>JAEBDY010000008.1:0-478294 GCA_049997955.1 Umezawaea sp. cmx-9-4 | reverse complement strand
CGGAGGGGAAACACCCGGTCCCATTCCGAACCCGGTAGTTAAGCCCTCTTGCGCCGATGGTACTGCACTGGTGACGGTGTGGGAGAGTAGGTCACCGCGGGGCAATCATTCCCTGGCGGGGATCCCAGTGATGGGGTCTCCGCCAGGGCTTTTTTGCGTTGGTGCCCTTTGCTGCGCCCACCTTCTTGGTGCACCGAGACCCCGGCACACCTACGCCAACGTCTCCCGCCCGACCGCCCGGTTCCGCACCGGCGACGAGAACACCAGTGACGTGGTCGTGTCCCCGTACCGCTGCGCCACCTCGACGAACGCCTCCAGGTCGCCGGTCGACCGGCACACCACTCGCAGCACCCAGCAGTCGTCGCCGGTCACGTGGTCGGCGTCGAGCACCTGCGGCAGCACCACGATCCGCTCCCGGAACCGCGGCGTGTCCAACGACCGCACCCGGACCCGGACCACGGCCTCGATCGGCAGCCCCAACCGCCGCACGTCGACGACCGCGCGGTACCCGACGATCACCCCGAGCTGCTCCAGCCGCCGCACCCGCTCGGTCGCGGCGGGCGCGGACAGCGACACCCGCCTGCCCAGCTCGGTGAACGTCATCCGCCCGTCCTCCTGGAGCAGCCCGATGAGCTTCCAGTCGACCTCGTCGAGTTCCACCGGGGAATCGTAGGCAGATCGCCGACGACGGCTGGACTTCCCCATGTGCCCGCGGAACGAGTCCGGCGAGGATTGCCACCATGACGAACACGCTGCGCTTCCCGCCCGCCGACCCCGCCACCGCGGCGGCGTTCTTCGCCGCCGAACTGGCCTTCGAAGCAGACCCGGACGACGTCGTCCGCGACCTGGAAGCCGGTGGCGCACAGGGTTTCCAGCTGGTCGAGACGCGCAGCGCGCAAGCGTTCGCGCACTCGCGCATCCCCACGGCGATCAACCTCGACCACCGGCAGATGGACGAGGGGACCACGAAGGACCTGGACCGCGACCTCGTGTACGTCTGCTACTGCGAGAGCTTCCAGTGCAACGCCGCCACGAAGGGCGCTCTGCGCCTGGCCCAGCTGGGGTTCCGGGTGAAGCGGCTCTCCGGCGGCATCGCCGCGTGGAAGGCCGCGGGCTACCCGGTCGAGGGTGACGGCTGGATCGTGGGCGGGAGGGGCGAGGATGACGGGTGGACCACAGGGAAGGGCGGGAGTCGTCCCGTGGAAAGCAGCAGAATGACCGCTCGCGGTCATTCTGGGGTCAACTGCGCCTGCTGAACCGGGCCGACCTACGCTCGAACGCGTGACCGCACCTCGTTTGCTCGTGCTCCAACCCGACGTGTCCGACCCGCTGGGCACGCTCGAAGAATGGCTGACCGCCGCGGGCGCCGAACTGGACGTCGTCCGGCCCTACGAGCAGCCCGTCCCGGAATCCCTCGACGGCTACCAGGGGCTGATCTGCCTCGGCGGCCCGATGGGCGCACTGGACGACGTCCAGTACCCCTGGCTCGCCGACGTGCGCAAGCTGCTGTCCCAGTCCGTGGCGAAGAAGGTCCCGGCGCTGGCGATCTGCCTAGGCGCCCAACTGCTGGCGGCGGCGACCGGCGGCCAGGTCCGGCGTGGCCCCAAGGGGCCCGAGGTGGGGGTGATGCTGGTCGCCAAGCGGGACGTGTCGAGTCGTGACCCGCTGTTCGCCGACCTGCCGTGGACGCCGGACGTGCTCCAGTTCCACGAGGACGAGATCCACGTGCTGCCGCCGAGCGCCGAGCACCTCGCGGCGTCGCCGAAGTACGACAACCAGGCGTTCCGCGTTGGTGAGAGCGCGTACGGGCTCCAGTTCCACATCGAGACGACCCCCGAGATCGTGGTGGAGTGGGCCCTGCACGCGCCGGACAGCGCGGCCCTGGCGCGGCCAGGCACGTTCGACGCGGAGCGCCTCGCCGAGGCGCACGCCGACATCGCCGAGGTGTGGCGGCCCTTCACCGAGCGCTTCGTGCGCTTGACCAGCGGAGAGATCTACCCCGGCGGACACGGGGGGATCGAGCTCCCGCTGGTGTGATGAACCTTTCTCCCTGCTTTCGCATGGCCTTTGTTCACCTGTGCGACAGGTAGCGTTCACCCACGACTGTGTCGGTTCAGCCGGGGGAATCAGAGTGGATGCCTCACTTCTAGTCGTCATCGTTGTCATCACGGCGTTGGCCTTCGACTTCACCAACGGTTTTCACGACACCGCGAACGCGATGGCCACGTCCATCGCGACCGGTGCCCTCCGCCCGAGAACCGCGGTCGCGCTGTCGGCGGTGCTGAACCTGGTGGGCGCGTTCCTGTCGGTCGAGGTGGCCAAGACCATCTCGGGCGGCATCGTCGACGACACCAAGATCACCCCGGCGATCGTCTTCGGCGGTCTCATCGGCGCGATCGTGTGGAACCTGGTGACCTGGTACGTCGGCCTGCCGTCGAGTTCGTCGCACGCGCTGTTCGGCGGCTTGATCGGCGCGACCTGGGTCTCCTCCGGCGCGGACGCCGTGCACTTCGCGAAGGTCGTGGACAAGGTGCTGGTGCCCGCGATCGCGGCGCCGCTGGTCGCGGGGATCGTGGCGCTGCTGGCGACCTTCCTGACCTACCGGCTCACCCGGAGAACCCGCCCGTCCGTGTCGGACCGGGGCTTCAAGGTCGGCCAGGTCGCGTCGGCGGCGCTGATGTCGGTCGCGCACGGCACGAACGACGCCCAGAAGACGATGGGCATCATCACCCTGACGCTGATCACGGCTGGCACGCTCGACGCCGGGGCCGGTCCGCCGACGTGGGTGATCCTGAGCGCGGGCATCGCGATCGCGCTGGGCACGTACCTCGGCGGCTGGCGGATCACCCAGACCCTCGGCAAGGGCCTGACCACGATCGAGGCGCCGCAGGGCTTCGCGGCCCAGACCAGCGCCGCGACCGTGATCATGGCGTCGTCGCACCTGGGCTTCGCGCTGTCCACGACGCACGTGGCGTCCGGCGGCATCATGGGCTCCGGCCTGGGCCGCCGGCGCGACGGCGTGCGGTGGAACGTCGCGGGCCGGATGGCGATGGCGTGGCTGCTCACCCTGCCCGCCGCGGGCATCGTGGGCGCGCTGGCCGGTCTCCTCGCAGGTCAGGGGACCTTCGGTGTCGTGCTGGTCGCGGTGCTCGGGATCGCCGTCGCGGTCGTCGTCTGGCTGCTGTCCCGGCGGGAGCCGGTGCGGCCGGAGCACGTCGTGGACGAGATCGCCGCCCAGTCCGAGACGCACAAGCTGGACGTGGTGGCGTGAAGGTCGACTGGATGGCGCTGGGCGCGGTGTTCGCGGTCAGCACGGGCGTCGTGCTGGGGCTCGTGGTGCTGTTCTCGATCGGCCTGCGCGGGATGTCCGCGCGGGAGGTCGCGCGCGAAAGCGGTGGGAACGGCGTGAACGGCGCGATCACGGCGGGCGTCAGCTTCGCGGCCTGCGCGGCCGTGGTGCTGTTCGGGCTCTACCTGATCGTTGCCGGCTGACCGCTCGCTTTCGAGTGCCCCGGACTACGGTAAGCACCGATGAGTGATCCGTCCCGCACGTCCACTTCCCCCGCCAGGTTCGGGCTGACCGGGCCGCGCAGCGAAGAACAGCTCCGGGCGACGGGCTGGTGGTCGGACGGACGTCCGGCCGAAGGTGCCGAACCGGTGCTGCTGGCGTTGTCCCGCAGCCCCGACCCGGACCTCGCGCTGCGCGGTGTCGACCGCGTCCGCGAAGCGCTCGGCGACCGCTGGTCCGAGCTGACCGGCGCGCTCCGCGTCGACCAGGTGCTCCGCGGCAGGCTGCTGGCCGTGCTCGGCTCCTCCACCTCGTTGTCGGACCTCCTCGTCGCCAACGTCGACCGGTGGCGGCAGCTCGCGGGCACGGAGTCCGTCGACGCGGACAGCTTCGCGTCGACGCTGGTCGACGCGGTCGCGGACCTGCGCGACCAGGAGGCGATCCGCACGCTCCGGCAGGAGTACCGGGCACTGCTGTGCCTGGTCGCGGCCGACGACCTGGCGCACGTGGTCGACCCGGACCTGCCGTTCGTCGGCTACGACGAGGTCGCCAGCCAGATCTCCGACCTCGCGGTGGCGGCGCTGCGAGCCGCGCTGACCGTGGCGTTCGCGCAGACCCACCGCTCCGACGAGTGCAGGCTCTCGGTGATCGCGATGGGCAAGTGCGGCGCCCACGAGCTGAACTACGTCAGCGACGTCGACGTGGTGTTCGTCGGCGAGGGTGACCTCGGTGCCGCGACCCGCGTGGCCAGCACGATGATGCAGATCGCGGGCCAGGCGTGCTTCGAGGTCGACGCCGCGCTGCGCCCGGAGGGCAAGGCGGGCGCGCTGGTCCGCACGCTCGACGGGCACGCGTCCTACTACAAGCGGTGGGCGCGGACGTGGGAGTTCCAGGCGCTGCTCAAGGCCCGCCCGGTCGCCGGTGACGAGGAACTGGGCAGGCAGTACCTGGAGGTCGTGCGGCCGCTGGTGTGGACGGCGGCGGACCGCGACAACTTCGTGCCCGACGTGCAGGCCATGCGCCGCCGCGTGGAGGAGCACGTGCCGAGCGAACTGGTGCGGCGCGAGCTGAAGCTCGGCCGAGGCGGGCTGCGGGACGTCGAGTTCGCGGTGCAGCTGCTGCAACTCGTGCACGGCCGCGGTGACGAGTCCTTGCGCATCACGGGGACCACGACGGCGTTGGCGGCGCTGGGCAAGGGCGGGTACGTCGGCCGCGAGGACGCGGTGGAGTTCGGGCGCTCGTACCGGTTCCTGCGGACGCTGGAACACCGGTTGCAGTTGCAGCGGATGCTGCGGACGCACCTGTTCCCGGCGGACGACGACACCGCCGGGCTGCGCTGGCTCGCCCGCGCCACCGGCCTGTCGGCCGAGGGGCGGCTGTCGGAGGGCCAGGTGCTGCTCGCGGAGTTCCGCAGGCACGGCAACCAGGTGCGGCGGCTGCACGAGAAGCTGTTCTACCGGCCGCTGCTGGAGGCCGTCGCGAACGTGCCGACCGAGGCGTTGCGGCTGACCACGAAGGAAGCCGTCGCCCGACTGGCCGCGCTGGGGTACGCCGCGCCGGACGGGGCGCTGCGGCACATCCAGGCGCTCACCGCGGGGATGTCCCGCCGCTCGCGCATCCAGGGTGCGCTGCTGCCGCTGCTGCTGGACCTGTTCGCGACCACCCCCGACCCGGACGGCGGGCTGCTCGCGTACCGCAAGGTGTCCGAGGCGTTGGCCGAAACCCCCTGGTACCTCAGGCTCCTGCGCGACGAGGGCGCGGTCGTGCAGCGGCTGGCCGCCCTGCTCGGCACGTCGAAACTGGTGCCGGACCTGCTGGTGCGCGCGCCGGAGGTGCTGCCGATGCTGGCGGACACCGAGGCGCTGGTCGGCCGCGACCCGATGAAGGTCGGCAACCCGCTGCGCAGCGCGGTGGCCCGGCACAACGCGCTGGAACGGGCGGTCGCCGCCGCGAGGTCGTTGCGGCGCCAGGAGTTGCTGCGGATCGCGAGCGCGGACCTGCTCGGGCTGGCGACGCTGCGGACGGTGTGCGTCTCGCTGTCCGAGGTGTGGGTCGCGGTGCTCCAGGCCGCGTTGGACGCCGCCGTCCGCAACGCGGGTGACGTGCGGCCCGCTCGGGTCGCGGTGATCGGCATGGGCAGGCTCGGCGGCCGGGAGCTGGGCTACGGCTCGGACGCCGACGTGCTGTTCGTGTGCGAACCCGTCGAGGGCGCGACCGACGGGGACGCGTTGCGGTACGCCAGTTCCCTCGCCGAGACCGTGCGACGGCTGCTCGGCTCGCCGAGCCAGGACCCGGCGCTCCAGGTGGACGCCGACCTGCGTCCCGAGGGCAGGCAGGGACCGCTGGTGCGGACGTTCGAGTCGTACCGCGCCTACTACCGGCAGTGGGCCGAGGTGTGGGAGGCGCAGGCGCTGCTCCGCGCGCGGCCCATCGCGGGCGACGCCGGGCTGGGCGACCGGTTCGTCGAGATGATCAACCCGATCCGCTACCCCGAGGGCGGGCTGGACGCGAAGGCCGTGCGCGAGATCCGGCGCATCAAGGCCCGCGTCGACGCCGAACGGCTGCCGCGCGGCGCGGACCCCACCACGCACACCAAACTCGGCCGAGGTGGGCTCGCCGACGTCGAGTGGACCGTCCAGCTGCTCCAGCTCCAGCACGCGCACGCCGTCCCGTCGCTGCGCACGCCGTCCACCATCCAGGGCATCAGGGCGGCCACCGAGGCCGGGCTGCTCGACGCGGCCGACGCCGACGAGCTGAAGCACGCGTGGCTGACGGCGACGCGGGCGCGCAACGCGGTGATGCTGGTCAAGGGCAAGCCGGGGGACCAGCTGCCGACCACGGGCCGTGACCTGACCGCCGTCGCGGCCGTCATGGGCCACGCGCCGGGCACCGATCCGGGGGAGTTCCTCGACGAGTACCGGCGGACCACGAGGAGGGCGCGCGCCGTCATCGAGCGCGTCTTCTACGACTCCTAGACACTGGAGTGGATCACTGCCGAAGCTGGAGTGAGGTGCTGCTGCCGTGAAAGCGATCGCTCAGGACGCGTTCGGTGACGCCGACGTGATGGCGTTGCGGGAACTGCCGGACCCGCAGGTCGGGCCGGACCGGGTGTTGGTCGAGGTCAGAGCCGCGGGCGTGAACCCGGTCGACGTCGCCGTGCGCGCGGGGTACCTGCGGGGTCAGATGCCGCACCACTTCCCGTTGATCCCCGGCTGGGACGTGGCCGGGGTGGTCGTCTCGACCGGGCTCGCGGTGACCGGGTTCGCGCCGGGTGACGAGGTGTTCGGCTACCAGCGGCAGGACCACGTGCAGCACGGCGCGTACGCGGAGCTGATCGCGGCCACCGAACGGGGACTGGCGCACAAGCCGGCGTCGCTGGGCTTCGCGGCCGCCGCCGGGCTCGGGCTGTGCGGGATCACCGCGCTCCAGTCGCTGCGGGCCCTGGAGGTCGGCCCCGGTGACACCGTGCTCGTGCACGCCGCCGCGGGCGGTGTCGGACACCTGGCCGTGCAGATCGCGCTGGTGCTGGGCGCCGAGCGGGTGATCGGCACCGCGTCCCCGCGCAACCACGACTTCGTGCGCTCGCTGGGCGCGGAGCCCGTCGCGTACGGCGACGCGCTGGTCGACAACGTGGCCGAGCTGGTCGGCGGCGACGGGAAGGTGGACGTCGCGCTCGACTGCGTCGGCGGTGCGGCCCTCGGCGATTCCCCAGCGCTGGTAAGGGATTCCACGCGGATCGCCTCCATCGTGGACACCAACGTGGTCGGCCTCGGCGGGCGGTGGATGTTCGCCAAGCCGGTGGCCGCGGACCTGGAGTGGCTCGCGGCGCAGGCCGGTGCCGGCGCGCTGCGGGTCGAGGTGCAGCAGACGTTCCCGCTCGGGGAAGCCGTCGCCGCGCACCGACTCCTCGAAGGCGGGCACGTGCGCGGCAAGGTCGTGCTCACGGTCTGAGAACGCCGGTGGGCCCGTGCGGTTCGCACGGGCCCACCGGTATTCCGCTGATCAGTCTTCGGCGGGGGCGTCCTCGTCGTCGTCCTCGTCCTCGTCGTCATCGGGGTCGACGGCCGGTGCGTTGGTGTAGATCTCGATGACCCACTCCTCGACCAGCGTGTCGTCGGAGTCGTCGTCGGGCACGAGGCGGTTGTAGACGCGCACACCGAGATCGAGCGTGTCGGCCGCGAGCACCGCCTCGACGGCCTCGGCCGCGGAGTCGACGATCTGGGTGGAGAGCAACTGCGGGGCGTGGAATTCAGCTACGTCATCAGACACCGCGCGACCCTAACGCCCGCGCGCCCTCGTCGCGCGGTCAGCCCCGCGCCGTTCACCGGATGTTCCGCCGGACGGGTGTAGGACCGGGCGGTCTACGACGTTCTGTTCAAAACCGCTCACACAGCGTCGAATAGTGTGAACCATGTGCCGATTCGCATTGACGGGGACCGCGGTTCATGTCAAGACTGACTCGGTTCACCACCGACAAGACATTTCACGTTAATGCAGCGCGCGCCCGGACCAAGGACGTCATGGACGACGAGATCCAACACCTCAGGAAGACCAACACGGTCCTCAAGATCAGTTTGGTGATGCTCGGAGTACTGGTGCTCCTGGGCGTCATCCAGGCCGTCACCGCGGGCACCGTCGGCGTCGGCGCGTTGAGCGTCAACCTGCGGGACACCACGACCCAGAACCCGCCCGCGACCTCCACCGAACCGCCCATCGGCCAGGGCGGCCTCAACGGCGCGCTCGGCAGCACCGCCGCGGTGCCGTCGGAGACGTCCGCCACGCCCAGCGTCGAGGCCAAGGTGGTCACCGGTTCGTTCAAGCAGACCCGCGGACTGCTGACCGTCGAGGTCACGAAGGTCGAGAACCGGGGTGGGCGGATCAAGCTGCACATCACCGCGGTCAACGCCAGCACCGCCAAGATGGACCTCCCGCTGGCCCCGTTCAAGGCCGTGGACGACCAGAAGCGCGAGTACGGCGCCTCCACGACCGCCAGCAAGTGGCCCGTGAACATCGCCAAGGGCGCCCGGATCACCGGCACGATCGAGCTCGACCAGCCCGTCGGCGAGGCCGCCAAGACGGTGGACATCGCCTTCAACGGCATCATCGGCTCGCTCGCCCCCACCGGTGGCGCGGTGGCCGTTCCCGGTATCGGGATCCCCCGCTAGACCAGTTGCGCATTAGCCCCTCGGACGCGCGTTCGAGGGGCTTTGCCATTTGTCGGCTGATTCTTGGCGGCGGTGGAAAATTCTCGACATCACGACCAAGGCCGGGGGCCGGGTGACTGTTCCCAGTCACCCGGCCCCCGGCCTTGGGTCGAACAAATGCCTGGCCTCAACCGACGCGGGTCAAAGCCCCATCCGTGTCACACGTCGTAGTAGAGCGCGAACTCGTACGGGTGCGGGCGGAGGCGGAGCGGGTCGATCTCGTTCTCGCGCTTGAGGGAAATCCAGGTCTCGATGAGGTCCGGCGTGAACACGCCGCCCTCCAACAGGAACTCGTGGTCGGCCTCGAGGCTGTTGAGCACGGCGTCCAGGGTGGCCGGGACCTGCTTGACGTCCTTGGCCTCCTCGGGCGGGAGCTCGTAGAGGTCCTTGTCGATCGGGGCCGGGGGCTCGATCTTGTTCTTCACGCCGTCCAGGCCCGCCATCATCATGGCGGCGAAGGCCAGGTACGGGTTGCCCGACGAGTCGGGGCAGCGGAACTCGATGCGCTTGGCCTTCGGGTTGTTGCCCGTGATCGGGATCCGGACGCACGCCGAGCGGTTGCGCTGGGAGTAGACCAGGCTGACCGGGGCCTCGTAGCCGGGGACCAGGCGGTGGTAGGAGTTCACCGTGGGGTTGGTGAACGCCAGCAGCGACGGCGCGTGGTGCAGGATGCCGCCGATGTAGTGGCGAGCCGTGTCGGACAGGCCGGCGTAGCCGGACTCGTCGTGGAACAGCGGCACGCCGTCCTTCCACAGCGACTGGTGGGTGTGCATGCCGGAGCCGTTGTCACCGAACAGCGGCTTGGGCATGAACGTGACCGTCTTGCCCTCGGCGTGGGCGCGGTTCTTGATGATGTACTTGAAGAACTGCAGGTCGTCGGCCGCGTGCAGCAGCGTGTTGAACCTGTAGTTGATCTCGGCCTGGCCCGCGGTGCCCACCTCGTGGTGCGCGCGCTCGACGGAGAAGCCCGAGGCCTCCAGGTCGAGGACCATCTTGTCGCGCAGGTCGGCGTAGTGGTCGGTCGGGCTGACGGGGAAGTAGCCGCCCTTGAACCGGACCTTGTAGCCCTTGTTGCCGCCCTCTTCCTCGCGACCCGTGTTCCACCAGCCGGAGATCGAGTCGATCTCGTGGTAGGCCTTGTGCTCCTTGTTCTCGAACCGGATCGAGTCGAAGATGTAGAACTCGGCCTCGGAACCGAAGAACGCGGTGTCGGCGATGCCGGACTCGGCCAGGTACTGCTCGGCCTTGCGCGCGATGTTGCGCGGGTCGCGGCTGTAGGCCTCGCGGGTGAAGGGGTCGTGCACGAAGAAGTTGATGATCAGCGTCTTCTCGATCCGGTACGGGTCGAGACGCGACGTGGCCAGGTCGGGCAGCAGCAGCATGTCCGACTCGTGGATCGACTGGAAGCCCCGGACCGACGAACCGTCGAACGCCAGGCCCTCCGCGATCGCGTCCGCGTCGAAGGCCGACACCGGGAGCGTGAAGTGCTGCATCACGCCGGGAAGGTCGCTGAACCGCACGTCGACGAACTTCACGCCTTCGTCGGAGATGTACTTCAGGACCTCGTCGGAATTCTTGAACACCCTCGTCGACTCCTCACGTCTTGAGTGCTGTGCTGTCCGCTAGCCCTGTCGACTTCGAGCGGGCGCGGTCGTACACCGCCACGGGATCGCGGCCGGCCATCGAGGGTGACGCTATGTCGCTGGTGTTGCCCAGTCGTCACTCCGATGTTTCGCCAGTGTTAACGGGGCAGGCATCGAGGGCAAGGCGACCTGCCGGTACTCACCGAGTGAGCACGGCACTACTCTGTCGGTGTGAGCAAATGGACCGGTTCGTGGCTTTCGGGCCCGCGCAGCGTCCTGGAGCCGGGAGCGGATTCCGGCGACGGGACCGGCCAGCGCTTCAAGGGTGAACGCCTGGGGCTGCCGTGGAGCGGACCCGGTTCCATCGCGTCGACCGGACGCCGCGCGTTCGCGATCCTCACCGACTTCCTGCTCGCCGCGGGCGTGGCGGGCCTCTTCACCTACCCCGACCTGCCGCGCAACTGGAGCCTGCTGGCCTGGTTCGCGATCACCATCATCGCGGTCGCGTTCTTCGGCTTCACGCCGGGGCACGCCCTCTTCGGCCTGCGCGTGGCCCGCCTCGACGGCGTCGCGCTCGTCGGCCTGCCGAGGGCCGCGCTGCGCACCGGCCTGATCTTCCTGGTCATCCCCGCGGTGATCTGGGACGCCGACGGCCGCTGCCTGCACGACAAGGCGAGCACCACCGTGGTCATCCGCGTTCGCTGAACCGGACGAAGGTGGCGACACCGAACCGGACGAAGGTGGCGACACCGAACCGGACGAAGGTGGCGACACCCCGAGGCCGTGACGCAAGAGGCTGCAACGCGAAGAGGCTGCAACGCGAAGAGGCTGCAACGCGAAGAGGCTGTGACGCGAAGAGGCTGTGACGCAAAAGGCCCCGATCCTGGTGGATCGGGGCCTCTTCGCGTGAGTGGGGGTGTCAGCGCCTGCGCATGGTGCGCTGGACGCTGCGCATCTTCGCGCCCGCGGGCATCGGGCCCTTGGGGAGCGCGGCGCCGCGGCTGGCGAGAGCGGCGAGACGGCCCTCGATCGTCTCGACCTGGGCGGCCGAGATGTTGCGCGGCAGCTTCATGAGGTAGCCCTGCAGCTTGCGCAGCGGGACCTGGCCCTCGTCGCCGCCGACGGTCAGGTCGTAGATCGGGGTCTCGCCGATCACGCGGGCGATGCGCTTCTTCTCCTGCGCGAGGAGCGCCTTCACCCGGTGCGGAGCGCCTTCGGCGACCAGCACGACACCGGGCCGCCCGATCACGCGGTGCACCGCGTCGAGCTGTGTCGTCCCCGCGACGGCGGGCGTGACCCGCCACTTGCCCCGCAGGTTCTCCAGCGCCCACGCCGCGGCACCCGGCTGGCCATCCGCCTTCTTGAAGACGTTCGCCTGGACCCGACGGCCGAAGATGATCACCGCGAGCAGCGCGCCGAGCGCGATGCCCATCGGCAGGAACACCCACTGCATGTCGAAGAAGTAGCCGATGCCGAACGCCAACGCCGTGGCGCCCAGCACCGCGCCCAGCATCAACGGCACGAGCGCCTTGTCCTCGCGGCGTTGCATCTTGAACGCCTCGAAGATCTGCCCGCGCTTGGCGCGTGAAGCCGCGCGCCGCGCCTTCTTCGCCTCCTTGGCAGCCGTCTTGTCCACCTTGGCAGCCTTGTCCTGCTTACCAGCCATGCCCACCAGGATACGGCCGTGGCGGCACCGCGTTCACCGCCTCCCACAATCGTTGTCGGACCGTCTGCGAGGATGCTCCGCATGGACCCGCTGCTGGAGGGACTCGACCCGGAACAGCGCGCCGCGGTCGAGGCGCCCAGGGGGCCGGTCTGCGTGCTCGCGGGTGCGGGTACCGGCAAGACGAGGACGATCACCCACCGCATCGCCTACCTGGTCCAGCGCGGGCACGTCGCCCCTGGTCAGGTCCTCGCGGTCACGTTCACCGCGCGGGCGGCGGGGGAGATGCGCACGCGGCTGCGGGCGCTGGGCGTGACGGCCGCGCAGGCCCGCACGTTCCACGCGGCGGCGCTGCGGCAGCTCCGCTACTTCTGGCCGCGGGTCGTCGGCGGCGACCAGTGGCAGCTCGTCGAGGGCAAGCTCCGGTACGTCGCGCAGGCCGCGAACCGGGTCGGCGTGCCGACGTCCCCCGAGACCCTGCGGGACATGGCCAGCGAGATCGAGTGGTCGAAGTCGTCGCTGATCACGCCAGAGGGCTACCCGGCGGCCGCGGCGAGCACGCACCGGGACACGCCGGTGCCCGCCGAGCAGCTCACCCTCGTCTACCAGGCGTACGAGCAGCTGAAGAACAACGCGCAACTGCTCGACTTCGACGACCTGCTGCTGCACACGGCCGCCGCGCTGGAGGAGCACAGCGAGGTGGCGGACGAGTTCCGCGACCGCTACCGGTGCTTCGTCGTCGACGAGTACCAGGACGTCACCCCGTTGCAGCAGCGCGTGCTCGACGCGTGGCTCGGGCAGCGCGACGACCTGACCGTCGTCGGCGACGCCAACCAGACCATCTACTCGTTCGCGGGCGCCTCGCCGCGTCCGCTGCTCGACTTCGGCCGCCGGTTCCCCGAGGCGCACGTGGTGCGGCTGGAGCGCGACTACCGGTCGACGCCGGAGGTCGTGGGGCTGGCGAACGAGGTCATCAAGTGGGCGCGCGGCCGTCCTGCGGGCTCGCGGCTCCAACTGATCGGGCAGCGCCCGTCCGGGCCGCGGCCGACGTTCAGCGAGTTCGGCGACGAGCCCGAAGAGGCCGCGATGGTCGCCCAGCGCGTGCGCAAGCTGCTCGCCGAAGGCGTGTCCGCGAGCGAGATCGCGATCCTGTACCGGGTCAACGCGCAGTCCGAGGTGTTCGAGCAGGCGCTGACCGAGGTGGACATCCCGTACCAGGTGCGCGGCGGCGAGCGGTTCTTCGCGCGCAACGAGGTGCGGCAGGCGATGGTGGCGCTGCGCAGCGCGAGCCACACCCCGCCCGACGGCGACCTGCCCAGCCAGGTGCGGCAGGTGCTCGCCCGGCTGGGGCTGACCGATGAGCCGCCCGCCGGTGGCACCGCGCGGGAGAAGTGGGAGTCGCTGCTCGCGCTCGTCGAACTCGCCGAGGAGTTGGCGACCGTCGTCGAGGGCGCGGACCTCGCCAGGTTCGCGGTCGAACTGGACCTGCGCGCCGAAGCGCAGCACCCGCCGACGGTCGAGGGCGTCACGCTCGCCTCGCTGCACGCGGCCAAGGGCCTGGAGTGGGACGCGGTGTTCCTCGTCGGCCTGGTCGAGGGAACGATGCCGATCATGCACGCGGACGGCGACGAAGCGAAGATCGAGGAGGAGCGCAGGCTCCTGTACGTCGGCGTCACCCGTGCGCGTGAACACCTCTGGCTGTCGTGGGCGCTGGCGCGCGCGGCAGGCGGCCGCAAGTACCGGCGGCGCAGCCGTTTCATGTACGGACTGGTGCCGGACGACCACCCCGCCGCCCTCGGCACCAGCCGGGAACCGCTGCAGAAGAAGCCGAAGCCGGTCTGCCGCGTGTGCGAGTCCGCGCTGGTCGGCACGCAGGCCGTGAAGATCGGCCGGTGCGGCCGGTGTCCGTCCGATGTGGACGAGGAACTGCTGGGGCGGCTGCGTGCCTGGCGGGCGACGCGGGCCCGCGAGCTGAAGGTCCCGTCCTACGTCGTGTTCACCGACGCGACCCTCGTGGCCATCGCCGAGGTGCGTCCCGCGGACAACGCCGGACTGGTGTCGATCTCCGGCATCGGGGCCTCGAAGCTGGACAAGTTCGGAGCCGACGTACTGGGCGTTGTCCAGGGCGAACGGTGAAAATCCATCCGATCGGAAGAGATTTCGAAAAAGCGGTTGCACGCTTCCCACGAGGCCTCGTAACCTGCTGATGCCGGGCACGGAGTGCCCGACTGGGGAAGAGAACAAACCGACATGCCAACCACGAGCCCGTTGATGGAGGTGACCACTGTGAAGACTCTCAACTTCTTCACGACGCCCGGTCACCTCTCGGCCGGGGTCGTTCGCGTGTCGCCGATGGAACTCGCTGCGGGGCGGAAGTCTGCCCGCGTTCGCCACACGCAGGTGTGGAACGCCGAGCGAGTCCTGCCAGTCCTGGAGCCGATCGCCTACACGGGCGGCGGCGTCACCAGCGGCGGCAGCACCACTACTCACAACTCGATCCAGATCGATGCGCCGTCCGCGCACGAGCGAAGTAGGACCTGACACAGGACTGTCAGGACTACCTGGCTCACCTAGGCCGCGGACCCGCACAGGGACCGCGGCCTTTTTGCTGTCCAAAAACAACCCCATCGCAGTACCTCGACAGGAGTTCACCTGATGTTGACCGCAACCGTTCCGATAACCAGCGGAACGTTCCCCGAGGCCGCGGACCACGGAGGAGCCGGTGTCGCTTGCTTGATCGACACCGCGCCCGACGCCGGCCTCGACCTGCCCTGCCGCACCAACAACCCCGACCTGTGGTTCGCGGACGCGCCCGCCGAACTCGAGAAGGCCAAGACGTTCTGCGTCGGCTGCCCCGTGATCGCCGAGTGCCTCGCCGGAGCGCTGGCTCGCCACGAGCCGTGGGGTGTCTGGGGTGGCGAGATCTTCGAGCGCGGCGCCGTCATCGCGCGCAAGCGTCCTCGTGGCCGTCCGCGCAAGGACGCCGCACCCGTAGTTCCCGCGGCGCCCGCCGCGACCGTCGTCCGGGGGGCTACCAGCCAGGAGGCCGCCGCGTGACCACGAACCGGATCCCCAGCGACGAACTGCACCACCTCGACCACAAGAACCAGGGAATCGGCCGAATGTTGCTCCATGAAGACCTCGCTCGTGTCCGAATGCGAGATTCCGAAAGATTCGCCGAGCACCAACGACTGGCCCACCGGCTGGTCGTCGCCAACCGTTGGCGACGACTGTCCGGCTGGGCCCAGAAGCGGGCGCTCCGCTCAGCTCGCGACCTCTGATCCGAGCGACTCCGGCCGCTCTCCCATTTTCGACGGGAGAGCGGCTGGAGTCATGGGTACGGTGCTGGGGTGGCACGACACACGCACGACGGAATCGACTGGCCATCGAGGTTGACCGCGATGCGCCGGGCTGACGAACTGCACGCGGACGCCTTGCGCGTCGTCGCCCGGAGACTCGTCCGACCGCTGCCGGACAACCCGATCGTCATCGACGTCGGCTCCGGCGCGGGCGGCATGAGCGTCGCCCTCACCGAGGCGCTGTGCGCCCGAGGAGGCGGCACGGTCGTCCTCGTCGACGCCGTGCCCGAACTCCTCGACGCCGCCACGACCGCCGCCAGGTCCGCGGCCTCGTACGAGTCCGACAGCACGGCCACCACGGTCCGAGTGCGTCCCGTGCTGGCCGACATCGCCACCGAGAAGCCGACGGAGTTCGCCGCCGCCGCACACCTCGTGTGGGCGTCGAACGTCCTGCACCACCTCCCTGACCAGCGCCAAGGCGCTCACAACCTCATCGGCGCCCTGGCCCCCGGCGGCTGGTTCGCCCTGGCGGAGGGCGGCTTGGAAACCCGCTGCCTGCCGTGGGACCTCGGCATCGGCGAGCCCGGCCTGCAGGACCGCTTGGCCGCCGCCCGCGACCAGTGGTTCACCCGCATGCGCGAACAGATCCCCAACGCCGTCCGCCTCACGTCGGGGTGGAACGTCGTCCTCACCGAAGCGGGCCTCCACGACGTGGGCGCCTTCAGCTACCTCGTCGACCACCCGGCCCCCACCAAGCCGGTCGTCCGCGACTCGGTCGAGGACTGGCTGCGCTGGCGCTCCGACGTCACCGCCGACCTGCTCCACCCAGCGGACCGCACCACCCTCCGCACCCTCCTGGACCCGAGCGGCCCGAACTACCTCGGCCTGCGCGAGGACGTCTTCTACTTGCAGACCAACACGGTCCACACAGGACAGAAGCCATGACCGAAACCTGCTCCCGCTGCGACCGGTCCCGCGCCGCCGTAACCGATCCAGCCCAACGCCTGGCCTGGGTCAGCGAACGCGAACGAGGTCGCCAAACCTGGCTCTGCCACACCTGCGCCCGAACCCACGTCCGCGCCCTGGAGAGCAAACTCCCAGCCGAGTACTGGTAACCGCCCCATACCCGCCACGCCGCTGTGCATGATCGGACATCGAGCGCCCTCTCCGGCACCCGAACCGAGATCGCCTCCGACGCGCGCCGGGTCAGCATCGGGGCACGCGAGGCCGCCGAGGAGAACGGCACCACCGTGGACACCTCGCAGAAGGTGACCACTCACGTCACGGCTTGCGAAACCGCGATCAGCACCCGCCGAAACTGGGCCTGGCCCGTCGCCGGGACGGGATTGCCCGGCTTGGTCACGATGATCTTCCTGTTGGGTTTGGCATCCCCAACTCCTTCCTGGTGGGACGAGTTCCAGACGAAACCGCCCGGCAACCACTGAACGACACCCGTTTGCCTGCCCGGCTGCTGGGTGAACGTCGCGGTCCTGACCATCTGTCGGGTGGGCACGGCTGGGATGGGTAGATGGCTGAAGACACCGAGGACCGGAGGTGTCCGGCTGGCGGCTGGCGCACGGTCACCAGTCGCCGGAACAGTCCGATCCGCGCCCGCCCGGCACCCGCTTTCGGCGCCGGTTGGCTGATCGGCAGCAGGGCCTGCCGCAGGTGGTCGACCTTGGCAGGCTGGTCTTGACGGGCTGGTGCGACGGTCGGACCTCAGTTGTGGGTGGGTCGCTGCCTGAGCCGGGTTGGCCACCGATGAGCGGCGAATGGTTGGCAAGACCTGGTTGATCCGGCGTCGACGGACTGTTCGTTGGCTGTGTACAGCTGATGGTCGATCTCGGGTGGGGCTGCTCCTGTCTGGATAGGTGCTGTTGTCCGGTCTTAGCGGTGGGCGGGCAGCTGGCCGGACTGGGATGGCTGGCGTTGAGAGGCGGGCGGCTGGCAAGGCTTGGTTGGTCGGGTGCCGATGAACTGTCCGTGTGGGTATGGCCGGTGGATGACCTTGGACAGGCCCCTGACTGGTGGAGCGAGGTCGGGCTTTAGCGACGGGGGGCGCCGGTCGGACCGGGTTGGCCGGTGTCGAGCGACGGTGGGTGGCAGGACCTGGTTGGTCTGGTGCCGATGGAACGTTTGCGCGGCTGGGTACGGCCGGTAGTTGACGTTGGTTGGCGGATCCCGGCGGTGGTGCCGGGTCGGATTTTGGCGGTGGATGGCGGCCGGTCTGACCGGGTTGGCTGGCGTTGGGCGGCGGACGGGGTCGGCGGGACTTGGTTGGTCTGGTGCCGATGGACTGTTGGCTGGATATTGCCGGGGGTTGAGGTTGGTTGGCGGATCCGGCTAGGTGGTGCTGTGGATCTTGGCCGTGGGTGATCACCGACCGAGCCGGGTTGGCCGGCGTTGGGCGGTGGATGGTTGGCAAGACCTGGTTGGTTTGGTGCCGTTGAGCTGTTCGTGTGGCTGGGGCGGTGGTCGACCTCGGCGAGCTGACCCGTTGGATGGAGCTGCGGTCGGGCCTTGGCGGTGGCTGGCCAGCGACTACCACTTGGATCGGGTCGCCCAACGCTGAGCGCCGAATCGTTGAGCGGAGCTGGGCGGTTTGGAGCCGATGAACCGCCCACATCGACCGGTGCTGGAGATGGCCTAACGCTGGGGTTGCCAAACCTGGCGTGTAGATGCCAGCCGGTAGCCGCCAGGGGTGTGGTGATCGGTCTTCCTCGCTGGTCGTTGCCGCTCAACCCGACTCTCAAGTCCATGCCACGCCGCCCACTCGGACACCGACCCTGGCCGCCTTGCCTCGCCGTCCGGAACTAAGGCAGCGGAAGCGGTGTGGTTATGAGCTGGTCAGGGCTCTTAAGGCTGCTCTGGGGGCTGCCGCGCCGCGTTTGCTGCCCGCGTCGAGTTCGGCGAGCAGGTCTGTGGCGGTGCAGAGGCCCGCGCGGAGCACGGCTGCCAGCAGTTGGTGGAGGCGCAGCGGATGTCGTTCGCGGCGGGCCGCGTCGAGGGTGGCTCTGGTGGGGGCGGCCAGGGGCAGGTCGGATTCGGTGACCACCGGTGGGCGCCTGGTGGTGCGTTCGAGCAGCAGGAAGTCGTGGTTGTTGAGGCGTTGGTCCGGCTGCTGGAGCACGTGGACGCGTGGCGGCAGCGGCAGGGTGGCCAAGCCCTGGTTGTGCAGGGCGTCCACGCCGGTGATCACCGCTCGCGGGCCCGCGTAGGCGAGTGCGGCCCGCAGGCGTTGTCGGCGGGTGGGTTCTCCTGGGCTGAGCAGGAGAACGCCCGGCAGGAGTCGTTGCCAGGGGCCGCCGGGGCGGCACCTGGTTTCGATCGTGTACCTCGCGACACCGGATTCGAGCAGGTCAGCGGTGCTGGTCACGCCGTCGTGGATCGTCATGTGTCGATCGTGCGGGAGTTCTCCCGCTCACGCGATCGGCAATTTCGGATCTGTGGACAACTCAGTTGCCTGTGGACAACTCGCTAGTCGTCGAAGCCCGGCTGCCAGCGGGCGACGATGGACCGGGTGGGCACTTCGGCGTCGAGCTGGCACATGATGCCGGTGGCGCCGAGCGTGACCCGGTGGATCAGCAGGTACTGCGGCGGCAGGTTGAGGGAGAGACCCGTGCGGGAGTCCGGCTTGCGGAGGTCACCGACCCGTTCCGCCTGGCCCTGCAACCACTTGCGGGTGAACTTGAACTTCTCCGTCCGCAGCGGCTCGACGAAGGGGCCGAGGTAGTTGAGGACGTCCTCGCCCTCCAGTTCCGTGCCGGGGCGGATGAAGTGCTCGCTGCGCAGCAGGTCCAGCAGGTCGTCCGAGCGCCTGTCGAGCGCGAGCCTGGTCATCAGGCCGAGCGTCCTCGGGAGGCCGTCGGGCAGGCGGGCGCACGCGCCGAAGTCGATCGTGCGGAGCCTGCCGTCCGCGCCGAGCAGGAAGTTGCCCGGATGCGGGTCGGCGTGCAGCAGGCCGGACCGGCTCGGCGCCGAGAAGTGGAACTCGGCCAAGCGCTGGCCCGCCAGGTCGCGCTGCTCGCGCGTGCCCTCGCGGATGACCACCGCTAGCGGAATCCCGTCGATCCACTCGCTGACCATCACCTTCGGCGCGCTGGCGACCACCTTTGGCACCAGCACGTGCTCGTCACCGTCGAACGCCTTCGCGAACGCCCGCTGGTTGTCCGCCTCGGTCCGGTAGTCGAGCTCCTCGACCATCCGGTCGCGCAGCTCCTCCAGCAGGGGCTTCACCTCGGCGCCGGGCACGATCGCCTGCACCAGCCTGCTGAACCGCAGCAGCTGCTTCAGGTCCGCGTTCAGCGCCTCGTCCGCACCGGGGTACTGCACCTTCACGGCGACCTCGCGGCCGTCGTGCCACACGGCCCGGTGCACCTGGCCGATGCTCGCCGACGCCGCGGGCTCGTCGTCGAACTCGGCGAAGCGCTTCGCCCACGCCGACCCGAGCTGCTCGGCGAGCACCCGGTGGACCGTGCGGGTCGGCATGGGTGGAGCCGCCGTCTGCAGCTTGGTGAGCGCCTCCCGGTACGGCGCGGCCATCTCCTCCGGCACCGCCGCCTCGAACACGCTCAGGGCCTGGCCGAACTTCATGGCCCCGCCCTTGAGCTGCCCGAGCACGGCGAACACCTGTTCCGCCGTTTTCGCGGTCACGTCGGCGCTGACCTCTTCGGAACTCATGCCGGTCAGCCGCTTGCCCCAGCCACCGACGACACGGCCGGCCACCCCTATCGGAAGTGTCGCCAGCTTGGCGGTGCGTTGCACGGCCTTGCGCGGGATCTCGCTCACCCGGTGATTCTCCCCCGCCCCTTGGCTAGGTCGCAGTGGAACGCCTGTCCACCACAAAACCTACACAGAAGGAGGTGAAGCCCCCGCGCTGCCGCAGGTGCACGCCGGGTGCGGCGGGTGGTCGACGCGCTCCAGCAGCCCTAGCTGCGGATTCGCCTCCAGGGCCGCGTTCCAGGTCGTCGGTGGGCTGAGGCCGACCTCGACGGGATCCAGCGCGGCGAGGACCTGCCCGACCGCCAGCGACGCGCACAGTGCGGCCGACGTCACGTCCGATGGCTGCGTCCGGTCCGCGAGCTGGGTCGCGACGGCGGGCCAACCCGCGTCCCGGTCCGTCCGGTGCAGGTGGGTGCACCGCACGCAGCTCGTCCGGCCCGGCACGACCAGCGGGCCGATGACGGCGGTGCCCTCCCGAGTCCGGACCACGAGGTGCTGGGTGCCCTCCAGCATCAGGGTGTTCAGCAGCTGGGGAGGTGGCACGAGCGAGTCCGTCAGCACCACCATGTCCGGTGCTCCGGTGCTGGTCATCCACCCCGTGCGCACGTCGCCCGACGCCCGGTCGATGGCGTCGACCGCCGCTTCCCGCCGGGGACGGCCCACGTCGGTGTCCAGGTATCCGGACCCGGTGTCCTCCGGGCCGACGCGCCCGCTCGCCACGACGTGCACCCGGCCGATGCCCGAGGCTGCGAGCAGCGCGGCCGTCGCGACCGCGATGCGCCCGTTGCCGTGCACGACGACCGCCAGCCGGTCGCGGCCCAGGACGGTCCCCGTCCCCGGTCGCCCGGTGCGCAGCGCCCGGCTCGTCGTGTCGGCCACCAGGCGGCCGGGGACCGGCACCGCCTCGTCGACCAGGCCGACCTCCGCGAGCTGGTCCAGCAGGTGCAGGAACTCGGCCGGATCCACGTCCTTCGCGGCCAAACGTTCACCCAGTTCAGCGACCGTGTGGCGGCCGTCGAGGGCCATCAACTCATCCACGAAAGGGTGAGGGAGGTCGTCCACGACGACGGCGTGGCGGGGGTCGGTGCCGATCTGGACCTCGCCCTTGCGGCGCAGCAGCACGGGGAGGCCGGGCAGGACTCGCGGCCTGCGGGAGAGGTCCCGCTCAGGGGTTCCGGTGGTCACGGGGGTCAGCGTGCTCCCGGATTCGACGGGGGCAAAACGCTTGTCCACAGGCCCCGGAGCTGTCCACAGGGCGTCGAGAGAGGTCTTGACGAGAGGTTGACGAACGTGCTGGTGGACGACCCGCGGGTCGCCCACCAGCAGGTTTCGTCAGACCTTGGCCTTGCCCAGGATTCGGGTGACCGTGGTGCCGCACGTGGGGCACTTGCCCTTCGCCATCCTGCGGTTGTTGTTCTCGTGGATCTCTCCAGAGAAGTCGCGCTTCTCGCGACACTTCACGCAGTAGCCGTTGTAGGTCTCGGCCACGGGTTCCTCCCTTGCTTTGGCTGACATCCGCCGGGCGGCGACAGCGTCGTGAGGGCGGCGCGTTCTGCACCGCACTCGGGGGCCTGCGCAGCACGCTACCTCCGGATGCGTGCGGATGCCTGCATGTCCACCAGCGCGTGTCCAGCCGCCTTTCGGTGGAATCTGCCTCGACCGTGTCATCCCTCACGGCCGCTTGGCGGCCCCGAATTGTCGGTGGGTGGCCTTACCGTTGGAGCCATGGCCGAACCGCAGGTAGCCAAAACCAATGTGGAGGTCCGCCGCAGCGCGCGGCGGCGCCGCATGGTCAGCGCGTATCGGGAGGGGGACACGGTCGTCGTGCTGCTGCCCGCCCGCATGAGCAAGGGCGAGGAAGAGCACTGGGTGGCGGAGATGCTCAGCCGCCTGCAGCGGAGCGAGACACGTCGGCGGTCGCCTGCACGCACGTCGGACGCCGCTCTGCTGGCCCGGTGCGAGGAACTGGCCGGGCGGTACCTGGACGACGAGGCGGAGCCCACGAGCGTGCGCTGGGTGCCGCCGATGCGGACGCGGTGGGCGTCGTGCACGCCCACCGAGGGCACGATCCGGATCAGCGAACGGCTGCGCGACGTGCCGTCCTGGGTCCTGGACTACGTGCTGGTGCACGAGTTGGCGCACCTGAGGGTGCCGGGGCACGGGAAGGACTTCTGGGAGCTGGTGCACCGGTACCCGAAGTCGGAGAGGGCCATGGGGTACCTGGAGGGGATCTCGGCGGCCGCGGGGTTGGGGATCGAGGAGGACTGACGGTTCGAACCGGGGCGAGGCTGGTTCTGGTTGCGGCAGGTGACGTTTCACTCTGCTGGGAGAACGCCCATGTCTGAGTGCCGGTGCCTCGGTGGAGGTACGGGGTGCGGGTGCTTCGCGGCCTCACGTGGCGACGTGCGTCGGCTCCTGAGGGCTCAGCGGCTCGGTGGCAGTGCCGCGAGCTTCCGTCTCGGAGTCTGGTGGCCTGCGTGGCGTTCGACACCGGCCTTGAACAGCGCGAAGGCCACCACGGCTGACGTGGTGGCCTTCGCGGCTAGCTGATCAGGCGTTCGGGGTCTCGCCCGAGTCCTTGCCGTCGTCCGGCTTGCCGTCCTCGGCCTTCTTCTCCTCGGCGAGGGTGCGCTCCAGCTCGGCCATCGGGTCTTCGAGGGCCTTGCGGGTGTTGCCCAGGCGTTCGGCGAACTCCAGCGGGTCGTCCAGGTCGTCCACGCTGGGGATGAGGTCGGGGTGTTCCCAGAGGCTGTCGCGGACCTCGATGCCGTGCTGGTCGCCCACCAGCTTCCACAGCGCCGAAGCGGCGCGGAGGCGGCGCGGGCGGAGTTCCAGGCCCACGAGGGTGGCGAAGGTCTGCTCCGCCGGGCCCCCGCTGGCACGGCGCCTGCGGAGGGTCTCGCGCAGTGCGGCCGCGCCGGGGAGGCGTTCGCCCACGGCGTCGAAGACGACCACGTCCACCCAGCCCTCCACCAGGGCCAGGAGGGTTTCGAGGCGGGCCAGCGCGGCCTTCTGCTCCGGCGTGGTCTGGGGTTCCAGCATCCCCGACTTCATGGCCTCTTCGATGCTCTCGGGGTTCGACGGGTCGATCTGCCCCGCCATCTGCTCCAGGGCGCTGGTGTCGACCTTGATGCCCTTGGCGAACTCCTCCACCGTGTCCAGCAGGCGCTGGCGCAGCCACGGCACGTGGGTGAAGAGGCGTTGGTGGGCGGCTTCTCGGGCGGCCAGGAAGACCATGACCTCGCTGGCCGGGCGTTCCAGGCCCTCGGTGAACTTCTCGATGTTCGCCGGGAGCAGCGCGGCTGTGCCCTCGGGACCGAGGGGCAAGCCCACGTCGGTCGAGGTCAGCACCTCGGCACCCAGTTGGGCGAGCGCGCCGCCCAGCTGCGAGCCGAACGCCATGCCGCCCATCTGGCCGAGCATGGACAGGAGCGGGCCCGCCGCTTCCTTCGCCTCGGCGGGCATGGCCTCGACCCAGGCGCCGGAGACCCGCTGGGCCACCGGGTCGCACAGGCGCTGCCACGTCGGCAGCGTGCGCTCGACCCAGTCGCGTGCAGTCCAGCCCTGGACCGCACGGCTGCCCGCGGGGAGCGAGGTCGCCGGGTCCAGCCACATCTCGGCCAGGTGCACGGCGTCGGTGACGGCCTTGTCCTGGTCGGGGGCGAACCCGATCCCGCCGCCCTTGCCCGCGAGCTGCTGGAGCGCGATCTGCTTGGCGAGGTCGTAGTTGACCGGACCGGCTGACGCGTTCTGCGTGCTGAACATCGCGCCGAGCTGGCTCAACATCGCGCCGAGCTGGTTGAAGTCGAAGGGGTTGCCCTGCCCGGCCTGGTCGGAGGGCTTGCGGTTGGCATCGTCCGGGTCCGACGGCCCGAACCCGAACGGCAGGTCAGTCATGCCCACAACGTTACGCGGGCACGCCTGGGCGCGCGGCCCAGGTTCGCTGCGAGCGTGAGGACGTCACGTCATCCACATGCGGTGGTCGTACTCTGTCGAACCGTGAGCGAGCACAGCGAGGGCGGCACCACGGACACCGTCGTCGGCGACGGTGGAACGACGATCGGCCCGGCCTCACCCCCGGTGCCGCCCCCGTCGGACGACTCCGGGCTGACGCGCCGGACCTGGACGCTCGTGTTCAGCTTCCTGGTGGTCATCGGGCTCGGACTGGCGGGCGGGTTCGCGCGGGTGCCGTACGTGGCGCTCGGCCCCGGACCCACCTACGACACGCTCGGCCAGGTCGACGGAGCGAACGTGGTGTCCATCGAAAACCAGGACACGTTCCCCACCGGCGGCAAGCTCACGATGACCACGGTGTCGCTGATCGACGACCTCTCGCTGTTCGGCGCGCTCGGGCTGTGGGTGAGCGGCCGGTACGCGCTGGCGCCGCGCGAGGAGTTCTTCAAGCCCGGCGTCTCCAAGGACGAGGTCCGCGACCAGAACACGAAGGCGTTCCAGGACTCGCAGACCAGCGCCGAGGTCGCCGCGCTGCGCTACCTCGGCTACCCGGTGAAGGTGCTCGCCGCGGAGATCACCAAGGGCAGCGCCGCCGACGCCGTGCTGCAGCCCAACGACCGGTTGCGCGCGGTCAACGGCAAGCAGGTGGGCGTGGCCGACGACGTCAGGTCCGCGCTGGAGAGCACCAAGCCCGGCGACGAGATCGAGATCACCTACGACCGCGAGGGCAAGGAGCAGACGTCACGGGTGCCGCTCGGTCGCGCGGACGGGCGCGAGGCCGGCTTCCTGGGCGTGCTGGCCGTCGACCGCGCCGACGCCCCGTTCGAGATCAAGATCGGGGTGCCGGAGGTCGGCGGTCCGTCAGCGGGCCTGCTGTTCGCGCTGTCCATCGTGGACAAGCTGACGCCCGGCGAGCTGAACGGCGGCCAGTCCATCGCGGGCACCGGCGAGATCAACGAGAAGGGCGAGGTCGGCCCCATCGGCGGCATCCCGTTCAAGATGGTCGCCGCGAAGGAGGGCGGCGCCACGACCTTCCTGGTCCCCGCCGACAACTGCGTCGAGGCCAAGCAGCAGGCGCCGGAGGGACTGCGCCTGGTCAAGGTCGAGACGCTGACCGGAGCGGTGCAGTCCATCGAGGCCGTCGCCGCGGGCGGGGACGCGCCCAGCTGCTGAGGCCCGGTCGCGGCCGGAACACGCCCGACCGCGTGTTCGCCCGCCGCGAACGCGGCTCGACTACGGCTTGAACGTCTCCAGCAGCGCGTCGGTCAGGTTCGGCGCCAGCTCGGGGTGCTCGACGAGCTCGTCGGGCATCTCCGTGTTCCCGCGCAGGTGCAGCACGCACGCGGCGGTGCCGTCGCGCAGCACGGCGGCCACCAGCCGGGCCTCGCGGCGCTGCGGGTGGGCCGCGGCGAACGCGCGGGCCTCCTCGTCGCCGAGCTCCTCGGCGCGCAGCTTCTCCTCGGCCTCCGGCGGCAGCACCAGGATCTCCTGCGCCAGCGCGCATCCGGCGACCACGTCGGGCCAGACGATGCCGAGCAGCGCGTCGGCCAGGTCGGCGTCGGGGAGCTCGTCCTGCGCGATCGGGGTCAGCGGTGACGCCTCGGGGTCGAGCTGGCCCGCAAGTTCGGGCTGCTGCGCGAGCAGCTCGGCCGTCGGCACGAGGGCGAACAGCTGGAGGCCCTGGTCCCACCCGGCCGTGGCCACGAACTCCTCCACCTCGCGCGCGACGGCGCGGAGGAGCACGGGCGAGTTCTCCGTCGAATGAATGTCTGACACGGTCGTTATGGTCGCATCACGACCGCGGGGAGCGCAGGCAGGGCCGAATCGGACAACCGGTCGGGGAACTCCGCGCGGCCTCCGTAGAGTTGGACAGAACGTACTAATTGAAGACGTCGGCCAGCCGACAATCGACACACTGCGAACCTGGAGGGTGCACCGTGGCCACACGGCCCCCGGTCGGACTGCCCAAACTGTCCCGACGAAGCAGGCTGCTGCTCATCATCGGTGGCGTGATCCTGGTCGGGCTGATCACCGGATCACGTCTGCTAGGCACCTACGTCAACTGGCTGTGGTTCGGCGAAGTCGGCTTCCGCGGCGTCTACAGCACCGTGCTGACCACGCGGTTGGCGCTGTTCCTCGGCGTCGGACTGCTCGTCGGCGGCCTCGTCGCCATCAACCTCATCATCGCCTACCGCACCCGGCCGGTGTTCGTGCCCGTGACCGGGCCGGACGACCCGGTGGCGCGGTACCGCGCGGTCGTATCGCGCCGGATGCGCCTGTTCGCGATCGGCATCCCCGTCCTGGTGGGCGTGATCGCAGGCGGTTCCGCGCAGGCGGACTGGCAGCAGCTCCAGCTGTTCCTCAACGCGACACCGTTCGGCGTGACCGACCCGCAGTTCGGTCACGACATCGGCTTCTACGCCTTCGAGCTGCCCTTCTACATGTGGCTGCTCTCGTGGCTGTTCATCGCCACCGCGGTGTCGTTCGTCGGCGCGGTCGTGTCGCACTACCTGTTCGGCGGCATCCGCCTCGCGGGCCGCGGCGGCCAGCTGTCCGGCCCGTCACGCGCGCACCTGGCCATCGTGGCAGGCGTGTTCGTGCTGCTCAAGGCGGTCGCGTACTTCTTCGACCGGTACATGCTGCTGTTCTCCGACCGCAACGACAAGTTCAACGGCGCGACGTACACCGACCTCAACGCGGTGCTGCCCGCCAAGCTGATCCTGCTGTGCATCGCGGTCTTCTGCGCGATCGCGTTCTTCGTCGGCGCGGTGCTGCGCAACGTCCAGCTGCCCGCGATCGCGACGGTGCTGCTGATCCTGTCCAGCGTGCTCGTCGGCGCCGCGTGGCCCGCGGTGCTGGAGCAGTTCTCGGTCAAGCCGAACGCCATCGAGCGCGAGGCCGAGTCGATCAAGCGGAACATCAACGCGACGAAACAGGCGTTCGGACTCACGGACGACAAAGTCGAGACGAAACCCTACGAGGGCAAGCAGAACGTCTCCCTGGAGGAGCTGAAGCAGGACCAGGCGACGCTCGGCAACATCCGGTTGCTCGACCCCGCCGTGGTGGCCAAGACCTTCACCCAGTTCCAGCAGCTGCGGCCGTTCTACGGGTTCCCGGAGAAGCTGGACGTCGACCGGTACAAGGTCGACGGCGACCTGCAGGACTACATCGTCGCGGTCCGCGAGCTGAACACCGCGGGCATCCCGCAGGGTCAGCGCGACTGGATCAACCAGCACCTGATCTACACGCACGGCAACGGTTTCGTGGCCGCTGAGGCGAGCAAGGTGAACACCCCCGCCGACAACGGCGGCAACGGTGGTTACCCGGTCTTCCAGGCCAGCGAGGTCGCTCCGGACGGCAAGGTCCAGCCCGGTCCGTTCGGCGTCGAGCAGCCGCGCACGTACTACGGCGAGCTCGGCAGCGCGGCCGACTACGCGATCGTCGGCGGCCGTGACGAGGGCGCTCCCGGCGAGTACGACACCGACAGCTCGTCGTACACCTACACCGGCTCCGGCGGTGTGCGGATCGGCGGCCTCCTCAACAAGCTGGTGTTCGCCGCCGCGTACGGCGAGCGGAACATCCTCTTCAACCAGGCGATCACGGACGAGTCGAAGATCATCTTCAACCGGCACCCGAGGGACCGCGTCGAAGCGGTCGCCCCGTGGCTGACGGTCGACGGCGACCCGTACCCGGCCATTGTGGACGGGAAGATCACCTGGATCGTCGACGGCTACACCACGCTCGACAACTACCCGTACGCCAAGAAGACCCCCCTCGGCGAGGTCACCAACGACTCGCTCCCCGGCGTCGCGCAGCTGCCGAACGACGAGATCAGCTACATCCGCAACTCCGTCAAGGCCACTGTGGACGCCTACGACGGCAAGGTGACCCTGTACGAGATGGACCAGCAGGACCCGGTCCTCAAGGCGTGGATGGGCGTCTTCCCCGGCACGGTCAAGCCGAACAGCGAGATCTCGGCTTCGCTGCGCGAGCACCTCCGCTATCCGGAGGACCTGTTCAAGGTCCAGCGCGAAACTCTGTCGAAGTACCACGTCACCGAGCCGCGGGACTTCTTCTCCGGCGTCTCGTTCTGGGGCGTGCCGTCCGACCCGACGATCGACAACGCGACGACGCTGGAGCAGCAGGCCCAGGCCGCGCAGCAACCGCGCGACCAGCAGCCGCCGTTCTACGTCGTGGCGGGTGACCCGACCTCGACGGAGAAGAACAAGGTGAGCTTCCAGCTGACCAGTTCGCTGGTGCGGCAGAACCGGGAGTTCATGGCCGCCTACGTCACGGCGAGATCCGACCCGGACAACTACGGGAAGATCAGCGTGCTGACGTTGAACAACGAGGCGAAGGGGCCGCAGCAGATCCAGACGCAGTTCCTGACGTCCGCGACGGTCAGCTCCGAGCTGAACCTGCTGACGCAGCAGAAGACGAAGGTCGTCTACGGCAACCTGCTGACGTTGCCCGTGGGGGGTGGGCTGCTCTACGTGGAGCCGGTCTACATCGAACGGGCCAGTCAGAACACGTCGTTCCCGCAGCTGTCGAAGGTCCTCGTGAGCTTCGGCGACAAGGTCGGGTACGCGCCGACGTTGTCCGAGGCTCTGGAGCAGGTTCTGACCGGGGCCGCGGCCCAGGTGCCGGGCACCGGGCAGCAGCCGGGCACCACGCCGACCTCGCCCACGTCGCCGTCGACGCCCACGGTTCCGGGCGGCGGACAGTTGACGCCCGAGCTGCAGCAGGCGGCGAAGGACATCCAGGCGGCACTGGACGCGGTCAAGGCAGCGCAGACCAGCGGTGACTTCGCCGCACTGGGCAACGCCTACAAGGCGCTGGAGGACGCCGGGAAGAAGTGGACCAGTGCCTACACGGCCGCAGGCACGTCCGCGCCGCCCACTCCCTCCTCGTCTGTCGTGGCACCTACCGCGACGCCCTCGGGGTGATAGGGCTCTGAACAGGTGAATCGGGTGGTCCCCAGCGATGGGGGCCACCCGATTTGCATGTGTTGGGCAGGACCGCGTACAGTTCTGCTTAGCAACAACGGCGCGGGGTGGAGCAGCTCGGTAGCTCGCTGGGCTCATAACCCAGAGGTCGCAGGTTCAAATCCTGTCCCCGCTACTGGTTCGAAAGACCCCCGTACGACTTCGGTCGTACGGGGGTCTTTTGTGTTGGCCGTGGGCTGTGAGCTGCGGGAACCGCGTGAAGGAGGGGGTGGTAAAAAGCGGGTGCGGGAGGGTGTATAGTTGTTCTCAGCAGGACAGAGTGAAACAAGTAAATGAAGTTAAGCGGCGCGGGGTGGAGCAGCTCGGTAGCTCGCTGGGCTCATAACCCAGAGGTCGCAGGTTCAAATCCTGTCCCCGCTACAAATTGGGAGATCCCCGTCTGGCCATTGGCCGGGCGGGGATTTTTCATTGGGCCTGTGGCCTGTGGCCTGTGGCCTGTGGCCTGTGGCCTGTGGCCTGTGGCCTGTGGCCTGTGGCCTGTGGCCTGTGGCCTGTGGCCTGTGGCCTGGTCGGGTGGTCGGGGTGTTGTTTGGAGACCTGGTCGTGCTGATGCTGTGGGTTGCTTGGCCGCTGGGTGGTTGAGCTAGCTGCTGGGTGCTGGTCCCGTGTTCCTGTCGGCGGTGCTCGTGGCTCGGATCCTGTGACCTCTGGCTCTTGGAGGGCTTTCCGAGCTTCCTGGGCCGGTTTTCGGTCCCTTGCTCGTGCTGCTGGGTCCGTGACTTCTTCGGTGACCCTTTAGGTCGGACTTGGTGTCCTGTCGGTCCGGGTTCGCGGTTGGGGTCTTCGGGCTTGTTCGGTCCTCCGCTGCTTGTCCCTGCGGCTTTCGGGTCCTGTTTGTGCGGTCGTCGGCTGTGTGGGGCCCGCTATGGGAGTTTGGGTCCCCCCGTTGCGCGATTGTCTTCATGTCCGTCCGCGCCGCGTCAAGGCGGGAAAGATGCCTTGACCCGTAGCGGACGGACATGAGGGCGCTGGGGATCGGGGGCAGGGAGGGGTCTGGACTCCCCTGGGGTGCGTGCTTCCGCTTTGCTGTAGCGGTTGATTGCGTGCTTCCGTTTGGCTGTGTGGGTCGGCTTGTGTGGGCTGCTTGTGGTGGTGTTGGTGGCGCGTTTGGTGGCTTGGTGCGGTTGGTCGAGTTGTGCGGTCCTGCTTGGGCTCTGGTGGGGCTGGTGGTGTTCGTGAGGTGGGGTGGTTACCCGAAAAATGCGGAAGAGGCCCGTGTCCCTGGTGGGGCGGGCCTCTTCTGGTGCTGTGGTGCTCCTGGGTCAGCTCATGTTCTCCACCCAGTACTGGTTGCACGCCAGGGAGCAGATCCGGCCCTCTCCGCTGACGTTGCGGCTGCGGCGGATCTGCTTGCCGCACACCATGCACTCGTCCTTGCCCGACTGCTCGGGGATGGTGCCGCTCGCCCACGCCCGTGCGCCTCGTACGACCTTGGCGCCACGAGCGACCTTGCCGTCCATCCACTTGATGCCCATCTCCCGCACCTCCGACTCGGGCGGGTTCCCGACCAGGTCCCGCGCCAAGACTGATCGTTCCAGGCCTGGGGGGTCGCGCCAGTCCTCGTGGCGAAGTCCAGCCGGTTGTGCGAACGCCCGGTGGTCGGATGGGAGCCGTTCGGCTGCGGCGGGTGAGATCGGGGGTGTTGTTTGCTGCCGTTCGAGTGAGCGGGGTCGGTGCGCGGCCGAGTTCTCTTGTCCTCAAGGGATTTTCCACGCGAGATGGACGAGGGCGGTCAAGGGGCCGAAAGCGTGGTGTCGATCAGCTCGTCGTCACCGTACGAAGCTTTCCGTTGCTCCGCATGGCCCAATACCACTAGCCCGTGATCAGCCACAGTGGACAGAACGGTTGACCATTGTGGACAGCGGTCCGACATCGTGGCACCGTTGGTGTTATGTCGGACCTCAACGCGACCGCCGCCGCCCTGCTCGGGCTGCTGCACGACGGACCCAAGACCGGTGGCCAGCTCGTGGCTGAGGCCGGAGAGCGCTTCGGCGCGTTTTTCAGCGTCACCCGCAGCCAGGTCTACCGCGAGCTGCCCGCGCTCGCCGAAGCCGGACTGCTGCGCCTCGGCAAGCAGGGGCCGCGCTCCAGCCAGCAGTACGTGCTGACCGCGGCGGGCAAGAAGGCGTTCAAGAACTGGCTCCTCTCCGAGCCCGGTCCTGACCACCTGCGCAGCCCGCTGATCCTCCGCCTGGTGCACGCCGGGTCGTTGACGGCGAAGCAGCGGACGGGCCTCGTGGACACCGCGCGCGGTGTGTACGGAGCCGAGCAGGAGGCCTCCAAGACCGCGGTGAAGACCGCGGAGGACCCCTACGCGAAGGCGGTGGCCGAGTTCGGCCTCGCGCACGCGAAGGCCGTCCTGAAGCTGCTGGACGCCATTCCCACGGCCTGAAGCCCCGGTTACCCGGCCACCGGTCGCTCACGACGACCGGTGCCGGCGTAATCTTTCGTCGTGAACCCGGACGTCGAAGCAGACATCAAGGACCTCTCCGCGACCCTCGGCAGCATCGAGGCGGTGATGGACCTCGACACGTTGCGCGCCCAGGTCGCCGATCTGGAGGAGCAGGCCGCCCTCCCGGACCTGTGGAACGACCAGGAGAAGGCGCAGAAGCTCACCAGCGAGCTGTCGCACAAGCAGGGTGAGCTCCGCCGCATCACGAACCTGCGCAGTCGCCTCGAGGACCTCGGGATCATGTACGAGCTCGCCGAGGACGAGGAGGACGCGGACAGCATCGCCGACGCCGACGGCGAGCGGGCGAAGCTGCGCGAGGAAATCGCTTCCCTGGAAGTCCGCACGCTCCTCTCCGGCGAGTACGACGAGCGCAACGCGCTCATCACCGTGCGTGCCGAGGCGGGTGGCATCGACGCGGCGGACTTCGCCGAGATGCTGCTGCGCATGTACTCCCGCTGGGCCGAACGCCACGGCTACGGCGTCGACGTGTTCGACACGTCCTACGCCGAGGAAGCGGGCATCAAGTCCGCCACGTTCCGCGTCACGGCCCCGTACGCCTACGGCACGCTGTCCGTGGAGCAGGGCACGCACCGGCTCGTGCGCATCTCGCCGTTCGACAACCAGGGCCGCCGCCAGACGTCGTTCGCGGGCGTCGAGGTCGTGCCGGTGGTCGAGCAGACCGACCACGTCGAGATCGACGAGAAGGAACTCCGCGTCGACGTGTACCGGTCGTCCGGTCCTGGTGGACAGGGCGTCAACACGACGGACTCCGCGGTGCGGTTGACGCACATCCCGACCGGGATCGTGGTGTCCTGCCAGAACGAGCGCTCGCAGCTGCAGAACAAGGCGACCGCGATGGCCGTGCTCCAGGCGAAGCTGCTGGAGCGGCAGCGCCAGGAGGACAAGGACCGGATGGACGCGCTGAAGGACACCGGGTCCAGCTGGGGCAACCAGATGCGGTCCTACGTGCTGCACCCGTACCAGATGGTCAAGGACCTCCGGACCGAGCACGAGGTGGGCAACCCGTCCGCCGTGCTCGACGGCGAGATCGACGACTTCCTCGAGGCGGGCATCCGGTGGCGTAAGCAGCAGCAGTCGTCTTGATCGGTAACGAATCGTCACGCTCCGCACTTCAGCGGGCGAGACGAAGGCTTTACCCAGGCCACGGGTAGACTTCGCCCTCGTGATTCGCCTCGAACACGTTTCCAAGGTCTACAAGACCTCCACGCGCCCCGCACTCGACGACGTCTCGGTCGAGATGGACAAGGGCGAGTTCGTGTTCCTCATCGGACCTTCCGGGTCCGGAAAATCCACGTTCTTGCGCTTGTTGCTCCGTGAAGAGGTACCGAGCAAGGGACGCGTCTACGTGTCCAACTTCGATGTCGCGAAGATGTCCCGGCGCAGGGTCCCCCGCCTGCGCCAGTCCATCGGCTGCGTCTTCCAGGACTTCCGACTGCTGGCCCAGAAGACCGTGGCGGAGAACGTCGCGTTCGCGCTCGAGGTCATCGGCAAGCCCAAGAACACCATCGTCAAGGTGGTGCCCGAGGTGCTGCAGCTGGTGGGTCTCGAGGGCAAGGCGGACCGCCTGCCGCACGAGTTGTCCGGTGGTGAGCAGCAGCGCGTGGCCATCGCGCGCGCGTTCGTGAACCGCCCGCTCGTGCTCATCGCCGACGAGCCGACCGGAAACCTGGACCCCGACACCAGCCAGGACATCATGCTGCTGCTGGAGCGGATCAACCGCACCGGCACGACCGTCGTGATGGCCACCCACGACCACGGAATCGTCGACTCCATGCGGCGGCGCGTTGTCGAGCTCGACAACGGCCGAGTCGTCCGCGACGACGCGCGGGGCGTGTACGGCGTAGGCCGCTAGCACCCCGCACTCCTTTCCCCGACCCCAAGGAACGCCACCCCCGATGCGTACCAGCTTCGTGTTCAGCGAGGTCGTCACCGGCCTGCGCCGGAACGTCACGATGACCATCGCGATGATCCTCACGACCGCTATCTCGCTCGGCCTGCTCGGTGGTGGTTTGCTCGTCGTCCGCATGGTCGACAAGATGCAGGCCAACTACCAGGGCAAGCTCGAAGTAGCGGTCCTGCTCACCAACGACGTCAGCGCGAACGACCTCGACTGCTCCAGCCAGCCGTGCTCCGGTCTGCGCACCTCCCTGGAGAAGACGTCCGGCGTCGAGACCGTCGTCTTCGAGAACCGGGAGAAGGGCTTCGAGCGCTTCAAGCGGATCTTCGAGGCGCAGCCGGAACTGGTGAAGCTGGCCCGCCCGGAGGCCATCCCGGCCACGTTCCGGGTGAAGCTCGAAGACCCGGAGCGCGCGGACGTCATCGTGCAGGAGTTCTCCGGCAAGGCGGGCGTGAAGAGCGTCGACGACCAGGGCAAGTTCCTGGACCGGCTGTTCAACGTGCTCAACGGCGTCCGCGACGGCGCGCTCTTCCTGGCGTTGCTGCAGGCGCTGGCCGCCCTGCTGCTGATCTCCAACACGATCCAGGTCTCCGCGTACACGCGGCGAACAGAGGTCGGCATCATGCGCCTGGTGGGCGCGACGCGGTGGTACACGCAGCTGCCGTTCCTCATCGAGGCGGTGGTCGCGGGCATCATCGGCGCCATCGTCTCGGTCGTGGGCCTGGTCCTGTTCAAGGCGTTCATCCTCGACCGGGTGCTCGGCGACCTGTTCTCGTCCGGCATCCTGCCGACACTCGGGCAGCTCGACGTGCTGATCATCGCGCCGATCCTGTTCGGCGTGTCGGTGCTGATCTCGGCCTTGACCGGCTACGTCACCCTGCGCCTGTACGTCCGGCTTTAACCGCTGGCCCGGTCACGTAAAGTCGCATCATGGTCAAGGAACGCGGCAGGAAGGTGATCGCGTCGAACCGCAAGGCTCGACACGACTACACCATCCTCGACGTCTTCGAAGCGGGTGTCGTGCTCGTCGGCACCGAGGTGAAGAGCCTCAGGCTCGGGCGGGCGTCCCTTGTGGACGCCTTCGCCCAGGTCGACGACGGCGAGATCTGGTTGCACGCGCTGCACATCCCCGAGTACGTGGCGGGGACGTGGACCAACCACGAGGTGCGGCGCAGGCGGAAGCTCCTGCTGCACAAGGGCGAGATCGAGCGGCTGATCGGCAAGACCAAGGAGAGCGGTCTGAGCCTGATCCCGCTGTCGATGTACTTCAGCGACGGGTACGTGAAGATCGAGCTGGCGCTGGCGAAGGGCAAGAAGTCCTACGACAAGCGCCAGGACATCGCCAAGCGCGATGCCGACCGCGACATCCAGAAGGCGTACGGCCGGGCGCTGAAGGGCCGCGGGGGTCGGTACTGAACGGGCCCGAGAACGACGAGGAAGTCCCAGGCTGGGTCACCGGCCTGGGACTTCCCGGTCTCGTGGACCTGCACGTGCACTTCATGCCCGAACGGGTGCTCGCGAAGGTGTGGGCGTTCTTCGACCGCGCCGCCGCGCACTACGGCGTGGCGTGGCCGATCCACTACCGGCTCACCGAACCGGAGCGCCTCGACCGCCTGCGGGCGCTCGGCGTGGTTGGTTTCGCCCCGCTGGTGTACCCGCACAAGCCCGGCATGGGGGAGTGGCTCACCGAGTGGGCCGTCGACTTCGGGCAGCGCACGCCGGGAGCCGTGCCGACGGCCACCCTGTTCCCCGAGCCGGGGGTGGAGATCTACCTCGCCAAGGCCCTCGACGCGGGCGCGCGGTGCGTCAAGGCGCACGTGCAGGTGGGTGCGTACGACCCCGCCGACCCGCTGCTGGACGCCGCGTGGGGGCTGCTCGCCGAGGCGGGCGTGCCCGTCGTCGTGCACTGCGGCCACGGGCCGTTGCCGGGCGTGCACACCGGGCTGGACCGCTACGAGGCCGTGCTGCGGCGGCACCCGGGGCTCACCGCCGTCATCGCGCACGCCGGGATGCCGGAGTACGGCGCCGCGCTGGACCTGGTCGCCCGGTACCCGCGGGTGCACCTGGACACCACGATGGTCGGCGTGCCGTTCACCGAGCGGAACCAGCCGCTGCCGCCGGACTGGACGGCGCGGATCGCGGACGTGCCGGACCGGATCGTGCTGGGCTCGGACTTCCCGAACATCCCGTACTCCTACGCGGAGCAGTTGCGCGCCATCGCGGGCTGGGCGTCCTCCGACGACCGCCTGGGCACGCCGTTCCTGCGCGCGGTGCTGCACGACAACCCGGCGCGGCTCCTCGGCTACCCGATGTCGAGGTAGGCGAGCACCGCGCGAACCCTTCGGTGCTCCGAAGTGCTGGGCTCCAGGCCGAGCTTCGCGAAGATGTTGCCCACGTGCTTCTCGACGGCACCGTCGGACACCACCAGCGCCGCCGCGATCGCCGCGTTCGAGAACCCCTCGGCCATCAGACCGAGCACCTCCCGCTCCCGCGCGGTCAGCGAGTCGACCGGGTTGCGCTTGCTGCGGGCCATCAGCTGCGTGATGACCTCGTGGTCGATGCTCGTGCCGCCGTCGGCGACCCGGCGCACGGCCGCGACGAACTCGGCGACGTCGGCCACCCGCTCCTTGAGCAGGTACCCGACGCCGCTCGCGCCACCGGCCAGCAGTTCGACCGCGTAGCGCTCCTCCACGTACTGCGAGAGCACCAGCACCGGCAGGTTCGGGATGCGCTTGCGGGCCTCGATCGCCGCCCGCAGCCCCTCGTCGGTGAACGTCGGGGGCATCCGCACGTCCACCAGCGCCAGGTCCGGCTTGTGCTCCTCGATGGCCTTGAGCAGCGCCACCCCGTCCTCCACGGCGGCCACCGTCTCGATGCCCTCGTCGGCCAGCAACCGCTGGACCCCCACCCGCAGGAGGACCGAGTCCTCCGCGATCACCACGCGCACGGCAGCTCCGTCCGGATCACTGTCGGCCCTCCGACGGGGCTGACCACGACGACCACGCCGTCAATGGTGGCAGCCCGGTCCGCGAGCCCCGCGAGCCCACCACCCGGACGCACCTCGGCGCCGCCCTTGCCGTTGTCCGTGACCTCCACGACCACCGAGTGGTCGGTCCGCGTCACGCGCACCTGCGCACGGGTGGCGTCCGCGTGCTTGGCGATGTTCGTCAGCGTCTCGGCGACGGTGAAGTAGGCCGCGCTCTCCACGGCCGTCGGCGGTCGGGGCTCCACGTCCACGCTCAGGTCGACCGGGATCGGGCACTTCGAGATCAGCGACGACAGCGCCGGGTCGAGCCCGCGGTCGCCCAGCACCGACGGGTAGATGCCGCGGGCCAGGTCGCGCAGTTCGGAGATCGCCAGCTTGGCGTCGGTGTGCGCCTCGGCGATCAGCTCGCGGGCCGCCTCCGGGTCGGACTCCATCTTCGTCTTCGCCCGGCCCAGCGTCATCGCGACCGACACCAGCCGCTGCTGCGCGCCGTCGTGCAGGTCCCGTTCGATGCGCCTGCGCTCCGCCTCGGCCGAGTCGACGCCGCGCGCCCGGCTCGCCACCAGCCGCTTCGTCTCGGCCGACAGCACGGCGGTGCGGGACGGGCCGAGCGCCCACGAGGCCAGCAGGCCGTGCATGCGGCCCAGGCCGCGCACCAGCGGCAGCGTGAGCAGACCGAGCAGCAGGCCGACGACCGTCACGAGCAGAGCGCTGGAGAACGAGTTGACCGCCCACTCGCCGCCGTCGGGGAGGTCCACGATGAAGTACGTGGGCAGGTTGGTGTAGTAGAACGGGTACGCGATCAGGCACAGCACCACCGGCCAGAACACGACCATCGCGGTGAACTCGACGATGCTCACCGGGAACATCAGCATCCAGTAGCCGAAGTCGCGCCAGCTCGCGGGATCGGTGACCACCGCCTTCATCTTCGGCAGCAGCCCACCCTCGTCGGGCAGCGGCCGGTACGGCGACGGGATGTCGACCTCCAGCATCGTCCGCGTCCACGCCCGCTCGAACGTCGACGCGCCGCGCGCCAGCACCAGCGTCACCGCCAGCAGCGGCACCCCGACCCAGACGATCGCCAAGCCGACGCTGACGGTGAACATGGTGACGAGCAGCACGAACCACAGCGTGCTGAAGAAGAGGTTGACCAGCAGGAACACGCTGGTCTTGGCGATCTTCGAAGATGCTCGCGTCGTCATGTCCCCGCCTAGGTCCGCTTGGTGTGCCAGACCAGCATCACCGGAACGCGGGCCCCGAACCATCAGGTAGGCCAGCGTGCCGGAGGTGGGGCCAGCCCTACCAAGCCTATTGGGATGAGACGGCGGCCCCGGAGCGTTATGCTGTACCCAGGTACACGGCAACACCCGACGGGGGTGAACGGTTTCGACTTTGTTCGTTGATTCAGGGGAAGCGTGCCGGTGCAGGCGAGAGACCACCGTAAGCGTCATCGCAAACCTATAAGCGCCAAGTCTAACGACCAGCGCGCGTTCGCCCTCGCCGCCTGAGGCTAGGGAAAACGCTGTCGGCCCGGAAGCGCCTCCGTTCCGGATCCCGGCATCAGCTAGGAGGCTCACCTCCAGTTCCGGGCACGGGAACTGGTTGGGAATCCCACAGTGTCTGGGCCTGTCACACCGGACTTGTCAACGTGATCGGTGGGGCCGAGTAGAGACGTAGTTGACTGCGCACGGAGAAGCCCTGATGAGCCGGCGAAGGACCCGGGTTCGATTCCCGGCACCTCCACGTCTGAACGACCCATGTCCGCGGAATGCGCGGACATGGGTCGTTTCGTTGTCACACCGGGGCTCCCGCCCCGGACCCCGGTGCAGGGCGGGCTTCGCCCCCCTGCACCCCCCGCTGGCTGCCGGTATGTGGTGCGCCCTCAGCGGCCGCCGGTAAGTGGGTGCGCCAGGTGGCCGCTGGTTTGTCGGTGCGCCCACTGGCTGCCGGTTTAGCGGGTGCCCCAGGTGGCGCTGGTTTGTGAGGGCCTTCTTGCGGCTGTCGGTTTGTGGGTGTTGCTGGTGGCGGCTGGTTTGGGGCGGGGTTTTTACGGTGTTGCTGTTGCTGTGGACGCTGGGATCGGTAGGGGTTCCGAGTCCCTGGTTATGCCCTTGTCGCCCCTGGTCAGGAGGGTGAAGGCCAAGGTTGCGGCGATGGTCAGACCGGCCATCACGGCTGCCATGGGGATGACGCTTCCGGTGCCCGCCGCGCCTACCAGGGGGGCGATCAGGCCGCCCGCCAGGAATTGCAGGACGCCCAGCAGGGCCGAGGCGCTGCCCGCTGCTTCCGGGTGGCGGTTCATGGCCAGGGTGGCGGCGTTGGGCAGCAGGACGCCCACGCTGGTCGTCAGGAGGAAGAGCGCAGGCAGGAAGGTGGGCAGGCCGCCGCCGATCAGGCCTGCTGCCAGAAGGCCAAGGCCGCCCGTGGTGGCCAGGACCAGGCCGATCTTGAGAAGGGTCCTGGGCATCAGCCTGCCGGTCAGCCAGGTGTTCAGGAGGCCTGCCAGGAGGATGCCGAGGGAGTTGAGGCCGAAGACCAGGCTGAACTGCTGGGGGCTCAGGCCGAAGACGTTCTGGAGCACGAAGGAGGCGCCTGCCACGTAGGCGAAGAGGCTGCCGAGGGCGAACGAGGCCGCCAGTGCGTAGCCGAGGAAGTAGCGGTCCCTGAGGAGTTCGCCGAAGGTCCTGAGGGTGCCCCTGAGGTTGGCGGGGACGCGGTTCTCCGGTTTGTGGGTTTCCGGCAGGGCGTAGGCCAGGACGGCCAGCAGGATCGTGCCGATGACGGCCAGGACCAGGAAGGTGCCCCGCCAGCTCGTCAGGCGGAGGACCTGGCCGCCCAGCACGGGGGCGATCACCGGGCCCAGGCCGTTGACGAGCATGAGGAGGCTCATGAACTTGGCCATGGCCAGGCCGGAGAAGAGGTCTCGCGCGACGGCGGTGGCCACCACGAAGCCCGCCGCCACGCCCAGCGCCTGGATGAACCGCAGGCCCGCCAGTGCCAGTGCCGTGGGGGCGATGGCGCAGAGCAGGGAGAACGTGATGTAGATGACCAGGCCTGCGAACAGGGGTTTCCTGCGGCCGATGGAGTCGGAGATCGGGCCTGCCAGCAGTTGGCCCAGTGCCAGGCCGATGATGAACGTGGTCAGGGAGAGCTGGATCTGCGGTGCCGCGGTGTCCAGTTCGGTGGCCATGCTGGGGAACGCGGGCAGGTACATGTCGATCGACATGGGGCCCAGGGTGCAGAGGGCTCCCAGCAGGCCCACGAGCTTCAGTCTGGTCGGGCTGGCCTCGATGGGCGTCATCTTCTCCCCGGCGGAAGTTGGGTGTGCGCCCGGTGCGGTGGCGTCACCTGGGCAACGCCACCGCGGCGGGCGTTTAGTCCCGCGTGAGCAGAGCGCGGGCCGCGCGCAGTTCCCTCGGCATGTTCCAGCCGAGGACGCCCACCAGGTCGCCGTCGTGGCGGTAGTGGGCGATGAACTTGCGGGCGGTGGGATCGCCCTGGGCGACCGTCATCTCCGCCTCGGGCGGGAAGATCCCGTACGCCTGGATCCTGGCGTCGAACTGGTCCGTCCAGAAGTAGGGGATCGGGGTGAACGGCTTGGGGTCGCCGAGGATGTTCTTGGCCACCGCCATGGCCTGCTCGGTGGCGTTCATCCGGTGTTCCACGCGCATCGGGACGCCGAAGCGCTCGTTGTGCCAGCGGGCCACGTCGCCTGCTGCGTAGACGTTGGGAACGGCTTGGCAGGTGGAGTCGCAGAGGACGCCGTCCAGCAGGGGAACGCCGCTCGTCCTCAGCCAGTCGGTGGCCGGGGTCGAGCCGATGGCCACGAGGACCACGTCGGCGGTCACGGTGGTGCCGTCCGCGAGTTCGACGCCGGTGACCTCGCCGTCGCCCAGCAGCCGGGTCACGCCCACGCCGGTCCTGACCGCGACGCCGTGGTCCCGGTGGAGGTCGCCGATCCAGCCGCCCAGTTCATCGCCGAACTGGCGGGACAGAGGGACCGGCGCCAGGTCGATCAAGGTGACGTCCAGGCCGAGCGTGCGGGCCGCCGCCGCTGCTTCGGAGCCGAGGAAACCGGCCCCCACCACGGCTACCGAGGTCGCCCTGGCCAGCGCCGCCCGCAGTGCGAGGGTGTCGTCCAGGGTGCGGAGGACGTGGACGCCGTGCAGGTCGTGCCCTTGCCGGAGCTTCAGCGGCCGAACTCCGGTGGCGATGACCAGGCGGTCGTAGGGGACGTGGTCGCCGGACGCCAGAACGACCGTCCTCGCCCCCAGGTCGACGCCCGTCGCCGTGGCGCCCAGCCGCAGCCCGACGTCGAGGCGCTGGTAGGTGGCGTCGTCGCGGAACGAGGTGCGCTCCGGTTCCCACGTGCCGAGGAGCACCTGCTTGGACAGGGGCGGACGGTCGTAGGGGAGGTGGAGCTCGTCGCCGATCAGGGTGACGAGACCCGCGTAGCCCTCGCGCCGCAGGGTCTCGGCCGTGGTCAGCCCCGCCGCCGACGCTCCCACGACGACGACGCGGCGGATCTCGGACATCACTCGGCGAGGTGGATGACGAGCGCTGGGCAGAGCACGGCCGCTTCGCGCGTCGCGTCGTGCAGGTGGGGAGCGGGCGTCTCGTCCAGCAGGACCACGACACCGTCCTCGTCGCGCTGGTCGAAGACTTCGGGTGCGGCGAGGACGCACTGGCCCGCGCCGACGCAGCCGTCCTCGTCGATGCTCACGCGCATGGGGTGTTCTCCTTCCAGGGGTGGGACGGGGTCACCAGGCGACGGGGAGCGAGCGGACGCCGTAGACGAGGGTGTCGTCCTTGAACTTCAGCTCCTCGAACGGGATGTCCAGCCGCAGGGTGGGGATGCGGGTGAACAGGGTGCTGAACACCTGCTGGAGTTCGACCCGCGCGAGCTGCTGGCCGAGGCACTGGTGGGCGCCGTAGCCGAACGCGAGGTGCGCGGACGCCTTGCGGTGGACGTCGAGCCGGTCGGCGTCGGGGAAGACCGAGGTGTCGCGGTTGCCGGACGCCAGCGACGTGACCAGCCACTCGCCCGCGCGCAGCGTCTCCTCGCCGAGCGGGATGTCCTCGGTGATGGCCCGGAACAGGCCGAACTGCACGACGGAGAGGTAGCGCAGCATCTCCTCGACGGCGGACGGCACGAGGTCGGGGTTGGCGCGCAGCTCTTCGAGCTGGTCCGGGTTGCGGAGCAGGGTGACGGTGCTCAACGTGATCATGTTCGCGGTCGTCTCGTGACCCGCGACCAGCAGCGAGAGGCCGAGCACGACGAGTTCCTCGACGGTCAGCGGCTGACCCGAGTCCTGGGCCCGCTTGATGAGCCGGGAGATCAGGTCGTCCGTCGGGTTCTGCATCTTGTCGACGACCAGCTGCGCCACGAAACCCTGGATCTCGGCGTTGGCCTGGACCGCGATGTCGGGGTCGACGTCGACGGAGGTCAGGATGCCGCTCTGCCGCTGGAACTGGTCGCGCTGCTCGTAGGGCACGCCGAGCAGCTCGCAGATCACCAGCGACGGGATGGGCAGGGCGAAGTCGCGGACCAGGTCGACCGGTTCGGTGCTCGCGAGCATCGCGTCGATGTGGTCGTCGATCAGCTTCTGGATGTACGGGCGCAGGGCCTGGATGCGCTTGACGGTGAACTCGGACGTCAGCAGCCTGCGCAGCCGGGAGTGCGCGTCGCCGTCGGCCTGGATGATCGAGCCGGGGTTGATCGGCGTGTCGAAGTCGACCTTCGGGTTGGCGTGGCCCATGACCGGGACCGCGGAGCTGAGGCCGGGGCTGTTGAGCACCGTGCGCACGTCTTCGTAGCGGGTCACGAGCCAGGCGTCGATCCCGGCGGGGCAGGAGACGTGGGCGATCGGGTTCTCCTCGCGGAACTCCGCGTAACCCTCGGCCGGGTCGAACGGGCACTCCTCCGTCCGTTTCATCGGGAACGATCCGGTGGTCGGCCTGCTCGGTGCCTCGGTCATTCGTCGTACCCCTCGTGGTGGGAACGTGGCAGTTACTGCCACGTTGTCCACACTGCCAGTGATGGAGAGATCACGGCAAGTGCCTGTTGTCGCAGGCCGGATACGCGCTGGTGGCGGTGTTAGCCTCCCTTCGGGTGTCCGACCCCGGGAGGTGGGCATGGGAATCCGCGAGCTCAAGATGGCCAGGACGCGGCAGCTGATCTCGGACAAGGCATTCGAGTTGTTCACCTGCAACGGCTACCAGCGAACCACGATCGAGCAGATCGCGATCGCGGCCGAGGTCGGCCCGCGAACCCTCTACCGCTACTTCCCGACGAAGGAGACGCTCGTCGTCGAGTTCGTCCGGACCAGCCTCTTCGACGCGCTGGACGACCTGCGCACCCAGCCGCCCGAGCCGTTGCCGGTCGCGCTGAACACGGTCATCGGCAGGGTCCTCGACGTCATGGCGACCGACCCGGCGCGCGTGCTGGCCGTCTACGACATCTCCGGGCTGAACGGCTCGGTGCGGGCGCAGTTGGCGGACGTCCTGTGGATGTGGCGCGACACGTTGGCGAGCGAGGTCGCGGACATGCTCGACGACCCCTCCGACCGCATCACCGCCCGGCTCACGGCGGCGTTCGCCATCAACATCATCGAGGTCGTCGTGCGGTCCTGGGTGGACAGCGCGGGCAAGGCGGACCTGCACGCCCTCGCCGAGGAGGCGATGACCCTGCTGCGCGACGGCAGGATCCCGGTGCCGACACCGGGGCAGCCGAAGTAGTCCGCCAGCGCGGCGAACGCGGCCTTGGGCTCCCAGCGCAGGTCCGGGTAGGTCTCGCCGAACCCGTTCTCCAGCACCTTCACCACGCCGTAGCTCGCCATACGGTCGCGGTGGCGTTGCTGCGCAACGAGTTCCTCACCCGCGGCGTCCCCCACGCTCCCGACGACGTGCTGGCCGAGATCGTGGACGAGGTCTACCTGCCGCTGGTGCGGTCGCGGTAGAGGTCGCGCAGGGTCGCGACCTCGGCGCCGTGGTGGACGACCTCGCGGTTGACGTGCAGCACGAGCGCGGCGAACGGGTGGGCGTGGTACGGCCCCTCGGCCGGACCGCACGGCCGTGCGAGTCCGGCGTCGTCCAGCGCCGCGACTCCCTTGTGCCACAAGGCGTACGACTCGCGCAGGAGGTCGAGTCCGGCCTGCGCGGTGCCGGGCGGGCGCACCTCGGCGAGGTCGTACCCGTCGCCGAAGTGGTTGCCCGCGCGCATGCCCAGCACGTCCGAGCCGATGTGCGCGATCCGCCAGGCGATGGTGGTGAACGGCGGTGGCGCGGGCTCCTCCTCCGCGTGGTCGACCACGTGCCCGCCACCGCCGTCCGGGCGCACGCTCCAGCAGCCGTCGACCGGCTCCCACAGGTACTCCTCGTCGGTGAGCCCCTCCAGGCGCGGCAGGAACTGGTGGCGCCAGTAGAAGTCGAGTTGCTCCGTCAGTTCCTTCGTCCAGTTCAGGTCCACGCCCCGACGGTAGGGCGGATCGCGGACAACGACTGTCACCGACGGGCTGGCGGGGCGGTCATCGGGTCCTCCGGCCAGCGGTGCTTGGGGTACCGGCCGCGCAACTCGGACCTGACCTGCGCGTACCCGGTTCGCCAGAACGAGGCCAGGTCGCCGGTCACGGCCGTGGCGCGACCCGCGGGGGTCAGCAGGTGCAGCACCACCGGCACCCGGCCGTCCGCGATGCGGGGCGTGTCGACCCACCCGAACACCTCCTGCACCTTCACCGGCAGCGCCGGGTTGTCGCCGGTGTAGTCGACCCGGATCCGCGACCCCGACGGCACCTCCAGCCGATCGGGCGCCAGCTCGTCCAGCCGCCCGGCCGCGGGCCAGGGCAGCAGGTGGCGGACCACCTTCTCCGCGTCGACCTTCGCCAGGTCGGCGCGCTTGCGGGCGTTGCCGAGCCAGCCTTCGACGTTCGCCAGCAGCGCCTCGTCCGTCACCTCCGGCCACGGGTCGCCGAGCACCCGGTGCAGGAACTCCAGCCGTTCCCGGAGCCTCGTGGCGTCGGCGTGCCAGCGCAGGAGGCCCAGCCCCTCGGACCGCAGCCCGGCGACCAGCGCCGCCCGCACGGCGGCCGGGCTCGGATCGCGCAACGGCTTGCTGGACAACACGATCGCGCCGAGCCTGCGGACCCGGTTCGCCACCACGTCCTGGTCCCAGCGCACCTCGTCCACAGTGGACACCAGTGCCGGAGCGGCTTGCACGGCCAGCTGCTCGTCCACCCGTGCGGCCAGCCGGATCCGGCCGTGGCTGCGGCCCGGCTCGCGGTCGGCGACGGCCACGGCCAGCCACTCGGCGTCCCCGAGTCCGCTGCCCGGCGGCAGTTCGGCGGCCGTGCCACCCGCCATCAGGTACACGCCGCCGCCGCCGGATCGCCGTCGGGCCAACCGTTCCGGGTGCGCCAGCGCCACCACGAGCGCCGGGTCGTCCCGTCCCCTTCCGCTGACCATCTCCGCCAGCCTGCGCGCCTCGCGCGACCACTGCTTCGAGCGGTCGTTGTGCCCGGAACGCAGGTCCCGCAACGCGGTGGACAGCTCCGCGCTGTCGGTCAGGGCGTCGTCGTCCAGCAGCGCCACCACCTCCGCCGCGTTGCGCGCGCCCACCTCGGCCGCGCCGTCCAGCAGCGCGCGGGCCAGCCGCGGGTGCAGGCCGAGACCGGACATCCGCCGCCCGCGGTCGGTCGCGTGCCCGTCGGCGTCGAGCGCGCCCAACGTCCGCAGCACCGTGCGACCGACCTCCAGCGCACCCGCGGGCGGGGCGTCCCACCAGCTCAGCGCGGTGCCGTCGGGAGTGCCCCAGCAGGCCAGCTCCAACGCGAGCCTGGTCAGGTCGGCGGTCTTGATCTCGGGTTCCGGGTAGCGGGGCAGGGTGCTGTGCTCGTGCTCCGGCCAGCACCGGTACACGTGACCCGGCGCCTCCCGGCCCGCTCGGCCCGCGCGCTGGTCGGCCACGGCCATCGACACCCGCACGGTGGCCAGCCCGGACAGGCCGCGGCGGTGGTCGACCCGAGGCACGCGCGACAGGCCGGAGTCGACCACCGCTCGCACCCCCGGCACGGTCAGGCTCGACTCGGCGATCGCGGTCGACAGCACGATCCGACGGCGGGCGCCGGGCTTCAGCGCGTCGTCCTGCGTGCCTGCCGACAGCCGACCGTGCAGGGTGAGCACGTCCACGTCCGGCAGCGACAGCAGCGCGGCCGTGCGCCGGATCTCCGCCGCGCCGGGGAGGAAGACCAGCACATCACCATCCACTTCGGACAGTGCCTGCCGGGTCGCGCGGGCGACGCACGCCTCGATCCGCTCCTTGCGCGCCGGGGTCACGTAGTCCGTGGTGGTGGGGTAGGTCCGGGCCTCGGCGCGCAGCACGGGCGCGTCGCCCAGCAGCTCGGCCAGCCTGCCCGCCGCGACGGTCGCCGACGTCGCCAGCAGCCGCAGGTCCGGCCGCAGACCCGCGCGGGCGTCGAGCAGCAGCGCCAGCAGCAGGTCGGCGTCCAGGTGCCGCTCGTGGCACTCGTCCAGCAGCACGGTGCCGACGCCTGCCAGTTCCGGGTCGGACTGGAGCCTGCGCACCAGCAGCCCCGAGGTCACGACCTCGATCCGGGTCGCCGCCGACACCTTGCGGTCGCCGCGCACCGAGTAGCCGACCGTCCGCCCCACCGGCTCGTCCAGCAGCGACGCCATCCGCGCGGCCGCGGCACGGGCCGCGATCCGCCGCGGCTCGGCCACGACCACGCGCCCGCTGTGCGCCTCGGCCAGCGCCAACGGCACCAGCGTGGTCTTACCCGTGCCCGGCGGCGCGACCAGCACCGCGCATCCGTGCTCGGCGAGCGCGCCGACGACGTCGCCGAGCACGGCCCGGACTGGCAGGTTCGGCAGTTCCACGATGAGCCAGTGTGCCAACCTGGTCGCATGGGCGGATGGGGAGTGCTCGGAGCGGGGCTCGCGGCCACCGTCGCGGTGGCTCGCGCGGCGAACACCGTGGCGGTGTGGCGGCAGGTGCCGCGGTTGCCGGAGACCGGTGACGCGGTGTCGACCGTGACCGTGGTCGTGGCGGCGCGGAACGAGGAAGCGACGCTGGACGCGTGCCTGACGGCGTTGCGGGGGCAGGCGGCGCGGATCGTGGTGGTGGACGACGCCTCCACCGACGGCACCGCCGACATCGCGCGGCGCCACGGCGTGCGGCTGGTGTCGAGCGACGGCCCGCCCGAGGGGTGGGCGGGCAAGGTGCACGCGATGCACCTCGGCGTGCTCGAAGCCGAGGGCGAGTGGCTGCTGTTCGTGGACGCCGACGTCGTCCTGGCTCCCGGTTCGGTCGGCAGGCTGCTCGCCTCCGCTCGGGAGCGGCAGGCGGCGCTGGTGTCGACCGCCGGCCGCTCGACGACGTCCGGGCCCGGCTACTGGTTGCTGCTGCCGCCGACGAACCAGCTGCTGTTCGAGAGCACGTCGCCGTCCGGCCGCGCGGGACGCAGGGCGCTGGGCGTCGGGCACTGCATGCTGGTGTCGCGCGAGGCCTACGACCAGGCCGGCGGCTGGACGGCCATCGCCGCGACGCGGGCCGACGACGTCGGACTCGCCACGCTGGTGCGGGATTCCGGCGCGCGGACGCAGTACGTGGACGGCGGGGCCGCGGTGACCACGTCCGGGCACGACACGTTCGTCAAGTCGTGGAAGTCGTTGCGCAAGAGCACTTTCGCCGGGATCAGCGAGATGGTCGGCAGCCCCGCGGCCGTGTGCGCGGTGCTCGCGTCCACCGGCGCGGCGCACATCGCCTACGGACTCGCGCCGGTGGCCGCGGTGCTCAGCCGGTCCAGGACCGTGCGGGCACTGGGCGCGCTCGGCTGGCTCGGCCAAGCCGTCGCCCACTGGACGTACGTGCGGCGCGTCGGCCAGCCGGGGGCGACCGCGCTGCTGGCACCCGCGGCGCTCGTCGCGCTGGGCGTGGTGATGCTCGACAGCGCCACGCGGGCGTGGCGCGGCGTCACGTGGAAGGGCCGCGACGTGTCAGGCTGACCAGGTGGTTGACCCGCTGCACGACCCCGACGACCCCGACCTGCTCGACCCCTACCGGGCCCGTGAGCTGGCCGGACTGGTGGAGGCGGCCAGGGTCGCGTCCGGCGCGGTCCGCTACGGCAAGGTGGGGAAGGTCGGCTGCGCCACGGTCGTCGTCAACCGCGACAACCCGTTCCCCTCCGGCAACTTCGCCTGCGCCCTCGACGGGTCGTCGGCGGAGGTCGCGGGCGCGCTGATGCGGCTGGAGCAGACGTTCGCCGACATCGGCCGCGCGGAGGCCGTGGTGTACGCCTCGCCGACGACCGTGGCCGAGATCGAGGGCATCGCGGACGACGCCGGCTGGTACGCCGTCGAGGAGTCGATCGCCGTCGTGCACCGCGGCCGGTTCGACGTCTCGCCCCGCGTGCGACCCGCGCGGGACACCGACCTGGAGCACATCGGCGGGCTCGTGGCCGACGAACTGGGCCTGCGGATGAGCGGCCAGCAGCGGCTGGTGCGGCACCTGGGGCAGCGGTGGGACGACCCGCGCTGCGTGCAGCTGGTCATCGACGACGGCGAGCGGCTCGTCGGGTTCGCGGGCGGGTTCGCCGAACGCGGGGTGGGGCTGGTGGAGCAGGTCGTGGTGCTGCCCGCCCGGCGTCGACGGGGGCTCGGGGCGGACCTGGTGGCGGCCACCGTGGCCGCGCTGCGGTCCGCGGGAGCGCTGCTCGTGGTCGCGCACGTGGAGGAGGGCGGGGCCGGTGAGCGGTTCGCGGAGGCGTGCGGTTTCGACATCGGGTACCCGGTGACGGCCTACGCCCGCAGGGTCGACGAGCTGCTGGATTGAGATTTCCCCCCGCGGACCTATATCTTTAGCACAGCTAAACGATGCTGGGAGGCCGTGCGTGCAGGGGATCGCTGTCGTCAAACCCCGACTTCCCAGTGAGGTGTGGGTGCTCGTCGTGGCGAGCTTCATCATCGCCATCGGCTTCGGGATCGTCGCCCCGGTGCTGCCCATGTACGCGGCCAGCTTCAACGTGGGCACCACGGCCGTGTCGGCCGTCGTCAGCGCGTTCGCGCTGGTCAGGCTGTTGTTCGCGCCGGTCAGCGGGCGGCTGGTCGCACGCTTCGGCGAGACGCAGACCTACATCTGGGGCATCGTCATCGTCGCGCTGGCCACCGGCGCGTGCGGGTTCGCGACCCACTTCTGGCAGCTGATCGTGTTCCGCTCGATCGCGGGTGTCGGCTCCACCATGTTCACCGTCGCGGCGGTCGGCCTGCTCATCCGGCTGACCCCGCCGTCGCTGCGCGGCCGCGCCTCCGGCCTGTGGGCCACCGGCTTCCTGCTCGGCAACATCGCGGGCCCGATCGTCGGCGCGGGCCTGGTCGGCTTCTCGATCCAGACCCCGTTCGTCGCCTACGCCGTGGCGCTGTTCATCGCCGCCCTGTTCGTCTGGCTGTTCCTCCGCCGCTCCACGCTCGCCGCACTCGACCAGAACAAGTCGCAGCCGACCATGGCCGTGCGCGACGCGGTCCGCTTCGCCGCCTACCGCGCCTCGCTCGCCTCGGGCTTCGCCAACGGCTGGGCGGTGTTCGGCCTGCGCATCTCCCTGGTGCCGCTGTTCGTCGTGGAGGCGCTGCACGGCAGCCCCGCCGTGGCGGGCATCTCCCTGTCCGTGTTCGCGGTCGGCAACGCCGCCGTGCTGATGCTGTCCGGCAAGCTCTCCGACAGCATCGGCCGCAAACCCATGGCCATCGCAGGCCTCGCCGTGTCCGCCGTCGGCACGGTCGGCATGGGCTTCAGCGGCACCGTGACCCTGTTCATGATCACCTCGCTCGTGGCAGGCGTCGGCGCGGGCCTGCTCAACCCGCCGCAGAACGCCGTCGTCGCCGACGTCATCGGCTCGAACGCCAAGGGCGGGCCCGTGCTGGCCGCGTTCCAGATGGTCACCGACCTCGGCGCCATCATCGGCCCGCTGCTCGCGGGCGTGCTCGTCGACCACTTCTCCTACCAGGTCGCCTTCACCGTGACCGGCGTCATCATGGTGATCGCCCTCGGCTTCTGGCTCGTGGCCCAGGAAACCCTCCCGGCGGAGGACGACGGTGCCGGCGTCGGCAAGTCGGTCGCGGGCGAATGCGGCCAACTCGACGAGGGCCCCGAACTGCCCACCGGCGAACGCGTCGGAGGCCGTCCCCGCCAGCCGGACGCGTAGGCGCTCAGGTTCCGCTCAGTCTTCGCCGCTAGCCTGCTGGTTGAGCTGGCGTACTCGGAAGGACGCGAACGACGTGGGTGGCGCGGAGCGGAACGCTCGCAAGAAGAAGCAGCAGCAGATGGCGGCGAAGTCGGTGGCCTCGGCACGGGGTTCGTCCGGCTCGTCCGACCGCAACAAGATCCTCATCGGTGTGGTCGTCGTGGTGGTGTTGGCCGCGGGCGTCATCGGCGCGGTGCTGTTGAACAAACCGTCCACACCGGAAGCCCTCACCCCCGCACCGGACCTCAAGTCCGTCTCGGTGCCCGTGCAGCGGCAGCCCGACGCGACGGTGCTGGTGGGCAAGGACACCGCCAAGGTCACCGTGGACGTGTACGAGGACTTCCTGTGCCCGGTCTGCGGCACCTTCGAGGAGAGGTACGGCGACCAGCTGCGCCAGCGCGTGGAAGCGGGCGACATCAAGGTCCGCTACCACCTGCTGCCCCTCCTGGTCCGCCTGTCGGACCCCGAGGGCTACTCCCGCGACAGCGCCAACGCGGCGGTGTGCGCGGCCGACGCGGGCAAGTTCACGGAGTACCACGACTCCCTCTACAGCAAGCAGCCGGAGGAGAACGGCCCCGGCTACACGGTCGCCCAGCTGGTCCAACTGGGCACCGACCTGGGCATCACCGGCGACACCTTCAAGACGTGTGTGGAGAGCGGCACCCACCACCAGGCCCTGGAAGCGGACCTGGACAAGGCGGACGCCACCCCTCACCTCCAGGCGGAGCGCAGCGACGGCAGCAGGGGCTTCCAAGGCACCCCGTCGGTGGCCGTGGGCGACAAGCTCATCAGCATCGACAACGAGAACTGGATCTCCGACCTCCTCAAGGGCTGAGATCGACCACCGCCGACCGGCCCTGCTGTCCCACGGGCCGGTCGACGGGCCTCTCCAACAGCACGAACACGGCACGAGGACCCCCGATTTCTATTCGATGGGGACGATGTTGTACGGTATGTACACACGACAACGGCGGGCTACCGCCGGGAAACGTGAAAGCACGGGGCTGTGGCGCAGCTGGTAGCGCATCACACTGGCAGTGTGAGGGTCAGGGGTTCGAGTCCCCTCAGCTCCACAATTTGATACAAAACATGAATCGCCCGCTGACCTGGGATAACTTGGTCAGCGGGCGATCTTGTCTGTTCGTCTACTGTGGACTGCGGCTCCGCAACTGGAGCAAATCTGGAGCACGGCCTGGAATGACCCGAAACAGGGTCAACCACATTGCTCCAGAACTGTTCACCCTGTCGGATCGTCCATCACCGCGACTCTTCGCGCCCCGCTAACCCCGGTCACGCTGGTTTGGGTACCGGATCCCGTGTCAGCGTGGGTTGTACCGCGGTGTCAGGGCTACTGGGCGGCCCTACGCCATGTGCTGTCACCGACGTCGGCGATCGCCTTGTCCCACCGATCTTGCAGGCACTGAAGAAGCCGAACGGTGACTTCCGGCGCGACGTGGGAGTAGGTGCGCTGGACGGGGTCTCTGAGGATGTGGCCGAGCCGAAGTGACTGGGCGATCTCGGGAATGCCGTCGGCGATCATCCACGTCTTGTGGCTATGCCGAGGGCCGTGAAAAGTCAGGCCGGGCTTGACCGGATGCAGTCGCAGGACTGGTTGGACCCCCTGGAGGTTCCCGTCGGCGGCGGGGCGCATGGCACGGCGGCTGAAGTTGCTGCGGCGATGCAGGTGGTCTCCAGGACTGGTGAACACATGCGCGTGGTGGTGAGAGCCCAGGTGCGCTCGCAAGAGCCGGACCGTGGACGGGACGAGCGCGATGGTACGGACCGACGCCTCCGTCTTCGGTGGGCTAAGCCACAACTTGCCGCCTGCCGACTCGTGCAGCGCGCCATTCTGCGGGTCCACGATCATGACCCCGGTGTCGTCGTCGAACAGATGCAGGTTATGGCGTTGCAAGCCAGTCAACTCGCCCCAGCGCGCACCAGTCCAGGCTGCGGTGACCACCAGCACGGCCGCGCCGGGGTCGTAACAAGCAGCGATCTGATCAGCGACGCGCAGCACCTCGGCTGGATCCGCCCAGACCTTCTCGGGCACGCGGGCGGCATGGTTGCGACGTCCACGCCTGCGAAGTTGGATCGGATTGGCAGTAATCAGCTTCTCCTCGGCAGCATCGGTGAGGATCTGTGACAGCAACTTCACGAACCCGGCGACGGTGGTCGGAGCGAGCTTCGTGGCCCGCAGCTGCTTGGCCCACGCCTGAACTTTGAGATTGGTGATGTCGGCCAGCGCGGTGTCGCCCCACCGAGGCCGAATGTGGTTGCGCAGCATGCCCCGGTAGTTGTCTTCCGTGCGGATATCGACGTCGAGAGCTTCGAGCCACTCGGCCAGCCACTCGTCGAGCGTGGTGCGGCCTCCAGTGGGATCGAGCCAGGTGCCGCGCCGCTGGTCCGACTCCAGATCGGCGGCATGGTCTTTGGCGGCCTTCTGGCTGTGGAAGCCAGGTATGGAGCCGATCGAGCCGTCGTCACGGCGGAATCGTACGCGCCAGTGGTTGCTTCCAGACTGCTCCGCCCAGGCCATGTGGGAGCCCTTCTCGGTTTGTGGTGTGGGGGTCACGGGCGTGACAGATGCATGAACGCTCCATACGCGTAGAAGCGCAAGCATTGCAGTACAAGAACTTCTGTCAGTCCGAAGAGGACTTGGTGCGCCGGGGTGTAGTCCTCATGCGACCATCACGAGTTCGAGGCGCACGAGCGCCGGACTCCGCGATCGACCGCAGATCGGCATCGGAGAACCGAAGGTGCTTGCCCACGAAGGTACGTGGGATCTCCCGAAGGCCAGCCTTTCGCCGCAGCCACGACTCACGGACAGCCAGCAGCGTTGCCGCTTCAGCGGGGGTGTACAGCAGGCGATGGGTGCTCGTATCCGGTCGGGTCATGCGGTCCTCCAGGAGTGTGGTCTGGGTCGACACCCCTGAACTCCGAAATTTGACCCCTTGGGGGACACGCAACGGCCAAGTTTTTCGCCAACTACTCGGCTGGGAAGGTCGTCATTGCCTGCACCGTGGCGGCGAGTTCACGATCCGGACTGATGTTTCTGCGGTACAGCGGGCTGCAGGGGGTCGCGGCCAGCCGGACCGCGAGCGTCTCGAGGTCTACGGTGGGATCTTCCTCGTGGTGGATCTCCGCGAGGCGCGCGAAGTCGATCATGACACCCACGACGCTGCGGTTCGCCGTGACACCCAGCTCAGCGGTCTGCATGTGCCGCCGTTCTTCCTCGATGATCGTGGCAGGCGCGTCGTGGGCGGTCAGCACCGTGCTGATCTGCTCGGCAATCCTGCTGGTCAGAGTCGCTGCGGGCGCCAACGGCAGCAGTACGGGCAGCAACGTCGCCTCGTTGACCAGCAACACGACCCTCGGCCGCCAGAACAAGACCGTGGCGTACCACGGGCCCAGCGCCGTCGTACCCCGATCGTCGTCACGCGCAGTAGATGGACCCGCCAGCCGCAGCAGCTTCTTGGTGGCACGCACGATCAGCACCCGACCATCCTGCCCTCGACCACGACTCGGCACACCACCACGTCAACCGTCGAGGCTGACGCCGGTCACGGAATGCGGTAGCGCACCCACCGGCGAGCAGCCTGTGTGGCCGCGGTGCGGGGGAACCTTCGCTCCCACAGGCAGACCGTGGAAGCAGCGAACGCGGTGATCGCCTCGGACGGGGCCTGCGTGAAGCCGTCGAATTGCTGTGCCCAGTTCTCCGCTGATTCTGGGGCGTGGCCCTCAGCGATGAGGCGGATGACCAGGTATGCCGGGTCGAACCACGACGCGCCGATCTGCCACCACGCCCAGTCGACGACCTGTGCGCGATCGGACACCACAATGTTGGTGGGGTTCAAATCCGAGTGGATGAGGCTGCTTCCGCCCATGTAGGACGGTGCTCGGTTTGCCAACTCCAGGAGGAGACCAGCGTTGGAAGCGCACCAAGGATCCGACGTGGTGAAGGGTGACGAGGTGAGTTCCCGCGTCAATGCGTGCCCCCATCGGTCGCCCATTGAGCGCTGAACACCTGACGTCGGGAGATCAACTACCTCCCCGATCCTCGTCACGACCTCAGCTACGAGAGGAAGGTCTTCGGAACCGGAGGAGAGGTCGGCGTGCCGCCCGGACAGGTGCTCGTACCCGAGCAGCAGCCACCCTGCGGTCTCGACACGCCACAGCAGGCGGCGGGTAGGAACGGGTTCACCGCGATCTCGTTCCGGTGCATGTACGAGATGGGGGAGTCCGTCGAGATCCCCTTGCAGAAGACGGGGCCGTGGTCGGTCCACAGGGTCTCCGACAATTCAGAGTTGCGGCCACCCGGAGTCGATTCGGTCTTCAACACCTGCCCGATGCGGTCCTCCACTGCTTGTTTGGCACCGGCGGGCAGGTCGTCCCAGGCATGGCGGGTGGTCATCGTTTCCTCGTCTTCGAACTACCGGCCGTCGTCGCCCTGGCCGCAGTTGGTGCACCCCTGGAAGCACTGGCTGCACTGGCCTGACGTCACCGACCACAACTCAGCGTTGACCTCGAACCCGGAGGCCGTCATCGCCTCCACCGTAGGGGCCAAAGCCTTCATCGTCTCGGTGGACCCGCCACGCGGAGAGGTGAACTCGTCAGGCACATGGTGAATGAAATACCCCGCCACACGCTGGCAGAACTCGGCGTAGTCGACGGTGTTCAGGATGAACTGGTGCCATCCGAGGTCGACCTTCCTGCTCGGCCGGAGGTGCTGACCGGGGTGGTCGACGCACGTCTTGAGAAACGCCACCGCCTGGGTCACGATCCGAGCGGCCTCGTCACCGGTCATGCCGCTGTGCTCGGTGACCAACTGCATGATCAGGCGGCTACGCACACCAGTCGAGATCAACTCGTCGGTACGCGAATTCGTGAGGGTTGATGTCACCGTGTCACTCCGTTCCAGGTCATCGTGATTCGCAAGGTCGGACCGGTCCCCCGGACGAGCCGCGGCGCGAGGAGATGATCGGGGTCGGGCAAGGTCTGCAACGCCTCGGTGACGTCAGCGAGCGTGCCTGTCTTCTCCCAGACGATGCCCGGCGGTTCGGAACTGTCGGTGCGCAGCGCCATCGCCTCCGCGTCACCCAGGACGCGGACCGCGTCGATCCAGCCTCCGGGCCACAGCCGGAAGCCCTCGATTGTCGTGGGAATGTGGTCGACGACGTTGCGGTGCACGAACGTCCAGCCCGCCTCGCGCAGGGCGACGACACCCGCAAGTGCGGGGTAAGCGGCAACCGCTGCTTCCTCGTTCACATCGCATCCGGTGAGGTTGTCGAACGCAAGCCCGTGACGATGCCCAGTTCCGGCAGCGGGTCGCCATGGATGCGATGCACGACGCGCCGCCCGGTGAATGCCGTTCTGCCGTGCAGCCAGCGGTGGTTGTCGAGGATGTAGCCCTGACCGACTGCCAAGTCGAACTCGACAGCATGCCGTTCGATCGCCGTACGCAGCGCAGGAAGCCAACGCGTCACCTCGGGCGAGAACCGCGCAAGTTCGTCCAACCGGAGACGGAGGACCACACGACCCCCTCCCACGTCGGTGAGGATGGAGCAGAGGTGCCCGCTCGCGCCTCCGAACAGCACCGATCGCTGTGCGCGGAACGCACCGATCGCTTCAGGTTCGGACTCTGTCAGGTGGTCGTGCACAGCCTGGCCGTCAACGAGCACGCACTGACCGCCAGACGTCGCTGTCATCGAGCAGTTCATCATCAGCAATGCCGGAGGACTGACTGTGCCGGAGCAGTCGGTGTGAGGGGTCAACGCACTCGCGCTGAACCCGGCGAAACCACTTGGGACCGCGGCCTCACCGGGGTCGGTCAGGGTCGTGACACCGTCGGAGTCGCTGTCACGATGAGGAATCGTGAGCGCGATCGACTGAGCCAGCCGCAGCAAGTCCGCGCGAGTGGTGACGTTGTCGATCAAGGCCAGTCCGTGCGTGGCCAGGGCGGTGATCACGTGATCGTGCTCCGGGTCGCCGCGGCGGGTCATGACCGAATCAGTCCTCGTCCCACCTTCGCCAAGTCGTTCCATGAAGATCAGGAAAACCCGATACCGTCAGCCACGTCCAGTGACAGATTGTCAACACATCGCCGCCGTATGAGGTGGCGGCCGGTGTTAGGTTGCCGGATGACCGACCACCAGTGACCTCGGAGGACATCCTTGACGACCCAACCCGCCTACCCCATCTCGATCAAGGGCGTCGTGGTGCGCGAGAGAAGGGTGCTGCTCCTGAAGAACGAGCGCGACGAGTGGGAACTGCCGGGCGGACGCATCGAGCCCGGAGAGACCCCCGAGGAGTGCGTGGCTCGCGAGATCGCCGAGGAAACCCGGTGGACCGTCACCACGGGCCCGATCCTCGACACCTGGATGTACTACATCTCCGTCGCGGAGAAGAACGTGTTCATCGTGACCTACGGCTGCTACCCCGATACCGACACCGCGCCCGTGTTGTCCCACGAGCACAAGGAAATCGGACTGTTCACCGAACACGAGGTGGACAGTTTGACCATGCCGGACGGGTATCGACGATCCATCACTACGTGGTTCACGCGGCTGAGCACGGAACCCGTGAGGTAGACGACCGTGTCGGGCAGGCGGTGCGAGGCGTGCGGAGCCGCACTGAGTGGGCTCACCGCCGAGCCGGTGTGCCCGACATGCCACGCAGCGACTCGCCACCGGCCCCCACTGGTGCCCGCTCGGCGACTTCTCCCATCGGTCTGGTTGTGGTCGACACCGGAGTCCGCCCGTGCTCTGCGCAGCCGTGACCTGGCGACGATCCTCCGCCTGTACCGGCGCCTCAACCAGCTCAACCAAGAACAGCTCGCCACAGTGCTCGGCTACGACAAGACCTACGTTTCGATGATCGAGACCGGTCGCCGCGTCATCAACGATATGACCACCCGCCGCCACATCGCCACTGCGCTCGGCCTGCCGACGCACGTGCTCGGCGTGACCAGTCACGACGACGCCGACTTCGCCGCGATGATCCAGTTCGGCGACTCGACCGTCCGCCTGGCCGAGATCGCCCGCCAAGCCGGTCGAGCCGTCGACTCCGTCAACGAGCTGTGGCCCCTGGTAGCCAGACTGGAAGCCCGCATCGCCGAAGGCCACGCCGAACGCGACACGCTGATCTTGCTCAGCCACGCTCGCACAGCCCTCGGGGTGTCGCTTGGCACCGTATTGCCCGAGGAGCGGCTGGCCGCCGCCGCACGCTGGACCGGCCGCGGGCTCGCGATAGCCGAGCGGCTCGGCGATAGAGCGTCCTTGGCGCTCGCCCTGCGGATGCACGGCAACGAGCTGCGCAAAGCAGACCACGCACGTGCTGCGGTCGCTCATCTTGCCCGAGCGGCGGCCACCTCCGACGATGCCGAAGGACGCGGAGCCGCACTCGCATTGCTGGCCCGCGCAGCAGGTGAGCTTGGCGATCCCGAACTCTTCGACACCGCGATCAGCGGCTACCGAAGCCTGCTGGACGGCGTCGCGGTGCACAGCATGCTGGTCAACCCGTTCACCTTCAACGAGATCCACCTGCGAGGCCTGGTGTCCACGGGGCGCGCACCCAAGGCGGCACGGATCATGGATACGGGATCGCCGAATGCTTCCGCCGCGCCGCAGTGGCACGTCATCGAACGGGTGACCGCGGCCGAAGTCCTCTTGGTCGCTGGTAGACCAGACGGAGCCGAAGACACCCTCCAGGCGGCGGTGGTCGCCGCCGAGGCTCATCGCCTGCCGCACCAGATCCAACGTGCGATACGAGCGGCTGACCAGGGTGGGCTTACCGTGTTGGCATTGAGGGGCGAGAGGCGCTTCACCGCGTCGACGCTCTGCTTGCACCGCCTCGCTCAGCCTTCGCAGCTCATGAGGGGATGAATCGATGAGGTACCGCTCTGGTGTAACTGCCTGGCGGCGCAAGCAGTCCAGGTCCCTACGAGATGTCGAACATCCCGTGTCGAACGTTGGCGAGGAACGAACGCCATGCAGCAAGGGAGATCAGTTGCTCGTCCGCCGAGGTGTTCTTGGAGTCGCGCACCGCGATCCCCAAGGACCCGTAGGCGATTTCAACGCACGCGTCCTTGCCCTCGCTCCGAGTGCTCTTGCGCCACCTCGTTGAGGTCATCTGCGTCAACCTTCCAGCGGTAGATCACCCATCACCGTTTCGATGAGCTCCGCGGACTCCTCGAGACCTTCTGCCACCGAGCGAAGGCTCGCGACCTTCTCCTGGTACTCGGCCACCAGGGCTGGATCGTCGGCGTAACGAGAACCGATGACCGGTGGCTGTTCGAGGTAGATGGCATTCGGGAAGTCGGTGAAGCTCAACAGGATGAACCTACCGCCCAACGCACGGTGATATCCCACCCGTGTTCGCACGACACGGACGTTGACGTTCGGCAGCGTTCCCGTCGTCAGCAGGTGCTTGAGCTGAACTCGCATGACGCTGGTGGAGCCGATCGGCCTGTGCAGTACCGACTCCTCGATGAAAACCTCCAAAGTCAGAGGGTTGTCATCGGTGAGGCGCTGCTGCCGCTTCTTGCGAAGACCGACTACTGCGGCGACCTGCTCCGGTTCGATCCCGGACGCGATGGCCTGAGCTTCCGCGTATGCCTCGTATTGGAGCAGCCCAGGCATGAGGCCGTGCTCGTAGTCAATCTCCGTGTGGGCCTCGGCCTCGCCGCCGATCAGCTCGGCGAGCGGTTCGCCCATCACGGGCTCGAACAAGCCCCGGCGTCCTCGTCGTGCTTTCACCCCGGAGTTCAAGACGGAGATCGTCGAGCAGTGCCAGCGTGGTGACCGCTCGATCGCGCAAGTCGCAAAGCTTAGATTTATCCGGTCAAGGTGACACTCTCCGCCGGTGTACGGAATCCGAGGCACTTGCGGGGGCGGTTGTTGAGTTTCGTCGCGATGGCGTCGAGGTCGTCCTGGCTGAACGCAGCCAGGTTCGTACCCTTGGGCAGGTACTGGCGCAGCAACTTGTTGTTGTTGTTCTCGTCCGTACCGCGCTGTCAAGGGCCTCGCGGGTCGGCAAAATACACCGCGACACCAGTGGCTGCGGTGAATCCCTTGTGTGCGGCCAATTCGATGCCCCGATCCCACGTCAGCGTCGCATGCAACTTCGGGTCCATACGCCCATAGGTTTCGACCAGGGCGGGGACGACCACCGCGGTATGACGGCTCGCGGGCTTGACGATCATGAGGAAGCGGGACTTCCGGTCGACCAGGGTCGCGACCTGACTGTTGGTCGAGCCCAGGACCAGGTCGCCCTCCAGGTGTCCGAGTTCGGACCGGTGCTCCGCCTCCGGCGGGCGCTGTCCGATCGGTCGGGCATCGACGATCTGCGCCCGCCACTGGCCCTTTACCGTGTGCCGCTTGTTCTTTCGGATCGGGCGTCCCGTGCGCAGTCGCTTGGACAACTCGCGCGGGACCACTTTCCAGCGAGTGGTGTGGACATTCCAGTAGATGGACTCGTGGCTGATGCGCATCGTCGGGTCGCCGTCATGGTGCGGGCGCAGGTGGCCAACGGTCTGTTCGGGCGACCACTCCTCGCCCAGCAGCGTCACCACCTTCTCCCGCAACCGGGGCAGGCGGGCGAGCAGACACGGCTTGGGACGCCTAGCCCGCTCCGACGCTTGTTCCTGCGCGGCGGCCGCTCGATACCGGATGCGCCGCCGTTACGGCTCACTTCCCGGCTGACCGTGGACACGGCACGACCCAGGAGTCCGGCGATCGACCGGTAGGACTCACCGGCGTGCAGCCCTCGCGAGATCTCCTCCCGCTCGGTCAGGGGCAGGCTCCCACCACGCGCCCTACGGGCTCGGGGGCGATTCCACCGTTGTGCTTGAGCACGGTGAACACCGAGCCAGGAGGCTTGCCGATCCCACGCGAGACGACGCTGATCGATTCCCCGGACCTCCACCTGCGCCACAGGTCAACCTTCATCTCGTCCGACATACCCGGCCGACCCAGCCTCGTCACGCACACCCACCTCAGCCAGCACTGTTGCTCTGATCGGTTGAATCTAAGCCGGCTTGTTTCGCCTCGTCGCCAGTGTTGGTCAGGCGGAGCGCCTGGGCCTGTGCCGGAGTGGCCAGTTGGGCGATTGGTGTTGTCGCACCCATAATGAACGGTGTTCTTGACGCTCAACAACGATGCTGGGGGCGATGGCTAGGTGACAGACGACCTCAGGCCGATGGGTATGACGTTGCCCCGAGTGGAACGGCCGGCAGCCATGTGTGCCTGCCACTTCCCGCCTGAGATTCGGCCTAGGGCGTCGATGGTGGACGGCCGGTTCCCCTTCGTGTTCGAGGCAAGCAGCTCGAAAATCCACTACACGACCGGTCACGACAAGTGGCCACAGGCCCGGCCTCTCTTCAACGTCCCAAAGTTCAAGATCAGCGAGGTTGTCGACAACCGGATACGTAGAGGCGGAGCGTCACCTGGTTCCAGACCGAAGGATGGTGATGCCTGAGTGCGCATCATCGACAACCTCAATGAGTTCTTCGGCGACGATCTAAAAGCTTCGATCAAGCCTGGATCCAAGCTGCGTATCGCGGCGAGCACGTTCTCGATCTTCGCATTCGAGGCACTGAGTCGTGAACTTCAGTCGATCAAGGAGCTTGAGTTCATCTTCACTGCGCCATCGTTTACAACGACGAAGGCGACCGACAAACCCGCGCAGGAGAAGCGACAGTTCTTTATCCCGAGCGACGAGAGCCGGGATGCCGCACTGTACGGCACAGAGTTCGAGATTCGGTTGCGCAACAAGCTGACCCAGCGGGCCATCGCGCGTGAATGCGCTGAGTGGGTGCGACAGAAGGTCACGTTCCGCTCGAACCACACAGGCGCGCCGATGCAGTCGTTCGCTGTGGTCGATGACACCGCCGCCTACGCACCTCTCCAGGGCTTCACAACCGCTGACCTCGGGTATGAGCGCGGTCCTGCGTTGTCGAACATGGTGCACAAGATCGACGACACACCGTCCACGCGACAATACATCCAACTCTTTGACCAGATCTGGCACAACCCGGACCAACTCGACGATGTGACCGAGGCGGTCCGGGAGCACATCGCGAGCGTGTATGCGGAGAACTCCCCTCAGCGGGTGTACTTCTTGATTCTCTACAACCTCTTCAACGAGTTCCTCGAAGACATCAGCGAGGACGTGCTGCCGAACGACCGCACCGGATACCAGGGCACCGAGGTGTGGAAGGCGCTCTACAACTTCCAGAAGGACGCCGCTACCGGCGTGATCAACAAGTTGGAGACCTACAACGGCTGCATCCTCGCCGACAGTGTGGGGCTCGGGAAGACGTTCACAGCGCTGGCGGTGATCAAGTATTACGAGCTGCGCAACAAGACCGTACTCGTACTGGCGCCGAAGAAGCTCACCGAAAACTGGACGAACTACAACTCGAACTACACAACGAATATCTTCACGAAAGACCGCTTCAATTATGACGTCCTCGCCCACACCGACTTGTCGCGCGACGGTGGTGAGTCCCTGGGCAAGCGGCTGGATCTGATCAACTGGGGCAACTACGACCTGGTCGTGATCGACGAATCTCACAACTTCCGCAATGCCGACATCATCGCCCAGCGGGAGACCCGCTACCAGCGGCTGATGCGCAAGGTCATCCGTGCGGGCGTGAAGACAAAGGTGTTGATGCTCTCCGCGACCCCGGTCAACAACCGCTTCAACGATCTGCGCAATCAGCTGGCCCTCGCCTACGAGGGGGATTCGACGCAGCTCGCCACGAAACTCGGCATCCAGTCGATCGAGGAGGTGTTCCGGCAGGCCCAGCGCGTCTTCAACGAGTGGTCCGGCCTACCGCCGGAGCAGCGCACGACCGACGTCATCCTCGCCCAGCTGGACTTCGACTTCTTCGAGTTGCTGGATGCCGTGACCATCGCCCGCTCGCGCAAACACATCCAAGCGTTCTACGACACCGCCGACATCGGCGCGTTCCCTGAGCGCATGAAGCCGGAATCCCTGCGCACGCCACTGACTGACCTGGCAGGCGTACCGACATTCAACGAGATCTTCGAACAGCTCCAGCTCCTGACCCTGGCGGTCTACACGCCGCTGGCGTACGTGTTCGAAAGCCGCCGGGACAAGTACGAGCAGATCTACGGGGCGGGTGCGGGCCAGAACTACATGGGTGGGGAGAACGCGAACCTCGGCGCAGCGAACCGCGAGCAGGGCATCCGCAAGCTGATGACGGTGAACCTGCTAAAGCGGCTGGAGAGCAGCATCGAGGCGTTCCGCCTGACCCTTCATCGGCTGGAGAATACGGTCGCTGGCGCGATCGAAACTGTCGAAAACCACGCCGCGAACATCGCCGACGTCGTCTCCGCGTTCACCGACGTCGACACCGACGATGACGACTTCGAGTTTCCCCCCAGTGGCACGGTCGGCCGGAAGGTGCAGATCGACCTGTCCGACATGGATGTCGAGTCCTGGAACCGCGACCTCGCCCACGACCGTGCGACCCTACAGAACCTGCTCCGCTCGATCAGCGGCATCACCCCCGAGCACGATTCCAAGCTTCGCGCGCTGCTCGAGCGGCTCGACGCCAAGTTCCGGCAGCCACTGAACCCCGGCAATCGCAAAGTCCTGATCTTTTCCGCGTTCGCCGACACAGCCCGGTACCTCTACAAGAACCTCGCCCCGGTGTTGCAGGAGCAGGGCTACCAAAGCGCCCTCGTCACCGGCCAGGGCAACCCGTCCACGACGGTCGGCACGGGATACAGCTTCCAGCAGGTCCTCACCTTGTTCTCCCCGCAGTCGAAGCAGCGCCACCTGGTGATGCCGCGGGAGACCTCGGAGATTGACATTCTGGTCGGCACCGACTGCATCAGTGAGGGCCAGAACCTCCAGGACTGCGACTTCCTGGTCAACTACGACATCCACTGGAACCCCGTGCGGATCATCCAGCGGTTCGGCCGCATCGACCGTATCGGCTCGACCAACGAGCGCATCCAGCTGGTGAACTTCTGGCCCGACATCTCACTGGACGAGTACATCAATCTCAAGGAGCGCGTCGAGAACCGCATGGTCGCCGCCAACCTCGGCGGAACAGGCGACGACAACATTCTCGACCCGGAGGCTGGCGATGCCGCATTCCGCAAGGAACAGCTCCGCAAGCTTCAGGACGAAGTAATCGAACTCGAAGACGTTCGCACCGGAGTGTCGATCACCGACCTCGGCCTGAACGACTTCCGCATGGACCTGCTCGGCTATCTCAAGGAGTACGGCGACCTGGCTGGCAGCCCGAAGGGACTGCACGCGGTAGTCCCCGCCCAGCCCGAAAAGGGGCTCAAGCCCGGCGCGATCTTCGTGCTGCGCAGCATCAACGCTGGCCAGCATCTCGACCGTGGCAACAGGCTGCACCCGCACTATCTCGTCTACCTCGACGACGACGGACAGGTGATCGCCGATCACACCGAGGTCAAGCATCTCCTCGACCTGATTCGCGCCGGATGCCGGAACCGTGACGAGCCCGCATGGGAGGTGTGCCGCGTTTTCAACGCTGCCACTCGCGACGGGGCCGAAATGGGCACGTATAGTCACCTGCTTACCGACGCGATCCACTCGATGATCAACCTCACCGACGAGCGCGACGTCGATAGCCTGTTCAGCCCCGGCCACACGACTGCGCTCGCGCAGACCATCGCCGGGCTCGATGACTTTGAGCTGATCGCCTTCCTCGCCATCGTCGAGGAGCCCGCCAATGACTGACGCCTCACCAGCGGTCCAAACTGCCGACACCGCCCCGGTCCTGTACCGCTGGCCCGCGAACGCCGCGTTCGGCCGCACCGTCCCGAAGACAAAGTTCTACGCGCATGGCAACGTCCGCACGGCGCTGCGCGAGAAATTCGTCAATGGCATTCAGCGCATCACCTGGGCCTACAAGCTCGCCGACGACACCATCCGCCTGCGGGGCACGACCGCGGTGCCCGAGATCCAGATCTTCACCGTCGAGACCAAGGGCGAGAACGTCTCCGACGACGTGCTGACCGCCATCGACAGATCCGTGCACTTCCCGATCATCTTCGAAGTCGCCAGCAACGACCGTGTGCGCACGGTCGCGGCCCAGAAGGCGCTCGACGGCAAACTGCCCAAGATCGGACCGTACTTCACGACCGACTGGCAACCCGCTGATGCGCCCCGCCGACCTCTACCCACGGCAATAGATCTGCCAGGGCTGTACGAGGCGATACTCACATCGCTACTACCGGTCACAACACGCATCGACGAGACGGTGTCACAGGCAACCGAAAGACTGGGTCGCGCCCGCAAGCTCGAGCGTGAGATCGCCGCGCTGAACAAGAAGCTGCGCACCGAACCACAACTCAACCGCAAGATCGAACTCCGCAAGCAGATCAAGGAACGCACCGCAGTGCTCATCGAGCTGATCGACCTCAACCCGAGCAACAAGGAATGACAGTGGACAAGCTCAAGATGCACTCGCCAGACCTCAGCCATCGCAACGTCAACGCCATCGCCGAGTTGTTCCCCATGGCCGTCACCGAGACTCTCGACTCTAACGGCAAGCCGGTGCGCGCTGTCGACTTCGATCTGCTGCGCCAGGAACTCTCCGACCACATCGTTGAAGGGCCGCAGGAGCGCTACCAACTCGACTGGCCCGGCAAGCGCGCGGCTGCCTTCGCCGCCAACGCGCCGATCGCCAAGACCTTGCGCCCTGTCCGCGGCGAGTCGGTCGACTTTGACACGACCCGGAACCTTTTCATCGAGGGTGACAACCTCGAGGCGCTCAAGCTGCTGCAGGAGTCATACCTCGGCAAGGTCAAGCTGATCTACATCGACCCTCCGTACAACACAGGCAACGACTTTCTTTACGATGACGACTTCGCCGAGTCAAGTACTGACTACCTCACCCGCTCGAGCCAGAAGTCTGAGACTGGCGATCGCCTTATCGCAAACACCGAGGCGAACGGTCGCTTTCACTCCGACTGGCTCGGCATGATGTACTCCCGGCTGAAGCTGGCGCGCGGCCTGCTATCCGACGATGGCGTTCTGATCGTCGCCATCGGCGACCACGAGCATGCGAACCTCCGCCTGCTCCTCGACCAGATCCTCGGGTCGGAGAACTTCATCGCGAATGTGACGTGGCAGGGCAGCGGGAAGAACGACGCGCGCTACACAGCGGGCGGCGTGGACTACATGCTCATCTACGCCAAGAACGAGAGTTTGCTTCGTTCTCTCGACACTCGCTGGAAGGAGCCCAAGCCTGGAATTCAGGAAGTTGAGGCGGTCGCTCGTCGTGCCTGGCAGCAGTCGGGGGGTGATCCCGCGAAGGCAACCATAATCTTTCGCAGTGGAGTCAGGGCGATCAAGGCTGACCTGGAACCAGCCGTGTTCCGATACGACCAGATCGATGACCAAGGTCGTGTCTTTCAAGCGGGCGACCTACGAAGCCCGAACCCACGACCCAACCTTCAGTACCCCGTTGCCCACCCGGTCACCAAGCGCCCGGTCAAGATGCATCCGAATGGCTGGGTCTATTCGGCTGACAGGATGGGGGCATTGATTGCTGAAGGTCGAATTCTCTTCGGACCTGACGAGACAACTTCTCCCCGGTTGAAGCGGTTCCTCGACGAGCAAGGCGATCGGGTTCCCTACCCGACCTTCACCCAGGCTCGCATGCCTGGTTCGAAGAAGCTGGATGATCTGCTGGGTACCAACGTCTTCACTTACCCGAAGGACACCTCCGTCTTGGCACGTTGGATCGGCGCGATCACCCGAGACAACCCGCACGCCGTCATCCTCGATTTCTTCGCTGGCTCTGGCTCGACTGGCCACGCCGTCATGGAGCTCAATGCGGCAGATGGCGGGCATCGCCGATACATCCTCGTCCAGCTCGACGAAGCGGTTGACCACCCTGACTACGACTCTATCGCCGATATCGCCCGTGAGCGCCTACGCCGCGCCAGCGCACGAGTGAAGCAGGAGACTAGGCTGCCAGGTGCCAATCTCGACTTCGGCTTCCGATCGCTACACGTGGCGACGACCAACATGGCTGACACGCTCGCGACCGCGGACGGCCTGGTGCAGCTCGCGCTATCCGAGGCCGTCAAGAGCGTGAAACCAGACCGCACCGACGAAGACTTGCTCTTTCAAGTGCTGCTCGACTGGGGGCTCGACCTCGCCGAGCCGATCGAAGTGGAGGAGGTCGAAGCGCGGCGAGTGCTGTCCGTTGCCGGTGACGCTCTGATTGCGTGCTTTGCCGACGAGGTGACCGACGCGGTCGTGAGGGCAATCGCGGCGCGGCATCCGCTCCGAGCGGTGTTCCTGGACGCGGGGTTCGCGACCGACGCCGCACGCATCAACGCCGAGCAGATCTTCCACGAGTTGTCACCCGAGACAGAGGTAAGGGCGATCTGACCCGATGAAGCTCCAGTTCAAGGTCCAGCAGTACCAGGCCGAGGCCGTCGATGCCGTTGTCGGCGTGTTCACTGGGCAGCCATACGCCGACGGTGTGAAGTACCGCATCGACCCCGGTAAGGACACTGCGCAAACCTCGCTGGAAGACGCCGGTCTGCGCAACGCGGAGATCGCTCTGACTCCCCCGCAGCTACTGGCGAACGTGCACCTGGTGCAACGGTCACGCGGGCTGGAGCAGTCGAAGGACCTCAAGGACCCTGTCAAGAAGTCAGCGGCCCCGATCAATCTCGACGTCGAGATGGAAACCGGTACGGGCAAGACCTACGTGTACATCAAGACGATCATGGAGCTGCACAAGCGGTACGGGTGGTCGAAGTACATGGTGGTCGTGCCGTCGATTCCGATCCGCGAGGGTGTGAAGAAGTCCTTCGACATCACTGCTGAGCACTTCCAGCAGCTCTACGGCACCAAGCCTCGCACGTTCGTCTACAACTCCTCGCGGCTGCACGAGCTGGAGCGATTCTCCTCCGACTCGGGCGTGCAGGTGATGATCATCAACATCCAGGCGTTCAACGCCACTGGCAAGGACGCCCGCCGCATCTATGAGGTGCTCGACGACTTCCAGTCGCGAAGGCCGATTGACGTGATCGCGGCGAACCGTCCGATTCTGATCATCGATGAGCCGCAGAAGATCGAGGGTGATGGGAAGAAGCCGTCGAAATCGCTGGAAGCGCTCGGGTTGTTCAAGGCGCTGTTCGCTTTGCGCTACTCGGCGACCCACAAGATCGAGCGCACCAAGGTGCACCGCCTGGACGCTGTGGATGCGTACAACCAGAAGCTGGTGAAGAAGATCGCGGTGCGCGGTATCACGGTCAAGCATCTGGCCGGCAGCACCGCCTATCTGTACGTAGACGGGCTGGAGGTCGGCAAAGGTACGGACTTCCCGAAGGCTCGGGTCGAACTGGAGGTGCAGACCGCCCAGGGCATCAGGCGGCAGGTGAAGCGGCTGAGCCAGGGTATGAACCTGCACGACATCTCCCGCGGCATCGAAGCGTACAGGGGCCTGTTCATCCGGGATGTCGATGCGAACCGCGACTTCATCGAGCTGAGCAACGGCGACATCATCGGCGCCGGCGAGGTTACCCAGGATATGACCGATGACGCGAAACGCCGCATCCAGATCCGGGAAGTAATCCGCGCCCACATCGATAAAGAGCGCGAGCTGTTCGCGCAAGGCATCAAGGCACTGTCACTGTTCTTCATCGACGAGGTCGTCAAATACCGCGACTACGACCGCGCGGACACGCTGGGCGAGTACGCCCGCGTGTTCGAGGAGGAGTACGAGGCGGTGCTCACTGACTACCTAGGCCAGCTCGACCTTGACGAGGCCGCCGAGCGGTACCGCGCGCATGTCGAGGCGATCCCGGTGCGGTCGACGCACGAGGGCTACTTCTCGATCGACAAGAAGACCGGCCGCTCCATCGACGGCAAGATCGCCGCGCGTGGCGACTTCGCAGGCCAGTCGGACGACGTCGATGCCTACGACCTGATCCTCAAGGACAAGGAGCGGCTTCTGTCGTTCGAGGAGCCGGTGCGGTTCATTTGGTCGCACTCGGCGCTGCGCGAGGGCTGGGACAACCCAAATGTGTTCGTCATGGGCATGCTCAAGAAGAGCGACAACACCACCACGCGGCGACAGGAGATCGGCCGAGGCCTGCGCCTGTCGGTCGACCAGCACGGCGAGCGGATGGACAATCCCGTCACCGTCCACGACATCAACGAGCTAACCGTAGTCACCGACGAGTCGTACACCGACTTCGTCACCGCCCTACAGAAGGAGATCATCGAGTCGCTGTCGGCCCGCCCGCGCAAGGCGACCGTCGACTACTTCATCGGCAAGCAAATCAAGCTCGCAGACGGCTCCACCAGCGTGCTGGAGAAGTCGCTTGCGCAGGCGCTCTACAATCACCTGATCCGTAACGACTACATCGACGACGACGGCCTGGTGACGCAGGCGTACAGGGACGCCCGCGCCGACGGAACGCTCGCCGCACCCGTGGCCGAAGTGCTCAAGCCGGTCATCGACTTCGTGTGGCCGCTCGTTGATGCGCTGTACCTCGACGTGCCCAAGCCGACCGACGGCCGCAAGCCGAAGAAGATCCCGTTCAACGCGGCGAACTTCAAAAAGCGCGAGTTCCAAGAGCTGTGGGGCCGCATCAACAACAAGTCTGTCTACCAGGTCGAGTTCGACTCCTCCGAGTTGATCAAGAACTGCATCCACACGCTCGACAAGTCGCTTAACGTGACAGTCATGCAGTACCTCGTCGAGGCTGGCAAGCAGGTCGTGGGACTTGAAGTCGAGCAGCTCGAAGCAGGGACCGGGTTCAAGTTGTCGGCGACGAAGGTCGAGCACTCAGCCGTCTCGGCGGGCTCCACAGTGAAGTACGACCTGCTCGGCGAAATCGCGGAGAAGACCCAACTCACCCGCCGGACCTGCGCGGCAATCCTTACGGGCATCAAACCCGGCACGTTCGCGAAGTTCAGGCAGAACCCCGAGCAGTTTATCGCCGAGGCTGCTCGGCTCATCAACGAGCAGAAGGCCGCGGTGATCGTCGAGCACCTCAGCTACGACCCGCTCGATGGCCGCTACGACTCCTCGATCTTCACCGAGAACCAGACCGCGCAAGATCTGTCGAAGGCCAGCGACAAGCTCAAGAAGAGCGTCTACGAGTACGTGGTCCCCGAGTCGGATATCGAGCGGTCGTTCGTCGAGAAGCTCGACGTCAGCGACGAGGTCGTCGTCTACTCCAAGCTGCCGCGCGGATTCTTCATCCCAACCCCGGTCGGCCCCTACAACCCGGACTGGGCCATCGCCTTCCGCGAGGGCAAGGTTAAGCACGTCTACTTCGTCGCCGAGACCAAGGGTGCGATGTCCCCGCTCCAGCTCAGGAGAATCGAGGAAGCAAAGATCGAGTGCGCTCGGAAGTTCTTCAGGTCGCTCAACGAGAAGGCAGGCACCGAGCACGTCACCTACGACGTGGTCGACACGTTCGAGAACCTGCTCCAGCTCGTGGGGGCGTAACTGGGGGTAAGTTCCTCAGAATTGACTACCGGTTTCGGCCCGGCTGGGCAGGGCAAGCGCGGAGCTTTGATCAAGATTTACCAGCGGCCACTGAGGCGATCTCACCAACGATGGCTCGGGCATCGAAGGCGTGATGGCGTGATGGCGTGCGGAGGTACACTCGGCTGCTCACTCGACGAATGGCACAGTGAAGCTTTTTCATCCTGCGGTGGTCTCGTAGTTCTGTAGGACGTGGATGGCTTTGGCCAGGCGGCCTGCGCGGTAGGGGCAGTAGCGGAGTTTGCGTAGGACGCGCCAGATCGTGAGTTGGGCGCTGGCGCGTTCGCCGGGGCCGCGCAGGCGGGCGTCGGCGCGGTTGGCCTCTTTCCGGTACTGCGGTTTGTGCTTGCCTTTGTACGGGTGATGACGTGGTCGCCGGTCTGGTCGTAGCCGTGATAGCCCTTGTCGTCCAGGGCGATCAGTCCGGCGTCGCGCAGCGCGGCGAGGATCTGCTAGATCCGGGCGGCCGCTGTGTCGTGGCTGCTGCCGGGCAGATGGCCGGACACCCACAGGATCGTGCCGTCCGGCGAGGCGATCAACTGCAGGTCCACCCCGTGCATACGATGTCTTCGTGCGGACAGGGTGAGCGGTTGCCAGCGGTCCTGCGAGTACCGATCGAGTTCCATACCGCGTGCGTGGATCGCATGTTCGGCGGTTGGAGTTCTGCCGCCATTCACACCGCTGTGTGTGGAGCAGGTCTGGAGCAGGCGGTGGAGTCGAACGACGTGCAAGGGGTCCGAACGGCGATAAACGGAACCGGCTGACGTGCTGGTTCTCTGTTTAGGCTGGTAAGGGAAACGGCCTGACCATGCTGGCAGAGTGAGGCTCCACTTGTTGTCTGCACTTCGCTGGAGTTGGGCTGCATTGGCGGGTGTTGAGCGCGGTTCATTGGTGTCTAACGCAAGCCGCTGTCATGGCCGAACCCGCCCTGCACCAACCGCCTGCGCCCCGCCGTGCGAGCCAGACCACCAAGTACGGCGTTCGGGTTGATCTGAACCGGGCAGATTCGGCCCACCGGGACTTTTACGTCGTAGCCGATCGGAAAGGCCGCAACCAGGGACGCAAGTCGCACCGCATGGCTCGGGCACTAGGCTCACTCGTCCGGGTGGCATCGTGGGGAGGTCCTGGGTGCGGACGTGGCTGGTGCGGGCGGGTAAGGCGGGGGAGCGCGAGCGGTAGGCGCTGACCACTGGGCACACCGGTGGCGGGTTCGGCGGCGTGGCCGACCTGAGCGGCGCTGCCACCCGTGACGCCGTGCTCGACGCGGTGTTGGCCGCCAAGCCTGACGCTAAGGACCAGGCAGCCCGGAACTTCACCGCCCAACTGTGGGCGCTGCGTGAGCGGATCAGTGTGGGCGACCTGGTCGTGATGCCTTTGAAGTCTTCTCCGCACATCGCGATCGGCCGGGTCACCGGCGGCTACCGGTACCTGGGTGGCGAACCCGAACCCGAACGTCGGCACGTGCGACCGGTGGAGTGGCTGGTGACTGACCTGCCCCGGACGGTGATCAAGCAGGACCTGCTGTACTCCCTCGGCGCCTTCTCCACGGTCTGCGAGCTGTCCCGCAACGACGCCGCCTGGCGCCTGCAGCAGCAGCTCACCGACGGCCGTGACCCCGGCTCGCGCACACCGATGGCGCCGGTCAGAACGGGCAGGAAGAGCAACGGCGCCGGTGACGACGTGGTCGACGATGCCACCGACTCAGCGCAGCTCGGGGTGGACGTCGAGCAGTACGCCATCGACCGGATCGCCAGCCGCCTGATCGAGACCTTCGCCGGACACCGCCTCGCCGACCTGACCGCGGCAGTGTTACAGGCCGACGGCTTCACCTGCGAGGTCTCCCCGGAGGGGACCGATCAGGGCGTCGATATCATCGCCGGCACCGGGACACTCGGCCTGGGCGAACCCAGGCTCGTGGTGCAGGTCAAGTCCGAAGCGGGGCAGGTCGGTCTCCCGGTGGTGCAACAGTTGCAGGGTGCGATGGCCGCCCACGGCGCGGTCGGCCTGCTCGTCGCCTGGGGCGGCATCACCAAACAGGCCCGCCAGTACCTGTCCACACAGCGGTTCGCCATCAAGGTCTGGAACTCCGAAGACCTCCTGGCGCGGGTGTTCCAGCACTACGCCGCGCTGCCCGCGGACGTGCGGGCCGACCTCCCGCTCAAGCAGGTGTGGACCCTGGTGGAGAGACCGGCTGACCGCGCGCCCGACGGGCCCAAGCGCGCAGTGCATGCAGGGAGGAACACCGCTCGAGGAACCTACCTGCCGGCTGGGCGACGATCGCCCGGAAGCATCCACTCGGACGACCTTCTAACTGGTCCGCCGCGCACGTCCGGGCCTTTACAAGAAGCCCGACCTGCAACACACCCCGGGCGATGTCCACGCTCCTGCTCTCGCGGTAACCGCTGTGCCTTCTCTGGGCAAAGTTGGCTTCTGGGCGTGGTGCGGTCGGATCGAACACCGCGAGGTGAGGGGGTGCTCATTGCTGTGATGTCGACATCAAGGATCCGGCCGGTGGTCAGGTGGTCAGCGTTGGCTTCTTGAAGACTTCGTCGGTGTGCCAGGCGATGTGGGTCGGGGCGGGTGGGGTGGTGCCTGGCCTGGGTTCGAGTGGGCGTTTGTTCAGCTGATAGATGGTTCGTCCCGTGGCGGTGCGGCTGGTGAACTTGGCGGACACGGTGATGCGCAGGTCGAGGTCAAAGCCGAGGACGCCGTGGTCGAACAGTTTGTGGTGCAGGGAGCACAGGGCCAGGCCGTTGTCGAGGGTGTCTGGTCCGCCGAAGGCGAACCAACGAATGTGCGCGGCCTCGACGCCGACAGTGGCCGCGCCGAGTTGTCCGTCGAAGCCGCAGAAGGCGCACTGCCGGTCCCACGCCTGCAGCACCGCCGCGGGCCACGAGCTCTGCCGCTGTCGTCGGGTTGCCGGTGTGCCGGTGGCGCCGAGGACCGTGTCGGGGTCCAGGCCGACCGCGGCGAGGACGTCCGGTGCGACGGTGGGCGGGAACTCGGACTCGACCAGGTGCCGGGCCGCCGCGGCGGCGACGCCAGGGTCGCGCAGGGCGTATTCGAGCCTCGGGTCGAGCCGACCGAGGACATTCTCGGCGGTGAGCGGTTGGACGCGGTCCATGGGCACGTCGTGGTCGAGGGTCCAGATGCCGTCCGAGCGCAGTCGGGTGAACGGGTACGCGGCGGCCTGCGCAGGCTGGGTCGTCGAGGGCGGGCCGAAGTCCCGGATCAAGGCCGCCAGCTTCCCCGCGTCCGCCGCCCAGGACAGCGCGCTTGTGCCGGAGTTCGTCAACCGCCCTAACGCCAGCAGCACCAACAGCGGCTTGTGCGGCGACCGCTTCCCACCCCGCCGGTGCTGCCGCAGCGAGGACAGACAGGCCAGCACCTCGCCGGAGGACATCGACTCAACGACCACGACGTGAATCATGGCCGACCTGTGCGACGACACCGCACCGGTGTTCAGACGTGGCAGGCGCATGAGCCTGCCGACATCGTGCCAAGGGCCCGGTGAGGGGATGGCCGCGCGAACCAGTGCATGTCGGTGGTGTCGAGTGGCTGGCGTGAGCGTTGATCACGGGAGGTGCCGTGTCATAGCCGTGTGGTACACCGTGGGCCATCGCGTCGGTCCGGAATACCGGGACTACAGGGGGAGTGCCGTGGACGAGGCCGTCTATCGACAGGTAGCGGACGGGCTGCTGAGTCCGAAGCGGGTGTATGTCCGCGAGGAGGCGATGTCGAGGACGTCGATGGTGCCCGCGCGATCGGGTGTGTATGCCTGGTATTTCGACCAGGTGCCGCTGGGTGTGCCGACCGATGGGTGTCGTGTCGGTGAGTTCGGCACGCTGCTGTACGTCGGGATCGCGCCGAAGGCGCCTCCAGTGAACGGTGCGCGGCCAAGTCGGCAGCATCTGCGCCAGCGGGTCGGCTACCACTTCGGCGGCAACGCCTACGGCTCCACCCTGCGGCTGACCCTCGGATGCCACCTGGCCCAGCATTTGGGGATCGAGCTGCGGCGGGTCGGCAGCGGTACCCGGCTGACGTTCACCAAGGAGGGCGAGGCCAGGCTCAGCGAGTGGATGGGTGCCCATGCCCGTGTGGCGTTCGTCCTCGACGACGAGCCGTGGAAGCTGGAGCACGAGCTCATCAAGCGCGAGGTCCTTCCGCTCAACATCGCCGACAACGCCCACAGCCCTCACTACCTGTCGCTGCGCGCACTGCGCGACCAACACAAGAAGCGTGCACGCGAACTACCCGTGACCTCGTGACCAGTGCCCGGTCGGCCCGGCACGGCCCTTCGGTCCGGACCGGGCCGCGATCGCTGTTGGTCGCGCGTGTGGTTTAGGAGTGGCGGGCGGCGGCGCTCGTGATGGAGGTGACCAGTCGGGTGATGGTTGCGGAGATCGACGGGTCGGTGACGGTCATGCGGGTGTGTTGGGTGGCGACTGTGTGGGCGAGGTCGTGCCAGGTGGTTGACGCGCACACTTCGGGGATGCGGCTGGTCAGCTCGTCGAGCGGATCGCGTGGTGTGCGAGGGAGTGGACGGCGGACAGGTGGTGAGCGATCGCGTCGTGAACGGGCAGGCGGCCGTGTCCGGCGACTGCTAAGGGTGGTGGGGTGCCGAGGACGAGCAGCAGGAGCGGCGTCCGGTCGCCGGCCTGTCGGGTGACGGCGAGATATTCGCGGGCGACCTAGCCACAAACCCTAGGGCTGTGATGTGCATCACGGATCGGCAAGGCTGTAGTCCGATTGTTCGAATGCTGCCCCTCAAGGCTGCGCCCTTCTCGAACTGGGGTCATGTCGCTTCGGTCGAGTGCGCAGCAGTAGTGCGCACCGGGCGCCTCTGTCAACGCGAAGGTCTTGGGCGACTCACAACCTCGTCGCCAGGTGGTAAGTTTCCTCTTGTTCCACCGCCGTCTCCGAACGCTTGCGCTTGCGATGAGCCTGAGTTGTCGATGCGGGAGCTGCGCAGCGACACTGCGCACTCAATATCGGTTAGCCTGCGAGCAGGGGGTGCCAGGTGAAGTCCTTCTTCGAGTTGCTTGGGAAGGCGATGCAGAACACGGGAACAACGCTTCGGTTGTGCCTGTTGATGCTTCTCCCCATAGCGGCCTACGTCATCACTCAACTGAAGTAAGCCAGCCTTGAGGCGAGAGGATCGAATATGGAGACCATGCAGATCGAGAGTCCGGCAAAGATAATCGCTGAGCGGCTTTGGCGAGCGTACGCTGCTTTCCAGCGCGGCAGGAATACCTTGGGCGACCTTACGTCGATGCTCTCGATCCTTCTGCTCGCAGACTTCATTGAGTCCGCAGGCGCAAACGAAGATGAGCTCGTCACGCGCTGGGGAAGAGCTGTCGAGGAAGCCGGGAAAGCCAAGTCACCACTCGTCGATCTGCGGTCCGCGCTACGGAGTGCCAGTAGGAATCCGCGATTTCCCGTCGCCGACCTCCGCAATGTTGAGTTGCTCGACGAGGATAGAGAGTCAGACGACCTGCCATGGTTGGCAACCTTCGTCGCAGCGCTTGGGCGATCTCCGGAGCTAGCCAACGCTGGACTGTCGAAGGTTTGCGACCTACTGCTTGAACGCCATAATCAGGAAAGCACTTTTTCGACAGGTGAGTTTTATACGCCGCGTGCACTTGCCCGTCTCCTTGTCGAATTGGCGTCAGTGCGGCCCGGAGATCGGATCCTTGATCCGGCTTGTGGGGCTGGCGGCATGCTGGCAATGGCTGCTCAGCGCATTGCTCGGCACGGCCGCGTTGATGGCGATTCTGTCAAGGCATACGTAACCGACCACAGCAATATCGGTCTGGCAACGATGAACCTGGCCGTCCACGGAGTGGATCGGCCCAAGGTGCGGACCTCAGACCCGGTATCGATGTTTAAAACGGCGGACACTGACCTGGTCGACCGCGTGGTGAGCAATCCGCCATTCAATCAGCGTGTCAAACATACTGAGACTGCGGACTGGTCTTTCGGTCGACCGCCTGAATCCAACGCAAATTTCGCCTGGCTTCAGCTGGCATGGAGTCAGCTCAGCGACGGCGGAACTGCGGTGATGATCATGCCGCCAGTGGCCGCCTGGTCCAGTGGGCGGGAAGTAGACATTCGCAAACAGATGCTCATCAATAATGTGATACTCGCCGTCATTGCGTTGCCTCAGAATCTGTTTGTGCACACGTCCGTCTCGGTGCATATCTGGATACTTACACGGGCCTCAAGCGAACCGTCGCATGCTGGCGCGAATTCCGTCCTATTTATTGATGCCAGTCAGCTCGGGGTGCAGCCGCCGCGGCAGCAACGCGTGCTAACCGTAGACGATGTAGACCGCATCAGTAGTCGCTTTCATGCATGGCGGCAATCACGCACCGCGCCGGATGAACCCGGCTTCTCTCGTTCGGTTCCACAGAAAGAAATCCTTGACAAGGGTGGCAGTCTCGACCCTCGGCTGTACATCGAAACTGGGCAGGGGCAACCGGTATCGGCGCCGAACATTAGAAGCGTGCGTGATGACCTGGTCGAGCGCGGCATGGAGACGGTTCAGTCCTGCCTCCACCTTCGAGACATCTTTGATCGGCGCGAGCAGATGACTGCCGGCAGGATCGAACACCGGCGCGTGCTGCTCGGGAGCATGGTGGGCGCCACCGCGAAAGGTCGTTTCGAGAGTCAAGTTTCGGGCCTGCTCATCGCAGGACCCTCGGGAAGCCACATCCGTGCTGAAGACTATATGGACACTGGCATCCCCGTTGTGATGCCAAAGGACCTAGTAGACAACAGGTTCGCAGAGGCAAATATTAGGTACATCACTGAGCAGCATGCCGATAGACTTCCGCGCTTCCGCCTCCGCGCCGGTGATGTTGTGCTAGCCCGTCGTGGAGAACTGGGACGTTGTGCTGTAGTTCAAGATGTCCAGGAGGGCTGGGTCTGTGGCACCGGCTGTTTCGTACTGCGGCCTCCTGACATACTCGATCCTGAGTACTTCGCGGCGTATCTTCGTAGCCCAGAGGCGCGGGAGTGGCTCGAGTCCCACTCGACCGGAAGTATGACCATGAAGACCATATCGCTCGACGTATTGAGCGAGCTGCCGGTAAGGCTGCCCCACATCGAAACGCAGCGGGCGATCGCTGAGGTGATGAAGCAGCTAGACGAACACCAGAGGCTGTTGCAAGAGCAGGTTGCACTAACGCAAAAGATTCGCCGCGACGCACTGAACGACCTTTTGGTGACGTCGTCGATTAACTGAGGGTGGGGGTGTCGCCTGCTGAACAACATGTGTCGCGGCAAGCAGGGCACGATCCGGATGCGCCGGGCGGTGATCATCCTGCCCTCGTCGTCGGGGACCCCGCGCCGTCGATCGCGCCTAATCGCGGCGGACGACGACAGCGTGCTGGGCGTGATCCACGACCTCGACGCTCGCGGCCTGGCGGCACTCGACCCTAGATCAGCGGCGAGGCTGTCCCCGCCTGATCGACCCCGACGACGAAGCGTTCGTCGTGGCGACGGCCAAGGTCCGCCCCGTCGGGGCGGACCTGCCCTTCACCCGGTGGAGTCTGCGCGAACTCACCGCCCGCCTGCACCGCAACCTCGGCCGGCGGGTCCGCGTCGGCCGGAACGACTGCGACAACATCTGCATAGACACGGGATTAATTCCAGTGAACCCGGACCTGGAAGATTTCCCACCACGAGGTTGCTGCTCATCCTCGTCCCACTCAGCCATACCGTGAGTGCTGTGTGGCCGTCAACCAGCAGAAAAAGTTAGGCAATGCACTTGCGCTGGCACTTCCTGAAGAAGTGCTACGTCGGCTGAGGCACAACGTCTACGCGGCGCGCAGCGATTCGATCGCACGCTGCGGATCCTGCCCCGAGATCGCCAAATCCTTCTTGACCAGCGTTTAGACGTCCCGCGTCGACCTCTTTGGCCCGTGCCGCCGTTGGTAGCCGGTCGCGTGGAACGACAGCCGTCCGGCACGTCCCAAGGTCTCATATGCCGATGCCCAGCTCGGCGAAGACATGCAGCTCATCGACTGAGTGGGCGGCGCCGTGGGCGCGGATCAGGTTTCGTGCCGCCTTTGGGAACCGTGTGCTCGCTGGTCGAGCTCCGCGCCTGGTCGCCCTACTCACACTGCGGTGTGTGGAGTAAAACTGGAGCAGGCGGTGGAGTTGAACCGCATGCGACTGCTCCGAACGGCGGTGAACGGAACCGGCTGACGTGCTGATTCTCTGTTTGTGCTGGTCAGGGCGTTGGATGGACCGCGCTGGCAGAGTGAGGCTCAGCTTGTTGGCTGCACTTCGCCGCAGTTGACATCGATTGGTGATTATTGGGCGCAGTTCGTTGAGGTGGTGCGTTTAGTGCGTCGGTTGTGATTGTGGTGCACGGATCGTCTGGCAGACCAAGCCTGGTGGGTGTTTTGAACCGCGCGCCCTGATTTGCGGGGCGGTGGTCAGGTCGTGGCCTTGGTTTCAGGCGGTTCGGTAGACGCCGTTTCGTTGCTCCCACTCGGCTCGCCCGACTTAAGGGAGGCGTAGCGCCGCCGTTGAAGCTCATCGCGTTCGGCGTCCGGGATCGTCATGGACTCGGCGAGCACGGCGGCGAGCGCGTCCACTTGAGTGTTGTCGATGTCGGTGTGGAAGAGCCACCGGATGTTCTCGTCGCGTGTGATGAGGTCGATCGCCGAGCGTGAGTTCTTGTCCTGTGCGGTTGTTGCTCGGACGTATCGCACCTGGTCGATCGGGATGTCGTGACGGATCTCGGCTTGCTCGAGGAATGCGTTCGGCTTGGCCGTGATGATGCGGCGATCCGTGACGGCGACCAGTGTTTTCGCCGTGGACTTGTCTGCTGCCGCCGAAAACATGTCCATCGCACCGCCGACGATCGCGGAAATGGGACTGACGGTAACGAGCTGGTCGGGGAAGCCGAGGACGCGCAAGGACTCACCGTCTTCGAAGATCCAGCGCAGAATGCGAAGGTACGGTTCGGAATCCAGCGATTCGGGTGCGCAGACGACGCCCGGAGCGTCGAGTGGGGGGACTGGCGGATGGAGAGCGTCAGCGAGGGGCTTGATCGCCTCCAGGAGTTGGGCTGAGAGTTCGCGGGCTGCCTTCACGTCGTTCCGCTTGCCCAGTAGCGGCCACGAGTCGGGGACGGCGAGTTCGGCGGTGATCCGCAACTCTCGCGTCAGCGCGTCGATGAGGCTCGTCGTCTCGGTGAGAGCGGAGTCGAACTCCGCGCGGGTGTCGCGCGCGATGATCTCGGCGTAGTGCGCCTCGGTAGCGTCCTCGCGTCCAGCGGCTCTCGCCCTCGCGGCGCGAAGCGCGTGGTACCCGGTCCATGCCTGGAGTGAGGACAGGAGGGCGTGGACGTCGAAGGCGACCACTTTGCCGTTGGTCTGCAAGTATTCGCGGTGGCTGCGTGCGTCGGCCCGACTGATCTGACTGACGTGGTCGCGGACGTTCCCCCGGTAGAGCTCGAGCTGCTTCCGCAGCAGCGCTCCACTGCCCGCGACGTCCTCCCACAGGGATGCCGGGACCGACTCGATCTCTCGTGCTTGGTCGACCGCGCGATCGATGGCGGCGACGAGCCCCGTCAGTTCGGCCCACTGCTCCTTGCGGATGGTGGTGAGCACTTGATTTGTCACCGCGAGGTTGGTCCTGACGAGGCCCGTGACCTCATTCAGCATCATCTGAAGGGCGATCATGGCCAGCGCCGGCCCGACCGAGGCCGCGATCGGCGCCTTGCTCACCGCACTCACGGGGTAGAAGCGGGCCTGATGCAGGACGCGGCCGGAACCCATCACCGCTCCGAGGTTCCCGCCGTCCTTGACTGCGAGCGTCGCGCCGTTGTTCAGCAGGGCCTGTGCCGTGCCGCCGATCCGGTAGAGCCCCTGCACGTTGGCGAACGCGTTTCCGAGATTGCCGACCACCGTCGCCGCGTTGCCGATCGAGGCGAGGATCGCTGAGATCTGCTTGCGGTCGGCAGCGGGCACGATCCCGAAGTCGATCAGATCGGGCTTCAGCTCCGGCGGGATCTCACCGGCGATGACAGCCACCCCTGGGAGCACCTCCACCAGAACCGTTGACGTCTTCGAGTCAGCCGTCGGATCGTCCACAACAGGTAAGTCGGTCATGTCGCTCCAGCTGGTCTTGTCAGGCTCGGCGATTTCCGTCGAGTCCGAAGGGTCCTGCATGCGATCTCCTCCCACAGTCCGGGTGCCCTGCCCCCGTCTGTTCCGCTCTATTCCGAATTCATCGTCGTGGGGCACTCTGCGCTCTTCAGGTGAAGTGGACCCGCTGTCGTCCCTCAAAGGTCACCTTGTCGCGGCGGGCGCGCCTTGCATGTCACGAAACGTTGCTGTCGGCCAGCTGGTCATCACTGGCGACTGCGTGGAACCAGCCGAGCACTTCGATGAGCTGCTCGCGTGCCGGTGCGTCGAGCAGGACGCCCAGTTCGAAACCCGGTCGCAGGTCGACCTTCGCTGCGGGCAGGTCGACACCGTCGATGCCGTTCAGTCGCTGCCGCAGCTCCTCACGTTGAGCAGGGTCGTCGAAAGGCGGTCGTCTGCTGAGGTGCTGGAACACGACCTCGAACTTGCCGCTCGGGTAGATGGCCGCGGGCCAGATGTTGCCATCGGGGTGGGACTTCGCGCGGGACATGAGGAAGCACGACGTCTCCAGTTCGACGCCGTATTCGAGGTGCCCGCCGCTCCCGGTCCACGCGTTGAGCACCGCGATCACCGCCTTGGCGATGTCGTGTCCCTGTCGTTCCGCGAGCTGATCGAGGAAGCGGTCGCGCAACGCCGGGTCTTGACCCTGCTCGGGTTCGTGAACCGGGTCCGGGACGTCGGCGCCGATGAGCACGGCAAGTCCTTTCGTGGTGATGCGTTGGGCTTGGTCCGCCCGCCCACGATGGTCGAACGTCACCCCCTCCGCTCCCAGCAGGTCTCGCGGGTCGTCGGTGTGGGTCGGGTCGAGCCAGGCGAAGTTCGGCGACACCTTGCCGTCAAACTGCAGTACCCGGTGCGCGTGAGGGGCGGGGGTGGTGGCGAGTCGCTGGCCGATGGACACGGGGTGGCTGCCGATCAGGGCGGCGAGATCGCCGTAGGTGGTCCAAGACCCGGCTGGCAGCTCCGCCAACGCCTGGTTCATCACGTCCCATGCCGTTTCTGGCGAGTCGTCTTTATGCGCGTCGGGGCCGGGCCATTCAGCGATCACCCGCTCGGCGAGCGCGTCCGCACGTTCCTGGATTTGCGGTCGTCCCCAGCGCTCCTGCTCGGCGATCTCCTGATTCATTCGCACGCCGCTGCTGGCGAGCTTCAGGCGCTTCTTCTCGAACGGGCTGTTGCTGAGCGTGGAGTTGTAGCCGGTGAGCGTCAAGTTCCCCAGGGTGTGCAGGAGAGCCTCGTGCACCTGCTCGAACTCCTCGCCTGCTTCCATGTCCTCGGCCAGGACGTCCTGCCACGACTGGGTCGGCGTCTGGGGCAGCACGTGCTCGATCGTCAGCGTCGACAGGTCCACCGGCTCCTTGCTGCCGTAGGTCTCCTCCAGCCACCGCAGCACCAGGGTGCGCTGGTGCGGGCGCCCGTTCAGGTAGAAGGGCATGGACCGGACCGCCGTCCGAATCTCACGATCACTTGCGTAGTGCTTGCGGCCGGTCGCCAGATAACGGCGAACAGCGTGGTCGACTGGAGCCTCGGAATCCATCTCGGTCACCATCGACAGCAGCGTCCGGTTGACGCCGGTCGTGGCGCGACCGATGAGGACGCGACGGACGAAGTAACTTTCGAGGTACCGCATCGCCGCCGCGATCTGCGCGGAGTCCGCTGTGCCGCTTGCCCGCCGGTCCAGAAGGTGCAACAGCACCGGGTACACGGTTGTCGTGCCCCACGCGCTGAGCCGACCCAGGCGGTGCCGCACCTCCGGGTCCGGCTCACGCGACGGGTCGAGAATCGTCTGTAGGAGCTGCCCGAGCCTGCTGAACCTGGCGATCTCCCGCTCGACATCCTCTTCCGAGGTCATCCGGCCCAGCCGGCGCTGATGACCGGTGTAGGTGTTGGACTGCTTGGCACGGGGGTCGCGCTGGACCAGGTCGAGCCAGAACAGCAGCTCCAACTGGTCGCGGTTCAAGTTGTCCTGGAGGGGGAGCCACAGCGATTGGTAGACGACCTCACCGCGGGTGGGCAGCCGCATGAACAGGTAGTTGCGCAGTAGGTCTGCCTGGGTCAGGCGCAGGCCGGTGTTGTTGAGCGATTCGAAGATGCGGTGGGGGTTGTCGCCCTGCTGCGCTGTGACCGAGACCAGACCGAGGCCCGAGATCACCGCGTTCTCGATCCGCTCGATGTCGTGTGGGTCCTCAGGATCGTCCGCGCTCGCGAGTCGCGCGGAGAAGAACCGGTAGGCGGCGCCGATGCGGTCGGTCCCGCCCGCCTGCGGGGTGGAGTCGAGGCAGGCGAGGTAGGCGGCGCGGTCCGCCTGCGTCGGGACGAGTTTCAACCGCTGCTGCCCCGGACGCCACTTGTTGATCAGGTACTGCTCGTCGATGCGCTCGCGGTGCTCCTTGCTCTCCGTTTTTGCCCGGTGGTCGCGGATGGCGCACAGCAGGATGGAGAGGGTGGTGAGCCGCTGCTGGCCGTCGATCACCAGGAATTCCGGCACGCCGGTAGGCCCGTTGGTCGGGCTGGGGGTGAGCACCACCGAGCCGATGAAGTGGGTCAGCTCGCGGTCGTGCGCGCGGTCCTCGGCCAGCTGGATGACGTCCTCCCACAGCTGCTTGAGCTGCGCTGTCTCCCAGGAGTAGGTCCGCTGGTACAGCGGAATCTGGTACTGCTTCGACCCCTCCAGCAGTTCCTGAAGGGTCGTCTCGCGTGCCAGGACCACGTGGTCTCTTTTCCGATCAGGATTCGATGCCGAGGCGGACTGCGAGGTCGGAGAACGGCTGGATGTCCGACGAGAGTGGGCAGCGACCGCCGCGCCGATCGCAACCGGGCTCGCACCGCTGGGGCCCCTCCACCACGGCGGGTATCACAGTGCTCCGCCGAATCCGAACTCAATACCGCGCACCTCGTGGTGATCGCTCATGACCACGTCTTCGTTTCACCAGAGCCAGGTAGGTGCGGCACCCCTGGTGTAACCAACACAGCGGTGCCTGGTCCGGAAGTGTGTCGCCCAGATGGAGGGGCGGGAGTCGGCAAATGCACTCAATGTGAATAATAGCCGGTCGATCACGTGTTCCAATACACCTGTACGTGGTCCCTTCTTCGAAGGAACAGTCGCTGAAACTGCATTTCTGCGGACTGGCGCTGTGGGGTGTTCACTAACATCAAAGACCAGATGGACGAACTTGCCCGAACAGGTGTCGCCATACAGCATTTCCAGAATCGCATCGAACGCAAGGGGATTTCATGAGTCGCCCTTGGGAAGCCGACCCCGTCGCGCACTTCGCCAAACGACTTGGCAGGTCAGCTGTTCAGTTGGGCGTCACCAACGACGACCCTTCCTGCCCGGACATCTGGGAGTTGGCCAACGGTGACATCGCGGTCATCGGTCGAGACCTCACAGCGGACTACGCATCCCGCTTACCCGACGGCGTCTACATCGGTGCGGACGAGAAACTCGTCGTGATCCCCGGCGTCATGCTGCGGGCAGCCAAGACGGACATCGCCGATGAGTGATTCCGAGCTTGTCCTGAGCGGCACCAGACTGAGCGTCGACGAGTACCTCGACGACTTCAAGAACAATTTCTGGCACGACAACAGCGGCGTGAACTGGAAGCTGGAACGGCGTCAGGAGTTCGTCGAGTCCTCCAACGAGAGTTGGGAGGCGTCCAGGCGCAACGACTGGCGGAGATCGCTCGACCTGCTGGAGGAGGGGCGCGCGAACATCGCTGCCTACGAGCGCAGGATCAGCGACAAGGGCATGGAGGTGCGTCGTGTGCGGGTGGTGGAGAAACCGATCACGCCGTACCTGCTCTGGGAGTTGACCTCACTCCACGTCCGCTACCAGGTGGGCGGCAAGATCCGGGTGGTTGAGCGCGATCAGGTTCGTGCGCTCGAAACCGGCGGCACGGTGCTCCCCGAACTCTTCCTCCTCGGGCGGACCATCGCCTACCAGGTGCTCTACGACGATGAGGGCGCGTTAAGTGGCGCGGTGAAGTGCACTGTTCTCGATCAGGTCAGGCGTTGGGGTGACATCGTGGGCTCTCTGTACGACCAGGGTGAAGAACTCGGCTCGTTCTTCGACCGTGAGGCGGCCGGGCAATTGCCTTTGGCGGGCTGACAGGTCATGACGGGACGCGACAGGCACAGCTGGGGTGAATCGCACAACGACCTGAGCGGATCAGCCGAAGACGTCGTCCAAGCCCGTGATGTGATCGGCGGTGTGCATTTCCACCGTTCCGGACGCCCCGCTACCCCGATGCCACGACAGCTGCCTGCCGACGTGCGCAGTTTCGTCAACCGTTTCGACGACCTCGAATCGCTCACGCTGACATCGGCGGAGGTGGCGGACCGGGTCGTGGTGTGGGTAGTGGTCGGCACCGCCGGTGTGGGCAAGACGTCGCTGGCTGTGCGGTGGGCGCACCAAGTCGCCGGTGACTTCCCGGACGGTCAGCTCTACGTGAATCTGCGCGGTTATGACGCCGGGTTGCCGATCGGCCCGGACGAGGCGCTCGATCGCTTCCTGCGCGCGTTGGGAGTGCCCGGCAACCTCGTGCCGGGCGACCTGGACGCACGCTCGGCGTTGTTCCGGTCCCTCCTCGCGGGACGCAAATTTCTGATCCTGCTGGACAACGCGGCGTCGCCGACCCAGGTGAGGCCGCTCCTGCCGGGTACCGCCGGCTGCCTCGTGCTGGTGACCAGTCGCGACAAACTCGCCGGCCTCGTATCCCGGGACGGCGCACGTCGTCTGCGATTGGACATCCTGCCGCTCGACGAGGCCGTGTCGTTGCTGCGGGAACTGATCCACGAGTACCGCCCCCAGGACGACGACGAAGACCTGGCACAACTGGCCAGGCTGTGCGCACGTCTGCCATTGGCGCTGCGCATAGCGGCGGAGCGGGCGATCGGCAAACCGCAGACGTCACTGCGGGACATGATCACCGAACTGCGCGACGAGTCGAGCCTGTGGGACGCCTTGGGATCGGACGACAGCGATGCCGTCCGCACCGTCTTCGCGTGGTCCTACCGGGCACTGTCCAAGGGAGCGAGTCGGCTGTTCCGCATGCTCGGTCTGTACCCCGGTGACGACTTCGGGCCCGCGGCCGTCGCGGTGCTGCTCGGCGAACCCGTGCCCACCGCGCGGCGCCTGCTGGACGATCTGGCCGGCGCGCACCTGCTGGAGAGCACGGCACCGGACCGCTACGAGTTCCACGACCTGCTCCGGCTTTACGCGCAGGACCAGGCGCGAACTGAGGAGTCACCGGAGTCGGCGACGGCGGCGCTGGAGCGCCTGGCCACCTGGTACCTGCACACGGTGTGGAACGCGGTCCGGACGCTGATCCCCGAAGCCACTGCCCGCGAACTGCCGGTGCTGCCTCCGGAGGTATCTGCCCCGGTGTTCGCGGACCACGAGGACGCCTTCGCCTGGTACGAACACGAGCGCCGGAACCTCCGGTCGGTGATCCGCGTCCTGGACGAGCAGGGGCGTAACGAGGTCGTGGCGCTACTGGCCGACATCCTGCGCGAGATCTACGCCCGCTACAACCACTTCGACGACTGGATCACGACTGGCGTGGCGGGTCTGGACGCGGCTCGCCGATCGGGGAACCGCCGCGGCGAAGCGGACGCGTTGGAAAGTCTCGGCAAGGCGCACACGCAGCAGGGGAACCGGACCGAGGGGATCGAACACCAGACGCTGGCGCTGTCGATCAGGCAGGAGATCGGCGACCGGCGTGGCGAACTCGCGTCCACCAATGCGCTCGGCCTGGCGCACCTGCGCAACCACGAACCGGACATGGCGCTGCAGCACTTCCGGCGTTCCTATGAGATCGCGGACGACCTGGCGGACGGCTACTGGACAGCGGTGGCGTCAAACAACATCGCCAACGCCCTCATCGACCTCGACCGCCCAGCGGAGGCCGTCCCACTGCTCCGCGCCGCTCTGGCCGGGTACCGGAGCCTGTCGATCCCCGGTGGCGAAGGCGACGCGTTGCGCGGGTTGAGCCATGCGCACCGCCTGCTCGGCATTCCGGATCAAGCACACCGCTTCATCGGCGACGCGCTGTCGATCGCGAGGGATCGCAAGAACCAGGCGTGGGAGGCGTTCTGGTCGCTGGAGGCCGGGCAGGTCTCCCTGGCCCTCGATGACCCCGATGAAGCCCTGGTCCTCTACCAGCGCGCGGCGTCGCTCCAGCGGCAGTTAGGGGACAAGGTTCGGGAGGCTGCTGTCCTGGACGCCATCGGTGAGGCATACCGGCGATCGGGGCGACCTGCGGATGCCGCCGCGTTCCACCGTTATGCGGTGGACGTGTTCCGGCAATCCGGTGAGCAGTGGCGGTTGGCGGTGGCCCTCCGCAACCTGGGGACCGTCCTGATCGACGCGGAAGACGTACGAGCGGCGGCGGGCGTCCTCGACGAGGCGGCAGTCCTGTTCGCTCAGTTCGACGACCCGGCCGCCCGCCGCCACCACGTCGAGGTCGACGCACTTCGTCACGCCCGGAGAGACGGTCCCGTCACACCTTGATTCGGATGCACGTGGCACCGGCACGGAGTTCCGCCAGGGGACAAGCGTTATCGCGGTTCGTCGGCAACGCGTCCAGTAGCGCGGCGATCGGACGTCTTCCGCCTCCCTGGCAATAGGATTCAGCCGCTTGTCGATCGAGAGGCATGGTTGGGACGACGACCGGATCGGTGAAGTGGAGTGGCAGGTCGACGAGACCGCGCAGCACGTGAGCGGAATGGTCGTTCAGGAGACCGGTGATCACCTGCGGACTCTGCAGAAGTGCCTGACGTGGGAGATTTGGCCTGCCTTCACGGACGCGTGGAGGAGCGGGACTACGTCGCCGCTCGGCGCCACCTGGCAACGGCCCGCCTCCTGGTGGAGGAAGTCGAACGCGCTGAAACACTGTGGCGGCACGCGGCGGAGACGAGCTACTCCTTCGATCCGTTGTCCATGCCCTGGTCGCGGGAGTTCTGGCTGGTGCTGGAGGAGTGGAAGCACGATTTCGCCGGACGCTGACGATCCACAGGCGGAGTGGTGTGAACCGGTAGGAGCGGCGTCAACCCGTGAACCGGCTCAGCATCGCGCGCAGTTCGCTTCTCCGTGGATGTGAGGACCACAGGTCCACGAGGAGCGCGCGAACCTGTGCCGCGGCTCCCCGCGTGTCTCCCGTCGATGCCTGCAATCTGGCTGCATCCCGGTGCAGTTCGATGGCCTTGTTGTCGGTGGCGCCGAGTTGCCGCTGCCTGGATCTCCAGCATCGATTCCAGGTGTGCCAGGGCATCCGATGCGCCACCGAGCGCAGCGTGGCAGACCGATCTGGAGCTGCCAATGCAGGTTCGTCGGACTGGACATCCGACCGTAGTGGGTAGGAAGGGCAGCAACCGCTCGTGCACCTCCTGCGCGTCGGCCGGGGGCTCTTGGGTGCCTTACCAGCAGTAGCCGGTGCAGTCTGAAGCGGAGCGGCGGTCAGCGGGTTACGGCTGTGACCGCTGCTCCGCTGTCGCTAATCGTCCGTGTCCGGTTCGCGCGTGCCTTCCGTGGGCCACTCGTGCACATCGTATCGGTGGCGTGTTTTATCGGCGAGGTCCGAATGTTCGTGGCGATCCAGTAGATCTGCCAGGTGGTGCCCGAACAGGGTGTTGTGCTCGTCACCCGGACTGGGGAGCAAGTCGTCCGAACCGTTTACCGGCTCGGCGTGGTTGTCGATGGTGCCCGAGCTGTCCACGACGAACACCGCGTGACCGTTGGAATCGCCGGAGCTGCCGTTGGCCGGTTCAAAGGGGATCTCGTGTTGTACCGGTGTTGGCCGCAGGTGTTCGGGCATCAGGTGCTGGAACGCGCCGTCCACCTTCGCGTTGTTGGCCGCAGCCGACAGTTGTGCGAGTGTGCCGATCAGGTCGACTGTCTCCCGGACTCTTGTCCGGTCTTGGGCCAGCCACCACACCACGGTGCTGCCAACGCTGGTAAGCACTTCCTCGCCCAGGTAGGAGCGCACCATTCGCTCGTTGTCGATCCGCAGCACGTCGAGTTGCCGCTGCCTGCGCAACGCCGTCAAGTCCTGCAGGTGGGTGCGGTGTTCCTCGCCAACGGTCAGCTTGATCGACTCTGCCCAGGCCGTGACCGCGTTCGTGCGATCGGGCGTCGAGTCGCCTAGTGCGGATGCCAGCACGTACGCAGCGGCGTCGCTGTCCTCCGGATGGTGCAGTTCGGTCACTTGGCGAGCTCTTTCGAGCACCGCTTGAATGGCTAGAGCCGCGGGTTCGGCGTGCACAATCCCAGAGCCGTACCGCTGTGGGAGCCAGTGCACGGTGCAGGCGAAGGCGAACGGGATTTCGTCGACTGAGCTGGGCAGGCGCACGGGGATGATCGTCGTGGTGGCAGGCGGGTCGGGTGCCGGGGGTGGCTCGGACGGCGGCGCCTGCTGCTGGGCGCGCTCCTGTTCGCGTTCATACCGCCACTGCTCGGCCAGCATGCTCTGCTGGACGCGGTGTTGGCGGCGACGCAGCACCACTGCCGCTGTGGTGGCGAGCAAGACGATCACCACCACGGCGGTGATCCAGGCGGCCCACTCGAAGATCACACCTACGCAGATCGGCAACAACAGGGAGATTGCCGCACCTGCTGCCGTCTCCCTCATGCTCCTGTCCATCCCTGTCCCTTCGATCCACCGATGTGCAGTGCCATGTTGATGTGCCGCAACAACGTTCGGGTACGGTCGACGGTCGTGCGCCGTGCCACTGGGTCCTCGGCCTGCCTTACCTGGGCCCGCGCCAGCACGAAGAGCTCGTTGAGCAGGACCACCCGACCGTTACATGCCTCCACCACCAGTGCCGGATCCCCGCCGATCCACTCCCACAACTTCGCGGGCGGGACGTCGTGCGTGGTGACGCTGAACAACTGCTGCCACAGGTTCAGCAGGTTGCGCCTCGTGTGGTACTCGTGCGCCATACGCGAGGGCACATCGAGGTCAAGCAGGATGTCGCGGTCGGTTTCTTTCAAGTCACCTCGAACCAACCGGTAGAGCAGCCAGCGCTGGAACCCGTAGCGCTCCACGGAACCGATCAGCGCGTCATGTGCGGCAGACCGCACCGACCTGTCGTTGTGACGGGTGAAGTGGTGCAGCCGGACCAGCGCCTGCGGCGGTTGGTTCGGAGCGATGTCTTCCACGCACACGGCTATCAGCACCTGGGCGAACGCAACCGGCAGGTCGGGTTCGCGGGAGCGAAGGTAGACGTAATCCCTGAACCTCTTCGACCACCTGTCATGGCGCAGGCCAATCGCCAGTGCCTGTGCGGCCAACTCCGGTTTGCGCTTGGCGTCGTCGCCGGTCCACCTGCGTGCCAACTTCATCAGCGGCTCGGGAGGACCTGTGATCAGCAGCAGTTCGGCGAACCGGTCCAGCAGGTCGGCCGCGGCCCGGTAGGGCATGGTCGGCAACGAGGGGACGGCGTGCACCCATTGCTCCACCCGGTCCCGCAGATCCGGGAAATAGGTCCAGAAGTGGGTGCGCAGGGCGCTGTCCATGGCGAGGTCGGTGAACTCCACCGTGCGACGCGCGTCGACGCGCAGGCTCACCTGTGCCATGCGCTCGGCCAAGTGGGCGCCCTCCAGGACGTGCCGGTCCTCGCGGGGGAGTTTCACCATTCCGCCGAAGACGGCTTCGGCCGAGACCATGGCTTCCAGTGGTGCTCCGGGAAGGAAGGCGGCAACGACCAGCAGGGTTCGCGCCGAAGCCCGTTGTTGGTCGGTGAACAGCTTCGCGGCCTGGGCGGCCCGTTCGAGCTGGGCTCCCAGTGCTGCGGACAGCCACTCCGGCAGGCTTGTGCCGCGTCCCGTGTCGCGTGCTTCGACAGTCAGCCGAGCCAAGGCCGCGATAGCGCCCACCGCAGAATTCCGCAGGTAATCCGGCAGCCGGTCTGCGGCGGGCAGTGAGTCGGGGAGGTTGATGCCGTCGGAAGCCAGGTGCGCTCGCAGGACCGCGGTGCCGTCGGGACGCTCGAACCTCACGACGAGTGCGGCCAGGGAATCTGCCAAGTGCTCGACTTGGTCGGGGCGCACCACTACGACCAAGCGGGCCTTCTTGTCGGCCACGGCCGTACGGTAGAACTCCAGTTGCGGCTGCAGTTCGCGAACGCGACCCTCGTCCGTCTCGCACAAGTCGAGCAGGAGCGGCTCACCGGGGCGCAGTTCCTCGACGTTGAAGGCGGGGTTGTCCGGATCGTCGGTCCTGTCGTCCAGCACCCGCAACCGGTCCACGTCGTTCTTGCCGACGTCGGTCAGCAACATCAGCGCCGTAGTGCGCCTACCTGATCCGTCCTGGCCGGTCAGGACAGCAGTGTTGGACCGGGTGAACACGTCGAACGGGAACCGCTCCGGTCGGACGAACCGACCCGCCAAGCGGCGGATCTCCTCGCCTGCAACGACGCGCAACTCCCGACGCCGCCGCAACGGGATGTGGATGTAATTGTTCTGCGTGCCGCTGCCGCTGTTGACGTTGCCCGTGCCGTGGAAGTCGTAGCTGGTTGTCCTCGGCGCGTCGATGTCGGTCATCACGACCTGCGCTTGTCGTAGTACCGGGTATCGGCGCCGTTGAACTGGGTGCCCGGACCGCTGTTGACGTTGCCCGCACCGTGGAAGGTGTAGTTGGTGTTCCCGTGGTTGACGTGGTCGCGACTCTGAGTGAGATTTCCTCGCACGTCTTGAGCGCTGTTGGTTGTGGAGCCGGCCGCGTGCTGGCGGTCTTCGGAGCCCGCGTGCTCGTTGACGCTATCTTCGCTTGGTTCGGCGCGTGGCAGGAATCCGCTGTGCAGCAGGTCGCCGGTCGGTGACGGAACCCTGAGGTACGCCACGTCGGTCAGCTGCTTGACCTGTACTGGCGCCGGTACGTAGAAATCTTTGGGTTCTCCGGTGTAGCCACTGGCCACGACATCCTCGAAAGCGCGGGCGGACACGATCGCCGCGACGCGGGTAGCAGGCCCGGAGCGGGTCAACAGGTCGCGCACGGGCTCGGCGTCCAGCAGTCGGTGGGTCTCCACCCGCGACGCTCCGCTGCCCTCGCTGAGCAGTTCGCGACCGGAATCGGTGACTGCGCCGACGTTGATGCTGACCCGCATCCGGAGCGGCACCGGGTCGGCGTGCACTTGGGCGCGGTAGTCCAACTCGTCCTGCAGAGCTTGGAGGAACGGGTTCAGCAACAGCGGGAGCACCGCGGACGGGAAGCCCAGCGCACAACCGTCACCGGTGCTGATGATGAAGCGCTTCCCGGACCACACCTCGGTCAAGCCGCAGCGTTCGAAAGCCGACCGCAGAACCACCGGCACCAGGTCGGTCACTTCAGCCTGGTGCACCCCTGGCACACCGCTGAAGTCCTTGATGTCCACCACCAGCAGAGCGCGGTAGGGCGGCAGCTCGGACGCCTTGTGGACCACGTCTTCCTCCTCGTTGTGTGCTTGGCGAGGAGCTTGGCGATCGTGGATCGGGAGGGATGTCCGCCATCGGACAGTTTGATTGTGGCGTGGGTCACAGTCCGGCAATGGTCTTCAGGTGTTCCGGGTTCGCCACAGACAGGCGCGGACCGGCTCGCAAAGCTCCGCAGGCTTTGAGACGTCGCACGTAGTGCGCGACGGTGCTGCGAGCCATGCCCAGCGAGTCGGCGACCTCCTGTTGGGAGAACGGCACACGTTCGGGGTCCGAGGATGCCTCGTCGGCCAGCGCGACGACCTCGAGCAATAGGCGCGCGATCTTGCGCTCAGGACTGAAATGAACCAGTTCTACCTGGTAGGGAACGGTCTGGGACAGTTTTGCGATCGAGTAGTCGGTGAGAGCGGCTTCACCGTCTTGTTCTTGAAGGAAGGCCTTGAAGCGATCGGCCGACAGCGTGCGGACCGTGCACCGATCGATCGTCTCCACAGTCGCCGTGCGGGGTGAAGCGGAGCGCGCTGCGATCTCGCCCAAGAGGTCTCCTGAGCCGCGCAAGGCGAGCAGCACACGCCCTCCGTTTCGCTCGGTGCCATAGACCTTCACTCGTCCGGAGACCACCGCGAGGACTGTCGTCCCAGGTTCTCCTTGTCGTAGTAGCGGGACTCGGGGATCGTGAACACGATCTACGCCCTGATCGAGCAGGCGTTCCCACTTCTGCTCTCCGAGCAAACTGCGAAAGCCTCTAGGGAGGCGTGGCATGACGGTTCGCACGATGGATGCATACCGCAAGTGGCGGACAGGGAGCGCTACGTGATCGACGTATCACTCGATCGCCACGGATATCCTCATCGCCGAGGGGCGTCCGTCGACCCGGCTTGGCCGTGAGCTGCTGGACGACGTGTGCGGGAGTAGCAACCGCTCGTTCGCGGATTAGGTCTCGCGCTGACGTACAGCTCGGTGAAGACGAGCAGCTCATCGAAGGTACTGGGAGGGGAAGGAGTGCTGTTGGTGGGCGCGTGCGATCGGCTCGGCGGCGCGGTCGTCGAGTCCGCAGTATTGCGCGATGACGGACGGTGGTGCGGTGTTGGTGTCGACCAGGCCGTCGTCGTACTGCCGTGGCAGGCCTGGTCGGCCGATCCGGAGGTCCCGCGCGAGTGCCGAGTCGCGTGCGACGAGCGTGCGGGCCTTCTGCCGTTGCCCGCGGGGCCCGTGCCGCGGCGGTAGCGGCGACGGTGGGATGAGGGGTTCCAGGCCGTCTGCGACCTGGACGATCCGAGGGCTCTGGATTTCCGGACGAGGCGACGGCCGCGGCATGGCACGAGCGGGGCGCATGATGGGCCAGGCGGTTGCCGTCGGCGCTGCGGGTGCGGACCGAGTTCCGCACCACACGTGGGGACGCATGTTCGACATTGAGTCCGGCGTCTGCCGCCATTCATGCTGCGGTGGGTGGAGCAGATCTGGAGCATGCGGTGGAGTTGAACGACGTGCGGCGGCTTCGAACGGCGGTGAACGACACCTGTTGACGTGGTGGTTCTCTGTTTGCGCTGGTCAGTGAGCTTGTTGAACGGCACTGGTAGTGTGAAACTCAGGGGTTCGAGTCCCCTCAACTCCACAATTTGATACAGAACATGAATCGCCCGCTGACCTGGGATAACTTGGTCAGCGGGCGATCTTGTTTGTTCGTCCACTGTGGACTGCGGCTCCGAAACTGGAGTAAATCTGGAGCCCGGCCTGGAATGGCCCGAAACAGGGCCAACCACATTGCTCCAGAACCGTTCACCCTGTCGGGTCGTCTATCGCTGCGACTCTCCGCACCCGCTAACCCTGACCACGCTGGTTGGTACCGGCTCCCGTGTCAGCGTGGCTGTCGCGTACTGGGCGGCCCTGCGCCAGGCACACTCAACCCCCGGCCCAGGTGATCCGTGCCACGTCAGCGAGTACCCGAGGTCAGCACCGGCGCTACTCCGCGGCACCGAATCCGCGACCGACTTCGAGGTCGACCTTCGGAGGCGACGAGTCCTACTCGCCTACCAAACCCCATACGCCACCATGATGTGCCCTGGGTTTCGCGAAGTCGGATCACTGGACTACATGCTGATCAACCCCAGGAGAGGTCAGCATGCCCAGGAATAGAGGTTGTGGAGAGAGCCGTTCGGCGAGGAGGTCGCCAAACGGAGCGATGACGAACGGGAGGCCACGGCGGTGTTCCGGGAGCTGGACGACCAGGGCTGAGAGTTCCTGTGGACGACCAGAAGGGGAAGAGGAGCGCACCGAACGAGACTGGGGAACAGTGGGCCTTGCTGGACGATCCCGCCTGGCAGCCAGAGAATGCTGATCGCGGCGTGCTGGTGGCTGCCATCGTCGGCGGGTGGCTCGCGTCCGCCGGAGGCGGGCTGAGCACCTTCCACCCGAACCCGGACTACGAGCCGTTCAGTCCCGGATCTCTGACCGACCCGGTGGGTGCGGCGCTTCGATTGGCCGCCTGCGGCGCGGTGACCAATGAGTCCCTGTTCTCAGTGATCGAAGAGTCGAACTTCCCGGCCGCATTGAACGACCGGGACACACCGATCGTCGTGCCGTCACCGGACGACGTGCCGTTGCTGCTCGTGGCTACCGCACCGTCGCACCAGAGCCGGGTGCGTGCCGACCACTGGGAGCACGTCAATGCCGTGGAACTCGCGGACCTGTTGCTGGCTCACGAGGTCGATGTGCTGCTCAACCCCGGCGCTCGTCCGTCCATCCCGGCTTGTCGGCGGCGTGTTCGCCCGCAACTTCAAGGCTCACTCACCTGAGTTCTTCGTCTTTAGTCCGTTCCGGCGTGGGAGTGCAGGCCGGACACCATGAGGTTGACGTAGAAGAAGTTGAACAGCACAGCGAGCATTCCACCAACGTTGACCCAGGCCGCTGATGACGCTGGACAGCAAGAAGACGCCGCTCGCCACCAGGGCCGCCGCTACGTGGATCGCGATCCAGTACGACCGCAAGGCGGGCCGCACCGGAGCGGCCTCGAAGTAGAGTTGATTGCCCGCGAGGAACAACAGGGCCAGTGGCAGGAGTACGAACAGCGATGGCCGCCGCAGCTCGTGACGCCACACCACGTAGGGCCAAGCGATCACCGCGACCAGTCCGAACGAGGACAGGTACTCGTACATGTTGGCCCACGGAACACGTTGCGCGGCACCGCCTCGCAGCACGAGTGAAACGAGGTGGAGCACCGCCTCCAGCACGGTCAGTGCGACGTAGAACCGTCCACATCGGATAGCGTCGGGTGGCGGTGAGTCCGAGCAACGCGTAAGAGACCGCTCTGCGGCACAGAGCAGTGGCCAGGTAGATCCCGAACGGCCGCCAGCACACCCGCGCTCCATCGGGTGCGTTCCGCTGCCGATCACACGACGGCGACGGGAGGATCAGCGGCGGTCCGGCGAGGTAGCCGACGAACGGCAACCGGTCGATCTCCCTGTCCAGGCCGAGCATCTGCACGACGCCGACGACAGCCTGGACCAGCAGCCCGATCTCGAGCGCGGCGAGCAGGCCGACGAGTCCTCGCTTGGCTCCCGTCAGCGGCAGCAGTGGCTTGTTCGCCGCGATCAGCACCAAGCACAGCGATACGAGTGCGACGGAGTCCGCGGTTTGAGCCGGTGATGGCTCAAACCGCCCTATCAGTCGTCGTCCGGCCCAGGGGACCGTCCTGCTCTGCGCGATTCCCGCTGGCTGCGCGGAAACCGTCCGGTCCGGACGGCCACCGCCGTCGCAGGCCATCGGAAACCGCTCAAGGCCGGGCCGTGCTCGCCGTCATCATCGATGGTCAGGGCGCCTCAGCGGGACAGCCCGTGGGTCCTCCCACCCGTCAGGCACCAGCGCCATACGAGTGTGCATCTCCAACTTCCCCAGAAGCAAGCAGCCAGATCTGCGTCGCGACGACCGACGGCCACCCAGGCCGTCCTGGTGACCGCCCGTGATGAACGGGCATCGGCCGCTTCAGTTCTGCGGATCGGCACGGTTCTTGCGGTAGTTGGAGAACAGCGTGATGCCGCTGACGACGGCGATCAGTCCGAAGGCGGCGCTGATGTAGAGGCTCAGACCGAGGGCTTGAGCGGCGACGTTGGCCGCGACGCTGACTACCAGGACCGTCGCGAGCAGTGCTTGGCTGCGGGTGGGTGAGAAGTTCATGATGAAAACGTTAGTTGTGTTCGCCGGCGTCGCCGATACCGCAGGCTCCCAGGTGTCAGGTAGAGCAGGCTGTACCTCGATCCTGTGCGCTGGTGCGACGAGTTCGAAGCGCAGCAGGACTTCGCTCGGTTCTGCGAACTCGTGTGCCGTTGTCAGCCCCACGGTGACCAGGGTTCACCTGCCTGCTGATCACCGGCCCGAGCAGCGGACTCCGTCGCTCTGGTGCGTTGTGCGCGGAGGGGGACCGGCTCTGAGCCGACCCCGCCGTTGTCGGTCAGCACCGGCTGGGTGATGGTCGGGATCGTGCGGACGCAGCCACGCGCCCGTGTCTGCAGCTGTGCCGACGGCGGTGTTCGGAGCACCTGTGCCGCAGGTCCACGTCGCTCGGCTTCACCGCCTGCTCTGGATTCGGTTCACACTCCGCAGTCGTGTGGAACTCCGTTCGCACCCGCAGCACCGGAGCCGACCGCTCGGCCAGGACAACGCGGCCACTCGTCCTCGCGCTCCCGGAGTGCCTCGAGCCCGTCGCCCGAAGCCCGGGGCGGCAACGATCGATCGCCGCGGCGGCCGACGAACCGGCGCTACCTCGGTCCGCTGCCCTCGAGGTAGCGCAGGACCGCGGTGACGCGCCGGTCGGCCCGGTCGTCGGGTGCGAGGTCGAGTTTCGCGAAGATGCTGCGGATGTGCTTGTGCACTCCGCCTTCGGTGATGACGAGCTTCTCGGCGATGGCGGTGTTGCCGAGTCCTTGGGCCATGAGCGCGAGCACGTCGCGTTCCCTGGGGCTCAGCCTGCCCAGCGCGCTGGTGTGCGGGTTGCGGGCCAGCAGTTGGCCCACCACCTCGGGGTCCACGGCGGTGCCGCCGCCGGCCACCCGGTGCAGCGCGCTCATGAACTCGTCGACCCGCCCCACTCGTTCCTTCAGCATGTAGCCGAGCCGGCTGGCGCCGCCGGTCAGCAGTTCGGTGGCGAACGTCTGCTCCACGTACGCCGAGAGCACGAGCACCGCGAGGCCGGGCTGGCGCCGCCGCGCCTCGACGACCGCCACGATCCCCTCGTCGGTGTGCGTGGGTGGCATCCGCACGTCGACGATGGCGACGTCCGGCTCGTGCTCGGCCACCGCGGCCAGGAACGATCCCGGTGTGTCCACTGTGGCCACCACGTCGAGCGACTCGGCGCGCAACAACAGCGCCAACCCCTCCCGCAGCAACGGCTCGTCCTCCGCGATCACGATCCGCACGGCAACTCCACTAGCATCGTCGTGGGCCCGCCAGGCGGGCTGTCCAGGGTGAAGCGCCCGTCGAACGCCTCGATCCGCCTGCGGATGCCGGAAAGGCCCGACCCGCCGCTCTCGTCCGCGCCACCCCGACCGTCGTCGCCGATCCGCAGCAGCAGCCGATCACCCTCCCTGGCCACCGCCACCACGGCACTCGCGGCGCCGCTGTGCTTGGTCACGTTGGACAGGGCCTCGGCCACCACGAAGTATGCGGTGGCCTCGACCGAGGCGGCGCACCGGCCCGGCACTTGCACCACCATCTCGCACGGCACCCCGCAGCTGCCCGCGAGGCCGGCCAGGGCGCTGGCCAGCCCGCGGTCGGCCAGTACCGGGGGCAGGATGCTGCGCGCCACCGCACGCAGCTCGGAGAGCGCTTGTTCGGCGGCGTCCTGGGCGAGGTCCAGCGCGGCATGGGCCGCGGCGGGGTCCCGGTCCACGGCCCGACGCACGGCGCCGAGCAGCACGTTCACCGCGACCAGCCGGTTCTGCGTGCCGTCATGCAGCGACCGCTCGATGCGGCGCAGTTCGACGGCGTGCGCATCGAGAGCGGCGGCGCGGGTGGCGGTCAGCTCGGCGACTCGCAACGAGAAGTCGGCGCCCGCGGGAGGTACCAGCAGGTGTCGGCCCGGCCACTCCTGCACCCGGACGAGCGCCGGCCCGAGCACGACGATGAAGGCGCCGCAGAGCACGCCGGTCAGCGCCACGACCAACGCGCCGGTCAGGTCTGTGACATCCCAGAAGATGTCCCAGAAGATGAAGCTGGGGGTGTTGTCCACGGGCGGCAGCAAGCGGTACCAGAACGGATACGTCGTGTTCTGCAGCATCGTGAGCGGCATCGCGATTCCGATGAACCCGACGGCGAAGCCGGCTGTGGCGTGCAGCGGCAGCCAGGCCAGCTCACGCCGCACAGCCACGTCGCGCACCGCGGCCCGCGCCTCGCGCGGCACGGGGCCGGGGTCGAGAACATCGAGCCGGGCCCGTTCCCGGTTCGCGACCGCCCGCAGCACACGCAGGGCGGAGGGCACCAGGAGAACGCCGACACCGACGCAGCTGAGCAGCACGACCACGCCGATCCAGACGAGGACGGCCAGTGCGAGCAATGCCGTGCCCAGGCCACCTATCAGGCGCGCAGCGGCATCGAGCGACGCCCACAGGCGCTGCCACACCCGTGCCATGCCACCTCCCCGGTCGGAACCCTATCCAATCAGCACAACCCGCAGTGGGTGCGAGTGGAGCTGCCCGTCGTCGCCCACCCACCGGGACAAGGGCATCCCCGGCTTCGGGGGTGCCACCACTACCTCGGTTGTTCAGCGAGCTGGATTGTCCACTCGGGAGGAGATGAGCAGCCTGGAGCCGGTCGGTCATCGCAAGACCGACGTCCGTGGAGCCCAGGAGTTGTCTGCCTTGTTCACATCCTCTTCCCAACGATATCGACCTTATTCCTCGAGGTATCGCCGTATGGCCACCATGACGGCGGCAGCGGTCGCGGCGGGCGGTCTCGCGTTCGCAGGCTCGATCCCAGCCGCCCAGGCCGAGCCCCGCCGCGATCCGGTACAGCAGAGCATCGACAAGCTCGTCGGTGTCGACCGGCACCCGGGAGCGCTGGCTGCTGTCCGGGACCATCGCGGCCGGACACGCCACTACACGGCTGGGCTCGGTGACCTGCGGACCGGCGAGCAGGTGCCGGTGAACGGCAGGGTGCGGATCGGCAGCGCGAGCAAGATGTTCGCCTCCGTGGTCGTGCTCCAGCTCGCCGGAGAGGGCAAGGTGGAGCTCGACGCATCGATCGAGAAGTACCTGCCGGGACTGGTGCGGGCCAAGGGCGTGGACGCCTCCAGGATCACGGTTCGCCAGCTGCTGCAGCACAACAGCGGCCTGCCCGACTACACCACCTCGATGTTCGAGCCCTTGGGCGACTTCTTCCCGTACCGGCACGTCTACCTCGAACCGCGCGAACTGCTCGACCTGGCGAACGCACGGGAGGACGGCGGGCCCGCCGGCAGCGGCTGGTCCTACAGCAACACGAACTACGTCCTGGCCGGGCTGATCGCCCAACGGGTCACCGGTCGCCCGTTCAACGAACTGGTGACCACCAGGGTCATCGAGCGGATCGGTCTGCGCGACACGTACGCGCCCGAGGTCGGCGAGCAGGACATCCGCGGTCGGCACCCCCAGGGCTACCAGCGCAACCCGACGACCAAGGAGCTGTTCGACTTCACCCGCATGGACCCGAGCTGGGGCTGGGCAGCCGGCCAGCTGGTCTCCACACCCGACGACCTCAACACCTTCCTGCGCGCACTGCTGGGCGGCAAGCTGCTCGAACCGGCCCAGTTGGCCCAGATGCGCACCACCATCCCGCTGAACCAGGAGACGAAGTCGGGCCCGGGCTACGGACTCGGCATCTTCAGCCTGCCGTTGAGCTGCGGCGGGGTCGCGTGGGGCCATGGCGGCGACATCCCGGGCTACGCGACCCTCAACGCGGCCACCGATGACGGTCGCGCGGCGACCCTCACGGTCACCTCGCTCAACGGGTCGGTGAAGGACGAGTCCGTCGCCGCGGATCGGGGCGCACTCGTCGACGCCGCGCTGTGCGCGAACTAACGCCCGGCTGAAAGGGCGGCTCTTCCGCCCAGGAAGTCATATGACGGCATGGTTCGGGTGCGATGCGGTCGATCAACGCACCGCGCCCGAAGCCATGCCGTTCCCAGGCTTCCGGGGGCGTCGGAGGTAGCGCTGGCTGTACCGGAGGTGTGCAGCGCGCGGGGTGGTGAGGAGCCGGGGCGCCGGCAACACTTATGCAGGTCAGCGCAAATCGTCCCAAGAGGAGTGTCCCTTGTCGAATGATCTCAACCACCCGGCCAGAACCCGCCCGAGCCCCGCGCGCCGGCGTCGTGGTGTGGTCGCCGCGGCGATGGCGGCGGTGACGATTGCCGGACTCGCGGTGTCGGGCGTGGCGTCGGCGACTGCGCCGCATGACAAATCGAGGCCGGTTCACGACAAGGCGCTGCAGGCGGGGATGAATGAGCTGGTCAGCGATGGGTCGCTGCCAGGGATGCTGATGTCGGTGCGGAGCCGGGATGGGCGGGTGACGAACTACACCGCCGGGGTGGGTGACATCCGGACGAAGTCGAAGGTGCCGTCGGACGGTTACGTGCGGATCGCCAGCAACACGAAGATGTTCACCGCTGTGGCGATCCTGCAGTTGGCCGACGAGGGCAAGCTCGCACTGGACGACACGGTGGAGAAGTTCCTGCCGGGTGTGGTGCGGGGCACCGGCGACGGTGCGGCGATCGATGGTCGAACGATCACCATCAGGCAGCTGTTGAACCACACCAGCGGGATGTCCGCCGAAGTTCCCGCGTTGTCCAACGGGATCCTGGCGATCAAGGACCGGTACTTCGACGCCAGGGAGATGTTGGACTCGGCGTTGGCGCAAGCACCGGCGTTCGCTCCGGGGCAGGACAGGGTGTGGGATTACAGCAACAACGGTTACACCCTGCTGGGTCTGGTGGCGCAAAAGGTGGCGGGGCGGCCGTTCGCCGAGGTCATCACGGAACGGATCATCAAACGGATCGGGCTTACGGAGACCTACTACCCCGGTCCGGGCGACCGCGACATCCGTGACCCGCACCCCAGGGGTTACATGCAGTCCATGGACGACCAGGGCAAGCCGATCGCCGGCGAATTGACCGACATCACCCGATTCGACCCGTCGGTCGCCGGGGCCGCAGGACAGATGATCGCCACCCCGAGCGACATCAACAAGTTCATGGTCGCTTTGCAGGACGGTCGGCTGATCCAGCCCAGCCGGCTGGCGGAGATGCGTCAGACGGTGGATGCGCCCACCCTTGTCAAGAGTTGGCAGCGCTACGGCCTGGGCACCTTCGAGATGAAGCTCAGCTGCGGGATCACCGCGTACGGTCACGGCGGCGACGCCGACGGTTTCCAGACCCGCGCCGCGATCACCCCCGATGGCCGGGCGGTCACCGTCGCCGGGACGAACGACGAAGTCAAGTTGTTCGAAGTCATCGACTTCTTCGACAAGGCCCTGTGCGCTGAGAAGTAGAGGCGGTCGTGCTCGACCCGCTGACCGTCCGGTGTGGTGGACGCACCACCACACCGGACGGTCGGTCTTCGCCGAGCATCGGAAGAGCGCCTGTCCACCACTTGCCGATGATGATGGAGATGGGCTGCTTGCGGTTCCTCGGCCCCGTGCGCCTCGGCCGGGTGCGCTGAGACCTCACCGGTGGTCAAGCCCTTGGCGGCTGAGGAGATCACCACCTCGCCCACGCCAACCGGACGTCAACGTCGCCTCCGAGGTGGATCGGTTGGACAAGGAGCCCGGCACGCCTTCGTTGCTGCCGTCTTGCGACCGCCATCGCTGAGCGGCTCGTCCTCACCGAAGGCGGAGTGCACAAGCACATCCGCAGCGTCTTCGCGAAACTCGACCTCGCACCCGACGACCGGGCCGAGGTGGCGCGGCGACCCCGCCCGTGGATCACTTCGGGCAGGGCCGCCGTGCGACTTCGCGGAGAAGGTTCAGACGACCACGACGCGGCGCCCGCGTGTGTGGCCGGCTTGGCTGTCGATGTGCGCCGCCGCCGCCTCGGCGAGCGCGTACGACTTGTCGACCGGGATGTGGAGCTTTCCCCGTGAGATGAGGGTGCGGGCCTCGGCGAGCGCGTCCGGCATGCTCCCGGCCTCGCCGGAGAACCGGGTGCCGAGTTCCGGTGTGCCGAGGTCGGCGATGGAGATCACCTTTCCCGGATCACCGGTCAGCTCGACGAGGTCGTGGAGCACGCCCGCGCCTGCCAGGTCGAGGGCAGCGTCGACCGGGCCGAGTCGCCGGACCCGTTCGACCCAGCCCTCGCCGTAGGTCGTGGCGAGGGCGCCCAGGCTGCGCAGGTAGTCCTGGTTGGCGGCCCCGGCCGTGCCGATCACCCTGATGCCGCGATCGCGGGCGATCTGCAGCACCGCCGATCCGACGCCTCCGGCCGCGCCGCTCACGAGCAGCGTCTGTCCGGCCCCCACGCCAGCCTGGTCGATCACGCGCAGCGCGGTCTCCACCACGGAGGGATATCCCGCCGCCTCTTCGAACGTCAGCCGCTCCGGCATGCGGGCCCAGGCCGACAGGACCGCGAACTCGGAATAGGTGTTCGAGCCCGCGCCGAACACGTGGTCGCCGACCTCGGTCCCTTCGACGCCCTCGCCGACCTCGTCCACCACTCCGGCGGCGTCCTGCCCAACCCCGGCGGGCAACTCGATCGGACTGATTCCCTGGAACTGCCCTTCCCGGATCCTCCAGTCGACGGGGTTCACGCCCGCCGCCCGCACGGCGATGCGCACCTGACCGGGGCCCGCGTGGGGCGCCTCGACGTCGACGAGGCGCAGAACGTCCGGACCGCCGAACTCGGCAAAGCTCACTCTCTTCATGCCGCCGATGATAGCACTAACGGTTAGTCTTTTGGAACAGTTATGGTTTTGTACCTGATAGCATCAGATGATGACCGTGTCGTCCGGACGCCGTGAGCGCAAGAAGGCCGCGACCCGCCAGAAGATCGCGGACACCGCCCTGCGGCTCTTCCTCGAACGCGGCTACGAGGCTGTGGGCATCCGCGATGTGGCCGCGGAGGCCGACGTGGCCGTCACCACGGTCTTCTCCCACTTCGCCTCGAAGGAGGCGCTGGTGTTCGAGCAGGACGAGGACTTCGAACACCGCCTCACGCAGGCGGTCGCCGGCCGGGCGTCACGCGAACCGCTCATTTCCGCGCTGCGCCGCGAGATCCACGCCATGGTGCGGCACTGCGCGGCAGAGAGCACCGCGCCGACCTGGCAGATGATCGACGCATCGCCTGCCCTGCGGCAGTACGAGGAGTCGATGAGGCTGCGCCATGCCGAGTCGATGGCGACGGCAATCGCCGCCGAGTTCGACCTGCCGCAGGTCACGACGGCTTGCCGGGCGATCGCGAGGTTCGTGATGGATGCCTACTCACTGGCCCGCTCGGCACCCGACCCGGCGGCCGCGGTCGACGAGATCTTCCGGATGGTCGAGGCGGCCTGGGAGGTCACGTCACTGCACCCAGGCCTCCGGTCTTCGTGACGAGGCCGACGTGGCAGCGCCTCGATGGCGGCGGAAGCAGCCTGATGTCGCGAGGTGCCCACCCTGGTGAGCCCTTGTGTCGCAGGCACTTCACGTTGCTTCGGGTGAGGCTCACGCTGAACGTGGTGGAGCGAAACTGGAGCACGCAAGGCTCCGCAATTCGATACAGCACAAGATCACCCGCTGCCCCGGGATCATCCGGTCAGCGGGCGATCTTCTCTGTGCGTCCACTGTGTACTGCGGCTCCGGAGCTGGGAGCGCGGCCCGACACGGCGGGTGAGTCGGGCCGGCCCTCTGTCCGAGGGGATCACTGTGACTTCGGCTCGCGCGGCGACCGGACGCGATCGGGGTGAGCGCCGTACGTCGGAACTTCGGCGGATGTTGCTCGGGCGTCGTGCGTTGTTCTCCGGGTTGCCGAGATGAGTGATCATCCGGCGCCGCGAACGTCGAACAACCAGGGCAAGATCAGTTTTCGGTTCGGCGACCAGCTGCGCCGATAAGATCCTTTTTCCGTTCTACGTGAAGATGTTACGCAATTTCGCATCGACATCTGCGAGATAGCGAAAAGTCACGACGTCACCCAATCGGTGCGCGCAAGCGGGTGTTCGCGCCAATGCCACTTGTTTGGATCTTTGCACTGCCGTACTCCTGATTTCGGTACGACGGTAAACAACCGAGTCAGCAGGAGGTCAGTCATGGGCCAGGGCGTGACTACAGTCATCAAGATTCTTGCGCCGATAGCACTGGAAGCACTTGCGAAAGCCGCGGAGGCGTTGCTCGCGGGTGCCGCGTACGCCGATCGCAGGCCGAAGGCCGTCGCATCGGGCGATGACGGCAGCATCATCTCGACCGACACGTGGCAATACTGCGAAACCAACTTCGCGTCCCAGTACGGCTACTACTACGAGGGGTTGCGGTCGCAGCCGACGACCGGTGACCTGCCCATCGCCGCGGCCGAGGACATCATCATCTGGGACAAGGACAACGGCATCTCCGACATCACGACCTACCTGCAGACCGTGTTCAAGGACTCGCTCGCGCCGTCGGACTCGATCGAGCTGTCCCAGAACCTCGGCACGCTGTTCGCCGACCGGTTCAAGGAGGAATCGCTGGACTGGACCCCGTTCTCCAAGCGCTACAACTTTCCCGACGGGCTCATCGTCGACTGCTACATGGTCACCGCCAGTGCGCACGACGTGAAGGACAACCCGGCGGGCGTGGCCAGCTACTGCTTCGTCGCCTACAACCACGGCAAGTAGGGAGCGACGATGCCGCTCGTCTTCCGCGGGATTCTGCTCGACAACGCCACCGGCATGCCGGTGACCGGTGACGACAACGGCAACCAGCTCGGCGTCCGCAGCGTCGATGTCGTCACCTTCCTCGACAACGGGACCCCCTGGGTAGCGCCGACCAATGCCGGCGCGGCGCAGGGAACGTCCGTGTCCCCGACGAACGGGTGCAACCTGCCGCAACACCGACGCCCGAGAGGGACGACGTGGAACGGGAACAACCCCAAGGCGGGACTGGAGGTGTGGCAGTTCGACTCGACCCTGCTCGTGCCTGACGAACTGACGTACGTCCCCGACCCGCGCCAACTGACGCACGGGTTCATCTCGCCCGCGCGGAGGATGCCGCTGGAGAAGTATCAGGACTACGTGCACTCCACCTCGAGCATGTGGGCCATCGTGCCTCCTCCTGCCCAGGCGTGCACGAACACGGTAGGAGCCGGAGTGGACCGAGGGGAACGAGCCGCACTCGTCGACGCCACGGCATCAGGCGGCGACGTCGAGACCCTGGTCGCTGAACTCAGGTCCGCCAACTCGGCGGGCACGAGCCGCACCGACCTGATCGCCGAGTTGACCGCGGGTGTCGATCGGGCCGCCAACGACGACGCTGCCGAAGTGCTGCTCGGCGTGCTCGACCGGGTCACCGGCTTCTGCGGTCCGCACGCGCGGATCGACCTGGAGGAGTAGGCGCGACGCCGTCTGACGACAAGGGCTTGGCGGTTGTCGAACTGGTGAAACGGACAACGGAGTTCCTGCTGGAACAGCGTCGACCACCATCACTGTGCAGGAACTCCGTTGGACACCGGTCTGTGCCACACGGCCATTCTGGCAGAATTGGGCTTTGCTTTCGGTTGCAGTTCATGCGCGTTGGCGGATGTTGAATTCGGTTCACCGGCGTGCGAAAGCCGGGAATCGAATTTGCCCGTGCCGAGATATCGACCGCGATGATGCGACTGCGGAAGAACGGAGGTCATTTCGTTTGGGCGTGCGTCGATCAGTTCGATTGCTCCTGGACTTCTTGTGCTGCTGCCACTACTCGTTCCACGAGGTGCGGCGGTAGTTCCGCACGTTCTGCCAACCATGCCGCCCATCTGGGGAGCAGGGTTTTGACCGTGATGGTGATGGGGTCGGTGGGGATCCAGTCGCCGAGAAGCTCGCGTTGGATGTGAAGTCGTCGAGGTGACACGAGGTACCGGGTCTCCGGGAGGACGTCTTCCACCCACTGCGCGGCCAGGGCCTCGACCGCTTCGGTGTCGGGGCTGGAGCGGTGTTCGGTCGTGTGCCAGGCGGTGAACTCCTCGACGAGGGTGTCGGTGTTCCCCTGGTCGAACAAGTCCTGTGGTTCGGGCAGCGGGGTGTTGCGGTTGCCGAGGGTGGTGGCGAGGTCGTCGATCCGGCGGCGTGCGCGGAACCAGTTGTCGAGCACTTCTGCGGGCTCGCTGCCCATGAGCATGCGGTCGCCCAGATCGATCTGCACCAGCGCTTGGACATCGGCCGGGTCGTCGACGGGGGTCGTCGCGGCGTGGTCGGCGGTGGCGCCCACTCGGGAGCGCCACGCCGCGGACGCTTCTTCGACGTCGGTGAACGCGTCGGGTGCGACGAGTCGTACGCCGTGGCCGCTCAGGTCGTGGTCGAACAGGAACACGTGGTGGTCCAGGCCGTCCGGATAGGTGTAGGCCGCGATGACCGCTCTGCGGGTGCCGTAGGCGTCACGCAGTTGCCACAGTTCGCCGGTGGCTTTGACCCGCGGCATCAGGGACAGCCAACTCGGCAGGTCGCCCAGCGGGCCCAGTGCGGGGGCGCATCGGTCGATTTCGGTTCGGGTGTGGGCGGTGAGCGGGGGTGTGCCGATCGAGAGCAGCGCGTGCAGGAGGCGCCACGGTGCCCTCCAGGCGCCACTCGCCGGCTGGTCGGCGGTTTGCAGGACTCGGTCCGCCGCGGTGGTCGCCAGTTCCCCGGTCCACCAGTCGAACCACAACCCGTCGGGGTTGTCGCTGTGCAGACGGGCGTGCAGTTGGGCGCCGATCAACTCGGTCGCGGCTTGTTCGAGCTCTCCAGGCCCTTGCGCCGCCAGCAGGCGGTCGACGTCGTCGAGTGCGGCGTCGACCGCGGGGGCGAACCACGCAGGGGCGACATCGCGGTCGGGACCCTCGAACAGCCGAACGGCCTGTTCGAGTGCCGCGACGGTCGCCCTGCCGGGGTGGCGTCGACCTTTGGCGGAGCTGCTCTTCTTGCTCTTCTTGGGTTTGCGACCGCGTGACACCGGCGACATGCGCCAAGACTAGCGACAGGACTACGTGACGTGCGCGGTCGGTCAGCCCTGAACGTCCTCATAGGACTGCCGGAGGACGTTCACGACCTCCTGCCGCAGGCCCGCGCAGACGGCGATGGTGGCGGTGGAGTCGGCGTCGTGGGTGGTGTCGTCCAGGTCGATGACCAGGCCGCCTGCCTCGCGGACCAGGACCGTGCCCGCGAGGGTGTCCCACGGCATGTTGGACAGGTTGATGGTCGCGTCCAGCTTGCCGTCCGCTACCCAGGCCAGGTCGACCGCGGCGGTGCCGATCATGCGGATTCGTTGTGCCCGAGCGCCCAAGCGGGAGAGCAGGGCCAGGCGGAGGGCGTTCTTCCGGGTCGCGTCGAGGCCCACGGCGAAGTCGCCGATGGAGATGACGGCGTCCGGCAGTTCGCGCACCGGGGACGTGTGGATGCGGGTGTCCCCCGAATACGCGCCGTGGCCCGCCGACGCGTGGTAGTCGACGCCCAGGAACGGGAGGGTGATGGCCGCCAGGACGCTGGTCCGCTCGGCGACCAAGCCCAACGAGACCGCGCACAGGGGGATGCCGCGGGCGAAGTTGGTGGTGCCGTCCACCGGGTCGAGGGCCCACCAGAGGTCGGTGGGGCCGGTGTGGCCGTGTTCCTCGCCCAGCACGCCGACGTGCGGGGCCTCCGCGGCCAGGAAGGTGCGGACGGCGTCTTCCACGGCCAGGTCGATGTCGGTGACGAGGTCGCGTTCCGACTTGGTCGTGACGGAGCGGACGGCGCGGGTGGTGATGATCCTGCTGCCGATCGCCACGGCTTCGCGGGCGATCGGCAGCAGGTCGTCGTGGGTCAACGGTCCGCGGCGCGCGGGAGGTCGGTGAACACGTCCACCTGCGGGAGGTCGTGGCCGAGGCGGTCGCGCTTCGCCGTGAGGTAGCCGATGTTGTGGTCGTTGGGCTGCACCAGCAGCGGCACCCTGGCCTCGACGGTGATGCCGTTGGACTCCAGGGCCCCGATCTTGTCCGGGTTGTTGGACATGAGCCGGACCGACGTGACCCTGAGGTGCTTGAGGATCCTGACCGCGGGGCCGTAGTCCCTGGTGTCCACCGGGAGGCCGAGGGAGGTGGCGGAGTCCAGGGTGTCCATGCCCTGCTCGTCCTGCAGGACGTGGGTGCGGACCTTCTCCACCAGACCGATTCCCCGGCCCTCGTGGCCGCGGAGGTAGATGAGGATCCCGCTCCCCTCCGCGGTTATCCGGTTGAGGGCGGCGTCGAGCTGTTCGCCGCACTCGCAGCGCATGGCGCCGAAGATGTCGCCCGTCATGCACTCCGAGTGCACGCGGACGAGCACGTTCTCACGCATGCGCGTCTTCCCGTACACCAGCGCCATGTGCTCGTGCCCGTCCGCGCGGAACGCGACAGCGCGGAACGTGCCGCGGCGCGTCACCAGATCGGACTCGGCGACGTCCTCGTGGCTGATGGCTTCCTCGTACATCCGTTCCCCTCATCGCCCGACACCGGCCGAACGTCATTACGCTCGGCCGGAGTTGCACCGTAACCCGCTCACCTGTGGAGGTCACCCTGTTCAGCATCACCGTCCGCGACCACGTGATGGTCGCGCACAGCTTCCGCGGCGAGGTCTTCGGTCCGGCACAACGTCTGCACGGAGCAACGTTCGTGGTGGACGCCCGGTTCAAACGGACCGACCTCGACGCGGACAACATCGTCGTCGACATCGGACTGGCCACCGAGGAACTCGGAACAGTCCTGGCCGAACTCAACTACCGCAACCTTGACGAAGTACCCGCTTTCGCAGGCGTGAACACCTCGACGGAGTTCCTGGCCAAGCACATCGCCGACCAGCTCGCGGACCGCGTGCACGCGGGCGCGCTCGGTGAGGGCGCGCGGGGACTCGCTGCGATCGAGGTCACACTGCACGAGTCGCACGTGGCGTGGGCGAGCTACGAACGCGCGCTGTGACGGTGCACGTCGTGCTGCCGGGCGGGGTCGACGACCTGTCGGTTCCGAGCGGCGGCAACGCGTACGACCGGCGGCTGTGCCGGGAGTTGGCGGCGCTCGGCCTCGACCTGCGCGAGACCGCCGTCGCCGGGGACTGGCCGAGGCCCGGCGCACGGGCGCGCGAGGAGTTGGCGAGAACCCTCGCGGAGGTGCCGGACGGCGGGGTCGTGCTGCTCGACGGGCTGGTGGCGTGCGGTGTGCCGGACGTCGTCGGGCCGCACGCCGGGCGGCTGCGGCTGGTGGTGCTGGTGCACCTGCCGCTGGCCGACGAGACCGGGTTGGCGGCCGAGGTGGCCGCCGAGTTGGACGTCGCGGAACGGCAGGTCCTGCGGGCCGCCGCGGCGGTCGTCGGGACCAGCCCGTGGGCGTCGCGGCGGCTGGTCGAGCACCACGGGCTGGCCGTCGAACGGGTGCACACGGTGACGCCGGGGGTCGATCCGGCGTCGCTCGCGCCCGGCACGGACGGGGCGTCGCGGTTGCTCTGCGTGGCATCCGTGACGCCGCGCAAGGGCCACGACGTGCTGCTCGACGCGCTGGGGACGCTGGCCGACGTGCCGTGGACGCTGGACTGCGTCGGGCCGACCAGGGCCGACGACCACCGGGCCGCCCTCGACCGGCGCGGGCTCGGCGACCGGGTGCGGTTCACCGGCCCGCTCGCCGGTGAACCGCTGGAACGGGCCTACGCGGCGGCGGACCTGTTCGTGCTGGCGTCGCGCGCCGAGACCTACGGCATGGTCGTGGCGGAGGCGCTGGCCCGCGGGATCCCCGTCGTGGCCAGCTCCGTGCCGGACGCGCTGGGTGGCGGCGGGGTGCTCGTGCCGCCGGGTGACGTCGTCGCGCTCGCGACCGCCCTGCGGCGCTGGTTCGGCGACGAGCAGGTCCGGCGGAACCTCCGGGAGGCCGCGCTCAAGCGCAGGGACGAGCTCACCGGGTGGGACGAAGCCGCCGGGTCGATGGCTCGGGTGCTGGTTAGGGTGCGCGGATGAGCTTCGCTCCGGAATGGCTGGCACTGCGGGAGAAGGCCGACGCCGAGGCCCGTGCGGTGGATCTGCTCGACCCCCTCCGCGAAACCCTTTTGAACCGAACCCCCCTGGTTGTACGTGATCTAGGGTGTGGAACGGGATCGATGGGGCGATGGCTCGCCGGACGGCTGGGAGGTCCGCAGCACTGGGTGCTGCACGACCTCGACCCCCGTCTGCTCGAACTGGCCGGTGCGAGCATGACGGGCGCCGGCGTGACCGTGGAGACGCGGGAGGGCGACCTCACCGCGCTGCGGAGCGACGACCTGGCGGGCACCTCGCTGGTGACGGCGTCGGCGCTGCTGGACCTGTTCACCTCGGAGGAGGTGGAGGGGCTGGCCGCGGCGTGCGCCGGGGTTCCGGTGCTGTTCACGCTGTCCGTGGCGGGTCGGGTCGAGTTCGGCCCGGCCGAGCCGCTGGACGTCGAGTTCCAGGACGCCTTCAACGCCCACCAGCGGCGGGTCGTCGGCGGTCGGCGGCTGCTCGGCCCGGACGCCGTGACGGCCGCTGCGGCGGCGTTCGAGCGCGTGGGGTCCGAGGTGATCACCCGACCCAGTCCGTGGCGCCTGGGGCCCGATCAGGCGGCCTTGGCGGGGGAGTGGCTGCGGGGGTGGGTCGACGCCGCCTGCGAGCAGGAGCCCGGTCTCGCCGAGGAGGCGCCCGAGTACCTGCGTCGGCGGCTCGGCGACGACCTGACCGTGGTCGTGCACCACACCGATCTGCTGGCCCTGCCGAGGGCGGGCTGATGCGCCGCTGCTGGCCGTGGCTGCGCCTGGTCCTCGCCGTCGGCATCCTGGTCGCACTGGGTGTGCGGCTCGGCACCGACGCGTTCCTGGACGGGCTGCGCGCCGTCGACGGCTGGACCGTGCTCGCGGCGCTCGGCATCGGGTTGCTGACCACCGTGCTCAGCGCGTGGCGCTGGGTGGTCATCGCCCGCGCGCTCGGCCTGCCGCTCGCGCTCGGCACGGCGGTGTCGGACTACTACCGCGGGCTGCTGCTCAACTCGGTGCTGCCCGCGGGGGTGCTCGGCGACGTCGACCGCGCGGTCAACCACGGCAAGCAGTCCGGTGACGTGGGTCGCGGGGTGCGCGCGGTGGTGTTCGAGCGGTTCGCGGGCCAGGCGGTGCTGATCTCCGTCGGTGTCGTCGTGCTGCTCACGCAGCCCGTCCTCGCCGTCGACCTCGTGCCAGACGCCGGTGTTCTCGTGATCGTTCTCGCGGTGCTCGCCGCCGTGGCCGTGCTCGCCGGGCGGTCGCCGAAGGTGCGCCGCGCGTTGGCCACGACCTGGGTGGACGCGCGGGTGGGCCTGCTCTCCCGGCACGCCCTGCCCAGGGTGGTGCTGCTGTCCGCGGCGACCCTGGCCGGGCACGTCGCCCTGTTCCTGGTCGCCGCCGAGGCCGCCGGGTCGTCGGCGTCCGCCGCGCAGCTCGTGCCGCTGATCGTGCTGGCCCTGCTGGTGATGGGGCTCCCGGTGAACATCGGCGGCTTCGGCCCCCGCGAGGCGTTCCTGGCCGTGGCGTTCGGCGCGGCGGGCCTGGGCGCCGCGCAGGGGCTCACGACCGGCGTCGTCTACGGGGTCCTGGCCATGGTCGCCGCGCTGCCTGGTGTGCTGGTGCTGTTCCGCGGCCGCGTCTCACGCGTCGAGGACCTCGACGTACTGCCCGAACGCCTCGGTCAGCCCCGCGAGCAGGGCCTCGCCCTTGCGGGCTGAGGCCAGCGACGGACGGCCGACCACACCCGATTCCGTGTACGGCGCGAGACCGAGCGTCAGCATGTGCCGCCGGTCGTCCGCGAGGTGGTCGCTCGTCTCGTAGCCGGGCCGCACCAGGTCCGGGTGCGCGTGCAGCAGGATCGACGTCTCCAGTTCGCCCGCGTGCATGTCGCTGTCCGCGGAAGTCTCGATCCCGGCGGCCTCCCGGGCGGCGTTCCAGTCCTGGATCCCGGGGAACAGCGCCATTCCCGCCGACTCCTGGACGATGTTGGACAGCACGTAGTTGCCGCCGTGCCCGTTGACCAGCACCAGGTTCCGCACGCCGGACCGGCGCAGCGAGTCAGCGACGTCCTGGACCACCGCGACCAGCGTGCGGGCCGAGATGCTGACCGTGCCGGGCCACGCCGCGTGCTCCTGCGAGCACGTGATCGTCAACGGTGGCAGCAGTTGCACGAGGTGCGTGTCCGCGATGGCGCGCGCGATCGTGCACGCGATGACGGTGTCGGTCGCCAGCGGCAGGTAGGCGCCGTGCTGCTCGTGGCTGCCGATGGGCAGGACGGCCACGGTCGCGGCGCGCTCCCGGACGTCGGCGGTGGTGTCAAGCGGAACCAGGTGCATGGGCCGCACGGTAGTCAATCCGGTGGCACAGCGCCGGAATTCCGCCGTCCGCCAGCTTCGGCAGCACGTCCGGCAGCTCGTCGAACGGGCTCTCGCCGGTGATGAGCGCGTCGAACGCGGGATCGGCCAGCAGGTCCAGCGCCAGTGCCAGTCGCTGCGCGTACGTCCGGTCGGGACGGCCGATCGCGCCGACCTGGCTGCTGCGCACGGTGAGCCTGCGGGAGTGGAAGAACTCGCCGAACGGCACGCTGATGCGCCGGTCCCCGTACCAGCTCAGCTCGATGACCCGGCCCTCCGGCACGAGCAGTTCCAACGACCGAGCCAGGCCCTGCTCCGTCGCGCTGGCGTGCACCACCAGGTCGCGGTCCGCCTCGGCGTCCTGCGGCAGCGCGAAGTCCACGCCGAGCGCGGCGGCCACGGCCGCGCGCGTGGGATCGGTGTCCACCAGTTGGACCCTGGCTCCGGGGAACCTCGCCAGCACCGCGGCGACGCTGCACCCGACCATCCCACCGCCGACGACGGCGATCCGGTCGCCGATCAGCGGGGCCGCGTCCCACAGCGCGTTCACCGCCGTCTCCACCGTCCCGGCCAGCACGGCACGCGCCGCGGGCACTGCGTCCGGTACCGGTGTGACGGCGCTGACGGGCACCACGTAGTGCGTCTGGTGTGGATAGAGGCAGAAAACCGTGCGGCCCACCAGGTCCGGCGGACCGGTTTCGACCACGCCCACGTTGAGGTACCCGTACTTCACCGGCCACGGGAAATCGCCGTCCTGGAAGGGGGCGCGCATCACGCCGTGCTGGTTCTCGGGAACGCCGCCGCGCAGCACGAGCGTCTCGGTGCCGCGGCTGACTCCCGAGTAGAGCGTGCGGACGAGCACTTCACCGGTTTCGGGAGCGGCGAGCCCGACAGGTCGGATCTCACTTTTTCCGTTCGAGGTGAACCAAAGTGCCCTCGCTGCGCGTGTCATCCAAGAACCTCCGAGAAAAACGGGGCCCACTGCAAAGGGGCACGATGACCACACTTCAGCACACCAAGACGGCGTCCGCCGTACCCGAGCACGCGGCGTGGGCCGGTGCGCAGATCATCCTGCTCGCCTTCGTCGAGCGCACTGTCGGGCTCGGCCCCCTGGGCTGGCTCACGGGCATCGCGTACGCGCTCGCGACCTGGTCCGTGCTCGGCTACGCGCTGCAGCGCACGGGAACGGCTCTGGGCCCGGCCGACCGGGTCACCCTCGGCCGGGGCGTGCTCGTCGGCTCCGTGACCGCGATCGTGGTCGACCGCGTGGGAGAGGGGGTGCCCACGGCGATGGTGGTGGCGTTCACCGCCGTGGCGCTGTCCCTCGACTTCGTGGACGGTCAGGTCGCCCGGCGCACCGGCACGTCGTCCGCGCTGGGCGCGCGGTTCGACATGGAGGTCGACGCCTTCCTCATCCTGGTGCTCAGCGCGCACGTGGCGTTCTCGTTCGGACCGTGGGTGCTGGCGATCGGCGCCATGCGCTACGTGTTCGTGGCGGCGTCCTGGGCGTTGCACTGGCTGCGCGCCGACCTGCCGCCGAGCTACGCCCGCAAGACCGTGGCGGCGATCCAGGGCGTCCTGCTGGTGATCGCCGCGTCCGGCCTCGTGCCGTTCTCCGGGTACCTGGCCGGGGTCGCGCTGGCGACGCTGGTGTGGTCGTTCGGCCGGGACACCGCGTGGCTGTTCCGCCACCGCGTCGCACCCGCGCCGGTCGTGGTGCCCGGATTCCTGCGCGCTTGAGGAGGCTCAGCGCTTGGGGAAGTAGCGCAGCACGGCGACGTCGCCGAGCTTCACCACCTCCTCCAGGTGGAAGCGGTGCGCGGGCCCGCCGGGGAACTCGGCGGGGCCCAGGAAGCGCGGAGCCGCCGCCTGCCCGATCAGCATCGGGGCGACGGCCATGCGGATCTCGTCGGCCAGGCCGGCGGCCAGGAACGCGGTGTGGACGCGCTCCCCGCCCTCGACCATGAGGCGCTCGACCCCGCGGCCGCCGAGATCGTCCAGCAGGGCGCCGAAGTCGATCGCCGAACCGAGCGCCACGACGTGCGCGAGGTCGCCGAGCGCCGCGGAAGCCCTTTCGGCTCCCGCGTCGCTGCTGTAGACGAGCTTGTCCCCGCCGTGGTGCCAGAACTTCAGCTCGGGGTCCAGGTCGCCGGTGTGCGAGACGGTGACCTTCAACGGGTGCTCGGGTTCTCCGGCCGCGATGCGAGCGGCTCGCCGTTCCGGGCTGTTGACCAGCAGTCGGGGATTGTCGGCGCGCAGCGTTCCGGCGCCGACGAGGATCGCGCCCGATTCGGCGCGGATCCGGTCCACGTGGTCGAAGTCGTCCGCATTGGACAGTGGGAACCGGTGGCCGCTCCGGTCGTCGATGTGGCCGTCCACGCTGACGGCGACGCTGAGCAGGACGTGCGGGCGGGTCACACCGCTCACCGTACCGAGCGGCCGGGTTCGCGGGCGACTGAACCTTCCGCGAGTGGTTCGCGTTACTCCAACCAGTGCCGCGACACGGCGGTCCGCTGCTCATCCGGGGGGTTCGGGGAATGTCGGTCATCACGCGGTCGCGGCGGTCCACCGCGGAGCGGGCGACTCCGGCGGGCGGATGGCGGCGGGTCACGGCCCGCGTGACCACCGTGCTGGCCGGGCTGCTCGTGCTGGTGGCGCTCGTCGCGCCCGCCGACCTCGAACGCTTCAGCCCCGGCGCTTTCCTGCGCATCCCGGTGGAAGGCCTGCTCGGCGTGGTGCTGGTGCTCGTCCTGCCACCGAGGGCGCGCCGGATCGCGGCGGCGGTCGGAGGCGCCGGGCTGGGTCTGCTGTTCGTGGTGAAGATCATGGACATCGGCTTCGACGCCGTGCTCTACCGGCCGTTCGACCTGGTGCTGGACTGGCCGCTGCTCGGGCCCGCGGTCGACTACGTCGACGTGACGGTCGGCCGGGTCGCGTCGATCGGCGTAGTGGTCGGCGCGATCGCGCTGGTCGTCGGGTTGATCGTCCTGATGACCCTGTCGGTCCTGCGCCTCACCCGCGTCGTGGCCGGTCACCGCACCGCGTCGACCCGCGCGGTCGCCCTGCTGGCGGTCGCCTGGATCACCCTCGCCGTGCCCGGTGTGCCGATCTCCACCGGCGGCGCGACGGCTTTCGTCCGCGACCACGCGCGCGCGGTGAAGGCGGGGCTGAACGACCGCGAGGCGTTCGCGCGGGAGGCCTCCGTGGACGCCTTCCGCGACACCCCCGGCTCGGACCTGCTGACCGCGTTGCGCGGCAAGGACGTCGTGCTCGCGTTCGTCGAGAGCTACGGCCGGGACGCCGTGGAGAACCCGGAGATCTCGCCGCGGGTCACCGCGGTGCTCGACGCCGGGAGCGCCGAACTGCGCGCGGCCGGGTTCGCGTCCCGCAGCGCCTTCCTGACCTCCCCGACCGCGGGCGGGGGCAGTTGGCTGGCCCAGGCGACGATGCTGTCCGGGCTGTGGATCGACAACCAGCAGCGGTACCGAACGCTGGTCGCCAGCGACCGCCTCAGCCTGCCCGGCGCGTTCACGCGCGCGGACTGGCGGTCGGTCGGCGTCATGCCGGGGATCACGCAGGCGTGGCCGGAAGGCGAGTACTTCGACTACGAGCAGATCCACGCGAGCGGCGACCTCGGCTACCGCGGCCCGCGCTTCGGCTACGCCACCATGCCCGACCAGTACACGCTGTCCGCGTTCCAGCAGCGCGAGCGCTCCACGCCCGGCCACGCGCCGGTGATGGCGGCGATCCCGCTGCTGTCCAGCCACGCGCCGTGGACGCCGATCCCGGAGAAGATCGATTGGAAGGACGTCGGCGACGGGTCGACGTACAACTCCATGGTCTCCGGCAACGAACCGCCGGAAGCCATTTTCGGCCGCGAGCCCGCAAGCGTCCGGGCCGATTACGTGAAATCCGTCGAGTACTCGTTGAGCACCCTGATCTCCTACGTGCGGAACCACGGCGACGACGACCTGGTGCTCGTCTTCCTGGGCGACCACCAGCCCGCCCAGGTCGTCACCGGAGCCGACGCGGGCCGGGACGTGCCGATCACCGTCATCGCCAAGGACCCCGCCGTGCTGGACCGGATCGCGAGCTGGGGCTGGGACGACGGCCTCAAGCCCGGCGCCCGTGCCCCGGTGTGGCGGATGGACGCGTTCCGCGACAGGTTCCTGACTGCCTTCAGCTCGGTGACCCCGCCCCTAACGCCGACCTCATCCGGGCATTAACGCATTGTCCACTTCGCGGCCATGTGAAGAAGGCGACCCCTTTGGTCGCTTGTCCACTTCGTAATTCTTGTGATTCGTGCACAATTCAATTGCTGATGCGTGATTCGGTCGAACTGTTATTGTCGGCGATCAGCTGACCGGGGCGACTTCGCTGTGCCCGCAGACGTCACCACCACGGCGAAGTGCGGTCAGTCGCTGTTGACCATGGTCGGCCGACGCGTGTCTGGTGGATGGGTGAGCTGGTCGTTCGGTGTTCTGGGTCCGTTGGAAGTGCGTTGTGACGAGTGCGCGCTCGAAATAGCCGCACCGCAGCAGCGCAGGCTGTTGACCAGCCTGCTGCTCAGCGCGGGGCAGGTCGTTTCGGTGGAGAGCCTGCTGGCCGTGCTGTGGGAGGACGAACCGCCCGCGAGCGGCCGCAAGGTCGTGCAGGTCTACGTGTCCCAGTTGCGCAGGCTGCTGGCGGGGAGACCCGGAGTGGTGCTGACCGGGTCGCGGCAGGGCTACCGGCTGGACATCCCGCCGGGCGCCCTCGACCTGGAGGTGTTCCGCGACCTCGTGCGCCGCGCGACCGCTGCCACCGACCCGGTGGTGGCGGGCGACCTGCTGCGCGAGGCACTGGGCCTGTGGCGCGGCGGCGCCGTGCCGGACCTGCGCCACGCTGGCCGGGGCGGGCGGCTGAGCGAGGCGCTGGAGGAGGAACGGCTGGGCGCCGTGGAGTACCGGGTCGACGCGGACCTGAGGGCCGCGCGGCACCGCGACCTCGTGCCGGAGCTGACGGCGCTGGTCGCCCAGCAGCCGCTGCGGGAACGCCTGCGCGGGCAGCTGATGCTCGCCCTGCACCACTCCGGCCGCCAGGCCGAGGCGCTCAACGCGTTCGCCGAGGGCAAGCGGCTGCTGGCCGACGAACTCGGCCTCGACCCCGGTCGGGAACTGCGGGCGCTGCACGCCTCGGTGCTGGCCGGTGACGTGCCCGCTCCGCCACCGGTCGTGATCGAGGAGAAGCGGTTCGCACCTCGGGAGCTGCCCGCCAACCCCGTCGTGTTCATCAACCGGGACCGCGAACGGGAGGTGCTGCTCGACCTGCTGTCCCACGCCGACCGCGAACCCGTGGTGGGCGCTGTCCACGGACCCGGCGGCCGGGGGAAGTCCGCGCTGGTGCTGCGGGTCGCGCACCTGGCGGCCGAGCGGTTCCCCGACGGCCAGCTCTACGTCGACCTCCAGGGATCGACGCCGGGCCGTGAACCCGTCGAGGCCGCCCAGGTGCTCCAGCACTTCCTGCGCGCGCTCGGCGCACCGCCACTGGCGATCCCGTCCGAACCCGCCGAGGCCGCGGCGCTGTACCGGTCGATGCTCGCGGACCGCCGCGTGCTCGTGGTGCTGGACAACGCGATCGACGCGAGCCAGGTGATCCCGCTGCTGCCCGCCGGGCCCGGCAGCGCGATCCTGGTCACCAGCAGGCGGGTGCTGGCCACTTTGGACGGTCTGCACCTCGCGCTGGACCCGTTGCCGGAGAACGAGGCCATCGCGCTGCTGAGCGCGGTGACCGGACTGGTCACCGACGAGGCGAGCAGGTGCGCGGCGGCCGAGGTGGCGCGCAGCTGCGGCTACCTGCCGCTGGCGCTGCGGATCGCGGCCGCGCGACTGCGCAGCAGGCCGGACTGGACGCTGGCCTCGCTGGCCACCCGGCTGGACGACGAGCGGCACCGGTTGGACGAGCTGCGGTTCGACGACCTCGCCGTGCGCTCCAGCGTGCGGCTCAGCTACGACGAGCTGGTCCGCGACGGGTCCGAGCGCGGCCGGGTCGCGGCGCACTCGTTCCGGCTGCTGGGACTGCTGACGCTGCCGACCCTTCGGCTGCCGGTCGCCGCGGCGCTGCTCGGACTCGACCCGATCCAGGCCGAACGGGCGATCGACCCGCTGGTGGACGCCGGGCTCGTGGACGTGGAAGCGCCGGGGGAGTACCGGATGCACGACCTGCTCCGGCTGTTCGCGATCGAGCAGGCCGAGCGCGACGAGCCCGCGGAGGACCGCTCGGCGGCGGTGGCGCGGGTGCTGGCCCACTACCGCCGCACGCTCCGCGCGGTCCAGAAGACGCTGAGGCCGCTCGACATCCCGCACCCCGAAGGCTCGTCGGAGCGCTACGGCGGGATCGAGGAGTGCCTGTCGTGGATGGCGGCCGAGACGCCGAACCTGCTCGTCGCCGCCACGCAGGCGGCCGCTCGGCCGGACGGCGGGCCGCTCGCGCTGGAGATCGCCCTGACGTTGCAGGAACACCTGTGGAAGCAGGACCTGCACGCCGAGATCGCGCAGACCGGGCGCATCGCCGTGACGGTCGCCGAGGACGGCCTCGACCCCGGAACCGAACGGCTCGCGCTGGTCGTGCAGGGGTTCGCGGACCAGGTCGCGGGGCGCTACGCGGTGGCCCGCGAGCGGTACGAGCGGGCGCTGGCGCTGTGCGGGGACGACGAGCTGGGCCGGGCGCGGGTGCTGGTGAACCTCGGTGGCCTGCTGACGAACTACATGGGGCTGGCGGAGGAGGCCGTGCCGCACCTGGAGCGGGCGCTGGCGATCCTGGACGAGCACGGCGCGCCGGGAACGGGGGTCGGCACGCTGCACGTGCTGGCCCGCGCGCACCACCTGGCGGGCCGCGGCGGCACGGCGCTGTCGCTGGCGAGCCACGCGCTGGACCTGGCGCGGGAGAACGCGGCCCCGCACAGCATCGCCGTCTGCGTCGCCGACCTCGGGCTGCTGTACGGGCACCTGGGCGACCACGACCGGGCGCTGCTGCTGCTCGACGAGTGCATGGCGCGGGCTCGGGAGGTCGGCAACCGCGAGGACGAGTGGACGACGCTGCTCAGCCGGTCGGAGATCCACCTGCGGCAGGAGAACCCGGCGTCGGCGCTGGCCGACGCGAGCGCGTCGCTCGCGATGACCAGCCAGCTCGGCAGCGCGTACGGCCGGGCGGCCGGGCACCGGCAGGTGGCCCGCGCGCTGCTGGCCGAGGGCCGGAACGCCGAGGCCGGGTGGCACCAGCGGACCGCCCGCACCCTGTTCGAGGGCGTGGACGTGCGACTGCCCGCGTTCTTCGAGTCGTTCCTCGGCTACCTCGACCCGGTGCTCGTGGACTGACACCACCCCTCCCTCCACCACGGTGGGATGCCCCGGTCCACTGTGGACCGGGGCGCACCGTTCCCGGTTCGCTGTCAGCCGCAGTGCTCGAAGCCGCTGGCGTAGGACTCCGAGTCCACCGAGCCGCCCCACTTCACGCACTTGCCGGGGGCCGCCTTGCGGACCGGACCGGCGTAGTAGGAGAAGTTGCCGGAGTCGGTCGTCCGCGCCGAACCCTGGACCTCCAGGAAGGCCGAGGAAGCCGACGCCGTGCCCAGCTTGGTGTGCTTCATCGTGACGACGCAGTTGTTGCCGTTGGACCTGTTGTAGGTCAGGTAGACCCGGCCCCTGGTGCCCAGCGCCGCGGAGTCCACGACCTTGTGGCCGGAGCCGCACACCTCTTCGGCGTCGTACGGGTTGTCGTCGCTGCCGCCACCGCCGCAGCCGTTGTTGCTCCGGTAGCTCCTGGTGCCCCAGTAGAGGGCGGTGGTGCCGTTGAACTTCGCCCGCACGGCGCTGCCGTCCAGCCGCTCCTCGAAGTGCAGGTGCGCGCCGGTCGACCCGCCGGTGTTGCCGACGTTGCCGATGGTCTGGCCGGTGGAGACGCTCTGGCCGACCGACACCCGCTGGGCGGAGAGGTGGGCGTAGCGGGTGGTCCAGCCGCCGCCGTGGTTGATCTCGATCCACCTGCCGTAGCTGGTGGACCCCTCGTTGGCGACGCGGCTCACCGTGCCGGAGGAGGACGCGACCACGGCGTCGCCCTCGTCGTTGGCGCGGTTGAAGTCCACCGCGTTGGCCGGGCTGTGGCCCGTGCGGGTCTGGCCCTCCCAGGTCTGGGCGCAGGGGAACGGCAGCTGGAAGTTCGGCGCCGCCACCGCCGTGCCGGTGCTGACGGCCATTCCGCCGACGCTCACGAGCAGGCCGATGCCCGCCGCGACGATCGTGTTGAGCTTCATGGTTTCCTAGCCCCCATCTGGAGGTCCCGGTGTTCCGGGACGGTTCCGGTCGGATCAGGTGGTGTAGCGGTCGTCGCCGTCGCCCCAGAAGATCATGTCGCCCGGTTGCAGCTGGGTGAGCGGGACGAAGTGCTGCGACTCGTACTGCGCCGTGGTGTTCGTGCCGCCGTCACCGCCACCGGGACGCAGGCCGTTGGTGTCGCAGCGGGGGAGACCCTTGACGAAGCCGGTGGTTCCGGTCTTCACGTACTCGTCGGGCACCCACAGGTTGTCCGTGGTGTGGTCCCAGATGTCGCTGCCGCCATGCGGTCCGACCGTCCACAGTGGTCTTGACCTGGTGCGTGCGCTCCTCGGCGGTGAACGCGACACCGGTTGTGGCCGCCATTCCCGTGCCGAGGAGGGCCAGCAGGCCGGCCGCAGCGCGGTGGACGTTCGGGTCGGCATCGGACCTCCGCGTGTCCTTCGATCTCTTCGCCCGGACCCAGCCGATCGCGCACGGATCGTGGTTCGCCCCCTCGGCCTGACACCGACGAACTCTGGGACACGGGGGTCGGAGAACGCCTAGGCGGCGGTAAACCGGCAGGTGGAAAGCGCGTGCCGGGGTGTGCGGGTCGTGCGTGTCGCGCGGGGACGTGAAGCACCTTCACGCCGGGACGCGGAATCCTCTACGGTCGTCGGCAAGGGGAATGTCGATCATTCGGGGGAGTGCGTGAGCTTGTTCCAACGCGGAATGCTGACCTTGACCGCTGCCGTGGCCGTTTCGGCCCTGCTCGGCGGGACCACCTCGGCGCTGACCGCCGTCGCGGACGCCGAGTCCTCGGCCGGTCACCGGCTCGCCGAACGCCTGCGGGCCGCGATCAACGCGCAGGACTTCAGGAACGTGCTGGACGTGACGCCGCCGGAGAGCGGTGTGGCGGCCAGGCGAGCGGGCGCGCCGGAGAAGTACGACGCGACCGCCGCCGACCTGGCCGCTCGGTTCGGCGTCGCGGCCGAGCCGAAGCCGCTGCACCAGTCGCCGAACATGGACGCGGCGGTGATCGAACTGGACCGCGCCGGACGGCCGATCGCGATGGCCGACGTGCTGCTCAGCCCGCAGTACCCGGACGGCGTCGTCGTGCCGCTGGACAGGAAGGGCCTGTCCACCGACCAGGTCCGCTACCGCTGGTGGGACGACGCCGAGTGGGACGCCAACGGCGGCAAGGGCACCAGGGACGTGCTCGCCGGCCGCGAGCAGGCGCCCATCGACTTCTCCTCGCCGTACCCGGCGTCGGTGCTCAAGCTGATGGTCGGCTTCGGCGTGCTGCGCCTGGCAGACCAGGGTCGGGTGTCGCTGGACGCGAACTACGCCTACGAGCCGACCGCGCCGAACGCGGCCTGCGGCGGCGCGGCCACCAAGCCGATCAAGCAGTACTTCGACGAGATGATCACCATGTCGAAGAACGAGTCGACCTGCGCGCTGATCAAGATGATCCACGACCTCGGCGCGTGGGACCAGGTCAACCGGACGTTCGTCGACCTCGGTCTGCCGACGCTCATGGTGACCGGCACGAATCCCGCCAACGGCGGCCGCTGGATCGGCTCGAACATGAGCAGCATCGACACCGCCAAGCTCCTGCTGCTGGTCAACGGCGGTATCGGCACGCTGTGGACCACGCCGGACGGCAAGCGGATCACCCGCGACGAGCTGAGCAGGTCCTCGCGCGAGCTGTTCGCGAGGACGTTGGCCGACCAGGGGCACAACGAGATGCTGTCCACCACGAACTGGTGCGGCCGCGGGTACCCGGCGCCGGGCATCCCGCAGGTCACGCCGAAGCGCTGGGTCGACCCGGCCACCGGTCGCGTGACGGTGGGCGACGCCGTGTACGACCAGGACACCCGGCCGTGCGACGCGGCGGCCGAGGTCGTGTTCGCGCACAAGACGGGTTGGGTGGACACCACCGGCAGTGACGCGGGCATCGTGCACTCGTTGCCGGGCAAGGAGAAGCGGCACTACGTGGTCGTCGTGTTCTCGAACCTGGGCACCGACTACATCGACGTGGACCGGCCCGCCGATGCCCCCGGTGTGTACCCGGTGCTCTACACCGAGAAGTACGGGAAGCTCGGGGCGGCCATCGACAGGATCGTCGCTGATTTGCGGGGATGAGGTTGGTGAGCCTGTCGGTCCCTGGGGGGCGGGTTTGCTTTGGCGGTTATGCGGGTGGGGTCGGTCCTGGGTTCCCCCCGAGGCGCGATTGTCTTCATGTCCGTCCGCGCCGCGTCAAGGCGGGAAGGATGCCTTGACCCGTAGCGGACGGACATGAGGGCGCTGGGGATCGGGGGCAGGGAGGGGTCTGGGGTCTCCTGGGGTGCGTGCTTCCGCTTGGCCGTGGTGGTTGCCATCGGTGATGGAATTGTCGAGCACGCAGCCGCGCGTGTGGCGAACCGTTCGATGTCGGCTGCCGGGGATTCGACGTGGCGGCGTGGGCGGGGCAGCGGGTCCGTGTTGTCCTTGGCCCGCTCTCCCGCTGCTCCTCTGCTGGACGTCCTACCAGCGACATGGCGGTCGTCCTGGCTTGGCGAACCGGCGCCGAGACCGTCGTCGAAGCTCGTTCTGCGGTCCTGCGCGGTCGTGTACGTGGTGGGTCTGGTCGCGACCTTCGCGATCAAGTCGATAATGGGCGCATGACCACCGTCGTGCTGTTCCACTCCGCCTACGGGCTCCGGCCCGCCGTGCTCGCCGCCGCGGGACGGTTCCGGGAGGCCGGGCACGCCGTGGTGACGCCGGACCTCTACTACGGCGGGATCGCCGAGACCCTGGACGACGGGTTCACGCTGGCCGAGTGGATCGGCTGGCCGACCATCGCCGAACGGGCGCGCGCGGTCCTGCGCGGCCTGCCCGCGGACACGGTGCTCGGCGGGTTCTCGATGGGCGCCAGCATCGCGGGCGGCCTGCTGGCCGAACGCCCCGAGTCCGCGGGCGTGCTGTTCCTGCACGGCACCGGCGCCGTGCCGGACAACGTGCGACCCGGTCTGCCGATGCAGCTGCACGTGGCAGACCCGGACGCGTACGCGACACCGGACAAGGTCGCCGGGTGGACGCGGGACGCGGCGGTCGGGAACGCGGAGGCCTTCACCTACCCCGGCGTCGGGCACCTGTTCACCGACGAGGGCCTGCCGGACTACAACGAGGCCGCCGCCGAGCTGATGTGGCGGCGGTGCGTCGACTTCCTCTCCGGACTGTGACAGCGCAGTGCTCATGGGCGGGTCCCCTCGTCCGAGCTGTCCGCTCGACGTGACGGAGGGGCCCGGGCGAAGGGGTCAGGTCAGTGGCGCGGCTTCCACGCGCACATGGCGAGGTCGAGCGTCTCCACGTCCAGCGCCGGGGGGCGCAGCGGCCGCTTCTCGCCCGAGTCGGCGCGCAGGCCGTCCAGCAGCACGGTGAGGTAGCGCCGCCACAGTTCGGACCGCACGTCCCGCGTGTACTCGGCGACGGAGCCGATCATCATGTGGATGATCGGCAGGTCGGTCTCCTCGAAGTCCGCGCGCAACTGGCCGGACTCCTTGGCGCGCCGCACCAGTTCGATCGCGAGCGGGATCATCCGCTCCTTGGCCGCGGCCACGCGTTCCTGGCCGAAGTTGTTGGACAGCATGACTTCCCGCAGCCCGCGGTCGTCGGAGTGCAGTTCGGCGGTGCGCGTCAGGAAGCTCGCGAACCCCTCCCAGGGGTCGCCCTCCTCCAGCGCCTGCTCGGCCAGTTCGCGGACCTCGTCCATCCGCTCGACGAACATGGCCTCGACGAGGTGCTCCTTGCTGGGGAAGCGCCGGTACACCGTGCCGACGCCGAGTCCTGCGTGGTTGGCGATGTCGTCGAGGGTCGCGCCGAAACCGCGCTCGCTGAAGACGATCCGCGCTGATTCGATGATCTTGCGGCGGTTGAGCTCCGCATCCCGACGCAGGGGTCGCACCGTTGCGACGGGGACTGTGTCCCGTGTCATGCCCCTAGCGTAGCGGAAGTTGAGATCCCGTCTCCGCTTCCTGTGTACGCTGATCGGGTAACCGGAGACATCTGCTCCACATAACCTGTGAGGACACGTCCATGCCAGATTCACCGACCGCCACGGTGGAGGCACCGCGGGCCGTCACCGACCACGGTGACAACCCGCACCACGCTCGACGTTGGCTGATCCTGGTCATGATCGGCCTCGCCCAGCTGATGGTCGTGCTGGACGCGACCATCGTGAACATCGCCCTGCCGTCCGCCCAGGCGGACCTCGGCTTCAGCAACGACGCCCGCCAGTGGGTCGTCACGGCCTACGCGCTCGCGTTCGGCAGCCTCCTGCTGCTCGGCGGCCGCATCGGCGACATCTTCGGCCGCAAGCCCGCGTTCCTGATCGGCCTCGGCGGCTTCGCCGTCGTCTCCGCGATCGGCGGCGCCGCGAACAGCATCGAGATGCTGCTCGCCGCCCGCGCCGCGCAGGGCGTGTTCGGCGCGCTGCTCGCGCCCGCCGCGCTGTCGCTGCTCACCACGACGTTCACCGACCCGAAGGAACGCGGTCGCGCGTTCGGCATCTTCGGCGCCATCGCCGGTGGTGGCGCGGCCATCGGCCTGCTGCTCGGCGGCGTGCTCACCGAGTACCTCGACTGGCGCTGGTGCATGTTCGTCAACATCATCTTCGCGGTGATCGCCCTCATCGGCTCCTACGTGCTGCTGCGCCACGAGCCCGTCGCGGCGGCGGACCGGCCGAAGCTGGACATCCCCGGCACGCTCACCTCGACCGCCGGCCTGTTCGCGGTGGTCTACGGCTTCGCCAACAAGGAGAGCCACGACTGGTCGTCCACGTCGGTGTGGGGCTTCCTGCTCGCCGGTGTGGTGCTGCTCGTGGTGTTCGTCCGCATCCAGGTGACCACCTCGCACCCGCTGCTGCCGATGCGCGTCGTGCTCGACCGCGACCGCGCAGGCGCCTACGCCTCGGTGTTCCTGCTGGGCATCGGGATGTTCGCGATCTTCCTGTTCCTCACGTTCTACCTCCAGCAGAACCTCCGGTTCACGCCGATCGAGAGCGGTCTCGCGTTCATGCCGATGGTCGCCACGCTGATGATCAGCGCGACGTCCGCGACCGCGCTGCTGCTGCCCCGCTTCGGTGCCCGCCCGCTCGTGCCGCTCGGCATGGTCATCGGCGCCGTCGGCCTGTTCTGGCTCAGCCGGATCAGCCTCACCAGCACGTACAGCGAGGGCGTCCTGCTGCCGCTGATGGTGCTCGGCGTCGGCATCGGCCTGTCGATGGCGCCCTCCATGAGCGTCGCCACCTTCGGCGTGGAAGCGCACGACGCCGGTGTCGCCTCGGCGACGGTGAACACGATGCAGCAGATCGGCGGCTCCATCGGCACCGCCCTGCTGAGCACCCTCGCCGCAGACGCGGCGGTGTCGTTCGTGGAGGGCAAGCAGCCGACGCCGCAGCTGCTCGCCGACGCGGCGATCCACAGCTACAGCACGGCCTTCACCTGGGCCGCGGGTGTGTTCCTGGTCGGCGCGGTCATCTCGGGCCTGCTCCTGCGCTCGGGCGCGCCGAACATGGAGAGCGCGGCTCCCGCCGTGCACATGTGATCACCGGCTAGACCACCGAAGGCCGTCACGCCCCGTCGTGGCGGCCTTCGGCGTTGTTCGCGACGACCAATTCGGTTGCGCACCGCTCCTACGATCGGATTTTCCGGCGTCCGAACGGAGCAACGCGTGGACAGGCTCGAAACGATCGTCGGCTGCATGGCGTCCAGCGCCGCCGACCCCGCCGTGCAGTTGGTCCAGACCCGGTTCCGGGTGGAGCTGGTCGACGGGTGGGAGATCCGGCCGGGGGCGTCGGTGCTGGAGATCGGCTGCGGTCAGGGCGACATGACCGCGGTCCTGGCCGACGCCGTCGGAGCCGGTGGGCGCGTGCTCGGCCTCGACATCGCCGATCCCGGTTATGGCGCTCCCGTCACGGTGGGGGATTCGGCGGCGTTCCTCATGGGGAGCGCGTTGGGCGACCGCGTGGAGATGCGGTTCGAGGTCGACGTGCTGGACGACGCGCTCTCCTTCGCGGACGGCGAGTTCGACCACGTCGTGCTGTCGCACTGCGCCTGGTACTTCGACTCGATCGACCAGGTCGACCGGGTGCTCCGCCGGGTTCGGCCGTGGGCCCGGAGGCTGTGCTTCGCCGAGTGGGACCTCGGTCCGCGGAGCCTCGACCAGGTCCCGCACCTGCTCGCCGTGCTCGTGCAGGGGCAGATCGAGGCCTGCGGGGTTCGTGGTGACGGGAACGTGCGCACGCCGTTCTCGCGCGCGGCCCTGCTGCGCGCCCTGGAGCGCACGGGGTGGACCGTGGCCTCGGAGCGGACGATGCACGCCGAGGCCTTGCAGGACGCCGACTGGGAGGTCGACGCGTGCCTCCGGCTCGCCGAGTCCCCGCTACCGGGCCTACCCGGTCCGGTGCGCGACTTCGTGGCGAGCCAGGTCGACGTCCTGCGCGGCCTGGCGAAGGCGAAGGGCAACGCGCCGCTGCCGTCCTACGCGCTGATCGCCGAGTCCGGCTGACCAGGGCCGCGTGGAGCTGAACGACTTCCGCTCTGGAGCTGAACGACTTCCGCGCTGGGCTTCCGCTTCGGTGGAGCGCGCCGGGATTGGGTGAACCTGGCGAGGCTCCGGCTGTGCGGGGCCCGCTATGGGAGTTGGGTGCCCCCCGAGGCGCGATTGTCTCCATGTCCGTCCGCGCCGCGTCAAGGCGGGAAAGATGCCTTGACCCGTAGCGGACGGACATGAGGGCGCTGGGGATCGGGGGCAGGGAGGGGTCTGGGGGCTCCTGGGGTGCGTGCTTCCGCTTTGCTGTGGTGGGCTGGCTTCCCGCTTCCCGCTTGCGCTCCGTTCCCGGTTGAGCCGGGTTGATCGCTGTTCGTGGTCAGCTTGGGCGGGTGGTGCTCGGTGCGCCGCTGGTGAAGGCTTGGGCCACGTCGTCGAGGCTCACGCCCTGGTTTCCAGGCGTTGGACGGGTGGTGATGGGTCCGCGTCGGCGGTGCGCAGAGGCGGTGGTGGCCTGTCGTGCGGCCGGCGGGCGTGAGCAGGCCGAGGCTGGTGTAGTAGTCCACTGTGCGGGTGCTCACGCCTGCTCTGGCGGCCAGTTCGCCGATCTTGACCAGGGTGTCACTCACACAGGTTTCCTTTTCTTGAGGGACGGTAACCGTACAGCGCCACGTGCTAGTGTCGAGTCCATGGTATTCCGGTCCGGCACCGCATGTTGATCTTCTTGGGCCTGTTGGCCATCGTGGTTCTCACCGCCGCGACGGGCTACTTCGTCGCCCAGGAGTTCACCTACATGGCCGTCGACCGCGGGCGGCTCCAGGCGTTGGCCGAGCAGGGTGACAAGGCTGCCGAGCGGGCTTGTCGGGTGACGCAGCGGTTGTCGTTCATGCTGTCCGGCGCGCAGTTGGGCATCACGGTCACGGCGCTGCTGGTCGGGTTCGTCGCCGAGCCGCTGCTGGGTGCGGGGCTCGCCTCCCTCCTCGGTTTCACCGGGTGGTCCGAGGCCGCGCGGTTGTCGTTGTCCGTCGCGGCGGCGCTGGTGTTCGCCACGGTCGTGCAGATGGTGCTCGGTGAGCTGCTGCCGAAGAACCTGGCCATCGCCAAGCCGGAGGCGCTCGCTCGAAACCTGGCCGCGTCGACGTTGGTGTACCTGAAGGTCGCCGGGCCGGTCATCAAGTTCTTCGACGCGTCGGCGAACCGGCTGCTGCGGCTCGTGGGCATCGAACCCGTGGAGGAACTGCCGCAGGGGGCCACGGGGGCCGAGCTGGTCCACATCATCGGTGAGGCAGGGGAGCAGGGGCACCTGGACCCCGAGCTGTCGCGGCTGCTGGACCGGGGGATCGACTTCCGCGGCCTCGTGGCCGAGCAGGCGATGACGCCACGGGTGCGCGTGCACACGGTGCGGGCGGACGAGCCCGCGTCGCGGATCGTGGAGCTGCTGGACACGGGACATTCCCGGTTCCCGGTGATCGGCGACGACCTGGACGACGTGCTCGGCATCGTCGGGCTCGCCGAACTGCTCACGCTGGCGCCGGGGGACCGGCCGACGACGGAGATCCGCAAGATCGTGGCGCCCACCGTGCTGGTGCCGGAAACCCTGCCGCTGCCCCAGGTCCTGGAACGGCTGCGCGCCGAGCGCAGGCAGACCGCCTGCGTCGTCGACGAGTTCGGCGGCTTCGCGGGCGTGGTGACGCTGGAGGACCTCGCCGAGGAGCTGGTGGGCGAGATCCACGACGAGGACGACATGGTCGGTGACGTCGAAGAACGGCGACCCGACGGCACGTGGCTGCTGCCCGGCAGGCTGCGCATCGACGAGATCGCCGACATCACCGGTGTCCAGCTGCCGGAACACGAGGGGTACGACACGGTGTCCGGACTGGTGCTGCGCCAACTCGGCAGGACCGCGCGGGTCGGTGACGAGGTCCCGCTGACCATCGAGACGCCGTCTCTGGACGACCTGCCGCCGCGGCACGTCGTGCTGCGCGTGGTCGCCGTCGAACGCCATGTGCCCCGCACCGTGCAACTGCGCGAGGAGGAGACCCGATGAGCCTCTTCGTGGCACTGCTCCTGCTGGCGGGCAACGCCTTCTTCGTCGCGGGCGAGTTCGCGCTGATCTCCGCGAAGCGGCACCGGCTCGAGCAGTCGGCCGCCGAGGGCAAGCGCGCGGCGCGGGCGGCGGTCGCGGGCATCCGCGAGCTGTCGATCATGCTGGCCGGCGCGCAGCTCGGCATCACGTTGTGCACCTTGGGTTTGGGTGCGCTGGCCGAGCCCGCGGTCGCCGCGCTGCTGGACCCGCTGCTGATCGCGGTCGGCGTCCCGACGGGCATCTCGCACGCCGTCGCGTTCCTGATCAGCCTGGCGCTGGTGGTGTTCCTGCACATGGTGGTCGGCGAAATGGCCCCGAAGTCGTGGGCGATCAGCCACCCCGAGCGCTCGGCGCTGCTGCTGGCGCTGCCGTTCCGCGCCTTCGCCCGTGCGACGCGGTGGATCCTCACCAGCCTCAACGGCCTGACGAACGCGATGCTGCGCCTGGTGAAGGTCGAGCCGCAGGACGAGCTGGCGCAGGCCCACCGGCCGGAGGACCTGCGGATGCTGGTGCGGCAGTCCGGTGAGCACGGCCTGATCCCCGAGGGCCAGCAACGACTCCTGACCCGGATGCTGCAGCTCCAGAACACCACGCTGGCGCAGGTGATGGTCCCGGCGGACTCCGTCCTCAAGGTCGCGGAGGACACCAGGGCCACCGAGGTCGAGGAGCTGAGCCGCCGCTGCGGCCGCTCCAGGTTCCCGGTCACCGACGCGGCGGGCGGGTTCGGTGGGCTGGTGCACATCCGCGAGGTCGTGCGCGCCACCGCCGCGGGCCAGGACCCGGCGGTCCGCGAGCTGATGAGCACGCCGCTGCGGCTGGGCGCTGACCTGCCGGTGGCCCGCGCGGTCACGGCGATGCGCGAGGAACGGGCGCAGCTGGCCCTCGTCGTGGCGCCGGACGACCGCGTCGTCGGCATCGCCGCGCTGGAGGACCTGCTCGAAGAGCTGATCGGCGAGTTCGAGGACGAGACCGATCCCCGAAGTTGACCGGTGCCGCTTGGCACCGGCACTCCCCATCCCCGGAGGAAACCTGATGTTCAAGCGGATGCTGAGCGCGTTCGGTGTCGGCGGCCCGTCCGTCGACACGGTCCTCGACTCACCGCACGCCACGCCCGGCGCGGTCGTCACCGGACAGGTGCGCATCCAGGGCGGCAGCAACGACGTGGAGATCGGCCAGGTCGTCCTCTCCCTGGTCACCCGCGTGGAGATGGAGCACGGCGAGCACGAGTCCAGCGGCACCGCGGAGTTCCACCGCGTGGTCGTCGCACAGGCCGTCAAGGTCGCTGCGGGCCAGCTGCTGCCGATCCCCTTCCAGCTGCCGATCCCGTGGGAGACCCCCCTCACCGCGGTCGGCTCGACCCACCTGCACGGCATGACGGTCGGCGTGCGCACCGAACTGGTGATCGCGGGCGCTCCCGACAAGGGCGACCTCGACCCCATCTCGGTGCACCCGCTGCCGTCGCAGGACCGAGTGCTGGACGCCTTCGGATCGCTGGGCTTCCAGTTCCGCAAGGCCGACGTCGAAGCGGGCCGCCTGCACGGCGTGCCGCAGGAGCTCGGCTTCTACCAGGAGATCGAGTTCTTCCCGCCGCAGCAGTTCGCGGGCCGCGTCAACCAGGTCGAGCTGACGTTCGTCGCGAACCCGCACGAGCTGTACGTCGTCCTGGAGGCCGACAAGCGCGGCGGCATGTTCAGCTCGGGCAGTGACGCGTTCGGCCACTTCGCCCTGCCGCACCGCGAAGCCGAGGCCACGGACTGGACGTCCGTCATCGGCCAGTGGCTCACGCAGGTCGTGGAGCGCGGCGGCCAGCAGGGCTTCGGCGGTCACGGCGGTCACGGTGGCTACGACGACCACGGCCACCACGGTCGTCGCGGCCCCGGCATGGGCGCGGTGGTCGGCGGTGTCGCCGCGGGCGTCGTCGGCGGCATGGTGCTGGGCGAGGTGTTCGAAGAGGTCGGCGAGTCCTTCGAGTTCGACGGGGAGTAGGCCGTCCCGGTCACCGGTCGTCGTGGTCCTCCGCGCCGACCGGTGACCACCTCCGGCGGCGGGACGCCGGGAACACCCGGCCGGCCCGCCGTCAGGGCATGGACGAGAGCGGCGCCTCGGACGTGCGCACGGCGTTCATCCGGCCGACCTTCGCCTTGCGGATCGCCGACCGGAACACGGCGGGCAGCCGGAAGGGCTCCGACCTGGCCCGCCACGGCGAGGTCGAGCACTTGCCGTACCGCTCCAGCACGACGTTCTCCGCGGTGGTGAGCAACCAGCCGCGCACCCAGTCACCGCCCTGCGTGATCGCGTCGGAGTACCGCCACGCCCGGACGAGCGTCTCCTCGACCACGTCCTCCGCCGTGCGGAGGTCCCCCGTCAACCTGGTCGCGTACGCCAGGATCGCGCGGCCGTGCTCCTCGTACAGCTTGCGCACCAGCAACTCGCCTGCGACGGCCTCGGCTCGCGCGGATCGGAACACCACCGGTCTCCTCACTCCTGCTGGTCACGTGATCCGCTCGCGGCGAACCCCACGTGAAGCAGGCTGCGGCGACGGTTCCACGACCGTAGAACAACGCCAGTGCCCAACTGGTGACTGGTTTGTGACCGCGCACCACCACCGCGACCGCGCTAGTCGGTCGTCTCCGAACGCACCGCGAACGTGAACCGGTCGCCCCGGTACAGCGCGCGCACCCGTTCCACCGGGTTGCCGTCGAGGTCGCGGCTGACGCGGTGCAGCAGCAGCATCGGCGCCGCGGGCGTGGTGGCCAGCAGCCTGGCCTCGCGCGGCGAGGCCAGCACCGTCTCCACCTGCTCGTCGGTGCGCGTGGGCACCGTGCAGTACCGGTCGCGGAGGCAGTCCAGCAGGGCCTCGTCCGGGTCGAACGCCTCGATGAGGTCCGGGAACCGCTTGGCGGAGAGGTAGCTCGACTCCAGGAGCATCGGCTCCTCGTCGACGATCATCAGCCGTTCGATGTGCACGACCGGGTCGCCGGGATCGATGTCCAGGTCGCGGGCCAGATCGGTGTCGGCCGCGAGGTGCTCGGCGGTGACCAGCCTGCGGACCTCGCCCGTCTCCTCGACGCCGGACTCCCGCCCGGTGACGCCCAGCGGTTGGACCAGTTTGGGCGGCGCGACGAAGGTGCCGCTGCCCTGCCTGCGCCGGACCTTGCCCTCGACGACGAGTTCGCCGATGGCCTGGCGCAACGTCATGCGCGCGATGCCGAACTGAGCGGACAGTTCTCTCTCCGGGGGTAGGGGGGCGCCTTGGCCCAGCTCCTGCAGCAGGTCGAGCAGCCGGGTCTTCGCGCGGTAGTAGCGCGGGATGCGGCCGTCGTCGGGGATGCCCGCGCGCACCGGGTCGGACGCGCGGTGCGGGCCGTCGGGGTACTCGTGGGCGACGACCGAGATGACCTGGTGCGATCCGTCCAGCATCCGCACGGCGGGCCGGGGGATCCCGTTCGCGAACACGACGAGCTCACGTCCGCCGACAGGTCGGTGGAGGGCGGTGCGCAACGTCGACATGACCATCGCGCCGCGTGCGGCGTGCTGCACGGGGGAGTCGCTGTGCCGGACCTTGAGCTCGACCCGCACGGTGTGGCCGTATTCCCGAACGGTGCGCTGGCCGACGACGGTGCCCACCGGGTGCGGCATCCGCATGACCAGAACCTGGTCCTCCTCCTCGGTCCACCAGGTCCACGTGGGGGTCGTCCTCATCGAGGTGCTGGTGACGAGGCCGAGCATTTCATCGAGGTCGTCCGGGTTCTCGGCGGGCGCCGGTATCGAGTGGTCTTCGGTCGAGTTGCGCATTTGAGCCAACCATCTCCCTGACGTGATGAAACAGGTCGAACGCTGATCGGACATCGTTTGTGCCCGGCGCCCGTCAGGGGGATGCGCGTTGTCCGGGCAACGGAGTCGCACCCGGTCCGACCAAGTCCGACCTGTTCGCCGATCAAGGGGCGGCAGACGATGGCGTGGCCTGCCGACCCCTCGACCGGTTCGTGGCGCGCGACGGTCCCTGCCACCGACGGCGCCGCACGTCCCCGCCTGGACCAGCACGTGCGAAAGCACGGGGACGAAGCAGTTCGTGACCATCTCCGGAGTTCTTCGGGAACAGTGGTGCCCGCGTACGTCCTTGGAGGTTTCCTCACATTAGGTCGATTTTGTTTCGTTCGCAAACCCCCTGCCCAGATGGACACGGTTCACTGCCCGGACGGGCTGTTTTCCGTCGAATGTGGAACAAAGTCACGAGTAACCGACGGGTAATGTGAAATGGGCATCTCGAAGATTGTCATCGCAACAACTTGTCTTCGAGGATGGGAGGCATTCCCGGGCGGTTAGGCGAAACCTGCCGGTTCAGCGCTCGGCCGGGGATTGTCGAGGTCGTGCGACCACCGATGGCCGCCGTGACTTCGGTGGTCTTTGTCAAAGCCGGTGGGGTGCATCACAATGTCATGGCAGGAGGAATACCGAACGCCGGACGGTGCGCGCACGACCGCACCGCGAGAACGTGGCACGACCATGGCGGTGGACGTGCCCGCGGGCGGACGAGCGGAGGTGGCGCCTGGTGGAGTACCTGCTGCTGCTGACCCTGCCCGCCGCGTTCGCGCTGGTCCTGATCGTCCGCCACCGCCTCCGCCGCCGCGCCGAGCGCGCCCGGCTGGCAGGCATCCGCGAGCGCGTCGCCGAGTGGCTGACACCGGACTTCGCCGGCGAGGACGCGTCCCCGGACGTGATCGAGCTGAAGCCGCCGGGGTCGAAGGGGGAGCCGATCCGCTGGTCCCGCCCTGGATCAGCGGGGCACCACCGCGGCCGGAGCGCGTGACACGAGCACGCCCCGCGTGCCCGCGACCCGTTCGTGCCAGCCGAGCTGGTCGCGGCGGAACGCCGGGGTGGCGAACGTGCCCAGCAGCACCAGCGCCACGACGATCAGGTCGAGGCCGAAACCGGTCCAGTTGGTCAGGTGCGGCGACAGCAGGACCGAGTAGGCGACCAGGCCGGTGACGCCCAGCAGTTCGCGCACCGCGATCCTCGCCGGAGCGGGGCGTCCGCCGTCCGGGCCGCGCATGCGGTAGCGCATGAGCCAGCCGCCCAGCGTCCAGCCGCCGGTGGCGGCGGGCAGCACGATCCGCATCGCCGCGGCCAGCGCGACCTGCAGCCACCCGTTGTCGGGGAACAGGAGTCGGGCGATCACCAGGAAGACCAGGGCGTCCGCGGCCAGCGCCAGCGCCTTGCGCGGCACGCTCACCGTGCCCGGCCTGGCGGCCGCCTCGTCGAACTCCGGCAGGGCGGGCACCACGATCGCGACCGGCGCGATCATCCAGCCCAGCAGGGAACCGGCGCTGTTGGAGATCAGGTCGTCCACGTCGGCGATGCGGTACGGGCACGGGTAGATGCCCAGGTTTCCGGTGTACTGCACGACTTCCACGATCAGCGAGAGGCCGAGCCCGATGAAAACCGTGGCCAGCACGCCTTTTCCGTACGCCTTGCGCAGCACGATCCCCAGCGGCACGAACAGGGCCGCGTTGAACGCCTGCTGGACGAACGCGGTCGACGTGACCATGGAGACGACCCCGGACCTGCCGTACGCCGCCATGTTGTTGCGCATGTCGGTCACCCACTGGAACGGGACCGTCGACAGCATCTGGTCGCCCTGGCACAGGTTCGCGCGGTCCGGGAACGGCAGGAAGATCAGCGCCAGCGCCACCAGGCCGTAGGCCAGCAGGCCGTACAGGACCAGCGCGCGTCGCGGTTCGATCCGGCCGTACCGGTAGTAGTGCAGCGCGATCAGCGGCAGCAGGGCCAGTGCGCCGATGCCCACGAAGGCCAGGAAGCCGGTGCGGATGTTCCCCAGGTACGAACTAAGCATGTCCATCCGTTCCGCGGTCGGGCCCGTCGGGCATTTCTACCCCTCGACGGAACCGGTAAAACATGAATTGGACTCGCTTGCGTCCAACGGTCGTGGCCGAGCCGTCAGGTGGTGGTCACACCTTCGTCCGAGTACCTCTCGACGACCTGGCGGGTCACGCCGAGTCGGGAGTCGACCTCCAGCTTCTGCAGCAGCCTGGTCACGTGCAGCTGCACGGTGTTGCGGGACATGCTAAGCCTGGTCGCGATGTCGGAGTTCGGCCAGCCCGCCGCGACCAGCTCCGCCACGCGGCGCTCGATCTGGTCCAGCGGCCGACCGTCGGCGCCACCGCGGCCGCCGACCCGCCAGCGGATGCCGAACGGCTTGAGCCGCGACTCCGCCCGGCGCACGTCCCACGTCGCGTCGAGTCCGGTGTAGACGGTCAGCGCGTCGTAGAACGCGGCGTGCGCCTCCTCGGTCCGGCCCTCCGCCGCCAGCAGCACGGCCCGGTCCTCCGACACCGCGGCCTGCTCGACCTTCCGGCCGACCCTGCCGAAGTGCTCGGCCACCGCGGTCAACGCCACCAGGTCGCGTTCGACCAGGCCCCGGCACCACTGCGCCGCGAGCGTCGCCCGCGCGGGTGACTGCTCGCGGTCCGCGTCGAGCAGGCACGTCGCCAGCGCGGCCTTGGCCACGGCGGTCTCACCGAAGTCCAGCGCGAGTCGCGTCAGCCGGGGCAGCCACTGGTGGCGCGGCACCAGCGGCGGGTAGTCGTCGTCCAGCAGCGGCAGCAGGAACCGCAGCGCCTCGTCCGGGTGGCCCAGCTGCTCCGCGGCCAGCGACGTGGCCATCGGCAGGAAGTCGTCGCGGATCGCGGCGGACGGACCGCGGTGCTCGGCAGAGGACTTGAGGTGCGTCTCCAGGGCCGTCGAGTCGTCCCGGTGCGCCGCGATCAACGCGCGCACACCGTGCAGCAGCCGGATCGAGCCGTGCTGCCGAACGCCGTGGAAGGTGATCTCCGGCCGGTCGCGCACCACCTCGTCCAGTTCCGCCAGCGCCTCGTCCCACCGGCCGAGCCAGTAGAGGTGCACCGCCGCGGACAGGTGCGGTCCGCTGGTCAGGCCGCGCCGGGTGACCGTGTTCCTCGCGGTGTCCAGTGTCCGGCTCGCCTCGTCCAGCTCGTCGAGGTTGTGCAGGGTGAAGACCTTGTCCTCGACCAGGCACAGCTCCAGGTCGACGTGCGCCGAATCGCCGGACACGGCCGCCAGCGCCGTTTCGGTGTGGGCCAGCGCGTCGAGGTGCCGACCCTGCGCGGAAGCCGCCTCCCACAGGCGTTGCGCGGCGTGCGCGCGGGAGAACGGGTCGTCGCGGACCACCGCTGACGGCGCGACCTCGGCCAGCAGCGCCCGGTGCCTGGCCCGCCAGCGGTCCGGCACCGACGGGTCGGCCGACACCTGCCGCAACGCCTCCGCCGCGCGTTCGCCCTCGCCCGCGCGGTGGTCGAGGTACGCGAGCACGAGCCGCATCTCGGCCACCCTGTTCGGGTCCTCGGTCGTCGCCAGCACGGTCCGCGCCTCGGCGGTGGGTCGTTCGCCCAGCCAGAAGCGCAGCCGCACCAGCCGGGTCGTGAGGGCCTCGCGCGTCCGCTCCCGCACGCTCGGATCCACCACGACGCCCGCCAGCAGCTCGGCCGCCATGGCGGGGGACCGGCCCGCGACGGCATTGGTGTGCGACAGCAGCCACTGCGCGACCCACGCGTCCGCGGGCACCGGTCCGCCGAGCAGCTGCTCGGCCACCCGCTCCACGTGCGCGCCCGCGGTGTCCAGGGTCTCGGCGGACTGCCGGTGCAGCGCGACCCGCACGGTGGTCGGGATCGCCTCGTACAGCGCGCGCCGCACGAGCGTGTGCCGGAACGCGAACCGCTGCCCGGACTCGCCGATCACGCCCGACGCGGACGCCTCCTCCACGGCGGGCAGCAGCTCGGAGGCCTGCTTGCCCATCACCGTCGCCAGGTCGCTCAGGTCGAACTCGACGCCGAGCAGCGCGGCCCACCGCAGCGCGTCCCTCGTCGTGTCGTCCAGGTGGTCGAGCTTCCTGGTCACCACGGTGTTCACCGTCGGCTGCGACGGGTACCGGTCGCGGTCGTGCGCGATGTCGGCGACGCCGTCGAACACGGCCACGGCGTCGTCGCGCACGAGCGCGTCGACGATCTCCTCCAGGTAGCGGGGGTTGCCGCCCGCGCAGTCCGCCGTGGCGAGCAGTTCCGGGCCGGGTTCGGTGCCGAGCAGCCTGCGGACCAGCTCGATCCAGGTGCCGTGGTCCATCGGGTCCAGGCGCAGCAGTTCGCCACCGCCCATCGACACCATCGTCCGCAGCGGGTCCAGCTCGGCGCGGCGCGGGTGCGGCCTGCACGAGCCGACCAGCAGCAGCGGCAGGTGCCGGGTCGCCTTCGCGAGCCGGTGCCACACCAGCAGGCTGGCGTCGTCGCCCCACTGGAGGTCCTCCAGCACCAGCACGACGGGACCGGCCGCGCACAGCTCGTCCACGAAGCCGACGACGCGGTCCACCAGGCCGATCAGCCGGTCGACCGCCACCAGGACGGGGTCCTCGGACTGCCACGGGTACGCGGGGTCGACCTCGCGGCCCGGCAGCCCGGTCGCGAACTCGGCTCGACGCGGGTCCGGTGACAGCGAGTCGACGTCCAGGGAGGCCAGGACCGTGCTCAGCGGGAAGCGCCTGCCGATCTCGTCGCCCGCGTGCCACAGCACCTCGCAGCCCCGGTCGGCGGCGTCGGCCAGACCGGTCGCCAGCAGCGCGGACTTGCCGATGCCCGGCTCGCCCTCGACCCACACCGCCGTGCCCTTGCCGCCCAGCACGTCGCCCAGGGCGGTGCGCAGCGCGGACAGCTCCTGCTCTCGGCCGACGAACACCTCGGGGTACGGCGGGATCGGCGACGTCGACGAGACGGCGGGCAGGCCGCCCGCGCGCTCGTGGGCGGCGGTGATCTCGTCGTGGACCTTGCGCAGCTTCGTGCCCGGCTCGATGCCGAGCTGGTCGACCAGGACCTCCCTGGTCTCCCGGAACACCTCCAGCGCCTCGTGCCCGCGTCCGGACCGGTGGAGCGCCAGCATCAGCAGCGCTCTCGGCGTCTCGCGCAGGGGGTAGGCGGTGCTCAGGTCGAACAGCTCGTCCACGGCGGCCGTGAGGTCGCCGGACTCCAGCATGATCTCGGCGCGGCGCTCCAGGACGTCGAGGTGCAGTTCGGCCAGCCTGCCCCGGTGCAGCACGGCGAACGGGCCGTCGATGCCGGTCAGGGCTTCGCCCCGCCACAGCACGAGCGCCGCGTCCAGGGCCGACTTCGCGCTCGCCGCGTCCCTGCGGTCCCAGCTCTGCTGCGCGGACTCCCGCAGCCGGTCGAACTCGCGCACGTCCAGCAGGCCCGGTTCGAGCCGCAGGCTGTAGCCGGAACCGGCTGAGACGAGCATCTGGCCGCCCGTCCACTTGGAACGAACGGGTTCGAGGGCCCGTCTCAGCCGGGAGACGTAGGTGTAGAGACTGCTGTCGACCGCACCGGGCGGTGACTCGCCCCAGATGGCGTCGACCAGCTCTTCCCGGGAGACGACCTGGTTGGCCCGCATCGCCAGCACGGTGAACAGCGCCCGCTGGCGGGCGGAACCCAGCGCCAGTTCGGTGTCGCCGCGCCACGCGCGCACCGCGCCCAGCAGTTGGACGCGCAGCGGTTCGGCTGACTCGGTCGACATCTCCGCCGCTCCTGGTTCACAACGCGTCCGCACCCCACGCGGGCACCGCCGGTGCCAGAAGTCCACTTTACCGGTCGTTGCGCCGAAAACCCTTGCGCGGAAAAGGCAACAACGTTGATGAATGACGGTCCGCCGGCCTTCGGCAAGGGCTTACCGGCCGGTACCCCAACCGCTCGCAGCGAATTGAGACGGCCTTGCAAGGTCGCCGTCCAGTCCAAGACGGGCAGAGGTCCAGAAGTGCTTCCGGGCAACCATCGCAGGTCAAAAGGCCATGATGTATCAAAACCGCGTGACTGATCAGCACTCGTGGGGGACGCTCTCATAGTAAGTTCACGCGGCGTCAAGACTGGGCTCCGCCCTGTGCGCGAGACGTCAAGAGTTCATAGAGGTCGCTTGGCCACACTTCGATTCAGAGATCGAAGTGTGGAGGCACTCATGGCACGGGTACGGGTCGTCGTACACAGCACGGACCCCATGACCTACGTCGGGCTGACGAGCTACCTCAAGTCGCGCTCGGAAGTGGTCGTCGTCGAAAAGCACGAACCGGGCCACGCGGACGTCGCGGTGTTCTCGACCGAGCGGCTCACGTCGGAGGCGATGAACAAGCTCCGCGCCCTCTCGGCGGAACGCACGGTGCCGACCGTCCTGATGGCCAGTGAACTCACCGAGGCACCGCTGCTCGCGGTGGTGGAGTGCGGTGTCGTCGCGATCCTGCCCAGGAGCGCGGTGACCGGAGAACAGCTGGTGGACAGCGTCCTGGCCGCCGCGGCGGGCAACGGCGTGATGCCGCGCGACATCCTCGGCAAGCTGCTCAAGAGGGTGGAGATGCTGCAGCGCGAGGTGCTCGCGCCCAACGGCCTCAACGTCGCGGGCCTGGAGCCGCGCGAGGTCGACGTCCTGCGGCTGATCGCCGAGGGGTGGGGCACGGACGAAATCGCGAAAGAACTCCAGTATTCGGAGCGGACCGTCAAGAACGTCATCTACAACGTCACCAACCGGTTGAAGTTGCGCAACCGCGCCCACGCCGTCGCATACGCGCTTCGCGCCGGCGTGATCTGACACGCGAATGTTCGTATAGTTCACAGAAGTTCGTTTAGTTCATCGAAATCTTTTGCTCGTTCACCGCTCGACCTAATGCCGCCGAGGGATCGCGCGCGTGCCACGCGCCTGCGCTGTGATCCGGCGGACACCGTTTTCGCAAAACGGCGATCGACCGCACGATGGCCGAAGAGGACACGCGCACGGAGATCCGTGCGCGTTTGACGGACCGGGGCGAACCGCACGCCCCGGTCATTCGTCTTTCAGGACTTCCCCTTGCACGTGCATCTGCGAAACGCGTCGGCCGGACACCTCTGCACCGGCATCTCAATTCGCGCCACGCCACCGGACGAGACCCCCGGCCGGAGGTCAGCGACCGGTGGCCGAGCGGCCCAGCTCGTGGTGGCGTTCGGCGATCTGCGACCTCGACCGGACACCGAGCTTGCCGAGGATCCGGGTGACGTGGGCCTGGACCATGCGGCGCGGCAAGGACATGCGGATCGCGATGTCCGGGTTGGACTGGCCACTCGCGACCAGTTCGGCGATGCGCCGCTCGACCGGTGTGAGGGTGCCCCAGCCGCCGGTCGCCCGCGCGGACGCGGCGATGTCGTGGTGGATGTCGAACTCGTCCATCTTGGCCTGCGCCCTGGAGAGGTCCCACCTGGCGTCGAGCTCGGTGAAGATCTCCGCCGCCTCGGCGTGGGCCGCGCGCGCGTCGGCGCGCTTCCCCGCCTTCGCCAGCAGCACGGACGCCTCGTCCAATGCCGCGGCCAACTCCACGCGGCGGCCGACCCGGCGGTAGTGGTCGACGGCGACGAGCGCCGGTTCGGGATCGCCGGTGACCAGGGCCTTGCAGCGGTGCAGCGCGGTGTAGGCCCTCGTCGGCACGGACTCGCGGGCCGCCTCCAGCTCGGCGACCTCCATGACCTCGGCGACGCGCTCGTGGTCGCCGACCTCCAGCGCGAGCCGCAGGATGTCCGGCAGCCACTGGTGCCGCAGCATCATGTCCGCGTACGCCGGGTTGAGGATGCGCTTCACCGCGTCCAGGCCGCGGCGCACGTCACCGCTCTGCACGGCCGCGAGGGAACGGGCCAGCAGCAGGAAGTCGCACGCCTCGCGCTCGGCCGCGGTGACGACCAGCAGCTCGTCGGCGGCGTCCAGGTGGGCGGCGGAGGTGGCGCTGTCGTGGCGGTGCAGCGCGATCAGCGCGGACACCCCGTGCAGCAGCAGGCCGTTGGGGCCGGGGTCGACCAGTCCGCTGTAGCTGATCGCGGGACCGTCCTCGGTGACCGTGTCCAGCGCGAGCAGCGCCTCGTCCCACCGGCCGGTCCAGTAGTGGTGCACCGCCGCCGAGATCTGCGGCCCGACCGGCAGGCCGTGCTTCACGGTCAGCTCGTCCACGGTCGCGAGCGCGACGTCGACCTCGTCGAGGTGGTCGAGGTTCTGCAGCGTGAACATCCGGTTGTCGAGCAGGTTGAAGTGCATCCCGGCCAGGTCGGGCGAGCCGTCCACCGCGACGATGGCGTCGTCCACGTACCGCAGCGCGGCCTCGTGGTCGCGCCGCACCGACTCGACCAGCCAGAGCGTCTGGAGCGCGTGCGCGACCAGGTAGGCGTCGCCGTTCGAGACGGCCTCGGCGTGCGCGGCCTTCCCGGTCACCTCGGCCTCGTCGATGTAGGTCACGTCGCGGCGCAGGTGCGCGAGCAGCGACTTGTGCCGCAGCTGCCAGATCTTCGGCACCGACGGGTCGATCTCGACCTCGGTCAGCGCCCTGACCGCCAGTTCCCGCTTGTCCTGCCGCAGCAGCGTGGCCGCGAGCAGCTGGCGCATCTCGGCGGACCGCGCCGGGTCGGTGGAGATCGCCAGCGCCTGGCGGGCTTCCGCGTCCGGGTTGCGGGCCAACCGGAACAGCACCCGCACCAGCGCGGTGAGCAGCAGTTCCCGGTTCGGGTCGCGCGGGCCGACGAGGTCGAGGGACTGCTGGAGCAGGTCGGCGGCGATCAGCGGAGCCCGGTTCGACAGCTCCGCCGCGCTGCCGACGAGCCAGTCGCCGACCCACGGGTCCAGGTCCGACGCGGCGGCCACGAGCTGCTCGGCCACGCGGCTCGGGGGCGCGTCCGCGTCGGCCAGCGCCTTGGCGGCCTGCTTGTGCAGCACCCCGCGCATCGGCCCGGTGATGCTGCCGTACACGGCTTCGCGCAGCAGCGGGTGCCGGAACACCAGCCGCGGCTCGCCGTGCCCGAGCACGTTCGCCGCCATCGCGTCCTTGACCGCGCGCGCCACCTCCGGCACCAGTCGGCCGGACAGCCCGGCGATCTGGGCCGTCGTGGCCTCGGCGCCGAGGACGGCGGCCCAGCGCAGCACCTCGCGCGTGCGCTCGGGCAGTGCCTGCGAGGTCCGCTGCACGGCCGCGAACAGGGTGCGCGGCGCGTCGTCGGCCTGCGCCTCGTCCACGTGCGCCACGCCGTCGATCAGGTCCACGGCCTGTTCGCGGACCAGCGCGCCCACCATTTCCCGCAGGTACAGCGGGTTTCCCGCGGCTCGCGCGGTCAGCCTGCGCAGCAGGTGGCCGGGACGGCCGCCGACCAGGTCAGCGGTCATCGAGTCCACGTTCGCGTAGGTCAGCGGTTCGAGGACCAGCACGTCGCCGTCGTTGGCGCGGACGCGGGAGCGCAGCTGGTCCAGCTCGGTGCGGCCGTGCCGCGACCGCGAGCAGGTGACCAGCAGCAGGGGCAGCTGGCGGGTGGCCGCCGCGAGGCGCCGCCACAGCGACACGGACGACTCGTCCGCCCACTGGAGGTCGTCGAGCACCAGCACGGTCGGCGCCCTGTGGCACATCCGGTCGACCAGCGCGAGCAGCCGGTCGACGGTGCTCTGGATCGGGTCGTCGTCATCGGTGTTGCGGCTGCTCGGCTCACCCGTGCGGAGCCTGCGTGCCAGGTCGGCGCGGTCCGGGTCCGAAGAGGACTGGTCGACGCCGAGGCACTCCAGCAGCACCTGCAAGGGGAACCGGCCCGCCAGCTCGTCGGCGACCGCCCAGCCGACCTGGCAGCCCAGCCGTTCGGAGTCCGCGAGGCCGACCGCCAGCAGTTCGGACTTGCCGATGCCCGGCTCGCCCTCGATCCACACCGTGCCGCCGACACCGGCCGCGACGTCCACCAGGCGGGTGCGCAGGCGGTCGGTCTCGGCTTCGCGGCCGACGAACACCTTGCTGTTGGCGTGCCGCAGCACGCTGGTGCCCGTCGGCTCGTCGTCCGGCTCGTGCTCCTCGACCGGGCTCGGCGCGTCCTCGCCGCTGAGCACCACGGCGTGCGCGTGCCGCAGCGCGGGTCCGGGCTTGGCGCCCAGTTCGCGCAGCAGCGTCTCGCGCGCGTCGCGGAACACCGCCAGCGCCTCGGCCTGCCGTCCACCGCGGCTCAGCGCGATCATCAGCAGCGCCCGCAGCGATTCGCGCAGCGGGTGGTCCTGCACCAGCGCGCCCAGCTCGGCCGCCAGTTCGACGTGGGCGCCCAGCACCAGTCGAGACGTGGCCAGCGCTTCCACGGCGGCGACCCGCCGCTCGGTCCAGTGGGTGCGCATGTGCTCGGCGAACGGGCCCGGCACACCGGAGAACGGCTCACCGCGGAACAGGCCGAGCGCCTGCTCCAGCGTGCCCGCCGCTCCGCGGTGGTCGCCCGCGTCCGCCAGGGTCTGCGAGCGGGTGAACAGCTCGTCGAACGCCACCGTGTCGACCCGGCGCGGGTCCAGCCGCAGCGCGTAGCCGTGCTTGGTGGAGAACAGGGTCTCCTTGCTGTCGTCCACCCCGGCTTCGGCGAGGGCGCGGCGCAGTGCGGAGACGTAGGTGTAGACGCTGCCCGGCGCGCTGACGGGAGCGGACTCGCCCCACACCGCGACGATGAGCTCCTCGCGGGACACCGCGTGGCCCGCGCGGGAGGCGAGCACGGAGAACACGGCGCGCTGCCTGCTGGGGCCCAGGGGGATCTCGACACCGCCGAGCACCGCGCGGACCGGGCCCAGCAGTTCGACGTGCACCTGCTTGCCGCTCGTTTCCTGCACCTTCACTGTTTTCCTCAGGGCGTCGGTGTGCTCATCTGGACGGTCACCCCCGGGACGCCTCTGGTGCAGATGGGGGCACGGGGGCGCAGCGGGGTCAAAGTATCAGGCCCGATCGAGCCGGGCGATCCTCTCCCGCGCCCGGTCCACCGGGAACGGGGAGGTCCGGCGCGGCCGTGCGGCCGTTCGCCAGGAGGCCGACCGGTTGGTCGGTCGCGGCCGACGTCCAAGCGGTTCCTCCTCGCGTTCGGCTCCACCACCACCGCGGTGAACGACGACGTGCGCGCGGCTGTTCCCGGAGGGCGGTGCGTTCCGCGCCGGCCACCGGCGTCGGATCCTAGTGCGGCGAACGGCGTCGAGGACTTGTCGCGGTTGTCCGCTTTTCGTTGTTCGTGCAACGACATTGGTCTTGGGGAATCACGACGAGCGACTCCGGGTGGATCTTCGAACCCCGCGATCCGTTTCACGGCGGGCATTCCAGGTCGGTCGCGGTCCGCGGGTCGCGGATCGAGCGGGAGCTTTTCCCGGCGTGGCAGGAAGTGTTCGCCGGGTGGTGACGGCCAGGGCGCACCACCGGCGGACCCGCCTCCGACCAGGCGTTGTCGTGGCGCTTTGTCGCCACGGGCGGGACACAACCCCAGCAGGTGCTTTAAACTCGTGCGACGCCAGCCACCGGTGTGGGGTCCCGTCTTGATTCGGCGTCACTAATTGGTCACTCTTTCCCCACAGCCGTCTGCCTACGCTGTTGCGGATGCTCGGCCGCGCCCTTCGAGTTCCGCCGAGGAGCCTGGTTCTGCTCGGGTGGGTATGGAGAGACCATGACTGTTTCAGATGATTCGACTCGTGTGGACGGAGCCGCTCCGGTGCGCCACCGGGAAGTCGGCGGCAAGTTCTCACCGGAACTGGCGATGCTCAACGAGCAGCAGTTCCAACTCATGCAGATGCTGGCGAGCGGGCTGCCGGACCGTTCCATCGCGCGCCGCCTCTGCCTGGCACCGCGGACGCTCGCGCGCCGGATCTCCGAGATCTACCGCATCCTCGGTGTCGAGACCCGGTTCCAAGCGGGCGTCGCGGCGCAGCGCCTCGGCCTCATCGGGGACCCGGACGGCGGGGAGCGGACCTCACGACCTCGTGCGGGGGTCGTCGCCCACGGCTGAGGTGCGGACCCGCACGCGCCACTTCCGCCGCCCGGCGCGGTTTCGCTCGGCCGAGTTCCTCAGATCCAGAACGAGCGCACCTGGTTGACGGACCTCACCAGGTCCGGGTCCACCGCCACGGCGGGTTTCGTGGCGGTCGCCTCCAGCGTGCGCACCACGGACTTCAGCCACCGGCACCGGGACCGCTGCCTGCTGGCCGTCGTCGGATCGGCCTGCCGCGCCGACACCGCGATCGTGAGCCGCAGGTCGGTGAGGGCCCGCATCCAGTCCAGCACGCAGTCGGCCGCCCGGAGGTGGACCACGCCACCCTGGTGCGGCAACGTGGCCAGCACCCGCGCGGTCGAGTTCCGCAGCGATCGGAAGACCTCGTGCTCCTGCCACGACGACGCGCCCGACCTGTGCCTGCGGATCGCCCGCAGCCGCGGGTCGTTCGACGTGGCGGCCGGGAACGGCACCTCGTCCACCGTGGAATCCCCGTACTCGGAGAACCTGGCGTCGAGCAGGTCGCCGAGTTCGCGGAGGTGATCCCCCAACCACTCGATCTCGGAACGGTCGAACACGCCGAGCACGAGGTGGTCACCGACCCGGTCCCAGCAGATCATGGTCTTCCTCTTCATCGTCTTCGTCGTCGAAGTGGTCGCCCTTCGAGTAGAGCACCGTCGCTGTTCCGCCGTGTCACCCCCTGCCCATCTGTGGCCGTCGGTGCCCTTGTCGATGCACTTTCGCACCCGGCCGCCACCATCCCCGTCATCAGGGCGGGCGTTCGGATTCCACCCCGGCCGGGGGCGGCGAGCCCGTCGTCCCCGGCCGGGGTGGTGGTGGAGCGAGGTTCGGCCGGGTCGTGACCATCCGCTAGGTTTCGGGCATGGACGCGCTGTGGGGTGGGGCGGAACTGGACCTGGACGCCTACCTGGCCAGGATCGGGTACGACGGCGACCGGTCGCCGACCAGCGAGACGCTGCGCGGCGTCCAGCGCGCCCACGTCACCTCGATCGCGTGGGAGAACCTGGACATGGTCCTGGTCCGCCCGGTCGACCTGGCGCTGCCCGCGTTGCAGGCCAAGCTGGTCCGCGGCACCCGCGGCGGCACCTGCTCGGAGCACACCACCCTGTTCGCCGCGGCGCTGGACCGCCTGGGCTTCCCGTTGAGCGGCATGCAGGGACGGGTGCGGCTGGGTTCCGCGGAGATCCGCCCGTCCAGCCACAACGTCCTCCGCGTCACCGCCGACGACCGCGTGTGGCTCAGCGACGTCGGCTTCGGCAGCAGCCCGCTGGAGCCGATCGCGTTGGAGGACGGCGCCGAGTCCGCCCAGGGCGCGTGGCGCTACCGCCTGACCCGCGACGAGCCGGAGTGGATCCTGCACTCCTGGCGGGACGGCGGCTGGCTGGCCGTCCACGCCTTCACCGAGTCCCCGCGCTACCCGATCGACTTCGCGGTGACCAACCACTACATGGCCACCCACCCCCGCTCCCTCTTCCACGGCCGCGTCATGGCCCAGCGGATGAGCCAGGACCGGCTGGAGGTCCTGGAGGGCACCCGCTTCACCACCCACCGCCCGCCGGCGGGCCGGGAAGACCGCGAACTGACCCCGGCCGAGGTCATCGCGGTGCTGGCGGACGTGTTCGACGTGGTCCTGGACGACGTCGGCGCCAAGGCCGTCGTCACCAGGCTCGGCGGCTAGTCCGCGGGATCAGCCCTGCGCCGGGGGCGGCGGTTCACGCCGCGTAGGTGTGCACCTCGGTCGCCTTCAACGCCGCCCACAGCCTCGTCCCCGGCACCAGCCGCAGCTCGGCGACCGCGGCGGTGGTGACGTCGACCAGCACCGGCGGACTTCCCGAGAGCCGCACCCGGACGGTGTGCGCGTGCTGCTCGACACCGACCACGGTGACCTCCCACGTGTTGCGCGGACTTCCCGACGGCCGCGACGGGTGCAGGCTCACCGCCGAGGGCGGGAACGCCACGTGCACCGACCCGGACGTGGGCGCGGCGACCGTCAGCGAACCACCGTCGTCCAACGCGACCGAGGTGCCTGCACCCCGGCCCCGGTACAGGTTCAGGCCGACCAGCTGCGCCACGTAGTCCGTGCGCGGCTGCCGGGCGACCTCGGTGGGCGGCCCCGACTGCACGACCCGTCCGCGCTCCACGATCACCAGCCGGTCGGCCAGCACCATCGCGTCCAGCGGATCGTGCGTCACCAGCAGCGTCCGGCCGGGGTAGTCGGCGAGGTGCCGCCCCAGTTCGGTCCGCACCAGCAGGCGGTTCCCCGCGTCCAGCGCGGCCAGCGGCTCGTCCAGCAGCAGCAACGACGGCGAGGTCGCCAACGCCCGCGCCAGCGCGACCCGCTGCGCCTGCCCGCCGGACAGGGCGCCGGGCCGGGTGCCCGCGCGGTCGGCCAGCCCCACCCGTTCCAGCCACTCCGCCGCCACCCGCCGCGCGGACCGCTTGTCCACGCCCCGCGCCCGCAGCCCGAACGCCACGTTCTCCACCGCCGACAGGTGCCCGAAGAGCAGGTAGTCCTGGAACACCACGCCCACCGGCCGCAGCTCGGGCCGCAGGAACACCGACGGCGGCGCGTCCCACACCACGTCGTCGAGCCGGATCTCCCCGCCCCCCAGGGGAAGCAGGCCCGCCAACGCGCGCAGCGCCGTCGTCTTGCCCGCCCCGTTCGGACCGAGCAGGGCCACGACCTCGCCTGGCGCGATCGTCAGCGCCAGGTCGAGCGTGAACTCCGCCCGCTCCACCTGGACGTCGGCCACCAGGGTCATGCGGCACTCCTGATCCACCGGTCGCGCAGGCTCGCCAGCACGACGACCGACACGATCAGCAGCACGACGCTCAGCACGATAGCGGCGTCCGGATCGGTCTCCAGCGCCAGGTACACCGCGAGCGGCATGGTCGTCGTCCTGCCGGGGAAGTTCCCGGCGAACGTGATGGTGGCCCCGAACTCGCCCAGTGCCCGCGCCCAGCACAGCACCGTTCCGGCCACGATCCCCGGCATGATCGTCGGCAGCGTGACCCGCCGGAACGTCAGCCAGCGCGAAGCGCCGAGCGTGGCGGCGGCCTCCTCGAACCGCGGATCGGCCGCCCGCAAGGCGCCCTCGACCGAGATCACCAGGAACGGCATCGCCACGAACGCCTCGGCGATCACGACCCCGGTCGTGGTGAACGGCAACGAGATCCCGAACCAGGAGTCCAGGTAGGACCCGATCAGTCCCTTGCGCCCCAGCACGAGCAGCAGCGCCACACCGCCGACCACGGGCGGCAGCACCAGCGGCACGGTCACCAGCGCCCGCAGGACCCCGCGCCCCGGCACGTCGCCGCGCGCCAGCAGCCACGCCAGCGGCACCCCCAGCACGAGGCAGATCACCGTCGCGAGGCTCGCGCAGAGCAGCGACAGGCCCAGGGCCTCGCCGACGGCGGGACTGGACAGCTGGTCGAGCAGCGTCGGCCACGGTGTCCGGACCAGCAGCCCCGCCAACGGAACCACGAGGAACGCCAACCCGAGCAGGGCCGGGACGACGAGGATCGCGGGGAGCCGCCCCCGCGTGCCCGCGCGCCTGGTCACGGAACCGCGAAACCCGCGTCGGACAGCGCCGAACGGCCCGCGGCCGACAGCACGAAGTCCACGAAGGCCTTGGCCGCGACGGCGTTCGGGGCGTTGGCCAGCGGGGCGATCGGGTAGTCGTTCACGGCCTTGCCGGACTCCGGGAACTCGATGCCCTCGACCTCGCCGCCCGCGGCGTTCACGTCGGTCCGGTACACCAGCGCCGCGTCCACCTCGCCGAGCTTCACCTTGGTCAGCGCGGCTTTCACGTCCTGTTCGAGGGTGTCCGGCGAGGCCGTGACGCCCGCCGCCTCGAACACCTTCCTGGCCGCCGCGCCGCACGGGACCTGCTCCGCGCACAGCGCGATCTTCAGGTCGGCCTTGCCGAGGTCGGCCAGTCCGGTGACCTTCGCCGGATTGCCCTTCGGCACCACGATCTCCAGCTCGTTCCGCGCGAACGTGGTCGGGTCGCCGGTGGTTCCGCCCGCGTCGGTGACCTGCTTCATGTTCGGCGGCGCCGCGGAGGCGAACACGTCGGCGGGCGCACCGGAGTTGATCTGCTGCGCCAGCGCCGAGCTGCCCGCGAAGTTGAACGCCACCCGCACGCCGGGGTTGGCGGCCTCGAAGTCCTCGCCCAGCTCGGTGAACGACTCCGTCAAGGACGCCGCCGCGAACACCGTGAGCGCCCCGGTGACGGCGGTCGCGCCCGCTCCGGACGGCGCGGCGTCCTGCGCCGAGCACCCGACCAGCGACAGGGCCGCCGCCAGCACGACCGCACCGGTGCGAAGCGGCATTCAGGCCTCCGGGATCTCGACGACGACGTGCGTCGACTTGATGGAGGCGACGGCGACGACCCCGGCCTCCAGGCCGAGTTCCTCCGCGGCTTCCCGGCTCATCAGGGACACCACCCGGAACGGCCCGGCCTGCATCTCGACCTGCGCCATCACGCCGTCCTTCACCACGCGCGTGACGATGCCGCGCATCCGGTTCCGGGCGGACGCGGCGACCGTGTTCCCCGCCTCGGGGTTGTCCGCGAGCTGCTGGGCGAACGCGGCGAGCGCGCTGCCCTCCACGGCCATCCGCCCGTTGTCCCCGTGGACGACCGGCAGGCGGCCCTGGTCGGCCCACCGGCGCACGGTGTCGTCGCTGACCCCGAGCAGCGCGGCGGCCTCGCTGATCCGCAAGTTCGGCATACCGGGAAGTCTATCTCCGCTTTCGCGGAGCAAGCAGCGAGTGATGGGAGTTTCTGCGGCGACGAGGTTGACCTGGAGTGGATCCGCGGGTGGCTACTCCGCTTCCCCGATCAGCTTCTCCGCCAACGGCCTCGCGGAGTCGAACGCCGCCAGGGCGCCGGTCGAGGTGGCCAGCGCCGTCGCCCCCTCGAAGAGCAGCATCAGCATCCGGCCGAGCCCTTCGGGATCCCGGCACCCGGCTTCGCGCGCCGAGTCCGCGATCCGGCGCTCGAAGTCCTCCTTGTACGCGTGGATCACCGGCTTGGCCGGGTGGCCGGGCGTCGTCAGCTCCACGCTCGCGTTGTGGAACGGGCACCCCCGGAATTCGCCGGGATCGGGCCGGTCGAACAGCCGCGTCAACCGCTCCCGCGGCGCGAGCGCGTCGTCGAACAGGTTCCGCTCGGCGGCGACGACCCTCTTGTCCCGCATGTGCTCCAGGTAGGCGGCGATCAGCTCGTCCTTGCCGCCGTAGAGCTGGTAGAGCGTGCGCTTGGAGACTCCCGCGACCTCGCACAGTTCGCTGACGCCCGTGGCCTGGATCCCGTTGCGGTAGAACAGGCTGATCGATGCCGCCAGCAGGCGTTTGCGCGGGCTGAGCGGTGGCGCGACATCCGTGCTTGAGGTCCCCATTCGTTTAGGGTATCGATTGTGCTCGGTTATTTCACCGGGAATTCGAGTGGATTCACGCTGGGCGTCCGTCCGTGGTCAGCGGCCTGGCGTGAGTCGGCCAATCGGGTACCGATCGGTGAAAACCGATCGGTACCCGATTGGTGGCGGTGAGATCAGCCCTTCGCGATCCCGCCCGTGTAGACGGCGGCGGTGGCGCTCTTGGCCTCGCCGAAGCTGCCCTGGTAGACGTAGAGGTCGTCCTGCGCGTTGGACCAGGTGGCGATCCAGGTGCCGTCCGCGAGGTTGGTCAGGAACGGGTCCGTGCCCCCGACGCTGTCACCGAGGTACTGCGGGTCGCGGTACGGACCGCTCGCCGTGGCCTGGCCGGTGACCAGCATCCGGCCACCCGCCTCGCGGACCACGATCTCGGCGGTTCCGGCGGTCGTGCGGAGCACGGCCGGGGCTCCGCTCGCGATGCCCCGCACGACCGTCTGCCAGGCCGAGCCCCAGTTCGCGCCGCTCGCGCGCTTGGTGAGGACGTCACCGCCGGTGGTGCGGTAGGCGACCTGCACCGACCCGTTGGTGTGCCTGGCCAGGGCCGGGGTGCCGACGGCGTTCGTCGCGCCGATGTCCTGCCACGAGTTCGCGGAGTGCTTGCCCGCGTACGCCACCTTGAGGCTGCCGTCCGTGTGCCGGGCGACCACCACCGCGGTGTCGCCGTTCTCCACCGCGGCGACGCCGTCCGCCAGGCCCTCCCCGCCCAGGCGCCGCCACGGCAGGAACGGCCCGTTGACGACGGACTGGTCACGCGACCACAGCGCGCCGTCGGCTACCGCGAAGGACCGCAGCGTCCCGTCGGTCCCCTTGACCAGCACTGGAGCGCTCGCCACGCGCCCGCCCAACCGGGCCTCCGGGGATTCCCACCCGCCGTTCGCCTCGGCCTGCGTCACGCTGTGGACGTCCGTGTAGAACTGGGTGTGCACCTGCACGACGAGCTTGCCGTCGTCCCTGACGGCGACCGAAGGCCGTCCGGTGTAGAGCTGCGACATGACGGGCTTCGGCTTCCGCACGGTCGTGAAGTCGTCCAAGGCGACCTGCTTGCGGTGCGACAGCGAGTTCAGCGGGGTGACCGAGAAGTAGTTCAGCAGTCCGTCGGTGCCCTGCACGGCCGAGACCAGCCCTCGCGCGACGGGCACGGTCGGGACCGCCGGGGAGGCGACACCGGTCAGCGCGCACGCGTTGCTCTCCGCGAGCAGGTCCAGGTCGTCGTACCACCCGTTGCCCACGACCCGGCCGACGCCGCCGTTGGCCCAGGTGTTCGTGCCTTCAAGGTAGCGGTACCAGACCAGTTCGCCGCCGTCGTCCGCGAGCGTGCCGTACAGGACGTCGCCGCCGGGGGAGAAGACGTGCTTGAAGGCGTCCCACCCGTCGTCGACCTTGACCCGGTACTGCACCCACCGCTCGGACTCCACGTGGAGGCGGAAGCGGAACAGCTCACCGCCCTTGCGGGCGTACAGCACGCCGTCGCCCGCGGCGGTGATGAGGTCGTACTGGCCCCAGTCGTCGTCGAGCACCTTGCCGCCCGCGGTCTCCGGGGTCCACCAGCCATCGCCCCAGACGAACACCTTCAGCTCACCGGCCGCGTTGACCTCGTACAGCCTGCCCTTCTCGTCCACCGTCACCTTGTTGCGGTGCTCGGCCTCCGCGTACCGGCTCCAGCCGGAGCCGACGACCTGGTACGAGCCCTGCCAGCCGGTGGCGGTCCGCTGGAAGCGGCGCAGCTCACCGGTTTCGTCGCCCACCAGGCTGTAGACCACGCCGTCCGGACCGGCGACGGTCCGCCCGACGTCGAAGGCCTGGCCGATGCCGCCCTGGAAGGCGCCCCACTCGTACTCGCCGGTCTCCGGCTCCTCGTGCGGGTAGAGGAAGACGCTGCCGTCCTGGTTCACGCCGTAGACGGCGGCGGTGTCCTCGCAGACCAGGGTCGAGGAAGCGGACGGCTGCGCGGCGGCCAGTCCGGTGAGGCCGAGCGTTCCGGCCAGGGCGAGGCCCAGGGTTCTTCCGAGCACGCTGAAGAGAGCTGTCGACAAGTGGTCCCCCCGTGTCACGACCCGGTCCACCCCCTGTGGATCAGGCGAAGTGGACGCTACTCAGCCGAACGGGGGGCGGCAGCCACCATCAGGAGGTGGTCCCGCCGTGATGATGACCACAGTCGATCTTCCTGGCGTGCCAATGTTTTCGGCTGCTACAGGCGTGTGCGCGCCCACCGGGACAGCGCCCGCCGGTCTGGGAGCCGCAGCTTGCGCAGAACGGCGGCGGCGTGCGTCTCGACCGTGCGCCCGGAGATCGACAGCCGCTCGCCGACCTCGCGGTACGTGTACCCCGCCGCGACCAGCCGGAGCACGTCCCGCTCGCGCGGGGTGAGCCGGTCCAGCTCCGGATCGCCCCGGAACGCGTCCAGCACGAACCCGGCCAGGTGCGGGGAGAAGTACGCGTCGCCGGAGTGCACCTGCCGGATCGCCGCCCGCAGGTCGGAACCGGTGATCGCCTTCGTCACGTACCCCCGCGCACCCGCCCGGATCACCGCGATCACGTCCTGCGCCGCGTCCGACACCGACAGCGCGAGGAACCGCACGGCCGGGAACGCGGGCACGGCGGCTTCGAGGATCGCCCGCCCGCCGCCACCGGGCAGGTGGACGTCCAGCAGCACCACGTCCGGGGTCAGCTCGCGGATGGCGTCCAGGGCGGAGGACACGTCCGAGGCCTCGCCGACCACGTCCACCCCGGAGTCCATCTCGGCCCGCACCCCCGATCGGACCAGCACGTGGTCGTCGACCACCAGCACCCGGATCACCTGCGCCCCAACGGCATCCGCAGCTCCACCTCGGTGCCCTCGCCGAGCGCGGTCCGGATCGTCGCGCGCCCACCCTCGTGCCGCATCCGCCGCTCGATGGAGTCGGCGATGCCGCGCCGATCGGCTCCGCTGCGGACCCGGTCGAACCCGCGCCCCCGATCGCGGACCAGGGCGAACACCTCGGATTCGCTCACCTCCGCGAACACCGACACCCGCCGCACCCCGCCGTGCTTCGCCGCGTTCGTCAGCGCTTCCCGCATCGCCCCGACGACCGCGCGCGACCGCGTGTCCATCGCGCACGTGCCGACGGAAACCAGCTCCACGACCACGTCGAACGCGTCCTCCACGACCTCGGCGGTCGCGGTGACGGCGGCGGAGAAGTCGTTGCCCGCCACCGGCTGCCGCCCGTACAGCCACGACCTCAGGTCCCGTTCGGTGCTCCGGGCCAGCTTGCGGACCTCCGTCGAGTCGGCCTGCTTCTGGATCAGCGTCAACGCCTGGAGCACCGAGTCGTGCAGGTGCGCCGCCAGGTCCGCGCGTTCCTCCGCGCGAGCCCTGGCGGCGCGTTCCCTGGCGAGCGTCCTGGTGGTAAGGAACAGCCACGGGAACACCACCGCGCCGATCATCGCGATCCCGCCCGCCCCCATCACCGACAGCATCACCGCGGGCGACGCCAGGTCCTCGCGGTGGCTCAGCACCACCGCGAGGACGACGCCGCCGAGGGCGATCGCCACCGCGGTCGCCACCACCACCCGGAACAGGCCGTTCGCCTCCGGGTCGTCGCGCAGCCTGGCGTGCACGAGCGCCACCCACGGACCGACGGTCGTCGTGACCACCACCAGCACGATCACGACGACCACGGGCAGGCTCGGCCGCGGCGTGTGGCTGATCGCCCACAGCAGCCCGCCGAAACCCAGCAGTCCCGAGCACCCCAGCACGACCAGGCCGCGCGACCCCATGCGCATTCCCCGATGCTAGGACGTGCGGAACACGTTGCGGGCCAGATCGCGCCGGGGGATGTCGGTGTTCAGCGCGATCAGGTCACCGAGGCCGTGCCGGTGGTCGATGCCGAACCGCTGCCGCACCACCGCGAGCACCGGGTCGTTGTCCAGGTGGAACCGGTCGCCGTCCCGCATGGCGGTGAACTGCTTCCGCCAGATCGCCAGTTGCAGCTCGCCGAACTCGGTGCCCGCCACGTGCGGCTCCGCGCCCATCCCGACGAACGCGTCCAGCGTGGAAACGTCCCCGTACAACGCCTTCAGCCGCGCCGCGACACTGGTTCGCCGCACACCGGGCCGCACGAAGTCGATGCTGTCCGGGTCGTCGACCTCCGCACCGGGCGTCAGCTCGGCGTCGACGGGGAAGGCCTCGGTCGACTCGCCGGTGATGGCCTGGAACGACGCCCTCGGGGCCAGCCCGTACGCCTTCCGCAGCTCGTTGTACGACGGCATGCCGTGGTCCCGCCCGCGTTCCACGTCGATCGCCGCGATGTCGAAGATCGCCGTCGGGCAGTTCGGCTCGCACCCCGGCGGCGTCAGCGCCAGGCTGCGCACCACGTCGTCGATCTGCTCGTCGTTGCGCGACTGGGCCTGCGACGCCAAGCCCTGCAACAGCGGCCCGAGCTGCACCTCGCCCACCAGCTCCGGCCGGAACGCGCCCAGCGCGGGCGGGATGGTGATCTCCACCCGGCTCCCGCGCGTCACGACCAGCGCCCCCTTGGCGCGCAACGCGTCGAGCTGCCGCGCCGAGTAGCGGGAGGCCTCGGTCTTCACCAGCACGTTGCCCCGCAGCATGCTGTGCGCCCGGTACCCGACGGTCGCGAACTCGTTCGACAGCGTCGCGTCGACCGACGGGTCGTACCCCCGGTACGGGGCCAGCCGGACCCCCAGCGCGGGCAGGAACTCGGTGTACGTGATGTGCTGCTGCGTGGCGATCACGACCTTCCGCGCCAGCTGGAACCTCTGCTCGTCCGGCAGCCACGACGGCAGCAGCGCCACGATCCTGTTGTGCTCACGGGCGAACAGCGTCTGCACGGCCGTGAGCGACACGTTCTCGTTGCCCCGGTCGTCGCCGGTCACGACCGCCCGCGCCCCCATCCCGACCGGGTCGTCCGCGCCCGGCGCGGTGGCGACGTCCCCCCGCGCGTCCCGCCGCGGCAGCAGGTTGTCCGGCATCAGCAGTTCCGCGCCCTCCCGCATCCACGCCAGCCGGTCGGGCCTGGTGCCGTACACGGCTTCCGCGTCCAGGTAGGAGTTCAGCTCGTTCGGCTGCTCCCTCGGCGTCGTGACCCCGGTCCCCGGCGCCGCCGCGCTGCGAGCGAACGGCACGACCGGGATGTCGCTGTGGAAGTCCTCCATCGGAGCGCCGTTGACGAACGGGATGAGCCCCTGCTCGTTCGACCCGACCCGCAGCCCGAACGAGTGGTCGAGGAACTGCCCCCACGCCGTGCCCCACTGCGTCACCCGCTCGGACGGCCGCGTCACCCCGCCGTCCGCGAACACCCGGTTGCTCAGGTAGCGCGCGCTGGGCCCGCTCACGGGCACGCCGACCCCGTCCGCGTAGTTCGCGGGCGCCACCCGCAGGTAGTTCGCCCCCGCCACGCCCCACTCCGGGTGCACCCGGTTGTTCCCCGTCCCGTCGAGGCTCTGGACCTCGAACGAGACCCCAGCCTTGGCCGTGCCGGTCAGCAACGACGCCCCCGCCACGACCCCCAGCACCAGCGCCAGTGATCTCCTGTGTCCCATGGGATCCATGCTCGACCGGGACCACCGGTCCGCACATCCGTAGACGGCCCGCGCGAACCCCTTAGCCCGAACGGACGCGGAAGTCCCCGGCGGTGCGAACCCGTGGTCCAGCACGGCGTCGTGCACGTCCACGAGATCGCGCGACCCGCGGGTCCGCGTGGACCCGGTGCGCCAGCGCCCCGCCCAGCCGCCCACCCCGGCCGGAAGGGTGCTCCCGGCCGGGGTGGGCGGCTCGGTCCCACACCCGCCCGCTCAGGCGGTGACCTCGCGCACCAGCCGGAACCTGGTGAACCCGCCACCGGTCATGCCGGGGAACTCCCTGATCCTGCGCCACTTCTCGCCGAGCCCGACCGTGCCCTGGCCGGAGTTCTCCAGCGCCGCGGCGTGCGCGGCCTCCGAGGTCCACTCGGCGTAGTTGAGGCCCTTCGTCCCGTCGGCGCTGACGTGGAAGTGCGCCGAGATCCCCCCTTCGGCAGGCACCTCGTCGGTTTCGAGCGCGTCGAACACCGCGTCGATCCACGTCCGCGGGTCGACCCCGTCGAACTCGGCCGTGACGATCACGACGCACCCGACCGCAGGCGCGTCCGGACGGGTGCGGCCGCGGTACGCCCGGTACTCGACGGCGCCCTCCCGCCGTTCGGTCGGCCTGCCGCGCCACTGCTCGTAGAGCAGCACCGACTCCCCGTCGAGCCCCGCGAATCCCGCCGTGGCGACGAGTCCGTCCGGCTTGTCACCGGAGAGGGCCTCCTCGACGGCGGCTTCGGGGTCGTCGGCGGTCCACCGCGTGACCAGGACCGTGTCGACGTCGTCGCGTTCCAGATCGGGCATCGTCGCTCCTCCTCAGGCCGCGTAGGGGGTCTTGGCGTTGGCGTCCCGCAGAGCGTGGCCCCACCAGGTCAGCTGGTCGAGCATCACCTCCGCCGCCCTGCCACACCCAACGGGCTCCTTCGGCACGCCGTCGCCGTCGAACAGGCCGTGCGCGTTGTGGAAGCTGACCGTGTCCCGCATCGTCACCGCGTGCAGCTCGGCGAACACCTGCCGCAGGTGCTCCACGGCCCGCAGGCCACCGGAAACCCCGCCGTACGACACGAATCCGACGGGCTTCGCCTGCCACTGCGTGAAGTGCCAGTCGATCGCGTTCTTCAGCGCCGCCGGGTAGCTGTGGTTGTACTCGGGCGTCACGACCACGAACGCGTCCGCCTCGGCCAGCCTCGGCGTGACGGCCGACAGCAGAGCGACGTCCTCGGGTTTCGGGCGTCCGCTCATCGTCACCGGCAGGGGCGTCTCGGCCAGGTCGACCACCGTGACCGCCAGGTCCTCCCGCTGCTCGGCCAGTCCGGTGAACCAGGAGGCGACGACCGGTCCGAAGCGGCCGTCACGGGTGCTGCTCACGATGACCGCGAGTCGTAGTGGGTTGTTCATGGGACAAGCATCAAACTTCAACCAAGGTTGAAGTCAAGCTACCGTGGTCGACGTGCCCCAGCTTCCGGCGAACATCCGGGAACTCACCATCGGTGAGCTCTCCGAACGCAGCGGCGTCCCGACCTCCGCCCTGCGCTTCTACGAGGGGGAAGGCCTGATCAGCAGCCGCCGCACGCCCGGCAACCAGCGCCGGTACGGCCGCGAGGTGCTCCGCCGGGTCGCCTTCATCCGCGCCTCCCACCACCTCGGCATCCCGCTCGCCTCCATCGGCCGGGTGCTGGCCCTGCTCCCCGAGGGCGTCCCGCCGACCCGCGAGTTCTGGGAGCGCGCGTCCGCCTGCTGGAGCGAGGAGGTCAACGCCAGGATCGCGAAGCTCGAACGGATGCGCGACCGCTTCGCCGAGTGCATCGGCTGCGGCTGCCTCTCCTTCGACAAGTGCGTCCTCGTCAACCCCGACGACCGCCTGGGCGCGCTGGGCGTCGGCCCCAAGCGCCTGCTCGACCCGTAGACCGCCGGAGCGCGGCGCAACCGTCCACCTCGGACAGTTCGACGGGCGGTTTCACCTGGTCGACGCCATGAGGGCCACGCTCGGGTCGGCCAGGCGGTCCACGTCGGGTGACGTGCCGATCAGCGACTTGATCCGATCGTTCACCTCCCAGACGTTCACGTTCACGCCCGCGACGACCACCCCGCCCTTGAGCCAGAACGCCAGGAACTCCCGCCCCGGCACGTCCCCGCGGAACACCACCCGGTCGTAGCCGGTGATGTCCCCGACGAACTCCATGCCGAGGTCGTACTGGTCGGTGAAGAAGTACGGCTGCTCCTGGTAGCTCGCGCCCCTGCCGAGGATCGCGGCGGCCGCGGTCGCGGGCTGGTTGAGCGCGTTCGCCCAGTGCTCCACCCGGAGGTGCTTGCCCAGCACCGGGTTGAACGCGTTCGCCACGTCGCCCACGGCGTACACGTCCGGGTCGCTGGTGCGCAGCGTCGCGTCCACGACCACGCCGTCGTCCACGTCCAAGCCCTCGGCGAGGTCCACGTTCGGCACCGCGCCGACCGCCACCAGCACGTGGTCCGCGGGCAGCACCGTGCCGTCGCCGAGCCGCACCCCGGTCGCGGTGATCTCCTCGACCTCGGCGTCGAACCGGAACCCCACGCCGTACTCGGTGTGCAGGTCCACGAACACCCGAGCCACCTCCGGCCCCAGCGCCCGGCGCAGCGGCAACGCCGACGAGTGCGCGACGGTCACCTCGACCCCCGCCTGCCGAGCGACCGACGCGGCCTCCAGCCCGATCCAGCCCGCACCGACCACCACCAGCCGCGAGCCCGCCGTGAAGCTCTCGCGCAACCGGTCGGAGTCCTCGACGGTCCGCAGGTACAGCGCCGACTCCGCGCCGGGGATCGACGGCACCCGCGGCGACGACCCCGTGGCCAGCACGAGCTTGTCGTAGTCGAGTCGCGTCCCGTCGTCGAGCACGACCCGGTGCGCCACGAGGTCCACCGCGGTCACCGTCGTGCCCAGCCGCAGGTCGACGTCGTGCTCCGCGTACCACCCGCCGCCCAGCGCCTGGAAGCTCGACCGCTCGTCCCGACCGCCCAGGTACCCCTTGGACAGCGGCGGCCGCTCGTACGGCTGGTGCGCCTCGCCCGCGACCAGCACCAGGACGCCGCCGTACCCCTGCGCCCGCAGGGCTTCCGCGGTCTTGGCACCAGCCAGCCCGCCACCCACGATCACGATCGTCATCCGCCCCGCCCTCACCGGTCGCCCGCGTTGACCCGGCTTCTACTCCTACACCTTCCGGTGCTGGTCGGCGCTGTGCGATCGGGTGGACGCACCCGTTCCACCCGGTGGTCCCAGGGTCCGCGCCGAAAGCGCACCGCCGGTTCCGGCTCGCAAATCAGTCCACAGTGGACACTGATTGCCGTGCCTCGCCGGTGATCCCCAGCGGTTCCCGGCTGGTCGCGGGCACCCGCACCTCGGGCGTGCGCGCCTGCCAGGTCCTCCACCGCGGAAATCCGCATCTCGGCTGCTCGGGCGTCGTCGAACGGCAGGTCGCCGCGCCAGCGCGTCCCGCGGCGGCACCGCGGCACGGAACGGCCCGGCCGCGCGGGCCACCATCCGGTCGAACTCCCACAGGTCTACCGCGTCCGGTGACAGGTCCACCCGGTACCCGGTCGGGTCCGACGCGACCACCGCCCGGCCGACCCCGGTGTCCGCGTCCAGCGCCCGCCGCGGCCTCCCCACCAGCGATCGCAACGCCGCCGCGCACCTCCGGCGACCCCGGAATCGCGATCCGCGTCACCGCTCCACCGGCGTTGCCCCGAACGGCGGCAAGGTCAGTCCTGTCTGGATCTTCACCGGCTCGACGGACGTGATTTCCCGGACCACGGGGACCGCTGAACGCGTAGACCGCACCGTCGGGGGCGTCGTCGCCGCGGGCATCGTTGTTATCGTAGCCAGGGGTCGCGAGGCCCGCCGGTGGCCAGGTGCGCCTACCGACGGAACTGAGAACCGAACGACGGTGGGGTTGATGACGACTATTGGCAATCTGCGGTCTCGTGTGCTGGCCAGGCTCGGGCGGGGTTACCTCACGCGGTTGCAGAAGAAGCCGCTGGACCTGTCGACGCTGTCGTTCTTCCCCCACTCCGCGCTCATGCCGCTCCGCCGCAACGGGGTCGACCCCGTGCCGGAGCTCGGCGTTCGGCGCCGTCGCGAGCCCGTCAGCAAGCTGAAGCTGCCGTTCGGCATCAACGTCTGGCTGGTGACCGGGTACGAGGAGTCGAAGGAGGTCCTCGGCAAGGTCGAGGAGTTCAGCAACGACTTCGCGAACCTCGTCGGCACGTCCGGTGGCCTCTCGTCCGACAGCAACCCCGGCGGTCTCGGGTTCGCCGACCCGCCCGTGCACACCCGGCTGCGCCGTCTGCTGACCCCCGAGTTCACCATGCGCAGGCTCAGCAGGCTCGCCCCGCGGATCGACGCCATCGTCGAGGAACGCCTGGACGCCATGGCCGCCACCGACGGCCCGGTCGACCTGGTCGAGGCGTTCGCGCTGCCCATCCCGTCGCTGGCCATCTGCGAACTCCTCGGCGTCCCCTACGAGGACCGCGAGGACTTCCAGCGCCTCAGCATGGCCAGGTTCGACCTGTTCGCGGGCGCCAACCCGTCGCTGGGCGCGATGTCGGAGTCGCTCGCCTACTTCATGGACGTCGTGAAGAAGCAGCGCGAACACCCCGGCGACGGCCTGCTCGGCATGATCATCAAGGAGCACGGCGACGAGGTCGGCGACCGCGAGCTGGCCGGTCTCGCCGACGGCGTGCTGACCGGTGGCTTCGAGACCACGGCCAGCATGCTCGCCCTCGGCGCGCTGGTGCTGCTGGAGGACCGCGAGGCGTTCGCCAAGATCCGCGACGACGACTCGGCGGTCACCCCGTTCGTCGAGGAGCTGCTGCGCCACCTCACCGTCGTGCAGGTCGCCTTCCCGCGCTTCGCGCGCACCGACCTGGTCATCGGCGGCAAGCAGATCGCCAAGGGCGACGTCGTGGTGTGCTCGTTGAGCGGGGCCAACCGCGACGAGTCGCTCGGCGACGACATGGAGAAGTTCGACCCGTCGCGCAAGTCCCCGTCCCACCTGGCCTTCGGGTACGGCATCCACCGCTGCATCGGGGCGGAGCTGGCGCGCATGGAGCTGCGGGCCGCGTACCCGGCGCTGGTGCGGAGGTTCCCGAACATGCGGTTGCACGGCAGGCAGGACGGCTTGGTGTTCCGCAAGACGTCCGTCGTGTACGGCGTCGAAGCCCTGCCGGTGCTGCTGGGCGAGTAGGCGTTCACCGCGAGGTCACCGGGTCGCGGCTGACCTCCCTGGAGTCCACGACCCGCAGGCCCGCGACCACCCCGGACAGGCCGCGGTGGCCCTTGGTCCGCCACGCCCCGACCAGGCTCGCGAGCAGCCACGCCGAGAGCAGCCCCTGCCACCCGTCCGAGCCCGTCGCGGTCTCCAGCCCGCTCAGCAGGAAGTAGCCGCCCGACCCGGTCAGGAAGCGGAGCAGCACCCTCCCGAGCACGGGCGGACCCTCCGGTCGCAGTCGGACGGACCTCTGGCCGGGGGTCGCGCCGGTGCCGAGCAGCGGCACGACCAGCAGCAGGACCACCGCGGGCAGCCACTCGCCGAGCAGGGCGTCCCGCAGCGGGTGCGAGTCGAGCCCCACGAGCGACGGGTCGTCGGCGAGGAGGTACTCCACGGCCCTCGACGCCACCACGAGCGCCACTCCCACGAGGGTGACGCCGATCAGGTCCAGCACCATCCCGAGCACCCGCCGACCGGTCGTCACGGGTCGGGGCGCGGCCGCGTCCGCCGCCACCACCGCGGCGGCGGGCCTGGTCAGGAGCGCGCCGACGGCCGCGCCGAGCGTGTTCGTCATCAGGTCGCCGGTGTCGAACAGCCGGTACGGGCACTGGAAGAGGAACCACACGCCGGTGAGCTGGGTGCACTCGATGAACAGCGACACCCCGAACCCCGTCGCCACCGCCGTGCCGAGGCCCCTGCCGAACAGGCGCCGCAGGAAGAAGCCCCACGGCACGAACAGCACGGCGTTGAACACCACCTGCTGGAGCGCCGGGTTCGACAGGAGTCCGGTGTGGAACTTCCGCATGTCGGTGACGAACTCCAGCGGGTTCCACACGGGGTGCGCGAGCGCGGTGTTCGCCGCGCAGAACTCGGCGTCCACCAGCGGCTGGGGCAACAGCGTGTAGGTGACCAGCGCGAGCGCGTAGACCAGGAACGCCAGCCCCATCACGGCTCGGCCGACGCCCACCCGGCCGCGGATCCGGTAGCTGCGGGCCACGAAGGGGAGCACCAGCACGAACGCCAGCGCGAACCCGCCGAACAGCGCCAACAGGGTTTGCCCGGTCCACTGAGACATCAACGGAGGGTAAGCAGACGAGCGGTTTCCCGCGCGCCGTGGACATCCCTCCGTTCTCCTCGCGGACCCGGTCGTCCGATCCTGGGACGACCGGCGCACGGCGCGGCGGCGGTGAGGACCTGAGCAGGCTCCGGCGGTCGTGAGCGGGGCTCACGACCAGCGGATGTCCTCGGTGCTGGAGAGCGGCTCCCGTTCGGCCGCTTCCAGCACCTCGGGTGCCGCGGCCGGGGCGTCGTGCAGCGCCGCGGGGAACAGGAGTCCGGTCCGCTGCTCCAGCTCGGCGATCGTCACCTGGTAGACGCGGAACTCGTCCAGGTCCAGGGCCTCCAACTGGTCCAGGTTCTGCGTCAGCAGGAACGCGCTGGTCTTCAGGACGCCCGCCTCGACGAACGTGATGACCTTCCAGAACTCGCGCGGCAGGGCCACGGTGCGGAAGATCCGGTCGTCGGCGTTGAACACCGGACCGCCGCTGACCGACACGCGCAGGTCGTCCACCTCGACGTCGGCGAACAGGGCGTCCTCCAGCCGACCCCAGAGGCCGGACTTGGAGCTCTGGTTGAAGTCGTCCATCTGCGGCGTGATGTTGGTGAAGTAGAAGGAGTCCGTGTTCGCCCTGTCCGCGACGGCCTTCGTGCCCCAGATGAGGTCGGCACGGCGGGCGATGTGGCCGCGGTCGAGGCGGTTGTTCTTGTACAGCTCGTCACCGGCCTGGAACTCGGCGGGCACGCGCGGGTCCTTCAGGAACGGGATGCCGCTGCGGTCGAGCTTCTTGAGCGTGCCGCCGTCGATGTTCCACGCCACCCACAGCGCGAACCTGCGGGACTTGCTCATGGCCAGCGAGAAGTGCGTGTAGTCGATCCGCTCGGTGCCGCCGACCAGCAGGGCGTCGTCCCGAGTGGACGCGGTCAGCGACGGCGTCTCCACGCGGGTGCCGAGGAAGTCGACGTCGAAACCGGTCGGCACGGCCTCGACCGGGACGGGCGGGTCGAGGGTGATCTCCAGCTTCTCGAACACCGAGCGCGGCAGGCACGCCAGCGCGTGCTCGTCCGGGTCGCCACCGCCCTCGCCCGCGAAGTGCAGGCCCGCCAACACCTTGCTCGGACGGCCGTTGCCGAGCTTGAAGATCCAGGCCGCTCCCGAGTCGCCGCCCGAGCTGATCTCGCCGCCCGCGGGTTTGTTCCGCTCGTCGACGCCGATCTCGAAGCCTCCGATCTCGCACTCGCCCGCGGTGCCGCCGTAGTCGATCTTCACCAGGACGTCGACCCGCCGGACCACCCCGTGCGTGACACCGGTGGTGCGGCCGCTCTTGACGACCTTGTCGCCGAGTTCCGGCTCGCCGATCTGGCTCACCGCGACACCCAGCTCCATCGCGGTCGTGTCGTACGCGCGGTCCTCGATGGACGCGATGGCGCAGTCGCCCGCCTTGCCCAGGTAGGAGCGCACCAGCTTGCCCAGGCGGTTGCGGTCGATCCGGTTGTCGTCGTGCGGACCGGGCTGCACCACGTCCTCGCCCAGCGCGCCCCCGGACCCGTGCAGCACGTGCCAGTTGCTCAGCACGTACGGGGTCCCGTCGACCTTGTCGTGGACGACGCAGCCGATCGTGCCCGCGCTGACCTTCACGTGGCCGATGCTCGCACCGGGCACGACGGGGTCGACGCGGGTCTTCCGCTCGGCCGCGGCTGCCTCGGCCACGACCTTGAAATCCGGTTTGTAGTCCCGTTCCAGGACGTCCGTCGGGACCTCGACGCCGTCCACCACGACCACCTCCGGCAGCGCGGTCGTGCCGAGCGCCTCCAGCTGCTCCGGCTGCGCCTTCCGCCGGACGGTGAACTGGACGGAGATCTCCTTGGTGGGCTTGCCGTCCTTCTCCTTGTAGCCCACGCCGATGGACGACACGTTCCCGTCCCGGAGGAAGTCCGAGCCCTTGGCGCGGATGAACCGCCGCAGTGAGACCAGCAGCTCGTCACGGCCCTTGGCGGACTTCCTGGAGGCCATCGCGCACTTCCTCTCGGATCACCTTGCTGTCGCCCGGTGTCCGGGAGGTGTTAGCCCCGGTCCACGCCGCTCACCCGAACAGCCCAAGCTCCACGCGTGCCGCGACGATCGGCCGTTCCTCCGTGGTGCGCGACGCGGAGCTGTTGACGCTCCACCGGTAGCGGCTGAACCCGCCGGTGGCGTCGGAGGCGTAGAACATCATGTGCCCGTAGCCCGCGCCGCTGTGCTGGGTGGTCTCGTCGACGATCCGGCTGTCCGGGAACGACGGGTAGTCGCCCACCCCGAACACCCCGTGCGGCTCGGAGGTGCAGTCCACGACCTCCACCGCGTACTGCGTCTCGCCCTCGAACGAGCTGTGCGCGTCGTAGACCTCCTTGACCTCCCGCACCATCACGATGTGCCCCGTGTTGGTGCCCTGGTCCTGGCGGAAGTCGATCACGATCAGATCGCCGGGCCGCAGGTCCGCCACCTCGGGGACCACGGAGAAGTGCGGCGCCCCGCCACCGGTGAACGCGTGCGCGTAGCCCCGCGCGTACGGGCTGCGCGAGCCGAAGTGCTTCGCGAAGAACCACCGCGTGGCCCACTTCGGGTAGGCCCGCTTCAGCACGGCGGTGATGAACGACGCGCACTGGCTCTGGTTCGTCCAGCTGTCGGGAACCCCCGGCTTGCCCCACCTGACCACGTTCCGCTGCGCCGGTGCCTTGTAGACGTTCCGGCTGGTCGGGAGGTTGTCGATCAACCGCTCCGCCAGGACCAGGTGCGCGGGCCGCCCGTCAGCGGACCGGTCCCCAGCGCTGTGGAGAGCCGCCCGAGTGCTTCTCATGGTGGGAACGATAGGCACGAACCGCCGACCGCCGAGCCTCCGGGGTGCGTTGTCGCAGGTAGGGGGTGCTCAGGGGGGACTGGTGCTTATGTGGCGAGACGCTCATCCGCACGCCGTGACCGGCTATTAGGCTCGACGTGCGTCCGGCTGACCGGGCGCGAAGCGGAGCCTGGAGGCAGTGCATGACGTTCACCGAGGGTCGGCAGAAGTGGCTGACCGTCGCCGAGGAGCTGGCGACGGCGTTGCGCGTCGACGCCGCCGAGCGCGATCGACTCGGCGAGTCCCCGGTGCGGGAGCTGGAGCTGCTCAAGCAGTCCGGCCTGCTGACGATCGCGGACTGGACGACCCAGCAGGCGGTCACCAGGGTGGTCGGAGCGGCGGACGCGAACATCGGGCACCTGCTCGGCTACCACTACCTGCAGATCTGGCGCAGCGGCCTGTTCGACGTGCCGTTCGAGGCAGGCGACAACCTGTTCTGGGCGGGTGTCAGCAACCCGCTGGACGCCGCCCTGAAGATGACCCCGGTCGACGGCGGCTACGTCGTGGACGGCCGCAAGACGTTCGCCACGGGCGCCGCGCTCGCCGACCGGCTGGTCGTCAGCGCCACCCGCACCGACAACGGCGAGAAGCTGACGTTCCTGCTCGACGGCGACACCCCCGGCATCACGTTCGCGGGCGACTGGGACAACATGGGCCAGCGCCTCACCGCGAGCGGCGGAGTGGTGTTCGAGAAGGTCCTCGTGCCCGCGGCGAACGTGCTCGGCCTGCAACCCGACGTGGACACCTCGCCGCGCCTGTCGCTGGCCTCGCTGGGCTTCCAGCTCGTCCTCGCCCAGCTCCACGTCGCCATCGCCGAGGGCGCGCTCGGCGAGGCCGCCCGCTACACGCGGTCGACCACCCGGCCGTGGTTCCTCAGCGGCGTCGACACGGCCGCCGCCGACCCGTACGTCCTCGCCACCTACGGCGAACTGGTCGCCCAGGTCGGGGCGGCCGGACTGCTCGCGGACCACGCGTCCGAGGCGCTCCTGGCCGCGTCCGACGCGGGCACGGCCCTCACCGCCGACCAGCGCGCCGCCACGGCCGCCGCGATCTCGTCGGCGAAGGTCTTCTCCACCAGGGTCGTCAACGACACCACGACCAAGGTGTTCGAGCTGTGCGGCGCCCGCGCGACCGCCTCCGGCTACGGCTTCGACCGGTTCTGGCGCAACTCCCGCACCCTGACCCTGCACGACCCCGTCGCCTACAAGGCGCGCGAGGTGGGGGAGTACTTCCTGACGGGCGGACGGGCACCGTTCACCGGGTACAGCTGATGGAGCCGGTGCTGGCGAACAGCGTCCGCCTGGAGGACGACGGCGTGCACGTCCTCGACCGCCGCGACTTCCCGTTCGAGCGGAACTGGGTGCGCTGCGCCACGGTCGAGGACGTCGCCAAGTCCATCGAGGACATGGTCACCCAGTCGTCCGGCCCGTACTTCGCGGTGCTGTGGGGGATGGTCCTCGCGGCCCGTGAAGCGGCGGCGTTGAACGCCACCGACGCCCGCGCCCACCTCGGGCGCGCGGCGAACCGGCTGGAGAACACCCGCCGCACCAACAACCACTTGCGGAAGGCCGTCTTCGCCGTGCTGACGGCCGTGGACGCCGCGGGCCCGACCACCGGCGCGGCCCTCGAAGCCGCGGCCATGGCCGGTGCGGTCGCGGGCGACGAGCGCTACCGCGGCCGGAGCCGTGCGCTCGGCGCAGCCACCGCGGCGCTGCTGCCCGACGACGCCTGCGTGCTCACCCACTGCTGGGCGGACCTGTACCTGACGGAGACCGTTTCCGCCGCTCAGCGCGCAGGCAAGCGATTGCGCTTCATCTGCACCGAGACCCGTCCGTACCTCCAGGGCGCGCGGCTGACCGCGGAGACGCTCGCCGAGATGGGCGTCGACACGACCGTCATCACGGACGGCATGGGCGCCGCCGTGCTCGGTTCCGGCGAGGTGGACGCCCTGGTCACGGCGGGCGACCGCGTGACCATGGACGGCCACGTCGTCAACAAGATCGGCACCCTGGGCCTGGCCGTGGCGGCGACGGCGTTCGACGTCCCGTTCCACGCCCTCGTCCAGGCACCCGACCGCCTGGCCCCCACGGCCGCCGACGTGCCGATCGAGTACCGCGACGGCGAGGAGGTCCTGTCCACGTTGGGCAGGCGCACCGCCAGCACCCGCGTTCGCGGGCACTACCCGGCGTTCGACATCACACCGCCGAGGTTCGTCACGTCGATCGTCACCGATCGCGGGGTCTTCGCCCCGGACCGCCTGGCCGACTACTACCGAGGAGAACAGCAGTGAGCACCCCGACGTGGGTAGTCCTGGACATCGAGGGCACCCTCAGCTCGACCGACCAGGTCCTCGTGGTCCTCTACGACTACGCCCGCCCCCGTCTCGGACCGTGGATCGACGAGCACCCCGACGACCCCGCCGTCGTCGCCGCGGTGGCCGAGATCCGCGCCCTCGCCGACCTGCCCCCGGACGCCCCCACGGCGGACGTCGTCGCGGTGCTCCACGACTGGATGGCCCGCGACCAGAAGATCGCGCCGCTGAAGGCGTTGCAGGGCCTCATCTGGCAGCGCGGGTACGCCGTGGGCGACCTCGTGGCGGAGTTCTTCCCCGACGTGGTCCCCGCGCTGAAGTCGTGGCACGCCAACGGCTCCCGCCTGGCCGTGTTCTCGTCCGGTTCGGTCGCGGGGCAGATCGCGTTCTTCGCCCACACCACCGACGGCGACCTCACCCCGTTGCTGGAGCACCACTTCGACACCGTGAACGCCGGGCCGAAGCGGGAGGAGCAGTCCTACAAGGCGATCGCCGCGGTGCTGGGAGCGCCGCCGGAGGAGATCGTCTTCTACTCGGACGTCCCGGCCGAACTGCACGCGGCCAAGGCGGCCGGGTGGGGAACCGTGGGGGTGGCCAGGGTCGGCGAACCGTACGGGGAAGCGGACTTCACCCCGCACCACTCCGTCCGCACCCTCCCGTGAACCTGCTTGAGGCAGGACGTGCCCTGGCCGCCGAATGCGCCCGGTTCACCGCCATGGGCTGGATGCGCGGCACCTCGGGCAACCTGTCGGTGGTGCTGGACCGCGACCCCCTGCGCCTGGCCGTCACGGTCAGCGGCAAGGACAAGGGCGAACTGACCGAGGACGACGTGGTGGTGGTGGACGCGCACGGCGTGACCACCGACCCGGTGAAGGTCCCGTCGGCGGAGGCGGGACTGCACGGCCGCATCGCCGCGGTCTCCGGCGCGGGCGCGGTGGTCCACGTGCACGCCATGGCCCCGGTCGTCGCGGGCGAGCACTGGCCCGGCGGCGTTCCGCTGCGCGACCTGGAGATGCTGAAGGGCTTCGGCCGGGCCGCGCACGACGACGACGTCCTCATCCCGGTCGTGCCGAACTCCCAGGACATGCGCGTGCTGGGCGACGCGTTCGAATCCGGCTACCGCGAGGACACCCCGGCCTTGATCGTGGCCAGGCACGGGGTGTACGTGTGGGGAGACGACCTGCACCAGGCCAGGCACCGGGCGGAGTGCCTCGACTGGCTGCTCCGCTTCACCGTCGAAACGAGGAGGGCAACCCCATGACCCTGCTGACAGTCTGGCCCGATTCGGACCCGGCCGAGGTGCTGGTGAGGACCAGCGTCCCCAGCGAGATCGCCGTGGAGCTGAAGCACCTGGGCGTCCGCTACGAGAACTGGCCGGTGGCGGAAGGACTTCCCGCCACCCCAACGTCGGAGGAAGTGCTCGACGCCTACCGCACACACGTGGACAGGGTCGTGGAAACCGAGGGCTACATCCTCGTGGACGCCATGCACATGACCCCGTCCACCGACCCGGAATGGGTGGCGAACGCGGCGGCGGCACGCAAGAAGTTCCTGGCGGAACACACCCACGACGACGACGAGGACCGCTTCTTCGCCCGCGGCGCAGGAGTGTTCTACCTCCACGTGGACAACAAGGTCTACGGAATCCTGTGCGAAGCAGGCGACCTGCTCAGCGTCCCGAAGAACACCACCCACTGGTTCGACATGGGAACCACACCGGACTACATCTCGATCCGCTTCTTCCACGACGACAACGGCTGGGTGGGAAACTTCACGGGCAGCCAAATCGCACTGGACTTCCCAACATTCGACACCCTGATGAAGGGCCACAACAAATAACCCCACCCGGCCCACCCGGCCCACCCGGCGCAGCACGGCCCACCCGGCACAACACGGCCCGCCCAGCACGGCACGGCCCGCCCAGCACGGCAGCCAGCCGGCCAACCCACCACCTACGCGAGGCAGGGCACCAACGTGGCCGATTTTACTTGGGGGATTTGACCCTTAAAATTGGTGATCGGGCAGGCTTTCGGGACTGCCCTTTTAGCCCGATCAAGGGTCAAATCAAGGGGCCCCAAGTCAAATCGGCCACAGCACGACGCAAGCCGAAGCCACCCCCCCGTCCCCCTCAATCCCGAGCCACGACCCCAACCCAACAACCACCTCACAACGACCCCAACTCCGCCACCATGTTCCGCCGAGCGGCATCCCCCCACCGCTCCCTCCCCACTTCCGTGAAGTACAACGGGTCCCGCTTCACCAGCGACCGCAGCACGGCCGCCCGCCCAACCTTCCAAGCCTCGTCCGGCACGTGCGAGTACTCCTTCCGCACAGCCGCCCGGTACCGCTCGTACCCCACCGGATCCGACCCCAGCACGGCCAGGTCCGCGTCCAGCAGCACAGCGGCCAACTCGTCCCCGGCAGGCGCCTCGTGCGTCAACGTGGCCAGCACCAGCCCTTCGACCCGAGCCGTGAAGAGCGGGGAGATCCCCGCCGCCGCCAACTCGTCCCTGGCCCATTCGGCGGATCGCCGCTCGTCATCGCCGGGCTTCCCGTCGTACACGACGTCGTGCGCCAGCGCCGCCAGCGTCACCACGGCGACGTCCCGAGCCTCGAAGCCGGAGCACAGCGACACCGCGTCCCGCGCGACCTGCCGCACGTGGTCGGCGTTGTGGTAACCCCGGTGCGGCTCCGTGTACCGCTCGCACAGGTCCGTAGGTCTGGGCACCCCGCCCAGCACGCGAACAGCGTCGTCCCACAGCGCTTCCAACTCACACCCCGCTCGGCAACGTCATCGTGAAGCAGGCCCCGCCCTCGGCGGCGGGCCCAGCCCCAATGGTGCCACCCAGGCGCGTGACCAGTCCGTGCACCAGCGCCAACCCCACCCCGGTGCCCACCGGCCGCGTGGTCGAGTACTTCGCGTGCAGCGCCCCGCGGTCGAACGCGATCGGGTAGTCCTCATCGGACAGTCCGGGCCCGCCGTCGCGCACCTGCAGGACGGAGCCGCCGTCGTGCAGGGCGGATCCGAGCGACAGCACCACCACCCGACCGGCCGGCGTCACCCGGACCGCGTTCTCCAGCAACCCGTCCAGCACCTGACGGATCCGCCGGGCGTCCGTCCGCACCACCACGGGTGCCTCCGGCACCTCGAGGCTGAAGACCACGCCCTTGGCCGCGCACCGCGCGTTCCACACATCGGCAGCGGCCCGCACCACCGGCAGCAGATCGACAGGAGCGACGTCCAGCCGGAAGTCGTCCGCTCCCAGCCTGGCCAGGTCGAGCAGGTCCGACACCAGCCGGTCGAGCCGCCGCGACTCCTCCTGGATCGTGCGTCCCACGGCCACCACGTCGGATCCGGTGACGACCCCGTCCGCCAGCGACTCGGAGAACCCGATCACCGCGGTCAGCGGCGTCCGCAGCTCGTGCGACACCGACAGCAGGAACTCCCGCTGCCTGGATTCGCTGCGCCGCAACGCGTCCGCCAGCCCGTTCACCGCCTCGGCGACCTCGGCGACCTCGGTCGGCCCGTGCTCGGGGGCGCGCAGGTCACGGCGTCCGGAGCTCATCGCCAACGCCACCCCGGCCGTGCGCCGCAACGGTCGCGACAGCAGGTTCCCCAGCACCAGACCGGCGAACGCGGCGATCACCAGCCCGAAACCCAGTGCCAGCGCGATGTTCCGCACCAGCTTCCGGGTGGTGGCGGTGCCGTAGTCGGCCTCCTGCACGAGGGCGAACCGGTCGCGCGCCTCGACGATCCACTCACCGGTGACGCCGCTCTTCCCGCCGGTGTCCCGAACGGCCTGCACGGCGGACGCGTCCCCGCGCAGGCCGCCGTTCGCGCCGATGCGGACCACGGAGATCTTCTGCCCCTGAAGCACCGCGACGACCCGTCCGCGCGGTGTCTCCCCGATCTGGTCGGCCACGGTGTCGGCCTGGTTCGCCAACGCCGTGCGGCTCACCTCGCGCGCGGTGTTCACCACCAGCCGCACGGACACCAGCCCGGCGACGATCACCGCTATCCCGGCGACCGCCAGGCACAGCGCGGTGATCCGGAACGCGAGGCTGGACCTCACGGGGCCTCCACCGAGTAGCCGACGCCGCGCACGGTGCGGATCGGGCTGTGCGGGCCGAGCTTCGCCCGCAACTGCGCGACGTGCACGTCCACCGTGCGCGTGCCCGCGACCGCCGCGTACCCCCACACCGCGCTGAGCAGCTGCTCCCGCTCGAACACCCGGCCGGGGTGCCGCATCAGGTGCGCCAGCAGCTCGAACTCGGTCGACGTCAGCGGGACCTCGTCCCCGCCCGCCCACACCCGGCGCCGTTCGGCGTCCAGGCGGACCGCTCCCACGACGTGCTCGGGCGCGCTCGCGTGCGCACCGCGGCGGAGCACGGTGCGCACGCGAGCGGCCAGCTCACGGGGGCTGAACGGCTTGGTGACGTAGTCGTCCGCGCCCATCTCCAACCCCAGGACGCGGTCGACCTCGTCGTCCCGCGCCGTCACGAACAGCACCGGTGTCCAGTCGCCCGCGGCCCGCATCGTGCGGCACACCTCGACCCCGTCGATGCCCGGCAGGCCGACGTCCAGCAGCACGGCCACCGGCTTCAGCCTGCGCAACGCCGCCAGCGCGGCCAGCCCGTCCGACTCGACGTGCACGCCGAAACCGTCCCGGCGCAGGTAGAGCGAGATCAGGTCGGAGATGGCGCGCTCATCCTCGACCACCAGCACGAGGCCGCGAGCAGACTGGTCCGGTTGCACGGTGGGCCATGCTGTCACGGTTCGTCGAGATCGGCCTCGATGCCGTTCAGCGTCGACTCGATGCTGCTCAGCTCGCCATCGGGGTTCCCGGAAGGCGGAGTCGCCTCGTCCTGGCACCCCGACAGCCCCACGGCGCCCACCAGCGCCAGGACGACGGCCAGCGCTCTCACTTCGTGCCGCCGGGGTAGGCGCAGTGCTCGGTCTGGAACGCGTCGATCCGCTTCTGCGCGTCCGCCAGCTTCGTCACCCGCTCGCCGCGCAGCTCCTTGCGCGCGTCGAACACCTTCGCCTTCGCCTCCTTGCCGGAATCACGAGCGGTCTTGGCCTGAGCCTCCAGCCACTTCGTCGACCCGCGGGTGTTCGCGTCGCCGTTGATCCGGTCGGTCGCGGTCTTGATCCGCGCCTCGATCTTCGGCACCCGCTCCTCGCAGCGCTTCTTCACCTGCTCGGCGCTGATCGTCATGGGCGCTGGGCCCGTCGGGGTCTCGTCGGCGCTCGCGATGCCGGTGAGTGCGAGGCCCAGCACCGCGGAGCTGCCCGCGACGGCGATGATTCGAGTCCAAGTGGTCATGGGGAGAACTCTGACCGGCTTCGGTGAGTGCACCGTGCGGCGAATGTTCGGGTTCTGCAAAGAAGTCGATCAGAGGACCCGATCACGCCGGAGGAGCGCCACGCCGTGCCCCGGCAGCAGTCACGACCAGCTCTTCCGCCCGCGGCCACCGCGCCGGAAGCGGGACTGAGGAGCGGCTGGTGCCGCCGGTCGACCGGCGGCACCAGCGCCGCTTCGAGCTGGTCGTCCGCGGCGGCCCGGTACTCCGGGAACCGCCGCTCCAGCACCGTCAGCCACCCGGCCGCGTGGAGGCGCCGCAGCCGCAGGTGGAAGGCGAGGTCGCCGCGCGGCCGGGGGTAGTCGCCCGCCGCCGTCATCCCGTCGAGCCGTCCGGTCAGCGCCAGGCACGCCAGGTCCCACGCGACGGGACCGCGCCAGGTGTCCTCGAAGTCGTTCCACACCGGCCCGCGCGGGGTCAGCAGCAGGTTGCCGGGGTGGGCGTCGCCGTGCAGCGGTTGGACCTCGTCGGTCGGCCAGCCCGCCACCAGGGCGTCGCGCACGGCGGTGAAGGAATCCAGCTGGTCCGCGGGGCGGGTCCAGCTCGCGCGGGCGGCGTCGACGTCGGCCAACGGGCCGCGGTCGGGGAGCGGGCCGGGGTAGGAGCGCAGCTCGGCGTGGAGTTCCGCCAGGCGCGGGGCGAAGTCGGTCGGCACCCACGTCGGGTCGTGCCGGACCCGTGCCGCGAAGCTGACGACCATCCCGTCGTGCGTGAACGGGCCCGCGGGCACCTCGTCGGACGCGCCCACGACCGGCACACCGCGCCCGGCCAGGTAGGCCGTCACGTCCACCGCGCGCCGGAAGTGCTCGACCACGTCGACCCGCGCCAGCGCGGTGCTGGTCGCGACCCGCGCCACGACCGGCGCCGGGCGCAGGTGGACGAGGAGGTTGCTGACGTCGCGCAGCACCACCGGGTCGGCCACCCGCAGACCCAGCGAGCCGGCGACGGCCACCGCGGCACGCACGCCGCGTCGGGTCAGCTCATCCACGGCCGGTCACGTTGGCGGTGAGCCGGCGGAGGGCGACGCGCAGCTGGTCGATCTCGGCCTCGGGCAGGCCCATCGCGTCGCCGATCGCACCGGTGACGCCGCTGGTCGACGCGCGCATCGCGGAACCCCCGGGGGTGAGTGCGACCTGGACCGAGCGCTCGTCGTCGGCGCGGCGCCGACGGGTGATCAGGCCCGCCGCCTCCAGGCGCTTGAGCAGCGGCGTCAAGGTGCCGTAGTCGAGCTGGAGGGCTTCGCCGAGGTCCTTGACGGGCATGGACTCCCGTTCCCACAGGGCGACCATCACCAGGTACTGCGGGTAGGTCAGCCCCAGGTCCTGGAGCAGCGGGCGGTAGGCGGCGGTGACCGCCCTGGACGCCGCGTAGAGCGCGAAGCACAGCAGGTCGTCGACAGCCGACGTGCGGTCTTCCGGAGTCGTGGTCATCGGTCACCCCTTCCAGGTCACTCCACCCATGATGCCACGTGTGCCATTAGTCGCTCCGCAACTAACTTGCGCACAAGTTAAACGCACGCTAGGTTTGTGCTCGGCAGCAACGACCCGAAGGAGAACGAGATGAGCACCACCCCCACCGTCGTCCTGGTCCACGGCGCGTTCGCGGACGGCTCCAGCTGGGCTCCGGTCGTCGAGCGCCTCCGCGCCCAGGGGATCGACGCGCTCGCCGTCAGCAACCCGCTGCGCGGCCTCACCCACGACGGCGACTACGTGGCGAGCGTCGTCAACCAGATCGACGGCCCGGTCGTGCTGGTGGGCCACTCCTACGGCGGCCCCGTCATCACGCACGCCGGTTCGAAGGCCGAGAACGTGAAGGGCCTCGTCTTCATCGCGTCGTTCGGCGTCGACAAGGGCGAGAGCGCGCTCGGCTCCGTGGCGGAGTTCCCGGAGGTCGAGCTGGGCACGGCGCTCGTGCCGCGGCAGTTCCCGACCGCCGAGGGCACCGACACCGAGTTCACCATCCGGCAGGACGCGTTCGCCTCCGTGTTCGCCGCGGACCTGCCCGCCGAGTTCACCGCCACGGCCGCCGTCAGCCAGCGCCCGGTGGCGCAGGGCGCGCTCGGTGAGCCGCTGGGCGTCGAGCCCGCGTGGAAGACCCTGCCGTCGTGGTTCGCCGTCGCGACCGCCGACAACGCCATCCACCCGGACTCGCAGCGCGCCGCGGCCAAGCGCCTCGGCGCCACGACCATCGAGGTCGAGGGCGGGTCGCACGCCATCGCCGTGTCCCGCCCGGACGAGGTCGCGGGCCTGGTCGTGGAGGCCGTGCGCGCGGTCGCGTAACGATGTGGAGAGGGGCCCGCCGAACCGGCGGGCCCCTTTCGCGCATCCGCGGCGGACACCTCCGCGGTGGAGATCACGGGTGAGCTGGTGCGCGGAAGGCGGCGCGGGCGCCACCCGCCCCCTTCGCGAGCACCCGTCGAGCAGGTGTGACCTGGGCTACGCGCGCGTGGGGTGGTCATCCCCCATCACGCCGTCGCCGGTAGCGCGGTCTACGATCCGGTGAGCCATTGGGCGGTCCTCGCCGTTCGCTGGCGCCCGAACGACGTTGGTCCCACCAAGGCCACCATGTAGGTGAACAGTGCAGGAGGCACCGTGACGGCCGTAGCCCCGCAGCCGATCGCTACGCGTCCTTTCCCGGCGCGCGAAGCGGTCAAGGGTTCGTTCCTGCTGCGGATGTTCCGCACCACGGACCACAAGCAGATCGGCATCCTTTACCTGATCACGTCCTTCGCCTTCTTCATGGTGGGCGGCGCGATGGCCATGCTGATCCGCACCGAGCTGGCTCAGCCCGGAATGCAGTTCCTGTCGAGCGAGCAGTACAACCAGCTCTTCACGATGCACGGCACGGTGATGCTGCTGCTGTACGCGACCCCGATCCTGTTCGGCTTCGCGAACTTCATCCTGCCGCTGCAGATCGGCGCGCCCGACGTGGCGTTCCCGCGGCTCAACGCCTTCTCGTACTGGCTGTACCTCTTCGGTGGCCTGATCGTGATGTCGGGCTTCGTGACGCCCGGCGGCGCCGCCGACTTCGGCTGGTTCGCCTACACGCCGCTGAGCAACGCCATCCACTCGCCCGGCGTCGGCGCCGACCTGTGGATCACGGGCCTGGTCATCGGTGGTCTGGGCACGATCCTCGGCGCCGTGAACATGATCACCACGGTCGTCTGCCTGCGCGCGCCCGGCATGACGATGTTCCGGATGCCGATCTTCACCTGGAACATCCTGGTGACGTGCATCCTGATCCTGCTGGCGTTCCCGATCCTGACCGCGGCCCTGCTGGGCCTGCTGGCGGACCGGCACCTCGGGGCGCACGTGTTCGACCCCGCCAACGGCGGCGTGATCCTCTGGCAGCACCTCTTCTGGTTCTTCGGTCACCCGGAGGTCTACATCGTCGCCTTGCCGTTCTTCGGCATCGTGTCGGAGATCTTCCCGGTGTTCAGCCGGAAACCGGTGTTCGGCTACAACGGCCTGGTCTACGCGACGCTGGGCATCGCGGCGCTGTCCGTCGCCGTGTGGGCGCACCACATGTACGCCACCGGTGCCGTGCTGCTGCCGTTCTTCGCGTTCATGACGTTCCTGATCGCGGTCCCGACCGGCGTGAAGTTCTTCAACTGGATCGGCACGATGTGGAAGGGGCAGTTGACCTTCGAGACACCGATGCTGTTCAGCATCGGCTTCATCGTGACGTTCCTCTTCGGTGGTCTGTCCGGCGTGCTGCTGGCCGCCCCGGCGATCGACTTCCACGTCTCGGACACGTACTTCGTGGTGGCGCACTTCCACTACGTGCTCTACGGCACGATCGTGTTCGCCACGTTCGCGGGCATCTACTTCTGGTTCCCGAAGATCACCGGCCGGATGCTCGACGAGCCGCTGGGCAAGCTGCACTTCTGGACCACGTTCCTCGGCTTCCACGCGACGTTCCTCGTCCAGCACTGGCTGGGCAACGAGGGCATGCCGCGCCGGTACGCCGACTACCTGGCCAGCGACGGCTTCACCACGCTGAACACGATCTCGACGATCGGCGCGTACGTCCTCGGCGCCTCGACGCTCCCGTTCATCTGGAACGTCTTCAAGAGCTACCGGTACGGCGAGGTCGTGACCGTCGACGACCCGTGGGGCTTCGGCAACTCGCTGGAGTGGGCCACCTCGTGCCCGCCGCCGCGGCACAACTTCACCGAGCTGCCCCGGATCCGCTCCGAGCGCCCGGCGTTCGAGCTGCACTACCCGCACATGATCGAGCGCATCCACAACGAGGCGCACGTGACGTTCACCGGCAAGACCATCCCGCACGAGGAGGCCACCCCGGCCCTCTCCGAGATGGCCACGAACGTGGTGGAGTCCGGCACGGCCTCCGGCGCCGCCGAGCCCGACCACAAGTAACCTGGGCGCAGGTTCAACGTTGAGCCCCGACAGCCGCCTCGGCTGTCGGGGCTCAACGCATTCCGGAGGAGTTCAGTGAACATGGCCAAGGCCACGCCAGTGCTGATCACGGTGACCGGACCGGACAAGCCGGGGGTCACCTCCGTGCTGTTCGCGGTCTTGACGCGGCACGGGGTCGACGTGCTCGACGTCGAGCAGGTCGTCATCCGCGGTCGACTGGTGCTCGGGGTGCTCGTCGAGGCCGACCACGACCCCGAGGGCCTCCAGGAGGCCGTCGAGCAGGCCATGGCGACGGTGTCCATGCACGTGGAGATCGAGTTGGGCGCGGACTCCAAGCGGACCGCGCGGCTGGAGTCCAGCCACGTGCTGATCGTGCTCGGCCGCCCCGTGACCGCGCGGGCGTTCACCGAGGTCGCGCGCAGGCTCGCGTCGCTCGGCGTGAACATCGACGCGATCCGCGGCGTGGCCGACTACCCGGTGACGGGCCTGGAGCTGCGGGTTTCGGTCGCCGACGACACGCGGGAGTCCGACGTCGAGCTGCGGTCCGCGCTCGCGGACGTGTCCGTGCGGGTCGGCCTGGACGTGGCCGTGGAACGTGCTGGCCTGGCCAGGCGGGCGAAGCGGCTGGTGGTGTTCGACGTCGACTCCACGCTCATCCAGGGCGAGGTGATCGAGATGCTGGCCGCGCACGTCGGGTGCGAGGACAAGGTCCGCGAGATCACCGAGGCCGCGATGCGCGGCGAGCTGGACTTCACCGAGTCGCTGCGCCGCCGAGTGGCCCTGCTGGAGGGGCTGCCGGAGTCGGTGCTGGACGAGGTCGGCGAGAACCTGGAGCTGACCGCGGGCGCCCGCACCACGATCCGCACGCTCAAGCGCCTCGGCTTCCGCTGCGGCGTCGTGTCCGGCGGGTTCACCAGGGTCATCAAGAACCTGGTCGAGGAGCTGTCGCTGGACTTCTGCGCGGCCAACGAGCTGGAGATCGTCGACGGCAAGCTGACCGGCCGGGTGCTCGGCGACGTGGTCGACCGGGCGGGCAAGGCCGTGGCGCTCCGCCGGTTCGCCGCGGAGGCCGACGTGCCGCTGGCGCAGTGCGTGGCGGTCGGCGACGGCGCCAACGACATCGACATGCTCGGCACCGCGGGCCTCGGGGTGGCGTTCAACGCCAAGCCCGCGCTGCGGGAGGTCGCCGACACCGCCCTGTCCCACCCGTTCCTGGACGCCGTGCTGTTCGTGCTCGGCGTGACCAGGGGCGAGGTCGAGGCCGCCGACGCGGCCGACGGGCTGGAGCTGAGCCGCCCGTGAACGAGGTGCTCGACCTCCTCGTCGGCCGCGGCTACTCGACCGACGAGGAAGACCCCGCGCTGGTGCGCGCGATGCCCGTGGTGCTGCGCATCGAACGGGCCGCGCCGCCGAGCCGGACCGCGGTCCTGGAGGCCGCCGCCGCGGCGGCCATCGCGGTCTGCCTCGACCCACGGGCGGAGCCCGAAGGGGAGTGGCACGACGAGGTGGTGACGTGGGTCCACGGCCGGATCCGCAAGGTGTCCCGGCGGGCCCGCGGCGCGCACTGGGAGGCCGTGCAGGCGCTCCCCGGCGTGACGGTCTCCGTGGACGGCGCCGAGGCCCGCGCGCTGGTGCCCGGCCTGGTCGTGGCGGCGCCGAAGGAGCTGACCCGGTTGCAGATCTCCGGCAGCGAGCTGCCCGAGGACGAGCCGGGTCCAGTGCCAGAGGGCGTGCCGGTGCTGTGGCTGAACCCCAAGGTGCCGATGACGGCGGGCAAGGCCGCGGCGCAGGTCGGCCACGGCACGATGCTGCTCGCGCCCACGCTGTCCGAGGAGCGGCTCAAGTCCTGGGCCGCCGGTGACTTCCGCACGGCCGTTCGCACACCGTCGGTCGAGAAGTGGCAGTCGTTGCTGGTCGGCGGCGCGGTGGCCGTGCGGGACGCGGGCTTCACGGAGGTCGAACCGGGCACGACGACGGTCATCGCCGAGTGGCCGGGTGTTTGACCGGCCCGGTTCGGGGTAATCGATGAGGCGTGGGCCTATTCGACACGCTGGACGACCGCATCGGTGACCGGCTGGAGAGCGTGCTGAGCGCTCACCACGACCGGCGCTTGACCAAGCTCGGCTGGGGAGAGGTCGTCGGCGACGGTGCCACGGGGTGGTTCTCGCCGCGCGCACCGATCCGGGAGGGCAACCGGGTCCGGGTGCTCATCGACGGCTCCGAGGCCCTCCCGATCATCGCCAAGGCGATCGAGGAGGCCCGCTCGCACGTCCACATCGCTTCGTGGTGCGCGGATCCCGACTTCCGGCTGAGCCGTGAACCGGGCGAGCCCACGTTCAGCGAACTGCTCACCACCGTGGCCGACCGCGTTCCGGTCCGCCTGCTGCTGTGGGCGGGACCGCCGGTCCCGATGTTCGAGCCGACCCGCAAGCGCGTGCTGACCAACAAGAAGAGGTTCACCGAGAACAGCGCGGTCCAGTGCGTGCTCGACTCCCGTGAACGCACCATGCACTGCCACCACGAGAAGATCGTGGTCATCGACGACGAGATCGCGTTCGTCGGCGGCATCGACTTCACCGCGCTGGAGGGCGACCGGCACGACAGCCACGACCACCCGGCCGAGCGCCCCATCGGCTGGCACGACCTCAGCTCGCGGATCGAGGGGCCCGCCGTGGCGGACGTGGCCGATCACTTCCGCAACCGGTGGATCGAGGTGGCGGGCCAGCAACTGCCGAAGACCTCGGTCCCGGCCCCGGCGGGGACCTCCTCCGTGCAGATCGCGCGCACGGTGCCGGAGCGGAACTACGACTTCGCGCCGCGCGGCGACTTCAGCATCCTCGACGCCTACCTGCGGGCGCTGCGCAGCGCGGAACGCCTGGTGTACCTGGAGAACCAGTTCCTCTGGTCGCCGGAGATCACCGAGGTCCTGATCGACAAGCTGAAGAACCCGCCGAACGACGACTTCCGCGTGGTGCTGATCCTGCCGCGCAAGCCCAGCAACGGCTCCGACACCACCAGGGGCCAGCTGGGCAGGCTCTCGGACGCCGACGGCGACGGCCACCGCCTCGTCGCGTCCACCATCCACACCCACGACGGCGAACACACCACGCAGGTCTACGTGCACGCCAAGCTCGGCATCGTCGACGACCGCTGGATCACCGTCGGCTCGGCCAACCTGAACGAGCACTCGCTGTTCAACGACACCGAGGTCAACATGGTCACCGACGACCCGGTGGTCGCCCGCGATACCAGGCTCAGGCTCTGGTCGGAGCACCTTCAGCGCCCGGTGCACGAGATCGACGGCAACCCGGCCGAGGTGGTCGACAACATGTGGCGGCCCGCCATGGAGGGCAAGGGACGGCTGACCGACCTGCCCCGCGTCTCCCGGCGTGCCGAGCGCTTGCAGGGTCCGCTGCGCGGCCTGCTGGTCGACGGCTAGGCGTCGACCGCAGCGGCGTCCAGCCGCTTCAGCGCGGCCCGCACGACCTCGGGGTCGTACGTGGTCCAGTACGGCGGCAGCGAGGCCCGCAGGAACCCGCCGTAGCGGGCGGTCGCCAGCCTCGGGTCGAGGATGGCCACGACGCCCTTGTCGTTCATCGACCGCAGCAGCCTGCCCGCGCCCTGCGCCAGCAGCAGTGCCGCGTGGGTCGCCGCCACCGTCAGGAACCCGTTGCCGCCGCGCTCGGACACGGCCTTCTGCCGTGCCGACGCCAGCGGGTCGTCCGGCCGGGGGAACGGGATCCGGTCCATGATCACGAGTTGCAGCGACGGGCCGGGCACGTCCACGCCCTGCCACAGCGACAGCGTGCCGAACAGGCAGCTGCGCGGGTCCTCGGAGAACTTCTTCACCAGCTGGCCGGTCGCGTCGTCGCCCTGGCAGAACACGGTGTACTCCACCTTGTCCCGCAACGCTTCCGCCGCCGACTTGGCCGCCCGCATCGACGAGAACAGCCCCAGCGTCCGCCCGCCCGCGGCGTTGACCAGACCTTCGATCTCGTCCACGTAGGACGGTGGCAGCCCGTCACGGCCGGGAGGCGGCAGGTGCCTTGCCACGTAGAGGATTCCGCTGCTCCCGTGCTGGAACGGCGACCCCACGTCCAACCCGGTCCACCGGATCGGCGCCGAGTCCGACGGCGGCTCCTTGTCGGTCGCTGTGCCCTCGGCCTTGCGGTTCGCCGACGACGCGGGCAGCCCCCACTGGCGGGCCAGCGTGTCGAACGTGCCGCCCAACGTCAGCGTCGCCGACGTCAACACGGTGGTGCGCTTGCCGAACAGCTTCTCCCGCAGCAGCCCGCCGACCCCCAGCGGGGCGACGCGCAGCGTCGGCGCCCGCCCCCGGTCCGCGAAGTCGCCGGACACCCACACGACGTCGCGCTCCTCGTCGAACGCGTCGAGGATCCGCACCGCCCCGTCGTGCACCTCTTCCAGCAGCGACAGGGCCAACTTGCGCGACGTCGCGCCTTCGACGTCCTCCTTGCGCTCCGGCCCGAGCGACGAGATGCACGCGTGCGACGCGTCCCGGATCGCCGCGAGCGTCCCGGCGAGCGCGCGCGGCAGCTCGTCCATCCGCCCGACCGGCAGGTCCTCCAGCAGCATCGAGAGCCCGTCGCTGGCCTCGGCCATGCGGTCGGCCACGTCCTGGTCGATCAGCCGCCCGCACCGCCGCGCGGCCGACGCGATGGCCGCCGCGCTCAGCTCCTCGGTCGCCACGGACGTCACCCGGTCCACCAGGTCGTGCGCCTCGTCGATCACGACGACGTCGTGCTCGGGCAGGACCTGGAAACCCTCGATGGCGTCGATGGCCAGCATCGCGTGGTTCGTCACCACGACATCGGCCTTGCCCGCCTCGGCCCGTGCCCGCTCGGCGAAGCAGTCGACCCCGATCGGACACTTGGCCACACCGAGGCACTCACGGGCCGTGACGGAAACCTGCTTCCAGGCCTGCTCGGTCACACCGGGCACCAGCTCGTCCCGATCACCGGTCTCGGTCTCCGACGACCACTCGTGCAGCCGCTTCACCTCGCGCCCCAACCGCGACACGGCGAACGGGTCGAACAACGCCCCCTCGTCGGGCTCTTCCGGCGCCCCGGAGTGCAGCCGGTGCATGCACAGGTAGTTGCGCCGACCTTTGAGGATCGCGAAGTCCGGCTCGCGCCCGAGCTCCTTCTTCAACGCCTTGGCCAGCCGGGGCAGATCCCGATCGACGAGCTGCCGCTGCAACGCGATGGTCGCCGTGGAGATCACCACGGTCGCCTCTTCGGCGACAGCGTGCCGCAACGAGGGAACCAGGTACGCCAACGACTTCCCCGTGCCGGTCCCGGCCTGCACGGCCAGGTGCTCACCGGTGCGGATCGAGTGCTCGACCGCCTCGGCCATCTCCACCTGCCCGGAGCGCTCGGCTCCACCCACCGACTCCACGGCGGTGGCGAGCAGGGCGCGGGTATCGGGAATCGCGGTCTTGGCGGGCACACGGGAGAAGGTACCCGGCCCCACCGACGGTTTCGCGCACGACTGTTTAGACCACAACACCACCAGCCCGCCCCAGGCCAGCCCTCACAGCCCACAACCGGACGCAGCACGGCCACAAGCGGAAGCACGCAATCGCCCCGACGCAGCACAATCACACAGCCACACGGGCACCTGTCCCACCGCCCAACCGGAAGCACGCAAGGAACCCATCACGGCCACGGCGGCCACACGGCACTTGACCCACCGCCCAAAGCGGACGCACGCAACCAACCCGACGCACTCCCCCTCCGCCGCCCCGATCCGAAGCGTCCTCAGCATTTTTCTTCGTTTGTCAAGGCATCTTTCCCGCCTTGACAAATCAAGGAAAATGGTGGAGACAATTGCGCGAGCGGGGTGGCGTAGGGGGAACCACCGCGACCTCTACGCGCAGGTCCGATGGACCGTAGGGGGATGGCTCCCAGCGGTCGGGAGCAGGCTTCGGCCCCCGGTGAACCCCAAGCGGCGGCTTCGCTCCCGGCGGCGAGCGGCAGGACTCCAGCGGTGGCAAGGAGCGGGCTTCGCCTTCCGGGCAGCCGGCTTCGACTTCCAGCAGCCGCGAGCAGCCGATGGTGCTCCCGGCCACCACAGCACTGGCCCAGCCGCCGTCGTGCTGTGGCCGATTTGACTCGGGGACCCCTTGATTTGACCCTTGATCGGGCTGAAAGGGCAGTCCCGAAAGCCTGCCCGATCTCCCATTTTAAGGGTCAAATCCCCCGAGTAAAATCGGCCACGTTCGTGGTCCTTGCCTCAAGTTGGTGGTGGGTCGCCAAGGACTTGCTCACCTTGCTGGTGGGTCGCCAGGGTGTCGCTCAAACGTCCCGTCGTCCCGTCATACCTAGGCCTCCGCGAGGATTAACCTGCCCAGTTCGACCACCGCGATCCCGTTCGTCCGGTCGCAGGTACACGGCGTCCGCTTCGAACCGACGTGGGTTTCGGCTAGCGCTGCCAAGTCGGTCGAGGTGGGTTCGCGGGACAGGACTCCGACCAGGTCGAGGTCCGAGACTCCCGGCACGTAGTCGTCCAGCAGGTGCGAGCCGGTCACGTCCAGGCGTTCGGCGTGCTCCGACGCCAGGTCGGCGATCACCTGGCGCGGCGGACCAGCGTCCATCCGGCCGGGAGCAGGGCGGCTGCCAGCGCGACCTTCAGGGCGTCGCCGACCAGGAACGGCACCACGCCCACCTGCAACGCCTGGACGAGGTTCGCGTCCACCGCCGCCATCAGCCACGGAACACCGAACGCGTAGATCACCAGGCTGCCCAGGACCATCGTGCCCACGGTCCGCAGCGGCGTGCGGTCGCCGCCGCGGCCTGCCAGCGTCCCCACCAGCACCGCCGCGAACACGAACCCGATCACGTACCCGAGCGACGCCGTCGCGCCCGCCGCCCCGCCCTGGAACCACGGCACGCCCGCCACGCCCGCGATCAGGTAGAGCAGCATCGACGTGGCCCCGCGCTGCCAGCCCAGCGACGCCCCCACCAGCAGCGCCGCGAACGTCTGGCCCGTGATCGGCACCGGGCTGCCCGGCACCGGGAACGCGACCTGGGCGGCCAGGCCGGTCAGCACCGCGCCACCGATGACCATGGCGACGTCCCGCGCGATCGAACCGGGGACGAAGTCGGCCAGCACCGCGCGACGGGGAATGGCGAGCACGGACACGGAGACCTCCCGGTGGATCGGGGCAACTCAAGCAGGTTAACCGGGTTCCGCCGGTCCTGAGCCTTGTCCACATCGACAAGTCGCGAACCTCACGCCCGGTCGGTTTATCCGGTTGCGCGCGTTGCTACGTTCAAAACTCGACCACCCTGCGGCCGAGGAGACGGCATGTCCCGAAAGACCTGTGTTGCGCCGGTTCTGCACCTGATGACCGAACACAGGGGACGAGCACGTCATGAAGACCGTGAACATCGGGATCCTCGCCCATGTTGACGCCGGGAAGACCAGCCTGACCGAACGGCTGCTGCACGCCACGGGGGTCATCGACCACGTGGGCAGCGTCGACCGCGGCGACACCCAGACCGACACCGACGACCTCGAACGCCGGCGCGGCATCACCATCCGCTCAGCGGTGGTGGCCTTCACCGTCGACGACGTCAAGGTCAACCTCATCGACACCCCCGGCCACCCGGACTTCATCTCCGAGGTGGAACGGGCCCTCGCCGTGCTCGACGGCGTGATCCTCGTGGTCTCCGCGGTGGAGGGCGTCCAGGCCCACACCAGGCTCCTCATGCGCACCCTCGTGAAGCTCGGCATGCCCGTGCTGGTGTTCGTGAACAAGATCGACCGCCGCGGCGCCCGCTACCTCCTGCCCGACCTCCGCGCCCTGGCGTCGGGGGTCATCCCGCTGAGCACCGTGTCCTCGCTCGGCAGCGCGGGGGCGACGCCGGTCCCCCGCGGGTTCGCCGCCGACCTGGCCGAGCACGACGACACGTTCCTGGCGCGGTACCTCGACACCACGCTCACCTACGACGACTGCCGGGCCGAACTGGCCAGGCAGTCCACCACGGGGCGACTCCACCCGGTGTTCTTCGGCTCGGCCGTGACCGGTGCGGGCATCCCGGAGCTGGTGGACGGCATCACCCGGTACTTCCCGCTCAACCGCCCCGCGGACGGGCTGCGCGCCACCGTGTTCAAGATCGACCGCGACGGCGCCGCGTACGTCCGCCTGCACTCCGGTTCGATCGAGGCCCGCGCGCAGGTCGACTACCACCGCGGTGACGCGCGCTTCACCGGCCGCACCACCGACGTCTCGGTGTTCGACCACGGTCCCCGCACCCGTCCCGGCGTGGCCCGGACCGGCGAGATCGCGAAGGTCCGCGGCCTGCGCGGCATCCGCATCGGCGACCAGGTGGGCTCCCCGCACGCCTTCGCGGACCACCGGTTCTTCGCCCCGCCGACCCTGGAAACCGTCGTCCGCTCCCCGTCGCCCGGCCTGTACGAGGCGCTGGCGCAGCTGTCCGAGCAGGACCCGTTCATCAACGTCCGCAAGGGTTCCGACCTCGTCGTCTCGCTGTACGGCGAGGTCCAGAAGGAGGTCATCGCGGCCACCCTCGCCGACGAGTACGGCATCGACGTCGACTTCGAACCCACCAGCGTCGTCTGCGTCGAACACCCCGCGGGCGTCGGTGAATCCCTGGCGGAGATGGGCCCGGGCAACCCCTTCGTCGCCACCATCGGCTTCCGCGTGGAGCGGGCCGTCGGCCGCACCTACCGCTTGGACGTCGAACTCGGGTCGCTGCCGCTCGCGTTCCACAAGGCCATCGAGGACACGGTGCTGGCCACCCTCGACCAGGGCCTGCACGGCTGGGCCGTCCACGACGTCCGCGTCACCCTCACCCGCACCGCCTACTCCAGCCCGGTGTCGGTGGCCGCCGACTTCCGCAACCTCGCCCCGCTGGTGCTGGTGGAGGCCCTGCGCCGCGCGGGCACGACGGTGCTGGAGCCGGTCGCCCGCTTCGACCTGGAGGTCCCGGCCGACACCACCGGCCAGGTGCTCGCCGCCCTGTCGGCCCACGGGGCGGTTCCGGAGACCGTGACCACCCAGGGCTCGACCTGCCTGGTCGACGGCACCGTCCCGCTGCGCACCGTCCAGGCATTCACCCACGTCCTGCCGGGGCTGAGCCACGGCGACGGGGTGCTGGTGAGCCGGTTCGACACCCACCGCCCCGTGGTGGGCGTGGCGCCGAGCCGGACGCGGACCGACGGGAACCCGTTGGACAGCAAGGAATACCTCCTGCACGTGGTGAGGAGGGTCTAGGGCGAGTCGACGTCGTCGACCCAGCCTGCTCCCGGCTGTTCTCCTCGCGCCGTCGGCACGCGGTCTCGTCGAGGACGTGGAGGTGGTCGCGTTGCCGGTCGTCCCTCTCGTCCCACACCGCCAGCCCGGTCAGCAGGGTGCCGCTCAACACCTTGTCGAGCGCCGCGACGAGCTTGTGCTCCTTCGCGCCCAGGAGCTTGACCGCGTCGGCGTAGCTGAACGTGGTCAAGCCGAGCACGTCGAAGATCAGCGCTGAACCGTCAGCCCGCGCTCGGTGCCGCGGCGGGTCTTGGGCCCGCCGTCGTCGCCGCGGACCAGGCGGACCAGGGCGCGCCACGAGGTGAGGTAGGAGGTGTGGACGTACAGGGCGTAGCCGAAGCCGTAGGCCACGGAGCGGAGCACGGACATCCCCGGCTCGCAGCGGGCGCGGTACACGGGGCCCCACAGGGCGAACGGGAGCAGGCCGAACGCGCCGTGGACCGCGAAGAGGACCCAGGCGCCGCCGGTGAGCCAGGTCCACACCTCGGTGGGGGAGACCAGGGCGCGCTGCGCCAGCAGGAACAGCGGGACGGGGTAGACGAGGGTGGCCAGGAGCCGCAGCCACGGTCGGGCGAGGTGGTGGAGCATCTCGGTCGCGCCGAGGGGGGAGAGGTGCCTGGAGGCCCGGATCCGACGCAGGTGGCGCAGGCACCGCATGGTGCCCAGGCCCCACCCGGTGCGCTGCGCCAGGAGCCGCCGCAGGCCGTGGAGGCCTTCCTGCCGCACGTGGGTGTCCAGGCTGAACCCGGTGCGCCAGCCCGCGGTGAGCAGGTGGACGCCCAGTTCGAAGTCCTCCGGCGGGGAACCGCGCCACGGCCTGCCGGTGGCGCCCGCGATGGAGTCGAGGGCGGACAGCCGGGTGAACTGGCCGTCGTCGCCCGTGGAGGTGGTCCCCGTGGCACCGCGGGACAACCGGCTCGCGGCGATGGCCGTGCGGAACTCCAGGTCCTGCATCCGCACCAGCCCGGCCCCGAGGGTCCTGCGCCACGACGAGACCCCGGTCCGCCGGACACCGGTGTCGACCACGCGCACGTCCACCTGCACCGCGCCCACGCCCGTGTCGCCGAAGAGGTGGTCGGCGGCGCACACCTCCAGGCAGTTCGGGGCGGGGCGGCCGCGGGCGTCGACCACCACGACGACGGCGCGGTTCGGGTCGGCGTGCCTGCCCATCCACAGCTTCAGGGTGCGGTAGGCGTCGTTGAGGGCGTCGCCCTCGCCGGTCCTGGCGTGCGGGCGGAAGCGGCGGACCAGGTGGATGTGGTTGTCCTCCGCGCCACCGCCGTGCTGCCACGCCTGCACGACGCCGACCGTCCCGTCGTCGGAGTCGTCGTCGATGACCCACACGTGCGCGATCGGGAAGTTCATCCGCAGGTGCGCGATCGTGTCGCCGACGACCGCTTCGTCGTCGCGGCACGGCACGAGGAAGTGCCACTCGAAGGCGGTGGACCGGCCGACCGGGGCGGGCTCGTGCCGCAGGTAGGGCACGACGGTCAGCAGCACGTGGGTCGCGAAGGCCACCGCCATCGTCAGCACGAGCGCCTGGGTGAACCAGAGGAGGACGTCCGAGCTCGACGTCATCGGAGCGTGGCCTGCCGGTCGAGCACCCGGCTCCGCGGGTCCGGGTGGCGGACCGGCGGGGAACCTGCAAGCGCCACCCCTGGTTCCTTTCAGCCATTGGAGAATCCCCAAAAGTGCGATCTAGTGGGGCATCGGCCTGGTTAGCGATTCTCAATACCCCCGGATCGGGTGAGGAAATCCCGCCTTCTTAGGCATTTAACCGACTTTGGGTAGTCTCGATTGGGCGAAGTGGGTGTAGGCCGTCACTCCTTACGGTCAGCAACCCTTAATCCGACGGAGTGTCCGCCGATGGTGAGTTGTCGGCCACGCGAGTTGTGGAGAGCGCCGTCCCGGTCGCTATTTCACGCCGGGAACCACGCCGTGGGGAGAAGAGGAGATCGATGACCGCGTGGACCGTCGCCGTGCCGTCGCCGCAGGCCCAGGTCACCCGCAGCGGGACCGCCCACCGGACCCAGTAGCCAGCGGACGGTCCGGCCTGCCCCCGCCGGACCGTCCGCACCCCCCGAGAGGAGAACGGTGACCAAGGAAATCCTGCTGCTGGCCGGTACGAGGCCCGAGGCGGTGAAGATCGCCCCCGTCGCGCTGGCGCTGGCGGACCACCCGGTGCTCAGGCCGACGATCGTCCACAGCGGACAGCACGTCGACATGGTCGGCCAGGCCCTGTCGGCCTTCGGGCTCGCGCCGGACGTGGTGCTGGACGTGCCGCGCGCCAGCGGCGGCCAGGCCGAGCTGATCGCGGGCATGCTGCCCCGGTTCGACCGGGTGCTGGCCGAACGCGCCCCGGCCGCCGTCGTGGTGCAGGGCGACACGTCGACCACGCTGGCGGGCGCGCTCGCCGCGTTCTGGCGCGGGATTCCCGTGGCGCACCTGGAAGCGGGCCTGCGGACCGGCGACCTGGCCGGGCCGTTCCCCGAGGAGGGGACCCGGCAGATGATCTCCCGCATCGCCTCCCTGCACCTCGCGCCGACGGACGAGGCGGCCAGCGCGCTGAGCGCGGAACGCCCGCCGGGCAGCGACATCGTCGTCACCGGCAACACCGTCGTGGACGCCGTGCTGCGGGTCGCCGCGGCCGGGCTGCCCGTCAGGGACCCCGACCTCGCCGCGCTGGAGGAGGACCTCGACGCGACCGGCGGCAGGCTCGTGCTGGTCACCGCGCACCGCCGGGAGTCCTGGGGCGCGCCGCTGCACCGCGTGCTGACCGCCGTGCGCGCCATCGCCGACCGGCACCCCGACGTCGTGGTCCTGCTGCCCGCGCACCCGAACCCCGTGGTGCGCGCCCAGGTCCGCCAGGTGCTCGGCGGCCACCGCCGGATCGTCATCACCGAGCCGCTGGACTACTCGGACCTGGTGCGGGCGCTGGTCCGCGCCTCGCTCGTGCTGACCGACTCCGGCGGCATCCAGGAGGAGGCGCCGTCGTTCGGCGTGCCGGTGCTGGTGCTGCGCGACTCGACCGAGCGCACGGCCGCCGTGGACGCGGGCAGCGCGTGGGTCGTCGGCACCGACCCGACCCGCATCCTGGCCGAGGCGGGCTGGGTGCTCGGCTCGCGGCTGCGGCTCCCGCCGGGGCGCAACCCGTTCGGCGACGGTCTCGCGGCGGGCCGCGTGCGGGCCGCGCTGGAGCGGCTGCTGGGGCTCGCCCCGGTCACCAGGCCGATCCGCTGGCGCGACCAGTTGGTCGTCAGCGGGTGAGGGTTCCGTCAACTCCCGTTCCGAGCGCCTGGAAAGAGGGGTGATCATTCGCCTCTGCCTTGACAGCAATCCGTGACGAGCAGCTCGCTGTGAACTCGGGTGGGTAATGCAGTTCCCCCAACGAGTGACATGGGGTGCCGAGTTGTTACCGGCGGCCCCATCCCGATCGATTATTCGATGAGGGGTGGCGTCGCCGGTTCGGCATTTCAAGAACCTGAACGGCTTTCGGGGGAACTGTGGAAGGGGAACACCAGATGAACAGCACCACCGCACGACGTGCGGGAGTGGTGGCGTTCGGGATCGCGGCCGGACTCGTCGTGTCGGCCGCGCCCGCGCTGGCCGCCAACCCGGCCGGGGTCGCCTCGCTGGGCTTCGTCGAGTTCACCAAGGCGGGCAGGACCAGTTCGCTGCCGACCCAGGCGCCGTGCGCCGTCGACGGCCAGACGTCGAACACCGCGCCCGCGGCGAACGACCAGCCCGGTTTCAAGTTCGGCGGCGGCACGTCGTCCTGCACGACCAAGGCCGTCGGGGACGACCTCACCGAGACGACCTCGGAGGCGTCCGGCCGGTCGTTCGAACTCGGCGCGCTGGTCTCCGACGGCGGCCCGCGGCTGAAGGTCGGGTCGTGGAAGGCCGTGTGCGTCGGCAAGGAGTCGGGCACCGACGCGGGCTGGCAGGTGGGCGGGCTGTCGGGTTTCCCCGGCCTGCCCGCCCAGATCCCGTCCAACCACGTGCACGAGGTCAAGTCGGACGAGGGCGTCGTGCTCGCGACCGCGACGTTCAGCGAGGTGGTCCTGCCCGAGCCGAACGACGGCAGCCTCGCGATCAACGCCCTGCACATCCGCTTCACGCCCGAGTCGAGCGTGACCGGTGAGGTCGTCCTCGGCTCGGCGGCCTGTTCGCCGACGCCGTAGGTCAGCCGACGCGGGGGTCACCGCGCAGGACGACTCCCGCGTCGCGCAACCGCTCCAGCGCACCGTCCACGGTGGCCGCGGAGACGCCCGCGGTCAGGTCCAGCAGCACGGTCGTCGCGAACCCGGCCCGAGCGGCGTCGACCGCGGTCGCCCGCACGCAGTGGTCCGTCGCGATGCCGACCACGTCGACCTGGTCCACGCCGCGCACCCGCAGCCAGTCCGTGAGCAGCTCGCCCGCGCCGCTGCTGCCCTCGAACCCGGAGTAGGCGGCCTCGTACGCGCCCTTGGAGAACACCGCCTGCACGGCCGTGACGTCCAGTTCGGGGTGGAACGACGCGCCGGGGGTGCCCGCGACGCAGTGCACCGGCCACGAGTCGACGAAGTCGGGCGTCTCGCTGAAGTGCCCGCCGGGGTCGACGTGGTAGTCCCTGGTCGCCACGACGTGGTCGTAGCCACCCGCGGCGATGTGCGCGGACACCGCCGCCGCGACGGCCGCGCCGCCGGTCACGGCCAGCGACCCGCCCTCGCAGAAGTCGTTCTGCACGTCCACGACGATCAGCGCCTTGGTCACCTGTGCACTCCTCTACAGAAAGGTCGTCGGGATCGCGGGCTCGCCGCGGGACAGCTTCAAGCCCTCCCACGGCACGGTGACGAGCGCCGCCCGCAGCCGTTCGCGGCTCTGGGCCAGCGTGGGCACCTGGTCGGTCGGCTGTCCATCGCGCAACAGGGGGATCTGCAGCTGCCGGTCGTGCTCGTCGGCCTTCGGCTGCTCGTGGAACGGGTACACGACCTCTTCGAGGGCGGTCCCGGTCTCCTTGTGCTTGCGCAGCGCGCCCTTGCGGCCGCCGCGAGACTCCTTGTGCGAGCTGCGCTTCGCGACCGGGCGACCGGCGACCTCGACCAGCTTGTAGACCATGCCCGCCGTCGGCGCGCCGGACCCGGTCACCAGCGACGTGCCGACGCCGTACGCGTCGACCGGCTCGGCCCGCAGCGCGGCGATCGAGTACTCGTCCAGGTCGCCGGACACGACGATCCTGGTGTTCTTGGCCCCCAGCGCGTCCAGCTGCTCACGGGCCTGGCGGGCCAGCACGCCCAGGTCGCCGGAGTCGATCCGCACGGCGCCCAGCTCGGGACCCGCAGCCCGCACCGCGAGGTCGATGCCGTTGGTGATGTCGTAGGTGTCGACCAGCAGCGTGGTGTCCGCGCCGAGCGCCTCGACCTGGCTGCGGAACGCCTCCTCCTCGGTGTCGTGCAGCAGCGTGAAGGCGTGCGCGCACGTGCCCGCGGTCGGGATCCCGTGCCTGCGCCCGGCCTCCAGGTTCGACGTGGCCGTGAACCCGGCCAGGTACGCGGCCCGCGCGGACGACACGGCGGCCTCCTCGTGCGTGCGCCGGGAGCCCATCTCGATCATCCGGCGGCCGTTCGCGGCGCCGACCATCCTGGCCGCGGCCGACGCGATCGCGCTGTCGTGGTTGAGGATCGACAGCGCCAGCGTCTCCAGCACGACGCCCGCGCCGAACGACGCCCGCACGGACAGGACCGGCGAACCGGGGAAGTACAGCTCGCCCTCGGGGTAGCCGTCCACCTCGCCGGTGAACTCGTAGTCCGCCAGCCACGCCAGCGTCCGGTCGTCCACGACGTTCGCCTCGGCCAGCTGCGCCAGCTCGGCCTCGCCGAACCGGAACTCGCGGATCGCGTCCAGCAGACGACCCGTTCCGGCGACCACGCCGTAGCGCCTGCCCTCGGGGAGCCTGCGGGCGAACACCTCGAAGACGCAGGGCCGGTCCGCCGTCCCGTCGCGCAGCGCGGCGGCCAGCATCGTCAGCTCGTAGTGGTCGGTGAGCAGCGCGGTCGACATGGTCAGGAGCCTAGGCGGGCCCCGCTCGACCGCGCAGCGGATGCCCCTATGGGGTGCGCCACGGTCGGCTGCCCCCTCGGAGCGCCGTCGGCGCGTGGGCCATGACACCATTGGCGGTATGACCACGCCCGTCGAGCATGAACGGACGCAGGTTGAGCCGGAAGGCGTGGAGGTCCGCGCCGAGGACAGACCATGGCAGGCCGTGGTCTGGAACGACCCGGTGAACCTGATGTCCTACGTGACGTACGTGCTCCAGAAGCTGTTCGGCTACACCAGGGACCAGGCGACCAAGCTGATGTTGGACGTGCACCACAAGGGCCGCGCGATCGTGTCCTCGGGGACCAAGGACAAGGTCGAGGTGGACGTGAAGAAGCTGCACGCCGCCGGGCTCTGGGCGACCATGCAGCGCGCGTCGTGAAGAAGTGGAGCCGTGACGGCGACGTCGTCGTCGGCCGCTTCGACCGCCAGGAGGCGGCCGTCGTCCGCGGTCTGGTCAGCCAGATCCAGGACATGCTGGTGGCACGCGCCGAGGAAGCGCCGCAGGACGAGCTGTCCGAGCTGACCGGCATCCGAACGGGCCCGTCGACCGCGCCGGACGACCCGATCCTGGGCAGGCTGCTGCCGGACTTCCACCGCCTGGACCCGGACGCGCCCGACCCCGGAGACCTCGACTCCGCCGCCGCGCTGCGCTCGCTGCACGAACCGGAGCTGCTGGACCTCAAGACCGGGGTCGCGGGCGTCGTGCTGGACACCTGCCCGCCGGAGGGCGGCGAGGTCCGGTTGCGCCCCGAGCAGGCCGAGGCGTGGCTGGCGTCGCTCAACGACGTGCGGCTCGCGCTGGGCACCGCTCTCGACGTGAACGACGACATGCCGGAGGAGTTGCCGCCGGACGACCCGCGCTCGCCGCACCTCGGCGTCTACCACTGGCTCACGTGGGTGCAGGAAACGCTCGTCGAAGCCGTCATGTCGTGATCCCCGGAGCGGCCGGAGGTCGCTCCGCCGGGGTGACCGTCGTGCTGGTGCCCCAGGGTGCCGTGGCGGGCGTGGACACCCGCGGCGCACCGCTCGGCACCCGCGAACTCGACCTGCTGGACCCGTCGAACCTCGTCCAGCAGGTCCACGCCGTGTGCGTGCCGTCCGGTGGCACGAGGGGCCTGGCCGCCGTGGACGGTGTCGTCCGGTGGCTCGCCGAGCGGAACCACGGCTTCCCGGTCGGCGCGGAGCCGCACCAGGTCGTGCCGCTCGTGCCCGCCGCCGTGGTCTTCGAGGGGGACCCGTCGACGTCGGAGGACGGGTACGCCGCGTGCGCGACGCCGGTCGACCTCGGGACGTCCGTCCACGTCGGCGAGCACACCATCGGCGGGTTCGCGTCGCCGGGCGTGGGTGTCGTCGCCACCGACGCCGTGCTGACCAAGGCCCAGTGCCGCCGGATCGCCATCTCCGCCCACGACGGGTTGGTCCGCGCGGGCCACCGCGGTCCGGCCACCGTGTTCGCCCTCGCCACCGGCAGGCGGGAACTGGCGTCGCCGCTGGACCTCGACCGCCTGTGCACCGCCGCGGGAGACCTGCTCAACCCGGTGTAGTGCGCGTTCTCACAAAGCGGGACGTCTTCCGCCACCACGTAGGATGGAGGCGTGTTGGTGATTCGCCGTGACCTGGTGGACGCGATGGTGGCGCATGCCCGTCGTGACCACCCGGACGAGGCATGCGGCCAGATCGCGGGGCCCGAGGGCTCCGACCGCCCCGAGCGGTTCGTCCCCATGCTGAACGCCGAGCGCTCGCCGACCTTCTACCGCTTCGACGCGACCGAGCAGCTCAAGGTGCACCGGGAGATGGAGCGCAACGACGAGGTGCCGGTGGTCGTGTACCACTCGCACACGGCCACCGAGCCGTACCCGTCGCGCACCGACATCTCCTACGCCCGGGAGCCGGACGCGCACTACGTGCTGATCTCCACCAGGGACCCGGAGGAGCACGAACTGCGCTCCTACCGGATCGTGGACGGCGTGGTGACCGAGGAGCCGGTGCAGGTCGTCGAGTCGTACATGTTCGCCCACACCGGGGTGGACGACACCCCCGACGGCTCCTGAGCGCGTCTCCGCTCGTTCGACGTCCCGTCCCTTCTCGGAAGGTTCCCGCATGGCCATCACCGTCTCCATCCCCACCATCCTGCGCACCCACACCGGTGGGCAGAAGTCCGTCGAGGCTGCGGGCACGACGCTCGCCCAGGTCATCGACGACCTGGAGGCCAACCACGGCGGACTGAAGTCCCGCCTGGTCAAGGAGGGCACGCTGCACCGGTTCGTGAACGTCTACGTCAACGACGAGGACGTCCGCTTCTCCGGTGGTCTCGAAGCCGCCGTCAAGGACGGCGACAACGTGACGATCCTCCCGGCCGTCGCGGGCGGCTGACCACCGTGGCCCGGTACGACTCGCTGCTCGACGCGCTCGGCGACACCCCGCTGGTCGGCCTCCCCCGGCTCTCGCCGTCGGAGAACGTCCGCATCTGGGCGAAGCTGGAGGACCGCAACCCGACCGGCTCGATCAAGGACCGGCCCGCGCTGGCCATGGTCGAGGCGGCGGAGCGGGACGGGTTGCTGACACCGGGCTGCACGATCCTGGAGCCGACGTCCGGCAACACCGGCATCTCGCTGGCCATGGCCGCCAAGCTCAAGGGCTACGGCCTGGTCTGCGTGATGCCGGAGAACACCTCCACGGAACGCAAGCAGCTGCTCGCCGCGTACGGGGCCAGGATCGTCTACTCGCCCGCCGCGGGCGGCTCGAACCAGGCCGTGGCGACCGCGAAGGAACTGGCCAAGCAGAACCCGGACTGGGTGATGCTCTACCAGTACGGCAACCCGGCGAACGCGCTCGCGCACTACAACGGCACCGGCCCGGAGATCCTGCGCGACCTGCCGACCATCACGCACTTCGTGGCCGGTCTCGGCACGACGGGCACGCTCGTCGGCGTCGGCCGGTTCCTGCGCGAGCACAAGCCGGACGTGCAGGTCGTCGCCGCCGAACCCCGCTACGGCGAACTCGTGTACGGCCTGCGCAACCTCGAAGAGGGGTTCGTGCCGGAGCTGTACGACGCGTCCGTGCTCACCGGCCGGTACTCGGTCGGCTCGTACGACGCCCTCCGGCGCACCCGGCAGCTGCTGGAAACCGAAGGCATCTTCGCCGGCATCTCGACGGGCGCGATCCTGCACGCGGCGCTCGCCGTCGCCGAGAAGGCGGCGGGCACCGGTGAGCCCGCCGACGTGGTGTTCATCGTCGCCGACGCGGGCTGGAAGTACCTGTCCACCGGCGCGTACGCGGGCACCCTCGACGAGGCCTCGGAACGGCTCGACGGCCACCTCTGGGCCTGACCTGCGGGTTATCCTCCTCCGGTGAAGATCACCGTGCTCGGCTGCTCGGGCAGCGTGCCCGGTCCGGATCTCCCCACCTCCGGCTACCTCGTCGAAGCCGAGGGCTTCCGCCTCGTCGTCGACCTCGGCGCGGGCACGTTCGGGAAGCTGCAGACGCACTGCTCCCCGTTCGACGTGGACGCGGTGCTGCTGTCGCACCTGCACCTCGACCACTGCGCGGACTTCGCGGCCCTCACCACGTACCGAAGACAGCACCCGCGCCCGCCGTACGACCCGCGCGAACACAAGCTGCCGGTGCACGCCCCGTCCGGCGCGGCGACGAGACTGGCCAACGCGCACGCCGCGAGCCGCGCGGAACCAGAATCGCTGGAGGACGTGTTCACGTTCTCCACGCTACGACCGGGCACCTTCCGGCTGGGACCGTGCACCGTGACGGTCGCGGCGATGCGGCACATCTGCGAGGCCTACGGGTTCCGCGTCGAGTGCGGCGGCCGTTCCCTGGTGTTCTCCGGCGACACAGCAGCCTGCCCGGAGCTGGTGGAACTGGCCCGCGGGGCGGACGTGCTGCTGGCCGACACGGCATGGCTGGACCGCGGCTCCCGCCCGGACAACCTGCACATGAGCGGCCGGGAAGCGGCGGGAGTGGCGGCGGAAGCGGGGGTAGGACGGTTGTTGCTCACGCACGTGCTGCCGTGGTCCGACCGCGAAGCCGTGTTCGCCGACGCGTCCCGCGTGTTCCCCAACCGGACATCACTGGTGGAACAGGACGCTGTTTACGAGGTGTAGTCGTTGGGGTGCAACGGTTGAGCGGAGCAGTGACCCGCTTCGAACAGCGGAAGCATGCGACCAGGCCCACCGCACAAGCGGAAGCACGCACCAACCCCACCGCCAGAGCGGAAGCACCCAACCAAGCACGCCATCACCAAAGCGGAAGCACGCGACTGTTCCGACGCAGTCCCCCTCCGCCGCCCCGATCCGAAGCGCCCTCGTCATTTTTCTTCGTTTGTCAAGGCATCTTTCCCGCCTTGACAAATCAAGGAAAATGATATGAGACAATTGCGCGAGCGGGGTGTCGGTGAACCCACCGTCACGTACCCGCAGGTCCGTCTCGCCCCAGCCTGGCCACGACTCCCAGCGTGCTGTGGCCGATTTGACTCGGGGACCCCTCGATTTGACCCTTTGTCGGGCCAAAACGGCAGGTGGTGAAGCCGCAGCCCGACCAATTTTAAGGGTCAAATCCCCCGAGTAAAATCGGCCACGGTCCAGGACGCTCGCCCCACCAGTGCGGTGGGCGGTCCTGTGGCCAAGCGGACGTGCGGTGGGTGGTCCTGCGGCCAGACGGTCCTGCGGTGGGTGGTCCTGCGGCCAGACGGTCCTGCGGTGGGTGGTCCTGCGGCCAGACGGTCCTGCGGTGGGTGGTCGTGCGACCTGCCAACAGCCAGCCGATCTCGCTCTGACCTCAACCCGCGAACGCCACCGACGGCATGCCGACCCCGACACCGGGCAGGACCAGCACCGACCCCGACAGCGGACGCGCCGACAGTGCCGATTCGTCCAGGCCCGCGCGTGCGGTCGTCACGTAGAGGTCTGTCAGGTCCTCACCGCCGAAGCAGCACGCTGTCGGCTGGTCTACCGGCAGGGCGATCTCGCGGTCCAGGTAGCCGTCCGGGGTGTAGCGGCGGACGGCCGCGCCGCCCCACAGCGCCACCCACACGCAGCCGTCGGCGTCCACGGTCAGTCCGTCCGGACTGCCGTCGGTGCCCTCCACCGGGCACAGGGGGCGCCTGCCGGTGGCTTCGCCGGTGTCGACGTCGTAGTCCAGGACGTCGATCCGCCGCTCCGGCGTGTCGATGTAGTACATGCGCGTGCCGTCCGGGCTCCAGCCGATGCCGTTGCTGATGGTCACCTTGTCCAGCACGACCTTCGCGGTGCCCGTTGGTTCCACGCGGGCCAGCCAGCCGCCGCCCTCGGCGGAGTCGTAGCGCATGGTGCCCGCCCACAGCCTGCCCGCCGGGTCGACCGCCGCGTCGTTGCCGCGGACCCCGTCACGAGCCCAGTAGACGAGCCACGTCTTGCCGCCGTCGCGGTCCACCAGCGCGATCCCGTCGCGCAGGTTCAGCACCAGGCCGCCCATCGACCGGGGCTTCGCGGCGCCGACGTGCTGCGGCACGGACAGCACCGCGTCGTCGTCCCGCGCGGGTGCGTACCGGTGCACCTCGCTGGCCAGGACGTCCACCCACACGAGCGTGGAGCTGGCCCGGTCCCAGGTCGGTCCTTCGCCCAGTTCGGCCTGGATGCGCACCGCTACGTCGATCGACACGGGACCACCTTAGGCGGCCGCCCCGTTTTCGCGTCCCCGCACGTAACCTGGACAGGTGGACCCGACCCAGGTGCAGGCGCCGAAGCAGCTCTCCAAGCGGATCATCCCGCCGAAGCCGCTGCTGTCCGCGGCCGTCGTCGCGGGGTTCGTCGCGCTCCTCTTCGTGATCGAGGGCGTCGACACCGCGCTCGGCCACTCCCTCGACGACGACGGCGTGATCCCGCGCGACTTCGGCCAGTGGGACAACCTGATCTGGTACCCGCTGCTGCACGCGGACTGGAGCCACCTCACCGGAAACGCCGTGCCGCTGCTGGTGCTCGCCTTCCTCGCGACCTCGGGTGGACTGAAGCAGTTCGTGCAGGTCACCGCCGTCATCTGGCTGGCCAGCGGGCTCGGCATCTGGCTCGTCGGCTCGCCCGCGAGCCACATCGGGGCCTCCGGACTGATCTTCGGTTTCCTCGCGTTCCTGCTCGTCCGCGGCATCTTCGCGCGGGCCCCGTGGCAGATCGTGGTGGCCGTGCTGGTGTTCGTCGCGTACGGCTGGGCGCTGTGGGGCGTGCTGCCCGGCCAGCCCGGCGTGTCCTGGGAAGGCCACCTGTTCGGCGCGGTCGGCGGCGTGCTCGCCGCGTGGGGCGTGGCCAGGGACGCGCGCCGGGTGACGACGTCCGTGCCAGCTAGTCTGCCCGTGTGACCTCCGCGGACGCCCCGATCGGCATCTTCGACTCCGGTGGCGGCGGGCTCACCGTCGCGCGGGCGATCATGGACCAGTTGCCCGGCGAGCGGATCCGGTACGTCGGCGACACCGCGCACAGCCCGTACGGGCCGCTGCCGATCGCCGAAGTCCGCAAGCACGCGCTGGCTCTCGCGGACCGGCTCGTCGCCGACGGTGCGAAGATGATCGTGATCGCCTGCAACACCGCGTCCGCCGCCTGCCTGCGCGACGCCCGTGAACGCTACGACGTGCCCGTGGTCGAGGTGATCGTCCCCGCCGTGCGGCGCGCGGTCGCCACCACCCGCACCGGCCGCGTCGGCGTCATCGGCACCGTCAGCACGATCACCTCCGGCGCGTACCAGGACTCGTTCGCCGCCGCCCGCGACGTCGAGGTGACCGCCGTGGCGTGCCCGCGGTTCGTCGACTTCGTGGAGCGCGGGATCACCTCGGGCCGCCAGGTGCTCGGCCTCGCGCAGGGCTACCTGGAACCGCTTCAGCAGGCCGAGGTCGACACCGTCGTCCTCGGCTGCACGCACTACCCGCTGCTGACCGGCGTCCTCCAGATCGTGATGGGGGACGAGGTGACGCTGGTGTCCAGCGCCGAGGAGACCGTCAAGGACGTCATGCGCGTCCTCACCGAGCGCGACCTGTTCCGCGAGGGTGAACCCGATCAGCGGTTCAGCTGCACGGGCGACCTGGCGACGTTCACCAGGTTGGCCCGCCGGTTCCTACCCCAACTGGGTGTTTCCGCGTTTCACGCCCCGGGGTGACGTGCGAGGCTCGCACGCGTGCTCTTGACCATCCTCGGCTGCTCAGGCCGCCTGCCCGGCCCCTCCGCCGCGGCCTCCGGCTACCTCGTGGAGGCCAACGGCTTCCGCCTCGTCCTCGACTTCGGCAGCGGCGTCCTCGCCGCCCTGCAGACCCGGTGCGACCCGTTCGCCATCGACGCGCTCGTGCTCTCCCAGCTGGCGCCCCACCACTGCAGCGATCTCACCGCGCTGACCGTGCTGCGCCGCTACCACACGCACCCGCCGTACGACACGACCGCGCGACGGCTGGAGGTGCACGCGCCGACCGGGGCGCCGGACCGGTTCGCCAGGGCGTACGCCGAGAACGCCGAGGAGCTGGAGATCACCGACCTGTCCGACGTGTTCGACTTCCGGCCGCTGGCCGAGGACACGATCCACCGTGGACCGTTCGCGATCACCGCCGCCGCCGCCGGGCAGGCGTTCGGGTTCCGGATCACCACGGAGGAAGCGACGCTCGTGTACGGCGCCGTGCCGGAACTGGCCAGGGGCGCCGACGTGCTGCTGGCCGAGGCGGGGTGCCGCACGGCCTCGGTGGCCGTCGAGGCGGGGGTCCGCAGGCTGCTCCTCACGCACATCGCCCCGTGGGACGACCCGACCGCGTTGCTGGCCGAGGCGCGGGCCGCGTTCACCGGACCGGCGGAACTCGCGCGGCAGGGCGAGAGCTACCTGATTGGTTGACGGCGGTGGTGGGTACCCGCAGCTCCCCACCACTTGGAGGAACACGATGACCACCGACGTCGTCGAGCTGATCCTGGCCGACCACCGCCGGTTCGAGGAGCTCTTCCGCGACCTGCGCGACCGCACCTCCGACCGCACCGCCCTGCTCGGTGACCTCGCTGAACTGCTCGTCGCGCACGCCGAAGCGGAGGAGTCCAAGGTCTACTCCGCGCTCAAGCGGTACAAGGCGGTCGACAGCGACGAGGTCGACCACGGCGCCGAGGAGCACGCGGAGGGGCACCAGGCCCTGCTCGCGTTGATGGAGATCTCCGACACCGAGTCGGAGGACTGGGAGGACAAGCTCGAAGAGCTGGTCGAAGCGCTCAACCACCACGTCGACGAGGAGGAGCGGACCATCCTCAACGACGCCCGCGCCGAGGTCGACGACGCCCGCCGCGAGGAGTTGGGCAAGGAGTTCCTCGAAGAGCGGCAGGAGCGGATCTCCGACGGCTGCGGCGACATCGAGTACGTCCGGCGGCTCGCGAAGGCCACCGCCGACCGCGTGGACTAGCGGTCACCCCTCGTCGTGCGGTTTCCCGAACCCGCACGACGGGGTGCGCTAGTTTCGCGGTGTGTCGAACATCGAGGTCCGCCAGGCGGGCCAGCACGTCTTCATCGCGTCCAACGGCCGTGGCGCCGAGGTCCGGATCGGGCGCAAGGACCAGGAGGGCTCGTTCAGCCCCGTGGAACTGCTGCTGGCCGCCGCGGCGGGCTGCGTCGCCGTCACGGCTGAAACCCTGGTCACCCGTCGGGTCGGCGAGTTCACCGCGCACGCCGAGCACGTGGACGTCGAAGGCGCCCACGAGGTGGCGACGGTGCCGGTGTCGCTCGACTACGACCTGTCCGGGTTGGACCCGGCGCAGCGCGAAGCCCTGGAGGTGGTCGTGCGCCGGGCCGTCGAGCAGCTGTGCACCGTCACCCGGACGCTGAAGGCCTCGGCGACCACGCCGCTGACGCTGCCTAGCTGACCCCGACCCCGTCGTACACGGCGGTCGAGCCGCTGTGCCCGATCCGCACGGTCTGCACGGTGCTCGCGACCCCGGTGCAGACGACCAGGACGGACATCACGATCGCGATGCGCCGCCAGGTCTTGGGGATCTCCGGCGACTCGGTCGCCGCCGTCCGCTCCCGGTCCGCCAGCCTGCCCGCGACCACCAGGAGCACCACCGCGACCCCGAAGCCGAGGGCGAACGGGAACAGGTCGTTCCCCAGGTCCGCGTGCCTCGTGATCAGCGGGTTCTCCAGGCTCGCCAGCCTCGCCTCCAGTTGCTCACCGGCTTCCACCGCCAGCGGCACGGAGCCGACGCCCACGAGCGTCAGGCCCAGCACGGGCCACGCGTACTTCCGCCGCCACGACGGTCGAACCGCCAGCGCCATCGCCCCCGCCGCGGCGAGTGGCAGCAGCACCACCACCGCGTGGACCAGAAGCGGGTGCGCCGGGATACCTGCGATCGTCCACAGGTCGTCTGCGAGTGCCATGCCTCTCCCTACGCCGGTGGGCCGTCCCCCGGTTCACCTGGCGAGCACCTTAGGGTAGTGGCTGTGCTGAGGACCGATGGCAGGAACGACGACGTGCTGCGCGACATCCGGATCACCCGCGGCTACCAGCAGTGGCCCGCGGGATCGGTGCTGGTGGAGTTCGGCAACACCAGGGTGCTGTGCGCCGCGAGCGTGACCGAGGGCGTGCCCCGGTGGCGAGCGGGCTCCGGGCTCGGCTGGGTGACCGCCGAGTACGCGATGCTCCCCTCCGCCACCCACACCCGCAGCGACCGCGAGGCCGTGAAGGGCAGGATCGGCGGCCGCACCCACGAGATCAGCAGGTTGATCGGCCGCTCGCTGCGCGCGTGCATCGACCTGGCCGCGCTGGGCGAGAACACCATCGTCATCGACTGCGACGTCATCCAGGCCGACGGCGGGACCCGCACGGCCGCCGTGACCGGTGGCTACGTGGCTCTCGCCGACGCCATCACCTGGCTCGGCGCCGCGGGCCGCCTGGCCGATCCGAAGCCGTTGGCGTGCGCCGTTTCCGCCGTCTCGGTCGGTGTCGTCGACGGCCGGGTCCGCCTGGACCTCCCGTACGAGGAGGACTCGCGGGCGGAGGTCGACATGAACGTCGTCGCCACCGACGCCGGGACGCTCATCGAGGTCCAGGGCACCGGCGAGGGCGCGACCTTCGCGAGGTCCACCCTGGACAAGATGCTCGACTTCGCGCTGGAGGGCTGCGCCGAGCTCAACCGCCTCCAGGCCGAGGCGCTGGCGCTCCCGTACCCCGGCGTCCTGCCGGAGCCGAAGCCGAAGAAGTCCCGTTCATGACCAAGCTGCTGCTGGCGTCCCGCAACGCCAAGAAGCTCGGCGAACTCCGCCGCATCCTCGCCGCCGAGGGCCTCGACGGCATCGAGGTCGTCGGCCTGGACGACGTGCCGCCGTTCCCCGAGGCCCCCGAGACCGAACCCACCTTCGAGGGCAACGCCCTCGCCAAGGCCCGTGACGCCGCTCTGGCGACGGGGCTGCCCTCGGTGGCGGACGACTCCGGCATCGCCATCGACGCGTTGAACGGGATGCCGGGCGTCCTGTCGGCCCGCTGGTCCGGCAAGCACGGTGACGACCAGGCGAACGTGGACCTGGTCCTGAAGCAGCTGGGCGACGTCCCGGACGACCGCCGCGGTGGCGGCTTCGTCTGCGCCGCCGCGCTCGTGGTGCCCGACGGCGAGTCCACGGTCGTCCGCGGAGAGTGGCGCGGCACGATCACCCGCGTCCAGCGCGGTGCCAACGGCTTCGGCTACGACCCGATCTTCGTGCCGGAAGGCGACGAGTTCACCTCGGCCGAACTGAGCCCGGAGGAGAAGGACGCCCAGTCCCACCGCGGCCGCGCGCTCCGGCTGCTGCTGCCGAACCTGCGGGCACTGGCCTAGACCCGGTGCGGTGACTCCCCGTCCGGGAGTCACCGCACCGCGGGATCAGGCGGGCAGTTCGCGCAGCAGCTTCGCCACGTGGCCGGTGGCGCGGACGTTGTACATCGCCTTCGCGATCTTGCCCTCGGCGTCCACCAGGAACGTCGAGCGGATCACGCCGACGACGGTCTTGCCGTAGTTCTGCTTCTCGCCGTACACGCCCCACGCGGTCAGGACCGAACGGTCCACATCGGACAGCAGCGGGAAGTTCAGGCCCTCGGCCGCGGCGAACTTGGCCAGCTTCTCCTGCTTGTCCGGGGAGATGCCGACGACGTCGTAGCCGGACTCGCCGAGCGAGCCGGTGCTGTCGCGGAAGTCGCAGGCCTGCTTGGTGCAGCCGGGGGTGCCGGCGGCCGGGTAGAAGTAGACGACGACGGACCTGCCCAGGTAGTCCGACAGCGAGACCGGCTTGCCCTCGCTGTCGGGGAGGGTGAAGGCCGGCGCCTGGTCGCCGGGGGAGAGTCGTTCCTGCTCACTCATGAGGTGGAACGGTACTCAGGCCTGGCCTTCGAAGGTGGCGCTGGGTTCTTGGCCCGCGCCGTTCGGTTCGACGACGAGCTGCATGCGCACCGGCTCCTTGGGGGCCACGAACGCCAGCGTGACGGTGGTGTCGCGGCCCGGTGGGAGTTCGCGGACCGCGGTGGCGATGCCGTTGAGGCCCTGCACGGAGTCGATGACCTCCTGCGAGGCCCCGCCGTCGGTGAGCGCGCGGACCAGCAGCTGGGTGGGCCGGTACTCGGACTTGCTGCCGTTGGTGATCGTCACGGTGAACACGGCCATGCGCGGCGCCTGCGGGAACGCGGTGTCGCTGGGCTGGAGCGACTTCGGCTGGGCGATCGTGATCGACAGGCCGGTGGTCCACACGTGCTGCGCGCCGAAAGCGGTGAACGGGGCGGCGGAGGGCGCTTCGGCCACACCGCCCTGCCGGACGGACGGGGTTTCGCCCGCCTGGGCGACCGGAGCACTGACGAGATCGGGGGCGCCCGCACATCCCGCCACGGCCAGGGTCAGGCAGATGCCGACGGCCATTTTGGCGAACTTCACGAACTCCCCTTTCCGCCCTGGCGGTGGGCGCGACTACGACTGCCACCACCATGACGGTGTTTTGGGAAGCGCGGGGCTGATTTCGGGGCTTGATTCGCACCTGGTGCCGGGATGTGGCCAAGCCGTGATGACCAGCGGCCGACGGCGTGGGCGGTACCACGGGGGCACCACCCACGCCGATCGCGGCGGCGGCCGATATCCAGTACTGCAACCCCGGGCCCGAGGGCCCGGCAGTAGTTGAGCGCGTCGGGGGGCGTGCGCGCTCAACTAGGTGATCGCCCGGTGCGCGGCAGGTGCTACACCCCTGCCGTCCAATCACCCGTTCGGGTTAGTTGATCACACGGTGACCGATCGGCCCGCCAGCTCCGTGACCAGCTCGTACGACCGCATCCGGTCGGTGTTGGAGTGCACCATCGTCGTGATCATCAACTCGTCGGCCCGCGTGTCGTCGAGCAGCTTGGCCAGTCCGGCGTCGACGGTCGCGGGGTCGCCGATGACCATGGACGACGCCCGGTCCTCGATGAACATCCGCTCGATGTCGCTGTACTGGTACTCGGCCGCCTCCTCCGGCGACGGGAACAGCCCCGGCTTGCCGCCGCGCAGCTTCAGGAACGCGAGACCGGCCGGGGCCGAGATCCACCGGGCGTGCTCGGCGGTGTCGGCGGCGATCACGGCCGCGCACACCATCGCGTACGGCTCGCTCAGCACGGCGGACGGCCGGAAGTTCTGCCGGTACAGCGCGAGCGCGGGCAGCGTGTTCTCGGCGCTGAAGTGGTGGGCGAACGCGAAGGGCAGGCCCAGGAGGCCCGCGACCTGCGCGCTGTAGCCGCTGGAACCCAGCAGCCACACCGGCGGCTTGTTGCCCGTGCTGGGCACCGCGGTGATGTCCTCCGTCCCGTCGAAGTAGCCCATCAGCTCGGTCAGCTGCTGCGGGAAGTCCTCGGCCGACAGCGTTCCGGTCGACCGGCGCAGCGCGCGGGCCGTCTTCTGGTCCGTGCCGGGCGCGCGCCCGATGCCGAGGTCGATGCGGTCGGGGTGCAGCGCGGTCAGCGTGCCGAACTGCTCGGCGACGACGAGCGGCGCGTGGTTCGGGAGCATCACCCCGCCGGAACCCACGCGCAGCGTCGACGTGGCCGCGGCGACGTGGCCGATCAGGATCGCGGGAGCGGAACTGGCGATGCCCGGCATGCTGTGGTGCTCGGCCAGCCAGAACCGGGTGTAGCCCAGGCGCTCGACGTGCTGGGCCAGCTCGGTCGTGTCCCGCAGCGCCGTTGTCGCGTTGGACCCGCTGCCGATCGTGGCGAGGTCGAGAACGGACAGCGGAACGTCGCGGAGTCGGCTCATGCCAAGGGCAACCGCGCGCACGGGCGGGAACATTCCCGCCCGTGCCACCGGTCACAGGCGCAGCCGCCGGTGGTGCGGTCCGCCAGGTGGACGCACGGGCGTGGCGGCACGTCGCCGAACCGCGACCGGCCCTGCTTGAACGCCGCGCTGCTGCGCGAGGGCGATCGGCCGGACCCCGCGCTGTGACGAAGGTGACGGAAGCGAGTTCGGGTCGTGTGCGTTCCAGCAGGTGTGATCAGCGTCGACGTGGTGGTGATCGGGGCGGGGCAGGCGGGCCTGTCCAGCGGGTACTTCCTGCGCCGGGCAGGGCTGGACCACGTGGTCCTGGACGCCGACAGCGGCCCCGGTGGCGCTTGGCAGCACCGGTGGCCGACGTTGCGCATGGCCACCGTCCACGGCATCCACGACCTGCCCGGCATGCCGTTCGAGGTGGTGGACGACCGCGCGCCCGCCAACGAGGTGCTGCCCGCCTACTTCGCCGACTTCGAGCGGCGGAACGGGATCCAGGTGCGGCGTCCGGTCACGGTTTCCTCGGTCCGGTACGGCGACGGTGGGCTCCTGGTGGAGAGCGCGGACGAGACCTGGTCCGCCCGTGCGCTGATCAACGCCACGGGGACGTGGACCCACCCGTTCTGGCCGCACTACCCCGGCCAGGAGCTGTTCCAGGGGCGCCAGCTGCACACGGCCGACTACACGCGGCCGGAGGAGTTCGCCGGGCAGCACGTCGTCGTGGTCGGCGGTGGGTCGTCCGCGATCCAGCTGCAGATGGAGATCCAGCAGGTCGCGACCACCACGTGGGTGACCCGTCGGGAGCCGCTGTTCACCGACGAGCCGTTCACGCACGAGATCGGTCGGGCCGTGGTGGCGCGGGTCGACGAGGCCGTGCGCGCCGGCCGGCCGCCTGCGAGCGTGGTGAGCGTTACCAGGCTGTTCCGGACGCCGTCGGTGCGGGCGGCGCAGGAGGCCGGGCTGATGGAACGGCTGCCCATGTTCTCCCGGATCACGCCCACCGGGGTGGTGTGGGACGACGGTCGTGAGGTGCGAGCCGACGCGATCCTGTGGGCCACCGGGTTCCGGGCCGCAGTCGACCACCTGGCTCCGTTGAAGCTGCGCGGGCACGGAGGTGGGATCAAGGTGGACGGCACTCGGGTCGTCGCCGAACCTCGGGTGCACCTGGTCGGGTACGGGCCCTCCGCCAGCACGGTGGGGGCGTCGCGGGCTGGGCGGGCCGCTGTGCGGGAGATCAAGGAGTTGTTGGCTCCGGTTTTGGTGGGGTAGGTGGGGTGGGGCTGCATTTGGGGTGTTGTGGCCTTGAGTCCGCTGTCGTTGTGCTGAAGGCCTGGTTCCGCTGTCGTTGTGTTGAAGGCCTGGTTCCGCTGTCGTTGTGCTGAGGGCCTGGCTCCATCGCCGTCGTGCTGAAGACCTGGCTCCGCTGCCGTCGTGCTGTGGCCGATTTGACTCGGGGACCCCTCGATTTGACCCTTGATCGGGCTAAAAGGGCAGTCCCGAAAGCCTGCCCGATCTCCAATTTTAAGGGTCAAATCCCCCGAGTAAAATCGGCCACGTTTGTGGCCCTGGCCTCGGTTGGTTGTGGGTCAGGTGTCGTTGGCCTGGGTGCCTGGGTGCCTGGGTGCCTGGGTGCCTGGGTGCCTGGGTGCCTGGGTGCGTGGGGGTTGTGTTGTGTGGTGGGGGATTTCTTGGTGAGAGCTGTTCGGTTGGTTGGTGGGCTGCTGTTCGGCTTTCTTGGTGCGCTGGTTGAGTTGCCCGTGCTTGTTGTTGCCTGGTCTTCCGTGCGGGTTGTTTCCTGGTTTGCCGAGTTGGAGCGTTGGCGGCTGTTGGTGTTGCTCGGTGTTGACAGCGCTGAGCCTCTGGACCACCACCAAGCACGTCGGTTCGTCCTGGTGCGTGCGGTGGTCGGGCTGCTTGGCGGTGTTGTGCTGGCCTGGCTCTTCTACGGCTTGTTCTGGGCTGTTGTCATTGCCTGGCGGTTGGTCACGGGGGTGCTGGACCTGTCCAACCTGGGTGAGCTCGGCTGGTCCGCGTTGGCCGGTGTGGTGCTGCTCTTCGTGGAGGCGCAGGGGATTCTGGGGGTTGTCGCGTTGGAGGGGAAGGTTGCCCACCGGTTCCTCGGGGTTGGTGAGCGGGAGTTGATGCGGCGGCGGATCGAGCAGTTGGCGGTGAGTCGGGCCGGGATCGTGGAGGCTGTGGACGCCGAGCGGCGGCGGATCGAGCGGGATCTGCACGACGGGGTGCAGCAGCGGCTCGTTGCCCTGGGGATGCTGCTCGGGCGTGCTCGGCGGAATCCTGGCAAGGCTGAGGACCTGGTGCGCCAGGCGCACGAGGAGTCCGCGCGGGTGTTGGAAGATCTGCGTGAGGTCGCCTGGCGGGTGTACCCGGCCGCGTTGGATTCACTCGGTCTGGGCGAGGCACTGGCCGCTGTGGCGGATCGGTCCGCCATTCCGGTGCGGATCGAGGTGCGGCTCGGGGGCGTGGTGCCCGCGCAGGTGGAGACGGCGGTGTACTTCGTGGTGTGCGAGGCCGTGACGAACGCGGCCAAGCACTCGGGGGCCGCCTCGATCACCGTGGGGATCGAGCGGGACGAGGAGGTCGTGCGGGTGCGGGTCGAGGACGACGGGTGCGGGGGAGCGGATCCCGGTGGCGGTGGGCTTTCCGGGCTTGCGCGGCGGGTTTTCGCGTTGGACGGGCGGTTCGCCGTGAGCAGTCCTGCCGGCGGGCCGACGGTGGTCACGGCGGAGTTGCCGTGCGGGTGATCCTGGCCGAGGACTCGACGTTGCTGCGCGAAGGACTGGTGCGGCTGCTGGTCGAGGAGGGGCACGAGGTCGTAGCGGCCGTGGGTGACGGCGGTGCGCTGGTGCAGGCGGTCGCGGCGCACCAGCCGGACGTGGTCGTGACCGATGTGCGGATGCCCCCGACCAACACCGACGAGGGGTTGCACGCGGCGTTGGAGATCCGGCGCCGGTGGCCGTCCGTCGGGGTGCTCGTGCTGTCGCAGTACGTGGAGAAGCGCTACGCCGTCGAACTGCTCACCGAGCACTCCGACGGCGTGGGCTACCTGCTGAAGGACCGGGTCGTGCGGGTGGACGAGTTCCTCGACGCCCTGCGGCGGGTCGGATCGGGTGGCGCCGCGTTCGACCCCGAGGTGGTGCGGCAGCTGCTGGCCCGCACCACCCGCGAGGTCGGGAAGTTGAGCCCCCGCGAACGGGACGTGCTGGCCGCGATGGCCGAAGGCTGCACGAACGCGACCATCGCGGCCCGGTTGCACGTGTCGCAGAGCGCGGTGGAGAAGCACATCAACAGCGTGTTCGACAAGTTCGGGCTGTCCGCTGTGGACGGTTACAGCCGCAGGGTGCTGGCGGTGCTGCGCTACCTCGGGTCGTGACTGTCCTGCTTGCGCTTGTTCAGCCGGGACACCACGAACCAGACGACGGAGACGCCGACCAGCGTCAGGATGCCCGTGGACACGAAGCCCGCGTACTCCTCGACCACGTGCCACTTCTCGCCGAGCAGGAAGCCCGCCATGATCAGCGCGGTGTTCCAGATCAGGCTGCCCAGCGCGGTCAGGCCGATGAACTTGGGCAGCGGCATCCGCTCGATGCCCGCCGGGATCGAGACCAGGCTGCGGAACACCGGGATCATCCGGCCGAAGAACACCGCCTTGGCGCCGTGCTTGGCGAACCACTCCTCGGTCCGGTCCACGTCGGACACGTCGACCAGCGGCAGTTTCCGCGCGATGGCGCGGATCCGCTCCCGACCGAGCAGTGCGCCCAGGTAGTACAGCGCCAGAGCACCCACCACGGACCCGGCAGTGGTCCACGCGATCGCGGCGATCAGGCTCATCCCGCCGCGACTGGCGGTGAAGCCCGCCAACGGGAGGAACAGCTCGCTCGGCAGCGGGGGGAACAGGTTCTCCAACGCGATGGCGATACCGGCACCGGGGGCGCCGAGCGTGGTCATCAGTCCGGTGACCCACTCGACGACTGCTGTGATCGGGTTGCTCATGCCCTCCACGCTAGGTAGAAGACCCTGAGGACCACCATGAAGGCAACCCCACGGTCGAGGTGTGGTTTCCCTCAGGTGTTACCCGCCGCGTGGTCGGCCAAACCGCGCACGCTCTTCTCCATGATCTTCTGCAACGCCCGCCGGTAGAGCCCGCCGGTGCCGGGCACGACCGGTCGGAACGACGAGTGCCACCTGATCCGGGTGCCCTCGCCGTCCGGTTCGACGTCCACGAACGCCCGGTAGTCCCGCACCGCCAAACCGGACAGCAGCACGTACCCCAGCCTGCGGTTGGGCACCAGTTCGACGATCTCCTCCCGGCTCACGACCGGCTTCGGGAACCGCTTCGTGCGGAACACCCGGATCGCCCCGAGCCCCTCGTGTTCGGTCTCACCCGGCCGTTCCAGCTCGAACGAGTCCAACGTCGACCACTCCGGCCAGGTCGCACCGTCCCTGACCAGTGCGTACACCTGTTCCGGACTGGCTGTCGTGCGCGCGCTGGCGTCCACTCTCTGTACCATGTGGTACATGTACCATCTGGTACATGCCGGGACAAGGGGATCGCCTGCTCGCCGCCGTGGTCGAGCACATCGCCGAGCACGGCCTCACCAACCTGAGCCTCCGCTCGCTCGCGACCGCCGTCGGCACCAGCCACCGGATGCTCAGCTACCACTTCGGTTCCAAGGAGGGCCTGCTCGTCGCGGTCGTCCGCGCCGTCGAGGAGAACCAGCGCCAAGCGCTCGCCGACCTCACCGCCGACCCCGACGCCACCCCCGCCGACCTGGCCCGGCGCTTCTGGGAACGCCTCACCGACCCCGCCCTGCGCGCCCACGAACGCCTGTTCTTCGAGCTGTACGGCCAAGCCGTCCAGGGCCGCCCCGGCACCAGCGCGCTGCTCGACGGCATCGTCGACTCGTGGATCGAACCCCTCGCGGCCCACGAGCACAGCGCGGGCGTACCCCTCCACGAGGCCCGCGCCCGCGCCCGCCTCGGTTTGGCCGTGTCCCGCGGCCTCCTGCTCGACCTGGTCGCCACCAACGACCTGGACGGCGTCAACGCGGCCATGGAGCAGTTCATCGCGTTCTTCGAACGACCTCGCGGGTAGGTCCGCCGGGCCGAAGGGCCTCAGGCCCGCCCGTCGTCGAGCGCGCGCTGATCGAACCCCCGCCAGCAGCGTGGCGGCAGCCCGGTCACCGCACCAGCAGCCCGCCGAGGGCCGCGGCGGCGATCGCGTCGGCCTCGGCTTGCCCGAGCGGAGCGTGGCCGCTCAGCAGGCGGAACACGAGCGGTCCGAACAGCAGGTCGATCGCGGTCTCCACGTCGACCTCCGCGTTCACGTCCCCGCGTTCCACGGCCCGTCGCCACAGCACCGCTATCGCCTCCCGCCGCCCGGCCAGGAAGAACTCGCGGAAGTACGGGGCCCCCGCCGGATCGGTCACGCACGCCGCCAGCAGCTGCGCGAACGTCGACCCGGCGCGGCTGGCGTAGAACTCGCTGACGTGCCGCACCTGCTGGGAGAAGTCGCCGACGGTGCTCCCGGTGTCCGGCAGCGGCACCGCCTTGGCCATCTTGATCCCGAACGCCTCCGCGGCGACGGCGGTCCGACTGGGCCAGTGCTTGTAGATCGTGGCCTTGCTGACCCCGGACCGGGCGCTGATCGCGTCGACCGTCGCCGCGGGCAGGCCGCCCTCGGCCAGCAGGGCGCAGGTCGCCGCGAGGACCGATTCGCGGGCCCGGAGGCTTTGCGGGCGCATCATCCGACGTGGTCGGTCGACGCGACGACCTCCAGCGGCACGGCCATGGCCTGCGCGACAGCCGCGCCGGACCGGACGCTCACGACGTGAGCGCGGCGAACTCGGCGTCGGTCAGCTCGATGGCCGACGCGGCCATGTTGTCCTCCAGGTGCGCGATCGAGGACGTGCCGGGAATGGGCAGCACGACGGGGGAGCGCTTGAGCAGCCACGCGAGCGCGAGCTGCGACGGGGTGGCGTCGTGCTCCTTGGCTGCGACGTCGAGCGGACCGCCTTCCCTGGCGAGCTTGCCGGTGGCGAGCGGGAACCACGGGATGAAGCCGATCCCGTTGGCCTCGCAGTGGTCGAGCAGCGGGTCGGCGCCGCGGTTGGTCAGGTTGTAGAGGTTCTGCACCGACACGATGGTCGCGAACTCGCCCGCGGCCTCCACGTCGTCGACGGACACCTCGCTCAGCCCGATGTGCCGGATCTTGCCCTCCTGCTGGAGCAGCGCGAGCTCGCCGACCTGGTCCGCCAGGGGCACCTTGGAGTCGATGCGGTGCAGCTGCATCAGGTCGATCCGCTCCAACCCGAGGTGGCGCAGGCTCAGTTCGGTCTGCTGCCGCAGGTACTCGGGGCGGCCGACGGCCGTCCACTGGCCGGGGCCCTGCCGGGTGAAGCCGACCTTCGTGGCGATGACGAGGCCGTCGGCGTACGGGTGCAGCGCCTCCTTGATGAGCAGGTCGGCGGTGAACGGGCCGTACGCGTCGGCGGTGTCGATCAGCGTGACCCCCAGCTCGACCGCGCGCCGCAGCACGGCGACCGCGCCCTCGGGATCGCGGGACTCGCCCCACACGCCGGGGCCGGGGAGTTGCATCGCGCCGTAGCCGAGGCGGGACACTTCGAGGTCGCCGCCGATGGTGAACGTGCTGGTCATCGTGTGTTCTCCCAAAAGTAAACTGAACGTACAGTTCACCGTACGCCGGTGTTCCGGAGCCCGCCCGTCACAGCCAGGCCTCGTCGTCGGTCGCGAGGGCCAGCGCCCGCTGGAGCAGCGCCCGCAGCGCCTCCCGGTCCCGCACGGGCATCCCGCGGAGGAACTCGGCCTCCGCACGGGCCAGCGGGCCGTGCGCGTCGGCCAGCAGCCGTTCGGTGCTCGGGGCCAGCGCGAGCCTGCGGGTGCGCCCGGACGCGCCCGGCTCCCGCACGAGGTGCCCGCCGCGCTCCAGCTCGTCCACCATCCCGTGCAGCGACTGCCGGGTGATCCCCAGCTGCCGGGCCAACTCCGAGATCGTCAGCTCCGGTTCGGCGCGCAGTTGGGCCAGCAGGCCGAACTGCCGAACGGTCAGGCCGTGCGGACGCAGCTCCGCGTCGGCCAGGCGGGACGCGGTGGTGTGGGCGTAGGCGAGCAGGTACGGAATCGGCGGACGCATGGACCGATTGTCAGGCACCCTGACGAAATTGCGTTATGTTGCCCTATTCTTCTCGGGCTTTCGCATCCCATCCATCGTCAGGCGCCTACTCCGGCGCGGCTGGCGCATGCCCGGAAACAGGAGGGTCCGTTGATCCGCACACGGGGGTTGACCAGGCATTTCAAGGTGAAACGACAGGTAGTGGAGGCGGTGAGGGGGCTCGACCTCGACGTCGGGAAAGGAGAACTGGTCGCTTTTCTCGGTCCGAACGGCGCAGGCAAGTCGACGTCCTTGCGAATGTTGACGACACTGCTCCAGCCGACCTCGGGCGAGGCCCGGATCGCGGGACACGACGTCCGCACCGATCCCGCCGCGGTGCGCAGGCGCATCGGCTACGTCGGCCAGGGCAACGGCGCCGGACCGTACTTCCGGGTCCGCGACGAGCTGGTGACCCAGGGCCGCTGCTACGGGTTCAGCGCGGCGGTGTCCCGGCAGCGCGCCGACGAACTGCTCGCCACGATGGAACTCGGCGACCTCGCCAACCGGGCCGCGGGCACGCTGTCCGGCGGCCAGCGGAGGCGGCTCGACATCGCGCTCGGCCTGGTGCACCAGCCGGACCTGCTGTTCCTGGACGAACCGTCCTCCGGGCTCGATCCGCAGAACCGGGCGAACCTGTGGGAGCACATCCTGCGGCTGCGCGACCGGCTCGGCACGACCGTCTTCCTCACCACGCACTACCTGGAGGAGGCCGACACCAAGGCGGAACGGGTCGTGGTGATCGACCACGGGCGGATCATCGCCGATGACACCGCGGAACGGCTCAAGGCCGACCTCGCGGGCGACCACCTCACGGTCAGGACCGACAACCCGGCGCGGGCCGCGCGGATCGCCGACCGCTTGCCGTTGGCGCGCAACGTGATCACCGACCGCGACGCGGTCAGGCTGCGGGTGCCGGACGGCGCCGCGGCGCTGCCCGTGCTGCTGCGCGCGTTGGACGCGGCCACGGTGGACGTGCGGACGGCGGAGGTCCACCGGCCCACGCTCGACGACGTGTTCCTCGCCCTCACCGGGCGCAGCCTGCGCGAGCCGGAAGGGGTTCCCGCATGAGGTTCGCCACCGAGACCGGGATCGTGTTCGCCAGGGAGGTCCGGCCGCAGCTGAGGAGTCCCATCGGGATCGTGTTCGGCATGGCCCAGCCGGTGGTGTTCCTCGTGCTGTTCGGCTCGCTGCTGTCCGGGATCTCGTGGGGCGGCGACGGCGCTTCCTGGCAGTGGTTCGTTCCGGGGATGCTGATCATGCTCGGCCTGGGCGGCACGGTCTCCGCGGGCTACATGCTGATGACCGAGATGACCGGCGGCTCGCTCGACCGCATGCTCGTCACGCCCGTGGGCCGGTCGGCGATGCTGGTCGGCCGGACGGCCAAGGAGGTCGTGATGCTGCTCGTGCAGTCCGCGCTGATCATCCTGGTCGTGCTGCCGTTCGGCTTCGAACTCCACCTCGTCGGCGCGGTGGTCGCGATGCTGCTGCTGGCCGTGATCGGCGTCGGGCTCGGCGCGTTCTCCTGCGCGCTGGCCGTCGTCGCCCGCAAGCAGGAGTCGCTGTTCTACATCGTCCAGCAGACGCTGATGTTCCCGCTGCTCATGCTGTCCGGCGTCCTGCTGCCCCTCGACACCGCGCCGTCGTGGATGCGCGCGCTCTCGCAGGTGAACCCGCTGACCTACGTCGTCGAGGCCGAACGCGCCCTCTTCGCGGGCGACCTCACCGGGACCTCGGTGCTCCACGGCACCGCCAGCGCGTTCGCGTTCGCCGCGGCGGGCGTCCTCGTCGGCGCCCGCGCGATGCGGCACGCGGGCGGCTAGACCAGCGCCAACTCGGCGAACACCAGCCGGTGGTCCGAGCCGGGCAGCGTGTGCTCGCTGGTCGTGACGGCGGCCAGCCCGCGGCCGTGCAGCACGTGGTCCAACTGCACCACCGGTGGCAGCGCGCTGTCGGCGGGCCAGGTCGGCGCCCACCCCTCCCCCAGTTCGGCGTGGGAGTCGACCAGGCCCGCCGCCAGCAGGCCCCGCATCGGCGCGTGGTCGAGCGTGGCGTTGAAGTCGCCCAGCACCACCGAGTTCTCCCCGGCTGCGGCCTCCAACGCCGCCAGGTCCCGCGTCCACAGGTCGGGGTCGCCCACCGGGTAGTACGTGTGCACGGCGACCACCTCGACCGCCCGCCCGTGCGCCTCGACCGTGGCCGTCGTCTGCGGCCACGTGGTCGGCGCGTCCAGCGGTCCGCTCGACGTGAACGGCAGTCGCGAGTAGAGGGACGAGTCGTCAGCGGGCCGCAGTTCCCGGTGGGGCAGCAACTCGCGCAGTCCCGCGTCGTCCAACGCCGGGATGGCCCCGTGCGGCAGTTCCTCCACGGCCAGCACGTCCACGTCCTGCGCGCGGACGAGGTCGACCAGTGCCCGTGGGTTCCACGGCGCCGACGTTCGAGTTGATCGTCGCCACCCGCAACCTCGGCGCGGCACCGGGGACCTCGACGCCGTCGGCCACGAACCGGGGAGCCAGCCACCCCACCTGGACCACCAGCAGCACCACCGCGATCCCGCTCGACCACGGCGCTTTCGCCACCAGCAGCACTGCGGCCACCACGGCCGTGACGACCACGGCGCAGGGCATCCAGACCACCACGAGCGCGAACACCGTGCCCTCGTCGAGCCCGGTCAACCGCACGACAGCCACCACCGAGACCCCGATGAGCACCACCGCGCACACCCCGAGCACGACCGACCGCGTGCGCCGCCGAGGTGGCGTGGTGACCGCCGTGGTTCTCCGGGTTCTTTCGTCGTCGGACGGCAACCGCGTCACACCTCCGGGGACCAGGTCGAACGGCCCGCCGCTCTACGCGTCCAGGTCCAGCGCCAGCTGGCCCGGCCGGTCGTCGTCCGTGGTGCCGCGCATCCCGGACTTCGCGCACCGGCCGCAGTCGACCGGTGACCGGGTCGGCTTGAAGCGGGTGAAGTCCCAGCCACCGGTGCCCACGTGGCAGCCGGGGCCGGGGACGGCGACGCCCAGCCAGTCCTGGAGGCGGACGGCGTGCACGACGGTCGAGCCCTGGAGGTAGCCGTTGTCGTCCCTGGCGAACCGGGAGCGGGCGTCGGCGGCTGGGCCGGCGAGCGTGTCGTGCAGCGAGGTGCTCACGTCGTGTCCTCCGGGTCGGGTCGCGGTTCACGCCGAGCCGCGGACCCGCCCCTCCGGAAACCGGCGGGGCGGGGTGCCGGGGATGGGGCCGGAGAGACTCGAACTCTCACTGGCACGGACCTAAACCGTGTGCCTCTGCCAATTGGGCTACGGCCCCCTTCGGCAAGCCTATCGACACGCCCCGGCCCCTGACCAACTACGGTGGGGCAAGCCCTAGGGCACCGCTGACAGGAGGACATGTGGCTCGCGACCCCGACACCATCCAGCGTGAGATCGAGCAGGCACGCGACGCGCTGGCCACGACGCTGGACGAACTGGGCACGAGGGCCAACCCCCAGCGCTTCGTCGATGAGGGCAAGGCCAGCGTGCGCGCCAAGTTCGACGACCCGAAGGTCCGCTACGCGCTCATCGCGGTGGGCGTCGTGGTCGGGCTGCTGGTCGTGCGCAAGCTGTTCCGCTGACGGGCCGGTCCAGCGGGCCGGGTGGCTCGCTGGACCGCTCTACGGCGTGAGCAGGAACCAGGCGAACAGGCCGAGCGCGCCGCTCGCCCAGGCGACCAGCGCGACCGTCAGCCAGAGGAACTTCCGCTGGATGATCACGGCGAGGTCGTGGGCGGTCCGCCACGCCTCGTCGGCCGCCGTGCGCTTGCGGGTGGCCAGGTCGCGCACGGGCGTGGCGGCGACGGACGGCCACGAGTAGCGCGAACGGCCGCGGTCCACGACCCGTGGGCGCAGTGCCGCCGTCAGCGCGAGCACGGCGACGGGCACGGAGATCAGCACCAGGGTCATCAGCACCGCCCGGACCCAGTCGCCCCAGGTCGTCGGGGTGAACGACGCGCGGATCACGGTGCGCTGGGCGACGAGGGTGCCGCCGAGGAAGATCGTCGCGGTCGCGAGCAGACCCGCTTTCGTGTCCGCGTTCGCGACTCCGCCGCTGAACTGCGCGACGGCGAACTGGGCCTCGGCCACGTCGCCACGCCTGCGCCGCACGGTCGTCACGACGACTCCGCCACGCGCACGGGCCGCGGCACGTGGATCCAGGCGTGGTCGTCCACCTCCTTCACCACGAACGGCACGCGCCGGAACGCGAAGTGGTCCGCCAGGACGGGATCGGGGTCGACGACGCCGCGGAACCACGTGTCGGACACGACGACCACCAGGTTCGCGTCCGGGGCCGCGGTCAGCGCGTCGCGCGCCGCGGGGAGGTCGACGAGCCTGCACGCGGTGTTCAGGTCCCGGCCGATCCAGCCGCGCCGGTCCCGCGCCACCTCGCCCGCGTGCAGGGCGAGCCGCAGGCGCATCCGCGCGGGTTCGCTGCTGCGGCGGGCGTGCCTGGTCAGCTCCCGGTCCAGGTGGTGGACCAGCCCGTCACCGATGTTGCGCTTCGGAGCACTCCCCGGCACCAGCAGGATGACGCTGTCGCCGCGGTCCTGGGTGAGGGTCGGCGAGAACGGGACGTCGGCCTTGGCCAACGCGGTCTGCAGCACCCAGTAGAGCTCGTTGCGCAGCCATCTCTGGTCTTCGTCCGACCGCCGTCCGTACTGCTCGACGTCGACTATCACGAACGAGTGGTGAGTCGGGTTTTCGTCCATGGGGGGCCCTTCGCGCGGTTGCTGTCCCGTCACTCTCTTGGACGCACCCGACTCGTGGCCCCGCATTTCGGCGGAGAACCGTCAGTGAGAATCTGCTACGCGCTGTAACTCCGCCATGTTCAGCAGGGTCGTCTTCCGGTACGCGGTCCGCACCAGACCGGCCTCGGTCAGCTTCCGCACCTGCTGCTCGACGGTGCGCCGGGCGATGCTCGCGAGCGACCCCAGCTCCTCCTGGGTGAGCGGGATGGTGATGTCCCAGCTCTCCTCGTCCTCCCAGCCGCACGTCTTGGCGACCTCCACCAGCACGCGCGCGACCCTGGCGTACGCCTTGAGCGCCAGGAAGTCGACCCGGCGCTGGTCGGCCCACCGCAGCCGCTCGCTCATCATCGTGCGCAGCTGGTGGTCGGCGTCCGGCGTGCGGTTGAGGAACGACTCGAACTCGCCGCGGCCGATGGACTGCGCCCGCACCTCGCCGCACGCGATCACGCTCGCGGACCGGGGGTTGCGGTCGATCACGGACTGCTCGCCGACCAGGTCGCCGCGGATCCGGATCGCCAGCAGGGCGGTCGGCCCGTTCCGGCTGTGGACGACGACCTTGACCGCGTTGCGCAGCACCACGACGACGTTGTCGCCGGGGTCGCCGTGCGCCAGGATCACCGTGTTGTCGGGATAGGCGACCGTGGTGCCGAGCGCGAGCAGCTTGTCGCGGGTCGAGGAGCGCAGTTGACCCAGCAGAGTCGCCTTCGGCCAGCCGGGGGAAGGTCGCTGCGGTGGCTGGACTATGACAGCCTCCCATTTGCGCGACGCTATTCGGTGACGTGACCGACAATACTGTCGAATGCGCCCGGTCGTGTCCGCAATAGTGCAGTCCCGGTCAGTTTTGCTTGCCCACCAGCGGCAGCAGGACCTGGTCCACGACCTTGTTCACGAACTGCTGGTCCAGTGGGTCCCCGGTCAGCATGAGCCGGTAGATCAGCGCCGCGCCCGCGAGTTCGACGGTCAGGCCCAGTGGGGCGTGGGGTCGGATTTCGCCGCGTTCGAGAGCGTGTTCCAGAATTCCGCGCAACACGTCCCGCTGGGAGATCAGGAACGTTTCGCGGAACGCCGCCGCGAGTTCCGGTTCGTGCGGCAGTTCGCCGACGAGCGCCTGCGCGGCCTTGCCGATGGGGCCGGACAGGAACGCGGCGAACGAGCTGAGGAATTCACGCAGGTCCTCGGCCAGCGACCCGGTGTCCGGCGCGGCGAGGTTCCGGCTCGCCAACTGGGTGCAGGTGTCGATCACCAGGTCCAGTTTGGACTCCCAGCGCCGGTAGATCGTCGCCTTGCCCGCGCGGGCGCGCGCCGCGACGGCGTCCATGGTCAGCGCGCGGTAGCCGACCTCCGCCATCACCTCCAGCGCGGCTTGGCGCAGCGCGTCGTCCCGGCTCGCGTCGCGCGGCCGTCCGCGTTGGGGTGAGCGGGATTCGTCGCTGTAAGCCGGTGTGGCCAAAACCACGCCACCTTTCTCCTGCACGGGCTCGGTGGACGCATTCTAGGCGCGTCGCAGCGGTTCCAGACCCCTCTGCCACCCTCCCGAACACAACCCAAACACGAATGTGATTCGTAAAAGTGGGTCACCTGCGCACGAACGGATCGCACGGGTGAGGATGGTCCGGTCAGGACGGTCGAATCCAAGGGGGAGCGGTGCGCGCCACCACCATCCACGGGCCCGGCGACATCCGGGTCGAAGACGTGCCCGACGCCGCCCTGCGGGAGCCGACCGACGCCGTTGTGCGGGTCGAACTCGCCTGCGTCTGCGGCAGTGACCTGTGGGCGTACCGCGGCACGTCGAAGCGGAAGCCCGGCCAGCGGATCGGCCACGAGTTCGTCGGCGAGGTGGTCGACGTCGGCTCGGAGGTCACGTCCGTGCGGGTCGGCGACCGGGTCATCGCGCCGTTCGTGTGGAGCGACGGCACGTGCGCGTACTGCACGGCGGGCGTCCACACCTCGTGCGTCCAGGGCGGCGTCTGGGGCCAGGTGGGTTCCGACGGCGGTCAGGGCGAGGCCGTTCGCGTCCCGCACGCCGACGGCACGCTGGTGAGCGTGCCCCAGGACGCGGAGGCGACGCTGCTGCCCGCGTTCCTGGCGCTGTCCGACGTGATGGGCACCGGCCACCACGCCGCTCTCGCCGCCGGTGTCGGACCGGGCTCCGTGGTCGCGGTCGTCGGCGACGGCGCGGTCGGCCTGTGCGGCGTGCTGGCGGCCACCCGCCTCGGCGCGGAACGCGTCATCTCGCTGGGCCGCCACGAGGACCGCGCCGCCGTGGCCCGCTTGTTCGGCGCCACCGACCAGGTGGCCGAACGCGGCGAGGCGGCCGTCGAACGGGTGCGCGAGCTGACCGGTGGACTGGGCGCGTCGGCGGTGCTGGAGTGCGTCGGCACCGGACCGTCCTGGGAGACCGCGCTGGGCGCCGTGCGCGACGGCGGCCGCATCGGCTACGTCGGCGTGCCGCACGGCATGGACGGCCTGCCGCTGAAGCAGCTGTTCGGCCGCAACGTCGGCGTGGGCGGCGGTGTCGCCCCGACCCGCCGGTACCTGCCGGAACTGCTGGCGGACGTGCTGGCCGGGCGCTTGGACCCGTCACCGGTGTTCGACCGCACGGTGCCGCTGGACGACGTCGCCGACGCCTACCGCGCGATGGAGGACCGCACGGCGCTGAAGGTGGCCGTCAAGCCGTGAGGCGCGACGCCACGCCCTGCCACACCACGGTCATCACGTAGTCGGTCGCGAGCGCGGGCCCCACCTCGGGCCTGCGCTCGCACCACAGCGCCAGCCGCTCGCACGACCCGACGACGATCTCCGCGAACGCCTCCGCCTCCAGCGGTTCGAGGTCGGGGGAGAACCCCGCGATCACCGCGCTGACGAGCGCGGTCTGCTGCGTCCGGATGCCCTCGATCTCCTCGACCGCCGACGGCACCGTGATCGCCGCCTCCTGCCGCAGCAGCGCCCACGACCGCCGGTGGTCGACGATGAACTCGAAGAACGCCAGCAATCCCTTGCGCAGCAGGTCTTCCGGCCCGTCGGCCCCGACGATCGCGTCCTCGGTCTTGGTCCGCAGTTCCGCCCGCGCCCGGTGGATGCACCCGATCAGCAGGCCCTCCTTGGAGCCGAAGTACTCGTAGAGCATCGGCTTGGACACGCCGACGCGCTCGGCGATCTCGTCCATGGACGTGGCCAGGTAGCCCTGCTCGGCGAACACCACCTCGGCCACGTCGAGCATCTGGGCCTTGCGCTCCGCCTTCGGCATGCGACGCCTGCGCACGGGCTGGCTGCTGGTCACGAAAGCAAGACTACCGCAGGTAACTTACTTCGAGTAACCTACTGGCGAGTACATAGCCGGACCGCGGAGGTTGCGCACTGATGGGCACGCACCGGGACACCGAAGCACTGATCGTCGGCACGGGCTTCTCCGGCCTCGGCATGGCGATCGAACTCAAGCGCACGGGCAGGCACGACTTCGTCGTCCTGGAGAAGGCGTCCGACCTCGGCGGCACGTGGCGCGACAACCAGTACCCCGGCTGCGCGTGCGACGTGCAGTCCCACATGTACTCGTACTCGTTCGAGCTCAACCCGAACTGGTCGCGGGCCTTCGCCGAGCAGCCGGAGATCTGGGCCTACCTCCAGGGCGTGGCGGACAAGTACGACCTGCGGCGGCACATCAGGTTCAACACCGAGTTCAGCGCGGCGAGGTGGGACGAGACCGCCAAGACCTGGCACGTCGAGACCGCTGGCGGCGACACCTACGCCGCCAAGGCGCTGGTCATGGGGGTCGGCGCACTGCACATGCCGAACGTGCCCGAACTGCCCGGTGTGGAGCGGTTCGAGGGGAAGGTCTTCCACTCCGCGCGGTGGGACAAGGACTACGACCTGACGGGCAAGAGGGTGGCCGTCGTCGGCACCGGTGCCAGCGCGATCCAGTTCGTGCCGAAGATCGCCGACCAGGTGGAGTCGCTGGAGGTCTTCCAGCGCACGCCGCCGTGGATCCTGCCGAAGGCGGACCGGCCCATCGGCGAACGCGAGCACAGGCTGTTCAAGCGGGTGCCGTTCGCCCAGCGGCTGGCCCGGAACCTCGTCTACTGGACGAGGGAGTCGACCGCCCTGGGGTTCGCGGTGAACCCGAAGATCATGAAGTTGGCGCAGGGCGTGGCCAAGCGGCACATGGCGCACCAGGTGCCCGATCGAGCTCTGCGGGACAAGCTCACCCCGGACTACACGATGGGGTGCAAGCGCGTGCTGATCTCGAACGACTACTACCCGGCCCTGTCCCGACCCAACGTGGACCTGATCACGGACGGGATCGCGGAGGTCAGGGAGAACAGCGTCGTCGACAGCGCGGGCGTGGAGCACGAGGTCGACGCGATCATCTACGGGACCGGGTTCCACGTGATCGACGCCTTCGGCTACCTGTCGATCACCGGCAAGGACGGCCGGGACCTCGCGAAGGAGTGGCAGGTGCAGGGGATCCAGAGCCACTTCGGGATCACCGTGTCCGGCTTCCCGAACTTCTTCTTCCTGCTGGGGCCCAACACGGGTCTGGGGCACAACTCGGTGGTGTTCATGGCCGAGTCGCAGATCCGGTACGTGTCGCAGTGCTTGAAGATGCTGGGCGACGCCGATGAGCTGGAAGTCCGGCCCGAGGTGCAGCGGCGGTTCAACGAGGAGATCCAGCGGAAGCTGAGCCGCGGGGTGTGGACCGAGGGGGGATGTCGGAGCTGGTACCTCGATGCCCAGGGTGTGAACCGGACGATCTGGCCGGGGTTCACGTGGAGGTACTGGATGCGCACCAAGAAGGTGCGTGCCGATGACTTCGTGTTGACGTCTCGGAGTCGGGTGCCTGTTTGAGGTGGGTTCGACTGGTCGGGGGCGTGGGTGTTGCTGCGCTCGCGGGTGTGTGGGGCTGTTTGCGAGGGGTCTCTCACCCCGTTCGCGCAATTATTTCTATGCCCTTTTTGCTTTGTCAAGGCGGGAAAGATGCCTTGACAAAGCAAAAAGGGCATGAAAGCGCTTGGGATCGGGGTCAGAGGGGAAGTGCGGGTTCGGGGAAGCATCCCAAGCCGCAAAGCCCTCGGGTCGCCAAGCTGTTGTGCTGGTGATAAAGCACTTGAGTTGGCTGGTTGTTGAGCGGTAATGCGGTTGTCCTGCCTGCTTTTGTTTGAAATCCGGCCCGCGGCTCACTTGGGAAAACGTGAGCTGGCGAAGCCAGATCTTCCCCCTGACCCCGATCCCAAGCGCCCTCATGCGCAGGTCTTTTTGTCAAGGCATCTTTCCCGCCTTGACAAAAAGACCTGCGCGTAGAGACAATTGCGCGAGCGGGGTTTGGGGGCCACCCAAAACATCCGCGCAGGCCACGATCACCGAAACATCCTCCCAAAACTCCCCAGCAAAAAGGGGCGTGCCCCCAAAGGAACACGCCCCCTCAAGCGGAAAGAATCAGGCGTCAGCCCGCTGCCCGGCAGCCTTCGACCGCTCCGCCCTCAACCTCGTCACAGCGGGAAGGTCCAACGGGGCAGGCTTCACCCCGGTGGCCCACTGGATCAGCAGGTCGGCGATCTGCGGATTGCGCGGCAGCACGGGACCGTGCAGGTACGTGCACAGGATCTTCCCCTGCACAGCCCCCTCCACCTTCCCGTCGTTCCCGGTGCCCACCGTCACGTGGGCCAACGGCTGCGCCGCCGGGCCGAGTTCGGTCCGGCCCTGGTGGTTCTCGAAACCGCTCAGGAACCCCTCGAACAGCCCGTTGGCCGGCTTCGCCAGCACCTCGCCGATCGCGCGGGACCCGCCTGCGTACGACACGGAGTCGATCAAGCCGAGTCCGGCGTGGGTCACGTCATCGGCGCGGGTGAACTTCTCGCCGAAGATCTGGATCCCGGCGCACACGCCGAGCACCACGGCGCCGCGTGCCGCCGCGCGCTGCAAACCCGGGTTGTCCCGCAGGTGGCGGACGGCCAGCGTTTGAGCCGTGTCCTCGCCGCCGCCGACGACGTAGATGTCGCAGGAGTCCGGCACGGCCTCGCCGAAGTTCACGGACACGATCTCCGAGGCGATGCCCCGCCACGCGAGCCGCTTGTCCAGCACGACGGCGTTGCCGAAGTCGCCGTACGTGCCCAGCAGGTCCGGCAGCACGAGTGCGATCCGGACAGCAGAGTCATTCACCGGCGGACCTCGCGTTCAGGTCGCGGAACGCCGTGTAGTTCGCGATCACCTCGACCGCCCCCTGGGGGAGCGCGTCGATGGCCAGCAGCGGGTCGGGCACGATCTGGTGTTCCACCTCGGCGTAGGTCAGGCGAACGGCCAGGTCGGTGGCCCGCTCGCCGGAGGCGATGACGGTCCGGCCGCGCAGCCGTTCGAACGGCACGTCCCACAGCCACGACAGGTCGCGGCCGTCCGCCTCGTTGGCGTTGATCACCAGCACGGCGGGGTGGTCGGACTCCTTGACCACGGTCAGGGTCTCGCTCCAGCCCGCCGGGTTCTTGGACAGCAGCAGCCTGGCCGTGTGCCCGCTGCGCTGGATCGTCCGGTACCGGCCCGCGACGTTGGACACGCCGCGCAGCCTGCGGACGGCCTCCTCGATCTGCACGCCCATCGTCGCGGCGGCGGCCGTGGCCATCACCGCGTTCGCCTGGTTGAACTTGCCGGGCAGTCGCAGTTGCAGCGCGACCTTGCTGGCGTTCGGCGCGATCAGGAAACCGTCGGTGGTCACCCAGTCCGGCTTGGGCCGGGCCAGGTCGCAGGTGCTGCACGTCCAGTGCTCGCCCTGCCAGCGGATCGGCTCCCCGCACCTCGGGCACGATGCCGAGTCGTGGTGCCAGCCGGTACCGGTGGCGACCCACACGACGCGGTGGGCGTCCTTGGCCGCCGACGTCACCATGATGTCGTCGCAGTTGGCGATCACCGTGCACCCGCGCAGCTTGGAGATCACGTCGCGCAGGGAGCGCTCGATGGTGCGCACCTCGCCGACGCGGTCCAGCTGGTCACGGCTCAGGTTCAGCAGCACCACGACGTCCGGCTGGGCGGCCGCGGCGACGACGGGGAAGTACCCCTCGTCGACCTCCAGCACCGCGTACGGCGCGTCGGGCTGCTTGCTCAGCGCCGTCACGTGCCCGTCCGGCATGTTGGCGCCGCTGTGGTTGGTGGCCACCTCGCCCAACGCCGTGACGGCACGGCTGAGCATCATGGTGCTGGTGGTCTTGCCGTTGGTGCCGGTCACCAAGGCGACCCGCCTGCCGGACGTCAGGCGCCGGAGCGCCTGCGGGTCCAGCTTCAACGCCACCCGGCCACCGATCATGCCGCCTGCGCCGAGACCCATCTTCTGGGACAGCTTCGAACTCATGTTGCCCAAGCGCACGGCAGCCGCGGTCCGCAAAGGCAGACGGGCTGGGGAGGCTGGATCTTCATTTCCGTTGTTAGGCAAGCGACTTCCTGCATTTGGAACGGGCGCGCCCCTGGTCACGGCGGTGAGTCTAGCGGGGTGCCCGGCTACCTCCGCGCGGTCCCGCCCAGATCGCGCAGGGCCCGGATGAGCTCGACCGTGCTGAGCTGGCACAACTGGGCCATGTACTCCAGCGCGGGCAGATCCAGGTGCACCTGCGGGGTCTGGCCGAGCGGCAGCGAGTGCAGGCGTCCCTGCGCCCAGCGCCGCAGCGGCATCAGCTCCGGGCGTTCGTCGGCGACGACGGCCACGAGGTTCAGTGAGAGGTGTCCCGTCGGTGTGTCCCCGAACACGCGTTCGTGCACGCGCGCCAGCACCTCGTGCGCGGGCACCGCCAGGGCGGCGCAGATCTCGACCAGCCGCACGACGGACACCTGGCGGGTGCCCAGCTCGTACGTCGCCAGCGTCTGGAGCGAGATCTCGCTCTGCAGCCGGCTGTTCAACTCCTTGCGGGTCCATCCGCGCTGCTTGCGAAGGCTGCGGAGCTCATCGCCGAGCACGCGCTGGTACGCCGCTGTGTCGATCTGCACCGTCACTTCCTCCACCCGTCCACGTGGGGTGTTCGGCCCCAACGCAGAGGAAAGGCGGGAAAGGTGGGTTGATTACGTGACTTGCCCGGTTTATCGCCCGATCGGGCTAACCGAGTAGTACCGTGAGTAGTCCTTTTAAGGCTTTAGGGCCACTGTGACGGTCTGGTCTGCCGGGCTTGGAAATTGCTGATCTTGGGGTGTGGTGGTGGCGTTTCGGGGCGCCTTGCCACTGGCCAGGGGTCCTGGGGTTGCCCGTTGCCGTGTCGCCCGGGGTGGGTCGGGTACGTGTCGTGGCTCACGTTGGAAGCCTCGATCTTGGTCGCTCGGCATGGTGCGGGCGGGGTCGGTGGGTGGACGTCCTGGGTGACCGCTGTCGCCCGGTTGACCCCGAATATTTGGGTGCGGGTGCTTGGTGGGTCTGCTCGATGTGTGGAGGGCTGGTTGGGAGGGGCCGCCCTCACCCCGCTCGCGCAATTGTCTCCACGTGCGACTGCCGTTTGTCAAGGCGGGAAAGATGCCTTGACAAACGGCAGTCGCACGTGAGGGCGCTTCGGATCGGGGTCGGGGGAGGGGTCTGCTCGTGCCCTGGTTGCGTGCTTTTGCTTGGGGGTCGTCTTTGGTTCGCTGGTCAAGGGCGAGCCAGGGCGGAGCAGGTGCGGCAGGTTTGGTGAGTAGAGCCAGGTCAAGGTGGGGCAGGTGGGGAGGCCGAAGTGGTGGCATTTGGGGCTAGTTCACGCAGCGGACTCCGTCTGCCTTGATCGGGGCCTCGCCCGATGGTTGTTGCCTTGCGCCGTCCAGGCCGATTTGCGGGCCGCCCGCGAAGTTCTGCGCGCCAGGGCCTGAGTAGCCCGAGCCCACGAAAACGCGGACGTGGCCCGCTTGCAGGTTGTTGTCCTGTTCGGTTTCCGCGTCGCCACCCAGTGCGGTGACCACGGCTGCCGCGCCCTCGTCGCCGCCCTTGGCGAACTTCACCACGGTCAGCTTGGAGTTCGACTCGGCGTTGGCCGCGTCGCCGGAGACGAAGCCCTTGGCGGTCAGCGCCTGGAGCACCTGGCCCGCCAGGCCGGGGACGCCGGAGGCGTTGCGGACCTCCACGGTCACGGTGCCGTTCTCGAACGGCTTGGCGGGCGTCGAGGAGGTGCCTGACGGGGCGGGTTCCTCGGTCAGGCCCTTGACGAACTTCTTGACCGCCGCCTCGTCGACCTCGATGGCCTGGCCGTCCTCCGGCGTCTCCAGCTCGGGGTTGCCGGTCGGGATGGTCTGGAACTCCATCGCGCCACCGGACAGGCTCTTCATCTGGTTGGCGAAGTTGAGGATGTCCCAGTCCTTGTCGAGCACGATGGACTTGGTGACGGCGTTGATCAGGTTCTGCGTCTTCGTCTGGTCGGACAGCACGCCCGCGGACAGCATCTTCTTCGCCAGGCCCGCCATGAACACCTGCTGGCGCACCACCCGGTCCAGGTCGCCGCGCAGCAGGCCGTGGCGCTGCCGGACGAACGCCAGCGCGTCCTTGCCCTCGATCGTCTGCTGGCCCGCGGCGAAGTTGGCGCCGGAGAACTTGTCCTGGGTGGCCTCGTTGAGGCACACGTCGACACCGCCGACGGCCTTGGTGATGTCGTAGAACCCGACGAGGTTGATCTCGGCGTAGTGGTCGATGGTGGTGCCGGTGAGGTCCTGGATCGTCGCGATGAGGTTCTTCGCGCCCTCCTTGTTGGACGCCACCTCGATCTGCGCCTGGTCCATGCCGCCCTTTTCGGTCAGCTCGGCCGCCGCGTCGTTCTTGCCGTAGGAGTACGCCGAGTTGATCTTGTGGCGGCCGTACCCGTTCGCGATCTTCACGTAGGAGTCGCGCGGGAACGACATCGCGACGGCCTTCTTCCCGTTGTTCGGGATGTGCATCAGGATCAGCGTGTCCGTGTTCAACCCGCCGTCGTCGCTGCCACCGGCCTGCAGTTCGTCCAGGATGTTCTGCGGCAGCGGGTTGCCCTTGGCGTCGGTGCGGCTGTCCATGCCGACCATCAGGATGTCGATCGCGCCGTCGGCGGGCTTCTCGCCGCCCGCGCCCGCGCCGATGACGTCCGTGGTCGTCAGGTTGTCGGTGAACGACTTGAGGTTCTGCCACGCGTACCCGGTGCCCAGCAGGACGGCCACCGACAGCAGCGACAGGATCGCCTTGCCGGTGACCCCCGCGCCGCCCTGCTTGCGCGGGGGAGGGGGCCTGCGGGCCGGTGGCCGGGTCGCGACCGGCTTGACGCGCTCAGGAGCGGGGCGGGCCGGGCGGGCGGGCTCGACGCGCTCGGTCGGCGCCGTGGCCGAGATCGGCTTGCGGCGCGGCGGCTCGGCCGGGCTCTCGGACACGCGCTTCACCGGCTCGCGGCGGGCGGGCGGCGGGTCGACGGGCTCGCGGCGAGCGGGAGGCGGCTGGCGCCTCGCGGGGTCCGGTCGACCGGCCCTGCCTTGAGGACGACCCTGCTGACCTGCGGCGGGACGACGAGGAGGCATGGGTCGGTCGCGGGGGTCGCCCGCGTCACCAGGCCGTGGCGGCCGCTTGTCCACACCCATCTCCTACTCGTGAGCGCTGCACCAACGGTCGCACGGGTATGCCACAGAGGACGCCCGTACGGTCCGCGAGGTTGCGCAAAGGGTGACACAGGCATGTTTCAACCATGGTGATACGGGTCGGTCGGGTAGCTGACCAGCGCAGTCCACCGCCCGCCGCCTTTCGTAGACTGCGACCGGCCCCACACCCCCCATCCAAGGTTGTCACCGTGCTGACCATGCAGGACGCGCTCCTGGCGCTGACCAAGTACTGGACCGATCGCGGCTGCATCGTCGTGCAGCCCTTCAACACCGAGGTCGGTGCGGGCACGCTCAACCCGGCGACGGTGCTGCGGGTGCTCGGCCCGGAGCCGTGGCGGGTGGCCTACGTCGAGCCCAGCGTGCGGCCCGACGACGCGCGGTACGGCGAGAACCCGAACCGCCTGCAGACGCACACCCAGTTCCAGGTGATCCTCAAGCCCGACCCCGGCAACCCCCAGGAGCTGTACCTGGGCAGCCTGGAGGCGCTCGGCATCGACATCCGGGCGCACGACGTCCGCTTCGTCGAGGACAACTGGGCGTCGCCCGCGCTCGGCGCGTGGGGGCTGGGCTGGGAGGTGTGGCTGGACGGGCTGGAGATCACCCAGTTCACCTACTTCCAGCAGGCGGGCGGCCAGACGCTGGAGCCGGTGTCCGTCGAGGTCACGTACGGCATCGAGCGGATCATGATGGCGCTCCAGGGCGTCGACCACTTCAAGAAGATCGCCTACGCGCCCGGCATCTCCTACGGCGAGGCGTTCGGCCAGGCCGAGTTCGAGATGAGCAGGTACTACCTGGACGACGCCGACGTCGAGGCGAACAAGCGCCTCTTCGAGGAGTACGCCACCGAGGCCAAGCGGCTGCTCGACCTGCGCCTCCCGGTGCCCGCGCACACGTACGTGCTCAAGTGCTCGCACACGTTCAACGTGCTCGACTCGCGCGGCGCGATCAGCACCACCGAGCGGGCCCGCGCGTTCGCCCGGATGCGCGGACTGGCCCGCGAGGTCTCCGGCCTGTGGGCCGAGCGCCGCGCCGAGCTGGGGCACCCGCTCGGCATCGCCGAGACGCCCGCGCTCGCGGTCGTGCCGACGGAGTTCGCGACGGCCACCGAGGCCGCGACGCTGCTGTTCGAGATCGGCACGGAGGAGCTGCCGCCCGCCGAGGTGACCCGCACGGTCGCCGCGGTCCGCGCGGCCGTGACGGACAAGCTGGCGGCCACCCGCCTGACCCACGGCGCCGTCGAGGTGCACGGCACCCCGCGCCGCGTGGTCGTGCTGGTCGCGGACGTGTCCCCGCGCGAGCCGGACGCCGAGCGCACCGTGCGCGGGCCCAAGGTGGCGGCCGCGTTCGACGCGAACGGCGAGCCCACCAAGGCCGTCCAGGGCTTCGCCCGCGGCCAGAAGGTCGAGCTGTCCGCGCTGGGCCGGGTGACCGAGAACGGCGTCGAGCACGTCGCGCTGGTCAAGACCGAGACCGGCCGCGGCGCGGTCGAGGTGCTCAGCGGGCTGCTGGCCGAGGTCGTGGCCGAGCTGCGGTCCGAGAAGAACATGAAGTGGAACGACCCGAAGCTGTCGTTCACCCGCCCGATCCGCTGGCTGCTCGCGCTGCTCGGCGAGACCCCGGTGCCGATCGCCGTGTCCACGGTCCAGGCGGGCACCACGACCCGCGTGCACCGCACGGCCGCCGAGCCGGTGGTCGAGGTGTCCACAGCGGACGGTTACCTGGAGTTCCTCGCAGGGCACGGCATCGACGCCGACGCGTCGGTGCGGCAGGCCAAGATCGTGGCCGCCGCGAACGAGCTGGCGGCCTCCGTCGGCGGCACGGTCGACTTCACCGCCGAGGCCGGTGTGCTGGCCGAGGTGACGAACCTGGTCGAGTGGCCGACGCCGATCCTCGGCGGCTTCGAGGAGCGCTACCTCGACCTGCCCGGCGAGATCCTCACGACGGTCATGCGCAAGCACCAGCGGTACCTGCCGGTGCGCGGCTCGAACGGCGAGTTGTTGCCGCACTTCGTCGCGGTCGCGAACGGCACGATCGACGCCGACCGCGTGCGGTCCGGCAACGAGGCCGTGCTGCGCGCCCGGTACGAGGACGCCGCGTTCTTCTGGCGCGCGGACCTCAAGACGCCGCTGGAGGACATGAAGGCGGGCCTGGCGAAGCTGACCTTCGCCGACAAGCTGGGCTCCATGGCCGACCGGGCGGAGCGGATCGCCTCCCTGGCGGCCGCGCTCGCCGGCCGCGTCGACCTCGGCGACGGCGACGCGACGCTCGAGCGCGCGGGCGACCTGGCGAAGTTCGACCTCGGCTCGCAGATGGTCATCGAGCTGTCCAGCCTGGCGGGCACCATGGCCCGCGAGTACGCCCGGCGCGCGGGGGAGACCGACGAGGTCGCCCAGGCGTTGTTCGAGATGGAGCAGCCCCGGTCCGCCGGCGACCCGCTGCCCGCCTCGACGCCCGGCGCGCTGCTCGCGCTGGCCGACCGGTTCGACCTGCTCGCGGGCCTGTTCGGCATCGGGGCCAACCCGACCGGCAGCTCCGACCCGTTCGGCCTGCGCCGGGCGGCGCTCGGCGCCGTGAGCATCCTGCGCGCGTTCCCCGAGCTGCGGGCCATCACGCTGTCCGAGGCGCTGTCCGCCGCCCGCGCCCAGCTCGGCCTGGACGTGCCGGAGGAGACCGTCGCGGCGGCCCGCGAGTTCACGGTCCGCCGCTACGAGCAGGCCGTGCTCGACGCGGGCCACGACCACCGGTTCGTCAACGCGGTCCTGCCGCTCGCCGACGCCCCCGTGGTCGCCGACGAGACGCTGGCCCAGCTCACCGAGCTGGCCGCCGACCCGTCGTTCGGCGAGCTGGTCGCGGCGCTCCAGCGCGTGCGCCGGATCGTGCCCGCCGACACCGCGGCGGGCTACGACGCCTCGGCGTTGACCGAGCCCGCCGAGGTGGCCCTGCACCAGGCGTTCGCCGGTCTCGGCACGCGTCCGGCGGGCCTGGCCGCTTTCGCCGCCGCCACGGCCGTGCTCACCGCCCCGATCAACACCTTCTTCGACGAGGTGCTGGTCATGGCGGAGGACCCGGCCGTGAAGGCGGCCCGGCTCGGGCTGCTGGCCTCGATCCGCGACCACGCCGCCCCGGTGCTCGACTGGCAGGCGCTGGGCACCGCGCTGGCCTGATCCGACGGCTCCCCGGTGCGCGTCACGCCGTGACGCGCACCGGGGAGCTCGCTAGACCAGCCAGGCCGTGGCTGCCGCGAGCAGCAGCAGGACCACCGCGAAGGTGGTGAGCGCGTAGCCCCACACCGCAGGCGTGGGCTCCTTGCGCCGGTTGAACGGCTTCCACAGGACGTAGACGCCGATCGGTACCAGGATCCCGGCCGCGAGCGCGCCGAGGGAACCCACTCGAAGGCCCGCGTAGTAGCTGTCGTACAGGGGCGGCGAGTCGACGTCGACCGGCATCGTGGCCAGCGCCAGCACGCCCCACACCCCGAGCACCCACGTCAGCCGAACCCGTGTCCTCGGCAGCAGGTCGTCGTGGTTGATCAGGTAGAACCCGACCGCGGCCAGCGCGCCGCCCGCCGGGAGCCAGCCCGCGATGACCGCCAGCACCGGGACCGGGCCGACGAGGTCGCTGATCGCGGGAGCGAGGTAGTACCAGAACACGGGCATCAGCCCGATGAACGCGACGACGCCCACGACGGTCCAGAACATCGCCTTGCCCGCGGACCACATCTGCGGCTTGGGCCTGCGGGCCCGCGCCTGGGCCCTGGTTTGGGCCGCTTGCGCCCGCGCGCGCCGGTTGTCCTTGCGCCGCCTCTTCTGACCCGCCGACTTCGCCACGGTGGGATCCTACGAAGTCAGCCCATCCGCAGGACCGTCGCGGCGTACAGCAGGACGACGATCGAGTAGATGATGAACCCGTAGCCGAACGCGGTCCGCTCGGACTCCTTGGTGCTCCTGCCGCGCTGGAACGGCTTCCACGCGCCGAGCACGCCGATCGGCACGACGAGGATCGACGAGAGCAACCCGATCCCGCCCGCGAACAGCCCGGCGTGGTAGTCGGGGTGCAGCGCCGGGACGTCGAGGGTGTTGGGGACCGCCAGCAGCCCCAGCACCAGCCACGCGGTGACGAACCGGCCCGCCCGCCTGGCGGTCCGCTCCAGCAGGTCCGGCTGGTTGACCAGGACGAACCCGGAGAAGGCCATCGCCCCGCCGCCCAGGAGCCAGCCCGCGATGACCGACAGCACAGGTACGGGGCCGACGACCCGGCTGATCGCGGGCGCGCCGTAGTTCCAGAACAGCCCGTAGAGGGCGATGAACCCGACCAGGCCAAGGACGAGCAGGAGCGCGACCTTCGCCCCCGACCGCCGCGGCGCGGGCACCGGTTCCGCCCCCGGAGCCGCGGGCGCCTGCTGGACCCGCCTGCGATCCGACTTCTGCTTTTCCGTTCTGGCCACGGCCGGAGCATACGAAAGGCCCCCGGCGGAACCGAGGGCCTTTCGCACTTCGAACGTCTCGATCAGATGAAGCTGCCGCCGCGGGTGACCGCGCCGTAGGCGTCCACGATGCCGTAGCCGTAGAAGCCGTTGAACTTGGTGTCACCCTCGCAGGTGGCGTCGAACTCCGGCGTGCGGCCGACGTCGACGTACGACACGGTCCGCGGGTTCGGGCACGCCCGAGCGGTCGCGGTCTTGGTGAGGACCTTCTCCACCTTGTCCGGCGCCAGGGTCAGCGTGCCGGGGTGCTTGCCGTCCCGCTTGCCGTACTGGCTCACGATGAGCGCCGCGACACCGGAGGCGTGCGGAGCGGCCATCGAGGTGCCCTGCAGGAACTGGTAGTACCCGCAGACATCGGCCTTGCAGGCCTTCTTGACGCCCACGGCGAGCCCGTCGGGCGTGATCTCGCCGTTCTCGTCGATCGCGCCTTCGACCAGCGCCACGTTGCGCGGGTAGGTCGACAGGATCAGGTTCTCGTTGGTCCGGTACCAGTCGGTGCCGAGCCCGTCGCGGAAGTAACCGCCGGGGGCGGCCACGGAAGCCTGCTCCAGGCCGTAGTTGGAGTAGTCGGCCTTGGCGGTCGACGGGCCGAGCGCGGACACGGAGATGACGTGCTCGCCCTCGGTCGGCAGGTTCAGGCAGGTGGCGTTGTCCACGGCCCGGTCACGGGCGTGGCCGGGCGGGTAGTTCGGGCTCGCCACGTCGGTGCGCGGCTTGCCGAGGTCCTCGTGGTTGTTGCCGCCCGCGCCGATCAGCGTGACGCCCTTGCGGTGCGCGTACTTCAGCGCGCGCTGCACGGCGGCGATGATCGCCCTCTGCTCGATCTGCTCCTCGGCGCTGTCGGCCGGGTTCGCCTTGCAGTTCATGTACCAGGGGTCGACGTAGAACGACATGTTGATCACGTCGAGGCCGATGTCCGCGCCGTAGGTGATCGCGTCGACGACGGGCTGCAGGAAGAACGAGCCCGCGTCCTGGCCGCCGCGGATGTTGACCAGCGACACGTTGGGCGCGACGCCGGAGACGCCGAAGCCGTTGGCCGCCGCGCCGATGGTGCCCGCGACGTGCGTGCCGTGGCCGCCGTCGTCGTGGTTGGCGGGGTCGACGCAGCCGCGGAACTCGCACGGGCCGTCGAACACGCCGCCGTCTGAGTCGTTCGGGATGTCGATGGTGAAGTTGCGCGACAGCGCGTCGTTGAAGTTCGGCGCGATGTCCGGGTGGGTGCCGTCGACGCCCGTGTCCAGGATGCCGACGTACACCCGCTTGTCACCGGCCTGCTTGGCGCGCGCGATGTCCGAGCGGACCATCTTCAGGCCCCAGAGGTCGCCGTCCAGCGGGTCGAGCCCCGCGGTGTTCGCCTTCGCGCCCTTCGGCGAGGCGTTCGGCGTGGTGGTCTTGTTCTCCGACTCGACCTCGGCGCGCTTCACCTGCTCCCGCGTCGCCTTCGGCTGCGCGGGGGAGTGGCCGACCGGCTTCACGTGGGCCGCACCGAGCACGGAGTCGGAGGCCGACACCTCCTCGATGAACCCGGCCGCCGGTGCCTTCACCGTCAGCACGCCCACCGCGTCGTTCACGCGGGTGACCTCACCGCCCGCGGCGCGGATGTCCCCGATCGCCATGTCGCGGTTGCGCCCGTCCTCCAGGATCACCGTGTACTCGGTGGTGCCCTGTTGGGAGGCCGCGGCGGGAGCCCCGCCCGCCGCCTGCGTCCCCGCCGCCAGCAAGGCCACGGTAGTGGCCACCACCAGCGCTGAGGGAACGATCTTCCGTGTTCTCACCTGTGCTGTCTCCTCACACCCGAACCATGGTCCACCCACGACACGGCCCCCGACGCCCTGTCAAGGGCGACACCCTGACACAGAAGTGCGGTCCGCGTCAGCGCCGTTGGTAGGAGTCTTCGCCAAACCCCGAAGAAGCAAACCGTAGTCGTTCACGTGCGGTGCGTGATGACAGTTCGAGGAAAGAAGTACGCGTCAAGCCGGAAAAGGTTCAGAAGGGTGGTCCAGGCGTGGAGATTTCCCACTCGTGCGCAAGTCAGGCTTGACGAAAGCACCCTCGGCGGTATGAACTTTCGCATTCTCATATTTGGGGTCACAGATGACTTCAGTTGCAAGGGACTGGCGAATGCGAAGACTTGCACGTGCGACCTCATGCGGTCTTTTGGTGTTGCTCGTCGCGTCCTGCGGATCGGCGACGGACGCGGGCACCAAGTCGACCGGGCCGAAGGTGAAGCCCACGGTCGGTGTGATCCTCCCCGACCGGACTTCGTCCGCCAGGTGGGAGGACCAGGACCGCCCCCTCCTCTCCCAGGCGCTGGGCTTCGCCGGCATCGAGCCGCTCATCGAGAACGCTGATGGCGACGAGGCGAAGTTCGCGAGCATCGCGGACGACATGATCAAGCGCGGGGTGAAGGTCCTGATGACCACGCCGCTGAGCCCCGAGGGCGGCGCCGCCGTCGAGCGCAAGGCCCAGGAGGCGAAGATCCCGGTCATCAACTACGACCGGGTCACCCTCGGCGGCACCGCCGAGTTCTACGTGTCGTTCGACAACATCAACGTGGGAGAACTGCAGGCAGAGGGCCTGCTGTCCTGCCTGGGCGACAGGCCGGGCGGCCAGATCATCGAGATCCAGGGCGCTCCGACGGACAACAACGCCACGCTGTTCGCCGACGGCCAGCGCCGCAAGATGGGCACGAAGTACGAGTCCGGCGCGCTGAAGCTGGTCAAGAGCGAGGCCATCGACCAGTGGGACCCGATCATCGGCAAGCAGAAGTTCGAGGAGATCCTCGATGCCAACGGCGGCAAGGTCGACGGCGTCATCGCCGCGAACGACGGCCTCGCGGGCGCCGTGATCGAGGTCCTCAAGGCCAAGAGCATCAAGGTGCCGGTGACCGGCCAGGACGCCACCCTGGCGGGCCTGCAGGCCATCCTGCGCGGCGAGCAGTGCATGACCGTCTACAAGCCCATCAGGGACGAGGCCGAAGCCGCCGCACGGCTCGCGATCGCCGTCGCCAAGGGTGACATGGACGGCGCGGACGACCTCGCCACCGGCAACCTCAGGGACCTCGTCGCCAAGCGCGACGTGAAATCGGTCCTCCTGGGCGCCGACCTGATCACCAAACCGACCGTTCGTCGACTGGTCGCCGAGGGCGTCGTCAAGTCAGCGGAACTGTGCGTCAACGATCTTGTCGCGCTCTGCGCCGCCAACAACATCGTTATCAATTAATCGGGCGGCGATTGCTCCGGTGAAAGCCGGGGCGATCGCCACTTAATCCGGAAGATCATGTCGACCGGAGATGAACTCCTGAATCCTGATCTTCATCCGGATGAGTGGTTGGCGGACGCGCGCTTCCCTTCGGTACGCGCGTCGGAGTTTGCGGGAATCGTCCGCGTACCTCCACCGCGCCCACGGTGAACCGGGCCGCGCGAGCCGAAGCGCGCCGATCTCCGGCAGCACCGGGACGAGCAGTCCGAGCAGCCCGGTCCAGATCTTGCCCTTCAGCAGCGCGATGATCGCGAAGCCGATGTTGACCAGGACCGCCAGGAGCCGGAGCAGCACGGTGTCACCGCCCGTCTGACCGGGCGTGAGGAAGTCGTCGTAGCCCAGCGGACGCGCGCCGAGCAGCAGCAGGCCCGTCATGCCGATCGCGAGGAACACCGCGTCGACCGACAGCCTGCCGTTCTTGGTCCAGTACACGTCCCTCAGGTGCAGGATGAGCGCGAACTCGTCCAGCACCAGCGCCGCGCCCACCCCCAGCAGGGCCGCCGCCGAGAGCCGCAGCCAGTGCACGTCGTCCGGTGCCGCCAACCCCGCCACGCCGCCCACGAGCATGAAGACCGTGCCGAACACGACGTGGTGGATGTGCGTGCCGCCGGGCGTGATGTTGCCCGGCCACCAGCGGACCTTGGCGCGGATCAGCCGGACGCTGATCCGGATGAGCACGAACGTGACGACGAGCCCGACGAAGAAGAACAGCAGGCGCTCGCTGCCGGAGCTGACCAGGTCTGGGCCCGTCGACTGCGACAGGAGGACGGACACTGGTGGTGGTCCCTTCCGGTTCGCACTGGTGAAGTGGACATTACGCCCACTGGTGCGGAGCCCGGTCGGTTCGGTCCGGTGGCGGGCCTAGAAGCTCACGCCGCCCTGGATGTCGCCCGCCTGGAGCACCTTGCCGTGCACGGTGCCGGAGATCTGGTTCGTGACGTGGCCGGACTGGGTGACGGTGGTCGACTTCTCCCACTCGCCGCGCAGCCTCTCGCCGAACGCCGGGTCCTCGATCTCCGCCCGCTCCAGCGCCTCGCCCAGTTCGGCGACCGCGGCGGAGTCGGCGGCCGCGCCCTCGGCGGCCTCCAGCGCGGCGGTGGCCACGGGGTCGCCGGAGAACTTCGCCTTCACCAACTCGTACAGGCCCGTCACGGCCTTCGTGACGACCGCCGTGGCGATGGACAGCAGGACCGGTTCCGGCATGGCGGCGCTCCTCGGGCTCGGTCGGCGGGACGGGTCGACGTGCGTCGCAGAGTGACCGCGGATGGCCGAGCGTAGCAGTTGGGAGCGCCCAAAAAATCTCAGCTCGACGCGCGCAGGTTGCGCGTGGTTGACTGTCCGAGGTCGTAAAAGTTTCTGTGTTCGTGTTTGACCACGCTCGCGGAACGACGTTGCGGGCGCGAAGCTTTCCTCCGGGTCAGGCGGGAGTTGCCGCAACTGCGACTTCGGTCCCAGCGCACCTGTTAGAGGAGAAGTAGCCAGATGGCCGTAGAAGGCACCGTGAAGTGGTTCAACTCGGAGAAGGGCTTCGGCTTCATCTCCCCGGACAACGGTGGCGCCGACGTGTTCGTGCACTACTCGGAGATCCAGGCCAGCGGCTACCGCAGCCTGGAGGAGAACCAGCGCGTGGAGTTCGAGATCGGACAGGGCCAGAAGGGCCCGCAGGCCCAGTCTGTTCGTCCGCTCGGCTGATCCGAGTCTCCTGACTCATCGAGTCCATCGGACTCGCGAGAGCCGCCAACCCGCACAGGGCTGGCGGCTCTTGCTTTTCCATTCCCAGCACGGCCTCCGCGCGCTGTACCGTCGAGATCGTGATCCGGACCTGCGGAGGGAGGTACGCGGTGCGAGCCGTCCGCGCTGGTGTGGTCCTGCTGCTCCTCCTCGTCCTGACGCCCCCGGCGCACGCCGCCACGGGCACGTACATCCGGTTGGCGCACCTGGCGCCGGGCACCGACAGCCAGGACATCACGATCGTCCCGGCCGCGGGCACGGCCGTGCGCACGACCGGCGTCGACTACGGCGACCTCCTGGACTACCGGCGCGTCGAGCCGGGCAGCTACACGATCGAGTGGCGTCCGCTGGGCTCCGACCCCGGCGCCAAGGCGGCCGTGAGCACGACCGTGAACGCGGGCCAGGGCAAGGCGTACACCGTCGCCGGGCTCGGCAACACCGACCGGCTGGCGCTGAAGGTGCTGGACGACGACATCAGCCTCCCCGGGAGCGGACAGGCTCGGATCAGGGTGGTCAACGCGGCCCCGCGCGCCACGTCCGCGGACCTCGTCCGCGAGGGCACGGCGGTCGTGAAGCAGGCTGTGTACGCCGAGCCGACGCTCTACGCGTCGATCGCCCCGGAGACGGTCGTGCTCCAGGTCGTGCCCCGGGGGGCCGATCCGGTCAGCCTGACGGCGACCATCGTGCCGGGCGGCGTGTACACCGTGGTCGTGCTGGAGCTCGACGGCAAGGTCACCGCGACGATCCGGGCCGACGCGAAGGCCTCCGAGGTCGTGCCCGGCGGCGGCCAGGAGACCGGCTGGGGCGGCATGGCCGACGGCGAGGGGTCGACCGAGTGGCCCGTGGTGCCGTTCGCCGCGGTGCTGGTGTGCGCGGCCGTCCTCTGGTCGCGGCGGGACCGGGTCGCGCCGTGAGCAAGGGGAAGATCGCCCTCGCGATCGGCGTGCTGGTCCTGGGCGCGTACGTCGTGAAGCCGGGCGGGGACGAGGGGGCCACCGCGCCCCGGCCGGTGTCCGTGCGCATCCCGGCCATCGCGGTCGACAACGTGGTCACCCAGACCGTCGTGGACACCAGGACGGGCGTGCTGGCGCCGCCGGACCGGGCCGACGTGCTCGGGTGGTTCGCCGACGGCGTCGCACCCGGCGACGCGGGGCCCGCGGTGATCGCGGGCCACGTGGACTCCAAGACCGGTCCCGGCGTGTTCTTCCGGCTGGGCGACCTCAAGCCCGGCGACGAGGTGTTCGTGGAGCGGGCGGACGGCAGCGCGGTGAAGTTCCTGGTGGACAGGACGTACTCGGTCGACAAGGCGGCGTTCCCGACCGACCTGGTCTACGGCCCGACCCCGGCGTCGGAGTTGCGGCTGGTGACGTGCGGCGGGACGTTCGACCAGACGGCGAGCAGCTACCGGGACAACGTGATCGTCGAGGCCGTGCTCGCGCGCGCCTGAAACCGTTGACCGCTCTCGATCCGGACCGTTGGCCTCGGGTTTCCTGCGTTGGACAACGTTGTCGGTCGTGGTCCTGCTAGCGGTCGCCTGCTGTTCCGGCGGCGCTGCCTGGCAAACTCCAGCCACCTGCTCATCCAGACGTTCCTCGTGGTGGCGTTGATCTACCTCGTGGTGAACGCGTCGCTGTCCGAGCTCGTCCGTCACCTGGAGGCCCGAAGTGCACGTTCCGCTCGCTGAGGTGACGAGGTCCGTTTTCGTGGAGAGCAGGCACACGTGAACACCGAGGTCATGCGGCCGCTGCCCGGCGTGCTGGCCAAGGGCGGCGCGGAAGGCGTGCTGGTGCTGGCGACCGCGGCAGGGCACGCGGTGGCGGTGAAGGTGATCGACGGCAGCGCCCGCGCCACGACGGCCATCGCGCTGGTGGCGTTGCGGGAGCTGGGTTTCGACGTCTCGGCCGCCGCCGAGCACCTGAGCGTGCCGGTGCTCGGCGGCGGCCGTGAGGTCGGTCGGGTCGTCCCGGTCTAGGGCCGGGTCTCGTACGCGCCGGACAGCGCCTTGACCTGCTCCCAGACGCGGCCGAACCGGGCGTCGTCGACGACCGGCTTGCGGACCTGGGACAACGCCCACGCCTGCTGCGCGTCGGTCGAGGAAGCCTTGCCGTGCAAGGCGACCGCGTACCCGGAGAAGTCCCGGACGAGCACGTCGAAGACCTGGTCGAGGACGTCGCGATCGGCGCCGGTCAGCTCGGCCTGCTCCAGGACCAGCTGGCCGTAGACCACGAGCGTGAACAGGTGGCCCAGGTTCAGCAGGAAGTCCAGGTCCTTCTGCTGGGCGGCGTCCGGCGCGGCCGTGGTGAGCAGCGTCTTCAACGCCACCGCCTGGTCGTGGAAGCGCTGGACGTTGGGCACGTCCGCGAACGCGTGGTACGGCACTTCCCAGTCGGTGAACCGGATCTGGCCGAGGCCGCGAGCCGGACCCTGGCGGAAGAAGAACTCGTCGTCCGCCGCGTCGTGCCGGGTCGGCACCGCCGGGTACTCGGTCGGGTTGAACAGGTAGTTCGGCATGAACTTGAGCACCAGCGCCAAGTTCACGTGCACCGTGCCCTCCAGCTTCGGCAGGGCGCGGATGTCGCGGGCAGCCCTGGCGAAGTACGTGTCCTTCTCGAAGCCCTTGGCAGCGATCACGTCCCACAGCAGGTCGATCACCTGCTCGCCCTCGCTGGTCACCTTCATCTTGGTGATGGGGTTGAACAGCAGGTAGCGGCGGTCCTCCGGGGAGGCCGAGCGGAAGTAGTCCACCGAGCGGTCGGAGAACAGCTTCATCGCGACCAGCCGCGCGTAGGCGTCCACGAAGCTCTGCCGCACGTGTGGGAAGTCCGTGACCGGGTTGCCGTAGAGGATCCTGTTGTGCGCGTGGGTGATCGCCTCGTAGAACGCGTGCTCGCTGATGCCGATCGACGCCGTGCACAGGTTGAACTTGCCGACGTTGACCGTGTTGAGCGCCGCGCTGAACGCGTCGGCGCCGCTGTGCAGCAGGTCGTCCGCGGAGACCGGGTAGTCCTCCAGGCGGAACTCGCTGACGAACATCTGCGAGTCGACCACGTTCTGCACCAGGTGGAAGTGCTCGTCCTGGCTGTCGACGGCGAAGAACACGTAGCCGTCGGCGCCCTCGACGTCGGCCCGGCGGCCGAACACCGACACCATGCCCGCCACGTTGCCGTTGCCGATGTAGTACTTGCCGCCGTTGGCCTTGAAGCCGCCGTTCTCGTCCGGCGTCAGGACCATGTCGGTGGAGTAGACGTCCGCGCCGTGCTCCTTCTCCGACAGGCCGAACGCGAACACCGCGCCGTCGTCGAGCAGGTCGGCCGCGCGCTTGCGGGCGGTGGCGTTGTCGCTCATCCAGATCGGCCCGAGGCCCAGGATCGTGACCTGCCAGGCGTACCAGTACTGGAGGCCGTAGAAGCCCAGCACCTCGCTCAGCGCGGCGTTGCGCGCGGCGTCCCAGCGCTTGTCCGGGTCGCCGTCGGCGTTCGCCGCAGGCGTCTGGAACTTCGCGAACAGCTTCTCGCGCTTCACGAAGTCGAGGAACTCGGTGTACCAGACCCGTTCCTGGTCGTCCGCGGTCAGCTGCCGCTTCCCGCGGTTCTCGAACCAGTCGATCGTCGCCCGCAGCAGCCGCCTGCTCTCCTCGTCGAGGTGCTCGGGGTCGTAGCTGTTGGGGTCGAACAGCGAGTCCGCCACCGTGGCTCCCTTCGGGTCATGTCCGCTGCGCCGCACGCTACCAGTCAGTAACTTAAGCGGGCTGGTGGCTGTGACGGGAAATTGTCGGACCTCCGGCGTAGCGTGCCGGAAGTCACACTCGGGAGGTGCACCACATGGGCGACACGGTTCTGCTCGCCATCGGCACGCGCAAGGGCCTCTGGCTCGCGACCAGCGGTGATGGTCGCAAGACTTGGGACTTCACCGGTCCACACCACGCCATGACGGAGGTGTACGCCGTGGCGATCGACACCAGGGGCGCCGTCCCCAGGGTCCTCGCGGGCGTCACCAGCGAGCACTTCGGCCCCAGCATCTCGACCAGCGACGACCTGGGCCTGACCTGGCAGGAACCCGACCACGCCCCGGTCGCGTTCCCGGCGAGCACGGAAGCCTCGCTGGCCCGCGTCTGGCAGATCGCCCCCGGCCCGGCTTCCCACCCCGAGGTGGTCTACGCGGGCACCGAACCGTCGGCGCTGTTCCGCTCCACCGACGGCGGCCTCACCTACACGTTGGTGGAAGGCCTCTGGAACCACCCCCACCGCCCCGACTGGGAGCCCGGCGGTGGCGGCCAAGCCGTCCACACCGTCCTGCCGCACCCGGCCGACGACCAGCGCGTGCTCGTGGCCATGTCCACCGGCGGCGTCTACAAGACCACCGACGGCGGCGCCAACTGGCGTCCCAGCAACACCGGGGTCAGGGTCGGTTTCCTGCCCGAGGAGTACCCGGAGTTCGGCCAGTGCGTCCACAAGGTCGCCACCAACCCGCGGCAGCCGGACAGGATGTACCTGCAACACCACCACGGCGTGTACCGCAGCGACAACGGCGGCGACACCTGGGAGTCCATCGCCGACGGCCTGCCAACGGACTTCGGCTTCGCCATGGTCGTCCACCCCCACAAACCGGACGTCGTCTACAGCTTCCCCATCGAGGCCGACGAACGCAGGTTCCCGCCGGACGCGAAGTGCCGCGTCTACCGCACCGAAGACGCGGGCAAGTCCTGGACGGCACTGGACCAAGGCCTACCCGACTCCGGCTTCTACAGCTCGGTCCTCCGCGACGCCCTCTGCGTGGACACCGGCGACCCGGCGGGCGTCTACTTCGGCTCCCGCACAGGAGAGGTCTTCGCCAGCGCGGACGAGGGCGACCACTGGAACCGGGTGGTCGAACACCTACCGGACGTCCTCACCGTACGAGCAGCGGTGATCCCCGAATGAGGGTCGTCGTCCTGGTCCCCGGCGTACTCAGATCAGCGGTGAACGGCAACGCCAAACTGGAACTGGAAGTAGCCGACGCATCCACCCTGGGCACCACCTTGGACGCCTTGGCAGCGAAGTACCCACTACTGGACCGCCGCCTACGAGACGAACGCTCAGCCCTCCGCCGCTACGTCAACTTCTACGTGGACGGCGAAGAATGCCGCCGCCTGGCAGGCACGGAAACCATCCTCCACGACGGCTGCGAACTACAGGTCCTCCCATCAGTAGCAGGAGGCTGACCACCACAACCGTTGCACAGCACGAAGCGGGCCAACCCAATACGGAACGGCCACCGAGCCGACAACCCACGACACACAGCACCAACTGGTCGAGCCACTGCGGAATGGCGGCTGAGCCGACCAACCCACCACGGAACGCCAGCTGAGCCAGCCGAGCCAGCCCAGCACGCCGGCCAACCAACTACGGCACAGCACTCAAGCCACCCAACCCACCACGGAACGGCAGCCGAGCCAACTCAGCACACTGGCCAACCACCTACGGCACAGCACTCAAGCCACCCAACCCACCGCCTACGTGAGGCAGGGCAACAAACGTGGCCGATTTTACTCGGGGGATTTGACCCTTAAAATTGGTGATCGGGCAGGCTTACCACCTGCCCTTTTAGCCCGATCAAGGGTCAAATCAAGGGGTCCCCGAGTCAAATCGGCCACAGCACGACGCAAGCCGAAGCCACCCCAAGCCCTCCACCCCAAGCCCTCCGTCCACGCCTCAACCAGACGCAACCACTCAAAAACCCCGAACCATCAAACGATAAACAGGCCGAAGAACATCAACGACCTTCCGCTTCCGAACAACCAACGACAGCGGATCAAGCTGATCCAACAGCGCATCAGGATGTTCAACAACAAGATCCGGCACAGGAACAGCCGAAGCGGGCGGCCGTTCCCAGTACCCGTCCAGGCAGTCCTCCAGCGGGACCACCGCCCGCTCCTCCCGCTCCTCCCGCACCTGGAGCGAGCCGCGCAACCCTCGCAGGTTCTCCAGCAGTTCCTCGCGGTCGCGACCCCGCCAGGCGAAGATCTCGAAAGGGTCGGTGTCGAACGACTCGGCCAGCAGGTAGCAGGTCGCGGCGAGGTGTTTGCAGGGCGCCTGCCAGTCGGGGCAGGTGCAGTCCATCGACAGTTCCCGCATGGTCTCGGGGAACAGGGTCAGGCCCAGCTCCGTGAACACGCCTTCGACCTCGGGTGGCATCTCACCGGCCAGGAGCTTGGCGGCGAAGATCGCTTGCCCCGCCAGGGCGCGTTCGATGCGGCGCCACTCCTCGTCGTTGAACTTCTTCACGCCGATCCGCGCGCGGTACGGCTCGGGCCGGGTGCCCACGATCAGCGCGACGACGAGGCTGGTCGAGAGGGACATGCTGATGACCTGGCCGGTGCGCGCGTAGGCGCGACCCCGGTCCAGGCGGCCGCCCATGCCGAACGACTCCAGCACCTCGATGAACCGCCGCGACCACCACGTCTGCGCGACCTCGCCGCGCTTGCTGCGCAGCGTGAGCCCGCCCGCGACGCGGATCGGGTGCGAGGCGGGTTTCGGGATGCCGTGCCACTCAACCACCGACGGCCTCCGGGGACAGCGTGAGCAGTTCGCGCAGTTGACCGGTCGACAGCTCGGTCAGCCAGTTCTCGCCCGCGCCGACGACGAGTTGAGCCAGCGACCGCTTCTCCTCGATCATCAGGTCGATCTTCTCCTCCAGCGTGCCGATGCAGACGAACTTCCGCACCTGCACGTGGTTGCGCTGCCCGATCCGGAACGCGCGGTCGGTGGCCTGGTCCTCGACTGCGGGGTTCCACCAGCGGTCGAGGTGGATGACGTGGTTGGCGGCCGTCAGGTTGAGGCCGGTGCCGCCCGCTTTCAGCGACAGCACGAAGATCGACGGGCCGGTGACGGACTGGAACCGCTCGACCATCCGGTCGCGGGCCCCCTTGGGCGTTCCGCCGTGCAGGAAGAGGACCTCCGTGTCGAACTTCGCGGCCAGGTGCGGAACGATCATGGTGCCGAACTTGGTGAACTGGGTGAAGCACAACGCCTTGTCACCGTCGGCGATGACCTCTTCGAGCACCTCCTCCAGCCGGTCGAGCTTGCCGGAGCGGCCCGCGACGCGCGAGCCGTCGCCGAGCAGCTGAGCGGGGTGGTTGCAGACCTGCTTGAGCTTCGACATGCCTGCGATCACCATCCCCTTGCGCTGCAAGCCGTACGCGTCCTCGATCCGTTCCAGCATGTCGTTCACCACCGCGCGGTAGAGCGTCGCCTGCTCGGTGGTGAGCGTGCAGAGCTGCTTCATCTCCAGCTTGTCCGGCAGGTCGTCGATGATCCGCGGATCGGTTTTGAGGCGCCGCAACACGAACGGCGCGGTGATCTTGCGCAGTCGCACGGCCGCCTCCTCGTCGCGGTAGCGCTCGATCGGGATGGCGAAGCGCGCCCGGAACGTGTTCAGCGTCGCCAGGATGCCCGGATTGGCGAAGTCCATCAGGGACCACAGCTCCGCCAGCCGGTTCTCCACCGGCGTGCCGGTCAGCACGACCCGGTGCCGCGCCGGGAACCCGCGGACGGCCCGAGACTGCCGGGTGGAGGCGTTCTTGATGTTCTGCGCCTCGTCCAGCACGACCCGGTCCCACTCGACCTCGGCCAGCCGCAGCGCGTCGCGGGTCGCGATCGCGTACGTCGTGATCACCAGGTCGTGAGCGGCGATGGCGTCGCGCAGCTCCCTGCCGGACAGCCGGTCGCTGCCGTGGTGGACGTGCACGGCCAGCCCCGGCGTGAACCGCGCGGCCTCGCGCTGCCAGTTGCCGACCACGGACATCGGGCAGACCACCAACGTCGGCGGCCGCTTGCCGTCCTGCCGCTTCCACGCCTCCAGCGCCAGCAGTTGCACGGTCTTGCCGAGCCCCATGTCGTCGGCGAGGCACGCGCCCAGCCCCAGCTCGTCGAGGAACGCCAGCCACGCCAACCCGCGCACCTGGTACGGCCGCAACGTGGCGTGCAGGCCCGCGGGCGGCTCCACCAGTTCGAGCCGCTGCTCGGCCTGCCCGGACAGCAGGTCGCCCAGCCAGCCGTCGCCGTGCACACCGGTGACCGGCAGCGGCAGCTTGTCATCCTCCGGTTCCGACCACGACTGCAGCAGCACCTGCTCCGCGGGCATCCGCCCGGTTCCGCCGCGCTTGAGGAACGCGAGCCCGGCGACGAGCCGTTGCTGGTCGACGTGCACCCACTGCCCGCGCACCTTCACCAGCGGCATCTTCGCCGCCGCCAGCTCGGCCAGCTCCTCCTCGGTCAGCCGGTCCTCGCCCAGCGCCAGGTCCCACCGGTACCCCACCAGCGCCTTGAGCCCGAGCTTGCTCTCCGACTCCACCACGCCCGGATCGCCGCGCTTGGCCGTCGTGGTCGTCAACCTCAACCCGAGCGTCCGCGGTTCGCGCCACCACGTCGGCAGCAGCACCCCGAACCCGGCCTGCGCGAGCAGCGCGGCACGGGTCAGGAACTCGTACGCCCCGGCCGCGTCCAGGTCCAGCCTCGTCGGGTGTCGTTCCCGCAGCGCCACGTCCAACTCCGGGTAAAGCCTGCTGGCCCGCCCGAGATCGGCCAGCAGCAACTCCTGCGGGTGGTCGACCCACCGCCACAGCACGCCGTCGTCCCGCCACGCCTGCTCGGCGAGCACGACCACGCTCGGCTCGTCCACCGCTTGGAGCAGGAACTCCAGCCGCCACCCCTCGTTCGCGAACCCGCCCTGGTCCGGCGAGCTGAGCCGGAAGCACACGCGCACCGCCTGGTCCCGCTCGACACCCGCCCGCCACGCGCCGAGCTTCGCCCGCAACTCCACCAGATCCGCGCCGTCGGCCTCGAACACCGGCTCACCGACCAGCGCGCGCAACCACAGGTCGACCGCCGTGCGCCCCCTGGTCAACGACACCGACCGGCCCAGCGCGGCCCGAACCCCGTTGTCCACCAACGTGGTCAGCACGCCGCGCAACGCCGAGTCCGGACTCCCCACGCCTTCCGCGCCACGGCACACGGGCGGCATCGAGTCGCGCAGCGAGGCGAACCGCATCGAGTCCACCCCGGACAGCGCGGGCACCCAGCGGGCGACCGGGTCGTGCGCGTCGATCGACGGCAGCACCCGACCGCGCGCCACCAGGTCGCGCGCGAACTCGGCGACGTCCGCCAAGTACCGGACCGAAGCCCCGGTCCGGCAGTCGGGCACCGACTCCGGCGGCACGTCTACGACCACCGTCGGCACGAGCCAGCCCCGCAGCCGCGCCGCGCCCCCGTGAGCCGGACCCGCGGTCAGCGGGTCGCGCATCAGCTCCGGCGAGGCCGCGGGCGTCGACGGGGACGACGGCAACCGCACCACCGCCGTGTCGGCCTTGCCGTCACCGAGCAGGTCCAGCAGCACGTCGCTGCCGACCGCGAACGGATGCGCGGCCACGTCAGGGCCGGGTTCGCCGGAGGCGCGTTCGGCAGGCCGTGAGTCTTCCGCCCACAGCGCCAACCGACCATCGACCGTGCACAGGCCGTGCAGCACCAACACCCTTCGGACCCTAGTCGGCCCCGCTCGCGCCGCGGTCGAGCGGCTCGAAAAGAACCGGTTGTCGGACGTCTTGACGATTCGGGCCGGGTGCACAACGCTGATCGGGAGAGCGCTCTCCCAAGTGTCGGCACCGCCGTCGATCCCGCACCATCGCCGGCGGCGCCGACCCGTGCTCTCGCCCTGCCAGGAGTCGCCATGCCCTTCTCAACCCTCGTCCACCCCCTGTCCCGACACCGGGGCAGAGGATTGCTGCTCGTGTTCGCGGTGGTCGCGTCGCTGCTCGCGGGCTACCTCCTCTCGACCGCTCGCCCGGCGGAGGCCGCGGGCACCCTGCTGTCACAGGGCAAACCCACCACCGCCTCGACCACCGAGAACGCGGGCACGCCCGCGACCGCCGCCACCGACGGAGACCCCGGCACGCGCTGGTCCAGCGCTTTCGCCGACCCGCAGTGGATCCAGGTCGACCTGGGAGCCACCGCGGCCATCGACCAGGTCGTGCTCAACTGGGAGGCCGCCCACGGCACGGCCTTCCGCATCGAGACCTCGGCCAACGGCACCGCGTGGACGCAGATCTACACCACCACGACGGGCACGGGCGGCAACCAGACGCTGGCCGTGACCGGCAACGGCCGCTACGTGCGGCTGACCGGCACCACCCGCGCGAACGGCTACGGCTACTCCCTCTGGGAGTTCCAGGTTTACGGCACCACCGGTAGCGGTCCGATCGGGGGCACGCCGATCTCCCAGTTCAAGCAGGTCTCCGCGTCTTCGTGGGAGGGCGGCAACGCGCCCGCCGCGGCACTGGACGGCCGAGCGAACACCCGCTGGTCGAGCCAGCACGGCAGCGACGGGCAGTGGCTGCGCGTCGACTTCGGCGCCACCGCCACGATCAACCGCGTCTCGCTGGCCTGGGAGTCCGCCTACGCCAGGGGCTACCGGATCGAGGTGTCCAACGACGGCAACGCCTGGACGCCCATCTACTCGACCACCACCGGCGCGGGCGGCACGGAGAACCTGACCGTCAGCGGCACCGGCCGGTACCTGCGGTTCAACGGCACGGCCCGTGCGACCGGCTACGGCTACTCGCTGTGGGAGTTCCAGGTCTTCGGCACGGTCGACGAGTCCGCGACCACCGCGCCCCTGCTGTCCGGCCCGACCAAGGCGCCCGCCGTCACCGGCCGCTTCGCCCTGGCCGCGCCCGCCGACAACGCCATGATCACCACCACCCGGCGACCCGCGTTCTCCTGGGCGGCCGTCGGCGGGACCGTCCGCTACCAGGTGTGGCTCAACGTCAGCCGCACCGACTACGACTTCGCCGCCTCCGGCAACCTGATCGACCTCTACACGAAGGTCGCCGAGACCACGAGCACCACCTACACGCCGACCTGGGACATCTCCGACCGCTGGACGTACAAGTGGTACGTCGTCGCGGTCGACGGCGCGAACGCCACCAGCGCCTCGAACATCCGCACCTTCAGCCTCTACCTGCCGACCCTCACCACGGTCAACGACGGTGTCCGCACCGTCAACGGCAGCCGCGACCTCAACAAGAACGGCACCGTCGAGCCGTACGAGGACTGGCGCCAGCCGGTCGAGACGCGGGTGAACGACCTCCTCGGTCGCATGACGATCGAGGAGAAGGCCTACCAGATGTTCTACAACGCCCAGCAGTTCCCGCAGTCCGGCTGGCACTTCGGGCCCGCTGAGGCGCAGGACCTGCACAACGTGCTGCTCACGGGTGCCGGGACCAGGCTGGGCATCCCCACCGTCTCGGCGGGCGACACGATCCACGGCTACAAGACCACCTACCCGACGCAGAGCGCACTGGCCGCGGCCAAGAACTACCCGCTGGACTACAAGCTCGGCGACATGCAGCGCCGCGAGCAGTTGGAGGTCGGCACCCGAGGCGTGCTGGGCCCGCTGGCCGAGGTCGGCACCAAGGTGCTCTACCCCCGCATTCAGGAGGGCAACGGCGAGAGCGCGGATGTCGCCGCCGCCCAGGTCCGCGCCCTCGTCTCGGGGTTGCAGGGCGGCCCCGAGCTGAACCCGGCGTCCGTGCTGGCCACGGTCAAGCACTGGCCGGGTGAGGGCGCCGGTGGTGAGGCGCTCATCGTATACGACCAGGTGACCGTGAAGTACCACCTGATCCCGTTCCGGGCCGCGATGGAAGCGGGCGCGGTCAACATCATGCCCGGCTACGCGGGCAGCTCCCTGATCGACCCCGGCGGCCCCGGAGCGGGCGACAGCGCCAAGATCCTGGCCTACCTGCGCCAGAACCTCGGCTTCACCGGTCTGATCACCACCGACTGGCTGCCCTCCGGTTCGTGGGTCGGCGCGGCCAACGCCGGGTCGGACGTCATGGGCGGCGCCGACCCCGGCGCGGTCGGCTTCACCATCGCCAACTTCACCGCCAACGTCCCCGCCGCTCGCATCAACGACGCCGTCCGGCGGGTCCTCCGGCTGAAGTTCCAGCTCGGCATCTTCGAGAACCCCTACGGCGACCCGGTGAACGGGCCCTACCGGTTCCACACCCCCGCCTACACCGCGCTCGCCAACCAGGCGTCGCGCGAAGCCATGACCCTCCTCAAGAACAACGGCACCCTCCCGGTCCGCCTGAACGCGGGGGACAACATCGTGGTCGCCGGACCGCGCGCCAACGACACGGCCGCGTGCTGCGTCTGGACCAGCTTCCTCCACCAGGAGTACGGCTCCCAGACCATGCTCGAAGCGATCAGGACCAGAGCGGCCCAAGCGGGCGTGAACGTCCACCAGGACACCGGGCCAGCTCCGAAACTCGCCGTGGTGGCGGTGGGCGAGACCTCCTACACCCACGCCACGAGCTGGGTGAAGGAGCAGCCGTACCTGCCCGCCGACCAGCTGGCGATCATCCAGAACTTCCAGCGCCAGGGCATTCCCGTCGTCGTGGTGCTCGTCATGCCGCGCCCCTACGTCATCACCGAGTGGCACGACCTGGCCAGCTCCATCGTGGTCACCTACCGAGGAGGTGAGGAGATGGGACCGGCGCTCGCGAGCCTGCTCTTCGGCGACTACACGCCTCGCGGCAAGCTCCCGTGGCAGCTGCCCCGCAGCCTGAACGACGTCCTCCGGCCCGGTGGGACCGACATCCCGGCCGACGCCACCGAGCAGTGGGACCTGCCCTACGACCTCGCGGCGACCCCGGCCCAGCGGGCCGAGATCCGCGCCAGGATCGACGCGGGCCAGCCGGTGCCCAGCACCTACGGCAACCCCCTCTACCCGTTCGGGGCCGGCCTGACGGGCTGGTAGCCCTCTGACCCTGCAACCCCTGCCGTGCCTGCTCCCCGTGGTCCGCCACGGGGAGCAGACGCGTTCTCCCGCCGATTCCCCTGCGGTGAGAGCGATCCGCACAGCCCGGCGGAAGAGCGTGGACAGCACCCTGCGGGTGATCACGGCTTCACGCCGAGGACCCGCGCGGCGTCCGGCGACAGGGGCCTGCCGACGATGTCCGGGTCGCAGCCCACTCGGGGCAGGCGGGAGCGGATGGACGTCGGGGAACGGCCCATCCGCTCGGCCAGCGACCGGATCAGGTCCGCCACGGACCCCTGGTCGGTCGGGGTGAGCCAGGCTTCGCGCAGTTCCTCGTCCAGCTCGGCCGTCCACGGCTGCTTGGCGTTCGCGGGCTGCGGACGAACCGTCGGTGGAGCGCCCATCCTGGTCAGTCCGTCGAGGACGCGGGAGAGCAGTTTGCCCACCGCCGCGCCGCCGGTGACGGGGAGCCGGATCATGCCCTCGGCGACGACCGCGCCCTCCGGATCGGCGCCGAACACCTCCAGCAGCACGTCCTGCTGGGCGGTGGCCTGCACCCGGTAGCTGATCGGGCCGAGTTGGATCTGGCTGTCGTAAGTGCTCGTCGTGGTCATGTCGGGAACGCTAGGGACGGGGTCCGACAATTCCCGGCGGTGCCGGATCGTCTACAGCGGACAGAGACGGCAGGACAACGGCGTCGGTTGGATGCCCCTGAGGTACGGCTTTATGTGCTGTGCCAACGCTTTCGCCAGCATCGGGGGGACCGCGTTGCCGATCTGCTTCGCCACCTGGATCTTCGTTCCGCACCACTCGAAAGTGTCATGGAAGGTCTGGAGGCGGGCCGCTTCGAGATGGGTGATCGGCCGGTCGACGCGGTGGCCGTCCGCCCCCGGCTCCCACTGCGGGTGGAGGTAGCGGCCCTTCTCCGGCTTGTAGAACTCGGTCCGGATCGTCAGGGACGGCTCGTCCCACCGCATCCGGCCCATCACGTCCGTCGTCCCGGTCTTCTTCTCCTGCCAGCACCGCGGCATCAGCTCGTACGGCAGGTCGAACCGGCCGCCGCCCGGCGGGATCGACCGGTAGCGCTGGAGCGACAGCGCCGTGGGGTTGCGGCCGATGTGCAGGTCCTCCGCCTTGAACCGGCCGGGGACCTCGGTGCCGAAGAACTCGACCTTCGAGGCGGGCAGCGCCGTGCGGGCGGGGTGCTCCGGCAGCCCGGCGAGCACGTCGCGCACCGAGTGCCAGCGAGGCAGGTCGCCGGCGCGCGCGTGCGTCGGCGCGGGGATCGGGATCTCACCGATGCGGGAGCCGATGACGATCGCGCGCTTGCGGCGTTGCGGCACGCCGAAGTCCGCCGCGAGCAGCAGCGCGACGGTGAGCGCGTACTCCTCCAGCAGCCCACCCGGCCGCGCCTCGGACTCCAGCAGCGCGAACTCGTCGGACGCGAGGAACCGGTCGACGTTCTCGATCACGAACACCTTCGGCGTGGCGTGCCGCACGAACCGGATGTACTCCTGCCACAGCTTGTTGCGCGGGTCGTGCACGTCCTGCGCGCCGAGGCTGGAGAAGCCCTGGCACGGCGGACCGCCGATGATCACGTCCGCCCTCGGGATCTCGGCATCCGGGATCGTGGCGATGTCGGCCCACCTCATGTGGTCCTCGCCGAAGTTCGCCGCGTACGTCGCCGCCGCGTGCAGGTCCCACTCGACCGCCAGGACCGGCTGGTAGCCACCGGCCGCCACGAACCCCGACGTCATGCCGCCGCAGCCGGCGAACAAGTCGATCATCGGTATCGGCTGCTCGGTCACCGGGCCAGCCTAATGGCGGCCTGCTCGGTCACCGGGCCGACCTAACGGCGGCTGATGACGGCCTCGTGCACCCGCACCGCCGCGATCTCGGGCCGCTCGTGCTCCCACACCCGGACCGACAGCCACCCGGCCTCGGCCAGCACCACGTCGGTGTTCGCGTCCCGCGCCCGGTTCGCCTCGATCTTGGCGCGCCAAAACTCGCCGTTGCGCTTGGGCCAGGTGGCGTGCTCCGGGCACGCGTGCCAGAAGCAGCCGTCGACGAACACGGCGACCTTCGCGGGGCCGAACACCACGTCGGCCTCCCGGCGCACCGCGCGCAACGGCCTGCGGTGCACCCGGTACCGCAGCCCGAGCCGGTGCAGTTCGCGGCGCAGCGCCACCTCGATCCCGGTGTCCCGGGACTGTTGTCCGCTCATCCGCGCGCGTGTCGCCTCCGTGGTGGCCAGCCGCTCCATCGGCACATCATGGCGCAGGCGTCAGCCGCCGCACCACGGCGTGGAGTTCACCACCCGACGGCAACCCCCTCCCCAAGCCCGGCACGGGTTCGAAGAAGAACGGGGGCATCGCCTGGAACAGCAGCTCCTCCGCCCGTTGCGGCCCGTCGCGCAGCACGAACACCACCCGGCCCGCCCACGCGTCCACGCCGAACACCGTCTCCGCCAACGGGTGCGCCAGCACGTCCAGGCCGCGCTCCCGCAGCGCCGCGGCCACGTACAGGGACCGGACGAACACCGCGTACTCCCGGCCGACCCGCCGCCGCATCGCGGCCCGCGCGACGGACCCCTCGACGCCACGGCCCGTCACGCGGTCGACCAGGTCGGCGGCAGGCCCCCACACCATCGCCACGGCCTCCTCGTCGCCCTGGCAGAACGCGCGGAACTCCGCCCAGCCGGGTAATCGCCCCAGCGTCTCCACGGCGTGGTGGAACACGTGCGGCAGCGCGAACTCCGGCCGCCAGTCGTCGATCTCCAGCACCGGCTGCCCCCGCGCGCTCAACGCGGCCGCGAGCGAATCCCGCTGGAACACCTCCTCCGCCTCGGCCGAGGTGAGCGCGTTGACGACCACGGCCGTGCGGCCCAACGCGTGCTCGGCCACCCGCTGCCTGGTGCTGTGCCAGTTGTTGAAGCGGTCCCTCGACGCCTCGGTCACGTTGAACAGCCGCCGGACCTCGGCCGCCGTCGTGCTGCGTTCGTCCATGACGGCGAGAGTACGACCGGGCACCGACAGTTCCGATCGTCCGAGATCAGGGCCGGTGCGAACGCCCGACGCCGAGGATGGCAGCGTGAGCGGGATGAGCCGCAAGACGCCGATCCGCAAGCCGATCCCCGTGAAGTCCCACCGCGGCGCGCTGCCTCCGCTGACGCCCGCGCAGCGGGCCGTCGTCGACGCCGCCCGCCAGTTGCCGCAGTTCACGGACCCGCTGGACGTCGAGGTGGCGTTGAGCGCGGCGGTGGCGCCCGCGGTGGACGAGGACGTGTGGCCGGGTGTGATCGCGAACGCGGTGGCGGTGCCCAGTCGGCGGAGCCTGGCGCTGTTGCGGGCGGTGGCGGTGCTGGTGCCCGAGTCGGACGCCGAGGTGGAGGCGGACAAGCTCGTCGGCCTGGCAGAGCCGGGGTGGCGGGACGCGCTGGACGGGTTGGCCGTCGGGGAGTGCTGGGTGGTCGACCAGCGGGCGGAGGAGGGGCACGAGACGCTGCTGTGCACCTACTCCTACGGCGACGAGGCGCACGCGGGGCTCTACCTGGTGGACGAGAACCTGGGTGGGGTGGTGAAGAACGCGTTCATCACCAAGGACGTCGAGACCGCGCGGACGATGCTCGGGGACCACGGGGCCGTCGAGGGGATCGCGGCGGACGAGGCGCACCGGCGGTTGGCGGAGGCCTACGGGAAGGTCGACGGCGGGCCGGGGTTGGGGATCGATCCGGACGTGTACGTGGTGCGGCTGCTGGTGTCGCGGCGGATCTCGCTGGCTCAGCGCTCGTAGGCGCGGGCCTGGATGTCGTACAGCTCGCGGTAGAGGCCGTCGGCCGCCATCAACTCGTCGTGGGTGCCGTGCGCGACGATGCGGCCGTCGTCCAGCACGACGATCCGGTCCACGTGGCGGATGTTGGCCAGTCGGTGGGTGACCAGGATCGTCGTCCTGGACCGGGTGGCGTGCTGGAGACCGGCGAACACGGTCGCCTCGGCCTTGGCGTCCAGGGCGGCCGTGGGTTCGTCGGCGACGAGGATGGCGGCGTCGCGGTAGATGCCGCGGGCCACGCTGATCCGCTGCCACTGGCCGCCCGACGGCTCGTGGCCGTCCTTGAACTCCTTGGACAGCACCGTTCTCTCCCCGCGCGGGAACGTCTCCAGCACGGACCGGGCACCCGATTGGTCCACGGCCTCCGCCCACGCCTCGCCCGTGGGGTCCTGGCGGTCGAGCCTGCCGACCCGGATGTTGTGGCCCGCGGTCATGGGCCAGCGCGCGGGCTCCTGCGAGATCACCGAGATCCGCGTGTGCACGGACCGGCGGTCCGCGGCGGCGATGTCCACGTCGTCCCACAGCACCCGGCCCTCGTCGGGCGTGTACAGCCCGGTGATGAGCTTGCCCAGCGTGGTCTTGCCGGACCCGTTCTGCCCCACGAGCGCGATGACCTCGCCGCGGTTGATCTCCAGGTCGATCCCGCCCAGCGCGGGCCGGGCGGCGTCCGGGTAGGTGAACGTCACGTTCTCCAGCCGGATCACGGTCGGATCGGCGGGCGCGGTGACGCCGGTCGACACGTGGTGGCGGGCGTGCGCGGTGGTGAGCAGCCGTCGGTAGAAGTCGATGTAGAACGAGTGCTCGTAGAGTTGGTTCACCGCGAACATCGTGACGGACAGCGAGGTCGACGCGGTGCGCATCGCCACCACCGCCGCACCCGCGAGCGCCAACGGCATCGCGGCCGTGTAGAGCAGGAACCCCAGCACCAGGTAGGCGATCCCGGTGCCGACGCCCGCGAGCGTGCGGCCGACGAGCCGGACGAGCGTCATGCGCGACTCCATGCGCACCTCCTCCGCCGTCACGCCGTCCGCGATCCTCCGGTGCTCGGCCATCAGCGGCTCCTGGAGCGTCAGCGCGAACCGCTCGACGGCCACGTCCCTCGCCACCATCAGGTTCTCGACCACGAACAGCCGCAGGTGCCGGGTGACCATCTGGAGGAAGTTGCGGTAGCGGAGCTTCGCCACCCGCATCGCCGCCCAGCCGTCCGCGATGGCCGCCAGCAGCAGCACCGGCGTGAGCCACGGGTTCAGCACGCCCGCCGTGATCATGGCGGCGACCAGCGAGATCAGCGCCGACACGAGGCTCGCGACCTCCCGGTTGGCGACCTCGATCGAGTTCATCGCGTGCCGCCCGCCCTGCCGCACCAGTTCGCGGAAGTCGGGGTCGTCGAACGCCGCCAGGTCCACGTCGATGACCGCCGCGTTCAGCCTGTCCTGCGCCGCGTGCCGCACCCGCGGTGTCAGCGCTCCCTGCACCGCTCCCGCCGCGCTGTCCAGCAGGCCGCGCAGCGCGAACGACCCGACCAGCAGCCCGATCGACGGCAGCGCCGCCACCAGGCGCTGCGGCGTGGGGCCCTCCTGGAGCAGCTGGGTGAACACGCTCGCCGTCGCGAGCAGACCGAACGCGGTCACGCACCCGGTCAGCACCTGGACCACCCCGGCCAGCGCCGTCAGCCGCGGCGAGGTGCGCCACGCGAGCCGGACCACCAGCCAGGTCGCGGCGGGCACCGCGGCCAGCGTTCGCCACGTGCCCGCGGCGGCCACCTGCTCGTCCACGGACGCCCAGCGCGGCGGTTCGAGGTCTTCTACTCCGATGAGGGTTTCGGCCACCCGGTCAGGTTGCCGGGCCGCCCCCGAGCGCGGCCCGGTTCACGGTCAGGTTCGCCGAGTTGGCCGCAGTGCGGCCCGCGTCCCAGCCCGCTTCGCTGCGCACCGTCACGGATTTCGCCTTCGTCTTGGTGAACAGGGTCTCGAAGAGCACGTCCACGGCCTGCTTGCGCTCCGACAGCACGGGCAGCAACCGGTCGTCGGAGGCGTGCACCTCGGTGGCGGCCTCCAGCCGTTCGCCGATGCGGTGCGCGTAGGAGAAGAGGAACGACTTCCGGTAGCCGCGGCTGCGCGCCTCGGCGCCCTTGGTCGCGCCCGAGCCCGCCGACACCATCGCCCTGGTCGCCTGCACCAGCAGCGAGGTCGACAGCAGCTCGACGATCTCCAGGTCCATCTCGTCGCCCACCAGCGCGACGAAGCCGATGTTGCCGTACACCACCGCCCGCGACCGGTTCGCCTTCGCCACCACGTGCACGAGCTGCGCCTTGCCGTCGAAGTAGCTCTTGTCCAGCCACATCCGCCGCGACGTGGCGGTCTGCGGCACGTGCGCGTCCGCGTCGACCGCCGCGCGTTCGAACGCGTGCCGGTTCATCAGCTCCTGCGCCTTGGCGGACAGCGCCTCGGCCTCCTCGGGGAACTGCGACGACTCGGCCTTGGCGAGCAGTCCGCGCACCCGGTTCAGCACCTTGGCGCTGACGCCGACGTGGGTGACCTCGATCGCCGCCGAGCCGGGGCGCGGCAGGATGTTCTGGAGCCTCGGCAGGAGCAGCAGCCGCGAGAGCAGCGCCACGACGACCTCGACGGCGTCCTGCCGCAGCTCGATGTGCTTGCGCGCCCACTCGTCCACGTGCGGCTCCGCGCGGTCCCACCAGACCGTCGCCTCGATCTCCCCGAGCTGGTCGCGCCAGCGCGGGTGGATCGTCGCCTCTGGGTACCGCTCGACCTCCGACGCGATCGCGTCGACCAGCATCGAGACCGCCCGCTCGTCCTCGTGCCGCCCGATGACCTGCACGAGGTCGTACGGGAGCCACCCGGCGTTCCACAGGCTGTCCAGTTCGCGGTGCAGCACGTCCGTCACCGCCCGGTCCAGGTCGGCCGACGTCACGGCGTCGAGCTTCGGGATCCGGAGGCGCGGGTTCGCCGCTGCTTCCCACAGTGCCTTGCCCACGGTGTCCACGATGGGTGATTCTCCCCCGTCGCTCTGGTGTGGCTGCGGCAGGTGCGTCCTCCGCCGTGCCAGCCTCCGCTGGTGAGTCGTCGGACACAGGGCCGCAAGCAGCCACTCCACCGCCCGATCGTGGTGGTCCGGTCCCTGCGCGGTCCACAGGGGACGGACCTGGGGGCACCGCAGCGGGCCGTGGTCCGGTCGTGCCGCGACCTGCCGCAGACGACCGATCCGCTGGAGGTCGAGCTGACGCTCAGCTCCGCCGTGCCGCCCGGCGTCGCCGACGAGAAGTTCTGGGTCGAGCTGATCGACCACGCGGTGGCGCTGCCCAGCAGGCGCAACCTCGCGCTGCTGAGGGCCATGGCCGTGCTGCTGACCGGCAGGCCGGGGGAGTGGGCGGTCGCGTTCGCGCCACCGGTCGTCGACTCGCTCAGCGTGCGCGGCGCGTGGATCTGCGACCGGTCGCTGGACGCGGGCTACCTGGCGCTGCTGTGCACCTACGCGCACGGCGACGACGAGCACGCCATGGTGTTCCTCATCGACGAGGTCGCGGGAGGCGTGATCCGCAACGCCTTCGTCACCAGGGACGTCGCCGTCGCCAGGGACCGGATGGCCGGGCAGGGCGCGCTGGAGGAGATCAACCCCGCGGCCGCGCACTGGCTGCTCGCCAAGTCCTACAGCAGGCTGGACCGGCGGCCCGCCCTGGTCGTGGACCCCGAGGTGCACCGCACCCGGCTGGTCGCCAACCGCCGGATCGTGCTGGCGTTCGGCTACGACACCGCGGGCGGCACCGCGCCCTGAAGCGGGGGCGGGGCCGGTGGCACACTGCTCGGACATCACCGGAGCCGTCCGTAAGGCGCTAAGGGGCGTGCGTGAACGACTCGTCGAAGATCGGCAAACCTGCCAGGGAACTGCTGGCCGCCGCCGCCGCGTTCCGCACCCAGGCCGAAGGGGTGCGCGAGGAGCCCGACCGGCTGCGCGCGCTCGCGGTCGCGCAGTACGAGGCGGTGCGGGATTCGCAGGTCGCGGACCAGGTCCGGGCCATGCCGGTGGAGAAGCTGCGCGACGCCGCCGCGGGCCTGCGGCTCGGGAAGCTGAGGGCCGCCGGGTTCCTCACCGTGGCCGACGTCGCCGCGTCGTCGTTCGCCCGGCTCGACGGCGTGCCGGGCGTGGGGCCGCAGTCGGCCCGGCAGGTGCTGGCGGCGGCGCGGGCGATCGTCGAGGCGCTCACGCGGGACACGACGGTGCGCTTGGACCCCGACCGCGCCGGTCGGCCCCAGACCGAACTCCTCCAGCTCCTGTCGAAGCTCCGCCGGGCCACGCAGCTCGTCGCACCGCTGCGCGAGCCGATCGGCGACGTGCTCGCCCGCGTCGACGACGACGTGCGGGCGGCCTCCCGCGCGTCGAGCGGTGTGCGGATGTTCTTCTCCTTCAGGAAGAACAAGCAGGCGGCCCTCGACTCGCTCGCCCGGCTGGAGGAACTCCTCGGCAGCCGGGACGTCGCCGCGCTGCGCGCGGTGGGCGTCCAGCTGAACGTGCCCGACCTCGACCACCGCGCCCTGTGGCGCGACTACGAACTCGACGCCGCGGCGTACAACACCGTGCTCGCCGACCTGGCGGGCGCGGAGGCGGTGGCGGACCGCAGCGCCGCCAAGGGTTTCGTGCCCGCGGACATCGAGCGCGAGGTCGACTCGGTCACGTTGGACACGAGTCGGCTCAAGGTGTCCCTGCGCGGCTACCAGGCGTTCGGCGCCAAGTTCGTGCTCGCCCGCAAGCGGGTGATCATCGGTGACGAGATGGGGCTGGGCAAGACGATCGAGGCCATCGCCGTCATGGCGAGCCTCGCCGCGAAGGGCGGTCGCGGCTTCGTGGTGATCTGCCCGGCGAGCGTGGTCGTCAACTGGGTCAACGAGATCGCGCGGCACAGCGACCTCGTGCCGCACCGCCTGCACGGCGCGGGACGCGACGGCGCGGTGGGGGAGTGGCTGAAGCAGGGCGGAGTCGGGGTCACGACGTTCGGCACGCTGCCGAAACTGGCCCTGCCGAAGAGGTTCCGGCCCGCGCTGGTGGTCGTGGACGAGGCGCACTTCGTGAAGAACCCGGACACCCAGCGGTCCAAGGCCGTCAACGCCGTGGTGCAGCGGGCCGACCGCGCGGTGCTCCTCACCGGCACCCCGATGGAGAACCGCGTCGAGGAGTTCCGCACGCTCGTCTCCTACCTGCAACCGGGGATCGCCTCGCGCAGCGGCGGCACCGACGCCGTCGTCGGCGCCAAGGCGTTCCGCCGCCTGGTCGCGCCCGTGTACCTGCGGCGCAACCAGGAGGACGTGCTCGGCGAACTGCCCGAGCTGCTGGAGGTGGAGGACTGGGTCGAGTTCGACGGCGCTGACCAGACCGCCTACCACGACGCCGTGCGCGCCGGGAACCTGATGGCCATGCGCCGCGCCGCCTACGAACCCGGCACCCCGGACGGCTCGGCGAAGCTGGAGCGGATGCTGGAGATCATCGAGGAGTCCCGCGACAACGGCTGGAAGGTCGTCGTCTTCTCCTACTTCCTCGACGTGCTCGACACGGTCGCGGAGCACACGGGTGCCTTCGGCCCGCTCACCGGCAGCACCTCGTCCGCGGGCCGCCAGCAGCTGGTCGACGACTTCACCGCCCACGAGGGCCACGCGGTGCTCGCGGCGCAGATCGAGGCGGGCGGCGTGGGCCTCAACATCCAGGCCGCCTCGGTCGTGATCATCGCCGAGCCGCAGTGGAAGCCCAGCACCGAGGACCAGGCCGTCGCCCGCTGCCACCGCATGGGCCAGGTCCGCAAGGTCCACGTGCACCGGCTGCTGGTCAAGGACAGCGTCGACGTTCAGGTCCAGGAGATCCGCGACCACAAGACGCTGCTGTTCGACCACTACGCCCGCGAGAGCGACGCGAAGCACGCCCACTCGGGTGCACTGGACTCGACGGTGTCGGTGGAGAAGCAGGTGGTGGCGGCGGAGCAGCGGAGGCTGGGGCTCGGATAGGGATCCGCGTGGTGCGGCCGCGCCCGCATGATGATGTTGTCCGCGGATGTGACCGCGACCGTGGTCTTTCCTGCTCGGGGACAACGGTGATCGCGTTGCCCAGCCTGTCAGTGAAGTGCGCGGGTGCGGCCAACAACTGGAGGGGAATGGATCGACGGGCTCGGGAACACCGCTGTGAGCTAGGGAACACCGATGTGGAAGTGGATGTCCCCGTGAATGGAGCCGGTTTGGAGAACACGGCCGACGACATCGCCGGAAACCTCGTTCGTGCCTGATCCCAACCTGTTCGTCGCACCCCCGTGCGTGCTCGTACCCCGTCGAGCAACGCCACGACCGCACCCGCTCGCCCAGCGGGGAATGGCCGTTGACGTGGGGAACCACTCGCCTGTATGAGGATGGCTGGCGTTGTGACCACTGGTACAGCGCGTTCGTCGACGGTCAGTCGCCATTCGGAGGACAAGTGGGGAACGGGCTGCGGATCACGCGCGGGTGAGGGAATCCCGATAACGATGTGCCAGGTGGCCAATGAAATGAAGCCAACAAAAGAACTAGGGGATACCTTCGAAAAGGTATCCCCTAGTTCTATCAGGGTGCGCCGCCAGGGACTCGAACCCCGGACCCGCTGATTAAGAGTCAGCTGCTCTAACCAACTGAGCTAGCGGCGCTGGCACTTCATTTGTCTGGACCGTGTTGCTCCGTTCCGACGAGAAGAACATTAGCACAGCGGTTCGCGCAGATCCCAATCGGCTGGTCAGGCCGGGTTTCGAGGGGGTGGGCAGGGGGTCACTTCGCGTCGGTAACGATCGCGCATCCGGCGCAACTCGTACGGGTGAACGGGCGTCTCCTTGGTGTGAGACGGCAGCGGTAGCACCTGCTTGTGCGCTGTCTCGTTGTACGGGGGAACCGGCGAACGGATGGGTGCCATGGGGATGACGGGTAAGCGCGGGGCATTCGGGTTGATCGCTCTGGGGTTGACCGCGACGTTGATCACAGGCTGCTCGTCGTCCCCCGACGTCCAGGTGTCGGCTGAAGCGCCCGCCACCAGCACCACACCGCCGCCACCTCCGCTGACGCTGACGCTGGGCACGGCGGACGGGGCCGCGGGAGTGGCCCCCGGCGTGCCGGTCATCGCCACCGCCGCAGACGGCAAGGTGACGGACGTGAAGCTGACCGCCGCCGACGGGGTCGTCATCGGCGGGACGATCAGCCCGGACGGGTCGCAGTGGGTGAACAGCGTCCCGCTTGCCTACGACAAGGCGTACACGATGTCGGTCACCGGGCAGGGCGCCGACGGGAAGCCGGTCACGAAGACCTCGGCGTTCTCGACCGTGAAGCCCCGGACGTTGACCTACGTCGAGACGAACCCGGTCGACGGGGCGACCGTCGGCGTGGGGCAGCCCATCGCCTTCTACTTCGACGAGCCGATCGCGGACAAGCTGGCCGCCGAAGCCGCGCTGCAGATCACCACCGAGCCCGCGGTCGAAGGCGCCTTCTACTGGTTCAACGAGAAGGAAGTGCATTGGCGGCCGCAGAACTTCTGGGCCGCGGGCACCAAGGTGACGATCAACGCCAAGGTGTACGGCAAGCACATGGGGAACGGGATCTACGGCCAGGAAGACCGGCTGATCACCGCGACCATCGGCGACTCGGTGATCCATGAAGCCGACGGCGGGACGCACCAGGTCGTGACGAAGGTGAACGGGCAGGTCGTGCGGACCGTGCCGACGTCGATGGGCAACGCCGCGAACACGACGCCCGTCGGGACGTACGTGATCACGGAGAAGCGCGACCACATGGTCATGGACTCCACGACGTACGGACTGTCGCTGGAGGACGGCGGGTACAAGACGCCGGTCGACTGGGCCACGAGGATGTCGAACAGCGGGATCTTCGTGCACTCGGCGCCGTGGTCCATCGGGGACCAGGGGAACCGGAACGTCAGCCACGGCTGCCTGAACATGTCGCCGGAGAACGCGAAGTGGTTCTTCGACAACGCCAAGCCGGGTGATGTGGTGGTCGTGACCAACTCCGGGGGACCCGCGCTCGAATCCTGGGACGGGTTCGGCGACTGGCAGGTCCCGTGGCCCCAGTGGGTCGCCGGAAACCGCTGATCCACAGGGGAATCGTCGATCCACCACGGATGCCACCCCGTTCGAGCGGGGTGGCATCCGCGCGTCAGAGGTCCTTTACGGTGCCGCCGCCGACGACCAGCCTGCGGGTCGTCCGCACGGCGTCCAGCATGCGGCGGTCGTGCGTGACCAGCAGCAGGGTGCCGGTGTAGGTCTCCAGGGCCGATTCGAGCTGTTCGATCGCTGGTAGGTCCAGGTGGTTCGTCGGTTCGTCCAGGACCAGCAGGTTCACGCCGCGTGCCTGTAGCAGTGCCAGGGCTGCCCTGGTGCGTTCGCCTGGCGACAGTGATGCCGCTGTGCGCAGCACGTGGGCTGCTTTGAGGCCGAATTTCGCCAGTAGCGTCCGCACGTCCGCCGGGGTTTGTTCCGGTACTTCCAGTTCGAAGGCTTCCGCCAGTGGTTGGTCGCCCAGGAACAGGCCACGAGCCTGGTCGATTTCGCCCACGACCACGCCGTTGCCCAGGGTGGCGTGGCCCTTGTCCAGTGGTAGCCGGCCGAGCAGGGCGCTGAGGAGCGTTGATTTGCCCGCGCCGTTCGCGCCGGTGATGGCTACTCGGTCCGCCCAGTCGATCTGCAGGTTCACCGGGCCCAGCGTGAACTCGCCGCGAGTCACCACGGCCCGGCTGAGCGAGGCGACGATCGCGCCCGCTCGCGGGGCCGGCGCGATTTCCATGCGCAGCTCCCACTCCTTGCGGGGTTCCTCCACGACGTCCAAGCGCTCGATCATCCGCTCGGTCTGCCGGGCCTTGGACGCCTGCTTCTCGGTCGCCTCGGTGCGGGAGGCGCGGCCCTTCTTGTCGTTGTCCGTCTGCTTGCGGCGGGCGTTCTTCACGCCCTTCTCCATCCACGCGCGCTGCATCCGGCCGCGGGCTTCCAAGGCTGACTTGGTGTCGGCGAACTCCTCGAACTCCTCGCGGGCGTGCCTGCGGGCGACCTCGCGCTCCTCCAGGTACGCCGCGTAGCCGCCGCCGAACGTCCGCACCTGCTGCTGGGCGAGGTCCAGTTCGACCACGCGGGTGACCGTGCGGGCGAGGAACTCGCGGTCGTGGCTGACCACGACCGTGCCCGCGCGCAGGTCGCCGACGAACCGTTCCAGGCGGTCGAGGCCGTCCAGGTCCAGGTCGTTCGTCGGTTCGTCGAGCAGGAAGATGTCGTAGCGGCTGAGCAGCAGCGACGCCATGCCCGCACGGGCCGCTTGGCCGCCGGACAGCGACGTCATCGGCTGGTCCAGGTCGACGGCGAGGCCCAGGTCGGTGACGACCTCGACCGAGCGCTCCTCCAGGTCCGCGCCGCCGAGGGCGAGCCAGTGCTCCAGCGCGTCGCCGTACTCGTCGTCCGAGCCGGACGTGCCCATGCTCAACGCCTCGGTGGCGGCGTCCAGGACGCGCTGCGCGAAGTCGACGCCCGTGCGGCGGGCCAGGAACTCGCGGACGGTTTCGCCCGGCCGCCGTTCCGGCTCCTGCGGGAGGTGGCCGACGGTCGCGGACGGCGGGCTGAGCCGCACCGTGCCCTTCTCGGCCGGGATGAGACCGGCGAGGGTCTTCAGCAAGGTCGACTTGCCCGCGCCGTTCACGCCGACCAAGCCGATCACGTCACCCGGAGCGACCACCAGTTGGAGGTCGGAGAACAGCACCCGGTCGCCGTGTCCGGCGGCGAGGTCCTTGGCGACGAGGGTGGCACTCATGGGACTCCCAGTCCGGAGAAGAAGCGCGAAGCCAGGCCCACACGATCCGAAGGCGAAGCCGAGCCCGCCGGGGGTCCGGGGGCGGAGCCACCCGGTTGGGGGTCTGGGGGCTCAGCCCCCAGGGAACAAGACGAAAACGAGGTATGTCTGCGCTTTCCGCAGACATACCTCGTTCACTCGGGTGAGTGACGGGACTTGAACCCGCGACACCTGGGATCACAACCCAGTGCTCTGCCAGCTGAGCTACACCCACCAAGACCGGTTGACCGGCGAGAGAAAGCATAGCGTGCCCACCGGCCAGGGCAGAAATCGGGTGGTCAGCCGATCCCGTCGGCCTTCAGCAACTCGGCCGCCACGGCCTGCGCCTGCTCCGAATTCGGGCCGGGCGGGGCCACGAACGCGGTGCGGCGGTAGTAGGCGAGTTCGCGGATGGACTCCCTGATGTCGGCGAGTGCCCGGTGCGAGAGGCCCTTCTCCGGCTGCGCGTAGTAGATGCGCGGGTACCAGCGCCTGCACAGCTCCTTGATCGACGACACGTCGATCATCCGGTAGTGCAGGTGGTTGTCGAGCGCGGGCATGTCGCGCGCGATGAAGCCGCGGTCCGTCGCGATCGAGTTGCCCGCCAGGGGAGCGGTGCGCGGATCCGGCACCCACTCCTTGATGTACGCGAGCACCAGGGCCTCGGCCTCCTCGATGCTGACGGTCGAGCGGCGCACCTCCTCGGTCAGGCCGGACTTCGCGTGCATCTCCACGACGACCTCGGGCATCCCGGCGAGCGCGTCGTCGTCCGCGTGGATCACCACGTCGACACCCTCGCCGAGCACGTTCAGATCCGCGTCGGTGACCAGCGCGGCGATCTCGATCAGGGCGTCCTTCCCGAGTTCGAGGCCGGTCATCTCACAGTCGATCCACACCAGACGATCCATCACCCGCGAGAGCCTAGTCCGTGACGACCTCAAGGGCCGCGCGCTTCGAGTGGCGCGTCCCCGCTACCTCATTACTCTCGGGCGAATGACTCAGCAGCAGTCCGCGGCGGCCGGGATCGCGGCCGGTTACGCCTCCGTCGGCCCGGCGGTCGAACTCGGTGCGGTCCTGGTGGACGGTGTTGTCGAGTCCACCGCGCACGTGCGGTTGCCGCTGGCGATGATGAACCGGCACGGGCTCGTCGCGGGCGCGACCGGCACCGGCAAGACGAAGACCCTCCAGCTGATCGCGGAGCAGCTGTCCGCGGCCGGTGTGCCCGTGGTGATGGCGGACGTGAAGGGCGACCTCTCCGGACTGTCGCGGGCGGGCTCGGCAGGCGACCGGGTCGCGAGCCGGGCCGCGGACACGGGTGACGACTGGCGGCCGGAGGCGCACCCGGTCCGGTTCCTGTCGCTCGGCACGGGCGGCGCGGGCGTGCCGGTGCGGGCGACGATCACCGGCTTCGGCCCGATCCTGCTGTCGAAGGTGTTGGGGCTCAACGACACCCAGGAGTCGACGCTCGGGCTGGTCTTCCACTGGGCCGACACCCGCGGGCTGGCACTGCTGGACACCAAGGACCTCCGCGCGGTGATCAACCACCTCACGAGCGAGGAGGGCAAGGAGGACCTGAAGGGCATCGGCGGGGTGTCGTCGTCGACGGCGGGCGTGATCCTGCGGTCGCTGGTCACCCTCGAAGCCCAGGGCGGCGACACGTTCTTCGGCGAGCCCGAACTGGAGCCCGCCGACCTCATGCGGCAGGTCGACGGCAAGGGCGTGATCACGCTCCTGGAACTGGCGGAACTCCAGGCGAAGCCCGCGCTGTTCTCCACGTTCCTGATGTGGCTGCTGGCCGAGCTGTTCCAGGAGCTGCCGGAGGAGGGCGACCTGGACAAGCCGAAGCTGGTGTTCTTCTTCGACGAGGCGCACCTGCTGTTCGCCGACGCGTCGAAGGCGTTCCTGGAGCAGATCACCCGGACCGTGAAGCTGATCCGGTCCAAGGGCGTCGGCGTCTTCTTCTGCACCCAGCTGCCCACCGACATCCCGAACGAAGTGCTGTCGCAGCTCGGCGCCCGCGTGCAGCACGCGTTGCGCGCGTTCACGCCGGACGACCAGAAGGCCTTGTCCCGCACGGTGAGGACGTACCCGACGTCGCCGCACTACGACCTGGAGAAGGCGTTGACGTCGCTCGGCACGGGCGAGGCGATCGTGACCGTGCTCAGCGAGAAGGGCGCGCCCACCCCGGTCGCGTGGACCAGGCTGCGCGCGCCCCGCTCGCTCATGGACACCATCGGGCAGGAGGCGATCGAGCAGGCCGCGGCGGCGTCGGACCTGCACGGCAAGTACTCCGGGACCGTCGACCGCGAGTCGGCCTACGAGAAGCTGACCGCCAAGGTCGTGCCGCAGGCCGAAGGGGAGCGGTCCGAGGGGGAGGAGAAGCCCGAACGGCAGGACCCCGGCCTGGTCGAGAAGGTGCTCGGCAACACCGCGGTGAAGTCGTTCCTCCGGTCAGCGGCCGGCGCTCTCGGACGTGAGATCACCCGCGGCCTCTTCGGCACCGCGCGGAAGCGCAGGTGACCGCTTGATCAGCAGCGACAGCAGGGCCGCGCCGATGCTGAGCCCTCCCGCGACGGTGAACGTCAGCGCGTAGTTCCCGAAGTGGTCGCGCGCCAGACCCGCCGCCGTGGCCGCGATGGCCGCGCCGATCTGGTGCGACGCGAACACCCAGCCGAACACGACCGGGCCCGCCTCGCCGAAGATCTCCCGGCACAGCGCGACGGTCGGCGGCACGGTCGCGACCCAGTCCAGGCCGTAGAAGATGATGAACACCAGCATGCTCGGGTGCACGGAACTGGCGAACAGCTGGGTCAGCAGCAGGAGCGAGATGCCGCGCAGCAGGTAGTAGACGGCAAGCAGGATCCGCGAGTCGACCTTGTCCGTCAGCCAGCCGGAGAAGATCGTGCCGACGATGTCGAACAGCCCGACCAGCGCGAGCAGGCCCGCCGCCGTGGTCGACGGCATCCCGTGGTCGTGCGCGGCGGGGATGAAGTGCGTGCCGACGAGGCCGTTCGTGGTCATCCCGCAGATCGCGAAGCCGCCCGCCAGGTACCAGAACGACCGCGTGCGCGCCGCCGTCCGCAGGGCGTTGATCGCGTTGCGCGCCGCGCCGCCCGTGCCTGCCACGGGCGTCACGATCTCGGTGCCGCCGTACAGGGGCAGGCCGAGGTCGGCCGGGTGCTCCTTGAGGAGGAAGTACGCCAGCGGCACGACGAGGAGCGCCGCGCCCGCGATGACCAGCGACGAGGAGCGCCAGCCAGACGACTCGGCGAGCCCGGCGATCACCGGCAGGAAGACCAGCTGCCCGGTCGCGCCGCCCGCGGTGAGCACGCCGGTGACCAGGCCGCGGCGCTTGACGAACCAGCGGCCGGTGATGGTCGCGACGAACGCGAGCGCCATCGACCCGGTGCCCAGGCCGACCAGCACGCCCCACAGCAGGACCAGCTGCCAGCTCGCCGTCATGAACACCGTCAGGCCGCTGCCGACCGAGACCAGCAGCAGCGCCAGGCTGACCACCCGGCGGACGCCGAAGCGGTCCATCAGCGCGGCGGCGAACGGGGCGGTGAGGCCGTAGAGCAGCAGGTTGACCGAGACGGCGAACGAGATGGTGGCCCGTGACCAGCCGAACTCCTGTTGCAGCGGTCCGATCAGGGCGCCGGGCGCTGACCGGAACCCGGCCGCGCCGATGAGCGCGATGAAGGACACCGCGGCGACTACCCAGGCCCAGTGGAGTGTGGTGCGGCCCTTGCGGGCCTCGATCTGCGTCACCGGCAGAGCATCCGCCGAACGACCGCGCCGACACCAGTGGCCGGAAGGCCATGATGTGCAAGAATCGGGCCATGAGACGGCACGAGGTGGCGGTGCTCGCACTGGACCAGGTCACCGGCTTCGACCTGGGCACACCCACCCAGGTGCTCGGCACGGCCCGCGACGAGCACGAGCGGCACTTCTACCGGGTCCGGGTCTGCACGCCGGGCAACCAGCCGGTGCGCACCTCGGCCGGCTACTCGGTGCAGGGCGACCACGGCCTGGAGCTGCTCGCCGAGGTCGACACGATCATCGTCTCCGGCCAGAACCGGGCCGACCGCCTGTTCCGCGACCCGCTGGACGCGGAGGTGGCCCGCGCGCTGGTCGCCGCCGCCCCCACCACCCGGATCGTGTCCATCTGCACCGGCGCGTTCGTGCTCGCCGCCGCGGGCCTGCTCGACGGCCGCCGCGCCACCACGCACTGGTGGTACGCCGACGCGTTCCGGGAGATGTTCCCGCACGTCGACCTCGACCCGGACGTGCTGTTCGTCGACGAGGGCGACGTCCTCACGTCGGCGGGCGTCGGCGCGGGCATCGACCTGTGCCTGCACCTCGTGCGCAAGGACTTCGGCACCGAGGCCGCCAACCGCGCCGCCCGCCGCTGCGTCGTGCCGCCGTGGCGGTCCGGCGGCCAGTCCCAGTACATCGAACGCCCGGTGCCGCCCGCCGAGACGACCTCGACCGCTCCCGCCCGCGAGTGGGCGCTGGCCAGGCTGGACGAGCCGCTCGACCTCCGGTCGCTGGCCGAGCACGTGCGGATGAGCGTCCGCACGTTCACCCGCCGCTTCCGCGAGGAGACCGGGCTCAGCCCCGGCAAGTGGATCACCCAGCAGCGCGTCGAACGGGCCCGCCAGCTGCTGGAGTCCACCGACCTGCCGGTGGACGTGGTCGCGCAGCGGTCCGGGTTCGGCACCGGGGCGGCGTTGCGGCAGCAGATGAGCACGGCGCTCGGCGTCGCGCCCAGCGTGTACCGCAACACCTTCCGGACCAGCGCCTAGCCTGCTGGGCGTCGGGGAGTCCGGTCGCCGCGGACCAGGAACGGCCGCAGCAGGTCCGGCACGGCCTCGTCGGCCAGCAGCAGCCCGTCCTCCGCGTCGACGTCGATCACGTGGTAGACGCCGTCGCCCGCGGCCGTGGTCGCCGACACCGTCGCCAACCCGGCCCGGCGCTGGAAGAACGACTGCGACACCCGCCAGCCGATGATGCCGCTGCGTTGCAGCGCAACGGTTTCCCGCAGCGCCGACCCACTGCGCGCGACCAGGTAGCGGTCGGTCAGCGCGTGGCCGAGCGCGCGGTAGCGGTCCCAGCCCAGCAGCACCGCCAACGGCAGCAGCGCCAGCGCTGCCTGCCACGTCCACGACGGCGCGACCAGTGCGAGCACGCCCGCGAGCAGCAGCACCGGCAGCACGGCGCGGACGATCCGCCGCCGCAGCGCCACCAGCGGGTGCCCCCGCAACGGCGACGTGGTCGGGGACACCGGGACGTGCAGCACCTCGTGGGCCACGCGGTGCGCCTCGGCGATCGGCGCGGGCGGCAGCAGCAGGCTGCTCTCGCCCTTGGTGCCGAGCCCGGTGGCCACGGCCGTGGTCCGCGCGCCCCGGCCCAGCCGCAGCAGCAACGGTTCCTGCACCTCCACGCCGCGCAGCCGGTCCTCGTCCACGGACACCGAGCGCGTGGTCAGCAGCCCGCGCCGCACCCGCAGCGTGCCGTCGTCCTCCCTGGTCAGCCGGTAGTTCCAGAACTGCACGACGTACACCAGCAGCGACGCGATCACGGCCAGCACCAGCACCACGCCGAGCAGCACCGCGATGGTCAGGGCGAGCGGCGCGTTGGTGATCCACTCGAACACGTCGTGCAGACCGGAGAACGCCGACCGCCGCAGGTCGAGTTCCTGCGCGTAGTTCATCAGCACGCCGAACGTGCCGCCGACCGCGACCAGGCCGGACAGCGTCAGCGGGGCGAAGCGCAGCCACCTCGGGTCGAGCTTCGCGATCGGGGTGCTGGCCTCGTGCGGGGGCGCGTCGGCGTCCGTCGACACGACGACGACCCGTGCCCGGTCGAGCAGGAGTTGGCGCAGCCGCTCGGCTTCCTGCGACGACACGGCGTCCAGCGTCACGCCGCCGTGCTCGCCCGCCTTCTCGTGCTGGCCGGTGCCGACCCGGATCGCGGACAGCCCGAACAGGCGGTGCCCGAGCTTCGCGGTCAGGTCCACGGTCCGGATGCGGTCCCGCGGCACCGCGAGGCGCTTGCGCACCAGCAGTCCCGTGTGCAGCTCCACCTGCTCGTCGGTGATCCGGTAGCGGGTGGTGAACCAGCTCAGCAGGCCGAACGCGACCACCAGCACGATCACGCCGCCGCTCATCGCGATCCGCCACTTGTCACCGCCGCCGAGCACGATCAGGCCGACCAGGACGGGGATCAGGCCGATCAACTCGTTGAGGGGCCTGACGATCAGCATCCGCAGGTCGAGCCTGTGCCACTCCAGCACCGGGCTCGCGTCGAGGAGTTCGGGCGCGTTCGGGAAGTCCGGCGCGGTCACGTGGCGTCACCGGGAGTGGCGTCCGTGGTGGTGGTCAGCTCGTCGGCCAACCGCACCGCGGACTCGTGGTCGAGGCCCTCGATCTGCACCGGCCCGGCGGCGGAGGCGGTCGTCACGGTGACCGTGGACAGCCCGAGGAGTTGTTGCAGCGGACCGCGTTTCGTGTCCACGGTCTGGATCCGGGAGACCGGCGCGATGCGCCACTCCTGGCTCAGCCAGCCGGTCAGCGTGTAGACCGCGACCGGCGTGGACTCCCAGCGGTGCACGCGGAACCGCCAGCGCGGCATCACGATGGTGTGCGCGACCGCCAGCACACCGGTCACGACGGCGGCGGTGAGCTGCCACGCCGGCGGCGAGTCCACGAACAGCAGCACGACCAGCTGCGGCACCAGCACCACTGTCCAGCCGATCACCGCGTGCAAGGTCCAGAGCGTGATCGACTTCCGGCTTACCTGGTGCCGCGGCGCACGCAGCCTCACCTGCTCAGTGGTCACCACACCACTCTGCCTCAAGACCGGAACCGGCACTGGCCCGGCCTTGAGGTCGGGTGTCAGCCCGCCCGGTAGGGCGGGGTGAAGGTCTCGCCGGGTTCACTGGCGGCGATCACGTCGGCCTGTGCGACACCGGCACCGAGACCACTGATGCCCAGGCAGAGCACCACCGCGACCAAGATCCGGCGGATAGAGTTCAGAACCATCATCGAGCTCCGTTCGATTGGCAGCGGCTTTGGACGAACGCGAAGGCGCGAGCGCGGGCCCGCGGGTGCGGGTGGGCACGGGATTCGGGGCGCGGCTGCGCGCCACGAGGCAGCGGCGCGGCCTGGCGCAGAAGGACCTCGCCTGTCCCGGTGTGTCGCTGAGCTACGTGTCCAGGCTGGAGTCCGGGCACCGCACACCGTCGTCCAGGGTGGTGCGGAAGCTGGCCGCGCTGCTGGACGTCGACCCGAGCGAACTGGTCGGCGACCAGACCGCGGTGGCCCAGGACCTGGCGCTGGCGTGGTGCGAGGCCCTGATCGCCTACCACGACGGCGACGTGGACCGGGCCGTCGACCTGCTCGCGCTGCTCGGCCCCCGCACCGGCGGCGAGGTGTTCGGCTGGTGCGTGCAGTGGACGCGGGTCGTGGTGCAGGCGCGGCTGGACGACGGGCTGGCGCTGCTGCGCCTCGCGGACCGGCTGCGGACGGGCTGGTCGCCCGGTCCCGCCGTGGACGCGCTGGTGGAGATCCAGCGCGCCGCCGCGTTCCGCAGGCTCGGCAGGCCGAACGAGGCCGTGCGCGCCGCGCGGCTCGCGCTGGACCTCGTCGGCGAGGGCGGTGGCGAGCAGGTCCTGAGGGTGCGCGTCCGGGCGCTGATCGCGCTGTGCGGGGAACTGGTGGCCGCGGGCCGGATCGCCGACGCGGAGCGGATCGCGGACGTGCTCGACCGCGAGGCGCGAGACCTGCGCTGCGACCGGCTGCTCATCTCGTCCTGGTGGGTGCGCGCGAGGGTGTTCGACCGGCTGGGCGACCGCGCCCGAGCGGCCGCGTGCATGGACCAGGCCCGTGAGCTGGCCGACGTCTTCACCGGAGACCCGGTGTTCCGCTCCCGCGTCCTGCTGGCGTGGGCCTCGATCGGCCTGCGCTCGGTCGATCCGGACCTGGATCACGTCATGGCCGTGCTGGACGAGGTCGAGTCCACCCCGTTCGGCAGGCCGTCCGAGGTGAGCGCCCAGGCGAACGCGGTGCGCGCCGAGGTCCTGCTGCGCCACGGCGAGCTGGACGGCTGCGAGCGGTTCGCCCGGCGGGCCCTGGAACTGGGCGCGCTGGGGCCGGACGACCGGCTGCGCTGCGGGCTGCTGCTGGTGCGGGTGGCGGACGAGTCCGACGACGAGTCCGCTGGCGAGGCGCGGGAGCGGCTGGTGGACCTGTTCGACGGCGTCGTCCCCGAAGCGGTCGACCCGGTGCTCTGGCGGGACGCCGCCCGCGTCGCGCTGCGGCAGTACTGAGGCCGTGCAGCGCCGTTCTCCGCGCTCCAGCATCGCCACACCGCCGCTCGACTCCACGGACGAGCCCCGCGCACGTCCGACCGGAGCATGACACAAGGGAGTCATCCGTTACATCACCCAGTTCTGCCGCACTTCGATGGGCAAATGACCCAAGCCCGTCGGTCGGGTGGTCGGACGCAAGCCACTGTCCGGGCGACGAGGGGGGCCGTCATGACCCGGACTTGTCAACCACCGGTCAACCGACCGGCTCCGGCTGGGTGTCGACCGCGTCGGGTTCGAGGTCGATCCACCACACCACGGCGCCCGCTCGGCCGTGCACGCCGAGGGTGCGGTAGATCCGCTGGAGGTGGTTCTGGACGGTCTTCGGCGACAGGTCCAGCCTGCCCGCGATGGTGTTGGTGTTCGCCCCGGCCACGACGAGCTGGAGCACCTCGATGCCGCGCCGGGTCAGTCCCGCCCGCAGCGCCCGCGCGATCCGGCTGTTCGTCCGCTCCGCCGTCGCGGTGCTGTGGCGCAAGGGTTTCGGGCCGTTCGGCGCGAAGCTGAGCCGGGCCAGTCCGGCCGTCAGGTCGTGCTCGCGCAGCCGCAGCAGTTCCCGGCCGTCCTGCTGCTCCCGCATCCGGTGCTGCTCCAGTTGCGCACGGGCGTGCCTCAACGCGGGCCCGAGCTGGCCCGCCCGTTCGTACGCCGCGCTCAGCGCGCCGAGCGCCCGCACCGCCACCCCGCGAGCCAGGTCGCCCACCGCCAGGTCGACGGCCCGGTGCAGCCGGGCGATCTGCTCGCCGACCCGGTCGCGGGCACCGCTGACCCTGGCCTGCGCCAGCAGCAGCTCGGCCAGCGCGACCGGCCGGTCGTGCCCGACCAGCAGCTCCTCGGCCCGGCGGCAGGACCGGCGGGCGCGTTCGACCTCGCCGAGGTCCAGCCGCACGTGGGCGAGCAGCACCGTCACGCGCGCCAGCCGCACCCCGTCGTCGACCTGCTTCCACCGGTCCCGGACGTGCGCGCACAACGCTTCGGCGCGCCGAAGCTCCCGCTCGTGCGCGCCGGGGCCGCGCAGCACCTTGGCCTGTTCGAACAGGATCGAGCCGATCAGTTCGGGATCGCCGCCCACCTCCGCCAGGACGAGCGCCCGCGCCAGCGAGCGCAGCGACCGTTCGGACGAGTCCAGCCGCAGCTCCACGAGCGCGCGGGACAGCCCGCACCGGGACTGGAGCCGCACGTGCCGGTTCGCCACGGCGATCCCCTGCACGAGGTCGATGGTGTCCAGCGCGTCGGCCAGCAGGCCGCGCTGGCCCAGCGCGACGGACTGGGCGAGCACGCTCTCCGCGACGCCCTCGGCGTCCTCCAACCAGGAGTAGGCGGCAAGCGCTTTCTCCGCGAACTCCACCGCGTCGCCCGAACGGTCCTCGTCGAGCGCGATGCGCGCTTCCCGCAGGTTCACCGAGGCGTTCACCCGTGGATCGCCGGCCTCCGCCCGAGGCAAAGGAATCGTCATCCGCCCGCCAATGCCGCTCCGCGTTCCGCCCTCAGACAGGATACGGAGGCAGGTCGCGCTTGAGCACCTTGCCGGTCGCGTTGCGCGGCAAGGAGTCCAGGAACACCACGTCGCGCGGCACGGAGAACCTGGCCAGGTGCGTCCGAACGTGGTCGCGCACGGCGTCCTCGTCCAGCGCTCCGGGTTCGGCGCACACCACGTACGCCGCCAGCCGCTGGCCGTACTCGTCGTCCGGCACGCCCACGACCGCGGCCTCGCGCACCTGCTCCAGCCCCGCGAGCAGCGCCTCCACCTCGGCCGGGTAGACGTTCTCGCCGCCGGACACGATCATGTCGTCGTCCCGCCCCGCCACGAACAGCAGCCCGGTCCCGTCGCGGTACCCGACGTCGCCGGTGGACATCAGCCCGTCGCGGACCTCCTTGCCCTTCCCGTTGGTGTAGCCGTCGAACAGCATGTCGTTGGCGACGAAGATCCGTCCGGTCCCGCCGGGCGGCACCGGACGGCCGTGCTCGTCCAGGATCGCCAGCCGGGTGCCGCGAGGCGGCAACCCGACCGTTCCGGGGTGCCGGGCCAGCTCCTGCGGCGTCGCGATGCTGACCCACGACACCTCGGTCGACCCGTACAGGTTGTAGAGGACCGGGCCGAACTCGCGCAGGCACCGCGTCGCCACCGGCGGCGGCAGCGCGGACCCGCTCGACGCGATCACCCGCAGGCTCGGCACGTCCCGGTCGGACAGCTCCAGGATCCGTTGCAGCATCACGGGAACAACGAACACCGCACCGCACCGCCGGTCGCGCACGTCGGCCAGCAGCACCTCCGGCTCGAACTTGCGCCGCAGCACCAGCGTCGCGCCGAGGACCAGGCCGATCTGGAACGCCGCCAGCCCCCACGTGTGGAACAGCGGGGCGGGCACGGCCATGGTTTCCCCTTCCCGCAAGGGGATCCGCGACAGCAGCGCGGCGGCGGGGGAGAGGCCTGCGGGTTCCGGGCGGCGGGCGCCCTTCGGGGCGCCGGTCGTGCCGGAGGTGAGCACGATCAGCCTGCCGCGGGGTGGCCGCCGGGGCAGCGGGGTCGCCGCCGCCCCCGCGATCACGTCGTCCACGTCGGTGATCCGCTCCACGTCCGGGGGCAGGTCGGTGAACTCGGCGTCCGCCACCACGACCGCCACCTCCTGCTCGCGCAGCACGGCGGCGAGCTGGCTCGTGCTCAGGCCGGTGTTGAGCAGCACGGCGTGCGCGCCGATCTTGGCGCACGCCACCATGGTCTCCACGAAGCCGCGGTGGTTGCGGCACAGCACGGCCACCTTGCCGCCCGCCCGCACCCCGCGTCCGACGAAACCGTTGGCCAGCCTCGTGGTCCGCTCGTCGACCTCGGCGAACGTCAGCACGCCGTCGTCGTCGACGATCGCGGGCCGGTCGGGGTGCCGGGCGGCGCCCATCGCGTAGCCCCAAGCCACCGTGATGTCCCAGTGCGCGTACCCCGCCAGCACACCGACCAGCCGGTCCGGCCGCATCGGGCGCACCACGCCCGCGCGCACCAGCGTGACCAGGTCCCGCACCGGCTTCACCGCAGACCCCGCAGCACCAGGCGGGTGAGCCCCGCGGCGACCGACGCGAGCGGTGGGGTCGAGTCGTCCGGGAACACCCGGTAGGCCAGGTGCGCCAACGCCCTCGTCGTCCTCGGCGCCACCTTGCGGGCCAGCTCGGCGACCACGCCGAACGGGAGGTTGAGCTCCTCCGGTTTCTCCACCAGCGCCCGCACGACCAGTTCGGCCGCCTTCTCCGGCGTCAGCGCGGGCAGCGCGTCGTACGCCTTCGTCGGACCGATCATCGGCGTGCGCACCAGCGGCATCCGCACGGAGGTGAACGTGACGCCGTCGGCGACCGTCTCGGCGGCGGCTACCCGGCCGACCGCGTCGAGCGCCGCTTTCGACCCGAGGTAGGCGGAGAAGCGCGGGGTGCCTACCTGCACGCCCATCGTGGACACGGTGACGACGTGGCCGTGGCGGCGCTCGGTCATGTGCGGCAGCAGTCCGAGGACCAGCCGCAGCGGCGCGAAGTAGTTCAGCGCCATCGTGCGCTCGTAGTCGTGCAGCCGGTCGACCGAGCGCAGCACCGAGCGGCGGATCGACTTGCCCGCGTTGTTCACCAGCGCGTCGACGCCCTCGTGCTCGGCGAGCACCTGCTTCACCAGCGCGTCCACCGCGTCGCCGTCGGTGAGGTCGCACGGGTAGGCGTGCGCGCGGCCGCCGTCTGCGTGGATCTCGGCGACGACCTTCGCCAGTTCGTCCGCGCGCCGGGCGACCAGCAGCGGGATCGCGCCGCGCCGGGCCACCGCGAGCGCGGTGGCCCGGCCGATGCCGGACGACGCCCCGGTGATCAGCACCGTGCGACCCGCCAGCACCGGGCCCTTGGCCGCGCGGTCCGGATCGAGGTGCCGCAGCCAGTACCGCCACAGGGTCCCGGCGTAGGTGTCGAACGGCGGCGGCTCCAGACCGGTCACCTCGCGGGTCGCGGTCGAGTCGAAGTCGGCGGACACGGCCAGGTGCGGCAGGACCGCAGCCGGGACGCCCAGTTCGGCGAGCACGGCCGTGCCGACGGCTCCGGTCCTGGTCGGCGGCGCGACCGGGGCGGTGAGCGCGATCCGCGGCGCGTGCGCGGCCCGTGCCAGCGCGTTGTAGACCTCGGCCAGCGGCTGCGGCTCCGGCGCGGTCAGGTGGAACGTGCGGCCGGGCCCGACATCTGCGTGGATCAGCCGGTCGAGCGCGGTGACGACGAAGTCGACCGGCACCAGGTTCGTCGCGCCCGCGTTCGGGCCGACCAGCGGCAGCCACGACGGGAGGTGCGCGACGGCGGCGAGCGCGGGGAAGAAGTAGTACGGGCCGTCGACCTTGTCGATCTCGCCGGTCCGCGAGTCGCCCACCACGGCGCCGGGCCGGTAGACCCGCCACGGCACGTCCTGCTCGCGGACGATCTCCTCGGCCGCGAACTTGGTCGCGTGGTAAGGCGAGGTGTGGCGCTGGCCGAGGTCGAAGTCGTCCTCGGTGAAGCGGCCCCGGTGGTCACCGGCCACGGCGATCGACGACACGTGGTGCAGCCAGCGCGCGCCGACCCGTGCCGCGAACTCCGCGACCGCGCGGGTCCCGTCCACGTTGGCCGCCGTGTGCTCCTCCAGCGACGCCGTCAGGTCGTAGAGCGCGCCGAGGTGCACCACGTGGTCGACGTGCTCGCCGTCGATGGGCGCGGTCAGGTCGCCGACGACCTCGGTCAGCTTGGAGTGCTGCGGCAGCTTGCCCACCGAGTGCGGTCTGACCAGCGCGAACACCCGCTCGCACTCGGGGCGGGCGAGCAGCGCCGCGACGAGCCGCCGCCCGAGGAAACCCGTCGCTCCGGTCACGAAGTAGGTGGTCACGGCATCGATACTCGCACTACCTACCCGCGAGTAGGAAGGGGTGGGCCGGATTTCACCCCCGCAGCGGCATCTCCAGGACCTGGCCCGGCCAGTCGCCCTCGACGGTGAACGTCGCGGTCGGCGTGAAGCCCGCCGACACGTAGAACGCGACCAGCGCGCCACCGCCACCCGCGTAGCAGTCGACCCGCAGCCGGTCCACGTCCCGACGCACCGCCTCGGCCCGCGCGTGCTCCAGCAGCAGCCGACCCGCGCCGCGGCCGCGACGGCTGCCGACCAGCGCGGTCACGTACACCTCCGGCCCGACGGCGGGCGGCACGTACTCCGGCGCGGGCCCGATCGCCAGCGCGCCGACGACCTCGCCGTCCACCTCGGCGACGTGCAGGTCGTCCGCCCAGGATTCGAGCAGCGCGACCCGCGCCGGGTTGGTCGAGAACGGCTCGGTGCCCCACTGCCCGGACCGCCCACGGGACACCAGCCACCGCACGGCCTCGTCCAGCAGGCCGAGCACGGTGCCGACGTCCGACGGGCCGCCGGGTCGGACGATCACGCCTCCGGGGCGCCGGAGGCGTTGACCACCGCGTCGCGCAGGGCCGCGCGCAGTCGTCCGACCTCCAGCGGTGTCAACACGGCCGCCTCGCCGGGCGGCACGGTCACCACCACGTGCCCCTGGCTGACGAAAACGGTCATGTCGCGTCTGCGGGATGCGATGTCGCGGCAGGTGATCTGCCATTCCTTGCCAGTGCTCACGGCCCCCAACCTCCTGGTATCTCGTCACTTGTGCTCGGACCACTCCGTGCGCTCGCGGGGGTGAGACGCACGCGGATCGATGCCGTGACGGGATGCGGACGAAAATGTTCGGCATCCCGGTCGGCGGTTGTGCCGAGCCCGGACAGCGTCGCACGAAGCTCTCACTGAGTCACCTGGATGGTGGAAAATTACCGAAATCGCAACAGATTGTGACCAAGGGGACGGACTGAGCGGTCTGTCACTAGTCCATTCAGGGGTGAGGCATACCGACAAAAGGCTTACTGGCGAAGTTTTACCGTCTCATATCGATCATCGGATGACTGACGGTAGTTGAGCAGTGAATTACCTGCCAAAATGCCTATTCATCGGACCTCTGTTCACTGTTGTTCGGTTGTGTTCAACCATTTTTCCCTGATCACCCGAACGTGGCGGCCAAGCGGCGCTGTCACACTGGTCGGCGATCCGGGAGGTGCGATGTCCGAGTCGATCACCGCGGTGCTGATCCGCGCAGCGGAGTTCACCGCCTCCGGCCGACCACGCCAGGCGATCGACCTGCTCCGCCCGGCGGTGGCGGCCAACCCCCGCCACGCCGAGGCGTGGTGCCGCCTGTCGGCGGCCCACCTGGACGCGGGCGAACCGGACCCCGCCCTCAACGCCGCGAAGCGCGCCCTGGGTCTGGACGGCGACCAGTCCTGGGCCCAACGCCTGGCGGCGCTGTCGCTGAGCGAACTGGGCAGGCAGCCGGAAGCAGTCGTGGCCGCTCGCGAGTCGGTCCGCCGCAAACCGACCGACTGGCGCTGCCAGGTGGTGCTGTCGGAGGTCTTGGCGGTGGACCCCGCCACCCGCAGGGAGGCGGTGGACGTCGCAAAGCACGCCACGGACCTGGCCCCGACGGAAGCAAGGGCCTTCCAGGTCCTGGGCGACGCGGCCCTCAGGGCCAAGGACTGGGGCAACGCGGAATGGGCGTACCGCACAGCACTGCGCCTTGACCCGACGGACAACGACGTCCGCGCCAACCTGACAACGGTCCGCCACCACCGAGCAACCCCGAAAAAGGCCTCGACACCCACCACTCCAGACGCACTGGCCGCCGCACAGGCGCAGACGCGGGCTTGGCAGGCGCTGACCCGCGTAGCAATCACGCTGACCGCAGGCGAACTACTCCTGCTGCTGTCAGGCATGCCAAGCCCATCACCCCTACTGGGCTGGTTCTCCGGCCTACTGGTGCTGGGAGCGCTCGCACTAATGGCAAAGCCGGTCCTCTTCGCCAAGAAGGGCCAAAGAAGAGCGCTGCTGCACACACCACGCCACCGCCCAAAACTCGCACTGACACTGGCCCTGCTGGGCATTTCAGCGCTACTGCTCATCGCCTGGACGATCGCAGTCACCTTCGGCGCAACCACACTCCAACCAGTCGTGTTCGCCTGGTTCACGGCACTGGCAGGCGGCGCAATCATCGTGCTGGGCAACCACCACAGGTAAAAACACGCAAGCAGAAACAGGAGCAGAAGAAGCACAAGGAGAAGAAGCGTAAGGAGCACAAGGAGAAGCGGAAGCACGCAACAAAAAGGCGCCCGCACTTCCCCTGCCGCCCCGATCCGAAGCGCCCTCATCTTTGATCTTCGTTTGTCAAGGCATCTTTCCCGCCTTGACAAATCAAGGTCAAAGATACGAGACAATCAAGCGAGCGGGGTGACGAGTTCCCAGGCGCAACCAACCTCTAGCCAGCCCAACAGCTCCTAGACCAGCCCAAGCACTCCTTCGACCATCCCCCGGTCAACCCAAGCACCCCCTTGACCAGCCCAACAGCACCTCGACCGGCCAAACACCGCCCCAACCGCCAAGACACCCCCGACGGCCAAACAGCACCCCGACCGGCCAAGGCACCCCCGACCGGCCCAAGCAACCCTCACCCACCCAAAGCCCTCAAAACCCCCACAACCAACCCAAACCAGGCGTCCCCCAAAAATCAGGACCCCCCGACACACACGCTACGACAGAGGTACGACATTTCCGGATCCTCAACCCCAGAACCCCACCTCTGTAGCCTGTAACCCGAGGGGAGGGCCCATGACGAGGCGCGTGCTGCTCGCGGTTCTGGCGTTGATCGCCGGGTTCGCCGTCTCCGCGCAACCCCAGTCGGACGTCCCCGATCACCACACGACCGCCACGGCCCTCGTTCAGGCGGTGCACCTGCCGGGAGCCACCACCAAGCCGGGCCAGGCGAACCCCCAGCAGCAGGGCTTCATCGGCCACGCCCCGGTGGACCTCACCCCGAGGGCGAAGCCCGGACTCCCCTTGCGCGTCCTCGTGGACGAAGCGCAGCGAGTCCACCGCGCCCCGGAAACGATCAGCAGCACCCCGCTCGGCGACCGGGCCCCACCCCTGACCTCCGCGTAGTAGAGCCGACCCCACTCGCTCCTGCCCGGAAGGTATCCCTTTCATGCCGCGCACCCCCGCGCGGCGAGAACTGCTCGTCCGAGGACTGGTGTCCTTCGGCGTTCTCGCCGCGTCCGCTTTCCTGCTGCTCACCAGCCAGCCCCAACTGGGTCTCGACCTGCGGGGCGGCACCCAGATCGTGTTGGAGACCAAGGATTCACCCACCACGAAGGCCGACGGCGAGGCCACCGACCGGTCGCTGGAGGTCCTGCGCCGCCGCGTGGACGAACTCGGTGTTGCCGAACCGGTCCTGGCGAGGTCCGGTGAACGGCGCATCCTCGTCGAACTGCCCGGCGTGCAAGATCCGGCCGAAGCCCTGGAGGTGCTGGGACGGACGGCTCAGCTCGCCGTGCACCCGGTGGTCGGGACCGGCCAGGAGGCCGCTCAGGACCAGATCGCGCTGACCAGTCCCGAAGGTGTGCCACTGCTGCTCGGGCCCGCGGTCATGACCGGCGAGGGGATCAAGGGCGCGCAGTCGTCCGTGAGCCAGCGCGGCGCCGGGCACGAGGTCTCCATCGACTTCGGCGGGGACGCGCCGGGCATCTGGCAGCGGGTGACGGCGGCCGCCGCCTGCGAGCCCGCCGGTGCCCCTGCCCGGCAGATCGCGTTCGTGCTGGACAACAAGATCGTGTCGTCGCCGCAGGTGGGGACGGACGTCGCGTGCGGCACCGGGATCATCGGCGGCTCGACGCAGATCACCGGCTCCTTCACCCAGGCCGAGGCCGCGGAGCTGGCGCTGGTCGTCCGGTCCGGCGCGCTGCCGGTGCCGGTCGAGGTGATCGAGCAGCGGACGGTCGGCGCGACCCTCGGCGCGGAGGCCATCGAGGCCAGTTCGTGGGCCGCGATCATCGGCATCTCGCTGACCGGGCTGTTCCTGATCGTCGTGTACCGGCTGGCGGGCCTGCTCGCGGTGGCCGCGCTCATCGGGTACGCGGCGGTCGCGTACGCGGCGCTGCTCGCGATCGGGGCGACGCTGACGTTGCCGGGGCTGGCGGGTTTCGTGCTGGCCATCGGCATGGCGGTCGACGCGAACGTGCTGGTGTTCGAACGGGCCCGCGAGGAGTACGCCGCCAGGGGGGTCCGGAGCGGACGGTTGCTGAAGTCCGTGCAGGGCGGGTTCCGCGGGGCGCTGAGCGCGGTCGCCGACTCGAACGTCACGACGCTGCTGGCGGCCGGACTGCTGTTCTGGCTGGCGACCGGGCCGGTCAAGGGCTTCGGCGTCACGCTGTCGATCGGTGTGCTCGCGTCGATGTTCAGCGCGCTGGTGCTCAGCCGCGTGCTGCTGGAACTCGTGCTGGGCAGCCGTTTCGTGGAACGCAGGCCCGCGCTGAGCGGCCTGCACACGCTCGGCCGGGTGCGGACCTGGCTGGTCGAACGCGGGGGCAGCCTGTTCCGCCGTCCCGTCCGGTGGCTGCTGGCCGCGGTCGCCGTGGCCGTGCTGTGCCTGTCCGGGCTGTTCGTCCGCGGGCTCGACCTCGGCGTCGAGTTCACCGGCGGCCGGATGCTCGACTTCACCGCCGCGCGGGCCGTCGACCCCGGCCAGGTGCGCACCGCGCTCGCCGAAGCGGGCTTCGGGGACGCCGTCGTGGCGACGTCGGGGGAGACCGGCGTGTCCGTGCGGACCGGGCCGATCGACGAGGCCACGTCGGCGCGGCTCGGCGACGTCGTGTCCGAGGCGACCGGCGGGGCGGAGCAGGTGGCCAACGAGCTGATCGGACCCAGCCTCGGCTCCGAACTGCGCCGCAACGCCCTGATCGCGCTGGCCGTCGCGGTCGCCGCGCAGCTCGGCTACCTGGCGATCCGGTTCGACTGGCGGCTCGGCGCGGCCACGGTCGTCGCGCTGGTCACCGACGTCGTGGTGCTGGTCGGCCTGTTCGGCTGGCTCGGCAAGACCGCCGACGGCGTGTTCCTTGCCGCCCTGCTGACCGTGATCGGCTACTCGGTCAACGACTCGGTGGTGGTGTTCGACCGGGTTCGGGAACTCGCGCGGTCGCAGGGGAATCGGTCGTACGCCGAGGTGGTGAGCTCGGCGGTGCTGCAGACCGTGCCGCGGACGGTCAACACCGGCATCGGCGTGCTGTTCGTGCTCGCCGCCCTGCTGGTGCTCGGTGACGGGTCGCTGGCCGACTTCGCGACCGCGCTGCTCATCGGCCTCGTCGCGGGCACGGCGTCGACCGTGCTGACCGCCGCGCCCGTCGCGATCGTCCTGCGGAAGAAGTACCCCGGCAGGCGCCGCGCCGCTCCCAAGGGCGCCCAGCCGCGGTCCCGCGCCGGTCACGGCGCGGTCGTGTAGGGAGGCGCTGGTCGTCCGGCCGCACGGATCCGTGCGGCCGGACGGTCCGGTCAGGCGATCATCGTGCGCAGTTTCGGCCACATCAGCGACCACGGCTCGCGCGGGTCCTCGCACAGGTAGATCGAGACGCCCTTGTTGAGCGACGGGAAACCGATCGGCACGTCGACGTCGGCGACCTTGCTGACCGTGCCGAAGTGCCCTTCGAGCAACTTCGGGTCGGGCGACACCAGCAGCGCGGTGGTGGCGGAGTCCGGTGGGGCGCCGAAGTAGTAGTAGCCGCGGTTGGGGCTGTAAGGGGAGGGCAGGCCTAGGTCCGGGCCGAACACGTCCAGCGCGCCCGCCTGCCAGTACATGTTCGTGACGATCGCGGTCTTCTCCGCCTGCTCGGGCGGCAGCTCGTGGAACACCCGCGCGACCGACCCCGCCATCGTCGGCCAGCCGAGCTTGCCCGCGTTGATCAGGTCGGTGTCCTTCACCCCCGACTCCGGGTACCAGGGCAGCGACAGGAACACCGCGAGGAACGCGGACACCAGGAACACCGGCATCGTGGGGATCCAGCGGAACCACCCGGCCACGTCGCCGCGCTGGAGTTCGACCGCGCCGAACGCCCACAGCACCGGGAACAGCCCGACGACGTAGTACATGCGCAGCGAGAACGCGAGCACGAGCCCGGTCAGCACGATCAGCGCCCAGCCGAGGAACCGGTAGTCGCGCAGGCTCGGCGCGCGCATCACCCGCCACAACCCGAAGAACACCAGCGCGCCCGCCGCGATCGACGCCGAGTTGAGCAGCAGCGCGACGACGAACCCGAACCGGCCGCCCTCGAACAGCGACACGTCCAGGCTGATCACCTCGACCATCTCCAGGCCGGGCCAGCCGCGGTTGGCCTGCCAGACCAGGCCGGGCAGCCCGGTCACCAGCGGGATCGCCGCACCCACCCACAGCAGCGGGCGCTTCAGCAGCTCGCGCGGGCCCGCGATCAGCACGCCGATGACGACGACGATCCACAGGAACGCGATCAGGTACTTGGCCTGGACGCCGACGGCGGTCACGACCCCGGCCCACAGCAGGACCTTGTCGTCCCGGCCGCGCACCCAGCGCACCAGCAGCCACGTGACGACCGCCCACAGCAGCGGGTCGATCGTGGACGTCGCCAGCAGCGTGCCGGTGACGAGGAAGTTCGGCGAGATCGCGAACGCCGCGCCCGCGGTGATCTGCGCACGGGTCCGGCCGCCCAGTTCTCGCGCGATCAGCGCGGTCACGAACACCCCGGCCATCATCATCAGCACCGCGGGCAGCCGCAGCACCACCAGCGACCCGCCGCCCAGGTCGTTCATCAGGGTCGCCAGCAGCGGGATCAGCGGCGGCTGGTCGGCGAAGTTCACGTCGAGGCGCTCACCGGCCCCGATGAAGTACAGCTCGTCGCCGAAGTAGCCGAAGCGGCTGCTGAAGACCAGCATCACCGTGCCCATGAGGCTGGCGATCACCGCGATCGGCTGCCACGCCAACGCGGGGAGCGCGTCCGCGCGCTCCTCCTCCTGCACAGCCCGCATGGTGCTTCCCCCGCCACTAGAACGATCCACCACGCTGAACCTGCCGGCCGCGCACCGGTCGGACCACCCCTAAGCCCTGGTGGGGAGCCCCTACGTCGTCCGGGTGGACGTGCCACGGACTCGGTAGCAGACTTCCGGGATGACCTTCGCCGGGTATCAGAACGAGATCTACCTCCAGGGCCTCGCGGGCACGGTGCCGCCGTTCACCACGGAACCGAACGCGCTGGAGGCCTCCGCGCGCGAACGGCTGGGGCCTGGCCCGTTCTGGTACGTGGCGGGCTCCGCCGGTTCCGGCGCCACGGCGCGGGCGAACCGGGAGGCGTTCGACGACTGGCGGATCGTGCCGCGGATGCTGACCGACGCGACGACCCGCCACCTCGGCACGACCGTGCTCGGCACCACGATGCCCGCTCCGGTGCTGCTCGCGCCCATCGGCGTGCAGTCGATCCTGCACCCGGACGGCGAGCTGGCCACGGCCCGCGCCGCCGCCGAACTGGGCGTGCCGATGATCCTGTCGACCGCGTCGTCCCACGCGCTGGAGGACGTCGCCGAGGCGGGCGGGGACGCGCCGCGCTGGTTCCAGCTGTACTGGCCGAACGACCCCGAGGTGTGCCTGAGCATCCTGGACCGCGCCAAGAAGGCCGGGTTCACGGCGCTCGTCGTCACCCTGGACACGTGGACGCTGGCGTGGCGGCCGAACGACCTGGACCGCGCCTACCTGCCGTTCCTGCGCGCGGTCGGCACCGCGATCCCGTTCTCCGACCCGGCGTTCCGCGCGGGCTTGGAGAAGGCCCCCGAGGACGACCTGCCCATGGCGATCCTGCGCTGGGTGCACCTGTTCACCGGCACCGACAAGTCGTGGGACCAGTTGGCGTTCCTGCGCGAGAACTGGGACGGACCGATCCTGCTCAAGGGCATCCAGCACGTGGACGACGCCCGCAAGGCCGTCGACGCGGGCGTGCAGGGCATCGTGGTGTCGAACCACGGCGGCAGGCAGGTCGACGGCGCGGTCGCGTCGCTGGAGGTGCTGCCCGAGATCGCCGACGCAGTCGGCGAGCAGGTCGACGTGCTGTTCGACTCCGGCATCCGGACCGGCGCGGACATCGTCAAGGCCGTCGCGCTCGGCGCGAAGGCGGTGCTGGTCGGCCGTCCGTTCGCGTACGGCCTCGCGCACGGCGGCCAGGTCGGCGTGCGGCACGTCCTGCGCGGCCTGCTGGCCGACTTCGACCTCACCCTCGGCCTGTCCGGGCACCGCAGCCCGGCCGAGCTGAGCCGGGACGCGCTGCGGGCCCGCCGCTGACGTCCGATTCCTCCAAGACCGCGTGGCCTGCCGAACCTAGGGTCGAGGACATGATCGAAAAAGCCCGTTCCTTCATCTGGCACCACGCCCGCGTCCTGGAGCAGCGGCGGTTCGAGTTCCTGTTCGACGGAGGGCCCGTCGAGCCGGTGCTGCACGCGCTGCTCGCCTACCGCAACGCCGACGGCGGCTTCGGCCACGCCCTCGAACCCGACGGCCGGGGGCCGGTCAGCCAGCCGCTGCACGTCTTCAGCGCGCTGAGCAGGCTCGACGAACTCGGCCTCGGCGGTTCGCAGCACGTGCTGGACGCCTGCGACCACCTGATGACGGTGACCTTCCCGGACGGCGGTGTGCCGACCGGCGTCAAGGCCTCGGAGGACCACCCGCACTCGCCGTGGTGGGCGGTCGAGGACGCCGGGTCGCTGCTGCCGACCGCGCTCATCTCCGGACTGCTGCACAAGAACGAGGTCGACCACCCGTGGCTCACGAGGGCGACGGAGTTCTGCTGGGAGCGGATCGAGGCGCTCACCAAGACGCACCCGTACGAGGCGAACGCCGCCGCCCGGTTCCTCGACCACGTCCCGGACCGGGAGCGCGCCGAGGCGCAGGTGACCCGGATCGGCGGGCTTGTCCGGGACCAGCGGCTGGTCGACCTCGGCGAGCCGGTCGACGCGGTCGAGGGCTACGCGGCCGGCGAGGTGCACCAGCCGACCGACTACGCGCCCGAACCGTCCTGCCCGTCCCGCGCCTGGTTCAGCGACGCGGAGTTCGACCGCTCGCTGGACAGGATCGCCGCGGGGCAGCAGGACGACGGCGGCTGGACGTTCGCGTGGCCCAGCTGGACGCCGGGCACGAAGTACGAGTGGGGCCCGATCGTCACGATCGAGAACCTGCTGGTGCTGAGGGCCTACGGGCGGCTACCGGCCGAGTAGCACGCCCAGCGGCACCCCGGCCAGGCCCTTCACCTCGCGCGAGAGGTGGGCCTGGTCGGCGTAGCCGGTCCGGTGGGCGATCTCGGCGAACGGCACCCCGTTCCACGCCAGTCCCATCGCCCGGTCGAAGCGCAGCACCCGCGCGAGCACCTTCGGGCTGTAGCCGAACGCGGCCAGCGACCGCCGGTGCAGTTGCCGCGCGCCGATGCCGAGCCGGTCGGCCACCTCGGGCACGCGGTGCTCCCGCAGCGCCGCCACGACGGCGTCCAGCGCCGGATCCGGTGGGGTCTCGCGGAGCTTGGCCAGCGCCGCGTCCGCCAGCACGCGGCACGGGTCTGGCGCGGTCCGCAGCGCGTCGACCAGCCGCTCGGTGCCCGGCCACAGCTCGGCGAGGGGCACCCGCAGGTCGCGCAGCACGTGAGCGGGCACGCCGAACGCCGACGGGCCGACACCGGGCTTGAACCGCACCGCGAACAGCGTGTCCGGCCGCTCCTCGCCCACCTTCGCGACGGTGTCGGGGCCCGCGACGAACACCTCGTCCGTGTGGCGCGACCAGATGATGTCCGTGCAGCCGTCCGGCACGACCCGGCTGACACCCCGCCCGGACGAGGTCTTCGTCCAGACCAGGCCGAGTCCGCCGAGCGCGGGCCGTTCCGCGTAGCTCACGGTCCCACCAGGTCCGCTGTGCGCATGCCGACACGGTAGCCGTGGGGAGTGGCGGGTCGTGCGGGGAAGAAGCGTCCACGACCCGCCACCGGCTCTCATCAGGTGCCGAAGCGCACCCAGTTCACGCTCACGTACGGCGAGGGCTGGCCGCTGGTGAAGGTGACGTACACGTCGTGCGTGCCGGTCACGCCGGACATGTTGGCCGGGACGGTGCGCCAGCTCTGCCAGCCGCCGGTGTTGCCCACCGCGAAGCTGCCCAGCACCGCGCCGGTCGGGCTGCCGAGCCTGGCCTCGACCAGACCGCTGACCCCACCGCCTGCCCCGGACGCGACCCTCGCGGTGAACTGGGTCGCGGTGCCGCTGCCGAAGCGGACCCCGGAGAAGCGCAGCGAACCGCCGTTGGAGATCTGGCCGACGTCCTGGCCGCCGCCCGTGTCCGAGGTCGTCTCGACCGTGCCGCCGCTGCGGGAGGTCGCGCTCTCGGCCTGCATCTGGCTGTAGGCGTCGAAACCGCTGCCGCCCGGCGGGGTGGTCGTCGTGGTGGTCGGTGGCGTCGTGCCGCCCCCGCCCGCGGTGTAGACCGCGACGTAGTCGACGACCAGCGAGTGGCCGGGAACCGTCGCGGGGGTGGGCGTCGGGCCCGCGAGGGCGTCGGGGAACGCGCCGCCGATGGCCAGGTTCAGCAGGATGAAGTAGCCCGCGTGGTTGGTCATGTTCGCCCACGTGTCCGCGGGCAGCTGGTTCTGCGTGACGCTGTGGAACTGCTGGCCGTCCACGTACCAGCGGAACGCCTGGGGGCTGGTGCTCTGGTCCCACTCGAACCGGTAGGTGTGGAACGCGGACTGGCAGCTCGAACCGGGGCACGCGCGGCTGGCGCCGATGCCGGTGGTCTCGTTGCACGGGCCGCCGGGGTTCACGCCGCAGTGCAGGACGCCCCAGACGGAGTTGACGCCGTTGACGTTCTCCATGATGTCGAACTCGCCGATGCCGGGCCAGTTCCAGTAGTTGCCGCGGTACGGCGCGCCGAGCGCCCAGAACGCGGGCCAGTAGCCGAGTGCGGCCTGGCCGGTGACGTTGGGCATCTGGAGGCGGCTCTCGATGGCGACCTTGCCGCCCGCGGGCGGCCGGAAGTTCGCGCGCTGCGTCTCGATGCGGGCGGACGTCCAGTTGTTGGAGCCGTCGCGCAGTGCCGTGATGCGCAGGTTCCCGGCGCCGTCGAGCTTCAGGTTGTTGGGGCTGTTGGTGTAGTTCTGGACCTCACCGGTGCCCCAGTTGCCGGGGCCGCCGGGGTAGCCGTGACCGAGGTCGACGATCCAGTTGGCCGACGAGGGCGGGGAACCGCTGGCGCCGTTGAAGTCGTCGCCCCAGGCCAGGGTCCAGCCTGCGGCGGGTGTGGGGATGGACGCGTTGGCCGTGGCGACCAGCGTGATCGGGATCGCGGCGAGCAGTGCGGCGGCGAACGCCAGGACCCGTCGTTTGCGACCGGTGGTGAGCTCCATGCGCGGGTGACCTCCTTGTCACTCGACTGTGGTGCTGCTCACCATGAGAGCGCTCTCACCCCGTAACGGGCAAGCGGCCGAACAGCCCAATGGCTACTTGGCGTCCGCGTAGCTCGTGACGGCGACGGCCTTGAGCGGGAACCGGACCGGGGTGTCGCCGAACACCAGCCGCGACGCCTCCGCGCCCGCCGCCGTGATCTCCGCCCGCACCACCTCGGCCACCTCCGCCGGGCAGTGCACCAGCACCTCGTCGTGCACGAAGAACACCAGGTGGGCGCCCGGCGCGCGCTGGTGCAACCGACGCCGCAACGCCCCCAGCAGCGCGGCCGTCCAGTCCGCCGCGCTGGCCTGCACGACGAAGTTCCGGGTGAACCGGCCCCATTCGCGCGAGGCCCTCCGCGACCGCCTCTGCGAGTCCTCGTCGCCTTCGGTGTTCCCAGTCAGGTCGTGCCACGCCTCCGACGGGGTCGGACTCGTTCGGCCCAGCCTCGAACGGACCATCCGCCCCTGTTCGCCTGCCCGCGCCGCCGCCTCCACGTACCCGACCGCGACCGGGAACCGGCGGCGCAGCACGGCCAGCGCGGGCGCCGCCTCGCCGCTCGTGCCGCCGTACATCGCCGACAGCATCGCGATCTTCGCCCGCCCGCGGTCGCCGTCGAACGCGTCCCCGGCCAGGTTCGTGTACAGGTCGTCGTCGCCCGCCACCTCGGCCAGCTCGCGGTCGTTCGACAGCGCCGCCAGCACCCGCGGCTCCAGCTGCGCCGCGTCCGCGGCCACCAGCAGCCAGCCGGGATCGGCGCGCACCGCCGTGCGCAGCGTGCGGGGGAGTTGCAGCGCCGCGCCGCCGCGCGTCGCCCACCGCCCCGACACCACGCCGCCGACCACGTAGTCCGGCCGGAACCGCCCGTCGGCCACCCACTGCTCGATCCACGACCAGCCGTGCGCCACGTAGAGCCGCGACAGCTCCTTGTACTCCATGATCGGCTCGACGGCGGGGTGGTCCACGCCCCTGATCACCCACGCGCGCGCCGACGGGATGTCGATGCCCTCCCTCCCGAACGCCTTCACGATGCTCGCCGGGTTGTCCGGGTTGATCGGCTTCCCGTGGAACGCCGCGGAGATCCGGTCGCCCAGGTCGGCCAGCTTGCGCGGTTTGGCGCCGGGGAGCGGGCGGGGACCGAGCACCTCCTCCAGCAGCTCGTGGTGGACGTCCACCCGCCACGGCAGCCCGAAGTGGGTCATCTCGGCGGCGGCCAGCGCGCTCGCGGACTCGGCCGCCACCAGCAGCCGGAGCCGGTCGGCGTGGCCCAGCGCGGCCAGGGTCCGCTGCTGCTCGCCGTGGACGGCGACCACGGCGTCGAGCGGATCGGTGCCGCCGGGCAGGGGTTCCCGCTCGGGCTCGAAGAGGGTCGGCTGGGAGTCCTTCTTGCGCGGGCCGTGGTCCTCGGGCACCTCGAGGCCCTTGAGCCGGGCGACGGACGCGGCGAAGTTCCTCGGTTCGCGGTGCCTGCCCCGGTAGGCCAGCAGCACCCCCTCGACCAGCCACAGGTCGAGGCAGCGTTCCACCCGGACACCCCGCTCCAGCAGCTCCGGGTAGACCTCCGTGGTGTCGGCCCAGATCCAGCGCGGGTGGAACGCCTCCTCCAACTCGGTCACGGCGCTGCTCAGGTCGGCGGTGCTCCCGGCAGGCCCTTCGGGCACGCCTGCGTCCGACAGCGGCTGGAACCTGCCGCTGTTCTCGCCATCGGACACCACCGCCACCAGCACACCCGTGATTGTGCTTCAAGGGTCCGACAGAACGTGGCCGCTGCTCCGCGGATGGCGGCTCGGCCGCCCGGGAGTCGGCGGTTCGGCCCTGAAAATGGGTGCGGATCTACTGGCGCGGCCCCGCGCCGGGGTCGCCGAGGTGGGCCAGGAGGAACTCGGCCGTGTCGCCGATGGCCTTGACCTCGTTCGCCCGGTTGGTGAACCCGTGCCCCTCGTCGTCGTAGACGTCGTACCGGACGTCGACCCCGCGCTCGCGCAGCGCCTCCACGACCTGGTCGCTCTCCGCCTTCACGACGCGCGGGTCGTTGGCGCCCTGGATCACGAACAGCGGCGCCTTGATGCCGTCGACGTAGGTGATCGGGGAGCGCTCCAGCAGGAAGTCGGCCTCGGTGTCCGGGTCGCCGACCCAGCTCGCCATCTCCGACCGCCAGGTCTCCGGGACCGAGCGGGCCAGGGTGAGCAGGTTGGACGGGCCGACCATCGAGACGCCCGCCGCCCACAGGTCCGGCAGCCTGGACAGGCACGACAGGGTCGCGAAGCCGCCGTAGGAGGCGCCCCACACGCCGATGCGCTCGGGGTCCACCCAGTCGAGGGTGCGCAGGTAGCCGACCGCGTGCTCGAAGTCGAGCAGTTCGTCGCCGCCGAAGTCGCGCAGGATCAGGCTCTGGTAGGTCTTGCCGTAGCCGGTGGAGCCGCGCACGTTCGGCGCGAGCACCGCGACCCCCTGGGACAGCAGGTACTGGTAGAGCCCGGCGTAGTTGTACAGCGGCCGCTCCTGCGCCTCGGGGCCGCCGTGGATGGAGACCACCACGCCCCGCACGCCGTCGCCGTGCGGGCGGTAGAGCCACGCCGGGATCTCGCGGCCGTCGTGGGTCGGGTAGCGGACCAGCCGCGGCTCCACGAACGCGACCGCGACGGTCGGGGCGCTGTCCGTGAGGTGGCGCAGCTCGCCGGTGCCCAGGTCCAGCGCGACCACCTCGGTCGGCCGGGTGCCGGTGGTGAGCAGGAACGCCACCACGTCCCCGACCACCGTCAACGAGCCGATCACCCCGGCGGGCAGCTCGGGCAGGACCAGCAGGGCGTCGTCGCGCCGCGCGAACAGCCGGGAGACGCCGTCCTCGTTCACCGTCCACACCGTCGTGGCGCCGGAGGTCGCCACCTGCTCCACGTCCCACGGCGGGGTCACCAGGTCGGTGATCGCGCCGGTGGCCAGCGAGTACCGGCCGAGCGCGAGGAACTCGCCACCGGTGTCGTGCCGCACGTGGAAGCCGGACGAGTCCGCCGACCACGGGCCGGGCACGTGCAGGCGCCTGCCCTCGTGCGCGGTGATGATCCACAGCGGCGCGTCCGGCTCGTGCAGGTCGACCAGCGCCAGGTCGTTGTCGCCGTTGTTGTGGAAGCCCGAGACGAGCAGCCACCGCCCGTCCGGCGACACGGACGCGGCGTGCAGCATCGTGCCCTCGGTGGCCTCGATCCGGCGGACCGCGCCGGTGCCGAGGTCCTGGATCAGCAGGTCCTGAAGCGTGGCGTCCCGGTCGTTGCCCGCGTAGACCACCGCGGCGCCGTCCGGGGTGAACGGCGTGATCGAGCTGGTCTCGAACACGTTCGCGCCGAGCACGTGCTGGCGGTCCGACGTGTCGGTCAACGGCCTGGGCTCGCCGCCGTCGGCATCGACCAGGTAGAGCTGGAACTGCTCGTTGCCCTGGAAGTCCGCCGTGTACAGCAGCGACCTCCCGTCCGGCGACCAGGCGATCTGGCGGACCGCGTTGTGCTCGTAGTGCGTGAGCTTGCGCGTCTCCCCGCCGGAAACCGGCGTCACGTAGAGGTTGTGCTGCCCGTCGGCGTTGGCCGCGTAGGCCGTGAACCGGCCGTCCGGCGACAGCGCGACGTTCGAGCGGAACCTCTGCCTCGGTGCGAAGTCCTTGAAGTCAGCCATTCTCTCCCCCTGGAAGTGGAAGTCGGAGCGGGGTCAGCGATGTCGAGATGTCGACCGGAGCGGTGCCGGGACGGCGGTTGGACACGAGACCGCGGTCCACGTACCGGTTGACCACCTCGTGGATCGCGTCGCTCAGTTCTTGGACCTCGGTGGAGGTCAGGTGCAGCACGGCGAAGGACTCCGAGCCCACGTCCCGCCACTCGGCCGGGTAGTCCGCCTTCGTGCGCCACCACTCCGACTGCTGGTGCCCGCGCCGCACCCAGCGGAGTTCGTCCAGCGCGCGCAGCGCGGTCAGGCCGTCCTGGTCCAGGTCCCGCGACACGATGCGGGTCTCCTGCTCCACCAGCCGCCACGGCCGCTGCCTGCCGACGCCGCCCTCGGCCTCCTCGACGAAACCGTGCCTGGCCAGCAGCCGCAGGTGGAACGAGCAGTTCGCGGGCGTGGTGCCCAGTTCGGCCGCCGACTCGGTCGCGGTCAGCGGCCCCTCCCTGGCCAGCAGTTCCACGAGCCGGACGCGCAGCGGATGGCTCAACGCGCGCAGGTCGTGCGCGTCCGTGAGCTGACGCCGTTCGAAAGACATGTTTCGAAAGTAGTGTTGCGATAGCGGATTGGTCAACGCCGATCGACACGGGTTGGTGCCAATGGACCCACGGGGGAGTGCACTATGGCGCAGTGGATCGGAATCGCGGCGCGTCCTACCGGCTCGACCCCCCGCCGAACGGCATGGCCGTCGTCGGCGCGGACACCGGTCCCGGCGGTCTGCTGGACGCGGGCAACGAGGTCGTCCCGTTCCACGGCCGCATCCGCGAACTGGCGGCGCTGACCCGCTGGCGCGACGACCGGACGCGCATGGCGACGGTGCTGCTGCACGGCGTCGCGGGGGTCGGGAAGACCAGGCTGGCCACCAGGTTCGTGGTCGACAGCCGGGCGGCGGGCTGGACCGTGCTGCTGGCCAGGCACGGCGTCGTCCCCGCGGACCTGCGCCCCGCCGCGAGCACCACCCGGCTGCTGGTCGTCGTGGACGACGCCGACCGCTGGCCGTGGCCGGACCTGCGCGACCTGCTGCGCGAACCGTGGCAGCGCACGACCGCCGAGAGCCGCGTCCTGCTGCTGTCGCGGCTCACCGGCTGGTGGTGGTCGTCGACCCGCCAGCGGGGCGCCGACCTCGGCCACGCGATGACGGACCTGCCGCTGCTGGACCGGCCGGAGGAGCACGCGGAGCAGTACGCGCTGGCCTGCGCGCGGTTCGCGGAGACGTTGGGCGTGGACCGACCGGCGGCCGAACCCCGGCACGCCGACTCCACGTTCGACGTGCACATGGCGGCGCTGGCCTTCGTGCTCGGCGCGGCTCCCGGTTCCGGCCGCTCGGACCTCGTGCGCCACCTGATGAGCCGGGACCCGGTCCCGGTCGGGTCCGCCCGGTTGGGCGAGGACTTCCTGGCGGTCGCGCTGCTGGACCACCGGATCGAGGCCGAGGTGTCCGCCGAAGGGCTGGCCGTCCTCGTGCAGGCCGCTCGGCGGTGGCCGCACCTGCGCAAACGCGCCGAGGCCCTGTTCTCCGCGAATCCCGACCTGGTCCGGACCGCGAGCGCGTCCACGCTGCTGGCGTTGACCGAGATGTCCTCGATCCCGGTGCTGAAGGCCATCGCGCCGCGGGTGTTCGAGGAGCAGCGGCTGGTCGGCGACGTGCTGCCCGCCGTGCTGACCCGGAGGCTGGTCGAGCACGCCGTCACCGCCGGGGCGGACCGGCTGGAGCGCGCGGAGCTGCACGGGATGCTGGGGGCGCGGGCCGCGCTGGCCGCGCTGCGGGACGAGGCGTTGACGGCCGCGCACCGGGAAGTCGGGCTGTACCGGGAACTCGCCGCGTCCGACGAGTCCGAGCACCGCCCGGCCCTCGCGAACGCGTTGGGGGACCTGGCGCTCCGCTTCGTCGCCGTGCACCGGCCGGTCGAGGCCCTGCACGCCGCGCAGGAGTCCGTGGCGTTGTTCGAGGACATCGCGGCCGAGGATCCGGGGAGCACGCCGCGGCTCGCCGCCGCGTTCGAGCAGCTGGCTCAGCGGTGCGCCTCGGTGGGACGGCGCGAGGACGCCGTGGAGGCGGTCGGCAAGGCCGCCGCGCTGTACCAGTGGTTGTCGTCGACCAGCCCCGCGGTGCACCGCCTCGACTTCGCCAAGGCGGGCCACCAGTTGGCGATCCGGCTGTTCGACGTCGGCCGGGTCGCCGAGGCGTCCGAGGTGGCCGAACGCGCCGTCACGGCGTGGCGGGTCGTCGCCGAGTCCGACCCCCGGTTCGAGCCGGACTTCGCCCGCACGCTGGCGCAGATCGGGATGGTGTTGCGCAGCAACGACCTGCGGGTCGAGGCCGTGGAGGCGGTCGAGGAGTCCATCGTGGTGCTGCGGCGGCTCGTCGCCGTGAACCCCCGCGGGTTCGAGCCGGACCTGGCCGTGGCGTTGACGTCCTGCGCCTCGTTGCTGCTGGAGGCCGACCGGCGGGGCGACGCCGTGCGGTTCGCCGAGGAGGCGGTGGCCGTTCGGCGGCGGGTCGCCGAGTCCGGGCTGCCCGAGCACCGGGCGGCGCTGGCCGCCGCGCTGTGCCACCTCGTGGGGACGTCCGATCGGTTCGAGGACCGGCTCGTCGCCGCCGAGGAAGCCGTGGACCTGCTGCGCCGGGTCGGCGGGCACCGCGTCGACCTCGCGGTCGCCTGGGCGACGTTGGCCGGGGTGCTGCTGTACGACCGGCGCGACTACGAGGCCCACCGGGCCGTGGACGAGGTGCTGCTGATCGTCCGGCTGCTCCCCCGGCAGGTGCTGGTCGTGGACGGGCCCCGGGTCACGCGGGCGGTGGTGGCGTTGTCGGACGAGCTGTCCGCCGTCCGGCACCATGGGAAGGCCGTGGAACTGGCCGAGCAGGTGGTGGTGCTCTGGCGCGACCTCGCCGATCCGGCCGCCCACGTCTACGCCCTGCACCGGCTGGCGCTGGCCCTCGACCACGCCCGTCGCCACGACGAGGCCCGCGACGTGGCGCACACGGCCGTCGTGCTCTGGCACCTGCTCCGCACGCCGGAGGACCTGGCGGCGGACATCGGCTACTCCGAGGCCCTCGCCAACTACGCCAAGCTCTGCGCCGTCACCGGCACCGCGCTCGAACACGCCCTCGACGCCGCCCAGCGCGCGGTGCGGGTGGCGCGCAAGGCGAACACCTCACCAGCGGGCCTGGACCGCGCCCTGACCGCCGTCGACCTCGTCCTCGACGCCGCCGCCACGCCGTCGTGAGCGCACAGGTGCCCGTCGGCCTTCCCCGGTCGCCGCGCGGTGGTCCCGCAGCACGTCGTCGCCGGCGGAAACTCGCCGAACTCCTCGTGGCGCCACCTCGCCGATCGTGAACTGTCGGACCCCGTCGCTACTTTCCGCGCGTGAACCCTGAGATGCGGAGCCGGTTGGCTCCCTTTCGCGAAGAGGCGGCGGGGCGGGGCATCCCCGCCGAGGACGTGGAGCGGTGGCTGGCCACCGCTCGTCCCTGCGCGACGCTGGCGCTGAGCGGGGACGGGCCGGTGGTGGGCCGGTTCGGCGGTCCGCTCGTGCTGCCGGCCGACACCCCTGACCCGAAGCACCCGTTCGTCGCCTCCGTCGACCTCGCGGCCCTGCCCGCCGACGCGACGGACCTGCCCCTCCCCGCCGACGGCCACCTGCTGCTGTTCGTCTTCATCGACGAAGTGGCCAGCTGCACCACCGTGGGCAGCGCGATCCACGTCCCCGCGGGCACGGCCGTGGTCGAGCGGGACAGGAACGCCTGGAACCCCGACGACGTCGACGACTACCGGAGGGCGTTCGAGCGGTTCCCGCAGGGGCCGATGCGGGTGACGACCGACGTGTCGCTGCCCTACCACTGCGCGGTCGCCCTCGAGGGTGAGCCGTGGAGCGAGCCCCCGCCGGGCCACCCGCGCGCCGAGGAACTGGTGGCGGTCTGGGAGAAGACCTTCGACGCCATCGCCACCGACGGGCCGTTGCGGCTGGGCGGGTACGCCACGGAGGAGGCCGTCCACACCGACCCGCTGCACGACCTCGTGCGCTACGCGCGGCACGCGGTGGAGGAGGGCAACTGGGCCGGGCCGGTCTCGGACGACCCCTCCGACTGGGTGCTGCTGGCCGACTGGCACGTCCGCGTGAGCGGCTGGGAGGGTGCCACCGCTCACTGGGGGATCCAGCGCGACGACCTGGTCGCACGGCGCTTCGACCGGACGTTCACCACGATCTACTGGAACCCCTGACGCGGTCGGGTCCGCGGGGAGGAGCCCCTCCCCGCGGACCCGTGATCAGCCCGTGGTCACCAGCGACCGGAGGAAGAACGCCACGTTCGCCGGGCGTTCCGCCAGCCTGCGCATGAAGTAGCCGTACCACTCGTCGCCGTACGGCAGGTACACGCGCATGGTGTTGCCCGCCGCGGCGATCCGCTTCTGCTCCTCCGGGCGGATTCCGTACAGCATCTGGAACTCGTAGCTGTTCAACGCGCGCGTGCCCGCGAGGTCGGCGGCGATGGCGATCAGCCTCGGGTCGTGGGACGCGACCATCGGGTAGCCCTCGCCTGCCATGAGCACCTTCAGGCAGCGCACGTACGACACGTCCACGTCGGCCTTGTCCTGGAACGCCACCGACGCGGGCTCCTGGTAGGCGCCCTTGCACAGGCGCACCCGCGACCCGGCGTGGGCCAGGTCGCGGCAGTCCTGCTCGGTGCGCTTCAGGTAGGCCTGGAGCACCGCCCCCACCCACGGGAAGTCCACCCGCAGCTCGCGCAGGACGTCCAGGGTGGAGTCCGTGGTGGTGTGGTCCTCCATGTCCAGCGTCACGGTGGTGCCGGCCGCGGCGGCCGCCTCGCTGATCCGTCGCGCGTTCTCCAGCGCGATCTTCGCCCCGTCCACGGGCAGCGACCGCCCCACGGCCGACAGCTTGACCGACACCTCGGCCTGGCCCGCGTAGCCCGCGTCGTCCAGGCGCGCCAGCAGTTCCACGTAGGCCGCCACCGTGGCGTCGGCCTGGCCGGCGTCCAGGGTGTCCTCGCCGAGGTGGTCCAGCGTCACGCAGCGGCCGTCGGCGACCAGCGATCCGGTCGCCCGGATCGCCGAGCCGACGTCCTCGCCCGCGATGAACCGGTCCACGACCGGACGGGTCAAGGGGGTGTTCTCGACCAGCCTGCGGGCGCCGGTGGAGCGCGCCGCGGCGAGGAGCGTGGAACGGAGCACGGCGGTTCTCCTCAGCCCTGGTGCGGGTGGCGGTACGAGGTCGGAGCCACGAAGGTCTCCTTGATGGAGCGGGGGCTGACCCACCGGAGCAGGTTGTGGATCGAGCCCGCCTTGTCGTTGGTGCCGGAGGCCCGGCCGCCGCCGAAGGGCTGCTGGCCGACGACCGCGCCGGTCGGCTTGTCGTTGACGTAGAAGTTGCCCGCCGCGAAGCGGAGCTCCCGCTGGGCGTGCGCGATGGCGTTCCGGTCGCGGGCGACGATCGAGCCGGTGAGCGCGTACGGGGACGCGCTCTCCATCTGCCGCAGCACCTGGTCGTAGTCGGCGTCGTCGTAGACGTGCACCGACAGGACCGGGCCGAAGTACTCGGTGGTGAACACCTCGTGCGTCGGGTCCGTGCCCAGCAGGACGGTCGGCTGGACGAAGAAGCCGACGCTGTCGTCGGCCGTGCCGCCCGCGACGACCTCCAGCGAGCTGTCGGTGCGCGCCGCGGTGAGGACGCCCGAGAGCTTGTCGAACGAGCGCCGGTCGATGACCGCGCCCATGAAGTTGTCGAAGTCCGTCACGTCGCCGACGGTCAGGGCGGCGACGTCGGCGAGGAACGCGTCCTTCATCCGGCCCCACACCGAGCGCGGCACGTAGGCGCGCGAGGCGGCCGAGCACTTCTGGCCCTGGTACTCGAACGCGCCGCGGACCAGCGCGGTGCGCAGCACGTCGACGTCGGCCGACGGGTGCGCGAGCACGAAGTCCTTGCCGCCGGTCTCGCCGACGATCCGCGGGTAGCTCCGGTAGTTCGCGATGTTCGCGCCGACCTGGCCCCACAGGTGCTGGAACGTCCTGGTCGAGCCGGTGAAGTGGATGCCCGCGAGGTCCGGGGACGCGAGCGCCACGTCGGACACGGCGATGCCGTCACCGGGCAGCAGGTTGATGACGCCGGGCGGCATCCCGGCCTCTTCGAGCAGCCGCATGGTGAGCTGCGCGGAGAAGCCCTGCGTGGGGGACGGCTTCCACAGCACCACGTTGCCCATCAGCGCGGGCGCGGTGGGCAGGTTGGCCGCGATGGCGGTGAAGTTGAAGGGCGTGATCGCGTAGACGAAGCCCTCGAGCGGCCGGTGGTCGGTGCGGTTCCACACGCCGGAGGAGCTGGTGGGCTGCTCGGCGAGAAGGGTGCGGCCGAAGGCGACGTTGTAGCGCCAGAAGTCGGCCAGTTCGCAGGCGGCGTCGATCTCGGCCTGGATGGCGGTCTTCGACTGGCCCAGCATCGTGGCCGCGTTGATGGTGGACCGCCACGGGCCGACGAGGAGGTCGGCCGCGCGCAGCAGGATCGCGGCGCGGTCGTCGAAGGACAGGGCCTGCCACGCGGGGGCGGCGGCGCGGGCCGCGGCGATGGCGGCCTCGGTGTCCTCGTGCGTCGCGCTGGTGAAGGTGCCGAGCACGGCGCGGTGGTCGTGCGGCTGCACGACGTCGAACCTCGGGCCGCCTCCCGCCCGCTGCTCGCCGCCGATGGTCAGGGTCCCTTCGAGCGGCTCCTTGACCAGCTCGACGAGCTTCGCCTGCAGCTCGGCGCGCTCCGGCGAACCGGGGGCGTACTGCAGGACCGGCTCGTTCACCGGCGACGGAACCCTGGTCACAGCGTCCACGAGCAGCTCCTCCACAACAGCGGGTGTCCCCTACAACGGTAGGTCGCGGAGACGGTCCGACCTTTGTCCGACTGGCTAATATCGGAATACCCATTTGGCTGAACGGACAAAGATGAGCCTCCAGGACGTGCTGATCGCGCTCGGTGACCCGCTGGTCGAACTGCAGGTCGCGCCGAAGGGCCTCGACGTGGACGTGCTGGACGTCGTGATCCTGGACCCGGACGACGTGCCGGACGTCCGGCCGGGCGACTTGGCGCTGGTCATCGGCGCGCGGGGACGGGCGGCGGTGCCGCTGGTCCGGGCCGCGCGCCGGGCCGCCGCGGTGGCGGTGAAGGTGGACGGGCCGCTGTCGCCGCTGCTCCGGCAGGCCGCGCTGGACGCGGGGGTCGCGCTGGTCGCGGTCCGCCCCGAAGTCCGGTGGGAGCACCTGGAGTCGCTGGTCAGGGGTGTGCTGGTCAGCCCGGCGGCGGGCGGCGAGGTGCTCGGCGACCTGTTCGCGCTCGCCCAGACGATCGCCGCGCTGACCGGTGGCATCGTCAGCATCGAGGACACCTCCAGCCGGGTGCTCGCCTACTCGCGGTCCAGCGACGAGGTCGACGAGCTGCGCAGGCAGTCCATCCTCGGCAGGCAGGGCCCGGAGCCGTACCTGAAGATGCTCCGCGACTGGGGCGTCTACCAGCTGCTCCGGTCCGGCGAGGAGGTCGTGCGCATCGACGAGCGCCCGGAGCTCGGGATCCGGCGGCGCATCGCGATCGGCATCCACGCCGGACCCACTCCGCTGGGCACGATCTGGGTCCAGGAAGGCGACGCGCCGCTGACCGACCAGGCCGAACGGGCGCTGCTCGGCGCCGCTCGCGTGACCGCGCTGCACCTCGTCCAGCGGCGCAACGAGCCGACGGCGGCGTTCCGGGAGAACCTCCTCGCGTCCCTGCTGGACGGTCGGATGGACGCCGGGTCCGTGGCCGGGCAGATCGGCGCGGACCCCGGCAAGCCCGCCGCGGTCGTCGTGTTCGCCTCGCGCGACGAGTCCGCCGACCGCACCGAGGCCGAGCTGCGGCGGGCCGAGCTGACCGGCCTGATCTCCGTGCACGCGGCGGCGTACCGGCGCAGCGCGCTGGTCACGCAGGTCGGCGCGCGCACCTACGTGCTGCTGCCCGACCTGCCGCCCGGAGCGCAACTCCTCGGCCTCACCAAGGAGATCGTCGCCGCCGCGCGCAAGCACATCGGCCTCGGCGTGCGGGCGGCCATCGGCTCCACCGTGTCCACCGTGGACGAGGCGCGGGTGTCGCGGCAGGAGGCGGACCGGGTGCTCGACGCGATGGGCCGCGACCTGGACGCCGACGTGGCGACGCTCGACGACGTCCGGTCGCGGGTGCTCATCAGCGAGACCCTCGCGCTGCTCGCCGAGCACTCGCGCATCCGCGACCCGAGGCTGGCGAAGCTGGACGGCGACCTCGCCCGGTCCGTGCTCGCCTACCTCGACGCGTTCGGCGACGTCCGGTCGGCGGCACGGGTCCTGCACGTCCACCCGAACACGCTCCGCTACCGCGTGCGCCGGGCGGCCGAGGTGTCCGGGATCGACCTGGACGACCCGCTCCAGCGGTTGTTCGCCCAACTGCAACTGAGGTTGGGTTGAGGTTCTCCGACCGCTTTACCCGATTGGGACGACGCACCTCTAGTCTGCGCTAGGGGGCTCATCGAAAGGAAACCGGGCTGTTGACCGTCGACGCGGCAGGCAAGCGGGGCAGCGACTTCGCTGAGCTGTCCCGGACCATCAAGCAGGCGGGCCTGCTCGACCGCAGGATCGGCTACTACACCTTCCGGCTCGCGGGCAACGCGCTGGCGCTCGCGCTGGCCGTGACCGCCTTCGTGCTGGTCGGCGACTCCTGGTGGCAGCTGGGCATCGCGGTCCTCATGGGTGTGGTGTTCACCCAGTTGGCCTTCACCGGCCACGACGCGGGGCACCGCCAGATCTTCCAGAGCAGGAAGGCCAACGACCTGGTCGGCCTGGTGCACGGCAACCTGCTCACCGGTCTCAGCTACGGCTGGTGGATCGGCAAGCACAACCGGCACCACGCCAACCCGAACCACATCGACGAGGACCCGGACGTCGACATCTCGGTGTTGGCCTTCACCTCCGAGCAGTCGCTGACGAAGAAGGGGATCTTCCGCTTCATCACGAAGCACCAGGCGGTCTTCTTCTTCCCGCTGCTCCTGCTCGAAGGCTTCAGCCTGCATGTCATCAGCGTGAACGCGCTCGCGCGCCGCCAGGTCAAGGGCTGGATCCTGGAGGCCTCGCTGCTGGCCGTGCACCTCATCGGCTACGTCGTCGCCGTGTTCCTGGTGATGTCGCCGCTCAAGGGCGTCCTCTTCATCCTCCTCCACCAGGCGATCTTCGGCCTGTACATGGGCGTCTCCTTCGCCCCGAACCACAAGGGCATGCCGGTCCTGACGGACGAGCACCAGTTCGACTTCCTGCGCAAGCAGGTGCTGACGTCCCGCAACGTCAACGGCAACTGGTTCACCGACCTGGCGCTCGGCGGCCTGAACTACCAGATCGAGCACCACCTGTTCCCGAGCATGCCGCGGCCGAACCTGCGCCACGCCCAGGCGCTGGTGCACGACTTCTGCGAGCAGCACTCGATCTCCTACGCCAAGTGCGGCCTGTTCAGGTCGTACGGGTACGTCCTCCAGCACCTGCACGAGGCGGGCGCGCCGCTTCGCGGTGCAGCCAAGCTCGCTCAAGCAGGGTCCAACTAGAGGTCGTCAGCAGGTAGATCCCGGCGGCCAACGGCACCACGGCCGCCATCAGCACCGTCCCGAACGACAGGTACCGCAGGCCCCGCGTCAACGGGGTCTGCGGTACCTCGTTGCGTTCGGCGTGCATCGCCGACCAGCGCACGCTGCCGCAGGCGACCAGCGCGAGCGCGGCGAACAGCCCGAGGAACACCGGCGTGTGCCCGGTGCCGTTCCACCACGAGGTGCCGAGCGGCGCCCCGAACAACGTCGAGTCGAGCAGCGGGCTGGGCGTGGTGACGAGCTGGTACACGACCATGAAGAACGGGATCTGCGCGAACATCGGCAGGAATCCGGCGAACAGCGACGTACCGGAATCCCGGTACAGCTTCATCGTGGCCTCTTGCAGCTTCACGACGTCCTTGGCGTGCTTCTTCTGGAGCTTGCGCACCTCGGGCGCGAGGGCGGCCTTGGTCTTCTCCGCCCGCACGGCCGAGCGCGTGAGCGGGTGCACGAGGAGTCGGACGAGGACGGTGAACAGGACGATGGCGGCGGCGGGCGTGACGAACCCGGCCAGGGCTGAGCCCAGCGAGTAGAACAAGGGAACACTCCGTCGAATCGAGCGGGAAGAACCGGACTAGGCAGCGAGAACGCTGCGTCCGGGCGCTCGGGGACGGGGACGGCCCGCCGCGTCGGGATCACGCAGGCGGAGGAACGCCGTGCGCATGGCCTTCTCGCGCAACGACAGGGAACGGGTCCACGCGGGGGCGGACTGCGGGACGACGGGGCCGGCCACCAGCAGCAGCACGACGGCCAGCGCGGTGATCGCGGCCAGCAGCTCGGTGGGCTGGTGGAACAGGGTGACCGCGTACAGGGCCGGGAAGAGCACGACGAGCAGCAACTGCAGCCGCTGCCGGTTCGTCATGGCGCCACTGTATCCGGATCGAGCCGGACGCGGAGCGGAGTTCGGGAAGCGATCAGACCACCAGCGCGGGGCGATCCGGGTGGTCGTAGCGGACCAGCACGTCGGCGGCGGGGTCGTAGCCGTCGTACGCGGGCAGCGTCCACCGCTGGTCGGCGGCCGTTTTCCGGTTCAGCGCCCCTGGGGAGAGCCACAGGTGCACGGTCAGCTCGACGGGTAGGCCGCGGTCGAGGAGCAGGGTGCCGTCCAGCAGCAGGACCCCGCCCTCGCCCAGCGTCACGTAGGACGCGCGGCTGGCCCGGTCCGCCGCCGCGTCCCACAGCGACGGCAGCACCTTGCCGGAGCCTCCCGGCTCCAGCGGGGCCAGGACCTCGCGCAGCAGCCCGCCCGCGTCGAGCCAGTCGCGGCGGAACGCGTCCGGATCGGTGCGGCCGTGCTCCAGGCGAACGGAGGCGGGCCGCAGGAAGTCGGCGGCCGACACCCGCAGCACCGGGCGGCCGCGAGCCCGCAGCGGGTCGACCAGCGCGTCGGCCAGCGAGCCCGGCTCGGCGGGCGCCGCGCCGTCCACGACCACGCGGGCCCACTCGGCGCGGGGGAGCGCGTCGATCCGCTCGACCAGCTCGTCCACGAGGGTCTCGGGTGTCAGGGATCGGACCTTCACGGCAGCGGGTAGTCCTCCCAGCCGTCGGGCAGGGTCGGCACGGGCCAGTCGGGGTCGGGCCGCCAGTCGGCCCACGTCGGGTCCCACCACGTGGTTCCGGCGGTGAGCATCGCCTCGATCTCCTTCCCCTGCCGTCGGATCCGGTCGGCCAGCTCCGCCGAGTACTTCCCCTCGACGACCTGCCGCTCGAAGTCCTCGCGGTCCCGCTCGATCCAGGGCCCCTCGGCGGGCGCCCAGTAGTCCAGCTCGTGGTCGAGCGTGTCGAACCCCAGCGGGGTGCGCCGGTACGGGTCCTGCAGGTTCAGGTACCACCCGTTGAACCGCCGCGACGGGCCTTCCCAGTACAGGTCGACCGAGTAGCCGTCGTCCGGCCGGTGCAGCTGGAGCTTCCCGTGCCCGCGCCAGGCCGTGTTGCCCGCCAGCTGCTTCTCGTGCGGCCACGGGTGCGGCGGGTACCCGAACCGGGTCCCCGGCACCAGGAACACCGCCAGCAGCCCCGGTTCGTCCACGACCACCCGCGACGGCGTCACCACCCACGGCGCGCCGTGCAGCACCTCGCGGCGCAGGACCGCGTCCCCCGGTTGGAAATACCCCATGTGAGCAGCTTAGGGGTGCGGATACGCCCATACGGTCCTGGTGGAATAGGTCTGGACCTATGAGACTAAAGGTCTAGTCCTCTGCTGGGTGTCAGGCCGCCAACCGAACACTTGTAGGGAGTACCACGTGAAAGCTCGCAAACTCGGTCTGGTGGCCGTCCTCGCGTCGATCGCCGTCGCACTGCCGATGCTCATGACCGGTGTGGCGCAGGGCCACGGCTCCGCGCAGGGTCCGTTCAGCCGCACGTACAACTGCCGGTGGAACGAGAACCCCGAAGCCCCGACGTCCGGGGGCTGCAAGGCCGCCGTCGCCGCGGGCGGCACGCAGGCCATGTACGACTGGCACGAGGTCAACCTCGCGAACGCGGCGGGCAACAGCCGGTCGATCATCCCGGACGGCAAGCTGTGCAGCGCGGGCCGCGACAAGTACAAGGGCCTCGACCTGCCGCGCACCGACTGGGCGGCCACGAAGCTGACCAGCGGCGCGAACATCACCTTCGCGCTCAAGGCGACCGCCCCGCACCGCGGCACGTTCGAGCTGTTCAGCACGAAGAACGGCTGGAACCCCTCGGCCCCGCTCAAGTGGAGCGACCTGGACCCGTCGTTCGCGAAGGTCACCGAGCCCCCGATCGCCAACAGCGCCTACCAGATCAACGTGAAGCTCCCGGCGGGCAAGACCGGCCGCCACCTGATCTACGTGGTCTGGCAGCGCTCGGACAGCCCCGAGGCCTTCTACTCCTGCTCGGACGTCATCTACTAGGGATCCACCGCGGCTGACGGGGGAGTCCTCGCCGGACTCCCCCGTCAGCCGTCCACCACCGAAGCGCGCCGCAGCTGCCCGGCCGCGAGTTCCCGCCGCACGTCGTCGTGCGGCAGCGCCCCCAGGAGCAGGCCCAGCGCCTCCACGTCGTCGTGCCCGCCGTCCGTCCGGGTGAACTCCCACAGGCTCTCCGCGTTCCCCAGCGTGAGCACGGCCCGGCGGACGCCCGCCAGCAGGTCCTCGCGCTCCTCGCGCACCACGGGCGCTTCCGAGCGGGGCAGCAGCGCGCCCCGGTAGCCCGCGGCGGCGGTGCGGACGTCCCCGCCCCGCAACGCCTTCCGCACCGCGACGAAGTCGCCCTGCACGTCGGCCCGCAGCCGGTACGGCTTGGTCAGCAGCGTGCCCGTGCCGACCTGCGCGCGCAGCCGGTGCAGCTCGGCGCGGACCGTCGCCGGGTTTCCCCGGTCGCCGTACAGCTTGAGCGCCAACTGCTCCGCCGTCAGCCCCCGCGGGTGCAGCACCAGCGCGGTCAGCAGTTCCGCGTGCCGGGACGTGAGGGGCAGCTCGCGGCCGTTCAGCACCGCGCTGGGGTGCTCGACCCCGAGGAACGTCAACGACAGCAACGGTTGCCGGGGCTGGCCCGTCGGCTTCGCGATCCGCAGCAGGTACCCCTCGGCCAGCGGTTCCAGCACGCCTTCGCGGCCGTCGGCGAGCGGCACCCGGTCCGAGGTGACGTCGATCCGCCGGGGCAGCAGCCCGTGCGGTTCCGCGACGAGCACCCGGCCCGTCGGGCTGAGCAGCGCGCCGGGTTCGCCGCGCAACCCGATGAGGTGCCTCATGTTCCGCGACCGCAGCAGCTCGTCGCGGGCCGCCAGCCGCAGCTTCAGCTCGCTCTCGGCCAGCCGCGCGGCGGCCGACACCAGCGCGCCCACGGCCGGGTGCATGATGCTGAGCGGCCCGCTGATGTCCACCGCGCCGATCGTCGCGCCGGTGTCCGGGTCGTGCACGGGGCTCGCCGCGCACGTCCACCCGTGGTAGGTCCGCACCAGGTGCTCCGCCGAGTGCACGACGACCGGCGTGTCGACCGCGAGCGCGATGCCCATCGCGTTGGTGCCGATGGCGTCCTCGCTCCACCGAGCGCCCACGGTGAGGCGGACGTCCTCGGCGTTGCGCCGCACCTCCCTGGCGCCCTCGGTCCACAGGACGTGGCCGTCCGCGTCTGTGATGATCATGACATGCATCGCGTCCTCCGCGATGCCCACCAACGTCTCCCGCAGCACCGGCAGCACGGACGACAGCGCGTGCTCGGCCCAGAGGTCCGCGACCTCGTCCGGGTCGAGCACGATCGGCGCCTCGTGCCGGTAGGGGTCGATCCGGGCGGCCAGGGAACGCCGCCAGGACTCGGAGATCAGCGTGCGCTGCGTGAACCCCGCGGGCGAACCGCTCAGCACCGCGTCGTGCACCCGGCTCAACGCGCGCGCCTTCGCCCGCTGTTCGTGCCCCCGGTGCATCGGTCCTCCCGCTTCCGCCGTCAGGATGACGCGCGCCGGGCCGTCGCGGCAAGCCGGGTGCGATGCAACGCGACTGCAACGTCCACCTTCCTAGCTTCCGGGGTTCTCCCCGTCGCACCCCAAGCTGGAGGCCGGACATGGCGAAGTACGCGGCACCGGGCCGATCGGGCGGCATCGTCTCGTTCCGCGACCAGTACGACCACTTCGTCGGTGGCGAGTACGTGCGGCCTTCGAGGGGCTTCTACCTCGACACCACGACGCCCGTCACGGGTGAGGTCTTCACGCGGGTCGCCAGAGGCACGGCCGAGGACGTGGACCACGCGCTCGACGCCGCCCACGGGGCCGCGCGGGCGTGGGGCCGCACCTCGGCCGCCGACCGCGCCACCGTGCTGTGCGAGATCGCCGACCGCGTCGAGGACAACCTGGAGGCCATCGCCGTCGCCGAGACGTGGGACGGCGGCAAGCCGATCCGCGAGACCCTGTTCGCCGACCTGCCCGCCGCCGCCGACCACTTCCGGTACTGCGCGGGCGTCATCCGCGCCCAGGAGGGCGGGGTCTCCCACGCCGACGGCGACCTGGTCGCCCACCACCTCCGCGAGCCGCTCGGCGTGGTCGGCCTCGCCGTCCCGTGGACCTCGGCGCTGCTCACCACGGCCTGGCACCTCGCCCCCGCGCTGGCGGCGGGCAACACCGTGGTGCTCAAGCCGTCGGAGCACACCCCGGCGTCCATCCACGTGCTGGTCGGCCTGATCGGCGACCTGCTGCCGCCGGGCGTCCTGAACGTCGTCACCGGCTTCGACGTCGAGGCCGCCGCGCCGCTGACCGCCAACCGCCGCGTCGCGAAGGCCGTCGTCGTCCGCGAACCGGACCACTGGGCCCCGACCGTCTACTTCGCCGACCTGGCCGAGCACCAGGACACCCGGTACGCCGCGGCGCTGGACGGCTTCACCAGGTTCACCCTCAACCAGGCCTCCACCGCGCTGGTCCAGAACAAGGCGTACGACCACTTCCTCCTCGACGCCGCCGCCCGCACCGGTGCCGTCCGCCTCGGCGACCCCCTCGACCCCACCACGACGGCGGGTCCCCAGGTCAGCGCCGGTCACCTCGCCCGCGTGCTGGCCCGCGTCGACCTGTGCGACCGCGAGGGCGCCCGGCTCGTCACGGGTGGCGAGCGCGTCGACCTCGACGGCGGTCACTACGTGATGCCCGCGATCTTCGAGATCGACCAGAAGACCCGCGTCCCGCTGGAGGACTTCGCCGGCCCCATCACGCTGGTCTCCCGGTTCGACGACGTGGACGACGCCGTCAAGGCCGTCAACGAGGCGCCGTGCGGACCGTCCGCCGGGGTGTGGTCGCGGGACGGCGGCGTGGGGTACCGCACGGGCCGGGCGATCCGGGCCGACCGGGTGTGGGTGAACAACCACCCGCCGCACGCCGGGTTCCACGGCGGGCGCCACGGGCTCGTGGAGTCCTACCAGCACACGAAGAGCATGGTGGTGGCGTACTGATCGGGGGCTCGGCGCGGACCGCGTCCGGCCGCTAGTCCTCCGCCAGCGCCCGGCGCAGCTGGCCCGCCACCAGTTCCCGCCGGAGGTCCTCGCGGGGCAGGGCGCGGTAGAGGTGCTGGAGGGCTTCGGCGTCGTCGCGGCCGTCGTCGGTGCGGGTGAACTCCCACAAGCCCTCCGGGTCGCCGCGGGTGATCACCGCGCGCCGCACGCCCGCCAGCAGGTCCTCGCGCTCCTCGCACACCACGGGCGCCTCGGAGCGGGGGAGCAGCGCGCCCCGGTAGCCCGCCGCGGCGGCCGTGACGTCCCCGCCCCGCACCGCTTTCCGCACCGCCACGAAGTCGCCGCGCACGTCGGCGCGCAGCCGGTACGGCCGGGTCAGCAGGACGCCTTCGCCGAGTTGCGCGCGCAGCCGGTGCAGTTCGGCGCGGACGGTGGTCGGGTTGCCGCGCTCGCCGTACAGGCGCAGCGCCAGCTGGTCCGCGGTCAGCCCGGCCGGGTGCAGGGCCAGCGCGGTGAGGATCTCCGCGTGCCGCAGCGACAGCGGCAGCTCGCGGCCGTCCAGCTCGGCCGTCGGGTGGTCCGTGCCGAGGAACGTCAACGACAGCAACGGCATCCGGGCCCGGCCGCCCGCGCGGGGCACGCGGAGCAGGTAGCCCTCGGTCAGCGGTTCGAGCACGCCGACGCGCCCGTCCGGCAGCACGAGCCGGTCGACGTCGACGGCGATCCTGGCGGGCAGCATCCCCAGCGGTTCGGTGGCCAGCACCCGGCCCGTCGGGCTGAGCAGTGCGCCGGGTTCGCCGCGCAACGCCGTGAGGTGCCGCATGTTCCGGGCGCGCAGGCGTTCGTCGCGGGTCGCGACCTGGACCTGCAACTGGCCCTCCGCGAGGCGGGCGGCGGCGGACACCAGCGCGCCCATGGCGGGGTGGACGGTGCGCAGCGGACCGCTGATGTCGACGACGCCGAGCACCCGCCCGGTGTCGGGGTCGCGGACGGGGCTCGCCGCGCAGGTCCAGCCGTGGTACGCCCGGACCAGGTGCTCGGCGGAGTGGACGGTCACCGGTCTGCCCAGCGCCAGCGCGGTGCCCATGGCGTTGGTGCCGCTGGCCTCCTCGCTCCACCGCGCGCCCTCGGTGAGGTGCACCAGGTCGGCCGCCCGGCGGATTTCCGACTCGCCCTCGCACCACAGGACGTGCCCGTTGGCGTCGGTGATGATCATGACGTGCATGGCCTCGTCCGCGATGCTCACCAGGGTCTCGCGCAGCATCGGCAGCACGGAGGCGAGCGGGTGGGCGTCGCGCAGGTCCACGACCTCCGACGCCTCGTACACGACCGGCGCCTCGCGCTGCTCCGGGTCGACGCGCGCGGCGAGCGACCGGTGCCACGACTCGGAGATCACCGAACGCGGTGCCCCGCCGACGCCCGACAGCACGGAGTCGTACACCCGGCTGAGCGCGTGCGAGTGCCGCTCCGCGTCGTCGTCGCCTGGGTGCACAGGACCTCCCGCACCCAGGATGACCCGCGGTTACCCGTGACCGCAACCCGCCGGTTCCCCCGAACGGATGCAACGGGCGTGCAACGTACCGCTGCCTAGCTTGAGACCCACATCACGCAGCGGAGCGGGAGGCGAGACATGGCGGAGTACGCGGCACCTGGTCAGCCGGGCAGTGTCGTGTCGTACCTGGACAGGTACGACCACTTCATCGGCGGCGAGTACGTGGCCCCGGCCAAGGGCGACTACTTCGAGAACCCCACCCCCGTCACCGGGCAGCCGTTCACCGAGATCGCCAGGGGCACCGCGGCGGACGTGGAACGCGCCCTGGACGCCGCTCACGGCGCCGCGCGGGCGTGGGGTCGGACCTCGCCGACCGAGCGCGCGAACGTCCTCAACAAGATCGCCGACCGGATGGAGCAGAACCTGGAGGCGATCGCGGTCGCCGAGTGCTGGGAGAACGGCAAGGCCGTCCGCGAGACGCTCAACGCCGACATCCCGCTGGCGATCGACCACTTCCGCTACTTCGCGGGCGTCATCCGCGCCCAGGAGGGCGGGATCTCGCAGATCGACCAGGACCTGGTGGCGTACCACTTCCAGGAGCCGCTGGGCGTCGTCGGGCAGATCATCCCGTGGAACTTCCCGATCCTCATGGCCACCTGGAAGCTCGCTCCGGCGCTCGCGGCGGGCAACTGCGTCGTGCTCAAGCCCGCCGAGCAGACGCCCGCGTCGATCCACGTGCTGCTGAGCTTCATCGCGGACCTGCTGCCGCCGGGCGTCCTCAACGTGGTCAACGGCTTCGGCGTCGAGGCGGGCAAGCCGCTCGCGTCGAGCAGCCGGATCGCGAAGATCGCGTTCACCGGCGAGACCACCACCGGCAGGCTGATCATGCAGTACGCCAGCGAGAACATCATCCCGGTGACGCTGGAGCTGGGCGGCAAGAGCCCGAACGTCTTCTTCGAGGACGTCGCCTCGACGAGGGACGCGTTCTACGACAAGGCCCTTGAGGGCTTCACGATGTTCGCGCTCAACCAGGGCGAGGTCTGCACCTGCCCGTCGCGGGCGCTCATCCAGAGCTCCATCTACGACAGCTTCCTGGCTGACGCGACCGAGCGCACCAGGGCGATCAAGCAGGGCAACCCGCTGGACACCGGGACGATGGTGGGCGCCCAGGCCAGCAACGACCAGCTGGAGAAGATCCTGGCCTACATCGACATCGGCAAGCAGGAGGGCGCCAGGGTCGTCACCGGCGGCGAGCGCGCCGACCTGGGCGGGGACCTGTCCGGCGGCTACTACGTGACGCCGACGATCTTCGAGGGCGACAACAAGATGAGGATCTTCCAGGAGGAGATCTTCGGCCCGGTCGTCTCGGTCACCCGGTTCGACGACTACGACGACGCGGTGAAGACCGCGAACGACACGCTGTACGGCTTGGGTGCCGGGGTGTGGTCCCGCGACGGCGGCACCGCGTACCGCGCGGGCCGCGACATCCAGGCGGGCAGGGTGTGGGTGAACAACTACCACGCCTACCCGGCGCACGCGGCGTTCGGCGGCTACAAGGACTCGGGCATCGGTCGCGAGAACCACAAGATGATGCTCGACCACTACCAGCAGACGAAGAACCTGCTGGTCAGCTACTCGCAAAACGCGCAGGGCTTCTTCTGATGGACCGCATCGCCCTCACCCCGGAGGCGGCAGACCTCATCCGCCGCCTCCGGGAGGAGAACGGCAACCTGATGTTCCACCAGTCCGGCGGCTGCTGCGACGGCAGCGCCCCGATGTGCTACCCAGCAGGCGAGTTCCGCACGGGCAACTCGGACGTGCACCTGGGCGACCTGCTCGTGGACGACGACCCGGTACCGATGTGGATGTCCGCCAAGCAGTTCGAGTACTGGCGCCACACCCACCTGACCGTGGACGTGGTCCCAGGAAGGGGCAGCGGCTTCTCCCTGGAAGCACCACTGGGCGTCAGATTCCTGATCCGCTCAAGACTGCTGACAGACGAGGAATCACTGGCACTGAACGACATTTAGCGCACCACAACAGCACAACACCCACACCTGCCCACATGCCGGCACCGACACCACAGCCAACCGCCCGCAACGGCAGCAACCTGCCGCACCCAACCTGCCACCTACAGCAGCAGCAAATCAGCACCACAGCCTGCCGCGCACGACCTGCCGCGCACGACCTGCTGCCCACAACGGGCCGCACCACGACCTGCCGCCCACAACGGCACCGAGCGCGCGCGACTCGCGGCGCGGCCGGCTTTACTTGGGGGATTTGACCCTTAAAATTGGTGATCGGGCAGGCTTACCACCTGCCCTTTTAGCCCGATCAAGGGTCAAATCGAGGGGCCCCAAGTCAAGCCGGCCGCGACCCCGGACCACCTACAGCGCTACCGCTTTTCCCCGGAACCGCCCAACCCGCCAACCGCCAACCCGCCAACCGCCAACCGCCAACCCGCCCAACTCACACCCAAGGCACCTGAGGCGACGGGTAGAAGTTGACCCCACCGGCCTCCCACCGAGGCCCCTGCGCCCCGAGCCGCCGCGAGAAGTCCCCCCAATCGTGCGAAGACCACTCCGACCACCCCAACTCCGCGATCGCGGGCAACCGCGGGAACGCCATCTGCTCCACAGCCGCCGAGTCCGTGAGGGTCTCTGTCCACAAAGGAGCCTCAACTCCTCGGACAGCGGACTCCGGCACACCCTCCAGGTAGGCGCCGGGGTTCCAGTCGTAGGCGTCCTGGACGTCGGTGTACCCGGCCCAGTCCAAGCCCAGCTCGGTGTTCTCGTCGTACTTCATGTCCAGGTAGGCCTTGGAAGCGGGCGACAGCAGGACCTTGTTCCCCCGCGCCACGGCGGCGGCCACGTCGGCGTCCTCGCGATCCGTCCCCCAGTACTGGGCGACAGCGGACGCGGACGGTTCGGTCTTCACGAACTCGTGCCACCCCAGCGCCGACTTCCCGTGCTTCGCCACGAGCGGCAGCACCTTGTCCATGAAGATCTTGAAGTCCGGCTCCGTCGTCGAGTGCGCCTCGTCCCCGCCGATGTGCAGGAACGGGCCGGGCGTCAGCGCCGCCACCTCGCGCAGCACGTCGTCCACGAACTTGTACGTCAACGGCTTGTCGATGCACAGCGAGCTGAACCCGACCTCGACCCCGTCGTACAGCGGCGGCGCTACGCCGTCGCAGTTCAGCTCGGCGTAGGACGCGAGCGCCGCGGTGGTGTGACCCGGCATGTCGATCTCCGGGATCACCGTGATGCCACGGGATCCGGCGTACGCGACCAGCGCCTTGTACTGCTCCTGGGTGTAGTACCCGCCCTTGCCGCCGCCGACCTCAATGCTGCCGCCGTGGGTCGCGAGCCTCGGCCAGCTCTTGATCTCGATGCGCCAGCCCTGGTCGTCCGCGAGGTGCAGGTGCAGGTAGTTGACCTTGTACGCGGCGATCTGGTCGACGTAGCGCTTCACCTCGTCGACCGAGAAGAAGTGCCGCGCCACGTCGAGCATCGCGCCGCGGTGGCCGAAGCGCGGGTAGTCGAGGACGCTGCCGCCGGGCACGGTCCACGGCCCGGACTGCTTCGCCTTCGCCTCGATCTTCGCGGGCAGCAGCTGCCGCAGCGTCTGGACCCCGGCGAACAGGCCCGCCGCGGCCCGTGCGCGGATCACGACGCCCCACGGCGTCACGTCGAGCTGGTAGCCCTGCGTGCCGACCCGGTGGTCGGCGCCGACGAGCAGCAGCGTCACGCCCTTCGGGGTCACGCCGGAGGACACCGGCAGTCGGTAGCCGGTCGCGGGCCGCAGCAGTTCGGCCGCGTACTCGCCGACCTTCCGCGCGTCGGCGGAACCGGGCTGGGTCTGGATCCTCGCGTTCGCGGTCAACGTGTAGGTCGTCCCCGGACGAGGGGTGACCTTGACCGGTGCGGGCACGATCTGGCGCAACGACGTCTCCGGGGTCGCTTGGACTGGACTCGCCGCGCCGACCGCGACCACCGTGGTTCCTGCGAGCAGCAGTGCCGAAGCGGCACTCCGCAATCGCCGTGCGTTTCCACCGATCCCCACGAAACTCCTCCTGGCAGGCTGGAACCAACCGAGCGGCGACGGCTGATTTCACCGTTACAGCCTGCTGAGGAGCTGTCAAGGTCCAGACCAATCAGACCAGCTTCGGCTTGCCGACCTCGCGCCAGACGGCGGGGAACCGCTGCTCGACCTGCGCGGCCGAACCGCTCTCCAGCCCGTGCAGCAGACCGAAGGTGAACCCGTTCTCACCGTCCAGTTGCGCCTGCACGGCCAGTTCGCGCAGCACCGGCCGCGCGACCACGCTGTCCTGGTGCTCGCCCAGCAGTGTCTGGATCCCCTTGATCTGCTTGTGGTAGGCCTTGGTCCGCTTGGTGAACACCGACATCGCGGCCTCGGTCGTGTAGCGCAAGCGCTTGGCCGCCTTGCGCGACTCGTGCAGCGCCACGTCCCGATCCACGCCTGGTTCGGTGTCGAGCACCTCGGCCGCGTGGCCCGAGAGCCTGCGGTAGGCCTTCTCCACGAGCTTCGGCACGGCCTTCGTCGCGGGCTCGGCCGCCAGCGGCGTCAACGGCGGCGCGGCCAGCAGCGCGTCGACCGAGTCCAGCAGGGCGAAGTACCGGGCGCTGTTCAGCGTGGCCACGCCGTTCTTGTGCGCAGCCGTCTCCAGCGGGGCGAAGTGCCTGGTCAGCCTGCCCGCTACCGGGCCGAGCACCAGGTCCGGGTTGAGGTCGGCGACCGCGCTGGTGAAGCGCTCGCGCAGCACCTCCAGGTCGCGCGCCTCGCCGAGCACGCCTGCCAGCCACTTGAGCTCGTTCGTCAGCTCGCGGGTCTGCTCGCGGTCGACCACCTTGCCGTAGGCCTGCAACGCGCTGCGGAGCCGTCGGGTCGCGACCCGCATCTGGTGCACGGCGTCCTCCTGGGCGCGGCGCACGGCGGGGTCCTGGTGCTTGAGCGCCGTGACGTGCTCGTGCAGGTACGCCAGCACCACGTCACCCGCGGTCGCCTTCCGGCCGGTGCGGGGGGCGGGCGGGGCGGGTGCCAGCCGGTCGGACAGCAGCCGGGTCAGCTTCGCCGACGACGTGGACCGCCGGATGCCCGCGGTGAACAGCCGCCGCTCCACGGTGTCCAGCAGGTCGCGGTCGCCTCGCTCGCCCAGCTCCACCTCGATCTCGCGCCACGAGTCCAGGGTCGAGTCGTCGTCCACCACCTGCGCCGACACCAGGTCCTCGACCACCTCGACCAGCAGGGCGCCGTGCTCGTCGACCAGCTGCCACCGCTCGCGGGTGGTCCGGATGCGCGCGACCGGCTCCAGCGCCTTGCCCCGCGCGTGCGCCTGCGCCAGGTCGGCCAGCTCCTTCGGCGGCTTCTTCGCCCTGGTAAACGGCACCCGCACCTCTTCTCGGGTGTCCTCGCCGACCGGCAGCTTCAGGTGCCAGCCCGCGTCGTCGCCGCCGGTGCGCCTGCGCAGCGTCACGCCGCCGCGGGCCAGCCGGAGGTCGGCGGTGTCGTAGTAGACGGCTTCCAGTTCGATCCGCTCGGGTCCGGCCTCCGCGGCCACGCCGGGGAACCCGTCGAGCGGTGGCAGGTCGCTACCCGCCGGGGCCTCGTACTTGCGTTCGGTCTCTTTCACGGAGGTCGACATCTTCTAGGCATACACCTTTCGCTGTCCGTTTAGACCTGTTCGCCGCATCCATCACCGTCCGTGTCCAGGCATTGACCTGGCCGGGGGTAGTCGTGGGCCCGTCCGGCTGGTTTTCCCGATCACGGACTTGGCAGGAGGGCCACGTGCGGTTGGCTGGACGTGTGGCACCCACGGAGAAGGAGCGGCTCGACGTCGTCGAGCCCGCGATCGCCGACCTCAAGACCGTCACCGAGGTGCTGACCGCCGAACTGGGCAGGGTCAGCGCCCGGTTGCTGGTGCTCGAACGCCGGATGTCCGGCGCGGGGTCCGGTCCCGACGAGGACCTCGACGCCGTCGACGACGAGATCTCGGATGTCGTGGAGGCGCTGCGCAAGGCGTGGGACGCCGAGCAGGAGGTGCTGGCCGACTCGGTGCGCGTGCGGGTCCGCCAGGAGGTCGCCGAGTTCGAGGAGCTGAAGTCCCGGCGCGACGCGGGTCGTCGCAGGCTGGAGGCTGGGCGCAAGCCCAAGTTCGAGCGCGACAGCATCGGCCACGAGATCCACCAGCTGGACTGGCACATCGGCGCGCGGACGAGCAGCGCGCAGGAGGCGGCCGACCGGCTCGCCGCCGACGCGCGGGCGACCCAGGAGGCGTGGCGGCTGGAGGCCATCGTCGCGGGGGAGAAGGCCCGCGAGGAGATCTGGGCCGCCGCGCGGACCAGGATCGACCGGGCGCTGTCGGCTGACCTGCGCCTGCCGGTGTGGTTCCGGGTCGGCCTCGGCGAGATCATCTGCCCGGACCCGGCGCCGTGGCTGCTGGCCGCCACCGGCCTGGTGGCGTACCGCCTCGAATACGGGGTGACGGACCCCGTGCGACCGCTCGGCCCGATCCCGTCCGCGTCCTCGGGTTCGGCCGCGTGGGTGCGGCGCACCGAGGTCTACGGCGACGTGTCGGAGCAGATGAAGGGCCTGCGTCCCTGACGATCGCGACCTGCGTGACCCCTTCTTCGCAAACCTCTCGTCCTCCGCCCGGGCTCGTCCGTGCCCACGCTCATCTGCAACCGCAGGGTTGCACTCGATCGGATGATCTGCAACTCTGTGGTTGCAGATGACGTCCGATGAGAGGGTGCGCCGTGGTTCAGGAACGGATCGAACGGGAGATCGACATCGCCGCGTCGGTGGAGGAGGTGTGGGCCGCGATCACCGAGCCCGAACACCTCGGCACGTGGTTCGGCGACGCGGGCGCGACGGTCGACCTGCGGCCAGGGGGGAAGATCACGTTGTCCTGGAAGGACCACCCCTCCGCCGTGGCGGTCGTGGAGAAGGTCGAGCCGACCGGCTACCTGTCCTACCGGTGGTCCGGCCCGCTGCACCAGGAGCCCGGTGAGGGAAACTCCACCCTGATCGAGTTCACCCTTCACCCGACCGAGGAGGGCACCCGGCTGCGCGTGGTCGAGAGCGGGTTCCTCGACCTCGTGCTGTCCGACGAGGCGCGCGCCTCGTACTTCGGCGGCAACGTGGACGGGTGGAAGCAGAAGACCGAAGAACTGCGAGCACACGTGGAGCGCTAGATGGCGGAGGTCGACGACGTCCTGGCCGCGTTGGCCGACCCGACCCGCCGCGGGCTGCTCGACGCGGTGGCGGCCAGGGGCTCCGCCTCGGCCAGCGCGCTGGCCGAGGAGTTCCCGGTGAGCCGCCAGGCGATCGTCAAGCACCTCGCCGTGCTGGAGCGGGCCGGGCTGGTGGTCGGCCACCGGTCGGGACGCGAGGTGCGGTTCGCCGTCCGGTCCGCGCCGCTGGACGCGACCGCCGCGTGGATGGCCCGCCTCGCCGCCGACTGGGACGCCAGGCTGGCCGCGATCAAGCGAATCGCGGAGTCCTGACCGGACCCTCCCGCGGCGTTGGACGTCATGGACCGTTGTCCGAGGTGTTCGTGTCGCTGAACGTGCACCAGCAGCCCGTGGACCGTGGCGGGGCTCGGTGCCGAGGTCGGCACGTCCCGCGCAGGCTTCGCCGCCCGGTTCAAGACGTTCGTCGGCCTGCCGCCGCTGGACCACCTCCAGCGGCGGCAGGCCGACGAACCGCGCGGCTGCGGCACCGTGGACGTGCCTGCGGTGATCAGGGCGCGCAGGACGTGAGCATCGAGGTCAGCGCGTCGTGCTCGGCCTGGTCGATCGTCAGCTTGTAGACGGACTTCACCGCGATCCAGTCCTTGGAGTACTTGCACCAGTAGCCCTGGGCCGGTGGCTTCCACTTGGCCGGGTCCTGGTCGCCCTTGGACCGGTTCGTCTTGGCCGACGTGGCGACCAGCTGGACGCCGAGGTCGTTGGCGAACTTCTTGCGGTCCTCGTCGGTCCACGCCGCGGCGCCGGACCGCCACGCCTCGGCCAGCGGCACCGTGTGGTCGATGTCCATCTCGCCCGCGTTGGTGATCGTCAAGCCCTCGTACGGGCTGACCCAGCTGCCTTCGACGGCCTTGCACTCCTTGTCGTTCTTCACGTTCGCGCCCTGCTTCTGCAGCACGACCTCGCGCGTGTCGCAGGAGTTGCCCTGGCCGGACCAGTGCGGGAAGCGGTCCCGGCTGTAGCCCGCCATCTTGCCCTCCGGCGCGATCGCGAGCCCCGCCAGCTGAGCGGCCGAGTCGCCGGCCGAGGGCGGCGGCGTGGACGTGGGCGAGTCGGTGTCCGCCCGGTCCAGGTACCACGCGAGGACCGCCAGGACGATCACGACGACCAGGCTCGTCAACGCCGTGGCCTGCTTGCGGTCCATGGGCTGGGCTCTCCCGTCCTCGGTGGTCGTCGGGCCTATGATCAGCGATCACCGAGGACGGGCCGCGGGCAGGTCCCGTTACGGGCGGCTGGTGAGGTAGCCGCCCATGGCCGTGAAGTACTGGGCGGCCCCCAGTTCGGTGCCGTCCTCGGTCCGCACGCGCTTCACCAGCAGCCCGTGGTCGCGCCCGCGGCGGGAGTCCGCGCCGGCCACGATCGCGACGCCGTCGCCCTCGCGGTAGAAGATCCGGCCGGGCGTGCCGCCGTACTTCGCCTCGGACACCTCGGCCTCCACGATCTCCAGCCGCTTGCCCTTGTGGAACGCGTACGCGCTCGGGTAGGGCGCGCACTGCGCCCGCACCAGCCGGTCGAGTTCCTCCGCCGACCACGTCCAGTCGATCCGCAGGTCCTCGTCCGCCCGCTTGTGGAAGAAGCTCGCCTTCGTCCGGTCCTGCTTCACGAAGTCGGTCCGGCCGGACGCGATCTCCGCCAGCCCGTCGACCGTGATCGGCCCGAACAGCTCCACCGTCTTGTGGAACAGGTCCGCCGTCGTGTCCCTCGGCCCGACCGGCACCGACCGCTGGAGCACGATGTCGCCCGCGTCCAGCGTGTCGTCCATCATGTGCGCCGTGACGCCGACCTCCTTCTCGTCGTTGATCAGCGCCCAGATCAACGGCGAGAACCCGGCGTAGGCCGGCAGCAGCGAGTCGTGCACGTTCAGCGTCCCGTGCTTGGGGAGGGTGAAGACGTGCGGCGGGATCCACGTGCGCCAGTTGGTCGCCACGATGACGTCCGGCTCGACCTCCTTGAGGCGCGACACCAGTTCCTCGTCGTCCGGCCGGTTGCGGATCAGCGTCTCCACGCCGTGCTCCGCCGCGAGGTCGGCGACCGAGTCGCCCCAGATCTGCTCGTACGGGTGCTCGCTCTTCGGGTGGGTGACCACCATGACGACGTCGTGCTCGGAATCCAGCAGCGCCCGCAGGGTCCGCTGCCCCCAGGTTTGGTACCCGAACATGACAACCCGCATGGCCATCCCTTCCTCGGCAAAACAAAGTCAGCCTAACCTAAGTAACGTGAGGCTAACCGAACTGGGCGAGGCTGCGTAACCTGCCGGTTTGTGATCCTCGATATGAAGCTGGTGCGCGGCCGAATCATCACGATGGACCCGGCTCGACCCGAAGCGACCACGGTGGGCGTGTGGCGAGGTCGGATCGTCGGCCTGGACGAGGACGTCGCCGACCTCAGGGCCGAACGCGAGATCGACCTCGACGGCGCGGTCGTCCTGCCGGGCTTCATCGACGCCCACACCCACCTCGCGTGGGCGGGCAGGGCCGGCGTCACCGCCGACGTCTCCGCGTGCCGCAGCGTCGACGAGATCATCGCCCAACTGCGGACGATCACCCCGTCGAGCACCTGGCTGGAGGTGGCGGGCTACGACCACCGCGTGCTCGACCGCCCCCTCACGGCGAGGGACCTCGACGCCGTCGCGCAGGACCGCCGCGTCTACGTGCAGGACCGCTCCGGCCACGCCTGCGTGGTGAACACCTTCGTCCTGCGCGAACTACCCGCGTCCGTCCTGGCCCCCGGCACACCGGGCGTCGAGTTCGACCGCGACGGCAACCCCACGGGCGGCTTGGCGGAGGGCGCGCAGACAGCGGTCCGCGCGCTGCGCCTGCCCTACTCGGTGGACGAGATCGCCGACCACGTGGCCCTGGGCGCGAAGCAGTGCCTGGCCCAGGGCGTCACCACGGCCGCCGAAGCGGGCATCGCGGGCGGAATCGTCGGCAGCAGTCCCCTGGAGATCGCGGCGTACCAACGGGACCGCCTGCCGCTGCGCGTGCAGCTGATGGTCTCGGCGGATGTGCTGCACACCGTTACTGCGCACCGGGACGACCGCGTCACCAGGGCGATCGACCTGGGCCTGCGCACCGGTTTCGGCAGCGACAGCCTTTCCATCGGCGCCCTCAAGGTCTTCACCGACGGCGGCATGATGGCCAGGACGGCCGCCATGACCGAACCGTACGAGGGGACCAACAACAGCGGCCACCTCCAGGACGACCCGGAGTACATGACGGCGGCGATCCTCGACGGCCACGCGGCTGGCTGGCAGTTGGCGATCCACGCCATCGGCGACCGCGCCCTGGACTTCACCCTCGACACCCTCACCGAGGCTCAAAGGCGCCACCCGCGCAAGGGCACCAGGCACCGCATCGAACACTGCGGCACGACACGCCCGGAACAACTGGGGAGGATCGCCGCGCTCAACGCCATCCCGGTCATCCAGCCGACGTTCCTGTACGACAACGGCAACGACTACAGCACCATCATGGGCGAGAAGCGCAAGAACTGGCTCTACCGGGGAAAGTCGTTCCTGGACAGGGGAATCCCCATCGCGGGCAGCTCGGACCGCCCGGTGACGGAGGGCTCACCACTGCGGGCGATCCAGTTCATGGTCACCCGCACGGCGCAGAACGGCAAGAAGATCGGCCCAGCGGAAGCGATCACCGTCGACCAGGCGCTGGCGGCCTACACCAGGGGCTCCGCCTACGCCTGCAACGTGGAGGACAAGCAGGGCACCATCACCACGGGAAAACTGGCCGACTTCACCGTCCTGGCGGAAGACCCCAGGACCTACGACGTCACGAAGATCAACGCAATCGCCATCCTGGCCACCATCGTCGCGGGCGAACTGGCCCACAACCCGGCAAACCTGAACCACTGACAAGCGGATGGCCGGGTGCGACATCCCCGTCCCACACCCGACCATCCTCGACACGGGCCGCGCCCAACACCACACCAGCACACGCCACCCGCACGACCAGACCCGCACACCACCAGTACGCCGCCGAAACCATAAGCAGGGGCAGCAGGACCGGCAGGACCGGCACCAACAGGACCGGCGGAACTAGGACCAGCAGTCCAGGTCCGGATTCGACGGCACCAGCGCCAGCAAAGCCGGTCCCCACAGCACTAGTAGGACAACGAACCACCAAGACCCGGCCGACGCGAAGCGTGGCCGATTTTACTTGGGGATTTGACCCTTGCAATTGATGATCGGGCAGGCTTACCACCTGCCCTTTTGGTCCGATCAAGGGTCAAATGAGGGGCCCCAAGTCAAATCGGCCACACCACGACGTTCCCAGCCGACACCGTCTTCAAGCCCTCCCACCCCGCACGCACGCGCCGAGCCACGCCCCACCCCGCACGCACCGAGCCCACAACGCAACCCGCACGCAAGCGAGCCCCACAACCCACCCTCAAGCACTCAACCGCCAATGAGTCACGTACCCGGCCGACTCGGCCGCGATCAACGCGTCCAACTTCCCCAGGTTCGTCCTCTTCCCCAACCGGAACACCTGCCCCCGCCGAGCGTCCAGCACCATCGGTTCCCCACCCGGCAGCGTCTCCTCCATCGTCTGCTGCAGGATCCGCAACCCCACCGTCGCGGCTTCCCGCGACAGCGGCGCCTCCTTCACGTACACCAGCGCCGCCGCCAACGACCCGTCGGCCATCCGCAACCCCAGGTGCGGCCGCACCTTCAGGGTCAGGTCTCCGGCCGTCCACCGGGCCGACGAGACGGGCACCCCGCTCACCCGTGCCTTCCGCAGCCACGGCAGGAACCCGTCCGCCAGTTCCTCGAACGCCCGCAGCTGCCCGTTGCGGTTGGCGGCCAGCACGGCTCCGCGCATCTCCACCTCGGGCTCGGGTGACGACACGGCTCGCCGCATCGCGTCCCGCACCGGGTTGTAGAACCCGCACATCCGCAGGTCTTCGGCCAGGTACATCGCCCGCTGCTCGCTGAGGATGTTGATCCGCCCCCGCTGCCCGCTCATCACGTACTCCGTGAACGACAGGGCCGTGACGCTGATGGTGTCCATTAGAACAATCGCTCCCCTCGCAACGATCGAACCGCTGTCCCTGACGTTACTCACGGGGTATGACAAAAAACGCGCGCGCCGAACGCCCCATCCACTAGTCCGTCCGGACCAAGGGTCTGATGATCACCTCGATGAATCGGCCTCAGCCCTCCTGGAGGTCGCCGAAGGGCCTCAGTGCCAGCGGTCCAGGGCGACGTGACGAAAAGGTCAACCAGACTTTCGGCTCTTACCGGCGCTTGACCCCGTTCGTACTGTCCGAACCATGGCGCGTCGCGGATCGCTCATCGGTGCAGTCGTCACACTCGTAGCCCTCACGGCGGGGGTGACACCGGCGACCGCCGCCCCGCCCTCGACCACGGTCAGGGACGGCGTGTCGCAGCCCGTCTTCTCCCTGGCGGACGCCATCCGCGAGACCGTCTACGTCGACACCGGTCTGGACCTGGACGGCGACGGCGTCCGGGACCGCGTGGCGGCGGACGTCATCCGCCCGGACACCGCCCAGAAGGTCCCCGTGATCATGGACGCCAGCCCGTACTACCAGTCGGCGGGCCGGGGCAACGAGGGCGAGAAGAAGACGTACGACTCGGCGGGCAAGCCGATCAAGTTCCCGCTCTTCTACGACAACTACTTCGTCCCCCGCGGCTACGCCGTGGTGCTGGTCGACTTCGCGGGCACCTCCCGTTCCAGGGGCTGCCTCGACACCGGCGGCCGAGCCGAGATCTCCTCCGGCAAGTCCGTGGTCGACTGGCTCAACGGCCGCGCCGCGGGCTACTCCGCCGTCACGGGCGGCTCCGCGGTCACCGCGTCGTGGACCACCGGCGCCACCGGCATGATCGGCAAGTCCTGGGACGGCACCATCACCCAGGGCGTGGCCGCGACCGGGGTGGCGGGTCTGCGGACCATCGTCCCCATCGCCGCCATCAGCTCCTGGTACGACTGGTTCCGCTCCGACGGCGTCTCCTTCAACGGTTTCGGCTCACCGACCAGCCTCGCCTCGGGCCACGAGAACGCCAACGCCCGCTCGCGCTGCGCCGCCGTCCGCACCGAGATGACCAACGGGTCCCCGTCGAACGGCGACGTGACCCCGATGTGGACCCAGCGCGACTTCGTCCGCAACGCCGCCAACGTCAAGGCGAGCGTGTTCGCCGTCCACGGCCAGGCCGACCTCAACGTGAAGACGCTGAACTACGGCCAGTGGCTGAACGCCCTGCCCGCGAGCACCCCCCGCAAGCTGTGGCTCTCCCAGACCGGCCACGTCGACCCGTTCGACTTCCGCCGCGGGGAGTGGGTCGACACCCTGCACCGCTGGTTCGACCACTACCTGCTGGACGTCGAGAACGGCGTCGACACCGAGCCGCAGGCCAGCGTCGAGCGCACGCCCGACACGTGGACCCAGGACCGGACCTGGCCGCCGGCGGGTACGGCGCAGAAGACGTTCCACCCGTCCGCGAGGGGGGCGTTGACCACGACGGCGTCCACCGGCACGGGCGTGTTCACCGACACCGGCAGCGGTACCGCGAACTCCTGGATCACCTCCCCGGACAGCACTTCCACGTCCCGGACGCTGTTCCGCACCGGCGCGCTGACGGCCGACCTCAGGCTCTCCGGAGTCTCCAGCCTGACCGTGGCGGCGTCGCCGTCCACGTCGACCGCCCACCTCTCGGCGTTCCTGGTCGACTTCGGCCCGGCCACGATCCGCAGCGGTGAGGGCATCCGCACGCTGACCACCGAGTCGTGCTGGGGCGAGAGCCGCACCGGCGACGACGCCTGCTACCGCGACACCGCGACCACCACCACGTCGGTCGGCGCCGAGATCATCGCCCGCGGCTGGGCTGACCTGGCCAACCACTCGTCGCTGACGACCCCGACGACCCTGGTGCCCGGCACCAAGTACACGATGACCTTCCGACTGTCCACGACGGACCACGTCGTCCCGAGGGGGCACCGGCTCGGCCTGGTGATCGCGGGTGCGGACACCAGCCAGATCAGCGCCCCGTCCAGGCTGCCCAGGGTGACGCTGGACCTCGCCCGGACCTCGGTGGGGTTGCCGGTCGTCGGCGCGGTCCCGGCCACCACCGGCGACCTGACCGTCGGCCCGGTCCGCGTCGCCCCCGAGCGCGCGCCGGGTGGGCTGGACGGCTGACGGAGCCCGTCGCGAAGAACCGCTCCACAACGCGAAAAAGCCGGCCAGCGATGATCGCTGACCGGCTTCTTTCGCAGAGGATCAGGACTCGGGGGTTGCCAGTGCCGCCACCGCCCCGTCCACCAGGGACCCCGCCGCGCCCAGGTAGCCGTCGGGGGCGAGGAGCCCGGTGAGCTGCTCCGGGCTCAGGTGGGCGGTCACGGTCGGATCGGCGGCCAGGACGTCGTGCAGCGGGGTGGCGGAGGCGTGCGCGGTCAGCGACGCGGCGCGGATGGCCGCGGCCGCCTCGGTGCGGCCGAGCAGGGGGACCAGGTTCGCGGACAGGCGCTCGGAGACGATCAGGCCGTGCGTCAGGTCGACGTTGGCACGCATCCTCCCGGTGTGGACGGTCAGGCCCTCGACGAGTTCGGCGGCGGTCTCGGCGGCGCCCGCGCTCAGCCGGAGCAGTTCGCGCAGCGGGTGCCACTCGGCGTGCCACGCGCCCGCCGGGCGCTCGTCCTCGGCGAGCAGGCAGGACGCCAGGGTCGCGGCCAGGCCGGGTGTCTGGGTGGCGGCCGCGCGGATGAGGGTGGCCAGTGCGGGGTTGCGCTTGTGCGGCATGGCGGAGGACACCCCGCGGCCTTCGGCGACGGGTTCGGTGACCTCGGCGATCTCGGTGCGCGACAGGACCTGCACGTCCATGGCGAGCTTGCCGAGCACGCCGGTGATCATGGCGAGGGTGAAGCCGGAGTCGACGATCGGGATGCGGTTGGTGTGCCACGGGAGCAGGGGCGCGGACAGGCCGGTCTCCTCGGCGAACCGGGTGGTCAGCTTCCGCGCGTAGTCGCCGTCGACCTCCCCGCCGGACTCGACCGCGGCGCTCTCCAGGTACCCGGCCATGGTGCCCGCCGCACCGCCGAGCTGGACGGGCAGACCCGCGAGGAGGGTGGCAAGGCGGGAGGACGCGTCGTGCGCCGCGACGGCCCACCCCGCCGCCTTCAGGCCGAACGTCACGGGCACCGCGTGCGCGCCCAGCGTGCGGCCCGCCATCAGGGTGTCCCGGTGCGCTGCGGCGAGCCGCAGCGCGGCCGCCTCGACCCGGTCCAGGTCGGCGCGGATGAGGTCGCCCGCTCGGGACACGACGAGCATGGCGGCGGTGTCCAGGATGTCCTGGCTGGTGGAGCCGCGGTGCACGTACTGGGCCGCGGTCGGGTCGACGGCCCGCACCGCCTCGCCCAGCGCGCCCACCACGGCGACGACGGGGTTCGCCGCGCCGCGGGCGCGGCGGGCCAGGTCGGCCACGTCGAACTCACCCGTCTCGGCGATCCGGGTGATGGTCTCGGCCGCGTCGCGGGGAGCGACCCCGAGCGTCGCCTGGGCGCGCACCAGCGCGGCCTCGGCGCGCAGCATGGCGCGCAGCCACGCGTTGTCGTCGGTCGCGGCAGCGGCGGCGACGCCCGCCCAGACCGGGGCGAGCAGGCCGGTGTCGGGTGAGGCGCTGTCGAACATGGCGCTGGACTCCTGTCGGGGACGGCGAGCGGTGGGACGCCTGGTCGGGTGGCGAACGCCGGGCGCACGGCGCTCGCAGCGGGAAGGGGGTGTGGTGGGGCGCCGCCGGAGGCGGGCGGCACCCCACCGGAACGAGGTCGGGGCCTCGGGGAGATGCGCTCGCTCGACGCCGTTGTCGCGGCGGAGCGCATCGAACCGCTCATGGGACCAACTCCGATCGGGGGTGGGGGCGGGACGCCGCGGGAGGCGGGCGAGTCGTCCCGCCGACGGGGAAGGGGTCAGTAGCCCGCGATGAGCTCGGACCTGGTTGCGGTCACGGTCACCCCCAGGCACGCCTGGGCCACGGCGTCCGCGTCGGCGAGGATCATCGAGTTGACGCCGGGACGGATGCCCGCCGCCGTCACCCAGTGCACCGTCTCGGTCGGCACGCCGAAGGCGAACCGGCGCGGGTGCGGGACCCGGCCGCGGCCGAGCACCGGGTACGGGCGCGGTCCGACGGCCAGGCCGCCGGTCTCGTAGTAGCCGCCTCCCGCGATCGGGATCCGGTGCAGCACGCACTCGCCGCGGGTGAGCAGGCCGCCGATCAGCGGATCGGTGGTGGTGCGGATGTCCGGCTCGGGCAGCCGGGCCTCGATCAGCGTGCCGACCCGCACCGGCGGGCCGGGCACCTGGGAGGACGTGGCCAGGAACGCCGAGCCGTCCGGCGCGGGGCCGACCTGCATGCCGGGTCCCATCACGCGCAGCACGCCCGCCTCGACCAGCGCGATCATCTCCTCGATACGCCGCACGGGCGGACCGATGGACACGAACGCGTTGAACGGCGTGTACCAGCCCTGGAGGTCGTCGCGGTAGGAAGCGCCGCTGAGACCTCCGTGGTCGACGATCTGCCGGATCTCGTTGCGCAGGTCCCGCATGGCGTCCAGAGCGGACTTGATCGGGCTGCGGACGTTGCCGCGCAACGCCTCCCGCACGTCGTCACCCAGGTACTCCAGCAACCAGGCCCGGTAGTCGTCGGCGTCCGCGAACTCCCGTTCCCCGTAGGGCTTCGAGATGGCGTTCCAGTCCCACCGGTCCTCCTCGGCGATGCCGAAGCGGTCCAGCAGCATCGTCTCCAGCTCCGACCTCGCCTGGTCGAACGGCTCGTCGAACGACCCCTTGGCGAACTCCTCCTCGCACACCGCGCGGTAGCGCCGGGAGAACACCTCCGCCTCGCAGGAGCACGACCGCTCCGTGACCAGCGCCGTGTAGTACACCGAGCGGACCTCGCGGTCGATCAGCGGCCACACCTCGGTGCGGAAGTCGGCGGGACGGCCCCGCTCGGCACGCCTGCGCAGCGTGCGGATCACCCACGGGGTGAGGAAGAGCGGCTCGTGGCGGCCGAACGCGCCCTTCTGGTTCTCGCCGCGCGCCGTGTACGGCACGCCGCGGCGGGAGCCCGCGATCAGCACCGGCTCCTTGCCGGACGGCTGGTAGGTCAGCCGACCCCCGTCGCCGCGGGAGAAGCGACCGCCGCGCCCGGTGGTCAGCAGCGCCATGTAGTCGAAGAAGTTCAGGCCCATGCCGCGCAGCGCGATCTCGTCGCCCGGCTTGATGAACGACAGGTCCGAACCGGCCGGGTTGCCCGGCCGCACGTAGTTGAGGTGGTGGTGGGCGGCGTGCTCGGCGAGCGCCGTCTCGCCCTCGGACAGCATGGTCGGCAGGTGGCCCTGGGTCAGCACCACCGAGTCCAGCCCGCTCAGCACGGTGCCGTCGTCGAGTTCGACGACCTGGGTGCCGTCGGCGGCGTCGACCAGGCTGGTCGCGGTCCGGGTGTGCAGGGTGATGGTGAGGTTGTCGGTGGCGGTGCGCAGCAGGTGCTTCAGCACCCAGCGCAGGTAGTGCCCGTACAGGGCGCGGGTCGGGTAGGTGTCCGGTCCCAGGTCTCGGCACTCGGCGCGGACCCAGTCCGGCAGGTCGTCCTTCGGGCCGAGGTGTTCGACGAACCGGGCCCACTCGTGCAGGCTCGGGCCGGGCACGATCGGGCCCGCGCAGCTCACGCTCTCGTCGGCGAACATGGTGATCTGCGCGGCGACGGTGTTCATCAGCAGCTCGCGTGACTGGTCGATGCGCCACACCGCGCTGCCGCTGAGCAGGTTCGGGTCCACGACGTGGACGGTGATCGGCTCGGCCGAGGTCGCCGTCGCGCTGGCGTGCAGGCGTTCCAGCACCGACAGCCCCCGCGGGCCCGCGCCGATGATGCAGATGTGCGTCACAGTGTCCTCCAGTGGTGCGCGACCACTCGACCCCTACGGCGGGGAAGTCGGTCGGGACGGAGATGGGTGGGGTCGGATCAGAGCTCGGCGTCCGCGAGCGCGGGGCGCACCACGCCCGCCATCTTGCGGCTCAGGCCCATGGCCAGGAGCTCCAGGTTGCCCATCAACATGCCGAAGTCGTCGGGCAGCAGGGCCTGCTTGCCGTCGCAGAGGGCCTGCTCGGGCGCCACGTGCACGTCGATCAGCAGCGCGTCCACACCGGCGGCCGCCGCGGCCAGCGACATCGGCGCGACCAGGGCGGGGATGCCGACGGAGTGGCTCGGGTCGACCATCACCGGCAGGTGCGAACGCTGCTTCATCAGCACCGCCGCGGAGAGGTCGAGCGTGAACCTGGTGGCGTTCTCGAACGTCCGGATGCCGCGCTCGCACAGGATGACCTGGTCGTTGCCCTCGGCCATGATGTACTCGGCGGCGGCGAGCGTCTCGTCGATCGTGCAGCCGAACCCGCGCTTGAGCACGACCGGCAGACCGGACTTGCCCGCCTCGGTCAGCAGCTCGAAGTTCTGCATGTTGCGCGCGCCGATCTGGAGGCCGTCGACGGTCGCGGCGAGCCGCTCGACGTGGCGGGGGTCGAGCGCCTCGGTGAGGATCGGCAGACCGGTGTGCTCGCGGGCCTCCGCGAGCAGGTCCAGACCGGCCCACTTCAAGCCCTGGAACGAGTACGGCGAGGTGCGCGGTTTGAACGCGCCGCCCCGCAGCCCGATCGCGCCGTAGTGCGCGGCGACGTTGGCGCAGGCGAGCATCTGCTGGCGGTTCTCCACCGCGCACGGACCGGCGAACACGTTCAGCGAGCCGTCGCCGACGGTGGCGTTGCCGATGCGCACGACCGTGCCCTCCGGCCGCAGTTCCCTGCGGCCCAGGCGGAAGTCCCCGGTGACCGCGACCTTGGCGACGGGGCGCACCAGGCTCTCCGGTGCGGTGGACTCGGCGCCGGGGCCGGTGGCGATGATGACGGGCGTCTCGCCGAGGCGCTGCAGGACGGCGGTCGTGCCGTTGCTGTCGAAGTACTGCATCCAGTTCGCGAGGCTCGCGGCGGAGGTGGCGGTGGCGAACGTGAAGATGGACTGACCGGACATGACGGTGCCTCCGTGGTCTTGGGCAGAGCGGGAAAGTGCCGTGTGGACACGCGAGCCCCGCGGCTTCGCGCCGCGGGGCTCGCGTGAGTGGTGGGACGGACCAGTCAGTCCTTGGGAACGGCGAACGAACGCGGGTCGGCGGTCTTCGCGTAGGCGGTCAGGTCGGCGTACTTGTCGCGGAGCTTCCGCTTGAGCACCTTCCCGGTCACGCCGACGGGGAAGTCCTCGTCGGTGCGGGCCAGCTCCAGCGCCCCGAGGGTGAGGTGGCCCGCGCTCGCGAGCTCCTCGTTGGCCAGCAGCAGCAGCTTCTCCGGGTCGGGGTCGCTGCCGGGCTGGGGAACGACCACGCCCACCGGGACCACCAGGTCGCCGACCTTGCCCGCGACGACCGCGCAGTCCACGACGTCGGGGACGTCGGCCAGCAGGATCTCCTCCATGAACACCGAGTAGCCCACGCGTTCCGGCGTGACCAGGGCGTCGGCCGTGCGGTCCACGAGGAAGTGGTCGCCGTTGGAGTCGCGGTAGCCGTTGTCGCCCGTGAGCCAGTAGCCCGCCAGGCGGCTGCGGTAGTTGAGGTCGTGGTTGCCCCAGTAGCCGGGGGTGATGGCGGGCCCCCTGGCCGCGAGCAGGCCGACCTCGTTGTCGTCGGCGTACGTGCCGTCCGCGCGCAGGATCGTCACCTCGGCGACACCGACGGGCTTGCCCGCGCAGCGGTCGTTGCGCGCGCTGTCGAGCGTGCGGACCTTCAGCAGGACGCCCCAGCCGAGCTCGGTGGTGCCGAGCCGGTCGAAGAACGCCGCCTTCGGCTTGTCCGGGCTGCGCCGGTTGAGGATGTCCTTGATGTGCGCCTCGTGCACCGCGTCGCCGATGGACACCCACACGTTCACCGAGTCCAGCGTGCCGGGCGCGAGGTCCATGGCGGGGATCTCGGAGTAGGCGTGGGCGAACGACATGACCGCGGTCGGGCGGTAGGTCGCCACCGCTTCGACCAGTTCGGTGCCGGGACGGTCGAAGCCCGCCGTCGTGGGCGTTCCCGCCAGCACCGCGTGGACGGTGTAGGCGATGCAGCCCAGGTGGGACTGCGGCAGGCTCGTCATGGTCATCGAGCCCGGTGCTTCCTTGTGGTCGACCAGCCGGAACTTCGGGCCCGCGATGATGGACCGGTGGGTGTGGATGGTCGGTTTCGGGCTGCCGGTGGTGCCGGACGAGTGGAGCACCGTGACCGGGTCCTCGTCGCTGTGCCGGAACCTGGCCTCGGCGGGCAGCACGGCGTGCGGTGGGAAGGGCTGCTCCTCGGCGACCTGCGTCCACAGGACGTCCGGGTTGGTCGCGACCATGTCGGCCAGGACGTCCATCCTGGACCGGTTGGCGTAGACGCCGACGGGCGAGGTCTGGCCGATCAGCGACTCGGCGATCTCCTGGGACGCGTTGCTGTTGATCAGCACCGCGATGGCGCCGATCTGGGCGAGGGCGTAGAAGTGCACGGAGTAGGCGAACGTGTCCTCGATCCACACCGCGACGCGGTCGCGCGGGCCGACACCCCTGTCCAGGTACCAGACGGACCAGCTCTGCACGAGCTCGTCGAGCTGGATCAGGCTGAACTCCTCCTGCGGCTCGCCCTTGGTGTTGACGACCGGGCGCAGCGTGCGGAGGAACGGGTGGTGCGGGGCGGGGCTCGCGGCGATCGCCGACGGCAGCAGGTTGCCACCGCCGATCGAGTCGTCCGCGGCCACCGCGACCCGCTGCTCGGGGGTGAGGACGGTCGGGGCGAATGCGGTCATGGGAAAATCCCCTCTCACAGGATGGTGGTGGATGAACCGGTCGTGCTGACCTGGTTCCCGGCCGACATCAGGTCGGGTCGGCGAACATCCGCGCGCAGTGCGCGCTGTAGGTGGAAAGCTGGTCGCCGAGCACGGAGCGCATCGACGCCAGCAGGCCGGTGAACTGGTCCTCGCCCTTGTCGACCGCGAGGTCCACGGCCGCGGTGCCCGCGCTCAGCGCGGCGCGGGCGGTCTCGGCGAACGGGTTCGCCGACTGGACGTCCCAGTAGACCTCCGGCGTGCCCGCCGCGATCCTCGCCAGCAGCGCCAGCAGGGTCGCGTGCGGCGGCGGTGCCAGCGCCGCGAGCTCGTCGACGGTCACGTCGAGTTCGGCCAGCGCGGCGCCGAACGACAACACCGCCGCGTGGGTGAGCGCCTGGGTGGCGGCCGCCAGCCGGTCGTGCCGGTCGGCCGTCACGGTGACCGTCGTGGCACCCGCCATCGTCAACAGCCGCAGGAACTCCGCGCTGCGCGGTCCGCCCCGCAGCTCGACGGCGGCCACCGGTCGGCCAGGAAAACCCAATGAGGGCGCGAACATCGGGTTGAGGCTCAGCAGTTCCACATCGGACCGAACTGCTGAAGCACTTGCCGCGTAACGGGACTTGACCGAAAGCGTGTCCACGAGCAGCGCGCCGGGCGCCAGGGCCGCCGTCACCGGCCCCAGCGCCGCGAGCGCGACCGGCTCGGGCACGGCGAGCACCACCACGTCGGCCGCGGCCAACTCGGCGGCGAGCACGCCGTCGACAGCGGTGATGTCGCCGACCACCCGGTCCGGGCCGGACGCGTTGTCGACCGCGACGACGTGCGCGCCTGCGGCCGTCAGCAGATCGCTGAACAGCGCGCCCACCGCGCCCGCGCCGCCCGCGACCACGCAGCGCGGTCTGCTCATGCCGCGTCCTCCACCGCGACGTCGAGGGCGGTGTCGATGACCGCGGTCACCATCGCGCGGGACTTGACCGCGGTCTCGGTGAACTCCTCCTCCGCGTCGGACAGCGCGATGATCGCGCCGCCCACGCCGAAGCGGACACCGGACTCGGTGGCCACGAGCGTGCGGATGACGATGTTGAGGTCCACCGCCCCGCTGAGGCCGAACCAGCCGATGGCGCCGGAGTAGACGCCGCGCGGGCCCTCCTCCAGCCGGTCGATGATCCCCATCGTGCGGAGCTTCGGCGCGCCCGTCATCGAGCCGCCGGGGAAGGCCGCCCGAACGCACGCCACGGGGGACTGGTCGGCGCGCAGGGTGCCGCGGATGGTGGACACCAGCTGGTGCACCGGGGCGTAGGTCTCGACGTCGAACAGCTTCGGTACGTGCACCGAGCCGATCTCCGACGCCACGTTGAGGTCGTTGCGGATCAGGTCGACGATCATCAGGTTCTCCGCCTGGTCCTTCTTGTTGGAGAACAGGTCGGCCTTCAGCGCGGCGTCCTCCTCCGGCGTCGCGCCGCGCGGGCGGGTGCCCTTGATCGGCTTGGCCTCGGCCACCCGGTCGACGCCGATCGACAGGAACCGCTCCGGCGAGGCGCTCAGCACCGACACTCCGGGGAAGTCCAGGAAGGCGCCGTACGGAACGGGGCTGATGCCGCGCAGGTAGGTGTAGGTGGTGAGCGGGTCGATCCGCACCTCCAGGCTGACCTCGTTGGTGAGGCACACCTCGTAGGACTCGCCGTGGTCGATCTCGTGGAAGCACTCGTTGATGCGCTTGAGGTACGCGTCGTGGTCGTGCCGCAGCACGGCGACGCGGCGCGCCTCCGGGGAGTTGATGTCCACCCAGCGGCTCACGGGTGCGGGACTCGGCTTGGCGTGCGGCGAGGCGGCGATCCGGTCGCCCGTGACCGACAGCCAGGCGAGGGCGTCGGCGTCGGCGCCGTCCAGGCTCAGCGCCAGCAGGTAGGTCTCGCCCGCCACGTGGTCGACGGCGACCAACCGGTCGGCGAACACCATCGCGGCGTCCGGCTCCTCGGCCTGGTGCGCCGTCGACGCGCCCGACTCGGCCTTGAGCTCGTAGCCGAGGTAGCCGACGTAGCCGAGGTTGAAGTCGAACGGCACGCCCTCCGGTGTCGGGATGGCCCGCTGGGCGAGCTGCTCCTCCAGGTAGGCGAAGAAGGGCGACTCGACTGTCGTCACCCCACCAGCCCGCTCGACCGTCACGGTGTTCTCGGCGACCCGGTAGGTGAGGTACTCCGCCAGCGGGCCGGACGCGTCGCCCATGAACGAGAACCGGGACAGCCCGTCGATCACCGAACTGCTGTCCAGCCAGAACGGCCGCTTCTCACCGGCGAACAGCTTGCGGAACACCGCTTCGGTGTCCGGCAGCGCGGCGACCTTCCGCACGTGGACCTGGTAGCCCTTCTTCCGGTCCAGGGCCAGGTCGCGGAAGTTCGCGAGCAGCTCGCGGCCGTACTCGCTGCTGATGGACTCCGGGTGGAACTGCACGCCCCAGATGGGCCGCGTGCGGTGCCGGACGCCCATGACGATGCCGTCGGTCCAGGCGATCGGTTCGAGGCTCTCGGGCAGCGAGGTCGCCGCGAGCGAGTGGTACCGCACCACGTTGAACGGGGAGGGCAGTCCGGCGAAGACGTCGGTCCCGGTGTGCTCGACCGGGAAGACCCGCCCGTGCACCGGTTCCGGCGCCAGCCCGACCGTTCCGCCGAAGAGGTGGCAGATCCCCTGGTGGCCGAGGCAGACGCCGAGCACCGGCAGTCCGCTTTCGAGGATCGCCCGCGCACTCACGCCGAAGTCGGCCTCGACGTCGGGGCTGCCGGGGCCGGGGGAGACGACGATCGCGTCGAACGCGCCGAGGTCCACCGACGACCAGTCGACGTCGTTGCGGACCACGGTGGGTGCCACGCCGTTGACCTCGCCGAGCAGCTGGAAGAGGTTGTAGGTGAAGGAGTCGTAGTTGTCGATCAGCAACGTGCGCATGGTGGGCCGCCCTTTCGCAGCTCGCTGTGGCTCAGGCAGGAGTTCCGATGACCTCGTCCTCCACGCGGCAGGTCTCGGCGATGATCAGGTCGTAGAGGCCGCGCAGGAAGTCCAGGTGGATCCCGTGCTCCAGGCCGTAGTCGGCCGCACGGCGCTGCACGATGCCGATGCGGTGCGGCTGCATCATCGGGACGCCGTGCTCGCGCTTGTGCACGGCGATCTCCACGCACACCCCGATGCGCTCGCGCAGGGTGTTCAGCAGCGTGACGTCGACGGCGTCGAGCCTGGCGCGCAGCGCCTCCAGGTGGTCGGTCGTCGGGGCGGTGATCTGGGCGGTCATGGCGGGACCTCCGGGGTCCGGGTATGCGACGAGGCCCCCGGCTCGTGCGTCCGGGGGCCTCGTCGGCGGGGTGTGGAAGGCGGTCAGCCGAAGTCGAACTCACCGGTGCGGGTGCGCTTCAGCTCGAAGAACCTCGGGTAGGACGCGAGTTCGCGCGCCGCGTCGAACAGGCGCGCCGCCTGCTCACCGCGCGGGATCGACATGAACACCGGGCCGAAGAACGCGACCCCGTCGATGTGGATGGTCGGCGTGCCGACCTCCTCGCCGACCGGGTCCATCCCGCGGTGGTGGCTGGCGCGCAACGCCTCGTCGAACTCGTCGGTGCCCGCCGCGTCGGCCAGCGACGGGTCGAGGTCGAGCGCGGCCAGCGCCTCGGCGACGACGGCCTGGTAGTCCTTGTTGCCGCCGTTGTGGATGCGCGTCCCGAGTTCGGTGTAGAGGTCGCGCAGCACGTCGTCGCCGTGCTTCGCCGCGGCGGCGACGGCGACCCGCACAGGGCCCCAGGCGCGGTCGCAGAACTCGCGGTACCAGGGCTCGATGTCCTTGTGCTCGTTGAGCACCGACAGGCTCATCACCCGGAACGAGAGGTCGATGTCGCGGTGCGCCTCCACCTCCAGGATCCAGCGCGAGGTGATCCAGGCGAACGGGCAGGCCGGGTCGAAGTAGAAGTCGACGCGCGGTTTCTGGGCCGTCATGGGGATGTACTCCGTTTTCCGTTGTGCTGGGCGGTTTCCTGCACGACGCGGGCGAGCCTGCGCACGCCGGTCGTGATCACCGCGGGGTCCGGGTAGGAATATGACACGCGCAGGTGGTCGTCACCGGAACCGTCGGCGAAGAACCCCCTTCCGGGGACGTAGGCCACGCCCTCCTCGATCGCGCGCGGCAGCATCGGCTTGGCCAGCACGCCGTCCGGGAGCGCCAGCCACAGGAAGAACCCGCCTTCCGGGACGCGCCACCGGGTGCCGGGCGGCATCAGCGTCGACAGCGCGGAGAGCATCGCCTGCCTGCGGGTCCAGTACAGCTCGCGCAGGCCCTTGACGTGGTCGATCCACGGTTCGGTCGACAGGTAGCGCGCGACGGCGGCCTGGGCGAGCCCGGAGTGGCACAACATCGCGGCTTCCACGGCCAGCACCAGCTTCGCCGCGACCGGGGCGGGCGCCAGCGCCCAGCCGACCCGCAGGCCTGGCGCCAGGATCTTGGAGAACGAGCCCAGGTACACCACGTCCGGGTTCGTCGCGCGCAGCGGGGGGATCGGCTCCCCCTGCAACCGCAGCAGCCCGTACGGGTTGTCCTCCACCACCTGCAACCCGGTGCGGTCGCAGGTGGCCAGCACCTCGGCGCGCCGGGCCGCGCTGAGGGTGACGCCGGAGGGATTGCCGAAGTTGGGCACCGTGTAGAGGAAGGCCGCCCGTCGCCCGGCCTTCCTGACCCGGTCCACCGCCTCGGCGATCGCCGGGCCGGACAGGCCCTCGCCGTCGTCGAGCACGTGGCGCACCTGGACCCCGTGGGCGGAGAACGTGGCGAGCGCGCCCACGTAGGCCGGGGACTCCACGAGCACGACGTCGCCCGGATCGGCCAGCACGTCGGTGACCAGGTCGAGCGCCTGCTGCGCGCCGCTGGTGACGACGACGTCGCGCGGGTCGGCCGTCAGGCCCTCCTCGGCCATCACCGCGCAGATCTGCTCGCGCAGGACGAGGTCGCCCTGCCCGGTGGTGTACTGCAGCGCGCCGGGCTCGGCGGCGACCTCGCCGAGGATGCGCGCCAGCACCTGCGAGGGCAGCGCGTCCGCGGCGGGCATGCCGCCCGCGAGCGACACCACCTCCGGCCGCGCCGCGACCGCGAACAGCGCCCGGATCTCCGAGGCCCGCAAGCCCGCGCTGCGGTTGCTGAATCTCTCCGAAGGGTCCATGGGGTCCTTCTTCCTTCGTACTCCGGTGTTCAGGTGCAGCGGGTGTGCTCCTCCGCCGCGGCGAGGAACGCGTCGTTGGCCCGGCTGTCCCCGATGGACACCCGAACGCCTTCACCGGGGAAGGCCCGAACGGCCACGCCCGCTGCCGCGCACGTCGCGGCGAACGCGGTCGTGTCGTCGCCGAGGCGCAGCCACACGAAGTTGGCCTCGGTCTCGGGAACCTCCCGACCCTGGTCGAGCAGCGCGGTCCTGACCCGGTCCGCCTCCTTGACCGTGATCTCCACGCGGGCCGCGAGCTCGTCGTGGGCGCGCAGCGACGCCACCGCGGCGGCCTGCGCGATCTTGTTGACACCGAAGGAGAGCCCGGCCGTGCGGGCCGCTGCCGCCACCCTCCGGTCGGCGACGACGTACCCGACGCGCAGCCCCGCCAGGCCGTGCGCCTTGGAGAACGTGCGCACCACGGCCAGCGAGGGGCGTCCCGCCAGCAGGTCGACGCCGTTCGGCGACTCCCGGTCGCGGACGTACTCCACGTACGCCTCGTCCAGCAGCACCAGCACCTGCGGTGGAAGACCGTCCAGGAAGGACTCCAGCTCGGCCCTGTTCACCGCGGTCCCGGTGGGGTTGTTGGGGTTGCACACGATCACCGCGCGGGTCTTCGAGGTCACCGCGGCGGCCATCGCGGCCAGGTCGTGGTGTTCGCCGCGCAGCGGCACCGGCACCGGGGTCATGCCCGCGAGCTTGGTCAGCGTCGGGTAGGCCTCGAACGAGCGCCACGCGTGCACGACCTCGCCACCCGGTTCCCCGACCGCGGAGAGCAGGTTCGCGATCACGCCGACGGACCCGCAGCCCACCGCCACCTGGTCCGCGTCCACGCCCAGGTGCTCGGCGACGGCCCCGACCAGTTCGGCCGACGTGTAGTCGGGGTAGCGGTTGGCGTCCGCCGCCGCGTCGGCCATCGCCGCCGCGACGGACGGCAGCGGCCCGTCCGGGGATTCGTTGGCGCCCAGCAGGAAGGTGTCGCCGGACGGCGACACCACCGGCGGGCCCGGCTTGAAGGTGGGCAGGGACTCGACGACGGGGCGGAGACTGGGGTTCACAACGGCTCTCCCACGAGTTCTGCAGGCGAGGCCTGCTTGGCCAGGACGACCCGGTACTGCTGGACGATCACCGCGCCGAGCACGAGGTACAGCGCGGCCATGCCCCACGCCGGCAGGACCGCGCCGAGGGTGATGCACCCGGCGGCGAGGCCCTGCGCGACGCGGATGTTGAGGTTGTAGACGGCCATGTAGCGGGTGCGGCTGTGATCGGGCACGAGGCCCGCGAGCAGCGCCTGCTTGACCGGCACGCTCATCAGCTCGCCGACGGTGAACACCAACCCCGCCACCATGAGGACCCAGCCGGTGGAGCTCACCGCCAGCACCGCGTACCCGCCGACGAACAGCGCCGTGCCGAGGTACAGGCCCGTCCGGTCGGACATCCCGCGGAACAGCGCCGCCGAGAACAGCGCCAGCACCACGATGATGAGCGTGTTCTCGGCGCGCAGCACACCGAGCATCCCGACGCCGTCGACGACCGGAGCCCAGGAGAACGGCAGCAGCGACTGGACCGGGAAGCCGGCCGCCAACTGGACCGCGATGTGGTTGACCAGCTGGAACTCGATGGCGAACGTCAGCGTCCCGGCGACCATCAGCCGCAGGAACACCCGGTCGCGCAGCACCAGCCGGTAGCCGTCGCCGAACTCCCGCAGCACCGCGCCCGCGCCGCGCGGTCGGTCCCGCTCGGCGCCGGTGTCGGGCTTGGTCTCGCCGATCAGGAAGTACGTCGTGACCAGCACGCCCGCTGTCGCGGCCGAGGCCATGGCGAGCACCAGGGTGAAGTGCGTGCTGTAGAGCACCGCGCCCAGCAGCGCGCCCATCGCGAGCGCCATGTTGGTCGCCCAGAAGTTGATCGTGTAGACGTTCTTGCGCGTCTCCGGCGAGGTCAGGTCCACGATCATCGCGTCGTTGGCGGGGAGGGCGACGCTGGCGGCGAACTTGTTCACCAGGTAGCCCAGGTACACCAGCGCCGCGCTGCCGAGCACCGGGGAGTCGGCCACCGCCATCACCGCGAAGGTGATCGCGGCGCCGGTCTCGGCGACCAGCAGCGTCTTCCGCCGCCCGTGGTGGTCGGCCACGTGGCCGCCGACCAGCATCCCGACCACGCCCAGCGCGGTCACCGCGATCAGCAGCCCGCCCGCGGCGGCCACACCCCACGCCAGCGCCAGGTGGATGGCCATGAACGACGTGATCATCGAGTCCACGAGCCGGTTGACGAACCCGACGCCGACGCGGACCCGGAGGGTCGGGTGCAAGCTCCTGAAGTTCACGACAGCACCCCCTCCGGGTTCTCCACAGACGTCCGGAGGAGGTGCTCCGCCTCGGCCACCCGCATCGCCGCCTGGTCCTGCGAGTCAGCGGACACGACCACGAAGCCGTGACGGGTCCGCCAGTCCACGGTGACCGGGACGGTGTCGCCGGGCGTGAACGGGAACGACAGCTCGTCCACGAAGGGCAGCGCGCGGATCGCGTCGAGCCCTTCGACCGAGCGCAGAACCCCTGGTGGCAGGGAGAAGTAGTGGATCCACGCCACCTGCGACCGCGTTCGCGCGGGTGGCGTCCGGCCCGCGAGCGCGGCGAACACCGCCCGTTCGAGGTCGATCCCGGTCGCCAGGTGCACGAGGCGGGGGATGCGGTCGCCGCCGAGCCGGGCCTGCGACTCGATGATCCGCGGCCCGGCCGGGGTGACCCGGAGTTCGGTGTGCGCGGGCCCGGTCCGGTACCCGGCGACGGTGAGCGTCGCGACGACCAGCGCGCTGATCGTGGCGGCGTCCGCCGAGGCGGGCGCGGGGTGGGCGTGCCCGACCTCCACGAACAGCGGCGGAGGGCCCAGCCTCTTGTCGGTCACGCCGATCACGTGGTGCTCGCCGTGCACGCTGATCGTCTCGACGCTGAACTCCGGGCCGGTGAGGTACTCCTCCACCAGCACCGGTCCGGAGTAGCCCATCTCGTCCAGCGCGGCGCCCCAGGCCTCGAACTCGTCCAGGTCGCGCACCAGCACGACACCGCGGCTGCCGGACAGGCGCGTCGGCTTGACGACGACGGGCAGCTCGAAGCCGTTCAGCAGATCGCGGGCCGAGCGCCAGTCCGGCGCGTCGGCGTACCGGACGGGGGCGAGCCCGTGCTCGGCGAACAACCGGCGCAGCGCGATCTTGTCGTTGAGCTGGTGCACCGAGTTCGCCGAGTTCACCGCGAGCCCGAGGTCCTCGGCCACCAGGGCGGCCAGGCCCATGCTCTCCTCCTGGCCGACGTGGTAGAGCAGCTCCGCGCCGAACTCGCTCGCCGCGGTGCGCAGCACCCGTTCGTAGGCGATCGGGTCGTCGAAGTCGGCCTCCCAGAACGCGTCCGCGTCCGCCCGCACGTCCGCCAGGTACCGGTCGGCCAGCTCGCCGAAGATCCCGGCCGCGACCTTCGGGTCCCAGACGGCTCCCACGCGGAAGCCCTCCGCCTTCGCCTTGCCCAGGTACGCCCGGTAGGGCATGACCAGCAGGAGGTTCTTCATCTCGACCCCTCCCCCGCCGGTGTCGCGGCGGTGCGGATGGTGATCGCGCGCCGGGCGCGCTCGGTGAGCTCGTCGAGCTCCTCGGCGGACGGCGCGTCGGCGAAGAACGTGACGGCGCGGTCCTCGGAACAGGTGATCGGCCCCAGCACCGCGCCGCGGTCCTTGTGCACGTGCACCGCGCGCAGCGCGGCGGGGGCGTCGGTGGGCAGCGGTTCGGGCTGCTCCCACACGCCCGCTTCGCCGACCCACTCCGGGACCACGCCCGGCCAGTCCACGACCACGTCCTCCAGCGCGCCCTCGACGTGTTCGAGGAAGACCTGCCGCGTGTGCCTGCGGGGGGACGGGTAGTGGGCGTGCTCGCCGAGGGCGATGCGCAGCACCTCCGTCTCCAGCGGCTCACCGGTGGCCAGTTCGTAGAGCGAGCACAGGCCGTCGCCCGGCGGGCGGGCCGCGATCTCCATCAGCACGGCGCGACCGCTCGCGGTGACCCGCCACTCGGCGTGGGTGATGCCGTCCCGCACGTCCAGCGCGTCCAGCACCCGCTGGTTGGCGTCGAGGAGCAGCTCCGACACGTGCGGGTGGTCGCTCGGCACGGTGTGGGCGAGTTCGACGAAGTGGCGCCCGCCGCGGTCGTTGGTGTCCTTGCGGGTCACCGACGCGAAGATGGTCTTCCCCTGCTGCACCAGGCTTTCCACCGAGTACTCCGGGCCGACGACCTTCTCCTCGACGAGGACGGTCTCCTGCTCGCCGTAGCCCGCCAGCGCGTCGAGCAGCGCGTCGGCGTCGTCCACGCAGACGACACCGGAGCTGGAGTGCCTGCCGGACGGCTTGACCACGGCGGGGAACCGCACCTGCGACAGGTCGCCCCCGGCGAACGCCACCCGCGGGCTGAACTCGGGCAGGTACCAGCGCTGCAAGTACTTGCTGCGGCACACGCGGGTGGCGCGCAGCCCCGGCCCCGGCAGGTCGAGCGCGTCGGCGATCAGCCCGGTCGGCTCCACCATGGTCTCGCCGACGGCGTACGCCCCGACGACCTCGTACCGGTGCCGCCACGCCAGCGCCGCGGCGACCGACCCCGCGAGGAGCGACCCCTCGTGGCGCACGTCGCCGTCGACGAACGCGATGTCCTCGACGTCCGCGAGCGGGTGGCCGGGGTCGTCGGCCACCCGCTCGGCCTCGGCGCGCCAGGCGGCCGAGGTGATCAGCAGTACTCGCAGGCCGCGCTCGCGCAGCTCGGAGAGGTAGCGGGGGGCACGGCACACGGCCAGCAGTGAACCGGTGAGTATGAACGCTCTGGGCAACGACGGAGAGGACATGGCGGCGCTCCAAGAATGGCGGAATGTTTCAGCAAGCAGTCGTCCATCGCGAGGTAGGTCGCGAGACGAAAGGATTGGGGTCACTTCGTCGTCTGTCCGCCGTGCGGGCAAAGCGGTGCCCCGAGAACAGCGTGACATCTCGCCCCGGTGTGGTCAAGCACTCCGTCGAGAAATCCTATGTAGTTTTAATCGTCCTATTTCGGGCATGCGAATAGGGTCCTCCCGGGCAGGGAGGACCCTATTCGCACATATGCTCAACCCGCAATTCTCGTCGCATTCTCGCGGAGGATTCCGCGCAACTCGTCGAGGCTGTACTCGGCTCGTCCCGCCGTGCCGTACCGGGTGAGCTTCCCCCGGCTGGCCCACTTGCGGATGGTGGCGGCGGGCACCCCGGCGGCCAGGGCCGCGAGTTCGGTCGGAACGGTCCTGCCGCGCGTTCGCTGCTTCACGACGACGCCTCCTGCTTCGAGTCGCGCTGGGCGTCGTCGGACTCCTCCAGCAGCAGCCACTGGTTGGCGGAGAGGTGGTGGCCCGCGCCGCAGGACGCGCCGTGCGCCCCGGCGTCGGTGCCCGCTCCAATGGCCGCGTACACCGTGAGGCCGCAGCCCAGCTCGCCGCACGAGCCGAGGTCGATGCGCTCGCTCATCTCCGGGTCGAGCACCGCGCGGGCCGCGTCGGCCAGGTCGGTGATCTCCTCGGCGAAGTCGGCGGCCACCTCGTGCGCCAGCAGCCAGTCGAGGTTCCGGTACAGGAACGTCGACATCACGTGGACGCGGCGCGAGGGCGGTTTCGCCGCGCCGGTTTCCTCGATCACCATCGAGGCCCAGGACGCCAGCACGCCCAGGATGCTCGTCCGCACCGAGACGGCCGTCAGGTTCAGGTTCACCCCGCCCGGCACCCCGGTGTTCTTGATCTTGACGATCTCCGGTCGCCTCCCCGGCGTGAGCGACTGCGCGCACTGCTCGTGCAGTCCGGGCAGCGCCCGCAACTCGCCGCGCAGCGCCTGGCGGCACCGGTCGCAACTGCGCATTCGGGACAGCGCCGTTCCGGTGCAGGAAGGGGTGATGCGCAACTCGCAGTGGGTCTGGGACACGGACATGGTCGTCTCCTTGAGTAATGGCTGTACGCCGCGATCGGACGGTTGTCTGGGATGATCAACTGCGGGTGAAAGTGCCGATCCCGGCCGCAGCGGCGGCTTGGTGGATGCGGCCGGCGAGGACGGCGTCGATGCCCGCCCCGCCGGTGAGCTCGACGAGCAGGACGTGGTCGTGGTCGGTGCGTCCGGGGTGCTCGCCCGCCAGCACCCGGCCGAGGTCGGCGACGACGGGAGGACACCGGTGCCCCCGCCTGCCGTACCCCGTGTGCCGGGCCCTGGCGAACGACCGGTCGCGGTCGGCGACCCCGTCCGGGTGGTCGACGTAGACCGCGTGCACGCCGCCGAGCAGAGCGGCAGACGGGTCCACACCGGTGGTGTTGACGAGGACCGCACCCTTGGCCAACCGCTGCGCCTCCAGCCGGGTGCCCCCGGCCAGCACGACGAGGTTGGCTCCGAACACCGCGTCGGCGGGGGTTTCCACCAGGGACAACCCGATGCCGTCGCGGTCGAGCAGGTCGAGCACCGCCTGGTCCGGCGGTGTGTTCCCGACCGTGGCCACCGCGATGTGGCTGACGTCGGGGACGTGTGCGCGGAGAGCGATGAGCTGCAGCTCCAGCGCGAGCCCCGAGCCGATGACGGAGGCCGTCACGACCCCAGGGGGGAGGAGGTGGCGGGTCGCCAGCGCGGTGAGCACCGCGAACCGGTAGGCGTGCAGACCGGCCGCGGGCATCGCGCACCGCTGCCCGTCGCCGGCCCACTCGTACACGGCGGTCTCGCTGTCACCGACGATCACGCCGCCCGCGGTGGGAGCGGCCCAGTCGTGGCGGCCGCCGGACCGTGCGATCAACGCTGCCGCGACCGCCTGCACCACGTCGACGTCCTCGACCACTCGTCGGAGGTCTTCGTTGTCGAGCCGGAGTGTCGGGGTGTCCATCGCCGGTCCCTTCTGTTTGCGCTACTTGGACGCGACGAACGTTGCCCGGCCCGGCTGTTGATGCGCTTTCGAGGCTCTATCGGACCGCTTCATCCGCACCGAAGGCGCTTGGAACGAGGAACGAAGGAGCCAATCGGTGAACTGGTGTCAGCTCAGGGGAGAAACCCCGGCTCACCGGAGGTAGAAATGTTCGCCAGCCGCAAGTCCGCCGTTTCCTCGCTGGTTTCCTTCGCCGTTCTCACCGCCGCTTTCATGGGAATCCAGGCCGGCTCCGCCTCCGCTGACACCCACTGGAAGACGAATTCGGTCGGAACGACGAGCACGGAATGCGCGGAGGACACGCACTGGGACGTCAAGCTCCAGATGTGCGTGGCGGACACCCATTGGGGCACGGATTCAGCGGCTGTGGCCACCACGGAATGCCCGGAGGACACGCATTGGGATGCGAAGCTCGCCCTGTGCGTCGACGACACCCATTGGGGTGCGGACTCCGCGACTTCCAGCACGGAATGCCCCGAGGACACGCACTGGGACGTCAAGCTCCAGATGTGCGTGGCGGACACCCATTGGGGTGCGGACTCCGCGACTTCCAGCACGGAATGCCCGGAGGACACGCACTGGGATGCGAAGCTCGCCCTGTGCGTCGACGACACCCACTGGAGCACGGACTCCGCGACCACGTCGAGCACCGAATGCCCCGAGGACACGCACTGGGACGTGAAGCTCAACGTGTGCGTCGAAGACACCCACTGGTGAGCGGGTGCCGGGTTCGACCGCTAGAAGCCCGAGTCCGCGTAACCGTCCATCGAAACGGTGGACGCGAGCGCGGACCGGGCGATCTCCACCTCGACCAGCAGTTGCGCGGACTCCTTCGAATCGACGTCCGCGAGCAGCCCGGCCGCTCTCTCCACGGCGGACAGGGCGGCGGTCCCGCCCTCGTAGGCCTCCGACAGGGCGAGGAGGGTCTTCGCCTGCCAGAGGGCCGAACCCAGCTCCTCGAAGATCTGCCCGGCCCGCTCCAGGTGCGTGGTGACCGCCTCGCTGCCGCCGCGGGCCATGGCGATCTGCCCCAGCGTGTAGAGGGACTTGGCCTCGATCAACCGCTCTCCCACCTTGCGGGACAGGTCGAGCGCGTGCACCAGGGTGGTCTCGGCGTTGTCGAAGCGGCCCTCCTTGTGCCGCACCACGCCGAGGCTGTAGAGCGCGTAGGTCTCACCGATGCGGTCACCCGTGTCCCGGACGATCTGGAGAACCCGGTGCAAGGACTTGCGGGCCTGGTCGATCTGACCGGTCGCCATGTGCAGCTCGGCCACCCGGTGCTCCACCTGCGCCTCGACCCGCAGGCAGTTGACCTCGCGGGAGATGTCCACCGCCTCGGTCAGCAGCTTCCTCGCGACCGCCGTGTCGCCCTCCTCCATGTGGTGCTTGGCCAGGCTGCGCAGGATGTGCGCCTCCGCGATGCGGTCGCCGACGGTGCGGGCGTCCACCAGCGCCTCGGTGTACTTGGCGAGCATCGACGCGATGTTCCCGCGCAACCCGTCGACGTGGGCGGCGTTGCGCAGCACCAGGGCCTGGCCGTGCTGGTTGCCCGCGGCGCGGAAGTCCTCCAGCGCCTCGGAGAAGCACAGGTCGGCCTCCGTGAGCCGCGTCTGGAACATGTGCAGCGTGCCCAACGAGTACCGCATCGCCGCCATGCCGATGTTGTTCCCCGCGCGTTCGGAGGCGATCATCGCCGCCTGCGAGCACTCCAGCCAGTCGTCGAAGTAGCCCTTGGACTCGAACAGCGTCACCGACGTCAGCGCCAGGTCCCAGCACAGCTCGTCCAGCCCGGCCTGCGCCGCTTGGCGCACCGCCATGACCAGGGAGCGGCGCTCGCTGTCGAGCCAGTCGATCGGGTCGGCGTCCAGGCCGATGTTGGCCCAGGTGGCGCCTTCCCAGCGCGCGGCGCCGCCGTGCATGATCGTGTAGTCGCCGCCGTACTCCTTGCGGTGCGCCTCCTCGGCGAGAGCCAGCCACGAACCCAGCAACCGGGAGAGGGCCTCGGAGCGCTCCTCCGGAGTGGTCGACTCGGCCAGCTTCTCCTTCGCGTACACCTGGATCAGGTCGTGGAACCGGTAGCGCGGCGCACTGGCGTCGGCGTACTCGACGGTGTCCACCAGCTGCGCGTCCACGAGGCTTTCCAGGATGTCCTCGGCGTCGTCGATGCCGATGTCGAGCAGCGCCGCCGCGGTCCACGCGGGCAGCTCCGGCGCCCGGCTGAGGGAGAAGAGCTGGAAGAGCCGTTGCGCCTCGGCGCCGAGCGCCTTGTACGTCAGGCCGATGTTGGAGCGCAGCTCCAGGCCGTGGTGGGCGAACTCGTCGAGCCTGCGGGCCTCGTCGCGCAGCCTGCGCACCAGGCCGTCGATCCTGAGATGTCGGCGGGACGCGAGCCTGGCCCCCGCGATGCGCAGCGCCAGCGGCAGCCCGCCGCAGAAGTTGATCAGTTCGACGATGGCCTCCGGTTCGGCGTCCACCCTCTCCTTGCCGACGATCCGCCCGAGCAGCTCGGCGGACTGGTCGACGTCGAACACGTCCACGTCGAACCACTGGGCCCCCGGAAGGCCGGACAGCCGGACCCGGCTGGTGGTGATGACGGCGCACGACGCGCTGCCCGGCAGCAGCGGCAGCACCTGGGCCTCGCTGGTGACGTCGTCGAGCACGAGCAGCAGCCGCTTGCCGGACACCTTGCTGCGGTAGAGCTCCACCCGCTCCTGGACGTCCTCGGGAACGGCCGTGCCGGGCACGCCGAGCGAGCGGAGGAACCGGGCGAGGAGCTGCGCGGTGTTGTCGTCGCTCGCGTGGGTCCGGAAGTCGGCGTAGAGCTGGCCGTCGGGGAAGAGCTCGGCGACCTCGTGCGCCACCCGCACGGCGACGCTGGACTTGCCGACGCCGCCCTTGCCGGAGATGGCCATGATCGGCACGGCGAAGCGGATGGCGTCGGGGTCGACTTCGAGCCCGAGGCGCAGCACCCCGATCAGCTCGTCGCGTCCGGTGAAGTCGGTGATGCTCGCCGGGAGCTGGCGGGGGATGGTCGCGGGGATCTCGGCCGCGGGGGGCGGGATCGCCGCGGCCGCGGAGTCGGACGCCGTCTTCCGGGGGCTCGTCGGCGGCGCGTTGAGCGACGGGTCCCGGTTGAGGATGGCCTTCTCCAGGTCCTGCAGTTCCGCGCCGGGCTCGATGCCGATCTCCTCGATGAGCACGTTCCTGGCCGCCCGCCCCACCTCCAGCGCCTCGGCCTGCCTGCCCGTCCGGTAGAGCGCGAGCATGAGGAACCCGTAGAGCCGCTCGCGCAGCGAGTTGCGGTCGACCAGCGTGCGCAGCTCCCCGCAGACCTCCTCGTGCCTGCCCAGCGCGAGGTCCAGCCGGATGCGCTCCTCGATGACGGCGAGCCGCTGGTCGTCCAACGGCAGCGCGGCCCGCTGGACCATGTCGCTCGCCACCCCCGACAGCGCGGAGCCGCGCCACAGCGCCAGCGCCGTGCGCAAGGTGGTCGCGGCCTCCTCGAACCGGCCCGCGTCCGCCTCCTCGCGGGCGCGGGCGGCCAGGGCGGCGAACTGCAGGCTGTCGAGGTCGGCTTCGGCGATCTCCAGGACGTAGCCCGGCGGCCTCGTGCGGATCGCTCCGGGCTTGCCCGCGTCACCGAAGATCTTGCGCAGTGCCGAGATGCAGATCTGGATCTGACCGCGAGCGGTGGACGGTGGGGAATTATCCCACACCGCGTCGATGAGGTGGTCGACGGGAACCACGCGGTTCGCGTTGAGCCCGAGCATCGCCAGCACGGCCCGCTGACGGGGTCCACCCAGGTCGAGCGGCCGCTGCCCGACGACCAGCTCCACCGGCCCCAGAAGTCTCAGCATTGCTTGCCCCCTTAGTGCATCACATAGCGCCCATTGTCAATCCTAATGGCTCACCGTCATGCTTCGGCTGTGAATCACCGATTGCACAACGTTCGCGGTGACGCACTTTTTGCCTGGTCAGATGATGTCATGCGCCAACGAAAATAAGGAGCGGGATGTTTAAGAAACTGTTACCACCGGCTGGTCCCTCCAGGGGCCTCGCGTTAGCCCAGTTGACCAACGCCATCGGCGACGGTGCCTATTATGTTTGTTCTGTCCTGTATTTCACCCGGATAGTCGGCTTGACGCCGACGCAGGTGGGCCTGGGACTGACGATCGGGTGGGCGCTGGGGACGTTCGCCAGCGTTCCGCTCGGTCACCTGGCCGACCGGCGCGGTCCGCGGGGGGTCGCCGTGGTGCTGGCCCTGGCCACCGCCGCCGCCGTGGGGGCGTTCGCGTTCGTCCAGTCGTTCCCGGCGTTCCTCGCGGTCGCGTGCGTCTACACCGTGTGCCAGTGCGGTCTCGTCGCCGCTCGGCAGGCCCTCCTCGCGGGTGTCGTGGACGCGGCCGGACGCACGAAGGCCCGCGCGTACATGCAGTCCACCGCCAACGCGGGCATCGCCGTCGGCGCGGTGATCGGCGGCATCGCCCTCCAGTTCGACACGAAGGCCGCGTACCTGGCGGCCTTCGGCCTGGACGTGGTCACCTTCCTCGCCGCGACGCTGGTGCTGCGGACCCTGCCGCACGTGCCGGGGGTGGCCCGCGCCGACGACGGCGAACCCGCGCTCGTCGTGCTGCGCGACCGCCCGTACGCGCTGCTGACCGCGCTCAACTCCGTGCTGATGCTGTACATGCCGCTGTTGAGCGTAGTGCTGCCGCTCTGGGTCGTCGGGCACACCGACGCCCCCCGCTGGATGGTGTCCGCGTTGATGGTGATCAACACGGTCGCGGTGGTGCTGTTCCAGGTGACGCTGGCCAACCGGGTCCGCGACCTCGACAGCGCGGTCCGGATGGTGCGGCTGTCCGGTCTGTTCCTCCTGGCCGCGTGCGTGGTGTTCGCGTTCTCGTCCGGCGACCAGGCGGTCTGGGTCGCGGCCGCGGTGCTCGCGGCGGGCGCCGTGCTGCAGGTCGCGGGCGAGATGATGCTCGCCTCCGGCTACTGGGAGATCAGCTTCGGGCTCGCCGTGGAGGGGAAGCAGGGGCAGTACCAGGGTTTCTTCAGCAGCGGCACCGCCGTCGCGAGGATGCTCGGCCCGCTGCTGCTGACCGCGCTGGTGATCGACGGCGGCACCGTGGGCTGGCTGGTCCTCGGCTCGCTGTTCCTCCTGGCCGCGCTCGCCACCGGTCCGGCCGTGGCGTGGGCCCGCCGCAGCCGAGCCGCGACCGTGGCGGCCTGACCAGCGGTTCTCGTCCTATCGATTCGCTTTCCGTCTCCCCCGTCCTGGTGAAAGCCGACCCAAAGGGGCTGGACGCACCCTGAACACGCCGAACGGTTCGGCGCACCAACGGACGGGAGGGGACCCAGATGGAGCGGGTCACCACGGTCGCACCGGCACAGGGCTCCGCGCGCAAGCCGGGTCCCGGACTGCTACGCCTGTGCGGCGAGGACTGGGACACGGTGGTCGAACGGGATCCCTCGATCCACGGCCACGTCGAGGGACTGCTGCACCCGGCGCTGGCGGCCATGTGGACGCACCGGGTGGCGCACGGGCTGCACCAGCGCGGCCTGCGGGGGTCCGCGAGGGCGCTGATGCTGCTCGTGCGCGCCGTCACCGGGGTGGAGGTCCACCCCGGAGCCCGGCTGGGCCGCCGGGTGTTCATCGACCACGGCGCCGCCGTGGTCATCGGGGAGACGGCGGTCGTCGGAGACGACGTGACGATCTACCACCAGGTGACGCTCGGCGCGGTCGGCTGGTGGCGGGACAACCGCCGACCCGAGGGTGAGCGCAGGCACCCCGTGATCGGCAACGGAGTGGTCCTCGGCGTCAACGCCACCGTGCTCGGCCCGGTGCGCGTCGGCGACGGCGCCGTGATCGGCGCCCAGGCCCTCGTGATCGCCGATGTGCCGGACGGGGCCACCGTGCTCGCCCCGACGGCGAACGTGACCGTCCACCAAGCCCTCCGGAGGAAAGCGTCATGACCGCAACACTCACCGGCAGGCGGATCGCCGACAGCATCGACGACCTGGTCGGCGGCACCCCCCTGCTGAGACTCCCCTCCGAAGGCGCGGTGGTGCTCGCCAAGCTGGAATCGGCGAACCCCGGCTCCAGCGTCAAGGACAGGGCCGCGCTGTGGATGCTGCGCGGCGCCGAGCGCGACGGCCTGCTGACCCCCGGCTCCGGCACCGTCATCGAGGCGACCTCCGGCAACACCGGCATCGCGCTGGCCGCGTTGAGCGCCGCCCGCGGCTACCGCTGCGTCATCGTGCTCCCGGACAACGCCACGAGCGAGCGCGTCGGACTGCTCAAGGCGCTCGGCGCGCAGGTGGAGCTGACCCCGGCGGCGCTGCGCTACCAGGGCTGCATCGACCGGGCCAGGGAACTGCACGAGGCCACGCCGGGGTCGTGGTTCCCGCAGCAGCACGCCAACCCGGACAACCCCGCCGCGCACTTCGAGTCCACCGGCCCGGAGATCTGGGCCGACACCGAGGGCGGGGTCGACATCCTGGTCGCGGGGATCGGCACGGGCGGCACGCTCTGCGGCACCGCGGCCTACCTCAAGTCCCGCAACCCGTTGGTGCAGGCGGTGGGGGTGGAGCCGGAGGGTTCCCCGCTGCTGTCGAAGGGGTACGCGGGCAGCCACGCCATTCCAGGGCTCAACGGCGGTTTCGTGGCCGACACCACCGACGTCGCGCTGATCGACGAGGTCGTCGCCGTGACCGACGGCGACGCCGCGGGCACCGCGCACTGGCTGGCCAGGAAGGTCGGCGTGCTCGCGGGGATCTCCTCGGGGGCCGCCGTGCACGTCGCGCTCGACTTGGCGCGGCGCCCGGAGAACCGGGGGAAGACGATCGTGACCATCCTGCCGGACACCGGCGAGCGCTACCTGAGCTTGCCCGTGCCCGCCGACACCGTGCGAGGAGCGGACCGATGAGGAACCTACTGCTGGTCGGTGGCACCGACGAGACCGTCGTCAAAGCCAAGGAACTCGGCCTGACCGTCCTGCTGGTGCAGCACCCGACCAAGGTCACCCCGGTGCAGGAGGCGGCCGCCGACGCGCTGCGGGTCGTCGACTTCACCAACTGGGGAGCGGTCGAGACGGTGGCCGAGGAGCTGTGGGACGTCCACGGCATCGACGCCGCCCTGTCGCTGACCGAACCCGCGCTGGAGAACGCCGCCCGGATCAACGACCGGTTCGGCCTCGGCGGCACCTGCCGCACGGTCACCCGGCTGTTCCGGGACAAGCTCGCCATGCGGGCGCACCTGGCCGAGCACGACCCGGACGCCGTCGCCGCGATGCCCTTGCGCGGTCGGCAGGACCTCGACGAGTTCGCCGCGCGCCACGGCTTCCCGTTCATCGTCAAGCCCACCGACGCGACCGCGGGCATCGGCGTGCTGAAGGTCGAGGAGACCGCAGACCTCGACCGCGCGTGGGACCACGTGTCACGGCTGCGGGGCACGCGCACCGACCGGGTGTCGACCCTGTTCCTGCTGGGCGAGTTCCTGATGGAGCAGTACCTCGACGGCCCGGAGTTCAGCGTCGAGACGTTCAGCTTCAACGGGCGGCACGTGGTGGTCGCGGTGACGGAGAAGTGGGTCGACCCCCGGTGCTTCGCCGAGATCGGCCACGTCGTGCCCGCCAGGACGTCGGCGGCCGACGAGGACCTGATCCGCGCCGCCGTGCCGCGGTTCCTGACGACCATGGGGCTGCGCAACGGGGTCGCGCACACCGAGGTCCGGGTGGGCAGGCGTGGCGTGACGGTGATCGAGAGCCACAACCGGGTCGCGGGCGACGCGATCCCGGAGCTGGTGCTCGGGGCGTTCGGGATCGACCTGATCTCCTACGCCGTCGGCTGGCCGTTCGGGCTCGTGCCGGAGCTGCCCGACCGGCCGGTGCCGCACGCGGGCGCCAGCACCCGGTTCGTGGTCGGCTCGCCCGGCCGCGTCGTGTCGGTCGACGGCGTCGCGGAGGCCGCCGCCCAGCCGGAGGCGCTGACCGTGCGCGTCACCGCCAAGCCCGGCGACGAGGTGCGGGCGCTGCGCGACAACTGGGACCGGCTGGGGCTGGTCGCGGTCACCGGTGTGGACGCCGACGCCGCCATCGCCAACGGCGCGCGGCTGATCAACGAGGTCATCGACGTCCGGGTCGAGGGCCCGGACGGCGTGGTGAGCAGGGCTTGCGCGGCCGAGTCCGCCGAGGCGGTGGCGGTATGAGCGTCCTCATCATCCACCGCAACCCGTTCGAGCCGTTCCCGTACCGGCGCTGGCTGGACGGGTACGACGGCGACGCCGTGGTCCTGGCCTGCCGGGACCGCATCGAGGGCGCGGGCGAACAGGTGCCAACCGACCACGTCGGGCTGGCGCACCTGGAGGTCGTGCCGGACTTCGCCGACGAGGAGCTCCAGTTCCGGCAGGCGCTGGAGCTGGCCGAGAAGTTCGAGGTGGGGCACGTCGTCGCGCACCACGAGGCCGACCTGCTGGTGGCGGCCCGGCTGCGCGAGCGGCTGGGCCTGCCGGGAGCGTGGACGGCGGACGTGCTGCCGTACCGGGACAAGAGGGTCATGAAGCGGATGCTCGCGGCGGCGGGCATCGAGGTCGCGGAGTACGCCGTCGCCGAGTCGGCCGACGACGTCCTGGCGTTCGCGGAGGCGCACGGGTACCCCGTCGTCGTGAAGGACGTCGCCGGGTTCAACTCCATCGGCCTGCGGATCCTGGAGGGGCCGGAACCGCTCGACCTGACCGGTCCGGTGCTCGTGGAGTCGTTCGTGCCGGGCCGGATGTGCCACGTCGACGGGCTCGTCGTCGGCGGGCGGACGGTCCTCTCCTGGGCCTCGCAGTACCAGTACTCGCTGTCGTCGTTCGGATCGGATCCGGGCGCGCGCGTCGACCTGACGCTCGACGTGTCCGACCCGCTGTCCGCGCGGCTGCTGGAGGTGGCCGAACGGGCCATGGCGGCGCTGCGGGTGTCCGACCGGCACGCCGACCACGCCTTCCACGCCGAGGTGTTCCTCACCCCGGACGACCGGCTGGTGGTGTGCGAGATCGCCGCCCGCACCGGCGGGGCCAAGATCCGCGAGGTCGCCACCGCGATCTTCGGGATCAACCACGGCGAGTACCTGACGAGGGCACAGCTCGGGCTGCCCATGCCCGCGCTCGCCGCGCCCCTCGCGGGCGGGCCGCCGCTCGAGCCCACCCGGATGGCCGGCCAGGTGCTGATGATGAAGAGGCCGGGCGCGGTGGAAGCCGTGCCGTCCACCGCGGTGGAGCCCTGGGTGTCGAGGTTCTGGCGCTACGCCGACGTCGGCGACGTCATCCCGCCTGCCGCGGGCTCGGCCGACTTCCTGCTGGTCGCGATCGCCACGGGCGCCGACCGGGCGGAAGCGGAGTCCCGGCTGCGGGCGCTGGGCGCCAGGTTCGAGGCGCAGACGCGGATCCGTCCGCCGGAAGGGGTCGCCCCGTGATGAGGGGAACGAGGACGCGGTACCTGACGGGCATGGTGGTCGACGCGACCGGGGCGGGCATGTACCTGCCGCTGTCGCTGCTCTACTTCCACCACGTCACCGGGATGCCGATCGCGCAGGTCGGCGTGGTGATGACCGCGGGCGCGCTGTTCGCCCTGATCGGCAACCCGATCGCGGGAACGCTGGTCGACAGGTTCGGCGCGCGGTCGGTGGTCGTCGGCGGGTACCTGCTGCGGGCGTCCGGGTTCGCGGTCTATCCGCTGGTGGACTCGGCGTGGACGATGTTCCTCGCCGTCGCGCTGGTCGCGGTGGGCGACGGCTCGTTCCCGCCGTCCATCCAGGCGCTGGTCGCGGAGATCGCGCAGGGCAGCGAGCGGGACACGCTGCTGGCGGCGCAGCGCAGTCTGCGCAACGCCGGGCTCGGTGTCGGCGGCCTGGCCGCCGCGGGCGCGCTGACCCTGGGCAGCGAGTCCGCGTACACGGCGATCGTCCTCGGGACGGGCGTGGCGTTCGTGCTGGCCGCGATCATCGTCGGGTCGATCCCGCACGTGTCGGGACGGCGCGCCGCCGGAACCGCGGTGCGGGGCGGGTACCGGGTGGTGCTCGGCAACCGGCCGTTCCTCTGGCTGACGGTGGCGAACGTGCCGGTCGCGTTCGGGTACATGGTGCTGGCGGTGGCGCTGCCGGTCTACATCACCACGCAGCTGGGCGCGTCCGTCGGACTAGTGGGCGCGCTGTACGCGGTGAACACCATCGGGATCGCCCTGCTGCAGATCCCGGTGACCAGGCTGCTCGTGCGGTACCGGCGCACCAGGGCCACGGCGGCGGGTGTGGTGGTCATCGCCGCGTCGTTCGTCGGGTTCGCCCTGCTGGGAGCGGTGTCGTCGGCGACCGCGGTGCTGCTGGTCGGCGTGTTCGTGGCGACCGCGCTGTTCACGGTCGGCGAGCTGATGCACGGGGCCACGGCCTCGGCGCTGGTGTCCTCGGCCGCACCGGCCGAGACGCGGGGACGACACCTCTCGGTGTACCAGTTCTCCTGGGCGATACCGACGGCCACCGCGCCCGCGGTGCTGACGTGGCTGCTGTCGGCCTCGCCGACGGGGATGTGGCTGGTGCTGGCGGCGGGGTTGACCGCGTCCACGTTCACCCTGCTGCGGCTGGAGTCCCGGCTCCCCGCGGACGCGGTGCACGCGCGCGCCGCGCCCGCTCCGCAGCCGGTGACCGCCTGAATTCCTCTGTGGACAGAACGCCCGACGGGTTCTCCCGTCGGGCGTTCTGCGTTTCCGCCCGGACCTCCCGCCGCCCATACCCGACCGATAGCCGGTCGACAGCGCGGTTCCCGATGCTGGCAGCAGAGAAGAACGAGGCCGCTGCCGACGAAGGGGGTCGACGTGAAACACGCTTTCCAGGATGTCGACGCGCTCGCACTGGAGTTCAACCAGACCGGGAAGGTGTTGCCCGAGCGGACGCTGGTCGACCTGCTGGGCGAGCAGGCGTCGACGCGTGGTGACGACACCGCGGTCGTGCACGGGGACGAGCGGCTGACGTTCGCGGAGCTGGCGGCCGAAGCCGTGCGGGTGGGGGCTTTCCTCCGGTCGCTGGGCGTGGACGAGGACGACTGCGTCGGGCTGTTCGTGCACCCGTCGCTCGACCTGGTCGTCGGGGCCTGGGGCGTGCTGCACGCGGGCGGGGCCTACCTGCCGCTGGCGCCGGAGTACCCGGAGGACCGGCTGCGGTACATGATCGAGGACTTCGGCGGCGACCTGATCATCACCCAGCGCGAGCTGGTCGGGAAGCTCGCGGGCCTGGTCCCGCCGCACACCCGCGTGATCACCCTCGACGACGTCACCGGCGAGGGCGAAGCGCCCCCGGTCGCGCCGGGGAACCTCGCCTACGTCATCTACACCTCCGGCAGCACCGGCAAGCCCAAGGGCGTGATGATCGAGCACCGGGCGATCGTGAACCAGCTGTGCTGGCTGGCGGAGGCGCACGGGATCGACCAGCGCAGGGTGGTGCTGCAGAAGACGCCGATGAGCTTCGACGCGGCCCAGTGGGAGATCCTGGCCTCGGCCTGCGGCAGCGTGGTCGTGATGGGCGCGCCCGGCGTGTACCGGGACCCGGAAGCGCTGGTGGACACCATCAAGGCGCACGGCGTGACGACCCTGCAGTGCGTGCCCACGCTCCTCCAGGCCATCCTCGACACCGAGCGCCTGGCCGAGTGCGCCACGCTCACCCAGGTCTTCTGCGGCGGCGAAGCGCTCTCGCGCTCGCTGGCGCAGCGGTTCTTCGCCGAGCTGCCCAGCCGGGAGCTGGTCAACCTCTACGGCCCCACCGAGTGCACCATCAACTCGTCCTCGCACCGGGTCGACCCCACCACGGTCGCCGACGGGCCGCCGACCGTGCCCATCGGGAAGCCGGTGCACAACACGCAGTACTACATCTTCGACGGCGACCGCAGGCCGGTGGCCGTCGGCGAGATCGGCGAGCTGCACATCGGCGGCCTGCAGCTCGCACGCGGCTACCTCGGCAAGCCCGACCTCACCGCGGACCGGTTCCTCGACAACCCGTTCCTCGCCGACTTCGGCGCTCCCACCCTCTACCGGACCGGCGACCTGGCCTACTGGAACCCCGACGGCACAGCGGTTTTCGTCGGTCGGACCGACAACCAGGTGAAGCTGCGCGGGTTCCGGGTCGAGCTGGACGAGGTGCGCCTGGCGCTGGAGACCCACGAGTGGATCAAGCACGCGGCCGTGGTGGTCCGCGACGACCCGCGAACGGGGTTCCAGAACCTGATCGCGTTCGTCGAGCTCAACCCCAAGGAAGCCGCCCTGATGGACCAGGGCAGCCACGGCGCGCACCACCAGTCCAAGGCCAGCAGGCTGCAGATCCGCGCGCAGCTGTCGAACCTCGGCTGCCGCGAGGAGCACGAGCTGCGCGGCAAGTCCGCGGTCGACCTGCCGGGCAGGCAGCCGACGGCCATGCAGCGCCGCACGGTGTTCGCCCGCAAGACCTACCGCTTCTACGAGGGCGGCGAGGTCACCCGCGACGACATCATCGAACTCCTGCGGGCGCGGGAGGAGCAGGCGGCTCCCCGTGATCCCCGTGAGGTCGGCCGGGCCGAGTTCGGCGCGATCATGCGGTTCTTCGGCCAGTTCCACAGCGTCAAGCGGCTGCTGCCGAAGTACGGCTACGCGTCGCCGGGCTCGCTCTACGCCACCCAGCTCTACCTGGAGCTGAACGACTCCTTCGGCCTGGCGCCGGGGTTCTACTACTACCACCCGGTCGAGCACCGGCTGTACCTCGTCCAGAGCACGGCGCCGGGCGTGGAGCCCCGCGCCAGGGTGCACTTCGTGGGCAAGCGGCGGGCCATCGAACCGGTGTACCACACCAACATCAGGGAAGTGCTGGAGATCGAGGCCGGGCACATGGTCGGCCTGTTCGAGCAGATCCTGCCCCCGCACGGCCTCACCGTCCGCGCCGCGGGCGCAGACGAGACGGCCATGGCGCACCTGGAGTGCGCGGACGAGGACTACTACCTCGGCGCGTTCGACTTCGCGCCCTGCGACCCGGTGCTCCCCGACGAGCAGGTGGACGTCTACGTCCAGGCCCACGGGGACAAGGTCGCCGGTCTGCCCGCGGGCCTGCACCGGGTGGTGGGCGACGACTTCGAGCCCGTCGCCGACGGCGTCGTCGAGCGCAGGCACGTCATCGCCATCAACCAGCAGGCGTACGAGCGCGCCAGCTTCGGCATCGCCCTGGTCAGCCGGACCGCGGACGACTGGCGGGCCTACCTCGACCTCGGCCGCGCGCTGCACCGGCTGCAGGCGGTGCGGAGCGGACTCGGGCTCATGTCGTCCGGCTACAGCTCCAAGAGCGGCCACGACCTGCCCGCGCACCGGCGGCTGGCGGCACTGCTGGAGGAGCGGGGGCTCCCGGTGGGCCCGTCGTACTTCTCCATCGGCGGGCGGGTCAGCCCCGAGCAGGTCCGGCACCGCGGCATGAAGGAGGACGCGGTCCACATGAAGGGGCCGACCGAGCTGATCCGCGACGACCTGCGCTCGTTCCTGCCGGACTACATGGTGCCGAACAAGGTCGTGGTGCTGGACCGCCTGCCGCACACGGTGAACGGGAAGATCGACACCCGGTCGCTCGCCGAATCCGACCTCGCCGAGGTCGACTTCGTCGACCGCCCGGTGGTCGAGCCGCGCACCGACACCGAGCGCAGGATCGGCGAGATCTGGCGGACCTTGATGAAGGTCGAGGTCGTCTCGGTGCAGAGCGACTTCTTCGAGTCCGGCGGCAACTCCCTGCTGGCGGTGGGAATCGTGAACCGCATCAACAAGGAGTTCGGCCTCTCGCTGCCGCTCCAGGTGACGTTCGACGCGCCGACGGTCGAGATGCTGGCGAAGGTGGTCGACGGCGACAGCCCGCACGCGGCGTCCCGGCTGGTCCGCCTGGCCACCGCGGGCACGCTCGAACCCGTCTACTGCTGGCCGGGACTGGGCGGCTACCCGATGAACCTCAGGGAGCTCGCCGCCCGTTCCGGTCGCCCGTTCTACGGCGTCCAGGCGCACGGCGTGAACGAGGGGGAGACGGCCCACCCCTCGATCGCCGAGATGGCCGCCCGCGATCTGGAGCTGATCCGCCGCAAGCAGCCGCGCGGCCCGTACACGCTGTGGGGCTACTCGTTCGGCGCGCGCGTCGCCTTCGAGGCGGCGCACCAGCTGGAGAGCGCGGGGGAGCGGGTGGAGCGCCTGTTCCTCATCGCGCCCGGCAACCCGCGAGCCGGGGGCGACGACCGCACCCCGAGCTGGCGGAGCAGGGGCTACGTGACGATCCTGTTCTCGGTCTTCGCGGGCGAGGTCTCCGGCGACCTGCTGGAGGAGTGCCTGCGCGAGACCGACGACGAGCGGACGTTCACCGAGTTCGTCAGCTCCCGGCTCGGTCTCGACCGGACGCTCGTCCGCCGCATCGCCCGCGTGGTCCACCGGACCTACCGCTTCGACTACACCGACCGGGACCTGGAGCGTCGCGCCATCGCCGCGCCCGTCGTGGTCTTCCGCGCGGTGGGCGACCAGCCGTCCTTCATCGAACGGCCCGCCGTGCGCGCCGAGAACCTGTCCTTCGTGGACGTACCCGCCGATCACTACGGGATGCTCCGCGCCCCGCTCGTCGACGACCTGATCCGGTGCGTCCGTCCGCACCTCGAGCAGTGAGGGAGAACCCGCCATGCCGCACGTGACCATCAAGCACTTTCCCGCCTCCTTGTCCACCGACCAGACCGACGCCCTGTCGAAGGCGCTGACCGCGGCCGTGACCGACGCCTTCGGTTGCCCGGAAGGGGTTGTCTCGATCGCGCTGGAGCCGGTGGCGGCCGAGGTGTGGAACGAGCAGGTGTACCTGCCGGAGATAGCCGAGCGCGACTCGCTGCTCAAGCGACCCGACTACTAGCAGCGGTCCACCGCAGGACGTTCCTCCGGCTCCGCCGCGACGGCGGGGGCCTCCACCCTTCTCTTCCCGGAAAGGAAAGCCATGACTGACTTCGTCCCACCAGCGGACCTGGATGTGGTGATCGTCGGTGCGGGCCCGCGTGGGCTATCGGTCCTGGAGCGGCTGCTGACGCGCTTGACGGACGCACCCAGGGCGGGCGAGGTGCGGGTGCACCTGTTCGACCCGTGCGAGCCGGGCGGTCGGGTCTGGAGGGCATCGCAGTCGAAGTTCTTCCTGATGAACACCCCGGCCGGCGAGGTCAGCCTGTTCTCCGCGGCGCCGGACGGCGGGCCGACGCGGGCCGGTTCCGGACCGTCGTTCGCCCAGTGGCTGGCCGCGCACCCGCGCTGGTCGGGCATCGGTCCGGACGACTACGGGCCCAGAGCCGTGTACGGCGAGTACCTCGCGATGGCGTTCGAGGCGATGGTCGCGAACGCGCCGACCGGGACCGTGGTCCGGCACGTGCCCGAGCCGGCCGTGGCGCTCACCCGCGAGTACGGCCTGACCACGGTGATCGGGGCAGGCGGCACGACGGTGACGGCGGACAAGGTGGTGCTGACCACCGGCCACCCGAGGGTGACCCCGGACACCGCCGAGAAGACGCTGCTCACGTTCGCCCGGCAGCGGGCGGGGCTGACCTACCTGCGCGGCGACTCGGCCGCCGACATGCCCCTCGGCGTCATCGCGCCGGGCGAGCAGGTCGGGGTGATCGGGCTCGGGTTGACGTTCCTGGACGTCATGGCGGAGCTGACGCTCGGCCGGGGCGGCCGGTTCGTCGAGCGCGACGGGCGCACCGAGTACGCGCCGAGCGGGCTGGAGCCGCACCTGATCGCCGGTTCCCGCAGCGGACTGGTGATGCTGGCGCGGGGCCGCAACCAGAAGCCGCCGTCGTACCGCTACCAGGCGAAGTTCGTCACCGAGGAGGCGATCCTGCGGGCCAGGCGCGACAACCAGCGCGCCACCGGCTCCGCGCAGCTCGACTTCGTGCGGGACGTCCTGTCGCTGCTCCGGCTGGAGGTCGAGCACGTCTACTACACCGCGCACGTGCGGCGGCGGCTCGGCGAGGAGGCCGCCGGGTGGTTCGCCGCGAGCCACCTGCGGTCGACGGACCGCGAGGGACTGCTGAAGGCGTGGGACCTCCAGGACGTGCCGCCGCTCGACCTGGAAGGCCTGGCCCGGCCGTTCGGCGACCGGTCGTTCGCGAGCCCCGACGAGTTCCGGGCCGAGCTGCTCGACCTGCTGGGGCGCGACATCGCCGAAGCGAGCCAGGGCAACGTCGACAACCCGCTGAAGGCGGCGCTGGACATCCTGCGCGACACCCGCGGGGTGGTGCGGCAGGCGGTGGACTTCTCCGGGCTGCGGCCCGAGTCGCACCGGGAGTTCGTGTCCTGGTTCAACCCGATCAACACGATGGTGTCGGCAGGCCCGCCCGCGATGCGGGTGGAGCAGGCGTGCGCCGTGATCCGGGCCGGGCTGCTGACCGTGGTCGGCCCCGCGACGAGGGTGCGGGCCGACCACGCGAGCGGAACCTTCGTCCTCGTCTCCCCCCGCGTGGACGGGTCGCGGCGGGAGGTCACCACGCTGATCGACGCCCGCATCCCGCGGCCGACGCTGTCGGTCAACTCCGACCACCTGATCGCCGGTCTGCTGGCCGACGGCCTGATCACCGAGCTGGTCAACGCCGACACGGCGACCGGCGAGGAGTTCCCCGCCGGGAGCATCGCGGTCACCCGCCGCCCGTTCCACGTGGTCGACGTGCTCGGCAACCCCGACCCCGACCTGTACGCGCTGGGCGTGCCGACCGAGAACACCCGCTGGTTCACCCAGATCGGCAACGGCAGGCCCGGTCCGATGACGGGCTTCCACACCGACGCCGACGGCATCGCCGAGGACGTGCTGCGCCACCGGCCCGTCGCCCGGACCCCCGTCGTGTCCACCGCCCCGCACACGGCCGCCGCGATCTGAAGGGGAACCGGACATGTCATCGAGGACCAACACCGAGAAGTTCCGCGCCGCCCGCGACCTGCTGCTGGAACTGCGCGGCGACCCCGACCGCGCCCACGCCGAGTTCCGCTGGCCCGAGTTCGACGAGTTCAACTGGGCGCTGGACTGGTTCGACGCCGTGGCACGGGGGAACGACCGCACCGCGCTGCACGTCGTGGGCGGCCGGGCCGAGGAGAAGGCGTCCTACGCCGAGCTGTCCGAGCGGTCCGACCGCCTGGCCAACGGCCTGCGCGCCGCCGGTGTGCGGCGGGGCGACCGGCTGCTGCTGATGCTCGACAACCAGCTCGCCGTGTGGGAGTCGCAGCTGGCCGCGATGAAGCTGGGCGTGGTGGTCGTGCCCACCTTCACCACCGTGTCCGGCGCGGACCTGGTCGACCGGGTGGAGCGGGCCGACGTGCGGCACGTGCTCACGATGCCGGAGCTGACCGGGGAGTTCGAGTGGCTGCCCGGCCACGTCACCCGGATCTGCACGGGCCGCGTGCCGGGCTGGCTCGACCTGGACGACCTGCGGTCGGCGCCCGCGGGCTTCACCCCCGACGCGCCGACCCGCGCGGACGACACGCTGTTCCTGTACTTCACGTCGGGCACGACGTCCCGCCCGAAGCTGGTGCGCCACACCCACGTCAGCTACCCGGTCGGGCACCTGTCCGGCATGTACTGGAGCGGGATCCGCCCCGGTGACGTGCACCTGAACGTGTCCGCGCCGGGCTGGGCCAAGCACGCGTGGAGCTCGTTCTTCGTGCCGCTCAACGCCGAGGCGACGATCCTGAGCGTGACCACGGGCCAGGCCAAGGACCTCATGGACCGCATGGTGGAGCACCGGGTGACGACGTTCTGCGCGCCGCCCACGGTGTGGCGGATGCTCATCCAGGACGACCTGCGCCAGTGGCCGGTGTCGCTGCGCGAGGCGGGCAGCGTCGGGGAACCCCTCAACCCCGAGGTGATCGAGCAGGTCCGCGCCGCGTGGGGCCTGACCGTCCGGGACGGCTACGGCCAGACCGAGACGACGGCCCAGATCGGCAACAGCCCGGCGCTGCCGGTGCGACCGGGTTCGATGGGCAAACCGCTGCCGGGCTACGACATCGTGCTCGTCGACCCCACCACCGGCGCGGTGGGCGACGAGGGCGAGGTGTGCGTGAACCTCACGCCCCGTCCGCTGGGCGTGATGCCCGGCTACGTGAACGACGAGGAGAAGAACGCCAGGACGTTCGCCGACGGCTACTACCACACCGGCGACATCGCGCACCGGGACGCGGACGGCTACCTGCACTACGTGGGGCGCACGGACGACGTCTTCAAGTCCTACGACCACCGGATCTCGCCGTTCGAGCTGGAGAGCGTCCTGCTGGAGCACGAGGCGGTGGCCGAGGCCGCGGTGGTGCCCGCACCGGACCCGGTGGGCCTGGTGGTGCCGAAGGCGTACGTGTCGCTGGCCGCGGGCGAGCGGCCGGACACCGAGACCGCGCGCCGAATCCTCGACCACACCAGGGCGAACCTGGCTCCGCACCAGTGGATCCGCCGCCTGGAGTTCGCGGCGCTGCCGAAGACCACGTCCGGGAAGATCCGCCGCAACGAGCTGCGGGCCCGCGACGTCGAGCGGGCCGAGGGCGTGGCGTTCCCCGGCTCCGTCGAGTACCTGGCCGACGACCTGCTGGAGGCCGCGCAGCCCGCGGCCCCCGGCATCGGCTGAACACAGCACTTCCCACCGCACCAACCGATGAAGGAGAACTGCCATGCGTGACATCAAGATCTACTCGTCCCTGTTCGCGGGCGGCCTGCACAACGGTCAGATCAAGTGGGAGGAGTACGTCCAGCCGGGTCGCAACGCGGTGGACGTCGAATGGCTCTACACCAAGGAGGAGACCGGCCCGACCGGCGCGGAGGCCTACATCGCGCACTTCAAGCCGGGCTCCCACGGCGACCTGCACGAGCACCTCGGCTACGAGATGCTGCTGATCCTCGAAGGCGAGCTGCACAACGACAACGGCGACCGCTACCCGGCGGGCACGCTGTTCATCGAGCTGCCGGAGAGCGTGCACCAGGTGTCGTCCCCCACCGGCTGCTACGCGCTGGTGGTGCGGGAGAAGGGCACCCGCCGCCTGACCGACGACGAGGTGAACGCGGTCGAGGCGGTCGGCGTCTCGGCCGAGTAGTCCCTCCACGGCGGGGCCCGGACCGGGCCCCGCCGCACCGGGGCGGCACCCGCCCCACCACCCCCGCTGCGGCCGCGCATCGACGTCGGCCGCGTCTTCGGAGCCGTCGGTTCCGCGCAACGAACCAGGAGAGCACCCGATGTCCCAGCAGACGCAGGACCGACCACCCGTCCCAACGCCCCCCGCCACCGACGACATCGTCATCGGGCGCACCGGCAAGAGGCACTCCCCCCGCTACCGCTGGGGCATCCTGGGCATCGGGATCTTCGCCCAGGCCGCGTTCAGCGCCGCCTTCCAGGGCATCCCGACCTCGGGCTCGATCCTCGCCGTCGCCTACGGCTTCTCGCTGTCCGAGCTGGGCCTCGTGCTCGCGGCCGTGACGGCGGGCATCTTCATCACCGACGTGTTCTGGGGCATCCTGTCCGACCGCATCGGCGAGCGGACCGTGCTGATCATCGGCCTCAGCGGCACGACGGCGACCCTCGCCTACGTCACCGCGTTCCTGGTGCCCAGCGGAGGCGTCGCCCCCGCGGCATGGGCGCTGGCCGCGGTGCTGTTCTTGTCGGGTGCGCTCGGCGGCTGCGTGAACGGGGCCTCCGGACGCGCCGTCATGGGCTGGTTCCCGCCGGACAAGCGCGGTTTCGCCATCAGCCTGCGGGTCGCGGCGGTGCCGCTGGGCGGCGCGCTGGGCGCCGCGATCATGCCCGCGCTCGCACTCGGGGCCGGGTTCCGCTGGGTGTTCGCGTTCCTCACGGTGTTCATGCTCGCCGCGACCGTCGCCGTCGTGCTGTGGCTGGACGAGCCGCCCATCGCGCGCACCAAGGCCTCGAAGGACATGGCCGCCACCACGACCGCCAACCCGTTGAAGCGCTGGGACATCTGGCGCGTGGCGATCACCGCGTTCCTGCTCGACCTCCCGCAGTTCACCGTCCTCACCTTCGGCACGGTGTTCCTCACCTCCGAGATCGGCCTCCCGATCGAGGGCGTCGTGGTGGCGCTCGTCGTGGTGCAGCTCCTCGCCGCCGCCTCGCGGGTGTGGGGCGGCCGGTGGACCGACCAGCGCGGCGGCCGGTACCGCCGGACCCTCGTGCGCGTCTACAGCTGGGCCATCGCGGTGGCGTTCGTCGGCGTGTCGCTGTACTCCTTCGCCCCGACGTGGCTCGTGGTCGGCCTGTTCATCGCCGCCGGGTTCCTCGCCTGCGGCTGGCACGGCGTCCACTACGCCGAGATCGCCACCATGGCCGGTGCGGAGCGGTCCGGCACCGCGCTGGGCCTGGAGAACACGATGGTGTTCGGCGGCGCGTTCGTCACGCCGCTGCTCATCCCGATCGTCCTGTCGGCCTCGTCGTGGCCGGTGGTGATGCTGGTGGTCGGCGCGCTGCCCGCGGTGGCCTCCGCGCTGCTGATGCCCAGGGAACTGCCGGTCGGCTGAGTCGGGTGCGGCGGCGCGCGGAGACCGGTCCGCGCGCCACCGGCTCGGCCGCCGCGCTCATCCGAAGAGCGCGGCGTTCTCCCGTGCCCAGTCGGCGAAGCGGGTGGGCGGACGGCCGAGCACCCGTTCGACGTCCGCGGTCACCACCGCGTTGCGCCCTTCGCGCACCCACGCGGTGCCGACGGCGACCTCGTCGGCGGACGAGCCGTCCACGCCCGACCCCAGCACGTGCTCCGGCGGCACCTCGACTGTCCCGACCGGCCGCCCGAGGACCCGCGCGAGCTGGGCGGCCTGCTCCGGCACGCTGAGCGGCTCGGGACCGGTCAGCGTCCACGTTCGTCCACTGTGGACGTCGGAGGTGAGTGCCTCGACCGCCACCCCGGCCACGTCCTTCGGGTCGACGACGCCCTGCTTGCCGTCGCCGGTGAGGTTGGCCAGCCCGCCCTGCGCGGCGAACCGCAGCACGTTCGACGCGAAGCTGGAGGGGCGCAGGACCGTCCACGCCATCCCGCTGCTCCGCACCGCCTCCTCGCCCGCCAGGTGCCACCGGCCGACGACCCGACCGTCGGAGGTGGTCGAGCCGGTGCCGATCGCCGACAGCTTCACCACCTTCGCCACCCCGGCGGCCCGTGCCGCGTCGAGCATCGCCAGGTCGTGCCGGGAGGTGGCGGTGGCGGGCGCGGTCAGCAGGAACAGCGTGTCCACGCCGTCCACCGCGCGCCGCAGCGACTCGGGATCGTCGAAGTCCGCCCGCACACCGTCGGGACCGCGGGGGTCGCGGGACATGGCGCGCAGGCCGACGCCGCGCGCGGTCAGCTGCCGGACGACTTCGCGGCCGATGGTGCCGGTGGCACCGGTGATCAGGATCATGCCGCCACGGTGCCGCCCGGAACCGCCTCCCGGATAGGAAGTTCCGGCACGCCGCGGACCGCGCGGGTCCGCTTACCGTTGGCCGGGTGAGCTTCGACGAACAGGTCCTCCGGGTGCCAGACGCGCTGCGACCGTGGATCGAGCGGGTCACCGTCGCGACGCCGGGTGGTGGGCGGGTGAACGCGGTGCTCGCCGAACCCGACCACGCGACGACGCTCGCGCTCCGCGATGGCGCCTTCGTGGTCATCGGCCCGCGCACCCGTGCCCGCTACCACGTGCCGAAGGAGTTCCGGTCCTGCGTGGTGATCCGCCTCCAGCCCGGCCGGGCAGGCGCGCTGCTGGGGCGTCCGGCGCGGGACCTGGTCGACCGGATCGTGCCGCTGCGGGAGTTCTGGGGCGACCGCGACGCCGCGGACGTCACCGCGGTCCGCCGCGCCCTGGCCCGCCGGTCCACCCGCGACGAGCGCGGTGACCTCGTGAGCGCGGCCGTCGACCTGCTGCGAGCACGACCGGTCGGCGCCACGGCCCGCGAGCTGAACGTCAGCGAACGGCACCTGCGTTCGGTGTTCACCGAAGCCGTCGGCGTCTCGCCCAAGCACTTCGCCCGCATCGACCGGGTCCGCACGGTTCTCCACGGCGTGGAGCCGGGCAGGCTGGCGACCCTCGCGGCCGAGGCGGGCTACTACGACCAGTCCCACATGACGGCCGAGTTCCGCGAGGTCATGGGCGTTTCGCCGGGCCGGTTCGCGGCGGGGAAGGTGCCTCCGCCCGGAGCCTGCACCGGCATGGTGACCTGAGTCACAGAAATTTCCATGTGCGCATAGGCGTTCGACCTCGCTAGCGTCGGTATTCAAGTTTTAATACCGAAGGGAAGTCCAGTGACCGTCCTGGTTACCGCCGCGACCGGCACCACCGGTCGAGCCGTCGTCCACGCACTCCTGGCCGCAGGCCAGGAAGTCCGAGCACTCACCCGGAGCCCGGCGAACGCGGGTCTGCCCGACGGGGTCGACGTCGTCCAAGGCGACCTCGACCGCCCCGACGACCTGGCCGCCGTGCTCGACGGCGTCGACCGGGTCTACTACCTGCCCGCGGTCGTCGACGTCGACCGGGCCGTCGACCGCGCGGACGACTTCCTCGCGCTGGCGGTGAAATCGGGACTGCGCCGGGTGGTCGACCTCACCGGCAGCGCGGTCACCACGCGCCGCCCCGGCAGCTTCGAGCTGCTCCTCCAGTTGGAGCAACGGGTCGAGGCGTCCGGCCTGGAGTGGACCCACGTCCGGCCGCACGAGTTCGCCGTCAACAAGCTCGACGTGTGGGCGCACTCCGTCCGCGCGGAAGGCGTTGTGCGCCACGCCTATCCCGACGGCACCGGCGTCCCGGTCCACGAGGCCGACATCGCCGAGGTCGCCACCGCCGCGCTGCTGGAGGACGGCCACCACGGCAGGGCGTACACGCTGACCGGCCCGCAGCGCCTCACGCACCGGCAGCAGGCCGCCGCGGTCGCCGAGGGCATCGGCAGGCCGCTGGAGTTCGAGCCGCTCACCTTCGGGCAGGCGCGGCGGATGTACATCGAAGCCGGGCTGCCGATGGAGATCGCCGAGTACGTCCTGTGCTACCAGGCGGAGTTCGCCGAGGAGCCGCCGGAGGTCTCGCCGGACTTCGAGCGCGTGACGGGCCGACCGGGCCGAACCCTCGTCGAGTGGGCGCGCGACCACCGCGCGGACTTCGAGTAGCCCGAAAACGGGCGGATCATGGCGGGAAACCGCGAAAACCGGTGAATTGGTGACCGTTCGCGCAGCGCTGCGTGAGTTGCCGCGTACCTTCGGTGACAGTCGCTCGTTTGCGTTTCGCGGGGGTGGTCGCACGTGACCGGAAATCCGTCCACATGCGACCACCAGACCCACTCCGACCGTTCGGGGACCGGGCGCCCTTCGACCATGCCCAGTCGTTCCGAATCGATCTGACCTGCAGCGCCCCCGGCAGGATTCGAACCTGCGACCTCGGGATTAGAAGGTGCCAGCTTTACGCTATCCAGGGTCTCTACCAGCATCAACAGTCACGCAAGTCGTTCCAGGAGCATGTCACGGTGCCATGAATTCCAGCAATCCATGTCACGAGTCATGTCACGTGCGCGACGCCGAATCGATGCTGGTGGTCGATCCGGATGCCGTAGGCGTTGATCGCTACGCCACGGGCAGCAGTTCGAGTTGGTAGGCGCCAGACAAGGCCAGTGGCAGATAACCCGGCGACCGCGACCAGCGCGGTGTAGCGCTCGTTTGAGATGAACACCCGGCGGGTGCCGCCGGGCGTCGTGCGGGCGGTGTTGCCAGCCGATGATCAGTTACTTCTCCAGCAGACTGGCCAGCTCGCCCAGCAACCACTTCGCCGCCACCGACCGGCCGGGCTGCTGGGCGTTCGGGCCCTTGTACCCGGCCACGTGCTGGCAGAACAGCGCCGGATCGACACGAACGTCCGCTCCACCACAGCCTTAACGATCGGGGTGTCCTTGCGCGCGAACTGGATGGAGACCCCGAGCAGGTCACAGGCCCAGGTGAACACCTCGGAGACGAACACGCGGCTGTAGTCGATGACGACCTGCTCGGGAAGGATCATCGGCCGGGTCGTCGCCTCCCGCATCCGCGCGTCCACCGACAGCAGCTTCTCGTGCGGCAGCCAGGCCGCCGAGGCCCGCAGCACGTCGGCCCAGTCAAGCTGCATCGGTTTCGGCACCAGAATCTTGGCGAGCAGCAGCGCCGCGCCCATCGCCTTCGTCCCGACCGGCCGCAGCACGGCCGCGTAGATCGTCTGGGCGGCAACGTCTGCGGCGATGATTAGGTCTGCCCGCACCAAAGACTTGCCCGCCGAGAAAACAAGGACGTCGATCGAGGCGGAGTCGATCTGCACCTGCTCACCGGGCCGCGCTGCCATGGTCGCGGTGAACGGACCGGCCGGCCGGTTGGCGATCTGCCGCCGGGTCACCGCGGAGCCGAACATGTGCTGCCCACGCGAGCTAGTCGACCAGCGCGTAGAACGCGGTCTTGCCCGGCAGCGGCACCACCCCGGCGCGGGAGAGCTGCATGACCCGGTTGGTGGCCCGGCAGATCAGCCGCGACGGGTGCCCGTCGACGCGCCGGTCTCTCCTCGATCAGTTCCCGCAGCACGGCGGCCAGCCGGGCGTCGGCCCGGCCGACGGGGTCTTAGATGCGGGTGGCGCGTTATTCGCCAGCCCACAAGCTTTGAGCGTCGTAGCGGGCGCGCTTGCGCTCGATCGTGCGGGCGCTAACGCCCAGCTCGGCCGCCTTGGCTTCCAGCCGATCAGCCGCCGTGGTGGTGGCCGGGGCGAACCCCAGGCTGCGCGACCCCGCCCGCGCCATCGATGCCAGCTGCGCTGGCAGGAACCTGGTGGCCACCTCGGCCAGGTGGTCACGCCACCGTTCGGCCTTGGCAACGACCTCAGCGGGCAGCACCAACATCAGCCCGAACGGCTCGACCGCCGGAGCGCTCTCGTGCGCGGTGGGGTCGGCGGGCGTGTAAGCACTGCGAAGCTCGACGCGGCCAGCCGGTACCCGGCCAGCAACACCTATTCGGTCCCGGCGTCCGAGCGCAGTCAGGCCGTGACCCCGGCCAGTCCGACGACCTGGTGCTCGTCGTCCTCTAACGCGACCGGGTCACCGACCCGCGGCACTGCGGCTGCGCTCACGAACCCGCCACCGGTCCGGTCGGGACGGCCGCAGGGTCGTCCGATGTGGCGGCGACGAAGGTGTTCGGGTGGAGCGGTATGGCCAGTTCGGTGGTCGGGTCCTGCCGCCATGGCAGGTGAAGCAGCACCGGCAGTACCGCGCCTGGGTCGCCGACTTCTCGGCGCCGGGCAGGTGGTGGCGCGGGTGCCGGTACCCGACCAGCCACCGCAAGTTCGCCAGCAGTCCCGGCGGGGTCGCGCTGGCCACGTCGCAGTCCCATCCGTCTGCCGCGTACGCCGCCCAGGTCACGTCGATCGCCGTCCGGTTCTGGGGCTGGATCCGGTCGGTCGCGCGGACGTCGAGCACCAGCGTGGACCCGCGCTGGCTTCTTGCCAGCCAGCGTGATCCAGAACAGCCAGAACGTCTGCGAGGCGACGCCGATCATCGACGAGTCGAAGTTGAGCAGGATCAGCCGGTCGCGCTCCAGCCAGGATTCATAGCCGACGTGCACGCCGGTCGTGGCGGTCGACCAGCGGCCGCCGTGGTGGCGCTGGCTCTTGTAGGACGGGAACTCTCGCACCGGCGCACGCCTCGAAAGGACCAACTACTCCGCCGCGAACGTTGAGAACTGCTCCCCGCTCTCGTCCACGAACGCTAGCTCGAAGTTCTCGGTGCTTGGCGGCGAGTCGCTGGCGCCAACTCGAGGTAGGCGGCGTGGCCGTTGGGGATGTGCATGCCGTGCGCGAGCGGTGCACCAAGCTCACGGCGGCGACGAGCAGGAACCCCGTTCCTGTACGAGCACGTCGAGCGTTGCGCCGCTGGGCGCGCGTGACGAGGGTGGATGCGGGCATAGTGGTCGATCGCGCCCACGGGCCGTCCGTCAGCGTGCCGGCGACCTCTGTGCTGAGCACCTGGCAAGCGGCCATGCAGGCCATGGTTCGGTTGGACCTTGAGTCGGACCAGCCCGGAACCGCTGACGGATCAACGCTGGTTACGACAAAGGCCGGGCCACCAGTTCCGTGGGGAACTGGTGGCCCGGCCCTTGAGGTGCTGGGTGCAGGTTAGGTGGCTGTGTCGTCGGTCGAGTCACCCGATGCGTCGGCTGGTGCCTGAGCGGACTTCGGCTTGTTCGTGATCTCCGGCGTGGTGGTGGAGGTCTCCACCTCTTTGGCCGGGTCGTCCTGGGCCTTGCCCCTGATCGCCGTGATGACTCCGGCGACAGCCCAGAGGATTGGTGGGATTCCTACTGCCAGCCACGGCTGGAAGCACGCGGCGACCAGGACGACGCCAAGCAGTGCGAGCGCGGCACCTGAGAGGACTACATCCCTGGAGTTCCAATTGAATGGCATGGGTAATTGATATCAAAGAGGTCGGGTGTTGCGAAAATGTGATTCGTCAACGAGTTTTAGATTCCGTAGCACATTCGTGAATTAGAGCTTGGTGTGCGTGAACGGATTCGTTAATGACCCGTGTTCGATTCGTTGACGAAGGATTCGGTTCCATTCTCGTCCAGGTGTTTGCGCAGGGCGTCCAGCGTGATGTAGAGCAAGCGAAACGCTGGGCGGTTTTCCCGGGTGCCAGAGCGGCCATCGGCGCGTGCGAAGTTTGGGAAGTCCCTCTGTATCCGCGCGATCGTAAGTCGAACCGCGCGACCGGTCGTGATCTTGAAGTTGGCCTTGATGGCCTCGTACTCTTCGGTGGGCATTCCAGGCGGCTTTGTGTCCCACGCCTTCGGTACATCCAGGACAAGATCAAGTGCGGCCAGGCCGGGGTAGTCCGGGTGGCGAGATCCGACGGCGTTGAAGCGAGACTGCCTGAAGCGCTTCCGTTCATCGTCGATCATGGCGAATATTTCATAGACTTCGTCAGCTGTCGTGATTCCCCAGCTGCGAGCAAAGCTCCAGAGTTGTTCCGCGGAGCCGCTTCGTCGTGCTGGCAACTCGGTCGTAAGGAGGGGCGGTGCCAAGCCATCCAGGGCACTGAAGAGATCAGGCAATCCATCCGCCTGCCCAGGGGTAGCTTGACGCTCGACGCAAGCCTTCTCCAGGAGGGAGGCCAGCGCTCGGCTCTTCGGCCGACTTGGGTCGTCGGTGACAACCACGACCTGGATTACGCCGGAGCGGACGTAGGTCTGTCGGCCCGTGAGGGCGTCCTGCAGAGTGCTGCGCCTCAAGTGGCGGTACATCAGCACCATCTTGTCGAACATGCGCTGCAGCTTCATTGCCTGACTGTGGGTCGTGCTCGCGGGTACGACCAGCACCAGCACCGCGAAGCTCGCCAAGTCCCCGCTCGTGGCATCGACTTCATCGACTGCTCGGACCTCGGCGTGGATGACACCCTCGGCCGCGCAGTGCTCGGCGATGCGCTCTGCGACCTGTTCGGCGTCTGGCCCGTACCCGTAGACGACGAGCCACGGCAACAGCTTGTATCCCCGAGCACCAGGGAATGATTTCTGGGTGTCAGCCATGTCGCCAGCGGCAGTCATGGCCGCAGTCTACTAACTGTTCGTAGACGCGTCTGAGTCAGCGTCTTCGCTAACGAATCGAGCTTACTTCTCGTCGTCGTTGACGTATCGGACTTGACAATCCGGCGCTAATCATGCTGGCGGCATAAGTTGGGTTGCTGTTAACGAATTCCGGTCGACCTGACGCCCCGTTAACGTATCGGTGGTTGACAGTGGCGGGGGTGGTGGGGTTTGTCCGGTGGGTGTGTCTCGTTGACGAATCCTGACGCCCCGTTAACGTATCGGTGGTTGACAGTGGCGGGGGTGGTGGGGTTTGTCCGGTGGGTGTGTCTCGTTGACGAATCCTGACGCCCCGTTAACGTATCGGTGGTTGACAGTGGCGGGGGTGGTGGGGTTTGTCCGGTGGGTGCGTCTCGTTGACGAACCCTGACGCCCCGTTAACGTATCTTCCGAACCATCCGCTTTGCGATTATGCGTGTCCTTGTGCATAGTTGGCCTCGTGGCACATCTGACTCGGACTCCCTACGGCACGATCGACACGGACCTTGCCCGTGCCGTCCATCAGAGCATCGCCATCAACGCTGCTGCTGCCCTGTTGGCATTGAACAACGTCCACTACCACCTGGGAATCGCCTACACGACCTCAGGCGCCGCAGCCGCGTCTGATCCACCGACGCAGCGGTGGTCTGAGCTCATCCGTTCACTCTTCGACACCCAGGGTTTGCCGTGGCCTATACCCCGCGCTCCGCGCGGGACTGGTAGCTCCGGGGTCCGAGTCGTGGTGCCCGCTTCCGATACCGCAGGCTCCCTCGAAAGCGTGCTATCTACGTCATCGGACTCGGTCACGACCGCGATCGTCAAAGTGTTGATCGAGGCTGGCACCTTCCTTGTGGCCGAGAGTGTGGAATTGTTCGGGCAGTTGGAACTCGCCGAAGCTGTACAAGGCGAGGATCTGGAAGGGTTTGGTAACCGCGATTTCCTAGTCGCTCAACTGGACGAAGCTGCCTCGGCAGGCCGGACATTGATCGATCATGCCGAGTCGGGCAAATTGGAAATTCTGCTTTTTGGCATTTCGCCGACCAAGTGGAACGCCGATGTCGCGCGTCAGCCCGTACTCGTGCAACCAAAGAATCCAGCCAGGGGCCACGAGGCCGACCCTCCTTATCTGCATGACTACCTGCAGCCTGCGGCAAAAATACTGAATCCCCCTACTTTGAATGGCGGCGTTGTGGTCGTGGTGGGAGATCCGCGCCACGGCAAGTCCGCATCGGCATTCAGCCTGCTTTTTTCGAAGTCTCGTTCTGTGCTGTTCCACAAAGAGCGGACTTATCGCGCGGCTAACAAGCGCGCCATAGCTTATGTGCTTTCTGCGGTAGATGGTCGACAGTCCAAGCCGATTCCCATGGCACCGGATTTCGGCCCTTATCGCGATGCAGCCACGCCTATGCGTTGGCTTGGACACGCACTGACCGTGGTAGAAGAGCAACTCGAGGCCCTATCAGAAGATCACCTGTACTCCGATGCTGACTTGGTCGATTGCGACTCATTGCAGCGCTGGGTGGACATCGCCGAAGTCATGGACTTTGCCATCCGCAGACTTCGCGCCGACCACATCATCGTCGTGGGCGGCGGATGGGACCGCATATGGCCGAACAGTCTTGGGGATACGACGCTGTCTTCCCAGCATCTCATCGACGAGCTTAGATCGCAAAAGCTGATTCCCGATTTTTCCCAGTGCGCGATTACCGTGGTCGACGGCGCAGGGCGGACTGGCACTCACGCTGAAGACGGACGCGAATACTGGCTTCAGCTGTGCTCAGCTGGTAACGCACTCTCCTGTGAATTCGATCTTGCGGGAATCGATGTATCTGCTTCCTCAGAATTTGAGGCTACATCGAGAAGTGTTTCCGGGGGTGCATGTAGGTCTGAAGGGTCTGCTGCTGCGCGCGCCGCTGTTGGGGTTGCCCGAGGAGAGGTGAACCGCACATCCTCGATCGCTGCGCTCATCGAGGCAGCAGTCGAGGATGATCAGCGTGCTTGGAATGAGCTTATCGACCGGTATACGCCGCTGGTCCTGTCGGTGATCGACCAATACCAGCTGCGCCCGGCAGATGCGGCAGAGGTTAACCAAAGGCTGTGGCTTGGGCTCGTAAAAGAGATTGAGAGGGTGGTCGACCACCCTGACGCTCTTCCGGACTTGATCACGACCACGACTCACAACGAGTGCCTGCGCATGGAGGAGCTTTGGCAGAATTCTCGGCCGTTCGCGCCCAAAGTGACTCATAAGCGGCCAATGGGCAGTCCGGCATCAGGCGATGGCCGTCGGGTGATTCCTGTTCGAGCTGGCTATGCGCTCCTCGATCCCCAAGCAGGGACAGTTACCGTCCCTACTGCCGTACCCAGAGGTCGACGAGGCATGCTAGCGGTTTCTGCCATTGTGACAGTGATGGGTGTTTTGGCAGGCGTACTGCTTTCGACTATTGGCTCTAATGTCAGCTCGTCTGATTCCGTCTCGAGCCTGATCAGCATAGGTGTGAACGCCTCGGGTCTGGTGGCTGGAATCCTTATTGGCGGCATCGGCGTGCATAGAATAAGAAAGCGAGCTGACGAGGAAACGCTGTCGCTGTGTGCTGCAGAGTCGGCGATATCGCTATCGTCGACGAACTTGGGAATTCGTGATGTGGATGACTCAGGGAGCTATGAAAAAGCTCGGAGTTCTGCTGCTGGCCAGCGTGGAAATCGGCTCGGTGTCACGTTGCCAAGCGTGACAAGTTCAATGAGCTGAACAGTGGTCCATGGGACTATGCGTGGTCCTGCACAGGCTCGACCTGGCTCCATAAGACTCATTCGGCACCACCGTCCACGCCTGCGACGGCATTGGCGAGTCATGTCCACGGTTGGTTGCGCGGGACTGTCGCATGCGGGCCGACCCAGGAATCTCGCGTAGGTCATCAGCATCGAGTAAGCAGAGCTTCGATGCTCGTTCCGGTTTGTCGATAGTCCAACCTTCGCGAAATGAGACTGAGCGCCCGAGTTGGCCAGCGGGTCGCTCGGCGCCGTCTCGTGGGGAGAATGGCCGAAACGCACTCAACGCGGCACAAGCGTGCGTGAAGGGTCGGTCGTGGTCGAGCGGGTCAGTTCTGTGCTCTCACGGCCCCGGACTCCAGCTCGTCGCGGTGTTCGGCAGGCGACGGCGGCTTGGCGCTCACGACGTCGTACTCCTCGCGCTCTTGCTTGAGGCCCGCAGACGTGGTCGTCCTGCTGGTGGTCGACGGCGTGCTCTCGGTAATGCTCGCGAAGAGGGCTCCCTCAAGCTCATGCCTTGTGTGGCGTCGTGGATGACGTGAGCCTGGAAGGGGCAATCTCCACATGAACGACATGAACAGCCAGCACAACGAACTGAACTGGTTGTTGGAAGACTTGGTCGGTTGGGAGATAGGAGCGCGGCATGCCGTGGTCTACTTTGCCGACTGACCCTGGCACGGTGGATGGTCCTAGCGACTGGGCACCTTGTCGCCACCGACCAGGAGGTGCGCGATCTGGTCGACCAGGTCCTCCGCGCCCATCCGATCCAGCAACGATGCGCGGAAGGCGCCGGGCAGGTGTGGCGGGGCAGGAAACGCAGCCAACGAGCGTCGGAGCGAATGCCGAGCAAGGCTTGGGCCACCGCGAGGGTGAGCAGTTCGGCGTCGGTCAGTCGCGGTGGTCGTCCGGTCCGGGCTGGCTTGCCGAACTGGTCGTCAGTCTTGACGTAAAGTGCGGTGAGAAGGGTGTTCAGATCCGTCGTCACAAACGGATCTGAACACCCTTCGTCCGTCTTCAGGCACCGCCCAGACTTCGGACTTACTCGTCTAGTACTCGAACCAGGTCACCCGGACACGTCCCTGGTCTCCGCAACCGACCCACTCCCACCAGCACTCATACCGGCTGTGCCAGTTCGTGTAGCGCTGGTACTCGAAGGAGGAGCCGACCACACGGCACACGATCGCCATGCGAACGTTGCCTGGTTGCATGTCCCCGTCACATCCGCCCGTTGAGACATTGAGGCCCTGCGAGGCGCTGCAACTCGGCGCCGCGGACGCGGCCGGCGCGATGACGGTCAAACCGCCGAAGCTGATCGCGAGTGCGCTCGCGACCACACCAAACTTGCGTCCGAGATGTCCACCCCAACGAACACGCCACCGGCTTCCACCACCAGAGACTTCATTCGCATGGGGTTGCCCCTTCAGGCAGTCATCCAACGTTCCTGCCATCTGATTCACCGTTCCTCCTCCAAGAAAACGCGACAAGTTGCCAGGCCGTCGACATCGAAGGCCACCCAAGCGCAGCGGATCTTGCAAAATGGCCGATCAAACTCGGTCCGCGATTCCTGCTGCGCTCTTCCACATCCCAAACTGGCGAACCCAGGACGTGCCGTCACGCTCCTCGAACAGAATCGAACACCTGCGGGTCAACCGCCCGCGCCACCGAGGGCATCCAGGTGAGCGCGGACGAGTTCTGCTTCCGGGACACCCATGTGTTTGTAGAGTTTGACGGCCCGCCGCCAGTGGTCGACCGCCTGATCCGGACGACCGCCGACCAGCGACAGGTGCCCCAGCCCCACCAGTGCCCTGGCCTGTTCGTAGGAACTGCCCGTGAGATGCGCGAGGTCGAGTGCGGCGGTGTTGTCGTTATAGGCGCCCTCGTAATTTCCCATTGTCAAAAGGCTTTCAGCCCGGTCGTTGAGAGCCTCGGACCGCAGGTCTGGATCATCGAGAGCAGTCGCGATATCGAGCGCGGTATCATGATAAACTTTCGCATCGTCCAGCTTGCCAGCTACACGTGCCAGAGTTCCCATGTTGCCCAAAACCCGAGCTTCGCCGTCCTTATCGCCGAGTCGCCGAGTCGCTTCGAGGGCAAGTCCGTTGTAGTGGGTTGCCGCAGCATGGCGACCCAGGCGCTGCAACACCAAGCCGAGGTTGATCTGCGCTGCGGCGATACCGCTCATGTTCTTGACATCGCTTGCGACCTCCAGTGCTTTCCTGAAATAGCGAAGTGCCTCCAGGAGTTGGCCTGATTTCAGGTGGAGGAGACCGATGTTGGCGGCCACCTTCCCCGCGTTGACCGAATTTCCTGCCGCCATGGACTGCTCATGAGCCTTCCGGTAGTGAACGAAGGCCTGCGGGAGGTTCCCGATTTGGTGATGAAGCATACCGAGACTATTGTTGACGACCGCTTCGACTTCGACGGCCCCGATCCGATGAGCTGTCGCCGCGGCGTGTTCCAGTTCGTTCCTGGCTTCGGTGACGCGACCAAGATGGAGGAGGGAGGCGCCTGCCCTGGCCCACGCGGTTGCGCACATCAAGTCGTCTCCGAGTTGTCGACCCACATCACGTGCGGCGATCGCATGGCCGAGCGCGACCTCGGACCGACCGAACTCCAGTTGCACCATGGCCAGGTTCACGTGGGCAACGCCTTCGGACCTTCTATCTGCATCTCTCTGGGCGGCACGCAATTCGGTCGAGTGCACGAAGAGCCAGTCGTCATGCAGTCCTGTGGTCGCGAGGTATCGCCACACCGTGTTGGCCATGCTTGTGGTGAAATAGGGAAAATCGTGGTCGGTCGCGTATTCGATGGCGTCGACAATATTGGGGGCCTCGTTTTCCAGCCAACACGCGGCGGCATCGAAGCTCGTGAGAGCGGACGTCTCTCGCGCCGGTGAGTTTTGCCGATCGCCTGACTCTCGAGGGAGAAGAAAGCTCTCCATAGCAGCTGAGGCTGTAGCGGTGTAGTGGTCCAGCCATCGTGCGATCGCCGACTGTCGCCGGTGTGGCGGCTCATCCACCCTGGCTCTCGCGTTCACGTGGGCGCGGACCATTTCATGCAATCGGAATCGGTCGGGGGCGCTGGACTGCATCAGGTGCGCGCGCTCCAGCAATACTAAACTTGTTGCCGCCTCGGCCTTGTCCACATCCGCCAGCACGGCGGTGGTGTCCGCAGTGGTGTCGCGACCGGGACACAGGGCGAGCAGTCGTAGTACGCGCTGCTCATCGTCGGGCAGGCCGTCGTAGGACAAGGCCAGTGCCCTGCTCACGCCAGCTTCGAGCACGAGGTCCTGCAGCGCGTGGGAGTGATCGGCGAGGGTCCAGGTCGGATGATCGCGAATGTGCCCCGCGATGGCGGCCAACGCCAGGGGGAGGTGGCCGCATTTGGATGCGATCACCCGCAGCTCTTCGGAGTCCTCCGCTCGAGCGTTGAGACCCGCCACTCGGCTGAGCAGCCGTACGGACTCCTGGTCGCTGAGAACGCCGACCTCGACTCGCTGGACCAAATCCCCCAGTCCCGTGAAGCGACTACGTCCCGCGATGATCACGAGGCTGCCGCGATCGGCAGGAAGCAGAGGCCGTACCTGCTCCTCGTCGGCGGCGTTGTCGAGCAGGATCACGGCGTTCCGGTGGGATGCCAGCTTTTGATAGGTCGAGGCTCTGAGCGGGACGCGTGGCAATTGCCCTTGCCAGCCCAACTCGCGGAGTAGCTTCTCGAGGACCAGTTCGGGGTCCACCGGCTGTTGCCCGTGGGGCGCGGCCCCCCGGAGGTCGACGTAGAGGTGCGGACCGGTGAGCCCGCCTCGTGAACGGAGGAGCGCGGCGGCACGAACAGCCAAACTGGTCTTCCCGGCACCGGCCATCCCTTCGAGCGCGATGGCCACCTCGGGTCCGCTGCCGCCCGCAAATGTCGCGATCGACTCCAACATCTCTTCACGGCCGCTGAAGTCGGCGAGATCTGAGGGTAGCCGCGGAACAACTCTGACCGCAGCGCGTTCGCTACCGCAGAACACAGTCGTCCACGCGTCCCGCCAAGGCTGCTTTGCTTCATCGGGTACGCCCAGCACGGTGAGCAGATCGAACATCAGGTCGTAATCGAGCGTCTTACGATCTTGACTCTCGAGCAGGTAGAAGAAGTTGCTGTGTGGGATCGACTTGTCATCCGCGGCGCATCGACCGGTTCGTTGGCGTAAGTCCTTGACCCGGCTGGAAAGTTTTCGATGGCTTGGTTTACCGGACGACACCCACACGTCCTTCAGACAACCGACCAGGTCGTTGACGGTTCGCGCTCTTCCAAGCCGGAGCGCGCTGTCGGAGGGGGAATCGTTGTCCGAAGTGGTCAAGGCGCATCCATTCACCAACCAGAACGGGATCGCGACGTGCGGCGCGGCACAGAACGGTTGGTGTCTGCACCTACCATCACTGTGCCGGCTCGGGTCTCATCCTGCCCCGTTCCCCCTCCGGGTGTGCACGACGCTTTTGCAATCTCACCCTGCCGGTTGCTCAACTACACCCAAACGGCCGAGCGAACTGACTCATACTGCTGCACGTACCCGACGCGGACGGAAACCGGGCGGCCTTCGACCCTGGTGGTGGGCCTCGATTCGAGGCCCGCCACCAGAATCCGGCCCGGTACTACTCCCAATCGCAGGCGTAGCCGAAGTAGCCCTGGCTTTCCCACGGGTAGATGCTCAGCGTGAAGCCCGAGCACCATCCCCGCCCCGCGTACTGCTGGGCGAACCACTGGTGGCCGTACGCCAAGGCGTAGTAGGCGGCACGCAGCTGCCAAGGAGTTGCCGCAGGCGGGGCCGGTACCCTTCCGTTCGCCAACTCGCGGGTCTCGGACTTGCTCAGGTACACCGTGCACCGGCCGTCACCACAACTCGCCACAGCGGCTTCCGCCTTCGCCGAGGTGGTGAGGGCCGTACCCGTGAGGACCGCACCCGCGATCGCGACCGCAGCCACGAACTTGCGCGCGATGCCGATAAAGGATCGGCGGCCCCGTTCTCGGTCGATGCCGTTTTTCTCAATTCGTTCTTCCACGTGAATCCCTTTCTCGAGTCCCTGCTGGCAGAGTCGAGTCTGGGATGGCGGTGGCTCGAGTACGAGCCAGTCGAACAGATCCAAACGCTCGGCGGTCGAGCCGAATTTGACGAACTCTTTTCATGTTCAATCGAGACCATCCTGCCGAGCGCGACGAATGCAGGGTGATCGGGATGCGGACGCCGAGGACACCTAGACGAGTAAGTCCGAAGTGTGGGCGGTGTCTAAAGCCGGACGAAGGTAATCAAGATTGCCAGCTTTGCGCTATCCAGGGTCTCTGCCAGCATCAACAGTCGCGTGAGTCGTTCCGGGGGCATGTCACAGTGGCATGAATTCCAGGAATCCATGTCACTGAGTCATGTCACGGCAGCCCTTGCTCGCCTGTTGGTCACGCGTGACGAAACTGCGGAGGGCGGGTCATCGCTCCGCCCATCTGCGGCTCGCGCCTAGGTCGGTTGAAGTCTGTTGGGCTTCGATCTGCAACGCCGCGGCCTGGCTCTAGCCGTTGAAGATCTCGTTCTTCAGCGTCAAGAGGGTCTTCGTCATGGCCACGGTTCCTGCAGGGCAGGGCGGGTTGTCTTGGTAGGTACGGAGGCTGGGTAGGGGAGCCGGGTCTGTCGCTGATGCCAGCGTGTACAAGCTGATGTTGATGCGAGTCGCGTGACGCGTAGTCAGGGGATGAGTGGGGTTGCCCCGTTTTGACGGACAGGGCTGATGAGTGTGGTCAAGCGGGACGGTGAACTGCTCGGTCTCTGGATGTAGCTTGCTGAGCACTTGCCGCCGAGTGTGTGCTCGAGTCATGTATTTGCGCCCTCGTCAAGCCGAACGATGCAGCAGCCTGCATGTACTGGTCAGCGCCTCCCAGACGCCCTCCCCAAAGTGGACTTGGTGATAGCTGGCACCGCGGGGACGTTCCTGCGGTAGCGAACGCAACACTCCAGCTTCGACCAGACGCCTGATCACGGGACGCACGAGGTTGTCGGCTAGGCCGGTCCGTGTGGCCAGCATCCGGACAGTCACTCGGTCCTCGGCACGCGGAGCCAGCACGGCGATCGCGAGCACCACCTCGGCGACATAGCGGTTGCCAAAGATCGCCACAGACCGCGCCCTCAGCAGTTCTCGCTCGTCAACCCGCACCGGTATAGTATGCCGTGTGACGCGAATCGCGTCACGCTACATGCGGAGGCGATCAGCGATGGGACTTACGGCCACCGCCGTTCTGCGGCAGGGTGAACTGGACCTGATGATGCCCACCCCGTCACGTCATCAGCCCAAACAACTTCAACCCGCGCCACAATCGATCCGAATCGCCGGGCGGACGCTGTGTCCAACGCCGGTGTTCGATACCTACTGGCGGTTCGCATCCCTACGGCATGCCGTCTACCAAGCCCGGCTAGCTGGCGAAGCGGGACCATGGACCGACGATCCGATCCTGCTGAGGCACAGGTTCACCAATTGCTACCGCGCCGCCGATCGAGTGTCGCAATTCCTTATTCGCCATGTATCCTATACCGGTCGACAGGAACCGGAAGAGGTGGTCTTTCGAACACTGCTTTTCAAGATGTTCAACCGCGTTTCGACCTGGCAACTGCTCGAAGAGGCGTTCGGGACAGTCTCCTGGGAGAACTTCGACCGCACCGCGTACGACGAGGTGCTCACCGCCGCTTTTGCGGCAGGCCGAAGGCTGTACTCGGCCGCTTACGTAATTCCGCCACCACGGCTGGGAGCGGAACGCAAGCACAGCAACCACTTGCGCCTGCTCGAGCTGATGATGACTACTAATGTCGGTGGACGCATCACCCAGGGGGGATCGCTGAGTACCGCCTTCAAAGTGTTGCGTTCCTATCCGGCAATGGGTGATTTCTTGGCTTTCCAGTTTGCCATCGATTTGAATTACTCAGAGGCCTTTGACTTCGATGAGATGGAATTCGTTGTCGCTGGTCCTGGTGCACGCGATGGCATCCGCAAGTGCTTCGGGTCTGCCGCTGACGGCATCGAGGAGCAGGTCATCGCCTACATGGCAGCAACCCAGCAGGAGCATTTCACTCGCCTGGGACTGACTTTCACCGGCCTCCAGGGGCGTCCGCTGCAGTTGATCGACTGTCAGAACCTATTCTGCGAGGTGGACAAGTACGCCCGTGTGGCGCACCCTGAGATCGCTGGCCATAGTGGCCGCAGCCGCATCAAGCAGTTGTTCTCCCCGGTAGCTGACCCGGTGCATGCCTGGTTCCCGCCCAAGTGGAACCTGCAGCCTCTCGCTGTTTCAGCACCGTGAGAGGGCCGCCGCAAGGAGGATTATGGTGAGCGCGGGACGGGTTCGACTGGCACAGGGCTCACTTGTGGTGCTTGAGGGACTCGATCGCAGTGGAAAGACCACTCAACGTGATCGCCTCAAGAGGCTTGACTGGGTCACCCCAGCTCCAGTTTTTACCCATATGCCATCGGGTTTGAAGCAACTTACCGAAGGTATTTACCGTTTGACCGAGGACGCGACGATCTCCTCGCCGTTGGCGCGGCAGTTGTTGCACCTGGCCTGCCACGCCGAGAACGTCTCGGCTCTTGCGTGCGCCCGCGCCGAAGGGGGCGTCGTGTTGGACCGGTGGTGGTGGTCCACCGTCGCCTACGGTTGGTTCGCCGGGCGCCTAGCCGACGCTGGGTTGGCCGAGTCGGTGTTCTTTGGACTTATCGACGCGGTCTGGTCGCAGCACCCAGCCAACCTGGTGTTCCTGTTCACCAACCCATACGTCCACGACACCCTCAATCGCGACGAGGTCCGTGACGGCTACTCCCGCCTCGCCGCTCAGTACCCGGATGTCACCGTGCAGGTCCCAGTGGCAGAGCCCGACGAGGTCACCAACTTTCTAGTCACCCACCTGCGCGACGCTGGCCTGCTGCTGTCGGAAGACTCCAGCTCCTGACGCACGCCCCTTGACACGGATGTCGGATTATCTGACACTCGTGTACATGAACGAGAACGTGGTGGCCTCATCGGGTGCTCCGCTGTTCTTCCCTACTCCTGCCGCGCCGGTACTGGCCGGACCAGAGGAGCAGGTGCCCTCCAGCGACAGCGGCCGCGGACCTTCTGATATCGAACTGGATTCCGCCGCCCTGCAAGGGATGGGCGAGACCGAGTTGCGGCAGCAGGTCCTGGAGATGTTGACATGTCTTCGGCGCTGCACGCTGCAGGAGTTGACAGGCGGTGCACTGCACACCGACGCAACCTTGGCCATCGACAGCATGACTGCGGTGTGGATCATCTCCACTGTTGGCAAGGCATTTGGTCGGCGCCTAGTGCGATTGTCAGAGGTGGACCGCGACAGTCTGCGCAGTGTCGGCGGCGTCGCTCGATTGATCAAGCAGACCACAGCATCGGTGGCGGGTGCGGCATGAGCGACTACGTCATACCCGTTGGCAACATGAGCAGGGCGTGGCTCGACACTCTGAAGTTGGTCCACGAACGCGGCGGACGGCGGACCAACGTGCTCACCACAGTGACCGACCCACTAGCACCTGAGGATCCGGCAGTGCGGGCGGCGATCGATAGAGTTCTGGTGCCAGGTAAGCACAAGAGTGGCACCATCCAGACCGTGGACACGGTGGCCGCCACGATCTTCCCCCACACTCTCTACGCCGCCCCCGGCATGGCTTGGGCTCCCGAACTCAGCCCTGTTGACGCAGCGCGGCTGGACTTGGCCGCGGCCGACCTGTATGAGGTCTATAGCGAGATGTTGCCGCTGTTGTGCACCGCAGACGGCAACAAACGCGGCACTTACTTCGGTCGTATGGTCAGTTGGCCCGGTAAAGAACCGGGTGGTGTCAACCAGTTGGCCGATCGGGTGAAGTACTTGCGCCAGGTGCGCCGCGACGGGAAACGGGCACACAACCTGTCCGACATCGCCATCGGCGGTGAAGCCGAACCGTGCGCAAACATCACGTCTCCCGAAGACGCTGGCAGCGCGGCAGATGTCAGCGATGTGGACGACGTCGGGTTGCAGGTCTATGCGGCAACTGATCGACGGCAGCGAGGGTTCCCGTGCCTGGTTCATGTGGACTTGACGCTGCTGGACGGGCAATTGAGCATGCTTGCCGTGTACCGGCATCAGTACCTGATCACCAAGGCCTACGGCAATCTGCTTGGACTGGCGCGGCTACTAGGCTACCTCGCTGCCCAGACCGGGTTCGCCGTCGGTGAACTGGCTGTGCAGGCAACTTTAGCCGACACTCAGGAGCAGCACTTCGGTGGTAAACGCGGCATCCAAGCCCTGATCGACTCCACCCTCAGTTCGGCACTGCTGAAGTGACCGAGATACTGCTGCGAACCGGTGTCGACATGGTCGACGTAAACAAGCTGACACGAATGATCGAGCTGACCGGGGAGGAGTTCCTGGACAGCTCATGGACACGCGCAGAGCGCTTGTACTGCGCTGGCCGCCCTGAACGACTGGCATCGAGGTGGGCCGCGAAAGAAGCAACGATGAAAGCGCTGGGCCAAGGAGTGGGCCAGATCAGCCCGCTGGAGATCGAGGTCACGGCCGACGAGGGCGAGATGCCCGACCTGGTACTGCGCGGCAATGCCTTGGACCGAGCCCGAGCCCTACGGCTGGAAACCTGGTCGGTTTCGCTCACTCACGAGGACCGCTGGGCCCTCGCTTTCGTCGTTGGAGTAGGAAGTACGCCCCATGGACAACACCAGTGACGCACCCGCACCACGAGGCGGATTCCGCCCTCCCTCTTCACGACAACCGGCTACCAGCCAGCAGCCAGCAGCAGACCAGCCGACCGAACAGCAGGTGGTTGGCAAGCGACTGCGCACCGCGCGGGAAACGCTCGGCCTGACTCAGGACGACGTGGCTGGCGCCCTGGGGATACCTCGTACCAGTGTCATCGCGATGGAAGCAGGCCGCCGCAATGTCTCTGCTCTTGAGCTTCGACGCTTGGCTCGGCTGTACAGGCGCAACGTGCAGTGGCTACTCGGCGAGGAGGACGACAATGCCGCGGTAGATAGCGCGCTGTTCCGAGCCACAGCCGAACTATCCGAGGACGACAAAGAACAGGTGCTCAGGTTTGCCCAGTTCCTCGCCTCGGCGGGTCCTCCGCCTGCGGCACGCGGACGCCGCGCCGCGCCTGCAGCATTCGGCCGTGGCAGCAAGCAGGCCGAACCGCCGGAGGGAGCGTGATGTCCACCCCTCCGTTCGTAGCACGGCGTCGCCAAGCCCTCCAGGCTGCCGCTGACCTGCTCGATGATCTTGATGTCGACCAAGAGCAACCCATCGATGTCTTCGAAGCCGTCGCCCGAATGGGTTTGTGGCTGGTGTTTCAACCGTTGACGACACTGCTGGGTGCGGTCATTCGTGAGGGCGACGGCGGCATCATGATCACCACCGAGAGGCCGCCGACAATCCAGCGCTACACCGCTGCACACGAAGTCGGGCACTGGGAACTCGACCACAACCGCCCAGCGTTCGACACTGACCACGACGTGCTGCATCCCGGTGCAAACGAGCGCGAACAACTGGCTCAGTGGTTCGCTTCCTACTTCCTCATGCCGCCCCCACTAGTGCATGCTGTCGCCAGCCGTCACGGTGTGCGCCCCCACACCGCAGTCCTTCCCACTCAGGCCTACCTCATCGCCCGCGACATGCGTGTCAGCTATGAAGCAGCGCTGCGGCAGATGACCAACCTGAACATCATCGGGGACAACCAGCGCGACGAACTGATGCAAGTGCCGCAACTGCGTATCAAACAGGACTTGGCTTACGGCCACCGCCCTCAGGTCGGCAATGCCGACATCTGGCCTGTCGACGAGCGGTCCATGCGGTACAACATCGACGTGGTGCTCCACGATGAGATCATCATAAATTTGCCGGAAAACCGCACTTCCGGCCACCGATGGCTCGACGACACCGCCACAGACCAGCGAATCAACCTGGAGCGCAAACCTGCTCCGCCTGCCTTCGCCCCGCCCACTGCGACCCGGCCGCCACCCGTGCCGCTACCGGACCCACCGCGGCGCACGGGCGCCGACATCACGGCCGCTCTCGCCCTACTGCCCGGTCCTGTGCAAACCAGTGCCGCTGTGGACCGAACCGCTGACGAAGGCGTCCTGGCGGACCACCAGCACACCACCGACGATTTCCAAGCCACTGAATTTGGCAACGGCGGACTGGTAGCAGTTTCCGATGACTATCAGCCCGGTTGGGCTCCGGTCACCGCCCGCGGTGCCGCGTCGTTGCGCCGTCGCAATGCGGGTGCTCCCGTGGAACCATCGACCTTCCTGGCTACTACGGCGAACACCGAGGCGGTATTGGCAGATCCGTCCGCTCCTGGCGCGGGCGCCACCGGCCGCAGGTGGCTGGTCCTGCAAGCGCACAGCGAAGGAGAGTTCACTTACACACTGCATTATGCGGCCACTCACGACCCGCACGCCTCGCCCGCCGCCACCTTCACCGTCGAGGCCACCGTGCAGCCGCCACTGGAAGTCCTACACCGTCGCACGCTGACCGACATTGATCTTGACGACACTGCGGCCACTATCCCTGACGGGGACAGTGGCCACGCCAGTCCGAGGAGTGCGCCGTTCGATGAACCTGGCTTCTCCCGCAGCAGCGAGCACACCGATGTGGACGAACCTGGCCTGGCGCCGGACGCAGGAGATGAGAACGACCGGTGAACGCACCATCGGCAAAACCTCAGAGCAGACTCCTCCGCGGTGCCTCAGCCCGCGCGGCACGTCTGGCGGCCTCCTTCGCCCGCCCAGATGTCGACCTGCGGTCGCAACTCGCTCCTGACCTCGTCTCCCAAGGTCCGCGCCCGACGTGCATACCTTTCGCTGTCGCAGGCGCGCATGAAGCAGCCCGCAGCGGCACCGGCGCTGCACCGCAGGCCTTGGCGCCAGAGCCGATCTGGTCGTACTGCACCGACCTCGGACAGACCGGCCCACAGGGCATGCTCCTGTTTGATGCCGCAACAGCCCTCGCTGACGCCGGTCAGCCCGCAATGGCGCTGTGGCCCTACAACGATCAGCTCGGAGTTGCCACCGAGCAACCACCCAGCTCTGCGGGAACCCCGCCCTGGCACACCGGTGTGCTCAGCGAACTGCACCTGGCCAACGACGGCGTCGAAGACGAACTCGAAGACATCCTCGCTGCGGGCAAACCTGTGATCCTTTTAGTGGAGGTCACAAACCAGTTCTACTACCCTCGCGACGACGGGCACGTCGACGTGCCCAACATCCGCGCCCGCAACGGCGACTACCACGCAGTTCTGTGCGTCGGTGCCGCCACTCACCAACATCTGGGGCGGCGGCTCCTCATCCGCAACAGCTGGGGTGACTACTGGGGTGTTGGAGGCTACTGCTGGCTCCCCTTGGCCTACCTGGTCGCTTTTGTCCCGCAAGCGGCTGTCGTCAACACCAAAACGTAGACATGCGGCGCCGTTGGAAGGAATACTATGAAGCTGACCGACTACGAACAGGCAGTCGCAGACACCGACGTGCTTGCCTCTGACGATATTGTCTTGCCCATGCTCGGGCTCGTCGGAGAGATCGGCAGCTTGGTGGCTCAGTACAAAAAGATGCAACGAGACCGAACTGGCTACCGTGCCTTTACTGATGAAGTCCGTGAAGAACTTGGCGACCTGTTCTGGTATGCCGCAGCCCTGGCTCGACGCTGCGACCTCAGCCTCGAAGAGATCCTCACCGACAACATCCGAAAGACTCGCGAACGGTTCCTGCTCCCTCCGAATCCCCCTCCTCACCCATTGTTCGACGACACCGCAGCGGAAACTGAGCAGTTGCCTCGCACGCTGGATATCACCTTCACTGAAACCATCGACCATGAGCGAGGTAGTGCACCGGTGCCGGTTGTGCGGATCCATCGGGGTGACAGCGCCGTCGGTGATCCGCTGGACGATAACAGCGACGATGACGACGAGTACCGCTACCACGACGTATTTCACCTCGCCCATATGGCGGTCCTTGGATGGTCGCCGGTCATGCGCAGTCTCCTACGAGTCAAACGCAGCACGAACCGCGATATCGACCGCATCCAAGACGGGGGGCGTGCTATTGCTGTAGAGGAAGGTTTGAGCGCCTACGTGTTCTCTAGCGCTCGCGCACACAGCTACTTCCGCAGCAGCACCACGATCCCTAACGATATCCTCAAGAGTTGCCAGGCCATGACGGCCCATCTTGAGGTCTCACGACGCTCTGCTCAGGACTGGCAATACGCCATTCTGACCGGATACCGGATGTTTGAGCAGCTCATCAAACATCGTGGCGGAACCGTGCGCCTCAATATGCATGCGCGTACCATGATGTACCGGAGTCCTGGAGCAGGGTTGGTAAATTAATCTTCTCTGGCCAGGGATTATAAGCTGGCTTACGAGATGCTGGCAGCACCTGGAATTTCGGTGATAACCAATCGGGAGATGTTTGAGCAGGCTAGCTTCTCCTTGCTGCGCAAGCGAATACTACGCATGCCGTGATCACCGTCAGTGGCTGAGGGATCTGGTTGATCATGCAACCACGGCAGAGTCTTTCCGCTGACTGCGGTCAGGGTAGGGAGGTGCGATCTCTCCCGGCCGCCCGATCTTCTGGGGATTCTTCGCTGTTGATGGGTCGAACGTCGCGAGGCGTGTAAGGGCGGAGTAGGCGTCGTCGGGGTTCGGGATGCTTCTCCATGATCGGTGCGACAGGGACAACTGATCGAGACCCGAAGGCGGTGCTGTGCTGGGCGATCTCGGGCTGGTCACGGAACCACACGATCGCGGACATGGCCCAGTGCTGGCAGGTCAGCGCTCTGCTGACCTTCTTAGCCCTCGTGCTTTGCGTTCGACGCGATGTATCGGATCAACTCCACGGACACGTCGAGCATGGCAGGGTAGGCGATCACGTGGAGCCTTCTGGTGGTGGATGAGATCTTGTGGTGAGACCTCTTCTACCGGGGCTCCGCGCCCGTTCCCGCAGGCTGGCCGTCCGCGTGTCAGCCCGGATGTGCCCGCCAACATCGAAAATGCTATCTACCCAAGCAAATCATGTTGAGAAAACGTCATAAGATCAATCACCGCCGCGAAACGTAGACCCCTTCTCAGAACGAGACATTACTCGATCCACAATACGTACAGTAACGCCAGATGTGTCCTTCCATTTCATGGTGAGCTTGTCCGCGTCCATACCGTGCTCGGCGACGATTTTCCGTAGCTGTTCAATATCTAGCTGTAGGAGCCGTTCACGTAGTCCGCCAGCCCCAACTTCAGCAAAGACTGATTGCAAGACCTTTGGTCGACGTAGCACCCGGTGGCAAGTGAACGCGCGGTGGTGGAAGTTCGAATCCGTAATGCTACTCGTTCCGGCGCATTATATTCCATCTCTGGCGCGTTGTGACAGGTTCGCCTGCGGTTCGTCACTTGATTATGGAGAATCGTTCGTCTTCGGGTCAAGTCGTCAGTATTCAGCTTCTATGCAATAGATCCATCGATGGACAGAACTGCTTCTTCGGGATTTGAAAGAGCTGAACTGACGTTCTCTGCAATCTTGTCGACAAGCTTCTGACCCCAGAATGGGTCCACGGTATCGTAGTAGACGACACGAATGTGTTGTAGATCGAAAGGTACGTTTTCTCCTTCGGCGGCAATCAGTACGACCGGCTTGCCGAGTGCATGTGCAAGCCCCAGTTCGTAGTAGACATTTGCGTTTCTGGTTGTGAGTTCGGCAAGAAGAACCTTGGAGTCTCGGATGCCACGCCATACTTGGTCCATGATCTTGCCAGATCCGAAGATCTCGTCATCCGCTCGTACCGGCTTTAGTCCGGCTTTCTCAATGGCGGGCTTAAAGAGAAGTTCGTAGTAGCCACCATAGGGTGCCGAAAAAGGTTGGATAACAAAGCACGAAGCATTGGCAGTCGAGATTGTGGGGTTGACTCTTATGGGCATAGGGCGTGGTGCTCCCGCACCTTTCGAGCCATCTTCGCGACCGATGTCAATCAGCTTGGGACGACTTCCGGAGTCGTCGATTAGCTCTGCTTTTCGCATCGCATCCGTAAAGATTTCGCGGAAATCGGCGATCTTGTCGTTCGGAATTTTGAATGTTTCTCCCAATGCGTTATTGAAGAAGTTGTCATCAGGGATGTGCTCGCCTCGGTAGTGCTTGTATACGTCGGAGATGTCGGGTGCGCTCAGTGCGGCTTCGCGCATGGCGGATAGTTCGTCATTCTCTGTCTGAGGCCGGAGTGCTCGCTTTGCGCGGTCAGTTAGCGCGAGGTTGCCCGATACCGACTCCAGGAAGCCGTATTTCTTCGCCGAGCTTACTTCGACGCCGAACGCGCCTGAAGCTGTCATTCCCAGGAATTTTGCTGCTTCAGTCGGAGGGCAAGGATGGCCAGCGTTTTGTTCAAGAATAGCGCGCGGTATACGCAACGACCGCTCAATAGTGTGGCGCGGAAACTTTGCCTGAATGGAAGGCGTTGACGGAGTTGGCTTTTTTGTGGAAGGTTTCTTCGCGGTCTTGCGAGCGGGAGATTTCTTTACTGCTTGGCGCGGGCGTCTCGGCCGCTTTGTGGGAGTTGTTCCTGTCGAAATATCATTGAGTGGAGGCGCTTCAATTCTGCGTGCCTCTGAATGGATTACGGAGTCGGAGTTGATGCCAGTTTCAGTTCTTGTCTGTAAGTTTTCCTCGGGCATCGACTTGTCTCCTTTGTGTATTGCTTCAAATATAGGTGACAACAGTGAGCGCACAGCGTTTGGGCGTGACATACGCGAGTATCTGGCTGGTTCTGGTAGCTGCGCTCAACCGCATCCAGGCTCGCGTATAACCTTCGCTGTGCACATCCGGTGTAAGTCTAGATCGATTCCCGACCGGGTTTCGTTACTGGTCCCTGAGTTCAAGTCTGAGATGATCATCGGGTGGCGGAGTTTCCGCAGCTCGGAGAGCCATATGGCCACGCCGAGGTGAGCGTTCTGCATGTTGATCCGTATCCAAAGCCTGTTTCCTCGAGGGGAATTCTACCTTATTTGTTTGCGTCGATATGAGGGAAACCGTGGCGTGCTCGCCACCGGACCTCGTTTATTTGGAGCCGGATGGAGTTGGATGTGGGCTTGTTGATCGCATTCTCGCGCAGTTCAAGAACGTTTAGTCTAAAATCGTGAGCGCAAAGGTTAGATGTTTCGATGCGGAATTTATGTGGACGCTATTTCAATCCTTGATTAGCGTGCGAGTGGGCCGGATTCTGCAATGAAAATACTACTTTATGTAGAGCTGTCCTCTTGTTGTTTGATTCTAAGTCGTACATGTCGTTGCAGAGGTCTGAAATATCATTGGAAATAACTTCCTGGCCATATTTAATTGGGTGCAATGCGCGGTTGTGTCGCGCACAGTGCATCCGCAGTCGGGTGATCTTGCCGGGTGTGAATCATCGTCGCGACGAAGGTAGAAGCAGACCAGGACGGCAATTTGGGCCTGTGCGGCTGCAATGCTGGCAGAAGAGGTGATCTACGAGGTGCGATCGGCGTCGAGAAGTTGTGCGGCGGCTGCGGGTTCCATCATGTTCGACCAGACCTGTTCGTTGTCCGCCAGTTCGCGGTCGGGCATCGCCAGTTCGTAGCCCCAGCCGTTGCGGTCGCATCCAGGTACCAGGACCAGGACAGTCGCGAGGAACCTATCCGGGACGGCGCCGATGATGCGGAGGGCCACGTAGGTTTCGTGGCCGTCCTCAGCGCGAATTTGGATCCCGAGAGTCATCCCGCCGATCTCGGCCGTGTGTTCGTAGCCGTCCAGCAACGAGTTCCGGGTCAACATGAGCACGGTTGCCTTGAGTTCGCGGCGGAAACGCAGTCCCGCCTCGAGGATGTAGCGGTCACGATCGTCGGCGTTCGGCAGCCAGGACGCCGTGTGGACGTCTGTCTGCAACGGTGGGGTGCGCTCGCTGTTGTACCTCGCTTTGGCCGTACGCGCGGCCGAGGCGAGGGCTTGGTAGAAGTCGTCCCTGGATCCGGCTTCCCGTTGGCCGGCCGCGACGAGCCAGGTCTGATCGTTGTTGTCGATCCAGGCGGCCGCGCGCCACCGTTGCACCTTGACTTTGAACATCACGGTGTCGTCGATGGACAGGATGCGTTCGCGGAGGCCAGCAGGGTCGGCGAACTGGGCGGAGGCCTTGTTCAGCAGTGAGTGGTCGATCTCGTCGAGCGCGACATCGGCCGCAGGAATCGTCAGTCCGAGATCCTGGGTCAGACAGCGCAGTGTGGGTCGGACGGCCATCGGCTACTCGGGTACTCCGCCCAGTTCGGCGATGCGTTCGGGAGACAGGCCGGTCAGCGCGGCGACTTGGCTTGCCTCGGTGTCGTCGATCTGGGCCATGACGGCACGCAGTCGGGCGTTGATCGTGTCGCGGCGGGTGGCCAGGTACTCACGGACGGCTTCCCCGACGAGTTCCTTGTGCGTCATGCGCAGTGCGGTCGCGCCATGGGCGACCAGGGCGTGGGTGGAAGTGTCGACCTTGAGTACAGCGGTGTCGGCCATCAAAGCACCTCCTCATCGGTACCCAATGTACCCATGGGTACCGGGCGGTGACAAGCTGATGATGCACTCTGTCAAAGGCTGTGACGAGCCCGATGAGACCGGTTGTGGCAATCGGCTCGCCAGCAGTGCGGTCAGGGCTGGGCATGTCACGCCGTCACTGGTGTCGGAAACGGGTGCAGCCCAGTCGATCCACCGGACTTGTTGCTCAGTTGGGCCTCGTCCATGGTTGAGCGCGGTCTAGGACGTCCGGGACCAACCTGTCGGCCTTGACGCTCATCGACGGTGACCGTTGTTATCTCTGGCGTAGTACTTCCCAGTTCAATTGTGCGTCCACTGTGGCCGTACCGGCAGCAGCCCAAGCGTGGTGGGCGGTGTTGTCCAGAATCTCGGCCAGTGAGAGGTGTCCTGCGGGTGGTGCGGTGCCGAGGTGGGTGAGTACCTCGGTGACGTCGTCGATGAGCGTGACCAGGTGCACCAGGTCGGTGAGGTGGCGGCTGTCGAACGCCAATGCCTGCGATCGTCGCCACTGGCTCGCGTAGGCCGCTGCCTTCAGCTGCATCGCGCGGGGTAGGTCGGGGACCGGTATGTAGGAGACGCGGCCGCCGTAGGACGCTCGGATGAGCACGCGATGCTGGAGTGCGCCTTTCCCGGCGTAGACCTCGATCGTTCGCCCCGGCGGTGTGGTGGTCAGGTCCGGTGGCGGTTTCACCCCTGCGGGGGCGAGCACGTCGACCGTTTCGCCCGCAGGTCCGATGTAGCGGTGGGATGACTCGTCGGGGCTGTTCTGGGCGATGCGGTAGCCCATGCCGTTCAGGATCCGGACGGCGTCCTTGATCGAACTGGGCATGACGCCGACGTCGAGTAGGACGTCGATGTCGCGGGTCGGCCGTTGGGAGTGGCGGCCGGCGACCGCGCCGTGCAGGTGGACCATCACTCCGCCGATGACGACGTGGTTCGTCGGGAGGTTGTCGGCGAGGTCGAACAAGCCCGGCCAGAGCACCTGGTCGGCATCCCCTGGCAGAGCGGGCAGGGCAACGTCGCCGAGCACGGGCAGCTCCGGCCATCGAGCAGATGTCACACCGTTACGGTAGCCGCACCGATTTCAGCAGTGCCAAGGCCGCCGAGACCGAACGGTCATCGCCTCGATCGAGCAGGTCGGCAGCGGCGGCGGCAAGGGGAGCGAGTGGTTGCCCCAGGATTTCGGCGATGGTGGCGGCGGACAGCGTGGGTGGTACTACGCGCAGGATGACGTTGGCTTCGGTCTCGGGGCTGTTCCACCGGATGCCCTTGGCGTCCTTCAGATCGACTAGCACGGCTGCCGAGATGTAGAACTCGCTGACCTCCGAGCCGACCAGGAGCGAGCCGTACCCCGCGGCGGCATCTGCTCCACCAAGAGCAACCTCGGGTGTGGAGCGAAGCCCCTTCAGGATGTGAGGGAGCATCCGGACCCGGTGGACCTCGGCGCGCCGCGCGAGTCCGCTGGGCCACCGGGCAAGTGAAGCTTTGACGTACTTGCGGACCCGTACCTTCTCGGGGGGGCTGATCCAGCTGGGTGATCGGCCGGAGGCGAAGGCCAGGACCGCCCAGGCCATGCGCGGTGACAAGGGGCGACCTGCGCGGGGGCGCACGACTTGGGCACGGTGCTGCACGGAGGCGGCGCTGACGAACAGTTCGCGTCCGGGTTGCTGGCCCTCGAGGTGGCCGCTGTCGACCAGGCGGTGGATTTGGGTCCTGGACACGCCGAGCTGCTCGGCAGCGGCCCTGGCTGGCATCCATCCGCCTAGTTCTTTCATCTCGCACCACCTGAGCTGCGGAGATTTACAGAATACATGTTCTGTGAGACGTATTCAGTGTAGCTGAACTCTTCGACACCGATTGGTCGCCGGTTGCTTTGGCCACGCCGGCCTGCTGGTGGCTCAGCCGTCGGTACGCCCAGCGGTGGGAAGTTGGCACTGCCGGGGCGCTACTTCGCGCACTGCGGTTACGGATGCGTGTTGCGTCGGCAGACGGTGCCGAGGGTGGCTGAGGTCGGACGGCGGTGTCGGCTGCGGCCGAGAACCAGTGAGCCGAGAGTTATTCCGAAATTCCGTAGGTCACTGCCGCTTGCGCTGCGCTCATCGCCGTTCGATATCCGGCTGAGGGTGTCGTCGGCATTCTGGTTTCGTGCGGATGTGTGCGCGATCGGGGCGAATTGGACTTGACGTATGTTGCATTTTGAGCTAGCAGGGGTGTGGTGAAGTTGTTGTGGCTGGTAGGAGCGCTATGGAGCTCCTACCAGCCGCTTATCCAGCCCTGACTCCATGACACTGTTACGCACAGTGCGTAAATTGATGCGTACCCTTTGTTGCTGTCAATCGTTGCGGAGCGGTCTCGCTGGGCTGTTTGGACTATCGCCGATGGGTCTGTATGCCACGACTCATGTCACGACCGGTCAAAAAACCTCGCAAAACCGACACCTTAGTATCCTTCTGAATCGATCTGACCTGCAGCGCCCCCGGCAGGATTCGAACCTGCGACCTCGGGATTAGAAGTCCCTCGCTCTCTCCACTGAGCTACGGAGGCTAGAGGGGATGCCGACCACGTGCCGTAGCAGCGTAGCCGTCCCCAACGGTCTCATCGCCGGAGGACGTTTGACCGTTTCCGTTCGGAGACCCGAAATATGGTTAAGAAGAGGTGAAAGTGACGCAGATCACCTTGGGGGACAGGTGGAAGCCCGCAACACGAGTTCCACGGGCACTCTGATCGGTCCGCCGGGGCTGTCGCCGTCGAGCAGCCTCAGCGCCAGTTCGCCCGCTCTTCGTCCCTTTTCGGCCAGCGGTTGCCGCACCGTGGTCAACGGCGGGTCCGCGTGCTTGGCGTCGGGCACGTCGTCGAAGCCGGTGACCGACACGTCGTCGGGCGTGGAAAGCCCGGCGTCGCGCACGGCCCGCAGGGCGCCGAAGGCGAGCTCGTCGGACGCGCAGAGCAGGGCGGTGGGTCTGGGGTCCTGCTCCAGCAGCCATCTCGTGCCCGTGCGGCCCAGTTCCCGTCTGCTGCCACTGGCTTCCCAGATCGGCACGTCGGTGATCCCGGCCGCCGCCAGCACGTCGAGGTAGCCCGTCAGCCGGTCCCTGGTGACCCGGAACGTCGCCTCGGCCCGGCGGCGCTCGCCGGCCGGGCCGGAACCGCCGCCGGGGCTCAGCGCGAACGTGAGCACGCCGAAACGCCGATGCTCCAACAGGAGTAGATGCTCCGCGGCCGAACGGGCGCCACCCGTGTCGTCCACTTCGACGCGCGCGGCGCCTGCCAGCACCGGTTGGTCTATGACCACGAGCGGCAGGCCTCGGGCGCGCACGGCGGCGAGGGCGGGCGCGTCGTCGGGCAGGGAGTACGCCACGAACACGTCGGCCTGCGCCCTGGCCACGGTCTCGGGCCGCGGTCCGCCGGTCTCGTTGCCCGGCATCAGCACCAGGCAGTGGTCACGGCCGTCCACAGTGGACGCCAGTCCGTCGAGGACCACGCTGACCGCCGGGTCCGAGAACGCCGCGGTGAGCGGTTGGCCGAGCATGAAGCCGACGGCAGCGCTCGACCGGGTCGCGAGACTGCGGGCCACGGGGTCCGGTCCGGCGTAGCCGAGGTCGAGCGCGGTGGCCAGGATCCGCTCGCGCAGCGAGGCGGACAGCTGGTCGGGGCGGTTGTAGGCGTTGGACACCGTGGCGCGCGAAACCCCGACGACACCGGCGACGGTGTCGAGGGTCGGCTTGCGCGGTCGGGCCACATCCACACCGCAGAGGGTAGCCACTGGTCGCCGTGATCGGACTGGACGGATCTGAAGCGCTTCAGTCATGCTGGTGGAGATCCCAGGGGAGGACCGCCTTGCTGTCACCACGACTTGCCGTGTTCATCGTCTTCGTCTTCAACGGCGCGGTCTTCGGCTCGTGGGCCGCCCGCGTGCCCGCGCTGGCGTCCCAGGTCGGCGCGGGGGAGGGCACGCTGGGGCTGTCGCTGCTCGGCGCGAGCATCGGCCTGGCGCTCACCGCGCCGTTCGCGGCCCGCGTCTGCGCGGCGTTCGGCGCGCGCCGCCTCGTGCTGGCCAGCGGGGTCGCCAGCGCCCTGGTCCTCCCGCTGCTGGCGCTGGCGTCCACCCCGCTCCACCTCGGCCTGGCGCTGTTCCTGCTGGGGGCGAGCATCGCCGCGCTGGACGTGTCCATGAACATCGCGGCGGTCGGCGTCCTGCGGGAACTCGACCGGCCGCTGATGCCGCAGTTCCACGCGGGCTTCAGCTTCGGCGGTCTGATCGGCTCGGTCGGCGCCGGGTTCGCCGCGGCCGCGTCGTGGAGCCCCCTGCCGCACTTCCTGCTCGCCGCCGCCGTCGGACTCGTGGTGCTGCTGGTGGTGCAGCGCCAGGTGCCGGGGGAGTCCGGGGAACGGCACCGCGAGGTCGCCGTCGGCCCGCAGCCGACCGTGCTGCGCCGTCCGGTCCTGTGGCTGCTGGCGGGCATCGCGTTCTGCTCGGCCATCGCGGAGGGCGCGTCCGCCGACTGGTCCGCGCTGTTCCTGGTGCGGGAACGGGGGATGGGCGACGCCGCGGCGGCCGCCGCGTACGCCGTGTTCTCCATCACCATGGCCCTCGCCCGGCTGTCGGGGGAGCCCGTGCAGCGGCGCTGGGGTCCGTACCGGCTGCTGGTGGGCGGCGCGGTGATCGCGTCGATCGGGTTGGCGGGGGCCGTGGTCGTCCCGACCGCCGCCGCGGGCTACCTCGGGTTCGCGCTCGCCGGACTGGGGCTGGCGTTCGCGTTCCCGGTGATCATGGACCTGGCCGGGGACGCCGGTCGCCGCGCCGACGGCACCGGCGGCGAACGTGAACTGGGCCTGGTGACCACCATCGCCTACACGGGGTTCCTCGCCGGTCCGCCGATCGTCGGCGGACTCGCCCACCTCAGCTCGCTCACGGTGTCGCTGGGCTTCGTGGCGGTCGTCTGCGCGCTGATGGTGCCGCTGGTGTGGCTCACGTCCCGGGCCCGCCGCCGCGAACCGGCCGCTACGCGACCGGAATCCGTGTCAGCGCGGCCTTGAGCAGCGGCGCCATCACGACCACCATCTGCTCGGGCACACCGCCGGTCTGGGCCATCGCGACCAGGACGCTGCGGTTCGCGTTCACCGCGATCGTGGCCGTGCAGACCTCCTCGGGCCCGCTCAACTGGCAGAACAGCCACGCCGAGTGGCCTTCCACGAGTTGCTCCGCGCCACCCCTCTGCCGTTCCCGCACCTGCTCGTAGCGCTGGTAGAGGGCCGTGACGACGGTCCGCCCGTTGGGGCTGCCGTCGTTCAGCAGGTACTGGCACGACTCCTGGATCGTGTCGTCCTGGCGGCGGGGGTCGCGCTTGAACACGCCGATGCCCTTGAGGTCGTTCGCGTCCAGCATCCCGCACGGGTCCACGCCCGCGACCGTGCGGGGCTTCGCGATCTTCGGCGCGGGGCCCGTCGCGGCCGGCGACGAGGGCGCCGAGGTCTTCGTCGCGGTCGTGGACGGGGTGTTCGGGTCGGGCAGCGCCGAGCCGTTGACGCTGTAGCTGCAGCCCGTGAGGGCCAGCGCCGCCACCACGAACGGCAGCGCGCGAGAAGGGCGGGTCACGGGGCGAAACCGTAGTGGGTCCGAAGGCGTTCCGGCGCTCTCGTCCGCCGTCGGAAGGGCTGGGATCGGGCCGGAACGCCGGGGGGTGACAAGCCGCCTAGGCTCGGAGCGTGCCATCCGAAGCCCTCACCGACGTCGAGTCCCCGCCGAAGCCCCGCAGGAGGCGAACCGGACTGGTCCCCCTGCTGGTGGTCGGGTCCGGCATGGCGGCGCTCGTCGCGGCCGGTCTCCTGACCGCGACGGGCAACGACCGGACAGGCCTGATCGTCGTGCGGGTCCTCACCGAGTCCGCAGCGGTCGTGACCATCGGATCGCTGCTGCTGGCCGCGTTCCTGGTGCCGCCGCAGCCGTCCGGGCTGCTGGCCGCCGACGGGTACGCGGCGCTGCGCACGGCCGGGTGGACCGCGCTGCTGTGGACGTTCGGCGCCGTGCTGGCCGTGCCGTTCACCGCAGCCGACGCGTTCGGCCAACCCGTGTCGACCATGTTCGACCCGGCCGAGCTGTTCCAGGCCGCCGGGCTGATCGAGCAGGCCCGCGCGTGGATGATCACCGCCGTCATCGTGGCGCTGATCGCGCTGGGCAGCACGATCGTGCTGTCGTGGGGGTGGACGGCGGTCCTGTTCTTCGTGGCGATCTTCGCGCTGGTGCCGGTCGCGGTGACCGGGCACTCGTCCGGCGGCGGCTCGCACGACGTGGCCACCAACAGCCTCCTGTTCCACCTCGTGGCCGCCGCGGTGTGGGTCGGCGGGCTCATCGCCCTGCTGGCGCACGGTCGCCGCCGCGGGCAGGACCTCGCGCTGGCCACGACCCGGTTCTCCGCGATCGCGCTGGTGTGCTGGATCGTCATGGCCGTCTCCGGCGTGGTCAACGCGCTGGTGCGGATGCCGCTGGGCGACCTGTTCACCACGAACTACGGCCTGCTCGTGGTGGCCAAGACGGCCGCGCTGCTCCTGCTGGGCGTGATCGGCTACCTGCAACGGGTCCGGGGCGTCCGCAACGTCGTGGAGACCGGTTCGGGCGCCGCGCTGCTCCGGTTGGCGGGCATCGAGGTCCTGCTGATGTTCGTCACGCTCGGCATCGCGGCGGCGCTGAGCCGCACGCCTCCGCCGACCGACGGCAAGGCGTTGCCCAGCACGGTGGAACTGCGCATCGGCTACGACCTGGCGGGCGCGCCCACCGCGTTCCGGATGTTCTTCGACTGGCGGTTCGACCTGATCTTCGGCACGGCTTCCCTCGTGCTCGCCGCGCTGTACCTGCTGGGCGTGCGCAGGCTCAGCAAGCGCGGCGACAGGTGGCCCGTCGGCCGCACGGTCGCCTGGGTGCTCGGCTGCCTCACGATCCTGTTCGCCACGTCCTCCGGCATCGGCCGGTACGCGCCCGCGATGTTCAGCGTGCACATGGGGGCGCACATGCTGCTGTCCATGCTGGCGCCGATCCTGCTGGTGCTCGGCGGCCCCGTGACGCTGGCGCTGCGCGCCCTGCCGACGTCGGGCAAGGACGGGCCGACCGGTCCGCGCGACTGGATCCTGGCGTTCGTGCAGTCACCGGTCGCGAAGCTGCTGACCAACCCGTTCGTCGCGCTGTTCCTGTTCGTGGGGTCGTTCTACGGCCTGTACTTCTCCGGCCTGTTCGACGCCGCGCTGCCCAACCACTGGGCGCACCTGGCGATGAACGCCCACTTCATCCTGGTCGGCTACGTCTTCTACTGGCCGGTGATCGGCATCGACCCGGCCCCGAACCGGCTGCCCCCGCTCGGCCGCCTGGGACTGCTGTTCGCGTCGATCCCGTTCCACGCGTTCTTCGGCATCACGCTGATGAGCTCCCAGACCGTCATCGGCGACAACTTCTACCGCGCGCTCGGCCTGCCGTGGGTCGCGTCGCAACTGGAGGACCAGCGGCTCGGCGGCGGCATCGCCTGGGCGGCCGGGGAGCTGCCGCTGCTGGTCGTGATGGTGGCGCTGCTCGTGCAGTGGGCCAGGTCCGACAGCCGCGACGCCCGCCGGTCGGACCGGCGGGCGGACGGTGACGGCGACGCGGACCTGACCGCGTACAACGCGATGCTGAAGAAGATGTCCGGCGACTAGAGGGGCTTGCGGAAGCCCTTCACCGCGAACGCCCCGCCGATGGCGGCGATGGCCAGGCTGGTCGCGATCGCGGCGACCGCGCCGGTCACCGGCTGGGCCAGCGCGAGCCCCCGTGCGGCGTCGACCGCGTGCGTGAGCGGGTTGACGCCCGCGATCGCCTGCAACCAGCCCGGCAGGCCGGTGATCGGCACGTACGCGCTGGAGGCGAACATCAGCGGGAAGATCGCCAGGAAGCCGACGGTCTGCATCAGCTCGGCGTTGCGCAGCCAGGCCGCGATGGCCAGGAACACCCAGCCGAGGCCCCAGCCGACGATCAGCGCGAGCGCCAGCGCGGCCGCCACGCCGAAGAAGCCGCCCGCCGGGGAGAAGCCGAAGACCAGCACGGCGAAGACGATCATGATCAGCAGCTGGAACGCGGTGCGCACCAGGTCGGAAAGGCTGCGCGCGATCAGCACGGAGCTCAACCGGATCGGCAGCGAGCGGAACCGCGCCAGCACGCCGTTCTTCATGTCGGTCACCAGCCCGACACCCGCCTGGAGCGCGGACTGCATCGCGGTGTTCACCAGGATCGCGGGCATCAGGAAGTCGATGTAGGCCACGCCCTGCGGGAAGCCCGGCGTGTTCGCGATGCTGGCGAAGATCTGGCTGAACAGCGTCAGCATGATCAGCGGCTGGAGGACGCTGAAGACCACCATGCGCGGATCGCTGACGACCGCTCGGAGGGATCTCTGCGTCAGCACCAGCACCTGGGTGCCGAAACCGCTGCCGCGCCACGTGGTGGCCGCCGCGGCGGCGGGCGTTCGATCGAGGGTGGAAGTCATGCCCAGCTCCTGTTCAGGCGGCCTTGTTGGCGGCGAGGGTGAGGTACACGTCGTCGAGCGTCGGTTCGCCGAGGGCCAGTTCGCTGGCCTCCAGGCCGACCTCGTCCAGCGCGCGCACCACGACGGCCAGCTCGCGCGACGCGGTCACGGGAGCGGTGAGGGTGTTGTGCTCGGCGTCGAGCACCGGCTGCAGGCCCGCCTGTTCCAGCGACCGCATGGCCTTCGGCAGGTCGGAGGCGGTCGCGAGGGTCACGGTGACCGTGCGCTGGCCGACCTGGGCCTTGAGCTCCGAGCTGGTGCCGGAGGCGACGACCCTGCCCTCGGACAGCACGGTGATCGAGTCGGCCAGCCGGTCGGCCTCGTCCAGGTACTGCGTGGTCAGCAGCACCGTCGTGCCGTCGGAGACCAGTCGTTCCACGATCTCCCACATGCTCAGCCTGCTCGACGGGTCGAGGCCGGTCGTCGGCTCGTCCAGGAAGATCACGTCCGGGCGGCCGACCAGGCCCGCCGCCAGGTCCAGGCGCCTGCGCATACCGCCGGAGTAGGTGCGCGACGGGCGCTTCGCGGCGTCCGCCAGGTCGAACAGCTCCAGCAGCTCACCCGCCCGCTGCCGCGCCTCCCGCGGGCTCGCGCCGAGCAGCCGCGCGATCAGCACCAGGTTGTCCGTGCCGGACAGCTGCTCGTCGACGGCGGCGAACTGGCCGGTCAGGCCGATCCGGCTGCGCACGTCGTGCGCCTGCTCGACCACGTCGAACCCCCCGACGCGCGCGGTGCCGGAATCGGGCGGCAGCAACGTGGTCAGCACGTTGACCAGCGTCGTCTTGCCCGCGCCGTTGTGGCCCAGCAGGCCGAGCACCGTGCCCCTCGGCACCGCGATGCTCACCCCGTCGAGCGCTCTCACGTCGCCGAACGCCTTGGTGACGTCCCGCGCCTCGATCATCAGGTCGGTCATTTCTCTCCCCCGGTTCGGATGGTGCCGTGCAGGAACAGCTGGACCAGCTGCTCCGATTCCGCCGCGCCTTCGCCGAAACCCTTGTGCTGCATCCGGTTCGTGAACACGAAGCCCATCAGCAGCCGGGCGGCCAGCAGCGGTTCGATCTTCAGGCGGTCGGCGTCGGGCTCGAACAGCTCGGCGATGCGCCGCATGACCCGCTGCATCTCCTCCGGCGGGCCCTTGCGCTCGCCGCCCTCCTTGTGCGGGTCGAAGCCCGTGTCCTGCAAGGTGCTCATGAGCGACCACATGCGGTCCAGGTAGCCGGTGACGGCCTTGACCGCGCCGGTCAGCCGCTCCTCGATCGGCGCGGTGACCGGGATCCGGTCGATCAGCTCGATCTCGGTGTTCGGCTCCATGGCGCTCCGCAGCGCGCAGGCCAGCAGTTCCTGCTTGTCCTTGAAGGCCCGGAAGACCGTGCCTTCCGCGACGTCGGCGGCTTTGGCGATCTGGTTGGTGGTGACGTTCGCGCCGTGCACCAGCAGGAGCGGGATGGTGGCCTGGACGAGCGCCTCGCGGCGGTCCTCCAGGCTCATCGCGGGCGCTCGGCGACGCCGGGTCGTGCCTTCGTCGGACATGTCGCCACTGTATGAGTGAGTGCTCACTCATGTCAAGGAGTGAGCGCTCACTCAGTCTGGCTCGCACTACCACGGGGGTCCGACGATTCCGCTTCCAAGATCGCCACCTGTCCACAGGCCGGGTGGTTGTCCACAGTTCCGGAACTCGTCCTTCCATGCTTCCGGCGCAGGTCGGAAGCTTGTCGTGACGGAACGGGCAGCAGGGAACCAGGAGGCACGGCGATGGGTTGGAATGAAACGGCGATCACGGTTGTCGGCGTCGTGGCGAGCGAGGTCACGCACCGGGAGCTCGCCTCGGGCTTCAGCCGGGCCACGTTCCGGGTCCTGTCCGTGGCCCGGCGGTACGACCAGGACAAGAAGGACTTCGTCGACGGGGACAAGCTGTTCCTGAACGTGACGTGCTGGCGGCGGCTGGCCGACGAGGTGGGCAAGGCCCTGGCGAAGGGCGACTCGGTGGTCGTCGCGGGGAGGCTCCGCAACCGCGACTACGAGCTGGGCGGGGAGCGGCGGAACATCTCCGAGATCGAGGCGGTGGCGGTCGGCGCGAACCTGCAGTGGGGTCGGGTGGTGATCGAGCACAGCCGGTCCGGATCGGCCGATGTGCCCATACCCGGCATGCCGGACATCGTGGCGCCGCGCAAGGAGGACGAGCGGGCGCGGGAGGTGGTCGACGCGCCGTTGTGACGGTTGGGGGTTGGGTGCGCGTCCGCTCGGGGTAACCCTCGCGCGGAGGTGGAGAAGATGCCCGATCCGAGCACCGAGGACGAGAAGATGTACCGGAAGCTGCGCGACGAGGGCGCCTCCCAGGAGAAGGCCGCACGGATCGCCAACGCGAGCGCGAAGGGGGGAAGGTCGGAGGTCGGCGCCAGAGGTGGCCGCGCCGCCAGTTACGAGGAGTGGACCGGGGAGGACCTGCGCGAGCGGGCGTCGGAACTTGACATCGACGGCCGGTCGGGCATGTCCGAGGATGAGCTGGTCAACGCGCTGCGCAACCACTGATCACATGCCCCGAACGGGGTGTGTTGCAGGTGTGGGTGACCCTCGCCGGAGTTAACTCTTCAGTGTCGAAAGACGCACTGCTGGCAACCGCGGTTCTTGCTCGATCGGCACCGCTCTACGATCGCGGCCATGGCCGAGTTCATTTACACCATGAAGAAGGTGCGCAAGGCGCACGGGGACAAGGTCATCCTTGATGACGTCACGATCATGTTCCTCCCCGGTGCCAAGATCGGCGTCGTCGGCCCCAACGGGGCGGGCAAGTCGAGCGTCCTCAAGATCATGGCCGGTCTGGACACACCGGGAAACGGTGAGGCGTACCTGGCTCCCGGCTACACGGTGGGCATCCTCCAGCAGGAGCCCCCGCTGAACGAGGAGAAGACGGTCCTCGGCAACGTCGAGGAGGGCCTCGGCGAGATCAAGGTGAAGCTCGACCGGTACAACGAGATCGCCGAGAAGATGGCCACCGACTACTCCGACGAGCTGATGGAGGAGATGGGGGCCCTCCAGGAGGACCTGGACCACGCCAACGCGTGGGACATCGACTCCCAGCTCGACCAGGCGATGGACGCCCTCCGGTGCCCGCCGCCGGACGCGGACGTGACCAAGCTGTCCGGTGGCGAGCGCCGCCGGGTGGCGCTGTGCAAGCTGCTGCTCAGCAAGCCCGACCTGCTCCTGCTCGACGAGCCCACCAACCACCTGGACGCGGAGAGCGTCCTGTGGCTGGAGCAGCACCTCGCCGGGTACGCGGGCGCCGTTCTCGCCGTCACTCACGACCGGTACTTCCTGGACAACCTCGCCGAGTGGATCCTGGAGATCGACCGCGGCAAGACCCACCCGTACGAGGGCAACTACTCGACGTACCTGGAGAAGAAGGCCGAGCGCCTGGCCATCTCCGGCAAGAAGGACCAGAAGCTGCAGAAGCGGCTGCGCGACGAGCTGGACTGGGTCCGGTCGGGTGCCAAGGCCCGCCAGGCCAAGTCCAAGGCCCGCCTCGACCGCTACGAGGAGATGGCGGCCGAAGCGGAGAAGACCCGCAAGCTCGACTTCGAGGAGATCCAGATCCCGCCGGGCCCGCGTCTGGGCAGCGTCGTGGTCGAGGTCAACGACCTGAAGAAGGGCTTCGGCGACCGGGTCCTGATCGAGGACCTCACGTTCGACCTGCCGCGCAACGGCATCGTCGGCGTGATCGGCCCGAACGGCGTCGGCAAGACGACGCTGTTCAAGACCATCGTCGGGCTCGAGAACCCGGACGACGGCAAGGTCAAGGTCGGCGAGACGGTCAAGCTGTCCTACGTCGACCAGAACCGCTCGGGCATCGACCCCAAGAAGACCGTGTGGGAGACCGTCTCCGGCGGCCTCGACTACATCCACGTCGGCAACGTGGAGATGCCGTCGCGGGCGTACGTCAGCGCGTTCGGGTTCAAGGGGCCGGACCAGCAGAAGCCCGCGGGCGTGCTCTCCGGTGGTGAGCGCAACCGGCTGAACCTGGCGATGACCCTCCAGCAGGGTGGCAACCTGATCCTGCTGGACGAACCGACGAACGACCTGGACGTCGAGACGCTCGGCTCGATGGAGAACGCGCTGGAGCAGTTCCCCGGCTGCGCCGTCGTGATCTCGCACGACAGGTGGTTCCTGGACCGCGTGGCCACCCACATCCTGGCCTGGGAGGGCACGGACGAGGACCCGGCCAAGTGGTACTGGTTCGAGGGCAACTTCGAGGGCTACGAGAAGAACAAGCTCAGCCGTCTCGGGGCCGAGGCCGCGAGGCCTCACCGGGTCACCTACCGCAAGCTGACTCGGGACTGAGCCGGGACGCATGGCGGCGAGAGGCGAAGCGCAGGCGGACGTCGAGGTGAGCACGCTGGTCGTGCCCGCCTGGCGGCTGCGTTGGCGGGCACCGGAGCTTGCTCTGGTGCTCGGTGAGCGAGCCGTCGCGCTCGCCTCGACCCGCCGTGACGAGGTCGACCGGTTGCGGGCGGAGTCGCTGGTGATCTTCGCCAGCAACCGGATGGGCCGCGGTGTCCGCATCGCGGACCGGGCCCTCGACGCGCTGCGCGCGTCGGAGAAGGCGGGCGAGCAGGAGACCTCCTGGCGCCTGCGGATCGAACTGGCCGCGTGCGCGACCGCCGTCGGAGCCCCGTTGACGGGCTTCGGCGCGGTCCGCCCGGTACTGGCGGCGGAAGGCGTGCCGCACGCCCTCCGCGCCGCCGCGCTGGTGCAGGCGGGCGACTGCCTGGTCACCATCGGCCGCGGCCCGCAGCTGGGCATGGCGCTGAGCGAGGCCGACCAGCTCTACGTGGCCGACACCCTGCTCGACGCCGACACCCGCCTGCTGCAACGCGGCCTGCTGCACGCCTCCGCGGCGGCGCAGCACCGCCGGTGGGGCGACCTCCAGGCCGCCACCGACGCGGCGGGCAAGGGTCTGGAACTGCTGGCGAAGCTGGCCGACCCGTCCGTCGACAGCGGCCAGGTCCGGGCGAAGCTGACGCTGGAACTGGTCTGCGCCCTCATGGACTCCAACCGCCTCGGCGAGGCCTCCGAGGTCGGCTCCCCGCTGCTGGACCTCCCGGTCCGCGCGCCGTCCGCAGGCGATGTCGGCTGGCTGCGGCTGGCACTGGCCACCCGCGTCCACCTGCCCGCGGGTCGGGTCGACCTGGCCCGGGGCATGCTCCGCGACACGGCGGACAGCGCCCAGCGCCACCAGCTGGACACCCTCCTGGCCGAGAGCCTGCTGGCACTGGCCCACGTCCACGAGGTCTCCGGCGACCTGGCGGAGGCGCTGACCGACCTGCGCTCCGCCCACGCCGCCGAACGTCGCCGCGCCCGCGCCGTCTACGCCGTGCGCGCCCGCCTGGCGGCCGAGTTCTCCGGAGCCCACCGCCAGCCGGTGAGCCCGCACGAGCAGCTCGGCGCCCTGCTGCGCCCCGGCGACGGCCGCACCTCGTCCGCTCAGGGCGCGATGCGCGGCAGCCAGCCGCCCGCCGACGCGGTGCTGGCGCCCGAACTCAAGCAGCAGCTCCGCCAGTGGCGGCCCGTCCAGCCCCCCAAGCAGGAGGGCGTGCGCGTCAAGCGCGCCCTGCGGGCCGCCGAGGACATGACCGTCGAGGGCATCTCCGCCGCTCGGGCCCACGCGGCCGACCGTTGGCGCCTGGTCCAGCCGTTCGGCTCGAACGCCCCGGAGGGCACCGAACCCCCGGCGGCCGGCGGGCGCCGTCGCGCCGAAGACCGCGACCAGACGGCGACCGAGCTGCCCGGCGGTTCCCAGCCGTCTGGCAGTGCCCAGCCGACCGACGAGACCGCCATCCCCGCCACCGGTCTGATCGCCGCCGCCGGAGCGATGCGCAGCGGCCGCCGCCGCGCCGCCCGTGAAGCGGCCGAGGAAGACACCGTGCCGACTCCGCCCGTGGAGCCCTCGGCCCCGACCGCTCCCTGGGCCGCCGGGCGGGCCGCATCGGAACCGACGCCCGACCCCGCACCCAACCCCACTGCTCCGGGCACCTCCGCCTCGAACCCCGCTGCGTTGGGCGCTTCCGCCGCAGACACCACGGCCTCGGAAACCACTGCCTCGGACACCGCACCGGACAGCACTCCCGATGCCGGTCGGGAGGTCGCGAACGTCCTCGACACCCTCAAGGCCGCGGGCCTGATGGACAAGCGCCGCACGGGCGGTCGCAGGCGCGCTCCGGACTCCGACGACGACGCGAGCCCCCAGCCACCCGCCGCCGACCCCGCGGCGGCGACCAGCACCCCCGAGGCCCCCCGACAGCCTGCGCCGGAAACCCCGAAGTGGCGGGTGGAGCCCCCGCACCGCCTCCGCTCCGAGGACGGCCGACCGAAACCTCCGCCGTCGGACCTCTTCGACGCCCCCACCACGGTCCACCCCGCGGTCGGCGCCGACGGCCTGCCCGTGGAACGCCCCGCTCCGGGCATCAGCGCGGCCTTCGCCAAGGGCCCGACGATCCCCACCGCTCGGGCCCCGCAGCCTCCGTCAGTCGTGGAACCACCGCGTCCACCCGAACCACCGCGGTCGACGCGCCGAACCACTCCTGACGCGCCCCCGCCGGGCGGCCACCCGGCGGACGCTTCGCCCGTCGGTCCCGCCGCGCACATCGGTCCCGACTTCCACCTGGGCGCGGACTCCCTTGGCCGGTCGGGTTTCCGCCCGGCCTCCGAGCAACCCCACCAGCCGCAGACCGCGCCGGGAGTGTTCGCCTCGGACCCCGCGAACCCCCCGCGGCCCCCCGAGCCCCCGCAGCCGACAGCCGCACCGGGCCAGGACTCCACCCCTCCCGACTTCAGGCTGTCCGCCGACTCGTTCGGCCGTGACGGCTTCCGCACCGGCAACACCCCCGCGGACCCGGACCCCACCACCCCGCAGGGCCGACCCGGTTCAGGCCACGGCGCGTCGTCCGCACCCGACGCGCTCCCGCAGAGCTCGCCGGGCTGGGCCCACACGGACATCTCCAGCCGGAGCGAGAGCGCTCAGCCACCGGACTGGGCCGCGGCCACCGCCTTCGATCCGAGCACCGCCTTCGATCCGGGTGCAGCTTTCGATCCTGGCGCCGAGTCCGGTCCGGGCGCCGACCACCACTCGGATTCCTCCCGTGGGGCAGGACCCCAGACGCCGAGTTGGCCCTCCGACGGTGCGTCCGGTCCCGCGGACCAGACGCACAGCTCCAGCCTGCACTCGACGGGGTGGGCGTCGGGTGTTCCGGGGTCGACCACGGCCGGCTCCGCGTTCGTTGCCCGCCAGGGCAACGGCGGGTCGCGGCCCGAAGAACCCGACAGCGGTTTCGGGTTAGGCCAGGACGCGGGCCACGGGGCTGCTTCGGCCCTTCCGGGGCTGCCGGACGACGTGCCCGAACCCGAGTCCCAGCACACCTCCGGCACCGGTGACGGTTTCGGCCGTCAAAGCCCGAGCCGGGCCGGGGACGATGCCGGGTTCGACCCGGGATCGGCCACCGATCGCCGGTTCGACCACGAGTCCGGGGTGCGGCGGGTTCCGACGTTCGGCTCCGAGGAGCCAGTTCGGTCGGACAGCGCCGACGAACCCGACGTCCGGCCCGACTGGGCCGCCGGCACGAGTCCGAACTGGGAGCCCGGCTACTCGCAGACCGACTCGGGACACGCCGACGACTACTCCGCAGCGCACACGCCCGACCTAGCAAGGTCCTCCGATCCAGTACTGCCGGACTACTCCGCGGCGCACGCGTCCGATGCGATGGGGGCCTCAGAGCCGGTACTGCCGGACTACTCGGGGCCGCACGCGTCCGACGGGGCGCGGGCCTCCGATCCGGTGCTGCCGGACTACTCAACGGCGCACGCGTCCGACGCGGCGAGGGCCACCGAGCCCGCACTGCCGGACTACTCGACGGCGCACGCGTCCGATGCGATGGGGGCCTCCGAGCCGGTACTGCCGGACTACTCGTTCGGCCTCGACTTCCCTCGTCCGCCCGCGTACGACCTCACCGTTCCGCAGCCGTCGACCGAGCCCACGCCGGAGCACGAGCCGGACCAGGTGCCCTCCTTCCCCGAGCCGGATCAGATCCCCCCGATCCCGGACCCCGATCCCATCCCGCAGCCGGCCCCCATCCCGATGCCGCCGACCAGCAGCGGTTTCGACCTGGGGAGTTCGCGGTTCCTCACGTCGGCCGACGTCGAGGACGACCTGCCCGAACTCCCCAGGCGAGTCCCGGCCGAGGCTCCGCCCGTCGAGCCCCCGGACCCGTTCGTCACGGCCGTCGTGGTCGGCGACCGGACCATCGAGGTGCCCAGCGCGGCGCGGGCGTCCCGTCGCCACAAGAGCGACCTGAGCCTGGCCGAACTGCTCACCGAGGCACTGGTGGCGTACGAGACCGGCCGCCGTTCCGACCCGGCCGCCGACCAGACCGCGAGCGAGGAGATCGCGGACTGGATCTCGTCGGGTGAGAAGCCCGTGGCGCCGATCTCGCCGGACCGGCTGGAGCGGGCCGGGCACCACCTCGCTGACCCGGACCCGGCACCGCACCCGGAGCCGGAACCGGAGACGCCGAAGGCCAGGCCGGAACCGACCGGGTCCGAGAAGACCACCTACCTGACGCCGATCCGGGACGTGGAGTCCACCGGGCCGATCTGGGAGGCCGGACCGGACGGCGAGTCGCGTCCGCCTTACGACAGTTGGACACTTCCCGAATCATGAGAATGTGATTTGAGGTTTTAATAAGGTTTCCGACCGGTAACAAAGCCTTGGCGTCGAGAAAAACGAGAAAAGTCGCGATAATCGGCTTTCCGGAAAGTCGTCCAGGTTGTTCGATTCAGTAGCCGGGGCATTGCAACCCCGCTCGAACCGGGCATCTACTGTGGTCCACGGACCCGGTACACAGAGGTGCCGGATAGCTTGGAGAGTCGCCTGAACATGTCCTCGACTGGAGCCCCGTCCCGTTCCGAGTTCGATGCCGGTCACGCCGAGCCCGGTGAAAGCCGCTCGGCCAGTCCTGAGCAGGTTCGAGATGAATTGATCGAACGAGCCGCCGCCACCGCGCCGGAACTCGCCGATCTCGTCCGCTTGTACTACCGCCACGTGCCCGCCGAGGAAGTCAACGACGACGACCCGGTGGACCTGGTGGGTGCGGTGCGGTCGAACCACCAACTCGCCGAATCGCGGGTGCCCGGTCGTCCGGCCGTGCGCATCCTGAACCCGACCCGCGCGCACGACGGCTGGACGTGTCCGGTCACGGTCGTGCAGGTCGTCACCGACGACATGCCGTACCTGGTCGACTCCGTGGCCTCCGAGCTGACCCGCGGCGGTGTCCAGGTCCAGCGCGTGGTGCACCCGATCGTCGTGGTCCGCCGCGACCTGGTGACCGGCGAGCTGCACGAGGTCCTGCCGCTCGCGGACTCGTCCGCGCCCCCGGCGGACGCGATCGCCGAGTCGTGGATGAACATCGAGGTCGACCTGATCACGGACCCGGACCGGGCCCGTGAGCTGGAGACCAGGCTGTACGCGGTGCTGAACGACGTCCGCGAGGTCGTCGAGGACACCGACAAGATGACCACGACGGCCCACCAGTTGGCCGACCAGCTGGAGAGCGATCCGCCGCGGCTGTCGGAGGACGAGACCACCGACGGCGCGAAGCTGCTGCGCTGGCTCGCCGACGACCACTTCACCTTCCTCGGCTACCGCCAGTACGAGCTGATCCGCGACGATCCCGCGACCAACGGCGAACCGGCGCTGCGCGCCGTGCTGGCCTCCGGTCTCGGTGTGCTGCGGCAGGACAGCCTGGCCGCGCGCAGCCTGACCGCCGGGCCGGACGCGGGCGCGCAGGCGCTCTCGCCGGAGCTGCTGGTGTTGACGCAGGCCAGCGCGCAGTCGAGCGTGCACCGCTCGGTGTACCCGTACTACGTGGGCGTGAAGACGTTCGACGCCGACGGCAACGTGACCGGTGAGCACCGGTTCCTCGGCGTGTTCGGCACGACCGCGCTGCACGAGGACGTGCTGGACATCCCGGTCATCGAGCGCCGCGTGCGCGACGTGATCCACCGCGCCGGATTCCCGCTGCACTCGTACTCGGGTCAGCGGATGCTGGAGGTCGTCCAGAACTACCCGCGCACCGAGCTGTTCTCGGTCGACGCGGACACGCTCTACGCGACCGTCGCCGGCGTGATCGCGCTCGCGGAACGCCGCCGTCTGCGGCTGTTCCTGCGCCGCGACCCGTACGGCCGCTTCTACTCGTGCCTGGTCTACCTGCCGCGCGACCGGTACACGACGACGTCGCGGCTGGCCATGCAGGAGGTGCTGCTCGACGCCCTGGGCGGCATCAACCTGGAGTACAGCGCGCGGATCGGGGAATCGGCCCTCGCGCGGGTGCACTTCATGGTGCACACGGACCCCGGCCGCTCGGTCGAGGTCGACGCCGTCGACCTGCAGAACCGGCTGGCCGAGGCCGTGCGCAGCTGGGACGACCGGATGGTCGACGCCGTGCTGGCCGAGCAGGCCGATGGCGGGCACAACGGCGGTCTCGGCACCGAGTCGGCCAACGAGCAGGGCCAGCGGTTCGCCGTGGCGTTCCCGGAGGCCTACAAGGAGGACTTCCCCGCCGCGGACGGCCTCGCCGACTTCCGCCGCATCGAAGCGCTCCGGCCGGGCGACCTGGACATGGTCTTCTACGTGCCGGAGGACGCCGAGCCGGGGGAGCGGCGGTTCAAGCTGTTCCTGGCGGGCGACCGGATCACGCTGTCGCAGGTGCTGCCGATGTTGCAGCGCATGGGTGTCGTCGTGGTCGACGAGCGCCCGTACGACCTGGTCCGCGAGGACGGCGTCGTGTGCTGGATCTACGACTTCGGCCTGCGCATCGAGCCGAAGATCCTGGACCGGCTGAACACCTCGGACCTGGACACCGTGCAGACCCGCTTCCAGGAGGCGTTCGCCGCCGCGTGGCGCGGTGAGGCGGAGGTCGACGGCTTCAACACGCTGGTGCTGCAGGCCGGTCTGACCTGGCAGCAGGCCGCGATGCTGCGCGCGTACGCGAAGTACCTGCGCCAGGCGGGGACGCCGTACAGCCAGGACTACATCGAGGACGTCGTGCTCGGCCACACGGAGGTCGCGGGCGAACTCGTGCACCTCTTCGAGGCGCGCTTCGACCCGGCGCTGGACGACTCGAACCGGTCCGCGCGCACGGAATCGCTCACCAACGGCCTGGTGAAGCTGATCGACGACGTGACGAGCCTGGACGCGGACCGCATCCTCCGCAGCCTGCTCACGCTCGTGCAGGCCACGCTGCGGACGAACTACTTCTTCCGCGACGCGGACGGCAACTCCCGCCCGTACCTGGCCGTGAAGCTGAACCCGCAGGCCATCCCCGAGCTGCCGCAGCCCCGGCCGCGGTTCGAGATCTTCGTGTACTCGCCCCGCATCGAGGGCGTGCACCTGCGCTTCGGCGCGGTCGCGCGCGGCGGTCTGCGCTGGTCGGACCGGCGGGAGGACTTCCGCACGGAGGTGCTCGGCCTGGTGAAGGCGCAGGCCGTGAAGAACGCGGTCATCGTGCCGGTCGGCGCCAAGGGCGGCTTCGTCGTCAAGCGGCCGCCCGCCACGACGGGTGACACGGGTCTGGACCGCGAGGCGTTCCTGGCGGAGGGCATCGCCTGCTACCGCCAGTTCATCTCCGGTCTGCTGGACCTGACCGACAACCTCGACGCGGGCGTGGTCATCCCCGCGCCGCAGGTCGTCAGGCACGACGGCGACGACACGTACCTGGTGGTCGCGGCGGACAAGGGCACCGCCCAGTTCTCCGACATCGCCAACGAGGTCGCCATCTCCTACGGCTTCTGGCTCGGCGACGCGTTCGCCTCCGGCGGCTCGGTCGGCTACGACCACAAGGCCATGGGCATCACCGCCAAGGGCGCCTGGGAGAGCGTGAAGCGCAACTTCCGCGAGCTGGGCGTGAACACCCAGTCGGAGGAGTTCACCGTCGTCGGCGTCGGCGACATGTCCGGCGACGTGTTCGGCAACGGCATGCTGCTGTCGGAGCACATCCGCCTGGTCGCGGCGTTCGACCACCGGCACATCTTCATCGACCCGACCCCGGTGGCCGCACCGTCGTTCGCCGAGCGCAAGCGGCTCTTCGAACTTCCGCGCTCGTCGTGGGCGGACTACGACCTGTCGCTGATCAGCGCGGGCGGAGGGGTCTGGCCGCGCACGGCCAAGTCCATCCCGCTCACCGCCGAGGTGCGCGACGCGCTCGGCATCGACGAGAGCGTCGTGAAGCTGTCGCCGCAGGAGCTGATGAAGGCGATCCTGCTGTCGCCGGTCGACCTGCTGTGGAACGGCGGCATCGGCACGTACGTCAAGGCCGAGACCGAGACGCACTCCGAGGTCGGCGACAAGGCCAACGACGGTCTCCGCGTCAACGGCGCGGACCTGCGGGTCAAGGTGGTCGGCGAGGGCGGCAACCTGGGTCTGACCCAGCGCGGCCGGATCGAGTTCGCCCGCAAGGGCGGCAAGGTCAACACCGACGCGCTGGACAACTCGGCGGGCGTCGACTGCTCCGACCACGAGGTCAACATCAAGATCCTGCTGGACCAGCTCGTCCGCGAGGGCAAGTTCGACCAGCACCAGCGCAACGAGCTGCTCGGCCAGATGACCGACGAGGTCGGCCACCTGGTGCTGGCGGACAACTACTCGCAGAACGCCGTGATGGGCGTCAGCCGCGCGCACGCCGCCCCGATGCTGTCGGTGCACGCCCGGCTCGTCGCGGACCTGGAGAAGCGCGGTGTGCTGGACCGCGAACTGGAGGCGCTGCCCAGCACCGCCCAGTTCCGGGCCATGGAGAAGGCGGGGCAGGGGCTCACCTCGCCCGAGCTGTGCACGCTGCTCGCGCACGTGAAGCTCGCGCTCAAGGAGGACGTGCTCGCCAGCGACCTGCCGGAGATCGAGACGTTCGCCCGCAAGCTGCCGGAGTACTTCCCCAGCGAGCTGCGCGAGCGCTTCACCAACGTCATCCCGGCGCACCCGCTGCGCAAGCAGATCACGACGACCGTGCTCGTCAACGAGGTCGTCGACGGCGCGGGCATCTCCTACCCGTTCCGCCTGACCGAGGAGATCAGCGCGTCCCCGACCGACGCGGTCCGCGCGTTCGCCGTGGTCACCGAGATCTTCGGCCTCAAGGCGCACTGGGAGGAGATCCGGGGTCTCGACAACCGGCTCGACACCGCAGTCGCCGACGAGATGGTGCTGGAGTCGCGCCGCCTGCTGGACCGCGCGTCCCGCTGGCTGCTGTCCAACCGCCCGCAGCCCCTGCAGGTCGGCTCGACGATCTCCCGGTTCGCAGGCGTGGTCACCGAGTTGGCGGACAAGATCCCGGACCTGTTGCAGGGCCGCGAACGCACCTCGCTCGACCTGCACGTCGCCAGGCTGGTCAAAGCGGGCGTCTCGGAGGACCTGGCGTGCCGGGTCGCCTCGCAGCTGTTCACCTACAGCCTGCTCGACATCACCGAGATCGCCGAGCTGGCCGAACGCGAAGCGGGCGGCGGCGACGGCCTGCTGCCGGAGCGGTCGCACCTGGAAACCGCGGAGCTGTACCACGCGCTGTCCGAACACCTGGGCATGGACCACATGCTCAGCTCGGTCAGCTCGCTGGAACGCGGCAACCGCTGGCACGCCCTCGCCAGGCTCGCCCTGCGCGACGACTTCTACTCCTCGCTGCGCTCCATCACGCTGGACGTGCTCCGCATCAGCGACCCCGGTGACAGCGCGGAGAAGAAGATCGAGACCTGGGAGCAGATGAACGCCTCCCGCCTGACCCGCGCACGGGCAGCCCTGGAGGAGATCAACCAGGCCAACAGGATGGACCTCGCGACCCTCTCCGTGGCAGCACGCCAGATCCGCAGCATGGTGCTCTGACCCACGACCGCGAAAGCCCCCGAAGCCCCAGGCTTCGGGGGCTTTCCGTTGCACCCCAAGCACAACACCCAGAGGTCCCCCTTTCGTGCAGGCCCCCGACGCACGCGGTACGAGGCAGCACCGAACGACGGCGCGGGCCGCTGCGCCGACTCGTGCGACCGGAGTCCTAGGATCGTCGGTGTCGCGGTGAAGGGGGACTTCGATGGGCTCGTTCGACGTGCCGCTGGAGGACGAACGCACCCAGCTCGACGCGTTCGTCGAGGAGTACCGCGGCTCCCTCGAAGCAACCCTCGACGGCCTCACCGAGGAGCAGGCCCGCCGTCGGCTCGTCCCGTCGGCGACGACGGCGCTCGGGCTGCTCAAGCACGTCACGTGGATGCAGCGGGTGTGGTTCGAGGAGTGCGTCGGCGGCACGTCCCGTCAGGAGCTCGGCCTGGTGGGGAACCCGGACGAGTCCTTCCGGCTCGCCGACGACGACACCGTCGCCTCCGTCACGGCTGCCCACCGGGAAGCCTGCGCGACGGCGCGGGCGGTGGTCGCGAACCTGCCGCTGGACGCCGTCGTGACCGGTCACCGGACCGGGCCGCGCACACTGCGCTGGGTGTACCTGCAAGTCCTGCGCGAGCTGGCCCACCACTGCGGGCACGCCGACATCCTCCGCGAACAGGTGCTCGCCGGCTGAATTCGTGACCGGAGGCGCACCAGCAGGTGTTGTGCCGGAACGAGATCCGGGCGCCCCGACCCGCGCACTACAGTCGACCACCGTGCCCACCCCGATGACCGCGGACCAGGCGCTCGCGACCCGCATGCGCTCCCAGCGCCTCGTCGAGCCCGCCGCCGACCTCCGCGACGTCGTCGCCCTCCAAGCCCAGGACGTCCGAGCGCTGGAGGTGGCCGCCCGCAACCGCGGCCTGTCCACCGAGGGCGTTCGCACCTGGGCGATGCGCGGCACCCTGCACCTCCTGCACCCCGACGACGCCCACTGGGTCGTCGGGCTCCTCGGCCCGCACTTCATCGCGGCGGGCAAGCGGCGTCGCACCCAACTCGGCCTCGACGACGACCTGTGCGCCCGTGCCCTTCCCGCGCTGCGGGAGATCCTCCGGCAGCCCGAGGACCGCGCCGGGATCGTGCGCGCGCTGGCCGAGACCGGGATCGTGCTCGACCCCAAGAGCCAAGCCCCCGCGCACCTCCTGGCGTTCGCGGCCAACTCCGGCGTGCTCCACCGGAACCTGGACGACACGTACAGCGCGACGGACCCGCGGGAGCGCGAACCGCACGACCTCGACGACCTGTTCCGCCGCTACCTGGACGCGTACTGGCCCGCGACGGTGGAGGACTTCGCGGCCTGGAGCGGACTTCGGCTGACGGACGTCCGGCGGCAGATCACCCGGACCGGCGTGGACGAGACCGAGTTCGGGCTGGTGCCCGAGAACGCGGAACCGGCCGAGCCGAGTCGGCGGATCGCGCTGCTGGGCCACTTCGACACGTACCTGCTCGGCTACCGGGACCGCTCGCTCGCCCTCCGGCCGGAGCACGCCGCCAAGATCCAGACCGGCGGCGGTTTCCTCACCCCGCACGTCGTCCTGGACGGCCGCGTCGTCGGCACCTGGCAGCGCGACGGCGGCGAAGCGGTGATCACCCCGTTCGAGCCGGGGCGGGCCGGTGAACTCCGGAGTCTGCTGGGCGAGGACACTCGTTAGGCTGGGCGGATTCCACAGACTTGCAGGAGGCGCGTTCCGTTGGGTGTGTTCGTCACGGGTGTTCGGCCGCGCTGGTCCGACATGGACGCGTTCGGCCACGTCAACCACGCCAACACGGTGACGTTGCTGGAGGAGGCGCGGATCGACCTGCTGTTCACCGAAGCCGCGCGGCACGGGGTGACGGACATGACAGAGGGCGTGGTGGTGGCCCGTCTGGTGGTGGACTACCTCGCGCCGATCGTGTTCACCGGCGACGAGATCGTCGTCGAGATGTCGGTGCGCGAACTGAAGACCGCGTCCTTCCTGCTCGACTACACCGTGCGGAACCAGCGCGGTGAGGACAGCGTTGTCGTGACGAAGGCGGAAACGCTGCTGGTGCCCTACAACGTGACGGCCGCACGGCCGCGGCGTCTCGACGAAGCCGAGCGCGACTTCCTCGCGGGCTGGCGTGCCGGAGGTAACGGTGCCTGAGTTGATCCTGGCCGATCCCGCCGAACGGGACGACCTCGGCGCGTTCGTCGCGCGCGCCGTCCGGTTGGAGCCGCAGGCGGTGGTCCGGCTGCGCAACCGCGCGGACAGCGGACTGGTGGACGCGTGGGTGGCGACGCCGTTCGACGCGCTCGCCACGCGCACGGTCGAGGGCAGGCTGGAGCCGTCGGACGTGACGGTGTCCGGCAGCGACCTGCTGATGGGCCTGGCCGTCGTGCGCAGCGCCACGGTCGACCCCGGCCCGGCGAAGGACCTGATGTGGCGCTCGGCGCTGCCGCCGACGTCGGGGTGGCTGCCGGTGGACCGGCTGCCCGGCAGCGTCGTGTCGGGGCTCGCGGACGAGGGGGTGGCGGTGGCGCGGGAGAACGCGGGCCCGCACGGCACGCCGCCCGCGTCCCTGCTCGACCAGACCGTGATCACGGTCAGCGGGTCCGGTCTGGACGTGAAGGTGCCGCTGCGGTGCCTGTTCGCGCTGTCCGGCATGGGTTTCCTCGGCACGACCGACGAGGACGAGGTGCGGGTGACCGCGACGGACTCCTGGCTGCGGATCGACGCCCGGTTCGGCGCGATCGTCCGCCGCAGGCACTCCATGCTGCCGCTGCTCGTGTGAGCCGCCGCCCGACTTCGACTACGGTGGTGGTTCTGCCGTAGTCGTCGTGGGGGGCGTCTGGCGAGGTGGGGAGGCACGTGGAGTTCCGGGTCCTTGGACCGATCGAGGCGTACGTCAACGGGGTCGCGGTCCCGGTCGGCGGCCCCAAGCCGCGCACGATGCTGGCGCTGCTCGCCGTGCACGCCGGTCGGGTCGTTTCGCAGGACCAGCTGGTGGACGCCGTGTGGGGTGAGGAACCGCCCGAGCAGACCCGTGCCGCGGTCTACACGTACGTGTCCACGCTGCGGCGGGCGTTCGCCGAGGAGGCGGACGTGATCTCGCGCAACGGCGGCGGCTACCTGCTCGCCGCCGGGCTGGACCAGGTCGACCTGCACGTGTTCACCACCGAGGTCGGCGCGGGCCGTCGGGCTCTCGCGGACGGTGACCTGGAGGAGGCCGCCGCGCGCTTCACCGCCGCGCTGGCGGTGTGGCGCGGACCGGCGTTGGGCGGCGCGCAGGGCCAGTGGGCCGAGGGCGAGCGGTCCAGGCTGGAGGAGCTGCGGCTGGCCGCGCTGGAGGACCGCGTGGACGCCGACCTGGCGATCGGCCGCGGTGCCGCGCTGGTCCCGGAGCTGAGCGCCGCGGTCGCCGCGCACCCGTTGCGCGAACGCCTGCGCAGCCAGCTCATGCTCGCGCTGCACCAGTCGGGCAGGCAGGCGGACGCGCTCGCCTGCTACCAGGAGGGCCGCCGGGTCCTGCTGGACGAGCTGGGACTCGAACCCGGCCAGGCCCTGCGCTCGACGCACGACCGCATCCTGCGCTCCGGCGACGAACCCCTCGTCCCACCCGTGCTGACGCCGGACGCCGTCGCGGTGGTCGTCGTGCCGCAGCGGCCCAGCCAGTTGCCGTTCGACATCGCCGACTTCACCGGCCGGACCGACGAGATCGCCCAGCTGTCGGACCACCTGGCCGCGACGGGCGCCGCGGTCCGGCTGTGCGCGATCTCCGGCAAGCCCGGCGCGGGCAAGTCGACCCTCGCGATGCACGTCGCGCACGCCGTTCGCGACCACTTCCCCGACGGCCAGCTGTACGCGACCCTCCGCGGCGTCCAAGCCGTGCGCGCGGATCCGTCCGAGGTGCTGGCCGGGTTCCTGCGGGCGCTCGGCGTCGCGGACTCGGTCATGCCGGTGGACCTGGACGAGCGCGCCCAGTTGTACCGCACGCTGCTCGCCGACCAGCGGGTGCTCGTGGTGCTGGACGACGCCGCCGACGAACGCCAGATCCGGTCGCTGCTGCCCGGCAGCGCGTCCTGCGCGGTGCTCGTGACCAGCCGGGAACGCCTCGGCGCGCTGGGCGGCGCCGCCCAGTTCGGGCTGGACGTGCTCGACGACGCGGAGGCGTTCGAACTGCTCGACCGGGTCATCGGAGGCGGTCGTGCGACGGCCGAACCGGAGGCCGCGCAGGAGATCGTGCGGCTGTGCGGACGGCTGCCGCTGGCCGTGCGCATCGCGGGCGCCCGGCTCGCCGCCCGGCCGCAGTGGAGGCTCGCGCGCCTGGTCGACCGGCTGCGCGTGCAGCGCCGGGTGCTCCAGGAGTTGACGCTGGGCGACCTGGAGGTGCGCGGCAGCCTCGCCCTGAGCTACGCGGGCCTGGCCGGGCGGGAGCGCGCCGCGCTGCGCCGACTCGGGCTGCTCGACGTGTCGACGTTCGGCGGCTGGCTGGTGGCTCCGCTGATCGACTGCTCGCCAGAGGAGGGCGAGGAGGTCGTCGAACGGCTCGTGGACGCCCAGCTGCTGGACGTCGTGACCAGCGACGACAGCGGCGCGCTGCGGTACCACGTGCACGACCTGACCCGAGCGTTCGCCCGTGAACGCGGCGACGTCGAGGAGTCCGTGGCCGAGATCCGCGCGGCCTGCACCCGTGCCGCCGAGTCCTGGCTGACGCTCGTGGAGACGGCCGGGCAGCGGATGCCGCACGCGCAGTTCGGCGACCGGGTGACCCCCACCCCGTCGCCGTACCTGGACGAGGACCTGGCGGGCGAGCTGCTCACCGACCCCGAGGCCTGGTTCGACGCCGAGCAGTCCGACCTGGTCGGCGTGGTCGAGCGGATCAGCGAACTGGACCTCACCGACATCGCCACCAAGCTGGCCGCCGCGCTGTGCTCGTCGCGGTTCTCGGTGCGCAACCTGTTCGGCCAGTGGTGGCGCACCCACTCGGCCGCGCTGGACGCCGCCCGCCGGGTGGGCGACCGCACCGGCGAGGCGCGGCTGCTGTCCGGCCTCGGCTGGCTGCGCTACGAGCAGGACCGCTTCGACGAGTCGGCGGGCTACTTCGAGCAGGCGTTGGAGGCGTACGCGCACACCGCCGACACCCGCGGCCAAGCCCTGACCCGGCTGGCGCTGAGCACCGTCCGGCGCGAGCAGGGCGAACTCGCGAAGGCGAACGAGTCGCTGCACCTCGCGCTGCCGGAACTGCGCGCGCTGGACGAGCCGCACGCCGTCGCCCAGGCGGAACACGAGCTGGGCCGGGTGCTCACCGAGCAGGGCGACCTGGACGGCGCGCTGAAGGCGTGCGAGCAGACCCTCGCCGCCTACCAGGCGTTCGGCGACCACCGGGGCACGGCCATCGCGCTCCGGTCGGTCGGCATCGTGCACCGCGCGGCCGGACGGCTGGACGAGGCCGCCCAGCGCTGCGAGGCGGCCGTCGACATCCTGCGGAGGCTCGGCGACCGGCTGATGTCGGCCTACGCCGTGCAGGCCCTGGCGAAGATCCGCATCCGCCAGGGCCGCGGCGACGCCGTGCGCAGCGACCTGCTGGAGTGCCTGGCCACGTGCAACGACATGCAGGACGGCTTCGGCCAGGCGCTGCTGCTGCGCACGCTGGGCGAGTTGGAGCTGGCGGCGGGCCGCCCGGAGGTGGCCCACCGCTACCTGGAGCGCTCCCTGCAGTGGTGGGACGCGCTGAGCCTGCCCGTGTGGAGGGCTCGCACGCTGCGCGACCTGGCGTCCGCGCTGGCCGCCCTCGACGACCGGCCCGCGGCCGAGCTGACGTGGGCCGAGGCGTTGGCGATCTTCGAGCGGCACGGCAGCCGGGAAGCGCGGGAACCCCGCCCGCAGAGCGTCCTCAACCTCGCGTGACGGTCTTGTCGACCGGTGCGCTCGACCGACAGGAGTTCCGGGCCCAGCACAGTGTGCGCACGTCGCGGCGGGCCTCGTAGCCTGACGCGCATGTCGACGAGATTGCTGCTGCTCGGCGCGGTGCGCGAACTCGCCCCCGTCCACGGCTACGACCTGCGCCGCGAACTGCTCTCGTGGGGCGCGGACGTTTGGGCCAACGTCGCGCCGGGCTCGATCTACGCCGGGCTGAAGACGCTGGTCCGCGAAGGGCTGCTGGAGGTCGTCGGCACGGACCGCCAGGGTGCTCGGCCGGAGCGGACGTCCTACCGGCTCACCGCGGCCGGGGAGACCGAGTTCGCCCGGCTGCTCCAGGACAGCCTGTGGCGCAGCGCGCTGCCCAACCACCCGCTGCTGGGCGGGCTCGCGTTCATCCCGAGCGTGCCGGAGGAGGACCTGGCCGCCGCGATGGCGCACCGGGCGACCGAACTGCGGGCTCGGCTGGACCGGACGAGGGCCGTGCTCGACCGGATCGGTGCCGATGACTTCCCGATCCCGGCGCACGTCGCCGAGAGCTACCGCCTCAACGCCGCGCTCCTGGAGGCCGAGGCCGTCTGGGCCGAGGACTACGCAACGCGATTGACGGCAATTAGTCACGCTTGAATAATCACGTCCATGCTCACCGAAGCCGAGATCGAGTACCTGACCAGCCAGCCGCTCTGCCGGTTCGCCACGGTCGGGCCGGACGGCACGCCCCACATCACCCCGGTCGGCGTCCACCACCACGCGGGCACGATCGTCATCGGCAGCGTCGGCGAAATGACCGCCAGCAAGAAGTTCCGCGACGCCCGGCGGCACCCCGCCGTCGCGCTGGTCGTCGACGACCTCGCCTCCTACGACCCGTGGACCCCGCGCGGCATCGAGATCCGCGGCCGCGCCGAGACCTTGGACGAGGGCGGCGAGGCCATCGGGGAGGAGGTCGGGGCCTCGTTCCCGTTCACCGCGGCCTGGATCCGCGTGCACCCGGTCCGCATCGTGTCCTGGGGCATCGACGGCGCCGACTTCACCGCCCGCACCGTCGCGTGAGGTAGCGCACGGGACTGCGGGTTCCCGAACTCCCGGACGGACGGGAAGACGAGAAAGGGGAGTCCCGTCGGGACTCCCCTCCTCCGTCAGACCAGCCACACCGCGGTGTCCGGCGGCAGTTGCGCGCCGTCCATGGGCCCGCTGGAGATCAGGACCTCACCCGGCGGCAGCGGCACCGAGGCGCCGGACGTGTTGAGCGCGCAGATGAGGCCACCGCCCTTGCGGCGGAACGCGAAGCAGCCGGGAGGAGCGCCGTACCACTCCAGCTCGTCGCCCGCGATGCCCGGCTGGGACTTCCGCAGTTCCAGCGCGTGCCGGTACAGCGACAGCATCGAACCGGGGTCTTCCAGCTGCGCTTCGGCGGTCAGGTCGTGCCACTCGTTCGGCACGGGCAGCCAGGTGTGCGCGTTCTCCGAGAAGCCGAACGGGGGGACGCCGCCCTCCCACGGGATCGGGACGCGGCAGCCGTCGCGACCCCGCTCGGTGTGGCCGGAGCGCTCCCACGTCGGGTCCTGCAACGCCCACTCGGGGAGTTCGACGTTGGGCAGGCCCAGTTCCTCGCCGTTGTACAGGTACACGACGCCGGGCAGCGCCAGCTCGACCAGGATCATGGCCCGCGCCCGCTTCAAGCCCAGCGAACCGCCGCCGTAGCGGCTCACGTGCCGCACCACGTCGTGGTTGGACAGCGTCCACGTCGGGGGCGTGCCGGACGGGGCCACCGCGCCGATGGAGTGGTCGATCGCGGAACGGACCTGGTCGGCGTCGAAACCGGCTTCCACCAGGCGGAAGTTGAACGCCAGGTGCAGTTCGTCCGGCCGCACGTACCGGGCGAAGCGCTCGTCGTCGGTCACCCAGACCTCGCCGACGGCCATCGTGCCGGGGTACGCGTCGAGCGTCTTGCGGATCATCCGGTGGATCTCGTGCACGCCGTCGTCGTCGAACCGCGGGTCGCGGACGTCGTCGTGCAGGACCCCGGACGTGCCCAGGACGCGCGGGTCCATGTTCGGCAGGTCGTACGGCTTCGCCATGCCGTGCGCCACGTCGATCCGGAAGCCGTCGACACCGCGGTCGAGCCAGAACCGGAGCGTCTGCTCCAGGTCGGCGTGGATCTCCGGGTTGTCCCAGTTCAGGTCGGGCTGCTCCGGCGCGAACAGGTGCAGGAACCACTGGCCGTCGCGGACGCGGGTCCACGCCGGGCCGCCGAAGATGCTGGTCCAGTTGTTCGGCGGCTGGGAGCCGTCGTAGCCGCCGCCGTCGCGGAAGACGTACCGCGCCCGCTCACGGCTGCCGGGAGGCGAGTTGAGCGCGGCCTGGAACCACGGGTGGCGGTCGCTGGTGTGGTTCGGCACCAGGTCGATGGTGATCCGCATGCTGTGCGCGTGCGCTTCCACCACCAGCGCGTCGAACGCCGCCAGGTCGCCGAACATCGGGTCGACGTCCCTGGGGTCCGCCACGTCGTAGCCGTGGTCCGCCATGGGCGAGCGGTAGAACGGCGTGAGCCACAGCGCGTCGACCCCGAGCAGCTCCAGGTAGCCCAGCCGCGACCGGATGCCGTCCAGGTCGCCGATGCCGTCGTTGTTCGAGTCGGCGAACGAGCGCACGTACACCTGGTAGAAAACGGCGTCACGCCACCAGGCGGCCTCGTCGGCGATCTCTGGTTGGAGGTCGGAGGATCGTCGCACGAGTGTTCATCCTGCCATTCGGGGTGGCGTGGTTCGCCCCAGTCAGGGGCCGAGCGGGGGAGTGCCGGGGATCAGACCTGGGCGTTCACGAGGCTGTTCGCGGCCATTTCGAGGTAGGCCCAGAGCTGCGCCCGGTGTTCGGGCGACAGGTTCTCCTCGTCGACCGCGATCTTCATGCAGCGCAGCCAGGCGTCGCGTTCGACCAGACCGATGGAGAACGGCTGGTGCCGCATCCGCAGCCTCGGGTGCCCGCGGGTGTCCGAGTACGTGTGCGGACCGCCCCAGTACTGCATGAGGAACAGCCGGAAGCGCTCCTCCGCGGGACCGAGGTCCTCTTCGGGGTAGAGCGGCCGGAGCACCTCGTCGGTGGCCACTTCCTGGTAGAAGCGGGCGACGATCCGGTGGAAGGTGTCGTACCCGCCCACCGCTTCGTAGAAGTTCTCCGGAGTGGCCACTCGTCCATCCTGACTCACGCACCCGCCCCCGCGCGCGTCGGGGGGCGGATGTCGTGGCCGGATCAGGACTTCGCGGTGGTCACACCCGAGTCCTGCTTGACGGTGGTCACACCCGACTCTTGCTTGACAGCGGTCACACCCGAGTCGTCCTTGACGGTGGTCACACCCGAGTTCTCCAGGGCGGGCATGAGCTTCGCGCGCAGCGCCCGCTGCACCGACCACTGGCGGCCAGGGCGGACCTTCACGGTGACGCGCATGGTGATGCCCTCGGCGGTGACCTTCTCCACGCCGAGCACCTGCGGTTTGTCGATGACGTCCTTGGAGAGCGGCTCCTCCTCGGTCGCCTCCAGCGACACGCGCTCCAGCACCTCGCTGGCCTCGGCGAGGTTCGAGCCGTACGCCAGCGGCAGGTCGACGACCGCGACCGCGAAACCCTGGCTGGAGTTGCCGACGCGCAGGATCTCGCCGTTGCGGACGTACCAGACGGTGCCGTTCCCGTCGCGGATCGTGGTGATCCGCAGACCGACCGCCTCGACCGTGCCGGTCGCGGGGCCGAGGTCCACGACGTCGCCGACGCCGTACTGGTCCTCCAGCATCATGAACATGCCGGACAGGAAGTCCTTGACCAGGTTCTGCGCGCCGAAGCCGATCGCCACGCCGAGGATGCCCGCGGACGTCAGGATCGGCGCCACGTTCATGCCCACCTCGGTGAGCACCTGGATGAACGCGATGCCGAAGACGCCGATGGTCGTCACCGACTTCAGCACCGATCCGATGGTCTTCGCGCGCTGGTCCCGGCGTTCCGAGACCAGCGCTCCCAAGGCCTGTGGCGCCCGTTCGCGCAGCGGGCGCAGCAGCGAGGGTTTGCGGTCCGCGTTGCCGCCCTTGGTCAACCGGTCGATCAGCCGCCGTAGGAGCCAGCGGACCACGATCGCCATCAGCGCGATCAGCGCGATGCGCAGTCCGGCTTGGGCGAGCTTCGGTCCGTTCTCCACCCACCAGTCGATGGCGAGCGCCTGCTTGGCGTCATCCAGTCCCTGCACGAACGCGTTCCTCCTACAAGTCCAGTCCCGTCGCGTGGGCGAGGAAGGTCAACTGGTCCACGGCCAGACCTGCCGCGCGGCTCACCGAGCGGCCCGCGTGACCGACTTCGGTCTCGCGGCGGATCAGCACCGGGTGCTTCGCCGGGTCGGACGTGCTCGCGTGCTGGAGTGCCGCACACATCTTGCGAGCGTGGTTGGGATCCACTCGGCTGTCCGACTCGAACACCGTGAACAGCACTGAAGGGTACTCAACATCGGGACGGACTTGGTGGTAAGGCGAGTAGGACAAGAGCCACTTGAACTCTTCGGCCACCGCGGCCGTGCCGTACTCCTCGGCCCACAGCCTCCCCAGCAGGAAGTTCTCGTAGCGCGCCATGTCGAGCAGTGGAGCCGAACACACCACGGCCGCGTACAGCTCCGGCCGCTGGGTCAGCGCCGCCCCGACGAGCAGCCCGCCGTTGGACCCGCCCATGATCGACAGCTGCTGGGGCGTGGTCCACCCGTCCCGCACGAGCCGCTCGGCCGCGGAGTGGAAGTCGTCGAACACGTTCTGCTTGTGCTCGCGCATCCCGGCCCGGTGCCACCGCTCGCCCTCCTCGTCGCCGCCGCGCAGCGACGCGTGCACCCACACCCCGCCCGCCTCGACCCACGCCAGCGTCGTGGCGGAGTAGCCGGGGCCGCGGCCGACGGCGAACCCGCCGTAGCCGGACAGCAGCGTCGGACGGGGGAAGTCGGGACGCCGCTCACCGGACACCACGAACATCCGCACGGTCGTGCCGTCGGTGGAGGTGTACTCCAGCTGCTGAGTCGTCACGGCCGGCAGCTCGACGGCGCCCGGCGCGGCCGCGTGCAGCTCGGTCACGCCCCGCGACAGCGAGTAGCGGAACACCGACAGCGGCGTGACGAAGTCCGAGTACCCGAACCACACGTCGTCGCCGCGCTCGTCGTCCACAATGGACATCCCGTGCACGGAGCCGGTGCTCGGCAACGGGATCTCGCCGCGGTGCTCACCGGTCACCGGGTCGTGCAGGTGCAGTTCGGACACCGCGTGCCGGGTGCGCAGCACGACCAGCGCGTCGTCCAGCCACTTCGCACCGTCCAGCACGGAGTCGTCCTCTTCCGGCACGACGTCCACCCAGTGCTCGGGCGTCGGCGTCGCGGGATCGGTCGCGCACAGCCGGAACCGCGGCGCGTCCAGCGAGGTGAGCAGGTAGAGCCTGCCGTCGCGGGCCACCCACGCGGTGCACTGGGCGTCCGCCTCGGCGTCGAGCACCGGGCGCAGCACCTGGTCGCCGTGCAGGTCCGCGATCCACACGGAGTCGCGGCGGACCGAGCCGGGAGCGCCGTTGACGATCAGCCAGCGGCCGCCGGGCGACACCTTCAGCCCGTAGTAGTAGGTGTGGTCCAGCCCGTCGCCGTGCACGCGGACGTCCGTCGCCGGATCGGCGCCGACCCGGTGCCGCCACACCCTCCGGTGGAACAGCCGCTCGTCCTCGGGGAGGTCCGCCGGGTCGAGTTGCCGCACGTAGTAGAACTCCTCGCCGCCGGGCAGCCAGCCGACGGGGGAGTAGCGGCAGCGGTCGATCGGGCCGTCCACCAGCTCGCCGGAGTCGACGTCCACCACGGACAGCAGCGACCGCTCGTTCCCGCCGACCGAAACCTGGTACGCCAGCAGCGTTCCCTCGTCGCTCGGCGACCACGCGTCCAGCGTCGTCGCGCCGGACGGGTCCAGGTCGCCCACGTCCAGCAGCACGCGCTCGGTGCCGTCGGCCTCGCGCAGGTGCAGCACCGGGTGGTCCTGGTCGGGGTCGCGGCGGGTGAAGAACGCCCGGCCCGCGCGCCACACCGGCGTCGACACGGACCCGGTCCGCAGGAGGTCCCGCAGCCGGTCGCCGAGCGCTTCGCGGCCGGGCAGGCCGTCGAGCCACGAGCGCGCCAGAACATCCTGTGATGTAGACCACTCTGCTGTGCGGGGGTCGGCGGCGTCCTCCAGCCAGCGGTACGGATCCGCCACCGGGTGGCCGTGCAGGTCCTCGACGAGGTCGAGTCGTTCGGCCGAGGGATACGTCATCGTCGCAGGCAGAGCTGCGGAGGGAGCCTCAGTCACCCGCACGAGCGTAGCGTGGGTTTGACAACCATCCCCGATAGGGCCGTGTTCACCCACATTTCGATCTCGGGTGGGGTTGCACACGTGCCTTTTTGGGGTGATCTGTGGTCTGCTATGGCTGTACCGGTGGAGGTGGTCGCGTGCCAGACCGACAACCGACCCCGATCGGCGCCCTGACCACGGTCGGGGTAGCGCCGAGGGTCCCTGCTGGCCAAAAGCAGGCCAGTGTCCGTTCCGTTCCGGACGGGGACCGCAATGGGGAGGGTACCGGTCACGCGCCGGTCGTGTTCCCCTGGGGTAGAAGAAAAGTGCTCCTGCTCAACGCCACGTTCGAGCCCCTCACCGCGCTGTCGTTGCGCCGCGCGGTCGTGCTCGTCGTCTGCGGCAAGGCCGAAGTCGTCCACGGGGACCCCGCGGGTTCCATGGTCCACTCCTCTTCGGCCGAGGTCATAGTGCCATCCGTGATCCGGCTCAGTACCTACGTGCGCGTCCCCTACCGGGGACGCGTTCCGTTGACCAGGGCCGGGTTGATGCACCGGGACCGCTTCCGGTGCGCGTACTGCGGTGGCCGGGCCGAGACGATCGACCACGTCGTCCCGCGCAGCCGGGGTGGGCCCCACACCTGGCAGAACTGCGTCGCGTGCTGCGCGAAGTGCAACCACCGCAAGGCGGACAAGTTGCTGTCCGAACTGGGGTGGCGGCTCCGCGTCGTGCCGAACGCGCCCAGGGGACCGCACTGGAGGCTGCTGGCCGGCGTCACCGAGGCCGACCCGCTCTGGTTGCCGTACCTCGGCGAACCCGCTGCCTAGCCGACGGGCTCGCCCTGGCGGTCGTCCTACGCCGCCAGCGCGAGCCCGTCGCGGCGCGCCGTGATCCGCACGGAGTCCTCCGCCGTGATCCGCACCGAGTCCTCGGCCGTGATGCGCACGGAGTCGGCCTGAGCGGTGATCCGCACGGAGTCCAGCGCCGTGATCCGGACCGAGTCGTCGAGCGCGGTGATCCGGACCGAGTCGTCGTGGGCCGTGATCCGGACCGAGTCCGCCTTGCCGGTGATGCGCACCGAGTCCTCGGCCGTGATCCGCACGGAGTCACTCGCGGTGATGCGGACGGAATCCTGCCGGGCGGTGATCCGCACCGAATCCAGTGCCGTGATGCGCACAGAACCGCTCTGGGCGGTGATCCGGACCGAATCGGCGGCCGCCGTAATCCGAACGGAGTCCCTCGCCGTAATCCGAACGGAGTCATCCATGGTGATCCGAACGGACGCACGCATCCGATCGCGCCGCTGAACAGTGGTAACGCTCTGCTCTGCCTGGCCGTACTTCGAAAGGGTGACAGAGGCGGTCTGGGCAGCGGGGATCGTGTACATGTGGTGTCCTCCTGGACTCGTTGAGGCTCAGATTGCCCTCGATAGAGGAAATGCAAGACCCGTATAGGTGAAAAGCTAGAAGCCGAGTGGCCAGGAAACAAGACGCCAAATCGGCCGCCGTCCGCCGCCGGACGGTCGGAGACCGTCCGGCCGCACCCGTTGACCCGCGTGAACGCCCTTCACTGCGGCAATTGTCACCGTCTGGACACGGTGTGTAGTGGCCCCTGGGGTTCCCGCGCCGCCGACGGTTCAAGCCGGGCCGGGCCGGACGGGTCGATGCGCACCTGGGAGCGCCCTCACGTGGGCGATCGGTTACCGTAGCCGCCGTGACCATCGTGGAGACCGTGCTCGTCTTCGCGCTGATCCCGCTGGCCATCTACGGCGTGATCACGCTACTGACGCTGAGGCCTAAGGCCACCCGCATCACCCGGTACCGCCCTGGGCAGGAGTGGGGCTACGCACCGGTGTGGTGGAGCGGAAACCCGGCCGGGGTCAGCTCGACCCACCACACGTCCGACGCCGCAGAGACCGGCGGCGCCGTGCCCGCGCGCACCGCCAGGGGAGGTGCCCGTGGCAACTGGTGAAGTGGCCCAGCGTCAGCAGTTGGACCCGTCCGACCTGGCCCTCGGCGAGGTGATCACCAGCAGCGGCAGGCTGTCCGTAGCGCGCATGTACGAACCGCACGCGCCAACCCTGCCGTTCACGCCGAACCAGCTGGCCAGCCTGGACGAGGCGCTGACCCTCTCCAGTCGCGACACGGGCCTGGACTTCAGCGTCTACCTGGGCCCGCTGGACGGCGACAGCCGAACCAGCGCGGAAGCCCTGCACGCCAGCATCGGCGCCCGCGCGGCGCACTCGGTGCTGATCGCGGTCTCACCGGGCCAACGCGTGGTGGAGGTCGTGACCGGCGAGGAATCCCACCGCCGCGTCAACGACCGGGGCGCAAAGCTGGCAGTGATGAGCATGGTCGCGTCCTTCAAGGAGGGCGACATCGCAGGCGGCATCGTAGGCGGCCTGCGCATGCTCACCGACCAGGCAGGCTCCCACAAAGGCTGACCCACCAACGACAACGACAAGGCCGCACCCGATCAACCGGGCGCGGCCTTGTCGCTGTCAGGCGCAAAACCAGACCCACGACCAAAAGTCGAAGCATCAACAGACCCGCCAACGCCCAGCAGGCGCACGCAACAAGACCCGGCGCAGCAGGCGAAGCACGCAAGCGCCCCGTCGTAGCAGGGCGAAAGCACGCAACCGACTCGACGCGGCAAAGCGGAAGCACGCAAGCGATCCACCCAGCAAGCGGACGTACGGCCTAGACCCACCCGACAAGCGGAAGCACGCACCCGACCCGACGCACTCCCCCTCCGCCGCCCCGATCCGAAGCGCCCTCAGCATTTTTCTTCGTTTGTCAAGGCATCTTTCCCGCCTTGACAAATCAAGGAAAATGATCGAGACAATTGCGCGAGCGGGGTGGCGTAGGGGGAACCATCGCGACCTCTACGCGCGGGTCCGACAAGCCGTGGGCTTCGATTTCCAGCGACCGCACGCAGCCAACTGCGGTTTCCGACAGAGACGAGGAGCAGGCTTCGGCTCCTAGTGGCCGCACGCAGCCGATAGTGGCTCCCGGCCACCACAGCACTGGCCCAGCCGCCGTCGTGCTGTGGCCGATTTGACTCGGGGACCCCTCGATTTGCCCCTTGATCGGGCTAAAAGGGCAGTCCCGAAAGCCTGCCCGATCTCCAATTTAAGGGTCAAATCCCCGAGTAAAATCGGCCACGTCTGCGGCTCTGGCCTCGGCTTCAGCGGTGGGTCACCCGGACCGGGCGGCGGTGTCAGTGCGCCGACCAGCGCTGACGGGTCGGCTGGTGGGTCACTTGGACCGCGCGGCAGGTGTTGGCGCGCAGTCGGTGCGCCAGCCTGGCCGGGCAGGCCCCAGACCCCGCAACAGAACCGACAGTAACCATCAAAACGGGAAAAACCCGGCACCGGTGGGGTGGGAACTGTCCTCGTTCCCACCCCACCGACCACTCAGGACCTGTCGAACTCCTGTGCCGCGAGCGCTCGGACGATTCCCGCCCTGCCCTCCGACACGAGCCTCCGCAGCGCGGGCGGGTGCTCCGCCGACGCCAGCCACTCGTCCGACGCCTTCACGGTCTCGGCCGTGATCGACCAAGCCGGGAACAGCCCGACCACCATCGACTGCGCGCGTTCGCTGGACCGGCGTTCCCACACCCCGCTCACATCCGCGAAGTACCGCTCCACGTACGGCGCCAGCAGCGCCTTCTGCGACGGGTGCGGGATGCCGCCGATGATGGCTTCGCTGACGGCGTTGGGGATGTCGTCGTCGTTGACCGCGCGGTCCCACGCCTCGTCCTTGGCCTCGACCGTCGGGCGCAGGGCCCGTGACGACTCGGCGCGGCGGTGACCGGTGGCGGTGGGGTCGCGCTCCTCCTCCGCCTGGATCTCCGGCAGGCCCGCCGCGCCGTGCGCGGTGAGCGACTGGAGGAGCCGCCAGCGGAGGTCGGTGTCGACCTCCAGGCCGTCCAGCACGTCGGTGCCGTCGTACCACCCGCGGATCACGGCCAGTGCCGAGTCGTCGAGCACCGAGCCCGCGAGGGCGTTCGCGAACGCCAGCTGGTGGTCGGAACCGGGCGGGGCGGCGCGCACCAGTTCCAGGGTCTTGGTGGTGAACCTGCGCCAGCCCTCGTCGCGCCACGAGGCGTCGGCGTAGGACGACAGCGCGGTCTGCGCCTGGAGCAGCAGTCGCTGCACGACGCCGACCTCGGTCTCCGCGTGCAGACCGCCCAGGACGAGGTTCACGAAGTCGCGGGCCTTCAGCTCGGCCTCACGGGTCATCTCCCACACCGCGGACCAGCACAGCGTGCGCGCCAGCGGCTCGGCGATGTCGGCGATCCGGTCGACCAGCGTGGTCAGCGAGTCCGGGTCGAGCCGCATCGTGCAGTAGGTGAGGTCGTCGTCGTTGACCAGCACCAGCTTGCCGCGCGGCAGACCGACCAGCTCGGGCACCTCGGTGCGCTCACCGGTGATGTCCAGCTCCACCCGCTGCGTGCGGACGAGCTTGCCGCTGCCGTCGTCGTCGTACACGCCGACCGCGATCCGGTGCGTGCGCAGCTCGCCCGCGCCCGGCCGGGCGCCGCTCTGCAGCACGGCGAAGTCGGTGAAGTGGCCGTTGGTGTCCACGGAGAACTTGGGGCGCAACGGGTTCAGGCCCGTCGTCTCCAGCCACTGGGCGCTCCACCACGACAGGTCGCGGCTCGACGCCTCCTCCAGCGCGCCGAGCAGGTCCGCCAGGGTGGCGTTGCCCCACGCGTGCTTGGCGAAGTAGACCCGCAGGCCCGCGAGGAAGTTCTCCAGCCCCACGTACGCCACGAGCTGCTTGAGCACCGAGGCGCCCTTGGCGTAGGTGATGCCGTCGAAGTTGACCTCGACGGCCTGGAGGTCCTGGATGTCCGCCGCGACGGGGTGCGTCGAGGGCAGCTGGTCCTGCCGGTACGCCCACGACTTCTCGATCTTCGCGAACGTGGTCCACGCGTGCTTGTACTCGGTGGCCTCGGCCTGCGCGAGCACCGACGCCCAGGTGGCGAAGGACTCGTTCAGCCACAGGTCGTCCCACCAGCGCATGGTGACGAGGTCGCCGAACCACATGTGCGCCATCTCGTGCAGCACGGTCTCGGACCGGCGCTCGTAGAGGTAGCGCGTGACCCGGCTCCGGAAGACGTAGTCCTCCAGGAACGTCACGCAGCCCGCGTTCTCCATCGCGCCCGCGTTGAACTCCGGCACGAAGCACTGGTCGTACTTCCCGAACGGGTACTTGACGCCGAAGGCCTCGTGGTAGAAGCCGAAACCCTGCTTGGTCTCGGTGAACAGCCGCTCGGCGTCCATGTGCGGCGCGAGGGACGCGCGGCAGTACAGGCCGAGCGGGATGGTGAAGTCGCCGTCGACGAACTCGTCGCGCCACTCCGCGTACGGGCCCGCCACCAGCGCGACCAGGTACGTCGACATCGGCTTCGTGATGCCGAAGTGGTGCCTGTCCGCGCCGCCGGGAGCGTCCTCAGTGGACTCGATCGCCGAGTTGGAGATGACCTTCCAGTCCGTCGGCGCCGTCACGGTGATGTCGTAGACGGACTTCAGGTCGGGCTGGTCGAAGCAGGCGAACATCCGCTTGGCGTCGGCCGTCTCGAACTGGGAGTACAGGTACACGCCGCCGTCGACCGGGTCGACGAACCGGTGCAGGCCCTCGCCGGTGTTCATGTACCGGCAGTCGGCCTCGACGGTCAGCTCGTTGACGTCCGCGAGGCCCGTCAGCGGGATGCCGTCCTCCTCGCGGTAGCCGGAGACGTCCAGCTCCACCCCGTTGAGCACGGCCCGGTGCACGGTGGCGGCCACGATGTCGATCCAGGTCGACGCCTCCGCGGTCAGGCTGCGGAACGCAACCGTGCACGTCGAGCGGAACGTCTCCGAACCCGGCTTCCCGCCGCCGTCCGTCAGGTCCAGCTCGATCCGGTAGGAGTCGACTTCCAGCAGCGCCGCGCGCTGCTGGGCCTGGTCGCGAGTGAGGTTGGGTGCCGCCACTGGTCACCTCGTCTGCCGGCGCCCCCGTGCTCGACACCGACGTCGTCGGAATGGGAAGTCGTCATGTCCGTGACACGAGACATCCGCATCCAATCACGTGACACCGCCGGAAGTGGACTCCAGGATCGGGAAGACCTGTCGTCCGCGTGTTGTTGCTCTGTTCGTGGCGTCCCTCATCCGACGCCCGCACCCAACGTGAACAGGAATGGGGCTTCCCACATGTCGTCAGAGGCCAGGGCGAAGGTCGACTTCTACTTCGACCCCTTGTGTCCGTTCGCCTGGATCACGTCCCGCTGGATCCTCGAGGTCGAGAAGGTCCGGGACATCGACCTCAGCTTCCACGTGATGAGCCTCTCCGTCCTCAACGAGGGTCGCGACCTGCCCGAGCAGTACCGCGACCTGATGGACAAGGGGTGGGGCCCGGTGCGCGTGGCCATCGCGGCGGAGAAGGCGCACGGCAACGAGGTGCTGCCCGCGCTGTACGCCGCCCTCGGCACCCGCCTGCACAACGAGGCGGACAAGGACTACGACAGCGTCATCAAGGCCGCTCTCGACGAGGTCGGCCTGCCTCCTGAGCTGGCCGAGGCTGCCACGTCGACCGAGTACGACGAGGAGCTCAAGGCGAGCCACCACCGCGGCATGGACCCGGTCGGCATGGACGTCGGCACGCCGACCATCCACATCGACGGCGTCGCGTTCTTCGGCCCGGTGCTGACCAAGATCCCGAAGGGCGAGGAGGCGGGCAAGGTCTTCGACGGCGCCCGGCTGCTGGCCGACTACCCGTACTTCTTCGAGCTCAAGCGCACCCGGACGGGTGACCTCGACTTCTCCTGAGCCCCCTGACGCCGAACGCCCCCAGGATGTGACACCCTGGGGGCGTTCGGCGTTTCAGGTGTCACAGGGTCGGGAGTGGGTTCATGGACATCGAGGTCGTCAACCCGGCAACCGGAGCGGTGATCGGCACGGTCGCCGCGGGCACTCCCGCGGACGTCGACGCCGCGGTCGCCGCCGCCGTCGAGGCCTTCCCCGCCTGGTCCGCCACGTCCGTGGACGAGCGGGTGAAGGTCGTCCGGCGGATCGCCGAGGGCATGGTCGAGCGCACCGCCGAGTTCGCCGCCACCATGACCGCCGAGATGGGCACGCCCCTCACGTTCGCCACGAAGGTGCAGGTCCCGAACCCCGTCGGCATCGCCAACGGCGTCGCCGACGTGCTGGAGCGGGGCTACTTCGACGGCGAGGAGATCGGGAACTCGCTGGTGCTGCGCGAGCCGATCGGTGTCGTCGCCGCGATCACGCCGTGGAACTTCCCGCTCCAGCAGATGGTCGCCAAGGTCGTTCCCGCGCTGGCCGCGGGCAACACCGTCGTGCTCAAGCCCAGTGAGCTGGCCCCGATGACCGCCGACCTGCTGGCCTCGGTCATCACCGCCGCGGGCGTTCCGGAAGGCGCGTTCAGCCTGGTCCACGGCACCGGCCCGGTCGTCGGCGAAGCGCTCGTCAGTCACCCGGACGTGGACATGGTGTCGTTCACCGGTTCCACGAAGGCGGGTCGCCGCGTGTCCGCGCTGGCCGCCGAGACCGTCAAGCGGGTGGCGCTGGAACTGGGCGGCAAGTCCGCCTGCGTGGTCCTCGACGACGCCGACCTCGGCCGCGCGGTGAAGATCGGCGTGGCCAACGCGTTCATGAACAACGGCCAGGCGTGCAGCGCCTGGACCAGGCTCCTGGTCCCCGCCGACCGCCACGACGAGGCGCTCGAACTGGCCGTCGCGGCGGCCTCGAAGTACCGCTCCGCCGACCCCGCCGATCCCACGACCCGCATCGGCCCCGCCGTGTCCGCGGCCCAGCGCGACCGGGTGGTCGGCTACATCCGGCGCGGCGTCGAGGAGGGCGCGACCCTGGCGCTCGGCGGCCCGGACGCACCCCTCGACCAGGGCGCCTACGTGGCCCCGACGGTGTTCGGCGGCGTCACCACCGACATGACCATCGCCCAGGAGGAGATCTTCGGCCCGGTCCTGTCGGTCATGCCGTACACCGACGAGGACGACGCCGTCCGCATCGCCAACGCCACCGTCTACGGCCTCGCGGGCGCCGTCTTCTCCGCCGACCCCGACCGCGCGCTGGCCGTCGCGAAACGCCTGCGCACCGGCCAGGTCGACATCAACGGCGGCCCGTTCAACACCAGCGCGCCCTTCGGCGGCTACCGCCAATCCGGGAACGGCCGCGAGTTCGGCCGTTTCGGGCTGGACGAGTTCTGCGAGGTCAAGTCCATCCAGCGCTGAACGCGCCACCCCGTTGGTCCGACTGCCCCAACCTTCCCCGTTCACCGGACCCGGCCGGGCGCCGACTGCTGGAGTGACCCTGTTCCGTTGACGACAGGGGGAGTCCGTGGTCAGGGTTGCACGTTCGGTGGTGGTGGCCGTGCTGGTCGCCGCCATGGCTGTGGCGGTGAGTCCGTCGGTGGGGGCGGCGCCGTCGATCGACCGGGAATCGGTGCGGGAATCCGTGCGGTACCTGGTGAAGACGTACGGCGTGTCCGAGCGCGAGGCGCTGCGCAGGCTGGAGTTGCAGAAGCAGGCCGACGGCCTGGACGAGGCGCTCCGGCGCGACGCGGGCGGCGAGTACGGCGGCATGTGGATCGACCACGCCGCGGGCGGGGAACTGGTCGTCGCGATGACCGACCCCGCCGTCGCGGACCCGCACCTGGCGAAGCTGGCGGACCGGTCCCACGTGCGGACGCGGACCGTCGAGCACTCGCTGGCGGGCTTGGCGGAGGCGCGCGAGCGGATCGTCGCGCGGGTGGGCAGCGGCCCGGAAGCCGTGTACCTGCCCGCGGTCAGCGAGACCGAGAACCGCGTGGTGGTGTGGGAACGGGCGTGGGTGCCGCAGGCCATGGGCACGTCGTCCGCCGCGGACACCGCGAAGCGCGCGGTCGCCGCCGAGCCGGGTGTCGCCGTCGTCCGTCCGCTGGCCAAGCCCCAGCCTCTGTCGACGCCGAACGTGGACTGGGGCTTCTGCCACCCGCTCTACTGCACGAACTACGGCCCGATGCGCGGTGGTCTGCGGCTGGACATGAAGCGGGACAACGGCACGTGGGGCGGCTGCACCAGCGGCTTCAACCTCCGCTCGACCGGCGGCGGCTTCCCCGGCAAGGCGTGGGTGCTGACCGCGGGCCACTGCATGGCGACCAAGACCAACGGCACGCCGACCCAGCACAACGGCGTGGCGGTCCTTCAGCAGCACGGCATCGAGAAGAACCTCTACCCCTACGACTACGCGGCGCTGCCCTACCTGGACTCCGCCACCGCCACCACCTGGCTGGACGGCCAGACCGGCCGCAACCGGGTGCTGAAGTACTGCCGCAACGGCGGCCTGGACAGCAACGGCGACACGCCCTGCGGTGAGCAGGCGACGTCGGTGGACGAGCAGATCACCGGCACGCACACGCTGGCCGAGATCAAGGCGGGCTGGGTCGTGTGCGCGTCCGGGTCCGGCTCCAGCGCGATCAACTACCCGGACTCGGTCGACAGCGGCGCGGGCCAGGACTACCTGGTCGGCACGCGGTGCGGCCGGGTGCTGTCCACCGACGTCGGCATCAACACCGACATCTGCGCCCGCGCGGGCGACAGCGGCGGCCCCCTGTTCAGCCAGGTCGACCACTCCGCGCTCGGCATCCTGGAGGGCAGCCAGCAGGCCCGCTCCGGCCCGTGCCAGCTCGGGGAGCTGAACAACTACGTGCCCATCGAGACCGTCATCACCGAGCTCAACGCCCGCATCGCGGGCCAGGGCTCGACGTTCGCGGTCATCACCACGCCCAACGGTTGAGCACCGGGCTCGCGGCGTTCGCGCGCCGCGAGCCCTCCTCAGCCCTGCAACACCCCGTCCACCAGGCGAGGCGCGGACTTGCTGACGTTCACCCGCGTCGCCACCTCCACGTCCCCCGCGTGCCCCGCGCCGATCAGCTCCCGCCCCGACACGGACTCGGCGATCACCTCGTCCAAGCGCGCCGCCGTGCCCCGGTAGGCGTCCGCGGCCACCTGCGCCTCCACCGAGGCCCGCACCGGCGCGTGGTCCAGGAGCGCGGACAGGATCGCGCCCGCCCCCATGAAGTCCTCCACGCACGGCCGCAGCGGGCCGAAGAAGTGGTCCGACTTCGCCGTGTTGATGTCGATGCCCCACCGCTCGCCCGCCGGGATCACGCCGATGGGCCCGCCGTCGGCGATCTCCAGCGCGGCGACCGCGACCGCTTCGGCGTTGCGGAGGCAGCCCGCGAGGACGGCGGCGCCCGTGCCGCTTGCCAGGTCGCACAGCGTGGCGCCGTTGGGGGAGGCGAGTTCCAGCAGCTCACCGGGGCGAACGGTGGTCAGCGACGAGGGGCGCAGCGTCCACGCCGGGTCGGCGTTCGGCCTGGCGGTGGACCGGTCCAGCCAGCGCACGGGCTTCACCCTGGCGCCCCGGCTGACGGCGACGTCGACCGAGGTGGTGAACGACAGGACGTCCACGACGACCAGCACGGCGCACAGCCCGCTCAGCGCCGAGACGCCTTCGCCACCCCATTCGAGCCGCAGCCCGTACCCCTCTTGACCGAACATCCTGCAAGCTTGCCGGCCCGAGGTGGCAGACTCCCCGGACGTGCGCGTTTACCTTGGATCCGACCACGCGGGCTTCGAGCTGAAGACCCACCTCGTCCAGCACCTCACGGCCTCCGGCCACGAGGTCGTCGACATCGGCCCGGCCGTCTACGACGCCGAGGACGACTACCCGGCTTTCTGCGTCGCCACAGCCACCAGCGTCGTCGCCGACGAGGGCAGCCTCGGCGTCGTCATCGGCGGCTCCGGCAACGGCGAGCAGATCGCCGCCAACAAGGTGCCAGGCGCCCGGTGCGCGCTGGCGTGGAGCGTCGAGACCGCGACGCTGTCCCGCGAGCACAACGACGCCCTGCTCGTCGGCGTCGGCGCGCGGATGCACTCCACCGAGGAGGCGACAGCGATCGTGGAGGCGTTCCTCACGACCAAGTTCTCCGGCGAGGCCCGGCACGCCCGGCGCATCGGCATCCTCGCGGAGTACGAGTCCACGCACGTCGCGCCCCCGCTGCCGTAGAGCGATGCCTGAAGGCCACACGCTGCACCGGCTCGCGAAGCTGCACCAGCGCAGGTTCGCGGGCGCGCCGGTCGAGGTGTCCAGCCCGCAGGGCAGGTTCACGTCCTCGGCGTCCCTTGTGGACGGTCGGGTGCTCAAGCGCGCCGAGGCGCACGGCAAGCACCTGTTCCACGTGTACGGCCCGGACGCCACGGTGCACGTGCACCTGGGGCTGTACGGGACGTTCGTCGAGCACCCGCTGCCCGCGACCCTTCCCGTGGGACAGGTGCGGATGCGGGTGGTCGGCCGGACGCACTGGGCGGACCTGCGCGGCCCGACCGCGTGCGAGGTGCTGACGGACGTCGAGGTGGCGGCCCTGCACGCGCGCCTCGGTCCCGATCCGCTGCGCCGCGACGCGGACCCGGACGCCTGCTTCGCCCGCGTCTCCCGGTCCCGCACGCCGATCGCGGTGCTGCTGCTGGACCAGAAGGTGCTGTCGGGAGTCGGCAACATCTACCGCGCCGAGGTCCTGTTCCGCCACGGCGTCCACCCGTTGACGCCCGGTCAGGGGATCGACCGGGCGCTGTGGGACCTGCTGTGGGCGGACCTGGTGTTCCTGATGCGCGACGGCGTGAAGGTCGGCCGGATCGACACGGTCCGGCCGGAGCACCTGCCCGAGGTGACCGGGCGGGCGCCGCGCGAGGACCGGCACGGCGGCGAGGTCTACGTGTACCGCCGCACCGGGATTCCCTGCCTGGTCTGCGGAACGCCGGTCGCGGCGAGCGACCTGGCGGGCCGCAACCTGTACTGGTGCCCCACCTGCCAGCCGGAGTAGGGCGGAAGTCCGGGTACCCGACCGCCGCCGAGGCCGAGGCCTCGGCGGCGGACCGGTGTGGCGTGGCCTAGAAGTCGAACCCGCCCCCGTCGAAGCCGCCGCTGCCCGCGTCGAAACCGCCGGACTCGGCCCCGGCGTCGCCACCACCGTCGCCGCCGTCAGCGGCGGCACCGTCCTGGTAGCCCTCGGCGTAGGCGTCGCCCGAATACCCGGCCATGCCCGAGAACATCGCGCTGAACAGCAGGACCGAGCCGACGCCCCACGCGCCCGCGACGAGCGCGGGCTTCCACCACGGCTCGCTGTACCAGCCCTCCGGCACCGGCCGACCCGCGACGACACCACCGGGGTAGTAGTGCGGCGTGCGGGAACCGGGCTTCGGCGACGCGGTGTAGTCGTGGCCCTCGACGGTCACGTCGCGGTCCTCGGACACCTGGCCCGCGCGGCTCTGACCGGTCAGGTCGGGCAGTTCCGGACCGGGGTCCATGTCCATCGCCGTGCGCGCGGCGCGCACGTAGTACAGGCCCTCCATGGCGGTCTGCGTGACCTGCCTCGCCTGTTCCTTCGTCTGGGCCTGCTCCATCTGCGAGCCCGCCGCGGTGAAGCGCTCGGACGCGTCCGCCATGGCCTGCTGGGACGCGAGGTCGGTGCCGGACAGGCTCATCACCTGCCCGCCGAGCCGCTCGACCCACCGCCGGGCTTCGGACTTGGCGTCCTCCAGTTCCCGCCGCTTGGTGTCCGCACTGGATTTCACCAGGTAGAGGACACCACCGAGGATCACAAGGACGATCGCGAGCAACACGACTGTGCCCACCGGTGCCTCCTGAGGTAGATACCCGTTCAACGAGGGCCCCTCGTCGTCGGTTCCCTCAGAACAGCTCGGGGCAGTGCGGGTCGCGGTCGCCGAGGAACGCGCGGGAGAGAGCACCGACCGCGCCGGGCGTGAATTCCCGCAGGTACTGGGCCCTGGCCAGGGTCGCGAGCCGCGTTCCCCCGAGGAACGCCGCCCCGAGCGCGCTGATGTCGAGCGCCACGTCCGGCTCGTCGGTGACGCGACGCACAACCGCGTCGCCCTTCTCGGCGGTGAACCGCCAACGGCCCGCGTTCCACGGGCACCGGTCGTCTGCCACGTCGAGCACGACGTCCACGTCGGACGGGTACGACCGCGCCACCAGCGCCCGGTCGAGGTCCACCAGCCGCACCCACAGCGAGTCCGCGACGCGCCGCGTGGCGAGCCGGGGGTTGGCGAGCAGGTGCCACACGGGGTCGTCCGACGCGGTGCTGTGGTGCACCTCCGCCACGAGGTCGAGGTCGAGCAGGTACCGGTGCAGGGCGGCGTGCGCCAGGTCGTCCTCGGCGACGAGTTCGCGGACGGTCACCTCGTCGCCCGGCCCGCGGTCGCTCCAGCCGTTCTTGATCCGGTACACCGCGTACCCCCTGGGGTGCAGGGCGTACCGGTAGGCGCTCATCCCCTCGCGGTGGTGGTCCTCGTCGGCGAAGTGGTGCGCCCACGTGGCTTCCGCGCGGCTCAGGTACCCGGTCCGGGTCGGCGCGACCCGCTCGTAGACGGCCCGCATCGCCGGCATCGCCTCGGCGCGCGGCACCTCGCGCACCCGGTCGGAGCCGACCTCGACGCCGGGCCGGAACTCCGCGCCCCTCGGCACCTGGAGCGAGGTGTACCGCGCGGCCACGCCGTAGCCGTAGCGGCCGTAGATGGAGGCCTCGGAGGCCCACAGCGCCGCGAACGGCTCGCGGCCCTCGTCGTGCAGGCCGTGCAGCTGGGTCCGCATCAGCGCGCTCAGCACGCCGCGCCTGCGGTGGCCGGGTTTCACGCCGACCGCCGTCACCGCGGCGGTCGGCCGCGGGCCCGCGCCCGGCACGGTGACGTCCCTGGTCAGCACGGCCGCGGTGCCGATCAGCTCGTCGTCGCAGAACACGCCGTGGACCCGGTCCAGGTCGTAGAGGCCTCTCGCCAGGTCGGCGTCCGATTCGACCGGGTCGAAGTTGGAAGCCGTGGCGACCAGGTCGGTGAACGACCGGTACTCCTCTTCACCCAGGGTCCGAATCGTGAAGTCCATGCCCCAAGTCGTACCGCGTTTCACCGGAAAGCGCGATGATCGACATCACCCCTGGTGACGTCAGAACACCTCAGGGCAATGGGGAACGACTTCGCCGAGGAGCGCGTGCGACAGGGTGCGCACCGCGCCGGGCGTCCGCTCCCGCACGAACTGGGCCTTGGCGAGGGTGGTCAGCCGGGTGCCGCCGAGGAACGCGGCCCCGAGCGCGCTGATGTCGAGGGACACGTCCGGCTCGTCGGTGACCCGGCGCACCGCCGCCTCGCCCTGCTCCACGGTGAGCCGCCAGCGGTCCGCGTTCCACGGGCAGAACTCGTCGGTCACGTCCAGCACGACGTCCACGTCTGACGGGTAGCCGCGGCCGGTCAGCGCCCGGTCCAGGTCGACCAGCCGCACCCACAGCGAGTCGCGGGCGGAACGCCTGGCCAGCCTGGGGTTGTCCAGCAGGTGGAGCACCGGGTCGTCCGAGCTGGTGAAGAACCGCAGCTCGACGACCAGGTCCACGTCGAGCAGGTACCGGTACAGCGCCGCGTGGGCCCGGTCGTCCTCGGCGACGAGTTCGCGGACGTTCAGCTCGTTCTCCGGCCCGCGGTCGCCCCACGCGGACTTGATCCGGTACACCGCGTACCCCTTGGGGTGCAGGACGAACCGGTACTTGCTCAAACCGCCGCGGTGCTGCTCGCCGTCGGCGAGGTGGTGCTCCCACTCCGCCGTGGTCCGGCTCAGGTGGCCCGGCCGGTTCGGCGCGACCCGGTCGTAGACGGCCCGCATCGCGGGCATGGCCACCTCGCGCGGCACCTCGCGCACCCGGTCGTCGCCGACGTCGACCCCGCGGTGGAACGCCGCACCCCTCGGCAGGCGCAGGTCGGTGAACTGCGCGGCCAGGCCGTAGCCGTAGCGGCCGTAGATGGACCCCTCCGACGCCCACAGCGCCGCGAACGCCTCACGGCCCTCGTCGTGCAGGCCGTGCAGCTGGGCGCGCATGAGGCTGGTCAGCACGCCCCGCCTGCGGTGGCCGGGCCGGACGCCGACCGACGTGATCGCGGCGGCAGGCCGCGGACCCGCGCCCGGCACGGTGACGTCCCTGGTGAACGCGCCCGCGGCGCCGATCAGCTCGTCGTCCTCGAAGACCCCGTGCACCCGGTCCAGGTCGAAGAGCGGACGTTCGGAAGCGGCGTCCGAAGGGTCCGGGTCGTGCAGGAACGCCGCCGCGACCACGTCGCGGAACGCCTGGTAGTCGTCTTCGCCGAGGGTGCGGATCGTGAGGCCCATTCCCGAAGTCATACGCCCGTTCACCGTTGTGCGCGACGGGATTTCCGCCGCTGGGTCTGGTCACCGGGGGGTCGCTCGGCGAAACTGCCCCGATGGACCCCCACGCGCTGGCCGACGCGCTGCGCGCCGACGCCGCGGCACTCGCCGAGGCCGTCGGCCTGGCGCCGCGCGACCGGGTGGTGCCCCGGTGCGAACCGATGACCGTGGACCGGCTGGTCCGGCACGTCGGCGGCATCCACCGCCTGGTCGCCAGGTGGGTCACCACCGGCCGCAGGCCGACCGACCTCGACACCGGTCCCGACGACGCCGACCTGCTGGACTGGTACCGGAACGGCGCCGCCGCGCTGTCGGCCGTGCTCGACCCGGCCCGCGCCGCCGAACCGGCCGCGACGTGGTGCGCGTGGGACCGCACGATCGGCTTCTGGTTGCGGCGCATGGCGCACGAGACCGCGGTGCACCGGGTCGACGCCCAGGCCGCGGCCGGTCTCGTCGCCCCGCTGGACGCCGGGCTCGCCGCCGACGGCGTGGACGAGGTGCTCCGGCTCTGGCTCGGCTGCCACCTCCCGCCGCGGGCGCACGCCGACGGCCGGGCGGTCGCGCTGCGCGTCCCCGGTCGCGAGTGGACGGTCGCGCTGCACCCCGGAATCGTCGACTTCCCCGACGGCGCAACCACCACGGCCGACGCGGTGGTCACCGGGTCGGCGTCCGCCGTCGACCTGTGGCTGTGGGGCCGAACGGACGAACAGGACCTGTTGATCGAGGGCGACGCCGACGTGGCGCGGGCGCTGCGCGCCGCCGTCGCCGCCGTGACCGGGTAGAGGGGATTCCCCATGAAGGGACCCGCTTGGCGGGTGATCCTGCGGTGCCTGGTGACGTTCACGTTCGGCGTGCTGCTGGTGCTGCTGGCGATCAGGTTCGGCGAGGAGTTGTGGAGGGTGGTGGACCGCTGAGCGCGGCGATCCGCGCCACGTCAGGTCGCCGGGACGACGAGGCAGAACTCGTTGCCCTCAGGGTCCAGCACCACCTGGAACGAGCCCGACTCGTCCACCACGAGCCCGCCGACCCTGGTCGCGCCCAGTTCCACGCAGCGGACCGCGGCCGCCTCGACGTCGTCGACGTGGACGTCCAGGTGCAGCCGGTTCTTCAACGCCTTGCGTTCCGGCACGGGCTGGAACGACATCCGCGGTGACTCGGGCGGCTCCACGTGCGACCAGCCCAGCGCGCGGTCGACCGGTTCCCCGCCGAGCAGCGCCGCCCAGAAGCGGACGAGCCGCGCGGGGTCTTGGCTGTCCACCACGATCTGCTGCAGGCGAGCGCGCATGGGGGAACTCTAGGACAGCGGCTCGAAGAAAACCTTGTAGAGCCGGTAGACCGACTCCTCGGAACCGCAGTTCCGGACCGTCAGGGCGTTCTGGCCGGGCCGCAGCACCGCCGCGGGGATGTCGAACCGCTCCAGCTCCCGAGTCCGGGTGCCCGGCAGCCCCTCCCGCGTCCACACGAGGGTGCCGTTGGCCTCCATCCGGATCTCCACCGGTCGCCGCGCCTTGGCCCGCGGCGAGCCGACCAGCGTGACCCGACCGAGTGGTGTGCCCGCCGAGCAGGAGAAGCCGATCACCGCCTCACCGCCCGCGCTGATGACCCAGTGGTCGCCGCGGAACAGGGATCCGGACGAAGCGGTGAGCAGAGCGGCGCTCCCGCCGCCCGAGGGCGCCTCGGTGCGGAAATCGACCAGAACCTGCTGCACAGGGGAGCCCTCCGATCCTGAAGTGACCCCCACTGCACCCAACGTGACGGAGGAATGCAAGGCAGAACGACCGGCAGAACTGGTGCGGCCAGGTGCGCGGGAATTCGGCGGATGACGCGATGATCAGACGACCTCGTTGTGCCACAAGGGAAACGGCTGAACCACCGGACAACGCGTGTCATCGCCTGGTCAGACGCCGGTCGCCAAACCGACATGTTCGCCGACGCTCGGGGTTTCCTGGTCGAGACACCCCGGAACTGGCCGACACCGGGACTAGGCGACTCCGCCGACCTGGTCGGTCAGCCCGATCAGCAACGCCAACCGGTCCAACTGGTGGTCGAAGTGCGCCGCGTGGTCGTGCACCCCACCGACGAACTGCCCGAACAGCTCGAAGCTGATCAACCCGAACACCGCCGTCCACGCGAGGATCGCGCGCGCCAGCAGATCGTCGTCCACCCGCACCCCGAGTCCTTCGCGAATCCCCTCGTAGTCCTCCCGAACGGACGGCGGGACCGGCGGATTCGGCCCGGCATATGAGGATTCGGCCGAGGCGACCAGTCCGATCAGCAGCGTCGTGACCCGCCCACCGGGCGCCACCGTGCGGTCAGGGGGAGCGGCGTACCCCGGCACCGGGCTGCCGTAGATCAGCGCGTACTCCGACGGCGACCCCACCGCCCAGTCCCGAACAGCGGTCCCGACCGCCTTCCACCGCCCGACGAGGTCTCCTCGCTCGCACGCGGCCTCAGCGGCCTCCGCCGCCTCCCCGACCGCGTTGTAGGCGTCCTCGATCAGCAACGTCAGCAACTCGTCCCGGCTGGGCACGTACCGGTACATCGCCGACGACACGATCCCCAGCTCCCGCGCGATGGCCCGCAACGACAGCGCCGCACCCCCCTGCGAAGCGAGCTGCTCCCGCGCGATCCGCTTGATGTCGATCATCGCCTGGTCACGAGCACGCTGCCGCGGAGTCATGGCGCAATCCTAGAGCGCATGACGCTGAAGAGAGCAGTGCTCTTGACGCGACCACGACTCCCCGACCACACTGGAACGCGAATGAGAGCACTGCTCTCTAAAGTGATTGCCGCTTTCAGGAGCTGACCATGATCTCCACCCGCCAGGGCGCACTGGCCTTCGCCACCACGGGCCTGCTCTTCCTCGTCTACCCGGTGCTCCGCCCCTACGTGGACGAAACCACCTTCGACGGCCTGCGCTCGTTCGCCACCAACGCCTGGATCATCTCCCACCTGGCAGCGGTACTCGGCTTCATCCTGCTACCACTGGGTTTGCTGGCACTGCGAGCGAGCAGAACCGCGTTCCTCCTGACCTGGTTCGGCGCAGGCCTGGCACTCCCGTACTACGGCGCGGAGATCTTCGGCCTGCACGCCATCGGCGACCGCTCGGCGGCGGACGGCACCACGACCCTGCTGGGCATGGTGGACACCATCCGCTACAACCCCTACGCGGTAACCATGTTCGGCGCGGGCCTGCTCCTGATCGCAGCGGGAACGATCACCGCGGCGGTAGGCGTTCGCCACACCTCACTGCCCAACTGGAGCGCGGTCCCGTTCGCCACGGGCTTCACCCTGTTCCTCCCCCAGTTCTTCACCCCGGCCCCGTTCCGCATCGCCCACGGCGTCCTGATCGCCATCGGCTGCGCCTGGCTGGCGGTGGAACTGTGGCGCAGACCAGAACTCGCTGAATCGTGAGGCGATGACCGCAGGCGTGATCACCCTCGTGCCGACGTCCTGAGCGCCGCCCGCAGGAACACGCCCCGCCGCTGCTCCAACGTCACGACGTCCAGATCCTCCCGCCTCTTTGCGGGAAGAGCTTGACCGAACTGATCTGGCACGAATCGGGCACGACGGGGCTCAAGCCTGCCCAAAGCAAAAGCCCAGGTCCACAGCAGACGCTGCGTGACCTGGGCTTTTGTACTGGAGCGGGTGACCGGGATCGAACCGGCATGACCAGCTTGGAAGGTCTGGCAATGATCATGCCCCTGACCAGCCAACTCTCTGACCTGCGGCGTAACCACCCGCACTGACCGCCAGTACCCCTGATTTACCCCCTCTGACCCTGAGATGGGGCACGCGAGGGGCACGGATATTTTCACCTTCCCGCCTGGTATGCCGCCTGATGTAATCGTAACTGCGAAGCCAGGATGCCGAGCGAAGAAGATGGGCGACAATGCTTCCAGATCAATTTTGTTTTTGAGTAAGATGGTCTTGAAGTATTGCGTGTCGGAATTGATATTGCATGCCGACAACACGTAACACCCCTCGATAGTGAGCGTCTTCAAGGAAGTCAAGAAGATCCCAAGGGGCGACTCCGGCTGCGCTTAACCAAGCGCGGTTAAGTTGCCAATTAAGCCAGGCCTTCCCTACGCCAAAAGCTTGCGCAGGCGCGGTGACCAGAATAAGTCCAAAGAACATACCGGTAAGAACTGTGGATGTGCCACCGACGAGAATTGTGAATAGAATACCGCTGGTCGCAAGAGGAAAGAGGGTGACGATCAGGAGCGCCTTTCGGTCATGGCGGAGTGCCATTATCGGGTCTGGCGCTTCAATTTCAGATATTCTTCTGGTCAGTCCGGCGGCGACGGCTCCGCCTGCCATACTGAGCATGATCAGAATAGTACCTATCGTGTTTCTCTCTGACCTATTTCCTCTCTCTGGAAAATCGTAAAGACCGAGCCACTGAAATGTGTATACAATTACGAAGGAAAATGCTATAAGCGCAAGTGGTCCGGCGATTGCTCCCAAGATGAAGCGAAGGGGTTGGATCCGGATTCGGGTCGGCCTTATATTTTCACTACGGGAAGCTACGTCGATGGTAGTGGATATCAGGAGAAAACTGATCAGGAGTGTAGGTATTATTTGTACAATCTCACCGAATTGTCCAAGATTCCCAGGAAACTTGGCCGCTAGTATTAGCGCAACTAATATAGAAGTAAGAATCGTTCCGGCGCGTAGTGTGCTTTTCCATGATGCAAAGATCGGTGGCTGAAATGACCATGGACTGATGCCGCGCGTTCCAGCTGAATCCATGGATTGAGCGAAAAAAGACAACCACTTTTGAGACTTTTCAAGCCTGTATTCTTTTGAAGCACGAGGTTTATTCTTTTCAGGCTGGCGCGGTCGATACATCATTGGCAAGTAGGCGGAAATCAGGTGGTTTCTCGTGCTATTTATATCGTTAAATTTGAGCAGATCTGCAGGATTTGCGGCAGGGGTGGAATAGGCGACTCTTGCAAGATAGACCATTAGAGGTGTTGACAAGGTTTGCGCTAAGATCCCGGCAGGTTCGGCGCGCAGATTTTCAAGAACGCCTGCCCATCTATTGTTGCCATCGACTTGCCCAGAAGTAAGATAATGCGAAATACCTAGTAACTTCACTGGCTTCAGTTCTACCACTACTGCACGGGATAGTGGAGTACCAGCCTGTGCGATTGCCTGTTCATACTCATCGGATCTGCATGTCAATACTAAAGGCCTGTTATTTGCAACTGCCATATTGAGTGCGGCTATCGCATTCCCGCGACTCTTTTCGGGCATTTCGTCTAACCCGTCAAGTACGGGTATTATGCATGATCTATCTACGAGGCGCATAGTGGCGTCAAGGCCATAAGTGCGCTTGTTCATTAGTTGTGGGTAATCGGCCTTTATTCGCTCGGTTAGCCAAGTTTCGAGATGTACGTTTTCGGGATCCCAGCCAGCGAGAGTCAATAGAACTGGAACCGGTTCTTCGATCTGGCGACGAGCTAATAATTGTCGGACCAGTAAGACGGTCAAAGTGGTTTTACCTGCACCGGGTGCGCCAATAATCACTAATTGCTGTGCGGGTAGTTTTTTCCAAGTTTCGGCGACTGTGCTTACGTCACCATTAAGTCGCAGGCGAATGGGACGTACTCCGGGTATCGGTTCCACTACCTCGGATGCAGGAGCTGCTACTGGACGTCCGGTAGATGACCATTGAACTCTTAATGGTTCAGGATGTAATAGTCCACGTATTCCGGCTTCTCGTTCCCATTGCCTGTCAACTAATTGAGCCAAGTCTGAAATAGCACGCTGTAGCTGAGTGGCGGGATCAATTGAACTTACTTGCATTGCTTGACGTAGTGCGACTAGAGCGACCAGCAGTGATGCAAAACCAACAATCAAGCTGCCAATACTAGAGATTTTGTCGCCAGTATCTAATCGTTCAGGACCGCCAGAAGCAATGAAAATCCAAAAGCTTGCTATGACGCCTGCGAACGCGACACCACTGACCCATGACCACACACCACCGCGCATGCTCCAATCATCGGTGGAGAGGGCCCAAACGTAACAACGTCCATCGGGATGGCTTCAGGATGACCGTGGCCTACGTTGGCAAGGCGGCGAAGCCGTCGCGGCAGCCGATCGCCGTGCCCAGCTCGACCAAGCCGACCATGCGTGCGATCGTCCGACCTAGTTGTGCTGCCAAGTTGAGTTGAAGCGTGCGCGTCGCCTGGGGTGGCGCGCCGCTACGCCGCTTCGGGGCCGCGCCGCCCGGCTAGCCGACGCAGCGAAGCGGAGGTCGGCTTGGTCGGGATGGATGGGTGGCCATGCTGGAAGGTGACAGGCTCAGAGCGCGCCGCCGCAGGCGGCGCGCCTTGATCCCATATAGCTGATTTCAGCAACACTGTCAGTGACGCGCGCGGCGTCGTTAGGTACTTGCGAACCCTGATCTACGCTGTCCTTTGATCAACGGCATAGCTAAGGAGATAACTTGAGAATTAAAGGCTTTGAGATTACAAATTACAAAGGAATTAAGCATGTGTCGATTGACGGGCTCGAAAATGAGCCGGTTGTTGTCATAAGTGGAAAGAATGGAACCGGAAAGACTCTGGTTCTAGAAGCAATATTGCTTGCTTGGTCACGTTATGCGTCGGCAGATGAATCGGTGGTTGGACCTTGGGGAAATTCCGCTCGTATTGAACTTGAGATTTTCTTGACCAAGGAAGAGAGGGAAGCCATCGCGGAATGGCGCAGATCTTCAAGGGAAGTTGTACGTGAGATTCCCGAGACGGCTCGAATTGCGAAAAGTTGGAGTTCGGCGTCAGGGGGCTCGTATCCTTCCAAAGAAGAGTTTCCCATTAACCATCTGCGGAATGCTAGGTTTCGGCGCGATTACAAGTTCGGAATAGTTGATTTTATGCCGGCCTCTCGGAATGCTTCTGTTGGATCTGGGATGAGTATCGACCTTGGCATGTTTGGAGAGGAGCGCCGAGAGCAGGCTCGAAAGGTGGCAGAAGAGGGTATTCTAAAGTATCGGCATGGATATCACTCTGGTAACGTCCTTGACTACTTGGCGACATCCGACTATTTGGATCTGACTGCGGCCAGGCGTGGTGAACAGCAGTCAAACGAATATCAGGTAATAAACGATAAGTTCAAGGCCGCGACGGGAAAGGGGCTAACTCAGCCTGAAATTGATTCAGAAAAGGGTATGAGGATACTTGTTGAGACTGCGCATGGCGCAAAGCATGACGTGTCAGCGCTTTCTTCGGGTGAACAAGAAATGCTAAATCTCATATATTTCGTTCGGCGTTTGAGTGCTCGTGGCGGTGTTCTATTGCTCGACGAGCCTGAGCAGCATCTGCATCCAACCTTGCAGGTGGCAGTTTTTGAGACGATGACGGAAATGGCGGATAGGGCACAAGTCCTTGCCGTTAGTCATTCCCCAAATTTGATTGTCTCAATGCCGCCTCGCTCGCTTATGGAAATGTTGCCTCCTGACGTTGACGAGCCTAACCAACTTGTTCGATTGGAAAATAGCGAGAAGCGTACAGCTTTGCTCGCAGGTATGGGTGTGTCCCCATCTTCGCTGTTGCAGAGCGATGCAATGGTAATCGTGGAAGGGCACAACGATGAGAATATTTTGCGGGCCTTATTTCCTATTGATCTAAGTCGCTGCAAGGTTGTTGTCGCCGGAAGCGTGGACCGCGTAATGGATACCTGTCTTACTTTGGAGAAGATCGGAGAAGTACTTCCTTGGATTTGCCTACGTGATCGTGACATGTTGTCAGATGATGACAGAGATAGTTTTCTGAACCGCCACCCAAATTTGCACATTTGGCATGGAAGAATGCTTGAAAACGAACTGGTCGATCCTGATCTTATTGTTCAGACCTTCAAGCGCGCGGGTAGGTCGATAGAACATTCAGTGGTAATTGCTGTAATGCGCAACGAGGCTGACTCCAAGAAAGAGGATGTTATTGCTGAGCTTGTGGCGCGTGAGCTATCAATTAGATACCCAATGGGGAAGCCGGAAGGTCGAACGAAGCTGGAAAAGCTTGAATCTTACCTGGCGGTAAAAGCGCAGTCATATGTGAGTCGTGCGGATGAATTTGACGTAGTTGTGAGAGATGTAAAGCGATTGATTGATGAACGATGGGAGCTTGAATGGCACTCCCTCTCGCACGGGAAGTCTCTGATGGCTGCTATTCTCAGCATTAGTCCGTTTAAGGGGATTCCAGATCTCTCCGAAGCGTTGGCTGCAACCTATTCTTCGGGTGAGGCGCAGCCCCTTGGGCTAATGGATCTCAAGAGGTGCATAATGGTTGCAATTAGTTAGCGTATGCAATTGACGGGTTTAATCTCAGGCTAACGGGGCGGTGTCGATGCGCGAAAAGAAGCTATCTCTTCTCGGAGTGGTCGCGCTGCTGTGTCTTTCGGCATCATTTTGTCGAGGTGCTCAGAAAGCTCATCTGCCAGCATTTCCAGATGCGTAATCGACTTCCTGTCGGCATTAAATGCCTGGTGTGCCCAGTCTGCTGCGGATTCGATATCGCCCGCTTGCAGGGAAGTTACTGCAATCGTGAGTCGAGCCTCACTTGCTCTCATCGGGCTTCGTTCACTTCCATCAGCTTTGTGCGAAAGCTTCAGGACGGCTAGTGCGTGTTCTGTAGCTCGTTCGTTGTCGCCGACCAGTCTGTAGCAGTCCATAGCATAGAAGTCCCATTTCGTTGGATCGATCACGAAATGATTTTCGGGTCGCAACGGATGCTCATGCTGGCCGAGTCTGCGGTAGCCGTCGTCCAGAATCTTTTGAACTTCGAGACGGTTGCCCATTCTCGCCTGAGCCTTGGCCGTTTGTGCGGCGAGTTGAACTGCGACAGATGCGTTTGGCGCTGCCTTGGTGCCAGCCTCGGTGTATTCCGCGACTGAACGTAGGCGCCCTTGGGTGAGGGCGAACCATGCGCTCATCTCGAACGACCAGGCGACGATTTCGCCGTGGCCGGACTCGCGGCCTAGTTGGTAGGCGGCTGTCCTGGCGCTCTCCGCGTGGCGAGGCAAGCCGAGGTCGTAGTCAACGCAGCCGATGAGCAGCGTGAGCCATCCGGCGATGACCATCAGCTCGCGGTGTTCGCGCAGGGTGCTGGGGCCGTTCAGCAGTTGGCCGACGTACTCAAGCTGCAACTGAGCATCGCGGCGCAAGTCTGTGGCGTTCCGCCATGCGTACTCGCAGCACAGTTCCTCGGTGATGACGTGGAGCTGATCGATGGTCTCGCTGCCGATGTCGGTCCGGTGGATCTGGCGCACGATGTCGCTGATCGCCCACGGCGTGTTGACGTCCGCCGCCTTGCCGTTCGTGTTGGCAGCGCTCATCGTGTGAGCCTTGATCAGGCTGCCCTGTGCCTGCAAGAGCAAGTCGAGCCGTGCCACCGTGGCTTCATCGGGTGTAAACCGGTTGCCCTCCGCGCGGCTAACTTGGCTTTGGCTCCACGCTGCCGCCTTGGCTAGGTCGGACTGGCTGAGGTGTGCGGCCATGCGCAGCCGCTTGAGTGCTTCGCCGAACGTCTCCACCCGCCGTCCCCTATCTGCGCCTATGCGCATGTCATGCGCGCATCGCGCATTTCGTACTCCCTGGCCACCCTAGCGCCGATAGTTCTTGGTGCAGGGTGGTTCACCCTGTCCGCGCGCAGGGAGGGGTCAAGGTCATGAACGTGGTGGTTCATCCGAGGTTCGGGGACGCGGCTCGGGTCGCCGTGGATGAGGCGGGGCGTCCGCAACTCGTCGTGGACTTCGGTGGAGGGCTGTTCGTCGTCCAGGTGGACGGGGAGCCGGGCAGTGTCGAACTGGCGGCGCAGTTGGCTGAGGGTCTGGCCGACGTTGCTGCGCGGTTCGCGGAACGGTGCCGGGCTTGTCTGCCTGCTCCGGTGGCTCTGTCCGCGGGAGGTTCCGACGAACGGAACTGACCGGCTAACGGGGGTGATCGAGACTGGAGGGGAAGCGATGACGCGCAAGGAACAGGTGGACGCCGTGCCTCGGCTCACGGGTGATGAGTGGCGTGAGGTGATGTCGGCGGTGGCGCGCATCGCGGAACGAGTGGAGGACATGGCTACTCGGCTTGACGTGGTAGAGACCCGTCTAGCTGGGCCTCGACCGCCGTCAGTCGATCATTCAAGCGTTCGACCGTCTTCTCCAGGTTGTGCAGCACCGTGAGGATTTCGGCACCGGATGCGGGTGATTCCTCGGCGGTGGGGGTGCGGAGCACGAAGACGCCTTTGCCCTGTCGGGAGACGACCAGGCCTTCGGTCACGAGGATCTTGATCGACTCGCGAACGGTCATCACGGCGATGCCATGTTGCTCGGCTAGTTCGGCCAAGGTGGGGAGCTGGTCGCCGGGCGCGTACTTGCCTGAGGCGATGGCGTGGCGCAGCTCATCGGCGACTCGTTGGTACGCGGGACGCGCGTCTGCGGCGTCGGTGCTCATGCGCTGACTGTACCGACAGAGCTGTCTGAGACATAGATGTCACCCGATCGGGGCAAGCAAACTGGGAACACAAGTACAACTCATACAGTTAATATGTATGACATGGCCCGAGTGGGCAGGCTTCACGCGGGAGCAACGGAAGATCAACGGAAGGTGCACAAGATGGCTATCCCAGGTGGTCACAGGTTCCCGATCACGTTCGATGAGCTGTTCCCTGAGGGGTTCTTCGTGATGAGCGTGGATCGGGCGGTGGACTGGGCTGAGGGCGGTAAGAGCAAGCCTGCCGTTTGCAAGATCACGGGTCTGCCGGTGTGGGCGGTGCAGGGGACTGACCCGTCGGCAAAGGGGAAGAACACGGGGCAGGTCGTGAAGATGGCTGCGGCCGTTCAGCCGGTTCCGCCGGAGACGCTGGCTGGCACGCCGTTCCGCCCGGCGGTGTTCCGTGGACTCAAGGTCACGCCATACGTGCGGGACGGCTGGGTCAACTACACCATCTGGGCTGACGACATGGTGTCGGCGCTGGCTCCGAACCGTGGGGTCAAGGCCGAGTCCAAGCCCGCGTCCCAGCAGAACGCGGCCTGAGGCGGCGGGAATGTTCCTCAAGGCGAAGTTCGAGATTGGGCCGGAAGCGGTAATCGAAAGTGCCAGCGATCCGGAGACGGGCAGTTACGCGTTGCGGCTGAAGTTGGACCCCGGTGTCCTGGTGATCACGGCGTCACATGGTGTGGACGGGCCTCGGGAGTTGGCGGCATTCCTGTCGCGCCTGTCATCGGAAGCGGGCTTGCTCGCCACGGTCCTGGACCCGACCACCCCTCGACGGGGGCAGTTGGCGCACTGGTTCAGCGAGTCAGGCGCGGGTGGCTACGGCACGGCTCCGGAGGTGACCCGGTGACGGTGCGGGTGGTGCCTCGGCCGCAGTACACCCAACTGCTCGGTGCGCATCTTCGTGGCCTGCGGAGGGAACGCGGCGTGAGGTCCACGCACGTGGCCACGGGCTTCGGTGTTTCCACGGCCACGCTGAGCAAGATTGAGGCCGGTACCCGTGCCCCGTCGACGTTGAGCCTGGCTGTGTACTGCGACGCGCTGGAGGTCGACATGTTGCGGCTGCTCGGGGATGTGGCGGACCGCTACCGGCAGGAAGCTGATCCGTTCGGGCTGCTGGGGCACGGCGGGGTGCCTGCTGGTCTGCGGGCGTTGGACGGCCTGGCGCTGTTCGTGGATCTGCCTGCGCGGTTCTTGCCCTCTGAGCTGCATCAGGTGGAGGAGTTCGACTACTGAAGCCGGTCCGGGGCGGGTGCGACTTCTGAGGGCCTGCCCGCCCCGGACCTCCCACAACCACACGAGGTGAGGTGGTGCCAGTGAGGTTACGTGCCTGCGTGGCTCGCTGGAAATGGAGGAACGGACGCTCGGCGGTGGACCCGGATACCGGGCGGGTTCGCGTGACGTGGTTGCGCTGCTCGTGGTGCTCGGATGGCGGCTGGATGCGCATCGACATACCGCGTCCGCTGTGTCCGTGGTGCAAGGAATTCGAGGCGGAGCACGCTTGATCTGAGCGTGATCGACAACTGAACAGAACTCGTTGACGTCGTCGCGGGGGAACAGTCCAAGTCTTGGCGGGCCTGACTGTTCCTCCGCGACTTCGTCGACTCGAACGACCCCTAAATGTGTTGCGACACAAGGAGATTCGGTCAATGTCAAGGGTATCCGCTGTCAGGGGTGCCGCGTCAAGTCGACGCGTTGCCCTCTTTGAGTGCACCTCCCTTCCGGGTGGTGGGGCGTGATGAGTCGTTGGATTGATCCCGCTCCGTTCGAGGGCTACCGGCCGCGTGTGCCGTGGTGGACGCTGCTGCCTGGTCGGGTCAAGTGGATCGCGCTGCCATTCATGCTGGCGTTCTTCGCGGCCTGGGGCGTCGTGCGCCTGGTGCTCGTTGTCGTTCGCTACCCGGTGGTTACGTTGGTGCCGCTGTCGGCGCTGTGGTTCTACGGTCGGTTCGGGCTGTTGCCGTTGGTCCTGGCCTTGCTGTCGCTGACGTGCGCGCTGATCCTGTGGGCTGGGATCGACCTGCCGTCGTTCCTGCGGCATTGCTGGTATCGGCTGCTGACCGAGTGGCGTCGGGCGATGGTGTACGTGCCTCGGTGGCGGACCACTGTGCGGCTGGCGGATCTGACGAAGTCCAGTCGTGGCAAGGAATACCGGCCGCGTTTGGGTCGTGTCCGCTCGGAGGGATGGCGGGACCGGGTTCGGGTGCGGATGATCCCGGCCCAGTCGCCGGACGCGTGGGAGCTGCGCCGTGACGGCCTGGCCCACGCCTTCGGTGCCCAGTCCTGCCGTGTCCGGGTGCTCAAGCCGCGTGTCGTGGAACTGGACTTCGTGCACTCCGACCCGCTTGCACGGCCGATCGCGGTTCCTGCGCTGGTCGCAGGGGGTCAGTCCGCGGTTGACCTCAAGAAGGTCGTGGTGGGGGCGACGGAGACCGGTCGGCCGTGGGTGCTGCGGTTGCTCGGGAACCAACTCCTCGGCGTGGGTGTGCAGGGTGCCGGTAAGGGCTCGCTGTTGTGGTCGATCGTCTGGGCGTTGGCGCCTGCGGTCAAAGCCGGTGGAGTGCGGCTGATCGGCATCGATCCCAAGGGCGGGATGGAGCTGGGGCAGTGTCCGGACGCGTTCGAACGGCTGGTGTTCGACAACGGGCTAGAGGCGGTCGAGCTGCTGGAAGCCTTGGCGGCTGAGGTCCGGGAACGGGCGGCTCGGTACCGGGGTGTGCGGCGGTTGTGGGCTCGGGGCACCGGTGAGCCGTTCACGTTGATCGTGATCGATGAGCTGGCGGACCTGGTCGCGTATCAGCCGGACAAGAACCTGCGGGAACGAGCGGTGCGGGCGCTGCAAACGATCACCTCGCAGGGCCGTGCTCCGGGGTATGCGGTGCTCGGGTTGGTGCAGGACCCGCGCAAGGAAGTGGTGGCGTTCCGGCACCTGTTCGGGACTCGGGTCGCGCTGCGGCTGGATGAGCCCCAGCAGGTGGACATGGTCCTTGGCGAAGGGGTCCGGCAGAAGGGCGCTGCGGCTCACGAGATCAGTGAGAACACCCCTGGCGTGGCGTGGGTGAAGACCGATGGCAAGGGCGCACCGGAGCGGGCTCGGGCGTTCCACGTCACCGATGCCGACTTGGTCGAGCTGTCGCTGTTCTTCTCGACCCCGGACGCGACCGTGCACGCGTTCCCGTCCCGTCCCGATGGTGGCAACACGAGCGGAGGTGTAGCAGCGTGAATGACTCCAATGTGGACAAAGAAACCGTTGGTATCACTGTGATTCCGGCCGTGCCATTGGATTTGGCGGGGATGACGTCGGCTGAGCGGGCGCGGTTGCCGCTGTCGCTGGACGTGGTCAAGGCTGCCGCTGAGGCGCATGGGGTGTGCACCCGGCCGGTGATGCGTGAGGTGGTCGACCTCGACACCTACGCCGTGCGGATCGTCGCTGTGCGGTGCAACTCCACTCAGGCGACCAAGTGCCCCGCGTGTGCCGATCGGAACCGTAAGTCGCGGATGGCGCAGTGCCGGGAGGGCTGGCACCTGGACGCGGAACCGGTCGCTGAACGGGAGACGCCCAACGATGCGCAAATCGCGGTGGCGACTGTGCGGGCGGACCTGACGACCGAGTACCGCCAGGCGCAAGCTGAGGGTGACCCGGTGCTCCTGGAGGACCTTCGCGAGGGCATTCGGGACGCTGACGCTGACCTGCGTACCGAGGGTGTGCGGGGCAACCTGCCCGCTGTCGAACGTCCAGCGAAAACCACGGCGAACCGGTCGACCAAGCGTCGTCAGGACTCGCCGAACCTGCCTCGGCGAAAGGTGGACAAGCGCACGGTGGGGCGGGAGTTCGCGGGCAAATACCGGCCCTCGACGTTCATCACGCTGACCCTGGACACCTACGGCAAGGTCCGCGCCGACTCCACCCCGGTCAACCCGGACACCTACGACTACCGGCGGGCTGCTCGGGACGCGGTGCACTTCGCCTCGTTGGTGGATCGGTGGTGGCAGAACCTCCGGCGGGTCGTCGGCTTCGACGCGCAGTATTTCGGGACCGTTGAGCCGCAGAAGCGGATCACGCCTCACGCGCACTTCGCCGTTCGTGGGTCGATCCCGCACAAGGTGGTCCAGGCCGTCACGGCGGCGACCTATCTCCAGGTGTGGTGGCCTGCCCACGACGAGATCAAGTACAGCGGTGGGCGGCTGCCGGTGTGGGACTCGCGGATCTCCCAGTTCGTTGACCCGGACACCAACGCAGCCCTGACGACGTGGGACGACGCGGTCTCGGCTGTGGTGAAACCGGCGCACGTGGTCGAGTTCGGTCGTCAGGTGCACTCCAAGGGCATCTTGGGCGGCACCGAGGAAGCCGGACGCCACATCGGCTACCTCACCAAGTACCTGACCAAGTCCATCGCCGAAGTGGTCGACACGGACGCGTCACCCCGCCAGGCGGACCACGCTGACCGCCTGGCGGCCGAACTCGCCGTGACCCCGTGCTCGGAGCGGTGCGCGGTCTGGCTGCTCTACGGGGTTCAACCGCGCAAGGTCACCTCGCGCATGACTCCGGGGCACTGCAAGGGCAAGGCCCATCGGCGGGACACGTTGGGGCTGCCCGGACGGCGGGTGCTGGTGTCACGGCGGTGGTCCGGCAAGACCCTGGCCGAGCACAAGCAGGACCGGGCCGCGTTCGTCCGGGAAGCGCTGGAAGCGGCAGGGATGTCCAAGCCCGAACCGGACCGCACTCGACTGCGCTGGGGACCCGTTCAGCCCGGTGACCCGCATGTCCCGAGTCGGGTCGAACTACTGATGCAAATGATCTCGCAGCGGCTCACGTGGAAGGCCGAGTACACGCGGGCGCAAGAGGCGTTGGCGGGGCTGCCTCGACCTGCGCCCGATGTTTCAGCAACTCCGTCCGTAGCTGCCTGACCAGGGGGAACAACTATGAAAGAGCACTTCAGCGTGCCGGAAGCGGCCGAGTACATGAGCACATCGGTTCGGTTCGTCCGGCGGTTGGTGGCTGAGCGGCGGGTGCCGTTCCACCACCTCGGACGGCTGGTGCGGTTCAAGCGCGCGGACATCGACGCGTTCATCGACGCGGGTCGGGTTGAGGCCTTCGATCCGCGGGAGGTTCACCGCTACCTGAGGAAGGCATCGTGAGCGACAAGAGGCGGCGGTTCGGGCGGGTCCGTCAGCTTCCGTCGGGGCAGTTCCAGGCGCGGTACATGGGGCCTGACGGCAAGTTGCACGCTGCGCCGTTCACGTTCGATCGGGAGCGGGCGGCGGAGAGCTGGTTGGCTGAGGCGGAGACGGACATCCGGCGTGGGGACTGGACGAACCCGGACGCGGGGAAGATCCGGTTCCAGGACTACGCGGAGCTGTGGATCGAGGAACGGGATCTGGCGGTCCGGACGGTCGAGTTGTACACCGGGCTACTGCGCAACCACGTGGGGCCGAAGCTCGGCCATGTGGTGCTGTCGGACCTCACCCCGGCGCGGATTCGTAGGTGGCGCAAGGAACTTCAGGACGACGGCGCTGGGTCGGTGACGGTGGCGAAGGCCTACCGGTTCGTGCGGGCGGTGCTCAACACGGCGTCTGCACCGGAGGAACGGTTGCTCAAGTTCAACCCGTGCACGATCAAGGGCGGGGGCAAGGAGGAGAGCCCGGAGCGGCCTACGGCAACGTTGCAGCAGGTGTTCAAGGCGGCTGAGGAGATTCAGGACCGCTACCGCCTGGTGGTTCTCCTGGCGACGTTCGGCAGTCTGCGGTTCGCGGAGATGGTGGGGCTGCGGCGGCGGGACTTCTCGGTGGTCGATGACGGGCAGCACCGGTTCTGCGTGGTGCGCGTCGACCGGCAGACCGTCCAGCCTGACTCGGGGGAGTTGTTCGACGACGACCCGAAGGCGAAGGGGAAGCGGCCGGTCACGTTGCCGCCGTTCCTGGTCGCGGAGATCGAGGCGCACTTGAACGCCTTCGTGGGCTCGGACCCGGACGCGTGGGTGTTCGTCGGGCCGAAGGGTGGGCGGCCGAAGCGGAACAACTTCTGGAACATCTGGAACGTCGCGAGGAAGGCGGCGGGGATGCCGGAGGTGCACTTGCACGATCTTCGGCACACGGGGAACACGCTCGCGGCTGAGACGGGGGCGACGCTGCGGGAGCTGATGGATCGGATGGGGCACAGCTCGACGCGGGCGGCGTTGATCTACCTCCACGCTCGGGAGGAGCGCGGTAAGAGCATCGCGGCGGGGATCGAGATCATGGTGTCTCAGATCACAAACGGCGGCGATAAGGCGGTGGTACTGGAGGGCGTCTCGGAGGTGGTTTCCGAGGAGATGGGGCACGCGAGGGGCACGGAAGATCATCTAAAGCAAGAAGACCGTCCACGTGGGACGGTCCGCAAGCGTTCTACCAGCAAGAACAAGGTGGAGCGGGTGACCGGGATCGAACCGGCATGACCAGCTTGGAAGGCTGGGGCTCTACCATTGAGCTACACCCGCACGGCCCTCTGGGGGAGGGCGCGGAAATAGCTTAGCGTGTCGCGCTAAGCTGTGGGTGACCGGGGCGTGGCGCAGCTTGGTAGCGCACCCGCTTTGGGAGCGGGGGGTCGCAGGTTCAAATCCTGTCGCCCCGACGGTTGCCCCTGACCAGCCATGATGGTGGTCAGGGGCGTTTTTCGTCTGTACCTCGGTCAGGGGTGCGTGAGGCGGTGCCACCAGCCGTGTGCGGGTGTGGTGACCAGCCTGGACCGGTGGGCTTCCGCGCGGAGCGTGCACTGCCGGTACTCGACTTCCGCCTTGAGCGCCTCGGGCGTCCACTCCACGGAAGATCACGTGGTCACCCGCTGCGGATCCCTCACAAGGACGTCGTGAGGGATCCGCAGGGGGTAGGAGGGCTAGCGCATCGAGGACGCGATGGCGGTTGCCCACTGCCACGGGGCTGCCGTGCCGCCCGGCTGGGAGTTGAAGTACTCCCAGCCCGCCACTCCGCCGAAGTTGGCGTACTTGCCCACCAACGCCCTGGCCGTCGACTGCACGGTGGTGATGGGGACGAAGCCGGAGCCGCCGTTGGCCGAACTGGTCAGCGTGCCGAGCACGACCTTGTTCGCGGGGATGACGCCGCGGCTGATGATGCGGTCGTAGCCCGCCGTGGTCGAGGCGTTGCCCCAGCCGTTGTAGAACTGGCCGTTGAACCAGGCGATGCTGCTGCCGCGGTCGCGGTACAGCTGGTCGTAGCTGAAGCCGGACAGGTTGCCGCCGCCGGACAGCGCGGACGCGACCGGCGACAGGGTGATCAGGAAGCCGCTGCCGAAGTCGGCTCGGAGGCGGTCGATCAGGCGCACGATGCCCGTGAGGGACATGTTCTCCTCGACGTCGAGGTCGACGCCGTTGAGCCGGTACGTGGTGATCACGTTCTTGAGCAGCGGGTAGTAGGTGTCGAACTCGCGGTCCAGGCGCTGGAAGCTGCCCTGGGCGGCGCCGCCGACCATGCCGATGACGTTGATCCCGCGCGCCTGCATGGCGGCGAGGTCCTTCCACATCTGGGTGAACTTGGCGGCGCTGGGCGGGTCGTCGTTCAGGTGGACGACCTTGTTGGAGTTGAGGTGGATCGCGGCGACGAGCACGTCCGTCACGCCCGTTCCCCGGTCGAGCAGGGGCTTGGGGGAGACGTAGGTGCCGGAACTGCCGTTGCTGTACTGGGTCTGGTAGTAGACGACGACCCGCTTGCTGGTCGCCGCCTGGGCGGACGGGGCCACCACCAGGGAGAGCAGGACCCCCATGGTGATCAGGAGACTTCGCATGCCTCAGCCTTCTTTCGCGAACCGCAGGGTGAGCACTTGGAAGGGACGCAGCTCCAGGTCGACCGACGTGTCGGCCAGGGGCCGTTCGAGCAGGTCGGTTTCCACCACGCGGTGAACGGGGAACGAGGTGCGCAGTGACGCCCGGGCCCGACCGCCGAGCGATTCGTAGAGCCGGACGACCACGTCGCCCGACCGGTCGTCGGCGAGCTTGACCGCCTCGACCACCACCGCCGGGTTGTCCACGGACACCAGCGGCGCCACCTCCCGCGCGCCCCGCACGACGCGTTGCGGCAGGTTGATCCGGTACCCGGCCGCGACCGCCTCGGCGATGCCCGCTCCGACCACGAGCGCGTGGCGGAAGCGGTGCGTGCCCTGGTCGGTCAACGGGTCGGGGAAACGAGGAGCCCGGAGCAGGGAGAGCCGGACCGTCGTCGTGGTGCCGCCGTCGTCACGGGTGGTGCGGGTGACGTCGTGGCCGTAGGTCGAGTCGTTCGCCAGCGCCACGCCGTAGCCGGGTTCGCCGACGTGCAGCCAGCGGTGCGCGCAGATCTCGAACTTGGCCGCCTCCCACGAGGTGTTGACGTGGACGGGCCGGTTCAGGTGCCCGAACTGGGTTTCCGCCGTCGACACCTCGGCTCGCACGTCCAGCGGGAACGAGAGCTTCAGCAGCTTCTCGACCTCCTGCCACTCGACCTCGGTGTCGATGTCGAGCTGCCGCGCGCCTTCGAGCAGCCGCAACGTCTGCGTGATCGTCGACTTGCCGAAGCTCCGCCGCACCAGCAGGCCATCGGCCGCCGGGGTGACCTCGCCGTCGGTCAGGTCGACGCGGTTGTTGCGGTAGAAGGGATCGATGTCCCACGCGTCCCACTGGTTCGGCGTGTCCGCGTGCAGCTGCGGCAGGTTGCCGACCGCTCCGGGCGGCAGGACCTCCCGCTCGGCGACGAGGTCGTACACCGAGGTCAGCAACCCGGTGGAGGACACGGTGATCCGCAGGAACCCGTTGTCCAGCACGTTGTCGACCGGTGCCACGGCTCGCGCCACGGGAACCGCGCGAGCGCTCGCCGACAGGGCGTCGAACACCAGCGGTGTCGCCCCGGCACCGGCCAGCGCTGCCACCGACCCGTCGATGATCCCGCCCAGCTCCGACGCGACCCGCGCGTAGGTCGCCTCGGCCTCGCGGTGCACCCAGGCGATCGAGCTGCCCGGCAGGATGTCGTGGAACTGGTGCAGCAGCACGGTCTTCCACAGCCGGTCCAGCGCGTCGTACGGGTAGGCCGCCCCCGACGACAGGAACGCCGCCGTCGCCCACAGCTCCGCCTCGCGCAGCAGGTGTTCGCTGCGCCGGTTGCCCTGCTTGGTCCGCGCCTGCGTCGTGTAGGTGGCCCGGTGCTTCTCCAGGTACAGCTCACCCGCCCACACCGGCGCGTTCGGGTACTCGTCCTGCGCTGCCTGGAAGAACGCCGCGGGCGTCTCGATCGTCACGGTCGGCGAGCCTTCGAGGTCGGCCACGCGCTTCGCCGTCTCCAGCATCTCCCGCGTCGGACCGCCGCCGCCGTCGCCGTACCCGAACGGCACCAGCGACCGGGTCGCCACGGCGTGCTCGGCGAACTGCCTGCTGGCACGGGCGAGTTCCTCGCCGGACAGCGAGGAGTTGTACGTGTCCACGGGCGGGAAGTGGGTGAACACCCGGCTGCCGTCGATGCCCTCCCACCAGAACGTGTGGTGCGGAAACTTGTTGATCTGGTTCCAGGACAGCTTCTGCGTCAGGAACCAGCGGGAGCCCGACAGCTTGATCAGCTGGGGGAGCGCCGCGCTGTAGCCGAACGAGTCCGGCAGCCACACCTCCTCGGTCTCGACGCCGAACTCGGCCAGGAAGAACCGCTTGCCGTGCACCAGCTGCCGGGCCATGGCCTCGCCGCCGGGCATGTTCGTGTCGGACTCGACCCACATGCCGCCGACCGGGATGAACTGGCCCGCGGCGACCCGTTCGGTGATCCGCCGGTACACCGCGGGGTGGTGCTCCTTCATCCACGCGTACTGCTGCGCCTGCGAGCAGGCGAACACGAACTCCGGGTACTCCTCCATCAGCGCCGTGACGTTGCTGAACGTCCGCGCGCACTTCCGGACGGTCTCCCGCAACGGCCACAGCCACGCCGAGTCGATGTGCGCGTGCCCGACCGCCGACACGCGGTGCGCGCTGGCGTTCGCCGGCCGGCTCAGCACCTCCACCAGCGCCGACCGCGCCGACGCCGCGGTGCCCGGCACGTCCTGGAAGTCCAGCAGGTCCAACGACCGGTCGATCGCGTGCAGGATCCGGTGCCGCCGCGGCTCGTGCGTCGGCAGCTCGTTCATCAGGCCCTGCAACGCCTGGAGGTCCGTGATCAGGTGCCACACCTCGGGGTTGAGCACGGCGAGGTCGGCGCGCAGGATCCGGTACAGCGGCTCGGTGCCCGCGGTCGCCCTGTCCCCCAAGGGGGTCGGCACGAAGGGCTCGAAGTCCAGGATCGTCGGGTTGCCCGCCGCCTCCAGGTAGTACAGGACCTCCGACCCGGTGACCGGGAGGTGGGTGTTGCGCGGCTCGATGCCCTTCACCGGCTCGCCGGAGGCGTCGTACGCCAGGCCCTCCGCCTGGAAACCGGGACCGGGGTGGGTGAACCCGAGGTCCACCACGACCTCGACCCGGAGGTCGGCCCACTCCGCTGGCACCCGCGCGGCCAGCCGGAACCAGCTGGTGCTCCACGGTGGTCCCCACGCGTCGCCGACCCGTGCGGGCTCGTACGCGGCGGCCAGCGCCTCGGCGACCGGCACGGGCTCGCCCGGCGCGTGCCACACCGACAGGTCCACCGGTGTCGAGTGGCTGTGGAGCGCGGGTCGGATCCGTTCCCGCAGGGTCCGGTTCAGCCGCTCTTCCAGCAGCGCGCGTTCGTCGTGCACCTATCGCTCCACTTCGATCGCCGCTCGCACGCCGTCCCGTGCGAGGCCCATCCACTCGTCGAAGAAAGCGCCACCGGGCCCCCACGTCGACCGGTCACCAGTCAATTTCAGCGAAGCCGTCCGCGCCACCGCTGCCTGAGGGTTCTCCCGAGCGGAGGCGACGATCCGCGCCACGGTCTCGCCCAGCGGCTTCACCCTGCGCTCGGTCGTCAGCAGGCCCAGCTCGTACTCGCGCTCGGGGAAGTCGACCAGCGCCCGGTCGACGTCGTGCGAGCACCACCACGTGACGCCCCACAGGTCCGCGCACGTCAGCACGTTCGCCAGGGTCCGTTCGGCGAACTCGGGCGCCTGTTCGGCGCTGATCTCCGGCTGCGCCGCCCCGATCTCCTGGAGCCACACGGGCCGGTTCGGCGCGCCCCACGCCCTGGCCAGCTCCACCAGGTACTCCGCGTGGTGCACGCTCTCCACGCTCAACGGCCCGTAGCGCTGCGCGGTCCCGTTGAACACCCACGAGTGCACGGTCGTCATGGCGCCGAGACCCGCCGCGTGCGAGGGCTGGAACGGGTGCCCGTCCTCGTACCAGACGGCGTCGTACTCGGAGTGCACGTGCGGGAGCCCCGGCGCGGTCGCGTCGCACACGGCCAGCAGCGACTCCAGCCAGCGCGAGGCCTCCCGCGGTGTGAGCGGGTTCGACCCGACCAGCAGGTTCGTCTCGTTGCCCAGCGTCATCCCGAGGAAGTTCGGCCGGTCCCGCAACGCCTCCAGCAGCGTCCGGAGGTAGAACACCTGCCCGGAGACCACGTCCGGGTCGGTGAACACGTTGCGGCGGTGCCAGGTCTGCACCCACGACGGGTAGAAGTCGAAGCTCGACAGGTGGCCCTGCAACGCGTCGACCTGCACGTCGAGCCCGAACGCCGCCGCCGCGTCGACCATCGACACGAGCTGATCCACGGCCTTCGGCCGCACCAGGCCCCGGTTGGGCTGGAACACCGGCCAGAGCGGGAACACCCGCACGTGGTCGAGCCCCAGTCCGGCGATCGACGCGAAGTCCGCCCGGACGGCGTCCAGGTCGAAGTCCAGCCAGTGGTGGAACCATCCGGAGGACGGGGTGTAGTTGACACCGAATCGCAGCAAGACGTTCCCTCCTAGCCCTTGATGGCACCTTCGCCGACTCCGCGGAAGAAGTGCTTCTGCAGACTGATGAACAGGACGATCAGCGGTGCGACGGCGATGATCGTGCCCGCCGCGACGAGCCGCTGGTTCTGGAAGAACGTGCCCTGGAGGTACGCGAGCCCGATCGTCAGCGTGTACTTGTCCGGGTCGCTGAGCACCACCAGCGGCCACAGGAAGTCGTCCCAGCTGAACATGAACGAGAACAGCGCGACCACGAGGATCGTGCCGCGCGCGGACGGCACCGCGATGCGGGTGAACCGCTGCCACGCGTTGGCGCCGTCGATGACCGCGGCCTCCTCGACCTCCGGTTGCAGGGCCAGGAAGGCGTTGCGCATCAACAGGACGTTCAGGGCGCCGATCGCGCCGGGCAGCACGACCGCGGTCAGCGTGTTCGTCAGGTCGAACGACCGCATGACCAGGAACAGCGAGATCAGGATGACCTCGAACGGCACCAGGATGCCGGACGCGAACACCAGCGCGGCGAGCCTGCGGCCGCGGAACCTCAGGCGCGCCAGCGCGTAGCCCGCCATCGACGCGCCGACGCAGTTGGCGATCACGTTCACCACGGCCACCAGCAGGGAGTTCAGCGCGAACGTCCACACCGGGACGGCGTCGGCCACGCCCGCGTAGTTGCCCAGCGTCGGCTCGGACGGCACGAAGACCGGCGCGTACACGTCCTCGCCCGCGCCCTTGAGCGACGTGGACAGCTGCCAGAGGAACGGTCCGGTGGTGATGACCAGGACCAGCAGCAGCAACGCGTACCGCACGACCCGCTTCACAGGGCGTCCTCCCGCCGGTTGAGCCGCAACGTGACCAGCAGCAGCCCCAGCGTGATCGCGAACAGCACCAGGCTCAGCGCGGACGCGTAGCCGACGTTGCCGGTCAGGCCGGTGCCGGTCTGCTGGATCAGCATCACCAGCGAGGTGTCCGCCCCGCCGGGACCGCCCGATCCGCCGGACAGCAGGTGGATCTCGGAGAACACCCGGAACCCGTTGACCGCCGACAGCGCGGCCACCAGCACCATCGTCGGCCGCAGCGCGGGAACGGTGACCGCGAAGAACCGCCGGACCGGGCCCGCGCCGTCGACCTGCGCGGCCTCGTGCAGGTCGTTCGGCACGTTCCCGAGCGCCGCCAGGTAGATGATCATGTAGTAGCCGAGGCCCTTCCAGACCGTCACGAGCATCGCGCTGAACAGCAGCAGCCACTCGTCGGTCAGGAACGGCACCGGCCTGCTGATCCACCCCAACGCCCGCAGCACGTTGTTGACCAGTCCCTGGCTGTCCAGCAGCCAGGTCCAGATCAGCCCCACGACGACCGCCGACGCGATCACCGGCGTGAAGAACGCCGTGCGGAAGAACGTGATGCCGGGCAGCTTCTTCTGCACCAGCAGCGCGATCAGCAGCGGCAGCACCACCAGCGGCGGCACGATGCACACCAGGTAGAGGGAGCTGTTGCGCAGCGCCAACCAGAACTTCGGGTCGTCCAGCATCCGCTGGAAGTTCGCGAGCCCGGTGAACTGCCCTCCGCCAAGCGCGGTCGCGTTGGTGAACGACAGCACGATCATGTTCACGAACGGCACCAGGCTGAACGTGATCACCACCGCGAGCCCCGGCAGCAGGAACAGCCACGGGGTGAGGACCCTGTGGTGGCTCACGCTCATCCGAGCAGGCGGTCGCATTCGGCGACCGTGTCGTCCAGGGCCTGCTTCGCGGACTTCTTGCCCAGCATGGCGTCCGCGAGGTGCTGCCGCAGCGAGTCCTGCATCTGCTGGCTGAACTGCACCGGCGTGTAGTTCACCGAGTCGCCGAGCTGCTTCGCCGCCGCCACGCGCACCCTGGCCTCGTCGGTCCCGTCCTCGGTGGTGAAGTACGGGTCCAGCATGCCGCCCTTGGAGCTGGGGAAGATCGTCGCGATCTTGGAGAACGCCAGCTGGTTCTCCGCGTTCGTCACGAACCGGCCGAACGCCAGCGCGGTCGCCTTGTTCCTGCTGGAGTTCGGCACCGAGACGCCGTGCACGAACATGTTGGCCTTGCCGGTGTTCGTGATCGGCTTGGTGATGCCGATGTTCGGGTACAGCGAGGGCGCGTCGGTCTTGAACTTGCCGAGGTCGTAGGCCGAGCCGGGGGTCAGCGCGGTCTGCTGCGCCATGAACTTCGCGCCGGACCCGGTGTAGTTCTGCGTCAGCGCCTCCGCGACCAACCCGCCCGCGTCGTACATGCGCTTGTACATGTCGACCAGCTCGACGCCCTTGGCCGAGTTGAAGGTGAACTCCGTGCCGTCGGCGTTCATCATCTCCACGCCGTAGAGCCCGAAGTCCGCGATCGACGGCGTCTGGCCGAGCATCGCGACCGTGCGGTCGGTGCTCCGGGCCATCGCCTGCGCGGCGGCCTCCAGCTCGGCGAAGGTCGTCGGGGGCTTGTCCGGATCCAGCCCGGCCCGCGTGAACAGCGCTTTGTTGTAGAACACCGGACCGGTGTTCAAGTACCATGGGAAACCGTACGTGCCCGCTTTACCCGGAATGGCGTAAGCCGCCCACGCATTGTCGAGATAGTCGTTCTTCGCGTCGGCCGCCGCCTCGTCCAGGTTGACCAGTTGGCCCGCCTTGGCCAGCGGGAAGCTGAGGTCCGGCGGCACGTTGACCACGTCCGGCAGCGAGCCCGCGGACGCGTCGGCCAGTACCTTGGTCAGGTACCCGTCGGCGGGCTGGTCGATCCACCTGACCGTCGTTCCGGCGTGTTCCCGCTGGAAGGAGGCTATGACACCCTCCACGTACCCCGTGTACTCGGGTTTCAGCGCCCACGTCTGGAAGGTGATCTCGCCCTTGACCTCGCCGCCGACCGCACCTCCCTCCTGGCTCGTGCCGGACAGCCCGCAGCCTGCGAGGGTCGCTGCCGCCAAGCCCGTCAGGAATACGCGTCGAGTCGTCCGCATCAGGCGCACCTCCGTGTTGTCCCGACCGTAGCTAAACCGGTATAGCTGGAGCTACTCCCAATCGATTCACTTGTCTACTTCCGGACAGGCTGGTGCGTGTGAAACGTCCGACGATCCGAGACATCGCGCTGCGCGCGGGCGTGTCGAAAGGCGCTGTCTCGCTCGCGCTCAACGGCCGAACGGGCGTCTCCGAGGCGACGCGGCGGCGCATCCTCGCCGTCGCCGACGAGTTGGCGTGGCGGCCGAACAGCGCCGCCCGCGCCCTGTCCGCCGCCCGCGCCGACACGGTCGGGCTGGTGTTCGCCCGCCCCGCCCGCACCCTCGGCGTCGAGTCGTTCTTCTTCCAGTTGATCTCCGGCCTGCAGGCCGAGCTGTCGACCCGGTCGGTCGCGCTGATGTTCCAGGTCGTGGAGGACCAGACCGCGGAGGTCGCGCTGTACCGGCGCTGGTCCTCCGAGCAGCGGGTCGACGGCGTGTTCCTGGTCGACCTGCGCGTGGACGACCAGCGGATCGCCCTCGTGGAGGGCCTGCGGCTGCCCGCCGTGGTCATCGGCGGCCCCGGCCACCACGGCGGTCTGGCCAGCGTGTGGGCCGACGACGCCAAGGCGATGGTGTCGGTCGTCGAACACCTCGGCGCTCTGGGGCACCGGCGGATCGCACGGGTCGCGGGCCTGCCCGGTCTGCTGCACACCGAGCGCCGCACGACCGCGTTCCACGAGGCCGCCGCAGCGTGGGGCATCACGGCCGCCGAGTGCGTGGCCACGGACTACACCGACGGGCAGGGCGCGAGCGCGACCCGCGACCTGCTGACCGGCCGCACACCGCCGACCGCGATCGTCTACGACAACGACGTGATGGCCGTCGCGGGCGCGGGGGTCGCGGCCGAACTGGGTGTCGCGGTCCCGGACGACGTGTCGCTGGTGGCGTGGGACGACTCGCCGCTGTGCCGCCTGCTCCACCCGCCGCTGACCGCGCTGGCGCGCGACACGTTCGCGTTCGGCGAGCGCGCGGCGAAGACCCTGCTGACCGTGCTGGACGGCGAGCCGCCCGCGGACGTCGAGGACCAGGTGCCGGTGCTGGTCCCGAGGGGCAGCACCGGCCCGCCCCGCTAGTCCAGGTCGTCCACGAACTTCGCCAGCAGCTCGGCGAACGCCTCGGGCGCCTCCTCGTGCGGCGCGTGCCCGGCGTCGTCGACCACCTGCACCTCGCCGCGCCACAGCGTCGGGATGTCCAGGCCCCGCAGGTAGTCCAGCGACACCAGCTGCTCCTCGCGGCCGTGGAGCACGGCGAGCGGCTGCCGCATCCCCGCCACGATCGCGGCCTCGTCGGAGATGGCGCCCGAGGCGATGGAGGCGCCCACGCCCTCCCTGGACGCGGGGTCGGTCGCGAGGATGTCCGCGATGAACCCGTGCAGCGGCAGTTTCGAGCCGGGTGCGACGAAGCTCGCCGCGTACGCCGCGGCGTCCTCCTCGCTCACCTCGCCGGTGAAGCCGATCCCCATCGCGGGGTTCGGGAGGAACGCCGAGGGCACCGCGGCCGGACTGGGCAGCGGCGGCGTGCCGAAGATCGCGAACCCCGCCGCCTCCGGCAGCTGGGGCTCGGCCTCCAGCACGACGTGCCCGCCGAGGCTCCAGCCGACGAACACCGCGTCCGGGACGTTCAGCACGTCGGAGAACCCGCTCACCGCGGCGGTGAAGGTCGCGATCGAGTAGCCCCCGTCAGGGCTCTGCGAGCCGCCGTGGCCCGGCAGGTCCAGAGCCAGGCAGCGGAAGCGCCGCCCGAACGGCCCGTCCAGCAGCGGCTGCCACGTCCTGGACGACGACGAGTTTCCGTGCACCAGCACCACCGGCCTCCCGGTGCCCGTGCTCTGCCGGTGGGCGATCTCCAGCCCGTTGACGACGACCATGAACTCTCCTAGCCCGGCAGCTTCTCGCCGATGTCCAGCGTGGGTACGGAGACGGTAACCGCGTTCGGGTACTTGATGCCCGCACCGGTGTTGAGGACCACGACCTCCTCGTCCTCGGCGAGCCACCCCTGCTTGCGCAGCAGCCGGACAGCCGCGAACGCCGCCGCGCCCTCCGGGCAGACGAACGCGCCTTCGAGCCGTGCGCACAGCTCCTGCGCCGCCAGCAGCGCCTCGTCGTCCACCGCGACCGCCGTGCCGCCGGTGTCGTACAGCGCGTCCAGGACCAGGAAGTCCCCCAGTGCGTTCGGCACGTTGATGCCGAACGCGATCGTGCTCGACTCCGGCCACGGCTCCGCGGTCCGCTCGCCCGCCTCGAACGCCTTGACGATCGGCGCGCACCCGGCGGCCTGCACCGCGACCAGCCGCGGCAGCTTCCCGGTGATCCAGCCGAGTTCCCGCATCTCCAGCAGCGCCTTGTGGATCCCGATCAGCCCGACCCCGCCGCCGGTCGGGTAGAGGACCACGTCCGGGCAGCGCCAGCCGAGCTGCTCGACGATCTCGTACCCCATCGTCTTCTTGCCCTCGACGCGGTAGGGCTCCTTCAACGTCGACGTGTCGAACAGCGCGCCGTCCGAAGTGGACACCAGTTCGCCGATCATCTTCCCGGCGTCGCCGATGAGGCCGTTCACCAGGTACAGGTCGGCGCCGCTGACCGCGCACTCGGCACGGGTGATCTCCGGCGCGTCCACGGGCATCGCGATCACGCTCCGCAGACCCGCGCGCGCCGCGTACAGCGCCCACGCCGCACCCGCGTTGCCGTTGGTGGGCATGGCGATGGCGCTCGCGCCCAGTTCCGCCGCCCGCGACACCCCGACCGCCGCGCCGCGGGCCTTGAACGACCCGGTCGGCACCAGCCCCTCGTCCTTCATCAGCAGCCCCGGCACGCCGAGCGCCTCGCCGAGCCGGGGGAGCGGCAGCAGCGGCGTCATGCCCTCGCCGAGGCTCACCACGTTCGCCTCGGCCCGCACCGGCAGCACCTCGTGGTAGCGCCACAGCGTCGGCGGCCTGCCCGCCAGGTCCGCGGGCGTGACGTCGCCGCGCACGGCGTCCAGGTCGTAGCGGGCCAACAGCGGCGAACCGCACTCGCACAGGTTCGCCAGCACGTCGGCGTCGTACCGGCGGTGGCAGCGGGCGCAGTCCAGGTGCGTCAACCGGCTGTAGCTCATGCCGCCAGCCAACCAGACGACCGTGGATCAAGCTCGTTGCTTGGCGGAGAACGTCCTGGCCTTGGCGCGGTTGCCGCACACCCGCATCGTGCACCAGCGCCTGCTGTTGTTGCGCGAGACGTCCCAGAACACCCAGCCGCACGTCTCCGCCGGGCACCTCTTGAGCCGCGCCGACTGCCCCGTCACAACCAGGCGCGACCACGCGATCCCGATGGTCGCCAGCGCGCGAGGCACCCCGGAGAGTCCGGGGGAGGGGATGAGCGGGGCCTGCGGGGAGAGGCTGGCGTGCACGGGCAGCGAGCGGAGCACCGCCTCGCCGACGCCGAGCAGGTGGGGCGAGGCCGGTCCGTCGGCGGTGAGGGCCTCGCGGATGCCGGTGCGCAGGTCGACCAGCGACCGCAGGTCGGCAGCGGTGGGCTGGGCGGGCCGGTCGAGGAGCTTGAGTGCCAGCAGCCACTCGCCCGCGGCGGTGGTGGTGGCGAACTCGTCGGTCTCGTCGTCGAGGTCGACGGTGTTGGTGAACGCCCGGACCAGCTCGGCGTCGGCCGACGGCTCGATCATGGCTACCCGCCAGACGCGTTGGGTGGTTGTCCGCCGCCCACGGTACCGCCGGAACCGTTCTTGGACGCTTTCGCGCCCGAAGAGCCCAAGAACGGTCCCGTTCTAAGCAGGGGTGGCCACCTGTTCGCTGACGACCTGGGCCGCCGCGGAGACCAGTGCGGTCACCGACGGGTTGCCCGAGTTGTCCTGGCGCCACGCGAACTGCGTGTACACCCGGAACGGTGGGACCCACGGCAGCCTGCGCAGCCTGCCGTCCGCCAGCTCCGCCGCGACCGTGACCTCGGGGACCAGCGAGATCCCCAGGCCCGAGGCGACCGCGCGCTTGGCGGCGTCGATCGAGTCGAGCGCCAGCACCGGCGACCTCGACTCGGTGTCGTGCAACCCCAGGGCCTGCTCGAACTGCTCGTAGTAGCTGGCGCCGTTCTCGGCCCTGACCAGCGTGCTGCCGCGCAGTTCGTCCTCGGTGATCACCGACCGCCTGGTGAGGGCGTGGGTCGGTCCGCTGACCATGACCAGCGGCTCGGGGCAGAGCACCGTCGACTCCAGTCCCTCGCGGGGCTCGATCGGGCCGATGAAGAACGCGCAGTCGAGACGCCCTTCCCGAACCGACGACAGGTTCGACTGCGTGTTCCGCGAGTGCAGCGAGATCTGGACGCTCGGATAGCGCCAGCACATGTACTCGATGAGTGGTAACAGCCGGTAGTCGGTCAAACTCTGTGCGCTGCCGATGACCAGCTTGCCGTGAGGCTCGCCGTTCATCGTGATGGCTTTTCTGGCCTTGTCGGTAAGGGTGATGATGTTGCGTGCGAAGGGCAGGAGCTCAACGCCCGCGGACGTCATCTGGATGCCTCTGGGAAGTCGTCGGAACAACGAGACTCCGAGCGTCTCCTCCAGTGCCTTGATACGGGTAGTGATCGTGGGCTGCGAGCAATTAAGAGTGGCGGCGGCCTTCGTAAAACTTCCCGTTTGAACCACAGTTGTGAACGCCAAAAGCTGACGCGTCTCCATGGAGCTCCCCAACGGTGCGTAAAAGAGTGATCCACGAGCGCCGGGGTAGGACGGCGCCGTGGGGACCGGTGCGTTGGCGGCAGTTGACCTGGCTGCGGGTAGGAGCGGTCAGGTCGGCTGGGGCGTCAACATCGCCGGGCAACCGTGCTGGGTGCCGAAAAGAACTGGTAGAACCACATCGGTACCGGGCGGGCGGCCCGGCGGTCGACGCGGGTGGTGGGAGCGTGCGGGAGCGCGCGGTGGGTAGGGGGCAGCGGCGGAATGGATCTCATCGGGTCATCGACACCTTGTCTGGTAGGTGGTTGAAAAGCTCGATGACATTGTCTCGCTCGTTTCTTGCGTCCCGTTACCGGTTGCGTCCGCTGCTGGTCCCCCCAGAACGTCCGGCAACTTTCATCAGGTGAGCAAGGTGGTCCCAGGCTCGCGCGTTACGCTACCTGACCTGCACACGAATGGACTACGGCGAGTGGAGTCATCTCAACAAGTGAAAGTTTTCCATGAGGCGCTACTCCGGTTGGCCTCAATTCACTCGTTGTGCGTAACCCCCCTTGGTTTCGGTCGCGGTCGGTGAGTTCGACTACGACACTCGTGTTACTCGGGCAACTGTAGGTAACCGCGGTGTCTGTGAACGACTTCGGAGAGTCAACGGGTTCGATTGCCACTCGAATGGCCTAATGCACTGCTGAACCGGCTAGTGCCGAATAGACCGGCTGGTTGAACACCGTCGACCGTCCGCACGCGCGGACAATCAGGAGAGCGCTCTCGCGCTTGATCCACTTTGCCGTGGTCAGCGATCTGGAACCCCCGGACGGCCCAGCGCCTCGTCCGGGCGCCGCGACCCCCGTCCGACGCCGAACCCCCGCCCCCGGTTCCCACCCGTCGCGAGTCACCCCGCTCGGGCACCCCCGCTAGTGGTGGCCGTCGGTCTTCGCGAACACGCAGCCGTCGACGCCGGCGGGCTCCCGCACGGCCTCCACGCCCTCGACGGGCTTGCACCACAGGTGCCGCAGCCCGAGTTCGCCGGTGCCGAGCTCCTCGGACGTGAGCGCGAACCCGTCGCCGAAGCTGAAGTCGGGGTTCTCCGCCAGCGTCCCGTCGGCCAGCCCGGCCTTCCAGAACTCCTGCAGCGCCTGCACGCCGTCCGGCTTGAACAGCACGAGCCCGACCTTCTGGAACGGCGGCACGGCGCAGGTCGCCCACGCGGCCACGAACGGCTCGTACAGCTTCGCCCGGTCGGCCCCGAGGTAGGACGCGAACTCGGCAGCGGTCGCGGTCCTCGCGTCGGCGCACTGGCCGCCGCTGGCGTCCTTCGTCCACTCCACGACCTCGTCGAGCGCCGTGAACGGGCCCGCGGGCGGGATGGCGCGCGACGCGGTCGGGTGGTGGCCGGAATGGGGGTCGGCGCCCGGTTCCGCGGACGCGCACGCGGCCAGCAGGGCCAGACCGGTCAACGCCGCCGCCGTCGCGCGCACCGCCATCAGCCACCTCACATTGGTCTAGACCCCTCACGGTAGGGGTTCCGGACCGCGGCGGATAGGGGGCCAGCGCACCCCGGCAGGCCGGCGCGGACGGCCGCTCGCCTAGACTCGACGGGAATCCCGACGCCTGTCGTGGTGTTTCGGGCTGTTCCGCACGTCATGTTCGTTACGAGGAGACCACGTTGAAGAGCACCGTCGAGCAGCTGAGCCCGACGCGGGTCCGGATCAACGTCGAGGTGCCGTTCGACGAGCTCAAGCCGGACTTCGACCGCGCTTACGCCAAGCTTGCCAAGCAGGTGCGCATCCCCGGCTTCCGTCCTGGCAAGGCACCCGCGCGCGTCCTGGAGAGCCGCATCGGCCGCGGCGCCGTACTGGACGAGGTCGTCCAGGAGGCCATCCCCGCGAAGTACCTGGAAGCCGTGAACAGCGGCGAGGTGCGCACCCTCGGCCGCCCCGAGTTCGAGGTCACGAACATCGCCGACGGTGACTCCCTCGCGTTCAGCGCCGAGGTCGACATCCGTCCCGAGATCACCGTGCCCGCGTTCGGCGAGCTGTCGGTGAGCGTCGAGGACCAGGAGGTCGAGGAGTCCGACGTCGACACCCAGCTCGACGAGCTGCGCGCCCGCTTCGGCACCCTGACCGGCGTCCAGCGCGCGGCGGCCGAGGGCGACTTCGTCGTCGTCGACCTGTCCGCGACCGTGGACGGCGAAGAGGTCGAGGAGGCCAAGACCGCGGGCCTGTCCTACGAGATCGGCTCCGGCCAGCTCGTCGAGGGCATCGACGAGGCCCTGATCGGCGCGTCCGAGGGCGAGACCAAGACGTTCACCACGACGCTCGTCGCCGGTGAGCACGCGGGCCGCGACGCCGACGTCAGCGTGGTGCTGAACAGCGTCAAGGAGCGCCAGCTCCCCGAGCTGGACGACGAGTTCGCCCAGCTGGCCAGCGAGTTCGACACGCTGGACGAGCTGAAGGGCGACCTGCGCACCCGCCTCGGCCGCGTGAAGAAGATGCAGCAGGGCGTCGAGGCCCGCGACAAGGTCCTCGAAGCGCTGCTCGCGACCACCGAGGTCCCGCTGCCCGAGGCCGTCGTCCAGGGCGAGGTCGACGCGCGCAAGCACGACGCCGTCCACTCGTTCGACCACGACGAGGCCCGCTTCGCCGAGTGGCTGACCGAGCAGGGCCAGACGCAGGAGGAGTTCGACACCGAGGTGCGCACCGCGGCCGAGCAGGCCGTGAAGACGCAGCTGGTGCTCGACTCGATCGCGGACGCCGAGGAGATCAGCGTCACCGACGGCGAGCTCACCGAGCGGATCATCTACCAGGCGCAGCGCTTCGGCATCAGCCCGGACGAGTACGTCAAGCGCGCGCAGCAGTCCGGCCAGCTCGGCGCGATCTTCGCCGACGTCCGCCGCGGCAAGGCGCTCGCGGCCGTCGTCCGCCAGGCGACTGTGACCGACGCCACCGGCAACACGCTGGACCTGGACGAGCTCTTCGGCGAGTCCAAGTCGGACGCGTCCACCGAGGAATCCACCGAGCAGTAAAGCCCTGAGCGAACGCGGGCGGTGTCGGGAAGTTGACACCGCCCGTCTTCGTTAAGGTCGCTTGTAGGGATTCCGGCAGACCGGATCAGATCAAGAGTCAAGCCACGGCGGAGCAGTCCTCCCCGTTCCTCCTGGAGTAAGGCAGGCAGACGTGACGCAGCACTCCTTCCCGACGCCCGAGATGCGGTCGTCCGCGGGGATGAACCTCAACGACTCGGTTTTCGAGCGGCTGCTCCGAGAGCGGATCATCGTGTTGGGCTCCCAGGTCGAAGAGGGCATCGCCAACCAGATCACCGCGCAGCTCCTCCTGCTGGCCGCTGAGGACCCCGAAAAGGACATCACCCTCTACATCAACTCGCCCGGCGGCTCGGTCACCGCGGGCATGGCCATCTTCGACACGATGCAGCTCATCGAGCCGGACGTCGCCACGACTGCCATGGGCCTCGCGGCGTCCATGGGCCAGTTCCTGCTCTCCGCGGGCGCGCCGGGGAAGCGCTCGATCCTGCCACACGCGCGCGTCCTCATGCACCAGCCCTCCGCGGGCGTCGGCGGCACGGCGGCCGACATCGCGATCCAGGCGGACATGCTGACCCGCACGAAGCAGGAGATGGCCGAGCTCATCGCCGAGCACACCGGGCAGCCGGTGGACCGGATCATCGCCGACTCGGACCGCGACCGCTGGTTCACCGCGGCTGAGGCCCTCGAGTACGGCTTCGTCGACAAGGTGATCACCCGCCCCACCCGCGTCTCGAACGCCTGACCGCGGCACAACCCAGGAGACATCAAGTGGACCAGTCCTACGCGCCTCAGTCCCGGTACGTGCTGCCGTCGTTCGTCGAGCGCACCAGCTACGGGGTCAAGGAGTCCAACCCCTACAACAAGCTGTTCGAGGAACGCATCATCTTCCTCGGCGTGCAGGTCGACGACGCTTCGGCGAACGACGTCATGGCGCAGCTCCTGTGCCTGGAGTCGGACGACCCGGACCGCGACATCCTGCTCTACATCAACTCGCCCGGTGGCTCGTTCACGTCGCTGATGGCCATCTACGACACGATGCAGTTCGTCCGCCCGGACATCCAGACGTACTGCCTCGGCCAGGCCGCCTCGGCCGCCGCCGTCCTGCTCGCCGCGGGCACCCCCGGCAAGCGGCACGCGCTGCCCAACGCGCGGATCCTGATCCACCAGCCTTCGACCGAGGGCGTCTACGGTCAGGTGTCGGACCTCGAAATCCAGTCCAACGAGATCCAGCGTGTCCGTCGGCTGATGGAGACCACGCTGGCGCACCACACGGGCCGCTCCCCGGAGCAGGTCCGGCTCGACGTCGAACGCGACAAGATCCTGACCGCGGACGCCGCGAAGGAGTACGGCATCGTCGACGCCGTCCTCCCGTACCGGAAGCTCTCGGCCAACAAGTGACGCCCGACACGCCGAGCTGACCGGGCCTACTGGTTGGTTCGGCGTGTCCGGGGGACGCTGGTCCTCCCGCTTGGACGGGTTGGCCAGGTACCGTCGAGAGGAATGGGCGGAACTCGTGTCCAACGGGTCTCGCCACACGATCAGGCGCCGCACATCAGGTGTGCGCCGGAGGGGACAGAGGTCAGCGGTCATGGCGCGTATCGGTGACGGCGGCGACCTGCTGAAGTGTTCTTTCTGCGGAAAGAGCCAGAAGCAGGTGAAGAAACTCATCGCTGGCCCCGGCGTTTACATCTGCGATGAGTGCATCGACCTCTGCAACGAGATCATCGAGGAGGAGCTCGCGGAAGCGGGCGACGTCAAGCTCGATGAGTTGCCGAAGCCGTCTGAGATCCACGAGTTCCTCGACCAGTACGTCATCGGTCAGAGCGAGGCGAAGCGGACTCTCGCGGTGGCGGTCTACAACCACTACAAGCGCATCCAAGCGGGTGATCGAGGGCGCGAGGGCAGGGACGACGGCGTCGAACTGGCGAAGTCGAACATCCTGATGCTCGGGCCGACGGGGTGTGGCAAGACCTACCTCGCCCAGACCCTGGCGAAGATGCTGAACGTTCCGTTCGCCATCGCGGACGCGACCGCCCTCACCGAGGCCGGTTACGTCGGCGAGGACGTCGAGAACATCCTGCTGAAGCTCATCCAGGCAGCCGATTACGACGTGAAGCGCGCCGAAACCGGCATCATCTACATCGACGAAGTCGACAAGATCGCCCGGAAGAGTGAAAACCCGTCCATCACCCGTGATGTGTCCGGTGAGGGCGTTCAGCAGGCGCTGCTCAAAATACTGGAGGGGACCACGGCCTCCGTGCCCCCGCAGGGTGGTCGCAAGCACCCCCACCAGGAGTTCATCCAGATCGACACGACGAACGTGCTGTTCATCGTGGCGGGCGCGTTCGCCGGCCTGGAGAAGATCATCCAGGACCGCGTGGGCAAGCGCGGGCTCGGCTTCGGCGCCGAGGTGCGCACCAAGGCCGAGGTCGACGCGGCGGACTACTTCGCCGACTCGATGCCGGAGGACCTGATCAAGTTCGGCCTCATCCCGGAGTTCATCGGCCGTCTCCCGATGGTCGCGAGCGTCACGAACCTGGACAAGCCGTCCCTGGTCAAGATCCTCACCGAACCGAAGAACGCGCTGGTCAAGCAGTACCAGAAGCTCTTCGAGATGGACGGTGTCGAGCTCGAGTTCACCAAGACCGCCATGGAGGCCGTCGCCGACCAGGCGATCCTCCGCGGCACCGGTGCCCGTGGGCTCCGGGCGATCATGGAGGAGGTGCTGCTCCCCGTCATGTACGACATCCCGAGCCGCACCGACGTCGCCAAGGTCGTCATCACGGAGCAGACGGTCAAGGAGAACGTGAACCCGACGATCGTCGCTCGGCAGCCCAGCAGGCGTGAACGCCGCGAGAAGTCGGCCTAGAGCACCATCGCGGATGGGCGCACTCCGATCCAGGAGTGCGCCCGCTCGTGTTTTCGGAGGAAGTGCGTGTAGGAGTGTTGCCGTTTGTGTGCTCCGAGGCGTGCCGAGTTCGTGTTTTCGGAGGAAATCGTGTCGTTGCCCTACGTCCTGCTGCTGCACGGCCTGAACGGTTCGGGACCTGAGCACTGGCAGAACTGGCTCGCGGGCGAACTGGCCCACCACGGCGCCCAGGTCGACCTGCCGCAGTTCACCGAGGCCGACCGCCCTTCGCTGGACGTGTGGCTGGCCGAACTGCGCGCCCACCTGATGGCCGCCCCCAGGACGGGTGAACGTGTCGTCGTCGCCCACTCCCTCGCGTGCCTGCTCTGGCTGCACCACGCCGCGAGCTCGCCGGACCCGTCCTCGCGCGTCGACCGGGTCCTGCTCGTGGCCCCGCCCAGCCCCGACTGCCCGGAACCGCTCATCACCACGTTCATCCCGGCCCCCACGCCCGCGGACGGCCTCCACCACGCCGCCGTGACCACCCGGCTGGTCGTCGGCGAAGGCGACCCGTACTGCACCCTCGACCAGGCGAAGCTCCTGGCCGAGTCGCTGCGGGTCGAACTGGACGTCATCGTCGGCGGCGGCCACCTCAACGTCGACGCGGGCTACGGCCCGTGGACCGCCGCGCTGAAGTGGGTCCGCAGCGACCGCACCCCGCTCACACCACGGTGACCGTCGGGGAGTTACGCCGGGCCGTCAGGTCCGTGTCGCGCGCCGAACTGGGGAAGCGGACGTGTGGTGCGCTGCGGCGGAGGAAGCTCAACGTCGTCTTCCGGTCCCAGGCTCCTCTGGTCCTCCAGTTCCTCTTGGCGGACTTGGAGGGCCGGCTGCTGTGGCGGTCGGCGTGCACGTTCCTGGTCCTGGAGCCCCCGCTGAGCAGCGAACGCCGCAGGCGGGGCAGGACGAGGCTGTTGCACGTGCTCAACCGCTGGTGGGATTCGGTGGTCCTGTTCGTGCCCGCGGCGCTGGCCCTAGTCGCGGGCACGGTCGCGTTCTTCGTCGCTCGCTCGCTGGTCGTGGCGCTCGTGCTGTGCGTGGTCTCGATGCTGTGGGTGTCGGGGTTGATGTTCATCAGCCTGTTCTGGCAGGGCACCTCGCTGATACGGGCACTCCTGCCGAGCACGGCGCGCGTCACACGGGACGCGGCCGAGGGGCTGAAGGCGGACAGCTGGTCGATCGCCGTCTGCCACGTGGAACGTCCAGCCGACGTGAAGGAGCTCCTGCGGGACGCGTTGGAGCGCGTTGACGACCTCGCCGCCGACTTCGACGCCGAGCACCGGGTGCTCGTCTGCCCACCGGAGGCGATCACGACCTCGGAGACCGCCGCCGCAGTCCGGGAATCGCGTCGCGCCCGGTCCCTCGGCGTGCACGGCTGGGACCTGCTGCTGATCAGCGAACCCGGCCGCCGCGCACCCGTTCGACGGCCGCCCGAGTTCGTCGGCGGAGCCGTCCTGCTGCTCGTCACGTCGCTGGTGATGGTGCTCGTTCTGGCCCAGTTCGTGACCGACTGGGAGGAGCAGGCATGCCTCACCGCTTGCACGGGAGGATTGACCCGGTACCCCGAAGCCGTGTTCTGGGTGCTCCGCCACTTCCTGGTCGTTGGAATTCCCGGCGCGCAGCCCGCGACGTTCCTCTCGAAGTCGGTTGCGCTGCTGATGCCGTTCCTGTTCGCCGTCGTCCTGCTGAACGTGGTCAGGGTCGTGCGTGCAGGTGTTCGTCGAGCTCGTGAGGAGAGGACCGCGTTGCTGAACAGGATCGACCAGGCGACCACCACCTCCACCGTCCTGGTGCTGGTCGCCAACAGGGTCGAGCACGAGGAGGTGCTCGCTAGCGTCGGCACCGAGGTCGAGCGCAAGCGCTTGGAGCACAACACGGTGTTCGACCTGGGTGTCATCAGCCGAGCACACCTGCTGGTGGCGAGAACGGGGCAGGGAACCGACGGCTCCGACGCGGCCACCCTCACGACCGAGACCCTCATCCGGGAGTACTCGCCGGACTACGTCCTGATGGTCGGGATCTGCTACGGGCTCAGGAAGGGCCGGCAGCAGATCGGCGACGTCGTTGTGAGCGAACGGCTGCTCGGGCTGAACTGGCGGAAGGAAACCGACGACCGGCCCATCCTCCGAGGTCCGATGGTCAAAGCGCCGCCGCGGATCCTGGACCGCTGCCACGCGGCCGCGTACGACTGGAAGGGTGGGGCGCCGGACTTCGGCCTCCTGCTGTCGGAAAGCGTTCTCGTGGACTCGAAGGCGTACCGCGCGCGGCTGCTCGAACTCGCGCCCGACGCGCTGGGTGGCGAGACGGAGATGGCGGGCGTGTACGGCGCCTGCGAACGTCACAAGGTCGACTGGATCGCGATCAAGGCCATCTCGGACTGGGGGATGGGCAAGACCGACGGTCGGCAGCGCGAGGCCGCCCGCAACGCCGCCGACTTCATGGCGCACCTCGTGAAGACCGGTGGTCTGGACCCGCTCGACTAGACGGTTGATTCCAAGGGGTCAGTGGTCGTAGGCGACCAACGATCGTTTGACCGGTTGTCCGGTCTTGTCGTTGTGCCAGATCACGGCGGTCAGGGCGAGCACGCGTTGCAGGACCCGGATCAT
>JAEBDY010000007.1:0-504746 GCA_049997955.1 Umezawaea sp. cmx-9-4 | reverse complement strand
CGAGCGTGGCATGATAGGTGATCACGGGGAGCCTTCTGATTGGGATTCGATCTTCGCAAATCCAGTCCTATCAGCGGCTCCCCGTCCTTCTTCCATCGGGTCTCACGCCTTGTCCTCAGGTCTGCCCAAGTGATTCCCGTTGATGTCATAGCGCATCAGCACCGGAACCAAACTCGCTGAGATCACCTCAGTGGACCAGGTCGGTGCTGGTCGCGTGCCCCCCAGTGCATGGTGTCCCATTCCAGGCCGTGGGGGTTGCGCTGGTAGAAGAAGTGGTAGGTGCCTTTAGTGGAGCAGCCCGTTGGGGTCGTTCATACATCCGGATTGCGAGCTGAAGTGGAATTGGCCGCAGTGGGGTTCGCTGTAGGTGGTCGGCGGGTACGGGAATTCCGATTGCATCGGCGCCGAGATGGTCGGGCCTGACGAAGCCGTGGCAGGCGCGACGGCCGACGTGAGGGCCACGAGCACGGCGAAGATACACTGAACAGCGATCACGGGCCGGCCTCCGTCGCCTGGGCGATGTCCCGCTTCGCTACCTCCCTGTGACGAAGGTCGGCAAGGAATTCGATGGATCCTGTCCGCTAACGGCTCCCGTTGAGACGGTTTTCGGTTCCGTACCGCTGAACAGCCGAATTCCCTCTGTTAAAAGCTGAGCACGTTTCTCTTGCGTAACGGCGCTTGTCACGAAGTCGCCGGTGCGCGAAGCATCGAGGTCGACTCGAATACGCCTGGTTAGCCGATTCATCGACGGTGCTGTCGACAAAGTTCGGGAGGCGAAGATGACCAAGAACGGACGGTCAGGGCGCGGAACAACGGTGTGGGTGGCGGCACTGGCTCTGCTCTTACCGGTCGCCGGGTGCGGCGGCGACTCGTCGAGCGGCGGTGACGTGCTGGTCGGGTTGGTCACCAAGACCGACACGAACCCGTTCTTCGTCAAGATGAAGGACGGCGCCCAGCAGGCGGCCGGGACGACCGGCGCGAAGCTGCAGTCGTTCGCGGGCAAGCAGGACGGCGACAACCAGACCCAGGTGGACGCCATCGAGAACCTGATCGGCGCGGGCGCGAAGGGGCTGCTGATCACGCCGAACGACTCCAAGGGGATCGTGCCCTCGGTGGACAAGGCCCGCCAGGCCGGTCTGCTGGTCATCGCGCTCGACACCCAGTTGGAGCCCGCGGACGCCGCCGACGCGACCTTCGCCACCGACAACTACCAGGCGGGCCTGCTGATCGGGAAGTGGGCGAAGTCGACGTTCGAGCAGTCGGGCAAGCAGGCGAAGATCGCGCTGCTCGACCTGAGCCCGAACCAGGTTTCCGTTGACGTGCAAAGGGACCAGGGCTTCCTGGAGGGTTTCGGCGTCGACGTGAAGGACAGGTCCCGGATCGGCGACGAGTCCGATCCCCGGATCGTCGGCCACGACGTCACCGACGGCGCTCCCGAGGGCGGCCGCACGGCCATGGAGAACCTGCTGCAGAAGGACCCCGGCATCACGCTCGTCTACACGATCAACGAACCCGCGGCGGCGGGCGCGTACGAGGCGCTCAAAGCGGCAGGCAAGGAGAAGGACGTCGTGATCGTGTCCGTCGACGGCGGCTGCCCCGGCGTGGGCGACGTCAAGGACGGGATCATCGGCGCCACCTCCCAGCAGTACCCGCTGAAGATGGCGCAGATGGGCGTCGAGGCGGTCGCGAAGTTCGCCAAGGACGGCACCAAGCCCACGAACACGGAGGGCAAGGACTTCGTCGACACCGGCGTCACGCTCATCACCGACAAGCCCACCACCGGTGTGGAGTCCAAGGACTCCGCCTGGGGCCTCGAAAACTGCTGGGGCTGATCACCATGACCTCCAGCACCCCCACCGCGCTCGGCGACGAGCACGTCTCCCGGTCGCCGCTGTCGAAGTTGCAGCACCTGCTGCACTCGCAGGCCACCATCGGGCCCGCCGTCGTCCTGCTGATCGCGGTCGTCGTGTTCGCCCTGCTGTCCGACCGGTTCCTCCAACCGGCCAACATCTCGCTGATCCTGCAACAGGTCGCGGTCGTCGGCACCCTCGCGGTCGGGCAGACCATCATCATCCTCACCGCGGGCATCGACCTGTCCTGCGGGGCGATCATGGTCCTCACGTCGATCGTGATGGCGAAGATCGCTTCCGAGACCGGGTTGCCCGGTTTTCCGGCACTGCTGCTGGGCTTCCTGATCGGCACGGTGTGCGGTCTGGTCAACGGCCTGCTCGTCACGCGGCTCAAGCTGCCGCCGTTCATCGTCACCCTCGGCACGCTCAACGTGTTCTTCGCGCTGAACCTCTGGTACTCCGAGAGCGCGACGATCCGCGGTGGCGACATGCCGGAGCTGCTGCTGTGGACCGGCGAGACCTTCAGCGTCGGCGGCACACGGGTGACCTACGGGTCGGTCATCATGGTGCTCCTGGTGGCCGCCATGGCGTTCGTGCTGAAGAACACCTCGTGGGGCAGGCACGTCTACGCCACCGGCGACGACCCCGAGGCCTCCCGCCTGTCCGGCATCCGCACCTCCCGCGTGCTGCTCAGCGTGTACGCGACCGCGGGTGCGATCTACGCGCTGGGAGCGTGGATCCTCATCGGCCGCATCGCGTCCGCGAGCCCGCAGGCCGGGCAGTTCGAGAACCTCGACTCCATCACCGCGGTCGTCATCGGCGGCACGAGCCTGTTCGGCGGTCGCGGCGCCATAGTCGGGTCGCTGATCGGCGCGCTGATCGTCGGCGTGTTCCGCAACGGCCTCGCACTGGCGGGCGTGGACGTGCTGTGGCAGACGTTCGCGGTCGGCGTCCTGATCATCGCCGCGGTCTCGATCGACCAGTGGATCCGGAAGGTGAAGCCATGACCACGCCGATCCTGCAGGCGCGGGGGCTGGTGAAGCGGTACGGGCGGGTCACCGCGCTGGCGGGTGCGGACCTCGACCTGCTGCCGGGCGAGATCCTCGCCGTCATCGGGGACAACGGCGCGGGCAAGTCCAGTCTCATCAAGGCCCTGTGCGGCGCGGTCGTGCCGGACGAGGGCGAGATCCTGCTGGACGGGCGGCCGGTGTCGTTCGCCACGCCCGTGGACGCGCGGATCGCCGGGATCGAGACGGTGCACCAGAGCCTCGCGGTCGCGCCGTCGCTGGACATCGCCGCCAACCTGTTCCTCGGCCGGGAACGGCGGCGTCCCGGCGTGCTGGGGTCGGTGTTCCGGATGCTCGACCGCAACGGCATGCGCGACGAGGCCAAGCGGCAGCTCGACGCGCTCGGCATCATGACCATCCAGAACCCCGGCCAGGCAGTGGAAACCCTGTCCGGCGGCCAGCGCCAGGCCGTGGCCGTCGCACGGGCGGCCGCGTTCGGCAGCCGGGTCGTGATCATGGACGAACCCACCGCCGCGCTCGGCGTGCGCGAGTCCAGGGCGGTGCTCGACCTGATCCTCCAGGTCCGCGACCGGGGTCTGCCGGTGATCCTGATCAGCCACAACATGCCGCACGTGTTCGAGGTGGCCGACCGCGTCCACATCCAGCGGCTCGGTCGCCGCAAGACCGTGGTGGACCCGAAGACGATCTCGATGTCCGACGCGGTGGCGATCATGACCGGTGCGATGGAGGTGGAGGACGAGGCGGACTGAGGACCGAGTTCGCCCTCTCGGGCCCACGGGCGCGCCGGTCGGAGCACCGGCGCGCCCGGCGGCGCGCCTACGGCTCCAGGTCGGTCGCGGCCAGGAAAGAGCCGTCCATGTGGAACGGCGTCGACGTGTGCTCGTGGGTGATGCGCCACGCGCCGTCCTCCTTGCGCAGCCCGGCGGTCATGCGGAACCACAGGACGAACCCCTCCGGCGACCCGTTGGGCGTGGACGACATCCGGTTGAGGCCGTGGCAGAACGCGACGTCCTCGCCCGCGGTGACCTCCAGGTCGGTCACCCGGTAGTGCACCGGCCCGTCGAAGCCCGCGAACCACTTCGCCAAGCCCTCCGCGTCGTGCACCTCGGGACCGACGTGCCGCAACGGCGGCGCCAGGTCGAACTTGACCGCGTCGGCCGTGTAGCGGGCGAGGACCCTGGCGACGTCCTTGGCCTCCATCGCGGCCTCCACGTCGGTCACGACGGCCTGGATCTGCTCGATGTCGCTGGTCATGATGTGCTCCTCAGGTTCTCCGGATCGCTTTCACCGGAGACGTCGAAGCGGTCGACCCGGCTTCGACATGACGGGTGAAGGGGATCCTCGAACCACCTCGGAGGCAGTCGTGAAGTACCTGATCCTGATCCACAGCAACCCGAGGTCCAGGGCGCTCTGGGAGACCATGGACGAAGCGCAGCAGTACGCGCTCGGCAAGGGCCACCTGGAACTGACGGAGGCGCTGACCGAGTCCGGTGAGCTGATCGTCTCGGAGGGTCTGGCCGATCTGGCACTGGCGAAGATGGTCACGGTGCGCGACGGCAAGACGCTGACCAGCGACGGACCGTTCGCGGAGGTCAAGGAGCACCTGGCGGGCTTCTACCTGGTCGACGTCGAGAGCTACGAGCGGGCGGTCGAGATCGCGGCCCGCGCGCCCGACGCCCTCACGGGCGCCGTCGAGGTGCGCCCGGTGCTCGACATGAGCACCTGGGACCTGTGACGACGCCGTTCGAGGACCTGGTGCGCGACCTCGCGCCCAGGGTCCTCGGCGCGCTCGTCCGCCGCTACGGCGGGTTCGACACGTGCGAGGACGCCGTCCAGGAAGCGCTGCTGGCGGCGGCGCTGCAGTGGCCGACCGAGGGCGTCCCGGACAACCCGAAGGCGTGGCTGATCACCGTCGCCTCGCGCCGCCGGACGGAGCTGTGGCGCAACGAGAGCGCGCGCAGGCGCCGGGAGGAGAACGTCGCCGCCGGGGCCGTGCCCGACCCCGAGCCGCCGCCCGCCGTGGACGACACGCTCACGCTCCTGCTGCTGTGCTGCCACCCGGCGCTGACCAGGGTCTCGCAGGTGGCGCTGACGCTCCGCGCGGTCGGCGGCCTCGGGACCGCCGAGATCGCCCGCGCGCTCCTCGTGCCGGAGACGACCGTCGGCCAGCGCATCAGCCGCGCCAAGCAGCGCATCAGGTCCAGCGGAGCCGAGTTCCACCTGCCGCCGCCGGACGAGTTCCCCGACCGGGTGGCCGCCGTGCTCCAGGTGCTCTACCTGATCTTCAACGAGGGCTACACCGCCAGTTCCGGCCCGTCCCTCAACCGCGTCGACCTCACCACCGAGGCGATCAGGCTGACCAGGCAGCTGCACGACCGCCTCCCGGCGAACGGCGAGGTCACCGGCCTGCTCGCCCTGATGCTGCTCACCGACGCCCGCCGCCCCGCCCGGACGCTCGACGACGGCTCGCTGGTCCCGCTGGCCGACCAGGACCGCGCGAAGTGGGACGCCGAGGCCATCGCCGAGGGCGTGGACCTCATCACCGGGTCGCTGGCGTCCACGCCCATCGGCCCGTACCAGCTCCAGGCCGCGATAGCCGCCGTGCACGACGAGGCGGAGCGCGCCGAGGACACCGACTGGCACGAGATCCTCGGCCTGTACGAACTCCTCGACGCGGCCGCGCCCGGACCGATGGTCACCCTCAACCGCGTCGTCGCCCACGCCATGGTCCACGGCCCGCTGCCCGCGCTGGCGCACCTGTTCGCGGCCGAGGCGGACCCGGCGCTGACCGGCCACCACCGCGTGCACGCCGTGCGCGCCCACCTGCTCGACCTGGCGGGCGACCACGAGTCGGCACGGGAGCACTACCTCAAGGCCGCGCGCACCACCCTGAGCGTGCCCGAGCAGCGCTACCTGGAGGCCAAGGCGCGGTCATAGACCGACCAGCACCCGCCCGAGCAACCGGACCAGCTCGTCGCGCTCGCGGTCGGAGAGCGGTCCGAGCAGTTCGTCCTGCACCTGGCCGAGCACCGCGTCCAACTCCCCCAGCTTGACCACCCCGGCCTCGGTCACGGCGATGACGTTCCGCCGCCGGTCGCCGGGATCGGGTGTTCGGGAGACCAGTCCCCGCTCGACCAGTTCGTTCACCACCGCCACGACGTCGCTGCTGTGCACGCCGCTGCTCCGCCCCACCCCGGCCTGGCTGGAGGGGCCGAACTCCTCCAGCGCGGCCAGCACCCGGTAGTGGTACCGCCGCACCCCGGCGGCGGCCAGCCGCTCGCCCACCAGCCGCTCGCCCGCCGCCGCGACCTGCGTCACCAGCCAGCTCGGCATCGTCCGCAGGCGGGCGGGTGCCGAGTCGTCGGCCATCGTCTCCATTCCCCGAGCCTAACCGAATCGTTTGCCCGACCAACGATTGCGCGCTACCGTTGGTCGCACCAACGTTAGCGCGACCAACGAAAGCGATCCCGATGACCACGCCCTACCGCGTCGACGTCCCCCAGGCCGACCTGGACGACCTCCACCGCCGACTGCGCGACACCCGCTGGCCGGACGAGCTGCCGAACACCGACCACGGCGTGCCCCTGACCAGGATCAAGGCGCTCGTCACCCGCTGGCTGACCACCTACGACTGGCGCGCGGAGGAACGGGCGCTCAACGCGCACCCCCAGTTCACGACCACCGTCGACGGCGCGAACATCCACTTCCTGCACGTCCGCTCCCCCGACCCAGCGGCCACGCCGCTGCTCCTGCTGCACGGCTGGCCGGGCTCGATCGTGGAGTTCCTCGACGTCATCGGTCCGCTCGCCGGGACGTTCCACCTGGTCGTCCCGTCGATGCCCGGCTACGGCTTCTCCGGCCCGACCGGCGAGCCGGGCTGGGACTCCTCCCGCGTGGCCCGCGCGTACGTGGAGCTGATGGACCGGCTCGGCCACGACCGCTACGGCGTCCAGGGCGGCGACTGGGGTTCGACCATCGCCCGCCAGATCGGCGCGCTCGTCCCGGACCGCGTCATCGGCGTGCACCTGAACTACCTGCCGACTCCGCAGGCGGACCTCGACGACCCCACCGACGCCGAAAGCGCCAGGCTGGCCAGGACCAGGGCCTACCTGGCCTCGCCCGCCGGGTACCTCGTCCTCCAGCAGACGAGGCCGCAGACCCTCGCCTACGGGCTCACCGACTCGCCGGTGGGCCAGCTGGCCTGGCTCGCCGACCGCTTCGCCGCCTGGTCCGACCCGGCCTGCCCGGTCGACGACGACCGCCTGCTCACCAACGTGATGCTCTACTGGCTCACGGGCACCGCGAACTCGTCCTCGCGACTGCACCTCGAATCCGGCGGCACGCGGGGCAGACCGCTGCCCTGCCCTGTCCCCATCGGTGTCGCCGTCTGCCCGCACGACCTGGTCCTGCCGGTCCGGCGGCTGGCCGAGCGCGCCTACTCGATCGCGCGCTGGACCGAGTTCGACCGCGGCGGCCACTTCGCCGCGCTGGAGGTGCCGGACCTGCTCGCGGACGACGTCAAGGCGTTCTTCAGAGGTCTCGCGCGTACGCCGCCAGCGACCGGTTGTACCGCGTGAGGTGGGGGGCGAGCGCGGTCAGCGCCATCGCGACGCCCTCGCGTTCCCGGCCGACGCTCGTGAGCGCCAGTGCGAGGAACGCGCGGAGTTCGTCCTGGAGCTCACCGGGGCCCGCGGCCAGTTCGGCGGTGAGCAGCGCGACGCTCTCGTCGGCCTGACCGAGGTTCCGCAGCGAACTGGCGAGCTGGATCACCGCCCGCCGACGCCGCAGGCCCGTCACCCCGGCGTCGAGGGCCGCCCGGTACCTGTCGACGGCGAGGTCGGGGTGACCGGTCGAGTCGAACGCCGCACCCTGCTCGAACAGGGCGATCGGGTCGGTCCCGGGGCGTTCGGCGACCAGCTTCGCCATTCCGGCGAGGAAGTCCTCCTCGGGCAGGGCGTCCAGCGAGTCCCACAGCAGCGCGAGCCGCCGCTCCCAGTCAGCGTCCATGCGCGTGATCCTAGGGGCGTGGCGCTCGGCTTTCGCCGTGGGCGAGGAGTCCCGAGGTCATCCGGACCCGGTGGCGGGCCGGGAGTTCACGTCCGACGCGCTGGTGTTCACCGGCACGGCGGACGAAATCGCCGACCTGCTGCACAGGTGGCGAGAGGACTGTCCATTCGCGACCTCGACATCCACACCTCGGCCTGGACCGTCCCTGAGCCTCCCGCCCCCGGATTCCCCGGCAGGCGCCCATTCCCACCCCGCGGTCCCGGTCGCCGGCAGGCCGGCGTGGACGCGCCGGCAGGATGTGCCCGTGAAGTACCTGATGTTGATCTACGGCAACGAGACCGTCTGGAACAGCCTCGCGCCCGCCGACCTGGCGGCTCTCATCGACCGCGTCGACGCGTTCAACCAGGAGCTGCGCGACTCGGGTGAGCTGATCACGGCCGAGGGCCTGGTCCCACGGGCGCACTCCGTGCGGATGGGACCGGACGCGCCGATCGTCACCGACGGCCCGTACCTGGAGGCGAAGGAGTACGTCGGCTCGATGTTCTTGGTGGACGTCGACAGCGAGGAACGGGCGCTGGAGATCGCGAAGTCCTATCCGGGCATCGTCCACCACCACGGGATCGGCGGCGGGCTGGAGGTGTGGCCGCTGATGGGACGCGACCGGTGACCCTGGTCGACGACGTCCTGCGGGCGCTCGCGCCGAGGGTGCTCGGCACGCTCGTGCGCCGCTACGGCGACTTCGCCCGCTGCGAGGACGCCGTGCAGGAGGCGCTGATCGTCGCGGCCGGCACGTGGGCGGGCGACGGTGTCCCCGAACACCCGCGGGGATGGCTCACCACGGTCGCGACGCGGCGGTACGTCGACCAGGTCCGGAGCGACAGCGCCCGCGAACGCCGTGAACTGGCGGCACTGGACGCCTCGCCGCGCGACACCCTGGTCGCCGCGCCCGCGGACGCCGAACCGGTGCGCGACGACCTGCTCGAACTGCTGTTCCTGTGCTGCCACCCGGCTCTGACCGCGCCGTCGCAGATGGCCCTCGTGCTGCGGGCGGTCGGCGGTCTCACCACCCCGGAGATCGCCGCGGCCTTCCTCGTGCCGGAGAAGACCATGGGCCAGCGGATCTCCCGCGCCAAGCAGCGCCTGCGCGACGCGGGCGCCCGGTTCGACCTGCCTCCCGAACCCGAGCGCGGACCACGGCTGCGGGTCGTGCTCCACGTGCTCTACCTCGTGTTCAACGAAGGCTACAGCGCCAGCACGGGCCCCGACCTGCACCGGGTCGACCTCACCGGGCAGGCCCTCCGACTCACCCGCGACCTGCGCGCACGCCTCCCCGACTCCGGCGAGACCGCGGGCCTGCTCGCGCTGATGCTGCTCACCGAGGCGCGCGGCCGGGCCCGCACCGGCCCGGACGGCGTCCTGGTCCCGCTGGCCGACCAGGACCGCTCGCTCTGGGACCGCACGGCCATCGCCGAGGCGACCGCGCTGCTCGACCACAGCCTGGCGACCTTCCCCCTCGGCCCCTACCAGGTCCAGGCGGCCATCGCCGCCCTGCACGACGAGGCGACCTCCGTCGAGGCCACCGACTGGCCGCAGGTCCTGGCCCTGTACGACCTGCTGGAGCGCTTGGCGCCCAACCCGGTCGTGTCGCTGAACCGAGCTGTCGCGCTCGGCGTGGTCCACGGCCCGGAGGCGGGCCTGGAGGCCGTCCGCGAACTGGACGCCGGGGTCCTCGCGGGCAACCACCGCCTGCTGGCCGTACGAGCCCACCTGCTCGAACAGGCCGGGGACCGGTCCGCCGCCGCGGCCTGCTTCCAGGAAGCGGCCCGCTTGGCGGGGAGCCAACCCGAGAGGCGGTTCCTGCTGTCACGGGCCGCGGAAACTTCTTCCGGCTCGACGTAGAAATCGCCGCGACGGCTCCGATCCACTGCGAGCGCGCCCGCCGGGCGCGGCCGTGGAACGAGGAGCAGCACCATGACCAGGGTGACAGCGCAGATGTCCGTGTCGCTGGACGGTTTCTACGCCGGACCGAGGCACGACGGCGAGGGCGACTGGATCGCCTCGGCGGAAGCGGCGGGGTTCTTCCGCGTGACGCGCTGGGCGGCCGACGCCAGGGCGTGGCGCGAACGCCAGGGCTTCGCGGGCGGTGAGGCGGACATCAACTCCGACATCGTGGAGGAGACCTTCGAGTCGGCGGGCGCGTACGTCATGGGCAGGCGCATGGCCGAAGGCGGTGAGGTGCCGTGGGGTGACGAGCCGCCGTTCCGGGCGCCGGTCTTCGTGGTCACCCACCGCCCCCGCCCGACGCTGCACCGCAAGGGCGGCACCAGCTTCACCTTCGTGACCGACGGCGTCGCCAGCGCGGTCGCCCAGGCCCGCGCCGCGGCCAACGGCAAGAACGTCGCGATCGCGGGCGGCGGCAGCCTCGTGCGGCAGGTGGTCAAGGCAGGCCTGCTGGACGAGTTGGAACTGCACATCGCGCCGGTCGTGCTGGGCAACGGCATGCGCCTGCTCGACACCGACCTCGACCTCCCCGACAAGGAGGCCATCGAACTCGTCCCCACCAGGGTCGTCCACACCCCGACGATCACGCACGTCCGGTACTCGATCGACGGCCGCGCGCCGCTGGTCCTGGACGACCGGGGCAGGGGCGGCGGTCCCGTGGAGGTCGAGAACGCCTAGCCCGCCCGGCACGGGCGGTGCCGCCGCCCGTGCCGTGGCACCGGCTCGATCGGGGTTTGGTAGACAACCGCCATGCGCGTTCTCCTCCCACTGCCCGATCGCGACTTCGACGTCACCGAGGTGGCCGTGCCGTGGCGGGTGCTGCGCGACGCGGGCCACGAGGTGGTGTTCGCCACCGAGCGCGGCGCCTGCCCGGCCGCCGACCCGCTGCTGCTCACCGGTGTCCTGTTCGGGCGGCTGGGCGCCGAACCGGAACCGCGGCGGTTTTACCGGGAGATGCTCGCCGACCCCGCGTACCGGAACCCGATGTCGTGGGCCGACGTCGAGCCGGACGCCCACGACGGACTGCTGCTGCCCGGTGGGCACGCGCCCGGCATGCGCCAGTACCTCGGCAGCGAGGTCCTGCGCTCGCACGTGGCGGCGTTCTGGCGCCTCGACCGCCCGGTCGGAGCCATCTGCCACGGCGTGCTGGTGCTGGCCCGCACCGTGGACCCGGCGACGGGCCGGTCGGTGATCGCGGACCGGCGCACCACGTGCCTGCCCAAGTACCTGGAGCGAGCCGCGTACTACCTCACCGCGTGGCGCCGCGGTCGCTACTACCGGACCTATCCGGCCTACGTGCAGGACGAGGTGACCGCGGCGCTGAGTTCCCCGGCGCAGTTCCAGCGCGGCCCGGTCGAACTGTCCCGCCGCGGCACCGCCACCGACGACGGCCCGGCGTTCGTCGTCCAGGACGGCAACTACCTGTCCGCCCGCTGGCCCGGTGACGCGTACCTGTTCAGCCGCCGCTTCGTCGACCTGCTCCACTCGAAGGAGTGAACCCAGGGGCCTGAGTCCGCAAAAGCACCGGCTTTTGTCGGTGCCCGTCACGAGTATCGACGCATGACACGCAGAATCGGTGGCCCTGGTGGTGGCTCGGACAAGGCGAGTGGCGGTCTGGCGGCGGTGGGGGCCGCCGTGGTCGCGCTGGGGGTGCTCGGCACCGGAGCGGCGGGAACGAGCGCGGGGGTGGCGGGCTCCGGAGCGGGGTCGTCCGCGGGCGAGAGCGTCAGCGTGCGCAAGGCGGACAGCAGGAAGTCGGCGCGCAAGGGCGATTCCCGCCGCGGCCTGGCGGCGGATGGGCGTGCGGGAGCTGAGGAGGACCTCCCAGCGGGACCTGGAGTGCTCGAGCTCCTCGTACGGCCGGGTCCGGGAGTTCTTCCTGCGCACGCCGTGCACGTCGCTGGACCGGGTCCTGCTCACCGTTGGCGACGACGAGGGCAACAGCGCCGTCGTCTCGGTCGTGTGGGTCGGGTTCCGCACCAGTGGTGACGTGTCGGCGTTCAAGACCGTCATGGACGGACACGGCAGCGGGGACATCCACCCGCTCGCCGCACCGCTGCTGGGCTTGGCCGACATCCGGTTCAGCGGGCTCAACTACGGCTCCGAAGCCAACGGGAGGGGAATCGCCGTCGCGGAAGCCGAGACGGCCACCGGAGTGGTGGCCCCCGATCTGCTGGACGCGTTGGCGGAGGTCGCGTCGCAGCTGCCGCACCCGTGAGCCGGGCGACAGGGGTGCGCCGGCTGCTCAGCGGCGTGGTCGGGCCAGGGTGGCGGGTTCGATGACGGGGCTGCGGATGTGTTCGTAGACGACGCTGGTGCGGACGTCGGCGACCTCGGGGCGCTGGGTGAGGCGGTCGATGACGAAGGCGTAGAGGAACTTGTTGTCGGGGACGGCGACGTGGATGAGGAAGTCCTCGCCACCCGCGACGACGAACACGCCGACGGTCTCCGGGAGGCGGGCCGCCCATTCGCGGAAGGCCTCGATGTTGACGCGCGACGGAGGTCGGACGCGGACGGAGATCAAGGCCTGCACGGGGCGGCCGACCTCCTCCAGGTCGAGGTCGACGAGGAAGCCGCGGATGACGCCGCGTTCGCGGAGCGAGCGCACGCGTTCCAGGGAGGTGGACGGGGAGACGCCGGTGGCGGCCGCGAGTTCGCGGTTGGTGCGCCGTGCGTCGTGCTGCAGTTCCCGCAGCAGTGCCTGATCTAGTTCGTCCAGGTCGGCCATGTCGCCCCTTCTGCCGAATTAAGTTCGATGAGGATACCTGGCTCCGGATTTCGCGCTTAACGTCGGCGAATCGGCCTCCACCTGTGTGGAAGAAACCGACTTGAACCGAACCGAGGAGTCCCGTGACCACCGCCGTCGTCCCCTTCCTGGAACCCGACGAGATCCGCACCGACCTGCCCACGCGCAACGCCCAACTGAAGTGGGTGGTGGTCGTGGACACCGCGCTCGGCGCGGGCCTGATCGCGAACGCCGCCGTGTGCATGGCGGCGGCCGTCGGGCACGCCGTTCCGACACTGCTCGGACCGGGCACGACGGACGCGTCGGGCACGCACCACCCCGGCCTGCCGTGGACGGGGTGCTCGATCCTGGCCGGGGACGCCGCGACGGTCGGCGAGATCCGGGCGAAGGCGATGACCAAGGAAGGGCTGCTGGTGGTCGACATGCCGGAACAGGCGCAGACCAGCCGGGTGTACGACGAGTACCTGGCCGCCGTGGCGGGCACTGCGGCCGCGGACCTCACGTACTACGCGGTGAGCATCGTGGGGCCGCGCAACAAGGTGGACAAGCTCGTGGGGAAGCTGCCCCTGTTGCGCTGACGGGCGCGCGGTCGGCGGACGGCCTGCCGAGCCGGGATGCGGGGCCGGGGTGTGCGGTCGTACTGCGGAGTCGGCCTGCCGGGCCGACATGGGCGGCCGGACCGCGGGGAGGCACGCGGTCGGGCTGCGAGGCGGTATGCGGTTCTGCCGGGTCAGCGTGAGGGGCGGCGAACGGCGGGCATCGTGCGCGGATGGCCTTGGAGCGACGAATGGCGTGTGTGGGGTGGAATTCAAGTGCACCGTGCGGGTTGTCGTGGTCGGTGTCGGCGCGGTGGTTGTGCCGAGTCCGCTCGTGGTCGTGGCCCCGCTAGTCTGCTTGCCCCCGACTAGTGCGAGGTGCGCGATGACCGATCGTCCCGCCTGGGTTCCGGACTCGATCAACACCGAGTTACCCAGTGCCGCCAGGGTCTACGACTACCTGCTGGGTGGCGGGCACAACTTCGCGATCGACCGGGTCGTGGGCGAGAAGGTGTTGCGGGCGCTGCCGAACGGCGGTCAGATCGCCGGGTCGAACCGGGCCTTCCTGCGGCGGGCCGTGCTGTTCATGATCGAGCAGGGCGTCACGCAGTTCCTGGACCTCGGGTCCGGCATCCCGACGGTCGGCAACGTGCACGAGATCGCCCAGCAGGCCGACCCGGACGCTCGCGTGGTGTACGTGGACTACGACGAGGTCGCCGTGACGCACAGCGAACTGCTGTTGCAGGGCAACGACAACGCGACCGTCGTGGCCGCGGACGCGACCAAGCCGGACCGCGTGCTGTCAGCGCCCGCGGTGCGGAACATGCTGGACTTCACCAAACCGGTCGGGCTGCTCATGGTGGCCGTGCTGCACTTCGTGCCGGACGAGAGGAAGCCGCACGAGGTGCTGGCCAGGTACTTCGACGCGCTGCCCGCGGGCAGCCTGGTCGCGTTGTCGCACCTGACGGCCGACGGCAAGCCCGACGAGATGGCCGAGGTCGTGGCGGCCATGAAGAACAGCCGCGACCCGATGTACTTCCGCTCGCACACCGAGTTCGCCACGATGTTCGAGGGCTTGGAGGTGCTCGACCCCGGCATCGTCAGCGCACCTCAATGGCATCCCGAGGTCGACTACGACACCAGCCCCGAAGACGTCTACGCGGGTGTCGGCCGCAAGGTCTGACGGTCACCGCGAGCGGCGGCCGACGGTACAACGGCAAGGCGAAAGTCGACAGCAGAGCGACAAGGCGATCGCCCACCGTGGAGCGGCAACAAGAAAGCCGCCGGAAGAGCGACGAGGCGCAAGCCGCCGGTAGAGCGGTAGAGCGGAGGTCGCCGGTGGGATCGGGTCGGGCACCGGATCCCACCGGCAGTCGGGTTCGCCAGCGAGCGCAGCAAGCACAGCGGTCGCGACACCCCTACATCTCGCGCAGCACCACCACCAGGTCACGCGGTAGGCCGTGGGTTTCGTGCAGGTACCGGAAGTCCTGCTCGGTCAACGGGTCGCGGTAGCGGGACACCAGCGAACGGCCGCGGGTCACGAGCGAGCGGAAGCGGTCCTCCTCGTCGCGCAGCACCTCGTGCACCTGGTCGGTCTTCTGGCCGAAGTGCGAGAGCGTGCCGCGCACCAGCGGTTCCGGCAGGTCGGACAGGGTCCGGGTGTCGTCGTCGCGCCACAGCGTCGTCAACGTGCGCCGCAGCAGCCTGCGCAGCACGTAGCCGCGGCCGGTGTTCGACGGGGTCACGCCGTCGCCGATCACCACGACGCTCGACCGCAGGTGGTCCACGACCAGGCGCGGGTCCGGCAGGTCCCAGGGCAGGTCGCGCACCCACGGCGTGAGCAGGTCGGTCTCGAACACGGATCGCTTGCCCTGCAAGAACATCATCAGTCGCTCCAGCCCCATGCCCGTGTCGACGGTGGAGTCCGAGAGCGGCGTGAGCGAACCGTCGGGGTGCCGTCGGTAGCGCATCATGACGTGGTTCCACACCTCCATCCACCGGTCGTCCGTGGTGGGCGTGCCGGTCGGCGGCCCGTCGCCGGTCCACACGAACACCTCGCTGTCCGGTCCGCACGGCCCGGTCGGCCCGTTGGACCACCAGTTCTCCGACACCGTCAGCTCCACCGGGACGCCGAGGGAGTTCCACGTGTCGAGCGACCCGGTGTCCGGGCCGACCTGGTCGTCGCCGCCGAAGACGGTGACGTGGACCAGACCGGGGTCGACGCCGAACCCCTCGCACAGCAACTCGTGAGACCACCTGAGGCTTTGCGGCCCCTGGTAGGAGCGCAGCGACCACGATCCGAGCATCTCGAACACGGTCAGGTGCGTCGGGTCGCCGACCTCCTCCAGGTCGGTGGTGCGCAGGCAGCGCTGCACGCTGATCAGCCGGTCCCCCAGCGGGTGGTCCCGGCCTTCGAGGAACGGGGTCAGGGGGTGCATCCCGGACGTGGTGAACAGGACGGGGTCGCCGGGCGGTGGCAGCAGCGACGTGCCGGTCACCCGGCGGTGGCCGCGGGAGGTGAAGAAGTCGAGGAAGGTGTCGATGACGTGCTGGGTGTCCATGGGAGTCGTCCTCTTCCGGGGTGGGGACGACCGGAAAGGGGCCACGGCGGAACCGGACGGACCGTTTCCGGTCGCCGGGGGGGTGTCGAGGTCAGGCAGCGGCGGCGACCGACGAGCGGGGAGCTCGCGCGGCCGCGGCGACGTGCTGCGGGTGGACCGACATGCCTCCACGGTAGGCGACGGAGCAAGTCGTTTAACCGTCCACTGTGGAAGCGCTGGGCCTTCCGGGTGAAGACCACCAGCACCGGGCCAGGGCTTCCACGCAGGTCAAGGCCTCCGCAAACGTTCAGATACCCGAAAACGAGGGGAACAATTCCGGCCAAACACTGTTACGCGACCGGCGCCCGGCCCGATATCAGGATCATGGTGACCGGAACGAGCAGCGTCAGAGGTGGCCGCGAGGCGCAACCCGAGCCGTTCGCCGTGTCCGGGGTGATCACCCTGCTGTTCCTGGCGAGCGTGTACGTGTGGACCTCCGTCCTGTCCCCCCAGGGGCGGGTCGCTGCGGTGGCGAGCATCGGCGTCGAGGACCACTGCGCGTCGGGCTGGGTGGTGCCGGACGAAGGTGACACGCCGATCCCGATGGCGGGCAGGCCGTCGGGATCGGTGCTGGGCAGCGGTGGGGCGGTGACGGTCACGGTGCGCGGCACGAGCGGCGACGCGATCGTGCTCCACCCGCCGGTCGTCGAGGTGCTCGGCCGCCGTCCCGCGCTGCCGGGCGTGTTCCTGCCCGCGCCGTGCGACGTCGGTCGGTCCTCGGGGTTCCTGACCGTGGACCTGGACCGCCCGACCGCCCTGCTGGGCCCGGACGGGGAGCCCGCCGAGTTCCCGTACCAGGTCACCGGCACCGCGCCGGAGAAGATCGTGATCCGCCCGGTGTCGACCACCGACGACGTCGAGTGGCGGCTGCGCATCCCGTGGACGTCCGGTGTGGGCGGCGGGGAACTCGTGGTGGACGACGACGGGAACCCGTTGCGCACCACGGCGACGAGCGCCGCCCGACCGTTCTGCGTGGAACTGCCGGACAGCGCGCGCTGGGTGTCGTGCGGAATCGGGTGACCCCGGACGCGAGTGGTGTGGCACGGTGGGGCGGTGTCCGATGCCGAGAAGCGCCTGCAGGTACGCCGGAGCTGCACCCGATCGCTGTCCGGTCATGGTGAGCGGACCATGCGGGAGCGGCTGGCGGGGCTGATCGCCCTCCCGGAGTCCGACGGCTACCCGGACGTCTACGGCGCGGGCGATCCGGTGACGACGCTGGAGCGGCGGGTCGCCGACCTGCTGGGCAAGCCCGCGGCGCGGTTCGTGGTCAAGGGCGTGATCGCCCAGCAGGCCGCGCTGCGCACGTGGACCGACAGCAGCCGGACGGGGACCGTGGCGCTGCACCCGTCGAGCCACGTCGACTTCGACGAACTGGGCGCGTTCGAGCGGCTGCACCCGCTGCGCGGCGTGCGGCTGGGCGGCAAGCGCGGTTTCGGGGTCGCGGAGCTGGCGGAGGTCGGCGAACCGCTCGGCGCGGTCGTCGTGGAACTGCCGCTGCGCAACGCCGGGTTCGCGTTGCCGGAGTGGGAGGACCTGGTGGCGGTGTCGCGGTGGTGCCGCGAGCACGGTGTGCCGCTGCACTTCGACGGCGCGCGGCTGTGGGAGTCCGCGCCCTACTACGGCCGCGGGGTGCACGAGCTGGCGGACCTGGCGGACTCGGTGTACGTGTCGTTCTACAAGGGACTCGGCGGGCTGGCGGGGTGCGCGCTGGCCGGCTCGGAGGACTTCCTGGCGCGGGCGACGCCGTGGCTGACCCGGCACGGCGCCAACGTGTACGCGAGCTTCCCGTACGCGCTCGCGGCGATCGACGGCCTGAACCGGTACCTGCCGCGGATGTCCGCCTACCGCGCCCGCGCGATCACGCTGGCGGCGGCCATCGCCGAGGTGCGCGGGGTCACCGTCGGCGAGCCGCAGACCAACGGGTTCCGCGTGTTCCTGCCCGGTTCACCGGGGTCGTTGCGCACCGCGCACCTGCGGCTCGCCGAACGCACCGGCACGTGGCTGTTCCCCGGCGCCGTCGAGACCGACGTGCCGGGGTTGTCCGCGGTGGAGGTGGTGGTCGGCGAGGCGACCTCGGCGATCACCGACGCCGAGGCGGCCGCGCTGTTCGCCGACCTGCTGGCCTCAGCCGAGGGTGACCGGTAGCGCGGCGAAGCCGTACATGAACGGCGAGATCCGGTGCGCGAGCGCCGAACGCTCGACACCGAACCCGAGGTTCGGGAACCGGGTGAACAGCGCGGTCAGCCCGATGCGCGCCTCCAGCCTGGCCAGGGCCGCGCCGACGCAGTGGTGCGCACCGTGGCCGAACGCGAGGTGCGGCGGGTCCGTCCTGCCGATCCGCAGCAGGTCCGGCTCGGCGTACACCCGCGGATCGCGGTTGGCGGCGCCGACGAGCAGCCCGATCGTGGCCCCCTTCGGGATCGTGACGCCGTGCAGTTCGATCGGCTCGAACGCGAACCGGAAGGCGGGCGAGAGGACCACGGGCCCGGAGTGGCGCAGCAGTTCCGCGACGGCCCGGTCCGTCACGACGCCGCGCGGCTGGTCGGGGTGGTCGAGCAGGGCGACGACCGCGTTGGCGAAGAAGTTCGCCGTCGTGTCGTACCCGGCGCCCAGGAGGTTCGCGGTGATCGCGGCGACCTCGTCGTCGTCCAGGCCGTCCTCGCCGTCGGACGCCCGCAGCAGCAGGGACAGCAGGTCGTCGCCCTCCTGCCCGCGCTTGACCTCCATCTGACCGCGCACGTAGTCCAGCGTCGCCAGCAGGGCGGCGTTGGCGGCCTCGCGGTCCGGGCTGGTGGCGGCGTCCGACCAGCCGCGGAGCATCTCGTGGTCCGACTGCGGGGCGCCCAGCACCGTCCCGATGGTGGTGATCGCGAGCGGGTAGCCGAACGACCGCAGCAGGTCCGGCTCGTCCTCCTCCGCCATCGCGTCCAGCAGCGCCTCGGCGGTCTCGGTGATGAACGCCTCCCACCCGGCGATCACCCGCGGCGTGAGCGTCCCGCCGACCACCCGGCGCTGGCGCGTGTGGTCCGGCGGGTCGAGCACGAACGCCCGCTCCCACCCGGTGCCGACGCCCATCGCCAGGCCGGAGGCCAGGAACCGCTCGCTCGCCGACCGGGTGTCGGCGCTGATCCGCGGATCGGTGGACAGTGCGCGGATGTCGTCGTGGCGGGTCACCAGCCACAGGTCCAGGTCGGCGAACGGCAGCGCCACCTCGGCGACGGGGTTGTGCTCCCGCAGCCAGGCGAGCGTGGGGAACGGGTCGGCGTAGTACTCCATCGAGAAGATGTCGGGCAAGAGGCTCGGCTTCGCAACGATCGTCATGGCTTCCTCCACCGTCGTCCGGCATTCCACCTGAGGCATACCAGGAGTACCGGACGGCGTATCCGCAACCAGGCGGTCTGGCGACGGTCGCGAGGGTAGAACGCGGCGGGCACGAGCAGTACCGCCATGACGAGTGCCATTCCGGTGAACTCCACCGCGTCCGCGTGGACGGCGGCCGTGTTCCGCTCCCGCTCCGCCCGCCGCCCCGGCACGGCCAGGTCGTCGAGCGGCGGCGGCCTGCCCTTCTGCGCCACCGCCGGGTGCCGCAACAGCACCCGCGGCCCGCGCGACACCCTCGACGGTGGTCTGGTCGTGCCCTACCGCTCGGTCGGCTCACCCGCCGCGTCCAGACCATTCGGACATTCCGCACACCGCTCTCCTCCACCAGACCTATGCCAATCCACAAAGGACCACTCGAGTCCGCGATCGAGCGGTATAACCGTTTGACACCAGGCGAAACGATCGGTCTGTCCGGCAGTCGGAATCGCTTGGAATTCCGTCTCAAAAGGACCAATTCCCATCGGATCCCCTTAGATTGGGGACGATCGGTTTCCCCACCCTTGGAGAACTGCTGATGATTTCCGAACGTCGTTCCAGCACCCGGCTCACGGCCGTCGCCGTGGCGGTCGCGGGCGGTCTGATGGCGCTGGCACCGGCCGTCGCCTCCGCCGCACCGGCCCCCGCCGCGCCGTCCGTGCCCGCGGAGCTCGCGGTTCCCGCCGGGAACCACGTCTCCTCGCGCTACGACGCCGTCGGTTTCCAGGTCTACGAGTGCGCCGCCACGGGCACCTGGGCGCTGCGCGCGCCGAAGGCGAGGATCACCACCAGGGGCGACGTCGGCGTCCACTTCGGAGGGATCGACGCGAACCTCCCGGCAGGCCCGTACTGGCAGTCGCTGCGCGACGGCAGCCGCGTGCACGGCGGCGGAGCCGTCAGCTCCGCCGCCACGGGCACGATCCCGCTGCTGCGCCTGACCGGGCTCGACAGCAGCGGCACCGGCGTGTTCGCGGGCGTCACGTACATCCACCGCCTCAACACCGTCGGCGGCGTCGCTCCCACCACCCCGTGCGACCCGGCGGACAAGAAGGTCAAGAACGTGTACTACAGCGCGACGTACTACTTCTACAAGAAGGACTGACGTGCGGCGGACCGTCCCGGCACCACCGGGGCGGTCCGCGGGTCGGACCCGTCGTCGAATGCGATTGCTCACATCGTCCCCTCGCGGGTTGACACCGGGGCAGGGCCTGTGGGTCTTTCGGGCAGAGTTCGAGCGCCACCGCGGAGTTCTGTGCTCAACTCGGTGCGTACCGGACCAAGGAGGCACCCGATGTCATCCCTTCCACCGCGCCGCGACGAGCTGTCCAAGGCCGACATGGGGTACGCGCTGACCTGGTACCGGGATCAGATGGGGTGGGACGTCCGGCTGGTCGACGGGGCCCCGAACCTGTCGCTCACGCACGGGATGACCGGATTCCTCTTCCCGTGGAAGTGGTTCACGCTCGTCGCGTCGCTGATGTCCACGATGGACGTCCAGGGTCCGGTGGTCGGCTACCTGGACGAGGTGGAGCCCAAGGCGGTCGCGCTGGCCGACACCAACGACTGCGTGTTCAGCCAGGCGCAGATGCCCGCGGGCGTCACGCTGCTGCGCACGCCGGGTCTGGTGCCGCTGCCGCCGAAGGCCGGGTCCAGCTGGCTGATCGAGCCCCACAACGAGCGGCGCTGGCTGCCCTCCGCCACGGCCGTCCTGGCGGTGCTGCGGTCCGCCGCGCAGACGCCCGCCGACCCCGCACCCGGACGCCGGACGCTGCCCTACCGCCAGCTCCAGCCCGCCCGCCGCTAGGCGAACGCCTGGGTGCCGAGCACCCGGAGCAGGTCGAGCCGTTCGGCGCTGCCGGTGCCGGGCTGGGGGCGCAGCGAGACGAGCCGCAACCCGGTGTCCGGGCTCACGATCACGTCGCACTGCATCTCCAGCCGCCCCACCCGAGGGTGCACGTACGTCTTGCGGCTCGACCGCATCGGCCTGACCTCGTGCAGCGCCCACACCGCCGCGAACTCGGCGCTGACCTCCAGCAGGTCGGCGACCAGCGCGGTGGACACCGGGTCCTTGCCGCGGCGCACCGTCGAGGCGCGCAGGTCGGCCACGTACCCCCTGCCGAGCTTCTCGTGCTCGGACGCCAGGTAGACGTCGCGGCTCGCCGGGTCGGTGAACCAGCGCCACACCGTGTTGTCCTCCCGCCCCGCCGTGCCGACCGACGGCCCGAACAGCGCCGCTCCCAGCGGGTTCTGCGCGATCACCGTCGTGAGGTCGTCGCACACGATGGCGGGCACGGTCGTCAGCGCGTCCAGCACGTGCATCAGACCGGGGTCGACGTACCCGCTCGGCGCGTGCGCCACCGGCGGCGGGTAGCCCGCCAGCACGTAGAGGTGGTCGCGCTCGTCGGTCGACAGCCGCAGCGCCCGCGCCAGGCAGGCGAGCAGCGGCTCGGACGGGTGCGGCCCGCGGGCCTGCTCCAGCCGCTCGTAGTAGTCGGTCGACATGCTCGCCAGCAGCGCCACCTCCTCGCGCCGCAGCCCCGGCGTCCGCCGCCGCGCGCCCGGCACCAGGCCCACGTCGACGGGCCTCAGCGCCTCGCGGCGCACACGCAGGAACGAAGCCAGCTCCGAACGGTCCATGCCCCGATTGTCACAGGGAACCGCGCGGTCGTCCCCGGACTCCCGGTCCCCCGATGAGGGCGAGGGTCACCCGCTGATCGCCACCTCGGCCTCGATCTCGACCGGAATGCCGAAGGGAAGTTCCGCGACGCCGACCGCGGACCGGGCGTGGCTGCCCGCTTCCGGACCCCAGAGCTGGAGTATCAGGTCGGAGAAGCCGTTGACGACGGCCGGGGCGGTGCCGAAGCCCGGCGACGCGGCGACCATGCCGAACACCCGGAGCCACGCCGTCACGCGGTCCAGGTTGCCCAGCTCCCGCTGCAGGCTGGCCAGCACCGACAGCGCGGTCAGCCGGGCGGCGGCGTAGCCCTGCTCCGGCGTCACGTTCACGTCGATCTTGCCGAAGGGGCCCGCCAGCGTGCCGTCCGGCAGCAGCGGGCCGTGACCGGAGATGAACGCCCGGTCGCCGTGCACCCTGACCCAGGGGAACGGCAGGAACACGCCGGGCGGCAGGCGCAGCTGTTCCGGTAAGAGGAGACCGAGTTCCGCGAGCTTGTACTCGATGCGCATGCCCCCGACGCTAACCCTCGCGTCCTCGGTCCTCCAGGTACCGGGTGTGGTCGGCCTGCCTGCGCGCGTCCGCGTCGTGGAAGCGCTCCGCGGTGCGCACCACGTCGGCTTCGATCAGGTCGAGCTGGCGCAGGAGTTCGGCGTCGGCCTGCTTCGCGGCGGCGTACCACCACGGCAGGTTCAGGTAGTTCTGCACGGACAGCGGCAGGTCCGTGCCGATGACCCTGGTGGCCGCGTGCAGCGCGTCCGGGTCGGCGCGGAGTTCGCGCGGCCGGTCGAGCAGGCCGCGCAGGACGTCGGCCACGCGCTCCAGGCGCGGCGGCACCCCGGCGGGAACGCGGCTGCCCGCGACGCGGGTGACGAGCGCGTCGAGGTCCCGGCGGAGCCTGGACGCCTCCTCCGTCGGGTCGGTCACCAGGGTCACGCGCTCCGGCGGCGCGAGCAGGGCGCCGACCCCGTACAGCCCGGCGACCACCACGAGCCAGTAGCTGCCAGCGATCCCGGCGAAGTGCAGGCCGAGGCCCAGCAGGCCGCCCGCGCAGCCGACCAGGTTCCGGGTCGAGCCCAGGTAGCTACTGGTAGCCACGGATCTCCTTGAACGCCTCGGCCAGGGTGCGGCCGCGCGCGTCGAACACCTTGCCGCCGCTCATCGAGGCGACCTGGCCCATCTCGTCGGTGGCGCTCTCGCCGAACAGCACCGGGAACACCGGCACGCCGCGCAGCGCGGGTTCGAGTCCACTGTGGAAGGTGGCGAACTGGGCGAACCCCTCCCCGGACGTGTTCTCGCCGTCGGTCATCAGCACGACGGAGGTGAACCGGTCCGGATCGCCCGCCGCCTGGGCGCGCAGGACGTCGTACCCCTGCCGCAGGCTGCTGTAGATCGCCGTGCCGCCCTTGGCCTCCAGCCCCTGCGCGGCCTCCTTGATCTGCCCCAGTTCGGCGTCGCCGGTCACGTTGAACTCCCGCGGCGCCAGCGGGGAGCCGTTGAACGGCAGCAGGGTCACCTGCTCGCGGCCGTGGAAGCGGCTGAACTTCCCGGACAGCGTGGTGTCCGCGCCGGTCAGGCCGATCACCGCCTGGCGCAGGCCGTCGATGCGGTCGCCCTCCATCGAGCCGGACGTGTCCAGCACGTAGAGCGTCCGCGACGGCCTGCGCAGCTGGTCGAAGTACGCGGTGACCAGGCCGTCGACCGCGCTGCCGCTGCCGGGGAACGGCAGTTCGACCAGGTCGCGGACGGCGAACCGCGCGTCGAGCTGGACCTCGGGGCTGGCCGGGCGGCGGCCGGTCAGCTCGGAGATCCGGCGCTGCACGTCGGGTGAGCGCAGGTGCGCGGACAGCCGGTCGTAGGAGGCGCGCGCATCCGTCCCGGCCGCGCCGAGCAGGGTCAGCGGGTAGTCGGCCGTGACGACGCCGTCGCTGGGGTAGACCAGCGCCAACGGTTCCGGCAGCACGGCGGCGGCGTTGAGGGACAGCAGCACCGACTCGTAGTTGACCAGCCCGTCGACCCGCGCGCCGGGGTCCTCCCCGCGAGCCCGGCGTTGGTAGGCCTCGGAAAGCCAGCCGGACGAGCCCGCGGAGAGCGTCTGCGCGGAGAAGAAGTCCTTGAGCCGGGGCGCGACCGAGGCGATGGCGGCGGCGTCGAGCGCCGAGCCGCCGCCGGTGAGCGCGGACGCGATGCCGACCAGCGCGGAGAACCCGGAGTTCGAGGTCGACGGGTCCGTCATGCCGTAGGTAAACCGCTTCTGCCCGGCGGCCTCGGCGATCTCCGCCCAGCCGACCCGCCTGGCGTCCCAGCCCAGCTCCCGCACCTTCGACTCGGGCAGGCCGAGCACGACCGGGGAGTTCATCACCTTGGTGGGCTTGGCGAGCCGCTTCGCGGCGTCCGGGAGGAGTTCGAGGTACCGGTTGGAGGAGAACCAGACCGCGTCGAAGCCCTGTTCGGCGGTCCCGTTCGCGACGGACTCGGCGCCGTCGAGCGTGCCGGTGAAGCTGAACTTCACCGTGACGCCGGTGGCCTTCGCCGCTTCCTCCAGCACGGGGGTCATGTCGGCCAGTTCGCTGCCCGCGAGGACCCGCAGCACGCCGGGTTCCGCTTCCCCCACGGGACTTCCGGGCGGCGGGTCGGAACACCCGGCCAGCAGGGCGACGGCGGCGACGCCGATCAGGACGCGGCGGATCATGCGGGCTCCTCGGTGCTGCGCACGCGGGTCAGGTGGTCGTGGGCGCGCCGGATCTCGTGGTCCAGCGCGGAGACCGTGCCCGCCATGCTCTCGGCGGCACGGGCCTTGAAGGTGTCGATGGCGTCGATGGTCGCGTAGACCTGGTCGAAAGACGTGCGGATGGCGTCCACGCCGACCATCGGCGTGGACGCGATCCGCTGGACGTCGTCGCCCTGCGACGCGAGCAGGTCCGCGTTCGCCCGCAGCAGGCCGTCGGTCAGGCCGCTCACGGCGTCGATCTGGTCGACCACCTCGCGCTGGTCGGCCAGCGCGGCGGCGACCACCATGCCGATCCGCAGCGCGGTGACGGTGGTGCCGACGGCGCGCTCGACGCCCTTGATCAGCTCTTCGTTGCCGCGCCGGATGACGTCGAGCGCCAGGTACCCCTGCGCGCACACGGCCAGCTGCGTCAACAGGTCCTGGCGCCGGACGCGCACCGGGTGCAGCACGTCGGCGCGCAGCGCGGTGGCCCGTTGCGGATCGGACAGCTCCACGATCCGGGCCTGCTGGTCCACCGCCTCGTCCATCGCCTCGGCCAGCACGGCGTCGGCGGACAGCCGGGTCATCACGTCCCAGAGCCGTTCGCGCTCCCCCCGGACCGCCGCGTTGTCCCGCCGCAGCTCGTCCTGCCCACCGCGCAACTTCAGCACGACCCGGTTCAGCGGCTCGTCCGCCGCGCGGAGCCGGGCCAGCAGGCCGCGGGCGCCGTTGCCGAACGGGATCAGGCCGAGCACCTTGCGCCCGGTGAGCCCGCGCAGGTCCTTCGGGTCCAGCTCGCGCACGGTGCGGCGCAGCTCGGTGAGCCCGCCGGTGACCTGCCGCTGCGCTCCGGGAGCGGCGAGCGCGGCCAGCGACCGGTCCAGCAGCCTGCCCGCCACCTGGGCGGCCGCCCGCATGTCCGACTCCCCCAGCACCAGCACCCGGTCGAGCAGCACGGCGAACTCCGGCGAGTGCGGGTCCACCGCGGACAGCGTGGTGACGAACTCCTCGGCGCGCAGCACCGACTCCCGCCGCGTGGCGTCGTCGACCGGGATCAGGCCCGCGGCCCGTTCCACCGGCACCGGGGCCACCGGTTCCGGCGCGGTGAGGACGAAGTCGGCGTCCACGTCAGTACAACTTCGCGATCGCTTCGAGCATCCGCTCCAGCGTCTCGTACGAGGGCGGCTCGACCACGTCCACGACGGACGGCGGCACGGGCGCGCCGTGCTCCGCGACGACCTGCTCGAAGTACCGGGGGTCGGCGGTGCGGAACCCGAAGGTGGCGGCGAGCTTCCCGAGTTCGGGGTCTGACGTCAGCAGCTCCCCGATCTCGTCCCCGGACGGCTTCAGCGGCACGAGCGTGTGCTTGGACAGCACGGTGGGCGCGGGGTAGAGCAGCGTCATCCCCGGCCGGATGGTCGAGTCGTCGCGCACCACCCGGTCCACGAACTGCGCCTCGTAGGCCAGCACCATCGGCGTCTTGCCCATGCCCGCGGACAGGTAGTCCTCGAACGGCCCGTCGGTGCTGCTCTGCGTGTACCCCTGTTCCAGGAACAGCTTCCCGACGGCGGGCAGCACCTTGGCCTCGGACTCCGGTGAGGCGACGACCCCGCCGTTGGCGACGAACGAGGTGATCGCCAGGTACATCGCGGCGGAGTTCGAGTCGCGCGGGTCGGTGGTCGTGACGAGCAGGTTCTTGCGCGCCGGGTAGTCGGTGTTGTTCGGCAGCTGGTCCCAGCGCGTGCCCGCGGCGGTCAGCTCCAGGTACTTGGCGACGTCGAACACCTGACCGGACTTCACCACGCCCTGGGCGGTCAGCAGGGTGACGATCGGGTCGAACGTGGCGATCACCATCGGCGACGAGAACGGCGCGTACGTCCGGGCCGCCTTGCGGGTCTGCTGGATCCGCTCGGCGGCGGGGGCGCTGGAGGGGAACGCGAAGTCGTACCCGTCGAGCTCCACCGAGGTCGCGATCTGCCGCGAGCCCGCCGGGTCGACCTCGACCCTCAGCCCGTGCCGCGCGAACTCGTCCCGCACCCGCTGGTCGGCGAAGAACGCGAGCTTCTCCGAGCCGATCACGCCGCGCACGGTCCTCAGGTCGGCCGAGGCCTCCTCGTCCGACCTCCCGCGCACGATCGCGAACACCACGCCCACCAGCAGGAGCACCGCGAGGGCGACACCTCCCAAGCGCTTCACCAAGGCCACCCCGTGAAAGTCGTCCACCGTCCGGATCATCCGTCAGTGGGACGCACGGTGGTGGCGCTTGGTCGCAACTCGTGACGTGAACAGTCGGTGAACGGGGAGGCGCACCTCCCCGCTGGTGGTCGTGTGCCCGACCGAGGCCCCCGGAGAAGTCCGAGGCGTCCGGCCCGTGCCCGTTCGAGGTGGCCGCTGGACGCACCCGTCGAAGCGCCACCGCACCGGCCACCACCCGTCCCCGTGGCCTCCAGGAAGGCCTTCCTCGCACCGCGAGGTACCCCTGGACCAATTCCTCCACCGGTACCGAGGGGAATTGACAGGATATCGATAGATTTGTTCATCGGATGAACCAGCGGTCAATTGGTCAGCAGTTCCCGCATGGCCCGGCGAGCCGACGTGGAACGCGACTTCACCGTCCCGATGGGCAGGTCCAACGTGTTCGCGGCCTCGGCCATGCTGCTCCCCCGCAGGTAGACCTCCACCAGCACTTCCCGGTGCTCGGGCCGCAACCGGACCAGGGCGTCCCGAACGGTCACACCGTCCACGACGGACTTCGCGTGGTCACCGGGCGCGGGCGTCTCGTGCGGTGCCCCGCCCGGTGTGATCGACACCTCGTGCGGCCGGACCTTCTTCCGCCTCGACAGGTCGATCACGATGTTGGTCGCGGTCGTCAGGAGCCAGCCCCTGACCGATCCCTGCCCGCCCGACAGCGCCTCGCGGTGCTGCCAAGCCCGCACCAGGGTCTCCTGCGTGACGTCCTCCGCGGCGGCTCTGTCCCTGGTCAAACTGGTGGTGTGGGCCAGGATCGCACCCTCGTGGTCGGAGTAGAGCTGGCGGACCAGCGCATCGGCCCCGGTACGTCGCGACGTCACGGTTCTCCCCTGTCTCGGCCGTCGACGACCGGACGGCGCGCCGGTGTTCAACAGCTTTCCTCACCCCTGGAACACGTGGCTCCCGCCATTGAGACGCGACGCGCGAATGGATTCCCGACGAATGCGTATCCGGGGCGCGACGGGCCGCTCCTGTGCCGGAGAAGGCCAACCACTGCCCGGACACCGTAATTCGCCCGACTTGATGAGCAAAGACTAAAGTGTGACCACGTGCTCCCCCGCGGGGGAGCCACCTACCGCGGCGGAGCGAAGTTGTTCCCAGAACCCACCCGAAGCAACCTGCGACTAGCCGTGCTCGGCCCACTTCGCGCGTGGCTCGACGGTGTCGAGGTGGAACTGGGGCCACCTCAGCAGCGTTCGGTCCTCGCACTCCTGCTCGCGCACGGCGGGCAGCCCGTGAGCGTGCCGTCACTGGTGGACGCCCTGTGGGGCGAGGACCACCCCGGCAGCGCGGTCAACCTCCTGCACCGCTACGTGGGTTCGCTGCGCCGCGCGCTGGAACCCCGGCTGGGGCCCAGGGAAACCGGCAGGTGGCTGATCAGGGGCGCGGGCGGCTACCGCTTCACCACCGACGCCGCCACCCTCGACCTGCTGCGCTTCCGCTACCTCATGGGGAAAGCGCGTTCCGAGCGCGACGCCGGCTCCGAACGCCAGGCCGTCCACACGTTCGCCGAGGCCCTGGCGCTCTGGGACGGCCCGGTGGCGGCGAACACGCCCGCGCCGGTCCGTTCGCACACCGTCTTCACCGCGCTGGAACGCGAGCACGTCGCCGCGGTCAACGAGGCCACCGACCTCGCACTGCGTTGCGGCCTGCCGAAACCGGTGCTCGTACCGTTGCAGTGGGTGACGTCCCAGCACCCGTTCGACGAGCCGTCGCACTCCAGGCTCATCCTCGCGCTGGCCGCGGCCGGCTACCGGGCCGACGCCCTGGACGTCTACGCCACCATCCGCGGGCGGCTGGCCGACGAGCTGGGGATCGATCCGGGCGCGGAACTCCGCGCCGCCCACGAGGCGGTCCTCCGCGAGGAACCGGAGCCGCCGCAGCAGGAGGTCCACCACGAGACCGAGGCGCTGGTGGACGCCCCGATGCCCGTCCCGGCCGTCACGCCCGCGCAACTCCCCCGCGACCTGGCCGTCTTCGCGGGCCGCAAGGACGAGCTGGAGCACCTGCTGGCCGAACACGACGACCCGCACGGCGCCACCGCCGTCACCCTGATCCGCGGCATGGCGGGCGTGGGCAAGACGACCCTCGCCGTCCGCTACGTGCACCGCGTCGCCCACCTGTACCCGGACGGCCAGCTCTACCTCAACCTCCGCGGCTTCGACCAGACGGGCGACGTCGTCCACCCGGAGGACGCGGTGCGCCGCTTCCTGGACGAACTGGGTGTCCCGTCAGCCCGGATCCCGGTGGGCTTCGACGCCCAGGTGAACCTCTACCGCAGCGTCCTGGCGGAGCGCCGCATCCTCGTCGTGCTGGACAACGCGAGGGACGCCGAACAGGTCCGCCCCCTGCTCCCCGGCGCTCCCGGCTGCCACGTGGTCGTGACCAGCCGCAGCCAGCTGCTGTCGCTCGTGGCGGTCGAGGGCGCCCGCCCCCTGCTGCTCACCCCGCTGTCGAACGGCGAAGCGCGGGAGTTCCTCACCCGCAGGCTGGGCACCCGCTCGACCGCGTCGGACCCGGCGGCCATCTCGGAGATCATCGAACTCTGCGCCGGCCTCCCGCTGGCACTGGCGATGGTCGCCGCCCGCGCGGCCCTGCAACCGCTGCACCCCTTGAGCGCCGTGGCGGCGGCCTTGCACGACACCAGGAACAGCCTCGACAGCTTCTCCGACGACGACTCCATCATCGACGCCAGGGCCGCTTTCACCTGGTCCTACCAGGCACTCGGCCCGGCGGCGGCGGACATGTTCCGCATGTTGGCGCTGCACCCGAGCCCCGAGATCCCCACCCGAGCGGCGGCCAGCCTCATGGGCGTCCCGGTGGCGAAAGCCGTGCAACTGCTGGACGAACTCGAACGCGGCCACCTGATCGCCCAGTACGCCCCGCGCCGGTACACCATGCACGACCTCGTGCGCGTCTACGCGACGGAACTCTCCAACGCCACCGACACGCCCGAGGCGCAACGAGCGGCACGCGGCCGCGTGCTCGACCACTACCTGCACAGCGCGTTCACCGCGGCGGCGTTGATCGACCCCCACCGCCCGCACATCGCCCTGCCCCCCATGGGCGAGGGCGCGGTGGTGGAGGTCCTGACCGACCGCGCGGCCGCGCAGGCGTGGACCACGGCGGTGTCCCCGACGTTGTTCGCGGCGATCGAGGTGGCAGGCGAACACCACTTCGACGAGCACACCTGGCGGCTGGGCTGGACGTTCGACCCGTACCTCGACCGGAACGGGCTCTGGCACCAGAAGGTCATCGCGCAGGAAGCCGCACTGGCGGCGACGGAACGAGCGGGCGAGGTGCGGGGCCGCGCCTACGTGCACCGCAGCCTCGGGTACGCGCACAAGCACCTGGGGAACCTGGTGCGAGCGGCCGGGCAGTTCCGTTCGGCGCTGGCGTTGTACGTGGAGCTGGGCGACCTGCGGGGAGAAGGGCGGACCCACCAGAACATCGCCGACCTGTGCACCAAGCAGAACATGTTCCAGCAGGCGCTGGAGCACGAGATCCGGTCGCACGAGATCTCGCGCATCCTGGACGACCAGCTGATGGAGGCCGACTGCCTGAACAACGTCGGCTGGGCGCACAGCGACCTGGGCGACCACGAGCAGGCGATCGTGTTGTGCGAACAGGCCCTGGTCCGGTCGCGGGAGTTGGGCAACCGGCCGTTGGAGGCCGCCGCTCAGGACAGCCTGGGGAAGGTCCACCACCGGGCTGGGCGGTACGTGAAGGCCGTCGGGTACTTCAAGCAGTCGCTGGAGATCCACCGCGATCTGCAGGACCTGTACAACGAGGCCGTGACGTTGCGGAACCTGGCGGCTTCCCACCTGGCCCAGGGGGACAAGCGCTCGGCTGAGGAATGCACCCGGTTGGCCGCGACGGTGTTGGGGCAGCCGTTGCCGTTCAGCCTCTCGGCGGCTAGCGCGAGTTAGTGCTGTGGCTTGGGTTCGTGGGTGCCCTGGCTTCGACTTGCGTCGTGCTGCGGGTGCCCTGGCTTCGGTTGCGTCGCGCTGTGGCCGGTTTGACTTGGGGCCCCTAGATTTGACCCTTGATCGGGCTAAAAGGGCAGTCCCGAAAGCCTGCCCGATCTCCAATTTCAAGGGTCAAATCCCCCAAGTAAAACCGGCCACGTTCTACTGCCCCGGCCAGCCTGTGCGGTGGGTCGCCAGCCTGCGACAGCAACCTGAGTCGAACAACCTCAGACCAAGAAAAGCCAGCCACCAAGCGGAAGCACGCAACCGAACCCGAACACTCCCCACCCCTGACCCCGATCCGAAGCGCCCTCAGCTTTGCCCTTCGTTTGTCAAGGCATCTTTCCCGCCTTGACAAATCAAGGGCAAAGTGGAGACAATCGCGCGAGCGGGGTTAGGGTGAACCCGGAGAGCCAGGTGGCGAACGGTCAGGATCCGCCACCGCTCCCGCGCAGTCGGATCCTAATAGGACAACAGCTTCCTGCGCGACAGCAAATCCAGCAGGACAAAGACTTCCGCTGAAGCAGCCAGTTCCAGCAGGACGAAGACTTCCAACGGAACGCCAACCCCTGGCCGGGCCGCCGCACCGGCAGCGACCCTCCCCCCAAGCGGCGCCACGCGAAGCCTCGACCACCCCACCCTCGGACGGGGCTCCGCGAACTCCCTACCGCCCCACCCCTCAGCCCGCGAGCAAGGCGTCCAGCTTGGTGAACGAACTCTCCCAGCCAAGCCTCGCCATGCCTTCCACTTCCTCCGCGTACGGGCCCTGCTTCAGCAAGACCCGCGTCTGGCCGCCCTCGTCGTGGAACTCCACCCGCAGCGTGAAGCGGGCCTCCGGCGCCTCACCCTCCCCGTCCCAGGACTCGGCGCCCACCAGCAGTTCGTTCGGCACGACTTCGAGGAACGTCGCGTCCACCTGCGACACGAAGGTCGGGTCTTCGTTGCTCACCATCGTGAACCGCTGGTGGCCGCCTTCCCGCACGTCCAGGTCCACCGATTCCCTCGGCACCGTGAAGCCGACCGGGCCGAACCACTCCGCCAGTTGATCCGGGTCGATGAAAGCCTTGTACACGAGTTCGCGCGGGGCGTCGAAGACGCGGTCGATCACCAGGTCCGTGGTGGGTGCCTCGGTCATCGTTCGGTCCCTTCGGTTTCTGCTCGGGCTTGGATTCGGCGCAGGTGCGCGTCGAGCCGGTCGAAGTTGGCGTCCCAGAACCGGCGGTACCGCTCCATCCAGTCCGCGGCCTCCCGCAGCGGCTCGACTTCGAGACTGCTGGAGCGCCACTGCGCCGACCGGCTGCGGGAGATGAGCCCCGCTCCCTCCAGCACCTTCAGGTGCCGCGAGATGGCCGGAAGGCTGATGTCGAACGGTTCGGCCAGTTCCGAGACGGTCGCGTCACCCTCGGCCAGCCGAGCGAGGATCGCTCGGCGAGTGGGGTCCGCCAGCGCCGCGAAGATGGTGCTGAGCCGATCAGTCGCCATGGTTAACCTGCTTGTTATTTAACCAACTTGTTAAACATAGCTCGGATTCCGCCGATGTCAAGCTCGACCAGGAGATCACCCCGCCGTGTACGCCGCCGTGCACCTGTCGGCTGCGGCCCGTGCGGCCGCCTCGTCCGTCCCGGCCGCCACGCTGGCCGCGCGCCACGCCTCACTGCACCCCGCCATGAACTCCTTGCCGTTGTCGGTCGCGATCCACGCCGCGCTCGTCTCCGGGACCAGCGCGGGCGCGCCGGACAGGTTCTCCGAGAGCCCCAGGAACAGCGAGTCCCACCCGATGCCGGTGGCGCCGGGCCCGTACTCCGCCCAGCGCTCGTCGTCCACGTGCGCCGTGTGCTCCAGCTCGACCCGGACCCCGTTCGCCTCCTCCGTCAGCCGCACCTCGATCCAGCTCACCTCGTCGCCGTACTCCCACGTGGCGGCGAAGCCCTTGAGCGGGTCGCAGCGCTGCACGGTCCCGCCCGCGTGGCCCTCGATCTGGTACCGGCCGCCCACTTCGAGGTCACCGCTGACGGGCAGGAACCAGCGCGGGATGCGCTCGGGGTTCGTGCACGCGTCCCACACGTCGTCCAGCGGCGAGTCGTAGACCTGGCTGATCGTCTGCACCCACGCCGTCCCCGCCTCCAGCACGCGGGTTCCGAGCTGCCGCCGCACGGCGTTGAGCTGCTTGTTGACGTCGATCATCGATTCCGCTCCTTCGATCGTTCGGGGCACATGAGTACCAAGCGTTGCTTATATAAGTCAATAGCTAAGCACGGCCTGGCCGAACCGAACAACCAGTCCGTGCGTGCAGGCAACCGACGGGCAAGCACCTCCACACGACACGGCATATCCCTGCATGAGCCGGCCGGTCGTCCACGTCACCCAGGGCACGGTCGCCGACGTCGACCTGCACCACCTCGTGGTCCCGACGCTGCGCGCGCTGGCCGACGAGGACGTCCTGGTGGTCGCGGGCACGGGCACCCGCGACGCGCGGGAGATCGTCGGCGTGCCCGCGAACGCCCGGCTCGCGCCGTTCATCCCGCACGGCCTGCTGATGCCCCGGCTGTCGGCGATGGTGACCAACGGCGGGTACGGCGCCGTGCAGCAGGCGCTGGCGCACGGCGTGCCGCTGGTCGTCGCGGGCGGCAGCGGGGACAAGCCGGAGGTGGCGGCGCGAGTGGCGCGGGCGGGGGTCGGCATCGACCTGCGCACGTCCAGGCCCAAGCCGGAGGCGATCCGCGCGGCGGTCCGGACGCTGCTCGACTCCGCCGAGCGCCGGTCGCGCGTGCGGGCCGTGGCGGACGAGTACCGGTCGCTCGACGCCGGGGCCGCGTCGGCGGACCTGATCGAGGAACCGGTCGCGCCCAGGACTGTCGTACCCCGCTCCTAGACTCGGGTCTCCCGACACCGCAAGGAGTTCCGTGCCCACCGCAGACGAACTGCTCAACGCCTCCGCCGTCACCGGTCTCGCCCGGATCCTGTCCGTGGCGGCTCCGTCCGTCGTCGCGGCCGCGACCCGGTTGAACGGCCTCGGCCTGCGGGAACGCACCGACCTCGTGCACGACGCGCTGCTGGCCGACCTGCCGGACGACTACCCGCGGTTCGAGGCCGTGGTCCGGAAAGCCTTGCGGGATCCCGAGTTCACCGGCTGGATGATCTGGCCGGTGACCGAGGCGGTCACCAGCCGCGCGCTGGCGGACGGCGGCGGTGCCGCGTTCGACCGGGCACTCGCGCTGCTGGCGGACCTGACTCCCAGGCTGACGGCCGAGTTCGGCATCCGGCGCCTGCTGGACGCCGACCTCGGCAGGGCCCTGCCGATCGTGCTCACCTGGACCGGGCACGCGGACGAGCACGTGCGCAGGCTGGCCAGCGAGGGCACGCGGCCGCTGCTGCCGTGGGCGAAGCGGGTGCGGGCGATCTTCGAGGACCCGGCGTCGACCCTGCCGGTGCTGGACGCGCTGCACCGCGACCCGTCGGAGTACGTCCGGCGCTCGGTGGCCAACCACCTCAACGACATCAGCCGCCGCGACCCCGCGCTCGCCGCGGCCACGGCGGAGCGCTGGCTGGACGGCGAGCCGGACCAGCCGACCGTCCGCCTCGTCCGGCACGGCCTGCGCACGCTGGTGAAGCAGGGCCACCCGCAAGCGCTCGCGCTGCTCGGGTTCCCGGCCGTCGACGGTCTGGTGGTGGACGGTCCGGCGCTCGACACCACCGCCGTGGCGGTCGGCGGCGCGCTGGGCTTCTCCTACGTCGTGGAGAACACCGGCGCCGAGCCCGCCAGGCTGGCGATCGACTACGTGATCCACCACCGGAAGGCCAACGGGTCGACGACGCCGAAGGTGTTCAAGCTGACCACCAGGACCCTCGGGCCCGGCGAGCGGCTGACGGTCGCCCGCACGCACTCGTTCAGGGTGATCTCCACCCGCGTCTACCACGCGGGCGAGCACGCGATCGCCCTCCAGGTGAACGGCGAGGTGTTCGGTCGGTCGGCCTTCACGCTGCTGCCGTGACGGACATCCGACCGGAATCCACCGCGCCGGGACCACCCCGATTTGTCCAGGGCGCAGTCGATCTTGTATCTATCGTCCATGAGAACGCGCTCCACCGTCACCGAAGTCGTGTTCTTGCTCCCGCAAGCGTTGTGCCTGCTCGACTTGGCGGGGCCCGCGGAGGTCTACCGGGCGGCCGTCGCCCACGGGCTGCCGTACCGGCTGTCCTTCGTGTCCGAGACCCCGTGGCCCCTGCCGTCGCCCGCCGACCTCGTGTTCGTCCCCGGTGCCGCGGCCGATCACCGGGCCGCTGACCTGGAGGTCCTGCGACGCCACCACGAGGGCGGTGGCACGGTGGTCGCGGACGCCGAGGTGCTCGGGCGCGCGGGACTGCTCGGCGGCAGGCGCTGCACGACCCACCACGACCGCACGCGGGACGTGGCCGCGCGCTACCCGACCGCGACCGTGGTGGAGGACGTGCTGCACGTGGTGGACGGCCGGGTGGCCACCTGCGCGGGTGCCGCCAGCGGCATCGACCTGGCGCTGCACCTGATCGCCGTCGCCCACGGACCCGCGGCGGCGGCGCGGATCGCCAGGGCGCTGGTGGTCTACCCGCGGCGCAACGGCGACGAGCCGGACAGCGGCGTGCCGCTGCGGCACCGCGGGCACCTGGACGACCTGGCGCACCGGTTGCAGGACCTGATCGAGAACCGGTTCACCGAACGGCTGCGGTTGGTCGACATGTCCCGTGAACTGGGTTTCAGCGAGCGGACGCTGACCCGCCACTTCCGCCGGGCGACCGGCATGACCCCGTTGCGGTACCAGCAACTGCTGCGGGTGGAGCGCGCCGAGCACCTGATCGGCCGCGGCGAGACCGTGGACGCGGCGGCGCGGGCGGTCGGGCTGACCGACGCCCGCGCGCTACGCGCCCTTCGTTCCTAGCAGCGCGGCGGAGTGCGTGGCCAGCCACCGCTCCGCCTCGTCCCACGACCACCCGCAGCCCTGGACCAGGGTGCGCCACGAGTTCGGGCCGAAGCAGAACCACAGCACGTCCGCGGCCCTGTCCGGTTCCGCCAGCACCCCGCACCCGTCGAGGTGCGCCGCGATGTCGCGCAGCACTGCCCGGTACACCGAGGTCCCGTGCTCCCACAGGGCTTCCGCGTCGTCGTGCACGGCCATCGCGGCGTGCAGGATGTCCAGCGAGGCCCGGTGCGCCTCGTTGCCCGCGCGGGTGCCGCGGGCCACGATCCGCATCGCCTCGGCGAGGTCGGTGGTGGCGCGGACCGCCGCCAGCGACTCCTCCGCTCCCGACCCCTCGACTCCGGCGGTGATCAGCTCGTTGAGGATGTCGGCCTTGCTGCCCGCGCTCGCGTAGACCGTCTTCGGCGCCACGCCCGCGCGTGCCGCGATGTCCGCCACCGTCACCCGGCCGTAGCCCTTGGCGGTGAACAGTTCCGCCGCGGCGGCGATGATGTCGTTGCGCGTGGTCGCGGCGTCCTGTTCGCGGCGCGGGGAGCGGTAGGCACGGCGGGGCGTCGACACCGGCCCCAACCTACCGGTCGGCCAGCGCCTTGCGCGTCGAGTGGAACTTGCGCAGCAGCAACGGCCGCAGCACCCGCAGCGGCGCCGGGAAGCTCGCCATCATCGTCGCGTAGCCGGGCGCGGGAACGGGCTCGCTGAGCAGGCCGATCACGAGGTCCGGCCCGCCGCGCCGCGCTCCCGCCACGATCGCCGCCCGCAGCCGGACGATGTCGGCGTCCGGCACCCGCGGGAACAGTCCTTCGAGGACCGGCTCCTCCGCGTCGAGGTGGCCGATCAGCACGTCCTTGACGGTGACCGCGGACGGCAGGGCGTCCCTCGCCGCCTGGCGCGCGTCGGCGCCCTTCTCGGCCAGCGCGTCGATCGCGGCGCTCAGGTTCCGCAGCTCGTGGTCGAGCTTCTCGTGTTCGGCGCTGAGCCCGTCGAGCCCGGCCACGACCTCCGGGAAGAGGGCGCGCAGGACCGGCCAGAACAGCTCGTCCTCGCTCTCGTGGTGGTGGTGCGCGAACTCGGACTGCCACCTGGCCAGCCGGACCACGGCCCTGACGTCGACCGGCTTCCCGTCGGCGAGGCGCTCCAGCGAGGTCGTCGTCAGCTCGACACCCCGGCGCATGATCGTGTGCACGGCGGTCAGCTCGTCGTACATCTTCAGGCCTTCGGACTTCTCCACGCGCTCCCCTATTGAGGTAACAGGTCATGCAACCAATATCCTCTGATGGTAACCAATGTGGCGGGAGCGCGTTTGCCGCCGGCGACTAGTCGCCGGCGTGGTGGCGCTGGTAGTGCCTGGCCACGCGGGCGCGGTTGCCGCACCCCGCCGAGCACCACTCGCGGCGGGGGTGGTCGCGCAGGAAGTACAGGACGCAGCCGGGGCCGTGGCAGGCGCGCAGGTCGGCGCGCCGCGGACCGGTGAACAGGTCGACGGCGTCCTCGGCGATCCGCGACAGCTCGGCGGCGGGCTCGTCGTGCGCGCTGCGCGCCACACGGGTCGGACCGGACGACCAGGCCACCTCCGACCACGACGGAGCGGACGCGCAGGCCCGGTTCAGCACCCCCACGGCCTCGGGCACGCCCATCGGCACCGCGGCGGCCGTCCGGTCGTCGGCCACGACCTCGGCCGCCAGCCGCCGCAGGGCGTCCCGCAACTCCCGCAACCGGTCGCCTACCAGTTCGTCGCGCACCTCGCCCCTGTGCAGGCTGAACGTGTTCATCAACTCGACGCTGTCCACCCGACCAGCATGACTAATGGTTGCGAGCCTGTCCAACCATTAGTCAAGGCCTCTAATGTTGGATCTAGCAGTCAACCATTAGGAGAGCACGATGAGCGGCTTCCACGAAGGCGAACTGGCCGTCCAGCAGCGCGCCGGGGTGCGCGACCTGGCGAGCAGGCTCTCCGGGATGCTGGGCACCCCGAACCTCGCGGCGGGATTCCTCGCCGAGCGCGACCTGGCCGTGCTCACGGCTCGGGACCACGACGGCGGGCTGTGGTCCTCCCCCCTGCTCGCCCCACCGGGTTTCCTGCGCGTCGAGGGCGCCGCGGTGCGCGTCGGCGCGTCGCTTCCGGACGGCGATCCCCTGGCCGGGCTGCCGGACGGACCGGCGGGTCTGGTGGCGATCGACTTCGCCACCCGGCGCCGGATGCGGATCAACGGCACGCTCACCGGCGACCTCCTCCAGGTCGACCAGGCGTACGGCAACTGCCCGCAGTTCATCCAGCAGCGCCGCGTGACCCCGGCCGTCGGCCCCACCCGGTGGAGCACCGAGTTCGACGCCGACCTGGTGCGGCGCGCGGACACGTTCTTCCTCGGCACGACCCACCCGACCCGTGGCGTGGACTCGTCCCACCGCGGCGGACCGGTCGGCTTCGTGCGGGTGGACGGCGACGACCTGTGGTGGCCCGACTACCACGGCAACAACATGTTCAACAGCCTCGGCAACCTGGCCGCGGACGACGAGGCGTCGCTGCTGTTCCTCGACTTCGGGACCGGGGAAACGCTGCGGCTGTCCGGCAACGCCCGCGTCGAGTGGACCGCTCCGGGCGCGCCCGGCGACGACGACCACACCGGCCGGCGGGTGCGCTTCACGCCGCGGCACGTCGTGAAGGGGGACCACGGGCCGACGGCGGCGGAGGTCGTGCCGTACCGGCGGAACCCGACGCTCACGGGATGACGGCGAGGAGTTCCGGCGGTACCACGAGGTCATCGGGGTGCGACCGGTGGCGCTGGGGCCGAACTACCGCCGAGCGATCGGCGTGCGGCCGGGGGTGTTCCCCGGTGACCATGGGCGGAACAGCCCCCGGAGCGGTCACGGAGGTGTTCGCGGTGGGTCTCGGAAGTGTTCCCCCGTGACCATTCCGGGGTTCGGGACACTTCGAGCGGTCACGCGGTCGATCTTGGAGGAGTTGCGGTCGGGGCGGGCAGCGGGCTTCGCCCCGACCACAACTCACCGCCCGTGGTCTCGGGTCCACTCGGGCGGTCTCCGGCACGGTGCGGGCGGGGGTTCGACTCCCCCGCCCGCACCGTGGTCCTAGCGCTTCCGGTTGTCCGGCGTGCCCTTCGTGTCGTCCACGACGTCGACCCGCTCCTTGCGGATCTCGCCGCTGACGGTGCGCTGCTCGGTGACGGTCTCCTTGCCGAGGCCGATGCGCTCGACCGCGACCGTCTCCTTGTCGACCACCGGCCGCTCCTCGTGCAGGACGACCTCGGTCTCGTCGTCGCGGAAGGCGTTGCCGCGCACGGTCGCGTCGGTCGACGTGACGGGCTCGCGCACCACGCGGACCTCCTCGTGGGAGACCGGGACGGTGATGTTCTGCTGCTCGGTCACCGTGTGCTTGACCAGGCGGACGCGACCGGTCTCGACCTGCTCCTTGCCGACCTTCAGCCGCTCCTCGGAGCGGGTCATGCCCTGCTCGCCCGCGGTGCGGCCCTGCCGACCGTTGGCGGGCTGGTCCACGGAGCGCCGCCCGGTCGCGCGCTGGTCCACGGGCCGCTGCCCGGTCGCGCGCTCGTTCGTCCCGGTCCGACCGCCGAGGCGGTCGTGGTCGCCGGTGTTGGCGGTCGGGATCATGCCGTAGTACTCGTACAGGTTGGCCTGTTCCGCGTCGGAGAGCATGCCGCCGGACGCGTCCACCTCCGGCGCGTCCTTGACCTTCTGCTTCTCCACGGGCACGGTGATGTGCTTGTCCTCGACCTTCGCGTCCTGGATGGGGACGAAGCTCTCCCGCATGCCGAACAGTCCGGTGTGGACGGATGCCCAGACCGGTCGGCCGCTCTCCTCGTCCAACCAGACCTGCTTGACGGAGCCGATCCGGTCACCCCGCGCGTCGATGACATCGCAGTCGTACAGGCGCTCCACCGATTTCTGGTCGATCATCGGACAACCTCTCTCCCGAATGGACTGTTCGTCTCGCCAGCTCCGGGCTACCCGTGTCGAGCGGATCGACGCGGATTCCGGCCCAAGGCCACCCGGACGAGAAATCCATCGCGGCGGAATGGACCGTCCGTAGTTGATCGACCCCCTATCGAGCGCCTCGTCGGGAGGTCGAGGCGAGCGACCGGTCACACCGGGTCCACCGGGGCGGGGTGGATGATCTGTCCCATGTACGGCATCGGCTCGGAGCCGCGCCCGCAGTCGCGGGCCACCACCCGGATCCTGCGGGTCCTCGCGTTCAGCGGGGTGCTGGCGTGGGTCCTGTTCATCGCGCTGTGGATCTACGCCGAACCACCACCGGGAGCGCCGTCCCCGCAGGACCTGGCGCGCGCGTACGGGTCGGCGCTGAACTCCGGGCACGCCGACGCCCTGACACCGCTGCTGGGCGGGCCGGTCGTGGACAACGCCGACGTCGCCGAGTACCTGGTCGCGCAGCAGCACGACGGCACGTGGCACGTGGAGGCCGTCGTACTGGACGGGGAGACGTTCCTCGCGGTGCGGGACGACCACGGCCTCACCGCCCACCTGCCCACGACGAACGAGGACGGGCGCTGGCAGGTCAACCCGCTGGTGTCACCGCGCTGATCACGTCGTGCCGCGGTTCCACGATCCACCCGTCGATCGTCGCTCCACTTCGTTTCACCACAACGCGGGCACCGGCGAAGATCACCCCCGTCCGGATCCCACCGGGGAGACGTTCCTCGGCTTCGAGAAGAAGTTCGTGTTCCGGGAGTTCTCCGACTTCAGCGGTCACGAGGACGCGCTGCTGGTGGAACCGACGATCGACGCCACCGACCAGAGCGGACGGCTGGCCCGCGTCACCGTCGTGCCTGCGGAGCCGCTGCGCGCGAACGACCTGGCCGACCGCGGCGGACTCGTCCTGGAGGCGGCCCTGCGGGCACTGGCGCTGTCGCAAGGCGTACACGTTCCTGGAGGTCTGCCAGCCGCTCGGCGCCACCGGCTCGGAGACGGCCGAGTACGACGCGACCGTCGACCACGCCGCACTCGACAACGAGATCACGGCGGGTTCGCGGACCTCGGCGGGCATCCTGACATCCGACGGGTCGGCCACCGCGAACATCCCGGCAGACCGGGGCAGGTGACCTCGGCCGCCCGCGACGGCGAACGGCCGCCGGGACTCCCGAGCCCCCGAAGCCGTGGACTCCGCCGTTGCCCGGCGGAGTCCACGGGTGGTCACCCCGCCTTCGACTTCCCGAGGCGCAGGCCCGCGAACGCGCCCGCGCCCGCCAGGACGACCGCGCCGAGGATCCACGCCACCAGCGGGATGCCGCCGTCGTCGTCCGCGGGCGCGCTGGACGCCGACGGGGCGGCGGAGGCGCTCGTCGTCGTGGGTGCGGTGGTGGTCGTGGTGGTGGGCGCGGCGGAGGTCGTGCTCGGGGTCGCGGCGGTGGCCAGGGCGAAGCGGAGCTTGTCGCCGATCTCGTCACCGTCGGCGGAGATCACCTTGTAGTCGACCACGTACTCGCCCGCGGGGCCGGTGGCCTCCACCGGGACGGTGATCACGGGGCCCGCGGCGGTCACCTGGCCGATCTTCCACGTCGAGCCGTCCGGCCCGGTCACGGAGATCGGGTTCGCGGGCAGGCCCACCGCTTCGCTGAAGGTCAGCACGATCTGCTTCGGCGCCTCGGACAGCAAAACCCCTGTGGCCGGGTCGCTGCCCAGGAGTTCGGCGTGCGCGGACGCGGGCGTGGCCGTGCCCGCCAGTGCCAGGCCGGTGAGCAGCAGAGCGGCGCCAAGGCGTCGGAGGTTCATCTGGTGAGCCCTTCGTGGTCCGGTCGGTGCACAGCATCCCGTGGGTAGTCGTACCGCACGGTGCCGGAGTTCCCGCGAAAGGTCGACCGGTTCGCCCGCCAGGCCCGGTCAACGGTGCTACCGAGCCGTTTCCGCCCAGGTGACCGGTAGGTCGTGGACGCCGTAGATGTTCATGTCGGTCTTGAGCCTCACGTCGCCAGCGGGGATCGCGAGCTGGAGGGTCGGGAAGCGGCGCAGCAGTCCGGCGAACCCGGCGCGCATCTCCAGGCGGGCCAGTTGCTGGCCGAGGCACTGGTGGATGCCGTGGCCGAAGGACAGGTGACCGCGGGCGTTGCGGTGGACGTCCAGGGTGTCGGGGTCGTCGAAGCGCAGGGGGTCGTGGTTGGCGGCCAGCAGCGAGACGAGGACCGTCGACCCCTTGCCGATCGTCTCGCCACCGAGCTCGATGTCCTCCGTCGCGTAGCGGTAGAAGATGTCGGCGATGGACAGGTAGCGCAGGAGTTCCTCGACGGCACCGGGCATCAGGTCCGGGTCGGCGCGCAGTGCGGCCATCTGCTCGGGGTGCTCCAGGAGCGCGAAGGTGCCCAGCGCCAGCATGTTGGCGGTCGTCTCGTGGCCCGCGAGCAGCAGCAGGAAGGCGATCCCCGTCAGCTCCTCGATGGTGAGGTCGTCGTTGCGGGCCAGGTCGGACAGGATGTCCTCGTCGGGGGCCGCGCGCTTGCTCGTGACCAGCTCGGCCAGGAACGTGGTCAGGCCGGTGTACGCGGCGATCTTCTCCTCGATCGGCTGGTCCTTGACCAGGAACTGGGCGGAGTCGCGCTGGAAGCCCTCCCGGTCGGAGTAGGGGACGCCGAGCAGTTCGCAGATCACCAGCGAGGGCACCGGCAGCGCGAACTCCTGGACCAGGTCGACCGGCGGGGCCAGGCTCGCCATCTCGTCCAGTCGCCGCTCGACGATGTCGACGATGTGCGCTTCGAGCTGGTTCATGCGCTTGACGGTGAAGGCGCCGGTGAGCATGCGCCGCAGCCGGGTGTGGTCCGGCGGGTCCATGGCGATGAACACGCCGGGGATCTGCGGGGACGGTTCGGCGGCGGGCATGCCGGGGACCTCGAACGGCACGTGGAGGGGGCCGATGTCCTGGCGGGAGCTGAAGCGGGTGTCGGCCATGAGCCTGCGGACCGCGTCGTAGCCGGTGACGATCCAGCCCTCGTGACCGTCGGGGAAGGCCAGGGGGCTGACCGGACGGGCGTCGCGCAGCCGGGTGATGTCGCGCGGCGGGTCGAAGGGCCCCGCATCGCGCTCCACGGGCAGGCCCTGCGGGACGGGAACCGGTTGACTCATCGGATTTCCTCTCGTGGTGGATGCGCGACGGCCTGGTCACCGCGAGTTCGCGGCCGAGGCCACCCACACCGCGGACCAGGTCCGTGGTGCCATGATGGCACATCCGTGACGCCAAAGCGAGCCATATTGGCTCAAGTTGGCACCACCTGGCTCTCCACCGGGCCGCGCCGCCTACGTGAGGGTGTTCGGCACGTGCGGGCCGAAGTAGCCGACGTACACCTTGGCGGTCCCGCGGTCGGCGACGAAGTACACGCGGGGCAGCAGGGTGCCGCGGCCGACGCCGATCTTCAGGTGGGCCTCCATGAAGACCTCGCCTGCGGGGTCGTACTCCGGGTCCACCGGGAACATGCGCTTCGCGCTCATCCGGCCCGACCTGCCGACGGTCTTGCTCTCGCTCATCGCGAGCTTCTTCGCGTTCGACGGCCACACGTGCCGGTGGTGGGAGTTCTCGCACCACGCGCGGAAGTTGCCGGGGTTCTCCTCACCCGCGAGCGCTTCGCCGTAGGCGTGCAGGGCGAGGAAGCCGCGCCACGCGTTCTCGCCCCACGTGCGGGACTCGGGCATGTTGTCGATCTTGTCCAGGCCCACGCACGCCTCGGGTGGGAACCAGAGGTGGTCGGAGAGGTGCCTGCGCGCCAGGGCCGCCGCGTGGGACGGCGAGTCGGCGCTCGCGGGCGGCGCGCACGTCGGGGCAGCGTCCTCGGGCGACAGTCCTCGGTAGACGGTGGTCAGCCGTCCGCGCAGCCGGTTGTTCTCCTCTTCCAGCCTGCACTGGCCCTCGACGGCCTCCTGGTACCTGCGGTCGAGCTCGTCGAGCTCCTCCTGCTTCTCGGCCAGTTCGGCGTCGGCCATGACCAGCAGTTCCTCGAGTTCCGTCGGTTCGCGCGAGGGGGCCGGTTCGAGCACCGCCTCCGGCACGGGGACCTCGACGTGTCTTCGGTCCGGCTCGGGGCCTGGTTTTCGGTCGACCCGGTACCGGCCTCGGAGGATTCCCCGCACCGCGCGCGACAGCATCGTCATGATTGCCAACCCTTTGTCGTAGTCGAATGACCGCGATCAACTTTGCCACGGCCGGAACCGCGCTTCCGGGTCGTTTCCTGGACAGAACGCGGTCAGTCGCCACACTGGGCGGATGGGAGTGCTCAAGGGGAAGGCCGTGGTCGTCACCGGGGCCGGGCGGGGTCTGGGGCGGGCGTACGCGCTGCACGCGGCGGAGGCGGGGGCCTCCGTCGTCGTGAACGACGTGGACGGGGAGTCGGCCGAGGAAGTCGTGTCGGAGATCCGGGAGGCCGGTGGCCGGGCGGTCGCCAACGGCGACTCCGTGGCCGACGCCGACCGGGCGACGGCGCTCGTCGAGCAGTGCGCGGCCGAGTTCGGGGCGATCGACGGGCTGGTCGCCAACGCGGGGCTGGCGGACTTCGCCGACCCGTGGACCGAGGACCCGGACCGGATGCGGGCGGTGATCGAGGTCAACGTGCTGGGGACGATGTTCTGCGGGTCGGCCGCGGCGAAGGCGATGCACGCCCAAGGCGGCGGGGTGATCGTCACCGTGGCGTCGGGCGCGATGCTCGGCCGGGCGGGCGCGACCGCGTACTCGGCGTCCAAGGGCGCGGTCGCGGCGATGACGTTCTCGTGGGCCGCGGCGCTCGCCGAGCACGGGGTGCGGGTCAACGCGTTCTGCCCGCTGGCGTGGACGCCGATGATGGACTCGGACCCGAGGGCGGCGCGGATCAGCGATCCCGCCCAGACGCCGGAGCGGATGGCGCCGGTGGTGACCTACCTGCTCAGCGACCTCTCCGCCGGGATCACCGGGCAGCTGGTCCGGCTGGTCGACGGCAAGCTCGTGCTGGTGCGCCAGATGGCGGTGAAGGAACCGGTGCTGGTCCGCGACGACTGGTCGGTGGAGGACGTCGCCCGCGCGTTCGACGACGAGCTGCGCGCCACCGCCGAACCTCCCGGTCGGGACCGCTGGCGGCTCTGACGCGCGGGCTCAGGGCACGAGGCCGAGGGACTTGGCGCGCAGCACGGTGGCGAGCCGGTCCGTCGTGCCGAGCTTCCGGTACAGGTGCTGGAGGTGCCGGTGGACGGTGCGCGGCGAGATGTCGAGCCTGCGGGCGATCGCGTCGGCGGTGAGGCCCTCGGCGAGCACCGACAGCACGGTGAACTCCCGCTGGGTCAGGCGGTGGTCGCCGCCGTCGCGCGGCACGTCCAGCAGCCTCACCACGGGCGCGATCGGGTCGTCGGCCCGGTTCCGCTCGGCTTCGGCGAGGACGTCGGCCAGCGCCGCCGGGGTCCGGTTCGGGTCGTACGCCACCACCAGCACGATCGGGGTGCGCGGCCCGCGCCGGACGAGGTGGTCGAGCAGCGCGATCGACGCCGGATCGGCGTCGTGGACGTCGTCGAGCAGCACCACGGCCCCGGCGGGCCCGGACATGGCGTCCAGCACCGCGGTCACGGCCCGGTGCAGCCGGTGGTGCTCGGCGTCGGGCACGCCCAGCGCCTCCCGCGCCCACCCGTCCGCGCGCAGCGACCGGAACAGCCCGCGCAGCAGCAGGTTCGCGTCCTGCTCCAGTTCGGTGAACGCCTCCGGGGTGGCGTCCGCGTGCTCGAACGCGTTCGCGAAGATCCCGTAGGGCAGGCCCCGCTCCCCCGCCCGCCCCCGGATCACCGGCAGCTCGTGCCCGCCCGCCAGCAGCGCGTAGGCGTCGAGCAGCCGCGTCCGCCCGAGGTCGGACCGGTCGGACACCGCCACCACCCGCACCCCCGGCCGGTCATCGCCCGCCAGGAGGCCCGCGAAGCGGTCCGACGCCGTGTCGATCGGCCCCGTGGACCCGAATGAACCGTGGACCGCGACGCTCATCCCAGGCCCCCATCACTTCCTCGACGACCGGCAATGACCAACCACCAGACATAGAGCGTCCGGACGGGTGACAAATACGTGTTCCCACCATCGAAATCGACGTGGTGGGGAAAATGCGCGTCACGGCCGCGTCCGTACCGGACCGTTGGGGAAACCGTGTCCTCGGCGTTACCCCCTGCCCGCCTTCGCACGCGCGATGAGGGCCTCCACGCCGTCCAGGTAGAGGGTCAGCCCGAACATCCCGTCGACCTCCTCGTCGTAGGCCATGTCGCTGTCGAACACGCCGGAGGCGACCACCTCGCTCAACGCCGGGAACCGCCGGGGGTCGACCACGGTGGCCAGCGCCAGCCCGTACTGGCGCCCGAACGCCTCCGGGTTCTCGTGGTAGCCGGCGGCCAGGTCGATGCTCATCCGCGCCTCGCCCTGCACGTAGGTCAGCAACCCCATGACCACGCCGACCTTCTCCTCCTCGGTCAGCCCGGTGTCCCCGAGCGCTCCCAGAGCGCTGTCGAACCACGACAGGTTGTTCGGCCCCAGCGGCGGCCCGCTGATGGGGAGCCGGACGACCCACGGATGCGCGTGCAGGACGCGGAGCACACCGCGCACCCACAGCGTCAACGCGTCCCGCCAGTCCAGGCCCCCCGGCAGCGCGGGTGCGGACCCGATCGCCGAGTCGGCCATGAGCAGCAGCAGGTCGCGCTTGCTCGCCACGTACCGGTAGAGCGCCATCGTGGAGTTGCCGAGCCGTTCGGCGACCTTCGCCATGGACACCGCGCCGAGCCCTTCGGCGTCCGCGAGCTCGACCGCGGCGCGGGTGATGTCGGCGACCGTGAGCGACGGTTTCCGCCCGCGCCGCGTCGGCTCCCGCAACCCCCACAGCAGGGTCACCTGGGCGGGCAGGTCGATCTCCTCGGTCATCCGCTCCCTCTCGTCCGGGCCAGTCTAGAAAAGCCCCTTCCGCCCACCGATGCGTATGACGTACGCTTTTAGGCGTACCTACTACGCATCTGGAGCGCACGTGATCGTCGAGGCAACCGGCCTGAGGAAGTCCTACGGCTCCACCGCGGTGCTGGACGGCGTGGACCTGCACGTCCGGGAGGGCACGGTGTTCGCCCTGCTGGGCCCGAACGGCGCGGGCAAGACGACCACCATCCGCATCCTGACCACGTTGACCAGGCCGAACGCGGGGACCGCCAGGATCGCGGGCCACGACGTCGTGCGCGAACCGACGAAGGTGCGCGGCGTCATCAGCCTCACCGGCCAGTTCGTCGCGGTGGACGACCAGCAGACGGGCCGGGAGAACCTGACCATGGTCGGCAAGCTGATGCACCTGGGCCCCGCGTCGCGGCGGCGCGCGACCGACCTGCTCGAACGCTTCGACCTGCACGACGCGGCCGACCGCCGGGTGAAGACCTACAGCGGCGGCATGCGCAGGCGCCTGGACCTCGCGATGAGCCTCGTCTCCCGGCCAGAGGTCATCTTCCTGGACGAGCCGACCACCGGCCTCGACCCGGTCAGCCGCGGGACGATGTGGGACGCCATCAGGGAACTGGTCACGGCGGGCACGACCATCGTCCTCACCACGCAGTACCTGGAGGAGGCCGACCGCCTGTCCGACCACGTCGCCCTGCTGCACAAGGGCAAGGTCGCCGTCTCCGGCACCACGGACGCCGTGAAGTCCCAGGTGGGTGGCCACCGCCTGGACCTGGGGTTCGCCACCGAAGCCGACACGACCCGCGCGGCGGCCCTCCTCACCGCTCCGCGCACCGAAGACCCGCTGGTGCTGGGCCTGCCGTCGGACGGCACGGCGAACCACCTGCACCACGTCCTGGACGGCCTCCGCACGGCGGGCGTCCCGGTCGCGACGGTCTCCTCCCACCGCCCGACGCTGGACGACGTGTTCCTGGCGGCCACCGGCAACGCGCCTCGGTAGCACGGTGCGAACCGGGCGCCCCCCGACGCACACCACGACAGCCCACCGACATCCCCCGGCGATCGCGCCCAGCCACCGGAAGGCACCCATGACCACCCCCCGAGTCCTCCACCCGAGCACCCCGACGCACACCGGCCCGAGGAACGCCCTGTCCGACTCGCTGACCATGATCGGCCGCTGCATCCGCCTGAGCAGGCGCAACACCGAGACGCTGATCATGTCGATCGCGCTCCCGCTGCTGATGATGCTGCTGTTCGTCTACGTCTTCGGCGGCGCGATCAACACGGGCACCGCGTACATCAACTACGTGGTCCCGGGCATCGTCCTGCTGTGCACCGGCTACGGCGCGGCCGCGACGGCCATGGCCGTCGCGCACGACATGACCACCGGCATGATCGACCGCCTGCGCACCCTCCCGATCCGGGCCTCGGCCGTCCTCACCGGTCACGTGGTGGCCAGCGTCGCCCGCAACGCCATGTCCACCACGATCGTCCTGTGCGCGGCCGTGGCGCTGGGCTTCCGCCCTCAGGCGAGCGTCGTCGAGTGGCTGCTGGCAGCGGGTCTGCTCCTGCTCTACGTCCTGGCCCTCTCCTGGTTCGCGGCGGGCCTCGGCGTCATCGCGAAGTCGGTCGAGTCGGCCAGCGCGCTGAGCTTCGTGATGCTGTTCCTCCCGTACCTGAGCAGCGCGTTCGTCCCGCCGGACACGATGCCGCGGTTCCTGCGGGGAATCAGCGAGCACCAGCCCATCACCCCGGTGATCGAGACCGTGCGGGGCCTGCTGACCGGCATCCCCGTCGGCGACAACGGCTGGATCGCGCTCACCTGGTGCGCGGCGATGCTGGCGGCGTCGTTCACGTTCGCGGCCTGGCTGTTCCGCCGCCGCACGGCGGTCTGATTCCCGGTCGACACCGGGGTTACCGTCGGGACATGAGCGATTTCGACGCCCTCGTCGCCGAGGGCGAGTCGGTGCCGACGGCGGGCTGGGACTTCTCCTGGTTCGACGGCCGCGCGACCGAGGAACGCCCGACCTGGGGGTACTCGCGGTTGCTGGCCGAGCACATGGCCGGAGCGGGAGCCGCGCTGGACGTCCAGACCGGTGGCGCCGAGGTGCTGTCCCGGATCCCCCAGGCCCCACCCGTGCTCCGAGCCACCGAGTCGTGGCCGCCGAACCTGGAGATCGCCCGCCGCAACCTCGCCCCGCTGGGCGGCGTGGTCGTGGAAGCGCAGGACGAGGCGGACCTCCCGTTCGAGGACGAGGCCTTCGACCTGGTGGTCAGCCGCCACCCCACGACCGTCCTGTGGCACGAGATCGCCAGGGTCCTCAAGCCGGGAGGCGTCTACCTGTCCCAGGGGATCGGGGCGGGCACCAACAGGGAGCTCGGCGAGGCCATGATGGGCCCCCTACCCGCCCCGGTCGACCAGGGGATCGGGGAGTCGGCCCGAGCCGCGGGGTTCGAGGTCGTCACCCTGGAGCACCAATCGCTGCGCGCCGAGTACCACGACATCGGGGCGGTCGTGCACTTCCTGAGGAAGGTCCTGTGGACCGTTCCCGGCTTCACCGCGGAGCGGTACCGGCCCCAGTTGGCCGTCCTGCACGATCGCATCCGATCCGAGGGCCCGTTCGTCTCCCACGCACGCCGCTACCTGGTGGAAGCCCGCAAGAGGACCCCCCTGGACCACCCCTGGACGTGAAGGATATTCACCAAAAAACACTGTCACATAACGCTGTTTTAGGGGTCTCCAGGGGTAGGAGGACTGCGCCGAAGGGAGGAATCTCAGTGGGGTGCCCTTACCGGAGAGCAGCCTCACAGGGGTTGCTCCGACCTTCGAGCGGAGTCGCGTTGACGACACAACGAAGTGACTGGGATGCCATCGTCGTCGGCGGAGGCCTCGGCGGCCTGACGAGCGCCGCCTACCTGGCCGCCAGCGGGCGCAAGGTGCTCGTGCTGGAACAACACGACTGGGCCGGTGGCAACAGCCACGTGTTCCGGCGGCGGAGGCGCTACGAGTTCGACGTGGGCGTGCACTACCTCGGCGACTGCGGCGAGGACGGGATCATCCCGACAGTGCTGCGCGGCCTCGGGGCCGAGGACCGGATGGAGTTCCACGAGCTCAACCCCGACGGGTTCGACAAGATCGTGATGCCCGGTCTCACGTTCGAGGTGCCCGCGGACTGGGACGAGTACGAGCGCAGGCTGGAGGCCTCGTTCCCGGAGGAGGTCGACGGGATCCGCGAGTACATCCAGGTCGTCAAGGGGACGGGCCAGGAGCAGCACTTCGCGCTCGCCTGGTCGCCGGAGATGCCGTTCGACGAGATCATCGAGGGCACGCAGACCCTCCAGGGCTGGGGTTGGCAGAAGCTGGTCACGCTCTTCGACCACTGCAAGCTGTCGACCAGGCTGCGGACCGTGCTCGCCGCGCAGTCCCCCAACTACGGACTCGGCCCGGCCGACGCGACGGTCGCGACGCACGCGATGATCAGCGACCACTACATCCGCGGCGCCTACCACCCGGTGGGCGGTGGCCAGATGATCGCGGCCACGCTGACCGAGGTCCTGGAGGCGCACGGCGGCGAGATGCGCACCAACGCCAGGGTCGACCGGATCGAGGTCGTCGACAAGGTCGTCACCGGCGTGGTGCTGGAGGACGGCACCACGCTCAGCTCCCCGATGGTGATCTCCAACGCCGACTACAAGCGCACGATCCTCGACCTGGTGGGCGGAGAGCACTTCGCGCCGGAACTGGTGAAGGACACCGAGGAAGCGTCGATGGGCCTGCCGTTCGCGACGGTCTACGTGGCGCTGGACCGCGAACTGGACACGCGGCCCAAGGACGCCAACATGTGGTGGTACGCCGAGGACAACATCGAGCACCTGTACGAGAGCCTGCACAACGACGGGCAGCCGGAGGAGATCAAGAACCTGCTCATCTCCTTCGCCTCCCGCAAGGACTCCGACTCGCGGCACATGCACCCGGCGGGCCACTCGACGTTCCAGCTGATCACCCTGTGCCCGCCCGGCTACGAGGGCTGGGGCGTGGAGAACGGCCCGACCGACGGCGAGAAGTACCGCCGCAACCCCCAGTACCTGGCCGAGAAGGAACGCTTCACCGAGGCCGTCGTCAAGGCGGGCGAACGGGCGCTCGGCCCGTTCCGCGACAGCATCGTGCACCTGGAGATGGCGTCGCCGCTCACCCAGGAGCGCTACACCCGGTCCTCCGGCGGCACCCCGTTCGGCATGGCGAAGTGGGGCGCCGACGGCCAGAAGCCGGTGTTCGAGACCGGCGTGGACGGCCTGTTCGTCGTCGGCCAGAGCACGCAGTTCGGCAGCGGCATCACCGGCGTGATGGCGGGCGGCATGGCGTGCGCGGGCCTGATCATGGGAAGGCCGCTGCTGTTCGGCGAGGTCAAGAAGGGCTCGGTCGTCGGCAACCGGGAACTGCTGCCGGAACGGCCTGCCGGCTGGGACCCGGTGGCGGTCTCCCGCGGCGCCGCCCGCGCCAACGCGCGCGGCCTGGCCACGCTCGTCTGACCCGGTCCACCACCCCTCGCCCGCTCGGGGCCGCTACGGCGGCTCCGAGCGGGCGAGTCGGCGTGCGCGGTGGTCGCACAGGTCCCCCACCTCGCGCGCGATGCCCGCCAGTTCCGCCAGCCGCAGCGCCGTCCCCGTCGGATCGTGGTCGTGGCCCAGCAGTCCGGTGAACGCGAAGCCGAGCCTGCTCAGGCACTCCCGGATGGCCGCCAGTTCGGTGGGGTCGACGGTCATCCGGCGACCACGCGCTGCGGCAGCCCCGCTCGCCTGCGCCACGCCGTGTCGCAGGCGGCGCACTCCGGCCAGAGCCAGTGCGGCGACTTCGGCAGCGGCAGCCGCGGGACCTCGACGGGCACCCCGCAGAGCGTGTCGCCCGCGTCCAGCGGGAACAGGGCGTTCGGGACGGCGTGCCGCTGCCCGGCGTGGGGAAACCACCGAAACGAATTCCGCTCAACAACTTGGTTAACCATCTCTGCCTGTCCGTCGCTTTGCCGGTCCCTACCGGATTCGACCCTAAACTTGTTTAACCAATTCCGATACTCACCTAACAGGGTGAAGCAGCCTGCTACTTTCCGTCATCACTGGTAACGCTCACGTACCCACGGAGGCCCCCGATGACCGCCGCCATCCCCAAGCGGGTCGTCAACATCATCATCGGGCGCAAGCTCGAAGCGCTGCGCAACGCGTGCGCGATGAGCCAGGCGGAGGCGGGCAAGCTGCTCGACTGCACGCAGAACAAGATCGGCAACATCGAACGCGGCGAGAGCGGCGTCAAGATCCCGGACCTGACCACGCTGCTCGACGGCTACAAGACCGACCTGTCACTCCGGCAGGACCTCCTCGACATGGCCCGCGGCCGCGAGGGCAGGTACTCGCCGAAGTCGCTCCGCGCCAGATTCCACGGGACCATGCGCGAGGTGGTCGACCTGGAGACCAGCGCTCACTACCTGTGGCAGCACAACGCGATGACGATACCGGGGTTGTTGCAGACAGAGGCGTACATGCGCCACCTGTTCCGCTCGGTCCGACCCTCCATGACACCAGACGAAATCGAGCGCGAGACGGTCAACCGGCTGGAGCGGCAACTGATCCTGGACGACCCCGCCAAGCGTTTCTGGTACATCGTCGACCAAGCCGCCCTCGAACGGATGTCGAACATGGCGGGCAACGACGCAATTAGACGTGGTCAGAAGGAGCACATCGCTGAGATGATCGACCGTCCCAACGTGGAGGTCCAGGTCGTGCCGTGGGAAGTCGGCTACTACTGGGGCCAGGAGTACAACTTCACGATCTTCGGGTTTGAGAGCGACCCGCCGGTGGAAGTGGTCCACGTCGAGGGAATGGAAGACGGCGACGTCACCTCCGATCTGGACGAGGTAGCCGTCTACCTCAAGGTTTGGGAGCAGCAGAAGGCCGCCGCCCTTGGCCCCGAGCAATCCCGCACCTTCCTGCTCACCAGGTGATCATCCAGGAAGGAACGTGAACCACATGACCGAACTCCACCCGACGCCACAGGACGAGGAGTTCTCCGGGTGGCAAAAAGCCAGCTACAGCAACCCCAATCAGTCGTGCGTGGAAGTGGGCTGGCAAAAGGCGAGCTACAGCAACCCGGACAAGGCCTGCGTCGAGGTCAACCTCACCGGCGCCGCGGTAGGCGTGCGCGACACGAAGAACCGGGCCGCGGGCTCCCTGGCGTTCCCGCCTGGGGCCTGGGCCCGGTTCCTGTCGGACGTCACCCGGTCTTGACCAGTTCGGCGCGGCGGCGTTCGACCGCCGCGCCGAGCTCGGCGGGGTCGCAGGACGCCAGGTGGTCGCGCACCAGCGCGTGCGCGAACCGGTACTCCCCCTCCACGTGCAGCAGCAGCATCCGGTCTCCCGCGAAGTGCAGCAACGCCTTGCGCCGCAACGGCAACTCACCCAGGACCAGCGGTCGGGACAGCGCCTCGGCCATGCCCGTGGAGATCAGGTCGAACGGCAGCAGGTGCTCCCGCGCCGACGTCGGCGCGCTGAACAACCCGATCAGCATCCCGGTCATCGGCCCCAGCGCGGCCGTGGTGAGCGGCGCGCCGAACCAGTGGGCCAGCCCGGTGCCCGCCACCGCGCCGATCCCGCCGAGCGGTAGCGCGATCAACAGCCACCAGCGGCCGCGACCGACGAACGCCATCGCCTGGTCGACGTGCAGCGCCCGCCACACCCCGAAGAACCCGGTGACGAACAGGCTCGTCGCGAGGCCCGCGAGCAGGCCGATCCCCAGTCCCACGAGCAGTTCGCGCGACGGACCGGTCCACACCATCGCGGCGGCGGGCAGCAGCGACACCGCGACGGCCCAGTACGGCGCGTCCTTCACGGCCTCCAGGTGCACGCTCGCGCTCAACGAGATCAGGAACGTGATCAGGATGACCGCCACGAACGCCAGCGGCACCGGCAGCTGGAACAGCAGCAGGCCGATCCACGTGCCGACCACTCCCAGCACCAGCCCGACCAGCGCGCCCACCACCAGCCCGGCCACCGCCGGGAGCACCCCCCACGTCTTGGTGCCCTCCGGGCGCTTGAACACGAAGAACTGCGTCACCAGGAAGTGGTTGACCACGATGACCAGCGCGGTCAGGCAGGCGCCGGTCAGCAGTCCGGAGAGCAGGCCGAGCCGCAGGCCCACCACCGCCGTCAGGGCGCCGATCGCGCCCGCGAGCATCGCGGGCTGGACCCGCTGGAACAGCAGCCAGATCGGGGTGGCGGGCAGGAGTTCGAGCCACGCGACCCGGCTGGGCAGCCTGCCGCGCGCGACCAGGTCGTTCCACAGTGGACTCGCGGCGAGCCTGGCGAGGAACCGCAGCGAGCGGAAGGCGCGTTCCGGCGGGGGCGCGGAACTCGACTCGGAGTCCCGGGCGACCATCTCCACCAGGTAGGTGTCAAGCAGGTCGCGTTCGCCGCCGGTCGGGACGTCCTGGCCGACCCGGCCGGTGCGGTAGGTGAGCGCCAGCAGGTCGAGCGTCAGCGGGGTCCTCATGGAGTTCCACAGCTCGGGCTCGCGCTCCAGCGCGCTGCGCAGGCCGTCGAGCCGGGGGCTGACCGCCTCCAGGTACTCCTCGACCTGCCCGCGGTCGAGCGGTTCGACGCGCACGGCGTGCTGGGACCGCAGGGTCGTGCTGAGCCGCTCGTAGTCGACGACCCGGCTGGCGACGGCGATGCGCGGCACGGCGGACCGCTCCCCCAGCGCGTTGATCTGCTCAACGCAGCGGTCGCGGTCGTCGGGGGCGACCTCGTCCAGTCCGTCGAGCAGCAGCGCCATGCGGCCCTCGGTGAGCCAGACGCGGCCGACGGGGACCGGGATCCGGTAGCGCCGCGCGACCTCGCGCAGCAGCCACTCCACGAAGTCCTCGGGTTTGGTGGACCGGCTGCGGTCCCTGGGCTTGAGCGCGGTCGTCGACCACGACGACAGGTCGAGCAGCACGGGCACCGGCTGGTCGTCGTCCGCCCGCGCACGGCTCAGCAGGTCCGCGCACAGGTCGACCAGCAGCGTGCTCTTGCCGGAGCCGGGCGCGCCCAGCACGAGCAGCACCTCCCGCGTCTCGGCGAACACCTCCGCGATGCCGGACGGCGGCTCGTCCGCGTCAGGCCGCGCGCCGCTGTCGATCCGGTGCAGCGCGGGGTGCGGCGGTGGCGTCAGACCCAGTTTCAGCACGAGCTGCTCGGCGAGGGAACCGTGCCTGCGGCGCAGCACCTCGCGTTCGACCCGGCCCACCGCGTCCACCCGGTGCGACGGGTGTCCGGGGCGCCGGGGGATGAACCGCACGCCCTGGTCGCTGCCGCGGTCCCAGAGCACGAGTCCGACCATGACGCCCACCAGGAGCACGATCACGGGCCAGAGCCAGTCCACCACCGGCCCGAGCACCTCGGGCGCGGTCCCCCCGGTGGCCACGTTGATGGCGACGGGCAGCAGCCCGAGGATCGTCACGACACCCACCACTACGAACGCGACGACCCGCAAAGTCCTGGCCGCGGATCTCCACACCATGATCACCTCCCACGTCGGAAACCGACCGTAGTGGCGAACCGGCCGCAGGTGGTAGGCGCGCGCGGGTCGATAGCCCGAATGGCCGCCGATAACGGACAAGACGGGCGGTCGACGACTACTGGATCATTGTCGACGGCGGCCGTACGGCCACGTCAACCCCTATTCGGACGCGGGGCTCCGCAGTCCGACCGGTCTACTGGGAAAGCCCGCCCCTCCGCCGGTTCCGCAGGTTGGTGCGGAGGGCGCGCAAGACGGTGCTCGGCGAGATGAGCGAGGTCGGGTGAGCCGTCATGAACGTGACCGCGTTGAACCGCTTCGCGACCTCCACGTCCGTCACGGACGCCTCCACGATCTGGTCGGTCACCCACTGGGCGGCCCGGTACCCGCGCGGGTACGGGCCGCTGATGTGCGGGAGCGCCAGGTCCGGGGTGGCCGAGGTCTGCCACGCCGAGTCCACGACGACCTTCTGCAGAGCGAAGAACCCCTTCGCGGGCGCGTCCGGGACGGGGTCGGACCGCAGCCACTCGGACAGGCAGGAGGCGTGCAGCGCCGCCGACGACATGCCCTGGCCGTAGATCGGGTTGAACGACGCCACCGCGTCGCCGACGCTGACCAGCCGCGCCGGGAACCGCTCCAGCGCGTGGTAGGCCCGCCGCCTGCTGTCGGCCTGCTTGTACTGGTGGACGTCGCCGAGCATCTCCCCCGCGGCGGCGTTGCCGAAGATCTCGGGGAGGCGCCCGCACATCCGGAGGAACTCCTCGGGCGTGGCGCCCGGCCGGTCGTCGCCGTACCCGCCGAGCATGATCATCCACCGGTCGCCCTCGATCGCGTTGAGCGCGGCGGGGGCGACGCCTGCCGGGCGCTTCGGCTCGGCCCAGAACGAGATGCCCGCCACGACCTCGGGAACCCGTTCCGCGCGCCGGAAGTACGCGGTGGTGTAGTTGATGTCGATGGGCATCCGCTCCATGTGCGGCTTCCCCCACCCGGCCGCCTCCAGCCAGTCGCCGAGCCTGCTCGACCGGCCCATGGCGTCGACCACGAAGTCCGCGGCCAGGACCGCCTCCGCGCCGTCCTCGCCGACGTACCGCACGCCGATCGCCCGCCCGTCGGCGATGTCGACCGCGGTCGCCCGGCCCCGCACCACGGCGACGTCGGGCAGCGCGACCACGCGGCGGCGGATGATCGACTCCAGGAACGGCCTGCTCGCGATGATCAGCTCGAAGGTGGGGTCCTCCACCTTCTCCACGCCGTTGAAGTAGGCCTTGAAGTTGCCCGGCCTCGCGACCATCGCCCCTTCGGCGACGGCTTCCTCGGCGAACCCGTCGAACCACCGGTCGAGCTGCCTGCGCCCGCCGGGCAGCAGGGTGTGCACCTGCGCCGACTGCGGAACACCTCGCCGGGAGGTCGCCCCGTCGGGCTCGTCGCGTTCGACCACCACGACGCGCTCGGCGTGGTCGGTGAGCACGCGGGCGGCCAGCAGGCCCGCGACGCTGCCGCCCAGCACGACGGCCGTGCCGAACAGCTTCCTGGTGCGCGTCGGCGGTTCGGTGGCGGCGAGCCGGTCGAAGACCTCGGCTGCGGAGTCGGGCATGGGTGTCCCCCGGAGATCGCGCGAATTCCCCCGACCGTAGCGGGACGGGACGGCGCACGTGGCGAGAACGGGCGGCCTCGACCCCGTCGTGCGGCTCGGGCGATCCCCCGACCTCCCCGGCCCGCTCGGCGTCGCGACCGGTGGCACCCCTCGCCACCGGTCCGCTCACGAACGGCGGCGGCCCACGAAGTCCCGCACGACCTCGCGGAACAGCGGGCGGTCGGCCGCGCCGTGGTCGGCTCCGGGGATCACCGCCAGCTCACCGTCGGGCAGCGCGCGGACGAACCGCGGAGCCTGCTCGATCGCCGCGCCGTCCCGGTCGCCCGCGACCACCAGCGTCGGCACCGGGATGCGGCCCAGCACCTCGTCGGAGTACGCCGGCACGGTCAGCCACAGGCGCGAGGTCAGCTCCAGGAAGTGCCGCCAGTAGTCCGGCCCGTACACGTCGGCGTGCAAGGACTTCACCTGGTCCAGGAAGCCGGGGTGCAGCCCGTCGAACTTCGCCGCGTCCACCTCGCCGGGCACGGTGAAACCCATGTCCGCCAAGTCCTCCGCGTACCGCCCGGTCGGCTCCACGACCACGCCGCCGAGCACCAGCCCGGCCACGGACCCCGGATGCCGCAGCCCGAGCTCGATCCCGGTCTGCGCACCGTCGCTGTACCCGACGACCACCGGCCGGTCGAGGTCGAGCGCCGTGATGAACGCGGCCACGTCGTCGGCGAACAGGTCGTAGCCGAACTCGTCGTCCGGGTTGTCCGACCCGCCGTGCCCGCGCGTGTCCGGCACCAGCACCCGGTGCGTCCTCGCCAGCTCCTCGGCGTGGTTCGCCCACATCAGCCCGCCGGTCACCATGCCGCCGTGCAGCAGGACCAGCGGCACGCCGTCACCCTGGTCCGTGTAGGACACCCGCACACCGTTCGCGAGCACGTGCATGATCGTCTCCCTTCGCCGAGCCCTACCCCTCACGAGCAGGACACCGGTCGGCGGGGAAAGTCACCGGGGCCGGTCGGACAGGAGCGCGGTCGTGGCCTGGGCGCCCAGCCAGTCGGCGGCCTCGTCCCAGTCCCAGCCCAGGTCGCGCGCGGTCCGCCACGCCTGGAACCCGAAGTAGAACCACAGCACCTGCTCGACCCGTTCGAGGTCGATCCCCGGCCGCACCCCGCCGGTGTCGACCAGTCGCCGGGCGATCCGGTCGAGCCTGCCGCGAACGGTACAGGTGGCGGCGTCCGCCGCCGCGGCGACGTCGGGGTCGGCGGTCCGGTTGTCGAGCAGGATGCCGAGCACCCGCCAGCGCTCGCGGCGCACCCGGCCGGTGCCGACGGCGGTGATGCGCAGGATCTCCGCCGGGTCGTCGACCTCCTCGATCCGCCGCGCCGTCTCGATCGCCGTCCGGTCGTCGGCCCCGTCCTCGGTCAACGCCATGATCAGCGCCGACTTGCCGCCGACGCTCGTGTAGACGGTGTTCACCGCGACCCCGGCCGCCGCCGCGACGGCCGCGACGCTGGTCCGCGCGTAGCCCTGCTCGATGAACAGCTCCGCGGCCGCGTCGACGATCGTGCGCCGCGTGTCCTCGGCGTGCCGCGCCCGTACGGACGACCGGTACTCGCGCGTTGCCATGAGCCGATGGTAGTGCCCGGTCAATTTCAGAGTATAGTCATTACTATGAATGTAGACATCAACCAACCAAACCAGGTCGTCGTGGTGGGCGGTGGTCCCGTCGGGCTGTGGACGGCGGCGGAACTGGCACTGGCGGGCGTGCCGACGCTCGTGGTCGAGCGCTCCCCGACCAGGAGCCCGCACTCGAAGGCGATGGGCCTGCACCCGCGCACCGTGGAGGTGCTGGCCCTGCGCGGCGCGGAGGAGCGGTTCCTCACCGACGGCGTGCCGCGGCCGAACTGGCACTTCGGGATGCTGGAGAACCGGCTCGACTTCACCGGCCTCGACACGCCCCACCCGTACATGCTGGCGTTCCCGCAGGCCCGCACGGAGGAGCTGTTCGAGCAGCGGGCGCTGGACCTGGGTGTCCGCGTCCTGCGCGGCCACGCCGTCACGGACCTGGCGCAGGACGCGTCGTCGGTCACCGCGACCCTGGACGACTCCCGCACCCTCACCGCGTCCTTCGTGGTGGGGGCCGACGGCGCGGGCAGCACGGTCCGCAAGGCCGCGGGCATCGACTTCCCCGGCGCGGACGCGACCACGTTCGGGTACGTCGGCGAGGTCGCGCTGACCGAGCAGCCGGTGCTGAGCGCCCAGACCGACGACGGAGCGCTCATCACCGTCCCGCTGGGCGGCGGCCGGTACCGCATCGCGGGCACGGACTCCCTCAACCAGCGCCCCGACGACCCGTTCACCCTCGACGACCTGCGCGCCACCACCCTGCGCGTGGCGGGGAGCGACTTCGGCATGCACGACCCGGGCTGGCTGTCGCGGTTCGGCAACGCCACCAGGGTCGCCGCCGCCTACCGGCGTGGCCGGGTCCTGCTGGCGGGCGACGCCGCCCACATGCACTTCCCGGCGGGCGGCGTCGGCCTGAACGTCGGTGTGCAGGACGCCATGAACCTGGGCTGGAAGCTCGCCGCCGAGGTCCGCGGCACCGCCGCCCCCGGCCTGCTCGACAGCTACCACGCCGAACGCCACCCCGTCGGCCTGGCGCTGGCCGAGCACACCCTCGCCCAGACCGCGCTGATCAGCGCCACCACGGCGGAGCAGCGCGCGCTCCGCACCCTGCTGAACGGCTTGGTCGACACCGTTCCGGCGTTCGCCACGGCGCTCGCCGAGAAGCTCGCCGCGCTCGACGTCGCCTACCCGGTCGCGGGCGCGCATCCGCTGGTGGGCAAGCGGATGCCCTCGGTCACCCTGCTCTCGGGCCGTCCGCTGCTGCTGACCGGTTCCGCACTGCCGAAGGCCTTCGACCTGGCCGCCCGCCTCGGCTTCGACACCGCCACCGGCGGCACGGGCGCGGTGGTGGTCCGGCCGGACGGGTACGTGTGGTGGGCGGCCGACCAGTCCCCCGACCTGGAGTCAGAGGTCCTGGCCTCCCTCACCGGGTTGGGGACGACCTTCGGCCCGTGACGCTCGGGTGCTCCTGACGGCGACCCGATCCACGGCACCGATCCCGTGCGCGGCGGGCACCGCGCCCGGTCAGGTGCAGCGCGCCTGACCGGGGCAGCTGCGCAGGAACCGGACCTTCGGCGGGGCGACCATCGGCCCCGTCTCGGGAGGCCACTCGACGGACAGCGACACCGACGACGAGTTGTTGGCGTAGTCCTTCTCCAGCAGCGTCCGGTCCGGGTTCACGGTGTGCACCAGGTCGTACACGCCAGACGGGACGTGGGTGATGTCGAGCCACTGGAAGTCCGCGTCGTACCGGTGGTCGTCGCCGGAGCCGACGGAGATGCCCTCCACGACGTCCAGCCCGTCCGGGCTCCGGTGCCCGCACACGTTGCCGTCCAGCAGGTCGGCGACCTCGCCCGCCGGCGTGCCTTCCTCCGGCGCGTAGGTCAGCCTCCCGACGTCGTGGGTCGGGTAGCGGTCGCCGAGGCAGAACCCGTTCTTTCGGTCCACGGGCATCGGCTCGCCCGCCGGGGTCTTCAGCTGGAAGCGCTCGAACCCCATAAGGTGCCAGTGCTCGTGCGTCCCCGTGGACTCGTAGTGGGCGAACGCCGTCGTCGCGCGCTGCGCCGAGGCGAAACCCCGTGGGACCGGTCCGTCCACACCGGACTGGAACGCCTGGCGCACCCGCATCACCGGCTCGTCCGCGCTGTCGCGGCGGCCGAACAGCAGCAGCGGGCCGTCGCCGACGTTGTCCGCGGAACTGGTGAAGCGGAGGCGGGCCGCCTTGGCGGGCCCGGACTCCAGGCACTCGCCGCGCGGCGCGGTGGCCTCCGCGACCAGGCACACGTCCCAGGCCTGGCACGTGACCGGATCGCCGCCGTACCCACCTTCGCAGCCCACCGGGGCCTGGCGCAGGTCCGGCAGCATCGGCGAGGTCTCCGCGCCCGCCCGCGGCGCCGACACCACGAACGCCACGGCCACGACGACGCCCGCCAGCGCCCCGTACTTTCTCAACACGCTGAACTTCCCACTCCCGCTCGGCGACCTCCTGCGCCGACAACCCTAGAGAGTCCGCGCGCCACCACCCGCACGCGGATGCCGCCGTTCACCCGATGGGCTGAGGTAGGGGAAATCACGGTGCCCGAATCAGTAGCGTGGAGGTTCCACGTTGGGGCGAAAGGAAAACACCGAGTGATCACCATGGTGTGCGGGACACGCCCCGAGCTGATCAAGCTCGCTCCGCTGCTCCGGCACTTCGGCCAGGACGCGGCGCTGGTCTACACGGGACAGCACTACGACAGGTCCATGTACTCGCAGATCCTCGACGACCTCCCGGAACCGGGCCGTTTCCACGAGTTCGCGGTCGGCGGCGTCGGCCGCGGCGCCCAGCTCGGCCGGGCCGTGCAGGTCGTGGACGAGGTGCTGGCCGCCCACGCGACGAGCGCGGTCATCGTCCAGGGCGACACCACGTCCGCGCTCGCGGGAGCCTTGGCGGCCAACGCGAACGGCGTGCCCCTGGTGCACGTCGAGGCAGGCCTGCGCAGCCACGACCGGGCGATGCCCGAGGAGCACAACCGGGTGATGATCGACCACGTGGCCGACCTGTGCTGCGTGCCGACCGAGCTGAACCGCCGCAACCTCCTCGCGGAAGGCGTTGCGGCGGAACGGATCGCGCTGACCGGCAACACCGTCGTGGAGGCGCTGGACGCCGCGCTCCCCGACACCGACGAGCAGCACGCCGTGCTGGCCCGGCACGGCCTCGTGACCGATGGCTACGTGGTCGCCACGATCCACCGCCCGGAGAACGTGGACGACCGCGCGAACCTGGAGACCGTCCTGCGGGAGCTGGCACGGCTGCCGCTGCCCGTCGTGCTCCCCCTGCACCCCCGGACGGCGAAGCGGGTGGAGGAGTTCGGCCTGGGCGCGCTGCTGGCGACCGTGCGCGTCGTGGAACCGCAGGCGTACCCGGCTTTCCTGGCGCTGGCGCGGGGCGCGGCGGTCGTCGTGTCCGACTCCGGTGGCATCCAGGAGGAGGTGAGCGTGCTGAAGCGGCCCGTCGTGGTCGTGCGGCGGAGCACCGAGCGGCCGGAGATCGAGGGCACGTTCGGAACCCTGGTGCCGCCCGCGCGGCTGTGCGCGGAAGTGCTGCGGTGGCTGGACGACGTGCCCGGTCACCGAACGCGGTTGGCCGCGATCCCCTCGCCCTACGGGGACAACTCGACGTCGAAGCTCATCGCGACGGCCGTGGAGAACCTGGTCTGACGCGGCGGGGGTCGTCGACCCCCGCCGCGCGTCCCCGTGTCAGACGCGTTCCGAGACCGGGTCGGCCGAGAGGATCATGGCCGAGACCTGGTCGGCGAGCGCGACGCTGGAGTTCCAGCTCGTCACGTCCGGGTAGATGTGCGCTGTCGTGGCGAGCAGGACCGAGGTGCCGGGCACCTCCACCTCCGGCCGCCGATCCAGGAAGCCCAAGGGGTAGACGGGTTCCACGAAGGGCGCCTTGAACACCCGGACCTCGTCGACGTCCTCGGCCGTGAGCCCGAGCCCGCGGTGCAGTTCGAGGAACTGCCGGGTCCACCGCTCCGCGATGACGTCCGCGTCCTCGTGGTAGAGCGCGGAGGTCCGGCTCGTGTAGTGCATGACGTACGCGAGGTGCCTGCCGCCGTACGTCTCCGGACCCGTCAGGGCGGACATCTCGATGACGCCGTCGAAGTCCGTGCCGGACCGCAGCACCGGAGCCCAGTAGTTCCCGGTCAACGGCCGCTTCAGGAAGAACAGCGCGTTCACCACGCCCTGGTACGGCAACGAGAGCGTGGGCAGCCGGTCGGCCAGCTCGGCGTCCGCGAGTCCGCGCAGCAGCGGCAGCGGGACCGTCGACACGACCTGGTCGGCCTCCAGCACCTCGCCGTCGGCGAGCGCCACGTACGACCGCTCGGGAGTGCTCCGCAACCCCTGCACCGGGGTTCCGGTCCGCACGACGCCGCCCGCGGCGGTGATCGACGCCCCCAGCGCGTCGATCACCGCCTTGTAGCCGCCCGAGGGGTACCCGCGGGTGGCCACGTTGCTCTCGCGCCCCAGCCGCTGCCACAGGTACAGCGCGGGCACGTCGCCGAACGCCTCGCCGAACTTCGAGCCGAACATGGGCGCGAACAGCTCGGACCAGATGACGTCGCCGTAGAGCTTGCGCAGCCAGTCCTCCGTGCGCAGGTTGTCCAGGTCCTTGCCCTTGCCAAGTCGGCGCAGCAGCAGGGACACGGCGCCGAAGCGGACGCGGTCGCGGAGCCGCAGCGGGGTGAACCGCAGCAGGTCGAGCGCCGAGTTGAAGCCGTAGAACCCCCCGTCGACGACCATGCCCATCCGGGTCGGCCGCCAGCGGATCCCGTCGCGCGCGCCGATGTCGCCGAGCAGGGCGAGCAGGCTGTCGTCAGTCGGCATCACGCAGTGGTAGAAGCGCTCCACCCAGCCGTCGCCGGTCGGGAAGAACGTGCCGAGGCCCCCGAGCTGGTCGCTGCTCTCCAGCAGCGTCACGCGGGTGCCTGCGTGGGCGAGGCGGTGGGCCACGGCGAGGCCGCAGATGCCACCGCCGACGACCACGACGTGTCGGGTCGAACCAGTCATCGGCGTCACAGCTTCCGGAACGGCGCGGGGCTCAGCCGGTCGCGCACGAGCAACTTCGCGTACTGACCCATCGTGCGCCGCAAGCGCAGCTTGCTGACGCTCTTCTTGCGGTCGTAGCGCAGGGGCAGCGGGATCTCCGAGATCACCGGGTCGCAGTGCCGCAGCTTGAGCAGCAGCTCGACCATGCAGGCGAAGCCCTGCTCCTCCACGAGCCGCTCGCCCCAGTGGTCGGCGGCGCGGCGCAGCAGCGTCACGCGGTACGCGCGGAAGCCGCTGGTGAAGTCGCGGACGCCGTCGACGTCGAGGGTGTGGCGGAACAGCGTGCCCGCGCCGCGGGACAGCATCCGGCGGCCGAGCGGGGCGGTGGTGTCGTCGCCCCCGTCCACGAACCGCGAGCAGATCACCACGTCCGCTCCCGCCGCGATCTCCTTCTGCAACAACGGGATCAGCCCGGGGTCGTGGGTGTCGTCGGCGTCCATGACGATCACCACGTCGTCGTCGCCCGAGTCGGCCAGCGCGGCGCGCAGGCCGGTCTGGAGCGCGCGGCCGAGGCCGAGGTTGACCCGGTGGCGCACGAGCCGGACGTCGAGCCCGTCGACACCGCGCTCGGCGGTGGCGGCGGTCGCGTCCGACGACCCGTCGTCGACGACCCACACGGTCAGGCCGCCTGCCAGGGAGAGGTTCGCCAGCCTGCGCAGCAGCGGCGGCAGCGAGCCCTCCTCGTTGAACGCGGGCAGCACGACGTGCGCCCGTCCGCAGGTCAGCGTCGCGCTGCCCGTCCGCGGAACGACCGACACCGGTCTGATCCGCGCCTCGGCCTCTTCGAGTGCCACAGTGCCCCTCACCATTGCTCGTCAATCGGACAGCGGAGAGAATTGCCCATCCGCGTCGTCGAGTCATATTCGGCTACGTTCCGTTCTTTCTTTAACCTGGTCCGGACAAGCGCGGTAACCAAGGCATCAGACCGACAAACACCTGTCACCGTAAGGAGCGTTTTTTGTCCACCGGAAGAGTGATTGTTGCGAGTTTTTTCGCTGCTTTCCGGGTCGTGGACACTCGATAACACCGAATGGGTGAACTCCATCGAGTGTCCTGTTGTGGCAAGGGAAAGGCTGTCGGGAGCAGCCACCGAGCCGAATTCGGAGAGGAAGTCGTTCGGGATGTGGCATGGCGCGGCGTGGCCGCCGCCGCGGAGACCGGAAAGTGCTCACCGCGCAGCGGTGTGGAATTCCCACGAAAGGGTGAATTTCGATGACTGATCTGGCGTCGGCCGTCACTTCGCCCCCGGTGCCGAAAGGGCGCCACGCGCGCAGGGCGCAGCACGGTTCCCCTGCGAGGCCCTTGTCCGCGCGGGTGAACGCGGTCGCGGTCGCACTGGGCCTGGTCGACCTGGCGGCGCTGGTCGCGGGGGCGCTGTGGACGCGTCCGGGGTGGGGCGCGACCGCGCTCACCGGGGTGCTGCTGCTGATCGTCCGGTCGAGCGGCCGGATCTACCGCAGGCGGCTCTGGCTGTCGTGGTTCCAGGACCTGCCGCGCTCGCTGGCCACGACGGCGACGACGTTCGCGCTGCTGGCCTGCTGGGCCATGGCCACCGGCCAGCCCGCGCACGTGACGAGCGCGCTCCAGCACCTCCTCGTGCTCTTCGTCGTCTGCGGCGAACCCGTCCGGTTCGCCACGTTCTGGCTCGGCCGCTGGGGCCGCCGCCGCTTCGGCCGCTGCGACCGCACGCTCGTCGTCGGCGCGGGCAAGGTCGGCGCGGACCTCGTGACCACCATGATCGAGCACCCCCAGTTCGGGCTGCGGCCGGTCGGGTTCGTGGACTCCGAGCCCTGGCTCGGCCGCGAGGACCTCCCGGTCGGGCTGCTCAGGGAGGACCTGGCCTCGGCCATCACCCGGCTCGGCGTCGGCACGGTGATCCTGGCGTTCTCCGACACCCGCGACACCTCGGCCGTCGACGCGGCGATCACCGCCCACCGGCTCGGCTGCACGACGCTCGTCGTGCCGCGGATGTTCGAGCTGTACCAGGACAACCACGACGTCGAACGGCTCCGAAGCTACCCGCTGGTGCGGCTCGGCACGGCCCCGACGAGCAGGCCCAGCTGGTGGCTCAAGCGCGCGGTCGACGTGCTCCTCGCCGCGCTCGCGCTCGCGGTGCTGTCGCCGCTGATCGGCCTGTGCGCGCTCGCCGTGCTGGTCGAGAGCGGCCGACCGGTGATCTTCCGCCAGGTCCGCATCGGCATGGACGGCCGCAAGTTCCGGCTCTACAAGATCCGCAGCGTCCGGCCGGGCGGCACGGACGACTCGCAGACCAAGTGGTCCGTGCAGGGCGACGCCAGGGTCGGCCCGGTCGGCCGGTTCCTGCGGGGCACCTCGCTCGACGAGCTGCCGCAGCTGTGGAACATCGTCCGCGGCGACATGTCCATCGTCGGCCCGCGGCCGGAGCGGCCCGTGTTCGTGCGCGAGTTCTCCGCCATCCACGAGCTGTACTGGGCGCGGCACCGCGTGCCCGCGGGCCTCACCGGCCTGGCCCAGGTGCACGGGCTGCGCGGCGACACGTCGATCGCCGACCGGTCCCGGTACGACAACTACTACATCGCCAACTGGTCGTTGTGGCTGGACCTGAAGATCCTCGTGCTGACGGTGGGTGAATTGGTGTGTCGCAAACAGCGGTAGTCCGGTGCGGTGGCCGCTCCAGGACGAGGAGGGCGGTCACCGGGGTGGCCGCCCTGGTGGCGCTGCTCTCCGCGCAGGCGTGCGCCTTCGGCTCGGCGACCGAGGACGAGGGTCCGCGGATGAAGGCGACCGCCCCGTGCGCGTGGTGGTACGGCATCGGCGACTCCCCCACGGCACGGGACATCCGGTTCGCGGCGCAGCGCTACGACGTGGTGGTGCTCAACGCGATGGAGACCGCGGCCATGCGGCAGCTCCACCAGCTCAACCCGAAGATCAAGGTGCTGGTGTACAAGGACCTCTCCAGCACCCGCGACTACCAGGGCGCGGTGATCGGCGACCAGGACGCGGCCTACCTGCCGTCCGGCCTCGGCCACAGCGCCACCCAGCGCGAGCACCCCGAGTGGTTCGCGCTGGACACGGCCGGGAAGCGCATCGAGTGGGACGGGTACCCGAACCACTGGCAGATGACCGTGTGGGAGACGTCGTACCAGCTCGCGTGGAGCAGGGCCGTGACGGCCGAGGTGACCCGCGAGGGCTGGGACGGGGTGTTGGCGGACAACGACTTCAACTCGCTGAGGCACTACTCCCCCGCCGTCCTGGCGGGCACCGCCGACCTGAAGGCGACGGACCGGCTGCTGCGCGACGGGCTGGACGAGTTCCTGGGCGTGGCCGGGGATTCGCTCACGAAGGCCGGGAAGCTGTTCGTGCCCAACGTGTCCGAGACGCACCTGACCCCCGGCCGCTGGACCGCGCACTCGCGGTTCGGCGGCGCCATGGAGGAGAACTTCGGCTTCCGGGACGACGACGGGACCGGCGGGCTGCTGACGTTCCGGGGCAACGAGTTCACCGAGCTGCGCGCCCAGGCCGCGCTGGGCGAGTCGTTGCTGCTACTGGCGACCAGGACGCGGGGAGCGCGGGAGGACCGGGCCGGGTACGCCAGCGCCGCGCTGCTCGCGGGGCCGCGCACGTGCTGGACCCCGGCCACCTCGGACACCTACCTCGACCCCGAGTGGTCGCCGCTCCAGGCAGCGGGCTTGGGCGAGGCCGTCGAGACGGCGACCCGGCGGGCCGACGGGCTGTGGAGCCGCCGGTTCACCGGCGGCTGGGTCGCGGTGAACCCGACCGGCGCACCGCTCGAGGTGACGCCGCCGGAGGGTTTGGTCACCATGGAGGGCAGATCCGCGGCCGCGCTGGACCTCCCCGCCTCCGACGGCGTGGTCCTGCTGGAACCCAGGTCCTAGCGGGCTCCCGACCGGGGTGGTCCAGTCCGCTGGACCACCAACCGAAACCGGGGAACCCCTTATGCGGACCACTACCCCAGCAGGTCCTCGTACAGCGCCAGGTGCCTGCGCGCGCACACCTCCGGGGTGAACCGGGCCTGGGCGCGGGTGGCCATCTCCCAGCCCGTGCCCGCGGGGTCCGGGTCGGCGAACAGGGTGCGCAGGCGGTCGGCCAGCCCCGGCACGTCGCCGGGCTGGGCGAGGTAGCCGGAGGCGCCGACCATGTCCGCCACCCCGCCGGTGTCCGTCGCCACGACCGGCTTCCCGGCCGACATGGCCTCGGCGACGACGAGCGGCTGCTGCTCCATGCTGGACGGCAGCACCAGCGCGTCGCACGCGAGCAGCAGGTCCGGCACGTCGGCGCGGAACCCGAGGAAGTCGACCTTCCCCCGCAGCGGCGACTCGTCCGCCATCCGCTCGGCCTCCGACCGCTGCGGGCCGTCGCCGATCACCGTGAGCCGGGCGTCGACGGGCATCACGCCGGGCATCGCCAGCGCGGTCAGCAGGTCCAGCACCCCCTTGCGCGCCACCAGGAGCCCGACGAACGCGAGGCGGCGCACCGGGCCGGACGGGAGGCGGACGGCGGTGGGGGCGACGCAGTTGTCGATCTGCGTCAGCCGCTGGGCCGGGACCCGCAGCCGGTCGGCCAGGAACCGGCCCATGGCGGGCGCGGGCACGATGGTGCGGTGCACCTTCCGGGCGACCAGCGCGTCCGCGGCGAGCACCGCGCGGGTGTACGCCGAGGGCGCGGGGGCGCCGGGGATGCCGCGGAACCAAGGTTCGCCCACGTCGTCGGGAACACCGTGGTAGGTGTGCACGACCGCGGTGGACCGCAGACCGGCGCTCACCAGGCCCGCGCGCCGGTCCTGGGCGTGGACGACGTCGGGGCGCCAGTCGCGCACGGCACCCCTGGTGCGCCTGCCCGCGACCACGTCCCCCTTGCGGGACACGGTGATCTCCTCGTGGTGGCCCGCCAGCAGGTCCGCGTCGCGCGCCGGGGTCGGGCCGAACACGCGGACGTCGACCGCGTCCGACCCGATGAAGGTCGCGGCCAGCCGGACCGTCACGTCCACCGGTCCGCCGCGGTCCTGGGTCAGCAGGTAAGCGACGCGCAGCCGTCCACTCATGAGATCCGTCCCCTGGCGAGTTTGTCGACGAGCGTGGCGATCTGGTCCGCCATCCGACTCCGGTCGAAGAGGAACTCGGCGCGCTGCCTGCCGCGCTTTCCCTCGGTCGCGGCGAGTTCGGGATCGGTCAACCGGTGCGCCACCGCCGCGGCCAGGGCGCCGATGTCGCCCGCGGGCACGACCGCGCCCGCGTCGCCGACGCTCTGCCGCACCCCGCCCACGTCGAACGCCACGACCGGGCGGCCGGAGGCCATCGCCTCCAGCGGCACCAGCGCCATGCCTTCGGCGCGGGACGGCAGCACGACGACGTCGGCCGCGGTGTAGAACGGGGCCGGGTCGTCGCTGTGGCCCCACCAGCGCACGGAGTCGTGGTCGGCCGTCGGGTGGGTGGAGCGCCAGCCGTGGCCGTCCGGGCCGTCGCCCACCAGCAGCAGGCGAGCGCGCGGCACGCGGGCCAGCACCTTCGGCCACGCGGACAGCAGCTGGTCCTGGCCCTTGAGGGTGGCGAGCCTGCCGACGCAGACGGCCAAGGGGGCGTTCCGCTCCAGGCCGAGCGACTCCCGTGCCGCGACGCCGTCGCGGGGGCGGAGGCGGACGGTGTCGACGCCGTTGCAGACCACCTCGGCGTCCGCCGTCACACCGGCTTCGCGGCCGATGACCAGCTCGTCGTCGCTGACGCACACCACCAGGTCCGTCCACCGCGACGCCCGGCGCTCCCAGGCGGCGCTGACCGCGCGGAGCGCTCCCTGCGCGGTCTGGAACGACCACAGGTGCGGTTGGAACACCGTGGGCACGCGGCCGCGCACCGCGAGCCTGCCGACGAGACCCGCCTTGGAGCTGTGCAGGTGCACCACGTCCGGCGACAGGCGGGACAGCGCCCGGCGCAGGGACAGGACCTCCGTGGCCAGCCACGGGCCGGGTTGGCGGGTGGCGTGCCAGGCGCGCACGTCGATGCCGAGCCCGCGGGCGCGGTCGGCGAGCCAGCCCGTCGGCGGGCAGACGACCACGACGGACCACCCGCGCGCGCGTTGGGCGAGGGCGAGGTCCAGCACCACCGCCGCCACCCCCGCTTCCACGGGCTGCGTCACGTGCACGACCCTCACCGCAGACCTCCGCGCAGTTCGTCCAGGGCGGCGCGGTGCGCGAGGAGCGTGCCGACGCCGTAGCCGAGCAGGAGCACCGCGCCCTCGGCGATCGCGCCGACCAGGGAGTCGTCCGGTCCGAAGACCCCGAGCAGGTCGAGCAGCACCGCGGGGACAGCGCCGATGAGCGCGGCGACCGCGACCCGTGCCGCCATGCCGCCGAGCGCGGGCGCGACGTCGAGCCGCCGCAGGCAGAACCAGGTGAGCGGCGCCATCACCCACGCCACGGCCAGCTGGGCGCCCGCGACGGCGGTCACGCCGTGCTCGGTCGCCAGGACCAGCGCCGCGACGACCAGCACCAGGTGGGCGATCTCCAGCTTGAGGTAGAGCACCGCGTGGCCGGTCGCCTTCACGGCCTGGTACCAGATGTGCAGCACGCTGATGCCGAGTCCGTAGCCGCACAGCAGCACCAGCGGCACGGCGGCGGGTTCCCACCGCGCGCCGAGCACCACGACGCGGTCGCCGAGCAGCGCCACGGCGAGGTACAGCCCGCCTGTGACGACGAGCACCACGCGGGTGAAGCGGCCCATGACGGCGGCCAGCTCGTCGCGCCTGCCCGCGCGGACCAGCTTGGCGCACAAGGGGAAGGCGACGGCGCCGAGGACGACGGCGACCACGACGTAGGGCACCCAGGCGATCCGGTAGGCCAGCGAGTACACGCCGACCGCCTCCGGTCCGAGCACGTGCCCGATCGCCAGGTAGTCGACGTTGATCACCAGGGCGGCCACCACCGCGGCCGGTCCCACCACGGAGATCCAGCGCAGCGCCTCGGCGGCCACGTCGGCGTGCCAGCTCGGCCGGAGTCCGCCACCCGCCAGCGCGCCGAGCACGGGCTGCGCGACCGCCGTGCACAGCAGCCCGACGACCAGCGCCGACGGACCGGAGCCCCGCAGCGCCAGCACGACCGTCACCACGGCGCCGAGCACGGCGCTGCCCGCGTCCGGCAGCATCCGGCGGCGGAAGTCCAGGTCCCGGTGCATCAGCCCCATCTGCACGCCGCCCGCCGCCGAGAACGGCAGGCTCAGCGCCGCGAGCCGCACCAGCGGTTCCGCGTCCGGCGCGCCGAGCAGCGCGGTGACCGGCCCGGCGGCCAGCGCCAGCACGACGGCCAGCAGGGCGCCGACGCCGACGCTCATCGTCAGCACCGTGCCCGCCATCCGGCGCGGGTCGTGCTCGGTGCGGCTGATCACGTCGTACACGCCGATGGACTGCACGACCTGGCCGAGGTTCACCAGCGCCACGGCCAGCGCGACCAGCCCCAGCTCGCCCTCGGTCAGCAGGGCTGCCAGCACCAGCGTCACGACCACCTGGCTGCTCTTGCTGACCAGGTTGACCGCGCCGAGCCACAGCGACCCCCGCACCGCGAGGCCGCCGGTCACGGACCGCCCCGCCGACGAGCGGCGAACACGACGAGCAGCACCCACGCGACCACGAGGGCCAGCCCGTCCACGGTGACCCCGACCCGTGCGCCGAACGCGGACACGATCGCGGTGTCCACCGCGTACAGGTGCAGGAACGGGAAAGCCGTCGCGGTCAAGGCGATCCCCGCGACCCACCACCCGTGTTCTCGGCGGTGGCGCCACCACACGGCCGCCAGCGCGGCCATCGCGGGCACGGCGATCAGCACGTCACCGGGCTGGTGCACGACGCAGACCACCACGGCGAGGCAGGTCAGCAGGTCCGCGACGACGCCGTCGCCGAACCGGTCCAGCTTGCGGGCGAGCACCGCGCTCGCGGCCAGCACTCCCAGCAGCGCCACCGGTTCCACGGCGGGCGGCAGCCAGCCGGTGGTGCGGAAGAACACCGCCGGGATGTCGATCCGCTGCGCGGTCATCGAGTCCACCGCGCCGTAGTCCGTGCTGGTGGCGTGCGCCAGGTTGGCGGCGACCACGTCGGCGAAGGCGCCGATCCCACCGCCGCGGAACACCAGCAGCAGCACCACCGGCAGGCTGGCCGCGGCCGCGATGGCCGTGCCCGTCAACGCCACCCGCCGCGAGCCGCGGGCGAACAGCAGCACCGCCAGCGGCAGGCCGAACTGCGGCTTGAGCCACGCCACCGCCAGTCCCACGGCGGCCCACCTCGGCTGCCGCTCCCGTCCGGCCAGCGCCCCGGCCGCACCGAGCGCCACCAGCGGGTTGACCTGCCCGAGGTACAGCTGCGCCTTGCCGACCTGGCTGGTCACCAGCAGCGTCGCGATGCCCACCGTGCCGAGCGCCACCGGCACGTGCCGCCGGATCCCGTAGGCCGCCATCAGCGACAGCGACACCAGCAGCAGCAACGCGACCAGCACGAACGAGACCGCGCCGACCCGGTAGTCCACCAGCGCGAACGGCAGGTGCAGCACGAGGTGGTACGGCTGGTAGAGGTTGAAGTCCTGCCGCACCGGCCAGTGCGCGAACATCACCGACGGGTCGTACGGGTTGCCGCCCGCGAGGAACTCCCGCAGCGGGTAGTAGGTCGCGTCGCGGAAGTCCTGCATCCGCACCTCGGGCTTGTTCGCCGAGGTCGGGAGGGGCACCTGCCAGGACGGGCGCAGCGCCCACCAGGCGCTCACCGCCCCGAGGACGGCCAGCACGGCGGTCGTCGCGGCGACGGCCGTGCCGGGCCTGCGGAGTTCGCGCACCGTCATCCGAGCACCGCGTCCGACTGGGAGGGAGCCACTCGGCCCGGAACGTCGAGGACGTCGGACAGGACGGGCGGAACGGGTCCGACGGGGAGCACCCGCCAGCCGCCGTCCGGGGTGGCGGTCACCCGGACCACCTGCTTCGAGGCGGCGGGCCAGACCCCCACCACCGTGGCGAACCCGCGGGCGGTCACGCGCGCACCCCCGCGTCCGACCGGGTGGACGGGACGGGGATGTCGAGGATGTCCGGCAGCACCGGCGGGACGGGCTCGGTCAGCGACGCCCGCCACCCCCCGTCCGCCGTGGCCGACACCCGCACCACTCGCTTCGACGCCGCCGGCCACTCCCCTACGGCGGCCGCGAACGCGCTTCCCAGGCCTCCGCGGGCGGTCATGCGAGCACCACCGCGACGAGCACGGCAGCACGGGGCAGCACGCCGACGGCGGCGATCAGGTCGTCCTGGGTCCCGCGGTGGGTCAGGGCGATCACCGCGTCCCCGCGGTCGCGCAGGGGCAGGTCGCCGCGATCCGGCACGAGCACCCGCACCGGGTTGGCCAGCACCAGCCGGTCGGACAGCTCCTCCGCCCGTGCCACCAGATCCGGGGCGACGGCGATCACCCGCGCGGACCGGCCGGCGGTCCGGCACAGCAGGGCGAGCCGGTCGGCCAGCGCCGGGTCGTCCAGGTCCGCCGTCAGCACCGGGTGGGTCGCGCCCACTGCGGTGAGCGCCCTGCGCACGTCCTCCTGCCCGCGGGTGCGCCGCAGCCGTTGCACGACGGCCATCGCGACACCGCCCATCACGGCCGCGGCCAGCGCCAGCCCGGTCGACAGCAGCCGGTCCGGCGCGACCTGGACGACGTCGGGCTTCTCGTCCAGCACCCGCAGCCGCCCGACGGGGGCCAGCAGGTTCGCGTCGACCAGGCTCTTGGCGATGGCGGACGCGGCGGCGCCCGCACGTGCCGAGGTCCCGGCGCGCACGGACAGCCGCGCCAGCCCGGACGCGGGGACGAGTTCGACCGACACGTGCTCGGCCAACTCGGCGGGTGAGTAGCCGGACACGCCGGACGCGGCCTCCAGCACGGACGGGCTGCGGGACAGCTCGACCAGCGCGGGCAGGGCGAGCGACACGACCTCGCCGTACTGCGCGGTGGTGCCGGGCTCGGCGGCGACCACCGGCTCGGCGAGCAGGCCGACCCGGCCCTGGTGGTCGTCGGGCCGGAGCGCTCCGGCCACGAGCACGAGCGCGCCCACGGCCAGTGCGACGGCGGCGCACTCGGCGGTGCGGCGGGACAGGAGGTTCACCGTCGGCCCCCTTCCACCATCGTGCGGAGGAGTTCGTCGTAGGACTTCATCAGCGTGTGCCCGTCGTGGTCGGACCCGGCTTCCACGCCGGCGGCGTGTACGTCAACCGCCACGGCGGCGCGGGTGTCAGCGTTGAGGAGCAGGGAGTTCAGGGCGTCCGCGACCGCTTGCGGCTCACCGCGCGGCACCACCACGCCACCGCCGTCGGCGAGCGCCTCCGCCACGCCGTCGACGTCGGTCGCGACGACCGGAACGCCTGCGGCCAGCGACTCCAGCACCGCGATGGGCATGCCCTCCCAGTCGCTGGTGAGGACGGTGACGTCGGCGGCGGAGAGCAGGTCGGCCACGTCGGACCGGTTGCCCAGGAAGCGGACCCGGCCGTCGAGGCCGAGCGCGCGGGCCTGGTCCTCCAGGTCGCGGCGCAGGCTGCCGTCACCGGCCAGCCACAGCACGGGACCGGCGTCGAGCCGCGCCCACGCGTCGAGCAGCACGTCGTGCCGCTTCTGGGGTTCCATCCGGGCCAGGCACAGCGCGATCGGCACGTCGACGGCCACGCCGAGCGCGGAGCGGACCGTGAAGCGGTCGACGCGCGGCGGCGTGGGGAAGACCGCGTTGCGGATCACCGACACCTCGCCGAGCCCGGCCTCGCGCAGCCGGTCGGCGGTGGCCGACGCGACCGCGACGACGGTGTCGGACGTGCGGCGCAGCACCCGGACGGCGCTGCCGTGGTCGGTCGCCGAGACGCCGTGGAACACCGTCAGCAGCGGCGTCCGGCGCAACGGCACCATCGCGAGCCTCGCCACGGCGGACGCGCCGACGTTGTGCGCCACCACGACGTCCGGCCGGAACGCGCGGTACGCGGTCCTGGTCGCCTTGGCGGCGCGGACGACGCCGCCCGCTCGACGGCGGGCGAGCGGCACCTCGAAGTGCGGCACCCGCAGGGCCTCGGCCCGGTGCCCGCCTCCGCTGGCGACGGCCGACTCCCAGCCGTACCGCTCACCCGCCCTCGCCATGCCCGCGACGAGCGCCTCGGCGCCGCCGGTACCCATCTCACTGATCACGTGCAGGACGCGCACTCCCACTCCCGGTTCGTAGTTCGGCCGCGCAGGCGACCGCGATCATCAGCCACAGCGGCAGGTAGTACTGCTCGGACAGGAAGGTCGACGCGACCGCGGTCGCCAGCAGACTCGCTTGCACGGCAACGATCTGGGTGCGGTCCGCGCCCGCGCGCAGCGCTCGTTCGCCCGCCACGACGGCGGTGCCGATCAGGGCGGCGAAGAGCAGGAAGCCGGGCACGCCGAGTTCGGCCGCGACCTCCAGGTACATGTTGTGCGCCACCGGCGACTGCTCGTCGACCTCGGCGTTGTGCGACGCGGCGGGGTACTCGGCGCGGAACCCGCCCGGTCCGACGCCGAGCAGCGGGTTCTCGGTGAGGATCCGGGCCGCCGCCTGCCAGCGGAGTTCGCGGGTGTCCACGTTGGTCGAGGCGATGAAGCTCTTCTCCTGCAACGCCTTCGCGAGTTCCTGCTGCGCCACGACCGCGCCGCCCACCGCGAGCACCGCCAGCACGCCGACCGCGGCGGCCAGCACGCGCAACGACAGCGCGCGCCGGGCGAGCAGCCACAGCACCGCCGCGCCCAGCGCGAGCCCGCCGCCGCGGGAGAACGTCGCCGCCGCGCCCGCCACCAGCACCGCGCCCGCGAGCAGCGCGAGAACCGGCACCGGCTTGCGCCGGGCCGCGAGGATCGGCACCACCAGCGGCAGTGCGGCGACCAGCACGTGGGCGAGGTCGTTCGGGTCGTCGAGCGGCCCGCTCGCCCGCGACTCGCCTTCGGCGATGAGGCTGTACAGCGCTCCCGCCCCCGCGACCGCGGCCCCGGCGACGGCGGACACCAGCAGCGTCCTGATCGGCACCTCGCGGGAGGCGACGTCGACCAGGATCGCGGTGACCAGCAGGAACGGCAGCCAGCGCAGCGTGTACTCCAGCGCGAACGGCTCGGCCACGTGCACGCCCGCCGACACGAGGACCACGACCGCGAACAGCGCCAGCAGCGCGTGGACCGGGTGCGGCTCCGGCCACCGGCGGTCCCGGACGCGGACCGCGACCCAGGCGAGCGCGAGCAGCGCGGGGGCCAGCTTCGCGAGCTGGCCGTGCGCGGCGAGCAGGTAGCCCTCGATCGGCGCCAGCGCCACGGTCGCGCACGCGAAGGCGCGCAGGGACCGCTCCGGAACACGCAGGTCCCGCCGCGCCACCACCAGCGCGGTCACCCGCGGGACTCCAGACTGCGCGCGTCCCTCTCGCGGTTCAGCCCGGCCATGCGCGCCCGCGCCACGTGCTCGCCCGTGCCGACTAGGTCGAAGTCGCGCCGCAGTTCGCCGAGCACCCAGCCGAGCAGCTCGGTCTTGCGCGCGCTCGGCACGGCCATGCCGGGGAAGAACTCCATGCCCGGCGCCTCGGTCGCGTCCAGCACGTCGGTGGGGTGCAGCAAGAGCGACGGCCCGACCCCGCGCAGCCTGCACAGCCTCAGCGCCGTGCGGAAGTAGCCGCGGGCCAGCTTCGGCGACGCCTGGTTGAGCTGCTGGAGGTAGGACGCGTGGATCGGGGTGCGCAGCAGCGGCATGGTCGTGACCGGCAGCTCCACCAGCGACGACGACGTGCCGACCCGCCAGCGGTAGGCGCCGACGGGGGCGCGGACGCGGGAGACGCCGCCGAACAGCTCGTCGGACGCGGCGCCATCGGGGACCGTGCGGTTGTGGTACGCCCTGGCGATCGGGCCGATCCACGTCGGCCACGTGCTGGCGTCGTAGGAGTAGCCGCGTTCGGCGAGCAGGGCGAGCAGGTCCGGGGTGACGCTGTAGCCCGGTCCGCGGAAGCCGACGGGTCGCGGCGCGCCCGTGGCCACGATGGCCTCCTCGGTGCGCACCAGCTCCGACTCCAGCTGCGCGCGGGAGTAGCGGTGCAGCCACGGCTCGTGGCCCCACGAGTGGTTGGCGACCTCGTGGCCCGCGGCGCTGATCGCGGCGACGGCCTTGGCGCCGTCCTCGCGTTCGACGTCCGCGCCGACGGCGAACACCGTCGTGGTCAGGCCGTGCTCGCCGAACACCTCCAGCAGCCGGGGGACGGCGGTGGGCAGGAAGCTCGGGTAGCTCGTCCAGTCCTGGTCGCCGTGCGTCTTGAGGTACGCCCAGAGGTTGTCCAGGTCGAGCGACACGCTCGCGGTCCGCTTCACACCGACTCCTTCACCGGGGCGGCGGTCCGCTGGGGCGCCTTGCCCAGCGCCAGCACGCCGACGACGACCAGCCCGAGGCCTAGGCCGACCCACCACTCACGGCCGGGGGCGATCCGGTCGCCCATCGCGACCATGCCGACGACCGACGCGAGCACCATCGACGTGGCGTCCATCGTGGCGACCGCGGAGGTGGCCGACCCGCGTTGCAGCGCACCGGCCAGCAGCGCCTGGCCGAGGACCGCGGCCAGCACGAGGATCCAGGCCAGCGGCTGCCACAGCAGCGAGGAGAGGTCTCCGCCCGCCAGCGCGCGACCCGCGACGGCGACCACGGCGAAGGCGACGCCCGCGGGCACGGCGGCCGACACGACGGCGTTCGGACGGCCCGACCGGACCCCGAGCAGCGCGGTCAGCACCAGCACGCCCACCAGCGAGGCGACCATCGTCGGCGTCAGGCCGCGGGCGGTGGACGGCGCGGCGGCCCCGCCCAGCAGGACCATGCCGACGGCCAGCAGCACCAGCACGCCGATCTCCACCGACGTGACCCGCCAGCCGAGGACGAGCACCCCGAACAGGGTCGCGAGGCCGATCGCCGAAGCCGATCCGGCCTGCACCAGGTAGAGCGGCAGCGAGCCGCGGGCGAGGAAGGCGAGCACGAAACCGCCGACCTGGGCGGTGAAGCCCGCGAGGTACAGGCGGTCCGCGGCGAGCCGGGCGATCAGCCCGAGGTCGCTGCCCGGCCGGTGTTCGGCACGGCGCGCGGCCGTGCTCTGCGCGACGATGCCCGCCGCGTACAGGACCGCGGATGCGAGGAGTTCCCAATAGCCGAGCACGTACGACTCCTTTGAGGCGCCACCTGCCCGACCGGTAGTCGTCGAGCCAACGGGGCGGGAGCGTACGTGCCTTGCAAGCCGAACACGGTAGAAGGACAGGACTTGTGCTTTTCTTACGACACAACGTGAAAGTCACCGCAGACGAGCGCCACGAACGAGTTAACGGCTCACTCGTTCGTGGCGCTCCGGTCTCGGTTGTGTCCTACCGCGACAGGAGCGTGCGCAGTCCCGCGCGGTGGTGCCACGCGATGAGTCCGCACAGGACGCCGAGGACGGCCGGGGTGATCACGAACGCCGGGTTGTCGAGGATGACGACCTGGGTGAACCCGGCTCCGACCATCAGTCCCACGAGGCCGATCGCGGCGGGCGCGACCAGTCTGGGCACCAGGAGCCCGATGCCGCCCGCGAGTTCGAGGAAGCCGACCAGGTAGCGGAGCCAGTGCCCGGCACCGATCTCGGTGAAGATCTCCACGGCGTACGCCTCCCCGAAGAACTTCGGACCGGCCGAGCCGATGATGAACATCAGGGCCACGAGCACCCGCACCACCAGGAAGGTGATGGACACGGCGCGGTTCTTGGAGGTGGGGATCGAGGTGGTGCTCATGGCGGATTTCCCTGTCTGTCGTGGAGTGGCTGTTGTGTAGACCGCGATGGTGGCGAAAACTCATCGCACCGACGACAAGTCGTGCCCGCGACCCGGCTGGACCGGTCGAGCGGGCACGGGAGGAGACGAGTTGCCGTGACCACGGTGGACACCAAGGTCGACGAGGACTTCCTGACGCTGGCCGAACCGGTGCGGCGCGAACTGCTCGCGCACTGCTACCGGATGCTCGGCTCGGTGCACGACGCCGAGGACATGGTGCAGGAGACGTACCTGCGCGCGTGGAAGGCCTACGACCGGTTCGAGGGCCGCTCGTCGCTGCGCACGTGGCTCTACTCGATCGCCACCCGCACGTGCCTGACCGCGTTGGAGGGGCGCGGCAAGCGCCCGCTGCCCACGGGTCTCGGCGGTCCGCGGACCGGTCCCGACGAACCGCTGGTCGACCGGCCGGAGGTGCCGTGGCTGGAACCGATCCCGGACGCCGCGCTGACCGCCTCGCCGAACGACCCGGCGTCGATCGTCACGTCGCGGGAGAGCATCCGGCTCGCGCTCGTGGCCGCGCTGCAGTTCCTGCCGCCCCGGCAGCGGGCCGTGCTGATCCTGCGCGACGTGCTCGCGTGGAAGGCCGCCGAGGTCGCCGACCTGCTCGACACGACGACCGCCGCGGTGAACAGCTCCCTGCAACGGGCCCGCGCGCAGCTGGACGAGGTGTCGCCGAGCGAGGACACCGTGGTCGAGCCGACCACCGCCGAGCAGCGCGCGATGCTGGACCGCTACGTGAAGGCGTTCGAGGACAAGGACATCCCGGCGATCATCGACCTGTTCACCGCCGACGCCGTGTGGGAGATGCCGCCGTTCACCGGCTGGTACCAGGGCGGCGAGGACATCGCCCGCCTCGTCGACACCCAGTGCCCGGCCGACGGTCCGGGCGACATGCGCCTGGTCCCGACGTCCGCGAACGGCCAGCCCGCGTTCGGCCTGTACCTGCGCGGCGAGGACGGCGTGCACAGGCCGTTCAACCTGCCCGTGCTCACCCTGTCACCCCGTGGCGTCACCCACGTGGCGTGCTTCTTCGACCTCCGGCTGTTCGAGGTGTTCGGCCTGCCCGCGTTCCTGGAGGACTGACGCGGCCCGTCCGGTGGCGAGGTCCCGGTCGGCGTGGACCAGTCCCGCCACGACGGCAGGGCCCGGCAACAAGAACGTGCTCGACACGAAGCCGTACACGGTGATCAGCAACAACATCGGGATCGGTGGCACGTCGTCGTTCAGGAGCACCTGGTAGTGCCGGTAGGGCGGGACGGACACGCCGTTCGCCAAGACCAGGAAGGCCCATGCCAGGACCGGCAGGACGACGAGGTGGTACGACGTCCACCCCCACTTGCCGCGCAACAGCGCCAACGACCGCGTGACCGCCTGGCCGGTGGTGGTCTGCTCCAGCACGAGCACCGGGACCGCCAGCGAGAGCACCATCCAGATCAGGAGACCGGGCACCACACCCAGCGCCAGCCCGGCGGCCACCGCGGGGACGCCCAGCGCGGACAGGCCGACGAGCCGCCACCACGACGGCCGCAGCAACGCCCGCACCTCGCGGAAGGAGACGCCCGATCCCACGACCGCCCGCTGGACGACGGCGGACGCGTACCCGATGAGCACCACGTGCCCCGCAGCGGTCAGCGACACCACCAGGACCACCAGCGCGAGCAGGCTCACCGGCCACAGCAGCGACAGGACGACCAGGACCGCCGACTGCACGACCAGGAACACCAGCGCGGCGCCGCCGTAGAGGACACCCCTGTTCCGACTCACGACCTGCCTGGCAGCGATCGTGACCTGCTGCCTCGTCACCGGGCGCGGTGAAAGCACGCCCCGGAACCGTCCCCCGACGCCCATGTATCCCCCTGACGTCAGGATAGGGCGTCGAGGTACGTCCAGAGGCCGTTTTCGCGGCGGAACCGGCTGTTCTCGTGCAGCTCGTACGGCCGGCCGGCCTCCACGTAGTGCGCGCGGAACTCCACGGTGCCCTCCTGGTGCAGCACGCCGCCGCCGGTCGTGCCGAGCACCTCCAGCCGCGTCCACCTCGTGCCGGGGTCGAGGTCGAGGGTCGCGGGGCGGGTGCTGGGGTGCCAGGTCCGCAGCAGGTACGTCGCGTCGCGGACGGCGAAGGCGCTGTAGCGGGAGCGCATCAGGAGTTCGGCGGTCGCCGCCGACGTGCCTCCCAGGTGCGCCCGGCCACAGCAGTCGCCGTAGGACTTGCCGAGTCCGCAGGGGCAGGATGAGGTGGTGGTGATCGCGCGTGGGCGTTTTCCGGACACGCACGTGATTGTGACCGACGCAGGACGAGGGGACGCAGCGGTGGCCGACGAGAAGAAGCCGAGCGACGATTTCGAGCGCACACCCATGAAGTTCGTCGACCGGGTCACGGCCGACGGCGCGGACGGCTGGCCGGTCGAGGCGGGCCGGTACCGGCTGGTGGTCAACCGCGCGTGCCCGTGGGCGAACCGCGCGGTGATCGTGCGCAGGCTGATGGGGTTGGACGAGGCGATCTCGCTGGCGGTCACCGACCCCATCCAGGAGCTGATCGGGGGCGAGGCGCACTGGGTGTTCACCGCGGAGACCGGCAGCCCCGGCGGCCTGGACCCGGTGCTCGGCGTGCACGCGCTGCGCGACTCCTACCTCAAGCGCGACCCGGACTACGACGGCGGCGTGAGCGTGCCGGGCCTGGTGGACGTCCCGAGCGGGCACCTGGTGAGCAACGACTACGACCAGCTCACGCTCGACTTCGGCGGCGAGTGGAAGGCGCTGCACCGCGAGGGCGCGCCGGACCTGTACCCCGCGCACCTGCGCGACGAGATCGACTCGGTCAACGAGTTCGTCTACCGCGACGTGAGCAACGGCGTCTACCGGTCCGGTTTCACGCCGTCGCAGGCGTCCTACGACCGGGCCGTGCGCATCCTGTTCGACGGCCTGGACCGGCTGGAGGACCGCCTGATCCGGCAGCGCTACCTGCTGGGCGACCACGTCACCGAGGCCGACGTCCGCCTGTTCCCGACCCTGGCCCGCTTCGACGCGGTCTACCACGGCCACTTCAAGTGCAACGTGCGCAAGCTGATCGAGTACCCCGCGCTGTGGGCGTACTCGCGCGACCTGTTCCAGACGCCCGGTTTCGGCGACACGATCCACTTCGACCACATCCGCAGGCACTACTACGGCGTCCACACGGCGATCAACCCGACGCGCGTCGTCGCCGCGGGCCCCGACCCGGCCGCCTGGCTCACCCCGCACTTCCGCGAGCAGCTCGGCGGCTCCCCCTTCGGCGACGGCACCCCGCCGGAACCCCCGCCCGCGATCGACCGCGTGCCCGTGGTGGTGCCTCCGGGAGCCTGACCACGACGGCCGGTTCGACGGGGAGGCGCTCCTGCGACTCCCCGTCGAGGAGGTCCGGCGGGAGGTCTCGGACCAGCGGTAGCGACTGCGGCTCGGCGGGTCGCCCAGCCCGCGCACGTCACGGGCCAGGTGGTCCGATGTCCCCTGGGCGACCCCGTCCAGGTGGGTGGCCAAGCGGGCCCGAGTCGTTCCGGGCGGTGGACACCACGTGCAGCACGGCGAAGAACACCGCGCCGTAGCACACGGTTTTCAGCAACTGGGCACTGTCCCCGCGCAGCGCGTTGAACAGCCCCGAGAGGACCAGCACGGCCAGGTAGGTCGAGAAGTCCGACCGGTCACACCGGTTGACCACGACCCGCACGCCGAGCCCGACCAGGAAGAACACGACCGGGATGCCGACCATCCCGAAGTTCAGGTAGGCCTCGCCGGTCAGCGAGAACCCGAAGCCGCCGTCGTAGCCCGGTGCGTACAGGCTGACCAGCCAATCGGCCAGCCCCAACTCGTCGGCGGAGCGCAGGCCCGGCAGCGGCAGCACCGACACCACGGCGTCGAGGTAGGTCCGACCGGCGCGGTAGGGCAGCGAGGCGGGCACCGTGTCCATCAGGAACGTGTCGACGAACGGGATCGATCCCTGGTTGAGGGTCTGGGCCACGCTGACCTCCAGGCCCTCGCGCCACGCCGCGAGTGCCGAGGCCAGCGCGAGGCCGGCCAGTCCGAACAGGATCAGCCGGCGGGACCGGCCGCCTGCGCTGAACAGTTGCCACTGGATGAGCAGTGCGAGGCCGATGAAGATGAAGTCCCTCTCGGTGGTGACCAGGCAGTACGCCAGGTAGCACCCGGCGTTGATCCAGTACAGGACGTGGTGGGACGGGGTGCGCCGAGCCAGGAAGTACAGGGCCAGGACGAAGGTCTCCACCAGCAGGTACTGGTAGTGCAGCGGCCCGGCCAACGCGATGCGCTCCAGTTTGCCCAGGCCGATCATCAGCCACCCGCGGGTGGCGACCACCGTCACCGCGTAGCTGATCGACAACACCAGGACCAGCGGCAGCAGATCGTAGCGTCGCCTCGCTGGCCGGTCGTCGGTGAAGCTTCCGCGCTGCGGTAGGACCAGGTCGGCCAGGGCCAGCGCGACCAACGCCGACAGGAACCCGGTCGACGCCTGATCCAGCTTGTCCTCGACGATGCCGCTGTAGATCGTCTCGCCCATGAGCACGTTGACCAGCGGGCCGAACGCGAAGAGCAGGAGCACCACCCCGACGCACAGCAGTGCGTTGCGGGCCCCGCCTCGCCGGTAGAGCCACACCAGGGTCGCCACCGATCCGGCCAGGTTGATCGCGACTGTCGACACCAAGGAATCGTGCGGTCACGGTCAGTGGTTGTCCACTCGAGACGGTCCGAGCCGGCGGACCCTGATGAGCGCTGCCCGGCGGCGGCCTTGCACGCGCGGATGCGGCAGCCGTTGGAACTGCCCGCGTCGGCGGTGATCAGCAGGCGTCCGGCTTGAGGGTGGGTGCTGCGGCCGGTGCTCTTGGGACTAGCGGACCGCCACCGCGGGTTCCACCCAGGCGCATCCCGATTCCGGGCTCGCGCTGAACGCGATGACCTCGTCGAGCTTGTCCCGCGCCCGCACCAGTTCGGTGATCTGCCGGTCGATGCGCTCCCGTTCGGCCGCCAGCGCGGCGCGCGACTCCGGGGTGTTGACCTTCGACTCGACGCACGGCAGCAGGCCGAGGATCGTCTTGCTGGACAGGCCCGCGGAGTACAGCAGCTGGATCAGGTCGACCCGTTCCACCGCGGTCTCCGAGTACGACCGCTGGCCGCCGCTGCCGCGCGCCGACGTGAGCAACCCCTGCTCCTCGTAGTAGCGCAGCGACCGCACGGCCACACCGGTCCTTGCGGCGAGTTCGCCGATGCGCATGGCACTCCCTGGTGAGCTGGACCACTGGACCTTGAACCTCACACCGATGTCAGGTCCTAGCGTAGTCGAAGATCGACTCGCCAACCCGAAGAGGACTCGGCACATGACCTCCAAGCTCCGCCGCGCGGCACTGGGCCTGCTCCTGTGCGTCGGCTTGACCGCCGTACCCACCACCGCGGTCGCCGCGGCGCGCCCGTTCGCCCCCGTGAACGCACCCGGTCCACAGTTGACGGTGCCGCAGGCCGACCTCGCGGCCGCCGTGCGCTGCACCCCGAACGCGACCCGCGCCGACCGGGCGGTGGCGCTGTTCGTCCCGCCCACCGCCCTGGACACCGGGGTGTTCGCCTGGAACTGGTTCCCCGCGCTGGACGCGCTCGACCACCCGTACTGCTCGGTGACCCTGCCGGGGTACGCGCTGGGCGACATCCAGGTGTCGTCGGAGTACGTCGTGCACGCGATCCGGCACGTCCACCGGATCAGCGGCCGCGACATCGCGGTGGTCGGCTACAGCCAGGGCGGCCTGGAACCGCGCTTCGCGATGCGGTTCTGGCCGGACACCCGCGCGATGGTCTCCGACTACGTCGCGCTCGCCACGCCGAACCACGGCAGCACGGTGAACGAGGCCACCTGCGCGACGGGCTCCTCGTGCCCGCCGTCGTTCTGGCAGATGAGGTCGAACGCCGACTTCATCAGGGCGGTCAACTCCCGCCAGGAGACCTTCCGGGGCGTCTCGTACACGAACGTCTACACGGTCCACGACCAGTACGTCACGCCGAACCAGGACGACAGCGGCTCGACCAGCCTGCGCGGCGGCGGGCGGATCACCAACGTCGCCCTCCAGGACGTCTGCGCGGACAACCGGAGCGAGCACATCGCCCTCGGCACCTCGGACCCGGTCGCGTACGCGCTGGTGATGGACGCGCTCACCCACCAGGGGCCCGCCCGCCCCGACCGGATCGACGACTCGGTCTGCTCGACGCCCTTCATGCCGGGCGTCGACCCGTCCACCTACGACGAGGACGTGGCCGCGGTCGACGACGCGATCGCCGCGAACATCGCGGCCTCCCCCGTGGTGACCGCGGAGCCCGCGCTCAAGCCGTACGTGTTCGCCACCAGGTAGGAGTTCGGGCGGGCTGCCGTCCCCACGGCGGCCCGCCCGCTCAGCTCTCCGACGCCATGATGACGACGCGGTGGCCGTCCGGGTCGGCGACGACCGCCATCCACTCGCCCCACGGCTGCCGAACAGGCTCGTCCAGCACCGTGACCCCATGAGCGCGCAGGTGTTCGACGGCTTCACCGCAGTCGTCGGCGTAGACGCAGAGCTGGAAGTGGTCGGACGCCGCGCCACCGGTCATCCCGGAGGTCTCCCCCACGCCGATCTCCGAGTCGCCCAGCCGCAGGCCCACGTAGCCCGGCCGTCCCTCGGCCGGGAAGCGGTAGGTCTCCTCGAAACCGAGCAGCCCCTGGTAGAAGGCCAGCGAACGGTCCAGGTCCGCGGTGGTCAGCATGGGGAACGCGGAAGTGAACACGACGGACCTCCGTGGTCGGGAGCGCGGTCCCGGATTCTGCCGGCTCAGGACGGGTCGGCGCCCCGCCACGCGGCCACCCACAGGCCCATGCCTGCGGTCACGAGGGTCGCGGCCAGCCAGCCGCTGAACCCGCTCCCGTCCAGGTACGCCCAGAACAGCCCGATGAACGGCGCCGGGATCACCAGCACGGCGTCCGCCCGCACCTGCCGCGACCACCCGGCGGCGGCAGCCGCCCGCACCACCTCCGGGTCCGGCTCGGCCGGGCTGTCGCCCCGGCGGCCGCGCGGGTGCTTCGCCGCCACCGGCCCCGACGGGTACAGGCGCACGTCGCCGAAGTCGACGACGACGAGCCGTTCGCCGTGCAGCAGGACGGAGGCGGGCGACGGCATCGCGGCCAGCGCGGGGTCGTAGTAGACGGGGATCCACCGCTCGCGCGGCCCGTCGACCTCCAGCCAGGAGCGGACGATCAGCCCGGACTGCACGCGGATCCGGCGCACCCGAGCCGCGCGGCCCGGCGCCCGTGCCGCGCGGAAGCGCGTGACCAGCCGCCACGCGGACGCGGCGAGCACCAGCAGCACGACCGCGGCGGTGAACGCGAGACCGCTCAGCGCGCGGTCGGCCTGGACGAGCAGGTCCGCGCCGGGCATGACGGCCCGGTCCGGATGAGCGGGGTCGTAGGCGACCTGGGTCCTCTGCCCCAGCGGGGGCGTCCTGCCGGGGATCTCGACCAGCGCCGTCGTGGAGGTCCCGTCCGGCAGCGGCCAGGTCAGCTCGACGGTGTTCTGCCCGACCCGGACCACCTGGCCGACCGCCCGTCCGGTCAGTTCCCCGATCCGACCGGACGCCGACGTGTACGACAGCAGCGCGGTGACCGCGACACCGGCGCACAGCACCAGCACCACTGCGGTGGCGGCCAGTCCGTGGCGCACGGCGCGGATGCGAAGCAGCGCTCGGGAGGTGGTCACCCGACCATCCTCTCGCAGGAAGGCGATGGCCCGACGAGGAGTACCCGCCGGGCCGTCGAAGTCAGGGCCAGACAATGGGGGAGCCGATGTGGACATCGCGTTCGAGGTCGGCGACCAGGAGGACACGGTCACCCGGCGAGAGCAAGCACCAGTGCCGCACGGGGCGGGCAGCAACGCCAGCAGGCAGGGGGACCTCCTCCGACCGGGCTGCGGGACATCCATGTTCCGCACCCGAATCGGAGGCAGGAAACGCACGTCGGAGCTCATCAACCACTGCACGCACATCCTGCTGTCCGACTCGCTGAGCCACTCACAGCGGGTACGAGCCCTCTCCGCCGTGATGCACTTGGCAGTTGCCCTCGGTCATGCCGACCAGGTGGTGTCGGTGCCCGACTGGGCTGAACGCACCACACCACGCACGCGTTCCGTGTCGCGGGCCGAGGCTGCGCGCTTCACCACCCCGCTGATGACAAGCCTGCGGGCCTGCCCGCGCCCCGGCAACACCCCACCGCAGCCGATGATCCCGGCACCCGCGGGCTGCTACGCACCCGCATCCCGGGCGGCCTCGTCAATGAGTACAAACATGTCGCTCGACCGGCAGCGATGACTTTTCGAGCGGCACAATGTGTTGCTCAACAGGATCGAAGACCGCAACGGTCCACTCGTTTCGCCACACCTCCGACTCCAGAGAAGACAGCTTTCTTGAACCGATCGAGGTGTCGATTTCGGACTCCGGAGCACTGAGGCTGTGCGGCAACAGCTTTGGCATCCTTCTCCTGGCGGCTGCGCGTCGCGGCCGATGGTGAGATCACCCTGGTAGGCCAGCGGAGACCGTGGGTTCGGCGCGACTCGTGCGGGTAGATCCTCACGCGCCGCCGCCCTGCGCTTGGCCCACTCTTCACTGCCGATCTTCCAACTCGCGGTGACGGCCGCAACCAATCCTGCCAGCACAGCGGTCAAGATCAACTGCCCCACGGGCACTGAACGCCACACCTTCCACCACGACGGCCGACCTCGTCCCCGAATCCGGCTCAGCCGACCGGTTCCCGGATGCGCAGCGACTCGCGGTACCAGTCCGCCGCTTCCGCCAGGCGCGGGCCGAAGCCCGGACCAGGGGAGACGCCGGTGAGCTCCCAGATGCGACTGCTCTCGTACCAGTGATCCCTCGTGAGCAGGGAGTACTGGTGATCGGTCAACGCAGGCAGCTCCGCGCGCGTGCGGGCGCGGTGCTCGTCGAGCGGCAGGTCCACGACGGGCAGCGGCAGGTCGAGCAGCTCGCACATCGCGGTGACCAACTGGCGCACCTGGACCGGGCGCGGATCGGCCACGTGGAAGATCTCCCCACCTTGGCGGCTCGCACGGGGGTTGAGCGCCAGCACCGCGACCACCGCGGCCAGGTCGGCCACCGCAACGAGCGACGCGCAAGCCGAGCCGCCCGCCGCCCACGCCGGGACCGCCTGGATCCAGCGGACCAGTGTCGGCACCACGTGCCGGTCGCCCGCGCCGTGGATCAGGTGCGGCCGCAGCACCGTGCCACCCGCGGCCAGCACCAGGCGCTCGGCCGCCAGCCTGCTCCGGCTGGTCGGCGACACCGGATCCGTCATCAGCCCGGACCCCCAGACCGGTTCCGCGACACCCCGGTGGACGCCGTCGCGGTAGACCGCGCACGTGCTGAGGTACAGCAGGTGCGTGGTACCCGAGTCGTGCGCCTCCGCGAGGACATTCGCCGTGCCGTCCTCGTTGACGGCCGTGCAGAGCGCGGGATCACCGCCCACCTGCGACGCGAGGTGCACCAGGGTGGTGATCCCGGTGCACAGCCCGGCCAGGCTCGGAGCGTCGGTGAGGTCACCGAACCACGTCGTCACGCCTACTTCCGTCATCCACGTCGGCACCGGGCGCCGGGCCAGGACGCGGACCCGCGCGCCCACGCCCAGCGCAACCAGCTCACGCAGCACCGCGCTGCCCACGAAGCCGGTCGCGCCGGTCACCAGGATGTCCGACCAGCCGTCCGTCGACTCACGAACGCTCATAACAAGCGCATACCCAGCGTGCCGTGCGCGGCCGTGGTGCCGTTCTGCCGCACCTCGACCCGCACGGTCCGGGTGCGTTCCGATCCGGTGTCGTCCACTTCGACCACCAGCTGGCAGTCGGAATCGAACTCCACGTAACTTCCGAACTCGAACTCCACGCTCGTGGGAAGGGCGTACGGGTCGCCGACCGCCAGCAGGGCCGCTTGCCGCGCTCCTTCGATGAGCACCATGCCCGGCACGTGGTCGACCACGTGGTCGAAGAGCGCCGAGTGGTCCGGGTCGAACCGCAACGACCAGGTGCCGTCCGCTGGCGCCTCCGCCACCAGCACGTCCTCTGCGCGGTCACGACCAACCAGCGCCGGGGCGACCGCGGGCAGGAGCGTCGCTTGGAACGGTGTCGCCGCGAAGTGGTCGCCCCGCACCCGGCGGTAGACCGCCGGGGACACGCAGCGCCAGCGGTCCGACGCCGTACCGATCCGCTGGCCGTCGCGAACGCACTCGTAGTCCAACCGCATGCCGCCGACGTTCTTGCCCCGCTGCTTCACCTCGTGCGCGCTGACCAGCAGCACCACGTCGATCGGGCGGCCCTCGGTGGCCAGCCCCGCCTCGCTGACCGAGTACACCTTGTGGTCCGAGAGGAAGCTGTGGCTGAGCGGTACGCCGTACGCCCGGTGCGCGATGAGCAGTCCCGCCTGGCGAACCGTCTCCGCGTACAGCATCGGGTCGTGGAAGGCCGGTGTTCGCGGCCCGAAGAAGCTGTGCCGGCGCGGCCACTGCGCACCGACTTCGAACCGTCCCTCGCCGAGTATGTTCAGGTCGGTGACGAAGACCTCCGAGACGGCCGCGCGGTGCACGAGGCTCCGCGGGATCGTCTGCTGAAAGTCGACGGATCTTGTCGCCAGCCTTTCATTGATCTTGATATCGGATATTTTGCGCGCGGTCTCCTGAATTGCGGTGCCGAGCATGACGGTCCTCCCAGAAGTTTTACCCCAGTACTCCCCGCCACATTCTTAGCGGAAGTGAGCAGGTAAAACCATACCGACCGAGCGGTTTTTTTTTGCTGGCTTTCCTCAACCTCTGGACGTATACTGGATAATTGACGCATCCACCGACCCGCCGAACGGTCCACTGTGGATCGCCCGACGGCCGACGAGAGGAACTGGGCGTGGCTCGCCAAGAGCGTGCAGAGCAGACACGGAAAGCGATCCTGGAGGCAGCGGCCTCCCGGTTCGACGCGGTCGGCTTTCTCGGCGCGAGCCTGTCGGACATCCTGACCCAGGCAGGTGTCACGAAGGGCGCGCTGTACTTTCACTTCAAGTCCAAGGAAGACTTGGCCGACGCGCTCATCGACGAGCAGTTCGCGGTCTCCGAACCCCTGTCGGCGATCGAGGATCCGGGACTGCAGACCGTCATCGACCTCACCCACAGGATGGCAGCCGGCCTGCAGTCCGACGTCCGGGTGCGGGCCAGCATCCGGCTCGTCATCGAGCAGGGCTCGTTCGTCACGCCCGCCGACAACGCCTACAAGCGGTGGATCGACACGATCCACGGCTGCCTGCTCGCCGCGAAGGCCGCGGGGGACCTGCGCAAGGAGATCAACACGCACGACCTCGCGCAGTTCGTGGTGGCCTCGTTCACCGGGATCCAGCTGAGTTCGCAGGTGCTGACCGGGCGGGCGGACCTGCAGGAGCGGGTCACGTTCATGTGGAACACGATCCTGAGTTCCGTGGTACCGCCTCGCCGGCTGCACCGGTTCACCTCGACGAGCAGGTCCGCCGTCATGGAGTCCGCTTCGGTCTGAGGAACGCGGGGAACGGGCGCCCTTCTCAAGCCCGCCCGCCGCCCGCCATCGTCCGCGGCGACCGTTCGGCCAGGTCGACGAGGCGCCACAGCTTCGCCAGCGTCGCGGCGAGGTCGGTGTCCAGTACGACGATCCGGCTGGAGGCCACGGATTCGAGGCCGACACAGGTGACCAGCACCAGCAGTTCCACGGTCTCGGTCGACACGTCGGCGCCGAGTTCACCGCCGGCGACCGCTTCGACGAGGTACTGGTGCACCTGAGCCAGCCACGCTCGGGAGAACAGCACGAACCGCTCGTCCGTGGATCCCATCTCGCGCGCCAAGCGGAAGCTCGCGCCGACCTTCGGGTCGGCGTCGAGCCAGCGCATGAGCACACGACTGAGGTCGGAGAGGCGCAGCAGGGCGGGCCACGGCATCGCCAGACGCCGGTTCACGTACTCGCGCAGCACGGCCACTGCGGCGACCTGCACCTCGTCGCAGATCTCGTCCTTGGAGGAGAAGTGGAAGTACAGGCCACCCTTGGTGACACCTGCCGCGTGCGAGATGCCCACCATGCTGGTGGCCGCGTAGCCGTCCTGGTGCAGCAGCCTGGCTGCGGCTTCCAGCAACAGGCGCCGGGTCTCTTCCGAGCGTGCCTGCTTGGTCACCATCGGTCCCCATCTGCTCGTGCCGGCTGGCACAGGGAGTCCCGCACCTCATCGTCCGCCCCCATGGTTACATACCAACCGCCCGGTTTACAACTGGGAGATGGCCGAAACTGGCCCAACCACAGGGCAGTTGCCGACTCATACCGAAGCAAACAGACCGACCTCCCGGTTTTATCTTGAAAACCGGGCGGTCGGTTTAGTACGCTGCCCCCGTGGGACCGGGCACATGGGCGCTGGACACTCTGGGGGCGCCGGGCCGGGTAGTCCCGATCGACGTGGACTCCGGAGGGCAGAGGAATGAACTACGAGATACTCGGTCAGATGAGAGTCGGGGGGCGGCCCGGTGTCAGCGCCCCCAGGGCGCGCAAGATCGAGACGCTGCTCGCCGTGCTGCTGGCCAGGCACAACCAGGTGGCGACCACCGAGCACCTGATCAACGAGCTCTGGGGCGAGAACCCGCCCTCACGTGCGAGCGCCGCCCTGTACGTGTACGTCTCTCAACTGCGCAAGCTGCTGCGCGGCACGGGTGACGACGCGGACGACAGCCCCGTCGTGACCAGCCCGCGCGGCTATTCCCTGCACGTCGGCATCGACGAGCTCGACGCCGACCGCTTCACCCACCTCTACCAGCAGGGTCGGGCCCTGTACTGGGACCGCAGCTACAAGGAGGCAGCGACCGTCCTGCGAGCGGCCGCGAACCTGTGGCGCGGCGAGGCGTTCGGTGGCTTCGCCGACTCCCCCGACGTCCAGGCCTACGCCGCTCTGTTGGAGGAGAGCAGGCTGGAGTGCCTGGAACTGCTGATGGAGACCGAACTGCTGATCGGCAGGCACCGCGAGGTCGTCGGACAGCTTTCCGCGCTGGCGAAGGAGCACACGCTGCGCGAGACGTTCTACGAGTACCTGATGACCGCCCTGCTGCGGTCCAACCGCAGGGCCGAGGCCCTGGAGACCTTCGCCTCCGCCCGGCACCACCTGGTCCAACAGCTGGGCATCGAGCCCGGCAGCTCACTGCGGAAGCTGCACCACAGCATCCTGGTCGGCGAGATGTCGGACGCGGTTTGATCCAGCCCCACCCGGCCCAGCGGCCCGGTCCACCGCCACCAGCGGGGGCCGGGCCGCTTCTCGTTCAGCTCCGGTAGAGCGACACGACCGGTCCGCCGCACCCCGCCGGCTCGCCGTACCAACCGCCCCAGCGGCTGTCGAGCGCCAGTTCGGCCAACTCGGCCATGAGGTCCAGTTCCGCGGGCCACACGTAGCGCAGCGGCACGAGGGCGTCGGCCAGGAACAGCAGCTGGCGGGCGCAGTCGTGCCCGGTCACGAGCGGGTGCGTCGCCCAACCCACCGGATCGGGGTGGTGCCCCTGGACTACCAGCGCGCCGCCAGGGCGCAGCAGCGTCGCGAGACCGCGGACGAGGCGAACCTGGTCCCGTTGCAGGAGGAACCGCGAAAGGGCGTCCGAACCCGCGTGGACGACGTCGAAGCGCGAGGTGGGCAGGCTGTCGAAGCCCGCCACCGTGACGGCGTACCCGTCCGCTTCGAGCGCGTCCGCCACCGGGCCGCCGCCCAGCACGAGCACGCGGGGGCGGCGCGCGACCCGCTCGGCGATCTCGGCCAGGAAGGCCGCGGCGCCTGCCGGATCGCCTGCCAGCGAGGCGAACCAGGCGTCGAGGGGCCCGGCGGGCTTCTCGACGATGTGGATCGACATCTGGCCACCTCACTTCACTCACTGCTCGGACATCTCTACGCAGAGTGCCCGACCGACCTAAAGTCGACCTTGTGCCCCCGGCACGCCGAAGGCGGCCCGCGGGTGAACGCGGACCGCCTTCGGCGAGGATGCCGTTGTCGGTCGATCAGGCGTGGACCAGGCATCTTCCGGAACCCGGACGAGGCAGGACGAGGAACCCGCCCTCGGTGACGGCCGTGGTGCCGTGAGGAACACCACGGCGGACGGCGCGACGATCGCCGGGGAACGCCGGAGCCGAACCCGCCGACAGCGTTCCCCGCCCGTGCCGGTTCAGCCGACGGCGCGCTGGTGGAACTTCCGAACCGCGAAGTACGCGGCCAGCGCGGTGATGACGACCCACCAGGCCAGCGCGAGCCAGCCGGTCGAGCCCAGCGCCGTGCCGTTCATCAACCCGCGGACGGCGTCGATGAGGACGGTCACCGGCTGGTTGTCGACGACCACCCGCATCGCCGACGGCATCGACGCCGTGGGCACCAGCGCGCTGCTGGCGTAGGGGATGAAGACGAGGATCATGCCGAGGCCGCCCGCGCCCTCGACGGTCTTGGCGATCGAGCCCAGCAGCGTGGCGAGCCAGAACACGCCGGTCGCGAACAGCGCCAGCAGGCCGATCGCACCGAGCCAGCCGAGCACGTCACCCGAGGGGCGGAACCCGATGGCCAAGCCGACCGCGACCATCACCACCAGCGAGATCAGGCTGCGCAGCACCCCGGCGACGACGTGGCCCACGAGCACGGCCGGGCCGACCATGGGCATCGAGCGGAACCGTTCCACCAGGCCCTGGGTGAGGTCCGAGGCCACCCCGACCACGGTGGTCGTGGAGTTGAAGCCGATGCTCACGACCACCAGGCCGGGCAGCAGGTAGTCGATGTAGGCCATGTCGGGAACGCTGATCGCGCCGCCGAACATGAAGCGGAACAGCAGCAGGAGCACCAGCGGCAGCGAGACCGCCTGGATCAGCATCTCCGGGTTCCGGGTGATGTGCTTGACGTTGCGCCCGATCAGCACCCGGCAGTCGGACAGCGCCAGCGCGAACGAGGAACGGCTCGGGGTCTCGGGGACCTGCGTCCCCTCGACCTCCCTGGACAGGGTCTGGGTCATCACTTCTCTCCCGCGGTTCCGGTAAGGGCGTGGAAAACGTCGTCGAGGGTCGGCTCGGACAGTTCGAGCCCGGTGGTCTCGAGGCCTGCGTCGGCGACCTGGTTGAGCAGCCGCCGGACCTGGCCGGGCTGGTCGATGGCGACGCTGACCGTGTCGTCGATCAGCACGCCGCCGACCGCGGCGTGCGCGCACGCCGCGTCGCCCGCGGTGGCGAAGGCCAGCTTCAGCCGCTCGCTGCCGATCTTGCGCTTCAGCTCGGCCGCCGTGCCCTCGGCGACCACGCGGCCCTTGTCGATCACCGCGATCCGGTCGGCGAGCTGGTCGGCCTCCTCGAGGTACTGCGTGGTGAGCAGGATCGTGGTGCCGCCGTCGAGCAGCGCGCGGATCGCGTCCCACATCGCCGAGCGGCTGCGCGGGTCGAGGCCGGTGGTGGGCTCGTCGAGGAACAGCACCGGCGGCGAGGTGATCAGGCTGATCGCCAGGTCGAGCCTGCGGCGCATGCCGCCGGAGTAGGTCTTGACCTGGCGGTCGGCGGCATCGGCCAGGTCGAACTGCGCCAGCAGCTCGGTGGCGCGGGTCTTCCCCTTCGCCGTGGCCAGGTGGAACAGGCGGGCCATCATCTCCAGGTTCTCGCGCCCGGTGAGCAGGTCGTCGACCGCGGTGTCCTGTCCGGTCAGGCCGATCTGCTCGCGCACCTTCCGCTTCGGCCCGGCGAGGTCATGACCGTTGATCTTCACGGTGCCGCCGTCGGCAGCCAGCAGTGTGCTGAGAATGCGCACCGTCGTGGTCTTCCCCGCGCCGTTCGGGCCCAGCAGCGCGAACATCGTGCCGCGGGCCACGTTCAGGTCGACGCTCTCCAGGACGTCCACGTCCCCGTAGGACTTGCGCAGCCCCCGTGCTTCGATTGCGTAGCCGGTGACCATTGGGTACCTCTCCTCGTTCGGGTCAGGATCTTTGGTGAAGCCGGGAAACTGTTCGCACCAGTGCCTCACAGGCCGCTTGGGGACGGCAATAGTGGCCGGGTGGAGCCTGATTAGGGGTAGACAAACGCCCTGCCGGTGACCGCGAAGGGCCACGGGCACAACGACTAGTCGTCGTCACCGCCTCCGATCGCCATGCTGATCAGGGCATCGGTGTCGAGTTCGTCGATCGTGGCCGCCTCGACGGCCGGCACCTCCGGCTCCGCTTCCTCCGGCAGGCGAACGCCCGCCAGCTCCAGCAGTCCGTCGAGCAGGCCCGCGGAACGCAGCTCCTCCAGCGGAATGGCCGCCAGCGCCTGACGGATCCCCTGCTCCGTCACGGTTTCCTCCGGGAACGCGACCTCGACCTCGGCGGGCGCCAGCTCGCCGACCAGGTGCTCGGCGAGGATGCGCGGCGTCGGGTAGTCGAAGATCAGGCTCACCGGCAGCCTCAGCCCGGTGACGAGGCAGAGCTTGTTGCGGAACCCGGTGGCGGACAACGAGTCGAAGCCGACCTCGTTGAACGAGCGGTCCGGCTCCACCACCTCCGGCCCGGTGTGGCCCAGCAGCGCCGCAGCGTGCGTGCGCACCAGGGTCAGCACGGCCGGGAGGCGCTTGTTCGCCGGCAGCCCGGCCAGCTTCTTCGCGAGCGACTCGGTGTCCTCGGCCGTGTCCTGCGCGGCACGACGGCCAGGAGCACCCGCCAGACCGCGCAGCACGGCCGGGAGCTCGTCGTCGCCGGACGACGCCAGCACGCGCGTGTCCAGTGCGATCGGCACCAGCAGCGCCTCCGCCGCGCCCGCGGTCACGTCCAGCAGCCGCAAACCCTCCTCGGTGGACAGCGCGGTGATGCCGGTCTCGCCGATCCGGTGCGCGTCCGCGTCCCCCAGTGCCGCGCCCATGCCGCCGCCCCACAGGCCCCACGCCAGGGAGGTGCCCACGAGGCCCTCGGCACGTCGCCGGGAAGCCAGCGCGTCCAGGAACGCGTTGGCCGCGGCATAGCTCGCCTGCCCCGGCGCGCCGAGCACCCCGGCAGCCGACGAGAACAGCACGAACGCGGTGAGGTCCAGTTCGCGGGTCAGCTCGTGCAGCGTCCGCGCCGCGTCGACCTTCGGTCGCAGCACGGTGTCGAGCCGTTCCGGCGTCAACGACGTCAGCACGCCGTCGTCGAGGACGCCTGCCGCGTGCACCACTGCCCGCAGCGGCGCGGTCGCCGGAATCCCGGCCAGCAGCGCGGCCGTGGCGTCCCGGTCAGCCACGTCGCAGGCGGCCATGGTGACGTCGGCGCCGAGCGCGACCAGTTCGTCCCGCAGTTCGGCCGCGCCGGGGGCAGCGAGCCCTCGGCGGCTGGCGAGCAGCAGGTGCCGCACGCCGTGCTCGGTGACCAGGTGCCGCGCCACGGCAGTGCCGAGCGCGCCGGTGGCACCGGTGACGAGCACCGTGCCCTCGACGTCCCACACCGGGGCCGCCACCGCGTCGGCCGCCCTGGCCAGCCGCGGCACCAGCACCGCACCCGCCCGCAACGCCACCTGCGGCTCGTCCGAGGCCGACACCGCGGCCAGCGTCCGGCCGGTCGGGGTGCCCGCGCCGAGGTCGACCAGCGCGATCCGGCCAGGGTGCTCGGCCTGCGCCGAGCGCACCAGGCCCGCCACCGCGGCACCGACCGGGTCGGGGCTCTCCCCTTCCCCTGCCGCCACGGCGCCGCGGGTCACGACGATCATCGAGCCGTCGGCGAACCGGTCCTCGGTGAGCCAAGCCTGCAGGAGGCTGAGCACGCGGTGCAGTTCCGCGTGCACGTCGTCGCCGCCCGCCGGCAGTACCAGCAGGCCGGTGGCGTCCGCGAGCGAACCGACGGCCCTGGCACCCAGCGCTCCGGTGAGGCCGAAGGAGTCGGATCCCACCACCGTCCAGTCGGTGACCTCGGCTACCGCGTCGAGGTCGGCGTGTTCCCAGACGAGGCGGAACAGCGAGTCCCCACCGCCCGAGACGGCGGGCTGCGGAACCGCGGACATCGGGCGCAGCAGCAGCGACTCGACCGACGCGACCGGAGCCCCGGCGCCGTCGGCGACGTCCAGCGCGACCGCGCCGGAGCCGACCGGGCGGATGTGGACCCGCAGTGCCGTCGCCCCGACGGCGTGCAGCCGCACGCCTTCCCACGCGAACGGCAGCACCGGTTCGCCTCCCGCGGCGCCGGAGACGCCGATGGTGTGCAGCGCGGCGTCGAGCACGGCAGGGTGGATGCCGTACCGGTCCACATCGGGCACCGAAGCCGGGAGCTGGATCTCGGCGAACGCCTCGCCGTCGCGCTTCCAAGCCGCGACGAGCCCGCGGAACGCTGGGCCGTAGGCCAGCCCGTCGGCGGCCAACTCCTCGTAGGTCCCCTCCAGGCGCACCTGTTCGGCGCCGGGGGGAGGCCACGCGGTCAGGTCGAACTCCTTGGCCGGCCTGCCCGCCTTGGCGAGCTTGCCGGTGGCGTGTCGCGTCCACGCGACTGTCGCGCCCTCGACCCGCGAGTGCACGCTGAACGCGCGGGAGCCGTCGCCGCCTGGCGCGTCGAGGGCGAACTGCACCCGAACACCGGTCCGCTCCGGCACGACGAGCGGGTATTCCAGGGTCAGCTCGTCGAGTCGCGGGCAGCCCGCCTCGTCACCAGCGCGGATCGCCATCTCGACGAACCCGGTGCCGGGGAACAGGATCGAGCCGCCGACGACGTGGTCGGCCAGCCACGGGTGCGTGCCGACGGACAGCCGTCCGGTGAACAGCAGCCCGTCGGCGCCCGCCAGTTCGAGTGCCGCTCCGAGCAGCGGGTGGTCCTCCTGGCCGGGTGCCGAAGCCGTGCTCTCCAGCCAGAAGCGCTGCCGCTGGAACGGGTACGTCGGCAGCTCGACCGGTCGGGCGCCCGTGGGCTCGTACACCGCGGCCCAGTCGACGGCGACGCCGCTGACGTGCAGCCGCGCCACGCCGGTCAGGGCGGCGACGGCCTCGTCGTCCTCCTTGTGCAGCAACGAGGCCAGCACTTCGGGCCGCTCGTCGAGGCAGCCGGCGGTCATCGCGGTGAGCGTGGTGTCCGGGCCCAGCTCCAGGAACCGGTTCACGCCGTCCGCCGCGCCGCGCGTGACCGCGTCGAGGAAGCGCACGCCCGCGCGCACCTGTCCCACCCAGTACTCCGGCGAGGTCAGGTCGGCGGGCCCACCGGTGACCGTGGAGATCACCGGGATCCGCGGCTCGGCGTAGGTCAGCCCCGACGCCACCGCGCGGAACTCGTCGAGCATCGGGTCCATCAGCCGCGAGTGGAACGCGTGCGAGACGCGCAACTGCTTGGCGCGCTCGAACTTCGCCGCCACCTCGGCCACCGCGTCGGCGGCACCCGAGATCACGACGGCGCTCGGGCCGTTGACCGCGGCGATGTCCACGGTGCCCCCGGCGGCTTCGAGCACCGCGTCTGGTGTCGCTTCGATCGCCGCCATGGCCCCTCCTCCGGGCAGCGCCTGCATCAGCGCACCCCGCGCGACCACCAGTTCGGCCGCGTCCGCCAGCGACAGGACCCCGGCGCAGTGGGCCGCGGTGACCTCGCCGATCGAGTGGCCGATCAGCACGTCCGGCTTGACGCCCCACGAGCGCAGCAGCCGGAACAGCGCGACCTCCAGCGCGAACAGCGCGGGCTGGGTGTAGCGGGTCTCGTCGAGGCCTTCGCCGCTGTCGATCACTTCGCGGATCGGGCGGTCGAGACGCCGGTCCAGTTCGGCGCAGACCTCGGCGTAGGCCGCGGCGAACGCCGGGAAGCGCTCCGCCAGCCGCGTGCCCATCCCGGTTCGCTGGGAACCCTGGCCCGCGAACAGGAACGCCGTGCGCCCGCCCGCGGTGGCAACACCGCTGACGACCCCGCGCGCGTCCTCTTCGTCGACCAGTGCCGCGAGACCGCGGACGAACTGCGGTGACCGGCTGCCGATCAGCACAGCGCGGCGGTCGAACGCGCTGCGCGTGGTGGCCAGCGAGAATCCGATGTCGGCGAGGCTGCCTTCGGGATCTTCGTCCACATAGGACATGAGCTGTTCGGCCTGTGCCCGCAGGGCCGCGGCACCGCGACCCGAGACCGGCCAGGCGACCGGGCCGTCGACGTCCGGCGCACCGCCCACCTCGCGGCGGTCGCCCTCCTCCAGGATCACGTGGGCGTTGGTGCCGCTGACGCCGAACGACGAGACACCGGCCCGGCGGGTGTGCCCGTTCGGCAGCCACTTCACCGGCTCGACCAGCGCCCGGACCGCGCCGGACGACCAGTCGATCTCGGTGGACGGGCGGCCGACGTGCAGCGTCGCGGGCAGTTCGCCCTGGCGCATGGCCATCACCATCTTGATCACCCCGGCCACGCCCGCCGCGGCCTGGGTGTGGCCGATGTTCGACTTGACCGATCCGATCCACAGTGGACGTTCGGCCGACGTCTCCTTGCCGTAGGTGGCCAGCAGCGCCTGGACCTCGATCGGGTCGCCCAGCTTCGTGCCGGTGCCGTGCGCCTCGACGGCGTCCACGTCCGACGCGGTGACCCCTGCGTCGGCCAGCGCCGCGCGGATGACGCGCTGCTGCGCGGGGCCGTTGGGCGCGGTGAGCCCGTTGGACGTTCCGTCCTGGTTGACCGCGCTACCCGCGAGCACCGCGAGCACCGGGTGGCCGAGGCGGCGGGCCTCGGACAGCCGTTCCAGCACCAGCACGCCGACGCCCTCGGACCAGGTGGTGCCATCGGCGTCGTCGGAGAACACCTTGCAGAGGCCGTCCGCCGCCAGTCCTCCCTGGCGGCTGAACTCGACGAACGTCTCCGGTGTCGCCATCACGGTCACGCCGCCCGCCAGCGCGAGCGTGCAGTCGCCTCCGCGCAGCGCTTGGGCCGCCATGTGCATCGCGACCAGCGAGGACGAGCAGGCGGTGTCGACGCTGACCGCCGGGCCCTCCAGCCCGAGGGTGTAGGACACCCGTCCGGTGACGATGGAGCCGGCACTGTTCGCGCCGACGTAGTCGTGGTACTGGACACCCGCGTAGACGCCGGTCGGGCTGCCCTTGAGCGAGGACGGGTCGATGCCCGCACGTTCGAGTGCCTCCCAGCACGCCTCCAGCAGCAGCCGCTGCTGCGGGTCGATCATCGGCGCTTCCTTCGGCGAGACGCCGAAGAACGCCGGGTCGAAGTCGCCCGCGTCGTAGACGAACCCGCCGCGGGCGACGTAGGTGGTGCCGGGGCGGCGGCCGGTCGGGTCGAGCAGGCCGTCGACGTCCCAGCCGCGGTCGGCGGGGAAGTCGCCGATGGCGTCGCGGCCGTTGGCGACCAGTTCCCAGAGCTGCTCGGGCGAGGCGACCCCGCCGGGCAGGCGGCAGGCCATGCCGACGATCGCGATGGGCTCGTCGGAAGCCGCCGAGGTCACCGTGACGACATCGCCCGCGGTGCCCACCAGTTCGGCCAGCAGGTGCCGGGCCAGCGCCAGCGGCGTCGGGTGGTCGAAGATCAGGGTCGCGGGCAGCCGGTGCCCGGTCGCCGCGCCGAGGCCGTTGCGCAGCTCGATCGCGGTGAGCGAGTCGAACCCGAGCGACTGGAACTGCGCGGACAGGTCGATCTCGTGCGCACCGCTGTAGCCCAGCACGGTGGCGGCGTGCCCGCGGACCAGGTCGAGCACGGCGTCGCCCCTGTCCGCCTCCGGCAGGGCCAGCAGGCGGGCGGCGAAGGAATCCACCGCGGCCGAGGCCGCACCAGCCGCGACGCGCCGGGTCGGCCGTCCGGTGAGCTCCTGCAGGGTCTTCGGGATCCGGTCCAGCCCGCGCAGGGCGGGCAGGTCCAGCTTCACCGGCACGACGGCGGGCTGCCGGACGGACAGCGCGTGGTCGAACAGGTCCAGCGCGTCCGAAGTGGACAGCGGCACGATGCCGCCCGCGGCCAGGCGGGCGACCTCGGTCTCGGACAGGGTGCCTCCCATGCCTCCGACCTCGCCCCACAGGCCCCAGCCCAGCGACAGCGCGGGCAGCCCGTGCGCGACGCGGTGCGCGGCGAGCGCGTCGAGGAACGCGTTGGCCGCCGCGTAACCGCCCTGGCCCGGCGCGCCGAGCACGCCGGAGACCGACGAGAACAGCACGAACGCCGCGAGGGCGGTGGTGCGGGTGAGCTCGTGCAGGTTCAGCGCGCCGTCGACCTTCGGCCGCAGCACGGCGTCGACGCGGTCGGGCGTGAGCGCGGTGACCACACCGTCGTCGATGACACCGGCGGCGTGCACCACGGAGGTGAGCGGGTGGTCCGCGGGGATCGCGGCCAGCACCTCCGCGAGCGCGGCGCGGTCGGCGACGTCGCAGAGCGCGATGTCGACGTGCACGCCCAACTCGGCGGCCAGGCCCTCCAACTCGGGCGTACCGCGGCGGCTCACCAGCAGCAGGCGGCGGACGCCGTGCTCGCTGACGAGGTGCCGGGCGATCTTGCCGCCGAGCGCGCCGGACGCGCCGGTGACCAGCACGGTGCCGCTCGGGTGGAAGTACGCGGGCTCGGACTTGGCCACGGTGCGCACGAGCCGCGGGACGAGGACCGTGCCGAAGCGGACGGCGGCCTGCGATTCCCCGGCGGCGAGGACTCGCGGCAGGACGGCGTCGACCTCGGCGTCGGCGTCGAGGTCCAGCAGCACGAACGTGTCCGGGTTCTCCTCCTGCGCCGAGCGCACGAGGCCCCAGGCCGCGGAGGCGGCGAGGTCGGTGACGTCGCCGCCGACCGCGACGGCGCCGCGGGTGACCACGACCAGGCGCGCGTCCTGGGGGTGTTCCTCGGCGAGCCAGGTCTGCAGGGCGGCGAGGACGCGGTGGGTCAGCGAGTGGGTCTCCGCCGCGGTGCCCGCTTTGCCCGCGCAGTGGAAGACCTCGACAGCGGACGTGTCCACAGTGGACTCGGACGCGGCACGGCGCCACTCGATCCGGTAGAGCGGCGCTTCCGGGGCGACCGGTGCGGTGAACGCGCGGAACACGATCTCGGCGACGGTGGCGACGGGCTGACCCGCGGCGTCGGCGAGTGCGACTTCGAAGCCGTCCTCGGTGGTCGGCGTGAACCTCACGCGCAGGGCCGAGGCCCCGGTGGCGTGCAGCTCGACACCGGTCCAGCAGAAGGGGACCCGGCCGACCCCGCCGTCACCGCCGCCCGCGACGCGGAGCGCGTGCGTGCAGGCGTCGAGCGCGGCCGGGTGCAGGCCGAAGCGGTCGGCGTCGCTGTCCTCGGGCAGCACGACCTCGGCGAACACCTCGCGGCCACGGCGCCAGACCGCGTGCAGCGACCGGAACAAGGGGCCGTAGGTGAGGCCGGTGTCGGCGAAGTCGTCGTACAGGCCGTCGATCGCGACCGGCTCGGCGCCGGGCGGCGGCCACTCGGTCAGCTCGACACCGCGGTGCGACTGCGGGGCGACGGTGCCCTCGGCGTGCGACGTCCACGGGTCGTCGGTGTCCTCCGGCCGCGAGTAGACGCTCACGGCGCGGACGCCGTTCTCGCCAGCGGCCCCGACCACCACCTGCACCTGGACACCACCGCGGTCCGGGACGACCAGCGGACTGCCGAGCGTGAGCTCCTCGATCCGGCCGCAGCCGACCTGGTCGCCCGCGCGGACCGCCAACTCCAGGAAGGCCGTGCCGGGAACGGTGACGACGTCGCCGAGCCGGTGTTCGGCCAGCCACGCGTGGGTCTCGACGGACAGCCTGCCGGTGAGCACGGCGCCATCGGTGTCGGCGAGCGCGACGGCCGCGCCGAGCAGCGGGTGTCCGGCGGAGGTGAGGCCCGCCGCGGTCATCTCGTCGCGGTTGGCGCGGGCATCGAGCCAGTAGCGCTTGCGCTGGAAGGCGTACGGCGGCAGGTCGACGCGCCGGGCGCCCCTGCCACCGAACACCGCCGCCCAGTCCGGGACCAGGCCGCTGACGAACAGCTCGGCGAGCGCGGTGAGCGCGGAACGGGGCTCGGAGCGGTCCTTGCGCAGGACCGGCACGACCACGGCGTCCGAGGACTGCCGGACGAGTGCGGACAGCACGCCGTCGGGCCCGACCTCGACGAACCGCGAGACGCCCTGCGCGCTCAGCGCGGTGATCCCGTCGTGGAACCGGACGGTCGCGCGGACGTGCGAGACCCAGTACTCCGGCGTGGCGACCTCGGCGCCCGCTACCGCGCCGGAGACGTTGGACACCAACGGGATCGTGGGCTGGGAGAAGGTGAGCGTGCGGGCCACCGCGGCGAACTCGGCGAGCATCGGCTCCATCAGCGGCGAGTGGAAGGCGTGCGACACCTTCAGCTTCGACGACTTGCGGCCCTTGAACCGCGCGACCGCGGTGGCGACCGCGTCCTCGGTGCCCGACAGCACCACGGAGTCCGGGCCGTTGATCGCGGCGATGCTCACGTCGGCGGTGAGCACCGGCGTGACCTCAACCTCGGCCGCCTGCAGCGCGACCATCGCCCCGCCGCTCGGGAGCGCCTGCATGAGCTTCGCCCGCGCCGCGACGAGCTTCGCGGCGTCGGCCAGCGACAGCACACCGGCGATGTGCGCGGCGGCGAGTTCGCCGACCGAGTGGCCGAGCAGGAAGTCGGGCTTGAACCCCCACGAGGACAGCAGCCGGAACAGCGCGACCTCGATCGCGAACAGCGCGGGCTGGGTGTAGCCGGTCTGGTTGACCAGCCGCGGGTTGTCGGAGATGACCGTCTTGAGTGGACGATCGAGGTGCTGGTCCAGCTCCGCGCAGACCTCGTCCAGCGCGACGTCGAACACCGGGAACGCGGCGGCCAGCTCGGCTCCCATGCCCGCGCGCTGCGAGCCCTGGCCGGAGAACAGGAACGCGGTGAGCCCTTCGACCGGCGCACCGGTGACCAGGGTGGGCGACGGTTCGCCGTCGGCGAGGGCGGCGAGCGCGGACTTCGCGTCGGCGTCGGCGAGCACCACGGCACGGTGGCTCAGCGGCGACCGCGAGGTCGCCAGCGAGAACCCGAGGTCGAGCGGTGACAGACCGTCCACGACGGACCCCAGTCGCCCTGCCTGCGCCTTCAGCGCGGCGGTGCCGTGCCCGGCGACCGGCCACGGGACCGGGACCCCTTCCGGCCAGCTGGGCGCGACCCCGTCGACCTCGGCGGAGGGCGCTTCCTCGATGATCACGTGTGCGTTGGTGCCGCTCACACCGAACGAGGAGACACCGGCGCGGCGCGGCTTCTCGCCCGTGGGCCACGGGTGCTCCTCGCGCAGCAGCTCGACGTTCCCGGCCGACCAGTCGACCTCGGTGGACGGCTCGGTGACGTGCAGGGTCTTCGGCAGCAGACCGTTGCGCAGGGCCATCACCATCTTGATCACGCCGCCGACACCCGCCGCGCCCTGGGCGTGGCCGATGTTCGACTTGATCGAGCCGAGCCTCAGCGGGCGGTCCCGGTCCTGGCCGTAGGTGGCGAGCAGGGCTTGGGCCTCGATCGGGTCGCCCAGTGTGGTGCCGGTGCCGTGGCCTTCCACGGCGTCCACGTCCGATGCCGAGAGCTGCGCGTTCGCGAGCGCCTGGCGGATGACCCGTTGCTGCGACGGGCCGTTCGGCGCGGTGAGGCCGTTGGACGCGCCGTCCTGGTTGACCGCGGAGCCGCGCACGACGGCGAGGACCGGGTGGCCGTTGCGGCGGGCGTCGGACAGCCGCTCCAGCAGGAGCGTGCCCGCCCCCTCGGCCCAGCCGGTGCCGTCCGCGCTGTCGGAGAACGGCTTGCAGCGGCCGTCCGCGGCGAGCCCGCGCTGGCGGCTGAACGCCACGAAGGGCCCTGGCCGCGACATCACCATCACACCACCGGCCAGCGCCAGCGCGCAGTCGCGCTGGCGCAGCGCCTGCACGGCCAGGTGCAGGGCGACCAGCGACGACGAGCAGGCCGTGTCGATCGTGATGGCAGGTCCCTCGAGGCCCAGCGCGTAGGCGATCCGGCCGGAGATGACCGAACCGGCGTTGCCGGTGCTCAGGTAGTCCTGGACCTCACCGGCGAGCACCGACCGCGGCAGCTCGTCGTAGTAGTCCTGGTCACCGCTGCCGAGGAACACGCCGACCTGCTGCTTGGCCAGGGAGTGCGGTGCGATGCCACCGCGTTCGAAGGTCTCCCACGCCAACTCCAGCACGAGCCGCTGCTGCGGGTCCATGGCGAGCGCCTCGCGCGGCGAGATGCCGAAGAAGGACGCGTCGAACTGGGCGACGTCGTGGATGAAGCCGCCTTCGCTCACGTAGCTCGTGCCGGGGCTGTCGGGATCGGCGTCGAACATCGTGTCCAGACCCCAGCCGCGGTCGGCCGGGAACGCGCCGATGGCGTCGCGGCCATGGGCCACCAGCTCCCAGAGGTCCTCCGGTGAGCGCACGTCGCCGGGGTACCGGCAGCCCATGGCGACGATCGCGATCGGCTCGGTCTCCGCGGCCTCCACCTCGCGCAGCCGCTCCCGCGTCTCCTGCAGGTTGGCGGTCACCCGCTTCAGGTAGTCGACCAGCTTGCTCTCGTCAGTCATCGTGGCAACCTCTTGTCGCTGGGTGGAGGCGCGCTCAGGCGCCGAGTTCGTTGTCGATGAGGGCGAACAGCTCGTCCGTGGTCGCGGTCTGCAGCACGTCGGTGGTCCTGGTGCCCCCCAAGGTCTTGTGCAGGGTGGACACCACCGCCTGGAGCCGGGCGACGATCCGGGACCGGTCGATCTCCGCCGCGTCCAGTGCGGCGGCGGCCGCCTCCAGGCGGTCCAGCCCGACTTCGAGCGGGACAGCGGTCTCCCCTTCGCACAGCCGGGTCCACAGGTGCTCGGCCAGTGCCTGCGGGCTGACGTGGTCGAACGCGATGGTCGCCGGGAGCTTCAGCCCGGTGGCCGAGCCGAGCCGGTTGCGCAGGTCGACGGCGGTGACGGAGTCGAAGCCCAGCTCCTTGAAGGCGCGGGTGGGATCGACCGCCGCTCCCCCGTCGTACCCGGCGACCACGGCGACCTGGCCGCGCACCAGCTCCAGCAGCGTCCGCCGCTGCTCAGCGGGGGTGAGAGGGGCCAGCCGCCCCTTCAGGTCACCGGTGCCCTCCACTGCCTCGGCGGTGTCGTCGGCGATCTCGGGCAGCGCGCGCAGCAGCGGCCTCGGACGCGCGAGCTGGTACACCGGGGCGAACACGGTCCAGTCGATGTCGGCGACGACCAGCTGGCTCTCGTCGTGGTCGAGCGCTTGGCCAAGGGCTTCGACCGCGAGCTCCGGCGCCATCTCGGCCAAACCCGTGCGGCGCAGGAGATCGCTCGCCTCGGCGTCGACCATGCCCCCGCCGCCCCAGGAACCCCAGGCGATCGCGGTCGCGGTACGCCCCGCGGCGCGACGACGGCGGGCGAGCGCGTCGAGGTAGGCGTTGCCCGCGGCGTAGGCGGGCCTGCCGGAGGTGCCCCACACCGCGGCACCGGAGGACATCAGCACGAACGCGTCCAGCTCGGTGTCGCCGAGGAGCTGGTCGAGCAGTGCGGCGCCGACGACCTTGGCGCGGGTGGCGGCGGCGAACTGCTCCGGCGTCACGTCCCCCAGTGGCGGCTCGTCGGTCAGCACGCCCGCGGCGTGCACGACGGTGGTCGGTGGGTGCTCGGCGAGCAGAGCCGCCAGCGCGCTCTCGTCGGAGACGTCGCAGGCCACGACCGTGACGCGGGTGCCAGCCAGCTCTTCGACCAGTTCCCGTGCGCCTTCGGCGTCGAGCCCGCGGCGACTGGTGAGCACGAGGTGCTCGGCGCCCCGGCCCGCCAGCCACCGGGCGACCTGTGCTCCGACAGCACCTGTGCCGCCGGTGACCAGCACGGTTCCGCGAGGCTTCCACTCGGCCGCGGTCCCGCTCAGCGGGGCGTGCACCATGCGCCGGGCGAACACCCCGGACGGCCGGATCGCGACCTGGTCCTCACCGTTCACCCCGGACACCACGGCGCACAGGCGCGCGACGTCCGCGGTGCCGTCGAGGTCGACCAGGCCGCCCCAGGTCGCGGGCTGGTCGAGACCGACGACCGTGCCGAGGCCCCAGACCGCCGCGACGGCCGGGTCGGCGTCGGAGAACGCGTCCACCGCGACCGCGCCGCGGGTGACCACCCAGACGGGCGCGTCGGCATCGGCGTCCCGCAGTGCCTGCAACACCGCGATGGTCCCGGCGACAGCGCTGCTCAGCGCCGGGTGCTCCGGGTGCTCGCGGGGGTCGAGGGCGAGCAGCGACAGCACGCCGTCGAACGGGCGGACCGCCATCGCCCCGGTGAGCACCTCGGTCAGTGCCGCGCGGTCCGCGGCCGAGACGACCCGCACGACGTCGCCCTGCTCGGCGAGCGCGGCGGCCAACTCGGCCGCTTCGGGGACGCCCGCCGGGACGACGACCAGCCAGGTGCCGGTCAGCCCGCCGGTGACGCCGCCCAGCGGTGCCCACGAGACGCGATAGCGCCATGAGTCCACAGTGGACTTGGCGGTGCGGTTGGCGTGCCACGAGGCGAGCGCCGGGACGAGTTCCGCGAGCGGGGCGGGCTCGACGCCGAGCCGGGCGGCGAGCGCGTCGACGTCACCGGTCGTGACGTCCTGCCAGAACTCCTGGTCGGCCACCGACGCGGGCGCGGCTGGTGCCGCGGCTTCCTCGTCGAGCCAGAAGCGCTGGTGCTGGAACGGGTACGTCGGCAGGTCGACCGTCCGCGCGCTGGGAACCAGCGAAGTCCAGTCCGCCGCGCCACCGCGGACGTACAGCTCGGCGAGCGAGGTGGTGAACCGGGTCAGCCCGCCCTCGTCGCGGCGCAGGGTGCCCACGACGGTGCCGGTGCGCCCGACGTCGTCCAGGGTCTCCTGGATGCTCATGGCCAGTACCGGGTGCGGGCTCACCTCGACGAACCGCGTGTAGCCCGCTGCGGCGAGCTTCGCCACGACCGGCGCGAACCGGACGGTGGTGCGCAGGTTGGCGAACCAGTAGCCCGCGCCGACCGTGGCCTCGCCGACCGGCTCCTCGGTCACCGTGGACGTCATGGCGATGTCACCCCGACGAGGTGCGATCGGGCCGAGGTCGACCAGCAGGCGGTCGGAGAGGTGCTCGACGTGCGCGGAGTGCGACGCGTAGTCCACCGGCACGCGCTTGGCGCGGAAGCCCTCGGCGACGAGCTGGTCGCGCAACTGGTCGAGCGCGTCACCGTCACCCGACAGCACGGCCGAGGTGGCGCCGTTGTCGGCGGCCAGCGAGATCCGGCCGTCCCAGGCGTCGAGCCGGGACCGCAGGTCGGCGGCGGAGACCCCCGCGGCGAGCATCCCGCCGCCGCGGCCGCCGAGCACGTCCCCGATCGCTTTGCTGCGCAACGCGACCACCCGCGCACCGTCCTGGACGGACAGTGCGCCCGACACGGTCGCGGCGGCGATCTCGCCCTGCGAGTGGCCGATCACCATGTCCGGCTCGACACCGAGCGCCCGCCACTGCGCGGCCAGCGAGACCATCACCGCCCACAGCACCGGCTGGACGACGTCCACCCGGTCGGCGGGCGGGGTGCCGGGTTCACCGCGCAGCACGGCGAGCACCGACCACTCGGTGAACTCCCGCAGCGCGGCGTCGCACTCGGCCATCCGCTCGGCGAACGCCTGCGACTGGTCCAGCAGCTCGGTGGCCATGCCCGTCCACTGGGAACCCTGCCCTGGGAAGACGAACACGGTCTTGCCGCGGACGTCGGCGGTGCCGGTGACGACGTCGGTCCGCAAGCCGCCCACCGCCAGCGCGCTCAGCGCCTCGACGGCCTGCGCGCGGTCCGCCGCGAGCACGACGGCCCGGTGGTCGAGCTTCGCGCGCCCGGTGACGAGGGTGTGCGCGACGTCGGCGAGCGCGTCGCCGGAGGTCCGCACGTGGGACGCCAACCGGACAGCGGCCTCGGCCAGCGCGGCCGGGGTCTTCGCCGACAGCACCAGCGGGCCGACCGCGACCACAGGGCTCTCGGCAACGTCGTCCCCCGGCGCCTGTTCCAGGATGATGTGCGCGTTGGTGCCGCTGACCCCGAACGACGACACCGCGGCGCGGCGCGGACGGGCCACCTCCGGCCAGTCGCGCGGCTCGGTGACCAGTTCGACCGCGCCCGCCGTCCAGTCGACGTGCGTCGACGGTGTGCCGACGTGCAGCGTGCGCGGCACCCGGCCGTGTCGCAGCGCCTGCACCATCTTGATCACGCCCGCGACCCCGGCCGCGGCCTGCGGGTGCCCCATGTTGGACTTGATCGAGCCGAGCAGCAGCGGCTCGCCCGTGGTGCGCTGCCCGTAGGTCTCCAGCAGCGACTGCGCCTCGATCGGGTCGCCGAGCGCGGTGCCGGTGCCATGGGCCTCCACGACGTCCACATCGGACCGCGACAGCCCGGCGTCGACCAGCGCGGCCTCGATCACCCGGACCTGCGACGGGCCGTTGGGCGCGGAGAAGCCGTTGCTGGCGCCGTCCTGGTTGACCGCGGTGCCGCGGAGCAGCGCGAGGACGCGATGTCCGTTGCGGCGCGCGTCGGAAAGCCGCTCCAGCACCAGGACGCCGACGCCCTCGGCCCACGACGTGCCGTCGGCGTCGTCCGAGAAGGACTTGCTGCGGCCGTCGGCAGCGAGCCCGCGACGCCCGCTGAAGTCGATGAACATCTCCGGGGTGCCCATCACCGCGACGCCGCCCGCCAGCGCGAGCGTGCAGTCTCCGTCACGCAGGGCCTGCGCGGCCATGTGCAGCGCGACCAGCGACGACGAACAAGCGGTGTCCACCGACACCGACGGGCCTTCGAGCCCGAGGGTGTAGGAGACCTGTCCGGATACCAGGCTGCCGTCGGGGCTGCCCCCGCTGTAGTCGTGGTACATCACCCCGGCGTAGACGCCGGTCGGGCTGCCCTTGAGCGACTGCGGGTCGAGCCCGGCGCTCTCGAACGCCTCCCACGAGGCCTCGAGCAGGATGCGCTGCTGCGGGTCGGCACGGCGGGCGTCGCGAGGGCTGATGCCGAAGAACTCGGCGTCGAAGTCCGGTGCCCCGTAGAGGAACCCGCCGTGGCGCGTGTAGGTCTTGCCGGGCCGATCTGGCGTCGGGTCGTAGATGCCCTCGAGGTCCCAGCCGCGGTCGGCGGGGAACTCCCCGATCACGTCGCGACCCTCGTCGACCATCGTCCACAGGTCGTCCGGTGTGCGGACGCCACCGGGGTAGCGACAGCCCATCCCGATGATCGCGATGGGTTCGGCGTTCCTGGCCTCCAACTCCTGCACTCGACGCCGCGCCGCCTGCAGGTCGGCCGCCGCGCGCTTCAGGTAGTCGCGGAGCTTGTCCTCGTTCCCCATGGCTTTCCCGTTCATCGCATGCCCAATTCGTCGTCCAGCACGGCAAAGAGCTCGTCGTCGGTGGCTTCGTCCAGGTGCGCGGCCTCGGTGCCGCCGGTGTTCGCGACGGCCCACTTGCGGACCAGCGCGTCGAGCCGGGCGGCGACCTTCACGGTGGAACCGTTGAGCGACCCGGCGCCCGCGAGCAGCGCCTCCAGGCGGTCGATCTCGGTGAGCAGCGGCTCGGCGGGACCGCGCCCCTGGCCGAGCAGCGCGTCCAGCCGCCTGGCGAGCGCGACGGGCGTCGGGTGGTCGAACACGATGGTCGCGGTCAGCTTCAGGCCGGTCAGCGCGCCGAGCTGGTTGCGCAGCTCCACCGAGGTCAGGGAGTCGAAACCCATCTCCTGGAAGGCCCGCCCGGAGTCGACGGACGTCGCCGAAGCGAGCCCCAGCACCACCGCTACCTGGCCGGACACGACCTCCAAGAGGTACGCCTCACGTTCGGACTCCGGCAGCGAGGCCAGCCGGGCCGCCACGGCGCCGTCGCTCTTCGAGGCCGTTCGGCGCGGGGTCGCGGGCTTGACCAGCCCGCGCAGGATCGGCGAGAGGGTGTCGCCGCGGGCGCGCAGGGCCGGGAAGTCGAGCTTCACCGGGGCGAGCACGGCGTCGTCGGCGACGAGGCAGCTGTCGAGCAGGGCGAGGGCGTCGACGGTCGCCATCGGCGGGGTGCCGAGCCTGCGCAGGCGACGGAGGTCGGCCTCCTCCAGTTCTCCGGCCATGCCGCCGTCCTCGGCCCAGGCGCCCCAGTCCAGCGCCGTCGCCGGGAGTCCCTGGGCGTGGCGGTGGTGGGCCAGTTCGTCGAGGAAGGCGTTGGCGGCGGCGTACCCCGCCTGTCCCGCCGCGAGGACGGTGCTCGCGGCGGAGGAGAACAGGATGAACGCGTCGAGGTCCTTGGTGAGCTCGTGGAGGTGCCAGGCGCCGTCGACCTTCGGGGCGAAGACGCGGTCGAGCTCGTCGGCGGTGAGGTTCTCGACGCGACCGGCGGACGGGACGCCCGCGGCGTGCAGGACCGCGGTCAGCTCGACCCCGTCCACCAGCGCCCGCACCGCCGCGCGGTCGGTGACGTCGCAGGCGGAGATGGTGACCTCGGCGCCCAGCTCCGTGAGTTCGTCCCGCAGATCGGCCGCGCCGGGAGCGTCGGCGCCCCTGCGGCTGGTGAGCAGCAGGCGTCGGACACCGTGGTTCGCCACCAGGTGCCTCGCGACGACGGCGCCGAGCCCGCCCGTGCCGCCGGTGATCAGGACCGTGCCCTCGGGCTTCCAGCCCAGCGCACCGGACCGCGGCGTTGCCGCGACCAGGCGCGGCACCACGACCTCGCCGTCGCGGACGGCCACCTCGGGTTCGCCGCAGGCCAGCGCGGCTTCGACGTCATCACCGTCGACGAGCACGAACCGGCCGGGGTTCTCGGCCTCGGCCGCCCGCACCAGGCCCCACACCGGGGCGATGGCCGGGTCGACGTCCTCGCCGTGCACCGACACCGCGCCGCGCGTGACCACGGCCAGGCGGGTTCCGGGGTCCGATTCCCGGATCGCGGCGAGCACCGCCAAGGTGACCGCGCGGGCCTGCTCCGGAACCCGGCCGTCCGGCTTCCTCACTTCCAAGACCTTCGTGGCGCCGGTGTGCCCGGCGCCCGACGCGGGCTCCCAGGCGACGCGGAACAGCGAGTTCGGCGCCAGCCTGCCGAGCGAGATCGGGCGCGCGGCCAGCGATGCCACGGACAGCACCGGTGCTCCGGTGGCGTCGGCGACCAGCAGCGCGATGGTGTCCCGGCCGGTCGGCGACACGTGGACGCGCAGCGCGCCCGCCCCGGCGGCGTGCAAGGTCGTGCCGCTGAAGGAGAAGGGGAGCATCGGTCCGGCCTCGCCGTCCTGCGGGGCCGGACCGAGCAGTTGGGCGTGCATCGCGGCGTCGAGCAGTGCCGGGTGCAGGCCGTAGTCGCGGGCGTCGGCGCCGTCGGGGAGGGTGATCTCGGCGTACACCTCGTCACCGCGCCGCCACATCGCGCGCAGGCCCTGGAACGCCGGGCCGTAATGGTAGCCCGCGTCGGCGAGCTGGGCGTAGGGGTCGGCGAGCGCGACCTCGACAGCACCCGCGGGCGGCCACTCGGCGAGGTCGAACGAGGGCCCTTCCGCCTCGGCCGTCACGAACCCGTCGGCGTGGCGGATCCAGCCGTCCTCACCGTCGGGGCGCGAGTGGATGGTCACCCGCCTGCGGCCGTCCTCCTCGGCTTCGACGGAAACCTGGATCGCCGCGCCCGCGCCCTCGGCGAGGGTGAGCGGGGCCTGCAGCGTCAGTTCCTCGATCCCGGCGTAGCCGACCTCGTCGGCGGCGCGGCGCGCCAGCTCGACGAACGCCGTCCCGGGCAGCAGGACCGCACCGAGCACCACGTGGTCAGCGACCCACGGCACGGTGGCCGCGGACAGCCGTCCGGTGAGCACCACCGCGTCCACCCCCGGCACCCGGACGACGGCGCTGAGCATCGGGTGCGCGGCGGCCTGCTGGCCGTGGTCCCCGGCGTCGCCGGTCGCGGTGGTGGTGGCCTGCCAGTAGCGAGTGCGGCGGAAGGCGTAGGTCGGCAGCTCGACGCGGCGGGCCCCGGGGTAGAACGCCCGCCAGTCGACGGGAACCCCTCGGGCGTGCAGGCTCGCGACCGCGGTGACGACGGAGTGGGCCTCGTCGCGGTCCTGGCGCACGGCCGGGACGAAGAGGAGCGACTCATCGTCGAGCGCGGTGCTCGCGGCCGTCGTGAGCACCGCCACCGGGCCGATCTCGACGAACGTCCGAACGCCTTCGCCGACGAGGGAGCGCACGCCGTCGTCGAACCGGACGGTGGCGCGGACCTGGTCCACCCAGTACTCCGGCGTGGCGAGGTCGGCGTCGGCGGACACCGTGGAGGTGATCGGGATTTCGGGCCTGGCGTAGGTGAGCTTCCCGGCCACGGCGGCGAACTCGGCCAGCATCGGCTCCATCAGCGGCGAGTGGAAGGCGTGCGAGACACGCAGCTTCGACGTTCTGCGCCCCTCGAAGCGCGCGACGACGGCGGCGACGGCGTCCTCGGTGCCCGAGACCACGACCGAGTCGGGGCCGTTGATCGCCGCGATGCTCACCCCGGCCGTCAGCAACGGGGTGAGTTCGGCCTCGGTGGCCTGGATCGCGACCATCGCACCGCCCTCCGGCAGCGCCTGCATGAGCCGGGCGCGGGCGGTGACGAGCGTGCAGGCGTCGTCGAGCGAGAGGACGCCCGCGACGTGGGCCGCGGCCAACTCGCCGATCGAGTGGCCCAGAAGGTGGTCGGGCCGGACGCCCCACGACTCGAGCAGCCGGTACAGCGCGACCTCGAACGCGAACAGCGCGGGCTGCGTGACCCCGGTCCGCGCCAGCGCTTCGGCGTCGGCCAGTGCCGTCCGGTCGAGGTCGAGCCCGTCGCACACGACCTTGAGGGCCTCGGCGAACACCGGGTACTTCGCGGAGAGGACCGCGCCCATCCCGGCACGCTGGGCGCCCTGGCCGGTGAACAGGAAGGCCGTTCGACCGGTGCCCCGGCGGCCGCGGACCACGTTCGGCGCGTCCTCGCCCTCGGCGAGCGCGAGCAGCCCGGTGAGCACCTCGGCGTTCCCGGAGCCGACGACGACGGCGCGGTGGTCCAGCGCCGAGCGGGTGGTGGCCAGGGAGAAACCGATGTCCTCCAGGCAGTTCCCCGCCTCGAAGCGGTCGACGAGCCGCTGGGCCTGAGCCGCGACGGCAGCCGCGGAATCCGCCGAAACCGGCCACGCGACCACGGGGAGTTCGACACGGCAGTCCGGCTCCTCGGGAGCGGGGGCCGCCTGCTCGATGATCACGTGGGCGTTGGTGCCGCTGATGCCGAACGACGACACCGCGCCCCGGCGGGGCCGCGCCACCGCGGGCCACTCACGGGCCTCGGTGAGCAGTTCGACCGCCCCCGCCGACCAGTCGACGTGCGGCGACGGGGCGTCCACGTGCAGGGTCTTCGGCAGCACGCCGTGCCGGATGGCCTGCACGACCTTGATCACGCCGCCGACACCGGCGGCCGCCTGCGTGTGCCCGATGTTGGACTTGAGCGAGCCGAGCCACAGCGGCGTCTCGCGGTGCTGACCGTAGGTCGCCAGCAGCGCCTGCGCCTCGATCGGGTCACCCAGCTTCGTGCCGGTGCCGTGGCCCTCGACCAGGTCGACGTCCTTTTCGGACAGTCCAGCGTCGGCGAGCGCCTGCCGGATCACCCGCTGCTGCGCCGGTCCGTTGGGGACGGTCAGACCACTGGAGGCGCCGTCGGAGTTCACCGCGCTGCCGCGCACGACCGCGAGGACGTCGTGGCCGAGGCGCCGGGCGTCGGACAGGCGCTCGACGACGAGCACGCCGACGCCCTCGCCCCAGCCGGTGCCGTCGGCACCGGCGGCGAAGGCCTTGCAGCGGCCGTCGTCCGAGAGGCCGCGCTGCTCGCTGAAGTAGACGAACGTCTCGGGCGTCGCCATCACCGTGACGCCACCGACGAGGGCCAGCGAGCAGTCGCCGCGGCGCAGCGCCTGCGCGGCCCAGTGCAGGGCGACCAGCGAGGACGAGCACGCGGTGTCCACCGAGACCGCCGGGCCTTCCAGCCCGAGCGCGTAGGCGACCCGACCGGAGACGACGCTGCCCGCGGCGGCGTGGCCGGGGTAGTCGTGGTACATCACCCCGACGAACACACCGGTGCTGCTGCCGCGCAGGGTCTCCGGCACGATGCCCGCGCGCTCCAGCGCGGTCCAGGACGTCTCGAGCAGCAGCCGCTGCTGGGCGTCCATCGTGAGCGCTTCCCTCGGCGAGATCCCGAAGAACTCCGGGTCGAACTCCGCGGCGGCGTGGAGGAAACCGGCTTCGCGCGTGTTCGTGGTGCCGACGCGCTCCCCGGCCGGGTCGTAGAGCCGGTCCAGCGGCCAGCCGCGGTCGGTCGGGAACGCGCTGATCGCGTCGGTGCCGTTGTCGACCAGTTCCCAGAGGTCCTCCGGGGAGGAGACCCATCCGGGGTAGCGGCAGTCCATGCCGACGATCGCGATCGGCTCGGCGTCGCGCTGCCGGCCCTCGTGCAGGGCCCGCTTGGCCTCGCGCAGATCGGTGGTCGCGCGCTTCAGGTAGTCGAGCAGTTTCCGCTCATTCTCGGCGCTCACGCCACTGCCCCCATTCCGGCGTTCGGCCGGGAAATAACAGAAGAAACGGTACTCACGTAATCGACCACCTAACCGCGAAAAGGGGTGGAAGGTGCCACGTCGAAAACGCTACCGAGGTCTTGTCCACCACCCCACCCCTAATGGGGCCGGGGTGGCCCCTCAATTCAGCGGGTCAGTTCGGCCGCCATCGCGCGCGGCGCGGGCAGGGCGGCGATCTCGTCCCGCAGCGCGTTCGCGGCACCGCGAAGCGCGTCGTCCGCGGTCAGTTCCGGGATCCGCTCGGCGGATCCCACGTGGCCGGCACCGGCCGTGGCGATGCGCGCGGCGATCGCCGATTCGGTCAAGGAGAGCTGCGGCAGGCCGTGCGTCGCCGCCGCGAGCGCGAGGGCGGCGTCGCCGTCGTGGACGACCGCGGCGCACGTCGGCAGCAGCGCGGCAGGCGGTGCGGAATCGACGAACCGCACGCCTGCCGGCACGGCGATCCCGGCAGGCACCCGGTCGGGATCGGTCGCGCACAGGACCTCGACGTCCAGCCCGGCGACGGCGGCGAACACCGGCTCGAACAGCGTCGCGTCGGTGAGCGAGAGCAGAACCCGGCTGCGCCTCGTCTTGCGGCGCAACCAGTTCGGCACCACGACAGGGCCGAAGTAGGGCACGTGCCGGACAGTGCGGGCTCCCGTGCCCGCGTCCCGCAGAGACGGCGGCACGGTGTCGAACGTCGTGTCGGCGGTTCCGGCGTCCGGCTCGTCCAGCGCTCCCAGCAACCGGACCGCGACGGCATCGACGGCACGGGCGGCCACCGTTCCCGCCTGCGCCCGCGCGTCGGAGACGACCACTTCCGGCCGCCACAGCTCGGCGAACTCGACCAGCGCCGCGGACTCGGCGAGCCTGGTCTCGTCGCCGTCTTCGAGGTCGACGGCGACGCAGCCGGTGCGGAGGACCTCGTCGATGAACGACGACCGTCCGGCGATCTTCACGTCATGACCCGCGGTCCGCAGCGCCCACGCCAGGGGCACCAGGTTGTGCAATCGCGCGGGCGACGACGAAGCAGCCAGTAGTACGCGCATTGGAATTCACTCCAGAAAAGGAACCGGGCCTGCCCGGTGCGGATAGTCGAATTCGAGACTATCCACGCCGGGCAGGCCCGCGAACCCCTAAAGAATTATGCGCGTTCCGGGAGGATTCCACCCGGAACGCGCATGAATCCCGCTACTGCCCTGGCAACGTGATCGCTTCGATCGGGCTGTGCCGCATGGCGAGGCGCGCGGAGAGCGCGGTCACCGGCCAGACGATCAGGAACACCGCGAGCACCACGGCGAGGAACACCCAGATCGGACCGGACGGGATGATCTCGCCGGTCGTGATCGCCATCGGCAGCACGGTGAACAGCGAGATCCCCATGCCGAGCACCAGCCCGACCACCGCCACGATGCCGCCCTCGATGAACAGCATCCGCCGGACCTGCCCGCGGTCCGCGCCGGCGAGCCGCTGGGCGCCGAACTCCCGGCGACGGGCCAGCACGGCGACGGCCAGGGTGTTCACCGCCGCGATCGCCGCGTAGGCGATCGCCAACACCGCCAGCAGGTAGTTGATCATCGCCTCGACGTCGGCGCCCGCCTGGAAATTCGCCAACAGCGCGTCGTCGTCGCCGACGGAGACGCCCGGCCAGTCCTTCAGCCGGTCGGAGAGCGCGGACACGAGGTCGCTCGCGTCCTGCCCTTTGGTGGCCTTCACCAGCACCTGTGCGGGCAGGCCGCTGGTGGTGTGCGCGGCCAGGAGTTCGGCGGGCAGGACCATGCTCGCGTAGCTCGACGGGCTGTCGAGCAGCGCGACCACGGTGACCTGCGCCTGCGCCCCGTCACCGAGCCGCATGGTGATCTTGTCCTTGAGCTTGATCTCAAGATCGTCCGCGACGTCCTGCGGCAGCGCGACCGAGTCACCCTTGAGGTCCTTCAGCGATCCCTCGGTGACCGCGGTGCCGAGCACGGTGCCGCCCTGGTCCTCGGCGGCCACGCCCATCAGGCGCAGCGGGTCGCTGCCGTTGCCGTCGTAGGGCTGCTCGATCCAGCCGGAGCTGGTGATCAGCGGCGACGCGGTGCCGACGCCCGGAGTGGTCCGGATCTGTTCGAACTCGTCCTGCGGGATCGCGCCGCTGCCCGCGCTGACCACCACGTCGGCCGTCAACTGGTCGACATAAGCCGCGACCTGGGCGTTCTGCGCGGTGGTCACCGAGTACACGTTGCCGAGCGCGACCGCCGTCGCGAGCGTGATCGGCGTGAGCGCCGCGGCGAACGCCACGGCGCGCACCCGTGAGTTGATCACCGCGAGGGCGGCGTCCCGGCCACCGACCCGCCGGATGTGCGGACCGAAGCGGTCCGCGACGAAGGTCAGGATCTCCGGGCCGATCAGCGCCACCGCGATGGCGCCGGTGAGCACCGCCGGGCCGCCGATCGCGGACGCGACGTCCGCGGGCATGAACATCGTGGTGCCGGCGAGCAGCACCGTCACGACGGCGCACACCCCCGCAGCCTTGCGGCGCAAGGGGTGCACCCTCGCACTCGGGATCGCGGCCTCGGCCAGCGCCTGGATCGGCCGGGCCCGCGACGCGGACAGCGCGGCGAACCACGCGGCGGCGTAGACGATCAAGAGCGTCACGATGACGCCCGCGCCGAACGCGATGATGCCCTGCCGGAACACCAACTCGTCCGGTGCGATGCCGAGCGACACGCTGGTGTCGAAGATCTGGTGGCCGAGCAGGCTGCCGAGGACCACGCCGCACAGCGCGGCGACCGCTCCGACGGCCATGGTCTCGGCGAGCACCATCCGGTGCACCTGCCTCGGCGTCGCGCCGGTGGCCCGCAGCAGCGCGAGCTCCTGCTTGCGCTGCTGGACCGCGAGGCTGATGGTCGCGGAAACGACCAGTGCCATGACCACCAGCACCATGCCGCCGAACACCGCGGCCAGCAGGATCAGCGGGAGCCTGCTGTTGTCGACGCCGAGGAACTCGGCCGAGCCGCGCTCGTCGCCGGTCAGCACGCTGACGCCGGGAACCTGCTCCGCGATGCGCGCGGCCAGCTCACCCGCGTCCACGCCTTCGGCCGGGAACACCCCGACGAGGTCGGAACGGCCCTGGCGCGGGGAGAACTGCCGCGCGTCAGAGGCCGAGAAGAAGAACGCGGGCGCCCGCACGGTCTGATCCGGCTCCGCGATCCCGCTGACGGTGAAGGACTGCCTCCGCCCGTCCACCGCGAGGTCGACCTTCCCACCGGCCCTGATCCCGGCAGTGGCCGCGGTAGCCGAGTCCACCACGACCTGGCCCGAGTTCTGCGGCTGATCGCCCTCGCGCAGGGCGTAACCGCCGAGGGCGGCGGAGTCCCAGCCATGTCCGGAAAGGACGGACGAGTCGACCGCCTGCGACGAGCCGTCGCGCAGCAGCACCGCGGGGAACGACACGTCCGGGACGGCGCGCTGGACGCCCTGCACCGCACCGATCTTGGTGACCTGGTCGACGGGCAGCCCGGCGCGCTCGGCGTACGGGACCACCTCCGACTCCTCGTCCGGCAGCTTGAACGCCGACGAACCGCCGACCACGATCGGCGCCGCGGCGAGCCGCTGCGGCTGCGCCTGCAGGACGATCGCCGTCTCGAACAGACCAGCGCAGGCGATGAGCAGGCCGCAGCCGATCAGGATCGCGACGAACGACGCGAGCGACGCGGCCGCCCGGTACCGCAGGCTGGCCAGCGCCAGCTCCAACACCACCCGCCGCGAAGTCACCGCTGCCCCCGCGCCTGCTTGGCCCTGGCACCCAGCTGGGCCAGGGTCGACGCGATGGCCTCGACGCTCGGCGTCGCCGTCTGCGTCACGATTTGGCCGTCCACCAGGAAGAGCACGTTGTCCGAGAAGGACGCCGCCACCGGGTCGTGGGTGACCATCACGATGGTCTGGCCCGCGCTCACCAGCTCGCGCATCAGGGTCAGCACCTCGAGCGCGGTGTTCGTGTCGAGCGCACCGGTCGGTTCGTCCGCGAAGACCACCGAGGGTCGGCCGGCGATCGCGCGGGCGATCGCGACGCGCTGCTGCTGGCCGCCGGACAGCTCACCAGGACGGTGCTTCACCCGCTCGGACAGCCCGACGCGCGCGATCACCTGGTTCACCCAGGCCTGGTCCGGCTCGCGGCCTGCCAACAGCGTCGGCAGGACGACGTTCTGCTCGACACTCAGCGCGGGCATCAGGTTGAAGGACTGGAAGATGAACGCGACGTGCTGGCGGCGCAGCTCGGTCAGCTTGGTCTCGCTCTTGCCCTTCAGGTCGGTCCCCACCAGGGTGACGCGACCGGAGGTCGGCTCGTCCAGGCCCGCCGCGCAGTGCAGCAGCGTGCTCTTGCCGGACCCCGACGGGCCCATCACCGCGGTGAAGGTACCGACCGGGAAATCGACGGTGACCCCCGCAAGCGCCTCCACGGCGTTCTCGCCGGAACCATAGGTCTTGCGCACCGAGTCCAACTGGACCGGCGACTCGACGAAAGTCATCGTGGGCACGTCGTTCACTCCGATCCCCTGCCGGCACGCCGCGCCGGGTCGAGGTACGACCACACCAGCAGGGCAACCCCGCCGATGCCGATCGTCCACAGCCAGAACGGCGCCTTGAAGGACGAGCTGATCAGGCTCATGAGCAGCCAGATCACGAACTGGACGCCGCTGACGACCATCCAGATGATCGTTACGACCCGTCGTGCTGGACTACCCGATAACCGGGCCTCTTCTGCGTTCTCCGACATGACGCCCCCATTTCGACCTCGGCGGAGTCGACGAGATAAATAGTGCATGGCTAGCACAGTTTATCGCAACGGCAACGAACGGGGAAGCCACCCCTACTCAGGGGGCGCCATCAGCGGTGATCCGCAGCCTGCGGGCCCGGTCGCGGGCAGCCCACACGCCTGCCCCCAGCACCCCGCTGCCGAGCACCACGCAGATCAGCCACAGCGGGTTCCACTGCCCGTCGATCAACCCGATGAGCAGCCAGACGACGAAGTTGGCAACGCTGAGGAACACCCACAGCACACCCGCGACCTGCGGCGCCACCTGGAGCACCGGCGGGACGATCCCCTCGCCCTGCCCCCTGACCGCGACGCGCAGCGCGGTGTGCGTGGTGGCGAGCCGGACGCGGGCGAGCCGCCGGGCGGCCTCCTCGCCGTCGTACTCGCCGGTCGTTCGCGCGTGCTCGATCTCGGTGGCCGCCAACTTCCGGTCCAGCTCGGTGACAGGGCCCGGCCCGAACCGATTGTTCTCGCTCACATCCACTCGCCCCCAGCTCAGATTAGTGCAAGAGTTACACAGTTTACCGAATCAGACAGCGGAGCGATAGATGCCGACCGAACCCGAGCCGGACGAACGTCCGGACCTGCCACCAGGGCTGGCCCCGGCGTGGGTTGCCACGCCGAGGCCCCGCCGCGGTCCCAAGCCATCCCACAGCCTGCCCCAGATCGTGGCCGCCGCCGTCGAACTCGCCGACGCCGACGGCCTGGCCGCGGCGTCGCTGCCCAACATCGCCGCTTCGCTCGGCCTGACCACCAACGCGTTGTACCGCTACGTCGGCTCGAAGGACGAATTGCTGGTCCTGTTGGCGGACACGGGTTTCGGGCCACCACCACCACTGGGCGGTGCGGACTGGCGAACCACCGCGCGGGCCTGGGCGTACGCCGCGCTGGACCGCTACCGCGCCCGCCCGTGGCTGCTGGACCTCCCGTTCCGCGGCAGCGCGGTCACCCCGCACCGCCTGCGCTGGACCGAACTACTGCTGGCGGCCATGCCGACGACCGGACTGTCCGGTGTGGACGCGATCGGCTGCGTCCTGCTGGTGGAGGACTTCACCCGCGCCACGGCCGAACGCCTCCGGGCGGGCTCCGACCCGGACTCGGCCGATTTCCCCTCGCGGGCCACCGATGTCCGGTCGTTCCTCCAACCGCGTCTGACCGAGAGCGGCTACACCCGCTTGGCCGCCCTCGCCGCCCAAGGCGACTACCCCCCGGCGAGTTCGGTGGACTTCGGCCTGGACCTGGTCCTGGACGGCATCGCAGGGCGTCTCGCCGCCTCGCGCACCCGACGCGCGAGCAGGAAGGGCGGCGCCCCGCAGGGGAATTGAGGGCGCCGCCCTGGCAGAGGAGGTCAGGAAAGTGCGCCCAGCCAAGTGTCCACGGCCTTCGCCGTGGTCTCGGCGTCGGTGTCGACGAGGCTGAAGTGGTCACCCGGCACCGTGATGACCGCGTCGGCCCGGTGCCAGGTAGTGCGCCACGTCGACGGGTCCTCGCCGGCGCCGCTGGGAGTAGAGCCGGTGCTGAAGCGGTGTTCGGGCTGGACCAGCACCGTCGTCGCGGCCACCTCGCCCAGCACGGCCGACTCGAGCAGGCCGAGGTAGCACGCCATCGCGGTCAGCTTGTCGCGGTCGAACGGGCCGTACTGCTCTTCGCGTTCGAGCATGCCCGTTGCCATGTCCGCCACCGTGTCCGCGGTCGCGTCGCCGCCGCCGTCCATCTCGTAGCTGTCCAGCAGCACAACGGCCGCCGGGGCGAGGCCGGACTTCTCCAGCCGCGCCGCCAGCGCGTAGGCCAGCACGCCGCCGGAGGAGTAGCCGAGCAACGCGAACGGCGCGTCACCCGCACCCAGCCGGACGCTCTCCTCCAGCACCTCCAGCAGCGCGTCGAAATCGGCGGGTAGCTGCTCGCCGGCGTGGAATCCCGGCATCGGCAGCGCGGAAACCCCGCGCTTGCCGCGGAACCGGGCCGCGAGCTTCGCGTACTGGTACTCCCCGCCCATCGCCGCGGGTGGCGGCACGGCCAGCAGTCGCGGGCCGTCCGGGCCGTCGGCCAGCGTCAGCGGACGCGGTGCCCCGCCGAGGTCGGCCAGACCGCCGAACTTCGGCCGCAGGTTCGCCGCCGCGCTCAGCAGCGCGATGCCGTCCTCGACCCGGCCACCGCGGACCGCCTCGAAGAACAGCTCCTTCACCGGGTCCCCGGTGGGCGCGGGCGGAGCCGCGCCGGTCAGCAGGCCCAGCAGGTGCGCCGCCAGCCCCGTCGGGGTCCGGTGCTCGAACACCACCGAGGCGCTCAGCGTGACCTCGGCCGCGCTCGCGATCCGATTCCGCAGCTTCACCGCCGTCAGCGAGTCGAAGCCGAACTCCAGGAAGTGCGCCTCCGGGTCGATCTCGTCCGCGTCGGCGTAGCCGAGCAGGTCCGCCGCTTCCGCGAGGACGAACCGCAGCAGCCCTTCCCCGGTCAGCTCAAGGGAAACCGGCACGGTCTCCTGGTCGACCGCGGACCGCGGGGAAGGCAGTTCGTGATCGCCGACGGCATGGAGGGCCTCCATGTCGACCGTGGGCCAGTAGCGGGTGCGGTGGAAGACGTAGTCCGGCAGCGGCACGATCTTCGCAGTGCGACCGGCGAACATGCGCGCCACGTCGACCCCCGCGCCCAGCACGTGCAACTGGCCGGCGGCCAGCAGCACCGAGCGCGCCTCGGGCCGCACCTGCACGAGGACGGCGTCGTCCTCCAGCTCGATGCCCGTGCCCAGGTCCACGAACCGCGTCGCCCCGGTCGCCCGAACGGCGTCCGCCCACTGCCCGGTCCCGCGGCAGTGGTTCACCCAGTGCTCCGGGTCGCGGAGGTCAGCGGGGCCACCGGTCACGGTGGACATGACGGGAACGCGCGGTTCGTCGTAGGTGAGCTCCCCCGCGATGTCAGCCAGCTCGTCCAGCAGATCGTCGTCGAGCACCTCACCGGCGGGCACCTCGGCCATCAGCTGGCCGCGGTGGGCGACCAGTTTCACGGCGTCCGCCAGGGACAGCACCCCGGCCAGGTGTGCGGCGGCGATCTCGCCGACGGAGTGACCCACCAGCACGTCGGGCCGCTGGCCCCACCCTTCCAGCAAGCCGGCCAGCGCGACCCCGATGGTGAACACCGCGGCCTGGCCGAACTCGGTCCGGTCGAGCAGCTGCGCGGCGACCGACCCGGCCTCGGCGAACATCACCTCGCGCAGCGAACGGCCGAGGTAGTCGTCGAACCCGTTCGCCACGCGGTCGAACTCCCTGGCGAAAACGGGGAAGTCGGCGTACAGCTCGGCGCCCATCCCGGCTCGCCGCGCCTCCTCGCCGGGGAGCAGGAACGCCGTGGTGCCACCCGAACGCGCGCGTCCCGTGACCGCTCCCTCCAAAGTGGACAGCGCGGCGCGCACCTCGGCGAGGTCGGCTCCGACGATCGCGGCCCGGTGGCCGAACAGCGGGCGGTGCTTCGCCAGCGAGTAGGCGACGTCCAGCAGGTCCGGTTCGCCGTCCAGGTGTGCGAGCAGGGCACGTGCCTGGTCCGGCAGGGCGGCGGCGGTCCGGGCCGAGAGCACGAGCGGCGGCAGCAGGCCGCCGCGGTCCTCGACCGGCTCGCTCGTCGGGACCTCGACGACCGGCGCCTGCTCCAGGATCACGTGCGCGTTGGTACCGCTGTAGCCGAACGCCGACACCGCCGCCCGGCGCGGACGCGCGACCTCGGGCCATGGCCGCGCCTGGTCGAGCAGCCGGACCGTCCCGGCCGCCCAGTCCACGTCGGCGGTGGGCTCGGTGATGTGCAGCGTGGCGGGCAGCACGCCGTGGCGCATCGCCTGCACCATCTTGATCACTCCCGCGATCCCGGCCGCGGCCTGGGTGTGGCCGATGTTGGACTTCACCGACCCGAGCCACAGCGGCTGGTCGACGGACCGGTCCCTGCCGTAGGTGGCCAGCAGCGCCGACGTCTCGATCCGGTCGCCCAGCGGGGTGCTGGACCCGTGACCCTCGACCGCGTCCACTTCGGATGGTTCCAGGCCCGCGGTGGCCAGTGCCCGGCGGATCAGCCGCTCCTGGGCGGACCCGCTCGGCGCGGTGAGGCCGTTGGACGCGCCATCGGCGTTGATGGCGCTGGACTTGATGACCGCCAGCACGTCGTGGCCGTGGCGGCGCGCGTCGGAGAGCCGCTCCACCACCAGGACACCGACGCCTTCGCCCCAGCCGAAGCCGTCGGCCGCGGCCGAGTAGGGCTTGCAACGGCCGTCGCGGGCCACCGCGCCGTCCACGAACTGCGCGAACGGCGCGGGCGAGACGAGCGCGGACACCCCGGCGACCAGCGCCAGCGAGCAGTCCCCGCTCCGCAGCGCCTGCCCGGCCTGGTGCAGCGCGACCAGTGAGGACGAGCACGCCGTGTCCACCGACACCGCCGGGCCTTCGAGGCCGAACACGTAGGCGACGCGGCCGGAGACCACGCTGCTCAGCGCGCCCGAACCGCGGTAGATGCCGCCGCCCTGCACGAGCGCGTCACCGGGGTGGTAGTCGGTCTGCATCACGCCGACGAACACGCCGGTGGTGCTTCCCCTGAGCGACAACGGGTCCACCCCAGCCCCCTGCAGAGCCGTCCAGGAGGACTCGAGCAGGATCCGCTGCTGGGGATCCATCATCACGGCTTCGTTGGGGCTGATGCCGAAGAACGCGGCGTCGAAATCGGTGGCGTCGCGGACGAACCCGCCCTGCGGCGTGCCGCCGTCCGGCGCGACCTGCGGCAGCCAGTGGTCCATGTCCCAGGCGCGGTCCTCGGGGAAGTCCCCGATCCCGTCGCCGCCCTCGGCGACCAGCCGCCACAGGTCGTCCGGGGTGCCGACGCCACCGGGGAACCGGCAGGCCATGCCGACGATCGCGATCGGCTCGTCGGCGCCCGCGGTCGCGAAGACCTCTTCGGGCTCCCCCGCGTCGCCGATCTCACCCAGCAGCGACTCGTGCAGGTGCGCCGCGAGGTCACCCGCGGTCGGGTAGTCGAAGACGAGCGTCGCGGTCAGGCTCAGGCCGGTGGCCTCGTTGAGCGCGTTGCGCAGCTCGACCGCGGTCAGGGAGTCGAACCCGAGGTCCTTGAACGCGCGGTCGACGTCGAGCAGATCGGCCGAACCGTGGCCGAGCACCGCGGCCGCGTGCTGGACCACCAGGTCGCGCAGGTGGTCGAAGCGCTTGTCCGCGGGCAGCCGGATCAGTCTGCCCAGCAACGAGTCCACGCCGCCCTCGCGGTCGGACACCGTGCGCCGCGCCGCGGGGACGAGGCCGCGCAGCAGGTCGGGAACGCCGTCCGCGGTGCGCCACGCGGGCAGGTCGAGCTTGATCGGGACGTACACGTCGCCCGCCGCGCCGACCGCGGTGTCGAACAGCGCCAGGCCCTCCTCCGCGTCGAAGGCGCCGAGGCCGCCCTTGCCGTGGGCTTCCCCGGCCATGCCCGCCGTCGACTTCCACATGCCCCACGCCAGCGAGTGCGCAGGCTTGCCCTCGGCGCGGCGCACCGCGGTGAGGGCGTCCAGGAACGCGTTGGCGGCGGCGTAGTTCGCCTGGCCCGGAGCGCCAAGCACACCGGCCGCCGAGGAGAACGTGACGAACGCGGTGAGGTCGCCCGCCAGCTCGTGCAGGTGCCAGGCGGCCAGTGCCTTCGGGTCGAAGACGGCGTCGACGCGCTCGGGCGTCATCGAGGTGAGGACACCGTCGTCGAGCACACCGGCCGCGTGGACGACCGCGTTCACCGGGTGCTTCTTCAGCAGTGCCTTGACCTTCGCCCGGTTCGCGAGGTCGACGGCCACGACCGTCGCCGCCGCGCCCAGTTCCGCCAGCTCGGCCACGAGTTCGGCGGCGCCGTCGGCCTTCGGTCCACGGCGACTCGCGATGACGAGGTCCTTGACGCCGTGCTGCCGCACGAGGTGCGTCGCGATGAGCTTGCCCAGCGCGCCGGTGCCACCCGAGATCAGCACGGTGCCCCAGTCCGGCGCCCCGGCGGGTTCCGGTACCGCCCTGGCCAGCCGCGGCACGGACACCCCGCCGTCGGTGACGCGGACCGAGGACTCGTCGGCGGTGGAGATCGCGGCGAGTTGCTCGGGCGTCGCGGCGCCCTCGACGAGGATGATTCGACCGGGGTTCTCGACCGCGGCCGAGCGGACGAGCCCGGCCACGGCGGCCCCGGCCAGGTCATCGCGGGTCACGATGAGCAGGCGGCCGGACCTGGTTTCGGAGAGCCAGGTCCGCACCACGGACAGCGCGCGGTGGACGGCCTGCTTCGCCGTGATCGCGTCCGTTCCCGGTTCGACCTCGTGCACGACGAGGTCGGGAGCCCCGGTGACGTCCGGCAGCGTGGTCTGGACCCAGTCGATCCGGTAGAGGGAGTCGGTGCCGCTGGGAACCGCGCGGGCCGCGGCGAGCTGCTCCTCGCTGATCCGGCGCAGTGCCAGCGAGCCGACCCTGGCGACCGGTGCCCCGGTCGAGTCGGCCAGCCGCAGCTCGACCGTCCGCTCCCCGACGGGGCGGAGGTGCACCCGCAGCGAGGCCGCGCCGGCGGCCAGCAGTTCGACGTCGGACCAGGAGTACGGCAGCGCGATGCCCTCACCCGCGGCGCCGCTGAGCCCGATGGCGTGCAGGGCCGCGTCGAAGACCGCGGGGTGCAGGCCGAACGCCTCGGCGCCGAGCCTGTCCTGCTCGGGCAGGGCGACCTCGGCGTAGACGTCGTCACCCGAACGCCAGGCCGCCCGCAGGCTCTGGAACATCGGACCGTAAGCCATGCCGTGCTCGGCCAGCACGTCGTACATGCCGTCGATGTCGACCACCTCGGCACCGGCGGGCGGCCAGGCGCTGAGGTCGAACGAGACACCGGCCGTGGCGGGCGCGAGCGTGCCGTCCGCGTGCCGGGCCCAGCCACCCGTGGCGGTGAGGTCGTCCGGTCGCGAGTGGACGCTGATCGGGCGGGACCCGTCAGCGGCGGGCGTGCCGACGCGCACCTGGATGCGGGCGGCGCCCTTCGCCTGGAGCACCAGCGGGGCGTGCAGCGTCAGGTCTCGGACGCGACCGCAGCCCACCTCGTCGCCCGCTCGGACGGCGAGTTCGACGAAAGCCGTGCCGGGCAGCAGGACCGCGCCGCCGACCACGTGGTCGTTCAGCCACGGGTGGGTGGTGGCGGAGATCCGGCCGGACAGCACCACTCCGTCGGCGTCGGCCAGCAGGGTGGCCGCGCCGAGCAGCGGATGGTCGACCGGGTCGAGGCCGATGGCGGTGAGGTCACCGGACTCCGACGACATCTCCAGCCAGAACCGCTGGTGCTGGAAGGCGTAGGTCGGCAGGTCCACCCGGTTCGCGCCGCGGGCGGCGAAGTGCGCGGCCCAGTCCGGCACCACGCCCCGCACGTGCAGGGTCGCGAGCGCGGTGGCGAGCGCGACATCCTCCGGGACGTCCCGGCGCTGTGCCGCCACGGCGACCGCGGTGCCGTCGACGGACTGCGGGACCGCGGCGGTCAGCGGCGCGTCCGGGCCCAGCTCCAGGAACCGGTTGACGCCCTCGTCGGCCAGCGCGCGCACGGCGTCGGCGAACCGGACCGGCTGCCGGACGTTGCGCGCCCAGTGCTCGGGATCGGTCAGCTCGGCGCCGACCTCCCCGCCGGTGACGCTGGAGACGACGGTCAGTTCGGGCCGCGAGTAGGTGAGGGACCGGGCCACGGCGCGGAACTCCGCGATCATCGGCTCCATCAGGCGCGAGTGGAAGGCGTGCGAAACCCGCAGCCGGGTCGTGCGTCGTCCGGCGTCGGTGAACTTCGCGGCCACCGCGAGCACGGAGGCCTCGTCACCGGAGAGGACCAAAGAGCGCGGACCGTTGACTGCGGCGATGTCGACCGTTCCCCGTGGGTCGTGGGTGGCGACCTCGTCGGCCGTGCCCTCGACGGCGACCATCGCACCCCCGGCGGGCAGCGCCTGCATCAGGCGGCCGCGGGCGGCGACCAGCTTGGCGGCGTCGGCGAGGGAGAACACGCCCGCGCAGTGCGCCGCCGCCAGTTCGCCGATGGAGTGGCCGCACACCGCGTCCGGGACCAGGCCCCACGACTCGACGAGCCGGAACAGCGCGACCTCGAAGGCGAACAGGGCCGCCTGCGTGTTCCCGGTCTGAGACAGGGCATCCGCGTCGGTGTAGATCACCTCGCGGATCGGGCGGTCCAGGTGCTTGTCCAGCTCGGCACAGGCATCGGCGTACGCCCGGGCGAACCGCGGGTACGCGGCGGCCAGCTCCCGGCCCATGCCGAAACGCTGAGAACCCTGGCCGGAGAACAGGAACGCGGTGCTCGTCTCGCCGCGGGCGAGGCCGGTCAGCGCGCCCGGCTCGCCGTCCGCGAACCCGCGCAGCGCGGCGAGCAGCTCGGCGTGGTCGCGCCCCACGACGGCCGCGCGGTGGTCGAGGTGCGTCCGCCCGGCGGCCAGCGTGCGGGCGACGTCGAGCGGCTCCACGGGGTTTTCGGCAAGGTGCTCGGCCAACCGCGCGGCCTGTGCCCGCAACGCCTGCGGCGTCCGGCCGGACAGCACGAACGGGACCGCGGCGTCGTCACGCGGTGTTCCCTCGGTGGCGTCGGGTTCCGGAGCCTCTTCGAGGATGACGTGCGCGTTGGTGCCGCTCAGGCCGAAGCACGAGACCGCGCCGCGCCGCGGGTGGCCGTTGCGCTCCCACGGTCGCCGCTCGGCGAGCAGCTCGACCTGCCCGACGCCCCAGTCGACCTGCCGGGTCGGCCGGTCGACGTGCAGCGTCTGCGGCATCACGCCGTTGTTCAGCGCCAGCACGATCTTCAGCACCCCGGCGACGCCGGACGCGGCCTGCGTGTGGCCGACGTTGGACTTCACCGAACCCAGCCACAGCGGGGAGTTCTCGGCCCGGCCCTGGCCGTAGGTCGCGAGCAGCGCGTGCGCCTCGATCGGGTCACCGAGCTTGGTTGCGGTGCCGTGCGCCTCGACGACGTCGACCTCGTCGGGGGTGAGGCGGGCGTTGGCGAGCGCCTGGCGGATCACGCGCTGCTGGGCGGGACCGTTGGGCGCGGTCATGCCGTTGGACGCGCCGTCCTGGTTGATCGCGGTGCCGCGGACGACCGCGAGCACGGGGTGGCCGTTGCGGCGGGCGTCGGAGAGCTTTTCCACCAGCAGCATCCCGCAGCCTTCTGACCAGCCGGTGCCGTCGGCGGAGTCGGCGAACGGGCGGCAGCGGGCGCTGCGGGAGAGCGTGCCGTCGAGGCTGAACTCGACGAACGTGCGCGGCGTCGACATCACCGAGACACCGCCCGCGAGCGCGAGCGAGCACTCGCCGCTGCGCAGCGCCTGCACCGCCATGTGCAGCGCGACCAGCGAGGAGGAGCACGCGGTGTCGATGGTGACCGCAGGACCTTCCAGGCCGAAGGTGTAGGCGAGCCTGCCGGAGATGACCCCGGAGGACCCGTAGCTGCCCTGGTAGTTGTGGTACATCGTGCCGGCGAACACGCCGGTGGCGCTGCCCTTCACCGAGTGCGGCGCGATACCCGCGCGCTCGAAGGCCTCCCACGACGTTTCCAGCAGGAGCCGTTGCTGCGGATCCATGAGCAGTGCCTCGCGCGGGCTGATGCCGAACAGGTCGGCGTCGAAGTCCAAGGCATCGTGGAGGAAGCCTCCTTCCCTCACGTAGCTCGACCCCGGACGTTCACCGGTCGAGTCGTAGAGCCGCTCCAGGTCCCAGCCGCGGTTGCCGGGGAACTCCCCGATCGCGTCGACGCCCCCGTCCAGCAGCCGCCAGAACTCCTCCGGTGTCGTGGCTCCACCGGGGAACCGGCAAGCCATGCCGATGATCGCGATCGGCTCTCGCGCGGCTTCGGTCAGCCGCCGGTTCTTCTCCCGCAGCCGTTCGCTCTCCTTGAGGGAGGCACGGAGCGCACCGACCAGCTTGTCCTCGGAGTTGCCCACGAGTCCTCTTTCCTTCCACGTCGCCTGCACTGGAAAGGGGGATCTCGTGCCCCCACAGCAATAGACGTGACGATACGAGCGCTCCGCGAGCCCACCCACCCCTAAGATCCGAACGACGGGATCCCGCCCCTAACCCTCGACGAGTCGTCCACGAGGTGTGGCGCGGTCGGACGGGCCGCGGCCGGTCGTGGGCGGGAACGGCTTCCCGACCCCTAAACGTCTTGTGGTGGGTTCACAGTGAGGTGTCGCTCCACGACGACGCCATGGCCTGCCCGTGCGGTCGCCACCGCCCCACGCACGGGGTTCGCACCACCGGCAAGGTCCGCTTTAGACGGTCTTTAGGGGTTGTCTGAGCCGATCCGCGGATGACAGGTTTTCGACAAACCTTTCGGCTCGTGACGCCGTGCTCGCCACCTCGATCGGCGATGGCCGGTTCGGGGAATGGCTCACCCACAGGACTAAGGCTGGGGATCCGGTATGCATAGGAAAATACACAAGCTGCTGGTCGTGGGCGCCCACGGCGACGACGAGACGCTCGGCGCGGGCGGCACCATCGCCCGGCTCGCCGACGAGGGCGTGGTGATCTCGCTCTGCGTCCTGACCAACGACGACGGCTCGCGGTCGCCGAATGGCGCCGGGATCGTCAACCGCACCGACGCGATCGAGCTGGCCGCGAAGACGCTGGGCATCGAACGCTTACGCGTCAACGAGTTCGGGGACAACCGCCTCGACACCATCAGCCACCTCGAGCTCAACCGGGTCGTGGAGAACGAGGTCCGGGACTTCGAACCCGATACGATCCTCACCACGAGCATGGGCGACCTGAGCACCGACCACGCGTTGGTCAGCCGGGCCGCACGGGTGGCGGGCAGGCCCGGCAAGAGCAGCGTGCTGGAGGTGCGAACCTTCGAGATCCGCTCGGCCACCGACGTGGGCGAGGCGTCCGGGCTGCCGGTCGCCTTCCGCCCCAACTGCTGGCAGCGCCTCGAGGAGTCGCACGTCGAGCGCAAGATCGAAGCGCTGCGCGCGTACGGCAAGGAACTCGAGCCCTGGCCCAACCCGCGCAGCGAACGGGGTGTCCGAGCCCTGGCCGAATACCGCGGTTCGCAGATCTCCACCGGCCTCGCCGAAGCGTTCGAGATCGTCCGGATCGTGCACTGACTTCGCCCCAGACCACCTTCTGCCGCGTTTAGAGACGGGTGAACGGAATGACCAGTACTGTCGCTGAATACGAGATCCTGGCCCAGCTGAACGAGTTGACGTCCGTCGCGGTCATCGGGATGGGTTACGTCGGCCTCCCGACCGCGCTCGGACTGCACGAGAGCGGCGTCCAGGTGATCGGCATAGACCTGTCGCAGAACCGCCTTGACGCGATCCGCTCCGGTGAGGTCGACCTGATCGAGGCCGACCACCGCCGGCTGGAGAAGGCCGTGCACCAGGAGGACTTCCAGCTCACCGCGGACTCGGCGCGGATGACCGAGGCCGACGCGGTGCTGGTGTGCGTGCCGACCGGGCTGGACGAGTACCTGATGCCCGACCTCGGCCCGCTGGAGAGCGCCTGCGGGGCGCTGGTCGAGCACGCCCGTGTGGGCCAGACGCTGATCCTCACCTCCACCAGCTACGTCGGCACCGCCGATCGGATGCTGGTGAAGCCGTTGACCGCCAAGGGGTTCAAGGTCGGCCGCGACATCTTCATCGCGTCCAGCCCCGAGCGCATCGACCCCGGCAACGCCCAGCACACGCAGCAGGAGACCCCGCGCGTGCTGGGCGGTGTGACCCCGACCTGCACCGCGATGGCGCAGCGCGTGATCAACCTGCTGACCCCGCAGGTCTACTGCGTCAGTTCGGCGGAGGTGGCCGAACTGACCAAGTTATACGAGAACACCTTCCGCGCGGTGAACATCGCGCTGGCCAACGAGTTCGCGGAGATCAGCGAAGGCTTCTCGATCGACCCCATCGAGGTGATCGAGGCGGCGGCGAGCAAGCCCTACGGCTTCATGGCCTTCCACCCCGGTCCCGGTGTCGGCGGCCACTGCATCCCGTGCGACCCGCACTACCTGCTCTGGCAGCTCCGCGCGACGCGGAACAACGCGCCGCTCGTCACCCAGGCCATGCACGCCATCGCGGAGCGACCCAAGCAGGTCGTCGATCGAGTGGTGAACACGCTGTCCCGCAACGGAAAGGGCATGGCGGGCGCCCGCGTGCTGGTGGTCGGCGTGACGTACAAGCCCGGCGTCCAGGACGTTCGGTCCTCCTCCGCGCTGGACATCATCGACCTGCTGGCGGTGAAGGGCGCGAAGGTCGACTACTACGACCCGCTGGTGCCGAACATCCGCGTCACGGGCGGCTCGCTGGACAGCGTCGTCGAGCCGAACGGCGGCGACTGGGACGTCGCGCTGATCCACACCGTCCAGCCCGGCCACAGCTACGACTGGCTCTCGCAGTGCGCGGTCGTCATCGACGCCACCTACCGCTTCAACCCCGCGCTGTTCACGAACTGAGAGGACTTCTGACGTGCGTTATCTGATCACCGGCGGCGCCGGGTTCATCGGCTCCCACCTGACCGAGCACCTGCTGGAGCGCGGCCACGAGGTCGTCGCGCTCGACAACCTCAGCACCGGCACGCTCGACAACCTCGCCGGCTACAAGGACAACCCCGGCTTCCGCTTCGTGCGCGGCTCGGTGACCGATCCGGCGGCGGTCGAGTCGTGCATGGCGGGCGTCGAGGCGATTTTCCACCTCGCGGCCGCGGTCGGCGTCTTCACCATCCTCGACAAGACGCTGGAAAGCCTTCGCACCAACCTGCACGGCACGGAGAACCTGCTGGACGCCGCGCTGCGGCACGACGTGCCGATCCTGGTGGCGTCCACCAGCGAGATCTACGGCAAGAACACCGCCAACGGCCTCACCGAGGAGGCCGACCGGATCATCGGCTCGCCGCTGAAGAACCGGTGGTCCTACGCCGAGGCCAAGGCGCTGGACGAGACGTTCGCCTACCTGTACGCGGTCGAGCACGGCCTGCGCACGGTGATCGTCCGACCGTTCAACACGGTCGGCCCCCGCCAGACCGGTCGCTACGGCATGGTCATCCCGCGCTTCGTCACGCAGGCGCTGGCGGGCGAGCCGATCACGGTGTTCGGCGACGGCCAGCAGACGCGCTGCTTCTGCCACGTCCACGACGTCGTGCCCGCGCTGGTGGCGCTGCTGTCCGACGAAACCGCCTACGGCAAGGTCTTCAACCTCGGCAGCACCGAGCAGACGACCATCGCCCAGCTCGCCGAGCGGGTGATCTCCGCGACGGGATCGTCGAGCACCATCGCGAAGGTGCCGTACGAGAAGGCCTACGGCGACGGCTACGAGGACATGCACCGCCGCATCCCCGACTGCACCCGCGCGTTCGACCAGATCGGCTTCGCGCCTACCCGCACGCTGGACGACATCATCGAAGCGGTCGTCGCGGACCGGGGCGGCTCCTGACCCGCCGCCGAGGGGCGCGGTCGCCGGAGCGCCGCAGTGGGACACGAGGGCCTCCAGGGCCGGTGCGGATGTCGCGATCCACGCCGACCCCGGAGGCCCTCCCCCTTCCCGAGATCACCGGACCGCACGTCCTGCCCAGGGTGTCCGGGTGACGTCCCACCGGCGCTCTAACTCCGGGGCGGGCCGAGTTTGCGGTAGACCGTCTCCAGGTGTTGGGCGGCCTCGTCCGGCAGGAGTCCCAGCGCCGCCGCGATCGCCTCGACACCCTTGGAGTGCGCGGCGAGTTCGGCAACCCGCAGCTCCACCTCAGTGAGCAGCACGGACGGATCCCCCTTCACTGTCTGCCTCGACGTCGGCGAACTCGCCTGCCAGCGCGGCCCGGCCTGCGACGCCCAGCTTGCGGTACACGCGGGTCAGGTGCTGTTCCACTGTGCTCACCGTGATGTACAGCGTTTCCGCGATCTGCCGGTTGGTGCAGCCGTCCACCGCCAGTTCGACCACCCTCAGCTCCGCGTAGCTCAGCACGGACGACGAAGTCGGATCCGGGCGCGGGACGGGCTGGGCGACGACCGGCCGGGAGACCTGCCTCACCTGGCGCAGGACCTGCCCCGGCTTCACCAGGCTCGCGGCACGTTCCGCGCGCTGGCCCAGCTGGTTGATCGCCTGCGTCGTCTTCGCCAGCTCCAGTCTGTCGCCGGACGCCTTGAAGGCGTCCGCAGACCGGTTCAGCAGGCTCAGCCGATCCGCCGGATCGCCTGCGAGCGCCAGCACCCGCAGAGCGGACCCGCGCGAGTAGGCGTCGGACGGGCTCGCGCAGGCGAGCTGCTGGTTGGCCAGTTCGACGGCGAGCGGCGCGTTGCCCAGCCCGAGGTTCGCCTCCGCGAGGTCGGTCCGCCACGGCGCGATGGTCGGCAGTTCCAGGTCCCGCTCGCGCAGGATCCGCCTGCACTGCTGGAGATCGCTCACGGCCGCGAGCCCGCGGTTGGTCGCCAGGTGGAAGTGACCGCGCGCCCGCAGGTACCGGACGCCCCCCAGGGTCGTCGACGCCGCTTCCGGCAGCGGGTGCCGCAGCACCGCCGCCGCTTCCTTGAACGCCCCGGCCACGGTGTGCGCGGACACCAGCGTGGCGAGCGGGTAGCAGATCGCGACGCCCCAGTTCGGCGCGTCCAGCAGGTTCAGCGTCCGGCTCGCGAGGATCACGGCGCCCACGACGTCACCCCGGCGCAGCCGCAGGCTCGCACCGATCGCGTCCAGCATCGCCTTCCACGTGATCGCGCCCCGGTACTCGGCCTCCTCGCTGAGCGAGGTGCACCAGCCTTCCGCACGATCGGCCTTGTCGTCGTAGGCCAGTGCGAGGATCGCCGTGGCCAGCGCTTCCAGGGAGGTGTCCGAGAGCCTGCAGTTCTGCAGGATCCTCTCCGCGCACGCCGAAGTGGTCTTGGTGGCGCCCGTGCGCCACACCGCGGCCAACGAGTTCGCCGTGCGCAGCCAGGGATCGCCCGTTTCGATCGTCGCCGCCGAGACGCCGTGGTGCCAGTAGCCCGCGAGGGTGAGCTCCGCCGCGGTGTGCGGGTCGAGCGGTTCGACGTCGTGTTCGAGCGCGGTGAACGCGCGCTCGAAGGTGTTCCGGTCACCGAGCCATAACGACTGCCGCGCCAGCCCGATCCGGTCGGACTGGTCCAGCGAGCCCGCTTCGCGCAACGACTTCAGGTGCGGCGCGGCCGCCGCCGGGTTGACCCGCCAGGTGATCTTGGCGAGCAGTTGGGAGATCGTCTGCTGCTCCCACCGCGCCGTCGAGATCGAGGCGGCGAGCTTCAGGCACCGGGTGGCGAAGTCGATGTCGTCGTCGAGCATCACCTGCTCCGCCGCGGCGACCAGCACCGGCAGCGCCCACGCCACCTCCGCCTCGCCCGCCGCGACCAGGTGCCGGGCGACCTCGGCGGGCGGCAGTCCGTGTGCGTGCTTCACCTCGGCCGCCCGCGCGTGCAGCCGGACCTTCTCGGGCCCGCGCAGCCCGCACACCACCGCGGCCGCCGTCGACGGCCGGAACCGGACGCCCGCGACCAGGCCCGTGTCGGCGAGCAGCCCGGCGGACGCCTCGGCGTCCAGCGGGTCGACGCCGGCGACGATGGCCAGCGCGTCGGTGGTGACGTCGCTGTCCAGTACCGCGATCGCGGTCGCCACTTCGCGCAGCGGCGAGCCGTAGCAGTGCAGCAGCCGCTGCACCGCCTCGGAGTACGCCGAGCTCGCGTCCACACTGCCGCGGTGGGCATCGATCAACGCGTTGACCAGTAAGGGGTTTCCGGCGCTCAGCTCGTGGATCCGCTCGGGCAGCCCGTTCCCCTCCGCGCGCACCAGCTCCGCGATCGCCTGGACCGACAACGGCGTCAGCTCCACGTGCCGGTGCGGCTGCGAAGTGAACGGCAGCCCCGCGTAGGAATCGTCGGCGTGGTTCAGGATCAGCAGCAGCGCCGCGGAAGGCGCGCGCCGCTGCAGGCGCAGCAGCAGTCGCGCCGAGGTCTCGTCCACGTGGTGGAGGTCGTCGACGGCCACCAGCACCGCGCGTTCGCGGGCCAGCCGGTGCACCGCGCTGCACAGCCCGGCGATCCGCTCGTCGACGTCGTCGACGAGCAGTGCCTCGGACAGCGCGGGCGACAGCAGCGGGTTCGCCAGCAACTGGTCGATCACCCCGCCTTCCACGTTCCGCTCGTCGGCGGCACCGGTGGCCGTGAGCGTCAGGATGCCCAACTCCTTGGCGCGCATCACGACCTGGTGCTGCAGGTGCGTCTTCCCGCTGGCCGGTCCCCCGCCGACCAGTACCGTCTCCCCCATCCCGGCATCGCACTCGATCAGCAGGCCCTCCAGAAAAGCCAAGGCCCCCTGAGGGTTGTCTCGGCGGTTCTGCCCCCAGATCACGCCCATCGCAAGCTCCTCGAAGCAGGTGGTTGTCTTCCTGCGCTGCCGACAGTCGCAGCAAGCCCCTAAGCGGGGCCAACCGCAACCTAAAGTCACCCGTCCAAGTGAATTCGCCACGCTGCATTAGGGGTTGTCGCAGAAGGGAAAGCGCCGAAGACTCCGTGAACTGTGACTGCCCTGAACGAAAGACCGGGACGGTGGATCCGGCACTTCCACACGACCCGCGACGCCGCCGTGCGGCTGGTGTGCCTGCCGCACGCGGGCGGGTCGGCGACCGCCTACTTCCCGTTCTCGCGCGCCGCCTTGGACATCGGGCTGGCCGCCGAGGTCGTCGCCGTCCAGTACCCCGGCCGCCAGGACCGGCGCGGCGAACGCTGTTTCGACGACGTCGAAGCCATGGCCGACGCGATCGCCAACGACCTCGGCCCGTGGTTCGACCGGCCGGTGGCGCTGTTCGGCCACAGCATGGGCGCCACGCTGGGCTACGAGGTCGCCCGCAGGCTCGAAGCGCGGGGCACGCGACCGCTTGGCCTGTTCGCCTCCGCCTGCCGGGCGCCGTCCGTGCAGCGGATCGAGTACGTCCACCAGCGCGACGACGACGGCCTGATCGCCGCCATCAAGGAGCTCAGCGGCACCGACAGCGCCGTGCTGGGCGACGAAGAACTGCTGCGCATGGTGCTGCCCGCGATCCGCGGCGACTACACCGCCGTCGAGACCTACCAGCACCGCCCCGGACGTGAACTGGAGTGCCCGATCCACGTGCTGGTGGGCGACACCGACCCCGTTACCGACCTCGCCGAGGCCGACGCCTGGCGCTCGCACACCAACGGCGGCTGCGCCGTGGAGGTGTTCCCCGGTGGCCACTTCTACCTGAACGCCCAGCTCGACGACGTGTTGATCAGCGTCGCCGCCCGCCTGCACGAGTGGGGCGTCGGCGCAACCCCGAATCAGGACGCGTCAGGGGTGGGTAAACCCCAGTCCGCGTTCAGGTGCCGTCCCCATGGTCCGGTGGGTCCCGGTCCGGGAAACTGAGTACGTCAAGGAAAGCAACTCGCCCCCGGAGGTAGTCATGATGGCCATCCAGACCGTTCCCGGTGTCACCCAGCGGATGCTCCCCAACGGACATCTCCGGTTGAGCTGCCGCGGCACGAACCGCCAGGTCGAGTGCGAGCCCGCCGCCGCGGCCATGTGGATCGCGCTCAAGCAGCACAACGGCGACATCGACCACGCCAGCGCTGTCCTGTCCGCGCTGTGGGAGACCGACCCCGAGGACACCCGCTACGACATGCTCATGCTGGCGGGCTCGCTGTGCTCGCTGGGTCTGCTCACCGAGGTCTGATCCGCGGAGGCGTCGAACGGCTTGGGAATTCCGCGCCCAGGCCGTGGTCCGCACCCCGCTCGCGTCGAGCGCCCCACCGTGCGGCGATCCGCGAGCCCTCACCGGCCCCCTCGTCCCTGGAACCATTGTGGGTCAACGCACCTGAACCGCGCGCGGTTCAGGTGCGTTGACCGTGCCCGCCGCGGGTTCACCCGCCCGCGGCAACCGGACGAAACGAAAAGGGACCGCTCCCGACGCCATTGGCGGAAGCGGTCCCCATCCCGGCCCTGGGGGAGGAAGCCGGGAAGCTCAGCCCTGCGGCTCCAGTTCCGCGTCCAGCAGGGCGAACAGCTCGTCCGCGCCCGCGTCCTCGACTTCCCGGTCGGCCGGGGAGAACGAGGCCACCAGGGCCTTCAGCCTGCCGACGACCACCGACCGCGAAGCGTCGTCCAGCGAGCGCAACTCGGCTTCCAGGCCGGTCAGCTGGATGTCCACCGCGGACGGCGGATCGGCCAGGTCGGCACCGAGGAACTCCGCCAACGCCGCCGCGGACGGGTGATCGAAGATCAGCGTCGCAGGCAACCGCCGCCCGGTCAGCGACTCCAGCCGGTTCCGCAGCTCGATCGCCGTCAGCGAGTCGAAGCCGAGCTCGATGAAGCCCTTCCGCGGGTCGATCGCGTCACGCCGCTCGTGCCCGAGCACCACCGCCGCCGCGCCGCACACCAGGTCGAGCAGGGCGCGGTCGCGTTCCGCGGCGGGCAGGGCGACGATCCGCGACCACGAGTCGTCGACGGCCTCGGCGCGACGCCGGGTGCCACCGCGCACCAGACCCCGCAACATCGCCGGGACGCCGTGCGCCTCGGCCCGCAGTCCGGACATGTCCAGCCGCACCGGTACCAGCGACGGCTGCCCGGTGCCGAACGTGGCGTCGAACAACTCCAGCCCGTCGGCGAAGGACAGGCCGAAAACTCCGGAACGCGCCATCCGGATCAGGTCGGTGTCCGCGAGCTCGCCCGACATCCCGCCATCGGACCACAGGCCCCACGCCAGCGACACCGCGTGCTGCCCGAGCGACGCCCGGTGGTGCGCCAGCGCGTCGAGGAAGACGTTCGCCGCCGAGTAGTTCGCCTGCCCCGCCGCGCCGAGGGTGCCTCCCGCGGACGAGTACAGGACGAACGCGGCGAGGTTCAGTGAGGCCGTCAGCGAGTGCAGGTTCCACGCCGCGTCCACCTTCGGCCGCAGCACCGCGTCCATCCGCTCCGGTGTCAGCGCGAGCAGCACGCCGTCGTCGACGACGCCTGCCGTGTGCACGACGGCCGTCAGCGGGTGCTCGGCCGGAATTCCGGCCAGCAGCGAGGCCACCGCGTCCCGGTCCGCCAGGTCGCAGGCCTCCAGCGAGACGGTGGCGCCCAGCGAGGTGAGGGACTCGACGAGTTCGGCGGCCCCCGGGGCCGCGATGCCGCGACGGCTCGTGACCAGCAGGTGCCGGACGCCGTGGTCGGTCACCAGGTGCCGCGCGATCAGCTGTCCCAGCACTCCGGTGCCGCCGGTGACCAGCACGGTTCCGGCGCGGTCCAGGTCTGCCGAACCCGGAGCGGGCACGAACTTCGCCAGCCGGTGCACCAGCACCGCGCCGTTCCGCACCGCGACACCCGGCTCGTCGGCGTACATCGCCCCGAGCACCGCGTCCAGCGGCAGCTCGCCGCTGTCGGTGCCCGCGACGTCGACGACCATGAACCGGTCCGGGTACTCCAGTTGCGCCGTCCGGATCACGCCCCACAGCGCGGCGTGCGTCAGGTCGTCGACGCCCTCCTCGGGCCGCGTCGCGATGGCCCCGGAGGCAACGACGACCAACCGTGACGAGGTCAGTGCCTCCTCCGCCACCCAGGCCTGCGCCAGTGCCAGCAACCGGTGGGTCGCCTCCCGCGCAGCTCGCGGCGACGCCGTCGACGGCGCGGTGAACGGCGCGAACACCACATCCGGGACCACGCCCGCGGAAACCAGCGCCGGGAGGTCCGCGTAGGAGGCACCCGGCAACCCGAAGGCAGCCGGACCGAGCACCGCGGACGAGACGCCGGACACGGCGTCGCCACTCCACGGCAGCCATTCGACGCGGAAGAGCGAGTCGTCCACCGCCGACCGCGTGGAGCCGAACGCGTCGTCCGCGAGCGGCCGCAGCGAAAGCGATTCCACGCTGAGCACCGGCACACCGGCGGTGTCCGTCGCGCTCAGCGAAACGGTGTTCGCGACATCCGAGGAGATCAGCACCCGCAGGTTTGAGGCCCCGGCGGCGTGCAGCGACACCCCCGACCACGCGAACGGCAGCACCGGCTCGTCCGCGGTCGGCCCGGCGAGGCCGATCGTGTGCAGCGCGGCGTCGAGCAGCGCCGGGTGCAGGCCGAACGCCGAGGCGTCCGCGTGCTCGGGCAGCGCCACTTCGGCGGCCATCCGGTCGCCCACCTGCCACACGCGGCGCAGCCCGGCGAACACCGGCCCGTAGTCGAAACCCTGTGCGGCGAGCTGGTCGTAGCGGGAGGTCACGGCGATCTCGACCGCTCCCGCGGGCGGCCACTCGGACGCGGCCACCGCCGCGTCCGACGCGTCCGACGCGGCGGACAGCCTGCCGCTGCCGTGCCGCACCCAGTCCGACGCGTCCTCGGCCTGCGAGTAGATCGCCAGGGAGCGCTGTCCCCCGTCCTCGGGTCCGACGACCACCTGCAGCCGCACGGAACCCTGCTCGGGCAGGACCAGCGGTGCGGCCAGGGTCAGCTCGTCGAGCCGCCCGCAGCCAGTCTCGTCGCCCGCGCGGATCGCCAACTCGACGAACGCTGTACCGGGGAACAGCGCCGAGCCTTGGACGACGTGGTCCGCGAGCCACGGCTGCGTCCGCAGCGAAAGCCGCCCGGTCAGCACCACCCCACCGGAGTCGGCCGCGACGACGGCGGCGCCCAGCAGCGGGTGCTCCAGGTCGCGCTGCCCCACCTCGGCGACCCCGCGGACGCGGGTACCGGTGGGGTTCTCCAGCCAGTAGCGCTTGCGCTGGAACGGATAGGTCGGCAACTCGACCGGCCTGCCACCGGCCTGGAACGCCTGGTGGTCCACTGTGGACCCGGTGACGAACAGCGAGGCCACCGCGATGGCCGCCGACTCACCCTCGGGCCGGTCCTTGCGCAGCACCGGGATGAACGTCGCCCGGTCCTCCGCGCCCAGGCAGCCCTGGCCCATCGCGGTCAGCACCGCGCTCGGCCCGACCTCGACGAACGTCGTGACCCCCGAGTCGAGCAGGGTCCGGATCCCGTCGGCGAACCGGACGGCCTCGGCCACCTGCCTCACCCAGTACTCCGGCGTGGCCGGGTCCGCGTCCGCCGACACCGTCGACACGATCGGGATCGTCGGCGGGGAGTAGGTCAGATTCCCGGCGACAGCGGCGAACTCCGCCAGCATCGGCTCCATCAGCGCCGAGTGGAACGCGTGTGAAACCCGCAGCCGGGACGTCTTCTCGAACTTCGAGGCCACTGCGAGCACCGCGTCCTCGGTGCCGGACAGCACCACGGACGCCGGGCCGTTGACGGCCGCGATCGACACGCCGTCGGTCAGCAGCGGCACGACCTCTTCTTCGGTCGCCGCCACGGCGACCATCGCACCGCCGGACGGCAGCGCCTGCATCAGCCGTGCCCGCGCGGCCACCAGCGTGCAGGCGTCCTGGAGCGAGAGCACCCCGGCGACGTGCGCGGCGGCCAGCTCGCCGATCGAGTGGCCCAGCAGGTGGTCGGGCCGCACGCCCCAGGTCTCCAACAGCCGGAACACCGCTACCTCGACGGCGAACAACGCCGGTTGCGTACTTCCGGTCCGGTCCAGCTCGTGGGCGTCGGTGAGCAGTGAGCGCAGCGGCACGTCCAGGTGCTGGTCGAGTTCGGTGGCCACCGCGTCGAGCGCCGAAGCGAACGCGGGGAACGCCGCGGCGAGTTCCAGTCCCATCCCCGGCCGTTGCGAGCCCTGGCCGGTGAACAGGAACGCCGTCCGTCCGGGCGCCGCAACACCGTCGACCACGCCCGGCGCGGTCCGGCCCGCGGCGTAGGCGCCGAGCGCCCGCACCGCGCCTTCGCGGTCGGCCGCCACGACACCCGCGCGGTGCTCGGCGAGCGTCCTGGTCGTCGCGAGCGAGAACCCGATGTCCACAGCGGACTGGTCGACCACGAACGAGGCGAGACCGGCGGCTTGCGCGCGCAACGCCTCCGGGCTGTGGGCCGACAGGAGCCAGGTGACCGGGCCGGAGTCCGGCGCGGACTCCGGGACCGGGTCGCCCTGCTCGACGATCACGTGCGCGTTGGTCCCGCTGATGCCGAACGACGACACCGCGGCCCGCCGGGGCCTCCCGGTCTCGGGCCACGGCCGTTCCTCGCTGAGCAGGGAAACCGTGTCCGGCCATTCGACGTGGGGCGACGGCGACTCGGCGTGCAGCGTCCGGGGCAGGACACCGCGGCGCAGCGCCTCCACCACCTTGATCACCCCGCCGACCCCGGCCGCGGCCTGGGTGTGGCCGACGTTCGACTTGAACGAGCCGATGTGCAGCGGCCGGTTCGGCGTGGCGACCTTGCCGTAGGTGGCGATGAGCGCCTGCGCCTCGATCGGGTCGCCCAGCTTCGTGCCGGTGCCGTGCGCCTCGACCACGTCCACATCGGACAGCGAGAGCCCTGCGTCGTCGAGCGCCGCGCGGATGACCCGCTGCTGCGCGGGACCGTTCGGCACCGTGATGCCGCTGGAGGCGCCGTCGGAGTTCACCGCGCTGCCGCGCAGCACCGCCAGGACCTGGTGCCCGTTTCGCCGGGCGTCCGAAAGCCGTTCCAGCAGCACCATCCCGGCGCCCTCGGAACAGCCGACACCGTCGGCACCGCTGCCGAACGCCTTGCAGCGTCCGTCGGAGGAGAGTCCGTGCTGCTCGCTGAAGTACACGAACATGTCCGGCGTCACCATCACGGTCACCCCGCCGGCGAGCGCCAGCGAGCACTCGCCGCGCCGCAGCGACTGGGCCGCCCAGTGCAGGGCGACCAGCGACGACGAGCAAGCGGTGTCGACCGACACCGACGGGCCTTCGAGCCCGAGGGTGTAGGAGACGCGGCCGGAGATCAGGCTGCCGTCGCTGCTGCCGGTGCCGTAGTCGTGGTACATCACCCCTGCGAACACGCCGGTCTTGCTGCCCCGCAACGTCGAGGGCACGATCCCGGCGCGTTCCACGGCCTCCCACGCCGTCTCCAGCAGCACGCGCTGCTGCGGGTCGAGCGTGACCGCCTCGCGCGGCGAGATCCCGAAGAACTCCGGCTCGAAGTCGGCGGCCCCGCGGAGGAAGCCGCCCTCGTTCGAGTAGGACGTGCCGGGGCGGCCCGCCGGGTCGAAGATCGCCCCGGTGTCCCAGCCGCGGTCCTCGGGAAACTCCCCGATCGCGTCCACCCCGCCCGCCACCAGCTCCCACAACTGCTCGGGACTGCTGACGCCACCGGGATAGCGGCAGCCCATGCCGATGATCGCGATCGGCTCGCTCATCGCCGCGGTGAGCTTGTGGTTGTCCGCCTTGAGCCGCTCGTTGTCCATCATGGACTGACGCAGCGCGGCGACGATCTGGTCGGTGGACGGCGCCTGGTTCACTGGGATTCACCTCGTTCGTCGGTCTGGGTGCCGGTCATCGCGGATCGGACCAGGTCGGCCAGGTCCATCGCGGCGATGGCCGCGACCTCGTCGGTTCCGTTGGCCTCGGCCACTTCCCCGGTGGGCTCGTCGAGCTCGGGAAGCAACTCGGCGAGCAGGTGCCGGGCCAGCGGAAGCGGGCTCGGGTAGTCGAAGATCAGCGTCGCGGGCAGGCGCAGCCCGCTCACGGCACCGAGCTTGTTGCGCAGTTCGAGCGCGGCCAGCGAGTCGATGCCCAGGTCGGTGAAGCCCTTCTCGACGCCGACCGCCGAAGCGTCGTCGTAGCCGAGGACGGCCGCCGCGTGCTCGCACACCAGCGCCACCACCACGGACTCGCGTTCGTCCGCGGACATCCCGGACAGCCGGTCGGCGAGCCCCGCCTCCGGTGCGGCCACCGGCCCGCCCGGCGCGGCGATCCGCCGTGGTGCGGCCGTGACCAGGCCCCGCAGGAGCGGTGCGACGCGGCCGGCGTCGCACCGCCCGGCCAGTTTCACCGGCACCAGAACGGGTTCCCCGACCGCGAGCGCCGCATCGAAGAGAGCGAGCCCGTCGGCCACCGGCAGTTCCGAGACGCCGGACCGGGCGATGTGGGCCTGGTCGACTTCGCCACCGGTGCCCTCCCACGGGCCCCAGGCCAGCGAGACCGCCGGAAGCCCGTTCGCCACGCGGTGTTCCGCCAGCGCGTCGAGGAACACGTTGCCGGCGGCGTAGTTCGCCTGCCCGGCGGCGAGCAGCAGGCCGCCCGCCGAGGAGTACAGGACGAACGCGGCCAGGTCGCGATCCGCGGTCAGCTCGTGCAGGTGCCAGGCCGCGTCCACCTTGGGGCGCAGGACGTTCTCGACCTGCGCCGGCGTGAGAGCGCTCAGCACCGCGCTGTCCATCTGCCCGGCGGCGTGCACCACGGCGGTGAGCTCGCCGATCGAGCCGATCAGCCCGGCCAGGTCGTCCCGGTCGGTCACGTCGCAGGCCGCGACGGTCACCGTGGCTCCCTGTTCGGCCAGCTCGTCGGCCAGTTCCTTCGCTCCCGGCGCGTCCAAGCCCTTGCGGCTGGTCAACACCAGGTTGCGCGCGCCTCGGGCGACGAGGTGCCGGGCCAGCAGGCCACCGAGCAGACCAGCGCCGCCGGTGATCAGCACCGTGCCGTCCGGGTCCCACTCGACCGGGTCGCCCGCGGAGGTCACCTTCGCCAGCCGCGGCACGCGGACCTCGCCGTCGCGGACGATCGCCTCCGGCTCACCGGACGCCACCAGCGCGGGCAGCGCCCGCACCGACCGGGCCGAGTCGTCGATGTCGACCACCTGCACCCGACCGGGGTTCTCGGCCTGCGCTGCCCTCACCAGGCCCCAGACCGGGGCCTGTGCGAGGTCCGGTCCTTCCGAGGTGGACACCGCGTTGCGGGTGACCACCAGGAGCTTGCCGTCGGAGAACCGGTCCAGCCAGTTTTGCAGCAGTACCAGGGTTCCCTGCACCGTCGCGTGCACCCGTGCGGGCACATCGCCCTCGCCCGAGCCGACCGGCAGCACGAGGACGTCGGCGGCCGTGAGCTCCGCCGAGACCGGGACACCGAGGCCGAGGTCGTCGGAGCCGAGCACCGCCCAGTTCGCGAGGTCCTTGACCAGTCGGACACCGGTCACGGGCTGCCAGTCGACCCGGTAGAGCGAGTCGGGCACCTTCGCGCCCAGTTGGCTCTCCGAGACCGGCCGCGTGACCAGCGACTCGATCCAGGCGACCGGGGTACCCGCGGCGTCCGCCAGTGCGAGCGACGAACCGCCGCGGCACTCGCGGACCCGCACCCGCAGCGTCGTCGCGCCCGAGGCGTGCAGCGAGACCTGGTTCCAGGCGAACGGGATCGTCGTCTCCGTCAGCGCCTTCGGACCGCCGGGGACCAGGAAGTCCGTGGCGCCCAACGCCGAGTCGAGGAGGCCCGGGTGGAGGCCGAACTCACTCGCCGCGGTGCCCTCGGGCAGCGCCACCTCGGCGAACACCTCGCCGTCGCGCAGCCACACCGCACGCAGGTTCCGGAACGTCGGGCCGTAGCCGAAGCCGAGCCCGGACAGGTCGTCGTACAGCCCGCCGAGGTCGACGGCTTCGGCACCCGCGGGCGGCCAGACCGAGAGGTCGAACTCCTCGGGCTGTGCCCCGGTGGCCAGCGTGCCTGCCGCGTGCTGGGTCCAGGAGCCCTCGGTGCGGGAGTGCACCGACAGCTCACGGCGACCGCTCGCGTCGGGAACGCCGACGACCACGCGGATGTCGACGCCGCCTTCCTCCGGCAGCAGCAGCGGGGCCTGCTGGGTGAGCTCCTCGAGCACGTCGCAGCCGACCTGGTCGCCCGCGTGCAGGGCCAGTTCGACGTACGCGGTTCCCGGCAGCATGGTCCGTCCCATCACCACGTGGTCGGCCAGCCAGGTCTGCCGGTCCACCGCGAGCCGCCCGGTGAGCACCGCGCCGCCGTCGGGCAGGTCCACCAGTGCGCCCAGCAGCGGGTGCGCGGCGGACTTGGCGCCGAGCGAGCCGACGTCGCCCGCGGGCTTCGTGGCGTCGAGCCAGTAGTCCTTGTTCTGGAAGGCGTAGGTCGGCAGGTCCACCCTGGCCGCCCCACGACCGGCGAACAGGGCGCGCCAGTCGGGCCTCGCGCCCCGCGAGTACAGCGTGGCCACAGCGGTGAACAGGGTCGGCACCTCGTCCCGGCCCCGGCGCATCGCGGGCACGCCCACGACGCGGTCGGGACGGTCTGCGGCCGAGGTGTCGCACTCGCGGACCATGCCGGTCAGCACCGCGTCCGGGCCCAGCTCGACGAACCGGGTCACCCCGGCCGAGAGCAGCGTGCCGACGCCGTCGGCGAAGCGGACGGCCTCCCGAACGTGGTCCACCCAGTACCGCGGCGAGCACAGCTGCTCGGCCGTGGCGATGCGGCCGGTCACGTTGGAGACGACCGGGATGCTCGGGGCCTGGTACACCAGCTTCTCCGCCACCACGGCGAACTCGGCCAACATCGGCTCCATCAGCGCGGAGTGGAAGGCGTGCGAGACGACCAGCCGCTTCGTCCGCCTGCCCTTCTCCTCGAAGACCGCCACCGCCGCCAGCACCGCGGCCTCACGACCGGAGATGACCACCGAGCGCGGGCCGTTGACCGCCGCGACGTCCACGTCGGACGGCAGCACCGCACGCACCTCGTCCTCGGTGGCCGCGATGGCGGCCATCGCCCCTCCCGTGGGGAGCGCCTGCATGAGACGGCCGCGGGCGGCGACCAGCGCGCAGGCGTCGGCCAGCGAGAACACCCCGGCGACGTGCGCCGCGGCCAGCTCGCCGATCGAGTGCCCGGTGACGTAGTCCGGCGTGATGCCCCACGACTCCACCAGGCGGTAGAGCGCGACCTCGATCGCGAACAGGGCGCACTGCGTGTAGGCGGTCCGGTTCAGCAGCTCACCGTCCGCGGAACCCTTCTCCGCCCAGATGACCTGCTTGAGCCGGACGTCGGTGTCGAACAGCCCGCAGGCCTCGTCGAAGGCGCCCGCGAAGACCGGGAAGGCCTCGTACAGCGCGCGGCCCATACCCGGTCGCTGGGCGCCCTGTCCGGTGAACAGGAACGCGGTCAGGTCGGCCGCGCTGGTCGTGCCGGTCACCGTGCCCGCCGGGGTCCCGCTGGCGGCGAGGCCGTCGAGAGCCCTCAGCGCGACGTCGCGACCGGTCGCCAGGACCACCGAGCGGTGGTCGAGCGCGGCCCGGCCGGTGGCCAGCGAGTAGCCGACGTCGGCGAGGTCGAGCTCCGGGTTCGCCCGCAGCTGCTCCGCCAGCCTGCCCGCCTGGTCGGCGAGCGCCGCGGCCGTCGTCCCGGCGATCGCCAGCGGGACCACCGGCAACGGCGGCGCCGTCCGGCGCGTGGGCTCCGCGGTGGACGGTGGGGCCTCCTCGATGATGATGTGCGCGTTGGTGCCGCTGATGCCGAAGGACGAGACACCCGCACGGCGCGGCCTGCCGTTCGGCAGCCACGGCCGGGCCTCGGTCAGCAGCTCGATGTCGCCCGTGGTCCAGTCGACGACCGGGGACGGCGCGTCGACGTGCAGCGTCTTCGGCAGCATGTTGTGCCGCAGCGCCTGCACGATCTTGATCACGCCCGCCGCACCGCCGGACGCCTGCGCGTGACCGATGTTGGACTTCACCGAGCCCAGGTACAGCGGCCGCTCGCGGTCCTGGCCGTAGGTGGCCAGCAGCGCCTGCGCCTCGATCGGGTCACCCAGCTTCGTGCCCGAGCCGTGCGCCTCGACGGCGTCCACGTCGGACGGCGTGAGCCCGCCCGCCGCGAGTGCCGCGTGGATCACGCGCTCCTGCGACGGCCCGTTCGGCGCGGTGAGTCCGTTCGACGCGCCGTCCTGGTTGACGGCGCTGGAGCGGACCACCGCGAGCACCTCGTGCCCGTTGCGCTGCGCGTCGGACAGCCGCTCCAGCAGGAGCAGGCCCGCGCCCTCCGCCCAGCCGACGCCGTCGGACGCCGCGGAGAAGGACTTCGACCGGCCGCTGGGCGAGAGCACGCCCTGGCGGCTGGAGTCGACGAACAGGTCCGGCTGCGAGAGCAGCGTGACACCGCCCGCGAGCGCCAGCCCGCACTCCCCCGCCCGCAGCGCCTGCACCGCGAGGTGCAGCGTCACCAGCGAGGACGAGCACGCGGTGTCGACCGTCATGCTCGGGCCCTCCAACCCCAGCAGGTAGGAGATGCGGCCGGAGACGACCGCGCCCGAGCTGCCGTTGGGGATGTAGGCGGCGACGTCGGCGGGCGCGCCGGGGACGCGGCTGCCGTAGTCGTCGTACATCGCGCCGGTGAAGACGCCGGTCATGCTGCCGCGCAGCGCGGTCGGGTCGATGCCCGCCCGCTCGATGGCCTCCCACGCGGCCTCCAGGAGGAGCCGCTGCTGCGGGTCCATCGCCAGCGCCTCGCGCGGGCCGATGCCGAAGAACGCCGGGTCGAACTCGATGCCGTCGTGCAGGAAGCCGCCTTCGCGGGCGTAGGTCTTGCCCCGCTTGCCGCGCTCCGGGTCGTAGATGCCCTCGACGTCCCAGCCGCGGTTGGCCGGGAACTCGGACACCGCGTCGACCTCGTCGACCAGCAGCCGCCACAGGTCCTCCGGCGACCGGACGCCACCGGGGTAGCGGCAGGCCATGCCGACGATCGCGATCGGCTCCTGCATCGAGGCGTTGGTCCGGGTCGTGGTGGCGGGGACCTTCGCGACGGCGCCGAGCAGCTTGCCCTTGACGAAGTCGGCCACCGCCTTGGCGGTCGGGTGGTCGAAGATCAGCGTCGCGGGCAGGGCCAGTCCGGTCGCGGCGCCGAGCAGGTTGCGCAGCTCGACCGCGGCCAGCGAGTCGAAGCCGAGTTCCTTGAACGCGCGGGTGCCGTCCACCTCGGACTTGTCGGCGTAGCCGAGCACGATGGCCACCTGGGTGCGGACGATGTCCAGCAGCACGCGGTCACGCTCGTTGTCGGCCGCTCCGGCCAGTTCCGCAGCCAGTGCGTTGTCGACCGCCTTCGCGGCCTTGGCGACCCGGCGCGCCTTCGTCGGGACGAACCCGCGCAACAGCGCCGGGAGCTCGTCGGTACGGGCTCGCAGCGCCGCGACGTCCACTCGCAGCGGAGCGATCACGGCCTCCTCGGCGCTCACCGCGGCGTCGAACAGGGCCAAGCCCTGCTCGACGGTGACCGCGGGCAGACCGAGCCGGGCCATCCGGGCCAGGTCGGCCTCGGCCAGTTCCCCGCCGAGTCCGGTGTTCTCCGCCCACAGGCCCCAGGCCAGCGCCGTCGCCGCGAGACCCGCGGCCCTGCGGTGCTCGGCGAGGCCGTCGAGGAAGGCGTTGGCGGCGGCGTAGTTCGCCTGACCGGCGGTCAGGACTTGGCCGCCTGCCGAGGAGAACATCACGAACGCGGCCAGGTCGGTGGTCAGCTCGTGCAGGTGCCAGGCGGCATCCACCTTGGCCCGCAGCACCTTGTCGACCTGCTCGGCGGTCAGGGAGGCGAAGACCCCGCTGTCCGCCGTGCCGGCCGCGTGGACCACCACGGTCAGGTTCCGGATCGTGCCGACCAGCTTGGCGACCGCGGCGCGGTCGGCGACGTCGCACGCGGCAACGGTCACGTTCGCGCCCAGGTCGGCCAGGTCTTCGGCCAGCTGACGCGCGTCCGGCGCGTCGAGCCCGCGGCGGCTGGTGAGCACCAGGTCCGTCACGCCGTGCTCGGCGACCAGGTAGCGGGCCAGCAGGCTGCCGAGCCCGCCGGTGCCACCGGTGATCAGCACCGTGCCACCGGCGTGCCACGGCGAGGTGTCGCCGGACTCCGCCTTGACGTACCGGGGCACCAGCACCGCGCCCTCGCGGACCGCCGCTTCCGGCTCGCCGGAGGCAACGACGGCCGCCAGGGTCTCGGTCGTCGTGCCCGCGTCGGCGTCGATGAGGAACACCCGGCCGGGGTGTTCGGCCTGAGCACTGCGCGCCAAGCCCCACAGCAGGCTCTGGGTGATGTCCACGGTGGACTTTCCGGCGGAGGTGGCGTCCCGCGTCACGACCGCCAGCTTCGTGGTCGCGAACCGGGCTTCGGCCAGCCACGCCTGGATCTCGGCGAGCAGCCAGGAGGTGTTCGCCCTGGCCGCCGCCGGGACGTCACCCGCGGCGCCGGGCACGGTCAGCGCGACCAGCCCCGGCACCGGCTCGCCGCGGTCGACCGCACCGACGAGGTCGGCGAACCCGGCGTAGGTGGTGGCCTCGCCACCCGAACCGAGGCCGACCGCGACCACTTCGGCGTCGGCCCGCGGCACGGACACCGGCTGCCACGCGATCTTCAGCAGGGAACCGCCCACCTCGGCGGGCGTCGCGGAGAGTTCGCGGCGCACCGGACGCGAGACCAGCGAGTCGATGGTCGCGACCGGACGTCCTTCGCCGTCGGCGACCTCGATCGCCGACACCTCGTCACCGTTCAGCCGCTCGATGCGCACCCGCAGCACCGAGGCGCCGACGGCGTGCAGCGTCACACCGTTCCAGACGAACGGCAGCAGGGTCGCGCCGTCCGGGTCGCCGAGGAGGTCGGCGTGCATCGCGATGTCGAGCAACGCCGGGTGCAGCCCGTACGAGCCCGCCGTCGACGCCGCCGGTTCGGGCAGCGCGACCTCGGCGAACACCTCGGTGCCCCGCCGCCAGGCGGCCTTGAGCCCCTGGAAGCTGGGGCCGTAGCCGTAACCGCGGTCGTTGAGCAGCTCGTACGCGCCCTCGACCACGATGGGGTTCGCGCCGGACGGCGGCCACTCCGCGAGCCCGGTGGGCTCGGGCCGCGGCGCCGCGGACAGCGTGCCGAGGGCGTGCCGGGTCCACTCGCCGTCGACCGGGCCCCCGATGGGCCGGGAGAACACGGTGACCGGGCGCTGGTGGCCGTCGGCTGGGCCGACCACCACCTGCAGCGCGACCGCGCCGTCCGGCGGGAGGATGAGCGGCGCCTCGATCGTCAGCTCCTCCACCGTCGGGTGGCCCACCTGGTCGCCCGCGGTGATGGCGAGTTCGACGAACCCGGTGCCGGGCACCAGGATCGCGCCCTTCACGACGTGGTCGGCCAACCACGGCACCGATCCGGCGGAAAGCCTGCCGGTGAGCACCGTGGTGTCCGAACCGGACAGCGACACGACCGCACCCAGCATCGGGTGGGGAAGGGGCTGCTGCCCGACCGCCGTCACATCGCCGGACGGCGTCGCGTCGAGCCAGAAACGCTTGTGCTGGAAGGCGTACGTCGGCAGGTCGAGCCGGATCGGGCCGTCACCGAGCAGGCGGTCCAGCTTCGCCGCGCCGACGACGTGGAGTCGACCGACCGCAGCCAACGCCGTGCGGACCTCGTCCCGGTCGCGGTGGCCGAACGGCACGAAAGCGGCGTCGGGCTCGAGCACGCTCTGCGGGCCGAGCGCCGTCAGCACGCTGTCCGGCCCCAGCTCGAGGAACGTCCGCACCCCGGACGACGCCAGGGCGGTCAGCGCGTCGCCGAAGCGCACCGCTTCGCGGACGTGGGTCACCCAGTACTCCGGTGAGCACAGCTCCTCGTCGGTCGCCACCCGGCCGGTGACGGTGGAGACGATCGGGATCTCCGGAGCGGAGTAGGTCAGGCCCGCAGCGACCTCGCGGAAGCCGTCGAGCATCGGGGTCATCAGCGGCGAGTGGAACGCGTGGCTCACCCGCAGCCGTCGCGTCCGCACGCCATCGGCCGCCGCTTCACGCTCAATGCGCGCGACGACCTCGGCGACACCCGAGACGACGACGGAGGCGGGTCCGTTGACGGCGGCGATGCTCGCCTCGTCCTCGTGCCCGCGCAGCAGTTCCCGTGCGGTCTCCTCGGTGGTGGCGAGCGAGACCATCGCGCCCGGCGCGTCGCTCAGCGAGCCCATCAGCCTGCCGCGTGCCGCCACGAGAGCAGCGGCGTCGTCGAGCGACAGCACCCCGGCGACGTGCGCGGCGGCCAGTTCTCCGACCGAGTGGCCCGCCAGTGCGTCGGGGACGATCCCCCACGACTCGGCGAGGCGGAAGAGCGCCACCTCCACGGCGAACAGCCCGGTCTGGGTGTAGCGCGTCTGGTCGAGCAGGCCGCGGTCGGCCAGCGCGGTGGTGCCGAACACGACGTCGCGCAGCGGCACGTCCAGGTGCGGGTCGATCGCGGCGCAGGCGGCGTCGAAGGCCGTCGCGAACGCGGGGAAGGCCCCGTGCAGCGCCTGTCCCATACCGACCCGCTGCGCGCCCTGGCCGGAGAACAGGAACGCCAGCTTGCCCTCGCCCGCGCTGCCCGTGACGACGTCGGTGCCGGTTTCGCCGGTGGCCAGCGCGTCCAGGCCGTCGGCCAGTTCGGCGACGGTCCCGGCGACGACGACCGCTCGGTGCTCCAGCGCCGCCCTGGTCAAGACCAGGGACCGCGCCAGCTCGGTGACGGCGACGTCTTCGTGGTCGGCGACGTACGCCCGGAGCCGGGCGGCCTGAGCGCGCACCGCGGCCGCGGTGCGGCCGGAGAGCGCCACCGGGACGACAGCTCCCCGGTGCGGCTCGACGGGCTGTTCGACCTCGGCGTCGACCGGCGCCTGCTCGATGATCACGTGGGCGTTGGTGCCGCTGATGCCGAACGACGAGATCGCCGCCCGGCGCGGACGGCCGTTCTCCGACCAGTCGCGCGACTCGGTGAGCAGCCGCACCGCACCGGTCTTCCAGTCGACCACGGTGGACGGCTGGTCGACGTGCAGGGTCCGCGGCAGCTGCTCGTTCCGCAGCGCCATGACCATCTTGATGATGCCCGCGACACCTGCGGCCGCCTGGGTGTGGCCGATGTTGGACTTGATCGAGCCCAGCCACAGCGGCTGGTCCTCGGCGCGGTCCTGGCCGTAGGTGGCGAGCAGGGCCTGCGCCTCGATCGGGTCGCCCAGCCGGGTGCCGGTGCCGTGGCCCTCCACGGCGTCGACCTCGGAGGCCGTGAGACCCGCGTCGGCCAGCGCCTTCGCGATCACCCGCTGCTGGGAGGGACCGTTCGGGGCGGTGAGGCCGTTCGACGCGCCGTCGTGGTTGACCGCGGAACCGCGCAGCAGCGCGAGCACCGGGTGGCCGTTGCGGCGGGCGTCCGACAGCCGCTCGACGAGCAGCATGCCCGCGCCCTCGCCCCAGCCCGTGCCGTCGGCCGCGTCGGCGAACGAGCGGCAGCGTCCGTCGGCGGAGAGCCCGCGCTGGCGGCTGAAGTCGACGAAGGTGTCCGAGGTGGACATCACGGTGACGCCACCGGCCAGCGCGAGCGTGCACTCGCCCCGGCGCAGCGCCTGTACCGCCCAGTGCAGGGCGACCAGCGACGAGGAGCACGCCGTGTCGACGGTGACCGTCGGGCCCTCCAGGCCGAGCGCGTAGGACACGCGACCGGAGACGACGCTGGCGAGGCTGCCGTTGCCGAGGTAGCCCGCGATGTCGTCGGGAACCGTGCCGAGGCGGGTGCCCCAGTCGTGGTACATGACCCCGGCGAACACGCCGGTCGCGCTGCCGCGCAAGGAGACCGGGTCGATCCCGGCCCGCTCGAACGCCTCCCAGGACACCTCCAGCAGCAGCCGCTGCTGAGGATCCATCGCCGCCGCTTCCCGCGGGCTGATCTCGAAGAACTCGGCGTCGAACTCGGCGGCGTCGTGCAGGAACGCGCCGTGCTTGACGTAGCTGTGACCGGGCTTGCCCGGCTCGGGGTCGTAGAGCGCGTCGACGTTCCAGCCGCGATCGGTCGGGAACGGCGTGAGCGCCTCCCCACCGTCCGCGACGAGCCGCCACAGGTCTTCCGGCGTCCCCACCCCGCCGGGGTAGCGGCAGGCGATGCCGACGATCGCGATCGGCTCCTCCGGGTCGGTCACGCTCACCGGCGCGATCGGCTTGGCCGGTGCCAGGCCCGCGAGGCGCGTGACGATGTGCTTGGCCAGCGCTCGCGGAGTCGGGTGGTCGAACACCAGCGTGGCGGGCAGCCGCATGCCGCTGACGGAGTCGAGCACGTTGCGCAGCTCCACCGCGGCCAGCGAGTCGAAACCGATCTCGCCGAACGGGCGAGACGGGCTGATCGCGGCCGCGCTGTCGTGGCCGAGCACGGCCGCGACGTGGGTGCGCACCAGGTCGAGCACCGCGCGGTCGCGGTCGGCCTCGGACAGCGAGGCGAACCGCTCGGCGAACTGCCGCTCCGGCGTGAGCTCCCCGGAGACCGTGGCGGCGACGCGCCTGCGGCTCACCAGGGCCAGTCCGCGCAGCAGCGCCGGGATGTCCTCCCGTGCCCTCAGCGCGGCGCGGTCGACGCGGGTCGGCACGACGGCGGGCTCACCGGTGGCGAGCGCGGCGTCCATCGCGGCGAGGCTCTCGGAGACGGTCAGCGGGACCAGGCCCAGCCGGGCGATCCGGTTGAGGTCCGCCTTGGAGAGGGTGGCGCCCATGCCGAGCGCCTCGCCCTCGTCCGGCGCCCACAGGCCCCAGGCCAGCGACGTCGCAGGCAGACCGAGGTCACGGCGGTGCTCGGCCAGTGCGTCGAGGAAGGTGTTGCCCGCCGCGTAGTTCGCCTGGCCCACGCCGTCGACCAGGCCGGCCGCGGAGGCGAACAGGACGAACGCCGCCAGGTCGGCGTCAGCGGTCAGCTCGTGCAGCGCCCAGGCGGCGTCGAGCTTCGGCGCGAGGACGCCGTCGAGCCGGGCCTCGGTGAGCGACCCGATCATCGCGTCGTCGAGCACACCCGCGGTGTGGACGACGGCGGACAGCGGGTGCTCGGCCGGGATCTTCCTCAGCGCGGCCGAGAGCGACCGCTTCTTCGTGACATCGCAGGCCAGGACGCGCACGGTCGCGCCGAGGTCGGTCAGCTCCGCGACCAGGTAAGCCGCGCCCGGCGCGTCCATCCCGCGGCGGCTGAGCAGCAGGAGGTGCCGGACGCCGTGGGTCGTGACCAGGTGGCGCGCGACCTGCGCGCCGAGGCCGCCGGTACCACCGGTGATCAGCACGGTGCCGTCCGGGCGCCACGCCGATCCGTCGGCGTCGGCGAGCAGGCGGACGAGCCGCGCCGCCCGCACCCGGTCGCCGTCGATCCGGAGTTCCGGCTCGCCGGACGCGAGCGCGGTGGCCAGCGAAGCCGTCGAGAACTCGCCCTCGACGAGCACGATCCGGCCGGGGTGCTCGGCCTGCGCCGAACGCACCAGTCCGCGCACCGCGGAGTCCGCGAGCGCGCCGCGGGTCTGCACCACGAGCCTGGCCGACGCGTACCGCTCGTCACCGAGCCACTCCTGAAGGAGGGCGAGAACGCGGTGCGCCGTCAGCTTGGAGGCGGCGGGGATCCGGGAGCGCTCCGGGCGGTGGGCAGCGCCCGGAACCCGCACGACGACCACCTCCGGAACATCGTCCAGTTCGATGAGCGAGTCGACCTCGGCCACCGAGCACCGCGCGTCCGAGGCCGCTACCGGCGTCCACTCGACGGTGTGCAGCAGGTCCCGCGCCCGCGAGCCGAGGTCGGCGCCGCGGACCGGGCGGGAGCGGAACGACTCCACCGACAGCACCGGCGTCCCCGCCGCGTCGGTGACCTCCAGCGAGACGCCGCCGGTGGCGGGCGAGGTGATCCGCACCCGCACCTCGGTCGCTCCGGAGGCGTGCAGCCGCACCCCGGTCCACGCGAACGGCAGGCGGATCTCGTCGGCTTCCCGCGCCTCACCCGGCGCGAAGTCGGTGGCGTGCAGCACGGCGTCGAGCAGCGCGGGGTGGATGCCGAACGCGAGGTCGCGCTCCGCGGCGGGCAGTGCGACCTCCGCGAACACGACGTCGTCGCGCTTCCACGCCGTGCGCAGGCCGCGGAACAGCGGACCGTAGCCGTAACCGTGCGCCGCCAGCTCGTCGTACAGCTCACTCGTGGCGACCACCTCGGCGCCGGACGGCGGCCACTCGGTGATCGGGGCGGGCTCCTCGGCCGAGTCCTCGGCCAGCACGCCGACGGCGTGGCGGGTCCAGGCGACGTCCTGCTCGGACCGCGAGTAGAACTCGATGGCGCGGTGGCCGTCCACGGCCGGACCGACCACGGCCTGCACCGCGACCCCGCCGCTCTCCGGCACGGGCAGCGGCGCCTGGAGGGTCAGCTCGGCGACGACGTCGCAGCCCGACTGCTCGGCGGCGTGCAGGGCCATCTCGACGAACGCGGTGCCGGGCAGCAGAGTCGTGCCCGCGATGGTGTGGTCGGCGAGCCACGGGTGGGTTCGCAGGCCGATCCGGCCGGTCAGGACCAGGCCGTCGTGGTCGGCCATGCCGATCTCGGCGGCCAGCAGCGGGTGGCCGGAGGCGAGCTGGCCGAGGTCGGCCGCGTCACCGTGGCCCGACGGCGCGATGAGCCAGAAGTGCTTGCGCTGGAAGGCGTACGTCGGCAGGTCGACCACGCGTGCCGAGCCGAAGAACGCGGTCCAGTCGACTCGCACGCCCCTGGTGTGCAGCCGTCCGAGCGCGACGGCGAGCGCCGGGACCTCGGCGTGGCCGCGGCGCTGCGCGGCCGTGAAGGCGATGTCCGCGGCGTGCGGGCCGGTGGCGGCCATGGCCGAGAGGACGGCGTCCGGCCCGACCTCGATCGCGGTGGTGACCCCGGCCGCGGCCAGTGCCGCGACACCGTCGGCGAACCGGACCGGTTGCCGCACGTGCCAGAGCCAGTAGCCGGGCGAGCACAGCTCCTCGGGTGTCGCAAGGCGGCCGGTGACGTTCGAGACGACCGGGATCGTCGGCGCCGTGAACTCGACGACCTCCAGCACCTCCCGGAAGTCGGCGAGCATCGGCTCCATCAGCGGCGAGTGGAACGCGTGGGACACCCGCAGCTCGCTCGTCCTGCGGCCCTGCATCCGGAACACCGAGACGACGGCTTCGACCGCGTCCCGCTCACCGGAGATCACCACCGAAGCCGGGCCGTTGAGGGCGGCGAGGCTCACGGCGTCGTTGAGCAGCGGCAGGACTTCGCTCTCGGTCGCCGCGATGGCGACCATCGCACCGCCTTCGGGCAGCGCCTGCATCAGGCGGCCACGCGCGGCGACGATCATGCAGGCGTCGGGCAGCGTCCAGACGCCCGCGATGTGCGCGGCGGCGAGCTCGCCGATCGAGTGGCCGAGCAGGACGTCCGGCTTGACGCCCCAGGATTCGAGCAGCCGCGCGAGCGCGACCTCGATCGCGAACAGCGCGCACTGCGCGTACTCGGTGCTGTTCAGCTCCTCGACGTCGTCGCCGAAGAGGACGTCGCGCAGCGGGCGGTCCATCTGCACGTCGAGGTGGTCGACGGCCTCGTCGAAGACCTCGGCGAACACGGGGTGGGCCAGGTAGAGCTCCCTGCCCATGGCAAGTCGCTGCGAGCCCTGGCCGGTGAACAGCATCGCGAGCTTGCCCGGCGTGCGGGTGCCGGTGACCACGGCGGCGTCGTGCTCCCCCGCGGCGAGCGCGCGCAGGCCGCGGACCGCGGCCTCGGTGTTCTCGGCGACGACCACGGCGCGGTGGTCGTGCGCGGCGCGCGTGCCCGCCAGCGAGAAGCCGACCTCGGTGAGGTCCGCGGTCTCCACTGTGGACACCAGCTTGGCCGCCTGCGCCCGCAGCGCTTCCTCGCTGCGGGCCGAGACGACGAGTGGCACGACCGGGATCGGCTCGGTGGCGACGTCGTCCGCGGCGGCGGCGGGCGCCTGCTCGATGATGACGTGGGCGTTGGTACCGCTGACGCCGAACGAAGAGACAGCGGCCCGGCGCGGGCGCTCGACCGCGGGCCACTCGCGGGCCTCGGTCACCAGTTCGACGGCGCCCGCGGTCCAGTCGACGTTCGGTGTCGGCGCGTCGACGTGCAGGGTCTTCGGCACGTGGCCACGGCGGATCGCCTCGACCATCTTGATCACGCCTGCCACCCCGGCCGCCGCCTGGGTGTGGCCGATGTTGGACTTGATCGAGCCGAGCAGCAGCGGCGTCCCGCGGTCTTGGCCGTAGGTGGCGAGCAGGGCCTGCGCCTCGATCGGGTCGCCCAGCCGGGTTCCGGTGCCATGCGCCTCCACGACGTCCACTTCGGACGGTCGAAGGCGGGCGTCGGCGAGTGCCCGGTGGATCACGCGCTGCTGCGACGGGCCGTTGGGGGCGGTGAGGCCGTTGGAGGCACCGTCGGAGTTGATGGCCGTGCCGCGCACGATGGCGAGCACGGTGTGCCCGTTCGCGACGGCGTCGGAAAGCCGTTCCAGCACCAGGACACCGACTCCCTCGGCGAACCCGGTGCCGTCGGCGGCGGCGGCGAAGGCCTTGCAGCGGCCGTCCTGCGCGAGTCCGCGCTGGCGGCTGAACGCGGTGAAGGTACCGGGAGCGCCCATGACGGCGACGCCTCCCGCGAGCGCGAGCGGGGTCTCGCCGCGGCGCAGGGCCTGGACCGCGAGGTGCAGCGCGACGAGCGAGCCGGAGCACGCGGTGTCGACGGTCAGCGTCGGGCCTTCGAGGCCGAGCGCGTAGGAGACGCGGCCGGAGACGACGCTGGGGGCGTTGCCGGTGAGCAGGTAGCCGTCGAGGCCGTCCGGGGCCTCGTGCAGGCGCGGGCCGTACTCCTGGGCCTCGGCGCCGATGAACACGCCCGTCGGCGTGCCGCGCAACGTGGTCGGGTCGATCTTGGCGCGCTCCAGGGCTTCCCAGGCCGTCTCGAGCACCAGTCGCTGCTGCGGGTCCATCGCGGACGCCTCGCGCGGGGCGATGCCGAAGAAGTCGGCGTCGAACTCCCCGGCGTCGGGCAGGAAGCCACCGGAGGTGACGTAGCTGCTGCCGGGGCGGTCCGGGTCCGGGTCGTAGAGGCTGTCGAGGTCCCAGCCGCGGTCGGTCGGGAAGCCGGTGATGGTGTGCACCTCCTCGGCCACCAGCCGCCACAGCTCCTCCGGCGAGGCGGCGCCGCCGGGGTAGCGGCAGCCGATGCCGACGATGGCCACCGGCTCGTCCACCGCGCCGGTCACGATCGGTCCGCTGTGGTCGGTCTCGGCGCCGAACACCGCGGTGTGCAGGAACCCTGCGACGGCAGCCGGGGTCGGGTGGTCGAAGGCCAGGGTGACCGGCAGGTCGAGACCGGTGGCGTCGGTGAGCTGCGTGTGCAGCTCCACCGCCGCCAGGGAGTCGAACCCGTGGTCGGAGAACGCTTTTTCCGGGTCCAGCACCGCCTTGACGTCCGGTAACGCCGCCCGCAGCGCGGCTCGCGTGGCGTCGTGGACGACGTCCGCCAGGAATGCCGCGCGGTCGGCGGATGGCAGTTCGGTCAGCCGTTCCGCGAACCCGGTCACCCGATTCGTTTCGGTCTCAAACTCACGCATTCCGCACTCCACCGCTGTAGCGAGCCAGCACTCATGGTCGTTTCGATCGATCGTAGGTCGGCCCGTGTCGCGGCCGGATCCCCTCAAAAACGTTTAGGGGGATGGACTTCTCACCACGTGACGCGCAGCAGCGAGGGCCCGCGCACGATCACGCCGTACTCCCACTTCACGCCCTCGCGCCCGTCGGCGAACCGCATCTCCGGGAACCGCGCGAGAATCGCCTTGAGCGCCTCCTGCAGTTCCAGCCGGGCCAGCTGCGCACCGATGCAGTGGTGTGGTCCGTGCCCGAACGCCAGGTGCGGGTTGGGGCTGCGCGCCAGGTCGACGCGCTCCGGGTCGGCGAACACCTCCGGGTCGCGGTTTGCCGCGTGCAGCGCGGGCAGCACCGGGTCGCCCGCGCGCACCACGACGTCGCCGAAGCGGACGTCCTCGGTCGCGTAGCGCGCGAACATCGCCGCGGTGTTGATCGGCACGTACCGCAGGAGTTCCTCGATCGCCGTCGGCATCAGGTCCGGATCGGCCCGCAGCCGCGCCAGCAGTTCGGGGTGCGTGAGCAACGTGAAGACGAAGCTGGGCAGCGCCGTGGACACCGTCTCCACCCCGCCGGTGAGCAGTCCGGCGCCGGCGATCGAGATCAGCTCGTTCTCGGTCAGCTTGTCCCCGGCGTCGCGGGCGTAGACGAGCGCGCCGAGCAGGTCGTCGGTCGGCTCCTCGCGCCGCTGGGCCACCAGTCCCGCGACGTAGTCGTCGAGCTGGTCGCCGTAGACGTCGAGCACGTCGCTCTTCGCCGTGGCGTCGCTGACGAGCGCTTGCGTCCACTCGCTGAAGATCTTGTGGTCCTCCCGCGGCACACCGAGCAGGTCGCAGATCACGGTCACCGGCAGGGGCCGCGCGAGTTCCTCGACGAGGTCCGCGCTGTCACCCCGCGCCACCATGTCGTCGAGCAGGCGGTTCACCAGGTCCCGCACGCCCTCGCGCATCTGCTCCAGGCGACGGGCGGTGAAGGCCTTGCCCACCAGGCGGCGCAGCCGGGAGTGGTCCGGCGGGTCCATCCCCATGATGCCGTCGCCCATCTGCTGACGGCGCATCCGCGGCTGGTCGAGGCCCTGCGCGAGTTCCCGGCTGAACCGCTGGTCGGTCGTCACCACCTTGACGTCGGCGTACTTCGTGGCCAGCCAAGCCGGTTCGCCGAAGGGCATCTGCACCCGGCTCATCGGCTCGTCGCGCTGCAGGACTCGGTACTGCTCGGAAACGGAGATCTCGTGCATGTCGAACGGGTACGCGCGGACTGTCCGGCGTGAACTCATCACGACTCGCCCCCAATCGCGGTCATCGGTCGCTCCAGTGCTTCGGCGTCATAGGTTTTCTGCACGGTGGAAAGTGCCGACATCAGCGTCGACGAGGTGATCCCGTCCGCGTGGCGGCTCTCCACCACGCCGCGCAGCGGCAGCGACCCGAGCTCCGACCAGCAGAGCCTGCCCGCCGGGTCGAGGTAGCTGCGCGCCAGTCCGGCGTTGTCCGGGTGCAGGCAGTACGGGACGTCGAGCAGGCCGCGCTTGAACGCGATCACGATCGCGCGGCCCAGGTCGGCGTGGCTGTTCAGCACCGCGGCGACGAGCGCGCGCGCCTCGCGGTAGACCTGGTTGTCGCTGTCCACGGCGACTTCCCCGGTGACCGACCTCGCCGTCGCGCCCGCGTGTTCGAGCGCCGCGATGTTCTCGGCGACGGTCGGGATCCGGTGCGCCTCGGCGGTGGTCTTGACGATCAGCCGTTCCGAGCCGGTGGTCACCGCCAGCTCGGTCGCCCTCCCGAGCAGGCTCCGCGCGCCACCCGAAGTCCGCGGGAACATGCCCATGTAGGCGTAGATCACGACGTGCCAGGTGGCTTCGGGCAGCAGCTCGGCGCACAGCGTGCGCAGAGCGGAGACCGCCTCCTGGTCCTGTGCCATGTTCGTCTGCTGCGCGTAGCTCACCGAAATACTGCGCAACCCCTTGCGGTAGAAGAACAACGCCTCCAGCACGGACAGCGCCACCAGCTCGCTCGGCGGGCAGAGCTGGCCCAGCATGCAGCCGCCGAACGTCTCCAGGTGCGGCCGCCCACCGGGGTGGTCGGCTTCCAGCAGCAGGTCGCAGCAGTGCGCCCAGTTGCGCACGGACTCGTCGAGCGGGGTACGGCTGTAGGGCAGGCAGTAGGACACCGGGCCGCCCTCGGTGGCGTGCAGGCCCGCGCTGATCATGGCGCGGAAGATGTCCGCGGGCCGTGCCGAGCCGTGGCGGACCTGCACCGGGAAGTCCGGACCTTCCAGACCGTCGAGCATCCCGCGCGTGACCTCGGGCGGGTGGTTGACGATCGGGTAGCCGTTGAGGGCGATCCCGTTGCGCAGCGCGTGCGCCACGGAATCGGTGTCGCGGACGCGGGTGTAGCTGTCGAGCGTGAGGGTGCCGACGGTCGCGGCGTCCGCGCCCTTCGTCGCGACCAGCCCGGCGCGCATGGCGACCGGATCGGCGAAGCCCATGCGCGGCTGCACCACGAGCTCGCCTGCGGCGTGCTTGCGCGCGACGAACTCCTCGAAGCTCACGCCCCTGCCCCCTCCACCTGCGCCACGCCCGTGGACAGCGTCGCGGCGAACCGGCGGAACGACGTCGAGCTCTGCTGGTCGTCGAACACCGCGTCGAACCCGGCGAGCAGCAACCGCGCGGTCTCATCCGGGGTCAGCACCCCGCCGACACCGAGCTTGCCGCCGATCACCACCGGCAGCGCGCGCAGTTCGGGTAAGGACCGCAGCCGCTGGACCACGCGCAGGCCGTCCTGGTAGCCGTGGCCGTTGACGCTGCTCAGCACGAGCATCGCCGGGCGGCGGCTCACGCACTCCGACTCCAGCAGCTCGTCCGGCACGCACGCGCCGAGGTTCACCACGTCGAAGCCGAGCTCACCGACGAGCAGTTCGAGGTAGACCAGGTTCCAGGTGTGCGAGTCCGACGCCATGCTGCTGACGATCACCAGCGGTCGGTGCGGCTCGGTGACGACCCCGCGACCGTAGTTCCGCAGTTCCTCCGTCATGGCGACACCTCGTAAGCCCGCTGGTAGTCCAGGCGCGACACCGACACGATCTCGTCGCCGCGCACCACGACCTCCGTCGGCGCGGGGCGGCCGAGGAAGCTGATCAGGCTCGCGGTGACGCCGTAGGCGCCGACGTTGGGCACGGTGACGATGTCGCCAGGAGCCAGTTCGGGCAGCTCGGCCGCCTTGGCGAGCGAGTCGCCGGGAGTGCACAGCGGACCGACGAGGCTGCCCACCTCGCCGCCTCCTCCCTCGATGCCGACCGCCGCGGGGAGCAACCTGCCGATTCCGGACAGCCCACCGACGACGTTGATCCCGGCGTCGAGGATGACGAACCGGCTGCCGCGGCTTTCCTTGACGTTGACCACGCTCGCCAGCAACGAACCGCTGCTGCCGGACAGGTACCGACCGGACTCGCAGGCCAGCTCGATCCCGCTGTCGCGCCACTCGGGCAGGTGCAGGTCGAGCAGGTCCTCCAGGCCCGTCCGGAGGTTCGGGTAGTCGGTGCGCCGGCCGGGCACCGCGTACGGCGAGGAGAAACCACCGCCGATGTCCAGCACCTCCAGTGGCAGCCCGACTTCCCGGCGCAGCTGCGCGGCCGTCCGGAGCACGAACTCGTACTCCCCGAGGAGGCTGTTCTCGTCCTGGGCGTTGCTCATGGTGAAGAAGTGCGCGCCGACCACGCGGGTGCCGGGCACCGACTTGAGCTCCGGCATGAGCGCCGGCAGCGTCTCGGCGTCGATGCCGAACTGCGAGGCGCGGCCCATCATCCGGATGCCGGTGCCGCCGCTGCTGGCGGTGGTGTTGATCCGCAGCAGGCAGGACGCCGTCACCTCGTGCTTCTCGGCGGCGGCGCCGACGTGCCGCAGGTCGGTGATCGACTCGACGGAGAACAGCCGGACGCCTGCGGCGATCGCCAGCTCCAGTTCGGCGTTCGTCTTGCCGGGACCGGTGTAGAGGATCTCCGCCGGGTCGAACCCCGCGGTCAGCGCGTTGGCCAGCTCGCCGGTGGAGCTGATCTCCGCGCGGCAGCCGCCGCTCCGCAGCTCACGGCCGATCTCGGGATGGGGGTTGGACTTCAGCGCGTAGAACAGCTGGAAGCCCTCGGGCAGCATGCCGAACAGCTGGTCGCGCGACTCGGCGACCACCTCGAGGTCGTAGACGTAGGCGGGTGTGCCGAACTTCTCGGCGAGATCGTTGTACTTGCTCATTTGCGGCTTCCCTCCACCAGCAGCGCGAGTTCCTTCGTGGCGTTCTTGCCGTGCGCCGTGAGCGGGAACTCGGCGACGACGTGGCACAGGGACGGGACCTTCTGCGGCTCCAGCCGCTTGGACAGCTCCCGCAGCACCGTCGTGGGCGGCAGGTCGGTCTCGACGCAGATGGCGAGGTCCCGCGTCTCGCAGGGCGGGATCGCGCCCGCCGCGCGGACGCCGGGGATGTCCATCGCGGCGGCCTCGATCTCCAACGTGGACATCCGGATGCCCTTGCGCTTGAACATGTCATCGCGTCGGCCCTCGAAGTAGAGGTAGCCGTCGGCGTCGAGGCGGCCGTAGTCGCCGGTGTGCAGGCGCGGCTCACCGGTCGCCTCGTCACGGCGGAAGGTGCGGGCGGAGATCTCGGGCGCACGCCAGTAGCCCGGCATCACGTGCGGGCCCGCGGCGACGATCTCGCCGATGTCCCCGGCGGGCAGTTCGCGGCCGTCGGCGGCGAGGATCAGCACGGAGGTGCCCGGCAGCGCCAGTCCGGACGAGCCGGGGCGCTCGGTGTCCTGGTCCGGCGGCATGATCGTGATCCGCTTGCACTCGGTCTGGCCGAACTGGCGGACGACCTTGGCGCCGGGGAAGGCGTGGCGCAGCTTGGCTATCGTGGCGTCGGGCAGGGCTGCGCCGGTGTTGGTGAACAGGCGCACCGGCGCGGGCGGCTCGACATCGCGCTCGGCGAGCGTGGCGATCATGGTGGCGAGCGACGGGACGATCGGCACGACGGTGGCGCCGACCTCGCGCATCCGGTGCAGCAGTCGCAGGTCCGATTCGGCGTCGGCGAGCACGATCTCGCTGCGGCCGAGCGTGGCCATCAGCACCTTGTAGAGGCCGTAGTCCCAGGACATCGGAAACCGGCAGAACACCACGTCGTCGGGGCGGTAGCCGAGGACCTCCTGGATCGCGCGGGTGGCGAAGGTGACCTGGCGGTGCGGGCCGATCACGCCCTTCGGCGCGGCCGTGCTGCCGGAGGTGTAAACAAGCAAGGCTACGTCGTCCTCGTGCACCTGGACCTCGTCCACGAGGACGCCGGAGTGCAAGGCCTCCTCGACCTCTTTCCACAGTGGACCGAACTCGTCGGCCGTGATCACCAGCTCCGGATCGGCGTTGGCCACCACGGAGTCGAACTGGAACCGCTTCATGGCCGGGTTGATCGGCACGAACACCGCACCGCGGCGTGAAGTGCCGTAGAACAGCGCGACCAGCTCGCGGTTGGTGGGCAGCTGCACGACAAGCCGGTCACCGGGCAGGACGCCGCGCCGGGCGAGCACCGCGGCCACGGCGTGGCTCCACGCCTCGAGTTCGGCGTAGGTCCACACACCGGCGCGGTCGCGGACAGCCGACGCCCCGGCCGCGTCGGCCGCCGCGGCATCGAGCAGAGAATGGATCAGGGAATCGTTCACGACTGCCACTCCGTAGGGGGCTCGAAGGATCACCGTGTCGGCGCGAAAAGCGCTCCAGCGACGCTTCGAAAACTAACCGCGCCCCGCGGCGGCCCCACACCCCTAGTGGCCCCCTAACCCGCCGGTGGGGATGGGGTCGCGGTCGTGGTCGGCTACCTCCAGGACTTCCACCCCGGTTCCCTGATCAGGGTGTTCGGCAAGTCGACGGCGACGGGTGCGGGGTCCTGAGCGGGGAGTGGAGCGCCGTGCCGCGGCTCGGGACCGCCCGTCCGCACTCGCTCGCGGTGGTTCCGGCGTGGATGCCCTGAGGCGGTCTTTAGGGGTCTGCGCACCTTCCCCCTGCTCAGCCGACAGGGGTGGGGGCCAGCAGCACGGCGGCACGGACGGCCAGTGCCTTGCGGTCGATCTTGCGGTTGGAGTTCAGCGGGAAGTCGTCGACGTGCCGGTAGTGCCGCGGGATCACGCCCTCCGGCAACAGCTTCCGCAGAGCGCGGACCATCTCGATGGCCGGGCGTTCCCCGCCGGTGTAGAACACGAACAACTCGGTGCCCGCGCTCCCGGAGACGCCCAGCACCACCGCGTCCTGGACCCCGCAGTCGCGCAGCGCGTGCTCGACCTCGGTCAGCTCGACGCGCCAGCCGAGCACCTGCACCTGGGAATCCAGCCGCCCGAGGTAGGCGAGGTCGTCGCCACCGAGCCGGCGAACCCGGTCGCCCGTGCGGTAGAAGCGCTTGCCGTCGCGTTCCAGGAACCGGCCGTGCTCGTCGGCGGGGTCGAGGTAGCCGGGAGTCATCTGCGGTCCCGCGATGCAGAGCTCACCCTCCTCGGCGTGCGGGACGTCGCCCGGCCCCAGCAGCAGGTGGTCGTGACCCGCGTGCACCTCGCCGATCGGCACCACGCCGTTCACGGCGACGCGCGGCGTTTCCTGGTCGTGCCAGCGGTAGCCCGCCACGGTAATGGTCAGCTCGGTGGGGCCGTACAGGTTCTCCACGATCGACGTCCCCGCCGCGGCACGCCAGTCGGCGGTGTCGCGGACGGTCAGCGCCTCTCCCGCGAAGAAGCTCCACCGCAGCCCCGGCAGCGCGCCGGGGGCCAGGCCACCGGTACGACGGACGAGGTCGATGGCGCTCGGCGTGGAGAACCACACGGTGAGCCCGCGCTCGGCCACGAACTCCGGCAGGTCCCGGTACGCCCGGCGCGGCAGCACGACCGCCGGCGCCCCAGCACCCCACGCGCAGAACAGGTCGAACATCGCGCAGTCGAAGTTCAGGTCGAACGTCTGCGAGAACACGTCGTCCGGCGTGAAGTCGTACCGCGCGTCGAGCAGGCCGAAGTAGTGGTCGGTCGACGCGTGCCCGATCCGCACGCCCTTGGGGCGCCCGGTGGAGCCGGAGGTGAACAGCACGTACGCGGTGTCCTCCGGACGCACCGGCAGCGGTGCCACCAGGGCTTGCGAGGCCGTGGGCCGCAGCACCGTCGGCTGGTCACCGCAGTCCGGTGCGAGCACGATGAGCTGCCGCTCGCCGAGCACCTCCGGCAGCAGGGCGAGGCCGCGCGCGTCGGCGACGATCGCGTCGACCCCCGCGGCCTCGACCATCTGACCGGTTCGCGCCGCCGGGAAGTCCGGTCGCAGCGGCACGACCGTGGCTCCCGCGTACAGACCGGCCAGGATTCCGGCGTACGCGGTGACGCCCTTGTCCGCCAGCACCCCTACCGCGCGGGCCCCGGCCTGGGCCAGTGCGCCTCCCCAGAGCAGCGCCAGTTCGTGCAGCCGGGTGTAGGTGAGCGCCTGGTCACCCACGTGGACGGCCACACCGCCGTCGGAAAGTTCGAGGCCGCGCAGGAATCGCGTGTGCAGCCCGCTGGTGAGACCCGTGTCCATCGTCGTCCTCCGCGTGAGATTAGGGGTGTCGATGCGTCGATCCGGGATGGTGACGCGAGGTAGAGTCCAAAACCGAACCGGGCGGTCGGTTTCCTCTCGGTAGATCCAACTAGCGATCCGGAGTAGCCATGTGGGACAACACTTTCGACGAGACGCTTCGCTCCTTCCTCCCGTTCCTGCCCGCGGAGGAGGCGCTGACCGCCCAGACCTCGCTCCGGGAGTACGGGCTCGACTCGCTCGCCACCGTGGAACTGCTCTCCGTGCTGGAGCAGAGCTACAACGTGCGGTTCGAGGACGACGCCCTGAACCTGGAGACGTTCGAGAACCCCGGCACGCTGTGGAGCACGCTGGCCGAACTGCAGCCGACTAGCTGACGCGCGATGGTCCTGCACCCCGGCGGCGGGGCTGCAGGGCCATGCGCGGGTTCACCGTGACCACTTCGAAGCGACTCGTGGTCACGCGGACGCGCCCGAACAGCGCGTCCGGCCCGGCGATCCAGAGCTTGCCCACCCCCAGCCGCTCCAGCGACGACACGACGTCCGGCCAGCGCAGCGGTTTCACGATGCTGTCGAGCAGCATCGTGCGCACCTGCTCGCCAGTGGTCAGGACCGCCCCGTCCTGGTCGGCGACGATCGGCAGCAGCGGGTCGTGGAAGGTCATGTCGCCGATCACCTCGTCCTCCGCTTTGCGACGCAGCGCGCCGAACGCTCGCGAGTGCAACGGCGGCCGCATCGTGTAGAGGGAGAGTCCGCCCATGCCCCGCACCGTCTTCTTGAGCCAGTCGAGGTTCCGCTCGCGCAGGGAGACCATGTAGAAGTCATGGTCGATGTAGCACGAGATGTCGGACCACTCGCCACGGCTCTCCAACTCGGACAGCGCATCGGTGAGCTTCTCCTCCGGCGTGCGGACGAACGAGTGCGTCACCACGTCGGTGTACTCGGTCGCGAAGAACTCGGTGAGGCAGCGGGCGAGCTCCGCGGTCATCCACACCGCGTCCGGGAAGGTGAGGGACCCGGCGTACACGCTGGCGGGCTTCTCGCCGAAGCTCGGTCCGGTGCAGTAGTCGGGGCTCATCTCCTGTTCCTGCTCGGCCCACTCGGCCAGTGCGACGCAGGAGAGCATGAACCCGACCTGGGCGTACTCGGAGTAATCGCCCTCGGTCTCGCGGAAGCGGTCGACCAGCGAGTAGCCGAGCCGTTCGTTGGCCTCCGCGAGCAGCTTGCGGGCGAAGGGGTTGATGAGCAGGAACTTGCCGAAGTCGGCGAAACGACAGGGGCTCATCCCGGGGAAGACGACCGCCGACCCCAACCGGGTGTTCTCATCCATGGCTGGAGACCTCTCTTTCTGCGCCCCGGAACGCCGGGGCGGTGGGCTGGACGTCCTGCAGGAAACCCAGCAGGACTTCATGGAACCGTTCGGGTTCCTCGAGGTGCGGGACGTGGCTGGAGTCCTCGAAGACCTCCCAGCGCACGTCGTGGATCTGGTCGAAGTACGGCTGGACCGTGACGGGCGTGGCTTCGTCGTGGCGCCCCGAGATGAGCAGCGTCGGCACCTCGATGTCTTCGAGGACGTCGACCACCGAGTAGTCCTTGAGCGTGCCGGTGACCGTGAACTCGCTCGGGCCGTTCATCGCCGCGTAGACGGTGTTGTCGTCCGCCATCTCCATGAACGAGGCCACGTAGTCGGCGGGCCACGGCCGCAGGCGGCAGACGTGCCGGTTGTAGAACACGCGCATCTGCTTGAAGTACTCCGGCGAGTCGGTGGTGCCCGCGGCTTCGTGCGCCCTCAGCTCGTTGTCGACACCGGGCGGGAGCTGGGCGCGCAGCACGTCCATCTCCCTACGCCACAACGGGTACGACGCCGGCGAGTTGGCGATCACCAGCCCGCGCAGGCCGTCCGGGCGCTGTGCGGCGTGCCGTGCGACGACGAGTCCACCCCAGGACTGTCCGAACAGGACGTAGTTGTCCTCGACACCGAGTCTGCGCACCAGGTTGTCCAGCTCATCGCCGAACAGCTCGGGGGTCCAGAAGTCCGCGCCCCTGTCCGGCAGCCGCGTCGAACCGCCGCTGCCCAGCTGGTCGTAGTGCACGACCGGCCACCCGTGCTCGGCGAGCGAGCAGAGGTTCAGCAGGTAGTCGTGCGTGCTCCCCGGCCCGCCGTGCACCACGACGACAGCGGGCAGCTCGCCCCCGACGTCACCGGTGACCCGGTACCAGGTGCGGTGCTCACCGAAGGGGACCCAGCCCTTCGCGGTGGGTGCGACGGCCATGTTCATCACCTCGTTCGTTTCCCTCACCCGGCGCACACGGCCGGGATCACGTTCATGTCTATCCGCAGCGGGCACGTCGTCACCAGCCCCTAAGGGGCGTCTAAAGCCGTTCCAAAGCGTGTTCCTCCCTACCGCAGGGACGTGTGCCGCGGAAGGATTCCTTGCCAGGACAGGGGTTCCCACCCCTATCAGCGCTTTGCCGGGTCGGCTGGACGGCGCGCCCGCTCTACCTTCTAACCCAGCAGCAGTGTTTCTTCCCCGAGTTCGGAGAGTGCGTCGATGCGCGTCATGATGATGGTGTTCCCGACGAGGACGCACGTCTACAGCATGGCTCCGGTCGGCTGGGCGTTGGCCGCGGCCGGGCACGAGGTGCGGTTCGTCGGCCAGCGCAACCCGCGTGAGGTCGAGCCGTTCCTCGAGACCGGGCTCGACTCGATGTGGTTCGGCGACGACCTCGACGTCGGGCACCACCGGCAGCTCAACGTGGACGGCGACAACGCCATGCACGGCGAGCACCGGCTTTCGGAGAGCAGGCCCGAGCGCTACACGGAGGACTACGTCCGCACCGTCTACCGCCACTGGGTGGACGTGTTCCGGTGGACCACACCGGACCCGCTGCTCGACGAGCTCGTGCGGTTCGCCCGGCAGTGGCGGCCCGACCTCATCCTGTGGGATCCGCTGCTCTACGCCGCGCCGATCGTGGCGCAGGCCATCGGCGTCCCGCACCTGCGGATGATGTACGCGGCCGACCAGACCGCGCGGATCGGCGCGCAGTACCGGGATCTGCGCGCGAACCGCCCTGAGGACACCAGCGCGGACCCGTTCGTCGAGTGGATGTCCGCCGCGGTGGGCCGATTCGGCGCCGAGTACGACGAGTCCCTGCGCTACGGCGTGAAGACCCTCGACTGCCACCCGTCCTACCTGCGTTACGACGGCGTCGACGTGGACTACCTGTCCGCGCGCTTCGTGCCGCAGAACAAGCCGATGGCGATCCCGCGCTGGGTGCTCGAACCGCCGCCGCGCCCGCGCGTGATGCTGACCCTGGGCATCTCCAACCGGCAGACGCTCGGCGTCGAGGAGACGTCGGTGGCCGACCTGCTCGACGGTCTCGCGGACCTCGACGTCGAGGTGGTCGCGACGCTCGACGCCACCCAGCTCGCGTCGGTGCAGAAGGTCCCGGACAACCTGCGAACGGTGGACTTCGTGCCGATGAACGAGCTCCTGGCCGGCTGCTCGGCCATCGTGCACCAGGGCGGCGGCGCGACGATCGGCAACGCGGTCGTCAACGCCGTTCCGCAGCTGGTGATCCCCGGCACCACGTGGAGCGAACGGATCTCCGCCGTCGCGCAGGTGGAACGCGGCAACGGCCTGCTGGTCGACCTCGACGACATGACGCCGATGTCCGTCCGGAGTGGACTCGAACAGCTGCTGACGGAACCGTCGTTCCGCACCTGCGCGCTGGAGGTGCGGGACGAGATGCTGGCCAGGCCGACGCTGGACGACCTCGTGCCGGAACTGGAACGGATCGCCCGATGCCGGTGATCGGGCGGCCGAGGGTGGTGCGCACCATCGGCTTCCTCATCGCGAGCCTGCCGATCCGGCTCGTGGCGTTCGTGCTCGTGCTCGTCACGACGCTGCTCGGCATCTCCACCATCATGCTGTGGATCGGCATCCCGATCCTGATCGTCGCCACCTCCCTCGTCCGCGGCTTCGCCAACCTGGAACGCGGCTGGGTCCGCGTCATGCTCGACGTCGACGTTCCGGCGCCGCGAACGCTGCGGTACGGCCCCGGACTGCTGGAGACGTGGCAGGCCCGGTTGGTGGACCAGACCACGTGGCGCGAGCTGGCCTACACGCTGCTCGCTTTCCCGCTGGGCATCGTGGAGTTCGTCGCCGGGATCATCTCGGTCGCCGTGCCACCGTTCGGCATCTTCGTGGCGCCGCACATCGGCGCCCTGCACGCCACCCTGACGTTGTCGATGCTGGGACCGAACCGGACGGCACTGCTGGAAGCCCGCACCCGGCAGCTGACGGACTCGCGCGCCCGCGGCGTCGACGCGGTCGAGGCCGAGCGCAGGCGCATCGAGCGCGACCTGCACGACGGGGCGCAACAACGCCTGGTGTCCGTCGCGCTGAGCCTTGGCCGGGCGCAGCTGAAACTCGACTCCGACGACCCGTCCGCCCTGCGCGAGCTGATCGGCGCCGCGCACACCGACGCCAAGCTCGCGGTGTCCGAACTGCGCGATCTCGCCCGCGGGATCTACCCGCCGGTGCTGCAGGACCGCGGCCTGGACGCGGCGCTGTCCTCGCTCACCACCCGGATGCCGATCCCGGTGGACATCGAGGTGACCGTCGAACCGCGCCCGCCCGCCCCCGTCGAGACCACGACGTACTTCATCGTCAGCGAGACGCTCGCCAACATCACCAAGCACTCGGGCGGCGACCGCGCGTCGGTGCGCGTGACGCGCGACGACGAAACCGTGGTCGTCGAGATCATCGACAACGGCCGCGGTGGCGCCTCCGTGCGCCCCGGCGGTGGCCTCGCCGGGCTCGCCGACCGGGCCGCCACCATCGACGGCGTGCTCACCGTGGTCAGCCCGCTGGGCGGGCCAACGGTCGTGCGCGCCGACTTGCCCGTCCGCTGGTGAAACTCCCTGGGAGCACGAAGATGCGCGTGGTCATCGCCGAAGACTCCGTCCTGCTGCGGGCCGGGGTGCAGAGCCTGCTCGCTGACGTCGGCATCGAGACGGTGGCCGCCGTGGACAACGGCGACGACCTGCTCGTCGCCGTGCGCGAGCACCGACCGGACCTGGTCATCACCGACGTCCGGATGCCCCCGACGTTCACCGACGAGGGACTGCGCGCGGCGCTGGCGGCCCGCAAGGAGGTCCCCGGCCTGCCTGTGCTGGTGGTTTCGCAGTACGTGGAGGGCAGCTACGCCATCGACCTGATCGCCGGGAGCACCTCCGGCGTCGGCTACCTGCTGAAGGAACGCGTCGCCGACGTGGCCGACTTCCTCGAAGCGGTCCGGCGGGTAGCGGGCGGCGGCTCGGCGATCGACCCGGACGTGGTGGCCCAGATGCTGTCCCGCAACCGCGACCCGCTGGGAGGCCTGACCGCCCGCGAGACCGAGGTCCTCGGACTGATGGCCCAGGGACTGTCGAACGCCGCCCTCGCGAAGAAGCTGGCGGTGACCCAGGGCGCGGTGGAGAACCACATCGGCAACATCTTCGCCAAGCTGGGCCTCGAGGCCAGCCGCGACGAGAACCGCCGCATCCGCGCGGTCCTGACCTACCTGGACAGCACGACCACCCGCACCTGAACCCGGACCGCGGGCTTGTGACCTGACTCGCGCTCGTCGTCTCCGACCTTGATCGGAACAACGGAGTCGACCAACATCGACTTGGTGAGTATTGGTTGGCCTCCGGAACTGGTAGCACGGGCCCACCTCCACGCCGCACCGGGCGAACCCGCGCGGTGTGGCGATCGTGGGCCAGTTGCTGCTGGGTGACGCCTCTGCGGCCGCGGTCCGACGCCGAGGCTAACGACAGCAGCGCGGCCACTGCCACGCCCACCACAGCACCAGGACGGCGACCGCACCGCACCGATCCGGAACGAGCGGTCTCCCCTCCATGGGCCGACGGCCCGGCGGAGAACCCGCCGGGCCGTCGGAGGTGGAACCCGATCAGCTGGTGAAGCCGATGTGGATGTAGTCGTACGGGGAGTTCGCGAAGCCGACGGCGCCGAAGTTCGCGACGGTCTCGCGGACGGCGACGGCGCCGGGGCTCTGGAAGATGGGCAGCTGGTGGCCCGACTTCCAGATCTCCTCGTCGATCTTGTTGGCCAGCTCGGCGCGCTTGGCGTCGTCGAGCTCGCTGTTGGCCTCCTCGAACAGCTTGTTGAGCTGGTCGTTGCCGACGCGGCCGTAGTTCTGGTTCACGTTGGCCTCGTCGAGTCCGTAGATCGACTTCGAGGAGCTGATCGGGAACGCGGTGCTCAACCAGCGGAACGAGGTGATGTCGAAGTCACCGACGTTGATGTGGTTCTTGAAGAAGTCCGCGGACGGCACGGCCTGGATGTCGACCTTGACGCCGATGTCCTTGAGCTGGGTCTGCACCAGCTTGGAGACCTGGTCGGAGGTCGGGTTCGGCGTCGGGATCACGAAGCGGATCGCGAGGTCCTTGCCGTCCTTCTTGCGGACGTCGCCCTCGGCCTTCCAGCCCAGCTCGTCCAGCGACTTCTTCGCGGCTTCCTTGTCGAACTTGCCGACCGCGGAGTTGTCCTTGTACTCCTTGGCGCCCAGCAGGTAGATGTGGTTGCCGAGGACCTTGGGGTCGGGCTGGATCGCGCCGAGGATGGCCTTCGCGATGGTGGCCGTGTCGATGCCCTGCATGACCGCGGTGCGGACCTTCGGGTCGCTCATGACCGCGGTCGGGGCGCCGTTGAAGGTCAGGTGGTTGTAGTCCGGCGTGACGGCCTGGCGGATCTTGATGCCGGGGGTCTGCTGCGCGCGCTTGAACAGGTCGACGTTGGAGCCGATGTCGTACCAGTCGATGGCGCCGTTGGCGAGCGAGTCCGCGAGGGCCGTGCGGTCGATCACGCGGAACGTGATCTTCTCCAGCTTCGGCTTCTCACCCCACCACGCGTCGTCGCGGACCACGGTGACCAGCTTGCCGGTCAGGTCGATCGTGCCGATCTTGAACGGACCGGCGGTGACCTTCGGGCCGTCGACCCAGCCCTTGTTGAACTCGTCGGCCGAGGCGTTGAGCGTCTTCGGGTACAGCGGCGCGTAGAGGCTCTTCCACTCGGCGAACTTCTTCTTGAAGGTGACCTTCGCCTCTTGGTCGTTGGCGCCCTTCTCGACCTTCTCGATGTCCTCGTAGCCGGTCGTGGACGAGGTCAGGAACGCCGGGTCGACACCGTTGTTGGCCTTGGCCTGCGCGGCGAAGTCCTCCCACGAGATGGCGACGCCGTCGCTCCACTTGGCCTTCGGGTTGATCTTGTACGTGATGACCTGCGGGTCCTGCGACGTGACCGTCGCGTCCTCCACCACGTCCTTGTTCAGCTCGATCGACGAGTCGGCCTTCTGCACGAAGACGCTGGGGATGACCGCGTTGATCATGCGGGCGCCGCTGGCGACCGTGCCGTCGACGTTGTAGTAGTTCCAGTTGTCCGCCAGGGAGTCGACGGGCCACTTGAACTCGCCGCCGTCCTTCAGCTTGGACGTCTCGACGGGGTTGATGTCGTCCTTGCCCTGCTCCTGCTGGTCAGCGCCCTTGAGGCCCTGGTCGCCACCGGTGGGGCCGCTGCCGCACGCGGTCAGCACCAGTGCCAGTGCGACCACCGGCGCGGCCGTTCTGACCAATACACGTCGACTCACTGTCGTGGACCTCCCTCATGCCTGGCCGCGTCGGTCGTGGCCCGGTTCGTGCGCCCGGACGCCCCGCGTCCGGAAAAATCTGGCTCCGCTCACACCTCAGGGGGTGTGGTCAGAGGACTTGCCGCTCCCGCGCGAAGTGGCAGGCGGCCTCGTGGTCGTCGCCCTGCTGCTGGCGCGGCGGCTCCACCTCGACGCACGTGCGCTTCTGGTCGTCCGACAGGGCCGCGTGCAGGAAGCAGCGGGTGCGGAACCGGCAGCCGGAAGGCGGGTTGGCCGGGCTCGGCAGGTCGCCGGTCACCAGGATCCGCTCGCGCTGCCGCTCCTTGACCGGGTCCGGGATCGGGATGGCCGAGAGCAGCGCCTGCGTGTACGGGTGGCGCGGCGAGTCGAAGACCTCGTCGACCTGCCCGATCTCCACGATCTTGCCCAGGTACATGACCGCCACGCGGTCGGCGATGTGCCGGACCACCGAGAGGTCGTGCGCCACGAACAGGTAGCTCAGGTCGAGCTTCGCCTTCAGCTCCTCCAGCAGGTTGATGACACCGGCCTGGATGGACACGTCGAGCGCGGACACCGGCTCGTCGAGCACGATCAGCTTGGGTTCCAGCGCCAGCGCGCGGGCGATGCCGATGCGCTGCCGCTGGCCGCCGGAGAACTCGGCCGGGTAGCGGGACGCGTGCTCGCGGCGCAGCCCGACGAGGTCGAGCAGCTCGGGGATGCGCTTGTCGATCACCGACTTCTCGAACCCGTGCACCTGGAGGGGTTCGGCGATGACGTCGAAGATCGGCAGCCGCGGGTCGAGCGCGGCCATCGGGTCCTGGAACACGACCTGGAGGTCGCGCCGGATCGCCTTGCGCGACTTGGCGTTCAGCCCCGACACGTCCTGCCCGAGCACGGACAGCTCGCCGCCCATGGGCTTCTGCAGGTTGAGGATCTCCATCAGCGTGGTCGTCTTGCCGCAGCCGGACTCGCCCACGACGCCGAGCGTCTCGCCCTCGCGGATGTCGAACGAGATGCCGTCGACGGCGTGCACGGTGCCGACCCGGCGCTTGAGCACGACGCCCTTGGTGACCGGGTAGTGCTTGATCAGGCCCTTGAGCTCCAGCACGACCTTGCGCTCCTCGCGCGGCACCTTCGCCAGCGGGGCTTCCTCGATCGCCTCGACGCCGAAGATCTCCACGGCCGCCTCGGCGCCCTCGGTGTCGGTGGCCGCCAGCTCGTCGGTGCGGATGCAGGCCGCGCGGTGCTCGGGCGAGCCGTCCACGTCCACCAGTTCGGGTTCGGCGGTGCGGCAGGCGTCGACCTCCATCGGGCAGCGCGGCGCGAACGGGCAGCCGGGCGGCAGGTCGGTCAGCGACGGCGGCTGGCCGACGATCGGCACCAGCGGCTGCTTCTCGCCGATGTCCAGGCGCGGGATCGAGCCGAGCAGGCCCAGCGTGTACGGCATGCGGGGACGGGCGTAGATCTCGTCGACCAGCCCGGTCTCCACGGCCTTGCCCGCGTACATCACCATCAGCCGGTCGGCGAAGCCCGCGACGACGCCCAGGTCGTGGGTGATGATCACGATGCCGGCGCCGGTGACCTCCTGCGCGGTCTTGAGCACCTCCAGCACCTGCGCCTGCACCGTCACGTCGAGCGCGGTGGTCGGCTCGTCGGCGATGATCAGGTCGGGGTCGTTGGCGATGGCCATGGCGATGACCGCGCGCTGGCGCATGCCGCCGGAGAACTCGTGCGGGAACGCCTTGGCGCGCTCGGCGGCGTTCGGGATGCCGACCAGGTCCAGCAGTTCCACCGCGCGCTTGGCGGCGGCCTGCTTGGACACCCTCGCGCCGCGGTGCACCAGCAGCGCCTCGGCGATCTGGTCGCCGACGGTGTACACCGGGGTGAGCGCGGATAGCGGGTCCTGGAACACCATCGCGACCCGCTTGCCGCGGATCTTGGACAGCTCGCCGTCGTTCAGGCCGATCAGCTCGCGGCCCTGGAACTTGATGGACCCGGTGATCCGCGCCTGCGGGGGCAGCAGGCCCATGACCGCGAGCGAGGACACGGACTTGCCGGAGCCGGACTCGCCCACGATGCCGAGCACCTCGCCGGGCGAGACCTGGTAGCTCAGGCCGCGCACCGCGCGCACCCGGCCGGACTCGCTGGGGAACGACACGGCGAGGTCGTTCACCTCCAGCACCGGACCGGTCGGGGCGGGCCGGTCGGCGGAGTCGAAGAGGAGTTCCGCGCTGGACATCAGGCTTTCCCTCCGCCGGACGTGGTGCTGGATGTGGTGGTCACGTCGTCATCCGCCTTCTTCTCGCGCTTGCGACCGCGCGAGGACGTGGGGTCGAGTGCGTCGCGCAGGCCGTCGCCGACGAAGTTCACCGCGAGCACGAACATCACCAGGAACCCGGCGGGGATGAGGAACAGCCAGGAGTAGGTGAGGGCCGAGTCGCTGCCGGTCGCGATGACCGTGCCGAGCGAGACGTCCGGCGACTGCACGCCGAAGCCGAAGTAGCTCAGGCCCGTCTCGGCGAGCACCGCCGAGCCGACGTTGATCGTCGCGTCGATGATCAACAGCGACGCCATGTTCGGCACGATGTGCTTGAAGATGATCCGCGCGGGCGACTGGCCCATGTACTTGGCGGCCTTGACGAACTCGCGCTCCTTGAGCGTCAGCGTCATGCCGCGCACGATGCGCGCGGTGATCATCCACTGGAAGGCCGCCAGCAGCACCACGAACAGCAGCCACGACTTGCCGCGGAACGCCGGGCTGAGGATCGCGATGATCAGGAACGACGGCAGCACCAGCAGCAGGTCGACCAGCCACATCAGGCCGCGGTCGACCCAGCCGAGGAAGTAGCCGGCGACCGCGCCGACCAGTGCCGCGAACCCGGTGGAGATGACCGCCACCAGCAGGCCGATGAGCAGCGACTTCTGCAGTCCGCGCATCGTCAGCGCGAACATGTCCGTGCCGATCTTGTCGGTGCCGAAGATGTGGTCCGGGTACGGCGCCTGCAGGAACGCGGTGTAGTCCTGCTCGTCGTAGCTCCACTTGGACAGCAGCGGGCCGACGAACGCGAGCAGGTACATCGCCACGATCACGACCAGCCCGAACAGCGCGAGCTTGTTGCGCAGGAACCGGGTCAGGACGAGCCTGCCCCTGGTCGTGGACTTGCCGGGATCCGGCGCGGCGTCGACAGGGCTGCCCGAGGCGGCGCCCGTGGTACCCGCGGAGTCGCCCTCGTTGAGGATTACGGTCACGTCGTCGTCACCCTGCCTAGATGCGGATTCGGGGGTCGAGAGCCGCGTAGAGCACGTCGGCCAGCCATCCGGAGAAGAGCACGCAGACCGCGACGAACAGCGTCACCGTGGCCGTCACGTTGGTGTCCTGCGTGGTGATGCCGGTGACGAGCCAGTCGCCCATGCCGAACCAGCTGAACAGCCGTTCGGTGAACGTGCCGCCCACCACCAGCAGGCCGAAGCCGAAGGCGAACAGCGTCGCCATCGGGATCAGCGCGGTGCGCAGGCCGTGCTTGAACAGCGCCCTGCGCCGGGTGAGGCCCTTGGCCTGCGCGGTCCGCAGGAAGTCGCTGCCCAGCACGTCGAGCATCGACGAGCGCTGGTACCGGCTGTAGTAGGCGATCTGGCCGAGCGCGATCGTCAGCGTCGGCACGATCAGGTACTGGAGCCGGTCGACGAGCGCGGCGAACCAGCTGCCCTGGAAGCCCGGTGTGGCCTCACCGGTGAAGAGCAGGACGTTGTCGCCGATCGTGTTGTTCACGCTCTGGGCGCCGAGCTTGAGCACGGTGCCGAGCACGAACACCGGTGTCGACAGCACCACGAACGAGAACAGGGTGGCGAAGTAGTCGCTGAACTTGTACTGGCGGATCGCGCTGACCACGCCGAGCAGCACGCCGAAGAGGATGCCGATGGTGATGCCGAGCAGGAACAGCCGCAGGCTCACGCCCACCCGCCTGCCGAGCTCGTCGGTGATCGGCCGGTCCGCGATCGTCCGACCGAAGTCACCCTGAACGACCCCACCCATCCAGGTGAAGAATCGCTGCGGAATCGGCTGGTCGAGGTGCAGGTCGATCCGCTTCGCCTCGATCGTGGCCGCGGGCGGCGGCGGATTGCGCTGCTGCAGCACGCCAATGGGGTCGAATGTGATGGAGGCCAGGCTGAAGGCTAGGAACGTCGCGACGAACGCCAGCACTACGTAGTTGACCAACCGCCGCAACAGGAATCCGGTCACCTGTGCTCAGTCCTTCCGCGGGTGCAGTGCGACGTTGACGTGCGGGCCGGGCCTCACCCGATGCACCCGCTTCTCGCCAAGACATTAAACAGGCCCGCCTCCGATGATGGGACCGCCCCATGTCCTGGTCCCCCAGCATTGCCTGACCTGCGTGTTAGCCGTGTGAACCGAGCCGTGTCGGCGAGCAGCATGGCTGATGGGAGGCCCGCACGCCCACTTAGCGTCCGTTATCCCGTCCTTTGCAACCGCCTCCACTCCCAATCGGGACGGGTTCGTGACCAAAACCCCTATGGGTGAAACACGGTCGTTACCCGGAAGCACTTCCGACAACCCCGAGTCCGTAGAGTCTTTTTGACCGTTCACAGCGGAGTCGAGTCATCGCCCGGTCGAGTGACCCCGTTCTTGTGAACGCGATCAAGTAAGGCGACCCCTATTTCCTAACTGATCGACGGCGTCCACCCGATGGACGGAAACGGTCAAGACGAGAGACGCGACTCGGCGCGTTCCCGCCTTCCGACCGGCGGACGGGGCAGGGCCCGCGGCGTCCGCCACCGGATGCCGCGGGCCCTGCCCCGTCGTTGTCAGCCTCGTTGTCAGCCCGTTGTCAAGCCTGGTCTAGCCGCAGACCGCCCCACCGGACGCGGAGCCGACCAGCTTCGCGTACTTGGCCAGCACGCCCCGCTGGTAGCGCGCGGGCAGGGGCTCCCAGCCCTCGCGACGAGCCGCCAGTTCGGCCTCGTCGACCTCCAGGTCGAGCGTGCCGGTGCCGACGTCGAGCCGGACGGGATCGCCGTCGCGGACGAACGCGATGGGGCCGCCGTCCACGGCCTCCGGGGCCACGTGGCCGACGCACAGGCCGGTCGTGCCGCCGGAGAACCTGCCGTCGGTGAGCAGCAGCACGTCCTTGCCGAGCCCGGCGCCCTTGATGGCGGCGGTGATCGCCAGCATCTCGCGCATCCCCGGACCGCCCTTGGGGCCCTCGTAGCGGATGACGACGACGTCGCCCGCGGTGATCGTGCCGTCCTCCAGCGCGTCCATCGCGGCGCGTTCGCGGTCGAACACCCGCGCGGTGCCGGTGAACACGTCGGAGTCGAAGCCCGCCGACTTGACCACGGCGCCGTCCGGCGCGAGCGAGCCGCGCAGGATCGTGATGCCGCCGGTGCGGTGGATCGGCTTGTCCATCGCGCGCAGCACGGTGCCGTCGGGGTCGGGCGGCGCGATGTCGGCCAGGTTCTCCGCCACCGTGAGCCCGGTCACGGTCAGGCAGTCGCCGTGCAGCAGCCCGGCGTCCAGCAGCGCCTTCATCACGACCGGCACGCCGCCGATCCGGTCGACGTCGGTCATCACGTGCCGCCCGAACGGCTTCACGTCCGCCAGGTGCGGCACCTTCGCACCGATGCGCACGAAGTCGTCCAGGCTCAACTCGACCTCGGCCTCGTACGCGATGGCCAGCAGGTGCAGCACGGCGTTCGTCGAGCCGCCGAACGCCATGACGACCGCGATCGCGTTCTCGAACGCCTCCCGCGTCATGATCTGCCGCGCGGTGATGCCCTTGCGCAGCATCTCGACCACGGCCTGGCCGGACCGGCGCGCGTACCCGTCGCGGCGGCGGTCGGTCGCGGGCGGGGCGGCGCTGCCCGGCAGCGACATCCCCAGCGCCTCGGCGGCGCTCGCCATGGTGTTGGCCGTGTACATGCCGCCGCACGCGCCCTCACCGGGGCAGATCGCGCGCTCGATCAGGTCGACGTCGGCCCGGCTCATCAGTCCGCGCGCGCAGGCCCCGACGGCCTCGAACGCGTCGATGATCGTCACCTCGCGCTCCTGCCCGTCCGACAGCGTGACGCGACCGGGCAGGATCGACCCGGCGTAGAGGAACACGCTGGCCAGGTCGAGCCGGGCGGCGGCCATCAGCATTCCGGGCAGCGACTTGTCGCACCCGGCCAGCAGCACGGACCCGTCGAGCCGCTCGGCCTGCATGACCGTCTCCACGCTGTCCGCGATGACCTCGCGCGACACGAGCGAGAAGTGCATGCCCTCGTGGCCCATGGAGATGCCGTCGGACACCGAGATCGTGCCGAACTCCAGCGGGTACCCGCCCGCCGCGTGCACCCCGTCCTTGCTGGCCTTCGCGAGGCGGTCGAGCGACAGGTTGCACGGGGTGATCTCGTTCCAGGACGAGGCGACCCCGATCTGGGGCTTCACCCAGTCCTCGTCGCCCATGCCGACGGCCCGGAGCATCCCGCGCGCGGCGGTGCGCTCCAGGCCGTCGGTGACGTCACGACTGCGCGGCTTGATGTCGGGGGTCTCGTTCATGCACGAAACCTAGCCGCCCGGCGCCCGGCCGTGCTCGGCGAGCGGGCGTCCTACTCGATCTGGCCGATCGGCGTGGCCGTCGGGAACACCGCGGGCGCGGCGCCCTCGTGGGCCTTGTCCATGAACCGCCGCCAGATCTGCCCCGGCAGCCCCGCGCCGTCGACGTCGGCGCCCGTGCTGTCGACGATCTTGACGTTGCCCGCCTCGGTGCCCATCCACACCGCCGCCGACAACGACGGCGTGTAGCCGACCATCCACGCCGCCGAGACCTCCGTCGTGTTCTCCAGCAGCCCGGTCGTGCCCGGCTTGCCCGCGCACTCCCGGTTCGCGCACGGCACCTTCCACATCCCGGGAACGGCCTTGAGCGCGGCGGTCACGTTGCCCGCGATGTTCCTGCTCCTCGCCGGGTCGGCGTCGAACGCGACCCGCTGCGAGTCCACGTGCTGGTAAACCACCTGTCCACCGGGCACGTCGACGCGCTCGACGAAGTACGGCTCGTGGTGGACGCCCTCGGCGGCGAACGTGGCGTACGCCACCGCGAGGTCGAACGGGCGGATCAGCGTCGTGCCGCCGCCGATGGAGATGTCGGGGTCGGGAGCGCTGGTGCCGTCCGCGTCCACCAGCAGGTCCCGGCGGACGTTCGCGATCCGCACCGCGCCGGGGATGCCCGCGGCCTTGGCCGCCGTCGCCACCGGGCGGGTGCCCAACTCGGTCAGCACCAGGTCGTAGTAGACCGTGGCGGCGTCCTGCTCCGTGGCCGCCCGCAGCGAGCACGTCCTGCCGCACGTCACGGCGTCGCCGCGGTTGTGGATCGTCCGGTTGTCGAACGTGCGCGGCGAGGTCCCGTCGTACCTCTGGTCGAGCCCGATGCCCCGCTGGAGCGCCGCGGTCAGCGCGAACGGCGTGAAGGCGGTGCCGGGCTGCTGGAGGGTGTCGCGCGCGAAGTCGACGCCGATCCCGTCGCGGCCCGCCCAGTACGCCCGGACCGCGCCCTTCGCCGGGTCGACGGCGGTGAGCGCCTGGCGCAGCACCTCCGGCTGGCCCGTCATGACCTCCGCCACGGCGGTCTCGGCCGCCTGCTGCGCCTTGGCGTCGATGGTGGTGCGCACCACCAGGCCCATCTCCGCCGCGCGCTCCATCGAGAAGCCCGCCTCGTCGAGTTCGCGCTCGACCTGGGCCTGGACGAGCGCCCGAGGACCGTCCAGCGGCGTGATCCGGGTCTTGTCGACCGGCAGGGGCGCGGGGAACCGCTGCGAGTCGCGGTAGTCACGGGTGATCCAGCCGCGGGCGGCCATGGTGTCCATGACGGTGGCCCAGCGGGCGGCGGCGTAGCCGGGGTCCTCCGACCTCGACGGGTTCTGGATGAGACCCGCGATCATCGCGGCCTGGGTGCCGGTCAGCTCCCGCACGTCCTTGCCGTAGTACATCCTCGCGGCCGCCGCGAAGCCGTGGGCCGAGCGGCCGAGGGGGACGGTGTCGAGGTACCCCCTGAGGACGAGGTCCTTGCCGTGCCTGCCGCTCATCTTGCGCGCGGTCACCAGCTCGGTGAACCGGCGGCGCCACGTGTCGCGGTCGTCCTGGGTGACCATCCGCAGGTACTGCTTCGCGATCCCGGAACCGAGGTCGAGGTCCGACGCGCTGTCGTAGTCCGGCTGCTCGGCGGCGAGCACCGAGTACTTCACGACGTCCGTCACCTCACCGGTGATCAACTCGCGGTTGGCGCCCTCCGGAGCGATCCTGGTCATCTCGGTGCCGTCGGCGTAGAGGAGCGTCACGACCTTCTGCTGCCGTGCGGAGACCTCGGTGGGGCTGGGCACCTCGACGGCCCGGTCGACAACGGCGAACGCCCCGACCGGGGCCAGCACCACCAGTGCCAGCACCACGTAACCGATCCGACGGACACGTCGCCAGACCCTCTTGCGCTTGGGACGCGCGTTCGGCTGCTCGGACACCGGATTCCTTCCCCCAGGGACTCGAAGCGGCTCATTCTGTCGGCCTCATTCGATCAGCCACCGAGGTACCCCACTAACATTGCCCTACCGTCAGCGTTTGCCAGTCCGGGGAGTCGCACGTGAGCGAGGAAAACCGGCGGGTCGCCGGGCGTTATGAGCTGACCGAGCGCGTGGGCGGTGGTGCCATGGGCTTGGTCTGGCTCGCGCGGGACCTACGGTTGGACCGCGTCGTCGCGGTGAAGGAACTGCTGCTGCCCTCTCACCTCGACGAGAAGCAGGCCGCGCAGGCCCGACGCCGCGCCATGCGCGAAGCCAGGATCGCCGCGAGGTTGCAGCACCCCAACGCGATCGCGGTCTACGACGTCGTGGAGGACGACGGGCAGCCGTGGCTGATCATGGAGTACCTGCCGTCGAAGAGCCTGGCCGCGGTGCTGGCGGAATCCGGTCCGCTGCCGGTGGCGGACGTGGTGGGGATCGGCGTCCACCTCGCCACCGCGCTGGCCGCCGCGCACAAGGTCTCGGTGGTGCACCGGGACGTCAAGCCCGGCAACGTGCTGCTCGGCGACGCGGGTGCGGTGAAGATCACCGACTTCGGCATCTCGCGCGCCATCGACGACGCCACGGCCACGGCGACCGGTCGGTCTGTCGGCACCCCCGCGTTCTTCTCGCCCGAGATCGCCAAGGGTGAGGACGGCGGCTACCCGTCGGACGTCTTCTCGCTCGGCGCGACGCTGTACAACGCCGTCGAGGGCACTCCCCCGTTCGGCATCTCCGAGAACTCCATCGCCCAGCTGCACCGCGTCGCGGAGGGCACGATCCGCCCGCCCGAGAAGGCGGGCACCCTGACGCCCGTGCTGCTCCGGCTGCTGGACCCGGACCCCGAGACCAGGCCGACCATGGCCGAGGCGGCCGAGGAGCTGGCCGTGCTGGCGGAGATCTCCGAGCCCACGCCGACCCTGGTCGAGGAGGCACCGGTCCCCGCGGCTCCCGTCGAGCAGGCGAAACCGGTGAAACCGGCCAAGCCGCCGAAGCCACCGAAACCGCCACTGTCCACAGAGGATGAGGAGAAGCGGCGCAAGCGAGCCGTCTTCGGCCTCATCGGCGTCACGGTGCTGCTGATAGCCGTGGTCGCGGCGGCGTTCCTGTTCGCCAACAGGGACCAGACGAAGGAGAACGCGCAGAACACGCCGACGACCAGCACGTCGACCCCGCCCGCGACGACGTCGCAGAGCGAAGCGCCCCCAGCCCAGACCACCGAGTCCACCGCCCCCACGACCACCACCGAACTCCCGCCGTCCACACCCGACGCCACCACGCCGGTCGCGTCGTCCGGCAGTGCCGGACAAGCGGTCAGTGCCTACTACGGGAGCCTGTTGAGCGACAAGCAGGCCGCGTGGAACCGGTTGACCGATCGGTTCAGGCAGAGCCGGTCGTTGACGTTCGAGGGGTACAGCTCGTTCTGGAACGGTGTTAACTCCGTCACCGCCACCAACGTGGTGGAGCGGTCGCCGAACAGCGTTTCGGCGACCATCACGTACAACAAGCCGAGTGGGGTGGAGGTCGAGAACCACACCTACACGATGGTTCAGGAGAACGGGCAGTGGTTCATCGACTTCCAGAGTTAGGTGGAGGTGGTTGGCGGTTGTTCGGTCGGTGTTGGGTTGGTCGGTAGGCGTTCTGCTGCTTCTCGCGCCCTCTTTTGGGTTGGCGCCGGAAAATGTCAGACCCCCGTCGTAGATGTGTGCGTCGGGGGTTCCAATTTCGGGGGACGACTGGTTTGGGCTGTTCAGGGTGGTTTTTGGGCCGGTTTTCGGGGATCTTGGGCGGCCTTGTGTTCCAGCGTGGTGCTGAGCGGGTTGGGGTTCCCCCCGCCGACCGCACCGCGTCAAGGCGGAAAAGATGCCTTGACCCGTAGCGGGCGGCCATGAGGGCGCTGGGAATCGGGGGCCCGGGGGGAAGTTTGGTCATCCCTCGGATTGCGTGCTCCCGCTTTGCCGAGGTTGGTCGGCGGCCTGTGTGCTTGCGTTGTCCGACCGACCTGGCCGAGTCGTGCTCAACTCGGGCCCACCGGATCCCGGTTCAACCGGGACTTGGGCGATTCGGCGCGGTGGCGTTATACCGGGGCTGCACCGATCAGGCCGTTTCTGGTTACCAGGTCCGCCAATGCCTGTTCGGACAGGTTCTCCGTGCCTTTCGGGCGTTGGGGTAGGACCATGAAGCGGGTTTCCGCGCTGGCGTCCCGCACCGAGATGGCCACGTCCTCGGGCAGCACGAAGTCGAACTCGGCCAACACCGACCGGGGATCGCGGACCACCCGCGACCGGTAAGCCTCGCTCTTGTACCAGGTGGGCGACGGCCCCAGCAGGGCCACCGGGTAGCACGAGCAGAGGGTGCACACGACCACGTTGTGCACAGCGGGGGTGTTCTCCACGACCTTCAGCCGTTGCTCCTGCAACCCGCCGCCCATGGACAGCCCCACCTCCCCGACGGCCGCGTTCCCGTCCAGCAGCAGCCGAGCGCGAAACCCTGGGTCCACCCAGGCCCGAGCCACCAGCCGCGCCCCGTTGTCCGGCGTGGCCCGAGCCAGGAACGCCTCCAGCGCGCGATCCAGCTCACGGGCGTCCACCAGCCCGCGCTCCTCCAGCAGGGCCTCCACGCGCCGAACGTGCGCGGCCAACGAGGCGTTCGCACCGCTGTGGTCCCCACCCATCAGGACACCGCCCCGAGGTAGCTCTCCCAGAGCGCGACGGTCACCTCGTGGTCACCCTCCCCGAAGAGCTCCCGCGCGGCGAACCGCACCGCGTACACGGTCTCGGGCGCGCCCGGCAGCCCACGAGCGCGATCATCGGCGAGCGGGAACGCGCCCTCGCGTTCGACGACCGTCCCCACCGCCCCCCGGACGTAGCGGGGCAGCCGGGTGTGGTGCGGCGGGTCCGCGGACGCGGCGCGCACCCGATCCCCCGGCGCGAACAGATCAGCCACGGGCAACCTCCTCCGCCGTGCACACGCCCTTCGAAACCAGCAAGGACGTGATCGCCCGGAACCACCGCTCGTAGTACGAGGCGGCAAGGTACTCCGATGGCGGCAAGCGTTCCACGGCGTCCCGGAACTCGTCCAGGTTGTAGACCCCGCGCCCGATGAGCGCGCGGTTCATCGCGAACACGTGCGCCTCCCAGTCGGCGTGGAACGGCGGCTCGTCCAGCTCCCTCTCGATCGGCGGGAACCCGTGCATCCCGCCGACGTCGTTGATCCGACTCATCCCACGCCTCCCGGCTCAGCCCCGCTCGATCACGTGCCCCACGACGTCCGGACCGGGGTGCGGCGCTCCCGAGGCGTCGCGGCGCTGGTCGACCTCGGGCAGCTCCACGGGCACGCCGTTCTTCGACGCCCCCGCCGGGCGCGACCCGATCCACGCCAGCACCAGCTCGGTCTCACCGCGCAGGAACCGCTGCGACCGCACACCACCGGTCGCCCTGCCCTTCGCGGGGTACTCGTCGAACGGTGTCACCTTCACGCTCTGGCCGCTGGACGTGACCACCATCGGCTCGCCGTGCGCCTCGTCGTCCGTGCGGATCGCGCCGAAGAACACCACCCGCGCGTCCGCCGCCACGTTGATCCCGGCCATGCCGCCGCCCTTGAGGCCCTGCGGCCGGACCAGCGACGTGGCGTACCGCAGCAGCGACGAGTCGGACGTGACGAACGCGAGCGACTCCGTGCCGTCGGTCAGCCAGGTCGCGCCGACGATCTCGTCGCCCTCCTTGAGGCTGATGACCTCGAACTCGTCCGACCGCACCGGCCACTCGGGCGCGCAGACCTTCACCACGCCCTGCCGCGTGCCGATCGCCAGGCCCGGTGACGTCGGATCGGGTTCGCCGAGCGGCGCGATGCCGACGACCCTCTCGCCCTTCTCCAGCGGCAGCAGCTCGCTCGCGGCCATGCCGCCGCTCAGCGACACCGTGCCGATCTGCTCGGGCAGCACCGGCAGCGGCAGCACGTCGGTCTTGAACGCCCGCCCGAGGTTCGTGATCAGCAGGATCTGGCCGCGCGCCGTCGAGTGCACGACCGCCGCGACCGCATCGTGCCGGGTGCGGCCCTTGCGGCGCTTGGCCTCCGACGCCTCCTCCGACTCGGCGGCGGTCCGCGCGACCAGCCCCGTCGCCGACAGGATCACCTGGCACGGGTCGTCCGCGACCTCCAGCGGCCCGGCGGGCTTGGACGCCGCGAGGACCTCCTTCAGGTCGCCGTCGATCAGCGAGGTGCGCCGGTCCGTCGTCAGTTCCTTCGCCACCGCGCCGAGTTCGGTCGACACGAGCTTCCTCAGCACGGACTCGTCGTCCAGGATCCGGGTCAGCTCGGCGATCTCGGCGCTCAGCCGCTCCTGCTCGCCCTCCAGCTCGATGCGGTCGAACTTGGTGAGCCTGCGCAGCGGCGTGTCGAGGATGTAGGACGCCTGGATCTCCGACAGCTTGAACCGCGCCATCAGGCCGTCCTTCGCGGCCTGGGCGTTCTCGCTGTCGCGGATCAGCTTGATCACCTTGTCGATGTCCAGCAGCGCCTTGAGCAGGCCCTCGACCAGGTGCAGCCGGTCCTCGCGCTTGCGCCGCCGGAACTTGGTCCGCCGCGTCACCACGTCGTACCGGTGGGCGAGGAACACCTCCAGCAGCGCCTTGAGCCCCAACGTCTGCGGCTGGCCGTCGAGCAGCACCAGGTTGTTGATGCCGAACGACTGCTCCATCGGCGTCAACCGGTAGAGGTCGGCCAGCAGGGCCTGCGGGTTCACCCCGACCTTGCACTCGACGACGAGCCGGATGCCGTTCTCGCGGTCGGTGAGGTCCTTGACGTCCGCGATGCCGGACAGCCGCTTGGACTTGTTCACCTCGTCGGTGATCTTCTCGATGATCCGCTCGGACCCGACGCCGTAGGGCAGTTCGGTGACCGTGATCGCCTGCCTGCCGCGACTGCCCTCCAGCGGCCCGATGTCGACCTTGGCCCGCATCCGCACGACCCCGCGCCCGGTCTCGTACGCCTTGCGCACCTCGTCCAGGCCCAGCAGCGCGCCGCCGGTCGGCAGGTCCGGCCCCGGCACGAACTCCATCAGCTTGTCCAGGGACGCGTCCGGGTGCGTGATCAGCCACCGCGCCGCCGCCACGACCTCGCCCAGGTTGTGCGGGATCATGTTCGTCGCCATGCCGACCGCGATGCCGGACGTGCCGTTGACCAGCAGGTTGGGGAACGCGGCGGGTAGCACCGACGGCTCTTGCAGCGACCCGTCGTAGTTGGGCCGGAAGTCGATCGTGTCCTCGCCCAGCTCGCCGACGAGCAGCATCGCCGCCTGCGACATGCGGGCCTCGGTGTTGTGGTTCACGAACCCACCCGCGAGGAACGAGTGGTCCTCCGAGTCGACTCGAACCGAGTAGACCTCGGTGGGGTCGCACGACTCCACCTCGGTCACCGCGTCGAACCGGTAACCGGAGTCCATGATCGGCAGGATCGTCGCGAGGACCTCCGGATCCTCGATCCGGTCGATGATCCGCGGTCGCTCGGTCTCCCAGGTGTCGAAGTCCAGCGCCTCCCCGAGGAACTCGCCGACGAACGGGACCGCGCCCTCGTCCGCGCGGTCCGAGCGCTGGAGGAGCCGCGGGAGTCCGGCGCCCCTCGCGCTCCGGAAGCCGACGCGCTCGACGAACGCGTGGACGTCACGCGTCCCGGACACGACCAGGCCAGGACCGTCGGACCGGCGTCGGGCGATGACGCCGAACTCCGCCAGCAGCTCCCGGACCTCGTCCGCGAGCCCGGCGCGGGGCGTCGGGAAGTGGACGGCGGGCCCGTCGTCCAGGCCGCGCACCTCGCCCACCACGTCGAACATCGCCGTGAGGAAGGCCCGCTTCACGCCCCAGCCGCCGTTCCAGACGAACTCGGGAACGGCCTCGCCGCGCAGCACGCGGTCCGCGCCGCGCACGCCGAGCACGTGCTCGCGAGCCGTCGGGACGACGTCCGCCCAGGCGTTCCGCGCGATGCACACCACCGCGCCCGGCTGGAGTTCGTCCAACCTCCGCCACTGGAACAGCGGCACGCCCATCGGGGCTTCCAGGCACAGGACCAGGTGGTTCTCGCTACCCCGGAGGGAGAAACCCGTCCTGGTGCGGACGCGCAGAGTCGGGTGGACACCCGAGTTGAACACCTTGGTGACCCGAACGGCCTTGCCGTCCTTGTCGAGGACCTCGAAGTCGGCGTCCGCCTCCGAGTCCGCGGGCAGGTTCACCAGGTCCGCGATGCGTGAACTCGAACCGTCCGCCAGGCGGACGCGGGTGTCGCCGACGACGCAGTACCTCGACGCGGCCGGTCCGTCGTCCGGGCTGCCGAAGTTGCCGTGCCCGTCGACCAGCGGGGTGTTCAGGGAGAAGTCCTGGGCCAGGCGGACCATGGCGTCGTAGATCGCGCTGTCGCCGTGCGGGTGGTACTTGCCCATGCAGTTGTGGACGATCTGGCCCTCCACGACGAAGTCGTGGAGATCCGTGCCCACCTGGATGTCGTAGGTCGTGTCGCGGGTGACCGGTTCGACCGCGCGAACGGCGGTCAGCGACAGGCCCGGCAGCAGGGACGGGCGGGTGGCCGCCGGGGCGGCGATGGAGTGCAGGCCCTCGGTGCGGGACCACGGGAGGAGCGCCGCGGCGAGCGCGGCGGCGTCGGCTCCGGTGATGGACAGGCCGGCGTCGTGCGCGGTGGCGCGCAGGCCGAGGTCGCCGAGGACGGCGCGGACCTCGACGCCGACCGACGGGAGCACGATCCCGTGCGCGGAGGCGGAGCCCGCGGCGTCGAGGAGGCCCGCGAGGAACGGGATCCAGGTGGACCGGTCGCGCAGGACCGACGTGGGCACGTCGTCCTCGCAGGCGGCCAGGTCCGGGCGGCCGGTGATGGTGAGGACGTGCCGTTCGGGGTCCTCGTGCTTCTCGCGGGTGGTCTCGACGTCCGCGCCGATCGCCCAGCCGTGGACGGTGTCGACCACGGCGCTGTCGGCGAACGCCAGGACCACCGCGCCGTCGACGACCTCGCCGACGACCAGGACCAGGGCCTGGACGTACGGGAGGGTGTCGGTGCCCGAGGGCAGCGCGGCCCAGCGGTCGCTGCCGTAGCCGGCGGTCAGCTTGCCCGCGAGGTCGCGGGCGGCGGTCCAGCCGGGGGTCAGGTCGTCGTTCACCGTGCGGAAGCGCTGGCCGGGGGTGACGACCATGCTCTGCCCGGTGGCCCACGTGACGCGGACCAGCTCGGACGCCGGGTTCTCGTACGCCTCCACGACCGGGACCGCGGTACCCGCCGCGTCCAGTACGAGATCGCCCACCTCGATGTCCTCGATCGGCCGCAGGCCGTCCGGTGTGGACACCAGCGCGCCTCGGACGAAGCAGTCGCCGACCACGCGGGCGGACTTCACGTACGCGTGCGTCGGCCGGTAGCCCTGCTCGTTCATCGAGTACAGGATGCGGCGGTGCACGGGCTTGAGGCCGTCGCGCGCGTCCGGGAGGGCGCGCGAGTGGATGACCGAGTACGCGTACTCCAGGTAGGAGTCCTCGATCTCGGACTTGAGCGGGTTGTCGACCACGTTCGCGCCCGCCTGGTCGAAGGCGGAGGGGTCGACCTTGGTCGTCGGGCCTTTGCGGCGTGCCATGGCTGAGCGCTCTCTCTACGGGTGCGTGGTGGTCAGAGGTCGATCGCGGACTGGTCGACGCGCGAGGACGACTCCACCAGCCACGCGCGGCGGGGTTCTACCTTCTCGCCCATGAGCAGTTCCAGTGCCGACTCCGCCGCTTCGACGTCGTCGATGGTGATGCGGCGGACAGAGCGGGTGGCCGGGTTCATCGTGGTGTCCCACAACTCGTCCGCGTCCATCTCGCCGAGGCCCTTGAACCGGGGCACGGGGGTGACGATCTGCTTGCCCTGCTTCTCCAGCCGGGCGACCGTCTGCTCCATCTCGCGCTGGGTGAAGGTGAACCTGGTCTCCGGGTTGCGGCCCCTCGTCACGACCTTGTGCAGCGGCGGCATCGCCGCGTACAGCCTGCCGTCCTCGATGACGGGGCGCATGTACTTGGCGAACAGCGTGATCAGCAGCGTCCGGATGTGCGAGCCGTCGACGTCCGCGTCCGCCATCAGGATCACCCGGCCGTACCGCATCGCGGCCAGGTCGAACGTGCGGCCGGTGCCCGCGCCGAGCACCTGCACGATCGAGGCGATCTCGGCGTTGCGCAGCGTGTCGCCCAGGCTCGCCTTCTGCACGTTGAGGATCTTGCCGCGCAGCGGCAGCAGCGCCTGGTACTCCGACACCCGCGCCATGCGGGCGCTGTTGTGCACGAACACGCCGGTCTCCAGCGCGAAGTTGTGGTGGTCGTCGACGGTCAGGTCGTACACGTCGGCCACCTCCTCCAGCAGCTCGACCGACCGGACCTGGTGGTTGACCGGGGCGCGGCCGTCACCCGGCGAGTCGAGCGTGCCGGACAGCGACCGGTGGGGGGCGAGGCGGGGCACCGCCCACACCTCGGTGTCGTTCATCCACACCGGCCTCGTGCCGTCCACAGTGGACGCCGAGCGGTAGAGCGGCATCAGCGACTGGCCGATGACGAGGTCGTCCGCGCGCCGGTAGGAGCCGTCGCGCAGGCGGAACAGGTGGTCCGGGGTGCACCGGACCGACTCGCCGTTGTCGAGCGTCACCCTGACCAGCGGGGCCAGGAAGCGGGTGAGCCGCGGCTCCAGCAGCGGGACCACGACGACGTGGCCGGTGTCGGTCGTGGCGTAGCCGTAGTGGGTGATGCCGAACGCCCAGTCGGCGACCAGGTCGGCGAACGACCTCGGGCGGCTGAACGCCATCGCGACCATCGTGTCGCCGGTGAAGCAGCCGAGCGCGCTGTCGCCCTCCACCAGGAACAGCTCGCTGCGGGACACGCCCGTGGCGCGGCAGTCGACCAGCTTCGGCGGCATCGACGCGCCTTCGAGCGCGGTCTTGCGGCGGGCGGCGTCCTTCTGCTGCTTCTGCGTCAGCCGGACGCGCGAGGCGTCGACGACCTTCTGGAGCACGACCTTGGCCTCGACCTTGGTCTTCTTGTCCTCGGTCCACGCCTTGAGGTGCTTCTCGACGACGGCCTGGATGACCTTGACGATGCCCGCGGTGGACAGCTCGTCCTTGGTCTGCGAGGTGAACTGCGGCTCGGGGATGCGGACGTGGACGACGGCGGTCATGCCCTCCAGGACGTCGTCCAGGGTCGGCATGTCCTCCTTCGCCTTGAGCAGGCCGCGGGTCTTGGAGATGGCGTCGTGCAGCGCTTTCACGACCGCGCGGTCGAAGCCGCGGCGGTGGGTGCCGCCGTGCACGTTGCGGATCGTGTTGGTGAAGCACTCGACCGACCGCTCGTACCCGGTGCCCCAGCGGAGCGCGACCTCGACCTCGGCCTGGCGCTCCACTTTGGACCGCATGACGCCGTTCTGGTCGGCGGCGTTCTCCTGGTAGGTGCCCGCGCCGTTGACCAGGAGCGTGCCGGACACGGCCTTGTCGCCGGCGGGGGCGAGGAAGTCGACCATGTCGGCCAGGCCGTTGGGGTAGTGGAACGTCTCCTCGCCGATCGAGTCCTCGATCGCGGTGCGCAGGACGTACGTGACGCCGGGCACCAGGAACGCGGTGTTGCGCAGCTTCGCGCGCACGCCCTCGACGTCCAGCGCGGAGCCGTTCTCGAAGTACCGGGAGTCGTACCAGTACCGGATGGACGTGCCGGTGGACTCGCCGCGCTTCATCTTCCCGGTGACCTGGAGACCGGACTGGCGGGTGAACGTCGCCTTCGGGCCGGGACCGTCGAACACGACGGGAACGCCGTGCGCGAACGACATCTGGTGGACCTTGCCGTCCCGCTTCACGGTCACGTCGAACCGGTGCGACAGGGCGTTGACCGCGGACGCGCCGACACCGTGCAGACCGCCGGACGTCTTGTAGCCGGAGCCGCCGAACTTGCCGCCCGCGTGCAGCCGGGTGAGCACCAGTTCGACACCGGACAGACCGGACTTCGCGTGCACACCGGTCGGGATGCCCCGGCCGTCGTCGTCCACCTGGACGCTGCCGTCCGCGTGCAGGGTCACCACGATCCGCGAGGCGTGGCCGGCGATGCCCTCGTCGGTCGAGTTGTCGACCACCTCGGTGAAGAGGTGGTTGATGCCGCGGCTGTCGGTCGACCCGATGTACATGCCGGGTCGTTTGCGGACCGCTTCCAGACCCTCCAGGTGTGTCAGGTCATCGGCCCCGTAGAGGGTCTCGGCAGTCACAGGGTCAATCTCCCGGTCGTGGATTGCGGACGCGCTCGTGGATGGGCGGTACCGGGAGACTATCCGGAGGGTCCGACAGTTTTCGCCGGTGCCATGGCACGAACCTCCTCGTGCGACCTGTTCCTCCCACCAGGTGGCCGGGTTCACGGCCTCGCTCCGCCCGACCGGCGGCGCCGCGCGGAGGGGTGGCGGGGGCCGCGACCGGAGCGTTGGCGGTGGTGGCGCGCGGTTCGCCGGCGCGCGTCCGGCTGGTGGCACCGCCCCGTCGTGGCGCCGGTCGGTCGGGAACGCGGTCCGGCGCAGATCCTCGTGCTGGTGCCGATGCCGCTCACCCCGGTGCGGTCGCACGACCACGGCGCGCAGCCGAACGACTCCGGTCCGCTCATGGTCGCCGTGCACGTGAGCGGTGTTCGCCAGCGTCTCGTCCACGTCGACCGCCGCGCCGGTTCCCGATCCGCCGAGGATCGTCGTGCCCGCGTCGGCGCGGATCCCGTGGCCTTCCGCCGCGGTCCACCGGTCGTCCACCGGACCCGCTCCCCCACCCGCGCCGTCGACCCCTGGTCGTCGGCCCGGTGGCGGAAGGCGTCGACGCCCGCGGTGGCGCTGCCCGTGACCACGGGTCTGATCGGGTGGTTCGCGCCGCTACCGGGCGTGAGCGCGGTGGCGTTCCCGGTGGTCGACGTGGTGCTCGGCCGTGGACCGACCGGTGCGGCGGGCGTGCGGGCCTGAACCGGGACCACCCCCGGCCCGTAGGACCGGGCGGGACCACCCGGAGGTGCACCGTGAAGTTCGCGAACCTCGCGATCATCGTCACCGCGGCGGGCGCTCTGTCCGCCTGCACGTCGGCGTCCACCGCCGCTCCCGCGAGCGACGTGCCGAAGCTGGAGGTCCCGCCGCTGAGCCTCGACGGGTTCAGTGGCAAGCCGTGCCGGGTGTTCGGCGCCGACCAGCTCGACGCGCTCGGCATCAGCGGACCGGGCTCGCCCGACCCCGAGCAGTTCACCGGCCGCTGCCGGTGGACAGACGGCGCGGCGAAGGCCACCACCATCGGCGTCTCCCTGTTCGGCGAGGCGCAGGGCCTGGCACGGGTGTACGCCGCCAAGGGCGCGTACCCCTACTTCCAGCCCACCGAGGTCGCCGCGTACCCGGCGGTCGACCGCGACAGCGGCAAGGGCACCACCGGCACCTGCGCGACCGTCGTCGGCATCGCCGAGGGGGCCGCGTTCGAGATCCAGGTGGACGTGGACGACGAGGCGTCCGCCGACTACGCCACCCCGTGCGCGGTGTCCAAGCAGGTCGCGGAGATCGCGCTGGAGAACATCAAGGCCGGTGGGTGAGCCGACCGCTCGGGGAGGCAGCGGACCACCAGACCCTCCGCGACTCCGCTGCCGGAACGCAGCGGAGGACGTGCACACCGCGATGACCGGGTGCTCGGTCCGCTGACGCAGGCCCACGCTCAGACGACCACGACCTCCACGCCCACCGCGCGGAGCCGGTCGACGCCCTCCGGGTTGGCGCTGGAATCGGTGATCACGACGTTCACCTCGCTGATGTCGGAGATCCGGGAGAACGCCCGCTTGCCGATCTTCGACCCGTCCGCCAGCACGATCACCTGGCCCGCTGTCCGCATGAGGCAGTGGTCGGTCTGCGCCTCGACCTCGTCGTGCGTGCTGATGCCGCCCCGCACGTCGATGCCGTCCACGCCGAGGAAGACCACGTCGAGGCTGATGCCCGCCAGCGCGCGGTCGGCGATCGGCCCCACCAGCTCGTAGGTCTCCGGGCGCACGCCGCCGCCGGTGACGACCAGGTCGATCATCGGGCGGACGGACAGGTCGGCGGCGATGTTGAGCGCGTTCGTCACGACCTTGAGAGAACGCCCGGTGGCGAGCAGGCGCGCGAGTTCGGTGGTGGTCGTGCCGCCGTTGAGCCCCACCGAGTGCACGGACTCGTCCACCCGCAGCGCCGCGGCCTCCGCGATCCGCCGCTTCTCCTGCTCGCGGCGGCCGACCCGGTAGCGCATCGGCAGCTCGTAGATGACCTCGGCGGCGATCGCCCCGCCGTGCGTGCGCTTCAGCAGCTGCTGCTCCTCCAGCGACTGGAGGTCGCGCCGGATCGAGGCGACGGACGCGCCCAGGTCGGTGGAGAGGTCGACCACGCTCACCGAACCGGTGTCAGCAAGCCGTTCGAGGATCGCGGAAAGCCGCTGTTGCTGACGCATTCGCTCACCGTAATGCATGGAAGATGCCCGTATCGTCACTTCTGCGGCCAAAGCACGCACCTCCCGTGCGCGTTATCCGGTCGAACCCCGTCGAGCGCACGTGCCACGCCCGCAACCGGGACGTGCTCGGGCAGGCCGCATCCGATCGACACCGGCGGGTCTGGCGTCACGCTCCTCGCAAGGACGCCGGGAGCAGGTCGCCGTGGGCGGCGGTCATCGCCGCGCACAGGTCCCAGATCCGGTCGACGGTGAGCGCGGCGGCGGTCGCCGGGTCGCTCATCGCGGCGTGGCGGACGTGGGCGGGGTCGCCGGTCACGGCCGCCGCCACGGTCAGCTCGACGACGTTGAGGAAGCTCCGGTTGAGCGCCGCCAGCTGCGGCGGGAGCGCGCCCACGCGGTGCGGGTGCACGCCGAGCCGGTCCAGCGTGGCGGGCACCTCCACGGCCGCGCCCGCGGGCAGGTTGTCGATCAGGCCGTGGTTGGCCGTGGTCACCTGGATGGTGCGGCGCTCACCGGTCACGAGGCTGTGCACGACCTGCGGCGCGTACTCGACGGCGTCCTCGTCGCCGATCGGCGGGGGCGTGCGGCCCTCCGCCAGCCCGTCGCGGGTCTCCTCGTACTCGGCGAGGTTCGCCGCGCTGATCCCGGCGTAGTCGCGGACGGGGATGCGCAGCCGCTCGATCTCGGAACCGTGCCGCAGGTACCACGGGACGTACTCGGCGGAGTGCTCGCTGGTCTCCGTCGGGTAGCGGCCGAGGCGGCGGTACATGTCCACCCGCACCCGCCGGGCCAGGTCCGGGTCGGCGTCGATCGCCGCGTCGAGCGCCGGGTAGAGGTCGCGGCCCTCCCGCTCCCAGCGCAGGATCCACGCCTGGTGGTTGACGCCCGCCGACAGGAAGTCGACCTCGCCGTGCGGGACGCCGACGAGCGCGCTGAGGTCGCGGATCGTCCAGTACACCGAGTGGCACAGCCCGACGGCCTTCAGCCCCGGCGCGGTGGCCGCCAGGTACTGGAGGTTCATCGCCATCGGGTTGGTGTAGTTGAGCAGCCACGCGTCCGGGCACACCGCGAGCACGTCGGCGGCCAGCGCGTCGAGCAGCGGGAACGTCCGCAGTGCGCGGAAGATGCCACCGATGCCGAGCGTGTCGCCGATCGTCTGCCGGACGCCGAACGACTCGGGCACGTCGAAGTCCCGCAGCGTGGCCGCGTGCCCGCCGACCGCCACCATGTTGATCACGACGTCCGCGCCGTCCAGCGCCTCCCGGCGGGACAGCGACACCACCACGCGGGGCCTGGCGCCGCACTGCTCGGCGGTGCTGCGGGCCAGCGCCTCGGCGACCGCGAGCCGTTCGCCGTCGATGTCGTGCAGGGCGATGGTCACGTCGGCGAGTTCGGGGAACGCCAGGACGTCGCGGAGGAGCCGGCGGGTGAACTCGACGGAGCCCGCGCCCACGAACGCGATGGTGAGCACGTCCCTCAACCTCCCAGTACCCGGATGAGCCGAGCGACCTCGGCGGTCATGGCCTCTCGCCCGGCGCCGAGGTAGCGCCGGGGGTCGACGACGACGGGGTCGTCCACGAGCCCCGCCCTGATCGCCGCGGTGAAGAACTTGTTCAGCTGGGTGGCGATGTTGATCTTCCGCATGCCCGCGCGGACCGCCTCGGCCAGGTGCTCGTCCGCCACGCCGGACGACCCGTGCAGCACCAGGGGCACCGGCACGGCGGCGTGCAGCAGGGCGATGAGGTCGAAGTCCAGCGCCGCGTCGCGGGTCAGCATCGCGTGCGACGAGCCGACCGCCACGGCGAGCGCGTCCACGCCGGTTGCCGCGACGTAGCGGGCGGCGTCGCCGGGGTCCGTGCGCGCGCCCGGCTCGTGCACGCCGTTCTTCCCGCCGATCTCCCCGAGTTCGGCCTCCACCGCGACCCCCCGGCCGTGGCAGCGCCGCACCACCTCGGCGGTGCGCGCCACGTTCTCGTCGTGCGGCAGCGCGGACCCGTCGAACATCACCGACCCGAAGCCGATCTCCACCGCCTCGCGGATCAGGTCCTCGGAGGTGGCGTGGTCGAGGTGCACGGCGATCGGCGAGGACGCGTTGTCGGCGATGGCGAGCGCGGCACGTCCGATGGGGGCCAGCGAACCGTGGTAGTGGACGGCGTTCTCGCTGATCTGGAGCACCACCGGCGCGCCCGTCTCGTCGGCGGCGGCGGCGATGGCCTCGGCGTGTTCGATCTGGATCACGTTGAACGCCGCGGTGGGCGCGGACCGGTCGAGCATCTCGCGGAGCGGAACCAATGGCATCGTCTAGTCCTCGGTGACTCGGTGCGGCCGAACGCACGACCTGTGGCGCTCGTAGAAGTCCCTGTCGAAGTCCCCGGCGAGCGGGGCGCGCACGGCGGCGGCCGACAGGGCGACCGCGTTCGCCAGGCGCTCGGGCCACGGCAGCCGCCAGCAGGCGACCAGCGCCGCGACGGCGGCGTCCCCGGCGCCGGTGGGGTTGCCGACGACGCGCTCGGGCGGCGTCGCGGTCCACACCCCGTCGGGGGTGTAGGCGGTCATGCCGGACGGGCCGTCCGACACGAGGGCGGCGTCCGCGCCGAGCGCCAGCGGGTGCCCTCCCCCCGCGGCGGCCAGTTCCAGCCGGTTCGGCGTGATCACCGCCGGTCCCGCCGCGGCTCCGGCCGCCAGCGCCGGTCCGCCCGCGTCCAGCAGCACCGGGACGCCCGCGACCCGGACGAGCACGGCGTAGGCGTCCGGTGGGACGCCCCTGGGCAGCGAGCCGGACAGGACGACGAGGTCCGCGTCGGCGACCAGCCTCCGGTAGTGCCCGAGGAACCCGGTCCACTCCCGCTCGGTGACCCACGGCCCCGGCTCGGCGAACAGCGTCGCCTCGCCGGAGGCCTCGACGACCGCCACCGTCCGACGGGTCTGCCCCTCGATCGGGAACATCGCCTCGGGGACACCCGCGGCGGCGAGTTCGGCGCCGAGCAGCGCCCCGGAGTCACCTCCCGCGAGGCCGGTCGCGACGACCGGCTCGCCGAGCGCCCGCAGGACCCTCGCGACGTTGACGCCCTTGCCGCCCGCCCGGACGACGGGGTCGCCGACCCGGTGGGTGGCACCCCCGGTGAGCCGGTCGACCGGGTACGTCACGTCGAGGGCCGCGTTGAGCGTGACCGTGAGCGTCCGCACGGCGATCAGGCGGTGCCGCGCAGGATGACGGACCGGGTCAGGTGGCGCGGCGAGTCGGGGTCGAGCCCCCGGCCCAGCGCGACGTCGACGGCCAGCCGGTGCACGGCCACCAGTTCGGCCAGCGGGTCCCGGTCGCGCGCGATCCACAGCCCGCCGGTGGCCCCGACCTGCTGCTCCAGACCGCTCGGCGGGGCGCCGAGCACCCACACCGCCGAGCGGGCGTCGGTGATGGCGATGGGACCGTGCCGGTACTCGGCGGCCGGGTAGGACTCGGCCCAGCTCAGGGACGCCTCGCGCATCTTGAGCGCCGCCTCCGCCGCGAGGCCGGTGGTCCAGGCCCCGCCCAGGAACGTGAACTGCTCCCGCTGAGCGACGCCTGCGGGCAGCGGCTCCGCCAGTGCCCGTTCGGCGTCGGCGATCGCCCGGTCCAGGTCCTCCCCGAGGTGGGCGCGCAGCAGCGCGACGACCGTCGTGGCGAACCGCGTCTGGACCACGGACCGCTCGTCGGCGAAGTCGAGCACGACGACGTCGTTCGCCAGTGCGGGAACGGGGGTGTGCGGGTCGGCGACGACCGCCGTCGTGGGCACGTGGGACCGCAGCCCCTCCAGGACCTCGACGACCTCGGTGGTGGTGCCGGACCGGGTGAGCGCCACGACGCGGTCGTAGGTGCGGCCCGCGGGCATCTCCGAGGCGGCGAACGCGTCCGTCTCGCCATGTCCGGCGTCCTCGCGGAGGCGGGCGTAGGCCTGCGCCATGAAAAGCGACGTGCCGCACCCGACCACGGCTACCCGCTCGCCCCGCCGGGGCAGCGCCGCCGCGGTCGCGGGATCGGCCGCCACCTCGACCGCACGACGCCAGCACTCCGGCTGGGAGGCGATCTCGGTCGTGGTGTGGAGGTGCCCGGACGGCTGCGCCTGTGCGTGCATGAAAGCTTTCTAGCACAATCGCTCATAACCAAGCAATCATCATGATTGTTTGACGGAGAATAGACATTGCGCCTGGTCACGGGCATGTCGAAGGCCGGGACAGGCGCGCGACCGTCCCGGTCTCGTCGAGTGCGGTTACCTGATGCCCACGGACGCCACGGACCGCACGAAGCACCGCTGCGCCACGAAGAAGACCACCAGCACGGGCAGCTGGCTCAGCACCGTTCCCGCCATGAGCTTGGGCCAGTTCGTCGTGTGCGCGCCCTGGAAGCTCTGCGAACCGATCCGGAACGGCACCATGAGCGTGGCGAGGATCGCCAGGAACGCCGCCCTGCTGCCCAGGAACCTCGCGGCCCGCCGGGAAAAGGTCGTCCCAGTCGAAGTTACTTGTCGTCGCGCACGGTGGCCGTCAGGTCCCGCGTCTGCGGCCGGTCGGCCGGCCCGGTCAGCGACGAGCCGTACCGGTAGGCGGCGGTCGGCGGGTTGCCGGACACGAACGACGCCAACGTCTTCCGCGGCCCGCCGTCGTTGCCACCGCTGAACACCAGCTCGACCTGGCCGTCCGGATGCTCATACCGACAAGAGAATCGGCCGAAAGCTCACGTTCGTTCATTTTTCCTGCTTGAACGATCAACAAGGCACAACCGCGTCCCGCTACTATCAGGGGTGGGCAACCATGACGGCGTTGTAGTTTAATCGCTCACAAGCTTGCATGATCCATGAGCGATTAAGGAGCTTGTCGATCCATGACACCCCTCGTCTCAGCACTCAGGAACGCGGCGCTGGCCTGCGCCGTGGTGGCCCTGTCCGCCACGGCGGCACAGGCACAGCCGGAACCGAGTGCGGCAGCGGCGGCAATCCAACTCCCACCCGTTCCGGGAGTGCTGGACTACCAGCTCGGAGCCGCCTACACGCCTCCGGCGGGCGTCACCATCGTGACGCGCGACAGCACCGCGTCCCCCGCGCCGAACGTCTACAACATCTGCTACGTCAACGGTTTCCAGACCCAGCCGGACGAACGCGACCTGTGGCTCAAGGAGCGCAAGGACCTGCTCCTGTCGGACTCGCGGGGAAACCCGATCATCGACCCGGAGTGGCCGGACGAGTTCCTGCTGGACACCTCGACGCAGGCCAAGCGGACCAGGCTGGCGGAGATCACCGGCACGGCCATCTCGCGGTGCGCCCAACGCGGGTTCAAGGCGGTGGAGATCGACAACCTCGACTCCTACAGCCGCTCGCGCGGCAAGCTGACGGTCGACCACAACCTCGCCCACGCCACCCTGCTGGCCACCCGGGCACACGGCCTGGGCTTGGCGATCGGCCAGAAGAACTCGTCCGAGGAAAGTGAACGCGCACGCGATGAGGTCGGCTTCGACTTCGCGTTCTCGGAGGAATGCCACTACTGGGACGAGTGCGACATGTACAGCGACGTCTACCAGGACCAGGTGATGAACGTCGAGTACACCGACAACCTGCGGGGAACGTTCCGAGAAGTCTGCGACGACCCCCAAACCCCGCCCACCACGATCCTGCGCGACCGCGACCTGGTGGGCCCGAACAACAGCGCCTACAGGTACGAACGCTGCTGATCGCACGCGCCGGGGGCCGCACACCACGCGGCCCCCGCGCCCATCGACGACGACTTCGAGCGACAACGGGCCGATTGCCCAGACGGTCGCTGAACCGGGCGGATGGGTGAGCTGGCCCGGCTCAGCCGGGCCGGAGGGCCGGGCCGGGAGGGCCGGCTCAGTTGGACTGAGCCGGTTGAGCGGGCATGTGCAGCTCAAGCAAGAGCACGCACCCCAAGATTCCACAGCCAACCGGAAGCACGCACCCCAAGAGCCCACAGCCAACCGGAAGCACGCACCCCAAGAGAGAGCCCAAACCCCTCCCCACCCCCGATCCGAAGCGCCCTCATGTCCGTCCGCTACGGGTCAAGGCATCTTTCCCGCCTTGACGCGGCGCGGACGGACATGGAGACAATCGCGCAACGGGGGTACCCAACCCAACCCCTCAAGCTGGACCCCAAAGCCACCGAAGACCCACCACAAACCCGCCCTAGAACACCAGACCCGACGCCAGAACGCCCCACCCACTCAAAACATCAGACCCAACGCCAAAAACGCCCCAACCAAACGCCAATCCACCCCAGAACAGCCAAAACCAGGCGTCCCCCCAAAACCAGAACCCCCGACACACACGCTACGACCGGGGTCCGACATTTCCCGCCCCGAAAATCCCCCCAACCCACCCCATCCGGGTGACAGATCAGGTCCGCTCCAACTCCCCCACCGCCCCTTGAGCCGCCCGCCGGGCATCCTCGGCCGACTCCAACCGCCCCCGCGCCTTCTCCAACGCCTTCCCGGCCTGCTGGGCCACCCGTTCAGCCGCCCGCAACTCGGCCCGGACGTCATCCAGTTCCCGCACCCGCAGCGCGTGCTCCGCGGCCGCGGTCTTGACCTCCGCCTGGCACCCGTCGACCCGCTCCTCGGCCTCTTCCACGGCCTCACGGGCTTCCGCGAGCCGCCGCTCCCGCCGCTGTTCCCGCCGAGCGGACAGGTCGTCGGGAACGGGCGCCCCGTCCGACATGGGCCCGAAACCCGAGTACTCCAACGCTTTCGTCAACCGCCCGGCCCGCACCTGCGCGGCCATCCCGGCGTCGGCCATGGCCGCGGTGAGCGTGCTCCGCACCTGGTTCAGCGCCTGGTCCGCCAGACCGCCCGCCCCTTCGGCCGCGAGGGCCGTCAACTCGTTCACGAGTTCACGACGTCGCTTGTCCAACCGCCGCAGCTCGCTCCCGTGCAACTGCCGCTGCGCGTCCCGCAGCCGCTCCCCCAGTTCCAGCGCCTCGACCAGCTCCGGGGAACCGAGGTGGACCAGTCGGTTCACCGCCCACGCCGCCGCGGTCGGTCGGCGGAGCGCGGTGATCGCCTTGGCCGTGTCCTTGTCGGCCGCCGCGGCGGCCCGTCGCGCCCTGGCGGCCACGAACTCCGCCGGCGGCAGGGCGTACAGCTCGGCGGCGGCCTCGTCGAAGCGCGATGTGGTCGTGATGGATCCAGTCTGCGCAGAACCGTGGACGGCCGCCATCCGTAGTACGGGAAAAGGGGCTGAGTCGTGACGAGCGGAGGAGCAGCCGATGAGCGTCCACAGCGTGGAGGACCTGGTGCCGCTGCGAACGGGGTTCGACCTGAGCTGGCGCGGCTACCACCGCGAGGAGGTCGACGACTACGTCCACGACCTCGAACACGACCTGCGCGACCTCGCCGCCGACCGCGACGCCTGCACCGCCCGCGCCGAGCACCTGGCCGAGGCGCTGGACCGCTCGCGGGCCGAGGCGGCGGCCCTGCGCGCCGAGCTCAACCGCGTCTGCAGCACGCCCTTCGACGCCGACGTCCTCCCCTTCCGCCTGTCCGTCATGGTCGAGGTGGCCACCGCCGAGGCCGAGTCCGTCCTCGAACGCGCCCGGGCCTGCTGGACCGCCGCGCAGGAGGCCGCGGCGAAGTTGCGCCTCCACTACGACCGGCTCGGCGAGGAGGGGCAGCGGCTGCGCGACGAGATCGAGGTCGAACGCGAGGCCGTGCTGCGCGAGGCGCGGGAGCGGGCGCGGGCCGTCGTGGCGGAAGCCGAGGCGCGGCAACGGGAACTGGACGCCGAGGCGGAGCGGGCGCGGGAGCGGGTGGAGGTCGACTTCAAGCTGGCCATGGACCAGCGGCGGGCGGAGGCGCTGCGCGCGCTGGCCGAGGGGGAGCACGGCTGAGGGAGGCCGTCCGCGCACCCGCGGGCGGCCTCCGGTCCGTCAGCCCTGCCGCGTCAGGCGGAACGACTGCGCCGCGGAGCCGTCGCACGTCAGCTGCACGAGCTGGACGCTGTCCGCCGTGGAGCCGCCCGGCACCGCCAGGCACTTGCCGCTGAGCCTGCTGGTGAAGTGGAAGTGGCCGTCAGCCTCGGCGACGGGCCTCCACTGCTGGTTGTTGCCGCCGCCGTAGGCCCACAGGTGCAGCGCGGCGTTGTCCGCGCTGGACGTGTTGCTCACGTCGACCACCTGCGCCGCGTTGCCGCGGTTGTTGACGCGCACGAACCCGCCGCTGGTGGGCGCGAACTGGTACTGCTGCGCGAGGGTGGAGTTGCAGGTGTACTGCTGGATCGCGGTCCCGTTGGCGGTGGCGGCGGAGCGCGCGTCGACGCACTTGGAGCTACCGCGGTTGGCGACCGCGTACCAGGCGGTCGGCGAGATCTCGCCGGGCGGCGTGGTGGGCGGCGTGGAGCCGACGCCACCCAGCCAGAGCAGGCCGTCGACCAGGAAGCGGTTCTGGACCTCGCTGTCGAACGTGGACGAGAGGCCCTGGTTCGTCTCGTAGTTCATCGCGTTGTGGCCGAAGTTGGCGTACAGCATCCGGTAGTTCTTGTTGGTCCACATGATGGGGTAGTAGCCGCTGCGCCACTGCTGGTTCGGGTCGCTGCCGAGCGGGAAGCTCGACGGGTCGACCGACGCCAGGACCTTGATGTCCGGGTTGGTCCGCAGGTCGTTGCTCCAGCTGTACCACTCGCTCACCGCGGAGGTGAACGTCGCGGGCAGCCTGCTCGTCGACTGGTGGGTGCGGTCCTCGACCTTCAGCACCGCGGTGGTCGGGCCCCAGGTGTTGCTCCGGAAGGTGCCGGAGCCGAGGAGGGTGTTGTTGAACCACGGCCAGTTGTTCGCGTTGTCGGTGTACGCCGAGACGTGGAACCCGAAGTAGCCACCCCCGTTCGCGATGTAGTTCTGGAACGCGGAGCGCTGCGCGGCACCGGTCGGCGCGTCGTCCAGGAACATGACGACCTGGTACTGGGCCAGGTCGCCCGCGTTGAGCATGTTCCAGTTGGTGGTGGACGTGTAGGTGAAGTTGTTCTGCGCCGCGATCTGGGGGAAGCGGGCGTTGGCTTCCTTGACCCAGTCGATGTGGGCGGCGTCCCAGGTCCCGTTGTAGAAGGCCAGGACCTTGAACGCGGGCGCCGCCTGCGCCTCCACCCGCCCGAGGGCGGGGCTCAGCACGACGAAGAGCCCCGCCAGCAGCAGGGCGAACAGCTGGACGAACGAGCGTTTTCCACGGGAACCGGTGCGCATGCGGGGGACCTTTCACAGGGGTTCTGCGGGAGGCAGCCGCCGGCAGGGGGCGACGTGTCGGCAGCCCCGCCGAACACGCGCACGGCCTGCTCCCCGAACCCCTCGGGGCGTCTCGGGTCCCGCCTGGGGACCTCGACGTCTCCCCAGGCGGTGCAGGCCGATGCGGGCATCGGTCGGGCACCCCTAAGACAACCCAAGTTCAGGTCTTAATTCAAGCCCTAATTTTAACTGTTTGAACCTGGAGCGCTACTCCGCGTCCACCCTCAGTTCCGCGAGCCCTTGTGCGGGGACGTCGGGAAGAACCCACCCCGACGGGGGGGCAGCGGCGCCACCGCGGGCGGAGGCGTCGGTGACTCCATCATCGGACCGGGGTCGATGTTCAACGGGCGCAGCCGCACGGGCTCCAGCTGTTCCTGGCGACCGGGGCCACCACCGCGCTGAGCCGACTGCTGCGCTGCCGCGGCGACCGGGCGGCGCTCGGCGCGGCGCCTGGCCTGCGGCGGCGGTCCGACCGGCTCGATCGTGGTCAGCGTGCTGCTGGCGGGCATCGGCCGCGGGGCCTGCTTCCCCCGCCTGCCACTGCTCCTCGGCGGGTCCGGCACGGGCGCGGGCGGCGGCACCAGGTCGCGCTCGCTCTCGATCCGACGGCCGCGCCTGTCGACCTCCGGCGCGCGCCTGCGGGTCCTCGGCGTGTTGATCTCCGGGGCCTTCGACCGCTTGCGCGGGGCCTTCGGCTCGGGCTCCACGCCACTGTCGCCGCCACCACGACCCAGCAGCGGCGGGAGCACCCAGGCCGCGAGACCGGTCATCGCGAAGCACAGCACCAGGATGCGCACCAGCGGCGGAACGTTCGGCAACATCTTCACGGCCATGCCGTTGGCCACGATCACGGCCCCGAAGAAGACCACGAACACGAAGACGGCCAGCACGACCCGGCGCTTGCCCTGCGGCGGGTTCGCGGGGGACGGGTCGTCGCCGTAGTCGTCGCTGTGCACCGGCGACATCGCCTGCGCGGTGGACTGGTCGAGCGGCGTGACGCCGTTGGTGAACGTGACGCCGATCTGCATCGAGTACTTCTGCATGTACCGGCCCCAGCGGGCGTTGGACGACGAGCGCGCCCAGGCGTCAGCGGCGGCCTCGTCCGTGAACCGGCAGACGATCTGCCAGATCCGGTCGTCGTCCGGCGAACCGGACACCGAGCCGCCGAGGCAGCCCGGCGACCGCTGGGCGGCGCTCACCAGTCCCCTGGCGCCGACCGAGAAGTCCGACAGCCGTCCTTGTGCCACCTTGTGCGAGGTGGTGAGCAGGACGGGGAGGTTCGGCTTGTTGGGTCTCAAACCCCCTCCACCCCCGACTGACTCGAAAAGTCCGCGTGGTCGGACCACGTGGTTCGGCGAATCGGTCGCATGACTGGTCCCATCTTCGTCGTGAACCGCGGAGCGGCGTTCTCGTACTACTCCGACACCGAGGCCTACGTACGGCGTCGGACCGCGGTTCAACCGGATTGAAACTTTTTTGGAATCCAGGTCAGGCAGCGGCTCCGGTGCCCTCGATCTTCGTGACCAGGCCGGTCTGGACCGTGATCATCTCCTTCGCCAGCGCCTTGACGCCGGCGTGCGCACCAGCGGCTTCGACCGACTGGGCCATCTTGATGCCGTCCTGCAGGTGGCGCACCATCAGCGGCGACCACTGCTTGTCGAACTGGGTGCCGTTGTAGCCGCCGAGCACGGCCACGTCCTTCGGCGCCACGATCATCTCGTGGGCCTTGTGGCCGCTGTCGGTGACACCGACCTTCCACTCGCCGAGCCAGCCGTTCATCTTGTCCATCTCGGCACTGCCCTCGGCGGTGATCGCGTTAGCGACCTCGACCACGGCGGGGTTCTTGGACCGCGTGCCCACCATCCCGCTGATCTCCAGGGTTTGCTGGTGGTGCGGGAGCATGTCGCGGAGGAAAACTATGTCCGCGTCGTTCGCTCCCGCGCTGGTGGCCGCGGAATCACCCACCAGTGAAGAGCATGCGGACAACGACAGCATCAAACCGACTACCGCGACGATCAAGCGGGCGCGCATCCATGGCCTCCTGGGTCTCCTGACGAGGCATACGGACGATCCACGGGGCCGGTTCATCGATTCGTCACGAAATGACCAAATTCTTGAACCGACCGGTCCACGGCCCGTCCGATCACCCGAACGGTCGACCCGGTCCGGTCCCGATGGCGGCGGGATCGTCCGTTCGGGTCGTTCCCGCGTTCCGGCCGAACCCGCGCGCGGTCCGCTCCGTGTTCGACGCACGGCCCTCGACGTCGAAGGAGGCCCGACGTGACCACGGGACTGGTTCGGACCTTGATCCTGTGCGGCGCGCTCGCCGCCTGCACCACCACGACGCACTCCACCGCGGTTCCCGAACCGGAACTCAGGCGCGGCACACCGCCCACCTCGGTCCAGCTCGCGCGCAACCCCCTGCTCGGCGACGTCGTGGTCGACGGCGAGGGGTTCACGCTCTACCGCCACGACGGGGACACCGCGAAACCGTCGGTCTCCGGCTGCACGGGCGAGTGCGCGAAGACGTGGCGGCCGGTGCTGGTCACCGACGAGATCGCGTTCCGCAACCTCGACCCTGGGTTCCTCGACACGATCGAGCGCGAGGGCGGCGGTCTCCAGGTCACCATCGGCGGCTGGCCCGCGTACCGCTTCGTCGACGACCGGGTACCCGGCCAGGTCTCCGGGCAGGCGCTGGAGGAGACCTGGTTCGCGCTCGCCCCCAACGGCACGAAGGCGGGCGGCGGCAAGAAGACCGGCTAGGCGCAGGGGCGCCCGCCGATGCCGTGTCCCCGGTCACGCAGCCCCGGAGTGCGCAACGCACGCACCCGGCCGGACCAGCCGCGGCCTGGACGCGCTGCGGACCGCGCGGGCGGAGGACGCCGCCCGATCAGGCCACGCCCACCCGCTCGTCCACGGCCACCCGCCGGTACGGCGCCCCGGTCCCCGGCCCGCCCTCGCCCAGCAGCCGGGCCACCAGGCCGAGGCCGAGTTCGCTCAGCAGCGCGTCGTGGACGCCGATCGCCTGTCGCGGCTTGACCTCGCGCACCCAGTCGACCAGGTCCCCGGTGCGCGACCACGGCGCGTGCGCGGGCACGAGCAGGGTGTCGACCGGCACGTCGGGCGTCGTCAGGGCGTCGCCGGGGTGGAACACCGCGTCGTCCACGAGGAACCCGACGTTGCGCACGACCGGGATGTCCGCGTGGATCACCGCGTGCCACTCGCCGAACACCTTGACGTCGAACCCGGCCGCGGTGAACGCGTCACCGTGGCCGACGGCGTGCACGCGCGCCCCGAGGCCGTCGAGCGCGGCGGCGACGGTCGGGTTGGTCCACACCTCAAGGCCCGGCACGTCGGCGAGCGCGGCGCGGACGCGCTCCTCCAGGAAGTGGTCGACGTGTTCGTGGGTGATCAGCACGGCTTCGGCGCCGTCGAGCGCGGAGGCGTCGGTGAACGCGCCGGGGTCGACCACCAGCCTGCGCCCGTCGCGTTCCAGCGCCACCGACGCGTGGCCGAACTTGGTCAGCTCCATGGTTCCCCTCAGAAGACGGCGGTGACGACGGTCCGGAGCACGAGCACCCCGACCAGCACCGCGGTGAACGCCAGGTCGATGGACACGCCGCCGACCCGGACCGGCCGCAGCACCCGGCGGACGGGCGCGATGACGGGCTCGGTGATCGACCAGCTGACATCGCGGACGCGACTGGTCCACGCGGGCGCGGGACCGGTCGAGACGACGCCCACCCAGTCGAAGACCAGTCGGACCAGCATGACCAACCAGAACAGCAGCAGCACCGTGCCGAGCAGCGATCCGATGAAGCTCATGGGGGCTCCTTTCCCGTACCGACAGTCTGCCTCGGGAAGGTGAGAAGAAGCTGAGCACGACCGGGTGGATCAGCGGGGTGGGCGCGGACGGTCGAACGCCTGTCGAGACGCGGAGAACCGGGATCCCGGGCACGGGAGAGCGCTCCCCGGAAATCCATTGACGCAGGTGGTGACCCAACGTCAGGATCGATTCACCGCCGCCCGGAACAGGCTGCCCTGCCCGCCACGAGAACGGACAGTTCATGATCAAATCCACCGCTCGGAGACGCGCACGACGCGGTGCGCTGGGAGTGCTGACGACGTTGTCGCTCCTGACCGGCGTCACCGCCGGGTACTCCAGCGCCGCGCCCGACACCGAGAAGGGCGGCAACCGGCAGCCCACCGTCGGACGCCCCGACACGGACCGCCACGGCTGCGCCCGGATCGAGAACAGGCTGCCCACGCTCAAGGACTGGCCGAAGGTCGACAGCAGGATCAACAAGAACCCCGTCGACGAGCGCCGGATCGCGAGGATGCTCGCGGACATGACGCTGGCCGAGAAGATCGGCCAGATGACCCAGCCGGAGATCACCGCCATCACGCCGGACGACGTGAAGGACTACTTCATCGGCACGGTCCTCAACGGCGGCGGCGCGTGGCCGAACAAGGACAAGCACGCCGGTCCGGAGGCCTGGCTGGCGCTCGCCGACGCCTACTGGCAGGCGTCGGTCGAGACCCGGACGAAGATCCCGGTCCTGTGGGGCATCGACGCGGTGCACGGCAACAACAACGTGTACGGCGCGACCCTCTTCCCGCACAACATCGGCCTCGGCGCCGCGCAGGACCCGTGCCTGGTGCGCGACATCGGCGAGGCGACCGCCGAGCAGATCCGCGCGACCGGCCAGGACTGGGCGTTCGCGCCGACGCTCGCCGTGGCGAAGGACGACCGCTGGGGCCGCACGTACGAGGGCTTCTCGGAGGACCCGCGGATCACCCGCGCGTACGGCTACGAGGCCGTGAAGGGCCTCCAGGAGAGCGACTCGCGCAGGCTCGGCGAGAACGGCGTGATCGCCACCGCCAAGCACTTCATCGGTGACGGCGGCACGCTCAAGGGCAGCGACCAGGGCGTGAACCCGGTGTCCGAGGCCGAGATGATCAACGTCCACGGCCAGGGCTACTACGGCGCTCTCGCCGCGGGCGCCCAGTCCGTGATGGTGTCGTTCAACAGCTGGACGAACTCCGAGCTCGGCATCGACGAGGGCAAGCTGCACGGCAGCAAGAAGGCCATCGACGAGATCCTCAAGAAGAAGATGGACTTCGACGGCCTCGTCGTCTCCGACTGGAACGGCATCGGCCAGGTCGCCGGTTGCACCAACTCCAGCTGCCCGCAGGCGATCAACGCGGGCATGGACGTGATCATGGTGCCGAACGACTGGAAGGCGTTCATCGCCAACACGACCGCCCAGGTCGAGAGCGGTGAGATCCCGATCGCCCGCATCGACGACGCGGTGACCCGCATCCTGCGCGTCAAGCTGCGCAGCGGCCTGTTCTCCGCCCCGAAGCCGTCCGAGCGCGAGCTGGCCGGGTCGGCGCGGGCGCTGGACTCGAAGAAGCTCGCCCGCGAGGCCGTGCGCGAGTCGCAGGTGCTGCTGAAGAACAACAACCGGGTCCTGCCCCTGTCCTCCCGGTCGAAGGTGCTGGTCGTCGGCAAGAGCGCCGACAGCATGCAGAACCAGACCGGCGGCTGGACGCTGACCTGGCAGGGCACCGGCAACACCAACGCGGACTTCCCCAACGGCACCACGATCCTCGGTGGCCTGAAGGAGGCGCTGGGCGCGGCGAACGTCACCTTCAGCGAGACGGCCGACGGCGTCGACCCGGCCGCGTTCGACGCGGTGGTCGCCGTCATCGGCGAGACCCCGTACGCCGAGGGCACCGGCGACCTCCGCCGCACGATGGAGGCGGCGAGGATCTACCCCGGTGACCTCGCGGTGCTGGACAAGGTCTCGGGCAAGGGCAAGCCGGTCGTCACGGTGTACGTGTCCGGCAGGCCGATGCACGTCAACAAGGAGCTCAACCGCTCGGACGCCTTCGTGGCGGCCTGGCTGCCGGGCACCGAGGGCGGCGGCGTGGCGGACCTGCTGGTCAAGGGTCGCAACACCGGCAAGGGCTACACCGGCAAGCTCAGCTACTCGTGGCCGAAGGAGGCCTGCCAGACCCCGCTGAACCCCGAGACGGAGGGCTACGACCCGCTGTTCCGGCTCGGCTACGGCCTGAGCAACGGTCAGCGCAGCACCGTTCCCGCGCTGGCCGAGGAGTCCCCCGCGTCCTGCGGCGGCGGTGGCGGCGGCAACGCGACCGAGGACCTGGAGGTCTTCAACCGCGGTGACGTCGACCCGTACAAGGCCTACATCGGCTCCCCGGAGAACTGGGGCGGCACGGAGATCGGCGTCGACGGCGCGGCCTCGCACGCGGAGCTGAACGTCGTCCCCACCGACGTCACCGTGCAGGCCGACGGCTTGAAGGTCACGTGGACCGGCACCGGACCGGGCCAGGTGTACATGCAGAGCCCCGGAACGGGCAACGACCTGCGCGGCTACCTGAACACCGACGCGGCGCTGGTGTTCGACGTGATCGTCAACCAGGCCCCGGCGAACCGGACCGTGGTCAGCACGCACTGCCTCTACCCGTGCTTCGCGGAGGTGGCCGTGACGAACCTGCTCACGAACCTGCCCCCCGGCAAGAACACGGTGAAGATCCCGGTCTCCTGCTTCGCCGCGGGCGGACTGGACTTCGAACGGGTCAACTCCCCGTTCCTCGTCTACACCGACGGCCCGCTGTCGGCGTCGTTCGCGAACGTCAGGTGGGTGCCCAAGGCGGGCGCCGACCCGGACGCGAAGGCGTGCGCCGACCTGAGCTAGTCGGCGGGGAACGCCGGAGGGGCAGGCCGAGCACGCGGGCCTGCCCCTCCGGCGTTCACGCGGTCGGCGAGGTCGACGCGACCCGTCGGGTGCGCTGGCCTCATCGGAGTCGACAGGCGTGTCGGCCGAGTTGCGGCCCCGGTCGCGTTGCCCCGGAACGCGGTTGTCGGGTCCGGTGCAGCCGGGCCCGCATCACCTCCTCCGATTCCGGCGCAGGCGATCCGTCCTAGGCGACGGCCCACGCGACGTGGCCGTCCGGGCGGATCAGAGCGGCGGTGACGTCCGCCCACTCCCCCGGCGGATCGACCGGTGTCCCGGCGGCCACGGCGTCGTCGTGCGACCCCGCTCCCACCAGCACGTGCCTGCCGTCGCGCAGCGAGCCGAAGAGCGTTGCCCCGTCGGCGAAGCGGAGGTCCGGCGCGCGGCGGCCGGTCACCGGGTGCGCGCCCTCCGGCGCCGGGTAGGCCACGTCGAGCGCGGACAGGCGTTCGGCCAGGACACGGGAGAAGTCCGGCACCGCGCCGATGAAGTCGCTCAGCATCGACCGCAGCGCCGCGATCTCCGGGGTGTAGCCGGTCATCAGCGCGGTTTGCGCCCTGGTGGCGCGCAGCAGGTCGACGCCCACCGGGTGGCGTTCGGCGTGGTAGCTGTCCAGCAGCGACTCCGGGGCGCGGCCGGTCACCACCGCGGCGAGCTTCCAGCCCAGGTTGGCCGCGTCCTGCACGCCGACGTTGAGGCCGACGCCGCCGGTCGGGAAGTGGACGTGCGCGGCGTCGCCCGCGAGCAGCACCCGGCCCTTCCGGTACTCGGCGGCCTGGCGGGTGGTGTTGCCGAACCGGGACAGCCAGCGCGGGTCGCGCATCCCGAAGTCGCTGCCGGTCACCCGGACCACGGTGGCGCGCAGCTCGTCCAGGGTCAGCTCGCCCGGCCACGTCGTGCGGTTGCCGGTCGGGTCGCTGCCCACGAACCGGTGCACGCCACCGGGCAGCGCCACGACCATGACGCCGCCGTCGGCCCCGGTCACCGACAGCACCGGCCGCGGCGGCGGGTCGTCCAGCACGACGTCGCCGAGCCAGCCCCAGCTCGTGGCGTCCGTGCCGGGGAAGTCGATGCCCGCCGCCGTCCGCACGGTGCTGCGCGCCCCGTCGCAGCCGACCGCGTACTCCGCGTCCACAGTGGTCGTCCCGTGCACGGTGACGCCGTCGGGCCGCTGGGTCAGCCCGTCGACCCGTTCGCCGCGCAGCACCTCCACGCCAACGGAGAAGGCGTGCTCCTCCAGCAGTTCCTCGGTCCGCGCCTGCGGCAGGGCCAGGGTGAACGGGTAGGGCGTGTCGAGCACGCGGAAGTCCATCCGGTCGTCCAGCCCGGCGAAGTGCCCGCTGGGGATCCGCATCCCCTCGGCGAGGAAGCGGTCGGCGATCCCCCGGCACGCGAGCACCTCGATGGTGCGCGGGTGGATGGTGAGCGCCTTGGAGTGCGGGTCGCGCTCCTGCCTCGCCTCCAGCACGGTGACGGACGCCCCGCCCAGCCTCAGCTCCGCCGCGAGCCACAGCCCCACGGGACCGCCTCCGACGACAACGACCTGTTCCACGACTACCTCCTTGGTCACTGACCAAGAAGTACACTAGGTCAGTGACCAAGAGTCAAGCGACCCGGACCGGCCTGGACGTCGACGCCGTGGTGCGGACCGCGCTGGACCTGCTGGACGAGCAGGGCGCCGACGCGGTGTCGATCCGCGCCGTCGCGACCCGGCTCGACGTGCGGATGAACACCGTCCTGTGGCACGCGAAGACCAAGGCGCGCCTGCGGGAGCTGATGGCCGACGCGATCATCGCGAAGGCCCCCGTCGCGGACCTGCCCGACGACCCCCACCAGCGCGTCCTGGCGTTGGCCCACGGCTACCGGCGGGCGCTGCTGACCCACCGGGACGGCGCGTCGGTCGTCGCGGGCACCTACGCCGCCGAGCCCGCCACCCTCGGCTTCGCCGACGCGCTCGTCGACGCCCTGCTGCGCTGCGGGCACGACGAGCGGGAGGCCGTGTGGCTGTGCTGGACGGTCGTCCACTTCACCCTCGGCCTGACCCAGGAGGAGCAGTCGTTCCCGGAGCCGGGCGACCACCGGCTCGCACGGGCGGTCACCTCGGGCGCGTACCCGGCGCTGGCGCGCGTGATGACGCACTTCGAGCACGCGGCGTTCGAGGAGCGCTTCGACTTCGGCCTGGACCTGGTCCTGCGCCGCAAATCATGAGGACCGCTCAGTAACGCGTCAGGGCGCGGTCAGCCCGCTTCGCCACCGTGGACCGTCGGTTTCCCCACTGATCAAGGAGAACCATGCGGTTCGCAATTCCGGTGGCGCTCGCGGTAGCGGTCACCACCCTGTCCTCCCCCGCGGCGTCCGCCGCGACCTGCTCCGCCACGCTGCTACCGCTCCCCGCGACCAGGGTCGCGGGGGTGGTGCTGGCGGCCGACGGCCAGGGCGGGTTCGCCGGCGAGGCGTCGAGCAGGCGCGTCCTCGGGTCGGTGAGCGTCCACGCGGTGCGCTGGAGCGGCGGGGTGGCCACCAACCTCGGCCTCCTGCCGGGGCACAGCCCGCTGAGCGTCAACGTGACCGGCGTCAACCGGGCGGGCACCGTCGTCGGCGACGCGCCGGAGGCGAGCGGGGTGCGGAACCGGGCGTTCCGGTCGGTCGGCACGGCACTGACGCCGCTGCCCGAGCCCGCGGGCGTCCACTCGTCCTGGGCGACCGGCGTCAACGACAACGGCGACATCGTCGGCCACGTCGGCACCGAGTTCCAGCAGGGGGTGACGATCCACACCGCGCACCGGGCCGTCCTGTGGCCCGCGAGCGCGCCCGGCACGGTGGTCGAGCTGACCGGCGGCCTGCCCACCACCGGGCAGACCATCGCCACCGGGATCGACCAGGACGGCACGGTGCTCGTGGAGCACTACCCGACCCGCACCGACGACTTCGACGCCACGAGCCTCTACCTGTGGAAGGCGTCGGCGGCGCGGAAGCTCGCCATCCCGTCCGGCACGGTGTCGGTGGACGGCGCGGCCATCGCGAACGGCCGGGTCGTCGGCGGGACGTACGCCTCGGAGTTCGCCGACGGCGTGGGCGTGCTGTGGGAGCAGAACGGCTCCGTGGTGCGCCCCACCACCGCGGGCAGCCTGCACTCGGTGAACCGGTCCGGGCTCTCGACCGGGTTCACCGCCTCCACCCCGCTGGGCCACGGCGTGTGGCAGGGCTCGGCGCTCACCGCCACCCTGTCCGGCTCGCTGGGCGTGAACGTCGTGTCCGACAACGGCTCCGTGGCGGGCTGGAGCCGGTCCGCCGCGGGCGCCGACAACCAGCCGACCGTCTGGCGCTGCGCGTAACGCCGAACGGCTCCCCGGAGAACCTCCGGGGAGCCGTCGCGCGTTGACGGGGAACTCAGCCGCAGCCGCCCGCGTGGCTCTCCTCCGACGACCGACCGACGGAGACGGACGACGCCGTGGCGGGCAGCGCGCCCGCGGGAGCCAGCTTCGACCGCAGGTGCGCCGCGAACTCGTCCAGCCGGTCCATGCCCCAGAACCGGGAGAACCGGTGCACGAAGAACGGCACGCCGAACACGCCGTCCTTGCAGATCTTCAGCAGGATCTCCACGCCTTCCGCGCGCAGCGCGGGGTCGTCGGACGCGGTCGACACCTCCACCGGGTCCAAGCCAAGCGATGACGCGACGTCGGCGATCACGGCCGGGTCGCAGATGTTGCGGCCCAGCTCCCACCGCGCCCGGTAGACCGCCGCGATGTACTCGGGCCCCTTGCCCGCGCGGGCGGCCACGAGGTACCCGAGGTGCGGCACCTCCCAGACCGGGTCGCGGTCGACCGGCCACGTCAGCGGCAGGCCGCGGTCCTTCGTGAGCCTGCCGACGTCCTGGAGGATGTAGAAGTGCTTGGCGCGGGACATCGCCGAGTAGGGGAACTCCTCCCCCCGTTCGGTCAGCATCCGCTCGCTGAGCGCGTCGGGCTCGAAGAACGGCACCCACTCCACGGCCTCGGCCACGTCGGGGTACCGCGCCAGCAGGTCCCGGTACGCCATCCAGGAGTACGGGCTGCGCAACGAGAAGTAGAACCTCGGGTTCTTGCTCAAATCACCAGCCCCCCGTCGACGCCGAACACCTGGCCGGTGACGTAGGAAGCCCTGTCCGAAGCCAGGAACGACACCAGGTCCGCGACCTCGTCCGCCGTGCCGAACCGGCCGAGCAGGATCTTCTCCGTCATCCGGGCCACGAAGTCGTCGGCGAGTCCGGCGACCATGTCGGTCCCGATGAAGCCGGGGGCGACCGCGTTGACCCGGATGCCGTACTTGCCGACCTCCTTGGCCAGCGACTTGCTGAACCCGATGATCCCGGCCTTGGACGCGGCGTAGTTCGTCTGCGCGGCGTTGCCGTACACGCCCGCGACGGACGACATGGTGATCACGCTGCCGGCGCGGCGCTTCATCATCGAGAACACGGCGGCCTTGCACAGGTAGTAGGTGCCGTCGAGGTTGACCCGCAGCACCGCCTGCCAGTCGTCGTCCTTCAGCAGCACCAGCGGGTTGTCCCGGACGATGCCCGCGCACGACACGACGGTGTGCAGCCCGCCCAGTTCCTTCTCGGCGTTCTTCACGAACACCTCGACCTCGCGCCGCTGCGACACGTCCACCTGCGCGGTGAACACGGCCGCACCGGCCGCTTCGGCCTCCTTGGCCACCACAGCGGCCGCGTCGGCGTTCGACTGGTAGCAGAACGCGACGTCGTAGCCGTCCTCGGCGAGCCGGGTCACCACCTTGTGCCCGATCCCGCGCGAACCACCGGAAACCAGCGCGACGCGCCTCATGCCACCACTCCCCGTTCCGGCCGCAGGACCTCGACCCCGCGGCGGGCCATCGTGAACGTGCCGATCTCCAGCACCGTGCGACCGCCGACCGTGCTGTGGCCCGCCAGGATCGCTGCGTCGTCGACCTCGCGGACGAGCCGCACGTAGTGGGTCAGGACCTCGCCGGGGTACACGGGCTCCAGCAGCGACACCCCGCGGATCCCGGTGATCAGCTCCACCTTGTCGGCCAGCACGTCCGGGTTCGGGTTATCCCACCGCGTGAGCAGGACCGCGCACTGCGCCCACGACTCCAGCAGCAGGCCGATCGGGTACGCGTGGTCGGCGTCATCCGCGAGCCCGTCGTAGCAGGGCTCGCGGCCGCTGACCGCCTTGTGCGCGACCAGCGTGCGGCCGGGCTCCACTTCGGACACCCGGTCCACCAGCAGCACCGGGAAGCGGTGCGGGATGATCCGCTTGATCTCCGCGACGCCGGTCATGCCGAGTACCTCAGCTTGATCTCCGCGACGGGCCCGTCGTCCTTCGACACCACGGCGGCCACCTGGACGCCGTCGCCGTCGTCGGTGAGCACCGTGGTGATCGACAGCGTGTCGCCGGGGAACACCGGCCGGATGAACTTGGCCCGCTGCAGGGCGGTGACCCGCTTGCCGGGCAGGCGGTCGCGGACGGCCGCGTGCACGTGCTCGACCACGAACAGGCCGGGCAGGATCGGGAATCCGGGGTAGTGGCCTGCGAACACCGGGTCGTCCGGGTCCACGAAGACCCGCGTCCCCTCCTCCACGGCGGTCATCCGGCCAGCTCCAGCACCGCGCAGCCGACCGTGCCGTCCCGGTCCACACCGGTGACCAGCGCGATCCCGCCGCCGCCCTTCGCCAGCACGGCGGCCAGCTGGAAGCTGGCCCCGGCGGCGGAGGTGTCGCCGACCAGCTGTCCGCACCGGACGAACTCGGGCGTGCCGCCGTCGAGCGCGTCGGTCACGCCGCCGTCCTCGGCCGCCTCGAACTCGCCACCCGCGGGGGCGACCAGCCGCACGTCGGCGGCCGAGACCCCGGCCTGCGCCAACGCCGCCCGCACGCAGTCCGCCACGGCCTGCCGGGCGTCGGCGGCCTCGCCGAACGCGCGGAACCTGGTGGCCAGGACCGTCGCGAGCGACGACCGACCGGCCGTCTCGGCGTCGGCGGAGGGCTCCAGCAGGAACACCGCGCCGCCCTCGCCGAGCGACGGCGCGTCGCCGTCGCCGGTGCGGCCGTGCCACTCCAGCCACGCGCGCTGCACCGAGTACTCCTCGGCCGCGCCGAGCAGCGCCCGGTCGCAGTGCCCGCCGCGGTAGAGCCGCACGGCGTAGCTCAACGCCAGCAGCCCGGTCAGAGCGCCGCCCGCGATGGTCGTGTTGGGGCCCTTGATGCCGTGCCAGATCGCGCTCTGGCCCGCGGCGCGGTTCATCACCGTGTTGGGGAACAGCGCCGGATCGACGTGGTAGGGCTTGACGCCGGTCAGCGAGTCCTTGGTGAAGTCCATGATGGACTGGACGCTGCCGGACCCGGTGCCCAGCACCAGTCCCACGCGGTCCGGTTCGGCGAGCAGCTCGGGGCCGCAGTTCTCGATGACCTGCCCGACGGCGGACACGGCGATGGCCGTGACCCGGTCCATCGTGCGGGTTCCCTTGCGGCCCAACGCGCCCGCGGCGGTGAACTCGGGGACCAGCCCGGCCCGCGAGTACGGGCCGGGATAGGTCTCCTGGTCGAGTTCGGTGGTCGCGTCCCGGCCCGCCACGACGCCCGCGGCGAAGGCGTCGCCGCCGATGCCGTACGGCGACACGGCGGACCAGGCCGAGAAGACGAGTCGACCGGTGCGGTCGACGGGAGTCGTGGCGGTCATGGGGTCAGACCGTTCCGCGGCCGGAGATCGAACCGGCCTTGCCCGTGAGGGCGTCGGTGAGCCGGTCGTCGAAGTTGACCAGGCTCCAGTCCGCGCGGTTCTCGATCACGGCCCAGCCGTGGGTGATCTTGCCGGTCGCGGTCGGCACCAGCACGCCGTCGCGCAGGACGTAGCAGTCCATGCGGGCGGTGAACGTGTAGCGCTTGAAGACGTCCTCGACGGTGAAGACGGTGTAGAGCGTCTCCTCCATCTTCGCCTCGCCCAGGAACGTGATCCGCGAGTGCGGCACGACCGGGATCCAGTTCTGCTCGTCGAGCAGGGTCTTGATGGAGACGCCGCGGTCCTCGACGAACAGGTCGAGGATCTCCTCCATCTGGCGCAGGTAGCCGGACATCTGCACGCGCTCGGTGAAGTGGCAGTAGAAGTACGGCATCCGCCACGCCCAGCCGAACGCGTTGCGGCCCGCGGTGAGCAGGTCGAGCGGGTCGGCGTCGCCGACGGTGATCGGGACGACCTTGTCGCTGGGCGCGGAGATCGCGTCCACGACGTGCGGCGCCAGCTCGGCGGGCGCGTCCTCGGCGTCGAACCCGTGCGGGTCCAGGCGCAGCGACACGGACACCTTCGACTTCACCGCGCGCACCGGCTTGCCGCGGTCGACGGTGAACTCCACGGCCAGGCGCAGCTCGGGGCCGTCGTGCGCGACCTCCTTGACGGTGGCCGTGGCCAGGTCGTCGATGTGGAACGCCGTCAGGATCTTGGTGTCCAGGTCGGTGATGTCGGTGCACAGGCCGTAGCGCTCGTACAGCGCGCCCGCCGGGAACCCGCGCTGGCGCAGGTGGTCGAGCACGGCTTCCTCGACCATGTAGTTGACGTGCTTGAAGCCGATCCAGGTGCAGATGTTCGACCCCTCGTAGCGGGGTCGGATCTGCGTGGTCGTGGTCTTGTCGGTACCGGTGGGGCTCACGTCAACTCCAGGCGTCGTCGAGGAAATCGCGGATCAGCGCCGCGACCCTGGCGGGCTGTTCCAGCATCGGGAAGTGGCCGCAGTCGTCGAGCAGCTCGAACCGCCCGTGCGGCAACGACTTCGCGAGTGCTCGCCCGTCCTCGGGTCGGGCGGCGATGTCGTGCACACCGGACAGCACCAGCTGCGGGGCCCCCACTTCGGCGAAGTCGAGGAACGGCGACCGCAGGTAGGTCTCGAACCACCGCATCCAGCCGTAGGGGCCGACCTGGTCGCGCAGCGCGCGGGCGAGCCAGGCGCGGCGCTTCTCCGGGAAGCGGGCGGTCTCGCCGACCCGCATGGCCTCTTCGAACGTGCGGTGGAAGTCGTTCAGGTAGAAGGTGATCGTCGACCAGTCGAACTCGGCGACCGACGACCGGTGGAACGGGCAGAGCAGCACCGACGGCCGCGCGGGCACGCGCCCGGTCGCGTACGCCTCGGCCAGCAGGGTGGCGCCGAACGAGTGCGCCACCACCACGTCGTGCTCCGGGCGGACCGCGTCCACGACGAGCCGCACCGGATCGGGGTGGTGGGCCCACGTGCCGTCGGACATCCCGTGCCACGGCTGTTCGGTGTTCGTGACCTCGACGCCCTCGGGGAGCGTCGCGATCAGCGGGTCCCACACGGCGGGCTTCCCGGCGAGCCCGTGCAGCAGCAGGACCCGGACCATCAGACGGCGTCCCGGTACCGGCCGAGGATCAGCACCGCGTTGTTGCCCGCGAACGCGAGCGCGTTGTTCTGCACCACGTCCAGGTCGGCCTCGCGCGCCACGTTCGGCACGCAGTCGACACCGCACTCGGGGTCGGTCACGTCGTGGTTGATCGTCGGGGGGATGAACCCCTCCTTGATCGCCAGCGCGCACGCCGCCGAGGCGAGGGCGCTGGCAGCGCCCATGGTGTGCCCCAGCATGCCCTTGATCGAGATCGTGGGCGGCGGGGTCTCGAACACCTGCCGGATGGCACCGGACTCGGTGACGTCGTTCGCCTTCGTGCCGGTGCCGTGCGCGGAGATGAAGTCGATGTCCTCCGGCTTCACACCCGCGTTGCGGTGCGCCAGCTCGATGCACCGCGCCAGGCTGTCGCGGTCCGGCGCGACCGGGTGGTTCGCGTCGCAGTTGAGGCCGTAGCCGAGCACCTCGGCGTAGATCCGGGCGCCCCGCGCGAGCGCGGAGTCCAGGCTCTCCATGACGAGGATGCCCGCGCCCTCGCCGGTGAGGATGCCCTTGCGGTCGCGTTCGAACGGTTGGCACACCTCGGGGGCGATCGTGCCGAGCCGGTAGAACCCGGTGAACGTCTTGCGGCACACGGCGTCCGCGCCACCGCACAGCGACACGTCCACGTCTCCGTCGCGGATGGCGTCGAAGCCGTAGCCGATCGCGTAGTTGCCCGCCGCGCACGCCGTCGGGATCGTCACGGCCTCGACGTCGGTCAGGCCCAGCTCGCGGACGATGCTGGAGGAGAGCCTGCCCGCCGTCGAGCGCCGTGCGATGACCGGGTCGAGCCCCTCGGGCCCGTGCTCGACCTGGACGCCGATCAGGTTGTCCAGGTCGCGCGACTCGGCGTCGGTGGTGCCGACGGACACCAGCGCCCGACGGCCGCGCACCTCGTCCAGCGACATGCCCGCGTCGGCGACGGCCATCCGGGCGGCGGCCGCGGAGAACTGGCTCGCCCGGCCCAGTTCCGCCGCGTCCGCCCGCTCCAGCCAGTCCGCCGGGTCGAACTCGTCGATCTCGGCGCCGTTGGCGTGGGCGAACCCGGTGGTGTCGAACGACGTGATCGGCTTGACGCCGCTGCGACCGGCCCGCAGGCCCGCCAGGAACTCGGTGACGCCGATGCCGATGCTCGTGACCACACCCAGACCGGTGATCACCACTCGGCGGGGTGACTGGCGCTCTTCGTGCATCGTCTGCTCCAACCGGGCCGAAGGGCTACTTGGCGGCTGCTGCTTCGGCCACGACGGCGATGACGCCCTCGAGGTTGACCATGCGGGTCAGTTCGGCCTGGTCGATCTCGATGCTGAACGTGCGCTCGAGAGCGGAGAGGATCTCGATGGCGCCGAGGCTGTCGGCGTCGTGGTCCTCCTTGAACAGGCTCGTGTCCGTCATCTCCGCGGGGTCGATCTCGAGGATTTCCGAGACGATTTCCTTGATCTGCGACTTCTGGGTTTCGTCGATCGTCACAGCAGACTGGGAAGTGGTCATTTTATCCTCCACGAACGCGACTTTTCCTACCGTTAGAAGAGTGCGTCCGAGGGCTATATCGACCCTATATGCCTGGTCAGCCCACTCCGACGCGCAGCGCGTGCGGAACCTGGAGCACGGGGTCCGCGGTGAGGATCGCGAGGTGCACCTGGCGCAGCAGCGAACCGGGGTCGATACCCAGCTCGTCGGCGAGCATCCGCCTGCCCTCCTCGTAGAGCACGAGGGCGTCGGCCTGCCTGTTGCAGCGGTAGAAAGTGGTCATGAGCTGGGCTCGGAAGCGTTCCTGCAACGGGTGCATCCGAACCAGGCGGGTCAGCTCGGGCAGCAGCTGGGCGTGCCTACCCAGCGCCAGGTCGGCCTCGATGCGGCTCTCCAGGACGGCGATGCGGGCCTCCTCCAGCCGTGGCCCCTCGGCGTCGGTGAGGTGCTCGGAGACGCCGGACAACGCCGGTCCGCGCCACGACGACAACGCCGAGCGCAGCAATCCGGCCGATTCCTCGAACCGCCCGGCGGCCAATGCGCTCTGGCCCAGCCGGGCCTGTTCCTCGAATTCCCACAGGTCGAACCGGCAATTCCCGAAACGGATGTCGTACCCGCGCGAGCGGCGGGTTATCCCGACCTCGTTGAGCAGGGTTTTGCGCAGTCGCGAGACGTAGGTGTAGATCTGCGCGTTGAACGTCGCGGGCGGGTGGTGGCCCCAGAGGAAGTCGCTCATCTCGACGTCGGACACCGACCCGTTGTCGGCGAGCAGCAGCGCCGCGAGCACCGTCCGCGGCTTCGAGCCGTCCAGCGGCACCTCCTCCCCGTCGTTCAACACCTCGACCGGCCCCAGGATCCGGAACTCCAGCAACGGACTCACACCCCTCTGCGAAGCGAACACCGACGACGAACGAGCGTTCGCGGTCACAGCAGGACCTGGTCGTGGACGAGGATCGCCTGGTACAGCTCGCGCAGCGCGTAGCCGGGTTCGAGGCCGAGTTCGGCCGCGAGCCGCTTGCGGGTGTCGTGGAACACGTCGAGCGCCTCGGTCTGCCGACCGTTGCGGTAGAGGGCGACCATGAGCTGCTCGCTGAAGCGCTCGCGCTCGGGGTACTCGGCGGCGAGCTGCTTCAGCTCGGAGACGACGCCGCGGTCCTCGCCGTTGGCGAGCTTGGCGGCGATCAGGTCCTCGCGGGCGCTGAGCCTGCGCTCGTCGAGCCGCGCGGCCTCGATCCGGAAGCGCAGCCCGTCGCCGACGTCGAAGAGGGCGGGCCCGCGCCACAGCCGCAGCGCCCGCTCCAGCAGGTCGATGGCCTCGGCGGGCCTGCGGGTCACGCAGCTCGACCCGAGGTCGGCCAGGTCGCGGAACCGGTAGGCGTCGATGGAATCGGCGTCCACGTCGAGCACGTAACCGCTGCCCAACGTCCGGACCAGTTCATCACCCGGCCGCGCGGCCAGGCCTTCCAACAATTTTCGCAGCCGCACGACATTCGCCTGCAGCGCGTTCCGGGCATTACCCATTACCTTTCCGGCCCACAACTCCTCCACCAACCGGTCGAAAGGAACCGGCGTTCCTGGAGATAGCGCGAGCAAGGCGAGAAGCGTACGTACCTGCCGGGCAGCGACTCCGATCCGTCGGTCTCCATGTGCGAGCGCGACGGCACCCAGAATCTGAATCTGCATGGCCAGGACCCCCAAGTCCCTCGGCGGCGCGAAGGTGTACTTCGCCGTTCAACCACTCTTCACCTCCGCCAGGTGTTCGATGCCCGTGCGGAGGGTGGTAGTGCACAGGAATCCAGGCCGCCGACCCACGAAACATCGGATGGGACCGCAGCCTGGAATAGCCCTGCTAAAGCGATCACATGTTGCCTAGATGGACACGATGGGGGGAAATATCATTTGGCTCGCACCGGGGGGACGCCTGCGGTATGCGGCCGAACGGCGCAGCGGACTGCTCCTGGTGCGAGAACCGACGTACTGCAACGGCAGTCGGACAGTTGTTCACCACATGGCCCCGACCAGCGACAACGGCCAAATGAGACGCATCCAACAATTATGTTACTCAGCAGTTCCATATTCTAGGGGCATACGGCGGCGGCGATTTGCGGGCTCTCGGGTGCGCCTCTTCATAGGCGCTGAGCACTGCTTCGGACAGCCGTCCACGATCCGACACGCTGAAGCCCCGCCCACGCGCCCACGCCCGCACAGCCCGGAGTTCCTCCACGTCAAGGCTGCGCACGGGGCTGGGCCGAGCGGTCCGCACCACGGGTTCGGCTTCCCGCAGGACTGAACGCGCGCACGCCGCATACCTCCCGAGCAACTCGCGCAGCCGCGCGGCCTCGACGACCCCCAGATCGATCTCGTACTCGACCCCGTCCAACCCGAACCGAACGGCCACAACCCCGCCATCCAGGTCGTCCACGCCCTGCTGAACCACAGATCCGCCTCGATCCCCACTACCGGCCGCCCCCGTAGGCCGACTCCAGGACGCGGGCGCGGTCGCGGTTCCTGGTGCCGAAACGGTGGTCGGGAAGGTGTTCGGAACGCACGTTAGCGGCAGAACGCCCATTCGAGAACACGACTTCCGACGGGAATCGCGAGTATAGAAGTGTTATAGCGACAGCCCGGAGCATTCCGCCCCGAGATACCGCTGCACGGAGCAACCGCGCCTCTTGGTCCATCGCCGGAACCGGCGCAGATTCGGACATCAGAGCAGAAACGCAAGACATCACCCGGCAACGACGGAAACAGAGTCGACTTCACGAGGAACAAATCTCGAAGGTGAAGTTAACGTCAAATCCCCGCCACACCGCACCACAACTTCGGCACCGAGCCCGACCCCACGAGTCGCCATCACCGCCAGGTCCCGTGCGTCAACAGTCAATTAGTCACGACGCCGCACCCCGTTAACCCCCGATTGGGCGTATCGGCACCCGGAAGTGATACTTCAAGTGGGCGCAAAAGTAACGAGAACCGAAACAACTTGACGAGTCCGCCCAACCGGCACTCGCCTCCCCGAGAGATGGCGCGGACCCCCGCCCACCGCCCGAACCCCCCAGGCGGGCGGCCCGGCACACCGTCCGCGCCATCCTCCCCAGCCCAAGCGCGCCAACACCGCCGCCCAGGGCACCAGAACCACCCAGGCCCAAGCGGACCTACCCAGCCCGCGGGCCAAGGCCAAACGGACCGTGACACCCCGGCCGACTACAGCCCAACCGACACACGCCACCCCAAGCGCACGCGCCCGGCTGACGCACAGCAAGAAGCCCCACTGCCAGCAGCCAACTGCACCACCCGCTGCCGACAGCCCAAGCAGCCGCACCCACCCACCCACTGTCCACAGTTGAAGCAGCCGCACGCCCATGACCGGCTACAGCCGAAGCAGGTCGCTCACACATCACCGGCCACAGCCACGGCAGCCGCACGCACCCCCTCACCACAGCCCAAGCAAAAGCACGCACCCAGCCCACCCACAGCCAGACGGAAGCACGCACCCCAAGGGAGCCCGGACCCCTCCCCACCCCCGATCCCCAGCGCCCTCATGTCCGTCCGCTACGGGTCAAGGCATCTTTCCCGCCTTGACGCGGCGCGGACGGACATGGAGACAATCGCGCCTCGGGGGCACCCCGACCCCACCGACAAGACGGCCAGCGACACAGACCCCCTGACCAGCCCAAACCAGACCCCTCGAACCGCCCAGCACAAACCAGGCGTCCCCCGAAAACCAGAACCCCCCGACGCACACGCTACGACCGGGGTCCGACATTTCCCGCCCCCGGAAAGCCCCGAGACAACCCCGTTCGTGTGGTATCCCACACTCCCCCCATGACCCTCTTCACCATCGCCGAAGCACGCGCGACCTTGGCCGACCTCCTCCCCACCCTCACCCGGATCGTCGCCCTCCGAGCGGACGCCGCGGAGCTGGCCCACGCGGTTTCCCCGGGTGGTGAACCGTCCGGTCTGGGGGGTCTCCCGGAGTGGAAAGCGGCGCAGGCCGAACTGGACGATTTGCTCACCTCGGTGCAGCAGACCGGGGCCGAGCTGAAGGGGTTCGCACCTCTCCTCGTAGACTTCCCCTCGGACCTTGACGGCGCGCCGGTGCTGCTGTGCTGGTTGGAAGGCGACGCCGAGCTGAGTTGGTACCACCGTCTCGACCTCGGTTTCGCAGGTAGGCGCCGGTTGGCCTGAACTCTCGCCGAGCAGAACTCGGCCGGTCCGCCACAGTTGATCGGACCTGTAACGAGGAGCTTGCGCATGACCCCCGAAGTGACCGACGTGACCGACGTGACCGACGTGACCGCCGTGGCCGAAGTGGCCGAAGTGGCCGCCGTGACCGCCGACGCGATCGAGGACAGGTCGACGACGTTCGCCGACCTGGCGCTGCGTCCCGAACTCCTCAAGGCTTTGACGAACCTCGGCTACGAAGAGCCGACGCCCATCCAGCGCGAGGCGATCCCGCCGCTGCTCGAAGGCCAGGACCTGCTGGGCCAGGCCGCGACGGGCACGGGCAAGACCGCCGCGTTCGCGCTGCCGGTGCTGCAGAAGCTGACCGAGGCGAGGAGCCGGACCACGGCTCCGCTCGCACTGGTGCTCGTACCCACCCGTGAACTCGCGGTGCAGGTGTGCGAGGCGATCCACAAGTACGGCCGCGACCTGGGCGCGCGGGTGCTGCCGATCTACGGCGGCCAGCCCATCGGCCGCCAGCTGCAGGCGCTGGAGCGGGGTGTCGACGTCGTCGTCGCCACGCCGGGCCGGGCCATCGACCACATCGGTCGCGGCACGCTGAAGCTGGACAGCCTGGAGATCGTCGTCCTCGACGAGGCGGACGAGATGCTCGACATGGGCTTCGCGGAGGACATCGAGTCGATCCTCCAGGAGACGCCCAGCGAGCGGCAGACGGTGCTGTTCTCGGCGACGATGCCGCCGCGCATCGACAAGCTGGCCCGCCAGCACCTGAAGAACCCGGTGCGGATCACGATCGGGCGCGAGCAGACCGCGCCCGGCGAGGCCCCCCGCGTCCGGCAGAGCGCGTACATCGTGCCGCGCGCGCACAAGCCCGCCGCGCTCGGCCGCGTGCTGGACGTCGAGGCGCCCACCGCCGCGATCGTCTTCTGCCGCACCCGCGACGAGGTCGACCAGCTGACCGAGACCCTCAACGGCCGCGGCTACCGGGCGGAGTCGCTGCACGGCGGCATCAGCCAGGAGCAGCGCGACCGGGTCATGGGCAGGCTGCGCAACGGCACCGCCGACCTGCTCGTCGCCACGGACGTGGCCGCGCGCGGGTTGGACATCGAGCAGCTCACGCACGTCGTGAACTACAACGTCCCGTCCGCGCCGGAGTCCTACGTGCACCGCATCGGCCGTGTCGGCCGCGCGGGGCGCGAGGGTGTCGCGATCACGCTGGTCGAGCCGCGTGAGCACGGGATGCTGAAGACCATCGAGCGGGTCACCAAGCAGAGGATCCCGGTCGAGAAGGTCCCGACGGTCGCCGACCTGCGGGCCCGGCGGTTGGAGCTGACGCGTGCCGCGCTGCACGAGTCGCTGCTGGAGGACGAGCTGGAGCGCTTCCGCGTGGTCGTGGAGACGCTGACGGACGACTTCGACCTGATGGAGATCGCGCTCGCGGCCGTGAAGCTGGCCCACGAGGCTTCCGGTGCCGCGGCGGACGAGGAAGAGGAGATCCCGGACGTCGCGGCGCGGCCCGACCGGCCGGGTCGCGGGTCGGCCGAGCCGGGCAACCGGCGCGAGCGCAGGCCGCGCACGCCCACGGCCGGGATGACCCGGTTGTTCTTCGGCGCCGGCCGCAGTGCCGGGATCCGGCCGCAGGACCTCGTGGGCGCCATCGCGGGCGAGGCGAAGCTGAAGGGCCGCGACATCGGGGCGATCGAGATCGCCGACCGGTTCTCGCTGGTGGAGGTGCCGGAGTCGGTCGCGCAGTCGGTGATCGTGGCCCTGCGCGGGGCGACGGTCAAGGGGCGCAAGGTGTCCGTGCGCCTGGAGCGCGACCAGCAGGGCTGATCCGGTGACGGTCCGCGGGGGCGCGTTCGTCGCGCCCCCGCGGAATCTCTTCCCCGTCCTCGGCGTTCCCCAGGCATGACTACCGATCTTCAAGCCGGGTGGGACGAGTGGCACCACCGTCGTGAGGTCGTGCTGAGGCAGCCCCACGGCTGGTTGAGCCTGACCGGTTTGCTCTGGTTGGACTCGACCCCGAAGCGGTTCCCCGGCGTGCCCGGTGAGTGGGTCGTCGACGACGACGCCGCTCGGGTGACCGTTACCGCCGCCGAAGGCCTGGTCGTCGACGGCGAGGTGCTCGACGGGACGGCGTCGGTGGTCGTCGCCGAGCAGGGGTCGAAGATCTTCGCGTCCTACGGCGACGTGCACCTGGAGGTCGCCCTGAGGTCCGGGCGGTACGTGCTGCGGCCGCGCGACCCGCAGGCGCCCACCCGTCTGGCGTTCGACGGCGTGCCCGCGTTCGACGTGCGGCCCGAGTTCGTGGTGGACGCCGAGTTCCGGCCGTTCGAAGCCCCGCGGACCGTGGTGGTCGGCTCCGCCCAGGAAGGGCTGGAGCAGGAGACCACCGTGGACGGCGAGCTGGTGTTCACGCTCGGCGGGGTCGAGCAGGTGGTGGCCGCGTCGGTCGACGGCGACAACGTGAACTTCCGGTTCAGCGACGCCACGAGCGGGCGGTCGACGGCTCCCTGGCGGGCGTTGTCCGGCCCGTTGACCGACGGGCGCGCGGTGCTGGACTTCAACCGGGCGACCAACATGCCCTTCACCTTCTCCCCCTTCGGCACGTGCCCGCGACCACCCGAGGGCAACGTCCTCGCGGTGGCCGTCGAAGCAGGCGAGCTCAAGCCGGTCTAGGACGGGCGCGGGTCCCGGTCCTCCACCGCGAGACCGGGACCCGCGCGGCTCACCGCCGAGGGCCGCTCATGGCGGCTCCTGCGACCACGGGCCGGGACGATTCATTTCTGTCTACACTGAAGCTACTGAGCGCACTCTCATCGCGGCGACCAGCGGGGCGGCGGGCATCGACCGGGTCGCGGTGACCAGCGTCGCCGCCCGGCCCGCCCAGGGGCCGTCGCCGAACCGGTCGGCCGCCATCGCCGCCAAGGCCGGGGAACCCGAGGAGCGCCGCACGGGAAACCCGGACGGCGCTCCTCGGACAGGGGACGTGCTAGGGGAAGCTGACCAGGTACCCCGGTGCGGTGTTGTTGGGACCGACGGTCGGGCCGGTGGTGTTGACGACGTTGCGGATCGTGCCCTGGCCACCGCCCAGCGAGAAGGTGACCATGTTGTGGAAGCGGACGTTCGGGTGGACGGGCGTCTCGATCGCGCGGGCGTTCACGACGCTGGGGTTGACGTTGAAGAAGACGTAGCTGCCGAACCCCCAGACCTCGTGGCTGGTGACCGAGTTCGCCACCTTGTACGCCGCCCAGCCCTGCGTCGAGCCGTTCATGTACGCCGCCTGGTTCGGCGGGTCGTACGGCATCTCGTTCTGGTAGAAGTACGTCCTGCCACCCTGACCGTTCCAAATGGTCTGGTACTTCTGGTAGTGCTCGACGAAGAGGCCGTACATCGTCACGTTGTCGCCGTTGACGATCAGGCCGGTGTCCGAGGTGTTGAGGTTCCAGCCCACCCCGTTGCCGGTGCTGTCGCCGTGGTCACCGCGCCAGATCCACAGGTGGTCGCCGATGACGTTGTCGCTGTTGATGACGAGGTTCGTCGTGGCCCGGCCGACGACCGCTCCGCCGACCCGGAAGAACACGTCGTTCAGCGACGTCGGGTTGGCCGAGTGGTCGGCGCTGGACCCGGTCGGGCCGATCTCCATCAGCAGGTTGGAGTTCGTGGTGCCCGCGTCGATCAGGATGCCCGCGATCTTCACGCCGTCGACGTCCGCGACGGTCATCGCGGTGACGCCGTTGTCCGGGATCAGCGTCGCCAGGCCCAGGCCGAGCACGACGGTGTTCGGGCGGGTGACGCGGATCGTCTCGTTCAGGTGGTAGACGCCCGGTCCGAAGATCAGGTCCTTGCCCGCGGCCAGTGCCGCGTTGATGGCGCCCGCCGAGGTGCCCGGCTTGGCGATGAAGAACTGGCTCAGCGGCAGGTTCTGGCCTGCCGGGGTGCCGTTCGTCCAGCTGGCGCCGGAGGAGTTGTTGCGCACCGCGGGGACGAACACGTTGTAGTCGCCCGCGGCGTTGACGTTCAGGAAGGGCTTCTCGCGGACCTGCGGGGTCTGCGCGACCCTCGTGTACGGCGGGTTCGGGAAGGTCCCCGCGGGGGCGTTGGTCGCGCCGACGAACACCATGTTCCAGTTGGACCCGGTCCAACCGCCCATGTCCGTGTTGCGGGTCAGCCACTGCTGCTGCGAGCCGGAGCGGACCTGGCCGTCGATCTTGCTGTCGGCGAGCAGGCCGCCGCTGGACCAGCCGCCGTCGTCGAGCAGCAGGTTGCCGCGCAGGTGCATGCGGCGGTACGGCGCGGCCTGCGACACCGCCCAGCGGTCGGTGCCGCCGGTCGGGGTGACCGACAGGTTCTCCGCCGAGCGCCAGAAGTTCTGCGTCGCGTTGCCCTGGAACCAGTCCGCCTCGACGTGCACGGAGCCGTTGATGTTCACGTCGTCCGGCGACAGGCCGAGACCGAGCACCTGGGTGTAGAAGCCCACGTTCACGTTCGCGTTGTACGTGCCGGGCTTGAAGATGAGCGCGTAGCGCTGCAGGCCGAACTGGCTGCGCTCCTGCTGCGCGAACACCTGGTCGACCCGGTTCTGGATCGTCGCGGCCGACATCGACGGGTCGAAGAAGATGGCGTTCGGGCCGAAGTCCGGCGTACCGGGGGGCACGGGGGTGGTACCTCCTGCGGGGACGAGGCTGAACGTCTGGGCGCCCGATCCGTTGCAGGTGTACTGCTGGAGCTGCACGCTGTCCGCGGTGGACGCGCTCGGCACGTCGAGGCACTTGCCGCTCAGCCTGCTGACGAAGCGGTACGAGCCACCGGCCTGCTCGACCGCCTGCCACTGCTGGTTGTTGCCACCACCATAGGTCCACAGGTGGATCAGTCCACCGTCGGCGGTGGACACGTTCGCGACGTCCAGCACCTGCGCGGAGTTGTCGCGGGCGTTGATCCGGCTGAACCCGCCGCTGGTGGGCTGGAACTGCCACTGCTGCGCGGTGCTGCTGTTGCAGGTGTACTGCTGGATCGCGGTGCCGTTGGCGGTCGCGGCGGCGCGCGCGTCGACGCACTTGCCGCTGGTCTGGTTCACGACCGTGTACCAGGCGGCCGGGTCGACGGCCGCGCTGGCGACCGGAGCGGTGCCGGCCAGGACCGTGAAGGTACTCGCGATGATCGCGAGCACGGTGGCCAGCACCGTTCGTCGACCGCGTGGCACGCGGAACTTGGGGCGTGGAAGCACAGGGAAACCCTCCTCGGCCGCGCAGCGCGGCGTCGTCACCCGGCGCGCGGCGGCGATCGGCCGCTTCGCCCGGAGGGCGCGGGGGCCGATGGCGGGGACGCGCGCCGGAGTTCCGTCGAACGGTGTCAGGCAGGGTGGAACATCAGGGGGAATGCTCGCCGGGGGTTGTTCGGTGAATAGCCGCGCACGCCCCGACAAGGTGGAAAGCGGTGAATCGCTCCGGCCGCTGATCTTCGCCGAGGCAATGTTGTGCACCGACTCCGGTTCTGCTCACCGAGACTCCTCCCGCGTGGTCCAGGACGTTATGGCTGTTACCGCCAGGTGTCAATACATCACTTAAACTAAGTCTTGAAACATGTTCCGGGCGTTACCGGGCGATGGGCGGGAAAACCGGTCCATAGGATGTTCCGGTGGCCACCCTCGCGTTCGAGACCGTCTTCCGCGGCACCCCGCCCGCACGGGCCAGCCCCTACCTGCTGGACCAGGCGGTCGGTTTCGTGAAGGGCCACTGGCTCGACTACCTGCCCGACCGCGCCTGCTGGCCCGCCGAACTGGACGACCGCACCACGGTCGACCGACGTGTCCTGTTCGCCATCGGGGCCCGCGCCGACGACGAACTGGGAGCCGTCCACACCCTGGTCGCCACGCAGGTCTGGGCCGTCGGCACGAAGTCGCGCAACGCCTCCAAGCTGGGCTCGGTGTTCGACGCGAACCCCGACGCGGTCGGCGCCAACCTCTCCCAGGCCGTGCGCACCGCCCGCGCGGAGGGCGCGGTCGCCGGGTACGCGACCCTCGCCCGGCGCGGCAGCCACGCCCTCGCCCGCCTCGGCTCCGCCGACGTCGGCCGGGTGCTCCACTTCGGCGCGTACGACCCGGTCACGGGCGGGCCGCTCATCCTGGACCAGCACGTCGCGGTGGGCGTGAACGCGCTGCGCGGCTCGAACTGGAGCCCGGACGGTCCGTGGTCGACCGAGCAGTACGGCGACTACCTCGGCTACGCCGCGGAGTGGGCGGAGCGCTGGGCGCCCGGCACCGCGACCGACCTCGTCGAGCGCACCCTGGCCGCCGCGGGACAGGCACTCGGCCGCGCCTGACCGGAACTCGGCCGAGCGCTTTCGAAGCCATTCCCGGAAAAGCGCAGTCTCAGTTGGGGAATACCGGTCGAATAGCGCGAACCCACGAGTCGAGCCTTACTCCGCGACCCGCGCGCACTGTGAACGGATCGTCCGGTCAAAGCGCTTTCTCCGCGACGGGGATGGTGCCGTTCCGGTTTCGCGGAGGCTTCTCCACGCCGATGACGACGCGCGCCACCCCAGTTCGACGGCGTGCCGGCGAGCCCTCGCGCCCCGCCGTGCTCGATTCCCGCACGAGGCAACCGCTTTCCCGCCGCGAGGAGACCCACGACGGGAAAGGGCTCGCGCCGAAATTGGACTAGACCTGAGTCCAGGCCCTGGCAGGCAATTCGAGGGGCCGTGAACGCGGACAGGCCGACCGGCATCGACGAAGTACGATCCCGCGATGGTCACCGCGGGCGAGCACAACGCGATCACCGACGTGCCGGGCATCCTCGTCGGCAACGCCACCAGGACCGACGACGGCGCCCTCACCGGCACCACCGTGCTCCTGCTGCCACCGGGAACCCTGGCCACCGTGGACGTTCGCGGCGGCGCCCCCGCGACCAGGGAAACCGCCGCGCTGGATCCGCGCTACGGCGGCCGCGAGGTCCCCGCGATCGTGCTGACGGGCGGCAGTTCGTACGGCCTTGCCGCCGCCGACGGCGTGCAGACCTGGCTCGGCACGGGCGATCCCCTGGTCCCCACCGCCGCGCTGTTCGACCTCGGTCGCGGCGGCGACTTCCTGCGCCGCCCCACCGCCTCCCTCGGCGTGGAGGCGGCCCAGGCCGCCGGGGTCCGCTTCGCGTCCGGCAACGTCGGCGCGGGCACCGGCGCGGTGAACGCCGACCTCAAGGGCGGGCTCGGGACCGCCAGCGTCGTGCTGCCGGACGGCACGGTCGTCGCGGCGCTGGCCGCGTTGAACGCCGTGGGGCCGTCCGTAGACCACACCACCGGGCTCCCGTTCGGCACGTCGACCGGGGCCACCCACCGCCTGCACGACGGTGAACCCGTTGCCTGGCAGGAGTTCCCGTCCGCCGCGGGCGACGACCTGCCCGCCCACCCGCACGAGACCGGCTCGAACCCGCTCAACACGGTCATCGGCGTCATCGCCACCACCGCCGCCCTGTCCCCGGCGGACCTCTACCGCCTGGCGAACGCGGGCCAGGACGGCATGGCGCTGGCCGTCCACCCCGCCCACGGGCTGTTCGACGGCGACACGGTGTTCTCGGTGTCCACCGGCACCACCTCCGGGGCGCCGGAGGAGGTGATCGCGGCGGCGGCCGACGTGTTCGCGCGAGCGCTGGTCCACGGCCTGCTGGCCGCCGAGTCGGTCACCACGGGGTTGGGGCACGTGCCCGCCTACCGGGAGCGTTACCCGAAGACCGGGGCCGGGTACCGGGGCTAGCGGTCGTCCCGGCCCGCCGCCGGGGCGCGGTCCACGTCGAATGGCACACTCGACCGCATGAGCGAACCGGTCAAGGGCCCTGCCAGCTACTTCCCGTCGATCGAGGCCAAGTACGGACGGCCCGTCGCCGAGTGGAAGGAGCTGATCCGGGCTTCGCCGCTGACCAAGCACATGGAGCTGGTGTCCTGGCTCAAGACCGAGCACGGGATGGGGCACGGGCACGCGAACGCGCTCGTCGCGCACACCACCGCCGAGGACAGGTAGTCACGACCGCCGGAGCACGCGCGCACACCACCGCCGTGCCCACTCAGGTGCGGTCCGGTGGAGTGGCACCCCCACCGGACCGCCCGACAGCTCAGCTCGCCGTGCTGACCGCCGAGTCCACGTGGTGCGGCACTCCGACGCGAGCGAGTTCCTCGAACGTCCTGGCGTCCAGCACGACCATCCCGGCCTGGCCGTCGCGGCCGTCCAGCACGACCGACAGCAGCACGCCCTCGTCCTCGTGCCGGGACGTCGGCGACGGGACGAAGACCGGCTCGCCGGGGTGCTGGCCGGGTTCGTGCCACACGCGGGTCTCGCCCGAGTGCACGTCCAGCTTGACCAGGCGGTCGAACACGGTGTCGCCGCGCGGGCCCTGGACGCCGACGCCGTACGCGAAGCGGTAGTCGCCGCCGTTGTGCGCGCGGTAGGAGATGCGGGGCAGTTCGAACGCCTCGCCCGCCAGGCGACGGGTGTGCAGGACGCCGCCCAGGAGGTCGATCTCGTAGCGGGTCGGGAGGGCGAGGGGCAGTTCGCCGCGCCAGCGGGCCGGGCGGGGGGCGTTGACCGGGTCCGCGTTGGCGTAGGAGCAGATGTCCAGCACCACGCGGTGACCCGCGTCGCGGGCGTTGATGTGGTGGAACGCGAAGAACGCGTCGGTGCGGTGGTCGGCGACGATCCGGCCGTCCGCCTGGTCGACGACGATGAACCGGGTGCCCAGTTCGGGGCGCCAGCGGTGGTTGGAGATGAAGGGCCTGCCGGGCGTCAGCGGGTGGCGCGGGTCGACGACGTACGGGTACTCGACCAGCACGACGAAGCGGTCGGTGACCGCGAAGCTGTGCAGGTAACCGGGGTTGTCGGTCGGCACCGCCACCAGGAGTTCGCGGACGCGGCTGCCGGGGCGACTGCGGTGGATGCGGTACTCGCTGCGCTCGCCGAACTTGAGGACGTAGTCGAGGACGTCGCCGGTGAGCGGCGCGTGGCGGGGGTGCGCGCTGGGCACGGCGGTGACCAGGCCGCCCCTGATGCCGATGCCGTCGAGCACTCCGGGGTCGAAGTCGACCGCGATCGGGGTGTCGTGGCGGGCCCACTGGCGGTCGGCGAGCGACAGCACGTTCGCAGCGGCCTTGGGCGCGATGCGGTAGCGGGTCAGGAACCTGGAGAACAGCGAGCGGCACGGGTCGGCGGTGAACTCGGCGAAGTCGACGCGACCACGGCCGCGCGGGGCGGGGACGCCGTCCGGCGAGACCTTGCGGTAGGACACCGCTCCGCCGCCGAAACCGAAGCGGTGCAACGCCGACGGGCCGCCGAGCCAGTTGCGGAAGGCCGAGGGGGAGGTGGCGGGTCCGGTGCGCAGTAGAGTGCCCGAAAGCCAGTTCGGCACGGCTCCCTCGACCGGGAGGACGGGTGCAGGAACCTCCACGGCCACCCCGTCTTCGACCCCGCGCATAGCAGACCTACTCCCGGATAGTGGAAACCTTGTTATGGAACACCGTTGCGATTCCTTAGTCAAGCAAGCGGTGCGGGATACCGCGCGGCGTAGCGGGTCGGTGACTCACCGATCATCGCGGTGAAGTCGCGGGTCAGGTGAGCCTGGTCCGCGTAGCCCAGTTCGGCGGCCACCCCGGCCCAGTCGACCGCCGCGGATCGTGCCATCCGGTCCGTCACCTCGCGCAGGCGGTAGCGGCGGATGACCCACTTCGGGCCGACACCGACGTACTCGGCGAACAGGCGCTGCACTGAACGCACGTGCGTGCCGAGGCGCTCCGCCAGGTCCGCGACCCTGGTGATCCCCGGATCGGCGGCGACCAGCGCCACCACCGACGCGACGTGCTCGGCCGTCGGATCCGGCGGGGGCCACGCGGACCGCAGGAACTCCTCGACGATCCGCGCCTGCTCCGCCTCGTCCGCGGCCTCCGCCACGGCACGAGCGGGAATCGAGGGGAACACCTCGGCCGCGGGCAGGACCCGTCCGGTGATCGTCGACACGGACCGGCCGAGGAACGGCCGGAAGCAGCCCGGCCGGAACGCCACCCCGAACACCCTCCCCACGTCCGCCAGCACCTTGTACCCGGACCGGCGGCCAACGCCGTGGACCTCGGCGGCACCGTTCGGGAAGGACAGCTGGACGGTCGGGTTCGGCACGATCAGCTGGCGGTACGGCGGCTGACCGCCCAGGTCCCAGGTGACGGCCCAGAAGTGGTCCACGAACGGCGCCAGGTCGGCGGCGGGCTCGGGGAACGAGTGGGCCTGGAAGTTCGCCCACGCGCCGCCGATCTCCCTGACGTCCCGCTCCGCCACCCGGTGGACTCTACTGTCGCGTTAGTTCAAGACAGCGCCGCGGCGCGCTCCTACCGTGGCCGCACAACGGGAAACACGAGTGGGGAGCACGAGACCATGGCACCGGGTTCACTGATCACCAGCACGGCGACGACGACGCTCGGGGTGGTGCGCGGCGTCGAAGACCTGGACGCGGCGACGCCGTGCGCGGACTTCGACGTGCGCGCGCTGGTCGAGCACCTGCTCACCTGGGGACCGGCGCTGGCGGGCGCGGGGCGCAAGGAAGCCGTGCCACCGCTGGAGGACGTCCGCGTCGGCGACGACTGGCAGGCCCGGCTGGAGGCGCAGCTGTCCGACGTCGCCGACGCGTGGAGCGGCGAGGAGGCGTGGGCGGGCACGACGCACATGGGCGGCCCGACGAAGATGCCCGCCGACCTGATCGGCGGGATGGTGCTGGTCGAGCTGCTGGTGCACGGCTGGGACCTCGGCCGGGCGAGCGGGCAGCGGCCGGAGTGGGACGACGACGTCCTGGAGTTCGCCCTCGACGAGGTGGCGAAGACCGCGGACCAGGGCCGCGCCATGGGGGTGTACGGCGCGGAGGTCGTCGTGCCCGACGGGGCGCCCACGGTGGACCGGGTGCTCGGGTTGACCGGTCGCGATCCGCGGTGGAAGCCGTAACAGCGTGTCAGATCCGGCAGGCTTCCAATTTCGTCACGAGAATCGCCTCAGCGCCGATCTTCATCAGCTCGTCCATGAGCCGCTGAATTCCGCGCCGCTCCACCAGGGAACGAACCGCGATCCATCCTTCTTTCGCGAGTGGCGACAACGTCGGAGATTGGCGACCAGGGGTCAATTCGCACGCGAGGTCCACCACGTCCGTGCGGCACACGTAATCGATCAACACGAATTCACGGGCGTGCAGCACGCCTTGCAAGCGCTGCACCAGCACTTCCACGGCGGTCTCCAACTCGGGTGACAACTTTCGGCCCTCGGTGCGGGCGAGGACCGCTTCCGACGCGAGGATCGGCTCGCCGAACGCCACCAGACCCGCGTTGCGCAGCGACGTCCCGGTCTCGACCACATCGGCGACGGCGTCGGCGAGCCCGAGCGCGACCGCGTTCTCCACGGCCCCCTCCAGCTTGACCAGGTCAGCGCTCACACCCACGCCCACCAGGTGTTTCGCCACCAGGGTCGGGTAGCTGGTCGCCACCTTCCGGCCGTCGAGGTCGGCGACCTCCGACACCCCGCCCGGCTTGGCGGCGAACCGGAACTTCGACTTGGCGAATCCCAGCGGAAGGATTTCCTTGGCGGCGGCGCCCGAGTCCTGGAGCAGATCCCTGCCGGTGATGCCGACGTCCAGCGCACCACTTCCCACGTAGACGGCGATGTCCTTCGGGCGCTGGAAGAAGAATTCCACCCCGTGCGCGAGGTCCAGCATCGAAAGCTCGCGATTGTTGCGGTGCAGTTGATAACCCGCATCGGTCAGCAACTGCATGGCAGCGCCACTCAAAGAACCCTTGTTCGGCACTGCGACACGAAGCAGAGTCATGATGGTTATGGTTGCACAAGGCCCCCGCCATTCCACAATCAAGGCCACCACGTTCGTGCTGTCGCACCGCGAGCGAATCATCACTCTCCGTGCACAACACCGGCGGAGCAGGCCTAACGGCACGACCCGGCGCGGACCTCCCCGACACGGTCGCGATCGTGCCGGGGAGGGGGAGGTCTGGCGGGTGAGCGGCGACGGCCGGGGCCCGACCACCGGCCGACCCGCCCCGATGACGCCCTAGACCCTCTCCACCAGCAGGGACACGCCCTGGCCGACGCCGACGCACAGCGTGGCGAGACCGCGGGAACCGCCCTCGCGCTCCAGGCGGCCGAGCAGCGTGACCACCAGTCGCGCGCCCGACGCCCCCAGGGGATGACCCAGGGCGATCGCCCCGCCGTCGGCGTTCACCCTGTCCTCGTCCAGCCCCAAGCGCCGCACCACGGCCAGGCTCTGCACCGCGAAGGCCTCGTTCAGCTCCACGGCGTCCAGCGAACCGACGTCCCACCCGGCGCGCGACAGCACCTTCTCCGTGGCGGGCACCGGCCCGAGCCCCATCACGTGCGGCGAGACGCCCGCGCTCGCCCCGGCCACCACGCGGGCCCGAGGCGTGAGCCCGTGCCGACGCACGGCGTCCTCACTGGCCAGCACGACCGCCGCGGCCCCGTCGGACAACGGTGACGACGACCCCGCGGTCACCACCCCGCCGTCGCGGAACACGGTCCTCAACGAGGCGAGCTTCTCCAGCGAGCCGCCGCGCCGAGGCCCCTCGTCGACGCCGAACTCCCCGCCCTTCACCGGAACCGGCACGATCTCCGCCGCGAACCGCCCGGCGTCGATGGCCGCGACGGCCCGCTCGTGGCTGCGCAACGCGAACGCGTCCGACTCGGCGCGCGTGATCCCGTCCAGCGCGGCGACCTCCTCCGCCGTCTCCCCCATGGTCAGGGTCGTCTCCGGCGAGAACCCGGGGTTCGTGAACCGCCACCCCAGCGAGGTGTCCGACACCTCACCGGGCTTGGCCCACGGCGTGCCGGGCTTGGCCATGACCCACGGCGCGCGGGTCATCGACTCCACGCCGCCCGCGACGACCACGTCGGCCTCGCCGGACCGGATCGCCTGCGCGGCGGACGAGACGGCGGTCAACCCGCTGGCGCACAACCGGTTCACCGTGTAGCCGGGCACCGAGTCCGGCAGGCCCGCCAGCAGCACGGCCATGCGGGCCACGTTCCGGTTGTCCTCACCGGCCTGGTTGGCCGCACCGAGGACCACCTCGTCCACCGCGTCCCCCGGCAACCCGACCCTCCTCAGCACCTCGCCGAGCACGAGCGCGGCCAGGTCGTCCGGCCGGACGCCCGCCAGCGCACCCCCGTAGCGGCCTTGCGCGGTGCGGACTCCGTCGACCAGGTACACCTCGGGCATCAGGCCTTCCCTTCCTCGCCAGTGGTCCCATTATCCACCGTCCGTTCGGTCAGGTGCCGAGACGTGGGCGACAATGCCGCCCATGACCACGAAGCGCGGCCGCCCCGGCTACGACCTGGAGTCCCTCCTCCTGGTGGCCGTGAAGCTGTTCAACGAACGCGGCTACGACGGCACCAGCATGGAGGACCTGGCGCGCAAGCTGGGCATCACCAAGTCCGCGATCTACTACCACGTCCCCAGCAAGGACGAGCTCCTCAGGCTGGCCGTGGACCGGGCGCTGGACGGCCTCTTCGCCGTGGTCGACGAGGTGGACGAGATCCCCGGCAAGGCGATCGACCGGCTGGAGCACGTCCTGCGCGGCAGCGTCGCGGTCCTGGTGCGGCAACTGCCTTTCGTCACGCTCCTGCTCCGCGTCCGGGGCAACACGAAGGTGGAACGGGCCGCGCTGGCCAGGCGCCGCGAGTTCGACCACCTCGTCACCGACCTGGTGAAGCAGGCGGAGGCCGAGGGCGACGTCCGGGAGGGGCTCGACCCGGCTACCGTCGCCCGACTGCTCTTCGGCATGGTCAACTCGCTGACCGAGTGGTACCGCCCCCGTCGCGGCTCCGACCACACCGAACTGGCCGACACCGTGTGCCACATGGCCTTCGACGGGATCCGCCGGACCTAGACCGGCCCGCCTGAGCGCCAGTACAGCCCGGCGTCCCGGCTGAGCAGCCCGGCGTCGACCAGGTACCGCCGCAACGCGACGTGGTCGGCCTCCCCGTCCTCGCACCAGGCCCGGAGGGCGGCGTTCACGTCGACCTCCGGGTACCGGCGACCGGGCTCGAAGGTCCGCGCGACGTGCTCCAGCACCGTTCGCCGCTTGGCCGCCTGCGTCGGGACGCGCACCAGCCGCCCACCGCGGACGAACGCCCGCAGCACCTGGTCCTCGTGCTCCGGCTCGGCCGCCACGGCCGCACCGGCGACCTCCTTGAACAACTCGGCGTTCACCACCACCCCGTCGGCGCCGGTGGACACCAGGCCACCGGACTCCAGCCTCCGCAACGCCTTCAGCACCACCCGCAGGTCCAGGTCGGCGGCGGCGGCGATCTCGGCGGGAGTCCGCGCGCCGAGCACCGCGGCCGACAGGACTCGCAGGCGTTCCGGTTCGGCCAGCAGGCCGACGAGGCGGTCCGGGGTCATACCGACCACCTAACCCGACGCATGACGAACCACACAGCCGAAATATCACTTGGTACACCAATAGTTGGTACGCTAACCACATGGAGGAGGACCCGCTGGCCCTGGAGAACCAGGTCTGCTTCGCGCTCTCGATCGCCGCGCGCGGCGTCGTGGCCGTCTACAAGCCGCTGCTGGAACCCATGGGCCTCACCCACCCGCAGTACCTGGTGATGCTGGCCCTGTGGCAGCGGGACCCGTTGTCCGGCAGGGAACTCTGCTCCCTGCTCAAGCTCGACCCCGGCACCCTCTCCCCGCTGCTGAAGCGACTGGAGGCGGCGGGCTACCTCGCCAGGGACCGCGACCGCTCCGACGAGCGCGCGCTGGCCGTCACCCTCACCGACGCGGGCCGCGCCCTGCGCGACGAGGCGCTCGAGATCCCGCCCGCCATCGTCGGCAGGCTCGGCATGAGCCTCGACGAACTGAGGACCCTGCACAGCTCGTTGACCCGCGTCATCGCCGCCGCGCACCAGGAGCAGCCGTGAAGCCGAACCCCGTCCTCCGCCTCTGGTACTACCTGGGCGGCCGGTTGCCGCAACACCACCGCGAGTGGGTGTTCCACAACGTCACCCGACCGAACTGGCTGCTGCACTTCACCGCCCGCTCGCTGCTCCAGGTGCTGCCGCTGAGCCTGGTGATCGGCACGCTCCTGGTGGTGCTGCTGGGTTCCCCGATCGGCCTGGCCGTGGCGTGCGGCGCGCTGGGCCTCATCGTCGGCGTCTACTTCTCGCTGTCCTACGCCGCCGAGAGCGTCGAGAACCGGATCACCAAGTACGGCTACCCGCACGGCGCGGCGGGCGAGACCCGCGCACAGCGCACGGACGACGACCAGCAGGCCCGCTACAACGCGACCTGGCGGCGGCCCTAGCCGCGGTACACCTGCGGACTGACACCCCGTTCGCGCTTGAACGCGGTGCTGAGCGCGAACGAGCTGCCGTACCCCACCTGCCGCGCCACCGCGCCGACCGTGGCGTCCGTCCCGCGCAGCAGGTCCGCCGCCAGCGCCAGCCGCCACCCGGTCAGGAACGCCATCGGCGGCTCTCCCACCAGTTCGGTGAACCGCCGCGCCAGCGCCGCCCGCGACACCCCGGTCTTGGCGGCCAGCGACGCCACCGTCCACGGGTGCGCCGGGTTGTGCTGGAGCAGCCGCACCGCCTGCCCCACCACGGGATCGGCCAGCGCGCGGTACCAGGCGGGCGCGTCGGCGCGGGCGAACCACGCGCGCAGCACCGCGATCAGCAGCAGGTCGAGCAGCCGGTCCAGCACGACCTCCTGGCCGGGCTCGTCCTTCACGATCTCGGCCGTCAGCAACGGGATGACCGGGCAGTCCCACTCGTCCTCGCGCAGCACCAGCAGCTTCGGCAGCGCGTCGAGCAGCCGCCTGCTGATCTCGCCGCGCATCGGGTACGCGCCGGTCAGCATCATCATGCCGCCGTCGAGGTTCGTGCCCCAGGTGCGGACGCCGAGCCGCATGCTCGTCGCCAGGCTCTCCCCGTCCGGCGCCTCGCAGCGCTGGCCGGGGTGGATGACCGCCCGCGGCGCGGTGTCCGGGTGGTCCGCGACGGTGTACGGCTCGGGACCGAGCACCACCGCCACGTCGCTCGCGTTCAGCAGGACCGGCTCGCCGGTGTCGTGCACGATCCACGCGTGCCCGCGCACCACCGACACGACGCTCAGCGGGGCCTCGTCCTGGATGCGGATGGACCACGGCGGGTCGAGGACGGTGCGGAGCAGGAACGCGCCCCGAGCGCGCGGCCCGTCCAGCAACCCCACCAGTGCGTCCACGGGGCAAGCGTAGACGGAGGCGCACACCGCGGAGCGCCTCGACGATGGTCCGCGGCGGGCCCGTCCCCTTCACTGGACGGCATGGACACGTTGCGCGGCGCCGCACTGATCGCGGCCACCCTGACCACCGGCCTCGTCGCGGGCCTCTTCTACTCCTACGCCTGCTCGGTCATGCCCGCGCTCAAGGGCACCGACGACCGCACGTTCGTCGACACCATGCAGCGCGTCAACGTCGCCATCGTCAACGGCTGGTTCCTGCTCGCGTTCCTCGGCGCGGCCGTGCTCGGCGTGCTGGCGGCGGTGCTGCACTTCGGCCGCCCCGGTTTCGGCTGGGTGGTCGCCGGCGCGGCGCTGTACCTGGTCACCATCGTGATCACCGGCGTGGTCAACGTGCCGCTGAACAACGCGCTGGACGCCGCGGGCGAGCCGAGCCGCATCACCGACCTGGCCGCGGTGCGCGAGCGCTTCGAGACCACGTGGGTGCGGTGGAACACCGCCCGCGCGGTCACGTCGACCGCCGGGTTCGCCTGCCTGGTGCTGGCGCTGCGGGCCTAGAGGTCGCTCAACGCGGTGATCGGCGACTCGACGCAGTCCGCGACGTACCGCAGGAACCCGCCCGCCACGCCGCCGTCGCAGACCCGGTGGTCGAAGGCCAGCGTCAGCTCGCACACCTTGCGCACCGCGAGCTGCCCGTCGACCACCCACGGCCGGTCGATGATCCGGCCGATGCCGAGGATCGCGGCCTCCGGGTGGTTGATGATCGCGGCCGAACCGTCCACTCCGAACACGCCGTAGTTGTTGACGGTGAAGGTCCCGCCGGTCAGGTCGGCGGGCGACAGCCTGCCCGCACGGGCGGCGGCCGTGCGGTCGGCCAGTGCCGCCGACAACGCGCTCGCGGTCAGGTCCTGGGCGTTCCGCACCACCGGGACGACCAGTCCGCGGTCGGTCTGCGCGGCGAAGCCGAGGTTGACCCGGTCCAGCACCACGACCTCGTCGCCCTCGACGCGGGAGTTCAGCTCGGGGAACTTCCCGAGGCCCAGCACGGTGAACCGGGCCAGCAGCGCGAGCAGCCCGACGTCCTTGAGCGCGGCGCGGGCGGCGAGGAACTCGGTGGCGTCGACGTCGACCCACACCGTCGCCTCGGGGATCTCCCGGCGGGACGTGGACAGCTTGTCCGCGACCACCTTCCGCAGGCCCTTCAACGGGACGCGGCGTTCGCCGGGCGACGGTGCGGCGACCCGGCCCGCCAGTTCCCGCTCCACGTCCTGGCGGCGGACCACCCCGTCCGGCCCGGAGCCCGCGACCGAGGCGAGGTCGACGCCGTTCTCCCGCGCCATCCTGCGGACCAGCGGCGAGATCACGCCCGGCCGCGTCGCGGTCACGGGCGGCGCGACCACGGGTGCGGGGGCGGCGGGCGCGGGTGCGGCGGTTCGGGCGCGCTTGCGCTTGCGGCGCGGCGCCTCCGACGTGCCGTAGCCGATCAGGACGTTGCCGCTGCCCTGTTCCGGCACGACCACGCCCGGCTCCTGGAAGCCCTCCCCGCCCACGGTCAGCAGCACCGCGCCGACGGCCAGCGACTCACCGGCCAGGCCGTGCGTGGCCGTGACGACGCCCTCGAACGGGCACGGCACCTCGACCACGGCCTTGGCGGTCTCGACCTCGACCACTGGCTGGTCGATGGACACCTTGTCCCCCACCGACACCAGCCACGTGACGATCTCGCCCTCGGTCAGGCCCTCGCCGAGGTCCGGCAGCAGGAAGTCAGGCACCGGAACCACTCCTCTGGGCTTCCCGGCTCCGCGCGGGGGAGACGACCTCGTCGTCCCACTGGAGACGGCCGATGGTGTCCAGGATGCGGTCCACCCCCGGCAGGAAGTGCTCCTCCAGCTTCGGCGGCGGGTAGGGGATGTCGAACCCCGTGACCCGCAGCACGGGCGCGTGCAGGTGGTGGAAGCAGCGCTCGGTGACCCGCGCGACCACCTCGGCGCCGTAGCCGCCGAACCCCGCCGCCTCGTGCACCACGACCGCGCGGCCGGTGCGGCGCACCGACTCGCAGACCGTCTCGTCGTCGAACGGCGACAGGCTGCGCAGGTCGACCACCTCGACGTCCCAGCCCTCCTCGGTCGCGGCCTCCGCGGTCTCCAGCGCGGTGGCGACCATCGGGCCGTAGGCGATCAGCGTGACGTCCTTGCCGGTCCGCCGGACCAGAGCGCGGTCGAACCCGACCCGCTGCGCCCCGACCGCCACCTCGCCCTTGGACCAGTACCGGCGCTTGGGCTCCAGGAAGATCACCGGGTCCGGCGAGTCGATCGCGTCGCGCAGCAGGTCGTAGCCGTCCTGCGGGGTGCCGGGCGTGACGACCCGCAGCCCGGACGTGTGCGTGTAGTAGGCCTCGGAGGAGTCGCAGTGGTGCTCCACGCCGCCGATGCCGCCGCCGTAGGGGATGCGGATGACGACCGGCACCTCCACCTTGCCGCGCGTCCGGTTGCGCATCTTCGCCAGGTGGCTGGTGATCTGCTCGAACGCCGGGTAGGCGAAGGCGTCGAACTGCATCTCCACCACCGGGCGCAGCCCGTTCATGGCCATGCCGATCGCGGTGCCGACGATGCCGGACTCGGCCAGCGGGGTGTCGAACACCCGTCGGTCGCCGAACCGCGCGGCCAGCCCGTCGGTGATCCGGAAGACGCCGCCCAGCGGGCCGACGTCCTCGCCGAAGACCAGCACGCGGTCGTCGGCCTCGAGGGCGTCGGCGAGCGCCCGGTTCAGCGCTCCGGACAGGGACAGCGTGCTCATGCCAGTTCCTCCGCGAGCACGGCGGCCTGCTCCCGCAGGTGGTGCGTGGGCTCGGCGTAGACGTGCTCGAACAGTTCGGCCGGGTCGACCTCGACGTCGGCGTTCATCACGTCGCGCAGGTTCGCGGCGAACGCCTCCGCCTCCGCGGCGACGGACGCGCGGCGGGTGTCGTCGAGCAGGCCCCGCGCGGTCAGGTAGGCCTCGATCCGGTCGACGGGGTCGCGGTCCAGCCACGCCGCCACCTCGTCGGCGTCGCGGTAGCGGGTCGCGTCGTCGGCGTTCGTGTGCGCCTCGACCCGGTAGGTCAGCGCCTCGATCAGCGTCGGCCCGCCGCCCTCGGCGGCCGTGCGGACCGCGTCCCGCACCACGGCGTGGACGGCGGCCGGGTCGTTGCCGTCGACCAGCACCGACGGCACGCCGTAGCCGATGCCCTTGTGCGCCAACGAGGGCGCGACGTTCTGCTTGCTCATGGGCACGCTGATCGCGTAGCCGTTGTTCTGCACCAGGAACACCACGGGCGCCTGCCACACGCCCGCGAAGTTCAGCGCCTCGTGCGTGTCGCCCTCGCTGGTCGCGCCGTCGCCGACCAGCACCAGCGCGACGGTGTCCTCGCCCTTCAGCCGCGCGGCGTGCGCGAGGCCGACGGCGTGCAGCGTGTTGGTGGCCAGCGGCGTGCACTGCGGCGCCACCCGGTGCTCGTGCGGGTCGTAGCCGAGGTGCCAGCCGCCCTGGAGCAGCGTCAACGTCTCCCCCGCGGGCACTCCCCTGGTGACCAGCGCGACGCAGTCGCGGTAGGTCGGGAACAGCCAGTCCTGCTCCCGCAGCGCCAGCACCGACCCGACCTCGCACGCCTCCTGGCCGCGCGACGACGGGTAGACCGCCAGCCGCCCCTGCCGGGTCAGCGCCGTGGCCTGGGTGTCGAACCGGCGGCCGATCACCATGCGGCGGTGCAGTTCGAGCAGCACGTCGTCGTCCGGCATGGTCAACTCGGGGTCGACGACCGGCTCGCCGGTCTTCGTCAGCAGGGACAACGGCGCGTCGGTCGGGAGCAGCGAACGCTCCCGCGCGGGCAGGCTGGTGCGTGCCATGTGTCCTCCTCGGGCCAGGGTGAGGCTCATGGTGAACCGGGTCACAGCCAATGTTCTAGTTCTGGGCCCGATCCCTGGACACATGGCCGTGACCGGCGGTTATCGTGAACCACATGCCCGCAAAGCCACGTGTGAAGGCCGTGTCGACTGGACGTCTGGAACCCCTGGACGACACCGACCGGCGCATCGTGGAGGAGCTGCGCGGCGACGGCAGGCTGTCGATGCGCGCGCTGGCCGAACGCCTGCACATCTCGCGCGCGAGCGCCTACTCGCGCGTCGACCGGCTGCACCGCGACGGCGTGATCACCGGCTACAGCGCCGACGTGGACCCCGAGCGGTACGGGTTCGGCATCTCGGCGTACGTGTACCTGAAGATCAGCCAGCACTCGTGGAAAGCGGTGCGGCAGCGGATCCAGGAGATCCCGGAGGTGTGGCACGGGGCGCTGGTGTCCGGCGACTACGACCTCGTGCTGCTGGTGCGGGCACCGGACGCGCACAGCCTGCGGGACCTGGTGCTCAACCGGCTGCAGACGATGCCGGACGTGACGTCCAGCCACACCGTGCTGGTGCTGGACGAACTGCACAGCCCGGAGGGGTGAACCGGACAGGCACCCCGAGTGCAGGGCTCGGGGTGCCTGAGTTCAGGGGTGGGGGCTCTGGGGATGCGGGCCGAAGATCCGGGGCGAGAACTTTCGAAGGCTTCGCCTTCAAAGGGCAAGAGCTTCCGAAGGCTTCGCCTTCGGAGGGCAAGAGCTTTCGAAGGCTGCGCCTCCGAAGGACTACCAGCCGAAGTTCTGGGTCCAGTAGATGCCGAACGAGCCGCCCTTGGCGACGCCCGTGCCCAGTGCCTTGAGACCGCAGTTGAGGATGTTCGCGCGGTGGCCCGGCGACTCCATCCAGCCCTTCATGACGGCTTCCGGGGTCGGCTGGCCCGCGGCGATGTTCTCCGCGCCGGGACTGGGGTAGCCGGCGGCCTTGATGCGGTCGACGAACGAGCGGCCGTCCTTCGACTTGTGGTCGAAGTAGTTCTGCGCGGCCATGTCCGCGCTGTGGCCACGAGCGGCGGCGGCGAGCCGGTCGTCGGCCACGAGCGCCGGGCAGCCCGCGGTGGCGCGCTCCCTGTTGGTGATCTCCAGGACCTTCGCCTCGTCGCCCTGGGCCACGGGCGGCGCCGGGTTGGTGTTCGCGGGCGGCGGCGGGGGGTCGGCGGGCTTCTCCGGGACGTTCGGCGGAGGCGCGGGGACCGTCGTGGTCTCGGTAGTGGTGGTGGTCGTCGTCGTGGGGGCCGCGGACGACTCCGAACTGCTGCTCGGCGCGCTGCTGCTCGCGGACGCCGAAGCGGAGCCCGACCCGATCAGGCCCTCCGTGGACGGCGAGGTCTGGACCGCGCTGGGCGTCTCCGTGGCGGTCACGAACCCGCCGCCACCGCCCGCACCCACGGTGCCACCGCCCTCGCACCCGGCGACCAGCACGACGGTGCTGACGGCCAGCAGGAGTGAGCGAATGGCGTTCGTGGTGCGTGGCACGGCGAAGTTCCTCTTCTGCGGCATAGGGCGAAACAAAGGCCACGCAAAACCCTAGCCGCATTCATAACAATGTCAAGGAGTAGTTATTTATGGAACATTTAATGTTGACATCAGGAAAATTAAAGAACGGTGGTGATCAGTCCGGCAGCCTGGTGAGGCGCAACTGGACCCGCGTGCCGCCCAGCGGGCCCCTGTCGATCCGCAGCGATCCGCCGGTCGCCTCGGCCGCGCGCCGGACGATGTCCATGCCCAGCCCCGTCGAACCCGCGCCGCTGACCCCGCGCCGCATCGCGGCCGCCGTGTCCGAGATGCCCGGCCCGGCGTCCTCGATGACGATCACCACGCGTTCAGCCTGGTGGAACAGGGCGACGACGAAGTTCGTGCCCTCGGGCGTGTGCCGGAAGATGTTGCCGATCACGGCGTCCATCGCGGCAGCCAGGTCGGACCGGGCGAGGCCGACCATGGCCCGCTTCTCGGTGCCCCGCAGGTTCCACAGGCGCTGTTGGTCGTCGGCCAGCGCGGACCAGAACACCAGCCGGTCCTGCACCACGAGAGCCGCGTCACACCGGTTGCTGGCCGGGTCGGCGAGTTCTCGGCGGGCCGCGCGGATGAGTTCGTTGACCTCGCGCTCCAGCGCGTGCACGGCCTGGCGAACACGATTGGCGCTGCTGTCGGTGCCGAGCGTTTCGGAATCGAGCCGCAATGCCGTCAACGGCGTGCGGAGGCGGTGCGACAAATCCGCGAGGACTTCTCGCTCGGATGCGACCAATTGGCCTATTCGTGCCGCCATCCGGTTGAACGCGCCACCCGCCTCGACGAGTTCCGGCGGCCCGGTGGGCTGCACCCGCGCGCTCAGGTCGCCCTGCTCCATCTTGCGCGCGCCGTCCGCCAGCGCCGACGCGGCGCTCACCACGCGGGCGCCCAGCCGGTCGGCCACCAGCACCGACCCGAGCACGAGCACGATGGCGACGCCGGACAGCGCCAGCCACGCCGACTCGACCCCCCTGGACAGGTCGGCCTCGGGGATGAACGCCTCCACGACGGCCACCCGCCCGCGGTCCAGCACCACCGGCTGGAGGTAGACGCGGCCGTCGGACACCGACGCGGTGAACGACTTCCCCTCCCCCTTGGCGGTCGCGAGCTGCTCGGGCGTCGACTTCACGAACCCGAGCACCTGCCCGCTCGGCAGGTGGACCGCGATCCGGCCCGCACCGCCGTACTGCGTGCTGGCCAGTGCCTGCTCGATGGCCCTCGGCTCGTTCGTGATGACCAGCACCGGCGTGAGTGCGACGGCCTGGCGTTCGGCTTCGGCTAGTGCGCGGTCCTCGGCGAGCTGCGCCACCACGAGCGCCAGAGGAATCAGGAACGCCAACGCGATCATGGACGTGACCGCGAGGGCGACGAGCGCGAGCGAGCGCCTCACCCAGCCGCCGTCAGCTTGAAGCCGACACCGCGGACGGTGTGCAGGTAGCGGGGCGCCGCGGCGCGTTCACCGAGCTTGCGCCGCAGCCACGACAGGTGCACGTCCAGTGTCTGGTCGTCCTGGTTGCCCGGCATGTTCCACAGGTTCGACAGCAGCTCGGCGCGCGGCACGACCTTGCCCTCGCGGGCCGCGAGGTACGCGAGCAGGTCGAACTCCTTGCGCGTCAACGCCAGCGTCCGCGATCCCAGCGACGCCTCGCGCCGCTCCAGGTCCACCACCAGCTCGCCGACCCGCAGCGGCTCGTTCGCGTCGTCGCGCCTGGCCCGTCGCAGCACCGCGGCCAGGCGCGCGGCCAGGTGGTCGCTGGAGAACGGCTTCACCAGGTAGTCGTCCGCGCCCGCGTTCAGCAGGCGCACGATCTCCGTCTCGTCGTCGCGCGCCGTCGCCACGATTACGGGCACGTCGCACACGCCGCGCATCATCCGCAGCGCGTCGCCGCCGTCCATGTCCGGCAGACCGAGGTCCAGCACGACCACGTCGAACGTGCCGGACGTGATCTCCCGCAACGCGTCCAGCGCGGTCCCGACCGGGGTCACCGCGTTGCCGAGTGCGGTGAGGGCCCTGGTCACGGCCGACCGCACCACCGGATCGTCCTCCACGAGCAGCACCGAAGGCATGGGAGGAAGGTACTGGCAGGATGCCACCCGTGGCACATGGCATCCGGTACATCGCGGCTTGGCTGGCATCGACGGCCGTGGCCGTGGCGCTGTCCTGGCTCGGCGTCCGCTCCGTGCTCGACGCCGGGGTCCAGCAGCGGCCCCAGGTGGTGACCGGTCAAACCCTCGTGGCCAGCAGCGCCACCCCGAGCGCCACGACCACGACCACCACGCCAAAACCCACCGCCTCCACCTCGTCCTCCGCCCCGTCGACCTCGTCGTCGACCTCCTCGACGACGTCGTCCACTTCGGCCTCGCCGCCCGCCCGCCTGGCGTCCACCGAGGGCAGTTGGGTCGAGGAGAACGGGAAGCAGGTGTACATCCGCAGCTTCCAGCTGGACGGCGGCGAGGTCGCCGTCCGGTTCGCCTCGGACTCGGTGCAGACGATCTCGGCGACACCGCGGCAGGGGTTCGCGGTGTCCGTCCAGCAGCCCGCGGGCACGACCCTGGTGGTCGAGTTCACGAGCCCGGCGGAGAAGTCGAAGCTGGAGGCGAACTGGCAGGACGGCCCCCGCTGGAAGATCACCGAAGCGGGTTGATCCCTCCGCGCTCGCGCCGCTAGGGTCTTCGGCCACGTGCCATCGCGTCCGGCCGCGGCGAAGTGCCGTGGTGATGGAGGTGGCACAACGACAGGGAAACCTCATGTCGGCCTCGTTGCACCACCTGATCATCCCCGTGTCCGATCGGGACACGGCCGCCCGCTACTTCGTGGACCTCCTCGAACTGCGGGAACCGTGGGAGAACGGCTTCTTCCAGTCCGTGCAGCTCGACGACCACGCCATCGTCAACTTCGCCGCGCCGCCCGTGGAGATCCAGCCCCAGCACTACGCCTTCCTCGTCGCGGACGAGCACTTCGACCGGATCCGATCGAGGTTCGACGCCGAGGAGACGCCCTGCACCGCCGACCCGCCGGGGTCGAGGCCCGACGAGGTCGGGGTCGTCAACGGCGACGGAACCGGTCGCAGGCTGTACTTCCGCGGCCCGGACGGGCACATGCTCGAAGTCCTGACCGCCCGCTACGACGACGTGCCGGAACGTTCACGGGCCTCGTAGACCCGGTGGTCTCGCGGCGACCGCGGTCGCCGCGAGACCGTTCGGTTCGCTCGACCTCACCCGTTCCGCTTGGCGCACCGCCGAGCGGTTCCTGTCAGCGGTGAAGGACGGCCGCTTCGACGGCCGAAGGAGCGGGAGGCCGGTTGGCGGCCTCCCACCGGTCGGCTACTCGAACCGCTCCCGCAGCCCGGTGAGCGTGGCCTTGATGCCCTTCGCGTTCAACGCGGGCATCCTCAGCAGTTCCAGCACCTTCGGCGCGCGCGAGCCGGTGTAGTCAAACGTCTCCGTCACCGTCGTGCGGCCTTCGTGCTCCTCGAACGTCCACCGCCAGAGGTGGCCCATCGGGTGGCGCCACTCGATCAGCCTGCCGTCCTCGAACGCCGTCACGCGGCTGGTGATGCGGTACGGGACGCCGTACATCTTCATGGCCACGGAGAACTCCGCGCCCTCGCTGAGCCGATCCGGGCCGCGCACACCGCTCAGGACGGTGCCCGACCCGTCGACCTCGCCGTGCCTGCCGGGGTCGGCGAGCATCGCGAACAGCGCCTCCGCCGGGGCGTTCACCACCACCTGGCGGGTCACCGTCCGCGTTCCCGTGTCGACCTTGCGAACCTCTTCCACGTGCTTCCTCCCGTTAACCGACGGCGACACCGAACAGGACGCCGGTGAAGTAGGTCACCACCATCGTCAGCGCGCCCATCACGACGTTCCGCACGACCGCCCGCCGCGGTTCGCCCCCGCCGAGCCGCGCGCTGACGAGACCCGTCGCGACCAGCCCGACCAGCACCGCCACCACGCACGTCCAGACCCGCCACGGGGTGGGCGGGGCCGTGATCGCCACGACCGGGATCAGCGCGCCGAGCGCGAACGCCACCAGCGACGCCCACGCGGCCTGCCACGGGCTGGTCAGGTTGTCCGGGTCGATCTGCAGCTCGGCCTCGGCGTGCGCGCGGAACGCGTCCTTCTCCGTCAGCTCCGCGGCGACCTCGGCCGCCAGCTCCGCCGACAGGCCCTTGTCCTCGTAGATGGCCGCGAGTTCCCGTTCCTCTTCGGCGGGCATGTCCCGCAGCTCCCGCCGCTCCTGGTCCAGCGCCGCGCGTTCGCCGTCGCGCTGGGTGCTGACCGACACGTACTCGCCGCCCGCCATGGACAGGGACCCGGCGACCAGACCCGCCACGCCCGCCGCGAGGATCGCCGTCCGGTCCGTCGTCGCGCCCGCGACGCCGACCACCAGGCCCGCCGTCGACACGATCCCGTCGTTGGCGCCGAGGACACCGGCCCGCAACCAGTTCAGCCTGCCTGCCAGGCCGTCGTGGTGGGGTTCTCCTGGATGGGCCACGCGGTGATCAAAGCACGCCGACCCGCCGGCTCGCCCGCGCACGTCCCGGGCCGGCTGGCCCCCCACGACGAGGGTCGCGGTGCACCCGGACGCGACGTCGCCGGTCACGGTCGCGAGCTGGGTGTCGCGGAACACCACGTCGGACTCCAGCGAGGTGGACGCCAGGTTCCGCACGCTCGCGCCGTACCCGTCGGTGGCGTAGACGGAAGTACATCGAGCAGTTGCCGTCGCGGTCGCAGTGCCACAGGTAGACGGCGGCGCCCGCGTAGGCCTCGCAGTCCCGCTGGATGGTCAGCGGCACGCCCTGCGCGGTGGCGCACGCCGCGGACGGCGGAGCGGCAGCCGACGAGGGTGGCGGGGCCCGCGCCGCCGGTTCAGGGTCGCGAGGTCGAAGGCGAAGCCCCGGTCGTGGTCTGGCGCGCGTCCGCTCATGGCACCGACTCCCGTGGCTGGAACCGGCAGGACCTGTGGGGTACCTGTAGGTTTTCTGTGCGTTCCGCCAGGGCATCCGGGCGCCATGTCCGATTCTGCTGACGACGCCGCGAACGCGCACCACGACCTGGTGGCGCAACCCCACGACGAGGAAGACGAGGGGCCGATCGCCGACGCGGAGGCCGAGGCGGAGCGGATGCGCAGCGACGAGCGCCCGATGGGCCGTCCCGGCCGGCCGCTCAACCGCCGCTCCCCGTTCTTCGTCGGGATGGCGGCCGCGGCCGGGGTGGCCGTCACCTACGCGCTCACCCAGCTCGTGCTGGGCACGCTGGACGTGCTGGTCCTCATCGGGCTGGCGTTCTTCCTCGCCGTGGGCCTCGAACCGGCGGTGTCGTGGCTCGCGAAGCGCGGGTGGCCCCGCGGCGCGGCGGTCTCGGCGGTGCTGATGACGCTGGTCGCCGTGTTCGTCGGGTTCCTGGTCATGGCGATCACCCCGCTGGTGGACCAGGCGACGCAGTTCGCGTCCCGCGCACCGGACTACCTGAGGGACCTGACCTCGAAGGGCTCGTGGTTCTCCGAGCTGGACACCCGGTTCAACGTGCAGGAACGGTTGCAGGAACTGCTCAGCACGAACCAGGAGACCCTGATGAACGGGATCCTGGGAGCGGGTCGGATGGTGTTCGGGGTGCTGACCAACACGGTGATCGCGCTGATCCTCACCGCGTACTTCCTCGGCTACCTGCCCGCGATCCGCCGCACGATGTACCGGTTCGTGCCCAGTTCCCGCAGGCCGCGCGCGATCCTGATCGGCGACCAGATGTTCGCCCGCATCGGCGGCTACGTGCTGGGCAACGTGCTGATCTCGCTCATCGCGGGCGGTGTGACGTTCATCTGGCTGATCGCCCTCGGCATCCCGTACGCGCTGCTGCTCTCCATCGGGGTGATGATCCTGGACCTCATCCCGGCCGTCGGGGCGACCATCGCGGCGGTGGTCGTGAGCCTGATCGCCCTCACCGTGTCACTCCCCGTAGGCATCGCGACAGCCGTGTTCTTCATCGTTTACCAGGCGGTGGAGAACTACCTCCTCGCGCCGAAGGTCATGGGACGTGTGGTCCAGGTCCCCGACGTCGTCACGGTCGCCGCCGTCCTCATTGGAGGGACCCTCCTGGGCGTAATTGGAGCAATCGTCGCAATTCCCCTGGCAGCGGCCGTGCTGCTGCTCCTCAGGGAGGTCGCCTTCCCCAGGCTCGACAAGGCATGACCGTCCGGCTCACCAAACCAACCGCTCGTCGGAAAGGAGCGTGAAGCGGGGCCGAAGTGGGTAACCCGGCTCGGCGTGCCGCCGATATGCGCGTCACAGGACGTTGGAGGTGCGCCATGATCGACCAGTCGGTGAGATACGAAGTCACCCAGGGTTACCACCGTGCTTGGTTGGTGCCCGCTGTCTTGTTCGCGATCACGGGGCTGACCAACATCGCCATCGCGATCACGTCGGCGACGGCGTGGTCCGCCGTGCTCGCGGCCACGCTGCTGCTCGCCGCGGCCGGGTGCGTGCGCGCCGCCGTCGGCGAGCACGGGTAGCCGCGTCGTCCGGAGCCGGCAGACTCCGGACCGTGAAGCAGATCCTCCTCATCGGCATCGGCGCGGGCGACCCCGACCACGTCACCATCCAGGCGGTCAAGGCGCTCAACCGGGTCGACGTGTTCTTCGTCCTCGACAAGGGCGAGGTCAAGCAGGACCTGGTGGACGTGCGCCAGGAGATCCTGGACCGGCACGTCGACAGGACCTACCGCGTCGTGGAGGCGCGCGACCCCGAGCGCGACCGGACGACCCCCGCGTACGCCGAGGCCGTGCACGACTGGCGCCGCCGCCGTGCGGACGTGTGCGAGGACCTCATCCGCACCGAGCTGGCGGACGGGCAGACGGGCGCTTTCCTGGTGTGGGGCGACCCGGCCCTCTACGACAGCACGCTGGCCATCGTCGAGGACATCCTGGCGCGCGGCGGCGTGGAGTTCGACCACGAGGTGGTTCCCGGCATCACCAGCGTGCAGGCGCTGGTCGCGAAGCACCGGACGAGCCTCAACCGGGTCGGGCGGCCCGTGCAGATCACCACCGGTCGACGCCTCGCCGAGGGCTTCCCGGACGACGTGGACGACGTCGTGGTCATGCTGGACGCGCACAACTCGTTCACCGGGGTGGACCAGGACGTGGACATCTACTGGGGCGCGTACGTGGGCACACCGGACGAACTGCTCATCTCGGGCCCGCTCCACGAGGTCGGCGAGCGGATCGTGGCGACCCGCGCCGAGGCGCGGGAGCGCAAGGGCTGGATCATGGACACCTACCTGCTGCGCCGCAAGCGCTGAACCCCTACTTCCCGCGGGCTACCTGCCGGAACACCGGGGCGTGGGCCATTCGGTCCAGCCTGGAATCCGGTCCGGCTACCACGAAAAAGTCAACACAGGGTGTGATTTCCCACGAGCCCTGGATGGACTAGAGCCATAACGACGAATTCACACTATCGTCACAAGACCGGGTCACCCCCGGCGCAACACCAGGGCGCACCACGATCCGCCATCCGGCCGCGTGCGCAAGCCCACGCAGTGCCTCCCGCACAACGGCGTGCGGTCACCACCTGTAGTTAGCCGAACGTTCCGCTGTACCGCACAGGCCGTGCCCACGACACCTCGTCGTGCTGGGCACCGGCCACCGACGTGTGCCCGAACGACGTGTGCCCCAATCAGCGACTAGCCATGGGAGGGCCGCAGGCTGTGACCCACCACCAGCAGCAACCGAGCTCGACACCCGGTCTGTACGACCCGCAGTTCGAGCACGACGCGTGCGGAGTCGCGTTCGTCGCCGATCTGGCCGGACGCCGCAACCACGACATCGTGTCCAAGGCGCTCATCGCGCTGCGCAACCTGGAGCACCGGGGTGCTCGGGGCGCGGAGCCGGAGACCGGCGACGGCGCCGGGATCCTGATCCAGGTGCCGCACGACTTCTACCGCGACGTCGTGGACTTCGCGCTGCCGGGGGCGGGTGGGTACGCCGTGGGGACGGCGTTCCTGCCCGTGGACCCCGGCGAGCGCGCCGAGGTCGTCGCCACCATCGCCCGGATCGCGGCGGAGGAGGACGCGGAGGTCCTCGGCTGGCGCGACCTCCCGGTCGACACCGAGCACGTCGGGCCCACCGCGGCCACGACCATGCCGCACTTCTCCCAGGTGTTCGTCGCACCGCGCAACCCGGCCGTCGAGGGGCTGGCGTTGGAGCGGTTGGCGTTCGTCGTGCGCAAGCGCGCCGAGCACGCGGCGGACGTGTACTTCCCGTCGCTGTCCGCGCGGACGATCGTCTACAAGGGGATGCTGACCGAGCCCCAGGTGGAGAGGTTCTTCCCGGACCTCACCGACGAGCGGGTCACCAGCTCCATCGGCCTGGTGCACTCCCGGTTCTCCACCAACACGTTCCCGTCGTGGCCGCTCGCGCACCCGTACCGGTACGTGGCGCACAACGGCGAGATCAACACGTTGCGCGGCAACCGGAACTGGATGGACGCCAGGGAGTCGACGCTCGCGTCCGACGTCATCGACGGCGACCTGTCCCGGATCTTCCCGGTCATCACCCGCGGCGCCAGCGACTCGGCGACGTTCGACGAGGTGCTGGAGATGCTGCACCTCGGCGGCCGTTCGCTGCCGCACGCGGTGCTCATGATGATCCCGGAGGCGTGGGAGAACCACACCGAGATGGACGCGGCGCGGCGCGCGTTCTACGAGTTCCACGCCACGCTCATGGAGCCGTGGGACGGGCCCGCGCTGGTGTCGTTCACCGACGGCACGGTCATCGGCGCGGTGCTGGACCGCAACGGCCTGCGCCCGGCCCGCTACTGGGTGACCGAGGACGGGCTCGTGGTGCTCGGCAGCGAGGCGGGCGTGCTGGAGTTCGACCCCGCGACCATCGTCCGGAAGGGACGGTTGGAGCCGGGCCGCATGTTCCTCGTGGACACCGCGGCGGGCCGGATCATCGACGACGACGAGATCAAGGGCGAACTGGCGGCCGCGCACCCGTACGCCGACTGGATCGCCGACGGCCTCGTGGCGCTCGACGACCTGCCGGTGCGGGAGCGCGAGGTGCCGTCGCACGCCTCGCTCGTGGTGCGCCAGCAGGCCTTCGGCTACACCGAGGAGGAGCTGAACGTCCTGCTGCGGCCGATGGCCGCCTCCGGCGCGGAGCCGATCGGCTCGATGGGCAACGACGCCCCGTTCGCGCCGCTGTCGAACCGGCCGCGGCAGCTGTTCGACTACTTCACCCAGCTGTTCGCCCAGGTGACCAACCCACCGCTGGACTCGATCCGCGAAGAGCTGATCACCTCGTTGCAGACCACGGTCGGCTCGGAGCCGAACCTGCTGATCTCCGACGCGGACTCGTGCAGGCGCATCACGCTGCCGTTCCCGGTGCTGGACAACGACGAGCTGGCCAAGATCACGCACGTCAACGACGACGGCGAGTTTCGTGAGTTCCAGGCCGTGACGGTCCGCGGCACGTACGACGTGCGAGGCGGCGGCGCGGCGCTGGTGGCCCGGCTGGACCAGATCCGCTCCGAGGTGTCGGAGGCCATCGAGGACGGCGCGCGCGTGATCGTGCTGTCCGACCGCGGCGTGACCGCGACGAAGGCGCCGATCCCGTCGCTGCTGCTGACCGGCGCGGTGCACCACCACCTGGTGCGCGAGAAGACCCGCACGCAGGTCGGGCTCATCGTGGAGTCCGGCGACGCCCGCGAGGTGCACCACGTGGCCCTGCTGATCGGGTACGGCGCCAAGGCCGTGAACCCGTACCTGGCGATGAGCACCGTGGAGGACCTGGCCCGGCGCGGCCTGCTCGGCGACACCGACCCGCACCACGCCGCCCGGAACCTGATCAAGGCACTGGGCAAGGGCGTCCGCAAGACGATGTCGAAGATGGGCGTCTCCACGGTCGCGTCCTACACGGGCGCGCAGATCTTCGAGGCGATCGGCATCGGCTCGGCCGTCATCGACGACTGCTTCACCGGCACCACGTCCCGGCTCGGCGGCGTCGACTTCGACGTGCTGGCGGAGGAGGTGGCGAAGCGGCACCGCAAGGCGTTCCCGGAGGACGGGATGCACGCGAGCCACCGCGAGCTGGAGGTCGGCGGCGAGTACCAGTGGCGTCGCGAGGGCGAGGCGCACCTGTTCAACCCCACCACCGTGTTCAAGCTCCAGCACTCCACGCGGTCCGGGCGCTACGACGTCTTCAAGGAGTACACCCGCGCGGTCGACGAGCAGTCCGAGCGGCTGCTCACGCTGCGCGGCCTGTTCGCCTTCAAGGAGGGGCTGCGGCCGCCGGTGCCGATCGAGGAGGTCGAACCGGTCTCCGAGATCGTCAAGCGGTTCGCCACCGGGGCGATCTCCTACGGCTCGATCTCCAAGGAGATGCACGAGGTCCTGGCGATCGCGATGAACCGGCTGGGCGCGAAGTCCAACACCGGTGAGGGCGGCGAGGACAGCGACCGCTACACCCGCGACGCCAACGGCGACCTGCGCCGCTCGTCGATCAAGCAGGTGGCGTCCGGCCGGTTCGGCGTCACCAGCGAGTACCTGGTGAACGCGGACGACATCCAGATCAAGATGGCGCAGGGCGCGAAGCCCGGCGAGGGCGGGCAGCTGCCCGGCACGAAGGTGTACCCGTGGATCGCGAAGACGCGGCACTCCACGCCGGGCGTCGGGCTCATCTCCCCGCCGCCGCACCACGACATCTACTCCATCGAGGACCTCGCCCAGCTCATCCACGACCTGAAGAACGCCAACCCGGTCGCCCGCATCCACGTGAAGCTGGTGTCCGAGGTCGGTGTCGGCACGGTCGCGGCGGGCGTGTCCAAGGCGCACGCCGACGTGGTGCTGATCTCCGGGCACGACGGCGGCACCGGCGCCTCCCCCCTGTCCTCCCTCAAGCACGCGGGCGGACCGTGGGAGCTGGGTCTCGCCGAGACGCAGCAGACGTTGCTGGCCAACAGGTTGCGCGACCGGATCGTGGTGCAGACCGACGGCCAGCTCAAGACCGGCCGCGACGTCGTGATCGCCGCGCTGCTCGGCGCGGAGGAGTTCGGCTTCGCCACCGCGCCGCTCGTCGTGTCCGGCTGCGTCATGATGCGGGTCTGCCACCTGGACACGTGCCCGGTCGGCGTCGCGACGCAGAACCCGGTGCTGCGCGCCAAGTTCACCGGCCAGGCCGAGCACGTGGTGAACTTCTTCCAGTTCATCGCCCAGGAGGTCAGGGAACTCCTCGCCCAGCTCGGTTTCCGCTCGCTCGTGGAGGCCGTCGGGCACGCCGAGGTGCTGGACAAGCGCAAGGCGATCGACCACTGGAAGGCCGCCGGTCTCGACCTGTCGCCGATCTTCCACGTGCCGGAGCTGCCGCCGCGCGCGTCGCGGCACCACACCACGAAGCAGGAGCACGGCCTGGAGAAGGCGCTCGACAACACGCTGATCCAGCTCGCCGAGGGCGCGTTGTCCTCCGGCGACCGGGTGCGGCTGGAACTGCCCGTGCGCAACGTGAACCGCACGGTCGGCACCATGCTCGGCTCGGAGCTGACCAAGCGCTGGGGCGGTGAGGGGCTGCCGGACAACACGATCGACATCACCTTCACCGGCACTGCGGGCCAGTCGTTCGGCGCGTTCCTGCCGAAGGGCATCACGCTGCGGCTGGTCGGCGACGGCAACGACTACGTCGGCAAGGGCCTGTCCGGCGGACGGATCACCATCCGGCCGGTGGCCGACGCGCAGTTCGCGGCGGAGCAGAACACCATCGCGGGCAACGTGATCGGCTACGGGGCGACCAGCGGCGAGATCTTCCTGCGCGGCCGGGTCGGCGAGCGGTTCTGCGTCCGCAACTCCGGCGCGCTGGCCGTCGTCGAAGGCGTCGGCGACCACGGCTGCGAGTACATGACCGGCGGCCGGGTCGTGGTGCTCGGGCCGACCGGCCGCAACTTCGCGGCGGGCATGTCCGGCGGCATCGCCTACGCCCTGGACCTGCTGCCGCAGCGGGTGAACCCCGAGATGGTCGACCTCGACCGGCTCACCGACGACGAGCGCGAGTTCCTGCGCGACGTGGTCGAACGCCACTACGCGGAGACGGATTCCGCCGTGGCACGGGGTTTGCTGGCGGACTGGGACGTGGCCGCGGAGCGGTTCACGAAGGTCATGCCGAAGGACTTCAAGCGGGTGCTGGCGGCGCAGGCCCAGGCCGAGCGCGACGGCCGCGACGTCAACGAGGCGATCATGGAGGCCGCTCATGGCTGATCCGAGGGGTTTTCTCACCACCGAGCGTGAGGTGCCGACCACCCGGCCGGTGTTCCTGCGCCTCAAGGACTGGCGCGAGGTCTACGACGAGTTCGAGGGCCAGCGGCTGGAGAAGCAGGCCGGGCGCTGCATGGACTGCGGCATCCCGTTCTGCCACCAGGGTTGCCCGCTTGGCAACCTCATCCCCGAGTGGAACACCCTGGTGTGGCGGCAGGACTGGCAGAACGCCGGCGAACGCCTGCACGCCACGAACAACTTCCCGGAGTTCACCGGGACGCTCTGCCCCGCCCCCTGCGAGACCGCCTGCGTCCTCGGCATCAACGACGATCCGGTGACCATCAAGCGCGTCGAGATCTCGATCGTCGACCGGGCGTGGGACGAGGGTTGGATCACCCCGCAGGTCCCGGAGGTCCGCACCGGCAAGAAGGTCGCCGTGGTGGGCTCCGGGCCCGCGGGGCTGGCCGCGGCGCAGCAGTTGACCCGCGCGGGCCACGACGTCGTGGTGCTGGAGCGGGCCGACGCGATCGGCGGGCTGCTGCGGTACGGCATCCCCGAGTTCAAGATGGAGAAGTGGCGGCTCGACCGCAGGCTCGACCAGATGCGGGCCGAGGGCACCGAGTTCCGCGTCTCGGTCAACGTCGGCGTGGACGTCACCGTCGAGGAGCTGCGCGCTTCCTACGACGCCGTGGTGCTGGCGGGCGGCGCCACGGCGTGGCGCGACCTGCCGATCCCCGGTCGCTCGCTCACGGGCGTGCACCAGGCGATGGAGTACCTGCCGCCCGCGAACAAGGTGGCGCGCGGCGACCTGGAGCGGTCGCCGATCCACGCCGAGGGCAAGCACGTGGTCGTCATCGGCGGCGGTGACACCGGCGCGGACTGCGTCGGCACCGCCCACCGCCAGGGCGCGGCGTCCGTGACCCAGCTGGAGATCATGCCGAGGCCGCCGGAGGTGCGGGCGGACAACAACCCGTGGCCGACGTACTCGATGATCTACCGGGTCTCCTCCGCGCACCAGGAGGGCGGCGAACGCGTCTACGCGGTGTCCACCGTGGAGTTCCAGGGCGACGAGGACGGCGCGGTCCAGTCGCTCAAGCTGGTCGAGGTCGCCTTCGAAGCGGGGAAGTTCGCCCCCGTCGAGGGCACCGAGCGGGTGATCCCGGCACAGCTGGTGACGCTGGCGATGGGGTTCCTCGGACCGGAGAAGGCGGGCCTGGTCGAGGAACTGGGCGTCGAGCTGGACCCGCGCGGCAACGTCGTCCGCGACCGCTCGTTCGCCACGACCGTCGACGGCGTGTTCGTCGCGGGTGACATGGGCCGGGGCCAGTCGCTGATCGTGTGGGCCATCGCGGAGGGCCGCTCGGCCGCCGCGGGCGTCGACGCGTACCTCACCGGCCGCGACCTGCTCCCCCGCCCGATCGAGCCGACCGACCGTCCGATGGCCTAGCGGTCGGTGTCGAGAAGCCCTCGGGGACAGCGTCGTCCCCGAGGGCTTCTCGGTGTCCGAGGGCTTTCAGTGTCCGAGAACAGACCAGTCGCCTTCGGCGGCTTCTCGAAGGCTTCGCCTTCGACGGCACGGCGCGTACGCCGCGCTGGAGCGGTGGATCGCCCTGTTCGACAGCGGCGCTCAGGGTTCTGGTCACGACCTCGATGCCAGGGGCCGCCGGTGGACGACGACCCGGCGTCTGGTCGCCGTCAGCAGCCGATGGGCGCTCCGCTGATCACCACGTCGTCGAACCACAGCGTGTCGGCGCCCTCGCCGTAGCTCTCCCAGCCCAGCCGCAGGTCGACCGGAGCGGGCCGCCAGCCGGAGCGGACGAGCCACTGCTGGTCGACGTCCGGCGTCGGCACGCCGTCCACCTTGAGGCCGGCGATCTCGCGGGAGTCGAGCCACGTGCGCAGCCCGCCCGCGCGGTCGATCTCGAACTCCACGCAGGTCCACTGGTTCACCGGCAGCGGCACGCTCTGCGCCACGCCCGCCGGGCTCTGCGCGGGCAGGGTCGCGTCGTCGGACTCGCGGTTCCACTGCAGCGCCTGGTTCTGCCCGCCGAACCGCAGGTCGCGGCCACCGTCGGCGGAGTCCTTCAGCGCGCCCGTGGTCACGTGGCTCATGGGCAGCGGCGTGGTGTGCCGCAGGTAGTAGCGGACCCGCAGGACACCGGTCGTCGTGACGGAGGTGCCGAAGAACGCGTGGTTGCAGTAGCCCGCCTTGCCGTCGACGCGGACCGAGCGCGAGCCGCCGTGGGCCACCGCGTTGTCGACCGAGACCGTGCCGGTGCCGGTGCAGTTCGCCGCGCCCACGGTCCACAGCCCGCTGGGCGTCGTGCCGGTCTGCCGTTCGAAGTCGTCGCACACCGCGCCCGCCGGGCAGGTCCCAGGCTGAGGCGGAGTGGTGGTCGTCGTGGTCGTCGTGGTCGTCGTGGTCGTCGTCGGCGGCTGGTCGTTGCAGGCGACGCCGTTGAGCGCGAAGTCGACCGGCGCGTCGTTGACGCCCTGGAACGCGGCCTGGAACCCGAACTGCGTGCTGCCACCCGTGCCGAGCGCGCCGTTGTGGGCGACGTTCTTGGCCGTGACCTGCTTCCCGCTCTGGCGGACGTCCGCGTTCCACCCCGAGGTGATCTGCTGACTGCCCGAGTAGGTCCAGGTGACCGTCCACGCGGTGATCGGGACGCCGTTGTTGGTCACGCCGACGTTCGCGGTGAACCCGCCCGGCCACTGGTTCGGCTGGTAGGTGACCACGCACGCCGGAGCGGCCGAGGCGGCCGACTGACCTCCCACGAGCACCAGCGCACCGACGGACACCCCGGCGAGCAGGGCGGCGAGCACACGCGACAACCTTGGCACGGTGACTCCTTAGAGTTCTGGGAGCGTTCCCAGACACAGACCGTAACGGAGCCTTCACGAGAAGGAAATCGGCCGAGAGGGCTAGGCGGACACGACCGACAGCGCGCCCGGACGGCACTCGACCCCCAGCGGAAGCTCCTCGACGCGCTCGCCGTCGGCGTAGCCGACCCAGCCGTTGTCGCCCGCGAGGTGGACCGACTTGGCGCGCAGCGTCCGCACCGCCAGGTGATCGACGTGACCACCGGTCCGCAACGTGGGCAGCATCCGCACGAGCGCCGTGCGGCTCACGGCCGTGACCACGGTGACGTCGAACAGCCCGTCCGCCGGGTCCGCGTCGGGGCAGATCGGGATGCCGCCGCCGTAGCAGCGCGTGTTGCCGACCGCGACGAGCGTGGCGTCCAACTCCTCCGTGCCGTGCTCGGTCTCCACGACCAAGGGCAGCGCTCGCAGCGCGGCCAGTTCGGCCAGGATCGCCAGGTCGTACCGGCGAGGACCCGCGGGCCAGCGCATCGCGTTCGCCCGCTCGTTGACCGCGGAGTCGAACCCGGCGCACAGCACGGTCGCGAACCACGTGCCGTTGGAGACCCGACCGAGGTCGAGCCGCTTGCGCACCCCGGACCTCAGACCGGCGGCCACGTCGGCGACGGACGCCGTGCCGAGCACGGCCGCGAGGTCGTTGCCGGTGCCCGCGGGGACGACGGCCAGCGCCGTGCCGCTCTCGGCGCACGCCTGGACCCCCAGGTGCGCGCCCCCGTCACCACCGAGGACCACGAGGACGTCAACACCGTCGGCCACGGCCTTGCGGGCCAGCCGGGCGGTGTCCCCCGCGCTGTAGCCGACGTGCAGGTCGAGCCGGTCGACGGCCTCCCGCAGGCTCGCGGCGACCGTGCCCGCCATGCGCGCCGCCCGGCCCTTTCCGGAGGTGGGGCACACCAGGAGGGCCGCGTGCGTCATGTGGCGTGGTTCCCCATCGGTCGCTGGACGATCGGGGGAGCATACCGGCCAGGGCCGTGCCAGCCGAGGAATTCCGACGTATATCCCGGAAACGAGAGCGGGCCTCGCCGCGGGTGGCGGCAAGGCCCGTGCTCAGGTCGCGTCGTCGTAGTCGACGCGCTTCGGTTCCGCTTTCGACGGCACCGGTTCTGCCCTGGGTTGCGACACCGGTTCCTCCTCGACCGCGGAGGGCGTGTAGTCGAACGGCGCGGCCTCGTTGTCGTCCAGTTCGGCCAGGCCCGCCGCCGCGAGCTTCTTGGCCGCACGCCGGTCGTGCACGCGGGCTATCTGGATGGCCAGCTCGAACAGCAGCGTCAACGCCACGGCGAGGAAGACCATCGAGATCGGGTCGGTGCCCGGTGTCGCGATGGCGGCGAAGATGAACAGGCCGAAGACGATGCCCCGGCGCCACTTGTTCAGCTTCTCGTAGCTCACCATGCCGACCTGGTTGAGCATCACCACGATCAGCGGCAGCTCGAAGCTCACGCCGAAGATCAGCAGCAACGCCAGCACGAAGTTGATGTACGCGCCACCGGACAGCGCGGTCAGGAACTTCTCGTCGCCGAACCCGACCAGGACGTTCAGGCCCTGCGGGACGACGTAGAACGCCAGCAGCGCGCCGAGGATGAAGAGCACCGACGCGACGCCCACGAAGACGAGCGCGAACTTGCGCTCCTTCGAGTAGAGGCCGGGCGCGATGAACTTCCACACCTGGTGCAGCCACAGCGGCGCGGTGAGGGCCATGCCCGCCGCCGCACCGACCTTCAAGCGGATCATGAAGCCCTCGAAGGGCTCCGTCTGCAGCAGCTGGCAGGGGACATCACCCTGGTGCAGCCGGTTGTCCAGCGGGATGCCGCAGTACGGGGCGATGACGACGTCGCCGAGACTGGGCAGGCCGAAGATCCGCCACTCCCACCAGAAGAAGCCGAAGACCGCGCCTGCCGCGATGAACAGCAGACCCCAGGCCAACCGGCTCCGGAGGTCGTACAGGTGGTCCTTGAGGGACATGGTGCCGTCGGGATTGCCCCGGCGACCGGACTTGTTCCTGCGGTCCCGGAGCTGCACCAGCCACCGGACGGGACTTGCGCCCACCGTGCGGTCCGTCCTTCAGCTCAGTTGGTGGTGTTCTTCTGGTCAACGGGCTGCTGCTGCACGACCGGCTGCGGCTGCGCCACGACCGGCTGCACGACCGGCTGCGGCTGCGCCACGACCGGCTGCACGACCGGTTGCGGCTGCGCCACGACGGGCTGCGGCACGACCGGCTGGGCGGGCGGCAGCTGCTGCGGCGCCTGCTGGACCGGCGGCTGCGCGTACTGCTGCGCGGGCGTCTGCTGCTGCGACTGGTCGTCGTCCTCGCGCAGACCCTTGGTCTCCGCCTTGAGGATCTTCGCCGACCTGCCGAGCGAGCGCGCCATGTCGGGCAGCTTCTTCGCGCCGAACAGCAGGATGATCACCACAGCGATGATGATCAGCTCTGTAGCTCCGAGGTTACCCACGGTCGTCCTCCTGTCTCCCCCGGTCCGTCGATCGCACGCGGGGCTGTTCCTTGCGCCGTTCGGCGAAGGCCACCGACAGCGCGGCCGACCGCGCCTTCAGCAACCCGACACCGTTGCCCACATTGTCGCTCACCGCGGAACTGGTCCCGGTGAAACGACGCAGGGAACCGACCACTCGGATCGCGATCACGACGAGCGCGACCACTCCTACGACCACGAGCGCCAGGCTCGGCAAGTACGGCACCCCCTCACCGTACTGGTCCTAGGTGGCCGGCAGGTGTTCCACCCGACGCAGAGCCTCGGTCGCCTGGCGCACGACCTCGTCCGCCAGCTCGGCCGGGTGCTCCACGTGCACGTCGCCGCCGAGCCCCAGGGTCAGCCTGGCCATCCACGACAGGTCGGTGTACCGCATCATCACCCGCGCCCGGCCGCGGCCGAGTTCGATCACGTCCTCCACCGGGTAGTACTCGCTGACCCACCGCGCGTCCGGTTCGAGCACGAGCACGGCGATCCGCTGCGACGGGTCCGGCTGGAACAACCCCTCCGAGGTGTCGGTCAGCCGCGCGTGCGGCGGCGGTGCCGCGCTCTCGTCCAGCACCTCGACCTCGTCGATCCGGTCGAGCCGGAACAGCCGCACGCCGTCGGCCCCGCGGCACCAGGCCTCCAGGTAGCTGTAGCCCTCCACGAGCAGCATCCGCAGCGGGTCGACGACCCGGTCGGTGATCTCGTCGCGCGAGGGCGTGTAGTACCTCAGCCGCAGCGCCCGACCGCGGCGAACACCGTCCTGGAGCGAGTCCCTGACCTGCGCGGTCTCCGGAGCCTCGCGGATCGCGAGCCCGACCGTCACCCCGGCGGGCTGCGCCTGCCCCACGGCCGCCTCGATCTTCGCCACGGCCCGCTGGACCGCCTCGACGTCCAGGAGGCCCGGCGTGTCGCTCAGCGCCCGCAGCGCCACCAGCAGCGACGTCGCCTCGGCCGCGGTCAGCCGCAGCGGACGGCTCATGCCCGCGTCGAAGCCGACGGTGACCGTGTCGCCCTCGAACGACAGGTCGATCAGGTCGCCGGGACCGTAGCCCGGCAGCCCGCACATCCACAGCAGTTCGAGGTCCTTGCGGAGCTGCTTCTCCGGCACCTCGAAGTCCTCGGCGACCTCGCGCAGCGGGATCCCCGGCCGGGCCAGCAGGTACGGCACCAGCGCGAGCAGGCGCGGCACCCGTTCCGACGACGCGCTCACGACCCCACCTCCGCACCGCGCTGCGAGCGCAGCGCGCCCAGCAGCCGTTCCCGCACCGACTTCGCCAACACGTCGGGTTCCAGCACCAGCACGTCCGGCCCGAAACCCGCGATCCACCGGGCCGCCGAGTCGGGGAACCGCAGCTCGATCTCGACCAGGTCGCCCAGCTCACCGTCCACGAGCTGCTCGCCGACCACGTTCGCCCGCCGCCGCAACCCCTGCGCCCGCCCCTTGGCCACCCACAGCCGGGTCGGCGAAGCGGGCGGCGGGTCGTTCTGGGTGGTCGCGACGAAGCTCAGCAGGTCCACGTCCACCGGCCGCTCCACCACTCCGGGCTTGCCGACCGTGCGCACCTCACCGACCACCCGCGACAGCCGGAAGCACCGCGCGGCGTTCCGGTCGCGGTCGTGCCCGACCAGGTACCAGCGCCCACGCCGGGCCACCACGCCCCACGGCTCGATGGTCCGGGTGCCCACGTCCGTCGCGGGCAGGCGCCGGTAGTCGAACTCCACGACCTGCCCGGCCTGCACCGCGGCCAACAGCGACGGGAACGCGGGCTCGCTGGTGCGCACCTTCGGCTCCACCGCCGCCCGCACGTCCTGGTCGACGTCCACGCCGGCCGCACGCAACTTGATCAGCGCCCCGTGAGCGGCCCCGGTGAACTGCGGCGAGTCCCAGAGCCGCGCGGCCAACGCCACGGCGGCGGCCTCGTCCGGCAGCAGGTCGATGTCGCCGAGCTCGTAGTCCCGACGCGCGATCCGGTACCCGTCCGTCGTCTCGAACGAACCGGTGCGCCCGGTCTCCAACGGCACCCCGAGATCCCGCAACTCGGTCTTGTCCCGCTCGAACATCCGGTAGAACGCCTCATCGCTGAGCGCGTCGGCGTAGCCGGGCACGATGCCCCGGATGCGCTCGGCGCTCAGGAACTGGCGGGTCGACAGCAGGCACAAGACCAGGTTGACAAGCCGTTCAGCACGGGTGGTGGACACCGCGCAACCCTAACCCCGTCGGACGACCGGATGCCTCCGTACCCGTGATCGAGGTCTGGTGAACGGTCCGTTCACGGGGTTCGTTCACGGGTTCAGGCCCGCTTGAGGTGGTTCGGGGTTGCCTGGCGTGGCCTTGGGTTTGACCTCATCCCGATCGCGCAATTATCTCAATGGCCCTTTCTGTTTGCCAAGGCGGGAAAGATGCCTTGACAAACAGAAAGGGCCATGAAGTGCGCTGAGGATCGGGATCAGGCCGGAGAATGGATTCGAGCAGCCGACAGGACAACGTTCGCGGAGGAGTTGGGGCCGGGGGCCCGCTCAGGTACCGGCTGATTTGATGGTCGAGACAAGAGCGCTATTAGGACTCAGCACTTCAAGCCCCACTACGCCGATCCGCCAGAATTCTCACCACAACGCACAGCCCCAACCCCACGACCAACCGACCCAAACAGGGCCACAGGGCCAACCTGACCGGCCCCGGCCCAAACCCACCCCCGCACACAACCCAACCCACGGAGTCCGAACCCACTCCCCGGCCTCACCCCGATCCTGAGCGCCCTTCATGGCCCTTCCGCTTTGTCAAGGCATCTTTCCCGCCTTGACAAAGCGGAAGGGCCATGGAAATAATCCGCGATCGGGGTGAGACCGACCCACCTAAACCAACCCACACGAACCCGAAAGAAGGCCCCACGAACTCACCCCCGCAAAACCCCAACCCGCCCCTTCTCCCCAGAGGCCCAACAAACCCGCATCCAAGTGCAATCCACGGTATCGAAACTGCCGACGTCGAACGACCGCCAGTGCCGCCCACCATCCACACTCACATCACTACCGGTGGGCCCGACGGCGATAACCGAAGACCCCCGCCAAGCCACCCCGGACCGATACCCCACAGGAGCCTCCGGCGGCACGACCCAACTCCGCCCACGATCGGATGACAACGCCACCCCCACCACGGGCTCCGACGGGCGCGCGTAATCCCCACCCACGGCAATCCCCTGGAACGGCGTCCGGAACGCGACAGCGAACACCCCGGCGGACGGCAGGCTCAGCAGCGGCGTGGAGGAAGCCTTCCAGTGCCGCCCACCGTCCACGGACCTCAACACCCGAGCGGAAGCCCCGCCACCGGTGGCGAACCAGGCGTCGAACCGCCCCGACGTGGCGATGCACTGCCCACTGGCAGCAAATCCCGCTTCACCTTCAAGCGCGGGCGGGAAGTTCGCCTCGGGCACCAACGCCCAGGAGCGCCCGCCGTCCACGGTCGACAAGATCCGGAACTTCCCGTCCACGGGATCCCCCATGGCCAGTCCCCGGAACCGGTCGAAGAACGCCACGCAGTCGTAGAACGCCTTCTCCTCGGTGTTCCGGAACGTCAACGCCCAGGTCCGCCCGCCATCAGCCGTCCGGTAGATCCGCGACGAATCCCCCAGCCCGATGGACAGCACCACCGCGTGCAGCGCGTCGAACGCCTGGATGTCGCGGAACTCCAGCCCAGCCGTGTCCGGAGGCCCGACCGACTTCCACGTGGTCCCGCCGTCGACGGTCCGCAGCACCGTCCCCTTCGACCCGCTGACCCACGCCACCCTGCTGTCGATCGCCGACAGCCCGCGGAGCTGGGCGTCCGTCCCGGTCGTCTTCATCACCCACGTGGGTCCACCGGCGGCGACCCCCACCGCGGGAACCAGCAACGACAGCAAGACCGCGACCACAACGCCCAACACCCGCATGTCCGCCCCTCTCGGTTGCGGTCATGCTGCCCCACAACGCACCCGGAGGGGACCCCTACCGAAGTAGGGATCCCCTCCGGGGACGTGCCAGGACTACAGGGAGGCGATCAGCCGCTCGACGCGTTCGTCGACCGCCCGGAACGGGTCCTTGCACAGCACGGTGCGCTGCGCCTGGTCGTTCAGCTTCAGGTGCACCCAGTCGACGGTGAAGTCGCGACCGGCGGCCTGGGCGGCGGCGATGAAGTCGCCGCGCAGCTTCGCCCGCGTGGTCTGCGGCGGGGTGTCCTTGGCGGCCTCGATCTCGCCGTCGTCGGTGACCCGCTCGACCTGGCCCTTGCGCTGGAGCAGGTCGAAGATTCCCCGGCCGCGACGGATGTCGTGGTAGGCCAGGTCGATCTGCGCGATGCGCGGGTTGGACAGGTCCATGTCGTGCTTGAGCTGGTAGCGCTGCATCAGCCGGTGCTTGATGGCCCAGTCGATCTCGCGATCGATCTTGGACAGGTCCTCGGCCTCGATCGCGTCGAGCGTCCGGCCCCACAGTTCGAGCACGCGCTCGGCCATCGGGTCGGGCGAGCGCTTGGCGACGTGTTCGACGGCCCGCTCGTAGTACTCGCGCTGGATGTCCAGCGCCGACGCCTCCTTGCCGCCCGCGAGCCGGACGGTGCGGCGACCGGTGAGGTCGTGGCTGATCTCGCGGATGGCCCTTATCGGGTTGTCCAGGGAGAAGTCCCGGAACTGCACGCCCTGCTCGATCATCTCCAGCACGAGGTTCGCGCTGCCCACCTTGAGCAGCGTCGTCACCTCGGACATGTTGGAGTCGCCCACGATGACGTGCAGCCTGCGGTAGCGCTCGGCGTCCGCGTGCGGCTCGTCGCGGGTGTTGATGATCGGGCGGGACCGGGTCGTGGCGCTGGAGACGCCCTCCCAGATGTGCTCGGCGCGCTGCGAGAGGCAGAACACCGCGCCGCGGGGGGTCTGGAGGACCTTCCCCGCGCCGCAGATGAGCTGGCGGGTCACCAGGAACGGCAGCAGGACGTCCGCGATGCGGGAGAACTCCCCCGCGCGGGCGACCAGGTAGTTCTCGTGGCAGCCGTAGGAGTTGCCCGCCGAGTCGGTGTTGTTCTTGAACAGGAAGATGTCGCCGCCGATGCCCTCGTCGGCGAGCCTGCGTTCGGCGTCGACGAGCAGGTCCTCCAGGATCCGCTCCCCCGCCTTGTCGTGGGTGACGAGCTGGGCCAGGTCGTCGCACTCGGCCGTCGCGTACTCCGGGTGGGAGCCCACGTCCAGGTACAGCCGGGAGCCGTTGCGCAGGAAGACGTTCGACGAACGCCCCCACGACACGACCCGGCGGAACAGATACCGCGCGACCTCATCCGGGGACAGCCTGCGCTGCCCGTGGAAGGTGCAGGTCACCCCGAACTCAGTCTCAATGCCGAAGATCCGCCGCTGCATCCCCCAACAGTAGGCGCAAAACGTCCCGCGATCAGTGATCCAAACGGGCGGCGTGCCCGTTTCGGGCTAACGTCGTCGTGTGTTGAGACGAGTGCGCAAGTCGGGGGCAAGGGTCGGACTGCTCGACCAGAAGCTGGTTCGCCGGAGCGCGAACATGCCGTTGACCTCGGCGGATGCCGGGTTGAAGAGGTTGACGAAGACGGCGAACCACGGGGTGCTGTGGTTCGTGATCGCCGGTCTTCTTGCCACGCGGAAAGGAATAACCCGCAAGGCCGCGCTGCGCGGCGTGGTGGCCATCGCGGGCGCCAGCTTCAGCGCGAACGCGGTCGGCAAGACCCTGTTCCCCCGGCGCAGGCCCGCCGCGGACCTGGTCCCGGTGTCGCGACGGCTGACCAAGCGGCCCACGTCGTCGTCCTTCCCGTCCGGGCACGCGGCCTCCGCGGCGGCGTTCACGACGGCCATCGCGATGGACTCGCCGAAGGCGGCGGCCGTGATCGCCCCGATCGCCGCGGCCGTGGCGTACTCGCGCGTGCACACCGGCGTGCACTGGCCGTCCGACGTGGCGGCGGGCGCGGCGATCGGCGTCGGCGCGGGCCTGCTGACGCGCCGCTGGTGGCCGCTGGGCCGCGAGGAGCCCGCCTCGGCCTACGAGCACACGACGTTGGACGAGCTGGTCGACGGCGAGGGCCTGGTGGTGGTCGTCAACCCCGGCTCGGGGCCGACCGCGGCGGACCCGTCCGAGCAGATCCAGCAGGCGTGGCCGAAGGCGATCGTCGTCCCGATCGACGAGCTCGACACCGTGATCGACGACCACCACCCGGTCGCCCTCGGTGTCGCGGGCGGAGACGGGACCGTCGCAGCGGTGGCAGCCTTGGCCGCCGAGCACGAGTTGCCGCTCGTGCTGGTGCCCGCGGGCACGCTCAACCACTTCGCCAGGGACGTGGGCGTCGACGGGCTGGCGGACGCCGAGGCGGCGGTGCAGGCGGGCGACGGCGTGCGGGTCGACCTGGCGACCGTGGAGGTGGACGGCGGTGACCGGATCTGGTTCGTGAACACGGCGAGCCTCGGCGGCTACCCGGACATGGTGCGGATGCGGGAGAAGATGGAGAAGCGGTGGGGCAAGTGGCCCGCCGCGGGCCTGGCCATGGCGAAGGTGCTGAGGACGTCGCAGCCGCTGCGCATGGAGCTGAACGGCGAGCCGCACCTGGTGTGGATGCTGTTCGTCGGCAACGGCCCGTACCTGCCGAAGGGCTTCGCCCCGACCACCCGCCCGAAGCTGGACTCGGGCCTGATGGACGTGCGGTTCATCCGCGCGGACACCCGGTACTCGCGCACCAGGTTCTTCATCGGCGCGCTGCTCGGCTCCCTGCACCGCAGCCGCACCTACCGGCACATGGAGACCCGCACGATGGACGTGCAGGTGTTCGGCACGGACGTGGCGATCGCGACGGACGGCGAGGTGGGCCCGACGGGCGACCGGTTCGAGTTCCGCTCCCACCCCGCCGCGCTCGCGATCTACCGGCCGTGAGGCCTCGCGCCTGACACGTCATGAGGTCCTGGCGTCGGTGTCGACCGCAGCACTCCGGTGGGACCGCCGGCGTGGCTCGGACGATCACCAAGGGCCAGGACTCACCGGAATGACCGGAGGGGTCCCGGGTTTCGTTCGCCAGCACCTTCGACACGGTCAACGACCTGGTTGAGGTCGTCGACGACGACGGTCGCCGACCTGCGCGGCGACCTCGGGCTGGACGCGGGGTACCTGAGCCGGATCCCGACCCGCTTCGAGGCAGACGACCTGGCCGTGCGGATCTACCAGCGGGAGGGGTTCGTCCTGGTGGACGAACGCCCCCGGCGGCTGTTCGGACGCGAAGTCGTCGGCCGGGACCGGGAGTGCCGGTTCCAGGGCGAATAGCGTCCATAGGGGTTCCGCATTCGCACTGATCGACAGGCCTTGACCGCTCCCCTACCATCGCGTTTTCCGACTTCCGTAAAAATCGGAAACGAGGAGCACGAGTGGTGGATGCCGCCGATCCGGAAGCCCTCGCACCCGAGACCAGAACCGCAGGCAGACGGATCGAGCTGGGCAATCTCACCGAAGTGCTGGGCCGATTGCGCGATAGTCGACCGCAGGTGGTGGAGATCCACGGCGAGACCGGAATCGGCAAGACGCGATTACTGGACGAACTCGCCCGAATGGCCGCAGACCACCGAATGGAATTGGTATCGGGTCGCGCGGGCGAATACGAGCGCGACGTCCCGTTCGGCATGGTCGGCGAGGCGCTGGAACGGCTGGCGGGTCCTGGTGGCGACGACGAGACGCGGAGGGTGCTGGACGCCCTCTCCCCCGACCTCGCCGCGGGTCTGGCGGGCGGCGCCGAGCGGTACCGGCTGTACCGGGCGGTGCGCCGGGTGGTGACCCGGTTCGCGAAACCACCGGGTCTGGTCGTGCTGCTGGACGACCTGCACTGGGCCGACGAGGCGTCGCTGGAACTGGTCGAGCACCTCCTCCAGGACATGCCGAACGTCCCGCTGCTGGTGGCCGTCGCCTACCGGGGCCACCACGTGCCGCCGGGGCTGCCCGCCGCGCTCGCCAGGACCAGGGCCGACGTGACCCGACTGGCTCCCGGCCCGTTCGACGCCGAGGACGTGGCGGAACTCCTGCCGGACGCGACCGCGCGCCGCCGACGGCTGCTGCTCGCGGCCAGCGGCGGCAACCCGCTGTACCTGGACGCGCTGGCCCGCGTGGACGACCGGACGGTCGCCGCCCTCGCCGATCCCGACCACGCCGACCCGGACGAGATGCCCCGACGGCTGCAAGCGCTGCTGATGACCGAGCTGCGCTCGCTGGACGCGACGCGGCGGCTGGTCGCGCAGGCCGCGGCCATCGCGGGCGACCCGGCCGAACTGGACCTGGTCACGATCATCGCGGACGCGCCGGAGGACGAGGTGTGCCGCGCGCTGGACGACCTGGTGGCGCTGGGCGTCGTGCGCACCGCCGGATCCCGGTTCCGGTTCCGCCACCCGCTGGTGCGGGCCGCCGCGTACCAGTCGGCCGGGCCCGCGTGGCGGATCAACGGCCACCGCCGCGCCGAGGAGCACCTGCGCGCCCGTGGCGGTCCGCTGCCGCTGCGGGCGCACCACCTGAGCCGCGCGGCCCGGCACGGCGACGACGACGTGATCACGACGCTCGTGGAGGCCGCCGCCGCCGCGCTCGACAACGCGCCCGCGCACGCGGTCGAGTGGACCCGCACCGCGGTGCGGCTGCTGCCCGAACGCGCGGAGCGGCGGGCCGAGGTGTTGCTGCTGCTGGCGAGGGCGCTCGGGCTGACCGGCGGCCTGGAGGAGAGCCGGGAGATCCTGCACGAGGTGCTGGAGGTGCCCGGCCCGCTGCGCGCGGTGGCCGTGCGGTTCTGCGCGGTCGTGGACCGGCTGCTCGGCAGGCTGGACGAAGCCCGCGCGCTGCTGGAGGCCGAGTCGACCGCCGACCCGGCCGAACGCGGCCGGATCGTGGTGGAGCTGGCCGCGACCGACCTGCTGCGCGGCGACCTGGTGGGCTGCGCGGCGCACGCGCGCACCGCCGTGGACACCGCCGCCGGCGACCGGGGGCAGCTCGCGGCGGGCACGACCTTGCTGGGTCTGGCGGCGCTGCACGGCGCGGAGACCACCGAGGCGCGCCACCACCTGGCCGACGCGGTGCGGCTGGTCGACGGCCTGTCCGACACCGAACTCCGCGACCACCTGCACCTGCTGCCCCCGCTGGCGTGGCTGGAGCTGCACCTGGAGCGCTACGCGGACGGAGCCCGGCACCTCGGACGCGGCCTGGCCATCGCCAGGGCGAACGGGCAGACGCACGTGCTGCCGTACCTGCTGATCGTGGACTCCGCGCTGCACGCCCGCGCGGGCAGGCTCACCCGCGCCCGGCGGCGGGCCGAGGACGCGCGCGAGACGTCCGCGCTCATCGGCAGCCCCGAGACGTCGGCCATGGCCGACGCCGTGGAGCTGCGCTCCGCGCTGTGGCAGCAGGGCCCGGAGGTCGCCCTGCCGCTCGCCGCGGTCCGCGCCAAGTCCCGGTGGTGGGCCGAGGAGGCGGCCGTGTTCGTCCCGGTCGTGCACCTGTTCGCCGACCGGCCGGAGTCGGCCGTCGAGCACATCGCGCCGCACGTCGGCGACGACCCGAAGGACGTGGTCGGCCTGCACGCCGTGCGGTGGTGCGGTTCCCTCGCCGTCGCCAAGGCGCACCTGGGGTCGCTGGACGAGGCGCTCGACCTGTCCGAGCACGCGCTGGTGCTGGCCGCCGCCCTGGACCTCCCGTTCCAGCGCGGAATCGCCCACCTGACCCGCTCCCGCGTGCTCGCCGAGTGCGGTCAGCTGCCGCTGTCGGTCGACGAGGCCGAGACCGCGGCCCACTGGTTCGCCGAGGCGCGGGCGCCGCTGTACCGGGCGATGGCGCACGACGTGGCCGCCGTCGCCCTGTCCGCCGCCGGTGACCTGCAACGGGCGCGCGTCGAGTTCGGCCTGGCCAAGAACGGCTACGCCGCCTGCGAGGCGGGCTGGCTGCTGACCCGCGTGCGCAACAGCGAGAGCAGGCTCGGCGCACGGGCTCCCCGTCCCCGCCGCCCGGACGCGGTGGGCACCGTGGACGCGCTGTCGGGGCGGGAACGCGAGATCGCCCGCCTGGTCGCGGACGGCCTGACCAACCGCGAGATCGCCGCGCGGCTGTTCCTGAGCGCGAAGACCGTCGAGGCGCACCTGGCCCGGATGTTCACCAAGCTGGGGGTGAAGTCGCGGGTCGGGGTGGCGCAGCGGCTGTCCGGGGCGGAATCCACCTAGGACTGCGTTTCGGCGCCGGGCGGATCGGGTGCGGCGGTGCGCGGACGGCAGGCGGCCCGAACCCGGTCCGACCGGCTCACGACCGGATGCGGTCCAGCAGCGGTGGGCTCCAGTGCTCGCCGTACACCCGGCGCAGCCGGGGCAGCCGCCAGTCCGCGCCGGACACGCTGCCCCGGCACTCGGACGTGCCGCAGCGGCAGGGCATCCGCCACGACTCGACACCGCTGTGGGTGGCGTAGTCGATGGTCAGCTCCGCCCCGGCGCGGACGTCCGACCGCGCGACGATCGTGGACGCGTCGACGTGCCACAGCGTCGGGTCGCACGAGTGGTTGCCGTACCGCACCGGGTGGGCCGGGTCGAGCACCAGGTGACGGCCGACGCCGACGGTCAGGCTGCTGTACGGCGGGGTGAGCGCGGCGAGTTCGCCGTCGTCGACGGGACGACCGCCCAGCCTCATCACGACCTCGCCCGCGGAGATCGGCTCGGTGGCGAACAGGCCGAGGCCCTCGATGGGCGAAGCCCGGACCTCGGCGCGCGGCGTGAGCCAGGAGCGGGACGGGTGGCGGACCATCCGGCGCTCGTCGCCGCCGCACGGGCCGTCGTCCACGAAGCCGTGCCGCCGGTACAGGGAGGCGGCGGCCAGGTTGGACTCCTTCACCAGCAGGGACACGACCCCGTCCGCCCGGTCGACCACCGCGGCCACCAGCGCGTCACCGACACCGCGACCACGGGCGAACGGCGCCACCCACATCGAGATCAGCACGACGCCGTGCCCGCGCGGCATCCCGCTCACCATGCCGGCGGGCTCGCCGTCCAGGTGCGCCAGCACGTTGTGCATGCCGTCCAGCCGGGCACGCCAGCGGTCCTCGCGGTCGCCGTCCCCCTGCCAGTCGGCGAGCTTGGAGCCGAACACGTCCGGCGCGTCCCGCAACGCCGCCAGGCGGAGTTCCCGCCAGTCGGCCCAGTCGTCGACCCCGAGCACGCGCAGCACGACCATCCGACCACTCTCGGCGAGGAGCGGTCCCGTCGCAACGCGATTACCGACCCGTTCCCTCCGCCACGACCGGCATCGCCCGCCAGGCCGCGAGGTCCGCGAGGTCGTCCGGCGCGGCGGCGCACACCACGTACCGGCCGGGCGCCATCGCGGTGTACCGGCCGGGCAGCAGGGCCACGCACTTCTCGTGGATCGCCTGCGGCTTCTCGTCCGCCACCACGTACCCGACGAGGTCGTCCGAGTGGAACACCGCCGCGGCCCCACCGGTCGCCTCCTCCAGCACCTTCCGCACCTCCGCCACCTCCACCCAGCACGAGTCGACGAGCGCCCAGCCGTCCCCGCGCTCCACCGGCACGATCCCGGTGATCGCGGGCACCTCCGCGACCGGCACCTCACGGGCGGCGGACGCGACGAGCAGCGCCTCGACCCCGCGCAGGAACCCCTCGATGTCGGCGGGCGGCAGGTAGCGGGTGTCGGCGTACAGCGCGATCCGGACGTCGCGGCCCGCGCTGATCACGGTGAAGTAGAACGCCACCGGGTAGGAGGTCGCGGGCAGCCAGGTGAACGAGGACTCCTGGGCCGCCAGCTCGACGGCGGTGGGCGGCGTGGGGTCGACCGACCGCTCCTCGCCGTGCGCGCCGACGTCGTTGAACACGCAGTCGCGCTGGAACCGGGTGCCGCGCTCGGCCGCCACGCGGTCCATCACCGGCCACAGCCGCTTCGCCTCGAACTGGCTGTACCGGTAGGCGTTCATGGTCGCCAGCTGGACGCCGCGGACCACGTCGTCCACAGTGGACCGACCGAGTTCGAACGGCACCAGCGCGTCCTGCGCGATCGTGCCGACGTAGTCGGCCATGCCGGGCCGGAACCGGTTGCCGCAGATGGACACCAGCGCGCCTCGGGGGTTGCCGGTGCGCACCGCGAGCAGCGTCGCCGCCGCGGCGAGCAGGACCGTCGAGTGGCTGACCCCGGTCCTGGCCACGATCGCGGGCAGCGCCAGGCCCGCGGCGGGTGACCTCAGGTAGCCCTCGCGGCAGCCGTCCTCGCCCACGACGGGCACGGAGAACACGCACTGCGGCATCCGGCGGAGCTGGTTCTCCCAGAACCGGACCGCCGCGGCCGCTCGCCGCCGAGCGGGCTCGGTGGCCTCCAGCGCGGCCTGGTCGAGCGGCTGGTGCACGGTCGGGCCGACGACCCGCAGCGCGGGATCGGCCAGCAGGGAGGCCACCTGCGCCGCCACCAGCGAGATGCTGGCGAAGTCCGTGGCCAGGTGCGACAACGCGAGCGCGACCAGGTGCGGCACGCCGTCGCGGGTGGCGACGGCGACCCGCAGCGGCAGGTCGACGCCGTAGTCGAACGGCTGTGCCGCCAGCCGTTCCCGCAGCACCGGCTCCGCCTCGGGGCCGTCCAGTTCGGTCACCTCGACGGTCAGCGAGCCCAGTGCCGCCACGACCTGCCTGGCCCGTTCGCCGGGGACGATGGTGGTCCGCAGCGCCTCGTACCGCGCGATCAGCACGGCCAGCACCTCGCCGATGTCCGCCAGTGCCACGCCGTCCGGCACGGGGACGAAGCGGCACAGGATGTCCGAGCGCTCCTGGCGCTGCGCGCCGATCCACTCCAGCACGTTGCCCTGGCCGAGGGTCACCGGGCCCTCACCGCCGCGAGCACCGGTGAAGTCGACGCGCAGTTGTCCCATCGCTTGCCTCCCGCTGGCTGACACCCGTGCCGACGGTAGAGCGACCCCCGCGCCGCAGCATGGGGGAAAACCCTCGTTCCGCCCAGTAATCGCCGCTCACGGCATGGACCGACGAGGCGGCCGAGGACAGGATCGGGCGTCATGAGACCAGTGACGCTGCGCCGCCGCGACGCGGAGGGAACGCGCGCGGTGCTGGACGAGGCCGTGCGCGTGCACGGCGAGGTCCACGCCGAGCCGCCGTTCCGCGGCATCCCGTACTACGCCGACGACAGGTTCCGCGACCGGCTCGTCATCGCGTCGCGGCAGCCGGGGTTCGGCCTGCTCGCGGCCGAGGACGACGGCGAGACCGCGGGCTACCTGTACGGCTTCGCCCTGCCCGCCTACACCCGCTGGTGGTCGCCGCTGAAGGACGTCCTGCCCGCCGGGACCACGGCGGAGACCGGCGTGCGGACCGTGTTCATCCAGGAGATCATGGTGCGCGAGCGCTGGCGCGGCAGGGGGATCGCCCGCACCCTGCACGACGAGTTCCTGCGCACCCGCGCGGAGGAACGCGGCCTCATGTGCGTCGAACCGGACAACGAGCTCGCGCGCTCGGCCTACCTGCGCTGGGGCTGGACGCCGATCGCCACCACGACGTTCACGCCGAGCAGCCCGGCGTTCGACTGCCTGCTCAAGCCGCTGCGCACTCGGCCGTAGGGGTCCAGGTGTAGGGATTCCCCCCATGCTGTGGTCTGGACAACCTCCCTAACGTCTGCCGCATGTCCAGTCGGGTCACCACCTTGGAGCGGATCGCCGCCTTCACGCCGAGCAACTCGGTCCCCATCGAGGAGGTCGGGGAATCGTTGGGGCTGCACAAGTACGTGGTCCGGATGTTCCGCAACATCCACGGGTTCGACCGGCTGCACGAGGACCCACGGCTCGACCTGTTCGGACTCGTCACCGCCGCGGCCGACCTCGTCGTCAAGGCGGTCCCGGACCCGAGCGTGATCAGGTACCTGCTGTTCGCCCACACCGTGCTCGACGTGACGCCGTCGCACGTCGACGCCTCCGACGTGATCCGCGAAGCGCTCGGCCTGGTGAACGCCGACGCGTTCGCGGTCACCCAGCAGCACTGCGCGAGCGGGCTGGCCGCGATCGACATCGCGGGCGAGCTGCTGCGCGCGGAGGACGACCCGACCGCCCGCGCGCTCGTCATCACCGGCGAGAAGCCCGTGACGGCGCGGTTCCGGGTCGTCAACAACACCACCATCCTCGGCGAGGCGTCGACGGCGTGCCTGGTCGGCGCGGGCGGCACCGGGGACGTGGTGCGCGCGTACGCCACCAAGACCCAGGTGCTGCTGTCGGACGGCGTGTACCTGGCGGACGACCTGGTCGCGGAGTTCAACGACAACTACACGGCCTTCCTGTCCGAGGCGATCCACAAAGCCCTGGGGCAGGCCGGACTCGCGCTCGACGACATCACGATGCTGGTGCCGCACAACGTGAGCAAGCTGCTCTGGTGGCGCACGCTCGACGAGCTGGGCGTCGACCGGTCGCGGGCGTTCTTCGACAACATCGGGCGCTACAGCCACTGCTGCTGCGCCGACCCGTTCCTCAACTACGCCACCCTGCGCGACGAGGGACTGCTGGTCGAGGGCGGTCTGTACCTGCTGACGTCGGTGGGCCTGGGGGCCACCTACGCGGCGATGGTGATCGAGCACCGCGGCGGAGGAGCGAAATGACCACGGACTACCTGCGGGGCATCAAGAAGGCGCTCACCGGCGGCGAGGACACCCCGCTCGTGCTGGTGTGCAACTTCGAGGCGGAGGCCTTCTGGGCCGTGGGTCACGTCGGGCTGCCCACCGTGCCGTTCTCGGGCTCCACGCGGCTCGTGCGGCGGATGGAGGAGCTGGGCGTGCTCCTGGCGGGCCCGGACGACTTCCTGGTGCTCTCGGAGGACCTGGACCCCGGTTTCCGCCGCTACGCCGAGGACCTCGGGTTCGCGCTGCCGACCGTGCTGGTCCCCGAGAACGTCGATCCGAACCGCTCCACCACGGAGAACGCGCTCGACTCCCCCGTGCTGCTGGACGCGCTGCGCGCCGTCGGCGGCGTGCTGCTGCCGATGGGCACCACGGTGCTGGAGCAGGAGCTGGCCGAGGCCGCGGGACTGCCGCTCGCGGTGCCGAACGCCGAGGTGTTCGAGCGGGTGAACAGCAAGGTGTACGGCAGGCGGGTCGCCGTGGCCGGTGGCCTGCGCCCGGTGCCGGGCTTCGAGTGCGAGACCGTCGCGGAGTTCCTGGCCGTGCTCGACCAGGTCGAGCCGCTGGTCGAGCAGGGCGAGCGGGTCGTGGTGAAGGACGCGTACGGCGTGTCCGGCAAGGGACTCGTGGTGCTGGACGCCAAGGTGAAGGTCTCCGGCGTCCGCAAGCTCGTGACCCGCCGAGCGGCCCGCAGCGGCGACGACCGGCTGCACGTCGTCGTGGAACGCTGGCTGCCCAAGAGGTTCGACCTCAACTACCAGTTCACCGTCGACCGCGACGGCGGAGTCTCGTTCGACTTCGTCAAGCAGGCCCTCACCGAGGGCGGCGTGCACAAGGGCCACCTCGTCCCGGCCGAACTCGACCCGCACCACCACGACGAGCTGCGGCACGCCGCCCAGGTCATCGGCGCCCGGCTGCACGCGGACGGGTTCAGCGGCATCGCGGGCGTGGACGCCATCGTCGGCCTGGACGGCGTGCTGCACCCGCTGCTGGAGATCAACGCGCGGCTCAACATGTCGACCTACCAGGGCGGTGTCACGGAACGCCTGCTGCCCGACGGCAGCGCCTGCCTGGCCAAGCACTACCCGCTGCGGCTGGCCGCGCGCACCCCGTTCGACGCCGTCCGCGCCGCGCTCGGTCCGCTGCTGGACGACCGCGACGGCGAGCGCGTGGTGATCACCTGCGCGGGCACGGTCAACGCGAACGCGGCGGACGACGCGCCGTTCGAGGGCCGCCTCTACGCGGTCCTCGTCGCCCCGGACCGGACGCGACTGGCCGAGCTGGACGCCGCCACCGAGACCGCACTCACCACGCTGGAGCACCGATGACGAGCGAGTACACCGTGCAGGGACACCCGATCAGCGCGTTGGCCGAGGAGTTCGGCACCCCGCTGTACGTCTACGACGGCGACGTGCTGCGCGACGTGTACCTCTCGCTGCGCGAACGGCTCGACCCGCGCGTCGACATCCTGTACTCCGCCAAGGCGAACCCGAACGTCAGCGTGTGCGCGGTGCTCCGCTCGCTCGGCGCGGGCATCGAGGTCTCCTCGCTGGTGGAGCTGATGACCGCGCAGCGGGCGGGCGCCGCGCCGGAGGACGTGATCTTCCTCGGCCCCGGCAAGTCGCTCGACGAGCTGCGCGCGTGCGTGGACCTCGGCGTGCACGCGATCGTCGCCGAGTCGTTGGACGAGCTGGAGCTGCTCAACGACATGCGGGTGCCCGGCGGCGTGCGGGTGATGCTGCGGGTCAACCCGTCGTTCGAGTCCAAGGGCGCCCGGCTCGCGATGGGCGGCAAACCGCGCCAGTTCGGCATCGACCAGGACGTGCTGCTGCGGTCGGGGTCGTTCCTGAGGTCGTTGCGGCACATCGAGGTCATCGGGGTCCACGGCTACATGGGCACGCGCATCCTGGACGCCGAGGACGTCGTGCACAACACCCGCGGCATCCTCGCCGCCGCCGAGGAGCTGTCCGTCGAACTCGGCTTCGCGCTGCGGACCGTCGACATCGGCGGCGGGCTCGGCGTGCCGTACTTCGACAACGAGAAGGACCTCGACGTCGACCTGCTGGCGGCGGGCGTGAACACCGCCGTGGGCGCGTTCCTCGACCGGCGGGAGGGCTGCCGGGTGATCACCGAGCTCGGCCGCTACCTGGTCGGCTGGTGCGGCACGTACGTGGTGCGGGCGCGGTACGTGAAGGAGTCCATGGGCGAGTGGTTCGTCGTGGCCGACGGCGGCACGAACCACCACATGGCCGCGGTCGGCATCGGCAGCTTCGTGAAGCGCAACTTCCCGGTGCGGTCGCTGACCCGCTACACCGAGCCCGCGTTCCGGCCGTACAACATCACCGGGCCGCTGTGCACGCCGAACGACGTGGTGGCCAAGCAGGTCGCGCTGCCGGAGGTGCGGCCGGGCGACCTGATCGGCGTCGAGCGGTCCGGCGCGTACGGCCCCTCCGCCTCCCCCGGTCTGTTCCTGAGCCACGGCTTCCCGGCCGAGGTGCTGGTGCTCGACGGCACGCCGCACCTGGTGCGCCGCCGCGACACCGCCGACGACCTGCTCGGCAAGCAGGAACTCGTCTCCATCCGAGAATAGGAGTCCACAATGGATCGTTCGAGCGTGGTCAAGACCATCACCGGCGCGCTGTCGGAGATCATGCAGCGGGAGTACCCGGACGTGACCGAGGAGACCCGGCTGTTCGAGGACCTGCACCTGGACTCGACGTCCGTGCTGACCCTGCTGATGGCGCTGGAGGACCAGACCGGGATCGAGGTCGACCCGGAGTCGCTGCAGATGGAGAACTTCCAGACCATCGGCACCCTGGCCGACTACATCGAGGGCAACCTCGACGTCTCGGTATGACGTGGCGCTGACGCTCCAGGCGGCGAGCGCGTTCGTCGCCGACCACCGCCACCCCTACCGGCGCGACGACTGGCTGGTGTCCTACCAGCAGGACCTGCTGGCGCCGTTCGGCGTTCCCTTCGACGAGGAGTTCCTCAAGCGGGGCGCGAACATCGGCTTCCAGGAACTGGCCGAGCGAGCGCTGGACGGGCTCGGCGAACGGCCGAGCCCGGACCTGGTGGTCATCGCCCACGGCCTGCCCGACCACTACCCGTTCCGCTCGATCGGCGGGCACGTCGACAAGCTCGTCGGCGGCGGTTCGGAGAACTTCGCGATCTCCGACCAGGGGCTGCGGGCGCCGTTCACCGCGCTGCGGATCGGCAACGCCTACGCCGGGTCCGGTCGCTGCCGCCTGCTGGCCGTGGTCGTGGTGGAGCAGTCGACGTTCGGCCAGGACGAACCCCTGGCGCGGGACGGGAAGCTCGCGGACTCGGCGGCGGTCCTGCTGCTGGGCCACGGGAGCGGCCCGTGGGAGGTGGTCGCGGTACCCCCCGCGGCCGACCTGCCCGCGCTGCTCCGCGACACCGTCGTGGGTGAGAACCCGCTCGTGGTGGCCGGGCCGTGGACCGACGCCGACCAGGTCGCGGCGACGGGCCTGGCCGAGCACCGCGTCGCACCCGGCTCCTACTGCACGAGCGTGTGGCTGGACCTGGCCCGGCACCACGAGGAGTGGGCGGACTGCCACGACGCGGTCGTCCTGTGCGACACCGACCCGCGCACGGGTCGCAGCCACGCGGCGCTGCTGCGCCGCCGAGACACGGAGGGCACCACGTGAGCTACCCGGCGCTGCTGGACGCGCTGCACGACCGCACGGCGGGCGACCACCTCGTCGCCTCGGCGTCGGGCGTCGTCGTCGCCTCGCGCGACAACGTCGCGGGCGAGCACCCGCTGAACCGGTTCGGCGTCGGGGTGACCCGCTCCGAGCCGGATCCGCGGGACGTGCTCGACCGGTTCGCCGACGGGCTGCTGGACCTGCACCGATCCCTGCTGCGACAGGGGATCGACCACGCCGTCGAGCACCTGAACAGCCGCACCTCCGGCGACACGACCCTGCTGGACCGGCAGCTCGTGCAGGCGTCGCTGGGCGACGTCGCCATCGAGGTCCGCGAGAGCGAGGCGCTGCGCCCGCACGACGCGGCGACCCGCTGGCGGGCCCACCAGGGCCTGGTGGGGGCCGGTCGGCTGCTGCTGACCCTGCTGGGCGCGAGCAGCTTCCTGGTCTCCGGTCCCGGCGGCGACCTGCACCTGGCCGAGGTCACCGGCAACGTCTACCTGCACCCCGGCGAGGAGAACCGATGACGAGCCTGCTGAGCCACGACGTCGAGCGGGGCGGTGAGGCGCTCACCGAGCCGTTGCGGCGCCTGCACTCCCAGTGCCGCGAGGTGTCGCCGACGTTCCGCGAGGTCGGGATCGCGCTGGACCGCGACCCGGACTCGATCCGCGACTTCCTGCACCTGCCCGCGTTCGGGGTGCTGGGCCAGATCTTCACCCCGCCGGAGTTCCAGACCGGCGCCCCGGTCGTGGACCCGTTCGACCCGACCTGCACCGCGCTGTGCGTCGTGCTGGAGGCGTTGTCGCACGGCGATCCCGGCGCGATCCTCGCGGGCCCCGGCGCGGGCCTGTGCCGGGACGTGGTGCGGGAGCTGGGTGACGACGCCCAGCGCGAGTCGTTCTTCGGCCAGGTGGACGACGGTCCGAAGTGGACGTTCTTCGGCCTGACCGAACCGGGCAAGGGCTCGGCGGCGCTGGAGCTGGAGACGCGGCTCGTGCCCGACGGCGACGACTGGCTCCTCTTCGGCGAGAAGAAGTACATCGGCAACGGGGCCCGCGCGCAGCTCGGCGTCGTGTTCTGCCGCCGCGCGCCCGGCCCGTGGGGCATCGAGGCAGTCGTGGTCGACCCGTCGGACGAGGGCTTCACCGGCGAACTGCTGCCGATGATCGGCTTGCGCGGCGCGCGGATCAGCCACCTGCGGTTCGACGGCGTCCGCATCCCGGCGGACCGCGTGCTGGGCAGGCACCGCCCGCCCAGCCGCCGCGGCATCTACGGCGCACTGCACGCCCTGCTGCGGTTCCGGCCGGGTCTGGGCGCGATGACGCTGGGCCTCACGCAGGCGGCCGTCGACTACCTCGCCGAGCACCGCCCGGTGCTGCCCAAGGCCGACCGGTCCCGCGTCGACGCCCTCACCGACCGGATCGCCGCCGTGCGCCGGATGATGTACGACGTCGCCGCGGACGTCGACCGGAACGTGGTGAACGTCCACCGCATCGGCACGGTGAAGATGCGCGCCGCGCAACTCGGGGAGCAGGCGACCCTGCTGGCCGCCGAACTGCTCGGCCCGGCGTCGCTGGTCGAGCACCCGTGGCTGGAGAAGGCGTACCGCGACCTGCGGGCGTTCGAGTTCATGGAGGGCACCAGCAACCTGCACCGGCTGTCGGTGTTCCAGGGCCTGCTGAAGAGCGACTACTTCCCCGTGGCGGACGTCGATGCGCCTCGGTGTTGACCTGCTCACCCGTCACGAACTCGACGGGCTGCTGAACCGGGCGTGGTTCCGCCGCTTCGCCTTCGCCGACGCCGAACTGGCGCACGCGGGGTCGCTGGCGGCGGAACGGGGCGGCGAGTTCCTGGCCGGGCGGTTCGCCGCGAAGGAAGCCGTGCTGAAGGTGCTGGGCACCGGGCTGTTCCAGGGTGTGGTGCCCAGCCACATCTCCGTGACCCGCGACAGCTCGGGCGCGCCGTCGGTGTCGTTGCGCGACAGCGCCTCCACCGCGGCGGAGGCGGTCGGGATCTCGCACGTCACGGTGTCGATCACGCACAAGGGGGAACTCGTGGCTGCCGTGGCGGTGGGCTGGTGATCATCGACGCACGCGGCCTGCGGCGGTCGTTCGGCGAGGTGGAGGCCGTTCGCGGCGTGGACCTGGCGGTGGAGGCGGGCGAGACCGTCGGCCTCCTCGGCCCCAACGGCGCGGGCAAGACCACGACGCTGCGGATGCTGACCACGTTGCTGCGCCCCACCTCCGGCGCGGCCATGGTCGCGGGAGCCGACCTGCTGACCGAGCAGGCGCTGGTCCGGCAGCGGATCGGGTACGTCGCCCAGAGCGGCGGCACCGAGGCGCGCTGCCGGGTCGGCGAGGAACTGGTGCTGCAAGGGGAGCTGTACCGGCTCGACCGGACGACCGCCCGCCGCCGGGCCGCGGAGCTGTGCGACCTGCTCGGCCTGGGAGGCCTGGAGAACCGCACCGTCGGCACGCTGTCCGGCGGGCAGCGGCGCAAGCTCGACATCGCGCTCGGCCTGGTCCACTCCCCCGCGCTGCTGTTCCTGGACGAGCCGAGCCTCGGCCTCGACCCCACCAGCCGCGACGACCTGTGGGACCACCTGCGCGCGCTGCGCGGCACCACCGTGCTGCTCACCACCCACTACCTGGACGAGGCCGACGCGCTGTGCGACCGCCTGCTGGTGGTCGACCGCGGGGTCGTTGTCGCCCAGGGCACGTCCGACGAGCTGAAGCGGAGCCTGGAGGGCGACGTGGTCACGGTCGACGTCGACCGCGCCGCCGTGCGGGTCCTCGCCGCCCACCCGTCGGTGAACACGGTCACCGACGACGGCTCCGTCCTGCGGCTGACCGTGAGCGACGGCGACCGCGTGCTGGCCGACCTCCTGCGCCTGCTGGACGGCGCGGGCTTCGCGCCGAGGTCGATCCAGTTGCACCGGCCGACCCTGGACGACGTGTTCCGCGCCGTCACGGGGAAACCGCTGACCGACGACGTTCCCGCCCGCACGGCGATCGGCTGAGGAGAACACCATGCGCGACACCGCGCTCATCTTCCGCAGGCAGCTGTCGATGTCCCTGCGAAGTCCGCTGTGGATGGTGGTGGGCCTGGTGCAGCCGGTGGTGTACCTCGTGTTCTTCGGCCCGCTGCTGGCGGGCCTGAACCTGGGCGCGAACTCCTGGCAGGTCTACATCCCCGGCCTGCTGGTGCAGCTGGCCCTGTTCGGCGCGGCGTTCGTCGGCTTCTCGGTGATCGCCGACGTCCGCTCCGGCGTGATCGAGCGGATGCGCGTCACCCCGGTCAGCCGCGTCGCGCTGCTGCTGGGCCGGGTGCTGCGCGACGTCGTGCTGCTGGTCGCCCAGACCGTCGTGCTGCTCGTGGTGGCCGTCGGTTTCGGGCTGCGCGCCCCGATCGGCGGCGTGCTGCTCAGCCTGGTGCTCATCGCCCTGCTCACCACCAGCCTCGCCGCCCTGTCCTACACCTTCGGCATGGCCACCAGGAGCGAGGAGTCGTTGGCGCCGCTGCTGAACACCGTCACCGTGCCCCTGCTGCTGCTCTCCGGCATCCTGCTGCCGATGTCGCTGGCCCCCGGCTGGCTCGACGTCATCTCCCGCTTCACCCCGTTGCGGTACATCGTCGACGCGATCCGCGACGCGTTCCTCGGCCGCTACGCCACGGCGACCACCGTCACCGGCCTGCTGGTCGCGGTGGGGCTCGCCGCGGTCGCGATCGCCTGGGGCTCAAGGGTGTTCCGCCGCGACAACGCCTAGCTCCCCGGAGGTCTGGCGGCACGGTGGCAGCCACCAGGTCGCCGAGGTGCCCGGCGCACCCGGCCACCAGCAGCACGCCGAGCCTCGTTCCACCGGTCATGATCGGTCTTCGTGACAGGGCGTCAATGGTTCTTGACCACGACCGACACGATCGCGTCACGGTCGCCCCCGCGCTCCCGCCAACGGATCCAGGGGGATGATGCTGCCGTTCACACGGCCACGAGGAGAACGATGAAGCGCACCGCCGGCCTGCTCACGACAGCCGTCCTCTGCCTGGCCGCGACCGCGTGCAGCACGGCAGGCACACCCACGGCCGCCACCAGCACGTCACCCCCCACCCCGACCGCGGCGACCACCACCCCCAACGGCGACTGCCCCCTCAGCGCCTCCGACCTGTCCACCGCCACAGGCCTGGTCTTCGAACTGTCCGACACCCGCGAGGACCACGACCTGGAAACCCAACCGGACGTGAAAGCACTGGTCTGCCTCTACACGTCCTCGACCACCCCACAGGGAGCAGGCGACCCGCTGGTCCTGCGGGTCGACACCGTGACCGGCCCCAACGCGGCAGCGGCCCGCACCAACTTCGAGCGCGGCTGCACGGACAACGGCGGCACCCTGACCAACTCGACCGTGACCAACGCGAAGACCTGCACCCGCGACGGCACAGTTGTGGAGGGCGACATCAGCACGGGCGACAGGACGGTGGACGTGTACTTCGTGAACGCCACGAGGGAAGCCGCGACAACACTGACGCGCGCGTTCGACAAGGTGCTCGCTTCGGTCGCGTGATCGGTGAAACGTTGATCGGGTGACAGCGCACACGGACGCACGGACGACGCCCACCACAGTCCAAGCGGCTACACGCATCTCGCCACAGGACAGCTCAAACGACAGCACGCATCTCGACCACCACAGCTCAAGCGGCCGCGCGCAACCAACCGCCCACAGCTCAGCAAAAGCACGCAACCAACCGCCCACAGCCAGGCGGAAACACGCACCCCAAGGGAGCCCAGACCCCTCCCTGCCCCCGATCCCCAGCGCCCTCATGGCCGTCCGCTACGTGTCAAGGCATCTTTCCCGCCTTGACGCGTAGCGGACGGCCATGGAGACAATTGAGCGAATGGGGGGACCCAAACCCCGACACCGGCCCACCTCAGGCATTGGCGCAGGCCAGACACCCCGAAGCACCCGAGCCCACGAGGAACCAACCTCATCCCGCTCGCGCAATTGTCTCCATTGGTGATCTTGGTTTGTCAAGGCGGGAAAGATGCCTTGACAAACCAAGATCACCAATGAGGGCGCTTCGGATCGGGATCAGGCCGGGGACTGGATTCGGGAAAGCCAACTCCCAGCGTCCGCACAGCCGACTCGCGGTCGGTCCGGACCCCGCCCAGGTGAACCCCGGCCATGTCCGGGGCCGGCCACAAGGATCGAGGTGGACAGCAGATCCCGAACAGCCGAACGAGGCACCCCGAGAATGCCCCACTGACCGAGGACACGAGTCTCCCCAGACAACCGAACGGAACTCCCTGAGGACGCCCAGCCGACTCAAAGCACGAGTCCCCGGACAACCGCACAGAACTCCCCAAGGATGCCCCACCAACTCAAAGCAAGAGTCCCCCGGACAACCCAACGGACCATCCCCAAGGCTGCCCACCGGCTCAAAGCACGAGCCCCCGGAACAGCCGAACGGGGCACCTCCGACCTTCCGGAGATGCCCCGCCAGCTAAGAGAACCTAGGCCTTGTCGTCGTTGGGCGGGAGGTTCACGTCCTTCGTGGGCTTGGCCGGACCCGCCTTGTCGGAGTTCGGCGCCTCCGACTCGGGCTCCTCGGGGGTTTCGTCGCCCGGCAGCATCGCGTCCAGTGCGGCTCCGATGATCCGGCGGAACGCCCGCCGGGGTCGGTCGCGTTCCAGGACCGCCACTTCGAGCTTCCCGCGGTCCAGCAGGTCCGGCTTGCCGTTCCCGGTGGACGTCGAGCCCGCGCTGAGGCCGCGCACGGCCACCCCGACGGCTTCCGCCAGCGACAGACCGTCGCTGAACAGGTCCTTCAGGGCCGTGGTGGTGGCCTCGGCCTGGCCGCCCATCACCACGTACTGCGGCTCTTCCCAGATCGACCCGTCGTAGGTCAACCGGTACATCGTGTCCTGCTCCGGCTGGCTCCCGACCTCGGCGATGCAGATCTCCACCTCGAGGGGCTTGATCTGCTCGGTGAAGATCGAGCCGAGCGTCTGCGCGTACACGTTGGCCAGCGAGCGACCGGTCACGTCGCGGGGGTCGTTCTGGTACCCCCGGATGTCGGCGAACCGGATGCCCGCCTGGCGGAGGTTCTCGAACTCGCTGTACCGGCCGACGGCGGCGAAGCCGATGCGGTCGTAGATCTCGGAGACCTTGTGCAGCGTGCTCGACGGGTTCTCTGCCACGAAGAGGATTCCGTCGGCGTACCTGAGCACGACGACGCTGCGGCCCCTGGCAATACCCTTCCTGGCGTACTCCGAGCGGTCGCGCAGGATCTGCTCGGGGGAGGCGTACAACGGCATCGTCACTGGCGCGGCTCCTGACCTCGGCGGATGGTGGTGGGCACGGCTAGACCCGGCGGCCTTCGACGACGGCTTCGGCGACCGCGGCCGTCTGCTCGTCGGACAGCGGGACGGCGCCCTCGGCCGCGGTGATCGTCACGATCACCGGGTAGATGCGCCGCACGGTGTCCGGTCCGCCGGTGGCCGTGTCGTCGTCCGCCGCGTCGTAGAGCGACTCGACGGCGGCGCGCGCGGCGCCTTCGGCGTCCGCGTTCGGGTCGTAGAGCTTCTTCAGCGCCGACTTGGCGAACAGCGAGCCGGAGCCGACGGCCTGGTAGCCCTGGGTCTCCTCGTAGCGGCCGCCGGTGACGTCGTAGGACACGATCCGGCCCGCGCGGTCGGGGTCGGCGGCCTCGATGTCGAAGCCCGCGAACAGCGGCACGACGGCCAGTCCGGCCATCGCGGCGTCGAGGTTGCCCCTGATCATCGCGGACAGGCGGTTGGCCTTGCCGTCGAGGGAGAGCGAGACGCCCTCGATCTTCTCGTAGTGGCGGAGTTCGACCGCGAACAGGCGCACGATCTCGATCGCGATGCCCGCGGTGCCCGCGATGCCGACGGCGGAGTAGTCGTCGGTGACGAACACCTTCTTCATGTCGCGCTGGGCGATCACGTTGCCCATCGTCGCCCGCCGGTCGCCCGCGATCAGCACGCCGCCCTTGAAGGTGACGGCCACGATCGTCGTCCCGTGCGGGGCCTGGACGTGGCTGCCCTCGGGCAGCTTCCGCCCGGAAGGCAGCAACTCGGGCGCCTGTGCGCGCAGGAAGTCGGTGAACGACGATGACCCCGGCGTCAAGTACGCCGGGGGCAGCGACGCGGACGGGTACCGCCCGGACGAGCTGTTTTCCATGTGTGGCTTCGTCTCCTGTCCCCGAGTCGGCTGGTTGGCGGTGGTCTACCGCCTACTGGCCGCCCTTTTGCACGTATGCCCGCACGAAGTCCTCGGCGTTCTCCTCCAGGACGTCGTCGATCTCGTCCAGGATCGCGTCGACGTCCTCGCCGAGCTTCTCGCGTCGTTCCTGACCGGCGGCGGCCGCACCGTCGCCGCCGTCGTCTCCGTCACCGCCGCCTTGGCGCTGAACCTGTTCCTGTGCCATCTCAGCCTCCCGCGTCGGCGAAGCCGACATCGAACCCAACTGAAGGGGTCACCGACAACATTACCCAGGCGGTCCGACAATTAGTGCCTGCCACACGGGTTCGATGATCAGCCCCTCGTGAGGGCGTCCACCAGTTGCTCGGCGGTCTCCGCGGCCTCCAGAAGCGCTCCGACGTGCGCTTTCGTGCCGCGCAAGGGCTCAAGGGTGGGGATCCGGACGAGTGATTCGCGACCGAGGTCGAAGATCACCGAGTCCCACGAGGCTGCGGCGACCGACTGCGGGTACCGCTCCAGGCACCGGCCGCGGAAGTACGCGCGGGTGTCCTCCGGCGGCGACTTGATGGCCGCGAGCACCTCGTCCTCGCTGACCAGGCGTTTCATCGAGCCGCGCGCGACCAGCCGGTTGTACAGGCCCTTGTCCAGCCGCACGTCGGAGTACTGGAGGTCGACGAGCTTGAGCCGGGGGGCGCCCCAGGCCAGGTTGTCGCGGGACCGGTAGCCCTCCAGCAGCCGGAGCTTCGCGACCCAGTCGAGCCGGTCGGCGCACTCCTGCGGGTCGCGGGACAGGGCGTCGAGCACCTCGCCCCAGATGCGCAGCACGTCGCGGTCGGCGGCGTGGTCGCCCGCGCTGTCCTCCTCGACGAACTTCACCGCGCGCTCGTGGTAGGCGTACTGGATCTCCAGGCCGGTCAGCTTGCGGCCGCCGGTCAGCTCGACCTTCACCTTGAGCGTCGGGTCGTGGCTGATCTGGTGCACCGCGCGCACCGGGTCGAGCAGGCGCAGGTCGTCGAACCGCCTGCCGGCCTCGATCATGTCCAGCACGACCGACGTGGTGCCGACCTTGAGGAACGTCGAGTACTCGGCCAGGTTCGCGTCGCCGATGATGCAGTGCAGCCTGCGGTACTTGTCCGCGTCGGCGTGCGGCTCGTCGCGGGTGTTGATGATGCCGCGCTTGAGCGTCGTCTCCAGGCCGACCTCGACCTCGATGTAGTCCGACCGCTGGGAGAGCTGGAAGCCCTCCTCGTCGCCGGTGGGGCCGATGCCGACCCGGCCGGAACCGGTGATGACCTGCCGCGACGCGAAGAACGGGGTGAGCCCGCCGATCACCGCGGTGAACGGCGTGCTGCGGGCCATCAGGTAGTTCTCGTGGGTGCCGTAGCTGGCGCCCTTGCCGTCGACGTTGTTCTTGTACAGCTGGAGCCGGGGCTGGCCGGGGACGCTGGCGGCCTTGATCGCCGCCTGCTCCATGATCCGCTCGCCCGCCTTGTCCCAGATCACCGCGTCGCGCGCGTTCGTGACCTCGGGCGCCGAGTACTCCGGGTGCGCGTGGTCGACGTAGAGCCGGGCGCCGTTGGTGAGGATGACGTTGGCCGCGCCGAGGTCCTCGACGTCGGTGTCGATCGGGTGGTTGCCCGGCACACCGAGGTCGAACCCGCGCGCGTCGCGCAGCGGTGATTCCACCTCGTAGTCCCACCGGGCGCGTCGGGCGCGCGGGATGTCGGCCGCCGCCGCGTAGGCCAGCACGACCTGTGTCGAGGTCAGCACCGGGTTCGCCGTCGCATCCCCCGGCACCGAGATGCCGTACTCGACTTCGGTTCCCATGATCCGCCTCATACGAGCAGCCTACGGCGTCCGCCCCTGCTCGGGGCTACTTGGCGTTGCCAATAGTCTGCGTTCGCTACGGACGGAAGGACCCGCTTTGAGCACTGTCGAGGTGCCTCTGCTGATCGTCGGGGGCGGGATCGGCGGGCTCGCCACCGCGCTGTCCGCCGCCCGCCACGGCCTGCCCGCGCACGTGCTGGAGCGGTCCGCCGAGTTCGGCGAGATCGGCGCCGGACTGCAGATGGGCCCCAACGCGAGCCGCGCGCTGGACGCGCTCGGCGTGCTCGACGACGTCCTCCCGCTGGCCGTCCAGCCGGGTGCGGGCGTGCTCAGGGACGCGGTGAGCGGCCGTGAGCTGACCAGGCTCGACCTGGGTGGAGCCTTCCGCGACCGGTTCGGCCACCCCTATCTCGTCATGCACCGCGGCGACCTGCTCGACGTGCTGCTGCGGCACTGCGCCGCCCATGACCTGATCACCCTGGAAGCCGACCGGGAGGTCGTGTCGTCGGAGGTGCGGGCCGACGGGGCGGACGTCCGATGCGCCGACGGCTCGACCTACCGCGCCCGGACGCTGCTGGCCGCCGACGGGCTCCGGTCCGCGCTGCGGCGGCACCTGAGCGACGACGAGCCGGTGTGCAGCGGGTACGCCGCCTACCGGGGCACCGCGCCGCGCGGGGACGACGCGTCCGACGACGTCGTGCTGTGGATCGGCCCCGGCCTGCACCTGGTGCGGTACCCGGTCCGGGCGGGCGCGCTGGTCAACCAGGTCGCGGTGTTCTGCAGCCCCCGGTTCCACGCGGGCGAGGCCGAGTGGGGCGGTGTGGACGAACTGGACGCGGCGTTCGCGGACACGTGCGAACCGGTGCGGGACGCCGTGGCGCGGGTGGGGCGCGACCGGTTCTGGGCCATGCACGACCGCGAGCCCCTCGACACGTGGGTGACCGGGCGGCTCGCGCTGCTCGGCGACGCCGCCCACCCGATGCTCCAGTACCTGGGCCAGGGGGCGTGCCAGGCGCTGGAGGACGCGGTCGAGCTGGGCGGCAGGCTGCACGACGACGTGGACGGCGCGCTGGAGGCCTTCCAGCGGGCCCGGCGGCCCAAGGCGGTGCGCTGCCAGACGTCCGCGCGGCCGTGGGGCGACCTGTGGCACACCGCCGACCCGCTCCTGGTGGCCGTGCGCGACCGGATGTTCGCCCTGCGGGCCGACGACGACTACCGCGAACTGGACTGGCTGTACGCGGCGGGAACCGGCGGGGGGACGACGCCGCCCGACCTGGCGTGATCCGCCCCCACGAGGAGGACCCCGTGCCGATCCGCCCCCGCCCGTCAGCCCGGCGACGGTCGACCATCACCCCGAGGCGAGCCCTGCGGCGGGCCGGATCTTCGACGCCCCGCGAGCCGGGCCGAACGCGGAGAGCACCGCGAGCGCGACCACGACGAGCCCGCCCAGCCCCAGCGAGGCCCAGTCCGCGCTGGGGAACGTGGACACCCCGGCGGCCGTGATCGTCAGCTGCGCGTAGACCAGCCCGACCAGCCCGCCACCGAGCACGCCGACCAGCGACAGCAGCACCGCCTCGGCCACGATCCCGTGCTGCAACCCGCCCTTCGTGACGCCGAGCGCCCGCCGCAGCGCCAGTTCCTTGCGCCGTTCCTGCACCGAGATGGTGAGCGTGGTGCCGATGCCGGTGACCGCCACGGCCACGGACAGCCCCAGCAGCACCATCAGCATCACGGTCGCCAGGTCGAGGTAGCGCTGGTCCTGCGCCGCCTCGTCGTCCGCGGTCTCCGCCTCGACCGTCGGCGCGTTCGGCAGCGCCGCCCGCACCGCCCTCTGGTACGCCGACGCGTCCGCGCCGGGCTTGAGCGCCACGACGACGCTGGTGGCGGGGCCGATGGTCGGGTCGGCGACCACGATGCCCGCGTACCCGACCAGGGATTCGGGGATGGTGCCCACGACGGTGACCGTGCGCGGGCCGCCCACGAGCCCGTCGAGGGTGATCTGCTGCCCGACCGCGGTGTTCCACGACTCCAGGGACCACTCCGAGACCAGCGCGGTGCCCTCGCGGACGTCCGCGATCCCGGTGGCACCGCCTTCGGCGTTCAGCCACTCCGCGAGCTGCTTCGGGTCGGCGCCGACCGCCGTGAAGGGGTCGCCGTCCGCCCGCTCGCCCTCGGCGCGGTGCAGCACGGCCCGGCCCGCCACCTCGGGGCGGTCGGTCACCCCGGCCACGTCACCCGGCAGCGGCCGTTCGCCGACGTCGGACACGACCACGTCCGGACCGGGGTACTCCGACAGCGCCGCCTCCATCTCGCGGGCCGTCCCCACGGTGACCGCGAAGAAGGTCACCATCGCGGCGGCCAGCACGAGCGGCATCGCCACCGACGCGGACCGCTGCGGCTCCCGGCGCACCTCGGCCGCCGCGAGCTTCCAGTGCGGGCCGCCGACCTTCGCGGCGAGAACGCCGAACACCAGGCTGAGCTTCGGCACGACGACCGGCCCGAGCACCCCGAAGAGCCCGAACACGCCGACGATCCCGGAGAACAGCACCAGGAACATCGCCGCGACCGACGCCTTCACGGCGATGGCCATGGATCCCAGCCCCGCGGCGGCCACCACCAGGACGATCCCGAACACCAGGCGGCGGCGGGCCACCGACCTGTCCGGGGTGGCGCCCTCCGACGTGCGCAGCGCGGCCAGCGGTGACACCCGCGACGCGGCCAGCGACGGCCGGAGGGCGGCGAACACGCTGAGGAACCCGGCCACGACCGCGCCGATCACCACGTAGAGGGGCCGGGGCAGCAGGGTCGGGTTCAGCGCGACCGCGCCGAAGATCTCCGAGATCCCGGTGACGTCGAAGACCTTGGACAGCCCCAACGCCACCGGGCCACCGGCCAGCGCGCCGAGCGCACCCGCGACCGCGCCGGTGAACAGCGCCTCCACCATGTTCGCCACCACGAGCGGCTTGCGGTTCGCGCCGAGGCAGCGCAGCAGCGCGGTCTGGCGCTGGCGCTGGAGGTACACGGCGCGGAACGTGGCCGCGGAGACGAAGGACGCCGTCGCGAGCGCCAGGATGGCGAACAGGATCAGGATCGCGCCCAGCGACCCGCTGTCCCCGGTCTCCCCCTCCCGGCGCTGGTCGTCGAGCACCTCGGACACCCGCAGTCCCGGACCGGCGGCCGCCGCGACGGCCGCCTGGTCGCCACCGACGACGTGGAGGTCCGTGACCGCCGGCTTCTGGTCCAGCTTCGGCGCCAGGACCTCGCCGACCACGAAGGCGGCCTCATCGGCCAGCCCACCGCGCTTGGTGATCCCCGAGACCACCACGTCGAGCGCCTTCCCCTGCGCGTCGGCGACCTTCACGGTGGAGCCGACGGTCAGGTCGTGCTTCTCCGCGGTGACCTTGTCGACGGCGATCTCGCCGTCGGCCGCGGGAGACCGCCCCTCCCCGATCGGGATGCGGCGCAGCCCGTCGCTGTCCACCTCCACGTCACCGGCCGCCCGCCGCACGCCCGCCCGCCCGCCGTCCAGCAGCAGGTCGGCCTGGATCCGGCGGACCGGCACCACCCGCTCCACACCGGGCACGGCGGCGATCCGGTCCGCCGCGGCCTGGTCGAGCACCGGCTGCCGGTCGCGGCCGAGGTCCGGGTCGCGGACGACACCGACCTCCAGCGTCACCGCCGAGGGCACGACCGGAGCGCCCGCTTCCGCCGAGTCGACGATCACGTCGCTCAGGACCAGCGAAGCGGTCAGGCACGCCACCCCGACGACCAGGGCGACACCGGGCAGCAGCGCGCGACCGGGGCGGTGGCGGAACTCGGCGAGGCCGAGTCCGATCGTTGTGGGCAAAGCTCCTCCTCGTGACGGTGTTCGCCACGACCGTAGGAATCAGCGGCGTCGCCGGGCGTCGGCCCGTGGTAGCAATGGTGTGTACGACCACAGGAGGACAACCGGGTGACATCGGCACAGGAACTCGTCGCGGTCTTCGACGACGACGGCCGCCCGCGGGCGGGTGCGCCTCGCGGCCGCGTCCGCGAGGAGGGGCTGTGGCACGCGTGCACCGCGATCCTGGTCCGCTCCTCCGACGGTCGGCGCGTCTACGTCCACCGGCGCACCGACACCAAGGACGTCTACCCCGGCCTCTACGACTGCTGGGCGGGCGGCGTGCTGGCCGACGGCGAGGAGCCCGACGCGTGCGCGGGACGCGAACTGGCCGAGGAACTGGGCGTCCACGGCGTCCCGCTGACCCGCTCGTTCGTGGCGAGGTTCGTCGACCCGCCCATCCGCTACACGGCCCACGTCTACGAGACCCGCACCGACGGCCCGTTCGTGCACCAGCCGGAGGAGGTGGCCGCGGGCTGGTGGATGGACCTGGACGACCTGCGCGCCCGGATCGACGACCCGGACTGGCCCCTGGTGCCGGACGGCCGCGCCCTGTTCCGCCAGTGGCTGGCGAGGCGGGAGGACTGACCGTGGCAACGCTGTTCGCCCTGTCCATCCCCGGCCTGGCCTGCCTGCTGTTCCTGCTGGCGGTCGGCGAGCGCGTGGTCCGGTGGATCCGCAGGCGCCGGGGCGGGGCGCCAGTGCTCAGCGGCGCGGCCTTCGACCAGGTGACGCTGTTGTTCTACGCCACCAAGCAGGCCGAGCTGGACCAGCGCCGGACCGAGTCGATGCTGCGCGACGAGGAGGCGGAGGCCGCTCCCCCGCGCGGCCCGGTCGACCTCGACGGCGGTGTCGTCAGGCTTTCGCCAGCAGCCCCGCGGCCACGCCCGCCAGCCGGGTGACGACGGCCCGCGCCCGGTCGACGCTGATCGTCTCCATCCGCAGCGTGATCGCCAGGTCGTCCTTGGCCAGCACCGCCGTGCACGCGCCGCGGCCACCGGCCAGTTCCTCGCACCAGCCCGCCGCGTCGTCCACTCCGGACAGTGCCGCCAACTCGACCTCGGCGCACGACAACGCCTCGCGCGCCGCCACGACCACGCCCTCGGCCTTCCCCTTCGGGTAGGACGCGATCCGCTGGTCCAGCTTGCTGGCGCCGCTCTGGCTGCGCGTGGCGACCCGGTACCCGTCCGCCGCCCGTCCGGGGGCGCTGACCTGCTTGCCGCACACCGACTCCGGCACCGAGGGGGCGGCCGCGGCGGACTCGCGCACGTCCAGCCCGTCCCCGGTCAACGCGTCCGCGGGCAGCGCCAGCGCGGCGAACTCCGCCGCGGCGCGGGGCTTGGCACTGGGCGCTGCGGACGACGGCGCGGGCGGCGCGGCCTTGGCCGTCGGCGACGCGGTCGTCGTGGCGCTGACCGGGGCGGGGGCGCCGTCCTGGGCGAACCCCCGGCGCAACGGCCTCTGCTCCAGTGAGCACGAGGTCAGGACGAGGGTGGTCGCGACCACGACCGCTACGTGCGCGCGACGCAAGCTGTCCTCCAAGCTCGATGATCTCCGAGAACCTAGCGGCTCGCGTCGCGCGCGGAACGAGCGGGTCGGCTCAGGCGTCGCGGCGCACCAGCACCACCGCACCCGCCCCGAGGGCGGCGACCAGGTAGAGGAGCATGACCACGAGCGCCTCCACGGAGGTCAGCAACCCGGACAGCGCCCCGGAGAACTGCGGCGCCAGGTAGAGCAGCGTCACCGAGACCAGCCGGTTGTTCCACGGCGCGGGCAGGACGACGGCCACCACCGGGATGACGAACATCAGGACGCACAACGTGACCAGCGCCCCCGCGGTCGACCTCAGGAGCACCCCGAGGCCCAGCCCCACCAGCGCGATCACCGACGACGCGGCCCCGTTGGCGAACAGCGACGGCAGCGCCTCGGAGAACGGCTCACCGGAGATGGGCGCCGGCCGGTCGCCGGTGACCACCGCGCCGATGCCGTGGGCGAGGAACGCCACCGCCGTGCCGAGCACCAGGCCGCCCACACCGACGACCACCACCTTGGCCGCCAACAGCACGAGCCGCTTCGGCGCCGCGACCAGGAAGGTGCGGATCATCCCGTTGGTGTACTCCGACGTGGCCACGAGCGCCCCGAGAACGCCGAACGCGAACTGCGCGAACGGCATGACGACGACGGTGGGGTCGGCGGAGGCGAAGGCCGCCCGGACCTCGGGCGTGGAGCGGTCCCACTCGGCGGTCATCAGGATCGAGACCGCCGTGCCGAGGGCGAGCACCCCCAGGACGCTCAGCAGCAGGTACCAGGTGGACCGCACGGTGCGGACCTTGAGCCATTCCGAGGCCATCACGTCGATCACCGGGCCACCTCCGAGGTGCGGAACTCCACGCTGTCCTCGGTGAGTTCGAGGTAGGCGTCCTCCAGCGTCGCGCTGCGCGGTGTCAGCTCGTGCACCGCGATCGTCTGCCGGGCGGCCAGGTCCGCGATCCCCGCCGCCTCCAGGCCCCGCACGACGAGCGCGCCGTCGTCCACGACCACGGTCGCGCCCGCGGCTTCCAGCACCCGCCGCAGCCCGGCCTCGTCCGGCGTGCGCACCAGCACGTCGCGCTTGAACCGGTCGGCCAGGTCGCGCATGGACGACTCCAGGATCAGTCGCCCGCGCCCGATGACGACGATCCGGTCGGCGGTGACCGCCATCTCGCTCATCAGGTGGCTGGACACCAGCACGGTCCGCCCTTCGGCGGCCAGTCCGCGCATCAGCCCCCTGATCCAGCGGATGCCCTCGGGGTCGAGCCCGTTGACCGGTTCGTCGAACAGCAGCACCCCCGGATCGCCGAGCAGGGCCGCGGCGACCCCGAGCCGCTGCTTCATGCCCAGCGACATCGCCGACACCCGCCGCCGCGCGGCACCGGCCAGCCCGACCTGCTCCAGCACCTCGACCACCCGTTTGCCGCCGATGCCGTTGCTGCGGGCCAGGCAGCGCAGGTGGTTCACCGCGGAACGCCCGCCGTGCACCGCGTTCGCGTCGAGCAGCGCCCCGACCTCGAACATCGGCCGCTTGATCCCCGCGTACCGCCTGCCGTTGACCAGCGCCTCGCCGGACGTGGGCGCGTCGAGCCCCAGCACGGCCCGCATGGTGGTCGACTTCCCGGCACCGTTGGGCCCCAGGAACCCGGCCACGTAGCCGGGTTTGACCTCGAAGGAGAGTCCGTCGACCGCCCGGACGGCGCCGTAGCGCTTGGTGAGTTCACGTACCTCGATCATGGGGAGAACACTGGCGAACGACTGGGGGAACCGGATCGGACCACGGACCCGACCGGACATCGGACCACGGTCCGACGCCCGGACCCGCCCCCCGTCGCTACGGTCGACCCGTGACTGCACCTCCCCGCCTGGTCAAGTGGCTGCCGGTCGCCTACACGGTCGCCGTGGACGTGGCGGCCGCCATCACCGCGACCCTCGTCTACTTCACCTTCGTGGAGCTGACCGGTGCCCCGGTGCCGTTCGGCTACCTGCTGGCCGTGCTGGTGGGAGCACCGCTGGCGGTGCGCCGCAGGTGGCCCCTGCCCGCCTTCGCGGTGGTGCTGGTCGCCCAGAACACGGCGACCCTGCTCCACATCACCCTGGAGGTGTACACGCCGACCTTGTTCGTGCTGTACATGGTCGCGGTGGCCGTGCCACGACGGCGGTCCACCCTCGCGCTGGCGGGCGGCGCGGCCCTGACCGCGGTCTGCGTGGCCATCTCCGAGCCCTGGCCGGACGACCTGGGCATCACCTTGTTCGTGTGGCTGCTCATGGCCGCCACCTGGACGTTCGGCTGGACCATCAGGGTGCGGAGGGAGTTCGTGGAGAAGGCGGCGGAGGAAGAGGCCGACCACGCACTCGCCGAGGAGCGCCTGCGCATAGCCAGGGAGCTGCACGACATCGTCGCCCACAGCCTGACCATGATCACCGTGAAGGCGGGCATCGCGAACCACGTGGCGGACGAGCAGCCCGCCGAGGCGAAGGAGGCGCTGCGCGTCATCGAGACGACCAGCAGGGCGACCCTCACGGAGATGCGCCACCTCCTGGGCGTGCTGCGCTCCCCGGAGACCCCGGAGCTCTCGCCGGTGCCGGGCATGTCCGACCTGCCGACCCTCGTGGACCGGGCGGCGATGGCGGGCGTGCCGGTGACCCTGGAGACGACGGGCACGGCCACGCTGCCCGCGGGCGTGGCGCTGGCCGTCTACCGCATCGTCCAGGAGTCGGTCACCAACGTGGTCAAGCACGCCGCGCCCGCGGAGTGCACGGTCAGGATCACCACCACGGACACCACCGCGACGGTGGAGGTGACCGACAACGGCAGGGGGGAGCGCGTCCTCGCGGGCGGCGGTGGTCACGGCCTCGCGGGCATGCGTGAACGCGTGGCCGTCTACCACGGCACCTTCACCGCGGGTCCGGACCCGCGCGGCGGCTTCCGCGTGGCGGCAGAACTGCCGTTCGCATGATCAAGGTCTTGGTGGCCGACGACCAGGCCCTGCTCAGGGGCAGCTTCCGCCTGCTCGTCGACTCCGCGGCGGACCTGACGACGGTCGGCGAGGCGGCGAACGGCCGGGAGGCGGTCGACCAGGCGGGGACCACGAACCCGGACGTGGTGCTCATGGACATCCGCATGCCGGAGATGGACGGCATCGAGGCCACGAGGCGGATCTCCCACGCCACGAAGGTCCTGATCCTCACCACCTTCGACCTGGACGACTACGTCTACGCGGCCCTGCGGGCGGGCGCGAGCGGTTTCCTGCTGAAGGACACCCCGCCGACCGAGCTGCTGGCGGCCATCAGGACCATCGCCGCGGGCGAGGCCCTGCTGGCCCCGACGGTGACGAAACGCCTGATCCAGGAGTTCGGCCGGAAACCGGAGCGCCAACCGACGAGGGCCCTGGACGGCGTCACCGAACGCGAGAGGGAGGTGCTGGTCCTGATCGCCAGGGGTCTGTCGAACCAGGAGATCACCGAGCACCTGCACCTCAGCACGGGAACGGTGAAGACCCACATCGGCAGGCTGCTGCACAAACTGGGGGCGCGGGACCGGGCCCAACTGGTGATCACGGCCTACGAGTCCGGCCTGGTCTGAGCAAACAGCGGAGCCCGCCCACCCCGGTGAGGAGGTGGACGGGCTCCGTCGTCGCTGACGACCTACAGGTACTGGCCGGTGTTGGTGGCGGTGTCGATGGCCCGACCGGAATCGGCGGTCTTGCCGGTGACGAGGGTGCGGATGTACACGATCCGCTCCCCCTTCTTGCCGGAGATCCGAGCCCAGTCGTCCGGGTTCGTCGTGTTGGGCAGGTCCTCGTTCTCCGCGAACTCGTCCACGATCGCGGCGAGCAGGTGCCGAACCGACAACCCCGGCTGCTTGGTGTCCAGCAGGGCCTTGATGGCGGCCTTCTTGGCCCGGTCGACGATGTTCTGGATCATCGCGCCGGAGTTGAAGTCCCGGAAGTACAGGACTTCCTTGTCACCGTTGGCGTAGGTGACCTCGAGGAAGCGGTTCTCCTCCGTCTCCTCGTACATCCGCTCGACCGTGTGCTGCACCATGCCCTCGATGCAGGCCTTCGGGTCCCCGCCGAACTCGGCGAGGTCGTCGGCGTGGATGGGCAGGTCGGGCGTCAGGTACTTGTTGAAGATGTCCATCGCGCCCTCGGCGTCCGGACGCTCGATCTTGATCTTCACGTCGAGCCGACCGGGCCGGAGGATGGCCGGGTCGATCATGTCCTCGCGGTTGGAGGCACCGATCACGATGACGTTCTCGAGCCCCTCGACGCCGTCGATCTCCGACAGCAGCTGCGGCACGATGGTCGTCTCGACGTCGGACGACACACCGGAACCACGGGTGCGGAAGATCGAGTCCATCTCGTCGAAGAACACGATGACGGGCGTGCCCTCCGAAGCCTTCTCCCGAGCGCGCTGGAAGATCAGGCGGATGCTCCGCTCGGTCTCACCGACGAACTTGTTCAACAGCTCCGGGCCCTTGATGTTGAGGAAGTAGGACTTGGCCTGCTTCCCGGTCTCACCGCGGGCTTCGAACACCTTCTTCGCCAACGAGTTGGCGACCGCCTTCGCGATCAGCGTCTTGCCGCAGCCGGGAGGCCCGTACAGCAGGACGCCCTTCGGGGGACGCAGCTTGTACTCCCGGAACAGGTCCGCGTGCAGGAACGGCATCTCCACGGCGTCGCGGATCTGCTCGATCTGCCTGCTCAGCCCACCGATGTCGGAGTACAGGATGTCCGGCACTTCCTCCAGCACGAGGTCCTCGACCTCGGCCTTGGGAACCCGCTCGTAGGCGAAGCCCGCCTTCGAGTCCACCAGCAGCGAGTCGCCGATCTTGAGCGGCGAGTCGATCAGCGGCTGGGCCAGCCACACGACCCGCTCCTCGTCGGCGTGGCCGACGACGAGCGCGCGCTGGACCGAGTTGTCCGGCTCGATGCCCTCGAGGACCTCGCGCAACGTGCAGACCTCGCCGGTCTGCTCGAAGCTGCCGCCCTCGACGACGGTGAGCGCCTCGTTCAGGCGCACCGACTGCCCGCGCACCAGCGATGGGGACTCCACCGCCGGGGACACCGACACCCGCATGCGACGGCCTGAGGTGAACACGTCCACCGTGCCGTCTTCGAACTGCTCGAGGAAAACGCCGTAGCCGCTGGGCGGTTGGGCCAGGCGGTCGACCTCCTCGCGCAGGGCCAGCAGTTGGCCACGTGCCTCTCGGAGGGTGTCAATGAGCTTCGTGTTGCGCTCGGTCAATTGGCTGACGCGCTCGGATGCCTCGGCCAATCGCTGCTCCAGCAGGCGGACGTGTCGCGGGGACTCCGTCAGCTTGCGGCGCAGCAGCGCGATCTCGTCCTCCAGGAACCTGACCTGCGCTGTCAGCTCATCTGAGTTGTTGCCCGTGTTCAGCTCGCCACCCTCATCGGGTTGGCTGCCGGGATGACCGTGCTGCATGTCGGCACCCTCCTCCCGTGTTCGTATCAGCAACGGTACCGGCGATCACCGACAAAAGCGGCTATCCCCAAGGTCATCGAGAGTCGTGTGGCGTCTCGACCGACACTCCCAAGGGGATGGACTGCTCCATCTCGGTGTCAAGGGGGATCACCTACCCGCTACCGTGCGTCCTGTACTCGTCCACCGGCGTGTTACCGGGCAGTGTCCACGCCACCAGCGGCAAGTTCTAGGAGAACGTGATGTCCGTCCCGCCGCAGCAGCCTGGTCCCTACGGTCAGCAGCCGGATCCACAGGGCAGACAACCAGGGCAATTCGGCCAGCAGCCCGGTTTCGGCCAACAGCCGGGCGGGTATCCTCCGCCGCCCCAGGGCTTCCCACAGGGTGGACAGCAACCCGGCTACGGCCCTCCTCCCGGCGGTTTTCCACCGCAACAGCCACAGGGCCAGCCCGGTTACGGCCAGCAGCCGTACGGCACGCAGGGCCAGTACGGCCAGCCCCCGTACGGCCAACCGGGTGGTTTCGGCCAACCGGGAGCGCCGGGGCAGCCCTACGGGCCCCCGAAGGGCAAGAGCCCGGCCGTGTGGATCGTCGTGGGCGTGGTCGTCCTGCTCCTCGTGGCGGGCGGCGCGGCCTTCTTCTTCCTGCGGGGCGGCTCGGCCCAGGACACCGCAGAGAAGCTGGTCACCGAGCTGAACAAGGGCGAGCAGATGGACGTCGCCATGCTGAAGTCGCTGAACTGCAAGGCGGATGCCGCGAAGATCGAGAAGCTGCCGCAGCAGGTGCCCAGCTCGGCGGGCGAGCAGTTCAAGGGCGTCAAGACCACGTTCGCGGTGACCGACGTCAAGGAGTCGGGCGACACCGCCACCGGCACGCTCAAGGTGACGTTCGAGAACGTCCCGGAGGAGTTCAAGGACATCGTCAAGGACGACACGACCACGATGAAGATGCTCAAGGAGGACGGGGAGTGGAAGGTCTGCGGGACCTTCAACCCCACCGGCGCGGGCAACTAGCGCGCTGACCGGCCGTGCGGGCGCGGTGCCCGCACGGCCGTCGGCTCTAGCCCTTCGAGGGCCTGCGCTGCGGGCGCGGCGGCGTGACGCCGTCCGCGAGGCGGCGGGTGGTCAGCAGGAACGCCGTGTGCGCGATCATCCGGTGCTCCGGCCGCACGGCCAGGCCCACGGTGTGCCACGGGCGGACGAGCGTCTCCCACGACTGCGGCTCGGTCCAGTGCTGCTGCTCGCGCAGCGCCTCGCACACCTTGGACAGCTGGGTCGTGGTCGCCACGTAGACGACCAGCACGCCGCCGGGGACCAGGTTCTTCGAGACCGTCTCCAGCTGCTCCCACGGGGAGAGCATGTCCAGCACGACCCGGTCGACCTCACCGGTGTGGGTGGCCAGGTCGGCGACGGTCAGGTGCCAGTTGCCGGGGCGTTCGCCGAAGAACTGCTCGACGTTGCGGATGGCGTGGTCGGCGTGGTCCTGGCGCACCTCGTAGGAGATGACGCTGCCCTTCTCCCCCACCGCCCGCAGCAGCGAGCAGGTGAGCGCGCCGGAGCCGGCACCGGCCTCCAGCACGCGCGCGCCGGGGAAGACGTCGCCGTACATGACGATCTGCGCGGCGTCCTTCGGGTAGATCACCTGGGCGCCGCGCGGCATGGACAGGACGTAGTCCGCCAGCAGGGGCCGCAGGGCCAGGAAGGACGTGCCACCGACGGACTGGATCACCGAGCCCTCCGGCTCGCCGATCAGCTTGTCGTGCGGCAGGGCGCCGCGGTGGGTGTGGTACTCCTTGCCCGGTTCGAGCACGATCGTGTAGTGCCGTCCCTTCGGGTCGGTCAACTGCACCCGGTCACCGGGACGGAACGGACCACTGGCGGTGCTCACCGCGGGAAACCTCCTGCTACGTGCGGAACAACAGCGCACGATGGTCTCAGGGGCCGCGATGAGCACCGACACCGGGAGGTCAGGCCCAGCGGATGACGCTCCTGGTCCCGAAGAACGCGAGCAACCCGCCGACGACCACGAAGGCGATGGCCACCACCAGGCTCATCGGCTCCGGCAGGTACAGCGCGAGGAACCAGCTCTTCGACTGGACGTTCGCGGCGAGGAAGATGATGGGCAGGATCCCCTGCGGGATCACCATGACGAACCCGAGGACCTGGGCGATGATCGCGATCATGACTGCCTCCTGGGCTGTCGTCGTTTGCGTTGACACCAGCCTGCTCGGTCCGAGGGGTCCTGTAGTCCACCGGTCGTACCGGTGGGGTGTCATCACTTCGTAGGACTCGCGCCGCCGGACCGTGTGCTGTGATGACCCGGTGCGCCGCCTTCCCGCCCCCGCCCGTGACGCGGTCATCGCGACGGGGTGCTTCGCGGCCGGCGCCCTGCTCTACCGGTTCGACCTGTACGAGCTGTGGGCGGGACCGTCGGACGTCCCGCTGGGCTGGCGGCTGCTGGTCCTGTGCATCGCCTGCACCGGGCAGCTGGTGCGCACCCGCGCGCCGCTCGCGGGGGCGTTCGTCGCGCTGTCGGCGGCGTCCGTGGACGTGGCCCTCGGGCTGAGCGTGCCGGTGATCGTCGTCCTGATCGACCTGCTGCACGTGGCCACGCTGCGCGGGTCCAAGCGGACCGGCCAGCTGGTCATCGGGCTGGTGGTGACCATCGCGGTCGGCATCGCGGTCGGCATCGCGCTGACCGTGGACGACTTGCGGACCGCCGTCGGGTCGGGGTTGCAGATCTTCTCCGTGCTGGTCATGCCGGTGTGGTGGGCGGTCAACCTGCGCCAGCACCGGGCGTACGCGGAGCAGGTGGCGCGGATCGCCCAGCTCGACCGCCGCGCCGCGGTGACGGCCGAGCGGGCCCGCATGGCCCGCGACCTGCACGACGTGATCGCGGGCCACCTGTCGGCGATCGCCATCCAGTCGGAGGCCGTGCTGTCCATGGCCGAACGCGACCCGGAGACGGTGAAGACCGTGCTGAAGTCGGTGCGGGAGAACAGCATCCAGTCGCTCGCCGAGATGCGGACCATGATCGACGTGCTGCGCGCGGACGACGAGGTGCCGGACGAGCCAGCGTCGGCGCGGTTGAGCGAGGTCGGGCGGCTCGTCGACTCCGCTCGCGCGGGCGGGCTGCGGGTCGAGCTGACCGGCCGGGCGCCGGACGGGCTGCCGGTCGCGGTGGACCTGGCGGCCTACCGGATCGTGCAGGAGTCGCTGACGAACGCGCTCAAGCACGCGCCGGGCGCGCGGGTCGAGGTGGCGCTGGACGAGGCCGACCGGCGGCTGGCCGTTACCGTGACCAGTGAGTGGCGTGGACCTTCGACGCCGGGGACCGGGAGTGGACTGGTGGGGATGGCGGAGCGGGCGCAGGCCGTCGGCGGGACGTTCGACGCGGGCCGGGTCGACGACCTGTGGCGCGTCCGGGCCGAGTTGCCCCTGGCGGGGTCGCTGTGACGACGGTGCTGGTGGCCGACGACCACACGGCGATCCGGGCCGGGCTGGTGATGATCCTCGGCACCGGCGAGGGGATCGAGGTCGTCGGCGAGGCCTCGGACGGGGCGAGCGCGGTGCGGATGGCCCGCGCGCTCAAGCCCGACGTGGTGCTGATGGACATCCGGATGCCCGGCATGGACGGGATCGCCGCCACGCGGGAACTGGTCGGCGACGGCGTGTGCCAGGTGCTGGTGCTGACGACGTTCGACATGGACGAGTACGTGCACGCCTCGCTGCGGGCGGGAGCGGCCGGGTTCCTGCTGAAGTCCGTCGAGGCCGCCGCGCTGATCGACGCGGTGCGCCTGGTCGCCGCGGGTGACGGCGTGCTGGCCCCGTCGGTGACCCGGCGGCTGATGCGGGACTTCGCCGCGGTCGCGCCCCGGCAGGTGGAGCGGCCGAAGGTGCTGGACCTGCTGACGGAACGCGAGACCGAGGTGCTGGCCTGCCTCGGCGAGGGCTTGTCGAACCAGCAGATCGGGAAGCGGCTGCACATCGGGGAGACGACGGTGAAGACGCACGTGTCGCGCGTGCTGACGAAGCTGGACCTGCGGTCCAGGGTGCAGGCGGCGATCCTGGCGCAGGAGGCCGGTCTGGTCAGCGACGGTCCAGCGCGGCCTTGAGGTCTTCCCGCCGCAGCACGCCCGCAGGCCGACCTTCGAGGTCGACCACCAGGAACTGCCAGGCCGCGGTGCCCTGAACCCGTTCGACGATCTCCTCGCCGGGTTCGTCGGCCAGCAGGACGGTTTCGGGCCGGATCGGCTCGGCGGCCTGCTCGGCAGGCGCGTGGGGCGACCGGGAACTGAGCCTCCTGGCCATGGTCTGGTCCAGCAGGCCCACCGCCACGCCGTCCGCCCGGACCAGCACCACGCCTCGGCCCGCTGACGCGGTGAGGGCACCGGACACCGGGCTCTCGGCGGGCAGTTGCAGCACGGGCTGGACCAGCTCGGCGAGCGTCAGGCCCTCCGGCCAGGTGCGACGGCGCTCGGCGGACAGCTCGCCCTTCGCGCCCGCGACGACGAACCAGGCCGTGAGGACGCAGACCCCGAACCTCACCCAGGCGTCGTCGTCACCCTGGAAAACCCCCCAGAGCGCCCAGGCGACCAGCAGCGCGGCCACCACCCCACCCCCGAGGACGGCCGCTCGGGTCCCGGTGGCCCGCCGCCCGGTGAACGCCCAGATTCCGGCCCGGAGGATGCGGCCACCGTCCAGCGGAAGACCGGGGAGGAGGTTGAAGACGGCCACGGCGGCGTTGGCGAAGGCCGTCTGAGCGACGACCAACCACAACGGGGTACCCGGCTCCATCGCCACGGCCGCCAACCCGAACGCCCCGGCCAACCCCACGGACACCGCGGGCCCGGCCACGGCCACCAGCCCTTCGTGCCCCGGTTTGGTGGGGGTGCGCATCATCTCCGACACGCCACCCAGGAGGAACAGCCGGAGCCGCCGCACCGGGAGCCCGAGGCGAATCGCGGTGAGGCTGTGCCCGAGTTCGTGGGCCAGCACGGACAGCCCGAGGAAGAGCGTGAAGGCGGCCGCGATGACGAAGGCGTTGAGGGCGGTCACGTCGGGCAGGATCCGCGCGACCAGCGGGGTGTAGATGAGAACGATGGCAGCGGACCCGAGCCACCAGGAGGGCGCCAGCAGAACGGGCACGCCAGCGGCGCGGAACAGCAGCACACCGCCATCGCGGTCCACCTGCCTACGCCAACTCCCCGTCGTGGCCATTGGAGCAGCCTAGGGTGAACGGTGTACGACTGCCGTGACACACACCCGCCCGCCCGCACCACCGCGAGGCGGCCGCTTGGGCTAAGCGGGCGGTTGACCTGGCCGTTGTCGGACCTGGTCACTCGGCGCGGCGGGGACCCTCTCGCGCGGCGAGTGGGCTACTGCACTCTTCGAACCTGACCGCTCGGCGCAATGCGTCAGCTGCTCGCAGCCCCGCTCGGGACACAGCGAGGCGGCTCTTGCGACCTCTCGGAAGACGACAAGAGCGTCCTCCCAACGCGTGACTGCCCGGCCTCCACCAGCCGAACCCGCATTTCACCCTGCCCCCGATCCGAAGCGCCCTCATGGCCCTTTTCGTTTGTCAAGGCATCTTTCCCGCCTTGACAAACGAAAAGGGCCATGGAGACAATTGTGCGAGCGGGGGGAGGTTGCCGCTTTTTCCGGGCTCCGCGGAGTCTCGCCGCTGGAATTCCCTACGTCGCCAGGTCGAAGGTCCCAGCGACGAGGGTGGGGTTTGAGTCCCCCCGAGGCGCAATTGTCTCCATGGCCGTCCGCGCCGCGTCAAGGCGGGAAAGATGCCTTGACCCGTAGCGGACGGCCATGAGGGCGCTGGGGATCGGGGGCAGGGAGGGGTCTGGGACCTCTTGGGTTGCGTGCTTCCGCTCGGGCTGAGGTTGGGCGGGGTGCGTGCGGCCACTTGAGCTGAAGTTGGCCAGAGTGCGCGCAGCCGCTGGAACTGAAGTTGGACGAGATGCGTGCTTCCGCCCAGGCTGAAACAGCCGGGATACGTTCTTCCACCCGACTTCGACCCAACCGCATGCGCCACCTCAACAGTGGCGATCAGCACAGTGGCCGATCAGCCGCACAAGCCCGCGTGAACTGCGGCGAGCCCAAATCCCGACCTTCCCCACCCGACGCCGCGCCAAGCCGAGCAAACCCGCTCCAACCGCAGCAGATCCAGCAACTCGCCCAGTACTCCGGGTGGAGGCGATCCGGAACTGTCGGAGGTCTCGCCTATCGTTCGTCGTATGTCCGAGCCAGCGGCGACGAGTGCGGTCGCGACTAGTTCCCGTCCGGTGCGTCGACCGGCGTTGTCGCCGTCGCGCGCGGGGGATTTCAAGCAGTGTCCGTTGCTGTACCGCTTTCGGGCTGTTGATCGATTGCCCGAGGTGCCCACCAAGGCGCAGGTGCGGGGCACCGTGGTGCACGCGGTGCTGGAGGACCTGTTCGCGCTGCCCGCCGGGGAGCGGACGCCCGAGGTCGCCAAGAAGCTGCTGGAGCCCGCTTGGGAGCGGGTGCGGGCCGAGCGGCCCGAGTTCGCCGGGTTGTTCTCCGGGGGTGATGATCCCGCTCTTGAGGAGTGGTTGAGGTCTGCCGACGGGTTGTTGGACGGGTACTTCGAGTTGGAGGATCCCCGGCGGTTCGAGCCCGACGCCCGCGAGTTGCTGGTCGAGTCCGAACTGCCTTCCGGCGTGTTGCTGCGCGGGTACATCGATCGGGTGGACGTCGCGCCCACCGGTGAGATCCGGGTGGTGGACTACAAGACCGGTGCCGCGCCTCGGTTGATCGGCGAGGCCAAGGCGATGTTCCAGATGAAGTTCTACGCGTTGATGCTGTGGAAGTTGCGGGGCGAGGTTCCCCGGCAGCTGCGGTTGATGTACCTGAGCGACCGCCAAGCGCTCGCCTACACGCCGGACGAGGCGGAGTTGGGGCGGTTCGAGCGGACCCTCGAAGCCATCTGGGTCGCGATCCTGAAAGCGGGCAAGACCGGGGACTTCCGGCCCAACCCGAGCAAGTTGTGCGACTACTGCGACCACAAGGCGTTCTGCCCCGCGTTCGACGGGACGCCGCCGCCGTACCCGGGGTGGCCCGAACCCGACGGCAGCGTGGAGACGCCGTTGGACCGGGTCGACTAGTGGCGGGCTTCTACCGGCCTTCGGGCGGCGGGCGGTACCTGTCCACCGAGAACACCGCCGGGCCGTGGAGCACCGAGAGCCAGCACCTCGGGCCGCCTTCCGCGCTGCTCGTGCGGGAACTGGAGGGGTGCGCTCCCCGTGCCGACATGGTGTTGTCGCGGGTGGTGTTCGACGTGCTCGGGCCGGTGCCGGTGGCCGAGCTGGAGGTGAGCGCCTCCGTGGTGCGGCCGGGGCGGTCGGTGGAACTGCTGGGCGCCGAGCTGAGCCATTCCGGGCGGGTCGTGCTGCGGGCGCAGGCCTGGCGGATCAGCCGTGGCGACACGGCGTCCATCGCCTCGGAGTTCTCCGGGATGCTGCCGGAACCGCCCGCCTGCCCTCGGATGACGCTGCCCGCGGACTGGTCGTGCGGATACCTGAACGCGGTCGACTGGCGCGTGGTCGACGGGGACATGTTCACGCCCGGCGACGCGATCGTGTGGGGGCGGCCGTTGATGCCGACCGTCGAGGGCGAGGAGACGACCGCGTTGCAGCGGCTGTTCGCGATCGCGGACTCGGCGAGCGGCGTGTCGAGCCGGTTGGACATCCGGAAGTGGTTCGCCATCAACACGGACCTGTCGGTGCACCTCCACCGGGAGCCGCAGGGGTCGTGGTTCGCGCTCGAAGCGGAGACGGTGATCGGGCCGGGCGGTGTCGGGGTGGCGACGAGCGTCGTGCACGACCTGCTGGGGCCGATGGCGCGGACGGCGCAGTCGTTGTTCGTCCGCGAGCGGTGACAGGGGCGGGGGTGCGACCGGGCGAGCCGGCCGCACCCCTCGGCCCGGCTACTGGAAGACGACGTCGCTGCAGAAGTAGTACGACTGGTCCGTGTGGCTGGCCTGCCAGATCGTGTACACCACGTGCCGCCCGGTGCGGCTGCCCGCGTTGACCGACGTCGAGTACGAGCCTGCCTGCGCGTAGCGGCCCGTTCGGACCACCTGCTCCAGGTTTCCCCACCCGAGGGCTTGCCGCGTCGGGTCGAAGCCCTGCTTCGTGATGTAGACGACCAGGTAGTCGGCGCCGTGGCGCGCCTGGTCGGTGATCGTCAGGGTGAACTGCCTGCTCTTCGTGGCCGCCTGCCAAGCGCCGACCGCGTCGAGCGAGTTGTAGCGGCCGCCTTCGGTGCGACCGCCGCTGCAGAGCTGGCCGTCGGGGATCGCCGCCTGGTGGTTGCCCCCGACGCCCTCCCGGTACAGGCCGTTCCAGTTCCACATCGCGTTCGAGTTGGCCTGCCAGGCCTGCCAGCACATCGGATCCTTGGTGGCCATCGTCGGATCCTGGAAGTTGCTGCCCCACCGCTGGTGGCAGCCGTAGTTGCGCGAAGGCGGGTCGGTGGTCGAGCCGTGCGCGTTGGCCACGCCGACCACGAGCGAGGCGAGCATCGCCGCGACTGCCGCGAACACGCCCAGCGCTTGGGTGAAGATCTTTCGGAAGTTCACACGTCCTCCACGTTGAGGATTGCGAAGCAGGGTTCTGGGAACGCTCCCAGCTCGCACCGTAGCGAAAGACTCACGCGATGTGAACAGACAGTCACCGGAACGATCTCCTCGACCGCCCGATGACCAGGGGTTGAACGCCGGAATTCGGCCATTCCTGCCGTGTGGAATACCGCGAACTACGCGTAGTGCTCGACGACCGGGAACGGGTCGTAGAAGTGGTGCAGGAGTTCGCGCCACCGCGGGTACAGCGGGCCCTGCCGGAACCCGACGGTGTGGTCCTCCAGGGTCTCCCAGCGGACCAGCAGCACGTAGCTGTCCGGGCGCTCGACCCCCCGCTTCAGCTCCAGGCCGAGGAAGCCCGGTGAGGCCGAGATGACGGTCTCGGCCTCACCGAACGCGGCTTCGAACTCGGCCGAACGACCTGGCAGGACGTCCAGGTGCGCGACCTCCAGGATCACAGGCGGCAGAACCGGATGTCCGACGCGAGGATCGCCTTGGCGCCCAGCGCGGACAGCTCGTCCATCAGCTGGTTGGCGTCCTTGCGCGGCACCATCGCGCGCACGGCCACCTGCGCCGGGTCGGCCAGCGGCGCCACCGTCGGCGACTCGAGGCCGGGGGTGACGCGCAGGGCCTCGTCCAGCAGCGAACGCGGGCAGTCGTAGTCCAGCATCAGGTAGTGCTGGGCGAACACGACGCCCTGCAAACGGGCCGTGAGCTGCTGCTTCGCCCTTGAGTCCTCGACCGCCGTCGAGTGGATGAGCACGGCCTCCGACTCGCAGATCGTGTGGCCGAACGGCACCAGGTCGTGCTGCTGGAGGGTCCGGCCGGAGCCGACGACGTCCGCGATCAGGTCGGCCACGCCGAGCTGGATGGAGATCTCCACCGCGCCGTCGAGCCGGATGATCTCGGCCTCGATGCCGTGCCGGTCGAGGTCCGCCTGCACGAGCGTCTTGTACGCCGTGGCGAGCCGCTTGCCCTTGATGTCGGAGAGCTGCCAGTCGGTGCCCTTGGGGCCCGCGTAGCGGAACGTCGACCCGCCGAAGCCGAGCGACAGCCGCGACTCCACGTTGGCGCCGGAGTCGCGCATCAGGTCGAGGCCGGTGATGCCGAGGTCCAACCGGCCGGAGCCGACGTAGATCGCGATGTCCTTGGGGCGCAGGAAGAAGAACTCGACGTCGTTGGCCGAGTCGATGACGGTGAGGTCGCGCTGCTCGTTGCGCTGGCGGTAGCCCGCCTCCCTCAGCATTTCGGAGGCGCGCTCGGCGAGCGCGCCCTTGTTCGGAACAGCCACGCGCAGCATCAGGGATCTCCTCTTACAGGTACTTGTAGATGTCGTCCAAGGTGAGCCCGCGGCCCAGCATCAACACCTGCAGCCGGTAGAGGAGCTGTGAGATCTCCTCGGACAGCCGCTCGTCCGACTCATGCTCCGCCGCGATCCACACCTCGCCGGCTTCCTCGAGCACCTTCTTGCCCTGCGCGTGCACGCCGGCCTCCAGTGCTGCGACGGTGCCGGACCCCTCTGGCTTGGTGTGGGCGCGCTCGCTGAGTTCCGCGAACAGCTCGTCGAAGGTCTTCACGAGCAGGGATCCTCCCATCCCCGGGCCCTCGGCACGGCACGTGGGCACAGATGTCCACCCAGTGGACTGACGGAGGACACCTCGGAGGACCGCGAACGGCCCGTTTTGCGCTCCGCGCAATCTTGCACGCCACGCAAGATCCCTACTATCGTGGCGCGATGACGACCCCTCCCCTCGGCCTGCGGGACCAGAAGAAGTCGGCCAGGCGCGAAGCGATGATCCAGGCGGCCGTGCGGCTCGCCGTGGAGCGCGGCGTGGAGAACGCCCTGATCGAGGACATCACCGCAGCGGCCGGGGTGTCGCACCGCACGTTCAGCAACTACTTCGGCGGCAAGGCGGAGGCCATCGCCGCCAGGCACCTGGACCGGGCGCGCGGGGTCGCCGAGGTGCTGCGGGGGCGGCCTGCGGACGAGCCGCTGTGGGACGCCATCACCTACGCGGCGCTCTCGCCGTACCGGGCGGACAAGAAGAGCCCCGATCCGGAGTGGACGGCCAGCGTCCGGCTGATGACCAGCGAGCCGAGCCTGCTCGGGGAGTTCCTGAAGACGAACGCGATCGCCGAGCGCGAACTGGCCGAGGTGGTCGCGGAGCGCACCGGCACGAAGGTGTCGCGGGACCTGTACCCGCGCCTGGTGGCGGCCACGGTGTGGGCGGCGGTCGAGGTGGCGACGGACAGGTGGCTCGGCTCGGCGAAACCGGCGCCGATCACCCGGTTGGTGCGCAACGCGCTGCGCCAGGTGGCCGCGGGCCTGCCCGACCCGTCGGCGGGGTAGCGCGGTCGGCCGGACCCGCTGTCACCGGGCCCGGCCCACCGGATCAGGCCCGGACACCGGCGCCCCGGAAGTGCGGCACGCGGAGGCCGGTGACCGTCGGCCCGGTGGGAGTGGCCGCGCGCAGGTCGGCGGTCATCCGGACGAGGTCGCGGTCTTGGACGTCGTTGCTGCCCGCCAGCCGCGGGTGCGGCCCGGACTGCTTGCTGTTGTTGCGCTCCAGGCCGTAGCCCACCAGCGCCAGGACGGCGAGGACGATCAGTGCGCTTGTCATGGCACTAAGTTTCCGCTGCACAACATCCCGCCACCAGTGGCAGCGCGGACGTTGTGCCACAAAATCCTGCCAACTATGCTGCGACCATGCTGAAGACCGCAGCGTGCCTGCTGATCGACCACCTGGAGCCGTTCGAGTTCGGCCTCATCTGCGAGGTCTTCGGCGTCGACCGCACCGCGGACGGCGTGCCGCCGATCGAGTTCCGGGTGTGCGGCGAGGAACCGGGCAAGCCGCTGGCCACCAACGTCGGTGTCAGCCTCACCCCCACGCTCGGCCTGGACGCCCTCGTCGGCGCCGACCTCGTCGCCATCCCCGCGTTCACCATCCGCGACGAGTACCCGCCCGCCGTGCTGGAGGCCCTGCGCGAGGCCGCCGCCGCGGGCGCGACCCTCCTGTCGGTGTGCAGCGGCGCCTTCCTGCTCGGCGCCACCGGCCTGCTCGACGGACGGCGCTGCACGACGCACTGGCGCGAACAGGGGTCGTTCGCCGAACGGTTCCCGCTCGCCCGGCTCGACCCCGACGTCCTGTTCGTCGACGACGGCAACATCATCACCAGCGCGGGCACCGCGTCCGGCATCGACGCCTGCCTGCACCTCGTGCGCCGCGAGCACGGCTCCGCCGCCGCCACGGCCATCGCCCGCCGCATGGTCGTCGCCCCGCAGCGCGACGGCGGCCAGCGCCAGTACGTCGAGATCCCGATCCCGGACTGCTCGGCCGACAGCCTCTCGCCCCTGCTCACCTGGATGCTCAAGCACCTCGACACCGAGCACCCGATCGCCGAGCTGGCGCGGCGGGCCAAGCTGTCCGAGCGCACGTTCGCCCGCCGGTTCGTCGCCGAGACCGGCACGACCCCGCACCGCTGGCTCACCACCCAGCGCGTGCTGCGCGCCCGGCAACTGCTGGAGGACACCGACTTCAGCATCGACGAGGTCGCCCAGCACAGCGGTTTCGGCACGGCCGCGCTGCTGCGCCACCACTTCAACCGCACCGTCGGCGTGACCCCCAACGACTACCGCCGCACGTTCGCCCACCGCCCGGCGGCGGTCTGACGTGTGGCGACCGGTGGTCGTCGTCCTGCTGGTCGTCGCGGCGCTCGGCGGCGTGCTCTGGGTGTTCCAGCGCTACCTGGTCTACTTCCCGGACACCACCGCCCCGGCGCTCGTGCCCGGCGCGCGGCCGGTGGCGCTGCGCACCGCCGACGGGCTCGACCTCGGCGCGTGGCACTTCCCCGGCCCCGGCCGCACCGTGCTGGTGGCGAACGGCAACGCGGGCAACCGCGGGGACCGCGCACCGCTGGCGGCGGCGCTGACCAAGGCGGGGTTCGCGGTCCTGCTGTTCGACTACCGCGGCTACGGCGGCAACCCCGGCAGCCCCACCGAGGAGGGCATGGCGCTGGACGTGCGCGCGGCGCACCGGCACCTGGTGGAGTCCGGCGTCGCGGCCGACCGGCTGCTGTACTACGGCGAGAGCCTCGGGGCGGCGGTGGTCGCCGAACTGGCGACCGAACACCCGCCCGCGGGCCTGCTGCTCCGCTCACCGTTCGTCGACCTGGCCTCGGCCGGGCGCGAGCACTACCCGTTCCTGCCGGTCGGCCTGCTGCTGCGCGACCGCTTCCCGGTCGCCGAACACGTCGCCGCGGCCGGAGTGCCCACGACGGTCGTGTACGGGACCGCCGACACGGTGGTGCCGCCCGAGCAGAGCCTGGTCGTCGCCAAAGCCGCGAACGCCACCGCGGTCGCGGTCGACGCCGACCACAACGACCGGGTGCTGCTCGACGGCGAGGCGCTGATCGACGCGGTCCTGGAACTGTCCGTCCGCCCTCGGTGAACCGGCGGACCTCCGGTGGGCCGCCGCCGTAGCGTCGGAGGATGGGGATCACGTCGCTCACGCCGAACCTGCACCTGATCGCGTTCGACTTCGGGCAGTCGTACGTGTGGCACGACGGCGACTCGGTGACGCTCGTCGACGCCGGGCCGGCCGGCAGCGGTCCGGCCATCGCGGAAGCGTTGGCGGAGCTGGGTTTGCGCACCGAGGACGTCGACCGGCTGGTGCTCACGCACTACCACGAGGACCACAGCGGCGGGGCGGCCGAGGTGGCCGCGTGGGGTGTCGAGGTGCTGGCGCACGGCCTGGACGCGCCGGTCATCCGCGGCGAGGCGGCCATGCCGCCGCCGAACCTCGCCGACGCGCCGGACTGGGAGCGCGCGCTGTTCGAGGGCCTGCCACCGCTGCCCGCCGCGCCACCCGTGCGCGTCGACCGCGAACTGTCCGAAGGGGACCTGCTCGACTTCGGCGCGCGGGTGCTCCACATCCCCGGCCACACCGACGGCAGCATCGCCCTGCACCTGCCGGAGCACGGGGTGCTCCTCACGGGCGACACGGTGGCCAACGTCGACGACCGCGCCATCCTCGGCGTCTTCAACCGCTCCCGCGCCACGGCGTTGGAGTCGTTCCGGCGGCTGGCCGCGCTCGACGTGGAGACGGTCGGCTTCGGACACGGCGAGCCCATCGTCGGTGGGGCTTCCGCCAGGTTGCGAACGGCGGTGGACCACGCGGAAGCCTGACCAACCGGGGTATCGCGGGCCAGTGGTCCACGGGCACCGTCGACGGCACGGGATCGACGACGGACCCCGAGGTGTCGAACGACCTCGACGCCTTCTCGCCGAGGTGGAGGCAGGAAAGCGCATCGCCGGGCAGACCGTCCGCCAAGCGGGCACCCGCACCAGCGGCACCGCGACCGCCGATGCGGGTGCCGGAAGTCGAAGCTCGACCGGTGTCAGGCCAGGTGCGCGCGCAGTCCGGTCGAGCCCGGAGCCGCGTCCGGCCGCAGCACGAGGTTCTCGTCGTAGTCCCCGCCGTTCTGCGTTCGGTACGGGATCGGCTCGGTCGTCGGCATCGAGAGCAGGCGCCTGCGCAACTCCTTGGCCGCGTCCTCGCCCTCCTCGGGTGTGAACCGGTCCGCACCCGTGATCAGCACCGGCGGGAGCACCTCCGCACCCGCGTAGAACAGCGTGCCGTGCTGGAGCGGGAACAGCAGGTCGTCGACGGCGCCGTGGATTCCCCGCTCGCCGTAGGACCACGCGGGCCCGCCCGCGGTCACCACGGCCAGCGCGCGTTTGCCCGCGAGGAACCCGTCCCCGTAACCGATCCACTCGCCGCCAGGGCCGCGCAAGCCGTACGCGTAGCCCTGGAGCCAGACCCGGTCGAACCAGCCCTTGAGGATGGCGGGCATCCCGAACCACCACATCGGGAACTGGACGACGATCGTGTCCGCCCGGTCGATCTTCTCCTGCTCGGCTCGGATGTCGTCGCTCAGCGCGCCGCTTTCGTGGGCCCGCTTCGCGGCGGAAGCGACCTGGAACCGCTCCGCCGGGTCGTGGGCGTAGCCCGCGGCGTCGACGACGGGGTTCCAGCCCATCGCGTAGAGGTCCGAGACCTCGACCTCGTGCCCTTCGGCGCCGAGTGCGCGTTGGCCCTCCGCTGCGAGAAAACCGTTCAGCGAGCGGGGTTCCGGGTGTGCCTGGATCCAGAGAACGTTCATGACGTCGAGTGTGGAACGGCGGAACCGCCGCGACGACTGGCCTGATGGACAACATGTGCGAAGATCGGGCCATGACCGTGTTCACCGGTGACGGCCGCCACCGCGTGGCCGTCCTGGTCCGCGACGGGGTGCTCCCGTTCGAGCTGAGCATCGTCCACCGGATCTTCGGCCAGGCCCGCGCGACCGGCGGCGGCGCGCTCTACGAGGTCGTCACCTGTGCCCCGGTGCCCGGCGAGATCCGCACGGACGCCGACTTCACCGTCGCCGTCACCCACGGCCCCGAGGCGCTGGCCGAGGCGGACACCGTCGTCGTCCCGGGATCGGAGGTCGACCACGAACCCCGGGACGGGCCACTCGAACCACCACTCGCCGCCGCGCTGGCGCGGATTCGCCCCGGTGCGCGAATCGCCTCCATCTGCACGGGGTCGTTCGTGCTGGCCGCGGCCGGACTGCTCGCGGGCAGGCGGGCGACCACGCACTGGCGCTCGTCCGCGCGGGCTCGGGAGCGGTTCCCGGACGTCGCGTTCGACCTCGGCGTCCTCTACACCGACGACGACGGCATCCTCACCTCGGCCGGTGCGGCAGCGGGCATCGACCTGTGCCTGCACATGGTCTCCACCGACCACGGCGCAGCGGTCGCCAACGAGGTGGCCCGCGGCACCGTCGTTCCGCCGCACCGCGAGGGCGGGCAGGCGCAGTACGTCAAACGGCCGATACCGGAACCTCGGACCTCCTCGACCAGCCGAGCGCGCGAGTGGGCGCTCGCGAACCTGCACCGGCCCGTCACACTGGTGGAACTGGCGGCCCGGGAATCGATCAGCACGCGGACGTTCACCAGGCGCTTCCGCGACGAGATCGGCACCTCGCCGGGGCGGTGGCTCGTCCACCAGCGCGTGGAGCGGGCCTGCGCTCTGCTGGAGTGCACCGACCTGCCCGTCGACGAGGTCGCCGTAGCCGCCGGGTTCGGCACGGCCGGGTCGATGCGGTTGCACCTGCAGGCCGAATTGGGGGTCTCGCCCAGCGCCTACCGCGCCACGTTCCGAGGCCGCGACCGGTCGGTCCGCGTGGTGGGCTCCGGGTAGCTTCGAGGCGTGTCGGAATTCGCCAGGGTGCTGGCCACGCTGCGGCAGGTTCGCGGCATCAGCCCGTTCTTCGTGCTCGACGTCGGCAGGCCGGACGAGAGCTGGCTGTCCGGAGAGGCGCTGCTCGACGGCGGCCCTGCCTTGACGACGACACTGGACACGATCGCCGCCCGCTACCGGACGGCCGAGCGGCGGGTGGCGGGGTCGTTGTTCTTCCTGAGCTACACGGCACGGCTGCTCTGCCCGACGGTGGCCGCGCACGTGCTGGGTGGCGCGGTGCCCGACATCCGGCCCTCGAACCTGTGGTGGCGGTACTCCCCCGCCGAAGGCCTCCAGGTGCGGTTGGCCGAGCCGACCGCCGGGCCCGGCGTGGTGGAGGCGATGACACCGGTGGTGGACGCGGTCCGGCGGGAGAGCGGGGTCGCGGCGGGGCTGCTGTGGGGCAACGCGGTGTCGTCCATGGCGGGCGGGTTGCGGACGTTGGCGCGGACGGGAACGGCGGGCGTGGACGAGTGCCTCGCCGCGGGGGCCGAGCTGTTCGCCGAGCCGCCGCTGCTCGGGGCGGGCGAGTTCGTCGAGTTCCCCGGCGAGGTGGTGTTCCGCAGGCGCAGCTGCTGCCTCTACTACCGGCTCGACGGTGGCGGGACGTGTGGTGACTGTCCGTTGCCCGCGAGGTGACGGTCGGACAACTCGTCTGGTCGGTTGTGCCGCGGCGCGCGGGGCCCTTACGGTTCCAGCGCCGCAGTGGACGGGAAGCCGGTGTGATTCCGGCGCGGTCCTCGCCACTGTGACCGGGTAGCGACCCCGCCGAGAACGTCACTGGCAGAGAGCCTGCTGGGAAGACGCGGGCTAGCGGTGACCCGGGAGTCAGGAGACCGGCTGCGGCGCCGAGTACACCGTTGACCTTCCACGAGGTATGGAGGAGCCCGTCATGACGAGCCCCGCACTGACACCGTCCATCGCCGTGCCGAAGTGGGCGTTCGCCGTCGCACTCCTGGCCCTGGTCGTCGCCTGGGTGGTTCTCCAGGAGAACGGCGTCGCACTCGGCGCCGCCGCCGAGACCGTTCACGAGTTCTTCCACGACGGACGCCACGCCCTCGGCGTTCCGTGCCACTAGGCGGCGAAGGCATGGCTGCCAACACCTACACCGGACTGCTGACCCGAGGCCTGGCCGCGGGTGGTGTCGCCGGACTCGCGGCGGGCCTCGTCGGCCTGTTCGTCGTCGAAGTGCCGATCCGCGCCGCGCTCGCCGTCGAGGAGGCGCGCGCGGCCGCGGAGCACGCCGCGGGCGCCGAGCACGAGCACGGGGAACTGTTCAGCCGCGGCACGCAGGTCGTCGGCGGCGTGCTGGCGGCGATCGTGATCGGTCTCGCGGTCGGCGCGCTGTTCGCGACGATCTTCGCCTGCACGCGGCGCTGGTTCACCGACAAGCAGCCGTTCTTCCGCAGCGCCACGCTGGGGTTGGCGGCGTTCGGGGTCGCGGCGCTGCTGCCCGCGGTCAAGTACCCGGCGAACCCGCCCGCGGTCGGCGACCCGACGACCGTCGACTACCGGACGGGCCTGTACCTCGGGCTCATCGTGGCGGGCGTCGTGGTCGCGTACGGGGCGTCCTACCTCGCGTCACGGCTCGGCCACCTGGCCGCTCCGGTGCGCGTGACGGCCGTGCTGCTCGCGACCGTCGCCGCGGTGGTAGTCCTGCTGCTGGTGTTCCCGGCGTCGCCGGACGCCGTTCCGGCGGACATGCCGTCGAGCGTCCTCTGGGACTTCCGCCTCGCCTCGCTGGCCGAGACGGCGACCCTGTGGATCGGGCTCGGCCTGGTGTTCGGGCTGCTGATCGACCCGGCGGTCCGCAGGACCAAGGCGAAGTCGGCCTTGGCCGCCTAGCCGGAAAGGGGAGCCCCGAGGGGCTCCCCTCTTCCTTTCACAGCGCGGAAAGCACTCCGAGGTCGACGCCCACGAGCGATTCGCGGAAGATCCGCCGCTCCCCCGGATCGACCTCCACGTCGCACGGCACCACGAGCACCGTGCAGCCCGCGGCGACGGCGGAGGACACGCCCGTCGGCGAGTCCTCGATCGCGACGCAGTCGGTCGCCCGCACGCCGAGCAGCCGAGCGGCCTTCAGGTACGGCTCGGGCAGCGGCTTGTTGAGGCCGCCGACCTCGTCGCCGCACACCGTCACGTCGAACAGGTCGCGGCCGATGGTGTCCAGCGCGACCTCGGTCAGCGACCGCTCGGTTGACGTCACCAGGGCCATCGGCACACCCGAGTCCCGCACGGCGCGCAGCGCGTCCGCCGCGCCCGGCCGCCACGGCAGGCCCGCGCGGAACACCTCCTCGGTGCGGCGCGCGATCCACACGGCGGCGTCCTTCAGCTCGTCCCCGCTCGGCTCGACGCCGACCTCGGTGTAGAGCAGCGACAGCGTGGTGGCGACGTTCGAGCCCACCATCGCCTGCCGGGTCGCGAGCGACAGCGTGCCGCCGAGCTTCTCCGCGTACTCGTAGAGCGGGATGTCCCAGAGCTTCTCGGAGTCCAGGAGCGTGCCGTCCATGTCCCAGAGGACGGCGGCGGGTCGATCATCAGACATTTGGAGCACTTCGCTTCCGGTGGTGCGCGACGAACGCGTCGGTGGACTGCTCGGGTGGAGTTGGGGTTCTCGGACAGCGCGACGCCGATCCGGCCTGGTTCCTCCGGGTGCACGCGGTAGGCGTCCTTGGCGAACTGGTCCCTCAATTCAACCCGATCAGGTCAATTCCGCGTGGTCCCGAAGCGGTCGGTGTGGCCCGAGTCTCCGACCCGAGCGGCATCGAGCCGGTCGTCTCCGCGGTCGCCCGGCGATGATCGGCACGACACGGCCGCCCGCCTCCGTCGCGCGCTCGGCGTCGACGATCGAGGCCTTCGTCTGCGGCAGGTCCTGCGACGTCGTCACGACGACCGCGTCCACACCTCCCGCGAGCAGGCCTTTCACCTGTTCCCCGGAGGCGTCGCGCACCCGAGTGCCTGCGGCTTCGCGCCCGGCCCGGCCGAGCCCGGCGCACGAACCGCGGCCGTCCCGGTTCGGCGAACCCGTCGGCCGCGAAGATCCGGTCGGAGATCCCTTGGTCGACGAGGTTCGGCAGTTCGGCCCCGAACGTGTTGGTCTCGACGGCGTCCACCCCGGCCACGAACAGGCGCGGCGCACCCCGCGCGCCAAGGCAGAACGGGTGACGTTCAAGATCTCGCCACACCACTCGTGACCTGCGAAGTCGTGCAGAGAAGGGGCTAACGACTGGAGCATCGCGCCCATCGCGCCACCGGCCACGACCACACGATCTCCAAGAGCGGCAGGCAGAGGTGAGGAGACACGATCCACCATGCGCCAAGCCTACGGGCAACCAAGTTGGGCTCGGGTCGTAGTCTGACCCGGTGACCGATCCGGACCAGGCCTCCCCCACCCCCTACGACCCTCGGAAACCCCTCACCAACCCGATCATGGTGGCGGCGTTCGAGGGCTGGAACGACGCTGGAGACGCAGCCAGTACCGCGATCGAACACCTCCAACTCACCTGGGACGCGACCCCTCTCGTGGAGATCGACCCCGACGACTACTACGACTTCCAGGTGACGCGGCCCACGGTCCGCATGGTGGACGGCATCACCCGGCGGGTCGAGTTCCCGACGACCCGCCTGACCGTGTGCCGCCCACCGGGTTCCGCGACCGACGTGGTGCTCGTGCACGGCATCGAGCCCAACATGCGGTGGGGCAAGTTCGCGGCGGAGCTCCTCGGCCACATCGAGGGCCTCGGCATCACCACCGTGGTGACGCTGGGCGCGCTGCTCATGGACACCCCGCACACCCGCCCGGTCCCGGTGACCGGCACCGCCTACGACGAGGAGTCCGCGGCCAAGTTCGGCCTGGAGCGCTCCCGCTACGAGGGTCCGACCGGGATAGTGGGCGTCTTCCAGGACCTCTGCGTCCAGGCGGGCATCCCCGCCATCTCCTTCTGGGCGGCCGTTCCGCACTACGTCTCCCAGCCCCCGTCCCCCAAGGCCACCCTCGCGCTGCTGCACCGCGTCGAGGAGGTCCTGGACGTCGAGGTGCCGCTGGGCGCCCTGCCCGAGCAGGCGGAGGAGTGGGAGCGGACCGTCAGCGAGATGGCGGACGAGGACGAGGACGTCCGCAACTACGTGCGGGCCCTGGAGGAGCGCGGCGACGCCGAGATCGAGATCACCGAGGAGAGCGGCGACGCCATCGCGGCGGAGTTCGAGCGCTACCTGCGCCGCCGGGGCCGCGGTCCCGGCAAGGGCCCCGCGGGCCTGTAGCCGCCGGTGCTGCCGCCGCCCGCGGTGGCAGCACCCCGCTTCGAAGCCGATCGACGACCGGGGTTCGAGCACTCGATGACGACGTCCAAGGCCGGAACCGGCCTGCGCGACCGGGCGACCGTCGCAGCCCTCCACGCGGGTGGTTTCCTCGGCCCGTTCGGCGGCGCCATGACGTCCTCGATCCTCCCCGAGATCGGTGCCGACTTCGACCGGTCCGGCGGGGCCGCGGCCGTCACGCTGACGACCTACCTGCTCCCCTTCGCGGGCCTCATGCTGTTCTCCGGCACCCTCGGCGCCCGCTGGGGAGCGCTGCGGACGGTGCGGATCGCCTACCTCGTCTACGTGCTGGCGTCCGTCCTGTGCGCCGTGTCCTGGGCGTTCCCCGTCCTCCTGGCGGGTCGAGCGGTCCAGGGCGCCGCGAACGCCTTCACCACCCCGCTGCTGCTGGCGGCCATCGCCGCCGTGACCCCGAGGGAACGCCTGGGCCGCACGCTCGGTGTCTTCGCGTCGATGCAGGCGGCAGGCCAGACGTCCGCGCCGCTCGTGGGCGGCTTGGCGGCCGAGGCGTCCTGGCGGTGGGCGTTCGCGGGTGCGGCCGTGGTGGCGGCACTGCTGGCCTGGATCGGCCTGCCGAGGACCACCGCTCCCTCGGGCGAACGGCCAAGGCTGCGCAGCGCCTGGCGTCCGTCGGTGGTCCGGATCGCCATCACGGGCTTCGTCGGCTGGGGCTGCCTGGGCGGCCTGTCGTTCCTGGTCGCGTTCCGCCTGGGCGACGACTTCGCCCTGAGCGCGGGCCAGCGGGGACTGGTGCTGACCGGTTTCGGCCTCGCGGGCATCCTGACCGCCCGGTTCGTGGGCCGGGCGGTGGACCGGTTCGGCGCGCGGCGGTGCGTGCAGGTTGGCGCGGTCACCGGGGGCGTCCTGCTGGCGGCGGTGGCGACGCTGCCGTCCCTGTGGGCCGTGGGTCTGCTGTGGGCGCTGACCGGGGCGTGCAGCCAGGGCGTCGTCGTCGGCGTGAACGCACTGGTCCTCACCGGTGACTCCCCGAACCGGGGCGGCTCGGTGTCCGTCGTCCAGTCACTGCGCTTCCTGGGCGGCGCCCTCTCACCGGCTGCTTTCGTACCCCTCTACCACCTCGACCCGGTCCTGGCGTTCCTCGTGCCCGCCGCCCTCCTCGTCCTCGTCCCGCCACTCGTGCCGAAGCGCCAAAGCGCCGGCGAGGACGTATAGCCCGGCCTGCACGTCGAGCACCGCCGTCAACCCGACCGGCGCGGTCCAGCAGCGCGCTCCGCGCGGGTTCGAAGATCGCCGCCAGCCCCGCCTGGCAGGCCGTGACGACGTTCACCAGCACCGGGTCCTCGGCGCCGCGCACCGCGAGCAACGGCAGCAGCGCCAGCGCTTGCAGGACGCTGACCAGCAGCATCACCTTCCGCCGATCCCACCGGTCGGCGAGCACGCCCGCCACCGGGGACAGCGCGAGGCTGGGCAGGAGCGCCACGACGAACGTGGTGGCGGTCGCGGAGACCGACCCGGTGAGCTGGTGGACGTAGACCGGCATGGCGACCTGGAGCACCCAGTCGCCGATCTCCGAGACGAACCCGGCCTTGGCGAGCCGCCGCCCCGAGCACGGCAAGGGCCGGGTTCCCGCTGATCGGGGAACCCGGCCGGATGGACTACCGGGTCAGGAGGTGATGTCCCGCCGCCGGAACGCGGCGAGCCCGGCGGCCACGAGCGCGGCGGTGATCAGCACCAGCCACACCAGCGGCACCGGGTCGACGTCGGCGGCCGGGAACCTCGGGATGTGGGTGAACGGCGACAGGTCCATCGCCCACTGGTCCAGTTCCAGCAGCGGCCCGAGCTGGCCGAGCAGCAGGAACACGACGAGCGCGACCCAGCCGACGACGACCAGTCGCGGGGCGGCGCCGAACGCGAGGACCACGATGCCGGTGAGCACCCAAGCGGCAGGCACCTGCACCAGCGCGGAGACGAACACCGGGCCGAACCGGCCCATGTCGCCGGACTGCGCGCCGTGCGACAGGCCCGCTCCGACGCCCACGGCGGCGAGCAGCAGCGCGGAGCCGCCGAGCGCCACGGCGAGGTGGCTCCACGCCCAGCCCGTGCGCGAGACGGACGTCGCCAGCAGCGGTTCCGCGCGCTGGCCGGTCTCCTCCGAGCGCAGCCGCAGCACCGACTGGATGCCGTAGATCGACGCGATCAGGCCCATGATGCCCATCTCGGCGGAGATGAACGCGTCGGTGAGCCCCTCGACACCGCCGAGCTTCGTGACCATCTCCTGGGCCGACGGGCTGTCGACGAAGCCGCTGACGTTGCCCGCGATGTTGCCGAGCACCAGTCCGAGGCCTGCGAACGCGGCCGTCCACCCGGCCAGCGCCCCGCGTTGCAGGCGCCAGGCCAGCGCGAACGTGCTGTTCAGCCGAGTGGAACCCGCGGGCCCCAACCGGTCGGCGAGCAGACCCGCGCCGATGTCCCGGCGTTCGACCAGCGCGTACGCGCCCGCCACCACCACCGCGGCGAAGCCGACGATGACCAGCAGCACCCACCAGCGGTCGCCCGCGTAGGGCCGGAACTGCTGGCCCCACCCGATCGGCGAGAGCCACGACATCCAGGTCGGCCCGTCCGGGCCCGCCGTGTCGCCGACCGCGCGCAGCACGTAGACGACGCCGAGCACGACCGCGCCGAGGCTGGTCGCCCCGCGAGCCGTGGAGGAGACCTGCGCGGTGACGGCGGCGATGGCGGCGAAGGCGATCCCGACACCGCCCCAGGCGAGGCCGAACGCGAACGAGCCCGCGGTCGGCATCCCCGCGCCCGCCACGGTCACGGCCGTGAGCAGCGCCAGCACCGCGTTGGTGCCGATCGCGATGATCAACGCCGAGGTCAGCGGGGCGTACCGGCCGACGACCGTCGCACCGACGAGTTCGAGCCTGCCCGACTCCTCCTCGGCGCGCGTGTGCCGGACGACGATGATGATCGACAGCAGCGCGATGAGCACCGCGCCGATACCGCCGGTCTTGATCATCGAGAATCCGCCGAGCGACGTCGGGTCGTACACCCGTCCGTACAGCGCGAGCAGGGCGGTCGTGCTGTTCGACGCGTCCGCGGCGCGCACGCGCGTCTCGACCGTCGGGTACAGGTCGGCGGCAGCGGCGGCGGAGCCCGCGGCCAGAACCACGAGTCCGGCGATCCAGGCGGGCAGCATGACCCGGTCGCGGCGCAGCGCGAGCCGCAGCAGTGCGCCGGTCGCCACGAAGGCGCTGCTCATCGCGACACCACGGCGTCGGTCGGCTCCGACTCGTAGTGCCGGAGGAAGAGCTGCTCCAGGGTGGGCGGGTGGCTCGCCAGGCTGCGGACACCCGCCTGGGTGAGCTGCCGGAGCACGGCGTCGAGCTGGTCGGTGTCCACGTCGAAGTGGACGCGCAGCCCTTCCACCTCCAGGTCGTGGACACCGGGCAGCGCGGCGAGCCCGTTCGGCGCGGACGCCAGCTCGGCGGAGATGCTGGTGCGGGTGAGGTGGCGCAGCTCGGCGAGCGTCCCGGTCTCGACGGTCCGGCCGCCGCGGATGATGCTCACCCGGTCGCAGAGCGCCTCCACCTCGGCGAGGATGTGGCTGGACAGCAGGACGGTCCGCCCTTGGACGCGCTCCTCCTGGACGCACTCCTGGAACACCGCCTCCATCAGCGGGTCCAGCCCGGAGGTCGGCTCGTCCAGGATCAGCAGCTCGACGTCGGAGGCGAGGGCCGCGATCAGCGCCACCTTCTGCCGGTTGCCCTTCGAGTAGGCGCGGCCCTTCTTGCGCGGGTCCAGTTCGAACCGCTCCAGCAGCTCGGCGCGGCGAGCCGGGTCGAGGCCGCCGCGCAGCCTGCCGAGCAGGTCGATGACCTCGCCGCCGGTCAGGGTCGGCCACAGCGTGACGTCTCCCGGTACGTAGGCCAGCCTGCGGTGCAGGGTGACCGCGTCCTTCCACGGGTCGCCGCCGAGCAGGCGGGTGGTGCCCGCGTCCGCTCGCAGCAGTCCCAATAACACCCGGATGGTGGTCGACTTGCCCGCCCCGTTGGGGCCGAGGAAGCCGTGGACCTCTCCGGTGCGGACGGTCAGGTCGAGACCGTCCAACGCACGCGTCGGGCCGAATGCCTTCACCAGGCCCGACACGGATATCGCATCTGTCATGACCCGTAAGCTACACTCGTTTCACAACTTCGTGAAGTTATGAAATCAGATAAAGTCCCGGGCCAAACCGGGCGAAGGGGATGAGGCGGCGGTGACCGAGGTGGCGGAGAACGACAACCAGGCGATGGTGCGCTTCATCGAGCGCTTCTCCTCGGTCTTCACCGAGTCGGGCATGGCCCGCATGCCCGCCCGCGTCTTCGTCACGCTGCTGGTCAGCGAGACTGGCCGGATGACCGCGGCCGAGCTGGGAGACCTGCTCCAGGTCTCTCCCGCCGCCATCTCCGGCGCCGTGCGCTACCTCGGCCAGCTCGACCTGGTCCGCCGCGAACGGGAGGTCGGCTCCCGCCGCGACGTGTTCCAGGTGTCCGACGACGTCTGGTACGAGGCCGTCTTCCACAAGAACCAGACGCTCGAACGCTGGACCTCCCCGCTGGAGGAGGGTGTCGAGGCACTCGGCCCCGACACCCCCGCGGGCAAGCGCCTCGACGAGACGCTGGCCTTCTTCAGGTTCGTCCACAAGGAGATGCCGGAAATGCTCGCCCGCTGGCGCACCTACCGCGACGAGACCTTCGGCGCCTGAACCCGCACCGCCGAGGTACCGAGTCCCCGCGCCGAAGGCGCGGTCCACACGGCATCACCCGGCACAACGCCCACGGACGCGCTCGGCGTCGTCACAGCAGGCCCAGCGGGCACAGCACCGACCGGCACACTCGGCGCAGTCACGACGGGCCCACCCGACACAGCACCCACCGGCACACTCGGCGCAGTCACAGCAGGCCCACCCGACACAGCACCCACCGGCACACTCAGCGCAGTCACGACGGGCCCACCGGGCACAGCACCCACCGGCACACTCGGCACCGTGGCCACGGGTGCGTTCGGCGGTGCCCACACCGGGCCCGCGGTCGTCGTCGCGCCCGGCAGGCCCGCGCCCGACACAGCGAACCCCGCCCGACCGAACCCGGCGGGCTTCCCGACCGCTCCCGGCACCCGCAGCGCCGACGTGCCGAAGTCGGGCACCACGGCGGCCCGGTTGCGCCGCAGCTCGGCCTCGACGTACCGCACGCACTTGCGGTGCCATTCGAGGATCCCGGACATCCACTCCTTGAGCCCGTCGGCGTGCAGCGTCAGGATCGCCCGCACCTCGTCGTCCAGGCCGAACTCGTCGAACAGCGCGGGCAGCTCGTGCTCCACGATGTGCTCGAACTGCGTCATCCGGTCGGTCATGAGCTTGGCGACGACGTCGCGGGCGGTCAGCCGGTCGACCTCCAGGAAGCTCTCCACGACGAGAACGATGTTGTGGACCTCGCCCTCGAACTCGATCTCCTTCTGGTACGAGAAGAGGTCGTTGACGAAGCAGGCGTAGTCCTGCGCCGCCGTCTCCATCTCCCGCATCACGCTCGTGTGGTAGATCTCGCGCGGCACGGAGTTCCAGTGCGCCAACCGGTTCAGGCTCATCGTCATGTCCGAGCCGAACGTCTTGCGCCGCATCTCGATGTAGTCGACCGGATCGGGAACCCGGTGCTGCGCCTGGTTGAACACCTCCCAGACCCAGCTCTCGGTCATGTCCTCGACCGCCTTGCGGAACTCCTGCCGCGCGCCCGTCTCCAGCGGGCCCGCGGTCCGCCGCCACAGGTCCTGCAACCCGCGCTCGATCGGGTTCGTCGGGTCGGGGGTGGCTCCGCCGTCGAGCGGCATGAACAGCGACAGCCGCTCGTTGCACAGCTTCGCCGCCGGGATGTTCCGCGCGATGCCGAAGATCAGCGGGAAGTAGTCGTCGCCGTAGGTGCCCCACGCCAGCCAGTCCGACGTCAGGTTCAGCTGGTCCGGGGTGGCGTCCGCGTGGATCATCGCCGCGCAGTGCGCGAAGTCGAACCCGATGAACCGCCGCTCGTCCCACACCCCGCCCTCGAACATCCCCATCTCCCGCGCCCAGCCAACGGCGTACCGGCGCGAGTCGTCGATGTGCGGGCTGGTCCTGATCGGGTACGGCATGTAGAAGTCCGGCAGCGGCAGGTGGCCGACCGGCTCGAACGGCTTGTGGGTGAACTGCTGCCTGCGCCGCTTCATCCCCGTCGCGGCGGGCGAGAACATGCGGACGGCCGAGGTGCCGAACCCGCTGGGTCCACCCAGGACGCTGGTGCCGGTCGCCGCCTCCTCGTTCATGTACCGGCTGGACACCGCGTGCCACTCGTGGCCGCCGGACTGCCAGTCCTGCAGGCCCTTCACGTACGCGGCCACGCCGAGCTGCTCGTGCGGCGGGATCGCGTGCTCGGCCATCAGCGCCGGGACCTCGACCAGCGCCGTGTTCTCGAACTGGTGCAGCCGGGAGGTCAGCAGCTCGTTGACGAGGTCGGCGGCCTGCTGCGTCGAGCAGCCGAGGAACTTCTCGAACACCAGCACGGCGTTCGAGTTCTCCCCCTCCTCCTCGACCTCGCGCTGGTAGGAGAACAGGTCGTTGCGCAGGTGCACGGCGTCGGAGAACGTGTCCGACAGCAGCTGCATCGGCCGCAGCGCCGCCACGCCGTCCGGGATCTCCGCCCCCACCGCGTACTCGACGAGGCCTGCCGACCACGGCGCCCCGCCCACCCGGCGGCGCATCTGGACGTACTCGATCGGGTTCGCGACGCGACCCATCTCGATGTTGCCGAGCTCCCACATGGACTCGATCATCAGGTTGTGCGTCACCGTGACGAACCGGCGGCGCCAACCGTCCGACATGGACGGCACGGTCCGCCGCCAGAGGTCGCGCAGGCCCTCCTCCGCGGGGTTGGTCGGCTCCGGCGCCTGCGCGTCGCCGACCGTCATGAACAGTTCGAGGTGGTCCAGGTAGGCCTTCGCGCCCTTGAGGTCGCGGGTGTACTTGAACTGCTCCAGGAAGTGGTCGTCGAAGAAGAAGACCCAGACGTACCAGTCGGTGATCAGGTCGAGGGCGTCGCCGTCGCAGTCCGGGTGGGTGTAGGCGCACATGAGCGCGTAGTCCATCCGCGCCAGCGCGGTCTCGGTCCAGACGACACCACCGCCCGGCTTCGGCGAATCCAGCATCCCCATGTCCTTGGCCCAGGCCATGCTGTGCGCCCGCGTGCGTTCCAGGTGGGGGTTGATCCTGGCCGGGTGGGGCAGGTAGAAGTCGGGCAGCGTGAACGCCTGCATGGGCGGGACTACTCCTTCGGGCCGACGGCACGGGGGCTCGACACAAGACCCTCGCAATCGGCCCAGTCCCACGACAACGGCCATTGGGGCGGCCGGCGGGTTCTGGGGGGTGAATCGCGCGCTACTGACCGTGGGGGTGATCACCGCGGTGATCGGATCGCCGCAGGAGCCCGAGGCTCCGCGGGTTCGGTGCGATCACCCGATGGTGCGACCGCCCGTGCCGGGGTGACGGCGGAACGCCGATGGGCCACCCGATCCACGGGACGGCCCATCGGCTCGCGACGGGATCAGCCGGTGATCAGGCTGACCCCGTAGACGGACAGGATCTCGTTGACCGGCTGGAAGTACGTCTCCCCACCGGAGGTGCAGTCACCCGAGCCGCCGGACGTCACGCCCTGCGCCTCGGTGCCGCTGACCCACGAGCCGCCGGAGTCGCCCGGCTCGGCGCACGCGTTCGTCCGCGTGAGCCCCAGGACCGAGCCCTCCTGGTAGTTCACGGTCTGGTCCTTCGCCTGCACGGTCCCGCAGTGCCACCCGGTCGTGGAACCGGAGCGGCACACCGACGCGCCGACTGCCGCCTCGGTGGACCCCGACACGACCACGTCGGCGCCGCCGTAGTGGTTGACCTTCGCGGTCGGCGTCCAGCCGGAGCCGGTGGTCACGTACGAGTAGTCGTCACCGGGGAACGACGACCCCTGGAACGTCCCCATCGACTGACCGCCCGCGGTCGCGGAGTCGCCGGGCGAGCCGCAGTGGCCGGCCGACACGAACCCGCCGGACACCGCGAAGCCGATCGAGCACCGCGACGAGCCGTTGATGTTGTACGCGTTCCCACCGACGATGTCCGCGTACAGCCCCGGCGCCCGGTCGGTCTCCACGACCGAGACGGGACCCGCCGCCTTGGCGGTGTCGAGGAACTTCGAGACCTCGCCGTCCACGACGCCGCGCTTCACGGTCACCACGACCGCGTTGGCCTTGTCGTCGACGTACCAGCCGGTCACCGCGGCGGGCGCCCGGCCCGCCCGGTCGATCTTGTTCTTGGTTTCGGTCAACGCGGTCGCGCCGTGCGCCACCAGCTTCGGCTCGGCGCCGAAGGCCTTCACCACCCTGACCTTCGCCTCGTCGGTCACGCCGACGACGAGCTTCCCGCCGTCCGGGTCGAACCACGCTCCGCCGTAGGCCGCCCCGACGTTCTCCCGAACCGACTTCTGCGTCGCCGCGGCGGTCCGTTCCAACTCCAATCGGGCAGTGGCCTGTCCCGAGTCCAACCCGAGGTCGCGCTGGTAGGCGGCCAACACCTCGGCGGGGAGCCCCGCGGACGGTTCCCCGGCTGACGCCGAGGCCGTGCCGGGCACCACCACGAGGGCTGTGAGCACTGCTGCTCCGGCTGCTCGCGCAACACTCGTGCGATTCATCCAGCTCTCCTCTTCCTCGACTGCGGGGGGCGCCCCGAGGGGCGCGGAGGGCAGGCGCTGAGCCGAACGGCGCTATTCCGGCGAGTCGGGTAACACCGACCGCCCGGACCGCGATGAGGAGATCGACCACGTTGCGACGTGGCCGCACGTACGACACGACACATGGCTCCGCGTCCCCAACGGCCCTGAACTGCTCGACTCAGTTCCGGTCCTCCTAACGGGTGACGCTATGCAGGCGTACCCGGAAGTAGGTAGAGCCGCTCGACGGTAGCGGCCATCCGGCGCAGTGCGATAGCGCGACGCGCGTTCCCAGTGATCCTCACCCTTAAACACGGTTTCCGGTTTTCGCATGTCAACGGGTAATTATCCGTTCGAAGTTGCAACGATCGGTGCTACTGCCCGGCGTGGAATGTCACGAATATCTTCTGTGACCGGTCGATTACAGCTTCACCCGTTCGCGCGAATGTCCCAACCCTGCAGCTCAGTCGTCCGGCGATGCCGGACGACCGGGCGACCCTGTCTTGAGGGAGACACCTGCAATGGGAGACGCTCGGATCACCAGACGTTTGGCCGGATTGGGCATGGCCGCCACCGCGGCGCTCGCCCTCGCCGTGACCGTCGCCTCACCCGCGTCGGCAGAGGGCCAGATCCTCGGCGCTGACCGCGTCGACGCCGTCAAGGACAGCTACATCGTCACGCTCAAGGAGGCCGCGTCGCCGCGGGCCCAGTCCGCGAAGACCGCGGGCTCCTTGACCTCCAAGTACGGCGGCCAGGTGCGTGCGGCCTTCAAGCACGCGATCAACGGCTTCTCCGTCACGATGACCGCCGACCAGGCCCGCAAGCTCGCCGCGGACCCCACGGTCGCCTACGTCCAGCAGGACGCGGTGGTCAAGCTCGCCGACACCCAGTCGCCGGTCCCGTCGTGGGGCATCGACCGGATCGACCAGCAGAACCTGCCTCTGGACAACAGCTACACGTACGGCACGACGGCGTCGAACGTGCACGCCTACATCGTCGACACCGGTGTGCGCACCACGCACTCCACCTTCGGCGGCCGTGCGACGTGGGGCACCAACACCTCCGGTGACGGCAACAACTCCGACTGCAACGGCCACGGCACGCACGTGGCGGGCACCGTCGGCGGCTCCGAGTACGGCGTCGCGAAGGGCGTCTCCATCGTCGCCGTCAAGGTGCTGAACTGCGCGGGCTCCGGCACGACCGCCGGTGTCGTCGCGGGCATCGACTGGGTGACCGCGAACGCGATCAAGCCCGCCGTGGCCAACATGAGCCTCGGTGGCGGCGTCGACACGACGCTGGACAACGCGGTCGCGAACTCCATCGCCTCGGGTATCTCCTACGCCATCGCCTCGGGCAACTCGAACGCCAACGCGTGCAACTTCTCCCCGGCACGCGTCGCGACGGCCCTCACGGTGAACGCGTCGACCAACACCGACGCGCGTGCCTCGTTCTCGAACTTCGGCACCTGCACCGACCTGTTCGCCCCCGGTCAGAACATCGTGTCGTCGTGGAACACCAACGACACGTCCACCAACAACATCAGCGGCACGTCGATGGCGGCGCCGCACGTCGCGGGTGCGGTGGCCCTCTACCTGGCCGGTAACCCGTCCGCGAGCCCGGCGACCGTCCACTCGGCGATCGTCAACGCCGCGACCAGTGACAAGATCACCAGCCCCGGCACCGGTTCGCCGAACAAGCTGCTGTTCACCGGCACCGGTGGCGTGCCCGGCAACCCGTCGGTCACCAACCCCGGCGCGCAGGCGAGCACGGTCGGCACCGCCGTCAGCCTCCAGCTCTCGGCGTCCGGCGGCACCTCGCCCTACACCTGGACCGCCACGGGTCTCCCGGCCGGTCTGTCGATCAGCTCCTCGGGTCTGATCTCCGGCACGCCGACCACCGCGGGCACCTCCTCGGTGACGGTCACGGCGACCGACGCCGCCGCGAAGACCGCTTCGGCGACCTTCTCCTGGGTCGTCAACCCGGTCGGCTCCGGCTGCGCCGCGGTCACCAACGGCACCGACGTGACGGTTCCGGACAACTCGGACGTGAGCAGCTCCATCGCCCTCTCCTGCTCCGGCAACGCCTCCGCGACCACCTCGGTCACGGTCGCGATCGTCCACACCTACATCGGTGACCTGGTCGTCGACCTCGTCGCGCCGGACGGCACCTCGTACAACCTGCACAACCGCACCGGCGGCAGCACCGACAACATCAACAAGACCTTCACGGTCAACGCCTCCAGCGAGGTGGCAGCGGGCACCTGGAAGCTCCGGGTCCGCGACCAGGCGTTCCTCGACTCGGGTCGCATCGACTCGTGGACGTTGGACGCGTAAGTCCTGAGTCACCCCCGTGGGTGAGCCGCTCCGGCTCACCCACGGGTTCCCACCGCACGGAAAAGGCCGTCCTGCTCAGCGCAGGACGGCCTTTGTGCGTTCCGGACTACAGCGAGACGCCCAGCAGCGCGTCCACGGCCGCGCGCACGAGCGCCGGGGCCGAGTGGTCCGAGCCGCCGGTGGCCAGCGCGTCGGCCGCCCAGGCGTCCACCGCGGCCAGTGCCCGCGGGGTGTCCAGGTCGTCGCCGAGGTGGTCGCGCAGCCGCGCGATGGTGTCGTCGGCGGCCGGGCCCGCCACCAGCGCCGTCGCCGCGCGCCAGCGCTCCAGCCTGGCCAGCGCGTCGGCGAGCAGCGCGTCGCTCCACGGCCGGTCGGACCGGTAGTGGCCCGCGAACAGGGCGAGCCGGACGGCGTTCGGGTCGACCTTCTGGGCCCGCAGCTTCGAGACGAAGACCAGGTTGCCCCTGGACTTCGACATCTTCTCCCCGTCCAGGCCGATCATGCCCGCGTGCACGTAGTGCCGGGCGAACGGGTGCTCGCCGGTCAGCGCCTCGGCGTGCGCGGAGCTGTACTCGTGGTGCGGGAAGATCAGGTCGGAGCCGCCGCCCTGGACGTCGAACGACGTGCCGAGGCGGTTGAGGGCGATGGCGCTGCACTCGATGTGCCAGCCGGGGCGGCCCGCGCCGAAGTCCGACGGCCACGAGGGCTCGTCCGGGCGCTCCACGCGCCACAGCAGGGCGTCGAGCGGGTGCCGCTTGCCCGGCCGGTCGGGGTCCCCGCCGCGTTCGGCGAAGAACCGCAGCATGGTCTCCTCGTCGTAGTTCGACTCGTAGCCGAACCGGCCGGTGGCGGAGTGGTCGTAGTAGACGTCCGGGTGCTCGGCGTCGTCGACCCGGTAGGCGGCGCCGTCGGCGACCAGCTTGGCGATGGCCTCGACGATCTCCGGGATGGCTTCCACCGCACCGATGTACTGGCGCGGGGGCAGCACCCGGAGGGCCTCCATGTCCTCGCGGAAGAGCGCGGTCTCCCGCATGCCGAGCACGACCCAGTCGTCCTGGTCGCGGGCCGCGCGCTCCAGCAGCGGGTCGTCGATGTCCGTGACGTTCTGCACGTAGTGGACGTCGTGGCCGTTGTCCAGCCAGAGCCGGTGCACGAGGTCGAACGCGAGGTAGGTGGCCGCGTGGCCGAGGTGCGTGGCGTCGTACGGCGTGATGCCGCAGACGTACAACCTGGCGGTTTCGCCCGGCGCGGTGGGGCGGACCTCGCCCGTGGCCGTGTCGAACAACCGCAGGGGTCGAGGTTCGCCCGCTACCCGCGGCACTGGGGTGGATGACCAGGTCTGCATGGGTTCGACCCTAACCCGAGTGCGCGGACCGGGAGGACATCTCGTCCGCTGGGACGCCGGTCACACTCCCCCGCGCCAGCTTCCCCGGCCACCAGACCGCGCGGCCGATGTCCACCGTGAGCGCGGGCACGAGCAGCGAGCGCACGACGAGGGTGTCCAGCAGCACGCCGAACGCCACCAGGAACGCGATCTGCGCGAGGAACAGGATCGGCAGGACGGCGAGCGCGGCGAACGTCGCGGCGAGCACGATGCCCGCCGAGGTGATCACCCCGCCGGTCACGGAGAGCCCGATCAGCGTGCCCTCGCGGGTGCCGTGCCGGATGGACTCCTCGCGCACCCTGGTCATCAGGAAGATGTTGTAGTCGATCCCCAGCGCCACCAGGAACACGAACGCGAACAGCGGCACGCTCGGGTCCGCGCCGGGGAAGCCGAGCACGTCGTTGAACACCAGCGCGGCCACGCCCAGGGTCGCGGCGAACGACAGCACGACGGTCGCGATCAGCAGCAGCGGGGCCAGCAGGGCGCGCAGCAGCAGCGCCAGGATGAGGAAGATCACCAGCAGCACCACGGGGATGATCACCCGCAGGTCGCGCTTCGCGGTGTCCTGCACGTCGACCTGGATCGCCGTGACGCCGCCGACGAGCGCGCCGCCGACCGGGTGCAGCTCGGTGCGCAGCTGCCGCAGCGCCGCCGTCGCCTCCGCGCTGTCCGCCGGGGCCTTCAGCGTGGCCAGCAGTTCCACCTTGCCGTCGACGACCTTGTCGCTCGACGGGGCGACGTCCGCGACCCCCGGCACGGCCTTGGCCCTGGTCACCGCCTCCTGAGCGGCGGACTGGTCGACGATGACCACGGCGGGCGACCCGGTGCCGCCGTCGAAGTGCCTGGTCAGCACCTCCTGGCCGGTGACCGACTCGACCGGGTTGAGGAAGAAGTCCGTCTGCGCCACGCCGTTCGCCTTGAGCTGCGGCACGAACGCGACACCCACCAGCAGCACGAGGGTCGTCACGATCCAGGTCGCGCGGGCCCGGCGGCCGACGAGCGCGGACACCCGCTGCCAGAGGCCGTTCGCCTTGTGCGGCTCCGTGTCGAACTTCGGCCGGAACGGCCAGAACGCGGACCGCCCGAGCAGCGCGAGCATCGACGGCAGGAACGTCAGCGTGGCGATGAGGGACGCGGCGATGCCGATCGCGGCGACCGGACCGAGGCCCTGGTTGGACTTCAGGTCCGACAGCAGCAGGCAGAGCAGGCCGATGACCACCGTTCCGGCGGACGCCACGATCGGCTCCAGCGACTGCTTCATGGCCGTGCGCAGGGAACTCCAGCGGTCGGCGTGCTGGTGCAGCTCCTCCCGGAACCGCGCGACGAGCAGCAGCGAGTAGTCCGTGGAGGCACCGAACACGAGGATGAACAGGATGCCCTGGCTCTGCCCGTTGAGGGTCAGCACGTCCTCGCGGGCGAGGAAGTAGACGGCGATCACCGCCAGGCACAGCGCCAGGCCCGCGTTGAGGATCACCACGAGCGGCAGCAGCGGACTGCGGTAGACGACGAGCAGGATCAGCGCGACGACGACGGCGGTCACGATCAGCAGCAGCCCGTCGATGCCGCCGAAGGCGTTGGCGAAGTCGCCGAGGATGCCGGCGGGACCCGTGACGTACACGTCCAGTCCGGACGGCAGCCCTTCGCGGACGGACTCGCGCAGCTCCTCCACGACCTCCGTCAGCTCCGAGCCGACGGGCTTGAGCGGCACGATCAGCTGGGCGGCCCTGCGGTCCTCGGCGGGCACCGGCCCGATGACCTGGCCCTCGATGCCGTCGAACGCCGCCAGCGCCTTGGCCCGGCCGCCGATCGCGGTCAGGTCGTCCGGCGTCAGCTCGCCGTCGCGTTCGAACACGACCAGCGCGGGCAGGGACTCCTCGTCCGCGAAGCGCTTCTGCCAGTCCGCGACCTCGGTGGCCTCCGCGTTGGCGGGCAGGAACGACGCGTTGTCGTTCGTCTGCACCTCCGACAGCTTGCCCTGCAACGGGCCGCCCAGACCACCGACGAGCAGCCAGACGGCGACCAGCACTGCGGGCAGGGTCCAGCGGAGCCACTTCATGGTGCAGAAGGCTAGATCGCGGTGATCGGCTCTGCCCGACAGGTGAGGTCACATATCGGACAAGCCACACGACGTGCCGTTCGGAGAGGGCGTGTGGCTGTGCGGTGCGGTGCCGCCGACCTCGACCGCACGCCCCGCGGCTCCGATGCGGTGGCGCAGCCCAAGGCTTCCTAACCGACGAGGACCGACCGACAACTCCCCGGTTGACCGATTGCCGCCCCGCCCGGTTCGGCGGCCTGGTCGTCATGTCCTCGTTCCTCACGCCCGGCGGCGCGCCCGACTTCGGCTGGACCGCCTACACGCCGCTGAGCAGCGCCCTGCGCTCCCCCGACGTCGGCACAAACCTGTGGATCATGGACCTGGCGGTCGGCGGCCTCGGCACGATCCTCGGCGGCGTCAACATGATCACCACCGTCGTCTGCCTGCGCGCGCCCGGCATGACGATGTGGCGGCTGCCGATCTTCACCTGGAACATCCTGGTGACCAGCGTCTTGGTCCTGCTGGCGTTCCCCGTCCTCACCGTCGCCCTGTTCGGGCCGGCGCCGACCGGCACCTCAGCACCCCCGTGTTCGACCCCGCCAACGGCGGCGTGATCCTGTGGCAGCACCTGTTCCGGTTCTCCGGCCACCCGAGATCTACATCGTGGCGCTGCCTTCTTCGCGCTCATGACGTTCCTAATCTCGGTGCCGACGGGACTACCTGCCGAGCGACGGCTTCACGTTCCTCAACACCCTGTCCACGATCAGCGCGTTCCTGCTCGGCGCCTCGGTGCTCCCGTTCGTGTACAACGTGTTCCGCAACCACCGCTTCGGCGACGAGGCGGGCGTGGACGACCCGTGGGGCTTCGGCAACTCCCTGGAGTGGGCGACCTCGTGCCCTCCGCCTCGGCACGGCTTCACCGAGCTGCCCAGGATCCGCTCGGAGCGGCCCGCGTTCGAGCTGTACTACCCGCACATGGTCGACCGGATGCGCGACGAGTCACACTTCTCGCTGCTGAAACCGAGGAAGCACCGGGTGGGCCGCGACGAGGCCACGGAAACCGCGCTGGCGGCGGACCGGGAACCGGAATCCTAGAACTGCGGCCCAGCACCCCATCGGTCGATCTTGCGAGGCGCGCACACGAGCCGTGCAACACTGAGGGCTACCCCGGACGGCACGCGCTCTCCTGACGCGCACGGACACAGCCGACCGAACAGGAGGCTGGAGCGATGTCGCCCGGAGGCCGGAAGTTGCGACCTGTCGCCGTCATCTCGTGCGACATCTCCGGCCATTCGGCGGCCGCCGAGAACAACCAGTTGGCCAACGTCATGGCAATCAACCGCATCGTGGGGAAGACGATCCGGAACAGCCCCAAGGGTGACGTGGTCTGGTCGTCCGGCGGGGATGGCGGCCACGTGGTCCTGCGAGCGGAGGACTGGCAGGCAACGGCACTCGACCTCGTCAAAGACCTCACGCGGTGGGCGTCTTCGTCGAAGGTCACTCTCCGGACCACCGGACACTACGGGTTGGTCGCCGAGGTCAAGGGAGCAGACGGCCGGATCCAACTCGTGGGTGAGGGGATCAACTACGCGGGGTGGTTGATCAATCACCTCGACGTTGACGGTGTCGTCGTGTCGGACAAATTCGCAACGAGTTTCGGTGAGGCCGGAGTCACCTTCCACGACGCGAGACTGCTACCCGCGAACGGGTTCGGTCCCAGATTGATTCACCTGCTGTCCTTCGACGGGGTCTCGTCGAGCTGGAACACCCTCGTGAACCACGACCACACGCGGTTGCGGAGGGCGGTCGCGGACCGCCAGGGCTGGGAGGTCCTCCTCTACGCGAAGCGGGTTTGGCAGATCAACTCCGAGGACGCGGAGGCGGCCAAGGCCGTCAAAGGGCTCCGGGCCGAGCAGTTGCGCCCGTTGAGTGAATCGACCGAGAAGCGCCGGATAGGCCTGTTCGACTACATGCACCCAACCGAGCTGAAGGAGATCCTGGACATCGGGCACCTCGTCGAGCGCCAAGCGGGCAGCACGGTGTGCGCGTACAACGACAAGGGCGACACGATGTTCGTGATCCTGCGCGGCGAGGTCGGCGTCTACAACACGGAGGGTTCAGGACTGGGAGGCAGCGCGAAGGAGCTCTACCGGTTGCGGCAGGGCGAGATGATCGGAGAGCTGGCGCACGCGTTGCGCAGGCGAAGAACAGCGGACCTCATCGCGTTGACGGACATCGCCCTGCTCTCCTTCGGCAGCGCCGAGCTAAACCGCCGGTTGGAGAACGCCCACGAGACCACCAGGCAACGCGTTCGGAAGTTCATCGACATCAGGGTGCTCGAGCACGTGAGCGACAACGCCGACTACCTGCTGGGCAACAAGAAGACCGGCCCCCTCTCCAGGGGAAGCGGCTCGGACGAGGCCTTGGACGTGCTCAGCGAGCACGCCCGGCTCCTCGATGTCGACCCCACGCTCATGACAGTGACCCGTGACCTGCTGGACGCCGAAACCGTCGAGCGCAAAGGGCTCTACATTCTCGTCTCCGGGCGGCTCTCGCAGAAAAATGGTGCGGAGTTCCTCGACGGCACCATGTTCCCACTGCTGTGGGTTGATATACCCGGCATGGGAGAGGCGAATGAGCACGTGTACGGGCGCAAGTCCGACATGGTCAAGATCCTGCACATCACCGCGGACGGCCTGAAGGCCCTTGACTTCGACCAGCGCACAGCCGTCCAGGAACAGGTCGTCTCCCCCGAGGCAGGCCGGATCGGCAGGTACGAGTTCGACGTCTTCATCAGCTACTCCCACTCCGACAAGTCCGCGGTGCAAGACGTCTGCACCAGGCTTGACCAGGCGAAGATCCGCTACTGGATCGACTTCCAGCAGATGCCTCCGGGAGCTTCCATCGCCGAGGGGATCGACGACGGGATCTCCAAGAGCAGGTTCTTCCTGGCCTGCTTCAGCCGTGCCTACCTCGATTCGCGCTGGGCCAACGAGGAGTTGCGGTCGGTCATCACCGTCGACGCCAGCCGCAACCGCAAGGCGCTGATCCCGTTGATGATCGACGACATCACTCCGGAGACGGCCCTGCCCGTGCTTGTGCGCGATCGTCGACGGATGACCTGGTCGAAACCGGATGAGGTCGAGGAACTGCTCGAACACGTGAAGCTCGGCGGCTGGGAAGCGTCACGAAGCTGACCTGGAACCCTAGGGCGCCCGGAGGTCGTCGCGCAGACCGGCCACCTGCTCCTCCGGCAGGCCGAGTCCTTCGAGGAGGCCGAGCGCGGCCTCGCGGTCGAGGTCGCCGTACACGTCGTGGAGGCTGCCGCGCAGGCCGAGGAACAGGGCTTCGTGCAGGACGGGCGTGTTCGCGGCCCTGCGGTAGAGGTCGTGCTTGAGCCGCCAGGGCACCGGGCCGGACACGGCCAGCACCCGGCGGGCGCGGCGCAGAGGGCCCTCGGCCAGCTCGTCGAGCCCCACGACCACCTCCGCGAACGCGGTGTCGACGGTGGCCGGGTCCTCGAACCAGTCGACCCACAGCGAGTAGGTGACCGGCTCGGCGGACGACGGGTCCTCCAAGCGGCGCCGGTAGGCGTCCCAGAACAGCGCCTCCGCCTCCGGGCCCAGCGGGGTCGTCTTGAGGTACATCGTCACCGCGTACTGGTCCAGCAGGTCGAGCAGGCCCAGCACCACCCGGACCCGTCCGACCTCGTCCAGGTCCGGGTCCTCGAACACCTTCTCGGTCCACTCGTGGGCCAGGTCGTTGGCGGTGAACGGTTCCTCTTCGCCGTCGGGCGCGAGGTGCAGCCAACCGCCGCCCACCGGCGTCACGTTCCGCTCGGCCAGCCAGTCCCGCGCCACCCGCGCGCACTCGGAGTCCACCCGGACAGTGTGGCCGGCGGTCGGGCACCCCGCGGAACTCGGGGTGCCCGACCGCCGGTCAGCGCCTGCGCTTGCGGGACCTCAGGTAGTCGCTCACGACCGCGGCACCGAGACCGTCCTCGTCCGGCGCCACCACGCGCCCGCCGCTGCGACGGGCCACGGTGTCCACGAAAGCCGCCAGCCGCGGGTCGTCGCCGAGCTTGAACACGGTGATCGACGCGCCCAGCCTGGCGATGTTGTCGACCTCCACCAGGGTCTTGCCGATGGTGCGCGGCAGCGGCGGGTAGTTGAACTCCGCCTCGCCGCTCGGTTCCAGGTGCGCCGTCGGCTCGCCGTCGGTGACCACCAGCACGACCGGCTGCGCGTCCGGGTGGCGGCGGAGGTGTCGTCCGGCCAGCAGCAGGGCGTGGTGCAGGTTCGTGCCCTGTTCCCACACGCCCTCCAACGACGTGAGGCCACCGATGTCGACGGTCTCGGCGTGCCTGCCGAACGTGATCAGCTCCAGCGCGTCCGTGCGGAACCTGGTCCGCACCAGGTGGTGCAGCGCCAGCGCGGTGCGCTTCATCGGCACCCAGCGGCCGTCCTGGACCATCGACCACGAGGTGTCGACGCACAGCGCGATGGCGGCACGCGACCGCAGCTCGGTCTCGGTGATCTCGACGTCGACCACGTCCAACTCGACCGGCCCGCCGCCGCTGCGCAGCACCGCGTTGGTCACCGTGCGGGGCACGTTCCACGGCTCGGCGTCGCCGAACTGCCACGGCCGGGTGCTGCCGATCGGTTCGCCCGCCGCACCCGCCCGGTTGTTGTCCCGGTCGCCGCGCGGCGTGCGGACGCCGTCCACCACACCCCGGAGCGCCGTCTCGCCCAGGCGCCGCAGGGCTTTCGGGGTCAGCCGCAGGTCGCCGTCCGGTCCGCGTTCGAGCAGGTTCTGCTCGCGCAGCTGGCGTTCCAGCTCCGCGAGCCGCCGAGCGTCCACACCGGCCTCGGCGCCGAGCTGGCGGACGAGCGACTCGACGTCGATGTCCTCCAGCCGGGCGCCGGGGTAGGACTGGCCGAGCTGCTCGGCGAGCGCGTCCAGGTCGGCCAGGTCCTGCATGGCCTGCGCGCCCTCGCCGAGGCCGAGCGGGTTCTGGCCGCGGAAGCGGGCCGAGCCGTTCCAGTCCTCGCCGGGACGGAGCCCCTGCAGCAGCGAGTCCAAGGTGGACAGCTGCTGGCCGACGCCGGAGTCGCCGAACGCCTGCTGCCCCAGCTGGGCCAGTTCGGCGCGCTGCTCCTCCGTCATCGAGTTCATCATCCGCTGCGCCGCGGCCGACCTGGCCGCGAGCGCGTCGATCAGCTCGTCGACGTCGCGGGGGTTCTCCGGGAAGAACTCGCCGTGCTTGCCCATGAACTCGTCGAACCGGCGCGGGGTGTCCTCGTCGCCGGAGGCGTGCCCGGCGAGCAGGTCGTTGAGGTCGGCCAGCATCTCCTGGATGCGCTGGACGTCGGCCTGGTCGACGTTGCCCATCGCCTCCTTCATGCCCTGGAAGCGCTGGTCCATCATCTCGCGGCCGAGCAGGGTGCGGATCTTCTCGTACGACTCGCGGGCCTCGGGGGACCGCCAGTCGTAGTCGGTCAGGTCCCGCACGGCCGCCGCGGTGCCGGGGGGCAGCGCGTCGAGCTGCGCCTCCCGGAACCGGGCGTCGTCGGTCGGCTCCGGGAACAGCGCCTTGCGCTCGGCGTTCAGCGCCTCGGACAGCAGGCGCTGGACCTCCTGCAACGTGCCGTCCAGCCGGTGGCGGCGCTGGATGTCCGACCGCTTCTTCCACAGCTTGGACATGAGGTCGTCCAGGCCGCGCGTGCCCTCCGTGCCGCGCCGCAGCAGCTCGCGCAGCGCGGCGGCGGGCGAGGAGCCCTCCATGACCTCGCGGCCCAGCTCGTCCATGGCCGCCCGCAGGTCCGCGGGCGGCGCCAAGGGGTCCGGGCCGTCGACGTAGCGCCCGTAGCGGTATCCGCTCATCCGTACACCGATCGATCGTCGTCGCTGCTGTCCTTGCCGATCTGGCGGGTCAGGTAGAGCGACTCCAGCGCCAGTTCGACGGCGGAGGCGATCCGGCCGACCGGGTCCTTCGGGCCGACACCCATGCGGGCCGCGACCTCGTGCAGGATCGGCAGCTCCGGCAGCGCGGCGAGCATGTCGCCCGCGTGCACGCGCTCACCGGTGGCGACCGGGTGGCCGTCGGTCACGGCGTCCGCCAGCGACCGGAGGTTGAGCCCCGCCAGGGTGGAGCGGGCGGTGTCGGCGATCGAGCGGCGCAGCAGGTGCGTGAGGATCTCGACCTCGCGCCCCTCCTCCCCCGCCTCGAACTCCAGCTTGCCGCGCAGCACCTCGGGAACCGACTCCAGGTCGACCGGCCGGGCGACCGCCGGGTTCTCGCCGATCAGCGCCGAGCGCCGCAGCGCGGACGCGGCGACGGTCTCGGCCGCCGCGACGGCGAACCGCGCCGACACCCCGGAGCGCTGGTCGATCGCGGACGACTCGCGCAGGTGCCGCACGAACCGGGCCACGACCTCGATCAGGTGGTCGCCGACCTCGGCCACCAGGTCGGCCTCCTGGCGGACCAGGTCGACCTCGTTGGCGATCTCCAACGGGTAGTGCGTGCGGACCTCGGCGCCGAACCGGTCCTTGAGCGGCGTGATGATGCGGCCGCGGTTGGTGTAGTCCTCGGGGTTCGCGGTCGCGACGAGCAGCACGTCCAGCGGCAGCCGCAGCGTGTAGCCGCGGACCTGGATGTCGCGCTCCTCCATCACGTTGAGCAGCGACACCTGGATGCGCTCGGCCAGGTCGGGCAGCTCGTTGATGGCGATGATGCCGCGGTGCGAGCGCGGCAGGAGGCCGTAGTGGATGGTCTCGGGGTCGCCGAGGCTGCGGCCCTGGGCGACCTTGACCGGGTCGACGTCGCCGACGAGGTCGCCGACGGACGTGTCCGGCGTGGCGAGCTTCTCGGCGTAGCGCTGGTCGCGGTGCCGCCACGTGACGGGCAGGTCGTCGCCCAGGTCCGCGGCGCGGCGCTTGGACTCGGGCGTGATGGGGTCGAGCGGGTGCTCGCCCAGTTCGGAGCCCTCGATGACGGGGGTCCACTCGTCGAGCAGGCCGACCAGGGTGCGCAGGAGGCGGGTCTTGCCCTGCCCGCGCTCGCCGAGCAGCACGAGGTCGTGGCCTGCCAGGAGGGCGCGTTCGAGCTGCGGGAGCACGGTGCGGTCGAAGCCGACGATGCCCGGCCAGGGGTTCTTGCCCGCCCGCAGCGCGGTGAGCAGGTTCTCGCGAATTTCGGTCTTCACGCTGCGCGGCAGGTGGCCCGCGGCGCGGAGCTCGCCCGCGGTACGGGGAAGTGCGGAGGAGGCGGTCACCCGATCGACGCTACGCACGTTTGCCGGACTGGTCGACGTGGAGCGACTCCAGCGGCGGTGCGCGGAGGCGCCGCCGCTGGTGGTGAGCACGGCGTTCGGTCCGTCCAGGGTGTCGGGGTCGCGCACGCCCCGGGTCGCGGGCGAGCTGGTCCCACGGGTGCGGACCGGCCGGAACGCGGTCGCCCCGACGTCCGACGACGGCCCGGCGACCACATCGGACCGATCCACTCCGGACCGCCGGGCGGCGGGAAGCCGTTCGCGGAGGGTCACACCTTCGTCACGGTGCCCCGACTGCCGGGCCGATCACAGCAGAATGCCCCGACACGGACAACCAGGACATGGAGCATCAGTGAGCGGCAGCGTCGACTTCAGGTGGTCACCGGAACCAGCCGACTGGGGTGACGCCCTGCGGTCCGCGGTCCCGATGTTCCGCTGGGCGCCCTGGTTCGCCGCCCTGGTGCTGGCGGGTTCGGTGGTGCTGCTGCTGAGCGGGTCCACCGCGCCGGGTCTGTTCGGCATCGCGGTCGCGGGCCTGATCGCGGTGCTGATCCCCGTCCAGGTGCGGATCGACTTCAGCGGCCACCCCCTCGCCGCGAACACCGTCACGGCCACCGCGGACCACCACTCGCTGCGGATGACCGTCGGCGACTCGGCGCGCAGCGAACTGCCGTGGACGCACCTGCCCACGTGGACGGAGACCCGACGCGGCTTCATCCTGCGGACCCAGGAGGGCGCGCGGGGCCCGATGTACGCCGTGCCGTACCGCGCGTTCGAGGACAACAACGCCCGCAACCGCTTCCGCGACCTCCTCGTCCGGTACGTGGGACCGGCCGCCTGAGGGTGGAGCACGGACGCCGAGGCACTAACCTTGGACAGCGTGTCTTGTGCGAGTGCGACGCTGGTCGTCTGGACCTCCGCGTGGCTGCATGGTGCAGCCGCGGCCGACGACGTCCTTGACGCCCTTCAAGCGTGGGCGGACCTGCACGAAGTGGTGGCCGACGACGACGGCACCGCCACCGCGCTGGACCTCCCCGGCCCCGACGAGGCCCCCGTGGGCCCCGCGATGCTGCTCGCGTCGCTGAGGCGGTCGGGCACCAGGACCGGCAGGCTCGCGCTCCCCGTACCGGGTGATGTTCGCGGCCTGGGCGGCAAGGGTCCGCTGAGCACGTGCGCGCTGCGCGCCGGCGAGGCGGCGGTGCTCCCGGACATCGGCGTCGGACTGGTGCCCAAGATCGTCGCCGACGGCGTGATGCGCTGGACCGTCTTCGACCTGCCGTCCGCCTCGGGCGCCGAGCACGTGCCCATCGGCGAGGCGGAGCACGGCCTCGGCAGCGCCATGCGCCAGGCCGCGACGGCGCTCGTGACGCTGGACGTGGCGAAGCACCGCCCGAACGTGCGCGCGGAGATCGCCGAACTGTCCACGGAGCACTCGAAGCTGGAGTGGCCCGCCGGCATGCCGCCGCGCGCCGTCCGGGTGCTCCAGCGGGCCGCCGAGGTCGCCGCGATCCTGGAGGTCGCGCGGAGCGACGCCCCCGGCGGCGCCAGGTCCGCGTCCGCGATGCAGGCCCGCGACGAGGCCCTGCGGCCGCTGTCGGAGGCCGTGCGCCGGGCGCGCTGCGGCGCCGTGGAGGAAGCCGTGCGGGTGTTGTCCGACCAGGCGGCCGGGCTGCACTAGTGCGGTGACCAACCGTGGCAGAACGCGGACACAACGGGGACCGGTCGCGTGCACGGCGAGCCGATCATCGGTCGGGTGACACCCACCCCAGTGCTCCCGGCCCCGGTTCGCCGGACGGCCACCACCCACCGCCACGGCGGTCGGTTCCTGATGGCCGCCGCGGCGTGCCTGTTCGCCCTCGTCCTGACCTGCGTGGTGTTCGTCCGGACACCCGGCGGGCAGGCGTTCGACGGCGCGCTGCTGCCGCTGTCCGAGCGCGGCGCGAGCTACCAGCAGGACACCGCGCTGCTGGAACCCGCCAAGGCGGTGCTGGCGGCCTTCGGCGACGAACCGGTGCTCGGCGTCGTCCTGCTCGCGGCCGTGCTGCTGAGCGGGCGGCTGTGGACGTCGGTCGCGGTCGTGGGCCTCGTGCTGGGCTCCGTGGCGGCGGCCAGGGTCCTCAAGGAGGTCGTCGTCCGCCCTGACCTGGGTGTTGCAGGCTCGTCCACGCACAACAGCTTCCCGAGCGGGCACGTCGCGGTGGCGACGGCGCTGCTGCTGGCGTTCGTGCTGGTGCTGCCGACCGCGGCGCGCTGGTGGTTCGCCGCGCCCGGCGCCGTGGTGGTCGTGGTGGTCGCCGCGTCGACGATGATCACCGGGTGGCACCGGCTCAGCGACCTCGTCGGCGGCGCGCTGGTCGCCGCGGTGCTCTACTGCCTGGCCGCCGCCGCGCTGGCGGACGACCGGGCGCCCACCGCCGTCCACGGCGATAGTTGACCTCATGTCACGGGTGTTGTTGATCGAGGACGACCACGCGGTGCGCGACGGGCTGCGGTTGGCGTTGACCAGGCAGGGTCACGTGGTGGACGCCGTGGAGACCGGCGAGCAGGGGCTGGACCAGCTGGCGCGGACGCCGTCCGAGGTGGTGGTGCTCGACCTGATGCTGCCGGGGATCGACGGGTTCGAGGTGTGCAGGCGCATCCGCGCGGCGGGCGACCTGCCGATCATCATGCTCACCGCGCGCGACGACGACATCGACGTCGTGGCCGGGCTGGAGGCCGGGGCCGACGACTACGTGGTCAAACCCGTGCAGCCCCGCGTCCTGGAAGCCCGCATCCGGGCCGTGCTGCGGCGGACCGCCGCGGAGCCGAGGGCGGAACCCGCCGTGGAGCGGCACGGCGCGCTGACCGTCGACCGGGCCGGGCTGGTCGTCGGCAAGGACGGCGAGCGGGTGTCGCTCGCGCCCACCGAGCTGCGGCTGCTGCTGGAGCTGTCCGGCACGCCGGGGCGGGTGCTCAGCCGTCAGCAGCTGCTGGAAGCCGTGTGGGAGCACGGGTACCTGGGCGACTCGCGGATCGTGGACGCGTGCGTGCAGCGGCTGCGGGCGAAGATCGAGGACGACTCCGCGGCCCCGGTGTACGTGCAGACCGTGCGCGGCTTCGGGTACCGGTTCGGGCCGCTGTGACGCGCTCGTTCGGCCTGCGCGGCCGGTTGGTGGTCGCGTTCGCGCTCGTCGGCGTGATCACCGCGCTGGCGGTGGCGGGCGGCATGTACCTCAAGGCGCGCTCCGTCATCCTCCAGCAGGCCCAGGACGCCGCGGTGCTGGCGCTGACCGACCGGGTCGAACAGCTCGGCCCGCTGGCCTCGCTGCCGCCCACGCGCGAGCGGTTGCGGCGGATCGCGGGCCTGTTCTCGGACCGCGACGACACCGCCGTGGCCGTGCACGGCGACCTGAGCGGCGGCGGCCTGCCCCTCTCGGTGGTCACGCCGGAGCTGCGGGACGCCGTGCGCGGCGGGTACGTCGCGTGGCAGCGGGTGTCCGTCGGCGGCGTGACCCAGCTGGTCAGCGGGACCATGGTGACGTCGACGGGGACCGGTGGCGTGCCGCTGGAGGTCTACTCGCTGCGCGAGCTGACGCCCGCGGCGGCGAGCATCGCCGCCCTGTCGACCAGGGCGTGGGCGTTCGGCGGCGGTGCGCTGGTCGTCGCGCTGGCGCTGGCGCTGCTGGCCGCGCGGAGCGTGCTGCGGCCGGTGCGGGAACTCCGCGATGCCGCGCGGCGCCTGGGTTCCGGCGACCTGGAGTCCCGTTTGGACGTTCGCGGTTCGGACGAGCTGGCGGGCTTGGCGGTCACGTTCAACCACGCCGCCGACGCGCTGGGGCGGCGCGTGGACGAGCTGCGGCGGATGGAGGCCGACGCCCGCCGGTTCGTGGCCGACGTGTCGCACGAGCTGCGGACCCCGCTCGCCGCCATGACCGCGGTGGCGGACGTGCTGGAGGAGGAGGCGGCCGGGCTGCCCGCGGACGCGGGGCAGGCCGCGCGGATCGTCAGCCGGGAGACGCACAACCTGACCCGGCTGGTGAACGACCTGATGGAGATCAGCAGGTTCGACTCCGGGGCCGCCGCGCTGGTGCTGGACGAGGTGGACGTGGCGGCCGCCGTGCGGGCCTCGCTGCACGCGCGCGGGTGGCTGGACGTCGTGGAGACCGACCTGCCGGTCGAGGTGGTGGCACGACTGGACCCGCGACGGCTGGACGTGGTCCTGGCGAACCTGGTGGGCAACGCCGTGCGGCACGGCGGCGCACCGGTGTCCGTGCGCCTGGCCGTCGAGGAGGACCAGGTCGTGATCTCGGTGGCGGACCGCGGACCCGGCCTGTCCCCCGAGGTGCTGCCCAGGGTGTTCGACCGCTTCTACAAGGCGGACTCGGCGAGGACGCGGTCCTCCGGCAGCGGACTGGGCCTCGCCATCGCCCGCGAGAACGCCCGCCTGCACGGCGGCGCGCTCGTCGCGGAGAACCGGCCGGACGGCGGCGCGGTGTTCACCCTGCGGCTGCCGGACTCGCGGGGTGACCGGTGAGCCGCTTCGTCCTGCTCGCGGTGGTGCTGGTGCTGGTGGGGGGCTGCGGGGTGCGGCCGGGCGGGGTCGTCCTCGGCGGCCCCGCGCCGACGACCGCGTCCGCCGCCGTGCTGTACCTGGTGGCCGACGGCCGGGTCGTCCCGGTGCCGCGCCCCGATCCCGGCCCGAGCGACGGGCTCACCCTGCTGACCGCCGGGCCGACCGCGGCGGAACGGGACCAGGGGTTCACCACCGACGTGCCCGTCGGGGTCGTGCTCGGCGGTTCGAGCTCCGCCGACGGGTTCGCCGTGACCGCCTCCGTGGACGTGTCCGCGTTGTCCCCCACCGCCGTGGACCAGATCGTGTGCACCGCGGCGCTCGACTCCTCGCCGGTCACGGTCACCGGCGGCGGACGGAGCACGGGTCCGCGGACGTGCCCCGTCCGCTGAAGGACCCCGTCAGCGGCGCCGCAGCGCCGGGTCGAGCAGGGCGGGCGGGGTGTCGTGCTTCTCGTGGGCGGCCAGGTCGACGCCGGGAGCGACGACGGCGTCGATCGCGTCGAGCACGTCGGCGGAGAGGACCGTGTCCGCGGCGGCGAGCTGCGAGGTCATGTGGTCCAGCGTGCGGGGGCCGATGATCGCGCTGGTCACGGCGGGGTGCGCGGTCACGAACCCGAGCGCGAGCTGGATCATGGTCAGGCCTGCCTCGTCGGCGATCCCGGCCAGCAGCTCCACGGCGTCGAGCCGGGCCCGGTTGGAGGGGATGGCGAGGTCGAAGCGCTCCGGCAGGACCTTCGACCGGCTGGTGGTGATCTCCCGGCCCTCGCGGACCGCGCCCGACAACCAGCCCGAGGCCAGCGGGCTCCACGCCAGCACCCCGAGCCCGTACCGCTCGGTCACGGGCAGCACGTGGGTCTCGACACCGCGCTGCAGGATCGAGTAGCTGGGCTGCTCGGTGGTGTACCGGCCGAGGTGGTGCTCGCGGGCGGCCCACTGGGCCTCGACGATGCGGTAGGCGGGGAAGGTCGAGGAGCCGAAGTAGCGGATCTTCCCCGCGCGCCGCAGGTCGGTCAGCGCCGAGAGCGTCTCCTCGTCGCTGGTGCGCGGGTCCCACCGGTGGATCTGGTAGAGGTCGACGTGGTCGACGCCGAGGCGGCGCAGGCTGTTGTCCAGCTCCGTGACCAGCCAGCGGCGGGACCCGCCCTGGTGGTTGCGCTCGTCGCCCATGGGCATGCACGCCTTCGTGGCCAGCACGAGGTCGTCGCGGCGGCCGGCGATGGCCTTGCCGACCATCTCCTCCGACTGGCCGCTGCCGTACATGTCGGCGGTGTCGATCACGTTGATCCCGCCCTCGATGGCGGCGTCGACGATGGCGACGGCCTCGTCCTGGGTGGTGCGCCCGATCGCGCCGAAGTTCATCGCGCCGAGCGAGAGGGTGCTGACCTGCACTCCGGTGCGGCCCAACGTGCGGTACTGCATGACCGTGTCCTCCGTTGCGGGTGGGGCCTGGTGGCATGATGCGGGGTGGTCGCCGGGTTCGCGCCCTGACGACCCGAGCAACCGGAACGTTGCTCCACTAACATACGGAACTTGGTTCCGGTTAGCAAGCACGCCAGTGGAGGGAGCAGCGCGGTGAACGACGGCGACGAGTGCACGGGGCCCGCCAGGCCCAAGCGGGCGGACGCCCGGCGCAACGAGAAGACCCTGCTCGACGCGGCCGCCGCCGTCTTCGTCACGTCGGGCGTGGAAGCGCCGGTGCGCGACATCGCGGCCGCGGCGGGCGTCGGCATGGGCACGATCTACCGCCACTTCCCGACGCGCGCGGACCTGGTCATCGCCGTCTACCGGCACCAGATCGAGGCCTGCGCCGAAGCAGGCCCGACCCTGCTGGAGACCAGCGCGTCCCCCCACGCCGCGCTGGCCCGGTGGATCGACCTCTTCGTCGACTTCCTGGTCACCAAGCACGGACTCGCCTCCGCGCTGCGCTCCGACGACGAGGGCTTCGCCGCGCTGCACGCGCACTTCCTCGACCGCCTCCTGCCCGTGTGCGGCAGGCTGCTCGACGCCGCCGCCGAGTCCGGCGAGGTCCGCTCCGACCTGAAGGCGCACGAACTCATGCGCGGCGTCGGGAACCTCTGCATCGGCGCGGACCACGATTCCCGCTACGACCCGCGTCGACTGGTCGAGGTCCTCGTCGCGGGACTGCGCCACCCGGTGACCGCCGACCGGCCCTAGCGCCCCTCAGGGCGATTCCCGGCGAGGGGCGTGGTCACCGCCCCGGCCGTCCAGGGTGCGCCGCAACTCCTCCGCCTTCGCCAGCGCGCCGATGTCGTCGTAGCCCTCGACGGCCTCCAGCAGCAGGTGCGAGGCCAGGTCGCGGTCACCCGCCACCAGCAGGCAGCCCGCCAGGCCCTCCAGCGCGCGGGCCTGCTCCAGCAGGCTGTGGGTGGGCGCGAACGCCCGCGCGGTGCGGAACTCGGTGAGCGCGGAGGTCACGTGGCCCGCGTCCAGGAACAGGAAGCCCCGGTGGTTGTGCACCTCGGCCAGCCCGAGGTGGTCGTCCAGCTCGGCGTAGTGGTCGAGCGCCTCCTGGAAGTGCTCGTGCGCGCGGACGCGGTTGGCCAGCCGGTACCAGGTGACCCCGAGGTTCTTCTCGGCGTTGGCCGTGCCCATCGTGTCGCCCGCGGCCCGGTACAGCTCCAGCGCCTCCTCCAGCACCTCCAGGGCCCGATCCGGCTCGACGGCCCGCAGGTTGGCCACCTTGCCCTGCTCGTTGCGGACGTTGGCCCTGCCGATCCGGACGTCGTCGACGTCCAGCTCCCCCACCAGGGCGCCGATCGCCCGGTACGCCGACTCCAGGGTCGCGTCCGCCTCGTCGTAGCGGCCCAGCAGGCGGTACACGATGCTGAGGTCGTTCAACGCCACCGCGTGGTCGCGGGGCCGGTGCTGCTCGGCGGCCAGCCGGGCGGCGGTGGCGTGCAGCTCGGCGGCGGTCTCCCAGGGGCCCTCGTGCCGCAGGAAGCCCGCGACGGCGTCCGTCAGCGACACCACGGCGCCCGCCAGGGCGGTGCGGGAGCCCGCGGCGCGCAGGCACGCGAGCACCCCGGCGCGCTCGGCCTTGAACCACGCCAGCGCGGTCGCGCGCTGCTCCGGATCCGGTCGGGCGGGCACCTCCGCCCCCGGCCGCCGGTGCCTGGTCAGCAGCGGCTCGACCGGGGCGGCCACCGCGACCGCCGTCCGCCGGTAGTGGCGCAGCAGCCGGTACAGGGCGACGTCCGGACCGGTGTCGCCGTCGTCGAGCAGCGGGAACCCCGCCACGGTGCGCTGGAACAGCTCGTGCAGCCGGTAGCGGTCGCCGTCGCGGGCGATCAGCGCCGCCTCCTCCAGCGCGCACAGCGCTTCCCGCACCTCGGTGGGCGGACGTCCGGCCAGCGCCTCCGCCGCGGCGGCGTCGAAGTCCGGCCCCGGATGCACGGCGAGGTGCCGCAGCACGTGCCGGGCCGTCGGGCCGAGGCCGTGGTAGGACTGGGTGAACGCCGGGTGGCCGTCCTCCACGGGATCGGGCACCTGCGCGAGCAGCCCGCCGACGGACAGCGCCTCGGTGTGCAGCCGCGCGCCGTAGAGCCGGATGTTCTGGGGCGAGTAGCCGCAGCGGCGGACCAGCTCCCGTGCCGCCACCCGCTCGTCGTCCGACAGCGCGCGGCCGGAGCACCGGCGCAGCAGCGCCACGGCGTCGTCGGCGGGGAACCCGCCCAGCTCGAGGTGGTGGGCGTCCATCGTCGCGCGCAGCCGGTCGTGCGGCGACCGGCTGACCACCAGCACCACCAGGTACGGGCACTCCCGCCGCTCGGGGAGCAGCCTGAGCACCTGCTCGGCGCTGTGCACGTTGTCCAGCACCAGCAGCACCCGGCTGTCGGACAGCCGGGCCCGCCACAGCGAGCGGAGGCCTGCCGCGGAGCCCGACTGCCGGGCGCCGACGTCCGGGTCGGCCAGCAGCCGCGCCAGGGCGTCCTCGGGGCGCTGCGGCACGCCGTCCTCGGTCCCGCCGAGGTCGAGGTACTGCCTCCAGTCGAACATCCAGCTGATCTGGTGGGCGAGCCGCAGCGCCAGTTCCGTCTTGCCGATCCCGGCCGGGCCGTGGACGACGTGCACGACCGGACCCGGCCGTTCTCGAACCCGCACGAGCGACACGACCATGCCGTCCAGCTCGTCGTCGCGACCGGTGAACACGGTGGTGTACCCCGGCAGCCTGGTGGCGGGTTCGGTCCGCCCCACGACGATCGGGCCCTCGTTGTGCCCGATCTGCATCACCAGGCCGGACACGACCTCCGTCGCGTCGTTGCGGACCTCCGGCGCCGGGCGGCGGGCGAACACGAGGACCGCGCCCACCACCACGGCGAGCAGGCCCCAGATCCGGACGTCGGCGGGCAGGGCGACGACCGCGACGCAGGCGACGACGCCCCCGCCCGCGGCCGACCACCGGTTCGCACCCATCGACCGCCCTCCGCGCGACAGGTACTCGTCTCTACCAGTCGCGGGGGCGGTCGTCTCCCGATCGCGGCGGAAAGGTCAGCGGTTCCCCGGCCGCTTCGCCGGTTCGCAGCACAGCGGCGCGCAGGGCGCGCCGTTGAGGGTGCACCCCGCGGCGGTGAAGTCGGAGAGCTTGCGCGGCTCGACGCCGTCGGTGTGCTCGCGGACCAGTTCCACCACCAGTTCGGCGAACCGGGGGTCGGCGTTGGGCGTGGCGGCGCGGGCGAAGGCCATGCCGAGTTCACCGGCGCGGTCGCGGGCCTCCGTGTCGAGGTCCCACACGACCTCCAGGTGGTCGCTGACGAACCCGATGGGGCACAGCAGCACACCGGTGACGCCGTCCTCGTGCAGCGCCTCGACGTGGTCGACGACGTCCGGCTCCAGCCAGGGGATCCGCGGCGGACCGGAGCGCGACTGCCACACGACGTCGTACTCCTCGCGGCCGACGGCGGCGGCCACAAGCCGGGACGCCTCGGCGACCTGGCGGGAGTACCGGTGACCGCCTTCGGACGGCGGGCCCGCGGCCTGGTCGGCCGACACCGGCACGGAGTGCGCGGTGAACACGAGCCGGTGGTCGGCGGGCAGCGACGCGGCCGCCGCGCGGACGGAGTCGGCGAAGGCGTCAATGAACAGCGGGTGGTCGAAGAACTGGCGCAGCTTCACCAGTTCGGGCGCGTCCGGCCCGACCGCGGCTCGGGCGCGCAGGACGTCCTCGTCGTACTGGCGGCAGGCGGAGTAGCCGCCGTAGGCGCTGGTGGGGAACACGAGCGCGCGCCGCACGCCGTCGCGCCGCATCTCGGCGAGGGTGTCCTCGACCATCGGGTGCCAGTTGCGGTTGCCGAAGTAGACCGGCAGGTCGAACCCGGTGGCGCGCACCGCGTCGATGGCGGCGAGGTTCAGCGCGTTGATCGGCGACACTCCGCCGAAGTGCTGGTAGTGGACCTCGACCTCGTCCAGCCGTTCGGGTGGCACACCCCGGCCCCTGGTGACGTTTTCCAGGAACGGCCGGACGTCCGCTGGTCCTTCCGGGCCTCCGAACGACAACCAGAGCAGCGCGTCGTAACTCACCGCTACATCCTGGCCCTGGTGGCGAGTCCCCGCACGACCGGGTCGACGTGCCGATGATCACGTCGACCCGGTCGGGTGGCTACAGGCCCAGGAAGTGCACGCCGCCGTCGACGAACACCATCGAACCGGTGGTCGCGGGGAACCAGTCGGACAGCAGGCCGCACACGGACTGGGCGACCGGCGTCGGGTCGTCGACGTTCCAGCCGAGCGGCGCCTTCTCGGACCACAGGGCTTCGAGGTCCACGAAGCCGGGGATCGACTTGGCGGCCATCGTGCGCACCGGCCCGGCGGACACGAGGTTGACCCGGATGCCCTGCGGGCCCAGGTCGCGCGCCATGTACCGGTTGATCGACTCGAACGCGGCCTTCGCGGCGCCCATCCAGTTGTAGGCGGGCCACACCTGGCGGGCGTCGAAGTCGAGGCCGACGACCGAGCTGCCCCGGCCGAGCAGCGGCAGGGCGGCGGCGGTCAGCGCCTTGTACGAGTACGCGGACACGTGCATCGCCGTGGCCACGTCCTCCCACGGCGCGTCCATGAACGGCGCGCCCAGGCAGCTCGGCGGCGCGTAGCCGACCGCGTGCACGAGCCCGTCGAGGCCGTCCACGTGCTCGCGCACCCGGTCGGCCAGCGTGTCGAGGTGCTCCTGGTTCTGCACGTCCAGTTCCACGACCGGCGCCGGGGCGGGCAGTCGCTTCGCGATCCGCTCGACCAGGCTCATCCGGCCGAACCCGGTCAGCACGACCTGCGCGCCCTGCTCCTGCGCGACCTTGGCGACGTGGAAGGCGATCGACGCGTCGGTGATCACACCGGTGATCAGCAGTCGCTTGCCTTCGAGCAGTCCCGTCACTTGCTTCCTCCGTCTACGTGGGTGGACAAGATCAGTGGCCCATGCCGAGGCCGCCGTCGACCGGGATGACCGCGCCGGTGATGTACCCGGCGGCGTCGGAGGCCAGGAACGCCACCGTGGCGGCGACCTCCTCGGGGGTGGCGAACCGGTTCGCGGGCACCTGGCCGAGGATCTGCTTCTTGCGGTCGTCGGTGAGCTTGTCGGTCATGTCCGTGGTGACGAAGCCGGGCGCGACCACGTTCGCGGTGATGTTGCGCGACCCCAGCTCGCGGGCGATCGACCGGGCCATGCCGATCAGACCGGCCTTGCTGGCCGCGTAGTTGACCTGGCCGGGGCCGCCGTAGAGGCCGACGACCGAGGAGATGAACACGATCCGGCCGAAGCGGTTGCGCAGCATCCCCTTGGACGCGCGCTGCACGACGCGGAACGCGCCGGTCAGGTTCGCGTCGAGCACGCGGGTGAACTGGTCGTCGGACATCCGCAGCAGGAGCGTGTCCTCGGTGATGCCCGCGTTCGCGACGAGCACCTCGACCGGCCCCTGGTGCGCCTCGACCTCGGCCAGCGCGGCGGCCACCTCGTCGCCGTCCGTCACGTCGCACTTGACGCCGAACAGGCCTTCGGGCGCGCCGGAGCCGCGGTGCGTCACGGCGACCTTGTCACCCTGTGCGGCGAACGCCTTGGCGATCGCCAGGCCGATACCCCTGTTGCCCCCGGTGACCAGAACGGACCTCGACACGGTGCTCCCATCGCTGCTGGTTGATGGGCGCGAGGCTATCCGTTACCGTTCCTGCCAGGTGAGCAGGGTGAGTGTTGGCCCCACCGCTGATCACCGCGCGCATCCCGAACGGTTGTGGGTGCGCTGGTCGCCCGCGTTCCTTGATCGTTCCCCGTTCGGCGACGTGCATCGCGTGCACGGTCCGTGACGGGGCGGCGGGCTTCCTCACGTCCTCGGGCAGCACGACCGGCCTGGACGGTCCGATGCCCCGCACCATCACTCTGGTGATGCGGGGGCGGTGCCGTCCGTCGCCGGGTCGGGAGCCCAAGGGCGCGCCTGCCGATCGCGATGCTCGCAGCATCGTGTCGGGTGGTCTTGCGGCGTGGGGTCACAAGTGGTTTCTGCCGGTGCTGCGCGCCCCACATGCTGGTGTAGGCCGGGTCGACGGCGACGATCGCAAGGCCGTGCCCGGCGGCCATGGACACGAGTCGGGCCCTGAGCTTCCCGGTGGGCATGCCGGAGACGAGCTGCCGGAACTTCTTCTTCCGCCCGTGCTTCTCGCGGGTCTTCGCGTCGGTGAAGTCGAGGTTCTCCAGTCCGATCGCGGCGACGCCGCACCGCGTGGCCCAGTGCAACAGACGGGTGATGGCGTGCCGGACCTGCGCGTCACGATGCTCCGCGCCACCAGATAGGTCGTAGACGAAGCGACGCGGCCCGCCCATCGGATTGCCGTGCGGATCGAGCCGGTAGGCGGCGAGGTGATCGGCGTTGGTGTCCACACCAACCACGCCGTGTGCGCGAGCGGTGTCCAGCGGGATCGTCGGCACGACGGGGCGGGTCCAAGCCGCGTCGAGGTACCAGCGGCCCCGTTCCACATCACAGTGGATGCGGTAGGCAACCGCCCGGTCGCCCTCGATCCGATCCCGCCATTCCTCGCCTCTGTGCGGGAACAACACCGTTCCTGTGAGGACGTACCGGCCGTTGCGGGCATTGGCGTACTCGCTGAGCGGCCCTGGGAGTTTGACGCTGACCTCACCGTCGGGGGTGACGCGGATCGTCTCATTCCCCCACGACTTCCCCGACTCGCCATCAGCCGCGAGGAACCAGCGGGATGCTTCCCAGCGCTCACGCCACCGGGCTTCGGTCAAGTTCGCCGTCACGAGGTTGTGCCGGGTGTTCAGCTGCTTGCGGCCTCCACGCACCACGCGCACGACACCAGCGTCGCGATCAGCCCGAACAGCACTGTGCCGCTGCTCCAACGCCGCTAGACGGCGGGACTTGGCAAACCACTCGGACCGGGACCGGTACCCGCCCGGCCCCTTCCTCGTGCCCTTCTCCCCGAGCGGAAGGGACAGGCGGTACCGCACGGTGCGGATACCGACGTCCAGGGAAACCAGGTGCGCGGCCTGAGCACGACGCGCCAACGCCCACTGATCATGCGTTGCCTTCGTGATGCTCCCGGCCCACCGCGACGACGACTCGGCCGTCAACGCCCGCTTACGCCCTGCCCACGACTCAGTCGAGTGATCCGATCCGTCCGCGCAGCGGACCTTGAGGTCACGCGACGCCAGCGACCCGAGGCGCTCACCGATCAGGCGAAGCACCCTCTCATCCTCGGTGGTGAGGCCCTTGAGGCGATCGCGTATCGACACACCCGAGGGGCCCAGTGCCACGAACGGGGCATCAATGCCCCGTAGCGGCTTCTTCGTCGGCTCAGTCATCGTCTGCCGCCGCTCGCAGGACAGTCGGGTCTGCTGCCAAGCGCTTGGCCTCGGCATGCGAACCGTTCAGGCCGGAGGGGGCCAGCCGCAACCAACGGAGTGCCCTCACGGAATCAGCGATGCATGGTCTGCGAACGCACATCGTTCGACTTCCCCCACCGCAGGGTTCACGGACAAGATCACAACCTGGGTCGAACGTGCTCGCACTCACTCGAACGGGCTTGCGAGTCCGGCTATCCGTTACCCCCGAGTACCCCGGCATCGGTGGACCCGGATCACAATCGTCCGGGTGAGCGAATTGTCCGACCGGTTGCGCGCCGAGGTCTCCGGCGACGTCCTGACCGACGCGTCGTCCCGTGCCGTCTACTCGACCGACGCTTCGAACTTCCGGCACGTGCCGGGGGTCGTGGTGCGACCCCGCACGGTCGACGACGTGCTGGCGGCGGTCTCGCTGGCGGTCGAGCACGGCGTGCCGATCACGAACCGGGGCGCGGGGACGAGCATCGCGGGCAACTCGGCGGGTCCGGGGGTGGTGCTGGACTTCGCCCGGTACCTCGACGGGATCGTGGAGGTCGACCCGGACCGGCGGCTGGCGGTGGTCCAGCCGGGCGTGGTGCTCGACCGGCTGAACGCCGCCGCGGCGCCGCACGGCCTGCTGTTCGGGCCCGACCCGTCGACGCACTCGCGGTGCACGCTCGGCGGGATGATCGGCAACAACGCGTGCGGCGCGCACTCCGTGGCGTGGGGCAAGACCAGCGAGAACGTCGAGGCGCTCGACGTGCTGCTGCCGGACGGGACCCGGTTCGACACCCGGCAGCCGCCGGTCCTCGCGCTGCCGGACGTCGACCCGACCTGGTTCCCGCCGCTGGGCCGCCGGGTCTCCGGGTACGCGCTGGACGCCCTGCCGGACCTGACGCGGGCGCTGGTGGGCACCGAGGGCACCTGCGTGACGGTGCTCGGCGCGACCGTGCGGCTGGTGGAGGCGCCGGAGCGGCGGGTGCTGGCCGTGCTGGGGTTCGCGAACACCTACGACGCCGCCGACAACGTGATGGCGCTGCGCGAGCACGACGTGCTGACGTTGGAGGGCATCGACGCGGGCATGGTCGCCGTGGTGCGGCAGCGCGCCCCCGGCTCCCCCGCGCTCGCCCTGCTGCCGCCCGGCGCGAGCTGGCTGTTCGTGGAGTGCCGCGACGAGGAGACCGCGCAGCGGGTGTCGACGATCGCGCCGAACTCGGTCGTGGTGACCTCGCCCGCGCGGCAGCGGCTGCTGTGGCGGATCCGCGAGGACGGCGCGGGCCTGGCGACCCGGATGGCCGACGGCACCGAGGCGTGGTCCGGCTGGGAGGACGCCGCCGTGCCGCCGGAGCACCTCGGGAAGTACCTGCGCGACTTCGACGCGCTGCTGGCGCGGCACGGGCGGCGCGGCCTGACCTACGGGCACTTCGGCGAGGGCTGCGTGCACGTGCGGATCGACTTCGACTTCGCGTCCGGCTACCGGTCGTTCCTGGAGGACGCGGCGGACCTCGTGGTGTCGCACGGCGGGTCGATCTCCGGCGAGCACGGCGACGGCCAGGCCCGTTCCGAGCTGCTGTCCCGGATGTACCCGCCCGCGGCGCTGGAGGCGTTCGGGCGCTTCAAGTCCGCCTTCGACCCGCGCAACCTGATGAACCCCGGCCGGATCGTCGACCCGGCGCCGCTGGACGCCGACCTGCGCGTGCTCGTGGCACCCGCCCGCATCCCGACCCGCGCGGCGCTCGCGCTGCACGCCGACGGCGGCGACGTGGCCGCCGCCACCCGGCGGTGCGTCGGCGTCGGCAAGTGCCTGAACACCAGCGGCGGCGTGATGTGCCCCAGCTACCGCGTCACCCGCGAGGAGCGGCACTCGACGCGCGGCCGCGCACGGCTGCTGTTCGAGATGCTCAACGGCGACGTCGTGCGGGACGGGTGGCGGTCGACCGAGGTCCGCGACGCGCTCGACCTGTGCCTGGGCTGCAAGGGGTGCAAGCGCGACTGCCCGGTGGACGTGGACATGGCGACCTACAAGGCGGAGTTCCTGCACCAGCACTACCGGCACCGGATCCGGCCCGCCGCGCACTACTCGATGGGCTGGCTGCCGCTGTGGCTGCGGCTCGGGCTGGTGAACCGGCTGACCTCCCGGTTCCCGCGGCTCGCCGGGCTGGCGCCGGAACGCCGGATGCCCGCCGTGGCGAAGCGGTCGTTCCGGGCCACCTTCGAGCGGGTCGCCACCGACGGCCCGAAGGCGCTGCTGTTCACCGACACGTTCACCGACCACTTCGAGCCGTCGATCGCCCACGACGCCGCCGCCGTGCTGACGCACCTTGGCCAGCAGGTGGAGATCCCCGACCGGACCGTCTGCTGTGGACTGACGTGGATGTCCACCGGCCAGCTCGGCACGGCGCGCAAGGTGCTGCGCCGCACCGCGCGCGTCCTGCGGGAGGTCACCGGGGCGGGGATCCCGGTCGTCGGCCTGGAGCCGAGCTGCACCGCGTTCCTGCGCGGGGACGCGCTGGAACTCGCGGGCGACGACCCGGACGTGGTCGCGCTGGCCGCCGCGACGCGGACGTTCGCCGAGCACGTGGCCCCGTCGCTGGAGCCGGCGCCGGTCAGCGGGAAGGCGATCGTGCAGACGCACTGCCACCAGTACGCCGAACTGGGCTTCGACGCGGACCGGGAACTGCTGGCGAGGTCCGGGGTGGCGGCGGAGGTGCTGGACGTCGGGTGCTGCGGCCTGGCGGGCAACTTCGGCTTCGAACGCGGGCACTACGAGGTGTCCATGGCCGTCGCGGAACAGGGGTTGCTGCCCGCCGTCCGAGCGGCGGACGCGGACACCGCGGTCGTCGCCGACGGCTTCAGCTGCCGCACCCAGGTCCGCGAGGGATCGGCCGCCGAACCGGTGCACTCGGCCACCGTCGTGGCCCGATCCCTGGGGCTGCGCGACTGATCCCCACCGCCCACCGCACCGCCGTCCCGTCCCCGAAGCGCGGTCGTGGAGCGGGGATTCGGGCGCGGTGCGCGAATCCCGGGTGATGGACCCAGATCAGTCCATTGTGGACAAACGAGTAGTTGTCGGCGAGCGGCACACGATCAGGTGCACTTCCCGTAGCGGTAGGAGAAGCGCGTGAGCGCTCTGCGAGCATGGTTCCGATGATCGCGAGCCAATCCCGCAGGAACCACCTCCGATCCGTGCCGCCCGTCGCGGCCGAACCGGTCAACTCCCTGCTGCACCTCGATTCCAGCCATTCCGCCAATTCGGTCAGCAAGCACCTGACGTCGTTGTACGCCACCGCCTGGAGGGAGCTGCACGGCTGCGCGGGCTACCGGTACCGGGACGTGGTGGCCGACCCCGTGCCGATGGTGGGCCCGGCGTACTGCTCGCTGCGCAGGCGGCTGGAGAACCAGAGGCCGGTCCCGGTGCGCGGGGTCGCCGCGCTGGTCGCCAACGCGGCGGAGGAGCACGAGTGGGCGCTGACGCGGCCGCTGGTCGCCGAACTGCTGGCGGCGGACACCGTGCTGCTCGGCGTGCCACTGCACAACCTGTCCATCCCGGCGTCGCTCACGGCGTGGATCGACCGGGTCACCCTGCCCGGCCTGTTCACCGACCCGGACACCGAGGAGAGCCTGCTGCGGCACACCGAGGTCGTCGTGGTCACCGCGCGCGGCGGCCGCCGGTCGGGCCCGGACTTCCAGGAGCCGTACCTGCGCGCGTACTTCGGCGACCTCGGCGTGCCCGAGGCCAACCTGCGCTTCGTGCACGCCGAGATGACCCGCGCCCCGGACGTGCCGCGGCCGTCGCGCTTCCAGGCCCTGGGCACGGAATCGCTGGCCGCGGCACGCCTCGCCGTGATGGAACTGGCGGGCACCGCTCCTCACGACCTGGCCTCCGGGGTCGACTCCTTCGACGTCTCGCGCATCGAGCCGTAGACGACCAGCGGCCCGCCGACGGCAGCGGCTCCGCCCGATCCGATCGAACAGCCCGCCGACGGCCGAACCACGAACGACAACACCACGACCCGGATCACCAGCCGCCGACCGACGCAGGCCGGGCACGGGTTCTCGGCACTCCCCCAGGATGGGTGGGCCGCCAGCGGCAAGATCACTGCGTTCCAGCCGGTGTTCCCCCGAGTTGGCCATCATGATCGTCCCCCGGCCGTCTGCCACTTCGACGAGCGGCGTCGCCCAATCCCACAGCTTTTTCCGGCCATCGTGCCGTTTTTCCTCAACACCTAGTGGAGGTCAGCTTGAGCACGAGCAAGAACCGGCCACGCTGGAACCAGCTGCCGCCTTCGATCCGCGCTCAGGTCGAGCAGTTGATCGGCGGGCCGGTGGTCCGTGCGCGCAACTGCCCCGGCGGCTTCTCGCCGGGCTTCGCCTCCCTGCTCACCCGTGCGGACGGTCGCCTGGTCTTCGTCAAGGCGATGGACGCCGACACCTGGCCGGGGGAAGCCGAACTGCACCGGACCGAAGCCAGGGTCGGTGCGGCACTGCCCTCGACGATCCCGGCGCCGCGGTTCCTCGGCACGGTCGACGACGGGCGTTGGACCGCGCTCGCCTTCGAAGGCGTCGACGGAGCCGAACCGGAGCAGCCGTGGAACACCACCGACCTCGACCGGGTCGTCGCGGCGGTGCTCCACCAGGTGAACGCGGGAACGTCGTCACCCGTCGCGGTTCCCCGTGACCATCCCAGGCTGGGCGGGTGGGTCGAGGTGGCGCGTGACCGGACCCGCCTCACCCGTCTGGCGGAGCACTCGACGTGGGCGGCCGACGAGCTGCCCCGACTCGTCCGGCTCGAACGCGACGGGCTCGCCGCCGCACAAGGCGACTCCCTCGTGCACTTCGACCTCTACCCGCACAACGTCCTGCTCACGCCCGACCGCGTCGTCTTCGTCGACTGGCCGCACGCCCGACGCGGCGCACCCCTGATCGACCTCGTCACGGTGCTGTCCAGTGCCGCGGCGGATCGGATCGACCCCGACCCGATCCTCGACGACCACACCGCCACCACGCCCGTCGAACCGGGGACCGTCGATGCGATCCTGGCCGCCCACACCGGATTCCTCCTCAGCGGCGGGCTGTCGGCGGCGCAACCCGGACTGGAGGCGATCGCCACCACCAAGCTCCACCTCGGGCTCGGCGCACTGACCTGGCTCGAACGGCGACTCACCAACCGGACATGACACCGCGATCGAAGCCGGGCTCGGTCACCGCCCGCGGGGCTGGAGGAGATCAGGAGTCGGACGCACCCATCACCAGGCCTTCGATGGTGTGCTTCTGGGTGATGGGCTCCAGGGTGTCGACGACGGGGCAATCCAGGTGGGCGCGCACCGATTCCGGCAGCGACGCCCAGAACCCGTGGGTCACGGCGGTGTCGTGGCGGGCGCTGTTGCCCGCTCCCGGCCCGTCGAGGCCCAGGACCAGGACAGGGCGGCTCTTCGCGGAGTGGTTCGCGGTGCCGCGGTGGACCGTCAGTGCCGAGCGGATCGAGATGTCACCCATCTGCGGGAACTTGCGCACGGCGAGTTCGCGGTAGCGCGAGTACGCGTCCCGAGGCGGGAACATGCCGTGCTCGAACGCGCTGCCGTCGTCCCAGTGCGTGCCGGGCGCGATCTCGAACGGCCCCATGTCCGCTTCGGTGTCGACGGCGGTCACGTTGACCGCGAGCGAGTTCAGCCGCCGGTGGCGGGACGTCTCCTCGGGCATGGGGAAATCGCGGTGCCACGGTTGGTCGACCGCGCCCGCGAGCGGGACGTCGAAGCCGACCTCCACGATCCGGTACTCCGAGCCCAGCACGGCCTCGGCGACGGCGGTGATCCACGGGTGGGCCGCCAGATCGGCGAACCCGCTCAACTGCTCGGGGTGGATCTCGACGTAGTAGCGGTTCGGTCCACGGCCGACCGCGCCGTCCTGGCGCGCCCGCGCCTCGGCGAACGCCGTGTCGACGTCCTCGCCCAACCGCCGGACCCAGTCGCGGGTGAACGCCCGTGGCAGCCCGATGATGCCGTCCTGGTGGAGGCGGGTGGTCAGCGCCGTGAGTTCCGCGGCGGTCAGGGGGGCGGGAGCGGTTCGGTGCGCGGTCATCTCGGCCTCCGTACGGATTTTGCAACGTGGCAAATCCCAGTTTGCAACGTGGCATGCCACGTTGCAAGAGCTATGCTCCCAAAGAACCGGGGAGGAGCGGGATGAACCCGAAGCTGCGGGACGTGGCCGAGCACGCCGGGGTGTCGGTGCGCACCGTGTCCAACGTGGTCAACGAGTTCCGCTTCGTCGCGCCCGCGACCCGCGAACGGGTGCAGGCGAGCATCGACGCCCTCGGCTACCGGCCGAACATGGCCGCCCGGACGCTGCGGCGCGGTCGGACCGGACTGGTGGCGCTGGTGATCCCGGAAATCGACTCGCCGTACTACGCCGAACTCGCCGCGCGGACGGTGCGCATCGCCGAAGCCAAGGGCTTGACGGTGCTCATCGACCAGACCGACGGCGACGCCGAGCGCGAGACCCAGCTGCTGCACGGCAGGCGCAGCCAACTGGTCGACGGCGTCCTGTTCAGCCCGTGGGCGGTGGCCCCGGCGGAGCTGGCCTCCCGCACCGACACCGTCCCGCTGGTGCTGCTCGGGGAGCACGACGGCACGGCCGGGGTCGACCACGTCGCGATCGACAACGTCGCGGCCGCACGCGAGGCCACCGAGCACCTGCTGGCGCGCGGCAGACGACGCGTCGCGGCGATGGGCGTCCAACCGCGATCCCTGAACGCGACCACGCGTCAGCGGCTCGCCGGGTACCGGCAGGCGCTGGCGGAAGCGGGACTGCCCGCCGATCCGGAACTCGAGGTGGTGGTGCGGCGCCTGCACCGCGCCGACGGCCACGAGGCGATGCTGCGACTGCTGGACTCGCCCCGACCACCCGACGCGGTGTTCTGCTTCACCGACGAGCTCGCGCTGGGTGCGCTGCGGGCAGCGGCCGACCGCGGCGTCGCGGTGCCGGACTCGCTCGCATTGGTGGGCTTCGACGACGTCGAAGACGGCCGGTTCAGCGTTCCGGCCCTCACGACGGTGTCCCCGGACAAGAACCGCATCGCCGAGCTGGCCCTGGATCTCCTGGCCCACCGGACGGCGGCCCCGCGGTCACCGCGCTCCGTCATCGCCCCACACCGGCTGGTGGTGCGCGAAACGAGTTGAGCTGGTCACGGCCGACCGTGCGGCCGCTCTCCGACTGCGCACCGCAGCCCATCACCGCGACCGTGCAGGTCGCGAGGGTTCGTCCACGGGGTCGAAGCAGGAGTCGACGACGGGCGGAAGGCCTCCGGCGCACCGGAGATCGACCCCGCACCCCTTCGTCCACAATGGACTCAACGGAGGACGGCGGAGGCCCCGGCCCCTCACGGGACCGGGGCCTCGCACCCGTCGTGAACGCCGACCCGGCTAGCGCTCCAGCACGAAGACCGGGATCAGGCGGTCGGTCTTCGTCTCGTAGTCGGCGAAGCCGGGCATCTCGTCGACCATCTTGGCGTACAGCCGGTCGCGCTCGGCGCGGTCGGTGATCTCCTTGGCGGTGGCCTCGAACGCCTCCGTGCCGACCTCGACCTCGACCCGCGGGTTGGCCACGAGGTTGTGGTACCAGTCGGGGTTCCTGTCCGCGCCCGCCGCCGAGGCGGCGATCACCAGGCGGTCACCGTCCAGGCCGCTGGCCAGCGGCGTGGTCCGCTTCTCCCCGCTCTTCGCCCCCACCATCGTGAGCAGCACGAGCCGCCTGCCCTCGAACGGGCCACCGACCTTGCCCCCGTTGGCACGGAACTCCTCGATGATCTTCTGGTTCCAGTCGCGCGCTTCGTCCGACATCGGTCTCCGAGCCCCTTCCGCCGGGCGCGCGGGCACGCGCCACCGGTTTGTTCGCTGTCCAACGTACTGAGATCCCGCGCATCCGCCACCCAGCGACGTCAGCGCCTGACCGCGGCCTCCACCCTGGCGACCACCGCGTCCTCGGCCGCGGCCACCCGACCATCGGCCTCGGCGACCTCGCGGCAGATCGCCACGACCGCGTCGGCGAACGCCTCCGCCTCGACCGGAGCCTTGGCGGCGACGATCTCGACCGACCGCCTCAGCGCGTCGAGCACGCCGTTCTCCACATCGGACACGGACCCGGCGGGCAGCTGCGGCCGTCCCGCGCCGAGCACCTCGCGCAGTTCGGGCGACAGGTGCGCCATCGCCCTCGCCCCGGCCTGGCTCTCCTGGTCCAGCGCCCCGGAGTCGGCGGTGGACACCAGCACCATCGCACCGAAAACAGCCGTCCGGAGCGTCCGACCTTCCTCTTCCGTGTACTCAGTCATGCCAACACCTTAGAGAGGGCCGTGACGCCGTCCGGAGGAACCTGAGCCGCACTCGGCTGTTATCGTCCGCAATGGACAGATCATCGGCGTAGAACCCTTGTCACTCAATGGAGTTAACGCCGAGAGGTGAACAAACCCAGGAGCCCCCATGTCTCTTCGCGACCGCGTCGGCCGTTTCGTGGACGGCAAGAGGTTCCAGCGAGCGATCATCGTGGTCATCGTCGTGAACGCCGTCGCGCTGGGCTGCGAGACGTCCCCCTCGCTGATCTCGTCGTACGGCACCCTGCTCACCGCGCTGGACCACCTCGCCCTGGGCATCTTCGCCGCGGAGCTGACCGCCCGCCTCTACGCCCACGGCCCGCGCTTCTTCAGGGACCCGTGGAACTGCTTCGACTTCCTGGTGGTCGGCGTCTCCCTGCTCCCGGCGGGTGGCTCGCTGTCGGTGGTCCGCTCCCTGCGGATCCTGCGCGCGCTGCGGCTGGTCGCGATGGTCCCCAGCATGCGCAGGGTCGTCTCCGCGCTGGTCAAGTCCATCCCCGGCCTGGTCTCGCTGTCCGGCCTGCTGGTGCTGCTCCTCTACGTCGGCGGCGTGGTGGCCAGCAACCTGTTCCAGTCCACCGGCGACCCGAGGTTCGGCGACCTGGGGGCGACGATCCTCACCCTGTTCCAGATCACCACCGGCGACGGCTGGTCGGACATGATGCGCGACCTCATGCCCGCCCAGCCCCTGGCCTGGATCTTCTTCGTCTGCTACCTGCTGGTCGGCACGTTCACCATGCTCAACCTGTTCATCGCCGTCGTGTGCAGCGCGATGGAGTCCGAGATCCAGGCGGCGCCCGACGTGCCCGCGCCGCGCGACTCCCCCGACGAGGTGCTGAAGGAGATCCGGGCGCTGCGCGAGGAGGTCCGCGCCCTCCGCCTCCAGCCTGCGTCCACGTCCGACTAGCCCACCTCGTCCAACCGCCGCGCCAGGAACCTCCGTTCGGCGTCGGTGGCCACCAGCGCCAGCGCCTCCCGGTAGGCCGCCGCGGCCTCGGCCCGCGAACCCAGTCGCCGCAACAGGTCCGCGCGCGTGGCGGCGAGCAGGTGGTACCCCTTCAGCGCGCCGGACTCCTCCAGCGCCCGCACCAGCACCAGCCCGACGGCGGGCCCGTCTGCCATCGCGACGGCCACGGCGCGGTTCAGCTCCACCACCGGCGACGGCACCAGGCGGACCAGCCTGCCGTACAGCGCGGCGATCTGCGGCCAGTCGGTGCCCTCCGCGTCCACGGCGGTCGCGTGGCACGCGGCGATGGCCGCCTGCACCTGGTACGGCCCGGCCGGGCCGCGGCGCAGCGCCGACTCCACCAGCGCCACCCCCTCGTCGATCAGCGGGCGGTTCCACCGCGTCCGGTCCTGCTCGCCGAGCAGGACCAGGTCGCCCGCCGCGTCGACCCTGGTGTCCCGGCGCGCGTCGTGCAGCAGCATCAACGCCAGCAGGCCCACCGCCTCCGGCTCGTCCGGCATGAGCCCGACGAGGACCCGCGCCACCCGAACGGCCTCGGCGCACAGGTTCCACCGCACCAGATCGGCGCCCGCCGACGCCGAGTACCCCTCGTTGAACAGCAGGTACACCGCGGCCAGCACGCCGCGGAGCCGATCCGGCAGCAGGTGCGCGGGCGGCACCCGGTACGGGATGCCCGCGTTGCGGATCTTCCGCTTGGCCCGCACCAGCCGCTGCGCCATGGTCGCCTCGAGCACCAGGAACGCCCGCGCGATCTCCGCCGTGGTCAACCCGACCAGCGTCCGCAACGTCAGCGCCACCTGCGCCTCCACCGCCAGCGCCGGGTGGCAGCACGTGAAGATCAGCCGCAGCCGATCGTCCGGCACGTCCTCGACCCCCGGCTCCTCGGGGTACGGCACGACCGCCACCTCCCGCAGCTTCACGGCCTCGTTCGCCCTGCGCCGCAACCGGTCCAGCGCCCGGTTGCGCGCCGTCGTCGTCAACCAGGCCCCCGGCCGCCGCGGCACCCCGTCCACCGGCCACCGCTCCAACGCCGTCGCGAACGCCTCCTGCGCGCACTCCTCGGCCAGGTCCCAGTCGCCGGTGGTCCGGATGAGCGTCGCGACGACGTTCCCCCACTCCTCCCGGAACGCGCCCTCGACCTCCCGCATCAGTCCTCCCAGAGCGGCCTGACCTCGACGGTCCCGAACCTCGCCACCGGGTGCCGCCCCGCGATCTCCACCGCCTCGTCCAGGTCGACGCACTCGACCAGGTCGAACCCGGCGATCTGCTCCTTCGTCTCCGCGAACGGCCCGTCCGACAGCACCACGTCCCCGTCCCGCACCTTCACGGTCGTGGCGTCCCCGGTGGGCCGCAACCGCGACCCGTCCACCCTCCGGTCGCCGACGAACTCCAACCAGGGCTCGATGGGGTCGACCTCGGTGACGTCGACGCCTTCCCGAGCGCAGATCAGCAGCATGTAGCGCATGGTTTACCTCCGTGGTGGTCGACTTCTCGGTGACCCGACGAACGGGAAGACCCGGAATCGACAGGGTGGCGCCACGGGTTCTCCGACTAGCCCGACTTCTCCCGCAGCGACACCAGGAGTCTTCGGGCCACCTCGACCAGTTTCGTGTTCGTCGTCTGGGACTCGTCCACGAGCCGTTGGAACGCCAAATCGGGCTCGATGCCGTGCACGGCCATCAGCGCCCCCTTGGCCTGGTCGATCTCGGCGCGGGAGACCAGTGCCTTGGTCAGGTTGGTGATGATCTGCCGGGACCGCGCCGATCGGCGGGCCGCCGTGATCGCTCCGGAGGCGGCGGTGGTGAACAGGCGGAGCAGAGCCTCGTCGTACGGGTCGAAGGCCTCGTCCACGTAGCCGTACACGTTGAGCGAGCCGAGGACGTCCTCGCCGATGGCCAGCGGGGCCGAGAGGTAGGCGCGGATGCCCGCCTTCGAGGCGACGGCGGTGAACACGGGCCAGCGGTCGTGGGCTTCGCCGACGACCACGCGGACCGGGGTGATGGTGCGCGCGGCCTCCAGGCACGGGCCTTCGCCGGAGGCGTACTGCTCGGCGTCGATCCGGATGACGTCGTCGCTGGTGGAGGCGGCGGTGCTGGCGTTGTCGCCGTCGACCATCGTGATGCTGACGGCACCGGCGTCCGAGATGACCCGCACGGCGGCTTCAGCGAGGCCTTGGAGGGCCTCCTGGATGGGCTCTTCACCGGCCAGCACTCCCTGGAGGTCTTCCAGGGCCGCGCTCGCCTCGTCGAGTCGGGCTGCCGACTCCACCTCGTCGATGCTCACACCAGCATTGTCTACACCTCTGACGCGATACTGAACCCCCACACGCGGAGGGAGCACCGTGCGGGTACTGCTCGTCGAGGACGACGACGGGGTGGCGGGCGAGGAGGTCGCGTTGACGAACGGGGAGTTCGCCGCGCCTGTCGGTCGTCGGGGCACGGTGGTCGGCAGGCGGCAACTGGTGGACGAGGTGCGGGGCGACGCGTACCTGGCGGCGTCGCGGACGCCGGCCCGGCCCGGCGTGCCGACCACGATCCGCGGTTCCGGCTACCGGTCGAGCGCGGATGCGTAGGCGTCTGCTGGTCGTGCTGCTGCTGTTCTCCGCCACGGCCGTCGCCGCGTTCGCGCTGCCGCTGCTGGCGGGCACGGCCGCCGAGCGCACCCAGCGGTTCACGACCAGCCGCACGGCCGACGTGGACCGGTTCGCGGTGCTGGCTACCGGCGACCGGGAGGCGCTGGCCGCGGAGATCGCCGCGCACACCGCGCTGCACGACGAGCCGGTGCTGGTCATCGACGTGCGGCACCAGGTCGTCGCCCGGTCCGGCGACCTCTCCCCCGACGATCCGGCCGTGGCCGCGGCGGTGGACGCCGCGCTGCGCGACCAGCCCGCCGCGCCGGTCCCGACCGTCCGGCCGTGGTCAGGCGGCCCGGTCGTGTTCGCCCGACCGGTGGGCACCGGGACCAGCGTCGCGGGGGTCGTCGTGCTGCGCGCGTCGACCGCGCGGACCGCCGCCGACGTCGCGGTCGGCTGGGCCCGGGTGCTGGCGGGCGCGTTGGCCGCCGCGCTGGGGTGCGTGCCGCTGGCGCTGGTCGTGTCGCGGTGGCTGCTGCGCCCGCTGGCCGAACTGGAGGACGGCGTGCGGGCCGTGGCGGCCGGGCAGCAGCGGGCGCACGTGCCGGGCAGCGGAGGCCCGAAGGAGCTGCGGGCCCTGTCCGAGTCGTTCAACCGCATGTCCGACGCCGTGAGGGAGGCGGCCGACCAGCAGCGCGGGCTCATCGCCGACACCTCGCACCGGCTGCGCGCCCCGCTGGCCGCGCTGCGGCTGCGGATGGACGTCCTGTCCGCGCGGGTCGGGCCGGACGACACCTACCGCGCGGCCGTGGCCGAGGTGGAACGGCTGGAGTCGCTGCTGGACGGCCTGCTGGCGCTGGCGACCGCCGAGAGCACCGCCACGGAGGCCGCGGCGGGCGGGCGGGAACCGCCGCTGGCCGACCTGGGCGCGGTGGTGGCCGACCGCGCGGACTCCTGGTCGGCCGAGGCCGACGTGCCCACCGGGCTCGCGGTCCTGGTGCGCTGCCCCGAATCCGACGTCGCGCAGGTGCTGGACGTGCTGCTGGACAACGCCACCAAGTACGGCGGCGGTGGCCGGGTGTCGATCGGCGCCGACCGGACCGGCGGCACGGCCTGGCTGGAGGTGGTCGACCAGGGCCCTGGCCTGTCCGCCGACGACCTCGCCCTCGCCAAGACCCGGTTCTGGCGCGGCGGCACGGAGACCCGCGGCACCGGCCTGGGCCTGGCCATCGCGGACCGGGTGGCCACAGCGCGGGGCGGCGACCTGACGCTGTCCGCGGTCGCCCCGCACGGCCTGCGCGCCCGCCTCACCCTCCCCCTGGAGCCTCCGCTGTGAGACGCCGAAGTCCTACTGGGCGTCTTACCGTCACAGCCTCCCCGACGCTCGCGGCGGGCGAACAGGGCGGCCTCCACCTGGACTTCGCCACGCTGCTCGCCTGTCGAGATCGCCACCCTGCTGGTGTGCCACCCCGACCCGCGCGGCTAGGGCAGGCGTTGGCCGAACACCAGCGCTCCGGCGGCGGCGAGCATGGCGAGGATCGTGCCGAGGACCAGCCACGGTTTGCTGGCGTCCGCCTGCTTCTTCTCGAAGCCGATCTGCTCGCCGAGCGTGTCGTAGACGCGGCGGAGTTCTTCGGCGCTGGCCGCCTTGAAGAACTCGCCGCCGGACAGCTTGGCGATCTCCTTCATGGAGTCGTCGTCGACCGGCACGTCCTGGCGGCGGCCCTCGATCTCGACGACGCCCTCCTCGGTGCCGAAGGAGATGGTGGAGATCGGGATGCCCGCGTTCTTGGCGTCCTCGGCGGCGTCGAACGCCTTGCGGGTGCCGACCGTCTCCTTGCCGTCGGTCATGAGCACGATGCGGGCGGGCGGGGGGCCGTCCGCGCCGCCGACGACCTTGCCGAACGAGTCGATCGCGGCCATGGCGGCGACGATCGCGTCACCGGTCGCGGTCGACTGCGCGAGCTTCAGGTCGCCGATGCTCTGGCTGACGGCGTCGCGGTCGGTCGTCGGGGCGACCAGCACGGTGGCCGAGCCCGCGAACGAGATGAGGCCGAGGTTGATGCCGGGGGTGAGGCCCTCGGCGAACGACTTCGCGGCGACCTGGGCCCCTTCGAGGCGGGACGGCTGGATGTCGGTGGCCTTCATGGACAGCGACACGTCGATCACGAGCATGACGGTGGCGCGGTTGCGCGGGACCTTCTGCTCGGCGGTCGGCCCGGCCAGCGCGACGGTCAGCAGGAGGAACGCGACGAGCAGGAACGCGGCGGGCACGTGGCGGTACCAGCCCTCGCGCTTCGGGGCGACCCGCTCCAGCAGTTCCAGGTTGGCGAACCGCAGCATCCGCCTGCGGCGCACCCGTTGCAGCAGGACGTAGATGACCGCGAGGGCGGCGACCGCGATCGTCAGCAGGAACCACCACGGAGTCGCGAACGCCCCCAAGCTGAGCCCGAACATCAGGCGACTCCTCCAGACCAGCGGCGTTTGCGGGCGACGACGAAGCGGACGACGTCGGCGATCCAGTCCGAGTCGGTGCGCAGCACGAGGTGTCCGGCACCCGCCTGGCGCAGCCCCGCGGCCACGTCGGCGCGGTGCTCGGCGGCGGCCGCGGCGAACTCGCGGCGCAGCAGCGGGGACGCGGTGACTTCCCGCTGCCGTCCCGTTTCCGGGTCGGCGAGCACGACCGTGCCGACGTCGGGCAGGTCGATGTCACGGGGGTCGACGACCTCGATAGCGACCAGGTCGTGCCGGGCGGACAGGGCGCGCAGCGGGCGCTGCCAGCCGGTGTCGCCGAGGAAGTCCGAGATCACCACGACGAGACCGCGGCGGCGCGGCGGACGGCGCAGCTGCTCGACCACGCCCGCCAGGTCGCCCCTGGTGCCCTCGGGGGCGCGCGGGGTCTCGGCGACGCGGCGGATCAGGCCTCGGGAGTGCGCGAGCCCACCTCGGGCGGGCACGCGGACCAGCGCGTCGCCGGTCGACACGAGCGCGCCGATCCGGTTGCCGCCGCCCCTGGTGAGGTGCGCGACGGCGGCCGTGGCGGCGATGGCCAGGTCGCGCTTCTCGCAGACGGCGGTGCCGAAGTCGAGGCTGGGCGACAGGTCGATCGCCAGCCACGTCTCCAGCTCGCGGTCGGCGACGCTCTCGCGGATGTGCGGCACGGTCGTGCGGGCGGTGACCGCCCAGTCCATCCGGCGCACGTCGTCGCCGGGCTGGTAGGCGCGCGCCTCGCCCGGTTCCGAGCCCGGTCCGGGGACCAGGCCCATGTGGTTGCCCTGGAGCAGCCCGTCGAGCCTGCGGCGCACTTCGAGTTCGAGGGTGCGCAGCGCGGCCTCCATGCGACCGCCGTGCATCACCGGCGGCGCCCAGTTCGGGCGCTCGCCGGCCTTCTCGGCGCTCACGGCCTGCCGGCCATCCCGGCCTGCACGGGTGCGACCGGCTGGCCGGTGGGCGGCTGCGGCCGGGCGGACACCTGGGGCAGCGGCACGGTCTGGAGGACGCGGGTGATGATGTGGTCGAGCGGCACGCCGTCGGCGAGCGCGTCGTAGGACAGCACGAGGCGGTGGCGCAGCACGTCCGGCACGACGTCGACCACGTCCTGCGGCAGCACGTAGTCGCGGCCGCGGACCAGCGCGAGCGCGCGGGCGGCGGCGATGATGCCGAGGCTGGCGCGCGGCGAGGCGCCGTACGCGACCCAGCCCGCGACGTCGTCGAGCTGGTGCTCCTTGGGCGCGCGGGTCGCGATCACGACGCGCACGACGTAGTCGACCAGCGCGTGGTGCACGAAGACCCGGGAGGCGACGCCCTGGAGGCGGACCAGCTCCTCGGGGCTGAGCACCTGGCTCGGCACGGGCGCCTCGACGCCCATGCGGTAGACGATCTCGCGCTCTTCCTCGGCGGTCGGGTACTCGACCTGGATCTTGAACAGGAACCGGTCGCGCTGCGCTTCCGGGAGGGGGTAGACGCCCTCGTTCTCGATCGGGTTCTGGGTGGCGAGCACGAGGAACGGGTTCGGCATGGGGAACGTCTTGCCGCCGATGGACACGTGCCGCTCCGCCATCACCTCCAGCATCGCCGACTGGACCTTGGCGGGCGCGCGGTTGATCTCGTCCGCGAGGACGAAGTTCGCCACGACCGGGCCCAGCTCGACGTCGAACGTCTCGCTGCTCTGCCGGTAGATGCGCGTGCCGAGGATGTCCGCGGGCACGAGGTCGGGCGTGAACTGGACGCGCGAGAACGAGCCGCCGACGACCCTCGCGAAGGTCTCGACCGCGAGCGTCTTGGCGACACCGGGCACGCCTTCGAGGAGCAGGTGGCCCTTCGCGAGGAGACCGACGAGCATCCGCTCGACCAGCCGGTCCTGCCCGACGATGACGCGCTTGACCTCGAACACGGTCCGTTCGAGCAGCTGGGCATCACGCGCGGGGGTGTTGGGCGTCGAATCGCCCACCGCACCCTCGGTACCCGGACCGGACTCGGTCACGTGTCAACCTCCTAGAACACACACAGCACTGGCGGTTTCGCAAGCCTAGTCAACCTGGTCACCGGTATGGCGCTTGTGAAGGGTCGACAGGTCCTCCGGCGTGTCCACGTCGTCCGCCTCGCCGGGCCGGGCGGGGACCTCGACGGGAGCCAGCGGGCGGAGCACGGAGCGCAGCGAGGCACCCTCGGGTTCGGCGGGCATCGCCGCGCGCAGCGCGGACGTCCGCCAGACGCCCGCGAGCCACTGGAGGTGCCCGCCGGCGACCAGCACCGCTCCCGCGCCGTCGCCGATCGCCGCCCGCAGACGGTCCACAGTGGAGGCCGTGACCCCCGGCTGGTCGACGGCCAGGACGGCCGCGAAGTCCACTTCGGCCAGTGCCGCCAGCCCCGCGGCGAGCCCGGCGACCGGCCCCCCGCCGGGCGGGTCCTCCCGTGTCCACACGACACCCCCGACGGACCGTTCGGGCCCGACCACGACGATCTCCGAGGCACCGCCCACGGCCGTCAGGGCGCGGTCGAGCAGCGTCCGGCCGCCGAGCACGACACCGGCCTTGTCGATCCCGCCGAGCCTGCGTCCGGATCCCCCGGCGAGCACGATGGCGGCCCAGTCGGTCATGGCCGCAACGCTAGAGCAGGCCCTTGATCGCCGTCGTCACAGCGTGGTCGAGGGCGAGGCGGGTCGCGCCGTGCAGCGGGGCGAGCGCGCCGAGGGTGCCGTGGTCCAGCCGGGTCGGGCTGGTCGACAGGGTGGCCACGGCGGCGCGCACCGGGTCCAGCAGCGCCGGGTGGGTGCCGAGCGGGCCGCCGAGGAGCACCACCTCGGGGTCGACCACGGCCGTGACCGAGGCGACCGCGCGGGCGACAGCGGCGACCAGCGCCATCAGCACCGCCGGGGTGCCCGCGTCGAGGGCGCGCAGGACGGCCGCCACGTCGTTGGAGGGGGCGTCCGAGCGGCCGAGACCGGCGGCCGCGAGTTCGGTGGCCAGGGTGCGCCAGCTCGTGCCTGGGAGGTAGCCGATCTCGCCCGCCAGGCCGTGGGCGCCGCGGACCAGTCGGTCGTCGAGGTACAGGCCGAGGCCGAGGCCCGCGCCGACGTAGACGTACGCGAAGCTCGACGTGCCAACGGATCCCTGCTCGGCGAGCGCGGCGAGGTTCACGTCGTTGTCGACCAGGACGGGGGCTCCGACGAGGTCGGCCAGGACGTCGGCGGGGCTGAGCAGGCCCTCTGGGAACGGCGTGCCGGGCAGGGCGATGACCTCGTGCGTGGTCGGGTGCACCGGGTTCGCCATCGAGACCGCGACCGCGCGCAGCGGGCCCCTGGGAGCCTCGGCCAGCGCCGACGCGACGACCGTGCGCAGCGCGTCGGCCAGCGCCCCGGTGTCGCCCGCCGTGCCGGGCGGCCGGTCGTGCCGGTGTCGCACGCGGCCCGCGAGGTCCGCCGACCACGCCTGGACGCCGGACTGGTCGACCTCGACCGCGAGCACCCAGCCCGCCTCCGCGCCCAGTTCGTAGAACGTGCCCACCCGGCCGCGCTTCCCGGTCTCCTGCGGGCCGGTGGCCGCGAGCAGTCCGCAGTCGGTCAGCCGTCGCACGGATTCGGAGACGGTCGGCTTGGAGAAGCCGGTCGCGGCGGCGAGTTCGGCCCTGGTCACGCGCTCGCGGCCGACGACCTCCGCGAACAGGGCACGGTCGGTGGTCTCGCGCAGGACCGACTGGGGCAACGCCCGTTCCACTCTTGCGCCCCCTCCGTCGGCCGGCCTAGATTAGGCGAACGTTCTAGTTAGGTCACCTTACCAAATCATCGGAGGCACCTCGTGACCACCGCTCCCCCGGACATGCCCGCCGCCATCCGCGAGGTGAAGGCCCAGCTGCGCCAACGGATCGGCGACGTCGGGAAGGCGTTCGCCCGCGTCGAGGAGCTGATGCGCGCCGAGGTCGCGGAGGTCGTGGCGCGGCGCGAGCGCGGTGAGGAGGTGTGGCCGGTCGTCAGGTTCGAGGACATCGCCGCGGGCACCGTCCCGGCCGACGTCGTGGAGGCCGTCCGGCGGCGCGGGTGCGCGGTCGTGAAGAACACCTTCCCGCGCGCACGGGCGGAGGAGTGGGACCGCGAACTGGTGGCCTACCTGGAGCGCAACGAGTTCGAGAAGACCTACGAGTACGTGGACGACGGCGTGTTCGGCGGTCTGGCGGCGGGCAAGCCGTCGATCTTCCCGATCTACTGGTCCAAGCCCCAGATGGAGGCCCGCGAGGACGAGAACATGGTCGCCGTCCGGGGCTTCCTCAACGGCTTCTGGAAGCACGAGTCGCAGGGCCGCGTCTGGTTCGACCCGACCCGCGACACCGCCTACCCCGACCGGGTCCGCCGCCGGGCGCCCGGCGCGACGTCCGGCGGCCTCTCGGCGCACACCGACTCCGGTTCCGTCGAACGCTGGCTGCTCCCCGCGTACCAGAACGTGTTCCGCCACGTCTTCGACGGCGACGTCGACGCCTACGACCCGTGGGACGGCGCCCACCGCACCGAGGTGCACGAGTTCGAGTCGACGGTCATGTGCTCGGCGTTCCGCACCTTCCAGGGCTGGACCGCGCTGTCCGACATGGAGCCGACGGAGGGCGTCCTGCACGTCGTGCCCATCCCGTCCGCCATGGCGTACCTGCTCCTGCGGGCGTTGCAGGACGACGTCGCGGACGACGACCTGTGCGGCGCGGCGAACGGCCAGGCACTCCCGATCGACGAGAGGTGGCACCCGCTCCTCATGCCCGCCCTCACCCCGATCCCGGCCGTGGAGCCCGGCGACACCGTGTGGTGGCACGGCGACGTGATCCACTCGGTCGGCGAGGTCACCGACCAGCAGGGTTGGGGCAACGTCATGTACATCCCCGCGAGCCCGCACTGCGAGAAGAACGCCGCGTACGCCGAACGCTGCGGCCAGGCGTTCCTCCAGGGCACCAGCCCCGGCGACTTCGCGGCGGAGGACTACGAGGTCCGGTGGACCGGTCGACCGCTGCCCGACGACCTGAACGCGACCGGGCGGAGGCAACTGGGCTTGGCCTGAACCCCGCCCTCCAAAGGCCGCAGGGGGATCCGGTCCCGCGTCGGACGTCTCAGAGCAAACGCGTCGCGTACGGCATGATCCCGCTGTACCGGACCGGTGAGACGCGGACGCTGGAGCCGGAGTACGGGGCCTCGACCATCATGCCGTTGCCGAGGTACAGGGCGACGTGGGTGCCGCCGCCGGGGCCCCAGAAGAGCATGTCGCCGCGTTGGGCCTGGCCCAGCGGGACCTTGCGGCCGGAGTTGTACTGGTAGCCGCTGTAGTGCGGGATGTAGACGCCCGCGCCCGCGAAGGCGTACATCATCAGGCCCGAGCAGTCGAAGCCGACGCTGTAGTAGTCGCCGTAGGAGTCGGCCACGCCACCGTCGCGGATTCCCACGGTGGGGCCGTTGTAGTTGCCGCCGCCCCACGAGTAGCGGGTGCCGATGTACGCCATTGCGCGGGAGATGGCGATCTCCACGCCGTTGCCGCTCGGGGCGGCCGCCTGGACCGGACGCGGGCGGGCGGGTGCTGCGGCGGCGGCGACGGGGGGCGGGGCGGCCGCGGACGCCGCCTCGGCGGCCTCGCGGGCGTTCTCCTCGTCCTCGCGCTGCTTGTCCGCGACCCACTCGTCGTACTGCGCGCGCTGGGCGGAGAGGCCGTCGACCGCACCAAGCGCCTCGGCCAGCTCGGCCTCGACGCCCGCCTTGGCGTCCCTGATCTGCGCGGCCTGCCCCGCCTGGTCCTGCTGGGCGGCCACGGCGTCCGCCTGGGCCTCGTCGGCCGCCTTCTTGGCCTCGTCGGCGGCGGCCTGCTTCTGGTTGGCCACGTCGAGCGCGGCGCGGGCGGCGGAGTCCTTGTTCGCCTTCTCCGTGCGGCTGCGTTCGATCTGGTCCATTGCGTTGAGGCTCGACCCGGACACGGCTTCGAGCAGCTGCGCGCGGGCGAGGAGGTCCTCGGGGCTGGTGGCGCCGAAGTACGCGCTGATCGACCCGATGGTGCTGCCCTGCTGGTAGCTGGCGGCGGCGAAGTCGTCCAGGTCGCGGCGGCTGTCCTCGACGGCCTTCCCGGCGGCGTCGGCCTCGACCTTGGCGGACTCGGCGTCGGCGAGCGCCTTCTCCGCCTCGACCTGCGCCGTCTCCAGGTCGACCCTGGCCTTGTTGGCCAGCTCCATCTTGAACGCGACGTCGTCGGTCAGCTCCTGGAGCCGCGCCTCGGCCAGGGTCAGCTCGCCGGTCAGCTCGCCGACCCTGGCGGCCTTCGCGTCGGCGTCCGCGCGCCCGGCGCCGATCTCCGAGTCGCTGGGGTTGGACGGCGGTGGCGGAGCGGCCCGGCCCGGTCCGGCCATGGTCAGGGCGAGGACCACGGCCACCACGCCGGAGACCGCGATCCGAGCGACTGCCCGCCGTGAGGACACGACGCCACCTCCCACCATCAGCTCGCTCCCGCTAGGCCGAACGGCCTAACATGAACGTTCATGGGGAGAGTGCCACCTGGTCCCCGTTGTCGCCACCGGGCACACGTGCACCATCAACCACACGTGTCACAGGCCCACCGTGAGTGGTCAGTTGACCTTGCGGGTCAACCCCTCCCAGTAGGGCTCGCGCAGCCGGAACTTCTGGATCTTGCCGGTGGCCGTGCGCGGGATGGCCTCGCGGAACTCGACGGACGTCGGCGCCTTGTACCCGGCGAGCTTGGCCTTGCAGTGCGCGATGATCTCCGCCTCGGTGACCGCCGCGCCCTCCGCGACCACCACGAGCGCCTTGATCGTCTCGCCCCACTTCTCGTGCGGCACGCCGATGACCGCGACCTCGGCGACCGCCGGGTGGCCGAACACCGCGTCCTCGACCTCGATGGACGACACGTTCTCCCCGCCGGTGATGATCACGTCCTTGCGGCGGTCCGAGATGGTCAGGTAGCCCTCGTCGTCGAGGTACCCGCCGTCGCCGGTGCGGAAGTACCCGTCGGGGATCGCGTCGGCGGTGGCCTCCGGGTTCTCCCAGTAGCCGTCCATCACCACGTTCGAGCGGGCCAGCACCTCGCCGTCCTCCGACACCCGCAGCCGCGCCCCGACCACGGGCGACCCGGCGCGCGACAGCTTGTGCGCGCGCTCCTCGGCGGGCAGGTCGACGTCCTGCGGCCGGGTGCGGTTGAAGGTGAGCAGCGGCGACGTCTCGGTGAGGCCGTAGATCTGCTGGAACTCCCAGCCCAGTTCCTCCGACACCCGCGCGATGGTCCGGCTGGGCGGCGGGGCCCCGGCGCACACCACGCGCACCTCGCCCCGACCGGGGATCTCGCCCTCCCAGGACTGCGCGGCGTCCAGCACGCCGTTCCACACGGCGGGCGCGCCGCACATCAGCGTCACGCCGTGGTCGCGCACGCGGCGCAGGATCTCGGCGCCGTCCACCTTGCGCAGCACCACCTGCGGCACGCCGAGCCCGGCCAGCCCGTACGGCATTCCCCAGCCGTTGCAGTGGAACATCGGCAGCACGTGCATGTACACGTCCCGCTCCCACGCGCGGGTGTGCATGGCGAACGTGACCGCGTCGAGCCAGATGTTGCGGTGGGTCAGCCGAACGCCCTTGGGCCGCGCGGTCGTGCCGGAGGTGTAGTTGATCGTGGCGGTGGCGTCCTCGTCCGGCTCGCTCCACGGCCGCGGCGCGGTGTCGAAGCGCATCAGCCCGGTCTCGGTCTGCTCGCCGAGCGTGAACCGGTGGCGCGCGGTGATCCCGTCCAGGTGCTCGAGCTCGGGGTCGACCAGCAGCACCGACGCGCCGCTGTGCTCCACGATGTAGGACACCTCGTCGACGCTGAGCCGGAAGTTCACCGGCACGCACACGCGGCCGCTCGCGGGCACGGCGTGCAGGAGTTCCAGCAGCCGCGCGGAGTTGTGGCTGACGACGGCGACCCGCTCGCCCTCACCGACGCCCAGCACGTCGAGCCCGGCCTGCCAGGCGCGCGCCCGCACGGCCATCCCGCCGTAGGTCGTCGTGGCCACCGCTCCCGCGGGCTGGTCCGGCTCGTCGATCGTGGCCGTCGAGTCGCGGAAGACCAGCTCGGCGCGGTCCAGGAAATCCGCGATCGTCAGTGGCACCTTCATGGGACGCACCTCCGGTGTGGATCAGGACCCAACCCTATTGACGTCCTCCCCCCTGCTCAAGCTGGGGATTCCACCTCACCCAGGCGGCGGGTGGGTGGTACCGCCTCGTCCGCAGGTGGCGCACCGGTGAACCGCTTGGCTCTCACGGCTCGACGGGTCCACGGTGCGGCACGCCGAGCAGCGTTGCGACGTGGATGCGGCAGGAACAGCGATGATCCGGCAGCCGGTCTGCCGGGCCACGTTGCGCAGGGCCAACTCGCAAGCGTGCCAACCCTTGTCCAGGATCGCGCGGTTCGGTCCGGCCTTCTGGTCAACCCCGCTACCGGGTTTTCGACCGCACCCCTCACAGCTCGGGTCGTGTTCCTGATGCTCAACCGCTCAAGCACGACGGTGCCGTGACGAGTGGCGAGCCGATTCGCCGTCCAGGACACGAAGTCCCTCGGTCAACGCCGACGGCCGTGGTGCCGGCGTGCCGCTCCGGCGTGGTGCGGCCGTCCTCGACCAGGAACGACGAAAACCACCGCTGTCCATCTCGTGCCGCCGTGATTGCGAATAGTGGCAGTACCCGGCCGATGCGAACCGCACCTCGTTCGCCCTGGATCACCAGGTGCTCGGATCGCCCCACGTCCGGACCGGCCGATCCGACTCGACCACCGGCGTCGCGACCAGGTCCGGCAGCACCAGGCCGACCGGGTCGCGGACCACGGCCGCGGCCAGCGCGTCGTACGGGGTGGGCTCGGCGTTGCAGATCACCACGGCGGCACCGGCCCGCGCGGCGAGGCCGACGAGGTCCGCTGCGGGCGCGACCAGCAGCGACGTGCCCGCGACCAGCATCAGGTCGCAGTCGAGGGCCGCGGTGCGGGCGGCGCGCAGCACGTCGGCGTCCAGCGGCTGACCGAACGGCACCGCGGCCGACTTGAGGACGCCGCCGCAGGTCCGGCACGCGGGTTCGGCCTCCCCGGCGCGGACGCGGTCGAGCGCGGCGGACATCGGCAGGCGTTCGCCGCACGTGAGGCAGGTGGTGTCGCGGATAGTGCCGTGCAACTCGACCACGCACGACGACCCGGCGCGCTGGTGCAGGCCGTCGACGTTCTGGGTCAGCAGGGCGCGCAGCCGTCCGGAGCGCTCCAGGTCGACCAGCGCGCGGTGCGCCGGGTTCGGCTCCGCCGTCCACACGGGGTGGTGCAGGCGCGCGCGCCACGACGTCCGGCGCACCTGCGGGTCGGCGAGGTAGACGGCGAGGTCGGGTTCGAGGAGCGCCGCGCCGTCCGGGCTCCGGAAGTCGGGGATGCCGGACTCGGTCGAGACGCCCGCGCCCGTGAGCACCGTCACCCGACGTGCGACGGCCACCGCCGTCCTTGCCGTTGTCACGTCCACTCCCCCACCGTTCCACATGGCGGGCCGTGAACTTCGACCACCATTTTCCCGGGTCGCGGGAAAATGTGCCGAGAAAGGCTGCGAGCATGTGTCCGTGCGCACGATGTGGGTTGGTTGCGGAGTAGGTGCTCTCGGTTTGATAACGACCGTGGTGGGGTCGTTCCTGCCCTGGCTGCGTTCGGGAACCGTGAACAGGGACAGCTACGAAGTGCTCGCACTCCGTGGTTGGGCAGGTCTGGGAAATGGATACGGCGAGGTCATCAGGGTCGCGTGGGTCGCGATGACTCCGGTGGCGGTGTGCTGCGTGCTCTTGTTCACGTTCGGACTTCGTCGATTCGCCGCATGGATCGGAATTCTTTTTGGCACGATCACGGGAACGGTGGCGGCACTTGCCACCGTCCAAGGGAGCAACGAGGGCGCGATGGTCGGGATCAGCCTGACCGGACCGGCCGTTGCCCTCTGTGGTGCCGTGCTGGCGATCGCGGGGGCGATCACCGTGCTCACCGCGTCGGCCCGCACAGCGACCAGCAACCCAGGAGGAACACCGTGAGCTACCCAGGTGGCGGCGGCGGCGAATGGCCCCCGCAGAACAACCCGAACCAGCCACAGCAGGGTGGGTGGCAGCAGAACCCCCAGCAGGGTGGCTACCCCCAGACGGGTCCGCAGGGCTTCCCGCAGCAACCGCAGCAGGGCGGCTTCCCGCAGAGCAACCCGCAGGGCTTCCCCCAGCAGCAGCCGGGCTACCCGCAGCAGCCCCAGCAGGGCGGCTACCCGCAGAGCAACCCCCAGGGCTTCCCCCAGCAGCAGCCGCAGCAGGGGTGGGGTCAGGACCCGTACGGCCAGCAGCAGCAGTTCGCGGGCGGCCAGTCGCCGATCGGGTACGTCGGCGGCCCGCCGAAGAAGAAGCGCACGGGTCTGGCCATCACGGCCGTCGTGGCCGTCGTGGCGCTCGCCGCGGGCGCGGTGGTGACCGTGTACGCGCTGAAGAACTCCGACGACGTGGCCGCGGGCGCCCCGAGTCCGGCCGCCGCGGCGAACAACCTCGTCAGCGCGCTGGGCAGCGGTGACGTCATCGGCATCATGAACGGCCTGGCCCCCGCCGAGGCGAAGCTGAGCAAGGACTACCTGACCGGCACGGTCGACGAGCTCAAGCGGCTCGAGGTGCTGAAGAAGGACGCCGACCCGAACAAGCTCAGCGGGGTCGAGTTCAAGGCCGAGAACATCAAGTTCGACGAGGCCGCGGCCGAGACGGTCAACGACCACCTGGTGATCAACAAGCTCACCGAGGGCAAGATCACGCTCACCTCGGACGTCAAGAAGATCCCCCTCACGGACAAGCTCGTCGAGGCGATGGGCGCGCAGGACGAGGCGCCCAGCACCGAGACGATCGACATCGCCGAGGAGATCAAGAAGTCGAACAAGGGCGAGCCGGTCCGCATCGCGTCGATCAAGGTCGACGGCGAGTGGTACCCGAGCCTCTTCTACACGATCGCGGACAACGTCCTGCACGAGGAGAAGCTGAAGTGGCCGTCCAACCCGATCGCCCCCGCGGGCGCCGGGTCGGCGTCGGACGCCGCGAAGCAGATCGTCGAGGCCGGCATGGCCGCCGACCTGACCAAGGTCATCGCGCTGCTGCCGCCGGATGAGCTGGGCGTGCTCCAGGACCTCGGTCCGGTGCTCATCGACCAGGCGGGTCGCATCCCGGCGACCGGCGCGAAGCTGACGGCGTTCGAGACGGACTCCAAGGACGTCACCGGCGGCACGCTGCTGACGATCAAGAAGCTCGGCGTGGAAGTCGACGGCGAGAAGGTCGAGATCGTCCGCTCGGGCGACTGCTACAGCGTCACCGCGCAGGGCAAGGACCAGAAGCTGTGCGCCGACGAGATCACGCAGCTCATCGAGCAGCAGGGCGGCGCGAGCGTGCCCAACGCGGCGCTCGACGTGATCGGCCGGATCGGCGCGAGGGTGCTGAAGGACGGCATCGGCGTCGTCTCCACCGAGGTCGACGGCAAGTGGTACGTGAGCCCCGTCCGCACGTACAGCGAGCTCGGCCTGACCCTCATGCGGGGTCTGGAGCCGAAGGACATCGACGAGCTGCTCAAGCTCGCGAAGTAGTCCTCCACCAGCGCGAACGCCCCGCCACCCGACCTCGGTGGCGGGGCGTTCGCCGTTCACGGATATAAAAGGTCTAGACCGGTCCTTGACCAGGCGGCCCGGCCGGTGCTTGGATTCGGCAAGAGCCTTTCCCATCCAAATCCGCCGCCCTGTGGATCTGGGAGGATTATCGATGGCCGACATCGGACGACGCGCGGTACTCGCCGGACTGGCCGCGGGAGCGGCGGTCCCCCTCCTCGGAGCCGGCCGGGCACGCGCGGCATCGTGGCAGCTCAAGTGGAGCCCGGCGGCGTCGAGCACGGGCCTCGCCGCGTTCGAGGGCGTGGAGGACTGGGGCCTGACCACGCACGGCGGCTCGCACGTCTACGTCAAGGGCAATGACTACCGGTTCACCATGCACACGGTCGACCGGGAGTCGAAGGACGACCGGCAGCGCAGCGAGGTCAAGGGCATGCGCTCCGGCGGGTCGCTGCTGACCGTGAAGAACGGCCAGACGTGGCGCTGGAACTACCAGATGTTCATCCCCGGCACGCTGAAGGCCACGACCAGCTTCACGCACATCTTCCAGACGAAGATGCCCGGCACCGGCACCCTGCCGCTCACCGTGATGTCGCTGCGCCACGTGGGGTCGACCCCGAAGATCGAGTTCAAGATCTACGGGCCGAACATCACCGTCGGGCAGGTGAACCTGGCGCCGTTGCAGAACAAGTGGATCGACGTGGAGATCGAGCAGAAGATCGGCAACGGGTCCGCCGGCCGGGTCCGCTGGGCGCTGCGCGACGGCGGCACGACGGTCGTCGACGCCGCCAAGAACGGCGACACCTACCTGTCCGACGTGGTCCGCCCGAAGTGGGGGATCTACCGGTCGCTCAGCGACTCGGCGCACCTGTCGGACACGTACCTGCTGCTGCGCGACATGAAGGCCTACCAGTACGCCTGACGGTCCTCCCGCCGGGCGTGCCCCACGCCCTCACGCCCGGCGGGGTCCCAGGCGCCACGCGACGACGGCGGCGGCGACGACCAGCAGGACGGCGGCTCCCGCGGCGAACGGCAGGGTCTTCAGGTCCTGGTGCGCCAGTCCGCCCAGCATCGCGCCCACCGGCGTGACCTGGCCCGCCTTGAACGTCAGCGCCACGATCGCGACCACGGCCAGCAGCGACGGCCCGGTCCGGGTGATCACCGGCCGCGAGCACAGCAGGCCCACGCCCACGCCGGTGAGGCCGCAGACCAGGTGCGCGGCCGCCCCGAGGCCCACGACGGCGGGCGAGTACGGGTGCGGGTTGGTGAAGACGGGCCACAGGGTCGCGATGACCGCCAGCAGCACCGTGCCCACGGCGGCCAGCAGGGCCTGGGCCGACGCCACCCTGCCCCAGCCGCCCGCCGTGACGGCCGTGACGGTGCGCTGGATCGGGTCCTCGGTGGTCGCGACGACGACCCCGAGCCAGGCGGCGACCGGGTAGATCAGCGCGCACGAGCCCGCGTACGCGAACAGGGCCTCACCCGAGTCACCGCTGAACATCATGCCGAGCACGGCGCAGTGCAGGAGCAGCGGAGGCAGGTACCGCTGCGATCTCAGCAGGTCCACGGCCAGGTACCTCACCAGCGCGATCACGCCCGCACCACCCCTCAACCGACCCGCGGAACCGTCGTACCCCTTGCGCCGGCGTCGATTCCGGGGGCCCGTCCTTCGCGCGCGGGTGGGGAGATCCCCCCGGAACCGATACTACCGACGGGCACCGACAAGATCGGGAACGGTCATCGGAGCAAGGATTTTGACCATGAACCGACGCCGGGGTCGATAGCGTCGCCGCTTCCTTGCTGGGAGGTGTCCTCGTGCCGACGACGGCCGCACACGACGACGGTGAGATCTACTACGAAGTGCACGGCGGAGGTCCGGCCGTGGTCCTGTTCAACGCCGATCCCCGCCCGCCCCGGCACCCGCTCCGGGACCACGCCGTGCGCTTCGCCGAGACCATGGTCGGCGGGCTGAGCGACCGCTACCGGGTCGTGGTGATGAGCTATCCCGGCAGGCCGAAGGACAGCACGCTCACCCCTGCCAACGTCAGCGACGACATGCTGCGGATCGCCGACGCCGCCGGGCTCGACGAGTTCGCCTGGTGGGGCTACTCGTGGGGTGGCGTGGTCGGGATGCAGCTGGCGCTGCGCACCGACCGGGTCACGGCGTTGGCGATGACCGGCTTCCCGCCGATCGACGGCCCGTACGCGGAGATGCTGCGCTACAGCCGCGCCCTGGCCGGTGTGGAGCTGGACGCGTTCGGCGCGGCGATCCCGGAGGAGCAGCGGGCGCAGCTCCCCCAGTTCGTCACCTACTACGAGGCCATGGCCGGGTTCGACGACCGTGCCGCGCAGAGCGGGATCACCTGTCCGAGGCTCTGCTTCGTCGGCGGGGAGGACCGCGTCGCGGCGGGCCCCGAGCTGATCACCGACATCGGGGCGACCGTCCGGGGCAACCAGGCGGAACTGGAGTCGCTTGGCTGGTCGGTCGAGGTGGTCCCCGGCCTGGACCACCTCGGGGCCATGGCGGCCGACGTGGTGCTCCCCCGCCTCTCGGCGTTCCTGGACCACCACGTCGGCCCGCGGTGATCAGGCGCAGCGCGGGAACAGCCTCCGGGTGCCCGGTCCGTCGTAGGCGGCCCGGTCGGTGAACCGGCACCCGTAGTCCGGCGCGGAGGTCCGGTCGACGTCGTCACCCGAGGGCCGCTCGCCGCGGTCGACCCACGCCACCAGGTCGTTCCACGCGGCCCCGACCTCGCTCGGCGCGAACTCGCAGTGCTCCACCGTCCGGATCGCCCGCTGCACCAGTAGCTTCGACCGCCCGGTCCGCTCGACGTCCTCGCGGTACTCCTGCTCCATCGAGTACGGCACGAACATGTCGCCCAGGCCGTGCAGCGACAGCACCGGCGCGGAGGGCCTGCCGACGATGCGCGGGATCTCCGTCAACGCAGGCGTGAGGCGCGAGTACCAGTCCTCGGGCGCCACGCGCTGCACGGTCCGGTCGAGGTCGCCCGCCCGGTAGCGGGTGTCGAGGTTGGTGGCGAGCCGACCGGGGTTCTGCGCCAGCCGGTCGCCGCCGCCGGACGCGCCCAGCCCGAACAGGAAGTCCTTCCAGTACGCGAAAGCGGCGGTGTCGCCGGGCCGCGCGCCGCCGGACCGCTCGACCACCACGGACCGGAACCGCTTGCCGAGGTCGTTCGTGGTGTCCGGGCCGCCGGGCGTCAGGCCGACCAGCCCCAGGCCCGCCTGGATGCGCGGCACGACGGTGGACGGGTAGTCCGGCGGCGTCGGGTAGGCGCGGATCCCCGACAGGGCCTGCGAGGTGAGCTGGAAGTCGAGGAAGAAGTCGAACAGCTCGTGGTCGCCGAGGACGCCGCACATCGGCAGCGCGCCCGCGTAGAAGCCGGGGTACTGCTCCAGGGACCGGCCGGTGATGTGGCCGCCCATCGACACCCCGGCGAGGAACACCTTCGAGGGCTTGCCGACCAGGGAGCCGAACCTCACGGCCAGGTCGTGGGTTCCGGTCACGCCCGCGCGGACGTCGTAGTCGTTGGCGTAGTAGGAGGACGCCGCCCAGGCGTAGCCCTGGTTCAGGAGCCGGGTGCGCAGGCCGTAGGCGGGCGGGTCGACGGACAGCACGGTGGTCGCGCCGCGGTAGCCGTGGGCCCACATCGCGAGTCGGCCGTTCCACCTCGGCGGGACCTCGATGGTGTACGCGGCGTGCCGGTACACCCCTTGCAGCACTCGGGAGGGCTTGCCGCCGACGAGTTCCGGCGCCAGCGGTGGGTTGTCGACCGTGTAGCCCGGCAGCGGGCGGTCGTCGGGGTTCGTCGCGTGGGCGGGGGTGCCGCCCGCGACCAGCAGGAGTCCAAGCAGCGCCACGATGAGCCGCGTCCTTCTCATCCCCCGATCACACCGCGATCCGCCGTCGGGCACCACCCTCTGTTGGTAGGCCGGACGCGACCGGGCCCGTCACGTCCGCACGCTGAGCACCGAGCAGCCGAGCCGCAGGACGTCGGCCAGCACGCGGTCGCTGACGGCGGGTTCGACGAGCAGGCTGAGCCGTCCGTCGGTGGCGGCGACCACGCGGACGCCGTCCCAGTCGCCGATGACGGTGGTCGTCAGGTCGCTGACCCGGTTCAGCTCGATCGCCACGCCGGTCGACGCCACCAGCCCGCTCAGCACCACCTCGCGCGCTCCGGGCAGGCCGCGCGCGGCGCCCCGGTGGTCGGTGACGAGCACGGTCGCCCCGGTCGCGGTGATCAGCTCGGCCAGCACGGCGCTCGCGTCGGTGTCCAGGCCGGTCCACGGCTCGTCCAGCACGACCAGGTCGGTGCCCAGGAGCGCCTGCGCGATGGCCACCTTCTGCGCGTTCCCCTTGGACAGCGTGGAGATCGGCGCCGTCGAGTCGCCGTGGAAGCCGAGCGCGTCGAGCACGTCGGTGGAGGGTGTGACTCCGCGCACGCCCGCGAGGTGCCGCAGGTACGCCTCGGTGGACAGCCGCAGCCCTGGCGGGAAGCGTTCCGGGAGGTAGCCGACCGAGCGCGGGCGGCCGCGCACCCGACCGCCGCTGGGCGCGGTGACACCTGCGATGATCCTGAGCAGCGTGGACTTGCCGGAGCCGTTGCCACCCGTGAGCACGGTCAGCTCGCCGGGGTCGAAGCTCAGGTCGACGTCCTGGAGCACCCACGGCCCGCGACCGTAGCGCTTGCCGATCCGTTCGAGTTGGATCACGCGGTCATCTTGCCCCTGGTTAGGTGAGCCTGGCTTGAAGCCCTATAAAGGACGCGCGTACTGTTTAAAGCAGAGGGCAACGTCTGCGCCACCAGCGCGAGTGCGCAAGACTCGCCCTGTTCCCAACCACCAGACTTGCGCTGTATGGAGTTGACGTGACTGCACCTTCGAGCAAGGACAGCTTCGGCGCCCGCGGATCCCTCACCGTCGGGGACGCCTCGTACGAGGTGTTCCGGCTCAACGCCGTCGAAGGCGCCGAGCGCCTGCCCTACAGCCTGAAGATCCTGCTGGAGAACCTGCTGCGGACCGAGGACGGCGCGAACATCACCGCCGACCACGTCCGCGCGCTCGCCGGCTGGGACCCGGCGGCCGAGCCGTCGACGGAGATCCAGTTCACCCCGGCCCGCGTGGTCATGCAGGACTTCACCGGCGTGCCCTGCGTCGTGGACCTCGCCACCATGCGCGAGGCCGTGACCCAGCTCGGTGGCGACCCCACCAAGGTCAACCCGCTGGCCCCTGCCGAGCTGGTCATCGACCACTCGGTCATCGCGGACATCTTCGGCCGCCCGGACGCGTTCGAGTCGAACGTGGACCTGGAGTACGAGCGCAACTACGAGCGCTACCAGTTCCTCCGCTGGGGCCAGACCGCGTTCGACGAGTTCAAGGTCGTCCCGCCGGGCACCGGCATCGTGCACCAGGTGAACATCGAGCACCTGGCCCGCGTGATCATGACCCGCAACGGCCAGGCGTACCCGGACACCCTCGTCGGCACGGACAGCCACACCACCATGGTCAACGGCCTTGGCGTGCTGGGCTGGGGCGTCGGCGGCATCGAGGCCGAGGCCGCGATGCTGGGCCAGCCCGTGTCGATGCTGATCCCGCGCGTGGTCGGCTTCAAGCTGCACGGCGAGCTGCCCGCGGGCGCGACCGCCACCGACCTGGTGCTGACGATCACCGAGATGCTCCGCAAGCAGGGCGTCGTCGGCAAGTTCGTCGAGTTCTACGGCAAGGGCGTCGGCGCGGTGCCGCTGGCGAACCGCGCCACCATCGGCAACATGAGCCCGGAGTTCGGCTCCACGGTCGGCATCTTCCCGATCGACCAGGAGACCATCGACTACCTGACGCTCACCGGCCGTTCCGCGGAGCAGATCGCGCTCGTCGAGGCGTACGCCAAGGAGCAGGGCCTCTGGCACGACCCGAACTTCGAGGCGCGGTACTCCGAGACGCTGGAGCTGGACCTCGCGACGATCGTCCCGTCCATCGCGGGCCCGAAGCGCCCGCAGGACCGGATCGACCTGACCAACGGTCGCGAGGCGTTCCGCCAGGCGCTCAAGGCCTACGTGGCGCACGGCGACGACGAGGCGAAGTCGGACGTCGACGACGCCATCGAGGACACGTTCCCGGCCAGCGACCCGATCGCGGTGCACGAGGGCGAGAACGGCAACGGCCGCCCGCACGTGTTCCACTCGGCGGCCACGGGCGCCGGGGGCCGTCCCAGCAACCCGGTCAGGGTGTCGCTCGACGGCGCCGAGTTCGAACTGGACCACGGCGCCGTGGCGATCGCCGCGATCACGTCGTGCACGAACACGTCCAACCCGTCGGTCATGATCGGCGCGGCGCTGCTGGCCAAGAAGGCCGTCGAGCGCGGCCTGGAGCGCAAGCCGTGGGTCAAGACGACCCTCGCGCCCGGCTCCAAGGTCGTCATGGACTACTACGAGCGCGCGGGCCTCACGCCGTACCTGGAGAAGCTGGGCTTCCACCTGGTCGGCTACGGCTGCACCACGTGCATCGGCAACTCCGGTCCGCTGCAGGACGAGATCTCCGCGGGCATCCAGGAGAACGACCTCGCCGCAGTGTCCGTGCTCTCGGGCAACCGCAACTTCGAGGGCCGGATCAACCCGGACATCAAGATGAACTACCTGGCCAGCCCGCCGCTGGTCGTGGCGTACGCGCTCGCGGGGTCGATGGACGTGGACATCACCACCGAGTCGCTCGGCAACGACCAGGACGGCAAGCCGGTGTACCTCGCGGACATCTGGCCGTCGGCTCAGGAGGTCGCGGAGGTCGTCTCCACGTCGATCACCTCGGAGATGTTCACCAAGGACTACGCGGACGTGTTCGCGGGCGACCAGCGCTGGCAGTCCCTGCCGACGCCGACCGGCAAGACGTTCGAGTGGGCCGAGGACTCGACCTACGTGCGGAAGCCCCCGTACTTCGAGGGCATGGAGATGGAGCCGAAGCCGGTCACCGACGTGTCGGGCGCCCGCGTCCTCGCGCTGCTCGGCGACTCGGTCACCACGGACCACATCTCCCCCGCCGGTTCGATCAAGGGCGACTCCCCCGCGGGCAAGTACCTGACCGAGCACGGCGTGGAGCGCAAGGACTTCAACTCCTACGGCTCCCGCCGCGGCAACCACGAGGTCATGATCCGCGGCACGTTCGCGAACATCCGGCTGCGCAACCTGCTGCTTGCCGGCGTTGGTTCGGACGGGGTCCAGGGCGGCTTCACCCGCAACTTCCTGGCCGACGGCTCGCCGCAGACCACGATCTACGAGGCGTCGGCGGCGTACGCCTCCGAGGGCGTCCCGCTGGTCGTGCTGGCGGGCAAGGAGTACGGCTCCGGCTCGTCCCGCGACTGGGCCGCGAAGGGCACGGCGCTCCTGGGCGTCCGCGTCGTGATCGCCGAGTCGTTCGAGCGCATCCACCGCTCGAACCTCATCGGCATGGGCGTCCTGCCGCTCCAGTTCCCGGTGGGCGAGACCGCCGCGTCCCTGGGCCTCGACGGCACGGAGACGTTCGACGTGTCGGGCGTGACCGCGCTCAACGACGGCTCCACCCCGTCCACCGTGCGCGTGGTGGCGACCAGGGGTGACTCGAAGGTGGAGTTCGACGCGGTCGTCCGCATCGACACCCCCGGCGAGGCCGACTACTACCGCAACGGCGGCATCATGCAGTACGTGCTGCGCAAGATGGTCCGCGGCTAGGTTCGAACACGCGTGGAGGCCCGTCCGGTTTCGACCGGGCGGGCCTTCGGCGTGTTCTAGGGTTCCACCCATGCGGGTCGTCGAAGTGCTGGCCGAGCACCTGCCGTCGTACCGGGTCGACCGGGTGGTGCCGCTGGGCGAGGGGCAGGACAACGTCGCGTTCGAGGTGAACGGCGAGTTGGTCGTGCGGTTCGCGAAGGCGCCCGACCCGGTGGAGGCGGACCGGGAGGCGCGGCTGCTGGCGAAGGTGGCGGAGATCTCGCCGATCCCGGTGCCGAGGCCGGTGTTCTCCGTCACCGAGATCGGGTGCCTGGCGTACCCGAAGGTGCCCGGCACGCAACTCCTGGGACTGCCGGGAGCGCCCGCGGTGAAGATCGGCGCGACTCTCGGCGCGTACCTGGCGGTGCTGAACGCGGTGCCGGTCGAGCGGATGGCGGACGTGGTCTCGCCGGACGACGAGCCGTTGTCGCAGTGGCTCGCGGAGGCCGCGGAGGTGTACGTGCCGTCGGCGGTGCCGGATGTCCACCGCGGACGGGTCGAGGAGTTCCTGGCGGGCGGCACACCGCCGGAGCGGCCGGGTTTGGTGTTCTCGCACAACGACCTCGGTGTCGAGCACGTGCTGGTCGACCCTCGAGAGTGGACGGTCACCGGGGTGATCGACTGGACGGACGCGGCGTTCGTCGACCCGGCCTACGACCTCGGGTTGATCTACCGCGACCTGGGTCAGGCGGCGTTCGAGGCGGCGCTGGACGCGTACGGCAGCGCCGAACCGCGGGAGCGGGCGGTGTTCCTCGCGCGGTGCACCGCGCTGGAGGACCTGGAGTACGGAATCCGCTCCGGGAAGCAGATCTACGTGCGGAACGCGCTGGCCTCGCTCGACCGACTGTTCTGTTAGCGTAGCTAAACATGTGGACCGGACTGCTGCTCGCGGGCTTGGTGGTGGCGCTCGGAGGGCTGGTCCAGGGGTTGGCGGGCTTCGGCCTGGCGCTCGTGGCGGTGCCGATCCTCGCCCTGCTCGACCCGTCGCTGCTGCCCGTGCCGATCCTGATCACCGCCATGACGCACTCGGTCATGAGCCTCGCCCGCGAGCACGCCCACGTCGACTGGCACGGCGTCGGCTGGGCCATCCTCGGCCGGCTGCCGGGCACCGCCATCGGCGTGCTGCTGGTGGACTCGTTGAACCAGAACCAGTTCAGCCTCCTGATCGGCGTGGTGGTGCTCCTCAGCGTGCTGCTGTCCATCACCACCTGGAACCCGCGCCCGACCAGGACGGCGCTCCTCATCGCGGGCCTCACCAGCGGCTCGTTCGGCACCGCCATGTCCGTGGGCGGTCCCCCGGTCGCCATGCTGTACCAGAACTCCCCCGGCCCACAGATCCGCGCGACCCTGGCCGCCTACTTCGTGCTCGGCTCCCTCACCTCGATCATCGGCCTCACCATCGCGGGCCAGGTCCACGGCAGGCAGGTCATCACCGGCGTCCTGCTGATCCCGTTCCTGGTGGCCGGGTTCTTCCTGTCCAGCCCGCTGCGGAAACTGGTCGACGCCAAGGGCATCCGCACCCCCGTGCTGCTGCTGTCGACCGTCGCCGCGATCACCCTGATCCTGCGCAGCGCGCTCGGCTAGGGCGATCACACCCGCCGCGACTCACGGCGTCGTCACGCCTTCCTGGATCTCCGCACCACGCGGCGGACGACCGCCACCGCTCGGCGGAGGAAACTACCCCGCTGCGAGACAGCGCCCCGACCGACCTCGGGCTCACGGCACCGCCTGGTCTCCCCCCGTCTCCGCGCCGCACACCGGACGACCGCCGCTCGCCGGGCGGCCACCACCCGGTGGGGAGGCCTCCCCGCTGCGGGGCAGCGGTGTGAACGCCTCGGCCGCTCCGATCGGTCTCAGGCTCTCGGGGCGGGGGAGTTCGTCGCCCTCCTCCACCTGCCGCAACTCCTGGCGGGCTTCCGCGATCCGCGCGCGCACGTCGCTCAGCTCCGCCTCGACCGCGGCCCGCGCGTGGGCCAACGCGATCGCGTGCTCGGTCTTGCGCCGCGCCAGCTCGTTCTCGTGCCGGAGCTTCTCCGCCGCCCGGTCGGCCCGGATCCGGTCAGCCTCGGCCCGCAGCTCCTCCACCTGCCGCCGAACCTTCTCGTACTCGAAGCCACCGATGCCCGCCAACTGCTCGTTGGCCGCGTCCAGCCGCCTCTGGACGCTGCCGACGACCTGCTCCAGCTCTGCGATCCTGCGCGCTTTCCGCCTGAACATCGCCCACGTCCTCAGCTCGTCCGCGGCACCACTTCGTCCGATCCGGTCATCGCCGGGTCCGACGCCGCGTGTTAGCCAGGACGAACGCCGTCACCCGAGTGGCCGTGGATTCTTCACCCGAGTGGCCCCTCAAGCAGGTGCGGGGCCAGGAATCGCCGTGCCCGGCAGGTCACCCGAGGACGTTGGGTTCGTCCAGCAGCCAGAGCCACGTGCCGTCCGGCTGCCTGCGGGCGACCTCGGCCGTCGCACCCCGGCCACGCCTGGTCGACGTGAGCGCGAGGTTGCCGTTGTGCAGGGCCGCGCGTTGTTCACCCGCCACGAACCGCGGGCGGTCCTCCAGCAGCATCGTGTAGATCTCGCGGATCTCCTCGGCTCCGGTGGCACGCCTGCCGTCGGGCAGGGCCAGGACGGCGCGGGGTTCGTAGAGGGCTACCAGGCCGTCCACGTCGCCCGCGTTGGCGCGTTCGACGAAGAAGCGGCCGAGGTCTTCCGGTGTGGTGGCGCGTGCTTGATCGTTCTGCATGTGCCGAGCATGTCAAACGGGTACGACAGTTTTCGCACGGCGTTCGACCACGACGGACAGGGCGGCGATGGCGAGGCCCGCGAGGCTGAGGGCCACGCCCACCCAGGCGGTGGAGACGTAGCCCCAGCCGGCGGCGATGGCCAGGCCGCCGAGCCACGCGCCCGCGCCGTTGGCCATGTTGAGGGCCGAGTGGTTGGACGAGGACGCCAGGGACGGGGCGTCCGGGGAGGCGTCCATGAGGCGCATCTGGAGTGCCGAGGCCATGACGGTGGTCGTGAAGCCGATCAGGAACAGCAGCAGGAACAACGCCACGGGGATGGTGGCCAGCAGCCCGAACAGGGCCAGCTCGACCGTGGTGGCGATGAGGGTGCCGAAGACCGTGCCCATGACGGAGCGGTCCAGGAACCGGCCGCCCAGCCACGCGCCCGCGGTCATGCCGAGGCCGAACACGGCCAGGACCCACGGGACGGCGCTCGCGCCCAGGCCGGTGACCTCGGTGGTCGTCGGCGAGATGTAGGAGTAGACGGCGAACATGCCGCCGAAGCCGACCGTGCCGGTGAGCAGGGCGAACCACACCTGCGGGCGGCGGAACGCGCGGAGTTCGGCGCCGACGCTGGCGTCGTGGGCGGCGGGGATGCGCGGCACCCACTTGGCCAGCGCCAGTGCGGTGACGACCGAGACGACGGCGACCGCGGCGTAGGCGCTGCGCCAGCCGATCTGCTGGCCCGCGGCGGTCGCGAAGGGGACGCCGATGAGGTTCGCGACGGTCAGGCCGACCATGACGCGGGCGACGGCGGTGCCCCGCCGCTCCGGTGCCACGAGCGCGGAGGCGACGACGGCGGCGATGCCGAAGAACGCGCCGTGCGGCAGGCCCGCGACGAAGCGGGAGATCATCAGCAGGGTGGCGTTCGAGGCGATGGACGACAGGCCGTTGCCCAGCGCCACGGCGAGCATCAACACGATCAGCAGGCCCTTGCGCGGCAGCTTCGCGGCCAGTCCGGCGATCAGCGGGGCTCCGACGACGACGCCGAGCGCGTAGAGGCTGATCGAGTGCCCGGCGGTGGGGATGGAGATGTCGAACGTGGTCGCGATCTGCGGCAGCAGACCCATCGTGGCGAACTCGGTGGTGCCGATGCCGAACCCGCCGAGCGCGAGGGCGAAGAGCGCGGGCCCGGTGGCCCGGCGGGTGGCGGTCGGTTCCAGGGTCGTGGTCACGCAGGGCTCCTGACGACGACTCGATTGCGTGCTGAACCGATTCTACCGGCAGCTTTTCCCTGCTCAGCCGTGCGTCTGCTCACAGACGCCCTATCGTCCCAGGCCTGCCAGGAGGTTGATCGTCGTCGCGATCACGACCGTCCCGAACAGGAACGACAGCAGGCCGTGGCGCAGCGCGGTGGCCCGGATCGCCTTGGCGCGGATGGCCGTGTCCGACACCTGGAACGTCATCCCGATGGTGAACGCGAGGTAGGCGAAGTCGGTGTAGGCGGGCGGCTCGTCGGAGTTGAAGTCGATGCCGCCGTCGGGCCCCGCGTAGTAGAGGCGGGCGTAGCGGGTGGCGAACGTCGTGTGCACCAGCGCCCACGCCACGGCGACGCTGCCGACGCTCAGCGCGGCCCGCACGTCGGGGTTCCGGCCGGACGAGGTGAGCAGCAGCGCGACGGCCGCGAGGCTGGCGACCGCGGAGGCCAGGATCAGCACGTCCGTCACCGCCCGGCCGGGGTCCTCGCGCACGGCGTGCCGCGCGGTCGTCGGCGCGTCCATCCGCCAGATCGCGGCCCACATCCAGGCCAGGTGCACGACCCCGGCGACCATCCAGCCGATCGGGAGCGCGAACGGCCACGACGCGCCGACGACGGCGACCAGCGCGCCCGCCGCCGCTCCGACGACGAGGGCGACCAGCAGGTGCGTGCGGGCGAGCGCGCCGGGCACGTCGCCCAGTCCGGCTCGGGGGAGGTCGGCCACACCGGCAGGTATACCCGCGGGTGGCGTAGACCACCGGCTGAACACCCGACCACGGCAGGATGACGGCATGTCCCAGGGGAACGACGCGGCGACCGCGAGCGCGTGGGCCGCGCTCGGCGGCCCGCCCGAACTGGTCGGCGGCGTGTCGTACGCGCCCGCGAGCGGGGTGCTGCCGTCGCGGCTGCCCGTGCGCGAGATGGCGCGGGCGACCGTCGGCGCGTGCTCGCTGGCCGCCGCCGAACTGCTGGCGCGGCGCAACGGCTGCTCGGTGCCCTCGGTGCGGGTCGGTGAGGCCGCGGTGGGCACGGCGTTCGTCAGCGAGCGGCACCTGCGGATCGACGGCCGCGCTCCGACGGTGTTCGCGCCGCTGTCCGGGTTCTGGCCCACGGCCGACGGGTGGGTGCGCACGCACGCCAACTACCCGCACCACCGGGCCCGGCTGCTGGCCGCGCTGGGGGTCCACGACGACGGCGACCTGGCCGCCGCGCTGGCGGAGCGTTCCGCCGAGGAGGTCCAGGAGACCGTCTACGCCGCCGGTGGGCTGGCGGTGGCCGTGGCGTCGAAGCCCACCACGGCCACGCACCCGCTGGTCGAGACCCGCGACTTCGACGGCGGGGGCCGCGTGCTGCCGAGGTCCGCGCTGCCCGCCGAGGGTGTGCGGGTGCTGGACCTGACCAGGGTGATCGCGGGCCCGGTCGCGACCCGCACGCTCGCCCTGCTGGGCGCGGACGTGCTGCGCGTCGACTCCCCCGCCCTGCCGGAGTCCGCGGACACCCACGCCGATTCGGGGCTGGGCAAGCGTTCCACCCTGCTGGACCTGACCGGCGCCGACGACCGGCGCGCCTTCGACGACCTCCTCGCGGAGGCCGACGTCGTGGTCACCGGCTACCGGCCCGGCGCGCTCGACCGGTTCGGCCTGTCCCCCGACGCGCTGCGGGAACGACGGCCCGGCCTGGTGGTCGCCCAGCTGTGCGCGTGGGGCTGGACCGGTCCGTGGGCGCGGCGGCGCGGGTTCGACAGCCTCGTGCAGGCCGCGTGCGGGATCGCCGCGATCGAGGGCGGCGACCGTCCCGGCGCGCTGCCCGCGCAGGCGCTGGACCACGGCACCGGCTACCTGCTCGCCGCCGCGGTGCTGCGCGCGCTGACCGACGGCGGCGGACGGCACGTGCGGTTCTCCCTCGCGGGCACGGCGTCGTGGCTGCTGAACGACGTCCGCCCTGTCCCGGAGGAGGGCCCGGCGCACGACCCGGACCCGTGGGTGGCCGAGTTCCCCTCGCCGTACGGGTCGCTGCGCCACGCCTTGTCACCGGTCCACTACGCCGGCGGGCCCGTGGACTGGGTGGGACCACCGTCTTCGTGGGGTGCGGACGCTCCGCGCTGGAACTGAGTGGACGGACGTCCCGTGCCGGACCGGGTGCCCCGCCGGTGCGGTGACCACCACCCGACGAGGGGTGGTGGTCACCGCGCTAGGCGAACGGCTGCGCGTTCGGTTGGAACACCTGCCCGTTGGCGGGCGCCTTGAGGTTGACCAGGTAGTCGGTCGCCACCGCGTCCGCGCCCGCGCTGTCGCCGAGGATGCAGTGGCCGAACGCGTCCACGCTGATCAGCCGCGCGTTGCCGAGCTGCTCGGCCATGCGCTGCGAGAACCTGTACTGCGTAGCGGGGTCGTAGTAGTTGCCCACGACGAGCACCGGGTTCGGGGTCTTGCGGTTCCACGGGCCCGACCAGCGGTCGGGGTGGCGGACCGGCCAGCTCGCGCAGGTGAGCAGGTCGGACGCGGCCTGCGAGCGGCCGAACGTGGGCGATTCGCGCTCCCACCGCTTGGCCACGAGCGGGAACAGCTCCGGCACGCGCACGAACGGCTTGTCGGTGCAGTTGACGCCGTAGTACGAGTCGTCGAACTCGTAGGGGGTGTCGCCGAGGACGCGCACGTCGGCCAGGCCGCGGTTGTTCGCGAGCAGCGGCACTTCGGTGACCGCGGTCGAGGACAGCGTGGCGACGCCGTTGACGGCGTCGTGGACCGTCTGGAGGTAGGCGGCGAGCGCGGTGAAGGTGGCGGGCGAGTACAGGTTGCTGCTGACGCGGCCGATCACGCCCGCGTAGGTGGCGGTGGAGCCGTCGGGCAGGGGCACGGCCTTGGTGCGCAGGTGGTCGCGGAGCGCGTCGAACTTGGCGCGCGGGTCGCCGTCGCTGAACGCGCACTTGGCGCCGACGGTGTCGCAGCGCTCGAGGAACGCGTCGAGCGCGATCTCGAAGCCCTGCGCGCGTTCGCGGTCGTACTGGGCTCCGTTGTGGGTGCGCAGGTTCGGGTCGACGTTGCCGTCGAGCACGATCGCGCGGGACTTGCTCGGGAAGATGTTGGCGTAGGTCGCGCCGAGCAGCGTGCCGTAGGAGAAGCCCACGAAGGTCAGCTGCCGGTCACCGACGCCCTGGCGCATCAGGTCGAGGTCGCGGGCGACGTCCTCGGTGGACATGTGCCGCAGCAACGGCCCGGCGACCTCGCCGCACGACCTCGTGTAGTCGCGGGTGGCGTCCATGGTGTCGCGGATCTCGGTCCTGGTGACCGGGACGGGCGACATCCGCGCGAAGACCTCGTCGGCCTCCTCGTTGGTGGTGAAGCACTTCAGCGGGGCGCTGCGGCCGACGCCGCGCGGGTCGAACCCGATGAGGTCGAAGCGCTTCATGATCTCGGGCTGGAAGAACGAGCTGCCGTACGCCGAGTAGATGAGGCCCGCGCCACCGGGGCCGCCGGGGTTGATGAACAGCGAGCCGATCTTGTTCGCCTGGTCGTCGGCCGGGCGCTTCATCATCCGGATGCCGATGGTCGCGCCGCGCGGCTTGGCGTGGTCGAGCGGCACCGGGTAGGCGGTGCAGCTGACCTTGTCGCGCTGGGCGGCCGGGATCTCGGCGAGCACGTCGGCCGCGCAGGTCTCCCACGCGGCGGGCTTCGCGGTCGACGCCGCGGGCGGTAGTGGTTGCGCGGCGGCGGATCCGCCGAGTGCCAGACCGGACCACACGACCCCCAGGGCCAGTGCCGATGCCAGCGTTCTGCGTGCGTTTGGTAGTGCCACGGGTGATGGGCTCCTTGGTCTCCGCGTGCGCCGCCCCTCGCCTGACTCGCGACGCAACCGCCGGAGAATCCCACTCGTCCAGGTGTCGGAACACCCGTAGATCGGGGGGTTTCGGTCGCTGTGCCGGCCCGAAGGACCACGCACAGCGACCGATTACCCCGATCAGACCACTGCTCGCGCCAACGAGAGAGCGAACCTCCCCTGGCTGTCCGTCCACCACCGGTGCAGCTCGAAACCGGCCTCCTCCAGCTCGGACCGCACACCTTCGGGGCGGAACTTCGCCGAAACCTCGGTGCGCAGCTCCTCGCCTTCGGCGAACCGGACGTCCAGCTCCAGTTCAGCCAGCCGGGCGCGCACCGGACGGATGGCGCGCAACCGCATCTCGATCCACTCCCGCTCGGCGTTCCACAGCGCCACGTGCTCGAACGCGTCCACGTCCAGGTCGCCGCCCAGCTCGCGGTTGATCACCCGCAGCACGTTGCGGTTGAACTCCGCCGTCACGCCCTGCGCGTCGTCGTACGCCCTGACCAGCACCTCCGGGTCCTTCACCAGGTCCGTGCCGAGCAGCAGCCACTCCCCCTCGTCCAGCACGTCGTGGACCGCCGAGAAGAACTTGCGCCGCTCCTCGGGGATCAGGTTGCCGATCGTGCCGCCCAGGAACGCGACCAGCCGGGGCTCGGAGCCGGGCAGCCCGGCGAGGTGTTCGGTGAAGTCGCCGACCACGCCGTGCACGGCCAGGCCGGGGTAGTCGGCGAGGATCGCGCCCGCCGCCTCGGTGAGCGCCGTCGTCGACACGTCGAGCGGCACGAACTCCTCGAGCGTCCCGTGGTCGCGCAGCGCGTCCAGGAGCAGCCGGGTCTTCTCCGACGACCCGGACCCCAGCTCCACGAGCGTGTGCGCGCCGGTCGTCGCGGCGATCTCGGCGGACCGGGCGAGGAGGATCTCCCGTTCGGCCCTGGTCGGGTAGTACTCGGGCAGGCGGGTGATGTCCTCGAACAGCTCGCTGCCGACCGCGTCGTAGAACCACTTCGGCGACACCCACTTGGGGGTCGCCGTCAGTCCGGCCCTGGCCTCGGCGCGCAGCGCGCGAGCCGCGTCCTCGGGTGTCAGGTGCACGTCCACCACTGGCTCTGTCATGGGTTTCCTGTTCTGCCTCGTGGGCCGATCGGGAGGATGTCCACTGTGGACGGGTGCGCGCTCACCGTGACGACGGAACCGTCGGGGATCTCCTGCCAGCGCTCGTCGGCGTCCCACGGCTCGGACGCGAGCGCGACCGAGTCGGGGGTGGAGCGGACCCACAGCGCGTGCGTCCACGTCGTGCCGACGAGCACGGTTCCGTCGGTGAGCAGCAGGTTGAGCCGCGAGCCGGGTGCGGCCGCGGCCACGTCGGACACCACGGCCGCCAGCACGGCGGTCGGGTGACCACCTGCCGCGAGCCGCGTGCGGACCAGGGCCCACAGCAGCGCCGCGTCGGTTGGTGCGTCGAGGGTCAGCAGTTCCGCCACCGGCAGCGCCTTCGCGAGGTCGGCGACGGACTCCGGCCAGTCGGCGACGCGGCCGTTGTGGCTGAACAGCCACCGCCCGTCGGTGAACGGCGCGCACGCCGTCTCCACGACGGGCGTGCCGACCGTGGCGGACCGGACGGCGGCCAGCACGGCGCCGGACGTGCTGGCCCGCGCCACGGCCGCCAGGTTGGCGTCCGCCCAGATCGGCCCGGTCCGCCGGTAGCGGACGGCGGGCGCGCCGGGTGCGGGGTACCAGCCGACGCCGAACCCGTCGACGTTGACCGTGCCCCCGCCCCGCATGTCCGCGGGCGCGTACGACTGGCGCACCAGCGAGTGCGGCGGGTCGTGGACCAGTTCTGCCACGGGCACGGCGGTGCCCAGATACCCCAGGTGGCGGCACATGTCAGCTCAGCTCGGCCGCTTTCGCGTCGCGCGCGCATCGGAACCCGGCGAAGATCTGCCGCCGGATCGGGTAGTCCCAGTTGCGGAACGTCGAGCGCACCGCGGACGGGTCCGTGCCGAACGAGCCGCCGCGCAGCACCTTGTACTCGGGGCCGAAGAACACCTGCGAGTACTCGGCGTACGGGAACACCTCGAACCCGGTGTAGCCGTGGAAGTCCGAGCTGGTCCACTCCCACACGTCGCCGATCAGCTGGTGCATGCCCAACGGCGACGCGCCGGCCGGGTACGCGCCGACGGGCGCGGGCTGGAGGTGCCGCTGGCCGAGGTTCGCGTGCCGCTCGCCCGGTTCCCCGTCCCCCCACGGGTAGCGGCGCGACCGGCCGGTCGCCGGGTCGAAGCGGGCCGCCTTCTCCCACTCGACCTCGGTCGGCAGGCGCTTGCCCGCCCACCGGGCGTACGCCTCGGCCTCGTGGAAGCTCACGTGCACCACGGGTTCGTCCGGCACGACCGGCGCGACGACGCCGAACCGGTCGCGGTGCCACTGCGCGCCGACGCGCTCCCAGAACCGGGGGGCGACGAGCTTCGCGTGCTGGACGTGGGCCCAGCCCGCCTCGCTCCACCAGCGCTCGTCGGAGTAGCCGCCCGAGTCGACGAACTCGGCGTACCGGGCGTTCGTGACCGGCGCGGTGTCGATGAAGAACGGGTCGGTGCGCGCCTGGTGCGCGGGCCGTTCGTTGTCCAGCGCCCACGCCTCGGTCGACGTGCCCATGGTGAAGTGCCCGCCGGGCACCAGGACCTCCTCCGCGGGCAGCGGGGAACCGGGCGGCGGTGGCGGCGCGTCCAGCACCGGGGCTCCGACGCGCAGCTGGTGGGTGGCCAGCATCGTCTCGTCGTGCTGCTGCTCGTGCTGCACGACCATGCCGAACGCGAACCCGCCGTCGAGCAGCTTGCGCCCCTCGAACCTCGCGGTCTCCAGCACGTCGAACACCTTGTCCCGCACCTCGCCGACGTACCGCCGGGCCTCGGCCGGGGTGAGCAGCGGCAGCTCGGGCCTGGAGGAGCGCGAGTGCTTGAACGCGTCGTACAGCTCGTCGATGTCGCTGCGCACCGGTTCCCGGCCGCCGACGTCCCGCACGAGCCAGAGCTCCTCCTGGTTGCCGATGTGCGCGAAGTCCCACACCATCGGGGACATCAGCTTCGAGTGCTGCCGCACCAGGTCGTGCTCGTCGACCGCGTCCGTCAGCGCCGTGCTGCGCGCCCGGGAGCGTTCGAGCTGGGTGGCCACGTGGTCGCGCAGGCGGTCGGTGCCGAGATCGTCGATGCTGGTCATGGCGTGACTCCTCCGGACTTCTCGGCGAGCGTGCGGTGCAGTTCCTCGGCGACGGCGGCGTTCTGGCCGATCGACAGGTCCGTGCGCTCCAGCGCCCGGCAGCCGATCTCGACCACGGCGCGCGCGGCCTGGCCGACCCGCTGGTCGGCGAGCCCGTGGCGGGCGGCGGCGAGCCACCGGCCGACGGCGGGTTCGGTCGCGGCCAGCACCTCGTCCACCACGGACGGGTCGCTGAACAGGGCGACCATCAGCACCACCGGCGGGATCCACCGCCCGTGCGGTGGGGTGTCGAGGTAGCGCACCTCCATGTACCCGCGCGGCCGGACCGGCGGGAACTGGAGCGACAGGTGGTAGTCGAGGTCGTCGCTGGTCGGGGGGCGGTCGAACGCGCCGTCGATCCACTCGGCGAAGGTCGCCCGGCGCGAGGGGGTCCAGTCGGGGCCGGGGCGGCGGACCACGATCACCGGCGTGTCCAGCGCCCGCCGCGCCCACGCCGCCGCCGGGTCCTCGCAATCGGCCGCGGCGGGCCTCGTGCGCACCGGGTCCGTGCCGTACAGCGTGCGCATCCGGGCCGACGCCCAGTCCGACCTCCGCCCGTTGACGCCCGGCGAGTTCGCGAACAGCGCGTTCAGCACCGGGCCGAGCGCGTGCACCGCGGCCCAGCGCGAGTTCAGGTGCTCCCGCAGCCCGAAATCCAGGCACACCTGGAGCCCGGCCGTGCTGCACATCATCGTGATGCCCTCGGGCCCGATCGGCTCGAAGGCGTGTTCCATCGCCGCGTATCGGGGCACGCGCAGCATCCGCGTCGGCGGGCGGAACGGGTCGGCTCCCCGTTCGCCCAGCACGAGGTCGGCCGAGGCGAGGAGGGAGCGGAGTTGGGTGACGTCCTCCCCCACGGTCTTCAGCAGCTCGGTCAGCGAGGTGCGGGGTGGGGTGGAGATCTCGACTTGACCACCGGGTTCGACGGTCAGCGGGGTGCCGCTGGGCAACGGCCGCTGGGGGCTGTCCGGAACGAGGGTGGGTGGTGCGTGGCGACCCAGCGCCGCGGCGAGGGTGGCCGCGTCGAGCTGTCGGGTCGGATCTTCTCGGTGGTGGACGGTCCATTCGATTTCGACGCCGAACAGGCGCGGTGGCCCGTGCTTGAAGCAGACCGAGGCGACGTACGCCTCGGCCTCGGCCCGGTCCCGGAACAACCGGGGGCTGGGCCCCGGCGCCGAGACGTTACGCACAGCAGTCAATTCCGGCACTCCCCGTGATCTTTCGTCGGTTTTCGACGCTACACGGGGGCACCGACAGCCGCACCCGACGGAGATGGACGAACGCCTTGCGGATCAGGGAAGACCGGACGTTTCCCGCCCACCGGGACCTTGACACATTCCCATATGGGTATATGTTTGTCCCATGGCACGAGCGGCGACCACGACGGACGCTTTCAACGCGGTGGCGGAACCCCGCCGTCGGCAGATCCTCGACCTGCTGGCGACGGGCGAACGCGCCGTGAACGACCTGGTCGACCGGCTCGGCCTGGCTCAACCGCTGGTGTCCAAGCACCTGCGGGTCCTCAGGGAAGTGGGTCTGGTCGACGTGCGCGACTCGGGAAGGCAGCGGCTGTACCGCCTCAACGCGGCACCGCTGAAACCCATCCACGACTGGGTCAAGAACTACGAGCGGGCGTGGGAAGAGCGCTTCTCGGCGCTCGACGACGTCCTGGAAGAACTCAAGGCAGAGGAGAACGGCTGATGATGGCAACGACGAGCGGCACCGCGGTGGTCACCCTCCCCACGGACACGCAGATCCTGATCACGCGCGAGTTCAACGCGCCGAAGCACCTGGTGTTCCGGGCGTGGACCGAGCCCGCGCTGATCAGGCGCTGGTGGAGCGGCGGGCACGGCGAGGTGACCGTGGCCGACGTCGACCTGCGCGTCGGGGGCTCGTGGCGGTACGCGCTGGTGACGCCCGAGGGGTACGAGGTCGGGTTCCACGGCGAGTACCGCGAGGTCGTGCCGAACGAGCGGATCGTCTGCACGGAGGCGTTCGAGGGCATCCCGGACGGCGACGAGCAGGCGGCGCTGTGCACGTACGAGTTCTTCGAGCAGGACGGCCGGACGTCGCTGAGGCTGCTGGTCGAGCACCGGTCGAAGGAGGGCCGGGACGCGCACATCGAGTCCGGCATGGAGTCCGGCATGCAGAAGGGCCTGGACCTGCTGGAGGAGATCGCGGTGTCCCTGCGCTGACGCCGTGCGACCATCGGGGCGTGGGAAACGTGGGAATCACCGAACTGCTCATCCTCGCCGTCCCGGTGGTCCTGGTCGTCATCGTCGTGCTGGCGGCCAGGAAGCGCCGTTGAGCGCGTTCCGCCGTGGGCGGCCCTTCGAGGCCGCCCACGGCGGACGTCAGATCGCCGCCACGGCCCTCCCGCCGGAGTAGACGAGGTCGATCCGCAGCACCCGGTCGTTGCCCGCGGCACCGTCCTTGTCGGCGGTGGTGCTCATCCAGATGTCCCCGTTGCGGTCCACCTCGACCGTCCGGAGGCGGCCGTAGGTGCCCTGGAAGTAGCTCGCCTCCTCCACGAGGTTCGCGCCGGCGTCGATGCGCAGCCGGTACAGGCGCTGCCCGACGGTCGTGGCGACGAACACGTGGTCGTTGACGATGGTCAGGCCGCTGGGCGAGGCCTGGCCGGTGGACCAGATCTTCTTCGGCGCGACGAACCCGCCGCAGGCCCCCTGGTTGCCCTCGCACGACGGCCACCCGTAGTTGCCGCCGCGGGTGATCAGGTTGACCTCGTCCTGGCTGGAGTTGCCGAACTCCGAGGACCACAACCGGCCCTGCGAGTCGAAGTCCAGGCCCTGCGGGTTGCGGTGGCCCATGCTCCACACGGCGTTGCCGAACGGGTTGTCCGACGGGACGGAGCCGTCCAGGTTGATGCGCAGGACCTTGCCGTTCAACGAGTTCCGGTCCTGGGCGAGGTTGCCGTTCTGCGCGTCGCCGGAGGTGACGTACAGCTTGCCGTCCGGGCCGACGCGCAGGCGTCCGCCGTTGTGGTACCGGTTCTTCGAGAGGCCCTGGAGCAGCACCGTGTACTCGACGAGTTGGTTGCCCGCCAAGCGCATCCGCGCGACGCGGTTGCCCTCGGCGGCCGTGTGGTAGATGTACACGAACCCGTCGGACGCGAAGTTCGGGCCGACCTCCAGGCCCAGCAGGCCGCCCTCGCCGCCGGTGCCGACGACGTTCGGCACGTTCCCGACGGTGGTCCGCTGACCGCCCTCGGTCAGGCGGTGCACGGTGAAGAACTCGCGCTCGCTGAACAGCGCCGAGCCGTCCGGCAGGAACGCGATGCCCCACGGCACGTCCACGCCGCTGGCCAACGTCGTGACCGCGCCGGGGTTCGGCACGCCCGCCGGGCCCGAGGCGCTCGGCGTCGCGGCGATCTCGTTGCTCAGCGCGGACACGTTGCCCGCCGCGTCGCGGGCGCGCACCCGGAACAGGTACTGGCGGCCCGTGACCAGCCCGGCGACCGTGGTGGCCGCGCCGTCGGACGTGCCGGACCGCACGCCGTCGCGGAACACGTCGTACCCGACGACGGCGACGTTGTCGGTGGACGCCGTCCACGCCAGGTCGACGCTGGTGGCCGACCTGGCGGGCGACCGCAGCGATCCCGGCACGCTGGGCGCGACGGTGTCCGCGGGAGCCGGGTCGGTGCGGACCAGGACGTTGCCGCTGGCCTGCGAGACGTTGCCCGCGGCGTCCTTGGCGAACACGGTCCAGTCGTACTCGGTGTTCGGGACCAGGCCGGACGCCGTGCCCTGGAGGACGTTGCCGACGCTCGTGACGAGCTGGCCGTGCTGGTAGATGTCGTACCCGACGACGCCGACGTTGTCCGAAGCGGCGTTCCACGCCAGCGACACGGTGGTCGACGACTTGCCGGTCGACCGCAGGCCGGTGGGCGCGCTGGGCGCCTGGGTGTCGGCGGGCGCGACGAAGTCGACCGTCAGCTTGTCGGCGTTGGGACCGCCCTGCCCGGTGGTGGCGGTGCCCCGGATCCTGTTGACGCCCGCCGCGAGCACGACCGTGGTGGTCGCGGTCGCCCACGTGTCCCAGGTCGGCGTGGCGGGGAAGGACAGGGACTTGGGCGTGCCGCCGTTGACCGAGAGGTTCAGCGGGCGGTCGACGCCGGAGCCGTGGGCGTAGCGGAACGCGAGCGAGTGGGTGCCCGCCTGCGCCGCGGTCACGGTGTACTCGACGTAGCTGCCCACGACGTTGTCGTAGTTGACGAACCCACGTCCGGTGAAACCGGCCCAGTTCGACTCGACCAACCCCTGGGACAGCTGCGCGTCCTCGGACTGGTACTCGACCGGGGCGGCCGCGGCGGGGCTGACGATCGAGAGCGTCAACGCCGACGCGGCGAGTAGGGCAAGCGCTTTCCGGTAAACCACTGAAGCACCTTCCACGGAGCACGGAGGAGGTGGACGGACACGTCAGCGGCGGATGCTCGGTGCCGTGGGCATCACAACACCGACCTACCGGACAGTCAAGGACACGGGCGACCGGATCCGAGCGGCGGGCCGTCCCGACGACCGGAACGCCCCGCGCTCGTCCCGACCGGCACTAGCGCTCCTTCAGGGCGGCCAGGAACGACCTCCACCGTGCGGAGGGGAAGGTCAGGACCGGTCCGGGGTTCTTGGAATCCCGGACGGACGACGCGGCGACCTCGACGCAATCCGTTCCGCTGTTACCGCCGCTGTGAGAACTCCTACGCCAGCGGAAGGCCTCCGGGGTCATCTTGTCCTCGCAGTCGCTCGTACCGGTCCGCCCAGCGGGCGAACTCTGACCGCGATTCTTGCGCATCCAGCGCGAGGTGATCGATGTCGTCCAGCGCCTGCTTGTGCGTGGCGACCACCTCGGGGCGCTCGGACAAGACGCTCAAAGCCTGGATCTCGGCGTAGACGACCGGCTCACTGGAGGCGAAGCTCATGTACCTCAGGGAGTGCAGAAGACTCTGCCGAGCCCCCGCCGCGAAAGGCACCAGCCGGATCTCCACATGGCCCCATGCGCTCCACAACGCCAGTTGGAGCATCTGATCGGACATGACCTGGTCGCCGCCGACCCATCCGTGGAGCGCTGCCTCGTGGATGAAGAAGGTGCACCGCGGTGGCATGGCTCGGTGCAGCAGTTCCTGCCGCTCCATCCTGGTCTTGACACCCGCCTCCACCGCCGGATCGCCGCTGGTCGTCATCAACGCCCGCGCGTAATCCGGAGTCTGGAGCATTCCGGGAATGACGTTCGGCTCGAAGGTGGCGATGGTCGCGGCCTTGCGCTCGCTGGCGACCAGCGCCCGGAGACCGTCCGGCACGCCGTCGAGGTGGGGGCGGATGATGTAGCCCGTCTCGCCTTCCCCGGCGATGGTGAGGATGCGGTCCAGCGAGGCCTGGTCGCCCTGGCAGTAGCCGACCAGTCTGATCAGGTCGACCACGTCGCTGCCGCGGCGGCCGTTCTCCAGCTTCGACAGCTTGCCCTTCGACCAGCCGAGGCCCTCGGCGAGCTTGGTGAGGCTCAGCCCGCTCCGCGTCCGGACGTCGCGCACCTCGTCGCCGAGCTCACGCGTGTAGGCGGTCGACGGCCGAAAGTCTCCAAGTGCTTCCACGGTTCGTGACGATATTGCGGGCTGACCTGGGAGTTCGACACCGACAGTCCAGATCCACCCCAAAGGATCACGTTCCGCGCGGTGGGTCCCAGTGGGACACGGCGTCACAATCCGTACGTACGGATTGGATTTCCGGAGGCGGTGCTGGGACCATCGCGGGATGCCCAGGGTCAGCCAGGACCATCTCGACGCCCGCCGCCGCCAGATCCTCGACGGTGCGCGTGCCTGCTTCGCGCGCTACGGCTACGAAGGCGCGACGGTCCGGCGTCTGGAGGAGGCTACCGGCCTGTCCCGCGGGGCCATCTTCCACCACTTCCGCGACAAGGAGTCGCTGTTCCTCGCGCTGGCGGAGGACGACGCGCTCCGCATGGCGGACGTGGTGGCGGCGCAAGGGCTCGTGCAGGTGATGCGGGACCTGCTGCTGGTGCAGGAGCCGTCCACCGAGGAGCACCCGGCCGACTGGCTCGGCACCCGCCTGGAGGTGTCGCGGAGGCTCCGCACCGATCCGGAGTTCCGCGCCCGCTGGGCGGAGCGCTCGTCGCAGCTGACCCGCGCGACCCGCGAACGCCTGCTGCGGCAGCGCGAAGCGGGCAAGCTGCGCGACGACGTCGACGTGGACGTCCTCACCAGCTTCCTCGAACTCGTCCTGGAGGGCCTCGTCTCCCACCTCGCCATGGGCCTGCCCGCCGACGACCTCGGCCCGGTGCTCGACCTGGTGGAGGAGACGGTGCGCCGGCAGCGGCGCACCCCCTGACCCTGTTCAGACCTCCAGAGCGGCCTTGACCTTGGTGATGGCCACGGCCTCGACCCGCGACACGCCGCCGTCGGCCGCGGCGGCCGCGGCGCACACCGACACGACGGCCGCCGGGAACGTCCGGCCGACCCTGGGCGCCTTCGCCTTGAGGATCGCCATGGACTCCCGCAGCGCTGTCAGCACCACGTCCTCGATCTGCGCGACCGGACCTCTCGGCAGGCGGGGGAACTCGGTGCCGAGCGCCTCCTGCAACTCCGGTGAGAGTTCCTTGATCGCTCGCGCGCTCGCGGACCCCTCGACCTCCATGGACCCCGGATCGGCGTTGGACACGAGGAGTGCCGCACCGTAGACCGCGGTGCGGAGCGTCTGGCGTTCCTCGTCGGTGTACTCAGTCATGTGATCACCGTAAAACGCGGTACACGTGAAGTCACCGCTCCGGTGCGGTACGTACTCGAAATGGCTAAGCGCTTCGACCGTCCGTGAATAGGGTGCCGGGGTGCGCGCCTACCTGCTGTCGGCCGGCCTCGCCCGGTTGGCCGACGAGATGGTCGGTCTCACGCTCGTGCTGTTCGTGGTGGCGCGCACCGACAGCAGGGCGTTGGCCGGGGCGGCCGTGGCCGCGTACACGGTGCCGTCGATCCTGTCGGGGCCGCTGCTGGGAGCGTGGCTGGACCGGACCCCGCGACCGCTGGTGGCGCTCGTCGGGAACCAGTTCCTGCTGGCCGCGGTCGCGGTCGGGTTGCTGGTCGCGGCCGATCACGCGCCCGCGCTGCTCACGCTGGCGTTCCTGGCCGGGATCACGCTGCCGATGACCAGCGGCGGCTTCACCAGCCTGCTCCCCCGACTGGCCGCCGACCTGCCGCGGGCCACCTCGGCGGACGCGCTGCTGTTCAACGCCGCGGCGCTCGGTGGACCGGCGGTCGCGGGCGTGCTGGCCGCCGTGTTCGAGGTCGACAGCGCGGTGGTGGCGATCGGCGTGCTGGCGCTCGCGGGCGGCCTGTGCACGCTCGGGCTGCGGGTGCCGCCGCACGGGCCCGCGGAGCACCCGTCGCTGCGGCAGGCGGTGCGCGACGGCGTGCGGCACCTCGTGACCACTCCCCCGCTGCGCGGCGCGACGCTGGCGACGGTGCTCGGCCACGGCTCGGTCGGGCTGCTGGCGACCGCGTTGCCGCCGCACGTCGAGGGGTTGGGCCACCCGCAGGGCCACGCCGGACTCGTCTGGGCGGCGATGGAGGTCGGGTGCGTCGTCAGCCTCCTGTCCCTGCGCCGCCACCTGCCCCGGTGGCGGCCGGAGCGCGCGGTGTTCGTGTCGGTCGCGGCGTTCGGACTGGCGCTGGCCACGTGGCCGCTGGCGCCGAACTTCGCCGTGCTGCTGGGGTTGGGCGTACTGGCGGGAGCCGCGCAGGGGCCGACCCTGACGTCGATCATCACCGCCCGGCAGCGGTACACGCCGCCGTCCCTGCTCGGCCAGGTGTCGACGACCGGGGCCAGCTTGAAGATCGGCGCGTTCGCGGCGGGAGCGGCCGTCGGCGGCGCGCTGCACGACACCGCCGCCGTGCTCCTCGTGGTGGCCGCGGCCCAGGTCGTCGCGGCGGCGCTCGGGGTCGCGGCTAGTGCAGCGCGTGCCGCGCCCAGTGCGAGTCGGGGCGGACGACCCTGAGGTTCCCGAGGGTGGAGTTGCCGGTCACGGTGATGATCGGGCCGCCCGGCGCGGTCGGCGGGCCGGGCAGGGCGCGCTTGCCGAGGCGGGCGGTGCCGCCGTCGAGCACCACGGCGGCGTCGGAGACCAGCACGGTGATCTTGCCGCAGAACGACGACGCCTCGACCTCGACCCGCTCCCCCACCGGCAGGCCGGACAGGTCGAGCACGACGGCGCCGAACGTCGCCCGCGCCTCGACGCGCCTGCCGACCGGAGCGCTGTGGATCTTGCTCGCGACCGCGTGGACCCGTTGCGGCGCAACGGTCGCGGCGAGGTCCGCGAGGACGGCCGTCAGCTCGGAGGACATCTGCGCGGCGTAGACGGACTGGACGCGGTCGAAGTGCTCCTCCCACGTCAGCCGCCCTTCGGAAACGGCCTGGTTCAGCACCACGACGGCCTGTTCCCGCTCCTGGTCCGACACGCGGAGCACCGGCTGGGTCACGACGATCACCTCTTGTCCGCTAATCCTCTTAGTTGGCAAGATTCTCTCTCTTCAAGTCATTCACGTCAAGGTCTGCCACCGGTCGGACACCGACCGTGACGGAACCGTGCTTGGCCAACGGGTTCGGATCGACCAGGATCCGGGGCATGGCTCCTGCGCGCCCTGCCCACGTCCACCGGGTGCGGGTGCGCCCGGCCGACTGCGACCACCGGGGCGTCGTGCACAGCTCCCGGTTCCCCGTCTTCTTCGAGGCCGCGATGGTCGAGACCCTGCGGTCGCTCCTGGGCTCCTACAAGGAGTTGGAGCGCAGCGGGATCGAGTTCGTCGTCGAGGAGGCGTCCCTGCGCTTCACCGGGTCGGCGCGGTTCGACGACCTGCTCAAGATCGGCGTCCGGGTGCGGTCGATGGGCACGACGTCGGTGACGCTCGGCTTCGACGTGGACGTGGACGGGATCCCGGTGGCGACCGGGTGGCACCGGTACGTCGCGGTCGGCACGCTGGAACTGCGGAACACCACGATTCCCGAAGGGGTGCGCCGGGTTTTCCAGGTGCGCGAGGCCGCTCGGCGGGAACCCGCGCGCCGAGGTACTTGAACACTCTTCGCATCGGCGTCACCGTTGACGCATGCCGTCTCAACTGAAGAGCACCGCGACCCTCGCACTGGGTCGCGGAATGGTGGCCGTGTACGGAGCCCTGGGCGATCCGGGCGCGCGGCTGTTCCGGAAGTCCTCTAACAAGGACCCCTACCCGCTGTACGAATCGGTGCGCGCCAGGGGAACCCTCGTCCCGACCCGGCTCGGGCTGCTCATGACGGCGGAGCACTCCATCGCGAGCGAGGTGCTGCGCGACCCGAGGTGGGGCACCCTGTCCCCCGCCGACATGGCGATGATCGACGAGACGGCGCACGCCGCCGACGGCCGGGTGCTCGTCAACCCGTTGAAGACCTCGTTCCTGATGCGCAACCCGCCCGACCACACGCGGCTGCGCAAGAACGTCGGCGGCTGGTTCACGCCACGCGCGCTGCGGCAGCAGATGCCCGCCATCGAGCGGGTGATCGAGGACTTCCTCGACCGCGCCGAGGAGAAGGGCACGTTCGACCTGGTCGACGACTTCGCGAAGCGCGTGCCGGTGCAGGTGATCGCGGACCTGCTCGGCGTGCCGTCGAGCGACCACGAGAGCTTCATCCGCTGGGGCACGGCGCTGGTGACCTCCATCGACGGCGTGCGGGACATGGCGGAGCTGCGCCTCTTCCAGGACGCCCTGCGCGAGTTCGACGAGTTCCTCGGCGGGCTGGTCGAGCACCGCAGGCGCACGCCGGGCGACGACATCGTCAGCGAACTGGTGGCGCGCGACGACCTCGCGGTGGACGACCTGATCGCCACCACCGAACTGCTGCTGGTGGCCGGGTTCGAGACGACGGTGAACCTCATCGGCACGGCCGTGACCGCGGTGCTCGGCCATCCCGAGGTGCGCGAGAAGCTCATCGCGGACCCGGCGTACGCCGACCTCGTGGTCGAGGAGACGCTGCGGTGGGACCCGCCCGTCCAGTACGTCGTGCGCGTGCCGTTCGAGCCGGTCGAACTGGCCGGACGACGAGTGCCCGCGAACCAGCCGGTGATGATGGTCCTGGCGGCGGCGAACCGGGACCCGAAGGTGTTCGCGGACCCGCACCGGTTCGACCCGGACCGCGAGGACGTCGGCAAGCACCTGGCGTTCTCGTCCGGCATCCACTACTGCCTCGGCGCGAACCTGGCCCGGATGGAGGCCGCGGCGGCGGTGCGCGGACTGTTCCGCCGGTTCCCCGGACTGCGGGCGGCGGGCCCGATGAGCAGGCGCCCCTCCCCCACGATCAGGGGCGCTCTCCACTTTCCAGTGAACGTGGGAGTGACAAAGCCGTCACTCGCCGTCGATAAGAACTAGCGTCACCCACTCGTTCAGGGAGATAAAGACCCGACACCCCGAGTCGTAGGGCATTCTGGAAACCAAGCGGAGACCCGCCGCACCGCCGCCGCGGCGGGCCTCCGCGATTTACCTCTTCGGCCCCGCGTCAATTCTCGGATCCTCGGGGAGAAGTCGTCGTCACCGGACTGGCTCGTCGCCATCGCGACGAGGAATGGAAGCCCGATGAACAGACCGCCGCCGAACGTGCGCGGGGGTCGCGGGTGCCGGGCCTCATGCGCGGCAATGCGAACGGCCGCCGACGGTGTTCGAGACGGTCCACCTGGGCAACCAGCCCCTGTGCACGCCCGCGAACCCGATCGGCAGGACCGCGAGGCATTCGGCTTGAGCGGCCCTGTGCCGAGCACGCTCAGCACGTCGTCGTAAGCAGCGCCCGGTGGCCGCCGACCACAAAATTAGACCGTACGGGTGCACCGGTCGCGCTCGACCGTCCACCATGTGGCCCAGCCCACTTTTTCGAGGTGCGCACCCCCTCATCCTTTGGTGCACTCGTGAGGTGGATCTGATCGAGGCACACGGGCTGGCCATCACCGAGTTCGACCGACGGGTGCGGCAGGTGCGTCCTGAGCAGTGGGCGCTCGGCACACCGTGCGAGAAGTGGTCGGTCAGAGACCTGGTGGGCCACCTCGTGCAGGAGCAGCTGTGGGCTCCCGAACTGCTGGCCGGGTGCACGGTCGAGCAGGTGGGCGACCGGTTCGACCACGACAACCTGGGAAGCGACCCGCTGCACTCGTGGGTGCTCGCCGCGGCCGCCGCACGCGAAGCGTGGATCACCCCGAAGGCGCTGCAACGGCCGGTGCACCTGAGCAACGGCAAGAGCACCGCCGTGGAGTACGGCAAGCAGATGACGATCGACCTGACCGTCCACTCGTGGGACCTCGCGCGGGCGATCGGCGCGGACGAGGACCTCGACCCCGGCCTGGTCGAGGCGGTGCTGGAGTACGTGGAGCCCGACGCCGAGGACTGGCGCTCATCCGGCGTGTTCGGCCCCGCCGTCCCCGTCCCGGACGACGCGGACCCGCAGACCAGGCTGCTCGCGCTGACCGGCCGCACACCCTGACCCACCAGGGCCGTGGAAACCCTGCTCGGCGTCAGGTCGGGTCATGGGGTTGCCCATCGGGAGCGCCCCCATGACCCCTACCTGGCACGGGCGGGGCTCCCGAACCATGTCCGTTGTTCGCGGCCCGCTCCCCCAACGCCTCCCCTGCGAACGGGGAGCGGACCGCGACGTGCGGCTGTCGTCCGCCCGGACGACCCCCCGAAACCACCGCACGACACCTGTGTAGCCCCTCCGCGTTGTCCGGTGTCGGCGCGGTGGAGCCTGACAACCACATCCGGACAACGTTCAGGGGCCGTTGACCCCGGAGACCCAGCTCGTGGGCAGGCCGCTCTCGGTCAGCAGCAGCTGCCAGTCGCCGAACCCGGTGGGCGCGTCGGGTTGCCACGGCCAGTGGCCCTGCGGGGTGGGGACGATGATCTGCACGGCCGGGAAGTCGCCCTTGCCGTAGAGCAGGAACGCGCTGCCGAAGAACTCCGGGTAGAAACCCTTGAACACGCGCTCGACGGTGATCGGGACGCCGACGAAGACGTCGTGGTGCAGTTGGCCGGGCACGAAGCGCTGACCACCTCGGGAGCGGTCGACGTACGCGGCGAGGAGCACCGACGCGACCTCCGCCGGCAGGCCGACGACGACCGCTTCCGCCACGCCGAACCGCCGCCAGGCACCGACCGTGAACGAGTACGGCGCGCCCTCGGCGTCCTGCGGCACGCTGATCGTCGCGTGCCCGCGGAGGTCGGCTTCCCTCAGCAGCCACTCGCGGAGCCGGATTTCCTCTTCGGGGTACGGCGGAATCGTCACACCGCCCATTGTCCCTGAACGCCGAGGGGACCCCCACCGCCGGTGGAGGTCCCCCTGGCGAGCGGGTGCTAGTCGATCTCGGCCATGACCTCGTCGGAGACGTCGAAGTTCGCGAAGACGTTCTGCACGTCGTCGCAGTCCTCCAGCGCGTCGATCAGCTTGAAGATCTTCCGAGCGCCCTCGGCCTCCAGCTCCACCGTCACGGACGGGAGGAAGTTCGAGTCCGCGGAGTCGTAGTCGTAGCCCGCGTCCTGGAGCGCCTTGCGCACGCCGACCAGGTCGGTCGCCTCGGAGACGACCTCGAAGCTGTCGCCGAGGTCGTTGACCTCCTCGGCACCCGCGTCGAGGACGGCCATCAGGACGTCGTCCTCGGACACGTCGTTCTTCGGCAGGATGACGACGCCCTTGCGGCTGAACATGTACGACACCGAGCCGGGGTCGGCCATCGAGCCGCCGTTGCGGGTCATCGCGGTGCGCACCTCGCCCGCCGCGCGGTTGCGGTTGTCCGTGAGGCACTCGATCAGCACGGCGACGCCGTTCGGGCCGTAGCCCTCGTACATGATCGTCTGCCAGTCGGCGCCGCCCGCCTCCTCACCGCCGCCGCGCTTGCGCGCGCGCTCGATGTTGTCGACCGGCACCGAGTTCTTGCGCGCCTTCTGGACCGCGTCGTACAGCGTCGGGTTGCCGTCGAGGTCGCTGCCACCGGTCCGCGCGGCCACCTCGATGTTCTTGATCAGCTTCGCGAAGAGCTTGCCCCGCTTGGCATCGATCGCGGCCTTCTTGTGCTTGGTGGTAGCCCACTTGGAGTGGCCGCTCATCTTTCCTCCGTCACATCATTGCGACACAACACGCTCAGCCCGCTGAGCGAACGATTTCCACGAACAGGCGGTGCACGCGTCCGTCGCCGGTGAGTTCCGGGTGGAACGCGGTGGCGAGCACATGACCCTGCCGGACCGCGACGATCCTACCGGCGGCGTCACCCGCAGTCGGGGATTCCGGCACCCGCGCGAGCACGTCGACGCTGCCACCGGCGGATTCGACCCACGGCGCGCGGATGAAGACGGCGTGCACCGGGCCGCCTTCGACGCCCGCGAAGTCCAGGTCCTCCTCGAACGAGTCGACCTGGCGGCCGAACGCGTTGCGCCGGACCACGATGTCGAGGCCGCCGAGCTGGTGCTGGTCCGGGCGCGCGTCGATCGCCTTGTCCGCCAGCAGGATCATGCCCGCGCACGACCCGTAGGCGGGCAGTCCGCCCTTGAGCCGCTCGCGCAGCGGCTCCAGCAGCTCGAACGTGGCCAGCAGCCTGCTGATCGTGGTCGACTCGCCACCCGGCAGGACGATCCCGTCCAGCTCGGCGAGTTCCTCGGGGCGGCGCACCGGGCGGGCGACCACGTCGCACTCGGCGAGCGCGATGAGGTGCTCGCGGACGTCGCCCTGGAGGGCGAGCACACCGACGACGGGTTGGGCTGCGGACACGGTTGCGGTTCCTCGGAGTGGTCGCGGACTGGTCGCACCACCCTAGTACCCCCAGTGATCACGGCTGGTGAAGGGCCGTGGAGTGCGGACGGCGTCGGGGGACGACGCCGTCCGCCCACCGGTCGCGGGACGTCAGAGGTTGTGCGCGCCCAGCGGGAAATCGACGCGGGAGGGCCGGGTGCGGGGTGCGCAGGCGGCGGAAAGCGCCCTGTCGAGGTCCTCCCAGACGTCCTCGACGTCCTCCAGGCCGACGCTCACCCGCAGGAGGTTCTCCGGCACCCCGCACGCGTTCCGGTCGGCGCTGGGCACCAGTCGGTGGGTCAGCGCGGCCGGGTGCTCGATGAGCGTGTCGACGGAGCCGAGGCTCACCGCGGGCGTGATCAGGGACAGGCCGCGGACCACCTCGGTCGGGTCCTCGCGGGTGGTGAACGCGAGCACCGCGCCGGGACCGCGCAACTGCCTGCCCAGCAGGCAGGCGGGGTCCGCGCCGGGCAGGCTCGGGTGGCGCACCACGCCGACGCCGGGGTGCTCGGCGAGCCTGCGGGCCAGGTCGACCGCGCTGCGCTGGGCGGCTTCGACGCGCAGCGGCAGCGTCGCCAGGCCGCGGTGCATCAGGTAGCCGCCGAGCGGGTGCAGCACCGCGCCGGTGACGATCCGGACCTGGCGCAGCGCGGCGGCCCGGTCCGCGGAGCAGGCCACCACGCCGCCGAGCACGTCGCCGTGGCCGCCGAGGTACTTCGTGCCGGAGTGCAGCACGTAGGTCGCGCCGTGGGCGGCGGGGTTCTGGAGCACGGGGGTGGCGAAGGTGTTGTCGACCATCACCGGCACGGCGCCCGCCTGCGCGACGACGGCGGCGATGTCCACGAGGTCCAGGTTGGGGTTGGCCGGGGTCTCCAGCACCACCAGCCCGGTCTCGGGCGTGATCGCCTCGGCGACCCGGTCGGCCGTGGCGTAGGTCGTGCGGACGCCCAGCAGACCCGAGGAGAGCAGGTGGTCGGTGCCGCCGTAGAGCGGGCGGACGGCCACGACGTGCGGCTTGCCGCCCATGACGGCCGCCGCCTGCACCACCGCCGTCACGGCGGCCATGCCGCTGCCGAACGCGACGGCCTGTTCGGTGCCCTCCAGCAGGGCGAGCGCCTTCTCGAACCTCGCCACGGTCGGGTTGTGCAGGCGGGCGTAGACCGGCGAGGAGGCCTCGGCCACGCCGTCGGCGAGCGCCTGGAGGGCCTCGCCGCCCGCCGCCTGGTCGGGCACCGGGTACGTGGTCGACAGGTCGAGGGGAGGCGCGTGCACGCCCAGCGCGGCCAGGTCGTCGCGCCCGCCGTGGACGGCCATCGTGTGGAAACCCGCCATTGTCGACCTCCGTGGTTCGTGCGGTCCGGTGGCACGATCGTGGCTTCCGGGGCGGGTTCCACGGAGAAGTTCCGCAGGGGCTGCGGTGAGCTGGGGAGATGAGCGTGATGGATTCGGTGGACGCCGCGATCGTGCACGAGTTGCAGAAGGACGCGCGGCTGCTCAACAAGGACCTCGCCGACCGGGTCAACGTCGCGGCCTCGACGTGCGTGGTGCGGCACCGGGCGCTGCGGGACCGCGGGGTGATCACCGGCTACCACGCGGAGGTGGACCTCAAGGCCGTCGGGAGGCCCGTGCAGGCGATCATCGCGGTGCGGATCCGACCGCACACGCGGGCGATCGTGGGGCCGTTCATGGAGTACGCGCTGGCGCTGGAGGAGACCCTCGCCGTGTCGCACGTGACCGGACCGGACGACTTCCTGGTGCACGTGGCCGTGGCCGACACGGCGCACCTGCAACGGCTGGTGCTGGACCGGTTCACGGCTCGGCGGGAGGTGACCGAGGTGCACACGAACCTGCTGTTCGAGCACGTTCGCAAGCACACCGTGCCGCCGCTGCCGTCATCGTGAAGGCAAACTTGGTAGTTTGCCTTCGCATTGGCTAGCGTCGTGGCGTGGACGACCCCGGGATCGCGGCACTGGCAGGTGAGCTGCGGGCGCAGATCGCCCGGATGCAGCGGCGACTCCGGGAGGAGGCCCGCTCCGGCGACTACACGCCTTCGCAGGTCGCCGTCCTGCACCGGCTGGAACGCGAAGGCCCCTCGACCGTGACCGAACTGGCGCGAGCGGAAGGGGTCCGCCCGCAGTCGTTGGGCGCCAACGTCGCCGTGCTGGTGGAGGCCGGGCTGGTCAGCGGCGCTCCCGACCCGGCCGACGGGCGGCGCACGATCCTGTCGCTCACCGACGCCGCCGTGGCGGGAATGGCCGGTGGGCGGGCGGCCACCGAGAACTGGCTGGCCCGCGCCGTCCGCTCCACGCTCACCGAGGCCGAACAGGAGCAGCTCGCCGTCGCGGTCGCACTGCTCCGACGTCTCGCCGACTCCCGATAGGAGACCCGCCGTGGCCGTGACCGTGCTGGACCCCAGGACCGCGCTCATCGTCGTCGATGTGCGTTCTTTCGTTCCAGCGTGGGGCGGGGTTGGGGTACCCCCGAGGCGCGATTGTCTCCATGTCCGTCCGCGCCGCGTCAAGGCGGGAAAGATGCCTTGACCCGTAGCGGACGGACATGAGGGCGCTGGGGATCGGGGGTGGGGAGGGGTCTGGGCTCCCTCGGTCTTGGGTTGCGTGCGTCCGTTTGTGGCTGGTCTGGACTGGTTGGAGCTTCCGTTTGCCATTGTTGGTTGGGTGGGTGCGTGTTCGCTTGGCTGTGATCGGTCGGTTGTGTGTCTGCTGACCTTGGGTCTGTGTTTCCCGTCTTGTGAAGCGGCGGGTGGTCTTTGGTTGTGTTAGAGAAGTGCATGGTGAACGACGTTCTTCGTGAGCTGCTCGATGGTCGGTGGGCTGGTCTTCGGCGGACTTCCCGTGAGTTGTTGGGCACGCTTGAGCCGCTGCCGGTGGCGGAACTGGAGGCTCAGCGGGCTGCGGTGTTCTCGCAGTTGCGGGTGCTTGCCGAAGGTGGGCACCCGTTGACGGGATTTCCCAAGGCTTATGGCGGGCACGACGACGTTGGCGGGTCCGTTGTCGCGTTCGAGGTGTTGGGGTTCGGCGACCTGTCCTTGATGATCAAGGCCGGGGTGCAGTGGGGGTTGTTCGGTGGGGCCGTGCAGGCCCTGGGGACGCAGGGGCACCACGACCTGTACCTGCCGTCGATCATGAACCTCGACCTGCCCGGCTGCTTCGCCATGACGGAGACCGGGCACGGTTCCGATGTGCAGAACCTGCGCACCACCGCCACCTACGACCCGGACACCGAGGAGTTCGTGGTTCACACGCCCGATGCCATGGCGCGCAAGGACTACATCGGCAACGCGGCCAGGGACGGGCGGATGGCCGTGGTGTTCGCGCAGCTCGTCACCCTTGGCGAAGGGCGTGGTGTGCACGCGTTGATGGTGCCGCTGCGCGATGACGACGGGTCTCCGCTGCCCGGTGTGTCCATTGAGGACTGCGGGCACAAGGCCGGGCTCAACGGGGTCGACAACGGGCGGATTTCGTTCGACGGGGTGCGCGTGCCGCGGGAAGCGCTGCTCGACCGGTACGGGTCGGTCGCCGTGGACGGTTCGTACAGCAGTCCGGTCGAAGGGGCCGGGCGGCGGTTCTTCACGATGCTGGGCACGTTGGTGCGCGGGCGGATCAGTGTCGCCGGCGGCGCGGGCAGCGCCACCAAGAAGGCGCTGGCGTTGGCCGTTCGGTACGGCGAGTCGCGGCGGCAGTTCACCCGGCCCTCCGGTGAGGAGGTCGTGGTGCTGGACTACCTGGCGCACCAGCGGAGGTTGCTGCCCGCGTTGGCGACCAGCTACGCGCTGCACTTCGCGCAGGAGGAGATGGTCTCCGCGCTGCACGACGTCACCGACGACCGGGCGCAGCGCGAGCTGGAGTCGCGGGCCGCCGGGCTCAAGGCCGTGGCGACGTGGCACGCGACCGCGACGATCCAGACGTGCCGGGAGGCCTGCGGTGGCGCGGGGTACCTGGCGGAGAACCTGCTCCCCCAGCTGAAGGCCGACACCGACGTGTTCACCACGTTCGAAGGCGACAACACGGTTCTCCTCCAACTGGTCGCGAAGGGGCTGCTGACCAGCTACCGCGACCACGTGGGCGATCTGGACTCGTTGGGCATGGCGCGGTTCGTGGCGGACCAGTTCGTCGGCGCGGTCATCGAGCGGACGGCGGCCCGGGCGATCATCGCGCGGCTGGTCAGCGGGTCGGACGACGGGCTGCTGGAACGCGGCTGGCAGGTGCGGCAGTTCGAGTTCCGGGAAACCCACGTGCTGGAAGGGCTCGCGCGTCGGCTGCGGCGGGCGGGCACCGGTGAGCAGGATCCGTTCGAGACGTTCAACAACGCGCAGGACCACGTGCTGCACGCGGCTCGCGCGCACATCGACCGCGTGGTGCTGGAGGCGTTCGTCGCGGCCGTCGACCGCTGCCCCGACCCCGCGACGACCGCGCTGCTGGACCGGGTGTGCGACCTGTACGCGCTATCCACCATCGAGGCGGACCGGGCGTGGTTCCTGGAACACGGCAGGCTGACGGCCGCGCGGTCGAAGGACGTGTCGCGGGCGGTCAACGAGCTGTGCGGGCAACTCCGGCCGCACGCCCGTGAACTGGTCGACGCGTTCGCCATCCCGGAGTCGCTGCTGGCCGCGCCGATCACGAGCTAGTCGACGCCTGCGAGCCTCAGGCCCGCGGTGACGGCCGCGGCCAGCACCACGACCAGGACGAAGGGCGCCTTGCGCCACGCGGCCAGCCCGCCGACGGCCACGCCGATCGGCAGGGCGAAGCCCGCGAAGTGGGCGCCCTTCGTGAGCGACGCGGTGGCGACCAGCGCGACCAGCAGCACGGTGGCGGCGATCGACATCAGCTCGCGAGCGCGGTCCGGCAGGGTGATCCGGTCGCGCAGCAGCGGACCGGCCAGGCGGAAGGCGTAGGTGCCGACGGCCAGGGCGAGGACGGCGATGACGGTCATCGGCGCGCCGGAACCGGCAGCCGGAGCGCGAGCAGGCCCGCCAGCGCGAGCAGCACCGGCACGCCCGCGGGCACGAACGGCGTGGTCGCCAGGGCGATGACCGCGCCGACCAGTGCCGCTCGCACGGTCGCGGAGTCGCGCAGGGCGGGCAGCACCAGCGCCAGCAGGGCGGCGGGGAACGCGGCGTCCAGGCCGAACGCTGCCGGATCGCCGATCGACTGGCCGACCAGGGCCCCGACGAGCACGCTCGCGTTCCACGTGGCGAACAGGACGACGCCGCACGTCCAGTACGCGGCCCGCGCTCGGGCCGGATCCCGTTGCGCCAGCGCGAACGCGACCGCCTCGTCGGTCATCAGGTGGCTGCCGACGAGCTTGCTCCCCAGGCCGGGGCCGAGGACGTGGCCGACCGCGAGCCCGAACGGCAGGTGGCGGACGTTGAGCACCAGCCCGGCGAGCACGGCCGCGATGGGCGAGCCGCCCCCGGCGACGATGCCGATCGCCATGAACTGGGCGCCACCCGCGAAGATGACCAGCGACATGAGCACCGGCATCCACCACGGGGAGCCGGAGGCCACCGCGATCGCCCCGAAGGAGGCGCCGCTCACCGCGACGCTCGCCGCTATCGCGAGGACGTCGCGGACCAGTGCCGCATCGAGTGTTCGCCATGTCGAACGCATAGTCCTCTACAGTGAACACTCGATCGCCGTTCGTCAAGGCGAACGATGTGACCGCTGTAGCGAACACCGGGAGTGCCGTGAACCGGACAGCACCGCTGGAGGTCATCTCCGCGTCCCTGCGCCGCGAACGCGAACGCGTCGGCCTGTCCCTCAGCGAGCTGGCGAAACGGGCGGGCATCGCGAAGTCGACGCTGTCCCAGCTCGAATCGGGGTCCGGCAACCCCAGCGTCGAGACGCTGTGGGCGCTCGGGGTCGCGCTGGACGTCCCGCTCAGCAGGCTCGTCGACCCGCCGACGACCCGCGTGCGGGTCATCCGGGCGGGCGAGGGTCCGGCGATCTACTCCGAGCGCGCCCACTACACCGCCACGCTGCTGGCGTCGTGCCCGCCGGGCGCCCGCCGCGACCTGTACCACCTCGCGCTGGAGCCGGGCGCCGCGCGCGAGTCCGAGCCGCACATGGCAGGCACGGTCGAGCACCTGGTCGTCAGCGGCGGGCGGCTGCTCGCCGGACCGACCGACGACCCGATCGAGATCGGCGTCGGCGACTACCTCGTGTACCCCGGCGACGTGCCGCACACGTGCCGCGCGCTGGAGCCCGGCAGCACCGGGATCATGCTGATGGAGCACGTCTAGCACCCGGCGGCGGGGACGCATCCCGCCCAACCCCGACGGTCGCCCGGAGTGCACGTCGAAGGGCCCGCACCGGAAACCGGTGCGGGCCCTTCGACGTGCGGTTCCGGCCGACTACCAGCCGCGCTCCGCCAGGCGGTGCGGCTCGGGGATCTCCTCCACGTTGATGCCCACCATGGCCTCGCCCAGGCCGCGCGAGACCTTGGCGATGACGCTGGGGTCGTCGTGGAACGTGGTGGCCTTGACGATGGCCTCCGCGCGCTGCTCCGGGTTGCCGGACTTGAAGATGCCGGAGCCGACGAACACGCCCTCGGCGCCGAGCTGCATCATCATCGCGGCGTCGGACGGGGTGGCGATGCCGCCCGCGGTGAACAGCACGACGGGGAGCTTGCCCGCCTCGGCGACCTCGCGGACGAGGTCGTACGGCGCCTGGAGCTCCTTGGCGGCCACGTACAGCTCGTCCGGACTGAGGTTCTGCAACCGGCGGAGCTCGCCGCCGATCTTGCGCATGTGGGTGGTGGCGTTGGAGACGTCACCGGTGCCCGCCTCGCCCTTGGAGCGGATCATCGCCGCGCCCTCGGTGATGCGCCGCAGCGCCTCGCCCAGGTTGGTGGCGCCGCAGACGAAGGGCACGGTGAACTGCCACTTGTCGATGTGGTTCGCGTAGTCGGCCGGGGTCAGCACCTCGGACTCGTCGACGTAGTCGACGCCGAGGGACTGGAGGACCTGCGCCTCGACGAAGTGGCCGATGCGGGCCTTCGCCATCACCGGGATGGACACGGTGGCGATGATCTCGTCGATCATGTCCGGGTCGCTCATCCGCGACACCCCGCCCTGCGCTCGGATGTCGGCCGGAACGCGCTCCAGCGCCATGACGGCGACGGCACCCGCGTTCTCCGCGATCTTCGCCTGCTCGGCGTTGACCACGTCCATGATCACGCCGCCCTTGAGCATCTCCGCCATGCCGCGCTTGACGCGCGAGGTCCCGGTCACCTGACCGGTGTCGGAGTTGGAAGAAGTGGTCACGGCCAACCTTTCGAAAAGGGGTGTTCGGACCAGGCCATCGTACGACCGACGTGGACCGCCGGCGCGGGCCAATCCACCCCGTTCCCGGCAGTCCACTTCACATTCCGCCGCAGGTGGTGGCCTACGCCACTGGGAAGGGCCACCGCGTCGGCGTGCGCAGGTCCGCCTCCCAGCCGAACACCACGCGGGGGCGCACCAGGAACGCGGCGCCGACCGTGCCGTCGCGGTCCCGCACGCCGTCGCCGTCCGGCTCGAACGTCCACGAGTACTTGGCGTTGTACGCGGCGACGGCGTCGGCCGACACGTCCGCGGCCGCCACGCCCTCGACGATCACCACGTCGCCGGTTTCGGCCGGGTGCACCGAGATCGAGGGGTTCCCGAGCAGGTTCCTCGCCGCCGAGGACCCGGTGGAGAACCAGAAGCCCCGGTCGAGCCACACGCCCCACACCGGCCGGGTGTGCGGGCCGCCGTCCGGCCCGGTGGTGGCTATCCAGAAGTCGCGCGCCCGGTCCAGTCGCCCACGCGCCCACGACCACGGCAGCAGCTCACCCTGCGGCACCGGCAGGCCGAACAGCACCGGATGCTCCGGAATCGGCTCCACGACTTGTCCCCCTACCCGTTCAGGTGTGAGATCGAACACTAAACACTTGCAACCAACGGCGTCTGCGGGTTGTGGAGGGCAGTTCCATGGGAACGAAGAACAACGACAACGGCCACTCGGCAGGCTCGGTCACCGTGGACGACCCGGCCAAGGTCCGCAACGTCGTGCTGGTCGGTCCGTCGGGAGCGGGCAAGACCACCCTGACGGAGGCGCTGCTCGCGGCGAGCGGCGTGCTCACGCGGGCCGGGTCGGTCGTCGAGGGCAACACCGTGTGCGACCACGATCCCGCGGCCGTCCGGCAGCAGCGGTCGGTCGGCCTCGCCGTCGCCCCGCTGCGGCACGGCGACATCAAGATCAACCTCATCGACACCCCCGGTTACGCCGACTTCGTCGGGGAACTGCGCGCGGGCCTGCGGGCCGCCGACGCCGCCCTGTTCGTGGTCAACGCCTTCGAGGGCGTGGACGCCTCCACCACCGCGCTGTGGGAGGAGTGCGCCGCCGTGGGGATGCCCCGCGCGGTGGTGATCACCCGCACCGACCACCACCGCGCCGACGTGGACGCCGCCGTCATCGCCTGCCAGGCGGCGTTCGGGGCCGGGGTCGTGCCGCTGTACCTGCTCCACGGCGACGGACTGGTCGGGCTGATCACCGGTGACACCACCGAGTTCGCCGACGAGCGCGCCGAACTGATCGAGGCGATCATCGCCGAGAGCGAGGACGAGTCGCTCATGGAGCGCTACCTCGCGGGCGAGGAGATCGACCAGGCCACGCTCATCGCCGACCTGGAGACGGCGGTCGCGCGCGGCTCGTTCCACCCGGTGCTGCCGGTGTGCGCGGCGACCGGGACCGGGCTGCCCGAACTGCTCGACGGCATCGCCCGCGCGTTCCCCTCGCCGCTGGAGCACCCGGTGCCCGACGTGACCGGCCTCGACGGCATCCCCCGGCCGCGCCTGGCCGCCGATCCGAACGGCCCGCTGGTCGCCGAGGTCGTGCGCACCGCGGTGGACTCCTACGTGGGCCGGGTGTCGGTGGTCCGGGTGTTCTCCGGGACGCTGCGACCGGAGCACGCGGTGCACGTGTCCGGGCACGGCATGGCCGACCGCGGCCACGAGGACCACGACGTGGACGAACGGGTCGCGCACGTCTACTCGCCGCTCGGCTCCGCGCTGCGCGAGGTGCCGTACTGCGTCGCGGGCGACGTGTGCGCGGTGACGAAGCTCGGCTCGGCGGAGACCGGCGACACGGTGTCCGCGCCGGACCGGCCGCTGCTGATGTCGCCGTGGCGGATGCCGGAACCCCTGCTGCCCGTCGCGGTCGTGCCGCGCAGCCGCAGCGACGAGGACAGCCTGGCGCGCAACCTCAACCGGCTCGTCGCGGGCGACCCGACGCTGCGGCTGGAGCGCAACGCCGAAACCCACCAGATGGTGCTGTGGTGCATGGGGGAAGCGCACGCCGACGTGGTGCTGGCCCGGCTGCGCGCGGGCGGCGCGGAGGTGGACACCGAGCCGGTGCGGGTGTCGCTGCGCGAGACGTTCGGGGCCACCGCGAAGGGCCGCGGTCGGCACGTGAAGCAGTCCGGCGGCCACGGCCAGTACGCGGTGTGCGACATCGTGGTCGACCCCCTGCCGCGCGGGAGCGGGTTCGAGTTCGTGGACCGGGTCGTCGGCGGCGCGGTGCCGCACCAGTTCATCCCCAGCATCGAGAAGGGCGTTCGGGCGCAGTTGGACCGCGGCCTCCAGGCCGGTCACCCGGTGGTCGACGTCCGGGTCACGGTGGTCGACGGCAGGGCGCACTCGGTGGACTCGTCGGACGCCGCGTTCCAGACCGCGGGCTCGCTCGCGCTGAAGGACGCGGCGGCGAACTGCCGGATGGCGTTGCTGGAGCCCACCGACGAGGTGACCGTCCACCTGCCGGACGAGCACCTCGGCTCGGTGCTGGGCGACCTGTCCGGCAGGCGCGGCCGGGTGCTGGGCACCGAGTCGGACTCGACGGCGCACACCACGATCCGCGCCGAGGTCCCGAGTTCGGCGCTGCTGCGGTACGCGGTCGAGCTGCGGTCGCTCACCTCCGGCACGGCGACGTTCACCCGCCGCTTCGTCCGCTACGACCCGCTGCCGGGGTGAGGACCCGCCTCGGTGGACGGGGTGGAGCCGTCACCACCGCACGATCTCGGCGGACCGCGGTCCGGCCATGTGCAGGCGGAAGACCGTGGTGCCGTGGCCGACGCGCACGTCGAGGGCCTCGCAGATCTGCCGGGTGATCCACAGCCCGTCGCCGAGTTCCGTCGGCGCGCGCACCTCGGGCGGGCGGAAACCGGCGAACGGGTCGAGCGCGGTCCCGCTGGCGCCGCTGAGCTCGCACACGACCGCGCCGTCGCGGAGCCACAGCGCGACGTGCCCGTCGTCGCGCAGGAACGCCAGCGTCTCGCCGACCGCGACGGTCAGCATCGCGGCGCGCTCCTCGGACAGGCCGAGGTCCGTGGCGCGGCCGACGATGAAGCGGCGCAACGCGTTCAGGTCGCCGCGCAGCGGCAGGACGGCGGCGGTGGCCGGTCGGTCCGGCAGCGGCACGGCGTCGCAGGCGTTGGCGTACTCGACCGGGTCGACGTAGTCGGGCGACGGGATCGACTCGGTGCCGCGCACGTCGGCGGGGTGGGTCTTGAGGGCGTGGGCGATGCCCTCCTCGCTCACCACCCGCGTGTCGTACGGGCAGATCATCCACACGTTGGTGTCGGCGAGGACGACGTTGAGGCCCGCCTCCATGCGCCGCCACGCGCGCACGTCGGATTCGGTGCGACCCGCCCACAGCGGCTCGGCCAGCACCCGCACGTTGCGGCACCCGACCGACGTCGCCTTCCGCTGCCAGTAGCGGAAGAACTCCGTCGCGCGTTCCGGCGGCCTGCGCCCGAAGTACGCCGTCTCGGCGTGGTCGAACGCGCTCGCGCGCGTGCCGAGCGCGTCGTGGAGCAGGTCGATGTTGGCGGGCGTGGTGGTGACGAGCACCGGTTCGCCCCGGTCGACGCCGTCGGAGACGAAGGGCACCGCCATCGCGAGGAACTCGTCGTCGTCGGAGTACACGGCCGCGTCGTGCCGGAAGTTCTCGTTGCTCATCGCGGCAGTTCTCCGTTCGCCATGACGAGACCGGGGGCGTTGGCCCAGCCGACCGCGCCGATGGCCCATTCGTGGTGGGGCGCGAGGGTCAACACGAGGCTGCGCCCGTCCTCGGCCAGTTCGCCCGCCGTCCGCACCAGGGTGCGGACGGTGGCGAGCAGCAGGAAGGGGACCTGGCGCAGGTCGACCCTGACCTCGCCGGACGGCGAACCACACCGGCCGTGGAGGAGGGCCGAGCGCAGTGCTTCCAGGTCCGCCGCGTCGATGTTCCCGGTCAACACCAGACCGGGTGGATCGCCTTGGGGCGTGATGACCACTTCGGGGTTCTCCTAGCGCGAATTCCGCCCGCACCCCGGACCCCGAAGCCGGACGCGCGCTTACCCGTCGACCGTACGCGATTGTTCGGCAGGCGCTCAACTTTCCGAGCGATGCGCGGATATTCCACTCCGCAAAGCAAAACGGGGCCGCCGGTGACCCGGCGACCCCCGTTGGGAAGACGTCAGCTCACCGGCACCAGCGCGATGGCGTTGATCTGCGGCTGGTCCGCCGCCCCGCGGATGAAGTCGATGGTGACCGTTCCGGACTCGCCGACCACGGTGAGGAAGTCCTTCTCCAGGCCGAAGTTGTTCGCGCCGTCAGCGCCGAGCGCTTTGGCGTTGGCGATGATGTCGAAGTCCGTCAGCACCTTCGTGCCGTCGATCGCCACGTCGAAGATCCGCATGCCGGACTTGCCCTTGAAGTACCAGTCCATGAAGTACAGGCGCACCTCGTAGGTGGCACCGGGCGTGAGACCGGGGACGGCGTAGGAGGACTCCAGGTAGCGGGACGTGTGCCAGAGCTCGGCCGGGATCGGGTGGGCGCCCCGCCAGTTGGGCAGGCTCGGCGCGGCGGCGGGCTTGGTGTCGACGAGACCACCGGTGCCGAACGAGTCGGGCGCGAAGGTCGCGTCGCCCGCGCCGCCGACGTCGATGTTCACCGTCACGGGCTCGGCGTGGGCGACGCTCGCGCCGCCCACCACCAGTGCCAGCGCGGCGAGCACGGCGGCCGTTCGTCGGAAGTGCTTCACAGGATCTCCAGCGCTCGCAGGTTTTTCCCTCGAACTTCACGCTAGAGCGCCCGGATGGGGAAAAGAATGGTCAGAGAGGCAGGATGCGCAACCCTAAAGAACACCCATTCGAGACAGGACGTGATGGGAAGTGGTTGTGGGACGTGAATCCCACAACCACCCACTACTCCGATCAGGTGTTCTGCGGGAATCCCAGGTTGACGCCGCCGTGCGACGGGTCGAGCCAGCGGCTCGTCACGACCTTCGTGCGGGTGAAGAAGTGCACGCCCTCCGGCCCGTAGGCGTGGGAATCACCGAACAGCGAATCCTTCCAGCCGCCGAACGAGTAGTACGCGACCGGAACCGGGATCGGCACGTTCACGCCGATCATCCCGACCTCGGCCTCGCTCTGGAACCGCCGCGCCGCGCCGCCGCCGTTGGTGAAGATGGCGGTGCCGTTGCCGTAGGGGTTGTCGTTGACGACCTCCACGGCGTCGTCGTAGGTCGGCACGCGGAGCACCGACAGCACCGGGCCGAAGATCTCGTCGGTGTAGACGCCCATGTCCGTGCCGACGTGGTCGAACAGCGTCGGCCCGAGCCAGAAGCCGCCCTCGTCGCCGTCGATCGGGTGACCCCGGCCGTCGACCACCAGGGAAGCGCCCTCCGCGACACCGGTGTCCACGTAGGACACCACCTTGTCGCGGTGCGCGCCCGTGACCAGCGGCCCCATCTCGCAGCCCTGGCGGCGGCCGTCGCCCACGTGCAGGTCGACGATCCGGTCGCGGATCTTGCCGACCAGCTCGTCGCCGACCGGGTCGACCGCGACCACGACGGAGATCGCCATGCAGCGCTCCCCCGCCGAGCCGAAGCCCGCCGACACGGCCGCGTCCGCCGCGAGGTCGAGGTCCGCGTCGGGCAGCACCACCATGTGGTTCTTGGCCCCTCCCAACGCCTGCACGCGCTTCCCGTTGGCCGTGCCCGTCTCGTAGACGTACCGGGCGATCGGCGTGGAGCCGACGAACGACACCGCCTTCACGTCCCGGTGCTCCAGGATCCGGTCCACGGCCACCTTGTCGCCGTGCACCACGTTCAGCACGCCGTCCGGCAACCCGGCCTCGGCGAACAGCTCCGCGATGAAGTTCGCCGCCGACGGGTCCTTCTCGCTCGGCTTCAGGACCACGGTGTTGCCGCACGCGATGGCGTTGGGCACGAACCAGAGCGGCACCATCGCCGGGAAGTTGAACGGCGAGACGACCCCGACCACGCCGAGCGGCTGGAGGATCGAGTACACGTCGACCTTGGTGGAGGCGTTCTCGCTGAACCCGCCCTTGAGCAGCTGCGGGATGCCGCAGGCGAACTCCACGGACTCCAGCGCCCGCTGGATCTCCCCGGCGGCGTCCGACAGCACCTTGCCGTGCTCGGCGGTCACGATCGCGGCCAGCTGCGCCTTGCGGGCGTTGAACAGCTCGCGGAACGCGAACATCACCGACGCGCGCTGGGCCAGGGAAGCGCCGCGCCACGTGGTGAACGCCGCCTTGGCCGCCGCCACGGCCTCGTCCACGTCGGCCGAACTCGCGAAGTCGACCTGGCCGACGACCTGGCCGGTAGCCGGGTCGTAGACGTCACCCGTGCGTTCGGCGGCGCCGGTCCACGGCTTGCCGCCGATCCGGTGCGTGATCCTCACGCGGACGCCTCCTCGATCGCTCCGCGCAGGGCCACGAGCGCTTCCTCCACCTCGTCAGCGGTCAGCGTCATCGGCGGCGCGAGCCGGATCACGTTGCCGTACAGGCCGCCCTTGCCGATCAGCAGACCGCGCTCGCGCGCGCCTTCGAGCACCGCGACGGCCGCCTTCGGGGCGGGCGCGCCCTCGGCGTCGACCAGCTCGATGCCGATCATCAGGCCCTTGCCGCGCACGTCCCCGACGACCGGGTTCTCCTCCGCGATGGCCCGCAGGCCCTCGAACAGCCGCGCGCCGAGCTTCGCCGCGTTGGCCTGGAGGTCGTGCTCCAGCACGTAGTTCACCGTCGCCAGCGCGCCCGCGGTGGACACCGGGTTGCCGCCGAACGTGGACAGCGAGTTGGCGCCGAGGCAGTCCATCAGGTCGCCGCGCGCCACCACGCCGCCGATCGCGAGCCCGTTGCCGAGGCCCTTGGCGAACGTCATCGCGTCCGGCGTCACGCCGTGCGCCTGGATGCCCCAGAAGTTCTCGCCGGTCCGACCCCAGCCGGTCTGCACCTCGTCGGCGATGAACAGGATCCCGTACTCGTCCAGCACCTCCTTGAACGCGCCGAACAGCCCGTCCGGCGGCGTCGCGAACCCGCCGACGCCCTGGATCGGCTCGACGATCATGCAGGCCACGTCGCCGGAGGTGGTCACCTCGATGACCTCGCGCAGGTCCTCGACGCAGGCCTTGACGTAGTCGGCGTCCGAGAGGTGGCGGAACGGGCTGCGGAACCGGTAGCCGCCGTGCACCCAACTGACCTTGACCGGGCTCAGCGAGCTTGCCGACCAGCCGCGGTTGCCGGTGATGGCGACGGTCGCGAACGCGCGGCCGTGGTAGGAGTTGCGCAGGGCCATGACCTGGTCGCTGCGGCGGTACTGGGTGGCGAGCATGAGCGCCGTCTCGTTGGCTTCGGTGCCCGAGTTGGTGAAGAACACCTTGGCGTCCGGGATGCCCGACAGCTCGGCGATCTTCTCGGCCAGCTCCACCTGCTTCTCGATCAGGTAGAGCGTGGAGGTGTGGAACACGCCGGTGGCGAGCTGGGCGCGCACCGCCTCGCTGATCTCGGGGACGTCGTAGCCGACGGCGTTGGTCAGGATGCCCGCGAAGAAGTCCAGGTAGGTGCGCCCCTCGCGGTCGGTCACCCGCCTGCCGCTCGCGCTCGCGATCTCGATCGGCTCGTCGTAGTACAGGGCCATCCAGTTCGGCATGACCGCTCGGTGCCGGGCGAGCAGCTCCCGGTGTTGCCCCTGTTCCTGCGCAGGCATTGGCGTCCTCCGTGGGGTAGTCCTCCCTGGAGTCTGCTGGGACCGGTGCCCGGCCGCCATGCACAACCTGTACCGCTTTCGCGGTGGCCGCATTACGTTGTGTCCATGTACCCCACGGTCGCCGAAGCACTGGCCCTGCCGGTGGTCCGGCGCAGCGGCCCGACCGTGGTCGCCGGGGCGGCCGGGATGCAGGGCCGGGTGCGCTGGGCGCACGTCGCCGAGGTCGCCGACATCGCCCACCTGCTGCGCGGCGGCGAACTCGTGCTGACCACCGGGCTGCTGCTGCCGTCCGACGACGCGGGCCTCACCCGGTACGTCGACGACCTCGCCGCCGTGGGCGCGGCGGGCCTGGTCGTGGAGCTGGTGCGGCGGTGGAGCGAGGAGATCCCCGGCTCGCTCGTCGCGGCGGCCGAGAAGCACGGGCTGCCGCTCGTCACGCTCGCGCACGAGACCCGGTTCGTCACCGTGACCGAGGCCGTCGTGGCGCTGATCGTGGACGCCCAGCTCGCCGAGCTGCGGGCCGCCGAACAGGTGCACGAGACGTTCACCGCGCTCACGGTGGCGGGCGCGGAACCGGCGGAGGTGCTGCGCGAGGTCGCCCGCACCGCCGGGCTGCCGGTCGTGCTGGAAACCCTGGGCCACGAGGTGCTCGCCTACAACGCGGCGGGCGCCGACCCGACGGAGCTGCTCGCCGACTGGGGCGAGCGGTCCAGGTCGGTCGCGGTCACCGAGCGGACCGCCTACCACGAGGTCTCCGGCTGGCTCGTCACCGTCGTGGGCGCCCGCGGCGCCGACTGGGGACGGCTGGTCCTGGTGTCACCGGACGCCCCGCCGCACCGGCACGTGGTCGTCGCCGAACGCGCGGCCTCCGCGCTGGCCGTCCACCGCCTGGTGGCCCGCGACCGCGAGTCGCTGGAACGCCAGACCCACCGCACCCTGCTGGCCCAGCTGCTGGGCGAGGCCCAACCCCCGGCCGACCTGTCCGCGCGGGCCGCCGCGCTGGGCGTGCCCCTGGAGCGCAGGCAGCTGGTCGGCATCGCCATCCGCCCCGGCACCTCACCCGCGCCTGCCCAGACGCTCGCCACCCAGGAGGTCCTGCGGGACCTGGCCGAGGCCACGGCGCTGGCCGCGCGCCGCGTGACCGTGCCCGCGCTCGTCGGCGTGGTGGACGACACCAGCGTCCGCGCCCTGCTGTCGCTGCCGCAGCAGGCGGGCCTGGACGGCGTGCTGCGGCGGCTGGCCAAGGAGGTGCACCGGGTGGCCGCCACGACCCAGCACGGACTGCCGGTGGTCGTCGCCGCGGGCACGACCGTCACCGTCGTGTCCGACGTCCGCCGCAGCCTCGGCGAAGCCGTCCACATCGCGGGCGCCGCCCTGCGCTCCCCCAGCGCCCGCCTCTACCACCGCCTGGACGACGTCCGCCTGCACGGCCTCCTGCACCTGCTGCGCGAGGACGAACGCCTGCGCGCCTTCGCCGACCGCGAGCTGGGCCCGCTGCTGGCGCGCGACACCAACCAGGGCAGCAGGCTGGTCGAGCTGCTGCGCCGCCTGTGCGAGCACGGCGGCAACAAGTCCGCCGCGGCGGCCGCCGCCCACCTGTCCCGCACGGCGTACTACCAGCAGCTGGCGCGCATCGAACAGGTGCTCGGGGTCTCGCTCGAAGACCCCGAGTCCATCCTGTCCCTGCACGTGGCCCTGCTGGTGCACGACCTGGGTTCGTGACGCCGATCAGCCCACCACCCGCTCGGCCTCGTCCACCCAGTGCCGCTTGCTCGCCTGGAGCGCGGCGAAGTCGTCCGGGCGTTCCGCGATGAGCTGCCGCTGGTGCGCGGCCTCGACCGCCATCCACGTCGGCACCAGCTCGGTCCTCGTCCGGCACACCACGTCCCGGCTCGCCGTGGCGATCTCCTCGGCGGTGGGCGTCGGACCGGTCCAGCGGACGTCGTTGTTGACCGCCCACACGTCGACGTAGTCGTAGCCGTTCTCCGCCATGCACTCGCGCCACCGCGTCATCCGCTCGACCACCCGGCCGTCGGCCTCCGCGGCCTTGGACGCCAGGCGGTCCAGCTCCGAGAACTCCGCACCGGACATGCTCTTCGGCCCGCCCCCGGCGAGCTTCCGGCGTCCTTCACCGAGACACCCGCCCCTGGGCACGGCCTGGCCGCGGAAGGACGAGGCGCCGTCGCCGGTGTAGACCATGACGGCCTCCGGTGACGGCCCACCGGATTCCTCCCGCACGGCGGAGTCCGGCGCGTGGTACCCCCACCTGGCGACCTCCGCCGCGTCGAGCACCCCGTACCGGCCCGCGTTGGGGGCGACCGAGGCATCGGCCGCGGCGGTCTCCGCCACCGTCCACTCCAGACCGAACCGGCTCATGCAGTCCTTGGCCAGCAAGGCGGACGCGCGTTCTATCGTGTTCACCTCGTCGGTGGTGTTCCGGTAGCCGTCGAACGGCAGCACGACGTCCCGGTCCGAGACGACCGCGCGGACCTCCCCGATCGCGGGCGGCGCCTTGCCCGCCTGGGACTCCCCCGTGCTCGCCAACGCGATTCCGCCACCCAGCACCGCGACGGCGGCGATCAGCGCCACCACACTCGACTTCTCCACAACTGCTTCCCCCTGCCGCGCGGGAGGCGGCCCCGTGGGACCGCCTCCCGCGATCCGATCAGAACTGGTGCACCGGTCCGCACGTGCGGTTGAAGGCGAGCGAACGAACCCTGTCGTAGGCCGGACCCCCGTCGGACAACCTGACGCGCTCGAGGTCCGAAACGCGGCCGCCCGCCGCCACCGTGAAGCACGGACCCCGCTGGTTGGAGTTGTAGTACAACGCCAACGGCGAGTTCCCGTCCCCGTTCCGCACCGAGCGAACGGCGAACGCGGGCCACGTGCCGTCGGACGGCACGTCGAACCTGGCACCGGTGAAGTTCGCACCGGACCACAGGCAGGCTTCACCCCCCGAGCACTCCGGGACCTCCGCTTGCGCGGTCCCGGAGAACCCCGCCAGACCCGCGACCACGCCCATTGCGAGAACTACCGCCTTGATTCCCATTTCCCGTCCCCCCGGACTCAGAAGTTGTGAACCGGTCCGCACGTGTAGTTGTAGCGGTGCGAGTTCATCCGGTCGTTCGCGTTGGTGCCGTCGGTCAGCCTGATCCGCGCGAAGTCACTCGCCCGGCCACCCGCCGCGATCGTGAAGCAGCCGCCGCGGTAATTCGAGTTGTAGTACACGGCGACGTTCGAATTCGTGTCGTAGTTCCTCATGCTGCTGACGTTGCTGAGGGACCCGTCACCCGCGTAGAGCCGGACGCTGGTGCCGATGTACGTGTGCGCTCCCCAGTTCGGCGTGCTCCGAGCGCCGTCATCCCACCTCATCCCGGTGAAGTTCGCCGCCGAGTAGAGGCACGAGTGCCCGCCGTCGGCGGACGTGCACGCGTTCGCGGTGCCCGTCACCCCGACCAGGCCCGCCACCGCCATGCCGACGGCCAGCAGCGCTGCTTTGATCCTCATCTTTTCTCCCCTTTTGTCGTTCATCCGTGCGACAAACGGCCCTCGAATTCCCCGTACCGCTTGTCCGACAAATCCATCCTTGCGGGGGAACCGCCCAGATCTCGCCCAGATCACGCACTTGATCAGGCACACTCGGTCAGGTGGAATTCCGCATCCTGGGGACCCTCGAGGTTCGCGATCATGGTGCGGCCGTCGCGCTGGGGGGCTCGCGACAACGGGCGGTGCTGGCCGCACTGCTGCTCCGAGCCAACGAGACGGCCTGCATCGACCACCTGACGGAGGCCGTGTGGGACTCGCCGCCCGCCACGCCCGCGTCGAACCTGCGCACGTACGTCTCGGGGCTGCGGCAGTGCCTCGGGGCCGAGCGGCTGGTGACCGGGTCGGGCGGGTACGCGCTCGTCGTGGAGCCGGGGGAGGTGGACCTGGCCGAGTTCGAACGGGTGAGCGCGGCCGGTGGCGACGCGCTGCGCGGCGGGGACGTGCCGGGCGCCGCGGAGGCGTTCGGGCGGGCGCTGGGGTTGTGGCGCGGGGAGCCGCTGGAAGGGCTGGCGGTGGGCCCGCTGCTGCGCGCGGAGGCGACGCGGCTGACGGAGCTGCGGTTGGCGGTGGTCGAGCGGCACACCAGGGCCCGGCTGGACCTGGGGCAGCACGCGGACCTGGTCGGCGAGCTGCGCAGGCTGGTCGCCGACCACCCGCTGCGCGAGGAGCTGTGGGGGCAGCTCATGCTCGCGCTGCACCGGTCCGGCAGGCGCGCGGACGCGGTGAACACCTACCAGCAGGTCTACCGGATGCTGGACGTCGAGCTCGGGGTCGCGCCCGGACAGGCGCTGCGCGACGTCCACGCCTCGGTCCTCGCCGACGGCCCGTGCGCCGCACCGGACGCCGGGCCGCGGCAGCTGCCCGCACCGCCCGACCACTACACGGGCAGGCGGGCCGCGCTCGCGGAGCTGGCGACGCTGGTGGGGGTGGAGTCCGCGGTGCTGCCGGTGGTGACGGTGACCGGCAACCCCGGTGTCGGGAAGACGGCGTTCGCGGTCACCGCGGGGCACCGGCTCGCGGCGGCGTTCCCGGACGGCCAGCTGTTCGTCGACCTGCGCGGAGCCGACCGGCGGCCGCGGCCGCCGGAGGAGGTGCTCGGCCGGTTCCTGCGGGACCTCGGCGTGCCCGGTGTGGACGTGCCGTCCTCCGGTGAGGAGCGGGCGAGCCTGTTCCGCGACCGGCTGGCGGGCAGGCGGGTGCTGATCGTGCTCGACAACGCCGCGTCGGAGGAGCAGGCGAGACCGCTGCTGCCGGGCCACGCGGGCTGCTGCGTGCTGATCACCAGCAGGCGCAGGCTGACCGGGCTGGACACGTCGAAGCGGATCCGGTTGACCGCGCTGGACCAGGCCGAGGCGGTGCGGCTGCTGGACGAACTGGCGGGCGCGGTGGAGCCGACCGCCGCGGAGCGCATCGCGGAGCTGTGCGGCGGGCTGCCGCTGGCGCTGCGGATCGTCGGCACGAAGCTGCGGTCGCTGCCGCACCTGACGGGGGGCTCGCTGGCGTTGCGGCTGGAGGACGAACGCCACCGGCTGGACGAGCTGGTCGCGGGCGACCGCGAGGTCCGCGCCGGTCTCCTGCTCAGCTACGCGGGGCTGGACGCCGCCGAGCGGCGCGCGTTCCGACTGCTGGCCCGGCTGCCCGGTCCGAGTTTCGCGGCCTGGGCGGCGGCCGCCGCGCTGGGGTCGCCCCTGCGGCAGGCGGAGCGGTTGCTGGACCGCCTGGTGGAGGCGAACCTGCTCGAATGCCGGTCCGGCGCGACCGGCCGGGTCCGGTACCACTTCCACGACCTGCTGCGCCTGTTCGCCGAGGAGAAGTCCGAGCAGGACAGCACGGCCGCGGAACGGGACGAGTCCTGGTCACGGACGGTGCACGCGTACCTGCACGTCCTGCGGCGCGCCGACCTCCGGCTCGGCTTCGGCGGGCTCACGAGCTTCGAGACAACGGAACCGGACCTCGGTGTGCCGGGACTCGTCGACGACCTCGTGGCGGACGCGCTCGGCTGGCTGGACGAGGAGCAGCCGAGCCTGCTGGCGGCGATCGAGCGCACCGTCCGCGACGGCGCGGACGAGTTGACGTGCAGGCTCGGCGCGTCGATGGGCGCGTACCTCGAGGTCCGCGCCCAGTGGGACGACCTGGTCGGCATCCTGGAGCCCGGCCTGGCCGCCGCGCGCCGGTTGGGCAGCGCCTACTGGACGGCGTACGCGTTGTTCGCGTGGGGCCTCGCGGCCCGCGAGCAGCGCGACTTCCCGTTGGCGGAGAGGCTCTTCCGCGACTGCCTCACCGTGCTGCCCGCCGCGAACGACGCCCGGCTGGAGGTGGTGACGCTGCTGTCCGTCGCGGTCGGTCTGCGGCAGCAGGGCAGGTGGTCGGTCGCGACGCAGTTCTTCGACCGGTGCCTCGACCGCCTGGCCGTGCTGGACGAGCCGCGCTGGCTCGCGTACACGGTGCGGGAGTTGGGGATCCTGCACCGGTACCGCGGTGAGTGGGGTGAGGCGCGGCGGTGCCTGGAGCAGGCGGTGGCCCGGTTCGGCGAGTTGGGCGACCGGCGGTGGGAGGCCGCGTCGCTGCGGGAACTCGGGATCGTGCGGCGGGAGTGCGGCGACCCGAGGGCGGCGCTGGAGATGTTGACGGCGAGCCGCGACGCGTTCCACGACCTGGGTGACCGCCGGCGCGAGGCGAGCGCGTGGCGCAGTCTCGCGTACCTGCACCTGGGACTCGGCGACCCGCACCGGGCGGTCGGGTGCGCGTCGCGCAGCCGGGAGGTGTTCGCGTTGACGTTGGACGAGCACGGCACGGCGTGCACGGAGGTGTGCCTGGGCGAGGTCCTGATCGCCCTGGGGCAGAAGGAAAACGCTTGCGCGCACGTCCGACGCGGACTTACCGTTCTGGAGTCGGTGGGCGACCAGCGGTGGATCGCCCGCGCGACAGCCACCCTGGACCGACTGTCCACACGCGACAAACCCATGACGCAGGTGCCACTGCGTCATGGGCTCGCGGATGTGTGAGGTCTCAGCCCAGACCGGGCAGCGGGATCGGGAGGCCACCCTGCCCCAGCTGGATCGGCAGCTCGTCGATCGACGGGAGCTGGTTGATCGGGAGCTGGTTCAGGGGGAGCTGGTCCACGAGGGGCAGCGCGGCCGCCGCCGGGAGCGCGCGCTCCTCGGCGAAGCCGGGCAGCGCCGGGGTGGCGGGCAGACCCGGCAGGGCGTGCGCGGCGTCGGCCACCAGCGGCGGCGCGGGGGTGGCGGGCAGCCGCACGGACCTGTTGCTCGCGATGTCGCCGCTGCGGTCCACGAGGTTGGTGTTCAACTCGGGCGCGCCGACCAGGTCTCCAAGGCCGTCGAGGGACGGCGCGGGTGCGGCGGTGGCCACGCCTGCGAGCAGGGGGGAAGCACCAACGGCGAGCAGGGCGGCGGCGCGGAGGGAACCGCGCGGGCGAGTGCGAAACACAGCGTTCCTAACATCGGGGAATCCTGAAGGGGACCTCTTTGTCATCGGCACGAACACCGATGATCTACATCCACACGATGGGGTGAGGAACGCGGCCGAATCCTCACCCCATCGGGCAACCACCGAAACCGGCCGCGCGGATCGCCCCTCCCGGACAGACTGGCGGGATGTCCACTTCAGACGACGCGCACGCCCGCGACCTGGCCGCCGAGGACCCGACGCACTGGTTCGAGAAGCTCTACGCCGAGGCAGGCGAGGGCAAGGCCACCGTCCCCTGGGACAGCGAGGACCCGCACCACCTCCTGGTCGTCTGGGCCCGAGACCTGGACGGCGAGGGCGAACGCGCCCTGGTCGTCGGCTGCGGCCTCGGCCGCGACTCGGAGTTCATCGCGGCCCGCGGCTGCACCACGGTCGCCTTCGACAACGCCCCCACGGCCGTCGCCACGGCCCGCCGCCGCTTCCCCGACTCCCCCGTCGACTACCGGGTGGCCGACCTCTTCGCCCCGCCCGCGACCTGGCACCGGGCCTTCGACCTGGTGGTCGAGAGCCTGACCGTCCAGGCCCTCCCGATCCACCTGCACGAGCGGGCCATCACCGCGGTGACCGACTTCGTCGCCCCCGGCGGCACCCTCCTGGTCATCGCCTCCGCCCGCGACGAGACGATCCCCGAAGGCCCACCGTGGCCACTGACGCCGGCCGAGATCCGGTCGTTCGCGCAGAACGGCCTCCGCGCCGTGTCCGTGGTCCGCTCGGAAGACCGCTGGTGCGCGGAGTTCACGCGCGGGTAGAACTGTCCGATGCGCAACGACAACTCCGGCGAGGTCCACGGTTCCGTGGTGCAGGCCCGGCGCATCGACATGCTGGTGGTCAACAACCACGGGCCGGTGACGCCGACCGCGCTCGAAGGCCTCCCACCGGTCTCCGGCACGTTCGCGGGCCGATTACCCGAGCTCGCGGAACTGTCGGCGGGCACGGGGACGACGGTGGTCCACGGGCTGGGAGGCGTCGGCAAGACCGAGCTCGTGCGCCGGTACGCGCACCGGGAGAAGGCCCGCTTCCCCGGCGGGTTCCTGGTCCTCGACCTCCAGGGCCACGACCCGCGGCGGCGGGTGGACGCCTCGCAGGCGCTGCTCCGGTTCCTCCGGCGACTGGGGTTGACCGACGCGGTCATCCCGCCGGAGGAATCCGAGCGCTCCGCCCTGTTCCGCAGCGAGATGGCGAAGCGCGAGACCATGCTGGTGATCCTGGACAACGCCTCCGAGTCCGACCAGGTGAAGCCCCTGCTGGTGGACCGCCACCGGATCGTGGTCACCAGCAGGAAGATTCTGAACAGCCTTGGCAGCTCCCTGGTCCCGCTCGGCATGCTCGCCCCCGGCGAAGCCCTGGAGCTGGTCGGTGATCCGGAGATCGTCGAGCTGTGCGGTCGATTGCCCCTCGCGCTCCGAATCATGGCCGCCATGATCAAGTCCGAGCCGACCACCGACTGGGCGGCGGAGCTGCGCGAGGCACGGCTGGACGTGCTGGACGACGGCGACAGCGACGCGGTGATCGCCACGTTCTCCCTGTCCTACCGCTTCCTGGACCCCGAGCAGCGGCGGATGTTCCGCCTGCTCGCACTGCACCCCGGTGACCAGGTGTTCCCGGACAGCGCGGCCGCGCTGGCGGACCTGTCCCCGTTCAGGGCGGGGCGGCTGATGAGGGAACTCCGCTGGGCCCACCTGCTGACCGAGGACAACCGGTTCCACGACCTGGTCCGGTTGTACTCGGCGCGCTGCCTCGAAGCGGAACCCGAGGACGGCGCGGTGGAGCGGGTGATCCAGTTCTACCGGCGGACCGCCGCGGAACACGCCAAGGGGATCCTGAACGAGCACTGCGCCCCGGACGCCGTCGCGTGGATGGACCGGCACCACAAGGCCGTGCTGGAGGTCGCCACCACCGCGCACCACCACGACCTGGGCGCGGACGTGGTGGACATCGCCGAGGCGATGTTCCGCTACTTCTCCCTCCGCAAGCACATGGCCGACTGGTACGCGCTGCAACGAATGGCCGTGGACTCGGCCACGCGGCTGGTCGACCGCCGGTCCCTGGCCAAGGCGTTCAACCGGCTCGCCACGATCCACCGGCAGACCCGCGAGTTCGCCCACGCCATCGAGTACGGCGAACGGTCGGTCGGGTTGAGCGAGGAACTGGACGACCGGATCGGTGTCGGCGCCGCGCTGATCGTCCTGGGCGCGACCTACCGGGAGATGGGCCGCGCGGACCTGGCCCTCGCCTGCTGCGAGCGTTCGCTGGGCATCAGGCGGGAGGTCCACGACCCCCGCGGACTCGGCATCAGCCTCGCGAACATGGGCGAGACCTGCCTGGTTCTCGGCAGGGCGGACGAGGCGGCCGCGCACTTCCGCGAGGCGCTGGTCGTGCACCGGGAGTGGGGGCACGAGGGTGGCGAGGCGATCACGTTGCACGGCCTCGGGAAGGCCCACCACGCCACGGGGCGGCTCGACCTCGCCCTCGACCACTACGCGGCCTCGCTGGAGGTCCACCGCAGGCGTGACGACCGGTTCGGCACCGCGATCACGCTGGTGAGCCTCGGCTCCGCCTACGCGGATCTGGACCGGGCCGACGAGGCGAACGAGACCTACCGGGAAGCCCTGGAGCTCTACGAGGCGTTCGGCGACGAGTACCGGGCCCAGGAGGTCCGCGAGCGGCTCGGTCCCTGAACCGTCGATCGACGTGCAACCGACGGAGTGTTCACTGATCATGAGAAGCGTGGACACTTCGACACTGCCCCCGGCGCACCCGCCATCCCAGGATTCCGGGATGGAAAGCGCACACCGACCACGCTGTTTCGCCAGCGTAACAGGGATGTGACCGATGGCCGTCGACCCGTCAGAGCCCACCTCCGCAAGCCGGATCACATCGACGAAGCAGATCAGTCACCCGGATGGCCGAGTCGAGCTGCGCGACTTCTCGGGGATCTCGGAGAGCCGGTACTTCAACCCCGAACTGGCCCCGGTGCCGCTGGAGCAGCGGACCTGGACGACGTACAACTTCTTCGCGCTGTGGATGGGGATGGCGCACAACATCCCCAGCTACACGCTCGCCGCGTCGCTGATCGCGTTGGGCATGGACTGGATCCAGGCCTTCATGACCATCACGCTCGGCAACCTGATCGTGCTGGTCCCGATGCTGCTGAACAGCCACGCGGGCACGAAGTACGGCATCCCGTTCCCGGTGTTCGCCCGCGCGTTCTACGGGGTGCGCGGGGCGAACCTGGTGGCGCTGCTGAGGGCGTTCATCGCGTGCGCGTGGTTCGGCATCCAGACGTGGGTCGGCGGGCTGGCGCTGCACGTGATCGTGGGCAAGCTGGTCGGCGGCTGGTGGTTGACCGCGCCCGAGGTGCTGGGGCAGAAGTGGACGCTGTGGCTGTGCTTCCTGGGGTTCTGGGTCGTGCAGATGCTGATCATCTGGCGCGGCATGGAGGCGATCCGCAAGTTCGAGAACTGGACCGCGCCGCTGGTGTCGGTCGGGTTCCTGATCCTGCTGGCCTACGTCGCCGTGAAGGCGGGCGGCTTCGGGCCGATCCTGTCCGAGCCGTCGAAGCTGGGGTGGGGCGCGGACTTCTGGAAGGTGTTCTTCCCGTCGCTGATGGGCATGATCGCGTTCTGGTCGACGCTGTCGCTCAACATGCCGGACTTCACCCGGTTCGGCGGTAGCCAGAGGAAGCAGGTGCTCGGCCAGGTGCTGGGTCTGCCCACGACGATGTCGTTCATCGCGATCGTGGCGATCCTGACGACGTCCGGCTCGATCGCGCTGTACGGCGAGGCGATCTGGGACCCGGCGACGCTCGCGAGCCGGTTCGACAACCCGCTGGTCGTGGTCGTCGCGCTGATCGCGCTGGTGCTGGCGACGATCTCGGCGAACCTGGCGGCGAACGTGGTCAGCCCGTCGTACGACTTCTCCAACGCCTTCCCGCGGCGCATCACGTTCGCGGTCGGTGGCCTGATCACCGGCGTGATCGGCGTGGTGATCCAGCCGTGGCGGCTGATCTCCGACCCGAGCATCTACATCTTCGCGTGGCTGGGCTTCTACGGCGGCCTGCTGGCGTCGGTGGCGGGCGTGTTCATCGCCGGGTACTGGCTGCTCGGCAAGACCCGGATCGAACTGGACGCGCTGTACATGGACGGCAAGGGGGCCTACTGGTTCACCGGCGGGTGGAACTGGCACGCGGTCGTGGCGACCGTCGTCGGCGGCGTGCTCGCGGTCGGCGGCGCCTACGGCGGCCCGTTCCCGGCCGACGGGCTGATCCCGTTCCTCAAGCCGCTCTACGACTACAACTGGGTGGTCGGCCTGGTGGGCGGACTCGTCACCTACCTGGCACTGTCGCGGACAGCGACCGACCGCACCAACGAGGGGATGATCAAGTGACGAACATCGTCCGAGCCGGTCTGATCCAGGCGAAGTGGACCGGCGACAAGGAGTCGATGATCGCGAACGCGGTCGCGGCCATCGCCACCGCCGCCTCGCAGGGCGCGCAGGTGATCTGCTTGCAGGAGCTGTTCTACGGCCCGTACTTCTGCCAGGTGCAGGACGCGGACTACTACTCCTACACCGAGCAGATCCCCGACGGTCCGACGACCCGGCTGATGTGCGAGGTCGCCGCGCAGCACGGCGTCGTGCTCGTGGTGCCGATGTACGAGGAGGAGCAGCCGGGCGTCTACTACAACACCGCGGCGGTGATCGACGCGGACGGGACGTACCTCGGCAAGCACCGCAAGAACCACATCCCCCAGGTGAAGGGGTTCTGGGAGAAGTTCTACTTCAAGCCCGGCAACCTGGGCTACCCGGTGTTCGACACCGCGGTCGGCCGCATCGGCGTCTACATCTGCTACGAGCGCCACTTCCCCGAGGGCTGGCGGGCGCTCGGCCTGGCGGGCGCGAAGATCGTGTTCAACCCGTCGGCGACGAGCCGCGGCCTGTCGGAGTACCTGTGGCGGCTGGAGCAGCCCGCCGCGGCCGTGGCGAACGAGTACTTCGTCGGCACGATCAACCGCGTCGGCGTAGAACCGCTCGGCGAGAACGACTTCTACGGCCAGACGTACTTCGCGGACCCGCGCGGCCAGCTCGTGGGCGAGGCGGCGTCGGACACCGAGGAGGAGATCGTCGTCCGCGACCTGGACATGGACCTGCTCACCGAGGTCCGCGACCTGTGGGCGTTCTACCGCGACCGCAGGCCGGACACCTACGACTCGCTGGTGCAGCCGTGAGCACCCTGATCCGCGGCGGCACCGTCGTCAACGCGACGGGCCCGGTGGCCGCAGACGTGCTGGTGCAGGGCGAGAAGATCGCCGCGCTCGTGGCACCGGGCTTCGAGGTCCAGGCCGACACCGTCATCGACGCCACGGGCAAGTACGTGATCCCCGGCGGCATCGACGGCCACACGCACATGGAGATGCCGTTCGGCGGCACGTCCTCCGCGGACACCTTCGAGACCGGCACGGTCGCCGCCGCGTGGGGCGGCACGACGACGATCATCGACTTCGCCGTGCAGGCCAAGGGGACGTCGCTGCTGTCCACACTGGACAAGTGGCACACCAAGGCGGACGGGAACTGCGCGGTCGACTACGGGTTCCACATGATCGTCTCCGACGTCAACGACACGTCGTTGAAGGAGATGGAGTCCTGCATCGACGCGGGCGTGAACACGTTCAAGATGTTCATGGCCTACCCCGGCGTCTTCTACGCGACCGACGGCGAGATCCTGCGCGCGATGCAGAAGGCCCGCGAGACGGGCGCCACGATCATGATGCACGCCGAGAACGGCATCGCGATCGACGAGCTGGTCGCCCAGGCGCTGGCCAACGGCCACACCGACCCGGTCCAGCACGGCCTCACCAGGCCACCGGAACTGGAAGGCGAGGCCACGTCCCGCGCCATCGCCTTGGCCAAGGTGACGGGCGCACCGCTCTACATCGTGCACCTGTCGGCGTCGCACGCCCTGGACGCCGTGGCGAAGGCCCGCGACACCGGCCAGAACGTGTTCGCGGAAACCTGCCCGCAGTACCTGTTCCTGTCGCTGGAGGACCTGGCGAAGCCGGACTTCGAGGGCGCCAAGTACGTCGCCTCTCCCCCGCTGCGCCCGAAGGAGCACCAGACCGAGCTGTGGCGCGGCCTGCGCACCAACGACCTGTCGCTGGTGTCGACCGACCACTGCCCGTTCTGCTTCAAGGACCAGAAGGAACTGGGGAGGGGGGACTTCTCCAAGATCCCCAACGGCATGCCGGGCGTGGAACACCGCATGGACCTGCTGCACCAGGGCGTCGTGCGCGGCGAACTGACCCTCGAACGCTGGGTCGAGATCAGCTCCACCACCCCGGCCCGCATGTTCGGCCTCTACCCGCGCAAGGGCGTCATCGCACCGGGCGCGGACGCCGACATCGTGGTGTACGACCCCACGGCGGAGCAGACCCTCTCGGCGGCCACGCACCACATGAACGTGGACTACTCGGCGTACGAGGGCATGGAGCTGGTCGGGAAGGTCGACACCGTGCTGTCGCGGGGCAAGGTCGTGGTGGACGACAGGGGTTTCCACGGCGGCGCGGGCCACGGCAGGTTCCTCGGCCGCGACCTCAACCAGTACCTGGTCTAGGAAAGGGCGACAACGTGGACTTCGGTGTGGTGCTGCAAACCGACCCGCCCGCGAGCGATGTCGTGGCGGGCATGAAGTCGGCAGAGGACAACGGCTTCCAGTACGGCTGGACGTTCGACTCGGCCGTGCTCTGGCAGGAACCGTTCGTCATCTACTCCCAGGTCCTCGCGGCCACGAAGAACCTCGTGGTGGGCCCGATGGTGACCAACCCCAGCACGAGGGACTGGTCCGTCACGGCGTCCCTGTTCGCCACGCTGAACGACATGTTCGGCAACCGCACGGTCTGCGGCATCGGCAGGGGCGACTCGGCGAGGCGCGTCATCGGCCAACCCCCGGCGACACTGGCGACGCTGGGCAAGGCCATGACGGTCATCAAGGAACTGGCCGAGGGCAGGGAGGTGGAACACCACGGCACCCCGGTCCGCATCCCCTGGGTCAGGAACGGGAAGCTGGAGATCTGGATGGCCGCCTACGGCCCGAAAGCTCTGAAGATGGTCGGGGAGCAGGCGGACGGCTTCATCCTGCAAACAGCGGACCCGGACATCGCCAGGTGGACCATCGGCTCGGTGCGAGACGCCGCGACAGCAGCGGGACGAGACCCCGGCAACATCACGATGTGCGTAGCGGCCCCCGCCTACGTGGGCACGGACCTGCCGCACCAACGCGACCAGCTCCGCTGGTTCGGCGGCATGGTGGGAAACCACGTGGCGGACCTGGTCACCAGGTACGGCGACTCGGGCGTGGTCCCCGAAGCACTGACCGACTACATCAAGGGCAGAGAGGGCTACGACTACAGCCACCACGGCAAGGCGGGCAACAGGTCAACGGACTTCGTCCCCGACGAGATCGTGGACAGGTTCTGCCTGACAGGCCCAGCACAGTCCCACGTGGACAAACTGCAGGAGCTGAAGGAAATAGGCGTAACCAACTTCGCCCTGTACCTCATGCACGACGACAAGGAAAAAACCCTGGCCGCCTACGGCAACGAAGTGATCACCAACATCTAGATCACCAGCCAGGAAAGCACCACCGACCACCACAGCCAAGCCAAGCAAGCAAGCAAGCAACCCAACAAAACCCAGACCAGCGGAAGCAAGCAACCCAAGAAACCCCAGACCAGCGGGAGCACGCACCGAAAGGGAGTCCAGACCCCTCCCTGCCCCCGATCCCCAGCGCCCTCATGTCCGTCCGCTACGGGTCAAGGCATCTTTCCCGCCTTGACGCGGCGCGGACGGACATGAAGACAATCGCGCCTCGGGGGCACCCCAACCCCACCCCCACGCTGAAACAGAAGCCGCCAGGAATCCGCCACGACTCACCCCAAAACAGATCCCCAACCCCCCTGACCAGCAAAAACCAGGCGTCCCCCGATCAGCAGGACCCCCCGACGCACACACTACGACGGGGGTACGACATTTCCCGACCAGACGACCAACAGCTCACCAAGCGTCACCGGCTCACCAAACGCACCAGCTCACCATCCGTCACCGGCTCACCATCCGTCACCTGCTCACCAAACGCCACCGACTCACCAAGCCACCAGCCCCCGCCCCCCTCACCCAGCCACAGACCTCCCAGCCAACACAGCCACCATCGCCGCCCGAGTAGGCACGTCCAACTTCGCAAAGATCCGCCGCAGATGCGTGGACACCGTGTACAAGCTGATCCCCAGCGAAGCCGCGATCATCTTGTTGGTGAACCCCAACCCCACCATCCGGGCCACTTCCCGCTCCCGTGGACTCAACACCCCCACGTCCACGCGGTCAGCGGCCGTCAACACGCACCGCAGCCCCAATTCCTGCACGTCCAACACCGGCGCCCCACCTTCCGGCGGCCCCAGTTCGTGCACCCGTCGCACCAACGCCCTCAACAGCGTCCGCACGCGCTCGTCCTGATCTACGGCTTCCCCCACAACGCCCTCCCCGGCGTAAGACCCACCCCACACCAGGAAAGCCGATAACCGAACCGAGCGCGTCCCCAATACAGGTGACACCCGTTTGCCGTAGTGCCCGCTAGCGCACCGCGCGCAACGCCCCGTCCCACGCCCCGCCGAGCACGTCGGGCAGCAGATCAGCCAGCTGCACCGGGTACACGGCGTCCTCGGTGGCCCGCAGCTCGTCGGCCGTCCACCAGCGGTGTCGCCGGATCGTCCGGCGTTCCACCTCGTCGAACCCGGACGTGTCCACCTCGAACAGGTCGGGCAGCGCCGCGCCCGCGAGGAAGAACCACTCCTCGGCCGCGTAGCTCAGCCCGTCGAAGCTGAACACCGCGCGTCGCTTCCACACCGGTCCGACCAGGTCGTCCGCGGCCAGTTCGAGGCCGGTCTCCTCCGACACCTCGCGCACGGCCGCGGCCCGCAGCTCTTCGCCGGGGCTCACCCCGCCGCCGACGGTGAACCAGAACGACTCCTGCGGCCGGGCCGGGTCGTTGCCCTCGAACAGCAGCACCCGCCCGGAGCCGTCCACCAGCAGCACCCGCGCCGACGTGCGGGGCGTGAGCACGGTGGACTCCGCGGCCTCCAGGGGCTCGGCGATCTCGAAGTACTCGGGCTGCGGCGCGGTGCCCGCGAGCTTGAGCCACCGGATGAGCCGACGCCGCCGCAGCGACCGCGTGTCGCGCACGGCGTCGTTGTGCACCCGCCGCGACAGCACGACCCGCTGCTCGGCGTCCGCCAGCTCGGCGGCGAGCGCGGGCGGCAGCGCGCTGCGGTCCAGCTCGGCCAGCAGCCCGCTCAGCTCGTTCTCCGCCGCTTCCCGCTCCGCGCGCGGCGCGCGTTCGGCGCGGTCCGCCACGTTGCGCAGCATGGTGGCCACGTCGGGGTCCAGCTCGGCCGTGACGACGGTCCGCGTCACGACGGCGCGGCGGGCCAGCGAGGCGTCCAGTCCGGCCCAGGCGGCGTCGGTGCGCACGTGCAGCCGGTCGAGCCGGTTCGCCATGCCGAGCACCCACGGTCCGATCAGCACGACCACCGCGAGGACGATCAGCAGCGTCGTCACGAACCACGAACTGCTCACTCCGCCGCCTCCACGACCCGGCGCGGATCGGCGGCCATGGCGCTCTCGTACACGCGCAGCACCTGGTTCGCGACCACGGACCAGTCGAACGTCATCACCCGCTGCCGGGCGACCTCCGCGTAGTCGGCGCGACGCCGGGGGTCGGCGAGCAGGTCACGCAGCCCGTCGGCCAGCGCGGCGGAGTCCTCGACGGGAGTCAGCACGCCCGCCTTGCCGTCGTCCAGCACCCGGCGGAACGCGTCCAGGTCGCTCGCCGCGACGGCCGCGCCCGCGGACATGGCCTCGGTCAGGATGATCCCGAAGCTCTCGCCGCCGGTGTTCGGCGCGCAGTACACGTCGACGCTGCGCAGCGCGCGCGCCTTGGTCTCGTCGTCGACCTGCCCGAGCAGCACGATCCGCCGGGCCAACTCGGGCCCGGCGTCCTTGAGCAGTTCCTCGTCGTCCCCGCGCCCGACCACGAGCAGCTGGAGGTCCGGCAGCTCGGCGGCCAGGATCCGGAACGCCTCCAGCAGCACCGGCATCCCCTTGCGGGGCTCGGTGAAGCGGCCGACGAACCCGATGGTGCCGCCGGGACGCGGGTACCCGTCGAGCGGCCGCGCGTCGGCGAAGAACCCGACGTCCACGCCGTTCGGGATCTCGACCGCGTCGCCGCCGAGGTGCTCGACCTGCACCCGCCGCGCCAGCGCGGACACGGCGATCCGGGCGGTGATCTTCTCCACGAACGGCTGGAGGACCACCTGGAACGCGGCCAGGATCTTCGACCGCGGCGTGGAGGTGTGGAACGTGGCCACGATCGGGCCGTCCGCCACCATGAGCGCGAGGAACGAGAGGCTGGGCGCGGTCGGCTCGTGCAGGTGCAGCACGTCGAAGTCGTTGTCGGTGATCCACCGCCGCGCCCGCGAGTAGGACAACGGGCCGAACGAAAGCCTTGCCACGGAACCGTTGTACGGGATGCCGACCGCCCGGCCCGCGGACGTGACGAAGTCCGGCAGCGACGTGTCCTCGTCGGCGGGGGCCAGCACGTTCACCTCGTGGCCGAGGCCGATCAGCGCGCGGGCCAGGTCGACGACGTGCGCCTGCACCCCTCCGGGGACGTCGAGGGAGTACGGGCAGACGATGCCGACCTTCACGTGGACTCCCGCCTCCGGGCGAGGGCGCGCTGCCTGCTCTCCGGCAGGTCGGCCAGCCAGAGCTTCTGCATCATGTGCCAGTCCGCGGGGTGCGCGGCGATGTCCGCGGCGAAGATGTCCGCAAGCGCCTGCGTGGCCACCGGGACCTGCGCGGTGCCCGAGACCCGGATCGGCGGGTGGATGCGGAACGCCCAGCCGTCCTCGGTGAACCACAGGCCCACGGGGAGCAGCGCCGCACCCGTCGTGGCGGCCAGGTGGGCGGGCCCGGCGGGCATCATCGTCTGCTCGCCGAAGAACGTGACCGGGACGCCGGTCGCGGTGAGGTCGCGGTCCGCGAGCAGGCAGACGACCTTGTTCTCGCGCAACCGTTCCGACAGGACCTTCACGGGCGCGCGATCGCCGCCGGTCAGCGGCAGCACCTCGAACCCGAGGGTCTCGCGGAAGTCGATGAACCGCCGGTACAGCGATTCGGGCTTGAGCCGCTCGGCGACCGTGGCGAACGTGCCGGAGTGGCCGACCAGCCAGACGCCCGCCATGTCCCAGTTGCCGCTGTGGGGCAGCGCGACGACCGCGCCCGTCCCCTGCGCCAGCGCGGCGTCCAGGTTCTCCTGGCCGCTGACGAGCGAGTCGCACGTGGCGTAGACGGCCTTGAGGTCCATCGACGGCAGCCGGAACGCCTCGCGCCAGTACCGGGCGTAGGACCGGAGCGACTGGCGGACCAGCTCGTCCAGCTCCTTCTCGCCCGCCTGCGGCACGACGCGGGACAGGTTCGCCCGCAACTGCCGGGTGCTCGGCCCGCCGCGCCGGGCGGCCCGGTCCGCGGCGAAGTCGAACGCGCGCCGCACCCATTGCTCGGGCAGCACCCGGACGAGCTTCCAGCCCGCCGAGTAGCCGAGCACGGCCAGTCTCTCCCCGATGCTCATCCGTCGACCTCCGTGGCGGCGCGGTGCGCCGCGAGCAGGCGCTGCACGACCGTCGCGGCGGTCAGCACCGCGCACAGCCAGAGCGCCACGTCCAGGACGTACGGCACACCGAGCCCGGACAGGCCTGCGCCGACCAGCACGATGATCAGCCGCTCGGCCCGTTCGGCGATGCCGCCGTCGGCGTTCAGCCCGGACGCCTCGGCGCGGGCCTTCACGTACGACACGACCTGGGCGCTGACCAGCGAGATCAGCGAGGCGGCCGCCAGCCAGCGGTGGCCGGTGTCGAACGCGTACCAGGCGAGCGCGGCGAACAGGGCGCCGTCGGCGATGCGGTCGCAGCTCGCGTCCAGCACGGCGCCGAACGGCGTGCCGCTGCCCTGGGCCCTGGCCATGGCGCCGTCGAGCAGGTCGAAGAGCACGAACGCGGTGACCGCGAGCGCGCCGACGAAGAGTTGGCCCCGTGGGAAGAACCAGAGCGTGGCGGCGACCGTGCCGATGGTGCCCAGCACGGTGACGGAGTTGGGGGTGAGCCCGAGTCGGACCAGCCACGCCCCGATGGGATCGGTGACGCGGGAGACCGAAGCGCGAGCGAAGATGTTCAGCATGGGGCTGCGACTGCACCTACCGGCGGGGACGATGTGTCCACGGCAGCGTAACCGCCCAGCTCAGCCGAGCTGGCGGTGGTCCCTGGAGATCCGGGCGAGCAGCGCTTCGAGCTGGTCACCGCGGGCCGCCAAGCGTTCCAGCCTGCTGTAGAGCGCGACGTACTCGCGGACGTCGTGGGGGTCGGTGATGGTGGCGTTCCCGGTCAGCACGCTGATCGTCACCACGCGCTCGTCGTAGACCTGGAACCCGTGCAGCGCAACGAGGTTCGCGTCCGCCGACCACGGCACGACACCGAGCGAGACGTTGTCCCTGCGCATGGTCTGGGAGAGGTGGTCGATCTGGTCGCACATGAGGTCGGCCGACCCCATCCGCCACCGCAGGGCGCTCTCGCTGAGCAGGAAGATGAACTTCTTGTTCGGGTCGTCGAGCCGGGCGCGGCGGGCGCGCAGGGTGGTGACGGCGGAGTCCTGCTCGCGACCGGGCGTGGCGGCCAGCACGACGCGGAGGTAGTTCTCGCTCTGCAGCAGCGACGGGACGCCTGCGAGCTGGAAGAAGCGGCTGGTGGTGGCGCGGGCCTCGATGCGGGCCACGGTCTGCTGGTGGCGGTGCGCCCCGCGGTGCAGGACCACGCGCCTGGTCTCGGCTTCGGCGTGCAGTTGGCGGGCCAGTTCGACCAGTTCTAATCGGGTCTCCCTGGTGGCCGACAGCTCCACGACCAGGCGTTCGACGTCGATGACCGACGGCAGCAGCATGCCGTTCTCGATCTTGGACAGTTTCGACTGGCTCATACCGGTCGCCTGCGCCGTGGCCGTACCGGTCATCCGGGCCTCGGTCCGCAGCCTGCGTAACTCGCGCGAGAGTCGATCTCGCGCGAGCCTTGAGCGCTCGGGTGCGGTCATGAGTCGCACGGTATCGAGTGGAATGGGACTTGACGATCAGCCAACCGGGTCTCGGAGCGATCAACCGATCTCAGAGAGTGATCTATGTCATACAGGGGAATCACTTTAAACGTCAAGCGTTGTAGTTCAATGTTCAACAACAGCATCCACGTCGCACCACGGAGGACACCGCAATGACCACTGCCATCCAGATCCCCGGCTACATCGCCGGCACCTGGGCCATCGACGCCGCGCACTCCGCCGTCTCGTTCAGCGTCCGGCACCTGATGGTCAGCAAGGTCCGGGGCAGCTTCCGCACCCTCGAAGGCACCCTGACCACGGCGGAGAACCCCGCCGAGTCCGCCGTGACCGCCACGATCGACCTGGCGTCGATCGACACCAACAACGCCGACCGCGACGCGCACATCCGCTCCGCGGACTTCTTCGAGGTCGAGAAGTACCCGACCATGACCTACCGCTCCAGCGGCCTGCGCGCCGAAGGCGACGACTTCATCCTCGACGGTGAACTCGACCTGCACGGCGTCGTGAAGAGCGTGCCGCTCAAGCTGGAGCTCAACGGCTTCGGCCCGGACCCGTACGGCGGCACCAGGGTCGGCTTCTCCGCCACCACGGAGATCTCCCGCAACGACTTCGGCATCGACATCCACATGCCGCTCGACGGCGGCGGCGTGGTCATCGGCGACAAGATCGCCATCTCCCTGGAGATCGAAGCCGTCCTGCAGGCCTGATCCAGCAGACGCGAAAAGGGGCCCCGCAACCAGCGGGGCCCCTTTCACATTTCTTGATCCGCCGGACGGGTGGAAGTAGTCACTCGATCGTGGCGAGCAACCGTCGTACCCGTGTCGCCCTGTCGACCGCGTGGGGCAAAGTTTCGAAGATGCCCAAAGCCGCCCTCCAGGAACGCTTCGCGCCATCGACATCACCAGAGCGGCTCATGGCCGAGCCGAGCGTCGACAGCGCGTCCGCCTCGCCAGAGCGGTCCCCGCTGTCGTGGAAGAACAGCGTCGCGTCCTCGACGCAGGCGATCGCCTCGGTGAACCGCCCCCATTCCAGGTAGGTGACGCCGAGGTTCACGCGGGTACGGGCTTCCCCGTTCCAGTCGCCCACCTCCTGGGCGATGAGCAGGTTCTGCTGGTGGTGGTGAACCGCCTCGGCGAAGCGCCCCGTCTCCCGGTAGACCAGGCCGAGCTGATCCAGAATTCGTCCCACTCCCATCCGTTCGCCGATGTCCCGGCTGAGCTCCAGATCTCTCAGGTGGTAGCCGATCGCTTGCTCGTACATGCCGAGCAGCCTGTGCGCCACTGCCAGGTTGTACAACGCCGATCCTTCAAGGGAGCGATGGCCCAACTCCAGGAAGACCGGTAGCGCCCGCTGGACGAAGTCGATGGACTTGGTGGGCTTCTTCATGTCACGGTAGGACGTGCCCAGGGCATTCAGGACTTCTGCCTCCCCCAAGCGATCACCGATTTCCCGGTAGATCGACTCGGCGAGTCGAAGGCAGCCCAACGACTCGGCGAAACGCCCGCCCTGACGGTGAGCGGTCCCGAGGTTGGTCAAGAGCCTGCCCTCACCGGGCCGGTCACCGAGTCGTCGCGCGGCCTCCAGCGCGACCTCGTGCGTAGCACACATGTCGTTCCAGTGGCACCTCAGGTTCAGATAGCTGAACATCTCCAAGGACCGCCGGATGACATCCCGGTAGTGCCCCTCGGTAAAAGCAAGCACTACGGCAGCGACCATGTTGCCCCGTTCGGTATCCGCCCAGCGCAACGCCTCCAGCCTGTCGCCGAAGTGGCCGTGCTCGTTCTGAGAGCTCGGGGGCTCCACGAAGGTCAGGTAGGCCTCCCGATTCACCGTCCGGTAATGGTCCAGCAGTCGGATGACGGCCGCGTCCCGTTCGGGATCGCCGGCAATCTCCGCAGCCGCGTACAGCCCCACCAGGTCGTGCATGCGCCAACGTCCGCTGACCGAGCCCGGTTGCAAAAGGTGCGCGCACACCAGTTCCCTCACCGACCGCTTCACCTCGGCCAAACCCGTTCCGGTGAGCGCCACAAGCGCGTCGACACCGATCTCGGGGCCGGGGTTCAGAGCTATCAGGCGGAACAACCGGGCGTGCGAATCCTCCAAGTGCCAGTACGACAGGTCGAAGGCCGCGCGGACCGCCAAGCTACCGCCGTAGTTCAACTCCTCCAGCCGCCTGCGATCCTCGGCCAGATCACTCGCCAACTCCGCTACGGGTCGCGCCGGATCCGAGGCCAGCAGGGCGGCGGCAACCCGCACCGCCAGCGGCAAACCTCCGCACAACCGCACGAGCATGTCGGCCGACCTCGGATCGTCGCGAACCCGACCGTCGTCCGGGTCACTGGTGGCCAGTTCGTCGACGAGCATCGCCACCGCCTCGGAAAACGGCAGCACGTCCAAGTCGAGCAACCGGGCGCCTTCGACGTCCGCCAACCGATGGCGACTCGTGATCACCACCCGGTGCTCCGCGGTGCCCGGCAACAGCAGTCGCACCTGATCCACGCTCGACGCGTTGTCGGCGAGGATCAACGTTCGCTCCCGCTCGGCTAACACCGAGCGCCACAACCTCGCCCGGTCCTCGGGCTCCAGCGGGATGTGCTGTCCTGCCACTCCCAACGCGCCGAGCAGACTGGCCAACGCGGCGGACGCCGTCACCCGGTCGGCAGGCGGGTCGTAGCCGCGCAGGTTGACCATCAGCACTCCACCGGGAAACCACCCCTCCCGCAGCGCGTGCTGGGCGGCACGCACGGCCAGCGCGGTCTTTCCGATACCGCCCAACCCACCCAACGACCAGACGACGACCGCCGTCTCATCCGCCGAGCGCAACGCGGCCACAAGCAGTCCCAGTTCCCGCTCCCGCCCCACGAACACCGATTGCGCGGGCAGCCCGGCCATGGCGACGGGGGGCGCGGCGGGCAGGAGAACGGTTGCCTCGTTCACCTGCACCACGGTGCCGACGACCGCGCCGGAAATCTCGTTGTGGACTTCCACTGGAGCAGTGTGCACCCGCAAGAGGCCGATTCCAGTGGGCGTTCCCCCCGAACTGCTGAACAAAGACATTCCAGCCGGCGTGGATACCTACGCGTTCATGTCGAGCAAGGCTCGCACTCGTTCGGCGGAGGTCGCTGACCCAACTCCGGGAAGAGCTGCGTACATCTCCAGCGCCACCTCCCAGTTCCGCTGCGCCGCGGCCAGGTTGCCTGCGCGCAGATGGGTCAGACCCAAATCCAGCAACGCACCTGCCTGGAGGTAGTGATCGCCGATCCGGTCGAAGTAGCGCACCGCGTCCCGCAGGCAGTCGACCGCCTCCTCCTGCTGGCCGGCCTCCCGATACGTCACCCCCAGGCGGGCCAAAGTCCGGAACTCCCCTGTCTTGTCCCCGACTTCACGGCAAATGGCCAGGTTACGACGATGATGATCAACTGCCTCGGTGAACCGGCCCATCTCGCGGTAGACCAATCCCAGGTGGTCTAGCACCCGTCCCTCTTCCAACCGCATTCCCAGCTCACGACAGATGGCCATGTCAGCGAGGTGGTAGGTCATGGCTTCGCCGTGACGCCCTAGCAATCGGTGAGCGACTGCGAGGTTGTGCAGGGCGGAACTCTCCAGGAACTTGCTGCCCACCTCGCGGAAGATCACAAGCGCCTGCTGAACGCTGTCGATCGTCTCCGCGGGCATGCCCATGTCCCGGTAAACCTGGCCGATGAGGTTCAACGCTCTTCCCTCTACCATCCGACTTCCGCTGGACCGGCTGATCACGAGGGCGTTCTGATAACGGCTCACAGCTTGCTTGAATCGACCAACCCTCCGGTGAGCAGTGCCGATGTTGGTCAAGATCCAGCTCTCACCTGCGCGATCACCGAGCTGACGCGCGGCGACGACAGCTAGGGCGTGCGTCGAGTGCAGGTCTTCCCAGTGATGTCTCACCTCGAAGTACTGGTACATCAGCAGTGCCAGCTCGAGCACGTCCGAGAAGTGGCCCGCAGCGAAGGCCAGGTTGACGCTGGCCACCAGGTTGGCGCGTTCGGTGTCAATCCACGTCAGTGCTTCGCCCCAGTTGGTGAAGTAGCCGTACATGTCCTTCTTGACGCCGTGCGGTCTGCAATGTGAACCGAGAGTGCCCTTGTAATGCGCGATCAGCCGGACGATGGCGGTCTCGCGTTCCGCGTCACGCGCGGCTTCCCCCGCAGCGTAAAGGTGCAGGAGGTCATGCATGCGCCAGCGGCTGGCACCAGAGCCGGGTTGCAGAAGGTGGGCCCGCGACAACCCCCGGACCATCCGACGTACCGCTGGCAAGTCAGCCCCTGCCACCGCGGCCACCGCGTGAATACCGATCTCAGGCCCAGGGTTGAGCGCGATCAGCCGGAACAGACGGGCGTGCGGATCGTCCAGGTGCTTGTACGACAGGTCGAACGTCGCGCGGACCGCCAAGCTGCCGCTGTAGTCAAGCTCAGCCAACCGCTGGTGGTCATCGGCCAGATCCGCGGCCAACTCCGACACCGACCTTGCGGGATCGGTGACGAGGAACGCCGCCGCGATCCTCACGGCCAGTGGTAGCCCGCCGCACAACCGCACCAACACCTGAACTGACCGTGGATCGTCCTGCAACCGTTGGTCGTCAGGATCACTCGCACTCAACTCGTCAGCCAGCATCAGCATCGCCTCGTCCGAGGGGAGCACGTCCAAGTCCAGCAGCCGAGCACCCCCGAGGTCGGCCAATCGGTGACGGCTCGTGATCACCACCCGGTGATCCATCGTGCCGGGCAACAAGTGCCGCACCTGCTCCACGCTCGACGCGTTGTCGGCCAAGATCAGGGTTCGCCTGCGTTCGGCCAGCACCGAGCGCCACAACCTCGCCCGGTCCTCGACGTCCGCCGGCACGTGCTGACCCGCGACGCCCAACGCGCCGAGCAGACTGGCCAGTGCGGACGATGCCGATACGCGATCGCCCGGTGAGTCGTAGCCGCGCAGGTTGACCATGACCACGCCGCCGGGGAACCAACCTTCGCGCAGGGCGTGCTGGGCAGCACGCACCGCCAAGGCCGTCTTGCCGATGCCGCCGAGTCCGCCCAGGGACCACACGACGACGGCCTGCTCAGAAGTCGCCGGGCGGAGTGCTGCGGTCAGCAGGCCCAGTTCACGGTCTCGGCCGACGAACACCGACTGCGCGGGCAGTCCGGCGACCGCGACCGGTGGCGCGGCGGGCAGGGACAGGGTGATGTCCTGTCCCTGCACCACAGTGCCGTACGACGAGCCCGAGAAATCGTTGTGGGTCACACCAGCAGTGTGATCAGCCGCCGTACGCTGGAAAAGCCTCCGACGACATTCCACCCCGAGCGGCTACTCCACCGACTCCCACGAGTCCGCCAGCAGTTGCCTGGTCTCCCCCAGCAGCTGCGGCAGCACCTTCGTCTGACCGACCACCGGCATGAAGTTCGCGTCGCCGCCCCAGCGCGGCACGACGTGCTGGTGCAGGTGGGCGGCGATGCCCGCTCCGGCGACCACGCCCTGGTTCATGCCGATGTTGAACCCGTGCGGCGCGGCGGCGTGCCTGGTCACCCTCATGGCCTTCTGGGTGAACTCGGCGAACTCCACCGTCTCGGCCGGGGTCAGGTCGGTGTAGTCCGGCAGGTGCCGGTACGGCAGGACCATGAGGTGGCCGGGGTTGTACGGGTACAGGTTGAGCACCGCGAACACCAGCGTGCCGCGCGCGATGATCAGGCCGTCGGCGTCGTCCAGGCCGGTCACGAGGCAGAACGGGCAGCCGGCGGGCTCGCTGCCCACCGGCTTGCCCTCGCCCTTGATGTAGGACATCCGGTGCGGGGTCCACAGGCGCTGCAACGCGTCGTGGACCCCTACGCCCGCCTGCTCCTCCAGTTCGGAGCTCACTGGACCGCCGCGACGGACTCGGCGGTCGGCGAGGAGTTCTCCCGACGGCCGACCCAGTCCACGATGGTCTCGACCGCGCGCTCGACCGGCACGCCGTTGATCTGCGTGCCGTCGCGGAAGCGGAAGGACACCGCGCCGGAGTCGACGTCGTTGCCGCCCGCGACGAGCATGAACGGCACCTTCTGCATGGTGTGGTTGCGGATCTTCTTCTGCATCCGGTCGTCCGAGGCGTCCACGTCGATGCGGATGCCGCGGGCGCGCAGCGTCTTCTGCACGGCCAGCAGGTGGTCGACGTGCTCGTCGGCGATCGGGATGCCGACGACCTGCACGGGGGCCAGCCACGCCGGGAACGCGCCCGCGTAGTGCTCGGTCAGGACGCCGAAGAAGCGCTCCACCGAGCCGAAGAGGGCGCGGTGGATCATGACCGGGCGCTGGCGGGTGCCGTCGTTGGCCGAGTACTCCAGCTCGAAGCGCTCCGGCAGGTTGAAGTCCAGCTGGATCGTGGACATCTGCCACGTGCGGCCGAGGGCGTCCTTGGCCTGCACGGAGATCTTCGGGCCGTAGAACGCGGCGCCACCGGGGTCGGGCACGAGTTCCAGACCCGAGGACACGGCGGCCTCGCGCAGTGCCTCGGTCGCGGACTCCCACACCTCGTCGGAACCGACGGACTTCTCCGGGTTGCGGGTCGACAGCTCCAGGTAGAAGTCGTCGAGCCCGTAGTCCTTGAGCAGGCCGAGCACGAACCCGAGGAGCGACTTCAGCTCGTCCTGGATCTGGTCCGGGGTGCAGAAGATATGCGCGTCGTCCTGCGTCATCCCGCGCACCCTGGTCAGGCCGTGGACCACGCCGGACTTCTCGTAGCGGTAGACCGAGCCGAACTCGAACATCCGCAGCGGCAGCTCGCGGTAGGACCGCCCGCGCGACTTGAAGATCAGGTCGTGGAACGGGCAGTTCATCGGCTTGAGGTAGTAGTCCTGGCCGGGCTTGCGGACCGTGCCGTCCTCGTTGTGCTCGGCGTCCAGGTGCATCGCCGGGTACATGCCGTCCTTGTACCAGTCGAGGTGACCGGAGGTCTCGAACAGCGTGCCCTTGGTGATGTGCGGCGAGTAGACGAACTCGTAGCCCGCCTCGGTGTGGCGCTGCCGCGAGTAGTTCTCCATCGCCTGCCGGATGATGCCGCCCCTGGGGTGGAACACGGCCAGGCCGGAGCCGATCTCGTCCGGGAAGCTGAACAGGTCCAGCTCGACGCCGAGCTTGCGGTGGTCGCGGCGCTCGGCCTCGGCCAGCAGCTCCAGGTGCGCGTCGAGCGCCTCCTGCGACTCCCACGCCGTGCCGTAGATGCGCTGCAGCTGCGGGTTCTTGTCGTTGCCGCGCCAGTACGCGGCCGCGACGCGGCTGAGCTTGAACGCCGGGATGTGCTTGGTCGTCGGCACGTGCGGGCCGCGGCACAGATCGCCCCAGATCCGGTCGCCGGAGCGCGGGTCGAGGTTGTCGTAGATGGTCAGCTCGCCGCCGCCGACCTCCATGACCTCGGCGGTGTCGACGTCCGACTTGATGTCCACGAGTTCGAGCTTGAACGGCTCGGCGGCCAGCTCCCGCTTCGCGGCGTCGACCGATTCGACGACCCGGCGGGAGAACCGCTGCGAGCCCTTCACGATCTGCTTCATCCGCTTCTCCAGCGCGGCCAGGTCGTCGAGCGTGAACGGGCGCTCGACCTGGAAGTCGTAGTAGAAGCCGTCCTTGACCGGCGGGCCGATGCCGAGCTTGGCCTCCGGGAACTGCTGCTGCACGGCCTGCGCCAGCACGTGCGCCGTCGAGTGCCGGATGACCGCGCGGCCGTCGTCGGTGCTCGCCGCGACGGCCTCGACCTCGACGTCGACCTGCGGCACCCAGGACAGGTCGCGGAGGTGGCCTTCGGGGTCGCGGACGACCACGATCGCGTCCGGGCCCTTCCCCGGCAGGTCGGCCTCGCGCACCGCCGCCCCCGCGGTAGTCCCCGACGGCACCACCACGCGCGGTGGGGTGACGACGGCTGCGGGACGCGACTCGGGCACGATGACTCCTAGTGGGGGTGAAGAGCTGTGCGAACTCCTCAGATGTTATCGGTGCGCAGCGCGCCCATGAGCAGAGCGTCGTGCCACTGCCCGTCCCAGCGCAGCGCGTCGCGCTTGCGCCCCTCCTCCACGAAGCCGCACTTGAGGTAGGACGCGATGGCGCGCGGGTTGAAGTCGTACACCTCCAGCTCGATCCGGTGGAGGCCGATCACGTCGAACGCGTAGCGCAGGAGCAGCCGGATCGCTTCGGTCCCGTAGCCCTTGCCCAGCTCGTGGCCCAGCGCGATGCGGAAGCCCATCGACTCGTTGTCGACGTCGAGGTCGTTCAGCACGATCTCGCCGAGCACCTTCCCGTCCTCGGCGCGCAGGACCGCGAGGTCCACCCGGTCGGTCTGCTCCGGGCGGGTGGCGGCGTACTCCTCGACCTCGTCGAACGTGAACACGCGGTGCGTGCCCGTGAGCCGGGTGGTCTCCGGGTTGCCGACGCCCTCGAACAGGGCGGCGGCGTGGCGGGCGTCGAGCGGGACCAGCCGCACCCGCTCCCCGACGAGGGTGGGCTTGTCGATGATGGCCTGGAGGTTGAGCATGGGGTTGATGGAACCCGGTCGGGGCGTTCTTGTCGCGGCCATTTCCGCCCTTCGGACGAGTGACAGGTTCCGCTAGGGGTCCGCACAGGTCCGGAGCGCATCCTGGGGTCGGGACCGGTGACGGGCCGGCCCGCGAGATCAGGAGAGCGCGCCATGCCCGACCCGGAGGACCCCCTGGGCTCGACGCCCGAACCGACACCGCAGCCGCCACGGGCCGAGCAGCCGACCACGCCCCTGCCCTCGACCGGGACGCCGCCCGCGGCACAGCCCTCACCTGCGGCGGAGGCACCGCGGCAGGCCGCCGCACCCCCGCCCGCGGCAGGCACCGAGCCCGCCGAGCCGGTCACGACCGCCTCCGCGGCCGAGGCCCCCGCGGGCCCTCCGCCCGTGCACGCGACCGCACCCCGTCGCCGGTTCCGGCAGGTGGCCGCCCACCGGGCCACGCAGCTGGTCGCCGTCGGCCTCCTGGGCCTGGTCATCGGCGGCGGCTTCGTGGCGCTGCTCGACCGCGACGGCCACCGGGGCGGCGCGCACGGCCGTCCCGGCATCTCGCGCATGGACGACCGCGGCGGACCCGGCGGCCCCGGCCCGCGCGGCGACCGCGACCGCGGGCCCGGCTGGGACGACCACGGCCGCTTCGAACGCTGACCCGGTCCGCGGCCTGATCGCGCGGGAGGGGTGGTCGGCACCGAGGTCGCGATCGAGCAGGACGTGGCCGGGTGGGCGATGACCCACGTCCTCCGGCGACGGGACGAGCGCGGGCGAGGCGACCTCCGGTGGCGCATGATCGAGCGCAGCGACGTGGTGGGCCCGGCCTATACCCTTCACGCCGTCGCGGGCCCGCGCCCGCGGACTGGAGGGAGTGGTGGTCGTGACCGCTGTCGGTGCGCTGGTCTTCGGCTTGGTCGTCGGTTTCATCACCTACCGGACGCTGGTGCGCACGGCGGACAAGGCCGCAGTCACCGACCTGGTCGCCGTCGTCGGCGTCCTCGGCGGCGGTGTCGTGACCACCCTGTACCACCCGGCGGGCGAGCCGTTCGCCTGGTACGCCATCGGCCTGGCGCTCGGCATGACCGGTTTCTTCCTCGCCTACTGGAAGATGAACGGCAAGAAGGCGCTCGCCGAGGTGATGGTCGACGAGACGGTCGCGCCACCTCGCGAGGACACCGGCCCGCAGGCCTAGCGACCTCGACCGGAGCACCGCGGGCGAACCCGTGCCCGGCGGACGCGGAGCCGGCGAACACCGCCGCTAGCTGAGGAATCCCCGCAGCAGGGCGGCGGTGCCGGACAGGTGCTCGGTCATCTCGCGGCGGGCGGCGTCCGCGTCGCCGTCCAGGATGGCGGTGACGATCCGCTCGTGCTGCTCGTTCGAGTGCGCCAGGTTGGGTTGCAGCAGCGGGATCGCGTCCAGCAGCTCGTTGACCCGCATCCGGACGTCGGCGACGGCGGCGGTGAGCGACGCCGACCCGGTCGCCTCGGCGATGGCCAGGTGCAGCCGGGAGTCGCGGCGGCGGTGCTCGTGCACGTCGGCGGCCGCGCACTCGTCGAGCCGGGCGCGCAGGTTGCGGCGGTCGTTCTGGCCGAGCGACCGGCCCGCGGCGGCCTCGGCCGCGCCCGCTTCGAGCACCTGCCGCAACGTCAGCGCGTCGGCCAGGTCCGCGCCGCCGCCCCGCGCCGACGCGGGCTGGGGCAGCGGCAGGACGTCGTTGACGAACGTGCCGCCGTAGCGGCCGCGGCGGGACTCGACGTACCCGGCCTGCTGCAACGACCGGATCGCCTCGCGCAGGGTCACCCGGCTCACGCCGAGCCGGGTGGCCAGTTCGCGTTCGGCAGGCAGGCGCTCACCCGGCACGGCGACGCCCAGCCGGATCGCTTGGAGCAGGCGTTCCACGGTCTCCTCGAACGCGTTGCCCGCGCGCACCGGCCGGAACACCGCGGCGTCCGCTGTGGACGGTGACCCCTGCCACGGCTGGGCCATTACAAGGGCGTCACGTAGGCGCCGGAGATGCCGCCGTCGACCAGGAAGTTCGACGCGGTCATGAACGAGGAGTCGTCGCTGGCCAGGAACGCCACCGCGGCCGCGATCTCCTCGGGTTCGGCGAACCGGCCGAGCGGCACGTGCACGAGCCGCCGGGCCGCGCGTTCGGCGTCCTTGGCGAAGAGCTCCTTGAGCAGCGGGGTGTTCACCGGTCCGGGGCTCAGGGCGTTGACCCGGACGCCCTCGCGGGCGAACTGGACGCCGAGTTCGCGGCTCATCGCCAGCACGCCGCCCTTCGAGGCGGTGTAGGCGATCTGCGAGGTGGCCGCGCCCATCGTGGCGACGAACGACGCCGTGTTGATCACCGAGCCCTTGCCCGCGTCCAGCATGTACGGGATGACGTACTTGCAGCACAGGTAGACCGACGTGAGGTTGACCCGGTTGACCCGTTCCCACGCCTCGATGCCGGTGGTCAGGATCGAGTCGTCCTCGGGCGGCGAGATGCCCGCGTTGTTGAACGCGATGTCGATCCGCCCGTGCATCCCGTGCACGGCCGCGTAGAGCGAGCGCACGTCCTCCTCGTTGGTCACGTCGACCCGGTGGAACTTGCCGTCGACCTCCTTCGCGGCCGCCTCCCCCGCCTCGCGGTCGACGTCGACGATCACGATCCGCGCGCCCTCCGACGCCAGCCTGCGAGCCGACGCAAGCCCGATGCCGCTGCCGCCACCGGTGATGACCGCGACGCGGTCTTCGAGCCGTCGTACCATCAGTTCTGCTCCTCGGAAGAGATGAACACGTTCTTGGTCTCGGTGAACGAGTCGAGCGCGTCCGGTCCCAGCTCGCGGCCGAGGCCGGACTGCTTGAACCCGCCGAACGGCGTGGAGTAGCGCACGGACGAGTGCGAGTTGACCGACAGGTTCCCGGCCTCGACGCCGCGGGAGACGCGCAGCGCGCGGCCGACGTCGCGGGTCCAGATCGAGCCGGACAGGCCGAACTCGCTGTCGTTGGCCAACCTCACGGCGTCGGCCTCGTCGGTGAACCGCAGCACCGAGACGACCGGGCCGAAGATCTCCTCGACGGCGGCCGGGTCGGTCGGCGAGACGGGGGCCAGAACCGTTGGGGGGAACCAGTAGCCGGGCCCGGAGGGAGCCGAGCCGCGGAACGCCACGGGCGCGTCGGACGGCACGTACGACGACACCTTGGCGTGGTGGGCGGCGGAGATCAGCGGCCCCATCTCGGTCTTCTCGTCGCCGGGCGCGCCGACGACGACGCCCTTGACCGCGGGCTCCAGCAGCTCCATGAACCGGTCGTACGCGCTGTCCTGCACCAGGATCCGCGACCGCGCGCAGCAGTCCTGGCCCGCGTTGTCGAACACGCCGTAGGGCGCGGTGGCCGCGGCCCGCTCCAGGTCCGAGTCCGCGAACACGATGTTCGCCGACTTGCCGCCCAGTTCCAGGGTCACCCGCTTCACCTGGTCCGCGCAGCCCGCCATGACCTGCTTGCCGACGCCGGTCGACCCGGTGAACACGACCTTGCGCACGGCCGGGTGCGTCACGAATCTGTTCCCCACCACGGCGCCCTTGCCGGGCAGGACCTGGAACACGTCCTCCGGGATGCCCGCCTCGCGGGCCAGCTCGCCGAGCCGGATCGCGGTCAACGGGGTCAGCTCGGCGGGCTTGAGCACCACCGTGTTGCCCGCCGCCAGCGCGGGCGCGAAGCCCCAGCCCGCGATCGGCATGGGGAAGTTCCACGGCACGATCACGCCCACGACGCCGAGCGGCTCGTGGAACGTGATGTCGACGCCGCCCGCCACCGGGATCTGCCTGCCGAACAGGCGTTCCGGCGCGGCCGAGTAGTAGTGCAGGACGTCACGGACGTTGCCCGCCTCCCAGCGGGCGTTGCCGATGGTGTGCCCGGAGTTCAGCACCTCCAGCGCGGCCAGCTCCTCGACCGCCCCGTCCACGGCGTCGGCGAACCGGCGCAGCAGCCGTCCGCGGTCCGCGGGCGTGACGGATCGCCACGACACCAACGCCTCCCGTGCGCGCGCGATGGCCGCGTCGGTCTCCTCGACCGAGGTGAGTCCGATGCTGCGCACCACCTCCTCGGTCGCCGGGTTGATCACGTCGAACGTGCTGGTCACCTGCAGGCCCTCTCCTTCGCCTTCAGCACCAGTGCGGCGAACAGCCGCACGTCCTCGATGTTCTGCTCCGGGTGCGACTGCACTCCCAGCGCGAAGCCCGAGCCCTCCAGCTCCACCCCTTCGACGATCCCGTCCGGCGCCGTCGCGACCGCGCGCAGACCGGCGCCGAGCGCGTCGAGCGCCTGGTGGTGGTGGCACAGCACGGCGGTCCGCTCGCCGACGATCCCGGCCAGGGCGCTGCCGCGCACCACGTCGACGTCCGTCTCGGCGAACACGCCGGGGCTCTTGACGTGCCCCTCAACGTGCTGGTGCAGCGTGCCGCCGAGCGCCACGTTGAGCACCTGCATGCCGCGGCACACGCCGAGCAGGGGCAGGCCCAGTTCCAGGGCCGCGTGGACGAGCGCGAACTCTGAGTCGTCCCGGCTCTGCCGGGGCTCGTCGGTGAGCGGCCCCGGCTCCTGCCCGTAGGCCGCGGGGTTCACGTCCGCTCCGCCGCTGATCACCAGCCCGTCGAGCCAGCCGACCGTCTCGGGCCGCCAGTCCCCGCCGGGCGGCAGCAGCACGGGGTTGCCCCCGGCCGCGCGCACGCAGTCGACGTAGGTCTGGTGCAGCACGGCGGCTCTGGTGTCCCACAGGCCGAAGCGCACCGGTTCGAGGTAGGTGGTGAGCCCGATCAGGGGCCGTGCCTCAGAGCCGTTCGAAGCCACGGACCCTCTCCCAGTCGGTGACGGCCGCGTCGAAGGCGGTCAGCTCGACCTTCGCCGCGTTGAGGTAGTGGTCGACCACGTCGTCGCCGAACGCCTCGCGGGCCAGCGCGCTGCCCGCCAGCGCGTCCGCCGCGCCGCGCAGCGTCGTCGGCACGGTGTCGCGGCCGGAGCTGTAGGCGTTGCCGGAGAACGGTTCCTCCAGCGCCAGTTCGGCGTCCACGCCCTTGAGCCCCGCCGCGATCAGCGCGGCGACGGCCAGGTACGGGTTCACGTCGCCGCCCGGCACGCGGTTCTCGAACCGCAGCGACTGGCCGTGGCCGACCACGCGCAGCGCGCACGTCCGGTTGTCGCGGCCCCAGGCGATGGCGGTGGGCGCGAAGCTGCCGGGCACGAACCGCTTGTAGGAGTTGATGTTCGGCGCGAGGAAGTACGTCAGCTCGTGCAGGTGGGCGAGCTGCCCGGCGAGGAAGTGCTCCATGAGCTTGGAGAACCCGTGCGGCTCGTCACCGGCGAACGCGGGCTGGTCGTCGTCGGTGCGCAGGCTCAGGTGGATGTGGCACGAGTTGCCCTCGCGCTCGTTGTACTTCGCCATGAACGTCAGGCTCTTGCCGTGGTTCGCGGCGATCTCCTTGGCGCCGTTCTTGTAGATGCTGTGGTTGTCGCACGTGGCCAGCGCCTCGGTGTAGCGGAACGCGATCTCGTGCTGGCCGGGGTTGCACTCCCCCTTGGCCGACTCGACCTGCATCCCCGCGCCCTCCATGCTGTTGCGGATGTCGCGCAGCAGGGGCTCGATCCGGCCGGTGCCCAGCATCGAGTAGTCGACGTTGTACTGGTTCGCGGGCTGGAGCCGGTGGTACGCCTTGTCCCAGGCCTGCTCGTAGGTGTCGTTGAAGACGATGAACTCCAGCTCCGTGCCCACGAACGCGCGCAGGCCGCGCTCGGCGAGCCGGTCGAGCTGGCGGCGCAGGACCTGCCGGGGCGATGCGGTGACCGGGTCGCCGGTCTCCCACTGCACGTCGCACATCACCAGCGCGGTGCCGGGCTGCCACGGAACCCGGCGCAGCGTGCTCAGGTCGGGGCGCATCACGAAGTCGCCGTACCCGGTGTCCCACGAGGACATCGCGTAGCCGCCGACGGTGTTCATGTCGACGTCCACGGCGAGCAGGTAGTTGCAGCCCTCGGTGGCGTGCGACAGCACCTCGTTGACGAAGTACCGCGCGGCGCACCGCTTGCCCTGCAAGCGGCCTTGCATGTCGACGATGGCGACCAGCACGGTGTCGATCGCGCCCGCCTCCACCTGCGAGCGGAGTTCGTCCACGCTGAGCATGCCCTCGCTGTGCATCCAGGTTCCCTTCCCTAAAGGTCTAATGCGGAACCATTGAGGACCATTGCTACACGGACGCAACAGCCGTGTCAACGCAAGCGTTACGCAGCTAGACACGCGTTTGGACGCTTGACACTCCCACGTGACCGGGACCACTCTCAAGTGCCTGTCAAAGGACTACCCCGTAATCCAATAGGGAGTGCCGTGGCCGCCGAGGGACGCAAGCACGTGGCCTACCAGAAGGTGGGCGAGGACTACCTGGAGCACCGGCAGCTGAAGCGGGGTGCGGCGGGCTGGGTCCTCCTGGCCGGCCTCGGCGTCTCGTACGTCATCTCCGGAGACTTCGCGGGCTGGAACTTCGGCCTGGCGCAAGGGGGTTGGGGTGGTCTGCTGGTCGCCACGGTCCTGATGGCGACCATGTACACCTGCATGGTGTTCGGCCTGGCCGAGCTGGCCGCGGCGCTGCCGGTCGCGGGCGCGGGCTACGGGTTCGCCCGCCGCGCGCTGGGCCCGCTGGGCGGGTTCGCCACCGGCGTCGCGATCCTGATCGAGTACGCCATCGCGCCCGCCGCGATCTCGATCTTCATCGGCGGCTACGTGGAGACGCTGGGGCTGTTCGGCCTCACGAACTCGTGGCCGGTCTACCTGGTCTGCTACGCCGTGTTCATCGGCATCCACGCGTACGGCGTGGGCGAGGCGCTGCGGGTGATGTTCGTGATCACCGGTGTCGCCGTGGTCGCGCTGCTCGCCTACGTCGTCGGGATGATCCCGAAGTTCGACGCGGACCGGCTGTTCGACATCGTGCCGACGGACGCGGTCGGGGCCAGCGCGTTCCTGCCCTACGGGTTCGCGGGCGTGCTGGGCGCGCTCGTGTACGGGATCTGGTTCTTCCTGGCGGTGGAAGGGGTTCCGCTGGCCGCCGAGGAGGCGCGCGACCCGAAGAAGGACATGCCGCGCGGCATCCTCGCGGCCATGGCGGCGCTGCTGGTGTTCGCCGCGCTGATCCTCGTGGTCACGCCCGGCGGCGCGGGCTCGGAGGCGTTGAAGACGGCGGACAACCCGCTGCCGCTGGCCGTGCGGGCCGCGTACGGCGGCGACAACCTGCTGGCGCAGGTGGTGAACTACGTCGGCCTCGCCGGGCTGGTAGCCAGCTTCTTCTCGATCATCTACGCCTACTCGCGGCAGCTGTTCGCGCTGTCCCGCGCGGGGTACCTGCCGCGCTGGCTGTCGCGGACCGGCAAGCGCAAGACGCCGTTGCTCGCGCTGGTCGTGCCCGGCACCATCGGCTTCATCCTCGCGGTGGCCACCAAGGACGGCGCGCTGCTGATCAACATCGCGGTCTTCGGCGCCGCCGTGTCGTACGTGCTGATGATGGTGTCGCACATCGTGCTGCGGATCCGCGAGCCGAACCTGGAACGCCCCTACCGCACGCCCGGCGGCGCGATCACCACGGGCGTGGCGCTCGTGCTGGCCGTCGCCGCCGTGGTGGCGACGTTCGTGGTCGACCTGCTCGCCTCCGGCATCACCGCGGGGATCTTCGTCATCGCGCTCGGCTACTTCTGGTTCTACAGCCGCCACCGCCTGGTCGCGTCCGCCCCGGAGGAGGAGTTCGCCGCCATCCGGCAGGCCGAGTCCGAGCTGTCCGACGACTGACCGCCACGAGGGTGTTCCGCCGCCGTTTCCCACGGGAGAAGGAGAAGCACCACCGAGACCGCCGAGAGGCGTTATGGTGTTGCCCGCCAGGTCTGGGGGCCGAAGCTGGCAGCTTCTCGACGTCCCCTCCCGACTAGGGGACGGACTCACGTGAGACCAAGACACCTCGCCCTGCTGACCACCGCCGGACTGGTCGCGACCACGCTGAGCCTCGTGGTCGCGACGCCCGCGGCACAGGCCGTGGGCGCCACGTGCGCCCCCTCGGCCCGGATCATGGTGGTCAAGACCGACGGCACGCTGTGGAAGCACGACCACACGGGCGTCGCCGAGGGGCAGCCCACGTGGGGGGCGTCCGCGCAGATCGGCTCGGCGTGGACCGGCCGCACCTTCGCGGGTCCGGACGGGGTCGTCTTCAACATCACCGACACGGGTGAACTGCGCCGCTTCCGCTACACGGACGCGGGCGGCTGGACGGTGTTCCCCGGCGGCCTGATCTACGAGGTGCTCGGCACCGACTGGGAGGCCTACGTCGACGAGGCGTGGCGCGACCGGATCACCGTCGACTCGCTCGGCCACCTGTACGCGGTCGACGTCGACAACCGCCTGCGCGTGTGGGTGGACCAACCCGGCCCGTGGCTGCCCAACTCCACCGGCAGGCTCGTGGACGCGCGCAAGACCGGTCCCCTGCTGTTCGGCGAGATCACCGCCGCCGGGCCCGGCGTGATCCTGGAACGCGACTTCTTCTCCGGTGAACTGCGCCGCTACCGCTACGAGCACGCCTCGCAGCGGATGGTCGTCGAGCCAGTCGTGTCGGGTTCCGGCTGGGGCGCGTTCGCCACCGCCTTCTCCCCCGGCGGCGACATCGTCTACGGGATCCGCGCGGACAACGGCGAGCTGGACTGGTTCCGCTACGACCAGGACACCAACACGACCCCGAGCCCGACCGCCAGGGTCGTGGGCACGCAGTGGGGCGGCAACCGGGACGTCATGGCGGTCCCGAACGCCTGCATGCGCGCCGACCACGTCGTGACCGCGCGTCCCCCGGTCGCACGGGTGCTCAACACGGCCGGTTCGCTCGCCGAGACCTCCACCGGTCGGCTGGTGCAGTACCGGGTTAACAACGCGGGCCAACTGGTCAAGCTGACCGAGAAGGCCAACGGCACCGGCTTCACCCAGCAGGTCATCGCGAACACCTCCGTGAACGGCGTGCCGCAGGGCGTGCTGAACCCCGACCTGCCCGAGGAGTTCTTCGCGGGCGCGCAAAACAGCGAGGTGCTGCGGGGCGGCGGCACGGCGCTGGGCACCTCCCTCGGCGGCTTCTTCCCGACGGAGCCCGCGGCGGTCAAGCGGTCCGGTGGCCGCACCGCGCTGTACGCGGTCGGCGCCGACGGCGCGCTGTGGGCCTCCAAGCGCGTCGAGGACGAGGGCGACTTCGGCGCGTGGCGCAAGGTCGGCGGCGCCAACCTGGTCGGCCCGGCGGCCGCCGTGGTCGGCGACGACGACAGCGAGTGGGTCGCGGTGCGCACCACCATCGGCTCCGTGGTGCGGTACAGGCAGGACGAGGACGGCGTGCCCGGCGAGTTCGTCGACCTCGGCGCGTTCGGCGCGGACAGCACGCCCGCCACCACCTTCTCCAACGGCAAGCAGTGGATCGCCGCCCGCGACATCGCGGACGTCGTCCACGTGCAGGTCGCCGGCGGCCCCTGGGTCGTGCTGCCCGGTGTCTGGGCCGTGGGCACGCCCACGATCACCCGCTACGGCGACCGCGTCGAACTGGCGGTGCGCGACGCGGCGGGCCGGGTCTACACGACCGGCAACACCTCGGCCGGCGCCACGACGTTCCGCCCGTGGGCCGAGGTCCTGGAGGACGCGGACGACGCCGGGTCGCACGTGAAGGCCGTCGTCGACCCGACGCTGGGCACCCGCGCCGACGGCTCGGTGTCGCTGGTGTTCCGCAACGTCCACCCCGGTGTGGTGGTGGAGGAGCTGTACAACACGGCTCCCGACCAGGCCGCGCCGGAGTACGACCGCGCACTGGACGACTAGCGGGTCCCGTGGAACGGGACGGGCCCGCCCGCCCCGTTCCACGACCTGGCACGATCGCGGTGTGAGTGACATTCAACGTGTGGGAGTGGTCGGTTCCGGGCTCATGGGCTCCGGGATCGCCGAGGTGTGCGCGCGTGCCGGCCTCGACGTCCTGATCGCCGAGGTGAACCTGGACGCGACCGAGGCCGCGAAGTCGCGGATCGCGACCTCGCTCGGCCGGGGCGTGCGCAGCGGCAAGCTGTCCGAACAGGACCGCGACGCCTCGCTGGACCGGATGCGGTTCACGACCGACATCGCCGACTTCGCCGACCGCAACCTGGTCGTCGAGGCCGTCGCGGAGAACGAGCAGGTCAAGACGGACGTGTTCACGGCGCTGGACAAGGTCGTGGAGGACCCGGACGCGATCTTCGCGTCGAACACGTCGTCGATCCCGATCATGAAGCTGGGCATGGCCACGAGCCGTCCCGAGCACGTCATCGGGGTGCACTTCTTCAACCCCGTGCCGGTGCTCAAGCTGGTCGAGCTGGTGCCGTCGCTGCTGACCGGGCAGGAGACCCAGGACCGGGCGCGCGAGTTCGTGACGACCGTGCTGGGCAAGGAGGTCATCCGGTCCCAGGACCGCGCGGGCTTCGTGGTGAACGCCCTGCTGATCCCCTACCTGCTGTCGTCGATCCGGATGCTCGAATCCGGCTTCGCGTCGGCGGAGGACATCGACAGCGGCATGGTGCTGGGCTGCGCGCACCCGATGGGCCCGCTGCGCCTGGCCGACCTGATCGGCCTGGACACCACGAAGGCCATCGCCGAGTCGATGTACGACGAGTTCAAGGAGCCGCTCTACTCCCCGCCGCCGTTGCTGCTGCGGATGGTGGACGCGGGCCTGCTCGGCAAGAAGAGCGGTCGGGGCTTCCACGACTACGCCCGCTGACGAAGCGTGGCCGAGGGCCGTTCCGCGATCGCGGAACGGCCCTCGGCCACGACCGGGGTGGAGGGCACGACATCGTCCGGGCACGCCGCCCGCCCGTGGGGAACCCTGTTCCCGCAGCACCACGAACCGATAGTGTCCCGGACGAACTCCAGCGGTGACCGGGGTCGCGAAACCCTTGATCACGATAAGTGCGGGCGTCCCCGCGTCTCATCTGGTGGGCTGATCATCGTTTCCCGACCCGAATCACAAAGTCGTTTACCACCTGTTTTTCGCGACTTGAGCCTGGTTTGCCGTTCTGCCGAGCAGACGGGAAATTACTATCGGTGACCGACTGGACCTCTCCCGCTAGTGCAATCGAATGAACTCGGAGCACGTCAAGAGGCCAATCAGACTAGGTGCCCTCACGTGCGGAGAAGGTTGACGGAACGCCAATTGACGATTGACCAACGGTAAAAAGTGTGACGTTTGCCTCACGGCATTCCCGCATTCGGGTGGACAACTGCGTCTGCAAAGCGTAGCTTTTCCTGCGCCACAGACGAGGAGTGTCGCATCGTGAACCCAACAGGCGTCTCGATTCGAGATTTCGGCAGCCGGCAGTTGCACGCCCTGCTGCATTCCGTCCAGCTGGGTGGCATCGCGAATAATGCGATCGAACTCTTGAGCGAATCACTCGGCCCCGGCGGCTTTCGCCCATTGTCCGAAACCCCTGCCTGGCCATCCGGTGTCGCGGACGACCACACCCCGTTCGAGTTCTCCACGGCCTTCGCCCTCGGCGAGCCGCCCGCCGTCCGGGTCCTCCTGGAGCCGACCGCACTCGATCCGACCCCGCAGGCCAACATGGACACCGCCGTGGACGTGCTGGAGTCGCTGGCCCGCAAGCACCGCCTGCCGCTCGACCGCTTCGACGCCGTGCGCGACCTCTTCCTGCCGTCCGATCCGCAGGGCGACTTCTCGCTGTGGTTCTCGCTGGTGTTCCGCCAGGACGCTCCGCCCGCGTTCAAGGTCTACCTCAACCCCGAGGTGCGGGGCAGGTCCGAGGCGCCGCTGCTGGTCGGCGAGGGCTTGGCACGGCTGGGGTACGGCGACGGGCACGCCGCGATCGTCGAGCACGCCCGCCGCCGCGACGCGCTGGACCGCTACTCGTTCTTCGCGCTCGACCTCAACGACTCCCCCGGTGCGCGGGTCAAGGTGTACCTGTCGCACCACGACGCCACCGCCGACGACGCCGCGACGGCCGCGGGCGGCGCCCACGGGGTGTCGACCGACAGCGTGCGGAACTTCTGCGTCCTGAGCGGTGGGCGGTCAGGGCCGTACACCGGTCGGCCACTGGTCTCCAGCTTCACCTTCCTGCCCGGCGACGTCGACCGGCCGAGGGGGTTCTCGCTCTACATGCCGGTCAGGTCCTACGTCAACGACGACGTCGAGGCCCGCGACCGGGTGCTCGCGGTGCTGGACCGCCACCAGGTGGACCCGGCGCCGTTCGAGGACGCCCTCACCACCGTCGCGCAGCGTCCGCTCGCCGACGGCGTCGGCCTCATCGCCCACGTGTCGCTGCGCGCGGGCGCCCCCCGGCCCGGTGTCACCGTCTACCTGTCGTCCGAGGCCTACAACAAGGCGTCACCGCGAGTCGCAACGCTGGTCAGCTAGGAGAAGGAACGCCGCAATGCCCATCATGGAGCCGTACCGGATCAAGGTCGTCGAACCGATTCCGATCACCACCCGCCCCTACCGCGAGCTGGCCATGGCTCGGGGCGGGTACAACCCGTTCAACCTGACGGCCGAGGACGTCACCATCGACTTCCTCAGCGATTCCGGCACCGGCGCCCTCTCCGCCGAGCAGCAGGCCGCGGGCATGCGCGGCGACGAGACCTACGCGGGTGCGCGGTCGTTCTTCCGCTTCAAGGACGTGGTCAGCGAACTGACCGGCTACGAGCACATCTTCCCCGTGCACCAGGGCCGGGCCGCCGAGCGGATCCTGTTCACCACGCTGCTCAAGCCCGGCCAGGTGTCGCTGAGCAACACCCACTTCGACACCACGCGGGCGAACGTCGAGATGATCGGCTGCGTCGCGCGGGACCTGCCCTGCCAGGAGGCGGCCGACCTCGACAGCGACGCCCCGTTCAAGGGCGACGTCGACCTGGTGGCGTTGCGGGAGGCGTTGGAGGGCCCGGACGACGTCGGCGTGGTCGTCATGACCGTCACCAACAACGGCGGCAGCGGGCAGCCGGTGTCGATGGCCAACCTGAAGGCCGCCGCCGCGGTCACGAGGGAGCACGGCGTGCCGTTCTTCCTCGACGCCGCCCGCTTCGCCGAGAACGCGTGGCTCGTCAACCAGCGCGAGCCCGGCTACGAGGACGTGTCGCCGCGCGAGATCGCCCGCGAGGCGTTCGCGCTCGCCGACGGCTGCGTGGCGAGCCTGAAGAAGGACGGCATCGTCCACATCGGCGGCTTGCTCGCGATGCGCGACCCCGAGCTGGCCAAGCGGTGCGAGCTGCTGCTCATCGCCACCGAGGGCTTCAAGACCTACGGCGGACTGTCCGGCCGGGACCTGGACATGCTGGCCCAGGGCCTGCTGGAGGTCACCGAGCCGACCTACCTGCGGGCCCGCGCGGAGGCCACCGCGTACCTCGCGGACATGGCGCGGCTGGCGGGCGTCGACAGCGTGCGGCCCGCGGGCATCCACGCCATCTACCTCAACGCGGGCAGGCTCCTGCCGCACCTCCCGCCGGGGCGGTTCCCCGGCCACGCCCTGGCGTGCGAGCTGTACCTGGCGGGCGGCATCCGCTGCGCCGAGCTGGGATCGCTCTACCTCGGCGAACTGGACGAGAACGGCGAACTGCTCAAGGCGGCGCCCTACGAGCTGGTGCGCCTGGCGATTCCCCGGCGCGTCTACACCCAGAGCCACCTCGAGTACGTGGCCGAGATCCTCGGCGAGATCGCGAAGGCGCCGGAGAAGGTGCCCGGCTACCGGCTCACCGAGGTCCCGACCCTGTTGCGGCACTTCAACTGCCGGTTGGAACAGGTTCCGAGCTGAGGGAACGGGGCCCGGTTCGACGGGCCCCTGCTCAGGGGTCAGGCCTCGGCGGGATCGACCGGCCACCGCACGGGCAGGGCTCGGACGCCCCGCAACACCCCGAAGGTCCGCTCGGGCTCGGCGCCCGGCTCCAGTTCGAACTCGGGGATCGCGGCCAGCAGCTCCTCGAACACCACCCGCAGCTCCAGGCGCGCGAGGTGCCTGCCGAGGCAGCGGTGCACGCCGGCTCCCCAGCCCAGCTGTTGACCGCGTCCCCGGCCGAGCCGGAACTCCTCGCCGTCCTCGACGCCGTCCTCGTCCCGGTTGCCCGAGCCCCACAGCAGCAGCAGCCGCTCTCCCGGGAGCAGGTCGACCTCGCCGATGCGGGTCGCGACCCGGACTCGTCGGCCGGTGGCGGCGACCGCGGACTCGTGGCGGATCGACTCCTCGATCAGCTCGGGGACCAGGCCGGCGTCCTCGGCGACCCGACGCCTCAGCCCCGGATCGCGCGCGAGCACCAGCGCGGTGTTGGCGATCGTGTCGGTGGTGGTCAGGTGTCCTGCGGCGACCAGGAGGAAGGCGAACTTCAGCAGTTCACCGTCGGACGCGGGCACGCCCTCGACCTCGGTGTTGACCACCGCGGTCAGCACGTCGTCACCGGAACGGCCACGCCGGTCCCGGATCTGCGCGGACAGGAACGCGGCGAAGCTCTCCCCGGCCCGCACCGCGTCCTGGGCCGACATCGCGCTGGTCATCCCGCGGGCGTGCTCGACGAACTCGCCGTGCTGGTCGGGCGGGATGCCCAGCAGCACCGCGACGACGACGGGCGGGACGCGGCTCGCCAGGTCGGCGACGAGGTCGGCGCGTCCGCGGGGGCGCAGGTCACCGAGGACCTGCCGGACCAGGCCGCGGACGTGGTCCTCGTGGGCGGCGGCTGCGGCCGGGGTGAAGAACGGCGTCATCGCCTTGCGCCAGTGGTTGTGCTGCGGCGGGTCGCTCTCGAACAGCGGCGCGTTCACGCCACCCGTGCCGGGCAGCAGCATCGTGGCGCCGATGCCGTCGACCGCCGAGCTGAACTCGTCGTGCCGGATCGCCGCGGCGGAGATGTCCGCCCGCTTGGTGAGCACGACGAACCCGCCGTGCTGGTCGCTGCGGGCGACCGGGCACCCGCGCCGCAACTCGGCGGTGGTCTCGTGGATCACCGCGCCCATGGCCGGGTCGAGGTGGTCGAAGCGCCGTGCGAGCCGCTCCGCCTCCCCCGTGCCGTCGACCGCGGTCCGCTCCGGTTCGCTGGTGCTCAACGATCCCCCTCACCCGAAAGGCCGGTGTGGCTCACCGGAGTTGGTAGTCCCGGATCGTCGGCCGACGCGGGTCCCCGGCACGACCACGGCCCCCCACGAGTCCGTGAGGGGCCAGTCCGCACGCCGTCAGGCCATCGCGTCGAGCCGTGCCATCGCGTGCTCGATGATGCCGACCAGCACGGACTTGCTGGACTCGCGGTCGCGCACGTCGCACAGCACGACGGGGATCGACTTGTCCAGGTCGAGCGCTCCGCGCACTTCGTCCACGGCGTACTTGTGGGCGTCGTCGAAGCAGTTGACCGCGACGATGAAGGGGATGTCGCGGCGTTCGAAGAAGTCGATCGACGGGAAGCTGCTGTCCAGTCTTCGGGTGTCGACCAGCACCACGGCGCCGATCGCGCCCTGGGCCAGCTCGTCCCACATGAACCAGAAGCGGCCCTGTCCCGGCGTGCCGAAGAGGTACAGCACGATCTCGGGGCTGATCGTGATGCGGCCGAAGTCGAGCGCGACCGTGGTCGTGGTCTTGCCCTCGACGCCCGCGAGGTCGTCGACGCCGACGCTCGCCTCGGTCAGCAGTTCCTCGGTCTGCAGCGGGGCGATCTCGCTGACCGACCTGACCATCGTCGTCTTGCCGGTGCCGAAGCCACCGGCGATGACGATCTTGACCGGGGTGGGGACGAGCAGCTCTCCGCCCGGCCGCTCAGATTCCACGGACGCCATCCAGCACCGCCTGAAGTAGGTTCCTGTCCGGAATTTCCGCAACCCTCGCGGGGTCGCGGATCACGACGTCACCGCGCTGGATGAGGTCGCTCAACAACACCTTCACCACGACGAGCGGGACGTCGAGGTAGGCGGCGACCTCGGCGACCGACAGCGGCCGCCTGCACAGCTCCATGATCTCCAAGTGCTCCACCGTCAACGACTCCGGGTCGGAGGCGGACGGCATCGCGCGCACCTGGGTGACCAGGTGCAGCTCGGCGGTCACCGGGCGGGTGCGGCCGCGCACCATCGCGTAGGGGCGCACCACCGGCCCCGCTGCCTCGTCGTACCACCGATCGTCGCGGCCGGTCATCAGGACGACCTGCGGGCCGAGGGGAGGGGCGGGACTACTTCGACCCGCGGCGCCGAGGAGAGGTAAGTGCCGACCCTTTTCACGAGCATGTTCATCTCGTAGGCGATCATGCCCATGTCGGCGTCCTCCTCTCCGAGCACAGCGAGGCATGCCCCGTGGCCCGCCGCGGTGACGAAGAGGTACGCGTGCTCCATCTCGACGATGGTCTGCCGGACGGCGCCACCACCGAACTGGCGCCCGGTTCCCCTCGCGAGGCTCTGGAACGCCGACGCCATCGCGGACAGGTGGTCCGAGTCGTCCTTCGACAGTCCCGGCGATCGACCGAGGAGCAGCCCGTCGGCGGAGAGGACCACCGCGTGCCGCGCTCCCACCACCCGACCGACCAGGTCTTCCAACAACCAGTTCAGTTCGTTGTGCTGGCTGTTCATGTCGTTCATGTGGAGATTGCCCCTTCCAGGCTCACGTCATCCACGACGAATCACGGTTCGAGGTCGGTGTCGCTGCGACGAGCCTCGCGCGCACCCTTTTGGAAAGCGGCCAAGCCTTGTCTGCTGCGTTCGGCGGACCGCTCGATCTCGACTTCCGCGACGGGCGCAGGTGCGACGAGGTGGTCATCCGTCGCCAGCTGCGGTGCCAGGTTCTGCTGACGGCGTCTGCGTGGGAGCTCCGGGCGGTCCCTCGGTCGTTCCATCTGCATCTGCACGGTCTCCGGCGCTTCCGGGTCGTCCACCGGCCACTGAGCTTCCCTCGGTCGCTGCGGCAACGCCACCTGCGCGATCACGGGCGATCGCGGCGCTGCGTGGGAATCTCCGGCGACGTCCGTCTCGGCCTTCGCCCAGAAGTCTTCCACTCCACTGGAAAACTCACTCGGTGCGCCGGGAAACCTGGCGTCCTCGCCGAGGTCGCCCTGGTGGCCGTTCTCGGAGCGGACGAGGTTGTGCTCCGGCGCGCCGCGCCGCACGTTGATCTCCGCGGTGCCCGCGGGCTCGACGGAGGAGGACGGTCCGGCGATGATCTCGGACGGGATCAGCACGAGCGCGAGGGTTCCGCCGTACAGGGATTCGCGCAGTTCCACGCGGATGCCCCGGCGGGCCGCCAGCCGGGCGACGACGAACAGGCCGAGTCGCGACTCGCCGCGCAGCGACATGGCGTCGAACTCGGGTGGGTTGGCGAGCATCTCGTTGGCGCGGGCCCGGTCCTCCGGGCTCATGCCGAGGCCGTGGTCCTCGATCTCGACCACGATGCCCTGGGGCACCTGGCTGCTGTGCACCTGGACCTGGGAGCGCGGCGACGAGAACGCCGTGGCGTTGTCGACGAGCTCCGCGACGAGGTGGATCGTGTCGGCGACCGCGCCGCCGACCAGTGCGGTCTCGGGGACCGGGTTCATCTTGACGCGCACGTACTGCTCGGTCTCGGCGACGCCTGCGCGCAGGATGTCGATCATGCGCACGGGCTTGCGCCACTGCCGTCCCGGCTGCTCGCCCGCGAGGATGATCAGGTTCTCGGCGTTGCGGCGGGCGCGGGTCGCGAGGTGGTCGAGCTGGAACAGCGCGTCCAGCTGGTCCGGGTTCTCCTCCTCGCGCTCCAGCTTGTCGAGGATCTTGAGCTGGCGGTGCACGAGGCCCTGGTTGCGGTGCGCGATGTCGAGGAACACGCGGTTGACGCCGTCGCGGACCTGGCTCTCCTTCACGGCCGCGGCGACGGCGGTGAACTGCGCCGCGTTGAACGCGTCCGCCACCTGCCCGATCTCGTCCTGGCCGTAGTCCAGCGACGGGACCTCGGTCTCCACGTCGACGTGCTCGCCCTTGCGCAGCCGGTCGACGATGTTCGGCAGGCGCTCGTGCGCCAGGTCGAGCGAGTCGTTCTTCAGCCTCACCAGGCGCGAGATGAGCGCGCGGTTGACCAGGCGGTTGGAGATCCGCACGGCCACGAAGATGCCGATGACCACCGCGAGCAGGGCGATCAGGCTGCCGATGAGGACCGTGTTGAACTTGCTCTCGCCGTTGACCAGGGTGACGTCCGTGGCGTCGGTCGACTGCTCCTTCACCAGCTTGATCAGCTCGCCGCTCAGCGCGGTCGTGGCCGACTGCCAGTCCTGGAGGGTCACCACGGAGGTGGGGCGCACGCCGTCGTTGCGGACCAGGTCCGCCTGGTAACCCTCCACCTTCTTCCAGGTGTCGCTCTCGACGATCCGGGCGTGGTGCTCGCGCACCTGCGGCTCGGCGTAGGGCTGGATGCTGCTCAGCGAGGAGCGGTACGCGCCGACCAGGTTCGCGAACTCCACCCGATCGTCGTCGGTGAACTCGTTCGCCGCCAGGGAGCCCGACGCGATGGACGCCGCGCGGGACATCCAGTCGGCGGCCTGGAAGTACTGGGTCGAGGCGAGACCCCCCTGCACCGCCACCGGGTCGGGCACGATGCGGGCCTGGGTGGTGAACAGCGTGAAGCCCGCGTCGAGGAGGCTGTTGTAGTAGTCGTAGATCTCGCGCTTCGGGGTCTTCGAGGCCTCGACCTGCGCGCGCCGGTTCGGCAGCTGCGTCAGCAGGCCGTTCAGGTTGTTGATCCCCTCGACCACCTGCGGGGGCGCGTTCGACGCGAGCTCCCCGAACGCGGCCTTCATCACGCCGATGCTCTCGTCGGTCCGCACCTGCTGCGCGCGCAGGTCCGTCGTGGAGCCGGGCTGGCTCAGGCTCGTCATGGTCAGCTCGCGCTCGCGCTGGATCGCGGCGAACGTCTCGACGGCCGGGATGGAGGCGTCCTTGACGCCCTGCGCCACGGCTCGCTGGTAAAAGCCGTCGAAGACGGTGTAGGACGAGAACAGCGCCCACATCACCAACAACACGACGCTCGGGACGACCACGACACCCGTGAGTCGTGACCGGATGGTCTTGTAGTTCGTCTCCGAACTGCTCTTCTGCTTCACAGCGCTCCGCAGCTTCGTGAATCTGGTTTTGCCAGGGCAGGCGCTGCACGTGAGATCCGCCAGCGGCCTCTTACATTCATTTGGCCACGAAACGGTAACACTGAAGATCATCATTACCAAGAGACAGCGATCACTCGCACGGCGCGAGCGAGAGGGTACCCATTCGTGTGACACATGGGAACACGGGGCCGACGTGAAATCCCGCAAATGGGAACGTCGACCCCGCCACCTCCCTGTTCACCTCCGGTTAGCGCATCACGGCTTGGGGATCGCCACGGCGTTGTACGTCGTCTCCGGGGTCGGCGGCGTAGAGAACCTGGCGTTCGGCAGGTACAGCTTCCGACCGAACGACGCCACCGTCGTGGGGACGTCGAACCGAGGATCAGTCACCTTCGTCACCAGTTCACCGCAGGTTCCGGCGCGGTCGAGCGAGAACTTCGCCACGGTGTTCAGCCGGTTCTGCACTACGTAGAGCGACCGCTCCTCGACCAGCAAACCGTCCCCATTGGTCAACAACTCGCCACCCAGGTCAACCCCCTTGGCCACCCCCGTCGAGGGGTTCACGCGGAACAACTTGCCCGTGTTGCTCTGCACGACCAGCAGCCCGCGGCCGTCGGGCGTCTCCGCGATGCCGTTCGCGTTGTTGACGCCGGGCGTCAGTACGAAGTCGCCGGTCAACGGCACCGTGACGGCTTCGGCGGGCAACGCCCCACCTCGACCCAGCGCCAGTTTGTAAAGCACCGACTTGCGCGAATCCGTGAACCACACGGCCTTGTCGGTGACCACGACGTCGTTCACGAACGTGTCGGCGTCCGGCGAGAACTGGTAGCTCTTCAGGATCGCGCCGGAACGCGCGTCGACCACTCGACCATTGCCCGCCCCACCACCGGCGACGAACAGCCTCTTCCGCGAGTCGATCTTCAACCCGACCGAGGCCGTGCCCGGCCCCTTGCTGAACGTGGAACCGGTTCCGGTGCGCAGGTCGACCCGGTGGATCGACCCGTCACCACGAGACCCGAAGTACGCCGTCGGCTCGTCGCCGATCGCGATGCCCTCAGGCAGGAAACCATTGGGAAGCGCGAACTCCGCCGGGAACGCGCGACCGTGGTCGGCCGTCGCCGGTACCGCGCTCACCAGCGATAGACCGAGTACCGCGGCCGCCATCACGCCGAATCTGCGAGACATGCCCAACTCCTGTCGTTTGTGCGGTTTGTGCCCGCAACGACCGAAGTCTTTCGCAGTGGGCGCGACTGAACCACTGCTCTTCAGCAAACCCACAGGTCCCTAATGCGATCGAACACCATTAGAGATGCGAATAACCTTCATGAGCCTGCCGCATCACCGGCGAACATCAAGAACTGAAAAGATCCACCTTCATGGCGACGACAAAGTCCGCAAAACTGCGGCGACCAACCGCAAGAACCGGCCCGAAGGGGTTCTTGGAGTCCCCTCCAGCCCAGCGAACGCCACCTCGACACAGGCACCCTGGCTGACACTCCGCCTCGACTTGCGCCACTGGATGTCGCACATCGCTCCCCTCTACAAGCGCTCAGCGGCCTCCACGGTCAGCTCCACCGACTCGCCAGGGCTCAGCGCAACTCTTCGCAGGGCAGCGAACTTCGGACTGCACAGCTCGCGGTCCCCCAGTTGGATCTCCACGTTCGACCGCTCCGACAGGTAAAGCAGCTGCACCCTCATCACCACCGGCCCACCAACCACGTGGTAGAGCAGCCCTTCGTCGAAGACCGCCTCCACCTGAAGCGGATCCCTCTCCCCGAGCCGCGCCTGCCGTGCCGACCGCAACGCGATCTGCTGCACCACCCCGGCCCGCAGCGGATCGTCGGCGATGATCGCCGCCCGCGTGCAGTCCGGGATCCGCGACAGCCCCGGCAGCAATGTCGCCCGGAAGATCCTCAACAGCAAGGCCTCGAACTCCAACTCGCCGCAGTCCCGCGCCGCATCGAACAGCAAGCTCTCACCCATCGCCGCGAGCACCCCGTGGTTCTTCACCCACACCACGTCGCTGCAGACCTTGTCCCGCTCCAGCCCCGGCAGCCATCACGTCCGGCCAATGGTCGCGTGGAAGTCGTTCATGCGACCAACCCCAGGTCCGAAATACGGCCACGCCACTACCACCACGGTGTGAACAACTATTAGAAAGCACTTCCCCGTAGTCAACAGCACCACGGGATCAGGCACCCTGATCCCGTGTTCGACTTCCGCTGGCAGCCCTCGCAAGACGGCCGACACGTGATCTCCCAAGACCTCCTGTCAGGCGACGATGGCCAGACGTTCTGCGACCTCGACCTGCAAGTACCCCGCAAAGTGGCTGTGGCCCACCTGCCCAGACTGCTACGAGTCGGCGAAGAGCCACACGTGATCCGAGAAGACCGTGAACTGCTGGCAGAACTCAAGGAGGTCACCACCCACGCGACCGATTTCGTCATATCCGTCCTGGGAGCAACCCCGGTCAACCCGGAATCACAACGCGAACTGGCCGAACGCCTATTGACCACAGGTCAATTGCTACTGGACCACACCAATGCCGGACACATCATCAACGGCTACCTCAACGGCTGCGTCCCCGACACCCCGAGGCCCTTGCTCGGATGAGCGGCCACCTCACACCCACCTGGGGCAACCACACCAGTCCCGACCCCCTCACCGGCACAACGGGCTGCACCGACATCTCCGCACAGGGCTTCCTCCCTAGCCGCTGGTCCTCCAGTGGCGGAACTCGCCCATCGCCTCCGACGGCATCGAAGGTCGCCAGTACCGGGTCCTGCGCATCGCCATCTTCCACCGGACTCTTGATCTCGTTGCCCCACAACGAATTCGCCGCAACCACGAGCCCCACCTGGCAGCGCTCGCCCTCGCGGACGTCCCCAGGCTCGACCCAGCCGACGAGCGCCATCATGCTCAACGGCACCAAAATCCCTGCGCACCAACAGAACCCCGATCGAGCCGCACATCGCCACCGCGCAACTACCTCCCGGCCGAGCGGCAGGCGGATCTTCCACACCTGAGCCATTCACACCGGCCGACACCACCGCCGCCCCTTTCACCTGGCCATCGACCCACTCCCCGTGGAGAAATCCCGTGTTCCGCCGCAGTCGTGCTCAATGTGCGCCGGCACCCCACACGCGCCGAGCCGCACAACTCATCGGAGAACCGCCAGGTTCCACTTCAGCCAAAGCATTGGTTGAGAGTTCAATCCAGTGCCCCTATAGATACAATTTCGTTCCGCTAACGAATTTTCGGAATCGAGGCACCACATCTCGATCGTCGGCCACGCGGGACACGTCACTCACACCATAGGCAACTACCCACAGTGACGATCACCGTCGCCCATCCCCTTGCCCGACACGCCCGAGACACTCGGGCACCCGTAACCCTCGAAGCGGCGGCGATCGTGACAATACCAATGTCGCGTGAGGTGCATGATGGCATTGCTCACCTGGTGATATAGGTAAATGGAAGCCCGTCGGCCTACTGCCCGATCGGACATTTGGCTCACATTCGCCCCGAAGGCACCGACTACAATCGGCTGCCGTCGCGCACCCCTGTGGTGTAACTCTTACCAGCGAATCGGCACGCCTACTTGTGACCGACCTCAGAGCACCTCATCCTGAGGCGGCACAAAAAGAAGCCCCGACTCGGTTGGCGCCGAGCCGGGGCGGTGGTGCGCTAGTGGATATCGGAAGAGCCGACCTCACGGCCGGCCTGGAAGCTCCTTATCCCCAGCGCATGGAGTTGGTGCTCATGGGGGAACTCCCCGCGACACCGGACGCGACGGCGGTCACTTCTGTGGCCGCCGTTGTCGTCGGGCCATCCGCAGCGCTCGCGACCGAGGTCGCCAACACCAATGCGAGGCCAGTGAACGTGCCGACAGCCAGGCCTTGAACGCCCCTCTTCAGCCGCCGCACAGCCCCGTGGGGCTTCTTGATCGCCTTCTTCACGGGGGCAACGTACAGCCCACGAGCCGGGGCCGAACACCCAGGGTGACGAACAGGCCACTCACGAGGGGGACGGGTCACCCGGACAACGACCGAAGCCGCGAATTTCGGCTGTTTTCCACTCCACCATTCACCCTAGGTAGACAAAGCACCCAGAAGTGGCCTAACCCTATCGCGTGATCAAATTTTTGCAGGTGATCAAGGAATACATGACCACCCGTCAACAATCACCATTCCATACCACTGGTCAACTTTAGGTGGCACCTACGTCACCAATGGGTGGACATTGCTCCACGGCCGATTCCGTACGCGTCAGCGGAATCTCTGGTTCATCCCACTCGTCCAACTGAGCTCGTATTCCAGAGGCCCTGGAATCTTTCATCTCAGTGTAGAGACCGCAGGCCAATTCCCAGCACTCACGGGCATCCCGATGCCTGGCTTGGCGCCAGCGGACCTGGCCGAGCACGTCCTGCGCCCACGCCAGGCGAAGCAGGTCTCGCGCGCGACCGGTGAGGTCCACCGCCAGTTCGCCGTAGAAGCTCGCCTTCTCCAGGTCTCCGAGGTCGCGGTGGACGGTGGCCGCCACGATCGCGGCTTCGCCTTCGAGGTCGATGCTCCTGGTGTGGCGCGACTCGACCATCGCCCGGTGCGCGAACCCCAGAGCGCCGTGGTGGTCGCCCAACTCCAGGTGGATCAAGGCGATCGCACCGAGCGTCGCACCCCGACCCCGCGCGTCACCGATGCGCTCCCTGAGGCCCCAGGCGAAGTGGAGGTGCGCGAGCGCGTCGTCCAGTTGTCCGCGCTTCCGCATCGCCTCACCCATGCGGTGCAGCACGCCCGCCTCGGTGTCGAGGTCGTTCTCCTGCCTGGCGATCGCCAGCGCACGGCCGAACATTTCCTCGGCCTCGGAGTGGTTCCCCATCGCCGTAGCCCCCACCGCCATGTTGCGCAACGCGATGGCCACACCGATCCGATCATCAATCCGGACGGACAGCTCATAGGCGCGGCGGTGGCACTTGGCGGCTTCTTCGTGCTCGTGGAACCTTTCGTGGGCGAACCCCAGGTTCGACAGCGAGCCCTCCTCGCCGAAAACGTTCCCTACCGCCCTGGCCGAGTCGACCGCCGCGGTGAGCGCCTGCATGACCTCGGCCTTGAAGCCCTGCCCGAGCATCACCTCCCCTATGGCGTTCACGAGCCTCCACACGTGGTCGTGCAACTCCGTGGCCACCGCGTACTCGATCACGCCGACGATCTCTGAGCGCTCGCGCACGCACCAGTTCATCGCCGCGTCGTCATCGCCGAAGGACAGCGGCTCGACCCCGTCGCCGATGGGCAGCATTGGCACGCCTTCGCGGTACGGGTACAACTTCCGGTCGACGTTGTTGCAGGTGTGCGTGAACCAGTCGATCATCCTGAGACCGGCCGCGCCGCGATCCTCCGTCGACTCCTCGACCTCCAGTCGCTCGATCGCGTAATCGCGCACGAGGTCGTGGAACGCGTAGCGGTCGTCCTGCCGGACCTCAAGGAGCCGAGACCACACGAGGCCGTCGAGCTGCGCGCGGACAGCGCCGATCGGGGCGCCGACCACGGCGGCGGCGACCTGCGGCGAGAAGTCGAGACCGGGGTACGCGCTCAGCAGCCTGAACAGACGTTGTCGCTCCTGGGGCAGATCCCGGTAGGAGCAGTCGAACACCGCCCGCACCGACGTCGTCAGGCTGCCTTCGCAGCCCAGGTCGAGCACGGCGTGGCGCTGCTTCAACTGCTCCGCGACATCTCTCAACGATCTTGCCTGCTGAGCAGCCACGTACTCGCCGATGATGGCGAGCACCAGGGGAAGGCCGCTTCCCAGAGCGGCGAGTTGCGCGAGCGCTTCCGGCTCAGTGGCAGATCGAGCACCGATGCGGCTCTCAAGCAATCCGGTGGCGTGGTCGTTCTCCAGCGGAGGAACGGTGAAGCAGCGCGCGCCGTGCAACAGGGCCAGTTCGCTCAACCGCTTCCGGCTCGTCACCAGTACGACCGAACCGGAGAAGAGCCGGACCAGGGGCTCGACGTGCGCGGCATCGTTGGCGTTGTCGAGCAGAACCAGCAGTCGCCGCGTCATCAGGATCTCGCGCAGCTTGGTGCGTCGGGTCTCCGGTGAGTTCGGAGGACCGACGGGGATCCGGAACGCCGCCAACAGGCCGGTGACCACCTCTTCCTCTTCGACCACGACCCCGTCACCGAACCCGTTGAGGTTCACGAACCAGACTCCGTCGGGGAACCGGGCGCCGACGCGGTACGCCCAGTGCACCGCCAAAGCGCTCTTGCCGACACCCGGCAGTCCGTCCAGGGTGATCACCCTCGGCTTCACCGGGTTCGCGACCAGGGCGTCGAGTTCGGCAACCAGATCCGCCCTGCCCGCGAGCTCGTCGACGTCGTACGGCAGGTTCTGCGGCGACACGAAGGATCCCGCCTGTGTCGTGGTGTTCCGCCGAGGCTTCTTCGGCTGGATGAGTCCGTCGTGGAAGTCGCGCAGTTCGTCGGCCCGGAGGTCGCTCTCCGCCGCCTTCGCGCGGTGGTAGTAGTCCAAGTAGTACTCGACGGCTTCCACGCCGCGGTCGAGTGAGTACAGTGCCTGCAACCGGTACTGGGCCAGCAGCACGTCCAAGTCGTGCTCGGCCTGGACGGCTTGGAGCAGGTCGAGCATCTCGGTGAACGCCCCGGAGCCGTGAAGGCCTTGCAGCAGGATCTTGTTGGCTTGGAGCCAGTCGTCGCGGATGACCCCCCGACGCCAGTTCACCGCGCGGTCGGTGTCCAGATCAGCGATCGGTTCGCCGTGCCACAGGGCGAGCGCGTCTTGAAGCACCGTGCGGACGCGCTCGTGGTCACCCGCGATCCCGATCTTCCGCGCCTCGCCGACAGCCGTCCGAAAGGCCCGGTGGTCGATCGAGGACGGGTCGACGACCAGGCGGTAATCACCCTCCTCGCTCGTCAACTCGAAATTTACATCGGCTCTGCGCAGAGCCGTGCGTATTCGGGTGGTGTGAGTGTAGAGCGCGCCGATCGGGTCCTTCGGCGCTTTGTCTTCCGGCCATACCCATTCCGCCAAAGTGCGGGCGGAAAGTGCTTTCCCGGAGTGCAACAGCAGCGCGGCCAGGACACCGCGCTCCTTGGGTGCACCCCAGCTGCTGGTGAACTCACCGCGGACTCGAACGCACGTTCGGCCCAGGATCCGGAAATCGATGGTCACCAGCGCCACCCCCCGCTGGAAGCAATGGTTGCTTTTGTAGTGTGCCCTTGATCCGACTCCCTCACCACCACTTTGTCACCATCCGATATGACCATGTGACGGAAAGTAGCCCAGTCGGGCTAATCCGCAGAGCCTTCAGGTGCATGAAAGACCAATGAAGGGGATCCGAAAGACCAATCCAGCTGCCAAATGCCGTACTAAAGCGGATTCATCAAATCGAAGATCACTCGCAACCTCCCGAACAGGGATGACGCCATATCGACCAAGACCGGAAGGCAGGTCGACCAGAACCCCCTTCCACGCTGATGGCACCGCTTCTCACCGAACAAAGGACTCGTTGATGAGGACACCGGATGTCGTCGTATTGGGGTTGGGGTTCACCGGATTGCCCACCGCGCTCGCCGCGGCGGAGGCGGGCTCGACGGTCGTCGGCCTGGACGTCTCGCCGGAGCGTGTCCGGCAGATCACCGAAGAGGTGCCCGGTTTTGGGCTCGGCACCGTCTCGGAGCGCGCGGTCGGCGACGTGATCGCCGCGGGCGGACTCGGCATCTCGGGTGGCGGGGTTCCCCGTGCCCGGACCTACGTCCTCTGCGTGCCCACCCCGCCGGACCGGCGTGGTGGGGTCGACCTGACGGCGTTGACGGCGGCGATCACGTCGGTGGCGGCGGTCATCGGGGTGGATGACCTGGTGCTGGTGCAGAGCACCTGCCCGCCCGGCACGGTGGACGAGCACCTCGTGCCGTTGCTGGAAGAGCAGTCCGGGCTACGAGCGGGAACGGACTTCGCCATCGCGAGTGCGCCCATGCGGATCGATCCCGGTCGGTCGTCCCACCCGCTCCAGGACGTTCCGCGAGTGGTCGGCGGGTACACGCCCGCGTGCACGGAACGGGCGGCCCGTTTCGTGGGCGCCATCGGCAACCAGGTGGTCGAGGTCGGGTCGCCGCTGACTGCCGAACTGGTGAAGGTCTTCGAGAACACGTTCCGGATGGTCAACATCTCGTTGGTGAACGAGCTCTCGGAGTTGTGCCGGGCGCACGGGGTGGACGTGGCGGAAGTGCTGCGGGCTGCGGGGACGAAGCCGTTCGGCTTTCTCGCGCACGCGCCGAGCGCCGGGGCCGGCGGTGACTGCGTCCCCGTCGCCGCGCGGTTCTTCTCCCTCAGCGCGCGCCGGGCGGGTCTGCACAGCGCCGTGGTGGACGCGGCGCTCGCCCTCAACGACGCGATGCCGCTGCACACCGTCCACCGGATCGAGAAGGTGTTCGGGAAGTCGTTGCGCGGCAGCAGGATCCTCGTTGTCGGCGTGACGTACAAGGCCAACGTCCCGAACGTGCGCCAGTCCGCGGCGGTGACCGTGGTCGAGGAGTTGAGGCGGGTGGCGTCCGTCGAGTACCACGACCCGCACGTTCCCCGCCTCGACCTGGCCGACGGCGGGGTCCTGCACGGCGTTTCGCTGGACGACGTGGACTGGTCCGCCGTCGACGCCGTCGTGATCATGACCAGGCACCGCGCCGTGGACCACGAGGCACTGGCCGCTCACGGTGTGCCCACGTTCGACTGCGGTACGGGCGACGTGCTGAAGGAGGTCCGGCGATGAGGGAGCAGTGGATCCGCGGGCCCATCGGGCTCGGCGCGGACAAGCGCGTCACGGTGGCGGGATGCCGGACGGTCCTGGTCGTGGTCCCGCACCTCGCGGCGGGTACCAGACTCGTATCGGACGTGATTCCGTTGCTGCGCAACGATTCTCGCATCCAGGTGGTGTTCAGCGTGTCCGAGACCGGGCGGCTGTGGCACGGCACGGAGGAGTTCGTGCGGCGGCAGGGCGGGCTCGTCATCCCGTGGCACCAGGCGGTCGAGAACGAGTTCGACCTCGTCCTCGCCGCCGGGTACAACGACCTGGAGCAGGTGCGCGGCCGGGTCTTGTTGCTGCCGCACGGCGCGAGCAGCCTCGCGTCCCGGAAGTTCGGGCGGCACGCGGGGAAGGGGTCGATACCCCTCCCCGGTCTGAGCCGCGAATCGCTCGTGCGCCGAGGCCGCCTGCTCCCCGCGGCCATCGCGCTGACGCACGACGACGAGGTCGCCGCGCTGCGCGAGTCCTGCCCGGAAGCACTCGGCACGGCCGTCGTGGTCGGCGACGTCTGCCTGGACCGGATGATGGCGAGCACGCACCGGCGCGGCGACTACCGGAGGGCTCTGGGGGTCGCGGACGACCAGCGGCTCGTCACGATCAGCTCCACGTGGTCGCGGGACTCCGCGTTCGGCACGTGGTTCGAGTTGTGCGGACGCCTGCTGGACGAACTGCCCCGCCGGGACCACCGGATCGCGGCGATCCTGCACCCGCACATCTGGGCGGTGCACGGGGCTTGGCAGGTGCGGGCGTGGCTCGACGACCACGTCGCCGCCGGCCTGCTGCTGATCCCGCCGGACGAGGGCTGGCGGGCTACCACGATCGCGAGCGACGTGGTGCTCGGGGACCACGGGTCCACGACCCAGTACGCCGCCGCGATTGGCACGCCGGTGCTGCTGGCCGCGTTCCCGCACGACAACGTCCGCGAAGGCAGTCCTGCGGACGTCGTGGCACGAACGGCGCCCCGCTTGGATCCCGGCCGATTGCTGCTGCCGCAGTTCGGGAGCGTCGAACCGGCCGTGGTGGCCGAGGCGCTCTCCAGCAGGCCAGGTGAAGCGGCGCGGGCCTTGCGCGCCACCATGTACCGGCTGCTCGACCTGCCGGATCCACCCTCACCCGCCCGCACCGCCCACCTGCCCCTCCCCGTTCCGCTGCGGCAGCAGGACGCGGCGTGACCGGCGTGCACCGGGTCCGGTGGGGGTCGCGCGACCACTTCCTGGTGGCACTCATGGACGTCGCCGCGCCCGAACGGTGGTCGTGCGCCGACGTCGTCGTGACGACCGAGTCGGCGGAGCAGGTGTTCCGCTCACTGCCGGGGTGCGCGGTGGTGCTCCGGGCCACGGGTGACCGGACGTGGACCGCGTGGTCGCGTGACGGCAGGCGGATCACCCTGCGGCACGACGGTTCCGGTCTGCGCTGCGCGGCGCTCGCCTACGTCCTGCTGTCTCGGGTCGCCTGCGGCGGCACGTCGGTCACGGCGTCGAGCCTCGCCCGCAGGTCCACGGCCTTGGGTTCCTCGACCTGGACGTACCGCTCCAGTGCGCCCGAGTAGTGCCGCCGCGCGGCGGGGAGGTCGTCGAGCGCCACGGCGGCCTCCCCGAGCGCTGTCAGCACTTCCGCCTCGTAGAAGGGGGTTCCCACCAGGCTCATGATCCCCAGAGCGGTCTGGAGGGCCGCGGCCGCCTCACCGGCTCGGTCCCAACGCAGGTAGGTCCTCCCGAGCGCCACCAGCGACCACGCCCGCTGCACCTGGTCGCCCAGTCGCGTCATCGCGTCGACCGCCGCGGCCAACTCCCGCACCGCTTCCGGGTAGTGCCCCTGGTCAGCCAGCACCTGGCCGATCCGCCTGCCGCAGAACGCCAGAGCCCGCGCGGTACCGATCTCCTGCCGGATCTCCCTGACCTGGTGCAGCAGGGACAACGCGGTCGTCAGGTCGCCACCGGCCTGCGCGATGCCCGCGAGCTGGTTCAGCACCGCGGCGACAGCTCCCCGGTCACCGCCCTCCTCCTCGATCCGCAACGCGGCCGTGCCCTGCTCCAACGCCTCGTCGTACCTCCCCAGCTCGCTGAAGGCGTACGACAACTGCAGGCGCAACTGGCCTTCGGCGGCGCGGTTGGCGGACCGCACCGACGCGGCGAGACCGACGTGGTGGCAGGCGAACCAGTCGTCGTAGTGGCGGGTGTGCAGGAAACCGCTCCACATCGCCTCGCAGAACTGCCAGGCCAGGTCGTCCAACCCGAGGTCCACCGAGTGCAGGCACGCCTGGCGCAGGTTCGCGCGCTCGACGTCGAACCACCGCAGCGCTTCCCGCTCGCTGGTGAACAGCTCCGCGCGGTCCGGCGGCGCCGTGAAACGGGGGCCGACCCGACGGCGGGTGGGACGCAGCAGCGCGTCCGCGGCCACCAGCGTGTCGAGGTACCACCGGATCATCGCTGAGGACAGCGCACTCCGTTCTCCGGCAAGGGTCTCCTGCTCCGCCTTGCGCAGAGCGTGCAGCCGAAGCAGGTCGTGGTAGCGGAACCGGTGGTCGCCCACCTCGACCAGCAGGTTGGCTTCGACCAGGTCGGCCAGCGCGGTCGCCGACGGGTCGCCGAGCGCGTCCGAGACGACCTCCGCGCCGAACTCGGTTCCAGGGTGCAGGGCGCAGGTCCGGTAGACCGAGGCCTGCCGCGAGGTCAGGTCCCGGTACGACAGGTCGAGCACCGCTTCGACCGAGACGTCCGCTCCCAGCGTCAGACCGGAGAACCTGTCGCGCTCGGCGCGGAGGTCGCCCGCTTCGCGCGACAGGGAACGCCTCGGGTGCGCAGACAACCGGGCCGCCACCACGGACAGCGCCAGCGGCAGACCTCCGCACAGGGCCGTCAGCTCCCGTGCCGCGCCGTGCTCGCCGGACAGCCGGTCATCCCCCACCGCCTTGGCCAGCAGTTCGAGGGATGCCTCGGTCTCCATCGGTTCGAGTTCCAGGAACCTCGCACCCTCCATGCCGAGCCCGACCAGGCGCCAGCGGCTCGTGACGACCGCGGCGCACGTGGGTGACGCGGGCAGCAGCGGTCTGACCTGCGCCGCCGATGTCGCGTTGTCCAGCAGCACGACCAGGGACAGCTCAGCGGTGATCGACCGGAACATCGCGGTGCGCCCGGCCAGGTCGGGTGGGACGCGGTCCGGCGCGACGCCCAGCGCCAGCAGGAAGCACTCCAACGCCTCCTCGGACCGCACCGGGCCCGTGGCGGAGAAGGCGTCGAGGTCGAGGTAGAGCTGGCCGTCCGGGAAGCTGTCGCGCACGTCGTGCAGCCACCGCAGCGCGAGCGTCGTCTTGCCGACCCCACCGGCACCGCTGATCACCACGCACAGCGGGTCGTCGTCGCCCAGCCAGCGCTCCAGGTGGTCCACCTCGAACCGCCTGCCCGCGAACCCGCGCGCCGCGGGCGGCAACTGCCGGGGGACGACCGCCACCGGGGTCGCTTCATGCAGGTGGACGCTGCCGATGCTGCCCGCCTGCACGACCTGGCCGGACACCTGGCCGGACACCTCGTTGGCCGTCGAGGACGCGGTCGTGCCCCTCTGAGTCACCACGCCTCACCCCCACGTCCAGGGAACCTCGTGACCTGCGGGAAGTGCAAGGCTCCATCGGGTGACTTCCGCACGGGCGAGGTGAGGGCGTGGAGTGGACGAAAGAGGCGGTCGGGTCGGGTTTGGCAGGGCGGGTGACGCTGGCTGGGCTGCTCAACGCCCTGGTGCTGGCGGTCGCACGGGTTGGCGCGGGAAGTGCTGGTGTGTGACGGGCGGGTGGTCGCAACGGCGACCGTGCTGCCGCACGAGGCGGAGTTGGCCGTGCTGCGCACGTCCTGCCCCGAGGCCGTGCCCGCCGTGATCGGTCGCCCTCAGGTTGACTATTCACCGACTGCTGGGGCTGAACGCTCCGGAGCGGGACGTGGAGGTCGACCCCGTCTCACTTCCCCGACCCCTCGAAGCGCAGCTGGGTTCGGGATGGAAACCCATGTAGCCCAACGACTTCTGTCAGACCGTGCGTTCTACGCCACACGTGCGGCGGCAGCCTTAAATCAACTTCAAGCCGGTGCTGATTCACCAACCGTGAAGGTTCGATGAAACCCCACGTCACGTCGTTCTCCTGCCCGATTTGACCGCTTAAGGCAGGTAACGGAAAGGTAACGACGCGGTCGCGGAGGAGCATCGGCAGCGCATTGGTACGTATGCCCCAGTGTCCACCGCCGTCAGGCGGCCGGGGATCGAAGCGCTCTGCGCGTGCCAAACGACGAGGTGACACATCACATGACGCGTTCCCAGGGACGGCATTCCTTCTCCCGCCGCGCGAAGCTGACAGCGGGAATGACCGGATTGGCACTCACGGTTGGTCTGGCCGTCGCGTTCACCACCACCGGCGACCAGGGACAGGCTCGGGCCGACGGCGCTGACAAATCGCTGTTCGTCGACATCACCACGGTCAACGCCAACGTCAAGGTCCCGACACCTCAAGAGGACGCGACCACCGGCACGTTCACCGTCGACTGCGGCCTGAACGAGAACAAGCACTTCAACGGTGCCAACTTCATCGCGGCGCCCGGTGTCGAGAACGGTGCGGAGCACCTCCACGACTACGTCGGCAACCTGACGACCGACGCGAACTCCACCGACGAGAGCCTCCAGGCGGGCGGGACCACCTGCAAGAACGGTGACAAGTCGGCCTACTTCTGGCCGGTCATCCGGATCGACAAGGGTGAGGAGGAAGCCGCCGCCGAAGAAGGCGCGGAAGCCCCCGCGGAGGCCCCCGCAGAAGAGCAGGCCGGTCAGAACCAGCAGCAGGGCAACCGGAACCAGCAGCAGGGCGGCAACAACCAGCGCGGCGGTCAGAACGACCAGCAGCAGGGCCAGAACGACCAGCAGGGTGACAACGACCAGCGTGGCGGCAACCGGAACGACCAGCCGCAGGGCCTGAAGCAGAACGGCCAGCGCGACAACGGCCAGGACGAGAACGGCAACCAGCGCGACGGCCGGCAGAACAAGCAGCAGCAGGGCCAGGCGAACCAGGACCAAGCCGCCGAGGACGCCGCAGCCGACGAGAACGCCAACGAGAACGCCGCTGGGAACGCCGCCGGGAACGCGGGTGCCCAGGACGACCAGGCCGCCGCCGACGCCGCCGAGAACGAGGCCAACCTGGGTCCGGACGCGGCCGAGGAGCTTCCCGGCAACGACGGTGTGATCCAGGAGCCGAAGGCGGTGGACCTCACCTTCCGCGGCAGCCCCGTCGGTGACGTGGTCGCGATGCCCAAGTTCCTCAAGATCCTCTACGGCGACGCCAAGCGCTCCATCAACGGGGACAAGAACACCAAGGCTTCCTGGACCTGCGAGGGCTTCGAGGACGAGGTGCTGCTCGACAAGTACACGATCTGCCCGAACGGCGCGGCGGTCAAGCGGATCCACGACTTCCCGGGCTGCTGGGACGGCAAGAACACCGACAGCGCCAACCACCGCGACCACGTCGCGTTCGCCGACGCCAACGGCCAGTGCCAGAACGGTTTCAAGGCCATTCCGCAGCTCCGCATCACGCTGACCTACGACATCCCGGCCGACGTGCAGCAGAACGGCCAGTACGCGGTGGACTCGTTCCCCGCCGAGGAGCACGACCCGGCGACCGACCACGACGACTTCGCGAACGTCATGTCGGACCAGATCATGAAGCGCCTGGTCAACTGCATCAACACCAACAAGACCTGCAAGGAGTAGGCCATGATCGAGGCGCACTACTCCGTCGCCGTGGCGGGCGACCGGAGTTGGCTCGGCCAAGTCGACGAGCTGCGCCAGGGCGATGACATCACCCGTCTCCTCGACCGCCTCACCGATCCCCGCAGCGACAACGCGCTGCTCATCCACACCGACCGCCCGACCTTGGACTCCGGTTACCCGGACCACGAGGTCACGGTCGGGGTGCGGGGTGATCGAGGCGCGATCCTCTACGCGGACAGCACGACCGGCACCTGGGTCACGTTGGGCGAAGGCCCGCCGCAGCGGACGGAGTACGCGGGGATCGAGTTCCCCACGCACTGCGAGATCCCCGTGCCGACCTTGGCCGCCGCCATCGAGGAGTTCCTCGTGACCGGTCAGCGTCCGACGAGAGTGCCGTGGCAACAAGCCCGGTGACGTCCCCCGTCGCCGGAACCGCCGTGGAGGGGCCTGCCCTGTGCGGGTTCCTCCACGGTCGTCCGCGGGAAGGGCTCACGGAATGGCGAGTCCCGCGGACCGCAGGGACTCCTCGACGCGCAGCCGCTCCAGTTCGCGGTCCATGCCCTCGGGGAGGAGGTGCAACCGGTGCTCGACCTCCACGGCCTGGCACGCCTGCGCCAGCAGCGCGTCGTAGGCTTGCCGGGCGCCTCGACGGCGAACGGCCGGAGTGCCCGCCTCGAAGCCCGCCAGGACCCGGTGCACGCGGCGCAGATCCGCCGACACCTGTTCGATCGACGGCCCGTACAGCGTCACGGGGGTGCGGCGCCTGATCCGCCGAACCAGCTTCGGCACCACGATCGCCGCCCAGCACAGCACCACCGGTGTGGTCACCACGGCGGCGTACAGCACCAGGTTCTGGACCGGAACCTCGGCCATACCGGAAGTCTACGGCGTGCCCGCCCCCGAGCGGAGGGCCAAGTACAGGTCGACCCGCGTGGCGAAGTGCCCGAGGTCGACGCCGAGCAACTGCTCCACCCTCCCCATCCGGTACCGCAGGGTGTTGACGTGGACGTGCAGCTTTGCCGCCGCCGCGGTCCACGAGCCCGAGTCGTCCAGGAACACCCGCAGCGTGCCGACGAGGTCGGTGCCGTGCTCGAAGTCGTAGTCCAGCACCGCGCCCAGCAGCCTCCGCCGCACCGAGGCGCGCAGTTCCTCCGGCACACCCGCCAGGAGCAGTTGGTGCAGCGCGATCTCCTCGCCCGCCACCACGCACGTGCGGCCGGTCCGCGCCTCCCCCAACCGCCGCGCGTGCGACGCCTCCTCCAGCGCGCCGCGCAGTCCGGCGACGCCGACCGGTGAGCTGATCCCGACCAGCAACCGGGTCGAGTCGAGGCCGGGTTCCAAGGCGCGCAACGCCTTCCGAGCGACGTCGGCGGGGTGGTCGACGTCGGCGGGCGTCACCGCGTACACCTCGGAGTCGACCGTCGCGACCAGCGCGCGCGGGGCGATCTGGGCGACCAGCTCCTCCAGCACGGCCGCGGCGAGGTCGGTCCGGCGGTCGGACGTGGACAGCGTCAGCACCCGCAGGGGCGCGTCCGGGTCGAAGCCGGCCGCCGACACCCGCGAGCGCAGCTCGCCCGGTCCCGCCGAGCCGTCCAGCACGAGCCGCAGCAGCGGTCCGGCGGCGCGGTTCTCGATCACCCGGCCCTGCGCGATCCGCGACCGCTCCAGCGCGACGAGGCTGGCCAGCTCGGTGGCGACCTCGTCGTGCGACAGGTCCCCCGCGACGGCCAGGATCCAGTTCGTCAGCCTGCCGCCGCCGCGTTCGGCGACCGGCAGCAGCGTCGTGCCGCGCACGACCTTCGGCAGCCGGTCCGCGCGCAGGAAGTCCCGCACGAGCGCGGCGGGCTGGTCCACCTCGACGCCCGCGACCAGCCTGCCGGTCGTGGACAGCACCGCACAGCTCGCTCCCAGTTCCTCCGCCCCGGCTTCGACCAGCGCGGCCAGGCCTTCGGCGACGACAGTCAGCAGCCGCCGGTGCCGTCCGAGCATCGTGCCCGCGTCGCCCACCCGTTCGGCGGCCAGTTCGAGCACGACGCGTTCGGTGATGGTCGCGAACGACAGGTCGACCGGCACCTCCAGCAGCGGCACGCCGTGCCTGAGGCACGCCTCCAGCAGCGCTGTCGGAAGCTCCCGCGACTCCGCCTCGCTCGCCGCCAGCGCGGCCACTCCCGCGTGTGCGAGGGAGGAAACAAACACTTCACAATCGGCGGGTTCCCGGTGCCACAGCAGGCCGGAGAGCACCAGCTCCCCTCCGGAGAGGTACCTCGCCGGGTCGGGTAGTTCGGTGCCGTACAGCCTGGTCACGGGCCGGTCGAGCAGCTCGTCGCCGGACCTCAGGCGCAACCGCAGCTCCGGCATCCCGAGCAGGGCGCGCACCAGCACCGCGTCCACCTCCCTCGTCCGATCGGGTTTGTAGGAAAGCACAAATGCACTGCCTGTAGGAGCCTTGAGTTCATGCGCCCCGCCGTAGCTGTCCCCTGGCCCTCCTCTGTGTACTGGCTCACACACCGATTGGAGGGCGAGTGACGATCTCCACCCACGTGCTGGACGCGCAGCGCGGCAGGCCAGCCACCGGGCTGGCCGTGCGGCTCGAACGCGCGGACGGAACGCTCGTGTCCGCCGGGGAGACCGGCGCCGACGGTCGGATCACCGGCTGGGACGCCACCGAGGTCGGCGTCTACCGGCTCGTGTTCGACACCGGCCCGATCGCGCCGTTCTTCCCCGAAGTCGTGCTGACGTTCCACGTCGCCGACCCGGCCGAGCACTACCACGTGCCGCTGCTGTTGTCCCCGTTCGCGTACTCGACCTACCGAGGCAGCTGATGGACTTCCTACGCCCCAACACCTTCGCCGAGGCGCTGGCCGTCAAGGCCGAGCGGCCGGACGTCGTGCCGATCGCAGGCGGCACGGACGTGATGGTGGAGTTGAACTTCGACCACCGCAGGCCCGCGGCGCTGCTCGACCTCACCCGCGTCGAGGAGCTGCGCGAGTGGTCGACCGTGGACGGCAAGCTCCGCGTGGGCTCCGGCGTGCCGTACACCCGGATCATCGACCAGCTCGGCGCGCGGCTGCCCGGCCTGGCCATGGCGTCGCGCACGGTCGGGTCGCCGCAGATCCGCAACCGCGGCACGGTCGGCGGCAACCTCGGCGCGGCCTCCCCCGCGGGCGACACGCACCCGGTGCTGCTGGCCGGTGACGCGGTCATCGAGGTCGCCTCCACGCGCGGCACCAGGATGATCCCCGCCGCCGAGTTCTACCTCGGCGTGAAGCGGAACGCCCTGGAGCCCGACGAGCTGATCGCCGCCGTGCACCTCAACGCCACGCCGGGCCCGGAGCAGTTCGCGAAGGTCGGCACCCGCAACGCCATGGTGATCGCGGTGTGCTCGTTCGCCGTCGCCCTGCACCCCGCCGAGAGGCGCGTCGGCGCGGCGGTCGGCTCGGCCGCCCCGACGCCCCGGCACGCCACGGCCGCCGAGGAGTTCCTGGCGGGCGAGCTGGACTGGGACGCGCCGAAACCGCTGCTGGACTCGGTGAAGCGCCGCTTCGGCGAGCTGGTCGCGGAGGCCGCGAGCCCGATCGACGACGTGCGCGGCAGTGCCGCGTACCGCAAGCACGCACTGGCCGTGCTCGCCCGCAGGACGCTGGGTTGGGCGTGGCAGGACTACCTCGGCAAGGAGACCCGCGAATGCGCGTGAACGTGACCGTCAACGGCGAGCAGCGGCAGGCCGACGACGTCTGGGAGGGCGAGAGCCTGCTGTTCATGCTGCGCGAACGGCTGGGCCTGCCCGGTTCGAAGAACGCCTGCGAGCAGGGCGAGTGCGGGTCGTGCACGGTGTACCTCGACAGCGTGCCGGTGTGCTCCTGCCTGGTCGCGGCCGGTCAGGTGCAGGACCGCGAGGTGCTCACGGTCGAGGGGCTCGCCGACGGCGACCGGCTCGACCCCGTGCAGGAGGCGTTCGTCGAGGCGGGCGCGGTGCAGTGCGGGTTCTGCACGCCCGGTCTCGTCGTCGCGGCGCACGACCTGCTCGACCGCGTGCCGCAGCCGAGCGACCCGGAGATCCGCGAAGCGCTGGCCGGGAACCTGTGCCGCTGCACCGGGTACGAGAAGATCCTGGACGCAGTCCGGCTCGCGGCGGCCCGCCGATGATCACCGTGATCGACCGGGTCGCCGTGTCCACAGTGGACTCAGCGGGCACCGAGCACGCCTACGGCCACGTGGTCGTGGACGGCGATGCCATCCTGTCCGTCGGCTCGGGCCCGGCGCCCACCCAGACCGGCCCGCACACCTACGTCGACGGCTCCGGCTGCCTGCTCACCCCGGGGCTGGTCAACACCCACCACCACCTCTACCAGTGGGCCACCAGGGGTTTCGCGCAGGACGCGACCCTGTTCGAGTGGCTGACCACGCTGTACCCGGTGTGGCGCGGCCTGGACGCGGTCACCACCCACGCCGCCGCGTCCGCGGGCCTGGCCCGGCTCGCGGTGACCGGCTGCACGACCGCCGCCGACCACCACTACGTGTTCCCCCGCGAGGGCGGCGACCAGTTCGACGCGCTGGTGACCGCGGGCAGGCGGATCGGCATCCGGCTGCACGCCGTCCGCGGCTCGATGGACCGCGGCCAGTCGCACGGCGGGCTGCCGCCGGACAACCTGGTCGAGGAGACCGAGGCCGCGCTGATCGCGACCGAACGGGCCATCGCCGACCACCACGACCCGGCGCGCAACGCGCTGGTCCACGTGGCCGTCGGCCCGTGCTCCCCGTTCTCCGTCAGCCCCGAACTGATGACCGGCGCGGCGGAGTTGGCGCGCCGCGAGGGGGTCCGGCTGCACACCCACCTCGCCGAGACGGTCGACGAGGAGGAGCAGTGCCAGGCCGAGAACGGCTGCACGCCCACCGAGTACGCCGAACGGCTCGGCTGGCTCGGTGACGACGTGTGGCTCGCGCACACCGTTCACCTGTCCGGCGACGCCGTGAAGCGGCTGGGGGCCACGAGCACCGGGTCCGCGCACTGCCCGACGTCCAACGGACGGCTGGGCACCGGCATCGCGCCGGTCCGCGACCTGCTGGACGCCGGCGCGCCGGTCGGCCTCGGGGTCGACGGCGCGGCGTCCAACGAGGACGGCGGTCTGGTCGCCGAACTGCGCCAGTCCGTCGTGCAGGCCCGTCAGCGCGGCGGTCCGAAGGCGATGACGTTCCGCCAGGCCCTGTGGCTGGGCACGATGGGCGGCGCCCGCTGCCTCGGCCGGGAGGACGAGATCGGCTCGATCGAGCCGGGCAAGCTCGCCGACCTGGCGCTGTGGCGGCTCGACGGCGTCGACCACGCGGGCATGACCGATCCGGTGGCCGCGCTGGTGTTCGGCCCGCAGCCGCGGCTGAAGCTGCTGCTGGTCGGCGGCAGGACCGTGGTCTCCGAAGGAGAACTCCGCACCGCGCAGGCGGACGATCTCGCCCGCGAGCTGAAGTCCGCGAGCGCAAAGCTGATCGAGGTGTCCCGATGAGTCTGACCCCCGCAGAGCTGACCTCCAGCGTCACGGGAGGCATCGGCACCAGCCCCCAGCGCCCGGACGGCAACCTCAAGGTCCGCGGCGAGTTCGCCTACGCGTCCGACCTGTGGCACGAGGACATGATCTGGGGCTCGACGCTGCGCAGCCCGCACCCGTACGCGCGGATCGTGTCGATCGACCTGACCGAGGCGTTGAAGGTGCCCGGCGTGTACGCCGTGCTGACGCACGAGGACGTGCCGGGCTCGAACCTGTACGGCCTGGAGCACAAGGACCAGCCGGTGCTCGCGGTCGACGTCGTGCGCTACCAGGGTGAAGCGGTCGCGCTCGTCGGCGCCGACCACCCGGAGACCGCGACGCGCGCGATGAAGCGGATCAAGGTCGAGTACGAGGTCCTGGAACCCGTGGTGGACATGGAGACCGCGGCCGACGACACCCCGCTGCACCCCGGCGGCAACCTCGTGCGGCACGTGCCGATCCGCCGCGGCGGACAGGACCTGACGGCCGACGTCGTGGTGTCCGGCCGGTACGAGGTCGGCATGCAGGACCAGGCGTTCCTCGGGCCGGAGTCCGGTCTCGCGGTGCCCGCCGAGGACGGCGGCGTCGACCTGTACATCGCCACGCAGTGGCTGCACGTCGACCAGGGCCAGGTCGCGAGCGCGCTGGGGATGCCGCTGGACAAGGTGCGGCTCACGCTGTCCGGCGTCGGCGGCGCGTTCGGCGGCCGCGAGGACCTGTCGATGCAGGTGCACGCGTGCATGCTCGCGCTGCACACCCGCAAGCCGGTCAAGATGGTCTACAACCGCGAGGAGTCGTTCTACGGCCACGTCCACCGCCACCCCGCCGTGCTGCACTACGAGCACGGCGCCACCCGTGACGGGAAGCTGGTCTACGTCAAGGCGAGGATCTTCCTCGACGGCGGCGCGTACGCGTCCAGCACCGGCGCGGTCGTCGCCAACGCGGCGACGCTCGGCGTCGGCCCGTACGAGGTCGACAACGTGACGATCGACTGCTGGGGCGTGTACACGAACAACCCGCCGTGCGGCGCGATGCGCGGTTTCGGCGCTGTGCAGGCGGGTTTCGCCTACGAGTCCCAAATGGACAAACTGGCCGAAGCCCTGGGCATGGACCCGGTCGACGTGCGGATCGCCAACGCGATGACCGAGGGCTCGGTCATGCCGACCGGCCAGGTCGTCGACTCGGCCGCGCCGGTCGCGCAACTGCTGAAGCTGGTCAAGGACAAGCCGCTGCCGCCAGTGTCGACCACGCTCGACCTGCGCTCGATGCCCGGCGGCGTCTCGAACACCACCCACGGCGAGGGCGTGGTGCGCGGGATCGGGTACGCGGTCGGCATCAAGAACGTCTGCTTCTCCGAGGGCTACGACGACTACTCGACCGCGCGCGTGCGGGTCCAGGTCATCAACGGCGAACTCGTCGCGCTCGCCCACACGGCGGCGTGCGAGGTCGGCCAGGGCCTGGTGACGATCATGCAGCAGATCGTGCGCACCGAACTCGGCGTGCAGCGGGTGACGATCCTGCCGATGGACACCAGCATCGGCAACGGCGGCTCCACGTCGGCGTCCCGCCAGACCTACGTCACCGGTGGCGCGGTCAAGGCCGCCTGCGCGGCCGTGCGCGACGAGCTGACCAAGCTCGCCGGTGGCCGTGACCTGTCCGAAGTGGACCTGGCCGGGCTGGTCGGCGACGGCGTGATCGACGAGACGGTCGAGTGGCGGCACCGCGCGACCGAGCCGCTGGACCCGGAAACGGGTCAGGGCAACGCCCACGTGCAGTACGGCTTCGCGGCCCACCGCGCGATCGTGGACGTGGACGTGGAACTCGGCCTGGTCAAGGTGGTCGGGCTGGACTGCGCGCAGGACGTGGGCAACGCGCTCAACCCGCAGGCCGTGCTGGGTCAGATCCAGGGCGGTTCCGCGCAGGGCCTCGGCCTGGCGGTCATGGAGGAGATCCAGACCGCGGGCGGCAAGGTGCGCAACCCGTCGTTCACCGACTACCTGATCCCGACCGTCCTCGACATGCCGCCGATGAGCATCGACGTCCTGGAACTGGCCGACCCCCACGCGCCCTACGGCGTGCGGGGTGTCGGCGAACCGCCCACGATCTCGTCCACCCCGGCCATCGTGGCCGCCATCAGGGCCGCGACCGGTTTGGCGCTCACCCGAGTGCCGGTGCGACCCGAACACATCACCCAGACCTAGCAGGCCTTCCCCGTCCGCGTCGCGGCCCACCGGCCGCGGCGCGGACGAGCACGCCCGAGGAGCCCACCATGACCACGTCCACCAACGCCGACCAGGCCTGGCTGCGCGACGCCATCGAACTGGCCACGCGGAACGTCGCCGACGGCGGCGGCCCGTTCGGCGCGGTGATCGTCCGCGCCGGCGAGGTCATCGCCACCGGCACGAACCAGGTCACCCCCCTGCTGGACCCGACCGCACACGCCGAGGTGGTCGCCATTCGCGCCGCCTGCCAGATGATCGGCGACTTCAAGCTCACCGGCTGCGTGCTGGTGTCGTCGTGCGAGCCCTGCCCGCTGTGCATCTCGGCCGCGCTGTGGGCCCGCGTGGACCGGGTGGTGTTCGCCGCGGACCGCGACGACGCCGCCGCGGCGGGCTTCGACGACCGCGAGTTCTACGAGCTCTTCGGCAAGCCCAGGGAGGACTGGAGCCTGCCCGTCGACCGCGTCAGCACCGCCATCGACAACGCGCCGTTCGCGGCCTGGCTGTCCCGGCCGGACCGGGTCGACTACTAGGAGCCGGTGCTGACCGGAGCACCAAGGCGAAAACGCGTTCGACGGGGCCGAGGCCTGCAAGCAAGGGCCCCGCCGAACGCGCCCACCGGCATGGGAAGGACGTCATGACCCAGCTAAGGAATGACATCCCCGCACGAACACCCCTCGACCGGTTCTTCCGCATCGCTGAACGCGGAAGCACCCTTGGCCGCGAGGTGCGCGGTGGGATCACCACCTTCGTGGCGATGTCGTACATCGTATTGCTCAACCCGCTGATCCTCGGCGCGTCCGCCGACATCACCGGCGCACGCCTGTCCACCGAGCAGGTCACCACGGCGACAGCCCTGGCGGCGGGCGTGATGACCATCCTGATGGGGGTGGTCGGCAACGCCCCGCTGGCCCTGGCGGCGGGCCTGGGCGTGAACGGCGTGGTCGCGTTCCAGATGGCCCCGACCATGACCTGGGCGCAGGCGTTCGGCCTGGTCGTCCTGGAGGGCTTCTGCATCGTCATCATGGCCGTCTCCGGTGTGCGGGAGCGGATCATCAACGCGATCCCAGCGCCGTTGAAGATCGCGATCACCGTGGGCATCGGCCTCTACATCGCCTTCGTGGGCCTGGTCAGCGCCGGTTTCGTGACCCGGACGCCGGACGCGGCCCACTCGACCGTGCCGGTCCGGATGGGGGTGGACGGCCACCTGGTCGGGTGGCCGATCGTCGTCTTCGCCGTCGGCCTGCTGCTGATGATCGTGCTGATGAGCCGAGGGGTGCCCGGCGCGGTGCTGATCAGCATCGGCACCGCCACGGTGCTGGCGATCGGTGTCAACGCGGTCTTCGACGTGGACGGCTGGGGCCTGGTGGAGCCCACCGTGCCGGACCGGGTCGTGGCCGCACCCGACTTCGGCCTGTTCGGGCAGATCGACCTGTTCGGCGGCTTCGCATCGGCGGGTGCGATCACCGCGACCGTCTTCCTGTTCACCCTGGTGCTGTCGGGGTTCTTCGACGCCATGGGCACCATCACCAGCGTCTCCGACGAGGCGGGCCTGACCAAGGACGGCAAGGTCGAGGGCATGGGCCGCATCCTGCTGGTGGACGGCGCGGGCGCGATCGCCGGGGGCGTCACGGGCTCCTCGCCGAACACCGTGTTCCTGGAGTCGGCCGCGGGCGTGGGCGAAGGCGCCAGGACGGGCCTGGCCAGCGTCGTGACGGGTGTGATGTTCACCGCGACCCTGCTGTTCACCCCACTGGCCGCGGTGGTGCCCGCACAGGCCGCCGCGCCTGCCCTGGTCGTGATCGGCGGCCTGATGATGGCGCAGGTCCGCCGCGTTCCTTGGCAGGACACGGACTACACCATCCCGGTGTTCCTCACCGCGGCCCTGATCCCGTTCACGTACTCGATCACCAACGGCATCGGCGCCGGCCTCATCTCCTACGTCCTCATCAAGGTGTGCAAGGGCCAGTGGCGCGAGGTCGGCTGGCTGATGTCCACCATCGCGGCCCTGTTCGTCCTCTACTTCGGCGTAGAGGTCCTCACCGCGGCTCTGCGCTGACTCCAGGAGGCACCGGTTGACACTCATCTTCCTCAACGGCGGCGGCATGCGCGGCGGCCCGCTGCACCACCAGCTCCAGGGCACCCCGCTGCTCTGCATGGCCCGCAGCGCCCCCAGGTACAGGTACTTCTCGGTCGGCGACCGCTTCCCGGCCATGCACGACTCCGGCACCGGCACCGTCGTGGGCGAGGTCTACGACCTGCCGCTGACCGTCCTGCGCGACCACCTGCTGCCCGCCGAACCCCCGGAACTGGAGCTCGGCGTGATCGAGCTGTCCGACGGCAGCGCCTGCCTGGCAACCGTGCTGAGGCCCAACTACGTGAACAGCCCAGAGCTGGTCGACATCACCCACATCGGTGATTGGCACGCCTACCTGGCGCGGGAGAACCGACTCTGACCGTATCCGGTCGACCACTCACCGCTCTTGGACTGGTGAGGGCCTCACCGCTGGGGGTGGAGAGGACCGAGGACGTGAGGTGGTCGGGACGATCAGGGGGCATCCCGACCACCCACTTCCGTCCCCTGACCAGGGCTTACGCGCAGGCCCCGAAACTGTCGGACCCCTCCGCTAGGTTGTGAATCGGGGGATCCTCACCACCAGGGGACCCCTGACCCCACATACCCGTAAACGCAAAAAAGCCCTGGCAGGGACCCCACAATGGGATCCCCGCCAGGGAATGATTGCCCCGCGGTGACCTACTCTCCCACACCGTCACCAGTGCAGTACCATCGGCGCAAGAGGGCTTAACTACCGGGTTCGGAATGGGACCGGGTGTTTCCCCTCCGCCATGACCGCGGAAACACTATGAAATTACCAACCCGTAGGCACCCCGACACCAACTCAACATACGAGTCATGTCCGGATGGTCCGGTTCGGTTCTTTCAGAACCGCACAGTGGATGCGTAGCACCTTCGAAAACAAGTCCTCGGCCTATTAGTACCGGTCAACTCCACCCATTACTAGGCTTCCATCTCCGGCCTATCAA
>JAEBDY010000006.1:0-507403 GCA_049997955.1 Umezawaea sp. cmx-9-4 | reverse complement strand
ATGATCCGGGTCCTGCAACGCGTGCTCGCCCTGACCGCCGTGATCTGGCACAACGACAAGACCGGACAACCGGTCAAACGATCGTTGGTCGCCTACGACCACTGACCCCTTGGAATCAACCGTCTAGCTGGTCGTGGAGGGGCGTGTGTCGTCGTCCAACTTCCGGGCCCGCGGTGGTGAACTGGTCGATTGAGACCGGCCCGTGTTGCCGCGAATGGCTTACCAGAACGCCGACAATTGTGGGCTCCGCTTGCGATAGTGACTAGTGGTGCTCGACGAGCGGGAGGGGTGGCGAGCGATGAGCTGGAACGTGCTGCTGACCGTGGTGCCCGAGGGTTTCGAGTCGATGGAGCAGTTGCCGAGGGGTTTTCGGCCGCCGTCGATCGGACCGCACGGCGATGTCGAGAACGCCCTCCGCAGAGCCGTGCCCGCGATCGACCTCCGCGACGTGAACTGGGGCGTCATCGACGGTCCCGGCTGGTCGATCGAGGTCAACATCGGCCGGGCCGACCCCGTCGACTCGATCATGCTGCACATCCGGGGCGGCGGTGACGACGCCCTGCCGCTGGTCTTCCGGATCGCGGGTGGGCTGGGGTGTCGTCCGCTGGACATGACGACGGGTGAACTGCTCGCCGACGACGACCGCTGCCTGCGCCGGGACAAGGTCCGCGAGGACGAGAGGTGACGAGTGGTGGAAGCCCTGGTGCCAGGGCTTCCACCTGCTCGTGGCACTACGCCAGCGAGTCGGTCCAGGCGTTGTGCAGGGCGGCGAAGTGGCCGTGTTCGCCGACCAGGTCGGCCGGTGAGCCGTCCTCGACGATCCGGCCGCCGTCGACGACCAGGACGCGGTCGGCGATCATCACCGTGGAGAGCCGGTGGGCGATGATGAACGCGGTCCGGTCCGCCAGCACGGTTTCCAGCGCCGCCTGCACCGCCCGTTCGGTCGGCACGTCGAGGCTGGACGTGGCCTCGTCCAGCACCAGCACGGCCGGGTCCGCGAGGAACGCCCTGGCGAACGCGACCATCTGGCGCTGACCCGCCGAGAGCCTGCCCCCGCGCTTGCGGACGTCGGTGTCGTAGCCGTCCGGGAGGGCGGCGATGAACTCGTGGGCGCCGACGCCCGCCGCCGCGGCCTCGACCTCGGCACGGGTGGCGTCGGGCCTGGCCAGGGCGATGTTGTCGGCGACCGAGCCCGCGAACAGGAAGTTCTCCTGCGTCACCATGACCACGGCTCGGCGGAGGTCGACGTCCGCCAGTTCCCGCAGGTCGACGTCGTCCAGCCGGACGGCGCCGCCGGTGGGGTCGTAGAAGCGGGCGACGAGCTTGGCCAGCGTGGTCTTGCCCGCACCCGTGGCGCCGACGAGCGCCACGGTCTGCCCGGCGGGCACGTGCAGGTCGAACGTCGGCAGCACCAGCGCCGTGCCGGGCGAGTAGCGGAAGTCGACGCCGGCGAACCGGATGTCGCCGTGGGCGTGCGGCAGCGGAGTCGGGTGCTCCGGCTCCGGCACCGACGGCTTCTCCTCCAGGACGCCGGAGATCTTCTCCAGCGCGGCCTGCGCCGCCGAGTACGCGTTGGTGAACATCGCGATGTCGTCGAACGGGTCGTAGAACCGCCGCAGGTACAGGGTGAACGCCGCCAGTGCGCCGACCTCCAGGTGGCCGTCCGCGACCCGCCACGCGCCGAACGCGAGGATGACCGCCAGCGACACGTTGCCGATCAGCCGCACGAGCGCGGTGAACGTCGCCATGACGCGGAACGCGTCCGCGTTCGCGTCGCGGAACGTGCCGTTCAGGTCGCCGATGATCTTCTCGTTGCGGCCCTCGCGGCGGAACGCCTGCACCGCGCGGATGCCGTTCATCGTCTCCACGAACTGCACGATGATCTTCGCGATGGCGCCTCGGGTGCCCCGGTACGCGGTCGTGGACCTGGCCCGGAACCACCGCACGAGCAGCAGCAGCGGCACGAACCCGAACAGCACGACCAGCGCGAGCGGCACGTCGAGGTAGAGCAGCACGACGGAGATGCCGACCACCGACAGCAGCGACGTCAGCAGCCCGTCCAGACCCTCTTCGAGCAGGTCCTGCAAGGTGTCGACGTCACTGGTCATCCGCGAGATGACCTTGCCGGACGTGTACTTCTCGTGGAAGCCGATCGACAGGGTCTGCACGTGCCGGAAGACCCGGCCGCGCAGGTCGAGCAGCAGGTCCTGGCCGACCCGGCCGGTGAGCCGGACGAACGAGTACCGCAGCACCGTCGCCAGCAGGCCCGCCGCCGCGTACCCGCCGACGCACCAGGCGAGCACCGTCGGGTCGCCCCCGACTGCCGTGGGCACACCGCGGTCGATGGCCACCGCGATGATCAGCGGTCCGGCCAGGTTCGCCAGGTTCTCCAGGATCACGACCACCAGCGCCAGCACCGCGAGCCCGGCGTGCGGGCGCAGCAGCGAGCCGAGCAGCTTGCGCGACCGCGCCTGGAGCTTCAGCCCGGTGCGGTAGTCCAGTTCGTCGATCTCCTCGGCCGCGACGCCGCGCCACGAGTCCTCGTCGACCGGGACAGCCTTCGCATCCGTGCTCACAGCGCCGCCACCTCCTCCTCTTCCTCCATCGTGGACAGCAGCCTGCGGTACTCCGCGTTGTCCGCCAGTAGGTCGTGGTGCCTGCCGATCGCCGCGATCCGGCCGTCGACCAGCATCGCGACCCGGTCCGCCAGCTGCACCGTGCTCGGCCGGTGCGCCACGACGAGCGCCGTCACGCCGTGCAGCACGCGCCGCAGCGCGCCCTCCACCTCGGCTTCGGTGTGCACGTCGAGCGCCGACAGCGGGTCGTCCAGCACCAGCACCGCCGGGTGCCCGACGACCGCGCGCGCCAGTGCCAGCCGCTGTCGCTGCCCACCGGACAGCGACATGCCCTGCTCGCCGATCCGCGTCTCCAGGCCCCACGGCAGCGCTTCGACGAACTCCTCCGCCTTCGCCACCCGCAGCGCCTCGCGCACCTTGGTGTCGTCCAGGCCCTCGTCGCCCAGCGCCACGTTCTCCCGCACGCTCGCGGAGAACAGCACCGGTTCCTCGAACGCCGCGCCGATCGTGCCGCGCAGGTCGTCCAGGTGCAGTTCGCGCACGTCGACGCCGTCGATCGTCACGCGCCCGGACGTCACGTCGTACAGCCGCGGCACGAGCGCCGTCAGCGTCGTCTTGCCGGAGCCGGTCGCCCCGACCAGCGCCACCGTCTCGCCGGGCACCAGGTCGAGGTCGATGCCGCGCAGCACCTCCTCGTCCGCGCCCGGATAGGCGAAGCGCACGTCCTCGAAGCGCACGTGGCCGCGCACCGGCTGGGCCAGCGCCCGCGGCGCGGACGGGCTGGTGATCGTGATCGGCGCGTCGAGCACCTCGTGGATCCGCTCGACCGCCGCCGACGTCTGGTTCGTCTCGGCCAGCAGCCAGCCGATCGAGTCGACCGGCCACCGCAGGTACGCGCTCACCGCGACCGCGGCGACCACCGTGCCGATCGTCGTCGTGCCGTCGGCGATGCCGAACGCCCCGACCGCCAGCTGCGCCGCGATGCCCAGCTCGGGCAGCACGATCAGCACGGCCCACAGCAGCGCGAAGATCTTCACCTTCGCCAGCTCGGTGTTCCGCAGCTCCCGCGCCCGCGCGGTGAACCGCCCGCTCAGGTCGGGGCCGCGGCCGAACGCCTTGAGCACCCGGATGCCGAGCACGGACTCCTCGACGGTCGTGGTCAGGTCGCCCGCCTGGTCCTGCGCCCGCCGGGCCACGACCTTGTACCGCGACTCGAACAGGTACGACATCAGCACCAGCGGGAGCGTGCAGCACAGCGCCACCAGCCCGAGCATCGGAGCCAGCCAGAACAGCACGCCGAGACCGATCACGACGATCAGCGTGTTCACGACGAGGAAGATCACCGCGAACGCCACCCACCGCCGCACCTGGGCGACGTCGGTGGAGGCTCGGGAGAGGAGTTGTCCGGACTGGTAGCGGTCGTGGAACGACACCGGCAGCCGCTGGAGCTTCCGGTAGATGTCCGCGCGCAGGTGGGCCTCGACGCTCGCGGCGGGGCGGGCGATCAGCCTGCGCCGCGCGTAGAAGAGCGCTGCTTCGCCGCACCCCAGCGCGAGGACGAGCAGCACGAGCCAAGGCAGGGTTGACAGGTCGCGGTGGGCGATCGGCCCGTCCACGATCCGTTGGGTGATCAGCGGAATGCCGAGGCCGCACACCATCGCCACGAGGGTGGCGCACGTGCTGAGCAGCAGCGGTTTCCGCACCGGTTCCACGTACGGCCACAGCCTGCGCAAGGTGGCAGCCGTGGAAGTACTTTGGTCGTTCACGAGGTTGGTCCCCCTCCGATCCACCACGACAGTACGAAGGTGGACCGACACTCGGCATCCGGTTTTCCGCTCGCCCGACTGTGCAAGCTAGACCAAACTGGAGGTCAAGAGCCGATGACGAGCGTTGACGAGGTCCGCTACCTCAGAACCGAACCAAGCATGGCTTTTCCGCACGGCAGGCTGCTGGCCCTGCGCGGCGAGGCGCTGCACGTGCTGGCCCCGGACGGCTGGGACCGCGTCGCCCGCACGGCGGCGGGCGCGCGGTCCATCAGCCGGGGAGAGGCGGAGGTCTGGTGCGAGAGCGAGGGCTGGAACCGGGCCTTGCTGGACGAGGTCCCGTCCTAGGGCTACTTCTTCTTGCGCAGCATCGTGGGCGCGGAGACCAGCGCGGCCAGCGCGTAGCTGAGCGCCGCGAAGATGGCCTGGACGGTCCACTTGCCGCCCATCCACGCGAACTCGTCCGGCAGCTTGAAGAACTGCACGACACCCATGATCACCGGCCCGAGCAGCACGATCGGCCACACCGGCCGGACCTTGAGGACCCACAGCACCGGACCGGCCAGCAGCACGCTGACCAGCAGCGCCACCGGCAAGCCGATGACGAGCAGCAGGATGAACTCGCCCAGCTCGGTGCTGTCGAGCATGGTCCGGAGCTTCTCGGACTGGAACGCGGCCACCCAGGCGAGCAGGAGGGCGGCGCCGACGGCTGCGGAAACCACGACCCGGATGAAAACCTTGAGAGCGAACCCGCTCGCGGTGGGACGAGGTGTGTCAGTCACGGGCAGAAGTCTCGCTCACTCGTCGGGTCCCTGTCACGGCCGCACCGATGGCGAAACCCAGGGCTCCGGTCACGATTGCGCCCGCCGGGACGGCGATCCACACGGTCAAGATCATGAAGAGGGCGGCGAGGACGACGCCGATGATCGCTGCGGCGGCCGGTCGCTCCTCGTGGAGGGCCCGGTAGGCCAGCCAGGCCAGGAGACCGCCGACGACCACGGCGACCGGCATGGAGATGACGCCGACGCCGAGGCAGTCGAAGTCGTCGGTGGAGCAGACGGCACCGGAGGCGATCAGTTCTCTCACGCCCCACCAGAGGGCTCCGAGCAACGCTCCGATCCCCGCACCTATGCCGATCCGCCGCCCGTCCATGATCGTTGGCTTCCCGATCGGGGGAGGGGGTAAACGTGGGATGGGTGGGGTGGGCTTGGGTGGGTTATCGGGTTGTGGTGTCACGGTCGTTTGGCGTTTTGGCGGGGTCCTGTTCGGTTGGTGGGTTTGCGGGTCGTGTTCGGTTGGTGAGTTCGTGAGTCCTGTTTGGTTGGTGAGTGTGGTCGATTTGACTTGGGGCCCCTAGATTTGACCCTTGATCGGGCTAAAAGGGCAGATGGAATGCTCTGCCCGATCCCCAATTTTAAGGGTCAAATCCCCCAAGTAAAATCGACCACGCTTGCGTACTAATGGACAAGCAGCTGTGTGCGCCCAGGTAGCGGCCCTGCTTTTCAAGCTTTAAATGCCGTTTGACCACGATGTGTCATGCGCTCGACCCGCGTAGCGGCCGATTTTACTTGGGGATTTGACCCTTAAAATTGGTGATCGGGTAGGCCTTCGGACTGCCCTTTTGGCCCGATCAAGGGTCAAATGCGGGGTCCCCAAGTCAAATCGGCCGCCCCTGGACCACCTACAGCGCTACCTGCTTTGCACATGTGGAACCACATATAGTGCACCCGTCCTGCGCATGCGGAACCACCCGCAGTACTCCCGTCGACAAGCCGCAACGAAAACGGCCCGCTACGGAATTCCGTAGCGGGCCGTTCAAGTCGCGCTCAGCCTCGGTGCGATCTGACACCCAACAGCACGTCCTCCCAGGACGGCACGATCGGGTGCGTCTTCTTGCCCCTCTTCGGTGCTTCCTTCCGGGCGGGAGGAACCACGGGAGCCTCTGCGACGGGAGCCTCCACCACCGGCTCCGGTTCCACCACGGGCTCCTCCACGACGGGCGCGGGCTCCTCCTTGGCGAGGATCTCCGGCTCCTCCTCGGGAAGTGGCGTCTGGGCCTCCAGCGCCTGCCTGGCCAGCTGCGTCACCGGCCTGACGGTCCGAAGGGTGCGGTTCGGGTTGGGGTCCATGAGGTCCACGGCCGCCTCGTCGAGCGCGGTCACGGTCCCGCCGTGCGCCCCGGGGTGGAAGGCCCAGTGCGCGATGTTGTCCGAACGGCCCGCGGTCCAGTGCATCTGCACCACCCACTTGCCGTCCTCGCCGCGCCACGAGTCCCACCCGACGTCGGTGTAGTCCTGGCCGCGCAGCCCGAAGGAGTGCGCGACGACCTCGCCGAGGGTCTGCACGTCGGGGCCGTCCTCGCGAACGGGGTGCGCCCGCTGGGCCAGGTCGGCCGTGCGGGAGCGCTCCAGCAGCACCGGGTACGCGTACCGCTCGACGCGGTGCGACGGGAGCCCGGACGCGGCGGCCACCTGCTCGACCGACTCGCCGGCGCGGATCCGGGCCTGGATCTCCCGTGGGCGCATCTGGCTCTCGACCTCGATCTGGATCTGGCCGAGCCGGGTCAGGTCGCCGCGTGCGGCGGCACGGAGGCGCTCATCGGCCGGAAGCAGAAAGCGCTCGCCGCCGGACGGGTCCTCGCAGATGACGGACTTGCCGTCCTCGTCGAGCCCGATTACTCGCAGCGCTCGCATCCTGGCCTCCCCTGTTCTGCTCCACCTCGCCAAGTAAAGACGTTAAACCGGCGAGCCTCCTTGACGACGGAGACTCGCCGTGCGCATGGGCCTACATCACCCGATCTTGCCGTACATCGGTGGTGCGTGCACGTCCGTTACCGGAAGGTTCACCTCCAGGAGGAGCCCGCCACCCGCGTTGGGCCGTGCCGTGACGGACCCGTCGTGCGCCGTGGCGATGGACCGGACGAGGGAGAGCCCCAGCCCGGTGCCCTCGCCCGCCAGCCGTTCGGTGCGCAACCGCCGGAAGGGTTCGAACAGGCCGGGAATCACCTCGGCCGGAATCGGTTCACCCGTGTTGACCACCCGCAACGCCGGCTGGGAGCCGAGTTCGACGCGGACCGTGCCGCCCGGCCTGTTGTAGAGGATCGCGTTGCGGACCAGGTTCGACACCAGGTGCGAGAGCAGCACAGGGTCCCCGGTGACGACCCGCCGCGTCGACGTGACCAGCACCTCGACCTGGCGTGAATTGGCCGGCTCGGAGCACGACGCGACCACGTCGGACACGACGTCGTGGAGCCGCACCGGCTCCCGGCTGCCCAACCCGCGGTCGCTGCGCGCGAGCAGCAGCAGCCCATCGATGAGCTTCTCGCTGCGCAGGTTCGTGTCGAGCAGGTGCTCGCCGAGCCGGGTCAGCTCCGGCGAGGCGTCCGGCGCGCCCATCGCGACCTCGATCAGCGTCCGCTGCACGGCCAGCGGCGTGCGCAGCTCGTGCGAGGCGTTCGCGACGAACCGCTTCTGGCTGTCGAACGACCCCGCGAGCCGGTCCAGCATCCCGTCGAACGTGTCGGCGAGGTCCTTGAGCTCGTCGTCCGGGCCCTCGTGGTTGATCCGCCTGCCCATGTTGTCGGCGCCGAGCTGGTGGGCGGTGTTGGTGATCGAGTGCAGCGGCTGGAGCACCCGGCTCGCCATGACCCAGCCCAGCCAGACCGCGAGGACGACCGTGAGCACCAGCGCGATGGCCGACTGGACCAGCAGGGTGCTCAGCGCCGAGTCGCGGTAGTCCTCGACCGTGGTGAGCGCGATGGTGTCCCGGGGGGACGTGGGGAACCCTTCGTAGCCGCGGACGGCTTCGGTCGCGCGCACGGCGACGAACAGGTCCGGGTCCGGCAGGGTCGCGGCGACCAGCAGGTAGTTGGTGAGCAGCAGCGCCGTGCCCGCCAGCGCGAACAGCCCGCCATACCAGGCGGTGAGCCGGGTGCGGACCGACAGCCGCAGCTCCTTCACGACGTGAACCGGTAGCCCGCGCCGGGCACGGTCTCGATCACCTGGGGAGCGCCGAGCTTGCGGCGCAGCGTCATCATCGCCACCCGGACCGCGTTGGTGAACGGGTCGGCGTGCTCGTCCCACGCCTTCTCCAGCAGCGACTCGGGGCTCACGACGGAGCCCTCGGCCCGCATCAGCACCTCCAGCACGGCGAACTCCTTCGGTGACAGCGCCACGAACCGGCCGTCGCGGGACACCTGGTGGCGCGGCAGGTCCAGGACGACGCCCGCGCGCTCCAGCACGGGCGGCAGCGCGGGCCGGGCCCGCCGGGCCAGCGCCCGCACCCGTGCGACCAGTTCGGCGAACGCGAACGGCTTGGTCAGGTAGTCGTCGGCGCCGACCCCGAGCCCAGCGACCCGGTCGTCGACCTCGGCGGCCGCGGTCAGCATCAGCACCCGCGCCTCGCCGCCCGCGGCGAGCACCGCCTCGCACACCTGGTCGCCGTGCACGACCGGCAGGTCGCGGTCGAGCACGACGACGTCGTAGTCGTGCACGCCGACCCGTTCCAGCGCCTCCCCGCCGTCGTAGCAGACGTCGACCGCCATGGAGAGCCTGCGCAACCCCTCGGCGATCGAGTCCGCGAGCAGACGTTCGTCCTCGACCACCAGCACGCGCATGCGCCCAGTGTCGCCGAAGGGGGCATAAGCGCCGGATAAGGCACTTCGCTTAACGGCCCGGAATCCGCCGCTCCGTAGAACTTCAACCGCGGCGGGACCGGGGACGGGGGTCGGTCCCGCCGACCACACAGGAGGAGGAGCGCATGAAGGTGAAATTGGCGGCGGGCCTGCTGCTGCCCGCGTTGTTCATGCTGGTCACGGCGTGCGGCGCGGAAGACGGCGGCGGCAAGGTGGCGTCGGTGAACTCCGGTGCGCCGTCCAGCGGCAGCCAGCCGAAGGGCGCGAACCTCGACCCGGCGGACGAGGACAAGATCCGCGAGTTCGCCAAGTGCATGAGGGAGAACGGCATCGACATGCCCGACCCCAAGGGCGGCGGCGCCGTTCAAGCGCTGCCGATGCAGGAGGGCGCCGAGCTGGAGAAGATGAACAAGGCCAACGACGCGTGCAAGAAGTTCCTCCCGAACGGCGGCGAGTACAAGGAGCCGAGCCAGGAGGAGAAGGACAGGATGCGCGAGCGGGCCAAGTGCATGCGCGAGCACGGCATCGACATGCCGGACCCGGACTTCACCGGTGGCGGCCAGGGCCAGACCCTCGACTTCGGTGACGACACCGCGAAGTTCGAGGAGGCCTTGAAGGCCTGCGGCATGGGCGAGGGCGGAATGGTCGCGGTGGCACCGGGCAATGGCTGACCAGACCGGGCCGACCGCACCGCGGAGGCGCAGACGAGGACGGTGGCTGGTCGTGGCGCTCGTCGCCGCGGCCGTGCTGGGCACCGGGTCCGTGGTCGTGCTGACCAGGGTCGCGGCGAACGCCGCCAACGCCGCCCCGCCCAAGGCCGAGGCACCGGACACCACCGAGGTCCGCAAGGGCGACCTCGCCGACCAGCAGACCGTCACCGGAGCGCTCGCCCACGGCGTGGAGCGCTCGCTCGCGGGCCGCAAGCAGGGCACCGTGACGGGGCTGTCCGACGCGGGTTCGGTGATCCAGCGCGGCCAGAACGTGTACTCCGTGGACGCCAAGCAGGTGCCGCTGTTCTACGGCCACCTGCCGCTCTACCGGGACCTCCAGGTCGACATGTCCAACGGGCCGGACGTGAAGATCGTCGAGGAGAACCTGGCCGAGCTCGGCTTCGCCGACTTCGGCGAGCCGGACGAGAAGTTCACCGCGTGGACGGCCGCCGCGATCAAGAAGTGGCAGAAGGCGCTCGGCGTCGAGCAGAACGGCGTGCTGGGCATGGGCGACGTCGTCGTGCAGCCCGGCCCGATCCGCATCGCCTCGGTCAGCGCGCAGCTCGGCGCGCCCGGTGGCGGCGACCTGATGAAGGTCACCGGCACCGAGCGCGTGGTCACCGTGCAGCTCGACTCGACGAAGCTGCGGGTCGCCAAGGTCGGCGCGAAGGTGGAGCTGGAGATCACCGGCGGCGGGACGACCACCGGCACGGTCGCCTCCATCGGCAAGGCGAGCGAGGGCGGCGACCAGGGCGACGGCAAGCCGAAGTCCACCGTCACGATCACCCTGGACGACCCGGCCGCCGCGGGCGGACTCGACTCGGTGTCCGTGAGCGTCGTGTTCACCACGAACAAGAAGGAGGACGTGCTGGTCGTGCCGGTCGGCGCCCTGCTGGCGCTGGCGGAGGGCGGCTACGCCGTCGAGTCCGCGGCCGACCGCGCGCTGATCCCCGTGAAGACCGGGCTGTTCGCCAAGGGCGAGGTCGAGGTCAGCGGTGAAGGCCTGGTCGAAGGCCTGAAGGTGGTGACGACCTCGTGACGCCCGTCCTGGACGTGCGCCGGGCCGGTCGCACGTACCCCGGCGGCGTCCAGGCCCTGCGCGAGGTGTCGCTGAGCGTTCGCGACGGCGAGATGCTGGCCATCGTCGGCCCGTCCGGGTCGGGCAAGTCCACGCTGCTGCAGCTGATGGGCACGCTGGACCGGCCCACCACCGGTCACGTCCTGGTGCGCGGCCACGACGCGGCGATGATGGCGGACCGCAAGCTGTCCGCCCTGCGGTCGCGGTGGATCGGGTTCGTGTTCCAGCAGTTCTTCCTCACCGAAGGCCTGCCCGCCGTGGACAACGTGGCGTCCGGCCTGCTGTACGCCGGTGTGCCGCACCGGAAGCGGCGGCCGATGGCGCTGGAGGCGCTGGACCGCGTCGGCCTGTCGCACCGGGCGTGGCACCTGCCGAGCGAGATGTCCGGCGGCGAGCGCCAGCGCGTCGCGATCGCGAGGGCCGTGGTGAACCGGCCGTCGATCCTGCTGGCCGACGAGCCGACCGGGAACCTGGACAGCCGCAACGGCGTCGGGGTGCTCGACCTGCTCGGGGAGCTGAACGCGGACGGCACCACGATCGTGATCATCACGCACGACCGGGAGATCGCCGCGCACGCGCCGCGCCGGGTCGAGATGCTGGACGGCGCGCTCCAGGTCGACACGGGGGTGGTGGTGTGACCGCCACCCTGCCACCGCCGACCAGACTCGGTCCGCGCGACGTCGGACGCCTTGGCGCGCACGGGATGCGCACCAAACCGATGCGCGCCGTGCTGTCCGCGCTCGGCATCGCGATCGGGATCGCCGCGGTCGTCGCGGTGATCGGCATCCCGGCGTCGAGCGCGCGGGCGTTGAGCGACCAGCTGGCCACGCTGGGCACGAACCTGCTGCGCGCCGAACCGGGCCAGACGTTCACCGGTACCAACGCGAAACTGCCGAAGACGGCCGTCGGAATGGCCAAGCGGATCGAGCCGGTCCAGGTCGCGAGCGGCATCGGCAAGACCGGGAAGACGGTGCGGCGCAACGACCACGTCGCCGAGGAAGAGACGTCCGGGCTGTCGGTGCTCGCGGCGGCGCCGGACCTGCTGGACGTGCTCGGCGGGCACGTTCGGGAAGGGAGGTTCGTGGACTCGTCGCCGTTCCCGTCGGTGGTGCTCGGCTCGGTCGCGGCGACCCGGCTCGGCATCACCGGCACCGGCGGCCAGGTGTGGATCGACGGCCAGTGGTTCACCGTCGCGGGCATCCTCGACCCGATGCCGCTGGCGCCGGAGGTCGAGCGGTCCGTGCTGGTCGGCTGGGAAGCCGCGATCGAGCGGCTGGGCTTCGACGGGCACCCCGGCACGGTCTACGTGCGGGCCGACGACAACGCCGTCGAAGACGTGCGGAACGTGCTCGGCGCGACGCTGAACCCCCAGCAGCCCAACGAGGTCAAGGTCGCCCGGCCGTCCGACGCGCTGGCCGCGAAGCAGCTCACCGAGACCGCGTACAGCGGGCTGTTCCTCGGGTTGGGCGGGGTCGCGCTGCTGGTCGGCGGGGTCGGAGTCGCCAACACCATGGTCATCTCGGTGCTGGAACGACGCCGGGAGATCGGCCTGCGCCGGGCGCTCGGGGCCACGCGGCGGCAGGTGCGCGGGCAGTTCCTCACCGAATCGGTGCTCCTGTCCGGGCTCGGGGGCCTGGCCGGGGTGCTGATCGGGGTGGCGGTCACCGCGGGGTACTCGGTGAGCCAGGGGTGGCCCGCGGAGATTCCGCTGCCTGCTGTCGTCGGGGGAGTCGCGGTGTCGATGCTGGTCGGGGCCATCGCTGGGGCTTATCCGGCTGTACGGGCTGCGCGGTTGTCGCCTACTGAGGCGCTCGCGTAGGTCTGGGCTGGGGGTGAGGGCTGGGTTTGTTTGGGGTGGTTCGGACCGGGTGCGTTTAGGTGGTTCGGACCGGGTTTGTTTGAGGTGGTTCGGACCGGGTGGCGCATAGGTGGTTCGGTGTCGTGGCCGATTTGACTTGGGGCCCCTCGATTTGACCCTTGATCGGGCTAAAAGGGCAGGTGGTAAGCCTGCCCGATCACCAATTTTAAGGGTCAAATCCCCCAAGTAAAATCGGCCACGCGCCGTGTCGGGCGTGCTCGGTAGGTGGTGGGTTGCGAGGTTTGTTGGCGCTGTTGTTGGTGTGCTGTTGTTTGCTTTTGGCTTGCTGCTGCTGCTGTTGTGAAACGAGAAGAGGGGGTCTCCGGTGTGGAGACCCCCTCTTCATCGTTTTGCATCAGCCCAGCTGGGACACGACCCAGTCGACGGCCTTCGTCAGCGTGGTGACGTCCTCGGGTTCGATGGCCGAGAACATCGCGACGCGCAGCTGGTTCTTGCCCAGCTTGCGGTACGGCTCCACGTCTACGATGCCGTTGGCGCGCAACACCTTCGCGACCACGGCGGCGTCCACGTCGTCGGTGAAGTTGATCGTTCCCACGACGTTCGAGCGGTGGTCCGGGTTCTCGACGTACGGAGTCGTGTACGCCGTCTTCTCGGCCCAGGTGTACAGGCGCTGCGCGGAGTCCGCGGTGCGCTCGGCCGCCCAGGAGAGGCCGCCGTTGCCGTTGATCCAGTCGATCTGGTTCGCCAGCAGGAACAGCGTCGTCAGCGACGGCGTGTTGTAGGTCTGCTCCTTGGTGGAGTTGTCCAGCGCCGTGGGCAGCGACAGGAACTCCGGCACCCAGCGGCCGGTCGCGGCGATCTCGCCGACGCGCTCCAGCGCGGCCGGGCTCATCAGGGCGATCCACAGGCCGCCGTCGGAGGCGAAGTTCTTCTGCGGCGCGAAGTAGTAGACGTCCGTTTCGGACACGTCGACCGCGAGGCCGCCCGCCGCGGAGGTCGCGTCGATGGCGATCAGCGCGCCGTCGGAACCCCCTGGCCGCCGCACCGGGGTGACGACGCCGGTCGAGGTCTCGTTCTGCGCCCAGCCGACGAGGTCCGTGCCCGCCTCGTAGAAGATCTCCGGCGCGGAGCCCGGCTCGGCCTTGGTGATGTGCGAGGGGGCCAGGAACGGGGCGTCGTTGGTGACCTTCGCGAACTTCGAGGAGAACTCGCCGTTCGTGAAGTGCTGCGCCTTCTCGCGGACCAGGCCGAACGCCGCCGCGTCCCAGAACGCCGTCGTGCCGCCGTTGCCGAGCACGACCTCGTAGCCCTCGGGCAGCGAGAACAGCTCGCGCAGGCCGGAGCGGACCTGGCCGACCAGGGACTTCACCGGCTTCTGGCGGTGCGAGGTGCCGAGCAGCGCGGCACCCTCGGTCACCAGCGCCTGCAGGGCCTCGGGACGCACCTTGGACGGGCCGCAACCGAACCGGCCGTCGGACGGCTTCAGGTCGGCGGGCACGATCAACGTGGTCGGATCGGCGGTCTGGGTCATGTCGACGCCTCCGGGGGCGGGTTCAGGGAACTGCCTGACCGGCGCCGTTGCCGGGAGGCACAAGTGTTGCAGCCGGGTGGCCGGGACGTGACGTCCGGGTGTCCCTGGTCACTCATCCGAGGACGCCGAGCTCCATGGCGGTGGTCACGGCGGCCGTCCGGTCGGACACCCCGAGCTTGCCGAACGCCCTCAGCAGGTGGGTCTTCACGGTGGCCTCGCCGATGAACAGCTCCCGCCCGATCCCGGCGTTGGACAACCCCCGTCCGACCAGCCGCAACACCTCGATCTCGCGGGCCGTCAGCGCAGGCCGCGCGGGTGCGCGGACCCGGCCGACGAGCTTGCCGACCACGGACGGCGCGAGCACCGTCTCCCCGCGCGCGGCGGCGCGGATCGCGGCGACCAGTTCCACCAAGGGGGAGTCCTTCAACAGGTACCCGGCGGCTCCCGCCTCCACCGCCCGGAGGATGTCGGTGTCCGTCTCGTACGTCGTCAGCACCACCACGCGGCTCCGGGAACCCGAAGCGACGATCCTCGCCGTGGCGGTCGCGCCGTCCATGCCCGGCATCCGCAGGTCCATCAGCACCACGTCCGGCGGGTCGTCGGCGACGAACTCGACCGCCTCCGCGCCGGAGGACACCTCGCCGACGACGGTCAGGTCGGCCTCGGCGTCGAGCATCGCGTGCAGCCCCTGCCGCACCACCGGGTGGTCGTCGACCAGCAGCACCCGGATCACCGGGGCACCCGCACGGTCAGCGTCGTCCCGCCCTGCCCGTCCCCGCCCGCCACGTCCAGCGTCCCGCCGACCTGCTCGGCCCGCGCCCGCATCCCGCGCAGCCCGAACCCCTCCTGGCCCGCCCCGAGCCCGCGCCCGTCGTCGCGCACCGACAGCCGCACGGACTCCTCCTCGAACGCCAACTCGACCTCCACCGTGCTCGCGTGCGCGTGCTTGCGCACGTTGTGGAATGCCTCCTGCGCCGCGCGCAGCAGCACCACCTCGACCGACGTCGGCAACGACGCGGGCTCTCCGGTCGTCCGGTGCCGCACCACCACGCCGGACTCCTCGCCCAGCCGCTCCGCCTGCCTGCTGATCGCCTCCACCAGCGTCGACCCGCTCAACGCGGCGGGCGCGAGCGCGGCCACCAGCGTCCGCGCCTCGACCAGGTTGTCCCGCGCCGTCCGCAACGCCAGGTCCAGCAGCTTCGACGCCCCGGCCGGGTTGCCCTGCGCCGCCTGCACCAGTGTGACGATGCTGGTGAAGCCCTGCGCCAGCGTGTCGTGGATCTCGCCGGACAGCCGTTCCCGCTCGGCCGCGACGCCCGCCTCGTGCGACAGCCTCGTGTTCAGCTCCTGCGACCGCTGCAACTCCTCGACCAGCAGCGACTGCGTCCTGTTCTTCTCGTGGATGGTGGTGACGACCCATGCGAGCACCTGCGACAGCACGATGATCAGCAGCACGATCGGCAGGAAGTCCAGCACGCCCTCCTTGCCGAACAGCCCGATCCACGGCAGGAACGAGATCACCGCCACCGGGGCGAGCGCCCAGCGCAGCGGCAGCGTCATGTAGATCTGCGGGATCACCGCGAACAGCAGGAACGTCGCGGACGGGGTGAGCCGCAGCGCGACCAGGAACAGCGCCACCATCACCGTCAGGTAGAACACCGCCCGGCCGAGCCGGTACTCGTGCCGCCACGTCGTGGCGTCCGGTCCGAACCAGAACTCCCAGGCCGCGCAGCCGAGCACCAGTCCGACCGCGCCGAGCCGGTTCGGCAGCGGTGACGCGCCGATCAGCACCATGACCGCGGCGACGAGGTAGGCCGCCGCGGACATCCGCCGCCACGGGTTGGTCACTCGTCCGTCCACCGGAAGGTCGCCAGGCACAGCCCCAAGCCGACCACGCACCAGGCCCCCAGCACCAGTGCGGTGAGCCCGTGTTCCCAAGCACCCGCCATTTCGAGCGCCGCGGCGCTGTCCGGCAGGAAGACCGACCGCATGCCCTGGGCGATCCACTTGAGCGGGAAGAACGACGCCACGGTCACCATCGCCACCGGCAGCGCGACGATCGGGTTGATGAACACGCCGGAGACGAACTGGAGCCCGATGTACGGCAGGTTCATCACGGCGGGCGCGCTGCGCGCCGACTTCGCCATCGCGCTGGCCGCGATCCCCAGCAGCGAGCACGAGACGACACCGAGCGCGAACACCCAGGAGAACGTCAGCCACCGCGCCGGATCCGTCGGCAGCCGCACGTCGTACAGCCCGACACCGACCGCCAGCAGCAGCGCCACCTCGGCGAGGCTCGCCACCGCCACCAGCGCCAACTTGCCGAGGAAGTAGGCGGCGGCGGGCATCGGCGTGCCGCGCAGCCGTTTCAGCGTCCCGTCCTCGCGGTCGCTGGCCACGCCGACGCCGAGCGTGATGAACGACGTCGAGATGATGCCCGCGCCCACCATGCTCGCGGTGAACAGCTGGCTCATCGACACGCCGCCGTGCGCCGCTGTCCCGCTGAAGACGCTGCCCAGCAGCACCAGGATGAACGCGGGCAGGGCGAACGTGAACACGACGGCGTCCTTGCGCCGGAAGAACTCCCGCAGCTCCAGCCGCCCACGGGCGGCTCCGATGGTCGTGGTGTTCACGCGCGTTCTCCGATCAGGTCCAGGTAGACGTCCTCAAGGGTGGGCCGGGACACCGTCAGCTCGGCGAGGTCCTCGTGCCGGGCCAGCTCCGCGATCAGCCGCTCGGGTTTCGCGCTGTGCCGGACCTGCGGCCCGTCGGCGCTGATCCACCGCACCGTCGCCTCGGCCGTGGCCCGTCCGCCCAACGTCTTCGGCGCCCCCTCGGCGACGATCCGCCCCCGAGCGATCACCGCGACCCGGTCGGCCAGCGCCTCGGCCTCGTCCAGGTAGTGCGTGGTCAGCAGGATCGTCGTGCCCTCGTCGGCCAGCAGCCGGATCAACCGCCAGAACTGGCGGCGCGCCTCCGGGTCGAACCCCGTCGTCGGCTCGTCCAGGAACAGCAGCTCCGGCCGCCCGACGATCCCCAGCGCCACGTCGAGCCTGCGCCGCTGCCCACCGGAGAGCTTGCCCGCCCGCGACCCCGCCTTCTCGGTCAGCCCGACCAGTTCGATCACCTCGTCCGGGTCGCGCGGCCGCGGGTAGTACCCGGCGAAGTGCCGCACCACCTCCGCCACCGTCAGCTCCGCCGCGTCCGTGGCCGACTGGAGCACGATCCCGATCCGCGACCGCCAGTCCCCGGACGGCTTGCCGGGGTCCTGGCCGAGCACCCGCACCTCGCCGCCGTCCCGCTTCCGGTGCCCTTCCAAGACCTCCACCGTCGTGCTCTTGCCCGCCCCGTTGGGACCGAGCAACGCGAACACCTCACCGGCGGCGATGTCGAGCTCCACCCCGTCCACCGCGGCCACCCCGCCGTAGGCCTTCCGCAGGCCGCTGACCTCGATTGCGCTCATGGGCCAATCGTGGCGATCCCGGCGCGAACCGGGGACGACCCGACGACGGACCACCGGTGTCCACCGAACGGTGGACACGGGACCGCAAATTAGCCCACCCGAGGTACCCAACCCTGCGGGACCATGGGTGTTTCGACAGGTCAGGGGGCTGGCCGTGCACAACGTCCTCTTCGTCATCAGCGCACTGGCGGGAGCCGCCGGTTTCGCCCTCCTGCGGTGGAGCGCCGCGCGCGGAGCGCCCGCGCCCGCCGCCGACCCCCCGCCTCCGCCACCCCTTCCCCCGGCCGAAGCGCCGACGGTCGCGAAACCGCTGCGGGTCACCGTCGTGGTCGTCGAGCCGCCTGCCCAGTCCCGGCTCGACGGGGCGACCACGATCACGCTGCCGTCCGCCCACCTCGCCGCGTTCGGGGACGACCACCGCGCGAAGACCTCCACCACCTACCTGGTCGAGGGCGTGGAGGTAGAGCTGAACGACTTCTTCGACAGCCTCTCGACGCTGTCGCAGCAGGCTTCGACGGACCTCCGCCACTGCGACCTGGTGGTGCGGGGCGACGGCAACCACGTGCCGAGCACCGCCAGGCACGTGGTCACCAGGGCGGCCATGCCGCTCGGGGTGCTGATGAAGGACGAGGACCTGGTGAAGACGTGCGCCCGCGCGCTGGCGGACCCGGCCCACCGCGCCGCCTTCGCGGACCGGATCGCCGAGGTGGTGGCGGAGGGCGACGTGCTCGGCTGGCTGGAACGGCACGAACAGGCGCTCACCAACCCGTTGCCCGCCAACGAGACCACCCGGATCGACACCGCCGACCTGGAGATCCCGAAGCCGCCCTGGCGCCCACCGGACCAGCGGAAGTGGCCGTTCGTGTTCGAACCGCGGGCGGCCGACGACGAGGCCCGACGACCGTCCTGACGGCAAGTGCGGCAACTGTTCCGGCGCAGGTGCGGCGGCCCTGACGCAGGTGTCGAAGCCGTCCTGGCGCGGGTACGGCGAGAGTCCGCGAAACTGTCGGACCCTCGCCGTACCGTGTGCGTCGGGGGGACTTCCCGACCGGGGGACCTCTACGCGATCGTGTCCCAGCCCTCGACGGCCTCCGGGCCGCGCGGTGCCGGGCCGATGTACTTCGCGGACGGGCGCACCAGTCTGCCCGTGCGCTTCTGCTCCAGGATGTGCGCGGCCCAGCCTGCGGTTCGGGCGCAGGTGAACATCGCGGGCATCATGTGCGGTGGCACCTGGGCGAAGTCGAGGATCACCGCGGCCCAGAACTCCACGTTGGTCTCGATCGCCCGGTCCTTGCGGCGCTCGCGCAACTCCGCCAGGGCGGCCTGCTCCAACGCCGCCGCGACCTCGTACCGCTCCGCGCCGAGTTCCAGGCAGGTCCGCCTGAGCACGCGGGCACGGGGGTCCTCGGCCCGGTAGACCCGGTGGCCGAAGCCCATCAGCCGGTCGCCCCGGTCGAGGATCGCCGACACCACGGCCTTCGGGTCGCCGGTCTTCTCGACCTCGTCGATCATCGGCAGCACCCGCGCGGGCGCGCCGCCGTGCAGCGGGCCGGACATCGCGCCGATCGCGCCGGACATGGCCGCGGCCACGTCGGCGCCCGTGGAGGCGATCACCCTGGCGGTGAAGGTGGACGCGTTGAGGCCGTGTTCGGCGGCGGAGACCCAGTAGGCGTCCAGCGCGCGAACGTGAGCCGGGTCGGGCTCGCCGCGCCAGCGCGTCAGGAACCGCTCGGTCACGGTCGTGCACTGGTCGATGCGCGACTGCGGCACGGCGGGCCGTCCGATGCCGCGGGCCGACTGCGCCGCGTAGGACAGGGCCATCACGGACGCGCGGGCGAGCTGGTCCCTGGCGACGTCCTCGGAGATGTCGAGCAGCGGCTCATAACCCCAGATGGGCGCGACCATGGCCAGCGCGGCCTGCACGTCCACCCGCACGTCGCCCGTGTGCACGGGGATGGGGAACGACTCGGCGGGCGGCAGGCCCGGTCCGAACCGGCCGTCGACGAGCAGCGCCCAGACGTTGCCGAAGGTCACCCGGCCGACCAGGTCCTCGATGTCGACCCCGCGGTAGCGCAGCGCGCCGCCGTCGCGGTCCGGTTCGGCGATCTCGGTCCGGAAGGCGACGACGCCTTCGAGTCCCGGACGGAATTCGTCAGTGTCTTCCTTGGCCACCTGCACCACTTCGTGCACGCCTCCTCCCGAAACCGCGAGCGCGGTCCGATCACCCTGCTCCCCTGGTCACCGGCATGGCAATCGCGCCGGGCGGTGTCTTGGGTCACGATCCAGTCAACGATTCAGACCAGGTCGCACGTTCGGGTTGGTTAACGGCCTGTTTCGGGCGCGCTCTCGGAACGGGTCAGGTGATACACCATGACCCATGCATCTCACGCCTCACGAGCGGGACAAGCTCCTCGTCCACGTGGCGGCCGACGTGGCACGTCGGCGGCTCGAACGCGGGGTGGCGCTGAACTACCCGGAGTCGGTCGCGCTGATCACCGACCACGTGCTGGAGGGCGCGCGGGACGGGCGGACGGTCAGCGAGCTGATGCACAGCGGGCGATCGGTGCTCAGCCGCGCCCAGGTGCAGACCGGCATCCCGGAGATGATCGAGTCCGTCCAGGTGGAGGCGACCTTCCCGGACGGCACCAAGCTCGTGACCGTGCACGACCCGATCAGCTGAGGGGGACCGGTGCGTCCAGGAGAGATCATCCCCGGTGCCGAGCCGGTGGAGCTGAACCCCGGCAGGCCGCGCACGACGCTGGTCGTGGTGAACAGGGCCGACCGGCCCGTCCAGGTCGGCTCGCACTACCACTTCGCGGCGGTCAACCCCGGTCTGGAGTTCGACCGGGAGGCGGCGTGGGGGCAGCGGCTCGACGTCCCCGCGGGCACGGCCGTGCGCTTCGAACCGGGCATCGAGCGCGAGGTCGTGCTGGTGCCCATCACCGGCCGCCGCGTCGTGCCGGGTCTGCGACCTGAGTGGGCAGGAGAACTGTGACGAACATCGACCGCGCGCGGTACGCCGAGCTGTTCGGGCCGACGACCGGTGACCGGATCCGCTTGGCGGACACGGACTTGCTCATCGAGGTGACCGAGGACCGCAGCCGCGGCGCGGGCGCGGGCGACGAGGTGATCTTCGGCGGCGGCAAGGTGATCCGCGAGTCGATGGGCCAGGGCATGGCGACCCGCGCCGAGGGCGCGCCGGACCTGGTGATCACCGGCGTCGTGGTCCTCGACCACTGGGGCGTCGTCAAGGCGGACGTCGGCGTGCGGGACGGCCGGATCGTCGGCATCGGCAAGGCCGGGAACCCCGACGTCATGGACGGCGTCGACCCCGCCCTGGTGATCGGTCCGTCCACGGAAGTGCTGGCGGGCAACGGGAAGATCCTCACCGCGGGCGGCATCGACTGCCACGTGCACTTCATCTGCCCGCAGATCGTGGACCAGGCGCTGGCGTCCGGCCTCACGACGCTCGTCGGCGGCGGCACCGGTCCCGCCGAGGGCACGAAGGCCACGACGGTCACGCCCGGCGCGTGGAACCTGGGCCGGATGCTGACCGCGATGGACGGCATGCCGATCAACGTCCTGCTGCTGGGCAAGGGGAACACGGTCCGCGACGACGCGCTGCGCGAGCAGCTGGTCGGCGGCGCGGGCGGGTTCAAGCTGCACGAGGACTGGGGCACGACGCCCGCCGCGATCGACGCCGCGCTGCGCATCGCCGACGAGTCCGGCGTGCAGGTGGCGATCCACACGGACACGTTGAACGAGGCCGGTTTCGTGGAGTCCACCCTGGACGCCATCGGCGGCAGGTCGATCAACGCCTACCACTCCGAGGGTGCCGGCGGCGGGCACGCGCCGGACATCATCCAGGTGGTGTCGGAGCCGAACATCCTTCCGTCGTCGACGAACCCGACCCGGCCGCACACGATCAACACGCTCGAAGAGCACCTCGACATGCTGATGGTGTGCCACCACCTCAACCCGTCGGTGCCGGAGGACCTGGCGTTCGCGGAGAGCCGCATCCGGCCGACCACGATCGCCGCCGAGGACGTCCTGCACGACATGGGCGCGATCTCGATGATCAGCTCGGACTCGCAGGCCATGGGCCGCGTCGGCGAGGTGATCATCCGCACCTGGCAGACCGCGCACGTGATGCAGAGGAGGCGCGGCGACCTGGAGACGAACCTGCGGGCCCGCCGGTACGTCGCCAAGTACACGATCAACCCGGCCATCGCGCACGGCATCGACCAGGAGGTCGGCTCGGTGGAGGTCGGCAAGCTGGCCGACCTCGTGCTGTGGGAGCCGAAGTTCTTCGGCGTGCGGCCGTCGGTCGTGCTCAAGGGCGGCTTCATCGCGTGGGCGGCGATGGGTGACGCGAACGCGTCGATCCCGACGCCGCAGCCGGTCCTGGCGCGGCCGATGTTCGGCTCGTACCCGAGCGCGGCCGCCGCGAGCAGCTTCCACTTCGTGTCGCAGGAGGCGATCGACTCCGACCTCGCCGGGCGGCTGAACCTGATGCGCAAGATGCTGCCGGTGGCCAACACCCGCCGCGTCGGCAAGGCGGACATGCTGCTCAACGACGCCATGCCGCGGGTCCGCGTCGACCCGGACAGCTTCGCCGTGCACATCGACGGCGACCTCGTCGAGCCGCAACCGGTGGCCGAGCTGCCCATGGCCCAGCGCTACTTCCTGTTCTGATGGACGTCTCCGGACTGCTGCTGGCGGACTCGCGGTTCCCCGGCGGCGGGCACGTGCACTCGGGCGGCCTGGAGGAGGCCGCCGCGCGCAAGCTCGTGACGGGCGAGGTCGACCTGGCCTCGTTCCTCGTCGGCAGGCTGCGCACGGCGGGCGAGCTGGCCGCCGTGTTCGCGGCCGCCGCCGCGAGCGCCGTCCAGCGCGGGAAGGGCCACTGGCTCGAACTCGACGCCGAGCTGGACGCTCGCACCCCCTCGCCCGCGCAGCGGAAGGCGTCGCGGGCGCAGGGCAGGGGCACCGCACGGGCCGGGCAGCGCGCCTGGCCGTCGCCCGTGCTCGACCGGCTGCTCCACGACACCCCGCGCCCGCACCACCCGGTCGTCCTCGGCGCGCTGACCGCGCTGGCGGGCGGCGAACCCCGCGACGCGGCGCTGTCGGTCTGCTACCTCGCGGTCAGCGGCCCGGCGAGCGCGGCGATCCGGCTGCTCGGCCTTGACCCCTTCGGGGTCAACGCGGTCCTCGCGCGGCTGGCCACCGAGATGCGCGAAGTCGCCGCCACGGCGGCGAGAACGGCCGACCACGATCCGCGGGACCTGCCCGCGCCCGGCGCGCCCGGCCTCGACCTGCTGGCCGAGGCGCACGACCGGCATCACCGAGAAGAGGTGCGTCTCTTTGTCAGCTGACCACGAGCACCCGGTCAACTTCGACCCCACCGACGCGGGGCACGACCCGCACCACCACCACGCGCCGATGGGGCGCGCGGTGCGGATCGGCATCGGCGGACCGGTGGGCAGCGGCAAGACCGCGCTCACGGCCGCGCTGTGCCGGGCGCTGGGCGACACCGTGAACCTCGCGGTGGTGACGAACGACATCTACACCACGGAGGACGCGGACTTCCTGCGCAAGGCGGGTGTCCTGGCCGTCGACCGGATCGAGGCCGTGCAGACGGGCTGCTGCCCGCACACCGCGATCCGCGACGACATCACCGCGAACCTCGACGCGGTCGAGCTGCTGGAGGAGCGGATCCCCGGTCTGGAGCTGGTGATCATCGAAAGCGGCGGCGACAACCTGACCGCCGTGTTCAGCCGCGGCCTGGTCGACCGGCAGATCTTCGTGGTCGACGTGGCGGGCGGCGACAAGGTGCCGCGCAAGGGCGGACCCGGCGTCACCACGGCCGACCTGCTGGTCATCAACAAGATCGACCTCGCGCCGCTGGTGGGCGCCGACCTGGTCGTGATGGCGGCCGACGCCCACCGCATGCGCGGCGACCTGCCGGTGATCAGCCAGTCCCTGGTCGCGACGCCGAACGCGCCGGACGTGGCGAGCTGGGTGCGGACCCAGCTCCACGACTGCACGGTGGTGGCGGCCGGTTGACCGACGGCGGCGGACGTGCCGGGGTGGCGCGGTGAGGGCACGGGCTCGGCTGGTCGTGGAACGGGACGCGGACGGCCGCAACGTCGTCCGCGACCTGCGCTCGATGGCACCCATCACGCTGGTGCCGCACCGGAGCCGGGTGCGGTCCGCGAACGAGCCCGCGCTGGTGCACCTCGTCAGCTCGGTGACCGCGCCGCTCGGCGGTGACGACCTCGAACTCACCGTGGAGGTCGGCGAGGGCGCGCACCTCGTCCTGCGGGGTGTCGCGGCGACGCTGGCGCTCCCCGGCCACCTCCCAGGGGGGAGCCGCGCTCGCGTGCGGATCGAGGTCGGCTCGAACGCCAGCGCGCAGTTCGTCCCGGAACCGACGGTCGTCACAGCGCGTGCTCGCCACGAGGCGGAGTTGATCGTCGAGCTGGCCGCGAGCGCACTCCTGCGCACGCGCGAGGTGTTGGTGCTCGGAAGAGCGGGTGAACGGCCGGGATCGCTGACGAGCACGGTGCGAGTGCGCCGCGACGGCGGTCCGCTACTGCACCAGTCGCTGCGGATCGGCGTGCCGGAACTGGACGGCAGCGCCGCGCACCTCGCCGGGCGGCGGGTGCTGGGGACGGAAGTCCTGTGCTGGGGCGAAGATCCGGTCGAACCGCTTTCACACGATTGGTGGTCACTCATCCCACTGGCGCGTGGCGGCAGCCTCGCGACGTCGCTCGCGGGCGACGCGGTGACCGCTCAAGCGTGGCTCGACGCGGCACTCGATGTTCACCCTGGATGGCGTTCCCGTGTCACCTGATCATCTGACTCGATCCCGTTCCCGATTCAGAAGAATTGATCACACGGACAGTGACCATCCGGGTGGGACGGATCACCAGCCAGGCGGTTTCGCACGGGCCCCGGAACCCGTACGGTCCCCACCCACGGGGTGCCACGAGTGCCTGCTCTCCCAGGGAGGTTCCGCCGATGTCGGAGACGAATATCGCACTGCCGTCGATGCGCGTGTCGTACGAACAGGGCTCGCTGACGGAAGACGATCTCGCCGCCACGTGGCACGAGCAGTTGCAGCTGTGGTTGGACCAGGCGACCGGCGCCGGTCTGTCCGAGCCCAACGCGATGGTGCTCGCCACGGCGGACACGGAGGGGCGCCCGTCGTCCCGGACCGTGCTGGCCAAGGGACTCGACGTCCGCGGACTGGTCTTCTTCACCAACTACACCTCCTCCAAGAGCCACGACCTGATGGCGACCCGCTACGCCTCCGCGACGTTCCCGTGGTTCGCCATGCAGCGCCAGGCGCACGTGCGCGGGACCGTCGAGAAGGTCGGCCCGGTGGAGACCGCCGAGTACTGGAACAGCCGCCCGCGCGGTTCTCAGATGGGCGCTTGGGCGTCGCCGCAGTCGCGCGTCGTGTCGGGTCGCTCCACTTTGGAGAGCGCGCTGCACAAGATCGAGCGGCAGTTCGCCGACTCCGATCGGGTACCGGTGCCCCCGCACTGGGGCGGCTGGCGCATCCGGCCGGAAGAGGTCGAGTTCTGGCAGGGCCGTCGTGACCGCATGCACGACCGGCTCCGCTTCCGCCTCGGGCGCGACGGCTGGGACTTGCAGCGCATAGCTCCGTGACGTCGGTGACCTGCGCCGCTCACGACTCGTTAGTTGTCGTAAGCTAACGAGTCGTGAGCGGACTGCTGCGCAAGGTCGCCATCGACACCAGACCACTGAAGATCGTCGCCTACCGCCGGTTGTGGGTCTCGACGATCATCACCGCCGTGGGCAGCCAGCTCACCGCCGTGGCCGTGCCCAAGCAGGTCTACGACCTCACCGGCTCCTCCGGCTGGGTGGGCGTCGCCGCCGCCGTCGCACTCGTCCCGCTGCTGGTCTTCGGCCTGTACGGCGGCGCGGTCGCCGACGCCGTGGACCGCCGCAAGCTCCTCGTAGTCACCAACGCGGGCATCGCCGTCACGTCCGTCCTGCTGTGGCTGCAAGCCGCGTTCCGGGTCGAGTCCGTGTGGCTGATCATCGCCCTGCTCGCCCTCCAGCAGGTCTTCTTCGCCCTGAACGCCCCCGCCCGCAGCGCCGTCGTCGCCAGGCTGGTCCCCAGTGAGCTGATGGCCTCCGCCGTGGCCCTGAACAGCACCGTCATGACCTTCGGCGCCGTGCTCGGCCCGATGTTCGCGGGCGCGCTGATGCCCGTGATCGGCCTGTCCACGCTCTACCTGGTCGACGCCGTCTTCCTCACCGTGACCATCTACGCGGTCTGGAAGCTCCCCTCGATGCCGCCGCTCAGCGGCACGTCGCGCCGGGCGGGCGTCCGCGACGTCCTGGAGGGCTTCCGCTACCTCGGGATGCAGAAGCTGCTGCTGGCGTCGTTCCTGCTCGACATCATCGCGATGGTGTTCGGCATGCCGCGCGCCCTCTTCCCGGAAATGGCCGAGAACACCTTCGGCGATCCGCCCGGCGGAGGGCTTGCGCTCGGTTGGCTGTTCGCCGCCGTGCCGCTGGGCGCCGTGGTGTGCGGCCTCCTGTCGGGGTGGCTGACCCGGCTGAACCGGCACGGCGCGGGCGTCGCCATCTCCGTCATCGCCTGGGGCGTGGCCATCGTCGGCTTCGGCCTGTCGAAGTCGCTGTGGCTCGCCGTGGTGTTCCTGGCGCTGGCGGGTGCGGCCGACATGGTGAGCATGGTGTTCCGCGGCGCGATCCTGCAGAACGCCGCCACGGACGAGATGCGCGGCCGCATGCAGGGTGTCTTCATCGTCGTCGTCGCGGGCGGCCCCAGGCTGGCCGACCTGCTGCACGGCACCACCGGCGCCATCGCCGGACCGGGAGCCGCCGTGGCCGGTGGCGGGGTGCTGGTCGTGGTGTTCACGATCCTCGCCGTGCTCGCCCTGCCCACCGTGTGGCGCTACCGGTTCACGCCCGAGAGCGCACCGAACCCGTCGTCTACGGGTAGTCCCGCGCACCACCCGACCGGGCACGAAGGGTGAGCCGGGCACCGAACCCGTCGGACCAGGTGGACAGCACGAGGCCGCTCACCAGGACCGCGCACGGCTCGCCGGACAGCAGCGCGCCCGCCAGCCTGCCCGCGGCTTCGTGGTCGAGTTCCAGGACCACGTGGTCGGCGCTCGGCGGACCGGAGGAAAACGGGCCAGGCGGTGGAGGAGAAGGCAAGCGGGGGACCGTCCTGGTTCTGGTGCCGTGGACCGGCGGGTGATCGGAAAGGTGATCCGGACTCGGCTGGTGCTGCCCGAGTGATCTCCGGATGGTTCGCGCTGTCGTCGCCATGAAGGCGCGCGGCAGTGGTTCCACGATTAGCTGTGCGAGCACGCCACCATCTCGCGATTAATGCGTGCTCGACGAAGTCGATGCGCCTGTCACTCGTCGAGGCGGTGTGGACCATTCAGCCGGAGCGGTCCTCTTTGCTGCGACCGCCGGGGCCCGTCAAGGGTTCGACCTGCGTCGGAGGCGGCGTCCGGTCGAAATCGCGCACCTTTCCCGCGTCATTGACGTGAATTCCGCGATCCAGCAGTAGACCTTGTTGCCGGAGATCTCGGTGCGACCCCGCTGATACCCGGTTCCCCATGCGAATTCCGCAGCGCCATGGGAGTCGTCGGAAACGCGGGAAAGGGTGAGGAGGTTTTTCCCATGCAATTCAGCTTAACCGTGGACCAATGGTCCGACCATTCCACGATCAGGTAAACGGTGCGTGCCGGGTCGGGATGGGCCGTGGGACGACCGGAACGCCCGTGGAGTCGGACGGCGTGCGCGAAGGACTGAACAACCTCAAGGGTTGCCCAACCGGTACCGAGCCGACTACCGGGTGTTCATGTGATCGGGCACACTCCCGGACCATGGCGGACGCGACGAGCGCACCGGCGCAACCGGAACTGAAGCGGGCCATCGGGCCCAAGCTCCTGCTGTTCTTCGTGATCGGGGACATCCTCGGCACTGGCATCTACGCCCTCACGGGAAACGTGGCGGGCAAGATCGGCGGCGCTCTCTGGCTGCCCTTCCTCCTCGCTTTCGTCGTCGCCTTCCTGACGGCGTTCAGCTACCTCGAACTCGTCGGCAAGTACCCGAAGGCGGCGGGCGCGGCGCTGTACACGAACCGCGCCTTCAAGATCCAGTTCCTGACGTTCATGGTCGCGTTCGCGGTGATGAGCTCGGGCATCACGTCCGCGGCCTCCGCCGCGCTCGCGTTCGGCAGGACCTACCTCCAGGCCGTGCTGCGCGAGTTCTTCTCCGACTCGATCGCGGTGCCCGCGACGCTGGTGGCGATCCTGTTCATCATCGGGCTGGCCGCGGTCAACTTCCGGGGCGTGTCGGAGTCGGTCAAGGCGAACGTCGTGCTGACCTGCATCGAGCTGTCCGGCCTGGTGATCATCATCGGGATCGGCATCTGGGCGGTCGTGCAGGGCGACGGCGACCCGAGCCGCCTGACGCAGGTCGACCCGGCGCCCGGCCAGGGCACGATCCTGGCGATCACGTCGGCGACCGCGCTGGCGTTCTTCGCGATGGTCGGGTTCGAGGACTCGGTGAACATGGCGGAGGAGTGCCGCGAACCGGTGCGGATCTTCCCCCGCGCGATGCTGCTGGGCATGGGCGTCGCGGCCGTGATCTACGTGCTCGTGGCGATCACGTCGTCGCTGCTGATCCCGGCCGACAAGCTGGCGAAGGCGGGCAGCGGCGCGCTGCTGGAGGTCGTGAAGGTGGGGGCGCCCGGCTTCCCGCTGTGGCTCTTCTCGCTCATCGGCCTGTTCGCGGTCATCAACTCGGCCCTGATCAACATGCTCATGGCGAGCAGGCTGATCTACGGCATGTCGAACGAGCGGATCATCCCGCAGTTCTTCGCCGCGGTGCACCCGTTCCGGCGGACGCCGTGGATCTCGATCATCTTCACCAGCGGCATCGCGATCATCCTCGTGTCGTTCCTGGACATCGCGGCGCTCGGCGGCACGACGTCGTTGCTGCTGCTGATCGTGTTCACCATCGTGAACGTCGCCGTCCTGGTGCTGCGCAAGGAGGAGGCGGACCACAAGCACTTCCGCGCGCCGACGATCGTGCCGGTCCTGGGCGCCCTCACGTGCGCGTTCCTGGCCAGCCCGCTGTCCGGGCGGCCGTGGGCGGACTACCGGATCGCGCTGTACCTGCTCGGCGCGGGCGTGGTGCTGTGGCTGATCAACTACTTCGCGCACGGCAAGGTCGACCAGTTCGACCCGGAGAAGCTGGCGAAGTAGCACCGCACGACACGGGGAGCGCCCGCGCCGTCGAGTCGCCGCTGACACGTTCAGGGCCGACTCGACGGCGCGGGCGCCCGCGCGTCCTCCTCGGCCACCCGTGGAGCCGCCGTCCCATTAGGCTTCGCCCATGTTGGAGATCTCCTACGGCGCCATGCGAGCCGTGATCGCGAGTACCGGTGCGGGCCTTCGGGCGTTCGAGGTTGACGGGGTGCCGTACGTCGAGACCTACGACGACCAGCCCCCGATGGGCACCGGCGCGGTGCTCATCCCGTGGCCGAACCGGACGACGGGCGGCACGTGGCGGCTCGACGACGAGGTCCAGCACCTGGAGATCACGGAGCCCGCGCGCGGCAACGCGATCCACGGGCTGGTGCGGCACGTCGAGTGGGACGTCCTGGAGCACACCGGGTCGCTGGTGTCGCTGGAGACGACGATCCCGGCGCAGGCCGGGTGGCCGGTGCCGCTGCACGTGACGACGAGCTACGCGCTGGACGAGAACGGCCTCACGGTGGCGCACGGCGTGCACAACGTGGGTGACCGGTCGACGCCGTTCGGCGTGGGGACGCACCCGTACCCGCGGGCGGGGGCGTCGGAGACGGACGACTGCACGCTGCGGCTGGCCGCGACGACCGTGGTGCCGCTCGACCCGGAGAAGATGGTGCCCAGCGGGGCTCCGCGGCCCGTCGGGGGCACGGAGTTCGACTTCCGGACCGCGAAGCCGGTCAAGGGCGCCCACCTGGACACGCCGTTCGGCGGGTGCGAGCCGGGGCCGGACGGGCTGGTGCACCACGAGCTGCGCGGGCCTCGGCACGCCGTGGACCTGTGGGCGGACCCGGACTTCAAGTGGGTGCAGGTGTACACGCCGGACTCGTTCCCCGGCCGTGGTCGGGCCGTGGCGATCGAGCCGATGACGTGCCCGCCGGACGCGTTGAACTCCGGCGTGGACCTGATCGTGCTGGCGCCCGGCGAGGCGTGGGCGGCGCGGTGGGGCGTTCGTCCGTTGGCGTAGGAACCCGAATACCGTTAGCGTCGCTAAGTATGAATGTCGCTATCACGGGTGGATATGTCGTTCCGGTCGACGGTGACCCCATCGAGGGCGGAACGGTGCTGGTCCAGGACGGCAGGATCGTCGCCGTCGGGTCCGACGTGGAGGTTCCCGACGGCGTCGAGGTCGTGGACGCCGCCGGGGCGTGGGTGCTGCCGGGCTTCGTCGAGGCGCACGGCCACATGGGCGTGCACGAGGAGGCCGAGGGCTGGGCGGGGCAGGACACCAACGAGATGACCGACCCCAACGGCGCCCGCATGCGCGCGTTGGACGCGATCAACCCGGACGACCTCGGCTTCCGGGACGCGCTGTCGGGCGGGGTGACCACCGCCGTCGTGAAGCCGGGTTCCGGCAACCCCATCGGCGGTCAGACGGTCGCGGTGAAGATGTGGGGCCGCACGGTCGACGAGATGCTGATCCGCGAACCGGTCAGCGTGAAGAGCGCGCTCGGGGAGAACCCGAAGCGGGTCTACGGCGACCAGAAGAAGGTCCCGTCCACCCGCCAGGGCGTGGCCGCGGTCATCCGCGACGCCTTCACCAAGGCCCAGGACTACAAGGCCCGCCGCGAGCACGCGACGTCCGACGGCAAGCCGTTCGACCGCGACAACACCCTCGAAGTCCTCGTGCGGGTGCTCGACCGCGAGATCCCGTGGAGCCAGCACTGCCACCGCGCGGACGACATCGCCACGGCGCTGCGGCTGGCCGAGGAGTTCGGCTACCGGCTCATCGTCAACCACGGCACCGAGGGCCACAAGATCGCCGACCTGCTGGCGGACCGCGGCATCCCGGTAATCATCGGGCCGCTGTTCACCACCCGCTCCAAGGTCGAGCTGCGCGAGCGGTCGCTGCGCAACCCCGGCATCCTGGAGCGCGCGGGCGTCGAGCTGGCGATCACCACCGACCACCCGGTGATCCCGATCCACTTCCTGGTGCACCAGGTGACCCTGGCCGTGAAGGAAGGCCTGGACCGGGCGACCGCGCTGCGCACGATCACCACGACCCCGGCGAAGATCATGGGCCTCGACGACCGGGTCGGCTCGCTCAAGCCCGGCCTCGACGGCGACGTGGTGATCTGGTCCGGCGACCCGCTCGACGTCCTCAGCCGCGCGCTGCGGGTGTTCGTGCAGGGCCGCGAGGTCTACACGTTCAACCACGCCACCGGTGTCGGCGACGTGGTCGACCCGTTCTACCAGGACGTGGTGCGGTGACCACAATCCTCACCAGGCATTTCCGGGCCCAGACGCTCGCTCGCTCCACCGCCCCCACGCCCCCGTACTACCAGTACGAGGGCGTGGGGGCGGCGAAGCGAGGGACCCCCTGGACGACGGAACTGCCCGGCAAGGGTTCGTGATCACCGCACCGGCTAGAGCTTGCGCAGCGCGCGGCCGATCACCAGGCGCTGGATCTGGTTCGTGCCCTCGAAGATCTGGAGCACCTTGGCCTCCCGCATGTACCGCTCCGCTGGGAAGTCACGGGTGTAGCCCGCGCCGCCCAGCACCTGCACGGCGTCGGTCGTCACCCTCATCGCCATGTCCGTGGCGACGAGCTTGGCGATCGACGCCTGCCGCTGGAACGGCAGCCCGCGGTCCCGGCGGCGAGCGGCCTCCAGGTAGGTCGCCCGCGCGGACTCGACGCCCGCGGCCATGTCGGCCAGCAGGAACTCCAGGCCCTGGAACTCGATGATCGGCTTGCCGAACTGGGTGCGCTGCTTGGCGTACGCGACGGCCTCGTCCAGCGCGGCCTGGCCGAGGCCCACGGCGCACGCCGCGATGCCGAGCCTGCCGGAGTTCAGCGCGTCCAGCGCGATCTTCAGCCCGTCGCCCTCCGCCCCGATCAACCGGTCGGCGGGAACGCGGGCGTTCTCGAACCGCAATTGCGCGGTGATGGATCCGGTCAGGCCCATCTTCCGCTCCGGTGCGGCGGCCGTGATGCCGGAACCGTTCTCCGCCAAGAAGCAGCTGATGTCCTTTTCGGACGTTCGCGCCATCAGCGTGTAGAAGTCGGCCGCGCCCGCGTGGGTGATCCACGCCTTGGTGCCGTTGACGACGTAGTCGTCGCCGTCGCGCACCGCACGGGTGGACAGCGCCCCCGCGTCGGACCCGGCGTGGGTCTCGGACAGCGCGTACCCGCCGAGCAGGTCGCCCTCCAGCAGCGTCGGCAGCCACTTCTCGCGCTGCCCGGCCGTGCCGAACGTGGCCAGCGGGTACGCCGACATCACGTGCACGGACACGCCGACCGCGACGGACATCCACGCCGACGCGATCTCCTCCAGCGCCTGGAGGTACACCTCGTACGGCTGCTCGCCGCCGCCGAACTCCTCCGGGTACGGCAGCCCGAGCAGGCCGGACTTGCCGAGCAGGCGGAACACGTCGCGCGGGAACCGCTCCTGCTCCTCGGCCTCGGCCGCGCGGGGCTTCAGCTCGTCCCTGGCGATCTCGCGGACGAGCGAGATCAGGTCTTCGGCCTCGGTGGTGGGCAGCAGGCGTTCGGCGGGCATCGACGACCTCCGGTCAGTACTGGAACCAGTACTGTAGGACGTACCCCAGTACTCCTCCTAGTCGTGTGGGACAGTTCGCACATGTCCTCGATGGTCCGCAGGCCGCTCACGGGGCGGCAGACCGAACTGCTCGCGCGCCTCGAGGCGCTCGTGCTGGCGGAGGGGTTCGCGCACTTCACGCTGGACGACCTCGCCGCCCGCCTGCACTGCTCGAAGTCGACGCTGTACGCCCTCGCCGCGAGCAAGGAGCAGCTCGCGGTCCGCGTCGTCGGGCGGTACTTCAAGGGCGCGGCCGAACGGATCGAGGAGCAGGTCGCCGCCGTCGACGACGTCCGCGACCGCGTCGGCACGTACCTCGCCGGGGCCGCGGCCGAACTGCGCCGGGCGTCCGCCCGGTTCATCGCCGACGTGTCCGCGTTCGCGCCGACCCGCAACACCTACGAGCGCAACGCCCGCGCCGCCGCCGAGCGCCTCCGCACGTTCATCCAGGACGGCGTCCGCGAGGGCGTGTTCCGCGACGTCCATGCGACCCTGTTCGCCGAGATGGCCGGGCTGCTGATCGAGGGCATCCAGACGGGCGTGCTGACCAGGAGGGCGGGCGTCACGGACTCGGAGGCCTTCACGGCGCTCGGCGACCTCCTCCTCGACGGCTTGCAGAACGAACGGAGACGCGCGTGATCGTGGTTGCTGGTGAGGCGTTGGTCGACCTCGTCCCGTCGCCCTCGGCGCAGGACGGGCAGCTGGCCGACCTGATGCCGCGCCTCGGCGGTGGGCCGTACAACGTGGCCATCGCGGCGGGCAGGCTCGGCGCCCCGGTGGGCTTCCTGTCGCGGGTGTCGACGGACCTCTACGGCGACGCGCTGGTCGACCGGCTGCACGGCTCGGACGTGCGCACCGACCTGGTGCAGCGCGGCGACGAGCCGACCACGCTGGCCGTCGTCGGCATCGGGCCGGACGGGTCGGCGCGGTACTCGTTCTACGTCGAGGGCACGGCCGACCGGCTGGTGGCCGACCCCGGCGCGCTGGCCGACGACGTGACCGCGGTGTCGTTCGGCACGCTGTCGCTGGTGCTGGAGCCGGGCGCGAGCGCGTACGAGGAGGTGCTGCGCCGCGAGGCCGCGCGCGGGGCGCTGACCGTGCTGGACCCGAACATCCGCGCCGCGCTGATCCACGACCCCGCCGCGTACCGGGCGCGGTACGCCGCCTGGCTGCCGCACGTGGGGCTGCTCAAGGTGTCCGTCGAGGACGCCCGCTGGCTGGCGGACCTGCCGGAGGACGCGTCCGAGGACGCCGTGCTGGAGGTGGCCCGCACGTGGCGGGCCGCCGGACCGGCCGCGATCGTGCTGACCAGGGGCGGCGACGGGCTGGCGGTGCTGACCGGCGCGGGCGAGGTGCTGCGGGTGCCGCCGCGCGAGGTCGCCGTCGTGGACACCATCGGGGCCGGGGACACCGTGCAGGGCGCGCTCATCGCGTGGCTGCACCAGAACGACGCGCTGAGCACCGCCGCCGTGGGGGCGTTGACCTCGGAGGAGTGGGAAGAGGCGCTGACCTACGCGGGCAACGCGGCCGCTTTCACGTGCACGCGGGCGGGGGCGGAGCCGCCGTACACCCACGAGCTGGAAGCGTTCGTGGAGTAGCGGATCGGGCTCTTCGCCGAGGAAGGACCATCGGCGCCCCGGCGTGGTCGGCCGGGGCACCTTCGGTTCTTCGCGACCCCCACTGGTGAGTGGCGGCCCGAGTCCTGAACCTATCGGTCCCCGATGCGGTTTGTCGTCGCCAAGGGGTGTGACGTGGCGTCACTCACAGTGTTCGTGATCACCGGTCGGTGATCGGACGACCACGAGAATGGCCTAGCTCTCACCCCTGACCAGGTGGCGAACGGGGTCGGACGGGCTACCGTGGATCTCAACGCTCTCGCGGGTCGGTCGACCACCGGTCGCCCGCGGAACGTGCACGCTGGCCACCGTGCGGAGTGCGCATTCGTTGCGTGTGATGCCGGTCCCACCTCACGGAATCGGTTCACACCAATGCTGCGAGGCGGTCCGGCCGCCGACTAGCGTGGGAGAACTGACAGGACCCCAACGGGGTGGTGCTGCGGTTGCGGAGACCCAGATCCGCTTACCGGCGAGTGAGACCTGCACGACCGGTCGAGCCGATGCGGCCACCCCGCCCTAGCGTGAGAGGGACTCTGAATGCCCGACGCGACGACTGCGCCGAACGACACCCGTACCGTCGCGCTGCGCCATGAGGGCGGAGAGCTCGAGATGAATCTGGTGCCGGCCACCGAAGGTGCGCCCGGTATCGAACTCGGGAAACTGCTGGCGAAAACCGGTCTGGTAACACTGGACAGCGGATTCGTGAACACAGCCTCCTGCTCCTCTGAGATCACCTACATCGACGGTGACGCGGGAATCCTGCGTTATCGCGGTTACCCGATCGAGCAGCTCGCGGAGAAGTCGAACTTCAACGAGGTCAGCTACCTGCTGATCTACGGGGAGCTCCCGACGCAGGCGCAACTGGACGACTTCACGTCCAAGATCAGCAGGCACACGCTGCTGCACGAGGACCTCAAGAGGTTCTTCGACGGCTTCCCGCGCGACGCCCACCCCATGCCGGTGCTGTCCTCGGCGGTCTCCGCGCTGTCCACGTTCTACCAGGACAGCCTCAGCCCGTTCGACGCGACGCAGGTGGAGATCTCCACGATCCGCCTGCTCGCGAAGGTGCCGACCATCGCGGCGTACGCGTACAAGAAGTCCGTGGGCCAGCCGTTCCTCTACCCGGACAACTCGCTCGGTCTCGTGGAGAACTTCCTCCGCATGACCTTCGGGTTCCCGGCGGAGCCGTACGACGTCGACCCCGACCTGGTGAAGGCGCTGGACCTGCTCTTCATCCTGCACGCCGACCACGAGCAGAACTGCTCCACGTCGACCGTGCGCCTGGTCGGCTCGTCCGAGGCCAACCTGTTCGCCTCCATCTCCGCGGGCATCAACGCCCTGTTCGGCCCGCTGCACGGCGGCGCCAACAGCGCGGTGCTGGAGATGCTGGAGAAGATCCGCAACGACGGGGGTGACGTCACCGCCTTCGTGAACAAGGTCAAGAACAAGGAGGAGGGCGTTCGCCTGATGGGCTTCGGCCACCGGGTCTACAAGAACTACGACCCGCGGGCCGCGATCATCAAGAAGACGGCGGACGAGATCCTCGCCAAGCTCGGCGGCGACGACGAGCTGCTGGAGATCGCCAAGAAGCTCGAAGAGGTCGCGCTGGCGGACGACTACTTCGTGTCCCGCAAGCTCTACCCGAACGTCGACTTCTACACCGGCCTCATCTACCGGGCGATGGGCTTCCCCACGAAGTTCTTCACCGTCCTGTTCGCACTGGGCCGCCTCCCCGGCTGGATCGCGCACTGGCGCGAGATGATCCAGGACCCGGCCACCAAGATCGGCCGTCCGCGGCAGATCTACGTCGGCCCCGCGGAGCGCGACTTCCTCACGATGGACAAGAGGTAGTTCGCACGCGCACAAGGCCCGTGCCTCGTCGAGGTGCGGGCCTTTGTCGTGGGTTCACCCGCGCGTGGACCTGTCGTGCGGTGTCCACCCGGGAGACCTAGCGTGGTGGCGTGGCTCCTCCGACTGTCATCTGGTTCCGCCGCGACCTGCGCACCGCCGACCACCCGGCCCTGCTCAGCGCCGCGGAGCGCTCCTCGTCCGCCGTCGGGCTGTTCGTGCTGGACGACCGGCTGCTGGCGTCCGCCGGTCCGGCTCGGACCGACTTCCTGCACCGCTGCCTCCGCGGGCTGAACGAGCAGCTGGGCGGCAGGCTGCACGTGGTGCGCGGCAACCCGGTCGACGTGGTGCCGGGGATCGCACGGGACCTGGGAGCGGACAGCGTCCACGTGTCCGCGGACTACGGGCCGTACGGGCGAAAGCGGGACGCGGCGGTGGAGAAGGCGTTGGGGGACGTCGAACTCGTCCGGTCCGGGTCGCCGTACGCGGTGGCTCCGGGGCGGGTGCGCAAGGGCGACGGGACGCCGTTCAAGGTGTTCACGCCGTTCCGCCGGGCGTGGGAGGAGCACGGGTGGCGCAAGCCCGCGGACACCGACGCGTCCACTGTGGACTGGGTGTCCCGCCCGGACGGCGCGGAGATCCCCGACGGGGAGCCGGTCGCCGATCCGCTGCCGCTGTGGGAGGAGTTCCGCGACGAGCGGCTGCCGGACTACAAGACCGCCCGCGACCGGCCGGACCTCGACGCCACCAGCAGGCTGTCGCCGTACCTGCGCTGGGGTGTGCTGCACCCCCGCACGCTGTTGGCGGAGCTGGACGTCAGCGAGGGCGCCACCACGTTCCGGTCCGAGCTGGCCTGGCGCGAGTTCTACGCCGACGTGCTGTGGCACCGGCCGGAGACCGCCACGAGGAACTACGACGCCAAGTTCGACCGCATGGAGCACGACGAGGACGACGGCCGGTTCAAGGCGTGGCAGGAGGGGAAGACCGGCTTCCCCATCGTGGACGCCGGCATGCGCCAGCTCCTGGCCGAGGGCTGGATGCACAACCGGGTGCGGATGATCGTCGCCAGCTTCCTGGTGAAGGACCTGCACCTGCCGTGGTGGCTGGGTGCCAAGCACTTCATGAACCACCTGATCGACGGAGACCTCGCGTCCAACCAGCACGGCTGGCAGTGGGTCGCGGGGTCGGGCACCGACGCGGCGCCGTACTTCCGCGTCTTCAACCCGATCACCCAGGGCGAGAAGTTCGACCCGTCCGGGGACTACGTCCGCCGGTACGTGCCGGAACTCCGCGACGTCGCGGGCAAGCAGGTCCACCAGCCCCGCAACCCGATCGTGGACCACGCGCACGAACGCCAGGTGGCCCTGTCCCGGTACGGCGCGATCAAGTCCTAGCGCAGGGCGTCGCGGAGCTTGACGCGGGAACCGGTGCGCAGCACGGCGTTGGCGTAGATCTTGCCCCCGAGCCAGGTCATCGCGCCGACGGCGCCGATCGCCAGGACGATCGACAGCAGCACCTGCCACAGCGGTGCGACGCCGATCGCCATGCGGCCGGGCATCAGGATCGGCGCGAACGGCGGCAGCATCGACAGCACGGTGACGGCGGTGCCGGACGGGTCCCCGATCAGCAGGTTGATGCCGACCACGAAGGCCACGATGATCACCGTGCTGATCGGGGTGATCACCGACTGGAGCTCCTCCTGGCGCGACACCAGCGACGCCGCGGCGGCGAACACCGTGGCGTACAGGAAGAACCCGAGCAGGTACCAGAGGACGCCGGTGGCCAGCGCCCCGCCCGCGATGCCGGGCACCTCGATCGCGCCCGTCGCGGACCCGACGGCGAGACCGACGCCGCCGACCACCACGAGCTGCACCAGACCGACCGCGCCGAGGCCCATCACCTTGCCCATCAGCAGCTGCCACGGCCGGAGCGTGGCCAGCAGGATCTCGACGACCCGACTGGACTTCTCCTCCACGACGCCCTGCGCGACCATCATCCCGTAGACCAGCAGCGAGTAGTACAGCAGCGCGGCGATCACCAGGCCGATGGCCAGGCGCTGCCCCTGCTGGGAGTCCTCGGGCGCCAACTCCACCACGGTCACCTTGGCGGCCGCGATGTTCCTGGCGACCGCGTCCGGGTCGAGGCCCGCCTCGGCGAGCTGGGCGTTGAGCACCTGCTGCTTCACGATCGTGTCGAGCGCGTTCTGCAGCTCGCTGTTCAGGTTCTCCTTCACCACGACCCGCAGCGCGTCCGGCGCGCCGGTGATCAGCACGTCGAGGTCGCCGTCGCGCACGTCCTCCTCGGCCTTGGCCGGGTCGGTGACGTCCACCGTGGTGATGTCGCGGCCGAAGGCCTTCGAGGTCTCGCGCAGCGGTTCCGCCAGCACGGTCGACTGACCGCTCAACCCGACGGTGCTGCTGGTGGCCTTGTCGAACAGCACGGTCTGGAGCAGCGCGAACCCGGCGATCACCGCGATGATCACCACGGTGCCGATGACGAACGAGCGGGTGCGGACCTTCCCGAGGAACTCCCGCCGGGCTACCAGGAGCACCGCCCTGCTCGGGCTCAGTCTCCTCATGCCACACCTTCCTCGGTGACCACGTTGCGGAACAGCTCGGTCAGCGACGGCCGCTGCCTGCTGAACTCCCGGACCGGGCCGGTGGCGAGCGCGGCGTGCAGCACGGCCTGATCGTCCGCCTCCGGCGACAGCTCCAGCGTCGTCCGCGACCCGCGCGCCTCGACCACCCGGACACCCGCCACCCCGGCCGCCCAGCCCTCGTCCGCGTCCGGCGCGTCCACGACCAGCCGGGTCTCCCCGCCCGCGCGCAGCTCGTCCACGGTCCCGGAGGCGACCATCGCTCCACTTCGGACGATGCCGATGCGGTCGCACAGCCGTTCCACCAGATCCAGCTGGTGGCTGGAGAACACCACGGGCACACCCGCGGAAGCCTTCTCCCGCAACACCTGGCTCATCACGTCCACCGCCACCGGGTCCAGCCCGGAGAACGGCTCGTCCAGCACCAGCACGTCCGGCTCGTGCACCAGCGCCGCGGCCAGCTGCACCCGCTGCTGGTTGCCGAGGCTCAGCTTCTGCACCTCGTCGTTGCGGCGGTCGCGCACGCCGAGCCGCGCGATCCAGGTCTCCGCCGACCGGTGCGCGTCGTTCGTCGTCAGGCCGTGCAGCTCGGCCAGGTACACGAGCTGCTCCAGCACCTTCATCTTCGGGTAGAGCCCGCGCTCCTCCGGCATGTAGCCGATCCGGCGGCGCGTCTCGAACGTGATGGGCGAGCCGTTCCACCTCACCTCGCCCGAATCCGCGGCCAGCACGCCGAGCGCGATCCGCATCGCGGTCGTCTTGCCCGCGCCGTTGCTGCCGACGAACCCGAACAGCTCACCCGCTCGGACCTCGAAGGTCATGTCCCGCAGGGCCACGACCTCGCCGTAGCGCTTGGAGATCCGGTCGATCTCCAGCACCCCCTGAGCCACGGTGGTCTCCTCCTGGTTGGTCACGCCTCGTGCGATCCGCCGGACGGGTGGCATCCAGTGCGGCCGAACGGCTGTATCCCACCACATGTTCCCTGATCCAGAGGATTCCGATGACACGATACGGGTCCGCGGAACCGAATCGGGTCGCCCGCGGTCCAACGTGTCGTGGGCGGTAGCCCCGCAGTCTTCAAGGGGTGATCATGGAGCCTGACCAGTGGCTCGCGCAGTACGGGCAGAAGATCGACCAGGCCAAGCGGAACGCGGCGCAGGCCGAGACCCAGCTCGGCGGCGTCGGCGGCAGCGCCACGTCGCCGGACGGGCTGATCACGGTCACGGTCAACGCCTCGGGCGCCCTGGAGAACCTCGTCCTGCGCCCCGGTGTGCGCGACCTGGACCCCGAGCGGATCGCCAGTGCGGTGCTCGCGGCGTCCGGGCAGGCGCAGCGCGCCGCCGCCGGGCGGGTCGTGGAGATCATGACGGAGTTCATCGGGGAGAGCCCCGCCCTGGACTTCGTGAAAGCGCAGATGCCGCGCGGCTATTCGGGTGACGGTACCGACGAGGCGGAACCGGCGCCGAAGCCGGAGCGTCGGGACACCAGGCCGGACGACGACTACTTCACCAACCCGCCGGAAGTCATGGGCTGAGCAAGGGGGTACCTGACGATGTTCGACTCCTTCAACGTGAGTCCGGCCGAGGTGCGGACGCACGCGGGCACGGTCGACCAGTTGAGCCAGAGGATGCTCGCCGCCACGGAGACGGCGGACCCCTCGCTGAACACCGAGGCGTTCGGCGTGTTCGGGAGCTTCCTGGCCGAGTTCCTGCTGAAGGTCGCCGGTGGGTCCCAGGACATCCTGGGCAAGGCGACCACGTCGGTGAGCGACATGGCCATCGGCCTCAAGGAGGTCGCCGACCTGTACGAGGCGATCGACCGCGACAACGCCTTCGGGTTCACTGGAAAGGCTGCGGAATGAACGCGCAGGCCGGGACCACCGGGTCCGCAGGTACCGCTCAGGGGCGGGACCCGTCCAACCTGTTCAAGGACGTCAACGGGACGGTCGCCGCGGTCGAGAGCGGTGACTGGGTCGCCGCCGGGCTGGGGATGGCCAACACCGCGATGTCCATCGTGGGCATGGCCTCCAACCCGCTGAGCGGGTTCATGTCGGCCGGGTTCAGCTGGGCGATGGAGCACGTCGACTTCCTGCGCGAGCCGTTCGACGCGCTGCTCGGGGACCCCCAGGCGATCGCGAAGATGGCCGAGTCGTGGAAGTCGGCCGGGACCCAGGTGTCCGCCGTGGCCAACGACTACCGGCGGACGTCGGTCGAGCAGACGAAGAGCTGGCAGGGCCGGACGGCCGACGCCTACCGGGGCGCCTCGGCGAACCACTCCACCGGGCTGGAGACGTTGTCCAAGGCCTGCGCCGGGATCTCCGGCGCCGTGGCCGGGGCTGGCCAGCTCGTGGCCGCCGTGCGCAAGATGATCATGGACTTGATCTCCGACGCCGTGTCGAAGATGGTCATGAAGATCATCCAGTGGCTGTCGGCGTCGGTGCTCACGTTCGGGGCGGCGATCGGCGCGGCCATCGCGGACATCGTGACGATGGCCTGCAACTACGCGAAGAAGCTGTCGGACTTCCTGTCCAAGCTGGCGTCGTCGTTGACGAAGCTGATGAACCTGGTGAAGCAGGTCGCCTCGATCGCGCAGACCGCGAAGCAGGTCGTGGACGCGATCACCGCGATGAGCCACAAGGGTGCTTCCGGTGGTGGGGCCGGGGGTGGGCCGTCGAGCAACCGGCCTTCCGCTGGTGGTTTGGGGATGGACCAGGGGCAGGTCGACCGGCTTCGTCAGGAAGCCGATGGGCGGTACACGAATCCCGGGTCGTCCGGTGGTGGCGTTGGGAGTGCCGGGGGGACCACCGGGACCAGCGGGTCGTCCGGTGGGCAGGTTTCCGCGCCGCCCGCGGTTCCGGGGACGGGCGGGCATTGGGAGCCGGGGCGGTGGGTGCCTGATTCGCCTGCCGCTTCCGGGGGTGGCGTTTCGGTGCCGCCGTCGGTCGGCGGGTCGGGGAGTGGGGTTTACCGGCCCACGCCGTCCGTTCTCCCCGCTCCTCCTGGGACTCCGGTGCGGCCGGTGTACTCGCCTCCGGCTTCGGCTGGGGATGTGCGTGCCGCTTCCACGTCGCCGGGGAGCGGGTTTTCCGGGTCGCTGTCCGGTGGGTCCGGTGGTGGCTTCTCCGGTGGTGGTGGGGTCGGTGGGTTCTCTGGCGGTGGCGGGTCCGGTGGGTTCTCTGGCGGTGGGGCCGGTGGCTTCTCCGGTGGTGGGTCCGGTGGTGGTGTTTCCGGGACCAGTGGTGCTGCTGGTGGTGGGGGCGGTGGCGGCGCTATGCAGCCCGGTGGGGCTACGGGGATCCTGCCGTCCGGTGCTGCTGGGCATGCTGCGGTCGGTGGTGCTTCCGGGGGTGGTGCTCCGCATGGTGGCGGTGGGGGTGTCGCCGGTGGCGGGATGATGGGTGGTGCGCCCATGGGTGCCGGTGGTCAAGGTGGGGACGGCAAGGACCACCAGCGCAAGGTGCGGCTCGAAGGGGACGAGTTGATCGAGCCGCCCAAGGCTGCGAAGCCCGTTATCGGGGAGTAGGGCTGCCCGTTCGCGGTCGGGTGGTGAGCTGCTCGGTTCGCGGTCGGGGAGTGGGCTGCTCCGTTTGCAGCCGGGGAGAGGGCTACCCCGTTCGCGCAATTGTCTCGATGGCCGTTCGCTCTTGTCAAGGCGGGAAAGATGCCTTGACAAGAGCGAACGGCCATGAGAGCGCTTGGGATCGGGGTGGCGGGGGGAGTGCGGGCAGCCATTGGCCGCCGAAGTTCGGCCCGTGGGTGGGGTCCGGGGTTCTTGGCTGTGGTGCGGTTGGTCGTGTGCGTAGTGGTTGGTCGTGCAGTCGGCCGGTTGGTGGGCTGGCTGGTGATCGGCTGGCTGGTGGTGCTGCCCGCTGGTCGGTGGTGCAGTCCGGTGGTTGGTGGTCTGTGGCTGGTCGGCCGGTGGTGGTGGGCGCCTGGTGGTGGCTGGGATGCGGCTCGCTGTGTGCGGTGTGGTGTGCGGGTGGTGCGTTCGGCTCGTCGTGTGACGCGTGGTGGAGTCAGTCAATCCTGGTGAGCAAGGTGGTCACTTCGGCTTCCGCCTTTGCGCGGTCCGCTGGTACCAGGCCGATCCTGGTTCGTCTGTCCAGGACGTCCGACGCGTCCAGTGCGCCCTCGTGCCGTACGGCCCAGACGACTTCCGCCGCGGTGATCTCGCCGGAGATCTTGTCCGGCATGTTCAGCGCTGTCAGTGCTGCCGCTTCCGTGCCGTACCTGGCCGTCAGCCTGTGCGGTTGCGCTGTCGTGGTGTTGCCCGCGCCCACCAGCGGCAGGTTGGTGGTGCGGCAGGGGCCCGCGGTGAGGTTGTTCTGCCGCACCGCCTTGGTCACGGCGTCCGCCGCCATGCGGCGGTAGGTCGTGAGCTTGCCGCCCACCACCGTGAGCACGCCGGTCGACGAGGTGAGCACGGCGTGCTTCCTGGAGAGGTCGGCGCCTCGTTCGCCCGTGCCCGCCAGCAGTGGTCTCAGGCCTGCGAAGCTGCCCAGCACGTCGGCCTGCGTCGGTTCCCTCTCCAGCACCGATGCGGCGACCTTGAGCAGGAAGTCCACATCGGACTGGGGGACCTCCGGCACGTCGGGGACGGGGCCGTCCACCAACTCGTCGGTCAGGCCCACGTAGAGCCTGCCGTCCTGCTGGGGCAGGGCCAGGGCGTACCTGTTGCGTTCGCCGGGGACCGGGACCGTCAGCGCCGTGGTCGTGATGCCGGTGGTCCTCGCGTCCAGGACCAGGTGCGAGCCCCGTGAAGGGCGCAGGTGGACCTGGTCCACGAGGTTTCCCGCCCAGACGCCGGTGGCGTTCACGACCGTGCGGGCGCGCACCTCGAAGGTGGTACCCGTGACGGTGTCCACCGCTTCCGCGCCCTGGCCGGTCAAGGTGGTGACCCGCGTCCTGGTCAGGATGCGGGCGCCGAGGCCCGCCGCGGTGCGGGCCAGCGCCACCACCAGCCGTGCGTCGTCGGTCAGCTGGCCGTCGTAGCTCAGGAGGCCGCCGCGCAGGCCGGTGCGGCGCAGGCCGGGGACCAGCGCCAACGCCTCCGCCGCGGGGATTCGGCGTGGTCCTGGGAGGGTCGTGCTGGGGGTGCGGGCCGCCCTGCGCAGTGCGTCGCCCGCTCGCAGGCCCGCCATGACCACCGCGCCGCGGTCGTCGTAGAGCGGCACCACCTGGGGGAGTGCGCGAACCAGGTGCGGTGCCGTGCGGGTCATCAGGATGCCGCGTTCCACGGCGCTCTCGTGAGCCAGGGCCAAGTCGCCCTGCGCCAGGTAGCGGAGACCGCCGTGGATCAGCTTGCTCGACCAGCGCGAGGTGCCGAAGGCCAGGTCGTGCGCTTCCAGCAGGCACACCGAGAGGCCGCGGGCGGCCGCGTCCAGCGCCACGCCGGTGCCCGTCGCGCCGCCGCCGACCACCAGGAGGTCCACCACCTCGCCCGCTGCCAGCTCGGCCAGTTCCCGCGTCCTGCGGGCGGCGTTCAGCGAGGTCTTCACGTCAGCGCCGCGGTCAGGAAGGTGGCCAGCTCGTCGACCAGGTCGTCGAAGTCGAGGTCCGTGGTGGCCGGTCGGACGGACAGGACCATGGCCTGGGTGGTGAGCAGGACGAGCCTGGCCTGGACCTTCGGGTCACCCCGGCGGATCGAGCCGTCCTGGTGGCCCGCTTCCAGCTGGCCGACGAGGAACTCCTCGACCAGCAGTTGCGTGCTGCCCAGCCGCTCCACCAGGTACGGGAGCATCAGTTCCGCGTCCAGGTCGAGCACGCGGCGCATCAGCGGGTTCCCGGCCAGCAGCCGGATCGCGGTGGTGGCGTGGTGGACGAGGCGGTCTCGGGCCGTGGTGCCCGCCGGGGCGTCTTCGACGCCGTGCAGCAGAGCGGTGAACTCCCTGGTCATCAAGGTCCTGACCAGGCCGCTGACGTCCGGGAAGCGGCGGTAGAGGGTCATGCGGCTGACGCCTGCGCGCTTGGCCACGTCGGTCAGGGTCGTGCGTCTCACGCCGACCTCGACCACGCAGTCGCGGGCGGCGTCCAGCAGGGCGTCATCGGTGTGACGTTGGGACGTCATGTGTAACACTGTACCTATGGGTGAGCGCATAGACCAGGACCTGCGTGGCGAGTGGAGCCCGGCCGGGGGCTCGTTGCCGCCGCACGCGCTGCGGTGGCTCGGGGGGCGCATCGGGCTCCGGCCGCAGCGCACCCCGGCCGCGCCCGACTCGGCGCTGGAGGTTCCGGCGTCGGCGTTGTCCACGGCCGCCGTCGAGGCGCTCGGTGTCGTGGTGGGCGCGGGGCACGTGCGGCTGGACCGGGCTTCCCGGCTCGGTCACGCCGGTGGTCTGTCCTACCTGGACCTGGTCCGCTACCGGGCGGGCGGGGAACTCGCCGTGCCGGACGCGGTCGTGCTGCCCGCTTCGCCCGAGCAGGTCGTGGCGGCGCTGGCCCTCTGCGTCGAGCACGACGTGGCCGTCGTGCCGTTCGGCGGGGGCACGTCCGTGGTCGGCGGGGTGGCCGCGCTGCGCGGCGACAAGGCCGCCGTGGTGGCGTTGGACCTCGGCCGGCTGGACCGGTTGGTGTCGGTCGACCCGGTGTCGCGGGTCGCGGTGCTTCAGGCCGGGGTGACCGCGCCCGAGGCCGAGCGGCTGCTGGCGCCGCACGGGTTCACCGTGGGGCACGTGCCGCAGTCGTTCGAGCGGGCGACGATCGGCGGGTTCGCCGCCACCCGGTCCGCCGGGCAGGCGTCCTCCGGGTACGGGCGGTTCGAGGACCTGGTCGAAGGGGTTCGGGTCGCCACGCCACGGGGGGAGTGGGAGCTGGGGGCCGCGCCAGCGTCGGCCGCCGGGCCGGACCTGCGGCAGCTGGTCGTGGGCAGCGAGGGCGCGTTCGGGGTGATCACCGAGGTGTCCGTGCGGGTGCGACCCGTGCCCGTGGTCGAGCGGTACGAGGGCTTCGTGGTCGACGGGTGGGAAGCCGGGACGGCCGTGGTGCGCGCACTGGCGCAGGGCCGGGTGCTCGCGGACGTGACCAGGCTGTCCGACGAGGACGAGACCGAGGTCTCGCTGGCCCTGTCTGGCGGGGTGAAGGCGGCCGGGGTGCGCGCCTACCTGAAGGCGCGCGGGGTGCGGCGGCCGTGCCTGCTGGTCCTCGGGTGGCACGCCGGGTCCGCGAAGGAGCTGCGGGCGCGCCGGGCCGCGTCGCTGGGCGTGGTGCGCGGAGCCGTCCGGTTGGGGACGGCCATGGGCGAGGCGTGGCGGCACGGGCGGTTCAACGGGCCCCGGCAGCGGGACGCGCTGCTGGACGTCGGGGTGTGCGTGGAGACCCTGGAGACCGCCACGCACTGGTCGCGGCTGTCCGAACTGCGCGAGGCCGTGCGGGTCGCGCTGGGGGACGCGCTGGGGCGTTCCGTGGTGATGTGCCACGTGTCGCACGCGTACGAGACCGGGGCGTCGCTGTACTTCACGGTGCTGGCGCCGCGCGACGCCGGTGACCCGGTCGGGCAGTGGTCGGTGGCGAAGGCCGCCGCCAGCGAGGCGATCACGGGCGTCGGGACGATCAGCCACCACCACGCCGTCGGCGTCGACCACGCGCCCTACCTGGAGGCCGAGATCGGTGAGCTCGGGGTGGACGTGCTGGCCGCCGTCAAGCGCGCGCTCGACCCCACCGGCGTGCTCAACCCCGGCAAGCTCATTTCCCCCGAGCGGTTCCGGGGTTAGCCTCTGCCGATGACCGGTGACCTGCTCATCCGCTCCGTGCGGCCCTGGCCGAGTGGGCGTGAGGCGCCCGAGGTCGACGTCCTGTGCCTGAACGGGGCGGTGTCCTCCGTGGGCGTCGGGTTGGCCCTGCCCGCGGGCGTGGCCGAGGTCGACGGCAAGGGCGGGGTCCTGCTGCCGTCGTTCACCGACGCGCACGCGCACCTGGACTCGACGCGGCTGGGGCTGCCCTTCCGGGCGCACAGCGCGGGGACCGGGCTGGCCGAGCTGATCGACAACGACCGGCGGAACTGGCGGTCGGCCGAGCAGGACGTGGCCACCCGCGCCACGTTCACGCTGGGGCGGACGATCGCGGGCGGGGCCACGTTCGTCCGCAGCCACGCGCAGGTCGACGTGGATTCCGGGTTGGACCGCCTGGAGGGCGTGCTGGCCGCTCGGGAAGCCCATGCCGGGCGGGCGTCCGTGCAGGTGGTGGCGTTCCCGCAGTGCGGGATCCTGCGGGACAAGGGGACGGCCGACCTGCTGGAGGCCGCGCTGCTGGCCGGGGCCGACCTGGTCGGCGGCCTGGACCCGGCCGGGTACGACCGGGATCCGGTGCGGCACCTGGACGTCGTGTTCGGACTGGCGGACAAGCACCAGCGCGGCGTCGACGTGCACCTGCACGACTCCGGGTCGCTGGGGGCCTTCCAGGTCGAGCTGATCTGCGAGCGCACCGCCGCGCTGGACATGCGCGGGGAGGTGACGATCAGCCACTGCTTCGCCCTGTCCACTGTGGACGAGGACCGGCGGCGCGGTCTGGTGGACATGCTGGCGGAGCACGACATCGCGGTGACCACCGTGGCGCCGGGCGTGCGGGAACCGCTGCCGCTGCGGCAGTTGCGGTGGGAGGGCGTCCGGCTCGGGTTGGGGCAGGACGGGATGCGGGACTACTGGTCGCCCTACGGCGACGGCGACATGCTCGACCGCACGTGGCAGCTCGCCTACCGCAACGGCTTCCGGGACGATTCGATGATCGAGATGTGCGTGGACATCGCCACCCGCGGCGGGGCGTCGGTGCTGGGCGAGACCGGGCACGGCATCACCGAGGGCGCGCAGGCGGACCTGGTGGTCGTGCCGGGCGACTCCGTGACGGCCGCCGTGATGGACCGCGCCCCGCGCACCCTCGTGGTGCACGAGGGGCGCGTGGTCGCGGTCGACGGGGAACTGGTCCCCTAGCGCGGTGAAGCGGGGGACCGCCCCACGACGGAACTCGCCGTGGGGCGGTCATCGCGCTAGACGAGCTTGACCAGCATCTTGCCGGTGTTCTCGCCGCGGAGCATGCCCACGAACGCGGACGGGGCCTTGGCGAGGCCGCCGTCGACGACGGTCTCGGTGTAGTGGAGCTTGCCGTCGGCGATCCAGCCGCCGACCTCGCGCAGGAACTCGTCGTGCAGGTCGTCGTGGTCGTTGGCGAGCATCCCGCGCAGGGTGAGGCGCTTGCCGATGGCCGCTGCCAGGTTCTTCGGGCCCTCGGCGGACTTCGCGTTGTACTGGGAGATCGCGCCGCACAGGACCACTCGGCCGTGCAGGCGGAGCATCGTGATGGCGGCTTCGAGGTGCTCGCCGCCGACGTTGTCGAAGTAGAGGTCGATGCCGGTGGGCGCCAGTTCCGCCAGGTGCTTGATGACCGGGCCCTCGTCCTTGTAGTTGAACGCGGCGTCGAAGCCCAGTTCCTCCACCAGGTGCTTGACCTTCTCGGCCGAGCCCGCGCTGCCGATGACCCTGGACGCGCCGCGCAGCTTGGCCACCTGGCCGACGATCGAGCCCACCGCACCGGCCGCGCCGGAGACGAAGACGACGTCGCCCTCCTTGAACTCGCCGACCTTGAGCAGGCCCGCGTAGGCGGTGATGCCGGGCATGCCGAGCACGCCGAGGTAGGCGCCGATCGGGGCCGCGTCGGGGTCGACCCCGACGACGTGGTCCGCGCCGACGGTCGCGTACTCGCGCCAGCCCCGGCCGTGCAGGACGGTGTCGCCGACCTGGAAGCCGGGCGCGTTGGAGGCCACGACCTCGCCCACGGCGCCGCCTTCGAGCACCTGGCCGATCTGGAACGGCGGCACGTAGGACTGGACGTCGTTCATCCGGCCGCGCATGTAGGGGTCGACGCTCATGACGAGGTTGCGCACCAGGACCTCGCCTTCGGCGGGTTGGCGCACCTCGGCCTCGGCCACGGTGAAGTTCTCCTCGGTCGGGTACCCGTCGGGGCGGGACGCGAGGTGGATCTCCAGTGCGGTGTTCGGCACGGTCATGGGGGCGACCTCTTTCCTCATTTACGGAACTACATCGTCTCGTAGTTGACTCAGGAGTCAACGCCTCCAGCCTGCGCCGGTGTTCCCGGTACCGCAGAACCAGAGTGTGATGCCGTGCACGGGCGGTCGGCCACCCCTAGTCACCCCGGAATCCGCGGTGGCAGCGCCGCGGCCACGGCCGACGGCAGCAGGACCGCCACGCCCCGGTAGGCGAAGCCCAGCCCCCGGTACGCGGAGATGGCCGCCGCGTTCCCGCCGTCGACCATCAGCGCGCACGCCGGGTGCCGCTCCAGCAGGTCGTGGACGACGAACGAGCACAGCGCCCGCGACAGCCCGCGGCGGCGGAAGTCCGGGTGCGTCGCCACCCCGCCCAGGAAGCCGACGTGCGGCGCGGACCAGGCGACCGCGCCGACGGCGGCCAGCTCGCCGCCCACGAACGACCCGGCCCAGCGGAGCGCGCCCGGCTCGCGCGGCAGCACGTAAGCGTTCGGGTTCACCTTGCGCAGCAACGATTCCGCCGCGTCCAGCTCGTCGTCCCGCAGCCAGCGCACGTCCGGCGCGGTGGCCAGGCTCCCGGTGCGCTCCATCCACCCGAAGGTCGCCCACGTCACGAGGTCGGGCAGCAGGGCGCGCACCGGATCGGCCAGGTCGGTGGCCACGAGCGGCCGCAGCGCCGAACCGCGCGCCCGGTCGCGCAGGATCGCGGCGACCCCCTCGGCAGGACCGGCGAGCACGAGGCGGTCGTGGCGGTTCAGGCCCGGCGCGTGCACGCCGACCGCGCCGCCGTGCTCCCACGCGCCACCGCCCGGCGTCGGGTGGCCGGGCAGCAGGGCCTGCGCGGCCCAGCGGACGAGCTGGTCGGGACTGGCCTCGGCGACGTCGGCGGGGGAGCGGAGAGCACGCATGCCCGCATCAGATCAGGAGAGCAGGCCGGAACGCCAAGCCCAGGAGGCGATCTCCACGCGGTTGCGGACGCCCAGCTTGCCCTGCACGGACGCGAGGTGCGTCTTCACCGTGGACAGCGACAGGAACAGCGCCGCGCCGATCTCGGCGTTCGTCGACCCCTTCGCGACCTCGCGCACGACGTCCAGCTCGCGTTCGGTCAGGTGCTCGGCAGGCCGGTCCGCCGCCGGGCCGGGCTGGGTGAAGTGCGACAGCATCCGGACGGTGATCTGCGGCGAGATCAGCGCGTCACCGCGCACCGCCGCGCGCACGGCCTCGACCAGCAGCGCCGGGCCCGCGTCCTTGAGCAGGAACCCGCTCGCGCCTGCGCTCAACGCCGTGTGCACGTACTCGTCCAGGTCGAACGTGGTCACCACGACTACCTTGATCGGATCCGGCACGCCGGGCCCGGTGAGCCGGCGGGTGACCTCCAGGCCGTCGATCCCGGGCATCCGGATGTCCACCAGGCACACGTCCGGGCGCAGCTCGCGCGCCTTCGCGACCGCCGAGACGCCGTCCGGCACGTCGGCGACCACCTCGATGTCCCCCTGGTGCTCCAGGATCATCCGGAACCCGATCCGCACCATCTCCTGGTCGTCGGCGATCAGGACCCGAATCGTCATCGCGCGCCTTCCTCGACTGGCAGTTCCGCCAGCACCTGCCAGCCGCGGACCCCGGTCGGTCCGGCCGAGAACAGGCCGCCGAGCAGTTCCACGCGTTCCCGCATGCCGATCAGACCGTAGCCGCCCGACCCGCCCGCCGGCTCGACGGGCAGGCCCGTGCCGTCGTCGTGGACGCGCAGCCGGACGTGCCGGTCCGATGTGGACAGTTCCACCTCGACCGCGGTCGCGTCGCGGGCGTGCTTCTGCACGTTGGTCAGGGACTCCTGCACCAGCCGCAGGATCGAGCGCGCCACCTCCGGCGGCACCGGCCTCGGCAGGTCGATCTTCAGCTCCACCGGCGTGCCCACGTCGCGGACCTGCGCCACCGCGGCCCGCACGTCCGCGTCCAGGTCCGTCGTCGCCACCTCGGCCGACCCGATCCGCGACCCCTGGTCGCGCAGGGTTCCCACCAGCCTGCGCATGGCGGTCAGCGCGTCGCTGCCGCTGCGTTCGATGCCGGGCAGCAGCCGGTGCGCGGCGAGCGGATCGGAGTCCGCCACGGTCAGCGCGGCCTGCGCCTGCACCACGATCCCGGTCACGTGGTGCGCGACCACGTCGTGCAGCTCGCGGGCCAGAGCGATGCGCTCCTCCTGCTGCGCGGCCGACACGGCCAGGTGGATCGACCGCTCCCGGTCCTTGTCGCGGGCCCGGAAGTACAGGCCCGTGCCGACCGCCAGCACCAGCAGCATCGCGGTGGGGAACAGGTCCGACGGGTCCTGGACGTCGTAGGACGGGCTGGTGGTGCGGGTGATCGCGGCGTAGAAGGCCGCGGCGACCATCAGGGCCACCGCGATCGCGGACTGCTCGCCGGGGCGCTGCCGCACCACCACGGCGGTGATCACCATGCAGGCGAGCGTCTCGGCGGGCGACAGGGGGCTGAAGTACGCCAGCGTCAACGCGTCGAGAAGGTGCGCCCACCAGGTGGACAGCAGCACCGTCCCGGCCGCCCCGATCGACGCCGCCACCGGCTTCCGCACGGCCAGCACGGCGAACAGGCACGTCAGCGCCGTCGGCGTCCACGCGAGCAGCGCGCGGTAGCCCTCGTAGCGGAACAGCGCCCACTCGAACGCCAGCACGACCGCGAACAAGCCCGCGACGGGCCACAGGCCGTACGTCCACGCCCGCCCACGGGCCAGTAGTCCGTCCACGCCGGACACGCTACGACCCCGGCGCGCCCACCGCCGTCGGCCGATCGGTCATCACCGGTCTCGGTCATCCGGCCGATACCGCCGACCCTGTCGGCCGAAGTGCCGGACACCCCCGGCCCGCGACCCTGGTCCGGCAGGCGAGACGAGCAGGAGGCGGACGGTGACCCAGAACGACAACCACCCGGTGCTGGCGGGCAGGGGCCTGGTCAAGCGGTACGGGGAGGTGCACGCGCTCGCCGGGGTCGACATCACCGTGCGGGCCGGTGACGTGGTCGCGATCGTCGGGCCGTCCGGCTCCGGCAAGTCCAGCCTGCTGCACGTGCTGTCCGGCGTGCTGCCCGCCGACGGCGGCGAGGTGTTCCTGAGCGGCAAGCCGATCACCACCCTCGGGGAGAAGGACCGGAGCCTGCTGCGCCGCAGCGCGTTCGGGTTCGTGTTCCAGTCCGGGCTGCTGGTCGACGAGCTGACCGCCGAGGAGAACGCCGCGCTGCCGCTGCTGCTGGGCGGCGCTTCCCGCGACGACGCGCTGGGCGCTGCCCGCGACTGGATGGCCCGGCTCGGGCTGGAAGGGCTGGAACGGCGGCGGCCCGGCGAGCTGTCCGGCGGGCAGGCCCAGCGGGTCGCCATCGCCCGCGCGCTGGTCCACCGGCCGAAGGTGGTCTTCGCCGACGAGCCGACCGGCGCCCTCGACACCCGAACCGGCCAGGAGATGGTGACCTCGCTGCTGGAAGCCGCCCACCAGACCGGCGCCGCCGTCATCGTGGTGACCCACGACCAGGCCGTCGCCGCACGGGCCCAGCGGATCGTGGAGCTGCGCGACGGCCGCACCACCTCGACGGTCGCGGCGTGAACCCCGTCCGCCTCGCGGTCGCGGTGCTGCGGGCGGACACCCGCAGCCGGGTGTCCGCCGTGTTCGTGGCGATCGGGGTCGCGCTGGGCGTCGTGCTGGTGCTGTGGCTGCTGGCCGCGCCGGACGCGTTGCAGGGCCGGGCCGAACGGGAGAGCTGGCGGGGCGGCGCGACCGCGGTGAGCGCCGACGACCCCCGCGCGGCCGTGGTGGTCGCGCACAACCGGGACGACCTCGGCGGCGAGCTGGTGGAGCGGTTCGACGTGGCGGCGCTGCGGCCCGGAGTCCCCGTGGCCGCGGGGATCCCGTTCGTGCCCGGCCCCGGCGAGGTGCTGCTGTCACCCGCGTTGGCGGCGCTCGACACCGGGGACCGGTTCTCCGACAAGGTGATCGGCTCCCTCGGCCAGGAAGCGCTCAAGCACCCGGACGAGCTGGTCGCGATCATCGGCCACGAACCCGGTTCCCTGTACGGGTTCCACCGCCCCGACCTGCTCGGCCCCGCCGTGGTCGACACCAGCGACGGCCTGCTCCACCTTCTGACCAGGATCGGCCTGGTCGTGCTCGTCGTGCCGTGCCTGGTGCTCGTGGCGTCCGCCGCCCGACTCACCGCGGCCCGACGCGAACGCAGGCTCGCCGCGCTCCGGCTGGCGGGCGCGACGCCGGGCCAGGTGATCGCCATGACCGCCACCGAGACCGCCGTCGCCGCGGTCGCGGGCAGTGCGCTCGGCGTGGTGGCCTCCCTCCCGCTGCGCCACCTGACCGCGCGCATCCCCTGGGACGGCGGCACGTGGCTGCCGGACGACTTCACCGCGAGCCCGCTCGTCGTGGTGCTGGTGGCCGTCCTCGCCCCGGTGCTCGTCGTCGCGTCCGCCGTGCTCGGCCTCCGCCGGGTCGTCACGCGCCCGCTCGGCGCGGCCCAGCGGCACCGCACCCGCGGCCCGAGCCCGGTGCGGCTCGTCCTGCTCGTGGGCGCCGGGTTCGTGTTCTTCGCCGGCCTGGGCGCGGCGCGGGAAAGCGGCCCGACGACCGTCCTCATCGGACTCGCGGCGGTCGCCTCCGCCCTGGTCCTGGCGGGTCCCCTGGTGACCGCCGCGGTCGGGAGGTTCTTCACCGCGTCGTGGCGCAAGCCGTCCACGCTGCTCGCGGGCCGACGGCTCGGCGACGACCCGAAAGCCGCGTTCCGCAGCGCCGCCGGGGTGGTGCTCGCGGTGTTCACGGCGTCCATGGCGCTGGTCTTGTTCCCCGCGCTGGACCGGCAGGTCGAGCACAGCGACGGCACCTGGCGCGACGACGTGCTGGTCGCCGAGTCGGTCGGCGGCGGAGAACCCCAGATCGCGGCCCTGCGCGCCGAACTCGGCCGGCGCGGCGTCACCGGCGCGGTCGTCCCCCTGGTCACCGGCTACGCGACCCTGACCGACCACCCCGAGGAGGCAGGAGCCGACGTGCTCATCGCGCCCTGCCGGGAAGCCGCGGAGGTCCTCGCCGCACTGGCCGACGGCATCTGCGCGTCGGCCCCGATGGTCTACGCCCCGGAGTGGCAGGTCGACCGCCTCAAGGGCGGTGCCAGGATGACCCTGGACACCCGCGACCCGGCCTCGTCGCTCGCCGTGCCGCCCAACCTGCCGGTGCGCGTGTACCAGGTGACCTCGGGCCGTTCCTACGTCTTCATCGACCCGGCGCTGATCCCCGGCCTGACCGCCGCGCCGAGCAGCGTCGCCGTGGTGACTGAGCCCGGCAACCGGGCGGTGGTGCAGAACGCCCTGCTCCGCGCGTTCCCCGGCGCGGCCGTCGTGAGCAACCGGAAGGTGGACCTGGAGGGCGACGCGCTGGGCGAGGACCTGGTGCGCGCCACCGTCATCGGCCTGGTCATCGCCACGACGCTCGGCGCCGTCTCCGCCACCCTGGCCGCGGCGGGTTCGGTGGTCGACCGCCGTCGCACCTTCGCCGCACTGGTCGCCGCCGGGGCACCGGTGCGGGTGCTGACCAGGGCGTTGCGCACCGAGGTCGTGCTGCCGGTGCTGCTGGCGACCGCGGTCGCCGGTGCCGCGGGCGCCGCCGTCGGAGCGGGGCTGACCACCATCACCAGGGGTGAGCAGGTCGTCTTCACACCCTGGCTCGCGGCCCCGATCGCCCTGGGGCTCGTGGTGGCGCTGGTGGCAGCGGCGTCGTGCGGACCGGTGCTGCGGAAGGTGACCGCCGTGTCCCGTTCCGACGAATGAGCCCGCCGCGACCTCTGCTCACTCCTTCTTGCGCCGCAACAGGGTGCGCTTCTGCAGCGACTCCTCCAACGCCTGGTACGCGACGTCCATCGCGGTGTTGTACTCGCGCTGGTCGCGCGCCGGAACGCGCTCGTCCGGCTTCGGCATCGGGCGCATCTTCATCCAGCGCTCCTCCCACAGCGCCTCCACGGCGGACTCCCAGTGCAGGGCGACGCCGAGCCTGACGACCTTCTCGCGCTCGATGACCTCGGCCATCCGGTCCTGCGACTCGGCGAGCCCGGCGACGAGATCCGCCACGCGCTCCTCGTCGTGGGCGCGCATCGCGGCGATCGCCTCACCGGCGGAGCCGATCACCTCCTTGTACCGCTCGACCGCGGAGCGGACCTCCGGCTCCGGCGCGTGCTGCTTGACGTCACCGGTGCGCTGCTGGGGAACCATCGAGAAGTCGCACGTGCCGTTGGGTTGCGTGTTCATGAGATGTCCTCCCCCGTGTCGAACGGAATGACCACCTGCGGACGTGAGTGCTCGAACCGGTCGAAGTACAGGCCGCGCCGCGGTCGTGGGGACCACGCCATGACCTGCTCCGGGCCGAGCGAGATCAGTTCCTTGCCCTGGACGTCGAAGGCGACCCACGCGCCGATGTCGTCGTACACGCCCGGCGGGAGGCTGCTCTTGAGCCGCTGCACGCCACGCCACCAGCCGAGCACGTGGGTGCGGTTCTCCGGGCCGTGCTTCAGGACGGTGCGCAGGCTGTCCACTCCGGACGCCCGCGTCGTCGGGTCCTTCTGCTCCAACCTGCTGTGCGCCGCGTCGACGGCGTACAGCACGAGGTAGTGCGGTTCGGGCGCTGCGATCGAGTCACCGGTGATGGTCTGCGTGAGCCGCTTCGCCGTGCGGTCAAGCACATCTCGGATCCCGTCGATGTACACGACTTCGGCGTCGTACCCCTCGACGCCGAGCTGCTTGGCGAGCTTCTGCGCGGCAGGCAGGGCCTCGTCCACCAGACAGCCAAGGGTGAACGTGGCCTCGTGCGGGAGGTTCTGCCTGCCGAGGGAGAGCGCCGCCGCGCCGAGCACGGCCGCCGCGTCCTGGTGCAGCGAGCCGATGACGGCGACGTTGCGGCCAGGTGTGCGGGCCAGCCGCACCTTGGCCGCGCTGCCCGCCACGTCGATGACCTGGCCCAGCAGCACGGTCGGCGTGGCGTCGCCGGGGTGCAGCATCCGGAAGTCGTGCGCGGCGTGCAGCGCGGGAACCCTGCTGCCGTCGAACAGGATCGGCTCCTCCAGGTCGGGGCTGCGGAGCTGGTGCAGCTCCCGCTGGAGGTGGTCGAACGTGCCCTTGCTGGTCGAGTCCGGGATGCGCGCGGTCTCGTTGCCGTGCCGCACACCGGACTCGTGGTTCACGACCGCGTGCCAGCGCGGGAGTTCGACGGCCGCGTCGTTCTGCGGCTCGGCCAGCACCCGGCGCGCCTTGGGCAGCGCGACGCGGACGGTGAACTGCTCGAAGATGGCGGACTTGCCCCAGAAACCCTCGATGCCCGCCACGTCCTGGCTGCACAGCACCAGGTGGATGCCCTGCGAACGACCGCGCCGCGCCACGTCCTCCAGCAGCTGGGTCGCCTGCTGCGTGACGTGGTCGCGTTCGCCGAACAGGTACTGGAACTCGTCGATCACCGCGACGATCCGCGGCCACCGGCCGTGCGGGTCCTCGGCGCGCAGCTGCTCCAGCTTCGTGACCTCGTGCTGCTTCGCGGCGTCCGCGCGCCTGCGCATCTCGTCGGAGAGGAACTTCAGCAGCGCCACGCCGAACTCGCGGTCGGTGTTCACGTTCACGCCGACCAGGCGGGCGTGCGGCAGCCAGCTCGGGTCCTTGCGGCCCGGCGCGAACTGCGCGAACGACACGCCCTCCTTGAAGTCCAGCACGTACAGCTCCAGCTCGTCCGGCGAGTACCGGGCGGCGAGGCTGCCGAGCATGGCGTAGAGGAAGTTCGTCTTGCCCGAACCGCTGGGCCCGCCGATGAGGGCGTGCGGCGACGTGTCACCGAGGCCGAGCGCCACGGGTTCGCCGTCCCGGTAGCCGACGGGGGCGACGACACCCGCCGAGGAGCTCTCCATCCACCAGTGCTCGGGCATCAGGTCCTTGAACGTGCCGAAGCGCGACCGGCGTTCCTCGCGCTTCTCCGCGATGACCGCGCACGCCCTCGGCACCTGGGTGCGCGGGAACGGCGGGTCGAGCGCCACGGCCACGTGCTTGCCGGTCATGGTGCAGGTCGCGGTCTGGTCGGCGGCCAGCGTCACGGTCTCGATCGGCGAGTTCACCGTGATCGGGATGTCCACGATCATCAGCACGATGCCGCAGGCCAAACCGTTGCGCGCCACGCGTTGCAGCTGTTGCTGCTGCTCCTCCTTCAAGGCGTGCCGGTTGCCGAAGAGGACCGCGATCCGCCACGGTTCGGTGCGCCGCCCGGAGCCGCTGACCGCGCGCACCGACAGGTGCCCGTCGACCAGCACGCTGGTGTGCACGCGGCGGATGTGGTCCGACAGCTCGTCCAGCAGCTCGTGCAGCCGCGACGGGTCGTGCACGGTCAGCAAACCCGCGCGGGTCAACGGGTACAGCCCCGGCAGCGAGCCGGTCAGCTGGTTGACGTCCCACACGTGCACGTGGACGAGGCCGGGCTGGAAGTAGCTGAGCACCCGCAGCAGCAGGTTCTCCACCAGTTCGTCCGCCTGGTGCCGACTGGCCGGAGTGGACGCCACGTGCAGGTGCGACTGGTCGAGCAGGGGAACCGCCACGGGGAACGGCTGCTGCTCGGGCGCGCTGCGCACGACGCCCGTTCCGATGCGCCAGAGCTCCGGCACGGTCGCGCCGTCGGCGCTGCCCGCGTCGCCGAGCCACGACTCGTGCGGCCACGACGCCGGGCCGGGGGAGGCACCGCGCACCAGGGAGGACAGCTGCTCCGGGCCGCGTTCCGACCACGTGCGGAACGCGTCCACGCGGTCCATCAGCGCCCGCGCTAGCCTGCTGGAGAACGCCGGGTTGGCCAACGCGCCCGCCAGCAGCGGGTCCTGGAGGGCCCGGTCGACGCCTTCTCCGCGCAGCATGACCTCGAACATGTCGCGGGCGCGCTCGTCCGCCAGCTCGCGGTGCTCGCGCGAGGCGTTGCCCAGCGCGGCCGCCACGGAGAGGCGGAACTCCTCGAAGGAGTCCTCGATCTTCCTGCGGCGCTCGTCGCGCCTGCTCACGTCACAGCTCCACCGCTAGCCGCTGCACCAGTTCGAGGCTGTTCACCATCAGCCCCAACTGGTCCGGGAACCTCTCCTTCGCCACCGCGAAACCCGCGGGCAGCAGGGATTCCGGGTGGTTCGCACCCGCTTCGAGCAGCAGTTCGACGGCCGCGTCCAGGGCCTTCTGGGCCTCGTGCACGCTGCGGTAGGCATCCCTCAGGTGTTCGCAGCTCAGTTCGAGCGCGACCTTGACATCGGCGACCGAAGTCACGTCATAGCCTGGAGTTGATGCTCTCGGCCTGGGATATCCCAGCGCCCAGGTGCTTCTGCAGGTCGCTCACGCCGTTGATGACCTCGGCGAACTGGGCGTTGGCCTGCTCGGCGTCCGACTGGGCGCTGCCCTGCACCGCGGTGCTCAGCAGGGCTTGCGCGTCCTCGGCCAGGTCGGCTGCCTGTTGCAGAGCGGCGGCGCTCTGGCCTGCCTTCTCGATCGCCTGGGCAATCGCGGCACGGACCTCTTCGATGCTGGCCATGTCGGCTCCGACCCTCTCACGTGCACGGGATGGTCGTAGACCGACCACCCTATTAATACCGAAAGTTTCCCGCTTGACAAGCAAGATGGGCCAGAGGAGTGGATCTTCCAGTTCACCCGCCCGGCCCTTGCAGTTGATCTTACTCGGGTTCCGTCCAGACCGAAGTGGACGCAACCGCCGCGGTCAGCTCCAGCGCGACGATCCCGGACTCCGGCACCGGAGTCGCTGACCAGCGGATAACTGCCCTGTCCCCGTCGTCCTCCATCTCGGACCAGTCCGACTCGCCCAGTTGCGCCACGGCCGCGTGTAGCGCGGTAGTGGGCGAGTCGACACTGGAGCCCAGGTCGAGATGCACGCTGAGTAGATGATCGTGTGCCACCACACGGGTGATGCTGCCGCCGTTGGAGACGCGACTCGCCACTGCCCGTGCTTGCCATTCCGCCCCGGCGCGCCGCTCGGTCGCGACGTCCACGCGCAGGGCCAGCCGCACCCACGTCTGGCTGGTGCTTTCCACCTCGGACGGCTCGTCCGCGACCTCTTCGGACGGTCGCCGATCCGGGTCCCCGCCCGCCCAGGCCTCGACCAGCATCCGTTCGGCTCCCGGAACCACCGGCTCCAGCGCGTCCGGGTCGTCCAGCACCGTCCACGCCGTGGGCGGCTCGCAGGCCACCCGCGGCACCGGCACGTCGTCGCCCAGCAGCCGCACGAACGTCCGCACGGCACGAGCCAGCGCGCCCGCCACGTTCTCGGACACCTGCTCGCCGCTCGGCGCGCTGAACGTGACGGACCAGCACCCCGGCTCCTCGTCGGAGCAGTCGCCCGCCTGCACGACCCGCCCGCCGACCCGCCGGACGAGGCCCGCGCAAGCGGCGCGCGCCTGCTGCTCGTCGTCGGCGCCGACCACCACGGTGATCAGCAGCTCCAGATCATCTTCAGCCATCGGGGCGAATTCTCCACGAACGTGTCACGGCGGTGCACAGCGGCGGCCCCAGCGAACCCTCAGCGCCTCGACGCCGCCTTGAACGCGGCTTTGCGGGCGGCCTTGGCGGTCTTCTTCTCCGGGTGGCGCTCCCCGATCAGCGCGAGCGCGGCGGCCGCGTCGGGGTGGGGGAGGCGCCACACGTGCTCGAGCAGGGCGACCTCGTCACCCGCGGCGGCCTTGGCCAGCTCCTCCGCGATGGCGGCCGGGTCGTCGAGGTCGGTGGTGACGGTCAGCGCGTCCACGAGCAGCCACGCGCGGTCGGCGGGCTCGTGGGGCCGGGTGAGGGCCTGCTGGGCGTAGGGCCGCAGCGAAGGGGACTCCAGGGCGGTTCCCCACGTGCCCGCGGCGTCCACGTCGATGCCCGCGATGGTGGTCGCGGCGAACACCCGGCCGGTGGCGTCGGTGGCGGCCGTCAGCAGCTCGGCCGCGGCGTCGGCGGGGGAGCGCAGGGCGAGCCAGGCGGCGGTGTCCTCGCGCAGCTCGTCCGCCGTCAGGGCGCTCGTCGCGGCGACCAGGTCGGCGGCGGTCATGTCCGCCACCTCCGGCAGGGGCGGGATGGTGAAGCCGCCGTCGCACATCTGGTCGCGCATGATCGTGGCGCCGAGCGCGGTCATGCGCGCGGTCTCGGTGTCGAACTCCACGGCGCCGAGCGCGCGCAGGCGTTCCAGCAGCACGAGGGCCGGGTCGCCGTGGGCGGCGGTGTACGCGTCGCAGCGGTCGGGCATGTTCTGCTCCAGCGCCGCCGCGCGGGCCATGGCGCTGAACTCCGCGAGGGGGAGTCCCGCGCCCCTGGCCATGAACAGCGCGGTCGCGGTGGCCCCGCCGACGCCCTCCAGGTCCAGCTCCTCGCTCGCGTCGATGGTCATCGACTCGATCACCAGGTGCGTGTACGCCTCGTCCCACAGCTCCAGGACGGCCAGGTCGTCACCCGTGCGCCACGGCTCGGCGCTCGGGCCGAGCGACGCCAGGTTGGAGTCCTCGTCCACCTCGACGAACCCGACGGCGTGCGCCAGGTACCAGACCTGGTCGAGCGAGTCGGACAGGTCGCCGTCGAACTCGTCGAAGTCGGAGTCCTCGTACACCTCGCGGCCGTCCGCCCACTCGGACAGCGCGAGCGCCTGACCGAGCAGGGCGCTGGTCCGCGCCGCGGCCGCGAGGTCGGGTGGCGCGGGCATCCGCAGCGGCGGGAGGGTCGCCGGCAGGCCGAGCGCGCTTGGGAGGTCGAAGTCCGCCATGCGCGGGACCTTAGAGCTTGAGGACCTCCCGGACGAAAGCGACCACGTCGGCCAGCACCTCGTCGCGGTTGGTCTCGTTGAACACCTCGTGCCGAGCGCCGGGGTAGACGCGTTCGGTGAACCCGGTGCCGCGGATGTGGTCCGTGCCCGCCCTGGTGCCGGAGATCGGCACGAGCCGGTCGTCGTCGCCGTGCAGCCACAGCGTCGGCAGGTCGCCGAGCGGCTCGCCGCCGCCCACCGCGTCCAGCGCCCGTTCCAAGGCTTCCAGCGTCCGCCGCTGGAGGCCGCCGTGCCACACCAGCGGGTCGGCGGCGTACGCGGCGCCGACGTCCGGGTCGCGCGACAGCGTCGACGGGTCGATCGGGGTGTCGGGGACCTCCTTGGCGGACAACAGGTCCAGCCCCTGCCACGAGCCCAGCACCGGCGCGGACAGGACGAGCGCGGACAGCTCGTCGCCGTGCGCCTGCGCGTAGCGCGCGGCGACCAGGCCGCCCACCGAGTGTCCGATGAGGACGGTCGGCAGCGGGGTGGCGACCGTGCGCGTCACCGTGCGCACGTCGGCGACCAGCGCGTCGACGTCGGTGATGAGCGCCCGTTCGCCCTCCGAACCGCCGTGCCCGACCAGGTCGCCGCCCACGACCAGCGCGCCCGCGTCCAGCAGCGCGGCGGCCACGTGCTCGTAGCGCCCCAGGTGCTCGCCGTAGCCGTGCACCAGCACGGCGAGCCATCGGGCCCGCAGGTTCGGCCAGGTGTGGACCGCGAGTTCGCCCGCGTGGCCGGTGACGTTGGATTCGATCACCTAGGCAGCGTAGAACGCGCTCATCTCGATCTCCCCGGCGCCGCACACCGGACCGAACGTCCAGGGGAACTCGATCCGCTCCGTGTCGTCCGGCGCGATCGCCGCCGCGGCGTTCGCCTCGGGCTGGCACGGGCCGGTCACGCTCTCGTCACCGGTCGGCACGACGGTCCAGCGCAGGTTGGCCAGGGCCGCCGCGTTCGGGGCCACGGTCACCGGCATCGGGCCGGGGTCGAGGACGCGCTTGGTCGACGTGGGGACGTCCGCGCCGTCGGCGAGCAGCTGGAACCCGCTGTACCCGGTCAGCGTGCACGGGGCCGTGCCGGTGTTGGTGAAGACGAGCTTGGCGTACCGGTTGCCCGCCCCGGCGTCCTCCACGTCCACCTTCGCGGCCAGCGAGTCGCCGACGCACTTCGCGGACTGCGGCGCCTGCGCGGCCTGGGGCGTCGAGGACCGGGGCGGTGGAACGGGGGACGCCGAGGACGTGGCCGGGGTGGACGTCGGGGGTCCGCCGCCGGAAGTGGGCTGCTCGGCGCCACACCCGGACGCCACCAGCGCCAGTCCGAGGAACCCGCAGGCGATCAGTCGTCGGCTCATGTCAGTCCTCCCTGATCCGCCGTCCGTGGGGACGGCTCGATCGTCGTCCTATCAGGAGGACGTGACCGCCTGCCCGCTGGTTGGCCCGGTTCGTCGGGAATTCACCGATTCGAGTACCCGTTCGGGGTGAAGTTGTCTAAACCGCCCACCCGTCGGGCAGGACGGGCATGCCCTCCACGCCATCGCCCCACAGGTAGGTCCAGCTCACGGTCCCGTCGGGCAGCACGACCCGGCCGCGGCGGTACTCGTCGCCCTCGTACTCGTCGAGCACCGGGAACGCGGCCTCGGGCGACGTCAGCCGCACCAGGTGGCCGGGAATGCCGGGCCCGTCGCCCGGTCGCAGCGCCGGGTAGCCCCGGCCGGTGTCGTGCAGGGTGCCGGGCAGCGTCACGGCGACCGCCGGGCCCTCCGAGTGCTCCTCCAGCAGGTGCCAGTGCGTGCCACCGGGCTGGAGCGTGCCGTAGACGAACAGCCGGTCCGGCCAGTCGTCCGGCGACGGGTCGCCCAGCACGGGCGTGAGGTCGAGGCCGTCGGTGTCCGCGGGCCTGCCGCCGAGCCCGCGCGCCCGGCGCTGGCCGACCTCCGCGCACCGCACCTGCACGCCGTGCACGAGCAGCGGCATCCGCCGCAGCCCGGCGCCGGTGTAGGCCAGCACGGAGTCGACCTCGGCGCCGTTGAACAGGGTGATCCGGCCGGTGTGCAGGCGCACCAGCTGGTAGCGCAGCCCGCGCCCCTCGCACCGGTCGAGCACTCGCAGTTGGTCGGCCGTGGCCATCCACACCGCGTGCTCCTCCACGACGCCGGGCGCCGCGGCCAGCGTCGCGGGCCGTTCGCCGTCCCGTGCCCGCAGCCCCGCCGCCCACACCGCCGCGAGGCCCTCGCAACGGGCCCGCAGGACCACCGCGGGACCGGTCAGGCCCATCTCCTCGCGCAGCCACGTCACCTTCGCCGGGTTCGCGTTCGACCCGTAGGCGAGCACCGGCATCCGCGCCGCCAGCGGCGGTTCGCCGTGGTCGGCGAGCCAGTCGTCCAGGTCCCGCCGGTCCGGTGCGACCCGCCACCCGGAGTCGGTCGAGGGGTCCGGGGTGACCGGCCAGCCCTCGCCGTCCAGGTGCACGAAGCAGGCCTCCGGCCGGGTGCCCGGATACGGCAGGGCCGGATGCAGGTCGTCCGTGAATGGCTGCGTCATCCCCCCATTCTGGCGGAGCTAACCTCGAATTCACGCGACGTTCGCCGGCCGATGAGGCTTCTCATCGGATCTCTGGGGCTGTTCACCAGGAATCATCCTGGCTCCTGGCGCCACTTGATCGATTCGAGGTAGGAGGTCTGGGGGTGAGGCGGACCACGTTCCCAATTACCCGGCGGAGCTGTCCGTCAACTGCCGCGTGGGCGTGGTGTCGGCTGTGCGACCCGACCTGGAGAAGCCCGCCGACGATGGTCGAGCAGGTCGTGCGGGTCAGCGCGAGCTGACTACGAGCGCGGCGTCCAGTTCCGCGTGCTGCTCGGGGTGCTCCTCCCACCAGCGCTCGTACCTCGGGTTGCGGGGCAGGATCGACCGGTAGGCGCGGGCGGCGCACGCGAACACGTCGTGCGCGCGGCCCGCGGCCGGACCTTCGCGCCGGGTCGCCACCAGCAGGTCGGTCTTGATCGGCGCACCGCGCAGCGGCCGGATCACGATCCCGTCGCCGCTGCGCGAAGGGGCGGCGGCGAACGACACCGCGCCACCCGCGACCAGTCCGCGCGCGGTGCCCGCCTCGTTGACGTGGTGCGCCAGCCGGGGCGTGAACCCGGCGTCGGAACAGGCCTGGAAGATCTGCACCCGCTGCCCGATCTTGTCGGCGGGAGGCGCGACCCAGTCGCGGTCCGCGAGCTGTGCGAGGTCGACCTCCTCCTGCTCCGCCAACGGGTCCCAGTCCGGCAGCGCCACGAACTGCGGCTCCGTCACGAGGGTGCGCACCTCGATGCCGCGCAGCTCCCGCTGCTCCATCCCCTCGAACCGGTCGAACACCGCGAGCTGCACGGTGCCCGCTGCCAGCAGCTCCAGCAGTTCCGACGACCCGGACGCGATTTCCGACCGCACCTCCGAGCACGGGATGACCTTGCGCAGCTCCTCGACGAACTGGCCGAAGAACAGCAGCGGCACCCCGCCGACCACCAGCGGCCCGCGAGCCGGGTCGCGCGTGCGCTCGCGCGCCGAGCTGAGCAGCTGCCCCACCTCGTCCAGCACCAGCCGGGCCGTGCCGACCACCTGCCTGCCGAGGTCGGTCGGCACGCTGCCACCTGGCGACCGCTCGAACAGCCGACCGCCGATGATGCGCTCCACGGTCCGCAGCTGCGCGCTCATCGCGGGTTGGGTCAGGCCGAGCCGGATCGCGGCCTTCGTGACACTGCCTTCTTCGGCGATCGCGCAGACCGCTCTCAGGTGGCGTAACTCCAAGTCGGGCATAACGCTCTTCTATCCCCCTTTCGTATGAGCCGCCACCCGTCGAACGGGTCATAGTTCGGTGAGCCCCGATCCGCCCCTGCACCGTGGAGAGGACACGCCGATGAGATTGAGGCCGAGCACCCGCGATCTGCACGGCGTCCCGGCGGGCGAGCAGCGGATCGACCGGATCAACGGCGGCACCGGCAGCCCCGACGCCCTGCGGTGGCGTCGCGGTGCGGAACACGACCACCGTCCACTCGGCGGCGCGGTCGTGTCCCACCAGGGAGCCGGTGGCGGGCCAGGTGGTCGCAGGGCGTTGTGCCCAACGCGACCGTGGGGTGTGTGGCGCTGCGTCGGCGCCTGATTCCACCCCTCCGACCAGGCCGCCGATGCCGAGTGCGGACCGGCATCGGCGGTCTTGGTCGGGGTTTTGGGGTCGGTGCTGTCGTGGCGGCTCTCTGGTTGGGGTCGGGATCTTGGGTTGGTGGGTGTGGTCGATTTGACTTGGGGCCCCTAGATTTGACCCTTGATCGGGCTAAAAGGGCAGATGGAATGCTCTGCCCGATCCCCAATTTTAAGGGTCAAATCCCCCAAGTAAAATCGACCACGCTTGCTTGCTTACGCGACAAGCAGGCGGCTCGGCAAGTAGGTGAATGCTTTTCAAGCTTGAATGCCGTTTGACCACAATGTGTCATGCGCGCGACCCGCGTAGCGGCCGATTTTACTTGGGGATTTGACCCTTAAAATTGGAGATCGGGCAGGCTTACCACCTGCCCTTTTAGTCCGATCAAGGGTCAAATGCGGGGTCCCCAAGTCACATCGGCCGCCCCCGGACCACCTACAGCGCTACCGTTTTGCGCAGAATCACCGTCCTGCACATCAAGAACCCTGGATCGCCACAGCAGCCCCAGTGACAGTCACCCGAGCATCGTCCTCCCGAACATCCACCAACAGCTCACTGGGCCGCCCCATGTCCACCCCTTGGTGAATCACCAGCGACCGCACCCCGGAAACCAACCCCAGCTCCCGCAAATACCCCCCGAACGCCGCGGCGGCAGCCCCGGTGGCCGCGTCCTCGACCACCCCTCCCACCGGAAAGGGCTCCCGCACGTCGAACACGTCCTCAGCCCGTTGGAAGAACAGGTGCGCCGTGATCAACCCGGCCGACCGCAGCACGTCCCCGAGCGCGTCGAAGTCGTAGTCCAACTCCGCCAACCGCTCCCGGCTCCCGGCCCCGACCACCAGGTGCCCAGCGCCGCCATGAGCCACGTGCACAGGCCAAGCCAGGTCGTCCAGGTCCCACCGGAGCGCCTTCAAAGCCCGCTCCACCAACGAATCAGGAGCGGCGGCCGAGCGGGTGGGCACGCTGGTGAGGCTCGCCGTCCCGGCGGACGTCGTCAGCGCGACCTCCCCGGCCGGCGTGTCGAACACCAGCGGGCCCGCTCCGATCCGCTCCCCGAGCGCCACCGCCGTCGCGATGGTCGCGTGTCCGCAGAACGGCACCTCCACCAGTGGGCTGAAGTACCGCACGGTGAACCGCCTGGCGTCCGGGCCGGGCACCACGAAGGCCGTTTCCGAGTACCCCACCGACGCCGCGACGGCCAGCATCTCCGCGTCGTCCAAACCCCGCGCGTCCAGCACCACCCCTGCCCGGTTCCCGCCTTCGGGGTCGACGCTGAACGCCGTGTACTTCAGGATCTCCGTCATGCCACCAGCATCCCCACCACGGTGAATCGAGTCCAACGATGACAACCGATGTCCCTCATCGATAACATCGATCGCGTGGACACCCGGCTCCTCCGCACCCTCCAGGTCCTCGCCAGGACCGGCAGCTTCACCGCCACCGCCGCCGAGCTGCACGTCGTCCAGTCGACCGTCACCACGCACATCAAGGTCCTCGAACGCCACCTCGGCGTGCGCCTCTTCGACCGCCTCCCGACGGGCGCGAGGCCCACCGAGGCGGGCGAGCGGGCGCTGGCCGCCGCGCAGGAGGTCCTGGCCGCCGAGCAGCGGCTGCTCGACGCGGTCCGGGGTGCCGCGGTCGTCGCGGGCGACGTCCGCCTCGGCGCCCCGGAGTCCATGTGCGCGTACCGCCTGCCGACGATCATCGCCGACCTCGCCCAGCTCTGGCCCGGTGTCACCGTGCACCTGACGCCGGTGGGCACCCGCAAGGCGCTGGACGCGGTGCACGACGGCGCGCTCGACCTGGCGCTGGTGCTGGAGGACGACCCGCCGAACACCGCCCTGGACGTCGTCGCGGTCGGGGTCGAGCGCATCGACCTCGTTGCCGCGCCGGGACATCCGGACACCGGCCGGTACTTCCTGCTGGAGGAGGGCTGCTCGTACACCGACCGGTTCGCCCGCGGTCTCGCAGGCGTGCACCCGACCAGGTTCGGCAGCATCGAGGCCGCGCGCTCGTGCGTCGCGGCGGGACTGGGGCTGTCCGTGCTGCCGCGGATCTCGGTGGCCGACCAGCTCGCCGCGGGCACGCTGCGGAGCGTGGCCGAACTCCCGGAGGCGACCCTGTTCCTGGTCGCCGATCGGCGGCGCACCGCGAGCGCGGCGGTGCGCGTCGCCCGTCAGGCCCTGGGGTCCGCGCCCGAGTAGTGCCGCGACCGTTCAGGACAGCGCGTCGGGGTAGCCGACGTAGACGTGCACGAGCCTGCCCGCCTGGTTCGCGTCCACCTCGCTGTGGTCGTGGACCAGGCCGATCTTCGTCATCACCCGGCCGGACGCGTCGTTGCCGTCCTGGTGCTGCGCGACGACCCGGCGCACCCCGTGCTGCTTGAACGACTCGTCGCGGACGGCGGCGGCCATCTCGGTCGCGAGCCCGCGCCCCCACGCCGCGGGCGCCACCCACCAGCCCAGCTCGATCGCCTCGGCGTTCCGGTGCGTCATCGACGCCACCCCGAGGAACGCGCCCGTCTCGCGGTCGAGCGCCGCCCGCCAGCCGTACCCGTGGCGCCGCCAGTGCGCGAGCACCGAGCGGTGCCGTTCCGTCGCGTACTCCCGGTTCCACGGCCTGCCGTCGACGATGTGGCGCACGATCCGCTCGTCGCTCGCCAGCACGAGCAGCTCCACCAGGTGCTCCTCGCGCCAGCGGACCAGCGACAGCCGCGCCGTCGGGACAGGTGTGCTCATGCCCCCATGATCCCCCGCGGGATCAGCCGAGGCCGGACAACATGCCTTCGCACGACCGGACGACGACGGTCGCGGCCCGCCGCTGGTCCTGGTCCAGCACCGGGTTGACCGCCTGTTCGCGCCACTTCGCCAGCAGGTCGGCGATCAGGTACCGCTGCTCGGTCTCGTCGGCCTCGTACTCCAGGCCGAGCCGCGCCTGCACGGCGGTGCCGAGGCCGCCGACGATCCGGGACGCCTCGGCCTCCAGCGCGCCGGGCAGCCGCGTGCGGCCGCCCTGGAGCGCGGCGAGCAGCCGCAGTTCGCGCACGGCGTGCGCGCTCGCGACGATCCGCTCCAGGTCCATCACGATCTTGCGCGCCGCCGGTTTGGGTTCCGCGCGCAGCACAACGTCCAGCGCCAGCAGCGCGGACCGGGCCTTGAGCACCTCGCGGCGCTCGGTGAAGTACTGGCCGATCGAGTCGCGCAGCTCGCCGAGACCGCTGCGCTGCACCAGTTGCGTGACGAGCTTGACCTGGGTGTCGAAGCCCTGGCGGACCAGCGTCGCGGTCAGCCGCACGCCGAAGATGCCGTAGCGCTCCACCAGTCCCTGGCGCACCGAGGGGTCCATCGCGATCGGGAAGTCGCCGCCGACGAACCGGTCCGCCGACAGCAGGTGGTCCTCCAGTTCGGTGCGCGGCAGCGCGGCCAGCGCCGCCAGCGCGGTGAACTCCTCCGGCCGCATCGTGCGGGCCGCCACCGCGATCAGGCCCGCGACCGCGACCACGTTCTGGCACAGCGGCCGCACGCGCGCCTCGCGCCGGTAGCGGCGGGCGATCTGCTTGGTCGACGACAGCGCGTCGATGCGTCCCGCGCCGATCTCGTCGGCCTTCGCCAGCACCAGCACGGTGTTGATCGGCGACGACCGGGCGATCGGGTTCTCGTGCGCCGACTGGAGGTACTTGAGGTCCACGTCCTGCAGGTGCCGCATCAGGTACAGCACCGCGTCGGCCTCGCGGTACACCTGGTCGCTGGTCGCGGTGGCAGGCGTGTCGATGATCGTCGCGTCGCGCAGCGCCCGCGTCGGCCAGTCCACGATCAGCCGGTCGACCTGGTCCCACATGCCGACCTCGACGTGCGCCCGGCCGTCGCGGCGCACCACCGGCAACTCCTGCGGCCCGCTCGGCGTGAACGCGGTGGCCTTCGCCCGTGCGCCGTCGCGGTACCAGGTGAACCCGGCGCCGGGGGTGAACTCCTCGCCGAGCAGGGCGTTGACGACGGTGGACTTGCCGATCCGCGTCGAACCCGCGACGGCGATGCGCACCGGCTCGTCGAACCGCACGAGCTGGTTGCGCAACCAGCTCGTGGCGCGCGGGCTGTCGCGGTAGACGATCAGGGCCTCGTTGAGCAGCGCGTGGACCTTGTCCTCCAGGGTCATCTCGACGCCGCCGGGGTGCGCGTCACGCCGAGATCCCGAGCGCGACCTGCGACCCGCCGAGCACCTGGACCCGCTTGTACAGCTCCACCAGCTTGTCCAGGTCCTGCCGGACCTCCAGCGTGCGGCGCTCGCGCTTGGTCGCGTCGTCCTGCACGGCCCGCCGCGCGCTGCGCGCCGACTCCAGCAGCGTCTCCTGCAACTCCTCCGCCAGCGTGGAGAAGTGGTTGCGCAGGCTGCGCTGCACGTGCCGGGCCGCGTCGCGGCAGTCCTTGCTGAACTTGATGTAGAAGTCGTCCACGTGCCGCTGCGCGGCGTTCTTCGCGGCGGCCTGGCGGCGCTTGAGCCGGGCGTCGCCCTCGTCCTTGATGCTCTTGCCGCCGAACAGCGCGCCCGCGCCGATCGACACCACGTTGATCAGCGGCATCCCGGCGAGGCTGGTGACGAGGCCGAACATCAGCACACCGCCGTAGGACCCGCGCAGGCCCGTGAACAGCTTCTGGCTGACGGTGAACTTCTCGATGTTCGGCCGTTCGATCGCGGTGATCCGCTCCAGCACGTCCTCCGGGAAGATCGAACCGGGCAGCAGGTCCTCGCGGTAGACCGGGAAGCTCTTCGCGACCTTCTCCGCGACCCACTCCGACCGGTCCAGCAGCCAGGCGAAGTTCTTCGCGCCCGCCTCGGTGAGGTTGTCCTCCAGCCACTGCTCGAAGGAGTCCCAGCCCTTCGCCGGATCGGCGTCGTCGAACGTCTTGTCCACCTCGCGGAGGATCTTGCGGGTCCGGTCGCGCAGGTCGAACTCGATGTCCGACACCAGGTCCGCCATCTCGTCGGCCAGCACGGTCTGCCACCGCGCCGACCGCCGCCGCAGCTCGTCGACCCGGCGCTGCGCCTCGTGCAGCGCGCCGATCGTGTCCTCGGTGCGCTTGGTGTTCTGCACCGTCAGCTCCTGCCGCAGCGGCGCGACGAGCTGCTGGATCGCCGACGCGGTGGCCACGGCCACCACCCGGCGCGCCAGCTGGTCGGCCGCCGACACGATGTCGCGCTGCACGCACGCCAGCAGGTCGGGGAACCCGGACTCGGCGTTGAGGACCTTGTCGCCGGTCTGCGCCGCCCGCAGCCGCAGCGCGGACGACACGGCGAACACCTTCGCGCTGACGCCCGCGCGGGCCAGCTGCGCCTGGTTGGTCTCCAGCACCCGGCGCCACTGCGGGCAGATGTCGGTCTTGGTGAGGACCACGGTCACGTTGGGGCAGTTCGTCACGACCTGCTTGAGCAGCGCCAGCTCCGTGGCGGTCAGCTCGCTCGTCGCGTCGGACACCAGCAGCACCGCGTCCGCCTGCATCAGCGCGGCGAACGTGCTCGCGGTGTGCGCGGACCGCAGGTCGCCGACGCCGGGGGTGTCGATCAGCACCAGCCCGGACGTGAGCAGCGCCCGCGGGATGCCGACCTCGGCCCGGACGACCTCGCCCGCGGGCCCGGCGTTGACCTCCTTGGCGACCTGGTCGATCGCCACGGGCACGCGCTCGGTCGGGTTGTCGGTGATCGCGCGTCTGGCCGCCGAGCTGCGGACCAGCGCCGCGGACGGGGTGTCGGCGTGCTGGACGAAGGTCGGCACGGTGGTGGTGATGTCGTCGCCGACCGCGCAGACGGGGGCGTTGACCAGGGCGTTGACCAGCTGGCTCTTGCCCTGCTTCGCCCCGCCGATCACCAGCACCCTGAGCTTGGGATCCAGTTGTCGGGCCCGCTTCTCGCGCAACCGTTCTGCCAGGTCAGGGCGGTTGTGCGTGGTGCAAGCCCCGATAGTTTCGTCGAGCACGTCGAGCCAAGGGGCGGCCATCACCCGACAGAGTGTGCCGTGTTCACCCTGTCGGGTGAAAGGGAGAGGGTCGGTTCCGTCTGTGGACGGAACCGACCCCCGGTAGAGCGATGAGATCAAAACGAGATCAGAACAGCAGGTCGGTGACGCCGAGGAGGTCGCCGCCGGGGAGGTGGGCGTCGTCGAGCGTGTCGGTGACGTTGCTCACGACGCCGCCGACCGCGGTGTGCGACACGAGGTCGCCGCCGACGTTGCCCAGCGTGTCGGCGCCGATCGGGGCGGAGGCGGTGAAGGCGAGGTCGTCGAGACCGCCGATGTCGAGCGTGTGGCCGAGGTCCACACCTCCGGTGAGGCCACCGGTCACGCCGTCGACGACACCGTGCAGGGTGTCGGTCGAGCCGAACACGGAGCTGGTCAGGCCTTCCGTGCCGGGCAGCAGCGTGCCGGTGGCCTCACCAGCGGTGGCGGTGGCGCCGTGGAGTGCGCCCGTCGCCGGGTCGGCGAGACCGGTCGCGGTGTCCAACGTCCCGTCCAGGGAGTCGGTCACGTCGTTCACCGCGGAGAAGTCACCGGGGAGCTTGATGTCGGCCGCACCGGCCGCGTCGGCCAGGCCCCAGGCGGAGAGGCCGGTGAAGGCCTCCAGGCCGTTCTCGTCGGCCGCGATGGCACCCGTGGCCGCGAGGTTGACGTCCGCGGTGCTCGGCACGCCCACGAGCTGCGTGACGGCGTGGAGCTGGCTGATCGCTGCGGCGGGGCCGTCCACGTCGACGTCCAGGGGCAGGTCCACGAGCACGGAACCGTCGAGGGCGGGCAGGCTCCCGGCGGGCACGTAGTCGAGGACCAGGGGCAGAACCTCCTGGACGTCGACTGCACTGATGTCGCCCAGTCCGGCCGCGCCGAGGGCACCCTCGGCGTCGTTCTGGAAGTCGGCCAGCGCGGTCGGGTCGCTGAGCAGACCGAGGACGAATTCGTGCAGCGTGTTCGAGCTCACTGGTGATCTCCAAAGGTCATGCGGGGTGTCGGGGAGCCGGGAGAACTGCGGATCCGGCACTGGGGAGAAATCTAGGAGCTGGGGGATCACCCGACATCGGGGATCACTCCCAGTAGATGTCGTATCCCCGATGGGGTGATTTTCGTTCACCCCCTAGGGGATTAGGGGACGCGCTTGTGGGCCATTGATCACCCGTGTACGTAGGACTGGTACGAACAGGTGAGTGAGGAGTCCCGGAGTTGCCCTACGTACTTGGGGTCGATGTGGGCACCACCCGCACCGCGGCCGCGATCTGCCGTCTCGCCCGCGTGGGCAGGCCGGAGGTCGAGGTGGTCGGCCTCGGCGGGCCGGGCGGTGGCGTCGCGTCGACGGTGCGGATCACCTCCGACGGCGAGTACGCCGTCGGCGAGGCGGGCGACCCCTGGCTGACCGCGACCGGCTTCGCCCGGCGGATCGGCGACGAGGTCCCGGTGCTGCTCGGCCAGGACTGGGTCACCCCGGAGGACCTGGCCGCGCTGCTGGTCGTGTGGGTGGTCGGCCAGGTCGCCGACCGCGAGGGTGAACCGGCCGCGCACATCGCCGTGACGCACCCCGCCGAGTGGGGCGCGCTCCGCAAGGAGCTGTTCCTGCAGGCGCTGCGGCACGCGGGCGTCACCCGGTGCACCCTGGTCGCCGAACCCCTCGCCGCCGTCGAGAACCACTTCGCCGCGGGCGGCAACGGCGACGTCCAGGCGGTGTTCAGCCTCGGCAGCCACGCCTTCTCGACCGCGGTCGTCCGCCGCTCGCTCGACTCGGCGCCCGAACTGGTGGGCGCGGCCGATGGCCACGACCAGCCCGCGGGCGTCGACTTCGACGACGCCGTCCTCGGCCACGTGCGCGCGACCCTCGGCCGCGACCTGACCGACCTCGACCCCGCCGACCCGTGGGTCGCGCAGGTGCTCGCCCGGCTCCGCTTCGACGGCGAGGCCGCCAAGCGCGCGCTGTCGGTCATGCCCGAGGTCGTCGTGCCCGTGCACCTCGCCGACGGCGTCCGCGAGGTGGTCCTCACCCGCCCGCGCTTCGAGGACCTGATCCGCCCCACCGTCGACCTCGCCGTCGACACGCTCGTCCGCACCACCACCGCCCACGGCGACCCCGACGTGGTGCTGCTCGTCGGCGGCAGCGTCCGCGTCCCGCTGGTCGCCGAGGTCGTGTCCGGAGCCCTGCGCGGCCGGATCGCGATCGAGGCCGCCCCCGAGACGTCCGTGGTCAAGGGCGCCGCCCTCCTCGCCCGCCGGGTCGTGGAAGGCCCGGACGCCGAACCCGAACCGCGGGAAACCTCGGTGCTGCGCCGGTTCGACGACCCGTCGCTGCGCTTCCCGGTCGGCGAACTCGGCCTGGTCGACGACGAGTTCACCGCTCCACCACCACGACCGCCGGTGGACATCACCCCGCTCGACCTGCCGCGCAGCTCCGTGAAACGCGTCGTCCGGGGCCTCAAGCCCGCGGGCTCGCGCCGGAGCGCCCCCACCGCTGACGACGAGGACGGCCGTTGAGCCACCTATCGACCACGCACCCCGCCCTCCTGCCGGACGACGCGACCCGCAGGCTGCTGGCCGACGTCGCCGCCGACCCGTCCGCACCGCTGCGGCTGGGGGTGGTCGCGCCCGGCGGGTACGGCAAGTCCGCGATCCTGCGTGAGGTCGAACGGGTCTACCTGGACGCGGGCGAGTCCGTGCGGCTCGTGGACGACGCGCACCTGCTGGACGAGCCGAGCCTGCGGGACCTGCTCACCGCCGACGACCCCCGGCTCGTGGTCGCCTACCGGCCGTGGCCCCGGCAGCGGGTGCTGGCCGAGTCCGTCGGCCGCTGGCGGGCGCTGATGCCGACGGTGTTCACGAAGGACCAGGTCAAGGAGTACCTGCCCGCCTCGGCGAGCCGGGCGGTGGTCGACTTCGTGCACCAGCAGACCGGCGGGGTCCCGCTGTTCGTGGACCGGCTCGCGGGCATCACGTCGGCCGAGGTGCCCGCCGACGCCGTGGCCGCGTTCCGCCAGGAACTCGACTGGCTGGACGGCGACCTGCAGAAGTTCCTGCTGGCCGCCGAAGCGGGCGCGGGCCTGCGGCTCGACCTGCTGGGATCGTTGCTGGGCAAGGACTTCGACGCCGTGGGCGAGGTGATCGAGGCGGGCCGCGCGACCGGCCTGCTGGCCCAGGACGGCACCCTGATCCCGTTGGCGCGCCGAGCGGTGGCGCTGCTGAGCCGCGCCGAACGCCGCATCGCCGTGCGCCAGCGGCTGGCCGAACTGCAACTGGCCGCGGGCGGCCCGGTGCTGGACCTGGTCCGACCGCTCATCGGCACGGGCGTTGGCGGCCCCGGCGTCGCTGCCGCGTTCGAAGCCGCCGCCGCGGAGACGTTGGACGCCGATCCCGCGCTGGCCGCCCGACTGCTGGCCGCCAGCGCGTCCACCGGCACCCCGAGCCCCGAGGTGGCCGCCCGCTGGGCCACCGCGTCCGCGATGGCGGGCGACCTGGACGCCGCACTGCGCCTGGCGGACCAGGTGATCACCGGCCCGGAGTCGCCGCACCGCGCCACCGCCGCCGAGGTGGCCGCGGTGGCACTGGCGCACCGGGGACAGCTGGCGCGCAGCACCGAGCTGTACCGCTGGTCGTCCACGCCGTCCGCGGCCGCGTTCGCCGTCGTCGGCCGCATCGGCACCGGCCACGTCCCCGGAGACCTGGACCTGCCGACCGCGCCACCCACCTCGTTCGACGGCGCCGCCGCCCTGATGGCCCAGGGCGTGCGCGAGACGGTCACCGGCGAACCGATGACAGCGCTGTCCACCCTGGTCCGCGCGTCCGGCCTGCTGGAACCCGTTGGCAAGGCCGCGCTGCTACCGGACAGCCCCGCCGCGCTGGCGGCGCTGGTCGCCCTGCACTGCGGCGAATCCGGCGTGGCGGAATCCGTGCTGGAACGCGCCGCCACCGCCAGGGTGGGCGGCACGCTGATGACCATCCGCCACGTGGTGCTGCGCGCGTGGATCGCCATGGTCCGCGGCAACCTCACGGAGGCCAAGGACTGCCTGCTGGCGTTGAAGAAGACCGGCAAGCGCCTGGAGCCGCGCGACTGGCTGTTCGCGGTCGCCCTGGAGATCGGCGTGGCGCGGCGGAACAGCGACCTCGCGACGATGAAGCGGACGTGGGACCAGGTCTGCGAAGCGGTGCTGCGGCACCCGGTCGACCTGTTCACGTTCCTGCCGTTGGGGGAGTTCGCCGCCGCCGCGGCTCGGCTCCGCGACCAGCACCGGTTGGCCCCGCACCTCGTCGCGGCCCGATCGCTGCTGCGGGACCTGGGGGACCCGCCGCTGTGGGCTGTTCCGCTGCACTGGAGCTGCCTGCACGCGGCGATCATCGCCGAGCAGACGGACGTGGCGGAGGAGCACGCGGCCGCCTTGGCCGTCCACCGTGGACGGACGCGGTACAACGCGATCGTGTCGGACGCCGCCGAGAGTTGGCTGGACGTGGTGGCGGGGAAGGTGGAGCCGGATCGGGTGGAGGAGGCGTCTCGCGGGCTGCACGCCGCGGGGCAGTGGTGGGACGGTGCCCGGTTGGCCGGGCAGGCGGCCATCCGCACCACCGACCGGCAGGCGATGGTGCGGTTGCTCGACTGCGCCCGGTTGCTGCAAGGGCGACCGGTGAGCGTGAAGAAGCCCAGCGCCGAGCCGTCGCCGTCGGCTGAGGTCGGGCAGTTGAGCGACCGGGAGCGGGAAGTGGCCGAGCTGGTGGTCGGGGGGATGACCTACAAGCAGGTGGGGGATCGGTTGTTCATCTCCGCCAAGACGGTTGAGCACCACATGGCTCGGATACGGCAGAGGTTGGGGTGTACCAGTCGGGGGGAGCTTTTGGCCCAGTTGCGGGAGATCCTGGGGTAGGGCTGGGTCGGGTTCGGTGGTGAGCCGGCTACCGCTGTGCTGTGGGGCCGGGTTCGGGTTCGGCGGTGGTGGGGGCTGGCTTCGGCTCCCAGCGACCGCGAGCGGCCGATGGTGGCTCCCAGCGGCGCCGAGCACTGGCCCAGCCGCCGTCGTGCTGTGGCCGATTTGACTCGGGGACCCCTCGATTTGACCCTTGATCGGGCTAAAAGGGCAGTCCCGAAAGCCTGCCCGATCACCAATTTTAAGGGTCAAATCCCCCGAGTAAAATCGGCCACGTCTTGGGCCCTGGCTTGGGTCTGGTGTGGTGTGGTGTGGTGCCAGCCTGTTGGCTGTTGGCTGTTGGCTGCTGGCTTTGTCATACCTCCCAGAGCCAGAACTCGATGCCCTGGTTGTCTACGCACTCGGCGGACAGGCCGTAGGCCTGCCGTTCTGCTTTGCCGGTGGTTCCTCCGTGTTCCCGAACCAGTTGCAGTGCCACGTCCAGGTTCCGCACGGCGTACATCAACTTCCAGCCGACCTGTCCCTGGCCGCCCCACAGGCCTGCCATTCCGCCTGTTCCCTCTACCTGCCAACCGTTTTCCACCCGCCCCGGCGTGAACCGCCACCCCAGCACGGCGCCGTAGAACGTCTTGGCCGCCTCGGCGTCCGGTACCTGGAACGTGTGGTAGCCCAGCTCGCCGTGGGCCGGGGTCGTTGAGGTCGTTGGGGTTGGTGCGGCCTCGGTCAACAGCCACCGGTGGCCGAACGGGTCCAGTACGGTTCCGCCGCGTCCGTGGTCGGTGTTCTCCACTGGCCGTACGAGTGACGCGCCGCGTTCTACGGCCCTCGTGACCACCGCGTCCACGTCGGTCACCTCCAAGCGGTACGACGGGTTGCTGGAAGTGGGTGCCACGTGCCCGATTTCCGGGAATTCCTCCGCCAGCATCAACACCGAGCCGCCGAACGCCAGTTCCGCGTGGCCGATCTTGCCGTCCTCCATCACGACCGGCTCCCCGCGCCGGACGGCTCCGAAGACCTCGACGTAGAAGTCCAGTGCGGCGCGGCCGTCCACGACGGCCAGGTACGGGGTCAAGGGTCCTGTGGTTGTCATGTGTCCTCGTTCCGGTTGCAGCACCGCTTCTTCCAGGCGTTCGCGCAGGCGTGCGGCGAAGTCCGGGGTCGGGTCGACCGGGCGGACCGGTAGGTGCAGGGCGTCGAACGGGTCAGTCATCACGGCCCCCCGCGTAGGCGCGTCGGAAGGCGGCGCGCGCCCTGGTCAGCAGTGCTTCGGTGGCGTGCACGGTTCGGCCCAGGTGGTTGGCGACCTCGGCCACCGGTAGACCGTCCAGGTAGCGCAGGGTCAGCGCGCAGCGGTGGTGCGCGCCCAGTTCGGCCAGCACGGCGTGGGCGTGCAGGGCGTCGATCTCGGTGTCCCACGGGTCCGCTACCCGCGGTTCCTCGTACAGCAGGCGCAAGCCCCGGTGCTCCCGTTCCTTGCGCCGCCAGTGGTCGACCAGCTTGTGCCGGGCTATGCCGATCAGCCACGCCGGGCTGACCCGGCCGCCGTCGCGGGCGCCCTGCACGGCGGCCAGGAACGTCTCCGACGTCAACTCCTCCGCCTGCGCGCGGTTCCCGCACCTGGCCAGCAGGTAGCCGTAGACCTGGGGCAGCGCCGCCTCGTAGACCTCCAGCAGCGCGAACGCCGGGTCCGGGTGCACCTGCGGTTCGCTCACACCCCATAGTCGTCCGGGGCCGCGCAACTCCGTCGGGTGAAAGCCGGATTCGCTCGGCCGTGCTAAGTTTTGCTCATGCGAGCAAAGTCCAGCTCAGGTGAGCTGACCGTCACGGAGCAGGCGCGTCGGGCGCAGATCGTGGCCGCGGCGATCCGGACCGTGGCCGAACTGGACTACGCGGGGTCCTCGTTCAAGCAGATCGCGGCGAGGGCCGGGCTGAGCAGCACCGGGCTGATCTCCTACCACTTCGCGGGCAAGCAGGAGCTCGTCGACGAGGTGTTCAAGGAGATCCTGGCGGTGTTCGGCGCGTTCGTGCTGGAGCGGATGAACAGGGAGGACACCGCGGCCGGAGAGCTGCGGGCGTTCCTGCGGGCGAACGTCGAGTTCATGCGCCGCCACCCCGACCACCTGGTCGCGCTCGTGCGGCTGCGCGAGCACGCCGCCGCGGGCGACGGCTCGGACTCGGACCACCGGGCCCTGGCCGACCTCCTGCGCGAGGGGCAGCGGCTCGGTGAGTTCCGCGCGTTCGACGCGGACGTCATGGCGCTGTTCGTCATGGCGCTGCGCAACGCGCTCGTCGTCAAGGCGGGAGCGGTCGACCTGGAGGTCTGCGGGGACGAGCTCGTGGAAATGGTGGAGAGGGCGACGAAGGGGGACTGAGCTGTGCGTCGGGGGATGTTCGTGGCGTTGGTGGCCGTGTTGCTGGCGGGTTGCGGGGAGGCGACGGTGGACGACGAGGTGGTGCGCACCGAGACCGGTGACGTGCGGGGCGTGCGGCAGGGGGACCTCCGCGTGTTCCGGGGGATCCCGTACGCAGCGCCGCCGAAGGGCGAGCTGCGCTGGGCGGCGCCCGCGCGGGCGGGGTCGTGGCAGGGGACCAGGGACGCGACCAGGCCGGGCAGTCCGTGCCCGCAGGTCGGATCGTCCTATTCGGACACGAGGAGCAGCGAGGAGGAGTGCCTGTTCCTCAACGTGACCGCGCCGCGGTCCGGCGCCGGGAAACCGGTCATGGTGTGGATCCACGGGGACGGCGCGATCGGCGCGGGCCACCACTTCGACGCGGCGCGGCTGGCCGAACGCGGTGACGTCGTGGTGGTGACGTTCAACTACCGCATGGGCGTCTTCGGCGGGTTCGGGCTGCCCGGCCTCGACGGCTCGGGCGCGTTCGGGCTGATGGACCAGCGCGCGGCGCTCGAATGGGTCCAGCGCAACGCGGCGGCGTTCGGCGGCGATCCCGGGAACGTCACCCTGTTCGGCGTCTCCTACGGCGCCACGTCGGCGGCCGCCCACCTGGTGTCGGAGCAGTCGAGGGGTCTGTTCCACCGGGCGGTGCTGCACAGCGCCTTCACGCTGGTCGACGTGCCCGCCGGGGCCTGGTTCCCGGACCTGGAGGCGTTGCCGTCGCTGGTCTGGCGCCCGGTGGAGGAGGTCGAGGGCCTCGGCGCGATGATCGCCGCGGAACTGGGCGTCCAGGACGTCGACGCCCTGCGCGGGCTGCCCGCCGAGAAGCTGCTGGACCACCCGCAGGTGATGAACATCTTTCAAACGTTCGGCTACGGCGGTCCGGTGCTGCCGAAGCTGCCCGGCGACGCGCTGGCGGCGGGGGAGTTCGCGCGCGTCCCGGTCATCTCCGGAGCCACCCACGACGAGCACCGCACCTTCGTCGCCCTGTTCCGCGAACTGGCGGGCAAGCCCGTGACCGCCGAGCAGTACCCGGAGCTGCTGGCCACCGCGTTCGGGGCCGACGCGCCGAACGTCGAAGCCGAGTACCCGCTTTCGGACTACGCCTCGGCGAGCCTGGCGTGGGCGACCGTCCTGACCGATCGGGTCTGGGCGCGCGCCACGTTCCGGCAGCACCAGCTGCTGGCCGCGCACACCCCGGTCTACGCCTACGAGTTCGCCGACCCGGACGCGCCGTCCGGCATCGGCGGGCCCTCGCCGGCCACGGGCGCGTCCCACAGCTCGGACATCGGCTACCTGTTCCCGACCGCCGAGTTCGATGCGGGCCTCACCGCGGACCAGCGCGGACTGTCCGACCTGATGATCGACTACTGGACGCGCTTCGCCCGCACCGGCGACCCGAACGGCGACGGCCTGCCCGACTGGCGGCCGTTCGGCGACGGCGAGTTCGTGAACTCGCTCGCGCCTGCCGCCGTTCGGGGCGTCGACTACTCAGACGAGCACCGGCTCGCGTTCTGGAACGCGCGGTGACCGCCGAGCAGGTGAATTCCACTCGCACGGGCGACATCCGTAGGCGGGACACGACTTTCGTGAGTACCGTTGCGCGTCGATGTGGACCTGGTTAGAGACCCATCCGAGGGGTTCCGCATCGGAACCGTCCCCCAGCGGACAAGGTGGCATGAGCGCGGCCCTCCCCGAGCACGAGCGAACCGCTCCCGGCGTCAGCGGACGGGAGCGGCGCGAGCTCGCCCGGAATTGGGTGGCCGCCATCAGCTCGACCGCGTACGTCCCGATGCCCGCCGACGAGCTGGAGCACCAGCTGCGGCAGCTCGTCCATCGGCTGCACGACGCGGTGGTCTCCGAGCCGTTCGCGCCGGAGCAGGCGTCGACCGTCGGGACCCGCCTGGTCGACCTGCGCTGCACGGGGGCTTCGAGCCTGCGGACGTCGTTGGCGCTGCTGGGCGGTGCGCTGCTGGCGTCGGCGGAGCTCCAGCCCGTTGACGGGCGGACCAAGCGGGTCATGGCGGTGCTCGGCTCGGTCGCCGCCGGGTACGTCGAGGCCGTCCAGCGAGTCGTCCTCGAACAGCAGGAGAGCGTCAGCCAGGCGCTGCTCGGGGCGGCGAAGGCAGCCCAGTGGAACCTCAGGGTGAGCGAGGCGCTGGCGGACGAGGTGTTCACCTCCTCCGCCAGCGGCATCGCCGTGACGGAGCTGGACGGCACGTTCGCGCGCGCCAACACCGCGCTCGGGGGGATCCTCGGCTGCCCGACCGAGGACCTGGACGGGCTCGCGCTCCAGTCGTTCGTGCACCCGGAGGACGTGGACGAACTGCTGGGCGCGTTCCGCGACCTGCTCGACGGCGTGCACCAGCGGGTGCTGCTGTCGCCGAGGCTCCTGCGCAGGGACGGCGAGGTCGTGCGCGGCACGCTCGCGGTGGCGCTGCTGCGGGACGCGGAGGGCGAGCCGGGGCGGTTCGTCACGATCTTCGAGGACGTCAGCGAGCTGACGCTGCTCGGCAGCAGGCTGACCCACCAGGCGCTGCACGACGCGCTCACCGGCCTGCCGAACCGGCAGTTCTTCACCACGAGGCTGGAAGCCACGCTGCGACGGGCCGACCCGGTCGCGGGCGTGACGCTCTACCACCTCGACCTGGACGTGTTCTCGGTCGTCACGGACGGCCTCGGCCGCCGGGTCGGCGACCAGCTGCTGAAGTCGGTCGCGAACCGCCTGCGCACGGTGTTCGCCACCGAGAGGGCCATGGTGGCGCGGCTGGACGGCGACGAGTTCGCGGTGCTGGTGGAGAACGGCCCGGAGACCCCGGACGTGGTCACCGCGATCGGCCGGATCAACGACGAGCTGGCCGAGCCGGTGTACGTGGAGGGCCGCGGCATCGCCGTGTCCGCGAGCATCGGCGTGGTCGACCGGCCGTCACCCGGATTCGACCCGGCCGAGCTGCTGCGCGCCTCGCACATGACGTTGCGCCGCGCGAAGAAGAGCGGCCCCAGGCAGTGGGGCCTGTACGACGCCGGGCGGGACGCGGCCGACCGCGCGCGGCTCGCGCTGGCCGCCGTCATGCCCGGCGCGTGGGAGTCGGGCGAGATCGGCGTCGTCTTCCAGCCCGAACGCCGGTTGGCGGACGGCGGGACCACCGGCCTCACCGCGCTGCTCCGGTGGACGCACCCCGAGCAGGGCGTGATCGAGCACGACCGGTGCGTGGAGCTGGCCGAGGAGACCGGCCTGATGCTGCCGCTGGGCACGTGGCTGCTGCGCGGCGCGGCCGAGCAGCTGAAGTGGTGGCGGCAGCGCACGGGCACCGACCTGCCGCTGTCGCTGGGGCTCTCGGGGAGCCAGACCACCGACCCGGACCTGGTCGGCACCGTGCTGCGGGTGCTCGCGGACACCGGGCTGCCCGCCGGTGCGCTGCGGCTGGGGCTGCCGTCGGAGTTGCTGGTCGCGGACCACGACGACGCCGTGGACAACTTGACCGTGCTGGCCGACGCGGGTGTGCGGACGTCGATGGACCGCTTCACCGGCGCCGCGGGCGAGTTCGCCTGCCTGGAGGCGCTGCCGGTGCGGGCGGTCCGGATCCCGCGGTGGGGCGTGTGCGCGAAGCGGAACCCGATCACGACCCGCGTGCTGGCCGACCTGGTCGCGGTGGCGCACCTGGCGGGGGCGTCGGTGCTCGTGGACGGGGTGGACACGCCGGAGCTGGCCGACTGGTGGCGCACCTCGGGCGCGGACACCGCGACGGGCGCGCACTTCGGCCGCCCGGCGGCGCTGGTGGACCTGTAGGGCCCCTCGCCCGTTCGGACGAGGGGCCGAGGATCAGGCCTTCTCGCGACCGGCCACGTACACCAGGACCAGGCTGATCCCGGCGATGGTGAAGTTCTGCAACGCGGCCTGCAGGCCGTTCCACGACTTCGACTGCCACATCACGAACCACTCGCCGCCGATGGCGATGAACCCGCCGCCGAACAGCAGCAGCTGCATCACCAGACCGGCGGACGACAGCTGCCTGGCCGTGGTCGCGTCCCGTCCGCCGAAGATCACCCGCACCCACGCCACGACACCCGCGACGAGCACCAGCGCGGTCAGCGCCTCCCACAGGATGATCAGGACGTACGCGATCGTCACGAGCGCGGGCGAGGTGATCGCCCGCCACGTCGTGTTCGGCGACTGGAACGTCGTGTCCATCGCGAACACGTGCTCCACGAACGCCCGGTTCGTCCCGTAGTCGGTGATGTTCCCGAACACGACGAGGAGCAGGTAGAGCGCGGTGATGGCGGTGACTGCCGCCGCCACGGTGTGCGGGCTGCCGACCCTGGCAAGAAGACGCATGATCGGGACCCTACGCAGACCGCTTGAGCCGGACCGCTATTCCGGCTGAAGTGGCTTCGGCCACCATTCCGCTCACGGTTGGTGACCGGTCACTCGCGCTAGGTTGGAAGCGTCCACCGCCCGCGCTGCCGAAGGACGTCCATGCCCCTGCTGTCCGTGCTCACCACCGCGCAAGCCGGGCGGGCCGGTTTCCTGGTCGAGGCGGGCGAGAGCCTGGCCGCCCAGGAACTCCCCGATGGCTGGGAGTTCGAGTGGGTCGTGCAGGAGGACGGCCCCGAACCGGGCCTCGGGGAGGTGCTGGAGGCGTTCCCCTTCGCCCGGTACGCGGCGAACGGCGAACGGCTGGGCATCGGGACGACCCGCAACGTCGCGCTCGTCCGCGCCGGCGGCGAACTGGTCCACGTGCTGGACGACGACGACCGGCTGCTGCCGTCCGCGTTGGCGTCGGCCGTCGACGTGCTCGCCGCGCACCCGGAGGTCGTGTGGGTGGCGGCGCAGGCGGACGACCTGTTCCAGGGCGACCTGCGCCTGCCCTACCCGCCGTCGCTGGCGCCGGGTGTCGTCGACCGCGGTGTCGTCGGCACGTTCGTGCTCGACCACGGCCACACGCCGGTGGTGTGCGTCGGCATCACGGTGCGCACGGACGCGGTCCGCGCCCTCGGCGGCTGGGTCGCGCTCCCGCGCGGCGAGGACCTCTCGCTCGTCGTGGCGCTCAACGAGCTGGCGCCGGGGTACCTGCTGCCCGAGGTGACGTACCTCTACCGCAGGCACGCGGACCAGATCACCCGCCAGGCCTCGTGGCCCGCGCTGCACCCGGAGTCGATGACCGCTGTGCGCCAACGGCTCGCGGCGCTGCGCGCACTGGCGGCGGGCGGGTGAGCCGTCGGGTCGTGGACGCCGCGCTGGGCATCGAGCTCGTCGCCGAGCGCACGCTCGACCGCCGCACGGCCACCGTCAGCGTCGTGGTGCCCGCGCACGACGAGCGCGCCACCGTGGCGTCCGTCGTCGCCGACGCCCGCGAGGGCCTCGCGGACCTCGGCGTCGAGGGCGAGGTCGTGGTCAGCGCGAGCGGTTGCCGCGACGACACCGCCGAGGTCGCCGAAGCCGCGGGCGCCCGCGTCGTGGAAGCGCGGGCGGGCAAGGGGAACGCCATCACCGCTGGCGTCGCCGCGAGCACGGGCGACGTCGTCTGCCTGGTCGACGGCGACCTGAGCTACTTCGGCGACCGGCCGCTCGTCGCCCTGCTCGTCGACCCGATCCTCTCCGGCGTCGCCGACGCGACCGTCTCGGACCTGTACTGGCGGCCGGTCTACCCGCAGCTGTGGCTCAACGGGTTCTTCCTGCCGCTGGCCGGACTGCTGTACCCGGACCTCGTCGCCAAGGTCGGCTCGACCCCGTGGTCCGGACAGCGCGCCGCGGTGCGCGACCTGTGGCCGAGCGACCTGCCGGAGGACTTCACCGCCGACCTGGCCCTGCTGCTGCACTGGAACGACCGCGCGGACCGGCTGCGGCCGGTGCTGGCCGACGACTGGACGAACCCCCAGCGCCCCAAGCCGGACCTCCCTGCCGACGAGTGCCGGTTCCTCGTCTCGCGAGCGGTGGCGGACCGCCGGATCGCCGAGGACCTGGTGCCCGCGCTGGAGAAGTGGTTCGAGAACGCGCACGGCAGGATGGCCGACTACCGGCACGGCCACGACGAGCCGCGGTCGTTCGAGCGGGCGCTGCTGCGGGAATCGCTGCTGGAGCTGCGTTCCGCGCTCGGCTACGGGCAGGGCGGCTCGTAGGCCAGCTGCGGCAGGTGCCGCTGCCACAGGTCCTCGGTGAGCAACCCCTTGGTGCTGGCGCAGATCCGGTCGATCGCGTGGTCCTGGTCCAGGTCCCACAACCGGACGGTGGCGTCGACGCTGGTGGACGTCAGGCTGCGCGCGTCCGGGCTGAACGTGATGTCGCTGACGGTGGCGTCGTGCCCGGTCAGCGCTTGACCGATCGGGAGGGGGCGGGCCAGGTCGTCCACGTTCCACAGCCGGATGGTCTTGTCGTCGCTGGAGGTCGCCAACCGCGTCCCGTCCGGGCTGAACGCGGCCGACACCACCGACTCGACGTGCCCGGTGAGCGGCACGCCGATCTGCCTGACCTTGTTCCGGTCGCTGATGTCCCACAGCCGCACGGTCTTGTCGTCGCTGGTCGTGGCGAACGTGCGGCCGTCGGGGCTCACGTCGCCACCGCTGATCGACGCGGCGTGACCGAACACCGGCCTGCCGAGCAGGGCGGGCGACTCCGGGTCGGCCACGTCGTAGAGCCGGATGCCCTTGTCCGCGCTCGCGGTCACCAGCGTCCTGCCGTCGGGGGTGAACTCGACGAACTTGACGTACCCGTCCGGTCCCACGATGGGCTCGCCCAGCTTCTTCGGCCGCGCGGGATCGGTGATGTCCCACAGCTGCAAGGACTTGTCGTCGTTGCCGGTGAGCAGGACGCGCCCGTCCGGGCTGAACTCCACGGGCGCCGTGAACCGGGTCTGCAGCGCCAGCGGTGGTCCGACCGCGCGGGGAGCGGCGGGATCGCTGATGTCCCACAGCCGGACCGTCCGGTCCTCGCCGCCGGAGGCGAGCAGCTTCCCGTCCGGGCTGAGCGCGAGCTGCCACACGCCCGCGTCGTGCGCGGCGATCGGCGGCCCCAGCGGACGCGGGTCGGACCGGTCGGCGAGGTTCCACAGCCGGATGGTGTGGTCGTCGCTCGCCGTGATCAGCAGCCGCCCGTCGGCGCTGTGGGTCGGCGCTGCGGTCTGCCCGCTCTGCCCGACCAGCACCGACGAGGGCAGCGACCACAGCCGCACGGTCTGGTCCGCGCTGCCGGTGGCGAGGCTGCGGCCGTCCGGGCTGAAGCCGACGGCGAACACCGTGCTGTTGCGGCCGGACAGCGGTTCGCCGAGGACCTGCGGCTGCGACGGGTCGGTCACGTTCCACAGCCGGGCGGTGCTGTCCGCGCTGCCGGTGGCGAGCAGCCTGCCGTCCGGGCTGAACGCCACGGACCACACGCTGCCCTTGTGGTCGGTGAGCGGACGGCCGAGCGGCCGGGCGTTCGCCGGGTCGGTGACGTCCCACAGCCGCACGGTCCGGTCGTCGCTGCCGGTGGCGAGGGTCTTGCCGTCCGGGGAGAACGCGACCGAGTGGATGGTGGAGTCGTAGCCGGTGAGGACGCCGAGCACCACCGGCGCGGTCAGGTCGGCGAGGTTCCACAGGACGATCGTGCTGTCGTCGCCGCCGACCGCGAGCACCCGGCCCGTCGGGTCCCACGAGATCGAGCGGACGGCGGCGTCGTGCTGCCCGAGCGGCTGCCCGATCGGGGTCGGCCGCTCCCGGTCCGTCACGTCCCACAGCCGGGAGGTCTTCTCCTCGTTCGCGGTGGCGAGGGTCCTGCCGTCGGGGGAGAACGCGAGCAGGTAGACGGTGCCGTCGCGGCCTTCGAGCGGGGCGCCGAGCGGTGTCGGGTGGGCGATGTCCGTGACGTCCCACAGCCGCACGGTCTGGTCGTCGCCCGCGGTGGCGAGGGTCCTGCCGTCGGGGGAGAACACGGCGGAGCTGACCCAGCTCTTGTGCCCGAGCAGCGGGTCGCCCAGCGGTCTGGGGTTGTGGCGGTCGCTCACGTCCCACAGCCGCACGGTGTTGTCGTAGCTCGCGGTGGCGAGCGTCCGCCCGTCCGGGCTGAACGTCGTCAGGTAGACCGCGCCCGTGTGCCCCGTCAGCGGCATGGCCAGCGGTGACGTCCCGGTCGACACGAGCCGCGTGTACACGTCCTGGTCGTCGGGCCGCATCCGGAGCGACACCAGGTCGAGCTGCGCGGACAGCGACGGATCGCTGTCCTGCAACCGGTTCGCCTCCGCCACGACGCCGCGGAACAGGGCCTCGTCGCGTTCCCGCACGGCGAGCACGGCGGCCGTGCCCGCGATCAGGGCGAGCACCACCACCACGGAGACGGCCGCCCGGCGGACCCACGTCGACCGCTTGCGCTGCTGGCCGGACACGGCGAGGAAGTCGCGGGCCGTCGCGGTCAGCGATCCCGGCCCGGCGCCGTCCGCCCACTGCCGCGCGGTCTCCAGCCGGGCGCCGCGGTAGAGCAGCGAGGAGTCCCGGTCCTGCGCGGCCCACGTGCCCGCGTCCTCCTCCAGGCGCTGGCGCAGCAGCGTGCCCTCGCGGTCCTGGTCGACCCACGTCCGCAGCCGCGGCCACGCCTGGAGCAGCGCCTCGTGGGTGATCTCCACCGATCCGGCGTCCAGCGTCACGAGCCGGGCCCTGGCCAGCACCTCCAGGGCTTCCTCGGCGGCGGGCCGGTTGGCCGCCTGCTCCACCAGCTCGTGCCGGGTCGAGCGCCTGCGGGTGTCCTGCGTGTCGTCGCCGACCCGGACCAGCCGCAGCAGCAACGGCCGCGCGGCCCGCTGCGCGGCGGGGTCGAGGTCGGCCCACGCGCGTTCCGCGGTGGCCGCGACCGCGCCCTGGATGCCGCCCGCGGCCCGGTAGCCGCTGATGGTGAGCTTCCCGCCCTGCCTGCGCTGCCACGTCGCGAGCAGCGCGTGCGACAGCAGCGGCAGCGCGCCCGCGTCGTACGCGCCCTGCCTGCCCTGCGGTCGTCCACCGCGCACGCCGAGGTCGCGCAGCATCAGTTCGATCAGGCCCGGCTCCAGTTGCAGGCCCGCGGCCTTGGCGGGCCGCGACACCGCTTCGCGCAGCTCCGCCGACGTCATCGGGCCGAGCACCATCTGCCGGTCCTGCAACGCGTCGGCCAGCTCCGGGTACGCCAGGCAGCGCCCGTAGAAGTCGGCCCGGACGCCGAGCACGACCAGCACCGGGGCGGTGCCGCCGGGGATCGACGGGGTGCACGCGGCGTGCAGCGCCTGCACGAACACCTGGAGCCTGGCCTCGTCGCCGCCGAGCGTGAACGCCTCCTCGAACTGGTCGACGACCAGCACGAGCCGTTCGGCGCCGTGCCGCTGGGCGTACGCCGCGAACGCCGCCCGGATCTGGGTGGCGAACCGCACGACCCCCATCAGGGTCCGGGTGACGAACTCCTCCAGCCCGGCCGCGTCGTGGTTCATCCCGTCGTGGTCGAGCGCGAGGTCGAGCGCGTCCGCGAGTTCCGGCACCTGGTGCGCCAATTCCTTGAGCGGGTCGACGCCCGGCGTCATCAGCACCACGGGCCACTGGGCGGATCCGTCCACGCCGATGTCGCCGCGCGCGATCGACGGAATCATTCCGGCGCGCACCAGTGATGATTTACCGGCGCCCGAAGCGCCGACCAGCATTACGATTCCACTGGTGTCCGCCGCGTTTCCCAAACGGCTCACCAATGCGGCCGTGCTGCGATCCCGACCGAAGAACCACCCGGAATCCTCAGGGCGGAAAGCGGCCAATCCGCGATAGGGGCAGAGTCCCGATTCCTCGGTGGGGGAATCCTCGTCCGAGGAATCGGCGGTGCCTGCCGGACTCGCCAGGGCCTCCTCCCACAGCGCCCGCCACGCGACCAGGTCGTAGAGGTCCGGCACGGCGGGCGTCGACCGCAGTTTGCGGGCTTCACCGATCAAGATCTCCAGGACCACGGACAGCGCCGCGAAGCGGGCCGGCACGTTGCGACCACGGCGCCAGTCGCTGACCCGCTGTGCGGTCGCGCGCACGGGCCGGTCCTTCTCGTCGGTTCGGCGGGCCCGCGCCACCGATTCGGTGACCTTCTTCAGGGGCGGGTCGCCCGCCTCGGCGTAGAGCAGGGCGAACCTCTCGGCGAACACCCCGCGCGGTCCCATCCCCGGACCGGAACTGCTCATCCGCTGGCCTGCCATCCGTTGTTGATCCGGACCGGAAAACCCGATGAGTACATGTGATCAGGTCTTTTGCCGGTCGTGGAAACTCTGGGCGGTCCAGCCTAACGACTTCCCCTGTCAAGCTGCTCCACGACGTTCCGCTCACCCGTCGGCAGTGCGAGGGAGACCTGATACCAGTGGTTTCGAAGGCGACTGGCGAATGCTGCGGATCGTTCTCCGCTGAGGGGTCCTGGGGGTCTTCTCAGCGGCCGCGTGTCGAGCGACCCGGTCGCTGGCACGGTGCGGCCACCTGACCGGAGGCCGCTCGGCCCCACGGCGGTCCTACCCACCGCCGGTGGAGCTCGGGTGTGCCCGGTGCTCCGGCTCGTCCTCGATTCGCGGACACGTGGACGGGCCGACATCCCGTTGGCGCGGTTGGCCCGTTTGGCCGCCGCGCCGTGAACGCCGGAGCGGCCGCTGCGGGAACCCTCGGGTTCCCGCAGCGGCTCCCGCGTCCTGTCTGCCGTTCGGCATTGGCGGCCAATCGCACCGACGAGTTCGGTAACAGCGTTTATGAACTCTGTCGCACGGCCACTCCTGCGGGACTTCGCCAATCCCGGGACACGAAGAAATAGTGACCTGCCCACCGGCGCGGCCTCGCGTGGTGGCCGGCCCGGCAGGTGCGTGCTTCCCCGGCCCCGGAGGGCGATGTCGTTTTCCCGCCAGTGAACGCTCCGGATCCGGCGCAGACTGGTCCCATGCACACCGACCGCGAGCGTTGCGTCCGTGCCGTCCGGTCCAAGGACGAGCGCTTCGACGGCTGGTTCTTCACGGCCGTGCTGACCACCGGGATCTACTGCCGCCCGAGCTGCCCGGTGGTGCCGCCCAAGGTGGAGAACATGGTGTTCCACCCGAGCGCGGCGTCCGCGCAGCAGGCCGGGTTCCGCGCCTGCAAGCGGTGCAGGCCGGACACGTCGCCGGGGTCGCCGCGGTGGAACGAGCGGGCCGACCTCGTGGCGCGGGCGATGCGGCTGATCGCCGACGGCATGGTCGACCGCGAAGGCGTGCCGGGGCTCGCGTCGCACCTCGGCTACAGCGTCCGGCAGATCGAACGCCAGCTGCTCGCCGAACTCGGCGCGGGCCCGTTGGCGCTGGCCAGGGCGCAGCGGGCGCAGACCGCGCGGCTGCTGATCGAGACCACCACCCTGCCGATGGGCGACCTGGCGCACGCCTCGGGGTTCGCCAGCGTGCGGACGTTCAACGACACCGTCCGCGAGGTGTACGCGCTGACGCCGAGCGAACTCCGGACCAAGGCCCGCGATCCGGGGGTCCAGACACCCGGCGTGATCTCGCTGCGGCTGCCGTTCCGCCGTCCGCTGTGCCCGGACAACCTGTTCGGCCACCTCGTCGCCACCGGTGTGCCGGGCGTGGAGGAGTGGCGCGACGGCGCGTACCGCCGGACGCTGCGGCTGCCGCACGGGCACGGGATCGCGTCGCTGCGGCCGGAGCCGGAGTACGTCGACTGCCGGCTCGCGCTGACCGACCTGCGCGACCTGACGACGGCGATCAACCGGTGCCGCTGGCTGCTCGACCTGGACGCCGACCCGGTGGCCGTCGACGACCAGCTGGCCACCGATCCGCTGCTCGCGCCGCTGGTGCTCAAGGAGCCCGGCAGGCGGGTGCCGCGCACCACCGACCCGGAGGAGCTGGCGATCCGCGCGGTGCTCGGCCAGCAGGTGTCGACGGCCGCCGCCCGCACGCACGCCGCGCGGCTCGTCCGGGCGCACGGCGAGCCGATCACCGATCGCGACGGCGGCCTCACCCACCTGTTCCCGACCACGGAGGCGCTGGCCGAACTGGACCCGGAGTCGCTCGCCATGCCCCGCAGCCGCCGGGCCACGCTGATCGGCCTGGTCGCCGCGCTGCCGGACCTCGACCTGAGCATCGGCGGCGACTGGGACCGAGCCAGGGCCGAACTCGGCGCTCTGCCCGGCATCGGCCCGTGGACCGTCGAGACGATCGCCATGCGCGCCCTCGGCGACCCGGACGCCTTCATCGCCACCGACCTCGGCGTCAAGGCCGCGGCCGAATCGCTCGGTCTGCCCACCAAGCCCGCCGAGCTGGTCCGCCGTTCGGCCCAGTGGTCGCCGTGGCGGGCCTACGCCGTCCAACACCTGTGGGCCACCGGTGACCACGCGGTCAACCGGATGCCCGCCTGACCTGGAGAAATCCGTGCACACCACCATCGACAGCCCGGTCGGTCCGCTCACCCTCGTCTCCACCGACGGGCACCTCAGCGGCCTCTACATGCACGAGCAGCGCCACCGCCCGCCCGCCGAGGTGTTCGGCGAGCCGGACGCCACGCCGTTCGCCGCCGCGATCGCCCAGCTGGAGGAGTACTTCGACGGCGACCGCACCGACTTCGACCTGCCGCTCTCCCTGCGCGGCACGCCTTTCCAGCGGTCCGTCTGGGACGAACTGACCAAGATCCCCTACGGCGAGACGATCTCCTACGGCGAGCTCGCCGCACGCCTGGGCAACCCCGCCGCGTCACGGGCCGTAGGCCTGGCCAACGGCAAGAACCCGGTCGGCATCGTCGTGCCGTGCCACCGGGTGGTCGGGTCGACGGGCAGCCTGACGGGTTACGGTGGCGGCATCGAGCGCAAGCGGCACCTGCTGGCGTTCGAACGCGGGGTCGGCGGTCCGGCGCTCTCCTGACCGCACCGGGCCGCGGGGCACTCGGGAAAAAATCTCCGAAGTTTTCTCGTTATCTCCGGTCGCCGGGGACATCTCCTGGTCAGAGGACCTGGAAACCCGGCGAGTGAGGTGGGCATGGCGGTACCCGTGGAACCCGGCGTCGTGACGGTGATGGCCGCACGCGACGGTGACCAGCGCGCCCTGGACGAGTTGGTCGCCGGGTACCTGCCCCTGGTCTACAACATCGTGGGGCACGCGCTGGGCGGCCACGCCGACACCGACGACGTCGTCCAGGAGACGATGCTCCGCGCGGTGAACGGCCTGTCGTCGCTGCGCGACCCCGCCGGGTTCCGCTCGTGGCTCGTGGTGATCGCGATGAACCAGATCCGCGAGCGCCACCGCGCCCACCAGCGCGTCCCGGTCACCGGCGAGGTGCCGGAGGACCTGGCCGACCCCGGCGCCGACTTCGTCGACCTGACGATCATGCGGCTCCAGCTGTCCGGCCAGCGGCGCGAGGTCGTCGCCGCGACCCGGTGGCTCAGCGAGGACGAGCGCGAACTGCTGTCGCTGTGGTGGCTGGAGGCGGCCGGGCGGCTGACCCGCACCGAGGTGGCCGACGCGCTCGACCTCACCCCGCAGCACACCGCCGTGCGGGTGCAGCGGGTGAAGGGCCAGCTCGACGCGGCCCGGATCGTGGTGCGCGCGCTGGAGAAGCAGCCCCGCTGCCCCGAGCTGGCGGAGGTCGTGACCGACTGGGACGGCGACCCGAGCGCACTCTGGCGCAAGCGGATCGCCCGCCACACCCGCGGCTGCCGCCGCTGCGAGCGCGTGATGACCGACCTCGCCGCCGTGGAGGGCCTGATCGCCCGACTGCCGCTCGTGCCGCTGCCCGCCGCGCTCGCGCTCTCCCAGCCGCTGCTCGGCACGTCGGCCGTCCTCACGCAGGTGGGCACCGCGCCCGTCGTCACGGGCAAGGCCGCGCTGTTCCTTCAGGGCGCGCTGGCCAAGCCGATCGCCGCCGCGGCGGCCGCCGTGCTGGCCGCGGGCGTCGCCGTGACCGTGGTGCTGCCGTCGGGCGAGGAGCCCGTGGCGCAGGCGGTGTCGATCTCCACCAGCGCCACGCCCACCAGCATCCTGCCCGCGGAGGTCGCGCCCTCGCCGGTGTCCAGCTCGTCCGCGCCGCCGAGCACGACCACGACCACCGTTCCCGCGCCGCCGCCACCGGCCGAACCCGTGGCGGCGTCGGTGAAGAAGGGCGTCAGCACGTGGAACTTCGACGGCGTGACCAAGGCGCTCGGCGACGTGCGCGCGGGCTGGTACTACAACTGGGCCTCGACCCCCGAGGGGATCGCGGCGCCGCAGAACGTGGAGTTCGTCCCGATGGTCTGGGGCGAGAAGTCCATGGACCAGGCCAACCTGGACAAGGCCAAGGCGAACGGGAAGGTGCTGCTCGGGTTCAACGAGCCCGACTTCCCGGAGCAGGCGAACATGTCGCCGGAGCGGGCGCTCGACCTGTGGCCCAGGCTCCAGGCCACCGGGCTGCGCCTCGGCGCGCCCAGCGTCGGGCACAGCGGTGACAAGGAAGGCGCCTGGCTCGACCGGTTCATGACCGGCGCGGCCCAGCGCGGACTGCGCGTCGACTTCATCCCGATCCACTGGTACGGCCAGGACTTCAGCGCCGCGGCCGTCGGCCACCTCAAGAACTACGTCGAGGCCGTCCACGCCCGGTACGGCAAACCGGTGTGGCTGACCGAATACGCGCTCATCGACTTCTCGGGCGGCTCGCCGCGCTACCCGAGCCAGCAGGAACTCGCGGCCTTCGCACGTGGTTCCAGCGCGATGCTGGAAAGCCTCCCGTACGTGGAGCGGTACGCCTGGTTCGCGCTCCCCGCGGACAAGCCCGGCACCGGTCTCTACACGCCGGGCGGCACCCCCAACCAGGCGGGCGAGGCGTACCGCGACGCGGGCTGAGCCCTGCCGATCTCCCCTTCCCCACCCGAAACGTCATTGCTCAGGCATTCCCCCGTGCCTGTCGAAAGGACAGCCATGACCCACGTCATGCCCCCGTCGAACTTCAAGCGCTGGCGAGGCCGCATCGCCGTGCTCTCCGCCGTCGTCGTCGCGGGTTCCGCGGTGACCGTGAACGCGATCTTCGCCGCGCCCGCGCCGCCGCCCCCCGACCTGCTGTCGCAGGGCAAGGCCGCCACCGCGTCCTCCGTCGAGGGCGGCCACCTCGCGGCGGGCCGCGCCGTCGACGGCGACACCGGCAGCCGCTGGTCCAGCGCCTTCCAGGACCCGCAGTGGATCCAGGTCGACCTCGGCTCCGACTCGGCGATCTCGAAGGTCGTGCTGAACTGGGAACGCGCCTTCGCCAAGGACTTCACGATCCAGACGTCCGTCGACGGCTCGCAGTGGGCCACGATCGCGAACGTCAAGGACAGCAAGGGCGGTGTCGAGACGCTCGACGTCTCCGGTTCCGGCCGGTACGTGAAGCTGCACGCCACCAAGCGCTCCAGCCAGTACGGCGTGTCGCTGTGGGAGTTCCAGGTGCTCGGCAAGGCGGGCGCCGTGAGCGGTCCGACCACGCCGTCGAGCGAGACCGGTTCGTCCACGTCCGCGCCGGAGGGCACGACCGGGGCACCCGTCACGACGACGACGACCACGTCGTCCGCCGCCACGACCACCACGACGGGCGGCACCGCGACGCCCACCAGGAAGCCGATCCCGCCGAACGCCGTGCGCGTCGCGGAGTTCGTCGCGGAGTGCGGGTTCAGCCACCGGCTGCCCGACGACCCGATCGTCTTCCCGAAGCTCGCGGGCGCCTCGCACCTGCACACGTTCTTCGGCAACACGTCGACCGACGCGCACTCCGACACGGACTCGCTGATGGCGGCCGACACCAAGTGCAACCCGGTCGAGGACAAGACCGCCTACTGGACGCCGACCGTGCTGGTCGACGGCCAGCCGGTCGACCCGCCCACGTCGACGTTCTACTACCTCGGTGAGGGCGTGAACGACGAGGTGACCAAGCAGATCCAGCCGATCCCGGTCGGACTGCGGATCATCGCGGGCAACGCGAAGGCCACCAGCCCGGAGGGCACCAAGACCCGCTGGGACTGCGCGGGCGCGAACGTGGCCCCGTCCAACGACTTCGTGAGCTGCCCGGCGGGCTCGAAGCTCCAGTCCTACCTGGACTTCCCGCAGTGCTGGGACGGCAAGAACCTCGACTCGGCCGACCACAAGTCGCACATGTCCTACCCGGTGCACCCCGGCGTGTGCCCGCCCTCGCACCCGGTGCCGCTGCCCAAGATCCGCCAGGTCGTGAACTTCCCGATCTCGGGTGTCGAGGCTTCGCGGATCAAGCTCTCCTCGGGTCCCGGCTACACGTACCACATGGACTTCATGAACGGCTGGCCCGCGGCGGAGATGGAGCGCCGGGTGCGCGACTGCATCAACCAGATCGTCAAGTGCGGCCACAACGGGAACCCGTGATCACCATGGGGAAGTGGAACACGGTGGCCGCGATCGCGGCCTGCGTGCTCGTCGCGGGCTGCGGCGGCACGGTGGAGGACGCCGGACCCGCGGGGGTGTCGAGCGCCGTCAGCGCCCCGCCGTCCGGCGCGCTGACGCCGACCGACCTGGCGTTCGTGGAGCTGGTCATCCCGCAGAACGAGTCCGCGCTGGCCGCGGCTCAGCTGACCCTGAAGCGGTCCGGCTCGAACCCGGAGCTGGTCGCGCTCGCCGAGCGCGTCGACAGCGGCTACCGGGCCGAGCTGAACCGGCTCAACGAGGTGCTCGCCACCGCGGGCCTGACCAAGAGCGACCAGCACGAGGGCCACGACATGCCCGGCATGATCACCGCACTCGAACTGGCCGAGCTGGACAAGGCCCAGGGCAAGGCCTTCGACGACCGGATGAGCGAGGCCTTCCGCGCGCACTTCCAGGAATCGCTGACGGTCGCCCAGTCGGAGCTGTCGTCGGGCACGGCCAAGCCGGTGCTCGAACTGGGCGCCGACATCGAGCGCACGCGCACGGAGCTTCTAGGCAGACTGGGGGCTCCGTAGAAAACCCGTGAGCGGCCGGGATCCACCCCTCGGCCGCTCACGGTTCCCCTGGGCGGGTAGCACCGCCACCAAGACCCTGCACCGAAAAACCCTGCATCGAGCGGGCCGTCCCGGAACTCCGGGGCGGCCCGTTCGCTACGTCGAGCGCGTGTACCGGTGCTTCACGCCGACCGGGAAGTGCTCCGGGTCGCCCGCGGGCTTGAGCACCACCTCGGGCAGCTGCCGTTCGGCGGGCACGTAGTGCGCGAACTCGCTGTTGAGCCGCACCAGCTGGTCCCGCACCGAACCGGCCACCAGGGAGGCGTCGCCGGAACGGCCGGGCGCGAGTTCGACGGTCAGGCGCAGCCGGGTGTCCTGGTCGGCGTCGGCCACGGTCTCCAGCACGAACTTGCCGGTGACCCAGTCGCTGATCCCCGGCTGCTCCAGCCCGACGGCCACGTTCTCCGGGTAGACGTTCGCACCGAAGAACGACACGGTGAACAGCGACCGCCCGAACACGAACACGAACGGCAGGTCGTTGTCGGCATCGGGGGTGAAGCCGTTGCGGGAGCAGAAGTCCAGCACCTCGGCCGACGTGAGCACGCCGCCTTCGTCGGCGATGTGGTAGCGGATCAGCGGCACGCCGTTGTCCCCCGAGAACAGCAGGGTCCCCTCGTGCGCCTCGAAGTACCGGCTCGCGGGGTCGTACTGCACCAGCGTCGGCAGCCGCGAACCGCCGAACAGCTCCCGCGCGAGGTCCGGCCGTCCGGACAGGAAGCGCCGGATCGACACCGACAGCGGGGTCTCGTTGCCGAGCACGCCCGCGTCCGCCGTGCCGTACAGCGACGCGGAATCCCTTGCCGGGTCGGCCATCCCGGCGCGTCGGCCGACGAGGTCGCGCCACTGCTCGCTGAACACCTCACCCGCCAGCACCAGTTTCACCGCGTGCCGCGACCAGTCGAACCCGGCCGCCACACCGGTGTCGACCACGTCCTTCACGAACGGCGGGTAGCCCAGCAGCACGACCTGGTCGAAGTGGTCGGCCAGCTCGGGCAGCACCCGCAGGACCTCCGCCTTGTTGTTGCCCGGCGCGACGACGGTGATCGGGTAGCCCTTCGCCGCCAGGTGCCGCACGCACGCCGTGGTGAACAGGCCGCCGACCCACGTGCCGAGCGGGAAGCAGACCACCGCCAGGGTGCTGCGCTCGTGGGCGCGGAAGCCGTCGCGGAACACCTGCTCGAACCGGCGCGCGATGGCCAGCTCGTCGGTCAGCGACCGCGGCCACACCGTCGGCCGACCGCTGGAGCCGGACGACACGGCGATCACGTCGCACCCGTCGAGCCGCCCGCCGCGGCACAGCTCGGGCAGCGGGTAGCGGCGGTGGTAGGTGTCCTTGTCGATCATCGGCAACGTGCGGAAGTCGTCCATCGTGGTGATGCCCGCGGGGTCGACGTCGTGCTCCCGCAAGAACTTCCGGTAGGCGGGCACGGTCGCCGCCACGCGCTGGAACAGCTCCAGCACGGACTCCTCCGCGCGGGTGCCCGCGAAGAACGACTCGAAGCCCTCGACCACCCGTGTCCCACGATCGACGTCCACCCGACCACCCTAGGGTGAGCACGATGTGGCGGCGGATCCCGATCGACGACCAGGTGCTCGGCAAGCCCCGACGAGTCCGCGGCATCGCGAGCAGCCCGCGGTCGCGGGTGTGGTCGGCGGAGTTCGACGGCACGCCCGCCGTCGTCAAGCAGTCCGTCGGCGGCCCGGACGCGGGGGAGCGGTACGAGCGCGAGCTGACCGCGTTGCGGCTGGCCGGAAGGGCCGATCCGCCGCTCGCGCCACGGGTGCTCGGCGTCGACCCGGACCGGCTGATCACGGTGCTGGAGCGGCTGCCGGTCCGCGAGCGGACGATGCCGAACTGGGTGGTGTACGCCGAGGGCCTGGCCCGGCTGCACCAGGTCACGACGGCCGCCGACCTCGGCGCGCTGCCCGCGGCGGACGTGCCCGCCGAAGCCGACGTGGCCGCGTTCCGCCGGTTCTGCGCCGACTTCGGCCTGACCACGCCGGACGACGAGCTGGACCCGTTGCCGCACCGGCTTTCCGGCGGTCACCAGCTGGTCCACGGCGACCCGTGCGTCGGCAACGCGCTGCCCGTCGACGGGCGGGCGTGGTTCCTCGACTTCGAGCACGCCGCGCTGGGCAACGGGCTCACCGAGCTGGCGTACCTGCGGATCGGGTTCCCGACGTGCTGGAACCTCAACGTCGTTCCCGCGCACCGGGTCGCGGAGGCGGAAGCGGCCTACCGCGCGCTGGTGCCGGACGCGACCGGCACCGTGGCGGAGCACTGCGTCGGCTGGCTGCTGCGGGGTGACGCGCTGGTCGAACGCGCCCACCGGGATGGCCGCGACCACCTCGGCAGGCTGCTGCGCGAGGACTGGGACTGGGGGTTCGTCAAGGCGCGGCAGCGGTTCGCCCACCGGCTGGGCGTGGTCGGGGCGTTGACCGAACCCGAGTTCACCGCGACGGCCCGGCTCGCGAAGGCGTTGCGGGAGCGCGTGGTCACGCGGTGGCCGGACGCCTCCCGGCCACCGCGCAAGGCGGCTCAGGTCTTGGAGTGATCCAGGACCGCGGGCACCACGACGTCCCAGGAGGACTTCGGCAGCTCGTGGCCGACACCCGGCAGCGTGACCAGGGTGGCGTTCGGGATCTCGTTCGCCAGCGCCTCGCCGTGGGCGAGCGCGAACAGCGGGTCCGCCGTGCCGTGCAGCACCAGCGTGGGGGCGCGCACCTCGTCCAACCGCGCCCGCCACGGCTCGCCGCCGCCCGCCATCTGGTGGTTGTTCGACGACTGGAAGTTCGACGTGCGGTCGAAGTCGCGCCCGACCCCGGCCCGCGCGGCGTCCTCGTCGAACTCGCCGATGGCGAACCAGCGCAGCACGCGGACCACGTGCTCGACCACGGACGAGCGGTCGGTCCACACGGGCTGGGTCTGGTGGCTGAAGAACTCCACGGCCTCCGGTGAGACGGGCGGGAGGTCGTCGGAGCCGGGACCGGCGGGGCTGGTGGCGATCAGCGTCAGCGTGGTGACCCGCTCGGGGTGCTCCAGCGCCATCAGCTGGGCGATGCCACCGCCCATGGAGATGCCCACGACGTGCGCCGAGGCCACGTCCAGCGCGTCGAGCACGCCCACGGCGTCCTCGACCAGGTCGAGGAACCCGTAGCCCGGCCGGCCGGGCGGGTAGGTGACCGAGCGGCCGGTGTCGCGGTTGTCGTAGCGGATGACGTACCGGTCGGCGAGCCGGGCGCAGAACTCGTCCTCCCAGAACGTCATGGGGCTGCTCGCGCCCGCGATCAGCAGGACGGGCGGGTCGGTCGGCGCGCCGAAGGTCTGCACGCACAGCTCGACCCCGTTGACGGGGAGCAGTCTTTCGCTGGTCATGGCACAGAGCCTGACCCAGAAGCGGTCGAGCCGCATTGACAAGACAGATTTTTATGTACAAACTCATTTTTGCAATGAGAGACGTCCTGTACCTGGATCGGATCGAGCAGGCCGAGACCCTGCTCAAGCCGCAGCGCGTGGAAGTGCTGCGGCAGCTGGCCGAGCCCCACTCGTGCGGAGAGGTGGCCGGGCAGCTCGCCCAGACCCCGCAGCGGGTCTACTACCACGTGAAACGCCTGGTGGAAGCCGGTCTGGTGACCCAGGTGGCCGAACGCCGGGTGCGCGGCATCCAGGAGGGCGTCTACCAGGCGGCCGCCCGCTCCTACTGGCTGTCGCCCCGCCTGGTCGGCGTCCTCGGCCCGCGCCGGGCGCGGGACGAGCTGAGCCTGGGCTACCTGCTGAACCTCGTGGAAGAGGTGCAGGCGGACATCGCCGACCTCGACAAGACCGCCCCCGAGCTGCCGTCCATCGGCGTGTCGGGGGAGATCAGGGTCCGGCCCGACCAGCGCCAGGAGTTCCTGGACGACCTCAAGACCGTGTTGCAGGACCTGTTCACCCGCTACGGCGGCGCCGAGGGAGACGCCTTCCGGCTGGCCGTCGCCTGCTACCCGAAGGGACAACGCGATGACTGACCCGATGAGGATGAAAGCCCGCGTCGAGGCTCCCCTGCAGGCCGTGCGCACGGCGCTGACGGACCCGACCGCGTTGCGCACCTGGCTGGCCGAGCACGCCGAGGTGGAGCTGCCGCACACGTTCGAGTTCTGGGGCCGCTACACCCCCGAGGGCGATGCCCCCCACCAGCGCCTCCTGCACGCCGACGACCGCACCCTGCGCTTCTCGTGGCTGCTCGACGGCGAGGACACCACCGTGGAGTTCTCGCTGGAGGAGGAGACCGCGGGCACGACCACCGTGACGGTGAGCCAGTCGCACGTCCCGGACTGGTCGGAGATCGCGGTGGGCACCAGCCCGCTGGCCGTGCTGCACACGTTCTGGGCGCTCGCCATCGCCAACCTGGCCGACCACGTCGAAGGCCGCGACCTCACCCCGAAGTGCGACTTCACCTCCACCGAGATGCGCGCGGAGGTGTTCATCGACGCGTCCCCGGAGGCGGTCTACGAGTCCCTGATCGATCCTGTCGCGTTCAGCGAGTGGTTCGGCGCCAAGATCGGGATCGAACCGCACGTCGGCGGCCGGTTCTCCATGGGCGGCTTCGAGCACGACCCCAACCCGGCCAAGATCCTCGACCTGGTGCCCGGCCGTCGCGTCCAGATCGCCTGGGAGGGCGGTGACGGCTTCGTCGACACCTGGGAGCTGGCCGACTCCGGCGGCGGCACGAAGCTGACGTTCGTGCAGTCCGGGTTCGACGAGCCGGACCACGGCGCCTGGGCGGGCTGGCTGAGCGGTGTCGCCGAACTCCGGCGCTACCACGAGCTGCCCGAGTGGCGTCCCCTCTGGCTGGCCGTCGAGATGGAGGGCCTGCCGGAGGGGATGCTCACCCTCGGCCAGTAGGCGTCAGCGGCTGGAGAAGCGGATCGAGTTGCCGGACGGGTCGCGGAACGCGCAGTCCCGCACCCCGTACGGCTGGTCGATGGGCTCCTGCATGACTTCGGCCCCGGACGCGCGGATCTTCTCGAACGTCCCGTCGAGGTCGGTGGTGGTGAAGATGACGGTGCTCAACGAGCCCTTCGCGAGCAGTCCGCGCATCGCTTCGGCGTCCTTCTCCGGCCGTCCCATCCCGACCGCCTCCAGGACGATCTCCACGCCGGGCTGCTCGGCCGGTCCGACGGACAGCCACCGGTATTGGTCGAAGGGCTGGTCGGTCCGCAGTTCCAGCCCGAGCACGTCCCGGTAGAACACGAGCGCCTCGTCCTGGTCGTGGACGGGGATGAAGGTGTGCGAGAGCTTGAGGTCCATGCCCGAGAAGGTAGGACCGGACCCCCGGTCCGCGCTTCTCAGATCCTGCTCGGTCGCGTCATCGTCTTCGAGTAGCACGCGGGCACCGGCGCCCCGGCCCCGTGGTCGCGGACCCGGTAGGCGCTGGGCGTCTCGCCGACGAGTTCGGTGAACCGGGAGCTGAACGACCCGAGCGACGTGCAGCCGACCTCGACGCACACCTCGGTGACGCTCAGGTCCCCGCGCCGCAGCAGCGCCATGGCCCGCTCGATCCGCCGGGTCATCAGGTAGTTGTACGGCGTCTCCCCGTACTCGGCCCGGAACGACCGGGAGAAGTGGGCGGACGACATGAGCGCGGCCCGCGCCATCGTGGGCACGTCCAACGGCCGCGCGTACTCCCGGTCCATCAGGTCACGGGCCCGCCGCAGGTGTGCCAGGTCTTCGAACGCCACCCCGACAGCATCCCACCTGGTCGGAACCCCCGGTTCCGGGACAGGAGGAGATCGGCGGGCTGATAAATTCCGACCGTGACCTTCCAACGGGCTCGCCGACCGGAACAGGTCCAGGCCAGGCGCGCGGCGATCCTGGAGGCGGCCTCGGCGATGCTCGCGGAACGCCCGGTGGCGGACATCAGCCTCCGCGAGCTGAGCGGCCGGGTGGGCCTGGCGAAGTCGAACGTCCTGCGCTACTTCGACAGCCGTGAAGCGATCTTCCTGGAGGTCATGGACGTCACGTGGCGGGCCTGGCTGGACGAGGTCGACGCCGACCTGCGCGACCTCCGGGTCGTGGACGAGGGCCCCTACGCGAAGGAGACGGCGATCGCGGGGGCCATCGCGGCGTCCCTGGTCGACCAGCCGCTCCTGTGCGAGCTGATCAGCGCGATGGTGGCGGTCCTGGAGCGCAACATCACCCAGGAGTCCGCCAGGAACTTCAAGCGCAAGGCCATGGCCAACAACTCCCGCTTGGCGTCGCTGGTGCTCCGCGAACTCCCGGCGCTGGACGCGGAGCGGGCGAACCGCTTCGCGGGCGCCGCGTTCGTGCTCGTGGCGGGGTTGTGGCCGCACGCCAACCCGACGGAGGCGGTGGCCGCCGCGTCGGCGGAGATGGGCCTGCCCTTCGGGAGCGACCTGTTCGGCGGCGGCCTCTCGGACGGCCTCGTCTACGTGCTCATCGGGATGATCGCAGCACCAGGACGCTGATCTCGCTGGGCGCGAAGACGCGGAACGGCGGGCCCCAGAACCCGGACCCGCGGCTCGTGTAGAGCTGCGTGCGGTCGCCGTGCCTGCTCAACCCCTGGAGCACGGGCTGGTCGACGCGCACGAGGTAGTGGAACGGCCAGATCTGCCCGCCGTGCGTGTGACCGGAGAGCTGGAGGTCCACGCCCGCCTTCACGGCGACCGGCACCTGCTTGGGCTGGTGGGCCAGCAGCACGACCGGGTCGTCGGGGTCTGTGCCCGCCAGTGCCGCCTCGATGTCCGGGCCGTGGCCGGTCAGCGTGGACCCCGTGCCGGTCGGGTCGTCGATGCCCGCGAACACCAGCCGGTCGCCACCGCGCTCCACGACGCGGTGCCGGTTGTGCAGGGGGTCCCAGCCGAGGCCCTCCATGTGGTCGAGCCAGCCCTGGGCCTCGTTGTAGTACTCGTGGTTCCCGGTGATGTAGAGCTTCGCCATCGTGGCGCGCACGGTGCCGAGCGGGTCTACCTGGCCGCGGCGCTGCTCCACCATGCCGTCCGCGAGGTCTCCGGTGTGGCACACGACGTCGGCGTCCAGCTCGTTGATCGCCGCGGCGAGGCCCTCCGACCACCTGGTCCGTTCGAGCGGGCCGTAGTGCGTGTCGGTGATGACCACGACCCGCAGCCCGTCGAGCCCGCGGCCGAGCCGGGGGAGCACCACCTCGGTGGTCCGCACCCGCGGCACCCGCATCGCCTCGACGTAGCCGTGGACGAGCAGTGCCACGACGGCCACCAGGACCACGACGGCGACGATCCGCGCCCGGTCGGGGTCCTCCACGCCCGCCAGCGCCAGCACGAGCCGCAGCAGGTGGCCGAGCAGCGTCCACACGAACAGCACCCAGACGGCGCCGAGGGTCGTGTCGGCGATCTTGGACGCCCAGTCCACGTGCCCGCGCCCGTGGCCCAGCACCATCAGGAAGGGGAAGGCGACCAGCGCCACCCCGAACAGCAGGGTGCCGACGACGAACACGGGCGTCGGCCAGTCCGGCCCGAACGCGACCAGCGCGGCCCAGGGAGTCCCGAACAGCAGCGCCAACACCAGGACGAGCACCAGTCCGCGGCGCATGGTGGTTCCTCCGTCTGCGGGGTGCGGAGCGTCCACACCCCGTTCAACGGTACGGAAGCGGTTCCGGACGGCCCCGTGAGAGGTCTGGACCCCTTTTCGAGGCTCGCGGGTCTCGTCGGCGTCGAATTGTGAACCGGGGTGCCCGCCGCTCCGTACTACCCGGCGTGGCCCCCCAAAACCCGCAGGTAACGGCGATCTTCCGATCGTGGAGCGCCGTGGCACGCTCTGTAGCGATACCTGCCTCAAACGTGATGAGCGTCACCAATAGGGTGTCGGTTGGTTGCCTTCGGCAGTGACATCAGGTTACGTTCCCGGCCGCAGGTCACGGTTCGGTCACTGAATGGACACGGCAGTCGCCCCCCGAAGCGGCTCCACCTGGATCCCCCGCCAGGTGTCCCTCAGCCGGACTCCCCGACGCAGGAGGATCGTTTGTCCCGGCATGGAAAAGCCGCTGGGCGCACCGTGTACGCGGTCGCTCCCCAGCCAGCGGCGGCAGTCGCACCCCGTCCTGCCTCGCACCGCGTGGAAACCGACTGGGCGCCCCTCGGCACCAAGGTCTCCGCGTTCGTCGTCGCCGCTGGCGTGCTGGCAGGTGCGGGCGCCGCCGCGAACGCGATGACCAAGCAGATCCCGGCCTCCGGCGCCGCCATGGACCTGGCCTCCGGCCCGTCCGCGGAGATCCAGACCATCGCCGAGGTGCACACCAAGACCGCGTCGATGAAGACGATCCAGATCGCGAACCCCGCCATCGAGGTGGGCAAGCTGCTCCAGCTCGACAAGCGGCAGGCGATCCAGCAGTTCCAGGCCGCGGCCAAGACCGCCTCCGACACGGTCGAGACGAACCGCAAGGCCGAAGAGGCCCGCGCCGCCCGCGAGAGGGCCGACGCCAACAAGTCCCCGCACCAGCGGCAGGTCGAGGGCTGGATCCGCGAGGCCATCACCATCCTCGCGGCCAACGGCACCTCGATCGACGAGGACAGCGTCGACGAGATCTACCTGATCATCCAGAAGGAATCCGGCGGCAACCCGAACGCCATCAACAACTGGGACTCGAACGCCGCCAAGGGCACGCCGTCGAAGGGTCTGATGCAGTGCATCGACTCGACGTTCAACGCGCACAAGCTGCCCGGCCACAACGACATCTACAACCCGGTCGACAACATCATCGCCGGCGTCCGCTACACCTACGACCGCTACGGCGGCTTCGACGGCCACCCCGGCCTCGTGTCGATCAGCGTCGGCGGCGGGTACCAGGGCTACTAGACCGCTCCGAAGGCGTGGCGCGCCCGCGGGGGTGAGCTGTAGCGTGCCTCCATGGCGCCGCGGCTGACCTTGGCTGGAATCGTCCTGGACACCCCCGACGTACCCGCGCTGGCGGCGTTCTACCAGCGCCTGCTCGGCTGGGAACCGGACAGCACCGACCCGGACTGGACCACGCTGCGCTCCCCGGACGGCGGCGCGGGTCTCTCGTTCCAGACCGAGACCGCCTACGTCCGCCCAACCTGGCCCGCGGGCCAGGGTGACCAGCAGATGATGGTCCACCTGGACATCCAGGTGGACGACCTGGCCGCCGCCGGCGCTCACGCCGTGGCCGCGGGCGCGGTCCTCGCGGACTTCCAACCGCAGGAGGACGTCCGCGTCTACCTCGACCCGGACGGCCACCCGTTCTGCCTCTTCACCGGGTGATCAGGCTTGACCGGTGAACACCGCTTTGTCGGCGTTGAAGCTGGGCTGGAGCACGAGTTGCATTTCGCCGACCTCCGCGCCGACCGAATACGCCTGCTCGTAGGTGAAGGTCTTTCCGGGCATGACCGTGCTGGACTCGAATCCCCCGCCGCAGCCGCCGCTGGAATCGAAGACGCTTTCAGCTTTCTTGCCCGCGAATTGCGCGTCGCCTCCCAGGGAGAGCACCGCGGTCTCGAAGGGTTTGTCGGTGCCGTTGGTGATGACGATCGTGAACTTCACCGCCCGGACGACGTCGCGGGGCATCGCGTACTCGCCCGGCGTGCACGCCTCGGGAACGCCGATGTCCACGGCCAGACCGTCCTGCCAGGTGTAGCGCTTGCCCCAGGTCGGGCTTTCGCCCGCGGGTGCTTGCACCGCGGCTGGTTGATCGGTCCCACCGGGGCTGACCTGCCCGCTGTTCGCCGTCCCCGTGAAGATCTCGTCGAACTTCTCCGCCGTGGAATTCTGCACCGAGACGGTGATCGCCACCGCGGCGACGCACAGGACCACGCCGATCGCGGCGAGGACCTTCTTGCTGCCGAAGAGCGCGATGACCCCGAGGACGAGGCCGACGAACGCGGCGACCGCGGTGAGGTTGTTCAGGAAGATGATCGGAGACCCGACGATACCCACGATCCCGAGGATGAGCGCAGTCCAGGCGAGGGCGCCGAACTTCGTTCTCGTGTGCGGCATCGGCGACTGCGGATAGGGCGCCTGCTGCTGCGGGTAGGTCATTTCGTCTCCTGCGGTCGATGTCTGTCACGTGGAATCGCCGCATTACCTGGGCTTGTTACCGATTGATGTCACGATTTGACGTTATCAGTGCGCGTGCAAATGCGTGTAACGAAATCTATTCGGCAATCGACTAATATCATGCGAATAAGTATTTATCGAAAATATAAAACCTATTCGCGGAATCGTCCGGCTGACCCCGGCGCGCTAGCCCGACGACCCGGTCAGCTGGTACCCCGCGTGCGCCGAGAAGTCCGCCGTCAACGCGAACCGGTCCCCCCGCACGAGCGTGTGCCGCCACTCCACGGGGCGGCCGTCGGCGTGGCTGATCCGGTTGATCGAGAACGCCGCGACGGTCGGCGGGCACCGCAGCTGCGTGCGCTCGGCCGCCGTGGGCACGACCGCATGGACGTCCTCGTGCCCGTGGTCGAGGCGGATCCCGGCGCGGGTCCGGAGTTCGGCGTACAGGCTGGTGTGGGTGAAGTCGGCGTCGAGCAGCGGGGCGGCCACGGCGGCGGGTAGCCAGACCCGGTCCAGCGCCAGTGGTTCGCCGCCCGCGAGCCGCAGGCGTTCGAGGTAGACGAGCGGGGTGGAGCCCTCCAGGTCGAGCCGTTCCGCGACCACGGCGTCCGCGCGCAGGCCGAGCCTCCGCACGACGCTGTGCTGCGCCAGGCCCGACGCCTCGACGGAGGCGAAGAGGCTGTACAGCGCGCCCATCGGCTGCTGGATCTCCGGCGGCGCGGCGACGCGCGGTCGTCGTCCGCGTTCGGCGACGACCACCCCGTCGGCCCGCAGGCCGCTCAACGCCTGCCGGACCGTGTGCCTGCTCACGCCGTAGTCCTCGACCAGCGCGAGTTCACCGGGGAAGCGGTCGGCGAACTCGCCCGCCTCCATGCGGGTCAGCAGTTCGTGTTGCAGCTGCCGCCACAGTGGGGTCGGTCCGCCGCGGTCGAGAGCCATGTCCCCTCCTCCACGTGGTGCCGAACGCTACCGGTTGAGAAATGTCCGTACATCTCGTACTTTCCCTGTACGGACATTAGACCGAGGGGAGTAGCGGTGCTGGAAACCAGGCGGTCCCGCCTCCGCCACCTCGCACCCGGCCTCCTGCTCGCGCTCGCCATCGCGGTCCTCGCCACCGGCCTGGGCAGGTTGGTGCCGCTCGTCGGCGGCCCGGTGTTCGCCATCGTGCTCGGCGTGCTCGCCGCCGCCGTCCTCAAACCCCTGCGCGAGCCCCGCTGGACCCCCGGCTACGGCGTCGCCTCCACCACGGTCCTGCAACTGTCCATTGTGGTCCTGGGCGCCGGATTGCCGGTGCGCCAGGTGATCGAGGTCGGCACGGAGTCGCTGCCGGTCATGCTCGGCACCCTCGCCGTGGCGCTCGGCGGGGCGTGGCTGCTCGGCAGGACGCTCCACGTCCGCGGCGACACGCAGACGCTCATCGGCGTCGGCACGGGCATCTGCGGCGCGTCGGCCATCGCCGCGACCACCGCCGTGATCAAGCCGAAGCAGACCCACGTCGCCTACGCGCTCGGCACGATCTTCGCCTGCAACATCGCCGCCGTCCTGCTCTTCCCGCCCATCGGCCACCTGCTCGGCCTGAGCCCGCACGCGTTCGGCCTGTGGGCGGGCACCGCGATCAACGACACCTCGTCCGTCGTCGCGGCCGCGTACGCCTACGGCGGCGGCGCGGGCGAGCACGCCCTGGTGGTGAAGCTGACCCGCACCCTGATGCTCATCCCCGTCGTCACGTTCCTGGCGATCCGCGCCAACCGCCGCACCGCCCTGCCGTGGAACCGCCTCGTCCCGCCGTTCCTGCTCGGCTTCATCGCCGCGGTGGTCCTTGGCAGCCTCGGCGTCATCCCACCGGGCGTCCCGGCACTCGGCCCGTTCCTGATCACCACGGCGCTCGCGGGCATCGGCCTGTCCCTCCGCCTCGACGACCTCCGCCGGGCGGGCCCCCGCCCCCTGCTGCTCGGCGTGCTGCTGTGGCTCGCCGTCGCGGCCAGCGGCCTCGGCCTGCAAGCCCTCACCGGCACCCTCTAGGGCCTAGCCGACGACCGGTGTCGAGCGGACCAGCTTCGTCGCCAACTCCTCCGCGTCCGCCAGCCGGAGTTCCCGGTACAGCCGCACCGCGGACTGCCAGTGCGGCGTGGCGACGTGCGCTCCGCCGATCTGCTCCAGCGCGTCCCCGATGGCCCGGTGGCACGCCGCGGCCTGGTACTGGTCGCCCAGCTGCTCCGCGAGTTCCAGACCGTCCACCTGGAACTGCAGGGCCTCGGCGGTCCGGCCCAGCTGCCACAGCGCGGAACCGGCGGTGTGCAGCGCGGTCACGTGCGACGTCGAGAGCGCCACCGAAGCGAGCAGCCACAGCGCTTCCTTCATGCACTGCAGCGCTTCCTCGGCCTCGTTCATCCCGAGCAGCACGTTCGCCAGGTTGTTCAGCACCGTGGCCTGCGCCCGGACGTCGCCGATGTCGCGGGCGATGGCCAGCGCCTCCGCGGTGCGGTCCCGCGCCTTCTCGTACTCGCCCGCGGCCAGCAGGCAGTAGCCGAAGCTGTCCAGCGCGGCGCACTCCAGGTGCGGATCGCCCGCCGCGAGCTGCACGGCCCGCGAGCTCTCCCACACGGCGTCCTCCAGCCGTCCGAGGTCCGCGAGCGTGGCGCCCATGCGCAGCAGCAGGGTCGCCTCGGCGTGGGAGTTGTCCAGCGCCCGCGCGGCGTGCAGCCCGACGCGGAACGCGTTGAGCCGGTCGATCCGGTTGCCGCGCCGGAAGTAGAACGCGTCCAGGCACAGCGCGAGCTTCCACGTCCGGTCGTGGTGGCGGCCGTTCGCGGCGATCTCCAGCAGGAGCCGGAGGTTCGCCTCCTCCAGCGTGAACCAGCGCACGGCCTCGCTGTGCGTGGACAGCGCCGGGAAGCTCGCGGGCGGGTGCACGGGGTCGCCGAACGGTCGCACGTGGTCGGCGAGGTGGGCGCGGGCGGTGTCGGCGACGCGCAGGTAGTAGTCGAGCAGCCGTTCGGTGCTGACCGCGTTGTCCTCGCTCGACTCCGTGACCACGAGCTGGCGGGCGAACAGGCGGACCAGGTCGTGCCGGGAGTACCGGTCGGGGGTCGACTCGTGCAGCAGGTTCGCGTACGCCGCCGTGCGCAGGTGGGTCCGGGCGGTGGCGACGTTGATGTCCAGCAGCGCGGCGGCGGCGTAGCAGTCGAGGTCCGCGCCGGGGTGCAGGCCGAGTCGGCGGAACATCCGGGCGGCGCCCTCGGGGAGTTCGCGGTAGCTGACCGCCAGCGCGGCCCGCACGCCCCGCCGGGCCTCCGGCAGCGACAGCGCGGCCAGCCTGCTCTGCTCGTCGTGCAGCTCGTCCACCAGCGACCGGATCGTCCACCGGGGCCGGGAGGTGAGCCGGGCTCCCGCGATGCGCAGGGCGAGCGGCAGCCGGTCGCACAGCTCCACCAGCTCCGCGGTCGCCTCCGGCTCCAGGTCGGTGCGCCGACGGCCCAGCATCCCGACGAGCAGGTCCGCGGCGGCCGCGCTCTCCAATGTCGCAACGGGAATCACCGACGCGCCTTCGGTGACCACGAGGTCGTTGAGCCCGTGCCTGCTGGTCACCAGCACCAGGCAGTGCGCGGACCCCGGAAGCAGCGGCCGGACCTGCCCGACCGAGCGGGCGTTGTCCAGCACCACCAGCACCCGCTTGTCCGCCAGCAGCGACCGGTACTGGGCCGCCTGCCCGTCCAGGTCCGCGGAGATCTGCGAGTCGGCCAGGCCCAGCGTGCGCAGGAACCCCATCAGCGCCGTCCGCGGGTCCACCGGCTCGGTCTCGTCGAACCCGCGCAGGTCCAGGAACAGCTGGCCGTCCGGGAATTCGGAGGCGACCCGGTGCGCCCAGTGCAGCGCCAACGCCGTCTTGCCGACGCCCGGCGGCCCGACCAGCAGCCCGATCGCGGAGTCCTGCCCGGCCAGGCAGTCGTCCAGGTCCGCCAGCTCGGTGTCGCGCCCGACGAACCCGCGGTGTTCGCGCGGCAGCTGAGCGGGTCCGCTGGTGACCTCCGGCAGGGCCTCGACGGCCAGCACGGTCTGGTAGGCGGCCCGCAGCTCGGGGCCGGGGTCCACGCCCAGCTCGTCCACCAGCCGCTTCCTGGTGCGGTGGAACAGGTCGAGCGACTCGGCCTGCCGCCCGGTGCGGTGCAGGGCGATGACCAGCCTGGCCACCAGCTGCTCCCGCAGGGGGTGGGCCTCGGTGAGCGGCGCCAACGTCGCCACCGCGTCGGCCTGCCGGTCCAGCCGCAGCAGCCGGTCGGCCATGTCCTGCACGGCCACCAGCCTCAGCTCCTCCAGCCGGGCCGCGGTCGCCTCGCCGAGACCGGGGGAGGGGACGTCGGTGAGGAACGGCCCGCGCCACAGCCGCAGCGCGGCCGTCAGCTGCTCGACGGCGTCCTGGTCGTTCTTGTCGCGGGCGCCGTGCACCAGGTCCTCGAAGACGAAGACGTCGACCGCGCTCCGCTCGCCCTCCAGGAGGTAGCCCGGCGCCCTGGTCACCAGGTCCAGCCCCGGTCCGAGCACCTTGCGCAGCTGGGCGACGTGCCCCTGGAGGGCCGCTTTCGCCTGCGGCGGCGGTGAGCCGTTCCAGACCAGCGAGAGCAGCCGATCACCTGAGACGACCCGGTTGAGTTCGAGCGCCAGCGCCGCGAGCACCGTGCGGCGCTTGGCCGCGCCCAGCTGGACCGGGTCGGTGCCTGCGGAAACGAGCTCAACGGGACCGAGCAGGTTCACCCGCATCAAGAAATCCTATCGGCCATGGATATGAAGTTCTCCGGCGAGGTTGGCACAGCGGCTGGAGCGACCGCACGTTGGAGACACGTTGGTGGGGCGTTGGCGGTTCACCGCACACTGGACGCACTACCGGAGAACCGTGTCCTCAGGGGGGACAACCACATGCACGAAGCCGAGCAGGCCGCACCCCCGACCATCAACGGCCAAGCGATCGAGCTGAACGAGAACATCAAGTCCGGCAAGGTCATGCTGGACCCCGCCACCGGCGAGGACCTGCGGAAACTGCTGAGTGAGCAGATCGAGCAGGTCGATTCCTGGCTCGCCCGCGCAGGCAGGCTGGCCCGTCCGGCGCCGCTGGGCGCCAACCCGGTCGGCGACGCCATGGCGACCAAGTTCGAGGCCCGCGCCGAAGGCGACCCGCACTCGTTCGTGAACGTGATGACCGCGTACCGCACCGTGTTGCAGGACACGCACGACCAGGTCAGCGCGGCCATCACCAAGTTCCAGCAGGTCGACGAAGACCACCGTGCCAACCTGACCAAGCTCCAAGGCATTTGAGGCGAGAGGCGCACCGCTCATGGCTCCCGAGGCCGAACCGGTCCTGAAGGACACGCAGAACTGGGACTCCCACTCCCACCTCGCGCTCTACGAGTCCGTGCACATCAACAACGACCCCGGCCAGTCCGGCGAGATCGGTTCCGAGTGGGCCCAGTTCGCCACCGAGCTGGCCGATTCGGCGCAGGTCATCACGCACCGGATCGTGTCCACCGAGTCCGGTTGGACCGGTGAGTCGGCCGACGGTGCGCGCACCGCCATCAAGAAGCTGTCCGACTGGATCTCCGGCACCGCCCAGACCGCGGGCCAGGTGGGAGAACGGGTCGCGGACCAGGGGCAGGTCATGCAGGCCGCGCGCGCCTCGATGCCGGAGCCGGTGAACTTCACCTGGACGGGCGCGACCGGCGTGATGGTGGGCGGCGGCATCGCCAGCCTGCTCACGTCGACGGCCGACGTGCAGGCCGCCAGCGCCAGGTCGCAGGCGGCGAAGGAACTGGCCGTCACGGTGATGACGAACATGGAGGCGAGCTCCCGCGCGATCGACCAGTCGACGCCGGTGTTCACCGCCCCGTTCAACCCGACCACGGGTCGGACGGAAGAGCCGCAGGTGGTGGCCATGCGCAGCGTCCAGGCGCCCACCGCGGGCGGTGCCGTCGAGGGGCTGCAGGCGATGACCGCGATGCAGGCGGGCCGACTTGAGATGGGCGAACTGGGCGCGTTCCAGTCCCGGCAGGAAGCCGGCGAGCTGGCCGGGACGCAGGCGGGCCTGGCGTCCGAGCGGACCACGGCGGCCGCGGCGGCCGCGACGTTGGCGCCGCCCGTCATGCCCGGCACCTCGTTCGACAGCGGCTTCGGCGCGGGCGGTGGCGGTGGCGCCGGTTCGGGCGGCTACACCGGTGGCTCCGGAGCGGGCGGCGGGTACGCGGGTGGCGCCGGTGGCGTTCCCGGCGGCTTCCCGGCCGGTGGCGGCTACGCCGGTGGCGGCGCCGTCGCCGCTGGTGGAGGCGGCTACGCGGGCGGTGGCGCCTACAAGGGTTCCATCGGCGCGGGCTACTCGGACGACGAGTCCGACGAGGCCGGTTCTGCCTACCGCCAGGGCGGGACGACGACCGCCGCGGAAGCCGCGGCGGCGATCCCCGTCATGAACGGCTACACCCCGCCCGCGGTGGGCGGCTACGGCGGTGCGGGCGGCGGCTACTCCGACTCCACGAGCTACAACGGCGGCGCAGGCTTCGGCGGTGCGAATTCGGGCAACGCGGGTCGGGGCACTGCCCCTTCGCGCACTCCTGCCCCCGGTTCTGCGGGTAACCCTGCCGGTTACCTCGGCGCTCCCGGCGCCAGGCCTCCCGGTGTGCCGATCGAGGGCATCGGCGGCTCCGGTCCGACCGGCCGTGGCGGCTACAACGTTCCCGGCGGCTTCGGCGGCGCGGGTGCCGGTGGCTTCGGCGGCGGTGCCGGCGGTGGCGCTGGTGGCTTCGGCGGTGGAGCGGGCGGTGCTGGCGGCTACGGCGGTGGCGCAGGCGGCTTCGGCGGCGGTGCAGGCGGTGCCGGTGGTTTCGGTGGCGGGTCCGGTGCCGGTGGTTTCGGTGGCGGGTCCGGTGCGGGTGGCCTCGGCGGCAGCGCGGCCGGTGTCGGCGGCTCAGCGGGCGGTGTCGGGGGTTCCGGCGCGGTCGGCTCGGGCGGTTCGGCGGGCGTCATGCAGCCGGGACGCGGTCAGATGCCGGTGAGCGGCACGTTCCCCACCGGTGCCACGGGCGCAGCCGGCATGTCCGGCGCGATGGGCGGCGCCCCGATGGGCGGTGCGGGCGGACGCTCCGAGGAGGACAAGGAGCACAAGGCCGCCTCCTACATCATGGGCGGCGACCTCTTCGACATGCCGGGCGAGAACCTGCCGCCGTCGGTGATCGGTGGCGTCAAGCCGAAGAAGAAGGGCGGGGAACAGGCGTGATCACGCCCGAGTTCCTCCTGAGCCCCGCCGAGCTGGACGTGCTCTGGCACGACCTCGAACTCGGCAAGCTGCCGTACCCGCTGGACGTCCCGAGCCTCGGCAGCACGATCGAGGAGCGGGCCCGGCTGCGGCTGGACGTGCTCGACGGGCTGACGAGCCGCGGCCTGGCAGGCGACCGCCGGTTGCTGGACCTGCTGCGGCTGCTGGCCGACCACGAGGTCGCGGTCGACGCCGTGGCCAACATGGAGCGGCGGCCCGTGCGGGCCGTCGCGGCGTCCGACGGCAACCAGGCGGTGCTCGCGATCATCGACGAGGACCAGATCGGGCTCATCGAGGTTCGGCCGACGGGGTTGGCGAAGTCGATCGTCGGCGTGCTGTCCGAGGGCTCCGCGGGGCCGGGCAGCGCGCTGTCGCTGAGGCTGGAGACGTTGGCCTCCGCCGTGGCGATGCACGAGGAGCCGGACGAGTCCGACGACCCCTGGGGCGACGAGGAACTCGACGAGAAGCAGGCGCTCCAGCGGGCGGGAGTGTCCAAGCAGGACGCTTCCGTCATCAGCGAGCTCGCCGAGAACCGCGTCGCGGGTGGGCAGTTCGGCGTCACCCGCCGCGGCGAGAACCGGTACCGCTCGGAACGCGCGGGCGTGCTGATCAACTGGTTCGACACCCCGCAGGGGCGCTACCTGATGGTCCGCGAGAACGGTTGGCTCAGCCTCTCGCCGACCGACAACGAGCGGATCGCGAACCGCATCGACTCGCTGCTCGCGTCCGTCTGACGCGCTGAAGGCCCCACACGAAAAGGAACGAACCCGTGGACCCGCTTGGACCGATCGACGCGAACCGGATGAAGAACGTGGATCCGGACCAGTGGCTGAACGACATGCAGGCGCGCATCGTCGACCTGAAGCAGAAGTCGACCGAGCTCGCGGAGAACCTCGCGAACTCCACGGCGACGGTGAGCTCCAAGGACGGCGCGGTGACGGTCACCATCGCGCCCACCGGGGCGTTGCAGCACCTGGAACTCACCCAGAAGGCCGCGGGGATGAACCCGTCGAGGCTCACCGCGTCGATCATGGAAGCCGTCCACAAAGGACAGCGGGCGGCGTCGGAGAAGATGGTCGAGGCCTTCGCGCCGCTCGGCGCGGGCACTGAGTCGATGGACCTCGTGAAGAGCTTCATCCCCCCGGACGAGGACGATGATGGGGACGACGTCGAGGAGCGCGACCTCAAGGCGGTCGACGAGCTGGACGAGGACAACCGCGCGCGGCCTGCCCCCCAGCAGCAGTTCCACCAGCAGCCTCGTCAGGCACCGCCGCACAGCCCCCAGCCCCCTGTGCCGCAGCCGTTCGTGCCCCCGACGCCGCAGGCCGCACCGCCACCGCCGCCTGTCCGACCGAACCGGGCCCAGCCCGACTACGAAGAAGACGAAAACCACCCGTGGTGAGCACGACTCCCACCTGCTGATCGGAAGGACTGCGCATGGCAGCGGGTTTCGAGGTCAAGCCGGAAGACCTGGACGAGTTCACCACGAACCTCCAGGCGTTGGTCGACGGCCTGGAGGAGTCCAAGAGCGTTCTCGGCGGTATTCATTTCGATCCACTGGTGTTCGGGATCATCGGCCAGTTCTTCAGCATCGCGGCCCGCAACAAGGTCGCCGAGGCCAAAGAGGTCATCGGCAAGTACGAGGCCTCCATCTCGACCGCCAAGACCAACACCAAGTTGACCGCGGACTCGTACCGCATCACCGACCAGGGCAACGCCGACACCTTCAAGGGGTAGTGATGGCCGAAACGGCCACAGAGGAAAAGAAGGACGGCATTCCGGGTCTCACCCTGACCCCTGGCTTCGGCGAGGGCACGGACAAGTGGGACGGGTTCTCCGGCGCGGGCATGGTCGACACCGTCGCGGGCCTGGTGAAGTCCATCCAGGAGGGCAACAAGGCCGCCATCGCGGCCTACGGCGTCGGTCTCGCGTTCGACGTCGTGGGTGCCGTGCTCAACCCCCTCGGCGCCCTGCTCGGCGCCGGTGTCGGTTGGCTCATCGACCACCTGTACTTCCTGCGCGAGCCGCTCGACCTGCTGATGGGCGACAACATCGCGGTCAGGGGCGAGACGGAGAAGATCTCCGGCGACGCCGAGAAGTACGCGGGCATCGCCACGGCGCACCTCGACGCGCTGAAGAAGCTGGAGACCTGGACCGGCGCGACCGCCGACGCGTTCAAGAAGAGCATGGCGCAGGTCGGCGACGAGCTCGAGGCCATCGGCATGGCCATGAAGGGCTCCGCCGAGATCATGGCCACGATGGGCGCGTGCGTCACCGCGTTCCGCTCGCTGGTCCGCGACATCATCGCCATGGTCATCGGCAACCTGATCGGCGGCGCGATCGTCGCCGCGGGTCTCGCGCCCTTCACCTTCGGCGCCTCGATCGTCGCCTTCGTCGGCGTCGCGGTCGCCACCGCCCTGGAGGCGCTCGGCCGCATCATCCGCCACATCACGAACCTGAAGTCCTTGCTCACGGCCAACAAGACCGCTTCCGACCAGCTCGGCACGGCCCTCACCAAGATCTCCGACGACGCCGCCAGGCTCAACAGGGGCGGTGGCTCCACGACCCCGTCGGGCGCGCCCCCGGTCAAGCCGCCGGACAGCAAACCGCCGGACGTCCCCGGCGCCACGCCGCCGCCGAAGCCAGGGGACACGGTGCCTGCTGGTGCTCCGCCGGTGTCGAAGCCGCCGGAGGTTCCTGGTTCGACTGCGCCGCCGAAGCCTGCGGATACGGTGCCTGCTGGTGCTCCGCCGGTGTCGAAGCCGCCGGAGGTTCCTGGTTCGACTGCGCCGCCGAAGCCTGCGGATACGGTGCCTGCTGGTGCTCCGCCGGTGTCGAAGCCGCCGGAGGTTCCTGGTTCGACTGCGCCGCCGAAGCCTGCGGATACGGTGCCTGCTGGTGCTCCGCCGGTGTCGAAGCCGCCGGAGGTTCCCGGTTCGACTGCGCCGCCGAAGCCTGCGGATACGGTGCCCGCTGGTGCTCCGCCTGCGTCGAAGCCGCCGGAGATCCCCGGTTCGACCGCGCCGCCGAAGCCCGCGGACACCGTGCCCGCTGGTGCCCCGCCCGCGTCGAAGCCGCCGGAGATCCCCGGCTCCACCACGCCGCCGAAGCCCGCGGACACGACGACGCCCAGCAGCGCTCCGCCGGTGTCCAAGCCGCCGGAGGTTCCGGGTTCCGGTGGTTCCGGTGCGCCCAAGCCGCCGGACCCCGCTGCACCGAAGCCGCCGGACCCGACGCCGACCCCGGCTCCCGGTGCCACCACGCCCAAGCCCAAGTTGACGATGCAGGACGTCAAGGACTTCGGCAACAAGATCCTGCAGGGCCGCAAGGACGGCATGGAGAAGTTCGGCGAGTTCGGCAAGGGCAAGCTGGAGGCCAAGCTGATGGGCCCGCCGCACAACAAGACGCCGGAGGAAGCGGCGGACATCTCCCGCTGGATCAAGAACTTCGAGGAACTGGCGGCTCCCGGAGGCTCGGTCAAGGTCGGAGGCCACGTCTTCGTCGTGGGCAGCCTGCTCCACCTGGCTCACGAGCTCTGGAAGGAAATGGCGAGCGACGTTGCCGCCAAGGCCGAGAACTCCGAGTACATGCAGGACCTGAAGGACCACAACAAGGCCAACTGACCTGTCGGCCGGAACACGCGGAAGGCCCCTGGCGACAGCTGTCCAGGGGCCTTCCGCGTTCGGCAGGGGCGTTCGTTGGAGGCGCGTTGGCGGGGCGTTGGCGGTTCGGCGCACGCTGGGGTCGACCCGAACCGCTGGACACGAAGGGGAGCCGTGGACCCGGATCTGTGGTTGAAGGACATGGAGGCGCGGCTCTCCGACCTCAAGGAGAAGTCCGAGAACCTGTCGCGGAACCTCGCGACGACCAGCGCCACGGTGACCTCCGCCGACGGCTCCGTCCGGGTGACGATCGCGCCCACCGGCGCGTTGCAGCACCTGGAGCTGACCCAGAAGGCCGCGGGCATGAGCCCCGGCAAGCTCACCGCGTCCATCATGGAAGCGGTCGGGAAGGGCCAGCGCGCCTCGTCGGCGAAGATGCTGGAGGCGTTCGCCCCCCTCGGCGCGGGCACCGAGAGCATGGCCCTCGTGCGGAGCTACCTGCCTCCTGACGAGGACGGCGATCCCGACGAGGTCGAGGAGCACGACCTCAAGGCTGTGGACGCCCTGGACGACGAGCCCCCGCCGCCACCCGCTCACCCGCCACGGCCGCCCGTGCCACCGCAACCGGCTGCCCACCAGCAGTTCGTTCCCCCGCCGCCCGCCGGCCCAGCTCGGGCCCAGCGCGATGTCGAGGAAGACGAGAACCACCCGTGGTGACCCGGAGTTCGCCGACAGCGCCCTGATCCCCCAGCCGCGCTTCGCACCCCCCGGCCCGACCGCGATCAACGTCGCTCACCAGGAAGGTCCAGCACATGGTCGACTCACCCCCCGGCATGGAGATCACCGAGGAGAACAAGTTCAAGGGCTCCTTGTTCATCTCGGCCTACGCCGACCTGATCGAGACGGTCGGCAAGGACGCCGAGACCGAGACCGAGCAGGTGCTGGACATCACCTTCGCCGCGATCGGCGCCGCGTCGTCGACGGCGATGCTCGCGATCGACCCGTTCGGCACCATGCTGGGCGCGGGGATCGGCTGGCTGATCGAGCACGTGAGCTTCCTCAAGGAGCCGCTCGACCAGCTCATGGGCGACCCGGACGAGATCAAGGCCAACGTCGACGCGACGAAGGCGACCGCGGCGGAGATGGCCGTGCTGGCCGAGACCCACCGCAACACCCTGGCGCAGCCGCAGGGCTGGACCGGTCAGGCCTCCGAGGCGTTCAAGGCCAACATGGAGACGCTGGGCCAGGAACTCGACGCGCTGGCCGACGCGGTCGAGAAGAAGGCGAAGATCGTCGCGATCTGCGGCGTGCTGGTCTCGGTCCTGCGCGACATCGTCCGCGACCTCATCGCGCAACTGCTCGGCACGCTGCTGGCAGGTGCGATCGCCGCCGCCGCGGCCGCGTTCTTCACCTTCGGCGCCTCGATCGTCGCGTTCGTCGGCGTCGCGGTCGGCAAGGCCGTCGCGCTGGGCGTGAACATCGCCTCCCGCATCGCGAAGCTGGTCGCGGCGATGTCGCGCCAGATGGGCCGCATCAAGAACCTCGACGAGATCACCGAGAACGTCGGCAAGGGGTGGAAGCGGTTCGAGGGCGCCGCTGACGTGGCCGAGGTCAGCTACGAGTCGTGGAAGGCGCAGGAAGGCGTCGACCGCAACACCGACAAGGCGCTCGCCTAACCCCACCCGTCCACCTCTCGGCGACCTCGAAGGCACGACATGGCGCGCAATGGCTCAGGCAGCGGTGCAGACACCGGTTCGGGCACCAACGGCAGCGGTACGAACACCGGCGGCGGCAGCACGACCCAGGCCCCACCTCCTCCCCCGCCAGGGCCGGAGGGCCCGACCGGCACGTCCGGGTTCCTGATGGGCGAATCCTCGATCCAGGGCCTGCAGAAGTACGCCGTGGACCTGGAATCCAGCTACCAGGGGATCTCGTCGCAGCTGTCCTCGCAGCAGTTGGCCCCCAACGCGCTGGGCATGTTCGGCATCCCCATGGTGATGGCCGTGAACGGCTCCAACACCAACTCCGTGAACAAGGCCAACGAGGCCTCGGCCACGATGGGCAAGGTCAACGACGGGCTGAAGGCGACCGCGGAGACCTCGACCAAGACGGACCAGTTCATCGCCGACCAGTTCGGCAAGATCGTTCCGGACTCCGGCGCGAAGAACCCCGCAGGCAACTCCGGCCCCGCCCCGAAGCCCGCGCCCACCGCCGATCCCAAGGTCGCGCCGGTGGAGCAGATCAACGGCGGCCCTTCGAACGCGCCGCCCGCCGCCCAGCAGGCTCCCGGCCCGGAGGTCTCCAAGGTCGACCCGGTCGCCGGAGGCCCCTTGAGCGCGCCGCCCGCGTCCCCGACCCAGACCGGTCCGCAGGTGAACTCCTTCACGCCACCGCCGGGCGTCGACACCACCGGTCCCGCGGCCGTCCCCGCCGCGCAGGGCGGCCCGCAGGTGAGCACCTTCACGCCACCGCCGGGCGTTGACACCACCAATCCCGCGGCTGCCCCCGCCGCGCAGGGTGGCCCGCAGGTGGGCTCCTTCACCCCGCCGCCGGGCGCACCCGGCACCACCAACACCGCCTGGACCCCACCACCCGTCGCGGATCCGGTCGCGCGCGTCCCCGGAGTTCCCGGTGCCCCCGGCGTGCCGAGCCCGAACACGAGCACCAGCGGGCCGAACGGTCCGCTGATCTCCCAGATGCCGAACATCCCCGGCGCCAACGGGCCGGTGAAGGTTCAGGACCGCCCGAACATCCCGAAGGGTCGGCCGCCCGCGGGTGGGCCCCTCCGTCCCGGCGCGGTTCCGAACGTGCCGGGCGTGAACGGTCCCCCGCAGGGCGAGTTCTCGAAGCCCACGAAGTCCGCGATGGACTCGTTGAGGCCCATCAACACCTCCTTCCCGCCGCAAGGCCCACCTGTTCCACCGCCCTTCGCCCCCGTCGCCCCGCCGTCGACACCGACGACGCCCATGCCGGTGACCGGCCCGTTCCCACCGAGCACGCCGCCGCCGGTCCCGCCGGTCGTCCCGCTGTCGGCTCCGCCGAACATCCTCGACCTGATCGACCCCGGCAAGGACCAGCACACCAACACCGCCTGGCCCGCCACCACGATCGACGGCAAGCCGTGGGCGGACCTCTCGGACTTCACGAACCTCCCGCCCGAGCAGCGCCAGATGTGGATCGACAACCTGAAGAACGTCCTGGCCACCAAGGAGGACGGCGCGTTCTTCTGGTCCGGCAACGTGTGGGACGCCCAAGGCGAGCGGATCTCGGTGATGTACGAGGCCGAGGAGCAGGCCCACGGCAAGGGGCGCAACACCCTGGAAGGGATGTTGGACGACAAGGCCCTCATCATGCCGGGGTGGACCCAGGGCGACACCAAGGTCCAGGAGCTGTGGGACAGCGTGTCGTCCAGCGTCGCGCACGGGTCCAGCGGCGAGGTCCACGTGCTGCTCGGGCCGTCGCGCAGGCCGGACAACGTGTTCGACATGAACGAGTACCCGATCCTCGAGCAGAACGACGCGGTCAGGAAGGTCATCGCGATCGACCTGATGAACAACAACAGGGAGACCGTGATCCTCGATAAGGGTCCGCGCTGATCCGGGTGCGGCCGGGAGCACCTCCCGGCCGCACCGCAACATCTGGATCGAGTTTCGCCGTCGTGCGGGCGGAGTTCACCGTGACAGCCACAACGGTGGAGCGTTTGGTCCCCTGCTGGCCTGCGGTAGGCAATCACGGCACTCCCCGCTTAACATCCGGGCATCCGATGCCGAACAGGGAGCTGTCGTGGTGTTCCGCCGCAGTTTGGAGTCGCGCGAGGCCGAGATCGCCCGCGAGGTGTTCGGCGACGCGCTGGACACCAGCGCACTCAGGCTTGCCGAAGGCGGCCTGCTGGGCAGCTTCGGCGTCGCCCGCACGCTGCCAAGACTCGTAACCTTCCCCAAGGGAGTCCTGACCACCCCGCAGCACCAGGCGAGGTACGAGCGCTGGCTGGTCCACGAACTGACCCACGCCTACCAGTACCAGCACGGACGCAGCGTCCTCAGCCTGATGCCAACAGCGTTCGCCGGGTTCTTCATGAAGAGCCTCTACGACTACGGCGGCGCGGAAGGCCTGCGCGGCAAGACGTTCGCAGAGTTCAACACGGAACAGCAGGCCAACATCATGGCCGACTACTACTACTTGAGCACGTACGAGCCGCACCGAGACCTATCGGCCTACGAGCCGCACATCAGCCACGTGCGATCACAAACGACCTGAACCGGAAACAGCCTCGACCTGCCGCCGTTTCCCACCTGACATCCAGACCCACTGTCCGGTCAACTCCGACAAACCGGACATCTGACCAGCGGGCGTCGTGACTTCACACAGGACCCGCTGTATTTGGTACGGACGCGCCGCCCGACCAGTTCATCATGAAACGGTTAACCCAGTGACATACGGCTCACCCCCGAAAAAGATCAAGCCTCGAGCGCGTTGCCGCTGCTCAGGGCCTGATTCACCCGGCGAAAGGTGAGTGCCCCCGGCAGGATTCGAACCTGCGACACACGGTTTAGGAAGGCACGACAGACAAGCGGTCCCCTATACCTCGTGACCTGCGGTCGAGCGGCCCCCAGACCCTCCCGCCCACGGTGCCAGTCCGTCAGGAGTCCGCAGTCCGCGCCACACTCTTGACGTCATCCCGACTCGAAGCCGATCACGCGGCCGGTAGCGCTGGGTCAAAGTAAGCCCTCCAGCCTTGACGCGGCACTACCGGCCGTCGCCATGCTCACCAGTCGGGGTGACCGCCTGGCTCCTCATCCCGTCGCCCTGGCCCTCGATGTCGTCCACTCGATCCCAGTGGCAAGGCGGCGCAGCCGTCGCGGCAGCCGAGCGCCCTGCCCCATTCCGCGGTGACCCCTCGGCGCTCGTGGGGACCGTGGACGAACGGCCTCATGGGGCAACAGCTCCTCGGCGGCACCAGGTCCTCAGTACGGCGCTCCGCGCCGCCCGGTCGCCCGGCGCAGCGAAGCGGAGGCCGGGCGTGCCGGGATGGATGTGGCCAAGCTGCCAGCGCAAGGACCTGCACGCGCCGCCGAAGGCGGCGCTCTTGATCCTGTAGAGCTAGATTCGGCAGAATATTGACGTGATACTAGTGAATATTTGACTTGTCTGCGAGTCGGTTTGACGAATGCGGGAAGGTTGATGTTATCGTTTTGCATGGTTGAAAATGATGGCTATCCGCGTCAGATTTTGCGGGACTATCTGTACGTTGATGTGGAAAAGGTCAAATCCATTGCTGGTCAATTAGAATACGGTGTGCCCGAAGAATCTCGACTTACATCGAAAGATTCGAGTCGCACTTCTGTTGGGTGGAATAAAGTTTTGTCGTATTCACCTGAGTCTGGATCTGAGTCGTATGTAAATAGGTCAATGCTCGATTCATTGTTTCCGGAGCTTGAAGACGCCCTGGAAGATGGATGGCTAACTGATATTAGTGATATATTCAGTGAAGATAATGAAGGTGTTTTCAACCGTATTAAAAGTGCATGCCCTGAGGGGTCGTTATTTCGCCTAACCGCGGATGGATTTCTTTTTGATAGCGCTTTTCTTGGTGCGATACTCTCGAACCTCTCTGTGACGCTCTCCGGTTATGAGGACTTCGTCAAAGCCTTACAGATTATCCAAGAGGTCGGGGCTCCTGCTGTCAATCAGAAGGGAAAGAAGCCTGCGCGAAACTCAGTTGGGGATGGGGCTGAGGTCAGGGGTAAGGATGAATTCAGGTTAGAAGATAAGATTGAGCAGTTTAGCGCTGAATATGGCTACTCTGTTGAATTCCTAAAGGGCATCCTTAAGACGTCAAGGGGACTATTTTCTCCAGGGTTAAATATTGTGCAGTTTAATTCTGGAGAGCGCAATTCTATGATCGTGACCGCCAGGCTGATGGAAAATAGGAGGTATCTAGACGCTGATGCGCACAGCATTGGGCGCAGGTTCGGGTCCTCATCTCAGACGTGGACTTTGGTGGGAACAGTGGGACACTACTCGCAGTCGCCCGCTGAAATTCAAGCTCGAACGGAGAGGAATAATGCCCTAGCGCAGGAGGTGGCCGGATCATTTGATCGGAATAACTTTGTTCGTATAGTTAATGGTGTAATTGAGGATGTTGCTGCGACGGGCCTGACGGACCTTCCTCAGCATCCAGCGCTTTCCGTGATCCCAATTGCGGTTTATAGAGTGATGGAGCGAAAGGCTATTTCATAGCGTGTGTCATATTGTCATTCTATTCTTGATGAAATTTCTCCGCATGAGAGAGTAAATGAAATATGAATCGAGAGGATTGAGTGAAGAAGTGTGTATTTTGTGGCGTGGCAGGCGTGAAGATGACGGCGGAACATATTTTTGCGAGGTGGATACAGGAAGAGATGGGGTCCCCAGGGCGAGCTGAATTTGAGACCGCAAAGCAAGATGGAGTGCGTCAAAATTGGATGGGGAAGCCTTTCTCATTGACGGTAAAGGAGGTATGTGGAACCTGTAATAACGGATGGATGTCCGATCTTGAGGGTAGGTCGCAAAAGTTCCTAAAGAAGATGCTTCGGGGCGAGAAATTGCGACTTGTTGCCGGTTCGCAACAGTTGTTGGCCACCTGGGCTGCGAAGACTGCGCTGGTCATATGTCGTATGAACCCTGAGAATGCGATCTTGCCATTGCGAGAGTACGCATTTATCTACGAACACCGAAAGCCGTCAACTTCTACCATCGTTTGGCTGTCTCGCCATACGCCATATGTTGACGGTGATCGGGTAGCGGTTTCAATGACGCGAAATCGTAGTATTCTTCAATCTATCGTATCGGAGGATTCTGCTGATATTCGCGAACTGGTGAAAAATGGCCAAGCTGGCGTTGTAATGTTCTCGATTGGTGAACTCGTTGTCACGGTGCTGAGCCATGACTTTCCTTGCGAAATGTCTATCGGTGTGAACGCGAGGTTTGGGGCACGTTTTGAGGATAATTTTCAGCAGATATGGCCGCCAATTCGACATCATTTCCATTGGCCTAGGGTTTCGTTGAACACTATTGGAGGCTTCGATGAAGTCTTTCGTATTTGGCAATAGTTGTTTTCGTGAAAATTAAATCAAGGCTAAGGTGGTCTAGTGGATGAACTGGTGGTGTGGGCACGCGATCTTGCTCAGGAGACGCTTGCTGGAGTACTACCCCGACGCTGGGCGCATGTACAAGGTGTGGCGAAGCGGGCAAGTGATCTGAGTCCATTGTTCTCGCGAGAGGATGCGGACCTATTGGTAGGCGCGGCAGTAGCGCACGACGTGGGTTATGCGCCAGAGCTCGCTCTGACGGGGTTTCATCCATTGGACGGTGCCCGATATCTTCGTGATCAAGGAGCTCCGGAGCGGATGTGCGCACTGGTTGCTCATCACACATGTGCGTATCGTGAGGCCGAACTGAGAGGGTTATCTGCTGAACTTTCCGAGTGGGCGGACGAAGAGACCTCGCTCCGAGACGCTCTCTGGTGGGCGGACATGACCACTACTCCCGATGGTGAACCGACGAACGCGCAAAATCGGATCGAGGAAATTAAAATGCGTTACGGACCGCAAGATCTGGTGACATTCTTCATCCGGCAAGCAAAGCCTGAACTTATGGCAGCGGTCGAGCGGACTGAGGCGCGACTGCGGGCAGCAGGTCTAGATCAAGAGGCAAAGTAGGGTTTCGCTTTATCTGCGAATCCATGCTCTATGCGGAGTCGGATTGACGGGTGAATCGCCAGTGTGGCGAGATTTTCTCGGTCGACCCATTGCACTTCGCTGGACTCGTCGCTTGTACGCAGCTTGCCACCGGTTGGACGGGCGCGGAAGCAGATCGAGAATTGTTGTCGGACTTCGCCATCTGTGTAGGAGATGACGTGGGCTGGGTCGGAGTAGATGCCGATCATGTCGATAGGCTCGACGTCGATACCGGTTTCCTCTTTTACTTCTCGAATTACCGTGTGACCGATGGTCTCGCCCACGTCCTGTGCTCCACCTGGGATCGAGTAGAGGTCGTTGTCAGTACGCCTGATCATCAGTAGGTGGCCCTGGTCGTCCTGCACGAACGCGGTTACTGCGACCACGATGTTGGTGGCCTTGGGGGCGTTGGGGTCGTGGTAGTGATCGGTGCGCGCCATACCTACCTGCCTACCACTTCGGTGGCTTGGCGGCGTCCCAGACGCCCTGGAAGCTCTCTGCGTATGTTTCGAACAAGTCCCCGCCGGACAGACGTCGCAGATGGAGCACGGGCGCGTGACCAGCCATGAAGCCGTGTACGTGGGTGTTGACGAGCATCTCGTCATCGAACCTGTAGATCGAGTTGTAGAGCGTGGTCTTGTGGCATCTGACCTCGGCGTGGCCGCTGTCTGCCAGGGGCTTGAAGAACGCGAGGGCGTTGCGGACCTTGGCTGCGAGGGTGCCCTTGCCGATGCCTTCCTCCTCGCTGCGGCGGGCTACCTCGCGGCTGGCCGGGTCGCCTAGCAGGAGGCGGATCTTGACGCCGTCCTCGGCCTTCTGGCGCATGGTGCGGATCAGGGCCGGGTTGTCGGTCAGGAACATTCCTGAGTAGACCAGGACCGAGACGTTGAGCTTGGCCTGGTTGAGCAGGTGTGCCCAGACGTCCTGGGTGATCGAGTGTCGGTGTGCGTAGACCTGCACCACCTCGGACTCGTTGATCTCCTTCTTGGCCTCGCCAGCCACGGCGTTTGGCCAGAGGTACGTCTCTGTCTCGCCCACGAGGGTCGAGATCGCGTGCCGGTGCCGGGGGTACGGGGTGCGGTCCTTCGTGATCCACCGCTCGACCGTTTTGGGGTCGACGCCCGTCGTGTTGGCCACGTGATCGAGGGTCAAACCGTTGCGTAGCAAGGAATCTCGCAGGCGTTGGTTCGGCATGGCCACTCCTTTGTGACAGTTAGGGACGTCTTCAATGTAGCAAGGACGTCTGTAGTTGTCCTGCCATGTGGTGCTGTCGTCCCGTCATTCGGCGGAAAGTGGTCAGTGTCGAGAACGCCCGACCGCAGGTCAGGCCGACACGGATGACAGGAGACAGCCGATGGCGATCACAGGTGGGAGCAGGCTCCCGGCGGGTCATGACTTCGTGTTCCCTCGTGGGGCGCTGGTGATGGGGGTCGAGCCGGTGCTCAAGTTCCAATCCGCCGACGAGCGGGCTAAGGGGCTGCCGGTCGAGCAGGAGAAGGACAAGGAGAACGGGCTCCTGGTCTGGTCGGTGCTGGCCATCGATCAGGCGGCGGAGCGCAAGACGGACGCCGTGGTGACGGTGAAGATCGCGGCTCCTCACCAGCCGGTCCCACCGGAGGCAATCCCCGGCACGGATGTGCGGCCGGTGCTGTTCGAAGGGCTGACGGTGACGCCTTGGATAGATGACAAGGGCTGCCGCTCGGGTGCGGCGGGGGAGCGTCACCGGTGCCGGGCGAAGCTCGGGTACAGCCTGCGGGCTACCGGGATGAAGCCTGTCGTTGCCAAGAGCGCTGCCAAGGCCGCGTGAGTCGTGGCTGACATGGTGCGGGTGCACGTGACCGCGAATCTCCCCATACGAGTCGAGCCGATGGTGTTCGCCGACCGCGTGGAGATCCGGCTCGGCAACGCATTCCCGGCGGTTCTGGTCGTGGACCGTGAGGCGCTGCCTCGGCTGGCCGGCGCGATCAGTGAAGGGCTAGCGGCCTTCGAGGCCCCGGCCAAGAAGAAGGGGCAGAGCTGATGGGGTTCAACGTGACGTGCTCGCCTGGGCGGGACGCGGCGGCCGGGATGGTTCACATCACCGAGGAACTGCCCGCGCTGGTGATCTACCTCGACCCGGTCAACGTGGCTATCCAGCTCCCGCCGTTCCCCGGTGGTCTTGAAGTGCTGGCGAAGTTCTGCCGGGAGTTGTCGCGGGAGGCGGGCAAGCTCGCTGATCACCTCGACGGCCGGGAAGGGCGTCACGCGCTGTCGAAGAACCCGGTGGTGCAGGGATGAGCGGGGCGAATGGTCGGCCTCAGCCTCGGCGGAGCCAGTACGACCAGGTCATGGGCTCTCACCTGCGGTCGCTGCGGAAGGAAGCAGGCGTTCTGCCTGCGGTGATGGTGGAGAAGTTCGGGGTCTCGGCCGCGTTGATCTCGAAGGTCGAGCGTGGAAGTCGTGGGCTGTCGTCGCAAGGGCTGGGGATCTACTGCGACGTGCTCGACGTCAGTCCGCTTGACCTGCTCGTGGACGTGGCGGAGCAGTACCGGGCGCAGTGCGACCCGTACCAGCCCGCTCGCTATCGGGCGGTCCGTAGCTCGGTGCGGGTGCTTGACGGCTTGGCGCTCTATGCCGATCTGCCTGAGCGGTACTTGCCCGCGGGCGCTTTACGGCTGGCGATGTCGGCTCTGAACGAGGCCTGAGGTCTGGTCCGGGGTGGGATTGCCTGCCCTGGATTTTCCCATCTGAGGGGAGGTGAGTGATGAGGCTGCTTGAGCGCCTGATGTCGTGCGACCCGTTCGAACGCCGAATGGCAGAGCTGCGGCCGTTGCGGGTGAGGGTCGAGACCAAGTGGTGTGCCGGGATCTGTGGGCGGTGCACCTGGATTCGAGCGACTACCGACTACTGCGCGGACTGTGCGGCCTGGATGGTCGCGCGGCGCATTAGGCCTCGGCGTTGTCGCTGGAGGCGGCGCTAGAAAGTCCTGTTAGGACAGAACGTGTGATCTTGTTGGGTCACGCGGCGATGCCGCACGTCTTGTTGCGGCACAACGAGAACGTAAGACGCAGGAGCGGAACACGGCTACCAACCTCGCCGCTCCTGCGCTGTCCACCACGCGTAACGGAGTGAACGAGATGAGCGTAGAGCCACGGCGTGTTGCAGCGCCAGAGGGGGTCTCGCGGGACCGGTGTGCGACGTGCAAGCGCTTCGCCCGGTTGCTGCCCGGCCAGACCGAATGTGACTCGTGTGCCGGTGTGCTGGGGCTGGACTTCACCAGCTCGACCCGGCGGGGCGGTGACGTCCGATGAGGGGGAGCAAGTGGGTTGATCCGGCTCCGTTCGAGGGCTACCGGCCTCGGGTCCCGTGGTGGGCGTACCTGCCTGGGTGGACCAAGGTCGTGGCGGCACCGTTCGCGTTGGCGTGGGTCGCGCTGTGGCTGATCGTGCGCCTGGTGCTCGTTGCCGTTCGGTACCCGGTCACGGTCGTGACCTCGGTGGCGGGCTACTGGATGTACACCACGTGGGGCCTGTCGCCGTTGGTGCTGGCGCTGCTGTCGTTGGTCGCGGGGCTGATCATCTGGGCGGGTTTGGACCTGCCCTCGTTCCTGCGGCACTGCTGGTACCGCGTCCTCACCGAATGGCGGCGGGCAACCATCTACGTGCCGCAGTGGCGCACCGTAATGCGGCTGTCGGATCTCGCGAAAGACAAGCGGGGCAGAGAATACCGGCCTCGGCTGCGTCGTGTGCGGTCCGAGGGATGGCGGGATCGGGTTCGGGTGCGGATGATCCCGGCGCAGTCTCCGGAGCAGTGGGAAGCGCGGCGGGAGAACCTGGCGCACTCGTTCAACGCCCGGTCTTGTCGGGTGCGGGTGCTGCGGCCTCGGCTGTTGGAACTGGACTTCATCCACTCCGACCCGTTGTCGCGTCCGGTACCTGTACCAGCGCTTTCGGTGGATGAGTCCGCGGTGAACCTCAAGAAGATCGTGGTCGGCCTTACCGAGACCGGACGGGCTTGGACGCTGCGGCTGCTGGGATCTCAGCTCCTCGTCGTGGGCGTGCCCGGTGCGGGTAAGGGCTCGGTGCTGTGGTCGATCGTGTGGCAGCTCGCGCCTGCCGTTCGTGCTGGCCTGGTGCGGCTGGTGGGCATCGATCCCAAGGGCGGGATGGAGCTGGGCCAGTGCCCGGACGCCTTCGACAAGGTCGTCTACGACAACGGTCCGGACGCGGTCGCGCTGCTGGAGGAGATCGCGGCTGAGGTGAAGGAACGGGCTGTGCGGTACCGGGGCGTTCGTCGGCTCTGGGCGCGGTCGACAGGGGAGCCGTTCACGGTCCTGATCGTGGATGAACTGGCAGACCTGATTGCCTACCAGCCGGACAAGCAGCTGCGGGAGCGTGCGACTCGGGCTATCCAGACGATCACCTCCCAGGGGCGTGCACCCGGCTATGCGCTCGTGGGCCTGGTCCAGGACCCGCGCAAGGAAGTGGTGTCCTTCCGGCACCTGTTCAGCACCCGTGTGGCGCTTCGGCTCGATGAGCCACAGCAGGTGGACATGGTCCTTGGGGATGGCGTTCGGCAACGGGGCGCGGCTGCTCACGAGATCAGCGAGAACACCCCCGGCGTGGCCTGGCTCAAGACGGATGGGCAACGGGAACCGGAGCGGGCTCGGGCGTTCCACGTCACCGACGCGGACCTGGTCGAGCTGGGCGCGTACTTCACGCGGGCCACTGTTCACGACTTCCCCAACCTGCCTGCGGGCGAAGGGAGCGCGGCGGCATGAGCGAGTACCTGACACGCGCGGACCGGATGAAGCAGTCTGCGGCCCTGGATGTGGCTCGCGCGGTGGCTGAGCAGCACGGCGTCTGCGTTCGTCCGCTGGCCAAAGAGCGGATCGACCTGGACACCGGGCGCGTGGAGATCATCCCGATTCCGTGTGGCTCGACCGTGGCCAGTGTGTGCCCGACTTGTGCGGAGAAGAACCGGCGGCTGCGGATGGCTCAGTGCCGTGAGGGCTGGCACCTGACCGAAGAACCGGACTTCACGCCGAACGAGCCGACCACCGATCAGAAGCAGCTCACGGAGTACCGGGCTGACCTGGTCAAGGTCTACCACCAGGTGATGGAGGAGGACGACGAGGTCGGCGGGGAGGAGGTTCGGCAAGAGGTCGAGCGGGTCGACGCGGAACTTCGGCAACTCGGAGTCCGCGGGAACCTTCCCGGTCTTGAACCGCGTCCTCGGGCTGCTCGGAAGCGGTCCACCAGGCGGCGGCAGGATGCGGCGAACCTGCCTCGGCGGCCGGTGCAGAAACGCACGGTGGGCAAGGTGTTCGGCGAGAAGTACCAGCCGTCCACGTTCCTCACGCTGACCCTCGACAGCTACGGCAAGGTGCGCTCGGACGGCACACCGGTCGACCCTGACCGGTACGACTACCGGCGGGCTGCTCGGGACGCGGTGCACTTCGCGGCGCTGCTCGATCGGTTCGTGCAGAACCTTCGGCGGTGCGTCGGCTGGGAGGTTCAGTACTTCTCGACGGTGGAGCCTCAGCGGAGGTTGGCGCCGCACTGGCACGCGGCTATCCGGGGCTCTATCTCCCGCGCTGAGCTGCGGGCGGTCGCCGAAGCCACCTACCACCAGGTCTGGTGGCCTGCGCACGACGAGATCAAGTACAGCGGCGAACACCTCCCGGTGTGGGACGTGCGGGCGAAGGGCTTTGTTGATCCGCAGACGCGGGCGGCCCTGCCTACCTGGGAGGAAGCGCTAGACCAGGTGGAGAAGCCTGCTCACCTCGCGCGGTTCGGGGTCCAGGTGCATTCCAAGGGCATCCTTGGCGGCACTCCGGAGGCTGGGCGGCACATCGGCTACCTCACGAAGTACCTGACCAAGAGCATCAACGAGTGCCACGAGGCGGGGACGGCTCGACAGGAACGGCATACCGAACGGCTCTGCGACGAGTTGGCCGTGACGCCGTGTTCCCCGCAGTGCGCGGTGTGGCTGCTGTACGGGGTTCAGCCTCGGAGTGCTCGGCTGTCGATGAATCCGGGGCTGTGCAAGGGAAAGGCGCACAAGCGGACCACGCTCGGCGTCGCGGGGAGGCGTGTCCTGGTCTCCCGGAAGTGGTCCGGGAAGTCGCTCGCAGATCACAAGCACGACCGGAAGAAGTTCGTTCGGCAACTGCTCGCGGACGTCGGCATCACGCAGGACGACCAGCCCGCACGGGTTGTGTGGAACAACGTCCAGCCCGGTGACCCGAACGTGCCACCGCGACAGCACATGTTGTTGCGGGCTGTGTCTGAGCGCATCCGGTGGAAGGCCGAGTACACGGCGGCGTTACTCGCGTCCGCTGGTCCGCCAGATCGTTCGGCAACTCCGCACGCTGCGTAAACGAGGGGGGAACCATGTCCGGCAAGGTCCGACAGATCGCAGAGCTGATGTCCGTTCCGGAGATCTTGGAGGCCCTGGGAGGGGTCTCGCGGGACACGTTCTACAAGTGGCGGCAGACCGGCAAGGGTCCGCGTTGCTTCCCGCTGCCCAACGGTGAGCTGCGGTGCAAGCGCGTGGACTTCCTTACCTGGCTTGAAGATCTCTACGGGGCGGCGGCATGACTACCACGTTCAAGGTCAAGTTCTGGGAGATCAAGCGGCGTGAGGGGCGCAAGCGGCCGTATCCGGTGCGGTGGCTGACGGACGGGGTCGAGCACTCGGAGTGGTACGCCACGAAGGCACTGGCGACCAGCAGGCTGTCTGAGCTGACGCAGGCTGCTCGTCATGGTGAGCCGTTCGACGTTGAGAGCGGCTTGCCCGTTGGTGAGCATCGGCGGCGGAACTCGTTGTCTTTCCTGGACTTCGCACAGTCCTATATGGATCTCAAGTGGAGTGATGCTGCGGCGACAACGCGGGGGAGCACGGTGGAAGCTCTCGCCACTGCTGCGGCTGTGTTCGTCAAGGACGGGGTTGGTCGGCCGGAGGTGGTGGAGCTTCGGGGCGTCTTGTCTCGGACCATGCTGCCTCCGACGACTCGGGATGGTGAGGTCTCCAATGTGGATCTGGAGATGATCGACTGGTTGAGGCGGAACTCTCGGCCGCTGTACGACCTGACGGACGCGGTAGCTGTGCGGGCGGTGCTGGATGCCCTGGCGGCGAAGTTGGACGGCAAGGCGGCGGCTGCCTCGGTGTACCAGCGCAAGCGGGCGGTCTTGTTCAACCTGCTGTCCTACGCGGTCGAGCGGGAGTTGATCCCGGACAACCCGTTGAGCCGGATCAAGCGGAAGGTGTCCAGGGTTGTGGACCAGGTGGACCCGCGCGTGGTGGCGAATCCTCGCCAGGTTGAGCAACTGCTGACGGCGGTGACGTACGTGGGCAAGCGGAACAAGGACCGGGGCGCGCACCTGGCGGCGTTCTTCGCGGTCGGCTACTACGCGGCGGCTCGTCCGGCTGAGGGCCTGGGGCTGCGTGAGGACGATTGCACGCTGCCTGAGAGCGGTTGGGGTGCTCTGGCGCTGGGGGAATCTCGACCGGCGGCGGGGAAGCGGTGGACGGATTCGGGGGAGGTGCACGACCGGCGTGGGCTCAAGCACCGGGCGCGCAAGGAAGTCCGAATCGTGCCGATTCCGCCGGTGCTGGTTCGCATCCTGCGTGATCACCTCGAGCGGTACGGGGTCGGGCCGGATGGTCGGCTGTTCCGGTCACCGAACGGTGGCGTTGTGTCGTCCTCAACGTATTACCGGGTCTGGGATGACGCTCGCAAATATGCGCTTGCTCCTGCTCAGTTGGCTTCGCCTCTGGCCGCGCGGCCGTACGATTTACGCCATGCAGCGGTGTCACTTTGGCTTAACGGTGGTGTTCCGGCTACCGAGGTGGCTGGGCGGGCTGGACACTCGGTAGATGTTCTATTGAAGGTCTATGCAAAATGCATAGATGGGCAGCGTGACACGGTAAATGCCAAAATTGAAGATCTTTTGGGTGATGGCAGCGTCGTTTGAGTTCGCGGTCTCTGAGTCGTAAGGTTCGTCTCCTTAGGGTCTGCAATGATCGAAGGATTCGGATGACTACTGATCAGTTCTGGGGTCTTACTCAGGCAGGATGGGCGGCGGTCGCTGCATGTGTCGCAGCGGCCACCCTCGTCGGTGCTGTGGTGACGGTGGTTGTGGCGTTCAAGCAGTTTGCGACAGTTAGGGCTGCTCATGTTGATCAGACTCGCCCGTATGTGGTTGTGGACTTCGAGCCGAGTTTGACCACATGGATAATTGCGGATTTAGTTGTAAAAAATATAGGACAAGGATCGGCGAAGAATTTTCGTCTGTCAATTGATCCTGCTCCGCAAAGGGCAATGGATCGTGGTAGGGAGAACCGACTCGGTGAAGTAAAATTGCTTAATGAGCCGGTTCCCACATTTCCGCCGGGTAGAGAGTATCGTCTCCTGTTTGATAATATGCTTGATAGATTTAAAACTTCCTTGCCAATGGTTTACACCGCTAAGGTGAATTATGAATCGCACGATGGTGAGGAGTGGGAAGATACTTATATACTTGATCTGGCGGTTATGAAGAACGCGCAACAGGCCACAGTATATGGGCTGCACGATGCGGCAAAGGCTCTAGTTGGAATTAGGAAAAGCCTTGAATCGTTCTCGAACCACCTTGGCCCGATGCAGGTGGTTGTCGAGGAGCGTGCCGCGCACGAGCATCGAATGGCGGACGAGTACGAGCAGATGCGCGCTGATGATGAGGCTGACGCTGAGGTGAGCGGCAAGTCGCACGAGGTCCCGACGGTGCCACATGAACCACTCCGGTCGGAAGAAGGTTCTTGATCATGCTGACGCTCGTCCGTTGCGCAGCGGCGTGTCGATGCGGGACTGAATCCAGTCCGTGAGGAGTCCGTAAACGGTGGCAAACAGGGCCATATTCCGGCTGACAGTGGCATATGACGGGCCGTGAAAAAGATCAAGCCCCGAGCGCGTTGCCGCTGCTCAGGGCCTGATTCACCCGGCGAAAGGTGAGTGCCCCCGGCAGGATTCGAACCTGCGACACACGGTTTAGGAAACCGATGCTCTATCCCCTGAGCTACGAGGGCGGGGCTGTTGTGCGTGCACAGTTTAGCCACAGCTGTTGATCAACTGTGGTGGGGGGCCCGGTGGTGGTTGGGGGTTGCCTAGTCTTGGTTGGGTGACGCAGAAACTTACTGATGTGCGGGGGGCCGCTGTCGCTGCCGGTCTTCGTGTGCTGGCCAAGGTGACGCCGTTCGTCGAGCCCGAGCTGGTGGGGTTGCGGGACGTGGTCGGGGCCGGTGATGTGTGCGTGGACATCGGGGCGGCCTTGGGGTTGTACACCGTTACCCTGGCGCAGCTCGTTGGTCCACAAGGGACTGTTCACAGCGTTGAGCCTTTGGTGTTCGCGCACCCCGCGCTGTCCTACGTGCTCCGGCCGCGGGAGGGGCGGAACGTGGTTCGGCATTCCGTCGCCCTGGGGGCCGGTGAGGGGCGGGAGGTGATGAGCGTGCCTGTGCGGCACGGGGTGCCGGTCACCGGGCGGTCGTTCCTGACGGCGGGTGCGCAGGGGCTCGGGTCGAACGTGGAGTTCGCCGAGCACCTGGAGGTGGTGGTGCGGACGCAGACGTTGGACGCGTTCGTGGCCGAGCAGGGGATCAAGCGGCTCGACTTCGTGAAGGCCGATGTCGAAGGGGCGGAGCTGCGGGTCCTCGAAGGCGGGGCGTGGGTGGTGGAGACGCTTCGGCCTAAGTTCCTGCTGGAGATCGAGGAGCGGCACGTCGCGCGCTTCGGGTACGGGGCGCAGGACATCGTCACATGGCTCGGCGACCGGGACTACGACATGAGGATCTGGCGGCAGGGCGGGTGGCGGCAGGTGTCGCGGATCGTGCCCGACGTGCGGAACTACCTGTTCGTACCGCGTTGACCTGCGGAAAACGGAAGACCCCGGTCCCTGGGGGTGGACCGGGGTCTTCCTCGGAGGTGGTCTACTGCGGGTAGACCTCGAGTTCGTAGAGCGAGTATCCGTAATTCGTGCCGCGTTGGGTACCCGTCATTCGTACGAACCGCGCGTCGGTCGGGGTGAACGACACGTTGTCCGTGACACCGTTTCCTTCCGCGGTAACGAAAACCTGCCGCCACGCCACCCCGTCGGTGGACACCTCGACGCGGTACGCCTTCCCGAAGGACGCCTCCCACCGCAGGAACGCGCGCCCGACCCGCTGGACCGAGCCCAGGTCGACCTGGAGCCACTGGTTGTCGCTCCAGTCGCTCGCCCACCGCGTGGCGGGGTTGCCGTCGACGGCGTTGGCCGGCGGGGAGTTGTACGCGCCCCGCTCGTAGCTGCTGGCCGTGGCGGTCTTGCCCTGCGCGGAGTTGGCCAGGCTGGCGCCGCGCCGGGCCGGGAACTGCACGACCTGCTGGTAGGTCGGGCGGTTCTGCCACTGGATCTTGTCGTGGGTGATGCCGCCCATGGCGCGGTGGATCACCGAGTCGGCGCACCACTGGTCGCCCGCCGCGCAGTCCGCGTCACCGGGGTAGACCTGGTTGGCGGGCACGGCCGCGGCGGCGCGCAGGCTGTCCAGCAGCACCGTGCGGCACGCGGTCACGTCGCCGCCACCGCAGTACGTGCCAGTCAACGGGCCCGCGACCTGGTCTCCCAGCACGCGCCTGATGTCCTTGTCGACGAAGCTCCACCAGCCGTACTGGAACGACGAGCCCTTGTGCGGGGACGCGCCGTGGGCGTCGGACGGGGCTTCGTCGACCTGGACGGCCTTGACCAGCTCGTTGTACAGGTCCGCGCCCAGACCGGGCTGGAACTCGGCCTGGACCAGCTTGGGCCACCACGCGTCGAGCACGCGGATCGCCTCGGCGTGCCCGTAGACCTTGCTGCCCTTCGTGGTCTCGCGGCGCAGTGAACCGGACTGCTGCCACGCCTTGAGCTTCTGCACGGTCGCGGCCAGCGCCGGGTCGGTGACCGCGGACTTCTCGATGACGCGCAGCAGGTCGGGGAGCACCTGCTCGGCGCGCAGGTCGGCGCCCGCCGCCTCGGCCATGACCTTGGTGAGCGACGCCCTGGTGGCCTTGCCGCCGTTGGCGATCAGCGCCTTGACGCGGTCGTCGAGCAAGTCACCGCGGTGCACCGAGCCGTTGCCGAAGCCGGACGAGGTGAAGTCCAGCGCCTGCTTGTTGTTCCAGCTGATGTAGTAGTCCTGGTTGATCGACTGGGGGTGTTCCGCCGTGGGCGTGTAGCGCGCGGTGTTGGTGTTCGGGTCCCAGTCCTGCCACTCGTACTGCTGCGCGGCCTTGATCGGCAGGTTCGGGTCCACGCCCGCCTTGCGCACCGGGTTGCTGCCCGAGTTGAAGTACGCCGTGTCCTTGGAGTCGACGTAGAACCAGTTGAACGCGTACCCGATGTGCTCGGAGGCGCGCTGGAAGTCCTGCGCGGACCGGATGGCGCTCGGGTCGTTGAACTCCTGGAACCCGATGATCGGGTCCACCTCGTGCAGGTACGTGGACCGCAGCTCGGTGTACGCCACGGGTTTGCCGCCGACCGTGGCTCGGCTCTGCACCAGGCCGTACTTGGTGCGGTGCACGACGAGGGTGTACGACCCGGCGGCTGTCCCGTCGGCGACGGTGGGCTTCCAGGCGTTCTTGCGCTCCAGCCGTTCCATCGCCACGCACTGGCCGCGCAGCAGGTAGTGGTTGGACGCCTTGGTGGCGGGCTTGCCGTCCGGCTCGCACAGGTCGACGGCGAACGTGTCGACGATGTCCTGGGAGGCCGAGGTGGCGCTCCACGAGTAGTCCTGGCCACGCCCGAGCTGCACGTACATGCCGACGCCCGCGAAGGACACGCCGCGGGCGCTGATGCCGGGGCCGTTGAGCTCCTGGAGCATCAGCAGCTGCGGCGCGAAGTAGCCGGTCTGCGGGCCGAACACGGCGATCGGGTTGCCGGTGTCGGTGTGCGCGCCGGACACGACGAGCGCGTTGGACATGCCGTGCTTCTTGTTGAGCAGGTCGGCGGGCAGCACGCCGTCGGCGAAGACGCCCTTGGCGGCGGCCAGGTCACCGGGAACGTCCCCCGCAGGCATGTCCACAGTGGAGGAACCGCCCACCTGGTCGTGCACCATCTGCTCGGGGGTCACCGAGCCGGGGTCCGGCATGGCGATGCCCTGCGGGTTGGCCGGGCTGGCGGAGTACGGGAACCGCTGACCGTCGTGCAGGGTCAGCACGGCCTCCGGGTCGTTCTGCTCCCGGAACGACTTCCACACCTGCTCGCCGACCGCGGCGCCGTACTTGTTCTGCGCCGCGAGGCGGACCAGCGCCGACTGCACCTCGCCGCCGCCACCCGCGCCGAACAGCCCACCCACGACGGCCGCGATGGCGACCATGTCGGTGGCCTTGAACGGCTGGATGTCGTTCCAGTTCGTGATGGAGTCCGCGTGGGCGGTCAGCACGTACTCGCCGGGGAAGTTCCGCGCTGAGATGGACTGCGCGAGGTACGCGTTGATGCCCGCGATGTAGTCGTTGACGTCCTGGTTCGCCTGCGCGCCACGGGGTCCGCTGGCCGCGACCCGGTCGATCTGGGCCTGCAGGTCCGCCTCGGTGTAGGCGATCTGGGAGAAGAAGCTCTGCTCCAGCACGCGGTTGCCCTCGGCGCCGCCCGCGAACCCGGTGAGCTGGCTGCGGCCGAGGTGGCGGAACACGTCCATCAGCCACAGCCGGTCCTGCCCGGCGGCGTAGCCCGCGCCGAACTCGGTGCCGGACCGGGTGGTGCCGTAGATGTGCGGCATCCCGATGGCCTTGTCGCGGATGATCGTCACGTCCGCGCGCGGCTTGATCGTGCTCGCGACCTGGTCGGGTGCGACGCCGAAGGACGCGTCGTTGAAGAACGTGCTCAGCTGCTCGTTGGTAAGCCCTTGGTAGCCGGAGGAGAGGGCGTCGTACTTCGGCAGCTGGTCGGCCGCGTGCGCGGGCCGGGTGCCGAACACCTTGTGGCCGAGGATCTCGGCCAGCGTGGCGTTGCCGTTGTTGCCGGGCGGGAGGATGTCGCCGCACTGGCCGAGGCAGTAGTCGTTCGGGGCGAACGCGGCCGTGGTGGGCGGTTCGGGTGCTGCCTGTGCTGGTGCGGTGATAACGGAGGCGGTGGCGAGCAGGGCGACCACCACCAGGGGTAGGGCGGCTCTCCGCATGACGCGAAGCTCCTTCCATGCAGGGCTGGTGTGGCGCACGTTACTTTTTCCGCAACTTTTCTGAAAGGGTTTCACATTTTTTTGCCCCGATCGGCTGGTAACTGCCGTTACCAGTTGCCCAAGTAGCTCGATAGGAGGAAAAAGTTGAACATGGTGCGACGACGAACGCTGCTGGGCGGAGTGGCCGCGTCCGGGCTGCTCATCGGGTTGGGCGCGGCGCAGGCGCAGGCCGCCCTGCTGCCCATCCGGACCTGCGAGGACTGGGGTGCTCGACCTCCGTCGATGCCCACGACCGTGCTCTACCAGCGGCCCGTGCGCATCCTCGTGCACCACACCGCGACCGAGAACGTCACGGACTACTCGGAGGCGCACGCCCACGCGCACGCCCGGTGGATCCAGGACCACCACATGGACGACAACGGCTGGCTCGACTCCGGTCAGCACTTCACCAACAGCCGCGGCGGCTTCCTGATGGAGGGCCGCCACGGCAGCCTGGCCGCGCTCACCGCGGGTGACCGCCTCGTGGAGGGCGCCCACTGCCCCGGCCAGAACTCGATCGCGATCGGCATCGAGAACGAGGGCACCTACATCACCGAGGAACCCCGGCCCGCGCAGTGGGACGCGCTGGTGTCGTTCTGCGTCTACACGTGCGAGCAGTACGGGATCGCGCCGACGGCGATCGACGGCCATCGCGACCACTACTCGGACACGCAGTGCCCCGGCGACAAGCTCTACTCCCTGCTCCCGGCGCTGCGGCAGGAAGTAGCGCGAGTGCTGGGGTGACCGTGTTTCTTCCTGGCAACTGTGAACGCGGTGGTGAGAGCCCTTCCACGGCGTTCAGCGCTGGGCAAACGTCCTACCACATGGTGAGATAACGTCGAATTAACGCCAGCTTGCGCAACGGTGCGCGATGCTGGGCCTGTATGAACACGAAACGCCAACTCGGGGAGGCGTCGTGATCAAGGTGATGCTGGCCGACGACGAGGACCTCGTCCGGTCCGGGCTTCGCATGATCCTGAGCAGCGCCGGTGACATCGAAGTAGTGGCCGAGTGCGACGACGGACACCTGGTGGCCGACCTGGCCCGCCAGCACCGTCCGCACGTGGTCCTGCTGGACATCCGCATGCGGTCCAACGACGGACTGGTCGCGTTGCGCAGGCTGCGCACGCTGCCCGATCCGCCCAAGATCGCCATGCTCACCACGTTCGACGTGGACGAGTACGTCAGCGAGGCCTTGCGCTTGGGCGCCAGCGGCTTCCTGCTGAAGGACACCGAGCCTGAGCAGCTGGTGAGGGCGGTGCGCGACCTCGCACGGGGTGGCGCGGTGCTCGATCCCGGTGTGGCGGCACGGGTTCTCGCGGCGGTGGCCGACGGCGAACGTGCCGCGGAGCCCGCTCGACGGCTCCTGGCCATGCTGTCCGAACGGGAGCGCGAGGTGCTCGTGCTGATCGGCCAAGGCATGTCCAACGCCGAGATCGGTGGCACGCTGCACCTCTCCGAGGCCACGGTGAAGGGCTACGTGTCCTCGGTGCTCGGCAAGATCGGTGCGGTGAACCGCGTGCAGGCCGCGCTGGTGGCCTTCCGCGGCGGGTTGATCGCCTAGACGCGAACCTGGTCGGGGGCGGGTGAAAACCCCGCCCCCGACCTAGTTCACGATCTCGTGCTGCACCGTCGGCTCGACCTCGACGCGGTTGCGGCCGTGCCGCTTCGCCCGGTACAGAGCCATGTCCGCCGCCGCGAACAGCTGGTCCAGCTTCGCCGGGCCTGCCGCCACGCCGATGCTGACCGTCGGACGCCGGGTCGTGCCCAGCACCATCGACCAGTCGTGCCCGTCGACGGCCGCGCGGATCCGCTCGGCCACCGTCGGCCCGACCTCGCGGTCGGCCTTGCCGTTGTCGCCCAGCAGCACCACGAACTCGTCGCCCGCCCAGCGGGCCACGAGGTCGTCCGTGCGGCATTCGCGGCGCAGCAGCTGGGCTATCTCGCGCAGCGCGGCGTCACCCGCGGCGTGCCCGGCGTCGTCGTTCACGCCCTTGAACCAGTCGACGTCGACCAGCACCAGCCACGGCACCCGGCCGCGGGAAGCCGTGGTCTCCAGCAGCGTCGCGGCCGTGCGCTCCAGCCCGAGGCGGTTCGCCAGTCCGGTCAGCGGATCGCGGGCCGCGGCTTCCTGCGCCGCCAACGCGAGCTTCTGCGCCTGGACGGCCAGCAGCCGCTGCTCCAACGCCTGGCCAAGGCCTTCCTGCAGCGTCTCCGCCGCCTTCATGCCCGCGGCGACGCTGCACCGCAGCGCGGCGGCCTCGCCGACGGAGTCCTCCATCTCGGAGCAGATGTTCGCCAGGTCCAAGGAGAAGCGCAGCAGCAACGAGTTGTCGTTGATGACCTGTGCCGCGGCCACGGAGCGGCTCGCCAGCGTCCGGGCGGTCACCAGTTCGCCCTTGTCCCGGCACACCACCGCCAGCACCCAGTTGCCGACGGCCGTGCCCCACTGGTCCTTGGCCTCGGCCGCGAGGACCAGCACCTGCCGGGAGACCTCCTCGGCGTGGTCCAGTTCGCCCACCCCGGCCAGCGAACGGCCGTACGCGCCGAGCAGGCCGCGCTTGACGAAGTCGTCACCGACGTGGAGCGTCAGTCCTTCGGCGAGGTGGCCCCTGGCCTCCTCGAAGATCGCGGGCGCCGCGGCGGCGGTGCCGGAGGACGCGCGGAAGTTCAGCGTGCCGCCCAGCCGTTGCAGGCACAGCGCCAACGTGTCCGGCCCGTTGGCGCGGCGGGCCACGACGACGGCCTTGCGCAACGTCTCCAGCGCGGCGTGCCGGTGGCCGATGCCTTCGAGCAGGTAGCCCAACGTGCCCAGGGTCTGCGCCGCCGCGGGGCTGTCCGTCGTCTCCGGATCGACGTCCAACCAGCCCTCGGCCGCGAGTTCCAGCGCCAGGGGGATGCGGCCCAGCCGCCACGCCATGGCCGCCCTGTGCAGCAGGATGGCCGAATGGACCCACCGGTCAGTGCCGGGCGGAGCCTTGGTGACCACCTCGTCGAACAAGGTGTTCGCCTCGGGCACGCGCCCAGCGTTCAACAGCACCCGGACCCTCAGGTCCATGTGCGTCACATGTCCCGCTGTCAGCGGATCGCGCTGCTCCACTCGTGCTCGACACTCCATTCCGACTCGCCGAGCGGGAACGCGAGGTTCCGCCCCTGCCGGCACGGCTCCACCAGGTTACCGGGAGGAACGCTCCCTGTACCGCTCGTGGTGCATGACGTCTTCGACAGGTATGCGGTTGCGCCACCCGGCGCGCTCCAGATCGGGTTGGTCCGGCAACCCTGCCACGGGTCCGACGCAAAGCCACGCGACCGGCCGCAACCTGGGCGGAATGTGCAGCAATCGACGCAGAACGTCCTCCCGGTAGAAGCTCACCCACCCCACGCCGAGGCCTTCGGCGGTCGCCGCGAGCCACAGGTTCTGGATCGCCAGGCAAACGGAGTACAGACCCGCGTCGGCAATGGCATGGCGGCCCAGCACGGCCGGGGAGCCCCGATCGGGGTCGTAGGTGACCACGACGCCGAGGCTCGACTCCAGGATGCCCTCGACCTTGATCCGGCTGAACAGCTCCGCGCGGTCGGCGTCCAGCTGGGCGGTGAACATGCTGCGCTCGGCCTGCACGTGGTCGCGGAACGACCGCCGCGTCCCCTCGTCGCGCACGAGGATGAAGTCCCACGGCTGGGACAGGCCGACGCTGGGCGCGGCGTGCGCGGCCGTCAGCACGCGGCGCAGCGCCTCCGGCGGGATCGGGGCGCCGGTGAACTCCCGCCTGGTGTCGCGACGGCGGTGCAGCACCTCGTAGAGACCCGCTTCGTCGTTCCCCGAAGCGGGGTGAGCTCGTTCGCCGTGCCTCGTGGGCTCGACGAGGAACTCGGGCTTTTCACTGGTGCTCATTCGGAAGATCGTGCCCCGCGAGCGAGGCGACCACCACCACGGGCAGGTGCGGTGGTGGTCACTCCGAGCGCCTGACGGTCCTGCGACCGGGCGCTCGGCTGCGTTGAGTGCACCCTGAGCAAGGGCCTGATCCCCTGCTGGATCGACTGGCGTCGGGTGCTGGGACGAGAAGACGAGAAGACGAGAAGGCAGGAAGGCAGGAACTGTCCTCATTGGACGATCCGGCGCTGCCAGTCGGGTGGCCCACCACCAACTTGAGGCCAGGGCCGCAGACGTGGCCGGTTTTACTCGGGGGATTTGACCCTTAAAATTGGTGATCGGGCAGGCTTTCGGGACTGCCCTTTTAGCCCGATCAAGGGTCAAATCAAGGGGTCCCCGAGTCAAATCGGCCACAGCACGACGGCGGCTGGGCCAGTGCTGTGGTGGCCGGGGGTCGCCATCGGCCCCTCGCGGTCGCTGGGAGCCACAGTTGGCTACTCGGCCACCGTTGGGAGCCGTAGTCATCGCCTGGGGTCCATCGGACCCGCGCGTAGAGGTCGCGGTGGTTCCCTCGACGTCACCCCGCTCGCGCAATTGTCTCGATCATTTTTCTTCGTTTGTCAAGGCGGGAAAGATGCCTTGACAAACGAAGAAAAATGCTGAGGGCGCTTCGGATCGGGGCGGCGGAGGGGGAGTGCGTCGGGTTGGGTGCGTGCTTCCGCTTGCCTGTGGTGGGTTGAGTGCGTGCGTCAGCTTGTCGGGTGGGTCGGGTGCGTCGCTTGCGCTTGCCGGTGGCGGGTCGCTTGCGTGCTTCCGCTTGGGCCGTGGTCGGCTGGTGGCGTGCTTCCGTTTGCCTGTGGTCGGCTGTGGTGGTCAGGTTCGTGGGCCTGCTTGGGCTTGTGTTTCGCCGTCCGGTGACTCCCGCCACTGTTCGAACGGCCTGTCCAGGTGCCATCCCGTTCCGTCGTGGTCGAGCACCCGGTAGCCGCACGTGTCCAAGTTGGACAGTGATTCGAACAGTTCCACGCTCCACGCGAACAGGCGTCGGCACAGCAGGCGGATGGTCAGCCCGTGTGAGACCACCAGCACCGTTCGCGGGTGTGCCGGGTCCTTGCTCATGTGCAGTTCCAGTTCGCCCAGGAACGCGGCCAGGCGGTCGTCCACGTCTGCGCCTGATTCACCGTTGGGCAGCCTGAAGAAGAAGTGGCCGAAGGCGTGCCTCTGGTGCTTCAGCACTTCCTGCTGTATCGGGTCCTGGAGGTTTCCCCAGTCCTGTTCCCGCAGCCTTGGTTCGGCGACGACCCGGTCCACCCGGTCTCCCAGTGCCAGGCCTGCCAGCGTCCTGCGGGTTCGCAGGTACGGGCTCACGTACACGGCCACCGGGTCCTGGCCCAGCAGTGCGCGTATCGCCGGGCCTGTTGACTCCGCCTCTTGTTCGCCCCTCGCCGTTAGGGGGAGCGAGTGATCGGGAACCCGGCAGTAGGCCGATTCGTCCACGTTGCCGAGGCTCTGGCCGTGTCGCAGCAGGATGATCCGCACGCCATCATCTTGCGGGAGGGCTTGAGCGGGGCGGTCGGTGGATCGAATTCGCTGTTACAGTCCGAGTCGAAAACTTATAGGGAGTGTCACATGATCAAGTACATCGCCCTCTACAAGAAGCCCGCCGACGTGGCCGACTTCGAGGAGAAGTACTTCTCCTCGCACCTCCCGATCGTGGCGAAAACCCCAGGTCTGATCCGTGCCGAGGTGGCGAAGGTCGATCGCGTCCTGGTGCCCGGCTTCCTCGGTGACACCGATCTGCACGTCATCGCCGAGATGTACTTCGAGTCGGCCGAGGTCATGAACGCGGCGTTCCAGACGCCCGAGTGGCACGCGGCCGGGGCGAACCTGTCGGAGATCGGCGGTCTTGAACTGGTGGCCATGTTCACCGCCGAGGTGGTCGCCGAATGATCGCCGGGGTGATCGGTGGCGGCACGATGGGTGCGGGCATCGCGCACCTGCTGCTCGCGGGCGGCCACGACGTGACGGTGGCCGAAGTGGGTGCCGAGCGGGCCGAAGCCGCGCGGAACGCCGTGGGCCGATCGCTCACCAAAGCCGCCGAGCGCGGCAAGCTGGCCGGTGCGCCGGACGACCTGCTGGCCCGGTTGACCGTCGTGGAGGACCTGGGCGACCTGCCGTCGTCGGCTGAGCTGGTCGTCGAAGCGGTGCCGGAGAGCACGGATCTCAAGCGGCGGGTGCTCGCGCAGGCCGCAAGCGTTTGTCCACAGGCCGTGCTCGCCTCCAACACGTCATCCCTGTCGATCTCCGCGCTGGCCGAGGGGCTGCCCGGTGAGCGGCTGGTCGGGATGCACTTCTTCAACCCCGTCCCTGTTCAGGAGCTGGTCGAGCTGGTCCACCACGCGGGCGTTGGCCCGGACGTGGTGACCAAGGTCCGGGGCTGGGCGGAGGCGCTGGGCAAGACGGTGATCGAGGTGCGGGACTCGCCCGGCTTCGCGACCTCGCGGTTGGGGGTCGCGGTCGGCATGGAGGCGATCCGGATGCTGGAGGAGGGCGTGGCCAGTGCCGACGACATCGACACCGGCATGCGCCTCGGCTACGGCTGGCCGATGGGGCCCCTCAAGCTGACCGACCTCGTCGGCCTGGACGTGCGGCTGGCCATCGCCGAACACCTCGCCGCCGAACTCGGCCCGCGCTTCGAGCCGCCCGCGCTGCTGCGCGACAAGGTCGCCAAGGGGGAACTGGGGCGGAAGTCCGGCCAGGGGTTCTTCACCTGGTAAGCAGGAGCACGTGGACATTCGGGAGTACACCGAGGACGACCGCGACACCGTGCTGCGGATGCGGAAGCTCGCCTTCGCGAGCACCTCACCGCCGCCGAAGACGGTGGTCAAGCCCGGCGCGGTCGGCCTGCTCGCCGAGGAGGGCGGTCACCCGCTCGGCTCGCTGCTGATCAACGACTTCGCGCAGTTCTTCGGCGGCCGCGCGGTCCCCATGGGCGGCATCGGCGGGGTGGTGGTCGATCCGCACGCCCGTGGGCGGGGCGTCGCGTCCGCGCTGCTCGACACGGCGCTGCGCAGGATGCGGGAGCAGGGGCAGTCGCTGTCCGCGCTGTACCCGACCGTGCCCGCCCTCTACCGCGGCAGGGGCTGGGAGCGCGCGGGCGTGCTCGAACGGCTGGTCTTCCCGATGGGCCGGCTGCTCATGTCGCCGAAGGCCCCGCACAGGTTGGCGACCCGCCGGGCCACCGAGGCCGACCTGGCCGACGTCCACGCCTGCTACACCTCGCTCGCGGCCACGGTGGACGGCCTGCTCGACCGGCACGCGCCCACGTTCAAGCCGGAGAAGCTGCTCGACCTGGACGTGGCGACGCTGGTGCACGACGCTGACGGCGCGCTGCGCGGCTACCTGACCGCCGACCGCGAACCCGAAGGGCTGAAGGTCCACGACCTCGTGGCCGTCGACCTGGACGCGCACCTCACCCTGCTGGCCGAACTCACGTCGTGGGCCGGCGTGCTGGACAGGATCGACGTGCGGGTGGTCGACCCCGCGTTCACCGGGCTGCTGACCTCCCAGGCCATGCGCTTCGAGATGTCGACGTGCCAGTGGCTGCTGCGGGTCGTCGACCTGCCCGCCGCCGTGGCCGCGCGCGGCTGGCCGAACGCGGCCGGGCTGAAGGCGGGCGTGGTCGACCTGGACGTGGTCGACCCGCACGCCCCGTGGCACGCGGGCAGGCAGCGGCTCGTCGTGGACGACGGCGAGGTGCGGATCGAGCCCGGCGGCAGCGGAGCCGTCCAGGTGCGGGCGAGGGCGCTCGGCCCGTGGTTCAGCGGGATGCAGGGCACCGGTGCCCTGCGCCGCGCGGGCCTGCTGACCGGCGAAGCGCCGCTGCTGGACCAGCTGGTCGCCGCCCCCGGAACCCCGCGCCTCGCCGACTTCTTCTAGCGCACCTACCCTGGCCACCCGTGGTGCTCCTCGTCCTGGAAATGGTCGGCATCGCCGTGTTCGCGGCGTCCGGCGCGCTCGCCGCGGTGCGCGCCCGGCTCGACGTGTTCGGCGTCATCGTGCTGGCGCTGACGACCGCGCTGGGCGGCGGCGTCATCCGGGACGTGCTGCTGGGCGTGCACCCGCCGAGCAGCCTCACGAACTGGCCGTTCCTGCTGGTCCCGGCCGTGACGGGGCTGCTGGTGTTCTCGTTCCACCCGCAGGTCGCGAAGCTCCGCCGGGCCGTGCAACTGCTGGACGCGGTCGGTCTCGGCCTGTTCGTCACCGGCGGCACGTCGACCGCGCTCGCGCTGGGCGCCCCGCCGTACACGGCGTGCCTGGTCGGCATGACCACCGGCATCGGCGGCGGCGCGCTGCGCGACGTGCTGCTCCGGGAGATCCCGCTGGTCCTGCGCCGCGAGATCTACGCCGTCGCCGCCCTGCTCGGCTGCCTGGTGGTCGCGGGCGGCAGCGTGCTCGGCCTGCCGGAGGGCCCGCTCGCGGTGGCGGGTTCGGTGCTGGTCGTGGCCGTGCGCCTGCTCGCGCTGTGGCGGAAGTGGAACGCTCCCGTCGCACACGGATTTGACGCGTAGTTCACACGGTTTGTTGGGGTCCTTCTCAGGCGTCTCTCAGGACGAAGGGCAACACTTACCCCTATGCGCATCCTCGTTGTCGACGACGACCGGGCCGTGCGTGAGTCGCTCCGCCGCTCACTGCAATTCAACGGCTACCAGGTGGAAACTGCCGGCGACGGCCAGCAAGCGCTCGAATCGGTGACGACAGCGCGCCCGGACGCGATGGTCCTGGACGTCATGATGCCCAGGCTGGACGGTCTCGAGGTGTGCCGCAGGCTGCGGAGCACCGGGGACGACCTGCCCATCCTCGTCCTCACGGCCCGTGACGCGGTCTCGGACCGGGTGTCCGGCCTGGACGCGGGGGCCGACGACTACCTGCCGAAGCCGTTCGCGCTGGAGGAGCTGCTCGCCCGCCTGCGGGCGCTGCTGCGCCGGGCGTCGAACGAGCAGGACGACGCGGCCCGCGCCACGCTGAAGTTCGCCGACCTGGAGCTGGACCCCGGCACGCGCGACGTGCGCCGCGGCGAGCGGGCCATCAGCCTCACGCGCACCGAGTTCGCGCTGCTCGAACTGTTCCTCGCCCACCCCAAGCAGGTGCTGACCCGCGGTCGCATCCTGGAGGACGTCTGGGGCTACGACTTCCCGACCTCGGGCAACGCCCTGGAGGTCTACGTGGGCTACCTGCGGCGCAAGACGGAGCTGGAGGGTGAATCGCGGTTGCTGCACACGGTGCGCGGCGTCGGCTACGTGCTGCGGGAGACGCCTCCGTGATCATCGCCTCCTCGCCGTCGGACGAGCTCACCACCACCGGGAGGTTCCAGCGGGTCTCGCTGCGGGCCCGCGTCACCCTACTGGCGGCGTTCTGCGTCGCCGGGGTGGTCGCCATGGTGTCCCTGGGCGCGTACATGACGGTCAGCAGGAACCTCTACACCCAGCTCGACGAGACCCTCCGCCAACGGGTCAGCGACGCCATCGCCACCCCGTCCGTGCAGGGCGGCCAGGACCTCCAGTCGTTCCCCGGCGCGTTCCTGGTGGCGGGCGACATCCGCATCGGCCTGCTGGACGAGTCCGGGCAGATCTTCTACGCGAAGGGCGCCACCCCGCCGCCCACCAACGGCGCCGACCTGAGGGTCGCCAAGGGCGAGGTGGACGAGAACATCTGGACCGACGACCGCACCGGCTTCCGGGTGATCTCCAAGCAGTACAGCACCAACGGCCAGGCGATGGTGATCGCCCAGTCCATGAAGCCGCTCAGGGCGACGCTGGGCAAGCTCAACGTCGTCCTGTTCGTCATCAGCGGCCTGGGAGTGCTGATCGCCGCCGCCGCGGGGACCGCGGTCGCCCGCACGGGCCTGAGACCGGTGCAACGGCTGTCGGAGGCGACCGAACGAGTCGCCATGACCGGCGACCTGCGGCCCATACCGGTCACCGGCGACGACGAACTGGCCAGGCTCACCCAGAGGTTCAACGCGATGCTGGGCGCGGTAGCCGAGTCCCAGGAGAGGCAGCGGCGCCTGGTGGCCGACGCGGGCCACGAACTGCGCACCCCGTTGACGTCCATGCGCACCAACCTGGAACTGCTGCTGGCCTCCGAACGCCCGGACGCGCCAACACTGTCCGATGTGGACAAAGCGGAGATCAACGACGACGTCCGGGCGCAACTGGACGAACTGACCACGCTGATCGGCGACCTCGTCGAGTTGGCAAGGGAAGACGCGCCGCAGGTCGTGCAGGAACCGGTCGACCTGGTGGAGGTGGTCGAACGAGCCCTGGACCGGGCCAGGCGACGCGCCGTCACCCACGTGACGTTCGACGTGCGCTTGCAGCCGTGGTCGCTGCTGGGCGACTCGAACTCGTTGGAACGAGCGGTGCTCAACCTGCTGGACAACGCGGTGAAGTTCAGCCCCGACGACGGCGTCGTGCGCTTGGAACTGCGCCAGATCGGCGACGGCAGCGCGGTGGTCGAGGTAGCGGACTCCGGCCCGGGAATCGAGGACGCGGACATGCCCCACGTCTTCGAACGCTTCTACCGCTCCTCGGAAGCACGAACACTGCCGGGATCAGGCCTGGGATTGGCGATCGTGAAGCAGGCAGCAGAACGCCACGGAGGAATGGCCTACGCGGGCCGAGCCCCGGAAGGCGGAGCGCTGTTCGCAGTCCGCTTGCCAGGAAGGCCTTGAGGCAGGGGACAGGTAGGACGCAGGGGGCAGGTAGGACGCAAGTAGTGCGGTAGTGCGGTAGTGCGAACGGAAGCACGCAAGTGCCTCGACGCAACACGGGAAAGCACGCCACCGGCTCGACGCGGCAAAGCGGGCGCATGCACTCGACCCGCCACAGGCAAGCGGACGCACGCAACCGACCCGACGCACTCCCCCTCCGCCGCCCCGATCCGAAGCGTCCTCAGCATTTTTCTTCGTTTGTCAAGGCATCTTTCCCGCCTTGACAAATCAAGGAAAATGGTGGAGACAATTGCGCGAGCGGGGTGACGTCGGCGGAACCACCGCGACCTTTACGCGCGGGTCCGACGAGCCGTGGGCTTCGGTTCTCAGTGGCCGCACGCAGCCGACTGCGGCTTCCGGCGGAGGCGAGGAGCAGGCTTCGGCTCCCAGCGACCGCGAGCAGTCGGCGGCTCCCAGCGGTGCCGAGCACTGGCCCAGCCGCCGTCGTGCTGTGGCCGATTTGACTCGGGGACCCCTTGATTTGACCCTTGATCGGGCTAAAAGGGCAGTCCCGAAAGCCTGCCCGATCTCCAATTTTAAGGGTCAAATCCCCCGAGTAAAATCGGCCACGTCCAGGACGCCGACCACGACTTCAGCAGTGGGTCACCCCGACCACCTGGACAACCCGGACCGCTTGACCACCTAGACCACCTAGACCACCTAGACCACCCTGGCCAGCTGGGTCACCCTGACCACCCAGACCACCCTGCGGGTGTTCGTGCGCTGGTCACTGCTGTTCGGCTTGCTCGGTGTGCCACCCGAGCGCAGCAAGGTCCTAGCCCTTCGTGGATCCCAGGGTCAGTCCGCTGACGAACTGGCGTTGCAGGGCGAAGAACACGACCAGGGTGGGGAGTGCGACCAGCAGGGAACCCGCTGCCACCAGGTTGTTGTCCGTGAAGAACGAGCCGCGCAGGTTCTGCAGCGCCGACGTGATCGGCATCTTGTCCCCGGTCTGGATCAGCACCAGCGCCCAGAGGAAGTCGTTGTAGATCCAGGTGAACTCCAGCGTCGCCAACGCGGCCAGCGCTGGCCTGCACAGCGGCATGATGACCTGCCAGTACTGGCGGAACACGCTGGCGCCGTCGACGCGCGCGGCCTCGGTCAGCTCGTGCGGGATCGTCTTCATGTAGTTGCTCAGCACGAACGTGCAGAAGCCGATCTGGAACGCGATGTGGATCATCACGACGCCGAGTTGGCTGTCGATCAGCGTGCCGCTCTCGCTGATCCACTCCGGCACCTCGATCAGGCGGTACAGGCGCCACAGCGGGGTCACGATCACCTGCTGCGGCAGCAGGTTGCCCGCGGTGAACAGCATCAGCAGCGCCAGGTTGAACCGGAAGCTGAACCTCGACACGCCGAACGCGACCATGGAGCTGAACAGCAGTGTCAGGATCACCGCGGGCAGCGTGATGAGGAACGTGTTGAGGTAGTAGTGCGGCAGGTCGCCGGTGGTCCAGGCGTTGCCGAAGTTGTCGAGCGTCAAGCTCTCCGGCCAGGAGAAGTAGCCGTTGCGCGCGGTGTCGTCGTAGGTGCGCAGCGAGGCGTACACCGCCCACAGCAGCGGAGCCAGGGTCATCAGGCACGTCAGCACCAGGAAGACGTGCAGCACGACCCGGCCGGGTCGCAGCGGCGCCTTGCGGGCCTTCACCGAAGTCGTCACGCCCGGTTCTCCTTGCTGAACTCCTGGTACAGGTACGTGATGATCACGCTCAGCGAGATGAGCAGCAGGATCACCGCGAGCGCGGACCCCCAGCCGATCCGGCTCGACTCGCCGATGATGTTGTCGGTCACCAGCACCGACAGCAGTTCCAGGCCGTTGCGCCCCTTGTTGATGATGTAGACGATGTCGAACGCGCGCAGCGACTCGATGACCGTCACCACGAACACGACGATGTTCACCGGCTTCAGCACCGGGAAGGTGACCTTGGTGAACGTCTGGAACGAGTTGGCGCCGTCCAGCGAGGCGGCTTCCTTGAGCGCCGGGTCGACGGACTTCAAGCCCGCCAAGTACAGCAGCATGATGTACCCGGTGTGCCGCCACGCCGCCGCGACCAGCACCGCGTACAGGTTGATGTCCGGGTCGCCCAGCCAGTTCGTCGGGTTGTCGCCGGTCGTGCCGAGGACGCTGTTCAGCAGGCCCTGCTCGGGCTGGTAGATCAGCTGCCAGATGAAGCCGACCAGCGCGAGCGACAGCACCATCGGCAGGTACAGCGCGCTCTGGTAGATCCGCCCGAACCGCAGCTTGCGGTCGAGCAGCACCGCGAGGAACAGGCCCGCCATCGTGGGCAGGACGGTCAGGAACACCAACCAGATCAGGTTGTGCCGGAACGCGGGCCAGAACCTGGGGTAGCTGGTGAAGATGTCGACGTAGTTCTGGAACCCGACCCACTCGATGTCCTCCAGGCCGCCGATGCCGTCCCACGAACCGAACGACAGCACCACCGATCCGAGGGTCGGCACCCACACCAGCACGAGGTGGATGAGGGTCGGGATGCCCAGCATCAGGCCGAGCACCAGCTTGTCCCCGCCGCCCAGCGCGGTCGCCTTCTTGCGGCGGGCCCGCGCACGGGGCGCCGGTGAACCCGGCGCCCCGTGCGCGGTCTTCTCGCTCAACGCGGTCAACTCGTCACCCCGTGAAGATCGTCTTGGCCTGGTCGGCCATTCCCTTGAGCACGGAGTCGATGTCGTCCGGGTTCTGGATGAACGCGTTCAGACCGTTGGTCGCCGCGTCGCTGGCGAAGCGCGGGTCGGTGTCGCGGTCGAGGAACTGCGTGATGTGCTTGGCGCTCTTGATGACCTCGGAGGCCTTCTTCTGCAGCGCGCTGTACCCGGAGGTGTCGGCCTTGGTGCTGGTGGCGATCGCCGACGGGTCGGCCTTGAGGTACTCCAGTTGCGTCTCGGGCTTCGACAGGTACTCCAGGAGCTTCTTCGCGCCCTCGGGGTTCTTCGGGTCCTTCGCCATCATGTAGCCGTCGATGGGCGCTTCGACCGTGTCCTGGCCGAACTCGGAGTTGATCTCCGGGAAGGCGAAGAAGTCGAGGTCGTCCTCCTGGCCCTTGAACTGCTGGCCGACGAACGAGCCGAGCAGGTACATGCCGGACTTGCCCTGCTGGACGCTCTGCGCGGCCTCCTGCCACTCGCGGCCGAGACCGTTCTCCTGGTGGAACGGCAGCAGGCGCTTCCAGGTGTCGAACACCGCGCGCACCTTCGGGCCCTGCCAGTCCTCCTTGCCCGCCATCAGGTCGACGTGGAACTGGTAGCCGTTGGTGCGGAAGTTCAGCTGGTCGAACGTGCCCATGCCGGGCCAGCCCTGCTTCTGGGCGAACGCGATCGGGGTCAGGCCGTCGGCCTTCATCTTCGTGGACAGCGCGACGAACTGGTCGAGGGTCTTCGGGACCTCGTAGCCGCGTTGCGACCACACGCTCTTGAGGTAGAAGACGCCCCACGGGTACTGGGTGAACGGCACCAGGTACTGCTTGCCGTCCTTGGCGGTCGCCGCCTCCTTGAGCGCGGGCGCGTAGTTGTCGCCGAGCCCGCCCCACACGTCGGTCAGGTCGCCGGTGAGGCCCTTCTCGGCGAAGAACCGCATGCGGTAGCCGGCGAACCAGGCCATCACGTCGTCCGGCTTGCCCTGGAGGTAGTTGTTGATCTGCTCCTGGTACTGCTCGTGCTGCTTGGTGTTGATCGAGATCTTCAGGGCGTCCGTGTCGAAGCCCTTGAGCGCCGAGGTGATCGCGTCCTTCGGCACCTGGTCGGACAGGTTGTTGCCGAAGGTGACCGTGCCGTTCGACGAGCCCGAGTCGGAGCCGCCGCAGGCGGCCAGCCCCGGCACCGCAGCGATGCCCGCGGTCAGGAGCAGTCCTCGGAGGACGGCCCTGCGGCCGAGGAGGGGGTGCATGGACTGGGAACTGGGCGTGTACCGGACCATCGTTGCTCCTGAGACACTCGACCAAACCAACTGAACACGGAGTCAAACAAAGTTGCGCATAATGTTGCGTCCAACACCCAGGGTGTCAAGCCCCGTTACGAAGCCGTTAACCAGGTACAACGTTGTAAAAACAAGCCGACTACCTGCTACAACGTTGTAAAAACGAGTCAAGCGCGATGTCTTACTCGCTTCGTACTTCCAACAGACCCGAACGGAGGATCTTGTTGGACTGTGTTGACGTTGCGGGCCTGTTTCAGCCACCCTTGCGGCTATGAGCACTTGGCCCACTGGTATGGCAGGCCTGGCTTGGGGCGCCGACTACAACCCCGAGCAGTGGCCGGAAGAGGTGTGGGCCGAGGACGTGGAACTCATGCGCCGCGCCGGGGTGAACCTGGTCAGCGTCGGCATCTTCTCCTGGGCGCTGATCGAGACCTCCGAGGGCGAGTACGAGTTCGGCTGGCTCGACCGCGTGCTCGACCTCCTGCACGAGGGCGGCATCCGGGTCGACCTGGCGACCGCGACGGCCTCCCCGCCGCCGTGGCTGACCACGGCGTACCCGGACGTGCTGCCCGTGCGGGCCGACGGCGTCCGCTTCACCCACGGGTCGCGCCAGGAGTACTGCCCCAGTTCACCGGTCTACCGCGCCAAGGCCGTGGCGCTCGCGACCGCGCTCGCCGAGCGGTACCGCGACCACCCCGCGCTGGCCGCGTGGCACGTCGGCAACGAGTACGGCTGCCACGTCGCCCGCTGCTACTGCGACCTCTGCGCCGACGCGTTCCGCCTGTGGCTGCAACGGCGTCACGGTGACCTGGACACGCTCAACGAGGCGTGGGCGACGGCGTTCTGGAGCCAGCACTACTCGGCGTGGGACCAGGTCCTGCCGCCGCGGGTGACGCCGACGTTCGGCAACCCGGGGCACCTGCTGGACTTCGACCGGTTCTGCTCGGACGCGCTGCTGGAGCTGTACAAGGCCGAGCGCGACGCCCTGCGCGGGCTCACGCCCGACGTGCCGATCACCACGAACTTCATGGTGGGCTGGACGTTCGACGCGCTGGACTACTGGTCGTGGGCCCGCGAGGTCGACTTCGTCTCCAACGACCACTACACCCGCTCCGCGAGCGACGACCGGCACGTCGAGCTGGCGATGGCCGCCGACCTGACCCGCGGCCTGGCGGGCGGGCGGCCGTGGCTGCTGATGGAGCACTCGACGTCGGCGGTCAACTGGCAGCCGCGCAACATCGCCAAGCAGCCCGGTGAGCTGCGCAGGCACTCCTTCGCGCACACCGCTCGCGGCGCCGACGGGACGCTGTTCTTCCAGTGGCGGCAGTCGCGGGCGGGCGCCGAGCGCTACCACTCCGCGATGCTGCCCCACGCGGGCACCGGGACCAAGGTGTACCGCGAGGTGTGCGAGGTCGGCGCCGAGTACGGGCTGCTCGACGAGCTCGTCGGGTCCACTGTGGACGCCTCCGTGGCGATCGTCTACGACTGGCAGTCCCGGTGGATCTCCGGCCAGCAGGCGCACCCCACCGAGGACTTCTCCTACCAGGACACCGTGTTCGCGCTGTACCGGCAGCTCTGGGCCGCGGGCGTCACGGTCGACTTCGTGCCGCCGTCCGGCGACCTCTCGCCGTACCGGCTGGTCGTCGTGCCCGCGCTGTACGCGGTGGCCGACGCCGACGCCCGCAGGCTCGCCGACCACGTCGAGGGCGGCGGGCACGTGCTGGTCACGTACATGTCGGGCCTCACCGACGAGCGCGGCCACGTGCGGCTCGGCGGCTACCCCGGCGCGTTCCGCGACCTGCTCGGCGTGTGGACCGAGGAGTTCTTCCCGTTGCGCGAGAACGAACGCGTGCGGCTGGACGACGGTGGCACCGCGGGCGTCTGGACCGAGCTGCTGCACGTCAGGGGCGCGGAGGTGGTGTCGTCCTACGCCGACGGGCCGCTGCCCGGCGTTCCCGCGGTGACCCGCAACCAGCACGGCGCGGGCACCGCCTGGTACCTGGCCTGCGGCCTGGTGGATGACGGTCTGCGACGGGTCGTGGACGCTGCGCTGGAGCGGGCGGGCGTGACCGCGACACCCGGCCCGGAGATCGTTCGCCGACGGGGTACCCGCAACGGCGAGCCCGTATCGTGGCTGGTTGCGATCAACCACGCGGCGGAGGACGTCGCACTGCCCGCGTCCGGCGTCGAACTGCTGTCCGGCTCCCGTGTCGACGGCCTGCTGGTGGTTCCCGCCGGAGCGGTCGCTGTGCTGAGGGAGATGGTGTGAAGTGCTGGCTCGGCAACGACAAGCGGTGATCCTGGAGGAGATCCGCCGCACGGGCGCGGTTCGCGTGAGCGACCTCGTCGTGCGGCTCGGCGTCTCCGACATGACGATCCGTCGCGACCTGGACGTGCTGGCGGCGCGCGGAGTCATCGAAAAGGTCTATGGCGGAGCGACCTCGGTGGTCGGCCGCAGCACCGACGAGCCGGGGTTCGAGGCGAAGTCCGTGCGGCAGCTCCCCGAGAAGGAGGCCATCGCGCGGCAGGCGTCGGCGCTGGTGCGGCCGGGCACCGCGATCGGCCTGTCCGCGGGCACCACGACGTGGACCCTGGCGAGGTTCCTGGAGGACATCCCGGACCTCACCGTCGTCACCAACTCGATCCGGGTCGCGGACGTGCTCCAGCAGGGCGGGCGCACCGACCGCACGGTCGTGCTGACCGGCGGCGTGCGGACGCCGTCGGACGCGCTGGTCGGACCGGTCGCGGTCCAGGCGCTCCGGTCGCTGCACCTGGACGTGGTGTTCCTCGGCGTGCACGGCATGGCCGACCGGTCCGGGTTCACCACGCCCAACCTGAACGAGAGCGAGACCGACCGCGCGCTGGTGGACGCGGCCGGACGCGTGGTGGTCGTCGCCGACCACACCAAGTGGGGCACGGTCGGCATCTCCACGATCGCCGATCTCGACGAAGCGGATGTTCTGGTCACCGACGAGGGTTTGGCGGACGACGCCAAGGCGATCCTCGCGGAGCAGGTCGGGGAACTCGTGCTCTCGCACGTGCCCGGAAGGGGAGAGGAACTCGCGTGAAGGAAGCGTTGCGGCGGACCGCGGCGAAACTGGCTGATGGTCGGGAGATCATCTACTTCGACGACACCCCGGACGCGCCTCCGCGCACGGCGGTGGACACGAGGGACCTGCCTGCGTCGCAGCCGCACACCGAGGTCCGCCGCGACCCGCTGACCGGTGAGTGGGTACCGATGGCCGCGCACCGCCAGACCCGCACGTACAAGCCGCCCGCCGACCTCTGCCCGTTGTGCCCGACCTCGCCGGGCAAGCCGACCGAGATCCCCGAGTCGAGCTACGACGTCGTGGTGTTCGAGAACCGCTTCCCGTCGTTCGCCGAGGACGTGCCCGACGTGCCGTCCACTGTGGACGACATGCCGATGGTCGCGCGCGCACCCGGTCGCGGGCGCTGCGAGGTCGTCGGCTTCACCTCCGACCACAACACGTCGTTCGGGCAGCTCACCCAGCACCGGGTGCGGACCGTCGTCGACGTGTGGGCCGAACGCACCGAGACGCTCGGCGCGATTCCCGGTGTGGCGCAGGTGTTCCCGTTCGAGAACCGCGGCGAGGAGATCGGCGTAACGCTGCACCACCCGCACGGCCAGATCTACGGGTACCCGTTCGTGACGCCCAAGACCGAGCGGATGCTGTCCGTGGCGGGCGAGTACTTCGCCGAGCACGGCACGCACGTCCTCGGTGACGTGCTGGCCGCCGAGCGCGCCGCGGGCACCCGCATCATCGCCGAGGGCGAGCACTGGACGGCGTTCGTGCCCGCCGCGGCCCGCTGGCCCGTCGAGGTGCACGTGGTGCCGCACCGCCAGGTGCCGGACCTGCCCGCGCTGACCGACGCCGAACGCGACGACTTCGCGCACCTCTACCTGCGGGTGCTGCACATGCTGGACGCGCTGTACGACCGGCAGCTGCCCTACATCGCCGCGTGGCACCAGGCGCCGGTGAGCACCGGGCGCGACCTGGCGTGGCTGCACCTGGAGGTGTTCTCCGTGCTGCGCACGAAGGACAAGCTGAAGTACCTGGCGGGCTCGGAGTCCGGCATGGGCGTGTGGATCAACGACGTGACGCCGGAGCAGATGGCGGAGAGGTTGAGGGGCTGAGGGGAGCCTTGGGTGGGCCGTGGGAAAGAAGGCAGCGTCGTATGAAGGTGGTTCGCGTCTGCTTGTCAGCGCAGGTTGCGCGCGAACCGCTTTCACGGGTGAAACACTCACACCTGATGCCCAGGTGCGTTTAAGGCTCTTCTCAGGCGGGCACCGCACAGTATGGGCATGACCGAGAACAACCACGGTGCCGCCGAGGACCAGCCTCAGCCCGAGGCGCCGCAGACGCCGCAGCAGACCCCCACTGCCGTGCCGAGCGAGCAGCCCAGCCCGTGGGCGGCCAGTGCTCCCGCTACCCCTCAGCAGGAGCCGTGGCAGCCCTCTCCCGGTCTCGCCAACCCCGGTTTCCAGCAGCAGGGTGCTGGACAGCCGGACCCCGGCCAGCCAGGCGCTTTGCAGGGGGCGCCTGGCCAGCCGGGGACACCTACCCAGCAGTACGGTCCGGCGGCGCCCCAGGTGGGCCCAACGACCTCCACCGGCGCGTTCTACGCCCAGCCGGGCGTGTCGTACCCGGCTCTGCCCCAGCAGCAGCGCAGGACCGGCCGCGGCCGGGTCGTGGCGGGGGTCGCCGCGGCCGTCCTGGCCGTCGGCGGGCTGTCCGGCGGCATCGGCGGCTACATCGGCTACCAGGCGGCCGTGGACGCGCAACCGGTCACCAACGCGCTCACGGTGCCGAGGCCCGTCCAGCAGAGCGGCAACGCCCCGGCGGGATCCATCGAGGGCGTCGCCGAGAAGGTGCTGCCCTCCGTGGTGAAGCTGCAGCTCTCCGGTGGTGAGGGCTCCGGCATCGTGATCAGCTCCGACGGCTACGTCCTCACCAACAACCACGTGGTCGAGAGCGCGGCGGCGGGCGGGCAGATCCAGATCGTCTTCCAGGACGGCAAGACCACGACCGCCACCATCGTCGGCCGCGACCCGTCGTCCGACCTCGCGGTGGTGAAGGCGGCGAACGTGACCGGCCTGCCCACGGCGGAGCTGGGCAACTCGGGCGACCTCAAGGTCGGCCAGCAGGTGGTGGCCGTCGGGTCGCCGTTCGACCTCCAGGGCACCGTGACGTCCGGCATCGTCAGCTCGCTGAACCGGCCGGTCCGGGCGGGCGGCGAGGCGGGCACCCAGGCCTCGGTCCTGGACGCGATCCAGACCGACGCGGCGATCAACCCCGGCAACTCCGGCGGTCCGCTGGTGAACATGCAGGGCCAGGTCGTCGGCATCAACTCCGCCATCTACAGCCCCAACTCCACCTCGCAGTCGCAGGGCGGTTCGGTCGGCATCGGCTTCGCCATCCCGATCGACCAGGCCAGGCGCACGGCCAAGGAGATCATCGACACCGGCAAGTCCACCCAGACCGTGCTCGGCGTGTCGGTGAAGGACGCCGACAAGGGCGGCGCGGTGGTCGAGGAGGTCACCGCAGGCGGCGCGGCCGAGAAGGCGGGCCTCAAGACCGGTGACGTGATCACCGAGTTCGACGGCCGCACCATCGACACCTCCGACGCGCTGGTCGCGGCGGTCCGCTCCAAGGCGCCCAACGACAAGGTCAACCTCACCGTCGGCGAGGACAGGTCCGTCGAGGTCACCCTCGGCAGCCAGGTCGTCGAACCGAAGTAGGCCGCAGACCCCCGGCGCGAGCGCCCCTCGCGCCGGGTGCGGGTTCCCGGCGCGGGAGCAGGAACGCAGGGAGAGCGAAGCTTCCCGGCGACAGGAACCCGACCACCTCGGCCACGTCCGACAGGCACCCCTCACCTGTCGGGCGTGGCCGGGGTTTTCTTCTTGCCAGAGAAGAGTCCCGCGATGACCACGGTGACCCAGACGACGGCCAGCGCGATCAGCAGACCGGCCAGGTAGGGGCGGTCGTGCAGACCCGGCGTCACGGGACCGGAGAACGTCCGCCACAGGTACGGGACCGCCAGCACCACCAGGATCCCGCTCACCACGAGGCCCGCCCCCACCGGCGCCCGCCACGGCTCCGGCAGCACTCGGGCGATCACCACGCCACCGACGCCGACGAGCGGCGCGAGCAGCACGTCGTGCACGATCGGCCCGCCGAGCAGCCAGCCGCCCAGCGACAGCGGGCTGTCGACCAGCACCGGCACGAGTTCCACCACGCCCCAGCCGAGCAGGCCGACGCCGAGCGCCCCGATCAGCCACCGCATCAGAGCACCTCCAGCCGGGAGACCCACTTGGTCTGGAGCACGCCGGGTCTGCTGGGCGCGATCAGCCTGCACGGGTACCCGTGGTCCAACGTCAGCTCGTCGCCGTTCATCCGCAACGCCAGCAGCGTCAACGGGTCCGCGGTGTGCGTGCCGGGCAACGTGGTCGACCGGTACAGCCCGTCCCGCTCCAGCGAGTCGACCCGGACCTCAGCGCCGGGGGGCACCCCGGCCCGGTCCAGCAGGTCCCGCACCGGGACACCGGTCCACGTCGCGGTCGCGCTCCAGCCCTCGACGCACGCGATCGGCAGGTCGGCGGTGGTCTGCGGCATGGCCCGCAGCTCGTCCAGCGAGAACTCGACGTCACCGACCCGAAGCCGCCAGGAACCGTCCACGGCGGACACACCGGCGGCCGACGCCAGGCGGTTGACCGGCACCCCGGTCGCGGAGCGCGAGGCGAACACCGAGATGGTGCGGAACCACGGCACGGTCCCGCCGACGGTCGCGAGCACGGCCACGCCCGTCGCCGCACCCGTGGTGAGCAGGAATCCGCGTCTGCTCAACGCCCCGGTGGCCGGCTTCGGCTCCTCGGTCCTTCGGGTCAGGGCCTCGCGGATCACCGGGAGCTTGACCGCGATGTGCACGAGCAGCGACCCCGTGACGATCCACGCCACCGCGTAGTGCGCCGTGGGGAAGAAGAACGCCCACGGGTAGTTCTGGGCGACGTTGAACACGCCGGTCAGGAGTTCGAAGAACGACGCGGCGATCAGCACGAGGATCGAACCGCGCTCCAGCGCGTGCGGCACCGAGCGGACCAGCGGCTTGCCGAACAGCTTCGGGTACACGCTCCACAGCTTCGCCAGCAGCAGCGGGATCGCCGCCACACCGGACGTGACGTGCACGCCCTGGGTGATCCGGTACAGGTTGACCGGCCGCGACGGCCAGGTGAACCAGGCGGCCGGGTGCTGGATGCCGTGGCTGAGCAGGCCGGTGGCGAAGCACAGGCCGAACGCGATCCCCAGCCACACCCCGATCCGCGCCGAGACGCGCGGCCCGTGCGTCGGGCTGGTGAAGTCGGCTTCCTCGGGCGGCCGCGGCTTCACGCCTGCTCCAGTTCGGCGAACCACCGGCCCGCGCGTTCGACGAGCCAACCGATGCGGAACCCCGCGTCGTGCGCGGCGGTCTCCAACGCCTCCGGGTCGAGCCACGCCCAGTCGAACCACGAGCCCCACGAGTCCTCGGCGCCGAGGCGGGCGCGTTGCCGCCGCAGCCCGCACCCCGGCGGGTCGACCTCCAGCAGCACGGTCCCCCTGCGGTGCAACAGCATCCGGGCCCGGATCAGCAGCGCGGTCGGGTCGCCGCCGATGCCGATGTTGCCGTCGGCCAGCAGCACGTGCGACCAGCGACCCTCGCCGGGCAGCCGCTTGAACAGGTCGCGGCGCAGCGCGGGACCGCCCCGCGACTGGGTCAGCGAGACCGCGACCTCGGAGTTGTCGACGCCGAGCGCGATGATCCCGCGTTCGACCAGCGCGGCCACCAGCCTGCCGGGGCCGCAGCCGAGGTCGATCGTCGGTCCCGCGCACGCGTCCACCAGCAGCCGGTCGGCCTCGTCCGCGTCCTCGTGCCACCTGCTGATCGGCATGTCGATCCGCCTCCCGCCACCCAGGTCCAGCCAGCACCGGGCGCCCCGGAGGCCCACGTCGAACGCCGTCATCGCACGGCCCCCACGAGCAGCGACTCCGCGAACCGGCTGCCCGGCAGCAGGGCAGCCACCTCGCGCGCGGTGCCGATGTCGTCCACATCGGAAAGTTCAGGCAGGTGGACGACCCGCAGGCCGCTCCGCTTCAGCGCCCGCGCGGTCAGCGAGCCGGTGTCGTCGCGCGACATGGGGACCGTCCGCAGCACGGCCGCCCGGTAGCCGTCGCGCAACCCGAGCGCCCACCACCCGCCGTCGGTCGCCAGTCCCAGCACGGCGTCGCCGCGGCGCAGCGACCCGACGCACTCGTCCAGCAGCTCCGCGGTGACCTGCGGGGTGTCCATGCCGATCTGGAACACCGGCAGGCCCGAGTTGAGGTGCGCCACGTCGGCGTGCGCGTTGACCAGCCGGGTCGCGAAGTCCGGACCCCGCTGCGGGACCACGATCGTGCGCCGCAGCAGCGTTCGGATCTCCCGCGAGCGCTTGGCCGCGTCCAGGTCGCCGGTCAGCGCGACGACGGGGACCGCGCCGGGCGTGGCGAGCACCGCGTCGAGCGTGTCCAGCAACGACGCGGCGGCGATGTCCGCCGCCTGCTCCGGCGACACGGCAGGGCTGAGCCGGGTCTTGGCCAGACCGGGCACGGGGGCCTTGGCCACCACCAGGATCGAGGCGCGGGCGCTCACCGCAGCACCCCGGCCATGTCGCGGACCGCGCGCATCGTGCCGCGCACCGACCCGGAGACCTTCGACTTCGTGCCCGCGGCGCGCGGCCCGTACGTGACGTCGCGCTCCTCGATGCGCCACTTCGCCTCGCCCGCGCGCAGCAGCAGTTCGAGCGGGTAGCCGAACGCGCGGTCCTGGATGCCGAGGTCCAGCAGGTCCTGGCGGCGGAACGCCCGCATGGGCGCGATGTCGCGCACCGGCAAGCCCTTGCCGCGCAGCAGCGCCGCCAGCACCATGTTGCCCGCTCGCGCGTGCCACGGCCAGCTGCCGCTCGTCGTCGGAACCCGCCTGCCGACCGCCATGTGCGCGCCGGCGCGCACGAGGTCGACCAGGTCGGGCAGTTGTCCGGGGTCGAGCGACCCGTCCGCGTCGAGCACGCAGACGATCTCCGACCGGGCCAGTTCCACACCGGTGTGCGCGGCCGCGCCGTAACCCTTGCGCGTCTCGTGCACCACCCGTGCGCCTAGTGCGGCGGCCACCTCGGGGGAGCCGTCGCGGGAGCCGTTGTCGACCACCAGCGCGCGGAAACCCGGAGGCAGCGCACGCAGCACGCCGGGCAGGGCCGCGGCTTCGTCCAAACACGGGAGCACCACATCGATCTCGTCCACACCGGACAGGGTGGGCGCTCGCCGGGGGTGGCAAAACCCTTTGGCTGCTTACCGAATCCTGACGGGTGACGAGTTCTTACGGGTGTCTGACGGATCCTCGCCCCAGCGGGTGACCTGCGCTGACCTGCTCTACGGTCTAGCCCGTGTCGCGCGCTCGGTGGACGGTCCTGGGGGCCTCGGTACTGCTGGTCCTCGCTGGCGTCGTCGGAAAGCTCCTCGGCGCGGACCGCACGTTCGCCGGCTTCCCGCCGCTGTTCGCCTACTGGCTGCCGCACGTGGGCATCGGCACGCCGCTCGCCGTGCTGGTCGCGGTCCTCGTCGTCGCGAAGGGCCCCGAGCTGGCCGCCCGGTTGCCGTGGCGCCGGGCGCTCGCCGTCGGCTACCTGACCGCCGTGGCGTGGACGCTCTCGCTCGCGCTGGTCGACGGCTGGGACCGCGGGTTCGCTGGCAGGCTCACGACGTCCGACGAGTACCTGCACGAGGTCCCCGGTGTCACGGACGTCGGCGCGATGGTGCGCGGCTTCTCCGCGCGGATCCTGGACTACCAGCCGGACTCGTGGACCACGCACGTGTCGGGGCACCCGCCGGGCGCGCTGCTCGCGTTCGTCGGACTCGACCGGATCGGCCTGTCCGGCGGGGCGTGGGCCGCGCTGCTGTGCGTCCTGGTCGGCGCGCTGACGGCCGTCGCGGTGCCGGTGACGCTGCGAGCGTGGGGCAACGACGAGACCGCCGCCCGCGCGGTGCTGCCGTTCGCCGCGCTGTTCCCCGGCGCGGTGTGGATCGGCGTGTCGGCCGACGGCCTGTTCGCGGGCGTCACGGCGTGCGGCATCGCGCTGCTGGCGCTGGGCAGGCCGCTGCTCGCGGGCCTGCTGCTGGGCGTGGGGATCTTCCTGTCGTACGGCCTGGTGCTGGTCGGCGTGATCGCGCTGGTCGTGGCGTGGCGGCAGTGGCGCCTGCTGGCCTGGGCCGTGCTGGCGGCCGTGGTCGTCGTGGCGGCGTTCGCGCTCGCCGGGTTCTGGTGGCTCGACGGCTACCACCTCGTGGTCGACCGCTACTACCAGGGCATCGCGTCCTCGCGCGTCTACTACTACTGGGTGTGGGCCAACCTCGCCGCCGCGCTGCTGGCCGCGGGGCTGGCGCCGATCGCCGGCCTGGCCGCCGCACGCCGCTCCCCGGCGCTCCAGCTGGCGGTCGCGGGCCTGGTGGCGATCCTGTTCGCGGATGTTTCCGGCCTCAGCAAGGCGGAAGTGGAGCGGATATGGCTACCGTTCACCGTGTGGCTGACCGCCGCGACCGCGTTCCTGCCCGCCACCGGTCGAAAGCCGTGGCTGGCTGTCCAGGCGGGCACGGCCCTGGCGGTCAACCACCTCCTGCTGACGAACTGGTGAGGCGATGACGAACGAAGGCACGGCCGTCGGACGAGTGCTCGTCGTGGACGACGACATGACCGTCCGCGACGTGGTGCGCCGCTACCTGGAACTCGGCGGCCACCAGGTCCAGCTCGCGGGCGACGGCGAGACGGCGCTGCGGCTGGTCGCCGAGAGCCCGCCCGACCTCGTCGTGCTCGACCTCATGCTGCCCGGCATCGACGGCCTGGAGGTGTGCAGGCGGCTGCGGCAGCACAGCGCCGTCCCCGTCGTCATGCTCACCGCGCTCGGCGAGGAGGAGGACCGGATCGCCGGCCTGCAACTCGGCGCGGACGACTACGTGACCAAGCCGTTCAGCCCCCGCGAACTCGCCCTGCGGGTCACGTCCGTGCTGCGCCGGGCCCGTGCGGTCCAGGTCCCTCCGCCCGTCCGGACGCTGGTCGACGGCGGCCTCAGCGTCGACCTCGGCGCGCGCAGCGCACTCCTCGACGGCTCCGAGTTGTCGTTGACCACCAGGGAGTTCGACCTGCTGACGTTCCTCATGTCCAACCCCGGCAGGGCCTTCAACCGCGCCGAACTGCTGGAACGCGTGTGGGGCTGGGAGTTCGGCGACCAGTCCACGGTGACCGTCCACGTGCGACGGTTGCGCGAGAAGATCGAGACCGACTCGGCGCGCCCGACGCGCATCGCCACCGTGTGGGGCGTCGGCTACCGCTACGACTCCTCAGGAGGTGGCCGCTGATGCTCGTCGAGATCTCCCACATCGCTCCGTTCGCGGTCCTGTTCTCCCTGCCCCTGGCGCTGTTCGGCACGTGGCTGCTGCTCCGCAAGCTCATCCACGGCTCGCTGGCCACCGCGCTGTCCGTGCTGGCGATCGTGCCGGTCCTCGCGACCATCGGCGGCGTCCTCGCGGTCAGCCAGTTCATGTTCACGCCGATCATCACCACGATCCTGCTGATCTGCATGCTGGTCGCGGTGGTCACGGTCCCGATCGCGATCATGCTGGGCCGCAGCCTCGCCCGCCGCAGCGTGTGGGAGCACGAGGCCCGAGCCCGCGAACGCGCCGCCGAAGCGTCCCGCCGCGAACTCGTCGCGTGGATCAGCCACGACCTCCGCACCCCGCTCGCGGGCATCCGCGCCATGGCCGAAGCCCTGGCCGACGGCGTCGTCCACCAGGAACGCGAGGTGTCGGACTACGCGGGCCGCATCAGCACCGAGTCCGACAAGCTCTCGGCGATGGTCGACGACCTGTTCGAGCTGTCCCGCATCACCGCGGGAGCGCTGCGCCTCACCCTGTCCGACGTCCCGCTGGCCGACATCGTCAGCGAGGTCGTCGCGGCCGAGGGCCCGGTCGCGCAGCGCAAGGGCGTCCGGCTCACGGCCAGCGCCGCCACGTGGCCGGTCGTCCTCGGCAGCGACCCGGAGCTGGCCCGAGTCGTCCGCAACCTGCTGTCCAACGCCATCCGCCACACCCCGCCGGACGGCACCGTGGAGGTCCGCGTGGACATCGACGGCCAGGAGGCCAGGCTCCAGGTGGACGACGCGTGCGGCGGCATCCCCGAACCCGACCTGGCGCGGGTGTTCGAGGTCGCGTTCCGCGGCACCCCGAGCCGCCAACCGGTCGGCGGCGGCCTCGGGCTCGCCATCGCCCGAGGCCTCGTCGAGGCCCACAAGGGCACCATCGACGCCCACAACCACGGTCCCGGCTGCCGCTTCGAGGTCCGGCTGCCCCTCGCCGCGGCCATGGCGCGCTGACTCAGCGCAGGGGATCGGACGCGAACGCCTTCACTCCGGTGGCGAAGCTGGTCACCGCGCGGAAGCCCAGCCGCCGGGTCGCCTCGGACGGGTCGGCCACGACGTGGCGGACGTCGGCCGACCGCGCACCGCCGACGACCCGCGGTGCGGGTCCGTCGCAGGCCAGGGCCAGTTCGGTGGCCAGGTCACCAACGGTGCGGGGTTCGCCGGAGCAGATGTTCAGCGGCGTCAGGGCGCCCGGCTCGCCGTCGGTGCTCAGGGCCAGGACGTTCGCCCGCGCCACGTCGGTGACGTGCACGAAGTCGCGGCGCTGACGGCCGTCCTCCAGGACCGTGGGCGCCTGGCCGTTCTCCAGCGACGACCGGAAGAGCGACGCGACGCCCGCGTACGGGGTGTCGCGGGGCATCCTCGGGCCGTAGACGTTGTGGTAGCGCAGGGCCCACACCGAGCCGCCGGTCTGTCGGGCCCACGCGGCGGCGTAGTGCTCCTGGGCCAGCTTGCTGGCCGCGTAGGTGCTGCGCGGGTCCAGCGGGGCGTCCTCGGGGACCAGCAGCGGCTCCAGCGCGGCTCCGCAGTGCGGGCACGGCGGCTCGTAGTCGCCCGCGTCGATCGACTCCTGCTTGCGCGGGGCGGCGCGCACGACGTCGTGCGCGGGACACCGGTAGCGGCCTTCGCCGTAGACGACCATCGACGACGCCAGCACCAGCTTGCGGACCTTCGCCTCGTGCATGGCGGCCAGCAGGACCGCGGTGCCGTAGTCGTTGTTGAACGCGTACAGCGGGGCGTCCGACGGGTCGAGCCCGTGACCGACCACGGCCGCCTGGTGGCACACCGCGTCCACCCCGCGCAGCAGGCCCGCCACGGCGGTCGGGTCGCTCACGTCGCCGACGACCACGTCGTACCGCTCGGCCCACGGCGGCACCGGACCGCTGTGCGCCTGGGGCAGCAGGGCGTCCAGCAGCACGGGTTCGTCACCTCCGGCGGCCAGCGCGTCGGCTACGTGGGATCCGATGAAACCGGCTCCGCCGGTGAGGAGAACTCGCACGTGGTCGACGTTAAGGGCCACGAGTCCGCGACACCCGGTGCGACAGCGACACGTCATGGAACCGTCAGATCCGACCATTGGCTACGGTTGTCCGCATGGAACGCAGCGCGCAGCGCCTCGGCCGCGCCCTCGTCGTGATCGTGGACGACCGGGTGGCGCACGGTGAGCACGACAACAGCACGGGACCACTGGTCACCGAACTGCTCGAAGAGGCAGGTTTCATCGTCGACGCGACGGTCGCCGTCGAGGGCGAGGTGGTCGACATCCGCGCCGCCCTCAACACCGCGGTCATCGGCGGCGTCGACCTGGTCGTCACGGTGGGGGGCACGGGCGTCTCCCCGCGTGACGTCACCCCCGACGCCACCCAGGGCGTGCTGGACCGCCCGATCCCCGGCATCGCCGAGGCCCTGCGCGGCTCCGGCCTGGCAGCGGGCGCGGTGGACGCGGGCATCTCCCGCGGCCTCGTGGGCGTGTCCGGCAGCACCCTGGTCGTGAACCTCGCAGGTTCCCGCGCAGCGGTCCGAGACGGCATGGCCACCCTCTCCACCCTCGTGCCCTACGTCATCGAACAGCTCTCGGGCCTAGACGAGGCATGACCACCAATCAGGAAGACGACGCCGTCGCCGCGGAAGCGGCGCGGCGCCGTCGCCTGGCGGAAGTGTTCGGCGACGTCCTACCGGACACAACAGCCGACGAACGCGACCCGGACCAGAACAACACGGACCGCGACTCCTGGTACCGCGAAAACCGCCCCCCACACCACGGCGGCTAGACACACGACACCGCGCGGCCGCCGGACGGCAGAACGCGCTCCGGAAAGCCACCACACACGCTGCCGCTTCACACAGCAGCACACAGCCCCGACACGGGCTCCAGCGACCAACAACGGTTCCACACAACCGGGCCCGCCCCAGCTCAAGCGGCTTCGTGCAACGCCAAAGCGGACACACACCACACAAACTGACCGCCAACAGCCGAACAAAGCCTGCAACCAGACCACCCACAGCCAAGCGAACGCATGCAAGCCGCCAGGCCTCCAGACCCCTCCCTGCCCCCGATCCCCAGCGCCCTCATGTCCGTCCGCTACGGGTCAAGGCATCTTTCCCGCCTTGACCCGTAGCGGACGGACATGGAGACAATCGCGCCACGGGGGCACCAATCCCCGACCAACACCGCTGGAAGGCAGAGCCGCACCGGCAACGCTGAAAGACAACGCCAGCCCCGCAACCGCTAAAAGCACGGCTTGACCACGACCCTGAAGGCAGACCCGACGGCCGGTAGGGCAGAACTCGGCATCACCGGAACGCCAAAGCCATCCCTGCCGCCAGAAAACAGGCCAGTACTCAGCGCTGTCGCAAAGTCAGACCGGTCCCACGTGAGAAGCCGGACCCGGCCACCCCACCAGACGGCAGGGCTTGCTCCCAGCACTGCCAGCAAGCTATCCACCGCCGGTAGGAAGTAAGCGACCTCCCTCCTGGAATGCGGACCCGGTCATGTCGCTGGAAGTACGCAACAGTGGAAAGTCACGAGCAGTCCCACGGTGAAGCCGGACCCAGCCACGCCATCGGACGACAGGGCTCGGTCTCAGCGCTGCCAGCAAGCCAGCGCTATCCGCCCTCAGGTAGGAAGTAAGCGGACCTCCTGGTGCATGCGGACCCGGTCGTGCTGCTGGAAGTGAGGGACAGAGGAAAGACAGACCCAGCCCCGCGTGAAAGCCGAAACCAGCTAAGCCGCCGAACACGGGTTGGACCCAACACTGCCAGCAAAGCTGAAGCTATCCATCCCGCCAGAGGAAAAACTCCCTCTGGAGCAGCCAAACCCGTCCCGAGAAGATGAACCCCGCCGGACACACAGACTCCGCCGGAAGAGACAGACCCGGCCCTGCCGCATTACGCAGGTGCCAAAGCGCTGCCAAAGCGGAATTGCACCCACCACTGGAACGGTCCGCACTCCCAGCAAGCACGATCCCCCACCGCAAAGGCAATCCAGTCGCGCCAGCGGAAGCCAATCAGCTCCCACGCGTCGGGAGCACCGCGAGTAGCCGCAGGGACACGGCCAGCCCAGCACACCCAAGCCCCTGCCGGGTCCACGAGCGGCGAACCCGGCAGCGGCCCATCGACTCAGCTTCGGTGCTGCTGCGCCGCCAGCAGGTCGCGGATCTCCATGAGCAGCTCCGTGTCAGTCGGCTCGGAGGGACCGACTTCCTTGCCGCGCTCACGACGTTCCTTGATCGTCTTCATCGGCAGGACGAGGACGAAGTAGACGACCGCTGCCACGATCGCGAAGTTGATGACCGCGGTGATGAGCGCACCGAAGTCCATGATCGTCTTTTCGTTGGAGCTGTTGAGCTGGACCGCGAGGCCGGTGACGTTGCTGCCGCCCATCAGCGCGACCAGCGGGTTGATGAAGTTCGACGTGAACGCCGTGACGATGGACGTGAACGCGGCGCCGATGACCACGGCCACGGCCAGGTCGATGACGTTGCCGCGCATCAAGAAGTCCTTGAAGCCCTTGAACACAGCCAGCTCCTCTGTGATGTGGGGACGAGCAGGGGGTTAGCGGAGGGTAACGGCAAGTGGCTGTTCGAGTGACACTGCCGCTATTCGAGTCGCATTCTTCCTGCTCAAGCCCAGCACCACGAGTCGGTCGGGTTTCGCTTCCCGCACCGACAGCACCGTCGCCCCGTCTGCCAGGACTTCCGCGTCCGATCCGACCACGTCGACCCGGCTGCCCGGTCTCAGCAGTTCGGCGACTCCGGCGTCGGCCAACCGCACGGCCACCGACGTCGTGTCCGGATCGGCGGCGGTCAGCCGGACGTCGGTGATCGGCTCACCCGACCTGGCCGCGCCCGTCAACGCCTGCCCGACCACGGCCTCGACCGACTCCACGACCCCGGCCGGTCTCTCCGTCAACGGCGCCAACCGCAGGTCCGACTCCGTCAGCGCGACGCCGGGCGCGAGGTCGTGCGCGGCGACGACCGCGGCGGCGGGCGCAGGGGTGGGCCACAGGGCGAACCCGACGGCCAGCAGGGCGAACAGGCAGGCCAGGGCTTTGCGCAACCGGGGCAGGAGGTGGAGGGGCACAGGTCGACGTTATGGCGGATCACGGGGTGCAGAAAGCGCAAACCCCCGAGCTGTGGACAACTCGGGGGCCTGTGGACAACTCGACTCAGGAAGCGGCCTTCGCGGGCGTGCTCGCCGGAGTGCTGGTGCTGGTGGTGGACGGCTTCGAGTCGCCGCCGCTGCTCTTGGTGTCGCTGCTCGCCGCAGGAGCCGCGGCGGCCGCCGGAGCCGGGGCGCTGGTGCTGGACCGGCTGTCGGTGCGGTAGAAACCGCTGCCCTTGAACACGACGCCCACGTTGCCGTAGAGCTTGCGCAGCCTGCCGCTGCACTCCGGGCACTCGGTCAGCGCCGAGTCGGTGAACGACTGGACCGCGTCGAAGCGGTGGTCGCACTCGGTGCAGGCGTACTGGTAGGTCGGCACTTGCCCTCCACGAGCTTCATCCGGAGTTGGCACTCGGACACAACGAGTGCCAATACTGCATCATGCGCCAGGCGGGTCGCGGCGCGCAAACAACTTGGTTGAACGTCACACCCCGCGCAGGCCCGAGGGGGTGAGGACGGCCGTCATCCGCACGTCGTGCGGCTCGACCGGCAGGTCGTCGACGAACTCGGCGTCCCGGACCACGGCGACCAGTGGCGCGTCCGTCATCGGCAACGACCGGTCGTAGTGGCCGCCGCCCTTGCCGATCCGCGTCCCCCGTCGGTCCACCGCCAGCGCCGGGACCAGCACCAACGTCGCCGAAGCGATGGCAGACGCACCCAGTGGCGCACCGGTGGGCTCGCGCAGCCCGTGCGGCCCCGGTCGCAGAGCGTGGTCGCCCGTGTACTCAGCCCAATCGAGTGGCGCCGCGCCGACCACGATCGGCAGCAGCACCCGGTACCCGGCCGCGCGCAACGCGTCCAGCATCGCGACCGAGCCCGGTTCCGACCCGACCGCGAGGTACGCGCACACCGTTCCACCAGGGGCGATGTCGTACGCGGCGACCACGTCGAGCACCCCGGTGGCCAGCGCGGCGGCAACGAGCGCGCGATCGGCGGCGGGCACCGCCCGGCGGGCCGCCAGCAGGCGCCCCCGTTCGGCGGTCTTCCGTTCGAGTTGATCGGACGTCATGGGAGGTAACCCTAGGTACGGCACTACGCTCGTCACCCATGAGCTCGTCTCGCGCCTTCCGCACCGCAATCGTGCCCGCAGCCGGTCTCGGGACCCGCTTCCTGCCGACGACGAAGGCGGTGCCCAAGGAGCTGTTGCCCGTCGTGGACACGCCCGGCATCGAGTACGTCGCCAGCGAGGCGGCCGAGGCGGGCGCCACCAGGTTGATCATCGTGACGTCGCCCGGCAAGGACGCCGTCGCCGAGTACTTCCGCCCGCAGCCGGAGCTGGAGGCCACGCTCGAAGGCCGCGGCAAGCACGAGCTGGCCGCGAAGGTCCGCCGCGCCGAGGAGCTGTTCGAGACGGTCGAGACCGCGATCCAGGAGCAGGCGCTGGGCCTCGGCCACGCCGTCGGCTGCGCCGAGGGCAACCTGACCGGCGAGGACGACGCCGTCGCCGTCCTGCTGCCGGACGACCTCGTGCTGCCGACCGGCGTGCTGGCCCGCATGGCCGCCGTTCGCCAGGAGCACGGCGGCACGGTCCTGTGCGCGTTCGACATCCCGCGCGAGCAGATCTCCGCGTACGGCGTGTTCGACGTCCGCGAGACCGGTGACGACGACGTGAAGAAGGTCGTCGGCATGGTCGAGAAGCCGAAGGCCGAGGACGCGCCGTCGACGTTCGCCGCGGCCGGTCGCTACTTGCTCGATCGGGCGATCTTCGACGCGTTGAAGCGCATCACGCCGGGCGCGGGCGGCGAGCTCCAGCTCACGGATGCCATTGCCCTGCTCATCTCCGAGGGTCATCCGGTCCACGTGGTGGTCCACCGCGGCGGGCGACACGACTTGGGCAATCCGGGAGGATTCCTCCGAGCTGCGGTTGACTTCGCACTCGAGCATCCCGACTACGGGCCCGAGCTTGGGGTGTGGTTGCGGGAACGCCTCGACAACTCTTGAGCGAGGTTTCAACGATGAGGTCAGTGGACGAGCAGCTCGCCAGGGTGATCGCGGCCGCCGTGCGGCCCGCCCCGGTGCGGGTCGCGATCTCCGAGTCGCAGGGTCTGCTCTGCGCGGAGGAAGTCGTCGCGGAACGAGCGTTGCCCGGTTTCGACCAGGCCGCCGTCGACGGCTACGCGGTCCGCAGCGTGGACGTGCAGGCAGCGGGTGAGCAGCAGGTGCAGCTGCCCGTGGTCGGCGAGATCCCCGCCGGGTCGCGGCAGCCGCGCAGGCTGCAGCCGGGCCAGGCGGTCCGGGTCGCGACCGGGGCGCCGCTGCCCACGCTGGCCGACGCCGTCGTGCCGCTCGGGTACACCGACGGCCACCAGGCCAAGGTGACCGTGCAGCGCTCGGTGCCGTCCGCCGCGTTCGTCCGCCGGACCGGCGAGGACGTGCAGACCGGTGACATCGCCGTGCGCCGCGGCGCGTCCATCGGCTCGGCCCAGGTCGGCCTGCTGGCGGCCGTGGGGCGCAACAAGGTGCTCGTCCACCCCCGGCCGAGGGTCTCGGTGATCTCGGTCGGCGAGGAGCTGGTCGACGTCGACCGCACGCCCGGCCAGGGCCAGGTCTACGACGTGAACTCCTACGCGCTGGCCGCCGCCGCCCGCGACGCGGGCGCGGAGGTCAGCCGGGTCGGCATCCAGTCCGCCGACCCGCGCAGGCTCCGCGAGGTCGTCGAGGGCCGACTGCTGCTGTCCGAGATCGTCGTGGTCGCCGGTGGCGTCGGCGGAGTCGTCGGCGACGAGGTGCGGGCCGCGCTGGCCGACCTCGGCGACCTGGACGTCACGCGCGTCGCCATGCACCCCGGCTCCGCGCAGGGGTTCGGGAGGCTCGGCCCGGACGCCGTGCCCACGTTCCTGCTGCCCGCGAACCCGATGAGCGCGCTGGTGGTGTTCGAGGTGCTGGTCCGGCCGCTGATCAGGGCGGCCCTCGGCAAGCGCAACCCGTACCGGCGCGCGGTCGCCGCCCGGCTGCTGTCCCCGCTGACGTCCACCAAGGGCCGCCGCGGCTTCCTGCGCGGCCAGCTGCTGCGCGACGCCGAGAACGGCGAGTACCTGGTCCAGCCGCTCGGCACGTCCGGCTCGCACCTGCTCGCGTCGCTGGCCGAGGCGAACTGCCTGATCATGCTCGACGAGGACGTCACCGACGTCGCCGTCGGCGAGGAAGTGTTCGTCAGCTTCCTCGCCCAGCGCGGATGAGCGCCTCGTTCCACCTGGAGTCCGGCAGGCACCCCGGCTGGCCCGCGAGGCTCGGCCCCCTCCGGGTGCGGGCGGGCGTCGTCGCGCTGCGCCCGCCCAAGCTGCTGGACGGCACCGCGTGGAGCCGCGTCCGGCTCCGCGACCGCGCCTACCTGGAGAACTGGGAGCCCACCGCCACCGACGGCTGGCACGAGCGCAACTCGGTGCTGGCCTGGCCCGCCCAGTGGTCCTCGCTCAGGGCGCTCGCCCGACGCGGCCAAGCGCTGCCCTTCGTGATCACCGTCGACGGTGAGCTCGCGGGCCAGATCACCGTCGGCAACGTCGTCCGCGGCTCGCTGCGCTCGGCGTGGGTCGGCTACTGGGTCGCCGCCGACCACGCGAAGGGCGGTGTGGCGACCGCGGCCCTCGCGCTCGTGGTCGACCACTGCTTCGGCGACGCCGGGCTGCACCGCCTGGAAGCCACCGTGCGGCCCGAGAACGTCGCCAGCCTGCGGGTTCTCGGCAAGGCCGGGTTCCGCGAGGAGGGGCTCTTCCAGCGGTACCTCGACGTGGCCCACGCCTGGCGCGACCACTACTGCTACGCGATGACGAGTGAAGAGGCGTCCCCGGAGGGCCTGGTGCGCCGATTGGTCGCACGCGGCAACGCCCAAATCCCCTGAGCACAGCGTCCGACCGCAGTAAAGGGCTCACCCGAAAGTGGGTGATAAAGCACACCTTCGTACGTACGGCACCCGGCGAGCCTCCGACACAGGTGTGACTGTTGTGACTAGCGTGGCGAACGCACGACGCGTTCCGCTTGCTGGCAGGGGGAGGTGACGGGGATGCCGAGTTCGTTGATCATCGTCGGGCTGGTAGTAGCCTGGCTGGTCGTCCTCGTCCCGATGGTCGCCCGCAAGCGCACGGAAGTTGCTCGCACCGCGGACTCGGACGCCCGGAACGTGAGAGCGGGGAGCACGCGCGGCAGCATGGAAGAGGAGTACCCCATGCCTGACGACGACGAGCTCATCGACGAGTTCGAAGCCCACTTCGACGACGACTACGACGAGTACCTCGACGACGACGTCGTGCACCGCCCGTACCGACCGGGCCGAGGCGGCTTCGACGCCGAGACCGCGCGCATCGTGGCCCAGGCCCGCTACGCGTTCCGCCGCCGGGTCGTCGCGTTCATGCTGGTCGCCTCCGTGGTGACCGGCCTGCTCGCGGGCATCCTCTACCCGGTCGTCTGGTGGGGCCACGCCGCGGTCGACCTGGTGCTCGTCGGCTACCTCGTCTACCTGCGCCGCCAGGTGCGCATCGAGGAGGACGTCCGCGCCCGCCGCCAAGCCCGCCTCGCGCAGGCCCGGCGCCGCACGGCCCCCGCGCCGACCCCGACCGCACGCCCCGAGGTCGAGCAACCCCGAGCCGCGGAACCGACCCCCGAGCCCGAAGAGCACCAGGAGACCGGACTGGCCCCGCGACCGCGGTTCCAGCACCGCACCCGACCCGGCACCATCGTGGTCGAAGCGGACGACGAGGACCCGGTCTTCGTGGAACTCGACGGCCCGCAGTACCCGCGCTACCGACGCGCCGCGGGTGAGTAGAGGGGGGTGGCAAAACCACCCCCGCGCTACTGATATGCTTCTCTGGCACGACAACGAGGGGCTGTAGCGCAGTTGGTAGCGCGTCTCGTTCGCATCGAGAAGGTCCGGGGTTCGATTCCCCGCAGCTCCACGCAAACGGAGGCGAATGCTCGCGAAGAGCATTCGCCTCCTTTGCGTTTCGCGTGTTTTTCGAGGGCTGAGGCTGCGCCCGGACGCTGCTGGTGCGTTGTGGTGATTCGCGCGGAGCGGCAGGTTCGGGGCTCTCCTGCTGTGGTGTCACGTCCATTCGGTTCAGGCGGTCCGAGTTCGCGGAAGTTGCGGACCCCAGGTCGCCTGCGTTGTTTCAGGGTGCGACCCCTGGTCCTGCTCGGGCGTGGACTCTTCTAGTGCAGGACGGCCAGTGCCCCTGGGGTGAAGGGGGTGATGTCGTTCTCCTGGCCTGCGAGGATCTTGGTCGCCCAGGCGGGATCGGCGAGGAGCGAGCGGCCGATGGCGACCATGTCGAACTCATCTGCTTCCAGGCGGTCCAGCAGGCGGTCGATGCCCGTGGTGGCCGCGGGTTCGCCTGCGAGGCTGGACGTGAACTCGTTGTCCAAGCCCACCGAGCCGACGGTGATGGTGGGCTTGCCCGAGAGCTTCTTGGTCCAGCCCGCGAGGTTCAGGTCGGAGCCGTCGAACTCCGGGTGCCAGTAGCGGCGGGTGGAGGCGTGGAAGGCGTCCGCGCCCGCGTCGACGAGTGCGCCGAGGATGGTGCCCAGTTCCTCCGGGGTTTCGGCGATCCTGGCGTCGTAGTCGGACATCTTCCACTGGGACAGTCGCAGGACGATTGGGAAGTCGGGGGAGGCGCGGCCGCGGATGGCGGCGATGATCTCGGCGGGGAAGCGGGTGCGGGAGGCTGCGTCGCCGCCGTAGTCGTCGGTGCGGCGGTTGGTGGTGGACCAGAGGAACTGGTCGATGAGGTAGCCGTGGGCACCGTGCAGTTCCACGCCGTCGAAGCCGAGTCGTTCGGCGGTGGCCGCCGCGTCGGCGAAGGCCTGGACGACGGTGTCGATGTCGGTCGGGGTCATCGCGTGGCCCTGACCGGTCCTGCCGTCCAGGGTCAGGCCGGAAGGGCCGATGGCGGGGGCGTCGGGGTAGGGCGGTTCGCCTGCCGTGCGGACCATGCCGACGTGCTGGAGCTGCGGCATGATCAGACCGCCCGCCTCGTGGACGGCCTCGACGACCCCGGACCAGCCCGCCAGCGCGGCGTCGCCGTGCAGGCGTGACACCTGGTCGTGTTGGCCTGCGGAGGGGTGGCCGATGTAGGTGCCCTCGGTGATGATCAGGCCCGTCCCGCCCGCCACGCGTCGGGCGTAGTACGCGGCGACCTCCTCGCTCGGCACGCCGTCAGGTGACTGCGCGCGGGTCATCGGGGCCATGGCGATGCGGTTCGGGACGGTGAGGCCGCCGATCTTCACGGGGCGGGACAGCGCCTGGGCGGCACGGGTCGACATGGGAGTCCTCTCCTCGGATCCGCAGGGGGTGCCGGTGTGGCACGCCTCGTCCCGCGGGGACCTGGCCACGCTAAAACCTGACGTTGACGTCAGAGGCAAGTAAGGTGAGTCGGACCACAACGGGGAGGTGCGATGCGGATCGGTGAACTCGCGGCGCAGGCGGGCGTGAGCGTCCGGGCGCTGCGGTACTACGAGGAGCAGGGGCTGCTCGTTTCGGAACGCAGCCCGAGCGGCCAGCGGCACTACCCGGACAGCGGCGTGGACCAGGTCCGGCTGATCCAGGAGTTCTACGCGGCGGGGCTGCCGAGCAAGTCGATCCGGACCGTGCTCCCGTGCGTCGAGACCGGTGAGGTGACCCCGGAGCTGCTCACCTGGTTGGCGGCCGAGCGGGACCGCGTCGACCGGCAGATCGGCGACCTGGCGAGTGCCAGGGACAGGCTCGACACCATCATCGCCGGCGCCACCGCGACCTGGCGTTCCGGCCGCCCCTGCCACGACCGTCGCGCCGTCGCGCCGTAGACCGGTGTCGGCGGGGCCGGGATCGCGTCGAGACGATCTTCGAGCAGGTCGGCGAGTCGTGCGGGGCCCGGTGGTGGAGTGCTCGTTCGGTGCGCGGATCATTGCGGCCGGTCTTGATGGCGATTGCCATTTCGATCGGCTCGGTCGTGGGTGGTTCGGAAATGGGGCCGTTGGACTCTGGTCCGGGTCGGGCGGAATCGGCTGAATGCGGGACGTCCGTGCAGGTTGCACGGGTGTGGGGCATATCGCGATGGCATAACCGGTGGTCGGGTGGGGTGAACCCGCGCGTCGAGTGGCCACGTCCGGTCTGATCAGGTGCGCAGCGTCCATTGAGGACCTGTCCGGTATCGGATTTGCCGTTACGACCCGGTGGTGAATTTCCTACCGACCGGCCACCGGTGAACCGCCGCCCGCATAGGGTGGGGGCTGTCGAGAGGGGTGGTGGAAGTCGTGGGGCTGGCCGAGTCCTTGCTCGAATGGCTGCACGGCTGGGCACTGCCGCTTTGCCCCGGAGACTGGGCGTGGTCCGTGACGGCGCTGGGTGCGGCCGCCGGGCTGCTGCCGACGATCGCCGCGCTGCTGGCGATCACGGTCCGCCGGGTCGTGGGGAACTCCTACGGGCCGGTCGCGGGCGCGATCTTCGCGGCGCTCGGGGTGAGCAGCACGCTCGTGCTGCCGTGGCTGCTGTTCTCCGGTGCGGACGAGGCGTTGCGCAGCCGCACGCTGGCGGGCATGGAGTCGTTGGACAGCACTCCGTGCGGCAAGTTCACCCAGTTCGACTACCTGGTGGGCGCGCAGTCGATCGGCTCGATCGTCAGGGACCCGGCGGGCACGCGGGTCGTGTTCCTGGTGGCCGCGGGCATCACCGCCGTGCTGGCGCTGCTGTGCCTGCTGTTCGTGATGATGCAGGCCGGATCCGCGTTCCGACTCGGGCCGAGCTGGCCCCGCCGGGTGTTCTGGCCTCCCTTCCTGGTGCTGTTGGTGGCCACGTCGTTGCTGCCGGTGACGCTGGTGGGCCACCTGCTCCTCGGATTTTTTCCGATTGCGCTGATTGGCTCCTTCGTCGTGCGCATCTTCGGGTTGACTACGGCCATGCTGAACCGCCCCGGACGTGATCGCGGCAACGAGGCCCCGCAGGCCGCGGCCAACCGCGTGCCCCCGCCGCAGCCTCACCAGGGGCCGCAGAAGGGGCCCCAGAAGCCCCCGCCGTACCAGCCTGCCCAGCTCCCGCCGTACCGCGCCCCCGGGGCGCCGCCGCCGTACCAGCCGCACCAGCCGCCGACCCCGCAGTCGCAGCCGGTGCAGCAGCCCGTCCAGAAGCCGCCGCCCCGCCAGTACCCGCCGACGCGGGTCGCCGAGGTGCCGCGCAAGGACCCGGCGCCCACGCGGGTCGAGCAACCGTCGACCCAGCAGCCGCCCCAGCCCCAATCCCAGCCGCACGGTCAGCCGCCGCGGCCCACCAGGGTCGAGACGCCGCAGTCGCCGCCGCCCACGCGCGTCGAACAGCCCCAGCCGTTGTCGAAGCTGGCCGACACACCGGGGCCGTTGCCGTTCGGGCCCGGCGCCGCGGCTGCCGCCGCCTCCGCCTCAGGCCCGATGGCCAGCGGCGAGGAGAAGGTGTGGAACCCGGCCAGCGGTCGGTTCCGCCGCGTGCGGCAACTCGGTCGTGGCGGGTTCGGCACCGTCTGGCTCGCCGTCGACACCCAGCTCGACCGGACCGTCGCGGTGAAGCTGGCCCATGCGCCGGACTCGGACACCGAACAGCGCATGCTGCGCGAGGCACGGGCGTTGGCCGCCGTGCGGCACCCGAACTGCGTGCGGGTATTCGACATCGTGCAGGACCCGGACGGCCTCGCCATCGTGATGGAGTACATCGACGGCGACCCGCTGTCCGACGTGGTGCTCAAGAGCGGACTGCTCGCGGACACCCTCGCCGCCCGGCTGTGGGTCAACATGGCCGACGCGCTGGCCGCCGCCCACGACCGCGGTGTGCTGCACCGGGACGTGAAGCCGTCCAACGTCATCGTCGACACCGAGGGCACCGCCCACCTCATCGACTTCGGGATCGCCCGGTCGAAGGGGGACAGCACGCTCACCGCCGCCGGGATGATGGTCGGCACACCCGACTTCCTGGCGCCGGAGACGGCCCGCGGAGATGCCGCCAGCCCTGCTTCGGACGCCTGGCAGTTGGCCGCGACGGTGAGCTACGCGTTGACCGGGCACCCGCCCCGCGGGACTCGGGACAACCCGATCTCCTCGCTGATGGCCGCCGCCCAGGGGGAGCCGAACGTGAAGCTGCCCATGCGCAGCGCTCACCACCGGTTGCTGGTGTCGGCCTTGGACGCCGATCCGGCTCGGCGGCCCTCGCTCGCGGCCATCCGTGGGGAGTTGAACGGGTGGTTGTCGAATGCGGGGGTGTCGAAGGAGGGGCCGGTCACCCGGATGATCTCCAAGCCCGATCCGCCTACTCGGCCGGTTCGTTGAGGGTTGGGTTTTCGGTTGGTGGGTTGGTGCCCCCGAGGCGCGATTGTCTCCATGTCCGTCCGCGCCGCGTCAAGGCGGGAAAGATGCCTTGACCCGTAGCGGACGGACATGAGGGCGCTGGGGATCGGGGGCAGGGAGGGGTCTGGGCTCTCTTTTGTTGCGTGCTTCCGCTGGGGGCGGTGGGTTGGTGCGTGCTTCCGCCCAGGGGGTACGGGGGGCGTTGTGCGTGCTTCCGCCTGAGCTGCGGAGGGGTTGTGTGGGTGTGGGTTGTGGGTGTGGCGGGGTGGCTGTGGTGTGAGCGGCCGTGAGTAACGAAGTTCTGATCCTTGGCGACCAAAGCGGTAATGCGAACCGTGAGCGGTGAACGAGGTGGACCTTGTCGGCTGAGGAGAGTTGGCACGCTGCTCGACTGATTCCCACCTCGGGCATCAACGGTGCTGATGAGCAGGAGCGGCGGGCCACCTCGGCGTTGCTGGCGGTGATGTCGGCTGTGCGGGAGTTCGGGCGGGCGTTGACGCAGCCGCTCGGGGCGCCTGCCGCCGCTGTTCGGACGTTCATCGAGGTGCCGTTCGAGTTGGACGGGCGGAAGGTGATCCCGGACGGGCTGGTTCGGGTCGTTCGGGGTCAGCGGACGTGGACCGCCCTGGTCGAGGTGAAGACCGGGACCAACTCGTTGCAGGCGGAGCAGTTGGAGAACTACCTGGACGTCGCGCGGGAGTTCGGGTTCGACGCGTTGATCACCATCTCCAACGAGATCCCGGCCATGCCGGGGCAGCACCCGACCGCTGTCGACCGGCGGAAGCTGCGGAAGGTCGCGTTGCACCACTGGTCCTGGACCGAGGTGCTGGGTGAGGCCGTGATGCAGAAGGAGCACCGCGGGGTTGCCGATCCCGACCAGGCCTGGGTGCTCGGGGAGCTGATCCGGTACCTGGAGCACCCGCGGTCCGGGGCCATGGAGTTCGACGACATGGGCGCCTCCTGGGTCCCGCTGCGGGAAGCGGTCGCGGCGGGCACGGTGCGGCCCGCTGACAAGGCGGCGTCGGAGATCGCGCTGCGGTTCGACGCGCTGTTGCGGTTCGCCAGCCTGCAGCTGGGGCGGCGGCTCGGCACCGAGGTGACGCCCGCGCTGTCGCGCAAGGAACTGGCGGACCCGCAGAGCCGCGTGGCGAAGCAGGTCGCGCACCTGGTGGCCGAAGGGCGGCTGACCGGTGGGATCCAGATCCCCGGCACGGTCGGCACGCTGCACGTCGTCGCCGACCTGCGAGCCGGACGGGTCCTGTGCCACGTGGACCTGGACGCGCCGAAGGAGGGACGGCCCACCACGCGCGTCAACTGGCTGATCCGGCAGCTGAAGGACGCTCCCGGATCGCTGCGGTTGGAGGCGTTCGCGCTGCACGGGCGTGGTGGGGGCGCTTCCGAGCTGCTCGCGTTCGTCCGCGAGAACCCCGGCGTGCTGCTCGTGGACCCGCAGAAGGAGATCCGGAGCTTCCGGATCGAGCAGTCCGGCCCGATGGGGACCAAGCGCGGCGGCGGGCGGAGCTCCTTCATCGACTCCGTGCTCGGGTCCGTGACGGGCTTCTACGAGGAGGTCGTGCAGACCCTCAAGCCCTGGGCCGCCACGCCGCCGCGGATCAGGCCCGAAGAGGACTTCACGCCACCGGCCGACGTGCCGGTCGCCCTCGTGTCCACGGCCCCGTCCTCCCAGGACGGGCCGGAGACCACGCGGTTGAGCGGCAGTTTGCTGTAGTTCGGTCATGGGATCGAGTGAACCGCCGACCCCCGACAAGAACCGGGGGTCGGCCTGTCACCCGATCGGGTAGAGCCGAAAAATCTAGCTCCACGACGGCAGCCAGCGCTGCATCTCCCACATCTCCGGCGTGATCGCGTTCCCGTTCAGGATCGGCCACAGCCACACGAAGTTCGCCACCACCAGCCCCACGTACAGGGCCACCGCGAGCAGACCGGTGCCCCGCCGCTCCTTGCCCGCCACCACCGGCCCGAGCACGTGCCCGAGCGCCAGCGTGATCAGCAGGACCAGGAACGGCGCCATCGGCGTCACGTAGAAGAAGTACATCTGCCGGTCCAGGTTCAGGAACCACGGCAGCAGGCCCGCCATGTACGCCACGAGCACGCCCGCGTAGCGCCAGTCGAGCCGGGCGACCGAGCGCCACAGGCCCCACGCGATCGCCGGGAACGCCAGCCACCACATGGCGGGCGTGCCGATCAGCATGATCGCGCCGACGCAGCTGGCCTGGCCGCAGCCCTGCACCGCGCCCTCGTAGTAGTAGAGCATCGGCCGCAGGCCCATCGGCCACGTCCACGGCTTCGACTCCCACGGGTGCCGGTTCGTGTCCGACGTCACCAGCTTGCTGTGGAAGTCGAGCACGTTGCCGCTGTAGTACCAGAGCTCGCGCAGGGCCTCCGGCACGAACGAGTCCTTGCCGATCTTCACGCCCGCCACGTGCCGGTCGACGCCGGTCTCGCTGGCGAACCACGCCCACCACGTGCCGAGGTAGACCAGGACCGGGATGAGCAGCAGCGCCACCAGCGACGGCGCCACGTCCTTCGCGATCGAGCCGAGCCACGGGCTGCGCACGCCCGCCGAGCGGCGGGCCAGCGCGCTCCACACGACGGACAGGACGCCGAACGCGGCCACGTACCAGAGGCCGGACCACTTCACGCCGCACGCGAGGCCGAGGCACACGCCCGCGCCGAAGCGCCACCAGCGGAACCCGAGCCACGGCCCGTACGGCGACTTGTCGATCCAGCCCTCGCGGACCGCCACCGCCAGCCGGGACCGCATCTGGTCCCGGTCGACCACCAGGCAGCCGAACGCCGCCACGACGAACACGGCCAGGAAGATGTCCAGCATCCCCATCCGCGACTGGACGTGCGAGACGCCGTCGCAGATCAGCAGGATGCCCGCGATGGCGCCGAGCAGGTCGGACCCCGTCAGGCGGCGGGCGATCCGGATGATCAGCAGGATGCTGACCGTGCCCGCGACGGCCGAGGCGAACCGCCAGCCGACGCCGTCGTAGCCGAACACCCACTCGCCGAGCCCGATGAGCTGCTTGCCCAGCGGCGGGTGCACCACCAGTTCGTAGCCGGGGTTGTCCTCGACACCGCCGTTGCGCACCACCTGCGCCGCCTGCGGCACGTAGTGCTTCTCGTCGAAGATCGGCGTGCCCTTGTCGGTCGGGAACCCGAGGTTCCAGAACCGCACCAGCCCGCCGACCAGCGCGAGGGTCAGCGTCATCAACCAGCCGCGCATCAGGTTCGACGGCACGCGCGGGGTCAGCGCGTCGACCCGGTCCTCGCGGTCGGCGCCTGCCGGGCGGGACGCGGGCGGGACGTCGCCGACGTCGACCACGTCGTCTGGTGACTGCGGCACGAGGAGGCTCACGGGTGCGATCGTAGGGTGAAGGCTGTGAGTCCCGTATCTGGATCAGGCCGTTTGGTTCTGGCAGCCACGCCACTGGGCGAAGTTCGCGACGCGTCCCCCCGGCTCGTGGAGGCGTTGGAGACCGCCGACGTCGTGGCGGCGGAGGACACCCGCAGGTTGCACTGGCTGGCGTCCGCGCTCAACGTGAAGCCCACCGGCCGGGTCGTGAGCTTCTACGACCAGGTGGAGGTCAGCAGGCTTCCGGGCCTGGTGGAGGCGATGCACGCGGGGTCGACGGTGCTGCTGGTGACCGACGCGGGCATGCCGAGCGTGTCCGATCCGGGCTACCGGCTGGTGGCCGCGTGCGTGGCCGAGGACCTGCCCGTGACGTGCCTGCCGGGGCCTTCCGCGGTCACGACGGCGCTGGCCGTGTCGGGTCTGCCGTGCGACCGGTTCTGCTTCGACGGGTTCCCGCCGCGCAAGCAGGGGGAGCGGCGCAAGTGGTTCGCGGGGCTCAAGACCGAGCCGCGGACGGTCGTGTTCTTCGAGTCGCCGCACCGGATCGCCGACACGCTCGCCGACGCCGCGTTCGTGCTGGGCGCGGACCGGGCCGCCGCGGTGTGCCGCGAGCTGACCAAGACCTACGAGGAGGTGAAGCGCGGCGGCCTGGGGGAACTGGCCGAGTGGGCCGTCGACGGCGTGCGCGGCGAGATCACCGTCGTGCTGTCCGGCGCCGAACCGTCCGAGGCTCCCACCGACCTGGCGTCGCTGGTCGCCGAGGTGCGGCAGCGGGTCGCCGACGGCGAGCGGATGAAGTCCGCCGCCGCCGAGGTCGCCGAGGCGGCGGGCGTGAGCAAGAAGGCGCTCTACGACGCGGCGGTCAGCGCCCGCTGACGTCGTTCGCGACCTTTTCCGTGGTCAGGGCGGAGGAACCCGCTCCTCGTGAGGTAGATCACGGCTGACTAGTCCTGGTCGGACGACCGGCGCGCGGCCCGCCGGTGGTCATCCGTAGGCTTACCCGCATGAGTGCCCCCGTGTTGACGGCGGTGGCCTGGCCATACGCCAACGGCCCCCGCCACATCGGCCACGTTTCCGGTTTCGGTGTCCCCTCCGACGTGTTCTCCCGCTACATGCGAATGTCGGGCAACCGGGTGCTCATGGTCAGCGGCACCGACGAGCACGGCACACCGATCTCGGTGCAGGCCGACCAGGAGGGCCTGACCACCCGCGAGCTGGCCGACAAGTACAACCGCGTGATCGCCGAGGACCTCCAGGGCCTCGGGCTGTCCTACGACCTGTTCACCCGCACCACCACCGGCAACCACTACCGGGTGGTGCAGGAGCTGTTCCTCGGCCTGTGGCGCAACGGCTACGTCGTGCCGAAGACGCAGATGGGCGCGATCAGCCCGTCGACCGGCCGGACGCTGCCCGACCGCTACATCGAGGGCACCTGCCCGATCTGCGGGTACGACGGCGCGCGCGGCGACCAGTGCGACAACTGCGGCAACCAGCTGGACCCGGCCGACCTGAAGAACCCGCGGTCGCGGATCAACGGCGAGGTGCCGAAGTTCATCGAGACCGAGCACCTGTTCCTGGACCTGCCCGCGTTCGCCGAGTCGCTCGGCGGCTACCTGTCCGGCCGCACGGACTGGCGGCCGAACGTGCTCAAGTTCAGCCAGAACCTGCTCGGCGACCTGCGCCCGCGCGCGATCACCCGCGACCTCGACTGGGGCATCCCGGTGCCGCTGGACGGCTGGCGCGACCAGCCGATGAAGCGGTTCTACGTGTGGTTCGACGCGGTGATCGGCTACCTGTCCGCCAGCGTCGAGTGGGCTCGGCGCAGCGGGAACGACGACGCCTGGAAGGAGTTCTGGACCGACCCCTCGGCCCAGGGCTACTACTTCATGGGCAAGGACAACATCGTCTTCCACTCGCTGATCTGGCCGTCGCTGCTGATGGGGCAGAACGGCACCGGCGACAAGGGCGGGCAGCCCGGCTCCTTCGGGAACCTGAACCTGCCGACCGAGGTCGTCTCCAGCGAGTTCCTCACGATGAGCGGCTCGAAGTTCTCCACCTCCCGCGGCACCGTGATCTACGTGCGCGACTTCCTCCGCGACTTCGGTCCGGACGCGCTGCGCTACTTCATCTCGGTGGCGGGTCCCGAGAACCAGGACACCGACTTCACCTGGGACGAGTTCGTCCGGCGCACCAACTTCGAGCTGGCGAACGAGTGGGGCAACCTGGTCAACCGGTCGGTCTCGATGGCGCACAAGAACGTCGGCTCCATCCCGCGCCCGTCGGCCCCGACCGCGGCGGACGAGGAGCTGAAGGCGCTCTCGCGCGCGGCGTTCGAGACGGTCGGCGCGAACTTGCGCCGTTCCCGGTTCAAGCTCGCTTCGAGCGAGGCCATGCGGGTCGTCACGGCCGCGAACAGGTACCTGTCCGAGCAGGAGCCGTGGAAGGTCAAGGACGACCCGGACCGCAGGGACACGATCCTGCACACCGCGCTCCAGGTCGTGCAGGACGCGAACACGCTGCTGACGCCGTTCCTGCCGCACTCGGCGCAGAAGGTGCACGAGGCGCTGGGCGGCACGGGCGTGTGGGCCGCGCAGCCGCAGATGGTCGAGGTCACCGACCTGGACGAGACGGACCGCAAGTACCCGATCCTGACCGGCGACTACGCGGGTGAGCAGGCGACCTGGGCCTCGACGCCGATCGAGGTCGGCAGGCCGCTGGAGAAGCCGGTGCCGCTGTTCCAGAAGCTCGACCCCGAACTGGGCGAGACCGGTCCCGAGTGGGCTCCCATCGTCAAGTGACGTCCAAGAGGCACGGTGAGCGACCACCGGTCCCGGAGAAGCTCCCGGTACCGGTGGTCGACTCGCACACGCACCTGGACGCGTGCGGCGCGCGCACCCGCGACGACGTGGTCGAGATCCTGGACCGGGCGGCGGCCGCGGGGATCGACCGGGTCGTCACGGTCGCCGACGACCTGCCGTCCGCCCGCTGGGTCGCGGAAGCGTCCACGTGGGACCCGAGGGTGTTCGGCGCGGTGGCGCTGCACCCGACCCGGACGTCGTCGTTCGGCGACGCGGAGCGGGACGAACTGGCGAAGCTGGCCGAGCACCCGCGCGTGGTCGCGATCGGCGAGACCGGTCTGGACTACTACTGGGACTACTCGCCGCCCGCGGCGCAGCAGGACGCTTTCCGTTGGCACATCGAGCTTTCCAAGCGCGTCGGCAAGGCGCTGATGATCCACGACCGGGACGCGCACTCGGACGTCCTGAGCATTCTGGACGCCGAGGGCGCGCCGTCCACTGTGGTCTTCCACTGCTTCTCCGGCGACCTCGACTTCGCGCGCGCGTGCGTGGAGCGCGGGTTCGTCCTCTCGTTCGCCGGGCCGGTGACGTTCAAGAACTCGGCGGCGCTGCGGGAGGCCGCCGAGTGGGTCCCGGAAGATCGGATCCTGGTCGAGACCGACGCTCCCTTCCTGACGCCCCACCCGTTCCGGGGGCGCCCGAACGAGCCGTACGCCGCGAATTACACCCTTCGGGCAATCGCTACGCTCCGTGGTGTTGATCTCGGGGAGTTCGGCGCTGTGGTCACCCGAAATGCCGAGCGCGTCTTCGGACTTCGTGACGTGGCGTGGTCGTAATGGCGTTTACGGCAAATGGAGCAATCATTTACTCCGCCATTGGGGTGTCTCACATCACAACTTCGAGCGGGGTGTTTGCGGAACTTCCCGACCTCCGTTACGGTCCCGTGACCGTGCCCCCGAACGGCGAAAGCCGGCGAGGGGGAGCACACCCGTTGTCGGGGCGGGTACCACTGCCAGAAGCGAGTAGTCGAGCGAACGCACGGGAGTTGCCGAGGAGCAGTCGAGTTACTCCACTGCACGTCAGGTAGCACCCATGGTGCGCGGAGCGTCGGCTCCCGCCTTCAGGAGGTATCGACCCTGTGATCGAACGCGGCAGACCCCGCGCGAACGGCTCGGTGAACTCGTTCAACGACGACACCGACTGGTTCACGCCGGTGACCGGTACGGCCACCGCGACGGGCGTCATGGAACCCCCGGCTTTCGTCGACCACCCGAGTTCCCCGAGCCTGAGCGGCCTGAGCGTCACGCCCGCCGACGTCTACGAGGTCCTCGGCTCCGACGCGGACGAGCTGCTCGCCACGGCGAACGTGGACGTCGACGAGCTCATCCGCCTGATCAACGCCGAGACCACGCTCCTCCCGGCCATCGTCATCCCCGACGAGCTGCCCGAGGAGATGCCGGCGAGGCAGTACGCCACCGCGCAGCCCAGCGGACCGCCTCCCGCGCTCGTCGAGGCCGTCAGCACGTGGAAGCGCAAGTTCCTCAAGGCGACCGTGCTGGCCCTGCTGGTGACCATCACCGGCGGCGGCGCGACCGCCATCGCGATGGACAAGTCGATCACGGTCGACGTGGACGGCCAGGAGAAGACCGTCCGCACGTTCGACTCGACCGTCGGCGACATCCTCGCCGACGAGGGCATCGCGGTCGGCGAGCACGACGCGCTGAGCCCGTCGCCGAACGCCAAGGTCGGCGACGGCGGCAAGATCACCCTCGACCGCGGCCGACTGGTGAAGGCGACCGTCGACGGCGAGCAGAAGGAGGGCTGGGTCCGCTCGGTCAGCGTCGGCGAGGCGCTCGACCAGCTGGGCATCGAGGACGAGGGCGCCTGGGTCTCCGACGACCGCGGCAAGGACGTGCCCCTCGGGGGCATGGCGCTGCAGGTCAAGAGCCTGAAGAACATCACGGTGTACGACGGCGGCACCGAGCCCCGTCAGCTGAAGACCACGGCGCTGACCGTCGGCGAGCTCATGCAGGCCGAGAAGATGACGCCGCTGGGTGCCGAGGACTCCGTCGAGGGCGGCGCGGACCTCAAGATCACCAACGGTGCCGAGATCCACATCAGCCGCACCGGCATCTCCGTGATCAACGTGGCCGAGCCCATCCCCGCGCCGGTCGAGGAGATCCTCGACGCGGAGATGAAGAAGGGCGAGACCAAGGTCGAGCAGGAGGGCGTCGCCGGCGAGGCGATGAAGTCCTATCGGGTCACGCAGAAGAACGGCCAGGAAGTCGGCCGCGAGGAGATCGGCTCCAAGGTCGTCAGGGAGCCCGTCACCAAGAAGATCCGCAAGGGCACCAAGGCCGCTCCCGTTCCTGCGAGCCCCGTCATCTCCGACGGCAGCGACTGGGACCGGCTCGCGGGCTGCGAGGCGGGCGGCAACTGGGCCATCAACACCGGCAACGGCTACTACGGCGGCCTCCAGTTCAGCGCGTCCACCTGGGCCGCCTACGGCGGCACCCAGTACGCGCCGATGGCGCACCAGGCGACCCGTGAGCAGCAGATCGCCACGGCCACGAAGGTCCGCGACGCCGCGGGCGGCGCGTACTCCGCGTGGCCCGGCTGCCGGGCGAAGCTGGGCTTGGCGTAACAATTGCCGCGTGACTGAACAACCGTCGTCGACCGGGCCGGGGAGCATGCTCCTCGGCCCGGCCGACGTTCGGCGCCTAGCGGCCGAACTGGACATCCGCCCCACCAAGAAGCTCGGCCAGAACTTCGTCCACGACCCGAACACGGTTCGGCGCATCGTGACGGTGGCGGAGCTGACCCCGGACGACGTCGTGCTGGAGGTCGGCCCCGGCCTCGGCTCCCTGACGCTGGCCCTGCTGCCCGCGTGCCGCAGCCTCGTCGCCGTGGAGATCGACCCCGTCCTGGCCGCCAGGTTGCCCCAGACGGCCCTGGAACGGGCTCCCGGGCTGGCGGACCGCCTCCACGTGGTCCTCGCCGACGCCATGCGCGTCCTGGCGGCCGACCTGCCGGTCGCTCCGACCGCCCTCGTGGCGAACCTGCCGTACAACGTCGCCGTGCCGGTCGTGCTGCACCTGATGGCCGAGCTGCCGTCGTTGACCAAGGGGCTCGTCATGGTGCAGGCCGAGGTGGCCGACCGGATGGCCGCCGGTCCCGGCAGCAAGGTGTACGGGGTGCCGAGCGTGAAGCTCGCCTGGTACGCCGACGCCCGCCGGGCCGGGCCCGTTCCGCGATCGGTGTTCTGGCCCGTGCCGAACGTCGACTCGGCGCTGGTGGCGTTCAAGCGGCGCCCCGAGTTGATGTCCACTGTGGACCGGAGGGCGCTGTTCACGTTGGTGGACGCGGCTTTCGCGCAGCGGCGGAAGACCATGCGGGCCGCGTTGTCCGGATGGGCGGGTTCCGCCGTGGAGGCGGAACGCCGACTCGTCGCCGCCGGGGTCGACCCCGGCATCCGCGGGGAGCAGCTCAGCGTGGCCGACTTCGCCCGCATCGCCGCGACCGTGTGACCACCGGTCCCGCGGCTGGTGCGTGGTCGCGGGCAGGGCGTACCGGGCGGGCGTCGGCGGGATCGCCGGGGAGTGGTCTGCCGGGATCGGGGACACCCGATTCACCTGTTCGGGCGTAAGGGTGCCGTTTGATCATCGGCTCGTACGCCGTTCGGCCGGAGATCCACGGGTCCGGTACCGGATTCGGGCGTTGATGCTGGTCCAGAAGTGTGACTTCTCGAACGATCCCAGATTCTGGGCCTTTCGGGCTTGCGTTCGCGTGCTCGCGTCGGGTCTACTCGTGGTGCCATCCCGAGCGGCCGAGAGACCTGGCTCTTTGACGCCGCAGCAACCACCCGCTGGACGCGGGCAGGTGCTTCCGCCAGGCTCGATGGAGGATTACGTGCCCACGCAGGGAATGCTCACACGGCGACGGACAGTCGACCAGTGCCGTCGCACCAACACGGGCTGTCGACGCTAACTCGTCCGTTCAGGCGACTCTTCCAACCCCTAGCCTCTACCCGAATTCCTCGCCGTCCTCATCGGACGGTCCATTGAGGACGGCCGTCGCACGCCACAAGCACAGCGACGCCGCGCGTAGCCGTGGAGCGAAACGTGATCACAGTCGAAAACCTCACCAAGTCATTCGCCGGGCGCAACGGTCCTGTCGTGGCCCTGAACAGCGTCAACCTCGAAGTGAACGCGGGCACCGTGCTCGGCGTCGTCGGGCCGAGCGGAGCGGGCAAGTCCACCCTCGCCCGGTGCGTCGCACTGCTGGAGCGCCCGGACAGCGGCGCGATCCGCGTGGACGGCACCGACCTCGTGTCGCTGGACGGCACCGCCCTGCGGGCCGCGCGTCGGCAGATCGGCGTTGTGCCGCAAGGGGATTCGCTGCTGCGGCAGCGCACCGCCGCGGGCAACGTGGCGCTGCCGCTGGAGTCCGCGGGCGTTCCCGGACCGCAGCGCCGCAACCGCGTCGCCGAGCTGCTGGACCTGGTCGGCCTGACCGACAAGGCCGGTAGCTACCCCGACCAGCTGTCCGGCGGGCAGCGCCAGCGCATCGCCGTCGCCCGCGCCCTCGCGGCCGGGCCCTCCGTGCTCCTCGCGGACGAGCCGACCTCCGCGCTGGACCCCGACACGACCGGCTCGGTGCTGACCGTGCTGGACCGCGCCCGCGCCGAACTGGGCATCACCGTGCTCGTCGTCACGCACGACATGGCGGTGGTGCGCCGGATTTGCGACGACGTCGCCGTGCTGGAGGACGGCCGGGTCGTGGAACACGGCCGCGTGCTGGACCTGGTGTCCAACGCCGCCAGCCGCACCGCCGCCTCGCTGCTGCCCTCCGTGGACCAGAACCCGTTGGCGGAGAGCCGTTTCGACCGCGTCGCGGACGTCGTGCTGGTCGGCTTCGCGGCCGTCGGCGCGCTGCTGCCTGAGGTCACCAGCCGGTTCGGCGTCGAGCTGAACCTGCTCGGCGGCGGTCTCACGCGGCTCGGCGAGACGCCGGTCGCGCGCTTCCGCGTCGGCCTCACGGGTGAGCGCGCGGACTCCGCGCTGGAGTGGATCTCCGAAGCGGGCGCGTCCGTGCAGCGAACCCTCAAGGGGCCGCAGGGAGTGGCTGCGTGAGGACTGCTACACCCTGGTCCACCGTGTTCGACATGCTCGTCGAAGCAACCGGCGAGACGTTGTACATGGTGGGCGTCTCCACCCTGGTCGCGACCGTGCTCGGCATTCCGGTAGGAGTCTGGCTGCAGCTCACCGCCCCCGGTGGGCTGCGGCCGAGACCGTTGGCGCACAAGGCGCTCGGCTTCATCACCGACCTCGGTCGGTCGATGCCGTTCGTGGTGCTGCTCATCGCGTTGACGGCGCTCACCCGCTTGGTGCTCGGCAGCTCGATCGGCACCACCGCGGTGATCGTGCCGCTGTCGATCGGAGCCGTGCCGTTCGTCGGCAGGCTGGTGCAGAACATCCTGTCCGAGGTGCACGTCGCCGTGGTCGAGGCCGCCGTGACGACCGGGGCGAGCACGCTGAGGATCGTGCGCAGCGTGCTGCTCCGGGAATCCCTGCCCGCGTTGATCAACGCCATCGGCGTGACCGTGATCGCCGTGCTGGGCTACTCGGCCATGGCCGGGATCATCGGCGGCGGCGGACTCGGCGACCTGGCCATCCGCGAGGGCTACCAGCGGTTCAACGACCGGGTCCTGTGGGCCACGGTCGCCTGGCTGGCCGTGGTGACCACGGTGATCCAGCTCGGGTTCACCCGCGCCGCCCGTGCGGTCGACCGGCGCAGGCACGCCTCCGTCTGACCTCGTTCCCCACTTCCCAGCTCGTCGTCGGCCGTGCCGACGTGTCCCGAAGGAACCCGATGCGTATTCGTGCTGCCCTTTTCGCCCTGCTGCTGACCGTGGCGGGCTGCGGCAGCGGCACCACCGCCGCACCCGACCCCGACGCACCCCTCAAGGTCGGTGTCAGCCCCACCCCGCACGGCGAAATCCTCAAGCACGTGGCCGACACCCTGGCCGCGGAGAAGGGCCTCAAGATCGAGGTCGTCGAGTTCACCGACTACGTCCAGCCGAACACGGCGCTGGTCGACGGTTCGCTGGACGCCAACTACTTCCAGACCGTGCCGTACCTGGACACGGTCAAGCAGTCCGGCGCCGCCACGCTCGAATGGATCGGCCCGGTGCACCTGGAGCCGCTCGGCGTGTACTCGAAGAAGCACGAGAACCTGGCCGACCTGCCCAGGGGCGCCAAGGTCGGGGTCGCGAACGACGCCACCAACGAGGCGCGCGGCCTCAAGCTGCTCCAGGCGAACGGGCTGATCAAGGTCAAGGCGGGCACCGAGGAGACCGCGACGATCCGCGACGTCGAGGACAACCCGAAGGAGCTGGACTTCGTCGAACTGGAGGCCGCGCAGCTGCCCCGGTCGCTGGAGGACACCGACGCGTCCGTCGTGAACGGCAACTACGCGATCGACGCGGGCCTCAAGCCCGCCTCGGACGCGCTCGTGCTGGAGAAGACCGAGGGCAACCCGAACGCGAACGGCCTCGTCACGCGCGGCGAGCTGAAGGACGACAAGAGGATCAAGGACCTGCTCGCGCTGCTCCAGTCGCAGCAGGTCAAGGACTACATCAACCAGAAGTTCGCCGGGGCTGTCCTGCCCGTCTGACCAGCGGGCCAAGGCCACCCGACCCCGTCGGGTGGCCTTGGCTACAGCCCGATGCGAGCGAACACGTCCTCAACGCCCGTAGGCTGCATGGCGTGCTCGCCGTAGTCCCACCCCCGGTCACCGTCCGCGTCCCGGCCAAGGTCAACCTCCACCTGGCCGTCGGGAACCTCCGCGCGGACGGCTACCACGACATGGTCACGATCTTCCAGGCGTTGTCGCTGCACGACGACGTCACGGTGGCGGTCGCCGACGACCCCGGCGTGGAGGTGCGCGGCGAAGGCGCAGACTCCGTGCCGACCGGTCCGTCGAACCTCGCGTGGATCGCCGTGCGGGCCCTCGCCGCGCACGTGGGGCGTGATCCCGAGGACCCGAAGGTCCGCGTGGTGATCCGCAAGAACATCCCCGTCGCGGGCGGCATGGCGGGCGGCAGCGCCGACGCCGCCGCCGCGCTGGTCGGTCTCGCCTCGCTGTGGCGGCTGGAGATCGGTCGCGACGAGCTGGCGACGTTGGCCCGCGGGATCGGCGCCGACGTCCCGTTCGCCCTGTACGGCGGCACCGCCCTCGGCACCGACCGCGGCGACCAGATCGTGCCCGTGCTCGCGCGGCACCCGTTCCACTGGGTGATCGCGTTCGACAAGGGCGGTCTGTCGACGCCCGAGGTGTTCGTGGAGCTGGACCGGCTCCGCACCGACGGCAACCCGCCGCGGGTCGGCGCGGCCGAGGCCGTGCTCGAAGGCCTCGCGTCCGGCGACCCGCGCCAGCTCGCGCTCCTGCTCGGCAACGACCTCCAGGCCGCCGCCGTGTCGTTGCGGCCCAACCTGCGGCGGACGCTGCGCGCCGGGGTCAACGCGGGCGCGCTCGCCGGGATGGTGTCCGGATCCGGGCCCACCTGCGCGTTCCTCTGCACCGACGCCGATTCCGCCGTGCGGGTCGCCGCCGAGCTGGCCGGTGCCGGTGTGTGCCGGACCGTCCGGGTGGCCCAGGGGCCCATGCCTGGCGCGCGGGTCGTCGCCACCGAGGAAGCACCACGGCCGGTGCCGCCCGAGGTCCACGCTTAAGTTCCGCTCGTTTTTCGTCCTCCCTACCCTGAAGGTGCGCTCCCACCATGGCCAACCTGGTCAACCTTGAGTCCGTGTCCAAGTCGTTCGGTATCCGGCCGTTGTTGGACGGGGTGTCGCTGGGCGTTGGTGACGGCGACCGGATCGGGGTGGTGGGGCTCAACGGTGGCGGCAAGACGACGCTGCTGGAGGTCCTCGCCGGACTGGAGGAGCCCGACGAGGGTCGGGTCAGCCAGATCCGCGGGCTGTCGATGGCCGTCGTCACGCAGCGGACCGAGCTGCCCGAGGGGTCCACCGTCCGGCACTCGGTGATCGACCCGCTGGGGTTCGACGCCGAGCACGAGTGGGCGGCCGACGCTCGCGTCCGGTCCATTTTGGACGGACTGGGGATCACCGCGCTGGGCCTGGACTCCCCGGTCGGGACCATGTCCGGTGGCGAGCGGCGACGGGTCGCGTTGGCCGCCGCCCTGGTGCAGGACCTGGACCTGCTGGTGCTGGACGAGCCGACCAACCACCTCGACGTCGAAGGCGTGCGGTGGCTGGCCGCGCACCTGCTGGCGCGCAAGTCCGCGCTGGTGGTCGTGACCCACGATCGCTGGTTCCTCGACACCGTGTGCACCCGCACGTGGGAGGTCGTCGGGGGCCAGGTCGAGCAGTACGAGGGCGGGTACGCGGACTGGATCTTCGCGAGGGCCGAGCGCGGACGGCTCGCCGACACCCTGGAGGAGAAGCGGCGCAACCTCGCCCGCAAGGAGCTGGCGTGGTTGCGGCGCGGTGCGCCCGCCAGGACGTCCAAGCCCCGCTACCGCATCGACGCCGCCGAGGCGCTGATCTCCGACGTGCCCGCGCCCCGCGACAAGGTCGAGCTGCTGGCGTTCGCGAAGCGCCGACTCGGGCGCACGGTCATCGAGGTCGAGGACGCGACCCTCACCGTCGGCAACCGGACGCTGGTCAAGGACCTCACCTGGCGGATCGGGCCCGGAGACCGGATCGGGCTCGTCGGCGTCAACGGGTCCGGCAAGACGACCCTGCTGCGGTTGCTCGCCGGAGAACGGGAAACCGAGACCGGGCGGCGGATCCAGGGGCAGACGGTGAAGCTGGCCCACCTGACCCAGGAACTGCACGACCTGCGCGGGTCCATGCGGGTGCTCGAAGCCATCGAGGAAGTCGCCCGGCGGGTCGTGCTGGGCAAGCAGGAGATGTCCGCTTCCCAGCTGGGTGAGCGGTTCGGGTTCTCCTCGCAGAAGCAGTGGACGCCCGTGTCCGACCTGTCCGGCGGGGAGCGGCGGCGGTTGCAGCTGTGCAGGCTGCTGATGGCCGAACCGAACGTGCTGCTGCTCGACGAGCCGACGAACGACCTGGACATCGACACGTTGCAGCAACTGGAAGACCTGCTCGACTCCTGGCCGGGGACGCTCGTGGTGATCTCGCACGACCGGTACCTGGTCGAGCGGGTGTGCGACCAGGTGGTGGCGCTGTTCGGCGACGGCGGACTGACCGACCTGCCCGGTGGGATCGAGGAGTACCTGCTGCGGCGGGACTCCCAGCGGGAACTGGCCGAGTCGCGCGAGTCCGTCGCCGTTCCGGTGGCGGTGTCGAGTGCCGCCGATCAGCGGGCCGCCCGCAAGGAGCTGTCGAAGCTGGAGCGGCGGATGAGCGCGTTGCAGAAGAAGGAAGTGGAGCTGCACGCGGCGTTGGCCGCCGCGGCTACCGAGCCTGAGCGGTTGTTGGCCTTGGACGCGGAGTTGCGGGCTGTGCACGTTGAGGTTGCGGCTGTGGAGGAGCAGTGGATGGTGGCTGCCGAGTTGGTGGAGGGGTAGGGGTTCGGGGTCCTTGTTCTTGGGGCTTGCCTCCCCCGGATCCTTGATTGTTTCGATGCTCGGCCTTCGTTTGTCAAGGCGGGAAAGATGCCTTGACAAACGAAGGCCGAGCACGAACGCGCTGGGGATCGGGGTCAGGGAGGGGTCTGGGCTCGGCAGTGCGTGCGCTGGGGGGCGTGTTTTGCTTGGCTGCGCCTTTGCGCCTGGGATTGGGGCGGCGTGGTGAACGCCGCCCCTTCTTGTTCTGGTTGGAGAAGTGGTTAGCGGCCTCGTCTGCGCAGCTCTGCTGCTAGGCGGGGCATGAGGTCGTCCACGAAGGCGCAGTCGTAGCCCTGGCCGTTGAGCAGTGCGTGGGCGAACCTGACCTTGGTGATGTCGGCCGAGGTGGCGCCCAGCATGCCGTCCAGGGCGATGCCGATCTCCTCCAGCATGCGGTCCACCTGTGCCTGGCGGTAGCCGCGCTGGTGTGCTGCTGCCGGGGGGAGCCTGACCTGGCGCAGTTGTTTCCAGCTGGTGATCGGGGGGATGCGGCCCGGTGCGTCCGGGCCTCCTGCCAGTTGGCGTTCCACGCGGGCGAGGAAGGCGTCGACCTCGTCCTCGTCGTAGCCCCTGCGGCCGATGAGGGGGCGGCTGAACTTCGTTTCCCTGATGTCCGCCGCTGTCAGGTCGTCGGTGCCGAGGAGGGTGTCCTCGATGCGGTCCAGGAACTTGTCCACCTGGGATTCCTGGTAGCCGCGCCTGCCCCGTGGAGGCTTGCCGAAGGCCGCTGTCCTCACGTCCCGTGCGGTGAGCGGTGGTTCGACCTGGTGGGGCGGGATCGCGATCGGCGGTGACTGCTCCAGGGTGACGACCACCAGGTCCAGGAACATGTCGACGTCGTCTTCGTCGTAGCCGAACTGGTCCGGGGTGGCCTCGCCGAACTCGATCTCCTGGACTTCCAGCGCCGTGAGGTTGTCCAGGCCGCGCAAGGTGGCCTCGATGCGGGCGAGGAAGGCGTCGATCTCGCCCTCGTGGTAGCCGGGGGTGTCGCCCCTCGGCTTGTGGAAGCGGACGCCGCGCACGTCCTCCGGCTTGAGCCTGGGAGGCGGTTGCATCTTCGTCGACGTGGCGTGCGCGCCCAGGGCGGGGGCGGCCGCCTGGCGGCGTTGCGGAGTCGATTCGAGGGTTTCCGCCACCAGTTCCAGGAACATGTCGACCTCGGCCACGTGGTAGCCGAACCTGCCCGGCTCGGCCAGCGGGAAGCGCATGGCGCGGATGTCCCGTGCGGTGACGGTGTCCCTGCTGCGCAGCGTTTCCTCGACGCGGTCCAGGAAGTCGTCCACCTGGTCCTCGTTGTAGCCCTGCTCGCCCGCCGGTGGGCGGTGGAACACCACCTGACCGACGTCGTCCGCGCTCAACAGCGGCGCGGGATGCGCAGGCTGGTGCTGTTTCGTGTCGTGGCCAGCCCGATCCACCCGTGCCTCCCTGAAATCCTGTCACCCGAGTATCTCCGGACGACGGCCGAATCCGTTCGCCCTAATGGCCTAATGAGGGTTGTCTTGGGGGCATGATCCGCGGCATTGCGCTCGCCGAACGCGCGGGCGGGGTGACCGATCTACCCTGACCACCATGAGCACGTTCGTGAACACGATGCTGGACACCGCCACCGGAGCTGGTGGTCAGGCCAAGGGGATGACGACCGGGGAGCCGAACGCCCCCAGGCGTCGCACATGGGCGGAAGTGCACGAGCACGCCGCCCGGCTCGCGGGTGGGCTGGTCGAAGGTGGCGCGGAGCCGGGAGCGGCCATCGCCGTGCTGGCCGCCGACCCGGCCGAGATCGCGCCCGCCGTGCAAGCCGTGTGGATGGCCGGCGGCAGCACGACGATGCTGCACCAGCCGACCGCGCGCACCGACCTGGCCGAGTGGGCCGCGGACACCATCAAGGTGCTCTCGATGATCGACTCGAAGCTGGTGCTGCTCGGCAGCCCCTTCGACGCGCTGTCGGGCGTGCTCGACCAGCACGGCATCGGCTACCGCAAGCTCGACGAACTGGCGAGCGAGCCGCTGACCACCCCCGTCGAGGTCGACGAGGACGCGACCGCGCTGCTCCAGCTCACCAGCGGGTCAACGGCCGACCCGAAAGCCGTGCGGATCACCCACGGCAACCTGATGTCCAACGCGAACGCGATGCGCACGGCCGCCGCGCTCGACACGTCGACCGACACGATGATCTCGTGGCTGCCCCTGTTCCACGACATGGGCATGGTCGGCTTCCTGACGGTGCCGATGCTGTTCGGCATCGAGCTGGTCAAGGTCACGCCGGTCGACTTCCTGGCCCGCCCGACCCTGTGGCCGGACCTGATCAGCCGCTACCACGGCACCATCACCGCCGCCCCGAACTTCGCCTACTCGATCGCCGCCCGCCGGATGTCGACGGTCGAGGACGACACCGCGTTCGACCTGTCGCCGATGCGGCTGGCGCTCAACGGCGCCGAGCCCATCGACCCGGTCGCGGTGCACGCGTTCACCGAAGCGGGCGCGCGGTTCGGCCTGCGACCCGAGTCGATCATGTGCGCGTACGGCATGGCGGAGGCGACGCTGGGCGTGGCGTTCGCGCCGGTCTTCACCGGCCTCGCGGTCGACGTGGTCGACCCCGACCAGCTGGAGGCCGAGCACCGCGCGGTGCCGGTCCCCGCGGGCACACCGAACGCCCGCACGTTCCCGCTGCTCGGCCCGCCCGTGCCGGGACTGGAGGTGCAGGTGATCGACGAGCAGCGCGCCGTCCTCCCGGAGCGCCACGTCGGCCAGCTGCGGGTGCGCGGCGCGGCAGTGACGCCCGGCTACCTGACCGTGGACGGGCCGCTCGCGACCCAGGACGCCGAAGGGTGGCTGGACACCGGCGACGAGGGGTACGTGGTCGACGGGCAGGTCGTCGTCTGCGGACGCCGCAAGGACGTGATCATCATGGGCGGGCGCAACATCTACCCGACCGACATCGAGCGCGCGGCGTGCTCGGTGGAGGGCGTGCGGCCGGGCAACGCGGTCGCCGTCCGGCTGGAGGCCGGGACGCGGCGCGAGCGGTTCGCCGTCGTGGTCGAGTCCAAGTCGGCCGGTGACGACGAGGTCGAGAAGACCATGCGCAAGGAGATCACCTCACGCGTCGTGGACGCCGTGGGCCTGCGGCCGTTCACGGTCGTCGTGCTCAAGCCGGGCAGCCTGCCCAAGACGCCGTCCGGGAAGCTCCGCCGCTCGGCAGCGACCTCGCTGGTGCCCGCGGGTTAGTGGAACTTGTTCTGGGCCGCTTCGAGGCCGTCGGCGATCAGCGCCTCGACGGCGTCGGCGGTGCGGTCCAGCTCGAACGCGAGCTCCTTGCGCTCGGCGGCGGAGAAGTCGCGCAGGACGTAGTCCGCCGGGTCCATGCGGCCCGGCGGGCGGTCCACGCCGAAGCGCACGCGGTGGTAGTCCTTCGTGCCCAGTGACTTGGTGATGGAGCGCAGGCCGTTGTGGCCGTTGTCGCCGCCGCCGAGCTTCAGCCGGACCGTGCCGTAGGGCAGGTCCAGCTCGTCGTGCACGACGATGACGTCGGCGGGCGCGACCTTGAAGAAGTTCGCGGCGCCCGCGACCGGGCCGCCGGAGAGGTTCATGAAGCTGCGGGGCTTGGCCAGGACCACGCGACGACCCGCCAGACGGCCCTCGACGATCTCGGCGCCGCCCTTGTGGGCCTTGAACCTGCCGCGCACGCGGGCGGCCAGCTCGTCCAGCACCAGGAACCCAACGTTGTGGCGGTTGCCCTCGTACTTGGGGCCCGGGTTGCCCAGACCGACCACCAGCGCCAACTCATCGGCCACGGAAGCGCAACTCCTGCTCGAGTGTGTCCAACAGGGCGTCCACCGCCTGCACCCGGTAGCCGCGCCGGAGCCCCGACGTCGTGCTGAACCTGGTGTTGCGGACCTCGCCGGCGGTCATCCTCGCTCGACCGTCCAACGCGGCGGCGGCCCGCCCGAGGAAGGCGTCCACCTCGATCCGATCGTAGCCGTTCGACGCCTTCGGCAGCTTCACCCCGATGAGGTCCTCACCGCTGCGCAGCCCTGTCGGCGGCACGTAGCCCGCCCGCAGTTGCCGTTCCGCGCGGGCGAGGAAGTCGTCCACCGGTCGGGGGTCGTAGCCCTTCTGCCCGCTCGCGGCGCGGCGGAACACCACCGCGCGCACCTCGTCCGGGTGAACCCTGATCCGACCGGACAACGCGTCCGCGATCCGCCGCAGGAAACCGTCGACCTGCTCGACGTCGTACCCCTGGGCCGCGCGGGCGTGCCGGGGGAACTTCATCGTCCGCACCTCGGCGGGCGTCAAAGCATCTTGATCTTGATACGCGAACGGCACCCCACCCTCGCGGTCGTGCGGGGGTGGGGTGCCGTTCGATCTGCCCGACGTGATGGGGCTCAGCTTTCCTCGGTGGCCTCAACGGCCTCTTCGGGAGCGTCGGCCTCCTGCGCCTCGTTGATCGCCACGACCAGGGCGTCCGGGTCCGTGATGAGGGTGACGCCCTCGGGGAGGACCAGGTCCGAAGCGTGGATCTGGGTGCCTGCCTCGATGCCGGAAACGGTGAACTCCACCTGCTCCGGGATGTTCAGCGCGTCAGCCTCGATCGACACCGTGGTGATGTCCTGCGTGAGCAGGGTGCCGGGCGCGCTGTCGCCGATCAGCACGATGGGAAGGTCGACCGTGACCTTCTCGCCGCGGCGGACCAGAAGCAGGTCCACGTGCTCGATGTAGTTCTTGAGGGGGTGCGTGGTGACGGTCTTGGTCAGCGCGAGCTCGGTGGCGCTGTCGATGTCCAGCGTCAGAACGGCGTTGCTGCCGTTCTCACGGATCACACGGGCGAACTCAAGTGCCGGCAGAGCCAGGTGCTTGGGGTCGGAGCCGTGGCCGTAGAGGACTGCGGGGATCTTGCCTGCGCGGCGGGTGCGGCGGGCAGCGCCCTTGCCGAACTCGGTGCGCTGCTCGGCAGCGAGACGGACCTCGGACACGGTGGGGCTCTCCTTGTACGTCGGGCGGGCTAGGCGGGGGCGGCAGCCTGCGGCGGCGAGCAGCGCGGTGCGCGGAAGAAGACAGACACGCGCGGCATCAAAGCCGCCGCGTCGATCACGCCGAACGTGATGCTCGCCCTCGCCGAGGCAACCTGAGCAGTGTAGGCCGGGAATAACGAGAGCCCTAATCGGGGTGGGGAAGGCGCTCTAACGGGTGATGGAGGGGAGGTGGCTGACGGGGGTGGGGGAGTGTCTTGTGAGGGGTGCTCGCGGTTGGGTTTGGTGCTTCGTGGGCTGGTGGTCGGTGGGGTGCTCGGCCGGTGGGGTGAACTGCCGGTGGGGTGATCTGCCAGCGGGGTGAACTGACGGTTGGGTGTACGGCGGACCCTGCCCGCGACTGCTGTCGTGAGGGCTGGTGATCCGCTTCTTGTCGGATTTGGGGCTGGTGGTTCTCTGCTGCGGGACTTCGGCGCCCTTTGCTGCGGCGCTTGAGCTGGTAGCCCTTTGTTGTCGAGCTTCGGCTGGCGGCTCTTTGCGGTCGGGCTTGGCGGGTGGTCCCTTGCTGCTGGCTTCGGCTGGTGGCGCGCGGCTAACCGAGCGTGCGCGACTCGCGGCGCGGCCGGCTTTACTTGGGGGATTTGACCCTTGAAATTGGTGATCGGGCAGGCTTTCGGGACTGCCCTTTTAGCCCGATCAAGGGTCAAATCGAGGGGCCCCAAGTCAAGCCGGCCGTGGGGCCGGATCACCTGCTGCGCTACCTGTTGTGCGTCTTCGGATGCGGTGGGGTGGGGCGGAGGGGGCAGTCCGGTCTCACCCCGATCGCGGATTATTTCGATGGCCCTTCCGCTTTGTCAAGGCGGGAAAGATGCCTTGACAAAGCGGAAGGGCCATGAAGTGCGCTCAGGATCGGGGTAAGGCCGGGGAGTGGGTTCGAACGCGGTGGGGTCGGGTTGCGTTCGGGGCCGAGTCTGGGCCGGGGGCCGGTGGGATCAGGTTGCGTTCGGGATGAGTTCGGGCCGGGAGCCAGGGGCCGGGTCGGGATGAGTTCGGGCTGGGGGGCCGGTAGTCCTGGGGTGTTGGGGTTGAGTTGGGGTGGGGCCGGTGGGCTCGGATTGGGTTCGGGGTCTGGTTCGGGTCGGGGCCGCTCGGGTTGGGTGGGGCGAGGGGTGCTCAGGTTGGTGTTGTTGCTGGCCTGAACGCCGAAACGGCGCCCACGAGGGGCGCCGTTCGGTGTGCTGTGTGCTGTTCAGGCGTTGCCGTCGAAGAGGCTGGTGACCGAGCCGTCTTCGAAGACCTCCTGGATGACCCGTGCCAGCAGGGGGGCGATGGAGAGGACCGTCATGGTCGGGAAGCGCTTCTCCACCGGGATGGGGAGGGTGTCGGTGAAGATGACCTCGCGGGCGCCGCAGTTCTGCAACCGCTCGTAGGCCGGGCCGGAGAGGACGCCGTGGGTCGCGGCGATCACGACGTCCGCCGCGCCTTCCTTGAGCAGCTGTTCCACCGCCTTCACGATGGTGCCGCCGGTGTCGATCATGTCGTCGATGACCACGCAGGTGCGGTCCTTGACCTGGCCGACCACGCGGTTGGCGACGACCTCGTTGGGGCGCAGCGGGTCGCGGGTCTTGTGGATGAAGGCGATCGGGCTGCCGCCCAGGGTGTCCGCCCACTTCTCCGCGAGCTTGGTGCGGCCCGCGTCCGGCGACACGACGGTGAGGTCGCTGCCCGCGTACTTCTCGCGCACGTGGTCCGCCAGCAGCGGCATGGCCCACAGGTGGTCCACCGGGCCGTCGAAGAAGCCCTGGATCTGCGACGTGTGGAGGTCCACCGAGACCAGGCGGTCGGCGCCCGCGACCTTGAACATGTCCGCCACCAGCCTGGCGGAGATGGGTTCGCGGCCGCGGTGCTTCTTGTCCTGCCGGGCGTACGGGTAGAACGGCATGATCACGGTGATGCGCTTCGAGCTGGCGCGCTTGAGGGCGTCCACCATGATCAGCTGCTCCATGAGCCACTGGTTGATGGGGGCGCAGTGGCTCTGGATGACGAAGGCGTCGCAGCCGCGCACGGATTCCTCGAAGCGGACGAAGATCTCGCCGTTCGCGAAGTCGTAGGCGGACTGCGGGGTGACCGAGACGTTGAGGTGCTTGGCCACCTCCTCCGTCAGCTCGGGGTACGCGCGGCCCCCGAAGAGCATCAGGTTCTTCTTCGGTGTGCCGGACACGGACTTCGAGTAGCTCACGGTCGAGGCCCTTCATCGGTGGATTCCACAGTCTGAGCCGCTTGCGCGCGTTCCGCAGCCTCGGCTGCGGCGGTACCCGGTCGACGGCTGGTGACCCAGCCCTCCAGGTTGCGCTGGGGACCACCTGAAACAGCCAGGGCGCCCGGTGGGACGTTGCGGCGGATGACGCTGCCCGCTCCGGTGTACGCGCCGTCGCCGACCGTGACGGGGGCGACGAACATGTTGTCCGAGCCGGTGCGGCAGTGGCTGCCGATGACGGTCCGGTGCTTCTTCACGCCGTCGTAGTTCACGGTGACGCTGGCCGCGCCGACGTTGCTGTGCTCGCCGACCGTGGTGTCGCCGATGTAGCTCAGGTGCGGGACCTTGCTGCCGACGCCGATGTCCGAGTTCTTGACCTCGACGAACGTGCCGATCTTGCCGGTCGCGCCGAGCTTCGTGCCGGGGCGGAGGTAGGCGAACGGGCCGACGTCCGCGTGGTCGCCGATCTCGGCCTGGCTGCCGTGCGTGCGGACGACGCTGGCGCCCGCGCCGATCACGCACGCCGAGAGCGTGGTGTCCGGGCCGATGGTGGCGCCCTCGCCGACGGTGGTGCCCGCGCGCAGCTGCACGCCGGGCTCGACGAGCACGTCGCGGCCGAGCACCACGTCGGCGTCCAGCCACGTCGTGGCCGGGTCGACGATGATGGCGCCCTCCCGCATCGCGCGCTCGACCAGGCGGCGGTTGAGCTCCGCGCCGAGCTTCGCGAGCTGCACCTTGTCGTTCACGCCCTCGACCAGCCACGGGTCGCCCGCGATGAGCGCGCCGACCCGCCTGCCGTCGCCGCGGGCGATGCCCAGGACGTCGGTCAGGTACAGCTCGCCCTGCACGTTGTCCGTGGACAGCCGCGAGAGGCCGTCGCGCAGCACCGCCGCGTCGAACGCGTAGACACCCGAGTTGATCTCGGTGATCGCGAGCTGCGCCTCGGTGGCGTCCTTCTGCTCGACGATCGCCTGCACGGCGCCGTCGGCGGACCGCACGATCCGGCCGTAGCCGGTCGGGTCGGCCAGCACGGACGTCAGCACGGTGACCGCGTTGCCGGACTCGACGTGCTCGGCCAGCAGGCCGCGCAGGGTGTCGGTGTCCAGCAGCGGCACGTCGCCGTAGCTGACGAGCACGGTGCCGGTGAGGTCTGCCGGCAGTTCGGCCAGCCCGCAGCCGACGGCGTGCCCGGTGCCCTTCTGCTCCTCCTGCACGGCGACGGTGACCTTGCGGTCGAGCGCCGCGCCGAGGGCGTCCAGGTGGTCGGTGACGGCCGCGCGGCCGTGTCCGACCACGACGGCCAAGTGGTCGGGATCCGTCCCGGCCGCCGCGCGCACCGCGTGCTCCACCAATGAACGACCCGCGATCCGGTGCAGCACCTTGGGGGTCGCCGACCGCATGCGGGTGCCTTCACCCGCGGCGAGGACGATGGTGCTGACGGGGCCTGCGGAGCCTGGGGTGCTACCACCCTGGAGCGTCATCGCTCTCCCTTAGAAGCAGTTCTTCTCAGACATGCCTGCGACGGGAGGGACCTGGCTCCCGCCAGGAGTCGATACTAGGCGTCCGGGTCGGCTTCTCCGGCTACGGCGGCCACCTGGGATCCACCCTGCCGCTTCGCCACGTACATCGCGGAGTCGGCTCGGGAGAGGGCCTGGTTGGCGCTCTCCCTCGGCCGCAGGGAGATCACGCCGACGGACAGCGTGACGCCGCGCGAGAGGTCCAAAGGCAAGTCCGCCACGGCTTCCACCGCTCGACCCAGTGCCGCCTGGGCGGCGCTGAGGGGTGCGCCGGGCAGGAGCACGACGAACTCGTCGCCGCCGTAGCGGGCGACCATGTCGTCACCCCGCAGGGCCTGGCGCAGTGTGCTCGCAATCACCCGGAGGACGTCGTCGCCCTCGGCGTGCGAGTACCGGTCGTTGACCACCTTGAACCCGTCCAGGTCGACCAGGGCGATCGACAGCGGGTAGGTCTGGCCGGTGATGAGGGTCGCCATCTTCTCGTCGAGCGCCCGGCGGTTGGGCAGTCCGGTCAGCGGGTCCTGCATGGCCTGCTGCGCTATCGCGCCGTGCGCCCGCGTCAGGCGCTCGTGGTCGCGGCGGGTGATCAGGGTCGACGTGCGCGCCTCCTGCATCTGCCACAGCTCGACCTCCAGGGCCGTCGCGTAGCTCTGCAGGGCGGACACGGTCTCCTCGCCCGCGGTGCCCGACAGGCGGGCGTACTCGCGGACCAGGCACAGCATCAGGGTCGGCTCGGAGGTGTCGTGCTCCAGCCGCTTGCGCGCGTCGCTGAGCACCTTGAGGCCGTCGTCGATCCGCTCCTCGGTCTCCAGGCAGCGGGCCAGCGCGATGGCCACGATGATCAGTTCGCGGGCGTACATGGACAGTTCGAGCAGCGTCCACAGCCGGTCGAGGTGCTCGGAGGACGGGTCGGCCAGCGCGTGCGCGGCGCCGATCACCGGCACCTGGTCGGCGGCCGAGCGGTCGCGGCGGCCGGGGTGCAGGGACTCGCGGAACGGGCCCTCCACCGCCTTCGCGATGGCCGACGCCATGTCGAAGTGGGCCTTGGCCTCGTCGAAGTTGTCGACCCGCTCGATCCGCAGGCCCCAGCCGATCTTGAGCCGGGTGCGGTTGAGCAGGTGCACGTAGATCTGGTGCGGGCCCGCGCTCTCCCTGATGGCCTCGTTCGCCCTGGCCAGCACCTCGTCGGCCAGCGCGAACACGCCGAGCTGGGTGAGCACGAGCCCGGTGCTCTGCAACGCCGACGCGAGCAGCCGGTTCCAGGTGCGCTTGTCCAGCACCGGGTCCTGGGTGAGGCCCTCCTCCAGCATCGCCAGGCCGCGGGCGACCTCGGTGAGGGCCTTGTCCTCGACGTTGCCGAGCAGGAACCGGCGGCCGCGCAGCGCGTGCGCCTCGGCCTCCAGCACGACCAGGCCGTGCCGCTGCGTGTGCGCGAGCATCTCGTCGAGCAGGGGGTCGGACAGGTCGACCAGGCCGGGGGTCACGAGTCGGACGACGGCGGCGGCCCTGAGCAGTTGCGCGACGATCCGGGGCTCACCACGGCCCTGGGCCTCTTCAAGGATCTCGTCGACCTCGCCCGCGGCGTCGAGCTGGTCCGCCAGGTGGCTGCTCTGGGCGATCGCCATGAGTTCTTGCGCGCGGCCGACCAGCCAGGCGTCGGACATCTCGTGCAGCCCTGGCGACACGTTGTCCTGCTCGTCGACCGCTTCGTCGTGCAGCGACCCACACCCCCATGCAACAACCGCAGGGTTTCGGGCCGGAGGTCCCGACCCGACTGTTCAGCTCCGCCACCAGGATTCGAACCTGGACCATCTGAACCAAAATCAGAGGTGCTGCCTTTACACCATGGCGGATCGGGCGAGGCGAGCCCCGCCCGCGCGAACACATGTTGTCATGCCTGCGCCGAGCATGGTCGCACGACCACTCAACTGGCCGCTACCGTTGAGTGATTTGATCATGACGTACCGTGTTGTGCCAGGTCAAGAGGCGCTGATCACGGTGTTCAGGAAGTCGTCCAGATTCCGCCGGTACGCGGCGGCGTCGGTGTTCCACGCGGCGGTGTGGTCCGCGCCCGGCACCTCGACGTACTGCAGCGGCCACCGCAGCCGGGCCGCCGCGGCGGCGAGGTCCCGCGAGCCCTGCACCGGAACGGTCCCGTCCGCGTTGCCGTGGAAGACCAACGTCCTCGGCTTCACCGCCGGCGGGTGCTCGACCAGGTCGAACCGGTCGAAGCCGATCCGCCCGCCAGTCCGACACCAGCTCGGCGACCGGCACGATCGCGGTCGGCACGTCCCGGTTGGCGGCCTGGAGCTCCAGGGTCTTCGTCCAGCTCGTGACGGGGGCGTCCAGCACGACGCCGGTCACGGAACCCGCCACCGACGACTGGGCGAGGAGTTGCCCGATGATCGCGCCGCCCATCGACCAGCCGTAGAGCAGCACGTTCGCGGCGCCCTGGTCCCTGGCGTGCTCCACCGCGGCCTCCACGTCGCGCCACTCCGTGCCGCCGAGGTGGTAGAGGCCGTCCGGGGACGCGGGGGCGCCCTCGTCGGTGTCGTTGCGGTAGGTCACCACGAGCGTCGGCAGGCCGCGCTCGTGCAGCTGCGGCAGCACCCGCAGCGCCTCGGCGCGGGAGCCCGCGCGACCGTGCACGGCCACGACCCACGTGGACGAGGTGCCGGGCACGAACCAGGCGGGGGCGTCGCCCAGCTCGGTCTTGATCTTCACGTCGGTGAAGTCGAGCCCGTGCGCCGCCTTCGGGTCGGTGGCCCAGACGGTGGTCGCCATCCGCACCTTCGTGCCCGCGGGCGGAGCCGAGCCGTCCACGAGCGGGCGCCGCACCTTGCCGTCCGGGCGGCCGTCCACCGGACCGACGCGGGCCGCCCCGCCGTCCCACAGCAGGCCCCAGGTGCCCGGCAGCACGGTGTCCTCGGACTGCTCCAGCAGCACGGCCGGCTTCTCCGCGTCGCCCGCCGCGCCCGCGGACGTGTCGGGGTAGCCGGGGCGCGAGTTGGCGGGCTCCAGCAGTTGCCCGCTGTAGTACCACCCGCCGCCCAGCACGGCCCCGCCGAGCAGCAGCAGGACGACGACCGCGCCGAGCGTGGCGAGGACTGCGATCCGGCGGCGCGGCCGGACATCGGATGACTCCACCCGGACATGATGCCGTCGCCCGTCGGCTTCCAGCGGTGGGGAAAGCGTCTCGATCCTGAGAAGAAACCCGTGGTTCGCGTCGACGAACGCCCGCAGGCCCGACCGGCGGCGCCTCCGCCCCCTCGCCACGGCCTCCACGGCGAGGGGCGCGCGTTTTGCCAGGTCGTCGTGCGCCTAGGGTGACCGAGGTGACTGGGAAACGGCACAAGGGCGATCCGGAGTCGGCACCGGTCGCCAGGGTCCGGATGACGGGCAAGGAGCGGCGCGAGCAACTCCTCCACGTCGCGCGCGCCCTGTTCGCCGAGAAGGGCTACGAGGTCACCTCCGTCGAGGAGATCGCGCACCGCGCGGGCGTCAGCAAACCCGTGGTGTACGAGCACTTCGGCGGCAAGGAGGGCATCTACGCGGTCGTCGTCGACCGCGAGATGGAAGCCCTGATGGGCCAGATCGTCAACGCCCTGTCCGGCGGGCACCCCCGAGAGCTGCTGGAGCAGGCCGCGTGCGCGCTGCTCGACTACATCGAGGGTTCGTCGGACGGGTTCCGCATCCTCGTGCGCGACTCGCCGGTCGCGTCCTCGACGGGCACCTTCTCCTCGCTGCTCAACGACATCGCCTCCCAGGTGGAGAGCATCCTCGGCACGCACTTCTCCCAGCAGGGCTACGACCGCAAGCTCGCCGCGCTGTACAGCCAGGCGCTCGTCGGCATGGTCGCGCTCACCGGCCAGTGGTGGCTGGAGGTGCGCAAGCCGAAGAAGGACGAGGTGGCGGCGCACCTGGTCAACCTGGCGTGGAAGGGCTTGTCGCACATGGACCACAAGCCCCGGCTCACGATCCGCTAGCCGCGGGTGACCTTCAGCAGCTTGTCGCCGCTGCCGTTCGACGTCGTGACGTAGAGGGCGCCGTCCGGGCCGAGCCTGGCCCCGCGCAGCCTGCCCCGGGTGTCGTCCAGCTCCGGCGGGATCGCCACCGAGTGCACGCCGCCCTCCGGGGTGAGGGTGAACAGCATCAGCTTCGAGCCCTTCAGCGCGACGACGGCCAGCACGCCCTCCAGGTCGCCCCACTTGGTGCCGCTCAGGAAGTCCGCGCCCGCGATGGCCTCGGTCGGGTCGCCGGACTTCCAGACCGCTTCGACCGCGTCCGGGAACCTCGTCAGGTCCGTCATCGGCACGCTCTCGTCGTAGCCGGGCTTCGTGCCGCCCCGGCTCGGGTCCCAGCCGTAGTTCGCGCCCGCCGCGAGCAGGTTGAGCTCGTCGTCGATGTCCGGCCCGTGCTCGGCGGTGAACACCTGACCCGTCTTCGGGCTCACCGCGACGCCCTGCACGTTGCGGTGGCCGTAGGTGTAGACGCGGCTGCCGGGGACCGGGTTGTCCGCCTTCGGCGCACCGGTCGCCAGGTCGATCCGCAACACCTTGCCGCCCAGGTTGTCCGGATCCTGGGCGAACGTGCCCTCCGCCGTGTCACCCGTGCCGACGAGCAGCGACCCGTCCTGCGCGAGCGCCGGACGACAACCGGAGTGCCTGCCGCTCGCGGCCACCGGCAGCCCGCCCAGCAGCGGGTTCTTGACCCGCACTGCGCTGGTGTTGTCGACGGACAGCTGCCACGTGACGAGCCGGACGTCCTCCTCCGAGGTCTGGCAGGTGGTGAACAGCCGCGAGGTGGCGAAGTCAGGGTGCACCACGAGCCCCATCAACCCACCCTCGCCGCGCGGCTTCACGTCGTCGAGGTCGGCCGTGAGGTCGGTGGCCTTCCCGTCCTTCACGAGGGTCAGCTTGCCGGGCCTCTGGGTCACCAGAACCTGCCCGTCGGGTAGGAAACCCACGTCCCAGGCATGGCTCAACCCACCGACGACCTCTTCGACCTTGAGGCTCGACGGGGCTTGGGTGGCCGGCGCGCTACCACCGGAGGCGGTGGTCGTGCACCCGGCCACGAGAGCCACGGCCAGAACCCCGACGAGTCTGCTCATGAGTCCACAATGCCTGTTTGGGGGTGTGGTCACTGTGGGCGGGTGCCGGTACGAGGAGTCGGTCTTTCTTCCGGCGGGCGAGGCCGACCCACCACTTTCCGCCGGGCGAGGGCGACGGGGGCACGGCTTCCCGGCAGGCGAGGGCGACGGGAGCACGGCCGATTTTACTCGGGGGATTTGAGCCTTAAAATTGGTGATCGGGCAGGCTTTCGGGACTGCCCTTTTAGCCCGATCAAGGCTCAAATCAAGGGGTCCCCGAGTCAAATCGGCCGCCCCGCTGGGAGCCTTGGCCGCCTGGTGGGCGCCGTCTGAGCGGAGGTGTCTGAACGGGGCGGCTGAGCAGTGTGCGTGTGAGCTGGGCGTCACCTGGGAATCGCTACAGCATCCGGGGTCTGCCGATGTGACTTGGGGCCCCTCGTTTTGACCCTTTGTCGGGCCAAAACGGCAGGTGGTGAAGCCGCAGCCCGACCAATTTTAAGGGTCAAAACCCCCAAGTAAAATCGGCTTACGCCGTGTCGGGCTTGCTCGGCAGGTGGTGGGTCGCCAGCTACCGCAGGCCGGTGGGTCGCTACCTGCCGCAGTTCGGTGGTGGGTAGCCACTGACTGCTAATTCGGTGCTCTGCTAGTCCGTTGCTGGTGCTGGGTGCTGGGGGAGTTGCTCAGGCTGTGGCGCCCAGGTGTTCCGCGATGTCCTCTGGCAGCGGGTACGGGCGTTCTATTGGCAGTCTTGCCGTGGCCTTGTCCAACGATCCCGCCCGGACCAGTGCGTGCACTTCCCGTGCCAGTGGTGTCACGTCGGTCAGGGTGGTGATCCACTCCTTGACGTACCGGGTGCTGGTGCCTCCCGCCAGGCCCAGTTGCAGGGAGCGGTGGGGCAGCGGCCTCAGGTGCAGGTCGCGTTCCGGGTCCCACTGGACGCGGACCTCCGGCTTGCTGATCGTGCGGTCGTGGCTCAGCACGGCTGATCGCAGGGCTGCCTCGAAGCCCTCGCGGGTCATCCGGACCGCCAGCACGTGTTCCTGGCCTTCTTTCAAGGCCCAGCCGCAGCGGTACATCATCCACAGGAACGACGGCTTGACCCACGTCATCCGATCGGGTTTGAACGGGGGGACGAAACCGCCCGCCTTGAGCGCCGGCAGGGCGATGGCCGGGGAATAGGCCTGGTAGACCGTGATCGTCCGATCGTCGTAGTCGGCTCTGACCTCTTTGTCCTTCACCACTCCAGCGTGCCGGCGCGCGCAATCGAGTTACGCTGGTGGTCGAGAACCCCTCCCTGGGAGCAATCAGTCCCAGGCAGGGGTCTGTCCGCGTTTCACGCACGGGAGTCCCGAAATGCCCCAGCTCGGCCCGCTGTCCGGCCTGCTGACCGCCGTCCTGCCCGACAAGGCGCTGCGCGCGCTGATCGACGCCGCGGGCGAACCCTCGCTGGAACTGGAAGGCCCGCGCGCCGCGAGGCCGCTGGTCACGGCCGCGCTGGCGTCGGCGCAGGGCGCCGACCGGCCGGTGCTGGTGGTGACGGCCACCGGGCGCGAGGCGGACGAGCTGACGTCGGAGCTGTGCGACCTGATCGGGCCGGACGTGGTGGTGCACTTCCCGTCGTGGGAGACGCTGCCGCACGAGCGCCTGTCGCCGCGGGCGGACACGGTCGGGGCGCGGTTGCAGGTCCTGCGGCGGCTGGCGCACCCGGAGGAGGACCCGGACGGGCCGTTGAAGGTCGTGGTGACGACCGTCCGGAGCCTGATCCAGCCGATGGCGCCGGGGCTGGGCGAGTTGCAGCCGGTGCACCTCGAAGTCGGGGTGGAGTTCGACTTCGCCGAACTGGTGCAGCGACTGGTGGACGTGGCGTACGCGCGGGTCGACATGGTCGAGAAGCGCGGCGAGTTCGCGGTGCGCGGCGGGATCCTGGACGTGTTCCCACCCACCGCGGAGCACCCGCTGCGGGTGGAGTTCTGGGGCGACGAGGTCAGCGAGATCCGGCCGTTCTCCGTCGCGGACCAGCGGTCCCTGCCGACGGAGGTGCGGGAGTTCACCGCGCCACCGTGCCGCGAGATGCTGCTGACCGACGACGTGAAGGCCCGCGCGGCGGCGCTGGCGCTGGACCACCAGGGCGACGCGCACCTGGTGGAGATCCTGGACAAGATCGTCAACGGCATCCCGTCCGAGGGCATGGAGGCGCTGATCCCGGCGCTGTGCGAGGGCGAGCTGCAGATGCTCACCGACATCGTCCCGGACGGCACGCAGGTGCTGCTGGCCGATCCGGAGAAGATCCGGGCCCGCGCGCAGGACCTCGTGCGGACCGGGCAGGAGTTCCTCGAAGCGTCGTGGATGGTGGCGGCGAGCGGCGGCAAGGCACCGATCGACCTCGGCGCGTCGGCGTACCGGAGCCTGGCCGAGGCGGCGGAGGCCGCGCGCGCCAAGGGGCGGTCGTGGTGGACGCTCAGCCAGCTGACCAGCGAGGGCGAGGACGTGCTGCGGCTCGACCTCAAGCACGTCGAGGCCTACCAGGGCGACATCGACCGGGCGTTCGGCGACCTGCGCGCGCACGTCTCGACCGGCGGCACGGCGGTGCTCGTCGTGCCCGGCACCGGAACGGCGCAGCGCGCGGCCCAGCAGCTGCGGGACGCCGACGTGGCGTCGACGCTGGTGGAGGACGGCCTGGCCGAGCCGCCGAAGGCCGGACTGGTCACGGTCGTGCGCGGCACGCTCGAAGAGGGCTTCTCCATCCCCGAGCTGGCGCTGGTGGTGCTCACCGAGACCGACCTGACCGGCGGGCGCGGCGGCACGTCCACGAAGGACATGCGCAAGATGCCGTCGCGGCGGCGCAACAGCGTCGACCCGCTGGCGCTGCGGCTCGGCGACTACGTCGTGCACGAGCAGCACGGCATCGGCAAGTACATCGAGATGGTGCAGCGCACGGTCGCGGGCGCGACCCGCGAGTACCTGGTGCTGGAGTACGGGTCCAGCAAGCGCGGCCAGCCGGGCGACCGGCTCTTCGTCCCCACGGACCAGCTCGACGACATCTCGCGGTACGTCGGCGGCGAGCTGCCGACGTTGAACAAGCTCGGCGGGTCGGACTGGAAGAACACGAAGACCAAGGCGCGCAAGGCGGTCAAGCAGATCGCGGCGGAGCTGGTGCAGCTCTACGCGGCCCGGCAGTCCGCGCCCGGCCACGCGTTCGCGCCGGACACGCCGTGGCAGCGGGAACTGGAGGACGCGTTCCCGTTCACCGAGACCGTCGACCAGATGGCGGCGATCGACGAGGTCAAGTCCGACATGGAGCGCTCGGTCCCGATGGACCGGGTCATCTGCGGCGACGTCGGCTACGGCAAGACCGAGATCGCGGTGCGGGCGGCGTTCAAGGCGGTGCAGGACGGCAAGCAGGTCGTCGTGCTGGTGCCGACGACCCTGTTGGCGCAGCAGCACCTGAACACCTTCGCCGAGCGGATGCGGGCGTTCCCCGTGACGGTGAAGGGGCTTTCCCGGTTCACCGACGCGCTGGACGCGCAGCAGGTGGTCGCCGGGCTGGAGGACGGCTCGGTCGACGTCGTCATCGGCACGCACCGGTTGTTGCAGAAGGGCTTGCGGTACAAGGACCTCGGCCTCGTGATCGTGGACGAGGAGCAGCGGTTCGGCGTCGAGCACAAGGAGCACATCAAGGCGCTCCGGACGCACGTCGACGTGCTGACCATGTCCGCCACGCCGATCCCGCGCACGCTGGAGATGAGCCTCGCGGGCATCCGCGAGATGTCCACGATCCTGACCCCGCCGGAGGAACGGCACCCGATCCTCACCTACGTCGGCGGCTACGACGACAAGCAGGTCGGCGCGGCGATCCGGCGGGAACTCCTGCGCGACGGCCAGGTCTTCTACGTGCACAACCGGGTCTCCTCGATCGAGCGGGCCGCGCGCAAGATCCGCGAGCTGGTGCCGGAGGCGCGGGTCGTCACGGCGCACGGCCAGATGAACGAGGACAAGCTCGAGAAGATCATCGAGGGCTTCTGGGAGAACGAGTACGACGTGCTGGTCTGCACGACGATCGTCGAGACCGGCCTGGACATCTCCAACGCGAACACGCTGATCGTCGAGCGCGGCGACATGCTCGGCCTCTCGCAGCTGCACCAGCTGCGCGGCCGCGTCGGCCGGGGCCGCGACCGCGGGTACGCGTACTTCCTGTACCCGCCGGAGTCGCCGCTCACCGAGACCGCGCACGACCGGCTCGCCACGATCGCGCAGAACACCGAGCTGGGCGCGGGCATGGCGGTCGCGATGAAGGACCTGGAGATCCGCGGCGCGGGCAACATCCTCGGCGCGGAGCAGTCGGGGCACATCGCCGGCGTCGGCTTCGACCTGTACATCCGGCTGGTCGGCGAGGCCGTGGAGGCGTTCCGCAGGCACGCGGGGGCCGAGTCGGAGTTCGAGGAGGAGCTGGCCGACGTCCGGATCGACCTGCCCGTCGACGCGCACATCCCGCACGACTACGTGCCGGGCGAGCGGCTGCGGCTGGAGGCGTACCGCAAGATCGCCGCCGCCGGGGACGCCGCCGCGCTCCAGGCCGTCCTGGACGAGCTGAAGGACCGCTACGGCACGCCGCCGCTGCCGGTCGACCGGCTGCTCGCGGTCGCCGCGCTGCGCCGGGTCTGCCGGGCGCACGGCATCACCGAGGTCGCGACGCAGGGCGCCACGGTCCGGTTCGCGCCGATGCCGCTGAAGGACTCGCAGCTCGTGCGGCTGCGCAGGCTGCACCCGAAGGCGCTCTACAAGGAGTCCGTCTCGACGGTGTCCGTGCCGCGGCCGACGGAGGGCGCGGCGGGCGGCCGGATGGGTGCTCCGCAGCTGCGCGACCAGGAGCTCCTGGACTGGTGCGCGCACTTCATCGAGTCGTTGGCGGGTAGCGCTGTGAGCGCGGCCACCAGGGCGTGAGAAGGTAACCTCGTGAGCACTGTGCTGAGGTCCCGGTACCGGCGATTCACCCTGCTCGGCGCTGCCGCCGCGCTGCTCCTCGCGGGCTGCGGCTCAGGTCCGGCGCAGGCTGGGTCGGCCGCGATCGTGGGCGACACCGTGATCCCGCTGGACCTCGTCCAGGCGAGGCTGGCGGGCTACCTCGACCGGCTGCCGGAGGACGCGCAGACGCAGGAGGGTGGCGCGCCGCAGGCGAAGCTGGACAAGACCGCGCGCGACATCCTCACGTTCAAGATCCAGCACGAGCTGACCCTGCGTGCGGCCGACCGCGAGGACGTCAGCGTCTCCGAGGACACGCTGAGCCAGCTGCTGGACGAGGCCGGTGGCGCGCAGCAGCTCAGCGAGGGCACGTTCTTCGACGCGGACACCTTCCGCAACGAGCGCGCCCGCGACCAGCTGCTCCAGGTCGAGATCGGCCGCAAGTACGCGGACAAGCTCGCCGTGACGTTCGACTACTTCTACGCGAACGACACGCAAGAGGCGATCGACAAGGCCAAGCAGATCTCGCGCGACCCGAGCAAGATGGCGCAGTTCGTCCGCGACGCCAAGCAGAAGGACGCGCAGGCGGGCGAGACGGACGCCAAGGTGTCCTCGTCGCAGTCGCCGCAGCTCGCGACCACGCTGCTGTTCGGCGTCGCGGCCAACACGGTGATCGCGTTCCCGCCGTCGCCGGAGCAGGGCAACTGGATCGTCGCGCACGTCAAGGAGCGCTCCACCAACGCCTCGCCGTCGTCGGACGGCGCGTCGCAGGAGCTCACGCCGGACGTGCTCGCGGGCATCGGCCTGCGGATGCTCCAGCCGCTCGCCGACGAGCTGGACATCCGGGTCAACCCGCGCTACGGCGTGTGGGACACCTCGACGATGGGTCTCGCGCCGAGCGAAGGCGAGAAGGCGGGCTTCCAGATCGCCGTCCAGCAGTCCAAGCCGTGACCCTGGCCCGCGGTTGCGCCGTCGTGCTGCGCGGCGCGGGTGACGTGCTGCCGGTCGCCGCGCTGCCGCACCTGCGCGGCGCGGCGCACGTGTTCGGTGTGGACGAGCGGCCGCCCGCCGCCGAACTGCTGGTGAAGCTGGCCCGCGACGAGTCCGTCGTGGTCGTGGCGGCGTCGGCCGCCGAACCCGCCGCCGCGGCGCTGGTCGCGGCGGGCGCTCCCGTGGTCGGCCTGCCCGTCGGCGCGGGCCTGCTCGAAGCCGTCGCCGTGATGGACCGGCTGCGGTCGCCCGGCGGGTGCCCGTGGGACGCCGAGCAGGACCACGACACGCTGCGGCAGTACCTGGTCGAGGAGACCTTCGAACTGCTGGAGGCCATCGAGGACGGCGACCGCGCGGCCATGCGCGAGGAGCTGGGCGACGTGCTGCTCCAGGTCCTGTTCCACGCCCGTGTCGCGGCCGAGCACTCCTCGGACGCGTTCACCGTGGACGACGTGGCGGCCGAACTGGTGGCGAAGCTGGTCGGCAGGCACCCGCACGTGTTCGCGGGCGGCGACTCCGGGTTGGACGCCGCCTCGGCCGAGCAGCGCACTTCGTCCGGAGTGCGCGACTCCTCGACCCAGCAGGTCCGCTGGGAGGAGCTGAAGCAGGCCGAGAAGCAGCGCGAGTCCAGTGTGGACGGTGTCGCGCTGGGTCAGCCCGCCGTGGCGCTGGCGGCGAAGTTGGCGCAGCGCACCAAGCGCGCCGGGTTCCCGGTCGACCTCCTGCCGGACGGTGACGACTCCGGCACGACGCTGTTCGTGGTGGCGGCGCTGGCGAAGCTCGCAGGCGAGGACCCGGAGACCGAGCTGCGAGCCGTTGCCCGCACGTTTGCGGGCCACGTTCGGACTGCCGAAGCCGCCGCACGTCTCGAAGGAATCACCACTCTCGACACCGAGGCCTGGCGCCGGTTCTGGCCCGCTAACGTCGGGGTGTGATCGAACCCGCGTACCTCCGCTTCCCGCACCTGCACGACGACCTCGTGACGTTCGTGGCCGAGGACGACGTCTGGCTGGCCCCGGTCGACGGCGGCAGGGCGTGGCGGGTCTCCGCCGACCAGGTCCCCGCCCGCGCGCCCCGGTTCTCGCCGGACGGCACGACGCTGGCGTGGGCGAGCACACGCGACGGGGCACCCGAGGTGCACGTCGCCCCGGTCGAGGGCGGGCCTTCGCGGCGGCTGACCTACTGGGGCCACCGCTCGACCAGGGTGGTGGACTGGACGCCGGACGGCGAGGTGGTGGCCGTGACGGCCGCCCGCGAGGCCACGTCGGACCGGTCGTGGGCGCACGCCGTGCCGCTCGACGGAGGACCCGCCCGGCGGCTGCCGTTCGGCTGGGTGGGCGACGTCGCGTTCGGCCCGGACGGCGCGCGGGCGATCACCAGTTCCTACGGCCGCGACCCGGCCTGGTGGAAGCGCTACCGCGGCGGGGCGGCGGCCAAGCTGTGGCTCGACCTGGACGGCGACGGGGAGTTCCACCGGATCCTGCCCGAGCTGACGGCCTCGCTCACCTCGCCGATGTGGGTCGACGGCAGGTTGGCGTTCCTGTCCGACCACGACGGGGTCGGCGGCGTCCACTCCGTGCTCCCGGACGGGACGGACCTGCGGCGGCACACCGAGCAGGAGTTCTACGCGCGCGCCGCGTCCACCGACGGCACCCGCGTCGTCTACCAGCAGGCGGGCGAGCTGTGGCTGCTGGAGGACCTGGACGCCGAGCCGCGGCCGCTGGACGTCCGCCTCGGCGGACCGCGCAACTCCCGCCGCCCCAAGCACGTCTTCGCCCGCCACAACGTCGAGGACGTGGCGCCGGACAAGACCGGCCGCGCCAGCGTGGTCGAGGTCCGCGGCACCGTCCACTGGGTGACGCACAAGGACGGTCCGGTCCGCGCGCTGGCCGAGCAGCCCGGCGTCCGCGCCCGGCTGCCGAGGATCGTCGGCGACAGCGGCCAGGTCGTGTGGGTCACCGACGCCGAAGGTGAGGAAGGCCTGGAGTTCGCGCCCGTCGGCGGCGTCGAGCCGGGCAACGCGCCGCGCCGCGTCGGGGTGGGGCAGCTCGGACGCGTGGAGGAGCTGCTGGTGTCGCCGGACGGCCGCCGGGTCGCGGTCGCCACGCACGACGGCAGACTGCTGCTGGTCGACGTCGAGTCGGGCGAACTGCGCGAGGTCGTGGCGGGCGCGAACCCGCTCGTGAGCGACCTGGCGTTCTCGCCGGACTCCAACTGGCTCGCCTGGTCGCACCCCGGCCCGAGACCGCTGCAGAACATCCGGATGGCGAACACCACGGACCTGTCCACCGTGGACGTGACGCCGCTGCGGTTCACCGACTTCTCGCCCGCGTTCACCGAGGACGGCCGCTACCTGGCGTTCCTGTCGGTGCGCAGCTTCGACCCGGTGTACGACGCGTACGTGTTCGACCTGTCGTTCCCCACCGGCTGCCGCCCGTACCTGCTGCCGCTGGCCGCGACCACGCCGTCGCCGTTCGACCCGTACCGGCTCGGCAGGCCGGTCGTCGACGACGACTCGTCGGACAAGGCGAAGGACGGCGACGACGAGAACCCGATCACCGTCGTGGACCTGGAGGGCCTGGCGGACCGCGTGGTCACGATCCCGGTCGCCGCCGCGCGGTACGCGCAGCTCACCGCGGCCAAGGGGAACCTGCTGTGGCGGCGCAGCCCGCTCGTCGGGGTGCTCGGCGACAACATGGCCAGCCCGGACGCCCTGCCGTCGCGGTCGGTGCTGGAGCGCTTCGACCTGGCCAAGCTCAAGGCCGAGGTGGTCGTCGACGGCCTGGACGGATTCTCGGTGACCGGTGACGGGCAGCGGATGGTCGTCACCGACGGCTCGTCGCTGCGGCTCGTGCCGACCGACCGCAAGGTCGACCCCGACGACGAGTCCGACTCCGTCGACATCGACCTGTCCCGAGTTCGGGTCGTCGTGGACAGGGCCGCCGAGTGGCACCAGGCCTACGCCGAGGCCGGACGGCTGATGCGCGACAACTTCTGGCGCGTCGACATGGGCGGCGTCGACTGGCAGGGCGTGCTGGACCGCTACCGGCCGCTGGTCGACCGGTTGGGCAGCCACTCCGACCTGATCGACCTGCTGTGGGAGGTCCAGGGCGAACTCGGCACGTCGCACGCCTACGTGGGCGGTGGCGGCGGGTACGGCGGCCGGTCGCAGGGCCTGCTCGGCGCCGACCTGGAACGCGACGACACCGGGGCGTGGCGGATCATCCGGGTCATCCCCGGCGAGACGTCCGACCCCGCGGCCCGCTCACCGCTGGCCGCGCCCGGCGTGGCGATCCGGCCCGGAGACGCGCTGGTCGGCGTGGACGGCCGCCAGGTCGACCCGCTCGCGGGCCCGGCGCCGCTGCTGGTCGGCACGGCGGGCAAGCCCGTGGAGCTGACCATCCGGCCCGGTGGCGGCGGTGAGCCGCGGCGCGTGGTCGTGGTGCCGCTGGACGACGACTCGGCGCTGCGCTACCACGCGTGGGTCAGCGACCGGCGCGCTCGCGTGCACGAGCTTTCCGAGGGCCGCGTCGGCTACCTGCACGTGCCGGACATGATGGGCGGCGGCTGGGCGCAGCTGCACCGCGACCTGCGGGTGGAGCTCCAGCGCGAGGCGATGGTGCTGGACGTGCGCGAGAACTCCGGCGGCCACACGTCCGAACTGGTCGTGGAGAAGCTGGGCAGGCGGATCATCGGCTGGTCCGTCGCCCGTGGCTACACGACCTCCGACAGCTACCCGTCCGAAGCGCCGCGCGGGCCCGTGGTCGCGGTGACCGACGAGTTCGCCGGCTCCGACGGCGACATCGTGAACGTCGCAGTCAAGGAGCTGGGCATCGGCCCGGTCGTCGGCACCCGCACGTGGGGCGGCGTGATCGGCATCGACCGGCAGTACTCGCTGATCGACGGCACGCCGGTCACGCAGCCGCGCTACGCGTGCTGGTTCGAGGGGCACGGCTGGGGCGTCGAGAACCACGGCGTGGACCCGGACGTGGAGGTCGTGATCACGCCGCAGGACCGGGTGGCGGGCCGGGACCCGCAGCTCGACACGGCCGTGCGGCTGGCGTTGGAGGCACTGGTCGAGCGGCCCGCCGCCGTTCCGCCGCGACTGCCACCGCTCGCCTGACCGGGGTTCCGCCCCCCTGCGGAGTTGCCTCGGCGTTCAAGGGAAAAAGCCGAGGGTGGGTCGCGTTCACCCGGCAGATGCAGGCAAAACGGTCAGACCGGTAAAGGTTGCTCCGTTCGACACTGATCACATCCCGGTCACGCGCCGATTTGGCACGTAGCCTGGGTCGCGTGGTTGTGACTCCGCCGTCCAAGCTCGACCCCTCGCCGCGCTCGCGCGGCGGGGCAGGCGGCCTGGCCGGACGGATGGGCCTCGCCCTCCTCCTGGTCATGATCGTCGCTGCGGGCGCGTGGGGCCTGGCCGCGCTGGACCGCAAGCCGGTCGTGCAGCCGAAGGCCGACTTCCCGGTGCCGCTCCAGTTGATCGAGCCAGGCTCGGACGTGCCGGACGCGGCGGGCCAGGTCCCGCAGGCGGCCCCGTCCGGTGCCCAGGCGGGCGAAGTCGACCCGGTGGACGAGTGGACCCGCAAGGTGTCCGAGAAGACCGACATCCCGCGCCGGGCGCTGCGCGCGTACGCGCTGGCCGACCTGGTGATGAGGGCGCAGTCGCCGTCGTGCCGGATCTCGTGGGCCACCCTCGCGGGCGTGGGCCGGGTCGAGTCGCACCACGGCTTCATCAACGGCGCCAAGCTCGGCGACGACGGAAAGACGACCCTCCCGATCGTCGGCATCCCGCTGGACGGCAGACCGGGCGTCAAGGCCATCGACGACACCGACGGCGGCACCCTGGACGGCGACACGACCTGGGACCGCGCGGTCGGCCCGATGCAGTTCATCCCCACGACGTGGGTCAAGTACGCGCAGCGCGCCAACGGCGACGGCAGCCCACCCGACCCGCAGAACATCGACGACTCGGCCTTGGCCACCGCCCGCTACCTGTGCTCGGGCAACCGCGACATGGGCAGCAGCGAGGGCTGGTGGGCCGCCGTGTGGCAGTACAACAACTCGACCGAGTACGGCCAGAACGTGTTCAGCGGCGCAGACGCCTACGCAAGGGCCAGCACCACCATCTAGCTCCACCCCAGCAAGCGCGAAGACGCAAGAACACAAGTGCGCGCCAAGCATCCCCCGTGGACCCACGAGTCGCTGACCAGCGTAAAAGAGCGCACAACATGACCGGGCACGTCACAAAATCGGACCAGCAGCCCCCAGTCCAACGAAACTCGGTCCAACAGAACTCGGTCTAACGAAACCAACCCGGCCGAGTTCGAACCCACTCCCCGGCCTCACCCCGATCCTGAGCGCCCTTCATGACCCTTCCGCTTTGTCAAGGTATCTTCCCGCCTTGACAAAGCGGAAGGGTCATCGAAACAATCCGCGATCGGGGTGAGACCAAACCGCCACCCAGCGCCCTGACCCACAAAGCAACGACCCACAAAGCATGACCAACGAAACCGACCCAACCGCCCCGCACCACCAGCGACCCTAGTTCTCCCGCCGCCGATCCCGATCCACGGCGATCCGCGCCGCGACCTCCCCCAACGCCTCCTGGTACTCCGGGGACGGGTTCATCGCCGCCGCCATCCGCAACTGGGCCAGCGCCTCCGGGAACCGGCTCTGCCGCTGCAACGTCTTCCCGAGCGCGAACCGCGCGTAGTGGTCGCTCGGATCGATCTCCAGCACCTTGCGGAACGCTTCCTCGGCACGGTTGAGCTGGGCGGACCCCAGGTAGGCCCGCCCGGCGAGCAGTTGCACGCTTGGGACGTCCGGCGCGGCGTCGAGCACCTTGCGCAGCTCCCGCAACGCCTCCAGGGGACGGCGTTCGGACATCAGCGCCTCGGCTCGGCGGAACGCCTCGAAGGTGCTGTCGGTCATGGTTCGATCAACGCTACCGATCCGTCGCGTCTTCCTCGACAGCCGTCCGGATGACATGACTCCGTGTCGAGTGGACTTTCACCCGACCAGGGTGGCGTGCAGCCCGGTGAGCAGGGGGATCAGCGCGTCGGGCTTCTCGACGTGCGCGTTGTGGCCCAGTCCGGGGAGGACCACGCCCTGGGGGTGCGCGTCGAGCAGGTGTTCGGGTGGGCACATCGGGTCGCGGTCGCCCGCCGCCAGCACGACGTGCGCCCGGCTGTCCGCGATCAGCGCCGCCATGTCCGGGGCGCCGACGCCGTAGGTGGCCGGGTCCAGGGCGAGTCGCCACCCGTCGGCGGTCTCCACCAGCGCGTTGTCGACCAGCGCCGAGTCCGCGGGCACGAGCTGCCACAGCCCGGCGACCTTCAGCGCCCGCTCGGCGGCCTCGTCGCGGGACGCGAACACCTTCGACGGCCGGGCCGCCAGTTCGGCGGACTTGGCGAGTTCCTGCTCCGTCCAGCGGACCTTGACGCCGAGGCCGCACACCGCGTCGACCCGCGGCCCGTACCGGCCGGAGCCCAGCGCGAGGGCCACCACGCCGCCGAGCGAGTGCCCGAGCACCACGACGGGCCGGTCGGTCGGCACGACCGGCGCGAGCGCGGTGGCGAGCGAGCCGAACGAGTACTCCGGCAGCGGGTCCGATCGGCCGTGTCCCGGCAGGTCGGGCGCGATCCACGTGCCCGGCCACGCCTGGGCGGCGGTGAGCCACACGTCGCCGGTCGCGCCCAGCCCGTGCAGCAGCACGAGCGCCGGGCCGTCGGTCCCACCTCTTCGCACGTGAACCGTCATCCCGCAGATCCTGCCGGTCGGACGGGCGCGTGGACAGGTCCACCATTCGGACGTGTGTCCTGGTGATCACCACAGCATTTCGCGTGCCTGCGCCAAGGGCCGAAGCCGCACAAGTAGGCTCGGCCCTGAGACGACATGCAGCTGAATAGGGAGCGCAAGTGGCGGTCATCGAGCAGGTCGGCGCACGGGAGATCCTGGATTCCCGAGGCAACCCCACGGTCGAGGTGGAGGTGGCGCTGGACGACGGGACGTTGGAGCGCGCCGCGGTTCCCTCCGGGGCTTCGACCGGTGAGCACGAGGCGGTCGAGCTGCGCGACGGCGACCCCAAGCGCTACAACGGCAAGGGTGTTCTCCGCGCGGTCACCGCGGTACTGGACGAGATCGGTCCCGAGCTCGTGGGCATCGAGGCCGTGGAACAGCGGGTGGTCGACCAGAAGCTCGTCGACCTGGACGGCACCCCGGACAAGTCGCGCCTCGGCGCGAACGCGATCCTCGGCGTTTCGCTCGCCGTGTGCAAGGCGGCGGCGACGTCCAGCGGACTCGAGCTGTTCCGCTACATCGGCGGCCCGAACGCGCACGTCCTCCCGGTGCCGATGCTGAACATCCTGAACGGCGGCTCGCACGCCGACACCGATGTCGACATCCAGGAGTTCATGATCGCGCCGATCGGCGCGGAGTCCTTCCGCGAGGGGCTGCGCTGGGGCACCGAGGTGTACCACGCGCTGAAGTCCGTGCTGAAGGGCAAGGGCCTGGCTACCGGTCTGGGCGACGAGGGCGGCTTCGCGCCGAACCTGTCGAGCAACCGCGACGCGCTGGACCTGATCCTGGTCGCGATCGAGAAGGCGGGCTTCACGCCGGGCCGCGACATCGCGCTCGCGCTGGACGTGGCGGCGACGGAGTTCTACTCCGACGGCGCGTACACGTTCGAGAAGTCCAAGCGCAGCGCCGAGCAGATGACCGGCTACTACACCGAGCTGGTCAACGCCTACCCGATGGTCTCCATCGAGGACCCGCTGTCCGAGGACGACTGGGACGGCTGGGTGCAGATGACCGCCGAGCTGGGCGAGCGCGTCCAGATCGTCGGCGACGACCTGTTCGTCACCAACCCGGAGCGCCTCGAAGAGGGCATCTCCCGCCGCGCCGCCAACGCGCTGCTGGTGAAGGTCAACCAGATCGGCACGCTGTCGGAGACCCTCGACGCGGTCTCGCTGGCCACGTCGTACGGCTACAAGTCGATGATGAGCCACCGCTCCGGCGAGACCGAGGACACCACCATCGCGGACCTCGCGGTCGCGACCGGTGTCGGCCAGATCAAGACCGGTGCTCCCGCCCGCGGCGAGCGCACGGCGAAGTACAACCAGCTCCTCCGCATCGAGGAGACCCTGGGCGACGCCGCTCGCTACGCGGGCGACCTGGCCTTCCCGCGGTACACGCCGGAAGCCTGAGCCCCATGCCCGAAGCCGATCGGGACCGGCGCCGCCGACGGAGCCCAGCTCCGGCGGCGGCCCGGCCTGACCGCGCCCGCCGTCCCGCGCCGAGCCGGGCCCGCACTCGTGCGGGAGCGGGCACCGGTGGCGCGTTCGGCATGTCCGGCACGCGTCGGGCCGCGCTGCTCGCCATGGTGCTGTGCGCGCTCGCGCTCAGCATCGCCGTGCCGCTGCGGACGTACCTGGCGCAGCGCGACGAGCTGCGGCAGGTGACCGCCCAGCAGGGCCAGCTCTCCGAAGAGGTGGCGAAGCTGGAGCAGCGGAAGGCCGAGCTGGGCGACCCGGCGCAGGTCGAGGCCGAGGCGCGCAAGCGGCTGCACTACGTGCGGCCCGGCGAGACGCCCTACATCGTTCAGCTCCCCGGCGACGCGGAGCGCACACCCGAAGAGGAGAGGCCGGCCAAGGCGCCGGCCGCGGACACGTCTTGGTACCAGCAGTTGTGGCAGTCGGTGGCGAGGAAATGACGATCTGCTCCACCCCGCGGAGGACGCGGTGATCGCACAGGAGGACCGCGACTTCGTGGCGTCCCAGCTCGGCCGGGCGCCGCGGGGGATGCGGACGATCTCGGCGCGCTGCCCCAGCGGGCACGCGTCGGTCGTGCAGACCAACCCCCGGCTGGAGGACGGCACGCCGTTCCCGACGCTGTACTACCTGACCTGCTCGCGGTTGAACTCGTTGGTCAGCACGCTCGAAGGTTCCGGCCTGATGCGCGAGATGACCGAACGGCTCGCCGAGGACGAGGAGCTGGCGGCCGCGTACCTGCGGGCGCACGAGGCGTACCTCGCGGAGCGGGACGCGATCGAGTCGCTCGGCACGAAGGTCACCGCGGGCGGCATGCCGGACCGGGTCAAGTGCCTGCACGTCCACGTGGCCCACTCGCTGTCCGTCGGCCGCGGTGTGAACCCGTTCGGCGACGAAGCGCTGGACCGCCTCGCGGGTTCGTGGCCCAGCGGCGACTGCGCGACTCCCTCCGCCTGAACGGACGCGGCCGTTCGGCCTACGCCGGACGATCGGTGCCCGCGAGCTCCGTCAACCGTGAAAAACCGACCGCACACCCGTTTCACCGCCGGTTCGTTAGACAAAGTTGTGCCGTTTGGGTAACTGGTTCCCGTGACAGCGCGATGTCAATGAGGCAGGGTTGCAGTCGGGGCAGAGCGCGTGACGCGGTTCGTCGAACTCGGGTTCGGCGGGTGGCGATGAGGCTCAGGGAGTGAGTGTTCGTGGCAGTGCGGAAAAAACGGGGCCGCAAGCGCAAGGCGAGAAGGGTCGTCGTGGGTACCGCGACGATGACACCTCGCCAGTGGGGGGTAGCCGCCACCGTCACCTGCGCGATGCTCGCGCCCACGCTGCTGACCGGGACCGGCACCCTCGACTGGATCAACGCCTCCGGCCGTTCCGACATCTCCGCCGAATCGCCGGGCCCCGGTGACGTGCTGAGCGCGATCCGCGCCCGCGGGGTCACCGACGAGGACCTAGGCGCGGGCGGCAGGCTGCCCGAGACCGACGAGCTGAGCGCCGCGTTCCTCGCGGACGCGGACGACCTGGAGTCGCTGCGCGGCGGGCTGAGCCCGTTCGACGACCTCGGCGAGGGCGTTCCCGGCATCCCCGGCGTCATGCTGGAGGCCTACCAGAGGGCCGAGGAGCGCTTGGCCACCACCAAGCCCGGCTGCAACATGACGTGGTCGCTGCTCGCCAGCATCGGCCGCATCGAGTCGAACCACGCGCGCGGCGGCCTGGTGGACGCCCAGGGCAACGCGAGCCCCGCCATCCTCGGTCCGGTGCTCGACGGCCAGGGCTTCGCCGCGATCCACGACACCGACGGCGGCGCGTTCGACGGCAACTCGACCTGGGACCGCGCGGTCGGCCCGATGCAGTTCATCCCCGGCACGTGGGCGGCCTTCGCGGCGGACGGCAACGGCGACGGCCAGAGCAACCCGAACAACATCTACGACGCCACGGTCGGCTCGGGCAACTACCTGTGCTCCGGTGGCGGCGACATGGACAACTCGGAACAGCGGGCGCAGGCGATCTTCCGCTACAACCACTCCGACGAGTACGTCGCGACGGTCATGGCGTGGGCGATCCAGTACGAGCAGGGCGTGGACTCGCTGCCGGACCTCAGCGGCTCGGACTCCGACTACATCCCGCCGTACGACGACACCACCCCGGTGGGCGGCGACCCGACGCCGGGCACCCCCGGCTCGTCGAACCCGCCGTCGTCCTCGTCCTCCTCGTCGTCCAGCACGACCACGACGACCACGACGAAGTCGACCACGACGACCACCACCACGACCACCACGTCGAAGCCGGGCAGCACGACGACGACAACGCTGATCCCGAGCTGCCCGACGTTCCCGACGACGACCACCACCACAGGCACCACCACGAGCACGACGACGACCGCTCCGACGACCACCACCACGATCTCGGTGCCGCCGGGCTGCCCGACTCCCACCACGACGACCACGACCACCACGACGACGACCGCGCCCGCGGGTGGTTCGGTGGCCACGTCGTTGTCGTCGAACCTTCCCACTTAGAACGTCGAACGCTTCGCGTCCGGAGGGGAACCCAGCGCCGCTGGGTTCCCCTCCGTCGTTCGTGGTGGAGCCGGGTCGCTACCGTCCTGCGCGAGCACCACACGAGGAGGACTGACGATGGCACGGGTGGCCGCGATCGACTGCGGGACGAACTCGATCCGCCTGCTGGTCGCTGACGTGACCACGGGCGACGACGGCGCCCACTGGCTGCGCGACGTCCACCGCGAGATGCGCGTGGTCCGGCTCGGCCAGGGCGTGGACGCCACGGGCGTGCTCGCCCCGGAGGCCATCGCTCGCACGCGGGCCGCCCTGCTCGACTACACGGCGGTGTTGCGGCGCAAGGGAACCGAACGGGTGCGGATGGTCGCCACGTCCGCGACGCGCGACGCCGCCAACCGCGACGAGTTCTTCGCGATGACCGCCGAGGTCCTCGGCGTCGAGGCCGAGGTGATCACCGGCGACGAGGAGGCCCGGCTGTCGTTCACCGGTGCCGTCGCCGACCAGCTGCCCGAGGACGGGCCGTTCCTGGTGTCCGACGTCGGCGGCGGTTCCACCGAGCTGGTCCTCGGCTCGTGGGACGGCGTGCGCGGGACCGTCGAGGCCGCGCGGTCGGTCGACATCGGCTGCGTGCGGCTGACGGAGCGCTGCCTGCGGTCCGACCCGCCGACGGCCGCCGAGGTCGACGAGGCGGTGCGGGTGGCGGGCGACGTGCTGGCGGAGGCGTTCGCCGTCGTGCCGGTCGCCGAGGCGCGCGGCTGGATCGGCGTGGCGGGGACCGTGACGACGCTGGCCGCCATCGCCAAGGAGATGACGGAGTACGACCCGGCCGAGATCCACCTGACCCGGATCCCGCTGGAGCAGGTCCGCGAGATCACCGGGCGGCTGCTCACGATGACCCGCGACGAGCGCGCGGCCGTCGGGTCGATGCACCCCGGCCGGGTCGACGTGATCATCGGAGGGGCCCTGGTCGTGCGCACCATCGCCGATCACCTGGCCGCTCACACGGGCGTCGACGAGCTGATCGCGAGTGAACACGACATCCTGGACGGAATCGCCTACTCACTCGCGTGAAGTGGCAACTGGTATTGATCGTGACGTGTTCGTGACTGCCTGATCAGGTGGCCCAAGACGCGACAGCATTACCGTCCCTCTCACGTTCTGGGATCCACCCTTCGGGGGGTGAGGTGCCTCCGCCGCCGCGGAGGCGGCCAGTTGAAGCGGGAGGATGTATGTCGCTATCACGCTCGGTCTCGTGGATCGCGCTGCCTGTCGCGCTCGCCATGACGCTCACCGCCTGCGGTGGCGGGGCGAGCACGGACAGCGCCGCGGGGACCAACGAGGACGGCACGGTGTCGATCTACGGCACTGAGCCGAAGGCGAACCTGCTGCCCGCCAACACCACCGAGGCCGGTGGCTCCAAGGCGGTCGACGCGCTGTACACGCGGCTCGTCGGCTTCCAGCCGGAGGACGGCAAGACCTACAACCTGGCGGCCGAGTCGATCACCACGACCGACGCCAAGGTGTACTCGATCAAGCTCAAGCAGGGCTGGAAGTTCCACGACGGCACCGAGGTCAAGGCGAAGAACTTCGTCGACGCCTGGAACTACGGCGCCTACGCGCCGAACGCGCAGCAGGCGTCCAGCTTCTTCGCGCAGATCCAGGGCTACGACGAGGTCGCCCCCGCTGACGAGGGCGCCGCGCCCACCGCCGAGAAGATGTCCGGCCTGGAGGTCGTGGGCGACTACGAGTTCAAGGTGACCCTGAAGGGCCCGTTCTCGGTCTTCACCAGCCAGATCGGCTACCTGCCGTTCTCGCCGCTGCCGGACTCGTTCTTCGCGGACCCGAAGGCCTTCGAGGCCAAGCCGATCGGCAACGGCCCGATGAAGTTCGAGTCGCGCACGCCGAACGCGTCGATCAAGCTGGAGCGCTACGCCGACTACCAGGGTGAGGACAAGGTCCACTTCAAGACCCTGGACATCAAGATCTACTCCAGCCAGGAGACCGCTTACCAGGACCTGGTCGGCGGCAAGCTGGACTTCATGGAGGCCCTGCCGCCGTCGGCCAAGATCGGCGACAAGCACAAGGCCGACCTCGGCGACCGGGTGCTGAACGCGAACCTGCTGGGCATCAGCACGATCGCGCTCCCGTACTACGTGCCGGGCTTCGACAACCCGGACCTGCGCAAGGCCGTCGCGCTGGCGATCAACCGCGACCAGATCACCAAGACGGTGCTCGCGAACTCGTACGCGCCCGCCGACGGCTGGGTCCCGCCGGGCATCGACGGCTACGAGCCCAACGCGTGCGCCGACTTCTGCAAGTACGACAAGGTCAAGGCCAAGGAGTACTTCACCAAGTCGGGCTTCACCGGGAAGCTGACGATCCAGTCGAACGCCGACGGTGGCCGCAAGGAGCCGCTCGAGGCCGCGTGCAACTCGATCAAGGACGCGCTGGGCGTCGACTGCGAGTTCGTCGGTGCGACGAACTTCGGCGCGTTCCGGCAGATCGTCGACGGCAAGCAGCTCACCGGCATGAGCCGGTCCGACTGGTCCGCCGACTACCCGTCGATCGAGAACTTCCTCAACCCGTTGTACAAGACCGGTGGCTCGTCCAACGACTCCTCGTACAACAACCCCGCGTTCAACGCGCTGCTGGAGAAGGCCGACAGCACGGCGGACAAGAACGAGGCGATCAAGATCTACCAGGAAGCCCACAAGCTGATGGGCAAGGACCTGCCGTCCATCCCGGTCTGGACCGAGAAGGGCATCGGCGGGCACTCGAAGAACCTGAGCGCCGCGAAGCTGGCGTTCAGCCGCGACGGCGACCTGGCCTCGTTCCGCGTCAAGGCCTGATCCCGCACAGCTCTCCGAACAACGGTCCGGCTCCGCGCCAGCACCACCGGCGCGGAGCCGGACCCGCGCTCAGGCCCCTCCCACCACGCAAGGAGCCACAGGCATGGGTCGCTACGTGCTGCGACGCCTACTCCAGCTCATACCGGTGTTCATCGGGACGACCTTCATCATCTACGCCCTCGTCTGGGCGATCCCGCAGGACCCGTTCGCGGGCAAGTGCGGCCAGCGGCCCTGCCCCGAGTCCTACGTCGCCGCGATGAGCGAGAAGTTCAACTTCGACGACCCGCTGCCCCTGCAGTACCTGAAGTACATGGGCGACGTGCTCACCGGCGACTTCGGCGACACGTTCTCGGGCATCTCGGTCGGCGAGCAGATCTCCACGGCGTACCCGACCACGGTGAAGCTCGCGATCATCGCGCTGCTCATCGAGGCCCTGATCGGCATCACCGCGGGCGTCCTCACCGGCCTGCGCAAGCAGGGCTTCCTGGACAACCTCGTCCTGGTGTCCACGCTGTTCCTGATCTCGCTGCCGGTGTTCGTCACCGGCTTCGTGCTGCGCCTCTACCTCGGCCCGCAGGGGCTGGACCTGTTCGACGTCGGCGTGGACGCGACCGACCCGACGATCAGCCAGCTGATCCTGCCCGGCTTCGTGCTCGGCAGCACGTCGATGGCCTACGTGGCCAGGCTGACCCGCAGCAGCATCGCGGAGAACCGGCACGCGGACTACGTGCGCACGGCCATCGCGAAGGGCCAGCCGACCCGCCGCGTCGTCGGCGTCCACCTGCTGCGCAACTCGCTCATCCCCGTGATCACGTTCCTCGGCACCGACCTGGGCAGCCTCATGGGCGGCGCGATCGTGACCGAGGGCGTGTTCAACATCAACGGCATCGGTGGGCTGATCTTCCGGGGCATCCAGGAGAAGGAGGGCATCACCGTCACCGGTGTCGTGACGATGCTCGTCCTCGTCTACCTGCTGATGAGCCTGTTCGTCGACCTCCTGTACGCCGTTCTCGACCCGAGGATCCGCTATGAGTGACCCTGGTGCCAGCGGAGCCGGGCTGGAGAAGGCCGCCGCCTCCGCCGTCGGCGACCTCAGCCACGTGGACGACTCGGCGCAGAAGCAGGGCAAGCCCCGCAGCCTCTGGAGCGACGCGTGGGGCGAGCTGCGCCGCAAGCCGACGTTCATCGCCTCGCTGGTGATCATCTTCATCGTGGTGGTCATGGCCGCGTTCCCGTCGCTGTTCACCTCGGTGGACCCGCGCGCGGCGAACCTGGACAACTACCTGAAGAAGCCGTCCGCCGACGCGTGGTTCGGCTACGACGTGCAGGGCTACGACGTGTACGCGCGAGCCATCCACGGCGCCAGGGCGTCGCTGCTCGTCGGCCTGTTCTCCACGCTGCTCACGGTCCTGATCGGCTCGGTGGTCGGCATCTTCGCCGGCTACGCCAAGAGCTGGATCGACAGCCTGCTGTCCCGGTTCGGCGACATCTTCGCCGGCGTCCCGTTCGTGCTGGGCGCGATCGTCATCCTGACGACGTTCAACTCGCCGACCGAGAACCCCAGCGCGACGCGGATCATCACGCAGGTGGTGCTGTCCATCGCGGTGCTGTCGTGGCCGGTGTCGATGCGGATCATGCGGTCCGCGACGCTGGTGGCGAAGCAGCAGGACTACGTGAAGGCCGCCCGCGGACTGGGCGCGAGCCCGTTGCGGATCGTCTTCCGGCACCTGCTGCCGAACACCGTCGCGCCGGTGCTGGTGTACGCCACGATCGCGCTGGGCGCGTTCATCGGCGCCGAGGCCACGCTGGCGTTCCTCGGCATCGGCCTGCGCCCGCCGGTGGTGTCCTGGGGCGTGATGATCAGCGAGTCCCGCGACTACTTCCAGGCGGCGCCGCACATGCTGCTGTTCCCCGCCGGGTTCGTGACGATCACCGTGCTGGCCTTCGTCATCCTGGGTGATGCCGTGCGCGACGCCCTCGACCCCAAGTCGCGATAGGAGTTCCGACCGTGACCGCACTGCTGGAGGTCGAAGACCTCCACGTGGAGTTCCGCACCCGCGACGGCGTCGCGAAGGTGCTCAACGGGGTCGGGTACCAGCTCGACGCGGGGGAGACCCTCGCCGTCCTCGGCGAATCCGGCTCCGGCAAGAGCGTGACCGCCCAGACGATCATGGGCATCCTGGACACCCCGCCCGCGTTCGTCACCAAGGGGGCGATCCGGTTCCACGGCGAGGACCTCCTGACCGCGTCCGCCGAACGCCGCCGCGAGGTCCGCGGCGACGGCATCGCGATGATCTTCCAGGACGCCCTGTCCGCGCTGAACCCCGTGTTCACCGTGGGCTTCCAGATCGAGGAGCAGCTGCGGGTGCGGCGGGGGATGAGCCGGGCCGACGCCCGGACCCGCGCCGTCGAGCTGCTGGACCTGGTGAAGATCCCGAACGCGAAGAACCGCGTCCGGGAGTACCCGCACCAGTTCTCCGGCGGCATGCGGCAGCGCGCGATGATCGCGATGTCGCTCGCGCTCGACCCGGAGGTGCTGATCGCCGACGAGCCCACCACCGCGCTGGACGTCACCGTGCAGGCCCAGATCATGGACCTGCTGCGGGAGATCCAGGTGGAACGCGAGATGGGCCTCATCCTGATCACCCACGACCTCGGGGTCGTCGCGGACGTGGCCGACCGGATCGCGGTGATGTACGCGGGCCGGATCATCGAGCACGCGGACGTGTACCAGCTGTTCCGCGCGCCCGGCCACCCGTACACCGAGTCGCTGCTGGAGTCGTTGCCGCGCCTGGACCTCAAGGGCCAGGAGCTGAAGACGATCAAGGGTCTGCCGCCGAGCCTCACGAACATCCCGTCCGGCTGCCCGTTCCACCCGCGCTGCCCGCGCGCCGTGGACGTGTGCAAGACGGAGGTGCCCGCCGACCACCGGCTCGGGCTCGACCGCACCAGCGCGTGCCACTTCGCGGAGGAGGTCGTCAGCCGTGGCTGAGCCGATCCTGGAGGTCACCGACCTCGTCAAGCACTTCCCGGTCCGCGTCGGCGTGCTGTTCAAGCGCACCGTCGGCCAGGTCAAGGCCGTCGACGGCGTCTCGTTCACGCTGGACAAGGGCGAGACCCTCGGCGTCGTCGGTGAGTCCGGCTGCGGGAAGTCCACGCTGGCGCAGGTGCTCATGCGCCTGGAGCCGCCGACGTCCGGCGGCGCTCGCTTCGAGGGCCGCGACATGTTCGCCATGCGCGGCGGGGAGTTGCGGAAGCTGCGGCGCGACATCCAGATCGTGCTGCAGGACCCGTACACCTCGCTCAACCCGCGGATGACCGTCGGCGACATCGTCGGCGAGCCCTTCGAGATCCACACCGACGTGACGCCCAAGGGGTCGCGGCGTCGTGCGGTCCAGGACCTCCTCGACACCGTCGGCCTGAACCCCGAGCACATCCACCGCTACCCGCACCAGTTCTCCGGCGGCCAGCGCCAGCGCATCGGCATCGCCCGCGCGTTGGCGCTGCGCCCCAAGGTGATCGTGTGCGACGAACCGGTGTCCGCTTTGGACGTCTCGATCCAGGCGCAGGTGATGAACCTGCTGGGAGAGCTCCAGAAGGACCTGGGACTGTCCTACGTGTTCATCGCCCACGACCTGTCCGTGGTGCGGCACCTGTCCGACCGGGTCGCCGTGATGTACCTCGGCAAGATCGTGGAAACCGGCACGGAGGAACAGATCTACGAACACCCGACGCACCCGTACACCCAGGCGCTGCTGTCCGCGGTGCCCGTGCCGGACCCGACGCAGCGCGGCAGGCGCGACGTCATCCGCCTGACCGGCGACGTGCCGTCCCCGATCAACCCCCCGTCCGGCTGCCACTTCCGCACCCGCTGCTGGAAGGCGCAGGACATCTGCGCCACCGAGGAGCCGGAACTGGTCGTGCGCGCGGGCGACCACCCGAGCGCGTGCCACTTCGCGGAGGAACGCACGGTCGTCTGACCGTTGGGGGCGCTCGGATTTCCGAGCGCCCCCGGTCGGTCAGCGGTTCGACGCCGACTTGACGAAGTCCGCGAGGTCCTTCGACTGCTGCACGCGCGACGGTTCGTGGACGTACATCATGTGGCCCGCCGGGTAGTACGCCGACTCGATGTTGGCGCGCAGCTCCTCCGGGATCGCGAGGTGCGCCAGCACGTGTTCCGAGGCGTAGTAAGCGGTCGCGCCGTCGTGGTAGCCGAACGCGACGTGCACCTTCAGGTGCGGGTTGGCGCGCATCGCGGTCGCCAGCTTGGCCGTGACGGAGACCGCGCGGCCCTCGAACTCCTTGTAGGACCAGGGGTGCACGGCGCGCGAGATGATCTCATACGGCAGGTCGTTGGAGTAGTCCAGTTCCGCTCGCACGTAGTGGTTCAGCGCGGCCGCGTACGGTCCCAGGATCGCCGCGTACGAGGCGTCCTCGGACATCTGCTCCTGGCCGTAGTCGGCGTCCCAGCTGGAGAAGCGGCCGTCGAGCCTGCCGACGACGCGACGCTGGTGGCGCAGCAGTTCGGTGAAGAACCGGATGTGCTCCACGCGCAGGTTGACCCGGTCCACGTAGTCCTCGGACAGGCCGGTCACGGCGGCCAAGCGGGTGACGATGTCGGCCCGCTCGTCGGCGGTCAGGCGGTGGCCGCGGCCGAGCGCCCACGGGTAGTCGCGGGACGCGAACTCCTCGGCCTCGGCGAGCACGTCCGCGAGTTCCCGGTCGCCGTGCAGGCCGTGGTGGTGCGCGATCGCGGCGTACGTCGGCAGGAACAGGGCGTACGCGACGTCGTTGTTCTCGCTGAAGTCGAGCGTGGTGAAGTCCAGCACGGACGAGATCAGCATCAGGCCGTTGAGGTACATGCCGTACCGGGTCTGCAGGTGCTCGGCGAGACCCGCCGCGCGCAGCGTGCCGTACGACTCGCCCGCGAGGAACTTCGGCGACATCCACCGGCCGTTGCGGGAGGTCCACAGCCGGATCACCTCGCCGACGGACTCGATGTCGCCCTGGAAGCCGTGGTACTCGCCCGCCTTCTCGCCCTTCACCGCGCGGGAGTACCCCGTGGACACCGGGTCGATGAACACGAGGTCGCTGTGCGCCAACAGGGTCTCGGCGTTGTCGGCCAGCTCGTACGGCGGCGGCGTCATCCCGCCGACGTCACCGGACACCACCCGGCGCGGGCCGAGCAGACCGAGGTGCAGCCACACGCTCGACGAGCCGGGGCCGCCGTTGAACGCGAACGTCACCGGACGGGTCTTCGGGTCGGCGCCGTCCAGGGTGTACGTGGTCATGAAGACCTCGGCCTTGGGCTGGTGGCCGTCGAACTTGCCCTCGGTGTGCACCTCCTGGCGCAGGACGACGCGCCCGGTCGTGGTGGTGTAGTTCAGCTTGCGGCGCTTGACGGTGATGCTGTGCTGGGCGATGACGAGGTCGTCGGAAGGGATGTCCTTCTCGTCCTTCTTCTCGTCCTCGGCCTTGCCGTTGTCCTTGTCGGTCATGGTCGAACCCTACGTTCGAGGAGGTGCGGAGTGCTCGCGTTGGAGCGACTCGACGCGGAGGTCACCACCTGCCGGGCGTGTCCACGCCTGGTCGCGTGGCGCGAGGAGGTGGCCAGGGTGAAGCGCGCCTCGTTCCGCGACGAGGAGTACTGGGGTCGCCCGGTCCCCGGCTTCGGACCCGCGGACGCGCGCCTCGCCATCGTCGGCCTGGCACCCGCCGCGCACGGCGCGAACCGCACCGGGCGGATGTTCACCGGCGACCGCTCCGGCGACGTGCTGTACGCCGCGATGCACGCCGTCGGGCTGGCGTCCCAGCCCACCGCGCACCACGTCGGCGACGGACTGGAGCTGTACGGCACCCGCATCACCGCGCCGGTGAAGTGCGCGCCACCGGAGAACAAGCCCACGCCGCAGGAGCGCGACAACTGCCGCCCGTGGCTCGTCCGCGAACTGGAGCTGCTGCGGCCGACGCTGCGCGCGGTCGTGGTGCTGGGCGGGTTCGGCTGGCAGGCGCTGCTGCCGGTCCTGACCGCGTTCTGGGCCGTGCCACGCCCCCGCCCGGGGTTCGGCCACGGCGTGGAGGTCGTCCTCCCGGCGCACGACGGCGGAACGCCGCTGCACGTGTTCGGCTGCTTCCACGTGAGCCAGCAGAACACCTTCACCGGCAGGCTCACCCCGGCCATGGTGGAGGACGTGCTGGGCCGCGCGGCGGAGGTGCGGTGAGATGACCGCATGAGGTACCGGTGGCTGGTCCCGCTCCTGGCGGGCGCGGGGCTCGTGGTCGTCGCGCTCGCGGCGCGCGGGAACTCGCCGATCGACTACGACGCCCGCCTCGACGGTCCCGCCACGCCCGCGGCCACCACGGTCGCGTCCGGCGAGGAGTCCGGGGTCGGCGGGGTCGTCGGCATGATCGGCGGATCGCTGGTCGTCCTGCTGGTCGTGGTGCTGTCGGTACTGGTCGTGGCCTCGCTGGGTGCCGTGCTGCTGATGCTGGGGCCGCCACGCAAGCGGGTCCGGGGGACCGCGGGCGCCGTGGCTCCGACCGACGACGAGGCCGAGGACGGGCGGCCCGGCGCCGAGCTGATGCTCACCGGCGCCCGCCGGGCCCTCGCGGAGCTGCGGGGACGGCCTGCCGGTCCGCCGTCCGACGCCGTCGTGGCGGCGTGGCTGAACCTGGAGGAGGCGGCGGCGTCGAGCGGCGCGCCCCGGCAGGACCACCAGACGCCGACGGAGTTCACCGGCGCGCTGCTGACCCGGTACGAGGTGGACACCGCGGCCGCGGCGACGTTGCGCCGGCTCTACCAGCGGGCCAGGTTCGGCGCGCCCGACCGGGTGACCGCCGAGGACGCGGAGGACGCCGTCGCGGCGCTGGAGCGCGTCGTGGCCTGCCTGGACCGCCCGTGACGCCGCTGATGGGCCTGGTCAGGGCCGCGCTGCTGGCGCTCGCCGCCGGGGCGGTCGCCGGTTTCGCGCTGCACCGGCTGGGCGCTCCGCTCGGGTGGGCGGCGCTGGTCGCGCTGCCGATCGCCGCGCTCGTGCTGCTCCTCGGCCGCCTCCCGCGCGTCCTGGACATCACCTGGGCGCCGCTGCCCGCCCACCCCTCGGGCGCCACGTCCGTCCAGGCCTCGACGCTGGCGGGCCGCCTGGACGAGGCCTCCCGCGACCGCGACCGGTTCACCTCGCGCGTCCGGCCCCGCCTCCGCGCGCTCGCCGAGGCCCGGCTGCGGCAGCGCGGCGTCACGACCCTGGCCGAAGGCCGCCCCCTGCTCGGTGACGACACCTACCGGCTGCTCACCGACCCGAACGCCACCATGCCCACCCCGCGCGCACTGGCCGAGGTGCTCGACCGATTGGAGGACCTGTGACGTCGACCGGCTCCACGAGCGTCGCGGACGTCGCGACCGACTGCACGGCCGTGCTGGACGCCGTCGGCACGGTGCTCGTCGGCAGGCAGCGGTCGCTGCGGCTGGCGCTCGCGGCCGTGCTGGCAGGCGGTCACGTGCTGCTGGAGGACGTGCCGGGGCTCGGCAAGACGCTGATGGCCCGCAGCCTCGCGCAGGCGCTGCACCTGGACTTCCGCCGCCTCCAGTGCACGCCGGACCTGCTGCCCGCGGACGTGACCGGCTCGTTCCTGTACGACCCTGGCGACCGCGAGTTCACCTTCCGCGCGGGCCCGATCTTCACCGGCCTGCTGCTGGCGGACGAGATCAACCGCACCCCGCCCAAGACCCAGTCGGCGCTGCTGGAGGCCATGCAGGAGGGGCAGGTGACGGTGGAGGGCCGCACGTTTCCGCTGCCGCGGCCGTTCCACGTGCTGGCCACCGCGAACCCGGTGGAGTACGAGGGCACCTACCCGCTGCCGGAGGCGCAGCTCGACCGGTTCCTGGTGCGGCTGGACATCGGCTACCCGCCCGCCGCCGAGGAGGTCGAGGTGCTGCGCCGCAGGCTCGTCCGGCAGCGCGAGCAGACCGAGGTGCCGCCGGTGTTCGAGCCCACCCGGTTGGCCGAGCTCCAGGCGGGGGTGGAACGCGTGCCGGTCGACGAGGACGTGCTGCGCTACTGCGTCGACCTGGCCTCGTCCACCAGGGCGCACCCCGCGGTCGAGGTCGGCGCCTCGCCCCGCGGCGCGCTGGCGCTCGTGCTGGTCGCCAGGGCGCTGGCGGTGCTCGACCGCCGCGACTTCGTGCTGCCCGAGGACGTGAAGGAGTGCGCGGTCGCCGCGCTGGCCCACCGGCTCACCCTGCGGCCGGAGACGTGGACGTCCGGCACGACCGGCGTGGAGGTCGTCACCGAACTGCTGGGCCGGGTCCCCGGCCCGGCGAGCACCCGCTCGTGAGCCGGGCGGACCGGGTCAGGGCCGCGTTCACCCGTGGGACCGGGTGGCGCGCCACCGACGCGTACGCCCGCGCGGTCCTGCTCGGCGTGGGCCTGGTGGTGCTCGGCGGCCTGCTGCACGAGGTCGAGCTGGTCCTGTTCGGCGCCCCGTTCCTGATCTCCTCCCTGTTCGCCCTCTCCGTCCGCGTCGGGGGTGTCCCGACCGTCGCGGTGCGGCCGCTGCCGCGCACGGCCGAACCCGGCTCGGCGACCACCGGCATCGACGTCGACCCGGCCGTCGGCGCGGAACTCCTGGCCGTCCGCCTGCCCGCGCCGGGCACCGCGGGCGAGCTGGGCCCGGTGCACCTGCTGCCCGCCTCCACCGACCCGATCGTGGTGCGGCTCCGCCGCGAAGCCTGGGGCGACGGCGTCGACCTGCGCGCGGACCACCTGTTCGCGGGCCCCGACGGGCTGCTGGTCCACGGCCCGGTCGTCGGCGTCGAGCGCGGCCGCGTCGTCCTGCCCCCGGTCGACGCCCTCCCGGCGGGCCTGCTGCCCGCCCGCGCCGCGGGTCTGGTCGGCGTCCACCGCACCCGGCGTCCCGGGGACTCCACCGAGCTGCGGGACATCCGCGCCTTCCAGCCGGGCGACCGCCTGCGCCGCATCGACTGGCGCGTCTCACTCCGCAGCCCCGCGCTGCACGTCCGCGAGCACCACGCCGAGGCCGACGCCGACGTGGTGCTGGCCCTCGACACCCGCCTGGACCTGGGGCGGGCGGTGGCGGACTGGTCCACCGGCCACCCCGGTCACACGTCGAGGCCGGGCGGCAGCCTCGACACCGCCGTCCGCGCGGCGGCGTCGCTGGCCGCCGGTTACCTCCGGCAGGGCGACCGCGTCGGCCTGGCCGACCTCGGCCGCCCGCGGCTCAGCGTCCGCCCCGGCGTCGGCAGGCGGCAGCTGCTGCGCCTGCGCAACCAGCTCGTCGTCTGCGCCCGGTCCGCGGGCTGGGCGCCCCGCCCGGTCCTGCACCGCGTTCCCCACGGCGCGCTGGTCGTCGTCCTGTCCACGTTCCTCGACGACCACGTCGTGGAGGTCGCCGTCCAGGCCGCCCGCCGCGGCAGCCTCGTGCTGGCGGTGGACGTCCTCCCGGCCGACCTCCGCCCGGACCCGGAGGCGCCGTGGGGCTCGGGCGCGCTGCGGATCATCGTGCTGGAGCAGGCCACCAGGCTCGCCGCGATGAAGCAGCACGGGATCGCGGTCGTCCCCTGGGACGACCGCGGCCACGCCGTCACCGCCACCCTCCGCCACGCCAACCGCCCCGGCAGGCCGGTGGTCCGATGACCGCCCCCGTCCACCTCACCGCGGGCCTCCCCGCCTGGACGCTGCGCGTCCTGACCGCCCTCACCTGCACCGCCATCGCCCTCCTGCTGGCCGCCAACGGCGTCCAGGGCGTTTCTCTCGGCTTCTTCGCCGTGGTCTCCCTGGCCGCCGTCGCGGTCCCCGCCTCGGCCGCTCCGGCGCTCGTGATCGGGTTCGCCGCGATCGCCGTCGTCTTCACGGACGGCGGCCCGTTCCGCCCGACGGTGCTCCTCATGGTCGTCCTGCTCCACCTGGTCCACGTCGCCTGCGCCATCGCCGCACTGGTCCCGCCGAGGTCCCGGCTGCACCTGCGCGCCCTCCGGGCCCCGGCGCGGAGGTTCCTGGCCACCCAGGTCCTGGTCTTCACCCTCGCGGGTGTCGCAGGTCTCCTCCCGAGCGGCGGCACCGAGCCCGTCGTGGAGGTGGCGGGCCTCCTCGCGGCCGTCGGACTGGCCGTCGCGGCGGTCGTCCTGATGCGCCCGCGAACCTGAGGATCGACCCGGAACCGCTCAGGCCAAGCTGAGCTACTGGATCGATCCTCTCAGCGGTTATGCCGATCTTCACCCCTTGTCGCAGGTCAGTGGGCGGAGTGTTGGCGATCACCCGGCGACCGTGGTCACAACAGGCCCTCCGGACGCGCGGACCAAGGGGTTCCGGTGCGACCATGTGCGTATGGCTGCTGTGAAGTCGCAACCCACGAGGATCGTCATCGTCGGCGGTGGGTACGTCGGCATGTACACCGCACTGGGGTTGCAGAAGAAACTGCGTTCCGGTGAGGCGTCGGTGACCGTTGTCGACCCGCAGCCTCACATGACCTACCAGCCCTTCCTCCCCGAGGCGGCCGCCGGCTCCATCGAGCCGCGCCACGTGGTCGTCCCGCTGCGCAAGGTCCTCAACCGCTGCCACGTCGTGACGGGCCGCGTGACGAAGATCGAGCACGCGAGCAAGTCGATCACGCTGGAGAGCGCCGACGGCCACGTCGAGCAGCTCCAGTACGACGTGCTCGTCAACGCGCTGGGCTCGGTCGCCCGCACGCTGCCGATCCCCGGTCTGGCCGAGCAGGGCATCGGCGTGAAGACCATCGGCGAGGCCATCTACATCCGCAACCACGTGCTGTCGCGCCTGGACCAGGCCGCGAGCACCCGCGACCCGGAGCTGCGGCGCAGGCTGCTGAGCTTCGTCGTCATCGGCGGCGGTTTCGCGGGCATCGAGACGCTGGCGGAGCTGGAGGACATGGCCCGCTACGCGCTGCGCTACTACGCCGAGCTCAAGTCCGAGGACATGAACTGGGTGCTGGTCGAGGCCACCAAGCGGGTCATGCCCGAGGTGAGCGAGAAGATGGGCGTCTACACCGTCCAGCAGCTCGAGAAGCGCGGCATGAAGGTCTTCCTGGACACCCGCGTGAAGACCATGGAGAACGGCCACGTCGTCCTGGACGACGGCACCGAGTTCGACAGCGACACGATCATCTGGACCGCGGGCGTCAAGGCGAACCCGGTCCTGCGCAACACCGACCTGCCGCTCGACGAGCGCGGTCGCGTGCGCTGCACGGCGAAGCTCCAGGTCGAGGGCCTGGCCGGTGTCTGGTCGGCGGGTGACTGCTCGGCCGTGCCCGACCTGTCGCGCACCGAGGAAGACCCGATGGCGACCTGCAGCCCGTCGGCGCAGCACGCGGTGCGGCAGAGCAAGGTGCTCGTCGCCAACATCGTGGCGAGCCTGCGCGGCAAGCCGCAGAAGGACTACTTCCACAAGTACATCGGCTCGGTCGCCGGTCTCGGCCTGTACAAGGGTGTCGCGGACGTCTACGGCATCAAGATGAAGGGCCTGCTGGCCTGGCTGGCGCACCGCGGCTACCACGTCGCGAAGATGCCCACCTTCAACCGCAAGTTCCGGGTCCTCATGGACTGGGTGCTGGCGTTCGTCAACGGCCGCGAGGTCGTCGCGCTGGGTCAGATCAACGACCCGAAGGCCGAGTTCGACCGCGCGTCCAGGAGCTGAGTCCGTCACGGGTGTTGCTCGCACTGCGCCGTTCGGTTGCAGTCGGGTGACACCCGTCTGGCTCAGTGCCGTAACTTGAGCCCCCAGATAGAGCAATCTCGGTGTGCTCATCTTGACATTGCGTAACGTGAACCCGAGACTACTGCTTGTGCATCACCTGAAAGCGTGATGTACGCGTTGGGGAAAGAGGTGACCGCGATGTCCCTTGAGGAGCTGGCCGCACAGCTTCGCCGCGGTGAGATCGAGGACCGCGCGTTGGCGGAGTACGCCGCCGAGTACGTCACAGCCGGGAAGTGCTTCCGAAGCAAGAAGGACGACTGAGCGTGACCGCTTCCGAGCGGGGGGTCGAGAGACCCCCGCTCGAAGCCGTCAGAGTCGTACCCGAGCCGAGTCCCACTCCCGTGAAGCCGACTCCGCTCCTCCTCCAAGGCCAGAACTACCTCTTCCGGTCGCCACCGAAGACCCTGGACTTCCAGGAGCAGGTGCACCGGATGGGCATGGTCGACGAAGGCGACGGCAGTCCCGTCCCCTGCGTGCTGGTGCTCGCGCGCAGCGCGGACATGGAGATGAACGAACTCTCCATCGCGCTCGCCGAACGCGGCATCCGGATGGCCCGCATCGACGCCGACCGCTGCACGGACCTCCCGCTGACGATCTACACGGACGCCCCGCTGGTCGAGCTGGACCGGTGGCTCCTGCGGCCCGTGCTCGTGTGGCGCAGGCACTTCGAACTCTCCGCCCTCCCGGTCGAGCCGGGCACGCTGGCGGGCGCGTACGCCGTGGACCAGTGGGGCGCGGTGTCGAACTGGCTGGCCACCCGCGGTGACTGGGCGCACGTCAACCCGGCCCGTTCCACGGCCCACCTCGACCGGCTCACGCAGCTGTCCGACGCGGCGTCGTTCGGCCTGACGATCCCGCGCACGGCCGTGACGACCCGCCCCGGCCGCACCCGGCCCGGTGGCGCGCACTGCATCGTGAAGACCTCCGGGCGGCACCTGCTGGAGCCGCGCCCCGGCGTGCAGCACGGCCTGTTCCCGCGCCCGCTGGAGACCAGCCGCTCCAGCGACGCCCCCGAGTCGGGGCCGGTGATCGTGCAGCAGTACCTGGCGTCCGAGACCGAGCTGCGGGTGTTCGTCGTCGGCGGGCGGTGCATCGCCTACCAGGTCGACAAGCACGACCCGGCGCAGCTCTGGGTCGACCCGGACGCCGTTCGGGTGACTCCTACGACGGTGCCCGACGCGGTGGCCGCCAAGCTCCTCGCCTTAGCCCGCTACTGGCGGATCGAGGTGGCCGCGTTCGACCTCCTGGTGACGGCGAAGGACCACGTCTTCCTGGAGGTCAACGTCAACTGCGACTGGCGGTGGTTCGAACACCGCGCTGAGGACACACTGGTGTCGGACGCGGTCCACGACTGGGTCGCGAAGCGCTTCAAGGAGCTGTTGGGTGCGGGTAAAGGTCGCTGAGCACGCGACGCTGTTCTACGAGAACGGCGCCGTCGTTTGGGACGACTACCTGCACCACCGCCAGTTCGCGATCAGCGAGACGGCCGAGCTGCTGTGCCGCAAGTTCAGCACCTTCACCGAGGTCGACGACCTGCTCGCGCCGCTGAGCGAGGACGACCGGGCCGTCCTGCGCCGCGTGCTCGACGAGCTCGTGGAAGCGGGCGTGCTGATCGTCGAGGGCTCACCAGGGCACGAGGCCGAGCGCGACCTGCTGCTGGCGTGGTCCAGCTGGGGCGCGTCGGCGCGGCACTTCCACTTCGCCAGCCGCACGCTGGGCGACGCCGAGTACCAGGCCGCTGACGAGCACGACGCCGCGCTGGAGCTGAAGCTCGGCGAGGAGCCGCCGCCCGCCCCGTTCCGCACCCTCGGGGGCGACGCCGTCGCGCTGCCGGAACTGCCCGCTCAGCCCGCGTGGGGCGCGACGTCCGTGCTCGACGTCCTGCTGACCCGCCGGACCACCCGCGAGTTCGGCTCCGACGGCGTGAGCCTGGAACAGGTGGGCGAACTGCTGGCCGTCCTCGGTGGCCCGTCGCCGACGCGGTCGCGCATCGGCCGGACCGGCACCGTGTTCAAGACCAGCCCGTCCGGCGGCGGACGCCACCCCGTCGAGCTGTACGCGCACGCGAGCGACGTCGAGGGCCTCGACCCCGGCTGGTACCACTACGACGGCCTGCGCCACGCGCTCGAACCCGTCGGGCCCGCGTGGACGCCGGAGCGGATCGTCGAGGCCGCGGGCGACCAGGAGTGGGTCGGCACCGCGCCGCTCGTGCTGACCTACACCGCCGTGCTCGAACGGACCCGCTGGCGCTACGACACCTCGCGCGCCTACCGGGTCGTGCAGATGGACGTCGGCCACCTCTCGCAGACCGCCTACCTGGTCGCGACGGCGATGGGCCTCGGCGTCGGCTTCACGGCGGCGCTGCGCGACGAACTGGTGGAACAGGCACTTGGTTGTGACGCCTATCACGAAGCGGTATTGGGGATGACGGTCGTCGGCCCGTTACGTCGATGACCGCAATAGCGGAACGCGTTGAGCCGTGCGGGTGTCTTGGAGTGGATCTCGTTACTCGAACCCGCGGACGACCTTTAAGCTGCCCGCTGCCCCCGTAGCCCAACCGGCAGAGGCAGGCCCCTTAAAAGGGTCAAGGGTACGGGTTCGACTCCCGTCGGGGGCACCACTCTTCATAAGCATAGACAACCTTCTGGCCAGTGCAAACCCACTCGGAAATCGTCCCATGTCTTCTAGTGGCGCGTGTATGTCCCCCCTCTTCGGGTGAATCGGGCTGCTCACTCGAACGGACTATCTCCGCATAAATCGGGTTACGGCCCGTAGTGATCTAGGTCGCTTGGAATGGCTATTTTTTGCCGTTTCCCATAGTGACTACGAAGTCACGGCGTGTAGCAAGCCGTGGCTGCGCCCTCGGTCGGAGGTCGCCCCTGCGGTGGCCTGGGCAGTGCCGGTGTTCCGGCCGCGATAACCGCAAGAAGGCGGTCCCCGGTTCGCGGTGCTCGACGCGCAATGGCGGCGGAACGCGGCGGAAAGCGCGGTGATTCGCGAAATCGGAACGCCGGTACCGGGCTTCCGGATCGGGATCGGCGGCGGAAGCCCGACACCACCGAACAAGCGCACCGGCGGCGGTGCCAACAACGCACCCGAGCACAACTGCGACGTCGAAGCGTTCGCGACCTCTTATCGAACGGGGAACCGCGACCGCTCCGCGCTCGGGCAAGGCGAAACCCACCGCCCGGACGCCATTTCGGAGTTGTCGAGCGGTTCCCGCGCCGAATTCGTGCAGCGGGTGGACGAATACCCCGCGAACCTCAGGCCGGAACGGACGCCGCCCACGCGCTCACGACCTCGTCCAGCACGGCCAGCGGCAGCGGGCCGCCGCCCAGCACCACGTCGTGGAACGCGCGGATGTCGAACCGGTCGCCCGCGATCCGCTCGGCCTCCGCGCGGATCCGCTGGATCTCCAGCCTGCCGACCATGTACGCCAGCGCCTGGCCGGGCGCGGCGATGTAGCGGTCCACCTCCGACTCGATCTCCACGAGCGCGAGCGGGGTGTTCTCGCGCAGGAAGTCGATGGCCCGCGAGCGGCTCCAGCCGAGCGCGTGCAGGCCGGTGTCCACGACGAGCCTGCCCGCCCGCATCGAGTCCGTCGACAGCATGCCGAGCCGGGCGACGTCGTCGGAGTACAGGCCCATCTCGTCGGCCAGCCGCTCGCAGTACAGCCCCCAGCCCTCCAGGTAGGAGGTGACGCTCGCGAGCCTGCGCAGCATCGGCAGGTCGGTCATCTCCTGCGCGAGGGTGATCTGGAAGTGGTGGCCCGGCACGGCTTCGTGGAACGCGATCGCCTCGGACTGGTAGCGGTAGCGCTCCTCGGCGCGCGAGGTGTTCGCGTAGTACGTGCCGGGCCGCGAGCCGTCCATCGCGGTGGGCGAGTAGTACGCGGTGGGCGCGCCCGGCGCCTCCGCCTCGGGCACCGGCGCCACGACGCACCCGGTGCTGGGCAGCGTGCCGAACCACTCGGGGGCGACGCGCTCGGCCCGCTCCACGGCGCCGCGGGCGGAGTCGAGCATCTCCTCGGCGTCGCGCCAGCGCAGCGACGGGTCGGTGCGCATCCGGTCGAAGACGGCGGCGAGGTCGTCGGTGCCGAACACCCGCCGCCCGAGCACGGCGTACTCCTCCGCGAGGTCCGCCATCAGCGCGAGTCCGGTCTGGTGCAGGTCTTCCGGCGTCCGCGACGTCGTCGTGTGCACCCGTGCGAGCGCCGCGTACAGGCCGGCGCCGTCGGGCAGCCAGCAGAGCCCAGGGCGGTCCTCCGGGCGGCCAGCGGGCAGCACCTCGCGCTCCAGCACGTCCCGGTACTCGGCGTACGCGGGCCGCACGACCTCGGCGAGCAGCCGGTCGCGTTCGGCGGTGAACTCGGGCGTGCCGTCCTGTCCGGCCAGCGGGTCGGACTGCGGCGAGGTGGCCAGGTAGCGGTCGACGAACGCGATCGCGTCGCGCACCAGGTGGGCGACCGGCAGCCGTCCGGCGACGAGACCGCCGCGGTGCCGTTCCGCCAGCACGGCGAGGAAGTCGGGGATGGCGGCGAGCCGCAGCAGGTAGTCGCGCCGCTGTTCGGGCGTCGTCAAGGTGATCATCGTCAGGACCGTCAGCAGCTCGCCGGCGGGTGCGAAGAACGACCCGGTGATCGTGTACTCGACGGACCTCGTGTCGAGCAGGTCCACCAACGACTCGGCCTGCTGCACGATGACGGCGCGGGTCACCGGGTCCTCGTCCGGGAGCGCCCGCGCGCGGGCGGCTATGTCCGCCGCGGAGGTCCGCAGCACCGCCACGCCCACCTCGGTGTGGTCGGGGAGGCGGTGGTCGTGCCCGGCGAGGCCGTACATCGTGGCGTTCAGCGGGTCGGCGGCCATCACCAGCTCGAACAGCTCGTCCGCGAGGTCGGTCGTCTCCGTCATGCGCCGAATGCTACTGAGCCGCGCGCGGGGCTCAGCCCCGGTTCAGATAGGCGAGCACGGCGAGTACTCGCCGGTTGTCGTCGTCGCACTGGGGCAGCCCGAGTTTGCCGAAGATGTTCGCGGTGTGCTTCCCGACCGCCTTCTCCCCGACGAACAACCTGGCCGCGATGGCCACGTTCGACCGGCCCTCCGCCATCAGCCCGAGCACCTCCCGCTCGCGCGGCGTCAGCGACCCGAGCGGCTTGTCGCGCACGTGGCTCTCCAGCAACTGCGTGACGACGTCGGGGTCCATCGCGGTCCCGCCCGCCGCGACCCGGCGGATCGCCTCCACGAACTGGCCCACGTTCGACACCCGGTCCTTGAGCAGGTAGCCGACACCGCCCGCCCGGTCCGACAGCAGCTCCCGCGCGTACAGCTGCTCGACGTACTGCGACAGCACGAGGACCGGCAGGCCGGGCACCCGCTTGCGCGCCGCGATCGCCGCGCGCAGGCCCTCGTCGGTGAACGTCGGCGGCAGCCGGACGTCCACCACCGCCACGTCCGGCTTGTGCTCGACCAGGGCGGCCAGCAGCGCGGGGCCGTTGTCCACGGCCTCCACCACCTCGAACCCGTACGCCCCCAGCAGTCGGATCAGGCCGTCCCTGAGGAGGACGAGGTCTTCACCGAGGACAACTCGCACGGCAGCTCCAGAGTCACGATGGTCGGTCCTCCGACGGGACTGGCCAGTCCGAGTGTGCCGTCGAACGCGGCGAGCCTGCGCTCGATCCCCCGAAGTCCGCCTCCCGCCGTCACGGTCGCGCCGCCGCGGCCGTCGTCCCCGATCATCACCGCCAGCCGGTCGTCGGCGTGCCGGACCCGGATCCACGCCGAGGTGGCGCCGCTGTGCTTGGCGACGTTCGCCAGCGTCTCGGCGACGGCGAAGTACACGGCCGACTCGACCGGGGCCTGCGGCCTGCCCGGCAGTTCGACGTCGACCTCGACCGGCAGCGGCAGCGCGAGGCCCAGCGCCCGCACCGCGCCGTCGAGCCCGCGGTCGGCGAGCACCGGCGGGTGGATGCCGCGCACCAGGTCCCGCAGCTCCGACAGCGCCAGCGTGGACGACTCGCGCGCCTCGGCCAGCAGCGCCTTCGCCGCTTCCGGGTCGCGGGCCATCAGGTCTTCGGCCATCCCGAGGCTCATGCCCAGCGCGACGAGCCTGGCCTGCGCGCCGTCGTGCAGGTCGCGTTCGATGCGGCGCAGCTCGGCGGCCTGCGCGTCCACGGTGTCGGCCCGCGAGTCCGAGAGCTCCCGCACCCGCGAGGACAGGGTGGTCCGGGCGGTCGGCGCCAGCAGCCACCGCCCGACCGTCGCGTGCGCCTTCGTCGCCCACGGCGTCAGGTGCCACGCGACGGCCAGCAGCAGCCCGCCGAACACCGGTGCCAAGGCGATGCCGCCGGGGGTGTCCCCCTCCAGGAAGAGGTACTCGACGTCCTGGTCCAGCCCGGTGAACAGCCAGGTGAACGGCATCACGAACCCCATGAGCCCGCTCACCCAGACAGCCAGCGGGAGGATCCCCGCGACGACGCTGAGGGGGGCGTTGACGAACGTCCACGCGAGGTCCCGCCACGTCGCCGGGTCGGTGGCGATCGAGCGCACCCTGGCCACGGGCCCGCGGCTGGGCGGAAGCCGGTACGGCGTCGGGATCTCCGTGCCGAGCACGCCGCCCGCCCACCGGCGGTAGCCGCGCAGCGCGGACCGCTCCAGCGCCATCACCCCGAGCAGGAGCGGCACCCCGACCGTCACCAGGATCAGCGGGTAAGCGGTGAGCTGCAACGGGATCAGCACCAGCCCGACGAGTGCGAGGGGGATGCGGACCAGGCTCCACAGCACCAGCCGCGCGCGCTCGCGGAGTTCGCCCACCAGATCCATGTCCGTCATGCCGTCGAGTCTGGCCTGTCGGGGTGCCTCCGCGCGGTGGGTCCAACCCCCCGATCCAGATCCCGATCACGCTGCCGTCGGGCGCGACCGCTCGCGGGTTCGGGGTCCTCGATCCGGCACGCCACCACCGGCGTCCGTCCACTGTGGACTGGACGGGGCGCGCGTCCGGTCCGTGCCGCGCCGGCCAGACGGCGGCGGTCCCTAGTTCTGCGCGGGCGGGAAGCTGCGCAGCTGGGCCAGGACCTGCGGGTCCTGCAACTGCATCCACTGGATGACCTCGGTGTACGTGGCGCACACCGTGTCCTTCTCTTTGCAGACCTCGCCCATGAACTGCTCCACCGCCGCGCTGAAGGCGCCGCCCGCCCACTCGTTGAAGTGGTTGCCGATCGTCAGCGGCGCCCGGTTGTTGTTGAAGGCCTCCCGGTACACCGAGCGGTACGTGTCGATCACCACCGAGGTGAACTCCGCCGCCCGTTCCGGTTCCTCCTTCGCGCCGTTGAGGGCGTACCAGAGGTTGAAGTCCATCATCACCACCTGCTTGTCCAAGGCGGGCACCCGTACCTCCGGCAGCGGGAACTCGTAGATCCCGTCGATGATCGTCGGCCAGGTCACGCCCAGGCTCACGTGGCTCGTGTCGTAGACCAGGCCGTGGGCCTTCATCGCCGGGATGGCCTCCTTCCAGTCCGCTTCCAGGCAGGGGGTCCGGCCGCCCCTCACGGTCTTCGGGTCCAGCGCGAAGCCCTGCCGCTTCGCCTGGTCGACGATGTCGAAGAACTGGTCCAGTTCGGTGTTCCACTGGTCCGTGCTCCAGGTCCCCACGCTCGGCTCGGTGCCCTGGCAGTAGTGGCCGTTGTAGTGCGTGCCGATCTCGTGGCCCGCCGCCAGGGCGTCGTTGAGGTAGCCGATGCGCAGGGCGACGTCCTGCCTGCTGCCGCCGAAGCCGATGGCGGAGAAACCCGTGTCGTGGCCTGGGCCCGTGTAGCTGTTCGCCTGGTCGTCGCTCATCATGTAAACGCCGGACAACAGGCCTGTGACGTGCGCTTTCGTCTCCCTGGCGATGGGCATGACGCGGTCCCAGTGGGACTTCGAGGCGGCGCCGTCGAACGAGAACATGACGAACTGCGGGGGCTTCTCGTTCGGGCCCAGCTTGCGCATCCAGTCGGCTCGCGGTTCGGCCTGGGCGGGGATCTCGGTGGCCGGGCCGCCGGTCATCGGCGGGCGCTGGGGTGCGGGCACTCCTGCCGCGACGTTGTCGGGGGCCTCCCGGTCCGACGGGGCTCCGTTCATGGTCACCAGCACCGCCACGACGACGCCGAGCGCCACCCCGGTCGTCACCAAGCCCAACCGCTTCTGTTTCCGCGCCACGAAAGGTAGAGACGGTGACCAGGGGTGGCAGGTTGCGTGCAGATCACGATCAACTTCACCCGGTTGTGTCGATCGTTACGTTCCGCGATCGGTGTTGCCGGGTGCCGAGATCGACAGTCCAGGTAAAGTCACTTTTACCCGACGGGAACCGATCGACTCGTGTGGTCGTTGAACCCCGTGACGGCGTCAGCACGCCACAGGAGGACGAGGTGCGCACCACCAGCAACCCCGCTTTCCGCAACCTGCCGACCGGCGGTTTCGGGAACAACCACGCAGGTTTCGGTCAGCCGCCGCAGCAAGCGGGCCCCGGCTACGACCCTGCACCCCCATCGGCGGCCAACCGCCCGATGACGATCGACGACGTGGTGACCAAGACCGGCGCGACCCTGGCCGTGCTCCTCGTCGCGGGCACCATCACCTTCGCGATGGAGCTGTACGCCCTCGCGATCCCGGCGATGATCATCGGTTTCGTGTTGGCCCTGGTCAACATCTTCAAGAAGAAGCCGAGCCCGGCGCTCGTACTGGCCTACGCCGTGGCCGAGGGCGTGTTCCTCGGTGCGGTCAGCGGCCTGGTCGGCCGCGCGTTCAGCAACGGCAACGCGATCGTGATCCAGGCGATCATCGGCACGATCGGTGTCTTCATCGGCATGCTGGTGGTCTACAAGACCGGCGCCGTGAAGGTCACGCCCAAGCTGACCAAGTGGATCACCGGCGCCGTCATCGGCGTCGCGGTCCTCATGCTGGCCAACCTGGTCGCGGGCTTCCTCACGCCGGGCGGTCTCGGCCTGCGTGACGGCGGCACCATCGCGATCATCTTCAGCCTGGTCTGCATCGGCATCGCGGCCTTCAGCTTCCTGCTGGACTTCGACGCCGCAGACGAGGCGATCCGCGCCGGCGTCCCGGCCGTGTTCGCCTGGCGAGTCGCGTTCGGCCTGACCGTGACCCTGGTCTGGCTGTACCTGGAGATCCTGCGCCTGCTGTCCTACTTCAACTCGGACTGACAGCAGACCCGCTAGACCGAGAAGGGCGCCCGGCCACTGGCCGGGCGCCCTTCTGCACGCGCAGGCAAGAACGAACAATCAGGAGCAAGAGCGAGGGCAGGAGCAAGAGCAAGGACGAGTCGGCTTCCCAGCCCACAACCAGGCGCAAGACGGCTGCTCGTTCCGTTCGCACCCAACCGTGTTCGATTTTACTTGGGGGATTCGACCCTTAAAATTGGTCGGGCTGCGGCTTCACCACCTGCCGTTTTGGCCCGACAAAGGGTCGAATCAAGGGGCCCCAAGTCAAATCGAACACCCCACGACGAACCTGCTCTTTCAAGCCTCCCGCTGGAACGCCCACAACGGAACTGCTCTTTCAAGCCTCACTAAACCCGCCACCCACCCCCGTCATCGGGCAACGTGGCCCCCACCTTCACCAGGCAGGTCACGCACAGGTGCCCGTGCTGCTCACGTTCCACCCTCTCGACCGGAACGCTGTGCTCGCACACAGCCTCGTAGAAGCTCCGGTCCATCACGGCGGTGTGCTCGGCCTTGAAGGCGTGGCACAGCTGGTCGTACCCGCTGTGCCACCAGACGTACGGCATGTGAAGCCTCCCCTACTCCAAGGTAGGGACTGTTTCGCGGCGTTCCGATGACGCGTGAAAGGGACGATCACCGCATCGGAGCAGTGGTCGTCCCCTTCCGGAAAAGCGGTCACGCAGAGCTAGCTGAGGCGTTCCAGCACCATCGCCATGCCCTGGCCGCCGCCGACGCACATGGTCTCCAGGCCGAACTGCTTGTCGTGGAACTGCAGCGAGTTGATCAGGGTCGTGGTGATCCGCGCGCCGGTCATGCCGAACGGGTGGCCGACCGCGATGGCGCCGCCGTTGACGTTCAGCCGGTCCAGGTCGATGCCCAGTTCCTGGTAGGACGGGATGACCTGTGCGGCGAACGCCTCGTTGATCTCGACGAGGTCGATGTCGCCGATCGACAGCCCGGCCAGCGCGAGCGCGCGGCGGGACGCCTCGACCGGGCCGAGGCCCATGATCTCCGGCGACAGGCCGGACACGCCGGTCGACACGATCCGGGCCAGGGGCGTGATGCCCAGTTCGCGGGCCTTCACGTCGCTCATGACCACCAGTGCCGCGGCGCCGTCGTTGAGCGGGCAACAGTTGCCCGCCGTGACCTTGCCGTTCGGCCGGAACACCGGCTTGAGGCCCGCCACGCCGTCGAGGGTGACGCCCGCGCGGGGGCCGTCGTCCGCGGAGACGACGGTGCCGTCCGGCAGCGTCACGGGGGTGATCTCACGGGCCCAGAAGCCGTTGGCGATGGCCTTCTCGGCGAGGTTCTGCGAGCGCACGCCGAACTGGTCCATCTCCTCGCGGGAGATGCCCTTGGCCCACGCCAGGTTCTCCGCGGTCTGGCCCATCGAGATGTAGATGTCGGGGACCTGGCCCGCTTCGCGCGGGTCGGTCCAGGAGTCTGCGCCAGCTTCGGCGGTGGACACGGTGCGCGCCTCGGCGTCCGCGAACACCGGGTTGTGCGTGTCCGGCCAGCCGTCGGAGTTGCCGCGCGCGAAGCTCGACACGGTCTCGACGCCCGCGCTGATGAACACGTCGCCCTCGCCCGCCTTGATGGCGTGCAGCGCCATCCGGGTGGTCTGGACGCTGGAGGCGCAGTACCGGGTGACGGTAGTGCCGGGAACCTGGTCGTAGCCCGCCAGCACGGACACCACCCGGCCCATGTTGAAGCCCTGCTCACCGCCGGGCAGGCCGCAGCCGAGCATCAGGTCGTCGATGGTGGCCGGGTCGAGCTCCGGCACCTTGGCCAGCGCGGCCTTGACCATCTGCACGGTCAGGTCGTCGCCGCGGATGTCCTTGAGCGAGCCCTTGCCCGCTCGGCCGATGGGGGACCGGGCGGCGGAGACGATGACTGCCTCAGGCATTACTGAACTCCCTTGTTCACCGCAGCGTGTGGATCCACCCTAGTTAACGCCTGTTCAGCTGGGCCACCACTCGTGACGCACGCCGCCGTGCTTTCACGATGCCGAAAGATCCGGTGCTGGTCCATCCGGGGAACCACCGGTGCCGGTGCCGGTCAGCGCCGGTTCAGCCAGGCCGCCACGCGGGACGCCGGGCGCCGGGCGTCCGCCACGGCCGACCGGACTGGCAGGTCCGGCAGCGGGCCGCCGTGCCACACGCCCGCGACGCTGCACAGCGGAGCCAGCAGCACGGCCGCGGCGGCGTCGTAGCCCACCGCGTTGGGGTGGAAGCGGTCGGCGCTGAACAGGTCACCCGGTCGGGCCAGGAACTCGCGGGACAGCAGGTCCGCCAGCGGCACGGCGACGCCGCCCGCGCGTTCCACCGCGATCCGCTGCTCGCGGGCCAGCCGGAGGCTCCAGGAGCGGGCCACCGACCGCAGCGGCTGGGCGATCGGCAGGACCGTGCCCAGGTCGGGGCAGGTGCCGACCACGACACCGATGCCCGCCAACCGCATCCGGCCGACCTGCGCGCCCAGCATCGCGACCGCCGCGCCGATGGAGACCTTCGACGTCACGTCGTTCGCGCCGATGATCACCAGCGCCACGTCCGGCCGGTCGCGCACGACCCGGTCGACCTGTCCGCGCAGGTCGCGCGTGGTCGAGCCGACGACCGCGTACGTGGTCAGCCGCACCGGCCGGTCCGACTCCTCGGCGAGGCCCTTCGCGATCAGCACGCCGGGCAGCTCCTCCGGCCGGTCGGCGCCGAGGCCCGCGGCCATGGAGTCGCCGACCACGGCGAACCGCAGCGACGGGCGGATGCCGTGCAGGCCGTGGGGCTGGTAGACCCCGTCGCCGCGCGGCGGAGGGGCCGTGGGCGCGCCGATGGCCAGCCGCGCCCGCCGCCCCTGTTCGTTGAGCAGGGCGTACAGGGCGCTGAACCCGCCGCCGACCGCACCCATCGCCACGGCCGCCGTGCGCAGCCCGCGCCTGCCGATCACCTGGTCACCTCGTCCACGCGGTGAATCGTCCACCAACCACCCGAGCCGCGTGGCCGAGTTAGGCTGCGCGCGTCATCTCGCAAAGTGGGAAAGGACTCTCCCGGTGGAGTACGTCGAGCACGTCGTCGACCTGGTTGGCAACACGCCGCTGGTGAAGTTGAACTCGGTGACCGAGGGCGCCGCGCCGCTGGTGCTCGCCAAGGTCGAGTACCTGAACCCCGGCGGGAGCGTGAAGGACCGCATCGCGCTGCGCATGGTGGAGGCGGCCGAGGCCTCCGGTGAGCTGAAGCCCGGCGGCACGATCGTCGAGCCGACGTCCGGCAACACCGGTGTCGGCCTGGCCCTCGTCGCGCAGCGCCGCGGCTACAAGTGCGTCTTCGTCTGCCCGGACAAGGTCAGCGAGGACAAGCGCAACGTGCTCAAGGCGTACGGCGCCGAGGTCGTGGTGTGCCCGACCGCGGTCGCCCCGGAGCACCCGGACTCGTACTACAACGTGTCGGACCGCCTGGTGCGCGAGATCCCCGGCGCGTGGAAGCCGGACCAGTACTCGAACCCGCAGAACCCGTTGAGCCACTACCACTCCACGGGTCCGGAGATCTGGCGCCAAACGGAGGGGCGGATCACGCACTTCGTCGCGGGCGTCGGCACCGGCGGCACCATCTCGGGCACCGGCAGGTACCTCAAGGAGGTGTCCGGCGGCAAGGTGAAGATCATCGGCGCGGACCCCGAGGGCTCGGTGTACTCCGGCGGCACCGGCCGCCCGTACCTGGTCGAGGGCGTCGGCGAGGACTTCTGGCCGGACGCGTACGACCGGGACATCTGCGACGAGATCGTCGCCGTGTCCGACGCCGACTCCTTCGCCGTCACCCGGCGCCTCGCCCGCGAGGAGGGCCTGCTCGTCGGCGGGTCCTGCGGCATGGCCGCCGCGGCCGCCATCAGGATCGCCCAGGAGTGCGGGCCGGACGACGTCGTCGTCGTGCTGCTGCCCGACGGCGGGCGCGGCTACCTGTCGAAGGTCTTCAACGACCAGTGGATGTCCTCCTACGGCTTCCTGCCGCCGGACTCGTCCGGCGCGACCGTCGGCGACGTGCTGCGGCGCAAGGACGGCCACATCCCGGACCTCGTCCACGGCCACCCCAAGGAGACCGTCGCGGAAGCGGTGGCGATCCTGCGCGAGTTCGGCGTCTCGCAGATGCCGGTGGTCAACGCCGAGCCGCCCGTCATGGCCGCCGAGGTCGCTGGCGCGGTCAACGAGCGCGACCTGCTGGAGGCGCTGTTCACCGGGAAGGCCCAGTTGGCGGACACGCTGGACAAGCACATGTCCGCTCCGCTGCCGACGATCGGCGCGGGCGAACCGGTCGGCGTGGCGATGAAGGCACTGTCCCATGCGGACGGTGCGCTGGTGCTGGACGACGGCAAACCGGCGGGCGTCGTTACCCGTCAGGACATCCTGGGTTTCCTCGCCGGACGCTGAACGGGTATTCCGCGACGCGTTCACCGGTTGCCGGTAGCGCGTGCCTGCCGATCCGCTAGCGTGGCCTGGACTTACCCGTGATCGCGACCCGAACAAAGGGGCTGGACACTCCGATGAACGCTCCGCAGCCGCCAGAAGGCCAGAACCACGGCGGCCAACCACAGGAGGGCCAGGGCCAGGACGCCCAGGCTCCCAGCGCCGACGCGACGCAGGTGGTGCCGAGCGGCGGACAGCCCCCGGCTTTCCCGTCCGCCGACGCGACCCAGGTCGTCACGCCCGGCCAGGGCCAGCAGCCCAACGCCGACGCGACCCAGGTCGTGTCGGGTCAGGGCCAGCAGCCGCAGACGTACGGCCAGCCGCCGCAGACCGGCTCCGGCGGGTTCCCCGCCCAGCAGCCGCCCGCGTACGGCCAGCCGCCGTCGAACCCGTACGGGCAGCCCGTCCAGCAGCCCTACGGCCAGCAGCCGCAGCAGTACGGGCAGCAGCCCTACGGCCAGCAGCCGCCGTCCAACCCGTACGGCCAGCCCGTCCAGCAGCCCTACGGCCAGCAGCAGCCCTGGGGCGCGCAGCAGCCCGCCTACGGCCAGCCGCAGCAGCAGGCGTGGGGGGCCAAGCCCGGTTACCCGGCGCAGGGCGGGTACGGCGCCCCGGCGGGCAACTACGCCGAGTGGGGTGCGCGCGCGATCGGCGGCCTGATCGACTACGTGGCTCCGATGATCGTGTTCTACCTGCTGGTCTTCGTCATCGCCACCAGCGGTGACCCGACTTTGGCGCTGATCGTCGGTGGCATCGGCTACCTCGGCATCCTCGGCTTCATGGCGTACAACTCCTGGTACCTCCAGGGCACGACCGGCCAGTCGTTCGGCAAGAAGATCGCCAAGACCAAGCTGATCAGCGAGCAGAGCGGTCAGCCGGTCGGCTTCGGCAACGCCTTCGTCCGGCACCTCTGCCACTTCATCGACGGCCTGCCCTGCGGCGCGGGGTACCTCGCGCCGCTCTGGGAGGTCAAGAAGCAGACCTGGGCCGACAAGATCATGAACACCGTGGTGGTCATGGCCGACGGCTCGGCCGCTCCCGGCGGCTACCCCGGTGCGGGCGGCCCGCCCGCCCAGCAGCAGCCCTACGGCTACGGCCAGCAGCCGCAGCAGGGCTACGGGCAGCAGCAGCCCCCGCAGCAGGGGTACGGCCAGCAGCCGCCGCCCCAGCAGTGGTAGATCGCTGAACCGGAACATCGGCGGAGGATCCTCCGCACAGCCCGGCCCCCGACCAGTTTGGTCGGGGGCCGGACTTGTGCGGGGGTTCCGACCTTGGGTCGGAGGTTCGGCGAGGAGAATCCGACCTTCGGTCGGAAGGCCTACCAGCCCAGCGGAGGTCCCGTTCAAGATCCCGACCCCTGGTCGGTGTCCCGTTCGTCTTCGGCACGTCCGAATGGACCCGTAGGCTCTAGTCATGACGGACAGCTCCGCCCACTACGGCTTCGCGACCAGGGCAATCCACGCGGGTCAGGATCCCGATCCGACCACCGGCTCGGTCATCCCGCCCATCCACGCGACCTCCACGTACGCGCAGGACGGCGTGGGAGGCCTCAGGGGCGGCTTCGAGTACTCCCGCACCGGCAACCCCACCAGGGCGGCCCTGGAGGAGTGCCTGGCCTCGCTGGAGGGCGGCAGGCACGCCCGCGCCTTCGCTTCGGGCATGGGCGCGACCGACGCGGCCCTCCGCTCGATGCTGCGCCCCGGCGACCACATCCTCATCCCGAACGACGCCTACGGCGGCACGTTCCGGCTCATCGACAAGGTGCTGGGCCACTGGGGCATCGAGCACTCGCCCGTCGAACTGTCCGATGTGGACGCCGTTCGCGCCGCGGTCCGCCCCAACACCAAGGTGATCTGGATCGAGACGCCCACCAACCCGCTGCTGAACATCGCGGACATCGCGGGCCTGTCCCAGATCGCGCACTCCGCGGGCGCGCTGCTCGTGGTGGACAACACCTTCGCCTCCCCGTACCTGCAGAGCCCGCTCGGCCTGGGCGCGGACGTGGTCATGCACTCCACGACCAAGTACATCGGCGGCCACTCCGACGTCGTCGGCGGCGCGCTCATCACCTCCGACGACGAGCTGGACGCCCAGTTCGGCTTCCTGCAGAACGGCGCGGGCGCGGTCGCCAGCCCGTTCGACTCGTGGCTGACGCTGCGCGGCATCAAGACGCTCGAACTGCGCATGGAGAAGCACTCGGACAACGCCGAGCTGGTCGTGCAGGCGCTGCTCAAGCACCCCAAGGTCAAGTCCGTGCTCTACCCCGGCCTGCCGGAGCACCCCGGCCACGAGCTGGCGGCGAAGCAGATGCGCCGGTTCGGCGGGATGATCTCGTTCACCGTCCACGGCGGCGAGCAGGCCGCGCTCGACGTGTGCGCCCGCACCAAGCTGTTCACGCTGGCCGAGTCGCTCGGCGGCGTCGAGTCGCTGATCGAGCACCCCGGCAAGATGACGCACGCCAGCACCGAGGGCTCGCTGCTGGAGGTGCCGTCGGACCTGATCCGCGTCTCCGTCGGCATCGAGGCCGGTGACGACCTCGTCGCCGACCTGGTCGCCGCACTGGACTGATCCCCGGCACGACGAAGGGGCCTCCGCACGCGTGCGGAGGCCCCTTCGTCGTCGTGACGCCTAGGGCTTGACCAGGTTGTCGCCCGGCAGCTGGTACGGCGAGTTCTCGGTCTTCGGCACCGCGGGCAGGTCCTGGCCGTCGACGCAACCGCCGACGAACTGGAGCGTGCCGTTCTGCTGCTCGAAGTGGCCGGAATCGTGGCACCCCGCTTGGGCGACGGTGAAGAAGGCCGCGCCGGTCAGGGTCACGGCCGTGGCGACCGCTCCGAAGAGCGGAAGCACAGCGGCTACGCGCTTTGCGAGTGCCATGCCGCCTCCCCGATGTGAACGCCCTGTGAGGTTCCCCAAGACAGAGCGTACCCGTCCCCGAGCGGGTGGGTGCCAACTCGTCGTCGAGAGGTGGCGGGGCCCCGTCAGACGGCCGTCAGGGGTGGTAGTGGTGGGCGATCTTGGAGATCTCCCCGGCGTCGTTGTAGAAGATCGCGGGCGCGTAGTGCTCCCGCGCCGTCGTCATCGCCGCGAAGGCGGCCCGATCGCACGGCACGGTGCCCAGTCCTTGCTCGTCGGTGGACGGGGGGACCGGGTTCCAGGGGTCGCAGCCCGTGGTCGACAGGAACTCCGCGTCCGCCGCCAGCACGGCCGTGTGGACGAGTCCGTCGATCGCCTCGACCTTCCGGTTGTTCGGCACGTGGCGCACGAACCGAGCCACCTGGAAGTCGACGGTCCCGTCTTCCCGCAGGGCCTTCACGACCGACACCGGGACCGTCGCGGGCATCTGCGGCCCGCTCGCGAGCCGCTGGACCTCGACCGTGCTCTCCCCGGATGACGGCGACGACGTCGGCGCGGCGGTGGAACTGCCGCTCGCAAGTGCGCTGAGCAGCAGGACCGCCGCGCCGACGCCTGACAGGACCGTTCCCTCGATGATCTTCAAAGCAGTCTCCTGATCAACGGATTTCCCTATCCGCAACCAGTACGTCCGCCGAGGGTCAGAGGTTGCCCCGGCGCTCCTGCTCGCGCTCGATCGCCTCGAACAGCGCCTTGAAGTTGCCCTTGCCGAAGCCCAGCGAGCCGTGGCGCTCGATCAGCTCGTAGAACACCGTGGGCCGGTCGCCGATCGGCTTGGTGAAGATCTGCAGCAGGTAGCCGTCCTCGTCGCGGTCGACCAGGATGCGGTGCTCCTTGAGCACCTCGATCGGCACGCGCACCTTGCCGATGCGGGCCCGCAGCTCCGGGTCGTCGTAGTAGGAGTCCGGGGTTTCGAGGAACTCGACGCCCGACGCGCGCATGGCCGTCACGGTGCCGATGATGTCGTTGGTCGCCAGCGCGATGTGCTGCACGCCCGCGCCCTCGTAGAACTCCAGGTACTCGTCGATCTGCGACTTGCGCTGCGCGACGGCGGGCTCGTTGAGCGGGAACTTGACCCGGTGGTTGCCGTTGGAGACGACCTTGCTCATCAGTGCCGAGTAGTCGGTGGCGATGTCGTCGCCGATGAACTCCGCCATGTTCACGAAGCCCATGACGCGGTTGTACCACTCGACCCAGTAGTCCATCTTGCCCAGCTCGACGTTGCCGACGCAGTGGTCGACCGCCTGGAACAGCCGCTTCGGCGCCCCCGCGGGCCGCACCACGGTGCTCTCCTTGACGACGTACCCCGGCAGGTACGGACCCTGGTAGGCGGACCGGTCGACCAGCGTGTGGCGGGTCTCGCCGTACGTCGCGATGGCGGCCATGCGCACGGTGCCGTTGTCGTCGCTGACGTCGTGCGGCTCCTCCAGCACGGTCGCACCCTGCGACCGGGCGTGCGCGATGCAGCGGTCGACGTCGTCGACCTCCAGCGCCAGGTCCACCACACCGTCACCGTGCCTGCGGTGGTGCTCCAGCAGTTCGCTGTCCGGCAGCACGCCGCCCTTGATCACGAAGCGCGCCGACCCGGACTTGAGCACGAACGACTTGTGGTCGCGCTGCCCGGTCTCGGGACCGGCGTAGGCGATCAGCTGCATCCCGAACGCCACCTGGTAGAACCACGCGGTCTGGGTGGCGTTGCCCACCACGAACACCACGGCGTCCATGGACCGCACGGGGAACGGGTCCTTGGTGGCGTCGTAGTCCACCAGCCCGACGAGCTGTCGGAGCTGGTCATAGCTCACGTCGTCGAGCTGCTGGTCACTGCGCCCCAGAGTCCCGGTCATGGTGTTCCCCTCCGTTTGGTCAGTTCGATACCCAGAGCATGTGCGGTGCCAGGCATCCTGAGCAACACTCAGTGAAATCACTGGACATCTTGTACAGTGATGCATGACTTCGGGCGAACACCTAGAACACTCTGACCAGCCGCTGGACTCCCTGGACGCCCGCCTGCTGCTGCTGCTCACGGACGAGCCCCGCCTGGGAGTGCTGGAATGCTCCCGCCGCTTGGGCGTGGCACGCGGCACGGTCCAGGCCAGGCTGGACCGCCTGGTGGCCAAGGGCGTGCTCACGGGCTTCCCGCCGGCGGTCGACCTGGCCGCGATGGGCTACACCCTCACCGCGTTCGCGGTGCTGGAAATAGCGCAAGGCCGCAGACAAGAGGTCTCCAACGGCCTGGCGGCGATCAACGAGGTCTGCGAAGTGCACGCAACAACAGGCCAAGGCGACCTCTTCGTACGCATGGTCGCCCATTCAAACGCAGACCTGCAACGCGTAATCGACGAAATGGTAGACGTCCCAGGCGTAGAACGCCTATCAACCTCAATAGCCCTCTCAACCCCGGTCCCACCCAGGGTCCGCCCACTGCTGGAACGCATCACCTGACCACACGGCACGGTCAGCGCAGCACGGGCCAAGTGCAGCAACGAAACCCGCCCCACCACAGTCAAGCGCAGCAACGACACCCACCCACCGCCAAAGCGGAAGCACGCACCCAATCCGACGCAGTCCCCCTCCGCCACCCCGATCCGAAGCGCCCTCAGCATTTTTCTTCGTTTGTCAAGGCATCTTTCCCGCCTTGACAAATCAAGGAAAATGATCGAGACAATCACGCGAGCGGGGTGACGGAGAAACACGCCATCACAACCCACCCCTACCTCAACAACCTCCGAAGAATCTTCCCACTAGGCGACTTCGGAATCTCCCCGACGAACTCCACACTCCGCACCTTCTTGTAAGGCGCAACCCGCCCCGAAACCCACTCCATCAACTCCGCCCCGGAAACCCCCACCCCCACCACGAACGCCTTGGGCACCTCCCCACCCAAAACATCCGGCACCCCCACTACGGCGACATCGACCACCCCGGGATGCGTCAACAACAACGCCTCCAACTCGGCCGGGGCAACCTGGTACCCCTTGTACTTGATCAACTCCTTCACCCGGTCCACCACCCAGAACACCTCCCCCTCGACCCGCACGACGTCCCCGGTCCGAAGCCACCCGTCCACCACCGCGTCAGCACTGGCCGAAGGATCCCCGAGGTACCCGGCCATCACCTGCGGCCCCCGCACCCAAAGCTCCCCTTCCAGGGAAGCCTCCCCACCCGAGGGATCGACCAACCGGGCCTCGGTACCGGGCAACAACATCCCGACCGACCCAGCGGGAACGTCCACGAACCCGTCCTCCGGCACCAACGTGATCCCCGGCGAGGCCTCCGTCATCCCGTACCCCTGCCGAATCGGACACCCCAACACGGCCTCGGCCCGCTCGACCACCCCCACGTCCACCGGCGCGGCGCCGCAGATCGCGAACCGCAACGACGACAGGTCATGATCACCAGAACCGGAACCCGCCAACCCCAGCACCATCGGAGGAGCGAGGAACGCCCTGGTCACCCGGTGCTCGGCGATCATCCGCAGATGAGCGTCACCGTCGTAGCGCGGCAGCGTCACAACGGTGGCACCGTGCCGGAAAGCGATGCCGAGGATGATCGTGAACCCGTAGATGTGGAAGAACGGCAGCACGGCCGCGAACACGTCATCGCAGGTCACTCGCCACACCGCCGAGTTCTGCGAGATGTTCGCGACCAGGTTCCGGTGCGTGAGCATCACCCCCTTCGCCGCGCCCGTGGTGCCGCTGGAGAACGGCAGCACCGCGACGGCCGTGGACGGGTCCACCACCACGTCGGGCGCGGCCCCGGTCAGCGAGGCGAACGGCGTGAACCCCTCCGCCGCGCCGAGCACGAACCGGTGCTCCACGCCCGCCGCGGTGGCCGCTTCCGCGACCTTCGCCGAAGCGGCCTCCGACGTGATCACCGCGACCGCCCGCGCCGCCTCCAGCTGCTTGACGATCTCCCCGGTGGTCAGCACCGGGTTGACCGGCGTGACGGTCGCGCCCGCGACCAGCGCGGCGTGCAGCCCGAGCGCGAACCGCGGCTGGTTGTGGCTGATCAGCGCCACGACGTCGCCGGGCCCGATGCCGAGCGCGGCCAGCCCGCCCGCCGCCGCGTCGACGCCGTCGGCCAGGTCGCGGTACGTCAGCCGCTCACCGGTGGCCGCGTCGACCACCGCGACCCGGTCGCCGTGCGCCCGGTCGAGCACGTACGCGGTCAGCGTCGAACCAGGAACGTCCACATCGGACCGCGGGCTGCGGTGGATCATCGTGACACCCCATCGAGTCGGTGGAGCTCAGCGGTAGAAGCGGAACACGGGTTGCGCCACGCACGCGGGCTTGGCGCCGTTCTCGATCTCCACGACCACGTCGGCGGTGATCTGCACGCCACCGCCACCGACCTGCTCGACCGACACCAGCGCGCCGGACAGCCTGATCCGGGCGCCGGCCGGGACGGGCGCGGGGAAGCGGACCCTGTTCAACCCGTAGTTGACCTTCGTGGTCACGTCCGGCACGTCGAGCAGCTTCGTCCACAGTGGAATGACGAGCGCCAGGGTCAGGTAGCCGTGGGCGATCGGCTCGCCGAACGGGCCGTCCTTCGCCCGTTCCGGGTCGACGTGGATCCACTGGTGGTCGTCGGTGGCGTCGGCGAACAGGTCGATCCGCTCCTGCGTCACGTCCAGCCACTCGCCGGCGCCGAGCGCGGTCCCCGCCAGGCCGGGGAGGTCGTCGAAGGCGGTGGTGGTCATAGGTCCTCCTTCCGGTCCAGGCCGAGCGCCCGGACCGCGTTGTCCTTGAGGATCTTCGGCCGGACGTGGTCCTTGATCTCCAGGCGCGCGAAGTCGGCGAGCCACCGGTCCGGCGTGATGAGCGGGTAGTCCGAGCCGAACAGGACCTTGTCCTGGAGCAGGGTGTTCGCGTACCGGACGAGCTGCGGCGGGAAGTACTTCGGCGACCAGCCGGACAGGTCGATGTACACCTTCGGCTTGTGCGTCGCGACGGCCAGCGCCTCGTCCTGCCAGGGGAACGACGGGTGCGCCATGATGATCGTCAGGTCGGGGAAGTCGACCGCCACGTCGTCCAGCAGCATCGGGTTGGACAGCCCCAGTCGGATGCCGCCGCCACCGGGCAGACCCGCGCCGATGCCGGTCTGACCGGTGTGGAACAGCGCGGGCACGCCGAGTTCCTCGGCGACCTCCAGCAACGGGTGCGCGCTGCGGTCGTTCGGCGCGAAACCCTGCAACGACGGGTGGAACTTGATGCCCCGCACGCCCTTCCGCTCGACCAGCGAGCGGAACAGCCGGGCGCCGGTGCGGCCCTTCGCCGGGTCGACGCTGGCGAACGGGATCAGCACGTCCGGGTGCTCGGCTGCCGCGTCGGCGATCTCCTCGTTGGAGATGGCCCGGTGCCCGGTCGCGGACTCGGCGTCGACGGTGAACACCACCGCCGCCGTGCGCCGTTCCCGGTAGTAGGCGGCGGTCTCCGCCAGCGTCGGAGCCCGGTGGTCGGCCGCGAAGTGCTTCGCCGACGCCTCGACGTGGGCGTCGGGCAGCGAGAGGTGGCCGTGGCCGTCGACCTCGACGTGGGTGTGCACGTCGATGGCGTCCAGCGCGTCGAGGTCCAGGCCCGTCACGACTTCTGCTCCGGCAGCCGCTCGCCGACGCCCTGCTCGTGGGCCGCGAACACCGCGGGCCACGTCTCGGCGATGGCGTCGGCGCTCCACCCGCCGTCGGTGTACGCCGCCACGGCCTGCGTCGGGTGCGTCCACAGCGACAGCCGGTCGCCGCCGACGCCGATGGCCTGACCGGTGATGTCCTCGGCGGCGTCGGACGCCAGGAACGCCACCACGCCCGCCGCGTCCTCGGGCGTGCCGAAGGCCAGGGCGCGCCGGGCGAACGGCGGCATCCCCGACCCCGCCCGCAGCGCTTCGACGTACGGCTGGAGCGCGGGGATGGTCTCGGTCATCGCGGTCGCGGCGACCGGGACGACCGCGTTCACGGTCACCCCGGCGCGGGCCAGTTCCATCGCCCACGTGCGGGCGAACCCGACGATGCCGGCCTTCGCGGCGGAGTAGTTGGTCTGGCCGAAGTTGCCGCGCTGGCCGGCGGGGGAGCCGACCAGGACCAGCCGTCCGCCCGTGCCCTGCTCGCGGAACCGGACGACCGCGGCCCGCGCGCAGGTGAACGTGCCCCGCAGGTGCACGGTGATCACCGCGTCGAAGTCCTCGTCGGTCATCTTCCAGAGCACCTTGTCGCGCAGCACGCCCGCGTTGGTGACCATCACGTCGAGCCTGCCGAACTCGGCGACGGCCCGCGCCACCAGCGCGTCCGCCGCCTCGGCGGTCCCGACGGCGACGACCTCGGCCACCGCCCGCCCACCCGCGTCGGTGATCTCCTCCACCGCTGCCGCAGCGGTGGAGGCGTCCACGTCGTTCACCACGACCGCGGCGCCCGCGGCGGCCAACTCCTTGGCGTAGGCGAGACCAAGACCCCTCCCGCTCCCGGTGACGACCGCGACCTTGCCGTTGAGATCCATCAGGCCAGTCCTCCTCGACCGCTGGGCTCCGAGAATCATGGTGGATGTGAACTGTTGTAATTGTCAATGATTGGGCCCATCATCGGTATCCCGTTTGCCCCGTCGAGGCGAGGAGAGACGATGACGTCCCTGTCGACCGCGCAGCCCAGCAGCACCAAGGAGTTCCGGCGGGTGATCTGGTCGAGCTACCTCGGCAGCACCATCGAGTTCTACGACTTCCTGCTCTACGCCACGGCCGCGTCGCTGGTCTTCGGGCCGGTGTTCTTCGCCGGCCTCGACCCCGTCGCGGCCACGATCGCGTCCTACGGCACGTTCGCCGCCGGCTACCTGGCCAGGCCGGTGGGCGGCGCCGTGTTCGGGCACTTCGGGGATCGCCTGGGGCGCAAGCGGATGCTGGTCGTGTCGATGACGCTGATGGGCGTGGCGTCGTTCCTGATCGGGCTCATCCCGCCCGCGTCGGCGATCGGCTCGTGGGGCGCGATCATCCTGGTGCTGCTGCGGATCTGCCAGGGCGTCTCGGTCGGCGGCGAGTGGGGCGGCGCGGCGCTGATGTCGTTGGAGCACGCGGAGAAGGGCCGTCGCGGGTTCGCCGCGTCGTTCACCAACGCGGGTGCTCCCACCGGGTCGGTGCTCGGCGCGCTGGTGATGACGCTGATGGCCGGCGTGCTGACGGAGCGGCAGTTCCTGTCCTGGGGCTGGCGGATCCCGTTCCTGCTGTCCGCGGTGCTGCTCGTCATCGGGCTGTACGTCCGGGCGAGGGTGTCGGAGAGCGGGCTGTTCCAGGCCGCGATGGCCAAGCCGGTGCGCGGGTCCCTGCCGATCCTCCAGGTGCTGAGGAGGCCGAAGACCCTCGTGCTGGTCGCGCTGGGGTGCTGCGGCAGCTTCGCGGTGCAGATCGTCTTCGCCACCTTCGCGATCACCTACGCCACCAGCCACGGGACCGCCCGCTCCACGGCGCTGCTGTGCTTCGGCGTGGCGTCGTTCACCGGGATCTTCGTGGTCCTGCTGGCGGGTCGGCTGTCCGACGCCGTGGGCCGCCGCCCGGTGATGATCACCGGCTTCGCGGCGTTCGCCCTGCTCGTGTTCCCCCTCTTCGGGTGGCTGGGCTCCGGCAGCGCGCCCCTAGTGTTCCTCGCGTTCCTGCTGGGCCTGACCTGCCAGTCCCTGACCTACGGCCCGCTCGCGGCGTTCATCTCCGAGCAGTTCGGCACCCGCGTCCGCTACACCGGGGCCTCCGTCGGCTACCAGCTGGCGACGCTCATCGGCGCGGGCACGACCCCGCTCGTGCTGGCGTCGCTGTACGCGGCTTCCGGCAAGAGCACGACCCCGGTCGCGTGGCTGCTGGTGGGCGTCTGCGCGGTCAGCGTCCTCGCCATCGCGGTCACCGGCGAGACCAGGCACAACGACCTCGCCGCCGACGTCTAGCCGCGGGGGAACACCAGTTGCCGAAGCAGCGCGTTCAGCTCGACCTGCGTCTCCGGGGCGACGTCCGCCATGATCCCCCTCTGCGCCTCGGAGATCCGGCGGCCGCCCTCGCCGCGGACGCGGCCGCCCTTGGTGGTGGCGCTGACGAGCTTGCTGCGGCGGTCGTTCGGGTCGGTGACCCGCTTCACCAGACCGTTGCTCTCCAGCTCGTCGACCAGCGCCACGACCTGCGACGGGTCGAGGCCCATCAGCTCGGCCAGCCGCCGCTGCGTCACCCCGGTCTTCTCCTCGCCCGCGAAGGCGAGCACGGAGTACGAGCGCACCCGCAGGCCGAGGGGCGCGAGCGCCTCGCTGGCGGTCTTGGCGAACACCCCACTGGCTCGCGACAGCAGGAACCCCAGGTCCTGCGCCAACGGATGTTCGTCGTCCACCAAGTCCTCCAAGAACGTCAACAATTGACGATATCAATCAATGTTGCGAGGCGCGCGAAAGGGGCGGCCACCCGAACGGTGACCGCCCCTGTGCGTCGTGGATCAGGCGGAGTACGGAACCGCCTTGATCAGGGTGACCTTCTGGCTCTTGCCGTTCGGCAGCTCGTACTCGACGGTCTCGCCGTCCTTCGCGCCGAGCAGCGCCTTGCCGAGCGGCGACGCGGGGGAGTAGACCTCCATCGCCCCGTGGGCGCCCTCCTCGCGGGTGGCGAGCAGGAACTCCTCGGTCTCGTCGTCCCCGGCGTACCGGATGGTCAGCACGGTTCCGGGTGCCGCGACGCCCTTGGTGGTGGGGGCCTCGCCGACCTTCGCCGCCTGGAGGAGCTCCTGCAGCTGGCGAATCCGGGCCTCCTGCTTGCCCTGCTCCTCGCGGGCCGCGTGGTAACCGCCGTTCTCCCGGAGGTCGCCCTCCTCGCGGCGCGCGTTGATCTCAGTGGCAATGACCGGGCGATTCTGGATCAGCTCGTCCAGCTCTGCCTTGAGCCGGTCGTAGGCCTCCTGGGTCAGCCAGGTCACCTGGGTGTCGCTCACGGTCACCAACTCCTCGTCTTGCTCCAAGCCCACCCTGTGGACTGGCAGTTTCCGGGCCAAGGGCCCGCCCGGAACGGAAAAACACGGCCCACACCGGGGCCGTGCTGAACTGCAAGAGTAACACGTTTACAACGTTCGACTACGGCGTTTTGCTCCCGACACCGCCGCTAAACCCGCAGATCACCCGCTTGGCCGCTACCTCGTGGACAGGTAAGCGGGTACCTGGTACGAGCAGCCGAACACCTCACCGGTGACCGGCGGTTTCGACGTGCGCAAGACCGTCTTCTCGACGCTCGTGCTCCTACCTGGTGGGACGAGCACCTCTCGTCTTCCGGCCTCGTCACCGTCCTCGGAGCGGGCCCTGATGACGCACACCGCGGGCCGGGCCGGCTCGTCGCGGACGACCTCGAACGTCACCTCGACGGAGCTGTCGTCCAGCACCTCGAACGCGCTCTGCTTCGCCTCGATGGGCTGGTTGCCGAGGTTCTGGTAGGCGACGAGAGCGACCGCGACCCCCACGACCACGCCCACGACGGGCAGTGACCAGCGCAGCCACTTCGGCAGGGGCCTGCCCGCCTGCTTGCCGTAGCGGCCCTCGGGCAGCGTGCGCTGCGCCACTCCGGTCACCCCATCTCACCCCGCCCGTTCACCGGCTGCGGACCAGCGGGAACAATGGGCCACGACGTCCGCGTTGAGTGTCGCAGGAGCCGATCCGGCCCCGCTTGGTGGGGCGGTACGTGAATCGAAGAGGAGACCACGCCGGTCATGGTCGAGAAGCTGCGCCTGATGGCTGTGCACGCGCATCCCGATGACGAGTCGAGCAAGGGCGCGGCCACGATGGCCCGCTACGTCTCGGAGGGTCACGAGGTGATGGTCGTGACCTGCACCGGCGGTGAGGCGGGCAGTGTCCTGAACCCCGCCATGAACCGTCCGGACGTCCTGGAGAACATGGCGGAGATCCGCCGCGGCGAGATGGCCCGCGCCGCCGAGATCCTCGGCGTCCAGCACCGCTGGCTGGGGTACGTCGACTCGGGGCTGCCCGAGGGCGACCCGCTGCCGCCGCTGCCCGAGGGCTGCTTCGCGCTGGTCCCGGTCGAGGAGTCGGCCGAGAAGCTGGTCGAGGCGATCCGCGAGTTCCGCCCGCACGTCATCGTCACCTACGACGAGAACGGCGGCTACCCGCACCCGGACCACATCCGCACGCACGAGGTGTCCGTCGTGGCCTTCGACGCGGCGGGCGACCCGGAGCGCTACCCCGAAGCGGGCGAGCCGTGGCAGCCGCTGAAGCTGTACTACTCGCACGGCTTCTCGCGCGCCCGGATGATGACGTTCCACAACGCGATGCTGGAGATCGGCCAGGAGTCGCCGTACGCCGAGTGGATCGAGAAGTGGGACCCGAACACCCCTGACGTGCTGGACCGCGTGACGACCCAGGTCGAGTGCGGTGAGTTCTTCGAGCAGCGCGACGAGGCTCTGAAGGCCCACGCGACCCAGATCGACCCGGACAGCCGCTGGTTCTTCATCCCGCTGGAGATGCAGCGGCGGCTGTGGTCGACCGAGGAGTACGAGCTGGCCCGGTCGCTGGTCGACAGCACCGTGCCGGAGGACGACCTGTTCGCCGGTCTGCGCGAGAAGGTGTCGGTGTGATGCTCGCGCGGATCCCCGTCGAGGGGACGACCGCGCTCGTCGTGGCCCAGCCACCGACGTCGAACGACCCCGGTGGCCAGAAGGAGGACTTCGGCAAGTCGTCCCCGCTGGGCCTGCTGCTGCTGGTGGTGTTCTTCATCGCGGTGTTCTTCCTGGTCCGCTCGATGAACAAGCACCTGCGCAACCTGCCCGCGAGCTTCGACGAACCCGCTCCGCCGGACGCGGCGAAGGACGACAAGCCGAAGGACTAGCCCGCCCCGCCGTGGACCTGGTCGACTGGGACGTGCTGGAACCCACCGCGGGCGCCTTGGCCTTCGACGGCTTCGGCGCGCCGTGGTGGGTCCGCGGCGGGTGGGCGCTGGAGCGCTGCACGGCCGTCCGCACACCGCAGTCGGGGTGTTCCTGGACGACGTGCCCGCGCTGCGCGCCCACTTCGCGGGCGCCGACGTGTGGGCGCTGGTCGACGGGTTCGCCCAGCCCGCCCCGGACGAGCTGCCGCCGGACGTGACGCGGCTGTTCACCGAACTCCGCAAGCTGGACCCGTCGCACGCCTGGCTGGAACGCGCTTAGCGCAGCTTCCCCGACCTGGCGAACCAGGTCCGGCGCGCGGGCACCGAGACGATCTCGCTCTCGGGGTAGCGCAACGCGGTGAGCTTGCCGCCGAACACGCAGCCGGTGTCCAGGCACAGGGTTCCGTTGACCCAGCGGGCTTCCGCGACCGGCGTGTGTCCGTAGAGGACGGTCGCTTGGCCCTCGTACTCCTCGGCCCACGGATAGCGGATCGGGTTGCCCGCGTCGTCGACGTCGCCGGTGTTCTCGCCCCAGATCGCCAGGCTGCGCATCCGGGACGACTCGCGGCCGTGGTACTTCTCCGGCAGCCCGGCGTGCGCGAGCACCAGCGCGCCGCCGTCGAGCACGTAGTGCGGCACCAGCGCGTCGCAGAACTCCAGCACCCGCTGCCGGAACCCCGCCGACTCCTCCGCCAACTGGTCCATCGACTCGGCCAAGCCGTGGTCGCGCCGAACGTCGTTGCCGCGCAGGGCCTTCACCAGCTTCTCCTCGTGGTTCCCGCGCACCGCCAGCGCGTTGCCGGCCGCGGCCATGCCCATCGCCAGCCGCAGCACGCCGGGCGTGTCCGGGCCGCGGTCGACCAGGTCGCCGACGAACGCGACCTTGCGGCCCGCCGGGTGCCGCGCGTCCACGGCCCGGCCGCGGTCGTCGTGCGCGACGAGGTAACCCAGTTCCCGCAGCAGCTCCTCCAGCTCCACCCGGCAGCCGTGCACGTCGCCGATCACGTCGAACGGCCCGGTGTCCCGCCGCAGGTCGTTCGGCAGCCGCTCGGTCACGAGCCGCACCGCGTCCACGGCGGCCTGGTCCGGCAGCACGTGCACGCGGCGGAAACCCTGCTCGCGCAACGCCCACTCGGTCGTGCCGACGGCGATGGCGACCGGGGTGGCGTTGCGCCGCTTGGCCAGCACGACCAGCTCGGTGCGGCGTGCGCGGGACGCGCCGGTGGCGTCGACCAGGGTGAGGCCGCCCGCGCGCAGCCGCCGGTCGATCTCGTCGTGCCGGTCGACCGCCACCGCGCCCGGCATGCGCGCACCGAGCAGCACCACGAGCGACAGGTCGGGGATCATCAGTTTCACAGGCGCGGGTCCACCGGTTCCGATTCGAGGGCCAGTACGGCGAACACGCACTCGTGGACGCGCCACAGCGGTTCACCCGCCGCGACCCGGCGCAGCCCTTCCAGGCCGAGCGCGTACTCGCGGAGAGCCAGCGAACGCTTGCCGCCCAACGACCTCTTGCGCAGCCGGTCCAGGTTCGCGGTCTCCGTGTAGTCCGGACCGTAGATGATCCTCAGGTATTCCCGCCCGCGGACCTTCACACCGGGCTGCACGAGCCCACGCGGTCCGCGCACGAGGTTGGCCAGCGGCTTCACCACCATGCCCTCGCCACCCGCGGCGGTCAGCTCCTCCCACCAGGCCGTGCCCGCCGCCACCGACCGCTCGTCGGTGGTGTCGACGACCAGGCTGCGGGTGGCGGTGACCAGGTCCGGGTCGGCTTCGCGCAGCCGTGCCGCGATCCCGAGGTGCCACGGGTGGTCCCGCGTCTCGAACGTCCGCCCCTCGCTCGCGAGCAGCTGGAACGGCGCCAGCCGGAGGCCGTCCAGCCCGTCGGTGTCCCAGCAGTACCGGCGGTACGCCTCGCGGTACGCGGCCCCGTTCGCCGCCCGCGCGGTCGTGCGCGCCAGCAGGTCCTCGACGTCGATCCCGCGCGACCGGGCCGCGGCCAGCGCGTCGACCGCCTTGGGCAGCGCGGCACCGGCCGCCGCGCCGACCGACGCGTACTGCTCGCGGATCAGCCCGCCCGCCTTGGCGCTCCACGGCAGCAGCTCGGCGTCCAGCAGCACCCAGCCGGTGTCCAGCTCCTCCCAGAGCCCGGCCGCCGCGACGGCCGCGCGCACCCGGTCCAGGAACCGCTCGCCCAGCTCGTCCGGGAAGAACGCCCGCCCCGTGCGGGTGTGCACGGCGCCGACGCCCTCGACGCCGAACCGCGCCAGTCCGACACCGGGGTCGCGGCACACCAGCACGACGGCCCGCGAGCCCATGTGCTTCTCCTCGCACAGCACCTGGTCCACGCCCGCGCCGCGGAACCCGGCGAACGCCTCAGCCGGGTGCTCCAGCACGTCGTCGCGCGCCGAGGTCGCGGTCGGAGACATCGTCGGGGGCAGGTAGGCGAGCAGGCGCGGGTCGATCGCGAACCGGCTCATCACCTCCAGCGCCGCCGCCGAGTGCTCGGCGCGGATGCCGATCCGGCCGAGGTGCGCGGTCTCGACGGACCGGTTCCCGGTGACGTCGCCGAGGTTCAGCACCCGCGCGTCACGGGTGGGCGCGGCGTCGACGAGGGGACGCACCGGCTCGTACCAGACCCGGTGGGCGGACACGGAGACCAGTTCCTTCTCCGGGTAGCGCAACGCGGTCAGCTTCCCGCCGAACACCACACCGGTGTCCAGGCACATCGTTCCGTTGACCCACTCGGCGTCCGGCACCGGCGTGTGCCCGTAGAGCACCACCGCCTTGCCGCGGTAGTCGTTCGCCCACGGGTACCGCACCGGCAGGCCGAACTCGTCGGTCTCACCGGTCGTGTCGCCGTACAGCGCGAAGCTGCGCACCCGCCCGGACGCGCGGCCGTGGAAGTTCTCCGGCAGCCCGGCGTGCGCGAGCACCAGCGCGCCGCCGTCCAGCACGTAGTGCGACACCAGGCCGTAGCAGAACGCCTCGACGTCCTCGCGGAACGCGTCGGACTCCTCGGCCAGCTGCGCCAGCGACTCGCCCAACCCGTGCGCCACCCTCACCTTCCGGCCGCGCAGCGCCTGCACCAGCTTGTGCTCGTGGTTGCCGCTGACCGCGAACGCGTGCCCGGACCGCACCATGCCCATCACCAGCCGCAGCACGCCGGGGGTGTCCGGGCCGCGGTCGACCAGGTCGCCGACGAACGCCGCCCGCCTGCCCTCCGGGTGCGCGGCGTCGACCGCTCGCCCCTCGGCGTCGCGGGTGATCGCGTAGCCCAGCTCGCCCAGCAGCTCCTCCAGCTCGGCGCGGCACCCGTGGACGTCGCCGACCACGTCGAACGGCCCTGTCTCGTGCCGCAGGTCGTTCAGCATCCGCTCGTAGGTGAAGCTCGCCTCGTCCACTTCGGACTGGCCGCGCAGCACGTGCACCTTGCGGAAACCCTCCTTCCCCAGGTGCCGCAACGACTTGCGCAGGTCGTTCTGGTGCCGCCGCACCACGCGGGCGCCGAGGTCGCGGTCCGGCCGGGCCGCGTTCCGCGCGACGCAGACGTCCTCCGGCAGGTCGAGCACGACCGCCACCGGCAGCACGTTGTGCTCCCGCGCGAGCGCGATCAGCCCGGCCCGCGCGTGCTGCTGGACGTTCGTCGCGTCGACCACCGTGACCCGCCCCGCGGCCAGGCGCTTGCCCGCCACGAAGTGCAGCGCGTCGAACGCGTCGCCGGTCGCCGACTGGTCGTTCTCGTCGTCGGACACCAGACCTCGGAAGTAGTCGCTCGACAGCACCTGCGTCGGCTTGAAGTGCTTGGCGGCGAACGTGGACTTGCCCGAGCCGGACGCGCCGATCAGCACGACCAGCGACAGGTCGGGGATGCTCAGCTCCATCGGGCTTCCTGCTTCCTCGTGAACACGGCGAGCTGGGTGGGGGAGCCGAGCGCGGGGTCCTCGGGCCCGACGGGCAGGTAGGCGACGGAGTAGCCGAACCGCGAGCCGACCCCGTCACCCCACTCCCGGAACTGGGCCCTCGTCCACTCGAACCGGTGGTCGGCGTGTCGGAAGGTGTTGGGGCGCAACGACTCGAACAGCACGTTGTACTCCACGTTCGGCGTCGTCACGATCACCGTGCCGGGCTGGGCCGCCGCGAAGACGGCGTGCTCCAGCGCGGGCAGCCGGTCGAGCTCCAGGTGCTCCACGACCTCCATCAGCACCGCCGCGTCGTACCCCGTCAGCCCGGCGTCGGCGTAGGTCAGCGACGACTGCCGCAGCGTGATCCGCTCGCGCGCCCGGTCCGACAGCCGGTCCAGGTGCAGCCGCTGCTCGGCCACGGCCAGCGCCCTGGACGACACGTCGACACCCAGGACCTCGGTGAACCCCGGCTCCTCCACCAGGTCGCGCAGCAGCGCGCCCTCGTCGCACCCCAGGTCCAGCACCCGCCGAGCGCCGGACGCCTTCAACGCCGCCAGCACGCTCTTCCGCCGCTGCGCGGCCAACGGGAGCGGCACGTCCACCGCGTCGTCGAGCGCGTTGTCCAGCACCTCCTCCGCCACGTCGTCGGCCTCGGCGAGCCGCTCCAACGCCGACCGCGCCAGCGGCCTGCTGCGCCCCAGGTACCGCCGGGTGATCAGCTCCCGCTCCGGGTGCGACCCCAGCCAGCCCTCACCGGCCCGCATCAGCTTGTCGACCTCGTCCTCGTCGATCCAGTAGTGCTTCGACCCGTCCAGCACCGGCAGCAGCACGTACAGCTGCTTCAACGCGTCGGCCAGCCGCAGCTCCCCGGTCAGAACCAGGTCCACGTACCGCGAGTCGCCCCACGACGGCAGCGCGGGGTCCAGCGGCACGGGTGTCGCGTCGACGGTCCACCCCAACGGCCCGAACAGGTCCGCCAGGAGGCCGACGTCCGGGCACCCCAGCGCGGGCACCTCGATCCGCAGCGGGAGGGGCCGGGCGGCCAACTCCGGCCGCGCGTCGCACCGCCCGTTCATCGCCGTCCGGAACACGGACCCCATGGCCACGGCCAGCAGCGACCCCGCCGCGTACGGCCGGTCGTTGACGTACTGCGTCAGGCTGCTCGCCCGACCGCGCACCAGGGCGATCGGGTCGACCTCCAGCAGCAGCGCGGCCGTGCACACGCCCTCCTCCGCACGCGGGTAGAACACGTGGGCGGTGCCGGACGTGGCCGTGAAGGACTGCGCCTTGTCCGGATGCTTGTGCAGGAGGAAACCGAGGTCGGTCGCGGGCCGGTGGGTGGTGGTCAGGGTCAGCAGCACCCGTGGAGTCTGACCGACCGACGGTGTCGGCGCGGTCGAATTACTGTGGTTCGCATGACGAACCGGCTCGCGTCTTCCACCAGCCCGTACCTCTTGCAGCACGCCGACAACCCGGTGCACTGGCAGCCGTGGTCGGCCGGGGCGTTCGAGGAGGCGGAGCGGCGGAACGTCCCGGTGCTGCTGTCGATCGGCTACGCGGCCTGCCACTGGTGCCACGTGATGGCGCACGAGTCGTTCGAGGACGAGGCCACCGCCGCGTACATGAACGAGCACTTCGTGAACGTCAAGGTGGACCGCGAGGAGCGCCCCGACGTGGACGCGGTCTACATGGAGGTCACGCAGGCCATGCTCGGCCACGGCGGCTGGCCGATGACGTGCTTCCTCACGCCCGCCGCGGAACCGTTCTACGCGGGCACCTACTACCCGCCGCAGCCGAGGCCGGGGACGCCGTCGTTCGGGCAGGTGCTGGAGTCGATCTCGGCGGCGTGGGCCAACCAGGGCGACGAGGTGCGCGAGTCGGCCGCGGCCGTGGTCGCCGAGCTGGCGCAGCGGTCCGCCCCGCTCGAATCGTCCACAGTGGACGCGGACGCGCTGGCGGGCGCCGTGGTGTCGCTGCTCGGCGAGTACGACCGCAAGCGCGGCGGATTCGGCAACGCGCCGAAGTTCCCGCCGTCCATGGTGGTCGAGTTCCTGCTGCGCCACCACGAGCGCACCGGGTCGATCCAAGCGCTGTCGATGGCCAGGTCCACCTGCGACGCGATGGCCGCGGGCGGCCTGTACGACCAGCTCGGCGGCGGGTTCGCCCGGTACTCGGTCGACGCGTCCTGGGTTGTCCCGCACTTCGAGAAGATGTTGTACGACAACGGTCTGCTGCTCCGCGCGTACACCCACCTCAGCCGCCGCGACGACACCCCGCGCTACCGCGAGGTCGTCCGCGACACCGCCGAGTTCCTGCTCCGCGACCTGGCCACCCCGCAGGGCGCGTTCGCCGCGTCGCTGGACGCCGACACCGACGGCGAGGAGGGCCTCACCTACGTGTGGACGCCCGCCCAGCTGGTCGAGGTGCTGGGCCAGGAGGACGGCGAGTGGGCGGCGTCGACCTTCGCCGTCACGCCGGAGGGCGGCTTCGAGCACGGCACGTCCACGCTGCGCCTGCTCCAACCCGTGACGGGGGAGCGCTGGGACCGCGTGCGCTCGGCACTGCTGGCGGCCCGTGCGGAGCGCCCGCAGCCCGGCCGTGACGACAAGGTCGTGACGGCGTGGAACGGCATGGCGATCTCGGCGCTGGCGGAGGCGGGCGCCCTGTTCGGCGAGTCCCGCTGGGTCGACGCGGCCGTGCGCGCCGCCGACCTCCTGCTCTCCGTGCACGTGGTCGACGGCAGGCTGCTGCGCACGTCCCGCGACGGCGTGGCGGGCACCGCGGCGGGCGTGCTGGAGGACTACGGCTGCCTGGCCGACGGGCTGCTGGCGCTGCACCAGGTCACCGCCGACGTGCGCTGGCTGGACGCGGCCTGCGGCCTGCTCGACACCGCGCTCGCCCACTTCCCGGACCCCGCGGCGACCGGCGCGTTCTACGACACCGCCGACGACGCGGAGGCGCTGGTCCGCCGCCCGTCGGACCCGACCGACAACGCCAGCCCGGCAGGCGCGTCCTCGTTGGCGTCGGCGCTGCTGACCGCGTCCGCGCTGGGCCCGGACCGCGCCGCGCTCTACCGGACGACCGCCGAACACGCCGTCGCGCGCGCCGGCCTGCTGGCCGCCAGGGCGCCGAGGTTCGCGGGCCACTGGCTCAGCGTCGCCGAGGCCCTGCACGCGGGCCCGGTCCAGGTCGCCCTGGTCGGCGCGTCCGCGGACCTCGTGGCCGCCGCCCGCGCGGGCGTCCACGGTGGCGGAGTGGTCGTCGCGGGCGATCCCGACTCGACCCCGCTGCTGGCCGACCGCCCGCTGGTGGACGGCGAGCCCGCCGCCTACGTGTGCCGCGGCTACGTGTGCGACCGGCCCGTGACCTCGGTGGACGACCTGGTGGAGGCGCTCCGCCGATAGCGAACACCCTCGACTTCCACCGTTGCAGGCGTAGCGTCGTAATTAAGTAATCGACGTTGCGAAGGGGTCGACATGGGACGCGGATGGGGCCCCGGACGGGGCAGGGGAGGCTGGCAGCAGGGTGACCTGCCGTCAGCGGACGACGCGGCGGCGTGGTTCACCGGGCGGCTGCCCGACGGCTGGTTCACCGGCGCGCCGGAGGTGGTGGTCGACCGCGAGGAGATCCTCGTGGTCGGCACGCTGCCAGACCTGGAGGGCGAGTTCGCCGACGACGCGGAGCGCTCCGCCGCCGAGTCGGGCCGGATCAGCCGGTACCGCGAGCAGACCAGGGACGAGCGCATCGAGATCGCCAGGCAGGCGGAGCACCGCTACGGCCGGAAGGTCGCCTGGGGCGCACGGCTGGGCGGCACCGAGGAGCTGTTCACCACGCTGTCCGTGCCGGTCATGACCAGGCTCAGGCAGCCGGAGCGCAAGGTGCTCGACACGCTCGTCGCGGCGGGCGTGGCGCGGTCCCGCTCGGAAGCGCTGGCGTGGGCCGTGCGCCTGGTGGGCGAGCACGCCGACACCTGGCTGGGTGAACTGCGGGAAGCGATGTCGAAGGTCGACGACCTCCGGGCCCAGGGACCGGACCTGGTCTGAGGTTCCTCGTGAAGATGGCGTTCACCGGTGTGAACGCCATCTTCCGCACCTCAAGCAATGCCCAAGTGCGCCCCGGAAACCGAGTGGTACGGGCCACACTCGTGCTCGTGGGGCCAGGGGCGTCGCTGATCGGTCTGGGGGCCGGTCAGCGGCGGAGGGGGTGCCGCGCTCGAACCGACAACCCCCGTCCTGGCCTCAGCCGGAGTAGACGGCCAGCCAGATGGCGATGCAGTGGCAGAGGGCCGCGACGACCGTGGCAGCGTGGAACACCTCGTGGAAGCCGAAAACGCCTGGCCAGGGGTTGGGCCAGCGGATGCCGTAGAAGATGCCGCCCACCGTGTAGAGCAGGCCGCCGACGATCACCAGCACGAGGGCCGCGACGCCCGCGTGGTGCATGATGTCCGGCAGCACGAAGACCGCCACCCAGCCGAGGGCGATGTACATCGGCACGCCAACCCACTTGGGCGCGTGCGGCCACGCGAGTTTCAGGATCACACCGCCGACGGCGCCGATCCACACCACCGCGAGCACGATGTTCCCCGTGCTCGGGGGCATCGCCAGCAGGGCGAACGGGGTGTAGGTGCCCGCGATGAACACGAAGATCATCGAGTGGTCGAGGCGCTTCATCCACGTCCGCGCCCTGACGCTGACCCAGTCGACGCGGTGGTAGAGGGCGCTGATGCCGAACAGCCCCAGCAGGGTCGCGGCGTAGATCGACGTGGCCAGGGCGGCCTTCGCCGACACGGTCGAGGCGGCCAGGGCGATCAGCGTCGCCCCGGTCGCGAGGGAGATGTAGAAGGACCATACGTGCAGCCACCCGCGCATCCGGGGCCGCAGAGCCGGTTCAGGCCGGCGTGCGTGCGTGGAGGAAGTCACCCTTCCGAGGTTACGGCACCGTAGGTTGTGCCGCAGTGGTCGTGCGGTGAACTTCACGCGGCCGCCTCGCCCGCTCGTGAGCCGGCTCACGCGGCGTAGGCTCTTCGGTCGTGGGGCTTCGCAAGCGCGTCAGGGACGTCTTTTTCCGGGTCTACGAGTACCGGTTGAACCGGTGGCTCGACGGCAAGCAGCGTCCACGCCACGTGGGCGTCGTGCTGGACGGCAATCGAAGGTGGGCCAAGGAAGCGGGCTTCACCGATGTCGCGCACGGCCACCGCGAGGGCGCGCGCAAGATCCTCGACCTGCTGCGGTGGTGCCGCGACGCGGACGTCGAGGTCGTGACGCTCTGGCTCTTGTCGACGGACAACCTGGACCGTCCCATCGAGGAACTCGGTCCGCTGCTCGACATCATCGCCGACATCGTCGACGAGCTGGCCGCGCCGGGGAACCCTTGGCGCGTCAGGCATGTCGGCGCGCTGGACATGCTGCCGACGGAGACCGCCGCCCGGCTGTCCGCCGCCGCGCTGCGCACCACGGGCCGCACGGGCCTGGAGGTCAACGTCGCGGTCGGCTACGGCGGCAGGCAGGAGATCGCCGACGCGGTCCGGAAGTTGCTGCAGCAGCACGCGGAGAGCGGCGGCACGATCGAGGAACTGGCCGAGGTCCTGGACGTCGACCACATCGCCGAGCACCTCTACACGTCCGGCCAGCCCGATCCGGACCTGCTCATCAGGACTTCGGGGGAGCAGCGGCTGTCCGGGTTCATGCTGTGGCAGTCCGCGCACTCGGAGTTCTGGTTCTGCGAGGCGTATTGGCCCGCGTTCCGCCGCACGGACTTCTTGCGCGCCCTGCGCGACTACGCGATCCGCCACCGCCGATTCGGTTCTTGAGCCTTTGAACGGGAGTCGGTGATGTGAACAATTCGCATTTCACTGATGCATTTGAGTGCGCGGTTCCGGGGCGGGTGAAGATTGCCGTACCCGGAAGTCGGAACGGCTAGCGGGCGGCAACCGCTGCGTGAATGCGCGCGTCGGACTGGTAGCGTGAAAGCCTTCCGGGCCCCTGGAGGTAGAAGCTCCAGGGGCCCGGAAGGCTACTTCACTTCAGTGCTTGTCTCAGAGCAGGGCGCTGAGCAGGCCGTAGTGGTGCCAGCCGTACCCGTGGCCGTGGCCGTACCCGTGGCCGTGGCCGTGGTCGTGGTCGTCGTCGTCATCGTGGTGGTAGTTGCCCCAGCCACCGACGCTGGCGTAGACCGCCTGCGACGACGCGCCGTGAGGGCCCGCGGTGCTGCTGGACGCTGAGTACTGGGCGTCGCGGGACGTGTCCTCCGTGTCGGCGGAGGCGATACCACCCGCCGCCAGTGCCAAGGGAATGGACAGGGCACCCGCAACGATCACGCGATTGATCCTGCGCATCTTGGGAGAACCTCCAAGGTTGAGTGCGAGAACTACATTTCGAAAGGTACTCGTCCCGAGCTGAATCGCTTCCTGGGTCACCACATCGTGTGATCAACGATTGTCAAACATCAGTGGCGCACTTCTGCTTCCGCAATGGTGACACTGCGTGTGACGGTGTTGATATGCGTCACCTGTGTGGGGGTCGCACCGACTGGTCGGCGCAGGTGGGAGCACGAGGTGACCAGGTCCGCGATTTGTCACCCCTCGAAGAGGAATGGTGTTTTCGAGGGTGAATTTCGTCGATGTCTTCAAGATTTAGACGATCAACGCCGAGTTCCGGTCCCGCCTGCTCGCCGGGGTCGAGTCCGGTTGGCGGAGAAGCGCCAGTGGCCGTGCCGATCCGGACGCGGTTCTCCGCGCGGTCGATCCTGGCGCGTGGTTCGTGAACCGAAGTCATCTTCGGCGGGTCATTCGGACAGGTGAACTCCGAATGGCGTGGCTCGTCGGACCGCCGTGCGCGGTGGTCGATCGTCCAACGTCAGGAGGGGGATCGACCCAGGTTGAGGGCTTGGCGTCGACCACTTGAGTGGGCTGCATCACACAGTTTCGCCGTGCGGTCCCCGCACGCGTCAGCAGCATTGGCGGGGAGATCATCTCGGCCGCCGATCCGTCGGCGGGCTCGGACGTCCTCACCGATCCAGAACGTCGTGCACAAGAATCAAGGAGTCGATCCTGATGGTTTCCCTCCGTCGCGTCGTCGCGGCCTGCGCGTTGGCGATGCCCCTCGCCCTCGGCACCTCCGGTCTGGCCCTCGCCGACACCTACGAGGCCTACGAGGCTTCGGCGGGTCCCGACGGCGCCTCGCTCGACGTCTTCGAGGCGAGCACCGGGCACCACCACGGTGGTTTCCACCACCACGACGAAGCCACGTTCGCCGAGTACCACTCGACCGCGGGTCCGGACGGGGCCAGCGTGGAGTGGCTGTACCTCGTCGTGGACGAGGACGGAGAGTTCACGTACGTCGAGGGCGCGGACACCGCAGGCCCCGAAGGCGCCTCGTCCACGATCATGGCAGCCACGGGCCTGCACGGCTGACGAGACTTGTCGTGTCCGCGGAGCGCAACGAGCCGCGGCGTTCGTGAAGTGATGTGAGACGACTGGTTGGCTCGGGCGCCGGGGCACACCCGACGCCCGACCACTCCGGTCAGGGGAAGACGCGGTCGCAAGCCCTTCGCCGCTGCGCGGTGACGGGGCGGTCAAGCCCACCCGGCAAGCCAAAGTTCAACGACCTGCCCGAGAGACGACGCGCCTTCAACCCCGCCTCGGGCTCCATCTCCACTTTCAACCCTGCCCCGGCCTGGGCCCGCTTCGACCCAAGCCCGCCCCGGCGCGGGCCTGCCAGCTTCGGCCCGCGCCGGGGCGGGCCCGCCAGCTTCGGCCCGCCTCGGCGTGGGCCCGCTGGCTTCGGCCTGCCTGGCGTGGGCCTGCCGGCTTCGGCCTGCCTGGCGTGGGCCTGCCGGCTTCGGCCCGCCTGGCGTGGGCCTGCCGGCTTCGGCCTACCTGGTCTGGGCCCGCTCCGGCTTCGGCCTGCCTGGCGTGGGCCCGCTCTGACTTCAGCTTGCTCTGGCTTTCGACCCCGGCCCGGTTTCAGTCTGGCTCTGGCTTCGGCCCCGCCCGGCTTCAGTCCGCCCGAGCATCGACCTCGGCCCACTTTCAGGCCAACCTTGGCTTCGGCCCCGGCTTTGCCCAGCCGCCCAGCCTCAGCCGTCCAGCCTTTGCCCGGCCACCCAGCCCCAGCCAGCCATGCCCAGCCGCCTAGCCAGCCATGCCCAGCCGCCCAGCCCCAGCCGTCCAGCCGCCCAATTGGCCAGGCCCAGCCGGCCCAGCCCCAATTGGCCAGGCCCGGCTTGGCCCGGTCTGGCTTGCAATCCCGGCCTGGCTTCGCTGGCCTGGACTGACCCCGGCGCTGGGTTTGCCCCAGCCTTGACTCCGGGCTGGCTCGAATTTGGCTCGTGCCCTGACTCCAGGCCAGCTCCGGTTCGTCCCAAGCCCCGGCTGGCTTCAGCTCGACCCGACCTAGTCCAGCCCGACCTAGTCCAGCCTGGCCCGGCTCAACCTGGCCTGGCCTGGTCCTAGCTAATCGGTCCCGGTCCCGGTCCCGGTCCCGGTCCCGGTCCCGGTCCCGGTTCGGGCTCTGGCTTCGGTCCGGCTCCAAACTTGGTCTCAGCCCGCCTGGCCCCGGTCCTGGTTCCGCTTCTGGTCGCTGTGCCTGCCGTTCGCACTCGGGTTCCCCTGGCTTCACTGCATCCGTCGGCCTCGTGTTCTTGCCGAGGCGACTGTGTCCGCGAGCACCGATCCCCCTCACGTGGCGCCGCCGTCCCAGGTCGAGCGCTGGTGAAGTGCTTGCTGTGCAAGAAAAAGTTCCCCTCGGCGGGCGGATCGACGGTGCCTGCTGCGGGGTGCGGATGCGAGGTGCGGGGTGCGGTGAACGCTCGACCGCAGCGGCGATGGCGGTCGCGGCCCGCAGTTCCCTGTGTCGTTCCGGCGGTCGCCGTTGCCTGCTGTGGTCCGCTGGTCAACGTCGGTGTCGCGCGGGCGGTCGCGAACCGCGATTTTGTCTCGCGCAGGTAACGGATAGGCGAACGGATGCGCTAATTCGACTACAGGGCAATGGCGCGTCAGCCGTTATGGCGCCTCCGGTCACCCGAATAGGTGGCCGAATACTCACTGTGCGAGTAGGGAGCACACGATGGTGTCACCAAGTGGCTTTGTCCCCTAGGTGCCATGTATGTTCGTCCCACGGCAATCGTTTCGCTTTATAGCGATGCGTTTCCTTGGGCGGTCCTCGATTTGAGCGTACGTCCGAGTTTCGTTGGGTGGCCCCGAAGTTGGGATCAACTCGAGCGATTGCCCTTTGGGTCGGTATCTAGATTTCTTTTGGGGAGTTCTCCGTGTTGAAGAAGTTCGGTACGGTGGCCCTTGCCACCGCAGCAGGTCTGATGGCTCTCGGCGGCGCGGCTTCCGCGGCCCCCGTGGTGGGCAACGTGGACAGCGTCGACCACAGCGACTTCGGTCAGGTCGGACTGCTCAACCTGAACAACACCGATGTGCTGCACAACGTGAACGCCGTCGTCGGCGTTTGCGACAACAACATCAACGTGCTCGGCGTCCAGGTGCCGATCGAGGATGTTGCCAACGGCCTCAACGTGCCGATCCTCTCGCCGGGCGAGAGCGAAGCCGAGAGCGCGTCCCCCGACGTGTGCGCCAGCGGCGGCATCATCGACGGTGGGTCCGGTCAGAACAACTGACCAACGAGCAGATGACCCCACTTGGGGGGTCAGTGCTTGATGTGGCCATAGCTTCTCGACGTGGCCTTTGAAGCGGTGGTGCGTTCCTCGATTCGGGGAGGTTCGCACCACCGCTTCGCCATTTCCGTACATGTCCTGACCTGCGATGACAGTGTTGCAAGTCGGTAGAGCGCGTGAGCCTGGTGATGACTTCCCAGGTCGAATGCAGCCCCGAAGCCATTCCCCCGCGGGATTCCGCGTGTGACCGATCGTCGAACACTTCCCCTGAGTCGCGAGCTAGGCGAAGACCTAGGCTCAACCGAGTGTCACTCGAATGTGCAGCATTTCCACTCGAATTGGTGGAACATCCGGTAAAGGACTGCGACGTTCGGGTTGAATCGGCATTCTTATCTCATGCCTGCTGGGAAACTGCGTACAATGCTCAGGTTTGCTCAACTGATGAGTGCTGTTCTCGCCATCGTCGTTGTCGGATCCGCCACCGGGTCCGCCGAGTCTTCCGGTGACACGTCGCAATCCTCGGCCACCGAACGCGGGCTCGAGCACTGCGACTCACAGCCGTCCTGGCATCCGGAGTGCGGTGTCGAGGCCTGGTACCCCGAGCCCTCGGTCCACAACCCGCCCGGTCACTCGTCGTGGGAGCACGGCGAGCCTGCCCACGAGTGCCCTCCCGGCCACTCGCCGCTGGAGCACGGGGAGCCGCCGTCGGAGTGCGAAACCACGACCACCCCGCCCACCACGACCACGACCACCTGGGGCACGACCACCTCGGACACCACGTCGACCACGACCACGCCGAGCACGACCACCACCACGCCGACCTCGACCACAACGTCGTCCTACGGAACGACGAGCAGCTCGACCACCACCACGACCACGTCGTCCTCCGGCACCTCGTCGACCACGACGACGCCTGGTCGGACCACCGGTAGCTCGACGAGCACCCCGAACACCTCCAGCACCACGGCCTACGCCGGCACGCCGTCCCAGGGCGGCGGCTACTGGCACGGCGACGCGGGCGACCGGATCACCGCCTCCCCCGACCGCCTGGCCCACACGGGCACGCCCGGTGGGTGGCTCGCCCTCACGGGCCTGCTGCTGCTCGTGGGCGGTAGCGCGCTGCTGATGATGTTCCGAGTTCGTCGCCGCGCCTGATCGTTCTCCTGGTCGTGGGGCGGTGAAACCGCCCCACGACCAGGGGCAACCGCTCGGTCGATTGTGCGCACTCCGGTGGGTTGCGAGTTTTCGCCGCCGGTAAATAGTGTGCTCGCACTCTTCTTGTCAAATTCGAGTGGGCGACCGAGTCCGGTGCCTGTGCTTTAAGTCTCGATCTTGTTCCCGTACACGCCTGTATTCACCCGAATAGGTGGTACACGATCGGGGTCATCGAGTGGAATGTGGACCAAGGGCCCTGTACGTTCCCCTCACGGCTTGTCCCCGGCAGCCGTTCCCGTGAGTCATGACGGCCACTGCACTTAGTCATCGGCCTGAAGTGATTTATTCGTTAGTGAACCAACCACTTAAGGATTTATCCAGTGCTGAAGAAGATGGCTTCCGTTGTTGCCGCCACCGCGGCTGGCATGGTCATGCTCGGTGGAATGGCGTCCGCCACGACCGGTACCCCGGCCGAGGAGCACATCGACGACGTCGTGGGCAACGACCAGAGCGTCGACCAGAGCGACTTCGCCCAGGTGGGCCTGGTTAACCTGAACAACACCCAGATCCTGGAGAACGTGAACGCCGTCGTCGGCGTGTGCGACAACAACATCAACGTGCTCGGCGTGCAGGTGCCGGTCGAGGACGTCGCGAACGGCATCAACCTGCCGGTTCTCTCCCCGGGCTCCAGCGAGGCCGAGAGCATCTCCCCCGACGTCTGCAGCTCGGGCGGCATCATCACCGAAGGCAGTGGGCAGAGCAACTAGTTCAAGCCTGAGCAGTCGCCGATCGTTCGGTGGCCTCGGATCTGAACTCATCACATTGCCGGCATCTCCGTGGTGCGGGACCCGATCGACGGGGTCCCGCACCACGGTTTTGCGGGAGGTAGACGCAGCGTGGTGCACCACGCCGATCCAGAAGTCGGAGCGCGGATGTTGTCGATCAGGAAGCCCAAGAGGGTCGTCGTCGCCGTGTTGGCGATCGCGGTGCTGATCACGACTCCGGCGGCTGGTTCGGACGACAGCAGGCTGTTGCCCGACCTGCGCCAGGCCCCCGTGGGCTGTCCGGGTGGTTTCAGCGGCGATCCGAGCACGTGCGACGACTGGGACGTGTGCCTGGTCGCGGACGCCGACAGCCCCAGCGGCAGGTGCATGACCTCCGGTCGGGCCGACGCGGTGCGGTTGAGGTTCACCAGCGCGGAGGACAACGTCGGCGACGGTCCGCTGCTGATCTTCGGCCACCGCGACAGCGTCGACCAGCCCACGATGGCGGTTCGCCAGGCGTTCCAGACCACCGGGTCGGACGTCCTGCCGGACTCCTTCGGAGCGGCGCAGCACCCCACCACGAACTCCATGTACTACGAGCCCGCCAGGATGCACCAGCACTGGCACCTCATGGGCTTCGAGCGCTTCCAGTTGCGCAACCTCAGCGGTGGCACGGTCGTCGCCGACCGCAAGAACGGGTTCTGCCTGGGCGACCGCTACAAGACCCACGACGCGGGCAGCCTGCCCAACACGCCGAACGGTGACGCGGGCGCCACGGGCAGGTTGGGCAAGTTCCTGCGCGCCAACATGTGCAAGCACCACGACGTGAGCGCGCTCGACGTGACCGAGGGGATCTCGGTCGGCAGCGGGGACGACTACAAGCACACGGTCGACTTCCAGTGGCTCGACATCACCGAGGTCCCGTCCGGCGTCTACGACGTGGTCAACACGGTCAACGACGACCGCACGCTGGTCGAGAAGAGCTACGACAACAACACCTCGTCGATCGCCGTCTCCATCCAGTGGCCGGGAGGGGCGGGCAAGGCCCCGGCGGCGATCACCAGGCCGCCCGAGGTCGAACTGCTGCGCAGCTGCCCCGGCCAGGCCCAGTGCGCGAACCAGCTCCGCTGAACGGACCGCCCGCCGGTGCCGGGTGGTCCGCGACCACGGCGGGCGCCGCAGGTTTCCACACAGGCGGATTGTCCTGTTCGCGCTGGTCCTTCTAGGCTCTCGGCCCCATGGACGCCAACCAGTTGGTGCGCGAGTACCAGGTGCTCGGGCTGAGACTCGGCCGCCTGTCGCCAGGCCTCGTGGACTCCTTCACCGGGGACCTGGGCCTGCGTCGCCAGGTGGACAACGAGCCGATGCCGCACCCGACCGCGCTCGCCGCCCAAGCCGGTCTGCTGCGCCGCGAACTGGTCGGCAGCGACCTGGTGGAGGCCCGCCGCCGGTTCCTGGACGCGCACCTGGTCGCGCTGGAGTGCACCGCGCGCAAACTGGCGGGCGTCCGCATCGGCTACGTGGACGAGGTGGCCGCGTACTTCCAGGTGCGGATCCGACCGGGCAACCAGGACACCTACCGCGCCGCGCACGCCCAGCTGGACGACCTGCTGCCGGGGCCGGGGTCGCTGGCGCTCCGGCTGGGGGAGTTCCGCTCGCTGGACGAGGTGCCGCTCAAGCGGCTGGACGGCGCCGTGCACGCCCTCTCCAGCGCACTGCGCGACCTGGCGCGCGAGCGCTTCGGCCTGCCGGACGGGGAGGTCGTCGAGTACCGGATCGTGCGCGACAAGCCGTGGAGCGGCTTCAACTACTACCTCGGCGGCTTCCGCTCGGTCGTGGCGATCAACGCCGACCTCGGTCACCGCATGTCGAACCTGCCGCACCTGGTCGCGCACGAGTCCTACCCCGGCCACCACACCGAGCACTGCCGCAAGGACGTGGGCCTGGTCGGCCGCCGCGGCTTCGCCGAGCAGTCGATCTTCCTGATCAACACCCCGCAGTGCCTGATGGCCGAGGGCCTGGCCGACCTCGGCCTGCACGCGCTGGTCGGCCGGGGCTGGGGCGCCTGGACCGAGGACATCCTGCGCGACCTGGGGATGCGCATGGAGGGCCCGCTGGCCGAACGGGTCGAGCTGGCCACGTCCGGCCTCGCCGCGGTCCGCCAGGACGCCGCCCTGATGCTGCACGACCAGCGCGCCGACGAGGCCGACGTGGTCGCCTACCTGTGCCGCTGGCTGCTCGTCCCGGAGCGCCGCGCGCGGCAGATGGTGCGCTTCCTGGCGGATCCCCTGTGGCGCGCGTACACGACCACCTACGTCGAGGGCGTGCGGCTCGTGAGGGCGTTCCTGGACGCTCGGGCGCCGGGCGTGTCGCTTGCGGACAGATACCTGACCGTCCTCGATGAACCTCTGGTTCCGGAGATGTTGCGCGAAGAAGTCGAAACAGGGGTGTCCTGGTTGCCCCGTGACTCGGCGTGATCATCCACGCAAGGTGGCTGAACATGGCCTGATCTGCGCGAACGCCGCCCTGCCTCGGCCAACCGGAGTCCGGTTGGTCCGGGTGATGACCCGCTGCGCCGAACAGGTGCAGTTGGACGCGCGGATGGGGAATTCACGAATCACCTGTGTGGCTCCCTGCACAGGAAGCACTTTCGCAGGTAACTTTCGAACTGGCGGGACGCGACCACTGCGGACCGCGCAGGGAGGCCCTGATCGTGGCAGTGAGCGCGAGGGGGCCGGCACCCGGCCCTCGCGGTCGGCTCGCCTGAGGTTTCGGGCGGTCGGTCGATCGGGGTTGGTGCCTGGCCCAGCGAGGAACGAACGCGGGTGCCGCGTTCGTGAGGGAGTTGCCGTGAACGCACGACGACCCGCGAGCCGTTCCTCAGGCTCACCGCGCAGTACTTCCCCGGACGGCGAAGCGCCCACCATCCACACGTTCGTGGTGGACACGTCCGTGCTCCTCTCCGACCCCATGGCGACCACGAGGTTCGCGGAGCACGAGGTCGTGCTCCCGCTCGTGGTGATCAGCGAGTTGGAGGGCAAGCGGAACCACCCCGAACTGGGGTGGTTCGCCCGCGAAGCGCTGCGACTGCTCGACGACCTCCGTTTGCGGCATGGTCGCCTGGACTCCCCGGTGCCGATCGGCGATGTCGGTGGAACCCTGCACGTCGAGCTCAACCACACCGATCCGGAGGTGTTGCCCGCCGGTTTCCGCACCGACTCCAACGACGCCCGCATCCTCGCGTGCGCGCTGAACCTGGCTGCCGAGGGACGTTCCGTCACCCTGGTCACCAAGGACATGCCGCTGCGCGTGAAGGCGGGCGCCTGCGGCCTCGCCGCGGACGAGTACCGAGCTCACGACGTCACCCTGTCCGGCTACAACGGCATGTCGGACGTGGACGTCGACCAGGACGTCGTGGACGCGCTCTTCCGGGACAGCACCATCGACCCGGCGCTCCACGGCCTGGCCGACGTGGCGGAACTGCCCTGCCACAGCGGGCTGCGCCTGCTCGCGGGGTCGTCGAGCGCGCTCGCCCGCGTGACGCCGGACAAGCAGATCAGGCTGGTCAGGGGTGATCGCGAGGCGTTCGGCGTGCACGGCAGGTCGGCCGAGCAGCGAGTCGCCCTCGACCTGTTGCTGGACCCCGATGTCGGCATCGTCTCGCTGGGCGGACGAGCCGGAACGGGCAAGTCGGCACTCGCGCTGTGCGCGGGCCTGGAGGCGGTGATGGAGCGCCAGCACCACCGCAAGGTCGTGGTGTTCCGGCCGCTCTACGCGGTCGGTGGTCAGGACCTGGGCTACCTGCCCGGTTCCGAGAGCGAGAAGATGCAGCCCTGGGCGCAGGCGGTGTTCGACACCCTCGGCGCGCTGGTCAGCCAGGACGTGGTCGAGGAGGTCATGGACCGCGGGATGCTGGAGGTCCTGCCGCTGACCCACATCCGCGGCCGGTCGCTGCACGACTCGTACGTGATCGTCGACGAGGCGCAGTCGTTGGAGCGCAACGTCCTGCTGACCGTGCTGTCGAGGCTGGGCACGAACTCGCGGGTGGTCCTCACCCACGACGTGGCGCAGCGCGACAACCTGCGCGTCGGCAGGCACGACGGCGTGGCCGCGGTGATCGAGAAGCTGAAGGGGCACCCGCTGTTCGCCCACGTCACGCTGACCCGTTCGGAGCGGTCACCGATCGCCGCGCTGGTCACCGAGATGTTGGAGGACTACTCGAGCTGATGATCTGACGTGCGAAGGGGCGTCCACCTCGGTGGACGCCCCTCCTCGCGTCAGGTGGCTAGTCGAGCGCGCGGCGCATGAAGCCGCGCATGCCCAGCGCGCCGAAGCCGGCGATGGACACGACCAGCACGAGCAGGGAGACGCCCAGCGGGATGTGCGGAACGCCCGGAGCCAGCACCGCCCGCATGCCCTCGCTGACGTAGGTGAGCGGGTTCAGGGCGCACACGACCTGGAACCAGCGGGTCTGGTCCAGCGCGGACCACGGGAACTGGGCGGAGCCGGTGAACAGCAGCGGCGTGAGGATGACCGCGAACATGATGTTGATCCGGCGCGGCGGGACGGACGTGCCGATCACCATGCCCACCGCGGCGCCCGCGAGCGAGCCGAGGCAGATCACCAGGAACGCCACCGGCAGGCCGGACACGGGCCACGTGACGTCCAGCAGGAGGAACCCGATCGGCACCATCAGGATCGCGGCGAGCAGGCCGCGCAGCGCGCCGAACACCATCTTCTCGACCGCGACCAGCGGGATCGGGATGGGCGCGAGCAGCCGGTCCTCGATCTCGCGGGTCCACGAGAAGTCCAGCACCAGCGGCAGCGTCGTGTTCTGCAGCGCGCCGAGGAAGCCGTTCATGGCCACGATGCCGGGCAGCAGCACGGCCGCGAAGTCGCCCTGCACGAACCCGATGTCGCCGAGCACCTTGCCGAAGATGAACAGGATGAAGAACGGCTGGATCAGCACCTGCGCGAGGAAGCTGGGCATCTCGTTGCCGGTGACGAACACGTCGCGCCACAGGATCGCGCGGAACGTGCGGATCGAGACCGACGCCGGTGTCGCGCTCATCGGAGTTCCCTGCCCGTCATCTGGATGAACACGTCCTCAAGGCTTGGTTTGCCGATCGCCAGGTCGCTGACCTCCACGTCCAGCTCCTCCAGCGCGCGCAGCACGGCGGGCAGCGCGACGGCGGCGGTCGCGTCGGCGTAGACGCGGAACGTGCTGCTGCCCGCCACCTCCTCGACCCGCACGACCCCGTCGAGGTCGCTCAGCGCGGCCGTGACCACCTCCGGGTCGGTCCCGGCGGGACTGGTCGTGACGCTGATGGTGGTGCTGCCGGGCAGCGACGAGGTCAGCTTCTCCGGGCTGTCGAGCGCGAGCAGCTTGCCGTGGTCGACGATGCCGACCCGGTCGCACAGCTTCGCGGCCTCGTCCATGTCGTGCGTGGTCAGCACGATCGTCACGCCCTCCTGCTGGAGCGCGGCGACCCGGTCGTGCACGAACAGCCGGGCCTGCGGGTCGAGACCGGTCGACGGCTCGTCCAGGAACAACACCTTCGGCCGGTGCATCAGCGCCCGCGCGATCATCAGCCGCTGCGCCTGGCCGCCGGACAACGTGTCGACCAGCGCCTTCGCGTGGTCTTCGAGACCCATCTTGGCCAGGATCTCGTCTGCCAGCCGCACCCGTTCCGCGCGTCCGATGCCGTGGTAGGCGGCGTGGAACAGCAGGTTCTGCCGGGCGTTGAGCGTCCGGTCCAGGTTGTTGCGCTGCGGCACCACGGCCAGCAGTTGCCTGGCGCGCTGCGAGTCCGCGTTCACGTCCACCCCGCACACCAGGGCACGACCCGAAGTGAGCCGCACCCTGGTGGTCAGCACGCCCACGGTGGTGGTCTTGCCCGCGCCGTTCGGGCCCAGCAGCCCGAACACCTCGCCGGGCGGCACCGTGAAGCTGAGCCCGTCGACCGCGGGCTTCTTGCCCGACTTGTAGACCTTCACGAGGTCCGAGACCTCTACCGCTTCGTCCACGCCGCACAGCCTAAAGCGCGGGTTCAGCCCACTTCCCGGTGTTCGGGGAATGTCCGGTTTTCACCAACCACCGGGCAGCGGCCGCCCTTCGGCGAAGCCCGCGGCGGACTGGACGCCCAGCACCGCGCGCTCGTGGAACGCCTCCAGGTTCTCCGCGCCCGCGTACGTGCACGACGACCGCACACCCGCCGTGATGGCGTCGAGGAGGTCCTCGACGCTCGGCCGGACCGGGTCGAGCCACATCCGCGAGGTCGAGATGCCCTCCTCGAACAGGCCCTTGCGAGCCCGGTCGAAGGCGTTGTCGGTCCGGGTCCGCGCGCTGACGGCCCGCTTCGACGCCATGCCGAACGACTCCTTGTACAGCCGCCCGGACTCGTCGCTGCGCAGGTCGCCGGGCGATTCGTAGGTGCCCGCGAACCAGGACCCGACCATCACGCTCGCCGCGCCCGCCGCCAGGGCGAGGGCCACGTCGCGAGGGTGCCGCACGCCGCCGTCCGCCCACACGTGCTTGCCGAGCCTGCGCGCCTCCGCGGCGCACTCGGCCACGGCGGAGAACTGCGGCCTGCCGACGCCGGTCATCATCCGGGTCGTGCACATCGCGCCGGGGCCAACACCGACCTTAACGATGTCCGCGCCGGCTTCGACCAGGTCGCGCACGCCTTCGGCCGTGACGACGTTGCCCGCCACGATCGGGACGGTCGGGTTGTGCTTGCGGACGGCTTGGAGCGCGGTCAGCATCTTCTCCTGGTGGCCGTGGGCGGTGTCGACCACCAGCGTGTCCACTCCGGCCTTGAGCAGCTCGGCCGCCTTCGCGCCGACGTCGCCGTTCACCCCGACCGCCGCCGCGACCCGCAGGCGGCCTTCGGCGTCCACCGCGGGCGTGTAGACCTCGGCCCGGAGCGCGCCCAGCGCCGTGAGGACGCCCGCGAGCCTGCCTGCTCCGTCCACGCCCAGGGCGATCCTCCGGGTGCGGCCGTTCAACTGGTCGAAGACCTCGCGGGGGGCGGTGTCCAGGGGGAGGGTGAGGACGTTCTCGTCCGCCACTTCCGACAGGCGGGTGAACCTGTCGACGCCCGAGCAGGCGGCTTCGTCGACCACGCCCACCGGCTTGCCGTCGTCGTCCACCACGACCACGGCGCCGTGAGCGCGTTTGGGGAGGAGGTTGAGGGCGTCGGCCACGGAGTCGCCGGGGCTGAGGACCAGCGGGGTGTCCCAGACCGGGTGCCGGTCCTTCACCCACGACACGATGCCCGCGACGACGTCCGGTGCGACGTCCTGCGGGAGCACCACCAGGCCGCCTCGGCGTGCCATGGTCTCGGCCATGCGCCTCCCCGCCACGGCCGTCATGTTCGCCACCACGACCGGGATCGTCGCGCCGGTGTGGTCGGAGGTGGAGAGGTCTACGCCGAACCTGGACTCCACGGCCGAACGGCCGGGTACCAGGAAGACGTCGTCGTAGGTCAGGTCGTAGCTGGGGCGATGCCCTTCGATGAACCGCACGAGGACCGAATACTACGCGTGGAACGGGTGGGGTGCAGGGGATCCCGCAGTGGAGGTGCGGGGCCGAACCGGTCTTTCGAGTTCAGCGCTTGCGGTAGTGGGCGACCAGGCCGAGGCCGCACACGAGCGCCAACACGCCGAAAGGGACGCTGACGACCATGCCGAGTCCCATGATCGACGTCACCGCGTTGCAGGTGACGCTCACGGCGAGCGCGATCCACAGCAGAACCCGGTGGAGGTGGTTGCGGGAAGTCGTTCCGTTGTTCGTCATGACAGGAACGGTAGTGAGCGGGGAGCGCCCTGAAGATCCCCTCAACACCCGGATCGGAGGTGGAGCAGGCTCCACCCGCGGGTGCGTTCGGTCGCACCCGGTTCCTCCCCGCCCACCTGTGCCGGGACTCGTCGAGCTTCCTCACCCCGCTCGCGAGATCGTCCCTTGGCGCCCTTCGGGTTCAGCGCCCGGTCGCACGCTTCCGGTCACAGGGCTGGCGGGGGTTCCGCTCCCGGCAGCAGGGCTCTTACCGCGTCGATCGTGTCCGCCTCCGCCGCGTCCTTGTCCGGGCGGTACCTCAGCACCCGCGCGAAGCGCAGGGCCAGGCCGCCGGGGTAGCGGGGGCTCACCTGGGCGCCGTCCAGCTCGATTTCGATCACCAGTCGCGGGGTGACCACCACGCCCCACGGGTGGTTCTCGACGGCGATGTCCGCCAGCGCCTTGGTCTGCCAGGCCAGCAGTTCGTCCGTCATGCCCTTGAAGGTCTTGCCGACCATGATCGGCGGGCCGCCGTCCGGGTCGCGGGCGCCCAGGTGGAGGTTGGAGAGTTTGCCCTCGCGGCGACCGCTGCCCCATTCGACGCCCAGCACGACCAGGTCGAGGGTGTGCACGGGTTTGACCTTCTGCCAAGCGCTGCCGCGCCTGCCCGCCGCGTAGACGGAGTCGAGGGACTTGACCATGACGCCCTCGTGGCCCGCCGCCAAGGCCTCGTCGACCACCGCCGCGGCGGCGGACGGTGACGGTTCCAGGACTCCTGGGATCACGTGGACGCCCGCCACCGTGCGCAAGGCGTCCCAGCGTTCGCGCAGCGGCACGTCCAGGAGGTCGCGGCCGTCCAGGTGCAGGCAGTCGAAGAAGAACGGGGACAGCAGCAGCTCGCGGACGTCCTGGGCCCCGAAGCGGCTCATGGTCTCCTGGAACGGCCTTGGCTTGCCCTCGTCGGTCAGCGCCAGGGTCTCGCCGTCCAGCACCACGGAGGTGCACGGCAGGGCGCGCACCAGGTCGACGAGTTCCGGCACGGTCGCGGTGATCTCCCGCAGGGTGCGGGTGAAGATCCGCACCTCGTCGCCGTCGCGGTGCACCTGGATGCGGGCGCCGTCCAGCTTGTGCTCGACCACCACGCTGCCCAGTTCCGCCAACGCCTCCGGCAGCGACTCCGCGGGCGACGCCAGCATCGGGCGCACCGGCCTGCCGACCTCCAGCGTGACCGCCGCCAGTGCCTGCTCACCGCCGTCGAGGGCTCTCACCGCCGTGTCGGGCAGTGAACCGGACAGCATGAACGCCCGCCGCACCACCGGGCCCGGCACGTCGGCGGCCGCCGCGATGGCGTCCAGCATCACGCCTTCCAGCGCTCCCTGCCGGAGTTCGCCCGTCAGCAACCGCCGCAGGAAGCCCTGCTCGGCCGCGGTCGCCCGGCCGAACAGCGCGGCCAGCAGGTCGGACCGGCGCGCGGCCGACCCCTTGCCGCCAGCCGACCCGTAGGCCCCCAGCGCCTCGTCCACCTCCACGACCGTCAGCGACTCACCCGCGGCGGGGGGCACGTCCACCTCTTTGACGGTGCGCCACCCGACCCCGATGCGCCCCTGGCTGGGCACGCCGATGAGGAAGGACACGACCGCCGGGGTGTCCTGTCGTTTCAGCAGCGCAGCCAGCGCGGCGACCTTGGCCAGCCGGGACCGCGTCGCGGCCACGGCCTCGGATGTCTCGACCAGCTCGGTGAACAGCACGGGATCAATGGTGCACCCGAGCACCGACAAAAACAGATCAGCGGAGTTCCCCGACCGCTTCGCGCAACCGATCGGGGGACAGCGACGCGTAGCCGAGCACCAGACCGGGCCACATCGGTGTCTCCGAGTAGCGGGCCAGCGCCGGCGCGTTCACCCCGCGGTGGGCGGCGCGCTCCTGGACGGCCAGGTCGTCGGTGCCCGGAGGCAGGCGGACGACCACGTGGAGGCCCGCCGCGACGCCGACCGGTTCCCACGTCGGCAGGTCGGCGGCCAGCGCGCCGAGCAGCGCGTCGCGGCGCTTCCGGTACAGGGCGCGGGTTCGGCGCAGGTGGCGGTCGTAGCCCCCGGTCCTGAGCAGGTGCGCGAACGCGGCCTGGTGCAGGACGTCGCTGCCCCTGTCCTCGTACCGCTTGCGCCGGACCACCCTCTCCCGCAACGGTTCCGGCACCACCATCCAGCCGATCCGCAGGCCGGGCACGAGGACCTTGCTCGTGCTGCCCTGGTACACGACCCGGTTCGGGTCCAGCGCCTGCACCGCGCCGACGGCCGGTCGGTCGTAGCGGTGTTCGGCGTCGTAGTCGTCCTCGAGGACCAGTCCGTCGACGGCCCGCGCCCACGCGATCAGCTCGTGCCTGCGGGAGGGGTGCAGCACGACGCCGAGCGGGAACTGGTGCGCGGCGGTCACGTGCACGGCGCGGCTGCCGGTGGCGGCCAGCAGGTCGACGCGGATGCCGCGGTCGTCCACCGGCACCGTGACCACCGAAAGCCCGTAGGAGCGCAGCATGTCGAGCACGCCGGGCTGGCCGGGCCGCTCGACGGCGATGCTGGTGTGGCCCTCCTCCAGCAGCGTTCGGGCGAACAGCGCGAGCCCCTGCGCGGAGCCGTTGGTGAACACCACGGCGTCCGGTTCGGACACCACGGCGCGCACGCGGCCCAGGTAGTCGGACAGCTCGGCGAGCAGCGCGGGGTGACCGGCGGCAGGCGGGTAGCCCAGCTCCTCGTCGGACAGCCCGGCCAGTCCGGCGCGGTAGGCGGCGACCCACTCGGCCCGCGGGAACGCGCTCAGCGCGGGCACCCGCGGGTGCAGGTCGTACCTCCAGTGCGACACGGGGTCGAGCGGTGGCCCGCTGTCCGGCGGCAGGCCGCCCGCGGCGGTCACGGTCGTGCCGGAGCCCCGTTTCGCCGACAGGTAGCCCTCGCCGACGAGCTGCGCGTACGCGGCCGTGACGGTGCCCCTGGCGACGTCGAGCTGCTCGGCCAGGTCGCGGCTGGACGGCAGGCGGGTGCCGGTCGCGAGCCTGCCGTCGCGAATGGCCCGGCGGAGTTCCGTCTCGACGGCGCGGCGTCGTCCGGTCAGCGCGGGCAGCAGCAGCTCACGATAAGTGGACCAGTTGCCGACCATGGAAGTGGAGCTTAAACCTGTGCCACCGGGCGGGCACGCTGTCGGCATGACCAGTCGACTCGCGGTGGCGTCAGGGGTGTCCGCCGCCATCATCGTCGGGGCGTCGGTGCCGGTCACCGGCATGCTCCAGGACTACCCGCTGTTCACCGGGCAGGCGATGCGGTACACGTTGAGCGGGCTCGTGCTGCTGCTGTGGACGCTCGCCCGCGGTCAGCGCCCGGTGCTCCCGAAGCTCGGCGACGTGCCCGCGCTGCTGGCGCTCGTGGCGTTCGGGATGCTCGGGTTCACCGCCGCCCTGCTGTACGCGCAGCGCTACGCCGAGCCCGGTTTCGTGGCCGCGATGCTCGGCGGCGCGCCGGTGGTGCTCGCGCTGGCGAGCCGGAAGCGGTCCGCGATGACGGTGGCGGGCGCGGGGATCGTGGCGCTCGGCGTGGTCGTGCTGTCCGGCGGTGGGGCGTGGCACGGGCCGGGACTGCTGCTCGCCTCGCTCGCGCTGGTGGGTGAAACGGCGTTCACGCTGTTCGCCGTGGGTGTGGTGCGCAGGCTGGGCGGGGTGGCCGTGGCGACGTGGTGCTGCCTGGTCGCGGGCGCGGTGGGCGCGGTGATCGGCACGTTCGCGGGCGGCTGGCAGGCGCCGACCGTGCGGGAGGGCGTCGCGCTGGTCACGTTGGGGGTGGTCCTCACCGCGGTCGCGGGCGGGCTCTGGTACTTCGCGGTCGGCAGGCTCGGCGCGGACCGCGCGGGAGTCCTCATCGGACTGATGCCGATCTCCGGGCTGGTCGTGTCGGTCGCCCTGGGAGCGCAGGAGTTCAAGGTGCTCGGACTGGTGGGCGCGGCTGTCGTCGCGGTCGGGTGCGTCGTCGGCCTGTCGTCCAGCCGGGTACGAGCGCGCGCGGGCACGGTGGAACCCGTGCCCGCGCCGTGAGTCAGCGGCCGCCGCGAGCCATGTGCAGCACGTCGAGGGCGGCGTCGAGCTGCTCCTCGGTGAGCTTGGCGGGCACGTGGCCGCGTTCCAGCACGACCTCGCGGATCGTCTTGCGCTCCTTGAGGGACTGCTTCGCGATCGACGCCGCCTCCTCGTAGCCGAGGTGGCGGTTGAGGGGCGTCACGATCGACGGCGACGACTCGGCCAGCTCGCGCAGCCGGTCGACCTGCGGCTCGGTGCCCGCGATGACCTTGTCCGCCAGCAGCCGGGCGACGGCGGCGAGCAGGCGGGCGGACTCCAGGACGTTGCGGGCGATCACCGGCAGCATCACGTTGAGCTGGAAGTTGCCCTGGCTGCCCGCGAACGCGACGGTGGCGTCGTTCCCGATGATCTGCGCGACGACCATCATGGTCGCCTCGGAGATCACCGGGTTCACCTTGCCCGGCATGATCGACGAGCCGGGCTGGAGGTCGGGCAGCGCCAGCTCGCCGAGCCCGGTGCGAGGGCCGGACCCGAGCCAGCGCAGGTCGTTCGCGATCTTGAACAGGGCCACGGCGGTGGCCCGGAGCTGTCCGGAGATCTCCACGACGCCGTCCTGCGTCGCCTGCGCCTCGAAGTGGTCGCGCGCCTCCGTCAACGGCAGCCCGGTGACGTTCGCGAGTTCCGCCGACACGGCCGCGCCGAAGCCCTCCGGCGCGTTCAGGCCGCTGCCCACGGCCGTGCCGCCGATCGGCAGCTCCGCCAGCCGCGGCGCCGACGACGTGAGCCGCTCGACGCCGTAGCGGACCTGCGCCGCCCACGCCCCGACCTCCTGGCCGAGCGTGATCGGCACCGCGTCCATCAGGTGCGTGCGGCCGGACTTCACCAGGTCGGCCCACTCCGCCGCCCGGCCTTCGAGGGTCGTCGCCAGGTGCTCCAGCGCCGGGACCACGTCCGTGACGACGGCCTCCGTCGCGGCGACCCGAAGCGTCGTGGGGAACGTGTCGTTGGACGACTGCGACGCGTTGACGTGGTCGTTCGGGTGCACGTCCTGGCCGAGGCTCCTGGTAGCCAGGGTCGCGATGACCTCGTTGGCGTTCATGTTGGACGACGTGCCCGACCCGGTCTGGAACACGTCCACCGGGAAGTGCGCGTCGTGCGCGCCCCCGGCGACCTCGTCCGCCGCCTCCGCGATGGCCTTCGCCACGTCGGACGGCAGCACCCCGAGCCGCTCGTTCACCCGCGCCGCGGCCGCCTTGAGCAGGCCCATCGCCCGGATCTGCGACCGCTCCAGCCCGCGGCCCGAGATCGGGAAGTTCTCCACCGCTCGCTGGGTCTGCGCCCGCCACAACGCGTCGACCGGCACCCGGACCTCGCCCATGGTGTCGTGCTCGACGCGGTACCCCTGTTCGCCCATGGTCACCAGTTTGTCCCCGTAGGGGGATCTGGGCACGGTGGCGTTGAGCACCTAAGGTCGAATCCCTGCACTGCCACCCACCACTGGCAGAGGGGTTTGACCCATGGATGTCGATCTGTTGATCGTGGGAGCCGGTCCCACGGGCCTGTTCGGGGCCTACTACGCGGGGTTCCGGGACCTGTCCGTCGCACTGGTCGACGCGCTGCCGGAAGCGGGCGGCCAGGTCACCGCGATGTACCCGGAGAAGATGATCTTCGACGTGGCCGGGTTCCCCGCGGTGCGCGGACGGGACCTGGTCAACGCGCTGGTCGAGCAGGCCGCGCAGTGGAAACCGCGGTACCTGCTCGGCCGCCAGGCCCGGACGTTGTCCACTGTGGACGACCGGCTGCACGTCGGCCTGGCGGACGGGACCGTCGTCAACGCGGGCGCGGTGCTGATCACCGCGGGAATGGGCGAGTTCCAGCCCCGACCGCTGCCCGCGGGCACCGACTGGCTCGGGCGCGGGATGGTGCACTTCGTGCCGTCGCTGGCCACGCACGCCGCCCAGCACGTCGTGATCGTCGGCGGCGGCGACTCGGCGTTCGACTGGGCGCTGGCGCTGCACCCGATCGCGGCCAGCGTGACCGTGGTGCACCGGCGGGCGAACTTCCGGGCGCACCCGCCGACCGTGCGAGCGGTGCGGGAGCTGGGCGTGGAGATCATCACCGACGCCGAGGTGACGGCCCTGCGGGGCGCGCCGTCGTTGGCCGAGGTGGAGGTCAAGGTCAAGTCCGGCGACGTGAAGGTCCTGCCCGCGCAGGCCGTCGTGGCGGCGCTCGGCTTCACGGCCGACCTGGGGCCGATCGAGTCGTGGGGGCTGGAACTGGACCACCGGGCGGTGTCGGTCGACACGACGATGCGGACGCAGCGGCCGCTGGTCTACGCGGCCGGGGACGTGGCGGCGTATCCGGGGAAGGTGAAGCTGATCGCCACCGGGTTCGGCGAGGCGGCCACGGCGGTGAACAACATCGCGGTGGCGCTCAACCCGGCGGCGCACCTGTTCCCGGGGCATTCGAGCAACGAGGGCTGACCCGATCGTGGTGGCGCACCGGCGACTACGGTTTTCCGGTGCCACCGAAAGCCTTCGCCGACGGGAGTTTCCGAGAGGACGCCGTTCGCGGCATCTACTCGGGTGCGGATGAACCGATCCTGTGGGCGGCGGAGCATCACGGCGGAGGAGTTGGTGGCACGGCATCGGCTGCTGCCCGCGGTCGACCACCAGGCGATGCGCCGGGAAGCTGATGAGTTCTTCGGTGTCGCGGACGGGGTTGAGCGCGAGGTCTAGAGCGCGCGGAGGCGGTCCACCGTGCGGGCCAGGGTGGTTTGCCACGTGGGGCGGAACCGGGGGGTGTGGCGTTCCTGGACCACCCAGGTCGTGAGTTGCAGGTGGCGCAGGAGGAGCAGGTCCTCGATGGCCTCCTCGTCGTCCAAGGGGTTCACGGAGCGGTAGCCGGCCAGCAGGTGGGGGCGGAGGGCCGGGTTGTCGAGTTCGCTGATGGTGGTGGCGAGGTCGTAGAGGTGGGGGCCGTAGCCGCAGTCGTCGAAGTCGATGGCCCGCACTTCGCCGTGGTGGAAGAGGAAGTTCTCCTGGTGCAGGTCGGCGTGGATCAAGCCCTCGGCGGTGAGGGCGCTCCGCGTGGTGTTGATGCGGGCGATGGCCTTCTCGAAGAGGGCCGCTGCTTCCGGGGAGTGCAGGGCCGCCAACTCAGGGGCGTTGGCGGGCAGGGTGTCCACGCGGTTGCGGGCCAGTTCCGGCATGGTGCTGCCGTGGTTCTGCAGGTGGGCGGTGAACTCGCCGACCTTGCGGGCCTGGAGCGGGGTGGGGGTCTTCGCGAACCTGCCCTCGACCCAGCGGTAGAGGACGCACGTCCTCGGGCCGGGGACGTCGTCGGTGGTGATGGTGGTGACGTGGCCGCCGGTGCGGGTGGGCACGGGTTCCGGGACGCCCAGGGCCGTGTCCTCCGCCAACGCGGTCAGCCAGGCGGTTTCCGCCTCGGCGAACTCGGCGCTGGTGGAGCGGATGCGCAGGACGTGGTCCTCGCCCACGCGGAAGTTGGTGTTCCAGCCGTTGGGCAGCAGGGTCAGGTGGGGGACCCGGATGTCGTACTCGGCCAGGGCGAGGGTGGCCACGTTCTTCAGGCGGCGGGTCTGGCCCGCTTTGGTGAGGGTGTCGAAGGTCAGCGGCACCGGAAGCCGTCCGCCTTGACGGCCGCGAGGAAGGTCGACCACGCGGGAGCCGCCACGGGCAGGTGCCCGGTGGACTTGCTGTCCCGGATACCGATGCCTCGACCGACCTCCACGCAGTCGTTGGCGTTGGGACTGTAGGTGCTCTTGCGCCATGTGGTCATCCGCGAAGCTCCTCAGACATCGATGCGATCAGCCTTCGCGATTGTTCCTCATCCAAGGCCGAGCGATCGAGTGATCCCAACACGGTCTGGTAGCCGGTGACCGGGGCCTTGTCCTCGACGAACAGGCTGGAGTTCTCGGTTTCGACGAAGACGACCGGCTGGATACCGGTGAACCGCATGAGGGTGAAGGACCCGGCCAGACCCGCGTGGGCACCGATCGAGGTGGGCACGACTCGCAGTGAGATGTAGGGGCGGACGGACATGCGGAGCAGGTGGTGGAGTTGCTCGGACATGACCGCGGGTCCACCCACGGGGAGCCGGAGAGCTTGTTCGTGGATGAGGAAGGTGAACTGACGCCGACCGTTGAAGACCTCGTGCCTCGCGAGGCGGGCCTTGATGCGACCTTCCACCTCGGCCGCTGGGATGGTCGGCCAGGACAGGATCACCGCCCGCATGTAGTCCGAGGTCTGGAGCAAGCCAGGCAGAAGGTTCATGTGCCAGCCGATGATCTCCGTGGCGGCGTTCTCGTGGTCGATGAGGGTGCGCAGCTGGATCGGCAGGCGGGAGCCGTGCTGCTGCCACCAACCCCTGGCGTTGGCCTCGCGGTAGAGGGCCAGCAGGTGGTCGCGTTCGGCCACCGGGGTGCGGCAGACGCCCAGGAGGTGGGCGACCTCCAGTTCCGTGACGCCGCCCTTGCCGTTGAGCAGGTCCGAGAGCTTGGCCGGGTCCCAGCCGAGCATGCCCGCCAGTTCGCGGCCGTTCAGGTTGGCGGTCCCCACGGCCTTGCGCAGGCCTTCGCCCAGTTCGCGGCCCCGCACCGTGGACAGTCTCCGTGGCATGGGACGACGGTAGGGCTCGCCGCCGGCGTGAACCGGGAACCAGCGCGGAGTTCGCCCGAACAGGCGGGTCCTTGGAGCCCTTCCAACGGTCAGCGTCCAAGGCATGACGTTCAAGTGGTTGCCCCACTGCGGGCGCCGTCACGCGGTGTCGGCAGCTCTGGGGGCGGGCGAGTCGGGGCAGACGTTGTGCGGGGATCCGGTGGAGCCGCCGCGAGACCCGTGGGGGCACAAGAACTGCTGGCCGACGTGCGCGGTGTGCGACGCGGTGTGGCGGCGTGAGGCCGGGATCCTGCCGTGGCCGCGGAACTGACGAGCGGGCCGCCCGGCTCGACCAGCCGGGCGACCCGCTCGTCCTGTTGGGACGGTCCTGCGCTACGGGACCACCTGGACCTGCTCACCGACGAGCAGGTTGTCGAAGAAGACCACGGCGGCCTCGTTCGACAGGTGGACGCAGCCGTGCGACAACTCGCTCAGGCTGCCCTCGTGGAACGCGATGCCGTCGGACGTGAAGTACGTCGAGTACGGCATCGGCGCGTTGTAGGGCACGCTCCAGTCGTCCCGAACCTTGCGCAGGACGGGGAACGTGCCGACCGGGGTCTCGTAACCCGCCCTGCCGTGCGTGACGGGAACGGGACCGTAGCTGGCGGAACCGTTGTAGATGAGCCAGGCCTCGTTGGTGGACAGCCGCAGACAAGCGCCCTCTGTGATGGAACAGGGGGAGTCGGCGGCCGCCGCCTGCGCGGGAATCGCGAAGCCGAGAGCCAAGGCCGTTGCAGCGATAACAGTGCCGAGTGTCTTCATCTCGAATCACCCCTCATCCCGTCGGGTACCCACGGGACGGATCATGCAACCACCCGATCTACGGGGCGACCTGAACCTGCTGGCCCGACTGGAGGAAGTCGAAGTACGTCGCCGCGGCCTCCTGGGACAGGTGGATGCAGCCGTGCGACGCCTCCACCAGGCTGCCCTCGTGGAACGCGATGCCGTAGCTGGTGAAGTACACCGAGTACGGCATGGGCGCGTTGTTGTACGGGCGGCTGACCTCGTGGCGAACCTTGTGCAGCACCGGGAAGTAGCCGACGGGCGTGTTGTAGCCGGGACGGCCCGAGGTGATCGGGACGGGACCGTAGGACACCGCGCCGTTGCTGATGAGCCACGTCTGCTGGGTCGACAGCTCCACGCACGCGCCGTTGGTGATGTCGCACGGCGTGCCCGCGACCTGGACGGGCGGGGGCGGCGGCGCGGGCTGCGGCGGGGGCGGAGCCTCCGACGACGTGGAGGGAGCGGGCGGCGGGGTCTCGGAGGACGGAGCCGGGGCACTGCCCGCCGCCGAGGATGCCGAGACCTCGACGGCGGGCGGTGCCGCCGCCCCGGTCCGTTCACCGCTCGCGCAGCCCGCGGTGACGAGCAACGCCGTTGCCAGTACTAGGAGAACGCGCATCTCCGGACCCCCTGATCGTCGTGTCAAGGGGAGAGACGCCCGTCACGTGACCGTGGTTGCCCGGCCCCGATAACGAATGGGGGACGCCTAAGCGATGACCTGGACGCGCGCGCCGGGCTGGAGGAAGTCGAAGAACTTCGCCGCAGCGTCCTCGGCCAGGTGCACGCAGCCGTGCGACGAGGCCGGGGCGAGGTCGCCCTGGTGGAACGCGATGCCGTCGTCGCGGAAGTACACGGAGAACGGCATCGGCTGGTCGTACGGCACGCTCCAGTCGTGCTCGACCTTGTGCAGCACCTGGAAGTCACCGGTCGGCGTCTCGTACCCCGCCATGCCGAACGCGGACGGCACCGGGCCGTAGGCGATGGCGCCACCGGTGATCAGCCAGCTCTCCGACGTGGACAGCCGGACGCAGGCGCCGTCGGTGATGGAGCAGGGGTTGACCGGCACGCGCGGCGCCGCGGGCTGCGGCGGCAGAGGCGCCTCGGTCGCCGCAGCAGTTGTGGGGGTGGTTGTGGCAGGCGCCGAGAAAGGCACTTGCTGACCGCACGCCGAAACGAGCAAAGCCGTTGCGACCAAGAGAAGAACGCGCATCCACCACTCCTTGTTAGCCCCGTCGTGGAGCAAGACGAGCGGCTGACGACAAAGGTTGACCGCCTCCGGGGTATCCCCGGAGGCGGTCAACCATGCGCGTCACCTCAAAAAGCTAGACAGCGCCCGCGTACCCGCTGATCCAGGAGCGGAACACCGGCACATCGACGTAGATCGACGGGGCAGTGGCGCACGTGGCGCCGCCACCGCTGCGGCTGGTGGCCCCGATGAGCTCCCAGACACCGCCGACGGACTTGATCTCCGGGCCGCCCGAGTCGCCGTAGCAGGCGCCCTTGTTGCCACCGGTGTTGTTCGTGCAGATCTCGGTGGACGCGCTGATGCCGCTGCACCGGCTGTCCGCCACGATCGACGTGTCGAGCTGCTGGAGCGTGATCGGCGCGGCGCCACAACCACCCGACGACGGGCAGGTCTGGCCCCACCCGATGATGCGGGTCGCGGTGCCGACGGCACCGGACGAGGTCGAGATCCTCGCCGGGGTCTGCGTGACCGAGGTGGACAGCTGGACGAGCGCCAGGTCGGCGCTCGGGTGCACGACGATCCGGCTCGCGGAGGCCAGGGTGCCGCCGCTGGTCCGGTTGGTCGTGCCGATGCGCGCCCGCGTCGAAGCGGGCGAACGGCCCTGGACGCAGTGCTTGGCCGTGACGACCCAGTTGGCCTTGATCAGCGAACCACCGCAGAAGTGGCCACCCGAGGTGTTCTGCAGGGACACCATGAACGAGTAGACCTGGGTGGCGTTGCCGCCGCCGACGATGAACGGTGTGACGCCATCGGTCTGGGGTTGTGCCGTCGCTGCGCCCATCGAGGCGAAAGCCATGCCGAGTGCGACGGCTACCGCGGTGAACAGGGAACGTGCCCTCATCGTTTCCGTTCCTTCCCGTCTCCGGCGCAGGGTTGCCGGGGACGAATCGGAAACTAGGGATATGTCTCACATGGTCACCACCCCCACACGGCCTGTGAAGGGTCCTTAACTATTCACAGGGAGGGTGGGGGGAGCGGTTGCAGAGGGGTGGGTGGCTCGGTTGAGCGGGGGCCGTGGGCCTGGCTGCTTGCTGGTCGTACCGGTGGCTTGAGGGCTGGCTGCTGGTGGGGGTGAGGGCTTGGCTGTTGTTCCAGCGGGGTGAGTGCTGGCTGCGGGTGGCGTTGTGGGGGCCGATTTGACTTGGGGCCCCTCGATTCGACCCTTTGTCGGGCCAAAACGGCAGGTGCTGAAGCCGCAGCCCGACCAATTTTAAGGGTCGAATCCCCCAAGTAAAATCGGCCCTGGTTTAGGACGCTTGCCTGAGTTCGCTGGTCAGGGGCTGTGGTCAGGGGCTGTGGTCAGGGGCTGTGGTTAGGGCCTTTTGGTGGTTAGGGGAGTGGTGGGATGAGTTGTTCGGCTTCGGATTCCGCTAGGCGGTCGAAGTCCACTGAGGAGTATTCGCGCAGTTTTGTCAGCCTGTGGAAGCCGTCGATCATTCGCACTGTGCCTGACTTCGAGCGCATTACGATCGATTGGGTTGTGCAGCCGCCCGAGCGGTAGTGGACGCCGCGCAGCAGGTCGCCGTCTGTGACGCCGGTGGCGCAGAAGAAGACGTTGTCGCCGCGTACCAGTTCTCGTGTTGTCAGCACGCGGTCCAGGTCGTGGCCCGCGTCGATGGCCTTCTGGCGCTCCTCGTCGTCCTTCGGCCAGAGCTTTGCCTGGATCTCGCCGCCGATGCACTTCAGGGCGGCCGCGGCGATGATGCCCTCCGGGGTGCCGCCGATGCCGACCAGCAGGTCCACGCCGGTGTCGGGGCGGGCCGCGGAGATCGCGCCCGCGACGTCGCCGTCGGAGATGAAGTGGATGCGTGCGCCCGCTTCCCGGACGTCGTGCACGAGGTGTTCGTGCCTTGGCCTGTCGAGGATGCAGACCGTCACGTCCGACACCTCGATGTGCTTCGCCTTGGCCACGCGGCGGATGTTCTCCGCGATGGGGGCGGTGATGTCGATCACGTCCGCCGCTTCCGGGCCCACGGCCAGCTTCTCCATGTAGAACACGGCGGACGGGTCGAACATCGCGCCGCGTTCGGCGACGGCGAGCACCGCGAGCGCGTTCGGCATGCCCTTGGCCATCAGGGTGGTGCCGTCGATCGGGTCCACGGCCACGTCGCAGTCCGGGCCGTCGCCGTTGCCGACCTCTTCGCCGTTGTAGAGCATGGGCGCTTCGTCCTTCTCGCCCTCGCCGATCACGACGACACCGCGCATCGACACGGTGTGGATCAGCTTCCTCATGGCGTCCACGGCCGCGCCGTCGCCGCCGTTCTTGTCACCCCGGCCGACCCAGCGCCCGGCGGCCATGGCCGCGGCCTCGGTGACCCGGACCAATTCCAGCGCCAGGTTGCGGTCAGGTGCTTCGCGACGGCGTTCGGAAGGGTTCGAGCTCGCCATTGTGCTCCTCCTGGGATGATCGGCCGGTAGACCAATCCTCGCACGGAGCACCCCGTGACCAGGGTCCCAATGTCAGGTCTCGACGTCCTCCTCGACCACCGCGAGCGCGGCGTCGATGCGCTCCTTCGCGCCGTCCAAATGGCTTTCGCACGTCTTCGCGAGGGTCTCGCCGCGCTCCCACAGCGCGATCGAGTCCTCCAGCGACAGGCCGCCCGCTTCGAGCTTGCGGACCACCTCCACCAGCTCGTCGCGCGCGGCCTCGTACCCGAGTTCGGTCTCGGTGGAACTCACTGGGCCAAGCTCCCCAATCTGCTCTGCACGTGCGCCACGACCGTGGCGACGGCCTGGTCGTACCCGACGAACGCCTCCGCGAACTCGGCGCCGTCACCATCCCGCACCGCGTCGTCGATGCGGCCCTCGGCCTCCACGACACGCCTGCGGTGCACCGAGCCGTGGCTCAGCCACCAGCGCGTACCCGCGTACTGCGAGGTCGCCAGGGAGAGGTGGTGCAACTCGTTGATCAACGTCTGGCGGCCCGACGTGCAGCCCGCGACGAGCGACGTCCAGCAGTCCGCGGCGGCCGCGTTGGCCGTGCGCGCGTGGTGCTGGACGACCTGCGCGCTGTCACGGGCCAGCGGGTCGGCCGATGCGTCCGCCGCCGATCCGGCCGCGGCCATCGTCAGCGGGAGGAACGTGGGTTCACGCGCCGGGTTTGGCACCACTGCCTCCGTCCTTGCTCACGACCGCGTGCACGGCCCCGTCCGCCACGCGCACGCGCAGACGGGTCCCGGCCGGGGCCTCCTCGATCGACCTCAGCACGCCGTCGACACCCTCGGGTGTGACGCGTTGCACTACCGCGTATCCGCGCGCAAGCGTGGCTGCCGGTCCGAGGGTCGTCAAGCGCGCTTTCGTGGAGGCCAGTCCGTTCTGCTCGGTGGACAGCCGGGCGAGCACCGCGCGGCGGCCGCGTTCCCGCAACCGGTCGATGTCCTCGCGGCGGCGTTCCAGCGGGCCGTACGGGTCCGAAAGCGCAGGTCGAGTGCGCAGCGACTGGAGCAGCTTGCGCTCGCGGTCCACCCAGCCGTGCAGCGCGCGGCGGGCGCGGTCGCGCATCTGGCGGATCCGCGTTGCTTCTTCCGCCACGTCGGGAACCACCCGTTTGCCTGCGTCGGTCGGCGTGGAGCAGCGGACGTCCGCCACGTAGTCGACGAGCGGGCTGTCCGGTTCGTGGCCGATCGCGGACATGACGGGCGTGCGGCACGACGCCACGGCCCGGCACAGCGCCTCGTCGGAGAACGGCAGCAGGTCCTCGACGCTGCCGCCGCCGCGGGCGAGGACGATCACGTCCACCTCGGCATCGCGGTCCAAAGTGGACAGTGCGGTGAGGATCTGCGGAACGGCCGTCGCGCCCTGCACGGCGACGTTGATCACCCGGAACTTGGCGCCCGGCCACCGGTCGCGCGCGTTGGTCAGGACGTCCCGCTCGGCCGCCGACGCCCGCCCGGTGATCAACCCGATCTTGTTCGGCAGGAACGGCGGCCTGCGCTTGCGCCGCGGGTCGAACAGGCCCTCCGCGTTGAGCAGCTTGCGCAGCCGCTCGATCCGCGCCAGCAGCTCGCCGATGCCGACCGCGCGGATCTCGTCCACCCGCAGGCTCAGCGTGCCGCGCCCGGCGAAGAACGTCGGCTTGCCGTGCACCACCACGCGGCTGCCGTCGGTGAGCGGCGGATCCATGCCGCGCACCAGCCCGATGGGGCTCGTCAGCGACATCGACATGTCCACCGAGGGGTCGCGCAGCGTCAGGAACGCCGTCGCGGTGCCGGGCCGGGCCGACACCTGCGTGATCTGCCCCTCGACCCACACCGCGCCGAGCCGGTTGATCCACTCGGTGATCTTGCGCGCGACCGTCCTGACGGGCCACGGCTGCTCCGGGGTGGAGGGGGAGTCCGAGGACGTCACGACTGCGCGCGCACGGTGGCGATGCGCCGGTTCAACATCCCGGTGAACTGCGGCCGGTCGTCGTGGGCGCGCTCGTGGGCCAGCAGCTCCTCCAGGTCCTCGACGGACAGCGTCCGGAGCCGGGCCCGCAGCTGCGGCAGCGACAGGTCGTCGTAGACCGGCAGCGCGGCGGGCGGCTCGGCCGCGATCGCCCGTTCCTCCTCCGTCCACGGGTCGTCGTCGCCGTCCGGCGTCTCATCCGGGGTGGCGGGGGTGACCGGGGTCACCGGGGGAGGGTCGGGCACCACGATCAGGGGACTTGCGTCCTCGTCGAACGTCGCCCATTCGGGTTCGTCTTCCGGCGGACGCATCCCGGCCAGCACGTCGTCACCCTTGATCGCGAGCTCGGTGACCTGTTGCTGGAGGCGCATGGACAGCTGCAGCGCCTCGCTCACGACCGTCACGGGCAGGCCCGCGAGCTGCTGCGGGAGCAGGCGGGCCCGTTCGACGGCGGTGGCCGCGAGGCCTGCCGCGATGCGGACCGGCAGCGGCAATGGCTTCATGCGACCAGCTTCCCGCACTTCGGGGCCCGGTGCCCACCCCCAGTGCGCGTGACGCTGGGCATTCGGCCTCTCAGCGGTGCCCCCGTACCCTGGCAGGCATGACCGCACCGACTGAAACCGCCACTCCGAAACGCGTGCTGCTGGCGAAGCCACGCGGCTACTGCGCGGGTGTCGACCGTGCGGTCGTCGCGGTCGAGAAAGCGCTGGAGCAGTACGGCGCCCCCGTGTACGTGCGCAAGGAGATCGTGCACAACAAGCACGTGGTCGAGACGCTGAGCGACCGCGGCGCGATCTTCGTCGACCAGACCGACGAGGTGCCCGAGGGCGCGCTCGTCGTGTTCTCCGCGCACGGCGTGTCGCCCGCGGTGCACGAGGAGGCCGCCGAGCGGCAGCTGCGCACCATCGACGCCACGTGCCCGCTGGTCACGAAGGTCCACATGGAGGCCAAGCGCTTCGCCCGCGACGACTACGACATCCTCCTGATCGGCCACGAGGGCCACGAGGAGGTCGAGGGCACCGCCGGTGAGGCCCCCGAGCACATCCAGCTGGTGGACACCGCCGAGGACGTGGACAAGGTCGTCGTGCGCGACCCGTCCAAGGTCATCTGGCTGTCCCAGACCACGCTGTCCGTCGACGAGACGATGGTCAGGGTGAACCAGCTCAAGAACAAGTTCCCGGAGTTGCAGGACCCGCCGAGCGACGACATCTGCTACGCCACCTCCAACCGGCAGACCGCCGTGAAGACGATGGCCCCCTCGTGCGACCTCGTGCTGGTCGTCGGGTCGAAGAACTCGTCCAACTCGGTCCGGCTGGTCGAGGTGGCCCTGCAGTCCGGCGCGAAGGCGTCCTACCTGGTCGACTACGCCAAGGAAGTGGACGAGGCCTGGCTGGACGGCGTCACCACGGTCGGCGTGACCAGCGGCGCGTCCGTGCCGGACATCCTGGTGATGGACCTGCTCAAGTGGCTCGGCGAGCGCGGGTACGGCGACGTGGAGGAGATCACCACGGCCAACGAGACCATCGCGTTCGCGCTGCCGAAGGAAGTCCGCCAGAGCCGCGTGCGCTGACGACCCCGTTCCGCACGACGAAGGCCCCCGGATCGCTCCGGGGGCCTTCGTCGTGCTTCGGACTAGTCGTCGTCCCGCGGTCGGGGCCTGCGCGGCGGCACCGGCCGGTCCCCCCGTGCCTGCCGGGGCGAGGAGGGGCGGTCCGCCGGGGGAGTGGCGGGCCGACGCCGTTCGCCCTGCGCGGGGCGGGGGCGGGCGCGGCGCTCCTCGTCCGGGGGAACCGCCGCGCGCTTGCTCTCGGCGGGAGGAGACGCGCGCTTGCTGTCAGCGGCCACGGGGCGGCGGCGGGGACCGGTGTCCTCGCGCGGCCGCTCCTCGCGGGAGCGCTCCGGGCGGGCCTTCTCGGGTGTGGGCTTCGCCACCGGGCGGGACGGGCGCTCGGCCCGGTCCGCCTTCTTGACCTCGCGGGCCTCCTCGCGGGTCACCCTGTTCGGGTCCCGCTGCCGGAACACCCTGGCCAGGCCGACGAGCACGGTGCAGATCGTCGTGATCGCCATCGTCGGGAACCCGTTGATCAGCGGCCTGCCCAGCGTCAACGCCAGGCTGCTCAGCCCGCCCGTCGCGGGCAGGCCCTGCGTCACGACGACCACCAGCGGCACCACGATCGCCAGGATCAGCGGCGGCTGGACGACCGGGCCGAACATGCTCCGGCGCTCCACGAACACGACCGCTCCCACGCAGCCGACGAAGAACAGCACGGAGAAGACCCAGCCGACCGTCTTCGTCGAGTTCACATCGATGAACGTGCCGATGATCGCCAGCACGAACGCGATGAGCACGGCCGCCCACCAGGGCAGACCCTTGAAGCTGCCGAACAGGGCGCGATCGTTCCAGGCGACGTCGTCCGAGTAGTCCTCGTCGTCGTCGGCCACTTCGCCACGCCGCTCGCGCGTCACCGTCACGCACTCTCCTTGCTCGGCATCGTCACGGAAGGGGCACACGGTAGCCGGTGCGGTGTCAGCGCACGCTACAGCCGTGAAACGTCCCCGATGACATTCACGCTTCACGCGCCTCCAAGGATGCACCGATCCCGGACTGCTCGTCGGCCCGGCGCACGACCGGGATCGGCGTGGGGCTCGCGGAGGCCGTGCTCAGCGGCTCGACGGCCGCCCGGAAGCCCTCCAGCGCGTCCAGTTCGCGGCGGCGCGCGGACAGGAACCGCTGGAGGTGGGTGCTGGACAGGTTGACCGCGTCCACGGCCCCGTCCGCCGCCCGGTGGGCCCGCGTGGCCTGCGCGCGGACCTGCTCCACGTCGTCGGCGAGCGCCCGGTCGGTCACGGCGAACATCGCCGCCGAGGCGATCACCGCGAACCCGGTCGGCCCGCACAGGAACACCCGGCGGTCGAGCAGCCAGCGCAGCAGTTCGGGGTCGGTGTCCAGCGCGGCCACCACGGCCCCGTCGCTGGGCACGAACATGATCGTCCCGTAGATCGCGTCGGCCCAGCGCTGGTAGCCCTTGCCCGCCAGCTCCGCGGCCCGCGACCGGATGTTGCGCACGTGCACGCGCAGCGCGTCCGCCCGTTCGGCCAGGTCGTCGGTCTCCACGGCCTCCGCCCAGCAGACCATGCTCATCTTCGCGTCGACCGGCACCTGCCTGCCGCCGCCGACCGACAGCACCATGTCCGGCCGGACCGCGCCGCCGCCCGCGACGTCGACCTGAAGGCTGAAGTGGATGCCCTCGCGCAGGCCGAGCGCGCGGGCCGTTTCGACCAGCACCTGCTCGCCGAGTTCACCTCTTCCGGTGACGGAGGAGAACGCCACCTCGTACCGCTGCAAGGCCGCCTGGTGGGCCTCGCCGCGCAGTCGTTCGGACTGGATCGCCTCCAGTGCGGCGTCCGTTCGCCGGACGCTGTCCTGGTAGAGACGCCACAGGAAGACGAGCGCTCCCGCGAGCAGGAGCGCGACGACCACCGCCGCCGTGCTGAGAACCGCTGTCACGCCCCCGATCATGACGCATCGGGCCATAGCACTCGATCGGGCGACACGCCGGCCCGGTGGTGCTCGGGACTGTCGGTGCTTGGTCCTAGCGTTGCCCCATGCGTCTGCTGCACACCTCCGACTGGCACGTGGGCCGCACGTTCCACGGTCGGGACCTGCTCGCCGAGCAGGAGTCGGTGCTCGGCGGGCTGGCCGACATGGTGGCGACCGAGCGGGTGGACGTGGTGGTCGTCGCTGGCGACCTGTACGACCGGGCGGTGCCGAACGCCGAGGCCGTGCAGACGTGCGCGCGGGTGCTGACCAGGATCCGCGCGGCGGGCGCCCGCATCGTGATCACGCCGGGGAACCACGACTCCGCGGCGCGGATCGGCGTGTTCGGCGAGTTCACCGCGGCGGGCGGGCTGCACACGCGCACCCGGATCGCCGAGCTGGACCAGCCGGTCCTGCTGGAGGACGACTTCGGGCCCGTGGCGCTGTACGGGATCCCGTTCCTGGAACCGGAGCCCGCACGGCAGGCGCTGGGCGTGCCGGAGGCCCGCGGGCACGCGGGAGTGCTGGCCGAGGCGATGCGGCGGGTGCGCGCGGACCTCGACGGCCGGTCCGGCACCCGGTCCGTGGTGCTGGCGCACGCGTTCGTGTCCGGCGGCGCGAGCAGCGACTCGGAGCGGACCATCGCCGTCGGCGGCGTGCAGGACGTGGCGACGTCGGTGTTCGACGGGGCCGACTACGTGGCGCTGGGCCACCTGCACGGGCCGCAGGTGCTGTCGGAGCGGCTGCGGTACTCGGGCAGCCCGATGGCGTACTCGTTCTCCGAGGCCCGGCAGGAGAAGTCCGTCTGGCTGGTCGAGCTGGACGCGGGCGGGCTGGTGGGCGTGGAGAAGCGCGAGCTGCCGGTGCCGCGCCCGCTGGCGACCCTGGCGGGGCCGCTGGAGGACCTGCTGCTGGACCCGTCGCACGACGCGGTGGTCGGCAGCTTCCTGTCCGTGGTGCTGACCGACCCCGTTCGGCCGCTGGACTCGTTGCGGCGCTTGCAGGAGCGGTTCCCGCACGCGGTGCACGTCGAGTGGCAGCCCGCGGGCGGCCGGGCGGCCGAGGTGCGGTTCGCGGTGCGCGGGCGGTCCGACGAGGAGATCGCCTGCTGCTTCGTCGAGGACTGCCGGAACGAACAGCCCAACCCGCGCGAGCAGGCCCTGCTGCGCGAAGCGTTCGCCGCCGCCGCGAGGGAGGCCCAGTGAGGCTGCACGGCCTGGAGCTGACGGCGTTCGGGCCGTACCCCAAGCGCGAGACCGTCGACTTCGACGTGCTCGGCGCGGACGGGCTGTTCCTGCTGCACGGCGACACCGGCGCGGGCAAGACGACCCTGCTCGACGCGGTCGCGTTCGCGCTGTTCGGCAAGGTCCCCGGCGCGCGCGGCGACGTGAAGCGGCTGCGCTGCGACTACGCGGACGTGGACGCGCGGACCGTGGTGGTGCTGGAGCTGACCGTGCAGGGCAGGCGGATGCGGATCGAACGCAGCCCCGAGTACCTGCGACCGAAGAAGCGCGGTGAGGGGTTCACCAAGGAGCAGGCCAAGGCGACGCTGACCTGGATCAGCGGGTGGCACGGCGACGGGCACACCCGCATCGAGGAAGTCGCCGACGTCGTCGAGGGCCTGCTCGGGATGAACGCCGAGCAGTTCTTCCAGGTCGTGCTGCTGCCGCAGGGCGAGTTCGCCCGGTTCCTGCGGGCGGACACGGCCGAGCGCGAGAAGCTGCTGGAGAAGCTGTTCGGGACGCAGCGGTTCCTGGACGTGGAGAACTGGTTCCGCACCCGCCGCACCGCCGCCGGCCAGGCGCTGGAGCAGCACCGGCAGGTCGGGCGCGCGCTGGTGCAGCGGGTGTCCGAGGCCGCCGGTGAGGAGACCCCCGAGGTCGGCGACGAGGAGTGGCTCAGCTCCGTGCTGAAGCGGCTGGGCGAGACCGACGCCGACGCCGAGGCCGTGGCGCGCTCGACGTCGGCCGCCCGCGAGGCGGCAGAGGTGGCGCTGGCGTCGGTTCGGGTCGAGGCCGACCGGGTGCGCCGGGTGCGGGAAGCCCGGAGAGCTGTGGCGTCCTGCGAGTCGGCCGAGCCGCAGCGGCTGGCTTGGGTGAGCGAGGTCTCCGCCGCTCGGCGAGCGGCTCCCGTGGTGCCGTCGCAGGACGCGACCGTCCGATTGGGACGGTCGCTCGCATCGGCTCGCTCCCTCGAGGAAGCGGCGTTCTCGGCGATCGTCGGGTACGGGGGCACCGACCTGCGCGGTGATTCCGAGCGGCTGCGCGAAGAAGCGGGCGGGCTGACCCGGCTCGTCGCCGAGGCCGAGCAGCAGCGGAAGGACTTGGCACGGATCCGGTCGCTGACGGCGTCCCGCGACCGGCTGGAGAACCAGGTGGCGGCCCTCGACCCCTCGCTGCCCGCGAAGGTGACCGAGGCCCGGGAGGCGGTCGAGCGGTCGACCGTCGCGGCGGCCAGGCTCGCCGAGGTGTCGGCGTGGGCCGACGCGGCCCGGCAACTGCCCGCCGCGGAGAAGGCGGTGACCGAGGCGGCGGACGGGCTGCGCGCCGCCATCGACGCGCACCAGAAGGCGCAGGGGCACCTGCTCGACGTGCGGCGGCAGCGGCTGGACGGGATGGCCGTCGAGCTGGCGGCCGCGCTGACCCCCGGCAAGGCGTGCCTGGTGTGCGGCTCGGCCGACCACCCGGCACCCGCGCAGCCGATGCTGAACGCCGTCGGCGCGGCGGACGAGGACGACGCGACGGCCCGCGAGCAGGCGGCGGCTCGTCGTCGCGGCGTGGCGGAGCAGGCCAGGCTCGCGGCCGAACACCGGGTCGAGACGCTGCTCAAGGTGGTCGACGACCGGCCGTTGACCGCCCTGCTGCGGGAGCACGAGGAGACGTCCGCGCTGGCCCGCCTGCGGACGCAGCGCACGGCGGCGCTCCGCGAGCTGGAGCAGTTGCTGGAGAGGACCACCGCCGCCCACGCCCTCGCCGAACGCGAACTGGTGGAGGTGTCGACGCAGGTCAAGGCCCTCGAAGAGGCCGTGCGGGCGCGGACCGAGCGGCTGGACGAGGCCCGCGGCGAGTTCCCGGACGTGCCCGCCCGGCGAGCGCACCTGCTCGACCTGGCCGACGCCCTGGTCACCGCGGCCGACCGGCGCGCGGCGGTCGCGGACCACGTGGTGCGGCTGGAGGAACAGCGGGTCACCACGTCGGAACTGGCCGCCAAGGCCGGGTTCGCCGACGTCGAGGAAGCCCTGTCGGCCGCGCGGACCGACGCGGCGCTGACCGCGCTGGAACAGCGGATCACCTCGCTCGACCACACGCGGGCGTCGGCGTCGGCCGTGCTCGTGGAGCTGGCGGAGGTGGATCCGGCCCTGGAGGTCGACGTGGCTGGCGTGGAGCAGCGGTTCCGGACGTGCCGCGACGAGGCCCAGCGGGCCGCGTCGGCGCTGTCGTCGGCGCGGACGGCGTTCCAGCGGGTCGGCGAGCTGGCCGATCGGCTGCGGGCGAAGTGGGCGGAGTTCGAGCCGGTCGAAGCGTCGTTCGCCGAGCTGGACGCGTTGACGGACGTGATCAACGGGCGGGGGCAGAACCACCGGAAGATGACGTTGCGGACGTACGTGCTGGCGTCGCGGCTGGAGGAGGTCGCCGTCGCCGCGAGCACGCGGCTGGAGCGGATGAGCCAGGGCAGGTACCGGTTCGTGCACTCCACCGAGGCGGGCGCGCGCGGCACCCGCGGCGGGCTCGGGCTGGACGTGCTGGACGACTACTCCGGCCAGCAGCGGCCCGCGAAGACCCTGTCCGGCGGCGAGTCGTTCCTGGCCTCGCTGTCCCTGGCCCTCGGGCTCGCGGACGTGGTCGCCGCCGAAACCGGCGGCGCGCTGCTGGACACCCTGTTCGTGGACGAGGGGTTCGGCACGCTGGACGCCGACACGCTCGACCTGGTCATGAACACCCTCGACGAGCTGCGCGCGGGCGGCCGGGTCGTGGGTCTCGTGTCGCACGTCGAGGAGCTGCGGCAGCGCATCCCCACCAGGCTGAGGGTCCGCAAGGCCCGGACCGGCTCGACGTTGCAGGTCACCGCGTAGACTTCCCGTTCGTGAGTTTGACCCTTGGCATCGTCGGCCTGCCCAACGTCGGCAAGAGCACCCTTTTCAACGCGCTGACCCGCAACGACGTGCTCGCCGCGAACTACCCGTTCGCGACCATCGAGCCCAACGTCGGTGTCGTCCCGCTGCCCGACGGGAGGCTGGCGAAGCTCGCCGAGATCTTCGGCTCCGAGAAGCTGGTGCCCGCCGTCGTGTCGTTCGTCGACATCGCGGGCATCGTCAAGGGCGCCTCGGAGGGTGAGGGGCTCGGCAACAAGTTCCTCGCCAACATCCGCGAGGCCAACGCGATCTGCCAGGTCGTCCGCGTCTTCGACGACCCCGACGTCGTGCACGTCGACGGCCGCATCGACGCGAGCAGCGACATGGAGACGATCAACACCGAGCTGATCCTCGCCGACCTCCAGACGTTGGAGAAGGCCATCCCCCGGCTGGAGAAGGAGGCGCGGACCCAGAAGGACCGCCGCCCCGCCCTCGAAGCCGCGCAGAAGGCCAAGGACATCCTCGACAGCGGCCGCACCATGTTCAGCGCGCAGTCCGAAGTGGACAACGACCTGCTGCGCGAACTCAGCCTGCTGACCACCAAGCCGTTCCTCTACGTCTTCAACGCCGACGAGGGCATCCTCACCGACGAAGCCAAGATGAAGGAACTCCGCGAACTCGTCGCACCGGCCGACGCCGTCTTCCTGGACGCCAAGGTCGAGTCGGAACTGCTGGAACTGGACGAGGAGTCCGCCCGCGAACTCCTGGAGTCGATCGGCCAGCACGAACCCGGCCTCTACTCCCTGGCCCGAGCGGGCTTCCACACCCTCGGCCTCCAGACCTACCTCACCGCGGGCCCGAAGGAATCCAGGGCGTGGACCATCCCGCAGGGCGCGACCGCCCCGCAGGCCGCGGGCGTGATCCACACGGACTTCGAACGGGGCTTCATCAAGGCCGAGGTCGTCTCCTACGACGACCTGGTCGAGTCCGGCTCCAAGGCCGCCGCGAAGGCGGCGGGCAAGGTCCGCATGGAGGGCAAGGACTACGTGATGGTCGACGGCGACGTGGTCGAGTTCCGCTTCAACGTCTGACCTGCTCCACGCCACAACGGCAACGGCCGCCACGCACCTCGCGGGGCGGCCGTTCGCGTTCTCAGGTGCGTCGGGGCGGGGTGAGCTTGTCGAGGTCGAGGGTGATCTCGAACGGGACCGGGCGGTTGAGCGAGCCGCGGAAGATGCCCGCGGGTGCGTAGGCCTTGGTGGGCTCGTCCAACTCGTAGACGTGGACCACGGGTGCTCCGTCCTCGTCCTCGACGCACCAGTAGTGCCGGATCCCCGCTTCCGCGTACTTGCGCAGCTTCACGGTCCGGTCGCGGTGCGCGGACTCGGGTGAGACGACCTCGACGACCAGTTGCACGTCCTCCGGTGCGAACCAGGTGCGGTCACCGTCGAAGTCGGCCGTTGTCACCAGTAGATCCGGCTCGGGTCGATTGCGCTCGTCAAGCTTGATCGTCATCTCGCGACCAACCCTGGAGCCTGCCGGAACTCGTTCCATGAGAGCGACGGTGAGCATGGTGATGAGGTGGCCATGCCACCACCTCTGCGGCGACATCATGAAGACCAGGGCTCCGTCGATCAGTTCTGTGTGGCGAGGTGCCTCGGGGAGGCGGTCCAAGTCCTCCGCGAACCAGCCTTCCGCGCGGGGCGGGCGCATCCAGTCGGGCAGTGCGGTCATGGTTCAACGGTAGCGACTCGACGGCGTTCGAGCCACGAGAGCGAACGGCCTGGTGGACGAGCTGTGCTCGGGGTCGGCGAAACGAAATGATCACGGTCGCGATGGACGGGTATGACCACCGACACCCAGCTCGGCCTGTTGTCCGCTCGCGCCGCCGACGGTCGCGCCATGATCGGGCACGTCGTGGTGTGCCGGGCGGGCGGTGAGGTCGCTGTCGCGCACCTCAGCGCTGATGGCGTGACGACCGGTGAGTGGGTCGCGCCCGTGGGGGAGTCGTTGTTGGAGCACTGCGCCGGCCGGGCGCTGTTGGCGTGGGACGCGGCCGAGGCCGCCGCGGTGGTGCGGGAGTGGGCGTTGGGCGAGGGGCGGAACGACGTGAGCCTGGTCACCGTGACGTTGCCCGAGGTGGTGGCCGAGGTGGCCGAAGCGCGGGGTGGGTACGCGGAGGTCGTCGCCGAGCAGCAGGCCGCGCGGTTGGAGTCCGGTGATCTTCGCTGGCCCGTGACGCTGCCGGACCCGCTGCCCTCGACGCTGGAGGAACTGCGGCGGCGGGCTCGGTTCACGGTGCCGTTGGGCGTGTCCGAGGCCGTGGCGCAAGCGCGGCTGATCTGCGGGTTGGGCGAGTGGGTGGTGCGGCGCTGGCAGGAGAACGCCCTGGCGCTCAGCCGGCGGGAGTACCTGCGCGCGCGGTTCGGGGAGCCGTCGGTGTTGGCGCCGCGGTGGGAAGAGCGCCTGGCCGACGCCTGCGCGTGAGGGCGCGTGAGGGTTGGAACGGCGGCGGGATCGAGGAAGCCGTGGCGATCCGGGGAGGCACGGCGGACCGGGGTCCACGTCCTCCGGTTCGAGACCGGCGTCGGTGGAACGTGCGGAGGGCAGGAAAAAGGGGGATGCCCCGGTGTCGGGACAACCCCCTTGTCAGGACGGCTAGTGCAGCTGGTGGCGGTTGCGTGCGGCAAGGGCCAGCACGCCACCCGCGGTGAACAGCATTCCGACAGCGGCGACCAGCGCCACCACGATGTCCATGGTCATGATTCTCCCGTGGTTGTGAGACTCCCACCTGTCATGACGTTCGGGTACCCCGTTTTTGCTCCCCGAGTCGCCTACTTCACACTGAAACTACCGCCAACCCCGAGGAGGCCTCGCGTGAATCCGCGTGCCGTGGAAGCCCGCGTGCTCGCCGTCGCGCCGTGGCTGCTGGGGTTGTCCCTGCTGGGGCAGCTGACGATGGTCGCGTTCCAGACGCAGATGACCATGATCGATCTCATGGTCTACCGGAACGGGTCGCCGGAGATCTTCACCGGTTTGCTCTACGAGTGGCGCTTGAGCGAGTTCTCGGACAAGTTCGCGCTGCCGTTCACGTACCCGCCGTTCTCGGCGTTCGTGTTCCTGCCGCTGTCGTGGGTCCCGTGGGGCGTTGCGCGGTGGTTCTGGCAGGTCCTGTGCCTCGCCTGCCTGTACTGGTTGATCCGCACGGCGCTGAGGATGATCGACGCCGAGCACCTGTCCCGGCGCGCGATGCTGTGGACGGCGCTGGCGATCTGGGTCGAGCCGGTGCGCACGACGCTCAACTACGGGCAGATCAACCTGCTGCTGGCGGCTGTGCTCCTCGCCACGATGGCGAGCTCCCGCCCGTGGGTGGCCGGGTTCGGCGTGGGGTTGACCGCCGGGATCAAGCTGACGCCCGCGGTGTCCGGCGTCTACTTCCTCGGCACCAAGCGGTTCGCCGCGGCGATCTGGTCGGTGGTCGCGTTCGCGCTCACCGTCGGCTTCGGGTTCCTGATCGCGCCGCAGCTCTCCGAGGAGTACTGGTTCCACCTGCTCGGCGACGCCTCGCGGGTCGGGCCGGTCGGGTCGTCGATCAACCAGTCGCTGCGCGGGGCGCTGTCGCGGACCGTCGGGTACGACGTGCAGAGCGGGCCGATCTACCTGGTGGGCGTCGCGGTGGCGGTGGTGCTCATGGTGTGGGCTCTGCGGGAAGCGCTGCGGGCCAGGCAGACGTTGGCCGCGATCGTCGTGGTGCAGGTGTTCGGGCTGCTGGTGTCGCCGATCTCGTGGAGCCACCACTGGGTCTGGGCGGTGCCCGCGCTGATGTGGCTGCTGTACGGGACGGCCAACCGCAACAGGCTGGTCAACGCCACCGCGATCGTCTGGGTGGTGGCGATCGGCAGCTTCCTGATCTCGTTCCTGCTGATCTGGCAGGACTCCATCTGGACCATCCCGCGCCCCTGGTGGGAGTCGCTGCTCGGCTGGGTCTACCCGGCCGCGGGCCTGCTCACCCTGGTCGCCATCGCGGTCGGCCTGCGAGCCCGGACGTCGGACCCGCGGGCCGACGTCGGCAGCCCGGTGTCCGAGCCGGAACCCGCTGACCAGCGGTGAATTAGGCGCGCTAGGTCAGCCGAGGGCGTCGACCACGCCGTCGATCTCGGTGGCCAGGGTGATGTCGAGCGCGGTGATGCCGCCCTTGGAGTGGGTGCTGACCCGGAACGTCAGGGTGCGCCAGCGGATGTCGATGTCCGGGTGGTGGTCGTCGTTCTCCGCGATCTCGGCCACCCGGTTCACCACCTGGATGGCCTGCGCGAAGCTCTTCAGCTCCACGATGCGCATCAGCGAGTTCTCCTGGGCGCTCCAGCTCGGCAGCCCGCGCAGCGCTTCGGTCACCTGGTCGTCGGTCATCAGTTCGGCCATGGCCTGATCGTCCCACCGAGTCGCGTACGCTGCCGCTTACCACGGGAGTCCGGTGCTGCGCCGGGCTGAGAGGAAGGCGCGCGAGCCTTCGACCGTCCAACCTGATCCGGATCATGCCGGTGTAGGGAGAGACCTGATGCTTCGCCGAGTTCTGACCGCTGCCGCCTGCCTGTCGCTGCTCGCGGGGTGTTCGCTGAGCGGTGGCACGTCCACGCCCGCCGCGAGCGACCACGTCGTCACGCTGGTGACGCACGACTCGTTCACCGCCAAGCAGGAGACGCTCGACGCCTTCAAGGCCGCGTCCGGCATCACGATCAAGCCGGTCGCCAGCGGCGACGCGGGCGCGCTGACCAACAAGCTGGTGCTCACCAAGGCCAACCCGATCGGCGACGTCGCGTTCGGCGTCGACTCGACGTTCGCCTCGCGGGCGCTCACCGAAGGCGTGTTCGCGGAGTACCGGAGCCCCGAGGGCGACAAGGGCGCGCAGCGCTACCAGGTCGACTCCAGCGGCAAGCTGCACGCCGTCGACGTCGGCGACGTGTGCCTGAACGTCGACATCGCCGGGCTCGCGGCCAAGGGCGTGCCGGAACCGACGTCCTACGACGACCTGGTCGACCCGAAGTACAAGGACATGCTCGTCGTCGAGGACCCGGCGACCTCGTCGCCCGGTCTCGCGTTCCTGCTCGGCACGGTCGGCAAGTACGGCCCCACGGGCTGGACCGAGTACTGGACCAAGCTCAAGGCCAACGGCGTCAAGGTCGTCAGCGGTTGGGAAGAGGCCTACAACCAGGACTTCTCCGGCTCCGCGGGCAAGGGTCCGCGGCCGATCGTCGTGTCCTACGCGTCGTCGCCGTCCGCCGAGATCGGCGACGACGGCAACCCGCGCACCAAGGCCGTGCTCGACACCTGCTACCGGCAGGTCGAGTACGCGGGCGTGCTGACCGGCGCGAAGAACCCCGACGACGCCAAGAAGGTGCTGGACTTCCTGCTCTCCGAGCAGTTCCAGGCCGACGTGCCCGAGCAGATGTACGTCTACCCGTCGCGCGAGGGCGTGGAGCTGCCCGAGTCGTGGACGAAGGCCGCGCCGCTGCCCACGTCGCCGCAGACCCTGCCCGCCGACCAGGTCAGCGCCAACCGCGAGCAGTGGGTGTCCCAGTGGCGCACGCTCGTAGTGGGCTGATCTGGGCGTTCGCCGCACTGGTCCCGCTGCTGTTCCTCGGGGTCTTCTTCGCCTGGCCGGTGCTCGCGATCGTGCGCCTCGGCCTGCGCGACGGCGGGGTCGGCGAGGCGCTGACCGCCGCCGGGACGTGGGAGCTGGTCGGGTTCACCCTCGGTCAGGCCGCGGCGTCCACGGTGTTGGCGCTGGTCGCCGGTCTGCCGGTCGCGTTCCTGCTGGCGCGGTGCGAGGTCGCGGGCACGGGGTTCGTGCGGGCCGCGGTGATGGTGCCGTTCGTGCTGCCGACCGTGGTGGTGGGCCTGGCCTTCCGGGCGCTGTGGCCGGACGGCGGGGTGCTGCCGATCGTGCTGGCCAACGCGTTCTTCAACGTCGCCGTGGTGGCGCGGACCGTCGGCGGGCTGTGGGCGCACACGGACCGCCGTGCCGAGGACGCCGCCCGCGCGCTGGGCGCGTCCCGGCCGCGGGCGTTCGCGTCGGTCGTGCTGCCCGCGCTGCTGCCCGCCATCGGGTCGGCCGCCTCGGTGGTGTTCCTGTTCTGCGCCACCAGCTTCGGTGTCGTGCTGGTGCTCGGCGGGGCGCGCTACCGGACGCTGGAGACCGAGATCTACCTGCGCACGGTGGAGCTGTTCGACCTGTCCGGCGCCGCCGCGCTGTCGCTGCTCCAGTTCGCCGCCGTGCTCGCCGTGCTGCTGCTCGGCGCGTTGGCGCGTCGGCGGAGGGAGACCGCGCTGTCGCTGCGCGGGCACGCCGAGGTGGTGCGCAGGCCGACCGGCGGCGAGTGGGGCGTGGTCGCGGCCGCGTTCGCCGTCGTGCTCACGCTGCTCGTGCCCGTGGTCGGGTTGATCGTCCGCTCGCTGTCCACGGCGGACGGCTGGAGCCTCGCGGGCTACCGGGCGCTGACCGGCACGGGGGAGCGCGGGACGCTCGCGGTGTCCGGGGTCGACGCGGCGATGAACTCGGTGCGCACGGCCACGGACGCGACTCTGCTGGCGCTGACCATCGGGGTGTTCTCCGCCGTCGTGCTGGTGGGGCTGCGGCGCGGCCGGACGCCGCTCGGCATCGGCGAGGCGCTGGACACGGCGCTGATGCTGCCGCTCGGCGTGTCCGCCGTGACGGTCGGCTTCGGGTACCTGATCACCATGGACGCCCTGCCCGGTGACCTGCGCACGTCACCCGCGCTGGTCCCGCTGGCGCAGGCGCTCGTGGTCACGCCGCTGATCGTGCGGATGGTGCTGCCGGTGCTGCGCGCGGTCGACGAACGGCTGCGGCAGGCCGCCGCGACGCTCGGCGCGAGCCCGTGGCGGGTGTGGCGCGAGGTCGACCTGCCGCTCGCGGGCCGGTCGCTGGTCGCCGCGGCCGGGTTCGGGTTCGTGGTGGCGCTGGGGGAGTTCGGCGCGACCAGCTTCCTGGCCAGGCCGGACGCGCCGACGCTGCCGATCGTGATCGCCCGGCTGATGTCCCGGCCCGGCCAGCTCAACAGCCAGATGGCGTACGCCGCGTGCGCGATGCTGATGGTCGTGACGATCGTCGCGGTGCTGCTGATCGAGAAGCTGCGCGTGCCCAGCGGTGGGGAGTTCTGATGTCGTTGCGCCTCAACGGGGTCGGCGTCCGCTACGGCGACGTCGTGGCGGTGTCCGATGTGGACCTGGCGGTCGCCGACGGGGAGGTCGTCGCGCTGCTCGGGCCGTCCGGCTGCGGCAAGTCGACCCTGCTGCGCGCGGTCGCGGGCCTGGAACGGCCCAGCGCGGGCGCGGTCCGGTGGGACGACGAGGACCTGGCGGGCGTTCCGGTGCACCGCCGGGGTTTCGGGCTGGTGTTCCAGGACGGGCAGCTGTTCCCGCACCGGGACGTGGCGGGCAACGTGGCGTTCGGCCTGCGGATGCACGGCGTGGAGGCGGAGGCGCGGCACAAGCGCGTCGCCGAGCTGCTGGAACTGGTCGGCCTCGGCGGCTACCAGAAGCGGAAGGTCACCGAGCTGTCCGGTGGCGAGCAGCAGCGGGTCGCGCTGGCCCGCGCGCTGGCTCCACGACCCCGCTTGCTGCTGCTGGACGAACCGCTGTCGGCGCTGGACCGGGCGCTGCGCGAGCAGTTGGCCGTCGACCTCGCCCGGTTGCTGCGCGAAGCGGGCGCCACGGCGCTGGTCGTCACGCACGACCACGACGAGGCGTTCACGCTCGCCGACCGGGTCGCGGTCATGCGCGCGGGCCGCATCCGGCAGGTCGGCCCGCCCACCGAGGTGTGGCGGTTGCCGATCGACGTGGACACGGCGAAGTTCCTGGGGTGCGGCAAGATCCTGCCCGCCGACGTGGCGCTGGACCTGCTGGGCGTCACCGTCGCGGGTCGGGTCGGCCTGCGCTCCACGGCGCTGCGCGTCGACGCACGGGGGCCGTTGGAAGGCGTGGTCGAGGAACGGGTGCACCGCCGCGACCACGTGCGGCTGCTGGTGACCGTGCGGGACGAGGAGTTCGAGGCGGTCGCCCCGATCGCCGAGCCTCCCGCGCTCGGCGACCGGGTGCGCCTCTCGGTCGACCCGGACGGGCTAGCCGTCCTTGGTGACCAGGCGGATGGCGGCCAGTGACAGGCCGATCAGCAGGTAGCAGGCGGCCAGACCGGTGCTGTTCCACAGCTCGCCCGTCGGCAGCGGATCGCGCATCACGTCGGCGAGGCCGTTCCACGCCGTGGTGATCAGGTAGGGCTGGAGCCAGTCCAGCGAGCTGAACGCCCCGAGCACGGCGAACACGATGATCCCGGCCATGGTCGCGGCCATCACCACCAGCGGGTGCTCGGTGCACGCGGAGATCGCCAGCGCGACGGCGGCGACGGCCCACACCTGGAACGTCACCAGCAGGATCGTCAGCACGATCCGGCCCAGCGCCGCACCGACCGACAGCGTCGTGCCGGACACCGTGAGCATCCCGTCCATGCCGAACAGGGCGACCCCGGTGATCACGCCGACCACGGCCATGAGCGTCACCGCGAACAGCGACATGACGGCGATGCCGAACGCCTTGATGCCCAGCAGGCGGAGCCTGCCGACCGGCGCGACCATCAGGCCGCGCAGCGTGCCGCTGTTCGCCTCGCCCGCCAGGCCGTCGGCCGCCCAGATCGCGCCGACCAGCGGCAGCAGCAGCGGCAGCGACAGGAACAGCGTGAAGATCGGCAGGACGAGCCCGTTGCCCGAGATGATCGCCGCGAGCCCCGGACCGGCTGGGCCCTCGCTGTTGTCGACGGCGAACCACAGGCCGACACCGGCCAGGACCGGGACCAGGCACAGCAGCCCCAGCCCGATCACCGTGCGCGGGCGGCGCAGGATCCAGCGCAGCTCCGAGCGCAGCTGCCGGGTCAACGGGGCGCGCGTGGCGACAGCCGTGGTCATCGTGCCCCCTCGTTGGTGTCCACGGTGGACAGGTGGTCGGACTCCTCGGCCTCGGTGAGCCGGGCGAACAGCTCCTCCAGGCCGGTGCGCTGGCGCACTGCCTCGTGGATCTCCACGCCCGCCTGCACCAGGGTCTGGAAGACGGCGGGCGCGGTCGTGCCGATCAGCTCGACCCGCACGCCCTCGTCGGTCGGGCGGGCCGAGATGCGGGCCGTGCGCAGCACGTTCAACGCGGTGTCCACATCGGACGTCGTCACCTGGAGCGCGGTGCTGTCCGACTGCAACAGGTCGGCGAGTTCCCCTTGCGCCACGACGTTTCCCCGGTGCAGCACGGCCACGTGCGTGCAGGTCGCCTCGATCTCGCTCAGCAGGTGCGACGACACCAGCACCGTGCTGCCCGCCGCGTGCAGGTCGCCGATGACCTTCCGCACCTCGCGCGTGCCCGCCGGGTCGAGTCCGTTGGTCGGCTCGTCCAGCACGATCAGCCTGCGCGGGACCAGCAGCGCCGCGGCCAACCCCAGCCGCTGCTTCATGCCCAGCGAGTACCCCCGGTACCGCCGGTGCGCGGCCTGCGAGAGGCCCACGCGCTCCAGCGCGTCCTCCACGGCCTGCTTGACCGACCCCGTGGCCAGCAGCGGTTCGAACGCCGCGTTGCGCCGCAGGTTCTCCCGACCGGACAGGAACGGGTGGAACCCCGGCCCCTCGACCAGCGCACCGACGTGCGGCAACGAGTCCGCCGCCCCGTCGGGCAACGCCCGCCCGAGCAGCTCGACGGTGCCCTCGGTCGGCTTGACCAGGCCGAGCAGCATCCGGATGGTCGTCGTCTTGCCGGACCCGTTCGGCCCGAGCATCCCCATCACCGCGCCCTCGGGCAGGTCGAGGTCCACCCGGTCCACCGCGACCGTGTTGCCGTACGTCTTGCGCAGACCCCGCGTGCGGGCGGCGAGGACCGGGGTGGAGCCCGCCGGAGCGGACTCCACCCGTGCGCTGGTCGAAGTGGTCACTTCACCTGGCCGATCGCCTCGGTCAGCACCTGCTCCGGCACGGCGCCGAGCGCGACGCGCCCGTCGTCGGCCAGCAGGACGTTGCCGATCTTGCTGCTGATCAGCGTTCCGCTGCCCCACGAGCCGCTGACCTGCTTGCCCAGCTGCTTGAGCAGGTCCTGCGGGTTGGTCCGGTCGCCGCCGGGGCCGCGCCGTTCCGGCTGGTCCTCGGAGGACCGCTGGAGGCCCGCGAGGGTCTCGGCCGGGGTCTTGGCGACGATCACGGTGTCCCAGCCGTCGCCGACGACCTGCGGCGAAGCCTCACCCAGCGCCTTCTCGGCGTCGGCCTTGTCCTGGTCGGACGGGGCCTCGACCTTCTCCTCCTCGACCTTGGCGCCCGCCGACGGCGTGAAGCGGAACAGCTCCGCGTCCTGGGCGCCGACGTTCAGCTCCGAGAAGCCGACCTGCACGGCGGGCTCGTCGGTGCCGTTGGTCAGCAGCGACACCCGCAGCGGCAGCCGCAGCTCCGAGTCGACGGCGATGCGCACCTCGCGCAGCACCGTCCGCTCGGTGGGCTTCGGCGTGAGCACCAGCTCGTACGCCGCGCGGTTGGCCACGCGGGCCGTGCCGTCGACGGTCACGGTGCTGGTCTTCTCGATCTCCGACACGACGTCGCGCGCCAGCTGCAACGGCTCCAGCGGCTTGCCGTCCTGCCCGAGGCCGAGGCCGAGACCCGGTTCGGGCTTCTCGACCTCGCCGTGCGGCGTCTTGGTGACGGTCTGCGTCTCCGAGTTCCACGACCAGAGCGTCGTGCCGTCGTCGACGATGGTCCGCTCGGAGCTGCCGGACGGCAGCGAGACCCGCGCCCGACCGTCGCCGTCGGACCACATGCGGACCTGGCTGGCGCCGTCGGACAGCTGCGGCAGACCGGCGATGGCCGGGATGCCGAGGCTGTTGTTCACGTCCACCGTGCCGCCGAACGCGGCGGGCTTCGCCGTGAGCACCGACTGCACGAGGGACTGGGCGTCGACCTGAGGCAGCACAGGGGCGGGCCCAGCGCCGGCGGGCATCGCCAGCACCCCCAGACCCGCGACCCCGGCGACCACTCCGGCCGCCGCGACGGCCACGGTCACCCTTCTCCTGTTCATGTCCCCTCCTCCACATGCCGTTCGGCCGTGTGCCGCTCGACACCACTGACAGTGCCCTCGTCGTGCTGAGATCGAGCTGAGAGCCTGAGATACCGCTGAGATCCCCAGCGGATTGTCCTCCTCAAGCGGCATGCTTGGGGAGTGAGACCACGGGTGCTGGTTGTCGACGACGAGATCGGTGTTCGGCGAGCCCTGGAACGGGGGCTGTCGGCGGAGGGCATGGAGGTCGTGACCGCGGCGGACGGCCCGAACGCCCTGCGCGTGGCGCTGACCGGGGCGTTCGACGTCGTCCTGCTCGACATCATGCTGCCCGGCCTGTCCGGCTACCGGGTGCTCCAGCGGATGCGGGCCGAGGGCGTGCGCACGCCCGTGCTGATGGTGTCGGCGAAGGACGGCGAGGTCGACCAGGCCGACGGCCTCGACCTGGGGGCGGACGGCTACCTGGTGAAGCCGTTCTCGTTCGTGGTGCTGGTCGCCCAGGTGCGCGCGCTGCTGCGCCGCAACTCCGGCGGCAACGCCCGGCGCAGGCTCAAGCTGGGCGAACTGGTCGTCGACCGGGCCCTGCGCGAGGTCACGTGGGCGGGTTCGCCCGTGGCGCTGAGCCCCCGCGAGTACGCGGTGCTCGACGTCCTGGCCAGCCGCGCGGGCTCCGTCGTGACGAAGGACGAGCTGCTGCGCACAGTGTGGGGCGACGAGCAGGCCGCGACCCGCAACGCCGTCGAGGTGTACGTCGGCTACCTGCGGCGCAAGCTCGACGCCATGGGCGCGGGCGAGGTCGTCCGCACGGTCCGCGGCCACGGCTACCTCGCGTCCACCGCCGACCTCGACGCGGCGCTCGGCGCGACCGTGCAGCGGGCGGCCCGTAGGTGAACCCGCGGCGGTGGTGGTTCCGGCGCACCCTGCGCTTCCGGATCACCGTGGTGGCCACCGGCGTCGCGTGGCTGTGCCTGATGGCGTTGACCAGCCTCGCCCCGAGCCTGATCGCGCGCGTGCAGATCAGCGCCGTCGACTCCGAGCTGACCAAGGCCGTGGCGCTCGGCTCCGGCCCGTCCGTGCGCGTCCTGGACACCGCGGGCAGCCCCCTCGACGGTCTCCCGGCTCCCGACCTGACCCCCACCGAGGTGCGGACGCTGAAGTCCGGCAAGCCCGTGCTGCGCGAGGACGGCGTGAGCGCCATGCGCTGGCAGGGCCGCGTCGACACCGCGCCGGACGGCACGCCCAGGATCATCGCCGCGGGTGACGTGCTCGTCGGCTACAACGGCGCCAACGACCTCGGCACCCGCTGGCTCGCCGTCGCCACGGCGCTCGTGGCGCTGCTGGTCGGCATCGCCACCTGGCTGTCGGTCCGGTCGTCGCTGCGCCCGGTGGAGCGGATGCGCGTCGCCGCCGCCGAACTGCCTCGCGGCCAGCGCCTGCCCGTGCCCGAGTCGCAGGACGAGCTGCAAGCGCTGGCCGAGGCGTTGAACGGCCTGCTCGCCCGCCGCGACGAGGCAACCGAGCGGCTGCGCAGGTTCACCGGCGACGCCGCCCACGAGCTGCGCTCGCCCGTCACGTCCGTGCGCGCCCAAGCCGAGGTCGCCGTGGCCCACCCCGACCCGGACTTCTCGCTGGAGGTCCTCGAATCCATCGTCGAGGAGTCCGAACGCCTCTCGGAACTGGTCGACGCCCTGCTGATCCTGGCCCGCGCCGACAGCGGCGAACTCCCGCGCGCCGAACCCGTCGACCTGGTGCTCCAGGTGCACGCCGCCGTCGACCGCATGCCGTCGCACGACCTGCTGGTGCAGGTGGCGGCCCCGATGAGCGCGTGCATGGTGTCCGCGACCCGCACCGAGGTCGAACTGGTCGTCGACAACCTCGTCCGCAACGCCTCCCGCTACGCGACCGGCCTCATCCGCATCTCGGTGCAGCCCGCGGCCCGCGAGATCCGCCTGGTCGTGGACGACGACGGCCACGGCATCCCGCCCGAGCACTGGACGCGGGTGTTCGACCGCTTCTACCGGGTGGAGGAGCATCGGGGCCGGGCCACCGGCGGCTTCGGCCTGGGGTTGGCGCTCGTCGCCCACCTCGTCCGGCAGCGCAGGGGAGCCGTCCGGGTGGTGGACTCGCCCCTGGGCGGTGCCCGGTTCGAGATCCGCTGGCCCGCTTACCGTTGATTTCACAGGTGAATGGCAGTATGCGGCCGTGCCCGATCTCCGTGCGACCACGCTCGTCGAAGCGCCCGTCCGAACCGTCGCGGGAGCGCTCCTCGACGGCCGCCTGCTGGCGTCCTCCGTGCGCGGCCTCGGCGTGCGGATCTCCGGGGGCTCGGGGATCCTGCACGTCGGCACCGAGCTGTCCGGCTCCGTCGGCCCCGTGCGCGGCAAGCTGGTCGTCACGCGCGCGGACGTGACCGGCGTCGCCGCCGAGCTGGTCGACGGGCCGTTGCCGATGCTGGCCCTGTCCACGGACCTGGTGGAGACCGGCGGCGGCACCCTCGTGGTGGACGCCGTGGAGTGGACCAGCCCCGGCGGGCCCTTCGGGCGGCTGGCCGACGTCGTGGTCGGGCGCGGGCTGGCGCTGAAGATCCTGGAGGCGCGGGCGGGCGCCGTGTCCCGGCGGGCGTTGCAGCTGGTGAACGCCAACGTGGTCGTCGGCGCGGCCATCGTGCGGGACGGCCTGCTGCTGGTGCAGCAGCGCTCGTTCCCGGTGGAGGCGGCGGGGAAGTGGGAGGTGCCCGGCGGCCGGGTCGACCCCGGCGAGTCGGACGGCGCGGCGCTCGCGCGGGAGTGCGCGGAGGAGCTGGGCGTGGAGGTCGTGGTGGGCGAGCAGGTGGGTCCGGACGTGCCGCTGCGGGCCGAGTTGCTGCTGCGGGTGTTCGCGGCGACGTTGGGGAAGGGCGAGCCCGAGGCGCGGGAGCACCGGGCCGTGCGGTGGATCGGCCCCTCGGAGCTGGACGGGCTCGACTGGCTGCCCGCGGACCGGGTGCTGGTCCCGGAGCTGCGGGAGCTGCTGTCCTCCAGCTAGACGATCCGCCTGGGGAAGACCGGTGGGCGCGGTCGGACCGCGCCCACCCGGCCCTCAGCCCAACCCGGTCATCCGCAGCGCGGCGTCCAACCGGTGCTGCGCCCGGCCGCGGGCCCGGTCGGCACCCGCCTGGCGGATCCGGTCCAGCTCGGCGGCGTCGTCCAGCAGCGCCAGCGTCCGCTCCCGCACCCCCCGCAGCTCCTCGACGACGGCCTCCGAGGCCATGTCCTTCAGCTCCGCGTAGCTCCCCAGCGAGGCCGCGATCTCGTCCGGCGCCTTCCCCGTGCAGGCGGCGATGATCTCCAGGAGGTTCGCCACCCCCGGCTGCTCGTCGGGCGCGTACCGCAGCTGGTTCAGGTTGTCGGTGACGGCCCGCTTGATCTTCCGCTGGATCAGGTCCGGCGGGTCGAGCACGAACACCGTCCCGGCCGCGTCGGTGCCCGACTTCGCCATCTTCCTGGTGGGGTCGGCCAGGTCGCGGACCCGTGAGGCGGTCGGCGGCACGGTGCCGCGCGGCATCACGAACACCTGGCCGTAGGTGCTGTTGAACCGCTTCGCCAGCGCCCGCGCCAGTTCCACGTGCTGCGCCTGGTCGTCGCCGACCGGCACCTCGTGCGCGCCCTGGAGCAGGATGTCCGCTGCCATCAGCACCGGGTAGGTGAGCAGGCTCAGCCGCACCGAGTCCCGACCCGCGGACTTCTCCTTGAACTGGATCATCCGCGCGGCCTCGCCGTAGGTGCAGGTGCACTCCAGGATCCACGTCAACGCGCCCAGTTCGCGCACCAGGTCGGACTGCACCGACACCGAGTGCGGGTCGACACCCGCCGCGATCAGCAGCGCGAGCTGCTCCCGCGTCAGGGACCGGAGCTTCGACGGGTTGTGCGACGAGGTCATCGCGTGGAGGTCGCTGATGAAGTAGACGTCCTGCTCGGTGCCCTCGGCGGCCCAGCGGCGAATGGCCCCGAGGTAGTTGCCCAACTGGACGTGGCCGGACGGGGTGACGGCGGAAAGCCTGATCATGGTGGTCCCTTCGACAGGTGCGCCACCCGTCGCGCAGGACCCCGAGAACAACGAAGGCCGCCCGAGCGGGCGGCCTGTGGTCGTCTTCGACGCACAGTTCTACGGCCGCCTGAAGGCGGGCCACCAGAACGTGTGAAGACTGCGCATGGCCGCGAGCTTATCGTGTTCGGGCGCTGTCTTGCGGGTCTACATTTCTTCTATGTACATCGTCGTACTGGAGTTCACCCGGCCGTTGGACGTCGTCGACCTGACCCTGCCCGACCACGTGGCGTGGTCGACCAGGCAGTACGAGGCGGGGCACTTCCTCGTCTCCGGTCGCCAGGTCCCGCCGGACGGGGTCGTGATCCTCACGAAGGCCATGACGCGCGGGAAGCTCGACGCCATCATGGCGACCTGCCCGTACGTGGCGCAGCGCCTCGCCCGCTACGAGGTGACCGAGTTCCGTGCCACCCGGACGGCACCGGAGCTCACGAGGCTCAACGAGGCCATCCCGGCCTGACCGCGGGGGCGCGCTCGACCATCCGGCCGCGAGTGGACCGGACGGGCGGTTCAGGCCGCCTTCTTCCGCTCCTTCTTGCTCTCCTTCTTGAGAGCCTTCTTCCTGGCCTTGTCACGGGCCTTCAGCAGGACCACCACCGGGCACTTCTTGCACCGCGGCGTGGACCTGCAGCACTTCTTCTTCACCTTGCCCACGTGCGGTGGCTCCTCCCGTAGGGTCCATTCCCAGACTAGGTGAGGCTGACCTCACCCTCCGCGATGTGTGGTATTGGCAACGAAGCCGGTACTCTTGTGAAGGCTGCGCGCGATCTCCGTCCTGGCGCTGGCCCCCTTCCTCGACTTCCAGCTCTAGGAGTTCCGCGTGCCCACGGCCACCGCGTCGATCAACGAATCGCCCGCTCAGGTGCGTGCTGACCTGCGCAACGTCGCGATCGTCGCGCACGTTGACCACGGAAAGACCACCCTCGTAGACGCCATGCTCCGGCAGTCCGGAGCGTTCTCGGCTCGCGCCGAACTCGTCGACCGTGTCATGGACTCCGGTGACCTCGAGCGCGAGAAGGGCATCACCATCCTCGCGAAGAACACCGCGGTCCGCAGGGAGACCCCCGACGGCCCGGTGACGATCAACGTCGTCGACACCCCCGGTCACGCCGACTTCGGTGGCGAGGTCGAACGCGGTCTCTCCATGGTGGACGGCGTCGTGCTGCTCATCGACGCCAGCGAGGGCCCGCTCCCGCAGACCCGCTTCGTGCTGCGCAAGACCCTGGCCGCGGGCCTGCCCGTGATCCTGGTCGTCAACAAGGTCGACCGCCCCGACGCCCGCATCAGCGAGGTCGTCGAAGAGGCCCACGACCTGCTGCTCGAACTGGCCGCCGAGGTCGGCGCCGACGACTCCGTGCTCGACCTCCCGGTCGTGTACGCGTCGGCCCGCGCCGGTCGCGCCAGCATGACCCAGCCCGCCGACGGCGGCATGCCGGACGAGGAGAACCTCGACACCCTGTTCGAGGTGCTGCTCAACCACATCCCCGCCCCGCGCGGCGATGTCAACGCCCCCCTCCAGGCGCTGGTCACGAACCTCGACGCGTCGTCGTTCCTCGGCCGCATCGCGCTGTGCCGCATCCACTCGGGCAGCATGCGCAAGGGCGACTGGGTCGCCTGGTGCCGCGAGGACGGCACGACCCAGCGCGTCCGCATCACCGAGCTGCTGATCACCGAGGCGCTCGACCGCGTCCCCACCGAGGAAGCGCACGCGGGCGACCTGGTCGCCATCGCGGGCATCCCGGAGATCACGATCGGCGACACGCTCGCCGACTCGGAGACCCCGGTCCCGCTGGAGCGCATCACCGTCGACCTGCCCGCGATCTCGATGACCATCGGCGTGAACACCTCGCCGCTGGCCGGTCGCGGCGGCGGCACCAAGCTGACGGCCCGCGTCCTCAAGGCCCGCCTCGACTCGGAGCTGGTCGGCAACGTGTCGATCCGCGTCCTCCCGACCGAGCGCCCCGACACCTGGGAGGTGCAGGGCCGTGGCGAGCTGGCCCTGGCCATCCTGGTCGAGCAGATCCGCCGTGAAGGCTTCGAGCTGACCGTCGGCAAGCCGCAGGTGGTCACCCGCACCGTCGACGGCAAGCTGCACGAGCCCTTCGAGCGCGTCACCATCGACGCCCCGGAGGAGCACCTCGGCGCCGTCACCCAGCTCCTCGCGAACCGCAAGGGCCGCATGGAGAACATGTCCGGCCACGGCAGCGGCCGCGTGAAGCTCGACTACGTGATCCCGTCGCGCGGCCTCATCGGCTTCCGCACGGAGTTCCTCACGGAAACCCGCGGCACCGGCATCGCCAACGCCGTGTCCGAGGGCTACTTCCCGTGGGCGGGCGAGATCCGCACGCGCCACAACGGCTCCCTGGTGGCCGACCGGTCCGGCATGATCACCGCCTACGCGATGATCCAGCTGGCCGACCGCGGCACGTTCTTCGTCGAGCCGGGCGCGGACGCGTACGAGGGCATGGTCGTGGGCGAGAACCCGCGCGCCGAGGACCTCGACATCAACGTGTGCCGCGAGAAGAAGCTCACGAACATGCGGCAGTCGTCCGCCGACGTGATGGAGACCCTGGCTCGGCCGCGGAAGCTGTCGCTGGAAGAGGCGCTGGAGTTCTGCGCTTCCGACGAGTGCGTCGAAGTCGCGCCGGATGTTGTTCGGGTGCGGAAGCTGATCCTCGACGCCAACTCCCGTGGGCGTGAGAGGTCGCGCAACAAGCTGCGCGGGTAGTTGTTCTTTTCGAGGGCCGTCTCTGCTTTGGCAGGGGCGGCCCTTTTTGTTTGGGGCGGTTCGGGGTGAAGGAGCCTTGGTTTCGGGCGGTTCGGTGAAGGGGTCTCTCCAGCCCGCTCGCGCAATTGTCTCCATTGCCGCCGTTCGTTTGTCAAGGCGGGAAAGATGCCTTGACAAACGAACGGCGGCAATGAGGGCGCTTGGGATCGGGTTGGGGAGGGTTTGAAAGACCATGCGTGTTCGGCCTGGTCGCGGGTTGGGTTTCAAGGTTGACGTTGGCCAGGTCGGGTGGCCAGGGCTGATCGGGATGGTGAGGTCAGCTGGGACGGATTGGGCCGGTCGGATCGGATAGTGCAGTTTGAGCCAGGTTTGCCCAGTCGGCACCGGCCGACCCAGATCGGCTGCGGGCATACGTCTTTCGAGCCGAATGACTGACCGGGGTCATGCGCGCGACACGCCGTGGCCGATTTTACTTGGGGATTTGACCCTTGAAATTGGTGATCGGGCAGGCTTTCGGGACTGCCCTTTTAGCCCGATCAAGGGTCAAATGCGGGGTCCCCAAGTCAAATCGGCCACCCCCGGACCACCTGCAGCGCTACCTGCTTTGCACGTACCGCACCCAGACGCACCGCACTCACACGCACTCACACGCACTCACACGCACGCAGAACAACCAGAACAACCAGACACCCACCCCGCACGTCCTCACCCACATGACCCCAAGCCCGGCACGTCAACGGTCAACCCCGTCTGGCAGGCTGCGGGTATGACTCGGTCTGGGGGGGCTGGAACTCCACGCGTCGCCGCCCTGGCGCTCGCCGCCGCCCTCGCGCTCACCGCGTGCACCAACTCCGGGCCCCTTCCGCTGGTCCCCTCCACCCCCGGCATGTCGATCGTCCCCGACGAGGTCCTCAACGAGGTCGTCGTGGGTGTCGACGAGGTCAAGGGGAGCTACAACCCGCACACCATCGCCGGGCAGTCGACGATCACGACCGCGTTGACCAGCTTGCTGCTGCCGTCCGTGTTCCGCACCGCACCGGACGGCACGCCGAAGCTCGACACGACGCTGATGGTCTCCGCCCAGGTGACCAGGACCGCGCCGTACACCGTCAGCTACACGGTCCGGCAGGACGCGTCGTGGACGGACACCGCTCCGATCGCCGCCGAGGACTTCGTCTACCTCTGGCAGCGGATGCGCGGCGAGCCGGGGGTCGTGGACCCGGCGGGCTACCGGTTGATCTCGGACATCGCCTCGCGGGACGGCGGGAAGACCGTCGAGGTCACGTTCGGCGCGCCCTACCCCGGTTGGCGTTCGCTGTTCGGCAACCTCCTGCCCGCCCACCTGCTCAAGGACCAGCCCGGTGGCTGGCCCGCGGCGCTGGCGGACAGCTTCCCCGCCACCGGTGGTCCCTTCCAGGTCAAGACGCTCGACCAGCCGCGCGGCGAGATCGTCCTCGAACGCAGCGACCGCTACTGGGGGCAGGCCACCGCGTTGGACCGGGTGGTCCTCCGGCGGGCCAACCACGAGGGCATCGTGTCCGCGCTGCGGGACAGCGACAACCAGGCCGCGCTCATCCGCGCCGACTCCATCTTGCTGAACACCGTTGCCGACCTGGCCAAGACCAAACCGCTCGTCGGCAAGGCCGTCCCCCGTCCCGAGATCGTCCAGGTGCTCCTCCGCCCGGTCGCGCCGCAGATGGCCGACCCCAGGGTCCGGCAGGCCGTGGTGGCGGCGCTGGACCGGCAGGCGCTGATCGACACCGGCACGGGCAACGGCCCGTCCGCGCAGCTGCGGGCCGACTCGCAGATCACGCCCCCGAGCAAGCCCGGCTACGTCCCGACGATCCCGCCGAGCGCGGTCCAGGACCTGGCCGCCTCGGCCCGGCTGCTGGGCGAGGCCGGGTACACCCGGCCGGACGACGGCGTGTGGAACCGGGACGGCAAGCCGTTGACCTTGACGATCGCGGCGGCCGGGGGCACCGAGCCCTACAACCTGGTCGCCAACCAGGTGCAGCGGCAACTCGCTTTGGCCGGAATCCAAGCCAGGGTGATCTCGCCTACCGCGAATGAGTTGTTCGGACCGGACCTAATCGGTTCACCCGATGGTGATCAGGGCACGGCGATCGACATAACCGTGGTCCCGCAGGTGGACACGGGTGATTCGGCCGCGACGCTGGCCTCGTCATTCGGCTGCCGTTCGTCCATTGGGGACGGATCTACACCCATTCCGGCTAATCTCTCGGGATTTTGCGATCAAACCCTGCAGCCCACGATCGAGGCCGCGCTGAGCGGTCGGATGATGCTCGACGAGGCGCTCGGCAAGATCGAACCGGTGCTCTGGCAGCAAGCGATTGCGCTCCCGTTGTTCCAGGTGGCCGACTTCCTCGTGGTGCTCCCGGAGGCCCAAGGGGCCGACATCGGGGCCCCGTTCGCCGGCCCGCTGAGCGGTGCCGCGGGCTGGCGCCGCGAAGGCGGTTGAGAAACGACTTTCCGCCGGGTACTTCCTCGACGCGCGGTCGGATGTTAATTTTGACAGTATTCCCTCCGTTCGGTGAACGAACGCTCCCGCCCGGTAATCGCGAAGTAGCGTGCAGCTACCAGCGTGTCACCCTTTGGTCACGATCGGTCGTTGGGCAGTGACCGTGCTGCTCACCCGTTCTTATCGTGCTGCAACGGTGTGTCGGTTCGGGGCGCGTTTGGCACATCACGGTTATGGGTGGAAGACGGCTCAAACGGCCGCTCCAACCCAGTGCTAGGAGGGCACGTGTCGATGAGGAGATCAAAGGCTGTCTCGGCGCTTGCGCTGTTGACCGGCGCAGCGCTGGTCGTCAGCGCATGCAGCAGCGGCGGTGGCACCACCACCGACAACACTGCGGACGGAGACGCCAGCGTTGCGGAGATGGCTGTGGCCAGGGGCGAGTCGGGAGACTCCTACACCGCCCCGGACACCAAGGAGTCCGAGAAGGTCGAGGTGTCCACGGACAAGGCGTTCACGACCTACAACAACGCCACCGCGGACGGCAACCAGTCGTACAACACCTACGCCTTGGTGCTCGTGCAGACCGGTGTGTACAAGCTCGACGGCAACAACAAGGTCATCCTGAACAAGGATGTCATGGAGTCCGTCGAGGTCACGAGCAAGGACCCGCAGGAAGTCACCTGGAAGCTGAAGAGCGGCGTCCAGTGGTCCGACGGCGAGGCCTGGGACTGCGACGACTTCTACATGCAGTGGTTCACCCAGAGCGGTGTGGCCAAGAAGGCCGACGGCAGCCCGTTCTTCCTGGCCGCCAGCACCACCGGGTACGAGCTGATGGAAGGCTCCTGCAAGGACGACACGACGTTCGTCGGAAAGTTCAAGGAGTCCTACCCGGACTACCAGGACCTCTTCAGCGCCGACATGCTGCCCGCGCACATCCTGGAGAAGCAGACCGGCATCGCGGACATCACCAAGCTCACGCCTGCCAGCGCGGCCGAGCTGGAGAAGGCCGCCGAGTTCTGGAACCTGAAGTGGAACGGCTTCTCCAAGGACATCATGCCCGGTTCGGGCCCGTACATCCTGACCGACTGGGTGCAGAACCAGTCCGTCACGCTGGAGCGCAACCCGAAGTGGATCGGCAAGCCCGGCGGCCCGAAGCAGATCGTCCTCAAGGCGATCTCGGACCCGGTCGCGCAGGCCCAGGCGCTCGAGAACGGTGAAGTCCAGGTCAACTCGATGGCGCAGCCGGACGCGAACGCGGCCACCCGCCTCAAGGGCCTGTCCTCGCAGGGCGTCACCTTCGGCGCCGGTCCCGGTCTCTCCTTCGAGCACCTCGACCTGCAGTTCAACAACCCGGTGCTGGCCAAGGAAGAGGTCCGCAAGGCCTTCTTCCAGTGCGTGAAGCGCCAGGACATCATCGACAAGCTGATCACCGAGGTCCAGGCGGACGCCAAGCCGCTGGGCAGCCTGATCTTCTTCCCGCAGGACGAGGGCTACACGGACATCTACGCCGAGAAGTCCGCGGGCAAGACCGACGAGGCGAAGAAGATCCTGACCGACGCTGGTTGGGCCCTGGGTGCCGACGGCGTGTTCGCGAAGGAAGGCCTCCGCGCCTCCTTCCGGATCAGCCACACCGACATCCCGCGCCGCAAGCAGACGGTCGAGCTGATCCAGGGCCAGTGCAAGGAGGCCGGGATCGAGATCAAGGACGACACCGACCCGAACTTCCTCGACGAGCGCGTGAGCAAGGGCGACTACGACGTCGCGCTCTTCGCGTGGTCCGGTTCGCCGTTCAAGAGCTCCAAGAAGGCCATCTACCTCACCGGTGGCGGCCAGAACTGGCAGAACGTCTCGGTGAAGGGCTTCGACGACAACTTCACCAAGGGCACCACGCAGACGTCCCTCGCGGACTCGCAGAAGTTCTACCAGGACGCGGACAAGGCACTGGCCGACTCCTACGCCTCGCTCCCGCTGTTCCAGATGCCGAACATGTGGGCGTTCAAGGGGATCGACCGCGTCTACCACCAGAGCTACTACGGCTCCCTGTGGAGCGCCAACGAGTGGCAGACCAAGTAATCCGCAGCCTCTGAGGTAAAGCACGTGCACAGGTGAACGGGGTCGGACCACAAGTCCGGCCCCGTTCGCCTGGGAACCCAGCCGCCACCACACACCGGGCGTACAGTCCGCCCGGCAGGGTTCCCGTGCCCGGCCTCATCCCGGCCGCCGGGTGCCGTCAAGGAGTTCGATCGTGATTCGCTACGTCATTCGTCGACTACTCATATCCGTTCCGATCCTGCTGCTCGGGAGCTTCCTGTGCTACGTCCTCGTGGCGACAGCGGGCAACCCCCTCGCGGACCTGCGGGCCAGACCCGGAGCCACCGAGGAGCAGGTGCAGCAGGTCGCCAGGGAACTGGGTCTCGACCGCCCGGTCCTCGTCCGGTACTGGGACTGGCTGACCAGCTTCGTGCAGGGCGACTGGGGGACGAGCGTCGCGCTCGGCCAGGCGCGCGCCGAGGTCTACGACCAGGTCACGGCCGCCCTCTGGGTCACCGGCCGCCTCGTCATCGGAGCTGAGCTCCTCGCGCTGGTCCTCGGCATCTCGGTGGGCGTGCTCGCCGCCGTCCGCCAGTACTCGATCTTCGACTACCTCGCCACCAGCACCGCGTTCCTGATGTTCTCCATGCCGATCTTCTGCGTGGCCGTCATCGTCAAGAACTACGGCATCCAGTTCAACGACGTCCTCGTGTCGCTGGGCATGGACCGCTGGCTGCGCACCGCGGGCCCGAAGCCGGGAGGTCTCGGCGACACGCCCGGTGAGGTCATCTTCAACTACACCGGCACGTTCGTGCTGCCGACGCTGGCGCTGATGCTCATCAGCTTCGCGGCGTACAGCAGGTTCGAGCGCGCGTCGATGCTGGAGATCCTGCACTCGGACTTCGTGCGCACCGCGCGGGCCAAGGGCATCTCGCAGAAGCGGGTGATCTTCCGCCATGCCTTCCGCAACGCCCTAATCCCCGTCGCCACGCTCTTCTCGCTGAACTTCGGCGCCGTGTTCGCGGGCGCGATCATCACCGAGACCGTCTTCGGCTGGGCGGGCATGGGCACCCTGCTCGTCAACTCCGTTCGGCAGTTCGACCCGTCGATGCTCATGGGCTGGCTCGCCGTGACCGCGACCCTGGTCGTCCTGTTCAACCTGGTTGCCGACATCGTGTACGGCATCCTCGACCCGAGGATTCGCCTTGGCTAACGTCAACCTGACCTCAGGGTCCACGCCGCCGCTGCCGTCCGAGCCCGCCGCGGCGGGCTCCACCGCACACGAGTTCGACTCGGCGGGCACGCGCACCCAGGGCCAGCTGGTCCTCCGCCGGTTCCTCAGGCACCGCCTGGCCATGGCCAGCTTCGGCGTGTTCGTGCTGCTGGTGCTGTTCGCGTTCGTCGGCCCGCTGATCTGGACCTACGACTTCGAGGACGTGTCCAGCAAGTCGTACCTGCCGATGAGCGGCACGCACCCGCTCGGCACCACCCAGGTCGGCAAGGACATGCTCGCGCTGCTCATGCGCGGCACCGGCTACTCGCTCCAGATCGCCATGGTGGTCGCGGCGCTGGCCACGGTGGTCGGCGTGGTGTTCGGCGCGCTCGCGGGCTACCTCCGCGGCTTCGTGGACACCGCGCTGATGCGCGTCGTCGACCTGATGCTGATCATCCCGCAGATCGCCGTCGCGGCCATCGTCGTGAAGGGCTTCTCCGGCAGCTGGTACGTGGTGGCGCTGGTCCTCGCGGCCTTCGCCTGGATGTCGATCGCCCGCATCACCCGCGGCGAGACGCTGTCGCTGGCGCAGCGCGAGTTCATCGAGGCGGCCCGCGCGTGCGGCGCCTCCACGCCGCGGATCATCTTCAAGCACCTGGTGCCGAACATGATCGGCAGCATCACCGTGAACGCGACCCTCGCGGTCGCCACCGCGGTGCTCGTCGAGGCCGCGCTGTCGTTCCTCGGCCTGGGCGTGCAGCCGCCGGACACCTCGCTCGGCGTGATCGTCCAGGAGAACTACGGGCAGTTCGCGACCCGCCCCTGGCTGTTCTGGGGACCCTTCGTGGTGCTCGTGGCGATCTCGCTGGCGGTCAACTTCATCGGTGACGGGCTCCGGGACGCGTTCGACCCCCGGCAGACGAAGGTGCGTGCGTGATGGCCCAAGCTTCCGACCTGCAGGAGGACTTCTTGGCCTCCGACACCACCAGCCCGCTGCTGGCCGTCGAGGACCTGTCGGTCACCTTCCCGACCGACGACGGCGACGTGCGCGCGGTGCGCGACGTGTCGTTCACCCTCGAACCCGGCGACATCCTGGGCATCGTGGGCGAGTCCGGGTCCGGCAAGTCGGTGTCCTCCATGGCGATCATGGGTCTCCTGCCGGGCACGGCGAAGATCGGCGGCTCCATCCGGTACCGCGGCCAGGAGCTGGTCGGCCGCAGCTACAAGGAGATGCAGCAGTACCGCAGCAAGCACATCGCCATGATCTTCCAGGATCCGATGACGTCGCTCAACCCGGTTTACACCGTGGGGTGGCAGCTCGCGGAGGCCTACCGGGCGCACCACAAGGTGACCAAGAAGGCGGCGTGGGCGAAGGCGGTCGAGTCGCTGGAACTCGTCGGCATCCCGCAGCCCGACCGGCGCGCGTCGCAGTACCCGCACGAGTTCTCCGGCGGCATGCGGCAGCGCGTGGTGATCGCCATGGCGATCATCAACGACCCGAGCCTGATCATCGCGGACGAGCCGACGACGGCGCTCGACGTGACGGTGCAGGCGCAGATCCTGGACACGCTGCTGCGCATCCAGGAGAAGACCAGCGCGGCCATCATCATGATCACCCACGACCTCGGTGTGGTCGCGGGCATGGTGAACCGCGTGCAGGTCATGTACGGCGGCACGGTCGTCGAGGCCGGACCCGTCGACGACCTGTTCGAAGCGCCGCGGATGCCCTACACCGTCGGCCTGCTCGGCTCCGTGCCGAACCCGGCGACCCTGGGCAAGCGGCTCACCCCGATCAAGGGCTCGCCGCCCTCGCTGGTCAACCTGCCGAGCGGCTGCGCGTTCTCGCCGCGGTGCCCGCTGGTGGCCCCCGAGTGCCACGAGTCCGAGCCCGTGCTGGCCGAGGCCGGTCGTCCCGACCACCTGACCCGGTGCCACCGCTGGGAACACCTCGTCTCGATGGACAGCCCGCAGAAGCTGTTCCTCACCGAGGAGATCGGCCTCGTCGAGAACCCGGCGTCGCTGACCATCGCCAACCCCGACATGCCGGTGGTCGAGGACGTCGCCGTCGTCGAGAAGCGGTTGCAGGAAGAGGAGACGTCGACCTCATGACCACGCCACTGCTTGAGGTCACCGACCTCGTGAAGAGCTTCCCGGTGCGGGGCAAGGGGATCATCCCCCGCACCGTCGCCGACGTGCAGGCGGTGTCCGGGATCAGCTTCACGCTGGCCGCGGGCGAGACCCTCGGTCTGGTCGGCGAGTCCGGTTGCGGCAAGTCCACGACCGGCCGGGCGATCCTGCAGCTGCACAAGCCGACGTCGGGCTCGGTGAAGTTCGAGGGCCGCGAGCTGACCACGATGTCGACGAAGCGGCTCCGCCCGCTGCGCAAGGACATCCAGATCGTCTTCCAGGACCCGTACGCTTCGCTGAACCCGAAGTGGCAGGTCAACGACATCATCGCCGAGCCGCTGCGGATCCACGGCGTCGACGGCGGCGGCAAGGGCGTGCAGCGGAGGGTGAACGAGCTGATGGAGCTCGTGGGCCTGAACCCCGAGCACCGCGGCCGCTACCCGCACGAGTTCTCCGGCGGCCAGCGGCAGCGCATCGGCATCGCGCGGGCGCTGGCGCTCAACCCGAAGTTCCTCGTGCTCGACGAGCCGGTGTCGGCGCTGGACGTCTCGGTGCAGGCCGGTGTCGTCAACCTGCTGGAGGAGCTCCAGGACCGGCTGGGCCTGGCCTACCTGTTCGTGGCGCACGACCTGTCGGTCGTCCGGCACATCTCGGACCGCATCGCGGTGATGTACCTCGGCAAGATCATCGAGATCGGTGACCGCGAGGACATCTTCACCCGGTCGATGCACCCGTACACCCAGGCGCTGCTGTCCGCGGTGCCGGTGCCCGACCCCAAGCTGGAGCGCCAGCGCCAGCGGATCGTGCTCACCGGCGACGTGCCCAGCCCGGTCAACCCGCCATCGGGCTGCCGGTTCCGCACCCGCTGCTGGAAGGCGCAGGACATCTGCGCCGTCGAGGAGCCGAAGCTGGAACGCCGCGGCCAGGGCGACGGCACGCTGTCGGCGTGCCACTTCGCCGAGGAGCGCTCACTCCTGGCGTGATCCGCCACGGGTTCCGTCAGGGCCGCCACGGCGAGGCTATGGTGGCCCTGACGGCATTCCGGGTGGGTGCCGTCAGGTGACTGTGCGCAAGTGCCTCTACGCTGATCCGGTGACGCTCACCTCCCCTCCGCGGTTGTTGCTGGTACACGCGCACCCGGACGACGAAAGCCTGTGGACGGGCGGCACGATCGCCAGGTACACCGCGACCGGCGCGCACGTCACCGTCGTCACGTGCACCCTCGGTGAGGAAGGCGAGATCATCCCGGCCGGACTGCGCGAACTCGCCGCCGACGCCGCCGACCAGCTCGGCGGGTACCGGGTGGCCGAACTGCGCTCCGCCTGCGCCGCGCTGGGCGTCACCGACCACCGGTTCCTCGGCGGCATCGGCCGCTGGCGCGACTCCGGCATGGTGGGCGTGCCGTCGAACGAGCACCCGAGGGCGTTCGTCCAGGGCTCCCTCGACGAGCAGGCCGAGTCGCTGGCCGCCGTGCTGCGCACGCTCAAGCCGCACGTCGTCGTCACCTACGACGCGTTCGGCGGCTACGGCCACCCCGACCACATCCGGGCGCACGAGATCACCATGGCCGCCACCGCCGCCGTCCCGGACGTCGACCGCGTCTTCTACGCGGTCACCTCGCGCGACGCCACGGAGAAGGGCGCCGCGGCGCTCGCCGACCTGGCCGACCTGCCGTTCCGGCTCCCGGAGCCCGGCGAGCTGCCGGTCACCGACGACGCGATCATCACCACCACGGTCGACATCTCCGAGCACCTGTCGGCGAAGCTGCGCGCGCTGCGGGCCCACTCGACGCAGGTGAGCGTGTGGCAGGACGGCGCGGGCGGCGCCAGCTACGCGCTGTCCAACGGCATCGCCCAGCCGGTGGCGCAGGCCGAGTTCTACGTGCTGGCCAGCGGTTCCGGCGCGGGTGCCGACTCGGACCTGTTCGGTGGACTGGGGTGACCCGTGAGCGGTGACCGCAAGCCGGGCCCCTGGGTGCTGCCCATGCTCCTGGTCGAGGCGCTGGTCCTGGCGGTGCTGGAGCTGTTCTACCTCCCGCTCCGCTTCGACGGCACGCTGCTGCCCCAGGTGGGCGCGGACTGGCCGTTCCCCATCTCCGTGGTGGTCGCGATCCTGACCACGCCGCTGCTCGTGCTGTGGGCGTCCGACCTCCAGCGCGGCCTGCTGGTGTCCAGCTCGCCGCTCCTCGTGTGGCTCACCGCGCTCGTGGTGCTCGGCCTGTTCGGGCCGGGCGGCGACGTGATGCTCCCCAACGACTGGCGCAGCCTCGCGCTGCTGGCGGGCGGCGCGCTGCCCGGCGCGATCGCCGTCGGCGCGTCGATGGGCCGCAACTACGTGCCCAAGGGGACCCAGTAGCGGTACCGGTGGTGCTCGACGCAGCCCAGCGACGTGTAGAGCCGCCACGCGGGCGTGTTGTGCTCGGCCACCTGCAGCGCGCAGCGGGTCGCGCCGCGCTCGACGCCCCACGCGGCCAGTCCGACCAGCAGTCCCCGCGCCAGGCCGTCCCGGCGGTGCTCGGGCCGCACCGCCAGGCGGGCGATGTGCAGCAGGTCGCCGACGACGGCCCCGCGCACCGCGGCGACCACCTCGCCGTCACGGGTGACCGCGCCGAAACCCGTGGTCGAACCCGAAGCGAGCACGTGCCGTTCGGCGGCGGTGGGTGTTTTCCGGGCCACCAACTCCCACCATGCGGGAGGCGGCACGTCGGAGACGGAGACGCCGGCGATCTCCTCGCCCCGGAACCCGTCGAGCGAACCGACCAGCACCCCCGACTCGGCACCGCCCGGATGGTCCTCGTCGACGACCCAGCCTGCGGCCCCCACAGCCGTTTCGTGCTGTGAATCACGCACCACGTGAGCGGTCGGCCCGATGCCGTTGACCTTCGCGAAGACGACCGTCCGGTGGAGTGCCTCCTCGACGGGAACGCCGGGGTCGCCGCAGGTCAGCACGCTGTTCGCCCGGCCGGTGAAACCGCCCGCCGCGCGCAGCCGCCAGTCGCCGAGCGGCTCGTCCACCAGCGCCGGCCACGCTTCCGCGCACCGCAGTTCCACCTCGTAGACCGGATCCACCCCACCATCCTGCCCGGTGCGGGAAACTGGATTTCGCGAAGCCGCGCGCGGGCTCGCTAAGGCAAGCCTCACCACAAGTTGGCCGAGTTCGCCGCGTAGTCTGCGGCTTGCGCGGTGTACCAGGAAGAGCAGGAGAACCGCAGTGACCTATGTGATCGCCCAGCCGTGCGTGGACTTGCTCGACAAGGCATGCATCGAGGAATGCCCCGTCGACTGCATCTACGAAGGCGACCGGATGCTCTACATCCACCCGGATGAGTGCGTCGACTGCGGCGCTTGCGAGCCGGTGTGCCCGGTGGAGGCCATCTACTACGAGGACGACGTCCCCGACGAGTGGAAGGACTACACGAAGGCCAACGTGGACTTCTTCAACGAGCTGGGCTCGCCCGGCGGCGCCTCCAAGGTCGGCAAGACCAGCGCCGACCCGGATTGGATCAAGGCGCTCCCCCCGCAAGCCTCCGAGTGACCCTCCGGGTGACGAGGACGCGCAGGGGTCCGGCGCTGCCGGACTTCCCCTGGGATTCGCTCGCCGACCACGCCGCCAAGGCGCGCACGCACCCCGGCGGCGTGGTCGACCTCTCCATCGGGACCCCGGTCGACCCGGTGCCGCCGTTGATCCGGGCCGCGCTCGGTTCCGTGGCGGACCAGCCGGGGTACCCGACCACCCACGGCACGCCTGAGCTCCGCTCGGCCGCCGTGGGCTCGTTGGCGCGCCGGTACGGCCTGGTGGGGCTCGACCCCGCCGCCGTGCTGCCGACGATCGGGTCCAAGGAACTGGTCGGCTGGCTGCCGACGCTGCTCGGCCTCGGGGCGGGCGACGTCGTGGCGATCCCGGAGTTGGCGTACCCGACGTATGAGGTCGGCGCGCTGCTGGCCGGGGCGACCGTGGTGCGGCTGGCCGACGGCGAAGCGCCACCCGCGGGCACCTCGCTGGTGTGGCTGAACTCGCCGTCCAACCCGACCGGCCGCGTCCTGTCCGCGTCGGCGATGGCCTCCGCGGTGTCCGCGGCCCGCGCCGTCGGCGCCGTGGTGGCGTCCGACGAGTGCTACCTGGCCCTGTCGTGGGACGCCACCCCCGTGTCCGTGCTGGACCCCGCCGTCTCCGGCGGCTCGCTGGACGGCCTGCTCGCCGTGCACTCGCTGTCCAAGTCCTCCAGCCTCGCCGGGTACCGGGCCGGGTTCGTCGCCGGCGATCCTCCGCTGGTGGCGGAACTGCTGGAACTGCGCAAGCACGCGGGCATGATCATGCCCCGGCCGGTGCAGGCGGCGATGACGGCGGCGCTGTCGGACGACGAGCACGTGACCGCCCAACGCGACAGGTACGCGGCCCGCCGCGCGGTGCTGCTGCCCGCACTGCGCGCCGCCGGTTTCACCGTCGACCACTCGGAAGCCGGCCTGTACCTGTGGTCCACCCGCGGCGAGAACTCCTGGGAGACCATCGGGTGGCTCGCCGAACGCGGAATCCTGGCCGCGCCGGGCACGTTCTACGGGCCTGGCGGTGACCGGCACGTGCGGATCGCGTTGACGGCTTCGGACGACCGCGTGGCCACGGCCGTCGAACGCCTGGCGTGAGCTTCGCGCTGTGGAGGAGCCTCCACAGCGCGAAACCCGGCCTCAGTCGTTCGCGTGCAGCGCGGCGTTCAGCTCCACGCCGTTCCCCTTGCGCGGCAGGACCTTCACCGCGCCGGAGACCGAGTCGCGGATGAACAGCAGGCCGGGGACGCCCGACAGCTGGCCCGCCTTCACGACCTCGCCGTCCGCCGTCGACACCTTGGTGCCCGCGGTGATGTACAGGCCCGCCTCGACGACGCAGTCGTCGCCAAGCGAGATGCCGATGCCGCCGTTGGCGCCGATCAGGCAGCGCTCGCCGATGGAGATGACCTCCTTGCCGCCGCCGGACAGCGTGCCCATGATCGACGCGCCGCCGCCGACGTCCGAGCCGTCGCCCACGACGACCCCGGCCGAGATGCGGCCCTCGACCATGGACGCGCCGAGCGTGCCCGCGTTGAAGTTCACGAAGCCCTCGTGCATCACGGTCGTGCCGGACGCGAGGTGCGCGCCGAGGCGCACCCGGTCGGCGTCGGCGATCCGGACGCCGCTGGGGACCACGTAGTCGACCAGGCGGGGGAACTTGTCCACGCCGTACACGGTCACCGGGCCTCGGGTGCGCAGGCGCATCCTGGTCCGTTCGAAGTCCTCGACCGCGCACGGGCCGTGGTTGGTCCACACGACGTTGTTCAGGAGGCCGAACTGGCCGTCCAGGTTCAAGCCGTGCGGTTGGACCTGCCTGGTCGAGAGCAGGTGCAGGCGGAGGTAGACGTCGTAGGTGTCCGCCGGGGCGTCCGCCAGCGAGGCGATCGACACCTGGACGCCGATGACCTGCACGCCGCGTTCCCGGTCCTCGCCGATGAGGTGGGCGGCTTCCTCGCCGAGCGCGCCCGCGACGTCGACGGACGACAGGAGCTGCGTGCCGACCGACGGCGGTTCACCCAGTTGGGGCGCGGGGAACCAGGTGTCCAGGACGGTGCCATCGGGGGTGACGGTGGCCAGTCCGACGCCGTGCGCGCCGGTCGCGTTTGGGGTGCTCACGGCTGCCAACGGTAACCTGCCCGTCGTGGCCGACACCCTGCACCTCTCCGCCGATCCCGTTGAGCTGACCGCCGCGCTGGTGGACGTGCCCAGCGTTTCCGGTGACGAAGCCCTGCTCGCCGACCTGGTCGAACGCTCGCTGCTCGACCAGGCCCCGCACCTGGAGGTGGTGCGGTCCGGCAACTCCGTCCTCGCCAGGACGAACCTCGGTCGGGAGCAGCGGGTCGTGCTGGCCGGGCACCTCGACACCGTGCCGATCAACGACAACCTGCCCAGCCGCCGCGAGGGCGACGTCCTGCACGGGTGCGGCACCGTCGACATGAAGGGCGGCGACGCGGTGATGCTGAACCTCGCCGCCACCGCGACCGAACCCCGCTACGACCTGACGTTCGTGTTCTACGACTGCGAGGAGGTCGACGCCGCCCGCAACGGGCTGGGGCGGATCGAGCGGGAGCTGCCCGAGTGGCTGGCCGGTGACCTCGCGATCGTCTGCGAGCCGTCCGACGGCGGCGTCGAGGCCGGGTGCCAGGGCACGATGCGGATCGAGGTCCGCACGGCGGGTGCCCGCGCGCACACCGCCCGCGGGTGGATGGGCGTCAACGCGATCCACGCGATGGGGGAGGCGTTGCGGCGGCTGGAGTCCTACGACTCCCGCGTGGTCGACATCGACGGCTGCACCTACCGCGAAGGCCTCCAGGCGGTGAAGATCACCGGCGGGGTCGCGGGCAACGTGGTGCCGGACGCCTGCGTGCTCACGGTGAACCACCGGTTCGCGCCGGACCGGTCGCCCGCCGACGCCGAGGCGCACCTGCGCGAGGTGTTCGACGGGTTCGACGTCGTCGTCACGGACGTCGCCGCGGGCGCGCTGCCCGGTCTGTCCTCGCCGGTGGCCCGGCGGCTGGTCGAGGCCACCGGGGCCACGCCCGTTGGCAAGCTGGGGTGGACGGACGTGGCGCGGTTCGCGGCGCTGGGCATGCCCGCGGTGAACTTCGGGCCGGGCGACCCGACGCTGGCGCACACGCGGCAGGAGAACGTGCCGGTCGGGCAGATCACCGACTGCCTCGACGTGCTGCGCCGGTTCCTCACCTGAGTAGGTCACCCGGTGGTGTTCCTGACCTAGAATCCCGCCGATGACTGACAACAACTCTGTCGACGAGCACCCGCAGGAACGGCAGCGCGGTCCCGTGACGCTGCGCCGTTCCCAGCGCGTCGAGCTGACCACCACCGACCAGCGGTTGCTCGACTCGCGCGGGCCGTCGGACTGGGTGCACACCGACCCGTGGCGGGTGCTGCGGATCCAGGCGGAGTTCGTCGAGGGCTTCGGCGCCCTCTCCGCGGTGCCCAGCGCCGTGACCGTGTTCGGGTCCGCGCGCACGCCCCGCGACCACCCCGAGTACCAGATCGGCCGCGACCTCGGGTCCGCGCTGGCGAAGGCCGGGTTCGCGGCGATCACCGGCGGCGGACCGGGTGTGATGGAGGCGGTCAACCGCGGCTGCTCCGAGGCTGGCGGGTTCTCCGTCGGGCTCGGCATCGAGCTGCCCTTCGAGCAGGGCCTCAACCCGTTCGTCGACCTCGGCGTGAACTTCCGGTACTTCTTCGTCCGCAAGACGATGTTCATCAAGTACTCGCAGGCGTTCATCTGCCTGCCCGGCGGGTTCGGCACGCTCGACGAGCTGTTCGAGGCCCTGACCCTGGTGCAGACCAAGAAGGTCACCAAGTTCCCGGTCGTCCTCTTCGGACGGTCCTACTGGCAGGGCCTGTACGACTGGATCCAGGACTCGGTGCTGGCCAGCGGGAAGGTCGGCGACAAGGACCTGGCGCTGCTGCACCTCACCGACGACATCGACGACGCCGTGCGGGTCGTGCAGGAGGCCCACAAGGCCTGGGACGAGGCGCACTGATGCCGACCAGGGTCACCGTCTACTGCGGATCCCTGCGCACCGTCCCGGCGAGCTACCTGGAACTGGCCGCCGAGGTGGGCGCCGAGATCGCCGCGCGCGGCTGGTCGCTCACGTGGGGCGGCAGCAGCGTGTCGATGATGGGCGAGGTGGCCCGCACGGCCCGTGAAGGCGGTGCCCGGACCCTCGGCGTCATCCCGAAGGGCCTCGTCGGCACGGAACTCGCCGACGACCACGCGGACGAGCTGGTCGTGGTCGACACCATGCGCGAACGCAAGGCGCTGATGGAAGCGCACGGGGACGCGTTCCTCGCCCTGCCCGGCGGGATCGGGACGTGCGAGGAGCTTTTCGAGATGTGGACATCACGGGTGCTGTCCATGCACACCAAACCGGTCGTGGTGCTGGACGTCGACAACCACTACCGGGGTCTGTTCGACTGGGTCCGCGAACTGAGCGGTCGCGGTTTCGTCTCGCGGGCCGCCCTGGACTCGTTGACCATCACCGGAGACGTGGCGACGGCGCTGGACGCCTGCGCGAACTGAGGAGATTCATCAGATGGGCAAGTGGGCTTCCTACGTCGTGCGACGCGGGGATGACGAGGAACTCGACGACGGCTACCAGCTCGACGCCGTCGAAGGCTGGCAGTGGTGGGAGTTCCCGGTGCTGGACGAGGAGCCGCTGGTGCAGCTCGTCGGCACCGGCGCCGCCATCTCCGCGACCGTCGCGGACAGCGACATGTGCGTGGTGACCGGTTGGGACGGCGGCCAGGAGCAGTGGGAGTGGGTGTTCGGCGAGGTCGCGTACGCGGAGGCGGCGGCGGCCGAGGGCCTGCCCGCGCCCGACCCCGAGGAGCTGGCCGAGACCCTGCCCGAACGCGCGGCGGCGTTGGCGGTCGCCGTGGTCGAGTGGGCGAAGGCGGCAGGCCTGTCCGCCGACGTGGCGTCCGTGACCGCGGTGCTGGAAACCGACCACAACATCGCCGAGGACGGCTTGCAGGCCGTGCTGGGCGCGGTCGGCATCGTCGACAACTAGTCCTCACCCCGCATGGTGCCGGTCGCACGCGACCGGCACCATGGTGGCCATGGGACTTCGCTGCGCGGTGCTGGACGACTACCAGGGGGTCGCACTGCGCCTGGCGGACTGGTCGGCGGTGGACGTCACGGTCCACCGCGAGCACTTCGCCACGCAGGACGAGGTGGTGGACGCCGTGCGCGACAGCGAGATCGTCGTGGTCATGCGCGAGCGCACGCCGTTCGACGCGTCGCTGATCGCCCGCCTGCCGAACCTGCGCCTGCTGATCACCAGCGGCATGCGCAACGCGGCGATTGACCTGGACGCCGCCGCTGCCGCCGGGATCACCGTGTGCGGAACGGGCAGCACACCGGAACCACCGGTCGAACTGACCTGGGCGCTGATCCTGGGACTGGCCAGGCACCTGGTGCCGGAGAACGGCTCCTTCCGCTCCGGAGGCCCGTGGCAGAGCACGGTCGGCACCGGCCTGTCCGGGAAGACGTTGGGGCTGCTGGGATTCGGCAAGATCGGCGTCAGGATGGCGCGAATCGCCAAGGCGTTCGGGATGGACGTGACGGCGTGGAGCGCCAACCTGACCGCGGACCGCACCGACCCCGAAGGCGTGCGGCTCGCCGGATCGCTGGCGGACCTGCTCACCGGGAGCGACGTGGTCTCGGTCCACCTGGTGCTCGGCGACCGGACCAGGGGTCTGCTGGACGCGGAGGCGTTGGCGCTGCTGCGACCGACCGCGTTCCTGGTCAACACCTCGCGCGCGGCGATCGTCGACCAGACGGCACTGGTGGAAGCCCTGGAGGCGGGCCGGTTCGCGGGCGCGGGCCTGGACGTGTTCGAGCAGGAACCACTACCGGAGGACCACGCCCTCCGACGCCTGCCGAACGTCCTGGCGACCCCGCACCTGGGCTACGTGGCCGACACCAACTACGAGACGTACTTCCGCGAAGCGGTGGAGGACGTCCACGCGTTCTTGGCGGGCGCCCCGATCCGCACCCTCGGCTGAGCCGGGTCGACGGTCGGCTCACCCGATCCGAGCCGACTCCAACCCGCGGACGGCGGCCAACCTCCGCGCCTCCTCCTCGACCTCCGGAGGCACCCGCCCACCGAACGGGTTCAGCGCCACCTCCAGCCGCTTCCCCGAGGCTTTGGCCCGCCACGTGCCGGTGATTTCCCCGTCCACCAGGATCGCGCCCCGCCGCCCGAGGATCCGCCACACCTCCTTCTGGTGGCCCTTGTCCGGCACCAGCAGATCCCGATCGCGGGCCTGGAGGTACGGATCCAACGGCGGCAGCAACCGAACGGCACGGGGCTCGGGTGGATTCACCAGCGCGTCCACCCGGTCCGACGGCACCCAAGCCCGCTTCCCGCTCACCGAGACCTCGACCAGCTCGCCGGGCCACACCTTCTTGATCTCCGCCGCGGTGGTCCCGAAGTAGCCCGCCACCTCCGACGGGCCTGCGGGCCCGTGCAGCCTCAGGTAGGCGAGCAGCAACTCGCCGAACCCCTCCGCGGACGAAGGCACTTCCGGCCGGTCGTCCATCGGGACGAAGGTGACGGCCTTCCGCCGAACGTCGAAGACCAGACCCGCGGGGAGGACGGCCAGCCGGAACACCGGATCCTGCACGTGGGTCGTGTCGCACCCCCGGCACCAGGCCGTCACCTCCTTCGGCACCAACGGTGTGACGAGACCGCTGGCCTCCCCCTTGGTCATGGGTTCGACGACGACCTCCCGCAGCGCCTCGGCCACGGCGGCCAACACGGCCCGCCCCTCGACGACACCGCGGGGGCGGGACATCCGGGCCACCGCGTCGGCGTCGCCGAGCGGCCACACCCGTGCCGCCAAGGCGGGCAGGTCGGCGGGGCGGTGCAGGTGCGGAGCACCGCGCACGCTCCAGGTGGTCGTGTACGCGGTCAGGTCCGGATCGACGGCCAGGCGCGCGGCGAGCGCCGCGGCGGCCGACCGTTCCGAGTCCTGCACCCCCAGGTCGAACACGTCCAGGTCCGTCGACGCGCGGTCGAACTGGTGCGCCGCGACGCGGTACGCGAGCACCTGCTCGCGGTCGACCGACTCAACCAAGGTCGTAGTCCAGGGTGATCAGCTGGTGCTCCACCCTGGCCGCACCGGTCAGGCCGACCAGTTCGTCGGTGCCCGAACCCGGCACGACGTGGCCGAAGAAGGACGGTCCCGAGTGGGACATGGTCGCGCCGTGCTGGAGCACGAACGTGCCCGTGCGGCCGTCGAGGGTGCCGGTGAACCGCTCCGAAGCGACGTACCCCGCCGAGCCGTCGGCGGCGGCGCAGGTGAGCAGCTGGGCGGTGCTCGTGCCCTCCAGCGGGCCGGTGAACGTCTTGCCGACGTCGACCCGCGCGAGCTTCGGCTCGCCCGCCTCGTACGTCGACTCGTCCCAGCGGGTGATCGTGAAAGCTGCCTTCAGCTGGGTGGTCATGCCCAGATCCAAACACCAATGGCTGTCATCTGCTGTCAGGATGGTGTCCGTGGAGATCATCAATCAGCTCAGGGTCGCCGCGTACGCGCTGTGCGTCCGGGACGGGCGGATCCTGCTCTCGCGGTGGGTGGGGCCCAGCGGCAAGCGCTGGACGTTGCCCGGCGGCGGCATCGACCACGGCGAGGACCCGTACGAGGCCGTGATCCGCGAGGTCGACGAGGAGACCGGGTACTCGATCGAGGTGCAGAGGCTGCTGGGGGTGCACACCGTTCGCCGCCACTTCGACCGCCCGGACGGCGGGGTCGACTTCCACGGGCTGCGGATCATCTACGAGGCCCGCGTCACCGGCGGAGAGCTGCGGCACGAGGTCGGCGGGTCGTCGGACCGGGCCGAGTGGTTCGACCTGGACGCGGTCGCCGGGCTGCACCACTCCGACCAGGTGGACGTGGCGCTGGGGCTGGCGCGGACGAACCCGCCGGACGGCAGGGGCGAGGTCGCCCTGCCGTCCGACGAGAGGCTCACCCGCGAGGGACCCGCAGCCAGGACGGGTCCGCCGCCGGGGAGCTGAACGTGACGCTGGACCCGAGCGAACTCTCGGTGAGGTAGCGCGGGTCGACGGTGTCGACCACGAGGACGAGCCGGTGGCCTGCGGGAACGTCCCACAGCACCGGTTCGAGCTCGAAGTCCAGCGTCTTCGCCACACCGGGTGCCGCGTTCCGCAGAGTGATTGGCTTGTGCGTCACCAGCGAACCCAGACCGAGCGACCCCACGTCGTACAGGTACGCGTACATCGTCGTGGTCGGCGCGCTCGGCGTGACCGTGACGTGCAGCTTCGGCGCCCCGCTGACGGCGGTGGTCCGCGAGTACGTCGGCCCCCACCACACGGCGGCCGCGTTGCGGTCCACCAGCGGCATCGACACCCCGGTCGGGATGCCGAAGAAGCCCTGGAGAGCCCCGCTGAGCAGCAGCGTCCCGCTGTCGGCGACGGTCGGCCAGCCCGCGGCGATCCGGTTCTGCCAGCCCGTGGTCGCCGCCGGGGCCAGCGATCCGGTGCCCCAGGACGGGCCGGTCAGGTACAGCTTGTCCTGCGCGGCCGACGCCGCCGCCCAACTGGGGAACGTCTTCCAGCCACCCCCGGTGTTCGGCTTCAGGTTGACCGGGTCCTCCCGGTCGATCCCGTTGTCCACGCCGCGCACGTGCTTGTCGAACCAGCGGCCGACCGACGCCCAGATGTCGTTGGGCAGACCGGCGGCGCCGAACAGCTCGGCGGTCGCGTGGTCGCCGGGCGAGAGCATCAGCCGCTTCGGGCCGGTGAGCTTCGCGAACAGGTCGGTGACCTGACCCGGCGCGAAGATGCCGTCGTTCCAGGCGTTGCCGATCATCACGGCGGTGCGGTTGGCGTTGATCGCGGCGATCTTGTTCGCGGCCGACCGCGATTCCGAGATCGGGACGACCTCCTGGAAGCGGCCGTCGCGGTAGGCGGCCTCCGCTTCCCTCAGCACCGGGCCCGGCCGTCCGACGAGCTTGCCCGCGGCCACCAGCAGTTCGACGGCCTGGCTGTTCACCGTCTCGTTCGGGTAGAGCGAGCGGGCCAGGTCGGTCCACGTGCTCAGCGCCGCCACGGCCTTGATCCGCGGGTCGACGGCGGCGGCCAGCAGGGCCTGCCCGGCGCCGTAGGAGATGCCCGCGACGCCGACCTTTCCCGCGTCGCCCTTGGCGTTCCCGACCGCCCAGTCGATCACCCTGCTCACGTCGGCGACCGTGTCCGGTCCCGAGACGTCGATCTCGCCGCCGGAGTCGTAGAACCCCCGGCTGGTGTAGCTGACCACCACGTACCCGGACTCGTACGCGAACTTCGCGGCCGCGCCGACGTACTCGATGTTGTTGACGCCCCAGCTCGACGGCAGCACGAGCAGGGGGAACGGGCCGTTGCCGCGGCCGGTCGGCTCGATCACGAAGGCGCGGATGGGCGTGCCGCCCGCGCCGGGGATGGTCCGGTAGGTGGTGCTGAAGCCCGCGGCCTGCGCGACAGGGGTGAGCAGGCCCAAGGCGAGGAGGGTCGTCAGGAACAGGACGAGTGATCGGCGCACGAGGTCCTCCCGTTGAACCGTGACCTGGATCACGTATGAGTTACCGGTGAGTAAACAGTTCCTACTTCCAAGTAGCAATAGCTGTGATCCAGTTCACCATTAACGGCTCGTGGCACCATCGGGCCTTGTGAAGCGAGTGCGATTCGGTGCACGCGAGGTCCCGCACGACCGCGCGCTGGTGATGGCGATCGTCAACCGGACCAGGGATTCCTTCTACGACGGCGGGGCGGCGTTCGCCGACGACGCCGCGTTGGCGGCCGTCGACCGGGCCGTGGCGGAGGGCGCGGACATCGTCGACATCGGCGGCGTCCGCGCGGGCTCCAAGGGCGAGGTGGTCGACGCTCGCGAAGAGGCTCGCCGCGTCGTCCCGTTCGTCGCGAGCGTCCGCTCCCGGCACCCCGACCTGGTGATCAGCGTCGACACCTGGCGCCACGAGGTGGGCCGCGAGGTGTGCCGTGCGGGCGCCGACCTGCTCAACGACACCTGGGCGGGCGCCGACCCCGAACTCGCCGAGGTCGCCGCCGAGTTCGGCGTGGGCATCGTCTGCTCGCACACCGGCGGCCTGCCCCCGCGCACCGACCCGCACCGCCCCCGCTACACCGACGTCGTCGCCTCCGTCGTGGCGGAACTGGTCGAGCACGCCGAACGCGTGGTGGCGCTGGGGGTTCCGCCGGAGGGCGTGCTGATCGACCCCACCCACGACTTCGGCAAGAACACCTGGCACGGCCTGGAGCTGCTGCGACGCCTGGACGAACTGGTCGGCACCGGGTGGCCGGTCCTGATGGCGTTGTCCAACAAGGACTTCGTCGGCGAGACCCTCGGCGCGGAGGTCGGCGACCGCGTCGACGGCACCCTCGCCGCGACCGCCGTGGCGGCGTGGACGGGAGCACGCGTGTTCCGCGCGCACGAGGTGCGGCAGACCCGGCGGACCGTGGAGATGGTCGCGTCGATCGCCGGAACCCGCACGCCTACGCGGGTGTTGCGCGCACTGGCGTGACCTCGTCCTCCCACCGGTCCCGGTAGTAGCCGGGAGCGGCGACCAGCTCGGCGTGGCTGCCGCGTTGGCTGATCGCGCCGCGTTCCAGCACCAGGATCTCGTCGAAGTGCTCGTGCGCCAACGGGGTCAGGCGGTGGGTGACCAGGACGACCGCGCCCGGTGCGCTCGCCAGCACGCGGGTCAGGACCTCGTCGGCGTGGGCCGGGTCGAGGCCTTCGACGGGTTCGTCCAGCAGCAGCACCTCCGGGGCGGCCAGGACGGCGCGGGCCAGGACGAGGCGCTGGCGCTGGCCGCCGGAGATCGCGGTGCCGTGCTCGCCGACCACGGTGTCCCAGTCGAGGTCCAGGTCGACCGTGCGGGCCGCCTGGTCCAGTTCCTCCTGCGTGGCACCGGGTTTGGCGAACAGGACGTTGGCGCGCACGGTGGTGTGGAAGACGTGGGCGTCGGCCAGCGCGCCGCGGGCCTCGGGGGTGGCGAACCGGGAGAGCAGCGTCGTCTTGCCCGCGCCGCTCGGGCCGACCACAGCGATCCGCCTGCCCGGCGGGAGTTCCTCGCAAGCGGACGGGACCGGTCGGGCGGTGAGCAGTTCGCGGACCCGTGCGAGCGAGCCACGGACCTCGGCCCAGCGCTGCGCGGCGGTGGTGAGGGGGAGGAACACCTCCAGCGCCGCGACCGCGCCCAGCACGGTCGGCGCGCTGGAGCCCGTGGCCAGCAGCGCCAGCGCGGTGCCGAACTGGGTCAGCACGGCCACGGCCGCCAGTGCCCCGGTGCGGGTCGCGGACCGGCGTTCACGGGTGGCGATGTCGGTGATCACCCGATCCGACCTGGCCAGTTCGTCGTCCAGCACGCCGAACGCGGTCAGCTCGGCGGCGCCGTGGACCAGGCTCACCGCGCGCTCCGCGAGGCGGGACCGCAGCGGGGCCAGCGCGCGGAGGTGCCGGTCCGCCGAGGCGAACGCGGCCAGCGGCAGCAGCACGCCCATGACCAGGACGGGAACCACCAGCGCAGGCACGAGGAAGACCGCGACCGCTCCGACGAGCCCGGCCACGCACGCCGGGAGCAGGCAGCGGAGGACCACGTCCTGCACGGCGTCCACATCGGACACCAGCCTGGTGACGAGGTCGCCGCTGTGCCGCCGAACCGGTTGGCGCAGCAGGGAGTCGTACACCCGGCCGCGCAGGTCGGCCAGGTAGCGGAGCACGGCGTCGTGGCCCGCCAGCCGTTCCGCGTAGCGGAGCCCGCCACGGGCCAGCGCCAACGCCCGCACGGCCACGATCGCCACGGTGAGCGCCGCCATCGGCGGCTGCTCGGCCGCGCGGACGACCAGCCACACCGCGGTGACCATCAGCGCGACCCCCGACAGTTCGGCCAGGGTGGCGGCGAACACCGCCAGCAGCAAGCGCTTCACCGGATCTCCACCACCCGGTCGACCTCGTCGAGCAGGGCGGGGCGGTGGGCGACCAGCACGGTGGTCCGGCCGCGGGACAGCGCGCGGGTCACCCGCAGCACGGTCGCCTCGGTGCCGCTGTCCAGCCGGGCGGTCGGCTCGTCCAGCAGCAGCAACCGGGCTTCCGGGCGCACGAGGGCGCGCGCCACCGCGACCCGTTGCCGTTCGCCGGAGGACAGGGGGTGGCGGGCGTCCACCAGGGATCCGAGGCCGACGGCGTGCGCGGCGGCGACCGCGCCCGGACCACCGACGCCGATGTTCTCGGCGACGGTGCCCTCGAACACGGTCGGCGTCTGCGGCACCCACGCGAGCTGCCGCAGCCACGCCGTGCGGTCGATCTCCCGCAGGTCGACCCCGTCCACCAAGACCCGCCCGGACGTGGGCGTGATCTCGCCCAGCAGCACCGAGAGCAGCGTCGACTTGCCCGCCCCGCTCGGTCCGACCAGCGCGATCCGCTCACCCGGCGCGATCCTCAGGGTCAGGCCCCGCAACGACCGGACCCCGACGTCCTCCAGCACGATCTCCGCGCGGCCCAGGTCGGGTGGCCTGCGCACGGCCGTGACGGGCGGGGGAGGGGCGACGGCGGCCTTCTCCAGCACCGCCAAGCCTTCCGCGCCCGCGTGGAACTGCGCTCCGGCCGCCCGCAGCGGCAGGTAGGCCTCGGGGGCGAGCAGCAGCACCAGGAGCGCGACGCGCAGGTCCACGCCGCCGCTGAGCAGCCGCAGGCCGACCGGCACGGCGACCAGCGCCACGGACAGCGTGGCCACGAGTTCCAGCACCAGCGCGGAGAGGAACGCGACCCGCAGCGTTCGCATCGTCGAGTCGGCGTGCGCGGTCGCCATCGCGCGGACGGTGGCGGCCTGGGCGCTCGCCCGGCCGAACAGCTTCAACGTCCCCAGCCCGGCCACGACGTCCAGGAAGTGACCGCCCAAGGTGGACAGCTCCGCCCACTGCCGCCGGGTGCTGTCCCTGGTGTGCGCGCCGACCAGTGCGGCGAACACGGGGATCAGCGGCAGCGTCACCAGGATCGTGAGCGCGGCGGTGAGGTCGGCGAACGCCAGCCGCAGCAGCACCGCGAGCGGCACGACCGCCGCCACCGCGAGCTGCGGCAGGTACCCGGCCAGGTACGGCTCGATCGCGTCCAGGCCCCTGGTCACCAGGGTGCTGACCTCGCCCGCCCGGTCGCCGCGCCGCGTCGCCGCGTCGGCCAGCACCTCCTTGCGCAGCCGGGCCTTCACCGAAGCCGCCGCGCGCTGCGTGCACACCCGCTGCGCCCACACGAGCAGCGCCCGCGCCACGACGATCCCGCCCAGCGGCGCGATCCCGTTGCCACCGCTCAACACCCGCGCCAGCAGTTCGGCCTGCGCCAGCACCAGGACGGCGGTGGCGACCGCGAACACCCCCAGCAGCGCCACGTAGCGGCGGTCACGCACGGCGGACCCGGAACATCCACCAGGTCGCCCACTGGAACAGCAGCACCAGCGGCAGCACCGCGAGCGCGACCGGGGCCAGCACCTCCAGGGTGTTGGTGTGCGCCATGGTCTCGGCGGTCACGACCTCCTGCGCGGCGAACACGACCGGCACCGGCAGGGCGCAGGCGAGCGCCGTGCAGAGGAACGCCGTCCGGTCGGAGGTGACCGCCGCGCCGATCAGCAGCACCAGCACGGCGACCGCGCCGACGACGGCGGGCGCCGGGTGCCGGACCGGTCCGGCGAGCAGGACCGCCGCGGGCACGAACACGACGCACGGCGGCACCAGCGACCGGGCGAGCGCGCGGGCCCGGTCGCCCGCTCGGCCGGGCAGCCGCCAGGCCAGGAAGGTGCCGCCGTGCAACGCGAACAGCGCCACCACGCCCACCGCCCACAGCAGCGCAGGCGCGCCGGTCAGGTCGGCCGCCAGCACACCCCAGCCGACCGCGACCGCCAGCGCGCCCGCGATCAGCGGCACGTCCCAGACCGGGTCGGCGCCGCGCAGCTGCACGGCCGCGGTGAACACCACCAGGCCGGTGGCGATCGTGACGAACGCCCCGTGGTGGCCGGACAGCAGTTCCCCCTCCAGGCGGGGGAACGCGCCGAACAGCACGCCGACGGCGGCGACCAGCCACACCTCGTTGCCCAGCACGAAGGGCGTCATCGCGCCGAGCACCCCGCTCCGCTCCCGCTCGTCGCGGCCGACGAACCGGAACAGCAGCGCGGTGCCGTAGTCGAAGCCCGCCAACGCGAAGTAGCCCGCGGTCAGGAGGCCGAGCAGGACGATCCAGAACGCTTCCACGGTCGATCCCCCTTCACAGGGCCGGTGCGAGCGCGGACACGGGGTGCGGGGCCGATTCGCTTTCGGGCCCGCGGCGCGCGATCCGCGCGATCAGCACCCAGTCCGCCACCGCGAGCACGGCGAAGACGCCGGTGAAGGCGATGAACGACGCGAGCATGGAGTTCGCGCTCACCGGTGACAGGGCGTCCTCGGTGAGCAGCAGCCCCTGGACGAGCCACGGCTGCCTGCCGACCTCGCGCACCACCCAGCCGCCGATTGCGGCGATGAACGGCAGCGGTATCCCCAACACCATGAGGTACAGGGGGAAGCGCAGCCGGACGACCCAGTCGCGGACCAGCAGCGGCAGCGTGATCCAGCTCGCCAGCATCAGCACGACGCCGATCAGCATCATGAACGCGAGCGGCACCCCGAGGCCGGGCATGGTCCTGAGCTTGTCCGGCTGGAAGTCGCTGATGACCGGGAACTGGGCGAAGCCCGCCACGACGACGAGCGGCGTGGCGAGCGCGGTGGTCACCACGCCGAGGCGCAGGGACCGGCGGAAGAAGTCGACCTCCGGGGTGCGCCGGATGAAGTGGTACGCGCTGACGCCGACCACGAACACCCCGCCGACGGTCAGCGCGCCTCCGACGACGTGCAGGAAGGCGGAGGTGAACGTCGGGTTCGTCAGCAGGGCGCCGAAGTCGACGAGCCGCAGCACCCCGTCGTGCTCCTCGTGGCCGACCGGGTGCTGGAGGAACCCGTTGGCGACCATGATCCAGAACGCCGACGCGTAGGCCGTGACCGCCACGAGCCAGATCAGCGCGAGGTGCACCCGCCGGTCGAGCCGCCCCCAGCCGAAGATCCACAGGCCGAGGAACGTCGACTCCAGGAAGAACGCCACCAGCGTCTCGATCGCCAGCGGCGCCCCGAACACGTCGCCCGCGTAGGTGGAGAGGCCGGACCAGTTCAGGCCGAACTGGAACTCCATGACGATCCCGGTCGCGATGCCGAGGGCGTAGTTGACCACGTAGATCCGGCCCCAGAACCGGGTCATCCGCTCCAGCACGGGTGTCCGGCTCAGCGTGAACCCGGTCTGCACGACGGCGACCATCGTCACCAGTCCGAGCGTCAGCAGCACGAAGAGGAAGTGGAACGAGGTGGTGGTGGCGAACTGGGCCCGCGCCAGGTCGAGAGCGTCCATAAGTCGACACGCTATAGGTAGTCTGGCTACATGACATCGGGGATTCCCCCGATGTCGACCCCCGTCAGGACCCGTAGACTCGCTACTCATGAAGTCCGACGCGCTGCGCGGCCACCTGGACGCACTGCTGCTCGCCACGCTCGACGGCGTGCAGCTGCACGGGTACGCGATCATCGAGGCGCTCCAGAAGCGCAGCGGCGGCGCGCTCGACCTGCCGACCGGCACCGTCTACCCGGCGCTGCGCAGGCTCGAACGGGCCGGGCACGTCGCCAGCGAGTGGAGCACCGTCGCCGGGCGGCAGCGCCGGACCTACCGGCTCACCGGGGCCGGGCAGCGCGCCCTGTCGGACGAGCGCGTCGCGTGGCGCGAGTTCACCGTCGCGATCGAAGGCGTCCTCGGAGGTGGCCCGTGGCCGGAGCAGGCGTGATCTCGCGGTACGTGGACGAGCTGGACGGACGGCTGCGCGGACCGGCCGCCGTCAAGGCCGACCTGCTCACCGAGGCCCGCGACAGCCTCGCCGACGCGGCCGACTCCTACCGCGACGGCGGGCTGTCCCCCGAGGACGCCGAACGCCGCGCGGTCGAGGAGTTCGGCCCGCTCACCGTCGTGGCCCCCGGCTACCAGGAGGAACTGGCCGTCGCGCACGCCGCGACCACGCTGCGCACGCTGGCCCTGCTGGTCCCGCTGACGTACGTGCTGTGGGAGCTGAACCGGATGTTCTGGATCGGCCCGTGGTCCGGCTTCGACGGACTGGCCCCGCCCGAGTGGTACCTGGTCGTCGCCAGGGCCAACGGCTACGTCCCGTGGATCATCAGCTCGTTCGCCCTGCTCTCCCTGGTCACCGGGCGCCTGCTGTCCCGGCGCGGCGTCAGCGGGGCGACCCTGGGCAGGCTCGCGGGAGCGGTCACCGCCTGCTGCGTCGTGCTCGCCGTGGCGTGCAACCTCGCGGTCGTCACCGGCACCGCGACCCTCGACGCGACCAGGCTGCTGATGCCCGCGCCGGTCCTGGGAGCGGTGGCCCTGTTCTACGTCGTCTTCTTCCGGGTCGGGGTCCTGGCGAAGCGCTGTCTGGCGTTGTCCGCAGTCTGATGCGCCGCGATGTGCCACGATCGTCGTCGTGACCACCGCGCTCATCTACCTCGTCGTCATGGTTCTCGTGGCCGCCGTGGTGTTCCTGTTGTCCGCGCTCGTGTTCGGCCGCGGCGAGGAACTGGCCCCCCTGCCGCCCGGCGCGTCGCCGACCAGGCTCCCGCCGGAGGACGTGACCTCGAACGACGTCCGCAGCCTCCGCTTCCAACAGGTGGTGCGCGGCTACAAGATGGCCGAGGTCGACTGGGTGCTGGAACGCCTCGCGACCGAGGTCGACGAGCTGCGCGACCGGATCGCCGAGCTGGAGGGCGTGAGCCCCGAACCCGAGTCCGAGCCGGAGCCCGAACCCGTGCCCGAACCCGTGCCGGAACCCGAGCCCGTGCCGCAGCACGCGGCCGACAACGGGAGTCCGTCGTGACCGAACTCGAACTCCGGGTCCCCGTGTCCGCGCCCGCCGAGACGACGTGGGCCGCGATGACGGACTGGACCCGGCAGGGCGAGTGGATGCTCGGCACGTCGGTCAGGGTGACCGCGGGCGACGGCAGGGGCGTCGGCTCGACGCTGGCCGCGTTCACCGGCGCCGGGCCGCTGGGCTTCACCGACACCATGCGCATCACCGAGTGGGAACCGCCGTCGCGCTGCGTCGTGCTGCACACCGGCAAGGTCGTGCGCGGCACCGGCGAGTTCCTCGTCCACCCCGTCACCGACCGGACGTCGGAGTTCGTCTGGGTCGAACGCCTCGACCTGCCGCTCGGGTTCGTCGGCAGGCTCGGCTGGCCGCTGGTCCGGCCCGCGTTCACCTGGGGCGTGCGGAGGTCGCTCGCGGAGTTCGCCCGGTTCGCCGAGGGGTACGGCCGGTGATCGTCCGCTGCGCGTGGGGCGACAGCACGCCCGACTACGCCGAGTACCACGACACCGAGTGGGGGGTGGAGCTGCACGGCGAGACCGAGATGTTCGAACGGCTGTGCCTGGAGTCCTTCCAGTCCGGCCTGTCGTGGATCACGATCCTGCGCAAGCGCGAGTCGTTCCGCCGCGCGTTCGACGGCTTCAAGCCCGCCACCGTCGCGGCCTTCGACGACGACGACGTCGAGCGGCTGATGGCCGACGCGTCCATCGTGCGCAACCGGGCCAAGATCAACGCCGCGATCCGCAACGCACGGGCGGTCGCCGACCTCGACGAGCCGTTCGACGACCTGCTGTGGTCGTTCGCGCCCTCCGCGGAGGACCGCGTGCGGCCCGCCACGATGGCCGACGTGCCCGCCGTGACGCCCGAGTCCAAGGCTCTCGCCAAGGAGCTCAAGCGGCGCGGCTTCGTCTTCTTCGGCCCGACCACGGCGTACGCGCTGATGCAGGCCACCGGCATGGTCGACGACCACGTCCAGACCTGCTTCCGCGCTACTTCCCGGTGAAGTTCGGCTTCCGCTTCGCCACGAACGCGGCCACGGCCTCGCGGTGGTCCGAGGTGGCCCCCGCCTCGGCCTGCGTGCGGGCCTCGACCTCCAGCGCGTCGTCCAGCGTCCCGCCGGAGCCGACCGCCAGGGCTTCCTTGATCTTCGCGTAGGCCGTCGTCGGACCCGCCGCGAGCCGCCGCGCCAGCGCCTGCGCGGTGGCCAGCGCCTCGCCGTCCGGCACGACCTGGCCGACCATCCCGACCCGCAGCGCGTCCTGCGCGTCGACCGGCTGGGCGAGCAGCATCATCTCCATCGCCCTGCCGTGCCCGATCAGCCTGGGCAGCGTCCACGCCGCGCCCGAGTCCGACGTGAGGCCGACGTTCGCGAACGCCATCAGGAACTTCGCCGACGCCGCCGCGACCCGCAGGTCGCACGCGTACGCGATCGACGCGCCCGCGCCCGCCGCCGTGCCGTTGACCGCGGCGATCACCGGCTTCGGCATCCCGATGATCGCCTTGATCAGCGGGTTGTAGTGCAGCTCCACGGTGTTCAGCGGCGCCGGGTCGCCCGCCTCCAGCAGCGCGATGTGCTCCTTGAGGTCCTGGCCCGCGCAGAACGCCCTGCCGGCGCCGGTGATGACCACGGCGCGCACCGACTCGTCCTTCGCGGTCTCCAGGACGGCGTCGAGGAACGCCTCCTTCAGCGACACCGTGAACGAGTTGAACGCCTCCGGGCGGTTCAGCGTGAACGTGCGCACACCGTCGGCGTCGTCGATGAGGAGCTCGGGCACGTGAAGACCTCCAGGTTCGGTGACTACCTAAGCAGTGGACTCGCTCCGCGCCGACTTGTCCAGGCAGTCGTCCACGAACCGCTGCACGGCGGGCGCCAGGCGCGCGGTGTGCCGGTCGAAGAACCCCGCCGCGCCGGTGCCCGGCCAGTCGGCGGGCAGCAGCTCCAGGGGCAGGCCCGGATCCCGGAAGAGGAACTTCCGCCACGCGTGGAGCAGCCGCTGCGACGCGGCGAACGACTCCGGCGCGGCCGAACCGTCCACACCGGACATCACCGGCGCCCACTCCGCGACGAACGCCGCGTAGTCCCGGCCGAGCGCGGCGAGGTCCCAGGCCCGCGCGGCCAGCTCGCCGTCGGCGCCCTCGTGTCCCCCGTGGAACGTGCTCGCCGCCACACCCTCGACCGCCAGCACGTCCGCCAGTTCGGGGGAGGGGCGAGGTGCGATCCACGTCACCGGCCCCAACGCGCCGTAACCGAGCAGTTGCAGCGACGACGCCAGCCGCTCGCGCGACTCGCGCCCCGGCAGCTCCTCCAGCACCAGCACGTGCCACCGACCGTCCCACGTGGACGGCCGGGTCCGGTAGATCCTCGCCGCCGCTTCGTCAAGCCGCCGTTCGGCCCTGGGGGTCATGGCGTAGCCGGGGCCATCTGCCAGCCGCACCGGGTGCAGCCACCCCTGCCGGACCGTGCGCGACACCGCGGTCCGCACGGCGGGCGCGGCGAACTCCAGCGGCTCCATCAACCGCACCAGGGCGGCGATGGTCGCGGCGCCACCGCGTTCACGCAGGTGGCCGCCGTACACGTCGAACAACGCGGATCGGGCTCGCACGACGGTCGAGTCTGGCAGGCCCGGCCCGGCGCGACCAGGGCGGGCCGTCGAGCTGGGACGCGCCGAATGCGGTGACACGGGCTCGAGCGGTGGATCACGAACCGGTGACGGTGATCGACTGCGATGAATCCCTTTGCAGTACGGCGATCCAGCGTCTGAACAGGGACAAGTGAAGATCGACAATTGATCACGGGAGTCACCGAAAGATCGGTTCGGTTTCGCGGCTGAGTCCGGATAGGGGAGAATGGGCACGGATCCGGCCGGGTTTCGCGAACCAGGTCGGACGGGGAAGGGTTTTGACGGAGGGAGCACGCTATGGCGGCCATGAAGCCCCGGACCGGCGACGGTCCCCTCGAGGTCACCAAGGAGGGGCGCGGCATCGTGATGCGCGTTCCGCTCGAGGGTGGTGGGCGCCTCGTCGTCGAGATGTCGGCGGAGGAGGCCAGCGCCCTGGGCGATGCCTTGAAGGCGGCCGTTGGCTGATCCCAGCCAGAAGCCTCGGAGCCCCGGTTTCCACTGTGGAACCGGGGCTGCACTTCGTTGTGATACCGCATACACAGTTGACTGAGGAGGACCGCCGTGCGCACCCCCGTGCCCACCGCACTCGTTGAGGTCGAGGTCGCCGACGCGCCACGACCCGGTGTGCCGACCGTGGTGCTCACCGCGGCAGCGCTCGGCGAGACCGAGCGGGACGGTGACGGGTGGGAGCTCGGCGTCGGCGACGGCGAGCCCACGACGTGGCGCACGGCGGGCGCGAGCCTGGTCCGCGCCCTGAGCGCGGCCGACTCCTCGAAGACCTACGACGTGCTGCTGCCCGCCTCGGCCGAGGCGGAGCGCGTGCGCGCGTTCGTGCTCGGCGTGGCGCTCGGCGGCTACCGGTTCAAGATCACCGGCGAGGACCCGCCGCCCCGGATCGGCTCGCTGCGGCTCGTCGTGCCGGACCCCGGCTACGCCGACGTCCTGGCCGCCGAGGCGGGCCACGCGTACGACCTGGCGCTCGCCACCGCGCTGAGCCGCGACCTGGCGAACACGCCGTCCAACATCAAGGACCCGCAGTGGCTCGCGAGCACCGCCGCCGAGCAGGCGGCGAAGGTGCCCGGCCTCAACGCGGTGGTCCGCGACGAGAAGTGGCTGGCCGCGCACGGCTTCGGCGGCGTCCTCGCCGTGGGCAGCGGCTCGGCCCGCCCGCCGAGGCTCCTGGAACTGTCCTGGCAGCCCCGCTCGGTCACCGGGCAGGCCCCGCACGTCGTGCTGGTCGGCAAGGGCATCACGTTCGACACGGGCGGCATCTCCATCAAGCCCGCCGACGGCATGCACCTGATGCGCACGGACATGTCCGGCGGCGCGGCCGTGATCGGCGCGATGCTGGCCATCGCCCGCCGCGGCTTGCCGGTGCGGGTGACCGGCCTGGTCCCGTGCGCCGAGAACCACGTGTCGGGCTCGGCCTACCGCCCTGGCGACATCGTGCGCCACTACGGCGGCACCACGACCGAGATCACCAACACCGACGCGGAGGGCAGGGTCGTCCTCGCGGACGCCCTCGCCTACGCCGTGAACACCCTCGACCCGGACCTGCTGGTGGACGTGGCGACGCTGACGGGCGCCATGAAGGTCAGCCTGGGCCTCCGCACCGGCGGCCTGTTCGCGACAACGGACGAACTCGCCACCAGGATCACCGAGGCGGGCGGGCGAGTGGGCGAGAACTGGTGGCGCATGCCCCTGCTGGAAGACCACGCCGACGCGGTCAAGTCGGACGTGGCAGACGTCCGCCAGTGCCCACCGGGCCCCGGCAGCATCACAGCGGCCCTGTTCCTCCGCACGTTCACGGCCAACCTCCCCTGGGCCCACCTGGACATCGCAGGCCCAGCCAGAGCGGAAACGAACTACGACGAAGTAGTCCCGGGCGCCACAGGCTTCGCCACCCGCACCTTGGTGGAACTGGTGGAGAGCTACACCCACTAGCCCCTGAACCCGAACCTCGACCCACCGAGGCCAGGCACACCACGGTCCATGACCCCAACGAGGACCGAGGCGTGAACCCTCCTCGGACCAACCAGAAGCCGGGTCTCGAAAAACCAACCCCGAACCCACCGGCACCAAGGGGTTGAGGCCATTCCCCTCCCTGCCCCCGATCCCCAGCGCCCTCATGGTCGACCGCTACGGGTCAAGGCATCTTTCCCGCCTTGACGCGGCGCGGTCGACCATGAAGACAATCGCGCGACGGGGGCCGAAACCCACCAGCCACTCGGCTGGAACACAAGAACACCCACTGACCAGCGCAAACCAGCCACAGGCCACACGGTCACCCAACTTCAGGACACCCCACAAAGTTCCCGCCAGAGGGGCTAGGTGAGGCCTGACCCCGAGCCTGACCCTGAGGCATGACCCCGCGCATGGTCCCGAAACCCCACCACGGCAGGCGGCAGGGGCACCCCGTCCCGCCAAACCAGCGCGAACGTCCGCGTAGCCCGTGGCGCGATCCTCAACTCCACCACGTCCGCGGCCGCCGTCAACTCCCGTGCGTCAGCACCGCCACGCCGAGCCCGGCCCCCACCAGCCCCCGCAGCGTCTCGATCTCCTGCCCCTCGAACATCACCCGCGGCACGAACCCCGCCGCCGCGCACAGCTCGTCGGTGATCTGGCGCAGCCCGTACCCGTGTTCCAGCGCGACGAAGTCGTCTTCCGCCAGCTCCGCCAGCCGCACCTCGGACCGTCCGGCCAGCGCGTGCCCGACCGGTACGGCCAGCACGAGTTCCTCTTCGTGCAGCAACGCGAACCCGAACTCCGCCTCCTCGGGCGGCGGGGCGATCAGGGCGAGGTCGATGTCGCCTCCGGACAGGGAGTCCAGCACCGCCTGCCTGGAGTTCTGCACGAGGCGGAACCGGACGTGCGGGTGGTCGGCGCGGAAGCCGCGGACCAGTTCCGGCACGACCGAGCGGCCGAGCAGGTGCAGGAAGCCGATCGCCACCTGGCCGCGTTCGGGGTCGACCTCCTCGGCGGCTCGGCGCCAGCCGGTCTCCAGGACGGCCATGGATCGTTCGGCGGCCTCCGCGAGCAGGCGGCCCGCCCTGGTGAGCCGGACGCCGCGGCCCGCGCGTTCCACGACCGGCGCGCCCAGTTCGTCGCCGATGGCGGCGAGCCAGCGGCTCACGGTCGGCTGCGGGAGGCCGACGGCTTCGGCGACCTTGGTGACGTGCTCCTCCTGGGCCAGCGCGCGCAGCACGGCGAGCTTGGGCGCGAGTGACATCTCATCCATCACCGTATGGATTTTGCCACGAATCTGCATTGGACGTATGGGTTAGCGTCGAGGTGTGACACGTCGAAGGCGCACAACGGTTGCCGTGGCCGCCGCCGGTCTGGGGTCGTTCGCCCTGCTCTACGCCCCTCAGCCGGTGCTGCCGCAGCTCGCGGCGGAGTACGGGCTGAGTCCCGGCGGGGCGTCGCTCGCGGTGAGCGCGGCGACCGGCGCGCTGGCCGTGGTGGTGGTGCCGATCGCGATGCTGTCCGAACGGGTGGGCCGTCGACGGGTGATCGTGGTGGCGGTGGTCGCCGCCGCGCTCACCGCGTTGCTGCTGCCGTTCGCGCCGTCGTTCTCCGCGCTCGTCGCCCTCCGCGTCCTCCAGGGCGTCGCGGTCGCGGGGATGCCCGCCGTCGCGATGGCCTACCTCGCCGCCGAGGTCGGCCCGGCGGGTGTGGGGGCGGCGATCGGCACGCTCGTCGCGGGCAACAGCGCGGGCGGGATGATCGGGCGGCTGGTCGCCGGGATCAGCGTCGACTGGCTGACCTGGCGGGGCGCTCTGGCGGCCGTGGCGGTGCTGGGCGTGCTGTGCGCGGCCGTGGTCGTGGTGGCGTTGCCGCCGGACAGCGCGCGACCGGTCAGGTCGCCTCGCGGGCTGCGGGCCGCGCTGGGCGACCGGGTCCTGCTCTGCCAGTACGCCATCGCGGCGCTGGCGTCCGGGGCGTTCATCTCGCTCTACAACGCGATCGGCTTCCGGCTCGCGGCGCCGCCGCTGGAGGTGCCCGCGCGGTTCGCGGCGCTGGTCTTCCTCGCCTACGCCGCGGGCGGGGTGTGCTCGGCGGTCGCCGGACGGCTCGCGGACCGGCTCGGTCGCGCTCCGGTGGTGGTGACCGCGCTCGGGGCCGCGACGGCGGGCGCGCTGCTGACGCTGCCGGACTCGCTGGTCTCCGTCGTGGTCGGGCTGGCCCTGTTCACCGGCGGCTTCTTCGCCGCGCACTCCGTCGCCAGCGGCTGGGTCGGCGCACGGGCGCCCGCGACGGCGAAGGGGCAGTCGTCGGGCTTCTACCTGCTCGCGTTCTACGTCGGCAGCAGCGCCGGTGGCACGGCGGGCAGCGCCGCGTTCGGCGCGTGGGGCTGGGGCGCGCTGGTCGCCCTGGTCGTCGGGTGGTTCGCGCTCGCCGGGGTCGCCGTCCTCGTGGCTCAGAAGTCCAGCGGCACGGCCACGGGCCCGTCGAGCGGCTTGATCGAGGTCGTGCCGACGATCGGCAGCGTCACGGTGCCCTCGGTCAGTTCGAGGGTCGCGGACCTGACGTCCGCGGGCACCTCGACGACGAGGGCGATCGGGAACGGGCCGCCGTCGTAGCGGATGCCGACCTGCGGCGCTTCGGAGCCGTCCGGCAGCTTGACCTTGAACAGCTCCTTCGTCACGTCGCCGCCGATCGCGTCCGGGAAGCCGCCGCCCTTGGCGCTGATCCGCAGCTCCAGCAGCGCCTTGTCGGGCGCGGACGCGGTCGCCACCTGGTAGTCGCCCGCGACCTTCACCGGGCGCTGGCGGCCGAGGCGCACGCCCTGCACCTTCAGCTCGCCGCCCTTGCCGTCGACCTCGATCCCCTGCTTGCCGTCGGCGGGCTTCTCCGGGCCAGCGGCGCGGCGCAGCACGCGGGGGATCTCGGTGGTCGCCCGGCCGGACGGCAGCTCCACCCGCTGCTCCAGCGACTTCGTGCCGATCGTGTTCAACGCCAGCGTCTCGCCGCCCTGCGTGCCGGTCGCGACGGTGTAGACCACGAACACGGTGTCGTTCTCCGGCAGCCGGTCGGCGGGCAGCTGCTGCCGCCTGCCCGGCAGCTCCAGCGCCAGCTCCGACGGCTGCGGCGTGTAGCCCTGCCACGGCAGCTGGTCGAACGCCGGGTCGGTCGAGAGCAGCCGCTCGACCTTCAGCCGCAGCACCCGCAGTTGCAGGCCGGGACCGGGTCTGAGGCTGCTCTTGCCGTCGGGGAAGCTCGCCGGGCTGCCCCAGCCGGTCGCGGTCGCGCTGAGCAGGTCGTCGCGCACCTTCAGCTCGGGCGCGTCGGCCAGGCCGAGGTCGCCGTTGGCGGACTTGCCGTCGTCGGGCAGCACGGCCAGGAACTCCGGGCCCGCCTCGCTGCTGGCGGCCTCCTCCTTGGTCGGGTCGGTCTCGCGGCCGTCCGACCGCACCAGCGAGCCGACCGGCGAGCTGCGCGTGCCCTGGTTCGGGATCTGCGCGGGCTGCACCTCGAACCGCACCCCGCCGGACTCCTGCTCGGCCTCCTTGAGCGGCACGGGCACCCAGTCCGCCGAGGAACCGGTGCCCGGCACCTGCACCGGGCCGCACCAGAGCCTGGAGTCGACCTCGGACTCGCCGTTCGTGCGGGCGAACCAGCAGTCGATCGAGCCGCTGCCGGTGCGGGCCACGTAGCCGAAGTTCAGGGTGAAGTTCAGCTCCTCCTCGGCCTGCGCCTGGAGGTGGTGGCCGTCCAGCACCTCCTTGCCGCCGATGGTCAGCTTCGCGGGCTCCGGTGTGCTCTTGGCCGGTGGGGTCGCGCAGCCCGCGGCGAGCGCCACGGCGACCAAACCCAACGAAACACGTCCAAAACGCACAGCGGGTACCCCCGGTAGATGGTGAAAGTCCTACTACCGGGTTAAAGGCGGTTACTGGGCGTTGCGGTTGCACACTTATGAGCGTGACTCAGGTCACTTCACTGATAAGTGCTGGTGGGACGTCTTAAGTGTGAACAGCACTTCGGTAGACCTCGACGGTCTGCGTCGCCACGGTCGACCACGAGAACTCCTCGATGGCGCGCTTCCGGCCGGCCGCGCCGAACTCGGCCGCCCGCGCGGGGTCCGCCAGCACCTCGTTGATCGCGTCCGCGAGGCCGACCCGGAAGGTCGAGGTGTCCGCCTCGTCGTAGTGCACCAGGAGCCCCGTCCTGCCGTGGTCGACGACCTCGGGGATCCCGCCGACGTCCGACGCGACGACCGCGGTGCCGCAGGCCATGGCCTCCAGGTTCACGATGCCCAGCGGCTCGTACACCGACGGGCACGCGAACACCGTCGCGTGGCTGAGGATCTGCCGCACCTCGGCGGGCTGGAGCATCTTCTGGATCCAGAACACGCCCGAGCGGACCGCGGCCAGCTCGGCCACCGCCTGCCGGGTCTCCTCGGCGATCTCCGGGGTGTCCGGCGCGCCCGCGCACAGCACGACCTGCGCCTCCGGCGAGATGTGGTGGGCGGCCGCGACCAGGTGCCCGACGCCCTTCTGCCGGGTGATCCGGCCGACGAACGCCACGATCGGTCGCTCCGGGTCGATCCCGTGGGCCACGAGAGCGTCCGTCTCGGTCACCGGGTGGTAGGCCTCGGCGTCGATGCCGTTGCGCACCACGTGCACGCGCGCCGGGTCGAGGTCCGGGTAGCAGGACAGCACGTCCAGCCGCATCCCCTCGCTGACCGCGATGACCGCGTCCGCCGCCTCGTACGCCGTCTTCTCCACCCACGACGACACGCGGTAGCCGCCACCCAGCTGCTCGGCCTTCCACGGCCTGCGCGGCTCCAGCGAGTGCGCCGTCACGACGTGCGGCACGCCGTGCAGCAGCTTCGCCAGGTGACCGGCCATGTTCGCGTACCAGGTGTGCGAGTGCACCAGTTCGGCACCCGCCACCGCCGCGGCCATCTCCAGGTCGACCGACAGCGTCCGCAACGCCGCGTTCGCGTTGTCCAGCCCCGGCGCGGTCTCGTGAGCCTGCGCGTCGGGACGTGGACCGCCGAAGCAGTGCACGTCGACGTCGATCAGCTCGCGGAGGCGCGGCACCAGGAATCCGACGTGGACTCCGGCTCCGCCGTACACCTCCGGGGGGTACTCCCGTGTCAGCAGTCCTACTCGCACGGGCGTCACCGTAACCCCGGAAGTGGGGCAGCCGGGTGAACGAATCCGGAAAACGTGAGATCCGCCCTTCTCCACCGTTGGTGGGGCCGCTTCCGCACCGTTAGGGTCAGGGCGTGAAAGGGCAGCCGCACGTTCTCGGAATTGTCCTGGCCGGTGGAGAAGGGAAGCGGCTCTGGCCGCTGACAGCCGACCGGGCCAAACCCGCGGTGCCGTTCGCGGGCAACTACCGCTTGGTCGACTTCGTGCTGTCCAACCTCGTCAACGCGGGCATGGTCAAGCTCTGCGTGTTGACGCAGTACAAGTCGCACTCGCTCGACAAGCACATCTCCACGACGTGGCGCCTGTCGAACATCCTGGGCCAGTACGTGACGCCGGTGCCCGCCCAGCAGCGGCTCGGCCCGCGCTGGTACACCGGCAGCGCGGACGCGATCTTCCAGTCGCTGAACCTGGTGCAGGACGAGAAGCCGGACCACATCGCGGTCTTCGGCGCGGACAACGTGTACCGCATGGACCCCGGCCAGATGCTGGAGCAGCACGTCGACAGCGGCGCGGGCGTCACCGTGGCGGGCATGCGCGTGCCGCGGGCCGAGGCCAAGGCGTTCGGCTGCATCGACTCCGACGAGACCGGCCTGATCACCCAGTTCCTGGAGAAGCCGTCCGACCCGCCGCACGTGCCGGACGACCCCGAGGTCACGTTCGCGTCGATGGGCAACTACATCTTCACGACCGAGGCGCTGCTCGACGCGCTGCGCACCGACGCCGCCAACCCGGACTCCGACCACGACATGGGCGGCGACATCATCCCCATGCTGGTCGACGCGGGGAGGGCGTACGTCTACGACTTCGCGGACAACGTCGTGCCCGGCGAGAGCGAGCGCGACCGCGGCTACTGGCGCGACGTGGGGACCATCGACGCCTACTACGAGGCGCACATGGACCTGGTGTCCGTCCACCCCGTGTTCAACCTCTACAACCAGGCGTGGCCCATCCGCACCGCCACCCCGCCGCTGCCGCCCGCGAAGTTCATCGCCGGGGGTAGCGCCGAGGACTCCATGGTCGGGCCGGGCTCGATCATCTCCGGCACCATCCACGGGTCGGTGATCAGCTCGGACGTCGTCGTCGAGGTCGGGTCCGTCGTGCAGGGCAGCGTGCTGCTCCCCGGCGTGCGGATCGGCAAGGGCGCGGTGGTCCGGCGGGCGATCCTCGACAAGAACGTCGTGGTCCCGGACGGCGCGCTCATCGGCGTCGACCAGGCCATGGACCGCCAGCGCTACACGATCAGCGCCGGCGGCGTGACAGTCCTGGGCAAGAACGTGCGCGCGCAGTAGTTCTGGCCGCTGCTCCGCAGACGGCGGCTCGGCCGCTGTAAGTCGGCAGTTCGTGCCTCGATTTTTTCGAGTGGGGCAGGGGACTTCGTTGCCTGCCCCACTCGAAAAAATGGTGACCCGACCTACCGACGCGGCCTCGCACTAGCGGGGTGAGCGTGGTCACTTCTGCTTCTTGGCGGCTACCAGGAGGCCGTCGCTGAGGGGGAGCAGGACCGGGACCAGCCTGTCGTCCTCGCGGACGGAGCGGGCCACCTCGCGCATGGCCGTGGTGTCCTGGTCGCGGTTCGAGGGGTCCACGACGCGGCCGTCCCACAGGACGTTGTCGAACGCGATCACGCCGCCGGGGCGCAGCAGGCGCACGCCCTCGTCCAGGTAGCGCGGGTACTCGGCCTTCGCGCCGTCGACGAACACCAGGTCGTAGGCGGCGTCGGTGAGCCGCGGCAGCACGTCGAGCGCGTGGCCCATGATCAGGCGCGTGCGGCTGACCTGGATCTTCGCCGCGGTGAACGCCTTGCGCGCGGCCCGCTGGTGCTCCGGATCGACGTCGATGGACGTCAGCACGCCCGCCACGGGCATCCCGCCGAGCAGGTAGAGGCCGCTCACGCCCGCGCCGGTGCCGACCTCGACCACGGCCTTGGCCTGCAGGGCGGCGGCCAGGAACCGCAGGGCCGCGCCTCCGCCGCTGCCGATCGGCGTGCAGCCCAGTTCGACACCCCTGCTCCGGGCGGCCGTCAGCACGTCGTCCTCGGGGAGGAAGTGCTCCACGTAGTCCCGAAGCGGCGAATCCGGTGTCACAAGCCAGGAGGTTAGCGCCGCAAGGGGTGAAATCGGGTGAACCCGCCGTGAAGTGGAGCGCCGTCGCGCCCCGGAGGGCAGCCGTCCGGGTGTCATCGGGAACCCGGACGGGTAATTCGGGATTCTCAGCGTGCTCTCAGGGGACTCTCACGATGGTTATAAGCAAGGCCGTCACGCTGGTGGTCAGAGTCAGAACACGGGAACACCGGGAACCGATCCCACGTTGACCTGTGCACAGGGCTAGCCAGCCCACTGGAGGTGCTTCACCGCCCGATGCGCACGCAGCCGACTTCGCCGGTGGCGTTGTCCCCCGCCGCCCCCACGCCGACCGTCGCCACCATCGAGTCGGCGGACTGGACGCCGCCCTCCTGGGACGAGGTCGTCCGTGAGCACGCCGACCGGGTGTACCGACTGGCCTACCGGTTGACCGGTAACCAGCACGACGCCGAGGACCTCACCCAGGAGACGTTCATCCGGGTGTTCCGCTCGCTCGCCTCCTACAAGCCGGGCACCTTCGAGGGTTGGCTGCACCGCATCACGACCAACCTCTTCCTCGACATGGCGCGCCGCCGTTCGCGGCTGCGCATGGAGGGGCTGCCCGAGGACACCGACCGGCTCGCGGGTGACGACCCGAGCCCCGAGCAGGTCTACTCCGACACCCACCTCGACCCGGATCTCCAGGCCGCTCTCGACGAGCTGCCGCCCGAGTTCCGCGCCGCCGTGGTCCTCTGCGACGTCGAGGGCCTCTCCTACGAGGAGATCGGCGCGACTCTCGGGGTGAAACTGGGTACCGTGAGGAGTCGGATCCACCGGGGCCGTCAGGCCCTGAGGGCCGCGTTGGAACGCCGTCGGGAGCAAGTGCTGGAGGACTCTGCATGACCGACCTGCGAGGTTGGGGATTGTCGGAGCAACACCTGCTGCCCGACGTGGTGGTGGCCTTCGTCGACGGCGAGCTGTCGTCCACGGCGCACGGCCGCGCCACGGCGCACCTGGCGCGGTGTCCGCTCTGCTCGGCCGAGGCCGCGTACCAGCAGCAGGTCCGCCTCGCGGTCCGCGCCGCCGGGATGCCCAACTGCGCATCGGGATTCCTGGACCGGCTGCGGGCCATCCCGCAGGAGGTCGACCTGCCCAACGTCCCGGACGGCCTCGCCGTGACGGAGGACGGCCAGCTCGTGACGGTGCTCCGCCCCGATCGCGCCCAGGCGGCTTTCGGGTCCGGTCCGGTGCTGGGGTCGTCCCGCCCGCTGGGAGCCGGGTCGTCGGTCCTCGGCCGGTTCGGGGCTCGTCGCGCCCGCAACAGCGCCGGTGCCGTCGTGTCCGGGCTGATGCTCGGTGCCCTGGTGCTGGTCACGCCGGTGGGGGAGCCGTCGCCGCAGGCACGGCCGACACCCGCGGGCGACCCGAGCGCGCCCACCGTTTCGGTGCAGCCCGCCAGCTCCGTCGGGCCACTCCAGCACGACGAGAACGACCGCCTTGACCTGCTTCGATCAGTCGCCCACGGGCGTTGAGGACCCGCGTACGCGGACTTCACCGGTCACCAGGCAGGCTTGCCCCCTATCTTGAGGTAGTTCAGCGGAACCATTCGGGGAGCGATGAGCCAGCCAGAGCAGGGCAACGGTCACACGCCCGCGACCCCGGTGTCGGGAGTCGACGACGGCGAACACCGCAGGCTTGCGCCGCGGCCGTTGAACCGGCCGTCCGTCGACCCGTCGCTCACGGCCGCGTTCGGTCGACCCCACGGCGTCGACAGCGCGTTCGACTCCCAGCGACCCGCGGTCAACGGGCACGTGCCCGCCGCTCCTCCCACACCCGAAGCCCTGACCACGGCCTTCGGCAGGCCCGTCGGCGGGGCCGATCTCAAGCTCCAGCGCCCGCCCGGCGCCGAGCACGGCGTTGACCCGGACATCGACCCCGTCTTCTGGGACGGGAAGCCCGCCGGAGACCCGTGGCGCGATCCGAGTTCCGGCGCTGTCATCGGGCCGCCCGCCGTGGGGGAGAAGTCCACCGGGCCCTCGTCCGCGAAAGCCGCTCCAGGGCCGCAGCTGAGCGTGCCCGAGCTGCTCTTCGGTCGACGGGTGAAGCCCGTCGGCCTGGTCCTGCTGCTCGTCGCCGCCCTGCTCGTCGGCACCGCCGGTGGGCTGGTCGGGTGGTTCTTCGGCAGGGCGGGCAACCCGCTCACCGACGGCGGGGTCACGCTGGCCGAGGTGAAGCCCGCCAAGGAGCGGCCCGCCGGATCGGTGTCGGACATCGCCCAGCGGACGACGCCCGGCGTGGTGTCGATCGAGTTCAAGGGCGCGAACGTCGCTGGCGTCGGCTCCGGCGTGGTCATCGACGGCGAGGGCTACGTGCTCACCAACGACCACGTGGTCGCCCCCGCGGTGCAGGACGCGTCGGCCAAGCTGACCGTCGTCTTCACCGACGGCAAGCGGGCCATCGCCCGGATCGTGGGCCGCGACTCCAAGACCGACCTGGCGGTGATCAAGGTCGAGGTGACGAACCCGACCGTGATCCAGTTCGGCAACTCCGACGACCTCGAAGTGGGCGACTCGGTGATCGCCATCGGATCGCCGCTGTCGTTGTCGAACACGGTCACCCAGGGGATCGTCAGCGCGTTGAACCGGCCCGTCACCGCCGCGGGCGAGAACGGCGGCCCGCAGGTCACGTACGACGCGATCCAGACCGACGCGGCCATCAACCCCGGCAACTCGGGCGGCGCGCTGGTCGACTCGTCCGGTGCGCTGGTGGGGATCAACTCGTCCATCCAGACGCAGACCGGCAACTCGGTGGGCCTCGGCTTCGCCATCTCCGGCAACTACGCGCGCAAGATCTCCGAGTCCCTGATCCGGACCGGCGAGGTCAAGCACGCGGACATGAACGTCAACGCCCGGTCGGCGTCCGCCGAGACCGCCGAAGGCGCCCAGGTGCAGAACGTGCCCGCCGGTGGCGCGGCCGCCGCGGCGGGGATCGTCGAAGGCGACGTGATCACCAGGATCGGTGACCGGATGGTGCGCAACGCGGCCGAGCTGACCGTGGCCGTGCGGGAGCACGACATCGGCGAGACCGTGCCGGTGGTGCTGGCCCGGCAGGGTCGCGAGCTGACCGTCCAGGTCACACTCAAGTCGGACTGAACGACGGCTAATCTGGCCTCAGGGGCCATTGGGCTAGCGGTGAGGAGCCGACGTGTTCGACAGCATCGGGTGGGTAGAGATCCTCATCATCGTCGTCGCCGGGCTCTTCATCCTGGGACCTGAACGACTCCCGGAAGCCGCCGGGTGGGTGGGGCGCACGATCCGGCAGGTGCGGGACTACGCGACCGGGGCCCGGGAACAGCTGAAGCAGGAGATGGGACCGGAGTTCGAACAACTCCGGAAGCCGTTGGAGGACCTGCGGGAGTTGCGGAACTTCGACCCGAAGAAGGCCGTGACCAAGCACCTGTTCGATGACGCTCCCGCGGAGAAGCCCAATGGGCATCCGGTTGCGTCGCCTGCGCCCGTGGAGCGGCCGTTGGGGGCTGGGGAGCGGGCACCCTACGACCCGGACGCTACTTGAGGTCGGGTTGTTGGCTTTGTGGTGTGAGTAGCTGACTGCGGGTCCCGGTGGTGGTGAGGCGTCGCCATCTGTGTTCAGCGGTGGTGAGTCGCTGCTGTTGGTTTCCAGCGGTGGTGAGTTGCCGGCCTCGGCCTTCAGCGGTGGTGAGTTGCTGGCTTCGGTTTCCAGCGTGCTGTGGCCGATTTGACTCGGGGACCCCTTGATTTGACCCTTGATCGGGCTAAAAGGGCAGTCCCGAAAGCCTGCCCGATCTCCAATTTTAAGGGTCAAATCCCCCGAGTAAAATCGGCCACGTCTGCGACCCCGTCTTTTGTTTGTTGTGGGTCTTGATGTTCTTTTTGGTTTGTTTTCTGTCCTGCTGTCTGGTCTTGCTCTTCTTTTATCGTCCTGCTGGCGTGACGTTCAGCAGTCTGCCTGCTAGGCCGCGTGAGCGTACTGAGAGTTTCGTTGCCACGTCCGTCAGTACCTGTGCTGCTGCTGATTCCGGGTGTGCCAGGACGATTGGGGTTCCCTCGTCGCCCTGTTCGCGTAGGCGGGGGTCCAGTGGGACCTGGCCCAGTAGCGGTACGTCTGAGCCCACTGCTCTGGTCAGGGAGTCTGCTACTGCTTGGCCGCCGCCTGAGCCGAAGATGTCCATCCTGGTGCCGTCCGGCATTTCCAGCCAGGACATGTTTTCGACTACGCCTGCGATTCGTTGGCGGGTTTGCAGGGCGATGGAGCCTGCTCGTTCCGCTACTTCCGCGGCTGCCTGTTGGGGGGTGGTCACCACCAGGATTTCGCCGTTCGGCACTAGCTGCGCTACTGAGATCGCCACGTCGCCGGTGCCTGGCGGGAGGTCGAGCAGCAGTACGTCCAGGTCGCCCCAGAACACGTCTGCCAGGAATTGTTGCAGTGCGCGGTGGAGCATCGGGCCGCGCCAGACCACCGGGGCGTTTCCGGGGGTGAACATGCCGATGGAGATGAGCTTCACGCCGTGGGATTGCGGGGGCATGATCATTTTTTCGACCTGCGTGGGCCTGGCGTCGGTGCCCAGCATGCGGGGGATCGAGTGGCCGTAGATGTCGGCGTCCACCACGCCCACCGAGAGGCCGCGTGCCGCCATCGCCACCGCCAGGTTCACGGTGACGCTGCTCTTGCCCACGCCGCCCTTGCCGGACGCGACGCAGTACACCCTGGTCAGCGAGCCCGGCTGGGCGAAGGGGATGACCGGTTCCTCGGTGCCGCCGCGCAGGTTCTTCCGCAGGTCGGTGCGCTGCTGGTCGCTCATGACGTCCAGGTCGACCGAGACCCCGGTGACGCCGGGCAGTGCGGCCACGGCCGCCGTGACGTCCTTGGTGATCTTGTCGCGCATCGGGCAGCCCGCGACGGTCAGGTAGATCGCCACGGCCACCTGGCCATCCGGCGAGACGGTGACGTCCTTCACCATTCCGAGTTCGGTGATGGGGCGCCTGATCTCCGGGTCCTGGACACCGGCCAGCGCCTTCTGGACGTCATCGTTCGTGGGGATGGTGTGCGTGGTGGTCACGGGATCGAGCACCGACCTTCGTGGACTGGTGATGGTCTTGCCGGAAAACGTCTGTCGAGCGTCTGGACGGCCATGCTACGACGACGGGTGATATGTCCAAGCTACCGGTCGGTCACCTACCAGCGCGGGGGCAGCGGCGAGGTGGTCGCGTGCTTTCCGTAACATCCGACTTCGTGCCGGAAACGGGTAGTTCCCGGTTGCCCAACCACGTCGAGCTAGTGGTGTGGCAATCGTTCCTCCGCGCTCATGCCCGCATCACTCGGACTCTTGAGGCCGAGTTGATCGCTGAGCAGCGCTTATCCCTCGCCGCCTACGACGTGCTGGTCCAATTGGCCGAAGCGCCGCAACACCGGCTGCGCATGACCGAGTTGGCCGACGCCGTCCTGCTGTCCCGGTCGGGGGTGACACGGCTCGTGGACCGGTTGGAGCGGGCTGGTCTGGTCGGGCGGGAACGGGCGGACGGTGACGGGCGGGGCATCGTCGCGGTGCTGACACCGGCTGGGCTGGAACGGCTTCGCATGGCTTCCGGCACGCACCTGGCCGGAGTGGCCAAGCACTTCGCCGAGGGGTTCGAGGACGCCGAGCTCGGGGCGTTCGGCCTGACGTGCCGCAGGCTCGCGGAGGAGAACGCGTGACCGCGCCGGTCATCTCGGTGGTCGGACTCGTGCACGTGCGGGACGGGCGGCTGCTGGTGGTGCGTTCCCGCACGAAGGGGGCGTTCTACCTGCCGGGCGGGAAGCTCGAACCGGGGGAGACACCCGTGCAGGCGCTGCACCGCGAGGTGCTGGAGGAGCTCGGCGTCGGGCTCCGCGACGTGGCCGAGCACAACCGGTACCTGGAACCCGCCTACGGCGAGGGACCGGACACGCTGGTGGACATGGCCTGCTTCACCGGCGACCTCGACGGGCAGCCGGTGGCCAGCGGGGAGATCGCGGAGGTGCGGCTCGTCACGGCCGCCGAGTACGCCGCGCACCCGGAGACGGCGCCCGCGATCCACCGGCTGCTGGCCGATCTGGTGTCGGCCGACCTGGTGTCATGACGGGACGTCGTCCCAGCGCGGGTCGTCCCTGATCAGTTCCGGTGTCGACTTCTTGCGGCGCTGCTTGGCGTTCTCGCGGAAAACCCGGTCCAGTTCGGTGCGGAGGAAGTCGCGGGTGGCGACCTCGCCGAGCGCCAGCCGGACCGCCGCCAGCTCCCGAGCCAGGAACTCGGTGTCCGCCTTGGTCTGGGCGGACCTGGCGCGGTCCTCCTCCAGCGAGACGCGGTCGCGGTCGTCCTGCCGGTTCTGCGCGAGCAGGATCAGCGGCGCGGCGTAGGCGGCCTGGGTGGAGAACGCCAGGTTCAGCAGGATGAACGGGTACGGGTCCCAGCGCAGCGTCACGGCGAACAGGTTCACCGCGATCCACGCGACCACCAGGAGCGACTGCCAGAACAGGAACTTGCCCGTCCCGAGGAAGCGCGCGAGCCGTTCCGAGACGCGGCCGAACGCCTCCGGGTCGATGGCGAGCCGGAACCTGGCGGTCCGCTTCGGCTGGTCGAGGCGACGGCCGGGTGGCAGGTCAGGCATGGGTGAGCCCCGTTTCGCGCCAGTTGTCCGGCAGCAGGTGGTCGAGCACGTCGTCGACGGTGACGGCGCCCAGCAGGTGGTCGGCGTCGTCCACGACGGGAGCGCAGACCAGGTTGTAGGCGGCGAAGTAGCGGGTGACCTCGGCCAGCGACGCCGTCGGCGACAGGCGGGCGAGGTCGTTGTCCAGGACGCCCGCGACGAGGTCGAACGGCGGTTCGCGCAGAAGCCGCTGGATGTGCACGCTACCGAGGTAGCGGCCGGTCGGCGTCGCGGTCGGCGCGCGGCAGACGAACACCATGCTGGCCAGCGCGGGCGTCAGGTCGGGGTTGCGGACGCGGGCCAGCGCCTCCGCGACCGTCGCGTCCGGCGCGAGGACGACCGGCTCGGGCGTCATCAGGCCGCCCGCGGTGTCGAACTTGTACTCCAGCAACCGCTTCACCGGCTCGGACTCCTCCGGCTCCATCAGCCCGAGCAGCCGGTCCTTGTCGACCTCGGACAGCTCGGCCAGGAGGTCCGCCGCGTCGTCGGGGTCCATCGTCTCCAGGATGTCCGCCGCGCGCTCGTCGTCCAGGTACGCCAGCAGGTCCTTCTGGTCCTCCTCCGGCAGTTCCTCGATCACGTCCGCCAGCCGCTCGTCGTCCATCGCGTCCGCGACCTCGTACCGGCGCTTGGCCGGGAGGTCGTGCAACGTCGTCGCCACGTCGACCGCGCGCATGGTCTCGAAGACCGAGAGCAGCTGCTGCGCGCCCTGCGGCTGACCGGACAGCTCGGACACGCTGACGCCGCTGATGTCCTCCCACCGCAGGACTTGCAGCGGTCCGCGCCGCGCCAGCCGCCCGGTGCGCTCCCGCACGGCGACCTTGATCACCCGCCAGTCCTTCGTGCGCGTCGGCTCCATCGCGGCGTCCACGAGCACGGCGGGCTGACCGGAGTCGAGGTGCACCCGCGCGTCCAGCAGCTCCCCGACGACCAGCACCTCGTTGGCGCGCTGGTGGAACCTCCGCAGGCTCACCGACCCGGTCGCCAGCGTCACGGCGTTCGGTTCGATCGAGTTCACCCGCAGCATCGGCACGAAGATGCGCTGCCGCGTGGTCAACTCGACCACCATGCCGAGCACTCGGGGCGGCTGCCGGTCGATGCGCAGTCCGATGACGATGTCGCGGGCCTTGCCGATGGACTCGCCGTCCGGTCCGAAGACCGGCAGGCCGGCCAGCTGAGCGGCGAAGACCCTTCGGGGTGAAGCCCCGTGCGAACCGTTCCACCGCGTCGAATCGATGATCAAGTCACTTCCCTAGGAATGCGTGCAGATCGGTTCATCCATTGTGGTCTTCCCCGCTCACCGCCGCCGACCGAGGCGTTCCGCCAACTCCCTGGCCACGACGGCGAACTCCCCCTCCCCGGCCCGCAGCGCCCACAGCTCACTCTCGACCGCCCGGACGATCCCCCACGCCCGCGCCCGGTCGACGTCCAGACCCGCGACGTCGGCCAGCACCCGCAGCCGGTCCCACGTCCCGCGGTGGCCGTCCATCTCGGGGAACCTGTTCCACAGCAACGGGAGCACGCAGAACTCGGGGTCACCCGCGAGCGGTTTCGGGTCGATCATCAGCCACGGGGCGCGGTCGCCCGCCAGCACGTTGCCGTAGTGCAGGTCGCCGTTGACCAGTGTGCGGCCCGCCTCGGCCGCCAGGTCGCGGGCCAGTGCCACCGCGGCGTCCAGCAGGGGTTTCGGGACCGGGTGGCCCAGGGCGGCGTTGTCGGCGGCGAAGTCGCGGAAGCCGATCCGGCCGACCTGGGGCGGAGCCGGGACGCGCAGGTCGCGCAGGAGTTCGCCCGTCACCCGCACCGCCACGTCGAGCGGGGCGGTCATCAGCGAGCGGGTGTGGTCGAGGCGTTCCAGCAGCAGCGCGCCGCGTTCGTCGTCGTGGTCCAGGAGGCGGACCACTCCTCGACCGGCCCACAGCTCCAGCGCCAGTGCCTCGTGCTCGGTCTCGGTGTCCTGCCACGTCAGCTTGAGAGCCGCCGCCGTGCCGTCCGCTCGGCGGACGGGGAGGACGACCGCGACGAAACCGTGCAGCAGGTCGCCGTCCGGGGTGAGGCGCCAGCGGGCGCAGAACTCCGCGGCCAACTCCGGAAGCGTCGCGACCCACTCCGGGGCGCCGCGCCCGAGGCCGTTGCCGAAGCCCTTCGGGACGGTGATCACGCCAGCTCCAGCCGGTAGACCCCGGTCCACGCCGCCGGGCCGTTCAACCTGGCCGCGCGGAGCGCCGCGGCGGTCTCCTCGTCCGGGACGACCAGGCTCGCGGTCGCCGGTGCCTCCAGCAGGAACGAGTGCGTCGTCGGCGAGCGCAGGACGATCGTGACGGCGGTGCCGTCCGCCAGGCCGGGGACCTCCTGGTCGCCGCCGACGGCGACCCACACGGAGCCGTCGCGCCACAGCGACCACACCAGTCGGCCCCGGTTCGGGGGCACCACGACCCACAGGGCGGCGGCCTTGCGCAGGGCGGCGTCCATGACCTGTGCTGTCTCCACCGATCAAGCGTCCCACGGATCTGTGAATCGGGACTCAGTGGCGGGCGGCGTGAGTTCGCGCGTGCCACGGTGAGCGCCTACAGGTTGTTACCGGCTGGTACGAGGAGGTACCCCAGTGGTCGATCAGCAGCGTCCCCGTCGCTCCTGCCTCGCGGTTCCGGGGTCGAGCCAGAAGATGATCGACAAGGCGCGCACGTTGCCCGCGGACCAGGTCTTCCTGGACCTGGAGGACGCCTGCGCCCCGCTGGCGAAGCCGGACGCCCGCAAGACGATCGTGGCCTCGCTCAACGAGGGCGGCTGGGGTGCGAAGGCCCGTGTCGTGCGGGTCAACGACTGGACCACCGAGTGGACCTACCGGGACGTGACCGAGGTCGTCGAAGGCGCGGGCGCCAACCTCGACTGCGTCATGCTGCCGAAGGTGCAGACGGCCGCCCAGGTGCACGCCCTCGACCTGCTGCTGACGCAGATCGAGAAGACGATGGGGTACGAGGTCGGCCGCATCGGGATCGAGGCGCAGATCGAGAACGCCCAGGGGCTGGTGAACGTCAACGCGATCGCGACCGCGTCCCCTCGGGTCGAGACGATCATCTTCGGGCCCGCGGACTTCATGGCGAGCATCAACATGAAGTCGCTCGTGGTCGGGGAGCAGCCTCCCGGGTACGACGTGGGGGACGCCTACCACTACATCCTGATGCAGATCCTGATGGCGGCTCGGGCCAACGACCTGCAGGCCGTCGACGGGCCGTACCTGCAGATCCGGGACGTGGACGGCTTCCGGCGGGTGGCCGGGCGGTCCGCCGCCCTCGGGTTCGACGGGAAGTGGGTGCTGCACCCCGGCCAGATCGACGCGGCCAACGAGACGTACAGCCCGTTGCAGGAGGACTACGAGCACGCCGAGAACATCCTGGACGCGTACTCGCACTTCACGTCCGAGGCCGGTGGGCGCCGGGGCGCGGTGATGCTCGGCGACGAGATGATCGACGAGGCGTCCCGGAAGATGGCGTTGGTGATCTCGTCCAAGGGGCGTGCCGCCGGGATGACCCGCCAGTCCCCGTGGACGCCGCCGGAGAGCTGAGAACTCCCCGTTCCGGGTCCGCGTTCCGGGCCCGGAACGGGTGTTAGTCGTTGTGGCGCAGTGGTCACACGCGGGTGACCGGTCGTCGCGGGGTGTGTCCGCGGTGGTGAGTCGGGGCACAAAACGGGGTCTGGACTGGCGATCTCGGGGTCGGTGCTGCGCATGCTGCCGACATGTCACGTTCACGTAACGCGGAAGGCCGCCCGGGGTTGAGGTTGTTCCGGCGGCGTCCCCAGGACGACCTGCTGGAGCGGAGCATGCGCGTCTGCCCGGGGTGCTCCGCCGATGTCCACGTCTTCGCCGACGAGTGCCGTCACTGCGGTGGGGCTTTGGAGATCTTCACCGCCTGAAGTGGTGGTGGGTGGCGCTGTTTCGGTTCAGGGCGTGTGGTGGACCACCTTCGCGGCGCGAACGAGCGTTAACCGGGCCATACTCACCGGTAACCCAAGGCTACGAAGGGAAAGTGCGATGGCGCGCCTGGCCCAGACCGCTGGACTCACGGACATCCAGGACGAGATCCTGTCGACCGTCCGGACCTTCGTGGACAAGGAGATCATCCCCCACGCCCAGGCGCTGGAGCACGGCGACACCTACCCGGCGGACATCGTCGAGGGCATGAAGGAGATGGGCCTGTTCGGGCTCACCATCCCCGAGGAGTTCGGTGGTCTCGGGGAGTCGTTGCTGACCTACGCGCTGGTGGTCGAGCAGATCGCGCGCGGGTGGATGAGCGTGTCCGGGGTGATCAACACCCACTTCATCGTGGCGCACATGCTGAAGCAGCACGGCACCGAGGCGCAGAAGGCCGCGTACCTGCCGCGCATGGCCACCGGCGAGGTGCGCGGGTCGTTCTCCATGTCCGAGCCCGAGCTGGGGTCCGACGTCGCCGCGATCCGCACGCGCGCCACGCGCGACGGCGACGACTACGTGATCAACGGGCAGAAGATGTGGCTGACCAACGGTGGCAGCTCGAACCTGACCGCGGTGCTGGTGAAGACCGACGAGGGTGCCGAGAAGCCGCACAGGAACCTCACCACGTTCCTGGTGGAGAAGCCGGAGGGCTTCGGCGAGGTCGCTCCGGGGCTGACCATCCCCGGCAAGATCGACAAGATGGGCTACAAGGGCGTCGACACCACCGAGATGGTGTTCGACGGCTTCCGCATCAGCCCGGAGCAGGTGCTCGGCGGGGAGACCGGGCAGGGCTTCCGGCAGATGATGGACGGCGTCGAGGTCGGTCGGGTCAACGTGGCCGCGCGGGCCTGCGGCATCGCCATCCGGGCGTTCGAGTTGGCCATCGAGTACTCGCAGCAGCGCAAGGCGTTCGGCAAGGCGATCGTCGAGCACCAGGCGATCGCCTTCAAGCTCGCCGAGATGGCCACCAAGGTGGAGGCCGCGCACCTGATGATGGTGAACGCCGCCCGGCTCAAGGACTCCGGCGCGCGCAACGACGTCGAGGCGGGCATGGCGAAGCTGATCGCCTCCGAGTTCTGCGCCGAGGTCACCCAGGAGGCGTTCCGCATCCACGGCGGCTACGGGTACTCGAAGGAGTACGAGATCGAGCGGCTGATGCGCGAGGCGCCGTTCCTGCTGATCGGCGAGGGCACCAGCGAGATCCAGAAGACGATCATCAGCCGCGGGCTGCTGCGGGACTACCGGTCGCGGGGCTGAACCGGTCACGATCGCGTCGAGTTCGGCGAACCCGCTTCGCACCGCCCGACCCGCCTTGGCAGGATGGGGTGATCAGCACCGCGAAGAGGTGGTCACCTTGACGAGTCAGTTCTCCGGTCAGAACCGACCAGGGGTCCCGCCCCGGTTGCCCACGCCGCCAACCGGCTGGCCGATCGGGTCCTACGCCACCTACGAGGAGGCCCAGCGCGCGGTCGACTTCCTGGCCGACGGCGCGTTCACCGTCCAGGACGTCACGATCGTGGGCGTCGACCTGATGCTCGTCGAGCGGGTGACGGGCCGTCTCACTTGGGGGCGCGTCCTCGGCACGGGCGCCGCGTCCGGCGCGTGGTTCGGCCTGTTCGTCGGTGTTCTGCTCAGCCTGTTCAACAGCAGCGGGGGCGCGAGCGCCGGGCCGATCCTGGTCGGCCTCACCATAGGTGTGGTCTTCGGGCTCGTGTTCGCCGCCGTCGGCTACGCCTCGGCGCGAGGCAAGCGCGACTTCCAGTCGGCGAGCCAGCTCGTCGCGGGCCGGTACGACGTGCTGTGCCAGCCCCGTTCCGCCGAGCAGGCCCGTGACCTGCTCGCCAGGCTCGCGCTTCGTCCCGCAGGGCCGAAAGACTCGAAAGACTAGGGGTTTAGCGGCACTCTTGATCGGGTAGCTTCGGCCCGCGACTGAATCGTTGCCTCCTTTGGTTGCGGCAAGTGATCACCAGGCCTACGTTTCTCCCACCGGATCCACGGGCTGCGTCAGCAGTCCGGGGTCGGTGAGGCACGACGGGGTGCCGGACCCAGCGCGTCTGGCTCCTCCGTGGTTTGTCGGAAGGAGGCAAGGCCGATGAGGGACGTCGACCGGTCAGGTCGTAGCCGAAAACCACGCCATCGGATCGCCGCGGCTCTGGGGGCCGCGATCGTCGCGGCTCCGGTGCTCGTGGCATGCGGGTCCAGCGATGGCGGACTCACGATCAACGTGTACAAGTACCCGCAGGAGAGTTTTCAAAAGATCGTCGACCAGTGCAACTCGAAGGCCGCCGGTCGTTACGACATCGTCTACCACAAGCTGCCCCGCGAAGCGGACGGCCAGCGTGAGCAGATGGTGCGGCGACTGGCCGCCGAGGACACCAGCATGGACGTCCTGGGGCTCGACGTCACGTGGACGGCGGAGCTGGCCAAGGCGGGCTGGATCAAGGAGTTCACCGGGTCGGCGAAGTCCGATGTGGAGGAAGGGACGCTCCGGACCCCGTTGGAGACCGCGAGCTACGAGGGCAAGCTCTACGGCGCTCCGGACAACACGAACGTCCAGCTCCTCTGGTACCGGGGCGACCTGGTGCCCACACCGCCGAAGACCTGGGACGAGATGATCCAGATGGCGGAGGACCTCAAGGCCCAGGGCAAGCCGGGGCTCATCGAGGGCCAGGGCAAGCAGTACGAGGGCCTGGTCGTCCTCTTCAACACCCTGGTCAACTCCGCGGGCGGCAAGATCCTCGACGAGAACGGCACCAAGGCCGTCGTCGACGAAGGCGCCGTGAAGGCGTTGGAGACGCTGAAGAAGTTCGCGACGTCCGACGTGGTCGACCCGTCGTTCTCCAACGCGGCCGAGGACGACGCGCGGCTCGCGATGGAGGCGGGCAAGGCGGCCTTCATGCTGAACTGGCCGTACGTCTACGCGGCCGGCGCGAAGAACCCCGAGTACATCAAGAACCTGAAGTGGGCCCCGTACCCGTCGGTGGGCAGCGGCGACGCCAAGGTCACCGTCGGCGGCATCAACTACGCGGTGAGCAGCTTCACCCAGCACCCGGACGAGTCGTTCGAAGCGGTGTCGTGCTTGCGCAGCGCGGAGAGCCAGAAGTTCGCGGCGATCAACGACGGCGTCCCGCCGACCATCGAGTCGGTGTACGACGACCCGGAGATGGCGAAGCCGTACCCGATGAAGGACGCGATCCTGGAAACGCTGAAGACCGCGAGCGTCCGCCCGCGGACCCCCGCCTACCAGAACGTCTCCACGGTCATCTCGACCATCCTCTCGCCGCCCGCGAGCATCGACCCGCGGGCGACGGCCGACCGCCTGCGCTCCGAACTGCAGGACGCGCTCGACTCCAAGGGGGTGCTGCCGTGAGCCAGACGACGACCGAGAAGTCCGGCGCGGCGGTGAAAGCCGTCGAACCCAAGAAGAAAGTGGTGCTGAGCGAGGGCAAGAAGGCCGAGCGGAAGCTCGGCTGGCTGCTCTGCGCGCCCGCCGCGCTCATCATGATCGCGGTCACCGCGTGGCCGATCATCTACTCGGTCTACCTGTCGCTGCAGCGCTACGACCTGAAGTTCCCCGACCGGCAGGAGTTCGTCGGGCTGGACAACTACATCACGGTCCTCTCCAGTCCCTACTGGTGGAACGCGGTGTGGGTGACGGTCGCGGTGACGGTCATCTCGGTCGTCATCGAACTGGTGCTCGGCATGTCGCTGGCCCTGATCATGCACCGCACGCTGGTCGGCCGCGGCATCGTCCGCACCTCGACGCTGATCCCGTACGGCATCGTCACGGTCGTGGCCGCGTTCTCCTGGCGCTACGCGTGGACGCCGGGCACCGGCTACCTCGCCGAGCTGATGGGCGGCGACCCCGTGCTGACGGAGAAGATCCCGGCACTGGCCGTGGTCATCCTCGCCGAGGTCTGGAAGACCACGCCGTTCATGGCGCTGCTGCTGATGGCGGGTCTGGCGCTCGTGCCGGACGACCTGCTCAAGGCCGCGGCCCTCGACGGCGCGAGCGGCTGGCAGCGGTTCACCAAGGTGATCCTGCCGCTGATGAAGCCCGCGATCCTCGTCGCGCTGCTGTTCCGCACGCTCGACGCGTTCCGCATCTTCGACAACCTGTTCGTGCTCACCGGCGGGTCCCAGGGGACGTCGTCGGTGTCGATGCTGACGTACAACAACCTCATCAAGGGGCTGAACCTCGGCATCGGGTCCACGATGTCGGTGCTCATCTTCATCGCGGTCGCGATCATCGCGTTCATCTTCATCAAGCTGTTCGGCACGGCTGCCCCTGGTAGCGACGACGGGGGGAAGCGCTGATGGCTGGCATCGGTGGAGCCGAGACGACGGCCAAGAAGACCCGCTGGGGCATCCTCAACGCGATCGTGGTGATCTACGCGCTGTTCCCGGTGCTGTGGATCGTGTCGCTGTCGTTCAAGTCCAAGGACACGCTGGCGGACGGCAACTTCATCCCGCGCTCGTGGACGTTCGACAACTACGCGGAGATCTTCAAGACCACGGAGTTCGTGCGGGCGCTGGTGAACTCGATCGGCATCGCGCTGATCGCGACCGCCGTCGCCGTCGTGTTCGGCACGATGGCGGCGTACGCCATCGCCAGACTCGACTTCCCCGGCAAGAACCTCCTGGTCGGCGTTTCCCTGCTGATCGCGATGTTCCCGCAGGTGTCGCTGGTCTCGCCGCTGTTCGAGATCGAGCGCTCGCTCGGCCTCTTCGACACGTGGCCCGGCCTGATCCTGCCGTACATCACGTTCGCGCTGCCGCTGGCGATCTACACGCTGTCGGCGTTCTTCCGGGAGATCCCGTGGGAACTGGAGAAGGCGGCCAAGATGGACGGCGCCACCCCCGGCCAGGCCTTCCGCAGGGTCATCGCCCCGCTGGCCGCGCCCGGTGTGTTCACCACCGCCATCCTGGTGTTCATCTTCTGCTGGAACGACTTCCTGTTCGCGATCTCGCTGACCTCGACCGAGCGGTCGCGGACGGTGCCGGTCGCGCTGTCGTTCTTCACCGGCAGCTCCCAGTTCGAGGATCCGACCGGGTCGATCGCCGCGGCCGCCGTGGTGATCACGATCCCGATCATCCTGTTCGTGTTGTTCTTCCAGCGCCGAATCGTCGCGGGGCTGACCTCCGGCGCCGTCAAGGGGTGAGTTGCACATGGCCGAAATCGTTCTGGACAAGGTGACCAAGAAGTACCCGGACGGCGCCCTGGCCGTCCAGGAATGCGACATCGACATCGCCGACGGCGAGTTCGTGATCCTCGTCGGCCCGTCCGGCTGCGGGAAGTCCACCACCCTCAACATGATCGCGGGGCTGGAGGACATCACCACCGGCGAGCTGCGCATCGGCGGCGAGCGCGTCAACGAGCGCGCGCCGAAGGACCGGGACATCGCGATGGTGTTCCAGTCCTACGCCCTGTACCCGCACATGACCGTGCGGGAGAACATGGCGTTCCCGCTGCGACTGGCCAAGGTGGACAACGCCACCGTCGAGAAGAAGGTCAACGACGCCGCGGAGATCCTCGACCTCGGCGCCCACCTGGACCGGCGACCGGCCAACCTCTCCGGTGGGCAGCGGCAGCGCGTCGCGATGGGCAGGGCGATCGTCCGCAGCCCCAAGGCGTTCCTCATGGACGAGCCGCTGTCCAACCTGGACGCCAAGCTGCGCGTCCAGATGCGGACGTCGGTGTCGCGGCTGCAGAAGCAGCTCGGCACGACCATGGTCTACGTGACGCACGACCAGACCGAGGCCATGACCCTCGGCGACCGCGTGGTGGTCATGCGCGGCGGGGCGGTCCAGCAGATCGGCGCCCCGCAGCACCTGTACGACCACCCGGCCAACCTGTTCGTCGCCGGGTTCATCGGCTCCCCGTCGATGAACTTCGTCCCGGCCGGGCTGGAGGACGGCGTGCTGCGCTCCCCGCTGGGCGACGTCCCGCTCAGCGACCGCGTCCGCCGGATGGCCGAGGCAGCCGACGCGCCCCGCGAGGTGATCGTCGGCATCCGCCCCGAGCACTTCGAGGACTCCCGGCTCGTCGAGGAGCACCAGCGCGGCGGCGGGCACACGTTCACCAGCAACGTCGACGTGCTGGAGTCCATGGGCTCGGACAAGTTCGCCTACTTCACCCTCTCCGGTGAGCAGGCGACGTCCGCGGAACTCGCCGAACTGGCGGCCGACTCGGGTTCGTCCGAGGCGGGCGGCAGCGGTGGCGTCCCGATCGTCACGCGCATCTCCGCGGCCTCCGGGGCCAGGGAGGGCGAGCAGGCCGAGATCTGGTTCAACGCCGACAAGGTGCAGTTGTTCGACCCGGCGACCGGGAAGAACCTCACCCTCTCCGCGGACTAGTTGTCGTAACAAGGAAAGCGGGTCACCCTCGGGTGGCCCGCTTTCTCTTTCGTGAACCCCATGTCACGGTCGGTTACTGACTAGTCGGGTTAATTAGTCCGGACGAACTTCTTGCGGCCATTCAGCGCAGCGCAGCGACATCTCATCGAAATGACACCGGGGCGACTTCGGAACCAGCTCACGCTGGTCGAAGGCGGAAACATCCCGGCTGGGTTTTCGTCGGGGAACCGGGACGAGAGTTGGGCGCGCAATGGGGATTCTTGACGGAAAAGCAGTGGTCATCACGGGTGCCGGGCGAGGTCTGGGAGAGGCCTACGCCATGCACGCGGCACTGGCGGGGGCGTCGGTGGTGGTCAACGACAACGACGGTGACCTGGCCGAACAGGTCGCGGCGCACATCAGGAGCTACGGCGGCACGGCGGTGGCCAGCACGCACACCGTCGCCGACCCGAGCGAGGCCGAGAAGATCATCGGTCTCGCCGTCGCCGAATTCGGCCGCCTCGACGGCCTGGTGAACAACGCGGGGCTGAATTACGAGACCCTGCCGTGGGAGGACGACCCAGACACGATCCGGCAGGTGGTCGAGGTGAACCTGCTCGGCGTCATCTACACCGGCATGGCCGCGATGAACGCCATGCGCGAGCACGGTGGCGGCGGGTCGATCGTGAACATCTCCTCCGGCGCGTTCCTCGGGCAGCGGAAACTGGCCACCTATTCGGCGACCAAGGGGGCCGTGGCGTCCCTCAGCTCCTCGTGGGCGCTGGACCTGGAGGGCGAGGGGATCCGCGTCAACGCGGTCTGCCCCGTCGCCCACACCCGGATGGTGTGGAAGTCCGAGCGGTCCCTGCGGGCCATCCCCGCCGACCGCCTGCCCGGCAAGGTCGCGCCGCTGGTGCTGTTCCTCCTCTCGGAGGCGTCGATCGGCATCACCGGCCAGATCATCCGCTGCAACGGCCGCCAGCTGCACCTGGTCGGCCACCCGTACTTCAAGCAGCCGATCCTGGAGAGCGACACCTGGGACACCGCGGGCGTCGAGCGGGCGTTCACCGGCGTGCTCCAGGCGCACCTGGAGCCGTTCGGCCTGGAGAAGCGCATGCCGCCCCGCCTGCGCGAGATCGTGGAGCCGTCGCAGACGGCGTGAGCCGAACGGGGTGCGCCGGACCGTTCGGCGCACCCAGCCGATCAGCCAGGCAGATCGGTGAGGAACGCCTGCCACGCGGTGGTGGGGAAGTCCAGTCGCGGGCCGGTGGGGTTCTTGGAGTCGCGGACCGCCGTGCCGTGCGGGACGAGGGCGATTTCGACGCAGTTGCCGCCGCCGTTCCCGCTGTAGCTGCTCTTGCGCCAGTTCAGATCCATCGTGCCCACCTCGCCCATTCAGCCGTTGGCGAGTCGGGAGATCAACGCTGTGGACTCGCTCTCGGTCAACGAGAGCTTAGCGAGCGTGTCGAAGCTGCGGCGCAGCGCTGCGACCTGGAGTTTCTTGGAGATTTGCAGGTTTCCCCCGGCGTGGTCGATGTAGGCGAGGTCCTCGATCGTGTCCGGTGGGAACGTGAGGACGCTGAACCCACCGCGCATGCCCAGCGTTGCCCCGAGTTCGGTCCGCAACACCCGTATGGAGACGTTCGGCAGCTCAGCCATCGTGAGCAGGTGCTGGAGTTGGTTTTTCTGGACCGTCGGTCCACCAACTGGGCGCTGGAGCGCGGTTTCATCGATGATCGCGCGCACGGTGAGCGGGTGATCATCGATGAGTCGGGCCACCCGGTTCATCCGGATCGTCAGGTTGCGTTTGCGGTCCTGTGTCGGGTCGAGCGTGAACAGGGCGGTGGCGTGGTCTTCGGTTTGGAGGATTCCGGGCATGAAGGCCAGTTCGAAGTTGCGCACCGATTCGGCTTCGGATTCGAGCACCGGGTAGCTGTCCGCCTTGACGCCTTGGAGCACCCACCAGTTGGTCCGATAAGCCTCGCGAGCCAGGGCCATGACCTCTTCCACCCGCTCGAACGGTGTGCCGAAGAGGTCGAGCGCTCCTCTGACCACCAGCGGGTGGACGCGGCCCTGGCCGTTCTCCAGGCGGTTGAGGGTGCTGGCGGACAGGTCGAGGTCCGGGCCGACCTGGTCGAGCGTCAGGCCCGCGGTCTTGCGCAGGTCCCTCAGCACACGTCCCAGTTGCAGCCTGCGGATGGCCGGGATGCTGTACTCCACCGCCGAAGCCTCGCAGTGGGATGAATTCGATGAGAATCTCATCCGACTACACGTTCGGGTGATCGCTTTTCTGTCGGTGCCCGGTGCCACCATCGACCCATGGTTGAGCGCACTCCGAAGGTGACCGACTGGCGGTTGGTGGTGCAGTCGCGGCTGGACCGCGTCCGGGCGGACCTGGCGGCGTTGGGCCCCCCGGATCCGGTCGACCCGGAGGGGACGGTGTGGCGGACGACGGCGGAGCGCGAGGCGGCCGTCGTGGACGACATGCTGACCCGCAAGGAGTCGCGGTGGAAGGCCGTGGCGTCGTGGTGGTCCGGCTGGCACATCGAGCGGGCCTGGCGGTCGCTGCACGAAGCAGAGATCGCGACCGTGGCGGCGGAGAAGGGGTTCCTGGGGCGGGTTCCGGGGCTCAAGGCGCGGGTGGCCGCGAACCTGCCCGAGGACGACCCGCGGCGCAAGGCGCTGGAGGAGCTGCGGCCGGGGGAGTTCACGCCCTCGATCGAGCGGGCGATCGTGGTGGACGCGCTCAGGGGGGCGTTCGACAACTCCGACTTCGCGCACGCCGGGTCGCGGGCGCTGCGGAACAAGCTGATCGCGGCGTCGGCGGTGCTGTTCCTGATCAACACCGTGCTGGGCGTCGTGGGGCTGGCGAAGCCCGGTCTGCTGCCGATGTGCGTCAGCTCCGAACGCCTGCCGGTGGTGTGCCCCGGCGGCAAGTCGTCGTCCGCGGCGGACGTGTGGCTGATCCAGCTGCTCGGCGCGTTCGGCGCGGTGCTCGCCGCCGTCGTCCTGCTGCTGCGGCGCAGACCGAGCCTCTCGCCGTACGTGATGATCGGCTACCAGGCGACCATCAAGATCCTGCTCGGCTCCGCCCTCGCGGTGGTGGGCGTCCTGGCGCTCGGCGCGGGCGTGACGACGGGGTTGATCGGGATCGCGTCGCAGGCCGCACTGCTGCTGTGGGCGGTCATCCTCGGGTACTCGCAGCAGTTGGCCACGCGGCTGCTGGACAGCTACGCGGACAAGGTCATGGACCAGGCCAGACCGCTGCCCTCTACCGAGGCACCTCGGTAGTCGCGCGCAGGGTGTCGATGACGTCGTTGTCCCACCGGTGGTTGCGGATCAGCCGGTAGCGCTCGCCCGCCACCCACATGTAGGCCTCCGCCTCCGGTCGGGCGCCGACCATGTCGGCCTGCCGCAGCAACTCCACGACGGGCTGGTACTCCTCGGAGTACCAGCGCCGCGCGACGGTCGCGCGGTCCAGGAAGACGCCCTCGTCCTGCATGAGGCGGAAACCCCACGCCTCGACGTGCTCGCCGAGCTTGGCGTAGTCCCACGGGTCGGCCAGGACGACCGAGGCGCGGGCCTCGCCGGTGAGGGGGACGCGTTCCAGGAACAGCCGCCGGTAGTCCTTGACGATGAGGTCGCCGCGGTGGCGGATGCCGTGCGCGTCGATCCGCGTCACGACCTCCGTGACGTGGGCGTCGATGACGTCCAGGCCCAGCGCGTGCGCGACGGACACCCGGTGGTGGCCGTCGACGATGAAGTGGAGGTCGCCGACGCGGTACACGTCGATCGGCGGCACGGACTCGCCCCGCCGCGCCGCCAGCGCCAGGCGCTGCCAGCGTTCCCGCACCCGCGTGGACGTGGGGCGGAACCGGCGGTCGAAGTCGCGGGTGCGGTCGACGCTGCCGACGATCGAGTCCAGCCGGATCGTGTGCAGGCCGACCCGCCGTTCCCTGACCCAGCCGAGGGCGTCCACGACCTCGTCGAACGGCAGCATGATGTTCACGTCGTCCGGCTCGCGGCGCAGCCACGTGGACAGGCGGGACAGCACCTGCTGCCGCCGCATCCTGGTGAAGTCGTTCTCCGCGTCGGCCACGGGGAACCCGGTGTCACCGCGCATCACGGGCCTCCGATGCGGTCGAGGGGGCGGTCGGGGGAACGGTCGAGGGGATGTCCAGCACCTTGTAGCCGACGACGTTCACCACGCGCGTGCCGTCGAGGTGGCGGTCCGGTTTCCGCTCGCCGTGCGGGTGGATGTGCCCGTGCAGCATGAGCGGCGGCCGGAGCCGTCGCACGGCGGAGCGCAGGCACTCGAACCCGCGGTGCGGAGCGTCCTGCTCGTCGCCGCAGTCGCGGGGCGGGGAGTGGGTGAGCAGCACGTCGACGCCGCGGCCGTCGCGCAGCTTCCGCCAGTTCGCCTGGCGGATCATCCGCCGCGAACGCCGGGACTGCTGCCGCTCGGTCCACTGGTTGGGGCCCTCGTTGTAGCGGATCGAGCCGCCCAGGCCCGCGATCCGCAGGCCCGCGACGTCCACGACGCGCTGGTCGGCGTTCATCCCGCCGGTCGGGCCCGGCCAGCGGGACGGGATCCCGGCCCTGGTCCAGAGGCCGCGGACGTTCGCGTAACCGGTCAGATCGGTGTCGTGGTTGCCGGGCACGAACACGCACGGCTTGTCCAGCGCCGTCGAGAGGAACTCCAGGTAGTCGAACGGCAGGTCGCCCGCGGCCACGATCAGGTCCACGTCGTGCTTGCGCACCTGCTCGGTCCACAGCTGTTCGACCACTTCGTCGGCAACCGCGAGAACCTTCGGCATCCACCGAGGGTAGTGCGGATCCGGTGGAACTGACCTGTCGTGGGGCGCGTCGGATCCGCTAGCTTGCAAGCTCGACATCTATGCCGGGGGAGACGGACGTGGTGCAAAGCGGAGGACTGTTCCAGGGCCTCTTCACCTTCGTGGCGCAGGCGGCGAAGGAGTTCGCCGAATCGCGCGCACAGGGGCGTGAGGACGACAGGTACGTGGTCGGTGGAACGCACTGGGACGGGTTCAGCCACAAGAACCTGTTCAAGATGGTGTGGGAGAACGCCGACCCGGTCAACGTGGAACGGCTCGCCGACACGTGGACCCGCCAGGGCGAGAGCATCGCGAACCGCTCCGACGAGCTCCAGCGCTCCCTCGACAAGCTGATGCTGTTCTGGTCGGGCAGCGCCGCCGACCAGGCGACCGCGACCGTGAAGAGCAACGTCAGCTGGTTGTCCGACCTCGGCGAGACCGCGGCGAAGATGTCGGGCCCGATCGACAGCGCGGCGGGCGCGCTGCGCTCGGCGCAGCAGCAGATGCCCGCTCCCCCCGACGGCTTCAGCTGGTCGTCGCTCGGCGGCGGCGCGGCGGCGGGGTTCGCGGTCGGCGGTCCGATCGGCGCGGGCATCGGCGCCATGATCGGCGGCATCGGCTCGGTGTTCGGCGGGGCCAGCAAGAAGAGGAAGCTCAAGCGGCGGGCCGTGCAGACCATGCAGCGCTTCGAGAACGCGGCCATGGACGTCGACGGCACCACCCCGTCCTTCGCGGGCCCGGCGGCGGGCCCCGGCGGCGGTGACGGCGGAGCGCTCCCGCCCGGTGGTGGCGGTGGCGGTGTCGGCACCCTCCCCGGCGCGCACCAGCCGCCGCCCGGCAGCGGCGGCACCCTCCCCCCCGGCGGTGGCACCCTCCCTGGCGGTGGCACGGACACCTCCGGCGGCCGCGGTGTCACGGTGCCGAGCTTCGTCGGCGGGGGTCACGACCCGCGCTGGTCGGCGTTGACCGGTGGCCCTGGCGCGCTGGGCGCCGACGCCCTCGGCCGAGGGGGTGCGGGCGCTGGCGGTCTCGGCGGCGCTGGCGGTTTCGGCGGAGCAGGCGGCTTCGGCGCAGGCAGGTTCGGGCTCGGCGGCCCGTTCGGCGGCCCCGGCGGCCTGCTGGGCGCGCTGCCGCCCGGTCGTGGCGGCGGTGTCGGGGCAGGCGCGCGGGACATGCTGCGCGGCGGCAACCGGTTCGGCGCCGGCGGCGTCGGGGGCGTGGCAGGCGGTCCGCTGGCGGGTCGCGGCCAGGGCGGCAGCGACGAGGACCGCGAGTACGACCGGCGCTTCCCGCTGGAGGAAGACCTGTTCAGCAGCGACCAGAAGGCCGCCCCGCCGGTCATCGGCCTGTAGGCCCCGCAGATCCCGTAGAGGAGCAACGATCGTGCACACCCAGGAGTCGAGTTCCGCGGGCGGCTGGCACGTCCAGCCGGAACAGGTCAAGGAGTTCGCGCTCGCCGTGGCCGAGGTGCGCGCCCACTTCGAGGCGATGCGCCGCGACGCCGAGGAGCTCATGCACCCGGCCAACAGCCCGCACATGGGCACCAGCCCGGTCGGCAGCGCGCTGTCCGACAAGTTCACCGACCGGCTCGCCGGTGCGGACGGCCTGCTCGACCAGCTCGGCGTCGCGCTCACGCGGATGGACGAGTTCGTGGACAGCGCCGAGCAGACCGTCGCCCGCTACCGCGCCGACGACGCCAACTCCGCCGACTCGCTGCGCACGACGTGACCGAGCTGCACCCCTACGAGGTCGACCTCCTCTGCACGTACGCCGAGGTCGAGCCGCCGTTCCCGCTGGAGGTCCCGTCCAGCGGCACGACGGAGCTGGAGCGCTCGGTCGTGTTCCAGGCCGCCCTCCAGACCCTCCAGGCCCGCGGTCTCGCGACCGAGGGCGGGCCGACGGGGCTCGCGGAGGAGTTCGTGCGGCTGCTGCGCGAGCGCAGCGGCGCGCTGGACGTGGTCGTCGTGGACGAGAAGTCGACCACCCGCGCCGTGGCCATGGTCGACGGGCTGACCGCGCTGCTGGCCGTGCAGCGGTCCGACGAGGAGGACGAGGTCGTCCGGCTGCGGTCGCTGCCGATCGACCGGGCGGTGGACGCGATCGTCCGGCTCGTCCCGGACGTCGAGCAGGCCGGGTCGAGCCCGATCAGCGTGCCGGTGCGGGCGCTGCGGGCCGCCGAGTCCGAGATGGCCCGGCGGATCGAGGACGGCGAGTCGTTCCGCGAGGCCGAGCTGCCGGACCTGCTGGAGCACAACGGCGTCGACGAGCGCGTGCTGCGCCGGATGATCGCCCACCTCCAGCCCGTGCTCGGCCAGGGGCAGCTGGGGGCCAGCAGGCCGAACGGGCTGCACGGCGACGACCGCGAGGACGTCCGGTACGGCAGCGAGCTGTCCTGGCTGGACACCCCGCGCGGGCGCTACAAGGTGTCACGGGACGGCGAGTGGGTCAGCGCGAACCCGCTGCCGCGCGAGGACGTCCGCGACGCCGTGCGACGGCTCCTGGCACCGTTGCGCCGGGAAGGGTGAAATAGCGCGTCCCGGCGGTCGGTGGACGCGCTCCGGGGTTAGCGTCTGGTTGTGCTCGCCCAGCTGTTCACCGACGCGGCCCAGAGCTGCGAGGGGTCAAGTCCCCTCACCGAGTCCCTGCTGCTGAGCGCCGCGGCCGACCTGAGCGCCTGCGGCGTCACCACCCGCGTGATGGCGGGCCACGAGCGCGAGCGCAAGGGCACGATGCCCGGCCTGCGGTTCGCGGGCGCGCTGCACCGGCTGGTGCTGGAGGGCCGGGCTCCGGGCCTGGCCAAGCACTACCCGTCGGTCGGCGGCAGCCCGCACCTCGCCACGCTGTGGGACGCCGTGCTGCCGGTGCTGCACGAGCACACCGACGAGCTGCGGGCGCGGATCGGCGCGACGGTCGTGCAGACCAACGAGCCGGGCCGCAGCGCACCCCTGTTCGGCGGCCTCCAGGTCGCCGCGCACGCCGCCGCGGAGGCCGCGGGCCGGTCGACGCCGTTCCCGGTCCGCCTGCTGGAGATCGGGGCCAGCGCCGGTCTCAACCTGCACCCGGACCGCATCGCCTACCGGCTCGGAGCCGACGAGGTCGTAGGCGACCCGGACAGCTCCTTCGCGCTCGACCCGCGCTGGACCGGCCGCCCGGCCGCGGACCTGTCCCGGCCGCTGCGGATCGTCGAACGCGAGGGCTGCGACCTCAACCCGATCGACGTGTCCACAGAGGACGGACGGTTGACGCTGTCGTCGTTCGTGTGGGCCGACCAGCTCGACCGCTGGGACCGGTTGCAGTCCGCGCTGGAACTCGCCGCGCTCGACCCGGCGCCAGTGCGGCGGACGACCGGGCCGGAGTGGCTCGCGGACCGGCTCGCCGAGCCCGCGCCGGACGTGCTGACCGTGGTCTGGCACTCCGTGGTGTGGCAGTACGTCTCGCCGGCGGACAGGGCCGAGGGCCGCGCGATCCTGGCCGAGGCCGTGGCGCGCGCGACCCCCGTGGCCCCGCTGGCGCTGCTGGTGTACGAGCCCCGACGCACGCACACCGGCTACGAGTTCCACCTGCTGCTGAAGACCTGGCCCGCGGGGATCTCACTGCGCCTGGGCAGCGGCCGCGGGCACGGCATCCCCTTTTCCTGGGAACAGCGGGAATGGGTGTAGGTACGAGGTCAGGGCTGCTGCGCGATGATCACGGTGATCATCGTCAGCCAGCTCATGAGGAACGCGAGAACCCAGAAGCGGGGGTTCGTGAGGATCCTGGTCATGGTGGGACATCCCGTCGGGTCGGGTGGGGACTGGGGGACTAGAGCCAGCGGTTCCGACGAAATATTCGGTAGAGGATGAGGCACGCCACGATGACCGCGGAGATCACCAGCGGGTAGCCGTACTTCCACTTGAGTTCGGGCATGTTCTCGAAGTTCATCCCGTAGACGCCGACCACCATGGTCGGCACCGAGATGATCGCGACCCACGCGGAGATCTTCCGCATGTCCGAGTTCTGCTGGAGGGTGATCTTCGCCAGCGTCGCGTCGACGAGCGTGGTCAGCAGCTCGTCGAAGTTCGTGACCCGCTCGGCCACCTCGATGAGGTGGTCGTCCACGTCGCGGAAGTACGACCGCACCTGCTCCGGGATCAGCGGCGTGTAGCCCTCCGCCAAGCGGCGCAACGGGATCGCGAGCGGCATGACCGCCCGGCGCAGCTCCAGCACCTCGCGCTTCATCAGGTAGATCTGGTCCGCGCTGACCCGGCTGCGCGGCGCGAACACCATCGCCTCCATCTGGTCGATGTCGTCCTCGATCCGGGACGTCACGTCGAGGTAGTTGTCCACGACGTGGTCGGAGATCGAGTACAGCACCGCGGCCGGACCGACCTTCAGCTTCTCCGCGTCGTCCTCCAGGACCCTCCGGACGACGCTGAGGCCCGAGTGGTTGCCGTGCCGCACCGTGACGACGAAGTCGTGGCCGAGGAACACCATGATCTCGCCGCTCTCGACGATCTCGTTCGCGGTGTCCGGCGACGCGTTCTGCACGTACTTCACGGTCTTGAGCACCATGAACAGCGTGTTGTCGTACCGCTCCAGCTTCGGCCGCTGGTGCGCGTGCACGGCGTCCTCGACGGCCAGCTCGTGCAGCCCGAACGTCTCGGCGACGCCCTGGATCTGCTCCTCGTCCGGCTCGTGCAGGCCGATCCACACGAAACCGTCACCGCGCTTGCGGACCTCGTCCACGGCGGCGGTGTGCGTCCACCGGCCGGGCAAGCGCTCCCCGTCGACGTAGACCGCGCAGTCGACGACGTACGCCGACAGCGGCACGGGGACGGGGATCACCGGGGTGGCGGCGCGGCGAGGCGCACGGCCTCTCAGGCCGCCCAGCGAAGGCAGGTTGCGCATTGGTCCTCCAGGCACACGTCGTGGACTTGCTGACGACGCGCCGGAGCCTCGTGACTTGCTGGGAAAAGGGGCTCCGACACCGGAGCGTCCCGACCGGTACCACAGGGCCAACCGCTAGAGGTGGGCCCAACCGACGAGGACGCGGGTGGTACTCGCAGGATGGGGATCTTTGCTCATGGGTGCGTCCTCACCTCCTCGGGTCGACGGCCACGAGCGGTGGATTCGCTCACAGACCAGTTGCCGAGGGTACTCCCTTGGTGTTTCTACTGTCCCCCCGGTGGGTTTCCGTTGTCCCACCGGCCGGAGAAGTTCGGCTCACACACCAATGGAGGCGTGCGGTGCAGTTCGGTCGCTACTACGAGGAGTTCGAGGTCGGCGCGATCTACAAGCACTGGCCTGGCAAGACCGTGACGGAGTACGACGACCACCTGTTCTGCCTGCTCACGATGAACCACCACCCGCTGCACCTGGACGCGCACTACGCGGCGGAGACCACCGACTTCGGCAAGAACGTCGTGGTCGGCAACTACGTGTACTCGTTGCTGCTGGGCATGTCCGTGCCGGACGTCTCGGGCAAGGCGATCGCCAACCTGGAGGTGGAGTCCCTCAAGCACATCAAGCCGACCTTCCACGGCGACACCATCTACGGTGAGACCGAGGTGCTCGACAAGACGCCGTCGAAGTCCAAGGACGACCGCGGCATCGTGCACGTGGAGACCCGCGGGTACAAGCAGGACGGCACGGTCGTCTGCGTGTTCCGGCGCAAGGTCATGGTGCCGAAGGTGTCCTACGGCGAGAGCCGTGGTGGCGAGCAGCCCGGTAGGCCTGAACCGAAGGAGTGACGTGACCTCTCTGGACCTGGTGCGGAGCAGCCTGCTGCGGTTCGCGGAGGTGGAGGCCGCCGGTGTCTCCCCCCTCTACGAGCACTTGGCGCTCAAGGCCGCCGACGATCCGGAGGTCGCGGGACTGCTGACCGCCGCGCCGGAGGAGTTCGGGCACCCGACGCTCCTCCTCGCGGCGGCACACCGGCTGCTCCAGGCCGAACCGTTCCACGAGCTGTCGAGCTACTACCCGTCGCTGGGCGGCACGTACGGCGCGGACGAGCGCACGTGGCCGCTGTTCCGCGACTTCGTGCTCCAGCGCTCGGACAAGATGCGCGCGCTCGTCGCGAGCCGCACCACGCAGACCAACGAGGTGCGCCGGGCCGCGCTGCTGTTCCCCGCGATCGCGGCGGTGGCGAAGCAGGCGGGCTCGCCGCTGGGCCTGCTGGAGGCGGGCACGAGCGCGGGCCTGCTGCTCGGGCTCGACCTGTACGGCTACCGCTACCAGACCCAGCAGGCCGGGCAGCTCGTCAGCGGACCGCCCAAGGCGCTCCTCGGGCTGCACTGCGCCCTGGAACTCGCTCCCGGCGCGGAACTGCCGAAGCTGCCCAAGACGGTCAAGGTGGCCGCGAAGGTCGGTCTGGACCGCGCCCCCGCCGACCTGACCGACGAGGACGCCTACGCGTGGCTGGAGGCCTGCATCTGGGCCGACCAGCCCGAGCGCCTGCGGTACTTCGGCGTCGCCGCCACCGTGCAGCGCAAGGCGCCGCCGACGTTCGTCGTGGGCGACGCCGTGGACGACCTCGCGAAGGCCGCCGCGCTCGTGCCCGCCGAACTGCCCCTCGTGGTGATCACCAGCACGCTGATGCCGTACCTGCCGGAAGCGCGGCGGGCGGAGTTCGTCGCCGCGCTGGGCGACCTGGGGCGGCCGGTGTGGTGGGTGAGCCACGAGTCCTACGCCGCCGGGCTCTCGCACGTGCTGCCGGGCCGGGACGACCTGCTGCCCGCGGCGGGCGAGCAGGCGTTCGGCGTGCTCGGCACGGCGCACTGGGACGGCTCCGGCGCGGCTCCCGTCGTGCGAGCGCTGGCGAAGACGGGCCTGCACGGCCAGCGGCTCGTCTGGCTGGCGTGATGCGCTCCCACATCCTGGGAGTGACCCGAACCCGATCGGCTGAAGAAGATCAGCTCCGCGGGAGCTGTCCCCACTCGTCAAGGGCGGTGTAGAGCCCCTCGACGAGCAGATCCGCCTCCCGAAGTGTGGTCAAGATCGCAGTCGAGCACCACCGGGCATCCGATGCGTCGTCCCCCGCCCGGAGCACGCCCGATCGCACCTGGCAGAGGTAGTCGTGGATCTCGTAGGAGCCCCTGTCGGCCGGACGGGTGACGGTACCGACCAATCGGTCCACGGTGACGGAGAGTCCCGTCTCCTCGGCCAATTCCCGCCTCACGGCCTCGTCATCGGCCTCGCCCTGCTCCACTCGCCCACCGGGGATCGACCACAGTCCCTCACCTGGTGGATTCGAGCGTCGCACGAGCAGTAGTCGCCCGTTGGTGTCGAACACGATCCCACCAACACATCGGACCACCGGTCGAACGCTCCCCGTCACGATCACTCAACGTAGTCGTACCGGATCGGTGGTGCACCGCACTGACCCATGTGCGGTACAAATCCTCCAACGTGCCGCGGAGTGCGGTACAACGGTTTTCATCTGGCGCCATCAGGGTGCGGGTAGCGGACGGGGTTGATCATTGTGAATCTGAAGAAGATTCTCACCTTCGCAGGGGTCGGCTTGGTGCTGTTCTTCCTCATCGCGGAGCCGACACAAGCGGCTCAACTGGTGCAGAACATCCTGGCCACGCTCCGAGGAGCGGCCGAGGCGCTCATCACCTTCGTGAAACAATTGTTCTGAGTCGCCCGGCTCCCTCCGACGGCGAGAGGCGGTAGGCCGTGTTCGCTCCGCGAGACCCCGACGAGTACCTGCTGGGTACCGAGCGTCGGGTCATCAGGGTGCGCAGGCACTGGAGCAGCCTCCTGTGGGACATCCTCGAGGCGGCCGCTCTGCTGGCCGGCGCGATGATGATCTCGTACCTGCTGCCCGGCAACGCGGGGATCGTCCAGAACGTCCTCTGGTACGCCGCGCTGTTCGTGCTGCTCAGGTTGGCCTACTTCGTCATGGAGTGGTGGGTCGAGCGGATCGTGGTGACCGACAAGCGGTTCATGATCTCCTCCGGGGTCTTCGAGACCAAGGTGGCGATGATGCCGATCACCAAGGTCACCGACCTCACCTACGAGCGGACGGTGCTGGGCCGGATGTTCGGCTACGGCACCCTGGTCGTGGAGTCGGCGGGTCAGATCCAGGCGTTGAACAGGATCGAGTTCCTGCCGAACCCCGAGCGGGTGTACGACGCCATCTCCGACCTGACCTTCGGCGACAAGAAGGCGCAGGCCGACCGCTTCTCGATGATCAAGGCCCAGCGGGTCGCGCGGGGCAAGAAGATGGTGCCGTAGGAACGGTGGTCGAGGCCGTCGGCCACACTGCACGGGTGCGCATCGACCTGCACGCCCACTCGAACCAGTCCGACGGCACCGACACGCCCGCGGAACTGGTGGCCGTCGCGGCGGCCACCGGACTCCACGCGGTCGCGATCACCGACCACGACACGTCGGCGGGGTGGCAGGAAGCCGCCGCCTCGCTGCCGCCCGGCCTGCGGCTGGTCCGCGGCGCCGAGCTGTCGTGCGCCTCGATGGACGGTCTCGGTCGGCTGATCACCGTCCACCTGCTGGCCTACCTCTACGACCCCACCTCGGTGGCGATCGTCGAGGAGCAGCTCCGGCTGCGGTCCGAACGCAGGCACCGGGTGCGGGTCATGGCCGCCCGGATGGTCGAGGACGGGTTCCCCATCGACCCCGACGAGCTGATGGCCGCGCTGCCGGAGGACGCGCCCGCCGGCCGGCCGCACCTGGCCATGGCGCTGATGCGGGCCGGGGTGGTGGAGAGCGTGAACGAGGCGTTCGCCAAGTACCTGACCGGTGGCCGGTACTACGTGCCGAAGACCGACACCCCCGTCGAACGGGCCATCGAGATGATCACCGACGCCGGTGGCGTGACGGTCCTGGCGCACCCGTTCGCGGTGTCCCGCGGGCCGATCGTGACCGACCAGGTCGTGGCCGACCTCGCGGGCAAGGGTTTGGCCGGTGTCGAGGTCGACCACCCCGACCACGACCCGTCGACGCGGGACCGGCTCCGGTCGCTCGCGGGGGACCTGGGGCTGCTGGTCACCGGGTCCAGCGACTACCACGGCACGAACAAGACCGTCCGCCTCGGCGCGGAGACCACCGCGCCGGAGATGCTGGACGCCCTGGCCGACCGCGCGACGGGCAGCAAGATCCTCGTCGGCTAGGTCGCGGGTGGAGGTCGCCTCGCGTTCGGGTCGACCCGTCGGACACCGTGCGTGAACTCCCGGCGCCCTGGTGATCAGCCCAACGACGTGAGCGCGTCGTCCGTCCTGGCGACGAAGGCCGTGGCGTCGGTGATGATGATCGGGCGCTCGACGAGGACCGGGTTCGCCGCCAGGACGTCCAGCCAGGCCTGGCGGTCGTGGGGCAGTTCGGCCAGGTTCAGCTCCCTGGCGCGGGCCTCCCCCATGCGGGCGACGTCCCACGGCTCGGCGCCCATCTTGTCGAGCACCTCCGCCAGTTCGGCGGCCGTCGGGGCGTCGTCGAGGTAGCGGCGTTCGGTGTAGTCGAGGTTCCGGTCGTCCAGCGCCTGCTTGGCCCTGCGGGACTTCGAGCAGCGCGGGTTGTGCCAGATCTCCATGTCGACATCCTGCCGGTGGGTGCTCGTGACAGCACTGTCGGTGTCCTTGCGTAGCCTTGGACGCGTGCAGGAGCAGCTCGGGTTCGACTTCGGAAGTGTGCCGCGCAAGCTCGTTCGGGTGACTCCGTCGAAACTGGCCACCTGGGCGGACTGCCCGCGTCGGTACCGCATGGCCTACCTCGACCGTCCCAGCCCGCCGCGCGGTGGCGCCTGGGCGCACAACACGCTGGGCGCCGTGGTGCACAACGCGTTGAAGGCGCTGTTCGACCTGCCCGCGGAGAAGCGGACGCCCGACCAGGCGGTGGCGCTGGTGCACCGGCAGTGGAAGAACGACGGGTTCCGCGACGCGGAGCAGGCGGCGGTCTACCGGGAGCGCGCCGACGGGTGGGTTCGCGACTACGTCAGCGAACTCGACACGTCCATCGAACCCGTGGGCATCGAGCGGTGGGTGTCCACACCCACGTCGAAGATCGTCGCCGAGGGCCGGGTCGACCGGATCGACCTGCGCGACGGCGAACTCGTCATCGTCGACTACAAGACCGGGCGGCACGCGCTGACCGTGGACGACGCCCGCGGATCGCTGGCGCTGGCCCTGTACGCGCTGGCCGCTCGCCGGACGCTGCGGAAACCCTGCCACCGCGTGGAACTGCACCACCTGCCGACCAGGACCGTGTCGGTCTGGGAGCACACCGACGAAAGCCTGGGCAGGCACGTCTCGCGGGCCGAGGAAGCCGCGGACGAGCTGAGCCTGGCAGCCGATACGTTGGCCGCGGGCGGCGACCCGGAGATCCTGTTCCCCCCGCGCACCGGACGGCAGTGCACCTGGTGCGACTTCCGACGCAGCTGCCCGGAAGGACAGCAAGCAGCACCGTCGCTTGACCCGTGGGCCATGCTCGCGCCTTGAGGAGGCTTCATGAGCGAACCGATCACGGTCGAACTCCACACGCCTGACCTGACGCCCAGGCGAGAACGGCTCGTCGCGCGGATGTGGCGCGGCATCAGCGGGGCGTTCACGGTGGGCTTGGTGTTGTTGGCCATCGGCACCGTGGTGGTGCAGCGGTACGCGGGGGGACGCGACCTGCCAGGACTGGGGTGGGGGGTGGTGACCGCCCACTGGGTGGTGGCCGTGGTGGCTGTGGTGTGCCAGGTGTTCGCGGACCGGCGGCGGGGGTGGGTGGCGGCCGGGTTCTCGTTGGGGGTGTTGGTGGTGGGGTTCGGGGTCTTGTGGGTTTTTTGGTGGGCTTGAGGGTTGGTTTTCGGTTTCTGCCAGCAGGTGGTCGGGCTTCTCTAGCGACTGGCCAGTAGGTGGCCGTGGTTCCAGCGACGCCAGCGGGTGGCCGTGGCTTCCAGTGACCGGCCAGCAGGTGGTCGCAGGTCCCAGCGACTCCAGCAGGTGGCCGTGGCTTCCGGCGTGCTGTGGCCGATTTGACTCGGGGACCCCTCGATTTGACCCTTGATCGGGCTAAAAGGGCAGTCCGAAGGCCTACCCGATCACCAATTTTAAGGGTCAAATCCCCCGAGAGCGTTATGCGTAGAACGCTCCGAGCCGAAAATGCCCAGAATAAGCGCAACGGCCTCTACCGCTAAGATCGTTTTCCTCTCACAGAAGACGATGCGCAGGAGAAGCCGTTGCAACCCAAGGCTATCACCGGCCTGGACCTCGACCAGGTCACCCATCTCGTCGACCGGGTGGTCGAGGTCATGCCCTGGGACCCCCGCCGAGCACTGGACCCGACCCAGGCGGTGATGATGACCTTGCAATACCTGCGCCACAACACCGCCCAGGTCGTGCTCGCCTTCCACTACAAGGTCGCGCAGTCCACCGTCAGCCGACTGATCCGAGCGATCACCCCGATCCTGTCCCGAGGCTTGGCGGACTTCGACCTCGACGAGGACCTGCCCGCCACCGCGTTGCTGGTCGACGGCACGTTGATCCCGACCGGAAATCGGACCGGACGGCCGGAGTTGTACTCCGGGCGGCGGCACCGGTCCGGGATGACCGTGCAGGTCGTCGCCGATCTCGCCGGTCGGGTGATCACCACGTCCTACCCGGTGTCGGGCAGCATCTCCGACCTGGAGGCGTTCCGCGCGTGGGGCCTGGCCGACCGTCTGGACACCCCGGACACGGTCGCGGACAAGGGCTACCAGGGCACAGGCATGATCACCCCGACCAAGAAACCCAAGAACCGCGAACCCGACCCCGACCGGATCGCCGCGAACAAGGTGCTGTCCGGAATCAGGTCCGCGGTCGAACGCGCGATCGCACATCTGAAGAACTGGAAGATCCTCGGCACCGGCTACCGGGGACGACTGAGCGAACTCCCGGCTCTGGTCCGCACGATCATCCGCTTGGAGCGGTTCCGAACCTGCTGGTAGACGAATCTACGCATAACGCTCCGAGTAAAATCGGCCACGTTTGTGGCCCTGGCTTGGGTTCGTTGGTCAAACGGCTTGTTTTGTTGCTTCTCCTGCTTCTCCTCTTGCTGCTGCTACCGCCGCGCCAGCAACCTCCGGCACTCTCATCACCGCTTGCCACCTGCTGTCGGTCAGGAAGTCAGCCAGGCTCGCCAGGTTGGCAGCAGTGTTGTCAGGAGTGCTTCCGGGGTTTCCGTGTTCGGTGAGTGCACCGCGCCCGTGAGTACTGCGAAGTCCGCGTCCAGGCGTTCTGCCATGTCTCGTTGGCCTGCTGGGGACCAGGCGTCGTCTGCTTCGCCGCACACCACCAGGCAGGGGATCTGGCTGGTGCGCAGGGTTCTGGCCAGTTTTGCCACCAGGTCTGGTTCCACGCGGATTGCCGTGCCCATTCCCAGGAGGCTTTGTGGTGCTGAGTGCAGGAATCTGTCCCTGAGCAGGGTGCGCAGGCCGTCCGGGAGTGTTTGCCATTTCGGGCTGAGCATCGAGCGTTGTTCTGCCATGCGATGGGCTGCTTCCACGCCGTGTTCCCGCATGATCGCCTCGCCGTGGTCCAAGGCTGTTCTGCGTTCGCCCTGGGGGAGTTCTCCCGGGCCGGAGGACATCAGGGTCAGGCCTGCGATCGGGGCGCCCGCGAACACCGCTCCCCGTGCCACGAGGCCGCCGAAGGAATGGCCCAGCAGGAGGACTCGGCGGCCTTCTGCCGACAGTTTGGCCGCCAACTCCGCCAGTGCTTCGCCCAGTACCGAGGGGCGGTAGTCGGATTCCGCTGCCGGGCCCGCCGACTCGTACTGGCCCGGCAGGTCGATCGCCACGACCTCCAGACCGGAGTCCGAAAGGGGGTCCAGGAGGGGGGCGAAGTCCTCCTTGGAACCGGTGAAGCCGGGTACCAGCAGGGCCGTCGCGCCCAGGTCGGTGCCTACCGGGGTGGCGCGCAGGGCGGCCACCGGGCCGTAGCGGCCAGGCAGGTCGATTCGGGTGGCGCGGTGGGGGCTGATCTGCGAGTACACGGCAGTAGTCTGCCGCAACGAGGGCGTTCCGGTCTGCTGGACTGACCCCTACCGCAAGGCCACGAGGGTGTTTCCCCGCTGCTCCAGGACCACTGGACCGATCGTGCTGGACTGGATGGAGCCCTCGTAGCCCTGGCGGTTCACCGGGATGGTGCCGATCTCGGTGCCGGTCAGCTGGTCCAGCACCTTGAGGCCGTCCTTGACGGGGATCAGGGCCTGGCCCGCGAGGGTGCTGCCGGAGCCGATCGCGCCCTGCAAGGTCCACTTGGGACTGAGGTCCTCCAGCGACAGGGCGATGGTGCGGGAGCCGGTGTACCAGTAGACGTTCGCCGTGCTGGTGGTGGTCGGGACGACGCCGTTCGGCACGTCGCCCGCCAGGTCGGACTCGGGGATGTCCAACGGGTACTCGTTGACCATTCCGCCGGTGTCGGCGTCGAACACGGTCAGCTTCGCCGGGGCGCCGGGGATGACCACGGCCACGCGGTTGTTGGTCACGGCGACGACGCGGGCGCCCTTGGCGCCGACCACGACGGTGCTGAAGACCTCGGGGGTGTCCGACTTCTCCGGATTGGGCTTCATCACGGTGAGGCGGTCCGACGGGTCGCTGGCGTAGCAGCGCTCGACCAGCGCGACCTTGCCGCTCGTGACGGCGAACGAGCCGTACTCGCAGCCGGTGCGCGGCTGCTTGTTCGGGTTCACGATGGCGCGCAGCTCGCCGTACTCCATGGAGCGGACCAGGTCGTCCTTGCGGTAGACCTCGACGTACCTCTTGCCCGTGGTGAGGACGTGCGAACCCTCGGTCAGGAGCCGCGAGCCCAGCTCGGCGTCGCCGTTGCGCTGCGGACCGCGGTTGCCGGACACGGGGTCCAGCGAGGTGATCTCGGAGCAACCGGTGCCCTTGCTGTACGACACCAGCGCCTTGTCCCACGCGGCGGTGATCGTGCACAGCGGCAGGTCGCGGCTGTAGCGCCAGCGCTCCTTGCCGTTCAGGGGGTCGCGGCCGACCACTTCGCCGCCGTCACCGGTCACGACGACGGTGCCGATCCACGTCGGCGCCTGCGTGCCGCCGCTGGGGGCCCGCCATACCTCGGAGAGCGACGGCGGCAGGGTGTCCGCCGCGGGCAGCTCGGGCGCGGGGGCGGACGTCGTCTCGGACGTCGTCGCGCGCGCGTCGCTGAACGCGTACACCAGCGACCCCGTCACCAGGACGGCCACCGCGATCAGCGCGACGGCGATGAAGTCGCCGCGCGTGCGGAACGACCGCTCCGGCAGGTCCGGAGGAGGCTCCGGGGTGTCCGCCCCAGGCGCCGCGAGCACGTCCTCCGGCGGAGTTGTGAGCCCGTTCGACTCGGGAGCCAGGAGTGCGGAATCCTCGACCTGCTCCGACTGTCCCACTGCCTGGCTCCCGATCGTTCGTTCGTGCACCGCTCGCGTCAGGTGTCAGTCTGCCGAGGAAACGGTGTCGTTCGCAGCCGCCTCGGCGTTTCCGCCGGCCTCGCCAGCCGGGCGCCGACGCCTGCGCCGCCTCGCGGGACGCTCGCCATTCTCGCTCGGAGCGCCCTCGGCCGTCGCCTCGGGGGCCTGACCCGCGGTTTCGCCCGCGACGGGTGCGCCGCCGCGACTCCGCCGCCTGCGGGGACGACGCGTGCCGTCCTCCTCACCCGGTTCGGGGGTCTTCGTCGCGGGCGTGCTCGACGTGCTCGGCTGCTGCTCCGCGCCCGCGGTCGAACCGCCGCGGCTCGTGGTGCGGCTGCGGCTCCGCTTGCGCGCGCCGCCCTTCTTGTCGCCCTTGAGGTCTTCCTCGGGCTCCGAGTCCAGACCGGTGCGGGTCCGCTGGCCCAGCGGCAGCCTGCCCGTGGAACTCGGCAGGATGTCGAGGTCCGTGAACAGGTGGTCCGACGTGGAGTACGTCTCGACCGGCTCCGGCTTGCCGAGGTTCAGCGCGTCGCTGATCGACTTCCAGCGCGGCATCTCGTCCCAGTCGACGAACGTGACCGCGACACCCGTGCGGCCCGCGCGACCCGTGCGGCCGATGCGGTGCACGTAGGTCTTCTCGTCCTCGGGGCACTGGTAGTTCACGACGTGCGTCACACCGGCCACGTCGATGCCGCGCGCGGCGACGTCCGTCGCGACCAGCACGTCCACCTTGCCCGCGCGGAACGCGCGCAGCGCCTGCTCACGGGCGCCCTGGCCGAGGTCGCCGTGCACCGCCGCCGCGGCGAAACCGCGCTCGGCGAGGTCGTCGGAGATCTTCTGCGCGGTCCGCTTGGTGCGCGTGAAGATCATCGACAGGCCGCGGTCCTTGGCCTGGAGCAGGCGCGCCAGCAGTTCCACCTTGTCGAGCGCGTGCGCCCGGTAGACGAACTGCTCGGTGCGCTCGTGGATCGCGCTGGCGTCGTTCTCCTCGGCCCGGATGTGCGTGGGCTGCGTGAGGAACGTGCGCGCGAGCGTGATGATCGGGCCCGGCATGGTCGCCGAGAACAGCATCGTCTGCCGCTCGTCCGGCACCATCCGCAGGACGCGCTCGATGTCCGGCAGGAAGCCCAGGTCGAGCATCTCGTCGGCCTCGTCCAGCACCAGGTTCTTGACCTTGCCCAGCACCAGGTGGCGCTGCTCGGCCAGGTCGAGCAGGCGGCCGGGCGTGCCGACGACCACGTCGACGCCCTTGCGCAGCGCCGCGATCTGGGGCTCGTACGGACGGCCGCCGTAGATCGCCAGGACGTTGATGTCCAGGTACTTCGCGGCCTCGGTCAGGTCGCGGGTGACCTGCAGGCACAGCTCGCGGGTCGGGACCACCACGAGCGCCTGGGGCGTGCCGTGGCCGGGGGAGACGATGCGCTGGAGCAGCGGGATGCCGAAGCCCAGCGTCTTGCCGGTGCCCGTGCGGGCCTGGCCGATGACGTCGTCACCCGCCAGCGCGAGCGGGAGGGTCAGCTCCTGGATCGCGAACGTGCGCTCGATACCGGCTTCGCCGAGCGCGCGCACGATCTCCTCGCGCACGCCGAGCTCGGCGAACGTCGGGGCGGTGTTCTCGACGGGTGCGTTGGCCATCAGCGGCAGGGAGGTGTCCTCGTCGGGCACACCGGCCTCGCTGTGCTCCAGTGCCACCGGGTCGAGCTTGGTCAGGTCTTCATCGCTAGCGGTCAGGGTGATCGCCTCTCTCATACCAGCGCGCACGGGCCCTGGACGGGCCTCTCGACCGCACCACCGCCAGCGGGCCGGATCGGGAGTGGCCGGGCGTGGAGCGGGAGGGCCTGCGAGGTTTGTGCGCGCACCCTCACGTGGCGGCACCATGCCGCCGTGATCTGCAACCGCGGCTCCGTCACTGCCGCGAGCCGTCGGCAGGCATGCCGACCTGGCCGCGCAGCGTCGACCGCCGGGCGTCAAAGAGCGAGTCTACCCGCCACGTACGCCATTCGGGGTTTCCCGCCCGGTTCGACCATGGACCGAGACCTGCCGGTCACCGTCGCGCAACACCACGCCCGACTAGGCTCGGACCCATGAGCGAGGCGGAGGCGGCCCCCGTTGTCGAGGGCGGAAGCGTTGAGGAAGGTGTCGTCGACCTGCTCGGCGCGCTCGCGTACGGCGAGTTGTCGGCGTTCGACCGACTGGCGGAAGATGCCCGCACAGCACCGACTCTGGCCGGCCGGGCGGACCTCTCCGCGATGGCGGCGGCCGAGATCGGCCACTACACGCAGCTGGAGCGCTACCTCGCCGAACGCGGCGTGGTGGTCGAGGACGTGATGCGCCCGTTCGTCGCGGGCTTCGACAACTTCCACGCCTCCACGGCCCCCCGGTCGTGGCACGAGTCACTGGTCAAGGCCTACGTCGGCGACGGCCTGGCCGCCGATTTCTACCGCGAGATCGCCGAATGGCTCGACGAGGGCACCAGGGCGCTGGTGCTCGCCGTGCTCGACGACACGGGCCACTCCGCGTTCGCCGAGCGCGAAGTCCTGGCGGCCTGCGCGGCCGATCCGAAACAGCGCGACCGGCTCACGCTGTGGGGCCGACGGCTCCTCGGCGAGGCATTGACGCAGGCCCAGTACGTGGTGGCCGAACGCGACGGACTCGCCGAGCTGATCATCCGCGGCTCAGGCGACCTCGCGGGCATCGCGGGCCTGTTCCGACGGCTCCAGCAGAGCCACACGCGGCGCATGGGCAACCTCGGGCTCGGCTAGGGTTGGATTCAGCAATGGTCACCGGCTCGCCGGGTGAACGTCGAATCTTTGTGCACGGAGGTCAGCGTGGAGGTCAGGGTCGGCATCGCGGACAGCCCGCGGGAGCTCGTCGTGTCCAGCGGTCTCACCCCTGACGAGGTTGAGTCGCTGGTCGCCGTCGCGTTCAAGGAGCAGAGCGGCCAGCTCGTGCTGGTGGACCAGAAGGGCGCCCGCTTCGTGGTGCCCACGACGCGCATCTCCTACGTCGAGATCGGGCCCAGCGACACGCGTCGCGTCGGGTTCGCGTCCAGCGACTAGTTCTTCTCGTCTACAAGGGACCACCTGATCGGGTGGTCCCTTGTGGCTTTTCCGGGGGTGGAATTGTCGGACCCCCTGGCTAGCGTGTGTGTCGGGGGGTCCTTCTGATTGGGGGACCTCTGGGGGTGCTTTGGACGTGGGGCTGGCGGATGGGGATCTGCTGGCTGGTTGTTGGGTCCCCAGCGGTGCGGGTCGCCCTGTTCTGTGGGCCTAGCGCCGGTCGTACTGTTTGGTGGGGCCCTAGCAGCGCCGGTCGCCCTGTTCGGTGTGGGCCCTAGCAGCGCCGGTCGCCGACGTCGTGGTGTGGCCGGTTTGACTTGGGGCCCCTCGATTTGACCCTTGATCGGGCTAAAAGGGCAGTCCCGAAAGCCTGCCCGATCACCAATTTTAAGGGTCAAATCCCCCAAGTAAAACCGGCCACGTTCGCGTCGGGCCAGGTCAGATGGGTGGTCAAGCGGCCTTCAGGCAGGGTCGGTCGTGCTTGTTGGTGTTGCTTGTTGGTGTTTTGTGGAAATGTCGTACCCCCGCCGTACCGTGTGAATCGGGGGATCCTCACTGATGGGGGACGCCTGGTCCACTTCGGACCTTGTCAGTTCACCCTGAACGGGGGTGTGCTGGTGCCGCTCACCCGGTAGCGGTGCCACGGGTCCGGGTCCGTCAGTGAGCCGTGTGCTTCGCCGGTCGGTGTGCGCAGCACCGCTGTCCTTGCGCCTGCTTCGACCAATGTGGACACCTGCTCGTTCGCCGCTACCCGTCCGTACCAGTGGTAGCGGCCGTCGATCGGTTGGAAGAAGCCCCTCAGTTCCACCTCGACCGGTACCTCCGCGTTCTCGAAGACCAGGTCCGCTTTGCCGGTGTAGCCCTCTTCGCCGTCGCTCACGCTTCCTCCGAGTTGATCAGGCGCAAGGTCTTCTCGGTCTTGAAGATGCTGCCGGGTAGCGGCATGTCCGGGTCGACGGTGATGTCCGCCGAGCGCAGCAGGCCGTCGATGGCGTGCCAGATGATCGTGGCCAGGTATTCGCTCAGGCTTTGCCTGCTCATCGACTGGCGGTCCAGCCACCAGTCTCCCGCGTTCTGCACCATGCCGACCAGCGCGTGCGCCCACGGTTCCGCGCCGCCCGAGTCCATGTCGAACGACCGCAGGTAGTCGCCGAGGATGCGGGCCAGGTTCGCGGCGATCAGCGCCTTGTCCTCGTGCACCACGTCCTGTTCGACGGGGCGGTCGGTGAAGGAGCCGCGCACGACGAACCGGTAGAGGTTCGGGTTCTCCTCGATGACGCACAGGTAGGCGTCCACGATGCCGCGGATGCGGTCGCGGATCGGGCCGTCCTTCTCGATCGCCGGGCCCAGCCTGTCCATCAGCATGTCGGTGCCGCGCCTGCCCACTGCCAGGTACAGGTCCGACTTGTCGGCGAAGTGGCGGTAGAGCACGGGCTTGCTGACGCCCGCCTCGGTGGCGATCTCGTCCATGCCGACGTCGGGGCCGTGCTTCGCCACCGCCCTGATCGTCGCCTCGACGAACTCCGCGCGCCTGGCCTCCCGGTGTCCCTTCCACCGTTCGCGGCGTGCGTCCGAACCACCCTTGACAGTGCGAGCCATGTGCCGCACGCTACCAGAAGTAACCGTTACCTCTAGTAACACTTAGTCCGAGCGGAGGACCTGATGACGAGGCCCTTGAAGGTCGCCGACCGCGAGAAGACCGCGGAACGGCTGCTCAACTCCTCCGCGGACAGGTCCTACGACCCCGAGGTGGACATCGACTGGTCGGCGCCCCTGGTCGACGGCCTGCGGTACACGCCGGAACACCGCTGCTCCCTCTACGGGACGCCGCTGTGGGACCGGATGAGCGAGGACCAGCGGATCGAGCTGAGCAAGCACGAGATCGCCAGCATCGCGAGCGTCGGCCTGTGGTTCGAGATCCTCCTGATGCAGATGCTGCTCAAGGAGGTCTACCGCTCCGACCCGACGACCAAGCACGTCCAGTACGCGCTGACCGAGATCGCCGACGAGTGCAGGCACTCCACGATGTTCGCCCGCATGGTCGACCGCATCGGCTGCCCGCCCTACGGGCCGCCCGCCCACGTCCACCGCCTCGGCCGCCTGCTGCCGGTGATCGGGTACGGCCCCGCGCTGTACGGGTCGATCCTGGTGGCGGAAGAGGTGCTGGACCGGTTGCAGCGCGAGACCATGGCCGACGAGACAGTGCAGCCGCTGGTGCGCATGGTGAACCGGATCCACGTGCTGGAAGAGGCGCGGCACGTCCGGTTCGCGCGCGAGGAGGTCGTGCGGGGGATGGCGTCCGTGTCGAAGGCCGAACTGCCGTACCAGCGGTGGCTGCTCGCGACGGTGGCCATGTTCATCACCCGCAGCATCATCAACCCGCGCGCCTACGCGGCCGTCGGGCTGGACGCCGCCGAGGCGCACCGCGCGGCGCTGGGCAACCCGGCCTGGCAGGAGACCATCCGCTGGTCGGGCGAGCGGATCATGAAGTTCCTCGACGAGGTCGGCCTGGTCGGGAAGCCGGGGGTGCGCGCGTGGCGACGATCGTTCCTGCTGCCGTGAAGGTGGCCGACGGGACCGTGCTGAACGTGGTCGAGAGCGGGCGGGCCTCGGACGTGACAGCGGTGCTCCTGCACGGGTGGACGTTGGACCTGACCTCGTGGGACCGCGTCGCGGCCGCGCTGCCCGGTCGGGTGCTGCGGTACGACCACCGCGGCCACGGGCGGTCCGGCGGCGGAAACGTGCGGACCATCGACCGGTTGGCCGACGACCTCGCCGAGGTGCTGGCCGCCCGCGTGCCGGACGGGGAGATCGTGTTCGCCGGGCACTCGATGGGCGGCATGACGATGATGGCGCTGGCCGAGCGGCACCCGTCGGTGTACGCGCGGGTTCGCGGGGCGGTGTTCGTGGCCACGGCCAGCGGGGCGCTGCCGCCGGTGCGGATCGCGGAGAAGGTGCTCGGGCGGTGGATGGGGCGGCGGGCGGTCATCGGGTTCGCGCGGACCACGCCGGTCGGGCTGCGGCTGATGCTGTTCGGGCGGCGGCCCTCGTGGCGTGACGTGGTGGCCGCTTCGTGGATGATCTCGCGGTGCGCCGGGGCCGCCTTCGTGGACTTCCGGTACGAGGTGGCGGCGCACGACCGCGCCAAGGCGTTGGCGGAACTGGCCGCCGTGCCCGCCGTGGTGCTGGTCGGTGGGGCGGACCTGTTGACGCCGGTTCGGCACGCGCGGGCGATCGTGGCGGAGTTGCCGCGGGCGGAGCTGGTGGTCTACCCCGGTGCTGGGCACATGCTGCCGATGGAGCGGTCGGCCGAGGTGGCGGAGCGGATCTCGCGGTTCCTGTGACGGGGGCTTTCCGCGTGCTCGGCTAGAGGTGCCCCGGTCGTGTGGGCCCCCCGAAAATCAAGGTACAACAGGAGTCCGACAGTTTTCGGGCGTCGGAATCGGCGCGGTCGGCGTGGAACAGGGGTCGCCGCGTCGGGATGGCCCCCCGAGTTCGACGCTGCGGCAGGGGTCCGGCAGTTCGTCGGTGTCAGGTCGTGCGGATGCCGTCGATGGCGATGTCGAGCAGGCGGTGCGCCTCGGCCTCGTCGGCGTTCCGCTCGGTGACCAGCGAGATGGCGTTGACCAGGGTGAGCAGGTCGCCGATGGAGACCCCCGAGCGCACCGCGCCCGCCCCGCGAGCGCGGTCCAGCAGGGTGCTGCCCGCGTCGGTGATCATCGCCTGGCAGCTGTCGCTGGTCCGCAGTTCGGCGTCGCGGGTGCTCTGGAGCAGTGACGCGGCCAGGCCGCGGGTGCTCGACGCGTAGACCCCGAGGGCGCGCAGCCACGTGATGAGCGCCTGGCCTGGGTCGTCGTCCTCCGCCAGTTCGTGCGCGGTGGCGCAGAGCGCTTCGACGCGGTCGTGGAACACCACCTCCAGCAGCGCCCGGCGGGACGGGAAGTGCCGGTGCAGCGTCGCCGAACCCACGCCCGCCCGCCTGGCGATCTCCTCCAGCGACGCGTCGGCGCCATCCCTCGCGAACGCTTCGTGCGCCACGGCGAGGATCCGGTCGTAGTTGCGCCGCGCGTCGGCGCGCAGCGGTCGGGGCGAGGTGGCGTCGGACACCGCGACATCCTCTCGCTTGCCAAGTGGGGTGGTCCTCCATATCGTAGCGGAGGCTAACCGGGGTGCCACCCCGCTTATCTGTCGAAGGGTTGAGTTCCATGCGCGCAGTCCAGTTCGACCGGTTCGGACCTCCCGAGGTGCTCCACGTCGACGAGGTCGCCACCCCTGACGTCGGTCCGGGCGACGTGCTCGTCGAGGTCCACGCCGCGAGCGTGGGCGGCGGGGAGGTCCTGTTCCGGTCGGGGAAGCTGCGCCGGGTCCTCCCGCACCGCTTCCCCCAGGGGGCCGGCAACGACTTCGCGGGCCGGATCGCGTCCGTCGGCGGCGACGTCGGCGGGTTCGCCGTCGGTGAGGCGGTGTGGGGGCTCATGCCGCACCGGACGTTCGGCAGCATCGCCGACCACGTCGTCGTCCCGGCAGGCCAACTCGCCACCGCCCCGACCGCCATCGACCTCGTCCAGGCCGCCGCGCTCCCGTCCGTGGGAACCACGGCGATCACGGCCCTGGTGGACCGGGCCCGGTTGCAGCGGGGTGAACGGCTGCTCGTCCGCGGCGCCGCCGGCGGGGTGGGCAGCGTCGCCGTGCAACTCGGCAAGGCCCTCGGGGCGCACGTCACCGCCCTGGTGAGCGGGCGCGACCTCGACTGGATCCGGGAACTGGGGGCGGACGCCGCGTTCGACTACCGGGCGACGGCACCCGAGGACCTCGGCCGGTTCGACGTCGTGCTCGACATCGTCGGCACGAACCTCGGCGCCTACCGCAGGCTGCTCACCCGGCACGGCCGCATGCTGCCCCTCGCGCTCGACCCGAACCACCTGGTCAAGTCGCTGGCCTACGCCGCCTGGGTGGGCGCGACCGACCGGCGGCGCATGAAGCTGTTCAGCAACAACCCGTCCGCGGCGCAAATCGCCGACCTCACCCGCTACGTCGAGTCAGGCGCGATCAGCCCGGTCGTCGACACGGTCTTCCCGATGGCCGACGTCGTCGAAACCCACCGACGACTGGAAGCGGGCGGCGTCCGCGGCAAGTACGTCATCACCACACGACCACCAACCACCTAGACGCCCCAACCGCAAGAACCCCCAGCCAAGGCGCGGCAGGGGTAACCCGCCAGGACGGGCCCCTGAAACCCAAGGTACGACAGAGGTCTGACAGTTCCAGCCGGACGGATTCGCAAGCGCCGCACACCCAAGCGAACGCAGGGGTAACCCGTCGGGGTGGGCCCCCCGATTTCAACCTACGGCAGGGGTCCGACAGTTTCCGGAAAGAGGCTGGCGTGAGCACGCACCGGACCACCACGCGAGGCCGCGTCGGTAGGTCGGGTCACCATTTTTTCGAGCAGGGCGGTGACGAAGTCCCTGCCCTGCTCGAAAAAATCGAGGCACGAACTGCCGACTCCTGGCGGCCGAGCCCGGAGTCTGCGGAGCAGCGACCAAGAACTCAGTGCTGCAGCGGGAAGCCGCCGCCGATGCCGCGCCATGCCAGGTTCGAGATGAGGTTGACGGCTTCTTCTTTCGGCACCTTGCGGTCGTCGGCGAGCCAGGCCCGGGCGGTGACCTGGCTCAGGCCGACGAGGCCGGTGGCGAGGAGTCTGGCGCGGTCCTCGTCCAGGCCCGCGTCTGCGGTGATGGTGTCGGTGATGGCGTCGACGCTGTCCGTGGTGGCGCGTTCGACCGCTTTGGCCACCGCTGGTTCGCCGCGGAGGTCGGATTCGAACACCATGCGGAACGCCTGGCCCTCGCCGTCGACGAAGTCGTAGAACGCGGCGACCGCCGCGTGGACGCGGAGCTTGTTGTCCGTGCTGGATTCGATGGCGCCGCGGACCCTGGCGACCAGTTCGTCCACGTGGGAGTCGAGGAGCGCCATGTACAGCTCCAGCTTCCCCGGGAAGTGCTGGTACAGCACGGGCTTGCTGACGCCTGCGCGTTCGGCGATCTCGTCCATGGCTGCGGCGTGGTAGCCGTTGGTCACGAACACGTCCTGCGCCGCGGTGAGCAGTTGCGCCCGGCGCGCTGTGCGGGGTAGCCGCACTCCGCGTCCGGCCGGGGTGCTGCTCTGGTGCCCAACCGCAGTCTGGGCCGTCTCCGTCATCGTGCCTCCAGCCAGGTCATCGCGGAGCCTGCAAGGAGTGTGCCCCCGCCGCCCGACGGCAACCTTACTCGTTGGTAGCCCTCTTTCGTGAACGGTGCTTCCCCCGTTCTCGTCCGGCGGGCTGCTGACCAGGCATCCTTGAACGATGACCGACATGGTGGAGATGGCCCGGCTCGCCCTCACCCGCGTACCGCTGTCCGCGTCGCCGCTGCCTCCGCTCGACACGAGCGTGCGCCCGTACCCCGGCGAGCGGGTGGAGGTCGGGAAGCACCGGCTGTTCGTCCGCCACACGCCGGGCAACACCGCGGCGACCGCTGTCTACGTGCACGGGCTCGGCGGGTCGTCGACGAACTGGACGGACCTGTCCACGCAGCTCGCGGGGTACGCCGACGGGTTCTCGCCGGACCTGCCGGGGTTCGGGCGGTCGGAGCCGGTGGAGGGCTACGACTACAGCATGGTCGCCCACGCCCGGACGATGATCGCCTACATCGAGTCGCTCGACCGGGGCCCGGTGCACCTGGCGGGCAACTCGATGGGCGGCACGGTGGCGCTCATCGTGGCCGCCGTCCGGCCGGACCTGGTGCGCACGCTCACGCTGGTGTCGCCCGCGGTGCCGGACCTGCGGCCGAGCCTGCGCCGGGTGTCCGACCCGCGGCTGCCGCTCACGATGCTGCCGTTCATCGGGCCGTCCATGCAGCGCAAGCTGGACGCGCTCGGCGCGCGCGTGCGGACCGAGCAGGTCATGCGGCTCTGCTTCGCCGACCCCGCGGTGGTGCCGGAGCACCGGATCGTGGAGAGCATGGAGGAGGCCGCCGAGATGGGCGGGCTGCCGTGGGTGAACGCGGCCCTGAGCGGGAGCACGCTGTCGCTGTTCCGGATCTGGATCACCTCCGGCGCGCGGTCGCTGTGGCGGCTGGCACCGCTGGTGCAGGCGCCGTCGTTGGTCGTGTGGGGCGCGGACGACCGGCTGATCAGCGTTCGCCGCGCTCCGCGGACGGCCCGCCTCCTGCCGCGCGGCAGGCTGTTCGTCATGCCCAGGACCGGTCACGTAGCCCAGATGGAGCGGCCCGTGTCGGTCGCCCGTGCCATGCTCGGCATGTGGGAGGCCGTCGAGAAGCAGACGTGGTGACGGTGTGCCGGCCACCGCACGAGGGATGTGGGATCCTGATCCGGTGAACCGGACGACACAGGGAGGCCGTGGCCCTTCGGGCAAGCGCCACCCTTCCGCCGACGTTCGGCCATCGGCCCAGCAACCGTCGGAGGAGCGCTACCGCCGTGGCGCGCGCCGGACCAGCGCGGAGCCGTTGGCCGCCTCGTGGGAACCGGACCCGACCGAGGCCGAGGAGTACCGGCCGCGCAGGCGCCGAACGGGCGTCGCGGGCCTGGTGTCGAACTACGGCTGGCGGATCTACGCGGTCCCGGTCCTGCTCGTGCTGACCCTCCTGGTCGTGCTGGACAGCGCCGTGCCCGCGTCCTTCCAGATCGGCGCCGCGGGCCTCGGCAGCGGCGACGGCACCGGGGGCCTCGGCAGCGGCGACGAACCCCGCTCCGAGCAGACGACGAACGCGGCCCTGCCGCCCGCCGCGTCCGAGACGCCGCCGCCGAAGCTGGACCTGAACATCCCGACCGCCGTGCTGCCCGACGGCCCCGCGTACTCCGAGAACGGCGCGGGCACCTGGCAGGTGATCCCCGGCACGACCGACCCCGTCGGCACCGGGAGGATCTACAAGTACGCGATCGCCATCGAGGACGGCGTCGAACCCGGCGACTACGGCGGCGACAAGGACGCGTTCGCGCGGACCATCGCGTCGTTCCTGGCGGACAACCGCAGCTGGGTCGGCACCGGCGAGGTCGGCGTGCAGCGCGTCGACGGCACCACGAAGGCCGATTTCACCATCAGCTTGACCAGCACCAACACCACGCACCAGATCTGCGGCTTCCAGATCCAGTACGAGTCGTCGTGCTGGGACCCTGGCATCAAGCGGGTCGTCATCAACACCGCCCGCTGGCTGCGCGGCGCGAAGGCGTTCAGCAACGACATCTCGTCCTACCGCCAGTACGCGATCAACCACGAGGTCGGCCACGCGCTCGGCCACGGCCACGAGGCGTGCCAGGACCCTGGTGCGCCCGCGCCGGTGATGATGCAGCAGACGTTCGGCGTGTCCAACGACTACGTCGCGCAGCTCAACGAGGTCGACGCCGGCAACAAGGGCGTCGTGCCCGCCGACGGCAAGACCTGCACGACGAACGCCTTCCCCGTCGCCCCCAAGTAGTCCTGTCCACCGGTTGGGACGACTTCCCATCCGGGAAGACGAACGGGCAGTCTGGTGTTGTCCGGATTACGAGGACATGTTTCGTCGAGGAGGACAGATGGCGCTTCCGCCGCTCGTGGAGCCCGCAGCGGAGCTGACCAAGGAAGAAGTCGCGCGGTACAGCCGGCACCTGATCATCCCGGACGTCGGGGTGGACGGGCAGAAGCGCCTGAAGAACGCGAAGGTGCTGGTTGTCGGCGCGGGCGGCCTTGGCAGTCCCGCTCTGCTCTACCTGGCCGCGGCCGGTGTGGGCACGTTGGGCGTTGTCGACTTCGACATCGTCGACGAGTCGAACCTGCAGCGCCAGGTCATCCACGGTCAGTCCGACGTGGGCAAGCCCAAGGCCGAGTCCGCGCGCGACTCGATCGCCGAGATCAACCCGTTCGTGAAGGTCAACCTGCACCAGGTGCACCTGAACTCGGAGAACGCGCTCGACATCTTCCGCGACTACGACCTGATCCTGGACGGCACGGACAACTTCGCCACCAGGTACCTCGTCAACGACGCGGCGGTGCTGCTGGGCAAGCCCTACGTGTGGGGCTCGATCTTCCGGTTCGAGGGCCAGGTGAGCGTCTTCTGGGACGACGCCCCCGGCGGTCAGGGCCTGAACTACCGCGACCTCTACCCCGAGCCGCCACCGCCGGGCATGGTCCCGTCGTGCGCCGAGGGCGGCGTGCTGGGCGTGCTGTGCGCGTCCATCGGGTCGATCATGGTGACCGAGGCGATCAAGCTGCTCACCGGCATCGGCGACACGCTGCTCGGTCGGCTCATGGTCTACGACGCGCTCGACATGACCTACCGGACCATCAAGATCCGGAAGGACCCGGAGAGCCCGAAGATCACCGAGCTGATCGACTACGACGCGTTCTGCGGCGTCGTGTCGACGGACGCGCAGGAAGCGGCGGCGGGCAACACCATCACGCCGCTGGAGCTCAAGCACAAGCAGGACGCGGGCGACGACTTCCTGCTCGTGGACGTGCGCGAGCCGCACGAGTTCGAGATCGTCCGCATCCCCGGCTCGGTCCTGATCCCGAAGGACCGCATCCTGTCCGGCGAGGCCTTCGCCGAGCTGCCGCAGGACAAGCAGATCGTGCTGCACTGCAAGTCCGGCGCGCGCTCCGCCGAGGCCTTGGCCGCACTGCACAAGGCGGGCTTCTCCGACGCCGTGCACGTGGGCGGCGGCGTGCTCTCCTGGGCCCGCGAGGTCGACCCGAGCCTGCCCACCTACTAGGGCACCGCACGACGAGGAGGCCGTTCCCGCCAGGGGGCGGCCTCCTCCGCACCGGGCTGTGCCGCGCGTGATGGCGAAACGCGGCACGGAACCGGAAGGGCCCGAACTCCTGCACCGGCCGGTCACGTCGACCGAGGACGAGCGGAATCGACTGGTCGTCGAATTCCCGACAGCGCGTTCGACGGTGTCAATTGTGAATTCGGCGGTATTGCCCGCACGCTGACCCGGAACTGCCGAACAACCCCGAACCGGAACTAGTCGAGCCTTGGTGGAATTGGCGGAACTGTCACAGGACCACTATTTCCGCATGACGTCGACGACCCCCGCCGGGAGCGCTACCCGCGCCTGCTGGCGAAGATCAACGGTTGGCAGCCGCCGACCAGCCGCAAACCGGTGGTCGACTGCGCGAGCGGGGTGAGGGGGACCCCGGCGAACCGGGGTGGCGGCGACCCCAGGAAGGCCGCCACCACCCCGACGGACAGCTAGCCCGCGAGCGCCGGCGCCAACGACGGGTCGAAGATCGTCGTCGTCCACACGTCGGACCTGGTCGAGGCCAAGCCGTTGGCCCACAGGCTGTTCACCCTGGACACCTCGTTGGCGTTCGGCACGGCGACCGTGCACGACGGGCCGGGGCCACCGCCGGACATCAGCTCCGAGCACGGCCCCGAGTAGCGGTCCGGCAGACCGAGCACGTGGCCGGTCTCGTGGGCCGCGATCCGGGTCGGGTTGTACTGCCTGGCCTGGGTGAAGTCGATGAAGATGTACCCGCGGCCGTGGCCGTTGGAGCTGGCGTAGGACCCGCGCGAGTCGTTGCCCTCGCGGTAGGTCAGGGTCGCGGCCGAGGCGTTCTCGACCAGCTTCACGTTGGTCACGCGGGCGTTCCAGTTGGCCGCGCCCTGCCGGATCACGCTCCGGAAGGTGGGCGCGCTGGCCGTGCTGTAGTACACGGTGACCGCGGCCGCGCTGGGCGGCGCGGGCTGGGCGGACGCCTGGACGGCGCTGAGCGGGGTCAGGACGGCCGCCGCTGTCAGCGCGACGGACAGGAAGGTTTTCTTGAACAAGGGGTTCTCCTCGCAAACAGGGAAAACGCAGGGAAGCCGCGAGGCTCAATTTCCAAAATAGGGCTCCACGGCGATTCGGCAACCCGTCAAAAGGAGGAACCGGTGAGTGCTTCACTAACCGCGTCAGCGGCTTGACAATCTCCGATGCGGAGAATTCGGCCACGAAGTCCGGATTTAGTCGACTTCGCGGGTTACGGTTTCGCCGTGGCACCCAACCTCGCGCGCCTCCGGTCGATCTACGAACGGCTGCTGGACCGGCTCGCGCGCTGGACGGTCTACCCGCTCGAACGCTTCAACGACCGCCTGGACGACCTGGCGCGCGCCCGCGAGGACGGCGGCCTGTCACCGGTGGCGCTCGTGTCGTGGTGCGCGGTGAGCGGGTTCGGGCTGATCGCCATGGCGGTGCTGTTCACCCGCTAGTGCGATGGCACGGCCCGTGGGCAACGACCTGCCTCCACCACCTGGACGGTGGGGACAGGTAGCGTGCCGGACCGTGACCCCAACTCCGGAGCCGCCTCCGTCGCACGTCCGCGCGGCCTTCGGCGCGCGGGACGCCGAACCGGAGTTGATCGACGGCGGACCCGTGTGGCGCTGCGGGGACGCGGCGATCCGCCCCGCGACGAACCCGGCGGAAGCCACCTGGGTGGCGAAGACCCTCGACGCGCTGTCGGTTCCGGACCTCCGGATCGGCCGCCCGCTGCGGTCCACCGACGGCCGGTACGTGGTCGGCGGCTGGGCGGCGACGAAGTACCTGTCCGGGCGGGCCGAGCCGCGCCACGACGAGGTCGTCGCCGTCGCGGAACGCCTGCACCACGCGACCGCCGACCTGCCCAAGCCGCGGTTCCTCGGTTCGCGGACGGACCTGTTCGCGGTCGCTGACCGGTGCGCGTGGGGCGAGGAGAAGCCCGACCTCGACCCGGAGCTGGGCGGCCGGATGTTCGAGGTGCTGGCGGTGTCGCGCAAGCACGTGGCGACGAAGCCGCAGGTCGTGCACGGCGACCTGTTCGGCAACGTGCTGTTCTCCGGCACGATGGCGCCCGCGATCATCGACTTCACGGCGTACTGGCGGCCCGCCGAGTGGGCGGCGGCGGTGGTCGTCGTGGACGCGCTGGCGTGGGGCGGGGCCGACAAGGGCATCGTGGAGCGCTGGGGCCACCTGCCGGACTGGCCGCAGGTGCTGCTGCGCGCGACCCTGTTCCGGCTCGCCGTGCACGCGCTGCACCCGAGGTCGAGCCGCCAGTCGCTCGGCGGGCTGGACCGGGCGGTGCACCTGGTGTCCGAGCTGCTCTGACCTCACCGCGATCGAGCCCGGCAGGAGCAGGCAAGTTCGCTTCGGCGAAACACGCCGCCTTCCAGCGTTAACAGGGCCTTCCTAGCGTCGGCCGGGTGACTGACTCCTCCGGCATCGACACGCACTGCCCGTACTGCGCGCTGCAGTGCGCGATGACGCTGACGGACGGCGAGGTGTCGCCGCGGGAGTTCCCGACCAACCGCGGTGGCCTGTGCCAGAAGGGCTGGACGTCGGCCGCGCTGCTCACGTCCCCCGCCCGGCTGACGACGCCGCTGGTCCGCCGCTGCGGCGTCCTGGAGCCCGCGAGCTGGGACGAGGCGCTCGACCTCGTGGCGGACAGGCTCGGCGAGCTGCGGGCCGAGCACGGCCCGGACGCGGTCGCCGTGTTCGGCGGCGGCGGGCTGACCAACGAGAAGGCGTACGCGCTCGGCAAGTTCGCGCGGGTCGCGCTGGCCACCTCGCAGGTCGACTACAACGGCCGGTTCTGCATGTCCAGCGCGGCGGCGGGCGGGATGCGGGCGTTCGGGCTGGACCGCGGGATGCCGTTCCCGGTGGAGGACCTGGGCGCCGCGGACGCGATCCTGCTGGTCGGGTCGAACCCGGCCGAGACCATGCCGCCGTTCGTCCAGCACCTGCGCCGGTCGAACCTGGTCGTGATCGATCCCCGCCGCACGGCCACCGCCGAACTGGCGACACTGCACCTCCAGCCCGCGCCCGGCACGGACCTGGCGCTGGCGCTGGGGCTGCTGCACGTCGTCGTCGCCGACGGCCACCTGGACAAGGACTACCTGGCCGAGCGCACGACCGGCTTCGACGACGCCTGGCGGGTCGTGGCGGGCTGGTGGCCGGAGCGGGTCGAGCGCGTCACCGGGGTGTCGGTGTCCGACCAGCGCGCGGCCGTGCAGCTGCTGGCGGAAGCCAGGAACGCCTACATCCTCACCGGCCGCGGCACCGAGCAGCACGCCAGCGGATCGGACGCCGTGTCGGCGTGGATCAACCTCGCCCTCGCGCTGGGCCTGCCCGGCACGCGCGGGTCCGGCTACGGCTGCCTGACCGGCCAGGGCAACGGCCAGGGCGGGCGGGAGCACGGCCAGAAGGCCGACCAGCTGCCCGGCTACCGCAAGATCGACGACCCGGCCGCGCGGGCGCACGTCGGCGGCGTGTGGGGCGTCGACCCGGACGACCTGCCCGGCCCCGGCCGGTCCGCCTACGAGCTGCTGGACGCCCTCGGCACGCCGACCGGGCCGAAGGCGCTGCTGGTGTTCGGCAGCAACGTCGTGGTGTCCGCGCCGCGCTCCGACCACGTCGAGGACCGCCTCGCGGACCTGGACCTGCTGGTGGTCGCCGACCTGGTGCTGTCCGAGACGGCCGCGCTCGCCGACGTGGTGTTCCCGGTGACGCAGTGGGCCGAGGAGAGCGGCACGATGACCAACCTCGAAGGCCGGATCCTGCTGCGGCAGCGGGCCGTCGAGCCGCCGGAGGGCGTGCGCGGCGACCTGGACGTGCTGCGGGGCCTGGCGATCCGGCTCGGGCAGCCCGAGGAGCGGTTCCCGGTGGAGCCGGAGGACGTGTTCACCGAGCTGCGCCGCGCGTCCGAGGGGGGAGCGGCCGACTACTCCGGCGCCACCTACGACCGGCTGTCGAGCGGGGAAGCCCTGTACTGGCCGGTGATCGGCGCGGGCAGCTCGCCCCGGATGTTCCTCGACCGCTTCGCGCACCCCGACGGGCTGGCCAGGTTCGTCCCGGTCGACCACCGGGGCCCGGCCGAGCCGACCGACGCCGAGTACCCGGTGCAGCTGACGACCGGGCGGGTGTTGCAGCACTACCAGTCCGGCGCGCAGACCCGGAACGTGCCGGAGCTCAACGACGCCGTGCCCGAGGCGTACGTCGAGGTGCACCCGGACACCGCCGCCCGCGCGGGCCTCGCCGAGGGCGCGCTCGCCGCGGTGGTCTCCCGGCGCGGCCGGATGGAGGCGCGCGTCCGCTGCGTGGCCTCGATGCGGATCGACCTGCTGTTCCTGCCGTTCCACTTCGCGGGCAAGGGGCGGGCGAACCTGCTGACCAACCCGGCGCTGGACCCGACCAGCCGGATGCCCGAGTTCAAGGTGTGCGCCGTCCGATTGGAGCCAGCGTGAGACGAGTCGTGGTGGTCGGCTACGGCATGGCCGGGGCGAGGTTCGCCGACGAGGTGCTGCGCCGCGATCCGGCGGTGGCGCTGACCGTGCTCGGCGAGGAACGGCACCCGGCCTACAACCGGGTGCTGCTGTCGAGCGTGGTCGCCGGTTCGATGACGGCGGACTCCGTGCGGCTGCACGGGAAGGACTGGGCGGCCGAGCACGGCGTGGACCTGCGGCTGGGCGTGACGGTCACCGAGATCGACCGCGCTCGGCGAGTGGTGCTGGTGGACGGCTCCGACGAGGTGCCGTACGACGCGCTGGTGCTCGCGACCGGCGCGCGGTCGTGGATCCCGCCCACGGAAGGGCTCCAGGAACCGGACGGCTCGCTCGCGCCCGGCGTGGTGTCGTTCCGGTCCCTCGAAGACTGCGAAAGGATCATCGAGAGCGCTCGGCCGGGCACGCCCGTCGCGGTGCTGGGCGGGGGACTGCTCGGCCTGGAAGCCGCACGGGGACTGGCCGGGCGGGGCTGCCTGGTCACCGTCGTGCACCCGGTGGGGCACCTGATGGAACGGCAGCTCGACGCGGGCGCCGGTCGGGTGCTGGCACGGTCGTTGGGGAAGTTGGGGATCGAGTTCCGGCTGGGTTCGCTGGCGGTGAAGTACCTGGCGGGTGACGGGCTCGCGCTCGACGACGGCAGCCAGGTGCCCGCGGAACTCGTCGTCGTGTCGGCCGGGGTGCGGGCGGCGACCGAGGTCGCCGTGGACGCCGGGATCACCGTGGACCGGGGCATCCTGGTCGACGACGCCCTGCGCACCAACGATCCGCGCGTGCACGCCATCGGCGACTGCGCCCAGCACGTCGGCACGGTGTCCGGGCTCGTGCAGCCCGCGTGGGAGCAGGCGGCGGTGCTCGCCGACCGGCTGACCGGTGTCGCACCCGCCGCCCGGTACCGCGGCACGACCGTGGTGACCAGGCTCAAGGCCCGCGACATCGACCTCGCCGCCCTGGGTGACGTGCACGTGGACCTGGACTGCCCGGACCACGAGGTCCTGTGCTTCCAGGACCCCGCCCGCGGCCGGTACGCGAAACTGGTGCTGCGCGACGACTTCGTGATCGGCGCGATCCTGATCGGCGCACCCGACGCGGCGGCGGCCATCACGCAGCTCCACGACCGGGGTCTGGCGGCTCCCACCGACCGGCTCGCGCTGCTCCTGGGACGGGCGTTGACGCCCGAGGTCGCCGGCAGCCCGGCGGACCTGCCCGCGTCGGCCGTGATGTGCAAGTGCAACACCGTCAGCAAGGGGCAACTGGTCACCGCCTACCGCGGTGGGGCGACCACGGTCTCGGGCCTGGTGGAGGCGACGCGGGCCACCACGGGGTGCGGGGGCTGCAAGGACGCGGTCTGCGGACTCGTCGACTGGCTCAACCGCGCTGATGGCCGCTCCTCCGGAGACGGCGATTCGGTCGCCTGAGGTCGGCAGTTCGGCCCCGATTTCTTCGGCGCCGGGGACTTCGTCGCCGACGCCGAAACATGGTGACCGACCTGCCGACGCGACCTCACAGCCCGAAATCCCACGAGTGCGGCGGAGTTGCCGCTCCCGACACCTGTCCGAACACCGGGGTAACGGGACGTTCCTACGGTCTTCCACAACGCCGTTCCAGGAGGTCAGCGCATGAGCACAGCCGTGGAGACCCAGGTCGCCGAAGCCACGTCGGCGTCCCGTGGCGGTCGGTGGATCGACCGGTGGGAACCGGAGGACCCGGAGTTCTGGGAGCGGTCCGGCAAGAAGGTCGCCAGGAAGAACCTGGCGTTCTCGATCCTCGCGGAGAACCTGGGCTTCAGCGTCTGGGTGCTGATGAGCATCGTCGTGGTGAGCCTCGGCTCCGTCGGGTACGCCTTCAGCGTCGGCCAGACGTTCTGGCTGCTGATCGTCCCCAACCTGGTCGGCGCCGCGCTGCGGGTGCCCTACACGTTCGCGGTGCCGAGGTTCGGCGGCCGGGCGTGGACGACGATCAGCGCGGGCCTGCTGCTGATCCCGTGCGCGATGCTGGTGTTCGCGGTCGTCAACGACGGCACGCCGTTCTGGTTCTTCCTGCTCACCGCCGCCGCGATGGGCCTGGGCGGCGGCAACTTCTCCTCCTCCATGGCGAACATCTCGTTCTTCTACCCCGAGGGCAAGAAGGGCCTGGCGCTCGGCCTGAACGCCGCGGGCGGCAACCTCGGCGTCGCCGTGACGCAGCTCATCGTGCCCGTCGTCATCACCATCGGCACCGGCATCAACCTCGCCTACTCGGCGCTGATCTGGATGCCGTTCATCGTGCTCGCCACGGCGTGCGCGTGGTTCTTCATGGACAGCCTCACGCAGGCCAAGCCCGACGGCGTGTCCTACCAGCGGGCGCTGTCCAACAAGCACACGTGGGTCATGTCGTTCCTCTACATCGGCACGTTCGGCTCGTTCATCGGCTTCTCGTTCGCCTTCCCGTCCCTGATCAAGATCAGCTTCGTGGACTTCAAGTCGTTCGTGGCGCTGGCGTTCCTCGGCGCGCTGATCGGCTCGGTCGCCCGGCCGCTCGGCGGCTGGCTGGCCGACCGCCTCGGCGGCGCCCGGATCACGCTGGCCACGTTCGTCGGACTGGCGCTCGGCACGATCGGCGTGATGGTCAGCGTGGACACCGGGAGCTTCCCGCTGTTCTTCTGCTCCTTCATGGCCCTGTTCGTGCTGGCGGGCGTGGGCAACGGGTCGACCTACCGGATGATCCCGGCGATCTTCGCCACCCAGGACGAGGACGTCCGGTCCGCCAAGCGGCAGGCCGCGGCGGTCGTCGGCATCGCGGGCGCGATCGGCGCGTTCGGCGGCGTGCTGGTGAACCTGGTCTTCAAGTTCTCCCTGGAGGGCAGCGGCACGCTGACCCCGGCGCTGATCGCCATCCTCGTCTTCTACGGCCTGTGCGTGGCCACCACGTGGTGGTTCTACCTGCGGAGCAGGGTCTTCGTGCGGATGCCGAGCCTCGCGCACGCGGGCGTGTGACGCACAACGCCCTGACGTGCGGCGTGAGTCCGCGTTAACACCCGCGCAACACGCGTGCACCTGGCACGACACGGTTCCCGGTGAGCATTGGCCGGGCGGAGGGAGGATTGGTCCACATGACGCGAACGCTCGTAGTCGTCGGCCACGGGATGGTCGGACACCGGCTGGTGCAGGCACTGCGCGACCGGGACGCCACCCACCAGTGGCGGGTCGTCGTGTTCGCGGAGGAGAACCGCCCGGCCTACGACCGCGTCGCCCTCTCGTCCTACGTGGACAGGTGGGACGCGGCCGACCTGGCGCTCGCGCCGCACGGCGACGAGGTCGACCTCCGGCTCGGCGACCCCGTGCGGCACGTCGACCGCGCGGGCAAGACCGTGACCACGGCGAGCGGCGTCGTGCAGCCCTACGACACGCTGGTGCTGGCGACGGGCTCGTTCCCGTTCGTGCCACCGGTTCCCGGCCGCGACCTGCCCGGCTGCCACGTCTACCGCACCATCGAGGACCTGGACGACATCCGCGCCACCGTCGCCAAGGCGCATGGCGGCGGCAGGCGGGCGGGCATGGTGCTCGGCGGCGGACTGCTCGGCCTGGAGGCCGCGAACGCGTTGCGCGGCCTGGGGTTGTCCCCGCACGTCGTGGAACTCGGCCCGCGCCTGATGCCGCTGCAGGTCGACGAGGGCGGCGCGGGCCTGCTGAAGCGGCTGGTCGAGAAGCTCGACCTGACCGTGCACACCGGCACCTCGGCGTCCTCCATCGAACGCGACGGCGAACGGCTGTTCGCCAAGCTGTCCAACGGGCTCGAACTCGACCTGGACGTGGTCGTGTTCTCCGCGGGCATCCGGCCGCGCGACGACCTGGCCCGCGAGTTCGGCCTGGAGGTCGGCGCGCGCGGCGGCATCGTCGTGGACGAGACCTGCCGGACGTCCGACGAGAGCGTCTACGCGATCGGCGAGTGCGCCTCCATCGGCGGGATCGCCTACGGGCTGGTCGCGCCCGGCTACTCGATGGCCGAGGTCGTCGCGGACCGCCTCCTCGGCGGCAGCGCGGTGTTCCCCGGCGCGGACACCTCCACCAAGCTCAAGCTCATGGGCGTCGACGTGGCCAGCTTCGGCGACGCGCACGCGGCCACCGAGGGCGCGCTGGAGGTCGTGGTCAACGACGCCGTCGCGGGCACGTACGCGAAGGTCGTCGTGTCGGACGACGCGAGGACGTTGCTGGGCGGTGTCCTCGTCGGCGACGCGGGCGCGTACCCGCTGCTGCGCCCGCTGGTCGGCCGCGACATCCCCGGCGACCCGGTGATGCTGATCGCGCCGTCGTCCGGCGGCGTCGAACTGGCGCTGCCCGCGGACGCGCAGGTGTGCTCGTGCCAAGCGGTCACCAAGCAGGACATCACCGACGTGATCCACTCCGGTGAGTGCGTGGACGTGCCCGGCATCAAGGCGTGCACCAAGGCGGGCACCGGCTGCGGGTCGTGCGTGCCGATGCTGAAGAAGCTCCTGGAGGAGTGCGGGGTCGAGCAGTCCCGCGCGCTGTGCGAGCACTTCGACCACTCCCGCGCGGACCTGTTCGAGATCGTCCGCGCCGCGGGCATCGCCACGTTCAGCGCGCTCATCGCCAAGCACGGCCGCGGCCGCGGGTGCGACATCTGCAAGCCCGCCATCGCCTCGATCCTGGCGTCGCTCGACCGCGGCCACGTGCTCGACGGCGAGCAGGCGACCTTGCAGGACACCAACGACAAGTTCCTGGCGAACATCCAGCGCAACGGCACGTACTCGGTCGTCCCGCGCATCCCCGGCGGCGAGATCACCGCGGAGAAGCTGATCGTCATCGGCGAGGTCGCACGGGACTACGGCCTGTACACGAAGATCACCGGCGGGCAGCGGATCGACCTGTTCGGCGCGACCGTCGACCAGCTCCCGGAGATCTGGAAGCGGTTGGTGGACGCGGGTTTCGAGTCCGGCCACGCGTACGGCAAGGCGCTGCGGACGATCAAGTCGTGCGTCGGCACGACGTGGTGCCGCTTCGGCGTGCAGGACTCGGTCGGCCTCGCGATCGAGCTGGAACTGCGCTACCGCGGCCTGCGAGCACCGCACAAGATCAAGTCCGCGGTGTCCGGCTGCGCCCGCGAGTGCGCAGAGGCCCGCAGCAAGGACTTCGGCGTCATCGCCACCGAGAACGGCTGGAACCTCTACGTCGGCGGCAACGGCGGCTTCACGCCCCGGCACGCCGACCTGCTCGCCACCGACGTCGACACCGCGACGCTGGTCAAGCTCATCGACCGGTACCTGATGTTCTACGTGCGCACCGCGGACCGCTTGCAGCGCACCGCCTCCTGGATCGAGGCGATGGACGGCGGCTTGGACCACCTGCGCTCCGTCATCGTCGACGACAGCCTCGGCATCTGCGCGGACCTCGAAGCCGCGATGGAGGTGCACGTCGCGAGCTACGCCGACGAGTGGCGCGGCGTCCTCGACGACCCCGAGAAGCTCTCCCGCTTCAGCTCGTTCGTCAACGCACCAGGCACCCCCGACCCGACGATCTCCTTCCGGGAGGAGCGCGGGCAGCGGGTTCCGGTGTCGCTGGGTATACCGGAGGTGGCAGGAAGATGACCGCAGTGGTCGAACTGACGTGGACGTCGGTCTGCGCGTGGGACGCGCTCCAGCCGGAAGCCGGGGTCGCGGTCCTCTTGCCGGACGCCTCGCAGGTGGCGGTGTTCCGGACGTTCGACGGGGCGATGCACGCCGTCGCCAACGTCGACCCGTTCAGCGGCGCGGCCGTGCTGTCGCGCGGGATCGTGGGCGACCGCGGCGGCGTGGTCGTCGTGGCGTCGCCGATCTACAAGCAGTCGTTCGACCTCAGGACGGGCGCCTGCGTGGACGACCCGACCGTGTCGATCGCGGTCCACCCGGTGCGGGTGCTCGACGGCATCGTGCAGGTGGGGTCCCCATGACCTCCCTCGACGTCGCACCGCTGGCCGGGTACACCGTCGGCGTCACCGCTGCCCGCCGGGCCGACGAGCTGGGCGCGCTGCTGGAGCGCAAGGGCGCCGCGGTGATCCAGGGGCCCGCGATCCGGATCGTGCCGCTGCCGGACGACGCCGAACTGCTCGCCGCGACCAGGAGGCTGGTCACCGAGCCGGTCGACGTCGTGGTCGCGACCACCGGCATCGGGTTCCGGGGCTGGATCGAGGCCGCCGAGGGCTGGGGGCTCGGGGCGCGGCTGCTGGACCGGTTGGGGCGCGGCAAGCTGCTGGCCCGCGGACCGAAGGCGAAGGGCGCGGTGCGCGCCGCCGGGCTGACGGAGGCGTGGTCGCCGGACTCGGAGAGCAACGCCGAACTGCTGGAGTACCTGCTGAGGTCCGGTGTGGACGGTCAGCGGATCGCGGTGCAGCTGCACGGGGAACCGCTGCCGCACTTCGTGCGCACGCTGCGCGAGGCGGGCGCCGAGGTCGTGGAGGTGCCGGTCTACCGGTGGACCGGCCCGGCCGACCCCGGTCCGCTGCACCGGCTCCTGGACGCCGTGCTGGCCCGGCAGGTGGACGCGCTGACGTTCACCAGCGCGCCCGCCGCGGCGAGCGTGCTCCAGGTGGCGCGGGACACCGACCGGTTCTCCGCGCTGGTGGACGTGCTGCGGCGGGACGTGCTGGTGCTCGGCGTCGGGTCGATCACCGCGGGCCCGCTGGTCGACCTCGGCATCCCGGTCGTGCAGCCCGCGCGGGCGCGGATCGGGGCCATGGCGCGGGAACTGACGCTGGCGCTGCCGGAACGCGCCGTGCGGCTGCGGATCGCGGCGCGGGAGATCGAGATGCGCGGCCAGGCCGTGGTGGTGGACGGGGAACTGCGGCCCGTCGCGCCCGCGCCGATGGCCGTGCTGCGGGCGCTGGTCGACGCACGTGGGCGGGTGGTGTCGCGCAAGGACCTGCTGGCCGCGCTGCCCGGTGGCGGCGAGGAGCACGCCGTGGAGACGGCGATCGGCAGGCTGCGCACCGCGCTGGGCGAGCCGCGGCTGGTGTGCACCGTGGTGAAGCGGGGCTACCGGATCGCGATGGAGCCCACGGGCGTCGCCGTCTGATCCGTCTTGGGACTCGCGAGTGGAGGGTGTGGCGATGACGTTGGTTCTGGTGGCGCACGGCACCCGTGACCCGCGCGGGGCGGCGGTGGTCGAGGAGATCGCGGCCCTGGTGCGGGCGCGGCTCGGTGACGTGCCGGTGGAGGTCGCCTACGCCGACGTGCGGCAGCCGGACGTGACGTCGGTGCTGGCCGGGGTGAGCGGGCCCGCGGTCGTGGTGCCCGCGTTCCTCGCGGCCGGCTACCACGTGCGCGTCGACGTGCCGCAGCAGATCGCGGCCAGCGGGTACGGCGACGTGGTGGTGACCGAGCCGATCGGGTCCGCGCTGCTGCCGGTGCTGCGGGAACGGTTGCGGGAAGCCGGGTGGCGGCCGGGGGACGCGGTGGTGCTGGCGGCGGCGGGGTCGTCGGACCCGCGGGCGCTGGCGGACGTCGTCGGCGTGGCGCGGACGTTGGGCGCCGAGGTCGGGTACGTCGCGACCGCGTCGCCGTCGGTGCCGGAGGTGGTGGCGGAGCTGAAGGCGCGGGGCCGTCGGGTCGCGGTGGCGTCCTGGCTGCTGGCTCCCGGCCTGTTCCACCAGCGGCTGGCGAACGCGGGGGCCGACGTGGTGGCCGAGCCGATCGGCGCGCACCTCCGCGTGGTGGAAGCGGTTCTGCTGCGCTACTACGAGGCGCGGTGCTTCCTCCAGGTCGCCTAGGAATAGGTTGACGGGTCAACTGGTTGAGCGGGGAGCACACCCACGGCTGATGAGGAGCTGACATGACCGACGTGTTCGAGCTCGTTCGTCACGGCCGCGAATTCCGCGCGGCGGGCGACCCGAGCAGGGCGGCGCACTTCCTGGCGCAAGCCGCGGAAGCCGCGCCCGCCGACCGTTCGATCCTGACCGAGCTGGCGCTGGCGCACTTCCAGTCCGCCTCGCTGGGCAACGCCGAGCGCGTGCTGCGCTCCCTGCTCGACCTCGACCCCAGCGACGGGTACGCCCGACTGCTGCTGGGTCGAACCCTGAGCAGGCAGGGCCGTCACGTCGAGGCGCTGCCGGAACTCCGACTGGCCGCCGCGCTCACCCGCGACCCCGACGTCGCCGCCGAGGTCGCGCGGGTCGAGGCGCGCGTCTAGTCGAACCAGGTCCAGTGCCCCCTCCGAGACGACTCGAAGGGGGCACTCGGCTGTCCGGGCCGGGTCAGAAGAGGCTGGGCGGCTCGTCCTCGTCCTTCGCCTTGACGGCGTCCTCCCAGCGGTACGTCCGCAGGCTGACCTTGCCGTCGTCGGCGAGCACGCCCTCCGCGGCGAGCCGCTGGAGCTGCTCCTCCGCGATGTGCGGCGCGCAGGTGCCGTTGGCGCGCAGGACCCGGTGCCACGGGAGGTCGCCGCCGTCGTTGTTCAGCACCTGCCCGACCAGCCTGGGCGAGGGGGCGCGGGACAGGTCGGCCACGTCGCCGTAGGTCGCCACCCGGCCGCTGGGGATCTTTCGCACGACCTCGCGGATCATCTCGTGCAGCTGCTCGTCCACGGCGCAAGTCTGGCAGTTGGAACCCCGGTGGCCGGGCCGGGTCGGGGTCACAGTCCGGCCACCGGAGGGGTTTTGGGGCAGCGGAGTCCCAGGAGGACGTCCACCGCCCGTCCTCCGTGGAGCACCCGCAGGACGTGAACCGGCTCACACGGCCCGCGCCTGCCCCCAAAATGGACTAGACCACTTCGCCTGTCAAGGAGCTCGCCGGATTCGGGTCGCCCACCGGTCGACTCCCCTCCGGCCACGCGGTTCGGGGCCCTCACCCGGAGTGAGCCGGGCACCACGCTGGGCCACCCGGCGGGTGCTCCCTCGTCTTGTCGGTGCAACGTGGTTCCATCACACCCGTGGTCGCCAACTCCTCGCCCCTGCTGGTGCGCCGGTCGCCGGAAGACCGGCCCCGCCCGCAGTGGGACTCCGCCGCTCGGCGGGTGTTCGACCACGGGGGCGGATTCCTGCGCGTACTGGGCGGACCGGGCACCGGCAAGACCACGCTGCTGGCCGAGGTCGCCGCCGACCGCGTGCTGCGCGGCGGAGCCGACCCGGAGAACGTCCTGGTCCTGACCGCGAACCGGCAGGCGGCCGTGGCGATGCGGGCTCGGATCACCCGGCTGCTCACGGACGACTCCGAACCGGGCGGCGCGGTGCTGCGCACGGTCCGCGAACCGCTGGTGCGCACGGTGCACTCGTACGCGTTCGCCGTGCTGCGCGCGCAGGCCGTGCTGGCGGGCGACCCGACGCCCCGGCTGCTGTCCGGGCCGGAGCAGGACGCGCTGGTGCGCGAACTGCTGGCGGGCGACGTGGAGGACGGCGCGCCGAAGTGGCCGGAACGCCTGCGGCCCGCCATCGGCCTGCCCGGCTTCACCGCCGAACTGCGCGACCTGCTGCTGCGCGCCACCGAACGCGGCCTCGGCCCGGAGGACCTGGTCGAGCTGGGCTACGCGCAGGGCCGGGAGGAGTGGATCGCCGCGGGCCTGTTCGGCAGGCAGTACGAGGAGGTCCTGCTCCTGATGGGCGGCGACTCCTCGCCGTCGCTGGCGCCCGCGCTGGACGCGGCCGAACTGGTCGACAGCGCGCTGCTGGCGTTCCACGCGGACCCGGAGCTGCTGGAGACCGAACGGCGGCGCGTGCGGCACCTGTTCGTCGACGACGCCCAGCACCTCGACCCGCAGCAGTACTCGCTGCTGGGGGAGATCGGCGCGACGGCCCACGAGTTCCTCCTGGCGGGCGACCCGGACCAGGCGATCTTCTCCTTCCGCGGCGCGGATCCCGGCCTGCTCGTCGACGCCGATCCGCTGGAGCGGGCGACGGTCGTGCTCAGCCAGGGCTACCGGATGACGCCGGAGGTGCGCGCCGCCGTGCACGGCCTCGCGGCCCGGCTGCCCGGCCGCTCGCCCGCCCGCGAGGTGGCGGGCGCCGACGGCGAGGGCACCGTGCAGGTGCGGCTGCTCGCGTCGGCCGCCCAGGAGGCGGCCTGGGTCGCGGACCAGCTGCGCCGCGCGCACCTCATAGACGAGGTGCCCTGGTCGGAGATGGCCGTGATCGCGCGCTCGGCGACCCGGTCGCTCCCCGTGCTGCAACGCGCACTGCTGGCCGCGGGCGTCCCGGTGGCCGTGCCGGGCGACGAGCTGCCGCTGGCCCAGCAGCCCGCCGTCCGCCCGCTGCTCGCGGTGCTGCGCTGCGCCGCCGTGCGCGGCAGCCTGGACGAGGACACCGCGGCGATGCTGCTGTCCTCCGCCCTCGGCGGCGCGGACCCGTTGGCGCTGCGCCGGTTGCGCCGCGGCCTGCGGCGGCTGGAGATGGCCGCGGGCGGTGACCGGGCGAGCGGCGCGCTGCTGGTCGAGGTGATCGAGTCGAACGACCGGCTGGCCGCGCTGGAGGACGCCGAGGCCATGCCCGCGCGCCGGATCGCGAACCTGATCACCGGGGCCCGCAAGGACATCGCCGCGCACCGCAGCGTCGAGGTCGTGCTGTGGAACCTGTGGCAGAACTGCCACCTGGAGTCCCGCTGGGTGAGCCAGTCGTCGCGCCGGGGCACGCCCGGCATGCAGGCCGACCGCGACCTGGACGCCATCGTGGGCTTGTTCGAGGCCGCCGCGAAGTACGTGGACCGGCTGCCCGGCTCCACGGTGGAGGGCTTCGCCGACTACCTGGCCGCGCAGCGGATCGCGGGCGACTCGCTGGCCGCGTCCGCGCCCGTCGGCGAGGCCGTCGCCGTGCTGACCGCCCACTCCGCCGCCGGTCGCGAGTGGACGGTCGTGGCGATTCCCGGTGTGCAGGAGGGGAGTTGGCCCGACCTGCGGCTGCGCGGCTCGATCCTCGGCGTCGAGCGCATGGTCGACCTGGTGGGCGGCATGGACCCGGCGGACAAGGTCTCCGCCGTCGCCCCGCTGCTCGCCGAGGAGCGCAGGCTGCTGCTGGTCGCGGCGAGCCGGGCCCGCCGCACGCTGATGGTGAGCGCGGTGCGCGGCGAGGACGAGCAGCCGTCGCGGTTCCTGGACGAGCTGGACGACCTGACCACGGACGCCGTGGAGCGGCCGACGTTCACCCCCGAACGCGGACTGGTGCTGGCCGAGCTGGTCGGCGAGCTGCGCCGCGTGCTGTGCGACGACGACACCGAACCGGAACGCAGGCAGCGCGCGGCCGTGCAGCTGGCCCGCCTCGCGGAGGCCCAGGTCCCCGGCGCGCACCCGGACTCCTGGTACGGCCTGCCAGAGGTGTCGACCGGTGATCCGCTGTGGACGGAGGAGCACACGGTCAGCGTGTCCCCGTCCACGCTCGAGGTGCTCGCGAAGTGCCCGGTGCGCTGGGTCGTCGAACGCCACGGCGGCCAGGACCCGGCCGAGCTGGCGTCGATCACCGGCACCCTCGTGCACGCGCTGGCGCAGGCCGCCGCGAGCGGCGCGGACGAGAAGGAGCTGCGGGTCAAGCTGGACGAGGCCTGGACGGCCGTCGACGCGGGCGCGCCCTGGTTCTCCCGTCGTGAGCGGATCCGGGTCGAGAAGATGCTGGACACGTTCCTCGACTGGCTCGCGAGCAGCCGCACCCAGCTGACGCAGGTCGCCGTCGAGGAGGAGATGCTCGTCGACGTCCCCAAGCAGCCCGGCGGGCCCTGGCTCAAGGTCCGCGGCCGCGTCGACCGGCTGGAGACCGACGCCGACGGCCGTCCCGTCGTGGTCGACCTGAAGACCGGCAAGCAGCCCGTGTCCAAGGACGACGCCGAGGCCCACCCCCAGCTCGCCGTCTACCAGCTCGCGACGGCCCTCGGCGGCTTCACCCACCTCGGCCTCGGCACCGAACCCGGCGGCGCCCGCCTGCTGTACGTCGCCAAGGAGGACAAGAAGACCGGCGCGGTCGAACGCTCCCAGGCCCCCCTGGACGAGCAGGGCGTCCGCGTGTGGCTCGAAGCCGTGCAGGAGGCGGCGGGCTCCAGCACCGGCCCCGAGTACACCGCCAGGGAGAACCAGGACTGCGACCGCTGCCCCGCTCGGACGGCGTGCCCGGTGCACTCGTCCGGCAGACAGGTGGGACAGTGACGTCCGTGGACGTCGACCTCCGGACCAGGGCATGAGCTTCGCCAGTCCGTTCGAGGTCGCCGCCGCGCTCGGTCTGCCGAAGCCGACGGCCGAGCAGGCCGCGGTGGTCGCCGCCCCCGTGGAACCCGCGCTGGTCGTCGCCGGGGCGGGAGCGGGCAAGACCGAGACCATGGCCGCACGGGTGGTGTGGCTGGTCGCGAACGGCATCGTGACCCCGGACCAGGTGCTGGGGCTGACGTTCACCCGCAAGGCGGCGCGGCAGCTGGCCGAGCGGATCCGGCTGCGGTTGCGGCGGCTGGGCGGGTCGGGGCTGCTGGACGAGCTGGACCCGAGCGGGGAGCGGCGGGCGGCGGTGATGACCGCCGAGCCGGTCGTGCTGACCTACCACGCGTACGCGGGGCGGCTGGTGACCGAGCACGGGCTGCGGCTGCCGGTGGAACCCGGTGTGCGGCTGCTCACCGAGACGTCGTCGTGGCAGCTGGCGCACCGCGTGGTGTCGACGTGGACCGAGGACCTGGACACGGACAAGATCCCGGCGACCGTCACCGGCTACCTGCTGGCGCTCGCGGGCGAGCTGGGGGAGCACCTGGTCGGGCCGGAGGCGCTGCGCACGCACGCCGAGTGGCTGATCGGCGTGATCGAGAACGCGCCGAAGACGGCGAGGCAGAAGGCCGGGCTGCCGGAGAAGCTGCGGGACATCGTCGCGGCGCAGCGCCTGCGGGTGAACCTGCTGCCGCTGCTGGAGGCCTACCAGCAGCGCAAGCGGCGGGAAGCGGCGATGGACTTCGCCGACCAGATGAGCCTCGCCGCGCGGTTGGCGAGCGAGCACCCGGAGGTCGCGCAGGGCGAGCGCGAGCGGTACGGGGCCGTGCTGCTGGACGAGTACCAGGACACCGGGCACGCGCAACGCGTGCTGCTGCGGTCGCTGTTCGGGCAGGGCGAGCCGATGCCGGTCACGTCGGTGGGCGACCCGGCGCAGGCGATCTACGGCTGGCGCGGGGCGAGCGCGGCGAACCTGCCCCGCTTCACCACGGACTTCCCCGCGGCGGAAGGGGAACCGGCCACCCGGTACGGGCTGCTGACCAGCTTCCGCAACCCGCCGGAGGTGCTGGCGCTGGCCAACGCCGCGTCGGCGCCGCTGCGCGCGGCGGGCCTGGAGGTCGACGAGCTGCGGGCGAGGGACGGTGCCGGGCCGGGTGACGTGCGGCTCGCGCTGCTGCCGGACGTGCGGCAGGAACTGGACTGGCTCGCGGATTCCGTCGCGGCGCAGTGGCAGGCGCACCTGGACGTGGAGGACACCCCGCCGACGGCCGCCGTGCTGGTGCGGCGGCGGGCGGACATGGGCGCCATCGCGGCGGCGTTGCGGGAACGCGGGTTGCCGGTCGAGGTCGTCGGGCTCGGCGGACTGCTGGACGAGCCGGAGGTGCGGGACCTGACGAGCGCGCTGCGGGTGCTGGTGAACCCCTTGGCGGGCACGGCCGCGGCTCGACTGCTGACCGGATCCCGGTGGCGCGTAGCGGCTTTCGACCTCGCGGCGCTGTGGCAGCGGGCCCGTGAACTGGCCGGTGCGCCGAGCCGCCAGTCCGTTGTGGACGATCCGCTGTCGGTGCTGGCCGACGCGCTGCCCGGCGAGCACGCCGAACAGGCGGGGCTCGCCGACGCGCTGGACGATCCGGGCGACCCGGCCGCGTACTCGCCGGAGGGGTACCGGCGGATCCGCAGGCTGGGCGGCGAGCTGGCCACGTTGCGGCGCAGGCTCGACCAGCCGCTGTCCGAGCTGGTCGCGGACGTGGAGCGCACGCTGCTGCTGGACATCGAGTCGATGGCCCGGCCCGGCGGGGTCGGCCGCGCGCACCTGGACGCGTTCGCCGACGTGGTCTCGGACTTCGCCGCCGCCAGCCCGTCGGCGACGCTGCCGTCGCTGCTGGACTACCTGTACACGGCCGAGCACGCCGAGGACGGCCTGGAGCCCGGGGAGGTGGAGGTCGCCGAGAACCGGGTGCAGATCCTGACCATGCACTCCGCCAAGGGCCTGGAGTGGCACATCGTCGCCGTGCCGCACATCGTGAAGGACGTCTTCCCCGGCCGCCGCAAGACGTCGTGCTGGCTCAAGGCCGTCGCCGAACTGCCTGCCGACCTGCGCGGCGACGCCGCCGACCTGCCGAAGCTGCGCATCCCCGGCGGCGGCAACCGCAAGGAGGTCGAGGAAGCCCTCGACCTGCACGCCGAGGAGTTCGAGGAGCGGCGGCTCGTCGAGGAGCGCCGCCTCCTCTACGTCGCCCTGACCAGGTCCGAGCACAGCCTGCTGGTCTCCGGGCACTGGTGGGGCGAGACGGGCGCGAAGGTGAAGGGCCCCTCGCCGTTCCTGGTCGAGATCCACGAGGTCCTCAAGACCGCCGAGGAGCCGCCCGGCGAGATCGTCGTGTGGTCCGACCCGCCCGCCGAGAACGAGCCGAACCCGCTCACCGGCGAGGTGAAGTCGGCCGAGTGGCCTGCCGACCCGCTCGGCAGGCGGCGCGCGGCCGTGTCGGACGGCGCGACGATGGTGCTGGCCGCGTTGGACCAGCGGCTCGAAGCCTCCCGCCGCGACCGGTACGTGCCCCCGGCCGACGACGAGGCGCCGCTGCCCGAGGCCCCGCCCGAGTACGAGCCGCCGCCGGACGAGGCCGACCACGACCTGGACGAGCCGCCGCCGGAGTTCGACGACGAACCGGGGTTCGAGGAGCCCCAGGACGAGCCGGAACCCGCGCCGGTCCCCGTGGCGCCCGAGTTCGACGAGGTCGCCCCGCTGGACGAGGAGGACGACCTCGACCCCGAGGGCTGGTCGCGCGACGTCGACGTGCTGCTCGCCGAACGGGCCGCGGCGGCGAACCGGCGCGAACGGGTCGTCATGCCCGAGCACCTGTCCGTGAGCCAGCTCGTGGAGCTGGCCGCCGACCCGGACCAGCTGGCCCGCAGGCTGCGCCGCCCGCTGCCGTTCCCGCCGAACCCGATGGCCCGCCGCGGCACGGCGTTCCACACCTGGCTGGAGAAGCGGTTCGGCGCGAGCAGGCTGCTGGACATCGACGAGCTGCCGGGCGCGGCGGACGACGGCGCCGCCCCGGACACCGAGCTGGAACGCCTCCAGCGGGCGTTCCTGGCCAGCGAGTGGGCGGACCGGATGCCGCACGACGTGGAGGTGCCGTTCGAGGCCGAGGTCGACGGGATGTCCGTGCGCGGCCGGATGGACGCCGTGTTCGCGGACCCGGACGGCGGCTGGACGGTGGTGGACTGGAAGACCGGGGCCGTGCCGGACGAGGACAAGCTGCCCGCGCTGTCGGTGCAGCTGGCCGCCTACCGGCTCGCGTGGGCCTCGCTGGCGGGGGCGGAGGTGGAGAGCGTGCGGGCGGCGTTCCACTACGTGCAGCACGACCGCACGCTGCGGCCGACGGACCTGCTGGACGCGACGGGCCTGCGGGCCCTGATCCGGTCGGTGCCGGACGGCACCGCGCCGGACCGGGCGGCTAGGACGTGACGCGGGAGTTCGCCGGGACCTCTTTGAGCACCCGGTCGTAGAGGACTTCGAGCAGCCAGCGGCCGAACAGCGACGGGCCGAACTCGGTCGACCGGTCCTCCGGCGGCACCAGCAGCTCCGCGGTGCCGGAACCCTCGACGGCCACGACACCGATGCCGTAGTAGTCCAGCTCGATGAGCGGCCACGACTCGCGGCCCTGCGGGCCGGGCAGGACGACCGCGCACGGCGCGAGCGTCATGAGCGTGCCGCACGACTGGAGGGCGCGGTCCACCGTGGACTCCCCGACCAGGACGCCGACCAGTTCGACGGCCGAGACCGGCAGCTGGTCGTGCGCGGTCGGTTCGAACCAGGAGCGGAACCACGACGGGTCCGCCTGGGGCGGCCACCCGTTCGCCGTGCGCCACTCGTGCACGTCGTCGCGCACCCGCACGACAGCCGAAACCTGGTGGCCGAGCACGGCCACGTCGGGTACGACGATGCCGCGCCAACCAAGTGCCGACGCGGCTTGGTGGAGGAGCGGTTGCACTCGGGCATCCTATGGGTCGTTGCGGGATCAAGGACAGTGGCGGTATCAGCGCTGGGTGCCTTCTCGGCAGCCGAGTGTGATCAGATCACACCCATAGGGTTTCCGGCGGTGCCGAGTGGCGGTGGTCATACCGCCGAACGGCCTACCCGGAGCGCCCAAATGATCAAGGGAACCTGGAGCGGCAGCCTTCCCCACGCGATCGCCTTCGCCCTCGGCCCCCGGTTCCGGTGGTCCACGGCCATTTTCACGTTCGCCGGGAACACCGCCGCGAACAAACCCGCCGCGACCAGTCCGCCGACCTTGCGGGTCTTCGGCGCGGCCACCGCGGCGGCCACCGCCAACTCCGCGACACCGGACGCGTAAGTCCAGGTCCGAGGCTTGCCGGGCAGTGCGCGAGGGACGATCGAGTCGTACGGCGCCGGCTTGGCGAAGTGCGTCACCCCGGCCGCGCCGAGGAGCGCGGCCAGCGCGAGCGCCGACCGCGAACGGGAACGAGTGGGTTCCATGCCGCAACACTGTCACGAGTCGCGTTCGGACACGCGAACGGGGGTTTATTCTTCCCGGTCGTGACCGCTGATCGGGTAAATCCCGAACCGTCGGAGCGCGCGGCCGTCGCCGCCCTCGCGGATGAGTTCCTGACGTCCTTGCGGGAATGGATCACCATTCCGTCGATCAGCGCCGATCCGGCGCACCACGCCGACGTGGGGCGGTCGGCGCGCTGGCTCGCCGACGCCCTGCGCGCCGACGGCTGGCCGGAGGTCGCCGTCTGGGACCACGGGCCCGCGCTGCCCGCGGTGTACGCGTGCTGGCCGTCCGAGGACCCGGCCGCGCCGACGGTGCTGGTCTACGGCCACCACGACGTGCAGCCCGTCGACCCGCTGGAGGCGTGGGAGCACCCGCCGTTCGCCGGGGTCGTGGTCGGCGAGGAGCTGTTCGGGCGCGGCGCCAGCGACGACAAGGGCCAGGTCGCGATGCACCTGCTCGGCCTGCGGGCCCACCTGGCGGCCACCGGCGCGCGTGCCCCGGCCGTGACGCTCAAGCTGTTCGTCGAGGGCGAGGAGGAGTCCGGCTCGCCGCACCTGCCCGCGCTGCTCGACCGGCACACGGCGGACCTCGCCTGCGACCTCGTGGTGTTCACGGACACCCCTCTCCACGCGCGCGACTCGCCCACGGTGAACACCGGCCAGCGCGGAGTCCTCGGCGCGGAGGTGGTCTTCACCGGCGGTGCATCGGACGTGCACTCCGGCCGGGTCGGCGGCGGCGTGCCCAACCCGGCCACGGCCGTCGCCCGGCTGGTCGCCGCGCTGCACGACACCGACGGCCGCGTCCAGCTCCCCGGCTTCTACGCCGACGTGGTCGAGCCGACCGCCGCCGAGCGCGCCGACTACGCCGCCCTGCCGTTCGACGAGGCCGACTGGCTCGCGGCCAACGCGGGCGGGGCGCGGGCCGTGGCGGGGGAGAAGGGCTGGACGACCTTGGAGCGGGTGTGGGTGCGGCCGACCGCCGAGGTGAACGGCATCAGCGGCGGGTACACCGGGCCCGGCCTGAAGACGATCGTGCCGCGCGACGCGTCGGTGAAGCTGTCGTTCCGGCTCGTGCCGGACCAGAAGCCCGCCCTCGTCGCGGAGGCGCTGCGGGAGTTCGTCGCCGCGCACACCCCCGAGGGCATCACGGCCGAGGTGGTGCTGCGGGGCGACGGCACGCCGCCGTACGCGATCGACGTGACCCACCCCGCCGCGGTGGCCGTGCACGACGCCGTGAGCGAGGCCTTCGACCAGCGGGTGCGGTACAGCCGCACCGGCGGGTCCGGGCCCGCCGCCGTGCTGCACACGACCCTCGGAGTGCCCGTCGTCTACCTCGGCGCGACCTTGCCGGATGATCGGATCCACGCTCCGAACGAGCGGGTAGTCCTGCCCCTGCTGCTACGAGGCGCCGAAGCCGCCGCCCGGTTGTGGCGATCACTCCCTGAGAGGCTGTCATGATTCGGCGGCTCAACCCTGCCGACCGGCTGACCGACCGGCCCGACCACTCGCTGGTCGGCGTCATCAAGATGCCGGACCGCCCGGAAAGCCCATCCCGCGCCATCATCAAACGGGTCGTCGGCGCCGCCGCCGCCCTGTTCGTGGCCGTGCTCATCGTCTACTTCGACCGCGACGGCTACCGCGACGTCAACGGCGACGGCCTGTCCTTCCTGGACGCCGTCTACTACGCCACCGTCTCCCTCTCCACCACCGGCTACGGCGACATCGCCCCCGCCAGTTCCTCAGCGCGCCTGGTCAACGTCCTGGTCATCACCCCGCTGCGGGTGCTGTTCCTGATCGTCCTGGTCGGCACGACCCTCGAAGTCCTCACCGAGCGTTCTCGGCAGGCTTTCCGCATTCAGAAGTGGAGGACCAAGGTGCGCAACCACGTGGTCGTGGTCGGGTACGGGACCAAAGGCCGCTCCGCGGTCAGCGCCCTGCTGGGCGACGGCGTGTCGCCCAGCCACATCGTGGTCGTGGACACCGTCCAGGAGTCACTGGACTCGGCGTCCTCGATCGGCCTGGTGACCGTGCACGGGTCCGGGACGCGCAACGACGTGCTGCGCGTGGCGGGCGTGCCGAACGCGCGGGCCGTGGTCGTCGCCGCGAACCGCGACGACACGGCGGTCCTGGTGACGTTGACCGCCCGCGAACTGGCCCCCAACGCCCAGATCGTCGCGTCGGTCCGGGAACGCGAGAACGAGCACCTGCTCCGGCAGTCCGGCGCGGACTCCGTGGTCGTGTCGAGCGAGACCGCCGGGCGACTGCTCGGCATGGCGACGTCGACGCCGTCGGTGGTGGACATGGTCGAAGACCTGCTCACCCCCGACGCCGGGCTCGCCATCGCCGAACGCGACGTGGAGCCGTCGGAGATCGGCGGCTCGCCCCGGCACCTGCCGGACATCGTGCTCGGGGTGGTGCGCAACGGGACCCTGTACCGCGTCGACGCCTCGCAGGCCGACGCCATCGAGGCCGGGGACCGGCTGCTGTACATCAAGAAGGTGACCCCGCCCAACGAGTCGTGAGGCGACGGGGCCACCGGCGAGCGGTGGCCCCGGCCCTCAGCGACTCGTGAGCGGCAGCGACAGCACGAACGTCGCGCCCGGCTCGCCGGGGTCGGGCGCGGCGCACGTGAGGTCGCCGCCGTGGGCGCGGGCGACGCCACGGGCGATCGCCAGGCCAAGGCCGGAGCCGCCGTGCCTGCGGTCACGGGCCTCGTCGAGCCTGGTGAGGCGGTCGAAGATCCGTTCCCGGTCCGGGAACGCCACGCCCGGCCCGTTGTCCTTCACGGCCACCAGCGCGCGGCCGCCGAAGACGCTGACGTCCAGCCGCACCTTGCCCTGCGGGCCGGTGGCCTGCCGGGCGTTGTCGGAGAGGTTCACCAGCACCTGCGCGAGCCGCTGCGGATCACCGTCGACGACCACCGGGACGCCCTCGGCCTCGATGTCCAGGTCCGCCGCCAGGAGCCTGCTGCGGGACACCTCGGCCTCGGCCAGCGCCAGCAGGTCCACCGCCTCGAACTGCAACTCCAGGCCCGCGTCGATCCGGGCGAGCGCCAGCAGGTCGTCCACGAGCCGACCCGCGCGCCGGGACTCCCGCACCAGCAGCAGGTTCATCCGGTCGCGCTCCTCGGCGCCCGCCTCGTCCAGACCGGTCTGCATCAACGCCTCGGCCACCGCCTGCACGCCCGCGATCGGCGTGCGCAGCTCGTGCGCCGCGTCCGCGACGAACCGCTTGGTCCGCTCCTCCGACGCCCGCGCCGTCGCCTCCGCGCCCTCCAGCGAGTCGAGCATGTCGTCGAACGCCGCCGCCGTCCGACCCAGCTCGTTGTTGGTGCGCAACGGGTTCAGCCGCCTGCCGCGGTGGCCGCCGGTGATCGAGCGGGCGAGCGTGGTCATCGCGTCCAGCGGTGCCAGCGCGCGCCGCACGACGAAGATCAGCGCGGCGGCGGTGATCGCCAGCATGCCGAGACCGACGGCGGCGAGGAGGTTCCGCAGCCGGATCTGCGCGGCGGACAGCACCGTCGTGTCGCCGTAGAACGTGATCGTTGAGCCGTCCGGCAGTTCGCGCCGCACGGCCTTGAACCGCTGGTCGTCGTCCGGCGCACCGCCGAAGGTCGTGCCGTTCGGCATCACCAGGAGCACCTGCACGCCCATGCCGTCGACCTTGTGCACCAGCGCGTTGCCCGTGAACTTCTGCGTCTTCGCCAGTTGCTGCGCCGTGCGCGCCCGGTCCAGCAGCACGGTCTCGATGTCGCGGCTCGACTGCGACGCGAACAGCGCGTCCACGGTGAACACCAGCGTCACCATGACCGCGAACAGCACGATCATCACCGACAGGGTCACCCGTCGGCGCAGCGAGACCGTCTTCAGCCTGTTCACGGCTCGTCGGCCCGCAGCACGTACCCGAGGCCGCGCACGGTGTGCAGCAGCCGGGGCCCGTTCTCCTCCAGCTTGCGCCGCAACGCGCTCACGTGCACCTCAACCAGGTTCGGGTCGTAGTCCTCGTAGCCCCACACGGCCGTGAGGATCTGGGTCTTGCCGACGACGCGGCCGCGCTGAGCGGCCAGGTAGCGCAGCAGCCGCAACTCCGTCGCCGTCAACTCCACCGGCTCGGACCCGCGCAGCACCACACCGGAATCGGCGTCCACCACCAGGTCACCGATCTGCACGGTGGAAGGTGTGCGCCCCAGCCTACGCAGCACAGCGCTCACCCTGGCCACGAGTTCGGCCAGCACGAACGGCTTCACCAGGTAGTCGTCCGCGCCCCGGTCCAACCCGCGCAACCGGTCCGCCACCCCGTCGCGCGCCGTCAACATCACCACGCCCGCGCCGCTGGACCGCCGCACCACCTCCAGCAGCGCGAACCCGTCCCGTCCCGGCAGCATCACGTCCAGCACCACCAGGTCCGGCCGGAACCGCGCCAGGTCGTTCTCCAGTTCCCGCCCGTCCGTCCGCAGCTGGACCTGGTAGCCGGCGTCGCGCAGCGCCGATCCCACGGCGGCGCCGATCGCCTCGGCGTCCTCGATGACCAGCACCCGCGCAGCAGTAGACACCCGCACATTCTGCCGCCGTCCGGTCGTCTCCCGCCCGTGGAACGGCCCGGCTTCAGGCACCGCTCAGTTGATCATCATCGGGCGGGCGGGGTTACCAGGGAACGGCCGGTCTGCGACGATCCTCCGCGTGGCGGTGAGGCGTAGCCCGGTGACCTGGGGGCTGGTTCTGCTGGTCATCGCACTGGTGGGACTCGGCACAGCGGTCGCCGCGTGGTGGCCGCGCTCAGCCATGGGCGAAACCGCAGGTCAGCGCGTCAGCGCCACGGTGGTGACCACCGGCTCGTGCGGCGCGCGCGAACTGGACCTCGTCGAGGTACAGGTCGACGGCGGCCCGCGCGAGGCCCGGCTCGACGGGTGCGGCCACCGCGAGGGCGAGACGCTCGACGTGCTGCTGCCGGCGGACACCTCGGGGGACCTCACGGTGCAGACAGCGGGAGCGGTCTCCGACGCCGCACCGCTTTCCGTGCGACTGGCGACGTTGATGCTGTGCCTGAGCGGGTTGGCGGGCGGCTTCTACGCGTACCTGATCAACCGCCCGGTGCCACGCGTGCGGTCAGCCGGAGCCGGCTGACCTTGTTCTTTTCGGGCGCGAACACCTCACTCTTCTCGCGCGCGGAGTTAGGGATCGCGGGGCTGCTGGCAGCGTCCGGGACGGTCTGGCGCACCCGGCCTCCACGGGATCGGTGGACAGCGCGAACATCGCGGCGTGGTGCGCGCCGGATCCGCCCGGAGACCGACTTGTCTACGCCGCTCTCCTCCGTCATCGAGGTGAGTGACCACTTGGTGGCGCGGCCGATCGCTTCATCCCCGCCGTGCTCGCCTCTGCGACCCGCCCGGCCTCTTGCACGCACGAATCCCAACCTCACCGGGGGAGAGGCCAGTCCGCGGGGGGTCCCTCTGTGGTCCGGAGGGAAGTTCGACGCGTCGCCGATCTTCAGGAGGATGCGGGCCGCAGACCTGACGCCGATGCCGGGCATTGAGGTCAGGACCTGGGCAAGAGGTGCGCATCAAGTACTCCCTCAACCTGGTCAGCGACTTGCGTGCGTTGCCGAAGAACGGTTTTCAGACTGTCGGCCAGCCTGGGCAGCAATGCCCGGACGGTGACCGTCTGCTCGCCCAGCGCGGTGATTGGCGTCAGTTTTCGCTCGGCCGGGTGGAGGTCGGAGATGCGGCGCACCGCCAGGCCGGACAGGTGGGCGACCGGCAGCGCTCCGATCGTGGCGGGCTGGTCAACCACGACCACCAGGGATCCATGCGCTGCGCGCCTTGTCGAACGGTGACGCCACCCTCGGATCATGCCTGTGACCGGGGCGTTGGTCATGCCGGACCTGGTGACCACGACTTCTTGTCAGGAGCTACGAAAGGGTGGAGGGGGTGGACGTGGTTTTGTGGATCTTGCCTGTGGATGGGCGATCGGCCTGTGGATGGTTGTGGTCAGCTGACTTCCGAGGCTGGGGCGGCGTAGGTGTTGCAGGCGTCGGTGGTGTTGGCCTCGAAGCCGCTGAGCGCCCAGTTGCCCTGGTTGGTGGGGCTGCCGTGGGCGTTCTTCTCCGGGGACTCCTCCATCGCGTACTGGAAGTCCTCCTCGGCGCGGTTGGCCAGTTCCGCGCTGATGGAGCCCTTGCCCGCGACGGCGCCGAGGAACATGCCCGCGAAGCAGTTCGCCTGGAGTTCGATGCGGCGGGACATCTCCAGGCCGGCCGGGGTCTTCTCGCCCGCGTTGACGATCTTCATGTCGGCGGCGCGGAGGATTCCGGTCATGGCCTGGACGTGGTGGCCGTACTCGTGCGCCAACGTCGCCAGGTGCGTGGCCGGGCGGTCGCCGCCGCCGTTCTCGCGGAGCCTGCCGGTCGGCATGTAGATCATCCTGTTGCGGCCGCAGTAGTAGGCGACGGCGTCCTCGGAGGCGGGGGCGGCGCCGCACGGGCCGTTCGACAGCTCCGGCGCGGCGTCGAGCGCCGGGGGCTCGAACGGGAGGTTCGCCTCCTTCAGGACCGGACCCCACGCCTCGTCCAGGCACTTCAAGCCCGCGGTGTAGTAGTCGGCCAGCTGCTGGTCGCCGGTGCTGAACTTCGGCAGGTCGCAGGCGACCTCGGGCAGCGACCTGGGGTTGACCAGCAGCGGGTGGTCCTCCAGGCGTTGCACGGCGCGGGGGCGCATGGGCTCGGTGCCTGCCGGAGGCGGGGTGACGGTGAACGGGGCCGCTACCGCGCGGCCCGCCAGCGGCTTGGCGTTGTCGATGCGGCCGATCAGCCCGAGCCCGAGCACCGAGCAGAGGATCATGGTGAACACGCCGATCAGCGCGGCCGGGTTGTTCTTGGACCGCTCGGCCTTGGCGGCCTCGGCCGGGACGACGTGCGGCTCGTCCAGGTCCAGGACGCCCGCGAACACCACCGTGTCGGCGTCGTCGGGGTCGCGGACGACCTTCGGCAGCTCGACGACCGGTTCGGCCGCCGCGGGTTCGTCGGCGGGCTGCCCGGCTTCCGGCTCGGGGGCGACGAGGAACCGGGTGGGCTCGTCCGCGCGGAAGATCTCCGGCACCCCGAACGTCTTGGCCGAGGGCGCCTCGCCCGGAGCGGCGGCCGGGGCGACCGGGGGCTGGGCGGCGCTGTCGGCCACCGCGAAGAACTCCATCGCCTCGGCGGTCAGGAAGGTCTCGGCTTCTTGAGGGGCGGCGTCCGAACCGACCGGTGCCGAGTAGACGGTGGGTTCCTCGCCGACCGGTGCCGCGCGGACCGTCGGCTCGGCAGCGTCCGGAGTCGCGTGAACGGTGGCCTCGTCGGCAACCCCGGCGGGCTCCGAACCGACCGGTGCGGAGTAGACGGTGGGGTCCTCGCCGGACTCGGCCGAGTCCGGACCGACCGGTGCCGAGTAGACGGTGGGCGCGTCACCGACAGGGGTCGCGTACACCGTCGGCTCGTCGGTGTTCTTCGCCCCGTCGGCGACCGAAGTCGCCGGGGACACGTCCTCCGGCACCGCTCCCGAACCAGCCCGCACAGCCACCCCGCCGTTGCCCTCGACCAAGCCACCGCCACCCGAACCGCCAGCCGGATCGCTGCTGACCAGGTCTTCATCATGCACGACGGGGCCGCCACCGCCAGTTTTGAGCCCCGGTGCCGTCCCGCCCCCGCTGTCCACCCGGCTCAGCTGACGCTCTGCTCGTCCGACAGCCACGTGTTGCAGGCGCTGGTCTCGTTGTTCGTGAACCCGTTCATCACCCACGCGGCGTTGCGCTCGGGGGCGCCGTGGTCGCGGTTGGGGTACACGGGGTAGTCGCCCCTGGTGCTCGCGTCGCGCAACGCCACGTCGATCACGTCCCTCGGGATGGCGCCGTGCGAAAGAGGTGCGAGGGTCATCCCGCCGAAGCAGGTGGCCTGCAACTCCTTGCGGCGGTTCAGGTCGAGGCCTGCCGGGGTGTCCCAGCCGCCCTTGTCGTACTGCGCCTCGCCCGAGGCCCGCAGGATCCCGGACAACCACTGGATGTGGTGACCGTACTCGTGCGCGAGCTGCCCGAGGTACTTGCCGGGGTGGTTCGGGTTGTTCGAGCCCTGCTCACCGGCGTAGTAGTTCGCCGTCCAGTAGATCGTCCCGTCGCAGTACATGGCCGTGCGGTCCGGGCCCATCTGGCCGCACGGGTTGGTGATCGTGGACGTGACGATGACCAGTTCGACGGGCTGGTAGGGCAGGTTGGCCTTGGTGAACGACGGCTTCCACATGTTCTCGACGCACGGCAGCGCGGCGCGCAGGAAGCTGTCCTGGCCCGCGGCGGAGTAGTCCATGCCGGGCAGCGAGCAGCCGTCGATGTCGAACGCCCCGAGCCCGGCCTTGTGGATCGGGTTGTCACCGAGCTTGATCACGGCCTTCGGGCCCGCCTGCTTGGACGAGGTGGCGGACGCGGTCGCGGGACGGCTGGTGCTGGCGCGGCCGCCGCTGGTCGTGGCGGTGGTCGTGGTCGTCGTCGGGGCGGTGTAGCTGTACGTCGAGTAGCCGGAGTACCCGGCGTCGCTGGCGCGGTTGGGCGTGCCGGTGGCGGCGACCACGCCGATCACCGCGATCCCGAGGATCGCGACGGCGAACAGGACGCCCGCCAGCAGTGGTCCGTTGTTCTTCTTGGGCGGGTAGGGCGCGTACTGCGGGGGCGGGCCCCACGCGGGCGGGCCGGGTGGGATCGGGCCGTGCTGGAACCGGGCCTGGGGCGGGCGGCCCGGCCACACGCCGGGCGGTGGCGCGGCCATCGGCGGGGGCATGACCGGGCGAGGCGGGGGCATCTGCACCGGGGGGCCGGCCAGCGGCGGCTGCGGTCGGGGTCCGGGCCACTGGGACTGCTGCCGCGGGCCCTGACCGGGCTGCTGCTGGGGGTGCAACGGCGCGGGCACGGGAGGCGGCCCTACCGGTCGGGGCGGGGGCCAGCCACCCGGCGGCGGTGGTTGCGTCATTGGTTGAGGTTCCCCCGTTATCGCTTCTACCCGAATCAGCACAAGAGCATAGGCGGACTCCGCTATTGTCCGCGGCCGTGTTGAAAAACTGGGGATTGGCGTTGATCGGCGCCGTCGCGCTGTGCGGTTTCGCGGGTCCCGCGTTCGCCCAACCCAGCAGCGGCCAACCGCTCCCCGGTGCGATCGGCACCGACGTCCGGCTCAAGTTGGAACGCGACGGCAAGGTCACCGTCACCGAGGTCGTCACCGTGCCCGAGGGCAAGTCCGCACGTCGCACGGTGCCGTTGAGGATCGCCGTCGGCGAGGACCGCGACCGGCTGTTCGAGATCAATGACGCCTCCGTCGAGGGCTCGGGCTCGGCGTCCGCGAACGCCGAGGAGTTCATCGTCTCGGTGAACTCCGGCACCTCCACTATTCACTACGTGCTGGTGGGCGCAGTCGCTCAAATCGGCGACACCTTGGAGTTGCGCTGGCAGCCCGCGAGCGGGTGGGACGTCCCCCTCGACTCGGTCTCGCTGTCGGTCATCGCACCGGATGCGCCCAGGTCGGTGACCTGCCTGGCCGGTCCGCCCGGCTCGTCGTCGCCGTGCACGACCGCCGAACTCGGTGACGGCCGCGGGGTGCGCGCGAAGGAGATCGGCCTGGCGCCCGGCGACCGGGTCGACATCGCGGTCGGCCTCCAGGACGGGGCGGCGCCCGCGAACGCCAGGGTCGTGGAGAGCGGTGGCCTGGCCGCCGCGTTCGCCCTCACCCCGGCGAGCGCCGTCGCCCTGGTGGCGCTGGTGGTCCTGCTGGTCGGCGGCTTCACCCTGCTCTGGTTCCTGCGCGGGCGCGACGCCCGCGCGCTGGCCGCCGACGTCGGCCCGGTCGACGTGCTGGTCGCGGGCCCCGGCGGCGGGGTCGCGTTCGCCTCGCCGGACGGCGTGCTGCCCGGCCAGGTCGGCACGGTCGTGGACGAGCACGTCGACGTGGTGGACGTGACCGCGACGATCATCGACCTCGCCGTCCGCAACTACCTGTGGATCTCCGAGGTCGGCTCGTCGGGCGGCGTGCTGGACTGGACGCTGGTCCGGCGCAACCCGGTCGACGGGTCGCTGTCCGGCTACGAGCGCGCGGTCTTCGAGGCGCTGCTGCCGGAGGGCACCGAGTCCGTGCTGGTCTCGGAGCTGCGCAACCGCAAGATCGACCTCGGCGAGGTGCGCGACCGCCTCTACTCGGACGTGGTCGAGAAGAACTGGTTCACCCGCCGCCCGGACGCCGTCCGCGGCCGCTGGTCGCTCTACGGGATCGTGCTCGCCATCGCGGGCGTCGGCCTCACCGTCGGCCTCGCGTTCGGCGGCGGCGCGGCGCTGCTCGGGCTGGTCGTCGTGGTCTCGGGCCTCGCCCTCACGTTCGGCGCCCGTTCGATGCCCGCCCGCACGAAGCGCGGCAGCGCCCTGCTGGAGCACGTCCGGGGCCTGCGCGGCTACCTCCACACGGTCGCGCCCACCGACATCCCCGAGGCCGACCGCGAGATGGTCTTCTCCCGCTCCCTGCCCTACGCGGTCGTGCTCGGGGCGACGGACCGCTGGCTGGGCACGTTCGCGCCGCTGGCGTCCGGCGCGGGCGGCACGCCGGGGCTGTACTGGTTCGGCGAGTCCGAGAGCAGCCCTGACCTCGGCCGGTTCGCCCGGCACTTCCCGGCGTTCCTTGGCGCGCTCGACGGCGTTCTGGCCCAGGCGGGGCACCTCCGATCACTCCGGGGTCAGAAGCCGTAGGCTGCTTTCATGGCGCTACCCGAACTGCACAGGTTCACGCTTCCCAACGGACTGCGGGTGGTGCTCGCCCCCGATACGAGTGCCCCGGTGGTCGGCGTGAGCGTGCACTACGACGTCGGCTTCCGTTCCGAGCCCGAAGGGCGCACCGGCTTCGCGCACCTGTTCGAACACTTGATGTTCCAGGGCAGCGAGAGCTTGGAGAAGCTCGCCCACTTCCGGCACGTGCAGTCCTCCGGCGGCACGTTCAACGGATCGACGCACCCCGACTACACCGACTACTACGAGGTGCTGCCGTCGGCGGCACTGGAGCGCGCGCTGTTCCTCGAAGCGGACCGCATGCGCGCCCCGAAGATCACCCAGGAGAACCTCAACAACCAGATCGACGTGGTGAAGGAGGAGATCCGCCTCAACGTGCTGAATCGGCCGTACGGCGGTTTCCCCTGGATCCTGCTGCCGCAGGTGCTGTTCAAGACGTTCCCGAACGCCCACAACGGCTACGGCGACTTCACCGACCTGGAGAACGCGACCGTCGAGGACTGCGCGGCCTTCTTCGACACCTACTACGCGCCGGGCAACGCCGTGCTGACCGTGGCGGGCGACTTCACCGTCGAGAACGCGACCGCGCTGGTCGAGAAGCACTTCGGCGACGTGCCCGCGCGGACCGTGCCGGAGCGCCCGTCGTTCGCCGAGGACGCCCCGAAGGGCGAGGTGCGCGCCGAGCACACCGACGCGCACGCGCCGTTCCCCGCGGTCGCGATCGGCTACCGCGTCCCGGACCCGGTGACCGAGCTGGACGCCTACCTCGCCTACCTGGTGCTGGCGGGCGTGCTGACCGACGGCGACGGCTCCCGCCTCCAGCAGCGGCTGGTGCACCGCGACGCCATCGTCACGGACATCAACGCGGGCTGCGGCCTGTTCGGTCCGCTGGAGGCGCGCGACCCGGACAGCTTCACGATCACCGCGATCCACGCGCCGGACGTGCCGGTCGACCGGGTCATCGCCGCGCTCGACGAGGAGCTGCAGCTGCTCGCCGAGCAGCCCCCGACGGTGGAGGAGCTGGCCAAGGTGACGGCCCGCTGGGCGTCCACCATGCACCGCGAGCACGACCGCCTGACCAACCGCACGCTGGCCTTCGGGTCGGCTGAGCTGCTGTTCGGCCGCGCCGAGCTGATCCACGAGCTGCCGGAGCGCATCGCCGCCGTGACCGTCGACGAGGTCGCCGCCGCCGCGAAGGCCCTGCGCCCGGACTCGCGCGCCATCCTGATCGTCAACCCCGCCGGAGGTACCGAGTGAGCGCCCCAGTTTCGCACCGCAGCGCCGAGGAGATCGGCCGCACGGAGCAGGGGCCCCGCCCGCTTCCGGAGCTGAGCGAGCAGCGCGCGCCCGCCGACCTGTCCACCGTGGACACGACGATCGCCAACGGCCTGCGGGTGGTCGCGGTCCGCCGCGCGTCCGTGCCGATGGTCGAGGTCCGCCTGCGGATCCCGTTCGCCGACCCGGCCGCCTCCAGCGTCGGCTCGCAGCACTCGGCGCGGGGCGAGGTGCTGGCGAACACGATCCTCACCGGCACCGCGACCCGCGACCGGATCGCGATCGACACCGAGCTGGCGCTGGTCGGCTCGGAGCTGGACGCGGTCGTCGACCCCGAGCGGCTGAGCATCTCCGGCAGCGTCCTGGCCACGGGCCTGGACACCGTGCTGGACGTGATCCGCGACGTGCTGACCGGCGCGACCTACCCGGCCGACGAGGTGGAACGCGAACGCGACCGCCTGGTCGAGCGGATCGCCCTCGCCCGCTCGCAGCCGAACGTGATCGCCCGCGAGGCCCTGCAGAAGCACCTCTACGGCGACCACCCGTACTCCAAGGAGATGCCGGAGGCCGACGAGGTCGCCCAGGTCTCCCGCGAGGACGTCGTCGCGCTGCACGCGAAGGCCGTGCTGCCCAAGGGCTCCGTGCTCGTGCTGGTCGGTGACATCGACCCGGACGCCATCGTCGGCACGGTCGAGTCCGTGCTGGCCGGGTGGACCGGCGAGGGCACCGCCGTCACGATCGGCCCGCTGCCCGAGGTGGTGCCCGGCGACGTCGTGCTGATCCACCGGCCCGGCGCCGTGCAGTCGCAGATCCGGCTCGCGGCCCGCGCGCTCCAGCGCACGGACCCGAAGTACCCGGCGCTGCAACTCGCGAACCTGGTCTACGGCGGCTTCTTCTCCTCCCGCCTGGTGGAGAACATCCGCGAGGACAAGGGCTACACCTACAGCGCGCGCTCGCACCCGGAGTTCACCCCGCACGGCGCCAGCCTGATGATCGACGCGGACACCGCGAGCGACGTGACGGCCGCCGCCCTGCTGGAGACCCGCTACGAGCTGGCCCGCCTGGGCCTCGTGCCGCCGACCGCGGACGAGGTGGACGTCGCCCGCCGGTACGCCATCGGGTCGCTGCTGACCGCGACCTCGTCGCAGGGCGGCCTCGCCTCGTTCCTGGTGAGCCTGGCCGGTCTGGGTCTCGACCTCGACTGGTTCGTGGCGCACCCGGAGCGGCTGGAGAAGGTCACCGTCGAGGAGGTGGCCGCGGCGGCGCTGGAGTTCTTCGCCCCCACGGCGTTCACCGGCGTGCTCGTCGGCGACGCGGAGAAGCTCGCGCCGCAGCTGAAGGCGCTGGGCGGTGTGAAGCTGCCGTGACCGGCCCGTTCGAACTGCTGGGTCCGCCCGCGCTCTCCCGGTTCACCGTGGACCGGCGGGAGCCGCTGCGGGCGGACGTCGAGCGCCTGGCCGCGCTGTGGCCGAAGTCCCGCGTGCTGGTGGTCGACAAGCGGGGTCGGACGCTGGTGGCGGACAAGGGTTCCCGGCTGGTCGACCGGCCCGCGCCGGAGTTCGGCGACAGCCCGCCGGACACCGCCGTCCTGCTCGGCGAGCAGGACGGCGTGGCGTACTGGGGGCTGCCGCTGGCGGACGACGAGACCGACGTCCAGGTCACGGCGGCCAGGGCGTGGCAGTTCCCGGAGCTGACCGGGGAACCGCAGTGGCTCGACCTGCGTGCCGCCGGCGCGCTGCTGGACGACACCGGCGCGGGTCTGCTGACCTCGGCGGTGGCGGCCTTCGCGTGGCACCGCAACGCGAGGTTCTGCGCCCGCTGCGGGTCGCCGACCGAGTCGGTCAAGTCCGGGTGGGCCCGCGTCTGCACGGAGTGCGCCCACGAGGAGTACCCGCGCACCGACGCGGCGGTCATCTGCCTGGTCCACGACGGTGTCGGCGTCAACGGCGAGAACGTGCTGCTGGCCAGGGGAGCGGGGTGGCCGGAAGGCCGCTACTCGGTCCTGGCGGGCTTCGTCGAGGCAGGCGAGTCCCTTGAGGCCTGCGTGGCCAGGGAGATCGTCGAGGAGGTCGGCGTGGAGGTCACCTCGATCCGCTACCTCGGCAGCCAGCCGTGGCCGTTCCCGCGGTCGTTGATGGTCGGCTTCACGGCCGTCGCCGATCCCGCGGAACGGCTGGTGCCCGCCGACGGCGAGATCGCCCAGGCCAAGTGGGTCAGCCGCGACCAGGTGCGGCAGGCACTGGCCGAACCGGGCAGCGTGGAAGACCTGCTGCTGGCACCCGGCGCGTCCATCGCGTACCGCATGATCTCCTCCTGGGCAGAAGCCTCCTAGCCCGCTGGAGCTGCAGAACGCGGAGAAGGGGGTGGGAGGCCCGCCGGCCACCCACCCCCACATCTCAACCCGCCCCCGCTGCTCCCCAACATCTCAACCCGAGGCGGGCCACCCGCGAGGCCGCGTCGGTAGGTCGGGTCACCATTTTTTCGAGTGGGGCAGGCGACGAAGTCCCCTGCCCCACTCGAAAAAATCGAGGCACGAACTGCCGACTCACAGCGGCCGAGCCGGAGTCTGCGGAGCAGCGACCAAATTACAGAGTCCACTTCTGGTTGGCGGCGCCCGTGCACGCCCAGATCTGGGCCGGGGTGCCGTTGGCCGAGGAGTTCCCGGTCGCGTCCAGGCACTTGTTCGTCGTCGGGTTCACGATGTCGCGGGCCGCGGTCACGTTCCACCGCTGGTTGTTGCCTCCCGCGCAATCCCAGATTTGGAGCTTGGCCCCGTCCGCGGTGCTGTTGTCCTTGATGTCCAAGCACTTCCCGAGCGCGCGGATCGTGCCGTCCGTGCCCGCGGTCCACTTCTGCGCGGAGCTGCCGTTGCAGTCGTACAGCTGCACGGCCGTGCCGTTGGCGCTGCTCGCGCCCGCGACGTCCAGGCACTTGCCGCCCAGACCGGTGATCGTGCCGCCGACGGGCTGCGGCGTCCCGCCCTGCGTGCCGTTCCAGGTGAACGTGGCGGACGTCCTGGCAGGCAGGTTGTAGTCGAACGACGAGCCGCCCCAGTTCACCTTGACGTTCTGGGTGCTGCCGGTCGTGTTGTACGCGATCAGCGCTTTCGAGCCGTCGGTGTTGCGCCACGCGACGTTCTTGACCGACCCGTTGTCGTTGGTCTCGATGCGCTGCGCGCCCGGCTTCACGAACTTCGTCAGGTGGCCCATCGTGTAGTACTCGACGGTGAAGTCGACCTGGCCGTGCCGCGCGTCGTTGCGGTGCACGGTGACGAGCCCGGTGCACGTGCCGCAGCCGCCGTTGTGCGGGTTCATGGTCTGGTCCAGGGCGAGGCTCCACTTCACCACCGAGCTGCCCCAGTTGCGGGTGTAGTCGATGATGTCGAGCATGTCCTCGCGGTGCTGGTCGGAGATCCAGGTGCCGCCGGAGTGCTCGGTGTCGAACGCCTTGACGTTCGGGAACTCGTTGTGCGCGGTCATCTGCGCGGAGACGTCACCGACGTAGCCGTGCCACGCGATGCCGCCGAACAGCGGGTCGTTCACGATGCCGGGGTCTTGCAGCTGCGGCTTGACCCACGTGTTGTAGCCGTCCCAGTTCCAGTCGTGGATCAGCACCTTGGTGTTGATCCCGGCCGCCCGGAACGCGGGGTAGAGGCCGTTCTTGGTGAAGTTGATCAGACCGGCGGTGTTCCACTGCATCGACGGGTAGCCGGGGCAGCAGGTCGGCTCGTTCTGCGGCGTCACGTAGTCGATCGGGATGCCCCGCGACTGGTAGGCCTGCACGTACTTCGCGAAGTACTGGCCGTAGGTGCCGTAGTGCTCGGCCTTCAGCCAGCCCTGCCGCATGCTGTTGTTGTCCTTCATCCACGCGGGCGCGCTCCACGGGGACGCCATGACCCTCAGCGCCGGGTTCAGCTCCTTGGCCCGCTTGGTCAGCGGCAGCACGTCGGCGAGGTCGTGGTCGATCTTGAAGTCGTTGACGTCGCAGCACGTGTCGTCGTAGGAGTAGTCGAACCGCGCGAGGTCCGTGGACGCCATCGGGTTGCGCGTCATCGACAGGCCGATGCCGTTGACCGGGTCGAACAGCTTCTTCATCGTGTCCTCGCGCGTGGCCGCGCTGAGGGTGCCGCTGCTGTTCATGAGCCACGCGGCGCTGTCGGTGAACGACGCGCCACCGCCCTCGAACGCCTGGTAGCGGGTGTTCTCGTTGACGGTGATCGTCTGGCCGCCGGTGCCGGTGCCCGCGGCGAACGTCACCGGGGCCTGCTGCTGGAGTCCCCGCGTGACCTCCGTCCCGCGGTTGGCGCTGTTCGTGGACGTCAGCCAGACGTTCACCTGTTCGCCCGCGGCTTGCGCGGGCGCGTTCGGCGCGGCCACCACGGCCGCCGCCAGCACCGCGGCGCCGAGCGCGGATAGTAGGGACCTTCGAGGCGAGGACTTCGGCATGGCAGGGTTCCTCGTTCCGTGAGGCAGGCGGCTGGTCAGGATCAGCCGGGCGTGGTGGCGACCTTGCGTTACCGGGTTCAGGGGTCGGCCGGCATAGTCGGGGTGTCTGGCATCACGCCTTATTTCAAGATTTGATTTAACCCATGTGACCTCGAGACGTCAAGGTTCGGTGAAGCGGAGTGACGGTGCAGCGGAGCAAGCGGACGATGCGCGACCTGAGGACGAGCAACCGCGCCCGCGTGTTGCGCAGGCTGTACTTCGACGGCCAGTTCAGCAGGCACGAACTGGCGGGCGCGACCGGTCTGAGCCAGGCCTCGGTCAGCAACGTCGTCGGTGAGCTGGTCGAGGACCAGGTCGTGGTCGAGGCGGGCCTGGTCGGCTCCGACGGCGGCCGACCCCGCGTGCTGCTCCGCGTCAACCCCGACCACGTCTGCGTCGTGGGGGTGGACGTCGGCGAGACCCACGTCCTGGTGGAGGTCTTCGACCTCACCCTTCGACGGCTGGCCATGAGCACGTTCCAGGTGGACACCATCGCCAACCGCGGCGAGGCGGTCGTGGAGCGCGTGCTGGCCGGGCTCGACCAGTGCGTCGAGGACAGCGGCGTGGACCCCGGCCGGATCCTGGGCGTGGGCGTCGGCGTCCCCGGCCTGGTCGAGCGGGGGTCCGAACTGCTGGTCCACGCGCAGACCGTCGGGTGGAACGGGGTGCCGCTGGAGCGGATGCTGCGGGCGGGCACCGACCTGCCGCTGTTCATCGACAACGGCGCGAACACCCTCGGGCAGGCGGAGATGTGGTTCGGCGCGGGGCGCGGCGCCCGCAACGCCGTCATCGCGCTCATCGGCTCGGGCGTGGGGGCCAGCGTCATCGCCGACGGCGTGCCCTACCGGGGCGCCTCCGGTGGCGCGGGCGAGTGGGGGCACACGACGCTGTCGCTGGACGGGCGTCCCTGCCGCTGCGGCGCGCACGGATGCCTGGAGGCGTACATCGGGGCCAAGGGGGTCCTGGGACGGCACCGCGAGGTCGCGGGGCTGCCGCCCGAGATCGTGGACGAGGAGGTCGCGCTCCGCGAGCTGCTGGCCGAGGACTCGCCCGCGGCCCGCGAGGTCCTCGACGAGACCGCGCGGTACGCGGGCGTCGGCATCGGCAACCTGATCAACCTGTTCAACCCGGAACGGGTGATAGTGGGCGGTTGGGCAGGACTGCTGCTGGGCGAGCGGCTGCTCCCGGCGATCCGCGAGGTGGCCGCCAAGCACTCCCTGCACCACCCCTACCAGCAGGCGAAGATCAAGCTCTGCGAGCTGGGCACCGAGTCGGTGGCGATGGGCGCGGCCACCCTGCCCGTGGCCGAGTTCCTGGGGGCGGGCGGCGTCCGGTCAGCGGCCCTCATGCGCCCGACCGGCTGACCGCCACAGCTCGTCCTCGGCGGTGGTGTCCAGCGGCACCCCGAGGTCCAGGGCCACGGCCCGGCGCACCACCTGCCGCACGGTGGGGTCGTCCAGCGCGGCAGGCCACTCCCACGGCCGTCCGCCGAGGACGGTCGCCAGCACGGCGTCGGCCCGCGCCACGACCCCGTCGAACTCGTCGGCGGGGATGCCGTCGTGCCGCCGAACCTGCGCGAGCCACTGCGACCGCCACGCCATCTGCCCGGCGGGCTCCTCGACCGGCCGCCCGTGCACGGTCCGCAGGACCTCGGCCAGCGACGTGCCGTCCACCCGCAGGTGCTCGTCCAGCTTCACCAGCGACACCTGCCGCCGAGCGGGGAACCCCACGGTCTTGTGCAGCACCGCGCTCAACCCCTCGGCGGTCGCCGCGTCCTCGACCCGGACGCTGAACGCGGACCGCCCGCCCTCCATCGTCTCCAGCGCGAGCCGCCAGAAACCCGCCAGACCGGGAACGCCGTAGCGCGCCCGCAGTTCTCCGTCCACCCGGCAAACCTAACCGTGCGCCGGACCCCCGTGACGAAGAGGCGGTGGGTTCCGCGGTGATCACCGTTGTTGACTTTTCAATTGAAAACAGAACCACCAATACCGAACGGTCTGCTCCCGGAAACGGGAAACGTTCATCGGGGAAGCCGACGACGGTGGGTTCGGGCAGCCTTTGTTGATCATTGTTGACCCGCCTCCCGACCCCGTGGTCAAGTCGTCCCACCAAGGTTATGCCGAGATTTGGGGTCCGGTGTTCGTGCTGGTACCCGTGCCGACGGCGGTGGAGGACGCTCTGTTCCGGTGTCCTGCCCCCGCTACTGCGACAGGACATTCACATGTGTGATCTCCTCGACGGCCCGCGACACCCGGAACGTTTCCGCGCGCGGATTTCGACGCAAATCACGAATGCGGCCGGCGTGAAGCACGGCGGTTACCGCTACGGGTCCACCCGGTCCAGTGCCGCTCCGTCCCAGGTCGTTTGGGTGCAGGCGACGCCACGGCCGTTGCGGGGACGCAGGACGTCGTAGATGTGCATCCTGGGGATCTTGTCCGAGACGCCCCAGCCGCTGGGCCAGGTGATGACCCAGTCCATGTCCAGGTCGACCAGCAGGCCCAGCATCCGGGCGATGGTGGGGTCGTCCAGCCGTTCGAACGCCTCGTCCAGCAGCACCAGCCGCAGCGGGTCGAAGGAGTCGGCGCCGCTGCTGACCGCGTCGTAGAAGGACGCGGCCGCGGCGAAGAGCGTCACGTAGGAGATCAGCCGGGTTTCGCCGGACGAGAGCTGCTTGAGGCGGCGTTCCCGCGGGGTGCCGTCCGGGCCGGTGTCCCCGACCGTCACGGTGAACTGGTGCCAGGTGCGGTAGTCGAGCGCCCTGGAGAGGACCTCGGCGTAGTTGCCCGAGTCCGCGTCCCGCTCGGTCTCGATGCGTTCGGTGAACACGCGCCGCAGGGCCTCGTCCTGTTCGGGCGTGCGGTTCGCGAACGGCTCCCGCACCAGCGCCAGGGCGTTGCGGGTTTCCTCGTCCAGCGCCGACGACGGCTTCCATGACAGCTTCACGTGCACGCCCTGGCTGGACCGCGCCCTGCCGAGGACCTCGTTCATCCGCTTGCACAGGTCCTCGGCGACGGCCACCTGGCCGCGCAGCCACTCGGCCAGGTCGCGGATCAGGTAGTCGGCGAACACGCCCTGGTACTGCTCGTCGAGGAAGCCGCGCTGGTCGGCCAGCTTCGCGGTGACCTGCCTGGCGGCCACGGCGACGGGCTGGGTGCCCTCCTCGCCGGTGACGGTCACGGTCAGCAGGCCGGCGTGCTGCTCGGCGGCGATGTCGTGGCTGCCCGCCAGCGACGTCTGCAACGCCTGGAGCTTGGCGATCACCGTGGCCTCGCCCGCGCCCCGGCGGTCACCGGCCTCGGTGATGGCCTCCCGGATCGCGTCCAGGTCGTCGTCCACGTCGGGGAGCGCGGCCACGAGGATGCCCGGCGCCGCCACGGTCGCCCTGAACTGCTCGGCGATCCGCGCCTGCTCGCCGGTGGCGGTCGAGTGCTGTTCGCGCGCGCCCTCCAGCCGCGCTTCCAGCTTCGCCGCCTGCTCGCGGGCCGACGCGACCTGTTCGCGCGTGGACTTGAGGTCTTCGCGGTACTTCCGACGCGAGGACTCCAGCGAACCCAGCTGGTCCGCGATCTCCCGCGCCTCGCCGCCGATGGCCTCGGTCAGCTCGGCCAACGTCGTGGCCTGCGTGGTGTGGTCGACGCACCTGCTCTCGGCGTCCGCCTCCGCGGCGGCCCGGTCCTCGCCCGCAACGCGGAACCGGTGGGTCGCGTCGGTCAGGTCCGTCACGGCGCCCTGGCACTGCCGCCGCAGCAGTTCGGCGAGCCGGTCGGCGGTCCGCTGCGCGTCGCCCGCGGCCTGCTGCGACTGCCGCAGGCCCTCGGTCTCGGCGGGCAGCCCCGCCGCACCGGCCTGGCGCACCAGTTCGCCGCGCGTGGCCTCGCCCCGTGCTTGGGCCTCGTCCAGTTCGGCCCGCAGTTCGCGGGCCCTGGTCCCGGCGCGGTCGGCCGATTCGCGGGCGGCCTGCTCGCGGCTGTGCTTGGCGATCAGGTCGCCGTCGGACGGGAACCCGTCCAGGTGCGACTCCCAGCGCGTCACGCGGTCGCGGGCGGCGGCCAGGTCGTCCTCGGCGGAGCCGAGTTCGTCGCGCAGCTCGGCCAGCTCGTCCTCCAGCGCCCCGATCCGGCGCCGCCGCGCGGATTCCCGCGCCCCCGCGCCGATGAACTCCGCGGCGGGCTTGCGCCACGCGCCGCCCAGCACACCGGCCTGCCAGCGCCCGTCGGTCGACAGCGCCAGCCCGCCGCCCGCGTCCAGCGCCACGGCCGCGAGCAGTCCGGCGACCACCTCGGCGGACACCGCCGACCCCGGCTCCACGGCCGGGACCAGCACCGACGCCAGCGACGGCCCGGCGACGGCCGCCCGCGGGGTCGCGGTCACGTCGTCGGCCACCGACCCGTCGCCGGTCACCCACGCGTCCAGCAGCCCGCTCGCCTGGAGCGCCGATTCGAGCCCCGCCCGCCCTTCCTCGTCCACAGTGGACTGGAAGTCGACCAGGCGGTAGAACGGCGTCCCCGTCAGCGGATCACGGGTCGAGGACGCGTAACGACCGGGCTCCGGCACCCGCTCCCCGCCCGACCGCAGCCCGGCCAGCTCGGCGTCCAGCCGGTCGACCCGGCCGCGCAGGTCCTGCTGCCGCACCGCGAACGCCTGCGCCGCGTCCCGCGCCGCGCGGACCAGGGGAGCGGTCCACTCCCGAGCCGCGGCCGTCACCGTCCTGGCGACCTCCGGGTCGACGGCCTCCGGCAACGCGAACGACTGGTCCGGCAGCCCGTCCGCCAGCGGCCCGGCGCCGCACCAGCGCTCGACCTCCTCCAGCCACGTCCGCGCGACCGACGTCAGCTCCTGGCCCTCCTGGTTGCGCAGCGCGGCCGCCTCGGTGGCGGTGAACTGCGCGTCCTTCGCCTTCTGCCGCACCGCGTCGACCTGCTGCCGCTCGCGGTCCAGCTCGCCCGCCCGCTGGTGCAGCGCGAGCGCCAGCGCACCGCGCTGCCGGGCCGCGGACGCGATCCGCGCCGTCGCCGCCGCGGCGGTCTCCAGACCGGCCAGCACGGTGTCGGTGGCCACCGCGGGCGGCACGCGCCGCTCGGTCGGCAGCGGGTCCGCCTCCGGATCCGGCTTGGCCCGCACGAGGTGCGTGGTCACGGACGCCTCGGCGTGCGGGACCTTCGGCACGACCGGCGCGAGCGACGGGTCCAGCCCGGCCGCCCGCAACTGCCCGCGCAGCGGCTCGGTCAGCTCGTCCGCCGCCCCCAGCTCCTCCTGGAGCCGCCGCAGCGACCGCAGCACGGCGTCGACCGCGCCGTCCTCCTGGAGCCGCTGCTTGTTCGCCATCTCCAGCGCAGCGATGGCCGACGACCGCTTCTCCGCCACCAGCTTCTCGCGGGTCTGGAGGTCCTGGAGGTCGCGGAACGCGGGCAGCTCCTTCAGCGCCGCGATCGTCTCCTCGGCCTGCCCCTCGCCGGTTTCCAGCGCGGTCTGCGCGCTCTCCGCCTCGGCGCGCGACGACCGCGCCCGCTCCAGGTCGCCCTCCAGCCGCGCGCGGTCGCGGGCCAGCTTGCGCACCGACTCCTCGGCGCCGCGCAGCCGCTCGGCCGACGACCGCAGCCCGCCGAAGGCGTAGTCGGAGTAGGTCTTGAGGAACGTGCCGAGCGCGGCGTCCGCCGACGACAGCCGGGTGATGTTCTCCCGGATCGACTCCAGGTCGTCGAACGACGTCGCCAGCTGCTCGACCATCGTCTGGTCCAGCGGCGGCAGCGCGTCGGACAGGATCTGCTCCAGTTGCCCTTCGAGCACCTTCAGGCCGACGTCCGGGTTGCGCAGCGTGCGCTGGAGGTGCAGCAGGTCGCCGTACCGGGCGGCGGGCACGCCGTACACCGTCTCGGCGACCTTCGCGCGGAACGCGGCGTCCTCCAGCACGCAGTCCGCGCCGATCGCCTCCCGCAGGTGCGCGGGGCCGAGCGGGATCCGCTCGTGGCCCGCCAGCTGGAGGTCGCGGCCGACGCGGGCCGGGGTGATGAACCGCCACGAGTCGGTGATCGCCTGCGACGTCTTGGACGCCTTCACCCCGAGCCCGCAGGTCAGGAACTCCTCGACCCCGTCGGAGACCCGGCGCAGCTCGATCCACGCGTAGCCGATCCGGTTCGGGCCGCCGTTGTAGTCGTCCAGCATCAGCCGCCGCAGGCTGACCGTGTCGAACCCCTTCGACCCGACCTGCCGCAGGTCGCCGTCCAGGCACAGCGGCAGCAGCAGCTCCAGCGTCCGCGACTTGCCGGACCCGTTGGTGCCCTGGAAGATCGCCCGCCCGCCGGAGAAGTCGAACGTCTGCTCGGTGTACTGCCACACGTTGACGATGCCGCCGCGGTGCAGCCGCCACCTGTCCCGCTCCAGCGTCACGACACGATCTCCTCGTCGAACAATGACCAGCTCGGCACTTCGGGCTCGATCGGGGCGGGGGCGGCGACCTCGCGCTCGGGGTCGCCGTCGGGTTCGGGGATCCACCGGTGGGCGGCGGGGTTCAGCAGCCAGCCGTCAGCGCACGCCACCGCCAAACCCATGCGGCGCAACAACTCCGTCACCTCGATGACGAGCTTGTCCTGGTCTTCCACGATCTGCTTCGACCACGCCGCCGGGTAGTCCTCGACCAGCTGGTCGAGCACCTCGCGCAGCCGCGCGACCGGCACCGGGTGCCGCCCGTCCGCGCGCGTGATCGGCTCGTCGTGCTCCGGTTCCAGCAACGACGGCAGCGCCAGCAGGGCGAGCCGCGCGACCGTGGAGGAGCCGGGGAAGTACATGTCCGTCAGGTAGTCCTCGGGGTCCGCCGCGAGCACGCCCTCCAGGCGGCTCTCGGTGAACAGCCCGAAGCACTTCTCCAGCAGCACGGACTCCTTGCGCTGGTTGCGCCGCAACCACTCCGCCTGCTCGGCGGGCAGGTCGGCGTAGAGCACCAGCGGTGTCTCCACCAGCTTGCGCCGCACCGCGTGCTCGACGCCGCGCGGACCCGGCCGGGCAGCCAGCGCGACCAGCCGTTCCGGCGAGTCGGCCTCGGCCACCGGCCCGGTCAGCAGCTGCCCCAGCAGGTCCGTGTCGATCGTGATCAGCGCCTCCGCCTGGAGGTCCGCGCCGACCTGGCCCTCGGTCTCGTGCAGCACGCCCAGCGACACCAGGTGCCGCAGCGCCGCCGTCAGCGCCCGCCGGTCCACCACGTCGTCCACGACGTCGATCCCGGCCTCCGCGGCGGCGGCCCGCACGTCCGACACCAGGCGGGACAGCAGTGCCTGCCGACCGACCCCGGTCAGCACGCCCAGCGTCAGCGCCAGGTACGCGTACCCGCGCGGCGACATCCCCGGCACGCCGCGGGTGTCGTCCACGCCCGGCCCGGACTTGTACAGCCGCGCGAACCGGCGCTCCACCACGAGCCGGTAGCCCAGCAGGCCCGCGAACAGGTCCTGCAACGCGAACCGGTGCCGGTACACCAGCGACAGCAGCTCGCCGTCCGGCCCGTCGCCGCGCAGCAGCGGCCTGCGCAGCAGCGTGCGGGCGCAGCGCACCACGTTCGCCGCGTCGATGTCGGGGAGGTCGTCCAGGAGCGCGCTCACCCGTTCAACGCCAACCGCGCGTCGTGCAGGGTCAACGTCCCCGCCTCCGAGGTGATCCTCGTGGACTGGCCGGGCGCGTGGTCCACGGTGACGCGCAGCCCGCGCACCGGGTCCGCCGCCGACCCGGAGTCGACCGCGCTCTCCCGCTGCGCCATGGCCAGCGTCAGCAGCTCGCACAGCACGCCGAGCGCGTCGCCGGACAGCGTCGTCGTCGCCAACCGGGGAGCGGCCGATGCCAGCTCGGCCACCGACGCGGCCCGGTGCTCGTCCGCCTCGCGGGCCGCCGCCAGCAGCGACTGCTCGGTGATCGGGTCGTCCAGGATCCTCGACGTCCGCCCGCGCGCGCCCCGGTCGCCCCGGCTGCGGACGCTGACCGTCACGTCCCGCACCGGCCCGTCGCGCCACGCCGTGCGCTCGTTGTCGCTGTCGTGCTCCGGCGCGGGCAGCACGTGCCGCGCCGAGTAGAGCCCGAACGCCGCCGCGTACAGCTCGTGGCCCTGCGCACGGGTGCCCGAGTCGAACCAGGACGCCAGCTTCAGCAGCTCCGCGCGACGACCGGGCAGCAGCCCGCCGCCGGAGGTCGCGCGCTTCACCGACGCCAGCAGCGACCCGATGGCCCGCGCGGTCGCCTCGCGCAGCGCCGTCACCTGGCTCGGGTGGCCGGGGCGGTCCACGAACCAGCCCGCCAGCTCCTGCCAGTCCGCCGCCGACCGGCCGCGCGCCCGCTCGACCTCGGTGCCGAGCCCGTCCGTGCCGCCGAGCAGCCGCAGCAGCTCGCCCCGCGCCCGCGCCAGCCCCGCGAGGGCGTCCGCGATGGCGGGCGTGTGCCGCAGCACGTCCTCCACGACCATCTGGATGTACTCGACCAGCAGGTTGCGGAACCCGGAGATCTCCTCGGGCGCCAGGTGGTGCCGCGTCACGACCTGCCCGAGGTACGCGTAGAAGTCACGCACCGTGGCCGCCAACTCGGCGTGCTGGAGGAAGACCGTCGTCACCCGTTCGGCCAAGACCTCCCGCGACCGCCTGCTCGCACCCGTCACCAGCGCCTCGGAGAGCGCGCCGCCCAGCTCGCCCAACCCGCGCTCGATCGCGGGCAGCAGCTCCCGCGACACCTCGCGCGCGCCCTCCGGCACCCGGAGCAGCTGGTCCACGTCCCGCTGCACCCGCACCGCGAGCTTGCTCACCTGGTACCGGACGCTGCCGTGCTGGAACTCGGCGATGCTCGTCGCGACCACCTCGCGCCGCCCCTGCACGAGGTTGCCCCACTCCACCAGCTGCTTGAGCCGGTTGATCACGTTCTCGATCCGCGACTCGCCCGCGTCCACGGTCCCCAGCCGCTCGGCTCCGGCGAGCGCCCCGGCCACTTCCCCCGCGGACAGGTCGGCGAGCAGCGTGGACGTGAACAGGCGCATGATCGCCAGGTAGGTGCGCTGGTGGTCGCGCGCGTCCAGGTACGCGTAGAGCTTCAACCGGCCTGCTGGTTCCACGTCCGGCACCCTAACGCCGGCCACCGACAGTCCCGGACATCGGGAACTACGCCCCTCACTCGAACAGGTGACACCCGACGCTATACGGTGCCGTGTCGACTTCGGGGAGGTCTGCCTTGGGCGTGGGACGAGCGGCCGGATTGTTGCTGGGAGTAGCCGCGGACGCGGTCTTCGGCGACCCCAGGAAGCACCACCCGGTGGCCTTCTTCGGGCGTGCCGCGGGTGTGACCGAACGGACCACGTACCGCGACAGCCACACCGCGGGGGTCGGGCACACCGCGCTGCTCGCGGGCGGGGTCGTGGCGCTCGGCGTGGTCGTGGAGCGGCTGAGCAGCCGCAACGAGCTGGTCAAGACCCTCACCACGGCCGCCGCGACGTGGGTCGTCCTCGGCGGCACGTCGCTGGCCAAGGAGGGCACGGCCATGGGCCGCGAACTCGACGGCGGCGACCTGCGGGCGGCGCGGGACCGGCTGCCGAACCTGTGCGGCCGCGAACCCGCGGCCCTGGACACCCTCGCGCTGGCCAAGGCCACCGTGGAGTCCGTCGCGGAGAACACGTCCGACGCCGTCGTCGCGCCGCTGCTGTGGGGCGCGGTCGCGGGCGTGCCGGGCCTGCTGGCGTACCGCGCGGTCAACACCCTGGACGCCATGATCGGCCACAGGTCGCCCCGCTACCTGCGCTTCGGCTGGGCCGCGGCCAGGCTGGACGACCTGGCCAACCTCGTCCCGGCCCGCGCCGCCGCGCTGCTCACCGTGGCCGCCGCCCCGGTCGTCGGCGGCTCGGCGGCGGAGGCGTGGGAGGTGTGGCGCCGGGACGCGTCGGCGCACCCCAGCCCCAACGCGGGCCAGGTGGAGGCCGCGTTCGCGGGCGCGCTGGAGATCCGCCTCGGCGGGCGCACGGTCTACTCCTACGGCGCCGAGGACCGGGCCGTGATGGGCCACGGCCGCAACCCCGACGCGGGCCACGTGACCAGGGCCGTCGAACTGTCCAGGGTGGTGGGCGCGCTGTCCGCGGTGCTAGCCGCGACCCTGGCGCTGTTCGCCCGCCGCCGCTAGCCGGTCGGCGGCGTCGTCCTCGGCCAGCACCTCCGCGACCGACTTCCGCTTGGGCCGGGGCTCCGCGAGCGCCCCGCCCGGCTGGATCTCGCGCCAGCTGAAGTACGCCCAGCCGCCCAGCGCCATGACGCCGAACGCGATCCACTGCAGCGCGTAGGAGAAGAACGGCCCGGACTCCATCCGCGGCAGCGGCAGGGCGGCCAGCACACCGGGCTGCCCGTCGGAGAGCTGGAAGTAGCCGGGCCGGATGTCCAGCCCGGCCGCCCGCCCCACGACCGCCGAGTTGATCGCGTACACCTGACGGCGACCGTCCTCGGCGAACGCGTCGCGGTCGTCGGACTCACCGGCCCGCACCCAGGCCACGACGGTCACCTCGTCGGAGGGCGCACCGGCGATCTCGGGCACGCTCACCCCGCTACCGGGCCGCACGTAGCCGCGGTTCACCAGCACGGTCTGCCCGCTGTCCAGCCGGAACGGCGTCACGACCTCGAAAGCCGCCTCGCCCTGCACGGTCCGCAACCGCGCCACGGCCTCACCGGCGGGCAGGTACCGCCCGGTCAACGACACCTTCGACCACTCGACCTCGGCGTTGGACCGGGACAGCACGGTGCCCACCGGCGCGGGATCGGTCTTCATCGCCGTGGTCAGCGCGCTGTTCTGCGCCACCCGCTCGTCGTTGCGCCCGAACTGCCAGGGCATGAGCATCGTGAAGCACGCGCCCGCGAACACCCAGACGGCCAACGTCAGCGCGAGCCACCCAGGACGGAGCAGGAACCGGAAACGCACGCCTCCACGGTAAGCGCTGCGCCGATCAGGAGCTGATCAGGGTCCGCTCGAACCGGACGTCGAACCCCTTGCCGGTGGGCGCGGCGCACATGACCCCCACCAACGCGGGCACCCCCGGCGGGAAGTACGCGAGCCGCAACATCGTGACCGCCTCGGCGTCACCGAGCCCGTACCGGACGGTCACGGTGTCCCCGACCCGCTCAGCGGAGATCGTCACCCGATCAGCATTGTCGACGGGAACGACGGACCAGTCCGAAACACCCCTGGTCACCACCACGCTGACCTGAAAACCCCCGTCCACCAACTCGATCCCGGCCTTGATCCAGTTCTCCGAGTCGATCCGCACCATGATCCCGGCCTGGTCGTACTGATCGGCGTAGCCGGCGGAGAACGTGGTCGTCACAGCGCAGTCACCACCAACCCAACGCCCACGAACGTGCCCGTTGTCGTGGACGAACCCGTAGTGGGTGGTACGCCAGAAGTCGGTGTCCGCATCAGCTGTGACGAACAGCTCCCCCTCGCCACCAGCAGACCACTCAGCAGGCTCGTTGATCCATTCATCCATGGATCCATCATCACCACCAACGACCAAGAACACGACCCTCACACGACGACCCCGCACGAAGCGGACCCAACGACCCCGCACCAACAGGGCCCCAGACCACCCGCACCAGCCAGGCCCCGGCCTCAACTCACCCCCGGACCCACCCCAGGACACGTGTTCGAAGCCAGACCCCGGCCTCACCCCGATCCCCGCGCCCTTCATGGCCCTTTCCGTTTGTCAAGGCATCTTTCCCGCCTTGACAAACGGAAAGGGCCATCGAAATACTCGCGAGATCGGGGTGAGACCGAACCACCCCAACGCCCCCAAGAGAACGGCAAAACAAGGGTCCCCCACCCGTGAGAACCCCCCGACACACACGCTAGCCCCAGGGTCTGACATTCCCCGAAAACCACCCATGACCTGCGGCTTACTGCCGAAAAAGCCGCCGCACCGCCATCACACCCGCTCCCGCACCCAAGCCAACAACCCTGGCACAGCCGCCTCAGTCATCGCCAACACCGAATCGAACCCCTCCCGATCCCCGTAATAGGGATCAGGCACGTCCACCCCATCCGCATCGGGGTCGAACGACCGCAACAACCGCACCCGCTCCGAATCCCCGGACAACCGCCGCAATTCCCGCGCGTGCCCCGAATCCAACGCCACCAGCAGATCCGCACCCAGGTGCGACTCCCCGACCTGAGCGGCCACGTGCTCGGCCGGGTAGCCCGCGTCCACGAGCGACTCGACCGCCCGCTCATCGGCCCCGTCCCCGACGTGCCACCCGCCGGTGCCCGCGCTGGACACCTCCACCAGATCACCGAGCCCGGCCCGCCGAACGTGCTCGCGGAACACGATCGCGGCGACGGGGGAGCGGCAGATGTTGCCCGTGCAGACGAACGTCACATGCATCCCCCGACCCTAATCCCAGCGATTTCCAAGGTCGTCCGCACGACGATCCACCCGCGCACGGCTCCCCGACCGACAAGGCCGTCACCCCACCCGCGTGCCGGCCACCGCCGACGAGGACGACCCGCTGATCCAGATCCTTGACACCTGCCGTTCCGAGACGGCCACACCTGTCCGCCTCGGGCGGCGGACGTCCCGAGCGACCCCCTGGCCTACCTGGACTGGGCGACCGCGCTCATCGCCTAGAATTCCGGGCGATGACCAGCGAGCGCGCCCTCCTGCGCCACCACGGAGACGTCGACGCCGCCCCCGGCCTCGTCGACTTCGCCGTGAACGTGCGCCTGCCGCGACCGCCCGCCTGGCTGCGCGACCGGCTCGTGGCCGCGCTGGACGACCTCGGCCGCTACCCGTCGGACCTCGCCGACCTCACGGCCCGCCGCACGGTCGCTGAACGCCACGGCCGCACGCCGGACGAGGTGCTGGTGCTCGCGGGCGCCGCCGAGGGGTTCGCGCTGCTGCCCGCGCTGCGGCCGACGCTCGCCGCCGTCGTGCACCCGTCGTTCACCGAACCCGAGGTCGCGCTGGTCGACGCGGGCGTGCCGGTGCACCGGGTCCTGCTCAGCGCCGAGGACGGGTACGCGCTGCGGCCCGAACTCGTGCCGGACGAGGCGGACCTGGTCGTGATCGGCAACCCCACCAACCCGACGTCCGTGCTGCACCGGGCCGACGTGATCCGAGAACTCGCCCGACCGGGCCGGGTCCTGGTCGTGGACGAGGCGTTCGCCGACACCGTCCCCGGCGAGCCGGAGTCGCTCGCGGGCACGCGGCTGCCCGGACTGCTGGTCCTGCGCAGCCTCACCAAGACCTGGGGCCTGGCCGGACTCCGCGCGGGCTACCTGCTCGGCGACCCGGCGCTGCTCGCCCGCCTCGCCCGCCACCGTCCACAGTGGCCGGTCGGCAGCCTCGTGCTGGAAGCCGTCACGGCCTGCTGCGAACCCGCGGCCGTCGCGGAGGCGACGCGGATCGCCGAGGAGACCGTGCCGCACACCGCGCACGCCGCCCGCGCGCTGGCAGACCTGCTCGTCGTGCCGCCGCGGGCACCGTTCCTGCTGCTCCGGGTCCCGCACGGTGAACGGGTCCGGGAAGCGTTGCGGGACAAGGGGATCGCGGTCCGCCGCGGCGACACGTTCCCCGGTCTCACCCCCGACCACCTGAGGGTCGCGACGCGACCACCGGGGGAGTTCGACCTGCTGGTCGACGCACTACGAGTCGCGCTGGAGGAACGGTGAGCACCACCCTCGGGCAGGTGGTCGCGGCACTGGAGGCCGCGTACCCGCCCAAGACCGCCGAGTCGTGGGACGCGGTAGGCCTGGTCTGCGGCGACCCCGCCGAACCGGTCACCCGCGTCCTCTGCGTCGTCGACCCCACCGAGGCCGTGGTGGACGAGGCGATCGAGGTCGGTGCCCAGCTGATCGTCGCCCACCACCCGCTGATGCTGCGCGGGGTCACCGGCGTTCCCGCCGACGACCCCAAGGGCCACCTCGTGCACCGGCTGATCCGCGCGGGCGTGGCGCTGTACTCCGCGCACACCAACGCGGACGCGGCGGACCCCGGCGTGTCCGACGCGCTCGCCGAACTCCTCGGCCTCACCGTCACCGGCCCGCTCAGCCCCAACCCCGCGCCACCGCTGGACGTGCTCACCACGTTCGTCCCGCACGCCGACACCGCCACCGTCCTGGCCGCGCTGCACGCCGCGGGCGCCGGGCGGCTCGGCGACTACCGCGACGCCGCGTTCACCGTCGCGGGCACCGGCCAGTTCCGCCCGGTCGACGGCGCCACCCCCGCGATCGGCACCGTCGGCGAGCTGGAGCACGTGGACGAGACCCGCGTCGAGGTCGTGCTGGAACGACGGCTGCGCCACCAGGTCGTGACCGCGCTGCGCGCCGCCCACCCGTACGAGGAGGTCGCCCTCACCCTGCACGAGATGGCGGACCTCCCGTCCCGAACCGGCATCGGCCGCATCGGCGAACTCCCGACCCCCGAACCGCTGCGCGACTTCACCCAGCGCGTCGCCGACGCCCTGCCGGAGACGGTGTGGGGCGTCCGCGCCGCGGGTGATCCTGATCGCATGATCCACCGGGTCGCCGTCTGCGGCGGCTCGGGCGACAGCTACCTCAAGGCCGCCACCGCCGCCCGCGTCGACGCCTACGTCACCTCCGACCTGCGCCACCACCCCGCGTCCGACCACCTCGCCCAGGGCCCCGACGCGCCCGCGCTGGTGGACGTCGCCCACTTCGCGAGCGAGTGGCCGTGGTGCGAGCAGGCGGCGGGCGTGGTCCGCGCGGGCTTCGACGGTACGGTCGAAGCACTCGTCTCCACCCGCCGAACCGATCCGTGGACGGTCGGTGCGACGAGCCGAACCAGGAGGACCAACTAAATGAAGGCCGATCCCGCCGTGCAGCGCAGGCTGCTCCCGCTCGCCGAGGTCGATGCCGAACTCTCGCGCGTCGACCACCGCAGGCGCACGCTGCCGGAGATCGTGGAGATCGCCGAAGCGGAGAAGCAGCTGCGGGTGAAGACGGACGCGCTGACCACGATCGAGACGACGCTCGGCGACCTCACCCGTGACGTCAAGCGCCAGGAAACCGAGATCGACCAGGTCCGGGCGCGCGAGGAGCGCGACCGGAAACTGATGTCGGGTGGCACGGTCGGCGCCAAGCAGCTGACGGAACTGGAGCACGAGCTGGCCACGCTGGAGCGTCGGCAGGCCGCGTTGGAAGACGACCTGCTGGAGCTGATGGAGCGGCGCGAGGCCGTCGAGGCCGACGTGCAGCACGCCCGGATCGAGTTGGACAAGGCGACCGAGGCGCTGTCCGACGCCGCGCGCCGTCGGGACGCGACGCTGGCCGACCTGGACTCCATCGAGGCCAAGCGGAAGGCCGACCGCGAGAAGGCGGGCGCCGGGTTCCCGGCCGATCTCCTCGCCCTGTACGAGAAGGTGCGGGCGCACAAGGGGATCGGGGCCGGGCTGCTGCGGTCCCGTCGGTGCGGCGCCTGCCGGATCGAGCTGGACCGGAGTGCCTACTCGATGGTCCGCGAAGCCGCACCGGACGAGGTCCTCCGGTGCGAGGAGTGCGGGGCGATCATGGTGCGGACGACGGAATCCGGGCTGTGAAGGTCGTCATCGAGGCGGACGGCGGATCGCGCGGAAACCCCGGACCCGCCGGGTACGGGGCGGTCGTCCGGGACGCCGCGTCCGGGGAGGTCCTCGCCGAACGCCTCGGTGGCCTGGGGCACGTGACCAACAACGTGGCCGAGTACCAGGGTCTGATCGCCGGGCTGCGGGCGGCCGCCGAGCTGGGGGCCGAGTCCGTCGAGGTGCGGATGGACTCGAAGCTCGTGGTGGAGCAGATGTCCGGGCGGTGGCAGGTCAAGCACCCGTCCATGAAGCCGCTGGCGGCCGAGGCCCGGTCGGTGGCCGTCGGGTTCGAGCACGTCGGGTACACGTGGATCCCGCGGGAGCGGAACAAGGACGCTGACCGGCTGGCCAACCGGGCGATGGACGAGCAGGCGGGCACCACCAGGCCCGCCTCCGCCGAGGCCGCCGTCTCACCTCCGGCCTCCTGGTCCGGCGCGGGCGGCACCCCCACCCGCCTGCACCTGCTCCGGCACGGCCAGACCGAGCTGTCGGTCGGCCGCCGGTACTCCGGCCGGGGCAACCCGCCGCTGACCGAGGTCGGCCGCGGGCAGGCGGCGGGAGCCGCGCGGAGGCTGGCGAAGCTCGACGACGTCGCCGCCGTCGTCAGCTCACCGCTGGGCCGCGCACGGGAGACGGCCGACGCGGTCGCCTCGGCGCTCGGCCTGGAAGCCGTGGTCGTCGACGGCCTGGTCGAGACCGACTTCGGCGCGTGGGAGGGCCTCACCTTCACCGAGGCCGCCGAACGCGACCCCGACCTGCACCGGCGGTGGCTGTCCGACACCTCCGTCGCGCCGCCCGGCGGCGAGAGCTTCGACGAGGTGCACCGCAGGGTCCGACGGGCCCGCAACGACCTGATCACCGAGTACGGCGGCCGGAACCTCGTGCTCGTCAGCCACGTGACGCCCATCAAGACGTTGCTGCGCATGGCGTTGGACGTCGGCCCGAGCCTGCTGTTCCGGCTCCACCTCGACCTGGCGTCGCTGTCGGTGACCGAGTTCTACCCGGACGGCCACGCGTCCGTGCGGCTGGTCAACGACATCTCGCACCTGACCGACTAGCCCGGCCGCGGTTCTCGACGGGATCGACTGTCAGACCCCCGTGGCAGCATGGATCTCGGGGGCCACCCGGCCGGGCGACCTCCGCCCCGCCGTGTCAGCTCAGGCCGGCGGCCAGCGCCGCCAGCCGCGGCAGCACCTCGTCCCGCCACCCCGGCCCCATGCGCTTGAACGCGTCGGCGCCGCGCTTGTCGTCGAGGTCGAACCCGGAGTGCTCCAGCAGCAACCGGGTGCCCCGCCCTTCGGGCACGAGCCGCCAGGTCAGCGTCCAGTCGGCGAACGCGTAGACGAACCGCTCGTGCGGTTCGACCTCCAGCACCTCGCAGCGGACCGACCCCCAGCCGGGCATCTCCAGGTGGAACTCGTGGCCGACGACCGCGGCGATGTCGCCCGGCGCCCACCAGCGCGCGTGCAGTTCCGGGTCGGTGAGGCCGCGCCAGACCTTCTCCGGTGGCGCGGCGATGAACTGGTCCACGGAGATCGTCGAGGTGCGGGCGTCCGTCATGGTGTCTCCTCGGTCTCGATCAGGTCGGCGAGGGTCCGCAGGCGTTCGCGCCAGATGCGCTCGAACGGGTGCAGCCACTCGCTCACGTGCTCGAGCGGGTCGGTGGTCAGGTGGTAGTTGCGCCTGCGTCCGACCGCTTCGTCGCGCACCAGTTCGGCCCGTCGCAACACCTGCAGGTGCTCCGCCACGGCGGGACGGCTCAACTCGAACTGCGCCGCCAGCTCACCCGCGCTGCGCGGTCCGTCGGCCAGCAGTTCCAGCAGACGTCGACGCACCGGGTTGGCCAGGGCGAGGAAGACCTCATCGTCGGACACGACGACGACGTTATGTCGGAGACTTCCGACATGTCAACTATTCCCGACACTTCCGATGGGCCGCGCGGCACCAATCAAGACGCTGAGCGCGAGGGTGAACTCGTTGTTTCGGCTCCACCTGGACTCGTCGTCACCACCGGTAGTCGAGTGCCTTCCCGGATGGCCGGGCATCGGTCGACCAGGTCGTCACACCGCGGGTCGCAGGTGCGCCGCGCCGCGTCGACGGCGGTAGCCCACGTCCGCCAGCGCGGCCGTGAACCGGTCCACCGCCGCCGACACCGCGGTGCTCGCCTCGGGGTCGAGGGCGGAGTCGCCCAGTTCCGGGCGGATGCGGTTGTCGAGCACGAACTCGCCGCGCACCACGCGGTCGGCGCCCTTGCTCGCCAGCAGCGGGTTGAGCGCGTAGTCCATCGCCACCAGGAACCCCTGGCTCCCGCCGGTGGCCAGCGGCAGGATCGCCCGACCCCTCAACGCGCGCCTGGGGAGCAGGTCCAGCAGCGCTTTGACCAGACCGCTGTACGCGGCCCGGTACACCGGGCTGGCGACGACGACGCCGTCCGCCTGGAGGACCAGGGTCACGGCCTCGGAGATGTCCGGGTCGGTCAGGTCTTCCGTCAGCAGCGGCAGGGTCGGGAGTTCGCGGACCTGCAGGGTCCGCACGTCGTGGCCCGCTTCGATCAGCCTGCCGTTGACGTGGCCGACCAGCACGCCGGTCCGCGCCGAAGGCGAGGGACTGCCGGAGATGGTGAGGATCGTGGACATGGTGTGGCACCTCGGTTCGTGCGGTAACCGGAGGCGCCCGGCGTTCGCGAAGTGCGCCGGGCGCCTGCCGGGGCTGGGAGGTGCGAATCGCGCGAACAAACCCGTCTCCCCTGGAGACGCGCGACAGCACACGGGAGAACCGCGGGAAAGGTCGTCAGGTACGACAGGAGGAAGCGGCCACCCGACCGAAGTCGACGTGACGGCGACGGGTCAACACCCCGGTTCCGACCATGCGTCGAGTAGAGCAGCCCTCGACAGGCCGCAACAACCCCGCATCCCCCGGATTCCACGCCCTGGGACGAGCCCACTATCCTGGAGGTGCGGATGAGTCGGCAGGGCGGCCGCGTCGACAGAATTCATGTCTGTCGCCGAGGAAAGTCCGGACTCCACAGGGCAGGGTGGTTGTTAACGGCAACCAGGGGCGACCCTCGGGACAGTGCCACAGAAAACAAACCGCCTCGGCGCGAGCCGGGGTAAGGGTGAAACGGTGGTGTAAGAGACCACCAGCGCCCCTGGCGACAGGGGCGGCTAGGTAAACCCCACCCGGAGCAAGGCCAAGAGGGTGCTTCGGCACCTGCGCAGGCGTTCGAGGGCTGCCCGCCCGATGCCTGCGGGTAGGCCGCACGAGCCTGTCGGCAACGGCAGGCCGAGATGGATGGCCGCCAAGCGGTGCACCGCGAGGTGCCCGTGGAACAGGATCCGGCTTACAGGCCGACTCATCCGCCCTGTTCCCTTGGGTTCTGTGTTGCGAGTTTTCCTCGTGGGCCCGCCGGTGCGCGGTCACGTGCGAAAAGCAGTTCCGTTGTGGGTGTTCGATTTGACTTGGGGCCCCTCGATTTGACCCTTCATCGGGCTAAAAGGGCAGGTGGTAAGCCCTGCCCGATGACGAGTTTAAGGGTCAAATCCCCCAAGTAAAATCGAACACAGTTGCGTGCTCCAGGAAAAGCAGCTGACTCCGGCCTGGTCAGGGATGTTGCAAGCATTAAAGTCGTTTGACCACGATGTGTCATGCGCGCGACCCGCGTAGCGGCCGATTTTACTTGGGGATTTGACCCTTAAAATTGGTGATCGGGTAGGCCTTCGGACTGCCCTTTTAGCCCGATCAAGGGTCAAATGCGGGGTCCCCAAGTCAAATCGGCCGCCCCCGGACCACCTACAGCGCTACCTGCTTTGCACTCATGGAATCACCTGCGCACAGAAACCAACCACCCCAAAAAGCTAAGAACGCCGCGCAGGTCGCCCTGGTGGCATCCGGTGCACGGGGCGGAACGGCAGTCCCCCGTTGAACCGCTTCTCCAGTTCCCCGACGTACTCCTCCACGGCCGGGTTCACGATGTCCGCCAGGCTCCGCACCCCGGCCAGCGGCTCGTACGCCGCCAGGAACGTCGCGGCCGCCCGAGCCCTCTCCAGCACCTCGCTGTCGAAGTTGATCGTCCGCTGCACCCGCCGCCCGGTTTGCCGGTCCCCACCGGTAGCCTCTGCGGTGTCCAACTCGGCAGTGGCGACGGTGATTTCCTTCACCTCCGCTGCCGTGGTGGCAGCGGTTTCGGGCGGCAGGGTCATGGGCGAGCCTCCTCGAGTCGCGACACCGGGCCGCACCCCCGTTCGGGCGAGTGGTCCGGCCGAACAGGTCAGTCAGGTGATCAAGCGAGCGAGGGCGAGGCGGGCGTGCGCACTGTGCGTGACCCGCAAGTTCGCGGTTGGGTGAACTCTCTCGGCAACCGGGAGAATCGGGCCCGGGTGGTTCACCAACGACACCCCCTCAACCATGATGTGCGTGTTCAGATTAGACGTAATCGAGTACGAGGGGAACGGTTTTTGATCAACGCACCACTCGGCGACTGATGCACCTCTTGACGAAGACGTGTTCTACTCGATAGCGCAAGCCCCGGACGGCACCCCCATGCCGCCCGGAGTCGCTCGGCGTACTCAGGAGTACGAGATGACCGCCATGGCCCTGGTAACACTCGCGCAGCAGCAGCAGCCCGGCGGCGGCTTGGGTACAACAGGCATCCGCGACTGGATGCTGAACAACCTGGTGCCGCTGCTCCTCCTCACCGTCGCCGTCCTCCTCCTCTGGCTCGGTGGCGGCAAGGGCGACAACGCCGGCGTCATGCGCAGGCTCGGTGGTGTCATCGTCGCGCTGGCGATCATCGGATTGGCCGTGACCACGAACGCCGGCACGAACATCGGCACGTGGCTCGCCGGCCTGTTCACCGGAGGCTGACGGGTGCGGGTACGCACTGACGACGAGGTCTACCGGGTCGACGCCGTCTGGCTCGGACCACCGAAGGCGACCTTCCCCTGGCGTGCTCGCTACGTCGCCTGGGGTGTGGGGATCGCGGTGTTCCTCCTGGTCCTGACGGTCGAACGGCAGATCGGTTTCGCCTTCAGCTTCTTCACGACCGCGTGGGCGCTCATCATCACGGTGGCCCTCACGCGGTTCATCTGCGCGCGCATCAGCCACGAGCGGCCGCTGTCGGCCGCGATGGCGATGTGGGTCCGCGAACTCATCGCCCCCCGCGAGCGCACCGCGGGCGCGGGCGGAGCGGCCAGCGCCGCCCGGATTCGGGTCAACCCCCAACGCCCCCGCAGGCGTGTCAAGAAGCGGGGGAAGGGTTCGAGACGCTCCACAGCTTCCACCGTCCAGGTCTCGGAACAGACCCAGAAGAATCGGCGGCGGTCAGGCGGCCGTGAGAAGGAGGTACGCGGTGTTCGGACGCCGGCGAGACCGTGACCGACGCTCCGCGGCGCACGTGGCCCAGCACGCCGCCGCCGCGGACCACTCGGACCGCAAGGTGTACAGCAAGCGCGGTCGACGGCTGACCGGTGAGCAGGCGATACCGAGCTACACGCCGTCCATCGCCGCCCGCAGCATCGACGGCCACCTGCTGCGCACCGGCCAGGAGGTCTACGCCTGGTACAAGCTCGCGCCGCAGCGCTGGTCGTTCCGGTCGGACTCGCAGCGCCAGGACCTGATCGCGGCCATCGCCGGTCAGTACGCGGAGCTGCAGGGCCGCTGGATGCACCTGCGCGTGACCACGCGCCCGTACCCGATCCGCATGTGGGCCGAAGCGCACGTCCACAACGCCGTGCGCCGTCTCCCGGACACCCCCGGCACGCTGTCGTTCGACGACTACATGGTCGGCGAGCAGCAGCAGCTGATGGGCCGCTCCATGGCCGAGAAGGAGGTCTACCTGGGCGTCCAGGTGCAGACCCGCAACATGATGGACCGCGCCGTCGAGCGCGCCGCTCCCGTGCTGCGCAAGGTCTTCCCGGACGCCGTCGACGCCGAGCTGGTGGCGTTGGACAGCGAGGTCGACCACCTCGACCAGGTCATCGGCTCCGCCGGTCTCGAAGGCCGTCCGGCGACGGCCGAGGAGATGTCCTGGCTGATGCACCGCTCGTGCTCGCTCGGTCTGCCCGCCCCGCGCAACCTCCCGGCCGTGCCGGGGGCCGCGTGGGAGCCGGAGGACCTGGCCAGCTTCACCGACGCGGCGGACTTCCACCAGGAGCCGTACTCGCCGACCGTCACCGTGCGCGGCCGGACGGGCTCGAACGCGGGCATCCGGCGCCACGTCGTGGTGCTCACCGTGGGCCTGATGCACGGCTTGCAGATCCCCGAGGTGGACGACCCGTGGGTCCAGCGAGCCGACCGGCTCCCCGCTTCGGTGGAGTGGTCCGCCCGGATCTACGTGCGGAAACCCGAAGAGGTCTCGGGTGAGCTCCAGCGGCAGATGAACAAGGTCCGCTCGCAGGTCCGGCACTACACCGACGAGCACGAGCTGGAGCCGCCGCAGTCGTTGGCGCGCCAGGCGTCGCGGGTGCTGGACATCGACGACGAGATGACGTCGGGCTTCACCGCGCTGGGCACGCGTGTGCGCTCGTGGTGGCGGCTCGCGGTCTCGGGTCCGACCGAGCGCGACGCGCTGCGGCTGGCCCAGTCGCTGCTGGACCTCTACAAGCCCAAGGTCGCGATCGAGCATCCCGAGGCGCAGTTCGCCATCGCCAGGGAGTTCATCCCCGGCGAGTCGCTGTCGTCCGGCGCGTACCTGCGCCGCGGCTCGGTGCTGTGGGCCGCCTCGGCCGTCCCCACGGCCACGGCCGAGGTCGGCGACCGGCGGGGCATCCTGCTGGGCGAGACCTGCACGGCCACCCGCCGTCCGGTCGCCTGGGACCCGTGGATGGCGCAGGAGCTGCGCGACGCCTCGGGTCTGACGGCGATGGTCGCGGGCCTCGGCGCGGGCAAGTCGTTCCTCGGCGGCGGCATCGTCTACAAGACCCTGCGCGCGGGCGCTCACTGGACGCTGCTCGACCCGTCCGGTCCGCTGGCCGCGCTCTGCGAACTGCCCGAGCTGAAGCCGTACGCGCGGCCGATCAACCTGCTCAACGCCCAGCCCGGCATCCTCAACCCGTACCGGGTGGTGGCCGAGCCGATGCTGGAGCACTTCATCGACGAGGAGGACCCCGAGCGGGCCTGGCGTCGGGAGAAGGCACTGGCCGCGGCGACCCGTCGCCGTCTCGTGCTGGACGTGCTCAGCGGCCTGCTGCCGTACGAGGTGGCGAAGCTGCCGCAGACCCGGATCGTGCTGCTGCGCGCCGTCCGCACGGTCGGCGGCCGCTTCGACGCGCACCCCGGCCAGGTGTTCGAGGCCCTGCGCCGCGACGCCAGCGAGCACCACGAGCACGCGGTGGTCGTGGCGGACTTCCTGGACGAGATGCGCGAGCGCATGTCGCTGCTCATCCCGGAGCGCAACGCCGACCCGTACGACGAGCAGCGCGACGACCGGCTCACGGTGCTGACCATGGCGGGCCTCAACCTGCCGAAGGACAACGTCGGCCGCGAGCACTGGACGGACGCCGAGGCGCTGGGCGTCGAGATGCTGAACCTGGCCGCGTGGCTCACCCAGCGGTCGATCTACGAGCGCCCCAAGGACCTCCGCAAGGGCGTCTGGATCGACGAGGCGTTCTTCCTGTCCGAGGTGCCGACCGGCCGCGTGCTGATGAACCGCTTCGCGCGCGACTCGCGCAAGTGGAACGTCCGCGTGCTGCTGTCCTCGCAGGTCCCGGCGGACTTCCTGAAGATCCAGGGCTTCGTCACGCTGCTGGACTCGGTCTTCGTCGGCAGGCTCGACGACGACCAGGCCCAGTCGGACGCGCTGCGGCTGCTCAAGGTGCCGATCGGCGCCGGGTACGAGCAGGTCGTGGCGAGCCTCGGCCGCCGTCCCGGTGGCGTGCGCAACGCCGCCGAGCGCGACCGCGCACCCCGTCAGTTCATCTTCGGCGACGGCGCGGGCGGCGTGGAGCGGATCCGCATCGACTTCAGCGGCCCGCACCTGGAGCACCTGCGCCAGGGCCTGGACACGACGCCGGACGCGATGCGCCACACCGAGGGCGACCCGGTGGAGGTGTCCGCGCCGCTGGAGGAGCGGCTCACCTACAACGAGCGCAACCACACCGACGACTACGACGACGAGCTGGCCGCCGACCTCGAAGTCGGCCTGGTCGACGACGACGACCTCGTGGACTCGACACACGGCGAGGGGGGGAACCGCCGTCCGGGTCGGGAAGGCGCGGCATGACCCTCCTCCTGGTGGTACTCGCGATAGCCGCCGCGCCGCGTGCGCGGCGGCTGTGCAGACGTCTGATGGGCCCCGCGAAACCGGGGCCCAAACGCTGGCGTTCGATGGTCGTGGTGGTCGCGATCCTGGCGCTGCAGGCCGTCATCGGCGCCCCCGCGGCGAACGCGGCGGCATGCGGCGAGTCCCCGAACCCCGAGCGGCCCGGTTCCGGCATGGTCGGCGCGATCGACCCGCCGATCGGCAACGGCCTCAAGGACACGCCGTACCTGAACTTCGGGTACGCGGGCATGGTGTGGCACACCTACCAGGAGAAGTGCACCGTCCTGCCGGACTCGCCCGGTGTGATCGACACCTGGGTCGGCAACGAGCTGTTCAACGTCGGCAAGAACATCGTCGGCGCGACGAACGCCCTGCACTACACCGTCATGGGCCGCGGTCTGCTGGTGCCGTTGGACGACGCGGTGAAGTCCGGCGTCCAGAAGGTCTACGACAACGTCTACCTGCGCTGGTTCGGCGTGGTGGCGCTGCTGCTCGCGATCCTGATGTTCCGGCAGATCTGGCAGGGCGACCTGGCCACGATCAGCAAACGGGGGATGTGGGCGCTGGCCGCGATGTGGCTGGCGACCTCGGCGCTCGCGCTGCCCCAGTTCTACACGCTCCTCGACAGCACGCTGGTGACCAAGACGTCGGAGATCCAAGCGGGTTTCGTGGAGTCGCCTGAGGAACAGGGCACGCTCCACGTGCTGCCGTCCAAGCTGCACGACACCGTCGTCTACCAGAGCTGGCTGCGCGGCGAGTTCGGCACGCCGGACGCCCCGCAGGCCACCGAGTTCGGCGCGCGACTGCTCAACGCGCAGGCGTGGACCACCGACGAGCTGGCCCAGCGCAAGGACGGCGACCAGGCGGCGCTGGACGCGAAGAAAGCCGAGTACAAGGCCATCTTCGGCGGTCTGGGCACGTCGAAGGGCTACTTCACCGGCGAGGACGGCAGCCGCATGGGCACCGGGTTCCTCTCGATGCTGCAGGCCGTCGCGTTCTCGCTGTTCCAGCTGTTCGCCAAGGCCGCCGTGCTGCTCGCGCAGCTGCTGCTGCGGATCCTGACGCTGGCCGGGCCGCTGATCGGCCTGGTCGCGCTGATCCACCACGACCTGCTGCGCAAGGTCGGCCGGGCGGCCGCGGTCACCGTGTTCAACGTGCTGATCCTCGCCGTCCTGGCGGGCACGCACGCGTTGCTGCTCCAGGCGATCCTCAACGCCACCGGGCTGTCGCTGTTGACCAGGACCCTGCTCGGGCTGATGTTGACGATCATCTGCTTCATGATCGGCAAACCGCTGCGCCGCATGTGGCAGATGGTGGAGATGTCGGTCGGGTCGGCCAGCCAGGCGCTGCCGATGGGCCAGGGCCTGCTGTCCCGGATGCGCGGCAAGAAGGCGAACAACGGCCCGACGCCGCAGGACGAGTTCTGGGACACCGTGCGCGACACCGACCCGGACGGCGACCCGGCCCCGCAGCGCGACCGGACCCGCGTCCGGCCCGAGGCGAACAACCCGGTCATGGCCACTGCGCAGCGGCTCGACCGCGGTTCCGGCCCGGCCGAACTGCCGTCCACGTCCGATTCCGGCGGTGTCGGCAACCGCGCGCTGCCCGGCCGGAGCTACGGCGGACCGGCGGCGGCCCTGCCGTCCGGGCGGACCAGCCGCGTCGTGGACACCGCTCCGGCGTCCGACCGGGGCTGGGACCGGCAGGAGGACGCGGTCTTCGTGCCGTCCCGCGTGCCCAACTACAACAACAACTTCGCCCGCATCGCGGACAACCCCGTGGTGCCGGGTCCGCGCCGGGCCGAGACGGAGGTCGTCGCGGGACGGCAGGTGCACGTGATCTACCGCCCGTCGCGCGGGCTCGAAGTCAGGGACAACTGAGATGCCGATCCGGACCAACAGGGGCCGCGCCGCGGTCTACCGCCGACTGTGGGGCTGGCCCCTGCGTTCGCCCAACCACCTGATCGCGACGATCGTCGGCGTCGCCGCGGTGGTCATCGTGACCACCAGCGTGATCCCGGCGATCACCAAGGGGGCCAGGGGAGGCGGCGCGACGAACGGCGCGGCCACCGGTTCGTCCCAGGTGTCGGGTCAGGTCGGCGTGCTGCCGACCGGTGTCCCGACCATCTCGCTGCCCACGAAGGCCCCCAGCCCGACGTCCTCACCAGCCTCGGCGGCTCCTGACCCCAACGCTCTGTTGACGGCGGAGAACTGGGCCAACGCCTGGATCACCCGTCCGGCGGACAACAACAATGCCGCCTGGCTTGAGACCCTCAAGAAGTACACGACCGAGGAAACGCTGCCCCAGCTCGCGACCGTTGACCCGCGCAACCTGCCGACCGCGCTGGAAGGCGCAGTGAAGCTCAAGGAATCGCACGAGACGTCGGTCGTGTACCAGGTCGGTCTGGTCGGCAGTGTGGCCAAGACGCTCGAGATGACGTTGGTCAAGCGCAACGGCGAGTGGCGCGTACACCGGTACGACAGGGCGTGAGGCTATGGGCAAGGGCACCGTCGCGACGGTGGTCGGGGTGGGCGTCGTCGGCCTGCTCGCGGTCGTCCTCACCAGCGGCGTCACCACCGTCGTCGGCAACAACAGCACCGTCCTCGACACCGTCGGGCTCGTCAACGTCAGCTGCAACGCCTCCATCGGGCCGTGGGACGCGGGCGGCGCGGACAAGGGCAAGAACGACGCCAGCAACCTCAACGAGGAGCAGCGCGGCACCGTCGCCAAGATCATCTCCATCGGCCAGGAGCGCAAGCTGTCGCCGCTGGCCTGGCAGGTGGCGATCCAGGCGGGCATGACCGAGTCCGGCCTGCGTCCGCTGGACTACGGCGACCGGGACTCGCTCGGCATCTTCCAGATGCGCCCGTCCATGGGCTGGGGCTCGCCCGCCCAGGTGACCGACCCGGTCTACGCGATCAACAAGTTCTACGACGTGCTGCTGGCCGTGCCGGACTGGGAGTCCAAGCGCCCTGGCGACTCGGCGCAGGCCGTGGAGCGCTCCGCGTTCCCGGACAGGTACCACAACTGGGAGGCCATGGCGGCCTTCCTCATCAGCGAACTGGGCCAGGTCGCCGACCCGGCGGGCTGCGGCTCCGGCAACGGCAACATCCTGGCCGCGTCGTCGGCCGCGGAGAAGGCCATCGCGTTCACGAAGGAACAGCTCGGCGAGCCCTACCTGTGGGGCGGCAACGGCCCGGACGCCTGGGACTGCTCCGGCATCCTCGTCAAGGCGTTCGCCACCGCCGACGTCCAGATCCCCCGCGTCGCCAACGACCAGTACATGAAGGGCGGCGCCTTCCTCCCCGTGCGGGAGGCGAAGCCGGGTGATTTGATCTTCTGGGCGACGAACACGGCAGACCCGGTCACCATCCACCACGTCGCCATGTACCTCGGTGCCGACGAGTACATCCACGCACCGCAGACGGGGGACGTGGTAAAGATCAGCAAGATCAACTGGGACTACTACGAGTTGATGCCGCTGGCCGTTCGGCCGGGCGTGTAGGCCTGCGTAGGGAGGCGCCGAACATGTTCACCCCCGACCCAATCCCGCGTCCGGTGGGGCCACCCGCGTCCACGACACCGGTGCGCGACTACCTGTCCACCCCGAAACCGGGCGTGGACAAGGCCTACGTGGTCTTACCGCGCTCGCTGGTCGAGTCGATGCCGCTGCCCTGGCAGCAGCACATGGCCCACCTGCTGGCCGAACTGCACCACAACGCGGCCCACCTGAACTGGCCCCAGTACCGGGTCGTGCCGTCGAAGGTGGAGAAGCTGGTCGACCTGGACGAGGAGCAGCTGGCCGAAGTCGGAGCGATCATGGAAATCGACTCGGACGGCGAACTGGTCTACCGCCAGCGAAACGGCAGCAGAATCCCCAACCCGGAAACCCGCACGGTCATGGTGTCCTGCGTGGACCCGATTCCGGCGGAATACGCGAACGCCAACCAGAACACCCCACCAAGAGGCTTCCCGGCGCCCTACCCACCACCGGGCTACCCGTCAACCCACCCGTCGGGCCCACTGCCGGTGCAAGCACCGCAGTGGTGAGGTAAGTCGGCGGGGCGGCCACGGCCGCCCCGCAGCCTGGCAGGCGCAAGCACGTCGACGCGGCACTGCAAAGCACGCAACCGGCTCGACGCGGCAAGCGGAAGCACGGTCCGGACTCACTGGCCAAGTGGAAGCATGCAACCGGCTCGACGCGGCAAGCGAAAGCACGCAAGCGATCCCGCCACCGGCAAGCGGAAGCACGCACCCAACCCGACGCACTCCCCCTCCGCCGCCCCGATCCGAAGCGTCCTCAGCATTTTTCTTCGTTTGTCAAGGCATCTTTCCCGCCTTGACAAATCAAGGAAAATGGTGGAGACAATTGCGCGAGCGGGGTGGCGTAAGGGGAACCACCGCGACCTCTACGCGCAGGTCCGACGACCCGTGGGCTTCGACTTCCAGCGACCGCACGCAGCCGACTGCCGCTTCCGACGGTGGAGAAGCCGATGGCTCCCGATCACCCCAGCACTGGCCCAGTCGCCGTCGTGCTGTGGCCGATTTGACTCGGGGACCCCTTGATTTGACCCTTGATCGGGCTAAAAGGGCAGTCCCGAAAGCCTGCCCGATCTCCAATTTTAAGGGTCAAATCCCCCGAGTAAAATCGGCCACGTCTGCGGCCCTGGCCTCGACTTCCGCAGTGGGTCACCCGTACCGCGCGGCAGGTGTTGGTGCGCGGCCCTGTGCTGCGGCCTGGTCTGGTGGGTCATCCGGAGCGTGGGCAGGTATCGGTGTGCCAGCACGAACCACCACCACCGCCACCCCGCTGGTCATCAACAGCTACCACCACTCCCCTTGATCGTGTCGAAGTGACATGCGTGCCTTTGCATGGAACGCTTGACCCATGGCTGACGAAGAGAACGCCTGGTACTACTGCCTGACCCACAAGACCGTCGAGCACGGTGTCGGTTGCCGGGGCGGGGATCGGATGGGGCCCTACCCCGACGAGGCGACCGCTTCGCGAGCCCTCGACATCGCTCGTGCCAAGACCGCCGCCGCTGACGACGCGGCGCGTAAATGGGACGACGACTGATCGATCGCGGCTATGGTGAGTCGTGGCCTCCTTCGTGTTCAGGACCGGTCGCGCAGAGCTGGATTTCAGCGGGATCCGCACTGAGTTCGGGTTGCCGCAGGAGTTCCCGCCGGCTGCGCTGGCCGAGGCAGAGCAAGCGGTTTTGCGTGCGCCGGGGGAGTTGGAGGACGCGACCGGGCTGCCGCTCGTGACCATCGATCCTCCTGGTGCGAAGGATCTCGACCAGGCGTTGCTCGTCGAACGGCTGCCCGGTGGGAAGTTCCGGGTGCACTACGCGATCGCCGACGTCGGCGGGTTCGTCGTCCCCGGTGGTGCGCTGGACGCCGAGGTGCGCAAGCGCGGTCAGACGCTGTACCTGCCGGACGGCAACGTCCCCCTGCACCCGACGATCCTCTCCGAGGGTGCCGCGAGCCTGCTGCCCACGCAGACCCGGCCCGCGGTCCTGTGGACGTTCGACTGCGGCACCGACGGTGAACCCGAGTCCGTCCGGGTGCGGCGGGCGATGGTCCGGTCCACCGCGCAGTTCGACTACGAGGGCGTGCAGGCGACGATCGACGCGGGGACGATGCACCCGTCGATCGAGGCGCTGCCGGACTTCGGGCGGCTGCGGCGGGAACGCGCGCTGGATCGGGGCGCGGTCGAACTCCAGCTCCCCGAGCAGGAGATCGAGCCGAACGGCGACGGCGACTGGAAGCTGGTCCTGCGGCCGCGGGTCGAGGTCGACGCGTGGAACGCCGAGATCTCGCTGCTCACCGGGATGTCCGCCGCCAAGATCATGTTGGACGCCCGCGTCGGCATCCTCCGCACGTTGCCCGACGCCGACGACGGCGCGGTCGAGGCGCTCAAGCGGTCGGCGCAGGCGTTGCACGTGCCGTGGGCCGACGGGGTCCGTCCGGCCAAGCTGCTCGCCGAGCTCGACCCGTCGCGGCCGGAGTCGCTCGCGTTGTTCGTGGACGCGACGCGGCTGCTGCGCGGCGCGGGGTACACGGCGTTCAACGGGACCGTGCCGGAGATCGCCACGCACGCCGGGATCGCTTCCTCGTACGCGCACGTCACCGCGCCGCTGCGCAGGCTGGTCGACCGGTTCGCGACCGAGGTCTGCCTGGCCGTGACGGAGGAGCGCGAGGTGCCGGAGTGGTTGCAGAAGGCGCTGCCCGAGCTGCCGAGCCTGATGGGCGGGTCGGACTCGATCGCGAGCAAGGTCGACCGGGCCTGCCTCGACCAGGTCGAGGCGTGGGTGATGGAGGACCGGGTCGGGCAGGAGTTCGACGCGGTCGTGCTGCGGTCCGAGGGCAACGGCGCGGACGTGTTCGTGGCCGAGCCACCGGTGATGGGGCGCTGCTCGGGCGAGGACGTGCCGGAGGGCGAGCGCATCCGGGTGCGGCTCGTGCAGGCCGACGCCGCTCGGCGCAAGGTCGCGTTCGAAGCCGTGTGAAGATGACCGGGTGACTGCGATTCGTGAGCTGACCGTAGGTGTACTGGGTGGTACTGGCGCGCAGGGCAGGGGACTTGCGCTGCGCTGGGCCAAGGCCGGGCTGAAGGTCGTGATCGGTTCCCGCGCCGCCGAGCGGGCCGAGAAGTCCGCCGAGGAGCTGCGCGAGCTGGCCGGTGTGGACCACGTCACCGGCGCGGACAACCGGGGCTGCGCCGAGCAGGCCGACATCGTGCTCGTCGCGGTGCCGTGGGACGGCCACGCCGACCTCGTGGCGTCGCTGCGCGAAGCGCTCGTCGGCAAGATCGTCATCGACTGCGTGAACCCGCTGGGCTTCGACAAGCAGGGGCCGTTCGCGCTCCCCGTCGAGGAGGGCAGCGCGGCGCAGCAGACGGCCGCGCTGCTGCCGGAGTCCCGCGTGACCGCCGCGTTCCACCACGTGTCCGCGGTGTCCCTCGCCGACCTGTCGATCGAGTCGGTCGACATGGACGTGCTGGTGCTCGGCGACGACCGCGAGGCCACGGACGTCGTGCGCGAGCTGGCCGAGACGGTGCCCGGCTTCCGGGGCGTCTTCGGCGGCAGGCTGCGCAACGCCCACCAGGTCGAGGCGTTCACCGCCAACCTGATCGCGATCAACCGCCGCTACAAGGCCCACGCGGGCCTCAAGATCACCGACATCTGATGCTGCCGGTCGACGACCTCGGCGAGCCGGTCCCGATCCCGGACCGGCCGCGCCGGGTCGTCAGCCTGGTGCCGTCGCTGACCGAGTCCGTGCCCGCCGAGTCGCTGGTCGGGGTCACCGACTACTGCCCGGTCGACACGACCCGGATCGGCGGCTCGAAGTACCCGGACGTCGACCGGGTGCTCGCGCTGCGCCCCGACCTGGTCCTCGCGAACGTCGAGGAGAACCGGGCCGAGGACGTGGAGCGGTTGCGCGCCAACGGGATCCCGGTGTGGGTGACGGCGGCGCCCGCGACCGTGCCGCAGGCCCTCGCGTCCCTGCGGAGGCTGCTCGCCACGGCGTGGGACGAGGAGCCGGACTGGCTCGTCCGGGCCGAGGACGCGTGGCGGCACGTGGAGCCGGTGTGGGCGAGGGCGGTCGTACCGGTGTGGCGGCGGCCGTGGGTGGTGCTGGGCCGGGACACCTTCGCGGGTGACGTGCTGCGTCGGCTGGGCGTCGAGAACGTCTACGCCGACCACGCCGAGCGCTACCCGCGTCCGTCGCTCGACGAACTCCGGGCGACCGACGCCGACCTGGTCGTGCTGCCCGACGAGCCGTACGCGTTCAGCGCCTCGGACGGGCCCGAGGCGTTCCCCGGCACGAGGTGCGTGCTCGTGTCGGGGCGCCACCTCACCTGGTACGGACCGTCGCTGGTCGAGGCCCGCGAGGTTCTCGAACTGCGTTAAGGAGGTCCTTAACGCAGTTCAGTGGAACGTGTGCTCCGGGCCGGGGAACTCGTGGCCGCGGACCTCGGCGGCGAACGCCTGCGCGGCGCTGCTCATCAGGCCCGCCATGTCGGCGTAGCGCTTCACGAACTTGGGCGCCCGGCCGCGGCGGAGGCCCATCATGTCCTGCCACACCAGCACCTGGGCGTCGGTGTCCGGGCCTGCGCCGATGCCGACGGTCGGGATGCGCAGGTCGTGGGTGATCCGCTTCGCGACCTCGGAGGTGACCATCTCCAGCACGACCGCGAACGCGCCCGCCTCCTCGACGGCCTTCGCGTCGGCGACGACGGAGTCGAACGACTCGCGCCGCCCCTGCACGCGGTAGCCGCCGAGCTGGTGCTCGCTCTGCGGGGTGAAGCCGACGTGCCCCATGACCGGGATGCCCGCGCGCACGATCGCCTGGACGTGCGGCGCGAAGTGCTCGCCGCCTTCGAGCTTGACCGCGTGGGCCTGGCCCTCCTTCATGAACCGGACGGCGGTGGCGACGGCCTGCTCGACCGACACCTGGTAGCTGCCGAACGGCAGGTCCGCGACGACGAGCGCCTTCTTCACGGACCTGGTGACGGCGCGGACCAGCGGGATCAGCTCGTCGACCGTCACCGGCAGCGAGGTGTCGTGGCCGTAGACGTTGTTCGACGCCGAGTCGCCGACCAGCAGCACGGGGATGCCCGCCTCGTCGAACAGCTCGGCGGTGTACATGTCGTAGGCCGTGAGCATGGGCCACGGCTCGCCCCGTTCCTTCATCTCGCGAAGGTGGGGGATGCGCACCCGCTTGGCGGGTGTCGCGGACTGCGTGGGGCCGCTTCCGTACGGCGCCGCTGCTTCTGCCGCAGAGGTCATGGTGGACCGTCCTTCCCTCGACGCCCGCTTCGTTGCGGGTCCCCGGGTCTGTTTGCACGGTTACGCGGTCCAGCGTGACACCGGAGTGCTCTTCGCGGCAGGGTGTGCGAGTAGCCTCACACCACTTGAGGGGGGTCCATGGCCTGTCGCATCACCGAACTCGTCCTCGACTGCGCCGATCCGGAGAAGCTGGCCGACTTCTGGTGCGGTGTGCTCGGTTACCAGGTCCTGGACCGGGACTCCGACGGCATCGAGATCGGCCGGGCCGACCAGGCGCCGGAGGACCGCATCACGCTGGTCCTGAGCCGCTCCGACGAGCCCAAGAAGCAGAAGCTCCGCCTGCACCTGGACGTGAACGCCACCGACCGCGACCAGTCCTCCGAGCTGGAACGGCTGCTCGCGCTGGGCGCGAAGGAGATCGACATCGGCCAGTCGGGCGTGCGCTGGCACGTGCTCGCCGACCCGGAGGGCAACGAGTTCTGCCTGCTCAAGCGGCGTGTGACGCCCTGAGGACGTCCCGGACGGCCATCACCACGGCGTCCGGCCGGTCGACCGGGATCATGTGCCTGCTGCCGGGCACCAGCACGTTGCGGCCCCACGGCACGAGCCGGGCGAGCGCCGCGTGCTCCGGCCACACCCTGCGACCCGCGGTGAGCACGTGGAACGGCACCTCGGGCAGCGGGTGGGTGACCCGCAGCCGCTCCAGGTCGGCCACCTGGTCGGGGTAGGCCGCGAGTTCGGCGAGCACGGCCTTCGCCACGTGCGGCCGCCGGTAGACGTCCCTGACCAGGGCTTCCGGCGCCGGGTCTCGCTTCGCGAGCGTCGAGCCCTCGATCGCCCAGCGCCGCAGCAGGTGGCCGTGCCTGCGCACGAACGCCTCACCCGCACCGTGCGGCACGAGCTTGAGCAGCCAGTGCGCGACCAGCGCGGACAGGTCGAACGGCCGCCCGGCTCCCGGCGACTCCGGGTCGGGGTCGAGCAGCACGAGACCGATCACCCGATCCGGGTGCAGCCGGGCGAACGCCTCCACGTGCACGGTCGCCATCGAGTGGCCCACGAACACCGCGGTCGGAGCGTCGCCGAGCACCGCCCCCAGCACCGCGACCTCGCGGTCCAGCGTCGGGTCCGCCGAGGTGGGCGCGCTGTCGCCAGTTCCGGGGCGATCGAACGCGATCACCCGCGCGTGATCGCCCAGCAGGGCTACCGTGGCACTCCAGTCGAACCAGGCGCCGCCGAGCCCGGAGCTGAGCACGACGACCGGGTCGCCCGCGCGCCCGGTCGAGGTGGCGTGCACCCCTCCGGCTTCGGTGGTGATCGTGGTCCGCACCTGTTCAGAGTCACCTACGAGCCTGTGGAGACGTTGTGCCCGTGCCGAAGTGGAAGTGGCGCATCGCCGGAACGGTCGCCACCGTCGTCCAACTCGCCGCATTGGGCTCCCTGGTCCTGCTGGTCGTCCCCGAGGACAGCGCGGTCGCCGGGATCATCCGCGGGGCAGGGTACTGGTTGGGCCTGCCGGTCGACGCGAACCTCTTCATCGTCCTGGTCTTCGTGGTGCTCGGCGCGGCGTTGCGCAGGCGCAAGCGCGCCGCGCTGTGGACGCTGTTCGTGTTCGAGGCGCTGGGCCTGCTGCTGGTGTCGCTCGTGCTCGTCCTCTTCGCCCTCGACCCGGAGTCGGTGGCCGAGGAGGGCGTGTCCTGGTCGCGGCTCTGGCTGTTCTACGGCGGCGGGGTCGCCGCCTCGCTGGTCATCGTCGGCTTCCTCTGGATCGCCCGCCCGGCGTTCCCGGCCCGGCTCGCACCCGGCGCGTGGCTGCAGGCGGTCGGCCGGTTCGTCGGCGGCATGGTGCTGCTGTGCCTGGTCGGCTGGGGCCTGACCGAGGTCTTCCCCGGCAGCCTCGTCGACATGGGCGAGAAGTTCCTCTGGTCGGCCAACCAGGTCACCGGCGAGGTGCTGCCGCTGCGCAGGCTCGACGTGGGCGAGGGCCCGCAGTGGCTGAGCGTCGTGCTCGGTGTCGCGGGGGCGCTGGTCGCCGTCTACGCGATGTACGTGTTCTTCCGCGGCGAGCGGTCGTCCCGGTGGCTGAACGACACCGAGGAGCTCGCCGTGCGCAGGCTGCTCGCCGCGCACGGCGAGCCGGACTCGCTGGGGTACTTCGCGACCCGCCGGGACAAGAGCGTGGTGTTCGCCGAGAACGGGCGTGCGGCGCTGACCTACCGGGTGCTCGGCGGGACGACGCTGGCCAGCGGCGATCCCGTCGGGGACGAGGAGGCGTGGCCCCTCGCCGTGCGGGCGTGGCTGGCAGAGGCGAGGGAGTTCGGCTGGCGCCCCGGCGTGCTCGGCGCCTCCGAGCGCGGTGCGCGGGTGTACACCGAGGCGGGCCTGAAGGCGTTGGAGATCGGCGACGAGGCCGTGCTGGACGTCCGCGAGTTCACGTTGGCCGGGCCCGAGCGCCGGGCCGTGCGGCAGGCCGTGAGCCGGATCTCCCGTGCCGGCTACACGACTCGGGTGCGGCGGCACTCGGAGATCCCGGCGTTCGAGATGGGGTCGATCCTGTCGCTGGCCGAGCGGTGGCGCGGGGCCGAGACCGAACGCGGGTTCTCCATGGCGCTCGGGCGGCTCGGCGACCCCGCCGACGGTCGGTGCGTGATGGTCGAGGCCTACGACGCCGCCGGAGCGCTGCGCGGGTTGCTGTCGTTCGTGCCGTGGGGGCGGCGCGGGGTCTCGCTGGACCTGATGCGCCGCGACCGCGGGGCCGAGAACGGGCTCAACGAGTACATGGTCGCCGAACTGGTGGAGGCCAGCGGACGGCTCGGCGTGCAGCGGATCTCGTTGAACTTCGCGATGTTCCGGGCGGTGTTCGAGGAGGGCGAGAAGATCGGCGCCGGGCCGGTGCTGCGGGCGTGGCGCAAGGTGTTGAGCATCGCCTCCCGGTTCGCCCAGCTGGAGTCGCTGTACCGCTCGAACGCGAAGTACGGGCCGGAGTGGATGCCGCGGTACCTCTGCTACTCCAAGACCAGGGCCCTGCCGCGGGTGAGCATCGCCGCAGGCATCGCCGAGGGGTTCGTGCCGAGCCTGGGGTCGCTGCTCAAGCGCGGCTCGGACCGCGTGCTCCAGGACGACCACGACGACCCGGAGGCCGTGCGGTTCGCCACCTACGTCGCCGAGATCGAGGCGAGCGCGGCGCAGGTCGTGCTCAAGCCCGGCCGTCGCCCCGAACAGGTGCGGGTGCGGATCGCGAAGGTGGACCGGATGCGCGCGGCGGGCGTGGACCCGTACCCCGTCGGGTTCGCCCGTGACGGCCAGCTGTCCGGGGTGCGCGAGCGGTTCGACGGACTGGCCCCCGACCGGCACACCGGTGAGCTGGTCACGGTCACCGGACGGGTGATCGCGGTGCGCGAGGTCGGCGGGCTGTGCTTCGCGCGGCTGCGGGACTTCAGCGGCGAACTCCAGGTGATGCTGGCGCTGGACCGGTTGGGGGAGGAGGGCCTCCGGTCGTGGAAGTCCACAGTGGACCTCGGCGACCACGTCGGCGTGCACGGCGAGGTGATCACGTCCCGCCGGGGTGAGCTGTCCGTGCTCGTCGACCGGTGGACCATCACCGCGAAGTGCCTGCACCCGTTGCCGGACAAGCGGAAAGGGCTCGCCGACCCGGAGACCAGGGTGCGGCAGCGGTACCTCGACCTGATGGTGAACCAGGACTCCGCGCACCTGCTCCGGGTGCGCAGCGACGTCGTGCGCGGCATCCGCGAGTTCCTGCACGAGCGCACGTACCTCGAAGTCGAGACCCCGATGCTGCAGGCGGTGCACGGCGGCGCGAACGCCCGGCCGTTCGTCACGCACATCAACGCCTACGACATGCGGATGTACCTGCGGATCGCGCCGGAGCTGTACCTGAAGCGGCTGTGCGTCGCCGGGGTGGACCGGGTGTTCGAGTTGAACCGCAACTTCCGCAACGAGGGCGCGGACGCCACGCACAACCCGGAGTTCACGATGCTGGAGGCGTACCAGGCGTACGCCGACTACACCACGATGCTGCACCTGGTCCGGGAACTGGTGCAGCACTGCGCCCTCGCGGCCCACGGCAAGCAGATCGCCGTCCGGCCGGACGGGTCGGAGTTCGACATCTCCGGCGACTGGCCGATCGTGCCCGTCCACGCCGCCGTGTCCCGCGCCCTGGGCGAGGAGGTCACGCCCGCCACCTCCGCGGAGCACCTGCGGTCGCTGCTCACCGCGCGCGGCATCGCCGTGCCCGAGGAAGCCGACCACGGCACGCTGCTCCAGGAGGCGTACGACGAACTCGTCGAGGCCACCACCGTCGAGCCGACCTTCTACACCGACTTCCCGACCTCGGTGTCACCGCTGACCCGCCAGCACCGCGACGACCCCCGGCTGGCGGAGCGGTGGGACCTGGTCGCCTTCGGCGCGGAGATCGGCACCGCCTACTCGGAGCTGACCGACCCGCTGGAGCAGCGCAGGCGGCTGGAAGCGCAGTCGCTCAAGGCGGCCAGCGGCGACGTCGAGGCGATGGAGCTCGACGAGGACTTCCTGCGCGCCCTCGAACACGGCATGCCACCGACCGGCGGCCTGGGAATGGGGGTGGACCGGGTGCTGATGATGTTGACCGGCACCACGATCCGGCAGAGCGTCCTCTTCCCCTTCGTCAGGCCCCGGTAGCCCGCGTCACGGCTTCAGCGCCGCACCCGGCCGCGCGCCGATCACGTCCCGCATCGGCTTCAGCACCGTCTGCTCGGCGTCGACCTGCATCATCACCGGCCGCGACGGGGCAGCGGGCACGGGCTCGGCGACCACGGACGGGGCGTCGAGCACCGGGAACTCGACGTCGACGGAGATCTCGTCGCCGCCGATCTCGCGGGTGATCCACGAACCGGTCTCCACGAGCACCTGCAACGTCTTGGTCTGCAACCCGTTGATCCGGCTCAGGTACCAGTCGTCGGCGGGCATGTGCCCCATCCGGCTGCCGAGGCGGTCCTTGATGGTGCGCATGCGCGACCACAGCTCGTTGGTCAACGCCTGCCGGTCGGTGGTGGCCACCAGGCCGTCGCGGATCCGCTCCTCGATGCCGCGCGGCATCCCGTCGTCCTGCGGCATGACCATCGTGGTCCACGCGCGGGCCTTCTCGCGGTACTGGAGCTGCTGCATCAGGCCCTCGTGCGCGGAGAAGTCCGACGAGCGCAGCTGCCTGCCCTGCCAGCGCGACCGCAGCGTGCCCGCCAGCGACAGCGCGCTCTTCACCCCGGTGTTGAGGCCGCGGCCGGGCCAGAAGTGCAGCGAGTTCGCCGCGTCGCCGATCAGGAAGCCGAACGTCTTCGAGTTCAGCTGCGCCGTGAACCGGGAGTTCTGCGTCATGCTCAGCCGGAACATGGTGATGCCCAGGATGTCCTGCGGGCCCGCGCCGAAGAAGCGGGCGCCGTCCAGGATGCGCGGCCACAGGAACGACAGCCGGTCGATGGACGGCTTGAAGATGGCCCGGTGCCGGTCGCAGACGAACCGGTCGCCGCGCGGCAGCATCATGCACCGGTAGCGGCTGATGCACTCGACCGGGCTGTTCTCGCCGATCGCGACGATCTCCGACGCCTCTTCGGCGGTCAGCCGCATGTTGATGAACCCGCCGCCCAGCGAGTTGAACAGGAACCGGTTCTGGCTCACCGTCAGCGGAACCGTGAACTCGTCGGGGAAGTTGCCCTTCACCCGGATCCCGAGCACCGTCTCGACCAGCTGCTCGCCGTTGACCGAGTAGAAGTTCCGGTCCGACGTGCCGAAGTGGTCCTTGAGCTTCTCCCGCGTCGGCGAGTTGGCGCCGTCGGCGATCACCAGGATCCGGGTGTCGCCCCACGAGGTGGGCGGCGTGTACGGCTCCGGCACCAGCTCGATCCCGTAGACGTCCTGCGCCATGTCCAGCAGGCAGTCCTCGATCCAGCGGATCTTGAGGTTCCGCGGCCGTCCGCGCTCGCCGGGGGAATCCGGGCCGAGCGGCCACATCTCCGCGAACCGGCCCTCCACGAACAGCTTCTTCTGCACCGCCTCGGGCAGCGTCGACCAGACGTTGCTCTGCAACGTCACCACCTGCTCGCGCCGGTGGTTGCCCTCGGCCAGCCCGAGCCACAGCACCCGGTTGCCCTGCCTGCGCCACCGGCGGTCGAACACCCGCACCACGACCTGGTCGCCCATCATCGCCCGCAGCGTGCAGGCGAACGAGAGCCCGACCGGGCCACCACCGGCCACGTCGACCCGCAGGGGCTCCTGGTCGCTCGGCCTCGGGGCCAGCTTCTTGAAGAGACCGGTAGCCCAGTCGCCCGCGGGCGTCACCGGGGTGCCGATCCGGCCGGGGCCATCGCTCGGCGGCGTGGGCCGGATCAACTTCGTCGCAACTTCGGGGATAGCGCCACCAGTGCCGGTCATGACGGATGGACCTCTTCGCAGTGATCGTCGGGATACCCCTGCAACACGTACGGAGGGGCTATTCGGTTCAGAGCGGTTCGAGCCCCTCGAAATACCTGTTCAGGCGAAAATCACGCCGACGTCCACGCGGTTCCGATCAGCCCTCGCGCCAGCCGCTGGTGATCGGCAGGCGGCGGTCCCGGCCGAAGGCCTTCTCGCTGATCTTCGTGCCCGGCGGGTACTGGCGGCGCTTGTACTCGGCCTTGTCGACCATGCGCAGCACGCGGTCGATCAGGTCGTGGTCGAAGCCCGCCGCCAGCAGGTCGTGGTAGCCCTTGTCGCCGTCCACGTACTCGTCCAGCACGGAGTCGAGCAGCTCGTAGTCCGGCAGCGAGTCGCTGTCCACCTGGCCGGGCCGCAGCTCGGCCGACGGGGGCTTGGTGATGGAGTTCTCCGGGATGGGCGGGTACTCGCCGAGCTTCTCGGCCTCGTCGTTGCGCCACCGCGCGAGGTCCCACACCAGGGTCTTCAACACGTCCTTGATGGGGGCGTAGCCGCCGACCGCGTCGCCGTAGATCGTCGAGTAGCCGACCGCCAGTTCGGTCTTGTTGCCGGTCGCCAGCACCAGGTGGCCGTGCTGGTTCGACAGGCCCATGAGCGTCACGCCGCGGCAGCGGGCCTGGACGTTCTCCTCGGCCAGGTCCGTGAGGCCCAGCTGCTCCACGAACACCTCCACCATGCCCGCGATCGGCTGCTCGGTGTACCGCAGGCCGGTGCGCCTGGCCATCTCCGCCGCGTCGGACTTCGAGTGGTCCGACGAGTACACCGACGGCATCGACACGCCGTGCACGGCGTCCGGGCCCAGGGCGTCCACGGCCAGCGCGGCGACGACGGCGGAGTCGATGCCGCCGGACAGGCCCAGCACCACCGACCGGAACCCGTTCTTGAGGACGTAGTCGCGGAGGCCGACGACCAGCGCGTGCCACACCTCGGCCTCGTTGGACAGCGGTTCCGCGGTCTTCGGCACGGGCAGCGGCTCGTAGCTCGGCAGCGGGGCGTCGGACAGGGTCCGGCGGGTCACGGTGAAGCCGTTGACGAGACCGTCGGTGCGGGGCGCGCCACCGGGGAGGTCGAGGTCGAGCACGGTCAGGTGCTCGGTGAACTGCTGCGTGCGGGTGATCAGGGTGCCGTCCGCCGCGACCACCATCGTGTCGCCGTCGAACACCAGCTCGTCCTGGCCGCCGACGAGGTTCACGTAGGCGAGCGGCGCGCCCGCCTCGGCGGCGCGGCGGGCTACCAGCGGGAGCCGCAGGTCGTCCTTGTTGCGCTCGTACGGGGAGGCGTTCGGTGAGACGACCAGGTCCACGCCCGCCCGGCCCAGCGCGGCGATCGGGCCGCCGTCCTGCCAGAGGTCCTCGCAGATGACGAGACCGATCTCCAGGCCGTGCAGTCGGACGACCTCCAGGCGGTCGCCGGGCGTGAAGTAGCGGCGTTCGTCGAACACGCCGTAGTTGGGGAGGTGGTGCTTGTTCTGCGTGGCGACGACCCGGCCGTCGTGCAGCACCGCCGCCGCGTTGCGCTTGCCGTGCTCGTCGCGGTCCAGGTAGCCGACGAACGCGGCGATCCCGCCGAGGCCCGCCTCGGCCAGCCGTCCCGCCAGCGCGTCCAGCGCCTGCTTGGAGGCGATGGCGAACGACTCGCGCAGCGCGAGGTCCTCCACCGGGTACCCCGTGAGCACCATCTCGGGGAACACCACGAGGTGGGCGCCGGACTCGGCGGCCTTGCGGGTCCAGTCGACGACCAGGTCGGCGTTGCCCGCGAGGTCTCCGACAGTGGCGTTGACCTGGGCTAGGGCGAGGCGCAGCTGCGGCATGCGCACATCTTCTCCCACACCGCCCGTCCCTGGTGCGCGTTGTGGCCGACGCGTCACACCTACGATCGAGTGGTGCGACGCCAACTGCTGCTGTTCCTCGTCCTCCCGGTCCTGGCCGCCTGCTCGACGGTCATGCCCGGTAGAGCGACCCCGGGAACCGAGATCGAACAGCGGGGTCCGGCTGGTGTCGTGCCCGCCGGTCTGGAGAGGTTCTACGGCCAGCCGGTCGGGTGGGAGGATTGCACCCCGTACGCCACGACCGCCTCCACCCAGGCGGCGTACCGGAACAAGACGAACATCGAGTGCGCCCGCGTCGAGGTGCCGCTCGACTACGCGAAGCCGACCGACCGGACCATCCGGATCGGCCTCCTCCGCCAGCGCGCCACCTCGCCCGAGCAGCGCATCGGCTCCCTGCTGATCAACCCCGGCGGTCCCGGCGGCTCCGGCATGGCCGCCGCCGCGTCGATGGCGAAGGAGGTCGGCAAGACCGACCTCGGCGCCCGCTTCGACTTCGTCGGCTTCGACCCGCGCGGCGTCGGCGCCAGCGAACCCAGCGTCCGCTGCCTCACCGACGCCGAACGCGACACCGAGCGGCTGGACGTCGACGTCGACACGTCACCGGCGGGCATCGCCGAGACGGAGGCGGAGAACAAGGCGTACGCGGACAAGTGCGCCGAGCGGAACGGCCCCGACTTCCTGGAGAACCTCGGCACCCGCGACGTCGTCCGCGACATGGACGTCATGCGCTCCGCGCTCGGCGACGCCAAGCTCAGCTTCGTCGGCTACTCCTACGGCACCCGGATCGGCTCCGAGTACGCCGAGGCGTTCCCCGCGAACGTCCGCGCCCTCGTCCTGGACGGCGCCGTCGACCCGACCCAGAGCGAGGCGGACTCCCTGGTCGCCCAGGGCGCCGGTTTCCAGAAGGCGTTCACCGCGTTCAGCGCGTGGTGCGCCGCCCGCCAGGACTGTTCGCTGGGCACCGACCCGGCGAAGTCGAACACGGCGTTCCGCGACCTCACCCTGCCGCTCGTCCAGCGCCCGGTCGACGTCGGCGACCGCAAGCTCTCGTACACCGACGCCATCACCGGCGCCATCCAGGCCATGTACTCGGAGCAGCTGTGGAGCGCCCTCAACGCGGGCCTCACCGAGCTGAAGAACAACCGCGGCGACACCCTCATGCTGCTGGCCGACACGTACTACGACCGCGACGAGCAGGGCAAGTACAGCTCCATCACCGACGCCTTCACCGCGATCAAGTGCGTCGACGACCCCCGCCAAACCGACAAGGCGGTCCTCGCCGACATCGCCCGCAAGTACAAGGAAGCCGCCCCGTTCCTGGACGACGGCAACCCGGCCGCGGCAGCCCTGGACTCCTGCGCGTTCTGGCCGGTCCCACCGACCGCCACCCCGCACGTCCCGAAGGCCGACGGCGTCCCCCCGGTCCTCGTGGTCAGCACCACGGGCGACCCGGCGACCCCGTACGAGGCGGGCGTCAACCTGGCCAAGGCGCTCGCGGGCGGCCTGGTCACGTTCCAGGGCAACCAGCACACGATCTACCTGCAGGGCAACCGCTGCGTCGACACGGCGGGCAACGACTACCTGATCAACCTGAAACTGCCACCGTCGGGGACGACGTGCTCATGACCACCCGATCGAGTTGTTACTGGAGCTGTTACTAGCTGCTACTGTGGGTCTTGCAGCAGGAAACTGCCGTCCCGCCCTAGGCCCCGCGAATGCGGGGCCTTTGTGCATCTAGGGGTTCCAGTAGTACCGGTGTTCGATCCGGTCTTCGATGCGATTCCACAAGGCCGCGTTCGTTGAGGTCGCCCGATCATCGGCGTTGATCACCGTGCTCTCGATGCGGTGGTGCATGAAGACGATCAGGTCGACGGCCTGCACCAGCCGGCTCGCCGACGACGGCCTGCACCAGCCGGCTCGCCGACGACGGCGCGAAGTGCAGCGTGTCGACGATCCGGGTGATCACCCGGCCCCGGTAGCTCCACGTTCCCTGAGCCCGGTACCTCAACAGGTCGGAGCGGTACTGCTGCTGGTGGTCGTGTTGGCCGGGTTCGTCGGCGATGACCAGCGCGAGTTCCCCGGTCCGCTCGGCGTACTCGTCGACCCTCTCCAGCACGTGCGTCAGCACGACCGAGTGCGGATCGGCGGCGGTTCCGCTGTACCGGTCGCACAACTTCCGGGTGTCGACTCCTCGGATGATGATGCGCACGTCGTGGTCCGCGATGGCTTGGAAGGCGTTGCCGTAGACGTCGATCCGCGCGCGGACCTGGCGTGTGAGCGGTGTCCAGTCGCGTTTGCCCTGGAGCAGGTCGTAACCGTGCAGTTCGGCGTCCGGTGACAATTCGGAAAATGTGGTCGCGGCCTTCCGGACGACATCGTCCAGCGCACGTGTCAGTGACAGCGCTTCGTTCTCGTGGCACAGCAGGGCGGCGATGAAGTAGCTGTGTTTCGAGTACGACTCGTCCACATAGGTCAGTAGCACAGCGTCACGCTATCGAACGGACAGTGACCGATCCCGGCTGGGCATCAGCAGCGACAACCCCGCGCCCACGGCGCACAGCACGGCGGTGATCAGGAAGATCTCGTGGTACTCCGTCAGCAGCGCGTCCGTCAGCCCCCGCTGGTAGGTCGCCAACTGCTGCTCGTACTCCTCCGGCGGCACCCCGAACGGCAGGGGCGTGTCCAGCGAAGCCGTCAGTTCGCGGAACCGGTGCAGGCCCCACGCGGTGAGCGCGGCGACCCCGATCAGCATCCCGGTCATCCTCGCCACCACCACGGCGGCCGACGCGACGCCGTGCTGCGCCGCTGGCACGACCCGCAGGACCGCCGCGGACACCGGGGCGATCACCACCCCGAGTCCGAGCCCCGCCACGGCCAGGTCGCGGGTCAGCACGAACGACCCCACGTCGGCGGGCCACTGCGCGATCAGCACGTACCCGACGGCGGCCACCGCGAGCCCGCCGAACGACACCCAGCGGTCCCCGAGCCGGGACGCCAGCCAGCCGCCCAGCACCGCACCGATCGGCAACGCCACCAGGAACCGCGCCAGCAGCGTCGCCGCCGACGCCGAGTCGCGGCCGAGCAGCGTCTGCGCGAACAGCTCCACGTCCACCAGCGTCACCATCAGCGCCGCCCCGGCGAACAGGCTCACGCCGAGGCACGCGAGGAACGGCCCCATCCGCACACCGGTCGGGTCGAGCAGGCGCACGGACGACCGCCGCTCCCACAGCACGAACCCCACCAGCACGACGACGGCCGCGCCGATCACGGGCAGCCCCCACGACGGCAGCACGGCGTGCTCAGGGTCGGGGTTGTAGAGCCCGACCACGAGCAGCCCGAGACCCAGCGCCAGCAGGAACCCGCCCACGAGGTCGATCCGCACCGACGTGCGCCGACCGGCGGGAACCGTCCGCTGCACGATCGCCATCGCCACCAGCGCGAGCGGCAGGTTCACCCAGAACACCCACCGCCAGCTCTGCGGTTCCACGGACTCGAAGAACGACCACGCGTTGAACAGCGAGGCCACGCCGACGCCGTACAGGGTGCCCAGAACGGACCCCAGCTCCTGCGCCGCGCCCACGACCCCCAGCGCCGACGACCGCCGCGACGACTCCCACAGGTCGGCGACCAGCGCCATCGTGACCGGCAGCAGCGCGCCTCCGGCCAACCCCTGCACGACCCGGCCCGCGACGAGCAGCGGCAGGTCGTCGGCCAGCGCCGTGACCACGGAGCCGAGCGCGAACCCGACGAGGCAGAGGTGCAGCACGATCCGACGGCCGAACCGGTCGGACAGCTGCCCGAGCAGCGGCATCCCGGCCACGTACCCGAGCAGGTAGCCGGTGACCACGGGCGTGGCCTGCTCCAGGTGGTTCACCGGGATGCCCAGGTCGCGGACCATGTCGATCAGGACGCCGACCACGACGTACGCGTCGAGCGCGCCCAGCAGCACGGCGGCGGCGCTCGCACCGATCGCCAGCCTCCGACCGCTCACGCCGGCGGGGTCACTTCGACGAGCTTGTCGAGCTCGGACAGCGCGATCTCGACCGAGCCGCCGTCCAGCTCGAAGCGGGCCACCTGGAGCCGCAGACCGGCCTTGTCCATGGTGAACCGGGCCTTCACGTCCGAGGTGATGCCGGGCACCAGCGACGCGGCCACGTCCTTCGGCACGGTCGCGGTGACCACGTTCGTCTTGTCGTCGACGCTCTCGGTCTTGGCGTCCTTGGCGCTGCGCAGCACCTCGGCGACGCCGCGCTCCGGGTCGAGGATCGCGGTGGGGTCGTACACCTGGTTCTTCAGCGCGCCTGGCAGCTTCTGGAACCCGCCGGTCGGGCCCTTGATGTACAGGTCGCCCCCGGCGAGCACGAAGTCGACCTCCAGCAGCTGCCCGAACTGGTTCGTCTTCGCCTTGCCCTTGGCGTCGCCCGCCACGTTCAGGTCGCCCTCGGCGCCCTGGACGCCCAGCTGGGGCAGCGAACCGTCCACCTTGATGACGAAGTGGGTGCTCTTGACCGCCGCCATGGTCTCGGCCGACCTGGTCAGCACCTCCTTGCCGTCCGGGAGCGGCTCACCCGAGCCTGAGGAGCACGCGGCGAGCAGCGTGACTAGTGCGAGCAGGGGCGCCACCAGGGCACGACGTGCGGACATGGGGGGATCGTAGTGCCCCGCAACGCGCCCTTAACCGCCTTTACATAGGCTGCGCACATGGACCGCCAGCAGGAGTTCGTGCTCCGCACCCTCGAGGAACGCGACATCCGGTTCGTCCGGCTCTGGTTCACCGACGTTCTCGGCTTCCTCAAGTCCGTCGCCATCGCCCCCGCTGAGCTCGAAGGGGCCTTCAGCGAAGGCATCGGCTTCGACGGCTCCGCGATCGAGGGGTTCGCGCGGGTGTTCGAGTCGGACATGGTCGCGAAGCCCGATCCGAGCACGTTCCAGGTGCTGCCGTGGCAGACGCCCGAGGGCTCGAACTACTCGGCGCGGATGTTCTGCGACATCGCGATGCCCGATGGCTCACCCTCGTGGGCGGACCCGCGGCACGTGCTGCGCCGGACGCTGTCGAAGGCCAGCGAGATGGGCTTCACCTGCTACGTCCACCCCGAGATCGAGTTCTTCCTGCTGAAGAACCTCCCGGCGGACGGCAGCCCGCCCGAGCCCGCGGACAACGGCGGGTTCTTCGACCAGACCAGCCACGAGACCGCGACGCACTTCCGCCGCCACGCCATCGAGGCGCTGGAGGCCATGGGCATCTCGGTCGAGTTCAGCCACCACGAGGGCGCGCCCGGCCAGCAGGAGATCGACCTCCGCTACGCCGACGCGCTGACCATGGCGGACAACGTGATGACGTTCCGCTACCTGATCAAGGAGGTCGCGATCACCCAGGGGGTGCGCGCCTCGTTCATGCCGAAGCCGTTCACGGACCAGCCCGGTTCGGGGATGCACACGCACGTCAGCCTGTTCGAGGGCGACCGGAACGCGTTCTACGACGCCGAGGACCCCTACCAGCTGTCGGACACCGGCAAGGCGTTCGTCGCCGGGCTCCTCAAGCACGCCCGCGAGATCTCCGGCGTGACGAACCAGTGGGTGAACTCCTACAAGCGGCTGATCGTCGGCGGCGAGGCCCCCACGGCGGTCTGCTGGGGCCACGCGAACCGCTCCGCGCTGGTGCGCGTGCCGATGTACTCGCCCGGCAAGTCCGCGTCCCGCCGCGTCGAGATCCGGTCGCTGGACTCGGCGTGCAACCCGTACTTGGCGTACTCGGTGATCCTGGCCGCGGGCCTCAAGGGCATCCAGGAGGGCTACGAGCTGCCGCCGCCCGCCGAGGACGACGTGTGGTCGCTCACCGACCGCGAGCGCCGGGCAGCCGGGTACGCGAACCTGCCGCAGAACCTGGGCGAGGCGTTGACCGAGATGGAGAACTCGGAACTGCTGCCCGAGGCCCTCGGGGAGCACGTCTACGACTTCTTCCTGCGCAACAAGCGCACCGAGTGGGACGCGTACCGGCGCAGCGTCACCCCGTACGAGTTGCGCTCGCTGCTGCCGGTCTTGTGAGCGAAAAACCCGTGTGGGTGGTCCACAGCGCACACCCGGAAAAGCTAGGTTTGCACACCGTGACAGAAGTGCCGTCCGCAGGTGTCCTGATCGAGCCGGAGCCGGAGACCGCCTTCATCGCGTGCACGGTGGCCACGGCCGCCGAACTGCCCGCCGTGAAGGTGCTCTCCAGCTCCTTCCTGGCCAAGCACCCGGACGCGAAGTTCCTCGCGCTCGTGGTGGACGCCCCGACGTCCAGCAGGGGACCGGGGCTGATCACACCGGCCGACCTGGGCGTCGAACCCGACGAGCTGGCCGAGCTGGCGACGGCGTGCACGGCCGACCAGCTGTGCGCGGTGCTGCGGCCCCGGCTGCTGGAGACGCTGCTCGCGTCGAACCTGCCGGTGCTGTACCTAGACCCGTGGATCCAGGTGCTCGACTCGGTCACCGTGCCGGTGCTGGCCGCGGTCAAGCGCGGCCCGCTGGTGCTCGTGCCGCGCGCGCTGCGGCCGCTGCCCGACGACGGCCTGCGCCCGGAGCCCGCCGAACTGCTGGAGACCGGCGTGTTCGACCCCGGTTTCCTCGTGGTCGCGCCCGGAGCCGAGCCGTTCCTGCACAACCTCGCAGGTCAGCTGCGCCGCACGCCGGACGCCACGAAGGCCGTGCTCGACACGGCGCCCGCGCTGGTCAACCACCACGTGCTGCGCGACTCCACCATCGGCCTGTCGGTGTGGAACGCGAACCACCGCGAGCTGTCGCGCGGCGAGGACGGCGTGATGACCCTCCTCGGCAACCCGCTGCGGACGGTCCACTTCGCCGGGTTCGACCCGAAGCGCCCGTGGCTGCTGTCCGCCGACTTCGCCGAACGGCCGCGCACGCTGCTGTCCGAGCACCCGCTGCTCGCCGACCTCTGCACGACCTACCGCGCCGAGCTGGTGACCCGCGGCTACACCGTGCAGCCCGTCCCGTACGGCTTCGGCGCGCTCGTCGACGGCACCCCGCTGCCGGACGAGCTGCGCGTCGACTACCGCGAGGCGAGCCGCCGCAAGGCACCGCCGCCCGCGTTCGGCCCCGACGGCGGCGCCGCGTTCCTGGCGTGGGCCTGCGAGTCCGTGCCGAACCTGCACGGCAGCACCCGCTGGTCCGCCGCGGTGTGGCGGGCTGACGAAACGCTGCGCAAGCAGTTCCCCGACCCGTTCGGCGAGAACGCCGCGGAGTTCCGCGAGTGGTGCGCCGGGGTCGGCGTCGCCAGCGGCCGCCTGCCGGTGCCCGCCGTGCCAGGACCGGCGGTGATCGCCCCCGCCCTGCTCGACCAGCTCGGCGTGTCCGTGCTCGGGGAGGGCCCGGTGGCGGCGCTCGTGCTGGACCTGGCCCGCGCGTCCGGCCTGCCGACGTCCACCACCGCGGGCTACCCGGTGGTCGTGCGGGCGGGCGGTGACGAAACCGTGCCCGCCGACCGGTTCGTCGTCGACTACGGCATCGACGCCGGCGCCCACGAGGAACGGCACACCGCGCAGGAGCTGTGGGTGCCGTCCGAGAGCACCCGCGCGGCCGCCGAACGCATCGGCGGCCCCGTCGTGCGCGTGGTGCCGCTGCCCGTCCGGGACACCGGCGCGCGCGAACTCCCCGAGGAACCGGGCGGCGACGTGGTGTTCGGCGCGCTCGCCGACCACGCCATCGACCGCGCGGGCAACGTCCTGGGCGCCGTGTCGGCGTTCCTCGGCGCGTTCCCCGACCGCAACGACGTCCGGCTGCTGGTCTCCGTGACCGGCGCGGCCGAGCACCCCGAAGCCGCCGAACGCCTGCGCCTGGCCACGGCCGCGGACCCGCGGATCGTGCTGGTGGAGGACGAGCCGCTCCCGGACACCGTCGACTGCCTCGTCACGCTGCACCGCGGCGGTGCCTGCGACCGGATCGCCCGGCACGTGGCGGAACTCGCGGTGCGCGGCATCCCGGTGCTGCTCAGCGACCACGGCGCCGTGGCGGAGCTGTTCGACAAGGACTCAGCGGTGCTCGTGCCGTGCCACCAGGGCGGGGCCGAACCGGACGTCCAGGCCGCGTCGAAGCTCATCCGCAGCCTGGCCTCCGACCTGCCGACGGCCATCGCCATCGGCACGGCGGGCCGCGAACACCTGCTGCACACCCGCTCGCTCGCCCGCATCGGCGACCAGCTCCGCGAACGCGTCGAACACGCGTACCGCGGCTGGCGCGCGCGCCGCTCGGCCGCGAATCCCGCGGCCACCGTCGACCCGCTGCGCGCACTGCACTCGGCGAAGCACGCGCTGCTGCGGCAGCCGGACACCAGTTCCGCGAGCCGGATCCCCATGGCGCCCGCGCTGCGCAAGGTCGTGCTGCGCGTGCTCGACCACTACGACAACCACATGCGCGAGGTCCTGACGACCCTGGTCGACGGGGTGGAGCGGACCGCGAGCGAACTCGTCCGCCGCCAGGAGGACATCAAGGCGGGCGTCGGGTTCGGCGAGCTGGAGGTGGTGCGCGCCGAGGTCGACCAGGTCGCCGAACGCCAGGCGCACCTCAACGACCAGCTGGTGGGCACCGACGACAGCGTGGTGCGCACCCGTGCCGACATGGCCGCCCACACCCGGCGGCTGCGCGAGATCGAGGACGCCGTCGTCGGGGAGGCGACCAAGCGCGCGAAGCAGAACGAGCTCCTGGGGTCCCGGCTGGACAAGCTCACGCACGCGCTGGACCGGACGCTGGACCGGATCGACGCGCTGGAGTCGAAGGTCGTGGAGGTCCTGCGCGACCGCGACCACCGGCTCGACGCCGGGGTGCGGGCCGCCAGCCAGGCCCAGCTGACCGCGGACGCGCTGCGCCGGGTCGTCGTCCGCGAGCACGAGCGGCACAGCGAGACCGAGCCGGAGGTGCGCAGCTCGCTCGTGCTGACCGACGTGGGCCTGCTGCGACTGCCCTCCGACGACGCGTTCATGCTGCCGCTGCTGTCCAGCAACGGCGTGTGGGAGCCGGAGCTGTCCGAGATGATCGACTCGCTGGTCGAACCCGACGGCATCTTCCTCGACGTCGGCGCGTACATCGGCTACCAGACGGTCCGGATGCTCGGCAGGCTCGGCACCAGCGGCGCGGTGGTCGCGGTCGAGCCGTCCGCCGGGGCGATGGAGCTGCTGCGGCACAACGTCGAGGTGAACCTGCCGGACCGGATCGGCGAGCGGCTCATCATCGTCGAGGCCGCGGCCTGGGAGAGCGCCGGTGAACTGGGCGGCGAACCGGCGTTGACCGGTGGCATCTCGGTCGCACCGCTGGCCGAGGACGCGCCCGCCGAGGTGAAGCGCGTTCGCGCCACCCGGTTGGACAAGGAGCTGGAGGAGATGCCGCAGCTGCGGGGCATGACCCTCTCCGTGGTGCGGGTCGACGCGCCCGGTCGCGGGCACCGCGCGTTGGCGGGCCTGGTCCGACTGCTGCGCAAGGACCGGCCGCACGTGTTCCTGGAGTTCTCCGCGTCGGCGACCGAGGGGTTCGGCGACGACCCGGTGACGGTGCTCAAGGAGTTCCGCATGTGGGGCTACGACCTGGTGCCCGTGGCGACCCGGCAGCCCGCGCTGCCCGAGCAGATCGTGTCGGCCATGGAGGGCCTCCGGTCGATCACGTTGTGGCTCCGGCCGCGGCCCGTGCAGGCCAAGAAGCCGGGTCCGGAGGTCGCCGTACCTATGCGGCAGGCCGCTGACCAGGCGATTTGACTTCTGCTCGCACCATGCGTAACTTACTCCAAGTCGCACGAGCCACGCCGGGTCGAGCGGGTTTACCCCCGCGTTCCGAACCGAGTAGCATGTTGTGGCCGACCCGATCCAAAACCTTCAAGGCGCATCGCTCTGTGCGAATGTGACTTGGAAGTGTCGGATCGGATAGAACTCTCCAGAACTAAATGAACGCCAGTTCCTTGCTGCGTCGGATTCCTCGAAGAGGCCGATTTGACAAGGGAAATGCGGTTCGGATAACTTCTGGAACATAGCAAACTGAATGCGAAGCGAGTTTCTGCTGAGCGAAACGGCCCGAAACGGCCGATTTGACAAGGCGAAAACGGAGTTGCTAAGCTTCGGACACAAACGAAATACCGAATACCTGCCCCGGATCGGGTCGCACTCAATGCGAAACGAGATGGTGTGCGCGTGTTCTTTGAGAACTCAACAGCGTGCCGAATAGCCAGTAACTTATATGAACCCAGTCAATGGGTTTCCTTTGAGATCACACTGGACAACTGACAGCAATTGTCAGTGATTG
>JAEBDY010000005.1:0-549923 GCA_049997955.1 Umezawaea sp. cmx-9-4 | reverse complement strand
TTGATCGCTCCGAACAATCACTGACAATTGCTGTCAGTTGTCCAGTGTGATCTCAAAGGAAACCCATTGACTGGGTTCATATAAGTTACTGGCTATTCGGCACGCTGTTGAGTTCTCAAAGAACACGCGCACACCATCTCGACCTGCGTCTTACCGCAGTGCAATCCGGGGCTTGTGTTTGAAGCTTAGCAAGTGATTTTTCAGACTGTCAAATCGGCCTGCCGGGCATCAGTTCTTAGGTTTTCGGCCCCCGCCTCAGCCCGTTTCCGGTCTGTGTCGCGGTGACTTGGAGAAAGTTACACCACCATGATCCAGGGGCAAAATCGGGGGGGGACCCAGACCCGCGGAGGCCCTAGAACAGCCCGCGCTCGAACGCCACGGCCACCGCCGCGGCCCGGTCGTTCACCCCGAGCTTCGCGTACACGTGCAGCAGGTGGGTCTTGACCGTCGCCTCGCTGATGAACAGCTTCGCCGCCGCTTCCCGGTTGGTCGACCCGCGGGCCACCAGCCCGAGCACCTCCAACTCCCGCTGGCTCAACTGGTCGGTGGCGGGCGCGCGCACCTGCCCGAGCAACGTCGTCGCAACGGAAGGCGACAGCACCGCTTCACCACGTGCGGCGGACCGCACCGCGCGGAACAGGTCGTCGCGGGGGGTGTCCTTCAGCAGGTACCCCGTCGCCCCGGCCTTGATCGCGGGCAGCACGTCGCTCTCGGTGTCGAAGGTGGTGAGCACCAGGATGCGCGCCGCGTTCCCCCGGTCCCGCAGCGCGGTGATGGCGGTGACCCCGTCCGTGCGCGGCATCCGCAGGTCCATCAGCACCACGTCCGGCCGCACCGCCTCCACCAGCGTGACCGCCTCGGCACCGTCGGCGGCCTCCCCGACGACCTCGAAGTCGGCGTCACCGGAGAACATCCCGCGCAGCCCGTCCCGGACCACGGGGTGGTCGTCCACGATCACCAGCCGGATCACTGGATCACCGCCATCGGGATCGCAGGCACGCTGGCGGACACGGCGGTACCGCCTCCCGGCTCCGACTCGACCTCGAACGCCCCCGCCAACCTGCTCACCCGCTGCCTCATGGTCATCAGCCCGAACCCCTCGGCACGCGCCACGTCCGGGTCGAACCCGACGCCGTCGTCGCGCACGTCCAACGTCACCACGTCCTCCATGTACGACAGCGTCAGCCCCACGCGCGACGCCGCGGCGTGCTTGGCGACGTTCGCCAGGGCCTCCTGGGCGGTGCGCAGCAGCGCGACCTCCACCTCCGGGTGCATGGGCCGCGCGGTTCCCGTGGTCGTCACCTCGACCGCGACCCCGGAAGCTCCGCTCCACCCCTGCACCACCTCGGCCAACGCCTCCGGAAGCGCGGCGTTCGCCAGCGGGGCGGGGCGCAGCGCGTGCACGGAGCGGCGCGCCTCCGTGAGGTTCTCCCGAGCCAGCCGGACGGACGTGGCCACCCGGCCGCGCCAGTCGCCGGTCTGCTCGGCCGCCTCCAGCTGGGTGATGATCCCGGTGAACCCCTGCGCCAGGGTGTCGTGGATCTCCTGGGCCATCCGCTGCCGCTCGTCCAGCACCCCGGCTTCCCGCGCCTGGATCAGCAGCTGCGCGTGCAGGCCAGCGTTCTCCTCCATGGTCGCGGCGAGCTGGGACACCATCTCCTTGCGCTTGCGGCTCTGCTCGGTGGTCACGTGCCCGACGAAGGTGAACGTGCACGCGACCGTCACGAACAGCACGAGGAAGATCAGGAACGCCACGAACTCGGGACCGCTGGGCACACCGCCGAACAGCGACATCGTCGCCAGGACGGCGGTGGCGGCGACCGCGGCGAACATCCACTTCGCCCGCAGCACTTCGCCGGCGTAGACGTACAGCGCGAACGACACGGCCCCGAACCACGTCTCGCGCACGCCCAGCACTCCGTACAGCACCAGCATGCCCACGATGAAGATCGCCATGAGGTCCTGCCGCGACCGCCATCCGGGGTGGGCGCTGAACCAGAAGAACATCCACGCGTACATGGTCAGCACGATCCCGAGGCTGATCAGCTTCGTGCCCCGGTCGTGCTCCGACAGCGCCAGGTACAGGGTGGTCGTCGCCGTGAGGACGAAGTACGGGATCGCGTGCCCGACCCGTTCCAGCCTGTGCTCCCAGGTGTCCAGCGTGGACGCGGCCATCCCTACTCCCAACGGAAGGTCTTCGCCGCGACGGTACCCGCGCACAACGCGATCAGGGCCATGACCGCCAGGTGCAGCGGTGAGGGGGCGGTACCGACCCACGAGTCCTGGAGCGCGGCGACACCCGGCGGCAGGTACTGGCCGACGGTGTTCACCGCGTCCGGCAGCAGGAAGCGCGGCAGGTAGGCGCCGCCGAAGAACATGACGAGCATGAAGGCCAGCGCGGCCCAGCCCCCCGCCGACTTCGCGGTCGACGCGAGCGCGGCGATGATCAACCCCAGCGCGAACAGCGACGCCGAACCGAGCAGCACGGCGAGCAGGAACCCGAACGGGTGGTGCGGCAGGTCGATGCCGAACACCAGCTTGCCCACCGCGACCACCAGGCCCACCGAGACCAGCGCGGCCACGAGGTTGACCACCAGTTGGGCGGCCAGCAGCTTGCCGGGGTGCAGCGGAGTGGTGCCGAGCCTGCGGAGCACACCCCGTTCGCGGTAGGTGGCGACCGCGGTCGGGAGGCGCTGCAAGCCGAGGAACCCCAACGTGATCACCACCAGCGTGCCCGCGTACCCGTCGATGAACCGCAGGCCGCCGAACGCCGCCTCGGGGGTGCGCAGCGCCGGGATCGCGCCCAGCCCCAGCAGCAGCACCGTCGGGAACAGCATCGCGAAGACCACCGTGGCCCCTTCGCGCAGGAACAGCTTCGCCTCTACCTCGATGACCTTGAGCACGACTCCCCCATCACTTCTTGCGGCCGGTCAGCGAGACGAACGCGTCGTCCAGACTGGCCTGTTCGACGCGCAGCTCAGCGGCCACGACCTGGTTGCGCGCCAACACCGACGTGACCGCGTGCAGCAGGTTCCCGTGCCCGGTGATGACGAACTGGCCCCCGTGGAAGCGGACCTCCGACACCTCGTCGAGGTCCCGGAACAGCGACTCGTCCATCGGCCGCGACGGCCGGAACCGGACCCGCTGCTCGCTGTCCACGCGCGACACCAGCCCGGCGGGCGTGTCGATCGCGACGACCCGGCCCGAGTCGATCACGGCGAGCCGGTCGCAGAGCCGCTCGGCCTCCTCCATGAAGTGCGTGACCAGCAGGACCGTCACCCCGGAGTCCCGGATGCCCTCGATCAGGTCCCAGGTGTCCCGGCGAGCCTGCGGGTCGAGGCCCGTGGTCAGCTCGTCCAGCACCGCGATCCGCGGCTTGCCGACCAGCGCCAGCGCGACGGAGAGCCGCTGCTTCTGCCCGCCGGACAGCTTGCCGAACTCCGCGTTCCGCTGCTCCTCCAGCCCGAGCCGACCCATCAGCTCCCGCCAGTCGGCGGGGTTCGGGTAGAACGAGCTGTACAGGTCGAGCGCCTCGCGGACCTTGATCCGCTCGGGCAGCTGGCTCTCCTGGAGCTGCACGCCCATCAGCTGCCTCAGCTCGGCGCGGTCCCGCCGCGGGTCGAGCCCGTCCACCCGGACCGTGCCCCGATCGGGGATCCGCATCCCTTCGACGCACTCGACCGTCGTGGTCTTCCCAGCCCCGTTGGGGCCGAGGATCCCGAAGATCTCGCCCTCCTCGACGGTGAACGACACCTCGTCCACCGCGACCTTCGGCCCGTACCGCTTGCCGAGGTCCGCCACCTCGATGATTGCCATGGCCCAAGGTTCGCCGCTCGAGCCCGTCCGCGAATCGACCGGCGGGCCACACCCGTGATCAACCGATCGGTTGATGGGTCTCCGGGACATCCCCTGACCGGGTCCGGGTGAACACCCAGCCGAACAGCGCCGCGACCGGGAACATCACGACCCCGTACACGGCGGCGGGCACCGCGATGTCCGTGCTGCCCAGCACGCTGATCGCGATCGTGATGGCCAACGTGCTGTTGTGCACCCCGATCTCGAACGCGCTCGCGATGGCCTGCCGGTGCCCGATCCCGAACACCCGCGGCGCGAAGTACCCGAGGGACAGGCTGAGCAAGCAGAACACCAGCGCGATCACCCCGGTGGCCGCCAGGTACGTGCCGAGGTTGGCCCGCTCGGACACCACGGTCGCGATGATGACGGCCGCCAACACCACCACGGAGAAGATCCGCACGGGCCGGTCCATCCGATCGGCGAACCCCGGCGACCGCCGCCGCACCAGCATCCCCAGCACGACCGGGATCAACACGATCGCGAACACCTGCACGACCTTGTCGAACTGCAGGTCCAACGCCCCGCCGTCCGGCGCGAAGTACCCGATGGCGAGGTTCGTGACCAACGGCAACGTCACCACCGCCAACACCGAGTTCACCGCCGTGAGCGTGATGTTCAGCGCGACATCACCGCGGAACACGTGGCTGAACAGGTTCGCCGTGGTCCCACCGGGCGACGCGGCCAACAACAACATGCCCACGGCCAGCAACGGCGGCAGCCCGAACAGGAGCACGAGCCCGAAGCACACGACGGGCAGCAGCACGAGCTGGCAAACCAACGCCACCACCACAGCGGCCGGGTGCTTGCGAACCCGAACGAAGTCCTCAACCGTCAACGAGAGGCCCAGCCCGAACATCACCACGGCCAGCGCGACGGGCAACAACACCGAACCAAGCACCGAGTTCATCGTTGACTCGCACTTCTACCGGACGGACAGAGGCCAAGACAGTCGCAACCCAACACGCCCTGGTCAACCGTTATGCCCGATTCGAGATCAGTCCGCTTCGGCACGCACACCACGCGGGGGTCCCCCATCGAGCAGGACCCCCCGAAACAGAACGCTACAAGGGAGCACCGACAAAAACGGTCAGAGCTTGCAGGCGCAGGTGATTGGCCGGATTAGGTGCTTTTGGAGAAGGGGGTCGTGCTGCGGGAACTGGTGGCCGGTTGTGTGCGTGTAGAGGGCGGCGGGCCTGGGTGCGGTGGTCGACGGCGGTGGTCGACGGCAGTGGTCGACGGCAGTGGTCGACGGCAGTGGTCGACGGCAGTGGTCGACGGCAGTGGTCGACGGCAGTGGTCGACGGCAGTGGTCGACGGCGGCTGGCGGCTGGCGGCTGGCGGCTGGCGGCTGGCGGCTGGCGGCTGGCGGCTGGCGGCTGGCGGAAGCATGCAACCCGGCCGACGCCCGCACTTCCCCCGTCGCCCCGATCCGAAGCGCCCTCATCTTTGAGGTTCGTTTGTCAAGGCATCTTTCCCGCCTTGACAAATCAAGCTCAAAGATCGAGACAATGACGCGAGCGGGGCGACGAGCCCCCAAGAAGGCATCACCTACGGCAGCAACCCGTTCAACACCTGATCCAACAACTCCGCGATCACAGCCTCGTTGTGCTCCACCCGCCCAGGCGCCACAACCCGAGAAGCAGCCTCCACCATCCCGTGCACCAGCAGCGCCCGCAGTTCCGGCCGAGCCACCCCAGCCCCCCGCAGCACCCCCACCAACGGCGCCAACAACCGCTCGTGCTCAGCCCGGATCTGCGAACGGCTGCTCTCCGGCAACGCGTGCGCCGACAGCGCCACCACGGCCCCGTGGCGGCCGTCCGTGATGATCTCCAGCTCGGTCCGCAGGTAGGCCTCGATCTTCGCGGGCGCCCCTTCGGCCCCGGCGACGGCCCGGTCGAGGTGCCGCGCCCACTCCGGCAGCTCGTCGATGACGATCGCCGCCACCAGTTCCTCACGCGACCGGAAGTACTCGTACAGGCTCGGCCGGGAGAGCCCGACCCGGCGGGCCAGCGCGGCCAGGGTCAACGCGTCCGGACCGCCCTCGGCGACCAGGTCGCGTCCAGCGTCCAGCAACGCCCGCAGCCGGTTGGCGCGGTGCTCCGCAACCGTGTCAGCACTGATCCGAGGCACGACCCGATGCTATCCCCTCTTGCTTTCCCGACGCCGCGTTGGAATAGTTCCCTACGTAGCGTCGGGAACCCGGAGGTGCGGCATGTTCATCGCCACCAACCGCTTGTTCGTCCCCGCCGAGCGCGCGGCGGAGTTCGAGGAGAAGTTCCGGGCCAACATGCGCACGTACCTGCCGGGTGTGCCTGGTCTGCGCCGCAGCACCCTGCTCCGGCCGACGACCCCGGACCAGCCGTACGTGTCGCTCAACGAGTTCGACTCCGAGGCCGACTTCCGGGCGTGGGTGGCGTCGGACTCGTTCCGCGAGGCGCACGCCCGCAACAAGGGGATCGCCAGGCACGTGACGGGCAACGCCGTGGAGACCTTCGAGCACTCCGAAGACCTGGTGCTGATCGCCTCTTAAGGCAGGTCGAGGTTCTGCATCCGGTTGATCTCGTCGGTCTGCGTGGCGATCACGTCGGCCGCCATCTCCTCGACCCGCACGTCCACGCCGTTCGACAGCACGTCCTCGGCCATCTTCAGCGCGCCCTCGTGGTGGGCGATCATCAGCCGCACGAACAGCTTGTCGAACTCCCCGCCGGTGGCCGCCTTCAGCGCGGCCATGTCCTCGACACTGGCCATGCCCGGCATCGCGGCGTGGTCGACGTGCGGCAGCGCGGTGGAGTGGCCGTGCTGCTCGGCGTCCGCGGCGAACTGCTTCCGCCACTGCTCCATGGCGCCGATCTCGGGCCCCTGGGAGTCGTGCATGCGGGACGCGAGGCCCTTCACCGTCTCATTTGACGCCCGTTCCGGGGCGAGCTCGGTCATCTGCAGGGCCTGGCGGTGGTGCTCGATCATGCCCACGACGTACGTCAGATCGCGCTCGTTCGGGGCCACGAAGCGGTCGGTGCCGATGTCGTCCGGGGAGATCGTCTTCGCCTGCTCGCCCGGTGCACCAGGCACGATGATGGGCGCGGCGTCATCGGCGGCCCCCGAGGAGCAGCCCGCGAGCACCAGCGCGACCGCCACCAGCCCGACCCTGATCCGCATCCGCTCCCCTTCGTCCACCACCAACCTACCGACCATCCCAGCCGACGAGAATTTGGCACACCCGCCGATCGGACGTGGTCTTTAGCGGTGCAAACCGGTGATACTGACCCCCTTGCACCAGGGTAAGAAGAGGAGACCTGTGTTCACAGCATCCGTATCGGCCCGACGGCGCCGGGCGCCGATCGCGGCTCTGGGGGCGTTCGCGCTGGCGGTCTCCGCCCTGGCGTTCAGCCCCCAGGCGCTGGCACAGCCGGACCAGGAGAACGTCGACGGCCTGTCCGAGACGCAGCTCTCGGCTCCCGCGAACCCGACCGCGGGCATCCCCGCGGTCGACGAGATCGTGCGCAGCCGCAACGTCAAGCACGTGGCGAACCTGCCCAAGGGCACGCCGTTCACGAACTCCACCTACTCGGACCTCGCGTTCAACGACAACCACGCGTTCGTCGGCAACTACGACGGCTTCACGATCTACGACATCCGCAACCCGCAGAAGCCGAAGGTCGTCAGCGAGGTCGTCTGCCCCGGTTCGCAGAACGACATCTCGGTGCAGGGCAACCTGCTGTTCCTGTCGACCGACTCGTCGCGGTCGGACAACTCGTGCAGCAGCGTCTCCCAGCCCGCCACGAACAAGGACTCGTGGGAGGGCATCAAGGTCTTCGACATCAGCGACAAGCGCAACCCGAAGTACGTCGCCGCCGTCGAGACCGCGTGCGGCTCGCACACGCACACGCTGGTGCCGGACAAGAAGGGCCGCAACGCCTACCTGTACGTCTCGTCGTACTCCCCCAGCGCGTCGTTCCCGGACTGCCAGCCTCCCCACGACAAGATCTCCATCGTGAAGGTGCCGCTGAAGGACCCGGCGAAGGCCTCCCTGATCTCCGCCCCGATCCTGTTCCCGGACGGCGGCAACCCCGGTCGCAGCGGCACCATCCCCGAGGGCTACGTGACGGCCACCAGCGGCTGCCACGACATCACGGTCTACCCGTCGAAGGACCTCGCCGCGGGCGCCTGCATGGGTGACGGCGTGCTCTTCGACATCTCCGACCGCGAGAAGCCGCGCGTGATCACCACGGTGCAGGACAACGTGAACTTCGCGTTCTGGCACTCGGCGACGTTCAACAACGAGGGCACCAAGGTCATCTTCACCGACGAGCTCGGTGGCGGTGGCGCGGCGACCTGCAACGAGACCATCGGCCAGAACCGCGGCGCGAACGGCATCTACGACATCAAGGGTCGTGGCGACAAGCGCAAGCTGGAGTTCAAGAGCTACTACAAGATCCCGCGCATGCAGTCCGACACCGAGAACTGCGTGGCCCACAACGGCTCGCTGATCCCGGTCCAGGGCCGCGACATCATGGTGCAGTCCTGGTACCAGGGTGGCGTCTCCATCTGGGACTTCACCGACTCCTCGAAGCCGAAGGAGATCGGCTTCTTCGAGCGCGGCCCGCTGCCCGACGGCAAGGGCGGCGGCACCTGGTCCGCGTACTACTACAACGGGTTCATCTACTCGTCGGACATGGCGAAGGGCCTCGACGTCCTGGACATCCGGGACCCGCGCACCTTCACCGCGAAGTTCGTCCGGGTGGACCAGCTCAACGTGCAGACCCAGGGTTCCTACCGCGAGTGGTGACCTGAAGCCCGCATCGACCTGATCGGGTGAACACCTCGGGGCCCGTGTCCACTTCGGACACGGGCCCCGAGTCGTCTAGCCCTCCAGCTCCTCGAACAGCGTCAACTGGAGCCCCGCGGGCGCGGCCAGCCGGGAGTTGAGCGAGTTCCACGGCGTGCGGGTCGGCTCGGCGATGACGCTCGCCCCTCCCTCCACCAGCTCGGCGGTCGCCACCGTGACGTCGTCCACCCGGAACGCCACCCGCACGTGCCCGGCGACCCGCTGCCCCACCTCGACCTCGTCGATGTACGCCGCGTGCGGCGGATCGGCGATCTCCAGGGTGGCGCGGCCCGCCTCCAGGATCGTCACGCGTCCGCCGGGCGAGCTGAAGGCCGCCTGCTCCGGCAGCCCGAGGACGTCGCGGTAGAACCGCAGCGCCTCGTCGTAGTCGGTCGCCGTGACCACCAGCCTCAGTTCACGCACCACCGCGCCGCCTCCGTTCGTTCTTCACCACAACGGCCACGAGGCAATTCAGGCCTGCACGACCAGGAACCTCGAGGCGTTGAAGTCCAGCGCCACCGCGGTGCCGGGCGGGTAGGCCGCGGCGATGTTCGACGGCTGGTCGACGCGGATCGTCTGCTCGTCCCCGTCGAGCCGGATCACCAGGCGGGTGACCGGTCCGAGGAAGCTCTGGGTGAGCACGCTGCCCAGCAGCGACCCGTTCGGCTCGCCCTTGTGCTCGACGATCCCGATGTCCTCCGGGCGCACGATGACCTTGACGTCGCTGCCGTCGGACAACTCGGCCGCGGCGTCGGTCGGGAGCTTGAAGGTGCCCAGGCGGACCGCGCCGGCTTCCGACTTGCCCAGCACGGTGTTCGTCACGCCGACGAACTGCGCGACGAACGCGGACGCGGGTTCGCGGTAGACCACCGCGGGCGTGTCCAGCTGCTCCAGCCTGCCCTGCGACATCACGCCGACCCGGTCGGAGACGGCGAGCGCCTCCTCCTGGTCGTGCGTGACGAACAGGGTGGTCATGCCCAACTCGGTCTGGATGCGGCGGATCTCGTCGCGGAGCTGGACGCGCACCTTCGCGTCCAGGGCGGACAGCGGCTCGTCCAGCAGCAGCACGCGCGGCTGGATCGCCAGCGCGCGGGCGAGTGCCACGCGCTGCTGCTGGCCGCCGGACATCTGGTGCGGGTACCGGGCGCCGAACTCGCCGAGGCCGACCAGTTCGAGCAGTTCGTTCACGCGCTTGGCGCGCTCGCCCGACCCGGCCTTGCGCAGCCGGAGGCCGAACTCGATGTTCTGCGCCGCCGTCATGTTCGGGAACAGGCTGTACGCCTGGAACACCATGCCCATGTCCCGGCGGTTCGCCGGGACGGACGTGATGTCCTTGCCCGCCACCACGACGTGCCCCGTGTCGGCCGTCTCGAACCCGGCCACGATGCGCAGCGCGGTCGTCTTGCCGCACCCGCTGGGGCCGAGCAGGCTCACCAGTTCGCCCTCAATGAGTTCGAGGTCGAGCCCGTCGAGCGCGGGCGAGCCGCCGAAGGACTTCCGGAGGCCCTTGAGCTCTAGGTAACCCATGAAACCCGGTCTTTCTCTAGTCCTCGACGACGGTGGGCCGACGCCGTTGACCGACGTAGGAGAGCAGGAACAGCAGCACGAACGCGAACACCAGGCAGGCGAGGGACACCGCGATCGACAGGCCCGCGTTGCGCTTGCCGATCAGGTTGACCTGGACCTGCAGGGTCTCGAAGTTCAGCAGCGAGGCGATGGTGAACTCACCGAGCACCAGCGCGACGGACAGCAGCGAGGCCCCGATCAGCGCGGTGCGGATGTTCGGCACCACGATCCGCCACAGCACCGTGCCCCAGGACGCGCCGAGGCTGCGAGCGGCCTCCGCGAGCGTCTTGAGGTCGATCGACGCGAGGCCCGCGTCGATCGCGCGGTAGGCGAACGGCAGCACCAGCACCGCGTACACGAAGGTGAGCGTCAACGGCGCGTCGCCGAGGAAGTAGTTCACCCACGCGTAGAGCGGCGCCATGCCCACGACCAGCACGATCGCCGGGATCGTGAGCGGCAGCAGGCACAGGAACTCGACCACGCGGCGCAGCTTCGGCAGCCGCAGCCGGATCCACGCCATCGTCGGGACGAGCAGCACGAGCATCAGCACGGAGCTGAGCACGGCGAGCTCGACCGACGTCACGATGGAGTCGACCAGGTCGGGGTCCGAGAAGATGCCGGTCCACGAGTCCAGGCTGCGGGTGTCGTTGACGCCCCGTGTGGAGAACTCCCCCATCGCCACCAGCGGCAGGATGAAGTAGAACCCCAGCACCAGCAGCACGACGACGCGCAGGACGGTCCCCGCGACCTTCTTCGGCGGTTTCGCGGTCACTGCCATTTGGACACCCTCCGCTGGATCAGTGCGTAGAGGCCCATCGCGATGCCGACCACGATCACCATGCCGAGTCCGAGCGCCTTGCCCAGGTTCTCCTGGCCCAGCAGCACCTCGCCGGTGAGGAAGCCGCGGATCTGCAGCGGCACGATGGGACTGCCCTGCGACACCAGCGCGGCGGCCGTGGCGTACGCGGAGAACGCGTTCGCGAACAGCAGCAGCAGGGCTCCGAGGAACGGCGAGAAGAGGATCGGGCCACCGACGTGGCGCCAGTAGGTCCAGGTGCCGCCGCCGAGGCTCTCGGTGGCCTCCTTCCACTGCGGGCGGAGGCCGTCCAGCGCGGGCAGGAAGACGATGACCATCAGCGGGATCTGGAAGAACGTGTACACCAGCGTCAGGCCGGGCAGTTCGAAGATCCAGGCGCCGCCGGAGAACAGGTCGATGCCCAGGTTGTCGCGCAGGAACTGCGTGACGAAGCCCTGGAAACCCACGGTCGCGAGGAACGCGAACGCCAGCGGCACGCCGCCGAACTGGGCGAGCACACCGGCGCCCGCCACCACGACCCGCCGCAGCAGGCCCTCGGGCCGCCCGCTCGCGACGGCCCACGACAGCAGCGCGCCGAAGATCGCGCCCAGCAGCGCGGTGATGGCGGACAGCTCGATGCTGCGCCAGAACGCCTCCAGGTAGACGCCCTTCGCCAGGTCGGTCAGGTTGCTCAGGGTGAAAGCGCCGTCGGAGTCCTGGAACGCCCCGGCCAGCACGAGGACGGTCGGGTACACCAGGAAGACGCCGACGTACGCCAGGAACGGGACGACGACGAGCCACGCCAGGACGTTCCCCCTGGTCGGCCCCCGGCCGGGGGAAGCCGCTCGCGGCGGCGCACCCCCGGCCGAGGTGGTGACGGGTGCGACCAAGGGTCAGCCCACCGCCTGCGCCCACGTGGCGGTCAGGACCTGCTTGGCCTTGTCTGCCTGCTCCTGGGTCTGGAACACCTGCTCGCCCTCGGTCTTGGGCAGCTTGGCGGCCGCGGCGGAGTCGGCCTTGCCCGCCTTCGTCATGGCCTCCAGCCGAACCGGGCGCGACAGGCCCTGGAGGTAGATGTTCTGGCCCTCGTCGGAGTAGAGGAACTCCTGCCACAGCCGCGCGGCGGCCGGGTGCGGGGCGTCGACGTTGATCGCCTGGTTGTAGTAGGCGCCGATCTGCGCGCCGTCCGGGACGACGGTCTTCCAGTCGGCCTTGCCCGCGAGCTTCGCGGTCTGCGCGGCGTTCGTGTAGTCCCAGTCGATGACGACGGGCGTCTGACCGGACTCGATCGTCGCGGGCGACGGGTCGACGGGCAGGAAGTTGCCCGCGGCCTTGAGCTTCTTGAAGAACTCCACGCCGGGCGCGATGTCGTCGGCGGAGCCGCCGCTGCCCAGGGAGGCCATCATGACGCCGGAGAACGCGGCACCCGCCTGCGTCGGGTCGCCGTTGAGCGCGACCTTGCCCGCGTACTCGGGCTTGAGCAGGTCCTCGACCTTGGTCGGCGCGGGCACCTTGCCCGCGTCGTAGCCGATGGACATGAAGCCGCCGTAGTCGCCGTAGTACAGGCCCTCGCCGTCCTTCAGCTCCGCCGGGATCTCCTCCCACGTCGCCACCTTGTACGGCGCGAACATGGTCTTGTTCGCCACCGCCACGTTCAGCCCGAGGTCGAACACGTCCGGCGCCCGGTCACCGCCCTTGAGCTGCTGGGCGGCCTTGATCTCGTCCGCGCTGGAGCCGTCCGGCTGCGCCGAGTCGATCTTGATGCCGTACTTCTCGGTGAACTTCTCGAGCATCATGCCGTAGTTCGCCCAGTCCGGCGGCAGCGCGATGACGTTCAGCGTGCCCTCCTTCTTGGCCGCCTCCACGAGCTTGTCCATCCCGCCGAAGTCGGCGGCGGACTTGGCCGTCGCCGCGGCGGTGCCGCTCGACGAGCTTTCCTTGGCGGGCGGGGCCCCGCAGGCGGCGAGCGCGATGGCCAAGGCGCCAACGCCGAGCAGTCGCAGAACTGGGGTGGGAGTCAACGAATCGAACCTTCCTCGTCGGGAGTGCCCGCGAGCGGTGCTCGCTCACGAGTCCGATACCCCGAAACGTGTCAGTTGGCGCGAGGATTGGCCATATTCAGCAGCCTTGTCAAGCGCGCCGCGCGTACTGATACCAATTTGAATGACAAGGCGAATTTCCCGTGGTGACCACATGTACCAACGGTTAACCCGAGGACGTTATGACACTGGCAGAACTCGGCGCCGAACCACCGCTGCGCTGGCCCGTTGGCAAGACCGGAGATCGACACCACACTTTCATCCCATGATCGACAGCGCGTTCGCGAGACCGGATGACGCTTCGGACGACGCGATCGAGCGGACTCGGGCGACGACCGAAACGACCGAATGCCACACCACCTCGACAAAATTCAGCCACCCCTCCGATCCGGACGTGAATTGGAAGAGCATTAACGAGCGATTCCTGGACCGTTTCAGGGCCGTTCGCCGAACACGAGACGACGCGACCGCACCCGCAGGCCCATAGGTAGGCGTACTATACGTTGCACGCCTACCTATGGGGGTCCTCGTGACGCAGCGGAAGCTGCTCGTCTGGCTGCACGTGCTCAGCTCGGTCGGCTGGATGAGCCAGGCGCTCGCCCTGTTCGCCTTGATCACCTACGGACTGGGGTCGAACGGGACATCTCGGACGAGCGCGTTCGAAATGGCGAACGTGATCGACACGGACGTCCTCCAGTTCATGGCCACCACATCCGCTTACACCGGATTCATGCTCTCGGCACTCACCTCCTGGGGCTATTTCCGACACTGGTGGGTTCTGCTCAAATTCGTGATCACCCTGACCCAGCTCTACCTCGGCATCTTCGTCCTGAGCCCGAACCTCGACCTGGGCGAGAACGGAAATCCGATGCTGACGCGCATCGGATCACTGCTGATGGCAGGTGCTCTCGCGGCACAGGTGTGGCTGTCCGTCGCGAAGCCCGGCAAGCGCACACCGTGGACCCCACCAGGCAAGTTCCCCACGGCGCCCGGCTGGGTGACAGGGGCCTGCGTGGCGGTTCCACTGGTCGACTACGTGCTCTTCCCCGGTATCCCGGCACTGTCACTCCTGGTCGTCATCGCCTACCCCGTGTGGCGCCGATGGAAAGTCGCACCTCGGCAATCGGCGACACGGACTAGGCCACGTAGGCTCAGAGAGGAAACGACTTGACCCACCACCAGAACTGAGAACGGGGTGATTGGTGTGACGGTTGGCGATAGCCACCGCCGCGATACGGATCTGCTGCGCGAGCTGGAACCGATCGTGGAGGTCAACCTCGACCGCCACTTGTCGATCGCCAAGGAGTGGATGCCGCACGACTACGTCCCGTGGAGCGAGGGCCGCGACTTCGCGTTCCTCGGGGGCGAGGACTGGCACCCGGAGGACTCCCGGCTCGACCCCACCGCCAAGACGGCGATGATCATCAACCTCCTGACCGAGGACAACCTGCCCTCGTACCACCGCGTCATCTCGTCGTCGTTCGGCAAGGACGGCGCCTGGGCGACCTGGATGCACCGCTGGACCGCGGAGGAGGCCCGTCACGGCATCGCCCTGCGCGACTACCTGGTCGTCACCCGCGGCGTCGACCCCGTCGAGCTAGAGCGCAAGCGCATGGAACACATGTCCGTCGGTTTCGAGGGCCAGACCGAGTCCGCGATCCGCAACATCGTGTACGTGTCGTTCCAGGAGCTCGCGACCCGCATCTCCCACCGCAACACGGGTCGCGCGACCAACTGCCCGCTGGCCGACCAGCTCCTCGCCCGCATCGCCACGGACGAGAACCTGCACATGGTCTTCTACCGCAACCTGGTCACCGCCGCGTTCGAGGTCCAGCCCGACCACACCATGCAGGCCGTGCGCGACGAGGTGATCAACTTCCAGATGCCCGGCGCGGGCATCTCGGACTTCCTCCGCAGCTCCGCGACCATCGCCAACGCGGGCATCTACGACCTCCGCCTGCACCACGACGAGGTCATCATGCCGATCCTCCGCTTCTGGAAGGTGTTCGAACGCACCGACCTCGGCGGCGAGGGCGAGAAGGCTCGCGACGAGCTCGCCGAGTTCCTGACCGTGCTCAACGGCAAGGCCACCAAGTTCGTCGAGATGCGCGAACGCCGCCGAGCCCGCGCGGCGAAGGCTGCCGAGTAACCGTGCGGTGAGCTGCCCTGGCCGTGGGTACGCACGGCCAGGCATCGGCATTGACTTATATAAGCAGAGGATGGGACAGTCGCCCTGTGCACGCGTTCGACGTCCTAGGCGACCCCGTCCGCCGCCGCATCCTGGAACTGCTCGCCACCGGCGAGCAGACCTCCGGCGCCGTCGTCGCCGTCATCCAGCAGGAGTTCGGCATCTCCCAACCCGCCGTCTCCCAACACCTGCGGGTGCTCCGCGAGAACGGCTTCGCCTCCGTTCGGGCCGTGGGCACGCGCCGGCTCTACACGGTCGAGTCCGAGCCCTTGCAGGAGGTCGACGTGTGGCTGGACCACTTCCGACGGTTCTGGGGCCAGAAGTTGGACGCGCTGGGAACCGAACTGGCGCGCGGGAAGCGGGAGCGACGCCTCCGCGAAGAGGCCTCGGCCAAGCCCTCCGCCGTGGACGAGGAGAAGTAGCCCTCTCCTGGCGCGACGAGACGTTTCTTCGAAGTCGATCGCCGCACTGGTCCGCCGACGAGGTGAGCCGAGGCCTCCGCGCAGGACCGGTCGAGCCGGGCAATCTCCGCACTTGCATTCGGGACACCCGAAGTGGACGCGGGCCGTGTGGAGACCTCCGAATGGGGGTACCCAGGAGATCCGCGGCCCCGCCCGAGGGGTGGGCCCAGGATCTTTTGGTGGGAGGCTCGTGAAACCGGTTCTGCACCTGCCTGCGGCGCTTGACCTGAGCCGGTTCCCCCATCCGCCGTTGTCGACTGTGCGGCACTGGGTTACGGAAGTGCTGGTGGGGGTGTCGGACGACTGCGTCGACGACACCGTGCTGCTGGTCAACGAACTCGTGTCGAACGTGTACGACCACGCGACGCCTCCGTGTCGGGTGCGGGTGTCGGAACTGCCGGAGCAGCACGGGGTACGGGTTGAGGTGGACGACGGAGAGGCTGACCTCCTTCCCGTGATGGGGACTTCTCGGTTGGGGAAGTACCGCGGGCGGGGGTTGGTGCTGGTGGAGCGGGTCGCGGAGAGGTGGGGGATTTCGCGGCGGACTTGGGGGAAGACGGTGTGGGCGGAACTGGCCTACCGGGGTGCTCAGCCACTCAGGGCGGTGTGACCCGCCAGTCGCTCCTGGCTGGCCAGGGGTCGGTTAGTCAGCTGGGACGGTGTGGCTGGGGTTGGGGTCCTCCTTTGGCTTGGCCGGTTGGGTGCCCGCGGGTGGAAGCAACCGGCTGAGGTAGTGCCGCCCGCGGTTGGTTGTAGGTGATTGGCGCCTTGGGATTGGTTGGCTGGCGGTCGATCACTTGGAACCGGCCGAGACGGTTGGCAGGTTGACTCACGGAAGTCGGCCAACGAAGGACCCGTCACGTCGGCACCAGGTAGCCGGCGGTCAGTTGATGTCGGTCGAGCTGCCAGGGATTAATCGGCGAACCAGACACAGGTGGACTGGATGTGTGCGACCGTCCGCCAGCTTGAGCTCAACTGACGTAGGGCCGCCACGCACCCGATGGGCGACGGGGTAGGGATTCCGGGCGTTGGTGATGAAGGCGGTGAGCGTGCCTTTGCGGACGTACTCGTCGTCGAAGTGGGCTCCTTCCGCGCTGTCGGGGAGGACGTCGTGCGGGGTGGTGGTCATGGGAACTCCTCAAGGGTGGAAGCTGAGACGAAGTGCGTGCCGCTGGCACGCAAAAAGGACACTACCCCAGATGCGTGCCGCTGGCACGTACACTGATCGGGTGCAATCCGCCGCCGCTCGTGTCGAGGCCGCTTTGGGCCTGCTGCTCCGCCGCAGTACCAGGGCTCACCTGTACGACGACCTGGTGCCCGAACTGGGAGGTGTCGACGAGACGACCTACCCGGTGTTGAGCGGGATCGCGCGGATGGAGCCGGTGAGTTCCACGCGGTTGGCGGACGAGATCGGGATCGATCGGACGGCGACCACGCGGTACGCGGCCCGACTGGAGAAGGCGGGCCTGGTGGTGCGGGAGCCGGATCCGGGGGATGCTCGGTCGACCCTGTTGCGGTTGACGGAGGAGGGGCGGGCGGCGATCGACTCGGCTCGGCGGCGGCTGGTGGACCGGTTGGACGACATCGTGGCGGAGTGGACGCCGCTGGAGGCCGAGCTGTTCGCGACGGTGTTGGAGCACCTCGTCGGCAAGTTGCGGCCCGAGTCCTGAGTGGACGCTCCACGACGGCCTTGTGGCCGCCGGTCGGGGTGTACCAGAATGTGCCCCCTCAGCGAGGCTGGTGAAGCAGATGGCGGACGTCGCACCTCCGGGCACGTCACGACGGCGCGAGGTCGGTCACGCCAGTGCGCGGTCGGTGCTGATGACGGTGCTGGGGGAATTCGTCCTCCCCCGCGAGGCCCCGGTCTGGACCTCGACGGTGGTCGAGGCGCTGGGGCTGTTCGGCGTCGAGGAGAAGTCGGCGCGCCAGGCGTTGTCGCGGACGGCGGCCGAGGGGTGGCTGCGGTCGGAGCGGGTGGGGCGTCGGGTGCGGTGGAGCCTGACGCCACCGGGGTACCGGTTGATGTCGGAGGGCGCCCACCGGATCTACGAGTTCGGGCGCGAGCGGGACGTCTGGGACGGACGCTGGCTGATGCTGTTCGTGTCGGTGCCCGAGGCGCGGCGGGAACTGCGACACCGGCTGCGGACCCGGTTGGCGTGGGTGGGTTTCGGGTCGCCGCAGCCTGGGGTCTGGGTCAGTCCGAACACGCGCGGTCAGGTCGAGGCCGAGAAGATCGTCACCGAACTGGGGGTCGAGTCGCAGGTGATGTCGTTCGTCGCGGAGTTCGGGTCGATCGGCGAGGTGGACGACCTGGTGTCGCGGGCCTGGGACCTGAGCGACCTCGAGGTGCGGTACGAGGACTTCCTCGCCGAGTTCAGCGGGATGGATCCCACCACCGGGCTGAACGCGCTGCGCGCGCAAACCCTGCTGGTGCACGAATGGCGCCGGTTCCCCTTCCTCGACCCCGGTCTGCCCGCGGCGCTGCTCCCGTCGAACTGGAGCGGTGCGAAGGCCGCGGAACTGTTCCACCGCAGGCACGACGAGTGGCGGGCCTCGTCCCAGCACCACTGGGACGAGGTCATGGCGCAGCGAACGTCCTAGAAGTCGCTCGGGTCGATCCGCGTCCTGGTCAGGTAGCCGGGCCACGACGACTTCGGCGCCTTGGCTGGATTGCGCCGCGCCTGCTCCACCACCAGCCGCTTCAGCTCGACCTCGATGTCCAGTCGCGGGAACGACTCCTCGAACGCCGCGCTGCCCCCGTCGAAATCGGCGATCACGCCGAGGCGGGTCAGCATGGTGATCGGGCCGCGGCGTTCGGCGATCTGCCCGGAGGTGTGCAGCGCGATCGCCTCCCACACCTGGTCGACGGCCTGCGCGGACACCCCTTCCGCGGTGAGGAACGCGGCCGCCGCGTCCGCGCCCTCCACCTCGAACCGCACCGGCCCGTCGAAGGCGTCGGCGGTGCCGATGTCGTGCAGCGCGCACGCCTGGAAGAGGGTCTCGCCGTCGTGCTCGACGCCGTCGCGCTCGGCGATGGCGGCCGCGTGCAGGTAGGTCCGCACGCTGTGGTTGAGGACCGACGGCGCTTCGTGGAGGCGGGCGAAGTCCAGCACCCGCAGGGAGAGCGGGTCGTTCGGCAGGAGGATCACGGGTACGAGGCTAGTGCCGTCGCGCGAACCCTTCGGCGATCGCGGTCTCCCACGGCTCCGGGTCGTTCGCCAGCTCCTCGGGGCACCGGCTGATCGCCGCCTCCCGGCCGACCAGCGCGACCATCGATCCCAGCGCGATGGCCGCCCGCCGGTGCTCCCCCGCACCCCAGTGCGCGTGCGCCAGCCGTTCCAGCGCGGTCGTCTGGTTGGGGACGTCGTTCGCCTTCCGCGCGATGTCCAACGCCTGCCGCAGCAGCGGAACCGGGTCGGCGTGCCCGTCCGCGAGCAGCAGGTAGCCGCGGGTCAGGCAGCGGAGGTCGCCGACGGCCCGGAACGTGTCCACGGCCTCGGTCAGGTCGCCGCCGGACAGGGCGGCGATGGTCAGCAGCGCGTGGGCCAGCTCGTGCCGGTTGCCGGTCTCGCGGGCGTACGCGGCGCTCTGCTCGGCCCACGCGAGCGCCGCCGCCTCGTGCGAACCGGACCCGGCGGCCGTCGCGGCCATCATGTAGCGGGAGTTGTTGACGTGCATGGCGTCGCCCGCGAGCGCGTAGGTCCGCATCGCCGACTCGAACGCGGTGAGCGCGGCCGCGGCGTTGCCGGCCGCCCGGTACGCGATGCCCCGGCCCTGCCGCACGGCGGCCAGCTGCCAGTGGTCGTGCTGGGCCTCGGCGAGCCGTTCCGCCACGGCGAAGTGCGCCAGCGCGGACGACGTGCGGTTCAGGTACGCCTCGGAGTAGCCCGCAAGGTGGTGCGCGGCGGTGCCGTCCGGCGCGCGGTCGAGCGCGAGCGCCGCCAGCTCGGCCACCAGGTCGAGGTCGCCGTAGCAGAGGGCGATGCCGATCTCCAGCAGGTCCGACGCGGTCGCCGTGGCGCGCACGTGCGGGTCGCGGGCGGCGCGGGTGATCGCGGTGAGGCTGTCGAGGTCCGGGCCGTTCTGCTCGGCGAGCACGGCCAGCGCGCGGGCCAGCGGGAGCACGAGGTCGACCCGGTGCGCCAACGCCCAGGCGATCGCCGCGTTCGCCTCCGGCGCCAGGCGCCTGGCCCGCTCCACGGCCTCCCGGCTGTCGTCGGTGCGGGCCCGGCTCGCCAAGTCCGCCGCCACGGACGAGTGGTGCACGGCGTGCGCCAGTCGCACCGAGGCGACGACCTCGTCGTCGGTGCGGTCGAGGACGAACGCGCGCACCACGTCGAGCAGCCGGAACCGCATCGGGTCGGCGACCGCGCGGGCCGGGGCCACCAGAGAGCGGTCCAGCAGCCGCAGCACGACGTCGCCGGAGCCGGTCACCACGTCGGCGAGCGCCAGGTCGAACGTGCCGGGCAGCGCGGCCAGCCGGGCGAGCACCGCGCGCTCGACGTCGTCCAGCAGGTCCCACGTCCAGTCGAACGCGGCTTCCAGGGTCCGGTGGCGGCTCGGTGGCCCGGTCCGGTCGAGCGGGGAGAAGCCCTCCTCGACGCGGGCGGCCAGCTCGGCGAGCGGGAGGTGGCGGACGCGTGCGGCGGCGAGCTCGATCGCCAGCGGCAGCCCGTCGAGCCTGCGGCAGATCCGGGCGACCAGCGCCGGGTCGTTCGCGGCGGGCCCCGCCCGGTCCACGAACAGCCGGACCGCTCCTGCCTCGTCCACGGGGTGCAGTTGGTACACGGTCTCGTCCGCGCCGCCCAGCGGGGACCGCGATGTCGCCAGCACGGTCAGCGAGCCGACGAGCGCCAGGAGCGAGCCGACCACCGAGCGGACCTCGTCGGCCACCCGGTCGCCGTTGTCCACGACCAGCAGGTACCGCTGCGCCTCCAGCGCCACCGCGCACGCGGCCACGGGGTTCGCCGCGCGGTCGCCGCCCAGCCCGATCGCCTTCGCCACCACGCCCACGACGTCGCCGGGTCTCGCGTGCTCCAGCTCGACCACGATCGGCACCCGCGGGTCGGCGGCGGCCAGTTCCAGCGCGATCCGGGTCTTGCCGCAGCCCGCCGCGCCGACGACGGTGACCCACCGGTGCCGCTCCAGCAGCCGTCCGACGGCGTCGAGGTCGCCGCCGCGTCCGATGAACGAGTTGCGCGGCACGAGCACCGCGTTCCCCCGGCGCGCGCGGGCGGCGTCGATGAGCCCGGCCCGGCTGTCGACGCCGAGCTTGCGGCGCAACGAGGCGATGTGGCTCTCGACCGTGCGCACGGAGAGGTGGAACTCGGCGGCGATCTCGGCGTTCGCCAGCCGCCGCTCGACCGCCGCCAGCACAGCGCTCTCGCGCGACGTCAACCCGCACCCGCCCACCACGGTGACAGCCTACGAAAAATCAGTGTGCGGCACGGATGCCTTTCGGGTTCGGCGCGCGCATGGTGAATCGCATCCGCAGCCGACCGAGGAGTGAGGACAATGAGCGACATCATCGGCGCCGACCAGGCGCTCAAAGCGAAGCACCGGGCCCTGTGGGCGCTGGGCGACTACCCCGCCGTGGCCACCGAGGTCATCCCCGAGCTGGGCACCACGCTGGTCGCCGCGAGCGGCGTCGGACCGGGTGACCGGGTGCTGGACGTCGCGGCGGGCAGCGGCAACGCGGCCATCCCGGCGGCGCTGGCGGGCGCTCGGGTCGTGGCGAGCGACCTCACTCCCGATCTGCTGGAGAACGGCAGGCTGGCGGCCGAGCAGCGGGGCGCCGACGTGGAGTGGTGCGAGGCGGACGCCGAGGCGCTGCCGTTCGACGACGGCGAGTTCGACGCGGTGCTGTCCTGCGTCGGGGTCATGTTCGCCCCGCACCACCAGGCGAGCGCCGACGAGCTGGTCCGCGTCTGCCGTCCCGGTGGCACGATCGCGCTGGTGAACTGGACGCCCGAGGGGTTCATCGGCCGGATGTTCGCGGCCATGAAGCCGTTCGCCGCGCCGCCTCCCCCCGGTGCGCAGCCGCCGCCGCTGTGGGGCGACGAGGAGCACGTCACCACGCTGCTCGGCGACCGCGTCACCGACCTCGTGACGCGCAGGCAGACCCTGCGGGTCGACTGCTTCGCGAGCCCGGAGGCGTTCCGCGACTACTTCAAGGCCAACTACGGGCCGACCATCGCGGTGTACCGGAACATCGCTGACGACCCCGCGCGGGTGGCCGAGTTGGACCACGTGCTGGCCGATCTCGGCAGGCGGCACGACCACGGCACCGGATCGACGGTGATGGACTGGGAGTACCTCGTCCTCACGGCCCGCCGGAGCGGCTGATCCGCAGGTGGTGGCGGTGGTGTGAGGGGTTCACCGCCACCCCCCGAAAGTGTGGATCCGTCGCTTCCCGTGACGCGAACCGGTCAGTTCATCCCCCGTTTCCGCACTTCGCTGTGGATTTTCCCCTCCGCCTTACGCCAAATTGACCACTCACCGTGACACAGTGGTGGTAGTTCGCGGTGTGCTAGGAGGGATGGCGTACATGCGTGGTCTTGTCGTGGTGGTCGTGGTCGCCGTGGTGCTCACGAGCGGAGCTCCCGCGTCCGTGGCCCAACCGGACCCGTCCTCGGCGGCTCCCACGACCACGACCACGACGCCTCCACCGGCGACGACCACGACCACTCCACCACCGGTGACGACCACGACCACCACGGCGACGCTGACGCCGACGACCACGGTCCCCCCGAGCACGACGAAGACCACCGCGCCGCCCTCGTCGGGGAGTTCGACCACCACCGCGCCGCCGTCGTCCTCCTCATCCTCATCCTCGTCGTCGTCCGCGCTGCCCACGCCGACGCCGACCCTCCCGAACTCGCCGACCGTGCCCAACTCGGCGGAGATGACCCGGTACCTGGAGCTGAGCCAGGCCGCCGCGCTCGCCAACCAGGACGCGCTGAGCGCGCAGCAGGACCTGATCGACAAGCGCGCCGCCGCCGAGAAGGCGACGACCGACGCGGCCGCCTCGAAGAAGGCCGCCGACGACGCCGTGGTCGCCGAGGGCAAGGCGAAGACCATCCAGCAGGAGTCGAAGGCGCTGGCCACGACGTTGCAGGCCGAGGTCGACAGCCTGGTGGAGATCACGTTCAAGGGCCTGCGGCTCAACGGGCTGGCCGCGGTGTTCAGCAGCGAGTCGCCCGAGGAGTACCTCGACGCGGCGATGATCATGGACGTCTACGCCGAGCGGCACGGCGACATGGTCGCGACCGCGCAGAAGGCCGCCGACGACGCGACCGCCGCGCAGAAGAAGGCCGAGGAGGCCCGCACCGCGGTCGAGGCCACCAGCAAAAAGGCCGAGGAGGACCGCGTCAACGCCCAGGAGTTGGCGGACGAGGCGACCGCGGCCGTGGTGCTGGCCGACCAGCGCAGGGCGGGTCTGGACGGCAAGACGGGCGAGGTGCGGCAGGCACTGGGCGCGCTCGCCCCGACCGACCTGGCCCGGCTGTCCGGGACCGGACCGTCGGTCAACCCCAACATCCCCGCGGGCGCCGCGGGTGACGCGCTCCGGTTCGCGCTCGGCGAGCTGGGCAAGCCGTACGTGTGGGGCGCTGTCGGCCCGGCCACCTACGACTGCTCCGGCCTCATGCAGACCGCGTACCGGGCGGCGGGCGTGACCATCCCGCGCGTCACGTACACGCAGGCCCTGATCGGCACCGCCGTGCCGCGCGACCAGGTCAAGGCAGGCGACCTCATCCTCTACCGCGCCGACCTCGGGCACGTGGCGATGGCGATCGACAGCACCTACGCGGTGCACGCGCCGACCTCGGGCGAGGTCGTCAAGGTGTCCCCCATCGACGCCATCGGCCCGGTCGCGACGATCCGCCGGGTGGCGGGCTGACGAACCCGTTTCCCACGGGCTGGATACTGGGCCGGACTGATACGAGCCTGGAGGTCCAGCTGTGTTGCAGGGTGACGTCGGAGTGGAACTGGGACGCAGGGTGGCGGTAGCGCTGCGCGCGTCCCTGGGTGTGGACATCACCCCGGCCGAGGCGCTCGTGCGACCCTCCACCCGCGAGGGTGTCGACTACCAGTGCAACGTGGCCATGAGCCTCGCCAAGACCGTGAAGAGGTCGCCGCGCGACGTGGCCCAGGCCGTGGTCGAGCACCTCGACTCCGCGGACCTGGTGGAGGACCCCGAGATCGCCGGTCCGGGGTTCGTGAACCTGGTGCTGCGGCGGGACTGGCTCCAGGAGCAGGCGGCCGGGCTGCTCGGTGACGACCGGCTCGGGGTCGCGTCGACGGACGCGCCGCGCCGGGTGGCGATCGACCTGTCGAGCCCCAACGTGGCCAAGGAGATGCACGTCGGGCACCTGCGGTCCTCGATCATCGGTGACGCGGTCATGCGGCTGCTGCGGTTCGCGGGCCACGAGGTGATCCCGCACAACCACCTCGGCGACTGGGGCACGCCGTTCGGGATGCTCATCGAGCACCTGGTGGACGAGGGCTGGAAGGCGGACACCGGGTCGCACTCGATCAGCGACCTCAACGGGTTCTACGTCGCCGCGCGCAAGAAGTTCGACGCCGACCCGGACTTCGTGGAGCGGGCGCGGGAGCGGGTGGTCGCGCTCCAGGGCGGTGACGAGGAGACGCTGGCGCTGTGGCGCGGGCTCGTGGAGGAGTCGACGCGGCACTTCGAGAAGGTTTACGGGCTGCTCGGCATCGGGCTCACGCCGGAGGACGTGTACGGCGAGAGCTTCTACAACCCGTACCTCGCCGACACCGTCGCGGAGCTGGAGGCCAAGGGGCTGACCGAGGTCAGCGACGGCGCGCTGTGCGTGTTCCCGCCCGGCTTCAGCAACCGCGAGGGCGACCGGCTGCCGCTGATCATCCGCAAGAGCGACGGCGGCTACAACTACGCCAGCACGGACCTCGCGACGATCCGGTACTGGGTCCGCGAACGCGAGGTGACCGACCTGCTCTACGTCGTCGGAACCCCGCAGGCGCAGCACTTCACGATGGTGTTCGCCGCCGCGCGGCAGGCGGGCTACCTCACCGACCAGCACGCCGAGCACATCGGCTTCGGCTCGATCCTCGGCGAGGACGGCAAGACCATCCGGTCACGGGCAGGCGGGACGCTCAAGCTCGTCGACCTGCTGACCGAGGCCGTCGACCACGCCGCCGCGGTGATCGCCGAGCGCACCGCGTTCGACGCCGAGGAACAGGCCCGCCTGGCGAAGGTCGTGGGCATCGGCGCGGTGAAGTACGCGGACCTGTCCAACGACCGCGAGCGCGACTACGTGTTCACGTGGGAGAAGATGCTGGCCAAGGAGGGCAACACCTCGGTGTACCTCCAGTACGCCAACGCCCGCATCCGCTCGATCCTGGTGAAGGCGGGCGAGGTCCCCTCCCCCGGCGCGCCCGTGGTGCTGACCGAACCAGCCGAACGCGCGCTCGTGGTGAAGCTGCTCGGTTTCCCGGCCGCGATCGACGCCGCCGTCGAGGCGTACGCGCCGCACAAGCTGAGCACCTACCTGTTCGAGACGGCCAGCACGTTCACCACGTTCTACGACAGCTGCCCGATCCTCAAGGAGGGCACCGGTCCGGAAGCCCGCGAGTCCAGGCTGGTGCTCGCCCAGCTCACGTCACGGGTGCTGGTGCTCGGCCTGTCGCTGCTCGGCATCGACGCCCCCGAGCGCCTCTAGCGGGCCCGCCGCGGTCCGGTTCCCGATCGGGGACCGGACCGCGGTGAATCCACGGTGGCGGATCGCCGTGTTGGGGTTCGGCGGTGACGCGGGCAGCGACACGTCCAGGTCGTCGGGGTACAGGTCGCGGGCGAAGTTCCCGTACCCGTACTTCGCCCGGTATTCCCTCATGTCGTCGTACGGCACCAGCGCGGGATCCATGCCGAACAGGTTGCCCGCGGGCCTGCCGAACTTGAGCGGTCTGGGCACGTAGGTGAAGCCACGGGCCCTGGTTCGCCCGGCAGGACGTCCCGGACGACCACGACCTCGCCTCCGTACCGGCTGGTCGCCTACGACCAGCCGGGCGGGTGCTGCCTCTTCTGAGGCCTCAGGTGTTCGCCGACCAGATGCTCGCGTTGAGCGCCGTCGCGAACCCGACCCACAGCAGGTACGGCACGAGCAGCCCGGCGGCCAAGCGGCTGCGGCGGGCGAACACGACGATCAGCGCCACGATGCTCGCCAGCAGCAGCACGATGTCCACCAGCGCCAACCCGAACTGGCCCGCGGCGAAGAACAGCGGCGTCCACAGCGCGTTCAGCACGAGCTGCGCGCCGAACAGCACCAGCTCGCGCCGTGCCCCCGCCCGCCAGGCGAGCCAGCCGGAGAAGGCGATCATCACGTACAGGGTCGTCCACACCGGACCGAACAGCCAGGACGGCGGCGCCCACGAGGGTTGCCGGAGCGCCGCGTAGTCCGAGGCCGCCGACACGGCGGACAGCGAGCCGATCACGGCGACGGCGGCGACGGCCACCGCGAAGACGGCCAGTCCGGCGATCGGGTGCGCGCGTCGTGCGGAGAGGTCGGTCATCACTCGACGGTAAGGGTGGGACCGCCGCCCCGCACGACGGCTAGCGAACGCCGGACCGCCGCTTGGTCCACACGTCGTAAGCCACGGCCGCGAGCAGCACGAGACCCTTGACCAGCATCACCTGTTGGCTGGGAGCCCCGATCAGGGACATGCCGTTGTTGATGACCGCCATGATCAGGCCGCCGGTGATGGCGCCGACCACCTTGCCGACACCGCCCTGCACGGCCGCGCCGCCGATGAACGCCGCCGCGATGGCGTCGAGCTCGAAGGCGTTGCCCGCCGTCGGTCCGGCCTGGTTGAGCCTGCCCGCGAAGATCACGCCCGCGAGCGCGGCCAGCACGCCCATGTTGACGAAGATCCAGAACGTGACCGACTTGACCTTCACACCGGACAGCGTGGCGGCTTGGAGGTTGCCGCCGATGGCGTAGATGCGACGGCCGAACACGGCGCGGTTGGTGAGCAGCGAGTAGCCCAGCACCAGCGCGGCCAGCAGCACGAGCACCCACGGCAGGTTCTTGAACCGGGCCAGCTGGACGATGACCGCCAGCACGACGAGGGCGGCCGCGGCGATGCGCAGCACGAAGAGCGGGAACGGGTCGACGACCTGGCCGTAGCCGATGCGGCCCTGGCGCGAGCGCCACTGGGTGAACGCGATGCCGACGACCACGACGATGCCCGCGAGCAGCGTGAACAGGTCGGCCCCGCCCAGCGGGCCCAGGCCGATGTTGCCGAGGAACCCCTCGATGAAGCCGTTGGACAGCGTGCGGATCTGGTCGGGGAACGGGCCGATGCCCTGGTTGCCCAGCACCGTGAGGGTGAGCGCCCGGAACACGAGCATGCCCGCCAGCGTCACGATGAACGCCGGGATGCCGAAGTAGGCGACCCAGTAGCCCTGCCACGCGCCGATCGCGGCACCCGCGACCAGGGTGATCAGCACGGCGAGCGGCCACGGCAGGCCCATGTCCACCGTGAGCACCGCGCAGATCGCGCCGGTCACCGCCACCACCGAGCCCACGGACAGGTCGATGTGCCCGGCGATGATGATCAGGATCATCCCGATCGCGAGGATCAGGACGTAGGAGTTCTGCACGATGATGTTGGAGATGTTCTGCGGCTGGAGGAGCGCACCGTCGGTGAGGACGGTGAACAGCGCGACGATCAGCCCGAACGCGACGTAGATGCCGCTCTGCCGGAGGTTGACGGAGAACCGGCGCGGCGTCGGTGGCGTTCGTCCCCCTTGGACGGCGGGGACTTCGGCGTCCGTGGGCGCGGTGCTGGTCATGGCGCTACTCCTGTCCCTTGGTCATGAACTGCATGAGGCGTTCCTGGGTCGCGTCGGCCCGGTCGACCTCGCCGGTGATCCGCCCGGCGGACAGCGCGTAGACGCGGTCGCACAGACCCAGCAGCTCGGGCAGCTCCGAGGAGATCACCAGCACCGCTTTGCCCTCGTCCGCGAGCTTGTTGACGATCGTGTAGATCTCGTACTTGGCCCCGACGTCGATGCCGCGGGTCGGCTCGTCGAGGATCAGCACGTCCGGATCGGTGAAGATCCACTTGGACAGCACGACCTTCTGCTGGTTGCCGCCGCTGAGCGTGCCGGTGGTGCTCGCCACGGTGGGGGCCTTGATGTTCATGCTGCGCCGGAACCCCTCGGCGACGCGCTGCTCCTCGTTCTCGTTGACCCACCCGCGTCTGGCGAGCTTGCCGAGGCCCGCCGCGGAGACGTTGCGCTTGATGTCCTCGATGAGGTTGAGCCCGTACCGCTTGCGGTCCTCGGTGACGTAGGCGATGCCGTGCCGGATCGCGTCGCGCACCGACCGGACGCTGATCTCCCGGCCGTTCTTGAAGATCCGACCGGAGATGTCCTTGCCGTAGGCGCGGCCGAACACGCTCATGGCCAGTTCGGTGCGGCCCGCGCCCATGAGCCCGGCCAGCCCGACGATCTCGCCGCGGCGCAGCACCAGGTTCGCACCGGACACGACGACCCGGCCGCGCTGGGTCGGGCTGTGCACCGTCCAGTCCTCGATGCGCAGCACCTCGTCACCGATGTTCGGCGTGTGCGGCGGGAAGCGGTCGGACAGGTCGCGGCCGACCATGCCGGAGATGATCCGGGCCTCGGTCACGTCGTCGGTGACCATGTCCAGCGTCTCGATCGTCCTGCCGTCGCGCAGGATCGTGATGGAGTCGGCGATGGCGGCGATCTCGTTGAGCTTGTGCGAGATGATCACGCAGGTGATGCCCTGCTCGCGCAGTCCGCGCAGCAGGTCGAGCAGGTGCGCGGAGTCCTCGTCGTTGAGCGCGGCGGTCGGCTCGTCGAGGATGAGCAGCCGCACCTCCTTGGACAGCGCTTTGGCGATCTCCACCAACTGCTGCTTGCCCACACCGATGTCGATCACGGGCGTGGTCGGGTTCTCCCGCAGCCCGACCCGGTCCAGCAGTTCCGCGGCCGCGTGGTTGGTGCGGTTCCAGTCGATCAGCCCGCGGTGCGACAGCTCGTTGCCCAGGAACAGGTTCTCCGCGATCGAGAGCTGCGGGCACAGCGCCAGCTCCTGGTGGATGATCACGATCCCGCGGCGCTCGCTGTCGTTGATCCCGGAGAACTCGCACGGCTCCCCGTCGAAGGTGATCTCACCGTCGTAGGAGCCGTGCGGGTACACCCCGGACAGGACCTTCATCAGCGTGGACTTGCCCGCGCCGTTCTCGCCGCAGACCGCGTGGATCTCGCCGCGGCGCACGGACAGCGCCACGTCCTGGAGCGCCTTGACGCCGGGGAAGGTCTTGGTGATCCCCCGCATGCGCAGGATGTCGTCTGCCATCGCTGGTCGGTCCCTTCAGGGCCGGGCCCCCGCGCGGGGGCCCGGCCGACGGCGACTACTTGATCTGGTCGGCGGAGTAGTAGCCGGAGTCGATGAGGACCTTCTGGTAGTTGGCCTTGTCGACGGTGACCACGGGAAGGGTGAACGTGGGAACGACCTTCTGGCCGTTGTCGTAGTCGTTCGGGTTGTTGATCTCGGGCTTGTCGCCCTTGAGGATCGCGTCGGCCATCTTCACCGCGACGTCGGCCAGCTGGCGCGTGTCCTTGTAGATGGTGGAGTACTGCTCACCCGCGACGATCGACTTCACCGAGGCGACCTCGGCGTCCTGGCCGGTCACGATCGGGTAGGGCTGGGTGCCCGTGCCGTAGCCGTTGCTCTTCAACGCCGACAGGATGCCGATGGACAGGCCGTCGTACGGGGAGAGCACGCCCTGGACCAGCGCGCCGCCGCCGTAGCCGGAGGTGATGACGTCCTCCATGCGCCGCTGCGCCGTGGCGGGGTCCCACCGCAGGATCGCGACCGTGGCGAAGTCCTTCTGACCGCTCTTGACGACCAGGGTGCCCTTGTCGAGGTACGGCTGGAGGATGGACATGGCGCCGTTGAAGAAGAACGTGGCGTTGTTGTCGTCCGGCGACCCGGCGAACAGCTCGATGTTGAACGGGCCCTTCGCGTCGCCCTCGGAGCCGTCGGCCTTCTTCACCCCGAGCCCGGTCAGCAGGGACGTGGCCTGCTCGACGCCGACCTTGAAGTTGTCGAAGGTGGCGTAGTAGTCGACGTTCGGGCTGTTGAGGATCAGCCGGTCGTAGGAGATGACCGGGATCTTCTTGTCCGCCGCCTGCTGGATCTGCGTGGTGAGCGCCTTGCCGTCGATCGACGCCACGATGAGCACCTTGGCGCCCTTGGTGATCTGGTTCTCGATCTGGTTGGCCTGCGTCGGGATGTCGTTCTCCGCGTACTGCAGGTCGACCTGGTAGCCCTGCTTCTCCAGCGCCGCCTTGATGTTGTCGCCGTCGTGGATCCACCGCTCGGACGACTTCGTCGGCATGGTCACGCCGACCAGCGAGCCCGCACCGGACCCGGTTTCCGGCTGCTGGTCGGCCGTCTTGGTCGACGAGCCGCAAGCGCTCAGTGCCGCGGTGAGCGCCAAGGCGCCCCCCATCGCGGCGAAACGGGTGAACTTCATCGTTCTCTCCTGTCGCGGGATCGGTACGTGCTATCGCCAGCCGGGCAAGCCCTGGGCGAGTCGGTAGTAGGCCTGGTTCCAGCGAAGGCGGTCCCCGAAGTCCGCCGTCGTGGTCGCCCCGTCGATCACGACCAGTTCGGTGTGCGCCATGTGCGCGAAGTCCCGCAGCGTCTCCGCGCCGACGGCCTGGGTGAGCACGGTGTGGTGCGGTCCACCGGCGGTGAGCCACGATTCGGCCGAGGTGGACAGCGCGGGCGCGGGCTTCCACACCGCGCGCGCCACGGGCAGGTTCGGCAGCGGCTCGTCCGGCGGCACCACCTCGATCTCGTTGGCCACCAACCGGAACCGGTCGCCGAGGTCGGACAGGCCGATCACCACTCCCTGACCGGGCGTGGCGTCGAACACCAGCCGGACCGGGTCCTCGCGGCCGCCGATGCCCAGCGGGTGGATCTCGCACGACGGCCGCCGGGCCGCGATGGTCGGGCAGACCTCCAGCATGTGCGCGCCGAGGATCTTCGGCTCGCCGGGCCCGAAGTGGTAGGTGTAGTCCTCCATGAACGAGGTGCCGTGCCCGGTGCCCGCGCCCATCGCCTTGACCGCCGCCAGCAGCGCCGAGGTCTTCCAGTCGCCCTCGCCGCCGAAGCCGTACCCGTCCGCCATCAGCCGCTGCACGGCCAGGCCGGGCAGCTGGCGCAGTCCGCCGAGGTCCTCGAAGTTCGTGGTGAACGCCCCGAACCCGCCGTCGGTGAGGAACTGCCGCATCCCCAGCTCGATGCGGGCCGCGTAGCGCAGCGACTCGTGCCGCTCGCCGCCCCTCGCCAGTTCCGGCACCAGGTCGTAGGCGTCGGCGTACTCCGCCACCAGCACCGAGATGGCCTCGTCCGCCACCTCGTCGACCACGGCCACGAGGTCGTTGACGCCGTAGGTGTTCACCGAGACGCCGAACCTCAGCTCGGCCTCGACCTTGTCGCCCTCGGTCACGGCGACGTCCCGCATGTTGTCGCCGAACCGCGCCAGCTTGAGGCCGCGCAGGTGGCTGTGGCCGGTCGCGGCCCGCGCCCAGCCGTCGATCCTGGTCGCCAGCACGGGGTCGGACGCGTGGCCCGCCACGGTCTTGCGCGCCACCCCGAGCCTGGTCTGGATGAACCCGAACTCGCGGTCGCCGTGCGCGGCCTGGTTGAGGTTCATGAAGTCCATGTCGATGGACTGCCACGGCAGCGCCGAGTTGAGCTGGGTGTGCAGGTGCAGCAGCGGTTTGCGCAGCACGTCCAGCCCGGTGATCCACATCTTGGCGGGCGAGAACGTGTGCATCCAGGCCACGACGCCGACGCAGGACGGGTCCGCGTTGGCCGCGAGCATGACGTTGCGGATGGAGACCGAGTCGGTCAGCACCGGCTTCCACACGATCTCCGCGGAGATCCGCCCGGAGGCGGTCAGCGTGCGCTGGATCTGCTGCGACTGGCTCGCCACCTGGTCGAGCGTCTCGGGTCCGTACAGGTGCTGGCTGCCGGTGAGGAACCACAGCTGGGGCTTGGCGGCGGTCGACATGGCTGGCTCTCCTCGTGGTTCCACGGACTCAGGCCTGCCCGTAGACGGTCTGGTAGCGGACGTGCAGGCGGTCGATGTCGTCCTGACCGATGTCGACGGGCTTCCCGAGCTGGTGTGCGATGTGGACGGTGCGGGCCACGTCCTCCACCATCACCGCGGCCTTCACCGCGGACCGGGCGTCCGCGCCGATCGTGAACGGGCCGTGGTTGCGCATCAGCACGGCCGGGGACCGGCTGTCCCGCAACGTGTCCACGATGCCGCGGCCGATCGAGTCGTCGCCGATCACGGCGAACGGCCCGACGGGGACCTCGCCGCCGAACTCGTCGGCCATCATCGTCAGCACGCACGGGATCGGTTCGCCGCGCGCGGCCCACGCCGTGGCGTACGGCGAGTGCGTGTGCACCACACCGCCGACCTCGGGCATGTGCCGGTAGACGTACCCGTGCGCCGCCGTGTCCGAGGAGGGCTCCATGTCGCCCTCCACCAGCGCGCCGTGCAGGTCCGTGACGACGATCGTGGCGGCGGTCAGCTTGTCGTAGGAGACCCCCGACGGCTTGATCACCATCAGGTCCTCCCCTGGCACCCGCGCCGACACGTTGCCCGCGGTCCACATCACCAGGCCGTACCTGGTCAGCTCCCCGTGCAGTTCGGCCACGGTGCGCCGCAGGTCCGCGATCACCTGTCCCACCACCGACATCAGCTCTTCCCCTCGGTCGCGGCGCGCTTGCGCGCCTTCAGCCGGTGCATCACGTCGTTCCCACCTCGCCCGAAGTGGTCGTGCAGCTCGACGTAGTCGGCGTAGAGCGCCCGGTAGGCCTCGACGTTCTCCGGGATCGGCTGGTACACCCCCCGGCGGACGGAACCCATGACCGCGGCCGCCGCCCGGATGTCGGCGTACGCGCCCGCGGCCACGGCGGCGTGGATCGCCGATCCCAGCGCGGGTCCCTGCTCCGAGCCGATCACCGACAGCGGCAGGCCGGTCACGTCGGCGTAGATCTGCATCAGGAGTGCGTTGCGCAGCAGGCCACCGGCGACGATCAGCTCGGTGACCGGGACCCCGGACCCGACGAACGCGTCCACGATCGTCCTGGTGCCGAACGCGGTCGCCTCGAACAGCGCGCGGTAGGTGTCCTCGGCGCGCGTGGCAAGCGTTTGCCCGACCACCAGGCCGGACAGCTCGTGGTCGACCAGCACCGACCGGTTGCCGCTGTGCCAGTCCAGCGCGACCAGCCCGTGCTCGCCGATCGCCTGAGCCGCCGCCAGTTCCGTGAGCAGGTCGTGCACCGAGATGCCGCGCTCGGCCGCGCGCCGCTGGTAGTCGGCGGGGACGTTGTGCTCCACGAACCAGCCGAAGATGTCTCCGACGCCGGACTGGCCGGCCTCGTAGCCCCACAGGCCCGGCACGATCCCGCCGTCGACGACGCCGCACATCCCCGGCACCTCGTGGAGGTCCGCGCCGGACAGGACGTGGCAGGTGGACGTGCCCATGATCGCGACCATCTGGCCGGGCTCGACCGCGTTGGCGGCGGGAGCGGTGACGTGCGCGTCGACGTTGCCGACCGCGACCGCGATGCCCTCGGGCAGCCCGGTCCACGCGGCGGCCTCGGCGGACAGCCCGCCCGCGCGGTCGCCGAGCGCGCCGATCTCGTGGTCCAGCTTGTCGGTGACGAACCCCTCGAAGCCGGGGTGCAGCTCCCGCAGGAAGTCCGACGACGGGTACGCGCCGTCCTGCCGGATCCCCTTGTAGCCCGCGGTGCACGCGTTGCGCACGTAGGTCCCGGTGAGCTGCCAGACGATCCAGTCGGCGGCCTCGACCCAGTGCTCCGTCGCGGCGTAGACGTCGGGCGCCTCCTCCAGCAACTGCAGGCCCTTGGCGAACTCCCACTCCGAGGAGATCAGGCCGCCGTAGCGCGGCAGCCACGGCTCCTCGCGCTTGCGCGCCAGCTCGTTGATCCGGTCCGCCTGGCCCTGCGCGGCGTGGTGGCGCCAGAGCTTCACGTAGGCGTGGGGCTCCTCGGCGAACTCCGGCAGCTCGCACAGCGGCGTGCCGTCGGCGGTGGTCGGCACCATCGTGCAGGCGGTGAAGTCCGTGCCGATGCCGATCACGTCGCCGGGGTCGACGCCCGCCGCGGCCAGCGCGCCGGGGACGGCTTCGCGCAGCACGTCGACGTAGTCGGAGGGGACCTGGAGCGCCCACTCCGGCGGCAGCGCGCGGCCGGTGGCGGGCAGCACCCGGTCCACGACGCCGTGCCGGTACTTGTGCACCGCGCTGCCGAGCTCGGCACCGTCGTGGACCCGCACCACGACGGCGCGGCCGGACAGCGTGCCGAAGTCGACTCCGACCACGAGTGCGTCCTGAGGAGCGATCGCCATGGTGTGACACCTTCGTCCGACAGCCTTGTCCGACGCAGTGTTATCGCTAACATTCCGGGCGTCAACAATACGGCGCAACGTTTCGGTAACTCGCGGGACATGTTGCCCGCGAACGAGATCCGTCTCAGCTGGTCCGCGGAATGAACGTTCTCAACGCTGTCCAGGAGCGGCGACGCTGTCGCGCACCACCAACTCGGGCGCGATCGTGTGCCGCGTGGACGTCGACGTGCCCGACTCGATCTGCCCGAGCAGCATCCCCAGCGTCGTCCTGGCCACGGCTTCGAAGTCCGGCCGGATCGTCGTCAACGGCGGGATGAAGTACGCCGCTTCGGGCACGTCGTCGAAACCGACCACGCTCACGTCCTCCGGCACCCGCCTGCCGCGCTCGCTCATCGCGCGCAGGATGCCCAGCGCGAGGTGGTCGTTCGCCGCGAACACCGCCGTCACGTCCGGCATCCGCGCGAGCATCTGCCCGGCCCGGTACCCCGACGCCGCGGTCCAGTCGGCGGCCATCACCGGGGGGATCTCCGCGCCCGCCGCCGTCAGCGCCGCCCGCCACCCCTCGATGCGCCCGATCGCGTCGAACCAGTCCGACGGACCGGACACGTGCCACACCGTCGAGTGGCCGGCTTCCAACAGGAACTTGGTCGCGTCCCGCGCGCCCGCCGCCTGGTCCACCGTGACCAGCGCGGCAGGCCTCGCCGGATCGCCGTCGATCGTGACCAGCGGCACATCCGCGGGCAGGTGGTCGAGCGCCTCGTTGGCCGACGCCACCGGCGCTATCACCACGATCCCCGCCACCCGCTGGTCGAGGTGCTGCTCCACCGCGCGCCCGATCGAATGCCGGTCCAGCACGCTGACGTTGCCGACGCTCACCGTGAACCCGGCCTCGGCGGCGGCGTTCTCGAACGCCACCAGCAACGACGCGGGCCCGTACAGCGTCGAGTTCTGAGCCACCACGCCCAACACCTGCGAACGCCCCGTGACCAGCGCTTTCGCCGCCCGGTTAGGCCGGTACCCCAACTCGGAGATAGCCGCCCGCACCCGGTTGCGCGTCTGCTCCCGCACGTTCGGATGCCCGTTGAGCACCCGCGACACGGTCTGGTGCGACACGCCCGCCAGGCGTGCCACATCGGTCATCGCAGGCTCGCGCGTCACCTTGTCCACCGGCACATGTTATCGATCACATCGCGGATCTGCGGTAATGACGCTCGAACGACGCGATCTCGACCACGTTCCGGCCACGGCGGAATGGTCGAGGAGAAGGGTGGTGTTGGGAATTCCGGGCTGTCCGCGGCCCGGCGACGTTGGGAGCACAAGCGCATGGCGGTACCGCTCACCAGGAGGCAGTTGGGGCTCCGTTCCGAACGCGGGCCCGTCCTGCTGGCGGTCATGCTGACCACCGGGCTGGTCGCGTTGGACTCCACGATCATCGCGACGGCCGTGCCGTCCATCGTGGACGACCTCGGCGGGTTCTCCCAGTTCCCCTGGCTGTTCTCCATCTACCTGCTCACCCAGGCCGTGACCGTGCCGCTGTACGGGAAGCTGGCGGACATCGTGGGCCGCAAGCCGGTGATGTTCTTCGGCATCGGCGTGTTCATCCTGGGCTCGGTGCTGTGCGGCGCGGCGTGGAGCATGCCGGTGCTGATCGCGGCGCGCGCCCTCCAGGGCATCGGGGCGGGCGCGGTGCAGCCGATGAGCATCACGATGCTCGGCGACCTGTACAGCGTGGAGGAGCGGGCGAAGGTCCAGGGCTACGTGACCAGCGTGTGGGCCGTCGCGTCGCTGATCGGGCCCGCGCTGGGCGGGGTGTTCTCCGACTACCTGTCGTGGCGGTGGATCTTCTTCGTCAACGTGCCGCTCGGCGCGGTCGCGGTGGTGTTCCTGGCGCTGCGGTTCAAGGAGAACGTGGTCAAGCAGGTGCACAAGGTCGACTACCTCGGCGCCACGCTCCTCACGATCGGCCTGCCCCTGGTGCTGCTCGGGCTGCTCGAAGGCGGGGTGGCGTGGGCGTGGGGGTCGTGGCAGAGCCTGCTGGTGTTCGGCGTCGGCGCCGTGGTGCTGGTGGTGTTCGTGCTGGTGGAACGCCGGGTCGCCGAACCGATCCTGCCGATGTGGGTCTTCGGCCACCGGACGCTGGTCGGCGGCAACCTGACGTCCCTGGTGGTCGGGGCGCTCCTGATGGGGCTGACGTCGTACCTGCCGACGTTCGTGGAGGGCGTGCTCGGCACGGGCGCGCTGGTCGCGGGGTTCGCGCTGGCCGCGCTGACGCTCGGGTGGCCCGCGTCGGCGGCGATGTCGGGGCGGATCTACCTGCGCATCGGGTTCCGGGACACGTCGCTCATCGGCTGCGTCTTCGTCATCACCGGCGCGGTGCTGGTGGCCCTGCTGTCGCAGGAGTCGGCCGTCTGGGAGGCCGCGGCGGCGTCGTTCGTGATGGGCATCGGGCTCGGCCTGGTGTCGAGCCCCACGGTGATCGCCGTCCAGTCGACCGTCGGCTGGGACCGCCGGGGTGTGGTGACCGCCACGAACATGTTCAGCCGCTCGCTGGGCAGCGCGGTGGGGGTCGCCGTGTTCGGCGCCATCGCCAACGCGACCCTGGCGAACCGGTTCGCCCAGCCGCCCGCCGACGTCGCGGGCAGGCTGCCGTCGAGCGTTGACGCCACGAGCATCGTGCTGGGCGGCCACGCCGACCCGACCTCACCGGTCGTGGCGTTCGTGCGGAGCGCGCTGGACGACGCGACGCACAACGTGTTCCTCGCCATGGTGGTGGTCGCGGCCTTCAGCGCGGTGACCGTTCTGCTGATGCCGCGCCGGACGAAGGAAATCGCATTCGTCTGACGTTGTTTCCCGTCCCCGATAACCCGATCCGGGAATGACCGACGACCAGCTGAAGAATGTCGGCGGAACAACCGGAATTCAGCGAACGGAGTCAGCGGGTTCGCCGAGCGGGTCGTTCTCGGAAGTGAAGAGCGTCCACAGCAACACGGCGACGACGAGACCACCGACGAGGAAAACGGGGAACACGAGGTCGAACACGTCGGTGCCGGTCGGCGAGGGGATCGTCGCGTCGACGTCCACCCTCACGGCCGCCATGCCGGTGAAGTGCATCCCGGTGACGGCGGCGCCCATGACGAGTCCCGCGGCGACGCGGGCGAGGTTCGACTTGACGACCAGGGTGAACCAGAACGCCGCGGTGGCGGCCACGACGGCGATCAGGACCGACAGCCCCACGAGTGCCATGTCGTAGGACAGCTCACCCTGGAACCGGATCGCCGACATGCCCATGTAGTGCATGCCCGCCACGCCGAGACCCGACAGCAGGCCCGCTCCCACGAGGCGCACCGGGGTGACCCGGAGCAGGGTGACGATCGACAGCCCGGCACCGACCACACCCACCGCGATCAGCGCGGACAGGGCCGTGAGCGGCGCGGAGTACTTGACGGTGCCCGCGGTGACGTCGAAGCCGAGCATGGCGATGAAGTGCATCAGCCAGATCGCCACGCCGCCGATGGCGAACGCGCCGAAGACCGTCCAGAGCACCTTGGCCTTGCGCTCGACCTCGGTCCTGGCCTTGGACATGCACGACAGGCCGATCAACGACCCGATCACCGAGATGCCGTACGCCAGCAGCGGGGTCCAGAGACCCGACGAGAAGTGCTGCATCGAATCGTGGTTCACAAGCACACCGATCCTTGGGTGGGTGAGGACTTCGGTCACCGCCTGCGCGCGCGACACGGAGGAGCGACGATCAGTCGACACTCGGCAGCAGGGTCCAATTCGTAACCCCATAGCGGCCGATCCACCAGCGCGAAAGAGACGCCGTAATCCATTCGAGATAATCTCTCGAATTTCAGCTACATACCGTAGCCAGGAAGACACCTAGCGGCGAGTGAGGGCGGCAGAACCGATTCACCCCACGCCCCTAGAACCACTCTGAGTAGCACTACTCCGATCCACTATTCATGACGTCGTTTCCGACCCATCCTCCTCTTTTGGCCTAACATCAACACGTCGTACCGTGGTCGACCAATCACGGAGCGCAAATGGCAGAAGAATGGGGTCGACGCCATTCCCGATTTCTCTTCACATTTCGGCCATCCCCGTGACCGACCTCGAAACCCCTCGTCGGAGGATGTTGACGTGGACACCCGACCAACGGGAAACCGATCAGTCTGGCTCACCTCGAATGCGCTTCACCAACCTCGGGAAGCGCGCGACCGGTCGGCACACGATCAGGGAAGTCACCTGTCCCCGTGTGGCGCGGAGGACAGGACATAAGGGACACTGTCCGGGAACGCGGAGGGGAGTACTCCCAGCGCGGCGGTGCCGTCAACACGGAGTTTCCCCTGACTCCCGGTGCCGTCGGTCGGCTTCAGCCGGCGGAGGAGACCTCCGGTCATAGGCGTGCGCGCCGAGAACCGGAGGGTGTCTTGATGTCTGTTCCACTGTGGTTGTGGCTCGCGACGGTCGTGGGTCTGGTGGGTCTGCTGCTCGTCGACCTGGTGCTGGTGGCTCGCAAGCCGCACGAGGTGTCGCTCGGCGAGGCAGGCCGCTGGGTGACGTTCTACGTCGGTCTCGCGGTGCTCTTCGGGCTGGGCATCTGGTACTTCTCGGGCGGTGTCTACGCCGGTGAGTTCTTCGCCGGGTACATCACCGAGTACTCGCTCAGCATCGACAACCTGTTCATCTTCCTGATCATCATGAACACCTTCAAGGTGCCCGCGGTGCACCAGGGCAGGGTGCTGCTGGTCGGGATCCTGATCGCGCTGGTGATGCGCGGCATCTTCATCGCGGTCGGCGCGGCGATCATCGCCCAGTTCAGCTGGGTCTTCTACCTCTTCGGGGCGTTCCTGATCTACACCGGCTACAAGCTGGCGCGGACGGACCACGACGAGGAGGAGGAGTTCAAGGAGAACGCCATGCTGCGGATCGTCCGGAAGATCTACCCGGTGGCGGACTCCTACCACGACGCCAAGTCGTTCATCCGGATCGACGGCAAGCGCTTCGTGACGCCGATGTTCATCGTCATGGTCGCGATCGGCACGACGGACCTGCTGTTCGCGCTCGACTCCATCCCGGCGATCTTCGGCCTCACCAAGGAGCCCTTCCTGGTGTTCACGGCCAACGCGTTCGCCCTGATGGGTCTCCGGCAGCTGTACTTCCTGCTCGGTGGTCTGCTGAACAAGCTGGTGTACCTGTCGATCGGCCTCTCGCTGATCCTCGCGTTCATCGGCGTGAAGCTGATCCTCGAAGCGCTGCACACCAACTCGCTGGGCTTCCTCAACGGCGGTCAGCCGCTGGAGGTGCCGACGATCGGCATCGAGGTGTCCCTGCCGGTGATCATCGGAATCCTGGTGATCACCACGGTCGCCAGCCTGGTCAAGGCCAAGCGCGACGAGGCCGCGGCCAAGTAGTCACCACCGCACGACGACGGCCCGACCGGGAAACCGGTCGGGCCGTCGTCGTCGAAGCCGGTACGGCTCAGCGGCGCAGGCGCGCGGTGAGCAGGTTGGGATCCACCCCGGTGAAGTAGGCCGCGTTGGCGATGAGGACGGCGTCGCCGTCCCGCACCAGCGAGGTCGGGTTCTGCAGGCCGTCCGCGCCGGTCAGGACGACCGTGTGCGAGCCGTCCGGCCGGACCAGGACCACCTCGTTCGCCGCGATCCCCGTGACCAGCAGGGTGTCGTCACGACCGGTGAACTCGATGTCGTCGATCAGGCCGAGACCGGTGGCCACGACGCGTGCCGGTCCGGCTGACCGGTCGCGCTTGATCGGGATGCGGACGACCGACCCGGTGTCGGTGTTCGTCGTCCACACCGCGCCGTTGTGCACGGCGAGGCCGTTGGCTCCCGCCAACGAGCTCTGCGCCAACTCGGGTGCGGTGCTCCACGCGACCGCGCGGCCGCCGCCCACCGGAGCCCGCCAGATGGTGCCCAGCACCGAGTCCGCGGCGTAGAGGTACCCGCCGTGCAGGTCCAGGCCGTTGGCCACGCCGGTGGGCGGGAGGGCGACGACGCGGTGCGGCGTCCCGCCGGGGCGGAGCCGCCAGATGCCCGTCAGCTCGGCGGTTCCGGTGGAGTAGAGGAAGTACAGCGTGCCGTCGTGGTCGCGCACGATGCCGGTCATGATCGGGGCGCCGCCGAACGCCGGGGTCTTCGACCCCTCCGGCGGGGCCGGGACGGTGGCGAGGACGCGAACGGTGCCGCGGGGCGAGATCCGGGCGACCTGGCGGGTGTAGGCGAAGGTGACGTCCGCGGAGCCGTCCGGCTCCAGGGTGATGTTCTCCACCTGCTGGCCCGCGGCCAGGTCCAGGTGCGCCACGACGCGCGGCGAGGACAGGCGGACGCCGCCCGCCGACGCCTGGAGGGGTGTCACGAGGGTCGCCGACAGTGCCAGCACGGTGGCGAGTGCGAGTGCGCCGGACTTGGACATGGTTCTCCGTCTGCTGGTTCTCGGGGAAGCGCGGGGGTTCTCCGCCGCTGGACCGAAACCTAGGCGCGGCGCACGAGGTCAAGAAGGGTGCGCTGCACCCTGGCCCGCGCGGAATAGGACCCTGGCAGGGTGTGGCACACCCACGACGGCGACGGATCCACCGGGTTAGGTTCGCGGGGTGAAGGCGAACAACCACCTCGGCGAGTTCCTCCGCGCCCGGCGCACGCAGCTGGCCCCCGCGTCGGTCGGCCTGCGCGTGGACGGCAGGCGGCGGGTGTCGGGCCTGCGGCGCGAGGAGGTGGCCGACCTCGCGGGGCTCAGCACCGACTACTACACGCGGTTGGAGCAGGGCCGGGAACGGCACCCGTCGCGCTCGGTGCTCGACGCGCTGGCGACGGCGCTGCTGTTCGACGACGAGGCTCTGCGGTACCTGCGCTCGGTGGCGGAGCACTCGTCACGGCGCCGCAGGCGGCACGCCGAACGCCCGCGCCTCGACCCGCACCTCCTGGCGTTGCTGGACCTCTGGACCACGACCCCCGCGATCGTGCTGGACAACCTGACGAACGTGGTGGGGGCGAACCAGTTGGGAAGAGCGCTGTACGCGGGCCGCGGGCACCGGGACTGCCTGGCCCGGCTGGTGTTCCTGGACCCGGACGCGCGGACGTTCTACGCCGACTGGGAAGCCGTCGCGCACGCCACCGTCGCGTCGCTGCGCGTGGCGGGCGGCGCCGACCCGGACGACCCGGAGCTGATCGCGCTGGTCGGCGAACTGTCCGTGTGCAACGAGGAGTTCGGCAGGCTGTGGGGCCAGGCGCAGGTGCGCGCCAAGACCCGCGGCACCGTGGTCCTGCGCCACCCGCTCGTCGGCGACCTGGACCTGCGCTACGAGTCACTGACCGTCAACGCCTCCGCGGGCTTGACGATCAAGGTCTTCCACCCGGCTCCGGGCACCGGCGCGGCCGACGCCCTGGCGTTGCTGGGCAGCCTCAGCGCGCCGGACGCGGACCTCTTCACCCGGTGGTCCACGATGGACGGTTAGCGCACGCCCTCCCACACCGCGCGTTCCTTGCCGTCCGCCTCCTCGGTGGTGGTCCACTCCACGTCGATCCGCCGCACCGCGGGGCGGTCCGGGGTGTAGCGCGGCCAGCCGGGGTCGCCGTCGCGGGCGAACCGCACCCACGCGCCGTGCACGCTCGCGGCCAGCGCCCTGGTCTCCTCGTCAACGGGCACGCCGAGCAGGCCGTAGTCGACGCGGTCCAGGCCGTCGAACACGAACGGCAGCTCGATCCCGTGGCACGCCCCCAGCCGCCCGTCGAACGCGGGCGAGCCCCAGGTGAACTCGTAGCGCCACGTCCCGGCGGCGTGCGGGGCGTGCGCGTCGGCCATGCGGGCGGTCGGGACGGCGAACATGCAGTCGGTGCCGATCGCGGCCAGCAGCTCGACGGGGGTGTCACCGCGGCCTGCCGCCCGGTAGGCGTCGACCACCCGCTCGGGCTCCGGGTGCGACTGGGCGACGACGTGGGCGAGCAGCTCCGGGGTGATGGGGGGCAGCGCCGCGCCGAGCCCGACGTAGTTGAGGTTCATCTCCTCGGAGTTGTTGCCCACCAACAGGTCCACCCCCGCGGACGCGCCCGCGCGGACCGCGTCCACCGGCTGGCCGTGCAGCAGGTCGCCGTCGATCACCGGGCCGACCACCGACTGGCCCATCAGCGGGTCGCGCAGGCCGTTCACGGCCAGGTCGGGCCGTCCCACCGCGACGGCGGTCAGCGCTTCGACCAGTGCGGCGTCACCGATCCCGGCGAACGCCTCGGCGGTCGCGGGCACCCCCAGCGCCTCGGCGACCGCACGGGTCACCACGGCCGCCTGCTCGGGCGCGAGCACGTGCGAGCCGCCGCCGCTCTGGCTGATCGCCCGCCGCACCAACCCGTGCGGCACGAAGGCCAGCAGGTCGCACACGCCGAGCGCGCCCGCCGACTCCCCGAACACGGTCACGTTGTCCGGGTCGCCGCCGAACGCGGGGGCGTTGGCCCGCACCCACTCCAGCGCGGCCACCTGGTCGCGCAGGCCGCGGTTCTCCGGAACCCCCGGCAGGGAGCCGAATCCGATGAACCCGACGCGGTAGTTCACCGTCACCAGCACCACGCCGTCACGGGCGAACGCGGTGCCGTCGTACCCGGTGGCGCGGCCGGTTCCGCCGATGAACGAGCCGCCGTGCACGAACACCATCACCGGCAGTCCGGACGCGCCGGGATCGGGCGTCCACACGTTGGCCGTGAGGTAGTCCTCGCCGGGCACCCAGCCGGGTCCGACGATGCCTTCGAGGTCGACGCCGGGCATCCGGGTGCCTGGCTGGGGCGCGGTCGGACCGAACGACGTCGCGTCGCGTTCTCCTTGCAGCACAACGGGTTCCGACAATCCGAAGCGGTCGGCGCGCGCGTACGGGATGTCCTTGAACGAGAACACGCCGTCGTCGTGCCTGCCGCGCAAGATGGCCTCGCCGATGCGCACGAGCGGGTCGGTGGTCATTCCGCCTCCTGACTGAAGAGCTTGCCGGGGTTGAGGATGTGGTGCGGGTCGAGCGCGTCGCGCACGGCCCGGTGCAGGGCGAGCACGGCCGGGTCCAGCTCCCGCCGGAGGCCGTCGCGCTTGAGCAGTCCGACGCCGTGCTCGCCGGTGACCGTGCCACCGAGTTCCAGTGCTTCGGCGATGATGTCGGCGAACGCGGCCTGCGCGCGCCGCCTGCCGTCCTCGTCGCCGGGTTCGGTCAGCAGCAACGGGTGCAGGTTGCCGTCGCCCGCGTGGGCGATGTTGGCGATCCTGGTGTCGTGCCGGACGCCGATCTCCTGGATGCGGCCCAGCATCTCCGCGACCCGGCCGACCGGCACGCAGACGTCCTCGGTCAGGACCGGGCCGAGCCGTTCCAGCGCCGGGTAGGCGAGGCGACGAGCGTCGAACAGGGCGTCGGCCTCCTGCTGACCGGTCGACCGGGCGCTCCAGGTCGCGCCCGCCGCGTCGAAGCAGGCGAGCATCGCGTCGGCTTCGGCCTCCCCCGCCGCTCCGGGCGCGTCGGCGCGCCCCAGCAGCACGGTGTCCGCGTCCGCCGAGAAGCCCGTGTTCTTCCACCGGTCCACGGCGGCGAGGCAGTGCCGGTCGACCAGTTCGAGCGCGGACGGCGTGAGTCCGGCGGCGGCGATCCGCTGCACGGCGAGGCCCGCGGTGACGGCGGACGGGAAGTACCCGGCCACCGTGTGCTCGGGTGCGCGCCGGGGCCGCAGACGCACGGTGATCTCGGTGATGACGCCGAGCGTCCCCTCGGAGCCGACCAGCAGCGAGGTGAGGTCGTAGCCCGCGACGCCCTTGGCGGTGCGGCGGCCGAGCCGCACCAGCTCGCCGGTGCCGGTCACGACCTGGAGCCCCAGCACGTAGTCGCCGGTGACGCCGTACTTCACGCAGCACACGCCGCCCGCGTTGGTGGCGACGTTGCCGCCGATGGTCGACCACGGCGAGCTGGCCGGGTCCGGCGGGTACCAGAGCCCCTGCTCGGCGCAGGCCGCGCGCAGGTCGTCGTTGACCACGCCGGGTTCGACGACGGCGAGCTTCTCCAGCGGGTCGATCTCCTTGATCGCGCGCATCCCGTCGAGCGCGATGACCGCGCACCCGGCGATCGCGTTGGCGCCGCCGGACAGCCCGGTGCCCGCACCGCGCGCGACCACAGGGATCCGGTGCTCGACGCAGTGCCGCACGACGGTCCGGACCTCCTCGGCCGTGCGCGGCCGAACGACGAACGCGGGCGGTTCCCACTGCGCCCACTCGGCCTCGTCGTGGCTGTAGGAGCGCAGCACGTCCGGGTCGCGGAGCACCCGGCCGGGCGGCAGCAGTGCGCTCAGGTCGTCCATTCCGCCCACCTCCGTTGGTGTCCTCCGTTCGACGCTAGCGACGGGGGACCGGACGCGGCAATGTGTGTACTCTCCATGCTTGACCCGATCGAGTGGACCTTTCGTCCACCGACGAGGAGGAACCGTGACCTCGTGGCTGGACCTGCTGCTCGACGACGCGTCCGCTGACGCGCTGGCCCGCCACCACGACGAGCTGCGCGCCGCAGGCGGCGGGGCCGACGTCGACCGCGACGCGCACTCCGCGCTGCGGCTGAGTTCCCTGCTGGCGCAACGGCGGCAGCGCGCCACCGAGCTGTCCGCGCTCAACGACATCGCCCACCGGCTCTCGACCCTGCACGACCCGGACGACCTCGTCCGGGAGGTCGTCGGCCAGGCCAGGCGGCTGCTGGGCGTCGACCTGACCTACCTGGCGCTGGTCGAGGACGACCACCTGCGCATCGACGTCGCCGACGGCGCGCTCACCCCGCAGCTGCTCGGCCTGCGCATCCCGCTCGACACCGGCGTCGCCGCCGCCGTGGTGGCGCGCGGCGAACCGGTGTGGACGCCCGACTACCGCTCCGAACCGGGGGTGCGGCACGACGCCGAGGCGGACCGGGCGGCGATCGCGGAGAACATGCGCGGTCTGCTCGGCGTGCCGCTGAGCCTGCACGGCCGGGTGCTCGGCGCGCTGCTGGCGTGCAAGCGGCAGGAGCGCAGCTTCGGCGAGGACGAGATCGCGCTGCTGTCGGCGCTGGCCGCGCACGCGGCCGTGGCGATCGACAACGCCCGGTCGGCGCAGGCGTCGAAGGCGACCGTCGACCGCCTCGAACGGACCCTGCGCTGGGACCGGCGGCTCACGCGCGTCGTGCTCGACGGCGGCGGCGTGGACGACCTGCTCGGCCAGGTCGCGGCGGCGGCGACCGACGAGGTCGTGTTCGCCCACGCGGGCGAGCCACCCCCCGTGCACCCCGACGTGCTCGGCCCCGCCCTGGACGCGCTCGACGGCACGGGTGCCGCCGCGGACCTGGTCTCCCCCACCGGACACCTGTTGGTGCAGCCGGTGATCGCAGGCGGTCGGGTGCTGGGCGCGCTGGTGCTGGCAGGCCCCGCCGAGCCGAGCGCGGACGACCGGCTGCTGCTGGAACGCGCCGCTCCCCCGCTCGCGCTGGTCCTCGTGGGGCAGGAGGCGGTCGAGCGCGCCGCCCGGCTGACCCGCGACGCCCACCTGCTCGACCTGCTGTCCCGACCCGTCGTCGACGCGGCGCGGCAGTTGCGGGGCGCCGGGCTCGACGCGACGCGGACCTACAGCGTGCTCGTGGCGCGGCCGAGCACCCCGGCCGCGCGGTCCCGGCTCCTCGCGGCGCTGCCGGAGGGGTCGACCGTGGCCACCGAGGGCGGGCGGCTGCTCGCGGCCGTGCCCGTCGACGACCCCGAGGCGCTGACCGGGAGCTGGGACGACTCGGCCGGGCTCACCGCGGGGATCGCGGGTCCCTCCGCCGGGGCGGGCGACCTGGCCCGCTGCCGCCGCCAGGCCGAACAGGCGCTGGACGCGCTCATCGCGCTCGACCGGACCGGGGTGATCACCTCCGCCGAAGGCCTCGGCGTGTACCAGGTCCTGCTCAGCCAGCAGGGACGGCAGAACGTGCGGGGCATGGTCGACCGCGAACTCGGGGCGGTGCTGGTGGAGGAGGAGCACCGCTCGGTGCCGCTGATGCGCACGCTGCACGCGTTCCTGGACCACGGCAGGCGCCCGGCGGCCGCCGCGAACGAGCTCGGCGTGCACGTGAACACGCTCTACCAGCGGCTCGCGGTGATCGACCGGCTGCTCGGCGAGAACTGGCGGGAGCCGGACCGCGCGCTGGACCTGCACCTGCTGCTGCGCCTGCGCCAAGCCCTGCCGCGCCTGCGGACGTGACTCAGAAGTGCGTCACCGGTCGCTCCTGCTCGACGCCGTCGAGGAAGACGTCGACCTTCTCGTCGTAGAACGCGACCAGCCCCGCGATCGGCAGGAGGTCTTTGGTGGGGAACGAATAGCTCCACGCCAGGTCCGGGTGGACGCCGCTCGGGGTGGTGATCGACCAGTAGTCGGTCGTCGTCCCCTTGTACGGGCAGGCGCTCACCGTGTTCGTGCGCGTCAGCGCGGAGAAGTCGACGTCGGTCCGCCCCAGGTAGTACCGGGTCGGCAGGCCGGTCTCGAACACCAGCACCGGTGACGACGACTCGGCGACCACGACGCCGTCCAGCTCGACCCGCACCACGCGCGACGACCGCAGCGCGTCCACCCGCGCGTACGGGTCGCGGGGGTGGACGAAGACCTGCTCGTCCTCCTCGAACCACATGTCCATCGCGGCCCAGTCGAACCGCACCGCGTCGTGGAAGTCCGCGTAGTGCAGGGCGCTCGACGGCCGGTGCTCCCCGCCCACGCGCACGCCGTGGACGTGCGCGACGCCCCGGCTGCTGTCGCGGGTGGCGTGCTCGTCCACCAGCAGATCGGCCCGGACGTCCGCGCGGGGGACGTAGTACTGCGGGTAGTGCGAGTGCTCCCAGACGTAGAGGGCGCGGGTGGTGTCGACCACGACCTCGTCGGCGAGCATCGCGCGGATGTGCCGCGGCACGGCCTGCACGTGGTCCACCGGCACGATCAGCGCTGGGTAGTCCGTCATCGTCGGCCCTTCGTCAGGTGCGCCGTTCCCGGTAGGAGGTCGGCGACATCCCCAGTCTGCCGGTGAACACGCGCCGCAGCGCGTCGTCGCCGCCGAACCCGCTCCGCACCGCCGCCACGGCCGCGGTGTGGCCCTTCCGCAGCAGCTCCTGCGCCAGCTCCAGCCGCACCAGTTCCACGTACCGGGCCGGGGTCGTGCCGATCTCGTCGTGGAACAGCCGCGCCAGCTGCCGGGCGCTCACGGCGGCGGTGCCCGCCATCGCGGACACGGAGTGGTTCGCCGCGGGGTCGGCGGCGATCGAGTCGAGCACCGCGCGCAGCGGGCTCCCGTGCGGCACGCGGCTCCGCGACGGCACGGAGAACCGGGAGTGGCCGCCGGGGCGTTGCAGGAACACGACCATCGCCCGCGCCGCCTCGGCCGCGACCTCGGCGCCGTGGTCGTCCTCCACCAGCGCGAGCGCCAGGTCGATGCCGGAGCTGACGCCCGCCGCCGTGACCAGGTCGCCGTCCCGCACGCAGAGGTCGTCCGGCCGCACCGAGACCCGCGGGTAGCGCTCGGCGAACAGGCCGACCTGCCGCCAGTGGGTGGTCGCCGCGCGGCCGTCCAGCAGGCCGAGTTCGGCGAGCAGGAACGAGCCGGTGCACACCGACGTGACCCGGTCCGCGCCCACGGCCAGCAGGCTGGCGGCCTCCAGGAGCACGGGGTCCAGGTGCACGTCGTCCGCGCCGGGGACGAGCACCGTGCCACCCGGTTCGGCGTCCCGCGCGGAGGCCTCGACCCGCACCTCGACCCCGTTGGCCGTGCGCACGTCCGCGCCGTCCGGTGAGACGACCTGGACCACGTAGTCCGCGCCGAAGTGGTTGGCGTGGCCGAAAACGCCCTCCGGGGCCGTGACGTCGATCGTCGTCACGCCCTCGAACGCGAGGATCGTCACCAGCACCACCTCATCGTGACAGGACTTCTCCCGGTGGTGCGGGCCGGTTTCGGCGCGTTCAGCCGAACACGACCACGTAGGTGAGCACCACCCCGAGCAGGTAGAGCGGATAGCCGACGCGGGCGGCCCTGGTCAGCTTCCGCTCAGCGCCCTCCCGCCGGGTCGACGCCAACCGCTTGCGCAGCATGGCGATCAGCACGCAGGTCGAGGCGAGCAGGATGAACGCGTAGTAGCCCCACTCCAGCGCGACCGTGTAGCTGACCGACGGGAGCTGCGACGTCACGTTGTTGAGCAGGACGGCCGTGCTCAGGATCGCCGTGACGCCCATCGACACCGGCGCTCCGCCGTCGGACGCCGAGAAGAACAGCGACAGGTAGGTCACGCAGATCAGCAGCACCAGCGGCAGCAGGTTCTTCACGAGGAACGGCGCCGTGTCGCGCACGATCTCCACCTCGCCCGCGTACTGGCTGTAGTAGATGCCCGACCCGGCGCCCTCGCTGTCGCCCAGCGCGTCGCTGCTGCCGACCGTGCGCTGGAAGAACCGCGCCGAGGCCGCCACCCAGTTCGGGATCTCGTTGATGTCCGCGTCCGCGTCGGCGCCGCTGTTCAGGTAGGCGCTCGGCGGCTGGTCCAGGATCTCCTTGTCGGTCACGTACACCACCTGGTCGGCGGTGCGCGTCCGGTTCTGCAGCAGGACGACGAGCCGCTGGTGGTCGAACGGGAAGCCGCGGAACTCGAACCCGCTCTTGAAGCGCTCCCCCACCCGGTAGAGCCGGTACGTGCCGCCGTTCTCGGTGACGTCCCGCAGCGGCTGACCGAGCTTGAGGTCGGGTTTGACCGCGTTGACGAACTGCACGTCGGAGGCCACGTGGTCGCCGGTGTACTTGAGCCACAGGAAGAAGTCGACGAAGTACGTGCCGTCCCTGGTGTCCAGGTCGCGCACCTCGTTGAGGTTGATGCCCGTGGCCACGACCTGGCGGCGGATCAGGTACCGGTCCCCGATCCCGATCACCGTCCCGGCGGTCAAGCCGTCCCGCAGCGCCTCGTCCGACGGCGGCTCGTAGATCGTCAGTTGCACCGGCGCCGACACGAACCGCGACCCGTCGCTGGTCACGACGGACACCGACATCTGCGCCGAGCCGGTCGGCGAGAAGTACAGCGGCCCGAGCAGCGCCGGGAACGAGTTCTTGCGGTCCTTCAGGGCCGCCCACCCGTCGCGCACCCGCTGCCGGTCCGCCGAACGCCGGTCCGCGGCGAGGCTCAGGCCGCCCCCGCGCATGGCGTGCAGCCCGACGTTGAGCGCCTGCCGAGCCGTCGCCGCCTGCCACGGCGGCCGTTCGCCGTACCGCCGCTCGTAGTCCTCCGCCCACGTCAGCGCCGGACCGGACAGCGCGTCGTTCGCCAGCGGCGTGCCGACGTAGAGGTCACGGGTCAGCAGTCCTGGCCTGCCCAGCTCGCGCTCCGCCTCGCTCAGCGCGTCGTGGAACGTCTGCGTGCCAAGGGAAGCCGTGGCCAGCACGGGTGCCGTGACCCCGGACGTGCGCAGCCGCCGGACCACCTCGACGCCGGTGTCGATCTCCGTCGCCAGCACGACCGGCGTCACCGGGTCCAGCGCCCCGACGTCCACAGTGGACTTGTCCAGCGCCACCTCCGCCGTGACCGCGCCGAACTCCCCGAACGACTCGGCGAACGACTCCCGCACCGACCGCCCCGCCTCGTCCGCGTCGTGCACGACCTGCGCCTTCGCCGACCCGAGCACGTCGGCGACGTAGACGGCCAGGAAGTCCGACTGCGTGCGGTTCCCGAACATGCTGCGGAAGTACCAGTCGCTGCCGTCGGTGATGCGCGACGACCCGGCGGACGGCGTGATCGCCGGGATGCGCGCCCGCTGGTAGATCGGCGCCGCCACCAGGGCCGTGTCGCTGCTCCCGTGCCCCACCACGAACAGCGCCCTGTCCTCGCGGACGATCTCCTCCGCGATCGACCGGGCCTTGTCGACCTGGTCCCCGTCGTCGTAGACGAGCAGTTCCACCGGGTGCCCGTCGACACCGCCCGCCAAGTTCACCGCGTCCAGGTGCATCCGCAGACCGCGTTCCATCGCGACCGCTCCGGGCTTCGCCATCCCCGCCACCAGCGCGACGTGCACCGGCTCCCCGTTCTGGCCGCCCGACGCCGTGTACACCCCGAGCACGCTCAGCAGCACGGCCACCACGGCCGCGACCGCGATCCACGCCCCTCGCCGCCGGGGACGCGCCGGTGTCCCCGGCCTGGGCGGCTCCACCAGGTCCTCGACCTCCACCGGCGGCCGCGGCTCGATCCCGTCGAGTTCCCGGCGCGCCTGCCCGGTGAGCGGGTCGGCCTCGATCGCGTACGCCCGGTCCAGGCAGAACCGCCGTTCCGCCGGGTCGTCCACCACCTCGGCCAGCCACCGCCAGGCGGGCTCGTAGTCCACCTTCCCGGCCAGCGCCCGGCCGAGCAGCTCACGAGCCGCCGCCGGATCCTCCTCACGCGACGCGACCGCCCGATGGGTGAGCGCGACCGGGGTGTCGGGGTTTTCGGGCACGAGCGGAGACCTCCGAAGTCGATCGCTGAACGTGACGGAGGCTAGGCAGGCCCGTGCTGCCTCGAACGAGCATCCTCCGACCGGGGTACGGTCCTCTTTCGAGCGACGGGCGGCCCCGCGCACCTGGGGCGGCGCTAGCGTGATCGCCGTGCCCGCCAACCCGCTCGACCAGCAGACCGGACTGGACCACGCCGCGGCGGAGTTCGACGACCAGCGGTCCCGCCTGTTCGGCATCGTGTACCGCATGCTCGGCAGCGCCGCGGAAGCCGAGGACGTCGTCCAGGAGGCCTGGCTCCGCTGGCAGGCCGCCGACCGCGACGCGGTGCGGAGCACCCCGGCGTTCCTCACCACGGTCACGACCCGGCTGGCGATCAACTCGGCCCAGTCCGCCCGCTCCCGCCACGAGACCTACGCGGGGCAGTGGCTGCCCGAACCCGTCGACACCAGCGCCGACCCCGCGCTGGGCGCCGAACGCGGCGAGGCGCTGGAGCTGGCGATCCTGCTGCTGCTGGAGAAGCTCACGCCGACCGAACGCGCGGCCTACGTGCTGCGGGAGGCGTTCGACTACCCCTACCCCCAGATCGCCGAGATCGTCGCGACGAGCGAGTCGAACGTCCGCCAACTGGTCAGCCGGGCCCGCAAGCACATCGCCGGCGGCCGCCGCGCGCCGGTGGACCAGGCAGAGCAGCGGCGACTGCTGAGCGCGTTCCTCTCCGCCGCCCAGACCGGTGACCTCGCCACGCTGGAGGGCCTGCTCGCCGCCGACGTCGTCAGCTACTCCGACGGCGGCGGTGTCGTGCGCGCCTCGAAGATCCCCGTGGTCGGCCGGACGCACGTCTCCCGGTTCATCGCCACGTTCGCGACCAAGTTCTGGACCGGCGCCTCGGTCACGTGGGTCGAGGCGAACGGCTGGTCCTCCGTCGTCGTCGCGCACGACGGCGTCCCGTCCGCCGTCGTGTCGGTCAGCGCGTCGGCCGAGGGCATCGACCAGGTGCAGTGGGTGATGAACCCCGCGAAGTTGGCGGGCACTTCTTCGCGGTGACCTGTCACAGGACGACGGGCTGTCCGGTCATGACTGGTGACCGAACGGAAAACGTGGAAGGTGCACCATGAAGATCGTGGTTATCGGCGGCAGCGGGCTCATCGGATCGAAGCTCGTGGCCGAGTTGGGCGAGCACGGCCACGAGGCGGTGCCCGCGTCGCCGTCCTCGGGGGTCGACACGATCACCGGCGAGGGCCTGGCCGACGTGCTCACCGGCGCGGACGCGGTCGTGGACGTGTCGAACTCCCCGTCGTTCGCGGACGCGGCCGTGCTGGAGTTCTTCGAGACGGCGACCACCAACCTGCTCGCGGCGGCGGCCACCGCGGGGGTCGGCCACTACGTGGCGCTGTCGGTGGTCGGCGCCGACACCCTGCCGGACAGCGGCTACCTGCGCGCGAAGGTCGCGCAGGAGCAGCTCATCGCGAAGTCTGCGCTCCCCCACTCGATCGTGCGGGCGACGCAGTTCTTCGAGTTCGCCGCGGCCATCGCCGACTCCTCCACCGTGGACGACGTCGTCCGGGCGCCGTCGGCGCTGATGCAGCCCATCGCCGCCGACGACGTCGTCACGACGGTCGCCCGCGTCACCGTGGGCTCACCCGTCGGCGGCATCGTCGAGATCGGCGGTCCCGAGCTGATCGGCATGGACGACTTCCTCCGGCGCAGCCTGAGCGCCCGCCGCGACCCGCGCCCGGTCGTCACGGACCCGGACGCCCGCTACTTCGGCACCGAACTTGGCGAACGCAGCCTGGTCGTGGGCGAAGGCGGGCCCACCACCGAGACCACCCTCGCGGAGTGGCTGGAGCGGTCCGAGTAGTCGACACGGCGGCGGCCCCGCGCGGGGCCGCCGCGACGCTCGCCACAGTCACGTTGATGCTTCAACCTATGAGGCGTAGGTTCGGCGGTGACCCACCACGAGCGCGGAGGAACCATGGAACTCGGGATCTACAGCTTCGCGGACCGGCACCCGGACCCGTTGACCGGCGAGCAGATCCCGGTGTCCCGCGCGCTGGCCGACACGATCGAGCGCATCAAGCTCGCCGACGAACTCGGCCTCGGGTTCTACGGGCTGGGCGAGCACCACCTGGACACCTATGCGATCTCCAACCCCGGCACGGTCCTCGCGGCCGCCGCGAGCGTGACCGAGCGGATCACGTTGAGCAGCGCCGTGACCGTGCTGAGCACCGAGGACCCCGTCCGGGTCTACCAGCAGTTCACGACGCTCGACCAGCTCAGCGGCGGACGGGCGGAGCTGCTGGCGGGGCGCGGGTCGTTCACCGAGTCGTTCCCGCTGTTCGGCGCGGACCTCGGCGACTACGACGAGCTGTACGAGGAGAAGCTGGACCTGCTGCTGCGCATCGACCGCGAGGACCCGGTCACGTGGTCCGGGCGGTTCCGCGCGCCGCTGGAGAACGTCCGCGTCCTGCCCCGGCCGTACGGGGAGAAGCTGCGGATCTCGGTCGGCACGGGCGGCAACCCCCAGTCCTCGGCCCGCGCGGGCGTGCTCGGGCTGCCGGTGGTGTACGCGATCATCGGCGGCGAGCCCGAGCGCTTCGCGCCGCTGGTGGACCTGTACCGCCGGGCGGGCGCGGCGGGCGAGCACGCGCCGGAGGACCTGCACGTGACGATGAGCGCCATCGGCCTCGTGGCGAAGAACTCCCAGGACGCCAAGGAGTCCTTCTACCCGTACTGGCTGGAGACCATGAAGTACGGCGCCAGGGCCCGCGGCTGGGCGGTGCCGACCCGCGACGAGTACGACGAGTACACCCGCGGTGCCCGTGCGATCTTCGCGGGCAGCCCGGAGGAGATCGCCGAGCGGCTCATCTCCGTCGGACGGCTCGTCGGGGCCGACCGGTACGCGATGCAGATGGACTGGGCTGGCGTGCCGCACGCCAAGGTGATGACGGCGATCGAACTGCTCGGCACCGAGGTGCTCCCGCTGGTGCGCGCGGAACTCGGCGACTAGCGGCGGCCTTCGGTGCGCGAGGTCGGCGCGAATCACCCCCGCCCGTTGGAACACTTCGAGCGTCCCGTCGTCCCAAGCCCGCGGAGGACGCGCGCCGACCCCGATCACCTCATCGGACCGCACCTGCTTCCCGGCCGCGCTACTCGCTCTCCTGCTCCTCACCGGCGACGGCGTCCCACACCGCGTCCGTGACCCCGCTGGCGATCAGCCCACCCGCGATACCGCCGACGAAGGCACCCACCGGCCCGCCGCCCAAGGCTCCGACACCCGCGCCCGCCGCGATGCTGCCGAGGATCCCGACACCGCCGCTGGCGATCGCCTTGTCTGCCGGTTTGCCGTTGGCGATGTCGTAGACGGTGGAGGCGACCGTGACGGGCAGCCCGACCTTGAGCGGCAGGCTCCTCGCGGTGGCCTTGGCGGCGCGCTCGTTCGCCGCGGCGTCCCGGAAGCCCTGCAACGCGGCGGCCTGGCCGCCCCTGGCCTGCGCGGCTTCGAGGCTCCCGGCCGCCGTGCCCGACGTCCTGGCCCTGGCCTGCGACTCGGCGGCCCTCCTCGCCGCCTCGGAGTAGTTCCGGGTGGCGCCCTTCTTGGTCTGTCCCGCCGCGGTGACCCGGCGCTCGGCGGCGAGGCCGATCAGTCCGTCGCCGAGCGACAGGGGCAGCTTGAAGGTGTCGGTGGCGTCGCCGGCGATGTTGTCGCCCGTCTTGCCCGCGAAGTTCTCGACCTGCCGGGTGAAGTCGGTGGTCCGGCGTTGCGCGGCGAACTGCTTCTCGGTCGTCGACTGACGTTCCGCCGCCGCTTCGGCGAGCCTCACGGACTGCGACAACTTCCTGGGCCGAGCCTGCCGCCCCTGCGGTCCCTCCGGGGCAACACCGTGCTTGACCTCGGCCGCCCGCAACCCCACCACGGGCTTCGGCTTGCCCTTGGCCTTGCTCCGATCGCGCGCGACGTCGTACTTCACCTCAGCGGCCCGCAACCCCACGACAGGCTTGGTGTTGGCCTTGCTCTGATCACGCGCGACATTGTTCTTCACCTCAGCGGCCCGCAATCCCACCGGAGGCTTCGGCTTCGGCTTGGCAACCGACTTCGGCTTGGCCCTACTTTGATCACGCGCGACATCGTTCTTCACCTCAGCGGCCCGCAATCCCACCGGAGGCTTCGGCTTCGGCTTGGCAACCGACTTCGGCTTGGCCTTGCTCTGATCACGCGCAACGTTGTTCTTCACCTCAGCAGCCCGCAACCCCACCACAGGCTTCGGCTTAGCAGCAGGCTTCGGCTTGGGCTTGCTCTGATCACGCGCGACATTGTTCTTCACCTCGGCCGCCCGCAAACCCACCACAGGCTTCGGCTTCGGCTTAGCAGCCGGCTTCGGCACGGGCTTGGGAGCCGGCTTTGGCACTGGTTTGGCAGCAGGCTTCGGCTTGGCCTTGCTTTGATCACGCGCAACGTTGTTCTTCACCTCGGCCGCCCGCAACCCCACGGCAGGCTTCGGCTTCGGCTTGGCAGCAGGCTTCGGCGCGGGTTTGGCAGCAGGCTTCGGTTTGGTAGCCGGCTTCGGTTTGGCAGCCGGTTTGGGCGCGGGCTTGGGAGCCGTTTTGGGCTTGGTGGCCGCGACCTTCTGCTGCTGCGCCCGCTTCTTCTCCTCGATGCCGTGCGCGGGTGAGGGGGCGGGTTTGGGCGGGGGTGGCGGTGCTGCTTCCGCCTGGCTGGTCCCGGCCAGGGTGAACAACGCTGACAGCGCCCCGCCGGACAGGGTGTACAAGACCGTCTTCGCGGTTCTGTTCATCCCAGCAGGGTCGGGTTCCCCGGTGCAGCGGCGATACATCGGCGCTGCCGATGTATCGCCTTTCGAACGACGCGTACGGTCGCTCAGCCCTGGACGAACTCCGGCTGGTCCAGCAGCCGCAGCCAGCTGCCGTCGGGCTGGCGGCGGACCACCTGGGCGCGAGCGCCCGAGCCGTCCTTCGGCGGGGTCGACGTGAGGGCGATGTCGCCGCTCACCAGCGTGGGCAGCGGTTCCTCCTGCTCGAAGTGCGGGCGGTTGGCCAGTACCCGCTCCCAGAGCGCCTGGATCGCCGCGCGGCCGACCGTCCGGCCGCCGGGCGGGTAGGCCATCACGGCGTCCTCCTCGTAGAGGGCCGCGACGCCCGCCGCGTCGCCCGCGTTCGACCGTTCGACGAACAGCCTGGTGAGGTCCTCGGGTCGCATCGCCTTCTCGTTCATGCCTCCAGCCTGGGCGAACGGAATCCAGAAGTCCAACAGCTGGTTCTACTGGCAGCTAGAATCCCCAGTCATGGAATTGAGGCAGCTGGAGTACTTCGTCGCGGTCGCCGAGGAGCGCAACTTCACCAGGGCGGCCGAACGCGTGCGCATCAGCCAGTCCGGTGTCAGCGCGCAGATCCGGCAGCTGGAACGGGAACTCGGCGCCGAGCTGTTCGACCGGTCCTCCCGCACCGCCACCCTCACGGTCGCGGGCAAGGCCGCGCTCGACCACGCCCGCGCCGCGCTGGCGTCGGCGCACGCGGTCGGCCAGGCCGTGGGCGAGGTGACCGACCTGATCCGGGGCAGGCTCACCGTCGGCATGGTCGTCGGCTGCACCGTCACGCCGCTGTTCGACGCGCTCGCCTCGTTCCACCGCGCCCACCCCGGCGTGGAGGTGTCCCTGCTGGAGGACAACTCCGACCGCCTGGTCCAGGCCGTGCGCGACGGCACCGCGGACCTGGCGCTGGTCGGCACCGCGACGGCCGCGCCCGAGGGCCTGGAGTCGGTGACGATCATCAGCGAGCGGCTGGTCGCCGCCGTGCCCCCGGACCACCCGCTGACGGCTCTCCGCCGGGTCACCCTCCGCGACCTGTGCGCCCACCCGCTCGTGTGCATGCCGCCCGGCACCGGTCTGCGCACCGTGCTCGACCAGGCGTGCGCCGCACGTGACCTGCGCCCGGTGATCGGCCTGCTGGCCAGCGCCGCCGACGCCATCGCCGACCTGGCGGCCCGCGGCCTCGGCGTCGCGGTCCTCAGCGAGTCCATGGCCGCGCACTACCGCGACCGCCTGACGGCCCTCCCGATCGCGGACGTCACCACCCCCGCCCTCCTCTGCCTGGTCTGGCGGCGCGGCACCGCCCCCGCCCTGCGCGAACTCCTCGCCCACGCCCGCCGGGCGTTCGCGAAGGGCTGACCCCAGGGAGAACCGGGGCATTCGGCGTATCCACCGCCGGGCCACGCCCCTCCTACCAGGTGTGGGCGGCGCACAGGGGGTGCGCCGCCGCGGCCGGTTCGCGACCGGCACCAGACCGGGGGGTCCATGTGAAAAAGCACGCGCGCGACAGCTTCTTCGTGGTCGGCGAAGGAGTGCTCGAATTCGACGGCCACGGGGATCCGACCGCACGACAGCCGTCCACGGTGGAGGAGCTGCGGCGGTTCCGCTTCTCCCGCCTCGGGCCGAAGGGGGTGCGGACCGACGAGGAGGTCCGCACCGCGCTGGCCGTGGCCACCACCGACGACGTCCCGCAGGCGGATTCGGCCATCCCGGCCGGTTTCACCTACCTCGGCCAGTTCGTCGACCACGACCTGACGATGGACCGGACCGAGGCCCTGCTGGGCGACGACGTCACCCTCGGGGAGCTGCTCCAGGGCAGGTCTCCGGCGCTGGACCTGGACTCGGTGTACGGCCGGGGCCCGGAGGACAAGGACGACCGCGTCTTCTACACCGAGGACGGCGTGAAGCTCAAGGTGGGCAGGACGTCCGCGACGAGCTTCCCGGACGAGCGGGTCAACGTCGAACTGGACGGCTTCGACCTGCCGCGCCGGGGCGGCACGGGTGGCACGGCCGCGGACCGGCGGCTGCCGCTGATCCCGGACGCGCGCAACGACGAGAACCTCGTGGTGGCGCAGACGCACCTGGCGTTCATCCGCTTCCACAACCAGGTGGTCGAGGAGTTGGCGCTCAAGGGCCTCAGCGGACGGCGGCTGTTCACCGCGGCCCGCGAGCACGTGGTCCGGCACTACCAGTGGATGCTGCGCACCGACTTCCTGCCGAGGATCGTCGACCCGGCGATCGTGGAGGACGTCTTCACCAACGGCCGCCGGTTCTTCGAGGCCCCCGGCCGCGGGTACGCCCGCCACGGGAACCACCCGACGATGCCGATCGAGTTCTCGGTCGCCACGTACCGGTTGGGGCACAGCATGATCCGGGGCGCCTACCAGTGGAACCGGGTGTTCAACACCGGCGGTCCCGGCGGGATCGGGACCCTGCTGGCGCTGTTCACCTTCACCGGTGTCGCGGGCAACTTCCAGCCGGGGTCGCAGCTCCCCGACCTGGACAACCCGAACTCCGGCACGGTCGACACGCTGCCGACCAACTGGATCGCGGACTTCCGCCGCCTCTTCGACTTCACCGAGGCGGACCGGCCGGACCTCGCGCCGCCGGAGGGCGGTGGCAACGTGGCGAAGCGGATCGACACGCTGCTGGTCAACCCGCTCACGCAACTGCCTGCGGGCACGTTCGGCGGTCGTGGCACGACGTTCGCCGAGATCCAGCGCAACCTCTCCTTCCGCAACCTCACGAGGGCGAGCATGGTCCGGTTGGCGAGCGGGCAGCAGATGGCGGACTTCCTCCGCGTGGAACCGCTGACGACCGAGCAGATCCTGGTCGGTGACGGCGGGGCGTCGCTCGACGCGCTCACCGACGAGCAGCGGGAGGAGTTGGCCGCCGACACGCCCCTGTGGTTCTACGTCCTGCGCGAGGCCGAGGTGAACGGCGGTCTGCTCGGGCCGGTCGGCGGTCGGATCACCGCCGAGGTGTTCCACCGGGCCATGGAGGGCAGCCGCACGTCGATCGTGCGGGCGCCGTCGTGGCGGCCCTCGCTGGGCCCGGACTCGCGGACGTTCCGGATGACCGACCTCCTGCTCTTCGCCTTCGAGGGCAAGGGCGACCTGCTCAACCCGTTGGGCGACTGACGTGGCGGGCGTGAAGGTCGCGGTCGAGCAGGTGCTGAACCGCGTGACGCGGCCCGCGCTGAGGATCTCCCTCGGCGTCGTGTTCGTGTGGTTCGGCGTGCTCAAGGTGACCGGAGACTCGCCGGTCTCGGAACTGGTCGGCGCCACGGTGCCGTGGGCGGACCAGGGGTTCCTGGTCCCCGCCCTCGGCTGGGTGGAGGTCGCGCTCGGCGCCGCGCTGCTGGTCGGGCGGCCCGTCCGGCTGACCCTGATCGCGGTCGCGGCCCACCTGGCGGGCACGTTCCTCGTGTTCTTCCAGGCGCCGTCGATGGTGCTGACGGACGGCAACCCGCTGCTGCTCAACGGGAACGGGGAGTTCGTGCTGAAGAACCTCGTGCTCGTGTGCGCGGCGCTCGTCCTGCTGGCACTGTCCGGTCAGGACCGGAAGGAGCCGTCCGGGTCCTAGCCGGCCTCGACCCGCACAGCCGAACGGCGTCGTCCGCAGAGCACGCGGGCGGCGCCGTTCGACGCTCCGGCGAGCAGGTCCGAGGGGTCACGCGGAGGTTGCGAAGGAGGCGAGCGGCGAAAATTGTCGGTGCCCGTCGCTACCCTCCGGCTCGTCACCTAGAAGACCGATTCGCAGGAGGAACCGTGGGCTGGCTCGACGCCGCGTCCGGGTACCAGGTGCGGCTCGCGGAGAACGGCAGGATCCAGTGCCGCAACGGCAAGGGAAAGCTGCTCTCCTCGACGCCCGCGTCCATCAAGGACGATCCGCAGGTGGTGCAGCTGCGCCAGCTCGCCGAGTGGCTGACGCGCCACGAGGCCGAGTGCCTGTCCGCCGTGGACGGATGGATGGTCCGCTCACTGCCCGTGCCCACGGCGTTGCTCACCGAGGTGTGGGCCGACGCCGCGTGGGCGGCCGCGCTGCGTGACCTGGTGGTCACAGCGGAGGGTGAAACGGGGTTCCTGCGGGACGTGGACGCGGAGAAGGGCCTCGGTGTGGTCACCCTCGACGGCGACACGGTGCGGATGCGGCCCGAGGTCGTGTCGATCCCGCACCCGGTCCTGCTGGACGACCTGGAGGAGCTGCGCGAGTTCGGCGCCGAGCTGGGCGTGGAGCAGAAGGCGCAGCAGCTGTTCCGGCAGACGTTCGTCCGGCCGGAGGGGGTGCCGGCGAACCGCACCTCCGTCGACGACTACTCCGGCGGCAAGTTCGAGCAGCTCAACCACGCGCACGGCCGGTGCCGCACGCTCGGCTACCCGGTGCGCGGCGGTGACGCGGTGTACTCCGCGTTCGAGGACGGCCGGGTCGTGGAGGCCCGGTTCTGGATCGGTTCGGACTACCCCGAGGGCGAGACCTGGACCGGTGAACTGCGCTGGGCGCTGGAGGACGGAACCGCGGTCCCCCTGTCCGACGTCGGACCGGTCGCGTGGTCCGAGGGAATGCGCATGGCCTCGGCGATCCACGCCGGCCGCGTCGTCGAGGAAGCGGTGGTAGCACCATGAGCAAGGCACTGATCGCCGTCGGAGCCGTCCTGCCCGGCGTCGAGGCAGCGGGCGAGGACCGCGACACCATCACCGCCCGCCACTACACGCACCCCGGTCTCGGCGACCGCGTGGTCGTCCGGCTCGTGCCCGCCGTCCTCGGGCGCGCCGAGGACCTGACCAGCGAGTACCTCGGGTTCGGCGCTCCCGTCCGCACCGCGGGGGTCGGCACGGGCAGACGCAGCGCGCTCGGGTTCCCCGCCTGGGCCCTGGTGAACGACCCGGCCAACGCCCACCACGCGCTCAACCTGGTGAAGGACGTGGAGCGCCTCGCCCGCACGGCCCGCTCCCGCGCGGGCGCCGCCAAGGACGGCTTCACCAGCCTCGGCGTGATGCTGGGCCGCTCCGCGCCGCACTTCCTGCCGACGTTCTACGAGCAGGCCGGGCGGATCTTCCTGGAGCACGGCAACCCGACGTACGCCGCGAGCATGTTCGGCAAGGCGCGCGAGGCCGAGGAGGTGCACGACCTCAAGGTCGACCCGGAGCGGACCCGCGAGGTGTTCCTGGAGTTCGCCTTCGCGGGCGCGCTGACGGCGAAGGCCCTGTCGGCGCACGCCAAGGGGTTGGCCCGCAAGCACGACGGCGGTTCGGCGTACGAGCTGTTCCTGACCCTGTGCGTCGAACGCACCCGCGGCGGCCTGCCGCCGTACACCGGGATGCCGGAGGACCTGCGGCGGCTGGCGAAGGTGGCGAAGCTCGACGTCGCCGCCGAGGACGAGCGGCTGCTGCGCGCCATCCTGGACAGCCCCGCGGTCAGCCGCGCCGGTGTCGGGTTCTGGAAGTCCTACCGCGACGCGCTGATCGCCCTGGCGACCCGCGACACCGAGGTCCGCCACCTCCTGCTGACGTTCGTGCCCGCGTCGGCCTCCGCGCTCGACACGTGGCTCGGCGTCCTCACGGCCTGCGGCGCCACCCGCGCCCTCGTCGAGCCTGCGGGCCAGGTGCCGACCGTGCCCGCCGAGTGGCTCTCGTCGGTGCTCGCGGTCCGCGCCTCCGAGTGGCGGTCCGTCGGCCGGTCCGCCGCGCTGCTGGACCTGGTCGAGGAGATGTCGGGCAGGCTCGCCGCCGACGCCGTCCCGGTCAAGGCCCTGCGCGGCTGGCGGCAGAGCGAGCTGGACGTGCTCGACCTGCTGGCGGCCCACGACGTCCCGCTGGCCAAGCCCAACCGCGAGGACCACCAGTTCGAGGTGTCCGACTGGCTGTCCGACACCGGTCCGGGCCGCCGCGACCTGAGCGCGCTCGCCGCGTCGGAGCAGCTCGCCCCCGGTCTCGGCGGCGGGGTCGTCGCCCACCTGCGCTCCAGCTCCCGGCACGGCGTCGCCGACACCGAGGTGCTGCTGGGCGCGCTCGCGGTGCCCGGCCTGCGGGCCGCGCTGCGCCGCTGGATCACCGGCAGCACGGACGGGATCGCCGCCACGGCCCTGCCCGGTCTGGCGAACACCCTCGAAACCCTGGCCGTGGTGCGGCTGCCCGAGGCGTTCGCCGACGTGCCGGAGGCGGCCGAGACGATCGCCGCCACGGACGTCGCCGCCGCCCTGCACACCACGCTGCGCACCGGCCTGTTCGACGAGTTGGGCTGGCCCGCGCTGGAGGAGGCGTTCGCCAAGCTCTCCACGGTGGGCGGCGCCAAGAACGAGGGCGTGGTCGCGTGCGGCGAGGGCTGGCCCGCGATCGTGCTCAGCCGGGGCGGCACGTTCATCGTGGTCGGCCCGGACGGGATCCTCGCCGAGCACGTCGCCCGCATCCCCCCGACCACCAGCACCTGGTCGTCCGCGCCGGTCGCGTCGTGGTTCGACGGCGCGCTCCTGGTGCGCTGGCGGACGTCCGAGGGCGAGCGGGCCTACTGGAGCGACGCTCCGGACCGGGTGTTCGCCCCCACCGACGAGCAGCGCGGCTACTACAACAACGACCTGGAGAACCCGTCCATCGCGCTGCCGGACGGCGGCCGGTTCACCGGGCGGCGGGTCGTGCACCGCGGCGACACCCGGATCCCCGACCCCGCGAGGGCCTTCGGCGACGGCGTCACGGTGTGGACCGGGGCCCGGCAGAACCAGAAGTGGTGGTGGCACGAGGTCGACCCGGCCACCGGCGAACTGGGCCGCGCCAGCCTGCCGCGGTTCCTGGAGGAGTTCACCGAGGACGGCACCGCGCTCGCGCTGTCGGACTGCGACCTGCGCCCGGCGGTCGCGGGCACCGCGGCCAGCCCGCTCGGCGCGGCCGACGGCCTGCACGGCTGGCGGGTGCGCCAGGAGGCCGACGGCTCCTGGCTCGGCGAGGGGGTCGACGGGCGCAGGGTCCGGCTGCCGAAGGGCACCCGCCGACCCGACGGCGTGATCGCCCTGCCGGGTGGTGGCAGGCTCGTGTTCGCCGAGTCGTACCGGTCGGTGGACCTGGTGGACGACAACGGGACCCTGCTGGGCGGACTGTCCACGAGGGAGTCCCACTCGGCGTACGCGGCGGGCACGCCGTTCCTGGTGCCGACGGCGTGGTGGCACTCGTTCACGCCCCGTGACGAGGCCGGGTCCGCCGCGCTGCGCGGGGTCACCCGCCGCGCCGTGGACGCCATGCTCGCCGCCGGGCTGGCGGAGCTGGACCAGAAGGAGCACAAGGAGCGGTCGCTGCGCGAGCGGCTCACGTCGCTGCTGGGCGGCGAGCGCGACGACCTCACGCGCGCCGTCACCAAGGCGCTGCCCGGCCTCACCCACCCCGGCCTGATCGCCGGTGTCCTCGACGTGGTCCGCCGGGCCGCGAAGCAGCTGCGCACGTTCCGGAGCTTCGGCGAGGTCGCCGTGGCGGCGCGGGGCGTCGACCTGGCCGCGCTGGCCCCCAGCGGACCGGTGGTGACGGAGCAGGAGCTGAACGCCGCGCTCGGCTGGTTCGGCGGGTACCGCTCCAGCAGCAACCACGGCGCCAAGGCGACCACGCTGCCGGAGTTGATCACGGCGCTGGCGGCCGCGGCCGCGGCTGCGAAACCCGCAGGCCGCGCGCTGCCCGAGGCCCCCGTCCCGGACTGGTTCGACCACCTGCCGCACCTCGGCGCGCTCGCCCTCCGCGCGGCGTCGCCGCTGACCCCGGAGGAGCAGCGGAACGCGGTGGTGCTGCTGCTCAGGACGCTCGTCGACAGCGGCCTGGCGGACGGCACCGGCCACTGGCGCACCGTGGGCGTGGCCGTGCCGGACAACACCGCCAAGCCGCTGCACCGCATCACCCCGGTGGGTGGCGGGTTCATCGCCGTGTTCGAGGAGAACTGGCGGCACAGCCAGGCCAACGTGTTCGAAGGCCTCCAGTACTCCAAGACCCCCGGTCGGTTCGACCTCCCCTCCGGCTGGCTGCTGGAGTGGTCGGAGGACGCGCGCTCGCCGTTCGCGGGCGCGCGGGTCACCAGGTTCCTCGACGTGCTCGCCGAGCGGGGGCCCGCGCCGTGGTTCCCCGAGGCCGTGCCCGCGCTGGTGGAGCGCACCGGCCTCGGGAGCGCCGAGGCGACGGTGCTGCTGGCGGGGATGCCCGGCGTCGACAGGTGGGACGCCAACTACCTCGGCACCGCGGAACGCCGTCTGCTCGACCTGTCCGCCGGTGGCGCGAAGGCCGCCAAGGAACGGCTCAAGCGCCTGGGCAACACGTACCGCCGCTACCTGCTCGCCGCCGCCGTGCCCGAGGACCCGGCCGACCTGTGGACGCGCGGCCCGGACGTGGACGCCGTCGCGGCGGTCTGGACCGCCGAGCACGGGCACCGGTCGCCGGTGCCGGACGACGTGCTGGTCGACGCCGCCAAGCTGCTGCCCCTGTCGCAGACCGCCGAGTACGTGACCGGGGTCGTCAACCCCGACAGCACCCCGTGGCTCACGACGGACGCCGACATGCGGCTGGACGGCACGGTGCTGAAGACCCGGAACGGCGACGGGTTCTCCCCCGCCACCCTCACGGCCGTGCCGCAGGTGCTGCTGTGGCTCGCCCAGCGGCTCCCGGTGGGCTCGCCGCTGCGCGCCCGGCTGCCGGAGGCGCTGGAACTGGCCCGGCAGCGGGTCGCGAGCCCCGGTTTCGCCGTCGAGGTGGGCAGTTGGCTGTCGCGGGAGGACGTGGGCGGCCTGCTCGGCGTCGAGATGCCCGCGACGGGCGAGGTCGTGCAGCACCGCCCGTGGCTGACCGTGATCGGCGTGTCCGACCAGTACTGCCGACTGGTCGTGCGGCCGGGCCTGCTCGTCGCGCAGGACGTGGTGCTGATGACTGCCCTGGTGGAGATGACCCACACGCACGCCGTGTTCCAGGCGCTGGACCTGCTGGAGGACGACGGCCTGACGGCCGCGTGCGCCGTGACGCGGCCCGAGGGCGTCGACCCGTCGGCCTACTTCCAGGACCCGACGGTGTCGGTGCCGGGGCTGGTGGCCGAGGTGGCCGCGAAGTTCGGGCTGGACGAGGACGCGGCGGCGCTGTACCTGCAACTGCTGGCCCTGCCGGACCCGACCGACGCGAACGTGGCGCGGTGGACCGGGTGGAAGCCCGCACGGCTGAAGAAGGCGCGCGCCGCGCTCGGGGCGACGGACCTCGTGCTGACCGCCAAGCGCGCCAGGGCGGGCCGCTCGCTGTTCCTGCCCGGCGGCTGGCTGCCGCTCGGCTCGCCGCACCTGCCGCTGGAATCGTGGAAGTCGCCGATGTTCGGCTTCACCACCAACCACCCCACCGGGCTGATCGCGGCCCGTGAACCCGTCGCCGACCTGTTCGCGCGTGCCTGGCGGCGCGTGCTCGACGGCGACGCCCCCGCCTACGAAGAGCTCAAGACCGGAGGACGCAGGTGACCGCCGTCGCCCCCAGGCAGGTAGAACCGGCCGAGGACGCCCACCGCGACGAACTGGCGTTCCTCGCCGCCCACGACGACGGCCTCCGGCCGCCCGGCTGGCGGCTCACCCCGAGGGCCGTCGTCACGTACATCGTCGGCAGCGGCGGCGACGCCCTGGCGTTGCCCAAGGGCGTGTCCGTGGACGGCGTGCCGTCGCGCATGGCGATCAGCCCGAAGTTCGTCGGCGAGCGCGCGCTCGTCGAGCGGGCCGTCGTGACGCTCGCGGGCGAACGCGGCCTGCTGCTCGTCGGCGAGCCCGGCACCGCCAAGTCGATGCTCTCGGAACTGCTGGCCGCCGCCGTGTGCGGCACCAGCCAGCTGGTCGTGCAGGGCACCGCGGGCACCACCGAGGACCAGCTGCGCTACGGCTGGAACTACGCGCTGCTGCTGGCGGAGGGGCCCAGTCCGCGAGCGCTGGTCCCCTCCCCCGTGCTGACCGCGATGCGCACCGGCGGCGTCGTGCGGGTGGAGGAGGTCACGCGCTGCCTCCCCGAGGTCCAGGACGCCTTGGTGTCGATCCTCTCGGACCGCCGCATCGCCGTCCCGGAGCTGTCCGGCAGCGACGACGCCACCGTCCACGCCTCTCCCGGCTTCACCGTGATCGCCACCGCCAACCTCCGCGACCGCGGTGTCTCGGAGATGTCCGCCGCCCTCAAGCGCCGCTTCAACTTCGAGGCGGTCGGCCCCATCGGCGACCTCGCCGCCGAGATCGCCCTGGTCCGCAGGCAGGCGGGCGCCGCGCTGGAACGCGTCAAGGCCCCGTTCTCCGTGGACGACGTGGTCCTGGAGGCGCTCGTCACCGCGTTCCGCGACCTGCGCAACGGCGTCTCCGAGGAGGGGTGGGCGGTGGAGCGCCCGTCCACCGTCATGAGCACCGCCGAAGCGGTCTCGGTAGCCACCTCCCTGGGGCTGGCGAGCACCTACTTCCCCGGTGACCGCGACCCCCTTTCCCTGCTGCCGGGCCATCTCCTGGGCGTGGTCCGCAAGGACGACCCCGGCGACGCCGCCCGGCTGCTCGGCTACTGGGACGGCGCCGTCCGCCGCCGCGCCGAGTCCGGCTCCCGCACCTGGCGCCGCATGTGGGAACTCCGTGACGTCCTCGACTCCTGACGACGTCCTCGTGGTGGGCGGCCCCGCGGCCGCCCACCACGGGCCCCGTCCGACCCGTGCGCCCGTGCACGACCCCGAACCCCAGCGCGCCCGAGGTACCCGCATGCCGTCCGCGTTCCCCCAGCCCCACCCCGGCCGTGCCGTCCCGAGCACCCCCGTGTCCTCACCGCTGTCCAACCACGGCGTCCACCTCGGGCGAGCCGTGCGCACCCTCGGAGCCACCTCGCACCCGGGCGGACTCGACCGCCCGCCGACCCCGAGCGCGAATCCCTTCCGCGCCAACCGATCCAGGCGCGGGCCGAGCGCGCCCACGCCGCCGCACACCGACCAGTCCGAGGTGCTCACGTGACCTCCTCACCGCTCGCCACCGATCCCGCGGTGGTCGACCGGCTCGCCGACCACCGCACGCCGCACCTGATCGGCGTGCGCCACCACTCGCCCGCGCTGGCCGCCCTGATGCCCGCCATGCTGGAGGCCGCCGACCCCGAGGTGCTGCTGGTCGAACTCCCGGAGGAGCTGGGGGCGTGGCTGCCGCACCTGGCCGACCCCGGCCTCACCGCACCGGTCGCCCTGTCCGGCGCGGCCCGCGACGGCGGCAGCCTGGCGTTCTACCCGTTCGCCGACTTCTCGCCCGAGTTGGCCGCGGTCCGCTGGGCGCACCGCAACGGCGTCGAGGTCCGCCCCTGCGACCTGCCGCTGGCGTTGCGCGGCACCGGTCACACCACCGGTCAGGCGGGCCCCTCACCCCTGGCGGACGCGCTGCGCCGCACCATCACCGGCCGCGACGGCGAGGACCTGTGGGACCGCCTCGTGGAGGCCGCCGCGCCCGGCCAGACCGCCGAAGCCGTGCGGCGAGCGGCGCTGCTGGTCGGCTGGGCCATGCGCAGCGACGCGGCGGGCACCGCCATCGACCCGTTCGACCTGCGCCGCGAAGCCTGGATGCGGCGGGCGGTCGCGCTCGCCGGCGGGCGGCGGTGCGCCGCGGTGATCGGCTCGTTCCACGCGGCGGCCCTGCTGGACGACGCCGAAGGCGACCCGGCGCAACCCGACGCCAAGAGCGACGACGTGGTCACCTCCCTGGTGCCGTACGGCTTCGCGCTGCTGGACGAGCGGTCCGGCTACCCGGCGGGCATCCGCGACCCCGAGTGGCAGCAGGCGGTCCTGGAGGCCGAAGGCGATCCGGCCGCCGTGGAGGCCGCCGCCGCGTCCGTGATCGTGCGGATCTGTTCGCGGGTGAGGGAACTGGGCCACCCGGCCGGTCCCGGCGAGGCACGCGAGACCCTGCGGCTCGCCGTCGACCTGGCCCGGTTGCGCGGACTGCCCGCGCCCGGCCGCGGCGAGGTCGTCGAGGCGGTGCAGACCGTCCTCACCCACGCCGAACCGCTGGGCCGGGGCCGGGTCGTGGCCCGCGCGGCGGGCGATGTCCTGGTGGGGCACCGAACCGGCGTCCTCGCGCCGGGCACGCCCCGATCCGGCCTCGCGCCCGCCGTGGAGGCCCTGCTGGCCGACCTGCGGCTGCCCGGCCCCGGCACCCGCGAGCCCGCGACGCTCCGGCTCGACCCGCTCCGGTCCGCGCTGGACGCGCGGCGGGAAGTCGCGCTGCGCAGGCTCTCCGTCCTCGGCGTGACGTACGCCGAGGCGACGGCCACCACCGGGGTCGGCGGTGGCGACGCGCTCTCCACCCGCTGGACCGCGACGTGGACCCCGGCGACCGCGGCCACCCTGCCGGTCGCGGGCCTGTGGGGCGCGACCCTGCCGCTGGCCGCGTACGGCAGGCTGCGGGCCCGCCGAGCCGAACGGGAGAGCAAGGGCGGCCACACGCCGGACGACGTGCTGACCGATCTCGCGGCGGCGGCCGCGTGCGGCCTGCCGGACCTGGTCGACGACCTCCTGACCGACGCCTCGACCGTCCTCCCGGCGTCGGGCACCCTGCCGGAACTGCTGGGCGCGCTGGACCTGCTCGACCGCCTGCGCGCGGGCCACCTGCCCGGCACGCCCGGCGACGTGCTGGACGCGCACCCCCTGCTGGCGCGGGACTTGGAGACCGCGGCCGTCACCCAGCTCGACGGTCTGGCCGGCTCCGAGGACGTCGCGGACGCGCACGCGCTGGTCGAACTGGGCCAGCGGCACGACCAGCACGGCACCGGCCTGCGGCTGGCCGCGACCCTGCGGCGGCTCGCCGACGACGCCTCACCGCTGATCGCGGGTGCGGCGGGCGCCACCCGCGTCCTGCTCGGCCTCACCCCGCCGGAAGCGCTCGGCGAGCGGGTGGCGTCGTGGATCGACGGCGCCACCACCCCGGACCGCCGCGGCGTCCTGCGCCACGCCCTCACCGGCGTGCTGGCCGCCGCGGCCTCGCTCCTGGAGACGCCGGAAACCCTGGCGCCCCTGCTGGACCGCGTCGAGGACCTGGCCGACCGCGACTTCCTCGACCGGCTGCCCGCGCTGCGCGGCGCGTTCACGTCCATCGGCCCCGCCGCGCGAGCCCGTGTCCTCGCGGTGGTGGAGCAGCGCACCGGCGACCGCGTCGACGCGACCGACGCACCCGACCCCGAACTGCTCGCGCTGTGGCTGAACGCCGAGCACGCCGCGCTGGCCACCCTGCGCGCCCACGGGCTCGACCAGCCGCCGCGATCCGCTGTGGACGTTGCGGTCCCGCCGGAGCCGACGAGCGGACCACGTCCCACCGCGGAAGCCGGGACGCTGCCCGCCGCCCTCCGCTGGCGGCTGGTGCTCGGTGCACGGGGCGACCGTCCGCAGGGCGGCGCCCGGTACGCGGCGGCCCTGGACGAGCTGTACGGCCAGGACCGCGGCGAAGGCGCCCTGCGGGGAGACGCGGGAGCCGACCGCTCCGACCCGTTCCCCGACGTCCGCGAGTGGTCGGAGGAGCTGCGCGAGCTGTTCGGCGACCACGTCCGCGAGGAGGTGCTGGCCACCGCCGCGGAAGGCGGCAGGCTGGAAGCCGCGCTGGAGATCGACCCCGGCTCGGTCCGCCCGTCCGTGGAGCTGCTGCGCAGCGTCCTCTCCCTGGCGGGTGGCCTGTCCGAGTCGTCGCTGGCCCGCCTGCGGCCGCTCGTGGCCAGGCTCGTCAGCGAGCTGACCGCCCAGCTGGTCAACCGGGTGCGCCCGGCGTTGACCGGGATGCAGCTGCCGACCCCGACCCGCAGGCCCGGCGGGAAGCTGGACCTCCCGCGCACCCTGCGGGCGAACCTCGCCACCGCTCGCCGGGACGCCACCGGCCGGGTGGTGGTCATCCCGGAGCGGCCGGTGTTCCGCACCCGCGGCCGCAAGTCCAGCGACTGGCGGCTGGTGCTGGTGGTGGACGTCTCCGGCTCGATGGAGGCGTCCACGGTGTGGTCGGCGCTCACCGCGTCGGTGTTCGCCGGGGTGCCGTCGCTGTCGACGCACTTCCTCGCGTTCTCCACGGAGGTCGTCGACCTGACCGACCGGGTGTCCGACCCGCTGTCGCTGCTGCTGGAGGTGCGGGTCGGCGGTGGCACGCACATCGCGGGCGCCCTGCGGCACGCCCGTTCCCTCGTGACCGTTCCGGAAAGGACGATGGTGGTGCTGGTCAGCGACTTCGAGGAGGGCGGCCCGCTGGCGCCGCTCGTCGGCCAGGTCCGGGAGCTGGTGACCTCGGGCGTGACCGTGCTGGGCTGCGCGAGCCTGGACGACGGCGGCAACGCCCGCTACTCGACGTCGGTCGCGGGCGCGCTGGTCGCCGCCGGGATGCCGGTGGCGGCGCTCAGCCCGCAGGCGCTGGCCCGCTGGGTGGGCGAGAAGGTGCGCGGATGATCCCCGTCGCTCCCGCCGTCGTGGCGGACGTGCTCGACGCGCTCCCGCCGCGGCTGCGCAAACGGGTCGACACGGCGCTGGACCGCGCGGCCGAGTGGGAGGTCACCGTCGACGGCGACACGGCCACCGCCGTGCTCGACGGCGACACCACCCTCACCTGGACCCTGACCGGCGGCGTCCTCGCCACCGCCGCAGACCTGGCGTGCAGCTGCCTGCTCGCCCCGAAGTGCCTGCACCGCGGCATCGCCGTCGCGGCGGCCGAGGTGGCCGACGGGGTGGAGGACACCGCGGTCGCGCCGGTCGTCGAGGTCGTCGCCACCCCCACGGCGGAGGTGCGCGCGGACGAACGCGCGGCCGCCACCGCGCTGTGGGAGGCGTGCTCGACGGTGCTGCGGTCCGGCGCGACCGGCAGCGGCGCGGTCGTGCGGGCCGAACTGCTGCGGGCCGTGCACACCGCCCGCGTCGCGGGCCTGCACCGCGCCGCGGCGGGCGGCCTGCGCATCGCCGCCGCGCTCGCGGCGGCCCGCGGCGGCGACTCGTCGTTCGACCGCGAGGTGCTCACCGCCGAACTGGTCGACCTCCTGCTGCTGTGCCACGACCTGCGCGCGGGCACGGGCGCGGCGGACCCGGCCGAACTGCGCGGCACCGCTCGCCGCGAGTACTCCCCCGTCGGCGCGCTGCGGCTGTACGGCCTGTGCACCGAGACCGTCCTGACCACGTCCGGCTACAGCGGCGTCGTCACCCACCTCGTGGACGACTCCGGGGTGCTGTGGACCGTCCCGGCGATCATGCCGGGCGGGTCGGAGCGGATCGCCTCCGCCGCGAGCGGGGCCGTGGCGATCGGCGAGTCCGGCCTCACCCAGCGCGAACTGGGGCGAGCGGGTCTCCTGCTGTCCGGCGGCACGGCGTCACCGGACCGCAGGCTGGGCGCGGGCAAGGCCGTGCGCGCGGTGGCCGCCTCCGGCACCGCGTGGACCACGCCACCGTTCGCGGCCCTGTGGGCGCAGCCCCTGGCGGACCAGGTGGCTCGCGCCTTCCACGCCGACACGAGACCCGCGACCCACCGTCCCGCAGGCGCTGACCTGGTGTTCCTCGACGTCGCCGTGCAGGGCGCGGCCGGAGGCGCATTGCGCGTCTCGGGCGGCGACGCCCACCTGGACCTCGTCGGCGAGGGCGGCCGGGCCCGCGAGAACCTGCGCGTGCTCGCGGGCGCGGGCGGGCTGCGGCTCCGGATCGTCGCCCGGCTGCTCCCCGACCGGCCGGGCACGGCCGTCGCGCTGGCGGTGTCGGGCGAGGACCTTGCGCTCCCCGCCGAGCTGCGCCACCACGTCGACCTGGGCCTGGACCAGCTCCAGCGCTCGCACGTGGCGGGCGGCGGAACGAGGGAGCTGCCGCGCCGCCCGGAGCCGACCGGCCGGGTCCCGCGGCCGGTGCGGCCGCTGGAGAACGTGCTGCACCGGGTGGCACTGGGCGGCCGGGCCGTCGCGGCCGTCGCGTCGGCGAACCGCGACGTGGCGATCCTGACCCGCACCGGGCTCACCACCACCGCGGGCCTGCTGGCCGACCTCGCCACCACCTCCCGCGACCGGGAGCGGGACGCGTTCGGCCGGGTGGTGCGCGACGCGGGCGACGCCTTCCCGTTCGCCTGGCTGCGGGCGGGCGTGCACGTCCGCGAGTTCACCCGTGCCGCCGCGCGGCACGCCTGGCTGGAGGTGGTCGGCACCTCCTGAGGCCCCCGGAGACGACCGTGCCCCGCTACCGGTGGGCAGCGGGGCACGGTCGCGGAAGCCGACGAGCACCACGGCTCGTAACGGCGGCTGTCAGAAGTGGTCGGCCTCGGTCAGCTCGCGCTCGAACGCGTCCGCCTTCGCCACGACCAGCTGGAGCGGCCGGTCGAACTCCTCCAGGACGCTCAGGTCCTCCAGGGGCACGGTGTGCTTGAGCAGCGCGACGCCCTCGACCACGGCGGCGCCGCCGACGAGCGCCTCGCCCGCGAGGTCGAGCAGTCGTCGCAGGTCGACCTTGTCAGCCCAGCCGACCGGGGAGGAGATCTCCAGCCAGGCCGCGCCGTCGGCGTCCGGCACGTGGTGCACCGACACCTGCTGGGTGCGGTCGTCCTGGAGGTTGAGCTGGAAGCGCAACCAGCTGTCCGTCTCCTCCAGGACCTCGTACCGCAGCCGAACGTAGTTGATCACTTCGGTCCAGGTGGTCACCGTGTTTTTCGCCTCTCGCCCTGACCGGTCCTCACGTGGGCGAAAGCATCTCACGGCCGTCCTGCGAGAGCCCGGCGGTACGCGAAGATCGGCCGGTCGAATCTGCGCACGTCCGGCGTCGCACGGTGAGCGAGACCTCCGTCACGGTACGCGCACAACCGGGTCGAAGACCGGGCCGATCGGCGTTCCACCGGGGTGTCTACCCGCTGTGGATCGTGCTTCGGGGGACGATCCAACCGCCTGAGCGCGCGGTTCCCCGGCTGACTAGTGTGGTCCCGGTCCGTGCTGAGCCCGCGCACCGGACGACCAAGAACTCGGGAGGCCCTCACCGTGTCCGGCGATTCGTTCGTCCACCTGCACGTCCACACCGAGTACTCGATGCTCGACGGTGCGGCGAAGGTCGCCCCGCTGTTCGAAGAGGCTCAGCGGCTGGGCATGCCGGCGGTGGGGATGACGGACCACGGCAACATGTACGGGGCCGACGAGTTCTACCAGACGGCCACCAAGTTCGGGATCAAGCCGATCATCGGCATCGAGGCCTACGTCGCCCCGCACAACCGCCTGCACAAGAAGCCGGTGTTCTGGGGCGACCCCGGCCAGCGCGGCGACGACCTCGCCGGTGCCGGCGCGTACACCCACATGACGATGCTCGCGGGCAACGCGGTCGGGCTGCGGAACCTGTTCAAGCTGCACACGCGGGCCAGCATGGAGGGCTACTACCGCAAGCCCCGGATGGACCGCGAGCTGATCGCCGAGCACGCCGAGGGCATCATCGCGACGACCGGCTGCCCGTCGGGCGAGGTCCAGACGCGGCTGCGGCTCGGCCAGGAGGCCGAGGCGATCCAGGCCGCCTCCGACTACCGGGACATCTTCGGCGCCGAGAACTTCTACCTCGAACTGATGGACCACGGCCTGAGCATCGAGCGCCGGGTCCGCGAGGGCCTGCTCATGGTCGGCAAGAAGCTCGGCATCCCCCCGCTGGCGACGAACGACAGCCACTACGTGACCAAGGAGCAGGCGAGCACGCACGAGGCGCTGCTCTGCGTGCAGTCCGGCAAGATGCTGTCCGACCCCGCGCGGTTCAAGTTCGACGGCGACGGCTACTACCTGAAGTCCGCCCAGGACATGCGGGAGCTCTGGGACTCCGAGGTGCCGGGCGCGACGGACTCGACCCTGGAGATCGCCCAGCGGGTCGAGTCGTACGACGACGTGTGGGCCCACCACGACCGCATCCCGAACTTCGCCGTCCCCGAGGGCGAGACGCAGGAGTCGTGGTTCCGCCACGAGGTCATGGTCGGCCTGGAGCGCCGCTTCCCGGCGGGCATCCCGGACGGCTACGTCGAGCGCGCCGAGTTCGAGCTCAAGGTCATCATCGACAAGGGCTTCCCCGCCTACTTCCTCATCGTCGGCGACCTCATCCGCCACGCGCGGGACATCGGCATCCGCGTCGGCCCCGGCCGTGGTTCCGCCGCGGGCGCGCTGGTCGCGTACGCGATGGGCATCACGAACATCGACCCCATCCCCCACGGTCTGCTGTTCGAGCGGTTCCTGAACCCCGAGCGCACGGCCATGCCCGACATCGACATCGACTTCGACGACCGCCGCCGGGGCGAGATGATCAGGTACGCCTCCGACAAGTACGGCAACGACCGGGTCGCCCAGGTGATCACGTTCGGCACCATCAAGACCAAGGCCGCGCTGAAGGACTCCGCGCGCGTGCACTTCGGCCAGCCGGGCTTCGGCATCGCCGACCGCATCTCCAAGGCGCTGCCGCCGCCGATCATGGCGAAGGACATCCCGCTCTACGGCATCGTCGACAAGAGCCACCCGCGCTACGGCGAGGCCGCCGAGGTCCGGGCGCTGGTCGAGACCGACGAGCAGGTCAAGACGATCTTCGACACGGCTCGCGGCCTGGAGGGCCTGATCCGCAACGCGGGCGTCCACGCCTGCGCGGTGATCATGTCGCGCGACCCGCTGTCGGACTCCGTGCCGCTGTGGATGCGCGACGACGGCTCCATCATCACCGGCTGGGACTACCCGTCCTGCGAGAACATCGGCCTGTTGAAGATGGACTTCCTCGGCCTGCGCAACCTGACGGTCATGGGCGACGCCATCGACAACATCGAGGCGAACCGGGGCAAGGAGCAGGTCCCGGACTTCGACAACGACAACCTGCCGCTGGACAACCCCGAGACGTACGCGCTGCTCAGCCGCGGTGACACGCTCGGCGTGTTCCAGCTGGACGGCGGCCCCATGCGCGACCTGCTGCGCCGGATGCAGCCGACGTCGTTCGAGGACATCGTCGCGGTCGGCGCGCTGTACCGCCCCGGCCCGATGGGCATGAACGCCCACAACGACTACGCGGACCGCAAGAACGGCCGTCAGGAGGTGACGCCGATCCACCCGGAGCTGGCGGAGCCGCTGAAGGACATCCTGGGCGAGACCTACGGTCTGATCGTCTACCAGGAACAGATCATGTTCATCGCCCAGAAGGTCGCCAACTACTCGATGGGCCGCGCGGACGTGCTCCGCAAGGCGATGGGCAAGAAGAAGGCCGAGGTGCTGGCCAAGGAGTTCGAGGGTTTCCGCGACGGCATGCGGAACCACGAGCTGAAGTTCTCCGACGAGGCCATCAAAGCCCTGTGGGACACCATTCTCCCGTTCGCGGGCTACGCGTTCAACAAGTCGCACGCGGCCGCGTACGGCCTGATCTCGTACTGGACCGCGTACCTCAAGGCGAACTTCCGCGCGGAGTACATGGCCGCGCTGCTGACCTCGGTGGCGGACAACAAGGACAAGTCGGCGGTCTACCTCGCCGAGTGCCGCAGGCTCGGCATCAAGGTGCTGCCGCCGGACGTCAACGAGTCCGCGCTCCGCTTCGGCGCGGTCGGCACGGACATCCGCTTCGGCCTGGGCGCCATCCGCAACGTCGGCGCGAACGTCGTCGACTCCATCGTCGCCACGCGGCAGAAGCGCGGCGCGTACACGTCGTTCACGGACTTCATGGACAAGTCCGAACTGGTGGTGTGCAACAAGAGGGTCATCGAGTCGCTGATCAAGGCGGGCGCGTTCGACTCCTTCGACCACACGCGCCTGTCGCTGATCCAGGTGCACGAGGACGCGGTCGACATCGTCGTCCCGATCAAGCGCAAGGAAGCGGACGGCCAGTTCGACCTGTTCGGCGGCGGTGACGACTCCGACGAGAAGGACGACGACAGCTCGGCGCTGGCGCACCTCAAGATCGGCTCCGAGGAGTGGCCGCGCAAGCAGATGCTCTCCCTGGAGAAGGAGATGCTGGGCCTGTACGTCTCGGCCCACCCGCTGGACGGCACCGAGCGGATCCTGCGCAAGTACGCGCCGCGCCCGATCGCCGTCGTGCTGGACGACCCGCCGAAGGAAGGCGAGCTGATCGTCTCCGGGATGATCTCCGCGATGGAGCGGCGGGTCAACAAGAACGGCGAGCCGTGGGCGATCGTCACCATCGAGGACCTCGACGCGGCCGTGGAGGTCCTGTTCTTCCCGAAGTCGTACTCGGTCCTCTACGGCGACCTGGAACTCGACTCGGCGGTGTGCGTCAAGGGCCGCGTCAACTGGCGCGAGGACAAGATGTCGATCTTCGGCAGCGACGTCGTGCCGCTGGACATCTCCGACGCCGAGAACAACCCCGGCGTCGCCCCCCCGATCGTCCTCGGCCTCAGCACCAAGACGCTCACGCCGGAACTGGTCGAGGAGCTGAAGCAGACGCTCGCCTCGCACCTCGGCGACGTGCCGGTGCACCTCAACGTGCAGCGCCGCGACCGCACCAAGGAGCTGTACGTCGTGGACAACTTCCGCGTGGCGACCACCCCGTCCTTCTTCGGTGACCTGAAGACGCTGCCGGGTGTCCTGATCGAACGCTAGACCCCTCCGGAGGCGCCGCACCCGAAGTCGGGTGCGGCGCCTCCGTCGTTTTCGGACGATCAGCGGCGTGGGTCACATCAGCGGTGAACAGTTGCGCCTCGGGTTTGAGTTATCTAGACTCAAACTATGTTCACCAGGGCAGAGGCACTAGACCGAGTGGAGCGGGCCGGATCGGCCGCCGGGCTCTTCGGGCCTCCCACCACCGATCCGACGCGACGCAAGGAGGCACGGCGGCTGTACCGCGCGCTGGCCTCCGTCCTGCACCCGGACGTGACCGGCGCGGGGGACGTGCGGGCGCACGCGGCGTCCGCGGAGCTGACCCGGATGCACCACGAGTGGACGCACGGCACCACCGTCGAGCTGCGCACGGCGACCGGCTCCTACCGGATCGGCGAACCGTTCGCCGTCGGCAGCGTCGCGAACGTGTACGAGACCGACGGCCCGCACGTGGTCAAGGTGGTGCGCAACCCGGCGCTGAACCCGTTGCTGCACGGCGAGTGGGACGCGCTGCGGGCGTTGGAGCGGTTCACGAACCAGCACCGCTGGCTGCGCCCCTACTACCCGCGGCTGCTCGACACCTCCGGTGACGTCGACCGGGGCGAGCGGGCGTTCACGGTGCTCGACCCGCTGGTGGAGGGGTTCGTGACGCTCGCCGACGTGCGGCGCGCGTTCCCGCACGGGCTGGACGGGCGCGATTACGCCTGGATGCACCGCAGGCTGCTCAAAGCGCTGGCCGGGGCGCACGGCATCGGCCTGGTGCACGGGGCCGTCACCGCCGAGAACGTGCTGGTGCACCCCGAGAAGCACGGGATCGTGCTGGCCGGGTGGTCGTTCGCCGTCGAGGCGGGACAGCGGCTCCTCGCGACCAGCAAGACCATCACCTACCCGCCGGAGGTTCTCGCGAACGAGCCGGTCACCACCGCCACGGACGTCCACATGGCACACACGCTGATGCTGGACCTGCTGGCACCCGACGAAAAACGGCAGATCGCGTTCGCCCGCGGTTGCACCCAGGACCGACCGTCCAGACGACCGGACGCCGTCGACCTGCTGGGCGAGTACGACGATCTGCTCGAAGACCTCTACGGCAAGCGGGTCTTCCGCCCGTTCGCCCTTCCCCACCAGACAGGAGCATGACCATGGGACACGGCAGCTGGGACGACAACGCCTACGCGGCGGCCAAGACCTTCCGCGCGGCCAAGGGGATCGCCGACTTCGGCTACACCGCGGCCACGAAGGCGACCCCGTCGTCGAAGTGGAAGGCAGCGCCCTCGATGGACCCGCTGAACGTGGCGGCCCGCGAGTGCCGCGACTCGCCCGACCACGCCGACTCGACGCCGATCGCGGTGCTGTTCGACGTGACCGGCTCGATGGGCAGCGTGCCGAAGATCATGCAGGGCAAGCTCGGAAAGCTGCACGGCCTGTTGCAGCGCAAGGGCTACCTCGCCGACCCGCAGTTGATGTTCGGCGGGATCGGTGACGCCGACAGCGACCGCGTGCCGCTGCAGGTGGGCCAGTTCGAGTCGGACAACCGGATGGACGAGCAGCTGCGCGACATCTTCCTTGAGGGCAACGGCGGCGGGCAGAAGAGCGAGTCCTACGAGCTGGCCGCGTACTTCGTGGCCCGGCACGTCGTCACCGACGCGTGGCAGAAGCGCGGCCGCAAGGGCTACCTGTTCCTGATCGGCGACGAGCTGAACAAGCCGCGCCTGGAGGCTCGCCACATCCGCCGGATCATCGGCGACGACATCGCCCAGGACATCGACCCCGTGTCGGTGTACCGCGAACTGGCCCGCAAGTGGAACGTGTACTTCATCCTGCCCAACCAGTCGTCGTACTACAACGACGACGCCATCGGCGAGCACTGGCGCCAGATCCTGGGCCAGAACTTCCTCAAGCTGGACGACCCCGGCGCGGTGTGCGAGCTGATCGCCGCGACCATCGGCGTGGAGGAGCGCGTGGTCGACCTGGACCAGGCGCTGGTGGACCTCGCCGAGATCGGCTCGGTCGCCGAGAGCAAGGCGGTCGGCAAGGCCCTGGTCTCGGTCGGCGCCAACGCGAAGTCGCTCACGAAGTCGGCCGCCCCGCTGGGCATCGACGGCCCCGACGACGTGGCGCTGAGCTGACGTGAGCACCGGGGAGCACGTGGTCGTCGTCGGGTTGGGGTTCGGCGACGAGGGCAAGGGAGCGGTGGTCGACGCGCTGTGCGCCGACGGATCGGTGTCGGCGGTAGTGCGGTTCAACGGGGGCGCGCAGGCGGCGCACAACGTGGTCGTCGACGGGAAGCACCACACGTTCAGCCAGTTCGGGTCCGGCACGCTCGCGGGCGTGCCGACCTGGCTGTCCCGCCACGTGCTGGTGGAGCCGATCGCGCTGGCGAAGGAGTCGCGGGAACTGGCGGCGCTCGGCGTCGCCGACCCGCTGGGGCTGGTGTCGATCGACGCCGACGCGCTGCTGACGACCCCGTTCCACGTCGCCGCGAACCGGGCGCGGGAGGACGCCAGGGGACGCGATCGGCACGGCTCGTGCGGCAAGGGCATCGGCGAGACCGCGTGGTACGCGCTGCTCGACCGGCGGGGGGCCGTGCGGGGCGACCTGGTGGAGGGCCAGGAGGTGCCGGGCACTCCGGGCCCGGCACCGACCGTGGGCGACTGCGCGAACCCGACCCTGTTGCGGCGCAAGCTGGACGTGCTCGCCCGGTGCTACGCACCGCTGATCGGCGACGGCATCGTCGTGGACGACCTGGTGGCGCTCTACCGCGCGTTCGCGGACGCCGTGCGGATCACGACGGGTGACGAGGCGGGTCGCCTCGCCGATGCCGGGCGGCTCGTTTTCGAGGGCGCGCAAGGAGTTCTCCTCGACGAGACGCACGGGTTCCACCCGCACACCACCTGGTCCACCGTCACGCCGCACAACGCCAGGGGACTGCTCGCGGGCCGTCCCGCCCGCGTGCTGGGCGTGACGCGGACCTACCAGACCCGGCACGGCGCCGGGCCGCTGCCGACCGAGGACCGCGCGGTGCTCGCCCGGTTCCCCGAACGCCACAACGGCACCGGCGAGTACCAGGGCGCGTGGCGGGCCGGGCACCTGGACACCGTGCTGCTGCGGTACGCCGTGGCCGCGTGCGGCGGCGTCGACGGCCTCGCCGTGACGCACCTGGACGCCTGGGACCTCAAGGCAGCCACCTCCTACGCGAGCGGCGTCGTGCCGGGGCCGGACCTGGCGGACTTCGCGGCCGGGTGCGACCCGGTCCTGGAGGACCTGGCCGATCCCGTGGCGTTCCTGGAGGACCTGCTCGACGTCCCGGTGCTCGTCGCCGGAGCGGGTGCCGCCAGGTCGGACTACGCCGTCCGGACCCCGGTCCGCCGCTGACGTGCGGGAGAATCCCACCATGATCGAGTCGACGCTGGTCTCGGTGGACGTGGTCGTGCTGCGGTTCGACCCGGACGCGCGCGCGGTGCTGCTGGGGGTAGCACCGCGCGCGCAGGCCCCGTTCGCGGGCGACCTGGCCCTGCCGGGTGTGCTGCTGGGCAAGGGCGAACGCTTGCGCGACGCCACGAAACGGGCGGTCACCGGAAAACTGGGCGTGCCCGCCCGTGCCGTGACCGCGACGGGCCAGCTCGCCATGTTCGACGAGCCGTCCCGCGACCCCCGCGGCCCGACGCTGTCGATCGCCCTGTGGGCCTCGGTCGACCCCGCCAGGATCGACGCGGGCACCGCCACGTGGACACCGCTGGGCACCGTGCCGCCCCTGGCGTTCGACCACAACCGCATCGTCGCCGACTGCCGCCCGCTGCTGGCCGACAAGCTGTGGCGCGACACCGCGTTCACCGCGGGCCTCCTCGGCCCCGAGTTCACCACCGCGCAAGCGCTCGACGTCACCGAGTCCCTCACCGGCGACCGCCCCTACCCGGCCAACCTGGGCCGCACGATGGACCGGGTCCCCGGCCTCGAACGCACCGCCCAGCACGCCGCCGCCCAGCCGAAGGGCGGTCGTCCGCCGCTGGTGTGGCGGTGGACCGCCTGACGGTTCGGGACTCCGCACGACCTCGTCCACGTCGAATGCGGAAACCCGAACCAGCCGCTCGGCCGAACAGCGGGAAAGGCGCGAATCCCACGATTTCCGGCGCGCGTAGAAGCCGGGGAGTTCCCCGACCGCGCACCTCCTCCGACCAGCGGACACGGCAGGGCCGATCCGCTTCATCGCTGTGCGCTGTCGACCTCGTCCGTCAGGGTCTCGCGCGGCGAACGCCGGTAATCCGACTGGCCGATGCGAACGCCGCGAACCCCCTGCCACGCTCTGGTGCCGCCGCGTTCCCCTGCCACCGGAGGAAATCCATGACGTCATCCGCTCGATTAGCCGCCGTTCTCGGGACCGCGGCCGCCCTCACGCTGTCCGGCGTCGCCGCGGGCACCGCCTCGGCCGCACCGGAGGGCACGGTCGCCGTGGCGGTCGGCGCGACGGTCGTGCCGGACCGGTACGTGGTGGTGCTCAAGGACACCGCCCTCGCGAAGTCCGCGACGCAGCGGACCGCGGACGGGCTGGCCAAGCGCTACGGCGGCACGGTGAAGGCGACGTGGCGGCACGCGTTGCGCGGCTTCGCGATCAGCACCACCGCCGAGGCGGCGCGCAAGCTCGCGGCCGACCCGGCGGTGGCCTCGGTGAGCCAGGACGCGGAGGTCCGCGCGGTCGACACGCAGCCGAACCCGCCGTCGTGGGGGCTGGACCGCGTCGACCAGCGGAACCTGCCGCTGGACGCGAGCTTCACGTACCCGACGACCGCGGCGAACGTGCGCGCGTACATCATCGACACGGGCATCCGCACGACGCACAGCACGTTCGGCGGCCGGGCGACGTGGGGCTACAACGCGGTCGACGGCGACAACACCGACTGCAACGGCCACGGCACGCACGTCGCGGGCACGGTCGGCGGCGCCCAGTACGGCGTGGCGAAGTCCGTGCAACTGGTCGCGGTCAAGGTGCTGAACTGCGCGGGCTCCGGCACGTTCGCCCAGGTCATCAGCGGCGTCGACTGGGTGACCGGCAACGCCGTGAAGCCCGCTGTCGCGAACATGAGCCTCGGCGCGACGGCCTCCGCGGCCACGGCCCCGCTGGAAGCGGCGGTCCGCGCCTCCATCGCCAGCGGTGTCACCTACGCGATCGCGTCCGGCAACTCCAACGCCAACGCCTGCGCGTTCAGCCCGGCGCTGGTCGCCGAGGCGATCACCGTCAACGCCTCGGACATCACCGACCGACGCGCGTCGTTCTCCAACTACGGCACCTGCACCGACCTGTACGCGCCGGGCGTGAACATCACGTCGTCCTGGATCACCGACGACGGCGCTACGAACACCATCAGCGGCACCTCGATGGCCACCCCGCACGTGGCGGGCGTCGCCGCGGCCCATCTGGCGACCAACCCCGGCGCCGCGCCCGCGGCCGTGCAGACCGCGCTGCTCAACGACTCCACCCCCGACAAGATCACCGATCCCGGCGCGGGCTCGCCGAACCGGCTGCTGCACCTGGGTTCCGGGCCGAGCGCTCCGTCCACTGTGGACGTGGTCCGGTACTTCAACGGCCGCGACCACCTGACCTCGACCACGGGCGCCCCCACCGGCTACACCCGTGAGGGCAGCCTGGGCCGCGCGTACACGACCCAGCTCCCCGGCACGCACCCGCTCTACCGCTGCCGCGTGAACACCGACTACTTCACCTCGTACGACTCGGCCTGCGAGGGCCGCGTCCCGCTGGGCCTGCTCGCGTACTTCCTGGACGGCGCCTCGGGCACCCAGCCGAGCGCCCCCGTGTACCGCTGCCTGGTGCGGAGCAGCGGCGACCACATGGAGTCCGGCGACCCCAACTGCGAGGGCCAGACGTCCGAGGGCAGCCTCGGCTACACGCTGCGCTGATACCGCGGGGTGCCGTGGGCCGGTCTCGGGGGGCCGGCCCACGGTTTCCGCACAACCTCACACCGCCGTCGCCGAACCGCCGGGCCCGCTGAACCGTATTGAGTGCATGAGCCCCGTGTCGCGTCGCGCCCTGATCATCGGCGGCTTGGCGTTCACCGCGCTGGGCGCGGGGTCGTCGCGGCTGATGGACCCCTTCACCCTCGGTGTCGCCTCCGGCGACCCCACACCGGACGGCGTCCTGCTGTGGACCCGGCTCGCGCCGATCCCGCTGGCCGAGAACGGCATGGGCGGCATGCCTTCGCGGCCGGTCGAAGTGAAGTGGGAGCTGGCGCACGACGAGCGCTTCCAGCGGATCGTCCAGCGCGGCGCCGAGTGGGCCCGTCCCGAACTCGGGCACAGCGTGCACGTGGACGTCCTCGGGTTGGAGCCCGGCCGCGAGTACTTCTACCGCTTCGCCGCCGACGGCCACCTCTCGCGCACCGGCCGCACCCGCACCGCGCCGTCGCCGTGGACGCTGACCTCACCGCTGACCATGGCCTTCGCGTCGTGCGCGCAGTACGAGCACGGCTACTTCACCGCGTACCGGCGGCTCGCCGAGGACGAGCCGGACCTGGTGCTGCACCTCGGCGACTACCAGTACGAGTACGAGGCGGGCGTGCACGTCGCGCCGAACGGCAACGTCCGCGGCGTCGAGGGCCCGCGCACCGTGACGCTGGCGAACTACCGGCAGCGGTACGCGCAGTACAAGTCCGACGCCGACCTCCAGGCGGCGCACGCGGTCGCGCCGTGGTCCGTCGTGTGGGACGACCACGAGGTCGACGACAACTGGGCGGGCGAGGTCCACGCCAAACCGGAGCGGCCGCAGCCGGACTTCCCCCGGCGGCGCACCGCCGCTTTCCAGGCGTACTACGAGAACATGCCGATCCGCCAGGCGCCGCGCGGCGCCGACCTCCAGCTCCACCGGCGGCTGAGGTGGGGGCGGTTGGCGAACTTCCACCTGCTCGACACCCGCCAGTACCGCGACGACCAGGCGTGCGGCGACGGGATCAAGCAGTGCGACGAACGCCTGGATCCCAGTAGGACGATCCTCGGCGCGGACCAGGAATCGTGGTTGCTCAACGGTTTTCGGGAGTCCGCGGCCCGCTGGGACGTCCTCGGCCAGCAGGTGTTCTTCTCCCAGCACGACCACGCGTCCGGGCCCGTGCGGGAAACCAACCTGGACGCGTGGGACGGCTACGCCGCCGCCCGCGACCGCGTCGTCGCGGGCTTCTCGTCGGTCCGCAACGCCGTGGTGCTCACCGGCGATGTCCACGCCGCGTGGGGCGTGGAGATCAAGGAGCGCTGGGACGACCCGACCTCCCGCACGGCGGCGACGGAGCTGGCGGGCACGTCCATCACCTCCGGCGGCGACGGCTCGGAGGACTACCCCGAGACCCCCGAGTGGCTGGCCGAGAACCCGCACGTCAAGTACTTCAACAACCGCCGCGGGTACGTCCGCGCCCACCTCACCGGGGAGGGCTTCCGCGCCGACTTCCGCGGCGTCGACCACGTCTCCCGCCCCGGCGCGCCCGTGTCGACCAAGGCGTCGTTCCTGATCGAGGACCGCGTCCCCGGCCTCAACCGGCTCTGACCCCTACGGCGCCAGGACCTCCGCGGGTTCGGGGTGGCCGAGGTGCGTCAGCCACCCGCGCACGACCCGGTGCAGCGCCTCGGCCCCGACGACCTCCCCCGCAGACGGCAGGTCGGCCGGGTGGACCAGGAACCCGCGCGACTGCCCGCCGCCCAGCCCGCCGTGCGAGCCCACGTGCGTCTCGAACGGCGACGCGTCGTCGGTGGACTCGCTGTACCGGCTGTTGATCAGCAGGTCCGGGCAGTGCGCGAACCCGTCGGTCCGCCGGATCAGGTCGGCCGCGTGCACGCCGTAGCCGGTCAGCGGGTCCTCGCCGACGACCTCGTCGGTGTCGAGCCACCGGACGCCGTCCCGACCGAGCACGACCGGGCCGGACCTGGTGCTGCGGACCAGCACGAACCCGACGCCCGCGTGGTCGACCAGGGTGGGCAGCAGGTCCGGGAACTCCTCCTCGATCGTCTCCAGGTCCACCCGACCGGGGTGCTCGGTGAACGACACCATCGCCACGTGCCCGGACACCACCACGACCACACCGGGCGCGACCCGCGCCACCGCGCCGGGCGTGCCCTCCGGGGTGCGGTGCCGGTCGGGCGTCCTGGTCGCGCGAGCGCGCAGGCCCCGCGCGATCGGACCGCCACCGGCGTCCGCCAGCGCGGCGCCCAGCTGCCACGCGTGCGCGTGCTCGGACTCCTTGCCGTCGCCCTTCCCGCGCGGCGGCGCCCCGCACAGCCGTCCGACCAACGACTCGACCGACTCGCCGAACCGGTCGGCGAACGCCCACCCCTGCGTCACGCCGTGGTCGGACAGCACCACGAGCCGGTACCGCCGGGGCGACAGCCGCGCCGCCCGGTGCAGCCTGCCGATCTGCTGGTCGATCGCCCGGATCACGGCCAGCGCGTCGTACCGTTCGATGCCCGTGTGGTGGGCGACCTCGTCGTACCCGAGGAAGTCGGCGTACACGACCGGCCGTCCGTCCAGCATGTCGCCGATGATCGCCGACACCACCAGGTCGCGGGTGATCACCGTCGTCGCGGACCGCGCGAACGGGTAGAAGCCGCCGCGCTTCACCCTCGGCCGCACGCCCGCGCGGCGCTGCCGCACCGACGCGGACACCTCCCGCAGGACGTCGGCGACGGCCGCCCCGACCGTCCGCACCAGGTTCACCGGATTGGCGAAGTAGACGTAGTACCCGGCCGCGTTGCGCGACCGGCCGCGCCGCGCGGGCGTCAGCAGCGGCACCGCGCTCATCGTCATGCTCGTGTGGTCCGCGTCGCCGGTGAACAACCCGCTGCGCGCGGCACCGCCACCCGCCAGCAGGCCCCGTCCGTTCGAGTGCCGCCGCTCGATCTCGGCGGCGTCGACCGGGTGCGCGCACGCCATCACGTGGTCGCGGTCCTTCTCGTACCAGCGGAACCCGAGGATGTCGTCGTTCGACCCGTGCAGCAGCCCGCACACGCTTGCCCCGGTCTGCGAACTCCAGTCGCAGTGCCAGTCCGTCAGCACGTGGCTGCCGTCGACCAGCCACCCCGCCAACGTCGGCAGGTCCCCGTCCCGCACCGCGCGCCGCACCGTGTCGTACCCGAGACCGTCGATCTGCAGCAGCAACACCCCCGGCGGCTCGGCCTCGTCGCCGTCCTGGACGCGCCGGAACCGCCGCGCCGCGCGCCGGAAGAACAGCTCGTCCTCGTCGAGCGCCAGCAGGCTGCTGACCAGGGCGGCCGCGGCCGACACGGCGACCACCACGAGCACCGCCGTGCGCAGGTTCGCGACCACCACACCGGGCACGACGAACGACAGCGCCAGCAGCCCGGCGCCGAGCAGCAGGAACGAGCCGATCCCCAGCGTGAACACCGCGACCGGCAGCGCGAACCGCAGGACCAGGGGCCACACCACCGCGCTCAGCGCGCCGTAGAGCAGCGCGAACACCGTGGGCTGCCACCACTCCGGCAGCGCGAAGTCGGTCAGCACCCCGTCCAGCACGTGCAGGACGACGGCCACCAGCACCCACACCAGCAGCAGCCGGGCGACGACCCGCCCGCCCCGCAGCAACCGCCCGGTGCCGCCGTCCTCCCGTGCCGTCACGACGCGCGTTCCCGCCGCCGCGACACCAGCGCCGACACGGCCGTGACCACGAGCACCAGCACGGTCGCGACCACCGTCGCCACGACGGGGTGGTCGAACAGCCCGCCGCTGACCACCCCGAGCGCCGAGTACGCCACCGCCCACAGCAGGCACGCCCCGGCGGCCGCGGGCACCAGCCGCCGCCACGGGTACCCCAGCGCGCCCGCCGCCAGCAGCACCGGGATCCGCCCGGCGGGGACCATCCGCCCGATCACCACCACCTGCCACCCCCGCTCGGTGAACCTCACCCGTGCGGCCCCCAGCTTCTCCGCCGACTGCCTGCGCTCGAACCACCGGGCCATCGCCGTCCGCCCACCCCGCGCGGCCGCGAACGTCACCAGGTCGCCGATCAACGCCCCCGCCGTCGCCAGCAGCACCACCCGCACCAGGTCCAGCCGGTCGGTGCTCGTCGCGATCGCCGCCGCCGCTCCCACCACCGCCCCGGTGGGGACCACCGGCACCACCGACCCCAGCAGCACGCCGCCGAACAGCACCGGGTAGCCGATGCGGGACGGATCGGCCCAGTCCACCGCCGACGCGCTCATCCGCGCGTGCCCCGGAGCAGCGCCACGTCCGCCCCCGGTTCGGTCACCAGCACCCGCGTGGCCGATCCGGCCTCCGCCACCGCCGCCGCGAACTCCCGCGGCGGCTCCACCAGCAACCGCCTCATCCGCGCCCCCACCCGTCCGGGCGCCCGCACCAGCCCGGGCAGCGCCAACGTGCCCCAGTGCACCGGCACGGCGACCCGCGGTTCCAGCAACGACACCGCCTCGGCCGCCCGAGCAGGCGTCAGGTGCCCCGGCCCCAACGACGGCCCCCACCCCCACACCGGCAGCAGCGCCACGTCGACCCCGGCGAGTTCACCCATCCCGGCGAACAGGTCCGTGTCCCCGGCCGCGTACACCCGAACCCCGTCCCCCTCGATCACGTGCCCCATGGCCACGGCCTGCGGCCCGCGCGTCGACCGAGGCCCCCACCGGTGCCCGGAATGCGCGGCCGCCACCCCCGTGACCCGCAGGTCCCCGTCCACCAGTTCCCCACCGGGCGCCAACTCCTCCACCCGCCGAACCCCTCTGGCCCGCAACCACTCCCCCGCCCCACGCGGCACCACGACCCGGACATGACGCCCCAGCAACCGCAACGACGGCAGGTGCAGGTGATCACCGTGCAGGTGCGACAACAGCACGAGGTCCACATCCGCCCGATCGGCAACGGTGCTCGACGCCACGACCCGCCGCAACACCGACACCCGATCCGTCAACACCGGATCGGTCAACACCACCCGCCCGGCCAACTCCACCCGCACGGTGGAGTGACCGACGAACCGCAGCCCAAGAGCGCGCACGAGGGCCAGTATCACCGCGAACCGAGATCAAGGCCGGCGCAGCGACCCGACGTCATCCCACGTCGCGGATCTTCCGAACGACACCCGTACCGACCACCTCGACCAGACGGGCGCCGCCCTGCTCCAGCGCGCGCGGTGAACCCGCGCACAGGTATCCCGGGTAGACCCGCCCCTTGGCCGACACGCGGGTCGACCGGAACCGGCCGGGCACCAGCCCGTGGAACCGGCTCGCGACGACGTCGTCGAACAGCCGCTCGGAGATCACCAGGACCAACGACGAGGACGTCTCCTGGGCCAGCGCCCGCTTCACCACGCGCGCGTCCAGCAGTCGGCAGGTGACCACGGGAGCGTCCCCCGCCAGTCCGAAGTGGCCCTCCGTCAGCGTTCCGTGGTGCATGGCGACCCGGAGCCGCACCGCAGGTTCGTCCGGGTTCACCCGCCGGTGCTCGGCCAGTGCCTCGGCCAGGTGCTCGGTGAACTCCGCGACCACCCACGCGGCGTCGGTGTCCGCGGGCAGCACCGCCAGCTCGCCGTCCCCGCGGAGCTGGCGGTACCAGCTGTCGCGGTCGAGCCCCGCCCGGTGCGCCGCCTGGTCGAGGATCTCGCTCAGCCTGCTCTGCGCCAACGCCTGGTCGAGGGTGTCCAGTGCGGAGTAGTTCTCGATGTCGACGGCGACCACCAGCCGGTGCAGGAGTTCGCGGTGCCGCGGCGTGGGCGCGCCGTGCGGTTCAGCGGCCGGTGGCGGCTCGACGAGGTCCACCCTGCCCCGCGCACCGGAGGTGGGCACGGAGACCGGCCGGGTGCGGGGAATTCCGATCATGCGCTGGTCCATGCGTGCCAGCATCTTCCCGATCAGGTAGACCGAACAGGGGAATCACCGGGGTTCGGCGGTGCAGTCCGCGAGCGCGGCGAGCGCCTTCCGGTCCATCACGGTGATGGTGCGGTAGCCCATGCGTATGACGCCGCGGTCCCTGAGCACGCGCAGTTCCTTGCGAGCCGTGTCCTCCTCGACCCCGACGAGCGCGCCCAGTTCCTTCTGCGTCAGCCCGATGTCCAGCGTGACGCCCTCGGGCACGACACGGCCGTAGCCCTCGGACAGCTCGTCCAGGATCCGGGCCAGGCGGACGAAGGCCGAGTAGCCGTTGAAGTCGACCCTCCGCTTGTCGGCCCACCGCAGCGTTCTGATGATCATCCTGGTCAGCGCAAGGTTCGCGTCGGGGAACCGGGCCAGGTACTGCTGGAACTCCCCCGACCGGATCACCCGGACGTGCGCGTCGCCGCAGACGGTCACCGTGGCGGACCTCGGCTCGCCGCACAACGCGGCTATCTCGCCGATCACGTCACCACCGACCTTGATGCCCAGCAACGCCATCCGCCCGTTCTCCAGGCTGACGGTCGCCTTCACCACCGCCTGGCACAGCAGCACGACGTGCGACGACAGCTCGCCTTCACGCAGGATCACGTCCCCGTGCCGGAAGGTGCGGGGCACCCCCAGTTCGAGCATCGCGCCCTGGCTGCGCGGGGACACCATGTCCAGGTAGGTCCCCGTTGGCCAGTGGCCCGTGTTGGGGAAACGGCTTCCCATCGGGGTGATCGACCTCATCCAGCACCTCATCCGTTCAAGGAGCACACCAGCGCGTCGGCGACAGGTCCACTTCGGGGCCCATCCTCCCGGCGGCGGCGAGCCGCGATTAGTGGTTTTCCGGGTATTCCACGCGAGGTCCACGACCGTTCGGCCGCAGCGGGCGAAGACGTACGACCACAGCGATCATGGATCGGACCCGGAACTCGGGAATCCGATGAAATCGGTCTTGGTCCTGCCGGGCGATCATTCATCCGGACACTCACGCTACCGCCGCATTCGCGGTTACCGTGTGCATGCGCGCACTCCGAACCGATCGAGGTGACCGTTCGTGTTGTCCCATGAACTCCCGCTTCCCTACACGATCGTCGCCCTCGATGTGCAGGGCTACGGCGATCTGCCTCGAACGGACTTCCACCGGACCGCGGTGCACAACGGGCTCAACCGCGCCGTTCGCCGGGCGTTCGAGTCGGCGTCGGTCCGGTGGGATTCCTGCGACTGGCAGGACGGAGGCGACGGAGCCCTGATCCTGGTTCCGTCCTCGACGTCGAAAATCGTCGTGCTCGACCAGGTCGTTCGACATCTCACGGACGAAGTGCGCGAGCACAACGAAGCTTCCTCGCACGAGGCTCGCATTCGGCTGAGATTGTGCCTGCACGCGGGTGATGTGCGCCGAACAGACTACGGGGTCGTGGGCAACGGCATCATCCTCGTGAACCGCCTCCTCAACTCCGCAGAAGTGCGGAAAGAACGGAATGATTCCGCCGAACCATTGATCCTCGCCGTTACCGACGCATTCTTCCACGAAGTCGTGAAACACCATCCGGCGGCCAATCCTGAGACCTACCGGAAAGTCCGCGTCGCGGTGAAGGAGACCGACGTCGACGCCTGGGTGAGGATCACGTCCCCGAGCGGCCGACCAACGCCGCCCACCGGGTCGACCCCCGCGCCCGACCACCTGACCGCGCTGGTCGACGCCCTGCTGGAGGTGCCGACCGTGGAGGACGAGGTGAGTCGCCGGGCGATGCTGGACCAACTCCCCCGGCGGATCGGCACGGCCGTCCGCTACCACCCGCGAGCACGGCTGCACGTGTTCGAAATCGTCCGGACCTGCCGGGACTACGAGCACGGCATCGACGCCCTCTTCACCACCCTGCGGAAGATCGAGGGCGACTCGGTGCCGGTGCGCCGAGCGGAGGAAGCGGCTCGGAAATGGATGCCCCCGGAAGGCTGGGCAGGTTAGCTGCGGGCGACTTCAGGACAAGCGGCAGGCTGGGTTATTTCAACCACGAGGGGGCACAGATTGCGGACACCCGGAGTGCCGGAACAACGAGTCCTGTGGCAGTTGGTCGATTGCCTGGGCGAGATCCCTGTGCTGACCGAGCTGCACAGCCGGAACCTCGTCATCGCAATGCTCCGCGCCGAACTCGACGAACACCTCCGGATAGAGGAGCAGAGCTACTACCGCGTTCACCTCTACGAGATCATCGTGGCGTGTTCGCAACGCCCGCTGGGGCTTTCCGCACTCATGCGGGTGGTGGGCAGGCTGGACGACGGCTCTCGATACCTCGTCGAGGCCCAAAGAATCGTCCTGGACATGACGGTGCTGCCCTACTGGTCGCCAGAAGCCCGACATACGGTGATAGCGCTGTTGCGCGAGGTGAACGTCGACGACATCGACGACGTTTACCGGTCGGTTGCCGGGCCGACGGCTCCGCAATTGCCGGGAAATTCGGGGTTCGCCGAGGCTTTCAGCCTGCTGGAAACGCTCAACGCACGACCGGACGGTTTGCCGAAACCACTGGTGTTCATCGAGCACCTCGCCGCCAAGGCCCGACCGGACATCGCCCTGGAACTGCACCGGTGGACGGGCATCCAGGCGGAACTGGTGGAGCTCGTCGACGAGCTGAAAGCGGTCCGCAGGGACATCCGCAGCGCCAAGGCGCCCATGGACCGACCCCACAAGCAGTACGGGTACCTCGTGTTCTCGTTGCAGCGGATCGGCACGACCGGCGACAACTTCGAACTGGTGCACTGGCGTCAGCTCGGCACGCGGGACGGCTGGTTCCCGATGCGCGTCACCGAGCACATCGGGAACCTGGAGTCGGTCAAGCGCGAGGTCGCGGCGCTCATCGAGCACATCGAGGACAACTGGTCCGACTTCGACCCGACCTACCGGGTGGAGTTCGTGCTGTCGGGCGAGTTGCTGAACCTCGACGTGGACCAGTGGGAATGGGAGACGGACGCCCTGATCCCGCAGCCGCTCGGCTGCCGCTACTCCGTCGTGGTGCGGAGCCTGGAGCGGATGGGAACGCGGAAGTGGCGGCGCGAGTGGCGGAACCGCTGGGGCGAGCTGACCACCCAGCTCGACGTCGCGGGGGTGATCGCCGAGGAGTCGACCTGCTGGGGCAAGGACGTCACCGTGGCCGGCCTGTGGCAGCTGACCGCCGCGTTCGACCGCGCACCCACCGCCGTGTCGCTGGTGCTCAGCTCGCCACCGCGGGCGGAGTCCTCGGGGCGCGACGAGATCGCCGTCGCGCTGCGCGCGGGCGTGCCGATGGTCCTGTGGCACCGCGAGGAGTGCGACTCGATCTTCGTGCACACCGCCCGCGAACTGCTGCACAGCGACGACCACCCCGACCTGCTGGAGCGGGTCCGGGTGGCCCGCACCGACGCGTTCGCCCAAGGACCGGAGAGCAAGCACTGCGGCCGAGCGCTGACCGTCCTCTACGACGACCCGCACCGGATGGTGGTGCCCGAGAACCCCACGGCACCGGAAGGAGCCACGGCGGCATGAGCGCGAACACGAGCACCGAAGACCCGACCGGACAGGCCCCGTCCCCCCGGTGGCACGTCTACCGCGGCACGGCGGAGAAGGCGTCGGCCCCGGTCGACTCCTGGCCCGCGGCGCCTCCGTGGCGGCGGTTCTCCGGGCAGGGCACCGCTTCCAGGCCCGCTCACGACGACGGCGAAGCCGACCGCCACGTCGGCACCGCCCTGACCTCGCGGCGGATTCCCCACCCCCGCGAGGTCGACATGGTCAACGCCGCCATCAGCCTCCGCCGCCCGCTCCTGGTCACGGGCGAACCCGGCACGGGGAAGTCGACGCTGCCCTACCTGATCGCCAGGGAACTCGGCCTCGGCCCGGTCCTCCGGTGGCCCATCACGAGCCGCACGAGGCTCGGTGACGGCCTCTACGGCTACGACGCGATCGGGCGCGTGCAGGCGACCGGCGCGGGCGACCGCGACCGCGCGGGCGACACGGACATCGGCAACTACATCCACCTCGGCGCCCTGGGCACCGCGCTGCTGGCCTACGACCTGCCCCGCGTCCTGCTCGTCGACGAGTTGGACAAGGGGGACATCGACCTGCCCAACGACCTGCTGAACGTGTTCGAGGAGGGCGAGTACGAGATCCCCGAGCTGGAGAGGATCAGCGGGAACAGGCCGGAGGTGCTGGTCAGGACCGCCGACCACGGCGGCACCGCGGCGGTGCTCGGCGGCGTGGTCCGGTGCCGGGAGTTCCCGGTCGTCATCATCACCAGCAACGGCGAGCGGGAGTTCCCTCCCGCGTTCCTCCGGCGCTGCCTGAGGCTGCACGTCGACCCGCCGGGCTACGAACAGCTCGGGCAGATGGTGGCGGCCCACTTCGGCTCACCGGGCGGGGTCGAGCTGAAAGGCCTCATCAACCACTTCCTGGAGCACAGCGGCCAGGTCGGAGGCCTGGCGGCGGACCAGTTGCTCAACGCGGTGCACCTGGCCGTGCAACTCGCCACGTCCGGGGAGTACCGGCAGGACCACGACTGGGACGAACTCCTCAAGGCCGTCTGGCACCCGCTGATCGCCGAAGCCTGATGAGCGGGACGCCGCGGGACGCGGAGAACCGGGCGAACGTGCGGGCGGCGGTCGCCCAGTCGGCCGGTTCTCCCCCCGACCCGACGACCTCGCTGCCGACGGACGCGCTGTCGCTCCGCGAACTGCGGGACACCGTGTGGCTGGCTCTCGTGCTGAGCGGGGCCGATGCCGGCGCGCTGGCCGAGCGCGGGCCGTGGCCGGGTGGACCGCGGCGAGCGGAGGACGTGGACGTGTCGTCGGAGCGAGGCGGTGGCAGGTCCGACGCGAACGCCCCCGACGACCGGGACGGACGAGCGCCGGACGGCACGGCGCGGGCGGCTCGCGGCTGCGGGGGTGGTCGATCGACTCCACGCACCCGGTCAGCGGCAGGGCCCCGGACGGGACGGGATCCACTCTCGGGGTGTCCTCGGCCTGGCCGACGGTGCCCGCGCTCCCGGACCGACGGCGAATCGCACGGGCCCTGCGCCCGCTGATGCGCGGTTCGCCGTCGCCGAGCGACGAGGAACTGGACGAGGAGGCGACCGCGGTCCGCGCGGCGCAGGACCGGCTGTGGGTGCCCGAGTGCCGTCCGACCCAGTGGCATCCGCTGGAGGTCGCACTGGTCGTCGACCGGTCCGGCTCGATGAACATCTGGCAGCAGACGGCCAGGGAGTTCCACGACCTCCTCGCCCACCAGGGGGCTTTTCGCGACGTGCGGCTGTACCACTCGGACTTCTCGGCGCGCTCGCCGTCGGACCTCCTGCTGCACCCCGAGACCACGTCGGCCCGGCCAGTGAGCTGGACGCGCTTGACGGACCCGACCGGCAGGCGGCTCGTCCTGGTGCTGACCGACGCGGTCGGCGAGGCGTGGCGCACCGGAACCGCCGAGCACGTGCTGCACGGGTGGGCTCGGAAGATGCCCGTCGCGGTCGTCCACGTGCTCGAACAGCGGCTCTGGCACTGGGGTGGGATCGCCACGAGACGCGTCCGCCTCTCCGCCCCCGCTGCCGGGGGCGCCGAACGCGCACCTGCGGATCTCCCCCGCGGAACCCGATTTCGCGTTCCCCGACAGCGCCGCACGCGGTGCCACGGCGATACCCGTGCTCGAACTGTCCGGCTCCTGGTTCACCAACTGGGCCCGCCTGGTGAGCTCCCCCGGTTCGGAGTGGAACGAGACCACGGCCGCGCTGGTCACCCCCCTGGCGGACGGCGGCCCCTTGGACCGCCCCTCCGACCCGGAGGATCCTCTCCCGAGTGCTCGGGAGAGGATCCTCCGCTTCCGCACCGTCGCGTCGTCCGCGGCGTTCCAGCTCGCGGGCCTGCTGGCGGCCGCGCCCCTCGACCTGCCGACGATGAAGCTCGTCCAGCGGGTGCTGCTGCCGAGGACGAGCCTGTCGGTGCTGGCGGAGGTGCTGCTCGGCAGGTTGCTGGTCCACGACCGGGGCGAGGGCCCGCAGGACGTGTTCTACGACTTCCACGTCGGTGTCCGCGAGGAACTCCTCGCGGGAGCCCGGCGCACGGACACCGTCCGAGTCGCCCGCCTGGTCGCCGACCACGCCGCTCCCGGCGCCGCGGTCCTCCGCAACCTGGCCGTCGCGCTCGACCAGCCGGACTCGCCGCTCCCCGAGATCTCACCCGAGAACCTGCGCCACGTCCGCGTGCAGGAGGCGGTGTTCAGAGCCCTTTCCGGTCCTTACATGCCCAGGGCGAAGCGGTTGGCCGCGCTGCGCTCGGAACTGGACGCCGGAGGCCGGAAGGGCACGGCCGGTGGGTCCACGGCAGGAGGCGACATGACCAGGCGTGAGAAGCAGCAGGGCGGGCCCGACCGGCGACCGCTGGTGTGGGGACAGGTTCCGCTGCGCAACAGGGACTTCGTCGGCCGGGAGGCCTTGCTGGAACAGCTGCGCCGCAGACTCGCCGCGGGAGGCGCGACCGCGGTCCTGCCCGAGGCGCTGCACGGCATGGGTGGTGTCGGCAAGTCCCAGACGGTCGTCGAGTACCTGCACCGGCACGAGACCGAGTACCAGCTGGTGTGGTGGGTTCCCGCCGAGCACCAGGCGCAGATCAAGACGAGCTTCGTGGAACTGGCGGGCAGACTGGACGTCTCCACCGGTGCGGCGGACGCCGCCGTGCCCGCGGTGTTGGAGGCCCTGGCGACGGGCGAGCCGTACTCGCGTTGGATCATCGTGTTCGACAACGCCGAGCACCCGGAAGACCTCAGGCGCTTCCTGCCGGAAGGCTCGGGCCACGTCGTGGTGACCTCGCGCAACTCCGACTGGAGCGGCTACGCCCACTCGGTCGAGGTCGACGTGTTCACCAGGGCCGAGAGCGTCGAGTTGCTGCGCAGGCACGGCGAGGATCTCGACGATGCCGAAGCGGACCTGCTCGCGGAAGCGCTCGGCGACCTGCCACTGGCGATCGAACAGGCGGGTGCTTGGCGCGCGCAGACCGGCATGGCGGTGTCGGAGTACCTGGAACTCCTCCGCCTGAACCGCGACGAACTGATCGCGTCGGGGGCGTCCGCCGACGACCAGCTCCCGGTCGCGGCGGCGTGGAACGTTCCTCTCAACCTCCTCCAGCGCGACCACCCCGCCGCGCTGCAACTCCTGCAGATCTGCGCCTTCTTCGGCCCGGACCCCATCTCCCTGCGCCTGTTCCGGGGAGTGCGGGACGCACCCGTTCCCGAGGAACTCGCCGAAGCCCTCAACGTCCCGATCAAACTCGACCGAGCGATCCGCGAGATCAAGAAGTACAGCCTGGCCAAGATCGACCACAGGAGCAACACCATCCAGCTGCACCGGCTGGTCCAGTCCGCGGTGAAGAACCGGCTGAGCGAACGGGGTCGGGAGGACCTGCGGCACGCGGTGCACGTGCTGCTGGTCAACGGGGATCCCCAGGTGCCGGAGGTGTCCGCGAACTGGCAGCTCTACGGGGAACTCCTGCCGCACGCGGTGGCCTCCGAGGCGGTGGACTGCGAGTACACGTGGGCCAGGGCCATGATGACCAACTTCGTCAAGTACCTGCTCGCCAGCGGCGACTACGACGGCGCGATCGACCTCTCCGCGCACGGTGTCGACACCTGGCGCAGGACGCTCGGCGAGGACAGCCTCGAAACCCTGGACATGCGCAGGCTGCACGCGGTCGGGTTGCGCCGGTCGGGCAAGGTGCAGGAGGCGATCGTGCTGAACGATCGAACCCTGGAGGCACTTCGCGCCGCGGTCGGCGACGACCACGAGCAGGTCATCAGCATGATGGACGTGATCGCGGCGGACCGGCGCTCGCAGGGCTTGTTCGGCCAGGAGTTGACCATTCAGCAGGAAGTGCACCGGACGGCGTGCCGGGTGCTGGGCGAGGACGACCCGAAAACCTTGAACTACGCCCATAACCTGGCTGGCTGCTACCGATTAATGGGTGCTTTCGACCGTGCACACGCCTTGGACAAGGAGACCTTGGAACGTCGTACTGCGGTGCTTGGCGCGGACCACCTTTGGACACACCGATCGGAGAGCGCGCTCGCCATGGACTTGCGCGAACTCGGCCATTACGAAACGGCGCGCACCGCTCAGGAGATGGCGCTCCAGCGTCAGCGCGAACTGTTCGGCAACGACCACCCCTACACGATCGGTGCGATCCGCAGCCTCGCCATCGCACGCTGCCGGGCAGGCGATCACGAAGGGGGGCGGATCCTCGCTGAGGACTGCTTCAACCGCTACCGCAGAAGGTACGGGGAAAGGCACCCGGACTCGTTCACCTCGCTGATGACCCTGTCGGTGGACCTCCGGCATTTGGAGATGGCCAGAGCGACGGAGTCGGCGGAGCAGAGCCACCTGCTGTTCGCCGAGGTCCAGGGCCACGATCATCCGTACACCTTCATCGCGGCCACGAACCTGGCGGTGAACTACCGCTTGGCGGGCAGACCGGAAGAGGCCAGTGAACTCAACGCGGCGGCGACGGTGGCACTACACCGCATCTTCGACAGGAACCACCCGTTCGCGCTCGTGAGCGCGACCAACCTGGCCAGCGACCTGTCCGCCCTCGGCGAGCATGAGAGGGCGAAGGACTTGGACGAAGACACGCTCGCCCGGTCCACGAAAGCACTGGGTGCCGAACATCCATCCACATTGGCTGTAGCACTAAACCTGGCGATCGACCTGCGCAACCTCGGCAGGTTCGAGGAATCCTCGAGCCTGCAGATCAGAACGGTTGCGGAACTCCGTCGAGCGCTCGGTGCAGCACATTCCACCACAGTCCTGGCCACCAGGCTGATCAGGGCAAACTGCGACATCGACACCATGCAACTGTGAGTTGAAGCAACGATGTATATGATTGCGCTACGGGACCTGACGAATCCAGACGACAATGCGATGGGCAGTAAACCGAGAAGTCCCTGACCATGCATGGTCAGGGACTTCTCGGTTGCTATGGGCGATACTGGGATCGAACCAGTGACCTTTCCGGTGTGAACGGTGCCCGGTAGGTCTCAGAGGTCTCCCTTGTACAACCTCGTAGCACGTCAAGCAGCCAAAACGTCATGTGTCGTCTCAGCCAGTTGCGTGCGTCCGCAGACGTTGCGTTCCATCCCAAACACCGGTCTGGACACCGCACGAACTGGCCACCGCGTAGCTGGCCTGGCCGATTGGTCCAGTCACGAGTCTTTGAGCCAGAGCGGTGGCTAAACACTCGCAGGCAAGTGGCCGGGCGCAGCCTTCCTCCAAGCAGGCTGCCCTATCGCTTCTTTCCCTTTTTTCCACGCTTTCCTGGGCCATGCCACAGGATCGGCTGCTTGGCTCTGGCGGCATTGTCTCTGAGGATCTTGAGATCCTGTCTGGTGGCGCGGGTGATGGGATGATTGGCACCCAAGATCCGTTGACGTGCAGCGAGGACCGCACGCATTGCCATGTCGGCTTCTCGGTACCGACCTGTGTGTGCGTAGACAATTGCCAGGTTGGCGCGGGTGGTGAGGGTGTTGGGGTGTTCCTCGCCCAGCACCCGCCGCTGGAGGTCAAGGACGGCCTGTATTTCGGTCTGGGCTGTGGCGAGGTCACCCTGGGCCTGCAGAACACCGGCGAGGTTGCCGCGGGTGATGAGGGTGCCGGGGTGTTCCTCGCCCAGCACCCTCCACTGGAGGTCGAGGACGGCCTGGAACTCGGTCTGGGCTGTGGCGAGGTCACCCTGGGCCTGCAGAACACCGGCGAGGTTGCCGCGGATGATGAGGGTTTCGGGGTGTTCGTCGCCCAGCACCCTCCGCCGGAGGTCGAGGACGGCCTGGCACTCGGACTGGGCTGTGGCGAGGTCACCCCGGCGCTGCAGAACACCGGCGAGGTTGCCGCGGGCGTTGAGGGTGTTGGGGTGTTCCTCGCCCAGCACCCTCCGCTGGAGGTCGAGGACGGCCTGGAACTCGGTCTGGGCTGTGGCGAGGTCACCCCGATCCCGTAGAACACCGGCAAGGTTGCCGCGGGCGGTGAGGGTGTTGGGGTGTTCCTCGCCCAGCACCCTCCGCTCGGTGTCGAGGACGGCCTGGAACTCGGTCTGGGCTGTGGCGAGGTCACCCTGGGCCTGCAGAACACCGGCGAGGCTGCCGCGGGCGGTGAGGGTGTCGGGGTGTTCCTCGCCCAGCACCCTCCGCTCGGTGTCGAGGACGGCCTGGAACTCGGTCTGGGCTGTGGCGAGGTCACCCTGGGCCTGCAGAACACCGGCGAGGTTGCCGCGGGTGGTGAGGGTGTTGGGGTGTTCCTCGCCCAGCACCCTCCGCTGGAGGTCGAGGACGGCCTGGTACTCGGTCTGGGCTGTGGCGAAGTCACCCTTGTTGGAAATGATGAGGGCGATGCCGTGTCGTGCCGCAAGCGTGCGTTCGTGTTCGTCGCCGAGAACATGGCTGCAGGTCCGCAGCATGGCCTGATACTCGGCTTCGGCCTGTCCGCGCAGGCCGCGGACGTACAAGTGCCGGGCAGCCAGGTCGACCGCGTGCGCCACGCGATCGACCAGCATCGGGTCGATATCGGTTCGTGCGAGGGCGGCGAGGAGGTGGAAAGCGTGCGGAGCGAGCAGACTCCAGAAGTTCCATCTGGTGTGATCCTGTGGCGACCAGTCGGGCTCGCCCGCCACCGAGTCGACCAACAACCGCGCGGCTGTCGTCAGATAGTCGTCGTCATCGTGGGCAGGATCAAGGTAGCGGTGACCGGCGTCGCGCATCAGCGGGTGCAGGCGCAACACCGGCACAGCGGCGTCGGCAGGGTCCAAGGCGGCGGCGGCGGTCAGAGTGAGAAGGCCGAGGTTCGCGGATTCGTGAAGCAGCGATCCGGCCTGGTCACGGTCCAAACTGGCGAACACCGGCGAGTCGAACAGCGCCCGTTGCCGCAGGATGCCGCGGTAGGGCAACGGGGCGGCGGCGAATTGAGCCAACAACCGCATGAACCGGCCCGCCAGCGACAGTCCCCGTTTCTCCAGCAAGCGGACCGCCATCTGCCAGACCCCGTCGACCACCGGACCCGCACTGCTGGCGGTGTCTTGCGCAGCCACGCTCAGGAGATCCGTCCGTCCCTGGTCGAGGGCGGCATGGAAGTCCTGGAACGTGGTCACGGCATCGTCATCGACCCAGAGGTCATCCACGGACTGGGCGAGATAGGAACCGGCCAAGGTCAACGCCAATGGCAGCCCGCCCAACCGCTCGGCCAGAGCGCACGCCGCCGGTAGATCCCCGCCACGGCCCTGCGTGTGATCGAGCAGCACCTGGGCGCCGTCGGCGGGATCGAGCATGTCCACCGGCACCGGCCGCAGCCGCACACCCGCTTGTATCCGGCCACCACCGTGCCTGCTGGTCACCAGAACCAGACCGATACGGTTGAGGACCGGGCGGATCCACCCATCGGCCCAACCCGCTCCATCCGCGGTCACGTCGAGGACCTCGGGGTCGTCGGCGTTATCGACCACCAGCAGCCACGGCTGGGTTCGGGCATTCAACCGCCCCCACACCGCCTCCGCGGCATCGCTGGCCAGTAGTTCGTCAGCGCTGGCACCCAGCAGACGCCCGACGGCGTGCATACCCGCCACCAGGCGCGCGTGGTCGACCGCCGACACCCACCAGACGTCCACGCCCTTGGCCGACAACCTCCGTCCGACCTCCGCGGCGATCGAGGTCTTCCCGCTGCCCCCCAACCCATGCAGGAGAAGGGAACGCCCACCGTCGTCGACACCCTCGAAGCTGTCGAGCACTACCTCGACAATTTCGCTCCGGCCACGCAGTTGCCCACCGCTTACGACGCCTGGCGGCACGGCCACCGACTGGGCGAAAGCCGCCCGCTCGACCGAGAATGGCACCACGGGCACCGCCCCGATACCACCGATCATGCCTGCGGCGACACCGCCCGAACCGGCCAGGTAGACGGTCTTCGCGTGAAAGGTCATCCCCCCGGAATCGGTCAGTCCTGATCCGTCCCGGGCCGGGGAGGGTTTCCCGTCGTCGACACGCTCCCGTGGATCACCTGGGCCGTGATACCCCCCGAGGTCGCAGACATCGTGGAATCACGGCCGACGACGACGCTGTGGTCACCCGTGGTCGCTGTGACCGACACCCCCTCCGCCCTCAACTGCTCCACCACCTCGCGCAACTCCTCGGCGGACTCCGGATGTTCTTCCAGCACATCGCGCAACCGCGTCGCCCATTCCGTCGCGCGTACCTCCCGCGCCTGCTCCAACTCCGTACCCGTCAAGGGCAGCAGCTCCGCGCGCGTGCGCTCCAAACGCCCTTCCACCACCACCGCCCGCTGCTGGTCACCATGCCCCAGAAGTCGAGCGAATCTCTCTTTCGCCTTCGTCCACGCATCCGTGGCTGCGGCCTCCACCAATGCCGTGCCACCCGCCGCCGCCAGAGCGACCAACGCTTCCTCCAACACGAAGCCTCCCCAACGATCCGAAGATCAACGACTGTCGAAACCTACATCTGTGATCGTCAACCGATACCCAGCGTTACGGAACCGATCATCAGCAACGTCCCACCCTCGACGATCCGTCGCAAAGATCGAGGCCGTTGCCCGCCGGGCCTCGCGATGCGCTTGAACAACCTGTGGGCGGCCCTGGATGCATTGGGCTAGTGGAAGGAGACGTTGGCCACCGCATGAAGTCGCTATCGCGTGGCTGGTCCGACGGATTCGTCCAGTCACGAGTCTTTGAGCCAGAGCGGTGGAACAGCGCGAACCCAGGGGCCAAGCCGAGCAGGTCCCCGCGTGTGTGCTCGATGAAGGCTGACGACGACAGTGGTCGTGCAGTCCTCGTCGTCCCGGTTCGCGCCGTAGTCGAGTCGGATGCCCGTCACGCTGTACTCGCGGTGCTCGTCCAGCCACTGAGCCGCCCACAGCAACGACCCAGCTTCATCCTCCGTGGTCACGTGCAGTTCCGCGTTGTGCGTGTCGGACTCCAGAAAGCGAATGGCCTGCCGAAGCAGCGGCGGTGGTGACTGGTCTGGCGCACTCATAGGCCAGAACCTACCTACGCGCTAGGGACGGACTCGGATTCGCCCTGCCGCCGTCAGAACAGCGAGTCGAACTCTCGACCTTCTTGATGCGAACTACGGGCAGCAAGGTCATCACCGGTTTCGCACGAGGTCAAAGGGTCAGTGGCAGTCATTTAAAGCCATCGCTAGTCGACATGGCTGCTGTACTTAGCTGCTGTACTGCAGCCGCTTGAGCAGGCACTACGCTGATACCCAGCGATCATTTGATCGCTTCACCTGAGATCAGCGCTCTCAGCTCTGCCGGTGTCAACCACTGCTTACCGCGGTGGATCATCCGGTGGCAGTTTGAACACAGAACCGCCAAGTCCGATGTGCGGTTCTTGACCTGGCCGGTGACGTGCAGCGGGACAACATGGTGAACCTCCGCGAAACGGGCACCGCGTTCACCGTAAGTGCGCTCGAAATCGAACGTGCAGACCTCGCACTCAAGCTGACCATGTTGGTCAAGGACTTCGTTGATCTTCTTGCGGCGAAGTGCAGGGTTGCGCTCGCGAGCGAAGTGGCGGCGTTGTAGCAAGCCTCCCTCCGAGATCCCCTCGTCGACTCCGTCATCGAGCGGAGGCAGGTTGGCCAGTCGTCCAGCCAGTAGCTCGGTCCGGAGCGCGGTTGCCTGCAGGTGCATGCCCTCCGGATCTGCGATGAAAGCGTCATGCACCTCCTTGTCTCGCGTACCACCGTGGTTGGGCTGATGTCCGAAGTCTGCGTGCCACTGCCGGATGTTCTCGCCCTTCCGGGCGACCGCACCAGGACTGCGAAACTTCGCACTCCGGTCTTCTACAGGGTGCAGCGGCAGCACCTGAAGCAGGCGCGACAACTCGATGACATCGCGGTGCTCCTCAAGCAACCTCCTCCACCCCTTGGTGGCCATCAGGTCGCAGACGAGTACGAGTTCGTCCCATGCCCAGACCGGCGGACGCACCTCAACCACTCGGAACCCCAGCCCTTCCAGGAGCGGCACCACCGTCTCCTTGCCACCGGAGAACTCCCCAGCCGCCAAAGCTTGACGTCCAGGCAGGTAGCCATGAGCCACACCAACGATTGCCTTCGAGTCGTACCGACGACCTCCGTACTCCAACAGGAACGATCGAGCCTCACCGAAACGGTGACGCTTCAGGAACTCTTCCTGCCCGATGTCGTCACACTCCGCCGTCGCGGCGAGTACCGCCGCCCTCGTGATGTCCTTCAACGCCATGATCAAGCAGAGTACGACCAAGCACCTACATAGCAGGCCCGATCCACACCAGTCCGCGTCCCTCGGCCCATCATGATCGATCATCGTGCCAACGGCTTCGAAGTGCCATCGTGCAGAGCTGAGTTGATCAGCCTCAAATGCCGCTGAACTGCACCTTTAGAGCTTTAAGGCCACTTGAACGTGGCTTATGCTCCGTGCATGTTCCGTAGCTATGCAAAGGCTTCGAGGGCAAGCCTGTGGGCTGGTCGACGCCGCCAAGGCGTTGAGCTGTCCACAGGTGCGGCAGCCGAGCGCCGTGACCAATTGGATCAAGGCGACCCCTTGCGCGCTCGTACCGACTTGCTCGGCGGTTATCACGCTGCCAGCAACTAGCGGGGCACCACTCTTCCGCGTTCATCCTGTTGACCATGCAGGGTGGTGCTGAAGTGTGGTAGTTGTAGCGGTGGCTGCGGTCATGATTGCGGTCACAGTCACTGGTATTTGCCCCCGATCGACGAACACAGTCCACCCCTAATTACGATTTCTGCCCACCCCTGATGACGATGTCTACGATGCGGCGGTGATCGGATGACATGACGTGGATACCGTCCCGTTGCCCTGTAGGCACGCGGCAAACCAAGAAATACTAAGCCAACATGGACATTTATGTAAAATTGAAACATGTAACAGAAGCGCGTTAACACGCGATATAGCTTGTTAAGTTCATCTTCAAGAGCACCGTGGGGTTCCATGCTTGCACTACCTAAACCGCTCATGTGGGGCGATCGCGCCGCTTCGATGCCTTACATCAAGGGAGGCGGTGATGCGCAGATAGATTCCTTGCGAGCGCTCCTTAATCGAGTGGACCAGGATGGGGCAGATCCGGCCACGGTCGACGCTGTAAACCGGTCTCGCCCGCGCGGTTTCATTGAGCGCGCCGGTCGAGGCAGCTGGAAAGTCAGTGAAGCAGGGAGAATCTGGCTGGAAAGTGGCGACAACGACTTTCTCATTGGAGTATTCCACTCGCAAATTAGGTTTATAGGCGAACTGCTAGAGCAGTTGTCAGTTGGCCATTTGACCCATAGTCAAATAGTCAACATAGCGGAAAATGAATACGATCTTCCTTGGGGCTCTCCCGATCAGGTACGCCGACGTACAACATGGTTGCGCGCTGCAGGTCTTATTGAACTTCGCTTCGATAATTACCTGTCGATAAACCCGCAAGGGCAACAATTCCTCGCTCGGATTGAAAATAGAACACCAAACTCTGCCCGCGCTGGAGGTGCAGCCGCACGCGAAACTCAAGAAATCCCAAAGGCCACACCAAAGATTGCCGACTTTATTTCCACTCTAAGTGCTGAAAAACTCGTCAATCGCAGGCGACTGATCGGCTATTTCCCAACCGGCGAATCAAGTATTGAAGCGCTGAAAGTTATGACTAACGCAGCCTCACCGCGCATCTCAAAAGAAGACTGGGCAACACGCTGTAAGGAAAAGTTCAATATTCGTGAATCGTCCGCCGTTCAAGCGATAGGAAGTTTTCGCGGCTGTGGGCTTATTGAGCAAGTGGCCCGAGATGTAGACGCATTGACTCCGCTTGCTGCGAGCTGGCTAGAGTCAGATTCAGATTTAGACTTGATCCGATTGATGCATGGACATATCCGATTTTTTGGCGAGATTCTCGCTCTACTAGATGAGACTGGATCATCAGTGGAGGTGACAGCTCGCGCATTGGAATTCGATATTCCCCAACCCGACCTTAGTAGACGTATTGCTATTTTGATGGAAGCGGGGACGATCGAAGAGTCCGGCATTCGCCGATTTCGACTGACTCCCGTTGGTCAGGCATTGCTCGAAGAGCTTCCAATAGAACCCTTTGCTTCGGCTAGCACCCCTGACATCATCCCGGAAAATGCCAACACGGGCAATGAACGCAATGAAAGAGCCTCCGCTTCGTCTCAGCTTCAGATTAAAGATGAACTGAGGCAGGCAGCGCGCGCAGCTCATGATTACACACGCTTTGAGCGCGCAGTAGCCTCGGCCTTTGGTTTTCTTGGATTTTCGGTTGAACAACTTGGCGGTCCTGGTCGAACCGATGTTTACATGTCGGCTCCTTTGCCGGGAAATAACAGATTTATTTTGATTGCCGATGCCAAAGCTTCAGCCAAAGGGCAAGTTATCAATTTCGATGTAGTGACCTTGAGGGAACACAAAGAGCAACACGGAGCGGACTACGTGATTGCCGTCGGCGAGTCTTTCGCCGATAGGAGAACAGTCGAGAGGGCCAAGTCGGAAAACGTTGGCCTTCTCTCCGTAGAAATGTTGTGCCGCGTTCTTGATTTGGCAAGTGAAGGAGTTATAGGAATCGTCGATATTCGCAAATTGGTATCAGTAGGCGGCATCATCGAGGGAGGTCTGATTGAAAAGTCGTCACAGGACAACCGAAGAATGCTCCGACTCGTCAAACATACCCTTTCTGCCCTAGCAGTCGAAGCGGTTGGCGATGATGAGGTGACAAAGGGAGCACTCGCGCCCTCCGACATTTACATGCAACTTCGTGGTCAAAGCGATCCGCCCACCTTGGCCGAAATATCACTAGTTCTCGAATTTCTATCTAATCCGCTAATTCGCTGTGTCGCCAAGCTGCAGGAAAAATATTTTCTAGCCGAGCATGTAGATATTGTATCCAACAGACTTAAATCACTCAGTCACTTGGTTGCTGGCGCAGCAGTAGAAAGTTAATTATCGGCACTGTTTAGCTCAGCATATGGACTAGACACGCGCACTCGTTGCTCTTCACTCTCATAGAGGCCTCGCACCATCTCGGAGACCTGCCGCCCGGCGAAGATATGCCCTAGAACTGAGTGGGATCTCCCTGCGGCCTCTTCCGGGGGACGCTGGCCGTACCTCCTCCGGCGATGGCGACCGGCGCCCTTCCTCGTCTGGCCCGCCCGGACGCCGCCAGGCGGCCTTGGGCGGGGCAGAGGGCTTGGGGCGTCGGTCTCCGTCGTCGGAACGGGCACCAACGGCCTGCGGCCCCCGGAGGGGGCCGCCTTGACGAAGAAAAGAAACTCTGAACACACCAGAATCAAGGACTTGTCAAACACTGAGATCGCGCCGCGTCTTGCTCGAACGGCGCTTGACAAGTCACAGGAGTCAATCCCATAGAGACTAGACATGCTGTGGCCAGCGCGAACGTCACAACCTGTCCTACCAGGTCAGCGCCGCAAAGTCCTGTCTTGAGCATCAGTGGGGTCACCACATGCGCTGATCACCGTGGCGAGCAACGAGCCCGGTTTGGTCCGCTACGTAGACAATGCCGTCAGCTCTATGGGTATGCAGCCTTGAGGTAGGACCCCAGCTTGGAAGTTGAGTCCATCATTCCCCAAACGACCAGCAACGACGTCTACCTGGGCGTCCAGGGGGTTGGTGGCCATGCTTCCCCTGGTTCACCCCTGCTCGCTCTCGTGTCTGGCACGCATCTGGCACGGTCGCCCGATTGAGCTGACCACTCATCGACGTTGTGCACCCAAGACATCGATGTCGGTAGTACGCTACGCCATATGGAGCAAGACCAACCCCGGCACGTCTTCATCTCCTACGTTCACGAAGACGCTGTCCATGTAGATAGACTGTGCGCAGTGCTCGATGCGGCGCAGATCCCCTATTGGCGTGATCGCAAGTCGCTGGCACCGGGGGACCACTGGGAGAATAAGGTCCGCGAGGCAATCAGTTCAGGTGCCCTCGTCTTCCTCGCGTGCTTCTCGGAACAGTCTCGAAAAAAGCCAAAATCATATATGAACGAGGAACTTACTATTGCGGTAGAGGAGTTCCGCAAGTTTCCCCCTGATGTCACATGGTTGATCCCAGTTCGATTTGACGACGGTGATATCCCAGAGTGGGGGCTCGGCGCTGGACACAGCCTGAAGAGTCTGAACTATTCAAATCTGCACGGCGACAACTACGTGGCCGAGGCTGTAAGGTTGATAATTGTAATCAGGCAAACTCTCGGCTTGACAAGTCTGGATACGGCGACAGTAAGGAGATCCGTTGAGGAAGCGGTCAAATCCCCACCGGCCGCGTCTCGGTTTCGATCTGCGTTCCGCAAAGGGTTGACTCTAACTCTGGTGACCGTCTGTCTCGGCCTGTTAGGCGTGGGCCTTTCCTCTCAGAAGTGGCCCGACAAGTCGAATCCGCCCGCTCAGGCGGAGCAGCAGACTTCGACGGTCGCCATTGCTAAGACGACAGTGCCAACTTCGTCAATGACCTTATCCCCGAAGATGACGTCACAGCCGGTAAACATTCCAGCCGCACTGCCAAAGCGAGACGAAAGTACAACGGAAGTCGAGTCTTTTGAACACGTGACCACAGGGCCGAATAGTCCTGTCGTCACTACCAGTATTTCTAGCCCTGGCGGCAGCCCCACGGGCTGTGATCCTGATCCCTGGCTCTTGCGTAGAACTTGCCAGGTATCTAAGTGAAAATTACACGTCAAAAAGCATCCTGAGAATCTTGGCCTGAAAGTACATGGCTTCCAATCGGGTGACTGTGCCGGAGTGGAATCCACGCGGTTATGCAGTCCTTCTTCAGGTGGATTGGCGTCCATACGGGTCCATGCCGGAGGTTGGGGCCAGCACTGGTCTGCTGGGCCGACCCGCAATCAGTCCCCGTGAATTCGGCGGTGCACGGATCTGGCACGGCTCTGCCCTGGATACCACTCTGGGAAGGCCATATAAATCGAGGGTCCCTGATGTAGCACTTGTCCTCAAGTGGTGAACGTGTCACTGTGCGATAGTCAGTCAACTGATCGGGGTCGGTCATATCGAGCGCTCAAACTTTGGCGTCTATTTGGCGCGGGTGCACCGCCTAACCACACTGTTGATGGGTGTGGTCAGGCGGGGTTTCTGCGGAGGCCAGACGGACATCCAGCCCACCGACCTCACCGACAGCCGTCGAAGGAGCCACCTGTGTCTGAACAAGCGCCCACCCCCCTACCCGCCCTGATGTCCGTCCCCGACGCCGCCAAGTTCCTAGGCCTCAGCCGCGCGTCGGCGTACCGCTACGCCGAAGCAGGTCTGCTCCCGATCAAGCGCTTCGGACGGCGCGTCTACGTCGTCCGCGCCCGCCTGGCCGAGTTCCTCGCATCCGAGGACATCAGGACGACGGAGGTCGACGCAGCATGAGCCCACGTAAGAAGTCCAACCGCCGAACCGTTGACGGAAGCGTGTTCTAACGAGGCAAGAAGTGGGCGTATAGCTTCCGGGGGACTCCGCATCCGCTGACCGGGATCAAGGAACTGGTTCGCAAGAGCGGGTATGACACCGAAGACGAAGCATGGGAAGCGATGGCGGAAGCCAAGTCAGCGCTGACGAACCACACGTACGTCAAGCCGTCCCGCGCCACCGTGGCCGACTTCTTCGAGGCCTGGTTCCCCTACGTCCGCACCACCACCGAGCCGACCACGGCATCCAACTACGAGCGCGACGCCCGGTTGTACGTGCTGCCGTGGATCGGTGGTCGACCCATGCAGGACATCGGCCCGGCGGCGATCGCAGCTCTGTACGAGCACTTGCTGACCAGCGGGCGAAGCGGTCGCGACACAAACTGGGAGATGTACCAGCTGTGGAAGTCCGCGGTCGACGCCAAGCAGCAGATTCGCCCGCGGGAGATCGCGGACAAGGTCGGGGTTTCCTACGCGGGCGCTCGCAGAGCTGTGCGGCGGTACGAAGCAGGGCGGATTCCCGAGCCGCAGAAGTCCGGCCTGGCACCGAAGACGGTCAAGACCGTGCACATCATGCTGAGTTCGGCGATGACAACCGCGGTGGTGTGGAAGTACCTGAGCGTCAGCCCGACCGCAGCGGTCAAGCCGCCGACAGTGGTCCGCAAACCGCACAGGACGTGGACGCCGGAGCAGTTGACCAGGTTCCTGGAAGCGGCCCGTTCACACCGCCTGTACGGGCTGTGGGTCCTCGCCGCGTCGACCGGGATGCGAAGGTCCGAACTCGGAGGCCTACGCCGGGACAGCCTGGACCTCGACAGCGCCACGGTTCGCATGACCACGACGCGGGTTCTTGCCGGGAGCAAGGTCAATACCGGTGGAGGTAAAAGCGCGCGCAGCCGCCGTCAGCTTGCCCTGGACCGCTACACCGTCGCCACGCTCACGTTGCACCTGCGGCAACTCGAACAAGAACAGGCGGACTGGGGCAGTGGCTACCAGGACCACGGGTTGGTGTTCTGCTGGGAGGATGGTCGGCCGATCTACCCGGACACGATTACCGAGCAGTTCAACAAGCTGGTCGACTCCGCTGGACTGCCGCTGATCAAGTTGCACGACCTGCGCCACAGCTACGCGACAATCGCCCTGAGGTCGGGCGTTCACCCGAAGATTGTCAGCACTCGGCTTGGGCACGCCACCGTGGCATTCACCCTGGACGTGTACTCGGCCGACGTGCCGGATCTCGACAAACAAGCGGCGGAGGACATCGGTGGTCTATTCCTTCCGCGTTCCGAAGAAGGTGAGTACTGACCCGTAGGGGTACGGGTTGAGCACCACTTTGAGCACCGACGCCCTGTTCCGGACGGTTTTGTGCTGCGCCAGAAAACCGAGAAGTCCCTGACCATGCAGGTCAGGGACTTCTCGGTTGCTATGGGCGATACTGGGATCGAACCAGTGACCTTTCCGGTGTGAACGGAACGCTCTCCCGCTGAGCTAAACGCCCATCTTCAGTTGTGTTGCACCCCGCTCTCGCGGTGTGGTCATAGCTTACAACATCAACCCCTGGACCCAAAAATCGGGCTGTCCAACCACGGTTCGTCAATGCCGAGCCAGCCGCCTACCAGCGCCAACGCCCCGAACAGCCAGAGGGTGACGAGGACGACCAGGCCGGTGGCCGCGAGGACGAGGAACTTCACGAAGAGCGATTGGCGCTTGAGCCAGTCGACCCACATGTCGTAGTAGCGCTTGGCGAACTTGAGGACCTTGCCCGCCCACTCGAACTCGGTGGCGAGGATGGCGAGCCCGGCGAACACGACCAGCCAACCGGGGCCGGGGTACGGGATCATCAGGACGCCCGCGACCAGCACGATGCCACCCACCACGCCCACGCCGATGCGGTAGGCGAGGTTGAGGGCGGGGTTGCGGTGGAACCAGTGCCGCGGCCCGTGCCCGTGCTTGTGCCCACCGCGCTCGGTCTCGGGCGTGGTGTCGTCGTGCTGGTCGGTCGTCATGATCCTGATCTTCCCGTTTTAGGTCAGGACGTCGCCACCTGGCCCGCCGCCAGAACGACGGAGGGGGCAGCGGGCGCCGCCCTACCCGGTTCCAGCGAGATCGCGAACCCCGCGTGGGCGTGCGCGTCCTTGTTCCACTTCAGCATGATGTCCGGCGAGCCGGGCACCACGTCGAACGTCGCAAGCGCGACCGGACTGTTACCACTGGTGCCCCACACCACGTAGGTCTGCGCGGCCGCGTCGTTCGTGGGCATTTCCTCGGACACCACGGCGGCGTCGTTGTCACTCGAAAGAAGGACCGCCATGGGGGTCCCGTCCGGTGTGCGGAGCACGGCCCTGGCCGTGAGGGGATCCGTGGCCAGCCTGAACGTGTGTTCCAGTTGGTCCGTTCGGGACTTCTGCGCGGCGACCTGGTCGGAAAGGCTGCCGAACTGCTGTCCCACCACCCCCGTGACAACTGCGACGAGGATCACAGCCGCTGCCGCGAGCAGAACGCGCGCCCGCTTGGCCTTGAGGCGCCGCCTGGAGTCGAGCGAGACCGGTTCCGCCACTTCCTGGCGGTCCGGCACTTTGACGACGACCGGCGCGGGCTGCTCCTGCGGCGTGTGCTCGATCGCCTCCATGAGGCGGGTCCTCAGCCGGGCGGGCGGGTCGTGCTGGTCGACCGAGCCCCCGATCGCGGCCGTGACCGCTTCGGTGTTCCGCACCGTTCGCCTGCACATCTCGCACCCCGGCAGGTGGGAGCGCAACTGCGCTTCCTCGTCCGGCTCCAAGGCGTGCATGGCCCATCCGACGGCCAGTTCCTCCTGGTCGCACCACTCGGTCTTCCGGTCCCCGCTCACCGGTGCGCTCCCTTGGTGTTGTTCGGCGTGGCGAGGTCCGGTGCTCCACCCGTCTCCGCTGTCCAGACCGCCGAGAGCGTGCCCCGGAGCCTGCGTATGGCCGCGAACGTGCGCGACTTCACCGTGCCCAGTGGCACGCCGGTCAGCTTCGCCACCTCTATCTGCGTGTATCCCCCCAGGTAGGCCAGGGCGATGACCTGCCGCTGGTCCTCCGGCAACTTCTTCAGCGCCTCCCGCACCTCGGCCCCGACGACGCTGTTCAGCGCCTCCAGGTCCGAGCCGGGAGCGGGCGGCACGTTGCGCTCGGAGAGCTCGTCGGTCAGCGGAACATTCCGCCGGCGCTGCGTGTTCTCCTTGCGGACGGCGTCGACGGCCCGGTGGTGCACCACCGTCATCAGCCACGTGCCGAACCCACCACGGGACGCGTCGAAGCGGCTCGGGTTGCGCCACAGCGCGAGGAACGCCTCCTGGACGATGTCCTCCGCCAGGTCGGGGTCGACGCAGATGCGCCTGGCCAGCGAGTAGGCGGGCTTCCCGTAGCGGTCGTACAGCTCGCCGAACGCGGTCCGATCACCCTGCGCCAGTCGTGTGACCAGTTCGGGGTCGGTGGGTCGGCCATCGCGGCCTCCGACGTCCGCCGACCTGGGGTCGGCGGGCATCGGTTGCGGCGGTGGAGCAGGCGAGTCAGCCACCAGAGAGGTCCTCACGTCCAACATTCGCACAACAGCCGGTACCAGGTTCAGGTTAAACCCAGCAAGATGGGTGGTGCCGACCACCGAGCGGCCACGGAACGCAGCGATCAAGTTGCAGAACGGAGCGTGGATGCCACGATCGGGTGATCCGAACTGGCTCCCCATACGTTTTCCATCACATAGACGTCACAAGATGGGTGCTCGGTCGTTTCCTGGACCGGGAAGGGAGAAAAGGTAACGACGATGCGCAACGATCACGTCACGCTCCGTTCGACAGCGGTCTTCGACCTGCTGGCGCCACGCACCCCGGCCGTTCCGGTGCAGGTTGAACTCCGATACGACACCAAGGACCCGTACGCGGTGGTGGCCGCGTTCCGAACCGGCCGAGCCGGCTGGGTCGAGTGGGTCTACGCCCGCGACCTCCTCGCCGACGGCCTCATCGCCGACGCGGGGGACGGCGACGTCCGCATAAGGCCCGCCGCGGACGACCCCGAAGTGGTGGTGATCGAACTCAGCTCCCCGTCGGGGCACGCCATGTTCGAAGCCTCCGCCCAGGAGTTGGCCGACTTCCTCGACCGCACCTACGACGTCGTGGTGCCCGGCAACGAGCACCTGTGGGTCAACGTCGACGAGGCCCTGACCCACCTCATCTCCAACGACCTGACCTGAAAAACCCGAGGTCGGGGGCCCGTAACGGCTTTACGGGTACCCCGATTTGATCCTGATGCCTTGTGTGTAATAAAGTTCCCTCAGCACCACGGAAGACCGGAACAACAAGCCCCAAAAGGGCAAAAGGTTCCAGAATTTCGCGGAGCGGTGCGGACGTGGCGCAGCTGGTAGCGCATCACCTTGCCAAGGTGAGGGTCGCGAGTTCGAATCTCGTCGTCCGCTCGGCAGAGGGCCCCTTGGGCTCAGGCCAAAGTCTTGATGCTAGCCTTCAGGACAATGGCGGAGTGGCCGAGTGGCTTAGGCAAGGGCCTGCAAAGCCCTGTACACGGGTTCGATTCCCGTCTCCGCCTCGGACGATTAGCTCAGCGGGAGAGCACTACCTTGACACGGTAGGGGTCACAGGTTCAATCCCTGTATCGTCCACAAGTTATATTTGCAGGTCAGGAAGCCGGTTAGCGATCATCGCTGATCGGCTTTTCTGGCGTTTGGGAGCAAATTGGGAGCAAACGATCTTGACCACACACCCTTGATCACTTTTTCGGGGTAGAGGTCAGCATCACCACGCTCCCATCGTGTGCCGCTCGGAAAGTCGTCGCTGCTGGTCAAGCGGTATGCCTGTACTCGTTGATGAGTCCGCCGAGGATGCGGGTGCGGAGCACTCTGCGGGTGTCGGGGTCGTGTACTGCGGCGGGGTGTTGTTGGTCCGCAGGTGGTAGCTGATCGCGGGCTTGGTGTGCTCTGTGGTGGTTGCAGTGCTCCTCGTAGGTTTTCAGGACTTGTCGTGCGTGACCCTCGTCCAGGATCAGGATGTGGTCGAGGAGTTCGCGTCGGAGGGTGCCGATGACTCGTTCGCAGTGGGCATTCATCCGGGGCGCCCGTGGCGCGCTGGTGATGACGCGCAGGTCGTTGGCGTGGAAGACGGTGTCGAAGGTCGGGCCGTACTTGGCGTCGCGGTCGCGGAGCAGGAATCGCAGGGACTCGATGCGGGTGCCGAGGTCTGCGGCGAGGTTCCTGGTCTGCTGCGCTGTCCATGCCTGGGTGGGATGGGCGGTGACGCCGGTGATGTGCAGGCGTCGGGTGCCGTGTTCGAGAAAGGCCAGGGCATAGAGGCGTGTGCCGAGCACGGTGTCGAGGTGCAGGAAGTCCGCGGCGATGATGTTTTCGGCCTGGGCGGTGAGGAATTCCCGCCAGGTCGGGCCGGTGCGGCGTGGTGCCGGGTCGATGCCCGCGTCGTGCAGGATTTGCCAGACCGTTGAGGGGGCGATGTGGTGGCCGAGCCTGGCTAGTTCGCCGTGGATGCGGCGGTGTCCCCACCGGGGGTTGTCGTTGGCGAGTCGCACTACGAGTGTCTTGATCGTTGTTTGTGTCGGTGGACGTCCGGTGCGTCGATGTGCGGTGTGGTCCTACTTGCGGGCGATGAACCTGCGGTGCCAGGCGAGCAGGGTGCCCGGCGTGACCGGGAAGACCTCCCGCCAATGGCGACGATCCACCAACCCGGACAAGGCGGCGAACCAGAGCCGGTCAGCGGGTTCGTACCGGGTCGGACCCGTCAACTGCCGTCGAAGTATTGCGTTCTCGTGCCGCAGCACGAGCAGTTCGGCATCCTTGGCCGCCTCGCTGCGCAGCACCACCGACGGGACGGACAGCAGCTTCCTGGTCACCTTGTAGAGCAGGGACACGATCACCAGGACATGCTCCCAACACAGTGACACCCCTCGCTCTACCAGCGGCGACAGCTTTTCGAGCGGCACAGGCTGGCTCTATCCCCGCCGCACCGGTCGCCCACCCACCGCCATCGCGTCCGTCACGGTCGTGACCGCGTCGTTGAACTGGGCCAACATCGACGCCACAACCGCTTATGCCCTCGACCGCGACGCCGCGTCCTGGCTGAGCGGCCAACCCAACCCGGCCGCAGCCTCGTGGTGTGGTCCGACACGACGACCACCGTCGTCTGAACGATCGATCGACACGCACGGAACGGCAGGCCACCTCGCGCGCTGTCAGACTCAGTCCTGCGCCAGCAGGTCCCGCAGCGGGGTGTTGGCCCTGCCGGGGTTGGCGATCAGCAGCGCCAGCAGCATGCACGCGACCACCAGCGGCAGGCTCAGAGCGCTGAGCAGCACCGGGATCTCCACCGGTGGCCTGATGCCGCTCTGCACCGCCTGCGCGTCCAGCAGCGCCACGATCGCCAGCCAGCCCACCGGCAGCGACACCGCCACCGACCCGGCCGCGATCAACACCACCTCCACCATCAACTGGGTGCGCACGTCCTTCGCCGTGGCACCGCTCAAGCGCAGCAACGCGGTGGCGCGCCTGCGTTCCACCAGACCGGACGCCAGGGTCGCCGCGCCGATCAGCACCGCTAGCACGAACATCACCCAGGCGAACACCTCGAACGCGCTGACCAGTCGCGCGGTGATATTCGCGACCGTGTCGCGCAGGGTCTGCTGGGTCACGACCCGCGACCTCGGGTGGGCGCCCTCGACGACGGCGGCCAGGTCGTCGCGCACCACGGACTTGTCGGACGAGCCGCTGATGCCGACGAAGAACGCGTACACCTGGGTCGAACCGGTCATCTCCGCGTACAGCTCGGGACTGGCGATCAGCATCCCGCCGTCGGAGGCCGAGTCGTCGACCACCGCCTTGATCTTCACCTGCCGGTGGCCGGTGGGCAGCGGCACGTCCAGCGTGTCGCCCGCCGACACGCCCTGCGCGTCCGCGTAGTTCACCGACACCGCGATGTCATCGTCGTCCAACTGGTTCAGGACGTCCGGAGGGCCTTCGGTGACGGTGAGGCGCGAGAGGCGGTCCAGGTCCGACCGACCCCAACTCCACACCTGGACCCGGCGCCCGTCGAGCTCGAGGTAGGTGAACGAGAAGGTGGTGACCGCCTCGACCCCGTCCACCGCCCGCAGGTTCTGCTCCAGTTCCTTCGGCAGGGTCTCGTTGCGCAGGTTGGTGCCCAGCGGTGCGGCCTGGACGTAGAGGTCGCCCGGTGTCCACCGCTCGACCGACGCGGCCACCTCGTGCTTGATGCTGCCCGCGACACCGGCCATGGCGACAGCGGACACCACGGACACCGTGAAGGTCACGCACAGCGCCGCGTTGCGCCGCCACCCCAGTTGCAGCTGCCTGCTCACGGCCAACCGCACCGGACCGGGGTCGCCCTTGCGCAAGCCCAGCCCGATCACGACCGGCAGCACGACGCTGAGCAGCGCCGCGCCGCCCAGCAGCGGCACCAGGCCCACCGACTGCACGACCGGGGGGCCGACCAGCACGACCAGCACGCCGACGGCCAGGAGCGCGGCACCGATGAGGAACGGCTTGCGCACACCGCCAGGCAGCACGGCGACCTCGCCACGGCCGGACACCGCCTCGATCGCCTCCACCTTGGTGAAGCGCCGCACGCCGGACACCCACGCCGCGAGGAACATGAGCACCGCGGCCAGCAGCGCGCCCAGCGCGGGCAGCTCCCACGGCGTGCCCGGCGTGACGGCCTGCTGGCTCAGGTCGGTGATCTGCCGGGTGAACGACCCCAGGTTGCCCCCGACCACCACGCCGAGCACGACGCCGATCACGTAGCTCACCAGCAGGATCGGCACCATCACCGCGGCCGAGCCGACCATCAGGTGCGATGTTCGCACCCCGGTCAGGCGCATCCGCGCCAGCGCCGGGCGCGCGTCGTCCAGCGCCAGCCGCCAGGTCAGGAACAGCACGACGCCGGCGGTGAGCACGGCGATGAGGGCGAACATGCTGAGGATGGTCAGGAAGGTCTGGAACGACTTGCGGTAGCCCGACAGCAGGTCCTGGGGGTCCTTCACCGCTCCGGAGCCGTCGACGGCGGCTGTGGCGTCGGCGACCACCCGTGCCCGGTCGTGGTCCTGCTGGTCGATCAGGACCGCGTCGGTGAACGTGCCGCGCCCGAACGCCTCCGCCACGACGAGCCGCGGCGCGACGATCACCGAGCCTCGGTTGGCGACCTCGCCCCGGAGGATGGCGGCCACCTTCCAGGTGCGCACGTCGGTCGTGCCGCCGACCCGGATCGAGTCGCCCGCCTTGATGCCGCGCTGGTCGGCCCACGCGGCGGCCAGGTAGACCTCGTCGGGGCCGAGCGGCGTCTCGCGGGTCTGCCGCGCGAGGTCGTCGTCGACGAAGTTGCCCAGCGTCGGGTCGACGCCGAACACGAGCATCGGCGTGGTGGTGCCGTCGTCGTCGACCCGGCTGGCGCTGACCACGAGCATCGTGGTGGTGGGCAGGCCGGTGCGCTTCCCCACCTCCTCGACCACCGAGGGCGCCATGCCACCGGGAGCGCTGGCCTCGACCGCGACGATCCCGTCGCGCACCGCCGTGATCGGCGCTCCGCGCAGCGCGTCGTAGACGGCGAAGTAGACCACCAGCACCGCGGTGGTGAGCAGGACACCGGCGATACCCGCGGCGACCGCCGCGGCCAGCCTGGCCGGTCGGAAGTACCAGCTCCGCATGAGCGAGCGGGAGACCAATCTGCTCGCGTCCAACGCCATCAGCCGACCCGCCCCGCAGCGCGCAGGGTGCCCGCCGTCATGGTGGCCACGACGTCGGCGCCGCCCGCCAGGTCGAGGTCGTGCGTCACGATCACGGTGGCCGCGCCGCGTTCCTTGACCATGGCGCGGAGCAGTTCCTGTACGAGCAGGCCGTTCTCCTCGTCCAGCGCACCGGTCGGCTCGTCGGCGAAGACGATCGCGGGCTCGTTCACGCAGGCCCTGGCGACGGCCGTGCGCTGCGCCTCGCCGCCGGAGACCTGGCCGGGCCAGCTGCGCGCCCGGTGCGAGAGGCCGACCTCGTCCAGGGCGGCCCGCGCCCTCTCCAGCGCCGCCGACAGCCGCACGCCGGACATGATCAGCGGGGCCGTGACGTTCTCCTCCAGGGTGAGCGTCGGGACCAGGTTGTCCTTCTGGAGCACGAAACCGATGTGCTCGGCCCGCAGCCGCGCCATCCGCGGCTCGTCCAGCTCGGCGAGGTCCTGGCCGAGCAGGGTGATCCGGCCGGTGGTCGGCCGGTCCAGCCCGGACAGGCAGTTGGCGAACGTGGACTTGCCGCTGCCGCTCTTGCCCACGATGGCCACCGTCTGGCCCGCGTAGACCTCCAGGTGGCAGTCGTGCAGCACCTTCGTCACAGTATCGCCGCGGCCGAACTCCCGGCTCACTCCTTCGGCGCGCAACACCGGGCTGGCAGTCATTTAACTCCCTTTCTTGGCAACGGATGACGTCCGGTCCGCAGGCCGGGACCAGCGCAGCGCGGCGGACGCGTGCGGCGGGACCACGGGGTTCACCGGGTGCACCGGCTCCACCCGCCGGTAGTCGGGCCCCGGCTCGGGTCGCGGGTCGGGCTCGCCGCGGTTGGGCCAGAACGACATGGCGCGCTCGGCCTGCGCGGTGATGGTCAGCGACGGGTTCACGCCCGCGTCCGCCGTGACGGTCGAGCCGTCCACGACGTGCAGGCCGGGATGCCCGTGCACCCGGTGGTACGGGTCGACGACGCCGGTTTCGGGCGTCTCGCCGATCGGGCAGCCGCCGACGAACGGCAGGACCACCGGGATGTGCGCCAGGCCCGGCAGCGTGCCCGCGGGAACGCCGCCGATCTGCTCCGCCGTCCGGCGCACGACGTCCCCGACCACGTCCGAGGTGACCGTGGGCAGCGCACCGGGATCGCGTCGCGCGGTCAGTCCGCGCCGGGAACCGGACCGCGGCGACACGGTCAGCGTGCCCGCGCCGCGGCGCACCACGAACACGATGATCGACCGCTCGGACCACCGGCGCACGTTCAGGAACCGCGCGGCGGCCAGCGGGCGCCGCGCCACCAGGGCGAGCCAGCGCAGCCAGCGCGGTGTCGTCCCCTCGGCGTCGACGAACGGGGTCGTCGCCAGGCCCATCGAGTTGGAGCCGCGGCCGTAGCGGCCCGCCTGAACAAGGGTGTCCTCGTCCGGGTGGAACGCGGAGGTGGCGGCCACTCCGGTGCTGTAGTCGTCCCCGGTCACCTTCGGCGCGACGGCGGCCAGCAGGTCGGAGGGCGCCCTGGTCAGGCTGCCAAGCCTCGGTGAGACGCGGGTGAGCGAGCCGTTGCCCGCGAGCCGGTGCAGCAGGCGCTGGGTGCCCATCGCGCCCGCCGCGAACACCACCTGCTCGGCGGTGATCACCTCGGCCGTCCGGCCCGCGAACCACGCGCCGGTCCGCACGGTGTGCACCGCGTACCCCGCCGCGCCCGTCTCGTCCAGCGGGCGCACCGACGAGACGGTGGTCTGCGGCAGGACCGTCGCACCCGCATGCTCCGCCAGGTACAGGTAGTTCTTCACGACGGTGTTCTTAGCGCCGTACCGGCAGCCGGTCAGGCATTCACCGCACTCCCGGCAGCCCGCGCGCCGCGGTCCCGCTCCTCCGAAGTACGGGTCGTCCACCTCCTCCGGCCGTCCGAAGTGGACGGCGACGGGAAGCGGGCGGAACGTGTCGCCTACGCCCATCCCTTCGGCGACCGACCGCATCACCCGGTCGGTGGGCGTGGTGGTCGGGTTCACTGCCGAGCCGAGCATCCGCCTCGCCTGGTCGAAGTGGGGTGCGAGTTCGGCCCGCCAGTCCGTGATGCCCGACCAGTGCGGGTCGTCGTAGAAGCCCTGTCCCGGCTCGTAGAGCGTGTTGGCGAAGACCAGCGAGCCCCCGCCCACCCCCGCGCCCGCGGGGACGATGAGGGGACCGAGGCGGTGCAGCCGCTGGAAGCCGCGCAGCCCGAGCTTCGGCGCGAAGAGGTACTTGCGCAGCCGCCACGAGTTCTTCGGAAAGTCGGCGTCCTCGAAGCGCCACCCCGCTTCCAGGACGCCGACGCGGTAGCCCTTCTCGGTGAGCCGCAGCGCGGTCACCGCGCCGCTGAACCCCGACCCGATGACGAGCACGTCATAGTCATGTCCAGGGGCGGTCACCGAACGCCGGCCGCGAGCACGCGGGGCACGAACTTGACCGTGCCGTGGAAGAGGCCGAGCAGGATGTCCTTCATGGACTCGGTCAGCACCCGGATCGCGACCGGGTCGATGATGCTGGCCAGGGTCGGCACGCCGAAGTCGAACTCCGCGTGGAAGACGACGAACACGTCGCCGTCGTCCTGGCGCACCGTCCACTCGCCCTCGAACACGTCGAAGTCACCGGTGGTCTGGGTGAAGCGACTGACCAGGTTCGCCCGGTCGAACGTGTCGACCTCGGTCCACCGCAGGACGCCGTTACGGAAGTTCACCGCCCAGTGGCTGACGACGGAGCCGTCCGCCGCGGCGGGTTCGGTCACGACCTCGCGCACCGTCTCGACCAGGTCGGGGTACCGGCCGAAGTCGACGACGGTGTCGTACACCTCGGTCGCCCACCTGCCGGGCACGATCGCCTCGATCCGCACGATCTGCATGTCGTTCCTCCTCACCGGCTCGCCGGGAAACGCCCGGCGAGCACGGAAAACGCGCTGTCGAAAACGGTGGTCACCTGGTCGAGCTCGTCCGCCGAGATCGTGGCGGGCGGGGTCAGGCGCAGGACGTGCGAGTTGTTCATCGAGTGGTTGACGAGCACCCGCCCGTCGATCAGTTCCAGCACCAGTTCGCCGGCCAGGCCGGGGTCGGCCATCTCCACGCCGATCAGCAGGCCCTCGCCACGCACCTCGGTGACGAGGTGCGGGCAGCGCAGCGCGGCGGACTCGGTGATGCGGCGCTTGAGCTCCACGCCGATCTTCGCGGCCTTCGCCACGGCGTCCTCCATCACGATCGCCTCGACCGCGGCCTTGGCCGCGGCCACCGCGATCGGAGCGGCGGAGAACGTGGAGGTGTGCAGGAACGGGTCCTTGTCGAACGGCGCGTACGCCTCCGGCGTCGCGACCGCGGCGGCCACTGGCACGACGCCACCGGACAGCCCTTTGCCGACCAGCATCACTTCCGGTGAAACGACTTCGGGGTCGTGCCCCCACCACCGGCCGAGCCGCCCGAGCCCGGTGAGGATCTCGTCGATGACCAGGAACGCGCCGTACCGGGTGCGCAGCTCGCCGAGCGCGGCGAGGTAGCCCTCGGGCGGGAAGACCACGCCGCCCTCGCCCTGCACCGGCTCAACGATCACGCACGCGGGCGGACCGTCGCGCAGCGCGGCCTCCATCGCCTCGACGTCACCGAACGGCACGGCGGTCACGTCGGGCAGCAACGGCTGGAACGAGTCCTGGTAGACGCCGCGCGCCGTGACGCTGAGCGCGCCGAGGGTCTTGCCGTGGTAGCCGTTGACGGTGGTGATGAGCCGCCGCCTGCCGTTGGCCCGTGCCATCTTGATGGCGGTCTCGGTGGCCTCGGTGCCCGAGCCGACGAAGTGCACTTTGGTGAGTCCCGGCGGGCACACGTCGACCAGGGTCTTCGCGGCCGCGGCGCTCACCGGTTCCAGCAGCAGCCGCGTGGCCAGCGGGTTGGCGCGCACCTGGGCCACGACGGCCTCGGTGACGTGCGGGTGGGTGCCGCCGAGGATGAACACGCCGTACCCGGCGCAGTTGACGAACCGCTGCCCGTCGGAGGTGTGCACGGAGGCGCTGTGGGAGGTGGTCTCCCAGAAGCCGCCGAACATCTCGCCGAGGGAGGCGCGCCCGCTGCTCAGGTGGCTGCGGTAGGCGTCGAGGAGCTCGTGCTCCGCGGGGACTGCTGGCTGTGTGGTGGTCATCGGTTCCAGGATTCGTGTGGCAGGAGGACCGCGGGAGGGAGGCGTGCCGCCCCTAGTCGATGCGGAGCAGGTGACCGGCGTGGTAGCGGTCAAGACCGGCCGCGGTTGACGTCCGGCCGGGTGGGTGGAAGGCCAGCGCGTGCACGCCGGCCGCGAGGAGCGCGACATCCGGCGACGACACGAAGGCCATGCCGCCCAGCAGTTCGACGGTCGTGCCGACGACTTGCCGGATCGTGCGCTGCATGCTGTACCGGGCGGTGAGCGCGTCGGCCAGGGTGTCGTTGCCCGACTGGCCCGTGTCGACGGCCCACGCGACCCGGTCCAGCGCGAGCGCGCTCGCCTCCAGGTCCGTCACCACGTCCACCCGCGTCGCGGCGTCGCCCCGGCCGGATTCCAGCAGCCGGGCCACCAGCGCGCTGGCCGTGCCCAGGTAGACGGCGGAGACCAGCAGGGTGAACCAGATCAGCCCGGTGGTGTTGAGGTCGTCGAGGTTGGTCTCCGGGTCGAGCACCGGCTTGACCATCAGTTCGTCGGGCACCAGCACGTCCTCGAGCACGACCTCGTCGCTCTCGGCGCCCGCCAGCACGGTCGAGCCCCAGAACGGCCGCACCGAGATGCCCGGCGTGCCCGCCGGGATGACCGCGATGCCGAGGGTGGTTCCACCGTCCTCGTCGGGCAGCGCCACGCTCGCCGTGATCAGGTCCATCGAGGCCGACAGGCTGCACGGCTTCTTGCTGCCCGAGACCAGCCAGCCGCCCTCGGCGCGGCGCGCGACCATGGTGGGCGTGAGCACGCCCTGCCCGGTGCGCCCCTCGGCGAACGCGCTGCTCATCATCCGGCGGTCGCGGGCGACCGCGTCCAACAGCAGCCACTCGAAGCCGGTGCTGGTGGCGGCGAGGGTCACCAGGCTGGCCACCGAGAAGTTGTGCATCGTGGCAGCCACCGCCACCGATGGCGACCGGGTGGCGATGGCACGGGTGCAGCGCACCGCGTCCCGTGCGCTCGCACCGATCCCGCCGTGCTCGGCGGGCACCAGCAGACCCGACCCGCCCGCGTCGCGGAGCGCGGCGATGCCGGGTCCGCCGCGCTTCTCCAGCTCGCTCAGCGAGAACGAGCTCAAAGCCTTGTCCAGTCCGGGAAGCAGTGCTTCCAGGGTGTCGTACTCGCGTTGCAGGAACTTCACCGCGCCACCTCCGGGGGAGCGGCGGGCGGCAGCGCGCTCTCGAACACCCGCGACCTGGGCGTGACCTTCGTGGCGATGCTCATAGCCTGGAGGTGGCTCGTCCGCAGCATCGGGAAGTTCACCTCGCCGAACGGACCGCCGGACAGCCCGGTGCCGCCGTGCGTCGGCAGGCCCGGTACGAAGCCGAGGTGGCTGTCGTTGACCTTGAGGATGCCGCCGTTGTCGAGGCTGGAGCAGAACCGCTCGATCAGCTCGGAGTCCTCCGACCACAGCGAGTTGCGCAGCCCGTAGGGGTTGACGTTCATGAACCGCACCGCGTCCCCGAAGGCGTCAGCGGACCCCTCCACGTCGGGGACGACGATGGACAGCAGCGGGTAGAACGTCTCGCTCCGGACCGCGCGCGTCTTCTCCGCCCGGTCGTAGCCGTCGACCTGGACGAGGGTCGGCTGGAGGAACACCCCGGACGAGTCGGGCGTGCCGTCCTCCGCGACCCGCTGGCCGCCGCACAGCAGCACACCGCCGTCCGCCACCGCCTCTTCCAGAACCGTGAAGAAGTCACCGGTGCGCAGCACCGGCGACAGCAGGACGTCCGGGTCCTCCGGCCTGCCCGGCCGGATCTCCGCGACGAGCCGCTGCAGGCGGTCGACCAGGTCGTCCGCGATCCGCGGGTGCGCGATGACGTACTTGGGCACCATGCAGATCTGGCTGGAGCCGTAGAAGCACTCCGCGACGGCCCGCGCGGCGTTGTCCAGGTCGGCGTCCTCCCAGACCAGCACACCGTCGTTGCCCGCGAGCTCCAGCACCGACTTCTTGCCGTGCTCGACGCAGCGCCGGCCGATCTCGATGCCGCGCTCGCTGCCGCCGAAGTACATGATGTCGTCGACGTCGTCGCTGACCAGCCACTGGTCGAGCAGCACCTTGGGCACACCGCACACGACGTTCAGCACGCCCGCCGGGGCGCCGACGTCCTCCAGCGAGGTGGCGACGAGTTCGCGCCACGCCCAGGCCACGCCATAGGGGGCGCTCCTCGGCGCCTTCACCACGAGGCTGTTGCCCGCGACGAGGGCGGACACGCCGAGCATGGAGTTGGAGGCGGCCGCGTTCTGCGGCGGGCTCAGGCACACCACGCCGTCGGGCTTGCGCACCAGGCGGATCTCCCGGTCGCCGACCTGCTCCCGGTGCTCCATCATCAGCGCGTTGCCGCCGAACGTCTCCGGGGCCGAGCCGTGGATGACACCCGCCACCTCCCACTCGGCGAGCCTGCGGGGGTGCCCCTCGGCGATGAGGACCTCGATGAACTCCTCCCGGTGGGCGATGGTCCTCTCGTGGAAGAGCTGGCCGAACTCCAGCCGCGTTGCGAGCGGCATCGCCGCCCAAGCGGGCTGCGCGGCGCGCGCGGCCCGCAGGGCTTCCAGGCACTGCTCGGGCCCGGTCAGCGCGACGCGGCCGACGATCCGCTCGTCGGTGGTGTCCGGCTCACCGCTGCCCGCCAGTTCGCGCTTCAACCGGATCGCGCTGAAGGCGTCGTCGAAGAGGCTGGACGCGCGGATCGTGTAGATCCACTTGCTCGTCGGGGCGTCCTGCCCCGCAATGAAAGAGGGATAGGTCTTCACATCATCACCTTGTTCGGATCGCAGGGAGCAGGCGGCTAGAGCACGCCCATGTAGCGCAGGCGGACGTCCTGCGTCTCCTGGGACCAGGTGGACGCCGTCATCATGCGCTCCTCGGCGCTGGTGTCGACGAGCTTGCGGCCCGGCCAGACCTCGTACTCGGGGATCAGGTGGCCCCACTCCGACAGGCCCTGCTGGAACAGGGACTCGCGCTGGAACAGGAACTGCTGCATCGGGAGCTTCTCCCAGAGGCCGCGGCCGCGCTGGATCACCTCCAGGATTCGCGCGCGCTCACCGGGCTGCTCCTGGAGGTGGCGTCGGATCACGCTGCTGCCCACGGACAGGTGGCGGATCTCGTCCATGCCCGCGCCGCGCTCGATCTCGGCGCCCGCCGGGTCCAACTCGGCCCACTTGCGCTCACTCAGCTCGCCGAACGGGGCCAGCACGCCCTCGACGAGGACCGTGAGGGTGATGACGCCGCCGTAGAAGTCGCGGTCGTCCCGGATCACGGACAGACCGAAGTCCTCCAGCGGGTCGAGCACGGCCTCGACGGCCTTGCCCGCCACCGCGGTCACGGTGTCGTCGACCTCGGCCTCCGGGATGCCGATCTCGACCAGGTGCTCGCGGAACACGCGGGCGTGCCGGGCCTCGTCGAGCAGTTGGGTGGCGAAGAACTCGGTCGTGATCCGGTCGGGCGCGAGGGACACCAGGTGTCCCAGTGCACGCGTCACCTTCTCCTCGGCGATGGACCGGAAGGCGAACTCCTCGATCAGCGCCTCGCGCAGCGGGCCGGGCTTGAGCACCTGCTCGGGGACGACGGCGTCGGGCGTGTGGCCGTTGGGGATGCGGCGCAGCAGCCCGCCCGCGACCTCGTCGAGCCAGTACTGCAGGTCGCACGACTCGGGCGTCAGCTCCAGGGTCCGCGCGCCTTCGAGCACGGGAACCGTGTTGTCCCAGTCGACTTCGAGCCTGATCTTGCTGTCCATGGAGGTTCCTTCTTCGGGATGGGGCGGTCAGACGGCTCTGGTGAGCCGGAGCAGGTTCCACAGGGCGGGGAGCGAGACGCCGCCCTCGAAGGCGACGTACTCCGGTTCTACGACGTGGGGCGCCCACTTGCGCTTGAACGCTTCCTGGGTGCGCGAGGGGTAGATGGCCTTGCCGTGCTGGGCGATCAGGCCGGTGACGCGGGTGACGACCCGGCTGGCCGCGCCCGGCACTTCGTTCTCGGCCGCGAGGCCGGCGAACGGGGTGTGCCCGAGGTGCAGCCAGCCCGCGCGCTCATCCTGGAAACGCTGGAGCGCGGTGACGTTGATCAGTTCGATCGTCCCGACGGGGGCGTCGGGGTCGCGGCGGGTCAGGTCGTAGAGCCATCCCGGCCTGCTGCCGAACGCCGGGGAGTAGGAGATGTAGGCCACCGGGTTACCGGCGACGGCCGCCACGAAGATCCGGCGGTGCTCGGCGCCCCGGCCGCCCCGCTCGCCGATCATGAAGTCCAGTTCCTTGACGTGACGGCCCTTGGCGCGCAGCCACCGAGCGTCGATCGTCGCGAGCAGGTCCTCCCGCTCGGTGTTCTCCTCGACGGTGACGCCGTCCCGCTTGGCGCGGGCGATGTTCTGCCGCACCTTGGCCAGCGGGCCGCCGCGCATCGTGAACCGCTCCAGGTCGACGCTGTAGGTGCGGCCAAGCTGGTTCACCACGAACCCCTCGGCCGCGTACAGCTCGGCGTCCTGTCTGGACAGCTGCACGGCGCAGATCCGCAGCCGCTCGCGGCCGGCCCACGCGCGGAAGTGGGCGAGCAGGTCGGCGCGGTGCTCCTGCCGGGTCAGCGGACCGCACAGCTGCACGACGTGTCGACGGCTCACCCGGTACGCGACGGTGCCGGGGACGCGGTCGCTGCGGAAGTGCCGCGTGGCCTGGTTGTAGCTCAGGAACCCGCTCGGGTGGTCGCCGTGCTGCCTCAGCGACGCCAGGATCTTCTCGTCCTCCAGGGTGATCACGGTGCCCCGACCGTCGACTCGGTCCGCTCGACCCGCACCCGGCGCTGCGGCTGCTGCCCGGTCAGCTGGGCCGTGAACGCCTGGAACGCGGGCAGCGGCTCCGGCTCGAAGGCGATGCTGAACGGCTTGAGTGTGTTGCCGAGCAGGCCGCGGTCGGCGCACAGGTGCAGCGGGATGGCCAGCAGCGCCCACTCGGGGCCGGCGAAGAGCACCCACAGTCCGCAGATGGCCGCGGCGGCGAACCAGTTGTGCATCGTGTTGTAGATGACGTAGTAGGCCCTGTGGATCGGCCCGCCGCGGGCCCGCCGGAACGCGAGCGCGCCGGGGTAGTACCCGATGACGTCGATGGAAAAGAACAGCGCGATGGCGGCCCACCACCGGATGTCACCGAAGTGCACGAGCATGAGCACGACGCACGCGATGAAGCCGACCAGGTACTCGGCGCGCATGATCCAGTACGTCGCCTTGGTGTCGAAGTGGTTGACGTGGTCCACGGGGTTCCTTTCCGGGGGGCCGCCCCTAGGAGACGAGTCGGCGGCGAGGTGGTTCGGTCGCGGTCAGGGCGTGGCTGCGGCTGCGAGCCGCGACGGTCCCGGATCGGCGGCGAACCGGGTGGGCAGGCGGGCCGTGCGCTGTCCGGTCCGCCTATCGGGGAACGACGGCGTGAGCGCCGCCTCGCCGGGCAGCGGCGACCGGGGCGCCGGGCGGGAGGGGATCGTGCGCTTGACGTGGTCGACGAGCAGCGCGTCGTGGGTGCGGCCGACGCCCCTGCCCGCGTCGTGCGCCTCGTGGCCGGGGAACGCTCCCCAGCCGCCCCTCGACGTGACGTGGCCGAGAGGTCCACGTGGTGACCGCGACGGCGTCGAAGGTCGACGCGGTCACGTCGGGCTCCCCTCGGGACTCGTGGCGTCGCGCCACCAGTCCTTCAGCCACGTGGGCAGCGGGCCGGGGACGCGGACCCACCGGTAGCGGTCCAACTCCTGCCCGGCGTCCGCCGCGGTGTACCGGAGCCGCGTGACCCGCGTGCTCGCGAGCTTCGCCGTGAGCTCCGCCATCGCGGTGGGCGTGTGCATGAGGTCGCCCTCGACGGACACGACCAGCACCGGCAGGTCCACGGTGGACATGGCTCGCTCGTAGTCGAGGTCGGCGCCGTCGGGCCGGAAGCGGCCGGTGCGCGCGAACCTCGCCCAGTCGACGATGACACCCGACGACTCCCGGCCCCCGAAACCCACCCGGTCGCCGGGGAAGTACCCCCACGCCTTGCCCAGCAGTGCCGCGGCCTGCGTACCCAGCAGTACGCGCAAGCCCCGCAGCCGGGGGTAGACGCGGTGGTGGGGAGTGCCGGAGGCGATCAGCGCGAGCCCGTCGACATCCGCTTCAGGCCTGCCGAGGTAGGCGACGCCGAGTTGGCCGCCGATGCTGTGACCGAGCAGGACGACCGGCCGACCGGGGAACTCCCCCCGCGCGGCCGCGACGGCCGCCGGCAGGTCGACCGCCACCATCTCCTGCTGCCCGAACCGGGACGCACGGGAGACGGCGGGCGTGCTGCCGCCGTGCCCGCGCAGGTCGCAGACCACGACCGGGAAACCGACGCGGGACAACCCGTGCGCCAGCGGGTCGTAGTAGGTGGCGACGATCCCCATCGCGGGTACGACGAGGACGACCGGTGATCGGTCGTCCTCGGCCGACCCGGCGAACACCCGCAGGCACAGCTGGTCCCGGCGGCCGACCGGGAGCACCAGCAGGCGCGCCTCGACGTCGCCCGTCATCGCGCGGCCGGTCATCGCGAGCGTCCCGGCAGAGGCGGGGCAACGGGATTACCGCAGGACAGGTGGGTCACGACACGCCTCCACACGGGTCTGGAACACGACAGCTCGGGAACACAATTGTTAAGACGTTTCACAAATAAATCCGGAATCCAGCGCTCCGCGAGTCACGTCGAAGTCGCCAACCTGCTCGGAATCCACTGCGACTCACAAACGCGGGATGCTTCTCCACTCTATCCAACGAAAGTCCGAAACCCGACCATGCGGCCATCTCTAATTCGCAGGAAAGGGCACCCTACTGTCAAGATCGACGCAACTCATTCACACCGACGGACACTCAACCTTGCCCGAAGACCCCGAAAAATCCGTCCTCCAGGCCGAGCAAAGCGGAGACCTGAGCAGCAGCACCAGCACGGTTGCACCACGCCCACCAGGCTCTTTGCACCGTACGCAACGCCAGCGACCAGGCAAAAGGCCAGTTCGCAACATTTCCACCGCTGGCTGGCATTTATTCGCCACCCTTCCAGAGTGATCCCGCCCACTTTACTCAGTGATCACGCGCTGCTATGTTCCCGCCTCATTCACGGTGCCATCACCATCATTCGAAATCGCATATCCACCGTGGACATCCGCACAGTGCTTCCGCACGCATATCGCCTTCTGCGACAAACCCGAATATTCGAGCGCCACCTCTCACACCAGGAGTTCTTATGCGCGAGGTCGCCACCGCGCCATTGCCCACCGTGCCGGTCATCGGCGGCTTGGCCGAACTCGTGCACACCAACGCCGAGCGGATCCCCGACTCCACCGCGTTCCGCCGGAAGACGCCGTCAGGATGGGCTCCGGTGACGGCGCGGGAGTTCCGGGACGAGGTCGTGGAGGTGGCGCGGGGACTTGTCGCGTCCGGGGTGCGTCCCGGTGACCGGGTGGTGGTCCTGTCGTCGACCCGCTACGAGTGGACGCTGTTCGACTTCGCCGTCTGGGCCGCCCGCGCGGTCTCCGTGCCGATCTACGTCACGTCCTCCGAGGAGCAGGTGGACTGGATCGTCGCCGATTCCGGCGCGAGCGCGGCGATCGTGGAGACCGAGCAGCACGAGCGCCTGACGCGGGCCGCGTTCGCGAAGGCGGGCCGCGACGCTCCCGTGTGGCGGGTCGACGACGCGGTCGAGAAGTTGACGAAGGCGGGCTCGGCCGTCCCCGAGTCCGAGGTCCTGGGCAACCGGGTGGCGACCAAGAACTCCGCGGCCGCCACCATCATCTACACCTCGGGGACCACCGGTCGCCCCAAGGGGTGCGTACTGACGCACGCGAACTTCCTCGCCGAGGCGCGGAACGCCGTGGAGGTGCTGCACCCGCTGTTCGGGGAGGGCGGCGCGGCGGGCGCGTCCACGCTGCTGTTCCTGCCGCTGGCGCACGTCGTCGGTCGGATGGTCCAGATCGGCGCGGTATGGGCCGGGGTCACCCTCGGCCACACCGCCAACGTCCGTGACGCGCTGGGCGACCTGGCCACGTTCCGCCCCACGTTCGTCCTCGCCGTGCCCTACGTGCTGGAGAAGATCTATCACGGCGCCTGGCAGAAGGCCCACGGCAGCGGAAAGGGTAAGCTCTTCGACGCCGCGGTCGACACGGCCGTCGCGCACTCGTCCACCGACTCCCCCGGCCCGCTGCTGCACGCCCGGCACGCGGTCTTCGACCGGCTGGTCTACCGCAGGCTGCGCGAAGTCCTCGGCGGACGCTGCCGGTATGTGCTGTCGGGCGGCGCCGCGCTCGCGCCGGGGCTCGTCCACTTCTTCCGCTCCGCCGGGATCACCGTACTGGAGGGTTACGGGCTCACCGAGACGACGTCGACCGCCACGATCAACACCCCCGACGCGTTCCGGGCGGGCACGGCGGGACGGCCGCTGCCCGGCATGTCGATCAGGATCTCCAACAGCGGCGAAGTCCTGATCAAAGGGCCCACGGTGTTCCAGGGTTACTGGCACGACGAGCAGGCGACCGCGGAGTCCTTTGAGGACGGATGGTTCGCCACCGGAGACCTCGGACGGGTCGACGAAGCCGGTTTCCTCGTCATCACCGGGCGCAGCAAGGACATCCTGGTGACCAGCGGCGGGAAGAACGTCTCCCCCGGTGTCATGGAGGACCGCATCAACAGCCACCCGCTGGTCGGCAACGCCGTGGTGGTGGGCGACGGTCGCCGCTACGTGGCCGCGCTGCTCACCGTCGACCACCAGCACTTCCCGATGTGGAAGGAGAACCGGGGCAAACCCGCCCTGGCCACCGTGGCCGACCTGCTCGACGACCCCGATCTACTGGCCGACCTCCAGGAGGCCGTCGACCTCGGGAACGCCGCAGTGTCACAAGCGGAGTCGATCCGCAGGTTCCGCGTCCTGTCGGCGGAGTTCACCCCGGAGAACGGTTATCTGACGCCGTCGCTGAAGATCAAGCGCGGTGTCGTGGTCGAAGAGTTCGCCGACGAGGTAGAGGCTTGCTACGCGCAACACAACTGATCGTCTTGACCTAGTAGACCGTCGCCTCTAACGTTTGGGATAGGGGTGGCGGAGTCGGGTGCGGGCGTCGTCGGTGGTGAAGTGCCAGTCGACCTGACGCTGGCCGGCGTTGATGGCGTGCTGCCAGGCGGTGAATTCGATGTTGAGTGTGTCGAGGTCGGCGATGCGGCGGTCGCGGCATTGGCGGGCCAATGTGGACAGTTCGATCTCGGCGATGTTGAGCCAGGATCCGTGTTTGGGGTGTGGTGGATCTCCAGGCGCTGGGCCAGGGCGAACGCGGTGGCCGGGTCGAAGGCCTCGTGGAGGGACGCGACGTTGTGGGTGTTGAGGTTGTCCAACACCAGGACGACCTTCTCGGCCTCGAGGTAGTCGACGGTCAGGAGTCGTTCGACCTGCCCGGCCCAGTCGATCTTGGTGCGCTGGGGTTGTGCGTCGACCCGCCGCCATCCGCCCAGGGGCTCGACCCAGCAGAAGATCGAACAGGTGCCGTGGCGGACGTACTCGCTGTCCTGCTTGAGATCCCGTCCCGGTGTGGCGGGGATCGGGTCGCGGGCGTGCGCCAGCAGTTGGTAGGGCTTTTCGTCCATGCACACCACCGGTCTGACCGAGTCGTAGCCGCGGGCATAGACCGCGAGAACGTCCTCCATCGCCGCGGCGAAGGCCGCGTTCCCGTTGGGCGGGATGGACCAGCATTTCCTCAGATGAGGACGCAGTTCCGTTTTTTAACACCCGCCTGATGGTGGAGTGGTCCAGATCCGGGATGTCCTCGATGAGCGCGACATGCTTGTCCAACAGCCGCAACGACCACCGCCCGTATCCCGGCGGAGGGGCCGAGCAGGCCAGCGCGATCAACCGGCCCTCGACCTCCCCAGTCACTGTCGAGGCCACCGGCGGCAGTGCACGCTGCTTGCGCGAGATCGTGGCGTGCACATCGCCGCCGGTGTCGGCGAACCGCTTGGCGACCAGCCGCAGCGTCTCGCCCGAGACCTCCAGACGGGATGCGATCACGTCCTTCGCGTCAACCTCGCCCGCCGAGGTGTCCAACGCCAGCAACACCCGCGCACGCATGATCATCGAAGCCGGGTGCACACCCGTCCTGGTCAACCGGACCAATTCGGCACGATCCGACTCGCTCAGCACGACCGGACGCTTCTTCTGCGAAGGCACCATAACCATCCTCACCTGGCAGATACCCGGACCTGCCAGATGCCACTCTCCCACCCGAATGTGCCAGAACCACTGACCTTTCGGAGTCAGGGTCTGCCTCCGAAAGGTCAGTAGGTGGATTCAACTGGTCGTCGCAACACCCTGGCTGAGAGGTGGAGCGATGGCATACGCGCCAAGACAGAAGCAGGTTCGTGAGTACCGGGGGCAGATCCCGTCACCGGGTCGGCCGACGGTCGCCTGGCGCGAGGACCTCGTCGGGTTCTGGACCTCGATCGCCACCGGTGTCCTGACCGACGAGGCATCGGAGGCGGCCGGGGTGTCGGCACCGGTGCGCTACCGGTGGTTCCGTCACGATGGTGGAGTGAACCCGCAACTGTCCACAACGGTCTCCGGCCGATACCTGTCGTTCGTCGAGCGAGAGGACATCGCGCTGCTGCGCGCTCAGGCCTCGGGGTGCGCGCGATCGGCAGGCAGCTTGGCCGGGATGCCTCGACGATGTTCCGGGAACTGCGCCGGAACGCTTCGACCCGGACCTACGGCGTTGACTACAAAGCCTCGACCGCGCAATGGCATGCCGAACGGCGCGCGAGGCGTCCCAAGGTCGCCAAGCTCGTCGTGAACGAACGGCTGCGCGACTACGTCCGGCAGCGCTTGTCCGGTGAGGTCCGTGAACCCCGACGGCGCCGCGATCGGTCCCGACGGCCCGGCGTGGAAGGGGCGGAACAAGCCGCATCGCGGTGATCGGGCCTGGATGACAGCATGGAGCCCGGAGCAGATCGCAAACCGGCTTCCGGTCGACTTCCCGGATGATGAGTCCATGCGGATCAGCGACGAGGCGATCTACCAGGCCCTCTACGTCGAGGCCCGTGGCGCCCTCAGACGCGAACTTGTGGCCTGTCTGCGTACCGGCCGGGCGTTGCGGGTCCCGCGTGCCAGGTCGAGGCAGAAGGCGTGGGCACACGTCACCCGGAGGTCCTGATCAGCCAGCGCCCGACCGAAGCCGACGACCGCGCCGTACCTGGGCATTGGCAAGGCGACCTGGTCATCGGACTCCAGCGCTCCGCGATCGGAACTCCGGTCGAGCGAACGACCCGGCTCACGGTGCTGATTCACCTGCCTCGTGAGGAGGGCTGGGGTGTCATCCCGCGCACGAAGAACGGTCCGGCGCCGGCCGGCTACGGCGCGGTCACGACGGCGGGCGCCCTCACCAAGACCATCACCCAAGCACAACGTCATGGCGAAGAAATACTGTCGGCGACCGAGCCGAAACGACCGAGGACCCGCAAGGTTCAATGGGCAAGAAAATCTTCCCCTTTGTCAGCGATGCCCAGCTGCGAGCACGAGAGATGGTGGCCCGATGTCACGGTGATGCCGGTATGGATCGACGAGAGGCACAATCGCCATGCAAAAACTTGACGCCGAACAGCTGTCTCGAGTGGTCGGGTATGGGACGCCACGCAGGGTGGGAAACGACGAGCTTCTCCATGAGCTTGGTAGCGCGAATACTGATCTCATCGTAAGCGAGACCGCGATTCTGGCAATATTCCGCATTCACACGAGTCCTGCGACGAGCGGCAATCCGGCACTGACGGCTGGGCCAGGAGCATGCGTAGGTGAGCTGAACCTCTTGACTCGTCGGCCTCGCAACCACTCGGCAAGAGTCGTAAAACGTGGACTCGTACATGTGATCAACCAGGTGTCGTTCCTGCGTCTTGTGGTGGAGCATCCCGACATCGGTGACATCATTCTTCGCTCACTACTCAACCAACAACACGCACTGCGCTGGGGCAGTGAGCGGTCCGCACAGATCATCGGCGATCCGAAGTCAACCGTGGGCAAGGCATTGCGGGTACTGCTGCCACGAATGGACGTGCCTTACCGATGGCTGGACAGCACCTCCGAAACCGGGGAAACTGTGCTGCGAGAGATCGGCCTACGCCACTACCAGCTGCCTGTCGCCCTCGTCTCCGGAGAGACGTTGGTTGAGGTCGCACCCGACGAGTTCGCTGAACGATTGAGGCTGTCCTATCGAGGGAACGTGACAGCGGACCTCGCGATCATCGGCGGCGGGCCGGCGGGTCTCGCCGCAGCCGCCCACGCCTCAGCCCAGGGTCTGAGCACCGTGCTTTTCGACGATGTGGCGGCAGGCGGTCAAGCCACGAGGACTGCCAACATCGAGAACTATCCGGGTTTCCCACTCGGTGTGAGTAGCGTCGGCCTGACGACACGGGCGACGGCGCAAGCGCTTACTCTTGGCGCCGAGCTGGTCAGCCCGCAAGCAGTCACGGAGATACGCGCGGAAGGTGACTTCGTGCTCGCACTCGGCAATGAAGAGGTACGCGCGAGAACAGTGCTGGTCGCCACCGGCGCAAGCTATCGCTCACTTCCGATCGCGCGGTGGGACCACTTCGTCGACGCAGGGATTCACCACGCGGTGAGCACTTCGGGAGCGCGAGCCGTCACTGGCGAACCGGTCGTGGTTCTCGGTGGCACCGACTCCGCAGCGCGAGCGGCACTTCATCTCGCGCGGTACGCGAGCGAGGTAACACTGCTTGTGCGCGGCGCTGACCTCAGTGCGCGCATGTCTGCCCATCTGATCGAACGGATCTCGTCCGAACAACGGATCGTGGTGCGCAACCATACCGAGTTGACGGCATTGCACGGCACGGACCAGCTGGACGGCATTTCGGTGTACTCGACGGTTTCGGCTGAGACCGTCGACATCGCTTGTCGCGGGCTGTTCTGTTTCATCGGCGCCGCAGCCATGACCTCGTGGCTCAAGGGACCCGCGGTTGATCCGAACGGCTTCATCTTGACCGATGTACGCCTCACAGCCGAACACCTCGGTCGGACTTGGCGAAACCTGCCAGACGGCCCGCTCCCCTTCGAAACCAGCGTGCCCGGCATGTTCGCTGCGGGTGACGTGCGGCTGACATCGACGAAGAGCGTGGCCTCAGCGTTCAGTGAGGGTTCGAGCGCTGCCCAGTCAATCTGCCTCGCACTCAGCCAGCGAGGCGAGCGCTGACAGCGGCGGTGACCGGTGCATGCGGCTGGGTGCAGTGAGGTTTCTCCTTAAAGACGCCGTCGCGTTGGCCCGATCTTCGGACCGGCCGTTGCGGCAGGTCGCCCGCGAGCCGGGTGTCAACCACGAACCCCTGCGCAACTGGGTCCGCACCGCCGACCACGCCCAGGTTGAGGCCGTCGACACGACGGCCCCGGTGGAGCTGCGGGCGCTGCACGCGCGGGTCACGGAACTCGAACTGGAGAAGGACGTCGTGCGCAAGACCGCTACGTATTTCGCATTGGTGCCAGGCTGAGAGGTGTCCGGCGGAGTTCGCTCCCTATTTGCTGCCCGGCCGTGGATGGTGACTTGTCCTGATGTGCGGCCCCGCCGGACATCACGCCGGGAAACGCTTGGCTTGATGCAGATCTTAAAAGGCTGGGATTACGGTTGTGCTAGACGTCCGGGTTATCAGATCCGAGACCCCGCGCCAGAGTCCAGCGCTGATCCTCGCCGAACCCTTGCGCGGTCGGGCCTTGCTCCAATGCCTGGGCCAACTGGTTCAGGCGGAGCCGCCCAGGCGACAGGACGATCCGCCCGACCCCTCCGACCACCGCCCGATGCACCCGCCGCCACAACCCGGCCTTGGCCCAGTCGGTGAACCGGCGGTGCGCGGTCGGCACCGTCATCCCGAACGAGGCAACAACCGCCACTGACACCCACTGGTCAATACAAACACGATCGCGGTGAACACCGCCCGATCATCCACCAGCGCAGTCCCACCCTGCGGTGAGCAGCGAACCCAGGAATCGACGGTTCGACCAAGGCCCACAACTCATCAGGAACCAAGCGCAGCGGCAACTCGTCCACGACGCACCATCATGCCGATCTCCGTGTTCAAACCACGTGACACACGCTCTTACTCACGTAATGTCGACACCTGCCAAGTGCGCCCGGCTGGATGTGGTGATGGCGCTGTACAGGGAGTCGCCAACCGACTGGATCCATTCGACGTACTCCAGGTCGCACTCGGTCCGGTCAATTTTCGGAAGAGACGTCGTGCGCGATGTCAACGCGACTTTCAAGTCAGTGAGCGCCCACATCCAGGCGAACACGTAGTCGAACGTGACGAGCCGGACCACGTCACCCTTCTGCGGAATCCTGACCAACATGCTTTCAAGCATTGTCTGCGAGGTCTGCAACAGTTCCATCTCCTTCCACTGCGAGGGCCCTTGAGTGGTCTGGCTGGTGCGGAAGCGCAGGATTTCCTGGAGTCGTGCGTCCGTCCGCGCTTGATCGGGAACCGAAGCGGGCACGTCCGAGGCCAAGCGGGTGTCGATGAGGCCGAGCAGTTCTTCGATATGGCTGCGGAGTACGGCAAGCTCGTTGGTCTTGAACCTACCAATGAGGCAGTCGTCGCCGAGGCGGGCCCAAATCTGCATGTACTTCTCCCTTGTGATCCTCCGTCGACGCTTGCGCAGTAGAGCACTGGAACCGTGTCCGGTTCGGGAGTCCAGGACGCGAGTACCCAACAGCTGCCCTGGAGTCCTTGCCGTTCACGCTGCTCCGCCAGAGCGAACAGTTGAGCTCCCCGGGACCGGGATGACTCGGGATCTCACGGCCTTCTTGGGTTTCATGATCAGGGCGGGGCAGCGGCCATGACAGGACGCAGGTCCGAACCGGTGAGTGCGGCAGCCACAGCGAGCACTGCCCGGCCTCGGGCGGTTTCCGGTGACCCGCGACGGCGGCGGCCGTCCGGACCGGACAGTTGCCGCGCATCCAGCGGGGATCGCGCAGAGCGGGACGGCCCCGGTACCCGGTACCGGCTCAGCCAGCAGGACCGGACAAGCAGGCTGTCGTCTGGCTGAGCAAGGTGTGGCGTCCGTGCGACGAATCAGTTCGGCATAACTCGGAAGGTCTTCGGATCACAAGCGCGCCCCGGTCGTGAGGGTGCGGTGCCCGGCGGCCTTGATGGAGGTGGCGTCGATCGAGGGCGTGCGGGCCATGGTCGGTCGGTACCTCACCACTGATGTGGGACAAGACGCATGGCCACGACGGCGGGCGGTGCCCTAGGCGTGCTGGCCGATGTCGAGGATCAGCTTGCCGCGGTCGCGGCCTTCGACGAGCGCCTGGACGGCCGTGCCCGCGTTCTGCCAGTCCTCGCGCCGGGAGATGCCTGGGGTCAGGGTGCCGTCCGCGACCCGCGCGGCCAACCAGGACAGATCCGCGGACAGTCCGGCGTGGGCGCCCAGGAAGAAGGAGGTGATGCTGCGGTTGTTCCGGCCATCGTGACCGGAAAAGGCCAGGGCGGGAAAGTGCTCCCCTCTGCCACTCATGTGCCCGACCGACACCAGAACGCCGTCTTCGGCGAGCTTCTCGTACGCCTGCACCATGCGTTCACCACCGATCACGTCGATTACGCCGGCCACTGGTTCGTCGAGTTCTCCTGGCTGGCGGATCACCTCGTCGGCGCCCAGTGCCCGCAGCTGGTCACCGTTGGCCTCCGGGTCACCGGTGGAGGCCACGACGTACGCGCCACCGAGCCGGGACAGCTGCACGGCGTACCGGCCTACCGCACCGGTGGCGCCGGTCACGAGAACCCGACGGCCGAGAATCGGGCCCAGCCTGTGCAGCGCGCGCAGCGCGCTGGTGCCCGCCACCGGAACCGTGCTGACGGCAGCGAGGTCGGCGCCGGCCGGGGCGGCGCCGATCCAACCGGTCCGGACCGCGCGAAGCTCGGCCCACCCGCCGGCGAAACCGAGCGTCACCACCGGTGTGCCGACAACCGGACCCGAACCGTCCGCAGCCGCCCGCACGACGATCCCGGCGGCGTCGTAACCGGGCACGCTGCCTTCCGGTGCCGTATCCAGGTGCAGGTCGCCGGGGTTGACGGAGCTGGCGACCACGCGAACGACGGCCTCGTCGGCGGCCGGCTCCGGATCTGAAACCGAACCCAGCCGCAGGTTGCCGGGTGCGGAGCGGTCGAGGAGCAGGGCGTGCATGTGTGCCTCCCAGAGCTATGGTTGTTCCAATGCATTTTGCCACTGAGTGGCGTTTGACAACAAGTGGCGAATGACACTTAGGGTAGAATTGTCACGTGGCCATCGACTCCGTGCCGTCTCCAGGCCCACGCCCGACACTGCGGGAACGCAAGAAGCAGCGCACCCGCGAGGCACTCGTCGACACCGCGCTCAACCTGTTCACGCAACGTGATTTCGACAGCGTGACGCTGGACGAGCTGTGCGACCGGGTGGAGGTGTCCAAGCGAACGTTCTTCCGCACCTTCGCCAGCAAGGAGGAGGTGGCGATGGCGCCGTACGAGGACATGTGGAGGGTGTTCATCGACGAGCTGGGAACTCAGGTGGTGGCGGAACAACCGATCCTGCAGGTGCTGCAAGACGCCGTGCTCGCCGCGATGCGGACCATGAACACCGGCGACTGGGCACACCGACTGCTGTCCTGCACACGGCTGGCCGGCAGGACTCCGGCGATCGAGGCGCACTGCCTGTACTTCTGCGGCGTCACCGTCCGCGCCGCCCTCGACGTCCTGCACCGCGGATTCGGGCTCGACCCACACGACCTGCGTGCCCGCCTCGCGCTGGACATCCTCGTCGCCGCGTTCCACCGCGCGCTGGAGACCTGGGCAGACCGTCCACAGGACCCCACCGCTGAGCACCTCGCCACCGACACGCTCGCGGCCTTCGCCGCCATTCCCGGCAGCCTCACGCTCACCGGTGTCGCACCGCCCAACCGGGCAGGGTGACCCGCCCAGCCGTCCGGTCAAGAGCGTGGGTTCGAACGGCCAGCATGATCGACGTGGTTGGTCTCTCCCAGCCGGTCTTGGCCGAAAGTGTGACGGTTTCTCGCCCGTCGGCGTGGTCGTCGGGTTCCAAATCCTGTCCGTGCTGCTCGCACTGGGCGTGACCATCGCGGACCTCGTGACGTTGCCACTGCTGTCCCGAGTGCTGCCGTGAAATCACCGCTACCCGAGTAGCCGCGTTGGAGGGCACGGCACACGGCGCAGAACGCCGTCACCGACGCACTCGCCGAGCTACGCCAGGTGATGCGCACCGCCTACCCCGGTTCTGGCTGACCGCGGGCTTTTGGGAGCGATGGCGGCGCCGGCTCCACCTACCCGCCGTTGACGGCGAACAGCTGCTGAAATGACGGCCGGGATTGCGCGGACGCACCAACGCGCGGTGTCCGCCGCCGCGTCGACGGCGTCCGTGCTCGTCGAACCGGGCCGGCATCGCCGCCACGGGGCGAAAGGTACAGCCTGCGCTACCAAGAATCACCTGCAGCCTGGGTCGCTCCGACTGGCGGGCGACATTACGGTTCTGCCTGGAATCAGAGATTCCATACGGCTCGCGATTGTTTGGCGCTAGGCGTCGACGGCTGAGCACGTCTACCGTCCGACTTCTCCGCGAAGACGAGGAACGAGACCTGTGTACGACAAAACCGGTGGTTTGGCGACCGAGATAAAAACTACCGGCAGCTTGCCGTCCGTTCTGCTTCTCGGAACCGTCTCAATCTCTCACGGCGGCACCACCACCCCTATCGGCCGCCCCCGCGCACGCGCCCTGCTGGCTGTTCTGGCTCTTCGTTCGGGAAGGTCCGTGTCGCGTGCCGAGCTCGTCCAAGCAGTGTGGGGTGACAAGCCGCCCCGAACCGCTGTCGGCAACGTGCAGACCTACATATCGGGAATTCGGAAGGTTCTGTCCTCGGACTCCAGCGACAGTCCGCTACGCACCACGAACGACGGTTACCTGCTCGCCATCCCACCGAGCAATGTGGATGTGTTGCAAGTGGAGGCCCTGGTGCGAGGGGCGTCGACTGCCTTCCGGGACGGCAAGCCCGACACGTGCGCCACAATGCTCGCCGCCGCCATCGAACTCTGGCGGGGCAACCCCCTCGCTGGTGCGTCGGGACCGTTTGCGGAGTCTGAACGGCTCAGGCTCACCGGACTGCTTTTGTCCGCGCAGCGGATGCGCGTAAAAGGGTTGCTGGCCTCCAACCGCTTCGCGGACGCTGTCCTCGAAGCCGGCGATCTGGTCATGGCCAACCCGCTGGACGAGGACTTGGCCGCGATGCTCAGCCGGGGCCTGTTCCACTGCGGGCGGGTGGAGGAAGCGCTGGCCGAACTCAACGGCATCAGGAATCGACTGCGGCAGGAACTGGGCATCAAGCCCGGCAAGTCGATCGACGAGCTATACCAGTCGATCTTGTCCGGGAACTCCCGCTCCACGCAGCCACCCTCCAATCGAACCGCACCGGCGTACACCCAGCTTGCTCGTCCTGTTCGTCCTGCGCAGTTGCCCCACCGCCCCTGGGGGTTCGTGGGACGTCCCGCCGAGCTCGAAGAGTTGCGCAACGCGATGCTTCCGGGCAAGGACCCGGTACTGGTCACAGGCCTACCCGGGACCGGCAAGTCCGCTCTGGCGTTGGAATCGGCTCACTCCCTCCGCCGGGAGATAACCGGCGGCCAGCTCTACTTGTCAGTGCGAGAGCTGCGCAACGGTGGGCACGAACCATCACCGAGCGATCTACTGGACTACTTTTTGCACACGCTCGGGCTACGTGAGGAGCAAATCCCGGACGGTATCGAGGGAAAGGCTGAACGACTGTCCAGGAAGATTTCGCAGAGCAGACTGCTCGTGGTGATCGATGATGTCGATGATGCCGAACAGGTTCGCCCTCTGCTCAGCGCGGTCACGGGACACAGTGTGCTGATCACCTCGCGCCTCCGGATGACGGCACTACCTGCCGTGGAGACCATCACACTCGGCGCCCTTACTGAGGCCGAAGCCGTGGAAATGCTGCTGCCTGATGATGAGGCACCGGAAACCTCCGCGTTGCGCGACGCGCGAAAACTGGCTAAGACATGCGCTCGCGTACCCCTCAGCTTGCGCATGGTCGCCGCGGAATTCAGAGAAGGCGCCGAGACACCTGGCATCGGCGACTCGGTGAGGTTCGAGAAAGTCGCTCTGGAGGGTGAGTTCTCCGTCCGAAGCGCGTTGTCCGAGAGCATCATGAGCCTTACCGATGAATCACGCTTGCTGCTCAACCACCTGGCTTCGAACCTCGACCGCTGGTCGGACGTCAAGAGCCTCGCGAGGGCCACCAGCCTGTCGATTCCCGACACCGAAGCCGCGCTCGCTCCACTGGACGAAACGAACATGCTGGAAACCGCGGGGTCGAGCACGTTCCGAATGAACGAGATAGTCCGTGTGCACGGTGCGGGTGTGCTGGATGCGCCGACCATGAGGAAGGCCGTCCAAGGACGATGATCTCGCTTGTCTCGCTCCTCGGGCCTGTGGCCGTGCATCACGCCGGCCGATCGACCCTCGTCGGACCACCACTGCAACAAACGCTGCTCTGCACACTGGCCCTCCGACGATCGCAAAGCGTGTCAATGGACGAACTCATCGAACATCTTTGGCAGGGCGGCCCGCCGAAGAGCGCGAAGGGAAACCTGCGGGCTTACGCAGCACGTCTGCGCGCCTTGCTCGAGCCGGCACGTGCTCCCGGCACATCACCTCGCGCGCTGATCACCACAACTGACGGGTACCTGCTCAACGCACCACCCGGTTCGCTCGATGTCGACCACTTCGAGGACTTGGCCCGGCGAGCTTCCGAACTGGTTGCGGCAGGCCGGACAGAGCTGGCGACGTCTGTCTTCCAGAGGGCGCTCGAATGGCGGAGAGGCGAGCCCATGGCGGGCGTCGCCACCGAACTGGTCGCGGCTCGGCGAGCACTGTTCGAAGAGCGCAGGCTCGACGTGTTGCGCGGGTGGGGCAACGCACTCCTCGCCCTGGACTGCCCGGACCCAACGCTCGGTCCGTTCTTCGACGCCGTCCAAGCACGGCCTGTCGACGATGAACTGGCCGCGCTGACAATCAGGTTGATGAGGATCCGTGAACGAGGGCCGGCCACACCCCCGCCGACGTACGCGACAGCGGGAGTGGTGGACGCCGCGCCCCGCACTCCCCCTTCGCAGCTTCCCCACGACGTCAGATCCTTCGTGGGCAGGCACGAGATGCTGGGCGTGCTCCGCAGGGCCGTCGACACGCCTGGACGCCCGAGAGTCGCGGTGCTGCGCGGGGCCGCCGGAACCGGGAAAACGGCGTTGGCGATCCACTTCGGACGACAGGTCTCGCCGTCTTTTCCTGATGGGCAACTTTACGTCGACCTGAGGGCATTCAACGCGCATTCCGAGCCCATCAGACCCGAGGTCGCCCTTGGAATCCTCCTTCGTGGCCTCGGACACGGCCAGACGGGGTTGCCGTCACACCTCGGTGAGCTTCAGGCGCTCTACCGAACATCGGTCGCGGACCGCAAACTGCTGGTGGTTCTGGACAACGCTGCCAACGCGGCACAGATCCGCCCGCTCATACCGGGAACCGACGGATCGTTCGTCATCGTGACAAGCAGGAGGAAGTTGACCGACCTGACCGTGTTCGACGGCGCGACCTCACTGCACGTTGGAACCCTTGATGAAAGGTCAGCACTCGACCTGGTCACCAAGACCATCGGCTCAACCCGCCGGGACCTGGACGCCAACTCCGCGCGGGCCCTCGTGAGGGCTTGTGGGTTGCTGCCGCTCGCGCTGTGCATCGCGGCGGACCGCATTGCCGCGCGACCGCATCAGCACTTCACCGACCTGGTCACCGAAATCCGCGACCGCAACGAGCGACTCGATCTGCTGTCGCCGGACGACGACGTCGCGGTGAGGACCGCCATCGGATGGTCATGTGAAGACCTGCCTCCCACCGCGGCACGTTTGCTCAAGCTGCTCGGGGGTGTTCCCCTGACGGAAATCTCGGTGGCGTCCGCCGCTGCTCTGCTGGGTAGCGATCACGAACAAAGCCGGCAGGCGATACTCGCGCTCCTGGACCGGCACTTGCTGGACCAGCAGTCGGGTACGAGGTACCGGATGCACGATCTGGTGGCGCTCTACGCCGCCGAACTCTGGAACCAGGATCTCACACCCGCGGTTCGCCGTGCGGCACAACGAAGGCTGCTGGACTGGTACCTCTACGGAGCTGCGGCATCCGACAGGGTGCTCTCGTCCTCCCGCTACGCCATGCCTGTCCTGGAACCCGCGGACGCGGCGGTGCTCCTGCCGGAGATCAACGACGAGGAATCGGCCCTCGAGTGGTGCGAAACCGAGCTGCACAACACCGTCGACGCGGTCAAGCTAGCGGCTTCCGGGGGATTTCGTCAGCACGCATGGCAGATCCCCACGTTCCTCATGTCGTTCTACTACCGGCAGAGCCACTGGACCCAGTGGGTGGAGACCATGACCATCGCCGTGGAACAAACCCGGCTGCTGCACGACGAAGGCGCGAACTACCGGTGCCAGGGCAATCTGATCGGCGCGTTCCTGCAAACCAAGGACTTCCGCTACGCGGTCGACCACTGCGATCGGATCATGCGGTCGTCCTACGGTCGAAAACACCCCGAGATGCTCCTCAACGTGCTGAACACCCGAGGATTGGCTCTGATGGGACTCAAGAACCCACGAGAGGCCATCGAGTCCTACAACAGTGCTCGGATCGGTATCGAGGCGCTCGATGCCCTGACACCACATTCTTCGAACCTCTACTGCAACGTCCTGGCCAACCTGGGGGAGGCCTACACGGAACTGGGCATGTGGGAAACCGCGCTCCGTTTTCACGAACAGGCGCTGGCGCTGCGCCAGCAGAACGGGGACGTGGAGCGGCAAAGCCTCAGCCTATCCGGCATCGGTGCGCTTCACCTGCGCACGGGCAGGCTCGACGAGGCGGTGGAGTACCTGCGCAAGGCCAGTCACTTGGCGCGGCAGAGCAGAACGCCGTTGAATGACGCGGAAGCCTTGCACCTCCTGGGCCGCTGCTACGCGGCAATGCAACGCCCGCACGAGGCCCAGGAGGCGTTCCGAGAGGCGTTGACGATCTTCGAGCGGCTGTCCCATCATGACGCGGAGGAGGTCAGACACGAGATGCTCGAACACCTAGCAGGCAAGTGAGGATGGGGTCCGGTCAGTAGCCGAAGTGGTGGCGGGGATCTGTGGCGCAGTTCGCCATCCAGGTCTTCACCAGCCCTCCGAGGCGGTAGTGGTCACGCTTGATCCAGTCGATCAAGTTCGCGGTCACGAGTTTTTCCAGCGACAGCCGCACCTTCGCCTCTGACCAGCCGGTGAGACTGGAGACCCCTTCAACGGAAACGACATCCTCGGGGACTCTGCCCAATGAGAGGAACAACTTCTTGGTGTCGTGGTCCAACGCGCCCACCGACCAGCAGTACGACGCGTTCAGCCTGGTCGCCCACCTGTGTGGATCGCCCGCTGACCGTGTCTCCGCGAGGTTGGGCGTCGTGACGAGCAGTTCGGCGAGGCCCTGGAGCGCCAAGGGCAAGCCCTCGCACCGGTGGACGGCCTCGAGTATGGCCGAGTCGTCGTGACTCACCCGTTCGACGCCGATCTCATGAGCCAGTGCGACCAACGCGTGCCCAGGTGTCAACGGCGCTATGGGAAGCCGAAGCGCACCGTCTCGCACAGACAGTCCGACCAGCCGATTGCTGCTCGTCACGACCACGACGCTGCCCCCAGCGTTGGGCAGCAGGGGACGAACCTGGTCGGCGCTCTGCGCATTGTCGAGAACCAGCAGGATTCGTTTACCCGACAACGCATTGCGGTACGTGCCGATGCGCTCCTCCAGTCCTCCGACCGCGGGCGCCGATGTCACGCCCAGTGCGTTGATCAGGAGTTCGAGCACATCCGAGGTTGTCGAGGCACCTCCGTCGACCAACGGCTTGCGGAGATCGACGTAGTGGCACCCGTCTGGGAATCGCCGGCCTGCTCGGTGGGCGAACTCCAGTGCGACAGCGCTTTTACCGGAGCCCGGCCTGCCTTCAAGAGCAGCGATGAGTACGGCATCCTCCGCATTTCCATCATGCCAAGCAACGAGCTGAGCAAGCTCGGATTCCCTCCCCACCAGATCGGACGACCGTGCGGGCAGGGAGGTTGATGGTGGTTGTGCGCCGCGACCCGTATGCCATGCGGTGGACACACTGCCCATCTCGCCGGCCGCATCAGGCCAGATCGCATCGCGGGCGCTGAGGAGCCAAGAGCCGGGGTCCAATCCCACTGCCTCGGCGAGCTTCTGCTTCGTGTGATGGAACAGCGACAACGCCTCAGAATCTCGGCCTTGCCCGTGCCACACCCTCATCGTCAGGGCGACCACCTGTTCGTCAAGCGGGTACTGCCCTGCGAGTTCCGCGAGCACGGGAGACACGGAGTCGAGGTGCGCGTTGTCGTCCGCCGCGATCGCCTCGCCGGCGAACCTCTTCACAGCTTCGAGCCTGCGGTGCTCCAAACGTTTCCGCTGCGCCAGGACGAACGGGGCGTAGACATCACCGAACGGGGTGCCCTGCCAGAGGACCAACGCGCGACGCCACGAGGCCAGGGCGAGTTCGGTCATCCCGGACGCCCAGTGCAACTCGGCCTCTTCGAGCGCGGCGTCGAACGCGGTGACGTCCAATTCGTCGGTTGCGAGGTGCAGCCGATAGCCGGTATCCGACGTCAAGCGAAGGGGGACTTCTCCCGTGAGCGGCAAGTCGCCTTGCACGTGCTCGAGAGTCCTCCGCAATTGCGACAGGTAGGTTTGAAGGTTGCTCGCCGCCGAAGTCGGAGCGGCATCGCCCCACACAGCGTCCACCAGCTCATCCCGCGAGATGAACCTACCCGTGTTGAGTGCGAGGAAGGCGAGAACCGCACGTTGCCGGGGCGGTCCTGCGTGGACCACCTCCGACGCGATGCGCAGGCGCGTCGGCCCGAGTAGTTGCAGGTAGATCGATTGCGTGCCCACGTGACCTCTTGATGTACGCCGGTAAGACGTGCCCGACTGCGCGGTCTTGGTCCACCGGGACAACAGCAGGCATCAGTACATCATCGGACATCAACCTGGTTGGGCAATCCTCGTTCTCCTGCCAGGGTACACACGGCCGAGTTGAACGAGACTGCCTCATCCCCCGGGAGGCGTGCCGCGTCGGCGCGTTTCCTCCAGCCCCCCACGGATCGCGAACGCCACGGCGTGCGGGCGGTGCTTGATGTCGTGCTTTTCCATCATGTTGTGCAGGACATACTTGACCGTTCTTTCGGAGTATGAGAGCTTGGCCGCGATCTCACGGGTGTCGAACCCTTCCGCAAGCATCGCGAGAACGTCGGACTCACGTTTGGTGAGACCGGTCGTGGCCAGGCCATGAGGCAGGAGGACATCGCGGTGGATGTGCCTGAGATAGTTCAGCAGAGCACCTTGGAAACGACCCGGAAAGTCAGCACCTCCTGCCCGCGCGGTCAGAACGGCTTTGATCATCCTCGGGCCGTTGGTCTGCCCGAGGGGCAGTACTGCGACGACCCCGTGCTCCAGTGCCCGAAGGAAAGTACGGGTGCCCAGTTCATCGGTGACCAGAACGCACAACGGCACGACATCCAAGTCACGAGTTCGTGAGACCAGCTCATCCAGGACGTCATCGGACACCTCGTGCTCGATGACGACAAGAACATCGGCTCGCTCGAGTTCCTGCTCGGGCAACAACGTGATGTCTTCCTGAGCCCGTAGGTGGGAGGCCGCACCCGCCGATGCCCAGGGGTCGGACGACAGCACAACAACTGCGATCACTTCATGCCTCCACAGAAATACCCTTACCGGTAGGGCGAAAAATTCCATGCGTCACTCCACGTGGACCACATGGCCTCCCTCCTCAATGCGACTTGGATCAGGCGGGCTCAAATCAAGCCCGTACGGAGGGCATGTGCCACCGCTTGTGTCCGATTGCGGAAATTGAGCCTGCTGGTAATACCGTGGATGATGTTCTTCACGGTTCGTTCCGCATAGCAGAGCTCACCGGCGATCGCGCTCGTCTCCCAGCCGTCGGCTATGAGCCGCAGCACCTCGATCTCTCGCGGAGTCATCACCGGCTCCGACGGACCCCCGAGCAACCCCGAATGATCACCGCCTGGCGGATCAGCCCGAAGACGTAGACGGCGCTGAACCTCCCCCCCGTCGACGACGCCTTGCCGAGCGACGTCCACCACCATCCGGACGAGACTCCCGATGTCGGTCGCATCACGGAACAACAGGCTCACCACTCGATGCTCGGACAGAGCATCAAGATCGTCGTCGACCCGGTTCGCCAGCAGCACGGCGGGAGCATGACAGGACTCCACAGCCGCCCTCATCGCTCCGACCCCAGCCCCTGTCACTCGATCAGCCGCGAGGAGCACCACATCCGCGTTCGTCGACTGCCTGCCTGCGACCACCCGGATCTCGTCTCTCCCCCGCAGGTGGGTGACCAATCCAGTCTGGGTCAACAGATCGGTCGCGCGCACGACCACCCGAGGGCAGTCCACCCGAACGTCCACTTGCTCATCCTCCTGCAGTTTGCCACCGCCTCGAATTGTGCGACCACCGCTTCACAAACGCCCCAGGTTCGGGAAGAGGCAATGCATCGAAGCCGGACGCACTCCGAAGTGGACACAAGCCACCGAGGTCAGCGGGACCTTCGACGAGGCTGCCGGTCACGCAGTGGCGCCGCAGTCCACGAGGGGGACCTGCACAGCCGGATTGAGCTCATGCCGAGGCCGTTTCCTCGGGGAGTTTCGAAGTCCACCCCTACGACCGGCGTGGCGGTGTGGTGAGTTTGTAGCCGACTCCGCGAACTGTGCAGGTAGATCGGCTTGGCCGCGGTTTCGCCGAGTTTGCGTCGTAGCCATGAGCAGTGGACGTAGAGGGTTTTGGTGCCGTCGCCGTCGTGGCCCCAGACGCCGGTGAGGAGTTCTCGGCGGGTGACGACGCGGCCGAGGCGGCGGGCGAGGTAGGCGAGGAGGTCGTGCTCGCGTCGGGCGAGGGGGATGGGGGCACCGTCGACTGTGGCTTGTCGTCGGTCGAAGTCGATTGTGAGCTTTCCAACCCGGACGATGTCTTCACCGGGTGGGTGTGGCGGGTGCGCGGTACCGGTGCGCCGTCGGAGCAGGGCGTTGACTCGTGCGCCGAGGTAGTCGTCGGCGCCTGCGTTGAGCGAGGAGATGGCGCGGGCATCGGCGGATCGCGCGGTGGCGACGAGCATGGGGACGTCGGTGATTCGAGTACTTGGCGGAGCGTGGAAACGCGGCCTGGTAGGCGTCCCACGCCGCTTGGTGCGTGGCCGGGAACCCTTGGCGCCGCGCGGTGAGGTCGTGCTGGACCGGATCCCGGTTCAGCACGACCTCGGGTTCCGGGTCGTGCTGGACGACGGGTGCGCTCGGTGCGGTGCCGTGGACGATGCCTCGCTTCTGAGCCGGTGCGGGTTGTCCCCGGCTGTGATCAACAGCGTGGCCGCGGAGTCGGGTCCGGTACCGCGCAGCTCCAGCAGTGCCGGCGCGGTGGCTTCCACCGCCGCTGTGATGAGAGCTCGCAGATCGCTGATCTCCTCAGCGAGGTAACGTGCCCGTCGGATCAGTCTGTTGAGGGTGTGCTCGACGGCGGCGGCAACGCCGCCGTGCTCGTGCGGACTGGCGACATTCGACGAGAACGACTCGATCAGCCATGGAGACTGACGGCCTCCGACTGCTTCCGAACATCATCGCACAGCCTTTACATTTCACCTCGCACGCCACATCGCCGCGCTCACCGTGACGATTGGGCAAGAACCGTGCACCTAAGGGACAGAACCGCTTCGGGTCGCAGACAAGCCAAGATATGGTGTTAATGTGGCGCGCATTGAGGAGCACCTTTAGCCACCCTGGAAATAGCCGAGGAAGTTCCTGGTGTCAAACCCGAAATTGATTGCCAGGTCTCGATCGAGGTTCGACAGAGGGGCTGGCGGTCGAGCCGCAGTTTCCATGCCCACTTGTTCGAGCCGGTCACCGTCCACATGAGACGCGATCGTTCCTCTGACCCGATTTGCGGAGTACGACCTGTGGAGGTACAGCCTGCTGCACCGAAACAAGGGCGCCCGCTGGGTGGTCAGGCAGCGTGACAGCGCCTAGGTTGCGGTGGAAGATCCCGACGTCAGGGGCCTTCCACCGACCGAAGAATGTTCAAGGAAGGGCTGGAGTATTCGCACCTGCGGCTCTCGCACGGATCCTGAACATACTCAGAATAGAGTTCCGAGGCAACCGGGTGTCAGTTTCAAAAAATAGTTACTATGGCTTTTTTATAATACTCCGGGCAAGTGCGAGTCCTATGCGTGGAACGCAGCGAGATATGCGATGCGCGTAACAGCGCCTAGCGAGGATTCATGCGGCAGAACACGCAATCGCCCAGCACTCTGGCAGTTGTGCTTTGACTGCGTGACCACGCTGGAAGGCGGGTGAAGAATGACAGTTCCAAGTGGCTCGGAGGCAATGCGCCCAGCAGCCGTGCGAGTCTCACTGCTCGGGCTCGCCCGGGTCCACAGGAACGACAGCGAGGTCGATGTTGGTTCCGCGCAGCGCAAAGCCGTGCTCGCAGTGCTCGCATTGCGGGCAGGTGACGTCGTCAGCAAGAGCGAGCTCGTGGACGCCGTCTGGGGAGATGAATCACCGGCAAGCGCTCACGGCAGCATCTACACCCACATTTCTGGTCTACGTGCGGTGCTTGAGCCACATCGACCACCTCGTACTGAGGGAACTCTGCTCACGTCCGAAGGCTCGGGTTACTGTCTGACACTTCCCATGGGTTCTGTCGACGTGGACCACTTCCAGCAGTTGCGTGGTGACGCACGAGCGTGTCGCAACAATCGCGACATGGCAGGCGAACTGATGGCACTCGATGGCGCACTCGCGCTGTGGCACGGCGACGCGTTGGACGCCATCCCCGGTCCCTTCGCGGCTAGGCATCGAGCCAGGCTCACCGGGCTCAAGCTCGACGTCGTCGAACGGCGCGCGCGCATCTTGCTCAACGCGGGCAGGGCGCACCTTCTCATGGACGACCTGTACGAGCTGGCCAGGAAACATCCGCTTCGAGAAGGTCTGCACGGGCTCCTGATGCAGGCCTTGTACCTCACCGGCCGTCGCGAGGCAGCTATCGATGTCTTCCACCTGTTGCGCGGTGTCACGATCGAGAGCCTTGGCGCCGAACCTGGAGGCGCGCTGGCCACGCTGTACTACAAGATCTTGCACGACGACCCAGCGCTGCGCTGGACCGTCGATGGGGTTCCCGGTGTGACACGGCCCATCCCGCTTGCCACCACTGTCCTGCGCAGAACCGCACGTTGCTTCACCGGCAGAGTGTCGGAAGCCGCGATGGTTCACGCTGCGGTCATGTCAGTCTCAAGAGGAACAGGTGGGTTTCTCTGGCTTGAAGGCGAGCAGGGCATCGGCAAGACCACGCTGCTGAACGAGGCGCTCGGCGACGTTCGTGGTTGCCAGCTCGCCTGGGCCACCGCTGACGAGCTCGGTCAGATGGTGCCCCTGAGGGCATTGGTCAATGGCTTGGCGATAACCGGTCTGTCCCCGGATCCACGACGAGCCGCACTCGCCGCAGTCGTCCAACAGCTTGAGCCACTGTCGATTGGTCAGGACCTCGAAGGTGCTGAGGCAGCCGTCGAGGGCGTGATCGCTCTCATCGGTCAGTTGTGCGCGGACGGGCCTCTGACCGTGGTTGTCGACCAGCTGCACTGGTTGGACCCGGTGAGCTGGCGCGTGCTGCGCAGGCTGGCCGTCGAGACAGCGGTGCTGCCGTTGCTGCTCATCGTCGCATCGCGACCGGTACGAATGCAGCCAGAAGTAGAACGAATGCGTGCGATGCTGCGAGAACACGCCCTTGTGATCACATTGGGGCCGCTGGCCGACGCCGCGGTCGAGGAGCTGACTGCCGTCATCGCCGGTGCGGCGCCGGGCTCTGGGCTGCGACAGCTTTCGCGAGGGGCATCGGGAAACCCCTGGTTGCTCGAAGTGCTCCTCGACAACCTGATCGACAGCGGCGCACTGGTGATCGAGGGTGGCCGAGCCGAGGTCAAGCAGTGCGATCCGCTGAGGAACAACAGCAAGATGGTGGACGTGATCCACAGCCAAATGCTGACCGTACCCAAGCGTATCCGGGATTTGCTCGCCTGGGCGTCGCTGTGCGGTGAAAGGTTCACGGTCGAAGAGATCGCCGCGGCGATCATGATGCCGGAAGCCGAGACGACAGCGGTGGTCGCCGAGGCCGTCACCGGTGGCTACCTGGTGGTATCCGGCCACTACATCTCGATGCGCCACGACATGATTCGAGGCGCCTTCTACCACAGGTACACGCCAGCGATCCGCGGATCCCTGCACCGTCAGTTGGCTGAGGTTTGGGCTGCGATCGGCCGACCGGCGGAAAGGGTGGCTGAGCAGCTCGTGCTCTCCCCGTCGGGTAACGACTCATGGCTGCGCGATTGGCTGACCACGAACACCGCCGCTTTGTCGGTGCGGGCGCCGCTGCTGACCTCGGCCTTGCTTCACCGCGTTCTTTCGGCGGACGCGATGTCGCCCGCACACAAGCACGCGGTCACCGCGCTGCTCCCGCGATCTGCGATCCGGCAAGAGGACACCTCGGGCTTCTCATGCGATCTGCTCACCAAGTACTGACGCGGGCAGCAGGCGCAACTGCTGACCGCGCTGATCGTGGCGCGGAAGCCGTTGTGCGAGTGCCGATGCGGCATGAGTGGCTTCCCTGGCCGGACCGCCATGCAAAGGAACAGAGCCGTGGTGCTTCGGCCCCGCTGACCACTGGGAAATGCGCAGGCCTGCGTCACAGGCGCGTGATCGATCATGCTTGACACGCGGCTGCGAGTCGACCTGCTGGGGCATGTGCGAGTCCGGATCGAACACCGGGAGCTCCAGCTCGGTCCAGCACGCCAGCGGGCAATCCTCGCAGTGCTCGCGCTATCCCCAGGACGGCTCGTCTCCCGCGATGAGCTCATTCTCAACGTTTGGGGGACGTCACCGCCTGCGAGCGTTGGCGGCAATGTGCACACCTACGTATCTGGCCTACGGCGAGCCTTGGAGCCGGAGCGGGCGCTCTGGTCCGGTGGTGACGTGCTGGTGTCCGAGCCACCCGGCTACCGGCTGCGGTTGCCAAGCCACAACATCGACCTCTTCGGCTTCCACCGTCTTCAGGACCAGGCGGGTGAGCTGCGGGCGGCGGGTGATCTCGCAGGAGCGGTGCGGTGCCTGGACTCCGCGCTCGCGCTGTGGCGTGGCGAAGCGTTGGGCGGGGTTCCCGGACCCTTCGCGGAACGGCATCGAGTCGAGCTGTCCGAGAAGCGTCTTGTCCTGGTCGAGCAGCGATATCAGACCCTGTTGGCGCTGGGAGAGCACAGCGAGCTGGTTCCCGAGATTGAGGCGCTTGCTCATGAACACCCGTTGCGGGAGTCGCTGTGGGAGTCGCTCATCACGGCACTGAAGCGGAGCGGACGCAGGATGGAGGCGCTGAACCACATCGCACACCTTCGTGGCGTTCTGCGTGAGGAGCTGGGGGTGCAGCCGGGTACGGCGATCCGCTTGCTGCACGAGGAGCTTCTCATGGGTGATCTGACGCTGCCGGCATCGGAACCGATCGTTGGGCGCTCCAAGCCTGAACTCCTGTCGGTTGTTCCCAACGACATCGTTCGGTCGCAGTTGGTGGGCCGGGATCTTCCCATCGCGAAGCTGCGTTCGTACATCGGTGAGATCGAGGTCAGGCGCGGACATGTGGTGCTTGTGGAAGGCGAGGCGGGCGTTGGGAAATCGGCATTGTTGTCAGCGGCGCTGGCATCAGTCGACCCGCTCCGTTGCCACCTCGCTTGGGCTCGGGCCGACGAGCACCGAGCAGTGCCGCTTGGTGTGCTGCGTTGGGCGCTAGGTCTCGACCGCCACGGCTCGATCAGCACGAATGACGTGCTCAAGCGTGTTGAGCACCTGTGCGCCACCGCGCCGCTCGTGCTTGTCGTGGACGATTTGCACGAAGCAGACGAGGCAAGTTCGCTCGTCTGGGACCAGTTGTCCTTGGCCACCAGATCTCTGCCACTGCTGATGATCGCGACGTCCCGGAACGATGTGGTTGTTGAGGCGTTCGCGCCGCTGAGGCGCGGGATGGTTGCTCGCGACGATGTCATCGTGCAGTTGGGATCGTTGACTCGGGCCTCGTCCTCCCAGTTCATCCGCCAAGCAGTCGGCGCAATACCGGGGCCGAGGCTGCAGGCGCTCGCCACCACCGCGCTAGGCAACCCCCTCGCCTTGCGGCAGATGATCACCTCACTACTCCGTGAGAACGCTGTCCGAACAGCCTCCGGCATCGTCGACCTCCGCGCCGGCGACGCCGTATCGGTTGAACGCGCACTCGTGGCATGGATGGCCGCTGGACTCGACCGGCTGTCGGCTACCACCTCGGAGACGTTGCGCGCGGCCGCTGTGCTCGGCATGCGCTTCACCCCTGCTGAAGTTGCCGCCCTGGTCGGTTCTCGACCTTCACAGCTCGTTGAAGCGCTGAACGAAGCGATTCGCGCGAAAGTGGTCACAAATGTCGGCGAGAACCTGGTGTTCACACATCCGGCGCAACGCCGGGCTCTCTACGAGAGCATCCCGCGGAACCTGCTGCCCACGCTGCACCGCAAGGCTGCCCAATCGCTGATGGATGCGGGATCACAGGTTGAACGCGTTTGCGAGCAGCTCGCGGCGATCGATGACGGACGGCTACCGCACTGGGTCATGACCTGGCTGGTCGAACACGACGTGGAAGTCGCCGCCTGCGAGCCACCGTCCATGGTCTGGCTGCTCACGCAGGCACTGGAAACCTGTGCGGTCGATGACCCGCGCCGCAGTGCGCTGTTGGCCATGCGGGCGCGCGTGCTCGAACAGATCGGTGCTCGATGATCAGGTGACGCGTGCTCGTGCCACCACATCGAGCGCGCTCGCACTGGTGCGGCTGGCCGCACCAGTGCGCACCATCTCGATACCCAGCGATGTCGACATCTCAGGGGCAGAGCATCGCATACGGTTCAGCACTTCGAGGAGAGTGCTCAGACCGACAGCCGCGGCGGCGAGGATCACTCGTCAACGCGGGTATCACCGAGGTCCGCGCCTCGGTCGCTTCGGTTCAAGTGCGGTCGTGATCATCTTCTTCCACGCAGACTGATCACGCGGCTGGTCTCTTTCTTGAACTTCGGCGAATCGGATGATGCCTGCCAGGTCGACCAGAAAAGCCCCCCGACGGGCAACACCGGCAACACCGTTGAACGCACCATAGGCCGAGGCCACCTCCCCGTGTGGCCAGAAATCGGATAACAGCGGGAACGGATAGTTCTGTCTCTTCACCCACTCGTTCAGGCAGAACGGCGAATCCACAGAGACTCCGAGAACTTGGACATTGTAGTCGTGGTACAGGTCGATCTCATCCCGAATTTGACACAATTCGTCCCCGCAAACGGAAGCGAACGCGTGTTGATAATAGACCAACAAGACACTCTTGCACCCGAGGAACGACGACAACGTGATCGGTTCCAGCCTGTTGTCCTCCAAGGTGAAATTGGGGGCGCGTGAACCGACCTTCAGCACCACGACACATCTCCTCGCTCTGGCCGACCTGATGAGTCACATGAGTGACCGGGATGGATTCCACTGTTCCGTTGATCGTGGATGGCGGTCAGGTCACCGGGTTTGATCATCTTGGACGATCTGGATGCTTAGCAGCGTGACCGATGTGCGAGCCGCCAGATGGACACAGCTGTCCATCCAATAGGTTTATTGGAATTTTCGGCAAGCGCCGCAGGACGTCACACAGTCAGCGGTTCGGTGGCCTGCTCGACTCGCTGCAACACATACGCGATCAGGTCCAGTAGCGCTTTTCGTACCTCGCTGCGATCACGCGCGTCACAACGCAGGACCGGTACGCTGGGATCGATCGCCATGGCCCGCCGCACGTGTTCGAGTGGGTGGTGGAGGATCCCGTCGAAGGTGTTCACACCCACGACGTAGGGAATCTTGCGGTTCTCGAAGAAATCGATGGAGCTGAACGAGTCGGAGAGTCTCCGGCTGTCGACCAACACCACTGCTCCGAGCGCACCGCGAACCAGGTGATCCCACATGAACCAGAATCGCTCCTGACCAGGCGTGCCGAACAGGTAGAGCAAGAGGTCGTCCTCGAGCGCGACACGACCGAAGTCCATTGCCACCGTGGTCGAGACCTTGTTCGGGATGCGACTGGTGTCATCGAGCTCGTTGCTGACGACCGTCATCATCGCCTCGGTTGTCAACGGCTCGATGTCGGACACCGCGCCGACGAAGGTCGTCTTTCCCACCCCGAACCCTCCAGCTATCACGATCTTCGTGGAGGTGACCGAGCCAGACTTCTTCATGGGACCGTAATCAATCCTGTTCATCCCGCGCTTCCTTCCTTCCGGTCCCTCAGTTCGACGCGGATCCGGCGGTCATCGCCGCCGTGCCGTCTGCGCGTTCACCTGGCGTGAGCTGGCGGCTGAACCGAGATGCGAGCAGAGCCATCTCGTAAGCGATCTGGCCGATGTCGTAGCCGGGGTCGGCCAAGATGCACAGACATGATCCGTCGCTGATGGCCATCAGCAGCATGGTTCCCGCGTCCATTTCGACGATCGTCTCCCGGACGTTACCGGCCTCGAAACACCGTGCCGCACCATCGGTCAGGCTCAACAGTCCCGAGGAGACCGCGGCGAGTTGGTCCGCTCGGTCATCGGGAAGCGAACCCGAACCGGCGAGGAGCAGCCCGTCCGCCGACACCGTGACGCCGTGTGCGACACCGGGCACTCGATTCACGAAGTCGTTGATGAGCCAAGAACATTCCTTGACGAGTTCTTCGTAGGTCATGGTCTGCTGCTTCGCCTCGTTGCTCACTTCGTCGCCTTCCTTTCCAACACAGTCCAACCGCCCGTCGTTCGTGGCCTGTTGCGCATGCGATCCTCTTGTTCCAGCGCCTTCTGCACTGCCGACTGATAACCGGACAACCTGCGCTGCATGTTTGCCGGGTCGCGCTCGACCACCTCGATCTCCTTCACCGCGTTCGGCGGGGTGATCCCGGCTGCGATTCCCGGCTGCAGGTGCGCGCCGTGTCGCCGTAGGGGAAGCCCGTCCTCCGTGTAGGTGTAGGCGTTCTTTTGCGCTACCGGCTGGGAAGCATGCCGGGCCTGCTCCTGCGCAGGAGGCACCTCCTGAGGCGGTGATGTGGATTCGTCAGCCCGACCTCTGGCCTTGAACCATCGAGACGCCGTCCGGGTTCCGCGATCGTCCCCGGTCGACATCGCGGGTTCGTGAGAGGTGGGGGACGACAACTCTTCCGGCTCTACGTCGCCGACACCTCCAGTCGGTGGCTCGTCGACCTGATCCTCATTCGTCCCCGCCTGCTGTTCGGCGGCGAGCTCCGGCGTGCGTTTGATCCGCATCGGTAGCTCCTCCGGCACGTTCGCATGGGTGCTGTCGACGCGGCTGGTGTCGACATCCCTCACGGCGGAAGAACCCCTGAGCGCCAAATCGGATTTGGTTCGCCACACCTGCGACCTGGTGTACCAGGGCGACATCCGGCTTGGGCTCGAGCCGGAGTAGTCGGTGGCATGCACCGTAGGGGTCCGCACACTGGTGTTGACCGCCACCGCAGAGCTTCCGGAGTCCCTCGAGTGCGCCTGAGCGGCGGTCCTCCTGGAGTCTCCCGGCAACGTCGCGCGCACCTCATCCTCGTCCAGCAGCACCGAACTCGGAACCAAGATGAGCGCGGACACGCCCTTGACGTCGTCACCGCCGAAGAGTTCGACCTCGAAGCCGTGGCGACCTGCGAGCATGCCCACCACGAACAGCCCAACCCGGCGTGACCGGGCGGTGTCCGCCGACCCCAGCTTCTTCAAGCGCTCGTTCAACTTTCGGACGTCCTCGTCGGACATACCGATCCCGTTGTCGAACACGCCGATCGAAAGACCGTTGTGTCGCCCCAACTCGGCGCTGATCGTGACTTCCTTGTCCGGTGGACTGAACGTCGTTGCGTTGTCCAGCAGTTCGGCGACGATCCGGATGAGGTCGCCGGCAGCCGTGTTGGACACGCGCACTGAAGGGATGCTCAACACGCGGATCTTCTGGTACTTCTCCACCTCCGACATCGCTGCGCGGAACACATCCGAGATCGTGACCGGGTTCTTGGTGGCGCGCACGAGTTCGGTCCCGGTGAGTACCAGTACGTTTTCGTTGTTGCGACGCATTCGAGTCACGAGGTGATCGAGCTGGAAGAGCAGATGCATGTCTGCTGGTGACTGGTCTCCCCGCTCCAGTCGCTCGATGATCTGCAACTGCCGCTGCAACAGGGATTGTGTCCGCCGGAACATGTTGACGAACAGTTCGATGTAGCCCTGCCGGAGTTCTTCGTGCTCCGCCGTCATCCGCAAAACGGTGGAGCACGCCTCCTCCACTCGATCGGCCAGCTGAGCGAGACCGGGGTCCGAAATAGTGGGGATGCGTTTGCGGAACTGTGCGATGTCCCGGCCCGCAACGACATCGGTCAGCATCTCGGCCAACGGCTGATTCGCCAGCATGTCGATCTCGCTGCGCATGTCGTCCAGTGAGCGCGTCAATCGACGTGCGCGTACGAACACCACCGCGCCGGCGCCGAGTCCGCTGATCGCGGCACCGAGAGCGGTCAGCAGCAGCCAGTTGTCCGGCCGGGCCGCGGCCACCAGGGTCACGACCGCCGCTTGCGTGCCCATGAGGACGGCAAGCCCGATTCTCGTTGGCAACGAGCGGTCGACGCGCCTCGGTCGTCTACCCATGATGCCTTCCCTGGGGTTCATCGGACGTCGGAAAGCCGTGCCAACCCTGCATAGACCCGCCGCAGCAGGTCAGCCGGTGGCAGACCGTCCACCATGGACACCGTCTGGTGAACACGCAGGTACCCCCTGTCGATGGCGTCGCTGAGGATCGTGCGCACCAGTCCCAGTGGCGCGGAGATCGCCACCGCTACCTCCGCAACCGACTTCGGCACCACGCACACCCGGCAGATGTGCCGTTGATCCTGTGAAAGCTGTTTGGTCGGCAGCGACGCGTACGGCCGGGTGGACTCGACCAGGGTCTCGAATTGAAGGTCGTACTTGACCTCGGATCTGCCACCTGATCGCACGTAGGGTCTGATGATCGCCGCATCGTCGAATTCGGGCTCCGGCTCCGCATCGGCTTCGAGGTCGAGGACCGCCAGCCCGCTCGACGGCATCAGGCAGCCCCTCCGCGAGCCCCTGGGTTTCTCCTCCAGCAGCGCCTTGATCGGAACCAGGTCGGTCGGCGCCTCCACGACGACCACGCTCTGCGCGGAGCCGATGGGCTCTTCGGCGGGTGCCCGCCCGCTGAAGTCGTGCTCAGCCCAATCGCGGTAGTTGATCGATCCGACGAACTGATCCGGTTCGAGCGACACGGTGGCGTCATGCCTCTGGGGCGACGGCAACTCGTGCGACGATTTGTTGTTCTCCCGGAACATCATGAGCCCTCCCTCGGTTGATCAGTCCGCATGCCTATACCCGGCTCGGACAGCGGCCACGTCTCGTCGAACTTGTCCGCGGGAACCGGCGCCAGCAAGCGCCGTTGCGACTCGCGATACGGAAGCGGAACGGTAACCCGATACGGGTGCGGTGAATCCGAGGTCATCACCTCGACCTCGGTGGTGAGCGACGAGAAGTTGGGTGATTGGGCAATGGCGGCCGCGATCCCCGTCATGAGTGCGAGCGTCACGAAGGTCGCTGGTGGGTTCAGTCGCACGGCGATCCCTTTCTTCAATCGCTGAAGGGCTAGATGTGCTGGACTGGCCGCGGACGCATCGTCTCGGTCATCAGCCTTTTGCTCTGCAGCTGCTCGGCGTAGTCCAGCACTGCCGCGGTCCGGTCGAAGCCGATGACGCCGGCGAGTTCGCCATCGCGCAGATAGCCGGTCAGCGACCGCTCCGAAGCGGACGTCGAGTCGAGCGAGATGCGTTCGGTGCCGACGGCGGGCATGCCGGCGGCCTGGATGCGCAAGCCATGCTGTTCCGACCAGAACCGTGGGACCGGGGTGAACGGCTGCGCCGACTCCCGGCCGTTCAACAGGCTTTCCGCTGCCGCCCGGCCCATCTCGATCGCGTTCGTCCAATGCTCGACACGCCGGGGTGCGGTGCTGAATCGCAGATTCGGCCACGACGCGACGTCCCCAGCGGCAACCACGTCCTCCAAGCCCTCGACGTGACATGTGGGTTCGCACACCACACCGTTGTCCAGCGTGGCGCCAGAGTCGCGCAGCCACGACACCGCAGGCACAGACCCGACCGCGACGATCACGCAAGCGGCGCGGAGACTACGTCCACCGGAAAGCAGCAGGTCGATTCGTGATGAGCCGCCCGCCCACGACTCGACTTGAACGCCGAGTTCCAACCGGACGCGGTTGCGCCTGTGCAGATCCGTCAGCCGAACCGCCAGTTCGTTGTCGAGGAGGTTGTTCATGAGCAAGCTTGTACGGCCGACGATGGTGACAGGACGGTCCATGTGCCGCAGGCTCGACGCCACTTCACAGCCGATGAAGCCGGTGCCGATCACCACCACCTGCTCGCGCGAGCCGTCGAGGAGCTGGCGCACTCGTCGCGTGTCCATGCGAGTGCGGATCACTGCCGCTCGCGGGTGCCCACTCAGCCCGTGGGGGTGCCTGCGCGGTTCCACCCCACTTGCGATGATCAACCCGTCGTACTCGATCTCCTCGCCACCGGGCAGGTGGACGACTCGGCGTCGTGCATCCAATTGGGACACCGAGGTGTTCAACCGCCAGATCGCGTCCAGGCCCTCGGCCGGTTCCGTCAGGGCGTCTTCAGGCTTCAGTTCGCCTGTGAGCAGCTGTTTGGACAGCGAAGGGCGGTATACGGGCATCGTCGACTCCGAGCCGAGGAGCACGATTTCGCCATCGAAACCGATCTCCCGCAGCCGCTCTGCAGAACACAGCCCGGCGATACCAGCCCCGACGATCACGATCCGCGGCAGGCCGTTCACGACTCTCTCCCTGCGACTTCGATGGCCCGCATGGGACAAGATCTCGCCGCCGACAGCACATCCGAGTTCTGCGACACCTCCGGGCTCTTCCTGTAGGCGAGCCGCCCGTCTTCGCGCAGTTGGAACACGTCGGGTGCCTCGGACTGGCAGAAGCCATAGCGGTGGCACCGCTGGTTGTCGACGCTGACGCTCAGCGGCGAAGTCTTGTCGACCGGGGCAGACCCCTTGGCACCACCCTCGATCAGTCCAATTGCGACAAGAGCCCTGGTCGGCAAGAACCGGACTGCGGCGAGAGCGAGTGCTGGGGCCGACACGGTGAGGCCGGTCAACCAGAGCAACTCGAAATTGCCGTTCGCCCACGCGCCCCACCACGCGTGGGCGACGCCGAGCGCGAAGACCACGTAGGCGGTCTGGTGAAACCTCAACCAGTTTCGGTACCGGAATGTGCGGTGCATACCCGCGGTGATGATGATCGCCACCATCAGGTCGAAGGCGATGATTCCCAGCGCATGCCGCACGTAGCCGTTCAAGAACGGGATGAACACCTGCGAACCGACCACGATCTGTTCGTCCAAGAACCAGAAACCGAAGGCGTGCACGGCTGCGGTCGCCAGCGTGAAGGTGGCGAGCATCGCGTGTCCACTCCGCAGTGCGTGGTGTCCGGTGAAACGACGGATCCAGCCGGTGGCGGTGAAGATGCCCCAGCACAGCGTCAAGCACATCGACAGGTAAGACAGCCGCGCGGAGAAGGCGACCACGCTGCGCACGCCGCCGTCGTTGCCGGTGTAGCCGACCGCGAGGATTGCTTCACTCATGCTGGTCGGTTCCACCGGACCGCCTCCTCTTCTTCTTCGGCAGTGTGGATGGGCTTCATCCGTGAGCCCATCCGGACGACGAGCAGGGTCGCGAAAGCGACTGCGAGGGCCAGGCCGATGCCCAGCGCGAAGTCAAACGGTCCTGGGACCGACTGGTACCGCGCGTCGGTTCCGGAATGGACGGCCAGCGCGTCGTGGTCCGCGAGCCCTGTGCTTTCCAACAGGGCCATGTGCCGCGCGACGTAGTCCTCGGCGATCGTCGCCATCGAGCGGATGACGTCGTTCTGCGTGGTGGACCTGACGGTGGCGATGGCCATGTAGACCGAGCCGTGCGCGGCTCTGGTCAGATTGACGTAGACGCGATCGAGATCGTCGCCAGTGGACGATCGAATCGTGTCCTGCCATCCCTTCTGCTGCGGTGTCGGGGTGTGTGGCAGCTGCACCTGCACCCGAGTCGCAGCTGCGATGTTCGTCTCGTGGAGCGCGTGATGCTCCTTCGCCAGTTGCTCCGCTACCTTGCGCACCTTCGGATTGGTGGTGCGGCGAGCGACATCTTCGCTCGCTGGAGCCTCCCACAGGCCGGCTTGAGCGACCGCGACGAGCAATTTGACATCCGCCGGGTACAACGGGCCGTGAGGCGAGTTCAAAGTGGTGTCCTGGCCGAGACGCCGGCCGGGAACACCCTCGTGCCAGCCTCCGGTCGCGGAGACACCGCAGGAGGCGAGCACCGAGGTAACCGCAAGGCTGAAAAGCAATCTCACTGCCCACGACGGCTGCGCACTGCGAGCCTTCGCAGCACGCGTGAAGAGGTGCATTGGTCCGCTCCATCCAAAAGTGCCAGGCCTCAGCTGCGTGCAAGACCGACACAAAGCTTTCGCACCCGGGCGCACCGCCAGTAGTACGTTGTCCAAGTCGGACCGGTCGGTGAGTGACGTGCGTGGTGGCTTGCCCAGCCCCCGGCTCTCCACTGGAGGGCCGTCTCCGGTCGCGCGCGGCATTGGACGCGAAGGCACCGCAGTGCGAATCGCCAGTCTCCGGCGCTCCGCTCACTCAACCTCGTTGCCCCGCATAGCCTGACTGTGCAGACTTCATTTTTTCTCTTGACGTCTCTGAGAGGCGGCACTCGCATCCGAAGTCGCCGGGACCAGAGGAGTCGACCGAAGGGCGAGCGTCCGTCTCGGCAACCCCAGCTGGCTCCCTCCGCACGTCCTGGTACAAGAGGTCCTGCTCGGTGGTCAGTCCACAGTGCGCTGGATCTGTCCACGACAGCCTGATGGTGAGGGTGGCAGATCGATCATGGCCTGTTGACGACCTCGCGTAGGCGTCGATCTTGAGCGTGATTGTTCCCCAGATGACGTAGCGGCGGATCATGCTGCCCTGCTGCTCATGGTCGCGGTGGTCGGTTTCGTCGAGGGTGCAGCAACGCAGAGCGGTGAACTGGGTCTCGATGCGGTCGAGCCACGACGAATTCGTCGGGTGTGGCGATCTCGACGTCGTTGGCCTCGGCCCACCGGCGACCCGACGACACCAGCTCCACAACACCACCCACGCCGCAGCAGCAGAGCCGAGCACCGCTACCGCAACCACCGGCACCGTTGACCGCGACAACGGCGTCCGCAGCTCCACCGCACCCGGTTCGGGCACGGCTACAGGCATGTCCTTGGAGTCGACCATGCCCCGAACTGGTGAACAGCCGACAACGGTGAGCAAGGCATCAGCGGATGTGGGACGGCGTCGAGCCCGTCCGGCGCGGGCAGCCACAGGAGCCGCGGACATCCGCCAGGCGCTTGGCGAAGTGCTCGCGCCGTTGCTGGTCGGACAAGTGAGCTTGCCTGCGAACCGCAATCGACCCTGACGAACGGCCCGGTGCCAGCGGCTTCACCGATCAGAAATCCTCCGCCACGTCGTCAGTTCTGGTAGCCACCCTCGCACCAGTGGAAGGATTGATGACCATGACCGACGTCAGACCGCTGGGTGCCGACGAGGCCGCGTTCATCGCGGCGGCCCGCTCGGGCGATGCGGCGCGGTTCGCGCTCATCACGGAGCGGCACCGGCGTGAGCTGCAGGTGCACTGCTACCGGATGCTCGCGAACTACGAGGACGCCCAGGACATGACGCAGGAGACGTTCCTGCGAGCGTGGAACAAGCGGGAGTCGTTCAAGGGCCACGCCGCGCTGCGGACCTGGCTGTACCGGATCGCGACGAACGCCTGCCTCGACTTCCTGGACAAGCGCACCGACCGCACACCCGTACCGTCCGGGCTGTCGGACCCCGGCTCCGAGATGCTGCACCTGCAGCCGTACCCCGACCGGATGCTCCCCGAGGACCCGCAGGAATCGGTGGTGGCGCGGGAGACGATCGAGCTGGCGTTCATCGTCGCCGTCCAGCACCTGCCGCCGCGGCAGCGGGCGGTGTTCATCCTCCGCGACGTCCTCGGCTGGCCGGCGTCGAAGGCCGCCGACGCCCTCGACCTGACCGTCGCATCGGTGACCAGCGCACTGCAGCGGGCACGCGTGACGATGCGCGAGCGGCTGCCCTACCGCCGCCTGGACTGGCGGAGCCCCGCCACCCACGAGCTGTCCACCGACGAGCGCGGCGTGGTGAAGTCCTACATCGACGCCCATGAGCGCAACGACCTCGACGGGCTGATGTTCCTGCTGCGCGACGACCTGCGCTTCGCGATGCTGCCCGAGCAGGGCGCCGTGCTCATGACGGCCAAGGACGCGGTGGACGGCTGGGTCTCCGGTGGGCTCTTCCAGCGCGGCCACGACGACTGGCGCTGCATCGCCACGACGGTCAACCGCATGCCTGCCGCCGTGCTGTACCTGCGCACCCCCGACGACCCGGAGTACCGGCTCTTCGCCATCGCGGTCCTGCGCATCGTCGACGGGAAGATCGCCGAACTCACCGGATTCGACGCCACCGACAAACCATGGCTGGACCTGCCCTCGACACTGTGACGGCACATCCCCGTGGACGAGTCCAGCGCACGGGCCGCCGTCACCGGAGTCACCGCGCATTGAGTATCCCGATCTGTCGAACACCACCGCCCCGCCGGCGTTGCCGGCGGGGCTCCCTCATGCCCGAAGAACATCGTCACGATCAACGACGCCGTCGTCCTCATCTCCATCGAGTCGATCAACAGCTAGCCGCGACGCAAGGAAGGGCCGGGGAAGGTTCCCCCATGGCCGAGGGTCACAGTGGGCCCGCCAGGAATGACGTCGACCTGGCCTCACGAGCCGAGCATGTGGACCGTGCTCATCGCCTCGTCTCGTACCGGGTCAGCACCACGCCGCCGGGGAACGTCCGGGTCTCCACCAGGGTCAGGTTCACCCAGCTGTCCAGCGCGGTGAAGAACGGCGTGCCGCCGCCCACCAAGACCGGCGCGGTGACCAGCAGGTACTCGTCGATCAGCCCGGCCCGCATGGCCGCCCCGGCGAGCGTCGCGCCGCCGATGTCCATCGGGCCTGCCTCCTCGGCCTTGAGCCGGGTGATCTCGGCGACCGCGTCGCCGGTGACCAGGCGGGTGTTCCAGTCGACCGTGCTGGTCGTCGAGGAGAACACCACCTTCGGCATGTCCCGCCAGCGGCGGGCGTACTCGATCGCTGCCGGTGTGGCGCCGGGCTGCTGGTCGGCGGTCGGCCAGTGGGAACTCATCTCCTCCCACAGCTTGCGCCCGTACAGCGCCAGGCCCGTCGCCGCCACCCGGTCGGACCACCACTGGAACAGCTCGTCGCTCGGCGACGAGTCCGGCCCTTCACCCCCACTCCAGCCGAGGTCGTCGCCGGGCGCGGCGATGTAGCCGTCCAGGGTCACATTCATGCCAAAGGTCAATTTCCGCATGGCGTCAGCCTCCTGTGAATCGATCTCACACGTACAGACGGGCCCGGCGCGACAACCTAATCGGTGCGCGATCTGCGCACGATGGGCAGCGTGGTGCGCAGGATCGTTCCGGCCGCCGACTGAGGCCGGTCAGCCCTCGTCGGGACTGACGAACGCGTACACGTCGGTGTTGTCCACCGGCGGATCACCCGCGATCAGGGGCGCTTCCCGGTGGCTCGACGCTCCGGCCGTGCCGGGTCCGAACCCGACCAGACCAGCGGCGAGCAAGGCGCTCCCAGCCGCGATCAACGCAACCGCCGCGCGTCGTCGTCGACGTGGGCGAGGCGGTGCTGACATGGTCCATCCCTTCGTCCGCTGACGACATCACGACGGCCGACCGCGGAGTTCACGATCAAATCGACTACCGCTCGACTCGCTCGCCGAGCGGCCGCATGTCGTTCGGGGTGGACCGTGACCCGGTTCAGCTTTCACCGAACAAATACCCGTCCGGGTTTGTCGCAGAGGAGTCGCAGCAGGCAATTCACCTTCACGGCGCCCACTTCCTGAATATGAATTTTCCTCGCTCCCGGCAATTCGAAGCGGCAGCACCCGAGATCAACGCCTGCCCAGGAATCACTCGAAGGCGAGTGCGGATCAGGGCGAGGTTTCACCGGACAACTGTGCTGATGCGGTCCACAAACAGCGTGCAAACTGCTGGCCCGACGTGGAGTCCGGACCTGATCAAGAAATTCCGGGCGTCCACCTCGGTTCAGCCGCCGACGTGGATGCCCGGTCGGCGGTCTGGGTCTGGCTCGCTCGTGCGGATGATCTCCCGGACGACCGGGGCCGTGTCACCGCGCCCGAGGAGCAGGTAGCGCAGCAGGTGGCCCAGTGGATTGCCTTCGCTCCACTCGAAGTGGCAGTGCGGGCGCACCCCGGTGGCATCGCGCAGCGCCAGCAGGATGGCGGCGATCGCGTTGGGCGCCGCCGGGCTGCCGGCGCGCAGGACGCGATACCCGTCGACCTGCACACCCCGGACGTGCAGGACTTCGCTGAAGCCGGAGGGGTCGACCACGTCGATCTCCAGGAACAGGACGTCGGCGGTGCCGGGAACCGGGTTCATGCCGCGTTGTTCGGTTTCCTTGGCCTCGTACTCCGCGGCGTCGCCCGCCTGTCTGCGGTTGGCGATGATGGTCAGGTTGCCGTCGCAGGCGATGGAGTCGGTGATGAACCGGCGGGCGTCGTCGTCGAACTCGATGTGCTCCACCCGCAACTCGGTGGTCCGGGACACTCGCGAGACCAACGAGATACCGATGATGCCGAGGATGAAGAAGAACGAGATGGTGATGCCGTCCGGCTTCTCGATCACGTTCTCGACCAGGGCGTAGAGCAGGATCAGGGTCAACGCGGTGAACGCGACCGCGGCCTTGCGCTGCCGTCGACGCGCGGCGGAGATGGCCACGGCCACCGACGCGGAGACCATCATGGCCAGGATGCCGGTGGCGTAGGCGCCGGCTTGGGCGTTGACGTCGGCGTTGAAGACGATCGTGACCGCGATGCAGATCGCGGTGTAGACGAGCACGACCGGTCGCACGGCGCGTGACCACTCCGGTGCCATGCCGTAGGAGGGCAGGTACCGGGGCACGATGTTGATCAACCCGGCCATCGCGGACGCGCCCGCGAACCACAGGATCAGGATGCTGCTGATGTCGTAGGCGGTGCCGACCCACTCACCGAGCAGTTCATGGGCCAGGAACGCCAAGGCGCGCCCGTTGGCTTCGCCGCCGGGCTGGAACTGCTCGGCGGGGATCAGCACGGTGGTCACGAAGCTGGTCGCGATCAGGTAGACCGACATGATCACCGCGGCGGCGGTGAGCAGCTTGCGGGTGTTGCGGACGCGGTTGTCCAACCGTTGCCGCGCGGACGGGCCGTCGGCGGCGACCAGGGGCATCATGCTCACCCCGGTCTCGAATCCCGAAAGTCCCAGCACCAGCAACGGGAAGGCCAGGATCGCCGGACCGATCACACCGGTGAACCCGCCACCACCGGAGGTCAACGCCTCCACCCACCGATCCAACGCGACCGGCTCGGCCAGCACCTGCGCCACGCCTGCCACCACGACCACTGCGTTGAGCAACAGGAACACCGCCACCAAGGGGATGGCCACACCGACGGCCTCGCTGAACCCGAGCAGGAACACCGCGCCGAGGATCAGCAGCAGTACGACGGTGACCAGCACTTCATGCCCGTGCAGAAACGCCGGGGCGTGGGGGTTCTCCAAGGCGTGCACGGTGGCGTCGGCCGAGGACAGCGTGATGGTGATGATCCACGAGGTGGCCACGAACCCGAGCAGGACCAGCACGAACACCTTGCCCCGCCAGAAGGGCAGCAGGTTCTCCAGCATCGCCACCGAGCCCTGCCCGTGCGGGCTCTCCCTGGCGACCCGCCGGTACATCGGCAGCATGCCGAACAGCGTCAGCGCCACGATCAGCAGCGTGGCCAGCGGCGAAAGCGCCCCGGCGGCCAGCGCGGCGATGCCCGGCAGGTAGGACAGCGTCGAGAAGTAGTCCACGCCGGTCAGGCACATGACCTTCCACCAGGACTGCGGTGTGGTGTGCTCGTCGCTGCTTTCCGGTCCGACCACGGGCTGCACGCGGTGCTGCAACAACCACCGACCGAGCCCGGTCGACGGGGTCGCGGGTCTCACCGGGCTGTCCACCCGTGCCGGAACCACGAGCTCAGGTGCATCGGTCATGCGACATCTCCAGTCGGTGATCACCGTGCCAAAAGCACGGACGAACGCAGAATTGGCAACCCTGGCAAGGAACTGTTGCCGTCCACGCGGCGTGCTCAGGGCGAACGGCGGGTGAACTACCAACCCGTCGAGGTCAGCAGGGTCGTCGTGAACCAGGGCGTGCTGACGTCACCGGGCACGGCGTCGGGCAACGCCGCAACGTCTTCCAACGACATCAACTGCTTTGGTGAGGCCAAACCGTTCACGAGCCGAAGTCAACCCGCAGGCGCGTCCTGCACTTGTAAAGGCCGAGCGTGTCAGCCGTTAGGATCGCGTAAAGATCGGCAGTGATCCGTAGCTGACGTCCTCCCGTTGGGACCGATCCGGTCAGCAGTGCGAAGGTCTCGTCCACCGCGACCCGGTGGACGGCCCCAAGAACGCCTTGGCTCGGCCTGGTTTACCGCCCGACGACCTCTTGCCGGCAGCCTCGCTCCGGCCACGGCCATCCACGCGGTGGATACCAGAGGTCAGTACAAGTGATTTCCGCCCGCGGGCCGCGGTGCCGAGACTGTGGAGCAAGTGATGCCGGTCACCGAAGATCGGCAGGCGCACCTCATCGGAGAGGCCCGTGTCGGATTCAACTGCAAGTCCCGTACCAGCTGTCAACGGTTCCGCCGGTGTCCCTCTTGACGGCGGGATTGCCGCGGGTCCTGTGGTCGATCGTCCTGCGGGGCGTGCCCAAGCCCTCGTCCTGTTGCTGTCCAGTTGCCTGTCGGTGCTCGGTGCGGTGTTGCTCGCGCCGGTCCTGCCCGCCATCCAGGAGGCGTTCGCCGGCACCGCGGGGGTCGCCGTGCTCGCACCCGTCGTGCTCACCGCTCCCGCGTTGATGATCGGCTTGACGGCACCGATCGCGGGTCGTGCGCTGGAACGCACGGGACGCAAGCGCCTGCTGGTCGTGGCGCTGCTCGCCTACGGGGTGTTCGGCACCGCGCCGCTGTGGCTGCCGACGCTGGAGCTGATCGTGGCCAGCCGCGTCCTCGTCGGCGTCACCGAGGCGGCCATCATGACCTGCTGCACGACCCTGCTGGCCGACTACTTCCACGGCCCGCGACGCGAGCGGTACTTCGGGCTGCAGACCGTCTACACGACCGTCGCGGCCACCCTGTTCTTCGCTCTGGGCGGCTTGCTGGGGGCGCAGGGCTGGCGAACTCCGTTCTGGCTCTACGCGGCGAGCCTGCCCTTGGCCCTGCTGGCGATCCGCTACCTCTGGGAACCCGCTGACCGCAGGGGTTCGGCCGGAACGAAGCGGGTTGCGCTGCCGTGGCGACGACTGGCCGTGCCGCTCGGGGTGACCCTCGCGGGAGGGCTGGTGTTCTACACGCTCATCGTCGAGTTGTCCTACGTGCTGGACGGCATCGGCGTTGACTCCTCGGCCGCCATCGGTTTGATCAGCGCGGTGGCCTCGCTGGCGACCGCGCTGGGCGCCTTCGTGTTCCCCCGGCTTGCTCACCGAGGACCGGGCGTCACCGTTCCCCTCGCCTTCCTGCTGTCGGGCACCGGTTTGACCGGCCTCGCCTTCGCCCCGAGCACGGCCTGGGTCGTCGTCGGGGCCGTCGTGGCGGGGCTGGGCAACGGCCTGTTGCTCCCGGCCCTCGTCACGTGGGCGTTGGGCGCGCTCACGTTCTCCGAGCGCGGTCGTGCCACCGGGGTGTGGACGGCGTCCCTGTTCATCGGCCAGTTCGCCTGTCCGCTGGTGGTCCTGGCGCTGTCGGACGCGATCAGCGGCCTGTCCTCGGCCTTGGTGGTGATCGGTGCGCTCGCGGTCCTGCTCTCGTTCACCACCAGGGTCGCGCGTGCCGTCGGCGTTGCGGCCGACCGTTCCTGCCCCCCGTTGTGCGGGAGTCCGTGCTGTTCGAGCATATGAGAGCGCTGTGGTGGCGTGGGGTGCCACAACCGCATCCTCGACTCTGCCGGTACACCTTGAGGAGCATCGATGACGATGAACCCCGTCGAGAACGCGCTGGTCGAGTTGGTCGTGGCGGACAAGACACCGGTCGCCGACGGCGTCGTGGCACTGATCCTGCGCGGTCCCGCGCGGGAGCGCCTGCCGGACTGGGCGCCGGGCGCGCACGTGGACCTGGTGCTGCCGGGCGGGTTGGTCCGCCAGTACTCGCTGTGCGGCGACCGGTGGGACCCGTGCAGCTACCGGGTCGCCGTGCTGCGCGAACCGGCTGGGCGCGGCGGTTCGGCGTTCGTGCACGACGAGCTGAGCGTCGGTGACCGGGTGTCGCTGGGCGGTCCCCGCAACAACTTCCGCCTCGTCCCGTCTCCGTCCTACCTGTTCGTCGCCGGTGGTATCGGCATCACCCCGCTGCTGTCGATGGTGCACCAGGCCGAGCTGGTCGGTGCCGACTGGCGTCTCCTCTACGGTGGGCGCAGTTCGCGCACCATGGGGTTCTTGCCCGAACTGGCCGTCTACGGCGACAAGGTCGCCGTCGTCCCGCAGGACGAGCGGGGTCTGCTGGACCTCGCCGCCTGGTTGCCCTCCCCCGGCTCGGCCACCAAGGTCTACTGCTGCGGTCCGGCGCCGCTGCTGCGCGCGGTCGAGCTGCTGTGCGCCGACCACCCCGCAGGTCAGGTGCGCATGGAGCGGTTCGTGCCCGAGGACCGGGGCGCACCCGTGCGGGACGAACCGTTCGAGGTCGAACTGCGCCGCTCCGGTCGAAGCGTGGTCGTCGCTCCGGGGCAATCGCTCCTCGACGCCCTGAGCGGCATCGGGGTCACCGTGCTGTCCTCCTGCCGTCAGGGCACCTGCGGCACCTGCGAGACCACCGTCCTGGACGGCGAGCCGGAGCACCGCGACTCGATCCTCGACGACGCTGAACGCGCAACGGGCGACTGCCTGTTCCCGTGCGTGTCGCGATCCCGCTCCGACCGCTTGGTCCTCGACCTCTGACCACAAAGGAGTGATCCGCGTGTCGACTTCCCCCACCGCGCCGATGACAGCGACCGCTGTGGACCCGTTCTCCCCCGAGGTGTTGGAGGAACCGGCGGCGTTCCAGACGTGGTTGCGCGACGCCGGACCCGTCGTCCACCTCAGCCGGTACGACGTGCACGCGATGGGCCGCTACGAGCAGGTGCGCGCCGCTCTCGTGGACTGGCAGGGTTTCCAGTCCGCCGCCGGGGTCGGCTTGAGCAACTTCCGACGCGAGAAGCCGTGGCGCCCTCCGAGCCTGTTGCTGGAGGCCGATCCCCCGCACCACGACGCGCCTCGGGCGGTGCTGTCGAAGGTGCTGGGAGTGCGGGCGCTGCGGCGGCTGCGCGCCGGGTGGTTCGCCGATGCCCGTGAGCTGGTCGACGCGGTCGTGGCCGAAGGCGAGTTCGACGCGGTCACTCGGCTGGCCCAGGCGTTCCCGCTGCGGGTGTTCCCGGACGCGGTCGGCATCCCGCACGAGGGTCGGGAGAACCTGCTGCCCTACGGCGATCACCTGTTCAACGCGTTCGGGCCCCGCAACGACCTCGTGGTCGCGGGACTGCCGCACATCGGCGCGCTGGCCGGGTGGGTCGATGCCCAGTGCGCCCGTGACGTGCTGTCCGACGACGGGTTCGGCGCGGCCATCTGGGCCGCCGCCGACCGCGGCGACATCACCCACGAGCAGGCCCCCCTGGTGGTGCGCTCGCTGCTCTCGGCCGGAGTCGACACCACCGTGCACGGGTTGGCGGCGGTGCTGCACGCCGTCGCCACGCACCCCGAGCAGTGGCGGCGGCTGCGGGCCGAGCCGGGCCTGGCGCGGGTCGCCTTCGACGAGGCGGTCCGCTGGGAGTCCCCGGTGCAGACGTTCTTCCGCACGGCCACCAGGGACATCGAGGTGGGAGGGACCGTCGTCCCCGACGGCGGGAAGATCCTGATGTTCCTCGGCGCGGCCAACCGGGACCCGCGCAGGTGGGCCGATCCCGATGTCTTCGACCTCTCCCGCGACCCGTCCGGTCACGTCGGCTTCGGCATGGGCCTGCACCAGTGCGTCGGGCAGCACGTCGCCCGTCTGGAGGCCGAGGCCGTGCTGACGGCGCTGCTGGAGCGGGTGGACCGCATCGAACTCGCCGGACCGGGCAGGCGGCACCACAACAACACCTTGCGGGCGTGGGATTCCATGCCCGTTCGGGTGCATCGGGCGTAGGACAACGGGAAACCGGGTCTCCGACCATGATCGGGGACCCGGTTTCCCGTTGCGCTAGAGCGTTGTCGTCCGACGGACGGGCAGGTCGCGGGAGGAACTGCCGGCCGACAGGGTGTACAGGCCCGGTGTCAGGACCCAGCTCTCGGTGGACGGGTTCCACACCGACAGCGCGCGTGCGGGCACCGCGATGGTGACCTGCGTGCGCTGGCCGGGGGTCAGGTGGACCTTGCGGAACCCGACAAGTCGGCGCACCTCCGCGGCGGCCGAGGCCGGCAGTGCCGCGTAGAGCTGGACGGTCTGCCAACCGGCTCGGGTGCCGGTGTTGGTCAGGGTGACGCTCGTCGTCAGCGTGCCTCCCGCGTAGGACGCGGTGAGGTCGCCCAGGGTGAACGTGGTGTAGGACAGGCCGTGGCCGAACGGGAACAGCGGTTGCTGCCCGTTGCGGTCGTAGTAGCGGTAGCCGACGTGGACACCCTCCTCGAAGCGCACCACCCCGTTCACGCCGGGGTAGGTCGCCGGGGTGGCCGCGGGCCCCTGCGCCTCGGAGGCGGGGAAGGTGACCGGCAGGCGGCCAGCGGGGTCGGCGTCGCCGAACAGCACGGCTGCCAGGGCGGTGCCCGTGCCGCGACCGCCGTACCAGGTCTGCACCACGGCGCGCACCGAGTTCAGCCACGGCATGGCGACCGGTCCGTCGGTGTTGAGCACGACCACGGTGTTGGGGTTGGCCGCGGCCACGGCGGTGATCAGCTCGTTCTGGTCGCCGGGCAGGGACAGGGTGTTGTGGTCCATGTCCTCGCCCGCGACGCGGTTGACCACCACGACGGCGACACCCGCACCACGGGCCGCGGTGACGGCGGCGGGGATGAGCGAGTCGGGCTGCCAGCCGAAGGTCAGCGCGCTCTGGCCGGGCTCGGCGGTGGCGTTGGTGTACTCGATGGTGATGGTGACCCGACGGCCGGCGGTGAGCTGGGCGGTGCCTTGCAGCGGGTAGTCGAACGGGCCGAGGAAGAAGCGGCGCATGTGCCGGGTGCCGGAGATGATCGTCTTGCCGTCGATCACCAGTTTGGCGGTGCCGGAGGCGAGCAGGGAGAACCGGTGCGGGCCGGTGGTGGTCGGGTTGAGGGTTCCGGTCCACCGGGCGGACCACACGGCGGGCAGGCCGGTGACGGGAGCCTGGGCGAAGTCGAGGGTCTGGGTGGTCTGCGTGGCGAGCGGAGTGCCGGTGGGGGTGGCACCGCCGTGGAAGGTGCCTTTCAGGCCGCCGGGGAGGGCGGTGGCGGGCACGACGGGCAGCGGCACGTCGCCCAGGGTGCCGGGCGAGGTGGTGACGGTGACCGCGGATCCGGCGCGGGCGCGAATGGCTTGTAGCGGGGTGGTCCAGGTGCCGGGGTCGACGTAGGTGGAGCCGGAGATGCCGGTGATGGCGCCGGTGTCGGCGACGCCGATGACCGCGAGGGACCTCACCGACGTGGCAAAGGGCAGCACGCCGCGGTTGGCCAGCAGCACCGTGGAGTGCACGGCGACGTCGTGGGCGAGCGCTTGGTTGGCGGGTGTGGAGACGGTCGGCGCGGGCGCGGGTAGCGGGTTGTCGAACAGGCCGGCGGCGAACATGGCGGACAGGATGCGGCGCGCGGCGTCGTCGATGCGCGCAGCGGGAACGTTGCGGGCCACCTCGTCGGCGGTGACCTTCACGCCGCCGGGCCCCAGTCCGGCGAGGTCCATGCCCGCTTTCGCGGCGGCGATCTGGTCGTCGCCCGCCCAGAAGTCGGGAACCGCGTAGCCCTGCAACCCGATGAGGCGCTTGAGGTCGTCGAACAGTGCCGGGTTCTGGGTGGCGTAGGTGCCGTTGACCTTGGGATAGGAGATCATGACCGAGGTGAGGGGGGTCGCCTCGATCGCTGTGCGGAACGGCGCGTAGTAGACCTCGTGCAGCGCGCGTTCGGCGACCTTGACGTCCACGACGAACCGGTCGAGTTCCTGGGTGTAGGCGGCGAAGTGCTTGAGGGTGGCCAGCACCTTGCCCTGCTGGAGTGCGGTCGCCGCGGCGGCGGCCAGCGCGCCGGACAGGTTCGGGTCCTCGCCGAAACCTTCCGACTGGCGGCCGAAGTGCCAGCTGCGGGTGATGTCCGCGGTGGGCGCGAAGAGGTTGTTGAAGCCCTTGCCCCGACCCTCGGCCGCGATGACCGAGGCCATCCGACCGATGAGGGCGGGGTCGAAGGTGGCGGCCTGGGCCAGCGGCACGGGGAAGGCGGTGACGCCGGTTTCGCCGCGCAGACCGGCCGAGGCGTCGGCCATGCTCAGTGCCGGGATGCCCAGTCCGGCCAGTGCGGTGAAGTCGCAGCGGATCAGGGCGATCTTCTGCGCCGGGGTCATGCGGGCCAGCAACTGCCCGGCCCGTGGGTCGGCGGCGACGGTGGCGGGCCCGAGGGGCGCGGCGGTCGACGTGCCGCTGGTGGTGATGGCGGTGGACAGGGCGGTCAGGACGGTGGCTGAGATGAAGCTACGACGATCCATGTCAACCTTTCAGGGGAGGGTGACGCTCTACTTGGCGGCGTAGGCCTTGTCGAGGGCGACGAGGACCTCGTCGACGGTCGTGGATCCGGAGAACAACTTCTGGACCTGGGTGAAGTGCTCCTGCTGCACCTTGGGGTTGGGCCACAACTGGTCCATGAACGGCACGGTGGTGCCGTTGCGCAGGTGCTGGTCGAGCGCCTGCAACGCGGGGTCGACCGTGAAGCCGGGGTTGGGGATGGCGGGCAGGGTGCCGCCCTTCTCGTTGTAGAGGTTCTGGCCCTTCTCCGAGCCGAGGAAGTCGACGAACTTCATCGCCCGCTCCTGGTTGCCGCTCTTGGCGTTCACGCCGTAGGCGGCGGACACGGCACCGGGCATGCGGGTCTTGGTGGGGTCGTTGTCGGCGGGCAGGGCGGCCATGCGGATGTCGGCGCCCTCGCCTGCTTCCGTGCGCACCGCGGCCAGGCTGCTGGCGACCTGCACGACGCCGACGGCCTTGCCCTGGGCGACGTCCTTGAGGGAGGTTTCGTAGCTGGTGCCCAGCGGCTGGTCGCTGAAGCACTTGGCCCTGTCGAGGTCCAGGTACTTCTCCAGGGCGGTCTTCCACCCCGACTCGGCGAACTTCTTCCTGCCCTCGGCCATGTCCTGGGCGAACTGGGGGTTGTCGGCGTAGGTGGTGGTGGCGACCAGGGCGTAGGTGACCAGTTGGGTGACCCACGGGGTCTGGTTGCCCAGGGCGAGCAGCACCTTGCCGCCCGCGCGGGCCTTGCCGCACAACGCGATCAGCTCGTCCCAGGTCTTCGGCTCCTGGCCGCCGATCTCGTCCAACGCCTTCTGGGTGTAGATGAAGCCGATGCCGCTGTAGTTGGCGGGCACGATGAAGGTCTTGTGGTCGACCTGGGTGACGGCGCGAGCGCCGCCGGGAATGTTCGTGGCGAACGAACGACCGCTGAGGTCGGCGAGGTAACCGGCGGGCTGGAGGACCTGCAACGCGCCGGGGTTGCCGTTGCCGGGCCACACGGTGAACACGTCGGGTCCGGTGCCGGAGGACAACTGGGTGCGCAGGGTGCTCTGCAACTGGTCGGTGTCGGCGTAGGTGACGGTGACCTCGAAGCCGGGGTTCTCCTGTTTGAACGCGGCCACGACGGCGTCCATCGCGGCGCGGTCGGTGGCGTTGGCGGCGACCTTGAGGGTGTCGGACTTCGATCCTGCCGAGCCGGATCCGCAGGCGGACAGCAGCAGGGCGGTGACGGCGATCGCGGCCCCCACGAGGGCGCGCTTGGAAGAGGACATCGTTGTGCTCCGGGTGTGACGTGGATGGTGGCGAACAGGATTGGGGGTGGCGGTCAGCCCTTCAGGCCGCCGGCGAACCCTTGGATGACGCGCTTCTGCATCGCGAGGTAGACCAGCAGCACGGGCGCGATGCCGATGACGAGTCCGGCGAAGACCATCGGCCACCGCGAGACGTACTGGCCGACGAAACCGAACAGCGCCACCGGAACGGTCTGCTGCTCGGTGCCGCTGAGGTACAGCAGCGGGGTGAGGAAGTCGTTCCACACGAAGATGGCGTTGAGGATGACGACGGTGCCGGTGATGGGCCGCATCAGCGGCAGCACCACCGAGAAGAACGCCCGCAACGGGCTCGCGCCGTCGATCAGCGCCGCCTCCTCGTAACCGGGGTCCAGGGCTCGCAGGAAACCGGTGTAGAGGAAGACCGAGAAGGGCATCTGCAGCCCGGTGTAGAACACGACCAGCGCCAGCGGGTTGCCGAGCAGACTGAGGTCGCCCATCGTCTGGTAGAGCGGGATCAGCGCGAGTTGGAACGGCAGCAGCAGGCCCAGCATGAACAGCCCGAACGCCGCCTTGGACCAGGCTCGGGTGCTGCGGGCCAGCGGGTAGGCCGCCATCGCCGAGAGCACCACCACCAGGACCACGCTGCTCGCGGTGATCAGGGTGCTGGTCAGCAGGGCGGCCCCGAGGTCGGCCTGCTGCCAGGCGTCGCCGTAGTTGGCCAGGGTGGGCGAGGACAGCGCGATCGGCGAGGACTGGTCACCGGGTTCGCGCAGCGACAACGACAACATCACGTAGACGGGGAAGGCGAACACCAGCGCGGTGGCGACCATGACCGCCTCCAGGACCGCGGTGCGCCAGGTGTAGCGGTTCACGCCTTGCCCCCCTGCCGGTTGAGCCCGCGGTACTGCACCGCGCTGATCACCGCGACCAGGACGGTGAGCACGAGCGCGATGGCGATGCTGTAGGCGAAGTCGTTGAACTGGAACGCCTGTCGGTAGATGACCGTGGACAGCGTGTCGGTCGCACCGCCCGGTCCACCCTGGGTCATCACCCACACCTGGTCGAACAGCTTCAGGCCGCCGATCACCGACAGCATGAGGTTGATGGTCATGGCGGGGGCGAGCATCGGCAGGGTCACGTACCGGAACCGGCCGACCGGTCCGGCGCCGTCGAGGGCCGCGGCTTCGTTGACCTCGTGGGGAATGGACTGCAACCCGGCGAGGAAGATCACCATGGAGTAGCCGGAGAACTGCCAGATGACCACGGTGACCACCGACCACAGCGCCAGGTCGGTGTCGCCCAGCCAGTCCTGCCGCCACGACGTCAGCCCGACCGCGCCGAGCAGCGCGTTGATCGCGCCTTCCGGGGCGTAGAGGTACTTCCACAGGTACGCCGTGACCACCGGGGTGATCACGGCCGGTGCGAAGAGGAACACCCGCAGCACGTTGCGGCTCTTGATCCGCGCGTTGACGCCCAGCGCCAGCAGCAGCCCGATGGCGGTCTGCACCACCGTGATGGCCGCCGCGGCGAGGAGCGTGTTGACCAGCGCCGAGCGCGCGGCCTCGTCCTCCAGCAGGGTGCGGAAGTTGTCCAGGCCGACGAACCGCAGCGCGGGGTCGATCCCGTCCCAGTCGGTGAAGGCGTACCCGGCGCCCTGGAAGCTGGGCACCAGCACGGCGAAGGCGAAGAACGCCAGACCGGGAGCGAGGAACCACCACGGCGCCGACCGGGAGCGTCGACGTGGTCGCCGTGCTGTCGCGGGCGCGGCGGGTGGTCGGGTGCTCCGCCGCGGGCTGAGCGCTGTTGCCATGACGAGAGATCCGTTCTCGACCCCACGAGTACCGGGGTAGTGATTGAAACGTTTTACATGAGATGCCGAACCGTAGGTGACGCAGCGCACAAGCGTCAAGAACCAGCTCAAAATTTCGTTGTCAGAGCGGCATATTCACTGACTCTGTCATCAACGGACTTCCCAAATGCTTGATTGAAGCGTTACACATATCTCGTACATCCAGCGTGACTTGTCGGGAGAATCCACCGTGCACCAGCAGAACCACGCCACCTCCGCGCGCGTGTCTCCGCCGACCGCGGAGCACCACCGCGAAGCCCTGGGCATCGGCGAGCCGACGCCGCGTCTGTCGTGGACGGTGGACGACCCGGCGTCCGGCTGGTCGCAACACGCCTACGAGGTCGAGGTCTTCGGTCCTGGCGAGGAGGTCCACCGCCATCGGGTGGAGTCCGGGGAGTCGAACCTGGTGCCGTGGCCGGCGCCGCCGCTGGGCTCGCGACAGCGCCGCGTGGTGCGGGTGCGCGCGTGGAGCAGGGATGGGCGGTCCACGCCCTGGAGCGAACCGACCACGCTCGAAACCGGCTTGCTGCGCGCCGAGGACTGGACCGCGCGCATGGTCTCCCCCTCGATCCCGACCGACCGGCCACCCCTGCTGCGCACGGAGTTCACCGTGGACGGACCGGTGGCCCACGCCCGCGCCTACACCACGTCGCACGGCGTGCACGAGCTGCGCCTCAACGGCCTTCCAGTGGGCGACGACGTGCTCGCTCCTGGGTGGACCAGCTACCGGGATCGGTTGCGGTACCGCACCCACGACGTGACCGACCTGCTGCGGTCCGGGTCCAACGCGGTGGGCGTGGCGCTGGCCGACGGCTGGTACCGGGGAAGGCTGGGGTTCAACGGCGGCACGCGCGACGTCTACGGCGATCGGCTCGGAGCGCTGGTGCAGCTGGAGATCACCTACGTCGACGGCGCGCGCCTGGTCGTGGGCACCGACGGGGGTTGGCGGGCCGGTGAGGGCGGTCTGGTGTCGGCCGGGTTGTACGAGGGGGAGCACTTCGACGCCCGCTTGGACCCGCGCGGCTGGTCCGAGCCAGGCTACGACGACTCGGCGTGGGGCGCGGTCGAGGTCGTGGAGCGCGACCCCGGCACGCTGGTGGCGCCCACCGGTCCCCCTGTGCGGCGCACCGAACTGGTGGCTCCGGTGTCGGTGATCCCGAAAGGCGACGGCCGGTACCTGGTGGACTTCGGGCAGAACCTGGTCGGACGGCTGCGCATCCGGGTGCACGGCGAAGCCGGACGCGAGGTGGTGCTGCGGCACGCCGAGGTGCTGGAGGACGGCGAGCTGTGCGTGCGCCCGTTGCGCACCGCGGTGTCGGTCGACCGGTACGTGCTGCGCGGCGGCGGGGCGGAGGAGTGGGAGCCGTCGTTCACCTTCCACGGCTTCCGCTACGCCGAGGTGTCCGGCTGGCCCGGCGCGCTCGACCCGACCGCTGTGACCGCGGTGGTGTGCCACACCGACATGCGCCGCACGGGGTGGTTCTCCTGCTCGGACCCGGTGCTGGAGCGGCTGCACGAGAACGTGGTGTGGAGCATGCGCGGCAACTTCCTCGACGTCCCCACCGACTGCCCGCAGCGCGACGAGCGCCTGGGCTGGACCGGCGACATCCAGGTGTTCGCGCCCACGGCGGCGTTCCTGCACGACTGCGCCGGGATGCTGACGTCCTGGCTGGCCGACCTCGCCGCCGACCAACTTCCCGACGGCGCGGTGCCGTTCTTCATCCCCTCCATCCCGACCCTGCCCGACGGCGAGTGGACCCCGGTGTGGCCCGGTGCGGTGTGGGGTGACGCGGCCGTGCTGACCCCGTGGGTGCTGCACGAGCGGTTCGGTGATCTGGAGGTGTTGCGCGACCAGTACTCCAGCGCTCGCGGCTGGGTGGACCTCGTGGCGTCGTTGCTCGACGAGGACGGCGTGTGGCGGCGGGGCCGACAACTCGGGGACTGGCTCGACCCGGCCGCGCCCCCGGAGGACCCTGCCGCGGCGCGCACCGACCCCCACCTGGTCGCCACCGCCTACGCGGCGCTGTCCGCGCGGGTGCTGGCCGACACCGCCGAACTGCTGGGCGCGGCCGCCGACGCGGCCCGCTACCGCGCGCTGCACGATCGGGTGAAGACCGGCTTCGTGAACGCCTACCTGGCCGCAGGCGTGCCAAGGACCGACACGCCCACCGCTCTCGCGCTGGCCCTGCGCTTCGACCTCGTCCCGGACGACCGGCGCGAGGACGTGGGGCGACGGCTGGCGGAACTGGTGCGCGCCGACGGCCACCGCGTCGGCACCGGGTTCGCGGGCACCCCGGTCGTGCTCGACGCGCTGGCCGACTCCGGTCACCTGGACGACGCCTACCTGCTGCTCACCCAGCGCGAGTGCCCGTCCTGGCTGTACGCGGTGGCCATGGGGGCGACGACGATCTGGGAGCGCTGGGACTCGATGCTGCCCGACGGCTCCGTCAACCCCGGCGAGATGACCTCGTTCAACCACTACGCGCTCGGCTCGGTCGCCGACTGGCTGCACCGCACCGTCGCGGGCCTGTCCCCCGACGCCCCCGCCTACCGGCGCATCCGCGTCGCCCCACGTCCCGGCGGCGGCTTGACCAGCGCCTGCGCCGAGCACGAGACCCCGTACGGGCGGGCACGGGTGTCGTGGTGGCGGGCAGGCGAGGAACTGACGGTGGAGATCGTCGTGCCGCCGAACACCACGGCCGTGGTCGACCTGGTCGGGCAGGAGCCGCTGCACGTCGGGTCGGGTGTCCACCGCGTCACCGCGCGGTGCCGACCCGCTCACCAGGATCCCGTGACGGGTACGATCCCGGTTCGCACAACCGCGGTGGGGGTCTGACGATGTCGACGGTGGGCATCAAGCAGGTGGCCGAGACCGCCGGGGTCTCCACGGCCACCGTCTCCAACGTCCTCAACCGCCCCGACCGGGTCGCCGCCGCCACCCGCGCCCGAGTTCTCCAGGTCATCGAGCGGCTGGGCTACCTGCCCAACGGCGCCGCCCGCACCATGGTCAGCGGTCGCACCAAAGCGGTCGCCCTGGTGGTGTTCGACGTGCGCAACCCGTTCCTCACCGACGTGGCGCGCGGCTGCGAGGACACGATGCTCGCCTTCGACAACGCGGTCATGCTGTGCAACAGCGACGTCTCCCCCGTCAAGGAGCGGCGCTACCTCGACCTGATCACCGAGCAGCGCATGCAGGGCGTGCTCATCAACCCGGTGCACCCGACCGCCGAGTGGCTGGCCGGGTTGCGGTCGCGCGGGCTGCGGGTGGTGCTGCTGGACAACGTCGCCGACCTGCCCGACGTCTGCTGCGTGGCGGTGGACGACGTGGCGGGCGCGGAGCAGGCCGTCACCCACCTGCTCGGGCGCGGGCACAGCGACATCGCCTTCGTCACCGGCCCGATGAGCATGCGGCAGTCGATCGACCGGCGCGCGGGCAGCGCACGGGCCCTGCGGCGGGCGGGCCGCCCGGCCGACGCGCTGCGGGTGGTGGAGGTGGGGGCGTTCACCGCCGAGCAGGGTCGGCGGGCGGGCGAGCGGTTGCTGGCCTCGGCGGACCGGCCCACCGCCGTGTTCTGCGCCAACGACCTGCTGGCGCTGGGTGTGATGCAGGTGGTGCTGCGCGCGGGCCTGTCCGTGCCGGGCGACCTGGCCGTCGTCGGCTACGACGGCACGGACGCCGCCGAGACCGCCGCCGTGCCCCTGACCTCGGTGCACGTCGACGGCTACCAGTTGGGTCAGGCCGCGGCGCGGATGCTCGCCGACGAGATCGACCTGGGGCCCGAGCACCGCCACCAGCGGCAGGTGTTCGAGCCGAAACTGGTCGAGCGAGCGTCGTCCTAACTCGATCACGGCCGGGTTCGGGGACGACGGCGGGCAGGTGGCAGCGGGATGAGCGTCGTTCCCGCCACCACGGTGCTGCTCAGCCCGCCGATGCCCTCGACGGTGAGGGTGACGGTGTCGCCGGGCGCCAGCGGCGGCCGGTCCCCTCCCCTGCCCCACAGCTCGGCCAGGCAGCCGCCGTTGCCGCAGGTGCCCGAACCGAGCACGTCACCGGGGCGCACGGCCGTGCCGCGCGAGGCGTAGGCGGTCATCTCCTCGAAGGTCCAGCTCATGTTGGACAGCAGGTCCGAGCCGACGACCTCGCCGTTCACCTCGGCGGTCAGGGCCAGGCGCAGCAGCCCGTCGGCGTCGCGGCGCGGTTCCAGCTCGTCGGGGGTGACCAGCCACGGGCCGAGCGTGGTGGCGGTGTCCTTGCCCTTGCACGGTCCGAGGCCCACGGTCATCTCGGCGGTCTGCAGGTCGCGGGCGGACCAGTCGTTGAAGATCGTGTAGCCGGCGATGTGGTCGCGCGCCTGGTCCGGGGTGAGGTCACGGCCCTCGCGGCCGATGACGGCGGCGACCTCCAGCTCGAAGTCGAACCGGGCGCACCCCGGTGGCACGGGCACGTCATCGTGCGGGCCGAGGACGGCGTGGGGGTTGGTGAAGTAGAACGTGGGCGCGGCGTACCACTGCTCGGGCACGCCCGCGCCCGCCCGCATCCCCTCCACGTGCTCCTCGAAGGTGAGGAAGTCGCGGACCGACGGCGGGCGCAGCGGCGCGAGCAGCCGCACCGCCGAGACGTGCGGTCCGGGGGCGCGGGCGAGGGCGTCCGCACCGGCCGCGGGCAGGTCGTCGAGCACTTCGAGCAGCGAGGCCGCGTCGAGCGGGTGCAGCAGGTCGGCGTCGTCGAGCACGCCGACCCGTTCGCACCCCTCGTGCCGGTAGGTCGTGAACCTCATGCCGTCACACCGGCGGGGCGACGAAGCAGCCGCGGTCGGGGTCGTTGAACGACTCCTTGGCCACCAGTTCGCTCATCGGGTTGGCGGTGCCCCACTGGTCGGTGACCTCGGGCTGGGAGAAGTCGTGGACGTGCGGGTGCCAGGTGTCCTCGTCCAGCTGCTCCAGCTCGGTGGTGTACTCGACGGTGTTGCCGTGCGGGTCGAAGAAGTAGGAGAACGTGTTGTCCCCGGCCAGGTGCCGACCCGGTCCCCAGATCTTCCGCACGCCCGCGCGCAGCAGCCGACCGGTGCCCCGCATGTACTCGTCGATGCCGCGCAGCTCGAACGACATGTGGTGCAACGAGGTGTGCGGCCCCTTGGCGATGGCGAGGCTGTGGTGCTGCGGGTTGACCCGCAGGAAGTGCATGACGTCGCCCACGTGCGGCGAGCTGAGGGTGTCCGACAGCGCGAACGACAGGTGCTGCTCGTACCAGGCGCGGGTGCGGTCGAGGTCGGGTGAGTTGAGCACCACGTGGGAGAGCCGCACCGGGATGGACTCCTTCTCCTCGACGCGGCGGTGCTGCCGGACCTCTACGTCGGCGGAGACCTCGATGGTGCGGCCGTCCACGTCGAAGAACCGGAAGCCGTAGCCGCCCCCGAGCGTGCCGAGCCGGTCGGGCGTGCTGATCAGCCGCACGCCCGCGGCGATGAGCCGGTCGGCCAGCGCGTCCACGTCGGCCGGGGTGGCCGCGCCGAACGCGACCAGGTCGAGGCGCTTCTCCTCGGCCTTGCGCAGCCGCACCACGTACTGCTCGGGCGAGCCCTCGGCGGCCAGGAAGCTCAGGCCCGAGTCGTTCGCGACCTCGGTCAGGCCCCAGACGCCCGAGTAGAACTCCAACTGCTTGTCGTAGTCGGGCACGGCGAGGTCGACGTGCCGCAGGTGGGTGAGCAATCGCCTGGTCACCGGGTTCCCTCCAGGGTCAGCATGGCGGCGGCGTTGCCGCCGCGAACGGCGTGGAAGTCGAGGTCGGGCAGGTCCGCGGCGCGCAGGGCGGCCACGGGGTCGTCGGCGCCCATGTCGAACGGGAAGTCCGAGCCGAGCAGCACCCGGTCGGCTCCGGCGACGCGGACCAGCTCGCGCAGCACGTGGGGGTCGTGCACCAGCGAGTCGAACCACATGCGCCGCAGGTAGTGGCTCGGTTCGCGGGCGCAGCCCTTGGCGTCGGGACGCACGCGCCAGGAGTGGTCGGCGCGGCCGAGGTGGGTGGGCAGGTACCCGCCGCCGTGCGCGGCGACGACCTTGAGGTCCGGGTGCCGGTCCAGCACGCCGGAGAAGACCAGGTGCGACAGCGCCACGGCGTTCTCGACGGGCTGGCCGACGCTGTTGGACAGGTACCAGCGGTCCAGGCGTTCGTCGAGGGTGCAGCCGAACGGGTGCAGGAACAGGACCGCGCCGGTCTCGGCGGCCAGCTCCCAGAACGGTTCGTAGGCCGGGTCGGACAGCTCGCGGCCGGGCGCGTGGCTGCCGATCTCCACGCCCGCCAGCCCTTCGCCCAGCGCGTGGTCGAGGGCCCGCACGGCCAGGTCCGGGTGCTGCAGCGGCGCCAGGCCCAGGCCGACCAGCCGGTCCGGGGCGTGCGCGCAGTGCTTGGCCGTGGCGGTGTTGGCCCTCTCCGACACCTCCTGCGCCACCTCGCGGTCGGCCCAGTAGTGGTAGTGCGACGGTGACGGACTGACCACCTGCACGTCCACGCCGGTCATGTCCATCGCGGCCAGCCGGTGCACCACGTCGGTCAGCAGCCGCATCCGGTCGCGGACCATCACGCCGCTCGCCGCGAGCGCGTCGGGCCCGTTGCGCAGGGCGTCGAGCGCGCGGGCCTCGGCTCGGCCGGGGGCGTCGGCGACGAGCTGCTCCACCTCGGGCAGCAGGACGTGCGCGTGCACGTCCACGGTCGGCGCGCTCACGGCTTCGCCGCCAGCAGCGCCATCGTGCGGCCCATGAGGCCCGGCACGTCGGCGTCGCGCACGCCGTCCAGCAACCACTGCCCGATCTGCACCGAGGCGTCCACGACCGCGCGCACGCGCGGGAGGCGGCGGTCGCGGTAGGCGGTGAGCAGCGCGTCGTCCCAGGGGTCACCCGCGGACAGCAGTTCGGCCAGCACCGACGCGTCCTCCAGCGACATGGCCGCGCCCTGGGCCAACGTCGGCGGGCAGGCGTGGACGGCGTCGCCGAGGAGCACCACCCGACCGCGGTGCCACGGCCCCTGCACCAGCAGCCGGTCGAACCACGTGTAGTTGACCACCGCGGGGTCGGTCAGCGCGGCCTGGATCTCCGTCCACGGCCCGCCGTAGCCCTGCGTCAGGCGCAGCATCTCCTTGGCGTAGGCGGACGGGTCGACGCCCGCGCGGTCGCGGTTGCGCTCGACCAGGTAGGCGTAGGCGGTGTCCGGTCCGGTCGGGCAGCAGCCCGCGATGAAGCACGGCCCGCCGTAGATCATCTGCGTGTGCTCCAGGCCGGTCGGGCGCGGTACCGGCGCGCGCCAGATGGCCATGCCGGTCGGCGACGGCTCGTCCTCGACGCCGATGAGGCGGCGGGTGGTCGAGTTCAGGCCGTCCGCGCCGACCACCAGGTCGTAGCGGCCGGTAGTGCCGTCGGTGAAGGTGACGTCACCGCCGTCCGGGTCGAGCGCGGTGACGGTGACGCCCAACCGCACCGACGCGCGCGAGGCGCGCACGGCGTCGATGAGGATCTGCTGCAGGCGAGGGCGTTGCATGCCCAGGGTGGCGGGCAGGTCGGTGCCGCCGACGCGGGCGGTCGGCTGCACGGCCACCACCGTCCCGGTCGGGGCGAGGATGCCCAGCTCCTCGAAGGGGAACCCCTCGCGCAGCACGGAGTCAAGGACGCCGACCTCCCGCAGGACGCGCAAGGCGTTGCCCTGCAAGGTGATGCCGGAACCCGCGGTGGCGTTCCAGTCCGATGTGGACTCCACGAGGTCCACGGCGTGCCCGGAACGGCGCAGCAGGACGGTCAGGGCGTTCCCGGCGGTGCCGCCGCCGAGGACGAGCACGGTGCGGGTCATGGTGTCTCCTCGCGGGTCACTTGACGGCGACGGGGTTGACCGGCGAGCCGACGGCCCCGGTGATCGGCAGGGGCGCGGCGGTGAGCCAGAACTCGTGCACGCCGTCCGCCGCGCAGTCGGCGGCCAGCGCCTCCAGGTCCCACATCTCCCCCACCAGCAGCCCGAGGTGCGGGATGACGACCTGGTGCAGGGGCTGGAAGGCGTGCTCGAACTCGTTGGGCCGCACCTCGAAACCCCACGTGTCGGTGGCGATCGCGGCGATCTCCGTGCGGTGCAGCCACCCGGCGGTGGTGAACGAAAGCCCTGGCGCGGGTCCGCCCGCGTAGTCGCCCCAGCCGTCCCGCTTGGCGCGGGCCAGTTGCCCGGTGCGCACCAGCACCAGGTCACCGCGTCCGACCGCGACCCCGTGGGCCTGCGCGGTGGCGGTGAGGTGGTGCTCGGTGATGGCGAAGCCGTCGGGCAGTTCGCCACCACCGACGACGCGTCCGACGTCGAGCAGCACGGCGCGGCCCGCGACGTGGGCGGCCATGTGCTCGATGCCGGTGACCAGATCTCCCTCCGAGGTGACGGTGGTGGCGGCGTCCCGGCCGTTCCACGCCCGGCCGTGGTCGAAGATGTGCCCGAGGCCGTCCCACTGGGTCGAGCACTGCAACGGCATGGCGATCACGTCGTCCGCGCCACCGATGCCGTGCGGGAAGCCCTGGAGCCCGGCCGCCGCGTCGGTGCCGGTGTCGAGCATGGTGTGCACCGGGTTGGTGCGTCGCCGCCAGCCCTTCTGCGGGCCGTTCACGTCGAACCGCTGCGACAGGGAGAAGCTGTCACCTCGGCGGATCAGCGCGGCGCCTTCGCGGCGCTTGGCGGCGGTGAGGAAGTTCAGCGTGCCCAGCACGTCGTCGTCACCCCACCGGCCCCAGTTGGAGCACGCCTCGGCGGCCTCGGCGATGGCGCTCTCGGGATCGGCGCGGTTCACGGGCGTTCCTCGGCGACGCACCGGGTGCGCTGGACGCCCAGGCCGGTGATCGTGGACTCCATGACGTCGCCGTCGCGCAGCAGCCTGCCGTGGTGGATGCCGTTGCCCGCCGGGGAACCGGTCAGCACCAGGTCGCCGGGCAGCAGCGCGGCCGTCTGCGACGCGCAGGACACGACCCTCGCGACGTCGAAGATCATGTCCTTTGTGGATTCGTCTTGCATGGTGTCGCCGTTGAGCTTGAGCGTCAGGCGCAGGTCCATCGGGTCGGGCACGAACTCCACCGGGACCAGGTAGGGACCGACGGGGGTGAACCCCGGCGCGTTCTTGGCGCGGAACCAGTCCGTGCCGATCTCCCGCATGTCGGTGCGGAACACGTGGTCGCGCGCGGTGAGGTCGTTGGCGATGGTGTACCCGGCGACGTGCGCCAACGCTTGTTCGGGTGACACCCGGTAGGTCGGGGCACCGATCACCGCGGCCAGCTCCAGCTCCCAGTCCGGCTGCTCGCACCACGACGGCAGCACCACGTCGTCGTACGGTCCGGTGATCGCCGAGGGCAGGCCGATGAACACGTACGGCTGGTCCTCCCGCGCCCGCCGGTCCATGATCGCGGCGGCCCGTTCGCGCGCCTGCTCCTCGCTCTCGGTCGAGTCCCGCGAGCGGTGGGCGACGACCAGGTCGATGACGTGCTGCCGGTAGTTCGCGCCGGACTGGACCACCTGCCTCGGCTGGACCGGCGCGTGCACCCGCAGCCCTTCCAGGGGGCGCCACTCGCGGTGGCCGTCCTGGGCCAGTCCCCGCAACGCGGGCAGGGCCTCGTCCCAGTCGTCGAGCAGCGCGAGGGTGGACGCGGGATGCCACGGCAACGCCCGTTCCAGGTCCAGCACCCGGTCTTCGACGACCAGGCCGGGGAACGGCGCCGTCCCGCCGTCGGAGAAGGTGCCGAGCGTGAACCGAACCGGTTGCGCGGGTGTTGCCATCAGGTGTCCTCCCGTGTGGTGAGGACTACTGTGACCGAGGCCTAATGATCGCGGAAATTAATGTTCATGATGCATTGCATCCATGACGTGGATACCCGGAGGCGCGGTGAACCTGTCCAACCTCGATCTCAACCTCGTCGTCGCCCTGCGCGCGCTGCTGGAGGAGCGCAACGTCACCAGGGCGGGACAGCGGATCGGTCTGACGCAGCCCGCGATGAGCGCGGCCCTGGCCCGCCTGCGCAGGCACTTCGACGACGCGCTGTTGTCCCGCACCGGCTCCCGCTACGACCTGACCCCGTTGGGCGCCGTCCTGCGCGACCGGGCCGCCACTGCCTGCGAGGTGATGGAGCGCGTCTTCAGCAGCCAGGCCGACTTCGACCCCGCCACCGAGACCCGCGAGTTCACCCTCATCACCTCCGACTACGGCGCGACCGTGTTCGGCGTGCCGCTGGCCCGCGTGCTGCACGAGGAGGCGCCGGGTGTCCGCCTGACCTTCCACCAGACGGCGCCGTCCCTGTTGGACAACCTGGGAACGCTGCTGAGCACGGTGGACGGCCTCCTCATGCCCCACGGGGTCCTGGACGACTTCCCCGCCGTCGAACTCTTCACCGACACGTGGGTCTGCCTGGTCGCCGACGACAACCCCGAGGTCGAGGACGAACTGACCCTCGACCACCTCGCCCGCCTGCCGTGGGGCGTCTACCAGCGCGCCTACGACGCCCCCGTCACCCGGCAGCTGAGCATGCTCGGCATCAGCCCCCGCGTGGACGTGTCCGTGCCCTCGTTCCACCTGCTGCCGTCCCTCGTGACCGGCACGCGGCGGGTGGCCCTGGTGCAACAGCGCCTGGTCGAGCACTTCCCCACGCCAGGCGTGCGCGTGCTGCCCTGCCCCTTTCCCGCGGTGCCGCTCCAGGAAGCCCTCTGGTGGCACCCGGTGCACGCCCAGGACGCCGGCCACCTCTGGCTGCGGGAGACCGCCGAACGAGTGGGCAGGAGCATCGACACCGCTTGAGGCGAACCGTCAGGACAGCCCTGGCCGAGGAGTCGGGTTCTCGAAGCGTCGTCTTCAGAACCGGATGAGCGCCTTGAGCGCTTCGCGCCGGTCCATCGCGCGGTAGCCCTCGGGCGTCTGGTCGAGGTCGATGGTGAGGTCGAAGACCTTGCCCGGGTCAACCGTCCCGTCCAGCACGGCGGGCAGCAGTTCCCCGATGTAGGCGCGCACGGGAGCGGGACCGCCGGTGAGGGTGATGTTCGGGCCGAACAGGCTGCCGAAGCCGATCGACGCCTGCTCGTACTGCGGGACGCCGACGCGGCTGATGACGCCACCGGGTCGGACCGCGCCGACGGCCATCTCGTAGGCGGCCATGTGCCCGACCGCCTCCAGCACCGCGTGCGTGCCGTCGCCGCCGGTCAACTCGCGGACCCGTTCGACGCCCTCGTCACCGCGCTCGGCCACGACGTCGGTGGCGCCGAACTCGCGGCCGAGGTCGGTGCGGTCCTTGTGCCGTCCCATGAGGATGATCCGCTCCGCGCCCAACCGCTTGGCCGACAGCACGGCCAGCAGCCCGACCGCGCCGTCGCCGACCACCGTCACCGTCGTGCCCGCGGTGACCCGTGCCTGCTTGGCGGCGTGGTAACCGGTGCCGTACACGTCGGCCAGCGTCAGCAGCGACGGCAGCAGCGCGGAGTCCTCCTCTACGCCGGGCACCGCGACCAGCGTGCCCTGCGCCTGCGGGACGCGAATGGCCTCGGCCTGCGCGCCGCCGACGTCACCCGACGCCCAGAACCCGCCGTGGCGGCACGAGGTGTGCAGGCCCTCGCGGCAGAACTCGCAGGTGTTGTCCGAATACGCGAACGGGGACACGACGAGGTCGCCGCGCTTGAGCCCGGACACCTCCGAGCCCAGTTCCTCGACCACGCCGAGGAACTCGTGGCCCATGGGCGTGCCCTGCTCGGAGACGGGCAGGGAGTGGTACGGGTGCAGATCGCTGCCGCACACGCACGACCGCACGATTCGCACGATCGCGTCGGTGGACTCCCGCAGGACCGGGTCGGGGACGTCCTCCACCCGCACGTCACCGGCTCCGTACATGAATGCTGCCCGCATGATTTCCTTCCATCGACTTCATCGAGTGGTTCGAATCGACCAGTCGTGGCGCACAAGTCCGCCTGTCACCACCGCGACGCTGAAGCGCGGTCCTGTCCGCATACCCTGGCCACTGGCCAGGAAACCTCGCGAAGCGCGGATGCGGGAGGACCCACCTTTCCGGGTAACGGCAGTACCCCCACAGGGGTTTGGCCGCCGCTCAGCCCGAGAACTCGAACGTCAGGGCAGCACCGTGGTCGGACATCCCCAGCCGACAACGAACCGGTCTGGTGGGCCCTCGTTCGGGGTACTGGCAGACCCTCCCTCGCTCCGACAAGCGGCCTACCCTGGGGTTATGGGCCACATCGACCACAACGCCGAGGTCCGCGAGTTCCTCAGCTCGCGGCGAGCGCGTCTCACCCCCGACCAGGCAGGGCTACCCGCCTACGGCCGTGGCAACCGGCGCGTCAAGGGACTGCGGCGCGAGGAGGTGGCGATGCTCGCCGGGGTCTCCATCGACTACTACGTCCGCATGGAGCGGGGAAACCTCTCCGGCGCCTCCGAGAGCGTGCTCGACGCCCTGGCCGGGGCCCTGCGGCTGGACGAGGCCGAACGTGACCACCTGTTCGCGCTGGCCCGATCGGCCGGGCCGGGACCGCGCCGTCGCCGCACGCCTCCGACCAGCGTGCGCCCCGTCGTCCAGCAGGTCCTCGACGCCATCACCGACGCCCCCGCGTGGGTGCGCAACGGCCGCCACGACATCGTGGCCCTCAACCGCCTCGCCCGCGCCCTCTACTCCCCCGTCCTCGCCGACCCCCGCCGTCCGGCGAACACGACCCGCTTCCTCTACCTCGACCCCGCCGCACCCGACTTCTTCGTCGACTGGGACCGCGTCGCCAACGACGCCGCCGCCATGCTCCGCCTGGAAGCGGGCCGCACCCCGCACGACCCGGCGCTGATCGAACTGATCGGCGAACTGTCCACGCGCAGCGAGGTCTTCCGCGAGCGCTGGGCCTCACACGACGTGCAATTCCACCGCAGCGGCCAAAAACGGCTCCGCCACCCGGCCGTGGGCCAACTCGACCTGAACTTCGAATCGATGGAACTGCCGTCGGAACCCGGCCTGTTCCTCAACGTCTACACCGCCGCACCGGACAGCCCCACCGCCGACGCGCTCAAGGTGCTGGCCAGTTGGGCCGCCACCCAGGAGTTGGCGGAAGACCCGCGGGCAACGCCCCAACCCTGATCCTCCCCGATCGGACGTGTCGCTCGCGCCGGATTTGCCCGTTCGGCCCCATGCCGGGCACGTTTGTCGGCAGGATGGTTCCGATCATGAGCGAGTGTTTCCGGGGGGTCTTGTCGTGGCGGCGGAGTTCGACCGGCTGGTTGCCCAGTTCGAGCGGTTCCAGTCTCAGGTGCACCGGGTTGACGACCGGTTCGCCAACCTCGGCGACATGCGGCAGCGGCTGGTCGAGCTGGAAGCGGTGGCCACGTCGCCCGATCGCGCCGTGACCGTGGTCGCGGGTCCGTCCGGGTCGATCAAGGACATCAGGCTCACCGACCAGGCCATGCGCCGTCCACCGCAGGAGCTCGCCGCGGCCCTGATGGCGACGCTGCGCCAGGCCGTCGCCGAGGCGGCCCGGCGGCAGGCGGGCATCGTGGAGAACGCGCTCGGCGACGACATGCGCCTCACCGAGCAGGTGTTGGAGACCCAGGCCCAGCTGTTCGGCATGTCCAAGGAGGAGCTTCGCGCCGCGACCGGGGAGAGCGCTCCCGTCCAGCCCTCGAAGCCGCCCACCGCGCCCCCGACCACCCCGCCCAAGCCCCCGGCCCCGCCCCGCAGGCCCGAACCCGAACCGAAGGACGACTTCTCGCAGCAGGACGTGCTGCGGAGTGAGCCGTGGAGCGCTCCGCCCCCGCCGTCGGGGCCGCCGCCGAAGAAGGACGACCGGTTCCTCGACCTGTACGAGGAGGACGACCGATGAGCGGCTTCCAGGTCAACCCGGAAGAACTCCACCAGTTCGCGGGCAAGCTCGATGCGCACCACGGCACCGCGGGCGAGATCGCGGGCCTCGTCGCGAAAGCGGACGTGTCGAACAAGTCATGGGGTGTGGTCGGTCTGGCCGTCTTCGACGACTACACGACCCTGTTGAACGACCTCAAGGACCTGTTCACCGACATGCAGGACGGTCTGCGGTCCGGTTCGGACAAGTTCCGCGGCACCGCGCAGGGGTACGTGGACCAGGACATGGCGCTGAAGAAGCTGTTCGACGGCGTCCAGATCGAGATCGACAGGTAGCGGGGGCGTCGGACGTGGCTGAAGAGAAGACCGGGGCCGGTGGCGTCGAGATCACCCTCGGCGAGAAGGCGACCGGCCAGAAGATGGCCGAGGCCACCCCGTTCTACGGCTCCTACCTCAAGACGAAGGACGCGGCCGGAAAGCTCAGCGACGGCGCGGACGGCTCCGAGGTCACCGCGCTGGCGTCCGAGGGCGCCGCGGTGATCGGTTCGCTGGGCACGTCCGCGCTGGGCGTCGCGACGGACCCGATCGGCTGGCTGGTCGGGCAGGGGCTGAACTTCCTGATCAGCGTGGTGCAGCCGCTGGAGGACGCGATCCACTTCGTCAGCGGCGACGGTCCGGCGCTGCAGCAGGCCGCGGAGAACTTCAACGCCATCGGCAAGGGCGTCGCCGACCTGCGCAAGACGTTCGACTCGGACCTTCAGGCCGCCGTGCGGACGTGGGGCGGCCAGACGGCCGAGGTCGCGAGCACGAAGCTGGGCGAGTTCGCGAACGGCATCGACGGCGTCGCGGGTCAGGCGGGTGAGGTCGCGCAGCTGCTGCAGATCTCCAGCATGATCATGACGATCGTCGAGGACTTCATCAAGGCGATCCTGACCGAGCTGATCACCTGGCTGGTCATGATCTGGATCCCCGCGCTGGCGGCCGCGGTGCCCAGCTTCGGCGCGTCGACCGCGGCGGCGGGCGCCGCGACCGGTGTGCGGGTCGTGACCACCGGCAGCCGGGTGGCCAGGATCGTCGCCAGGCTGAAGCAGTTCCTCGGCAAGATCATGGACTTCCTGCGCAACCTGGCCAAGCGGGTCGGCGACGTGCGGCAGGCGTTCCAGCGGTCCATGACGAACAAGCGGGTCAACAGCGGCTTCGCCGACATCGCCACCGACCTCGGCGACAGGTCGCCGCTGACCAAGCTGTGGAACAAGGACGGCATGGTGGGCAGCAGGGCGCAGGGTGGTTTCGACCAGGCGATGACGACCGCCGTCGGTGACGCGGTGAAGGCGCAGGTCGGCATCGGCACGGGAGCGAACGCCGGTGTCGACAAGCCGCTCCGGAACGTCGGCGCTCACCAGAAGTCCGAGGAGTACGACAAAACCGGCTCCGACGACACCAAGCAGCGCATCGAAGGGTACCTGGACATCTGATGGACTTCCTGTTGTCGTGGTGGCCGTTCATCCTGGTCTACGCGGTCTCCTACCTCTTGTTCTTCTTGTTGAGACGGCGCAGGAAGAACAAGGACGCACGCCTGCTCGCCGAGACGCTGAACACGGTGGCGAGCGCCGTCGGCGGAACCGTCGCCGGGCCCGACGCGGTGACGCCGTGGTCGGCCGAACTGCGGGGACCGATGGCCACGAACGTCGGCGGCTTCGTCAACTCCCTCGCCACGGCGCGGCGACCGCGTTTCACCGGAGCCGTGGACTTCCAACGAGGTCGATGGCACGTCCGCGTGACCGAGGCGACGATGAAGAGGGCCAACTCGTCCAGCGCGGCCTGGATCCACGAGCACCGGATCGAGGTGGCCACCGCCCCCTTGGCCCCGCTGAAGCTCACCCGCCGCGTGCACGCCAACGCCATGGGGCGGCCGGTGAGCACGACGAGCGCCAACGCCCTGGAACACGGCTGGGTCAGCGAGATCCCGACGACCGCGGCACGGGACCAGCACGACTGGATGCAGGTCGATCTCCCGGAGGAGTTGGACCGCGAGTTCGTCGTGTTCACCACCGACCTCTCCAGCGCGCGCCACGTGCTGAACCCGCACTCCATCGAGTGGCTCCTCGACCTGAAGGAATCCTCCCCGTCCCTGATGGTGCGGGCGTTCATGGCGCTGACCTTCGAATCCGGTTTCGTCTACATGACCGTTCCGAAGCAGGTCGATCCGGAGGAACTCATCCCCACCGTCGACGCGATGGTCGGCCTGCTGGACCGCATCCCGGTCGCGACACCGCGGCATCCGGCGACCACTGCCTGACCTGACCCTGTGGTTGCCGGAGTTGAGGGTGACGCCAAACCGTTGCGGTTGAAGGATGTCGAGGGCTGCGCGGCCGAACGAGCGGCACTGGGGCGGAACCAGGGGCACCTTGGACTCGGCGGGCTGCCCCACTGATCTTCGCGGTTGGTTCGAACATGATTTTGGTGTCGATCCGATCGAGAAGGAGAACGTGAGATGAGCGAAGTCACCACGACGGTGCGCAAGGGTGCGGTGGCTCTGACCGTGGCGGGGTTGTTGGGTACCGCTTGGACCGCTTCCGCGGTGGAGGGGCCGGGGCGGCCGTCGACTGTCCAGGACAGCCCGAGTGGCGGTACGGCCTCGGCCTGGTCAGCATCCCGCTCACCTGCGGCGGCCAGTACTGAGGCCACGGCGGCGGCATCGACGGGTACGAGACCCGAGGTGGAGCCACCGACGACGGCCGTTCCGTCGGGCTCGCGGTGACCGCGCTGCCGGGAACCTTCGGCGACGACCTGAAGGCCGTCAAAGCCGTGCTGACCACTGTGGACACCGCCTTCTGCAAGTGATCGGCGACCGCGGGCGCCCGGACCGGGCGCTCTTTTCCCTTTCCCCGCTTGAAGATCCGCGCGGAGGGACGACGCGTCGGCGGTCCTACTCGTCTTCCAGGTGGGTGAGCGCGGTGATGACGCGCTCGGCGATGTCCGGCGGCCACGGGAAGGCGAGGGTCACGGCCCGCTGGTGGGCGAGCCCGTGCAGGCCCACCCACAGGGCGATCGCGTCCGCGCCGGGGTTGTCGCTGGTGGCGATGCCCGCCGAGACGCAGGCTTCCAGTGCCTCGACGAGCAGTTGCATGCTCGCCTGGCCGAGCGCGGCCAGGTCGGCCTCGGTCAGGGTGGTCTGGTCCAGGTCCGGCATCCAGAGCCCGCCGAACATGGTGCGGTACCGGCCGGGGTGCTGCTGGGCGAACTCCAGGTAGGCGTTGCCGATGACGAGCAGCCGTCGCCGGGGGTCGTCGCCCGCGTCCGCCACCGCCGCGCGGAGCTGCTCCTCCAGTTCGGCGAAGGCCTGCCGCACGACGGCCAGCATGATGTTCGGCTGGTCGGGGAAGTGGCGGTAGATCGAGGGCGCGGCGATCCCGACGCGCCGGGCGACCGCCCGCAGGGTGACGGCGCTCTCGTCGCCGGTCTCGTCGAGCAGTTCGACCGCCGCGGCCACGATGTCGTCGCGCAGGCGAGCACCTTCCCCGCGGGGGTTGCGGGCGCGGGCGGGCTTCGACTCGTCCGCCGCAGTCGTGTTGTCCACCATGACATCACCTTACAACAAGAAGCTTATCCGTGTTAGCCCTTGCGCTCAATAAGTTAACGGCCGTAGCCTTACGATCGTAAGCCAGTCGAGCGAACACGGAGAACGCCATGAACAGCAGCATCGCCACCCGCGCCACCGAGGTCGTCCTGCCGGGCAAGGTCGAGCCGACCGGGCTGGAGACCCGCACCCGCGACCTCCCGGCTCCGACCGCGGGCCAGGTCGTCCTGCGGATGGAAGCGACCGGCGTGTCGTTCGCCGAGCAGCAGATGCGGCGCGGCAAGTACTACGACCAGCCGTCGTTCCCCTTCGTGCCCGGCTACGACGTCGTCGGCACGGTGACCGCCGCCGGCGCGGACGTGGACGCCGAGGTGGTCGGACGCCGGTTCGCCGTGGTCACGAAGACCGGCGGCTGGGCCAGTTCCCTGCTGGTCGACGCCGCGGACCTGGTCCCGGTGCCGGACGGTGTCGACGCGGCCGCCGCGGAGACCGTGGCGGTCAACGGGGTCACGGCGTGGCAGATGCTGCACCGGACGGCCAAGGTGCGCTCCGGCGGGACGATCGTGGTGCTGGGCGCCAACGGCGGCGTCGGGTCCACGCTCGTGCAGCTGGCCCGGCACGCCGGGATCAAGGTGATCGGCACGGCGGCGACGCGGCACCACGACGCGGTGCGCGCACTGGGCGCGACGCCGGTCGACTACCGCGACCCGGCCATGTACCAGCGCATCAGGAAGATCGCGCCGGACGGCGTGGACGCGGTGTTCGACCACGTCGGCGGCTCCGGGATCGGGGAGTCGTGGCAGCTCCTGCGCAAGGGCGGCACGCTGGTGTCGTACGGCACCGCGGCGACCAAGGACGAGGACGGCAACTCGCAGCTGCCGGTGCTGAAGTCGTTCGCGCGGCTGTTGGTCTGGAACTACCTGCCCAACGGCAAGGGCGCGCGCTTCTACAACTTCTGGGCGGGCAAGCGCAGCCTGGACAAGTTCCGCGCCCGGCTGCGCGACGACCTCACCCGGGTGCTGCGGCTGGTGGCCGACGGCGTCCTCACCCCGCAGATCGCCGCGGAGTTCCCGCTGTCCGAGGCCGCCGCCGCGTTGGCGCTCGCCGAGTCCCGCACCGTCGCGGGCAAGGTCATCATCGTTCCCGACGTGCGCAGGCCGTGAGTGCCGCGGGCTGTTCGCCTCGCGTCCGCGCGAGGAACCGCCGCGGGGAGGGCGTCCTGCTCCGCGGCGAGATCCTGGCCGCCGCGACCGAACTCCTCGATTCCAGCGGTGACGTGCGGTCCGTGACGCTGCGGGCCGTGGCACGCGGCATCGGGATCGCCGCGCCGTCGATCTACCCGCACTTCCCCGACCAGCCCGCCATCGTGCTCGCCGTCGTGCGGCAGGCCTTCGCCGAGTTGGCCGACCGGATCCGGTCCGCAGCCGACGAGGCGGGCGACGACCCCCGGCAGCGGCTGCTCGCCCTCTGCCACGCCTACCTGGACTTCGCCCACAGCCACCCCCAGCGCTACCGGATCATGTTCGGCGGCCTCTGGACCTCGGCCGCCGACAGCGGCGCCACCTCGGACGACCTGGCCGCGCTCGGCGCGGAACCGACCCGGCTCGTCGTCGACAGCCTGACCGCCTGCGTCGCGGCGGGCCGCTGCACCAGCGAGGACCCGGCCGCCGACGCGGTCGCGCTGTGGGTGGGGCTGCACGGTCTCGCCCACCAGCGTTCCGTCGCCCAGTCCTTCCCCTGGCCCGCCGACATCACCCGGCGGGTCGCCGTTCCCCTCTCCCACACGTCCTGGAGGCACCAGCCATGACCACCGCGACCCTCACCGCCCCCCTCGCCGTCGCCGCGGACACCCGCACCGGCGAAGTCGACAACCGCGCCACCTACATCGGCTTCGGCCTCGCCTACGTCCTCGGGCACGGCGCCGCGGCCCTGTCCAAGGGAGACGACCCGCTGGTCACCCTGCCCGGCTGGCTGCCGATGACCCTGCTCGGCGTCGGCCTCGCCGCAGGCAGCGCCTTCAGCACCGTCGCCGCCCTCCGAGCCCAGCGCGGCGCGAGCAAACCCGACGTCCTGTCCGGCAAGCTCCTCGGCGCCTCGTGGGCGGGCGGCTTCCTCGCCCTCTTCCTCGCCATCACCGGACTCGCGTCCGCTGTGGACGTTCCCGACCTGCAGACCATGCTCTGGCCCACCGGTTCCGGGCTCGTCGTCGGCCTGCTCTACCTCGGCGAGGGCGCCGTGCGCCGCAACGTCCTGCACTACTGCCTCGGCACGTGGCTCGCCCTGACCTCGTCCGCCGCGCTCTTCCTCGGCACCCCCGGCCTCTTCTGGGTCCTGGCCGTCGCGGGTGGTGGTGGCTACGCGGTCGCGACCTTCCTGGAGCGCCTGCGCCTCGCCGCCGCCACGGGATGACCGGCGATGGCCGCGGACGTCAGCGGCGACCGAGAACGAGTTCCCGGTCGCCGAGCGGGGCGAAGTGGTCCTCGACCACCGCGTCGGTGACCTCCTCCAGCGTCGCCGGGCTCCAGTGCGGGGCGCGGTCCTTGTCGATGACCTGCGCCCGGATCCCCTCGACCAGGTCGGGGGACCGCAGGCAGGCGGTCGACACCCGGTACTCCTGGGCGAGGACCCGGTCGAGCGACGGCAGGTCGCGGGCCCGGCGCAGGGCCCGCAGGGTGACCTTCACGGCGGTCGGCGACTTGCCGAGGATCTGCTCGGCGGCGTCCTTCGCCTGCGGGGAACCGAGGTCGAGCAGCCGCGCGACGACCTCCTCGACGGTGTCGACCGCGTAGCACCCGTCGATCCAGTTCCGCTCCCCCATCATCTCGACCGGAGGCGCGGTGAGGGCGAACGCGCCAACGGCGTGGTCCACGCCCACCGCGAGCGCGTCGACGAAATCGACCAACCGGTCGCTCGGGACGAAGTGGTCGGCGAGGCCGCACGCGATCGCGTCCCCCGCGCCGATGCCCGTCGCGGTCAGCGCCAGGTGCGTGCCCACCTCGCCCGGCGCGCGGGACAGCAGGAAGGTGCCGCCGACGTCCGGCACCAGGCCGATGCCGACCTCGGGCATGGCGAGCCTGGTGCGTTCGGTGACCACGCGGACGCCGCCGTGCGCGGAGATCCCGACGCCGCCGCCCATCACGATGCCGTCCATGATCGCGACGTAGGGCTTGGGGTACCGGGAGGTTCGCGCGTTCAGGGCGTACTCGTCGCGCCAGAAGTCCAGCGTGCCGGTGCCTCCGGAGCGGGCGTCGGCGTGGATGCCCCGGACGTCGCCGCCCGCGCACAGGCCTCGTTCGCCCGCGCCGGTGACGACGACCGCGTGGACGGCGTCGTCGGCTTCCCAGGCCGTCAGCGCGGTGTCGATCCGCTTCACCATGTCGTGGGTGAGGGCGTTGATCGCCTTGGGGCGGTTGAGGACGATGCGACCGAGGCCACCGTCCTGCCGCAGGAGGACGTCGGGCTCCACCATGCTGCTCCTGCCGGTCCACGTGCGACGATCTCGTCGACCCCGTCATAGTAGGACGTCCGACTACGCGAGAGCCGAGTGAACGACGACACACCCGACCAGCGGCCCCTCAGTCCTCGGCCCGCGCGTCGAGGTACCGGTGCAGCGCCGCGGCCGCGGCCAGCATCGCTCGGGAGCGCGCGTTCAGGGTCCGGCGGCGATCGGCCAGCGCACGGGCGACCTGCGCCGGATCGCGCGTGTCCCGGAGTTCGTCGAGCAGCACCCGGATGTCGGCGATCGGGTGGCCTGCCCGTCGGAGCTGGCCGATGAGGTGGGCGTCGCGCGCGGCGCCGGCGTCGTAGACCCGGTGGCCCTGGTGGTCACGGCCGGGCCGCAGCAGCCCGTCCCGTTCCCAGCGCCGGACCGTCGCGGGCCGCAGGCCCAACTGGTGGGCCAACGGCCCGATGGAGATCGGAACGCGGTCCCACGACTGGACGGTGATGTCCCTGAGGCTGGTCTCGACCGCGTCGACGATCCCGCGAGCCGAGACGAGCCCGGCATGGCTCCGGTCGACCAGGTCGAGCGCGTCGTCGAGCCGGTCCTCGTTGACCGCGACCATGATCGCGGAGGCGGCCGCGTGCCCGTGGCCGGGGACCAGTGCCACGAAGGCGGCCAGGGCGAGCGCGTGGCGCCGGGAGTACTGCCGGTACCCCGAGGCGGTCCGCGCCGCGCGCGGCAGCAGACCCGACTCCTCGTAGTTGCGCACCGCCTGGGTCGACAGCCCGTGTTCCCGCGCCAGGTCGATCGGCCGCATCAGCCCGTCCTACCCACCGGTTGAAGGTAGCACCGGGTTCACCAGCGGAGAGCGCTCCAAAGTCTCCAAGGAGTGTTCAACGATACGGTTGAGCTGGTCACCGCGCCGCATCCGCACAGTGAAGGACCACGCATGACCAGCGACACCCCCACTCCCCTGATCAGCGCGAGCAGCGACGACCGCCAGGCGCTCGCCGACGCTGTCGCCTCGTGGTTCGCCGACCTGCCGCACCCGCCGCGGCTGCTCGGGTTCGGCGAGCCCATGCACGGCGAGGACGAGTTCGGCCGCCTCCGCAACGCCCTCTTCGCCTCGCTCGTCGAGCGAGCGGGCTTCACCTCGATCGCCCTTGAGACCAGCGCCTGGCACGGTCGTGCCGTCGACGCCTACGTCAGGGGCGGCGACGGCGACGAGGACGAGGTCATGGCCACCGGTTTCACCCACGAGTTCGGCGGATCCCGCGCCAACCGGGCGCTGGTCCGGTGGATGCGCGAGCAGAACCGGCACCGCCCGCCCGCCGCGCACCTCCGGTTCGCGGCGTTCGACGCCCCGGTCGAGATGGCCGAGGCCCCCAGCCCGCGCCCGGCGCTCCAGGTGCTGCACGACTTCCTGCGCACCCACGGCGGCGACGACGCGGACCTCCTGCCGTGGGAGGTGGTCGACCGGCTGCTCGGCCCCGACGAGCCCTGGACCGAGCCCGAGGCGGCGAGGAACCCCGCCCGCTCGATCGGCTCCGATCCGCGGGTCCACGAACTGCGCGCGATCACCGACGACCTCCGCTGGACCCTCGCGGGCAAGACCCCCGCCCTGCGCCGCGAGACCAGCCCGGACGTCCTGGAGGACGCCCGCCTCGCGGGCCGCACCGCCGCGGGCCTGCTCGCCTACCACGGGGTCATGGCACGGGACACCGAGCACCGCTGGCAGCACCTCTCCGCCCTCCGCGACACGATGATGGCCGAGAACCTGCGGGCGATCGCCGACCGCGGTCCGACGCTCGTGTTCGCCCACAACCTGCACCTGCGGACCGGGACCGCGCGGATGGCGTTCGGCCCGACGACGCTGAACTGGCAACCTGCGGGCGCGCACCTCGGCGACGACTACCACGTCATCGCCTGCGCGCTCGGCGAAGCCGCCCACCAGGGCATCCCGGAGCCGGAGCCGGGCACCCTCGAAGGCGTCCTCCACCACGACCTGCCCGAGGGCAACCACCTCCTGCCCGCGGAGGCCCTGCGGACCCTCCAGGAGCGGTGCGCGACGCGCGAGTCCCCGACCTTCCGCTACTTCCCGATCGACGACAGCATCCTCGACCAGGTCGACCAGGTCCTGTTCCTGCGCTCCATCGCGCCCGACCGGAGCGGGGTCGGCGCCCCCTAGGACCCACCAGCGCGGTCCACAGTGGAACGAGGGGCGCGTTCCCCGCGTGCCGGGGAGATGACGGTGGCCCGCCGGGACTTCTAGGCGATGCCCGCCGCGATCAACTGCTGCCAGATCACGCCCTGGTCCACGACCTCGACCTCGAACTTCTCCGCCTTGGTCAACTTCGCCGCGCCGACCCCGGCTCCGGTGATGAGCACGTCGGTGCTCGCCGACACCGACGACGCGGCGGTCGCGCCCGCCTTCTCGCACAACCGCTGGAAGGTCGGGCGCGCGACCTTCTCCCCGGAGCGCGGGTCGCTGATCGCGCCGGTGATCACCACCGTCTTGCCCTCCAGCGGCGCGCCCGCCGCGACGACGGGCGGGAGGTCCTCCTCGCGCACGTCCAGGGAGACACCGCGGTCCCGCAACCGTTCGAGTTCCGGTCGCAGCCGGGTGAGGTGCTCGACCAGCGAGGTGGCGACCTTCGGGCCGATGTCCTCGACGGCCACCAGCCGCTCGACACCGGCGTCGACGACGTCCTCCAGCGAGCCGAAGCCCGCGCGGCACAACCGGGCGGCGGTGCCCTCCGACGCCATCGGGATCGCGAGCCCGATCAGCGCGCGGCGGAGGCCGACCTGACGGCTGGCGTCGATCGACTCGATCATCCGCGTCGCCGAGACCTCGCCGATGCGGTCGAACTCCAGCAGCCTCTCCTTCGTCAGCGCGTAGAAGTCCGACGGGTGCTCCAGGATCGCGGCCTCGGCCAGTCGTTCGATCCACACCTGGCCGATGGCGTCGATGTCCGCCGCCGCCCGCGACGCCCAGTGGATCAGCCGCCGCACGGTCTGGGCGGGGCAGGCGACGTTGGTGCAGAACAGTTCCCGGCTGTTGCCCTGCTCGGTCAACGCCTGCGCGCACGACGGGCACTCGGTGGGCGGCACGATCTCCCGCTCCGCACCCGTGCGCTTCGACGCGTCGAGCACCCCGGCCACGAACGGGATCACGTCGCCCGCGCGGCGGACCAGCACCGTGTCCCCGATCCTGATGCCGCGCGCCCGGATGACCTCCTGGTTGGCCAGCGTCGCGCGGGTGACCGTCGTGCCGCCCACGAACACCGGCTCCAGCCAGGCGACCGGGGCGATCTTGCCGGTCTTGCCGACGTCCCAGACCACGTCGGACAGCACCGTGGTCTTCTCCTCCGCGGCGAACTTGAACGCCAGCGCGCCGCGGGGTGAGCTGGACCGGGTTCCGGCGGCGGCGTAGGCGTCGCGGTCGGCCAGCCGCAGCACGGCGCCGTCCAGGTCGTAGTCCAGGTCGTTGCGCTGCTCCTCGATCGTCCCGATCACGGCCTGCGCCGCTTCGGCGTCGTCGCAGTGGCGCATGTCGGCGGCGGTGAACCCGAGCGTCGTGAGCCCGCGCTCCAGGTCGGCCTCGGCGGCCTCCGCGTCCAGGTCGAACGCGAAGAACGTCAGCCGCCGCTCGGCGACCGTGGCCGGGTCCTTCGCGCGCAGGGTGCCCGCGGCGGCGTTGCGCGGGTTGATCAGCGGCTTGTCCGGGTGCGCGGCGTTGTAGGCGGCGAACGTGGACCGCAGCATCACCGCCTCCCCGCGCACCTCCACCCGCCCCGGCGCGTCCACCCGCTGCGGCACGCCGTCGGTCAACGCCTTGACCAGCGGGGTCACGTCGTCGCCCGTCGTGCCGTCGCCGCGGGTGACCGCCCGCGCCAACCGCCCGTTCTCGTAGACCAGCGCCAGCGACAGGCCGTCCAGCTTCGGCATGACCGCCACCGGCTGACCGGGGAAGCGGCCGAAGAACGCGGCCACCTGCTCCGGCTTGGTCGCCTTCTCCAGCGACAGCATCGGCCGCGAGTGCCGCACGGGCGCGTGCAGCACCGCCGGGGCTCCCACCTGCTCCAGCGGGTTGGGGTCGGGCGCCAGTTCGGGGTTCGCCTCGATCAGGCCGCGCAACTCGTCCTCGACCGCGTCGTACTCGGCGTCGGCGACCGACGGCGAGCCCCGGTAGTAGGCGTCGCGCAGCACGACGATCCGGTCGGCGAGTTCCTGGATGCGATCCGCAGCGTTCACGGCGCATGACGCTACCCGCGCCCGCTCGAGAAAGGCTGGTAACAGCACCGGTGGCCGGGAAATCCGGCCGCCGGGGAGGCCGGGTGGCCCGCACGGGCACCACCCGGCCTGCTCCCGATCGCCCGGTCAGCCGCCGACGTAGGCCGCGAGGTGCTCGGCGGTGAGCGTGGAGCGGGCGGCGACGAGGTCGGCGGGCGTGCCCTCGAAGACGATCCGGCCGCCGTCGTTGCCCGCGCCGGGGCCGAGGTCGATGATCCAGTCGGCGTGCGCCATGACGGCCTGGTGGTGCTCCACGACGATGACCGACTTGCCGGAGTCGACGAGCCGGTCGAGCAGGCCGAGCAGCTGCTGGACGTCGGCGAGGTGGAGGCCGGTGGTCGGCTCGTCGAGGATGTAGACGCCGCCCTTGTCGCCCATGTGGGTGGCCAGCTTGAGCCGCTGCCGCTCGCCGCCGGACAGCGTGGTGAGCGGCTGGCCGAGGCTGAGGTAGCCGAGCCCGACGTCGGCGAGCCGGTCGAGGATCGCGTGCGCGGCCGGGAGGCGCGCCTCGCCCGCGCCGAAGAACTCCTCGGCCTCGGCCACCGACATCGCGAGCACCTCGCTGATGTCGCGGCCGCCGAGGTGGTAGTCCAGCACGGACGCCTCGAACCGCTTCCCCTCGCACACGTCGCACGTGCTGGCGACGCCCGCCATCATCCCCAGGTCGGTGTAGACGACACCCGCGCCGTTGCAGTTCGGGCAGGCGCCCTCGGAGTTGGCGCTGAACAGCGCGGGCTTCACGCCGTTGGCCTTCGCGAAGGCCTTGCGGATCGGTTCGAGCAACCCGGTGTACGTCGCCGGGTTGCTGCGCCGCGAACCGCGGATGGGCGTCTGGTCGACCGACACCACGCCGGCCGTGGCGGGGATGGACCCGTGCACGAGCGAACTCTTGCCGGAGCCCGCGACGCCGGTGATGACGACGAGCGCCCCCAACGGGATGTCGACGTCGACGTCCCGCAGGTTGTGCCTCGTCGCGCCGCGGATCTCCAGCGCGCCCTCGGGTTTGCGCACCGACTCCTTGAGGGAGGCCCGGTCGTCGAAGTGGCGGCCGGTGATGGTGCCGCTGGCCCGCAGCCCCTCGACGTCGCCCTCGAAGCAGACGGTGCCGCCCGCCGTGCCCGCGCCGGGGCCGAGGTCGACGACGTGGTCGGCGATCACGATCGTCTCCGGCTTGTGCTCCACGACGAGCACCGTGTTCCCCTTGTCCCGCAACCGCAGCAGCAGGTCGTTCATCCGCTGGATGTCGTGCGGGTGCAGGCCGATGGTGGGCTCGTCGAAGACGTAGGTGACGTCGGTGAGCGACGACCCGAGGTGGCGGATCATCTTGGTGCGCTGCGCCTCGCCGCCCGACAGCGTGCCGGACGGCCGGTCGAGCGAGAGGTAGCCCAGCCCGATCTCCACGAACGAGTCGAGGGTGTGCCGCAGCTTGGCCAGCAGCGGCGCCACCGACGGCTGGTCGAGGTCGCGTACCCAGTCGGCCAGGTCGCTGATCTGCATCGCGCAGGCGTCGGCGATGGTCAGCTTCTCGACCTTCGACGACCTGGCCGCCGCGCTGAGCCTGGTGCCGTCGCACTCGGGACAGGTGGTGAAGGTGACCGCCCGGTCCACGAACGCCCGGATGTGCGGTTGCATCGCCTCGCGGTCCTTGGACAGGAACGACTTCTGGATCTTCGGGATCAGCCCCTCGAAGGTCAGGTTCACGCCCTCGACCTTCACCTTGACCGGCTCCCGGTGGAGGAAGTCCCGCATCTCCTTCTTGGTGAACTCGCGGATCGGCTTGTTCGGGTCGAGGAAGCCCGACTCGGCGTAGGTCCGCACGGTCCACCAGCTGTCCGACTTCCAGCCGGGGATGGTGAACGCGCCCTCGGCGATCGACTTGGAGTCGTCGTAGAGCTGCGTGAGGTCGATGTCGGACACCGCGCCCCGGCCTTCGCAGCGCGGGCACATGCCGCCGGTGATGCTGAACTCGCGGCGCTCCTTCACGGTCCGCCCGGCGCGCTCCACGGTGACCGCGCCCGCGCCGCTGATCGAGGCGACGTTGAAGGAGAACGCCTGCGGCGAACCGATGTGCGGCTTCCCGACCCGGCTGAAGAGGATGCGCAGCATCGCGTTGGCGTCGGTGGCGGTGCCGACCGTGGAACGGGGGTCCGACCCCATCCGCTGCTGGTCGACGATGATCGCGGTCGTCAGCCCGTCGAGCACGTCGACCTCGGGCCGGGCCAGCGTCGGCATGAAGCCCTGCACGAAGGCGCTGTAGGTCTCGTTGATCATCCGCTGCGACTCCGCGGCGATCGTGCTGAACACCAGCGAGCTCTTGCCGGAGCCGGAGACACCGGTGAACACCGTCAGACGGCGCTTCGGGATCTCGATGCTGACGTCCTTGAGGTTGTTCACCCGCGCGCCGTGCACGCGGATCAGGTCGTGGCTGTCGGCGGCGTGCGGCGCAGGCGACTGCGTGTCCGTCCTCTTGGCCTTGCTCATCGTGTCTCCATCTTCGGGGCAGGACCGCCTGCACGGTCCTCGTCGGCGTCGCCCGGTCTACCCGATCGGCGACGCCCCGGCCACGCGGCGCGCCCGGCCGGGGCGTCGAATCAGCGGACGGAGGGGTGTGGACCGCGCGTCCTCCACCGTTCCGCTCGGACGACCGGACGGCTCAGCGCAGTTCCTGGATGCGGACCAGGTTGCCCGCGGGGTCGCGGAACGCGCAGTCGCGAACCCCGTACGGCTGCTCGGTCGGCTCCTGGACGACGTCGGCGCCACTGGCCTGCAGTCGCGTGAAGGCGCCGTCGAGGTCCTTGGTCGCCAGGTTGATCGCGGCGTAGGTGCCCTTGGCCATCATCTCGGTGATGGTGCGGCGCTCGTCCTCGGTGACGCCGGGGTCGGCGGCCGGCGGGTGCAGCACGATGGAGGTGCCGGGCTGGCCGACGGGGCCGACGGTGTTCCAGTGCATCCCGCCGTAGGCGACCTCGTTGCGAACCTCGAAACCGAGGGCGTCGCGGTAGAAGGCCAGGGAGGCGTCCGGATCGTCGTGGGGGAGGAAGGTCTGGTGGATGCTGATGTCCATGGCGGTCACGCTAGGTGCGGTTCGGTGAACGCGCTTCTCGATTCCTGATCGGTCTGGTCACCTGCTTCGCCACGCAGGACGGCATCCCCGCCGTCGTCCGCTCCGCCTGGCGCCGGTAGGTGCTGGGCGGCACGCCGACCAGTTCGGTGAAGCGACTGCTGAAGGTGCCCAGCGACGAGCAGCCGACCGCGAAGCAGACCTCGGTGACGCTGAGGTCGCCGAGGCGCAGCAGCGCCATCGCGCGCTCGATGCGCCGCGTCATCAGGTAGCCGTACGGCGACTCGCCGTAGGCGAGCCGGAATTGACGGCTGAGGTGCCCGGCCGACATGTGCTCGCCGCGGGCGAGCGCCTCGACGTCCAGCGGCTGCGCGTACTCCCGGTCGATCCGGTCGCGAACGCGCCGCAGCCGTGCGAGGTCGCTCAGGCGCTGCGCCACGTCGGGTTTGCCGGTCACGCGCACGATCGTGCCACATCGCCGGGACCTGCGGTCGAACCCCGTTCACCCGACGATCGGCTCGACGTGCGCGGGCGGGCGACGAGTTCGAGCCGGAGTCGGTCCGGTCCCACGAGAGGATCACCGGGCCGCTGCCTGCGGAACGGCCGGAGCGTCTCGAATGGCGGTTCCCTGGTGTCGCCAATGGATAGTCCACAGTGGACTCTTGGTCCACGACCTGAAATGTCGCGCCGATCCCACTACTGTCGTCGGGAACGGCCGCACCGGTACACCTGGATGCAAGGGGAGGGAGCCACCCCCATGACGTTCTGGGACTTCGTCGGCGACCGCTGGAACCGACTGGCCGGCGAGGCGCTTCTGCACGTCAGCGCGGTCGTGCAGTGCACGATCCTGGCGGCGCTCATCGGCGTGGGCATCGGGGTCGCGGTGTACCGCAGCCCGTTGGGTTCCGCCGTCGCCACCGCGTTGACCAGTGCGATCCTCACCATCCCCTCGTTCGCGCTGCTCGGCCTGCTGATCCCGGTCTTCGGCCTGGGCGCTCCGCCCACCGTGGTGGCGCTGGTGCTCTACGGGCTGCTGCCGATCGTGCGCAACACGATCGTCGGACTGGGCGGGGTGGACGTCGCCGTGCGCGACGCCGCGCGGGGCATCGGGATGAGCCGCGTGGGGGTGTTGACCAGGGTCGAGCTCCGACTGGCCTGGCCCGCGATCCTCACCGGGATGCGCGTCTCCACGCAGATGCTGATGGGGATCGCCGCGATCGCCGCCTACGCCAGGGGACCCGGTCTCGGCGTGGAGATCTTCGCCGGGCTCACCAGGGCAGGCAGCGCGAACGCCACCAACCAGGCCATCGCCGGGACTCTCGGCATCGTCGTGCTCGCGCTGGTCCTGGACGGGATCTTCGCGCTGATCGGCCGCTACACCGTCTCCAGGGGGATCCGTGGCCAGTGAGATCGAACTCGTCGACGTGACCAAGCGGTACCCGGGTACCGACCTGCCCGCGGTGGACTCGGTCAGCATGACCATCCCCGCGGGCGAGATCGTGGTGTTCGTCGGTCCGTCGGGCTGCGGCAAGACCACCACCATGCGGATGATCAACCGGCTGATCGAGCCCACGTCCGGCCGGATCACCATCGACGGCCGGGACACCCTGTCCCTCGACCCCGACGAACTGCGCCGGGGCATCGGCTACGCGATCCAGCAGGCCGGTCTGTTCCCGCACCTCACCGTCGGGCAGAACGTCGGCGTGGTGCCGGGTCTGCTGGGCTGGAGCCGCACGAAGTCCTCCGACCGGGTGGACGAGATGCTCGACCTCGTGGGACTGGACCCCGCCGACTTCCGCGACCGCTACCCCCGCCAGCTCTCGGGTGGCCAGCAGCAGCGGGTGGGCGTGGCCAGGGCGCTGGCCGCGGACCCGCCGGTGCTGCTCATGGACGAGCCGTTCGGAGCGGTCGACCCGATCACCCGCGGCAACCTGCAGGACGAGCTGATGCGGTTGCAGGCCGAACTGCGCAAGACCATCGTGTTCGTCACCCACGACTTCGGCGAGGCGGTCAAGCTCGGCGACCGGATCGCCGTGCTGGGCGAGCAGTCGAAGATCCTGCAGTACGACACGCCCGAGCAGATCCTCGCCAACCCGGCGGACGACACCGTAGCCGGGTTCATCGGCGCGGGCGCCTCGCTCAAGCAGCTGACGCTGCTGCGCGTGCGCGAGGTGGAGCTGAGCAAGGCGGTCACCGCGGCGGTGACCGACGACCCCGCCGAGATCCGGCGCAGGCTCGCGGAGGCCGGGCGCGAGTTCGCGCTGCTGCTGGACGACCGCGGCAGGCCGGTCGGCTGGGCGCACGCCCGCACCCCCGGCCTGTCGAACCCCGTCGGAGACTCGGTGACGCTGCAGTCGACGTTGCAGGACGCCCTGGAGGCGATCCTCACCGAAGGCGGCGCGGCGGTCGTCACCGGCTCCCGCGGTGAGTACGTCGGACTGGTGGAGATCGACACCGTGATGAACACCGTGCGGCGGCTGCGCGAGGAGGCGGGCGCATGACGGCCGCACTGGCGCAACGGCGCCGAGAGCAGCGGTCCGACCGGTTGCGGCTGCTGGTGCAGCCGATCGCGGTGGTGGTGCTGGTCTGCGGCGTGCTGGTGTGGGCGTTCGCCCAGGACCTCGACTCGATCGAGCGGCAGAGCCTCACGGCGTCCTCGCTGCTGTCCGCGACGTGGGACCACCTGGTGATCAGCTTCGTGGTGACCGCGCTCGTACTCGTCGTCGCGGTCCCCCTGGGCGTCGTGCTCACCCGCCGGTGGGCCCGCCGCGTCGCACCGGTGTTCCTCGGCATCGCCACGATCGGGCAGGCCTCGCCCGCCATCGGCATCCTGGTGCTGTTCTTCCTGGCCACCGGGCTGGAGGGGTTGTGGGCGGCGGTGCTGCCGATCGCCTTCTACACACTGCTCCCCGTGCTGCGCAACACGATGGTCGGTCTCCAGGGCGTCGACCCGGCCCTGGTCGACGCGGGCAGGGGGATCGGCATGTCCTCCGGAGCGGTGCTGCGCCGGATCGAACTGCCGCTGGCCGTGCCGCTGATCCTGGCGGGCCTGCGCACCGCGCTGGTGCTGGCGGTCGGCGTGGCCACGCTCGCGGTGTTCGTCAACGGCGGCGGCCTCGGCCTGCTGATCGACACCGGCTACAAGCTCGCCCGGTTCCCGGTGCTGATCACCGGCGCGGTGCTGGCGGTCGGGCTGGCGCTGCTGGTCGACTGGCTCGGCGCGGTGGCCGAGGCGTACCTGGGACCGAAGGGGCTGCGATGAAGGCGACCACGCGACGGCTGGCGGCGCTGGCCGCGGTCACCGGGCTGCTCACGTCCGGCTGCGGCCTGGAGACCTCGTTCGCGCTGCCGTTCGAGGTGGCTCCCGGCTCGATCCGACCGGTGCCGGAACTCGCGGGCGTCGGGATCGCGGTGGGGTCGAAGGACTTCACCGAGAACCAGGTGCTGGGCTACATCGCCGAGGTCGCGCTCACCGCGGCCGGGGCCGAGGTCCGGGACATGACCAACATCCAGGGGTCGAACAGCGCCCGCCAGGCCCTGCTCACCGGTGACGTCGACCTGTCGTGGGACTACACCGGCACGGGGTGGATCAGCTACCTGGGCAACACCGAGCCGATCCCCGACGAACGCGCCCAGTACGAGGCCGTCCGCGACGCCGACCTGGCGGCCAACGGGCTGCGCTGGCTGGAGTACTCGGCGGTGAACAACACCTACGCCTTCGCCGTCACCAAGGAGTTCGCGCAGGCCAACCACCTCAAGACCACGTCGGACATGGCCGCGCTGGTGCGCGACTCCCCCGACAAGGCCGTGTTCTGCCTGGAGACGGAGTTCATCAGCCGCAACGACGGTTTCCCCGGCGTGGCGGAGGCCTACGGGTTCGACGCCGACGCGGTGCAGGTGAAGACCTTCGGCTCCGGCACGATCTACACCGCGACCGCGCAGGGCTCGTGCAACTTCGGCGAGGTGTTCACCACCGACGGCCGCATCCTCGCACTGGACCTGGTGGTGCTGGAGGACGACAAGAAGTTCTTCCCGCAGTACAACGCCTCCATCGTGGTGCGCGCGGACTTCGACACCGCCCACCCCGAGGTCGGCCGGGTCATGGCGCCCATCGTGGCCAAGCTCGACAACGACACCATCCGCAAGCTCAACGCCCGGGTGGACGTCGACGGCCGCGATCCGGCCGTGGTGGCCCGCGACTGGATGGTCGGCGAGGGCTTCGTGTCCCTGCCCGCCTCCTGATCGTCCTGGTCACCGTTGCCTAAACTCGGGCCGTGACGAACCAGCACCAGTCCTCGCACGACGCCGACGCCGACCCGTTGGACGCGGTCGGTCCCGCGTTCGCCCGGTTGCGCAGGCGCACGGCGCAGGTGCCGGTCGATCCGCCGGTCGACCGCAAGGACCTGAACCGGAACCTCGTGCTGAACGTCGTCGACGAGGCCGACGGGGAGATGAGCGTCGGCGGCGTGGCCGACGTCCTGGCGATCGACCCGTCCGTGGCCAGCAGGATGGTCGGCGACTGCATCTCCCACGGCTACCTCGTCCGCGCACCGTCCCAGGTGGACGGTCGGCGGGCGGTCCTCCGGCTCACCGAGGCGGGCTTCGCGCTCCGCGACCGCTTCCGCTCGCAGCAGCGCCAGGCCTTCGAGCACATCACCCGCGACTGGCCGGAGGGCGAGCGCCGCGAACTCGCGCGGCTGATCGTCAAGTACGCCGACTCGGCCGACGCCACCAAGGACTGAAGGCCCCACGCTGAGACTCCTCTCAGGATGAGTGCGACCTGCCTATAAATGCATGTAACTTTGCACATGTAGACGACATGCATGCATATGCAGGTCGCACCACCCGGAGGGAGCTGTCCGCGATGTGTCCCATCAATCGTCGTGCCGTGCTGAGGTCGGCGGGTCTCACCGCGGTCGCGGCGGGCTCGGCGCCCCTGCTCGGCGCGTGCTCCGGCAGCGGCCAGGAGCAACGCCCGTCCGGCCCGACGGCCATCACCAACGCGCGGATCTTCGACGGTGAGCGGGTGCTCGACCAGCACACCGTCCTGGTCGAGGGCGCCTCCATCGTCGGGATCACCGGCACTCCGCCGTCGAACGCGCACGTCGTCGACGCCGCGGGCGCCACTCTGCTGCCGGGGCTGATCGACGCGCACGTGCACACCTCCGAGGAGGGCCTGCGCGACGCGCTGCTCTTCGGGGTCACCACCGAGCTGGAGATGCAGGGCGGGTTCGACGCGGGCGGGCGCGCGTCGATCGCCGACCGGGACGACCTGGCCGACGTCCGCTCAGCCGGGTTCGGCCTGACCGCGCCGGGCGGCCACCCCAGCGAACTGGTCCCCGACGGCGGCCCTCCCGGCGGGGGTGATGGCGAAGGGCCGCCCGAGGGTGGCTCCGGGGCGAACCCCGCCGAGTCGGAGGTCACCACGCCGGAGGAGGCCGTCGCCGCGGTCCGCCTGCGCGCCGGGGCGGGCTCCGACTTCATCAAGATCATGATCGAGGACGGGCACGTCCTCGGCGCGCCGAACCTGCCCGTGATGAGCGACGCGACGGTCAGGGCCGCGGTGCGCGAGGCGCGGCGGCTCGGCAAGCTCACCGTCGCGCACGCGCTGACCGCCGCCGCGACCGAGCAGGCCGTCGCGGCCGGGGTGGACGGGCTGGCCCACCTGTTCATCGACCGCCCGCACACGCCCGAGATCGTCGACACCGTGGTGCGCTCCGGGGTGTTCGTCACGGCGTGCCTGTGCCTCAACGCCTCGATCATGGGCAGGACCGGCGCCGAACTCGCGGCCGACCAGCGCGTCGGCCCCAGGCTGAGCCCCGAGTGGCTCGCGACCCTCAACGGCAGCCTCGACAGGTACCCGCAGGGTGACTTCGACGCGGTCCTGGCGACCGTCGGGGCGCTGCACGCCGCGGGCGTCGACATCCTGGTGGGCACCGACGTGTCCGTCGCGTGGCCGGAACTCGGCGGCATGGCGCACGGCGCCAGCGTCCACCACGAGATGCAACTGCTGGTCAGGGCAGGTCTCACCCCGCTCGCGGCGCTGCGCGCGGCCACGTCGGTGCCCGCACGCCGGTTCGGCCTCTCCGACCGCGGCCGCATCACCCCCGGAGCGCGCGCGGACCTGGTGCTGGTCGCCGGAGATCCGACGAAGGCCATCGGCGACACCCTGTCGATCAAGGAGGTCTGGCGGCGGGGCGTCCGGCAGCCCCGGACCTAGCCGGGGCCGGACCGGGTTCCGGGAGGTCGAACGCGGTGGAGGCGCCCCGACCGTCCACCGTGGATGGCCTGTGGACCGATCCAGGGCGGGCGACCACCCGATCCGTCCTCCGCGCCACCGCGAGCGGCCCTCGGCCCGCCGGCTCGAAGCGGCGCGGAGGACCGGGTCACGCCGGTGGCGCGAGCACGATGACGGAGTTGTGGCCGCCCATGCCGAGGGAGGACTTGACCGTGATGCCCCCGCTGACCGGCGAGGGTCCGTTCAGGAGCCGCGGGTGTCCGGGAGCGACTGTCGGCGGCGCGGGGAGCGTGCCGCGGTCGTAGCCCAACGCGGTCACCGCCACCTCGACCGCGGACGCCGCGCCCTGGCAGTGGCCGGTCAGCGGTTTCACCGAGAAGACCTCGGTGTCCGCCGGGAACAGCCGGTCCAGCACCGCCGCCTCGGCGCGGTCGCACTGCGCCGTGCCGGGACCGTGGGCGTTGAGGTAGCGCACGGCGGAAGCGGGCACCCCGGCGTTGGCCAGCGCGTCCTGGAAGCAGGCCGTCACCTGCTCAAGACCGGGATCGATCGAGGTCACGTGGTACGCGTCGTGCGACATGGACCCGCCGAGCGCGTACGCGTAGGGCCGGCCCGCCCGCCGGGACAGCACGAAGGACACCGAGGCCTCCCCCATGACGAAGCCCCTGCTGCCCTGCTGGAACGGTCGGCACGCGTCCAGCGGCTCGGCGTCGACGATCGCGACGCCGAGCCGGACGAAGTGGGACACGTTCTCCGGGGTGAGCGACAGGTCCGTGGCCACGAACACCACGTCGTCGACGAGGCCGGCGTCCAGCCAGGACTTCGCGGTGATCAGACCGGCGTTGCCGGAGGCGCACATAGCGGACACGCTCATCGCCGGACCGTGGAAGCCGAACTCCTGCATGAACGCGGACATCGGGGTGGACGGCATCAGCGCCAGGTACTCCCGCACCGACAGCTCGCCGCCGCGCGTGGTGTAGAAGTCGCGCCACAGGTCGACCTCCCCCAGCACGACCGCGTGCAGCAGGCCGACCCTCCGCCCCGGACTCCAGCCGCGGTCGCCCGCGTCCTGGATCGCCTCCCGCGCGGCCGCGCGCATGGCTCTGGCGAACCGGCTGGGTCCGTCCTTCGGATCACCGCCCTCGGCCACCCGCGCCGCCCACACCGCGTCACCCGGCGTCCTCCCGAGCCCCGGCACCACCGCGGCGGCGGGCTTGCCGCTCATCAGGCCGTCCCACAGCGGTTCACGTCCCCACCCGTACCCGCTGACGACACCGATCCCGCAAATCCCCACACCTCGCGCAACCATCACCGCTCCCCTCCCGACTAGAGGGCCGACACCACCGACGTGGAACCGTGGCGGTCGATCCGCCGAACGGAGTACCGTCAGCCGTGTGGACTCGTGTTGGCCGGCGGCCCGCCAGTGGCGTGCACCGCAAGACGCCACCCGGATGCGCCGCGACGCACCGTTTCCACCGCCAACACACCCGATGGTAACGGTGCCGGCCCTTGCGTAGGCCGCATTCCGAGCACGGTCCGACGCCGCCCACCTGGCGCCGCGGTCCGCCGTTCCACAGTGGACTGTTCCCGGTGGATCACCCGGATGCCGACCCTCGCCGCCACCCGTAACGTGGACCCGCTATAACGACACACCGTGTGTGCCGCAGATGGGTGGGTTTTGCGCGACCGATGTAGTAGGACTCCACGATGCCAACACCACCGCCGACCGGACGGAACAGCGGGCCCGGGAGCCACGACGTGAAGGAACTCATGGGCGACGTCGGATCCGACCGCGAACTGGTGGTCGAGCTCGCGCTGTCGGCCGGGCAGGCCGTGGTGTGGTGGTTCGACTTCGCCACCGGGACCGTCAGGTGGATGTCCGGTCTCGACGAGATGGTGGGCGTGGGCGGCGCGGAAGACCACCTGGTGGAGGCACGTCTGTCCGAACTGATCGCTCCGCTGACCGTCGCGGCGGAGGCGGCTCCGGTGTGGGAGGACTTCGAACTCGAACAGCCCTGCGAGGTCCCCGGCGGGGACGTCCGCTGGATCCGGTTCCGGGCCCGCGTCTCGGCGCGACCCGCGGGCAGGCGGCTGGTCGGCATCGCGACCGACGTGACCGACCGGCACCACCAGCAGCAAGCGCTCACCGACCTGGCCGACCGGTACCGGCTGCTGGTGGAGCTGTCCCCCGAGGCGATCGTCGTGCACGAAGCGGGGCAGGTGGTCTACGCGAACCCGGCGGCGGTCCGGTTCACCAGGGCCGGTTCCACCTCCGAGATCCTGAACCGGCCGATCACCGACTTCGTCCACCCCGACTCGGTCGTCCCGATGCTCGACCGCATCTCCGACTTAGGCGTGCCGGGCGCCACGAGCGACCCGGCTGAGGCCGTCCTCAAGCGATCGGACGGCGGCACCCTCGACATCGAGTCGGTGTCCGTGCGCACCACCTGGGAGGGTCGGCCCGCGTTCCAGGTGATCATGCGGGACGTGACGGACCAGAAGGCGGTCGCGGCGGCCCTGCGCTACCAGGCCGCGCTGGTCGCCCACGTCAGCGACGCGCTGGTCGCGACCACCGCCGAGGGGCTGGTGACCAGCTGGAACCCGACCGCGGAGGCCGTGTACGGCTACCCGGCGAGCGAGGCGCTGGGGCAGCCGATCCACGTCCTGATCGGCGCGCCGCTGGATCCCGAGGCCGTCCTGGAGGCGGGCGGCGTGGTGCAGGCCGTCCACCGCAGCTCGGGCGGCGGCGTGCTCGCGGTCCGCGTGTCGGTGGCCCGGATGAACGACGGGTACGTGATCATCTGCGCGGACGAGACCGCGCGCAGGCGTGCCGAACAGCACTTCACCGCGGTGGTGGCCGCGCTCGACGAGGGCGTCATCGTGATCGGGCCCACCGGGCTGATCGAATCGGTCAACCCCGCGGCCGAGCGCATCATCGGGGTCCGCGAGCAGGACGTCGTCGGAGTGCCGACCACCATGGCCGACTTCTACGACGAGACCGGCGCGCGCATCCCGATCGCGAACTACCCCTCGGTCGTCACGCGGCTCACCGGGCGACCGCAGAACGGGCGGATCATCCGCGTCGGCAAGCCGGACGGGTCCCACATCTGGGTGTCGCTGAGCTGCCGCGCCATCACCTCCGGGGGCGACGGGCCGTGGGCCGTGGTCGTGTCCTTCACCGACATCACCGAACGCCGGATGATCGACGGGCGGCTGGAGCACGAGGCGACCCACGACGCGCTGACCGGGCTGTTCAACAGGACGGTGATCATCGACCGGCTCAGCGGGACCGCACGGCGCCACCGTTCGGGCCGGACGGCCGTGCTGTTCATCGACCTCGACAAGTTCAAGATCATCAATGACTCGCTCGGCCACAGCGCGGGCGACAAGGTGCTCCAGGTCCTGGGCACGCGGCTGAGCCGCAGCGTGCGCCGCGGCGACGTGGTCGGCAGGCTCGGCGGCGACGAGTTCGCGGTGATCGCCTACGGGACCACCAGTCCGGACGACGCGACGGCGCTCGTCGAGCACATCCGCGTCGAGCTGAACAGGCCGATCTCCGTCGACGGCCGGAACCTGCACATCGACGCCAGCGTCGGCATCGTGATCGCGGACCAGGACGACCCCCGTGACGGCGCGGACCTGCTCCGCGACGCCGACCTGGCGATGTACGAGGCCAAGACGCAGGGCCGTGGACGCCACGCGTTCTTCGACGTCGACCTGCGGGAACGCACCCAGCGGCGGCTGCGGCTGGAACAGGACCTGCGCGAAGCCCCCCGCAACGCCCAGCTGTGGCTGGCCTACCAGCCGATCGTCGACCTCCGCTCGGGCCGCACCACCATGGTCGAGGGCCTGCTGCGCTGGACGCACCCCCGCTACGGCCTCATCTCCCCCGGCGAGTTCATCGGGCTCGCCGAGGAGAGCGATCTGATCAACATCATCGGCGTCCACATGCTCCGCCTCGCGACCAAGGGGATCGTCGCGCTTCGGCACGACCACCACCCCGACCTCCAGCTCAGCGTGAACCTGTCCGCGCGCCAACTCGACGACCCCCACCTCGTGCCCACCGTGCGGGAGGCGATCGGCACGAGTGGACTGCCTCCGAGCGCCCTGTGCCTGGAGATCACCGAGAGCGCGCTGATGCGCGATCCCACCATCGCCGCCCGCACCCTCGCGGCCCTGCGCGGGCTCGGCGTCCGGCTCGCCATCGACGACTTCGGCACCGGGTACTCCTCGCTCGCCCAACTGCTGACGCTCCCCCTGGACATCCTCAAGATCGACCAGTCGTTCACCGCGGGACTCGGCAAGTCCGACGACGCGGAGGCCATCGTCACCAGCGTCATCGCCATGGCCCACGCCGTCGACCTCACCGTGGTCGCCGAAGGGGTCGAGCACGCGCTCCAGCTGGACATCCTGCGACGCCTGGACTGCGACCAGGCCCAGGGCTACCACCTCGGCCGCCCGGCCGCGGCTCCCGACCTCGATCGGCGGTTCTGAGCGGGGGTGACGACCGGTGCGGGCCACCGGCCTGATCACCGATCCCGCGCTCCGCGACCTCCGGCAGCCCGGACCGCTGCCGGTGAACCGGGCCCCGCCGTCCTGGTGGTCGGCGCACACCGCCGTCCGGCCTCGCACGGCCGGGTTCGAGCGGCGCTCCGGCGATCAGGAACCGGCGACCGCCACCCTGGACGGCTCGGGCCGACGACCCGGCGACGCCGCGCGGTCGGACGTCGGACGGGCGGTCGTCGCGGCCTGGTGCTTCGCGGCGCGGCCGCGGAAGTCGTTCGGCAGCGCCAGCCGGATGACCTTCCGCCACGCGGAGGCGACCTGCTTGGGCAGGGACCCGCTGGTGTAGGACAGGCCGTAGCGCTCGAACAGGTTCCGCACGACCGGCGCGATCTCCTGGTAGCGGTTGCTGGGGAGGTCGGGGAACAGGTGGTGCTCGATCTGGAAGGACAGGTTCCCGGTCATGACGTGCATCGCCGGTCCGCCGCTGATGTTGGCCGAGCCGAGCATCTGCCGCAGGTACCACTCGCCGCGGGTCTCGCCCTCGATCGACGTGCGCTCGAAGGTCTCGACGCCCTCGGGGAAGTGACCGCACATGATCACCGAGTGCGTCCACAGGTTGCGGATGAGGTTCGCCGTGAGGTTCGCGGCCAGCGTCGTGGGAGCGGACGGGCCGGACAGGAGCGGGTGGACGAGGTAGTCCTTGGTGGCCTGCTTGCGGACCTTGCGCAGCGTCGCGGCGAGGCGGGCCTTGAAGTCGGGGTTCGTGCGGCGGGCCTTGCTGCTGAGGTTCTTGCCCAGTTCCAGGTCGTAGGCGGCGATGCCGTACTGGAAGAAGATCGCGTTGATCAGGTTCCACAGCGGCTGCCCGAGGTGCGCCGGGTACCACCGCTGGCCCTCGTCGACGCGCATGATGCCGTAGCCGAGGTCGTTGTCCTTGCCGAGGACGTTGGTGTATGTGTGGTGCAGCTCGTTGTGCGAGTGCTTCCACTGCTCGGCGGGCGAGGCGTGGTCCCACTCCCAGGTGGTGGAGTGGATCTTCGGGTCGCGCATCCAGTCCCACTGGCCGTGCATGACGTTGTGGCCGATCTCCATGTTCTCCAGGATCTTGGCGATCGACAGGGCGGCGGTGCCGACGAACCACGCCGGGGGGAAGCGGGAGGCGAGCAGCACGGCCCGGCCGCCCATCTCCAGCACGCGCTGCGTCTTGATCACCTTGCGGATGTAGGCGGCGTCGCTCGCGCCGCGGCTGGCGATCACCTTCTCCCGCAACGCGTCCAGCTCCCTGCCGAGGTTCTCGACGTCCTCGGCCGTCAGGTGGGCGATCGGGCTGTCTGCCTGCTTCTGGATCGTGGTCATGGTGTCCTCGCAGTGGGGTGTGGTCAGATGCCGAGGTGGCAGGCGCCCGCCGCGGCGGACACGCAGGTCTGGACGCGGATGTCGTCGCCGGGCGCGGCGGTGGTCACCCGGCCGTCGCGCAGGTCGCGCACCGACCCCTCGCGCAGCGGGATGACGCAGCCGAAGCAGATGCCCATGCGGCAGCCGGACGGCATGAGCACGCCGTTGGCCTCGCCGGTGTCGAGCAGCGAGGTGGCGGCGTCGGAGTCGGCGGTGACGCCGGAGTCGGCGAACGAGACGGTGCCGCCGTCGCCGACGGCGATCACGACGGGGCGGAACCGCTCGGTGTGCAGCAGGTGGCCGTTGCCCGCGGCGTCGTAGGTGTTCTGCAACGCGTCGAGCAGGCCGTTCGGGCCGCACGCCCAGGTCTGCCTGGACGCGAGGTCGGGGACCAGCGTCGCGAGCTGCTCGGGGGTGAGCCGCCCGTCGACCCCGGTGTGGCGTTCCACCAGGCGCAGCCCGCCGCGAGCGGCGATCCCCCGCAGTTCGGCGCCGAAGACGACGTCCTCCGGCCGGGGGGCGGAGTGCACGAGCACGACGTCGTCGAGTTCGGCGGCGCCGTCGCGGAGCATGCCCATCACCGGCGTGATGCCGCTCCCCGCGGTGACGAACAGCGCCTTCGCGGGCCGGACGCGGGGCAGGGTGAAGTCACCGGCCGCCTGGTCGAGCTGCACGACGGTGCCGACCCGGACCTGGCGGACGAGGAACTCCGACACGGTCCCGCCCGGCACGGCCTTGACCGTGACGGTGATGGTGCCGTCGGGCCGGGGCGGCGAGGTCAGGGAGTACGAGCGCCAGTGGCGGACCCCGTCCACGTCGACGCCGAGGCGCACGTACTGGCCCGCGGTGTGGCCCGCCCAGCCGCGTCCCGGCCGGATGACGAGGGTCACGGCGTCACGGGTCTCGGCCCGCAGGGCCTCGATCCGCCCGCGCGGGTTCGCGCCGCCCCGCAGCGGGTCCAGGAGGTCCCAGTAGTCGCTGGGCACGAGCGGCGTGGTCACCAGCTCGGCGATCCGGCGGGCGCGGGCGCGCAGCGAAACCCGGGCCGGGGTCCGTGTTGTCGACATGACTCCAGCGTGTCAACATCGGAGGGTAAATTCCTGTGCCTCCGACGTGAATCGAGGCCCGTTCCTTGTCACCTGCGAACAACTCCTCCCGTCTGGAGGAGTTCCAGCTACCCGAACCGGTGGCGGCGGCGATGCGGTCCGAGCTGGCATCGGTCGCCGAGCACACGGTCGCCGCCGTCGTCGTGGACGTGCCCGCGTACGCCGAGGTCTTCACCGGCGGGACGGGCCGGACGATCGAGCGGGCCGTGCAGCTGGCGCTGGGCGGGTTCCTGGAGCTGACGGCGGGCACCGGGAGCGCGGACGCGGGCACCCCGCTGGGTCCCGCCCTCGACGGCGCGTACGCGCTCGGCCGCGGCGAGGCCCGCAGCGGCCGGTCGATGGACGCGCTGCTGGCCGCCTACCGGGTCGGGGCGCGGGTCGCGTGGCGGGAGCTGAGCGCCATCGCGGCGCTCGGCCTCTCGTCCGGGGAGATGGCCAGGTTCGCCGAACTCCTGTTCGCCTACATCGACCGGCTGTCGGCGCTCAGCGTGGCGGGCCACGGCGACGAGCTGGCCACCACCGGCCGGGTTCGGCAGCACTACCTGGAGCGACTGGCGCACGGCCTGCTCAGCGGCGGGAACCCCGACGAGCTGGTGGCGGCGGCGGAGCGGGCGAGCTGGGAACCGCCGCGCTCGCTGACCGCGGTGATCGTCCCCGAGGCGAGGGCCCGCGGCGTGCTGGTGCGGCTCGATCCGCGCACCCTGCAGGCCGACGAGGACGTCCCCGAGGGACGGATGACGGTGCTCCTGGTCCCCGACGTCGACGGCCGCTTCCGGCCGTCGCTGACCAGCGCCCTCCTCGGCGTGGAAGCCGTGTTCGGACCCGCTCGACCGTGGACGGAGGTGCGGGCGTCCTACCTCCGGGCCCAGCGGGCCGTGCGGCTCGGCCTCCAGCCCGTGGGCAACGCGCCCCTGGACACCGAGCAGCGGCTGGCCGATCTCGTCCTGCTGTCCGACGTCGAGGCGCTCGACGACCTGCGCGCCCAGGTCCTGGCGCCGCTCGACGGCCTGCGGCCGGGGCCGCGGGCCAAACTGGTGGAGACGCTGCGCTCGTGGCTGCTGCACCACGGGCGGCGCGAGGAGATCGCGGCGGACCTGTTCGTGCACCCGCAGACCGTGCGCTACCGGATGAGCCAGCTCCGCGAGCTGTACGGATCGCGGCTGGAGGACCCCACGACCGTGCTCGAACTGACCATCGCGCTGGGCGCACCGCGGGAGGCGGGTGGTGAACCCGCCCCCCGCCCGGTCAGCCGACCGTGAAGGTGCCCGTCGCGCCGGTGAACGCGGTGATCTTGCCGGTCCAGCCGCTCTTCCAGTCGCCGTTGTGCACGATCCGGTACGTGCCCGCGGGGGTGCCCGCCGGGATCGCCCAGGTGACCGTGGCCTCCGAGTTGGCCACGCCGGAGCGCCTCCACTGGTAGCGGGTGGACCAGTCGCCGTCGTCGCCGTGGCGGGTCCACTGGCCGTCCACCAGCCGCTGCACCTCCAGGAAGGTCCCGTTGCGGCGCAGGTTGTTCTTCGGGTGCCCGGTGACGAACACCGCGGTCGCGGTCTGCCCGCTCGTGTAGGACGCGGCGGGCTGGGTGAGGACCTGGCCGAAGGTGTGCGACAGCGCCTTGTCGTCGAACACCACGCCGGTCTGCAGGTTCAGGTCGGTGAACGGCGGCTTGGTCGGCGTCGGACCCGCGGCGGGCGTGGTGCCCGCGCGCATCGACGCCGCGAGCTTGCCGAACTCCTGCTGGTAGGCGGGCGCGGTGTTGCGGCCGAACAGGGTGGAGCCGCCCTCGTACTGCTGGAGGTCGTACTCCTCCGGCGTGGTGACGTACTGGCTGTAGTCGTTGGCGTAGCCCTGGATCAGCACGGTGTCCAGCGGCACGTCCAGCTCGGTGGCGACCGCGCGGCGGATCCGCAGACCCGCCGTGATCGTCACCTCGCCCGGCACGGCGAGCAGGTGCAGCTGGCCGATCCGGATGATCTGCAGCGGGACCACGTTCGGCGTCGCCTGCACCAGCCCGGTCGGGACCAGGGACGCCTTCGGGTACTGGCAGTCCTTGAGCCACTGCGGCACGGGGATGTTCAGCGGTTCCAGCAGTGCCTTGATCGGGCTCTGCATGCCCTCGGTGAAGCCGGGGATCGCCGGACCGTCCTCGATGCTGCCCGCCATCGTCGAGGCGCCCACCACGCCCGAGCAGGTGGTGCCGGGCCTGCCGTCAGTGGTGTAGCGGCCGTCCACCGCCACGGACCCCATGTCCACGAACCTCATCCGGTGGTCCACGCCGCCGGTCACGGCGGTCTGCGGCCCGGAGTAGATCTGCTGGGCCTTGCGGTTCTGCCGCTCGCCGATGATCCGGGTGTTCTCGACGGGGTCCTCGGTGGGCCCGGATCCGGGGCGCAGGTTCAGGTTCGGCGACATGTCGCCCGCGTTGGTGTTGGGGAACGCGGCGACGAAGCCCGGCCGGTCGTCCAGGTAGCGCACGCCGGAGTCGTCGTGCTCCCACTGGTAGGACGCGTAGCCCTTGTTGTCCGGGCTGATCAGCGTGTTCTCGCCGGTCATCGACGTGTTGTGGGTGGCGAACCAGCTGACCGCGCCGACGTCGGCGGTGCCCTGCTTGAACTTCAGCACGGTCATCGCCGGGTCGATCGCGGCGGGGAAGAACTCCTTGTCCGCCGCGGGGTTCTGCTCGAACGCCACCCGCGACCGGTTGACGCTCGCGTCGGTCAGCTCGCCGCGGCCCAGCGACAGCGAGCCGGGCTTGAGGTCCTCGTGCGCCTCGACGACCGACTCGACGATGCCGTTGGTGACCGCGTCGAGCGTCTGCTGCTGCATGCCGAGGACCGACAGGTTGTAGGCCAGGTTGTGGGAGTACCCGCCCGGCCCGGCGTGCGTGTGCGTCGCCGACAGCAGCAGGTTCTCGCGGGTGTACAGCGAGCCGTAGCGCTCCTGGAGCTTGCCCAGCACGGACTCCTGCACGGCGCGGAAGATCATCGCCAGGTCCGCGTTGACGTACGCGACGCGGCCACCGGTGGCCCGGTCGACCACGACGTAGGCGCGGGACCGCTGGCGCTGGTGGATGCCGGTGGTCTTCTGGTCGAAGTCCGAGTACCCCATCATCCCGTTCTCGGCGGCGGGTCCCGTCACGTCGGAGATGCCGCGCCCGACGAGGTAGGGCTCCGGACCGGCCTGAGCGGCGGGCTGGCCCGTGAACACCAGGACCCCCGCCACGGTGGTCAGCACAGTCATGACGACCGAACGCCGAGTGGCCCGCATTCGCACTCCCGAGGTACGTGAAGCCGATTCATGTTCATCGTGACGGTAGGTGATCCACGCCACTGGGGCAAGGTGAACGACGGCGGTGACCGTTCACGGTCAGCCGGGAAGTGCCGACGTCCACGCCCGTGCCAGCCGCCGAGCCCCCTCGGCCAGCCGCTCCGGGCCGTGGAAGCTCCAGGAGAGCCGGACCGCGGGGCCCGTGCCGTGGCCGAAGCGGGAGCCCGGCACCACCGGCGATCCCGCCCGCGCCGCCGCCTCGACGGCCTCCGCCTCCGGGTAGCCGTCGGGGAGGTGGACCCAGAGGAAGAAACCGCCGTCGGGGGTGGTGAAGCGGAACTCGGGAGGCAGGGTCGCGCGCAGCGTGGAGACCAGCGCGTCACGGCGGTGGCGGAGCTGGTCGCGCAGCCACCGCACGTGGTCCTCGTAGGCGCCGCTGTCCAGCAGTCCCGCCACGGCGACGGCCGCCAGGTGGTTGAGGCCGCCGCCGCTGCTGAACGCGGCGCTCTCGGCCAGGCGGCTCGCGGTGGCGGCGTCGGCGGCGAGCCAGCCAAGGCGCAGGCCCGGCGCCAAGGACTTGGAGAACGTGCCCAGGCGGAGAACCCCCTGGTAGCCGGCCAGACCGGCCGCCGAAGGCGGTGGGGCGGGTCCGAACGCGATGTCGGCGTAGGCGTCGTCCTCCACCACGACGACGCCGTGCGCCCTGGCCACCTCGACCAGCGCCGAACGGCGTTCGCGCGGCACGACGAGACCGGTGGGGTTGTGGAAGGTCGGCAGCAGGTACAGCAGCGCCACCCCGTTGCCCGCGGCGCGGTGGGAGCGCAGGGCCTCGTCCAGCGCCTCCGGGACCATGCCCGCGGCGTCCATGGGCACGCGGGTGGCGGTCAGGCCCCGTTCGGCGAAGACGCGCATGCCGTAGTCGTAGGCCAGCGCGTCGGCCACGACGGTGTCGGCGTCGGGCAGCGACCAGCGGGCGAGCAGGTCGAGCGTGGTGGACGTGCCCGCGGTGATGACGACCTGGTCGGCGTGGCACGGGATGCCGTCGGCGGCGGTGACGCGCTCGGCCAGGGCTTCCCGCAGCGGCAGCGGGCCCTGGTTCTCGCCGTAGGTGAGGCCCGCCGGGCCGTAGTCGTCGAAGGCGACGCCGTACGCCTCGCGCATCAGTTCGGTCGGGAGCAGCGCCGGATCCAGGTGGCCCGGCCCCAGGTCGACGACGCCGTCCGGTTCGGCGATCTGGACGATGCCGGAGAGCCAGCGCGAACCACGTGGTGCCACGGTCACCCTTCCCGAGTCCGATTCCCCTCCCGATGGCGTAACGGTAGGGCCTGGGCGGTCGAACCTGGTGACATGAGGTTCGTGATCGCGCCACTGCTGCTCGCCGTGCTGGCCGCGGGCTGTTCCAGCGTCGTCGCCGGGTCCGGCTCCGGGTCCGGGTCGGTGTCGTCCACTCCCCCGGAAACGACGACCGCGGAAACCACCACGACCACGACCGAGACCGAGTCGACTCCGGTCCTGGTCCCGCCACCCGTGGTCGACGAGAGCGCGCCGGCCCAGTACTGCGACCGGCCGTTCACCGGGGCCCTGGGCAAGGAGATGCTCGCGGTGGTGGTCGAGACCCCAGCGGGCAGGCTGGACTGCGACCAGGCCGCCGCCGTCCTGTTCGACTACTACGCGCAGCGCTCCGACCCGAAGACCGGGCTGCCGCCGCTCGCGATCGGGCCGATGTCGTGCAACCAGGTGCCGGAGGGTTCGATGCCGCAGGTGGTGTGCGCGGACGGCGAGAACCTCATCTACTCCATGTGGCAGCAGCGCTGACGTGCTCGGCGAAGCGCCGCACGACCTTTGCCACGACGGTGTCCGGGTCCTCGCGCCACACGTCGGCGTTGAAGATCTCCACCTCGACGTCGCCGGTGTACCCCGCTTTGGCCACCAGGCCCGCGATGTGCCGGAAGTCGATGTGCCCGTCGCCCATCACACCTCGGGCGAGCAGGGTGTCGGCCGGGAGCGGGGTGATCCAGTCGCACACCTGGAACGACGCGACGCGGTCCCCCGCCCTGGCGATCTGCCGCTCCAGATCGGGGTCCCACCAGACGTGGAAAGTGTCCACGACCACGCCGACGACGGCCGGGTCGTGCTGTTCGGCCAGGTCCAGCGCTTGGCCGAGGGTGGAGAGGACGCCGCGGTCAGCGGCGTAGATCGGGTGCATGGGTTCCAAGGCCAAGCGGACGCCGCGGTCGGCGGCGTACGGGACCAGCTCGGCGAGGACGTCGGCCACCCGGCCGCGGGCGGCGGGGAGGTCGCGGCTGCCCGGCGGCAGGCCGCCGACCACGAGGACCAGGCAGTCGGCGTTCAACGCCGCCGTCTCGTCGACGGCGCGCCGGTTGTCGGCCAGGACCTCCTGGCGGTCCGGCGCGGTGAAGAACCCGCCCCGGCACAGGGAGGAGACGTGCAGGCCCGCTTCGGCGACGAGGGCGACGCCCGCGTCCACGCCGAGGTCGTGCAGGGGTTCCCGCCAGACGCCGATCGAGGTGATGCCCGCACGGGTGCAGGCGGCCACGGCCTCCGGCAGCGTGCAGCCGTTGACGGTCTTCTGGTTGAGGGACAGGCGGTTCACCGGACGACCCCGTAGACGTCGAGCAGGGACGACATGCGGTGCACGGCCAACTCCGGGTCGGGGAGCAGTCCGGCCTGGTCCGCGAGGACGTAGGTCTCCGCCAGGTGAGGCAGGCCGCGGGCGCTCTGCAGGCCGCCGACCATGGAGAAACCGGGCTGGAGGCCGGAAAGCCAGGACAGGAGGGCGATGCCGGTCTTGTAGTAGTACGTGGGAGCGCCGAAGACGTGGCGGGCCAACGGGAGCGTCGGCTCGAACGCGGCGTCGTAGGCCGCGAGGTCGCCGTCGTCGAGCGCGTGCAGCGCGCGGGAGGCGGCGGGCGCGATGGCGGCGAAGATGCCGAGCAGGGCGTCGCTCGCGGCGGTGCCGTCGCCCTTGATCAGCTCGGGGTAGTTGAAGTCGTCGCCGGTGTAGAGGCGGACGCCCGCGGGGAGCTTGGCGCGCAACGACTTCTCGTGCTCGGCGTCGAGCAGGGAGACCTTCACGCCGTCGACGTGGTCGGCGTGCTCGTGCACGAGGTCGAGGAACGCGGCGGTCGCGGCGTCGACGTCGGAGGAGCCCCAGTAGCCCTCCAGCGCCGGGTCGAACACCGGCCCGAGCCAGTGCAGGACCACCGGCGCGTGGGCGTGCGGCAGCAGTCGGTCGTACACGTGCCGGTAGTCGCCCGGACCGGTGGCGAGGCGGGCGAGGTGCCTGCTGGCCATGACGATGACCTGCGCGCCCGCGTCCTGGACCACGTCGAACTGCTCGGAGTACGCGCGCACGACCTCGTCCAGCGTCGTCGGGTCCGCGTGGTCCGTGCCCGCGCCCGCGGCGATGCGGACGCCGAGGTGCCTCGCCTCGGCGGCGCTGCGGCGGATCAGCTCCCTGGTGGTGGTCCAGTCCAGGCCCATGCCGCGCTGAGCGGTGTCCATCGCCTCGGCGACGCCGAGGCCGTAGGACCAGAGGTGCCTGCGGAACCCGAGGGTGCTGTCCCAGTCCACCACGGCGGGCGCGCCGGGGCTGTTGTCCCCCAGGGGATCCGCCACGACGTGCGCGGCGGCGAACGCGATCCGGGACCGTGGCGGACCGGCGGGTTCGGGCCAGGCCACGGGCTCGCGCGGCACGTAGTCGCGCAGGGCGCCCTCGAGGGTGGGGAGGGTGATCACAGCTCGACCCGCCGGTTCGTGCGGGACGACTCCAGACCCGCCTGGGCGAGGCGGATGCCGCGGACCCCCGCCATGAAGTCGTACGGGTGCGGGGTGTCCTCGACCACGTGCCGGACGTACTGCTCCCACTGGGCCTTGAAACCGTTGTCGAAGTCGGCGTTGTCCGGGACCTCCTGCCACTGGGAGCGGTAGGAGCGCGTCTCCTCCAGGTCCGGGTTCCACACCGGCCGGGGGGTGGCCTCGCGCGGCTGGACCACGCACTTGCGCAGGCCCGCGACGGCACTGCCCCGCGTGCCGTCGACCTGGAACTCGACCAGTTCGTCGCGGTGGACGCGGACGCACCACGACGAGTTGAGCTGGGCGACCACCCCGCCCTCCAGCTCGAAGATGGCGTACGCGGCGTCGTCGGCCGTGGCGTCGTAGGACGCGCCCGCCTCGTCCACCCTGCTCGGGATGTGGGTGGCGGTCTTGGCGATCACCGAGGTCACCGCGCCGAACAGGTTCTCCAGCACGTAGTTCCAGTGGCAGAACATGTCCACGGTGATGCCGCCGCCGTCCTCGGCGCGGTAGTTCCAGCTCGGCCGTTGCGCGGCCTGCCAGTCGCCCTCGAAGACCCAGTAGCCGAACTCGCCGCGCACGCTGAGCACCCGGCCGAAGAACCCGCTGTCCACCAGGCGCTTGAGCTTGAGCAGGCCGGGCAGGTACAGCTTGTCGTGCACGACGCCGTTCTTCACGCCCGCCTCGGCCGCGCGGCGGGCCAGGGTCAGCGCGCCCTCGACGGACTCGGCGACGGGCTTCTCGGTGTAGACGTGCCTGCCCGCGTCGATGGCCCGCAGGATGGACTTCTCCCGCACGGCCGTGAGCTGCGCGTCGAAGTACAGCGGGCAGGAGTCGTCGCCCAGCGCGGCGTCGAGGTCCGTCGTCCAGCGGGTCAGCCCGTGCCGGTCCGCCAGTTCGGCGAGCTTGGCGGCGTTGCGGCCGACCAGGACCGGCTCCAGTTGGACCCGAGAGCCGTCGGACAGCTCGACACCCCCCTGCTCCCTGATCGCGAGCACCGAGCGCACGAGGTGCTGCCGGTGTCCCATCCGTCCGGTCACGCCGTTCATCACGACGCCCAGGGTCCGCGTGGCCATTCGTCCTCCCGTGGAAAGCGCTTTCCAAATTACCGTACAACAGCAGTCCGACTAGCGGGAGGAGTACTCCGCGAACCACCCGGCGGCGGCGCGCAACGGCTCGCCGACCGACGGGATCTCCGGGTGCCACGCCTTCTCCCACTCCAGCGACACCCAGCCCGACCCGCCGCGCAGCGCCTCGCCGCGCCCGGCAAGCGGCACGGCCCCCTCACCGGGCACGACCGGGGTCGCGCCGACGGCGTCCTTCACCTGGAAGCAGTCGAGGTACTCCCCCAGCACCTGCCGCGTCCGCGGGCTCCTCGCCGCGCCACCACGGGTGCAGCGCGTCCCACAGCCGCGACCAGGTCCGGCGCGCCGAACGGCTCCACGAGCCGCACCGCCTCCTCGCCGATCCGGTGGGCCAAGTCGATCAGCGCCCGCAACTCGGCGACCACGGGCTCGTGCGGGCCCGGAGCGCAGACCCGCGCGCAGCCCGCGAGGCAGGCGATCTCCAGCCCCTCTTCGACGACCTCCGCGCGCACCCGGTCGACCTCGCGGTGGGAGAGTCCGATGTGGACCTGCTCGCCGGGGTGAGTCCGGATCTCCAGCCCTCGGCAGCCGTGGTCAGCCGCCAACCGCGCGGCCTGCCTGATCGGTGTTCCGGGCATCCCCAACGTGCGCGTTCGCCGAGGCCGCCGACGACACCTCGACGCCCCGGTCCCAGCACTCCTGCGTCACGTGACCGCGCACGGACCCGCCGGTGTGCACGACGGCGCGCAGCCGCGGCGCGTCGGCCAGGACTGCGTCGGTGAGCGGCGGGCAGCCCCAGCCGGTGACCAGCACGTCGACCTCGGCCAGCGCGGCACGGGCAGGGTCGGTGCCGAAGTCGTGCAGCACCTCGGCCGTCACGAGGTCGCAGACCTCGCCGAGCGCGCGCAGGGTGCCCGCGTCGAAGACGGCCTCCGCCGAATCCATCCCCATGGCGAGGGCCGCGCGAGGTCGACCAGACATCGGCGACCTCCGCTGACTCGGGCGGGACACCGAAATCCTGATCGGTTGAGCATTATCAGGTCGATACCTCGATCACAAGAACGCAAAGCGGTCAAACGATCGCCGTTGAGCCGCGCACCTTCAGCTCCGGCAGCAACTCGACCCGACGCGTCCCGGTTCCCCCGGCGAGCCTGCGCAGCAGCAACTCGGCCGCCACCTTCCCCACCTCGGCCTTCGGCGGCGCGACCGCGGTCAGCGGCGTGCCGCCCAGACCCGCCACCACGTCGCCGTACGCCACCGCCGAGCAGTCCTCCGGCACCCGCACGCCGTGCTCGACCAGGTGCTGCACCAGCATCAACGCCTCCACGTCGCCGTGCAGCACGACGCCGGTGATCCCCCGCTCGCGGACCTGCTCGGCGAACTCGGCCACCGGCTCGGCGCCCGGACCCGGTCCGGCGTCCGGCGCGCTGAGCACCACCGCCCAGTCCTCGACCTCCGGCCGGGCCGCGGCGATCTCCGCGAACGCCGTCCGCAACGCCCGCGCCGTCGGACTGTCGTCCCGCGCCGCCAGCAGGATCCGCCGGTGTCCCGACGACACCAGGTGGTCCACGGCCAGGTGCATCCCGTGCCAGTGGTCGGAGCAGACCGAGTCCACCGCGTGCAGCGCGCCGCCTCGGCGCGGACGGCGCTCCACCAGCACCGTGGGCACCCCCGCACGGGCAAGCCAGCCGTGGTCCGCCTCCTCCGCGGCGGCCGACCGCCACCTCGGCGCGATCAGCAACCCGCGCGCCCCGTCCGCCACCACCCGCTCCACGATCGGCCGCTCCGCTCCCGTGACCTGCGGCGCGATGTGCAGGGCCACCCTCAGCCCGGCCTCCTCCAGCACCGCCCGAGCCCCGTGCACCGCCTCGTACAGGTACGTGTGCCGCTCCGGCACCACCAGCGCCACCGGTCCGTCCGGCACGAGGAGCGCGGCCTCCTGTTCCACCGGCGCCACCGGCCGGACGACGCCGTGCCCGCGCCTCACGTGCCCCGCCAGCGCCAGCTCCTCGACGTCCCGGCGCAGCGTGACGACCGAAACCTCCAGCTCGGCGGCGAGGTCGGTCACCCGGACGGCGCCACGCGACCCCACGACCCCCAGGATCCGCTGACGCCTCACGTCGCTCGGCTCTCGCATGCCCGTGACCCCGTTGTTCGTTTGACCGTTTCCGCGTGAGCATATCTTCGGAAGCACTCGGCGGGCCTGTCGCGCCACGTCAGCGTCGGCGAACCTGGACAATCTCGACAAGCCCCCGTGACGAAGCTGGAGTTCCACCCGTGATCAGGAGCGCCGAACCCCGCGAACCGTTCGACGGCGGTCCGCCTACGCTCACCGCAGCGCCCCCGGACTCCGGTGTCTCACGTCGAGCCTGGGATCGATCGTCCCAAATGGAGCGCGGTCTCGTCGACCGGCTGGCGCCTCCCCTGCTCTGGGAGCTGCTGCGCCCCAGGATTCCACAGTGGACCGGAAGGAGCCAGGGCGGCGGCACGAGTCCGCGCGACGAGCGCGCGGCCCTGGCCGCGGTGGCGTTCGTCCTGGTGACGGGCTGCGCCTGGCGCCACCTCCCGCCGGTGTTCGGCGTCTCGAAGGCGACCGCTCACCGACGGTTCGTCACCTGGTCGGAAGCGGGCGTATGGCTCGAACCGGACGACCTCGCCCTCACGGACGCCGAGGGGCACCCCGACGTCGACTGGGCTCGCACGGTGCTGGACGCCGTTCACCGCAGGAACCGGAAGACGAAGTACTGCCCGGCGTGATCCGCGCCGACGACGCCCGACGTGAGACAGCCCTTCCCATGATCGGATTCGCCGGACGGGGAGTTCCGGCGAGCAGGAAGGCAGTCCACTGTGTCCGGTGGCGACAAGACCGACGACGACTGAGCCGAACGGCCCGTGCCCCAAGGGGTGCGGGCTCGCTCACTCCAGGCCGAGGCGTAGTCCGAACCGGCGCTTCGCGGGGACGTCGTGGGCGATGAGGCTCACCTCGGTCCGCCCCGCGGCGTTCGGAGCGGCCTTCACCTGGTAGCCCTTCTCCTCCCGGTCGAACCCGATCCGCTCGACCGACGCGTTCTCGCCCTCGGGCAGGACGATGACGTAGCGCACGAGCGCGACGGCCCTGGCGAAGCGCAGGGTGTAGTCGTCCGGCAGGCGGTCGCGCACCAGCGGCTCGCACATCCCTGGCCACGTGAGCGTCAGCATGATCCGGAGGTCCGCGCCGACGACCGCGGGCGCCGGGAGGTGGGCCAGCACCTCCAGCCTGCCGTCGGCGAGCCAGGTCTTGGTCGTCTCGTACTTCGGTCCGCCACCGCTGTTCCGGACGACGCACACCACCTCGGACCGGTGCGACTCCGGCTGGTCCCAGGCGGACCCGATGCGGAACCGGAAGAAGTGCGTGTCCTGGTCCCGCACCTCCGCGATGACCTTGACCGTCTCGACCGCGCCGCCGCGGGTGTCGATCACCGTCACGTCGTCCCACATCTTGATGTGCAGCGGTGCACCACGAGTGCGCTGGAGGACGTCGCAGTAGCGGGCCACCAGCCTGCGGTCACGGGCCCGCTCCGCCCGCTCGTGGTGGCGGCGCGCGACGAAGGTGGCGAAGAGGGCCGCCATGAGGACGACCGCGACCACCACGGCCACGGCCTTCGTCACGGGTCCGCCGAACAGCGCCGCGAGGACCGACCCGAACGCGAGGACTCCCAACGCCAGCCCCGGCGCACCACCCGTCAGGACGTGCTTCTCCAGCCGCGGGGGGAAACTCCTGAGCATCCGCACCTCCTGACGCCCTGGGGCGTCTTTCACCGGTCGCACCGTGCCGGGAGTCGTGCCGATCGTGGACCGGCCCGCCTCGGGAGTCCATTCGCCTGGTGCATAAACCCCGTGCGCCAGGCGAATGAACTGGGTTCCCCGCAGTTCGGCGGAAACGGAGCGCTCAGGGGCAGGTGGCGAGCGACCTGTCCAGGGCCGCCCGTTCCTCGGCCCGCACGCCCAGCCCGTACTCGGTCTTCACGCCGACGTAGACCCTGGCGTACGAGCAGGCGTAGGCGGCGTTCGGCGGCATCCACTCGTCCGGCGTCTTGTCGCCCTTCGACTGGTTGACCTTGCCCGTCGTGGCGATCAGGTTGTTGAGGTCGTTCGCCGCCGCGGCGCGGCGCTCCGGCGTCCAGGCGGCCGCACCGCTGCGCCACATCTCGGCCAGCGGGACCACGTGGTCGATCTGGATCTTCGACGTGCTGGTCAGGGTGTCGCCGGTGTAGGGGTCGAGCAGGTTCCCGGAGGTGACGGAGCAGCGGCCCTCCTTGCGGACGACCTCCGTCATGTCGCGGGCCAGGACCTGGCTCCGCTGGTCGCAGCCGTCGCCGTCCACGTCGAGCCACGGGCGGCCGAAGACGCAGCCCTCGCCGTTGCCGCAATCGCGTTCGTAGCCGTCCATCCTGCCGAGCCCGCCCTCGGGCAGCTGGGCGAGCGCGGTCTTGGCGGTGGCGGCGTCCGGTGTGCCCTCGGGCACCCGGTCGACCGTCACGGCCGTACCGGAACCCCCCGTGGCGTCCGTTCCGGTGGACAGCGGTTCGCAGCCCGCCAGCAGGAAGGCCAGCGCGGTCAGCGCGGCGGCGGTACGCCGGGTCATCGGGGCCTCCAGGGGATCACCAGGTCGATCATCCAATACCCACCGGAGGCCCCGGACAACCACGATTCCCCGAAGATGGGCCGTTCGGAGCAGTCTCCGTCCATTGTGGACTGTGGACACCTGGTGGCCGCTCGAACAGGCGGGTGTGCCTGCCTTCGAGGTGCCGGCCGGGAAGTCGTGCCGCGCCTCAGGAACCGGGTCGGGCCGACCACTCCGTGCGTTTGGCCGGGGGCGACGGCGAGGGCCCGCCGTGCCCACTGCCGCACCGGCTCAGCGTCCCGAAGCCGTGGGCCAGCGCTCGTGGAACTCGTCGATCCGGTAGGGGTGCGCGTGCCGCCACCGGCCCTCGACCGGTGCCGCGCCGCACAGGTGCTCGTGGTCCGGGGCCAGGCCGTCGTGGTCGTGCTCCACGACCTCGGGGTCGTGGAGCGGCCACAACCGGACCGCCGCGCCGGTCGCGCCCGCCGTGATCAGGCCGAGCACCACCAGGGCGGCGGACATGCCCGCCGCCGTGGCCACCAGGCCCGCCAACGGGTAGCAGAGCAGCCAGCACGCGTGCGACAGCGCGAAGTCCGCGGCGAACAGGGCCGGGCGGTCCGGTGAGTCGGCCGAGCGGCGCAGCAGCCGAGCACCGGGCGTGAGCACCAGCGAGCCACCAGCGCCGATCGCGGCCCACAGCACCAGCAGGACGGGCCAGCCCCACGACAGCGCGGGCACCGCGACGAACAGCGTGGCCGACAGCAGTTGCGCGGCCCGCACCACGACCAGCCGGTCGCCGTACCGGTCGAGCAGCGCGGGCAGCACGAGCGCGGCGAGCAGCGAGCCGCATCCGCAGGCGCCCAACGCGATCGCCACGTCGGCGGCGCCGCGGCCGAGCGTGTCCCGGACGTGGCCGACGGTGTTGACGAACACCATCGATCCCGCGGCGGCCGCGGCCAGGTGCACCGCGAGCAGGCCGCGCAGCCGCGGCGTCGCGAGGTAGACGCGGACGCCCCTGGTCACGGGCCTGCGGATCCGGCGGCGCGCGGGACGGGCCGACGGCAGCAGGGCGGACACGACCAGCAGGGCGGAGGCGAGGAAACCCAGTGACGTGCCCAGGAACAGCCGGTCGAAGTCGACCACGAGCAGCACGGCGGCGGCCAGCAGCGGGCTGAGCAGGCTCTCCAGGTCGTAGGCCAGCCGCGACAGCGTCAACGCGGCGGTGTACTCGCGCTCGTCGGGGAGGACGTCCGGGATCGTGGCCTGGAACGTCGGCGTGAACGCCGCCGACGCGGACTGCAGCAGGAAGATCAGCAGGTACACCTGCCAGACCTCCCCCACCCACGGCAGGGCGAGTGCCACGGCGGCCCGGACCAGGTCGAGGCAGACCAGGAAAGCCTTGCGCGGCAGCAGGTCCGCGAGCACGCCCGCCAGCGGCGCGACCGTCACGTACGCGACCATCTTCACCGCCAGCGCGGTGCCGAGCACGACCCCGGCGTCCGGGCCCGCGAGCCGGTAGGCCAGCAGGCCGAGCGCGACCGTGGCCAGTCCCGTGCCGGTCAGGGCGACCACCTGGGCGGCGAACAGCCGTCGGTAGTCCCGGTTCCGCAACGCCGCGAGCATCCGCCGTGCCTCCTCGGTGGGTCGAAGGTGGCACCATACGTGCTCATGTACGCACGCGACGACGTTGCAACAGCCACCCACTGGCAGGAACTCCCCGCCGACGACCACGTCGACACGGCGGTGGACGTGTTCCGGATGCTCGCCGACGGCACCCGGCTCCGGATGCTGTGGCTGCTCTGCGGCGCCGAGTACGACGTCACGACGCTGGCGGGCGCGGTCGGCACCGCCCGCCCCGCCGTGTCCCAGCACCTGGCCAAGCTCCGCCTCGCGGGCCTCGTGTCCACCCGCCGCGACGGCCGCCGCGCCGTCTACCGGGCCAAGGGCGGCCACGTGCGGCGCCTGCTCGGCGAGACGATCCAGGCGGTCGACCACCACCTCACCGGAGCGCCGGACCACGACTAGCGCGATTCGGCCTCGCGAACCGGACGGGGACGGAAGACTCCCCGTCATGGCGGTCAAGAAGCGGAGGTCGTCCGAACTGGACGTGGCGGGGATCGCCGCACGGGCGAGCAGGGACTCGCGCGGGGCGCCCGCGGACCTGCTGGACGGCTACCTGGAGGTCCTGGCGGCGATCAGCGCGACCGGGCAGCGGATCGGCGAGGACCAGAAGCGGCTGCGGCACGACGTCGGGGGCCGGGCCGCCGAACTGGGCGTGGCGCTGCGGGACGTGATCGACCTGTACCTGACCGCCACGTGGCTGGCCTGGCCGTCGCTGCCAGGGGTGCTCGACGCCACCGGCACCGAGGGGTTCAAGGCTGTCGGGGAGGCGGTGTTCCGGGCGGCGGACGCGACCGTGGTGGAACTCGCGGAGGGCTACGAGCAGGCGCAGCGGTGGTCGGTGCGGCAGGAGGAGTCGTTCCGGCGGGAGTTCGTCGACGACCTGCTGGACGGCCGCAACCTCGGGCAGCTGGCGGAACGGGCCGAGCGATACGGGTTGCGGTTGGCCGCGAGCCACGTGGTGGCGGTGGTCGGATCGCCGGAGCCGTTCATCGACGGCGGCGGTGTCGCCCGGCAGGTGGAAACGGCGCTGTACCACCGGCTCGGGTCGCGGGACGTGCTCGTGACGACCAAGGATGGCATGCTCGTCTGCGTCGCGCCCGAGACCTTGGAGGGGGCGGCGGACGAGTTCGCGCGCCAGGTGGGCGCGGCGGTCGACCGGGACGTCCGGTGGCGCGCGGGCATCGGCAGGGCGCAGCCGGGGCCCGGCGGCGCGGTGCGGTCGTTCGAGCAGGCGAAGAACGCGGTGGAGATCGCCGAGCTGCTCGGGCTGCCGGGAACCGTGCACAGGGCCGCGGACCTGCTGGTGTACCAGGTGCTCCTGCGCGACACGGCGGCGCTGACGGAGCTCGTGTCCGTCGTGCTCGAACCGCTGCGCGCCGCGCGGGCGGGCGCCCGGCCGCTGCTGGACACCCTGTCCGCGTACTTCGCCAGCGGCCGGGTCGCGACGGCCACCGCCCGCGAGCTGCGGGTCGGGGTGCGCACCGTGACCTACCGGCTGCAGCGGGTCAAGGCGCTCACCGGGTACTCCGCCGACGACGCGGAGCAGGGGTTCGCGCTCCAGACCGCCGTGCTCGGGGCGAAGCTGCTCGGGTGGCCGAACTTGCCGGGCACCGGCAAGGAAGGGACGCGGTAACCGGCCCGCCGTCAGCCTGCCCGCACGGGCTCGGCCACGCCAGGATGGATCAACACGCCGCGCCTGGAGGACCCGTGAGACACCTGCACTGGCATTGGCCACCCGGCATACCGCAAACGACGTCCGTCGTCCCCGTCCTGATCGTCATCGCACTGCTGGCGGTCACCTGCGCCGTGCGCCACCACGCGCTCCTGCGCCTGTTCCACCAGCCCGAACCCCGCCGCCCCCCGGCCGGGCGCGTCCAGGTCCCCGCACCGTCCTTTTCGGACGAATCCCTGCGACTGCTGCTGGACCACGAGGCCGTTCCCACCGTGCCGGAGCACAGCAGGACCAACCAGTCGCCCCAACGGGTGTAGGTCGCACCGCGTTCAGGCCGATCGCGTCCCGACGAGCTGGAACAGCCTGGCGAAGTGCGGGTACGGCGGTCGGGCGGTGACCGCCAGCTCCAGCCGTTCCAGCTCGGCGTAGAACGTCGGTTCGGACTTCGACTGGTCGTCGGCGATGTAGTCGCAGAAGGCACGGATGCCGTAGTGGCCGGTGACGGGGCAGCCGAGCGCGGACAGCCGGTCGCCGAGGTCCTCGGCGGTGTGCAGCGTCACCGTCGTGTCGAACGTGACCGTGCGCGCCTGGTCGGTCTCCAACGCCGCCAGGGCCGACACCGGATCGGTGTCCCGGATGGCGGCGAGCAGGGGCGCGGAATGCCGGTTGACCGCCATGACCGACAACAGCCCGCCCGCGCGCAGCGGAGCCAGCGCCGTGGCGAGGCACGCGGTGGCGTCGTCCGCGTACTGGACCAGGTTGTGGCACAGCACCACGTCGAACCCGTCCAGGCCGTGGTCGGCCACGTCGGCCTCGACCAGCGTCACGGACACGTCCGCCGCCGCGGCGTGGTCCGCGGCGGCGGCGAGCATGTCCGCGGACCGGTCGACGATCGTCACGTCGTGGCCGCGGACCGCGAGCGGGATGGCGTCGCCGCCGTCACCGCCCGCGAGGTCCAGCACCCGCAGCGGGTCCGGCCCGAGGTGGCGGGTGAGGTTGGCTTCGGCGAGCGCGTAGCGCAAACGGCCCCAAGGGCTTTCGCGCCACTGCCGCCACGCGGTCATCGTGGTGTCCGACATCCCGCAGACGTTAGGCGAGCAGTGCTTCCCGGTGCCGCGCGTCGAGCAGGCCGAGGTCGCGGGCCGCGCACTCGTGGGCGCTCGCCCCGCCGACGTCGACGCCGTCGAGGCAGTGGCCCGTGCCGAAGTCGAGACCCGGCTCGGTCCGGTCGGCGGCGAGCAGGCGGTAGGTGGACCGGTTCGTGAACACGGAGGGTGACGCGTGCGCCGCCATGGCGGCCGAGTACGTCGCCGACCCCGGCGGCAGCACCGGTCCGACCGTGCCGTCGACGCCGTGGAACGCGCGGTCCGGGTTGGTGCCGCAGCGCGATGTCGGCGAGCGGCACCGGCCCCGGCGGCATCCACCGGGGGTTCGTGAGCAGCGGCGTACCCGCCACGGCTGGGGCGTCCGGATACTCGCCCGCGGCGCGTTCGAGCACGTCAGAGCCTTTCATTGGCCTTGATGGGTGATGTTCGGCGACCCGGTCAGGTCATGCGGCACACGGCCGGGATCGTTACCCTTGGCCACGTGAAGAGTGCTGCGGAGAGGGTCTTTTCCGTCCGAGTGCGGCAGGTCGCCGGAGCGGCGGTGGTGACCGTCGTGGGTGAGGTCGACCTCGACACCGCACCCGAACTGGAGTTCCGCCTCGCGGGAGCGGCGGACGACCCCGGCCCACTGGTGATCGACCTCAGCGGGGTCACGTTCTTCGCCTCGGCCGGTCTCGCGTGCCTGCTCACGGCACAGGGCCAGGGCCACCGGCCGCACCTCGTGACCTCGCCCGCGGTGACCAAGGTGCTCAGCCTGGCCGACCTGGAGGACTTCCTCCCGCACAGCGAGTCCCTGGAGGACGCGCTGGTCCGGGTCGCGGGCTAGCCGTCACAGCGGGAGGGCCTGGTCGAAGTCCTCCCACACGTCCTCGGCGTCCTCGATGCCGACCGAGACCCGCACCGTGCCCTCGCCGATGCCCGCCGCGAGCAGGGCGTCGGCGTCGAGCTGGCGGTGCGACGAACTCGCCGGGTGCACCAGGGTGGTCTCGACGCCGCCGAGCGACACGGCGAGCTTCGCCAGCCGCACCCCCTTGGTGAACGCGTGCCCGGCCTCCCGGCCGCCCGCGAGGTCGAAGACCAGCATGCCGCCGAAGTCCGCCAGGTGTCCGCGCGCCACCTCGTGGTCGGGGTGGTCCGGGTGCCCCGGCCAGCGCACGGACGCGACCGCCGGGTGCGCGGCCAGCCGTTCGGCCAGCACGGCGGCGTTGGCGCAGTGCTGCCGCATCCGCAGCGGCAGGGTCTGGATGCCGCGGATCGTCAGCCAGGCGGCGAACGGGTCGGCGCAGGCACCCAGTTCCATCGCGTGGTGCCACACCTCGCGGTAGCGCTGGTCGTCGGCGAACACCAGCGCGCCGCCGGTCACGTCGGAGTGCCCGCCGAGGTACTTGGTGGCCGAGTGCAGCACGACGTCCGCGCCGTGCTCGATCGGCCTGCACAGCAGCGGCGTCGCGAAGGTGTTGTCCACCACCGTCACCAGCCCCGCGGCCCGGCCCGCGGCGAGGAACGCGGGCAGGTCGACGACCTTGGTCACCGGGTTGGCGATGGTCTCCAGGTAGAGCATCCGGGTGGACGGGCGGACCGCCGCGGCGACCTCGGCCGGGTCGTCCCCCGCGATGTACGTGACGTCGACGCCGAAGCGCGCGGCCAGGTCGTTGAGCATCGCGTAGGTGCCGCCGTACAGGCAGCTCTGGGCGATCACGTGGTCCCCCGACCGCAGCGTGGACAGCAGCACGGCGCTGACCGCCCCCATCCCGGAGGCGGTGCACACCGCGGCCACCCCTCCTTCGAGGCGCGCGAGCTGGTCCTCCAACGCCCGGACGGTCGGATTGGCGTAGCGGCTGTAGACGAACCCGCTGTCCGGTGACCCCAGCGCCTCCGCGAGCGCGTCCGGGTCGTCGAACGCGAAGTTCGAGGCCTGGTAGATCGGAACGCTGATCGGCCGGGAGTTCGGCAGCGACGGCACGGGAACGTGGACGGCACGGGTGGAGGGGCGCATGACCACCAGCTTCGAGGTCCACGAGGTCGCGTGACAGCGCCAATTCCGGCTAAATTGGTTTGGTGATGGAGCCAATCCCGTGGCCGGTCGAGCGCTTGGTCGCCCAACTGGGCCGCTGGTCGGTCAGCCGCGGCCCGCTGTACCTGCTGCTCGCCGAACGCCTCCGCCAGCTGATCGACTCCGGCCAGCTGCCGCCGCGGGCCGCGCTGCCGCCGGACCGCGTGCTGGCGGACCGGCTGGCGGTCGGCCGCACGACGGTCGTCGCCGCGTACGACCGGCTGCGCCAGGAGCGCAAGCTGGAACGCCACCAGGGCCGCGGCACATGGGTCGCGCCCGCCGTGCTGACCGGTCCGTGGCCCGGGGCGCTGCCGCTGGCGAACCCGCTGTTCGTCAACTACCTCGAACCCGCGGCAGGGGTGATCTCGTTGGCCTGCACCGCTCCGCACGGTCCGCCGCCGGAACTGGCCGAGGCGTTCGGGCGGGCGTTGACGCGCCTGCCCGGCCCGGACAGCGGTGACATCGGCTACCACCCGATCGGCCTCCCGGCGCTGCGGTCCGCGCTGGCCGAACGCTGCACCGCGCGCGGGATCCCGACGACGCCGGAGCAGGTCTTGGTGACCACGGGCGGCCAGCAGGCGCTCGCGCTGCTCACCCGGCTGTTCGTCGGGCCGGGTGACGTCGTGCTGGTTCAGGGCCCGACCTACCCCGGCGCGCTGGAGCTGTTCCGCGACGCGGGCGCCGTGCTCAAACCTTTGGCAGGCAACGACATCGCGGCGTGGACGGCCGCACTGGCCGAACGCCCCCGGCTCGCCTACCTCAACCCCACGAACCACAACCCGACCGGCGCCACGACGTCCCCGCTGATCCGGCGACGGCTGGTGGAGGTCGCGGTGGCGCACGGGGTTCCGCTGATCGACGACGAGGTGCTGGCCGGGCTGTCGTTCGACGGGTCGCGGGCGCCGGGCCTGGCGACGTTCGGACCCGTGCTCACCGTCGGGTCGTTCAGCAAGGCGGTGTGGGGCGGTCTGCGGCTCGGCTGGATCCGCGCGTCCGAGGGCGAGATCGCCCAGCTCGCCCGGATCAAGGCGATCCAGGACCTGGGCAGCCCCGCGTTCGAGCAGCTCGCGGCCGTCGAACTGCTGCCGGTGCTGGACGACGTGAGCATACGGCGGGGCGCGGAACTGGGGCGCAGGCACGACCACCTGTGCGCGGCGCTCATGGAATCGTTGCCGTCGTGGGACTTCCGCCGCGCCGAGGGCGGCCAGTGCCTGTGGGTGCGGCTGCCGTCCGGCGACGCGTCGGCGTTCGCCCAGGTCGCGCTCCGGCACGGCGTGGCCGTGCTGCCCGGCACCGCGCTGGACGCCGCGGGCGGGAGCACCGACCGGCTGCGCGTCCCGTTCACCGCGCCGCAAAAGGAGATCGGCGACGCCATCGGACGGCTGGCCCTGGCGTGGGACGCCTACCAGCGCGCGGACGGCCCGGCTCCCGCGGCGGTGCACGCGATCGTCGTCTGAGAACCGGCCGCTGGTACCGTTTCCCCCGTCGACAGCACCGACCTAGGAGGTGGGACCCCATGACCGCTAGTCCAGGTCGGGTGCTCTCCCACCGCGCGGTCCGCTGAGCGCGGGAGAGCGCCTGTTTCGGCACCCCCGAAAGGCACTTCTCCCATGGTTCTCGCTCACATCGTCTCCCGCCTGCGCTCCGTCGGCTGCGTCTTCGCCGAGGACGAGGCCCGACTGCTCGTCGAGGCGGCCGGGTCACCCGCCGAACTCGCCGCGATGGTCGACCGCCGCGTCGACGGCCTCCCGCTGGAGCACGTGCTCGGCTGGGCCGAGTTCTGCGGCCTGCGCGTCCAGGTCGACCCCGGCGTCTTCGTCCCCCGGCAGCGCACCGGGTTCCTGGTCGGGCAAGCGGTCGCGCTGACCCGGCCCGGCGCGGTCGTCGTCGACCTGTGCTGCGGTTCGGGCGCGGTCGGCGCGGTGTTGTCCTCGCTGGTCGACGGCGTCGACCTGGTCGCCGTCGACATCGACCCGGCCGCGGTCCGCTGCGCCCGCCGCAACGTCCCCGGCGGTCGGGTGTACGAGGGCGACCTGTACACGCCGCTGCCCCCGGACCTGCGGGGCCGGATCGACGTGCTCGTCGCCAACGCCCCGTACGTGCCGACCGGGGCCATCGGCATGATGCCGCCGGAAGCCCGCGACCACGAGCCGCTGGTGGCGCTGGACGGTGGCAGCGACGGCCTGGACGTGCAGCGGCGGGTGGCCGCCGACGCCGCGAAGTGGCTCGCGCCCGGCGGTCACCTGCTCGTGGAGACCGGTGAACGGCAGGCTCCGCACACCGCGGACACGTTCGCCCGGTCCGGCCTGGAACCGCGGGTCGTGGCGTCCGAGGAACTGGACGCGACCGTGGTCATCGGCGCCAGGCTCGCCTGATCGAAAATGTGGCATACGCCATTCCGGCTATTGTTGCATCGGCAATTGCTCATCTCTTCGGCACGATCCGATGCACACACCGATGCACGTGCAACCTGCACGTGCTTCACTACGTTGACCTGCGACGATCTATTTCCGCACTATTCGGTCTCAATAGCATTCGTCCGCTTGCCGGGATCCGACAACCGCTCAGCGACAACTCCCCGTGCCCTGATGGATTTGTCGGGAGGAGGTGGGGCACCATAAGAGACATGATCGATCGGGAAGCGTTGTCGAGCGACCTCGGCGATTTACGCGACGACCACGAACGACCGGTGCGCAGGACCATCACCCTGCACGACCGCGGCACGGCGACCCCCAGATCCGTCGCCCTGCTCCCCACCCCCGCTCCCACCCCCGCTCCCGCCCCCGTCCCGCCTCCCCCGGAGCCCGTGCGGACGATCAACCGCACCACCCCGCGAACCGTCGGGGTCCTTGTGACCTTCGGCGGCTTGGCAGCGGTGATCGTGACGGCCTTCGGCGTGACCGGCGTGCTGATGCTCATCGGCCTCTGCGTCGCACTGCGACTGATGTGGACCGACAGGGCAAGTCGGTAGCACGTCACCCGGAGGCCGCGCCCACGCCGTGGACGCGGCCTCCGCTTTGCTACCTGCACCGTGCTCGCGACGGCGTTCGACGTCGTGTTCGCCACAACCACATCGGACGCGCGGGCCGACACCAGGACGAGCACGACTATGCACTCGAGCGACAACACCGATTTCCCGCCAACCCGGAAGCCGCGTCGCAGCAAGGGGTTCCGAGCCAGGAGTCGCCGTTTTCGCTCTCGCGGGGATGCGGGGTCCAGGCCACCGCGTCGATCCTCACCTACCTGGCCGCAGGGTCGGCCCGGCAATGCGGACGGCGCATGTTCGGCGAGCCCGCGCCGGCCGCCGACATCACCGACCTGGCGAACAGCGTGCTGGACTAGGCACTCGACCGCCTTCGCCACAAGCTCCCGGTGGGCACGGCCCGCGGCGCGTGCGCACGACCTGTGCGCCGAACTGTTCCCGGAGACGATCGGCCTGACGAATGGGGCTACCGCTGCTCCGCTACAGCAACCTCCGCCCACCTGCTCCTCGCGGCCTGCCCGCACCGACCCTGCGCCCCACCCGACCCTGGCCGCGTAAGCCCGCAGTGGGCTCATCTCGAACAAGCAGCAGCCTGCCCACCATCGGCGCTTCGCCTCACCTGACCCTGGCTGCGCAAGCCCAACCGCAGTCGGACCGGCTCAGCTCGAACGAGCAGCCGCGGGCCCGCCGGTACTGGAGCTGACCCCGGTGAGTGGGCTCAACCGCGGTCGACCCGGCTCAACTCGGGCAGCTCGAAGTCGCCGAACACCCAGGTGCCGGGGGCGTCCGGGTTGTCGCCTGCCCAGAACTCGGCCCACAGCAGCGCGAAGTCGTCCTCGGTCAGTCGGCCGTCGCCGTCGATGTCGAGCCGCCCGAACACCTCGTCGGTGTCGGTCGCGCGGCCGGTCCACGCCTCGATGAGCTGCCGGTACTCCCCCGCGGTGATCTCGTTGTCCGCGTTCTCGTCGATGGCCTCGAACATGACCCTCGCGGTGCCGGTGACGACGTCCAGCATGGCGGGCAGGCGGTCCACGACCAGCAGGACCTCGTCAGGGGTGACCTTGTTGTCGCGGTCCTGGTCGGACGCGGCGAGCAGGGTCTCCCACCACCCCATCATGATGGCCGACAGCTTTTGGTGGTCACGCGTGCCGGGTGCCGCCCGGCGCAGCTCGGTCCACCTCATCGTCAACTCGGTGAAGTCGGACTCGGTCAGGAACCCGTCGCCGTCGGTGTCCATCGCCTCGAACACGACCGCGACCTTGCGTCTCTGGAACTCACTCGCCATGCCACACAAGGTGACCCCTGAAGACCCACTACGACAATTGGCCACTCGGGTTCCACCGACTACACGACCAGGTGACGACGACCATTACTCCGAGTGCCCGAACGCGGCCACGTCGATCTGCTCCCCCGGTGCGGCGGTCGTCGATACTGGTGCGATGCGGGTGATCGCGCGCGACGGCGTCCACGAGATCGAGATCCAACGGTCGCGGTTCCTGTGCAGCGTCGGCCGAGTCGGCGACGAGGCGGAGGCGGCCGCGTTCATCGCCGGTGTCCGCAAGGAGCACTGGTCGGCCAACCACAACTGCTCGGCGTTCCGGGTCGACGGCACGCAGCGCTCCACCGACGACGGCGAACCCGCGGGCACTGCGGGCGTGCCGATGCTGGAGGTCCTGATCCGGCGCGACCTGACCGACACGGCAGCCGTCGTCACGCGGTACTTCGGCGGCATCAAACTCGGAGCGGGCGGCCTGGTGCGCGCCTACGGCCGAGCGGTGTCGGAGGCGATCGACGCCATCGGCACACTGGGACGCGCCCGGTTCGCCACCTTCGCAATCGCCGTGGACCACGCCGAAGCGGGCCGCGTGGAAAACGCTCTGCACGCCGCGGGCCACCGAATCGCGACCGTCACCTACGACCACCGCGCCACCATCACCGTGCACATCCCCGAAACGGCCACGACGGCCTTCCACGAGTGGCTGGCATCGCACACCGCCGGAACGCTCACCGCCGAACCCGGACCCCCGGTCGACCTGGACGTCTAGGCCTCAAACCAGCCCTCTGCCCCCTTACCGCTACTGAGCAGCGGCGAGGCGTTCGTTGGCTTCCTCGATGTCCTCCTCTGTTGGAGCATCGTCTTGGGAGAGGGACCGGCGCCAGTGGCCCGCGAAGTCGATCGAGGACTTCGGCAGGCCTCGGTCGTCGACCAGGTGGCGGCGGAGGGCGCGAACTGCTCCCGCTTCACCTGCGAGCCAGGCGAAAGGCGTGCCCGCAGGCAGGGTGGCGGTGGTGAGCGCGTCGCTCAGCAGGGCACCGGGGAATGCCGTGGTGTCGTTGCGGTCCAGCCAGTGGATGGTGGCGTTGTCGGGCAGGGCTTGGTGTTCGGCTTCGTTCACCACCTCGATGTAGGCGATCGCGGGTGTGGTGTCGGGGATCCCTTCGAGGATGGAGGCGATCGCCGGCAGGGCGGTGGCGTCGCCTGCCAGCAGGAGCCAGTCGGCTTGGGCGATGGAGGTGGTGAGCGGGGTCGGTCTGGCGAAGGAGGCGGACGGGCCGAACATGCCGAGCTTGGCGCCCGGCTGTGCGGTTTCGGCCCAGCGGGTGGCCGGGCCCGCGTGGTCGTGGAGGACGAAGTCGATGTCGATCGTGGCGGTCTCCTCGTGGTGGGCGCGGATCGTGTAGCTGCGCATCCACGGTCTTTCCGGTTCCGGAATGGCGCTGTACGCCTGGTACCAGCTCATGAAGTCGGTGTCCGGCGACGGCAGGACCGGGTGGGACTGGCCGGTCCTGGGGAAGTAGAGCTTGACCTGCTGGTCGACCTCCACCGAGGCGTAGTCGGCCAGTTCGGGGCCACCGAAGGTGATTCGGGCCATGTGCGGGGTCAGGCGGGTGGTGGCGACGACTTCGATCTGTCGGATTGGCAGCCGGTTCACGGGTTTCCCTCTCTGGTCAGGCTCCGACGTAGGTGCGGAGGTGGCGGGCGGTCAGGGAGTCTCCGGACTCCACCAGTTCGGTGGGGGTGCCGGTGAAGACGATCTCTCCACCGTCCTGGCCCGCGCCCGGTCCGAGGTCGATGATCCAGTCGGCGTGGGCCATGACGGCCTGGTGGTGTTCGATGCAGATGACGGTGTTGCCGTCGTCCACCAAGCGGTCCAGGAGGGCCAGGAGTTGGTCGACGTCGGCCAGGTGCAGGCCGGTGGTCGGCTCGTCCAGCACGTAGACCGTGGCCTTCTCGGCCATCTGGATGGCGAGCTTGACGCGTTGGCGTTCGCCGCCGGACAGCGTGGTGAGCGGTTGGCCGAGGCCCAGGTAGCCGAGGCCCACGTCCGACAGGCGGTCGAGGATCGCCCTGGCCTGACCCGAGGTGAAGAAGTCGCGGGCTTCGGTGACCGGCATGGCCAGCACCTCGCTGATGTTCTTGCCGCGCAACGTGTACGTGAGCACTTCAGGGGTGAAGCGCTTGCCCTCGCACCGTTCGCAGACCGAGGCGACGCCCGCCATCATGGCCAGGTCGGTGTAGACGAGACCGATGCCCTTGCAGTTGGGGCACGCTCCCTCGGAGTTCGCGCTGAACAGGGCGGCCTTCACCCCGTTGGCCTTGGCGAAGGCGGTCCGGATCGGGTCGAGCAGGCCGGTGTAGGTCGCCGGATTGCTGCGACGGGAGCCGCGGATCGCGGACTGGTCCACGACGGCCACGCCGTCCCGGCGCGGCAGGGAGCCGTGGATCAGCGAACTCTTGCCGGAACCTGCGACACCGGTGATCACGGTCAGGACGCCCAGCGGGATGTCGACGTCGACGTTCTTCAGGTTGTGCGTGGCGGCTCCCCTGATCTCCAGGTGGCCGTGGGGTTCGCGTGCCTTGTCACGCAGTTGGGCCCGGTGGTCCAGGTGCCGCCCCGTGAGCGTGTCCGACGCGCGGAGGGACGCCACGTCGCCCGCGAAGCAGATCCGACCACCGGACGGACCCGCACCGGGGCCGAGGTCCACCACGTGGTCGGCGATGTCGATGACCTCGGGCTTGTGCTCCACGACGAGCACGGTGTTCCCCTTGTCGCGCAAGAGGAGCAGCAGGTTGTTCATCCGCTGGATGTCGTGCGGGTGCAGGCCGACCGTCGGCTCGTCGAAGACGTACGTGACGTCGGTGAGGCTGGAACCCAGGTGCCGCACCATCTTCACCCGCTGGGCCTCGCCGCCGGACAGCGTCGCCGACTCCCGGTCGAGGCTCAGGTAGCCGAGGCCGATCTCGACCAGCGAGTCGAGCGTGCCGCGCAAGGTCGTCAGCAGCGGCCCGACGGACGGGTCGTCGATCTTCTTGACGAACTCCGCCAGGTCGCTGATCTGCATGGACGCGCACTCGGCGATGTTGCGGCCACCGATCTTCGACGACAGCGCGGCCGGGTTGAGCCGCGTACCCTCGCAGGACGTGCAGCGCGCGAAGGTGACGGCCCGGTCGACGAACGCCCGGATGTGCGGCTGCATCGACTCCCGGTCCTTCGAGAGGTACAGCCGCTGCACCTTCACCACGAGGCCTTCGTAGGTGACGTTCGTGGTGCCGATCTTCACCTTGGCGGACGCCTTGTGCAGGAAGTCGTCCCACTCGGCCTGGGTGAAGTCCTTTAGCTTGGTGTCGGGGTCGAAGAAGCCGGACTGGATGTAGGTCTGCACGTACCAGGCGTCCGTGGTGAAGCCGGGAACGGTGACCGCGCCCTCGTTGAGCGACAGCTCGCGGTTCACGAGCTGGTCGACGTCGATCGCCGACACCCGCCCGAGCCCCTCGCACACCGGGCACATGCCTTCGGGGTTGTTGAAGCCGAACGCGGACGACGTGCCCACGTGCGGCTCGCCGAGGCGGCTGAAGACGATCCTCAGCATCGTCTGGGCGTCGGTCGCCGTGCCGACCGTGGAGCGCGAGTTCGCCCCCATCCGCTCCTGGTCGACGATGATCGCCGCGCTCAGGTTGCGCAGAGCGTCCACGTCCGGTCTGCCCTGGCTGGGCATGAACGACTGGATGAACGCCGTGTACGTCTCGTTGATCAGGCGCTGCGACTCGGCGGCGATGGTGCCGAAGACGAGCGAGGACTTGCCAGACCCGGACACACCGGTGAACACGGTCAGGCGGCGCTTGGGGATGTCGAGCGAGATGTCGGCCAGGTTGTTCTCCCGCGCACCGCGGACCTCGATCACGTCGTGGCTGTCCGCGGCGGACTGCTGGGCGGCGGTCATCGGGCGCTCCTGAGCGTCATGGCGGCGTGCATGCGACCAAGGATGCCCGTCGACCTGCCGGAATGCCCGGTTACGCACATCAGGTGACACACCATCAACTTCCCCCAGGGACTCTTTATGCCGTAATGTGATGCTGAAGCTACTTTATGCCGTAAGGAGATGCAAATGGTCGTCTACGCCGGTCAGGGAGACCCCCGCCGCTCCATGGACCTGATGTGGGGCAACAGGGTCGCGAACACGCGGCCGGGCCCGAAGCAGGGCCTGAGCGTCAACGTGATCATCGACGCGGCGGTCGAGGTGGCGGACGTCGACGGCATGTCGGGCCTGTCGATGCGCGCGGTGGGCGAACGGCTGGGACGGACGGCCATGGCGCTGTACACCTACGTACCGACGAAGGGCGATCTGGTCGACCTCATGTACGACCACGTGCTGGGTGAACTGCCCACCCACTACGAACAGAGACTCGGGTGGCGCGACTCCGTCACGTCCTGGGCGGAAGACCACCTGGAGTTCCACCTCCGACATCCGTGGACGCTGCAGGTGTCCCAGGCGAGACCAGTGTTGGGGCCCAACGAGTTCGCGGCGCTCGACACCGCGTCCGGGATCCTGCACGAGACGGGCCTGAGACCGCCGGTGCTGCGGGGAATCCTGGGGGTGGTGCTGCACTTCGTGCGGGGTGCGGCGCGGACGGTGTCGGAGTCGCGGTCTGCGGCGACCGAGACCGGTGTGTCCGATGAGGACTGGTGGTATTCACGGTCACCACTGCTGCTGGAGGTGGCACCCGACTTCGCCGCTCGGTTCCCCATGGCGGTCCGCATGGAGGAGGACAAACCCGCACCGCCCGAGGACCCGGAGAAGCCGTACCTGGACTCGGCCATGACCGAGTCGTTCCAGCTGGGGTTGGAGGTGATCTTGGACGGCATCGAGGCAACGATCGCGAAGGTCGGATCAGACTGACCTGCGCGGAGGCGGGCCGGACAACTTGGGCAGGAAAGACAGGCAGGACCAGGCAATCCGATCTGGGCAGGCAAGGTCGGACTGGGCCGCCGGGCATGCCGAACAGAGCAAGCCGGAAAGGCCTTGCAGGCCAGGCAGAGCGGACAGAGCAAACTGGACCGGACACGCCGGGCAAGCGAGCAGCAAGCTGGACCAGGCAAGCCGCTGGGCGGGCAAGGCAAGCAGGACTCGCAGACCAGACATGCCGCTAGCTGGGCACGGCAAGCGGACTCGGACAGGGTGGACAAGCCGCGCAGAGTTGGCAGGCCGGATTGAATTCAGGGCTGACCGGTCCTTCGAGCTGAGGACAGTCCTGTCGCGGTTGATCCGGTCGGCCCGACACTATCCGCAGCGGTCAGTACTCCAGCCGCAGGTTTGTGATGCGAGTGCTAGCTCCGTTAGTGGTGGCTTGCCAGGCCGGTGTTGGTGGAGTCTGCGCCAGGCCAGCCACGCCCAGGTCGCAGTCCGGTCGGGGTGCGGGCGAACATTTGGGCCGGGAGACGTTTGGTCTCGTCGAACGTGAGGGGTTGGTGTCACTGGCAGGGTGTTTGAGGAGATGGCACGAATTCAGGTCTGAGTGGGTCGGCCCGTTGCGTCAGAGTCGATCTTGCTGCGGTTGGTTCGTCGAGACTTGAGCGGCCGAACGACCACTCTCGTTGTCGGGCCTGGTCGCACCGACTTGGGTTCGTGCGGCGTGGCATCCAAAACCAGTTCGCTCGGCCGGGTTGGCCAAGTTGGCCTGGCTATTGCAATCGCACGTCTTCGGGCTGCGCTATGGCCACATCGCGCTTTCGCTACTCACCCTTGTCTGGAGCGTGATCGACATCGGGGTTCTCGACGTTGAGGAGGGCGGCCGTTCGGGTCGGGTGTGGTGGCGCGATTCGTTCGCCTCAATGGCCCGTTGGGTATCGGCAAGTCCGCCCTGGCCGCGCTCTACGCCCACAGGAACCCCGGCACTCCGAACCTCGACGTCGACGTCCTGCACCGTCTGGTAGCGGGTGGCAGGACGAGGAGGTTGCGCGCGGGCACGGGGCGGGATTCGGGAAGTCGTTCTGCTCAACGGTCGGGAGGCGTCGGTGGAGCGGTTCGACCGCCGGGGTCGGGAGAGCGACGACCCTTGGGTCCGGCACCACCGCCGGCTCATCGGGTTGCGTGGTGGGCCCGTTGTGCTCGGGGCCAGCGACGCGGGGGCGGCGCAAGAGACGTACGGGCTCTTGGTGGGCGTCCTGTGGGAGTCGGTCTCGTGATCCGGCTGGGCGGTGTCGGCCGGTTGGCGTACTTGGCGACGGAACGCGGGTCTGCCTACGACCGCCGCTTGCACGTGACGAAGCGCTTGAGGCACGTGCGCCGGGTTGGGACGGTCCCCTGGGACCGCTTGGTGGGGTGGTGGTGGTCAGCGGGCTGGGTGACCATGGCGTGATCGACTGAGCTGGAGGGCTTGTGGTGGTTGGGCGGCGTGTGGCGGTGTTCGGGATGGGCGGGACGATTGCCATGGGGGCTTCTCGTGGTGGTGGGGTTGTGCCTGCGTTGACGCCCGAGCAGTTGTTGGCGGCTGTGCCGGGGTTGGGTGACGCGGGTATCGAGCTGGAGGTGGTGGATTTTCGGCAGGTGCCCGGGGCTTCGGTGACGTTCGAGGATGTCGCGTCCCTGTTCGAGGCGATTCGCGGGGTGGATGTCGATGGTGTCGTGGTGACGCAGGGGACTGACACGATCGAGGAGACGTCGTACCTGCTGGACCTCGCCTACGGCGGGGACATGCCCGTTGTGGTGACCGGGGCCATGCGCAATCCGACGTTGGCCGGTGCGGACGGGCCTGCGAACCTGTTGGCGGCCATTCAGGTGGCGGCCAGTGCGGAGGCGCGGGGGCAGGGGTGCCTGGTGGTGTTCGCCGATGAGGTCCACGCCGCGCGGCGGGTGCGGAAGACGCACAGCACCAGTGTGGGGACGTTCCGGTCGCCCAACGGCGGGCCGTTGGGGTACGTCGTCGAGGGTGCCGCGCGCATGGTGCAGCGGGTCGAGCGGCGGGCTGTGGTGCCGTTCTCCGAGGGGCGGTCGGCGACGGTCGCGGTGGTGACCGCGCTGCTCGGTGACGACGGGGTGTTGTTGGAAGGGCTGGACGGGCGGGTCGACGGGCTCGTGGTGGCCGCGTTCGGGGCTGGGCACCTGCCTGCCGGGTGGGTGGAGCCGTTGGTGCGGCTCGTTGCCCGGATGCCGGTGGTCCTCGCGTCGCGCACGGGTGGTGGGTCGGTGCTGGAACGCACGTACGGGTTCGCCGGGTCGGAGAAGGACCTGCGGGAGCGCGGGTTGATCCCGGCCGGGTTCCTCGATCCGTTGAAGGCGCGGTTGTTGCTGCGGCAACTCCTCGCTACGGGAGCTGATGACGCCGCGATCCGGGCGGCGTTCGCAGAGGCGGGCCGCTAGGCGGAGGCGAGCCGTCAAGCAGTAGACGAGCCATTAGGCGGAGACGAGCCGTCAAGCGGTGGCGAGGAGGAGTGGAACCAGCTGTTCGGCCGGGGTGAGTGAGCCGTGGTGGCCGGTGAAGGCGCTGATCATGGTCTCGGCCCTGGTGCGGACAACGGCGGTGGTGCCGCGTGCGGCTACGACCAGGTCACCGATGCGGGGGTGCACGTGGGGCGCCACCGAGGGGCCGAACAGGCCCAGGGCGATGGCTTCGTCGCGGCGGAAGAGCCAGGCGCGGTCGCCCAGCACGTGCTGCCACGCGGCCAGGACGTCGTCGGTGGCGCCGGGCTCGGTGTACACGTAGCGGGCGCGTGGTTCGCCACCCAGGAGGCGGACGCCCGCCTGGAGGCGCGGCTCGGTGTCGTAGTCGACCCGGTCGTCCTCCCCCACCGCGACCATGCCGTGGTCGGCGACGACGGCCAGCAGGCCGTCGGACGGCAGGCGGGCGGCGATCGAGGCGACCACGTGGTCGAGGTAGGACAGTTGGAGTCGCCACGGTTCGGTGCCCGGCCCGTGGAGGTGGCCCAGCGCGTCGAGGTCCGCGTGGTAGACGTAGCAGAAGACCCGGTCGGCCGAACGGAGCGCGTCGAGGGTGGCGCTGGCGAGGTCGCCCAACGCGTGGACGCCGTGGAAGGGCGCGCCGCGGAGCGCCGCGCGGGACAGGCCGCTGTCCTTCTGCCGGCGTGGTGCGACGACGCGCACCGCCACGCCGGCGGCCGTCGCGCGGTCGAACGCGGTGCGCCGCGGTTGGACCTCCTCCGGCACCGCCACGGGCCGGAGGTCGGTGAACCGGGCAGCGCCGTGGTCGCCCCAGCTCACCGCGTTGAGCAACCGGGAGTCCGTCTCGAAGGTGTAGCCGACGAGACCGTGTTCGCCGGTGGGGAGGCCGGTGCCCAGAGCGGCGATGCTGGTCGCGGTGCTGGAGGGGAATCCGGCGGTGATCGGCTCCCCCGGCAACGACGCCAGGAACGGGGCGTCGTCGGCGTGGGCGCGGAGCAGCTCCCAGCCGAGTCCGTCGATGAGCAGCAGGCACACGCGGCGAGCGGCGGGGAGGCCGAACACGTCGACCACGTCCGGCACGCCCAGGCCCGCCAACAGCGACGGCACCACGTCGGCCAGCGCGCCTGACCCGTACCGGGGGATCTCCATGACCGGCGACCCTAGGCGCGCGGCAGATCGCGCACCAGTGCGGTGACGCCGCACGCCGAGAACTCGGCGATCGGCGCCGCGAGCAGGCGTTGGCGGCGGCGTTCCCGCGGGCGGAGTGGCGGTGACTCCGGTGGACCTTCTGCCGGGCTCTTCCGTTGGGACGCAACAGGAGTACGGCCGACCTGGTGCTTGGCCCCTTCGGCCAGGCAATGCCCAACGCCCCTAGGTGACGGCCCGCAGCTTGACCAGCAGGCGGTCGAACGTGGCGAGTTCCTTCACCGTGAGGACGCCGAACGCCTGGTGCAGCCCCTCGGCGTGCACGCCCGCGGCGTCGGCGAGCTGGGCCGACCCCGCCCCGGTGATGCCCGCGTACAGCACCCGCCGGTCGTTCGGGCACGGACGGCGCTCGACGTACCCCGCCTTCTCCATGCGGTTGATCAACCGGGTCACCCCACCGGTCGTGAGCACGATCTGGTCCGCCAACACGCCCATCGCGAGTTGCCCGCCCTCGGAGCGGGACAGCCGCAGCAGCACTTCGAGCCACCCCAGCGGCAACGACACCCGCTCGTCGAGCACCTGCCCGAGCGAACGCTGGAGCCTGCCCGACACCTCGACGAGGTTCCCGAAGGTCGTGAGCAGGGGATCTTCCAGCGGGTCGTTCACCACCGGTCAACCATATCCCAGTGAGTTGATCAGTTCGTTGGTTTCTGACACTTCCAGCACCGGCACGCGGCCCTGTGATAGCTCCCATAGTCCACCAAAGAGCAGCACCTGGAACTGCGGTTATCACTGGTGCAGATCAATAGCAGCACCAAGTGTCGTTGGACGTGATCGGAGTGCGGGCGCACGCTCGGCGGAGACCCGATCCCACTCGCAGGAGGCTCCAGTCATGACCAACCCGGCCACCGCGCTCACCCGGCCCGAGGCGGCGACCCGCCCGCTGCTCGGCGCGGGCCGCGGGTTCTGGGTGATCGCGTTCGCGTTCCTCGTCGCGATGGCGTTCTCCACCGTGCCGACGCCGCTGTACGTGCTCTACCAGCAGCGCGACCACTTCTCGTCGTTCGTCGTCTCGGTGCTGTTCGCCGCGTACGCGGTCGGCGTGGTGCTGAGCCTGTTCCTCGCGGGCCACGTCAGCGACTGGGTCGGCAGGCGGAGGGTGCTGGTGCCCGCACTGCTGCTGCAGGCAGCGGCCGCGGTGCTCTTCCTGCTCGCCACGACGGTGCCGGAGCTGTTCATCGCCCGGCTGCTGACCGGTGTCGGCGTCGGCATGATCACCGCGACCGCCACGGCCTACCTGTCCGAGCTGCACGCCACCCACCGGCCGCGCGTCGGGCTCGGGCGGGCCGAACTCGTCGCCACGGCCGCGAACCTCGGCGGCCTCGGTGTCGGGACGCTCGTCTCCGGCTTCCTCGCCCAGTACGTCACGGGTCCGCTGACGACGTCGTACGCGGTGTTCCTGGTGCTGCTGCTGGTGAGCGCCGCCGCCGTCGCGTTCGTGCCGGAGACCGTCGCGGTGGAGTCCCGGACGTACCACCCGCAGCGGGTGTCGGTGCCGGAACTGGCCAGGGCGCGCTACTTCGCCGCGGGCGCCGCCGCGTTCGCCTCCTTCGCCACGCTGGGGCTGTTCACGTCGCTGGCGCCCGCGTTCGTCGCGAACACCCTGCACCTGCCGTCGCGCGCTCTCGCGGGCGCGGTCGCGTTCCTGGTGTTCGGCTCCGCCGCGTCGACCCAGGTCCTGTTCCGCCGCACCGGGACCCGCCACCAGCTCGCGATCGGCATCGGCCTGATGAGCGCGGGACTGGCGGTCGTGACCGCGAGCCTGTTCACGTCGACGCTGCCGCTGTTCCTGATCGGCGGGGCGGCCGCGGGCGCGGGCATGGGTGTGCTGTTCAAGGGGTCGATCTCGACCGTCGCGGCGCTCGCCTCCCCCGCCTCGCGCGGCGAGGCCCTGGCCGGGCTGTTCCTCGCGGGCTACCTCGGGTTGGCCGTTCCCGTGCTGCTGCTGGGGATCGCCACCCAGTACGTCGCCGCGCCGTACGCGCTGCTCGGGTTCTCGGCGCTGGTGCTGGTGATCTCGACGGCCGCGGGGCGCGGGCTGTTCAAGGACTAGTCCGCACGTACTCGTCCACCAGGGCCAGCAGCGCGCGCAGGGCGGCGCTCGGCCGCCGGGTCGCGGAGGTCGCGAGGGACAGCGTCCAGCGCAGGTCCACTCCGGACACGGCGATCGGGTGCACGTCGTCCGCCAGCAGCAGGTCGAGGTCCGGCACGAGCGCGATGCCCAGCCCGTGGTGGACGTAGTCCGGCACGGCGGTCAGGTTCGCCACCTCCACGGTGACCCGCCGTTCGACCCCCGCCGCGGCGAACGCCCGGTCGACCAGCACGCGGTTGCCCCACCCCGGTGGCGTGTCGACGAACTCCAGGTTCGCGAGATCGGTCAGCCGGACGGACTCGCGGCCCGCCAGCGGGTGGTCGTCGCGCACCACCAGCACCATCGACCTGACGGCCAGCTCGCGCGCGAGGACGCCCGCGGGCGGGGAATCGTTGAGCGCCAGGAACGCGAGGTCCAGCTCACCGTCCACAAGGGACTTGGCAAGGCCGCTCGTGCCGCTCATGGCCGCCCGCAGCCGGATCGTCACCTCGGGGTGCTCCACGTGGTAGCGGCCGAGCAGACCGGGCAGGTCGACCAGCGTCAGCCCGGTCATGGTGCCGAGGTTGATCGTCCCCCGAACGCCCGCCACCACCTCCTGCACCGCGTCGCGGGCGGCTTGCGCGGCGTCGAGCGTGGCGCGCGCCTCCGCCAGCAGCGCCCTGCCCGCGTCCGTCAGCGCGACGTCCCTGGTGGACCGGTCGAACAGCGGCGCGCCCAGCTCCCGCTCCAGCGCTCGGATCACCGTCGACACCCCGGACTTGCACGACCCGCAGCCTGCGCGACGCGCGGGTGAAGCTCAGCTCCTCGGCGACCGCGACGAAGTACTCGAGGTGGCGCAACTCCATCGGCGGAGTATCACACCGCGGAAGACCACCCGTCGAAGTGACGTGGGAGTCACGAACCGGAGCGCTCGACGCGATTAGGCTGAAAGGGTGCGTGACATCGCGGTTTTCTCCGGCACTGCCCACCCCGAGCTCGCGGCTGAGATCTGCTCCCACCTCGGCACGCCCCTGCTGCCCACCCGCGTCCAGCGGTTCGCGAACGACTGCCTCGAAGTCCAGCTCCAGGCGAACTGCCGGGAGCGGGACGTGTTCCTCATCCAGCCGCTCGTCCCACCGGTCCAGGAGAACCTCGTCGAACTGCTGCTGATGCTCGACGCCGCCCGCGGCGCCTCCGCGGCCCGCACCACCGTCGTCATGCCGCACTACGCCTACGCGCGGTCGGACAAGAAGGACGCGCCGCGCATCTCGATCGGCGCGCGCCTGGTCGCGGACCTGCTGGTCACGGCGGGCGCGAACCGCGTGCTGGCCATGACGCTGCACTCGCCGCAGGTGCACGGCTTCTTCAGCATCCCCGTCGACCACCTGCACGCGTTGCGCGAACTGGCCGCCCACTTCAAGCAGTACGACCTCAGCAACACCGTCGTGGTCTCCCCCGACCTCGGCAACGCCAAGGAGGCCGCGCACTTCGCCCGCATCCTCGGCGTGCCCGTCGCGGCGGGCGCGAAGCAGCGGTTCGCCGACGACAAGGTGCACATCAGCGCGGTGATCGGCCAGGTGCGCGGCAAGGACGTGATCGTCCTGGACGACGAGATCGCCAAGGGCAGCACCGTCGTGGAACTGCTGGACCGGCTGCGGGAGCGGGAGAGCGGCACGATCCGCGTGGCGTGCACGCACGGGCTGTTCTCCGACGGCGCGCTGGAGCGGCTCGGCGCCGAACCGGACGTGCTGGAGATCGTGTGCACGAACACGGTGCCGATCGCGAAGGAGAAGCACGTGCCGAAGCTGAAGGTGCTGTCCGTCGCGGGTCCGCTCGCGGAGGCGATGCGCCGGATCCACAACGGGGAGTCGGTAAGCACCCTGTTCGAAGCCCCCTAATTTTTCCCGCGAGCACCCCTGCTCCCGGCCGCTTCCGGCGACAGGGCGGGTGGCCGGCGCTAACTTCGGAATCCCCACTCCGCTTGACTCCTCGGAGGCTAGAAATGGTCACTCGCGACACGGCATGGTCCGCCGGCACCCCGTGCTGGGCCGACCTCGGCGCCGACGTCGAAAAGGCCAAGGCGTTCTACTCGGGACTGTTCGGCTGGGAGGTCGAGCAGCTCGAGCCCGCAGAGATGGGCTACTGGTCGGCCTCGCTCGGCGGCCGGAACGTCACCGGCCTCGGTGTCCAGCAGGACATGTCCCAGCCGCCGTCGTGGGTCACGTACCTGGCCACCGACGACGCCGACGCCACCGTCGAAAAGATCAAGGCGTCCGGCGGCCAGATCGTCGTGGAGCCCGCGGACGTCCCCGGCCAGGGCCGCATGGCCATCGCCCTCGACCCGGCGGGCGCCGTGTTCGGGTTGTGGCAGGCCGGTGAGCACATCGGCTTCGAACTCGCGACCGAGACCGGCGCGGTCGCGTGGAGCGAGAACCTGACCCACAACTTCGAGGGCAACCAGAAGTTCTACGCCGACGTGTTCGGGTACAGCTACAACGACGTCAGCACCGAGGACCTCCGCTACGCGACCGCCTCCGTCGGCGCCGACACCGTCGGTGGGATCGGCGGGGCGTTCGGCGAGGCCCCGCCCGCGTGGCTCACCTACTTCTCGGTGGCCGACACGGACGCGGCCGTGGCGAGGGTCTTCGAACTGGGCGGCTACATGGTCACGCCGCCTTCGGACACCCCTTACGGGCGTTCCGCGGTGGTGAGCGACGACCAGGGCGCGGTGTTCGCGGTGATCGACCAGTCCGCGGCGAACTGACCCCCGCGGAAGAGCCGCGCCACGCCTTCCCGGCGGGCGCGGCTCTTCCCGTTCCCGGCTACTGCTCCACCCGACGGCGCTGGTGCTCGACGACGTCGGTGAACGTGGTCCTGAACTGCGCGTAGGCCTCGGCCCCCAGGCGGCGGGCGTGGCGGCGTTCCAGCCCCGCGACGAACGCGTCCGCGACGCGCATCTGGTCCAGCCCGCGAGCGGTCCGGCAGATGAGCTTGGCCCGGCGGTCGGCGGGATCGGGGCGGCGCTCGACGTAGCCGAGGCGTTCGAGTTCGTCGACCACCGTGCCGATGACCTGCTTGTGGACCCCCGAGAGCTTGGACAGGTCGGTGGCGCGGACGCCCACCTCGTCGAGGTGGGCGAGCACCGCGCTGTGGCGCGGGTGCAGGTCGCCGAAACCCTTCTCCGCGAACGCCGTGAACATCTCGTGCTGGAACGAGAACAGGAGCCTGCCGGCCAGGACGCCGAGGTCGGAGTCGGCTGGTGTCCGGTCGGTGCGCGTGCCCATGCGTGGTCTCCTCGTGGTCCGGATCTCGACTGTCAAGTCTGGTCGTCCGCCCTTCTCGTTACCGCCCGATCGCGCTGGACCACGAGAGGCCCAGCCGCACCGGATTCACACGGGTGAGTGAACCTCGGAGAATCCGCCGGAGAACGAGGACCGAAGGTGTCCGCGATGGTTCCTAGAGTCGTTCTCAACGGGCCAGCGGAAAGAAGGCGGACACGATGACCAGCACCCTCACCACCGGCGAGCGAGCGGACCTGCTGGAGACCCTGGGCAAGCACCGGTACTTCCTGCGCCACACGGTGCGGGGCCTGACCGACGAGCAGGCCGACTCCCACCCGACCGCGAGCCAGCTGTCCCTTGGCGGGCTCGTCAAGCACGTCGCCACGACCGAGGCGAGCTGGGTGAGGTTCATCCTCGGCGGCGCCGAGCTGATGGAGAGCGACCCGACGCCGTGGGACGAGCAGCACCGGATGATGCCGGGCGAGACGCTGGCCGGACTGCTCGACCAGTACGAGGAGGTCGCGGGCAAGACCGACGAGCTGGTCGCGACGCTGCCCGACCTGGACGTGGCGCACCCGCTGCCGGTCGCGCCGTGGTTCGAGGCGGGCAAGACCTGGTCGGCGCGCCGCGTCCTGCTGCACCTCATCGCGGAGACCTCGCAGCACGCCGGGCACGCCGACATCCTGCGCGAGTCGATCGACGGCCAGAAGTCGATGGGCTGAGCCGGGTCAGGCGGGCGGGGTGGCGCGCCAGGCGTCGAGCGCGGGCTTGAGGCCTTCGGCGAGCAGGGGCAGCTGCGGCACCAGCGCGAGGCAGGCCACGACCTGGATGAGCGCGGCGGCGTTCACGACGGCGAGCACCTCGCGGTTCAGCGTCGGGAGGCCGAGCGCCGTGGCGGCCCGGTCGTAGGCGGCTTCGCCGTCCGGGCCGATCATGGCCAGGTCGCACTCGACCGGGCCGGTGGTGACCAGCTCGAAGTCCGCGTGCAGGTCACCGGAGGTGGTCGAGACCAGGTTGTACGGCGGCGAGTCGCCGTGCACGGTCTGGACCGCCACGCCGGGGAACGCCTTCGCGAAACCCTCGCGCGAGCCGACCACCGGTTCCAGGACGGCCCACTCGCGGCGGGCCCGGTCCAGGTCGGCGGCGTCGATCAGGTCCGGGCGCGAGGTCAGGAAGTCGAGGCTCTCGGTGACCCTGTGGTCGAACGACGACATGAACGGCAGTTCGACGGGGTGGTCGCGGAGCGCCGCGTGCAGCTCGACCGTCGCGGCGGAGTTGCGCGCGTAGTCGGGCTCGGCGTTCTCCCGGATCTCGACGAGCTGCCAGAACGTCATGGAGAAGCCGTCGCGCCGCACCGGTTCGCGGGGGACGAGCGGACTCGGTGGGATGACCGGGAAGCCCCGGTCGGCCAGCCCGCCGACGACGTCCAGCTCACCGCGTTGGCGGCGGTACTGGGCCCCGAGGTCCGCCTGGAACGACGGCGGCAGGACCGTGGGGACGCGGACGACCACCGGTGAGGGCGCGAGGTGCACGACGACCGAGAACACGTCGTGCAGGACCTTCGGCTCCGTGACCTCCAGGCCGAGGTCACGGCCTGCCCCGGTCGCCGCGGCGAGGGCGCGGGCGGTACGGGCGGCGAGCTCTTCGGGTGTCGCGATTCCGGGCACGGCGCCCATCGTGCCATCGGCGTCCGGTGCGACGCCTCCCATTAAGCGGGCGGGGCCGTTCGCTTCCTCGAACGGCCCCGCTCTCCTCCTAGAACTGCGGGACCGCGGTGACGGTCCGGCCGTTGAGCGGCTGGACCTCGCGGGCGTCACCGCTGCTGAACATGCCCTGGAACCGGGTGATGGTCGCCTGCGACACGGTCAGCTCGTGGGTCAGGAACCACTGCACGCCCTCGGTGAACGGCGCGGTGGTCAGCGAACCCTGGTAGCGGAACGTGGTGTGGTCGAAGGGCAGCAGCGAGTTCAGGTTGACGTTGCGGACCTCGACGTTCTCCCCGCACTCCGGCGCGAGCTTCGCCAGCACCTTGTCCACGGTGGACGGAGCGCCCGCGCGCAGCGGCACGCCGATCACCAGGAGCTTGCCCGCGGCGCTCTGGTGCACGAGGTGCATCTCCATCGGGTTGGCGCGCCCCCCGAACCGGTGCTCGGCGGGGGTGTGGAAGTGGAACTGCTTCAGGTCGTACCGGACACCCGCGACGGTGACGTGGGCGGCGCCGTCCTCGACGATGGCCTCCTCGGTCTCCTCGTGGTCGCGGGTGGTGCAGCCGGTCGGGCTGGCCTGGTCCTTGCGGATGTACTCCAGCTCCACTGTGGTGTGGGGGTAGGAGATGTGCAGCCTCGGCTGGGAGGGGTCGAACTTGACGGCTCCCGCCGTGACGTCGATCGGGCTCTGCTGCGGGACCTGCGACTGCGCGGTGCCCACGCCCGCCGACACGAAGGTGCCGGCGAGGGCGAGCGGAAACAGGACGGCAGCGAGACGGCGTGGTGACACGGTGAGCCTTTCGGAGGCCGAGAGGACCTGGTCAGCCCTTCGGACATTCGACTTAATCCCCTAAAAGGGTGATCTTTTGGGGGATTCATCCTGCGACTCCGACGACGTCCTCAACAAGACCCCTGAAACGGACATAAATCGCAATCAACGGTGAAAGGCGCTTATTTCTCGCATTCGACTGGTGATCTGCACTACTCCGGACTCGATCGCCTTTCGCGGAGCCCATTCCGGGTCGGGAAACCAGGGTTCGACCGGTGCTCTTCCCAATTGTGATCGCATTGTCCGTTTTGCCTTTTCTGCCGGCGGCCTCGGCATCCGAACAGCGGGCGGAGGCGCGCGAGTCGGGCGCCGGGGCGGCGGTCGCGGTCGACACGACGGGCGCGGGCGGTTCCGGGCTCGACGTCCGGTGCGCCGCGGGCGATCCGGGTGACGCGCGGACCGCGCTCGAACGGGCGGGCCTCGCCGTGGAGGCGGGAGCGCGGACCGGCGCCTACGGCGATCGGGACCACGCGTGCCGCGTGGAGGGCCTGCCCGCGGCCGGGCTGGGTGCCGCCCTGCTGATCCCCGCCGGAGGCTCCAGGGGATGATCGCCGTGGGGTCGTGGCTTCGGGGGGAACATGGCGAAGATCGCTCGATGGGTGCCGCCGCTGGCGTTCGGCGCGGTGTGGACGTCGCTGGGGGTGGCGACCGAGATCGCGCCCCGGCAGCTGGACTGGTGGACCGTCGTCGCGCCGAGCGCGCTGCCCGCGGTGGCGGCGGCGCTGGTGGTCGTGGCGTGGCCGCTGCGGAGCTGGTGGCTCGCGGTGGTCGGCTGCCTGCTCGTGGTGCTGCCCACCGCGCCGTGGCGACTCGACCGGTTCCTGCCCACGACGTCGTACACGACCTTGCGCGGCTACGAGATGTCGCTGGCGGACGAGCTCGACCTCCAGACCGCGCTCGCGCTCACCCCGACCCGCGAGGTGCTGCTGCCCGGTCTGCTCCTGCTCGCGGCGGCGCTGTTCGGCTTCCTGGTGCGGGACGTCGAGGACTGGGCGCCGCTGCTGGGCACCGGCCTGGGGGTGCTCGTGTTCGCCGTCTCCGACCAGGTCGACCGGCTCGACTCCTTCCGCACGCCGCTGATGGACGACGACACGTACGAGCCGTTGCACCTGCCGGGGTACGACCTCTACGAGTGGCCGGACCTGACCGCCGCGGCCGTCTGCTGCGGACTCCTGGTGTGGGCGTTCGTCCGACGGGACCAGGTGGTCGCGGTGACGGCCGTGGTGTTCGGCGGCGTCGTGTGGTCCTTGAGCCCGCCGTCGGTCGACTCGCCCGGCATGCAGTTCCTGTCGGTTGAGCCCCACGACCACTGGCGGGGCTTCTGGGAAGGCCTCCCGGAAGCGCTCACCCCGGCGTGCGTGCTGCTGGTCGGAGCCGCGCTGGCCCACCTGCGGCGCGAACGGGTGCGGGGCCTCCCGGAACTCCGAGAGGCCCCGCACCCGTCGGTCTCCTAGCGCTTGCGCTGCTTCGTGGCGCGCGCCGAGTCGGTGCACACGGCGCCGACGTCGACGGTCTGGCCGCGGTCCACGAACACGTCGGTCAGGCCGACGATGCGACCCCGGCGGTCCTTGCACGTGAGCTGGTACGACTCCTTCGGGCCGTACGTGGCGGGAACCGGCGGGGCGAACTCGACGCGGCCCGCCGACCAGTCGTCGGCGGTGGCCGGGTCCGCCTGCTCGTAGTTGACGATCACGGCGGTGTAGTCGCCCGCGGGCGGGTCGAACAGGACCGCGGTCTCGGAGTTGGTGCCGCCCGCCGCGGACGACGTGACCGTCTGGCCGTTGGCGTCCAGGACGAACAGGTCCCAGTCCGTGCTCGGCGCGCCCCAGTTGATGGTCACCGAGACCTTGCCGTTGTCGACCTCGGGCATTCCCTTGATGGTGAACGGGATGCGCTCCGCGGTCTGGTCGGACGGGTACCGGGTGTTCTCGGCGGGAACGCCCGCCGGGTTGGCCAGCTGGATGCTCTGCTGCACCGGCGCCTGCGGGTCGCGGCCGTAGCGGCCCGCGACGTACGGGCGGGTCGACGGGTTGACGGCCCAGGTGAACTTGCCGCCCTTGGCGGCGAGCTTGGAGTTCAGCGTGTCCTGCACGTAGATCGCGGGCTGGGTCGTGCCGTCCGGCTGGCGAACCGGCGACGTCGGCGTCTGGAAGGACTTGTGCAGCGCCAGCTCGTAGCCGCGCGGCGCGGTGCCGACCAGGGTCGAGTGGGCCGCGGGGGTCGCCGCGTTCGTCAGCATGTCGAGGAACGCGGCGCGGTTGCCGCCCTTGCCCGCGCCCTGCGCCGGGGCCTGGCCGAGGTACTCGGCGACGACGCCCGTGGCGTACGGCGGGTGGAAGCCGTCGAGACCGATCTCCATCGTGTAGCCGTAGCCGCCGGTCGCCCAGTACGACCAGTCCTCGGTGGTGCCGGAGGTGTCGTACAGCGCCCACGAGGGCTGGCTGGTGTAGCCGTTGCGGGAGGCCATGAGGTCGCCCAGCGCCTTGTTCAGCGGTTCGTCCAGCGGCGGCCGGGTGCCGAAGACGCCGGGAACGCGCAGCACCAGGTTGGAGTAGGTGTGCAGGGTCATCAGGTTCGTCACCTGGCGGTTGGACACCAGGTCGCGGATGTTCTTGGTCTCCGGCTCGGAGAACGGGCTGGAACCGCGGAAGGTCTCGCCCTGCCAGCTGGTCGACGCGCCCTCGCCACCCCAGAAGCCCGCGTAGTTGCGGTTCGGGTCGGTGCCGCGCTGCGCGCCTGCGGGGTTCGCCTTGCAGACGCCGGTGCGGAACTGCTCGGGCGAGTCGGCCGCCTGGCAGTTCTTGCGCTTCATCTCGTAGTCGAACCGGCTGAAGTCGCCCTTCGGCTCCGCCTCGCGGGAGATGTTGAAGCCGTCGGCGTTGACCACCGGCACGATGATGTTGCGGGTGCGCTCGACCAGGCCGCGGATCTCCCGGTCGCGGGCGTAGCCGTCGACCAGTTCGTAGACCCACTCCATCGCGTGCTCGCCCGACGGCCACTCACGGGCGTGGTGCGTGGCCATCAGCAGGTTGACCGGCTTGCCGTCGGCCGCGTTGGCGACGTCGGTCGCCACCTCGACGCCGATGACGTCCAGGCCCTCGACCGTGGCGTGCGGAAGGGTGAAGGCGCGCACCAGCTTCGGGTTCTTGCGCGCCAGCTCCTTCATCTCGAAGTTGTACTCCCACAGGTGCCGGTAGCCCGTGCGGCCGGACGGCAGTTCGGTGCGCTCGGTCGTCGCGGCGAACTCGACGTCCTTGCGGGCGTTGTCGCGCGAGGTGGCGGACAGGTCGGGGTTCAGCACCTCGAAGCGGAAACCGCTCTCGCGCAGGACCTTCCGGTCCGCCTCGCCCGCGATGACGACGTCGACGCCGGTGGCGTCGGCCTTCTCCGTCACGTCCAGGCCGAGGCCGAGCAGCTTGTTCTTGTCCTGCTGGTCGGCCGTGGTCACGCGGACCAGCTCGGCGCGCTCCGGGGCCGTCTCGGCGGTCACGCCGGGAGTGGGCGTGCCCTGCGGGGTGAGCGCGAGGAAGTCGACGCCCAGCACGACAGATCGCGTGTCGCCCGAGTAGCGGCAGCCCTGGACCACGAGCTGCTGGCCCTTGGTCACGAAGCTCTCGGCCAGCTCGCGGGAGGCGAGCGCGGTGGACGCCGCCACCAGCTTGCCGTCGGCCTTGGCGAACACCGCGACGTCCCAGTCGCCCGAGCCGCCGCTCCCGGCAGCGAGCCGCGCCTGCACCAGTCCGTCCACTGTGGACGTGATCTCGCGGCGGTCGACGCCCGCGGTGCGAGCCGGGAGCAGGCCCGCGAAGCAGGACCGGGCGACCGCGCGGTCGGCGCGGAGGACGTTCTCCGCGGCCGTGGACACCGGTGTGTTCAGCCCGAACACCACGGCGGAGGTGATCCCCACCGCGATCACCGCTCGCGCTACGGGTTTCCGTCTGGACGTCATCTGCTACACCCCTCAGTCGGCAGGCAGCGTGCCGTGCGAGCGACACCGTAGCGATCACCCCACGGCCGCAGAACCCCTGGAAGTAGGTGGTTTCCGAGCGTCTCGACAGGTATCCGGCGAGGACTCCCGGAGCCCTCGCCGGGACGACTAGCGCCGTCCGGTGTCGACGCAGACGTCGCCGACGTCGGCGGTCTCGCCGCGGTCGACGTGGACGTCGGTCACGCCGACGATCGTGCCCGACGGGTCCTTGCAGGTCAGCACGTACGCCTCCCGCGTGCCGTAGATCGGCACCACCGGCCCGGAGAACTCCACGCCGCCCGTCCAGTCGTACGTGGTGCCCGCGAGCCGCTGCCGGAAGTTCACGACCACCGCCGTGTACTCGCCGGGAGGGGGGTCCAGGAGGACCGCGACCGCGGTCCCCGTGCGGGCCGAGACCACCGGGTTCGACGTGGCGACCGTCTGCCCCGCCGCGTCCAGGACGTGGAGGTTCCACCGCGTGCCGATGTCGCCCCAGCCGATCGTCACCGTCAGCTTGGCGTTGTCGTACCGGGGAGGTCCCCCGACGGTGAACGGGACGCGTTCGGCCGTCTGGTCCGTCGGGTAGTTCCCGTTCGGCGCGGGAATCCCCTCCGGGTTGACCAGCGTCGAGCGCGGCTGCACCGGGGCCACGGGCTCGCGCCCGTACCGTCCGGCCACGTACGGCCTGGTCGACGGGTTGACGGCCCACTCGAACCGGCCGCCGGTGGTCGCCAGCCTCGATTCGAGCACGTCCTTCACGTACAGCGGCGGCAGCGGCAGGAGCGGGGGCTCCTGCTCGATCCGGGACGTGGGCGTCTGGAACGCCTTGCGCAGCGCCAGTCCGTGGCCCGCGGGCGCGGTGCCCACGACCGTGGAGTGCGCCTCGGGCGTCGCCGTGTTGGCCAGCATGTCCAGGAACGCCCGGCGGTTGCCACCCCGGCCCGCTCCCGCGGCCGGCGCCTTGCCGACGTACTCCGCCACCACCCCCGTCTCGAACGGCGGGTGGAAGGTGACGGCGGGGACGCCGATCTCCATCGTGTAGGCGTACCCGCCCGTCGCCCAGTACGACCAGTCCTCCGCGGTGCCCGCGGTGTCGTAGAGCTGCCAGGAGTACTGGCTGGTGTAACCGTTGCGGGAGGCCATCAGGTCACCCAGCGCCTTGTTCACCGGCTCGTCCAGCGGCGGCCTCGTGTCGGCCGTGCCGGGCACCCGCAGCAGCAGGTTCCCGTCGGTGTGCAGGGTCAGCATGTTCGTCACCTGGCGGTTGGACACCAGGTCGCGGACGTTCCGCGTCTCCGGTTCGGAGAAGGGGGCCGAGCCGCGGAACGTGTCGCTGTCCCATCGGACCGAAGCGCCCGCGCCGCCCCAGAAGCCCGCGTAGTTGCGGTTCAGGTCGGTCCCCCGCGCCCTGCCCGCCGAGTTCGCCCGGCACCGACCGGAGCGGTGCTCGGGGGTCGCGTCGTCCGCGCGGCAGTTCTTGCGCTTCCAGTCGTAGGAGTGCGCGAGGGGGAAGTCCGTCGCCGCCGCCTCGCGGGAGACCGCGAAGCCGTCGGGGTTGACCACCGGGACGACGACGCTGCGGGTGCGCTCGACCAGGCCGCGGATCTCGGTGTCGGCCCCGGCGTACCCCTGGACCAGGTCGTGGACCCACTCCACCGCGTGCTCTCCCGCGGGCCATTCGCGGGCGTGGTGCAGGCCCATGGTCAGGTTGACCGGCTTGCCGTCGGCGAGGTTGCCGACCGCGGTCGCGACCTCCACGCCGACCACCTCGCGGCCCTCCACCGTGAGGTGCGGCAACGTGAACGCGCGCACCAGGTCGGGATGCAGGCGGGCGAGTTCCTTCATCTCGAACGAGTAGTCCCACAGGTTGCGGTAGGACGTGCGGCCGGACGGCAGCTCGGTGCGCTCGGTCGTCGCGGCGAACTCGACGTCCCGGCGGCCGTTGGCCCGCGCGGTCGCGGCCACGTCCGGGTTCAGCACCTCGAAGCGGAACCCGTTGTCCCGGAGCGCCTTGCGGTCGGCTCCACCGGTGAGGACGACGTCCACGCTGGTGGCGTCCGCCCTCTCGGTGACGTCCAGGTCGAGGGTGAGCAGCCTGGACTTGTCCTCGTGCTCGGGCGTCGCCACGCGGACCAGCTCGGTCTTCTCCGCGGGTCCGGTGGCCGGGGCCACCGGACCGGTCGGGGTGGTGGCGATGAAGTCGAGGTCCAGCGGGACGGTGGGCGCGGGGCCCGAGTAGCGGCAGGCCTGGACGACGAGTTCCTGGCCATCGGTGACGAAGCCCTCCGCCAGTTCGCGGGAGTTCAACGCGGTCGAGGCGACCAGCAGCGCCCCGGTGGCCCGGTCGAACACGGCGAGGTCCCAGTCCCCGGCGGCGCCGTTCAGCCGCGCCAGCGCCAGGCCGTTCACCTCGGACGTCACCTCGTACCGGTCGGCGCCCTCCGCGCCGTCCGGGAGCAGGGCGTCGAAGCACGACCTGGCGATCGCGGTGCCGGCGTGGAGCACCCGGTCCGCGACGGCCTCGACGGGCGCGACGAGCGCCAGGCCCAGCACAGCGGTCGCGGCGGCGGCGGTGACCGCCCTCAGTCCCCTGGGCAGCATGGAGTCTCCCCTTCACGTGCTCCAACCCCTGTCGGAGCACGTGCCCCACGCTAACGATCCCCGGTGCCGGGCACCTCCCGGATTCGGCGAACCGGGTTCTCAGCGAGTTGCCAGGTGATTCTGGGTGGTTTCTTCGGTTCGTCGGGCTTCATGGAGGGAGGGCGAACGACGAGGAGGACGCCATGCCGGTGGAACAGGCGACGCGACCGGTCCGGTTGACCAGCGGGGCGTGCAGCGAGCGGGGACGGCGCACGCACAACGCGGACGCGACGGCGGCGCACCGCGACCCGGTGTCCGGCGGGCTGGCCTACGCCGTCGCGGACGGCATCGGCGACTCCGAGGGTGCCGGGAAGGCCGCCCGGCTGGCGGCCGAGGCCGCGGCCAGGGAAGCGGCGCACCTCGGCGCGAGCCGGGCCGTGGCGGCGGCACGGGCGGTGCTGGAGGCGTGGCTGCCCGACGACGAGCACCACCGGGCGGGGGACGCGGTGCTCGTGGCGGCGGCTCCCAGGCTCGGCGGCGGCTTCGGCGTGGCGTGGGCGGGGGACGCGCGGGCGTACTTCTGGGACGGGTCGGCGCTGACGCGGCTGACGACCGACCAGACGGTCGCCGAGTACTTCCGCGGCCGCGGGCGGACGCCGCCGCCGAGGATGGAGCACGTGGTGACCAACTCGGTGCGGCTGAGCGAGCCCACGACGATCGGGCTGGCCCACGCCCCGCGCGGCGCGGGGCGGCTCGTCCTCACCACGGACGGCGTGCACGGGAGCCTCACCCCCGAGGGCTTCCGGCTCGTCCTGGCCGGAGCGGGCGACCCCTCGACGACCGCGGCGCTGTTGGTGGCGACCGCTTTGCGGGCAGGCGGCACGGACAACGCCACCGCGCTGGTGGTCGACGTGGAGTGACCCACGTCATTGAATCAATTGTTTTCGTGACGAAACCCGTAAATCTGTGATTCACATCACAGATTTTCTTCGAGTTCCACGACGGTCACTTCGGCCGTCGGAAGTCGCTCGATCAGGTGACTCAGGCACGAAAATGGGGGTCGAACGGCCCGGGAAACGCTGGAACCCGAACCAAAAATACGGCCCTGACCAGGACGAACAACGTGATCTGGCCCGCTTCTGGGAACAGGACCACGCGAAACCGGCCCAGACGTGGCAAGATACCGGGAGAGATCAGGGTTCCTCGTCGTGAGGACCTGACTCAGGCTTACAAGGAGTTAGTCGCATGGCGCAGGGCACTGTTAAGTGGTTTAACGGCGAAAAGGGCTTCGGCTTCATCGAGCAGGACGGTGGCGGTCCTGACGTCTTCGTTCACTACTCGGAGATCACGGGCAGCGGTTTCAAGTCCCTCGACGAGGGTCAGCGCGTGGAGTTCGAGATCGGCCAGGGCCAGAAGGGCCCGCAGGCCCAGCAGGTCCGCACCGTCTGATCTGTTCGTGAAGTTGTGGGCTCGTACTCCATGGGGAGTGCGGGCCCACACCGCGTTGTGGACCACTTCACCGCGGACCACCGCATCGTGGACCGAAATGCGTTGACCTCGTCCTAACCCGAGGTCCTACGGTCGGTCGCATGAGCATGGATGTCACCGCGTGGATGTCGCTGCACCACGTCATGAACGCGCAGGACAAGCGACCGTTCTCCAAGGCGACCACGAGGCGCATCGCCCGGTTCGCCAGACCGCACCGGTCCAGACTGATCCGCTTCCTGGCGCTGAGCGTCTTCGCCGCGGTCCTCACCGTCGCGACACCCGTGATCGCCGGTCGCATCGTCACCGCCATCAACGACGGCGGACCCCTCGACCTCGTGGTCGCCCTCGCCGGGCTGATCGCCGTGATCGCCGTCGTGGAGGCGGGCGTCGGTGTCCTGTCCCGGTGGCTGTCCTCCAGCATCGGCGAGGGCCTGATCCTGGACCTGCGCACCTCCGTCTTCGACCACGTGCAGCGGATGCCGATCGCGTTCTTCACCCGCACGAGGACCGGCGCGCTGGTGAGTCGGCTGAACAACGACGTCATCGGGGCGCAGCGGGCGTTCAGCGACACGCTGTCCGGGGTGGTCAGCAACCTCGTGACGCTGCTGCTGACCCTCGTGGTGATGATCGGGATCTCGTGGCAGATCACGCTGCTGGCGCTGGTGCTGCTGCCCGTGTTCGTGATCCCGGCCCGGCGGATGGGCGGGAAGCTGGCCGCGCTGGAGCGCGAGGCCGCCAACCACGACGCCGCGATGAGCACGCAGATGACCGAGCGGTTCTCCGCTCCGGGCGCGACCCTGGTGAAGCTGTTCGGCAACCCCGCGGGCGAGTCGGCCGAGTTCGCCGCCCGCGCCCGGCGGGTGCGGGACATCGGGATCCGGTCGGCGATGGTGCAGTGGGTGTTCCTGACCGCGTTGACGATCGTGTCCTCGCTGGCGCTGGCCCTGGTGTACGGACTGGGCGGGTTCTTCGCCCTGCGCGGGCAGTTGGAGCCCGGCGCGGTGGTGGCACTGGCGCTGTTGATCACCCGGCTGTACTCGCCGCTGACCGCGTTGGCCAGCGCGCGGGTCGAGGTGATGACCGCGCTGGTGTCGTTCGAGCGGGTGTTCGAGGTGCTGGACCTGAAGCCGTTGATCACCGAGAAGCCCGATGCCGTCGAGGTTCCCGAGGGACCGGTGTCGGTGGAGTTCTCCGGGGTGACGTTCGCGTACCCGTCCGCGGACAAGGTGTCGTTGGCCTCGCTGGAGGAGGTCGCGACGCTCGACACGCGAGGTGGGGTCGACGTGCTGCACGACGTGTCGTTCCGAGCCGAGGCCGGGCAGATGGTGGCACTGGTGGGGTCTTCGGGGGCCGGGAAGTCGACCATCGCGCAGCTGTCGGCCCGGTTGTACGACGTGGACTCGGGAAGCGTCCGGCTCGGCGACGTGGACGTGCGCGACCTGAGTGCCGCGGCGGTGCGGGGAACGCTGGGGATGGTGACCCAGGACGGGCACCTGTTCCACGAGTCCATCCGGTCGAACCTGTTGCTGGCTCGGGAATCCGCGACGGAAGCCGAGCTGTGGGAAGTGCTGGAGCGGGCCCGGCTGTCGGCGTTGATCGCGTCGTTGCCGGACGGGCTGGACACGGTCGTGGGGGAACGCGGGTACCGGCTGTCGGGTGGGGAGCGGCAGCGGTTGACGATCGCGCGGTTGTTGCTGGCCCGGCCTCGGGTGGTGGTGCTCGACGAGGCCACGGCTCACCTGGACTCGACGTCCGAGGCCGCGGTGCAGGAGGCGTTGGCGGAAGCGTTGGTGGGGCGGACTTCCGTGGTGATCGCGCACCGGTTGTCGACCGTTCGGGCCGCTGACCTGATCCTGGTGATCGAGGACGGTCGGGTGGTGGAGCGGGGGACGCACACGTCGCTGCTGGAGGCTGGGGGGCGGTACGAGGAGCTGCACCGCACGCAGTTCAGCCAGGAGGCGGCTGGGGGTCGGAATCTGGTTGCGGGGCAGGATGTTGCCGTTTGAGGGTGGGGCCGTTGAGGGTGGGGTTGAGAGGTTCTGACCCCGCTCGCGCGATTGTCTTCACGGTCGGCCGCGCCGCGTCAAGGCTGGAAAGATGCCTTGACCCGTAGCGGTCGACCATGAGGGCGCTTCGGATCGGGGTCAGGGAGGGGACTGGGTCAAGACCGCAGGTGCGGCTTGGTCCTTGGTCGGGTACCGAGCCCGGGTCCTGCTTGGTGGTCCTGGTCTTGGTCCTGGCCCAGTGCTCCTACCTGGCTCTGTCTTGTTCCTGCTGGGGGTCTCGGGTCCTGGTCCGGTGTGGACTGCGGGTTGGGTAGTCCGGTCCGGTGTGGACTTGTTGTGGCGTGCTACTGGACGGCGTGGAGGTTGCCGTCCGCGCCTGCTATGCAGCGGGCGGTGTCGGTGCCCGCCTGGACGAATTCCGTCACGCACTGGCCCAGTTGGGCGTGGGCGGCCGCGTTGGGGTGGAAGGACTGCTGGGCCAGGTGGATGCCGATGGCGTCCAGGCCGCCGTGCACCAGTGCGTTCGGGTCCACCGTGATGCGGCGCTGCCATTCGCCGGTGGAGCTGTTGCCCTTGCTGCACGCCTCGCGGTTCTCGGTGGCGCGGGCGAAGTCCAGGAACTTGACGCCGGTCCTCGTCGCCACGCCGCGCAGCGCGGTGGAGAACTGCGGTACGGCCACGGTGCGGCCGTACTCGGCGTCCGCGATGCGGATCGGGCAGCCCTGCGGGCCGTGGAGGACCTTGTCCATCTTCTCCGTCAGCGGGGACGCGTAGGACGTGAGGATGAAGCTGTAGGAACCGGTGCTGTAGCCGGCCTGCGTCATGGCGGTGCGGACGTCGGCGATGGCGGCCTCGACCTTGGGGGCCATGGCCGCGAGCCTGGCGGGCCACTGGGTTTGCAGGGCGGTGCGGCAGGGGCTGCCGAACGGGTTCAGCCAGGCCGCGATGCAGCTGACGATGGTGTCGGCGAACTGCGGGTCGTCGTTGGCGCCCACCTGCAGGACCACCGTGGTGACGCGGTTCTGCCTGGCGATGTCGATCAGGCGCCTGGCCTGGGAGCCCTCGGTGTAGTGCACGGTGTCGGCCAGGGAGACGTTGGCCGAGTCGGCGCCGGAGCACGCCAGGTTGAACGTCCGGTCCGCCACGCGGGTCTGGTGGACCAGGGCCCTGGTCGAGCGGTGGCACCAGTTGCCGCCCTCGCCCTCGGTGCCGGGCTCGTAGGAGCCCGCGCCCTCGCCGGAGATGGCGCTGTCGCCCAGCGAGACGATGGCGGTGGGGCGGGTGTCGGCCGGTGCGGCGGACACGGGTTGAGCGGCTGCGCCGACTATCAGCAAGGCGGCTACGAGCGCACCGACGCGCATGGCGACTCCAGGAAGGTCACGGCGATTTTGCGCCGGTCGACGCAAAATCACCGTAATATCGGCGTTACCGAACGACAATGAGCCGGACGGGCGGCAAACATCATTGGTTCGGTTTCACGAATCGACCATCCGGGCGAGGCGGACCGTCAGCCCGCCGCCGTCGGGGACGCGGGTCGCCTGCCGTGCCACGCGTCCGCCAGCAGCACGGCCACGCCCTCGGACGTCACCTCGCGCGGGTTCGGGTAGGCCCGCGCGGTGGCCAGTTCCACGGCCAGCGGGAGGTCCTCCAGCGGGAGGTCCAGCGCCCGCAACGAGGTCGGCCCGCCGACCGAGGCGACCAGGTCGAACACGCCGGAGGGGGCGTCCGGCACGTCGAGCGCCTTCGCGACGCGCTTCATCACCTCGGGCACGGTGGGAGCGTTGTACGCCATGGCGTGCGGGAGGACCACGGTGTGCGTCTCGGCGTGCGGCAGGCCGAAGGAGCCGCCGAGGGTGTGGCACAGCTTGTGGTGCAGGCCCATGCCGACCGAGCCGAGGCACGTGCCCGCGAGCCACGCGCCGATCAGCAGGTCGGCCCTGGTCTCCACGTCGAACGGGTTGGCGGGGAGCACGCGGAGGCCTCGGGCGATGCGCTCGATCGCGTCCAGCGCGATGGCGTCGGTGATGGGCTCGGACTGCGGCGAGTACAGCGCTTCCACGGCGTGGGCGAGGGCGTTGACGCCGCTGGTGACCGAGAGCCCGACGGGCAGGTCCAGGGTGAGGTCGACGTCGTAGACGACGGTCTCGGGCTTGATCTCCGGGGCGGACCTGGTGGTCTTGCGGCCCTCGGTGGTCTCGCCGAGGACGGCGGTCGCCTCGGACCCGGAGTACGTCGTCGGCACGATGACCTGCGGCACGTTGGTGCGCGCGGCCAGCGCCTTCGACAGGCCGGTGGTGGAGCCACCGCCGATCGAGACCACGCAGTCGGCGCTGTTCGAGCGCAGCACCTCCAGCGCGCGCTCGGTCACCTCCACCGGCGTGTGCATCGCGGCGTCGTCGAACCGCGCCGCCAGCGACGGGCCGAGGGACTCCCCGACCCGCCGCGCGACGTCGTCCAGCCGCTTGCTCGCCAGCAGGAGCACGCGGTTGCCGCCGACCCGCTCGACCTCGGCCCGCACGCGCGAGACGGTGCCGGAGCCGAAGACGATCCGGGTCGAGCGGACTTCGTGGACGAAGTGCTTCATCAGGCGGTGAACTCCGGCGTTCGTTTCGGGCTCGCCGCGGCGAGCAGCTCGGGCAGCGCGTCCAGTGACGCGCCCGCACCGTAGCTGGGTGTGCCGGGCTGCTGCCGCCAGGACTCGTCGATCCCGCCCGCGTCGTACGCGTCGAAGCCCAGGTCCTCGACGAGTTGGAGCACCTTCGCCTTCGCGGCCACGTCGTCGCCCGCGACGGGCAAGGCAATGCGGCCCTCGGTGCCCGCGGGCACGCCCTTGTCCTGCAGGTGCTGCGCGTAGATGCCGTTGAACACCTTGACCACCGGGTGGCCGAGCTGGTCGGAGACCCAGCGGCTCTCGGTCACGCCGTTCTCGATCTCGTCGATGCGGCCGTCGCGCTCGCGCGGGTAGTAGTTGCCGGTGTCGATCACCGCAACGCCCTCGGCTGCCCCGTCCAGCAGGCCCTTCGGCAGGCTCGCGACCTTCCCCTGCGGGATGGTCACGACCACCACCTCAGCGCCGCGCACCGCCTCCACGGCCGTCACGGGCTTGGCGCCGGTCTCCGCCGCCAGGTCCGCGAGCGTCTCCGGTCCGCGCGAGTTGGCCACGGACACGTCGTGCCCGAGGGAGGTGAGCCCGCGGGTGAGCGCCGCGCCGATGTTCCCCGCTCCGATGATGCCGATCTTCATGTGTGCCCCCGTGTGGAATCCGTGATGTGCACCTTGCCTTCGCACGGCTCAACGCGCACGGCCACGCGGATCATCCCGGTGGATCCGCAAGAGTGCGGCGGCACCTTGCTGCGCACGGAGGAAGATCCTCGGCGAATCCGAGGAACGGGGTGGTCCGGACGGTGGCGCACTTACCCGAGCCCGGCGATCCCGGCCTCGACCCGGAGGTCGTTCGGCGGGCGGTCGGCGGTGACGCGGCGGCCACGCGGCTGCTCCTGGAATCGGTCCGCCCCGTCGTGGTCCGGTACTGCCGGGCGCGGGTCGGCCGCAACGAGCGGACGTTCGGGTCGGCCGACGACGTGGCGCAGGACGTCTGCCTGGCCGTGCTGACCGCGCTCCCGACGTTCCGCGACCAGGGCAGGCCGTTCCTGGCGTTCGTGTTCGGCATCGCCTCGCACAAGATCGCCGACGCCCACCGGGCTTCGGCGAAGAACCGCTCCGAGCCCATGTCGGAACTGCCCGACGTCCAGGAGACGTCCGCGGGACCGGAGGAAAGGGCCGTTCTCGACGATTTGTCCGCTCGAATGGGTGGATTGCTGCGCACACTTCCGGAGCGCCAGCGAGAGATCCTGGTACTGCGCGTAGTACTCGGCATGTCCGCCGACGAGGCAGCCGAGGCCATTGGGTCTACGGCGGGTGCCATTCGGGTGGCGCAGCACCGCGCGTTGACGCAGTTGCGCAAGACCGCGGGCTACGCGGGACGTTAGGCCGTGACCTGGGGTTCCCCTACATTCCCAGTGATGAGCGACGAGAACCCGGTGGTGGTGTTGCGCTCCGCGGTCGAGTCCGCGCTGCGCCAGGTGCTGCGCGCCGGCAGGGTGCCGGACCCCTGTGCGGTGGTCGACCAGGCGATGGTCGAGTTCGCCGTCCGCGTCGCCGCGGTGCAGCACGAGCTGGCCGTGATCGCCGAGCTGGACCCCGAGGGAGGGGTCGCGTCGGCCCGCAGGCACCTGGGTGTCGCCTTCGGCCACTTCAGCAACGGGCTGACCGCCGAGGGCCGCGCCGAGCTGATCGTCGCGCGGGCGCTGCTGCCCGGTTCGGACGACGCCGACCTCGCTCACCAGTGGAGCCTCTGAACCCGGGAAGTCGGCGGAGGTAGGCTTTCCGGCATGGCTTCCCAGGCAGCGATCGGCTTCACGCGCGGCGCCCCATCGTTGGACATCATCGACACCGAAGGTCTGGTCGAGGCGACCCGGCTCGCCTTCGCCGACGACGCCGCGGGCACAACCGCGTACGGCACGGCGGTCGGCTACGCGCCGCTGCGCAAGTGGATCGCCGAGCAGCACGGCGTCCCGGTCGAGCAGGTGCTGGTCACCAACGGCTCGATGCAGGCGGACGCGTTCCTGTTCGAGCAGCTCGTCTCCCCCGGTGACGCCGTCATCGTCGAGGCGCCCACCTACGACCGCACCCTGCTGAACCTGCGCCAGCGCGGTGCGGAGGTCCACCCGATCGCGCTGCACGAGGACGGCATCGACGTCGACGCGGTGCAGGCGCTGCTGGAGAGCGGCGTGCGGCCGAAGCTCGCGCACATCATCCCGAACTTCCAGAACCCGGCCGGGTACACGCTGAGCGCGCCCAAGCGGGCCCGTCTGCTCGCGCTCGCCGCCGAGTACGGCTTCACGCTGTTCGAGGACGACCCGTACTACTCGATCCGCTTCGAGGGCGAGCAGATGCCCACGATGCTGTCGCAGGACTCGAACGACGTCGTCGTGTACGCGTCCTCGTTCTCCAAGACGGTGTGCCCCGGCATCCGGGTCGGCTACCTCGTCGGGCCGGTGTCCGTGATCGAGGGCATCACCAAGCTCGCCACCACGACGTACATCTCCCCCAACATGGTCGCGCAGTCGATCGTGAACCAGTTCTGCCGGTCCGGTCGCCTCAACAAGTCGATCGACACGGTCCGCGCGGCGCTGCGGGAGCGCAAGGACGCGCTCGTCACGGCGCTCGCCCGCGAGCTGCCGAAGGCCGAGTACACCGCGCCGCAGGGCGGCTACTTCATGTGGGTGCGGCTGCCCGGCGTGTCGATCGACGCGCTCGCGGTCGCGGCGGCCGAGCACGGTGTCGCGTTCGTGAAGGGCGCGGACTTCCTGCTCGACGGCGGCGACGACTCGGTGCGGCTGGCGTTCTCCGGTCTTTCGGTCGGCGAGATCGACGAGGGCGTCACCCGCCTCGCGGCGGCCGTGCGCTCGCTCGACGCGTGATGCGTGACCAGTCCGTAGAGGAGTTCCTGGAGCAGTTGGCGGCGCGGGTGTCCGCGCCGGGTGGCGGGGCGACCGCCGCCCTGCACGCCGCGCAGTCCGCGGCGCTGCTGGGCATGGTCGCCCGCTACAGCGACGGGCCGAAGCACGAGGCCCACGCCGCCACCATCGGCGCGGTGCTGTCCGAAGTGGACTCGCTTCGGGTGGAGGCGATGCGGCTCGCCGAGGACGACGCGGCCGCGTTCACCGCGGTGACGGACGCCTACCGGCTGCCGAAGGGCCCGGAGCGGTCCGCCGCCATCGCGGAAGCGCTTGCGGGGGCCGCGGTCCCGCCCGCGCGGACCATCGCCGTCGCCGAGCGGCTGGTCGCGCTGGCCGAGGTGCTGCTGCCCGTGGGGAACCGCAACGTGATCACCGACGTGGCCGCGGCGGCTGACGCCGCCCGCGCGGCGGCGACCACGGCGCGGGTCAACGTCGAGGTCAACGGTGCCGCCGTGGTGTCCGATGTAGACGCACTGGTCGCACGAGCCGACCAGGTGACCGCAAGAGTTCGCGAGGAGATCCGCAAGTGATCACGCTGTCCGGCAAGGAGTTCGCCGCGACGATTCGCGAGGACGTGACCGAGCGAGCGGCCAAGCTGGCCGTCGACGGCACTCCCCCGCGGCTGGCCGTCGTGACGGCCACCGACGACGAGGCCAGCGCCTGGTACGTCAGGTCGATCGCCAAGGCCGCCGACAAGGCCGGCATCGCCTGCGACGTCGTCGACCTCGGGTCCGCCGCCACCGGGCCCGAAGTCGCCGAGGCGCTGACCGCGTTGAGCGCGGACGGCGCGGTGCACGGCGTCATCCTGCAGACACCGCTGCCCGAGGGGCTGTCCGTCGCCGAGCTCGCCGGGAACATCGCGGTCCGCAAGGACGTCGACGGCTCGAACCCGACGTCGCTCGGCAGGCTCGCCGCCGGGTTGCCCGCGTACGCGCCCGCGACCGCCGCCGCCGTGGTGGCGCTGCTGGAGCACCACGAGGTGCCGCTGGAGGGCAAGCACGTCGTCGTCGTAGGCCGGTCGGTCGTCGTCGGCAAGCCGGTCGCGCACCTGCTGCTCGACCGGAACGCCACCGTGACGGTGTGCCACTCGCGGACCGCCGACCTGGCCGCGGTCACGACCACCGGTGACGTGCTGGTCGCGGCCGCGGGTCGCGCCGGGCTGATCACCGCCGACCACGTGCGCGAGGGCGCGGTCGTGGTCGACGTGGGCACGAACGCCACCGCCGACGGCGGGCTGGTCGGCGACGTCGACCCCGAGGTCGCCACGAAGGCCGGCTCGCTGACCCCGGTGCCCGGCGGGGTAGGTCCGGTGACCACGGCGCTGCTGCTGCGGCACACCGTCGAGGCCGCCGAGACCGCGCACACCGTGCCCGGTCGACGCCGGCAGCCCAGCTGGCGCCGCTGACCGTTCGACGCGAAGGGCCCCCGGACGTTTCGCGTCCGGGGGCCCTTCGCGTTCGGTCGGCAGGAGGAACGACCAGCCGAGGTCAGGTGGCCGACAGGCCCTGAGCCTGGTCAGCGCGCCGGGTCTCCGGACGCTTCGCGTCCGGAAGGCTCAGGCCTCGTTGTTGGTGTCCGGGTCCGGGCCGACGCGGCTGTCGGTGTTCAGCGCGGACAGCGCGTCGACGTCGGCGTCGGCGAGTGCGAAGTCGAAGACGTCGAGGTTCTCCGCGATGCGCGACGGGGTCACCGACTTGGGGATGACCACGTTGCCGAGCTGCAGGTGCCAGCGCAGCACGACCTGGGCGGGCGAGCGGTCGTACTTCGCGGCGATCGCGGCGATGGCCGGGTCGTCCAGCAGGCCCTTGCCCTGGCCGAGCGGGGACCACGCCTCGGTGACGATGCCGTGCTCGGCGTGGTAGGCCCGCAGCGGCTCCTGCGTGAGGCGCGGGTGCAGCTCGACCTGGTTCACGGCGGGCACGAGACCGGTGGCGTCGACGATCTCCGCCAGGTGGTTCGGCTGGAAGTTCGACACGCCCGCCGAGCGGATCCGGCCGTCGGCCGCCAGCTTCGCGAACGCCTTCCAGGTCTCGGTGTACAGCCCGCGGGCCGGGGTCGGCCAGTGGATCAGGTACAGGTCGACGTGGTCGAGCTTCAGCTTGGCCAGGCTCTCGTCGAACGCGCGCAGCGTGGAGTCGTAGCCCTGCGCGGAGTTCCACAGCTTGGTGGTGACGAACAGGTCCTCGCGCGGGATGCCCGACTCGGCCAGCGCCTGGCCGACGCCCTCCTCGTTGCCGTAGACGGTGGCGGTGTCGATGCTCCGGTAGCCGGCCTTGAGCGCGTGGGCCACGGCGGCGGTGGTCTCGGCGTTGGGCACCTGGAAGACGCCGAAGCCGAGCTGCGGCATGGTGACGCCGTTGTTGAGGGTGACGGTGGGTGCCTGGGTCATGGGGTGGGGTCCTTTCACGGGATGAGGGTGTTGGCGATGCCGCCGTCGGCGCGCAGCGCGGCGCCGGTCGTGGCGGACGACAGGTCCGAGGCGATGTAGGTGATGAAGTTGCCGATCTCCTCCGGGCGGATGAGGCGCTTGAGCAACGAGGTGGGGCGCTCGGTCTCCATGAAGCGGCGCTCGGCCTCTTCGAACGGGACGTCGTCGCCCACGCGGTCGGCGATGAACTCGCGCACGCCCTCGGTCAGCGTCGAACCGGGGAGCACGGTGTTCACCGTTACCCCTGTACCCGCCAATTCCTGGGCCATGCCTCGGGAGACCGCGATCTGCGCGGTCTTGGTCATGCCGTAGTGGACCATCTCGGTCGGGATCTGGATCGCCGACTCGCTGCTGACGAAGATCACCCGGCCCCAGCCGCGCTTGGCCATCCTGGGCGCGTAGTGCCTGGCCAGGCGCACGCCGGACAGGACGTTGACCTCGAAGTAGCGGATCCACTCCTCGTCCGGGACCTCGAACACCGGCTTGGCGCCGAAGATGCCGAGGTTGTTGACCAGCACGTCGACGTCGGCCAGGCCCGCGACGAGGTCGGCGGCGCCTTCGGCGGTCGCGAGGTCGAGGGCGACACCGGTGATCGCCGTGGACCCGGTCTCCTCGCGGAGCTTGTCCACGGCGTCGTCCACCCGCTGCTTGTCGCGGCCGTTGACGACCACCGACGCACCCGCCGTGGCCAGGGACCCGGCCGACGCGTACCCGATCCCGGACGTGGAGCCGGTGACCAGCGCGGTGCGGCCGGTGAGGTCGATGTTCACGGTGCTCCCTCTAGTAGGCGGTAAGCTGTAACCAGCGTGAGCAATACTTGCAGACGCCGTTTGTTGCACACGCTTGATACTGCTCGTGCTGCCGTCGTACCGCAAACCGGGGAGAGGTGAACCGTGTCACTGGCAGAGGACGCCACCGAGGCCCGCGCACAGGGCTGGCGAACGCTCGCCGCACTGCACGCGCGGATCGAGGACGGGCTCGAACGCGCGCTGCAACGCGCGCACCAGCTCTCCGTCAGCGAGTACACCGTGCTCGACGTGCTCGCGCGACAGGAGGACTTCCACCTGCGGATGTCCCAGGTCTCGCAGGCGGTCGTGCTCAGCCAGTCGGCGACGACCCGGCTCGTCACCCGGTTGGAGGACCGGGGCCTGCTCTCGCGGTACCTCTGCCCCACCGACCGGCGCGGCATCTACACCGAGCTCACCGAGGCGGGCGTGGCGCTGCTCGACGCCGCGCGGCCGACGCACGACACCGCGCTGGGCGAGGCCCTGGCGGAAGCCGAACAGCTGCCGGAGCTGTCACCGCTCGTGTCCGCCTTGGGGAAGCTCGCTCCGTCAAGCACGTCCAGGTAGTGGACGGCGTTGACCCGCCGTGGCGAAAGGGGTCGGATCACCCTTGTGAGAGATCCGGACCAGCTCGACGCGGCCGACGTCACCCTGGTGATCCGCGTGACGACCGCCCAGGCCTCGACGGTGGCCGAGCGGGTGGCCGACGCGCTCAAGACCGCGCTGGGGCAGGTCACCGTCGCGGTCGACGTGCCACGGCACCACCACGGCCCGGCGCTGCGGATCCTCCCCGACTCCCGCCGCGTGCTGCACCAGGGCGAGCCGGTGCAGCTGACCCGGCTGGAGTTCGACCTGCTGCTGCACCTGTGCAGGCAACCGAAGCGGGTGCACCGCCGCGCGGCGCTGATGAACCAGGTGTGGGGCGCGACCACGGTGGTCGACACCAGGACCGTCGACGTGCACGTCCGCCGGATCCGCCGCAAGCTCGGCGACGGCTCGGCCATCATCGGGACGGTGCGCGGCATCGGCTACCGGGTGGACCAGGAGCACCAGGTGCTGGTCGAGCAGGAGCCGTAGCTAGTCGGAGTGCGCCAGCGCGTGCGACCGGGACTCGAACACCGCGAACTCCTCGCGGGCACCGACCTGGTCGAGCACGCGGGACACCGCGTCCGAGCAGATCAGGCGGACGTCGATCCGGAACGCCCGCGCCCGACGTGTGGCCTCCAGCAGCGTGGCCACTCCGACCGAGCCGAGGAAGCCGACACCGGACAGGTCCAGGACCAATGGCCCCGATCCCGGCGCGACGCTGTCGAGGCTCCAGCGGAGCCTGCGCACCGTCCCCCGGTCGAGGTCTCCGCTCGCGGCGACGACGTTCGCCCCCGCCAGCCGCCACCGCTCTACTGTCAAGGCGCTTCGGACGTCCGCAGGCACCGGATGCTCCTCGGGTCGACGATCCGATCCCCGACCCGGACCGGATCTCCTCCTCCAAAGTAGCTCAGATTCCAGGCGCAGCAAGCCTTTCACCTGATCGAGGCAACCTGTTCCCACCACTCCCCCGTCACCCCGGTGCTTCCGCGACGGCTGGGGACTCCCGCTGTCAGAGGGCGTTCGCCATGTCCGGGTGACCGGAGGTTTCGATGCTCTCGCGGTGGCGTTCCCGCCACGGCAGGAGGAACCACAGGGTGGCGAACCCGAGCCCGGCGCCCACGCCGAAGACGACCGCGACCCAGCCGCCGACGATGATCTCCCCGAGCAGCAGCAGGGTGGCGGTCAGGGCGACGGCGAGGGTCGCCAGGCCGATCATGGTGAAGCGGTGGGCGATCTCGATGACGTACTCGCGCCTGCCGCGGCGGAACAGCGCGCGGTGCCAGGCGGCGGGAGCGGTGAGCAGCGCGACCGAGGTCGCGGCGAACAGGATCGCCACCAGGTGGGTGTTCCGGATGTACTGCTCGACCTCGCGGTAGCGGTCGGTGAACACGATGGACAGCAGGAAGCCGAACAGGATCTGCACGCCTGCCTGCACCACCCGCAGTTCCTGCAGCAGTTCGTTGAGGTTGCGCCTCAACTGCTCCTGTTCGGACTCCTCAGCCTCGCTCATGCAGGTCCTGTACCCGCGAACCCAAACGGACAAACGGACCGAATGGCCCAATCTCCGGTGCGGCGTCAGGCCCTGCGCACCCGGTCCAGGACGTTCACGACCGACTCGCGCAGGGCGACGGCGGCGTCGCCGAGCAGGGACGACATGGAGGGGGTCCGGGGCGCGGTGTGCTCGCCCGCGTCCAGCTCCAGCAGCACCCGCACGACCGCAACGACCACGTCCGGGTGGCCGAGCGGCAGCGATTCGCGAACGATGACGCGGACGTCGGCGGCCTGCCCGGTCGTGCGGTCCGGCCCGTCCTCGGGGTCGACGAGCAGCACCGAGCGCACGAGGTCGCGGTACCGGTCGGCCAGGTAGAGCGCGCTGGCCGCGGCGGGACCGCTGGTCAACAAGTGAACGGGAACACCGCGGCCTTCGAACTCGGCCAGCACGTCGGACACCTCGCGCCACGGCCCGTCCGCCGCGGGCAGCCTGCACCACAGCACCTGGAGGTGCTCGGTCAGCGGCCGCCACGTGGCGGGCAGGTCGCCGTGCCTGCCGACCCCGGCGGGGTCCAGCACGACGACGGCGGGCGCGTCCCTCGGGCCCGCCCACAGGGCGGAGGGTCCCGCCGATCGCGTCAGGTCGACATCGCTCATGCCCAGGTGTTACCCGTGCGCGGCTGACCTAACCATCGGTTCGACGTGGTAGACGGTATAAGCGGACCGGATGATGGGCTGGGCCACGTTCCGGACCCGGACGCCGCCGGGTGTCATGCCCTGCTCGGTGCCGAAGTGGGCGTGCCCGTGGATCGCCAGGTCGGTGCCGGTGGCGTCGATGGCCTCGCCGAGCAGGTACGACCCGAGGAACGGGTAGATCTCCGGCGGCTCGCCGCGCAGCGTGTCCGGCACCGGCGAGTAGTGGGTGAGCGCGACCTTGATGTCCACTTCGAGCGAGTGCAGCGCTTCCCGCAGGTTGTCGGCCAAGGTGACGGTGTGCCCGACGAAAGCCTTCATCTCGCGCTCGCCGAAGTTGCTGCCGCACTTGCCCGCGAAACCGCCGCCGAATCCCTTGACGCCGGCGATGCCGATCGACTCGTCACCGACCCGGAACACCACGGCGTCGCCTTCGAGGACGCGCAAGCCGCTGTCGGACAACAACTTCGCCACTTCAACTGGCTGGTCGTTGTGGTGGTCGTGGTTGCCGAGGACGGCGACGACGGGGACGGGCAGGTCGGCGAACTCCTCGGCGACCACCTGCGCCTCGTCCAGCGTGCCGTGCCGGGTGAGGTCACCGGCCAGCAGCAGCACGTCCGCGTGCTCCCCCACCTTCTCCAGCGCGGGGCGCATCCGACCTCGGGCGTCCGCGCCCAGGTGCACGTCGCCGACGGCGGCGATGCGGATCATCGCAGTTCCTCGCTTCCCTCGGGCTCGGCGACGCTGACGACGCGCACGTCGTCCATCACCTGGAGGTCCGGCGCGATCTCGTGCACCACGGCCTCCAACTCGGCCCGGCGCTCCTCGCAGGCGACGTCACCGGACAGCAGCACGTGGTCACCGCGCACGGTCACCCGCACGCCGAGTTCGTTGGTGCGCGGGTCTTCGGCGATCGCCCGGCGCAACCGCGCGGACAGGTACGGCTCCGACGTCATGACGCACTCCTCCGGACGCTGGCGAGCTGAGGCTCGACCAGGTCGAGTCGTTCGACCAGGACAAGGAAGGCTCCGGCGTACGGCGAGTCCTCTGTGGACTTCCGCACCTTCGGCCAGTCGATCTGCTCGCGCAACGCACGGGCGAACGGCAGCAGTTCGCTGAAGTCACAACGATGTCCGTCCAGCACGAGCAGCTTGCTGATCATCACCTCGGTGGCGGGCATCACCGGCAGCGACACGGAACTGACCGCCAACTCCTCGGCGTGGTCCAACATCTCGTCGGTGACCGGAATCTCGTTGGGTCGGTGCAACAGGTCCACCAGGGAATCACCGTCGTAGACCTTCAACAACCAGTTCTCCGGCGCGTCAGCGGCCCGACAACCGGCCGCCACCAGAGCGGACCGCGCCTTGGCCGCGTCCTCCTCCTTCACCAGGAGGTCGACATCGTGCTCGGTAGCAGGCCCGCCACGCGCGTAGACGGCACAACCGCCGGTCAACGCGAAGCGAATATCAGCGGCGCGCAACGCGTTCGCCACCTTGACAAGGGTGCGCAGCAGTTCGTCCTGGACTCCGCTCATGAATCAGGCATACCCGACCAGACATGCCTTCTAACGACACATCAACATCAAATGGGACCACCGCCCAGCCACCCAACAGCCGAGCGGACGCACCCAATCAGCCCAAAGGCAACAAGCTCACCAGGCCAAACCACGAAGCGAACAACGAGCACGCAACCCAAACCAACTCACCGCAGAAGCACGCAACCAGGCCCCCGAACAGACCCCTCCCTGACCCCGATCCAAAGCGCCCTCATCGGTGATCCCGATTTGTCAAGGCATCTTTCCCGCCTTGACAAATCGGGATCACCGATGGAGACAATCGCGCGAGCGGGGTAAGGGAGGCCCCACGAGCATCAGCACAGCAGATGCCCCGACCTCCCAAGAACACCGACGTGCCCCGACCCCGGATCAATCCACGCTGCGCACGACGACCGGCTCCAGCCCCTCATCCAGATCCCCGACCCAGCACACCCACTCATCGGGCTGCCTGCTGAAGGGGATCATCGGCGCCCACATGCCATCCCCACCGAACCGCGCCTCACCGGTGGTCACCGAACTGCCGGGCACCACGTCGGACTCCGGTCCCATCCGCTCCGTCTTCACAATTCCCATCTCCATCCGCTCCGCACGCGAACGGCCCCCGACGTCGACGACAAGTCGACTCCGGGGGCCGTTCAACGCTACGAGGTCATGCGAGGTGGGTACCCACCCTCAGCCGCGCGACACCGTCAAATCCCGAGCGGCCGCATAAGCGGCCCGAACACCGGGCACGGCATCGGCTTCGAACCCGGTCGTGCTCACCGCCTCGCTCCAGTGCGGCGGGGTGCTGCCACCGCTCACGGCCCACGCCGCCTGCCGTGCGGCACCGTCCGCCACGTACTCGCCGGGGGCCGGCACGAGCACCGGGCAGCCGAAGACGGCGGGCGCGATCTCCCGCACCGCCTGCGACTGGGCGCCGCCGCCGATCAGCAGCACCCGGCTCATCGGCGTGCCGACGGCCCTCAGCGCGTCGATCGCGTCGGCGAGGCTGCACAGCATGCCTTCGACCGCGGCCCGCGCGAGGTGCGCGGGGGTCGCGGTGTCCAACCGGAGGCCGTGCAGCGCGCCGGTCGAGTCCGGCTTGTTCGGCGTGCGCTCCCCCTCCAGGTACGGCACCAGGACCAGGCCCTCGGCCGACGGGACGGACAGCGCCAGCCGGGACAGCTCCGCCAGGTCGACGCCGAGCACCCTGGCGGTCGCGTCGAGCACCCTGGACGCGTTGAGCGTGCAGACCAGCGGGAGGAACGTGCCCTCCGCGTCGGCGAAACCGCTGACCAGGCCGGAGATGTCCGCCGACGGGTGCGGTGAGCGCGCGAACGCCGTGCCGGACGTGCCGATGGAGACGATGACGTCGCCGGGTCCGACCTGGACGCCCAGCGCGGCGCCCGCGTTGTCGCCCGCACCCGCTCCGAGCACCGCGCCGCGCGCCGTCGTGCCCGCGTGGTCGGCCGGACCGATCACCCGCGGCAGCACCGGGCGGCGGCCGAGCGCGAGGTCGAGCAGGTCGAGCCGGTACTCCTCGGTGAACGGCGACCAGTAGCCGGTGCCGCTGGCGTCGCTGCGGTCGGTGACCAGCGAGTCCAGGCCGGGAGCGCCTGCGAGCTTCCAGGTCAGCCAGTCGTGCGGCAGGCACACCGCCGCGACGCGGGCCGCGTTCTCCGGCTCGTGCTCGGCGAGCCAGCGCAGCTTCGTCACGGTGAGCGACGCGACCGGCACGCTGCCGACCGCCTGCGCCCACTTCTCCGGACCGCCCAGTTCCTCGGTCAGCGCCTTCGCGGCGGCGGCCGACCGGGTGTCGTTCCACAGCAGTGCCGGACGGACCACGTTCCCGTCGGCGTCCAGGCACACCATGCCGTGCTGCTGGGCCGCCACCGACACGCCCGCGACGTCGTCCAGACCGCCCGCCGCCTCGATGGCCTGGCCCAGCGCGGCCCACCAGGCCGCCGGGTCTACCTCGGTACCCGAAGGGTGCGACGCCCGGCCTTCGCGGACGAGCGCGCCCGTGTCGGCGTCGCGGACGACGACCTTGCAGGACTGGGTGGACGAGTCGATCCCGGCGACCAGCACCATCAGCGAGCTCCCAGGAGGTGTTCGAGCGCCAACTGCGACAGGTGCACGAAACCGTAACCCTGCGAACCGGCCGCGTCCACGTCGAAGTCCTCGAACGCGGACTTGTCCGCCAGGAAGGCCTCCGTCGTCTCGCCTGCGGCGAGGGTCGGCTCCCCCAGCTCGGCGACCTTCGCGGCGAGCAGGGCCTCCTGCACCTCGGGGTCGGCGCGGAAGGCCGCGGCACGCTCCTTGAGCAGCAGGTAGGTGCTCATGTTCGCGGCGGCGCTCGACCACACGCCCGCGCTGTCCTCGGTGCGCAGCGGCTTGTAGTCGAAGTGCCGCGGGCCGTCGTAGCCGCCGTTCTCCAGCAGGTCGACGAGGAAGAACGCGGACAGCACGTCGCCGTGGCCGAAGATCAGGTCCTGGTCGAAGCGCGGACCGTGCTGGCCGTTGAGGTCGATGTGGAAGAGCTTGCCCTGCCACAGCGCCTGCGAGATGCCGTGGACGAAGTTCAGGCCCGCCATCTGCTCGTGGCCGACCTCGGGGTTCACGCCGACCAGCTCGTGGTGCTCCAGCGTGGAGATGAACGCCAGCGCGTGGCCGATCGTGGGCAGCAGGATGTCGCCGCGGGGCTCGTTCGGCTTGGGCTCCAGCGCGAAGCGCATGCCGTAGCCCTTGTCCTCGGAGTACTGCGCGATCGTGTCGACGGCCTCGCGGTAGCGGTCGAGCGCGGACCGGACGTCCTTCGCGGCGTCGGTCTCGGAGCCCTCGCGGCCGCCCCACATGACGAACGTCTTCGCGCCGAACTCGGCGGCCAGGTCGAGGTTGCGCAGCACCTTGCGCAGCGCGTACCTGCGCACACCGCGGTCGTTGCTGGTGAACCCGCCGTCCTTGAACACCGGGTGGGTGAACAGGTTCGTGGTGACCATCGGCACGGTCAGACCCGTCGCGTCGATCGCCTCGCGGAACAGCGAGATCCGCTTGTCGCGCTCGCCGCTCTCGGTGCCGAACGGGATGAGGTCGTCGTCGTGCAGCGTGATGCCCCACGCGCCGAGATCGGACAGCTTGTGCACGGCCTCGGCCGGATCGAGGACCGGGCGGGTCGCGTCGCCGAACGGGTCCTGCGCGCGCCAGCCGACCGTCCACAGGCCGAAGCTGAACCGGTCCTCGCGAGTGGGCTTCGTTGCCACGGGTCCTCCTCCAATAAGTTTGATGCCTAAACTTATAGCGATTTCGTCGGCAGGTCAACGGTTTCGCCCGGTCGTGGAGCGGCTACCATCCTCCGGTGTCCTCACCGCAGCCGGCCGGACAGCACACCGTTCGCAGGCACAACAGCGCCCTGGTCCTCAACGCCATCGCGGATCCGTCCGGTCATTCGCGCGCCGAGATCGCCGCCCGGACGGGTCTCACCAAGGCCACCGTCTCCAGCCTGGTCGACCGGATGATCGGCGCGAACCTCGTCGTGGAGGGCGCGGCGGCCGTCCGCCCCGGCCCCGGCAGGCGCGGCACCGCCCTGTACCTCGCGCCGGACGGCCCGCACGGGCTCGGCGTGGAGATCGGCGTCGACTACGTCGCCACGTGCCTGATCGACCTGACCGGCGAGGTCCGCGCCCGCTGGCTCCAGTCGGCGGACAACCGCACCCCCTCCCCCGCCCGCGTGCTCTCTCGGGTCGCCAAGGCGGTCAGGACCGCGCTGGCCGAGGCCGAGCGGACGGGCGTGCGGGTCGGCGGCATGGGCGTCGCCGTGCCAGGCCTGGTCGAGTCCGCCACCGGCATCCTCCGGGTCGCGCCGAACCTGGGCTGGCGCGAGGTCGACGTGCGCGGCGAGCTGCGCGGACGGGCCGAGCTGGACGACATCCCGGTGCTCGTGGGCAACGAGGCGAACTTCGCCGCGCTCGCCGAGCTGTGGCAGGGCACCGGGCCGCGGGACTTCGTGCACGTGTCCGGCGAGATCGGCATTGGCGCGGGCATCGTGGTCGACGGCGGCCTGTTCGAGGGCGTGTTCGGGTTCGGCGGCGAGATCGGTCACATGATGGTCGACCCGCGCGGCCCCGCGTGCGCCTGCGGCTCACGCGGCTGCCTGGAGCGCGTGGCGGGCCAGGAGGAGATCCTGCGCCAGGCGGGCGTGCTGGACGACCGGGCGCCCGCGGACCTGGTCGCCGACCTGCTGGAGCGCCTGGCGAACCGCGACCGGAAGTCGTTGGCCGCCACGCGGGCGGCGGCCAAGTCGCTGGGCATCGCGCTGTCGGGCGTGGTGAACCTGCTGGACCTGCCGACCGTCGTGCTCGGCGGCACCTACGCGCGGCTGGCCCCGTGGCTGTGGGAACCACTGCGGGCGGAACTCACGCAGCGGGTGGTCAGCTCGGAGTGGTCGCCGATCGAGGTCGTCGCCTCCACGCTGGGCTCCGAGGCGGCGGTGCACGGCGCGGCGGGGTCGGCCGTTCGCGCGATCCTGGCCGACCCCGATCCCTATGTCACCGCGGTTCTGGCCTAGGGCCGCGATCCTGGCCGACCCCACAGCCACACCAAGAACCGCTCACGTCACCGCGGTTCCGGCCTAGGGCCGCGATCCCGACCGACCCCACAGCCACACCAAGAACCGCTCACGTCACCGCGGTTCCGGCCTAGGGCCGCGATCCCGACCGACCCCACAGCCACACCAAGAACCGCTCACGTCACCGCGGTTCCGGCCTAGCCGCGCAGCACTCGCGGGTCGGCGTGCAGCCGCTCGGCGAGCCTGATGGTGATGAACTCGTTGTTGTCCGCCTTGCCGGGCGTGCGGCCGGAGGAGAACGGGAAGTTGTTGTCGTTCAACACTCCCAGCGTGTTGTCGTCCAGGATCACCACGTCCTCGATGGTGGTGAACGGGAACCGGAAGGTCTCGTCGAAGCCGCCGACGCGGCGCGGGTTCGCGATGTCCAGCAGGTCGGCGACGAGGGTCTTGTCCAGGAACCCGTCGCGGTCCCGGTCGCGCTTGTCCGCCAGGTAGATCCGCTTCACCTTCGCGTCCGCGCCCTGCCCGCCGTCGCGCTCGATCACCAGGAAGCGGTTGCGGTCGACGGAGATCATGTCGCCGATGGCCAGGTCGGGCGAACCGAGCCGGTACGAGTACCGCTGCCCGGTGTACGTCCCGCGGGCCAGGTCGAACTCGCCGACGCGCAGCGTTCCCGGCGCGTCGCCGGTGACCGTGCCCTCCAGCAACGGGTACAGGTACTTCCCGTCGGGTGACTGCGCCATGCCCTCGAAACCCTTGCTGCTGCCCAGGTTCGGCGTTCCGGCGGGGTTCTCCGGCGCGAACACGCCGGGCAGCGGCACGGGTGCGGCCAGCAGCCTGCCCGCGCGGTCGACGTGCAGCAGGTAGGGGCCGAACTCGTCGCCGAGCCAGTAGCTGCCGTCGGCCACCCGCGTGATCGACTCGACGTCGAAGTCGGCGCCGGTCAGCACCCGGTCGGGCCGGGTGAGCGGGAACGGCACCAGGCCGCGCGGGTCGGTCAGCGTCACGCCGCCGAGCACGTCGACGGCCCCGGAGGCGAAGTCCGGCGCGATCCGGTGGATCCGCAGCAGGAAGTCGGCGCTGTTGGCCTTGTTCCCGTACCCGTTGTCCGACAGCACCTCGAACGTGCCGTCGCCGTTGCGGACGACACCGCTGAAGCCCTGCACGGGCTGGTCGGCGAACGGCGGCACGATCCCGTTGGACGGCGTCCCGCCGAGCGCCGAACCGGACGGCTCGCTGCCGGGCACGAACGTCTCGGCAGGCAGCGAGGCGAACCTCGTCAGGGTGGCCCGCCCGAAGTCCTTCGAGCCCGCCGCGGCGGCGCCGGGCACGACGCCCGCCACCGTCACGAGCAGGGCGACGCCGAGCGCCAGTGGTCTCCGCATGGGTGTTCCGTTCTCTCCGGCGCGCCCACCTCCGGCCGCGCGGTGCGCGCGCACCGTAGGTGGTCGAGGTGAACGGACCACCAAGCCTCAGGGGAGCTCGCGGTACCTCCCGGTGTATTCCGCCCACTTCCGGTGCCCGCCGACCCAGCGGCGCAGCAGTCCGACGTAGCCGCGCACCTGCTCGTCGACCCGGCCGCCGAACGACGGGAGGTCGGCGGCCTTGCGGACGAAGTCGCGGACCTCGTCGTCGTGGATCTCGACCGCCCGGTCGACGGCCTGGTCGAGCACGGCGGACCGGGACCGCATGGTCACCAGCACGAGGTTGTGCACGCCGCCGCGGGCGATCTCGGCGCGGTGGGTGTAGAGGTCCCGCGCGTAGCCGACGATCCGGCAGGCCGTGGCGGCCAGTTCGCGGAGGGCGGGGTGCTCGCGGACCTCAGGCGGCAGGTCGAGCCCGTCGACCGGTTCGCCGAACCGGAACATCGGGTGCAGGCCGACGGTGAGCTCCCGCAGGGCGGCGTGCGCCTCGGGGGTGGGGACGTGGCCGTGGTGCTCGTCCAGCGCCTCGCGGGTGAACCCGTCGAACATCCGGCCCACCTCGTCGGCGAACGACTCCAGCCAGTCCGGCCCGCCGAGCGCGAGCAGCCTGACCCGCAGGTCCGCCATGGCCTCGGCCCTGGGGTCGCCGGGCGGCACGGGTTCGGCGCGCAGGACGGCCAGCAGGAGTTCCAGGTCCTCCGCGGCGGGCCGCTCGTCCTGCAGGACGGTCTGCAGGACCGCCCAGTCGCCGATCACCCGCAACTGCTCGTAGTCCGCGTTCGGGAACCCGTAGCCCACGAGGTACCCGAGGTCCATCCCGGCGACCTCGGCCATCCCGTGCGGCGGGAGCAGCCCCAACGACACCGCCCAGCCGACCGAGTGCTCGGACACCAGGTGGTCCACCGCGTTCGACTCGGTGTCGAACGCGCACATCACGAACGGCGGCGCGACCTCCGCACGAGGTTCCGGCACATCGAGTCCGCTGAGTGTGAAAGCGCCAACGCTCATGGCTCAACCCACCTCCCATAGCTGTTCTCCTCGACCGGGCGGCAGCGACCGGTCACATCGGAAAAATAACGACGTTTCACAATGTTGGACAACCCCTACCGGCCCCTAGCACCGGCTGTCCGCGACCAGCTACTGGACGTCGTAGGACCAGCTCAGGACAATTGAGACGGCGAAGAGGAGGTGGCAGGGTGCCGCGTGGGGAACGTCCGCTGGACGAAGGCGACACTCCGCTGCTGAGGTTCGCGGCCGATCTGAGGACCCTCCGGGACCAGGCAGGCGGGCGCACCTACCGCCAACTGGGGACCCGTGCGCACTACTCGGCCACCACGCTGTCGGACGCCGCGGGCGGGCGGAAGCTGCCCAGCCTGGCCGTGACCCTGGCCTACGTGCAGGCGTGCGACGGCGATCCGGGGGTGTGGGAGAACCGGTGGCGCGAGGTCGCGGCCGAGGTCGCGCCCGCCGTCGAGACCACCCCGTCCGACCAGGGCACACCGCCGTACGCCGGGCTGGCCGCGTTCCAGCCGGAGGACGCGGACCGCTTCTTCGGCCGCGAGCGGACGCTGGACGACCTGGTCGGCCGGATGGCCGACCGGCGGCTGGTGGGGGTGTTCGGCGCGTCGGGCGCGGGCAAATCGTCCCTTTTGCGGGCGGGGTTGGTGCCGCGGATCGCCGAGGGCGCGTTCGACCGCACCTCCTCCGTCGTGGTCACACCGGCAGAGCTGGACCTGAGCCCGGACGTGCTGGACCGGGTCGTCGGCGTCGAGGCGGACGCGCTGGTGCTGGTGGTCGACCAGTTCGAGGAGGTCTTCACCCTCTGCCACGACCTGGCCGCGCGCGCCGCGTTCATCGAGGCGCTGCTGGACGCGTCGCGCACCCGCTGCCGGGTCGTGCTCGGCGTCCGCGCCGACTTTTACGGGCACTGCGCCCAGCACCCCGGCCTGGTGGAGGCGCTGCGGGACGCGCAGCTGCTGCTCGGGCCGATGTCCGCGGAGGAACTCCGCCAAGCGATCATGCGACCCGCCGCCAAGGTCGGCTGCGCGGTCGAGACGGCCCTGGTCACCCGCCTGGTCGCGGACGCGACCGGCCAGCCCGGCGTGCTGCCGCTGGTCTCGCACGCGCTGCTGGAGACGTGGCGGAGGAGACGCGGGACGACCCTGACCCTGGCCGGGTACGAGGCTGCGGGCGGCATCCAGCACGCGCTCACGCAGACCGCCGAACGCACCTACACGGCGCTGGAGACCGATCAGCGGGCCGTGGCGCGGCAGATCTTCCTGCGGCTCACCGCGCTGGGCGACCGCACCGAGGACACCAAGCGCAGGCTCGCGCGCGCCGAACTGGACACCGACGACGTGGACACGCAGGTCGTGCTGGACCGGCTCGCGCACGCCCGGCTGCTGACGCTGGACCAGGACACCGTCGAGATCGCCCACGAGGTGCTGATCCGCTCGTGGCCCCGGCTGCGCGGCTGGCTGAACGAGAACCGCGACGGCCTGCTCACCGGACGGCAGCTCACCGAGGCCGCGGCGACGTGGGACGTGCTGGCCCGTGAACCCGACGCCCTCTACCGCGGCACCCGGCTGGACGCGGCCGCCGAGTGGGCGGCCCGCGACGAGGTGCGGCTCAGCACGCGGGAACGGGCGTTCCTCACCGCGAGCCTCGCCGCGCGCGACCGGGAGCAGACGCTCGCGCTGCGCCGCACGCGCAGGCTGCGGCAGCTCGTCGCGCTGCTGCTGGTGCTGCTCGTGCTCGCGGGCGGCGCGATCGTGCAGACGATCCGGGCGCAGGACGTGGCGGACGAGCAGCGCGACATCGCCGTGGCGCAGCAGATCGCGGGCGCCGCCGTGCGGATGCGGGGCACCAACCCCGTGCTCGCCAGGAAGCTCAGCGTCGCCGCGTACCGGCTGGAGCCCACCAGGGACGTGGTGGACAGCCTCCTCACCACGTCGACGGCCACCTGGGACGACCACGTCGTCCCGCGGGTCGTGCCGCAGGCGGAATCCCCGACGGGGCCGGACGGGAACCCGGTCCGGGGTCGGGCGGCGATGCAGGACGAGCCGAGCGAGCACGGCTCGGTGCAGTCGCTGGGGTTCACTCCCGGCGGTCGGGTGCTCGCGACCACCCCCACCGAGGTCTGGGACGTCACCGACGCGGCGAAGGCCGTGCTGCTGCACCGGTTCCCGGCCCGGATGAGCTCCGCGGCGCTCTCCCCCGACGGCAGCCGGATGGTCACGGTCGACGCGGGCGGCGGCGGTGCCGTCCGGCTGTGGAGCACGGCGGACCCCAGCGCGCCCGACCTGCGCTCGACGCTGCCGCGCACCGGGGTCCGCGGCGCGCGGTTCGACCAGGGCGGACAGGTGCTCGTCACGATCGACGACGACAACACCACCAGCCTGTGGCGGCTGGACACCCCCGCCGGGCCGGTCGTGTTCAGCGAACTCCAGGACATCCCGCACGTCGCCGCGACGGCGCTCTCCCGCGACCGGCGGCTGCTCGCGACCGGCGGTCTGGACGGCGTCGTCCGGCTGTGGGACCTCACGGACCCGACGCGCCCCGAGTGGCTGTCCGACCTGCCCCCGCAGGCCAACGGGATCGAGGCGCTCGCGCTGTCCGCCGACGGCAGGCGCCTCGCGAGCGCCGCGGGCGACGAGACCGTGCGGCTGTGGGACATCGGCGACCCCCGGCGGCCCGCGGATCCCGTGACCATCACCGGGCCGACGTCCTCGGTGCACACCATCGAGTTCGTGCCGCGCGGGACGCCCACCGACGACATGGTCGTGATGACGGCGAACGGCGACGGCTGGTCCCGCCGCTGGGACTTCGACGAGACCAGCGCCGTGACCCGCCTGTGCTCGGGTCAGCCGCTGAGCCGGGAGGACTGGAACCGCTTCTTCCCCGGCCTGGAATTCGTTCCGCCATGCGGATGACGTGTTCTGCGGGAACACCCGGATGAGTCGATACTGGCTCGGGTGAGCACTCCCCGTGATGACCGCACGACCGAAGTCCGCACGCCGGACGTCGCCGCGCCTGTTGATCCGTCGACGCCGGCGGACGAGTCGATCACGCATCCCCCGGTCGTGACCGACCCCTACGCGCCCGTCGAGCCGGACGCGTCCCCCGCCCCGACCTCGCACGCCAGGATCAAACCGACCCGGATCAGCGGCACCTGGGTCGCGGTGATCGTCGCGATCTTCGTGCTGATCTTCCTGCTGGTGTTCATCCTGCAGAACCTGACCGACGTGACGATCCACTTCCTCGGCGGCGCGTTCACGCTGCCCCTCGGCGTCGCGCTGCTGTTCGCCGCGATCGCCGGGGCGCTGCTGGTCGCGCTCGTCGGCGCGGCCCGGATCATGCAGCTGCGCCGCCAGACGAAGCGGGCCATGCGCTAGGCGGGCACCGGTTCCCGCGTGCGCCGCGCCGCGTAGTGGCCGAGCGCACGGACGACGACCTTGGTGAAGGTGTTGGGCAGCAACGGTTCCAACGCGGCCCACGCGGTGTCCACGTGCGTCCGCGCCTCGTCGTGGCAGGCGCGGACGGCACCGCACTCCACCAGGGCCTCGGCCACCTCGGCCACGGTGGTGTGGTCGGCCCGCCCCTCGCGCACCGCGGCCCAGACGTCGGCCATCCGGTCGGGCGGCAGCAGTCCGACCGCCCGCGCCAGCGGCATGGTCACCTTGCCCGCGCGCAGGTCCTCGCCCACGTGCTTGGTCGCGCGGGTCGCGCCGGTCGCCGTCGGACCGGTGACACCGCCGAGGTCCATCAGGTCGTCGGTGATCTGGTAAGCCAGCCCGACCGCCTCGAAGTAGTCGCCCACCGCGTTCACGCGCTCGTCGTCCGCGCCCGCGATCAGGGCGCCGATCTCGGCGAACGCCCTGGCGGGCATCCCGGTCTTGAAGCGCAGGACACCCCGCACCCCGTCGAGCAGGGCCCGGCCGTCCCCGGTCGCGACGGCGTGGTCCATGGCGGCGCGGTGGCCCGCGATGTCGACCGCCTGGCCGACGTGCCCGGCGCGGATCGACCGCAGGAACGTCTGGTACACCCGCAGCCGCAGGCGGTCGTCGTCGGGCAGGATGCGCGGCACCACGCGGTCCAGCGCGAAGTAGGCGGCGGTGCCCGCGTTCACGGCCGTCGCCACGCCGTGCACCACGTGCGCCGCCGGGACACCGCGGCGCAGCGGCGAGCCGTCCTCGACGTCGTCCACGACCAGGTTGCCGCTGTGCACCAGTTCCACGACGCCAAGCAGCGGCGTGTACGGGTCGCTGGAGACGCCGAACATCTCGGTGGCGGCGCAGGTGGCGAACGTCCGCCAGCCCCGCCCGCCCGCGTCGACCACGTGCCGCACCGGGCGGACCAGCGCGTCGTGCACGACGGCGTGCGGCAGGCCGGTGGCGTCCGTGCCCGCCAGGTCGGCGGTGGACGCGGCGCTCGGCGCGTCCGGGTACAGGGCGCGGACCTCGGCGTGGGTGATGCTCCGGAGCCTGCCGAGGAAGTCCTCGAAGCGGCCGACGCGGTGGTCCGGCACGACGTCCAGGAACGCCTTGCCGGTCACGGGTCCGCCCGCCATGACACCGCTCACCGAGGCCCACCCGTGCAGGTGCGGGCCCTTGGCGACCATGGTGCGGAACTCGTGGCGCGGGAAGTCGGCCGTGAGCACGAGGTCCAGTTCGGGTGCGGCCATCCGCCAGCGGGTCGGGTAGGTGTTCAGGGTGGACAGCGACGTCCACGGCTCCGACCCGGTCATGGCCACCCGGCACGGCACCAGGTCGTGGTCCGGGGAGACGGCGTGGTCCGCGGCGACGTCCCAGCCGTTGTCCAGGTGGATCCTCAGGGGGCCGTCGTCGTGGGCCAGCCACGCGGTGCCGGTCGCCCCCTCGCCGTCCAGCGCGCCGTGGACGTGCAGCCGCGGGCACCCGTCCGGTCCAGCGGGCTTCGCCGGGGTGCACACGAGGTCGGCGCGGGAGGTGGTGACGCGGAACGTGCCGTCGGGGTGCGCTTCGAGGGAGGCGATGCCGAAGTCGAGGTCCTTCGCCTCCGCGGGCAGGACGCGGTCCGGGTCGACCGGTCTGCCGCCCGCCAGCAGTTCGCGGAACGCCTCGCGGATCCAGGGGTCCAGGTCGGTGTCCCGGCCCACGGAGTCGCGGACCAGGCGCATGGCCCCGGCGTCCAGCCAGGCCGAGCCGTCCAGCAGCACCGCGTGGGCGCGGCTCGATCCGTTGGTGTGGCGGAGGAATCGGACCGACAAACCGTGCTCGGCACCCCCCGCGGTCACGAGGTGGGCGTGCACGGTCCACCACTCGGAGCCGTCGGCCGTGGTCCGCCACATGAGCCACCCCTTGACTTCGAGTAGTCAACCGGTCGCTCAGTGTAGGAGGATCAGGCGCTCGCCCTGACCACCAAAGAGGTGGGAAGCAGCAGCGAAGGGGGGAGACCTTCCTCACCCGCCAGCTCGGCCAGCAGGCGCCAGGTCATCGTGCGGCCCAGCTGCTCCACGTCCTGCTTGACCGTGGTCAGCGGCGGAACGGCGGTGGAGGCCAGCGCGAGGTCGTCGAAGCCGACCACGGCCACGTCGTCCGGGACGCGCTTGCCGTTGGCGTGCAACGCCTGGAGCGCGCCCAGCGCCATGATGTCGGCGGCCACGAAGACGCCGTCGATGCCGGGGTCCCGCTTCAGCAGCTCGGTCATGGCCTGCGCGCCGCTCTCCGGGGTGAAGTCGCCGTACGCCACCAGGTCCGATTCCAGACCCGACTCGCTCAGCCCCCGTCGCCAGCCGCTCAAGCGGTCCATGCCCACGGCCATGTCCCTCGGGCCCGCGATGGTCGCGATGCGCCGGCGACCGACGGTGGCCAGGTGACGAGCCGCCTCCAGCGCGCCGTTGAAGTTGTCCGCGTCCACGTAAGGGACGTCCGTCGCACCCAGCGGCCTGCCGCCCACGACGATCGGCAGACCCGCGTCCGCGAGCGTGCGGGGCAGCGGGTCCTGGCCGTGGAGGCTGAGCACCAGCGCGCCGTCCACGTGACCGCCGCACAGGTAGCCGACGAGGTCCTTCTCGTCGTCCTGCTGGCTCATCATCAGGACGAGCTGCACGCGGTGACCGGTGAGTTCGGCGTGCACGCCGCGCAGGACACCCGCGAAGAACGGGTCGGAGAGGACCCGGCTGCCCTGTTCGGAGACGACCAGGGCGATGCAGTTCGTGCGACTGCCCGCGAGCGTGCGGGCCGCCTGGTTGGGGCTGTAGCCGAGGCTGAGGATCGCCGTCTGCACGGCTTCGCGCGCCCTCGAGCTGACGTACTGCTCGCCGTTGATCACCCGCGAGACAGTCGACTTGGAGACGCCCGCTTCACGGGCGACCTCTTCGATGCGAGCGCCCAGGCGTCGACCACGGGCCGCGTCGGTCACGCGGTGTCCCAACCCAGCCGGTGCGTCATGGAGGTCATCTTAGGACGTGCCCGGTGGCCGTCCCGTGCTTGGGAGTCGGCGGGTTGGGGCTTTGGTAAAAGTCTTTGGCTGGGGTGGGGGTTCACCCGAAGGTGGATTTCGGGGGTGGGCTTTGGGGGTTCGGAATGTCAGACCCTGGTCGTAGCGTGTGTGTCGGGGGGTCCTGGATTTGGGGGGACGCCTGGTTTGGGGTGTTTGGGGGTTGTCGGTGGGGTCCGGTTGGGGGTCTGTGGGGTCTTGCTGGCGGGCGGGATTCTTGCTGGCGGCTTCTGTTCCAGCGCAGGGGTGGGTTGGGGTGCCCCCGAGGCGCGATTGTCTCCATGTCCGTCCGCGCCGCGTCAAGGCTGGAAAGATGCCTTGACCCGTAGCGGACGGACATGAGGGCGCTGGGGATCGGGGGCAGGGAGGGGTCTGGGCTTCCTCGGGTTGCGTGCTTCCGTCTGGCTTTCCTTGGGTACGTGCTTCCGTCTGGGTGGGTGTTGGGTTGCGTGCTTTTGCTGCGTGCTGTGCTTGCGCTGGTTGGCTGTGTGGCGCTGTTGCTGGTGCGTCAGCGGTCTTCCAGGTCGCCTTCGGTTTCCAGGTACACGGCTTGCAGGGCTTCCAGGGTTTCCGGGTTCGGGTGTTCCCACATGCCTCTGTTCGCGGCTTCCAAGAGGCGTTCCGAGATGCCGTGCAGGGCCCACGGGTTTGATTCGGTCATGAACTTCTGGTTTTCGGGGTCCATGACGTAGGTCTCGGCCAGCTTCTCGTACATCCAGTCCGCCACCACTCCCGTTGTGGCGTCGTAGCCGAACAGGTAGTCCACTGTGGCCGCCAGTTCGAACGCGCCCTTGTAGCCGTGCTTGCGCATGGCGGAGAGCCATCTCGGGTTCACCACGCGGGCGCGGAAGATCCTGGTGGTTTCCTCGTTCAACGTCCTGGTGCGGACGGCGTCCGGGCGGGTGCTGTCGCCCACGTAGGCCGCCGGGGCCTTGCCGGTCAGGGCGCGGACGGTGGCGACCATGCCGCCGTGGTACTGGAAGTAGTCGTCCGAGTCGGCGATGTCGTGTTCTCGGGTGTCGATGTTCTTCGCCGCCACGGCGATGCGCTTGTACGCGGTTTCCATGTCCGGCCTCGCCTGGACCCCGTCCAGTTCCCGGCCGTAGGCGTAGCCGCCCCAGACCGCGTAGACCTCGGCCAGGTCCGCGTCGTCCCGCCAGTTGCGGCTGTCGATCAGCGGGAGCAGGCCCGCGCCGTAGGCGCCCGGCTTGGAGCCGAAGATGCGCATGGTGGCCCTGCGGGCGTCGCCGTGTTCCGCCAGGTCCGCCTGCGCGTGGGCGCGGACGTAGTTGGACTCGGCGGGCTCGTCCAAGGCCGCTACCAGTTGCACGGCGTCGTCGAGCATGGCGACCACGTGGGGGAAGGCGTCGCGGAAGAAGCCGCTGATGCGGACCGTGACGTCGATGCGGGGACGGTCCAGCTCGGCCAGCGGGATCGGTTCCAGGCCGGTGACGCGGCGGGACTGGTCGTCCCAGACCGGGCGGACGCCCATCAGCGCGAAGACCTCCGCGATGTCGTCGCCGGAGGTGCGCATGGCGCTGGTGCCCCAGACGGACAGGCCCACCGACGGGGGCCATTCGCCGGTGTCCTGGCGGTAGCGCGCCAGCAGCGAGTCGGCCATGGCCTGACCGGTTTCCCAGGCGAGCCTGGACGGGATCGCCTTCGGGTCGACGGAGTAGAAGTTGCGGCCGGTGGGGAGGACGTTGACCAGGCCGCGCAGCGGTGAACCGGACGGGCCCGCGGGGACGTAGCCGCCGTCCAGCGCGTGCAGGACGTTGGTCATCTCGTCGGTGGTGCGGGCCAGCCTGGGCACGATCTCGTCGGCCGCGAACTCCAGGATCCGGGCAACCTGGTCGGATTCCGTCAAACCGCGAGCCGCTTCCCGCGCCCAGCCCGCGTCTTCCATGCCCTGCACCAGGGCGCGCGCGGTGGTCTCGACGTCGTCGGTCGTGGTGCGCGACTCCGAGCCGTCCTCGTTCAGGCCGAGGGCTTCCCGGAGGCCGGGCAGCGCCGCGACCTGGCCCGCCCACATCTGCTTCGCCTGGAGCATCGCCAGGACCAGGCCCACGCGGGCGTCACCGGTGGGGGCCTCGCCGAGGATGTGCAGGCCGTCGCGGATCTGGACGTCCTTGATCTCGCACAGCCACCCGTCGACGTGCAGGATGAACTCGTCGAACTCGGCGTCGTGCGGGCGGTCCTCCAGACCCAAGTCGTGGTCCAGCTTCGCGGCCTGGATGAGGGTCCAGATCTGGGCGCGGATCGCGGGCAGCTTCGCCGGGTCCATCGCGGCGATGTTGCCGTGCTCGTCCAGCAGCTGTTCGAGCCTGGCGATGTCGCCGTAGCTGTCGGCGCGCGCCATCGGCGGAACCATGTGGTCGACGAGGGTGGCGTGGGCGCGGCGCTTGGCCTGCGTGCCCTCGCCGGGGTCGTTGACGAGGAACGGGTAGATCAGCGGCAGGTCGCCCAGCGCCGCGTCGGTGCCGCAGCCCGCGGACATGCCGACGGTCTTGCCGGGCAGCCACTCCAGGTTGCCGTGCTTGCCGACGTGGACGACGGCGTGCGCGCCGAAGTCGTCCGCCAGCCAGCGGTAGGCCGCCAGGTAGTGGTGGCTCGGCGGCAGGTCCGGGTCGTGGTAGATCGCGATCGGGTTCTCGCCGAAGCCGCGCGGCGGCTGGACCATGACGACGACGTTGCCCGCCCGCAGCGCGGCCAGGACGATCTCGCCGTCGGCGTCGTGGGAGCGGTCGACGAAGAGTTCGCCGGGAGCCTGGCCCCAGTGCTGTTCCATCTCCGCGCGCGTGTCGTCGGGCAGGGTGGCGAAGAACTCGCGGTAGCGGGCCGCCGTCATGCGGACCGGGTTGCCGGTGAACTGCTCCTCGGTCAACCAGTCCGGGTCTTGACCGCCTGCCGCGATGAGCGCGTGGATGAGGGCGTCGCCGTCCAGCTGCTCCACGCCGGGGAGTTCGCCGGGCGCGCCGATGTCGTAACCCTGCTCCCGCAACGCGGTCAGCAGCCGGACGACGCTGGCCGGGGTGTCGAGGCCCACGGCGTTGCCGATGCGGGAGTGCTTCGTCGGGTACGCCGACAGCATCACGGCGATCTTGCGCTCGGCGGGCGGGGTGTGGCGCAGGCGGGCGTGGCCCAGCGCGATGCCTGCGACGCGGGCGGCGCGCTCGGGGTCGGCGACGTAGACGGTCAGGCCGTCCTCGTCGACCTCCTTGAAGGAGAAGGGAACCGTGATGATCCGGCCGTCGAACTCCGGGATCGCGACCTGGGTGGCGGTGTCCAGCGGCGAGAGGCCGTCGTCGTTCTCGTCCCACGCCGCGCGGCTGCTGGTGAGGCACAGGCCTTGCAGGATCGGCACGTCCAGCGCGGCCAGCGCGCCGACGTCCCACGCCTCGTCCTCGCCGCCCGCGCCGACGGTGGCGGGCTTGCTGCCGCCGGCGGCGAGCACGGTGACGATCAAGGTGTCCGCCTTGCCCAGCACGGCGAGCAGTTCCGCCTCGGCGGTGCGCAGCGACGAGCAGTACACCGGCAGCGCGCGGCCGCCCTTGGCCTCGATCTGGTCGCACAGCGCGTGCACGAACGCGACGTTCCCGGCGACGTGGTGGGCGCGGTAGTAGAGCACCGCGACGACCGGGCCGCCGGTGGTCGGTTCCGGGCGCTCCAGCAGGCCCCAGTTCGGCGCCGGGACGGGCGGCGCGAAGCCGTTGCCGGTCAGCAGGATCGTGTCGGAGAGGAAGTTGTGCAGCTCCGCGAGGTTGGCCGCGCCGCCGTGCGACAGGTAGGCGTGGGCTTCCGCGCACACGCCGCCGGGCACGGTGGACAGCTCCATCAGCGGCGCGTCGGGGTTCTGCTCACCGCCGAGCACGACCACCGGACGCGGGCCCGCGAGCAGGGCGTCGAGGCCCTCCTCCCACATGCGGCGACCGCCGAGGATGCGCACGACGACGACGTCGGCGCCCTCGACCAGTTCGGGCAGGTCCTCCACGCCCAGGCGCGACGGGTTGGCGAGCCGGTAGTCGGCACCGCTGGCCCGTGCGGACAGCAGGTCGGTGTCGGAGGTCGACAGCAGCAGGATCACGCGAAAGCTCCACTCCGGGGTCCTCGCCCCAAGTCGTCGGCACACGGCGAAGCGGAGTTCCTGGCTCCCGGATCGCTCCGGTGACAGTGGCGGGACCGCGTCGGATTCGCACCGACTTCCTCGCTGCTTCGCCGTTCGGCCTGACAGTACAGCCGTCACGTAGCATCCGGCGCGTGCCAACGGAGCGAACTCACGCCGACGCCTGTCCAGGCGCTATCGACGTGCACCCCGCTGCCGACGGCGGTCTCGCGCGCATCCGCGTTCCGGGAGGAACGCTGACGGAAGTCCAGTTCAGGGCTATCGTGACCGCTTCAGCCGACCTCGGTGACGGGCAGCTGGAGCTGACCTCGCGGGCCAACTTCCAGATCCGCGGACTCGCCGACGGGGCCCAGTTCGAACTCGGCGACCGGATGGCGGAAGCCGGTCTGCTGCCCTCGCTGACCCATGAACGTGTGCGCAACATCATTGCCGCGCCCCTCTCCGACGACACCCAGGCGGTCGTGGACCGCGTCGACAGCGCGATCTGCGCCACTCCGGAACTCGCCGACCTCCCCGGCCGGTTCCTGGTCACGGTCGGTGCGGAGGTGGCCGGACTGGGTGGTGACGTCGGTCTGGTCGGCGACGCGCTGCTGCTCGCGGGCCGGGACACCGGACTGCGTCCGGCCGACCCCGTGGCCGCCGTGGTCGAGGCGGCCCGGATCTTCGCCGCGGAGCGCGGAGCGGCGTGGCGGCTGGCCGAGATGCCAGACGGCGTGGCCAGGATCACCGCCGCGCTCGGCACCCCCACGGCCACCCCCGTCACCGTGACCACCTCTCCCCCGCCGCCCGGCCCCGCCGGTGACCGGTTCGTCGTCGGAGCGCCGCTCGGCAGGCTCGACGCCCACCAGGCCGCCGCCCTCGCCGACCTCGGCACGCCGGTGCGGCTCACGCCGTGGCGCAGCCTGGTGCTGCCCGGAACCCCCGACCTCACCGGGCTCGGGCTGATCACCGACCCCGACTCCCCCTGGCACGGCGTGACGGCCTGCACGGGACGGCCGGGCTGCGCGAAGTCGCTGGCCGACGTCCGGGCCGACGCGCGGAGCTGGCTGGGCACGCCCCACACCCGACCGGTGCACTGGGCGGGCTGCGCACGACGCTGCGGACGACCGTCCGGAGACGTGATCGAGTTCGTCGCGACCGGCGACGGCTACGAGGAGACGAGTTGACGAGCTACATCCAGGACGGCGCCGAGATCTACCGCCGGTCGTTCGCCACGATCCGCGCCGAGGCGGACCTCGGCGGGTTACCGGCCGACGTCTCGCGCGTGGCCGTTCGGATGGTCCACGCGTGCGGCATGGTCGACCTCGTCCAGGACATCGCCTACTCGGCCGACGTCGTCGCGAACGCCCGCGCCGCGCTGCTGGCGGGCGCGCCGATCCTGTGCGACGCCACGATGGTCGCGGCGGGCGTGACCCGCAAGCGCTTGCCCGCCGACAACGAGGTGCTGTGCACGTTGGGGGACAAGCGCGTGCCGCACCTGGCCGCACGGTTGGAGACCACCCGCAGCGCGGCGGCGATGGAGCTGTGGCGCGACCGCCTGGAGGGGTCCGTCGTCGCGATCGGCAACGCGCCCACGTCGCTGTTCCGACTGCTGGACATGATCCGGGCCGGTGCTCCCAAACCGGCCGCCGTGCTCGGCATCCCGGTGGGCTTCATCGGGGCCGTGGAGTCGAAGGAAGCGTTGGCTGCCAACGAACTCGGGCTGGAGTACCTGGTCGTGCGCGGACGGCGGGGCGGCAGCGCCATCACCGCCGCGGCCGTCAACGCGATCGCGAGCGAGGAAGAGTGATGACGGGCACGCTGTACGGCGTCGGGGTCGGCCCCGGCGATCCGGAACTGGTCACGGTCAAGGCGGCCAGGCTGATCGGCGCGGCCGACGTCGTGGTGTTCCACAGCGCGCGGCACGGCCGCAGCATCGCCCGGTCGACCGCCGCGCCCTACCTGCGCGAAGGGCAGGTCGAGGAGCAGCTGGTGTACCCGGTCACCACCGAGGACACCGACGACTACCAGGGCGAGATCGACGCGTTCTACGTCGAGTGCGCCGCTCGGCTCGCGGCGCACCTGGACGCGGGGCGCGACGTCGTCGTGCTGGCGGCGGGCGATCCGTTCTTCTACGGCTCGTACATGCACCTGCACAAGCGGTTGGCCCACCGGTACCCGACCGAGGTCGTGCCCGGCGTGACGTCGGTGAGCGCGGGCTCGGCGGTGCTCGGCAGGCCGCTGGTGGAGCGCGACGAGGTGCTGACCGTCCTGCCCGGCACCCTGCCGCCCGACGTGCTCGCAGGCCACCTCGCGCACACCGACTCCGCGGCGATCATGAAGCTGGGGCGGACGTTCAAGAACGTGCGGACGGCGCTGGAATCGGTGGGGCGCCTGGACGACGCGTGGTACGTCGAGCGGGCCACCACTGGCAGGGAGCGGACCGCTTCGCTGTCCGAAGTGGACCCCGACACCGTGCCGTACTTCTCGCTGGCCGTGCTGCCCAGCAGGGTCGGGCAGCCCGTGGTCGAACGCGGCGGGATCGGCGAGGTCGTGGTGGTCGGTCTCGGCCCGGCCGGGCCGGAGTGGATGACGCCCGAGGCGCGCGACGCGCTGGTGTCCGCCGACGACCTGATCGGCTACGGGCCGTACCTGGACCGCGTGCCGCCGAACCCGCGCCAGCGCAAGCACCCGTCGGACAACCGGGTCGAGGCCGAGCGCGCCGCGTTCGCCCTGGACCTGGCCAAGTCCGGCTCACGGGTCGTCGTGGTGTCGTCCGGCGACCCCGGCGTGTTCGCGATGGCCAGCGCGGTGCTCGAGGTCGGCGACGAGGAGCAGTTCTCCTCCGTTCCGGTGCGCGTACTGCCGGGTCTGACCGCGGCGCACGCCGTGGCGAGCCGGGTCGGCGCGCCGCTGGGCCACGACTACTGCGTGGTGTCGCTGTCGGACCGCCTGAAGCCGTGGGAGGTCATCGCGGGCAGGCTCGAAGCCGCCGCGCGGGCCGACCTGGTGCTGGCGATCTACAACCCGGCCTCGCGCAGCCGCACCTGGCAGGTCGAGGCGGCCAGGGACCTCCTGCTGGCGCACCGGTCCCCGGACACCCCCGTGGTGATCGGCCGGGACGTCGGCGGCCCGCAGGAGGACGTCCGCGTCGTCCGGCTGGCCGACCTGGACCCGTCGGCGGTGGACATGCGCTGCCTGCTGCTGATCGGCTCCACGACGACGCGGATCACCGGCCGGGGCCAGGTGTTCACGCCCCGCCGCTACCCCGCCTGACCCACTCGACCGCCGCGTCGACCGTGTCCACGGTCGGCGCGGCGGGTGCGGGCGGACGGCGCACGACCACCACCGGGACGCCGAGCAGCCGGGCCGCGACCAGCTTCGCCGCCGTCTGCTCACCACCGCTGTCCTTGGTGACCAGCACGTCGATCGAGTGCTCGCGCATCAACGCGATCTCACCGTCCACTGTGAACGGTCCTCGGTCGAGCAGCACGTGGATCCGTTGGGGCACGGGCGCTTCCGGTGGTTCGACCGAACGCGCGAGGAACCACCGGTTGACGGGCGCGAACACGCGGATGTCCTGCCGCCCGGTCGTGAGGAACACCCGCTCACCCGGCAGCTCACGGGCGGCCTCCTCCAACGACCCGACCCACCGCCAGTCGTCACCGGGCCCGGCCGTCCACCCCGGCCGCCGCAGCACCAGCAACGGCACCCCCGCCAGCGCGGTGGCGGCCACGGCGTTCGCGCTGATGCCCGCCGCGAACGGGTGCGTGGCGTCGACCACACCGGTGATCCCGTTGGCGCGCAACCACTCCACCAGCCCGCCGACCCCGCCGAACCCCCCGATCCGCACCTCGCCCTCGGGCAGCAGGGGATCCTTCACCCGCCCGGCCAGCGAGGAGATCACCTCACCGGGCATCCGCGCCGCCAACCGCCGCGCTTCACCGGTGCCGCCGAGTACCAGGATCACGGGCGGCAGCGGTCGGCCGAGTAGAGGTGGCTGTCGAGGAAATGGGTGGCGTTGAGCACGCGGCCGACCACGATCACGGCGGTGCGGCGGATGTCCGCGGCGATGACCTGGTCGGCGATGTCGGCCAGCGTGCCGCGCACCACGACCTCGTCGTCGCGGCTGGCGCGGGCCACCACGGCGACCGGGCAGTCCGCGCCGTAGTTCGGCAGGAGGTCCGCGACCACCTCCTCGATCCGCTGCACGGCCAGGTGCAGCACCATCGTCGCGCCCGACGCCCCCAGGGTCGCCAGGTCCTCGCCCGGCGGCATCGGGGTGGCGCGGGCCGAGGTGCGGGTGAGCACGACGGTCTGGCCGACGCCCGGCACGGTGAGTTCCCGCTTCAGGGTCGCGGCGGCGGCGGCGAACGCGGGCACGCCCGGTGTCACGTCGTACGGCACGCCGACCGCGTCCAGGCGGCGCATCTGCTCGGCCATCGCGCTGAACACCGACGGGTCGCCGGAGTGCAGGCGGGCGACGTCGTGACCGGCCGAGTGGGCCGCGACCAGCTCCGCGACGATCTCGTCCAGCGTCAGGTTCGCGGTGTCGACCAGCCGGGCGCCGGGTGGGCAGTGGTCGAGCAGTTCGACCGGCACGAGCGCGCCCGCGTACAGGCAGACCGGCGAGGAGGCGATCAGCCCGGCTCCGCGCAGGGTGATCAGGTCGGCGGCGCCTGGTCCGGCACCGATGAAGTGGACGGTCATTCGACTTCCTTCGTCACGGCCCACGTGGTGACCGGCATGTGCGGACGCCACCCGGTGAACCCGCCGACCGGCGAGCCGCGGGTGATGGCGATCCTGGTCAGGTCTCCCCCGAGTTTCGGGTGCCACGCGGCGATGACGGCCTCGGACTCCATCGTCACGGCGTTGACGACGAGCCTGCCACCGGGCAGCAGCGCCTCCCAGCACGCCTCCACGACACCGGGCGCGGTCAGGCCCCCGCCGATGAACACGGCGGACGGCCTTTCCAGGCCTGCCAACGCCTCCGGGGCCTTGCCGACGACGACGTGCACCCCCGGCACACCGAGGTCGCGGGCGTTGCGCCTCATCCGCTCGGCCCGCTCGGCGTGGTGCTCGATCCCGACCGCGCGGCACGCCGGGTGCACGCGCGCCCATTCGATGGCGATGCTGCCCGCTCCGGCCCCGACGTCCCACAACAGCCTGCCGGGCACGGGCGCGAGCTGCGCGAGCGTCACGGCCCGCACCTCCCGCTTGGTCAGCTGCCCGTCGTGCTCGTAGGCGGAGTCCGGCAGTCCGGGCACCCGCGACTGGACCGCGTCGCCGACGACCTCGATCGCCAGCACGTGCAGCGGGTCCGCCGAGGACAGGTCGTCGTGCACCCGTTCTCCCGGCCCGCCAAGGCGTTCCAGCACGGTCACGACGCTGTCGCCGTAGCCGCGGGAGGCCAGCAGGTCCGCGACGGCGAGCGGTGCGGAGCCCAGCACGAGCACCCGACGGCCGGGGTGCAGCACCGGGTGCAGCAGCTCGACCGGCCGCGCCACCGTGCTGACGACCTCGACGTCGTCGACGGCCCACCCGAGCCGCGCGCACGCCAGCGACACCGAGGAGGGGTGCGGCACGATCCGCACCCGGTCGGCGCCGAGCAGCCGGACCAACGTCGCCCCGATCCCGTGGAACAGCGGATCGCCGCTCGCCAGCACGCACACGCGACGATGCCGGTTGGCCTCGAACAGCCCCGGCAGCGCGGGCAGCATCGGCGACGGCCAGGCGATGCGCTCGAAGTCGCCCGGCACCATCTCCAACTGCCGCGCGTTGCCCATCAGCACCTGCGCGGCCTCGACCTCGTCACGGGCGGCGGGCGGCAGCCCGTCCCACCCGTCGACGCCGATGCCGACGACCGCGATCACACGGTCCCCAGCGCTCGGGTGACCTTGATCTCGATCACCACGCGCTGCGGGTTGACCCGAGGCGTCCGGTAGCGGGCCGCGTAGCGGCGTTCGGCGTCCGCCACGACCTCGGGCTCGCGCCGCACCACGGCACGCCCCTCCAGGGTCGACCACCGACGACCGTCCACCTGGCACACGGCAGCGGGCGCACCTTCCTCGCCGTGGGCGAGGACGTGCCGCACCTTGTGCGAGGAACCGGAAGTGATGACCCGCGCCACACCGGCTTCCACATCCACCGTGACCCCGACGGGCACGACGTGCGGCGTGCCGTCAGCACGCACGGTGGTCAACGTGCACAGGTGGCGCTCGGCCCAGAAATCCCCGAAGTCGACACCCTTGTTCGTCAGCATGCGCACATCATGCTAGATCCCACACGACACCAAGGTCGGCACGCACGCGAAGAACACCGATCAATCCCCAAGCCGAGGGGGCTCACACGCAACAGAAAGACACCCGCACTTCCCCCGGCCCCCCGATCCGAAGCGCCCTCGTCTTTGAGATTCGTTTGTCAAGGCATCTTTCCCGCCTTGACAAATCAAGCTCAAAGATCGAGACAATCAAGCGAGCGGGGTGACGAGTTCGACACGATACGAACGGGACGGCGGAGGTGAAAGGGGTCGGAATGAGGGCGAGCGAGGTGAGTGCCCACGAGGTGCCGGAGGACAACGGGACAGCGGACAGCGTCAGGAAACAGCCGAGGAACAAAGGCGGCCAAGAAAGACCACCCGAACACCACCCGACCACCCACCAAGGCGCCCAACCAAGGCACCCCACCCTCACCCCCCAGCCTTCGCCGTCCCCCGAATCTCGTTCAGGTAGTTGTAGATCGTGTACCGCGTGACGTCCAAAGCCCCAGCCAGGTGATCAACGGAATCCTTGATCAAGAAGTACCCGGCGTCGTCCAGCACCCGCACGACCGTCGACTTGTGCACCTTCTTCATCAACGCCACCGGCACGTCCACATCGGCGACGGCCCGCTCCACCAGCAACCGCTGCAACGTGTCCACGTCCACGGGGAACGCCTCGACCACCCGCTCCACCCGACCGGCGACGGCCTGGTCGCTGTTCACGCACAGGCACCCGACGGCCACCCCGTCGGAATCCCTCAGGAACACAGTTGACGACCGGATCACCCGCCCGTCGGGCGCGTAGGTCTCGTAGTTGGTCAGGTCCTGCGTGGTCCCACGGCGGACGAGCCCCAGCAGCAGGTCCGTCATCGGCCCACCGACCTCCCGCCCGGTCAGGTCCCCGGCGATGGCGACGATCGAGTTGGGCAGCGATCCGAGGTCGTGCAGCACGACCTCCGTCCCGGCCCCCAGCGCGGCGGCGAGGCTGTTCACCGTCGGCACCAGCGCCGCCAGCACGTCCGACCCGCCGGACACCTGCTCGACGGCCCGCGGAACCGGCGCCACGGGCCGCCGCACGCCCCTCAACGCGGCCGCGAACCGGGCCACGGTCTCCGGCGTGGTGGACGCGTGCGGGGTGATCCGGACGTGCTCGGGCCGCACGGTCGCGGTGATCCCGGCGTCGACCAGCGCCGCGCCGACGACGGACGCGGGGTGGTCGGGCACCGTGAACGCCAGGATGCCCGCCCGCCGCTCCAGCGCGGACACGACCTCGCCCCCGACCTCGCGGACGGCCTCGCCGAGCGAGTCCAGCCGCTCCCCGATCCGGTCGCCGATCGCGGGCACACCGCCGAGTTCCACCAGCTCCAGCGCGTGCCCCAGCGCACCGGCGGCGATCGGGCTGAGGTTCGTGATCGACCACCCGGCCGCCCCTTCGGCCACCGGGTGCACGTCGTCGTCGAACAGCCCCGCGTCCAGCGCCCCGGTCCACCCGGACATCATCGGGTCCAGCCGTTCCAGCGCCCGGTCCGACAGCACCATGAACCCGGTCGACCACCCGGCGCGCAGCCACTTCTGGCCGCCGACCACCAGCACGTCCGCGACCTCCCACGGCTCGTCCACGACGCCGAAGCCCTGGATGCCGTCCACGACGAGCAGCCGGTCGCCGACGACCTCGCGCAGCGCGGCCAGGTCGGCGCGGTACCCGGTGCGGAAGTCGACCGCGCTCACCGACACTGCGGTGGTGTCCGGGGTCAGCGCCTCCCGCACGACCGAGGGCGTCACCCAGCCGTTCGGAGGCCGCATCCACCGCACCTCGGCGCGACCGGCCCGCTGCCACGGGTAGGTGTTGGAGGGGAACTCCGCCGCCGACACCGCGACCTGGCCGGTCACCCCGAGTGCGACCTGGAACAACCCGGTGCTGGTGTTGGGCAGCAGCGTCACGTGGTCGGTGTCGCTCCGGCACAGCCGAGCGGCGGCGGCCTTGGCCCGCAGCTCCTGCCGCATCAGGTCGTCCACGGTGGACGGCCCGGCCGACGCGGAGGCCTCCAGCAACCGCGTCGACGTGTCGACCACGGCGTGCGAGGGAGGTCCGAACCGGCCGAAGTCCAGGTACCCCTCGGGTTCGTGGAACTGGACCAGGTAGGAGGCGGGGAGCCGGGTCGTCACCTAGAGCACCTTCGCGAGGAACTGCCGGGTCCGCTGGTGCTGCGGGTCGTCCAGCACCTGGTCAGCGGTGCCGGACTCGACGATCGCGCCGTCGACCATGAACGCCACGTGGTCGGCCACCTCGCGGGCGAAGCCCACCTCGTGCGTCACGACGATCATCGTCATCCCGTCGCGGGCCAGGGACACCATGACGTCCAGCACCTCCCCGACCAGTTCCGGGTCCAACGCCGACGTCGGCTCGTCGAACAGCATCACCTTGGGCTTCATCGCCAGCGCACGGGCGATGGCGACCCGCTGCTGCTGCCCACCGGACAGCTCGCGCGGGTAGGCGCCGCCGCGGTCCCCGAGCCCGACCCGCGTCAACAGCTCCAGTGCCTCGCGCTCGGCGTCCTTCCGAGCGCGGCCGAGCACCTGGATCGGCCCCTCGGTGACGTTCTCCAGCGCGGTCCGGTGCGGGAACAGGTTGAACCGCTGGAACACCATCCCGATGTCCCGCCGCTGCGTGGCGACCATCCGCTCGGGCAGCTCGTGCAGCTTCCCGGCCTTGAGCACGAACCCCACGGGATGACCGGCGACCCAGATCCGACCCGCGTCGATCGTCTCCAGGTGGTTCACGCACCGCAGGAACGTGCTCTTCCCGGCGCCGGACGGGCCGAGCAGGCACACGACCTGCCCCTCGTCGACCGTCAGGTCGACCCCGCGCAGCACCTCGGTCGACCCGTACGACTTGCGCACCCCGTGGGCGCGGACCAGCGGCTCGGTCATCGGACCCCCTTCCCGTAAGCGCGTTCCAGGTAGTACTGCCCGACGTTCGCCACGCTGACCACGATCAGGTACCACAGGGCCGCCGCGATGAGCGTCTCCATGATCTCCAGGTTGCCCGACGAGATCCGGTTGGCGGCGTGGATCAGCTCCAGGAAGCCGATCACCGAGGCCATCGACGTGCCCTTGAGCATGTTGATGAAGTTGTTCCCGGTGGGCGGGATGATCACCCGCATGGCCTGCGGCAGCACGACCCGGCGGAACGTCTTGCCCGGCGTCATGCCGATGGCCTTGGCGGCCTCGATCTGACCGGGGTCGACGCTGTTCAGCCCCGCCCGGACGATCTCCGCCATGTACGCGCTCTCGTTGAGCCCCAACCCCAGCAGCGCCGCGACGAAGGCCGTGATCAGCACGTTCGTCGGCTCGTGCAGCAGGAACGCGTCGGTGAACGGCACCGGGATCGAGATGAACTTGAACACCAGCGCGAGGTTGAACCACAGCAGGATCTGGAGCAGCACCGGCAGACCGCGGAACAGCCAGATGTAGCCCCACGCGAACCACCGGGCCACGGGGTTGGGCGACCGCCTCAGCAGGGCCAGGACCACGCCGAGCACGATCGCCCCGACCTGGGCGCACACCGCGAGGACCACGGTGTTGACCAGCCCGCTGATCATGATCTCGTGGGTGAAGAAGCCCGGCACGTCCTCGTAGAGGATCTGCGCGTCGGCCAGGGCGAACCCGAGCGCCCCGAGCAGGGCCAGGATCACCGCCCCGACGACCCAGCGGCCCCAGTGCCGGATCGGGACTACCTGGAGGTCCTCACTTGCCATTGACCGTCACCTTCGTGATCGCGCCCTGGGCGACGTCCCACTCCTCCAGGATCTTGCCGTACGTGCCGTCGTCCACCAGCGCCTGCAACGCGGCCTGGACCGACTTGGTCAGCTCCGGGTTCGCCTTGTTCACACCGATGCCGTACGGGCCGCCGTTGATCGGGTCGGCCTTGACGACCTCGAAGTACTCGCCCTTGCCCGCGGTCTGCGCGACGTAGACCGCGGTCGGCAGGTCGTTGAGGATCGCGGCGACGCGGCCGGTGCGCAGCTGGTTCTGGTTCTGCGTGTCGCTGTCGGTCGACGTCACGGTCACCTCGCCCTTGCCCGCGGCGACGCACCTGGTGCTCTGCTCCTTGGCGTAGGCCTCCTGGCTGGTGCCGAGGTTGACCGCGACGCCCTTGCCGCACAGGTCGTCCGGCCCCTTGACCGAGCTGGGGTTGCCCTTCTGGACCATGATCGTGATGCCGGAGGTGAAGTAGTCGACGAAGTCGATCGTCTGCTGGCGCTCGGCGGTGTCGTTCATCGCGGCCATCGTCAGGTCGATCCGACCCGACTGGAGGCTGGTGATCAGCGAGCTGAACGCCATGTCGCTGTACTCGACCTTCAGCCCGAGCTTGGCGGCGATGGCGTTGGCGAGGTCGACCTCGGAGCCCTTCGCCGTCTTGCCGTCCTCCGCGTAGAAGTTGTTCGGCGGGTTCTGGATGTTGGAACCGATCTTCACGACGCCCGCGGACGCGATCGCGGACGGCAGGCCCGCGGCGAGCGCGTCGTCCTTCTTCACGGACGAGACGATCGATTCGGTGGACGGCTGCGGGCCTCCGGACGCGGCGGGTGCGGCCCCGTCGTCGTTTCCGCAGGCCACCAGGGTGGACAGCACGAGAGCGGTCACGGCAAGCCTTCGGATCAGCACGGCGCCTCCAGGTGTGGTGGCGAAAAGCTACAACTCCTTGTTGAAGATGTCCACACCCAGTTGAAACCAGCCGGGGAATCATGGTGCGCGCTCGTTCGTTGAACGAGGCGGAAGGACTGCAGTCGAGCTAGGAGGACGCATGGCCACGGTGGAGCTGACCACGAAGAACTTCGACGAGGTCGTCGGTGGTTCGGACATGGTCCTGGTCGACTTCTGGGCCTCGTGGTGCGGTCCGTGCCGCCAGTTCGCGCCGGTCTACGACAAGTCGTCCGAGAAGCACGGGGACATCGTCTTCGGCAAGGTCGACACGGAGGCCCAGCAGGAACTGGCCGCGACGTTCCAGGTCCGGTCCATCCCGACGTTGATGATCGTCCGCGACGGGGTCGTGCTCTACGCGCAGCCGGGCGCCCTGCCCGAGGCCGCGCTGGAGGACCTGATCGACCAGGCCCGCAAGGTCGACATGGATGAGGTGCGCAAGGAAGCCGAAGCGCAGCAGTCCTCGGCCGAATAGCCGAACAGGGGGACGACCGGGCTAGTTCCGGTCGCCCTCCATCGCCTTGGTGTCGCGGGGCGGGGCCACCGGATCGTGGTCCGGTGATTGTCCCGCCTCGATTCGACGCCCCCTCTCCAGTTCGGCGTCGAGTTCCGCGCCCAGCAGCAGGGCCAGGTTCGAGATCCACAGCCACACCAGGAACACGATCACGCCCGCCAGCGCGCCGTAGGTCTTGCTGTACGACCCGAAGTTGGCCACGTAGAAGGCGAATCCCAGCGACGCGACGATCCAGACCACGACGGTGACCACCCCGCCCGGCGTGACCCACAGGAAGCTCGGCTGCCGCACGTTCGGCGAGGCCCAGAACAGCAGGCCGATCGCGAGGCTCGCGAGCAGCAGGAGCACCGGCCACTTGGCGATGCCCCAGACCGTGACCGCCGTCGGCCCGAGGCCGATGAGGTTCCCCACCTCCTCCGCCACACCGCCGCTCACGCCGATGCCCACAGCGGTGATCACCAGCAGCGCCACCACGCCCAGCGTCAGCCCGATGCGCAGCGGGATCACCTTCCAGAACGGGCGTCCCTCCTCGACGTCGTAGATCGAGTTCGACGCGCGCATGAACGCGCCCACGTAGCCGGAGGCCGACCACAGCGCGCCCAGCAGACCGATGATCGCCAGCGGGCCCGCGAACGACTTCGTCTTCTGCAACTCCTCGATGCCGCCGACGATGATGGTCCGCGCCTCCCCCGGTGCGAGCGAGTTCACACTGTCCACAAGGGACTGGGTCGAGGACGGGCCGAGCAGACCGAGCACGGCGGTGAGCAACAGCAGGCCGGGGAACAGCGACAGCACCCCGTAGTAGGTGAGCGCGGCGGCCCAGTCGGTGAGGTTGTCCCGGTTGAACTCCTTGACGGTCCGCTTGAGCACCGCCCACCACGAGCGCTTCGGCAGATCCGTTGGGCCGTCGGGCATCCGATCGGCCTCTCTCGCTGTCTCGGTCATGCGCGACGGGGTAACCACCGGACGGGTTCACCACACCGGGTGGTTGACATTGGCAGGTACGGGGTAACCGTCCGTCAGAGAGAGGAGGCGGTCATGGACAGCACAGTGCGTGAGGCGTCGACAGCGCAACTGGTGGGCCAACTGTCGGAACAGGTCAGCAGGCTCGCCAGGGAAGAGATCAAGCTCGCGGTGGCCGAGGTGCAGACCAAGGGCAAGAAGGTCGGCATCGGCGCGGGCCTGTTCGGTGGCGCGGGCGTGCTCGCGTGGTTCGGCGTGATGTCGCTCATCGCAGGGCTCGTGCTGCTCCTGGCGACGGTGATGGCACCTTGGCTGGCCGCCTTCGTCGTCGCGGCGGGCGTGTTCGTGATCGCCGGCGTCGTGGCGCTGATCGGCAAGAAGCAATTGGACAAGGGCACTCCGCCCGTTCCGGAGCAGGCGATCCAGGGCGTGAAGCAGGATATCGCCACGGTCAGTGAAAGGGCACACCGATGAGCGGCCAGAGGGAAGTTCCCACCGACCCGGCGGAGTTGCGCGCCGACATCGAGAAGACGCGCAGGGAACTCGGTGACACGGTGGAAGCGCTGGTGCACAAGGCCGACGTGCCCGCACGGGTGAAGGCCAAGGGCCGCGAGGCCACGGCCAAGGCGTCGGAAACCGCCGCGCAGGTGGGTGAGAAAGCCGCGGAGACCGCGCAGCAGGTGAAGACCAAGGGCAAGGAGGCCACGGCGAAGGCCTCCGAGACCGCCGCGCAGGTCGGCGAGAAGGCCGCGGAGACCGCGCAGCAGGTGAAGGCGAAGGCCGCGACGGTCACCGCGCAGGCCGTGGACGCGATCCCGCCGCAGGTGCGGGTCAAGGCCGACGAGGCGCGGACGAAGGCGTCCGAGGCCGCGGCGCACGTGGTCGACGCGATCCCGCCGCAGGTGAAGGCGAAGGTCGACCAGGCCGTCGACGCGCTGCCCGAGCCCGTCGCGAACCAGGCCCGCAGGCACCCGGCGGCCACGGCGGGCATCATCGCCGCCGTGCTGTTCCTGCTGTGGAAGCTCACCCGCGGGAGGGCGTCGTGAACAAGGTCTTCTACCGACCGCTCGGGATGCTGGTGAGCGTCCTCGGCGGTGTGCTCGCCGGAAAGGCGTTCGGCCAGGTGTGGAAGCTCATCACCGGCGACAGGGAAGCACCCAGCCCGACCCAGCAGGACCGGACGTGGACCGAGGTGCTGCTCGCCGCGACCGTGCAGGGCGCGATCTTCGGCCTGGTGAAGGCCGCGATCGATCGCGGTGGCGCCACCGGGTACGACAAGCTCACCGGTGAGTGGCCCGGCGACAAGCGCGACATGGACGACTAGCGCGAATGCTCCCGAAGCCCCCGTTCCGCCTTGCGGAACGGGGGCTTCTCGCTGTGGTGGAGCACCCGGTTGGCCGTCTTGACAGGAGAGCCCACCGAGCGCATTTTGTTGCGTGTGACGGAACGCTGTGCGTGCTCCGCAACGGCTGACAGCTCGGCAAGAAATTGAACGCGCAACTACCATTGCCGTTGCAGCACCACCAGCGACCGGAGGAGCACCCCATGCCACAGCCAGAGGGCGCCGAGCTCGACGCCGTCCGCGCGCGCCGTGACGAGTTGCGCGACCGGTACCTCAAGCCCCTCGCCGAGCGCGGGGCCTCGCCGACGCAGGGCGTGCACCACATCGCGCTGATCTGCCGCGACGTCGAGGCCACGATCGAGTTCTACCAGGAGTTCCTCGGGTTCCCGCTGGTGGAGCTCGTGGAGAACCGCGACTACGCGGGCTCCAGCCACTTCTTCTTCGACATCGGCAACCGCAACCTGCTGGGGTTCTTCGACTTCCCCGGCCACGACCACCCCGACTTCAGCGAGACCATCGGCGCCGTGCAGCACCTCGCGCTGTCGGTGTCCGCCGAGCGGTTCGCCGCGGCGAAGGCCACTTTGGACTCGAGGGGTGTGGACTACCTGGGTCCGGACCGGGGCGTGGAGGACAGCCTGTACTTCCGCGACCCGAACGGCGTGGGCGTCGAGTTCTACCGCGAGGACCTGGGTGTCTTCGACGGCGAACGCCTGATTGACTGATCCACTTCACGTACGGCGAAGCACAGCGGAAACGGAGGACGACGTGGCGCAGGAAGTCAGCGGCGTGATCGCTCGGGGCAAGGGGTTGCCGGTCGAGTTGACGACCATCGTGATCCCGGACCCCGGCCCCGGCGAGGCGGTGGTGCGCGTGCAGGCCTGCGGCGTCTGCCACACCGACCTGCACTACCGCGAGGGCGGCATCAACGACGAGTTCCCGTTCCTGCTCGGCCACGAGGCCGCGGGCGTCGTGGAGCAGGTCGGCGAAGGCGTCACGGACGTGGCGCCGGGCGACTTCGTCGTGCTGAACTGGCGCGCGGTCTGCGGTTCGTGCCGGGCGTGCAGGCGCGGCAAGCCGTGGTACTGCTTCAGCACCCACAACGCCACTCAGCCGATGACGTTGAAGGACGGCACCGAGCTGTCCCCCGCGCTCGGCATCGGCGCGTTCGCGGAGAAGACGCTCGTGCACGCCGGCCAGTGCACCAAGGTCGACCCGACCGCCCGCCCCGCCGCCGTCGGCCTGCTCGGCTGCGGCGTGATGGCGGGCGTGGGCGCGGCCGTCAACACCGGCGGCGTCGGTCGCGGCGACTCGGTGGCGATCATCGGCTGCGGCGGGGTCGGTGACGGCGCGGTGGCGGGCGCCCGGCTGGCCGGTGCGGCGAAGATCATCGCGGTGGACACCGACCCGCGGAAGTTGGAGTGGGCCAAGGGTTTCGGCGCCACGCACTTCGTCAACGCACGCGAGGTGGACGCGGTCGAGGCGATCAAGGAACTCACCGACGGCTTCGGCGCGGACGTCGTGATCGACGCCGTCGGCCGCCCGGAGACGTGGAAGCAGGCGTTCTACGCCCGCGACCTGGCAGGCACGGTCGTCCTGGTGGGCGTGCCGACGCCGGACATGACGATCGAGATGCCGCTGATCGACTTCTTCGGCCGCGGCGGCTCGCTGAAGTCCAGCTGGTACGGCGACTGCCTGCCCAGCCGCGACTTCCCGATGCTCGTCGACCTGTACCAGCAGGGCCGCTTCGACCTCGACGCGTTCGTCAGCGAGGAGATCGCGCTCGACGGCGTCGAGGCCGCGTTCGAGAAGATGCACAAGGGCGACGTGCTGCGCTCGGTGGTGGTCTTCTGATGCGGATCGACCACGGAACCACCTCCGGCACGTTCTCGCTCGACGGCCAGACCTTCGACGTGGACAACAACGTCTGGGTGCTGGGCGACGACGCGGAGTGCGTGGTGATCGACGCGCCGCACGACGTGGACGCCATCCTGGAGGTCGTGAACGGCCGTCGGGTCGTCGCGATCCTGGCCACGCACGCGCACGACGACCACGTCCGCGTCGCCCCGGCGCTGGCCGAGGCGACCGGCGCTCCGGTGCTGCTGCACCCGGCCGACCGCGTCGTGTGGGACCTCACCCACCCGGACCGCGCACCCGACGGCGACCTGGCGGACGGCCAGGTGATCACCGTCGGCGGCGGTGACGTCCACGTGCTGCACACGCCGGGCCACGCGCCCGGCGCCGTGTGCTTCCACGTGCCGTCGCTCGGCGTCGTCTTCACCGGCGACACCCTGTTCAACGGCGGGCCCGGCGCCACGGGTCGGTCCTATTCGGACTTCGACACCATCGTCGCGTCGATCAAGGCCCGGCTGCTGTCCCTGCCACCGGAAACCATCGTCCACACCGGACACGGCGACAGCACGACCGTCGCCGCGGAGACCGCGAACGTCTAGAAGTTCGGCGCCCGCTTCTCCAGGAACGCCGCGACACCCTCGGCGTACTCGGCGCTGTGCACGGCCTCGTCGTAGAGGGCGTGCACAGCGCCGTCCTCCTCGTGCTGCCCGTCGGTGATCAGGCCGACGATCGTCTTCGCGCCGCGCAGGCTCACCTGCGCCCGCGACGCGATGGTCGCGGCCAGCTCCCTGACCCGAGCGCGCACGGCCTCGGGCTCGTGGACCTCGTTGACCAGCCCGATCCGCAGCGCCGTGTCCGCGTCGACGATCTCGCCGCTGAACAGGATCTGCTTCGCCCACGCCGGCCCCACCACGTCGACCAGCTGCTTGGTGGACGTGAAGTTGTAGACGATCCCCAGCTTCGCGGGCGTGATGCCGAACCGCGCGCCCGCCTCGGCGATCCGGAGGTCGCACGCCAGCGCGATCTCGCAGCCCCCGCCGATGCAGAACCCGCTGATCGACGCGATCGTCGGCTTCCCCAGCGTCACGATCGCCCGCTCCCCCGCGTGCACCGCCTCGCCGTACTTCGCCGCACCCTCGGCACCGCTGCGCAGCGTCGAGAACTCGCTGATGTCCGCGCCCGCCGAGAAGTGCTCGCCGCCCTGCACCACCAGCACCCTGATCTCGTCGTCGTGCCGGACGAGGTCGAGCAGACCGGGCAGCGCGGACCACATCTCGTAGCTCATCGCGTTGCGCTTGGCGGGCCGGTCGATGGTCAGGGTGGCGACGTGACCGGCCGTGTCGAGGATCAGGTGCTCACTCACCGGACGAGCCTACCCAGGCCGTTCCGGCCGGGAGCCCGCGCGGGACGTGCTCCGACCGGCGCGGTCCGCTGCCGGTGTTCGCCGGAACGCTCGGGCGTCCGCGCACGTCCAACCGGTCGTGCACAATCGCGTCACCCGCCGGTGCGTTCACCCCTGGAGTAGCTGACGGATGTCCTGGCTGATCTGGTCGATCGCGGCCGTCGTGCTGCTCGCCTCCGGCTTCGCCGCGGCGTTCCTGCCCCGATGGCGAGCCCAGGAGCTGCGCGAACGCAGGGCGTGGTCGCACGCGCGGGCGGCGATCGACAGCGCGTCCGTGAGCCGGGACGCCTGTCCGGTCGCGGTGCCCGAGGCGGAGCTGCTGCTCGCGCGGGCCGAGTCGATCGCCGCGGACCGGGGTGGGGCGAAGGCGGCCGGGATGGTGTCCGACCAGGCCGAACGCGCCGATCGGCTGTGGCGGGAGGCCCGTGATGGGTAGGTGGCGGACGAGCGGGTTGCTGCGGTGGGGGTCGCTGGGCGCGGCGGTGCTCGTGCTGGTGGTGTTCCTGGTGGCGCAGCGGCAGAGCCTGGACGTGAGCTACGGGCGTTCGCCGTCGTCGTCCGACCCCGTCAAGGAGGGCTCGGCGGGCGAGCTGAGCGACGCGACCGTGCCGTCGGTGGAGGAGATGACCGCGCTGGTCGAGGCCGACGCCGTGGTGCGGCTGCCGGGGTCGATCGCCTCCTGGGACGAGGAGCGGGTGCGCGCGGTGATCGGCGACACGCGGATCCTCGTCGCGCCGCCGGGCCTGGACAAGGCGGAACGCGACCGGGTGCGGGACGTGGACGCGGCCGGGATCAGGGTGATCGGCACCGAGGTGACCGGCGGGTCGTACCAGGCCTCGTCCGACGACCTGGAGGGCTGGCGGGCGCAGTTCGGCGCGGGTGACGTGACGGACCTGCTGATCACCATCGCCAGCGGGCTCGCGAAGCAGCCCGCGCCCGCGAGCGTCGACCGGTTCCGGTGGCGCGAGCCGACCGCCGCGGAGATCGACCCGGTGGCGGCCGACCTGCGGGCCGGGGGGCTGCACCTCGGCGCGGGCGCCACGCTGACGCAGGTGCCGAAAGCGGCGGCCTCGGCGTTCCCGGACGGCGCCCTGTACGTCGCGCTGCCCCGGCAGGCGATCGAGGAGCCCGTGCCGAACTACGGAGCCGCGCTCGCCGCGCTGTTCCCGGACCGGCCGATCGTGGTGGTGTACGGCGACTGGGTCGAGTACCACGGGCCGCACGCGGAGGACTTCGCCGAGGTGGTCGCCGCGAGCTTCTACAGCCAGGCGGGCGACCGGCTCAGCACGTACGCCTACCCGCAGGGCAACGTCCTGCACGCCTACCTCAACCGCGTCACCGACGTGCGGTACGCGGGCCTGTTCGACCGGCCGCTCCCGTACCGGCCGCTCGACCCGCTGCGGGTGGCGCTGCCCGCGCTGCCGTGGCTGTTCGCGGCGTGCGCCGTGGTGTTCCTCGTGCTGTCCACGAACTCGTTGCGCCGCAGGGCGGACGCCGGGACCGGAGCGCCTGCGCGACTGGCCGGGCTGACCGCGCTGGCCATCGAGGTGTCCGCGCTGTCGAGCGACCCCTCGCTGGTGCGGGGCATCGCCAAGCTCCGCGCGGCGGGCGACGCCCTCGCCGAGAACCTGCCGGACGCGCACGTCCGCACCCTGCTCGACGACGCGGCGGCCGAACTGGACACCACCGCGCGGACGTTGGGGCGCAACGACTACCGGTCCGACGTCTACCTCCGGGGCAGGTTGGTGTGAAGCGGGTCAGGAGCTTCTTCGGCACCGCGTTCGGCGCGGCCGTGCTGGCGTGCCTCGTCCTCGCGGGCTGGGCGCTGTGGTCGGGCGGCGTGCTGGACGGGCCGGTCGCCCGGCAGCTGCGGTCGTCGTCCGTGTACGCCGCGCCGGGCGTGGAACTCGACCAGGCGGCCGCCGAGCGGATCCTCGGCAACCGCAGGGTCACCGTCGCGTTCCTCGCGCCCGACGCGAACCTGCGCGACTCCTGCAAGAGCGTGCACGGCGCGGCGGACGGCACCGTGGCGCTGATGCTCAAGCGCGAGGGCGACGAGTACGACCACTACGGCTGCGCGCTGCTGCCGGACGTCGACGACGAGAACTTCGGCAAGGCGTTCGTGGCCGAGACGATGATCGCCGGCGGGCTCGACCAGTTCCACGACCGGCCGCTCGACGCTCTCAAGGTCGTCGCCGTCAACTACGACCGGCTGGTGCGGTCGGGCGCCGTTCCCGACGGCGCCCGCACGATCAGCCCGTCGCTCCCCCGCTACCTGGTCGCCGCCGCCGCGCTCCTCGCCGTGGTCGTCGGCGCCGCCGGGATCCACCTGGGCGCACGTCGCGCGGGCAGGGTCGCGGCGGCGCGGCGGGAACGGCTGGACGCCGCCACCGACGACCGCAGCGCGCTCAGCGCGAGCGCGGGGGTGCTGGCGCAGCAGATCATCGACCTCGACCGGCGGTACTCGACGGCCAGTCCGTCGTTCGCCGGGAAGTACCGGCGGCTGACGCGGGAGTACACCGGCCTGCTGGCCGTGATCGCCGCGGGCGGTGGGAACACCAGGGCCTTGACCGCCCAGGTCGAGGCGCTGAGCGAACGGTGCCGGGCGCTGGCCCTCACACCGTGAGGACGGACTTGCCCGTGGTGTGGCCCAGTTCCAGGTAGCGGACGGCGTCCGCGGCCGCGCTGAGCGGGAACGTCCGGTCGATGACCGGCCTGACCTCGCCCGCCTCGATCAACCCGGCCAGCAGCACCAGGTCCTTCACGGGCTGCGACGAGACCAGCGTGCACAGCCGTTGCCCGACGAACGGCGACAGCGCCATCGCCCGGAGCTGGCGATCGGTGCCCTGCAACAGCTTCCCGCCGCCTTCGCCGCCCACGATCACCAGCGTCCCCTTCGGCGTGAGCGCGCGCCGCAGCCGCGACAGCGACCGGTTGCCCGCCGTGTCGAGGACGAGGTCGAAGCCGCCTTCGAAGTCCTCGCGCGTGTAGTCGACGACGTGGTCCGCGCCCAGCGACCGGACCAGCTCCACCTTCCCGGTCGAGCAGACCCCCGTCACCTCGGCGCCGAACACCTTCGCGAGCTGCACCGCGTACACCCCGATGCCACCGCCGGCCCCGATGACCAGGACCCGCTGCCCCTTGGCGACCTTTCCGCTGTCCCGCAACGACTGCAGCGCCGTGCACGCCGACACCGGCACCGCCGCGGCCTCTTCGAACGCCAGGTTCGACGGCTTCGCCGCGAACCGGTCCTCACGGCCCACGGCGTACTCCGCGAACGCCCCGTCGCACGTCCCGAACACCTCGTCACCGATCTTGAGGCTCGTCACCCGAGGCCCCACCGCCTCCACCTGCCCGGCAACGTCCAGCCCCGGCACCTTCGCCTTCGGCGTGCGCAGCCCGGACACCAACCGCACCGGGTACGGCAGCCCACGGGTCAGGTGCCACACGCCGGGATCCACGCCCGCCGCCCGGACCCGGACGAGCACCTCGCCGTCCCCCGCGACCGGTCTGTCCACGTCCCGGAATTCGAGCACGTCCGCCGAGCCGTACTTCTCCTGCACGATCGCTTTCACGTCTGCTCCTCCTTGGCGTACTGGAACACGTCGTCGAGCGGCACGCCGAACACCTCGGCGATCTGGAAGGCCATTTCCAACGAGGGCGAGTACCGCCCCTGTTCGATGGCGATGACGGTCTGCCTGCTGACCCCGATGGCGGCCGCCAGAGCCGCCTGCGTCATCTCCCCGTGCGAGAACCTCAGCGCCCTGATCGAGTTCGTCACCCGGGTCGCCTTCACCACGGCCAGAAACCCTTGCGGTAGGCGGCGACCTTGGCCACGCACTCCGCCACGGCGGACAACGCGAAGGCCAGGTAGAGCGCGTTGGCGATCCAGAAGTGGTCGACCTCCACCAACGCCATGACGAACGCCGCCATGCCCCCCACCACGACCAGCGACCGCCCGGCGTGCTCCCCGAACCGCGTGATCTCCCGATCCCGCTGGTCCTTCACGTCAGCGTCCTCGGGGGACAGGGTGGAAATGGCGGTGTGCAACACGATCGTCGCCAGGACGGCACCACCGATCGTCCACAACACCGGCTTCACAAAAGGCACGTCGACAAGTGGTCCGCTTTCCCACCGCCCCAGGATGACGACGACGTAGACCGCGTAGGCGATCACCGTCACCACTCCCATCATCCAAGCGCGCTTCTCTTCGAATGCCATGAGAACGAATGTAAAGCAGCCCTGACACCGTGTCAAGATTTCTTGACATCACCGGCCACGGAGAAGCCCGCCCCGGTGGACCGGAGCGGGCTGTGGTGGAGGGGTCAGGCTGCCTTCGGGTACATGTTCGCCATGCCCGGCGGTGGGGCGAAGGGGCGCCAGTAGCCGTAGGGCTGGGAGAGGCGGTCGGCCACGACCCACATGACCGACGGGTTGTAGCCGAAGCCCAGGTGGCTGCACGAGACGGCCACGTTCTCGCTGCGCGGGCCCGAGTCGGACACGCAGCCCTGCCACGGGACGATGCCGTCGGTCTTGGAGTAGATCGACGTGGCGGGCACCGGGAACATCGGGCGGGTGTGCTCGGGTGGCGGGTGCGCCGCGCCCGCGGTGTAGAAGCGGGACAGCAACTGGTAGGCGGGGTTGGCCCTGGTGTGCTTCATGTCGGTCATCGCGTAGGGGCTGCCCATGGTGATGACCTGGCGGACCAGGTCCGGGTGTTCCCTGGCGATCTCGCGGGCGAAGATGCCGCCCAGGCTCCAGCCGATGACGCTGACCTTCTCGTCCTTGCCGAGTTCGCGCAGCTGGGCGCGGATGCCCCGCACGGTGGGCACGGTCGGGCCGATGTTGAGGCCCAGGCCCCAGCCGTGGACGTCGTAGCCGAGCTTCGCGAGGAAGCGGCGGAGCACGGCGGTCGAGCCGTCGGCGGCGCCGAGGCCGGGCAGGACCATGACGGGGTGGCCGTCACCGCTCGGGGCGGCGCGCAGCAGTTGGCGGGTGGCGGCGAACTGGCCCATGTCCACGGCCGCCCGCGTCGGCTCGGTGAGGTACCAGAGCAGACTGGGGGCTTGACCCTGGACCAGGTCCAGGGGAGGCTCGTCCGGCAGCGGGAAGCGGGCGTCTGAAGGTACGGCTGACATCGCCATCCCCCGTTCCGTCGACAGATCCACTACCGCACGTGTCCATGATGTTTCCTGGAAGTGAATTGCGCCACCCCTAGAAGGTCTCGGTTGGTCGCGCTCTCACCCCTGTGGTCCTGGACTGCGGCCGACCGCGAGTCCTACGGTCTGCGCTGTGGACCGGATGAGCGCGATGGACGCAAGCTTCTACTTCGTCGAGGACGAGAACGTGCCGATGCACGTCGGATCGGTGCTGGTCTTCGAGGGGCCCGCGCCTTCCTACGGGGACGTGATCAGGCTCTTCCTCTCGAAGATGGAGAGCGTGCCGCGCTACCGGCAACGGGTGAAGAGCCTCCCGCTGCACGTCGGGCGCCCCGTCTGGGTCGACGACGAGCACTTCCAGGTCCTCTACCACGTGCGCCACACGGCCGTGCCCTCTCCCGGCGGCGACGACCAGCTGCGCAACCTGGCGGGCAGGCTGTTCGCGCAGCGGCTCGACCTGAGCAAGCCGCTGTGGGAGGTCTGGCTCGTCGAGGGCCTGGAGGACGGCCGCTGGGCGATCATCTCCAAGGTCCACCACTGCATGATCGACGGCGTGGCGGGCACCGACCTGATGCAGCTGCTGCTCGACTGGCGCGAGAAGGCCGAGCTGCCGGAGCCGAAGCAGTGGAAGCCGCGGCCCAGCCCGTCGCAGCTCGACCTCGTGGTGGACGGCGTGCGCGACGCCGTGTGGACGCCGGTCAAGCACCTGGGCGCGATCCCGGCGTTCGCCAGGAGCCTGCGCAGCGGGTCGGAGCTGCTGGACATCGGCCGCGCGGTCCTCGGCAGCCTGCCGAGCACGGCGAAGCGGCTGACCTCGTCCGCCGCGGGCTCGCTGAACGGCCCGATCGGGCCGCACCGCCGCTGGCTGTGGGCGAAGGCGGACCTCGCGGAGGTCAAGACGATCCGCAGGACGACCGGCGGCACGGTCAACGACATCATCCTGACCGCGATCACGCACGGGTTCCGGGAGCTGCTGGCCAAGCGCGGTGAACTGGTCGAGGGCCAGGTCGTGCGGACCATGGTGCCGGTGTCGATGCGCGCGGCGGACGAGCACGACCGGCTGGACAACCGGGTCAGCGCGGTGCTGGTGAACCTGCCGGTCAGCACGCTGCACCCGCTGGAGCGGCTGGCGTCGATCCGCGAGCAGATGGACGACCTCAAGGGCAGCAGGCAGGCGGCGGGCGCGGACGTGCTGACCAAGGTGAGCAACTTCGCCGCGCCGACGCTGCTCGCGCTGGGCTCGCGCACCGCGATGCGGTTCCCGCAGCAGCTGCTGCAGACCGTGACGACGAACGTGCCGGGCCCGCGGGTGCCGCTGTTCATGCTCGGCCGGGCGTTGAAGGAGATCTACCCGTACGTGCCGATCGCCAGCACGATGCGGATCTCCATCGGCATCTTCTCCTACCTCGACCAGATCTCCTTCGGCATCAACGCGGACTTCGACGGCGTGCCGGACGTGCAGGTGCTGGCCGACGGCATCCGTTCGGGCTTCGACGAGCTGCTGGCCGTCGCGGCGACCCCGGCGGAGTGATCCCCGGCCTCGTCCAGTCGGTCCTTCAGCTCGCGACCCGCCCGCTGACGGACCGGCGGGTGACCGTGCGCGTCGGCGAGGCCGACGCGACGATGACGGTCGCCGACGTCGGCTGCACGCTGGGCGCGCTCGGCATGGCGCTCGGCCAGTTCGACGACGTCCGCGTCGTCGTGGAGGACGTCGAGTGGGCCGGGCGCACCGCGCGACGACTGGCCGTGACCTGCACGAACGTGCACGTCAACCCCGGTCCGACGCTGGTCGCCTCCCCCGTGGAGGTCGAGCTCGTCCTGGGTCGGCAGGACGTCGGGCGGCTCGACATCGACGCGGACGGCGTGCTCCGGTGGGGGCCGGTGCCGCTGGTGCCGTCCGTGGAGGACGGCGAGCTGTGGGTCCGCACCGGGTTCCTGCCGCTGCGCAAGCAGGTCCCGGTGCCCGACCTGCCCGGCGGCCTGCGGCTCACCGGGGTCGCGACCGGACCCGGCGAGGTCGTGGTCACGGCCCGGTCGGAGCGGTGGCGGGAACGGGTGCCGCTCGGCAAGCTGGTGCGGCTGCTGCGCTCAGCGTGAGCCCAGCCAGTCCAGCAGCCGGTCCGCGACGACGTCGGGGACCTCGATCTGCGGCACGTGCCCGACGCCTTCGAACACGTCGAACCGCCAGCCGGGGTTGCGGGCGGCCGTCGCCCTCGCCGACGCGACGGGGACCAGCCGGTCCTTGTCGCCGGTCATCAGGAACACCGGGACCCCGATGTTCTTCATCGCCCGCCAGTAGCCGCCGCGGCGGGCGTTGACGAAGACGATGGACTTGGCGGCCGCCAGGAACGCCCCGTCCAGGCCGGGCACCTCGGCGCGCTGCTCGATCAGGCTCATCGAGGCGAGGATCAGCTCCTCGGGCACGGCCTCCGAGTCCGCGCACACCAGGTTCATCACCTGCTTCACCTGCTGGCGCGGCGTCTGGCCCTGCCGTGCCTTCGCCAGCACCCGCTCCCCCAGGCCCGGCAGGGCGTAGAGGAAGAACGTCGACATCACCAGCGGGTCCGGGCGCATGCCGAAGACCAGCGGCAGCGCCGGGTCGACCAGCGCCAGCGCGGTCACCGTGTCCGGGTTCGCCGCGGTCTGGAGGATCGAGATCATCCCGCCCATCGAGTTGCCGACCAGCACGACCGGCTTCCCGACGACCTCGCGCAGGAACCGGTCCAGCAGCCGCGCGTTCGCCGCGACCGTCGTGCGCCGCCCCTCGGGGTGGGTCAACCCGAACCCGGCCAGGTCCACGGCCACCACGTGCGCGTGCCCGACCAGCCGGGGCGCGAGCAGGCACCAGTTCAGGTGCGACCCGCCGAGCCCGTGCACCAGCACGATCGTCGGCGCGTCCGGATCGTCCGGACCGCCGAAGTCGACGTAGTGCACGTCGCCGTCGAGATCGGCGTACCGGCTGGTCCCACCCCAGTTCGCCACGCTCATCGCAGTCATACCGACCAGTATGTCGGGTGAAGCTACCAACCGGTAGTCGAAGGTGACCGGGCCCGCCGCGAGCCGTGCTCACGAGGTGCGCGCGAGCCATTCCCCCACCTGCCGGGCGTACTGCGGCGCCCACTGCGGGGACCAGCGCAGGAAGTAGACGTGCATGGTCAGCGCGTGCAGCACGTGCGCGAGGTCGACGCGCCGGTCCCAGTCGTCCGGCAGCGGGCACGCGGCGGCGTAGGAGTCGAGGAACACGCCGCGGCCCGCCGGGAACCCGTCGAAGACGTGCTCGTCGAGCTTGCCGAAGTCGCGGAACCGGTCCGCGTAGGACGCGTGCTCGAAGTCGAGCAGGCAGGTGATCCGCCCGTCGCGCACCAGGACGTTCGGCAGCCACAGGTCTCCGTGCGTCAGGGCCGGGGTGCTCGACGAATCGTCCAGCCGCGACACCGCCGCCGCCACCGCGGCCTGGACGCCGTCCCCGAGCGCGTCGGTGTCGGCGTCGCGGAGCAGCGCCTCCACCTCCGCGTCGACCGACTCCCGCAGCGTCGGCGCCCGGCCACCACCCTGGACGTCGCCGAACCAGGACCCCTTGATGGCGTGCACCCGCCCGACGACGTCCCCGAGGTCCCGGACCAGCGCCTTCCGCCGCTCCTCGTCGAGGGACTCCCACACGTCCCCCGCCGCGTCGCCCTCCTCGAACTCCTGGACGAGCACCGGCCCGCCGACGGCCGGGTCGTGCTCCACCAGCGCCCGGAAGCGCACCACCGGGATGCCGTGCTCGGCCGCCACCCGCGTGGAGGCGACGAGTCGGCGCAGGTGCTCGGGATCGCGGTCGCGCTGCGGCACCTTGACCAGCAGCCTGCCGTCGTCCGTGTCGGCGATCCACTGCTTGCTCGTGTAGCCCGCGTCGAGCGGGCGCACCGATTCGACGCGCAGCCCTGGGCAGGCCCGCTCCAGGACGTGCCGGATCGTGGTGTCGATTTCGATTGCCATTGACCTCACCAGACGTCGGGTCGAGGCGACGACGCTACCCCAGGACGACCCGCGTCGAGGTGTGCCAACGGTTTCCGGTCTAGACCGTCTCCACCGGCGGGCCGCCGGGATTGCCGTACAGGCCCGGCCCGTCGACCCGCACGGTGTCCAGGAACGCGGTCGACGCGGTGTACGAGCTGGCGATCAGCTCGGCCGTGTGGCTGAAGTCCAGCGGTGTCACGGGCTGGACCGGCGGCCCCGGCAGGTACAGCACCGGGACGTCGGCGGAGGCCAGCTCGACCTCCAGGACGGCCTGGTTGCGCATGCTGAGGGTGGCCCAGAACAGCAGCGTCTCGGCGAGGGTCTCCGGGACGGTGGGCAGGTGGCCGGGGAACGCGCAGTCCAGCACCACCAACGACTTCGCGCCCATCGCGAGGGCTTGGCGGATCGGCACGTTGGCCAGCACGCCGCCGTCGTAGAGGACTCGGCCGTCCAGGTGGACGGGCGGGTAGACGCCGGGGATGGCGCTGCTGGCCAGGATCGCGGGGACGAGTTCGCCGGTGCGGATGAGCACCGGCTGGCCGGTCATCGAGTCGACGGCGACCGCGCCGAACGGGAGGCGGAGGTCCGCGAAGTCGTCGACGCCGCCCAGCCCCTGCTCGACGACGGTCGCGAGCCCGGTGTTGGGGAACAGGAACTTCTTGTGGGCGCGCAACGTCCGCAGCTGGGCGATCGGCCCGCCGGGGAACACCCGCTGGCGGGTCATGTGCTCCCAGATCAGCGCGAGCCGCTCGGGGGCCTTGTCGGGGTCCAGCGCGAGCAGGGAGCCGTTGACCGAGCCGACGGACGTGCCGACCACGAGGTCGGGGGCGATGTCGTGCTCGGCCAGCGCGCGCAGCATGCCCACCTGGCCCGCGCCGAGGCTGCCGCCGCCACCGAGCACGAAGCCGACGGGGCCGGGCAGCGAGATCACGACGGCGGTCCGGCGGTGACGCGACGGCGCACGGCTTCGGGGGTGGTGTCCCAGTTGGACTCGATCCACCAGGTGGCGCCCGCTTCCTCCCACTCCCGCACCGGGTCGCCCGGTGCCGTGACGCCCTCGGCGACCACGTCGTAGCCCTCCCACGGCAGGCCGAGACCGGCGCGGAGCTCCCGTGCCGCGCCGACGACCTCGGCGAGTTCCGCGGCCGAGCCGGGACCGCGCGCCCCGCCGGGGCCGAGCACGTTGGGCACCAGGCCGTCCCAGCGCACGGCGCGGTCCAGCGACGTCCGGCCGGGGTGCGCGCCGACGACCCACACCGGCACCCGCGGGCGCTGCACGGTCGGCGGCGGCGGGAAGAAATCCGTCTCCCGCACGGTGTACCGCTGCCCGTCGAACGAGAACGGCTGGCCGCGCATCAGCCCGTCGTAGACCGCCAAGCCCTCGTCGACCAGCAGCGCCCGTTCCCGGCGGCCGGTGTCCGGCTCGAACGCGGTCCAGCCGGGGTGCAGCGCGCCGAGCCCGACGGCGAGCTGCACGCGCCCGCCGGACAGCCGGTCGAGGGTGCCCGCCTTCGACGCCACGTCCCACGGCTTGAAGCGCGCCAACGGGGTGAGCATCGTGCCGAGCCGGATCCGCTTGGTGCACATGGCCGCCGCGGTCAGCGAGACCCACGCGTCCACGCCCCACACGGCTTCGGCGAGGAACACGCCGTCCCAGCCGTGCGCCTCCGCCAGCACGGCCGCCTCGGCGACGTCGGACGCGTCGAAGAACGGCAGCACGATCCCGGCTCGCATGGCACACCTCCGGCGAGCACGGTATCCCGGAGGCCCGTCCCCCGCCGCCGGTCGCGGGCGACGACACGGCGGGCGCGGCCGCCGAGCACCGTTCGGGTGGAATTCGACGACCTCCCGACCGGTGGCGCCCGACGGCCGCTCCCGCTACTCCCAACGGAGCAGCGGATCGGCGGTCGGATCGCGGCACCCGACCGACCGCGGGGGCGTGAGGCCGGGCACAATGCCTGACCGTGACGACTTCCATTGACCAGAGGATCGCCGACGAGCTCGGGGTACGCGCGGGGCAGGTCACAGCTGCCGTCGAGCTGCTCGACGGCGGAGCCACCGTGCCGTTCATCGCCCGCTACCGCAAGGAGGTGACCGGCACCCTCGACGACACCCAGCTGCGCACGCTGGAGGAGCGCCTCGGCTACCTGCGCGAACTGGAGGACCGCCGGGCCGCGGTGATCGACTCGGTCCGCACCCAGGGCAAGCTGGACGACGCCCTGCACGCCCAGCTCCTCGCCGCCGACTCGAAGGCGCGGCTGGAGGACCTGTACCTGCCGTTCAAGCCGAAGCGCCGCACCAAGGCGCAGATCGCGCGCGAGCAGGGGCTCGAACCGCTGGCGGACCAGCTGATCGGCGACCCGTCGCACAACCCGCAGGAACTGGCGGCGGGTTTCGTGACCGAGGAGGTCGCGGACGCGGCGGCGGCGCTGGCGGGCGCGCGGGCGATCCTGGTCGAGCGGTTCGGCGAGGACGGCGACCTGATCGGCGAGCTGCGCGAGCAGATGTGGACGCGCGGCAGGCTGGTGTCGAAGCTGCGGGAGGGCAAGGAGGAGGAAGGCTCGAAGTTCTCCGACTACTTCGACTTCTCCGAGCCGTTCACCAAGCTGCCGTCGCACCGGATCCTGGCGATGCTCCGCGGCGAGAAGGAGGAGGCGCTCGACCTCGCGCTGGAGCCCGAGGAGGCGCCGGAGGAAGGCCCGACCAGCTACGAGACCCGGATCGCGCAGCGGTTCGGCGTCGCGGACCGCGGCCGCCCGGCCGACCGCTGGCTGAACGACACCGTGCGCTGGGCGTGGCGGACCCGCATCCTCATCCACCTCGGCATCGACCTGCGGTCGCGGCTGCGGCAGTTCGCCGAGGACGAGGCCGTGCGCGTGTTCGCGTCGAACCTGCGCGACCTGCTGCTGGCCGCCCCGGCGGGCACCCGCGCCACGATGGGGCTGGACCCCGGTTTCCGCACCGGCGTGAAGGTCGCCGTGGTCGACGCGACCGGCAAGGTCGTGGCGCACGAGACGATCTACCCGCACCAGCCCGCGAACAAGTGGGACCAGTCGATCCACACGATCGCCGCGCTGGCGAAGAAGCACGACGTCGAGCTGATCGCGATCGGCAACGGCACCGCCTCGCGCGAGACGGACAAGCTGGCCGCCGACGTGATCACCAAGCACCCGGACCTCAAGCTCACCAAGGTGATGGTGTCCGAGGCGGGCGCGTCGGTGTACTCGGCGTCGGCGTTCGCGTCGCAGGAGCTGCCCGGCCTCGACGTGTCGATCCGCGGCGCGGTCTCCATCGCCCGCCGCCTCCAGGACCCGTTGGCGGAGCTGGTGAAGATCGACCCGAAGTCCATCGGCGTCGGCCAGTACCAGCACGACCTGGCGGAGACGAAGCTGTCGAAGTCGCTCGACGCGGTCGTGGAGGACTGCGTGAACGCGGTCGGCGTCGACCTGAACACCGCGTCCGCGCCGTTGCTGACCCGCGTCTCCGGCATCACGTCCGGGCTGGCCGAGAACATCGTGCTGCACCGCGACTCCAACGGCCCGTTCCGCTCGCGCAAGGCGCTCAAGGACGTGCCCCGCCTCGGCCCCAAGGCGTTCGAGCAGTGCGCGGGCTTCCTGCGCATCCCGAACGCCGACGACCCGCTGGACGGCTCGACCGTGCACCCCGAGGCGTACCCGGTGGTGCGGCGGATGCAGCAGGCCGTCGGCGGCGAGTCCGTCGTGGGCAACGTGGCGCTGCTGAAGTCGCTGCGGGCGGAGAAGTTCGTCGACGAGACGTTCGGCCTGCCCACGATCACGGACATCCTGCGGGAGCTGGAGAAGCCGGGTCGCGACCCGCGTCCGGCGTTCAAGACGGCGACCTTCGCCGACGGCGTCGAGAAGCTCGGCGACCTGCGGCCCGGCATGGTGCTGGAGGGCGTCGTCACCAACGTGGCCGCGTTCGGCGCGTTCGTCGACATCGGCGTGCACCAGGACGGCCTGGTGCACATCTCCGCGCTGTCCAACGACTACGTGAAGGACCCGCGCGACGTCGTGAAGTCCGGTGACGTGGTCAAGGTGAAGGTGATGGAGGTCGACATCCCGCGCAAGCGGATCGGCCTCACGCTGCGGTTGCAGGACGAGCCGGGCAAGCCGAAGGAGCAGCAGCAGAACCGCGGCGGCGGCGGCGGGAAACCGCAGGACCAGCGCGGTGGCGGCGGGCAGCAGGGTCAGCGCGGTGGCGGGCAGCAGAAGCAGCGCGAGGACCGCGCCCCCGCGGGCGGCGCGATGGCCGACGCCCTGCGCCGCGCCGGGCTCGGCAAGTAGGCCGACTCCCGGGAGGCAGCACGGACCAGCCCGTCCCCGGTGGGGACGACGTGGACGCGGTGGTCGTCGGATCCGGCCCGAACGGGTTGGTGGCGGCCGACGTCCTCGCCGACGCGGGCTGGTCCGTGGCGTGGCCGCTGCTCCGCGGACGGCAGGCTCGGCCGCTCCAAGTCGGCGGTTCGTGCCTCGATTTTTTCGAGCAGGGCAGGGACTTCGTCACCGCCCTGCTCGAAAAAATGGTGACCCGACCTACCGACGTGGCCTCACTTCGCGTTCCGCCGGGTGCCCGGTCCCACGCGGGCGGGCGACGGCTACGGCGCGCTGATCCGGACGGTCCACGACCAGTGCGGTGGACCGCACCGGCTACTTGGCGCGGGTGCCCTTGGCCTTCACGAGTTCGGACTCGAACAGCTTCTCGGTCACCGCGAGACCGCCCTTGACCTGGTCGTCGGGGTGGGCCACGTACGACTGCGTCGCCGACGGCCTGCCCGCGATGGAGAACCGCAACTGGCCGGTGAGGCCGCTGGTCTCGACGCCGTTGGTGTCCTGGAACGCCCGCAGCACGCCGTCGCGGGTCAGGTCCTTGTCGGCGCAGGCCTTCTCCAGCACGGCCGCGAACGCCATGGCGACCGCGTAGCCGTGGTTCACCGCGCCGTTCGCCTCCACGTCGGGGTAGCGGGCCTCGAACGCCTTGGCCACGGCCTGCGGTCCGGCGGCGTCCGCGCCGTAGGGCGCGATGGGCGAGACGACCTGCACCTGCTTCATCACGGCCTCGGCGGCGAGCGACTTGAGGATCGCCGGGTCGAAGCCCGCGACGTTGACCAGGAACGGGACCTTCCAGCCCAGGCCGGCCGCGGCGGCGACGGCCAGCGCCGTCTGCCCCGGGCTCGTGCTGAGCACGACGGCCTTGGCCCCGGCCGCCTTGAGGGCGGCGATCTGGGCGCTCAGGTCCTTGGCGGTCTCCGGGATGGACTCGTCCACCAGGGTCAGACCCCACTGCTGGGCGGCGAACGTGCTGCCCTCCAGCGCGTTGGTGCCGTAGTCGCCCTCGACGTGCACGTGCCCGATGGTGTCGCCGTCGGCGATGACCCCGTTGCGCTTGTAGTGGTCGAGGCCGTTCATCACGTCGATGTCGTACGTGCCGCCGACGATCATCATGTGCGGGTTGCCCAGCAGCGCGGCCGACCAGGAGACCGGGGCCGCCAGCGCGCGGGTCTGGATGAGGTCCGGCGCGATGGCGGCGGTCATCGCGGTACCCGTGAGGTCGAGGAAGCCGAGCACCTTGGGTTCGAGCTCGAAGTAGCCGTCGAGCGCGCGCTGGACGTTGAAGCCGTGGTCCTTCGTGGTCAGCTCGACCTTGCGTCCGCAGACGCCGCCGCGGGCGTTGAGTTCGCCGATGAACAGCTCGTAACCCTTGATGCGGACGAGCGCGGTCGGCGCGAACGGGCCGGACATGTCGGTCAGGACGCCGAGGGAGATCGTGTTCTCGGTAACGCCGGGACCGGCTTTGACGGAGGGTTCCTCGGTGGTGCCGCAGCCAGACGCGGCCACGACGGCCGTGAGGACCACGGCCAGGACATGACGGCGCAAGACGGTCTCCCAGCAGAAGAAGTTACCTACTGGTAGCAGTCTATTCATCTCAAATGGCAAAAGTGGGGGTAGATGTGACGTGACCCACCGAGGAGAACTATTGACGCACGCTGTCCGTACACCTACGCCAAATAGACGAACGGCGCCCTCCCGGGATCGGAGAGCGCCGTCGACCTACAGGTAGGACCGTTGACCCTGCCCCCAGGACATCGCCGCGGCGAGCTGCGCGCGGCGACCGATCTCCAGTTTGCGGTAGATGCGGGTGATGTGGAGTTCGACCGCGCGGGTGGACACCGAGAAGTGCTCGGCGATCTGCCGGTTGGTCTTGCCCTCCAACATCATCAGCGCGATCCGCCGTTCGTGCGGCGTGAGCGGGTCGTGGTCGATCGCGTCGACCGCCTGCCCGTCACGCGGCCGCACCAGCGCGGGCTCCGGACGTTCCACCTGCGGTACGCCCATGAGGACGTGCCACTGGCGAACGCGGAGTTCCGCGATCACGTGCGACCTGATGTACGGGTCGGCGCGGATGAGCTCGCGTACGGCCTGCTCGTCCGAGGCTTGGCACAGCAGCATCGCCGCGGAGCCGTCGCCCACCAACCCGCCGCCGATCAGGACACCCTGATCGGCGAGGCGCTTCCAGTAATCACGATGTGCCACGTGAATCGATCTGCGCACGTCGCCAGCGTCTCGGAAAATCATCTCAATGATGAAAGCCACTGGTTGATCCCCATTTCATTCAGCGGCCGATAACTACTCCGCCTACTTAACTGCGGACATTTTGCCCAGTCAAGTGACGCACATCACAACACATATACCAAACCCATATGAGCGTTATAACAACGGCAATGGTCGAGGTTGTCAACAACTAATCATCAGCCGCGAATCCTCTGCCGGATCAACGAATCCGACACTTGCGCCGAACGAGCCCGCGACGCTGTTCCAGCAGGAAGAAGGGACGCCGGAGATCGTTTCGCCGATGCGGAGGGGGCGACGAACGGCAGCGGCTTTCCGATCGACGACAGCGCGAAGATACCGCTGCCCGGCGTCACCGCCGAACCCCCGGTCCACAACGCGCACACGGCCCCCGGCGGTGGACGAGTACCCGAGCCCGCCTCACCTCCCGGGTTCAGCGCGCCACCGCCGGACGACCCCCGAATTCGACAGCGGACAGGCGCCCGGCGGTTTCCCGGCCGCTCAGGCGAGCACCACCCGCGGCCCGGAGTCCTCCAGGGCGGGGAGCACGCCCGCGTCCAGGCCGGTGTCCGTGATCAGCACGTCGACGTCGCCCCAGCGGGCGAAGCGGCTCAGCTGGTCCGCCCCGTACTTGCTCGAATCGGCGAGCACGACCCGGCGGCGGGCGGACGTCACCATCGCGGCCTTCACCGCGGCCTCGGCGATGTCGGGCGTCGTGCAGCCGTGGGCGGGCGAGAAACCGTTGGCGCCGAGGAACGCCACGTCCACCAGGAGGCCGTCCAGGGCGTCCAACGTCCACGACTCGACGGCCGCGAGGGCGGTGCCGCGCACCCGGCCGCCGAGCAGGTGCAGCGTGGTGGCGGCACGGCAGGCGACGATCGCGGCGACGGGCACGGAGTTGGTGACGACGGTCAGCTCGCGGTCGGCGGGCAGCAGGGTCGCGAGCCTGGCGGTGGTGGTGCCCGCGTCGATCAGCACGGTGCCGCGTTCGGGGACCTCGTCCAGCGCCGCGCGGGCGATCCGGTCCTTCTCCGCGGCGCGGGTCTGGTCCCGTTGCGCCACACCGGGTTCGAAGTCGAGGCGCTCGACGGTGACCGCGCCGCCGTACACCCGCCGCACGATCCCCTGACGCTCCAGCACCCCGAGGTCGCGACGGATCGTCTCCGGGGCGACACCGAGTTCCGCGGCCATGTCGCCGACGTCGATCCGCCCGTCGCGTCGCGAGCGCTGCGCCAGCAGCTGGTGCCGTTCCGCCGCGTACATGCCCGATTCCTTCAGTGCGAAGCCCGTTTGAAACCGATTGTGACCGTTGTTGCGACAGTGTCAAGACCCGATCGCCGTGAGAAGGTGGCGAGGTGGTGAAACTCGAACGCGACGCGGCAGGCTTGGCCGTGCTGACCATCGACGCTCCCCCGCTGAACCTCTACACCGCCGAGCTGCACGAGCAGCTCATCGCGGCGATCACCGAGGTCGAGGAGGACGCACCCCGCGCACTGCTGATCCGCGCCGAGGGGAAGGTCGTGAGCGGTGGCGTCGACGTGTCGCTGTTCGCGGCGCAGACCGGCCCCGCCGAGGCCGAGGTGCTGTTCGACCGGATGCTGGACCTGCCGGACCGGATCGCCGCGCTGCCGTTCCCGACCGTGTTCGCCGCCCACGGCCTCACCCTGACGTGGGCGTTCGAGGTCGCGGTGGCGTGCGACATCATCCTGGCCGCGGCCCGCGCGAAGTTCGGCCTGGTCGAGAAGGTGATCGGCCTGACGCCCACGATGGGCGGCACCCAGCGCCTCGCCGCCCGCGCGGGCGTCGGCCGCGCCAAGGAGTTCGTGATGACCGGCGAGCGGTACGACGCGGCGACGCTGGAGCGGTGGAACGTGGTCAACCGCGTCCTCGCCGACGACGGCTTCGACGACACGGCCCGCCAGTTCGCCGCGACCATCGCGGCGGGGCCGACACGGGCGCACGCGGCGACGAAGCAGGTGCTGGCGCACTTCGAGCACGGTGGCGTGCCGGAGGCGAACGCCAACGTCACCACGATCGCCGCCGCCCTGTTCGACACCGAGGACCTGCCGAACGCCGTGCGCTCGTTCCTCTCCGACGGCCCCGGCAAGGCGACCTTCACCGGCCGCTGAACGAGCCGCGACCGGCAGGGCTAGCGCGGGTCGAACGCGGACGAGGCGTACCAGGCCAGCGCGGAGCGCAGCTCGCCGACGTCGTGCCCCTGCCGCGCCTTGCCCTTCTCGTGCGACAGCGGGTAGGCGCGGTAGCCGCCCTTGTACGGCTTGAACGTCCCGTGGCCCACGGTCTCCGGTTCACCCGCCGCGTTGACGAGCCACACCACGAGCCACGGCTTGCCCCTGCGGTACACGACCTTGACCCTGGAGATGGCGTACCAGGGCAGCTTCCGCTCACGGGTGCCGCACGACACCGTGAGCCCCTCCGGGCCGATCTCCAGGCCGAGTCGGGGGCCGATGGCCCCGACGACCAGCCGGATCGTCCACAGCGAGAACACGACCGCGGCGGTCAGCGTGAGGAACTGGACGTCCTTGGTCACCGTCCCGCCCTGGAACGCGAGCGCGGTGAGGGTGACGAACCCGGTCACCATCGCCCACCCGAGGTCGTGCGCCCGCGATTCCCTGAACCGGACGCCGACGGTCTTCTTCGGCTGCGCCTTCTCGACTTCCGCGGCCTTCTCGACGACCTTGGCCCTCGGCGCCTTCTCGACGGCGCTCCTGGGCTCCATGGCCTTCGCCATGACGGCCTTGGCCTCCATGGCCTTCGCCTTGTCCTTGACCGCCTGGACGGCCCTCTGCACGTGCTTCGCGGCGACGGCCGCGACGACGGGTGCGGCGTCGGCCATCATCCGCGTCGCGGGCTTGCCGTTGGCGGCGGGCTGGCCGTTGGCGGCGGGCAGGGCGTTCAGCTCGGTGTGCCGCTGGGCGACGAGCGTCCGCACGGGCGCGGGCAGCCACGTGTCGTCCAGGTGCGGCACGTCGATCGTGGCGAGCAGCCTGGCGGGGGTCGGGCGGTGGTCCGGGTCGCGCACGAGGCACGGCACGATCAGCGGCACGAGCGCGGGCGGCACGTGGCTCAGGTCCGGCTCCTGGTGCACCACGCGGTACACCAGCGAGGCCGTGGAGCCGTCGCCGAACGGGCCGCGGCCGGTCGCGGCGTAGACCAGCACGGCGCCGAGCGCGAACACGTCGCTCTGCGAGCCGATCTTGGTGCCGATGACCTGCTCGGGCGAGAGGAATCCTGGCGTGCCGAAGACGACGCCCGCCTCGGTCAGCGCGGAGTGCTCCATCGCGCGGGCGATGCCGAAGTCGATCACGCGGGGGCCGTCCGACGCGAGCAGCACGTTGGACGGCTTCAGGTCGCGGTGCACCAGACCCGCGGCGTGGATCGCGACCAGCGCCTCCGCCAGACCGGCCGCCAGCCTGCGCACGGACTGCTCGGGCAGCGGCCCGTGCGTCTCGACGGCCTGCTGGAGGTTCGGGCCGACCACGTACTCGGTGGCCATCCACGGGCGTTCGGCGTCCGGGTCGGCGTCCACGACGGCGGCGGTCCAGAAGCCGCCGACCGAGCGCGCCATGTCCACCTCTCGGCGGAAGCGTTCGCGGAACGCGGGGCTCTCGGCGAGTTCGGCGCGGGCCACCTTCACCGCGACCGGACGGCCGCCGCGGGAACGGCCGAGGTAGACCGACCCCATCGCACCCTTGCCCAACCCTCTGAGCAGCACGTAGTCCCCGATGCGCTGCGGCCCGTCCACGGGCAGTGGCTGCACCTGTACTTCCTCCCTCATGCCGTCGGCACTTCCAGAGTAGAGGGGTCGACCACCTGCTCGTGGTGACCAGCGACTTTCCGTTGCCGTCCGAGGGGTGTTCACCCACTTGACCACCGTGATCACCAGTTATTTTGGTCAACACTGAAGTAATAGTGAGCAATTGCGAGAGATCGCTCACCTCGGCGACTAAATCGATTCCGTCCAGGCAGGCGCGTTGAGAGGATGAGGGGGTGGCTGTCACGACTGAACTCCCCGCGCCCTTCCGCGTGAGGTCGCTGCTCCCCCTGTCGCTGGTGAGCGCGGCAGTCGGTCTCGGCGCCGCGCTCGCGTTCCCGTTCATGTCCCTGTTCCTCAGCGCCGAGGTCGGCGCGAGCCCGCTCGCGCTCGGCACGTTCCTGCTGGTCACGCCCCTGGCGTCGCTGGTGGCCAGCACACTGCTCGGCCGCCTGTCCGACGCGCGGGCGGTGCGCCGCACCCTGCTGATCGTCGGCGCGGTGACCGGCGCGGTCGGGTACGGCCTGTTCGCGGTGCTGCGCGACTACTGGGTGCTGCTGCTGGTGTCCACCACCCTGGTCGCGGTGGCGTCGTCGCTGCTGCCGCAGATGTTCGCCTACGCCCGCCAGGTGCTCGAACGCGGCGGCTCGACCAAGGCGCCGCTGATCATCACCGGCCTGCGGACGCTGATCTCGCTCGCCTGGGTCGCGGGCCCGCCGCTGGCCGCGCTGCTCGTGGCGCAGACGGGGTTCACCGGCCTGTTCGCCGCGACCGCCCTGGTGTTCGGCGTGGTCGCGCTGCTCGCCCTCCGCCTGCCGGAGGTCGCCGCGGCGCCGCCCGTGGACGAGGAGGTCGAGCCCGCCCCGCCGGGTCCGCGTCCGCGGCTCGTGCTGTCCGTGCTCGCGTTCGTGCTCCTGCAGGGCGCGATCTCCCTGGGCGTGGTCACGCTGCCGCTGTTCGTCACCGAGCAGCTCGACGGCACCACGACCGACGTCGGCCTGATCATGGGCCTGTGCGCCGCTCTGGAGATCCCGCTGATGATCGGCTTCGGCGTCCTGGCGACGCGGGTGGACCAGCGCGGCCTCGTGCTCGTCGGCGCCGTCTTCGCGCTGGGCTACTACGGCGTGATGCTGCTGACCACGACCACGTGGCACGTCGCCGCGGCGCAGGTGCTCAGCGCCATCGTCATCTCGGCGGTGATGGGCATCGGCATCTCGTACTTCCAGAGCCTGTCGCCGGACCGCCCCGGCTACGCGACGACGATGTTCACCAACTCGGCCACCGTCGCGTCGATGCTCGTCGGCCCGCTGCTCGCCGTGGCCCAGGTGCTCACCTACCGCACGGCCTACGGCATGTCCCTGGCGATGTCCGCGCTCGGCCTGGTGCTGCTCCTCCTGGCCCGACCCCGCACCGATTAGCACAGATAACGCTTTATTGTTATCAGTGATACGGTCGTGGGGTCATCGACGCCACGACCGCGCCCTGCTCACCCGGAGGACCGCCGCGGTCTTCGTGCCGCTGTGGGCGCTGGTGTGCGCCGTCAACGGCGTGCTCGGCGTCGTGACCGCCGGGTACACCGCGGCGGAGGAGATCCCGGTGTTCCTGCTCGACGTCGCCGTGCCGACCGCCGTCGCGCTGGCGGTCGACCGCGCCCGGAAGTAGCGACAGAGGGGGTTCTCGCCACCCCTGCCGCGGCGAGAACCCCCTCCGGGTCCGGAGGAAACCTCCGGTTTCGGCGGGACTCGTCGCCACCCCTGCCGCGGCGAGAGCCCCTCCGAGTTCGTGGGACCTAGCGGTGACCGCCCAGCCCGGTCCACTTCAGACCCGCCCGGCTCAGCACGTCCGGGTCGAGCAGGTTGCGGGTGTCGACGACGACCGGCCTGCGGACCAGCCCGGCGATCCTCGCCCAGTCCAGCGTCCGGAACTCCGGCCACTCGGTGAGGACGACCAGCGCCTCCGCGTCCTTGGCCGCGAGGTACGGGTCGTCCACGACCTCCATGCCCACCGCGGCCGACGAGCCGACGCCCATCGCCGGGTCGTAGCCGACCAGTTCGGCGCCCGCCTGCTTGAGCAGCGCGGCCACCGCGAGCGCGGGCGAGTCGCGCAGGTCGTCGGTGCCCGCCTTGAACGTCAGGCCCAGCACACCGATCCGCACGTGCGACAGGGATCCGCTGCGCTTGCCCGTCACCGCGAGGCGGATCTTCTCCACCATGCGCTGCCGCTGCCGGTCGTTCGTGTCGATCGTGGCGCGCAGCAGGCGGAACTCGAAGTCCGCGGCGTCCGCCACCTGGAGCATCGCGTGCGTGTCCTTGGGCAGGCACGACCCGCCCCAGCCCGGACCGGGCGAGAGGAACGACTGGCCGATGCGGCGGTCGTAGCCCATGCCCTCGGTCACGTCCGAGATGTTCGCGCCCAGCCGCTCGCACAGCTCGGCGACCGCGTTGACGTAGGACAGCTTCATCGCGAGGAAGCAGTTGGCCGCGTACTTCACCATCTCGGCGCTCGCCGCGTCGGTGAGCACGGTCGGCGCGCCGAGCCGCGAGTACAGCGCCGCGACCCGCTCGGCCGCGTCCTGGTCGTCGCAGCCGACCACGATCCGGTCCGGGTTCAGGAAGTCCTTGACGGCCGAACCCTCGCGCAGGAACTCGGGGTTGGAGACGACCGAGATGTCCGGGCGCCCCAGCAGCTCCGACGTGAGCACCGTCGTGCCGACCGGCACGGTCGACTTGTTCACGATGACGCAGCCCTCGGCGAACACCGTGCGGCACTCGTCCACAACGGACTCGACGGCCTTCAGGTCGGCGAGCCCGCCGACCCCCATCGGCGTCGGCACGCAGAGGAAGACGACCTCCGCCCCGCCCTCGTGCGCCGTCACCGCGGTGGCCGCGCCGACCACGAACGACAGCCGACCGGACGCGATCCCCTCGGCCACCAGCTCCGGGAGACCGGGTTCGAGGATGTCCACCTCACCGCGCGTGAGCCGCTCGACCTTCGCCACGTCCACGTCCGCGCACACCACGCGGTGACCGAGCGAAGCCAGGCAGGCACCCGTCGTCAGACCGACGTACCCGGTCCCGACCACTGCGATCCGTCGGATGAACACCTGTGCCACTCCCCTGTTCCGCGGCCATCGCCCGCACGCGCGGTGGCGGGTGCGGCCTACGTCCTGTTGTCGTCGGCGGGCGTGGTCGCTGTTACACCGCCACGCCCGCGTCACTCGCTAGAGCAGTCCGATCAGTCCGTGCGACACCGACGAGGTGTGCGTGTCGTTCCCGGCGAAGCTAGCCGTGTAGCCCTGGAGCAGCGCGCCCACCCCGACGAGCAGCGGCACGCTCGCGTCGCACCTGGCGACGCCGGTCGCGTCGGTGGTCGCCGTGCACAGCGGCCCGCCGTTGACCAAGCGGAAGACGACCCGCTTCCCCACGACCGGCGCCCCGTCGTGCGTCTGCGTCAGCTTCGCGTCGATGCTCCGCACGGTGAAGCCGAGGATGCGGACCTGGAGGGTCGCCGACCCCGCCCGCAGCGTGGTCCCCGCGGGCGGCACGAGGTGGATCGCCACGCCCACCGGCTGCGCCCCCACCGCCACCGTCGCGGAGACGGCCAGCGAAGCGGTGTCGACGACGGACACGGTGCCGCTGGTGAAGTTGGTCACGTACGCGCTCGCGCCGTCCGGCGTGAGCGCCACCCCGATCGGCCGGTCACCGACCGGAACGGTGCCGACCACCGAGACGGACGCGATGTCCACGACGGACACCGAGGCCGACTGGCTGTTGGTCACGAACGCGCGGGCTCCGTCCGACGAGATGGCCACGCCGTGCGGCGTGGACCCGACGGCCACGGTACCGAGCACGGTGTTCGTCGAGGTGTCCAGCACGGCAACGTTGTGCGAAAGCTTGTTGACGACCACGGCGCGCGTTCCCGACGGCGTCACGGCCACGGCGGTCGGCGTGTTGCCGGTGGGCACGTCCGCGACGACCGCGTTGGTCGCGGTGTCCACGACGGACACCGCGCCCGGCCCGGTGACGTCGTGGGTGACGTAGAGGGACCCGCCGTCGGGCGTGATGGCCACGCCGTCCGGGTTGGGGCCCACCGGGATCGTGGCCGCCACCGCGAGGGTCGCGACGTCGACGACCGACACCGTGCCGTCGCCGTAGTTGGTCACGTACACGTGGCCGCCGTCGGGCGCGACCACGACGCCCGCGGGCCGCGACCCCACCGGGATGCTGGCGTCCACGGTGTTCGTGGGCGCGTGGATCACGGTCAGCGTGTTGTCGCGGATGTTCGTGACGTAGCCGCGCGTCCCGTCGAACGCGACGTCGACCATGTACGGCGAGCTGCCGCCGCCGTCGGCGACGGTCGTGGTGACGGCGTTGGTCGCCGTGTCGATGACGGAGACCCCACCGCCGTTGTTGGCGACGTAGCCGAGCACGCGTCCCGCCGGCGTCGCGGACGCGGGCGCGGCGGTCAACGCGGCGACGAGCACGGCCACGCCCACCACCGTCGACTGTGGACGTAAACGATCGAGCACTGGCATGTGGTGCCTCCTGGCGCTTACCGACCCCGACCCGCTCCCGACATCGCCGGGGGTTCGACCGGCGTTAGCCGTTCCCCCGTTCGGACGAGTCGTCGCGTCCGGCGCCGAGACCCGACCTCCGGTCGGCGGCGAACGCGCGCAGCGCGGCGTCGTCGTCGAGGTCGATCATCCTGTTGCCCCACTTGTCGGTCAGCGTTCCACCCGCCGAGGGCGCGCCCTCGGGGAACGGCCCCTTCGAGGGGAAACCGAGCAGCTCGTCGTACACGCCGACGTAGTTCTCGGCCTGGGGACGCCAGTCCAGCACCTGCTCGCACCGCCGCCGACCGGAAACACCGAGGGATGCTCGCTTTTCCGAGTCGTCCAGCAGGTCGACCAGCGCGTCGGCGAACCCGTCGACGTCACCCGGCTCCACGTACACGGCGCAGTCGGCGGCCGACACGACCGTCTCGGTGAGACGGTAGGCGACCACGGGCACGGCGTACGCCATGTACTCCATCGTCTTGTTCATCGTCGACACGTCGTTGAGCGGGTTCAGCGGGTCCGGCCCGAGTCCGGCCGACGCGGTCGACAGGTAGCGGGTGATCTGCTCCGGCCCGACCCGCCCGGTGAACTCGACGTAGTCGTCCAGCCCCATCGCGGTGCTCTGCCCCTTGAGGTCCTCGAGGCAGTCGCCGAAGCCGAGCAGGGCGAACCGGACGTCCGTGCGGCCCTTGTCCAGCACGACCCGCTTGGCGATCTCCAACACGCCGTCGACGCCGTCCTGCGGGCCCATGATGCCGAGGTAGGCAACCAGGTGCTTGCCGCCCCGGAGCAGCGCGGGATCGCCCTCCACCGGCCGCATGACCGTGGTGTCCGGGCCCGAGCGGACCACCGTCGTGCGTTCCTCCGGCACGTCACCGCGCTCCCAGGCGATGCGCTGGTACGACGTGTTCGTCGAGATGACCCGCTGCGCGGTGCGGAACGTGCGGCGCTCCAGCCAGCGCAGGATCCGCAGCTGCGCCTTGGCAGCCACGCCCTTCGGCTCCCCGAAGCGGGAGAGGAAGACCTCGGGGTTGAGGTCGTGGTGGTCGAAGACGAACCTGACCCCGCCCAGCCGCCACAGCAGCGCGAGCGCCCAGTAGGTGTCCGGCGGGTTGCACGCCTGCACGACGTGGAACCGCTGCCTGCGCCGCACCTTCACGCTCAGCAACGCCGTGCGCACCCAGCAGTACAGGAACTCCCACGCGTAGCCCACCGCGCCGTCCGCCTGCGGTGGCGGTGCGTACTTGTGGATGTGCACCCCGTCGAGCACCTGGTAGGCGGGATCACCGGGTCCCTTCGGGCAGATCACCGACACCTGGTAACCGGCCGCGATGAGCGCTCGGCATTCCAGCCACACCCTCCGGTCCAGCGGGACCGGCAGGTTCTGCACGATGATGAGCACGTGCGGCGAATGCGACACCGGGATCCTCTTCCTCACGAACAACGTCGACGCTGTGTTCTCGCTCCGGACGTCGAATCGGTTACACCTCAGTCGTGTTCGTAACGGAGATCCCGGCGCGCTCGATGTAGCGGGCGGAAGCACAACCTGGGACTTCGGCTAGGAGATGCGGTGGACCGGTCACCTGTCGCGGTGGTCATCGTCACTTACCAGAGCGAAAAGGTGATCAGCGGATGCCTGGCCTCGCTCCCCGATGACGTCCGCGTGGTCGTGGTGGACAACGCGTCCACCGATCGGACCACCTCGCTGGTCGAAGAGGCCGCACCCGACGCGGTGATCGTCCGCAACCCGGTCAACTCGGGCTTCGCGGCGGGCGTGAACCTGGGCATCGCGGCGGCCGAGGGCCACGACGTGCTGGTGCTCAACGCCGACATCCGCCTGCGCCCCGGAACCGTCGAGGCGCTGCGCGCGACGGGCGCCGACATCGCGGTCCCCCGCCTGGTCGGCCCGGACGGCGCGCTGCACCACTCGCTGCGCCGCGAGCCGACCGTGCTGCGCGCGCTGGGCGAGGCGGTCCTCGGCGGCGGGCGCGCGGGTCGGGTCCCGGCGCTGGGCGAGACCGTCGTCGACCCGAAGAGCTACGAGCGGCCGCACGTGGTCGACTGGGCGACCGGCGCGGCCTGGCTGATCTCGCGCGAGGTCGTCGACGCGCTCGGGCCGCTGGACGAGCGCTACTTCCTGTACTCCGAGGAGACCGAGTACATGCTCCGCGCGGGCCGAGCGGGCTTCTCCGTGCGGTACGAGCCGAGGGCCGTGGCCGAGCACATCGGCGGCGAGTCCCAGTCCTCCGCGCGGCTGTGGTCGATGCTCACCGCCAACCGCGTGCGGATGCACCGCGAACGCCACGGGCGCGTCGCCGCGTCGCTCATGTGGCTGGCCGTGGCGCTCAACGAAGGCCTCCGCTCGCGGGACGACCGCCACCGCACAGCACTGCGAGGATTGCTCACGATGTCGGAATGGCCCGCCGAGACGCCGAGGGCGACCATCGCGGACGAGGGGCCGAGCTACCTCTGCTTCTCCGCGCAGGACTGGTGGTACCACAACCAGGCGCACTCCGACTTCCAGCTGCTGCGCCGGGTCGCCGAGCACCGCAAGGTGCTGCTGGTGAACAGCATCGGCCTGCGGATGCCGCTGCCCGGCCGGAGCACGCAGTTCCTGCGCCGAATCCTGCGCAAGGCCCGCAGCGTCGCGAAGCTGGTGCGCCGCCCGCTGGCGGACACGCCCGGCTTCCACGTCATGACCCCGCTGCCGCTCCCGTTCTACGGGAAGCCGTGGCTGCGCAAGCTGAACTCCGTCCTCGTGCGGGCCCAGGTGCGGGCCGTGTGCCTCGCCCTGCGGATGGGCACGCCCGTGGTCGTCGCGACCATCCCGACGGCGTGGGACGTGGTCGAGCCGATGAAGCGGCGCAAGCTCCTGTTCAACCGCTCGGACCGGCATTCGGCGTTCCCCGAGTCGGACCAGTCGACCATCCGGGCGCTGGAGGACTCGCTGCTGTCCAATTCGGACCGCGTGCTCTACGTCAGCCGTGCGCTTCAGGAGGAGGAGAGCGGCCTCACCGGCGACCGCGCCCACTTCCTCGACCACGGCGTCGACGTCGAGCACTTCCGGCGGACCGACGAGCTGCCCGCGGACCTCGCTTCCATCCCCGGCCCGCGCATCGGCTTCTTCGGCAGCCTCGACGACTACCTGGTCGACTTCGACCTGCTGGAGCGCGTCGCCGTCGAGTTCCCGAACGCCTCGCTCGTCCTGATCGGCGACGCGACCTGCTCGATGGAGCGGTACGAGAAGTACCGGAACGTGCACTGGCTGGACTTCCGGTCCTACTCCCGGATCCCCGCCTACGGCTCCGGCTTCGACGTCGCGCTGATGCCGTGGCTGGACAACGACTGGATCAAGCACGCGAACCCCATCAAGATGAAGGAGTACCTGGCGCTGGGGCTCGCCGTGGTCAGCACGGACTTCCCCGAGGTGGCCCGCTACACCGACGTCATCCGGGTCGCACCGGACCACACGGCGTTCATCGAGCTGATCCGGCAGACCCTCGCCGACGGCGGTCCGAAGACCCCCGAGGAGCGGCGCGCGTCGGTCCTCACCGCGTCGTGGGACTCCCGCGCGCTGGAACTGATGGCGTTGGCCGAGAACACCGGGGGCGAGCCGTGTGCGGAGTAGCGGGCGTCCGCCGGTTCGACGGCGCGCCGGTCGAGGCCGAACTGCTGGCGGAGATGGCGAAGCGGCTGCACCACCGGGGCCCCGACGACAGCGGGTTCTGGTCCGAGGGCTCGGTCGGCTTCGCGCACACCCGGCTGTCGATCATCGACCTCGCCGGGTCACCGCAGCCGATGGCGGGCGCCAGCGGCCACACGCACATCACGTTCAACGGCGAGATCCTGAACTACCGGGAACTGCGCTCCGAGCTGTCGTACCCGTTCCGCACCAAGGGCGACACCGAGGTGCTGCTGGCGCTCTACGAGGAGCACGGGCCGAAGGGCGTCGCCAAGCTGCGCGGCCAGTTCGCCTACGCGCTGCACGACTCGTCGACCGGTGAGACGCACCTGCTGCGCGACCGGCTGGGCGTCCTGCCGCTGTACTACTACGCGGACGCCGAGGTCTTCGCGTTCGCCTCCGAGATCAAGGCGCTGTTCCCGGTCATCAGGTCGCGCGAGGTCGACACGGCGAGCCTGCACGACTACCTCGCGCACCGGTCGGTGCCCGCGCCCTTCACGCTCGTCAAGGGCGTGCGCAAGGTGCCGCAGGGCCACCACCTCGTGGTCACCGCGGACGGCGGGGTCAGGACCGAGCCGTACTGGGAGCTGCCGACCGCGCCGGACGTCCTCGACGTCACGCCGGAGGAAGCCGTCCGCCTCGTGGACGACGCGCTCACCACGTCCGTCCGCGAGGCGCTCGTCGCCGACGTGCCCGTGGGCGCCTACCTCTCCGGTGGCGTGGACAGCAGCCTCATCACCGCCCTGGTCGCCCGCGAGCGCGACGGAGCGGGCCTGCACACGTTCTCCGCGGGCTTCGGCGACGAGCGCGTGGACGAGACGGCGTGGGCGCGCAAGGTCGCCGGGATCGTCGGCAGCGAGCACCACGAGGTCGTGGTGACCGCCGACGACTTCCGCGACAGCTGGGCGAAGCTGAGCTGGCACCGCGACGCCCCCCTGTCCGAGCCCGCCGACGTGGCCGTCTTCCGGCTCGCCGAACTGGCCCGCCGCGACGTCAAGGTCGTGCTGTCCGGCGAGGGCAGCGACGAGCTGTTCGGCGGCTACCCCAAGTACCGCTTCGCCAGGGCGACCAAGCTGGCGGGCGCGCTGCCCGGCGCCGCCCTGCGCAGGCTCGAAGGCGCGCTGCCCGCGAGCAGGGCGCGTCTCGGCGTCGCCGTGCGAGCGCTCGGCGAGCCGAGCTACGCCGAGCGGATGCGCGGCTGGTTCGCGCCGTTCACCACGGCCGAGCGCGACGCGCTGCTCGGCGGCCCGGCCACCCGGTCGGTGCTCGCGCCGTACGAGAACGGCGGCGGCGACGCGCTGAGCCGGATGCTCTACGCCGATTCGCACACCTGGCTCGCCGACAACCTCCTGGAGCGGGGCGACCGCATGTCGATGGCGGCGTCGCTGGAGCTGCGGCCGCCGTTCCTCGACCACCGCGTGGCCGAGCTGGCGTTCAGCCTGCCCAGCAACGTCAAGGTGCGCGGCGGCAGGACCAAGTGGGTCGTCAAGGAGGTCGCGCGCAAGCACCTGCCCGCCGACGTGGTCGACCGCCCCAAGTCGGGCTTCAAGGTGCCGCTGGACGCGTGGTTCCGCGACGGCCTGCGGGACATGGCCCACGACCTGCTGACCGGTCCGTCGTCCTTCGTCGGCGGGACGCTGGACCGCACGGTCGTCGCCAAGCTGCTCGACGGGCACGCCACCGGCGCCCGCAACGAGCAGCCGAGGATCTGGACGCTGCTCTCGCTAGAGGTGTGGCACCGCGAGATGACAAGGCACTAGTCGTGTACGTCGCCACCAGCCGCCCCAAGGGCGGCACGGATCCGCGGAAGCGGGTGCCCAGCACCGTTTTCGCCCTCGGCACGGTCAGCCTGCTGACCGACGTCTCCGCCGAGATGATCACCGCTTTCATGCCCGTGTACCTGCTCTTCAGCCTCCAGATGAGCTACCTCCAGTTCGGTCTGCTGGACGGCGTCTACACCGGCGCCACCGCGGTCCTGCGCCTCGCGGGCGGGTACGTGGCCGACAAGACGCGGCGGCACAAGGCGGTGGCGCTCGCGGGCTACGGGCTGTCCGCGGCCACCAAGCTGGCGTTCCCGGTGGTCGGCGCGTCCGCGTTCGGCATCGGCGGTGTGCTCGCGCTCGACCGGGCGGGCAAGGGGCTGCGCACGAGTCCGCGCGACGCGATGATCTCGCTGTCCACGCCGAAGGAGTCGCTCGGCGTGGCGTTCGGCGTGCACCGCACGATGGACACCATCGGCGCGCTGATCGGTCCGCTCATGACGTTCGCGGTGCTGGCGTGGCTGACGACCAGCCCGGAGCCCATGTTCGTCATCAGCTTCTGCTTCGCCCTGCTCGGTCTGATCGTGCTGGTCTTCTTCGTGCGCCAGCCGAAGTCCGACGCCCCGAGCGAACGGGTGTCGTTCCGCCGGTCCCTCGGCCTGCTGCGCCACGCGGGCTTGCGCCGCACGACCGTCGCCGCGGGCCTGCTCGGCCTGGTCACGATGTCCGACGCGTTCCTGTTCGTGGTGCTGCAGCGCGTCTCGGGCCTGAACCCCACGTGGCTGGCGCTCATGCCGGTCGGCACCGCGCTGGTCTTCCTGCTCACGGCCACCCCGATCGGGGCGTTCGCCGACCGGGTGGGTCGCTGGACCGTCTTCTTCGCGGGCCACGTCCTGCTGCTCGCCGCGTACGTCCTGCTGCTCGGCCCGATCACCGGGTGGGCGCTGGTGATCCTCACCCTCGGCCTCCACGGCCTGTTCTACGCGGCCACGGACGGCGTGCTCATGGCTCACGGCGCCACGATGGTGCCCGAGGAGCTGCGGGCCAGCGGGCTGTCGATCGTCCAGACCGGGCAGGCCCTGGCGCGGCTCGTCTCCTCGATCGCGTTCGGCTTCTCCCTGCAGTACCTCGGCTTCACCACGTCGGTCGCGCTCGGGGTGGGCGCGCTGGTCGTGGTGCTCGTGGCGGTGCGGGTCGTCATGCTCCGCGAGGAGGTCGGGTCGTGACACGACGGCGGACGGTGTCCGGGATCCTCGCCCTGGTGCTGGTGGTGCTCCTCGGCGTCGCGTACGTGTTCTGGACGGTCGACAAGCGGGGGTCGGCGGCCGCGGCAGGCGGGCAGAGCACGAGCGGCCTGCGGTTCGTCGACCAGACCGACGGGCGCAACCGGGTGGACGTGCTCGCCTCCGACGGGACCCGCACTCCGGGATCGCTGCGCTGCCAACGGGTGTACACGGCGGGCGGCACCACGGTGTGCCTGCGGCTGGCGGGCGTCGGCCCCTCCTACGAGGTGGCGGTCCTGGACTCCTCCGGTGCCACGGTGAAGACGGTCGGCCTTCCGGGTGTGCCCAGCCGGGCGCGGGTCTCCGCGTCGGGGAAGATCGTGTCGTGGACCGTCTTCGTGGTCGGCGACTCGTACGCCGTGCCGGGCGGCTTCTCCACGCGCACCGGCTACGTCGACCTGCGCGACGGGACCGTCGTGGAATCGCTGGAGCACTTCACCTCGACGATCGAGGGCGAGGTCGAGCAGCGGGAGAACGTCAACTACTGGGGTGTCACCGTCGCCGAGGACGACAACACGTTCTACGCGACGCTCGGCTCCGGCAACCAGAACTGGCTCGTCAAGGGCGACCTGCGCGCCAAGACCATGGAGACCGTCCGGCCGGGCGCGGAGTGCCCGTCGCTGTCGCCCGACGGCACCCGTGTGGCGTACAAGAAGCGCGGCGGCTCCCTGGGCGCGTGGCAGCTGGTGGTGCTGGACCTGGCCACCGGTGGGGAAACGCCGATCCCCGGGAGCCAGGGCCTGGACGACCAGGCGGCGTGGCTGGACGGTTCGACCCTCGCCTACGCGAAGGTCCCGCAGGGCCAGGCGCCTGCGATCTACGCCTCCGCCGCCGACGGCACCGGCGACGCCGTGCTGCTCGCCGCGTCGGCGTCGTCCCCGTCCCCGCCGTGAGGCGAGGACGGGGACGCCCCGTCAAGGCTGGTCGATCGGCTTGCCACCCGCGGTGAGGTTGCCCGCCCACTGGGCGATGCCGACGTCCTTCTCCACGAGCACCTCGCCCCAACCACCGGTGGTGGGGCCGAACCTGTTCTCCGTCACGACGGTGCCGGACATCGGGCCTTCGAGCCGCATGATGTAGCCGCCGCCCGCGAGGAAGTTGCCGACGACCTGGAGGTTCTGCGAACCGCTGCCGCCCGGCTGCACGAAGACCGCGCCGTTCTGGTGCGTGCCGTCGTACGCGACGCCAACCGGACCCTCGATGTCGATCCGGTTGTACCGGATGATCAGATCGGGTCCGCCGTAGCTCTGGATGCCGTCGTTGTGAGTGTTGTTCGGATATGACCCGATCCTCGCCAGGTCGTGGATGTAGTTCTGCTCGATCGTGCTCCGACCGGGTCCGTTCTGGATTCCGTCCGGCGTGCCGGAGATGTCGTTCCGCAGGACCGTCATCGTCGAGTCGCCGTGAATGGCGCCATTGCCCCACTGCGCCTGCGGGCCACCCTCACCCGCCTTCCACCGAATGGTGGAATCCCGGATGTCGAGGTGGCCCTTCATTCCGAGTACGACCGACTGCGCGCTGCTGTTGCCCTCGATGATCGAATTCTTGATGGTGAGGGTGCCGCTCCCCTGGAAGGTGACGCCGCCCTTCACGAAAACCTTGTCCAGCGTGACGTCATTGCCGGTGACCTGAAGCACACCCGTATTCCAGGTGGTGCCGCCCGGCCCCTTGGTGGAGCCGTCGATCACGGTGAGGGAAGCCGGATCGCCCCGGAAGCCGACCTGGCCCGCCGACGGCACCGCTCCGGGCGCGACTGAACCGCCGCCGCCTGGCAGGACCGGGGGCGCCGGTGGCTTGACCACGGGCTGGGAAGTGCTGGACGTCGCCGATGGCGAGGCGCTCGCCGAACTGGGGGGCGCACTGGACGGCGCGGGCGAGTTCTCGGAAGTGCCGGTGGAAATGGTGGAACTGGTATCGGTCGAGGCGATGGGTTTGCTCGCGGCCTGGCCGCACGCGGCGGTGAGCACCGCGACGCCTGCCATGGTCGCGAGCATGAATCTTCTTCTCGTTCTTCGCGACGTCGTTCTCCCCGCGGACAACTGAGGTCGTGCGGACATGAGATCCTTCCGAGCCGGGTACGTTTCGCCCCCCGCGGCGACCGGGGAACGGTTGATGATCCTTCGGCGCCGGTACCTTAGGCAGATTTCCCCGAAGATCACAACGAGATCACGAGAAACGCCATCCCCGAATGGCGAATACTCACCTGGTGGGGTGAACGGAGAGTGGCGATCTCGCCCTGTTCCCCCAAATCCTCCGTGACGGTACCCTTCGGGAACGGTGCTCGCCATGGTTCATCCGGACCATCTCCGCGCACGGCTTCGGAAGTTCGCAGAAGTTGCGGGGGTCACGTCGAGTAACGACCGGGCGGACCGGGCCGATTCGTCATGCAGTAGGCCACTGCGCTGTCCGGCGCCGTGGGGCAACCCGCCATCGTTGGGACGCGGATGGACTTGTGGAAGACGATTGTCGTCTTGCTGCGGCGGTGGTACGTCGCGGTGCCCGTCTTCGTGGTGACGCTCGGCCTCGCCGCAGGCACGTACGCCGCGGTGCCGATGCGCTACGAGTCGACGGGCACCGTCGTCCTCACCTCCCCCGCCGAGGGCGCCAGCAGCGAGGCGACCAAGCAGCGCGGGCTCACCAATCCCTTCCTGGCGTTCGACATGAGCCTCGGGGTGTCGGCGGCCATCATCATCCAGAGCCTCACCACCGAGAGCGTGCAGAAGGAACTCGGCGCCGACGGCGAGGACACGACCTACGTCATCAGCGGCGCCGAGATCGGCGGCCCGTTCATCAACGTGGTCGCCGAGAGCACCTCCGAGGAGGTGGCGAAGGGCACCGTCACGCGGGTGCTGGAGCGGGTGCAGAAGGACCTGGAGGACAGGCAGACCGCCCTGCTCGCCCCGCCCGGCACCTTCATCAAGGTCGAGACGGTGATCCAGCCGACCAAGCCGGAACCGCAGCGCGGCGGGAAGCTCCGCGCCGCGGGCGCCGCGGTCGTGCTCGGCCTCGCGGCCATGCTGACCGTCGTGTACGGGCTGGAGAGCCGCGCGCAGGCGAGGCGCAAGAAGCAGGGCGGGAAGGACAAGGCCGACAAGGCCGACGGCTCCGCTCCGCCCCCGGACGGCGATGACGACGACGATGACGACCAGGGCATCGGCTGGCCGAAGCACGAGGTGCCGCAGAACGGCGACAGCACGCCCTGGGCAGCTCCGACGCTGCGCATGAAGCCCGCCACCACCGGGCCCAAGCGCTCGGGGTGACCGCCGTGCTCGCCCTCCGGGACGACACCCGGTCCCCGACCCGTGTCGACGGAGCCACCCTCGCGTGCTTCTTCGCGCTGACGATGACGTTGATCCCGGCCCGGCTCATCTTCGCGAAGCTGCCGCTCGCGATGACGCCCGCGATGCTCGTCGGGCTCCTCATGGGCGTGGTGTGGTTCTGCGCGCAGATGCTCGACAACGCGGGCGCGGCCAAGGGCCGCAGCGCCGTGCGCACCGCGTTCTTCCTGTTCGCGCTGTCGCAGGTGGCCACCTACGGCTACGCCACGTACGGCTACCTCCCCGAGGACGAGCTGAAGGCCACCGACCGGACGTTCATCACGCTGATGGCGTTCGTCTGCGTGGGCCTGGCCGTGTGCGACGGTGTCCGCGGTCTCGCGCGGATCGACCGGGTGCTCAAGGTCCTCGTCGGCGGTTCGACCTTCATGGCGGTCGTCGGCATCCTCCAGTTCGCACTGGGGTTCGACCTCACGAAGTACCTGATGCTGCCCGGCCTCCAGCTCGCGGGCGACATCTCGTTCGTGCTGGAGCGCTCGAACTTCCGCCGTCCGGCGGGTACGGCCGAACACCCCATCGAGTTCGGGGTGGTCTGCGCCATGGCGGTGCCGCTCGCGCTGCACTACGCGTTCCGCGCCAAGGACTACGGGGGTCCGCAGCTCCGCTGGTGGCTGTCGTTGGGCGTGCTGGCCGTCGCCGCCATGCAGTCGCTGTCCCGCTCGGCGGTGCTGGGCCTGTTCGTGGCCGGGCTGGTGCTCATCCCCCACATGCGCAAGGGCCGTCGAATCCGGGCGGTCATCGCGTGCGCGGTCTTCCTCGTCGCGCTGCGCGGCCTGGTGCCGGGACTGGTCGGCACGATCATCGCGCTGTTCACCAACATCGCCATCGACCCGAGCACCGGCAGCCGCACCAGGGCGATCGACCGCGCGGGCGAGGAGATAGCCCAGCACCTGTGGCTCGGTCGCGGCATGGGCACGTACCTGCCGACCAAGTACGGCTACTTGGACAACCAGTACCTGGGCACGATGGTGATGGCCGGGATGATCGGCCTCGCCGCCCTCATCTTCCTGTTCCTCGCGGCGGGCTACGCCGCGGTGCGCGCCCGGCTGCTGAGCAAGGACCCGCAGACCCGCGAACTCGGCATCACGCTCACCGCCTGCCTCACCATCCCGGCGATCTCCGCCGCCACCTTCGACCTGCTGGCCTTCTCCGTCGCGAGCGGGTTCGCCTTCCTCCTCATGGGGTCCAGCGGAGCCCTGCTGCGCGCGGTGAAGGACGAGCGGGCGACCAGACCTGAAGAGGTGCGCCCATGACAGCCGAGCAGCAGGACCCCTCGATCGGCAGCAAGGTCGGCCGCGGCGCGCTGTGGAGCCTGTTGAACAACGTCGTGCTGCGGCTCGGGGTGCTCATCTCCGGCATCGTGCTCGCCAGGCTGCTCTCCCCCGCGGACTACGGCGTGTTCGCCGTCGCGCTGGTCGCCATGACCCTGCTTCAGGCGTTCAACGAACTGGGCGTGAGCCTCGCGCTGGTCCGCTGGGAACGCGACGTGCGGGAGTTCGCCCCGACCGCCATGACGATCGCCGCGGGCACCAGCACGGCCCTCTACGGGGTGGTCTGGTTCGCGGCGCCCGCGTTCTGCGAGGCGATGGGGAGCCCGTCCGCGGTCGGTGTCCTGCGGGTGCTGTGCTTCGCGGTGGTGCTGGACGGGATCGCGGTCGTGCCAGCGACCATCCTGAACCGCGAGTTCATGCAGGCGCGGCGGTTCCTCACCGACCTCAGCTCGTTCACGGTCAGCACCTCGATCACCATCACGCTCGCGGTGAGCGGCTGGGGCGCGATGAGCTTCGCGATCGGCCAGATCGCGGGCAACGTCGTCTCGGTCGCCGTCTACCTCCTGCTGTGCCCGGTCCGGGTCCGCCCCGGCTGGGAGCCCGCGATCGCCAAGGACCTGGTCCGGTTCGGCCTGCCGCTGGCCGGGTCGAGCCTGCTCGTCCTGTCGGTGACCAACGTCGACAAGATCGCCATCGGCGCGATGACCGACGAGGTCACGCTCGGCCTCTACCTGATGGCGTTCAACCAGTCCAGCCTGCCCCTCCAGGTCTTCTCCGAGGCCGCCCGCCGGGTCTCCCTGGCCGGGTTCTCGCGGTTGCGCGACAACCCCGCCCAGCTGGAGCAGTCCCTCGCCCGCGGGGTCGGCCTGCTGATGGCCGCCACGATCCCCGTGTGCGCGCTGCTGGCCTGCTACGCCGAGCCCGCGCTGTCGTTCGTGTACGGCGAGAAGTGGGTGCCCGCCGCGCAGGCGCTGCAGATCCTCGCGGTGCTCGGCCTCGTCCGGGTGGTGCTGTTCATCGGCTACGACCTGCTCGTCGCGCTCGACGGCAACCGCGTCCTCCTTGCTCTCCAAGCGATGTGGCTCGTGGCGATGCTGCCCGCCCTGCTCATCGCCACCAGGCTCGACGGCATCCGGGGAGCGTGCCTCGCGCTGCTCGGAGTGGCGACGCTCATCGTGCTGCCCGCGTTCATCGTCGTGCTCGAACGCCGGGGCGTCCGGCTGTGGGCGACGTTCGTCGCCTGCCGCAGGCCGCTGGTCGGCGGCGTCCTGGTCGTGGCGTCCGCGTTCGCCGTCCGCTCCGTCGTGGACGGTTCCTTCGCCCAACTCGCGGTGGGCGGCCTCGTCGCCGTCGCCGTCTACCTCCCGGTGGTGTTCCCCATGCGTTCCCTCCTGCCCGGCAGGTCCCCCGTGGCGGTGGCCGCGTGAACCGCAACGCCGTCTCCGCGACCGCGCGGAAAGCCCTCCGCGACGCGTTCGGCCTGTGGCCGATGCACGAGGCCCGCAACCAGGTGGCGCTCGGCCGCCAGGTGCCCGCGCTGCGCCGCTTCGAGGACGCGGAGGTCGCCCGGCTCGGCCGCACACCGGGGCAGCCGCTCGTGGCCACGGTCATCCCGACCTACCGGCGCCCGGAACTGCTGGTGAACGCCGTCGAGTCGGCGCTCGCCCAGACCGTGGCGGACCAGACCGTCATCGTGGTGGACGACGGCGCCGGGCTCCCCGCGCTGCCCGAGGACCCCCGGCTGCGCGCCGTGAGCCTGTCGCGCAACACCGCCGTGCTGGGGCTGGTGCGCAACGTCGGCATCCGGCTGACCGGGTCGCGCTTCCTGGCGTTCCTGGACGACGACAACACCTGGCGGCCGGACCACCTCGAACTGGCGCTGGCGGGGCTGTCCCGCGGCGCCGACGTGGTCTACACGGCCGTGGAGCGGCGTCGTGCGGACGGTTCGGTGCTGGACGTGCTGACCGAGGAGTTCGACCGCCGCACCTTCCGCGACGGCACCCCGTACGTGGACGCGAACTCGCTGGTGGTGCGCCGTTCCCCCGACGTGGTGTTCAGCCTGCTGCCCCGCACGAAGTCCACGCTTCCCAAGGAGGACTGGGAGTTCGTGCACCGGCTGGCGAAGCGGCACGTCGTCGAGCACGTCCCCGAGCCGACGGTGCGGTACCTGGTGAACGAGGACAGCTACTACACCGCCTGGACCGGCTGACCTCGCCCCCGGGTGAGCAGCCGGTACGCCGGCCGCTCCACCAGCCGGTGCAGCAGCCAGGCGACGCCCAGCGACACCAGGAACATGACCGCCGCGGCGAGCGCCGCGGGCGGGCGGGGCAGGTCGGTCTCCTCCAGGGCCTCCGCGAGCGTGCGGATCACCGCGTGGTGCACCAGGTAGAAGGCGAACGACAGCTCGCCGAGCCGCACCCAGGTCCGGCCGCGCCACGGCGACCTGCCGCCGTGGACGTCCGCCACCGCGGCCGCGGGGATCAGCAGCGCCAGCGGGACGATGGTCCCGGCGACGTAGCCGAAGGTCCCGGGCAGGTGCGCGGACGCGAAGTAGGCCACGAGGAACAGGGCGAACGCGGGCAGCAGCCCGACGCCGATCCACCTGCCCTGCCGGACGATCCGCGCCATGACCATGCCCAGCGCGAACTCCGGCACGCGCGTGAGCGGGCAGATGTACACCAGCCAGTAGGCCGCCTCGGCGGACAGGGGCAGGGCGGCGACGGGCACCAGGAGCACCACCAGCACCAGCGCGCAGGCCAGCGGCCAGAGCCACCGCGTCCGCACGGCGTCGATTCCCCGCAGCAGCAGGGGGAACGCCACGTAGAAGGCAAGCTCGCACGAGAGTGACCAGGCCGGGGTGTTGACGGCGAAGTACACGTCCTGCACCGGAACCCAGGCCTGCACCAATAACAGCCCCAGCAGCACCGTGAGCGGCGAGACCTCGTGGACGCCGAGCAGGAGCAGCCCGACGGCGGCGAGGGACCACGTCACGACGTGGTTCGGGAACACGCGCGCGGCGCGGCGGCGCCACGTCGACACCGCGGTGTCGTTCGGGCGCGCCGACCACGTGAGGACGAATCCGGACAGCACGAAGAAGAAGCTGACGCCGATGGCGCCGGGACCGAACAGGAGGCCCATCGCGGATTCCGCGGGGCCTCCGTCGAACAGCCCCAGCGCGTTGAGGTGGAAGCCGAACACAGCCAGGGCGGCCAGGAACCGCAGACCGGTCAGTGACGGCAGACGGAGGTCAGACCCCCGCACGCTTCCACTGCCTCACCCGGTACATCTGCCGCACGCGGCGGGCCGCGGCGGTGAGCACGAGTGGGCGCAGCGCTCTCGCGGCGCGGGTGCCGAGGCGCTGCCTCAGGCGGAGCGTGTGCCACTCGGGCAGCTTCTCCGCGTCCCCGTAGGCTTCCCGCGCGAACGCGACGAGCTCCTCGACCGGTTCGACCTCCGCCTGCCCCTTGTCGTAGGCGCGGCCCGCTCGGCGGAGCGCGTCCTTGGCGAGCACGCGGCGCAGGCCCGTTTCGAGTTCACGGCCCTCGGGGAACTCGCCGTTGGCCCGGTCGAGCAGCGCGGTGTAGGCGACCAGGCGCTGCCGCAGGTCGCCCACACCGGACGCCGAGTAGTAGGAGACGGACATGTTGTTGCCGTGCAGCCGGTAGTACGCCTGGTCGACTCCCTTGAGGTAGCCGACGTCGGCGTGCAGCGCGAACCGCATCCACATCTCGATGTCGCCGGAGTGCGGCAACTCCGGGTCGTAACCGCCGATCTTCTGCTGCAACGAGGTGCGGACGACCACCTCCGGCGAGGTGATGCAGCCGTCCCCGACCTCGAAGCGCCGACGCAGCCAGGATCGTCCCTTGTAGACGGTCCAGCCCTGCGGCTCGGTGCGGGCGGTCGGCAGCGGGTCGCTGCCGTCCCAGTGCAGCGGGCGGCCGTAGACGAACCCCACCTCGGGGTGGGCGTCCATCAGGTCGGCCGCCCGCTTGAGCGCACCGGGGGTGAGGGCGTCGTCCGCGGACAGCAGAGCGCAGTAGTCCGCGGACGCCCACCCCAGCAGGCCTTCGTTGTACGTGGCGATGTGACCCTTGTTGGTCTCGTGCTCCCAGACCTCGACCCGGCTGTCCGCCGCGGCGAGCTCCCTGGCGACGTCGGCGCTCCCGTCACCGGAGGCATCGTCGATCACCAGGACCCGGACGTCCACGCCCGGCTGGTCCAACACGCTGCGCACCGCCGTCGGCAAGACCGCACCGTACCGGTAGCACGGGATCACCACGTCAACTGAAGACACTTCCTGCTTCCTCCCCTAGTCGGTGAACACGGCGTCGACCCAGTAGTTGCTGCCACCGCCGTTGTCGCTCGGCATTGTTCCGCCTCCGCCGTACCGGTACACGCCGTTCGGCGCGTTCTCGGTCGTGGCGGGCGCGGTGAGCGGCCCGTTCGTCTTGTCGGTCGTGAAGTACTGCGCCGTGTAGCCGTACCTGCCCGCCGAGGAGTGGTACGACACGACGTAGGTGGTGCCCGCGGTCACCGGGACAGGCGAGGAGAAGGTGAGCGTCTGCCACCCGCTCGCCGACTCGCCGATGAACGTCCCGGTGGCCAGCTGCTGACCGGTCGAGGACCACAGCGAACCGGTGTGCGTGCCGGGGTCGTTCACTGTCTTGTAGTAGCGAATCCCGGTGATCGTGCCGTTCCGCGAAGGCGTGATCCTCATGCCCAGCTCCACCGGCGAGTCCATCGCCGTCACCGCCGGGGTGTCCACCGCGCGGAACAGCGTGCACGGGCACGCGCCCGCGGTGCCGGTGGTGAAGGTCCACGTGTGCGGAGCGAGCATCGCGTTGCCCTGCAGGTCGGTCGCCGTGACGGTGACCGTGTACGTCGTGCTGCCCGCCAACTCGGCGGAGGGCGCGAAGCTCACGGTGGTGCCGTCCGGAGTCACCTGGGTCGTGCCCGCCACGGCGCCGCCGCCGTTGGCGGTCACCGCCAGGTTGACCGACTCCGCGTCGACCGGCTCGTCGAAGGTCGCCGTGACACCGGTTCCGGTGGACACCCCGGTCGCGTTCGCGGCGGGGGTCCTGGCGGAGACGGTCGGTCCCGTCACGTCGGCCCCGTCGGTCGCGACGGTCACGTCGACCCAGTAGTTGGTGTCGTTGTAGGAGCTGCTCGGGAATCCCCCGCCGTACTGGAAGACGCCCTGGCCGTTGGCGGCGATCGAACTCGGCGCCGTCACGACGCCCCGTCCGGCTCCCTTGGTCGCGAAGTACCCGCCGTCCGCGGCGTAGTGCCCGGTCGGCGTCCGGTAGGAGGCGACGTAGGTCTTGCCCGCCTGGATCTGCACCGGCTCGGAGAAGGTGAGCGTCTGCCACCCGGTCGCGGTCTCGTTGGCGAAGTTGCCGTACGCGAGCCGCTGCCCGGTCGACAGCCACAGGGACCCGATGTGGGTTCCGGTGTTCGCCGCCGACTTGTAGAACCGGACTCCGGTGACCACGGCGTTCGTGGAACTGGTGAACTTGACGCCCAGCTCGACGTCGCTCGGGTCGTTGGTGTCCGAACTGGCGGGGGTCGTCTGCCCGAAGATCGTGCACGGGCACGGCGCCGGGCCCGCCCCGGTGGTGAAGCTCCACGTCTTCGGCGAGGCCAGCACGTTGCCGAAGCCGTCCGTGGCGTTGGCGGTCGCCGTGTAGGAGGTGTTGGCCAGCAGCAGGTTCGTCGGGGTGAAGCGCACGACGTTGTCGTCGACGCTGACCGTGCCCGGCACCGACGTCTGGCCGGAGGTCACGGTGAAGGTCACGCTCGCCGGGTCGACCGGCTCGGAGAACGTCGTCGTCACGTCCTGGTCGGTGTGGTGCCCGGTCGAGTTCGCGGCGGGGCTGGTCGAGCTCACCGACGGGGGCGAGTTGTCCGCGCCCGCAGTGGTGATCACGACGTCGACCCAGTAGTTGCCGCCGTTGAAGGACGAGTCGGGGAAGCCCGATCCGTAGCGGAACACGCCGTTGCCGCCCGCGTCGGCGGTGGACGGCGCGGTCACCGGGACCACACCCGCGCCCTTGCCGTTGAAGTACCCGGCGCCGACCGCGTAGTGCCCGGTCGTGGTCGAGTAGGACGTGATGTAGGTCTGCCCCGTCCTGATCTGCACGGGCTGGGCGAAGTTCAGCGTCTGCCACCCGGTAGCGGACTCGGCGGAGTACGTCCCGGTGGCGAGGCGCTGACCGGACGAGGACCACAGCGAACCGGTGTGCGAACCGGTGTTCGCGGCCGACTTGTAGAACCGGACACCGGTGACCGTGGCGTTGACCGAGGTGCGGAACTTCATGCCCACCTCGACGGCCGCGGCGTCGCCGGAGTCCACCACCGGCGGCGTCTGGTTGCCGAACACCGTGCAGGGGCACTGCTGCGCCCCCACGGTGACGTTCGCGGTCGCGGTCGCGCCGAGGTTGGCGCTGTCGTCGGAGGCGCGGACCCGGATCGACACCGGGCCGAGCGTGCTCGGGCTCCAGGAGTACGTCCAGGTGTCCAGTCCCGCGGCGCGGCGCCAGGTCGCGCCGCCGTCGATCGACACCTCGACCGAGCCGACCCGACCGCCACCGGAGTCCGTCGCGGTGCCGGAGATGGTGATCTGGGAGCCCGCGGGCACCGTCGACCCGGCGGCGGGCGACGTGATCACGGCGCTCGGCCCGGTGGTGTCCGTGCTCTTGACCGCGAGGGTCAAGCCGCTCATCAGCGACTGCGGCTGCACGCTCATGTCGGCGAGCAGGTTCACCGTCGCCTGCTGCATCGCGGTGCTGGTCGGTGTCGTGGTCGGCGCGCCGGACGGGTACAGGTGGTCACCGTCCAGACCCCACGACCACTGCACCGTCCCCGCGCCCCACACCAGCGCGCGGCTGGTCTGGTCGCGGTAGAGCGTCATCTTGTGGGTCGCGGGACCGCCGCCGTAGAAGTGGCCGTTGTCCAGCAGCAGCTGACCGTCGTCGACGGTCACCGTCGTGTCCGAGAGCGGAACCGCTCCGGCGGGCCGGAAGTTGTTGTCCGGGTCGACGTTCCACTCGTACCCCAGCGTGCCTGCCGGGAATGTGGTCTTCGTGGTCGCGGTGGCGAGCGGGGTGTTGCGCCAGAAGCGGTTCCGGCCGTGGACGGCGGGGACCTCCAGGGCGTCCGCGCGGTAGCCGTTGACCATGAACAGGGTTCCGGTGATGGCGTTCTCGGGCTTGCCCGCGTCGCTGGGAGGGGAGAACCGGGGGTCCCGCCACGTGCCGGTCCACTCCGGGCTCGGGTCGATCTTCGCGTTCGCCTTGGTCTCCTTGTAGCAGACCAGGGTGCGGTAGGCGGTGTTGGTGCCGTCGGTGCTGTTCTCGAAGCGGGTCTTCCAGAACCACTCGTTGCCCGACATGAACATCATGTTGACGCCGGCGGCGCGGGCCTGCTCGACACCCGTGCGCTGCGCCGCGTTCACGTACTCATCGTGCCCGGAAGACACGTAGACCTTGTGGTTGCGCAGCAGGGCCGGGTTCCTGGTGACGTCCACACCGGACAGGTAGCTCACGTCGTAGCCGTTGCGCTCCAGCCAGCGGATCAGGGGGTACTCGGCGTTGAGGAAGCTGGCGGTGCCGCCGTTGCGGTACGGGCGGTTGTAGCTGACCTTGTACGCGCGGCCGTCCGCGGAGCCCGCGAAGCCGCCCTCGTAGAGGTTGAACTCGTTGACGCCGGGGCGGTCGCCGTACTTGTTGTAGGCCTGCCAGGTCTGGTCGGACGTCTGGACCACGATGTCCGAGTGGGAGCTGTCGCTGCGCACCACGAAGGGGAACTGGCTCGCGCCGGAGTCATCGTTGCGGACGAAGTTGGCGACGTAGAAGCCGGGGACGGCGGTGCTGGGCACCTGCCAGTTGGTCGAGACCTTCCAGTTGCCGCAGTCGACGAGGCCGAACGACGACTGGTAGCCGCACTGCGGCTGGCTCTGCGGCAGGGAGACGGTCGGGTTCAGCGTGGCGACCTTGCGGGCGCCCGTTCCGCCGTACCAACCGAGCCGGAGGATGTCCACGGTGTAGTCGGTGCTCGGCGTCTTGATCTTGAAATCAAGCCGCTCGCCCGGCTGGACGCTCGCCTGCGTGCCGAAGCCCTCGATGTCGCCGTAGACGGTCTCGATGAACCAGTCGCCCCTCGGCGTGCCCGCTTTCGAGTTCTCGCAGACGATGGCGTTGTTCGGGGGGTCGCAAGGACCGGCGACCGCCACCGGCGCCGTCACGACCGCGATCGAGCCGATCAGCGAACTGACGATCACACCGATCCTGGCTCTTCTACCCCACCGGACCCTGCGCACCGGTCTGTCCATCAGATGCCTCCATGGGCGCCATAAGAATGCTTGTCTTGTACTCGGCCATACACCCCGCACCGTTACTCGATTTGGCGTATCCCAAGGATCTTTCACTCATCGTGCTCGTCCCGTCAGCTCTGCGCGATCGATTCCCCTTCCAGCGCGCGCAAACCGCTACCCGTTCGTGACTTCTCGTGCGAGCGGCCGCAGTCCGGGCAGCGCAGCGCGGCGTCGAGCCGCTCGCCGCAGACGCAGACCCATCCCTTGTGCCGGGCGGGGTTTCCCGCGACGAACGAGTGAGCGGCGACGTCCTTGGTGACGACGGCGCCCGCCGCGGCGAAGGCGTGCTCGCCGATCTCCGTGCCGCACACCACGACCGCGCCCGCGCCGAGCGTGGCGCCACGCCGGACCACAGTGGACAGGAGGGCTTCCGGCCCCTTGCGGATCGCGGCCCTCGGCCTCAGGTCGTTGGTGAAGAGCACGTTGGGGCCGAGGAAGACCTCGTCCTCGCAGGTGACCCCGTCGAACACCAGCGTCCCGTTCTTGACCGTGACGCGGTCGCCGAGGACGGCACCGGATTCGATGAACGCCCCGTCGCAGACGTTGCAGTCGCGACCGATCCGCGCGCCGGGCAGGACGTGGGCGAACGCCCACACCCGTGTGCCGTCGCCGACCTGGTCGCTCTCGCAAAGTCCCTTGGGGTGGACGAAAACGGTCATCGTCCGACCGCCGTCGCGAGCACGTCGACCACGCGCTCCTGCTGCGCGGGCGTGATCTCCGGGAACATCGGCAGCGAGAGGATCTCGCCTGCGAGCAGCTCGGACACGGGGAAGTCGCCCCTGCCGTGGCCGAGGGAGGCGAAGGAACCGGTGAGGTGCACGGGAACCGGGTAGTGCACGCCCGCGCCGATGCCCGCGGCGTTGAGCTGCGCGAGCACGCGGTCGCGTTCGGCGACCCGGACGACGTAGAGGTGCCAGACGGGCTCGTTGCCCTCGGCCACCACGGGTGTGACGACGCCCGGCAGCTCCTCCAGGAGCTTGCCGTAGCGGACGGCCGCCTGCCTGCGGGAGGAGTTCCCGTCCTCCAGTCTGCGGAGCTTGGCCGAGAGCACGACGGCCTGCAGCGTGTCGAGCCTGCTGTTGAACCCGATCTCGGTGTGCACGTACTTGCTCGGCGAACCGTGCTCGCGCAGCAGGCGCACCCGCTCCGCCAGGCGCGGGTCCGCGGTCAGCACCGCGCCGCCGTCGCCGTACGCGCCGAGGTTCTTGCCGGGGTAGAAGCTCGTCCCGGCGATGTGGCCCAGCGCACCCGTTGTCACGCCGCGCCTCCTGGCGCCCTGGGACTGCGCGGCGTCCTCGACGACCACGGCGCCGACGGACTCGGCGATGGGGTGGACCAGCTCGACCTGCGCGGCCTGCCCGTACAGGTGGACCGGGATGATCGCCGCGGTCCGCTCGGTCACCACGCCCGCGAGCGCCTCGACGTCGATGAGCCCGGTGTCGGCGACGCAGTCGACCAGCACCGGCACCGCGCCGGCGCGCACGACCGCCTCGGCGGTGGCGATGAAGGTGTTGGCGGGCAGGACGCACTCGTCGCCGGGACCGATGCCCGCCGCGCGCAGCGCGAACTCCAGCGCGTCGGTGCCGTTGCCCACGCCGACGCAGTGGTCGACACCGACGTAGGACGCGAACTCCTGCTCGAACGCGGCGACCTGGGGACCGCCGATGAAGGCGGTCTTCGCCAGCACGGCGGCCCAGCCCTCGGCGACCTCGTCGGCCACCGACGCGTGTTGTGCCGCGAGGTCGACGAGCGGGACGGGGTTGTTCACAAAGCCTCCAGACGCGGAGCGGACACGGTGGACAGCCTGCGGGCGGGGACCCCGACCCAGGTCTCTCCGGGGGGAACGTCGTTCAGGACCACGGCGCCCATGCCGATCACGGCTTCCGCGCCGACGCGGACGCCTTCCCGGACCAGCGAGCCGGAGCCGAGGTAGGCGGATTCGCCCACCCGGACACCGCCCGCGAGACCGGCCCGGCCCGCCAGGGTGACGAAGTCCGAGACCTCGTCGTCGTGGGTGAGCAGCACCTGCGGCATGGCCAGGACGTGGGAGCCGACGCGCTGGGGCGCGGTGATCACGACTCCGGCCAGCAGCACCGTGCCGACGCCGAGTTCGACACCCGGCGCGACGGACGCGTGCGGGTGCACCACGGTGGCGAACCGGTCGGACGGCAGTCCGAGACGGCGCACCACCGACCGCCTGCCGTCCGGCCGGTGGGCGTTCGCGACGCAGACGACCACCTTGACGTCCGGGTGGTCGTCCACGAGCGGCGAACCACCGAGCACCCGCACGCCGTCGACCTCGCTCCCCGCCGACGACGGCCGGTCGTCGAGCAGGCCGATCGGCTCCCACCGGTCGCCGAGCCGGACGGCCGCGAGGACCTCCCGGGCCAGTCCGCCCGCTCCGACCAGCAGCAGGGGCTCGCAGGTCACGGCACCGCCACCCCCGTGAGGGCCTTGCTCAAGGCCTCGGAGACCTGGTGCTGCTCGGATTCGGTCATGTCGTGGAACAGCGGCAGGATCAGGGTCCGGCCGGTGAAGTCCTCGGTGACCGGGAGGTCGACACGCGGGTGCCCGGCGTACGCGGGCTCCAGGTGCGACGCCATGATCCCGCGCCGCGCGGACACTCCGTTCGCCGCGAGGGCGGCGAGCACGTCGTTGCGCGAGAGTGGGCTGTCGTCCGGCAGCCGGACCCAGAACGACTGGTAGTTGGTCGTTCCCCAGCTCGGGTCCCGGACCATGCCCAGCCCCGGCACGTCGGCCAGCATCTCGTGGTACTTGGCGGCCAGTTCGCGGCGGCGCGCGATGATCCCGTCCAACCTGGACAGCTGCACGATCCCGACGGCGGCCTGGATGTCTGTCATCCGGTAGTTGAACGCGGTTTCGAGGTACTCCTCGATGACCGTTCCCCCACCGCTGTGGCGGTCCGCGGCGCTGACGCTCATGCCGTGTTCGCGCAACCGGCGCGCTCGCGCGGACCACTCCGGGTTGTCGGTGGTCAGCATCCCGCCCTCGCCGGTGGTGAGGAGCTTGCGCGGGTGGAACGACCAGGCGGCCAGGAGCGCGCCCGCGCCGACGGGCGCGCCGTGGTAGGTGGAGCCCGCGGCGCAGGCCGCGTCCTCGATCACCGGGATGCCCTGCGGGCCGCAGAGCGCGCGCAGCGCCTGCACGTCCGCGGGCACGCCCGCCTGGTGCACGACGAGCACCGCGCGGGTCCTCCCGGTGATCACCGGTTCCACGGTCTCGGCCGTGAGGTTGCCGGTGGTCGCGTCCACGTCGGCGAAGACCGGTGTGGCGCCGCAGTACCGGACGGCGTTGGCGGTGGCGATGAACGACAGCGACGGCACGACGACCTCGTCGCCGGGGCCGATGTCGAGCAGGTGCACGGCGAGGTGCAGCGCGGTCGTGCACGACGACACGGCGACGCCGTGTCGGGCGCCTACCCTGGTGCTGAAGGCTTCCTCGAAGCTCGCGACCCTCGGCCCCTGCGCGACCCAGCCGGACCGGACCGCCTCGGCGGCGGCCAAGGCCTCTTCCTCACCGAGGACCGGACGCATCACCGGGATCATCGGCCGGTCTCCGCACGCCACCACGACACCAGTTCGCGCAGGCCGTCGTCCATGCCGATCTCCGGTTTCCAGCCGAGGTCCCGCGCGGCGGCGGAGATGTCCGCCAGCCTGCGGGTCACGCCGTTGACCTTGCGCTCCGGCCCGTGCTCCAGGGGGAGGTCGGAGTCCATCGCGCGCAGCAGCGCGTGCGCGAGGCCCGCCAGGCTGGTCTCCTGCGAGCTGGCGATGTTGTAGACGGTGTCGGTGACGTCGGCCCTGGCCGCCAGGACGTTGGCGCGGGCGATGTCGTGCACGTGCACGAAGTCCATCGTCTGCGCGCCGTCGCCGAAGACCAGCGGGGCCGTGCCGTCGGAGATGCGCTCCATCCACCGGATGAGCACCTCGGTGTAGAGGCCGTGCGCGTCCATCCTCGGCCCGTACACGTTGAAGTACCGCAGTGCCACGTAGTCCAGGCCGTTCATCGCGTGGAAGCTGCGCAGCATCCCCTCGTTGAACGCCTTGGCGGCGCCGTAGAAGGTGTCGTTGTTGTACGGGTGGTGCCGTTCCGTGGTCGGGAACGTCTCGGCGAGGCCGTAGACGGACGCCGACGAGGAGGCGACGACCTTCTTGACGTTCGCCGCCGCGGCGGCTTCGAGAACGGTGAAGGTGCCGTCCACCAAGCACTCCAGCGCGAGCCGCGGTTCCTCGGCGCACTGGGTGATGCGGATCGCGGCGAGGTGGAAGACGAGGTCGATGCCCTGGGACAGCTCACCGACCAGCTCGCGGTCGTTGATGTCGCCCTCGACGACGGTCACCCGGCCGTCCGCGACGGCGAGCGCGTCGGCCAGGTTCTCCCGGCGGCCGCGCACGAAGTTGTCCAGCACGACCACCTCGGCCGCCCCGGCGGCGACCAGCTGGTCCACCACCGAGGAACCGATGGTTCCCGCTCCGCCGGTGACCAGCGCCCGCTGACCGGAAATGGGCTGGGTCATGAAGTCGTGCCTCCACTGTTGGTCGGTGCGTCCACCTGCTGCACGGGCACGAAGGTCCCGCCGTTGGCCAGGCTCTCGGTCGCGGCTTCGAGGATCGCGAGCACGCGCAGTCCGGCGCGGCCGTCGGTCAGCGGCGGGCGGCCCTCGGTGATCGAGGCCGCGAACTCCGCCATGACGCCGCGCAGCGCCTCGCGCTCGGGCAGCGCGGGCGCGACCATGTCGCCGGTGCGGTAGGAGATGATCTTGTGCTCGCGCTCGCGGTCGACGCCCCTGTCGTAGACGGACAGGCGCTGCGTCGGGTTGAGGTCGTCCCAGACCACCGTGCGGGCCGAGCCGCCGATCACCATCGTGCGGATCTTGGTGGGGGACAACCAGTTCACGTGCACGTGGGTGATGGAGCCGTTGGACAGCTTCATGGTCAGGTGCGCGACGCACGCGTGGCCCGCGCCGATCGGGTCCGAGCCGTGCGCGGACACCTCGACCGGCCGCACGTCGTCCGGCAGGATCGCCTCGAAGATCGACAGGTCGTGCGGCGCGAGGTCCCACAGCACGTCGACGTCCGGCTGCACCAGGCCCAGGTTGATCCGCACCGAGTCGATGTACTGGATCTCGCCCAGCTCACCGCCGCGCACGAGCTCGCGCAGGTGGCTCACGGCCGGGGTGTAGCAGAAGGTGTGGTCGAGCATCAGGGTCAGGCCGCGGCTCTCCGCGGCCTCCACCAGCTTGCGGCCGTCGGCGAAGTTCGCCGCGAGCGGCTTCTCCACCAGGACGTGCTTGCCCGCCTCCAGTGCGGCCATCGCGACCGGCAGGTGGGTGGCGGCCGGGGTGGCGATCGCGACGGCGGCGACCTCCGGGTCGGCCAGCACGTCGTCGAGCGAGCCGGACACGGCGACCGTCGAGTACTCGCCGAGCACGCGGCGGGCGCGCTCCACGTCGAGGTCGCACAGGTAGCGCAGGTTCAGTCCGGGGGTCGCCTGGGCGTTGCGCACCAGGTTCGGACCCCAGTAACCCGCGCCGATCACGGCGATGCCGATCGGCGTCACGTCTTCCCTTTCCATCAGTAAGCTCCTTGGCCGCCGAAGACGGCGCGGAAGGTCTTCCACAAGATGAGGGCGTCGAGGGCGAGCGACCAGTCCTCGACGTAGCGCAGGTCGAGTCGGACCGACTCCTCCCACGACAGGTCGCTGCGGCCGCTGACCTGCCACAGCCCGGTCAGCCCCGGCTTCACCAGGAGGCGGCGGCGCACTTCGGGGGCGTACTTCGCGCTCTCCTCCGGCAGCGGCGGCCTCGGGCCGACCAGCGACATGGTGCCGGTGAGGACGTTGAGCAGCTGCGGCAGCTCGTCGATCGAGTAGCGGCGCAGCAGGCGGCCGACCTTGGTGATGCGGGGGTCCTTGCGCATCTTGAAGAGCACGCCGGAGCCCTCGTTGACGGCGGCCAGCTTGGCGCGCAGCGCGTCGGCGTTCGTCACCATGGTGCGGAACTTGACGATCGTGAACTCCGCGCCGTCCTTGCCGACGCGGCGCTGCCGGTAGAACACCGGGCCCCGGCTGTCGATCATGACGGCGGCGGACACGAGCAGGAGCAGCGGCGCGAACGCGAGCACGAGCACCGTGGCGCCGATCCGGTCGACGCAGCCCTTGATCGCCCGGCGGAAGCCGGTGAACGCGGGCTCGCTGACCCGCAGCAGCGGCATGCCGAGCACACCGGTCACGTGCAGGCGCGGTCCGGCGAAGTCCATGAGGGCGGGGGCGACGACCATCTCGGTGCCGGTGCCCTCCAGGTCCCAGGCGAGCTGCTGGAGCCTGCGGGGGGTCCAGTAGGCGTCCGGGGTGACGGCGACGATGCGGTAGCCGCCGCGGCGGACCTGCTCGGCCATGTCGCGGAAGCGGCCGACGACCGGCACGCCCTCCAGGTCGACGCCGAGCGCGGCGCGGCCGTCCAGGGTGCAGATGGCGTCGACGCGCCAGCCGAGGTGCGGGGCCTTGCGGGTGCGGGTGATGAGGTCCCCGACCGTGGCCACGTTCCCCGCGGCGAGCACCGGCAGCAGGCAGCGTCCTTCGGAGCGCGCGCGGTGCAGGGGCCTGCGGAGCAGGTAGCGGAGGGGGAAGACGACGAGGGCGATGGCCGGTCCGACCACGAACACCCAGAGCCGGGCGCCGGGGATGTCCACCGCGAGGGCACCGAAGCCGAGCACGACGACCGAGGCGAACAGGCCCTTCCCGAGGCGGCGGAACTCCTCCGCGCCCTGGCCGAGCACGTTCGCGCTCCACACCCGGCTCAGGTACAGCGAGCCGAGGACCGCGGCGACGGTCAGCAGTTCGAGGGTGGCGATCGACATCGGCACGAACGCGCTGTGCCTGGCCGCCATGATCCCGCCGAAGGCCACGATCACCAGCACCGTGGCCAGGACGTCCCCGAGGATGACGCCCCTGCGGTACCTCGACTCCCACGCGGCGACCGGCGGGTGCGTCTGCCTCGACGACTCCATCGGGGTAGTAGGGATGATCCCCACGACGGGTCTCCGTCGTGTGGGCTGGACCTGCTCGCTCATCGCGGTTCTCCCCCGGTTCAGCCGGTTCGGACGTGCACGTTCGCAGGGCATCCCCGAGGACCCGCGTGGTACGGCAATTGGTTGACCGACACTTCGCGCATCGCCAGGGCACCTTTTCCCGAGATGAACCGGCGCTTGCAAACCGTCATTCGCTCGGCCACCCGTGGGTGTTACACACAGGGTTAGGCCGAGCCGAGAGAATGTTCGGTCGTAACCCGACCGGTCCACTGAGTGACGACGGGTGACGATCTATTACCAGTTGAACGCATGTTAGGCCAAACCGACGCCGAGCTCTAGTCATCACCTCTGGAATGGGCTCAGGAGAGCCGGGTTGCACGACATATCGCTCCTACGCCACTTCTCGTTACACACACCGTGAGTAGAGTTCACCCAGGCGGCGTATGGGGGCGGTTAATAGGCCGAAAGACCCTTGTCCTAACTGGACGGCTCCACCGCGAAGTCACCCATTCACGCTGCGGAGGCAGCTATTCAGAGCAGCCACCCATAGCGTTCTCGTAACCGTCGAAGAAACGTCGGCGCCCGGTTGGCGCAACGGGTAGTACGCGGACGATCACGGGTTGGCTCAAGGATGTGGCGCACGTCATCCCCGTTCGCGTTCGGCCTAGTTCGGGTCGCGAAATCGAATGAGCGCTGCTTGTGGTGCGTGTTCCACGTCACTGTCGGGGCGGATGGCGGTGGGGCTTGCTCGATGGAGCGGTGGATTGAAGACGGGCGGGGCCCGTATTGATCGATCGTTCTATTTCGGCGTTATGGGAGGTATCCGGGGTGGGTGTGCCGCCTCCGCGCGAGGTGGCGGTGGGGTCGATGTCGGGCACTGGTCCGACGGGGGCGGTCTTCTCGTTGGAGTGAACGTGAGAATGGCTCGGTTTGATGTGGATGGAGGGTTCGGGGGTTCGGGTTCGTCGGGGGTGGAATGTGGATCACGGTGGGTGGGGTTCCGGGGGTTGGGGGTGGGGATCGTTAATGATCATGGGGTTGGGCGGGTGGGAATGTCGGTGGTCGTGGCCAGGGTTGAGAACGGGGGCCCATCCCTCGCGCGCGCGTGGATGGGCCCCCGGAATTCGACGGTAGTAGAGGGGTCCGACAGTTCGGGTTAGTGGTCCAGTCCGGTTCGCGGGTTGAGATGTGGGGCCTTCGGGATGGGCGAAGGTGGGGTCGTTTGGGTGGCGGCGTCTTCCGGCGGTAGGTGATCACGTCCGGAATGTCGGACCCCGGTTGCAGCTTGAGGGTCGGGGGCTGCTCGGTTGGGACATCTGGGTGCGGGACGTCCGGCCGGAGATGTCCGGTTGAGGCCGCGGAGGCTGAGCCGAGGCTGCGGCGGGCTGGTGCGCGGGATCCGGTGGTGCGAGGGGATCCGGCGATGCGGGGCCGGCGGCGTGGGGCCGGCGGTGTGGGGCCGGCGGTGTGGGGCCGGCGGTGTGGGGCCGGCGGTGTGGGGCCGGCGGTGTGGGGCCGGCGGTGTGGGGCCGGCGGTGTGGGATGTCGGCGTGGGGGTGTCGTCACCCCGCTCGCGCGATTGTCTCCATGGCCGTCCGCGCCGCGTCAAGGCGGGAAAGATGCCTTGACCCGTAGCGGACGGCCATGAGGGCACTTCGGATCGGGGCGGCGGGGGGAGTGCGGGTGTCTGGTGGGTTGCGTGCTTCCGCCTGGGCCGTGGTGGGCCCAGGGCGTGGTGCTGTTTGTGTCAGGTTGCGCTGATCGTGGGACTGGTCACCTGGACGGCCGTGCCTTGCCGGCTGTGTCACACGGCCGCGTGCAGGCGGGCCCGTTCGTCTCCTACCGCTACTACGTCGCCGTTGTGCAGTTGTGCGCCTCGGCGGGTTTCCAGGCGGCCGTTGACCGTGACCTCGTCGGCGTCGATCAACTCCTTGGCGTGCGAGCCGTCTTCCGCCAAGCCCGCCAGCTTCAGGAACTGGCCCAACCTGATCATGTCGTCGGCGATCTGCACGTCTCGGATGGGCGGCTTGGTCATCCGCACATGGTACGACTTGGCCATGAACAAGTGGGTATCCGTGGTGGTCGGCGCGCTGCTCGTCCTGCTCGGCTCGGTGTGGACGTTGCAGGGGCTCAACGTGATCAAGGGCAGCTTCATGACGGGGCAGCAGTTGTGGACTGCGATCGGGCTCCTGGCGGTCATCGGCGGGGTGACGTTGTTGGTCGGCGGGCTTCGGAAGAAGACTTCCCGGTAACGAGGAAAACACGAGGTCGAAACCTCCGCGAAATGATCAGTTCGCCGTTCGGGCTACCGTGAGGTGACGGACGATGCACTCTGGGTGGCGACGTGGTGGTCATGGTGGACGGCGCGGAGTTAGGTTCGACCGGTGGCGGGCGCAGGCGTCGGCGGTCGTTGCGCGGTGAGGTCGGGCGGACCGGAGCGCGGTTCGGGTCCCCCTCGGTGCGGCGGGAGATCGAGGAGGACGCCGGGGTCGCGCACGTCCCGGAGCACCTCGAACCGCCGAAGTCGCACAAGGCGCGGCGGTCGCTGCGGGGCGAGGTCGGGCAGACCGGAGCGCGGTTCGGGTCCGCGTCCGTGCGGCGGGCGCTGGAGGCCGAGCCCGAACCGGAGGCGGTCGAGGTGACCGCCCCGGTGGAGAGCGCCTTCGAGTACGTGGAGCCGATCCCGGACCAGTACGACCACGGGGAAACGCGGTACGAGGAGACCGGCAAGTCGTTGGTCCGGCCGTACACGTGGACCGGTGGTCGCACGGCGGCGAACGTGGACCTGCGGCTGGAGACGTTGATCTCGGTCGACGAGACCGGTGTGCACACGGCGATGCGGGCCACGAACCACGAGCAGCGGTCGATCGTGGAGATGTGCGCGCTCCCCCGCTCGGTCGCCGAGGTGTCGGCCGTGCTGTCGATCCCGCTGGGTGTGGCGCGGGTTCTGCTGAGCGACCTGATCGAGCTGGGCGTCGTGTCGGTGCACGAGACCAACGGCGGCGCCGTGGGCGGCCAGGCCGACCTGGTGCTGCTGGAAAGGGTTCTGAACGGCCTCCGTCGCCTGTGACGGCCTATGATTCGCCTCCGGAAGCAGTGTTGCCCAGCGACCGGTGGTGATGAACGTGAGAGACGTCGCCCGCTGGAGCGCGGGTGCGGTGGCGCGCACGCTGGGCATCTCGCCCACGACGCTGCGGACCTGGGACCGGCGCTACGGCCTCGGACCGCGCACCCGTGAAGAGGGCAAGCACCGCCGCTACGACGACGTCGACGTGGCGACGCTGCGGCGGATGCTGGAACTCACCGGGCAGGGCGTGTCCCCCTCCGCCGCGGCGACCATGGCGCGCGGCGGAGCAGGCCCCGTTCCCGACGTGCACGACTTCATCCGCGCCGCCACCCAGCTCGACGCGCCGCGGCTGGGGAGGCTGACCAGCGAACTCATCAGCGCGCTGGGAGTCATCGACGCCTGGGAGTCGGTGCTGATCCCGTTCCTCGTCGAACTGGGTGAGCGGGCCACCGAGGAGGGTGGCGGGATCGGGGTCGAGCACGTCGCCAGCGGCAGCATCACCAGCGTGCTGCACCGGGTCGGCGAGCCGCTCGAAGGCGGCAGGCTGCCGGTGCTCCTGGCCACCGCGCCCGAGGAGCTGCACACCCTTCCCCTGGAGGTGCTCGCCGCCGCGCTGGCGGAACGCGGCTGCGCGTCGCGCAACCTCGGCGCCCGCGTCCCGCCCCCGGCGCTGCTGGGAGCGCTCGACGTGCTGGCCCCGCGGTGCGTCGTCCTGTGGGCGCACGACCCCCTCTACGCGCACCTCGCTCCGTTGGCGACGGTCGCCGCCACGAGGACGACCGTGCTGCTCGGAGGCCCTGGTTGGGACCGGATGTCGCTGCCCGCGGGGGTGCGGCGGGTTCAAACCCTGAGGGAGTGTGTCGAAGAAGTCCTCACCCGTTCCGGGCTGCCGAGTTGAAACGCTTTTGAATCGAATTTAGGGTGTGACCACCAGCCGAGCGAGGAAGTGGTCACATGCCCGAGTTGTCCCGGCTGCCGACGGCGGTCACCGAGTCCTGGGACTGGCAGCTGCGCGGGCTCTGCCGCGGTGTTGACAGCTCCCTGTTCTTCCACACACCCAACGAGCGCGGCTCCGCGCGCGAGCGCCGGGAGGCCAGGGCCAAGGAGATCTGCGACCGCTGCCCCGTGCAGCGCGAGTGCCGTGAGCACGCGCTGAAGGTCGAGGAGACCTACGGGGTGTGGGGCGGGCTCGGCGAGAGCGAGTTGCGCAGGCTGATCTCGTTGAACCACAAGCGCACCTGACGGCGGAGTCGGCGCTCTACCGGTCCACGGCGGAGCGCAGCTCCGCGAACGCGTCCCCGAGAGCGGGGAGCTGGTAGTGCGCGTTGAGCCCGCTCGGGTTCGGCAGCACCCACAGGCGGCTGTCGGCGATCAGGTCGTCCTGCTCGCCGATCGTCGCCTTCTTGCGGCCGAACGCGGTGCGGTAGGCGGTGACACCGACGACCGCGATGACCTTCGGCCGGTGCAGCGACGCGATCCCGACCAGCCGCACCCCGCCCGCGCGCAGTTCCGCGTCGGTCAGCTCGTCGGCCCTGGCGGTCGCGCGGGCCACGAGGTTCGTGATGCCGAGGCCGTGGAGCGGGAGCTGGTCCTGTTCGGCGGGGGCCAGCCGGGTGGGCGTGAAGCCGCCGAGGTGCAGGGCGGGCCAGAAGCGGTTGCCGGGCCGGGCGAAGTGGTGGCCGACGGCCGCCGAGTAGAGACCGGGGTTGATGCCGCAGAACACCACGTCCAGGCCGGGGGCGAGGACGTCCGGGAGGACCATCTCCCGCGCGGCGACCAGGTCGGGTGGCACGGGTCCATCATCCACCCCCCTAGTCGGCCGTGGACGATCAGGGGTTGTCGGGACCGCTCGGCCGGGTGAGCCTGGAACCCGAAGCCGAACGAGGAGTGGTGGACATGAGCTGGTTCCCCCGAGTGCTCGGGGCGGCGACGGCCGCCTACAGCGCGGCCGTCATCGTCAAGCCCGAGGTGCTGACGAGGCCGACGGGACTCGGCGACTCGGCCGCCACGCGGATCCTGAGCACGGCCGTCGGCGCGCGCGACCTCGTGTCCGGCCTGGCCGTCGCGCTGGCGCCCGCGGGCGCGCCGATGCGGCTCGCGCTGATGGTCCGCGTCGCCATGGACGTCGGCGACGCGGTGCTCGGCGCCGCCTCACCGGACAAGGCGACCCGCAACAAGGTCATCGGGATCGCGCTCGGCTGGGCCGCGCTCAACGCGCTGGCCCTGCTGGCCTCCCAGGAGGAAACCGCGGAGGACGCCCACTGGCAGTGGGACCCGCGGTGGTCCGACCCGAGCTACTGGGCCGACCCGGCCAGGTGGGAGCGCGAGCGCGGCGACCAGGCCGTGTAGCCCGCGTGCTCGGCCTCCTGGACCGAGCGGAACCGCACGTCGCCCTTCATCCGCCGGTAGTACGGCGAGGTGTGGGTGTGGAAGATCCGCGACTTCGAGTTCCCCTTCACGGGGAGGTCCACTTCGGACTCCTCTTCGTCCACTTCGGACTGGAGGTCCTCGGCGCGCGGTTCCGGAACCACGACGACGGCCGGGGCGGCGAGTGCCGCGACCGGACGCCGGGTGGCCTCCAGTTCTGCGCGCAGCCTGCGGGTGGCCGCGCGCATCGGCAGCCAGGTGAGCAGTGCGCCTGCGAGGAACGCTCCCGCGCACAGCACGAACATGTGGGTGAACAACCAGAGCACGATGAACTCCTAGCGAACGAGGATGTCTACCTGACGGGTGGTGTCGGTGGACTCGGGTGCGTTGTCGACGCTGACGGCCGTCTCCACCATCGCGGCGGGAACTCCCTGCCCCAGCACCACGTCCCGCACCATCCGGGCACGGGTCTCGGCGAGTCCGCGGGCGTCCGGCACGTCCACCGACGCGTGGCCGCGCACCGTCACCGTGGCGCGCGGCGCGACCAGCAGCATGCGCGCGACCCGCTCGACCAGCACGGGCCCGTGCCCCTGCCACGTGGTCGAGTCCGGGTGGAACCGGATGCCGCCGTTGCCGCCGACGAGCCGGTTGATCGAGTCGCCGAGCGCGGGCAGGTCGAGTTCGCGGGTGCGGTTGGACGTTCCCACGACGATCGCGGGCTCGACCCGCAACTCCCCCACGGCGGCGTCGAGCAGGCGCTGGAAGGTCGTGGCCCTGTCCTGGTCCACGACGGTGGCGCGAGCGGTCAGGACGCCGTCCCGCACGACGCCGCTGAAGTCGTGGACGCCGTTCTCCACGACCGTGGCGATGATCGACGTGGCCGCGGCCGCCGAGATCGGCAAACGCCTGCCCTGCTGGGGTTTCATCACGTCGGTGACGCGGTGGTCGCGGGCCCCGGCGGTGACGGCGTCCACCAGCGCCCGCTGCTCCCGCGCGTCGGAGGGCGTGCCCGACAGCACGATCTCGTCCGCCCGGACGAAGAACGAGAGGTCGCCCGGCTCGGCGTCCTGGAGGGTCACGGCCGTCACGCCGGGCACGGCGGCGACCAGCCGCCGCACCTGCGCCGCTTCGCGCGGCACGACACCGGCGACCGTGACGCCCCGGCCGTCCACGGACACGCCGTTCCCGGTGTGGCCGGACTCGTCGATGGTGCGGGCGACCTTGCGGGCCAGGTCCTGTTCGATGCGGTCGCCCTGGACAGCCACACCGGTCGCCGCCAGGAGCGCGGGCACGAGCACGGCGCCGGCCAGCCAGAGCCGTCGTGGTCGGGGTTTCAACACCGGGCGTTAGTACCCGATGGCGGTGGCGGATAGCGAACCGCTGGTGGTGAAAGCGCAGGAAGCGGCCGGGAATTCACCCGTCGAGGTGACAGGAATCAGCCAGGTTGATGATCAACAGTGCCGGGCGGGGTCGGTGGAGCCGTGCCGAGGGCACCGCCGCTCCGCCGCGGCGAGCGGGTGGTGGTCTAGCCCCCGGACCTGGCCCGCAGGTGCGCCCGTTCCCCCTGCCTGCCGAACAGGCTGAGGACCTCCACCGGCGTGGTGCCCGCGCTGCCGAACCAGTGGGGGACGCGGGTGTCGAACTCCGCGGCCTCGCCCGGCGCGAGGACCAGGTCCTGGTCGCCGAGGAGCAGGCGCAGGCGGCCGCTCAGGACGTAGATCCACTCGTAGCCCTCGTGGGTCTTCTGGTCGGGGACCTCGTTCGACTGCTGCGGGATGAGGAGCTTGTAGGCCTGCACGCCACCCGCGCGGCGGGTCAGCGGGACCATGGTCATGCGGCCCCGCTGGACCGGTCGCAGGTGGATCCTCGGGTCGCCCGTGGGCGGGGCGCCCACCAGCTCGTCCATCTGCACGCCGTAGGCCTTCGCCAGCGGCAGCAGGAGTTCGAGGGTGGGGCGTCGCTGCCCCGACTCCAGGCGGGACAGCGTGGAGACCGAGATGCCGGTCGACTCGGACAGGTCGGCCAGGGTGGTCTCGCGCTGCTTGCGCAACGCCTTCAGCCGCGGGCCGACCGCGTTGAGCACGGTGTTCAGTTCGTCGTCCACATCCTCCAGTTTGCCACATTGGCAAATAACTTTGCGTGAATCTCCGGGCAGCGGGCATCTTGGGGCCATGAGCGAGAACGTGGTGGACGTAGTGGTGATCGGCGGTGGCGCGGCGGGCCTGAGCGCGGCCGTGACGCTGGGGCGCGCTCGGCGGTCGGTGGTCGTGGTCGACGCCGGGACGCCGCGCAACGCCCCCGCCGCCGGGGTGCACGGGTTCCTGACGCGCGACGGGATCAAGCCCTCCGAGCTGGTCGCGATCGGTCGGGCCGAGGCGGAGGGGTACGGGGCGCGGGTCGTGGACGGCGTGGTGACCCGCGTGGAGAACGGCGACGGCGGGTTCGTCGTCGCCGTCGAGGGCGGTGAGTCGCTGCGGGCGCGGCGGCTGCTCGTCGCGACCGGGCTGGTGGACGAGCTGCCCGACGTCGACGGCGTGGCCGAGCGCTGGGGTCGTGACGTGATCCACTGCCCCTACTGCCACGGGTGGGAGGTGCGGGACCAGCCGATCGGCATCCTCGCCACCGGCCCGATGGCCGTGCACAGCGCGATGCTGTTCCGGCAGCTGAGCGAGGACGTCGTGCTGTTCCGGCACACCGCGCCCGAGCTCTCCGACGAGCAGGCCGAACAGCTCGCGGCCCGCGGGATCGCCGTGGTGGAGGGCGAGGTGGCGGCGCTGGTCGTCTCGGACGACCGCGTCACCGGCGTGCGGCTGGTCTCCGGCGACGTCGTCGAGCGCCAGGCCCTCGTCGTCATGCCGCGCATGGCGGCGCGGGCGGAGGTGTTGGCGGGCCTGGGTTTGAAGGCGAGCGAGTTCGAGATGGGCGGTCACGTCCTCGGCGAGCAGGTCGTCGCGGACCCCGGTGGCGCCACGGAGGTCCCCGGCGTGTGGGTCGCGGGCAACGTGACCGATCCGCGGGCCCAGGTGATCGGCGCCGCCGCGGCGGGCGTGATGGCCGCGGCGGCCGTGAACGCCGACCTGATCGCCGAGGAGACCGCCACCGCCGTGGCCGCCCTCCGGGCGGGTGCGCGATGAGCGAGGAGTTCTGGGACGCCCACTACCGGGCCCGCGCGAGCGTGTGGGCCGGGCGGCCGAACGCGGTGCTGGTCGACGTGGTCGAGTCGCTGCCGCCCGGATCCGCGCTGGACCTCGGCTGCTCCGAGGGAGCGGACGCGGTCTGGCTCGCCGCACGGGGCTGGCGGGTCACCGCGGCCGACGTCTCCCCCACCGCGTTGGCACGGGCCTCGGCGCACGCGGCGGACGCGGGCGTGGAGGTGGACTTCCAGCACCACGACCTGGCGCGAACCTTCCCGGAGGGCACGTTCGACCTGGTGTCCGCGCAGTACCTCCAGTCACCGGTGGAGTTCCCGCGCGCGGACGTGCTGCGCAAGGCCGCGGCGGCGGTGGCGCCGGGCGGTCTCCTGCTGGTGGTGGAGCACGGTTCCGCGGCCCCGTGGTCGTGGGACCAGGACGCCGTGTTCCCCACCCCGGAGGAGGCGCTGGCCGAGATCGGCCTGGACCCGACGTCGTGGCGGACCGAACGGCTCGGCGCGCCCACCCGCGAGGCGACCGGCCCGGACGGGCGGACCGCGACCGTGGCCGACATCGTCATCGCGATCAGGCGCGGCTGACCGCGTGGCCGACGAGGACGCGGGATGCCGTGGTTGCCCAGCGCGGCGGCGTAGGCCGATCGCGTTCATCGCGGCGGCCATCGGGTGCACGCGGCGGCGGGTGATCGGCTCCACCCTGGCGTAGTAAGTACGCCAGCGGGGTGCCCTGGATCGTGTCGCCCGCGTCCAGCAGCAGCGTGCGGTGCTCGCCGCGCTCCCCGGCTCACCGGGCGGATGCGGACTAGCCTGCCGCCATGCCCCGACGCTCCCTGCCGGTCCTGCTCGTGGCCGTGCTCGCGCTCCAGGCCTGCGGCTCCCCGGCGGCCTCCGCCCCGACGGATGCCACGACCGCGGCGGTCTGCCCGGACACCGGCTTCGACTGCGACTTCCAGAGCCGGTTCGCACGGGTGGAGGACTACGTGAAGACCAGGCCGGGCACGGTCGGCATCGTGGTGCGCGACCGCGAGACCGGCGCCGTGTGGCACAACGACCACTCCGCCGACCTGGTGTGGACCGCCTCGACGATCAAGCTGGCCATGGTCGTCGACCTGCTCCGCCGCGACCACGACGGCGCGATCTCGCTGACCGACGACGACCGCGGCCTCGTCAGGGCCATGCTGCACAGCTCGGACGACAAGGCGGCCGACACGCTGTGGCACCGGTACTCCGGCGAGGACCACCGGGCGTTCAACGAGTCGTTCGCGTCCTACGGCCTGACGTCGCTGGCGCCGCAGGAGGGCTACTCCGACACGTTCCCGTACTGGGGTTTCCAGAAGTGCACGGCCGAGGACCTCGACCGGCTGATGAGCCACGTGCTGGGCGAGCTGCCCGACGCGGACCGCGCCATGCTGGTCGGGGAGATGCGCGACGTCGGCCCCGAGCAGCAGTGGGGCGTCTGGGGCGCGGGCCCCGCCGCCGCGCCGGGCACCAAGGACGGCTGGTCGGAGGAGGACACGGGCTGGGTGGTGAACACCGTCGGCTTCGTCGGGCCCGGCGAGCGGTACACCCTGGCGGTGATGAACGACCTCCGCCGCCAGGGTGGGTACCAGGAGGGCAGGGACACCGACTCCGAGATCGCCGAACTGCTGTTCGCGGGCCGCTTCTAGGGCGTGACCACCGGCCCCTGCCGGGTTTCGCGCCGCTCAGGGCGGTTCACCGCGGTCACCGCCTAGAGCTGGCGGGTGGGCATCACGACGATCTGCCGCAGGTTGACGTGCCGCGCCCGGCTCGCCGCGTACGCGACCACGTCGGCCAGCTCCTCGGACGACAGCGCGCCGCCCACGGAGTCGACCCACGCGCCGATGCCCGCCGCCTGGTCGTCGTCGAGGTGGCTGACCAGCTCGGACTCGACCAGTCCCGGTTCGATGTTGGTGACCCGCACGTCCTTGGGCCCGAACTCGCCGCGCAGGTTCGCGGACAGGTGCGTGACGGCGGCCTTGGTGGCGCAGTACACGGCGTAGTCGGGGTAGTTCCCGTGCGCGGCGACCGAGGAGATGTCGATCAGGTCGGCGGTGCCGCCCTCGGCGGCGGCGGCCAGCAGGTCCGGGGTGAACTCGCCGATCACGCGCAGCGCGCCGGTGAGGTTGAGATCGATCATCCGCGTCCAGTGGTCGGTGCGGACGTCGGAGATCGGGGCCGCGAGCATCACGCCCGCGTTGTTCACCACCAGGTCGACCCGGCCGAAGGCCTCCCGCACGGCGGCGCCGCCCGCGGCGACGGACTCCGCCGAGGTCACGTCGACCTCGACGGCGATGGCGCGCCCGCCGTCCGCGACGATCTTGGCGACCACGTCGGCGAGCTTGTCGCCGCGCCGGGCGAACAGGGCGACCTTCGCGCCACCGGCGGCCAGTGCGCGGGCCGTGGTCGCGCCGATGCCGCTGGAGGCCCCGGTGACGACGGCGGTGCGGTCGGTGAGGGTGTCGTAGTTGGTCATGTCCATGAAACTGGCAGCGCGGACGCCTCCGAGGGAGGCCCGCCCGAGGGTGGTACGGGCAGAGCCACCCTTCGACGCCCGCGAACGTGCAGACTGTCCACATGAGCCGCGAACTCGGGGAGTTCCTCCGCTCCCGCCGCGCCCGCATCAAACCGAACGACGTCGGCCTGCCGACCGGGCTCCGCCGCCGCGTGCCGGGGCTGCGGCGCGACGAGGTCGCGAGCCTCGCGGGCGTGAGCGTCGAGTACTACGTGCGCCTGGAGCAGGGCCGCACGGCCGGGGTGTCGGACTCGGTGCTGGACGCCGTCGGTCGCGCGCTGCGCCTGTCCGACGTCGAGCGCGCGCACCTGGGGAACCTGGTGCGGCCCGCCGACGGCGGGGGGAGCCCGAGCCGGGTGCGGCCGTCCGTCCAGCGGCTGATCGACCTGATGGACTCGGTGCCCGCCGTGGTGCTGGGCATCCGCCTGGACGTGCTGGCCTTCAACCGGCTGGCGGACGCGGTGTGCGGGTTCTCCGGGCACCCGGAGCCCGAGCGGAACATGGCCCGCCAGACGTTCCTGAACCCCACCGCGCACCTCTTCTACCCGCAGTGGGACGAGGTGGCCGCCGAGACGGTCGCCTACCTGCGGCTGGAGGCGGGCAGGTGGCCGGACGACCGCGAGCTGGCGTCGCTGGTCGGCGAGCTGTCCATCAAGAACGAGGTGTTCCGGCGCCTGTGGGCGCGGCACGACGTGAAGGAGAAGGTGGCGGGCCGCAAGCTGATGAACCACGACCTGGTGGGCGAGCTGGAGGTCGAGTGGCAGACGTTCGCGCTGCCCGGTGGCACCGGGCAGCAGCTGCTGACCTACATCCCGGTGGCGGGCTCGGCGACGGCGGACAAGCTCGCCGTGCTGGCGAGCTGGACCGCCTCCTCTGCTCGGCCCACTCAGTTGACCAGCTGAGCGAGCCGCACGAACTCCGCGGCGTCGTGGACGATGTCGCCGCGCCGCTCGTGCCGGTCCACGACGACCCGAACGGCGTCGCCGCGGCGGGACAGCGCGCGGCGGACGGCGACGGAGCCGATGCCGTGCGGGGTGCGCAGGTACGCGCGGTGGGCGCCGACGGCGCGGGCCACCGTCAGCAGGCCGTCGAGCACGAGGTCGGGCGACGCGGTGAGCACCACGATCTGCTCGGGGCTCACCGCGTCGCACACGACCACCGGGCGGTCGACGGTCACGCTCGCGGCCAGTGAGCGCCACAGGGGCGTCCTGGCCTCGAACAGCACGGCTATCAGCCTGCCGAGTTCGGGCGCCGCGGCGGAGGCGCCCCGGTCAAGAGGTCGGCGGTTGACCACTGCCCTGGTCCTCACGGCGCGGTTCCACGCCCGGCTGCCGGCCGTCGGGCTGCTGGCCCCGCTCGAACGTCACGCGCTCGACGATCGACTTGGCCGTGGTCCCGCCGTCGGTGGTCTCGCCGATGACGGTGATGGTGTCGCCGTTGGCGATGCTGCCCAGGTCGCCCTTGGTCTGCTGGTTCGGGCCGCCCCCGCCGCCGACGACGGTGCTGCTGTCGATCGTGTACGTCTTCGTGTAGCCGTCGGTGCTCTTGACCCCGATGGACGAGCTGGACACCTCGGTCACGGTGCCCACCTGGAACTCGCCGTGCAGGGTCGTGCCGAAGCCGCCGACGCCACCGCTCATGCCGCCGTTCATGCCGGGGCCCCCCATGCGGCCGTAGCCGCCGGGACCTCCCATGCCACCGGGACCCGGCCCGGTCGCGCCGACGGCGCCGTTGGCGGCGTAGATGGCCGTGCCGCCCGCCGCGGCGATGCCCACCGCGATGGCGACGGCGGCGACGGTCTTGCGGCCGGACCACGAGACCCCGGAGCCCTGCGGTTGCTCAGCGCCCCAGGCCGGTTCCCGCGGCGGCGCGGCCTGCGGTGGCACGGCCGAACCCGGCTGCTCCGCCGGAGTGTTCTGGTCGGTGCTCATCGTCGTTCCTCCTGCGGTCCTCCGGAGGGCGTTCGCCCCCTGTGGAGACCACGGTCACCCCTGAGCCTGTGCGTGCGCTGTGCGCCGGATGGGCGACCGCTGTGGGCCTGCCGGTCCTGTTCACAGGTGGTACACAGGATTCGCACAGCACCGGCCAAAGGCCTCCGCGAACCATGAGGACATGCGCGCAGTGACCACCGGCAAGAAGCACGACGAACTCCGCCGTCCGGACGGGCAGGCGGTGCGGGTGCTGGTGGTGGACGACGAGTCCACCCTGGCCGAGTTGATGTCGATGGCGCTGCGGATGGAGACCTGGGAGGTCCGCACCGCGCTGGACGGCGCCTCGGCCGTGCGCACCGCGCGGGAGTTCCGGCCGGACGCCGTCGTGCTGGATGTCATGCTGCCCGACTTCGACGGGCTGGAGGTGCTGCGCAGGCTGCGGGCCGAGCAGCCGACCCTGCCCGTGCTGTTCCTGACCGCGAAGGACGCCGTGGAGGACCGCATCGCCGGGCTCACGGCGGGTGGCGACGACTACGTGACGAAGCCGTTCAGCCTGGAGGAGGTCGTGCTGCGGCTGCGCGCGCTGATGCGCCGCACCGGCGTGACCGAGGCGACGGCGGGCGCGGAGCTGGTGGTCGGCGACCTGCGGCTGGACGAGGACACGCGCGAGGTGCACCGCGCGGGCCGGTCGATCGACCTGACCGCGACCGAGTTCGAGCTGCTGCGGTACCTGATGCGCAACCCCAAGCGGGTGCTGAGCAAGGCGCAGATCCTGGACCGGGTGTGGAGCTACGACTTCGGCGGCCAGGCGAACATCGTGGAGCTCTACATCTCGTACCTGCGCAAGAAGATCGACGCGGGCCACGAGCCGATGATCCACACGATGCGGGGCGCGGGCTATGTCCTCAAGCCTGCACCCTAGGTCCTGGTCGCTGCGCACGCGGATCATCGCGGAGCAGATGGCGCTGCTCACGCTGGTGTGCCTGGTCATCGGCGTGGTCACGATGGTGGCGCTGCGGGACTTCCAGATCAGCAAGCTCGACGAGCAGCTGCGGTTCGCGGCGAACCGGGCGTCGGAGTTCCGCACCGGGCCGCCGCCCAACTGGCCGAAGCTGCCCGGTCAGGCGAACGCCGACCGCGATCCGCTGCAGGGGCCGGGACAGGCGCCCGGCACCCTCTCCGCGGCGGTCCGCGACAACACGGTCGTCCAGGCGCAGCGGCTCACCCCCGACCGCGGCGACCGGGAGCCGGTGCCCGACGAGGCCCGCCCCCAGCTCATCGGCCTCACCCCCGACTCCGCGCCGCGCTCGGTGACGCTGGACGGTCTCGGCGAGTACCGGCTGATCGCGACCGCCACGCCGCTGGGTGACGTGCTCATCACCGGCCTGCCGCTGGCGAGCGTCGACGCGACGGTGCTGCAACTGGGTTTCGTGCTCGGCGGCGTGGCGCTGGCGGGGTTGGTCATCGCCGGGGTGGCGGGCGCGTTCATCGTGCGCCGCACCCTCACCCCGCTGCAACGGGTGGCGGGCATCGCGACGCGGGTGTCCGAGCTGCCGCTGCACGAGGGCGAGGTGGCGCTCGCGGTGCGGGTGCCGGAGCAGGACGCCGACCCCGGAACCGAGGTCGGGCAGGTGGGGCTCGCGCTCAACCGGATGCTCGGCCACATCGGCGCCGCTCTGACGGCTCGGCACGCCACCGAGACGAGGGTCCGGCAGTTCGTGGCGGACGCGTCGCACGAGCTGCGCACGCCGCTGGCCGCGATCCGCGGCTACGCCGAGCTGACCAGGCGCAGCAAGGCCGAGGTGCCGCCGGAGATCGCGCACGCGATGAGCCGGGTGGAGTCCGAGGCGGACCGGATGACCGTGCTGGTGCAGGACCTGCTGCTGCTGGCCAGGCTGGACGCGGGCAGGCCGCTGGACAACGCCGAGGTCGACCTGACGCGGCTGGTGCTGGACGCCGTGAGCGACGCCCGGATCGCGGCGCAGGACCACCACTGGCAGCTGGAACTGCCTGCCGAGCCGGTGACGGTGATCGGTGACGGCGACCGGCTGCACCAGGTGCTGGCGAACCTGCTGTCCAACGCCCGCACGCACACCCCGCCGGGTACGACCGTGACCACGGGGCTTTCTGTTTCGGGGTCCGGGGTGTCTGGGTCTGGGGTGCGGGTTGAGTTCACGGTGACCGATGACGGGCCCGGGATCTCCGCCGAGCTGCTGCCGGACGTGTTCGAGCGCTTCGCGCGCGGGGACAGTTCGCGGTCTCGGGCGGCGGGGAGCACGGGGTTGGGGTTGTCGATCGTGTCGGCCGTGGTGGCCGCGCACGGTGGGACCGTGGGTGTGGCCAGTGAGCCTGGGAAGACGCGGTTCACGGTGCAGCTGCCCGCCCGCCGCTGAGCCACCGTTCTTGTCGGTCCGTCGACGCGATGGCGTCTTTGACCGCTTGCGCGTCGCTGTCGAGGAGCGACCTCTCGCGTTCCGGCGATCTGGCCTTGAGGGTCCAGCCGTCTCCCGCGTAGCGAGGGATGACGTGGAGGTGGAAGTGGAAGACCGTCTGGAAGGCGACTTCGCCATCACAGAGGAGAACGTTGATCCCCTCGCAGCGCGCGGTCGAGCGTCGCAGGGCCCGTGCCATGTTGTGACCGACCGACCAGACGTGAGCGCTCGTGACTCCATCGAGGTCTTCGAGGCCCACCGCGTGCTCGCGTGGCACGACGAGCAGGTGGCCGGGCGTGACGGGGTTCAGATCCATGAAGACCACGACGGTCTCGTCCTCGTGAACCACACTGGCCTCGGCCTGCCCCGCCGCAATGGCGCAGAAAACGCACCCCTGCGCCGCCGATGTCGCGTTCTGCGTCATGCGCACGATGGTCCCAGTGCGCCTGGACAGGTGCTACTCGGTTGTCGCGTCGTCCAACCCGCTGCTCGCTCGTTCCAAGCCTGCACTGGTCTACACCGTCACAGCCGGCGTCGGTCTCGTGAACGACGACATCGACACCATCGCCACCTGGTTCGAAGCGAACTGACCAACAGCACTGGCGCGGAAACCGCAGCATGCGTCGACGGACGATCAGCGGCAGGACAGGGTGTTCGCGGGCGCACGAAGCTGCGGACAGGGACACGTGAGCCCGGCACTGCTGTCGGTCGAGGTCAGGAGGCGTCAAGCCGGGCATGGTGGTCGTTGTTGACGTGGTGGCTCGGCTAGCGTGATCGAACCGATCACCACGCTTCCGAAGGGCGACCCGGCCGAGCATGAGCACGTCGTACGTCCACCGGATCACCAAGTACGACCCCGCCGATCGCGACGACCGGGGCGTGTACCGCGGGCCTGAAGACGTGGTGGGCGACCACGGTCCGGTGGAGGCCGCCTACCTCGCCGCCGTGACCGCGTTCGCCCAGGACACCGACGTGACCCGGCTGACCATCCGCGACCCCGCGGTCAGCGGGTCCGTCCACTTCGGAGCAGAGCCGCCCGTCGACGGCCACGGGCTGCGCGGGCTGTTCCCACCCGACCTCACCGGCTACCACGACGGCGCGCGGATCACCTTGGACGTCGGGCGTGAACTGGTGCGCGCCATGCTGCGTGACAACGGCGCGTGGTGCCGACTCGAGGCCGACGACCGGTTCTTCGTCCACGTCGGCTACGACCAGTACATGTACATCGGAAGCGCGCGACCGTGCGGACGTGCGGTCGCCCTGACCACCGCGAGCGGTTTGTTCGTCGAGCCGCTGGACGGCTCGCCCCACGACCCGCTTGACGACGGGCCGTTCGAATCGCGTCCGGCGGACGCGGCGTTCTGGGCCGAGGTGGCGGCACTCGTGGCACAGCGCGGCAGGGTGCTGGTGGAGGAGCAGTTCGTCGGCCACCGCTCCCGGTGGCATCGGCTCACAGCCGACGCCGCCGTGCCCGACCTCGGTCCGCGCGCGCTGCTGCACGTGTGGCCGGACCTGTCCACCGATGTTGCCGCGGTGCTGCGCACGATGTCGCCGGACTTCGCAGGCCGGGCCGTTCTGGAGCAGGCGGACGGCCGCATCCACAGCTCCCACGCCGACGGCGATGACCGGTCGGGCTTGGCCGATGCGGTGGCAGGCGCCCGCGCGGCCATGCTCCTGCCGCACGCGATCGACGGGCACAACCCACTGCTCGTGGCAGTGCGACCCGACGACGACGGAATCGTCCGCGCCCGCTGGCAAGTCTGACCCGCGGTGGACGAGCCGGTGACGCGCCCGGCTTTCGTAGCGATCCTGCGGCTCACACCCAGACGTCCTGACACCGGCATGAGCGTGCGCCACGGGTGGAGGAAGCAGCCGCTGGAGTGCCGACCGCGTGAGATTGGGCCATGGGTCGACTCGTCCCGACCCGCTCGGCGGCCCCGGTGTTCGGCGTCGATCCGGCGCTCGTGGGACTGGCACCATGGTGAGGTGAAACCGGTCCTGTTCCTCGACGTCGACGGCCCGCTGAACCCCTTCGCCGCCAAGCCGAAGCCGCCGGGGTTCGTGGAGCACGAGTTCCGGCTCCGGGGCTGGAGCCGGAAGCACCCGCTGCGGATGTGGCTCAACCCCGGACACGGACCGGCCCTGCTCGAAGCGGCCGGGGACGCGGAGCTGGTCTGGGCGACGACCTGGGGCCACCAGGCCAACACCATGGTGGGCCCGGCCATCGGGTTGCCCGTTCTCCCCGTCGTGGACTGCGCGAACGTCGACAGCGGCTGGAAATTCGCCGCCGTTGCCCGGTACGCGGGGCAGCGGCCCCTGGTGTGGCTCGACGACGACTTCGACGTGTACCCCGCCGCGCGGGACGCGTTCCTGTCCAGGCGGGCGGGCAAGGCCACCGGTCTGGTGCGGGTCGATCCGCACACGGGGATCACCGACGCACACCTGGCGGCCGTGCGCGAGCACCTCACCTAGTCACGGGTCCGTTCTTGTCGGTGGTCCCTCGCAGCGTCCGAGTTCGAGGGCCTACCTCGTCGGGGCGCACCGCGGGTTCTCCACACAGGTGGCGCACAGGCGCGGCACAAGGAGCGCCCAGCCGGGAGCGCGAATCTCGGCGGCATGACGGTCGTCGACTCCCCCGCTCACGCACCCTCCGCCCCGCCCGCGCCTCCTCCACGAGCCAGAGATCCGCGGCCGGCGCTGGTCGGCCTGCTGGCCGCGACCGCCGTCCTCTACCTGTGGCGGCTCGGCGACTCCGAGTGGGCCAACGCCTACTACTCGGCCGCCGCCCAAGCAGGCTCGCAGAGTTGGGAGGCGTGGTTCTTCGGGTCCACCGATGCGGCGAACTCGATCACGGTCGACAAGGCGCCCGCCGCGCTGTGGTTCACGGGGCTGTCGGCGCGACTTTTCGGGGTCAGCGCGTGGAGCGTCCTGGTGCCGCAGGCTTTGATGGGTGTCGCGAGCGTCTGGCTGCTGCACGCGGCGGTGAAGCGGACTTCGGGCGCGGCGGCCGGGCTGGTCGCGGGTGCGGTGCTGGCGTTGACGCCGGTCGCGGTGCTGATGTTCCGGTTCAACAACCCGGACGCGCTGCTGGTGCTCCTGCTCGTGGCGGGCGCGTACTGCACGGTGCGCGCGACGGAGAAGGCCAGCGCCAAGTGGCTCGCGCTGGCCGGTGCGGCCGTCGGGTTCGCGTTCCTGGCGAAGATGCTCCAGGCGTTCCTGGTGCTGCCCGCGTTCGGGCTGGCGTACCTGGTGTTCGCCCGCGCCGCGCTGGGCAGGAAGATCGCGCACTTGGCGGTCGCGCTCGGAGCGGTGGTCGTCGCGGGCGGCTGGTGGATCGCGGTGGTCGAGCTGGTCCCGGCGGCCTCGCGGCCGTTCATCGGCGGGTCGCAGACGAACAGCGTGCTCGAACTGACGTTGGGGTACAACGGTTTCGGCAGGCTCACCGGTGACGAGGTCGGCAGCGTCGGCGGCGGCGCGGGCGGCGGCTGGGGCACCACGGGGTGGTCCCGGCTGTTCGGTGGCGAGATGGGGAGCCAGATCGCGTGGCTGCTGCCCGCCGCCGTCGTGCTGCTCCTCGGCGGTTGGTGGGCGGGCGACCGGGCCGCCCGCGCCGGACTGCTGCTGTGGGGCGGCTGGCTGCTGGTCACCGCGGCCGTCTTCAGCTACATGAACGGGATCATCCACGGCTACTACACCGTGGCGCTGGCGCCCGCGATCGGCGCGGTGATCGGCATCGGCGCCACCGCGCTGTGGCGCGGGCGGCACGACCCGATGGCACTCGCGGTCCTGTCCGGCGCGGTCGCGCTGGCCGCGTTGCAGGCGTACCTGCTGCTGACCTCGTGGTCGAGCGCGTTCGCCATCGCGGTGCTGGTGCTGGGGTTCGTCGCGGCGGCCGGGTTCTTCTTCAGCCCCAGGGCGTTCGTGCCGATCGCGCTGGTCGCGGCACTGGTCGGGCCGGGCGCGTACTCGGTTGCCACGGCGACCACCCCGCACTCCGGCGCGATCCCGTCCGCGGGTCCGGCGGGCACAGGCGGATTCCGCGGCGGTGGCGGCATGGGCGGCGGCATGGGCGGCCTGCTGAGCGCTCCCACGCCCGGCGCCGAGCTGGTGTCGTTGCTGCGGAACGGTTCCCAGACGTGGGCCGCCGCCGCGGTGGGCTCGAACAACGCCGCGGGCTACCAATTGGGCAGCGGCAGGCCCGTGATGGCCGTCGGCGGCTTCAACGGCACCGACCCGGCCCCCACGCTCGCCGAGTTCCAGCAGCTCGTGGCGGACGGCCGGATCCACTACTTCCTCGGCGGGGCCGGGATGTCCGGATCGACCGGGAGCGACGCGGCGCAGGAGATCGCGGCCTGGGTCCAGCAGAACTTCGACGGCTCGACGGTGGACGGCGTGGCCGTCCACGACCTCACAGTCGGCGCACAGCGATGACACACGAAGCACCCAGCCACGGCCTCGAAGTTGGGCTCATGACACTCACGACGCTGCGGCCCGGTGCGACTCCCATCGCGACGAACACCAAGACCCCCGTCCTGGACGTGGTGGTGCCGGTGTTCAACGAGGAGGTCGACCTCGGCCCGTGCGTGCGCAGGCTGCACGCCGACCTGGTCCGGACCTCGCCGTACCCCTTCCGGATCACCATCGCGGACAACGCCAGCACGGACGGCACCGCGGCCGTGGCCCAAGCGCTCGTCGACGAGCTGCCCGAGGTCGTCGTGGTGCACCTGGAGGAGAAGGGCCGCGGCCGGGCGCTGCACCGGGTGTGGCTCGCCTCCGACGCCCCGGTGCTGGCGTACATGGACGTCGACCTGTCGACGGACCTCGCCGCGCTGCCGCCGCTGATCGCCCCGCTGATCTCCGGGCACTCCGACATCGCGATCGGCAGCAGGCTGGCCCGCGGCGCGCGGGTCGTGCGCGGCCCGAAGCGGGAGTTCATCTCCCGCTGCTACAACCTGCTGCTGCGGGGCACGCTCGCCACCCGGTTCTCCGACGCGCAGTGCGGGTTCAAGGCGATCCGCGCGGACGTGGCGAAGCGGCTGCTGCCGCACGTCGTGGACACCGGCTGGTTCTTCGACACCGAGCTGCTGGTGCTGGGCGAACGGGCGGGCCTGCGCATCCACGAGGTCCCGGTGGACTGGGTGGACGACCCGGACAGCCGGGTCGACATCGTGTCGACCGCGATGGCGGACCTCAGGGGCGTGGCCCGGCTCGGGCGGGCGCTCGCGACCGGCAAGCTGCCGATCGCGGAACTCCGCCAGCAGCTCGGCCGCGAACCCCTGGAGAGCGGAACCCCCGGTGTGCCAACGGGTCTGCTGCGCCAGCTCGTGCGGTTCGGCGCGATCGGCGCGACCAGCACCCTGGCCTACCTGCTGCTGTTCCTGGTGATGCGCGGCGGGCTGGGCGCGCAGGGCGCGAACCTGGTGGCGCTGCTGGTCACCGCCGTCGCGAACACCGCGGCCAACCGCCGCTTCACCTTCGGTGTCCGCGGTCGGCACGGCGCGGGCAAGCACCAGTTCGAGGGCCTGATCGTGTTCGGTCTCGGGCTCGCGCTGACCAGCGGGTCGCTCGCGCTGCTGCACAGCTCCACCGACCCCGGCCAGGTCGCCGAGGTCGTCGCCGTCGTCGGCGCCAACCTGGTCGCCACCGTGCTGCGCTTCCTGCTGCTGCGCAACTGGGTGTTCCGCTCCCGTCCCGTTCCGACCCCTCTGGAGAGCAACCGATGACCACGACGCTGGCGCCGAGCGCGACTACCGTCGCCCCTGTGGTTCCGAAACCCCAGCGCGATCCCCGGTGGGTCCGCCCGGCGTTCCTCGCCCTCCTCGCGGGCACGGCCGTGCTGTACCTGTGGAACCTGTCGGCTTCCGGCTACGGCAACGGCTTCTACGCCGCCGCGACCCAGTCCGCGACGCAGAGCTGGAAGGCGTGGCTGTTCGGGTCGCTCGACTCCGGCAACGTGCTGACGGTCGACAAGCCGCCCGCGTTCCTGTGGGTGAGCGGCCTGTTCGCCCGGATCTTCGGCTTCTCCAGCTGGACGGTCCTGGCGCCGCAGGCCTTGGAGGGCGTTGCCGCCGTGGGCTTGTTGTACGCCACGGTGAAGCGCACCTCCGGCCCGGTCGCCGGGCTGCTCGCCGGCGTCGCGCTGGCGTTGACGCCGATCGCCACGCTGGTGTTCCGGTTCAACCTGCCGGACGCGCTGCTGGTGCTGCTGATGGTGGCGGCCGCGTACTGCGTGGTGCGGTCGCTGGAGAAGGCGAGCGCCCTGTGGCTCGCGCTCGCCGGGGTGGCGATCGGGTTCGCGTTCCTGACGAAGATGGGTCAGGCGCTGCTGGTGCTGCCCGCGCTGGGACTCGTGTACCTGGTCGCGGCCCCGACAGGGCTGGGCAAGAGGTTCCTGCACCTGCTGGGCGCCGCGGCCGCGATGGTCGTGTCGGCGGGCTGGTTCATCGTGCTGGTCGAGCTGTGGCCCGCGGACTCGCGGCCCTACATCGGCGGCTCGACCAACGACAGCCTGTGGGAGCTGGCCGTCGGCTACAACGGCCTCGGCAGGCTGTTCGGCCAAGGCCCCGGCGGCGGAGGCGGCGGAATGGCCGGTGGCGGCAACACCGGGTTCGGCGGCGAGTCGGGGATCGGCCGGATGTTCGGCGCGAGCTTCGGCAGCGAGGTGTCGTGGCTGCTGCCCGCCGCGCTGATCAGCCTGGTCGCCGGGCTGTGGTTCACCCGCCGCGCGCCGCGCACCAGCCGGACCCGTGCCGCGCTGGTCCTGTGGGGCGGCTGGATGATCGTCACGATGGCGGTGTTCAGCTTCATGAGCGGGATCATCCACCCGTACTACAGCGTGGCGCTGGCGCCGGGAATCGTCGGCACGGTGGCGATCTCGGGCCGTGAGCTGTGGCGGGGACGCGCGCACACGCCCGCGCGGATCGCGCTCGCGGCGATGGTCGCGGTGACCGGGTTCTGGAGCTTCGCACTGCTGGACCGGGTGGCGGAGTGGCTGCCGTTCGCGCGGTGGACCATCGCGGTCGTGACGGTCGCGGTCGCCACGGTGGTCGTGCTCGGCGTGACGCAAGCGAAGAAGGTCCTGCTCGGCGGCGTGCTGGTGGCCGGTCTGCTCGGCACCGCCTCGTACTCGGTCGCCACGGCGGCGGCGACGCACAGCGGCTCCATCCCGGTGTCCGGTCCGGCGGCCTACGCGTCCGGCGGCATGGGTGGCGGCATGGGCGGTCCCGGCGAGGAGTCGACCGGCAGCGGGCTGACCGAACTGCTGAAGAACACGGACACCCCGTGGGCCGCGGCGACCGTCAGCTCCCAGAGCGCCGCGAACCTGGAACTGGCCAGCGGCAAGGCCGTGATCGGCATCGGCGGGTGGAGCGGATCCGACCCCGCGCCGACGCTGGCCGAGTTCCAGCAGTACGTCGCCGACGGGAAGATCGGGTACTACGTGCCCGGCGGACGCGGGGGCGGAATGGGCGGCGGCAGTGAGATCGCCACCTGGGTGGAGGCCAACTTCACCGCCGTGGAGGTCGACGGGACGACCGTCTACGACTTGCGCAAGTAATCCACCGGAGGACGCGCGCGTGGCCCCGTGGCCGCGCGCGCGTCCTCACGTCCGGGGTCGGGCGGTGGACGCGCGTTCGACCAGGTCGACGCCGATGGTGACGGCTTTCCTCGGCTGCTTGCCGCCCTCGATGGAGCTGACCAGCATCCGCACGGCCGTGGCCGCCTTCTCGCCGATGTCCTGGGCGATCGTCGTCAGCTTGGGCGTGACGTACGCGCACAGGTCGAGGTTGTCGAAGCCGATCACCGAGACGTCGTCCGGCACGGTCCCGCCGCTCTCCGCGACCCCCTCCATGATGCCGATCGCGAGGATGTCCGCGGTGGCGAACACGGCGGTGGCGGTCGGGTGCGCGGCGAGCAGCCGACGCCCGACCGCCAGGCCGTCCGCGTGGGTCGTGTTGACCGTCTCGATGAGCCCGTCGTCCCAGGTCAGGCCCGCGTCGGTGAACGCGTGGAGGAAGCCCTCGAACCGCTGGTGCACCACGCCGACGTCGGAGAACGACGGTCCGGCGAACAGGATCCGGCGGTGGCCGAGCCCGATCAGGTGCTCCGCGGCGAGCCGGGCGCCCGCGAAGTCGTCCGCGCGGACGCCGGTGGTGACGCGGTTCTTGGAGTAGCTGTCGACGGCCAGCACGCGGACCGCGCCGATCGTGGCCTTGGTGAGCCGGTCCAGCTCCTCGTCGAGGAACCCGAGCAGCACCGCGCCGTCCAGGCTCCACGACTGGAGCGCCTCGGTCACCTCGTCCGGGTGCGCGATGCCGCGCAGCAGCAGGTGGTAGCCGCGCTTGCGCAGCTCGCGCTCGATCTGGCCGGCGATGGCGACGTTGTGCGGGCTGATCATCATGCTGTCCTCGTCGGCGGCCGGGACCAGCAGCCCGATCAGCCGCGACGACTTGGCCGCGAGGCTGCGCGCCGACGCGCTGGGCACGTAGCCGCGCTCGGCCACGATCCGCCGCACGCGCTCGATCGTCTCCGGTGAGACGCGGGCCTTGTTGCCGTTGACGACGTTCGACACGGTCATCATGCTCACGCCCGCCTCGTCGGCGATGTCCCGCAGGGTGACCCGCACCTGTCGAACTCCTCTCGTCGCGCGTCCCAGGATACGACGCCCCCTCGCGGTGGAAGACCGGTTCCACCGTTGACAGGGTGCCGGGGGTCACATTACCGTCCCTCTAGGTGGAGCGCTAAACCTAGTCCGCGGATCGAGCGGCCGGAGCGTCCACAGTGGTCAGTCGCTTGGGACGGAGCTTCGTGAGCACCAGCACATCGGCCTTTGCCCGCAACGCTTCCACCGAATCGGCCGGGTGGTGGCGCACCGCCGTCATCTACCAGGTGTACCCGCGCAGCTTCGCCGACGGGAACGGGGACGGCACCGGCGACCTGGCCGGGGCGCGCTCCCGGCTGCCCTACCTGGCGGCGCTCGGCGTGGACGCGATCTGGTTCACGCCCTGGTACTCCTCGCCGCTGGCCGACGGCGGCTACGACGTGGCCGACTACCGGGCGATCGACCCGGCGTTCGGCACCCTGGAGGAGGCCGAGGCGCTGATCGCCGAGGCGGCGGCGCTGGGCATCCGGACGATCGTCGACATCGTGCCCAACCACGTGTCCGACCGGCACGAGTGGTTCCGAGCAGCGCTCGCGGCCGAGCCGGGATCGCCTGAGCGGCAACGGTTCTGGTTCCGCCCCGGACGCGGCGAGGACGGTTCGCGGCCGCCGACGGACTGGGTGTCGAGCTTCTCCGGCGGCACCTGGACGAGGACCGCGAACTCCGACGGCACGCCCGGCGAGTGGTACCTGCACCTGTTCGCGCCGCAGCAGCCGGACCTGAACTGGAACCACCCGGACGTGCGCCGCGAGCACGAGGACGTGCTGCGGTTCTGGTTCGACCGCGGGGTCGCGGGCATCCGGATCGACTCGGCCACCATGCCGGTCAAGGACTCCTCGTTCCCCGCGCTGGTCGGCGAGCAGCGGCCCGGCGAGCACCCGTTCGTCGACCGCGACGAGCTGCACGACATCTACCGCGGCTGGCGCGCGGTGGCGGACTCCTACGAGGAGCCGCGGATGCTCGTGGGCGAGATCTGGCTGGCCGACCAGCACCGCTTCGCCCGCTACCTGCGGCCGGACGAGATGCACACCGCGTTCAACTTCGACTTCATGATGCGGCCCTGGGACCCGGCGCAGCTGCGCGCCTCCATCGAGTCCACCGTGGAGGCCCACCGGCCGGTGGACGCGCCGCCGACGTGGACGCTGTCCAACCACGACGTGACCCGGCCGGTGACCCGGTTCGGCCGCGAGGACAGCTCGTTCGGCTTCGCGGCGCGGCGGTTCGGCATCCCCACGGACCTCGCCACGGGCCTGCGCCGGGCGCGGGCGGCGGCGCTGCTGACCGGCGCGCTACCGGGCTCGCTGTACCTGTACCAGGGCGACGAACTGGGCCTGCCCGAGGTGGAGGACCTGCCGCTCGACTCGCTCCAGGACCCGATGCACTTCCGGTCCGAGGGCGTCGACCCCGGCCGCGACGGCTGCCGGGTGCCGCTGCCGTGGACCGCCGACGGGTCCTCGTTCGGGTTCGGCGACGGCGGCTCGTGGCTGCCGCAGCCTTCGGGCTGGGGCGAGTTCTCCGTGCAGGCGCAGGAACGCGACCCCGGCTCGACGCTCTCGCTCTACCGCACGATGCTGTCGATCCGCCGCACCGAGCCCGCGCTGCGCGGCGGGTCGTTCGACTGGCTCGACTCCGTCGACGGCGTCCTCGCGTTCCGCCGCGGCAACGACCTGGTCTGCCTGGTCAACCTGGGTCCGACCGCCATCCCGCTGCCCCCGCACACCTCCGTCCTGCTCGCCAGCGGCGACCTGGACGGCGACCTCCTGCCCACCGACACAGCCGTCTGGCTGCGTTCCTGAGAAATCCGCCCCTGGGAGGGACGATGAAGTCCATCGCTGTTCTGGCGGTCGCCACCGCCGTGCTGGCCGCGTGTTCCGGTGGAGGCGCCGAGAGCGCCGACGGGAAGACCGTCGTGGCCGTGTCGCTCGACCCCGGTCTGGAGCAAGGGGCGATCGACGCGTTCACCACCCGCGTCTCGCAGTTCGAGTCGGCGAACCCGACGATCGACCTGGTGCCGCGCGAGTACAAGTGGGACGCCACCACGTTCACCACGCAGTTGGCCGGCGGAACCCTCCCGGACGTGTTCACCGTGCCGTTCACCGACGGCCGCGGGCTCATCGAGCGCAAGCAGATCGCGGACATCAGCGGCCAGGTCGCCGGGCTGCCGTACGCCGGGAAGTTCAGCAAGGAGGTCGCCAAGGCGGGATCGGCGGACGACGGGAAGATGTGGGCGGTGCCGATCGCCGCGCACGGCCAGGCGCTGCACTACAACCGGACCCTGTTCACCCGTGCCGGTCTCGACCCGGACAAGCCCCCGACGACGTGGGACGAGATCCGGTCGGCGGCCAAGCAGATCTCCGAGAAGACCGGCCAGGCCGGGTTCTCGATGATGACGAGCGGCAACACCGGCGGCTGGATCGCCACCACGCTGGCTTACGCGTTCGGCGGTCGCACGGAAGAACTCGATGGTGACAGCGCCAAGTCCACCGTGGACAGTCCGGAGATGGTCGAGGCGCTGCGGACCGTCAAGGCCATGCGGTGGGACGACAACAGCATGGGCGCGAACTTCCTGTACGAGTGGGGCACGATCAACCAGGACTTCGCCGCCGGCAGGATCGGCATGTACATCTCCGGTGGCGGCAACTACGGGTCGCTCAAGGCCCAGAACGCGATGAAGCCGGAGGACTACGGCGTCGCGGCCCTGCCGCTGACCGGTGGCGCGAACGCCGGGGTGCTGGGCGGCGGCACGCTCGCGGCGGTCAGCGCGAAGGCGCCGGAGCCGACCAGGGCGGCGGCCGTGAAGTGGATCGACTTCTACTACCTGGAGAAGCTCACCGACCAGGACGCGGCCGTGGCGGACGCGAAGTCCACCGCGGAGTCCGGTCAGGCCGTCGGCTCGCCGGAGCTGCCGGTGTTCGACAAGGCCGCGTTCGACGAGCGGATGACGTGGATCGCGCAGTACGTCAACGTCCCGGTGAAGCAGATGACGCCCTACACCGACAAGATGTTCGGCCAGCCGCTGGTCCCGGAGCCGACCCGCTCCACCCAGCAGGTGTACGCGCTGCTCGACCCGGTCGTGCAGTCCGTGCTGACCGACCGCGGCGCCGACATCGGTTCCCTGCTGAACGGAGTCCGGACCCAGGCGCAAGCGCTGCTGGACAAGAAGTGACCGCGCCACCGACGCTGGATCCGGGCCCCCCGCTGACCGCCTCTCCCCCGCCCGCCGTGCCCGCCCGCCGCCGCGTCCGGCGGTCACCGGTCACGTGGGCGCGGGGCGGCGGGCTGGGCACGGTGGTGTTCCTGCTGCCGATGCTGGTGGTGTTCGGGCTGTTCTCCTGGGCGCCGATCGTGCAGTCGGTGGTGATGAGCCTCCAGGAGACCAACCTGGTCACCGCGCCGACGTTCGCGGGGCTGGAGAACTTCCGGGCCGTGCTGGCCGATCCGCTGCTGTGGACGGCCGTGCGGAACACCCTGTGGTTCGCCGTGCTGGCCCTGCTCATGGGCTACCCGATCCCGTTGGTGGCGGCGGTGCTGATGAGCGAGGTCCGGCGGTTCAAGGGCCTCTACAGCACGCTCGCGTACCTGCCGGTGGTGATCCCGCCGGTGGTCGCGGTGCTGCTGTGGAAGTTCTTCTACGACGCGAGCCCCAACGGCGTGTTCAACACGCTGCTGGGGGCCGTGGGCATCGGTCCCGTGCCCTGGTTGCAGGACGCGAGCACGGCGATGGTGTCGCTGGTGGTCCAGTCGACGTGGGCGGCGGCCGGTGGCACGGTCATCATCTACCTGGCGGCGCTCACCAGCGTGCCGCCGGAGCAGTACGAGGCCGCCGAGATCGACGGCGCCTCGGTGTGGGGCAAGGTCTGGCACGTGACGATCCCGCGGCTGCGGGGCATCCTGCTGATCACGTTCATCCTCCAGATCGTCGGCACGGCGCAGGTGTTCCTGGAGCCGTTCCTGTTCACCGGCGGCGGCCCGGCCAACTCCACGACCACGGTCCTGCTGCTGATCTACAACTACGCCTTCGCCAACAGCCTGGGCGGCGACTACGGCTCCGCGACGGCGCTGAGCCTGATGCTCGCCGTGGTGCTGGGGATCCTGTCCGCGACCTACTTCCGGCTCACCCGTTCCTGGAGCACGACATGAACGACCGCGGCGTGCTCTCCTCGTTCGACTGGCGCAAGCCGCGGGTGCGCCGCACGGCCCGCCTGGTGCACACCGTCCTGCTGGTGCTGCTGTTCGCCGCGGGTCTCGGGCCGGTGCTGTGGCTGGCGAAGTCGGCGATCACGCCGACGCAGGACACCCTGCGCGAGCCGCTCGCGCTGTGGCCGAACGGATTCGACTTCGCGAACCTGGCCACCGCGTGGACACGGGTGCGGATCGACGAGTACTTCCTCAACACGGTCTGGATCGCGGCGGGCGCGTGGCTCGTGCAGCTCCTCGTCGCGACGACCGCGGGTTTCGCGCTGTCCGTGCTGCGCCCGCGCTACCGCAAGGTGCTCACGGGCGTGGTGCTGGCGACGCTGTTCGTGCCCGCGGTCGTGCTGCTGGTGCCCCTGTACCTGACCGTGGTCGACCTTTCGATGATCAACACGTTCTGGGCGGTCTGGCTGCCCGCGGGCGCGAACGCGTTCAACATCCTGCTGGTGCAGCGCTTCTTCGACAACCTCCCGCGCGAGGTGTTCGAGGCAGCGCGGGTCGACGGAGCGGGCCCCTTCCGCCTGTTCTGGTCCGTGGTGCTGCCCCTGTCCCGTCCGATCCTCGGGGTGGTGTCGGTGTTCGCCGTCATCGCCGCGTGGAAGGACTTCCTCTGGCCCATGCTCGTCCTGCCCGATCCGGCCGTCCAGCCGCTGTCGGTGCGGCTGCCCGCGTTGCAGCGCTTCATCGAGCTCGACGTGTTCCTCGCCGCGCTCGCCATCTCCACGGTGATCCCTGTCGCCCTGTTCCTCGCCTTCCAGCGCCTCTTCCTCAACGGCGGCGCGCTGTCCGGCGCGGTCAAGGGCTGAGCCCCCAACGGAACGGATTCGATCGTGAAAACACCAAGGCGCCACGGACGTCGCCTCGCCACCCTGCTGGCGCTCACCGCCCTCGCCCTCTCCCCCGTGGTCGACGCCAGTGCGGCGACCACCCGCGTCGAGGCCGAGCGCGCCGCCCTGTCCGGCGGCGCGGTCACCGCGACCGACCACCCCGGCTACAGCGGCACCGGTTTCGTCGGCGGCTTCACCGACGGCAACAGGGGCGGCGCGAAGGCCACCTTCCCCGTCTCCGTCAGCGCGGGCACCTACTCGCTGGTGCTGGGCTACGCCAACGGAACCGGCTCGGCCAGGACGTTGACGCTGACCGTGGACGGCGGCGCGCCGCGGCAGGTCTCCCTGCCCGCCACGGCGAACTGGGACACCTGGGGCACCTCCGGCACGAGCGTCACGCTGGGTGCGGGTTCCCACTCCATCGCCTACTCGTTCGGCTCCGCCGACAACGGCAACGTGAACATCGACTACCTCGACGTGGCGTCGTCCGCTCCGGACAGCGGCCCGCTGCGCGAGGCCGAGAACGCCGCCCTGTCCGGCGGCGCGTTCGTCGCGAGCGACCACCCCGGCTACACCGGGTCCGGTTTCGTCGGCGGCTACACCGACGGCAACAGGGGCAACGCCCGCACCACGTTCCAGGTGACCACCACGTCCGGCAACCAGTCGCTGGACCTGCGGTACGCCAACGGAACCGGCACGGCGATGACGTTGTCGCTCCACGTCGACGGCGCCAGGCTGCGGCAGGTCTCCCTGCCCCCGACGGCGAACTGGGACACCTGGGGCACCGCGTCCGAGACCGTGTCGCTGTCCGCCGCGTCCCACTCGATCGCCTACGCCTTCGACAGCGGCGACTCCGGCAACGTCAACCTGGACAGCCTCGCGGTGAACCCGGTCGTCGTCGCACCGCCCGCCGGACCGGGTGAGGCCGAGTCGGCGTTCCTCTCCGGTGGCGCGACCACGGCCACCTCGACGTCCGGTTTCAGCGGTTCCGGCTACGTCACGGGATTCGGCACGTCCGGGGCACGGGTGGTCCGCACGGTCGCGATGCCCGCCGCGGGCACGGCGACCGCCACGATCCGCTTCTCCAACAGCAGCGGGGCGTCCCGCACGCTCGCCGTGTCGGCCAACGGCCGGGACGCGGGCACCGCGACGCTCACCTCCGGCACCGGCTGGCGCACCACCACCATCTCCGTCCCGCTCCGCGCGAACCTGAACACGCTGGCGCTGACCGGAACCGGCGGTGACGTGCTCGTCGACAGCGTCCTCGTGGCGAACGAGGCCGCACCGGCCACCCGCGGCGCCACCCTGCCGTACACCCAGTACGAGGCGGAAGCGGGCAGCACCAACGGAACCGTGCTCGCGGCCAGCCGCGAGTTCAAGACCGTGCAGTCGGAGTCCAGCGGCAGGCGCGCGGTGCGCCTGACCACCGGCCAGTCCGTCAGCGTCACGCTGACCAAGCCCGCCAACGCGATCGTCGTCCGCTACTCGATCCCGGACAGTGCGGACGGAGCGGGCCAGACCGCGCCGCTCGCCGTGTACGCCAACGGGACCAAGAAGCAGGACCTCAGCCTCACGTCGGCGTACAGCTGGGTCTACGGCGCCTACCCGTACACGAACAACCCCGGCGAGGGGAACGCCCACCACTTCTACGACGAGACCCGCGCGATCGTCGGCGACCTGCCCGCCGGCACGGTCCTCAAGCTGCAGAAGGACTCCGGCTCCGCCGCGCACGTCGACGTCGACCTGATCGACGCCGAGGTCGCCCCGGCCGCGTTCACCGCTCCCGACGGCGCGCTGAACGTCACGGCCTACGGCGCCGTCCCGAACAACGGGTCCGACGCCACCGCGGCGTTCAGGTCCGCGATCTCGGCCGCGTCGTCGCAGAACAAGCCGCTGTTCGTCCCGGCGGGCACGTTCCGGACCACCGCGGCGATCACCGTCGCCAACGTGCGGATCTTCGGTGCGGGCCCGTGGCACACGGTCATCCAGGGCACGACCAACCGCGGCGGGTTCTTCGCCACCGGGAGCAACGTCACCATCGCCGACCTGGCGATCTTCGGCGACGTCCGCTCGCGGTTGGACAACGCCTCCGACGCGGCGATCGAGGGCAACTTCGGCACCGGCTCGCTGCTGCAGAACGTCTGGACCGAGCACACCAAGGTCGGCCTGTGGCCGGACTCCGGCACGAACGGCCTGTACGCGGCCGGGATGCGCGTCCGCGACACCTTCGCCGACGGCGTGAACATCCACGCCAAGGACGGGCCCACCACGAACGTCCGGATCGACCAGTCGTCCTTCCGCAACACCGGTGACGACGCGCTGGCGATGTTCTCCGAGGGCCAGCCGGTCGTCAACGGCGCGTACACGTTCAACACCGTCCAGGTTCCGCTGCTGGCCAACGGGATCGGCGTCTACGGCGGCACCGGCAACCGCGCCGAGAACAACCTGGTCTCCGACACGGTGACCGGGTCCGCGGGCATCGCGATCAGCACCAGGTTCAACCCGACGCCGTTCACCGGCACCACCTACGTGCGGCACAACACGCTCGTCCGCACCGGTGGCCACGAGCCGAACTGGAACTCGCAGCTCGGCGCGCTGTGGATCTACGCGGACACCAAGGACATCACCGCGCCGATCGTGGTGTCGGACATGACGATCACCGACAGCACCTACCAGGGGTTGTTGCTCAGCTTCCAGAAGACCATCACCGGGATTAGCTTCGACCGCGTGACGATCACCGGGGCGGGCACGTACGGGATCGAGCTGAACGCGGCGGGCAGCGCGTCGATCTCGAACACGGCGGTTTCCGGCGCGGCGTCCGGCGGCCTGCTCAACTCCACCGGCTACACCCTCACCAGGGGCGGCGGGAACTCGGGTTTCTGAGTCCTCCCCGGCAGGGCCACCCCGTCTCCGGACGGGGTGGCCCTGCCGTCACCCGGTGGCGCGGCGCGGGAACCAGAGCGTGTTCGGCGCGCACTTCGCGATCGTCGGCGCGCCACGGGTTCCGGGCTTCGGCAGGTCCAGGACCGCCTGGGCCACCTCGGCCGTCGTGCCGTCCACGGACCACACGACGTTGCCGCTGAACGGCCGGTGGTCACTGCGTTCCCGCGCCGCCACGGCTTCCGACTCGCTCCAGACGTGGATGCGGTCGTAGTAGCCGTGCCAGCCGTAGGAGCCGACGATCACCAGGATCTCGCCGCTGTCGTCGGTGATGTGCTGGAAGAAGAAGCCGCGCTCGACCAGTGCCCGCAGTTCACGCATGGAACCAGTGCACCGATTGCGCCTGTCGCAAGGGAAGCAGCGGGGGTGCTTCTTTCGGGCGGACTTGGCATCAACGGGCGGAAACCGTTCCGGGCAGGCAATACCGTTCCACGGCATGGGCGAACGCAGGTCCACCACCCGCAGCCGGGATCTCGGCACGGAGTTGGTCGGGATCAGGAGGGCCGCAGGCCTCGACGCGAAGGTGCTGGCGGAGAAGCTCGGGTGGCCGGGGAGCAAGCTGTCCCGGATCGAACAGGGCAAGCAGGGCATCGAGGACATCGAGTTGGTGGCGCTGTTGACGGTGTGCGACGCCCTGGGCGACAACATGGCTCGGCTGATCACGCTGAGCCGGGAGTCGAGCCAGGAGAACTGGTTGCAGATGTTCGGTCTGAGACCGCGCGACCTCGCCCTCACGCTGACGACCGAGTTGGAGCGGGCGACCGCGATCGTCAACTACGAGTGCACCCTGGTACCGGGGCTGTTGCAGACCGAGGCGTACACGCGGGCCTTCCCGGACGCGAGCGATGCCCTGGTCGCGCACCGGATGGCTCGGCAGGAGTTGCTTCGAGGGGCTCGCGCGCCCGTGGCGACCTTCCTCATCGAGGAGAGTGCGCTCCGACGGCCGGTGGGTGGGCCTGAGGTGATCCACGACCAGTTGATGCACCTGGTGTTCATGGCCGACTGGAAGCGGGTCTCGATCCGGGTGCAGGCCCACCGCGGCGGGCCTGCACACCGGCATGGATGGTGCGTTCCTGCTGCTCGACAACAAGGAGCGGAAGCCGCTGGTGGTCCTCGGCACCATGGTGGCCAACGTGTTCCTGGAAGGGGGCGCGCAGGTGGCCAAGTACGAAGCGCCGGCGAAAGCACTCGCCGGTCTGGCGTTGTCCCTGGAACAATCGCGGGAGTTCATCGCCCGTCTGGCCGATGAGTTCGACGGCCCGCGAGAGGATCCCCATGGAGCGCGTGACCTGGCGTAAGAGCAGCTATTCGGGCAGCCAAGACACGGAGAGCAACTGCGTCGAGGTGGCGTTGACCTCGCGGGTCGCGGCGGTGCGGGACTCCAAGAACGCCGCCGGGCCTTCGCTGGAGTTCACCCCGACCGCTTGGCGCTCGTTCCTCGGTGCCGCCGCGCTGTAGGTCGCGCGAACGGTCGCGCTGTGGACTGCGCCGCGCGTTGGAGGGTGCGTAGCGGGCGCGACTAGCAGGCCTCGGCCACGTCCCGCATGATCACGAACTCGCTCAGCAGGTCCGTGACCTCCAGCGGCCTCAGCACCACCCTGGTGTCGGCGACGAGCCGGAACGGCACGTCGTCGTCGCGGCACGCGCCGCGCAGCTCCAGCAGCAGGCTGATGCCCGTCGAGCCGAAGAAGGTGACGCCGGTGCAGTCGACCACCAGCGAGACGGGTTTGGTGTCCAGCGCTTGGCGCGCCGTCATCCAGATGTCGGGAGCGGTGTCGACGTCGACTTCGCCGCGCACGACGACAACGGCGCACCCCGCTTGGCGGCGTTCCTCCACTGCGAATTCCGGGTATTCCACCAGCGTGACCCCGAACGGTCGAGAGTGACCTACCTGTCAACGGCTGCCTGCTCAACCTCGGCCCAGGATAGTCCTGTCACGCTGTCCTGTCCGATCGGATCGGTTCAGCGACACGCTCCGCGACCATGACCCGCACCACCAGCGGCACCAGGTCGCGGCTCCGCCCGCACGGCCACGGCAGGCCCTTCGCGGCCGGCCGGACGCCGAACGAGGTCGAATCGCGCGGGTGGATGACCGGGTGGGAACGGTGTGGCGAACGCCGGAAGCGGACTACCGGAACGCCGGGTACAGCTGGAGCTTCATGGCCTTCGCGCCGTAGCGCTCCACCAGCGCCCCGATGACGGCTTCGGCGTGCTCCACGATCGCGGTGGCGCCCAGGGACGCGGCGTCGGTGCGCAGCCGCACCCACCGCGACGTGAGGATCGTGCTGCGCGGCGGGGCGTCCTGGCCCCGGTGGCCGCTCTGCGCGGTCGCGGTCAGCTTCGGCAGCGCGCGCCACGTCGACAGCCACACCCACAGCAGCTGGGACTGCAGCAGCCGCGGCAGGAACACGGCGTCGTCGTCCAGGTCCGGCCACACCGAGCCGACCTCGGCGCGCCACGCGGCGACCATGGCCTCCGACATGCCGGCGGGCAGGCCGTAGGCGCACCAGCAGGACGGGAACGGGACGCGCAGGCAGGCCGCGTCGAACACGATGTCGCGGACGCACCCGCCCTCGAAGTCCAGGAACCGCACGCCCTTGCTGGTCACGAGGTGGTTGTCCGGGCAGGACGTGGACGGGCTGAACGCGCGGCGGCGCGAGGACACGAAGCCCTTCACCGCGGCGGCGGCGAAGTCGCGCGCCTTGACGGCGGTCTCGACCTCCAGCTCGCGCTCCAGCAGGGCGGGCAGGCCCTCCAGCGCGGCGTGCACGTCGACGGCGACCGGGTCCTGGCAGCACTGGGTGCCCTGGCGGCGCATGAGCGCGTCGAAGTCCGCGTCGCGGCCCGCGGTGGTGGCGTGCAGCCTGCCCATCGCGTGCGCCCACGACAGCAGTCCGCGTTCGGCGGCGCGGGCGTCCTGGCCGAGCAGCTTGTCGGCCAGGCGCGGGGCCTTGCCGAGGTCCTCCAGCACGACCAGCCGCTTGCGGATGTCGTGCGCGACCAGTTCGGGGGTGAGGCGCTCCTCGGACGGGAGCGCGGTCAGCAGCTGGTGGCTGACGGTCTCGTGGGCGAACGGGTCGCGGTCGGCTGCGGCGGGCGGGTAGCGCTTGACGACGAGCGTGCGCGGCAGGGAGAACGGGGTCGCGGCGACCCGGACCCGGATGACGACCGACCGGCCTGCACCCCCGAGGTCCTCGGGATCGGCAAGCCTGATCTGTGCCCCGAACCGCCCGCTCAACACGGACTGCGCGGCCGCCACTGCCTCGTCGATCTCGGGCGTGGCGGCGTCGTCGACGTCCGGTGAGCCGGCGGTGATCTCCACGCTCATCCCCTCCGACCCTACTCCGAGTGGCCATGTGCCGTGCTGGTTGACAGAAGTCGGCTGGGCATCGTGACGGTAGTGGTCCGCCGGCGATGACCACCACTACTTGTAGGTAACGGCTTCGAACCATGCGAGGTGCGGCGCCGTCATCCCACGGACAACGGCCTGCCTGGCTCGTCCGCCCGGTTCTTGCGGCTGCGAGCCGCCAGCACCAGCGACGCCGCCACCACGATGCCTACCAGGTTCACCACGAGCTGTCCCGTGGACTGGGCGAAGCGTTCCCACTCCCCGAGAACCGCGGCGACGGCGGCGTAACCCGCCGCCGGGACGGTGGTCACCGAGATGAACACGCCGACCAGCGCGGCCGACTTCGCCGAGGTCATCGACAGCATGCCCGCCGCCCCCGCGAGCAGCGCCACGATCAGCGAGAACGGTCCGACGGTGTACACGAAGTCGAAGTCGTGCTGGTCGATCACCGTCTGCCGGTCGAACAGGCCGGTGAACGAGCCGAGCAGCGCCCCGACGACGGTGATCAGCATCGCCGCCGGGAACCCGACGGCCAGCGCGACGGCGGCCCGTCGGACCAGGTCCCAGCGCTTCAGGACGATGCCGACCGAGATGGCCGCGAGCGGACCGAACTCCGGCCCCACGACCATCGCGCCGACGAGCGTCACCGTCGAGTTCGTCACGACGCCGACGGCGGCCAGCAGGCACGCGATGGACAGGAACGCCAGGAAGGTCGCGTTGAGCCGCGACTCCTCGCCGGTGCGGGACAGCAGCTCGTCCCACACCACGGCGTCCGCGCCGTCACCGGGAGCGGCGTCCTGCGCCCGGTCGGCGGCGTCCGACAGGGCCGTGTCGATCTGCTCCAGCGTCACGCCGCCCGCCTTGTCGACGCCGAGGGCGCACAGGGAGGCCACCACCTCGTCGGTGGCCTCCCGCACGATGTCCGCCTCGACGACGTCACCCTCGGGGTCGATCGCAGCCCCGCGCAGCAGCACCACGTGCGTCGCGCCGGGGTGGTCCTTGAGCACGGCCAAGGCCCGGTCGGTGACGCCGACCGGGCAGACCGCTCGCAGGTGGAGCACCTACTTGTCGACCGGCGGCTTGGCGTCCACGCCGGCTTCCTTGCGCTGCAAGGGGGTGATCGGCGCGGGAGCCGCGGTCAGCGGGTCGTAGCCACCGCCGGACTTCGGGAACGCGATCACGTCGCGGATCGAGTCCGTGCCGGACAGCAGCATGGCGATGCGGTCCCAGCCGAACGCGATGCCGCCGTGCGGCGGGGCGCCGAACTTGAAGGCGTCGAGCAGGAAGCCGAACTTCTCCTGCGCCTCCTCCGGCCCGATGCCCATCACGCTGAACGCGCGCTGCTGCACGTCGGCGCGGTGGATCCGGATGGAGCCACCGCCGATCTCGTTGCCGTTGCAGACGATGTCGTAGGCGTAGGCCAGCGCGTTGCCGGGGTCGGACTCGAAGTTGTCCAGCCACTCCGGGGTGGGCGAGGTGAACGCGTGGTGCAGGGCGGTCCACTTGCCGCCGCCGACCGCGACGTCGCCGTCCTTGAGCTTCTCGGCCGACTCGAACATCGGGAAGTCCACGACCCACACGAACGACCAGGCGTTCTCGTCGATCAGGCCGGTGCGGGACGCGATCTCGACGCGCGCGGCGCCGAGCAGCGAACGAGCGCCGTCCGGGTCGCCGGCGGCGAAGAAGACGCAGTCGCCGGGGTTCGCGCCGACGGCCTTCGCCAGGCCCTCGCGCTCGGCCTCGGACAGGTTCTTGGCGACCGGGCCGCCGAGCGTGCCGTCCTCGGCGACGAGCACGTACGCCAGGCCGCGGTGGCCGCGCTGCTTCGCGAACTCCTGCCAGCCGTCGAGCGTGCGGCGGGGCTGGTCGGCGCCGCCGGGCATGACGACCGCGCCGACGTACGGCGCCTGGAAGACCCGGAACGGGGTCTCCTTGAAGTAGTCGGTCAGCTCGACCAGCTCGACGTCGAAGCGCAGGTCGGGCTTGTCCGAGCCGTACTTGGACATGGCGTCCGCGTAGCTGATGCGGCGGAACGGCCGCGGCAGCTCGTGGTCGGCCAGCCCCTTCCACAGCGCGGAGATGATCCGCTCGCCGAGGGCGATCACGTCGTCCTGCTCGACGAAGCTCATCTCGATGTCGAGCTGGGTGAACTCCGGCTGGCGGTCGGCGCGGAAGTCCTCGTCCCGGTAGCAGCGGGCGATCTGGTAGTACCGCTCCATGCCGCCGACCATCAGCAGCTGCTTGAACAGCTGGGGCGACTGCGGCAGCGCGTACCAGGAGCCGGGGCGCAGGCGGGCGGGCACCAGGAAGTCGCGGGCGCCCTCGGGGGTGGACCGGGTCAGCGTCGGCGTCTCGATCTCCACGAACTTCTCGGCGTGCAGCACCTCGCGGGCGATGCGGTTCGCCTCGCTGCGGGCGCGGATCGCCTTGGCCGGACCGCTGCGGCGCAAGTCCAGGTAGCGGTGCTTGAGGCGGGCCTCCTCGCCGACCTCCAGGTGGTCGTCCAGCTGGAACGGCAGCGGGGCCGACTCGTTGAGGACCTCCAGCTCGGTCGCGTAGACCTCGATGGCGCCGGTCGGCAGGTCGGGGTTCGCGCTGCCCTCGGGGCGCGCGGTCACGTCACCGACGATCTTGACGACGAACTCGGAACGGAGGCGGTGCGCCCGCTCGGCCATCTCGCCCTCGCGGAAGACGACCTGGGCGACACCGGAGGCGTCGCGGAGGTCGATGAAGATGACCCCGCCGTGATCGCGCCTGCGGGCCACCCACCCGGTCAGGGTGACGGACTGCCCGGCGTGCTCGGCCCGGAGCGTCCCGGCCTCGTGCGTGCGCATCACGGGTGTTGCTCTCCTCGTGCTCGTTTATCCGACTGGCTCGTTTATCCGATTGGCGACTGGCGGTCAAGGCTAGCCAACAGCCCGGTGGGGATACCCACCAGGTTTCCGATCCACTTGTGGGTGACGGCTCGAACCGTAAGATCCGCAGGTGCCGAAACGCCTGCTGGTGATCGTCTTCGCCCTGCTGCTGACGTCGGGCTGCGCGGTCCGCGTGAACGGGAAGCCCGTCGCGGGCGAGGCCCCGGTCGTCACCACGACGACCACGGCCACCACTGCCACGTCGGCCCCGGCCACGTCGGCCAGCGGCGCCCCGGCCTCGCTGTGCCAGTACAGCGTCGACTCGTCGCCGGGCGCGGTCCCGGCGGACGGCTTCCCGCCCTCCACCCCGAGCGCCAAGGCGTCCTCGGTCACGTTCGCCACCGACAGGGGACCCGTGAAGGTCGACCTGGACCCGGCGGCGGGCCCGTGCTCGGTGGAGGCGATCCGCTACCTGGTGGGGAAGCGGTTCTACGACGGCACGTCGTGCCACCGCCTCACCACCAACCCGAGCCTCGGCGTGCTGCAGTGCGGCGACCCGTCCGGCACCGGGACGGGCACGCCCGGTTTCCGGTTCGACGACAAGCTGCCCGTGCGGGGCGCCTACGCGCGCGGCGTCGTGGCGATGGCCAACGCCGGTCCGGGCACCAACGGCAGCCAGTTCTTCATCGTGCACGGCGCCGCGCAGATCAACGCCGACTACCCGGTGATCGGCAAGGTGGTCGCGGGCATGGAGGTCGTGGACCAGGTCGTGGCGGGCGGCGTGGCGGGCGGGGCGGAGGACGGCAAGCCCGTCACCCCGTTGACGTTCATCCGCGCCACCGAGGGATGACCACCGGTTCCCCCTGGTGGTCGCGGTAGGCCGACCGGATGAACTCGCCGCGGCCACCGGGGTCGGTCCGCCCGCCGCCCTGATCGGGCTGCCTATCGTCGGCGCATGACGGGCTTCCTGGATCTGCGCGGCGAGGACTTCCGGACCGATCCGCACGCCGTGCTGCGCGAGCTGCGGGAGGCCGACTGGCGGGCGGACACGGCGATGGGGACGGCCGTGCTGAGGTTCGACGAGGTGCAGGCGATGCTGTCGTCGTGGTCGCTGCGCACGCCGGGCGCGGACTTCCTGGCGTCGCAGGGGATCACCGAGGGGCCGCTGGTCGACGCCATGCGCGGCTTCCTGCTCAACTCCGACGGGCCGGCGCACCAGCGGCTGCGGCGGGCGGTCGGGCGGGCGTTCACCGCGCGGCGGGTCGAGGACTTCCGGGCCGACGCCGGGTTCCTGGCCGACGAGCTGGTCGACGGGCTGGCCGACGAGTTCGACTTCGTCGCCGACTTCGCCCACCCGTTCGCGCTGCGGTCGCTGTGCCGGTTCATCGGCGTGCCGGAGGACCTGCGGCGGGTGGTGGGCGAGTGGACCGCCGACGTGGGGCTGCTCTTCGGGTTCTCGGTCGCCGAGCACGCGCCGCGCGTCGAGGCCGCGCTGGACAACCTCCACGAGTTCATCGACGACCTGCTCGACCAGCGCCGCCGCGCACCGCGGGACGACCTGCTCAGCTCGCTGGTCGACCAGTCGCTCACCGAGGCCGAGCTGCGGTCGCTGGTGATCACGCTGATGTCGGCGGGGCAGGGCACCGTGCAGCACCAGCTCGGCAACGCGGTGGCGGCGTTCCTGGCGTTCCCGGACCAGTGGCGGCTGCTGGCGGCCGACTCGTCGCTGGCGGGCCAGGCGGCCGAGGAGGTGGTGCGGTTCAGCCCGGCCGCGCTGCTGGGCGTGCCGCGGATCGCCAAGGAGGACGTCGTGCTCAACGGCGTGCGGCTGCCCGCGGGCAGCTGCGTGCTGCCGATCACCGGGTCGGCCAACCGGGACGCGGCGGTGTTCGACGAACCCGACCGGCTGGACGTCACCGCCACCCGGACGGCCCACCTGACCTACGGCGGCGGCATCCACTACTGCCTGGGCGCCGCGCTGGCACGGGTGGAACTCCAGGAAGCGCTCCCCCGCCTGGCCCGCGCCCTGCCGTCGGTGCGCTCGAACGGCCCGGCGGAGTGGTTGCCGCCCACCGAAGCCGTCCGCGGGCCGACCACGCTGCCCGTGGCGCGGTGAACGGCCGAGGGCCCGGCACGGGTGTGCCGGGCCCTCGGCCGTGATGCCGACTACGCGGTGGGCGAGAGGAACAGCAGGCGGTTCGGGGAGCCCGAGCCGGGGTTGGTGACCTTGTTGGGGGTGGCCGCCGCGACGAGGGCCGAGGAGACCTGGGCCGGGGTGGCCGTCCTGTTGTTCTGGAGGTAGCGCGCGGCCACGCCCGCCACGTGCGGGGTCGCCATGGAGGTGCCGCTGATGGTGTTGGTGGCCGTGTCGCTCGTGCTCCACGACGACGTGATGGCGCTGCCGGGGGCGAAGAGGTCGAGGACGCTGCCGAAGTTGGAGTAGCCGGCGCGCGCGTCGGTGCGCTCGGTGGCGCCGACGGTGATGGCCTGCGTGACGCGGGCCGGGGAGAACGTGGACGCGTTGGCGTTGCTGTTGCCCGCCGCGACGGCGTAGGTGACGCCGGAGGCGATGGAGCGGCGCACCGCGTCGTCGATCGCGGTGGACGCGCCGCCGCCGAGGCTGAGGTTCGCGACGGCGGGCTTGACGGCGTTGGCGGTCACCCAGTCGATGCCCGCGACGACACCGGCGAGGGTGCCGGAGCCCGCGTTGTCCAGCACGCGGACGCCGACGACCCGCGCGCCCTTGGCGACGCCGTACTGGCTGCCCGCGATGGTGCCCGCGACGTGCGTGCCGTGGCCGTTGCCGTCTTGGGCGACGGCGTCGTTGTCGACGAAGTCGCGGCCGTTGGACGCGCGGCCGCCGAACGTCTGGTGGCTGATCCGCACACCGGTGTCGATCACGTAGGCGGTGACGCCCGAGCCGGTCGAGGCGTAGGTGTAGGCCGAGTTCAGCGGCAGGTTGGCCTGGTCGACCCGGTCGAGGCCCCACGACGGCGGGGTGGTCTGCGTCGCCTGGACGCTGAAGACCTGGTCCTGCTCGACGTACTCGACGGCCGGGTCGGCGGCGAGGCGCTTCGCCTGCGTCTCGGAGAGCTTCACGCTGAAGCCGCGCAGCGCGCTGCCGTACACGCGGTCGACCGCTCCGCCGAAGCGCGCCGCGACCGTGTTGGCCGTCGCCTCCGTCCTGGCCACCGCCTCGGTGGTGTCCTTCAGCTTCACCACGTAGCTGTTCGGCACCTTTTCCTTGGCGTCCGCCGAACGAATTTCTCCCGCAGCGGCCTGAGCCGGGGAAGCCAGCAGCGTGACTGCCGTGGCGGCCATCGCGGCCACCCCGACACCGGCCAGGAACCGGTTCTGTCGTGACTCTCGCATCGTGTGATTCCCGTTCTCGGATGGCGACCACCACGTCCGCAGGGAGTGGAAGTGCTGGTCACGCGATCAACTTCACTGAGTACCACAGCACCATTGCTGATGGTCACGACCATAAACAGTGAGCGCGAACGGGTGAAAGAGCTAAACATTGCCAGTTGTGGAAACCGTGTCAAAAAATGCTTCTACCTCGGGTTTCCCACCCGCCGAAAGCGGTTGACGAGAATAGACCGGATGGTATTCGACAGCATTCCGACAGCTCATTCACAGCATTCCGGCCGGGGTCGGGCACGCTGGCGGGCGTGCCCGACCGGTGCACTACAGCGCGGGGTTCCAGTACAGGAGCCGCCCGTACGGCATGGGCGTCCCGGCGGCGACGATCGCCGCCGCCACCTGCGCGGGCGTGGCCGTCGGGTTGTTCTGGAGGTACCGCGCGGCGACGCCGGCGACGTGCGGGGCCGACATGGACGTGCCGGACAGCGTGTTGGCGGCGGTGTCGCTGGTGATCCAGGCGGACAGGATGTTCTGGCCCGGCGCGTAGATGTCGACGCCCGGTCCGTAGTTGGACGACGACGCCTTCGTGTCGGTGGCCGTGGACGCGCCGACGGTCAACGCCTGCGCGACGCGCGCGGGCGAGAAGCCGGCGACGTCGGCGTTGCTGCCGCCCGCCGAGACGGTGTAGGTGATGCCGGAGGCGATGGACGCGCGGACCGCGTCGTCGATGGCGACGGAGGCGCCGCCGCCGATGCTCATGTTGGCCACGGCGGGCCGGACGGCGTTGCGGGTCACCCAGCCGACGCCCGCGATCACGCCCGCGGTCGTGCCGGAACCCGTGGGGCCCAACACCTTCACGCCGTAGCAGATGGCCTGCTTGGCGATCCCGTACGTGGTGCCGATGGCGGTCGCGGCGACGTGCGTGCCGTGGCCGTTGAGGTCGTCGGCGATCGCGTCGTTGTCGATGAAGTCCCAGCCGTCACGGGCCCGGCCGCCGAAGTCGACGTGCGTCTTGCGGATACCGGTGTCGAGCACGTACACGTTCACGCCGCGGCCGCTGGTCGTGTAGCTGTACGCGCGGTCCAGCGGCAGGGCCCGCTGGTCGGTGCGGTCCAGGCCCCACGGCGGGTTCAGCTGGGTCGCGGTGGAGCGCACGACCTGGTTCTGCTCCACGTACTCCACCGACGGGTCGGCCGCCAACCGCCGCGCCTGCTTCTCCGACAGCGTCGCGGTGAACCCGGAGAACGCCCCGGACAGCGCTTGCCCGCCGACCGACGCGGCCAGCCGGTCGGCGCCGCCCCTGACCTTCACGATGTAGCTGCCGGGGATCGCGTTCGGCGATCCGGCGGCGAGGACGACACCCTCGGCGGCCTGGGCGGGTGTGGCGACGAGCGCCAATCCCAACGCCGCCACCCCTAAGCAGGACGACAACTTGCGCATGGAGAGATCCTTTCCTCGGAACAGGGCGGTGGCCCCGACGCGGAGCGCGCCGGGGCCACCGGTGGAGCGGGGGGACTTACGCGGACGGGGCCCGGAACAGCAGGCGGTTCGGCGAACCGGAGCCGGGGTTCGTCACCTTGTTGGGGGTGGCCGTCGAGACGATCGCGGAGGACACCGTGGCGGGCGTGGCGGAGGGGTTGGACTGGAGGTAGCGCGCGGTCACGCCGACGACGTGCGGGGTCGCCATGGAGGTGCCGCTGATGGTGTTCGTGGCGGTGTCGCTGGTGTGCCACGACGACGTGATGCCGGAGCCCGGCGCGAAGACGTCGAGCACGGAGCCGTAGTTGGAGTAGCTGGCGCGCGCGTCGGTGCGCTCGGTGGCGCCGACGGTGATGGCCTGCGTGACGCGGGCCGGGGAGAACGTGGACGCGTTGGCGTTGCTGTTGCCCGCCGCCACGCCGTAGGTCACGCCGCGCGCGATCGAGGCGCGCACCGCGTCGTCCAGCGCCGTGGAGGCGCCGCCGCCGAGGCTCATGTTGGCCGTGGCGGGCTTGACGTGGTTGTTGGTGACCCAGTTGATGCCCGCGACGACGCCCGCGGTCGTGCCGGAGCCGTTGTTGTCGAGCACGCGGACCGCGACGATCCGGACGCCCTTCGCGACGCCGTACTGGCTGCCGCCGATGGTGCCCGCGACGTGCGTGCCGTGGCCGTTGCCGTCCTGCGCGATGTTGTCGTTGCTCACGGCGTCGTAGCCGTTGACCGCGCGGCCGCCGAACGTCTGGTGGCTGATCCGCACACCGGTGTCGATCACGTAGGCGTTCACGCCCGAGCCGGTGGTGGTGTAGCTGTAGGACGAGTTGAGCGGCAGGTTGGCCTGGTCGATCCGGTCCAGCCCCCACGACGGCGGGTTGGCCTGCGTCGCCTGGATGCTGAGCACCTGGTTCTGCTCGACGTACTCGACCGACGGGTCGGCGGCGAGGCGCTTCGCCTGCTTCTCCGACGCGCTCGTCGCGAAGCCCTTGAAGCCGCCCTCGTACGTGCGGTCGATCTTCGTGCCGAACTTCGACGCGAGGGAGTCGGCGGACGCCGTGGAGAAGTCCTTGAGCTTCACGATGTAGCTGCCGGGGATGGCCTGGGCGGACCCGGCGGCCAGGACGTTCCCCTCGGCGGCCTGCGCCGTCCCGGCGGCCATGGTGATGGTCGCCGCGGCAACGATCACCGCACCGGCACCGGCCAACCAGCGCACCTGTCGTGTTTCACGCATTCGTCTGTTCCTGTCGTTCGCAGGGAACGGCCGACGATGTGACCCGCGCGGCGGGGGAAGACGGGGACGGCGACCGCGTGTCACGCCCCTGAGCAGGCGCTCCACGTCTCCCGAGGCTATTGATGTTCCGAGATGTCCGAAATAGACCAGATGCCCCAGCGGCTTGGGCGACCTCTACTGCACAGGGGCCACGACGATCGTCGGCATACCTTCGGCGGTACACCTCGGAGCGCGTACCGGTAATGAACAGGGCCGAAAGTCTCAAGAATCCAGCGTTTCTTTAACAGTATCAGCATCCGGAATGCCGGGGAACATCCCCGAACGGCTGTACCGGTGCACTGTTTTGCCCCAGTAGGGTCGCTCCCGCTGAAGTTCCTTCTGAACGGAGTGGGTAATGGTCGGCCACACCACCGAAACGGCCGAGGAGTTCGCCGAAACACTGCGTGCCGCGATACGCGCGAAAGGCCTCAGCCTGGACCGCATTCGGCACCGGCTGCACATGCGGGGCGCGCCGATCAGCATCACGGCGTTGAGCTACTGGCAGTCGGGCAGGCGCAGACCGGAAAGACCGGATTCACTGCTCGCGTTGAGCCACCTCGAAGACGTGCTCGACCTGCCGGAAGGCGCGTTGAGCCAACTGCTCGGACCGCCGCGACCTCGTGGCCGCGGCCGGATCCGCCAGGTAGAACCCCAGGTCCAGGGCGAGGGCCGGGACAACGTCCGGCTCGCCCAGCTGCTCACGGGAGTCGACACCAGCTCCGACACGGGGCTGAACCGCGTCTCCCAGCAGGACCGCGTCGAGATCGGCGCGGAAGGCGGGACCCGCCGACTGCGCTCCAGGCAGACGCTGCGGGCCGACCGCGGCGGCGTGGACCGGTGGGTACTGGTCTACGACACGGACGCGCCGGGCAACCCGCTGCCGTCCATCGGAATGCTCAGGTCGTGCAGGCTCGGGCGGTTGATAGCGGACCCGACCAGCGGGATCCTGGTCGCCGAACTGCTGTTCCCCCGGCCCTTGCGGCAGGGTGAGACGCTGGTGCTGGAGTACGAACTGCTCCAGGGCGAAGCGCCCTACCCCGCCCTGGAGACCTCGCACTTCCGCCGTTTCCGCCTCCCCGTCCGGGAGTACGCGCTGGAGGTCAGGTTCGACAGCCGGAGCGTGCCCGCGAGGTGTGAGCAGTTCGGCACACCGGACCTCACCCGCGGCGACGAGATCAAGGTGGACGACTGGGGCTACGCGCACGCGAAGGCGCGTGACTTCGGCCCCGGCATTTTCGGGATCCGCTGGGAATGGTCCTTCAACTAATACGACCGGGGCAGGTTCAAGGTGTGCTGCGCCACATAGTTGAGGATCATTTCCCGGCTCACCGGGGCGATTCGCGAAATACGTGACGCAGTCAACAAGGAGGCAAGTCCGTACTCGGTCGCGAGACCGTTGCCGCCGTGCACCTGGATCGCCAGGTCCACGGCAGTGGCGACCGCTTCCCCGGCCGCGTACTTCGCCATGTTGGCCGACTCGCCCGCGGCCCTGTCCTGCCCCGCGTCGTACAGGGCCGCCGCCTTCTGGGTCATCAGCCGGGCGAGTTCCACCTGGATGGCGCACTGCGCCAGCGGGTGGGACAAGCCCTGGTGCGTCCCGATGGGCGCACCCCACACCGAGCGGGTGCGCGCGTAGTCGGCCGCCTTGTCCAGGGCGCGCCGGGCCATACCGGTGGCGAACGACGCCGCCATGATGCGCTCCGGGTTGAGCCCGGCGAACAGCTGGGCCAACCCGGCGTCCTCCGCTCCCACGAGGGCGTCCGACGGCAGGCGCACGTCGTCGAAGAACATCGTGAACTGCTTCTCCGGCGAGACGATGTCCATCTCGATGGGCCGGTAGGTCAGCCCGGCCGCGTCCGTCGGCACGATCATCAGCGCCGGACCGGTCGCGCCGATCGCCACGACCAGCACGGCCTGGACCTCGTCCACGCCGGAGATGTAGTACTTGCCGCCGCTGAGGACCCACTCGTCGCCGTCGCGGCGGACCCTGGTGGTCAGCTCGTGCGAGTTGGAGCCCGCGTCGGGCTCGGTGATCGCGAAGGCCATCTTCGTGGTGCCCTCGGCGAAACCGGGCAGCCACCGCCGCTTCTGCTCGGCGGTGCCGAACCGGGCGATCACCGTCGCGCAGATCGCGGGCGACACCACCATGAGCAACATCGGGCTGCCGGCCCTGGCGAGTTCTTCACACACAGCGGCGAGGTCGCCGATGCCACCACCACCACCGCCGAACTCCTCCGGCACCGCCACCCCGAGGTAGCCGAGCTTCCCGGCCTCGGCCCACAACTCGTCCGTCTTCTCGCCCGCGCGGGCCTTGGCGGTGAAGTACTCGTGCCCGTACCGGGAGCCCAGGTCGGCCACGGCCGCGCGCAGCGCCTTGCGCTCGTCGGTCTCGGTGAAGTTGACGGTCATGTCTCTCCTTCTAGGACGACCAGCACATCGCCGGAATCGACCTGCTGCCCTCTGGTGACGCGGAGTTCGGCGACCGCGCCCGCCGTGGAGGCGAGGATCCGGTGCTCCATCTTCATGGCTTCCAGCACGAGGAGTTCGGCCCCCGCCTCGACCCGCTGCCCCTGCTCGACCGCGACGCGCACGACGGTGCCGGGCATCGGGGCGATCGTCGCGCCCGGCGCCACCTTCGCCTCGGGCTCGGGGAAGCGCGGAAGGGTCCTGAGCGTCACCGCGCCCAGCGGGGAGTCCACCTCGACCACGTCGCCGTAAACGCTGACGTGGAAACGTTTCCGCAAACCACCACGCTCCAGCACGACGGTGTCCGCGGTAGCCGAGACCACCGTGACCGGCAGGCTCGTGACGATGCCGTCGCGGGTGTGCCGGTAGTCGACCTCGACGTCCTCGTACCTCGCGCGCCGCGACTGCGACGGCAGGTTCCGCCACCCGATCGGCAGAGCGCCCGTGTGCCGCCGCGCGGCCTGGGCGAGCGCCGCCGCCAGGGCGCTGGACGTCAGGTCGCGGTCCCGCTCCTCGGTGAGGCGGTGCTCGTCGAGGAACCCGGTGTGGGTGTTGCCGTTCACGAACTCGGGGTGCCGCAGGACGTCCACGAGCAGGGCGCGGTTCGTGACCAGGCCGTGGATGCGGGCGCCCGCGAGCGCGGCGGCGAGCTTGCGGGCGGCGGCGGCGCGGTCGGGCGCCCAGGCGATCACCTTGGCCAGCATGGGGTCGTAGTGCACGCCGACCACCGACCCGTTCTCCACACCGCTGTCGACCCGGACGTCGCCGGGGACCTCGAACCGGTGCAGCGTGCCGCTGGCGGGCCGCCAGTCCCGCGTCGGGTCCTCGGCGTAGAGGCGCGCCTCAATCGCGTGCCCGTTCGGCTCGGGCCGGTCGGCGGGGAGCGCCGCGCCCTCGGCGATGGCGATCTGCCACGCCACCAGGTCCACGCCGAACACCATCTCGGTCACCGGGTGCTCGACCTGGAGCCGCGTGTTGACCTCCAGGAAGTGGAAGTCGCCGTCCTTGAAGAGGAACTCCACCGTGCCCGCGCCGACGTACCCGATCGCCTCGGCGGCGGCCGTCGCGGCGTCGTAGAGCCTTCGGCGCGTCTCGGGGTCGACCGCCGGGCTCGGGGTCTCCTCGACGATCTTCTGGTGCCGCCGCTGGATCGAGCACTCGCGCTCCCCCAGCGCCCACACGGTGCCGTGCGCGTCCGCGAGCACCTGCACCTCGATGTGCCGCGCGCCCTCCAGCAGCGGTTCGCAGAACACCGTGCCGTCGCCGAACGCGGACTCCGCCTCCCGCCGCGCGGCGGCGACGCCCTCGGCCAGCTCGTCGCGCGACCGCACGATCCGCATCCCCCGGCCGCCGCCACCGGCGGAAGCCTTGACCAGCAGCGGGAACTCGGTCACGTGCTCCGGGTCCAGCTCGGCCAGCACCGGCACGCCCGCGGCGGCCATGCGCTTCTTGGCGGCGACCTTGGACCCCATCGCCTCGATGGCCTCGGGCGTCGGGCCGACCCACGTCAACCCGGCGGCGAGGACCGCGCGGGCGAAGTCTGCGTTCTCCGACAGGAACCCGTAACCGGGGTGCACGGCGTCCGCGCCCGCGCTCACGGCGGCGGCGACCAGCAGGTCGGCGCGCAGGTAGGTCTCGGCCGGGGTGGCGCCGGGCAGCCGCACGGCCGCGTCGGCCTCGGCGACGTGCGGCGCGTCGGCGTCCGGGTCCGAGTGCACGGCGACCGGCGAGATGCCCAGGTCCCGGCAGGTCCGGATGATCCGGCGGGCGATCTCGCCCCGGTTCGCGATCAGCAGGGTAGTGATCATCGTCCCCATCACATCCGGAAGACGCCGTAGCCGTCGGCGCCCTTGATCGGTCCGCTGTGGACGGCGGACAGGCAGAGGCCGAGCACCGTGCGGGTGTCGCGGGGGTCGATGACCCCGTCGTCGTAGAGCCGCCCGGACAGGAACGCGGCCAGGGACTGCTGTTCGATCTGCCCCTCGACCATCGTCCGCATGGCGGCGTCGTGCTCCTCGTTGTAGTCCTGCCCCTTCGCGGCCGCGGCCTGCCGCGCGACGATCGACAGCACGCCCGCGAGCTGCACCGGCCCCATCACGGCGGACTTGGCGTTCGGCCAGGTGAACAGGAACCGCGGGTCGAACGCCCGGCCGCACATGCCGTAGTTGCCCGCGCCGTAGGACGCGCCCATGTTCACGGTCAGGTGCGGCACCCCGCTGTTCGACACGGCGTTGATCATCATCGCGCCGTGCTTGATGATGCCGCCCTGCTCGTACTTCGCGCCCACCATGTACCCGGTGGTGTTCTGCAGGAACAGCAGCGGGGTGTCCGCGGAGTTCGCCAGCTGGATGAACTGCGTCGCCTTCTGCGACTCCTCGCTGAACAGCACGCCGCGCGCGTTGGCGAGGACGCCGATCGGGTACCCGTGCAGGTCCGCCCACCCGGTGACCAGGCTCGTGCCGTAGCCGGGCTTGAACTCGTCGAACCGCGAGCCGTCCACGATCCGGGCGATCACCTCGCGCGGGTCGAACGGGACCCGCTGGTCGGTCGGCACCAGGCCGAGCAGTTCCTCGGCGGGGTACCTCGGCTCCTCCACCGGTTTCGCGGCGGGACCGAGCTTGCGCCAGTTGAGCCGCGCCACGATCCGCCGGGTCAGCCGGATCGCGTCGACCTCGTCCTCGGCCACATAGTCCGCCAGGCCCGAAACGGTGCCGTGCATGTGCGCGCCGCCCAGCGCCTCGTCCTCGGCCTCTTCGCCGGTCGCCATCTTGACCAGCGGCGGACCGCCGAGGAACACCTTCGAGCGCTCCTTGACCATCACGACGTGGTCGGACATGCCCGGCACGTACGCGCCGCCCGCGGTGGCGTTGCCGAACACCGCCGTGACGGTGGGGATCCCCGCCGCGGAGAACCGGGTCAGGTCGCGGAACGCCCGGCCGCCGGGGATGAAGATCTCCGACTGGCTCGGCAGGTCCGCGCCGCCGGACTCGACCAGGCTCACCACCGGCAGCCGATTGGCGAACGCGATGTCGTTGGCGCGGAACGTCTTGCGCAGCGTCCACGGGTTGCTCGCGCCGCCGCGCACCGTCGGGTCGTTGGCCACGACCAGGCACTCGACGCCCTCGACCACGCCGATCCCGGTGACGATGCTGGCCCCGACCGGGAAGTCGGTGCCCCACGCGGCCAGCGGCGACAGCTCCAGGAACGGGCTGTCCTCGTCCACCAGCAGTTCGATCCGCTCGCGGGCCAGCAGCTTGCCGCGCCCGTGGTGCCGCTCGGTGTACTTCGGCCCACCACCGGCGAGCGCCTTGGCCTGCTCGGCGTCCAGCTCCTCGATCTTGGCGAGCAGCGCTTCCCGGTTGTCGCGGTAGTCCGCCGATCCGGTGTCCAGCACCGAGCGCAGCGCGGTCATGCCGTGAACCCCAATCGTCGTGCGGCCAGTTCGGCCATGACCTCGGTCGTGCCGCCCCCGATGCCGAGGATGCGGGAGTCGCGGTAATGCCGTTCGACCTCCGCGTCGCGCAGGTAGCCGAAACCGCCGTGCAGCTGCACGGCCTCGTCCACGACGTGGTCGCAGGCGGCGACGGCGGCGTTCTTCGCGAAGCACACCTGCGCCACGCACTCGCGCCCCTCGGCCACCATCGCCGCGACCTCCCTGGTGTACGTGCGGGCCAGGTCGATCCGCTGCGCCATCTCGACCAGCCGGTGGCTGACCAGCTGCCGCTTCACGAGCGGCTTGCCGAAGGTCTCGCGGGTGCGGACGTAGGCCAGCGTCAGGTCGAGGCAGCGCTGGGCCGTGGCGTACGCCTCGACGGCCATGGTGATGCGCTCGACCTGGAACTGCCGCATGACCAGCGCGAACCCGCCGTTCTCCGGTCCGACCAGGTTGGCCGCGGGCACGCGGACGTCCACGAAGGACAGTTCCGCGGTGTCCGAGCAGTGCCAGCCCATCTTCTCCAGCCTGCGCACGACCTCGACGCCGTCCGCGATCACCAGCAGGCTGATGCCCTCGTAGCCGGGGCCGCCGGTGCGGACCGCCGTGGTGACGAAGTCGGCGCGGGCGCCGGAGGTGATGAACGTCTTGGTGCCGTTGACGACGTAGTCGTCGCCGTCGCGGACGGCCGTGGTGCGCAGGGCGGCGACGTCGGAGCCGCCGTCCGGCTCGGTGATCGCCAGCGCCCCGATCAGCTCGCCCTCCAGGGTGGGGCGGACGAACCGGTCGACCAGGTCGGGGTCGCCCGCGTCCACGATGTGCGGCAGGGCGATGCCGTGGGTGAACAGGCCCGCGACCAGACCGGACGAGCCGCCCGCCTGGATGACCTCCTCGGTCACGACGACGCTGTCCAGCAGTCCGCCGCCGCTGCCGCCGACCTCCTCGGCGAAGCCGATGCCGAGCAGGCCGGCCTTCGCGGCGGCGCGGTGCAGGTCGCGCGGCAGTTCGCCCGCCCGTTCCCAGCCGTCCAGGTGCGGCACGACCTCGCGTTCGGTGAACCTGCGGACCGTGGCGCGGAGGTCCTTGCGCTCGGTGGTCTCGAAGAGATCGGCGGTGATCGTCACAGCAGGGCCTCCGGGATGTCCACGTGCCGGGAGCGCAGCCATTCGCCGAGCCCCTTGGCCTGCGGGTCGAACCGGGTGGACGACGCCACGCCGTCGCCGAGCAGGCCGTGCAGCACGAAGTTGAGGGCCCTGAGGTTCGGCAGCTCGTACCGGACGACCTCACCCGCTTCGGGCAGGAGTTCCTTCAGCCGCGCCGCGGTCAGTTCCTCCGAGAGCCACGCGTAGGCCTCGTCGGTGCGGACCCAGACGCCGAGGTTCGCGTCACCGCCCTTGTCGCCCGACCGCGCGCCCGCGATCGTGCCGAGTGGCAGCCTCATACCGCGACCACCTCCCCGTCCGGCAGGATCGCCCGGTGCTCGACCCGGTCGCGCGGCACGTACGCCGCGCGGTAGACGCCGAACGGCGTGCCGTCCGACGGGGGCGCGGTGACGTGGAAGCCGGGGTACGACCCGAGCGCCAGCTCGATCGCCGTGCGGGAGAACGCCTTGGCGCGCTTGGGGTCCGTCGTCTTGACGGTCACGTGGAGCAGCGCGCTGGCCGTCTCCTCGGTGTCCGCGTCGGGTCGGTCCGTGCGGGCCAGCGTCCACGTCAGGCCGTCCGCGCCGAGCGCGGTCTCCAGCTGCCGCCGGACCAGGGCGGCCTTGGCGTCGATGTCCAGTCCGCTGAGGACGAACGTGGTGCCGTTGCGGAAGCCGCCCAGGCTGTTCAGGCAGACCTTGAGCGTGTCCGGCGGTGGACCGCCGCGCACACCGGAGATCCGCACGCCCCGCGCGTGCGGCTCCAGCGCGATCGAGTCGAAGTGGCTGACCACGTCCGGTCCGGGGTACGCGGGATCGCCGATCTCGTACAGGAGTTGGGCGGTGACGGTGTCGACCGTGACCGCTCCCCCGGTGCCCTCGTGCTTGGTGATCACCGACGAGCCGTCGGCGTGCACCTCGGCGATCGGGAAGCCCGGCCGCTCGACGTCGACCTCCGTGAAGAAGGAGTAGTTGCCGCCGGTGGCCTGGGTCCCGCACTCCAGCACGTGGCCCGCCACCGTCGCCCCGGCCAGCGCGTCCCAGTCGTCGCGCGCCCAGCCGAAGCGGGCCGCCGCCGGGCCGACCACGAGCGAGGCGTCGGTGACCCGGCCGGTCACCACGACGTCCGCGCCCGCCTTCACGCACTCGGCGATGCCCCACGCGCCGAGGTAGGCGTTGGCGGTCAACGACTCCGGGAAGTCCGCGCGCAGGTCGTCGCCGGTGACGACGCCGATCCTCGCACCCAGCCCGAGGTCCTCGATCGCGTCGGCCAGCCCCTGGGGGTTCAGCCCGCCCGCGTTCGCGACGATCGTGACCCCGCGTTCGACGGCGAGCCCGAGGCAGTCCTCCATCTGCCGCAGGAACGTCCTGGCGTAGCCGAGGTTCGCGTCCCTCATCCGGTCGCGGCCGAGGATGAGCATGGTCAGCTCGGCGAGGTAGTCGCCGGTGAGCACGTCCAGCTCGCCGCCTTCGAGCATCTCGCGCACGGCGCCGAACCGGTCGCCGTAGAAGCCGGAGGCGTTGCCGATCCGGATCACGACTTCTCCCGCCCCTTGCCGGGAGGGCCCGCGAACGCCTGCGCGATGGGCAGCCACTCCCGCGCCGTCGGTCCGACGGCCGTCACGTCCAGGTCGTCGCGGTGCCTGCGCTGCGTCACCAGCAGGCAGAAGTCCAGCGCCTGCCCGGTGACGCGGTTCTCCGCGTCCTCGGGGCCCCACGTCCACAGCTCGCCGCTCGGGGCGACCAGCTCGACCCTGACCGGCTCGGTGGGCGGGGCGAGGCTGTTGACCAGGAAGGAGAACGCGATCGTGCGGGCACCGATGTGCGCCACGTGCCGCAGCCTCTCGGACGGTTCGCGGACCACGCCGAGCGCGTCGGCGACGTCCTGCCCGTGCGCCCACGTCTCCATCAGCCGGGCGGTCGCCATCGACGCCGGGCTCATCAGCGGGCCGAACCACACCAGCTTCTCCCCCGCGGGCACGGTGGACAAGGCTTCGGCGAGTTGTTCACGTCCTGCTCGCCAGTGCGCCAGCAAACCCGGACGCCCGGCGCCCTCCGCCGCGGCCTTGTCCACGGTGTGCTCGTCGAACCCGGCCAGTCCGGCGGTGAAGCCGTCGGGGTCCCGGACGGCGACGAGCGACGCCTGGTCGGTCCACGCGAGGTGCGCGATCTGGTGGGCGATCGTCCAGCCCGCGGCCGGTGTCGGCACCGACCAGTCGTCCAGCGGCGCCACGAGGTCGTCCAGTTCCCCGCTTTCGACCCGGAGGTCGTCGAGCACGTCGATGATCACGGTCAGCTCTCCTCAAGGGCGGCTTCGAGCATCGTCGCCCAGTGCCGGACGATGCCCGCACGTCGTTTGCGGTCGTCCGCGAGCTGGTTGGCCAGCGCCAGCCCGCGGACCAGGTCGAGGGTTATCTGCACGGCCTCGCGCACGCCGGGGCGCGACTCGTCCGCGCCCAGCAGCTCCACCGCCAACCGGTGGGTCTCGCGGCCGATCTTCGTCTGCAGCGGCAGCACGATGGTCCTCAGCTCCGGATCGGTCCGCGCGGCGACCCACAGCTCCAGCGCCGCGGAGAACAGGTCGCTCGCGTAGAAGTCCGCGATCAGGCCCACCACCGCGACCGGGGCGCGGCCCGCGCCGTCCGCGCGTTCCTTGAGCTGCTGCACGCTCTCCGCGCCCAGGTGCTCCACGGCCGCGGCCACCAGCTCGCCGCGGGTGCGGAAGTGGTGCAGCTGCGCGCCGCGGGAGACGCCCGCGCGTTCCGCGACGAGCGTGGTCGTGGTGCCGGACCAGCCGCGCTCGACCAGGCACCCGACCGTGGCCTCCATCAGCTTCCGCCTGGTCCCGCGACTGCGGTCGGCCTGCCGCTGCCTCGCCTCGACCACCATTCCCCGAGTCTGGCCGCTCACTAACAAACAGTCAAGACTGATTGTTAATGGCCCGGTCGGGCCACCGTGGACAGTCCACAGTGGCGAATGCGGAGGCCCGCAGGTGGTGCGGACCTCCGCAAGCGGACCGGCGGCGTAAGGAGGAAACGACTGACCCGACCGTACGCACTTCGGTGAATTCTCGAAGTCAACCCTTTCGCTCACCGTGATCGACCGCTAACTCTTGGACGCCGTTCCCCCCTGCCCGGTGATCTACGGAGAACCAATGCGAGTGTTCCGCCTCATCGCCGTACCTGTCTTGGCCGCACTGTCCCTGCTGGTGGGAACCGTTTCGGCCGCCTCGGCCGCACCCGCCGCCATCACCAAGTACGTGGCGCTCGGCGATTCCTACGCCGTCGGCGTTGGCACGTACGGGTACGACAACCCGAACGACCCCTGCCGCCGTGGACCGTTCGCGTACCCGCGCCTCTGGGCCGCCGCGCACCCCGCCACGGCGTTCGTCGAAGCGTCGTGCTCGGGCGCGGAGACCACGGACGTGCTCACCACGCAGATCCCGCTGGTCACGCCGGACACCTCGCTCGTCACCATCCAGGTCGGCGGCAACGACGCGGGCTTCGTCGACGTGCTCGTGGGCTGCACGTTCGGGTCCGACGCGGATTGCGTCAGCCGCACCCAGGCCGCCAGCGAGATCGTCCGCACGACCGTCTCCCCCGCCCTCCAGAAGACCTACGCCGCGATTCGGGCCAACGCCCCGTCGGCACGCGTCGTCGTCATCGGCTACCCGCGCATCTACAAGCCGGGCGGCACGTGCTTCGGCCAGCTGAGCGCACCCAAGCAGGCCGCGATCAACGCCTCCGCCGACGTGCTCGCCAACGTCACCGCCGCCCAGGCGTCCGCCGCGGGCTTCACGTTCCTGGACGCGCGGACGACGTTCAGCGGTCATGAGATCTGCACGTCCGACTGGTACCTGACGGCGCTCGAAATCTTCAAGTTGAACGAGTCCTTCCACCCGAACAAAAAGGGTCACCAGCTCGGCTACTTCGCCCCGCTGAACTCCATTACCGGCTGATCCGCCCGACCACGAAATACCCCTTGGGCCATTGTGCCCAAGGGGTATTCGGCGTGCGCCGGAAAGGAACGTGACGATCATGCGGCCGACTCGTGACCACCGGACAAAACCGCAGGTCAGAGGAAACATTGTGTTACGAGTATAGATTTAACATGTGAGCGAGCTTGCAACTTTTCAGCCCGCCGACGCATTGACCTGAACGGAGCTGACCGCTTAACTCCGACTAGTCCCTGCCACTCTTTCGAGTGTTACTGGAGTACGAATGCGCGGGTTGATTCACGGAAGCGGCACGGACGATCTGGTGATCGCGCTGAACCCGTTCTCCACGACCTCCCCGAGAATGACGGCGGCCGCGGCACGGGCCGGAGCGCTCGGTGTGCTGGACCTCGGAGCGGGCGATCGGGCGGCGCGGTCGGCACTGGCCCGCACCGCGCGGTGGGCGGGTGGCGGGTTCGGCGTGCGGATCGCCGCCGGCTGCGGCCTCACCGCCTCCGACCTGCCCGAGCGGGTGACCACGGCGGTGCTGGCGGTCGACGCCCCCCTGCGTCCCGCCGACCTGCCCGGCCTGCGGGTGCTGGTCGAGGTGACCTCCCGCGACCAGGCCCACGAGGCCGTCCTGGCGGGCGCGCACGGCGTGATCGCACGGGGTTGCGAGAGCGGTGGGCGCGTCGGCGACCTGGCCACGTTCGTCCTGCTGCAACAACTGCTCGCCGACCTGGACGTGCCGGTGTGGGCCGCGGGCGGCATCGGCCCGAACACGGCCGCCGCCGCGGTCGCGGGCGGCGCCGCGGGTGTGGTGCTGGACGTCCAGCTCGCCCTGCTGGCCGAGTCGGAACTGCCTGCCGACGTGACCGGCGCGATCGCCACGATGGACGGTTCCGAGACGACCGTCGTGCACGGACACCGCGTCCTGCTCCGCAAAGGCCCCGGCGCGCCCGCGCTCCCCGATCTCGACGCGCTGTCGGGTCCGCTCGACACCCGGTTCCTGCCCGTCGGGCAGGACGGTTTCCTCGCCGCGGTCTTCCGCGACCGGTGGGGCACCGTCGGCGCGGCCGTCCGCGGCGTGCGCGACGCGGTCGTCACAGCGCTCGCCGACGGCGTGGACGCGCTCGGCCAGGACTCCCCCGGCGCGCGGTCGCTGGGCACCGCCCTGCCGATCGCGCAGGGCCCGATGACCAGGGTCAGCGACCAGCCCGCGTTCGCCGCGGCCGTGGCCGAGGGCGGCGGGCTGCCCTTCATCGCGCTGGCGCTGTCGACCGGCGCGCAGACCCGCGAGGTGCTGACGCGGACCCGTGAGCAGCTCGGCGACTCCCCCTGGGGCGTCGGGGTCCTCGGGTTCGCCGCCGAGGACGTCAAGACCGCCCAGCTCGACGTGATCCGGGAACTCCGGCCGACGCACGCGATCATCGCGGGCGGCAGGCCCGCCCAGGCCGCGGCGTTGGACGAGGTCGGCATCACCACGTTCCTGCACGTGCCCTCACCCGGTCTGCTGCGGCAGTTCCTCGCGGCCGGGGCGCGGCGGTTCGTGTTCGAGGGCGCCGAGTGCGGCGGGCACGTGGGACCCCGCAACAGCTTCCCGCTGTGGGAGGCCCAGCTGGCGGTACTGGCCGATTTTCCCGCGGACGAAGTCCACGTGCTGTTCGCGGGCGGGATCCACGACGAGCGGTCGGCCGCCATGGTGGCCGCGCTCGCCACCCCCCTGACCGCTCGTGGCGGTTCGATCGGCGTGCTGATGGGCACCGCCTACCTGTTCACCGAGGAAGCCGTGCTGGCGGGCGCGGTGCGGCCCCTGTTCCAGCGGCAGGTCGTGGAAGCCGAGCGCACCGAGCTGCTGGAGACCGCGCCCGGTCACGCGACCCGGTGCGTGAGCAGCCCGTTCACCGACGAGTACGCCACCGTGAAGCAGGAGCTGCGCGACCGCGAGGTGCCCGACCGCGAAGCGTGGGAGCACCTGGAGCGGCTCAACGTCGGCAGGCTCCGGCTGGCCAGCAAGGGCATCGAGCGCGTCGGCGACGTGCTGTCCGAAGTGGACGAGGCCCGGCAGTTCGACGAGGGCATGTTCATGGCCGGTGACGTGGCCGTCCTGCGGTCCGAGGTCACCACCATCGCCTCCCTGCACGCGAGCGTCACCAGCGGCGCGTCCGCCTTCGCCGCCACCAGGGCCGCCGAACTGGGCTTGGCGGCGCCGGGACTCGACATCCGCGTGCCCGAACCCCTGGACATCGCTGTCATCGGCATGGCCTGCATGTTCCCGCAGGCCCCCGACCTGCCCTCGTTCTGGGCGAACGTCCTGTCCGGCGCGGACGCGGTGACCGAGGTCCCCGCCGTGCGCTGGGACCCGGCCGTCTACTACGCCCCCGACGGCGACGGCGACCGCACCCCGTCGCGGTGGGGCGGTTTCCTGCCGGAGATCCCGTTCGACCCGCTGAAGTACGGCATCCCGCCGACCTCGCTCGCGAGCATCGAACCGGTGCAGCTGCTGGCGCTGGAGGCGGCTTCGCGCGCGCTGGCCGACGCCGGGTACGCCGACCGGCCGTTCGACCGGTCCCGCACGTCCGTGGTGTTCGGCGCGGAGGCGGGCAGCGACCTGTCCAACGCCATGACCCTGCGCACGGTGCTGCCGAGCTACTTCGGCGACGTGCCAGCGGGTCTGCGCGACCAGCTGCCGACGTTGACCGAGGACTCCTTCCCCGGTGTGCTCGCCAACGTCATCGCGGGCCGGATCGCCAACCGGCTCGACCTCGGCGGCGCGAACTACACCGTGGACGCGGCCTGCGCGTCGTCGCTGACCGCGGTCGACGTGGCGTGCAAGGAACTCACCAGCGGCACCAGCGACGTCGTGCTGTGCGGCGGCGCGGACCTGCACAACGGCATCAACGACTACCTCCTCTTCTCCTCGGTGCACGCGCTGTCGCCGACCGGCCGCTGCGCCACGTTCGACAGCTCGGCCGACGGCATCGCGCTCGGCGAGGGCGTGGCGTGCGTGGTGCTCAAGCGCCTCGCCGACGCCGAACGCGACGGCGACCGCGTGTACGCGGTGATCAAGGGCGTCGGCAGCGCGAGCGACGGCCGGTCGCTCGGCCTCACCGCGCCGCGGCCGGAAGGCCAGCGCAACGCACTGGAACGCGCCTACCGCAACGCGGGCATCTCCCCCGCCGAGGTCGGGCTGGTCGAGGCGCACGGCACCGGGACCGTGGTCGGCGACCGCACCGAACTGGGCACGCTCACCGACGTGTTCGTCGAGGCCGGTGCCACGCCCGCCAGTTGCGCGGTCGGGTCGGTGAAGTCCCAGATCGGCCACACCAAGTGCGCCGCCGGGCTCGCCGGGCTGATCAAGACGTCCCTCGCCCTGTACACGGGCGTCCAGCCGCCCACCCTGCACGTGAGCAGGCCGAACTCCGCGTGGGTCCCGGACACCAGCCCGTTCACCTTCCACGCCGGGCCCCGGCCGTGGGCGGCCGAGCCCGCCGACCGGGTCGCCGGGGTGAGCGCGTTCGGCTTCGGCGGCACGAACTTCCACGTGGTGCTGCGCGGGTACGACGGCGCTCCGCCGCCCGCGCACGGGCTGGACGAGTGGCCCGCCGAGCTGTTCACGTTCCGCGGTGAAGGCGCGGTGCAGGCCGCCGAGCAGCTGCTGAAGCTCGTCGAGGCGGGCGGGTGGCGGTTGCGCGACTACGCGTTGAGCGCCGCCAAGCGCGCGGACCTCGCCCGTGGCGAGGTCCGGTTCGCGGTCGTCGCGTCCGATGTGGACGAACTCGCCGAGCGGCTGCGCCGGGCGATCTCGGGCGAGGACGAGCCGTCCGACGGGATCTTCCAGGCGGGCGGGGTGTCCGGCGAGGTCGCGTTCCTGTTCCCCGGCCAGGGCAGCCAGCGGCCCGGCATGTTCGCCGAGCTGTTCGTCGCCTTCCCCGAGTTGCAGCGGCACGTCCAGGTCGGCGCGAAGTGGGCGGACGTGCTGCACCCGCCGATCGCGTTCGACGCCGAGGAGCGGGCCGCGCAACAGGCCCGGCTCACCGACACCAGGGTCGCCCAGCCCGCGCTGGGGATCGTCGGACTGGCCGCGCACGACCTGCTGACCGCGGCGGGCGTCGAGCCGGACATGGTGGCGGGGCACAGCTACGGCGAACTCGTCGCGCTGGCCGCGGCGGGCGCGATCCCCGCGGAATCCCTGCCCGCGTTGAGCGCCGCGAGAGCTGAATCGATCCTCGCCTCCCTCGGTGGTGATCCGGGCGCGATGGCCGCCGTGACCGCCGCCGCGGCGGACTTCGAGGCGCTCCTGCCGGAGTCGGTCGTGGCCGCCAACCACAACTCGCCGACGCAGACCGTGATCTCCGGGCCGACCGCCGAGGTCGAGGCCGCCGTGGAGTCGTTGCGCGCGAACGGGTTCAGCGCGAAGCGGATCAAGGTGGCCTGCGCGTTCCACAGCCCGCTGGTCGCTTCCGCGGGCGCCGCGTTCGCCAAGGCGCTCACCGACGTGCGGGCGCCGGAGCTGCCGGTGTGGTCCAACCGGACCGCCGCCGCCTACCCGACGGGATCCGGCGCCGACGACGTCCGCGCGGAACTGGCCGCCCAGATCGGCTCGCCCGTGCGGTTCGCCGAGCAGATCGAGGCGATGTACGCCCACGGCGCGCGGGTGTTCGTGGAGGCCGGACCCGGATCGGTGCTGTCCGGCCTGGTGTCCGCGACCCTCGGCGACCGTCCACACCGGACCGTCGGCCTGGAGTCCCACGGGCAGCAGGGCGTGCGCGGCTTCCTCACCGCACTGGCCCAGCTCGCCGTCGCGGGCGTCGGACCGCGCACCGCGTGGCTGCACCGCGGCCGCGACTCGGTCGACGCCTCCGTGCCCCGCACGACCCGTGCGGCGGGCTGGACCGTCGACGGCCACCTCGTCCGCACCGCGGCGGGCGTCATCCCGACCGGCGCGCTGCGCCCGGCCGAACGCGTTCAGGAGATCCCCATGGCGGCCCAGACCGGCGGCGGTTCCGACGAGGCGCTGATCGCGGAGTTCCTCCGCGGCAGCCGGGAGATGATCGCCGCGCAGCGGGACGTCCTGCTCGGCTACCTCGGCGCGTCGGAACGGGTGCCGGTGCAGCGGGCGCCCCAGCCGCAGCCGGTGGTGCTCCAGCCCGTGGTGATCGAGCAGGCGCCGATCGTCGTGGCCGTCACGCCGACCAGCGTGCTGGACTCGGTGCTGGAGATCATCGCGGAGCGCACGGGCTACCCGATCGACATGATCGAGCCGGACCTGGACCTGGAGGCCGACCTCAGCGTCGACTCCATCAAGCGCACCGAGATCGCCGGAGAACTCGCCATCCGCCTCGGCGTCACCGCCGACCTCGAACAACTCTCCCAAGCCCGCACCGCGGCCGCCATCACCGCGCTGCTCGGCGCCGAACCCGTCGCTCGGGCGAAGCCCGCGGTCGACGTGCTCCGGACCGTGCTGGAGATCATCGCCGAACGCACCGGCTACCCCACCGACATGATCGAACCCGACCTCGACCTGGAAGCCGACCTCAGCGTCGACTCCATCAAGCGCACCGAGATCGCCGGAGAACTCGCCATCCGCCTCGGCGTCACCGCCGACCTCGAACAACTCTCCCAAGCCCGCACCGCGGCGGCCATCACCGCGCTGCTGGGCGGAGGTGGAGCACCGGCTCCCAAGGCGGTGGGGAGCTCCGAGACCGAGGCGGTCGTGATCGCTCCGCAGCGGCTGGTGATGACCGAGTTCGCGCTCCCGGGAGCGACGGCTCCGGTGTCCCTGGCCGGGCAGCGCTTCCTGGTGGTCGGCGACGGCGAGGAGCTGGTCGCGCGGCTCGTGGACCTGGGCGCCGAGGTCACCCGCGATCCCTCGGCGGTGGTCGACGGCGTGTTCCACCTCGACCGCGCGACCGAACTGCCCGAGGCGTTCCCGCTGTTCCGGTCGCTGCTGGCCGGCGGTCCCCGCTGGTTGATCATGGCGGGCGCGGGCGAAGGGCTGCGCGGGTTCACCCGCAGCGCGGCGAGGGAGTACCCGGACACGGCGGTGAAGGTCGTCGAGTTCGAGGCGGACGTCCGGGTGGACGCGCTGGTCGCCGAACTCGGCGCCGCGGACGGCGAACCGGTCGTGCGGATCACCGACGCGGGCCGGGTCGGCCTGCGGATGGTCGAGACCGACCTCGGGCTGCTCGGCAGTTCCGGCGCGGGCCCGGCGGGCGACGGCGCCGCCGAGGCGTTGGCGATCGGGCTCGACCGCGACTCCGTGGTGCTGCTGGTCGGCGGCGCGAAGGGCATCACCGCCCGGTTCGCCGCCACCCTGGCGAGCGCGAGCCGGTGCCGGATCGAACTGGTGGGCCGCACGGCGCTGCCCGCCGAGGACGAGCCCGCCGCCATCGCGGCGGCCGCCGACCCGGCGGCCCTGCGCGCCGCGCTGATCGCGAGCGGACTGCGGGTCCCGGCCGAGATCGAACGGGAGATCGGTCGCATCGAAGCCGTGCGGGAGGTGCGCGACACCGTGCGGCGGCTGACCGAACTGGGCAGCCGGGTGCGCTACCACTCCGTGGACATGCGCGACATCGAGGCCGTGCACCGCGCGGTCAAGGAGATCCACACCGAGCACGGCAGGCTGGACGGCGTCGTCTACGCGGCCGGGGTCATCGAGGACAAGCTGATCGCGGAGAAGTCCGCCGAGTCGTTCGGCCGGGTGTTCAGCACCAAGGTCGACGGCGCCAAGACGGTGCTGGAGGCCGTGGAGGGCCTGCCGAACGGGCCGGGGTTCGCCGTGTTCTTCGGCAGCATCGCCGCCGTGCTGGGCAACCGCGGCCAGTCCGACTACGCCGCCGCGAACGACGCGCTGGAGTCGGTGGGACGCGGGTGCGGCTTCCGCGCCCTGACCGTCCACTGGGGACCGTGGGCGCCGACCGGCGTCAACAACGGCATGGTGACGCCGGAGCTCATGCGGTCCTACGCCAAGCGCGGCATCAAGCTGATCGACCCGGAGGAGGGCGCGCTCAGCCTGCTGCGCGAACTCGCCTGGGGCCCGGAATCGGTCGACTCGGTGGTCTACACGGCGTCGGGCTGGTGACGCGGACGATGACCACCCCTGTCGCCATCGTCGGCATGTCGGTCCTGCTGCCCGGCGCGCCCGACCTGGACACGTACTGGCGCAACATCACCAGCGGCGTGGACGCGATCACCGAGGTCCCGGCGGGCCGCTGGGACGCCGACTACTACGAGCCGGACCTGGAACGCCGGGCCGACCGGGTCTACTGCCGCCGCGGCGGTTTCGTGGACCCGCTGGCCGAGGTCGACGTCGTGAGCTTCGGGATCATGCCGAACTCCGTGGCGGGCACCGAACCCGACCAGCTGATCGCGCTGCACGTCGCGGCGGCGGCCATCGCGGACGCGGGCGGCGACGCCCGGCTGCCGGTCGACCGCGAGCGCGTCGGCGTGGTGCTGGGCCGCGGCGGCTACCTGACGCCCGCGCTGGCCCGGCTGGACCAGCGGGTCCGGACCGCGCGGCAACTGGTGCGCACGCTGGGCCAGCTGATGCCGGAACTGGGCGACGAGAAGCTGGAGCAGGTGCGGCAGGCGTTCAGCGACCAGCTCGGTCCGGACTCCCCCGAGTCGGCCATCGGGCTGGTACCGAACCTGGCCGCGTCGCGGGTCGCGAACCGGCTCGACCTGCGCGGCCCGGCCTACACCGTGGACGCGGCCTGCGCGTCCTCGCTGGTCGCGGTCGACCACGCGGTGCGCGAACTCGCCGACCGGCGCTGCGACGTCGTGCTCGCGGGCGGCGTGCACCACTGCCACGACATCACGCTGTGGAGCGTCTTCACGCAGCTCGGCGCCCTGTCCCCGAGCCAGCGGATCCGGCCGTTCCACAAGGGCGCGGACGGCGTGCTGATCGGCGAGGGCACCGGTGTGGTCGTGCTGAAGCGGTTGGCGGACGCCGAACGCGACGGCGACCGGGTGTACGCGGTGATCACCGGGACCGGCGTGGCCAGCGACGGCCGCACGGCCAGCCTGGTCAACCCGGACACCGGCGGCCAGGTGCGGGCGATCCGCCAGGCGTGGCTCGCGGCGGGCACCGACCCGACCGAGCCGGGCTCCATCGGCCTGCTGGAAGCCCACGGCACGGCCACTCCCGCGGGCGACGCGGCGGAACTCGCCACGCTGGCCGAGGTGTTCGGGCCCGCGAGCGCGACCGACCGGCCGGTGATCGGCTCGGTCAAGTCCATGATCGGCCACACCATGCCCGCCGCGGGCGTGGCGGCCCTGGTGAAGGCGGCACTGGCCGTGCACCACGGAATCCTGCCGCCCACCCTGCACTGCGACGACCCGCACCCGGCGCTGGCGACCACCAGGTTCCAGCCGATCGCCGAGGTGCGGCCGTGGACCGGAGAGGTGCGGCGGGCGGGCGTGAACGCGTTCGGGTTCGGCGGCATCAACGCGCACGTCGTGCTGGAACAGGCTCCCAACAGCAGGCCCGGACCCGCGGTCGTGCTGGAGCCGGAACGGGTGCTGCGGCTGTCCGCGGCCTCCCCCGGCCACCTGGCCGCGCTGCTGGACACCGACGACGCGACCGTGCTCGCCGCGAGCCTGGACGAGCGCGAGGCCGCGACCGGCCCGACCCGGCTCGGGATCGTCGACCCCACCCCGAAACGACTCGCGCTGGCGCGCAAGGCGGTGGCCAAGGGCGCGGGCTGGCGCGGCCGCAACGACGTGTGGTTCGCGCCGAAACCCCTGCTGGGCAACGGCGGCGGCAAGCTCGCGTTCGTGTTCCCCGGTCTGGAGGCGGAGTTCGCGCCGTCCGTGGACGCGCTCGCCCGCCGGTTCGGCCTCGACTGGCGCTCCGAGGCGCTCGTGGGAGACGTCGGCAGGCACGGCACGGGCGTGTTCCAGCTCGGCAGGCTCCTGGACACCGTGCTGCGACGGCTCGGCGTGCGGCCGGACGCCGTGGCGGGGCACAGCGTCGGCGAGTGGACGGCGATGGCGGCGGGCGGCATCCACTCCGCGCCGCAGGTGGACGCGTTCCTCGGCGCGTTCGACCCGGACGCGCTGCGCGTGCCCGGCCTGGCGTTCGCGGTGCTGGGAGCCCCGGCCGACCGGGTGCTGGCGGCGCTGGCGAACCAGGACGAGGTCGTGCTGTCCCACGACAACGCGCCGAGCCAGTCGATGATCTGCGGCCCCGCGGACGCGGTCGAGGCGCTGGTGCTGAGGTTCCGCGCGGACGGCGTGATCAGCCAGGTGCTGCCGTTCCAGTCGGGCTTCCACACGCCGATGCTCAAGCCGTACCTCGCGCCGATCCAGCGGGCCGCCGAGACCTACGACATCAACCCGGCGCAGGTGCCGGTGTGGTCGGCCACGACCGCCACCGAGTTCCCGACCGACCCCGGCGACGTGCGCGACCTGTTCGTCCGGCACCTCCTGGAGCCCGTGCGGTTCCGGCCGATGGTCGAGGCCATGCACGCGGCCGGGTTCCGCGCGTTCGTGCAGCTCGGCGTCGGCCAGACGGGGTCGCTGATCACGGACACCCTGCACGGCCAGGACACCCTCGTGGTGTCCGCGCACTCGCCGCACCGCGACGGGATCGACCAGGTGCGCCGGGTCGTGACCGCGCTGTGGGCGGACGGCGCCGAGCCGGACGTCCGGCCGCTGCTGCCCGCCTCGGCCCAGCGCCGCCGGGCGCCGGTCCGGCTCGACCTCGGCGGCGCGCTCATCACGCTCGACGCGCACACCCGGCTGCGGATGCCGGGCCAGGTGTCCGCCCTGGACGGCCTGGTCGGCGGCTCTCCCCTCGCGGCCGAGTTGTCGTTGCTGCTCAAGGACACCGCCGACGTGGCCGCCGAACTGCTCACGATGCGCAGGCCCGCGCCCACACCGTCGCCCAAGCGGCTCGACAGCGTGCTGCGGGTGTCGATCGACACCATGCCGTACCTGCTGGACCACTGCTTCTTCCAGCAGCGCCCCGGCTGGCCCGACCACGTCGACAGCTGGCCGGTCGTCCCGGCGACGACGGTGATCGGCCACCTGATGGCGTTTGCCGAGCAGGCCGCTCCCGGCCAACGGGCCGTCGCGGTGCACGACGTCCGGCTCAGCCAGTGGATCACGGCGATCCCGTCGGTCGACGTGCCGGTCAGCGTCGTGCCCGCGGGCGACGACCGGGTGCTGGCCTCGTTCGACGGCTACTCCCGCGCGGTCGTCGAGCTGGCGCCGGAGTTCCCCGCTCAGGCGCCAGCGCCGTGGACGTTCACCGACGAGCGGAAGCCGGACCTGACCGCGCGCGAGCTGTACGACGAGCGCTGGATGTTCCACGGCCCCCGGTTCCAGGGGGTCGAGGAGCTGACCGCGATCGGCGCGAAGCACGTGCGGGCCACGCTGGTCACGCCAGCGGCGCCCGGTGCGCTGCTGGACAACGTCGGCCAGGTGCTCGGCTACTGGATCATGGCGTCGCTGCCGGACCGCACGACGGTGTTCCCGGTCGCGATCAACCGGATCCGCTTCCACGGCGACCACCCCGCCGCCGGGGAGGAGCTGGAGTGCCTGGTGCGCATCACGTCCGTCACGGACACCGCGCTCACCGCCGACATGCAGCTGGTGCGCCGCGGCCGGGTGTGGGCGGAGTTCGACGGCTGGTCGGACCGCCGGTTCGACAGCGACCCGAACATCCGCGCCAACGACCGCGCCCCCGGCCGCAACACCCTGTCCACGGTGGAGGACGGCGGCTGGACGCGCGTGCACGAGCGGTGGCCGGACCTGGCGACCCGCGAGCTGATCATGCGCAACCAGCTCGGCAGCTCCGAGCGCGAGCAGTACGACCGGCAGTCGCCGCGCGCCAAGCGGCAGTGGCTGCTCGGTCGGATCGCCGCGAAGGACGCGGTGCGCCGCTGGATGTGGGAGCACGGCGAGGGCGAGGTCTTCCCGGCCGAACTGCTGCTGCGGGACGGCGAGGTCGTGGGCGTGCACGGTCGGAAGGCTCCGGATTTGACGGTGTCGGTGGCCCATCACGGGGAACTCGGCGTGGGGATCGCTCGACGTGGTCGGTGCGGTATCGCCGTCGAGCCCGCGGATGAGCCGGATGCCGAGGCGAAAGCCTGCGAAGCGGCTCTGGAAAAAGCGTTCGGAGCGCGCTTCGCACCCTCCGAGGACGGCGCGGTCCCGGTGGTGCGGTGCGCACGGATCGGCAACCCGCCGGGTCTGCCGAAGAGGGAGTACATCGTGGCCTGGACGGCCGACGACGAACGGGAGATGGGCACATGAGCGTCGAAACCACCGCGCCGGTTACCGGGGGCCTGGCAACCGAGGAGGCCGTCCTGGCCGAGATCTCCGGGATGCTGCGCGTACTGCTCGACGAGTACGGCCTCGACGACGTCGAGATCACCATGGACACGAAGTTCCACGAGGACCTGGAACTGGAGAGCATCGACCTCGTCTCGCTGTCCGCGGACCTCAAGGAGCGCTACGGGAACCAGGTCAACTTCGCCGAGTTCATCGCGGCGTTCGACCTGGAGGAGATCATCGCGATGACCGTCGGCCAGCTGGTCGACCACGTCGTCGTCTCGCTGCGCGAAGCGGCCCGCGGATGACGAAGATCCTCGCGGGCGACCTCGACACCCACGTGCAGCGCCTGCCGCCGTCGATCCCGGTCGACGGCGAGGCGCCGGTCGTGGTGTTCATCCACGGCCTGCTCACCGACAGCCTGGCGAGCTACTACTTCACCCTCGGCCCCGCGTTCGCGGCGGCGGGCGTGGACGTGGTCATGTACGACCTGCGCGGGCACGGCAAGTCCGACCGGCCCGCGACCGGGTACCAGCTGGAGCGGTTCGTCTCCGACCTGGTCGCGCTGCTGGACGCCATGGACATCACCCGCCCGGTGCACCTGGTCGGCAACTCCTTCGGCGGCAGCATCGCCTTCGGCCTGGCGGCGGCGCACCCGGACCGGGTCGCCACGGTGATCGCGATCGAGGCCGAACCGCCGGTGCGCGCGTGGACCGTGCGGATGGCCGAGGGGCTCGACCTGGCCAAGTCGCAGCTCACCCAGGACTCGGTGATCGACTGGATCGCGGTCAACAACGGCAAGCACACCGCCCGGCTCTCGCGGGCCGCGGGCAGGCTGCTCCAGGTGACCTCGATGCTGGAGGACATCCCCGTCAGCGACACGATCTCCGACGACCTGTCCGCGATCCGCTGCCCGGTGCTGGCGATCTTCGGCGCGGACTCGGGGCTGTCGCGGCAGGTGCCGTACTTCGAGTCGTACCTGACGACGTGCCGCACGGTCGTGCTGCCGGACCAGGGCCACTCGGTGCTGATCGAGCGCACCGACGAGACCCGCGACGCGATCCTCGGCTGGGTGCGCGACCACGCGTTGGGTCGCGTCGGGTGAGCCGGTTCCTGTTCGTGGTGCCGCCGCTCGTCGGGCACGTCAACCCGACCACCGGGGTCGCCGCCGAACTGGTAGCGCGCGGCCACGAGGTCGCGTGGGCCGGACCGCGCGACGTCGTGGGCGGGCTCGTCGGCGACGGCGCGCGCGTGTTCGACTGCGCGACGCCGGACCTGGTGCCGCGCGGCGCGGACCTGACCGGTCCCGCCGCGTTCCGGTTCCTGTGGCAGGACTTCCTGCTGCCGCTGGCGGAATCCATGGTCCCCGGTGTCCGAGCGGCCGTCCGGGAGTTCGCGCCGGACGTCGTGGTCGCCGACCAGCAGGCCATCGCGGGCGCGCTGGTCGCCGACGAGCTGGGCCTGCCGTGGATCACCTCGGCCACCACGTCCGCCGAGCTCGTGGACCCGCTGTCCGGCATGCCGAAGGTGAAGACCTGGCTCGCCGAGCGGCTCGACGCCCTGCGCGGCGGCACCACCGGACCGGACCCGAGGATGTCGCCGCACGGCATCCTCGCGTTCACCACGCGGGAACTCCTCGGACCGGTCGACCTCCCCCACGACGACGTGTGGCTGGTCGGCCCCTCCGTCGTGCCCAGACCGTCCACAACGGACTTCCCGTGGGACTGGCTGACGCCGGGCAGGCCCGCGGTGCTGGTCACCCTCGGCACGGCGAACGCCGACGCGGGCCACCGCTTCCTCGCGCAGGCGGCGCAGGCGCTGGCGCGCCTGGACGTCCAGGCCGTGCTGGTGGACCCGGACGGCTCGCTGACCGAGGTCGCCGACAACGTCCTGGTGCGGCGGCACGTCCCGCAGCTCGACCTGCTCCCCCACGTCGACGCCGTGGTCTGCCACGCGGGCCACAACACCGTGTGCGAGTCGCTGTGGCACGGAGTCCCCCTGGTCGTCGCGCCGATCCGCGACGACCAGCCCATCGTCGCCGGTCAGGTGGTCGACGCGGGCGCTGGAGTGCGGGTCCGCTTCTCCCGAGCCACCTCGACCCACCTCGCCGACGCCGTCACCACCGTGCTGGACGAGACTGGTGGCCACCGCAGGGCCGCCGCGCTGGTCGGCGACTCGTTCCGCGCGGCGGGCGGCGCTCCCCGCGCCGCCGACCACCTCGAGAAGGTGTGAGGACCCGATGTCCGGATCTTTCGGCACGCTGCTGTCGTACGCGAGACCGCACCGCGCCGTTCTGCTCTCCACGCTCGCGCTGACGCTGCTGGCCAGCGCCTGCGGTCTGGCCCAGCCGCTGGTCGCGCAGGACGTCCTGACCGCGCTCGGCACCGGCGACGGTGTCGGTGGCCCCATCGCCGCGCTCACCGCGCTGCTGCTCGCGGGCGCCGCGCTGACCGGCGCGACGGCGTGGCTCCAGCAGCGGACGTCGGAGAGCGTCGTGCGCGACGTGCGGCGCGGCCTGGTGTTCCGCCTCATCCGCCTGCGCGTGCCCGAGCTGGACCGACGTCCGCCGGGCGACCTGATCGCCAGGGTCACCTCCGACAGCACGCTGCTCCAGAGTGCCGCCACCGACGGGTTGATCATGGTGGTCAACGGCGCCCTGACCCTGGTGGGCGCGATCGTGCTGATGGGCACCCTGCACCTCGGCCTGCTCGGGGTGACGCTGCTGGTGCTGTTCGCGGTGGCGGCGGTCCTGACCCTCGTGCTGCCCCGCATCCGCCAGGCCGTGGCACGGGCGCAGGAGTCGGTCGGCGCGATCGGCGCCACGCTGGACCGCACGCTGGGCGCCGCGCGGACCGTCAAGGCCAACGGCGCCGAGGACCGCGAGACCGCGCTGGCGGAGGACGCGGTCGAGCACGCGTACCAGGCCGGGCTGGTGGGCGCCAAGTACTCCGCCGTCGTCAGCGTCGTGTCCGGCGTGTCGATCCAGGGCGCCTTCCTGGCCGTCCTCGGCTTCGGCGGGATGCTGGTCGCCTCCGGCGACCTGTCGGTGGCGTCGCTGATCGCGTTCCTCCTGTACGTGTTCTTCCTGGCCGGACCCATCGCCTCGCTGGTCGGCGGCGCGAGCAAGATGCAGCAGGGCCTCGGCGCGGTCGGCCGGATCGAGGAGGTCCGCGACATGCCGATCGAGGACGACGTCGCCGCGCTGGTGGCGCTCCCGGAGAACACGCCACCGCCCGCGATCGAGCTGCGGGACGTGCACTTCTCCTACCCCGGCCGCACGCCTGCGCTGAAGGGGATCTCGTTCACCGTCCCCGGCGGCACGCAGACCGCGCTGGTGGGCCTGTCCGGCGCGGGCAAGACGACGATGTTCGCCCTCCTCCAGCGCTTCTACGACCCCGCGGAGGGCGCGGTCCTCCTCGACGGCCGGGACGTCACCTCGATGACCCGCGCCGAGGTGCGCCGCCGCATCGCCTACGTGGAGCAGGACGCGCCCGCCATGGCGGGCACCATCCGCGACAACCTCCTCTACGCCGCACCCGAGGCCGGTCCCGACGACATCGCCGAGGCGCTCCGCGTGACCTGCCTCGACCAGCTCGTCGACGGCCTGGCCGAGGGCCTGGACACCCCGGTGGGCCCGCGGGGCGTGACGCTGTCGGGCGGCGAGCGCCAGCGGCTGGCCATCGCCAGGGCGCTGCTGCGCAAGCCGCAGGTGCTGCTGCTCGACGAGGCCACGGCCCAGTTGGACGCCCGCAACGAGCAGGCGCTGCGCGACGCCGTGACGCAGGCCGCGCGGCGGTGCACGGTGATCCTGATCGCACACCGGCTGTCCACGGTGACCGAGGTCGACCAGATCGTGGTGCTGGAACACGGAGTGGTGCGGGCGAGGGGCACGCACCGCTCCCTGGTGGACGACGACGACCTGTACCGCGAACTGGCGTCGACCCAACTGCTTGCCGATGCTATGGAATAGTCGCGCGGGTGCCGGTACGCAAACCGCTAGTGCTCGCCATCTGCTGCCTGAGCCTGTTCATCGTCGGGCTGGACGCCACGATCGTGAACCTCGCCCTGCCGTCGATCCGCCGCGAACTGGACGCCTCGGTGACCGAGCTCCAGTGGACGGTGGACGCGTACACGCTCGTGCTGGCGGCGCTGCTGGTGCTGTCCGGCTCGACGGCGGACCGCCTCGGCAGGCGACGGACGTTCCAGGCGGGCCTGGCGCTGTTCAGCGCGGGCTCGCTGCTGTGCAGCATCGCGCCCACCGTCGGCCTGCTGATCGTGTTCCGCATGGTCCAGGCGGCGGGGGGCTCGATGCTCAACCCGGTGGCCATGTCGATCATCACCAACACCTTCACCGAGAAGCGTGAGCGCGCCAGGGCCATCGGCGTCTGGGGCGGTGTGGTCGGCCTGAGCATGGCGGCGGGCCCGGTGGTGGGCGGCGCCCTGGTGGAGACGATCGGCTGGCGCTCGATCTTCTGGCTCAACGTCCCGGTCGGCGTCCTGGCGATCGTCCTGACCGCGCTGTTCGTCCCGGAGTCGCGGGCCGCCCGCCCCCGCAGGCTCGACCCCGTGGGCCAACTGCTGGTCGTCCTGGTCCTCGCGGGCACCGTCTTCGGCATCATCGAGGGCCCCGGTCTCGGCTGGACCTCCCCGCTGATCGTCGGCTGCTTCGTCGTGTCGGCCCTGTCGTTGGTTGGCCTGCTCCACTACGAGCCACGACGCGAGGACCCGCTGCTGGAGCTGCGGTTCTTCCGCAGCGTCCCCTTCTCCGGCGCCACCGTGATCGCCGTCTGCGCCTTCGCCTCGCTCGGCGGCTTCCTCTTCCTCAACAGCATCTACCTCCAGGAGACCCGCGGCTTCTCCGCACTGCACGCGGGCCTGCTCACCCTCCCCATGGCCGCCATGACGGCCGTCTTCGCCCCGCTGTCCGGCCGGATCGTCGGCGCCTGGGGCGCACGGGTGCCGCTGGTGATCGCGGGCATCGGTCTGGCCACGGCGGGCGTCCTGCTCACCACGACCACCCCGACGTCCCCGATCCCGCTGCTCGTGGTCGCCTACGCGGCGTTCGGCATCGGTTTCGGCATGGTGAACGCCCCCATCACCAACACGGCCGTCTCCGGCATGCCCACCGAGCAGGCCGGGGTGGCGGCCGCCATCGCCTCCACCAGCCGCCAGGTGGGCGTGGCACTGGGAGTCGCCCTGATCGGCGCGTTCGCGGGCAACGCCGTCGGCTGGTGGATCATCGCGGCCTGCGGCACCGCCGTGGCCGTCCTGGGCGTCGTGACGACCAGTCAGCGGGCGTTGAAGTCCGTGCTGTAGAAGATCTTCTGCGCCGGACTGGTCCGAGCCACGTCCACCATCGCCAACCCCAGGTTCTCCGTGGTCGTGGTCGCCTTCGGCATGATCCTGTTCAACAGCGGGTAGACCTTGCCGAACACGCCGTACGCGATCCGCTTCCACCGCTGCGGCAGCACGACCCCGTGCACCGGCTGGATGTACCCGGGCCGAAAGGCGTACCCGCGCAACGGCAACGCCATCACGTCGTTCTCGGTCTTGCCCTTCACCCGAGCCCACATCAGCCGCCCCTTCTCGGAGCTGTCGGTACCGACCCCCGACACGTACACGAACGTCGAGCCGGGATTGACCGAGGCCAACGTCCGAGCGGCCGCGAGCGTGAAGTCGTAGGTGATCCGCCGGTACTCGGGCTCCTTCATCCCCACGGACGACACCCCCAGGCAGAAGAAACACGCGTCATAGCCCGCCAACTTCTCCTCAAGGGACGAGAAGTCCGCGAAGTCACCGTGCACCACCTCGGTCAACTTCGGATCGCTCTTCCCGCTAGGCCGCCGCACAACGGAAAGAACCGACTCCACATCGGACGCGACCAGGCACTCCCGCAACACGCCCTGGCCAACCATGCCACTGGCACCGAACACGACGACCTTCATACCCGAAGGCTAGAGCACCACGCAGCACCCAACCGACCAGCGACAACCACAAAAGCGGACGGACAAAACCAACCATCCACAACCAGCCGGACGCACACAACCAGCCCAAGCGAAACCAATGCAAAAGCACTCAACTCAAGCGCCCCAAACGAAAGCACGCAACCCGAGCGGCACCCACACCCCTCCCCCAACCCGATCCGAAGCGCCCTCACTGGCACGATCCGTTTGTCAAGGCATCTTTCCCGCCTTGACAAACGGATCGTGCCAGTGGAGACAATCGCGCGAGCGGGTTGGGGGTGCCCCTACAACCTCAACTCCTACAGCAGCACCATCCCGCAGCACTCCCCTTCACAGCAACGTCAACTGATCCCGATCAATCCCCCGCTGCGTGGGAACCCCCACGTGCAAAGCCCCCGCAGGCCACCCGTCCCCAGCAGGATCCCGCCCCTCCCACCCGTACTTCCGCATCAACGGCCGCAACCGGGCACTCAGCCAATCCCGATACCGCCGATCCGCGACACTCCCGGACCCGTAGAGGTTCCGATACCCGTCCAACAAGTCCGGGTGCTCCCGCAGCAACCACCGCGCGAACCACTCCCGCGCCCCCGGCCTCAGATGAAGCGCCAAGGCAGTGACCCCGGTAGCCCCAGCGGCGGCGACCTCCCCCAACAACGCGTCCAACTGCTCCCGCGAATCGGTCAACGCGGGCAGCACCGGCGCGATGAACACCCCGCAGGGCAACCCGGCGTCCCGCACCCGCCGGATCAAGTCCAACCGCGCCCGCGGACTGGGCGTCCCCGGCTCCAACGACTCCTGGAGGTCCTGGTCCAGCAACGCCAACGACACCCCGACGCCGACGGACACGGACTTCGCCGCCTCGGCCAGCAACGGCAGGTCCCGAGCCAGCACCGTCCCCTTGGTCAGGATCGAGAACGGCGTGCCCGAGTCGGCCAGCGCCTTGATGATCCCCGGCATCAACCGGTACCGGCCCTCGGCCCGCTGGTAGGGGTCGGTGTTGGTCCCCATCGCCACGTGCTCGCGCCGCCACCGCGTCGACCGCAACTGCCGGGTGAGCACCTGGACGGCGTTGACCTTCACCACGACCTGCGTGTCGAAGTCGTGCCCGGCGTCGAGGTCCAGGTACCTGTGCGTGTTCCGGGCGAAGCAGTTGTGGCTGACCACGCCGTTCGCGACGAAGTCGCCGGTGCCGGTCGTGATGTCGAACAGCTCGCGGTCCTCACCGAGCGACTCGATCGCCACGACCCCCACGGCCGTGTCCAGCAGGGCCCCGTCGACGGACCGGGACGAACTGCGCGCCGGGTCGACCACGTGGCAGAACCGCAACGCCTCGGGGGCCCCGCCGCGCAGCCTGGTGACCCCGTCCTCGACCGTGCAGTCGAAGTCGAGCCGCTTCAGCCCCAGCACCACGGAATCCACGATCGGGTGGTCGGCGCTCAGGCGCAGCACCCCGTCGTCGCACCGGCCGACGGCGTCGAACACGCCTGCCAGGAACCCCTTGGTCCAGTCGTCCCCCGGCGCGATCGGCCACTCGACCCGGTCGCGGTCGGCGGCCGCGTACCGCTCGGCCCGCTCCAACGCCTCGGGCTCGGTGGTCAACCCGCCGCGGACCACACCCCACAGGTACCCGCTGCGGTAGTCCGCGTTCTCCTCGGGCCCGGCGGAGAACCCGCCGACGCCGACCAGCCGGTCGCCGACCCCGAGGCACGGCCGCTCGCAGCCACCCGCGGCGACGTGCTTCCACCCGTCCGTGCTCAGGAACCGGTGGTCACCGCTGGACACGAGCGAGGACCCGTCCTCCAGCACCACCCGGAACGCGGGCTTGACGGTCGACCAGTGCGCGAGGACGGGGGTTCGGACGTATCGTCCACCCCTGGTCCCGCACACCTCGTCCCCGACCTCCAGGTCCCCGAGCGGCCGGACCCGCCCGTCGGCCAGCAGGACGGGGGTGTCACCGGCCAGGCAGTAGGTGCAGCCGTGCGTGCAGCCGCGGTAGGGGTTGACCGTCCACTTGAACGGCATCGGGGACGCCCCGGCCACCTTGTTCAGCACGGACTTGGCGTGGACCTCGTGGAACACGACGTCGGCGAACTCGGGAGTTCGTACGCTGCGCACGAGCCCCGGCAACCCCGGTAGCGCCTGCTGAGGCGTCGCCCCGTCCTTCTGCCCGTCCCATCGCATGCCACTCATTCGAACACGTGTTCGAACGAACGTCAATCGGAGGCACCCCCTTGTCGCTGCTGGACGTGGTACTCGTCCCCTTCAACACGCCCGCCCTCACGTTCGCGGGCGCCTCCACGAGCTGGGGCGAGGTCGTCGGCTTCGTCACCGGCGCCCTCTGCGTGTGGCTGGTCGCCAGGCAGAACCTCTGGAACTGGCCCATCGGCATCCTCAACAACCTGGCGTTCCTGGCGCTGTTCGCGACGAGCGGCCTCTACGCCGACTCCGGCCTCCAGGTCGTCTACCTGGGACTGGCCCTCTACGGCTGGTGGTCCTGGCTGCGGGGCGGCGTGGCGCGCACCCCGCTCCCGGTCAGCCGCACCACCTCGGCGCAGTGGCTCTGGCTGGCCGTGGCGGGAGTGGTCCTGACCGGCGCCCTGGTGTGGATCCTCACGACCCGCACCTCGTCGACCGTCCCGTGGCCGGACGCGATCACCACCGTCCTGTCGCTGCTGGCCACCTGGGGCCAGACGCGCAAGAAGGTCGAGTCGTGGTGGCTGTGGATCGCCGCCGACGTGATCTACGTGCCGCTCTACGCGTACAAGGGCCTGTGGCTGACCGCGATCCTGTACGTCGGCTTCCTCGCGCTCTGCGTGCTCGGCCTGCGCTCGTGGTCGAAGGACCTGCGCCGGGACCTGGTGGCCGCGTGACCCGCTTCCGCCACGCGCTGGTGCTCGGCAAGTTCTACCCGCCGCACGCCGGCCACCACCACCTGATCCGCGCCGCCGCGGCGCGCAGCGACCGCACCACGGTCGCGGTGCTCGGCTCCAGCGTCGAGTCGATCCCGTTGCGGGACCGGGTGTCCTGGCTCGCCGCCGAACACGCCGACGACCCCGGTGTGGCGGTCGTCGGCGACCTGGACGACCACCCGATGGACTTCGAGGACGACGCCGTCTGGGAACTCCACGTCGGCGTCACCAGGTCCGTGCTGTCCAGGCGCGCCATCCTCGACGGCGATCCGGGGCGGGCGCCGGTGGACGCCGTGTTCTCCAGCGAGGCCTACGGCGAGGAGTTGGCGAAGCGCCTCGGCGCGGAGCACGTCGCCGTGGATCCGGCGCGGTCGGCGTTCCCGGTGTCCGGCACCGCCGTGCGCGCCGACCCGGCGGCGAACTGGCACCACCTCGCCCCGGCCACCCGACGCGGTCTGGCCGCGCGGATCGTCGTGGTGGGCGCCGAGAGCACCGGCACGACGACCCTGTCCCGAGCACTGGCCGTCGAGCTGGGCGCGCCGTGGGTGGCGGAGTACGGCAGGCGGCACACCGAGCTGAAGCTGGCCGCGGCCAAGGCGTTCGACCCCGGGGTCGGCGTCGACGGTCTGGTGTGGACGGTCGGCGACTTCGTGGACGTGGCGCTGCGCCAGCAGGCGGACGAGGACGCGGCCGTGGACGGCCCGGTGCTGGTGTGCGACAACGACGCGTGGGCCGCCACCGTGTGGGGCCACCGCTACCTCGGGGAGCCGCACGACGACATCGCCCCCGCCGCGCGGAAACCCGCGCTGTACCTGCTCACCGACCACGTCGGGGTGCCGTTCGAGCAGGACGGCTGGCGCGACGGGGAGCACCTGCGCGAGCGGATGACCGACCTGTTCACCACCGGCCTGACCGCCCGCGGGGTGCCGTGGCGGCTGCTGACGGGAACGCCGGGCGAACGCCTGGCGCAAGCGGTTGCGGCGGTGGACGGGGTGCTCGCGGACCACTTCCGGTTCGCCAGGCCGAAAGAACCCGGTGGTCAGGGCTGACCGAACGGTCTAGCGTCCACGTCCATGCCCGCCGTGCCGCTGGACCGCCCCGTCGCCGAGGCGGTCCTGCGGCGCGTCCGGCGGGGGGCGGTCCTCACCGAGGTGGTGGCGCGCACCGGCGGCGAGGTCAGCGGAGTCTGGGAGCTGCGCGCCGAGACCGGCGCCCCGGTGATCGTGAAGGCCTACCCCGACCGGTGGCGGTGGCGGCAGGACAAGGAGGTCCACGTCTACCGGACGCTCGCCCGGCACGGCGTGGGCCCGGTGCCGGAGGTGCTGCACGTCGAACGGGCGGGCGGTCTGCTGGAGCAGGCGTTCACCGTGCTGACCGCGCTCCCCGGCCTCCCGCTGTCCGAGGTCTCCCCGAGCTTGGACGCCGCCGAGCACCGCGGGCTCCACCGACGGCTCGGGGAACTGCTGAGGGCCGTCCACGGCATCGGCCAGGACGCGTACGGCTACATCACCACCGAGGTGCTGGAGCCGGAGGCGACCAACACCGCCTACATGACCCGCCAGTTCGCCCGGAAGCTCGCCGAGTTCGCCGCGCTGGGCGGTGATCCCGAGCTGCATGGGGCCGCCGAGCGGCACGTCGCCGAGCGGACCGGCCTGTTCGCCCGCTGCCACGCCCCGGTCCTCTGCCACAACGACTTCCACGAGGGCAACGTGCTCGTCGTGCGGGCGCTGGACGGCTGGGAGGTCACCGGGTTCGTCGACGTGGAGAACGCGGTCGCCGCCGACCCGCTGCTCGACCTCGCCAAGACCACCTACTACTCGTTGCGGGACAACGGCGCCCGGTCGGCAGGCCTGCTGGAGGGGTACGGGTCGCTGCCCGACGACTGGCGCGACCGCGTGGCCCTCTACGAGCTGCACCACGCGCTGGAGCTGTGGGACTGGTTCGCCTCCACCGGCACCACGCGGCACCTGGAGGGGATCGCCGCCGACATCGGCCGCCTGGCTAGACCGTGACCACGACCTGGTCCATCGACTTGCGCACCAGGTTCGGCACGACGCAGTCGTCCGCCGGGTAGCCGATCGGGATGACCGCGAACGCCTTCTCGTTGCGCGGCCGGTTCAGCACCTCGCCGAGGAACCTCATCGGGGACGGCGTGTGCGTCAGCGCGGACAGGCCGGACAGGTGCAGCGCGGTCAGCAGCATCCCGACCGCGATGCCGACGGACTCGTCCACGTAGTAGTGCTTCCGGGTGCTGCCGTCCGGTTCGAGGTAGAAGCGCTGCTGGAACACGACGACGAGGTGCGACGCGTCGGTGATGTGAGGCTTGTGGTCGTCTGTCCCGAGTGGACGGAGCGCGTCGAGCCACTGCTCGCCGAGCCTGCCCGCGTAGGAGATCCGCTCTTCCTCCTCGGCGGCGGCCCGGATCCGCGCGCGCACCGCGGGATCCTTGACCACGACGAACGTCCACGGCTGCTGGTGGGCGCCACTGGGCGCGGTGGCGGCGACCGCGACGGCGTTGAGCACCAGTTCGTCCGGCACGGCGTCCTTGGCGAACATCCGCACCGTGCGGCGCTCGTCCATCCGCTCGCGCAGTTCCGCCGAGATCCGCAGCGAGTCCTCGAACGCCAACCGGGTCGGGCGGTACGGCACGGGATCGAAGTCGAGGCCGTGGTCGGGGGTCCAGTGCGTCGTCGTCACGGATCGAGTGTGGCGCGGGTGGGGTGGGGAGCAGAACCCCTGTCCGCCGAACCGTCCGGATAACGGACACCCCAGCCGTCGTGAATGATGTGCGCCGTGGAGGACAAGCTGCCGACCGGGCGACGCCGACGCCGCGCGCAACCGACGACGGGTCACGGCCACGGCCACGGCCCCGCGGAACCGGCGTCGAGACAGGTCCGCAAGCTGCTGCTGGTCCTGCTCGTGCCGCTGGTGCTGGTGACCGTCGTCGGCGCCCTGCTGCTCTACCCGTTCGGCCACGACCAGAAGACCGGCGCGGAGATCGGGCTGCGCCAGAGCCCGGTGAAGGCCGACGTGACCGCCGTGGTCGCGGGGTCGTGCGGCGGCCAGTCGGGCACCGGCGAGTGCCTGCTGGTCACGGTGGAGATGACGGAGGGCGACGCGTCCGGGCAGTCGATCACCGTCCCGGTGCCGAACGAGCCCGCGACGCCCAAGTTCGCCGTGGACGACGCCGTCGTGCTCGCCTACGCGGGCGCGAACCCGACCGATCCGCAGTCCTACCAGCTGGTGGACTTCCAGCGCGGGGTGCCGCTCGCCGTGCTCGCGGCGCTGTTCGCGCTGGCCGTGCTGCTGCTCGGGCGGTGGCAGGGGCTCAAGGCGCTCGGCGCGCTGGTGCTCAGCTTCGTGGTGCTGATCCTGTTCGTGCTGCCCGCGATCCTGGCGGGCGAGAACCCGCTGCTGGTGGCGGTGGTCGGCGCCGGGCTGATCATGTTCATCGTGCTGTACCTGACGCACGGACTGAGCGCCCGGACGTCCACGGCGGTGCTCGGGACGCTGGTCAGCCTGGCGATCATCGGCGGGCTGGGCTCGGCGTTCTCGGCGTTCAGCAAGCTCACCGGGCTGGACGAGGACACGGCGAACCTGGTCGCCCTGCTCGGCCACGGCATCGACACGCGGGGGCTGCTGCTGGCGGGCGCGCTGATCGGCGCGCTCGGCGTGCTGGACGACGTGACGGTGACGCAGACCAGCTCGGTGTGGGAGCTGCGCCGGGCGAACCCGTCGCTGAGCCGCCGCGAGCTGTACGCGGCGAGCCTGCGGATCGGCCGCGACCACCTGTCGTCCGTGGTGAACACGCTCGTCATGGCCTACGCGGGCGCGGCGCTGCCGCTGCTGCTGGCGTTCTCGCTGTCCGGGCGGGGCCTGTTCGAGATCTTCACGGCCCAGCAGGTCGCCCAGGAGATCGTGCGGACGCTGGTGGGCAGCATCGGCCTGGTGGCGGCGGTGCCCGTGACGACCGCGCTGGCGGCACTGGTGGCGGCACGGGAGCCGGTGCCGGTGCCCGCGGTGGACGAACCCGCCGCCGCCGAGCCCGAGCCGGACCCCGAACCGGTCGCCCCGCGCGGGCGGAGGCGACCGGTGGAGCGGCTCTCCGGTGACATCCACACCGGTTACCACCCGGACAAGGGGCCGTGGACCCGACCTCAGTGAGCGATCAGCACCAGGACGAGCGCGAGGGTCGCGGGCACCGCCTGGACGAAGATGATCTTCCTGTTGGCGGTGATCCCGCCGTAGATCCCGGCCACCACGACGCAGACCAGGAAGAACACGGCGAAGTGGAACGCGGGGTCGCCGTCGACGATCAGCGAGTAGAGCAGGCCCGCGCCGAGGAAGCCGTTGTAGAGGCCCTGGTTGGCGCCGAGGGTCTTGGTCTCCTTCGCGAACTCCGCGGTCAGGCCGAAGGCCTTCTGCCCACGCGGCTTGTCCCAGAGGAACATCTCCAGCACGAGGATGTAGAAGTGGATGATCGCCACGAGGCCGATCATGATGTTCGCCGCGATCTGCACGGAGTCCTCCAGGGTTGAGCGGCGGTAGCCGCGTGGTGCCGGCCCGTATCGTGGCAGCGGGCGAACGCCCCGGTGCGCCCCGGTGCGCCGTTAGGGGGTTCCGGGCACCGAAGTCAGGGGTGTTCGCGCAGCCCACGCGGTCGGGGCCGCACCGGCCATGGCGGATACTGGGGTCGTGGCACGTGGCAGGAACATCCCGCAGACGCTGAGCGAACAGGTCGACTCCGGCACCGCCGAGCTGTCGCCGGACCCCGACCGGCCGAACGCCTGGCTGCTGCGGCTCAACGGCACCGCGCAGTCCCACGTGGACCTGGACGACCCGACGAACCTGGAGTTCGAGTACATCCAGCGGCTCGCCCACGTGGTGGACCTGAAGGCGCCCACGGGAAAGCCCCTGCGCGCGCTGCACCTAGGCGGCGGCGGGTTCACGCTGCCGCGCTACATCTCCGCGACCAGGCCGAGGTCGACCCAGCAGGTCGTGGAGATCGACGGCGCGCTGGTCGACCTGCTGCGGCGGGTGCTGCCGCCGGACAAGAACGCCCGCATCCGCATCCGCATCGGCGACGCCCGCGAGGTCATGGCCCGCGCGCCGAGCGAGACCTTCGACCTCGTCGTCAGCGACGTGTTCACCGGGGCCCGCACCCCCGCGCACCTGACGTCGGTCGAGTTCGTCCGGGAGGCCGCGCGCACGATGCTCGCGGACGGCGTCTACGCGTCGAACATCGGCGACGGCAACGCGCTCGTGTACGCCCGCGCCCAGGCCTCGACCGTGCGCGCGGTGTTCGAGCACGTCGCCGTGATCGCCGAGCCCGGCATCCTCCGCGGCCGCCGGTTCGGCAACCTGATCATCCTCGGCTCGCACGTCGAACTGCCCGTCGAGCAGCTGGTCCGGCGCACCGCGGGCGACCCGTTCCCCGGCCGGGTGGAGCACGGGCGGCAGCTGGAGCGGTTCATCGGCGGCGCGAAGCCGACGACGGACGCGACCGCCACCCGGTCCCCCAGCCCGCCGCCCGGCACGTGGGGACTCCCCCCGGAGTAGCCGGTCCTAGTGCGGGTACTCCGCCGGCCGGTGCTGGAAGGCCAGGATCGCGGGGTTGCGGATGACGCCGTCGCCGATCTCGATCGCCCGGCGCACGGTCTCGTCGGCCTCCCACGCCGCCGGTCCCTCCATCACCGTCCGCAGGTGCGGCAGCAGCGCCTCGCTGATCTCCCAGCTGGCCGAGTTCCACAGGTGCGACGGGCTGTGGTCGACGCCGTAGTAGGTGACCTGGTCGCCGACCACGAACGTCGGCGCGGCGAACGTCGTCGGCCGTGCCCAGCTGAAGCCCATGCCCTCGTCGCACGACACGTCGACGATCAGCGTGCCCGGCGCGAGGGTGGGGAGGTCGTCGTCGATCAGGAACGTCAGCGGCGCCGCGGTGTCCTGGAGCACGCAGTTGACGATGATGTCGTGCCCTGCCAGGAACTCGGCCAGCGGCAGCCTGCCGTCCTCGGTGTCCGCGTGGCTGCGGCGGGGGTCCTGGTCGTCGTGGCCGAACTGCACCATGACCGCCGAGTGGATCGGCGAGCTGACCGCCGCCACCTCGCGGTTGGTGAGGACGTGGACGTCGTGCACGCCGAGCGCGTTCAACGCCGTCACCGCGCCGCGGGCCGTGGCGCCGAAGCCGATCACGACCGCGCGCAGCCGCCTGCCGTAGTCGCCGGTCGAGCCGACCTGCTCCAGCGCGTGCAGCACCGAGCAGTACCCGGCCAGCTCGTTGTTCTTGTGGAACACGTGCAGGCCGAACGCGCCCTCGCTGGTCCAGTGGTTCATCGCCTCGAACGCGATCACCGTCAGCCGCCGGTCGATCGCCGCCTGGGTCAGCTTCTCGTCCTGCACGCAGTGCGGCCAGCCCCACAGCACCTGCCCGGTCCGCAGCTCGGCCACGTCCCCGGCCAGCGGCTTCGCCAGCAGCACCACGTCGCACTCCGCGATCAGCTCCTCACGGGTGCGCAAGCCCCCGACCAGCGACGCGAGGCGCTCGTCCGACACGCCGAAACGTTCGCCGTAGCCGCGTTCGAGGTACATCCGAGCCCGCAGATCGGCGTCGATCCGATCGAAGTGCAGGGGGTGGACGGGCAGTCTGCGCTCGTTTTCCTTGCTCGAACGAGAAATTACCCCGAGGGAGAGCAGGTCCACGTGAAACTCCATTTCCCATGCGATCGCGCACAACCGCATGGCTTTTTGACCAGGTGATATTCGGCGATGTCGACCGTACTCCACGTTCCACGGCTCCACTGACCGGCTTTTCCACCCGGTGTACCGTCAGCGCGGAAGTGAAATGACTTCGGTCGACGAAATCGCACAGTTGGGCCTCGGTGAAATGACCACTGCTGGACGGCACACCGCCAAGACCACCCCGACCGCCGATTCGTGCGGGTCCTGCCCGCACCCGCTGACCGAGCACGACGCGCTGGGCACCCGCTTCTGCGCCGCGTCCGCCACGTCCAGCCTCTCCCGCGGCTGCATCTGCGGGAGGTAGTCCCGCGGACGCCTGCCGACATCGACGTGGGTGGCAGGCAGGCCGTGCGCGGGCAGGTACCGACCACGACGGCCCGGCGGGCGCGCGAGGCGCCCGCCGGGTCATCGCCCTAGCAGCGGCCGAGGTCCTCCCACTGGGCGGTCAGGCCCGGCTCGGACCCCTGGGTCCACCAGCGGGCGCGCCACAGCCGCTGGCCGTGGGTGACCCGCGCGTTCTCCAGGTAGACGCTCTCCCACCGCCACGCGGACACGCCCGCGCAGCCGACCGGCGTACCGGGAGTGGTCGTGGTGGTCGTCGTCGTAGTGGTGGTGGTCGTGGTCGTCGGCGGCGTGCCACCGCACTCGCCCACCAGGTCGTCGACGAACCGCACCCCGGTCGACCGGTAGTTCGCCGCGTTCGCGACGGCCGCGGCGGGCGTGAGCACCTGGTTCTTCGCGTAGTAGACCCAGTCGGCCTGCTCCAGGTACGTGGCCAGGCCGCCGGTGTGGGTCGTGAGGTCGATGAACCACTGGTTGAAGTTCAACGACATCGCCTGCCGCGGGTACACGTCGAACGGCCCGCTCCGGTCGTGGTCCGCGACCAGGACACCGTCGACGTAGTACTTCACGTGACCGTCGGCGACGGTCGCGACGACGTCGTGCCAACCGTCCGCGCTGGACCGCTGGAAGTTGGTCTTGTTCTTCGAGGACCACGGTTCGAGCTGGTAGGTGTGCCAGCTCGTCTGGTAGTTGATGGGACCGGTCTCGCCCCACCCGCCGTTCGGCAGGTACTCGGAGAAGTCCAGCTCGCTGTACAGCGGGTCGTTGTCGTAGCGCAGCGGGCTGATCGTGAAGAACGTCTGGTTCACGTGAGCGCCGTCCGGCCCGCTCACGGGCGCGTCGGAGAACCGGATCCGGCTGGCGTAGGTGCCCTCCAGGAACCGGCGTTCCCCTTGCAGGACCTCGGTGTGCTTGGTGCCCGCGGGGGTGCCGTCGGTCGACGACGCCATCTGCAGCACCTTGTCGCCGTTCACCGTGGGGAACGTGACGTTCTCCGGTGCCCACGTCGCGCCCGGCACGCCGGGACCGCCCGAGTTCGACCGGACCTGCCAGCCGTGCGAGCCGAGCGCGCCGTCGGTGTGCGAGGAGTAGTCGAAATCGTCGAACAGGACGCCGCACGCCGGGGCAGCGGCCGGGGCCGCCGCGCCGCTCGCGCCCCCTGCGGTGACCAGGGAACCCACCACCACGGCCGCAGCCAGCGCCGCTCCCGCGGCCCGGACCTTCGTCGCGCGCCCCATCAGAGACGCTGCCAGAGAGCCGGCGTCGCCGGGGGCTCCCACGACGTGATGGCGGTGTGCTGCTGGAGGCAGCGGTAGCTCACGCCGCCGTAGGTGACCTGCGCGCCGACCGGGTAGAAGGTGTTCGGCGCCCAGGACCCGCCGACCGGCGGCTGGGTGGTCGTGGTCGTGGTGGTGGTGGTGGGCGGCGGGTTGGTGGTGCAACTGCCCGTGCCGATGTCGTCCTTGAACCGCACGCCGTTCGACCGGAACGCCGCGGCGTTCGCTACGGCCGTGGACGGCGACAGCACCTGGTCCTTGGCGTAGTAGACCCAGTCCACCTGCTGGAGGTACGTGCTCGTGCCGCCGCTGTGGCCCGCGGTGTCGATGAACCACTGGTTGAAGTTCAACGACATCGCCTGCCGCGGGTACACGTCGAACGGCCCGCTGCGGTCGTGGTCGGCGACGAGCGCGCCGTCGATGTAGTACTTCACGTGCCCGGCCGACACGGTGGACACGACGGTGTGCCAGCCGTTGATGCTGCGCCGCTGGAGGTTGTGCTTGTTCTCGGCGTACCAGGGGTCGGGCGTGTAGGTGTGCCAGCTGGTCTGGAAGTTGACCGGCCCGGCCTCGCCCCACCCGCCGTTGGGCAGGTACTCGGAGAAGTCCAGCTCGCTGTAGATGGGGTCGTTGTTGTAGCGCAGCGGGCTGATCGTGAAGAACGTCTGGTTCACGTGGTCGCCGTCCGGGCCGCTGGAGGGCGCGTCGGAGAACCGGATCCGGCTCGCGTACGTGCCTTCGAGGAACCGCCGGTTGCCCTGGAGGATCTCGGTCTGCGTGGTGCCCGCGCCGGTCCCGTTGGTGGACGACGCCAGCTGCAGCACCTTGTCGCCGTCGGAGGTCGGGAACGTGATGCCCTCCGGCGCCCACCGGGCTCCGGGCACGCCGGGGCCGCCCGCGCTGGACCGGACCTGCCAACCGCGCGAGCCGAGGGTGCCGTCGGTGTGCGAGGCGTAGTGGAAGTCGTCGAACAGCGCCCCGCAGGCCGCCGCGGCGGCGACGTCGCGACCTTCCACGGGAGCGCCGGACGCGGTGGAGACACCCACCGCGACCATCGTCAGTGCTGACACGGCCGCCGCTGCGGCCGTGGTGAAACGGGTACTGCTGGATCGCGACATGAGCGTCTGCTCTCTCGGTGGGGACGGGGAGAACCGCGGCGACCGGTGACCTGCTGCTGTTTACCACTGGTTCAGCAACAGATCCCCCACCAGCAAAGTGGTCTACCTCACAGGTAAAGTCAAGAGGTCTAGACCGATATTCTGCCTGCGCTTCTGAGGTGTGAGCCACTCCTCGACAGGTAATACCACTGGTCACTTTCCACCGGGCTGAACAGGCTCACCAGTTGCTACGATGCGGAGGGCGCAACGGGAGGGAGCCTGCGGTGCGGCGAACAGAGGTACGGGAGCGGCTGCGCGAGCTCATCGGACAGCGGCAGCCGGGCGAGGTCATGCCGTCCGAGCGCGCCCTGAGCGAGGAGTTCGGCGTCTCCAGGCCCACGCTGCGAGCCGCCATGGACGACCTGGCGCGCGACGGGCTGCTGGTCCGCGAGCACGGCCGCGGCACGTTCACCGGCACCAGGAAGATCAGCCAGGAGCTCACCCCCACCACGCCCGGCGACTTCACCGTCCCCCCGGCGGAGGGCACGTGGTTCAGCAAGGTCGTGGAGTTCCGGGTCGAGCCGGCGGGCGCGCGTCTCGGCCAGCGGCTGGAGGTCTCCCCCAGCCACGAGCTCCTCGCCGTCACCAGGGTCCGCATCGTGGAGAACGCGCCGATGGCGATCGAGCGGATCCTGGTCCCGCACGACCTGGTTCCCGGCATCGGCCCGGAGGACTTCGAGTCGGGGTCCCTCTACGAGCTGCTCAGGATGCGCTACGAGATCGTCGCCACGACGGCGGTGCAGATCACCGAGCCGACGGTCACCGACCCGGACGAGGCGACCCTGCTGGGCGTTCCCCGGTACGCCCCCGCGCTCCTCTTCGAACGCACCACCCGCGACGCCTCCGACCGCGTCTTCGAGTACACCCGGTCCATCTACCGCGGCGACCGCTACCGCATCACGTCCCACCTGCGCTTCGACCGCACCTCCGGCTGACCGACCGCTTCGGGGACCACGACGCCGTCGTACAGCCGCATGGTCACCGCGACGGTCACGTCCCGGCCGGGGCGCACGAGCCTCGGCCTCTCCCAGCACAGCGCGGAGCCGATGCCCTGGTACTGGGACACGCGCACGAACCATGGGTCGCGGGGGCCGGACAGCACCGCCGTCCACGGGGCCACCGGGTCGGAGACCACGACGGCCAGCCAGTCCGCGACGGTGCCGTTCAGGTCGTCCGCGCCGCGGCCGTCCGGGGTGACCACCCGCACCAGCGCCGGGTCCAGGTCGGGCAGCCGCCAGAACCAGCCGCCGTAGCCCGCTCCCTGCCGTCCCCGGCTGCCGGGGCTGTTGAGCACCACCTCGGCGTCGGCGGACAGCACGCTGACCCACTCCAGCTCCCACCCGCCCGCCACGACCCGCCTGCGGATCTCGCGGCGTTCGCGCAGCAGCACCGCGCCGACGGAGTCGCACCACTCGACGGTCCCGTCCGCGCACTGGCGGACCTGCCCCAGTTCGCCCTCGACGTAGCCGCGGCCACGCCGGTAGCTCCGGCCACCCCACAGGTTCACGCCGTCGACGTCCGGCAGCGCCATGCCGATCCCCCGGTGCCACGGGTGGTCGGCCGGGTGCTCGCCGGTGACGACCGTGCCGCCGAGCGTGCGGACCGGGTGCAGCGCGGGCCTGGTCACGACCCCCGGTGGCGCGGTCGCCTCCCGGCCGTACTCCGCCGCGCGGCCGAGCACCGACCACGGCACGCCCAGCTCGGCGAAGGTCCGCAACCGGTCGGCCGCGTGGACCACCGCGTCGTCGATCCCGGCCACGATCATCCGCTTTCCCCTTCTCCGCGACCACTTCCGACCGATCGGCACCGGCTCCGCCGCGGTGCGCACGGCTTCGAGCACGCGCATGAACCCGCCGCACGACGCCAGGGGCGACTGCAACGGCACGGCCGGGTTCTCCAGGTGCGCCAGGAGGTTCGCCAGCGGTGAGACGCAGTCGAACACCTCGTCGACGCCGTCGAACACCAGTCGGTTCCTGGTGTAGTGCAGTTCGGCGCGGTGGCGGCTGCCGTGGACGACGAGCACGGGCTCCCGCTCGACCTCCGCGCACAGCGTCACCGCGACGACGACGGTGGTGCCGCGACTGGTCCGCAGGCGCAGGCAGGAGGTGTCGTCGGCCTCGATGTCGTGCGCCCGCAGCAGTTCCAGCTCGATCGCCGAGACGTCGTCGCTGCCGTCCACGGCCAGCGCGGTCACGACGGCGTGGGCGTAGGGGTTCGTGAGCGCGCCGTCCACCACGGGCTCGCCGTCGAGCGTGCGCCGCCCGGCCCACGGCGCGCGGGCGTAGTACGCGTCGTCCCGCGACCACGCGCCGTGCACGCCGATCCCCCTGATCTCACCGAGTTCGCCCTGCCGCACCAGGTCCGCGAGCCGCCGCACCGCGCCCGAGCCGAGGCTCTGGAAGCCGACCTGGCAGGCCACGCCGGACGTCAGGTCGACGAGGTCGCGCCACTGCCGCAGCGTCGGCGTCGGCGGCTTCTCCAGCAGCAGGTGCGCGCCCGCCGCCAGCACGTGCCGGGAGAGGGGCAGGTGCGTGTGCATCGGGGTGGACACGACGCCGATGTCCGGACGGGTCAGGGCCAGCAGTCGCGGCAGGTCCGGGCTCACCGGACGGCCACCGACCAGCCGCAGGCCCTCGACGTCCAGCGGGGCGACCTCGCACACCCCCGCCAGCTCGACCTTCCCGGCGGCCTCCAGCGCGACGATCTCCCGCAGGTAGCTCCGGCCGTACCCGGAGGCCCCGACCAGGACGACGGAGGGTGGCTCGTCGAGCCGTCCCATCACGCCCACCTCTCTCACCCGGTCCCACCCAGCTAAGCGCCGATCCGACACCTCGTCAAGGACCAGATGGAAACCGCTTACCACGTTGTGGTGCAACGCTGTTCACCCTTGCGATCAAGAGTGGTGCAGGTCCATCGTTACCGCCGCGACGGTGCTGACACCTGGAGGAACCGTGGGACTTCGACGCAGGGGCCCGCACGCGGCGGCGCTGGCCGCGGTGCTCGTGTTCACCGCCCCGCCGACCACCGCCACCGCCGGACGCCACCACGGCGGGCCGGAGCGGCTCGACCGCGGCCTGGTCGCGGCCCGCACGGCCCAGGGCGTGCACCTGAGCTGGCGGCTGCTGCGCGGCGAGGTCACGGGCTGGACCGCCACCGGCATGGCGGGTCCCGACTTCGCGGTGTACCGGGACGGGAAGCGGATCGCCACCGTCACCGACAGCACCGCCTACCTGGACCCGAGCGGGGTGCCCGGCGAGCGCTACCAGGTCGCCGCCGTCACGCGCGGCCGGGAAGCCGGGCGGGGCAGGGCCGTGACGCCGTGGGCGACGCCGCACCACGACCTGCCGCTGAGCAGGCCCGCGGACGGCGTGACCCCGGCGGGCGAGCGCTACACGTACTCGGCCAACGACGTCAGCGTCGGCGACGTGGACGGCGACGGGCAGTACGAGTACGTGGTCAAGTGGGATCCGTCCAACAGCAAGGACGTCTCCCAGGTGGGCTACACCGGGCCGGTCTACCTCGACACCTACCGGCTGGACGGCACCCTGCTGCACCGGGTCGACCTCGGCGTCAACATCCGGGCGGGCGCGCACTACACCCAGTTCCTCGTCCACGACTTCGACGGCGACGGCCGCGCGGAGATGATGGTCAAGACGGCGCCGGGGACCAGGGTGGTCGACCGCGGCGGCCGGGAGCGGCACATCACCATGCCGCGCGAAGACGTGCGCGCGGGCTACTCCCACCAGGACGACTACCGCGTGGACGCCGAGGGGTACCGCGAGCACCTGGTCGAGGTGTTCCGCGGCTGGGACCGGCATCCGGAGGTGGTGGCGGGCCACTGGCCCGCGACGCTGGAGCAGGCGTTCGGCATCGCGCCGCGCTACGCCTACCCGCTCTCGGAGGCGGACGCCGCCGCGCTGGTGGACCACTTCATCGACGTCTACGCGCCCGGCCGCAGCGCCAACAACAGGCTGCGGAACTTCGCGGGGTTCGTCCTGAGCGGGCCCGAGTACCTGACGGTCTTCGACGGCGCGACCGGCCGGGAGCTGCAGACGATCCGCTACAAGCCGGGGAGGACGGACGACGGCCTGCTGTGGGGCGACTACGCGATGAGCCGGATCGAGCCGGGCAACCGCGTCGACCGGTTCCTCGCCGGAGTCGCCCACCTCGACGGGAAGCGCCCGTCCGCCGTCTTCGCCCGCGGGTACTACACCCGGTCGACGCTGGTCAGCTACGACTGGGACGGACGGCGGCTGGAGGAGCGGTGGTACGCCGACAGCGGCTGGGTGCCGATGGCGAACCCGTTCAACGACTCCCCGCACGGCCGTGACGGCACCGACCCGCGCTGGGCCACCCTGACCACCCAGGGAGCGCACTCGCTCAGCGCCGCCGACGTGGACGGCGACGGGAAGCAGGAGGTCGTCTACGGCGCGGCCACCCTCGACGACGACGGCAGCCTGCTGTACAGCTCCACCGGGATCCTGCCGCCCGGCAGCGCCGCTCCGGGGCAGCGCAGGCGGCTCGGCCACGGCGACGCCCTGCACGTCACCGACATCGACCCGGACCGCCCCGGACTGGAGACCTACATGGTGCACGAGGGGGGCACGTCGGCCCCGTACGGTTTCGGCCTGCGCGACGCGGCGACCGGAGAGGTGGTCCACGGCGGCTACTCGGGCGTGGACACCGGTCGGGGCATGGTCGGCGACGTCCGGCCGGACGTGCGCGGACTGGAGACGTGGGCGTCGCTGCCCGGCGGGTCCGGCGCGGTCGGGGTGTGGAGCGCCGACGGCCGCCTGCTGGAGAACCGTTCCCCCGGAACGAACATGAGCATCCGGTGGGCGGGCGACCTGACCACGCAGATCGTCAACGGGGCGCTCGACGCCACGCCCACGGTCGACGACTGGCGGCGCGGGACGCTGCTCACGGCGGACGGCACCCGGACCAACAACGGCACCAAGGGAACGCCTTCGCTGGTGGCAGACGTCCTCGGTGACTGGCGGGAGGAGTTGGTGGTGCGGACGGTGGACAGTTCGGCGCTGCGGTTCTACACGAGCAGCGAGCCCACGAACCACAAGATGTACTCGCTCATGCAGGATCCGCAGTACCGCGTCGAGGTGGCCCGGCAGCAGACCACGTACAACCAGCCGTCCTATCCGGGGTTCTACCTGGCTTCCGATACCGATTGGAGCCTTGTTCCCTGGCGTTGAGGCTGTGCTCCGTTCCTCGTGCCTTGGGGTTTCCTCGTGCTGGGGCTTCCGGCGGGGTCTTGTGGGGTGCCGGAGGTTGGGCGGTGGTGTGGCCGATTTGACTTGGGGCCCCTCGATTTGACCCTTTGTCGGGCCAAAACGGCAGGTGGTAAGGCCGCAGCCCGACAAATTTTAAGGGTCAAATCCCCCAAGTAAAATCGGCCACCGTTGCGTAGGCGGCGTGCGGTTTCGTAGGTGGTGAGCGGCATGCCAGTTTCGTAGGTGGTGGAAAGCGTGCCGGTTTCGTAGGTGGTGGCGGCGCTGGTCTCGTAGGTGATGGACAGCGTGCCGGTTTTGTAGGTGGTGGGTAGTGAGCTGCACGCCGGTTGTGGGTGGTGGGCAGCGCGCTGGTTCGCAAGCGGGATCCCTTGCTCGCGCCGATCATCTCCTCGGACTCGGCCATGGCAGGGCGGAAGGGCTGCCACCACGCCGTTGTGGTGGCAGCCCTTCCGCTGTCGGGGAGTGCTCGCCGTCTAGGGGGTGGCGAAGCTCGGGTGTGGTGGCTGGTTGTACGCGGTGTTCTGCCAGGCGATGGCCAACCGGTACTGCCTGTCCTGCATGAGCGAGGCGCGCTTGATGCTCGTCGTGTCGGTCGTGGAGTAGATCCGCAGCGCCCTGCTGTCCGACGTGCGCCAGACGACCTCCTCGCGCCAGTCCCCGAGGATGTCGGCGGACAGCGCGGGGGTGGACTTGGTGCCGTTGTTCGCCGTGACGCCGGAACCGGTGAGCAGGCGGGTGTCGCCCGACGTGCCGTACTTGTCGATCGTGGTGCCGCTCAGCAGTTCCCGCTGGGCGTCGCCGTCCCACCAGATCACGAAGTTGGCCGAACCCGGTTTGCGGCTCGCCACCTGCGAGCCGTTGGTGGCGCTGCGCAGCCCGCCGACGGCCGACGACCACACCTCGGCGCCCGCGCTGCCCGCCCAGACGTCCGCCGCGACCCCGCGCCCGTTGTCGCAGCCGCACGCCGGGGCGTTCCAGATGATCTGGCCGGTGCGGGCGTCACCCATCCAGTCCGCCGGGTCGCTCCCCGACTCCGACGGCTTGTAGACCTCCAGCCCGGACCTGGACGGGATGAAGTCCCCGACGTGCAGGGCGTCCCCGTGGTGGGTGTTGTTCTGCCACAGCCCGTAGCCGTTGTCGTCGATCGCCATGGAACCGTAGACGATCTCGTCCCGGCCGTCGGCGTCCACGTCCGCGACGGACAGCTGGTGGTTGCCCTTGCCCGTCCACTGCGACCCGTTGCTGGACGACGAGGAGTCGAACGTCCACCGCCGGGTCAGCGCACCGCCGCGGAAGTCCCACGCCGACACCGTGCTGCGGGTGTAGTACCCGCGCGCCATGATGATGCTCGGACTGGAACCGTCCACATAGGCCGTTCCGGCCAGGAAGCGGTCCACCCGGTTGCCGTAGTTGTCGCCCCACGCCGAGACCGTGCCGCGCGCGACCACGAAGTTCTCGGTGTCCAGCACAGCGCCATCGGTGCCCCGGAACACGGACAGGAACTCCGGGCCGGTCAGGACGTAGCCCGAGGAGTTGCGGTGGTCGGCCGACGAGCTGCCGATCACCTGGCCGGTGCCGGACCGGGTGCCGTCGGCGGTCTTCGTGACCACCTCGGACCTCCCGTCGCCGTCGTAGTCGAACACCTGGAACTGGGTGTAGTGCGCGCCTGCCCGGATGTTGCGGCCGAGGTCGATCCGCCACAGCCTGGTGCCGTTGAGCCGGTAGGCGTCGAGGTAGACGTTGCCGGTGTAGCCCGCCTGGGAGTTGTCCTTGGCGTTGCTGGGATCCCACTTGACGACGAACTCCCACGCGCCGTCGCCGTCCAGGTCACCGACCGAGGCGTCGCTCGCCGTGTAGGTGTAGGCCTCACCGCTGGGAGTGGTGCCACCCGGAGGTATTTGCAGCGGGACGTCCTGGCTCGTCGCCGCCGCCGTCACGTCGTCGGCGCTCGCGGTGGGCTGTTCCACGCCGTCGACCACGGGCCGCACCGAGTACCTCGCGCCTGCCGGCGCGCCTGCGTCCAGGTAGCTGGTCGCGGCGGTCACCGGTGTCGGGTTGACCAGCGTCCCGTCGCGGTAGACGTTGAACGCCGAGTCGTCGGCGTCGGTCCGGAGTTGCCGCCAGGACAGGAAGTTGCCGTCGTCCTCCGCGGAACGGACGCCGACCAGGCCCCGGTCGAGGTGTTCCGTCGTGCTGGTGGACGCGGGCTCCGCGTGCGCGGGCGTCACGACGCCGCTCACCGCCGAGGCGCAGGACGCGACCAGCACGACCGCGAGCAGGTGACGACGGGATGGACCCGCCTCGTTCTTGAAGAGCTTCATGTAGCCGCCCCGATTCTCCGCACAGGCTTTTCGATTTCCACGACAATGCGAAACCGACGAGGGTGACAGCCCTCGCCTTGCATGACCCCGGCAGCGGTCGCGCCTGTTCGCGTCGCCACCCGGAGCACCGGGCGGACGATCACTGGAAAGCGCTTTCCAGATCGTTAACATAGGGGCAACGCCGGAGGTCGTCAACAGGACTACCCGGTGTCGAAGGCCGTTCGACAGCGCGTTCGACGGATTCGACGACGACCCACCGCTTCTCCTTGCCGCGGCGGCAATGCGCCATTGACGATGGCGTAACGGCCTCGTAGCCTTCCCGGCACTACCGCTCCGAACCTTGCCCTGCCAAGACAATCGCGACCGGAGGTGCCACCGTGGTCGAGTTGAAACGATTCAGGTCGCTCGCCACGTCAGTGGCCGCACTGCTGCTGGCCGTCTCGGCCGCCTCCTGCGGAGGTGCGTCCGGTGGCGGGGACGAACCGGAGTCGGGCCCGGTCACCCTGCGGTTCTCGTGGTGGGGCAACGCGGAACGCGCCGGGCTGATGCAGCAGGCCCTCGACCTGTTCCACAGCAAGAACCCCACCATCACGGTCACGCCGAGCTTCCAGGAGTTCGAGGCCTACTGGCAGAAGATGGCCACCGAGACCGCGGGCGGGAACGCGCCGGACGTCCTGCAGACGGACTTCGCCTACCTGCGGGAGTACGCCGACCGCCGCGCCCTCTACGACCTGAAGAAGCAGGAGGGCAAGGCCCTCGACCTCGGCGACCTGATCGAGGGCCTGAAGGGCGCGGGCGAGATCAAGGGCGGCCTGTACGGCGTGCCGGTGGGCGGCAACACCTGGGGCTACGTCTACAACCCGGCGCTCTACGCCCAGGCGGGCGTGGCGGAACCGAAGCTCGGGTGGACCTGGGACGACTACCGCGCGGGCGCCAGGCAGATCACCGAGCGGACCGGGATCTCGGGGAGCGCCAACCCCGTCGGCACCTACTACAACCTGGAACTGCTCCTGCTCCAGGAGGGCAAGTCCCTCTACACCGACGAGGGCCGTCTCGGCTTCGACCGGGCGCGGCTGGCCGCGTTCCTCGCCGACGGCAAGAAGATGGCCGACGACAGGTCGGCCCTGCCGGTGGAGAAGGGCGTGCAGATCAAGCCGAAGCACCCGCTGGAATCGGACCTGGTCGCGGGTTCGGGCGCGTGGGACAACTTCCTGGACCGGTACTCCAAGGCCACCAAGGCCGAGCTGAAGATCGCGCCCTCCCCGAGCGACAACCCGGAAGTGCTGGGCCAGTACGTCAAACCGGCCATGCTGCTGAGCGTGTCGCAGAAGTCCGAGCACCCGGCGGCCGCGGCGAAGCTGATCTCGTTCATGATCAACGATCCCGAGGTCGGCAAGATCTTCGGCGCGAACCGGGGGCTGCCCCCGACCAACGCCCAACGCGCCGCCGCGCAGCTCTCCGGGCCCCTGGCGACCGTGGCGGCGTACGAGGACGGTCTGAAGGACAGGTTCGCCAAGACCCCGCCCGCACCGCCCAAGGGCGCGGGCTCGCTGGAGCAGGCGTTCATCCGGATCACCGAAGAACTGCTGTACGACCGCATCTCGGTGGACGACGCGGTCGACCAGTTCTTCACCGAGGCCGACGAGACGCTCGGCTCCTGAGGATGGCGACGATCACCCCGATCCGCCACGCCGATGCCGTGCCGTCCGGACCACCGGGCCCCCGCAAGCGGGTTCGGCGGTCCGACGACGGCATCGCCGGGTACTTCTTCCTGTCCCCGTGGATCCTCGGCATCCTGCTGCTGACCCTCGGCCCGATGGTGACCTCGCTGTACCTCTCCTTCACCGACTACAACCTGTTCGACGCACCGCGGTGGATCGGCCTGGACAACTACCTGCGGATGTTCGACGACCCGCGCTGGCTCCGGTCGGTCCAGGTGACCGCCCTGTACGTGGTGCTCGCGGTGCCGATCAAGCTGGCCGCCGCGCTCGGCGTCGCGCTGCTGCTCAACAGCAAGCGCAAGGGGCAGGGCCTGTACCGGGCGGCCTTCTACGGGCCTTCTCTCATCGGCGGGAGCGTGAGCGTCGCGATCGTGTGGAAGACGATGTTCAGCGACGACTCGGCGGTGGACCAGGTCATGCGGCTGTTCGGCGTCCACACGGGCGGGTGGTCTGGCAACCCGGACTTCTCCCTGCTGATGCTGGTGCTGCTGGCCGTGTGGCAGCTCGGAGCGCCGATGGTGATCTTCCTGGCCGGGCTCAAGCAGGTGCCGAAGGAGCTGTACGAGGCCGCCGAGGTCGACGGGGCCGGGAGGTGGCGCCGGTTCGCGTCGATCACGCTGCCGCTGATCTCGCCGGTGGTCTTCTTCAACCTGCTGCTGGAGACCATCAACTCGTTCCAGGTCTTCACGTCCGCCTACGTGGTCGGCGGGCCGAACGGCCAGCCCGCGGGCACCACGCTGTTCTACACGATCTACCTGTTCGACCGCGGCTTCGGCGACTACCGCATGGGGTACGCGTCCGCGATGGCCTGGATGCTGCTCCTGGGCGTCGGCCTGATCACCGCGTTCCTGTTCCGCTCGGCGCGCGGGTGGGTCCACTACTCCGGGGAGAAGGCGTGAAGGGGCGGCTGCCGGGCGTGGTCTGGCACGTGGGCGTCCTGCTGCTGCTCGCCGTCGTGCTGTACCCGCTCGTGTGGGTCGCGGCGGCCACGTTCAAGCCGTCGGCCGAGATCGTGGGCAGTCTGCGGCTGCTGCCGACCGACCCCACCTCGGAGAACTACGCGCGCGCCGTCGAAGGGGTCAGCGGTGTCGGCATCGGCCGGTACTTCCTCAACTCCGGGCTGCTGGCGGTGCTGTCCGTGGTGGGCACCGTCGCGTCATCGGCGCTGGCCGCGTTCGCCTTCGCCCGCCTGCGCTTCCGGGGTCGCTCGGCGATGTTCGCCGTCATGATCTCCACGCTGCTGCTGCCGTTCCACGTGCTGATCATCCCGCAGTACGTCGTGTTCCAGCGCTTCGACCTCGTCGACACCTACGTGCCCCTGCTGATCGGCAAGTTCCTGGCGGCGGAGGCGTTCTTCGTCTTCCTCATCGTCCAGTTCATCCGCACCATCCCGCACGAGCTGGACGAGTCGGCGAAGATCGACGGCGCGGGGCCGTGGAGGATCTTCTGGAACATCGTCCTGCCGCTGGCGAGACCCGCGCTGGTCACCACGGCGATCTTCACGTTCATCTGGACCTGGAACGACTTCTTCGGCCCGCTGATCTACCTCAGCACCCCCGAGAAGTACCCGCTGCCGCTCGCGCTCCAGCTGTTCATCGACGAGGCGAGCGGCTCGGACTTCGGCGCGCTGATGGCGATGTCCGTGCTCGCGCTGGTGCCGGTGGTCCTGTTCTTCCTGTTCTTCCAGCGGTTCCTCGTCGAGGGCGTGTCCACCTCGGGGATCAAGGGGTGAAGCGGTTCCCGCTGTTCGCGGAGTGCCTGACGGCGGGCGTGCTGGTGCTGCTCGCCGCGCTGCCGGTGGTCACGCTGCTGCCCGCGCTCGCCGCGGGCTGCGCGCACGTCAAGGCGCACGTCGACGGCGAGACCACGGCGGTCCGCGCCTTCTTCGACCGCGTGCGCGCGGCGGCGCGCGGCGGCCTGGGTCCGTCGATCGGCGTGGTCGCCGGGTTCGGCGTGCTGGCCGCGGACGTGGCCGTCGTGCGGCACGCGGGGCTGCACGGCGGCGGCGTGGTGGGCGTCGTCTGCGTGGTGGCGGCCGTGGGGCTCGCGGTGGTCGTTCTGCGCGCCGCGGCGGACTGGTCGCCACGGAAGCGCTGGTCCGTGCTCGTGCGCGAGGCCGCTCGCCGCACCGCGGCGGACCCGACCGGATCGCTGCTCCTCGTCATGGCGCTGGGCGTGCTCGTCGTGGTTACCTGGCAACTGCTGCCGCTCGTCGTGCCCATGCTCGGCTGCGTCATGATGGCGGCGGTCGCGGTGGAACGCCGCCACGCCGGACTTCGGGATCCCGAACACCCCTGAGTCCGTGGTTTGCGCGGCACCCCAGCGGGCACCTAGGAAGGCACGACCCAGGCGACGGAGAGGTGCGGAGCACGTGTCACTGCTGGCTGACCGGTACCAGCTGGACGGCATCCTCGGGACCGGCGGCATGGGCGACGTGCACCGCGCCTGGGACACCCGGCTGAGCCGGTTCGTCGCCGTCAAGCTGTTCCGCTCCAGCCTGGACGCCGTGTCGGTCCGCCGCTTCGACAGCGAGGTCAGGACCCTGGCCGCGTTGTCGCACCCCGGTCTGGTCTCGGTCTACGACGCGGGCACGGACGGCGACTCGCCGTTCGTGGTGCTGCAGCTCGTGGAGGGGCGGACGCTGCACAACCGGATCGGGGACGGCCCGCTGTCGCCGGAGGAGGTGCGGTCGCTCGGCGCGCGGCTGGCCGACGCGCTGGCCTACGTGCACGCGCACGACGTGGTGCACCGCGACGTCAAGCCGTCGAACATCCTGCTCGACACGGACGGCCACGCCTACCTGGCCGACTTCGGGTTGGCGCGGCTGACCGGGGCGACGCGCCTGACCAGCACCGGCGAGATGATGGGCACGGCGGCCTACCTGGCGCCGGAGCAGGTGCGGGGCAAGAACCTCGGCTTCCCCGTGGACGTCTACGCGCTCGGCCTCGTGCTGCTGGAATGCCTGACCGGGTACCGCGAGTACGAGGGCTCGGAGGTGGAGGCCGCGGTCGCCCGCCTGCACCGCCCGCCCGACATGCCGGACGACCTGCCCGCGGACCTGGCACATCTGCTGACCAGGATGACCGCGCTCACGCCGCGCCGCAGACCGACCGCCCTCCAGTGCGCGCAAGCCCTCCGCGCCATCCCGCCCGACCGGAGCACCAGGGCGCGCAAGGCGATCCTGGCCGTCACCGCGGCCGCGGCCCTGGGTCTCGTGGGCGGCGCTTGGGTCCTCCTGGGCGGCCAAGACCCGGCGACGTCCACACCCACCGAACGCGAAGCCGCCGCGTCGTCGTCCGCGCAGGTCCCGGTGAACTACCCGGCGGAGTCCTCCCCGGCCGATCCGGAGTCCACCGCGAACCTGACCCCCGGCACCCCGGCGTCGGAGAACGCGACGTCGGGCGACTCGGCTCCGGGCCGGGCACCGACGCCGGACGACTCGGCCGCCCCGACCGGCACCACCACGCCGACCGCTCCGGTCGGCGACGAGGACGAGTCCGACTCCACCAGGACGAACAGCAAGGAACCCCCCGGCCAGGTCAAGAAGTCGACCACCACGACCAAGAAGAACGACGGCTGATCAGCCGGTCGCCCCCAGCGGCCGGTGGCGGACCGACAGCGCGGCCAGGCGTGCCTCGTGGTGGCGCATGTCGTCGAGGAAGCCCGGCCAGTCGCCGCCGCCGGACCAGGCGCTGCCCGCCAGGGCGCAGAGCCGTGGGAACGCGAGGTACTCGGCGTGCGACGGGTCGGGGACGAACTCGGTCCACAGTTGCGCCTGGGTGCCCAGGACCAGTGCCGACTCCTCCGGGGACCAGCCCGGTGGGGGCAGTTCCTGGGTGTAGACGTCCCGCAGGGTCACGATGCCCGCCGGCTGGCCCGCGAGTTCGTCCGCGGCGTCGGTCTGCGGGTAGTCGAGGTACGTCGAGCGCCACGGCGTCATGATCACGGGGTGGCCGTGGCGGGCCGCCTCCAGGCCGTGGACGGGGTCGCGCCACACCATGACCGTGGTTTCCGGGGGCAGGTTCGCGGCGCCGCCGCCCTCGTCCCAGCAGACCGGGGTGCGGCCGTTGTCCAGCAGGAACCTGCTGATGCCGCTGAGGAACCAGCCGTGCAGGGCGTCCGGGCCGGACAGGCCCTCGGACCGGACTCGGGCCAGTGCCAGGGGGCTGCGGCCCCACTCCGCGGTGGGGCACTCGTCGCCGCCGATGTGGATGTGGCTGGACGGGAAGACGTCCATGACCTCGGTGAGGACCGCGCGGCAGAAGTCCATTGTGGACTCCTGAACGCCGAACACCTCCTCCGAGACGCCCCAACTGGTCCACACCGGCAGGTGGCGGTCCGGGAAGTTGCCGAGGTGCGGGTAGGCGGCGAGCGCGGCGCGGGCGTGGCCGGGCATCTCGATCTCGGGCATGACCGTGACGCCGCGTTCGGCGGCGTGGGCGACCAGGCCGCGGAGTTCGGCCGTGGTGTAGGCGCCGCCGTGCGGGCTGGCGTCGAACCTGGTGCTGCCCGCCGGGCCGATCATGCTCTCGGTGCGCCAGCCGCCGACCTCGGTGAGCCTCGGGTAGCCGGGGACGGGCATGCGCCAGCCCTGGTCGTCGGTGAGGTGCAGGTGCAGGACCGTGAGCTTGTGCAGCGCCAGCAGGTCCACGAAGCGGTGCAGGAACGCGATGGGCATGAAGTGCCGCGCCACGTCCAGCATCGCGCCGCGCCACGGGAAGGCCGGGACGTCCTGGACGTCGACGCACGGCAGGGCGATCGGGCCCGCCGGGTGCGCGGGCAGGAGTTGGCGCAGCGACTGGACACCGTGCAGCAGACCGGCGGTGGTGGCCGCGCGGAGCCGCACGTTGTCCTGGTCGACGCGGAGCTCGTAGCCCTCGTCGCCCAGGTGCGCCAGCGCGGGGTTCACCGCCAGCACCACCTCGCCGTCCGGCGAGGGCGGCAGGGCGACGCCGAACGGCCGCAGGTAGCCGCGCAGGAGGTGGACCGCCTGCGCGGCGCCCGGTCCCGTGCGGACCGCGGTGGAGCCGCTCACCGTGAAACTGCCGGGAAGCCGCACCAGATGCCTCGGCGGGGGAACGATCACGCCTGCACTCCTCACCCTTTGACCGCACCGGCCGTGATGCCGGACGTGACCCGCCCCTGAAGGGCGAGGAAGACCAGTAGTACGGGGACCATGAACAGCGTGGAGGCGGCCATGGTGGCGCCCCAGTCGGTGCCGAAGGTGTTGCTGAACGACGACAGCCACACCGGCAGCGTCCGGTCGTCGCGGTTCTTGATGATCAGCAGGTTGGCGAAGGCGAACTCGTTCCACGCCGTGATGAACCCGAACAGCGACGTGGCCATCAGCCCCGGCGCCAGCAGCGGGAAGACGATGCGGCGGAACGCCTGGAAGCGCGTGCACCCGTCGACCAGCGCCGCCTCCTCCAGGTCGACCGGGATCGCGCCGAGGAACCCGCGCAGGGTGACGATGGTGAACGGCAGCGTGATCATGAAGTAGATCAGCGTCAGCATCGACAGCTTGTCCAGCATGTCCGTGTCGCGGGCGATGACGTACATGGGGATCAGCAGCGCTTCCCACGGCGTCATCTGCGCGACGAACACCATCAGGATGAACGCGCGCCTCCCCTTCCACTTCATCCTGGCGACCGCGAACGCGGCCAGCAGCGCGACGGCCAGCGCCAGCAGCACGCCGCCGAACGACACGAGGAGGCTGTTGCGCCAGAACAGCCAGAACCCGCTCGCCTGGACGGCCGTGGCGAAGTGGTCGAAGCTGACCGTGGTCGGCCAGAACGTCGGGGTCGGCGCCTGGATGTCCTTGGTGGGCTTGAAGGCCGTGAGGACCATCCAGTACACCGGGAACACCGCGACGACGCAGACGACGAGCGCCGCGATCGTGAGGGGGATCCTGCGCCACTTCACAGTTCCGCCTCCTGCTTGAACATCTGCCGGAAGTAGGCCAGCAGCACGACCACCAGCAGCAGCACCGTGATCATGGAGACGGCCGCGCCGAGGTCGTACTTGTTCAGCGACTGGGCGATCTGGAACGCGTACACCGGCAGCGTCGTGGTCGCGTCGCCCGGTCCGCCCTGGCTGATCGCCCAGATCTGGACGAACGACTTGAACACCCAGATCACCTCCAGCGACAGGATCAGGCCGAACATGGGGCGCAGGATGGGGAAGGTGATGGAGGTGAACAGCCGCCACGCGCCCGCGCCGTCGATCTTCGCCGACTCGTACAGCTCCGACGGCACTGTCGTCATCGCGGAGTACAGCGACAGCGCGGCGAACGGGACCGACTGCCACACGATGAGCGCGACGAGGATGCCGAACGTCGAACTGCCGTCGGCGAACCAGGTGTAGTCCTGGAACTGCTCGAAGCCGAGTTGGACGAGCACCCAGTTGACCACGCCGAGCCGGGACTGGAACAGCCACTGGAACACCGTGGTGGCGGCGATGATCGGCGTCGCCCAGGTGAGCACCAGGGAGCCCATCACCAGCAGCCGCAACCACTTCCCGAGCGCGGACAGCAGCAGCGCCACCAGGGTGGACAGCACCATGATGAGCACGACGTTGATCGTGGTGAACAGCAGCGTGCGCCGGACGACGGCCCAGAACACCGGGTCCGCCAGCGCTTCCCGGTAGTTGTCCAGCCCGACGAACTCCGCGCCGCCGCGGATCAGCTCGCCGAGCCGGAAGTGCTGCACCGAGATGATCAGGTTGCGCACCAGCGGGTACAGCAGCAGGTACGCGGAGCCGAGCACCGTCGGGGCGATGAGCAGGTAGGGCCAGACGGACACCCGGCGCCGCCGCCTCGGGCGCTGAGGCGGCGGCGGTTCCGGGGTGCCGGTCGGCCGGTGGCCCGAATCGGGAGGAGCCGTCGCGGTCGACACTTCTCGGCCTACTTGCTGGAGTTCAGCGCCGTGGCGATCACGTCGTCGGCCTTCTTGGCCTCCGCGGCGGGATCACCACCGGTCAGCACGGCGGTGAGGAAGTCCTTCACCGGGTTCTTGGCCTCCACGGCCGCCCAGTTCGGCGACTGCGGCGTGCCGCGGCCGTTGACCGCGCCCGCGGCCATCGCGGCCGCGCCGGGGTTCTCCGCCAGCGCGGAGGCGAGGCTCGTGCGGTTGGGCACGTAGTTCATCGCCTTGGCCAACTCGGTCTGCCACTTCTCGCCCGCCAGCGACTTGATCATCGTGTACGCCTGGTCCTGGTGGCCGGACGACTCCGGCACGATCAGGTCGGAGCCGCCGGTGAAGACCGCGCCGGGCTTGTCGGCGGTCTTGCCGGGGATCGGGAAGAACCCGAGCTTGCCCTCCAGCGCCGGGTTGGCCTTGGTGATCAGCCCGGCCGCTCCGGGCACCGCGATCAGCTGGGCGACGTCACCCCTCGAGAAGACGTCGGTCTGCTGCGGCTTGGCCTCGTCGGAGTCCTTCGGGCCCTGGCCCAGTGCCTGGAGCTGCCGGTAGAAGTCCACGGCCGCCGTGCCCGCGGGCGTGCCGAGGCCGCCCTTCCACCTGTCGCCGTCCTTGGTGGCGAGGTCTCCCCCCTCGTCCCACAGGAACCCGGACAGCACGAACCAGTTCTGGCCGGGCAGGTAGATGCCCTGGGTCGTGCCCTGGTTGAGCTTCGCGGTGGCGTCCAGCCACTCGGCGCGGGTCTTCGGCGGCGCGGTGATCCCGGCCGCGGCGAACAGGTCCTTGTTGTAGATGACCACGCGGTTCGCGGCGTAGTAGGGGATGCCGAACTGCTTGCCGTCCACCGCGCCGGGGTCGCGCAGACCGGGGATCCAGTCCTCGCCGTTCAGCTCGTCGACCTTCGAGCTGAGGTCGACCACGCCGCCGCTGGCCGCGTACTGCGCGACCTGGGTGTTGCCGACCTCGATCACGTCGGGGGCGTCGTTGCTCGCCAGCGCGCCGACGACCTTCTGGCCGATGCCGCCCCACTCCTGGATCTGGATGTTGAGCTTGATGTTCGCGTTCTCGGCCTCGAAGTCGCTGGTGAAGCGCTGGAGGAAGTCGGGGGTGACGCTGTCCTTCATGAGCCAGACGTCCAGCGTGACCGGACCGTCCGATGTGGATGACGGCGTGGACGAACCGCAGGCGGCGGTGGCGAACACCACCGCGAGAACGGCGGCGAGCAGGCGGGGGCTCTTCATCAGTCACCTCGTGGTGCGATGTTGACCATTGGTAAGACCAGATCTGTTGCACCAGAAGGTGGCATAGACCAATCGTCCGGTCAAGCATCGAGGCCAAGAAGAAGTTTCCGCAGACCAGCAACCATGTGAATGATCTACCGAACGGCGGTTGACACTCCGCTCGAATGCGAGAAAGCGGTCAACTGGTCAGTTTTCACCTAACCAGTTGACCGTCACCAGCGCCGGCCGATGCCAGCAGAACGCGGGAGCGGACGCCGTGGGCCTCCAGGCACACGTCCGCAGGACGAGGAACGACTCCGCGGGGTCCGGGAAACGCCGCCACGGTTCGCCGTCCGCGTGGGGACCGAGCCACCGGAACCGGCCGACGGCCTCGGCGCAGCTCGGTGCACTCCGCGACCACGACCGCCACGTCGGCCTTGGCCTCGCTGTCGCCCTTGAGCCCCTTCACCACGCGCCGTCATGAGCGGTGTGCGGTGCCAGCAGGCCACGGGGCCAAGCCCGCCGGCGTTCCCAGGAACGCGTGGCTGGGCTGAAACGGCCCGTTCACGGTGGTCGACACCGCGCCGGGCGACGTCGATCAGTCCAGCGAGGCGACGAACCGGGATACCGCGTCCGGGGTCAGCTTCTGCGCGAGCCGACCGCCGGGGGCGAGCGAGGCGAGCTGGTACAGCGGCCGGTCGGCCGCCGCCAAGCCCTGCGCCTCGGCCCGCAGCTGGGCGACCAGCAGCTCGGAGAACACCAGCCCGTTCGGGTCGCCCCGACCGGCCAGGACGTCCGCCAGCCTGCGCAGCGGGAACACCCCGAGCTCACGCCCACCTGTGCCCGCGTAGATCGCCAGCGCCAGGTTGATCGCCTTGCCGCCGCGCGCGAACAGACCCACCGTGCGGGTGCCGCGGACGTCGGTGACGAGCAGGTCCAGCTCGGTCGCCGCCCGCAGGTCGACCGCACGGGTGCCGAACGCCCGCACCGACAACACCTGACCCTGCAACCAGACCCGGCGGCGGGCCTCGCTCCACGCCAGCAGCAGCAGCGGCGCCGCGACGATCGCGGCGGCGACCAGGCCGGGCACCCGGCCCGCGATGAGCCCGACGACGCCGCCGAAGAAACCCGCCACCATGACCGCGCCGATGGCCACCATCCGCGCCCGCTTGCGGACCGTGGCCGGGTCGAGCAGGTCGAGCGGGATCCGCTCGGCGTCGTCGGTCACCGGCCGAGCGCTTCCCGCACGGACTTCACCACGTCGGCCAGCGGCACCGCGCGCTGGTCACCGGTCGCGAGTTCCTTGAGCTGCGCGACACCCGCCTCGATGTCGCGTTCCCCCAGCACGAGCGCGAACCGGGCGCCGGACTTGTCCGCCGCCTTCATCGCGCCCTTCATGCCCCGGCCGCCGTAGGCGAGGTCGAACCGCACCCCGGCCCCGCGCAGTTCGCCGGACAGCCCGACCAGCCGCGACTTCGCGGCCTCGCCGAGCGGCACGCCGTAGACGTCGCACCGGGTCATGTCGCCGGGCGTGATGCCCTCGGCCTGGCACGCCAGCAGCGTGCGGTCGACGCCGAGCCCGAAGCCGACACCCGACAGCGGCTGCCCGCCCAGCTGCTCCATCAGCCCGTCGTAGCGACCGCCGCCACCGATGCCGGACTGCGAGCCGAGACCGTCGTGCACGAACTCGAACGTGGTCTTCGTGTAGTAGTCGAGGCCGCGCACCATCCGCGGGTTCTCGGTGAACTTCACGCCCAGGTCGTTGAGGTAGCCCTTGACCGCCTCGTAGTGCTCGCGCGACGCGGGCGCGAGGTGGTCGAGCATCAGCGGCGCGTCGTCCATCAGCGCGCGCACCTCGGCGCGCTTGTCGTCCAGCACCCGCAACGGGTTCAGCTCCGCGCGCACGCGGGTCGCCTCGTCCAGCGGCAGCTTCGCGAGGAACTCCTGGAGCTTCTCCCGGTACTGCGGGCGGTCCGAGCTGTCGCCGAGCGACGTGATGTCGAGCCGGTAACCCGTCAACCCCAGGGACCGGAAGCCCGCGTCGGCGACGGCGATCACCTCGGCGTCCAGCGCCGGGTCGTCGACGCCGATCGCCTCGACGCCGACCTGCTGGAGCTGCCGGTAGCGACCGGCCTGCGGGCGCTCGTAGCGGAAGAACGGTCCGGCGTACCACAGCTTCGCGGGCAGCTGGCCGCGGTCGAGGCCGTGTTCGATCACGGCCCGCATCACGCCCGCCGTGCCCTCGGGGCGCAGCGTCACGGACCGGTCGCCGCGGTCGGCGAAGGAGTACATCTCCTTGCTCACCACGTCGGTGGACTCGCCGACGCCTCGGGCGAACAGCGCCGTCTCCTCGAAGACCGGCAATTCGACGTAGCCGTAGCCCGCGAGGCGCGCGGGCTCGGCCAGCGCCTCGCGGACCGCCAGGAACGACGCAGACGTCGGCGGGAAGTAGTCGGGAACGCCCTTGGGGGCCGAAAAAGTGGTCACGTCACAGTCCTCGGTGCGGTGCGGCCTGCGCGGAGTCGCCCAGTTGCTGCAGGTAGGGGTTGCTCACGCGCTCGCGGCCGATGGTGGTCGTCGGTCCGTGGCCCGGCAGGACCACGGTGTCGTCAGCCAACGTCAACACCTTGCGGCGCAACGACGTCAGCATGCTCCCGTGGTCTCCACCCGGCAGGTCGGTGCGGCCGATCGAGCCCGCGAAGAGGGTGTCGCCGGACAGCACCAGCCGTCCGCCCTCCTCGGTGCCCGCGCGGAACATCACCGACCCGCCCGTATGGCCGGGCGAGTGGTCGACGGTCATCTTCAGCCCGGCGAGGTCCAGTTCGGCGCCGTCGTCCAGCGAGCGCACCTGCTTCGGCTCGCGCATCTCCAGCCTGCCGCCGAAGAACGCGGCCGTCTCGGCGCTGATGCCCTTCAACGGGTCCGACAGCATCTCCTGGTCGTCCGGGTGGATCCACGCGGGGATGTCGTGCCCGTCGCACACGGGGGCGACGGAGAACGAGTGGTCGAAGTGCCCGTGGGTCAGCAGCACGGCGACGGGCGACAGCCGGTGCTCGCGCAACGCCTTCTCCAGCGGCTCGACGGCGTCCTGGCCGGGGTCGACGACCACGCAGGCCTCGCCCTCGCCCGTGGCCAGCAGGTAGCAGTTGGCCTGCAGGGCGCCGGTCGGGAACCCGATCACCAGCACGACGGCACCTCTCGACGGCAACGGATTGGCAACGGAACGCGGTGTAACCGCTGTACCAGCCTAGCCGGCACACACCAGCTATATGCGTGCCCCCTAGACTGCCCAGGATTGTCGGCTCTGCCGGCACGCCTTATCCACCCACGAAGCACGAGATCCCTGGGGAGGGAGCAGGTGCCGAACAACGAGCAGCGCCGCGAACAAGCAAAGCGGAAGCTGGAGCGTCAGCTCGTCAGCCGACAGCAACGAGCGAAGCGTCGAAGGCTTACCGCGCTGGTAGCGACGTCCTTGACCGTGATCGTGGTCGCGGGCGGCGTCTACTTCCTCGCGACGCGCGACTGGAGCAACGGCGACGCCTCGGCGGCCACCGGTGAGAGCAGCTCGGCCCCCAAGCCGATCGAGATCCCCACGGAGATCAAGGCTCTGCCGAAGCGCCCGACCGCGTTGGCCGACCCGGTCACCTGCGAGTACCGCCCCTCCAAGGAGCCTGGTGCCAAGGAGGGCGTCAAGGCGCCCGAGGCTGGCGGGATCGCCTCCACCGGCACGCAGACCGTGACGATCAAGGCCAACATCGGCGAGCTGAAGCTGACGCTGGACAAGGCGCTGGCACCCTGCACGGTGAACAGCTTCATCAGCCTCGTCACCCAGAAGTACTACGACGGGTCCAGCTGCCACCGCATCGGCACCGAGGGTTTGCAGATGCTGCAGTGCGGCGACCCGACCGGAACCGGTTCGGGCGGCCCCGGCTACGCCTTCGACAACGAGGTGTGGCCCGAGCTGACCTACGGCCGGTCGTACCTGGCCATGGCGAACGCGGGCGCGGACCCCGAGACGCAGAAGGGGACCAACGGCAGCCAGTTCTTCATCGTCTACGGCGATGCGCAGCTGTCCCCCGACTACACGGTGTTCGGCAGCCTGGACGAAGCGAGCCTGAAGCTGATCGACGAGGTGGCCAAGGCGGGCCACGACGGCGCGTTCGACCCGTCACCCGGCGGCGGCAAGCCGAACAAGGAAGTCAAGTTCGAGACGGCCACAGTCGGCTAGCACCACCAAGCACGAGGGCCCCGGCACACAACGTGCCGGGGCCCTTCGCGTCTTCCCCTGGGTACTGCTCGGGACCCACCACTCATCCTGCCAGGCCCCACTCACATCCCGCTGACGCCACCACCACGCCAGACACGACCACCACGGCCAACGCCACAACCAGCACCGCAGACACCGCAGACACCGCAGACACCGCAGACACCGCAGACACCGGCCAACCCACCACACAGCCGAGCGCACCGCCACAAACGTGGCCGATTTTACTCGGGGGTTTTGACCCTTAAAATTGGTCGGGCTGCGGCTTCACCACCTGCCGTTTTGGCCCGACAAAGGGTCAAAACAAGGGGCCCCGAGTCAAATCGGCCACAGCACGCTGAAAGCCGAAGCCACCCCACCAACAACGCCGGAACCCGAAGCCACCCACCACCGCCGGAAGCCCCCGACGACAGCCGAACCTCAGCCACCTCAACTGGCCGAAGTCACCCGGTACACGTCGTACACGCCCTCAACACTGCGAACAGCCTTCAACACGTGCCCGAGGTGCTTCGGATCCCCCATCTCGAACGAGAACCGGCTAACAGCCACCCGATCCCGAGAAGTGGTCACCGAAGCGGACAAGATGTTGACCTTCTCATCCGCCAACACCTTCGTCACGTCGGACAACAACCGGTGCCGGTCCAAGGCCTCCACCTGGATCGCGACCAGGAACACCGAAGAGGCCGAAGGAGCCCACTCGACGTCCAACAACCGCTCGGGAGAAGCCAGCAGCTCGTCGGCGTTCGTGCAGTCGGTCCGGTGCACCGAAACCCCACCACCACGGGTGACGAACCCGAGGATGTCGTCCCCGGGCACCGGCGTGCAGCAGCGGGCGAGCTTCACCCACACGTCGGTGGCGTCCTTGACAACCACCCCGGCATCCCCGGTGACCCGCCGCCGGGTGACGGTGGAAGGCGTGGACCTCTCGGCCAACTCCTCCTCGGCGTGGTCCACACCGCCGAGCTGAGCCACCAACCGCTGAACGACGTGCCGTCCGGAAGTGTGCCCCTCACCGACAGCGGCGTACAAAGCGCTCACGTCGGGGTAGTGCAGCTCCTTCGCCAGAGCCCCCATCGAATCGGCGGAGACCAGGCGCTGGAGGGGCAGGCCGACCCGCCTGACCTCCTTCGCGATGGCGTCCTTGCCGACCTCGATCGCCTCTTCCTTGCGCTCCTTGGCGAACCACTGCTTGATCTTCGCCTTGGCGCGGGGGGAAGCGACGAAGGACAGCCAGTCCCGAGACGGACCGGCCCCTTCGGCCTTCGACGTGAAGATCTCGACGACCTCGCCGTTCTCGAGCTTCCGCTCCAGGGCGACGAGACGCCCGTTCACCCGAGCGCCGATGCACCGGTGCCCCACCTCGGTGTGCACCGAGTAGGCGAAGTCGACCGGCGTCGACCCGGCGGGCAGCGTCTCGACGTCACCCTTCGGCGTGAAGACGAAGATCTCCCGCGCGGCCAGGTCGAAGCGCAGCGACTCCAGGAACTCGCCGGGGTCGGCGGCCTCCCGCTGCCAGTCGAGGAGCTGGCGCATCCACGCCATCTCGTCGACCTCGACGCCCTTGCCGTTGTGCGTGCCCCGCGTCTCCTTGTACCGCCAGTGCGCGGCGATGCCGTACTCGGCGGTGCGGTGCATGTCGTACGTGCGGATCTGCACTTCCAGCGGCTTGCCGTCCGGGCCGATCACCGTGGTGTGCAGCGACTGGTAGACGCCGAACCTCGGCTGCGCGATGTAGTCCTTGAAGCGGCCTGGCATGGGCTGCCACAGCGCGTGCACGACGCCCATGGCGGCGTAGCAGTCGCGGACCTCGTCCACCTGGATGCGCACGCCCACCAGGTCGTGGATGTCGTCGAAGTCGCGGCCCCGGACGATCATCTTCTGGTGGATCGAGTAGTAGTGCTTCGGCCTGCCCTCGACCTTCGCGGTGATCCGCGAACCGTCGAGCTGGCCGGTCAGCTCGGTGATGACGGCGCCAAGGTACGTGTCGCGCGACGGGGCGCGGTTCGCGACCAGCCGGACGATCTCGTCGTACTTCTTCGGCTGGAGGATCGCGAACGCGAGGTCCTCCAACTCCCACTTCACGGTCGCCATGCCGAGGCGGTGCGCCAGCGGGGCGAGGACCTCCAGGGTCTCCCGCGCCTTGCGCGCCTGCTTCTCCGGCGGCAGGAAGCGCATCGTGCGCATGTTGTGCAGCCGGTCGGCCAGCTTGATGACCAGCACGCGCGGGTCCTTGGCCATGGCGATGACCATCTTGCGGATGGTCTCCGCCTCGGCCGCCGCGCCGAGCTTCACCTTGTCGAGCTTCGTGACGCCGTCCACGAGCCGGGCCACCTCGTCGCCGAAGTCCTCGCGGAGGGCTTCGAGCGAGTAGTCGGTGTCCTCGACCGTGTCGTGCAGGAGCGCGGCCACCAGCGTGGTGGTGTCCATGCCCAGCTCGCCCAGGATCGTCGCCACGGCGAGCGGGTGGGTGATGTACGGGTCGCCGGACTTGCGGCGCTGGGGGCGGTGCTTCTCCTCGGCCACGTCGTACGCGGCCTGCAGCAGGGCCAGGTCGGCCTTGGGGTGCAGATCGCGGTGGACGGCGGCAAGGGGCTCCAGCACCTGCTTCACGGGCGCCGCCCGCTGTGCGGTGATGCGGCGCGCGAGGCGCGCGCGCACGCGCCTGGTGGCTGACGGCGGCCGTGCGGGCACGGGCTGCGTCGTCGCCGCGGGATCGGTGTCCTGGCTCAACCACGCTCCTCAGGGGCTAGGACCCGAGAATAGCCCCGCGCGCCGTCAAAGACGGCGCGCGGGGCGATGAGCGGGGTACTTCACACGGCGAGCAGCGCGCTGACGTTCCGCCCGGCTAGTCGGGAGCGACCGTCCAGTGCGGTGATCTCCAGAACCACGGAGACGCCCGTCACGATCGCCCCCGCGCGCTCCACGAGTGTGCAGGCGGCCTCGGCCGTGCCCCCGGTGGCGAGCACGTCGTCCACGATCACGACGCGCTGACCGGGGAGGATGGCGCCGGCGGGCAGTTCCAGCTCCGCGGTGCCGTACTCCAGTTCGTAGGACACCCGGTCCGCGACGGAGGGCAGCTTGCCCGGCTTGCGCAGCGGCACGACGCCGTAGTGCCAGCCGTACCCCAGCGGGGCGCCGAGCAGGAACCCGCGCGATTCGATCGCGGCGACCACCTGCGTGTCCGGGTCGATCTCGTCCTGCAACCCGTCCACCACGGCGCGCAGGGCGTCCGGGTTGGCGAGCACCGGCGTGAGGTCCCGGAAAACAACACCCGGACGGGGGAAGTCCGGGACCTCACGCAGGAGTTTCAGCGCGTTGTCGAGCTTCAACGCTGCTTCTTGCCGGTCGGGCGGCCACGACGGAGGTCGTTGGCCTTGGGCGTGCGGGACGGCACCCCGGCCGCCGCCGCGTACGCCTTCTCCTTGCGCAGCTCCGCGTCCAGCACGGTCTCGTCGCCGGACTCGATGCCGTCCGGCACTTCGGCGGTCGGCTGACCGGCGGCGGCCTTGCGGGCCTGGGTCTGGCGACGGGTCAGGACCCGCTGCGCCTGCGCCTTGTACTTCGGGTCGCGCATCTTCAGGTCGACGGCCACGGGGGTCGCGATGTAGATGGACGACAGGGCGCCGATGAAGATACCCGTGAGCTGCACGAGCGCCAGGTCCTGCAGGGTGCCGACGCCGAGCAGGCCGACGCCGATCACGAGCAGGCCGAGCACGGGCAGCAGGGCGATCAGCGAGGTGTTGATCGACCGCATCAGGGTCTGGTTGACGGCCAGGTTGGCCGCCTCGGCGTAGGTGCGCCGGGTCAGGCCCAGGATGCCCCTGGTGTTCTCCTTGACCTTGTCGAACACGACGACCGTGTCGTAGAGCGAGAAGCCGAGGATGGTCAGCAGACCGATCACCGTCGCGGGCGAGACCTCGAACCCGACCAGCGAGTAGATGCCCGCCGTGATGATCACGTCGTGGAACACGGCGACGAGCGCCGCGAGGGCCATCGACAGCTCGAAGTACAGCGCCAGGAAGATCGCCACCGCGACCAGGAAGACCAGCAGCGCGATCAGGGCCTTGGTGGTGATCTCACCGCCCCAGGAGGCGCTGACGGCGCTGTCGCTGATCGACCCGATGCCGCCAGTGGGCTTCAGGTCGTCGTTCAGCGCGGTCTTCAGCTTGGCGACCTGCTCCGTGTCCAGCGTCTCGGTGCGGATCTGGATCGTCGCCGTGCCGCCGGTGCCCACGCTCTGCACCGCCGCGGCGTCCTCGCCGAGCGCCTTGCCGAAGCTGTCCTTGACTGCCTGGACCTGGATGTCGCCCTGCGAGCTCGCGGCGGGCATCTGGATCTTGGTGCCGCCGACGAAGTCGATGCCCAGGTTGAACTGCTTGAACCCGATCGACGAGAGGCAGATCAGCAGGATGATCCCGAAGACCACGTACCAGCGCTTGCGCTTGCCGATGATGTCGAACGCGCCGGTGCCCACGTAGAGGCGGTGGAAGACTCCATTGCCCTTGACCTTCGCCACGTCAGGCCTCCTTCACGGCGGTGGTCTTCGAGCCCGCGTGAGCGCGCTGGTCGACACCGGCTTGCTGCGCCCCGCCGAGGCCGGACACCTTCGGGTTGGACAGGAACTTGGACTTCGAGGCCAGGACCACCAGCGGGTGCGTGACCAGGAAGACGACCACCAGGTCGAGCACCGTCGACATGCCGAGCGTGAACGCGAAGCCCTTCACCTGACCCACGGCGATCACGTACAGGATCGCCGAGGCCAGGAAGCTGACCGCGTCGGCGGACAGGATCGTCCGCCGCGACCGGATCCAGGCGCGCGGCACGGCCGACCGGAACGACCGGCCTTCGCGCACTTCGTCCTTCAGCCGTTCGAAGAACACGACGAACGAGTCCGCCGTGATGCCGATCGACACGATGAAGCCCGCGATGCCCGCCAGGTCCAGGGTGAACCCGATCCAGCGGCCGAGCAGCACCAGGACGGCGTAGACGATGCCACCGGACAGGAGCAGCGACAGGATCGTCAGGATGCCCAGGAGGCGGTAGTAGAAGAGGCAGTAGAGGAACACCAGGGCGAGGCCGATGCCGCCCGCGAGCAGGCCGGCTTCCAGCGAGGCGAGGCCCAGGGTCGCGGAGACCGTCTCGGCCTCGGAGGCCTCGAACGACAGCGGCAGGGAGCCGTACTTCAGCACGTTCGCGAGCTGGTCGGCCTCCTTCTGCGTGAAGGTGCCGCTGATCTGGGTGCTGCCGCCGAGGATCGGCTCGTTGATGTTCGGCGCCGACACGACCTGGCTGTCGAGCACCACGGCGACCTGCTGCTGCGTGTTCGCGGAGGTGAACTTGCCCCACTTCGAACCGCCGTCGCCCTTGAAGTCCAGGCTGACCACGAAGCCCGCGCCCTGCGGGTCGCTGCCCGAGGTCGCGTTGTTGATGTCCTCGCCGGTCAGGCGGGTGTAGAGCGAGAAGTCGTCTTCCTTGACCGTCTTGTCGTCCGCGACCGGGGTCACCGGCGCGAGGACGTACTTGCTGGTCTTGTCCTGGTCGCAGGTGATCAGCGGCTTGTCGAAGTCGTCGTTGCCGATCAGCGGGTCGACGTTCTCCGGGCAGGTGAACGCCTGGAGGGCCTGCTGCACGGTCTGCGCGTCCAGCGTGGTGAGCGCCGGGTCCTGCCTGCACGCCTTGGCCTCGGCGATCGCCTTGGTCGTGTCGTCCGAGTACTTGCCGTTGAACACGGCCTGGCAGTCGGGCTGGCCTGCCGGCGGCTGCGCCGGGTCGCCTGCCGGCGGCTGCGCGGCGTCACTGGCAGGCGGCTGCGCCGGGTCGGTGCTGGCGGGCTGGCCCTCCAGGAGCGGCGCCGGACGGCCCTGCGGAGCACCGCTGGACGGCGCCGGGGCACCCGCGCTCTCGCTCGGCGCCTGCGACCCCGAGGTGGGGACCGGGCTGCCGGACGTCGACGCCGGAGGCGCCGAGCCGGACGTCTCCGGGACGGCCGGGGCGTTCGGCGTCGGGGAACCCACGACCTTGCGGAACGCCAAGCGCGCCGTCTTGCCGAGGCTCTTGGCGCCCTCGCCGTCGGCCCCCGGCACGGTGATGACCAGGTTCGTGCCGTCGCGGACGACCTCGGAGCCGGACACACCGAGGCCGTTGACACGGGTCTCGATGAGGGTTCGGGCCTGGTTGAGCGCCTCGTCCGTCGGAGTCTTCCCGTCGGGGGCTCGGGCGGTCAGCGTGACCCGCGTGCCTCCCTGGAGGTCGATGCCGAGCTTGGGGGTCGCCTTGCCGTTCCCGGTGAAGAACACCAGGGAGTACAGCGCGACCACGATGAGGACAAATGCGCCCAGGTACTTCGCTGGGCGGATCTGCCCGGCCGGAGGTGCCACGGTCCGTCCGTCTCCTCGAACTGGAAGATGATGTCAGGTCGGCTGACCTCTCCGGGTGGGAAAGGACAGCACGCCCTCACCCGAAGGTGTTCAGTCCGGGCGAGGGCGCAGCGTACCCCGCGTCGTGTGAGCTGGACGTCACTGCCCGCAGTTGGCAGATTTGACCGTTGCCAACCGCGGACCGACGCGCCACACGGCGCTCACTTCTTGGTGTTGTGCTCCAGCGGCGGGGCGATCTCCGCGGCGGTCGCCGGGGCGACCTCGTCGACGACGGCGTCTTCTTCCTCGTCGTCCTCGTACTCGTCGAGGTCGTCGGTCACGGCGACCTTCTCGCGCACCGCCTGGCGCAGCCAGGTCGTGACGACGCCGTCGGCGATCTCCAGGTCGATCGTGCTGTCGTCGGTGGCGTCGGCGACCGTCGCGTAGAGACCGGAGGTGGTCATCACGCGGTCACCCGGCTCCAGCGAGGCCAGGAGCTGCTGCTGCTCGGCTGCCGCGCGCTTCTGCTTGCGAGCGCTGAGGAACAGCGGCACGGCGAGCAGCACCAGCAGCAACGGGAACATCAGGGACGAAAGGTTCATCATTCTCCGTTCGGACGAACGTCCGCTAGGTGTCCGGAACGTCCGATATCTCTGGGTGCCACCGGCGATTGTGCCAGGTAAACAAACCCGATCACTCGTCAGGCCGTGGGTGGTCGCAATCCCAGGTGCGTCCAGGCGGCGTCGGTGGCCACGCGTCCCCTGGGGGTTCGCGCCAGCATGCCCGCCCTGACCAGGTAGGGCTCGCACACCTCCTCCACCGTGGTCACCTCCTCACCGACCGCGACCGCGAGGGTCGCGACGCCCACCGGGCCTCCGCCGAACGAGCGCACCAGCGCGCCGAGCACGGCCCGGTCCAGCCGGTCCAGGCCAAGCTCGTCCACGTCGTAGACGGCGAGCGCGTCGCGGGCGACCTGGAGGTCCACCACGCCGTCCGCGCGGACCTCGGCGAAGTCGCGGACCCGGCGCAGCAGCCGGTTCGCGATGCGGGGCGTGCCGCGGGACCGGCCCGCGATCTCCAGCGCGCCGTCCTCCCTCAGGTCGACGCCGAGGATCTTCGCCGAGCGCCGGATGATGTGGTCCAGCTCGTCGGCGGTGTAGAACTCCATGTGCCCGGTGAAGCCGAACCGGTCGCGCAGCGGGCCGGTCAGCGAACCGGACCGGGTGGTGGCGCCGACCAGCGTGAACGGCGCGATGTCCAGCGGGATGCTGGTCGCGCCGGGCCCCTTGCCGACGACGACGTCCACCCGGAAGTCCTCCATCGCGAGGTACAGCATCTCCTCGGCCGGGCGGGCGATGCGGTGGATCTCGTCGATGAACAGCACGTCGCCCTCGACGAGGTTCGACAGCATCGCGGCGAGGTCGCCCGCCCGTTCCAGCGCGGGACCGGAGGTGATCCGCAGCGACGCGCCCAGCTCGGCCGCGATGATCATCGCGAGGCTGGTCTTGCCGAGGCCGGGCGGACCGGACAGCAGCACGTGGTCCGGGGGCGAGCCGCGGCGCATCGCGCCCTGCAGCACCAGTTCCAGCTGTTCGCGGACCTTGAGCTGGCCGACGAACTCGGTCAGGTCCTTGGGCCGCAGCGTTCCCTCGACGTCCCGCTCGGTCGGGATGACCAGCGGCGAGAGGGTCTCGTCGGAATCGTCGGGGTCGAATTCGGTGCTCATGGCGCCTCCGCTGGGAAGAGCACGTCGGCGCGGTTCACTTCTTGCGCCCCAACGCCGCGAGCGAACGGCGGAGCACGGTCGGGGTGGTCTGCGCGGAGTCCTCGGCGATGACCGAGTCCACGGTCGTCTCGGCCTGCTTGAGCGGGAACCCGAGGCCCAGCAGCGCTTCCACGACCTGCTCGCGCACCTGCGGGGCGCCGTCGGCGACTCCGTCGGCGCTCGGCAGCGGGCCTGCCTTGTCGCGCAGTTCGATGATCAGCCGCTCGGCTCCCTTGCGGCCGATGCCGGGCACCTGGGTGAGCACGGAGATGGCGCCCTCGGCGAGCGCGGCCCGCAGCTTGTCCGGTTCCAGCACCGCCAGCGTGGCCAGCGCGATCCTCGGTCCGATGCCGGACACGGTCTGCAGCAGGCCGAACAGCTCGCGCGCGTCGGAGTCGGTGAAGCCGAACAGGGTCAACGAGTCCTCGCGCACGACCAGCGCGGTCGACAGCGTCGCCTCCTCGCCGCGGCGCAGGCCCGCGAGCGTCGTGGGGGTCGCCTGCACGGCGAAGCCCACTCCCCCGACCTCCACGACCACGTGATCGAGTCCGATGGACAGCACCTGTCCACGCAGCGACGAAATCACTTGGTCCTACCTCCGTTTTTCGCGGCCTGCGCCAGCTTGAGCTTGTGGGTCCGGGCCATCTCGGCGGCCTTGGCCTGCGCCTGCGCCATCCGCGACTGCATGGGAGCCCGCCAGATGTGGCAGATGGCCAGCGCCAGCGCGTCCGCCGCGTCCGCGGGCTTCGGCGCCTCGACCAGTCCGAGCAGCTTGGTGACCATCGTGGTCACCTGCGCCTTGTCCGCCCGCCCCGACCCCGTCACGGCGGCCTTGACCTCGCTGGGCGTGTGGAACATGACGGGCAGGTTCCGCCGCGCGGCGGCCAGCGCGACCACGCCGCCCGCCTGGGCGGTGGCCATCGCGGTGCGCACGTTGTGCTGGCTGAAGACCCGTTCGATCGCGACGACCTCGGGCTGGTAGCGGTCCAGCCAGACCTCCACCGCGTCGGCGAGGTTCAGCAGCCGGATCGCGAGCTCGTCGTCCACCGACGTGCGGACCACGTCGACGGCGACGATCTTCACCGCGCGGCCGGGTCCGCCGTCCACGACGCCGAACCCGCACCGGGTCAGGCCTGGGTCGACGCCGAACACGCGCACTGGGGTCCCTCCACCGAGACGAACATCCGTTCGAACTTTAGTGGGTCCGCCGCGGCGGGCCGACCACGACACGCGACAGTCACGGATCGGCGACATCGGAAGGGTTCGCGGTCGACACTGAGTCACCGCACTTACTAGAGTGACGCGGTCCCACTGATCCACTTCTTGCTTCCCTGGCACGCGAATCGGGGGCCATGACACTGAGACGGACCGGCACCCGGACAGCCTTCCTCCGCACCGCTCTGGTGTCCCTGGTGCTGTTGGTGCTCCTGGTGGCGGTCGTGGTCTCGGGGGTCCTCGGGAACTCGGCCTCCGTGGCGCTGGACAAGACGTGGCAGTTGGCGGCCACCACCGCCGCGATCGTCGTGTACTGGCGGTCCGCGCGGCGGGCGGAGGGCGTCGAACGCCGGTGGCGGCTGTGGATGGTCGCCTCGACGACCAGCCTCGCGACCGGACTGGCGGCGTGGATCTGGGGCCAGTTGGTCCTGGGCGTCCCGCTGACCTCGTCCACGCTGATGCCGATCGACCTCATCGCGACGCCGGTGCTGGTGCTGGGCTCCCTGCTGACGCTCGGGTTCATCCTGGCCCCCGTGCTGGCACTGGGAGCGGTGCTGTCGCTGGCGCACGGCGCGGCCGACTCGCCGCCCAACCACCGCGGCAAGCTCGTGGTGGTGCTGGACGGTCTGATCGTCGTCGGCTCGCTGCTGGTGCTCACCTGGGTGTCCGCGCTGGAGTCGATGGCGCACGCGTGGGCCGTGTCCGGCCCCGGCTTCGCCGCCGTCGTCACCCACCCGGCGTCCTACCTGGTGCTGGTGGTGGGGCTGCTCGTCACGTCGTGGACGCACCGATCGGTGCGCACGCTCCCCATGCTGCTCATCGCGCTGGCGGCGCTGGCGCAGTCGTGCTCCGGCTGGATGTTCGCGTGGCTCGTCAGCCACGGCGCCGACGCGATCCCGCCGATCGCGGACGCGGGCTTCATGGCCTGCCCCGCCCTGCTGCTGCTCAGCTCGCTCGCCCCCACCGGGACCCGCCCGCGGCCCGCGGCGCGGGAGACGCGGCGGATGCGGTCCGGCGAGCTGCTGCACCTGCTGGCGCCCTACCTGCCGCTGCTGGTCACCGGCCTGTTCATCGCGGTCGGCACCGCGACCGGCGAGAACTTCAACCCGTTCGAGATCTACGTCGGCCTCGGCGTGATGCTGCTGGTCATCGTGCGCCAGCTGGTCACCCTGGTCGACAACGCCCGCCTGCTCGACCAGCTGCACGAGAGCCGGGAACAGCTGCGGCACCAGGCCTTCCACGACCCGCTCACCGGCGTCGCGAACCGCGAGCTGTTCCGCGAACGCCTCACCGCCGCCCTGCGCCGCGGCGAACCCGTCGTGCTCGCCTTCATCGACGTGGACGGCTTCAAGGACGTCAACGACAACTTCGGCCACGCCGAGGGCGACGCGGTGCTCCGCATCGTGGCGGCCAAGCTCCAGCTCTGCGTGCGCGACGAGGACACCGTCGCCAGGCTGGGCGGCGACGAGTTCGGCGTCCTGGTGGAGAGCGGCGACGTGAACCCGTCCGAGATCGGCAACCGCGTCCTCGACGCCCTCAAGACCCCGCACCGGACCCAGGGCCACGAGCACGACGTGTGCGCGAGCGTGGGCATAGCCCACCGCTCCGCCCACGACGACGTCATCACAGCGGACGACATGCTCGGCTCGGCCGACGCCGCCATGTACACGGCGAAACGATTAGGCAAGGGCATGGTCGTGGTCCACGGCTCGATCCCGACCCCGGAGCTGACCTGACCCCGACCGCCTTCCGGGTCGTTCGTCAGCGGGCCGGACCCTGGCCGGCAGGTCGGACGACGATCTCGTTCACGTCCACCGAAGGCGGCTGCGACACGGCGTAGAGCACGGCGCGGCCGACGTCGGACGGGTCCAGTTTCGGGTCCGCCGCCCGGGATTCGGGGATGCCGCCGGTGTCGGTCAGGCCCGGCTGGACGACGGTCACGCGGACGCCGGTGTCCGCGCACTCGGCGCGGATGTTCTGCGCCAGGCCGGTGACCGCCCACTTCGTGGCCGAGTACAGGTTGCCGGGGCGGACGCCGCGGCCCGCCGCGGAGCCCGTCAGCACCAGGTGGCCGCGGCTGCGCATCAGGGCGGGCATGGCGGCCTTGGCGGTGTAGGCCGGGCCGCAGACGTTGGTGAGCACCATGTCCGCCCACTCGGTGGGCGGGGCGCCGCCGTCGGTGGTGAACGACGTGTCGACGCTGGAGCCCGCGTTGGCGAAGACGACATCGATCGAGCCCCACTCCGCCTCGACGCGCTCCATCAGGAACGTCAGGTCGTGCCAGGAGGTCACGTCGCACGAGGCGGCCCAGACCCGGTCGGGTCCGCCGAGCCGCGTGCCCGCGTTGACCAGCTGCTCCGCGTGCCGGGAGGTCAGCACCAGGCGGTACCCGGCCGCAGCCGCCAGTTCCGCCGTGGCCGCGCCGATCCCTCGGGACGCGCCGGTGATCACGAAAACCGAGTCGCCCATGAGGCGCACGCTACCCATAGTCGTCAGCGGGACGACAGCGACACCTGGTTGGATCACTCCACTGGTCCGAACAGGTGGGGGAACACCATGGGCATCACACGCAGATTCGCACTGGGCCTGGGGTCGGCCGCGGCGGCATCGGCGGTACTGGGCACGACGACGGCCGCGGCGCAGACCGACGAGGTGGACACCGAGCCGGAACTGGAGACCGTGATCCCGCGCTCGGCCGAGGTGGCGCGGCGCAAGATCGGCCGCAAGTACCGGCTGGAGACGCGCAGGGCACGGGGGACCTGGTCGTCGTACATCGGCGTGACCAACACGGACGGGTCCGTGCGGTCGGCCGTGGAGGAGCGGCCGGACGCCGTCGTGGAGGCGTACAGCGTCAACAAGATCGCGGTGGCGGTCGCCGTGCTGGACAAGGTGGACCGCGGGCTGCTGACGCTCGACCAGCGGGTCGAGGTGACGGCGGACATCGTCATCCAGGACACCGACGGCATCTTCGGGCTCGACGGCGCCTACCCCAGCTCGGTGACCATCGGTCACGCGCTGGCGGCGCTGCTGACCGTGTCGGACAACACCGCCGTGCGGCTGTGCGGCCTGGTCGTGCCCGCGCTGGAGATCAACGAGATCCTGCGCGGCAAGGGCTTCACGCACACGCAGGTCGTGCCGGTCGCCAACCCGAACCGGTACTACCTCGGCACGACGACGCCGCGCGAGACGTTCACGCTGCTGCGCAAGCTGGTCAACGAGGAGCTGCTCACGCCCGCGTCGACCGGCTACCTGCTGACGGTCCTGCGGTCGCTGACGTCGTTCACCGACGGCGTCCGGCTGGAGCTGACGTCGAACGAGCGGCTCCAGGTCGCGACCAAGGCGGGCTGGTTCGAGGACGGCCGCAACGAGGCGGGCATCGTGTTCGACGCCAACGGCAAGCCGGTGATCACCTACGCGCTGTTCGCGTCCGGCGACTTCCGCGGTGACAACGCCGTCAACCACGCCGACTACAGCACCAACCACCCCGCTCTGCGGGCGCGCGCGGCGATCGGCCGCACGCTGTTCGACTCGGTCCGGCAGATCACCTGCCCGGCCCCGAGGCCCTACCGCTCGCAGGCCTACCGGCCCTGGACCGGGGCCTGACGTATTTCTCGGTGGGGAGCGCGCTCCTCATCTTGTGGACAGGGTCGGTCGTCGCCGCCGTCGACGACCGACCCGTTCGCTCCCCGCCCCTCGGGGGAGGCTCGACCGGTGGTCGCCGTGCCGCGTCCGGAGTCGGTGACGACTAGGCTCCGGGCAGGCTAACGAGGAGGCACGGGTTTGACTCCCAGGCAGGTGACGCTGGCGGAGGTCGCGAGCCACGCGGGGGTGTCGCTGGCGACCGCCTCGCGCGTGCTCAACGGCAGCACGCGGCAGGTCAGCGACGAGTTGCGGGACCGGGTGGTCGGCTCCGCGCAGGAGCTGGGCTACCTGCCGAACGCCGCGGCGCAAGCGCTGGCGCGCAACAGCAGCGTCCTCGTCGGCCTCGTCGTGCACGACATCTCCGACCCGTACTTCTCCAGCATCGCCGCGGGCGTGACCAGGGTCGCCGAGGAGGCCGGGCTGGTCGTCGTGCTCGGCACCACCGGCCGCGACCCCGAGCGCGAGGTCGAGCTGCTGTACACGCTGCGCGCGCACCGGGCGCGGGCCGTCGTGATCGCGGGCAGCCGCACCACGGACCGGGCGTCCACGGCCAGGCTCGCCGCCGAGGTCGAGGCCTTCGCCGCGCAGGGCGGGCGGGTGGCGTGCGTCTCGCAGGCCCGCATCCCCACCGACACCGTGGTGCCGTCGAACCGGGCGGGCGCCCGCGCGCTGGCGCGGGAACTGGTGGCGCTGGGGCACGAGCGGTTCGCCGTGCTGGCCGGGCCGTCGAACCTGGTCGTGGCGCGCGACCGGCTCGCCGGGTTCAAGGCCGGGCTGGCCGACGGCGGGGTCGACCTGGCCGCGTCGTCGGTGATCGCCGGCGCGTTCACCAGGGACGGCGGCCACGCCGCGGCGACCGAGCTGCTGGCCGCCAAGACCGGCGCGACCTGCGTGTTCGCCGTCAACGACGTGATGGCGCTCGGCGCCATGGCCGCGTTGCGCGAAGCCGGGCTCCGCGTGCCGGAGGACGTGTCGATGGCCGGGTTCGACGACATCCCGACGCTGCGGGACCTGGTGCCGGGGTTGAGCACCGTGCGGCTGCCGCTGGAGGAGCTGGGCGAACGGGCGGCGCGGCTCGTGCTCGACGAGGGCACCGACGAGGCCCGCACGGTCAAGGTCGCGGGCGAGGTGGTGCTCAGAGCGAGCACCCGAGCACCCTCCGGCGCCGGACTGCGCTGACGGCCATACCCTCTAAACTGGACCGATCCGGTCTCCACCTGCAAGACCCCATCGAGGAGTGACTCCTTCCGTGCGCGACGCGCAGTCACCTGGCTTCAGTACTGAGCCGGGTCGAACACCCGGCTGCCACATCAGTCCGATCCCGCCCTCCGCCGGAGGCGACAGGTGATCGGAACCCTCCTGAGCGTCCTCGGCCTGCTGGCCGTCATCGCTCTCACCATCGGCACCGCCACCGCGGTCGCCGCCGAGTTCTCCCTGACCGCCCTCGAACGCAGCACCGTGGACAACCACGCCGCCGTCGTGGGCGATGCCAAGGCCCTGAAGCTCCAGAAGGCGCACAAGACGCTGTCCTTCCAGCTCTCGGGCGCCCAGCTGGCCATCACCATCACCACCCTGATCACCGGCTACATCGCCGAACCCGCCATCGCGGAACTGGTCGAGCCCGGCCTGACCGCGGTCGGCGTGCCGTCGGGGGTGGCCGATCCGCTGGCCCTGGCGTTCGCGCTGGCGCTGGCCACGGCCGTGTCGATGGTGTTCGGCGAACTCGTGCCGAAGAACCTCGCCATCGCCAAGCCGATGGAGACCGCGCGAGCGGTCGTCGGCTACCAGGCGGCGTTCTCCAACATGTTCCGCTGGCTGATCAGCGGCATGAACCTCGCGGCGAACTGGCTGGTGCGCCGCTTCGGCGTCGAACCGGTCGAGGAGCTGGCGTCGGCGCGGTCGCCGGAGGAGCTGGGCGCGCTGGTGCGCTCCAGCGCCGAGCACGGCACGCTCGACCAGGGCACCGCGACGTTGCTCGACCGGTCGCTGCGCTTCGGCGACCGCACCGCCGGCGAGCTGATGACGCCGCGCGTGCAGGTCGAGGCCCTGCGGATGGACGCGACCGTGCTGGACCTGATCTCCAAGACCCGCGCGACCGGCTTCTCCCGGTTCCCCGTGCACAACGGCGACCTGGACGAGGTCCGGGGGATGGTGCACGTCAAGCAGGCGTTCAGCGTTCCGGTGAACCAGCGCGCGACCACCCCGGTCTCCGCGCTGACCCGGCCGGTGCAGACCGTGCCGGAGACCCTGGAGGGCGACGCCCTGCTGGACCGGCTGCGCGCCTCCGGGTTGCAGACCGCGCTCGTCGTCGACGAGTACGGCGGCACGGCCGGGATGGTGACGCTGGAGGACGTGGTCGAGGAGATCCTCGGCGACGTGCGCGACGAGCACGACCGGGGCGAGGCCGCTCCGGTCCGCCCGCTCGGCAAGGAGAGCTGGATGGTGTCCGGGCTGCTGCGCGACGACGAGGTCGCCGAGGCCACCAGGTTCCGGATGCCCGATGGCGACTACGAGACGCTGGCCGGGCTGGTCATGGCCAGGCTCGGCCGCATCCCCGACGTCGGGGACGAGATCAGGGTCGACGGCTGGCGCATCACCGTGATGCGGATGGACCGGCACCGCACGGCCGAGCTGCGCGTGGCCAAGGTCGCCGAGACCGAACAGGTGGCGGCGCAGTGAGCATCCTGGTCCTCTTCCTGTTCCTCGCGGGCAACGGGTTCTTCGTCGGCGCCGAGTTCGCGATCATCACCGCCCGCCGCGACCGGCTCGAAGCGCTCGCCGAGAAGGGCAGCAGCCGGGCCCGCACGGCGATCAAGGCCGGGCGGGAGCTGCCGCTGATCATCGCGGGGGCGCAGCTGGGCATCACGCTGTGCTCGCTGGGTCTCGGCGCGATCGGCGAGCCCGCCGTGGCGTCGATCCTGGAGTCGCCGTTCCACGCCATCGGGATGCCCGCGGCTCTGCGGCACGGCATCTCGTTCGCCATCGCGCTGATCATCGTGGTCGCGCTGCACACGATCCTCGGCGAGATGGTGCCGAAGAACCTGGCCATCGCGAACCCGGAGCAGCTGGCGATCTGGCTCGTGCCGGTGCACTACGGGTTCTGCAAGCTCGTCGGCCCGGTGCTGCGGATGTTCACCGTCGTGTCGACCGCCGTGCTGAAGCTGGTCGACGTGACGCCGAAGGACGAGCTGGAGTCGGCGTACACCCCGGACGAGCTGGCGATGCTGATCGCCCAGTCCCGCCAGGAAGGCCTGCTGGAGGACTCGGAGCACCGGAGGCTCACGCAGACGCTGTCGTCGGCCGAGCGGACCGTGGGGGACGTGCTGGTGCCGTTGGACCGGCTGACCACGCTGTCGTCGAACCCGACGGTCGGCGAGGTCGAGTCGTCCGTGGCGCAGACCGGGTTCTCCCGGTTCCCGGTGCGCGGCGACAACGGAAAGCTGCTCGGCTACCTGCACGTCAAGGACGTGCTGGACCTCGCGGGCGCCGATCCGGCCACGCCCGTGCCGCGCACCCGCATCCGCGGCCTGCCGGACCTGCCCGTCGACGCGCACCTGGACGAGGCGCTGACCGCGCTGCGGCGGGCCCAGAGCCACCTGGCGCGGGCCGTCGACTCCGACGGCGCGCTGTGCGGCGTGGTCGCGATGGAGGACCTGGTCGAGGAGTACGTCGGCACGGTCCGCGACGGCACCCACGTGAGCCGCGAGCTGTGACTCAGGAGGCCCGAGCGCTGTCGGCGACTCGGGCCTCCTCCGCGGCGAACCCCTTGGGCGACAACGCCTTCCACATGATCAGCACCGACAGCAGTTGCACGGCCGCCCCCATCCCCCACACCCAGCGCAGCCCCCACCGCGCCGCCACGAACCCGCCCGCGAGCGCCCCGAGCGGCGTCAGGCCCCAGGCGAGAGCGCGGTGGCTGGTCAGCACCCGGCCGAGCAGCGGCGTGGGCGTGAACCGCTGCCTGCTCGACTGCGAGCACACGTTCCACACCAGGGTCGTGGACGACAGGAACAGCAGCGCCGCGCCGACCAGCGCGAACGATGGCGGCAACAGGGCGATGAGCAGGGTCGCGAACGCGCCGGAGAGCGTCGCGAGCCGCATCGACCAGGCGTAGCCGAGGCGGGTGACCAGCGGGTGCACCACGAACGACGCGCCGATCCACCCCGCTGCCAGGCACGCCAGCAGCACGCCGTAGCCGAACGAGCCGACGTGCAGGACCTGCGTCGCGTACAGCACGAACATCGAGTTGCCCGCGCTGGCGGCGAACGAGCCGAGCGCGACGGCGATCGTGATGGTGCGCAGCAGCCTGCTGCCGACGAGGAACGCCAGGCCGACCTTGATGTCCCGCAGCGGGTGCCCCGGCGGGCTGGGCACGTGCGGGACGGCGATGCCGCGGGTCAGCAGGAGCGCCACGAGCGCCGCGGCGCAGGCGAGCCACGCGGGCAGGCCCACCGCGAACGCCAGCAGGAACCCGGTCACCGGCGGCACCACGAACTGCACGACGCCGCGGTCGATGACGATCATCCGGGCGTTCGCCGCGGCCAGCCGGTCCGGGCCCACGACGTCCGGCACCAGAGCCCCGCTGGCCCCGTCGCCGAGCACCTGCGAGCTCACCACGACGAACGAGACGACCAGCAGCAGCGGCAGGCTCAGCGCGTCCGTCGACGCGGCGATTGCAAGCCCGGCCGCCGCCACCACCTGCACGGCGAAGGCCGACGCGAGCACCGCCGTCCGCCGGAACCGGTCGATCAACACCCCGGCGAACAACGAGAACAGCAGCCACGGCAACTGCCCCACGACGTTCACCAGCGCCACCTGCCGCGGGTCGGTCGTGATCGTGATCGCCACCAGCGGCAGCGCCGTGAGCATCAGCCCCTCCCCCGTCGACCCGCTGATCGCGACCGCCTGCAACCGCCCCCACCCAGTCCCCATGGGTCCACCCTGGCGTGATCACTGGCCAAGCCGGACGTTTTAGGCTGGGCTAAGGCAATGGCCCTCCGCTTCGCCGTCTCACCGCTCTGGGAAACGATCGCCGGGCTGCGCGTCCTGGCCGCGCCCGAGTGCGCCCCGGTGCACCGGCGCTGGATCGCCTGGGCCGAGTCGCGGCTCGGCGCCCTCCCGGACGACCCGTGGTTCCGCCTCCTGCACCGCCTCGCCACCGCGGGCCCGGTCATCCCCGAGTTCCTCATCCCCACACCGGGTCTGCGCTCCACGGGCATCGACACGGAGGTCGACGGCCTGTTCCGCGCCTCGCCCGAACGCATCACCGCCGCGGTGGGCGCCGATCCCCACGCCCGTCCCCTGCTGGACGACCCGGCCCAGGCGCTGAAGGCGCTGCGCGACCGCGTGCGAGCCGTTCACGACGCGATCGTCGAGCCCCTCTGGCCCAGGCTGGAAGGCGTGTTGCAGGGCGATGTCGAACGCCGTGGCCGCAGGCTCACCGAGCACGGCGGCCCGACGGTGCTGAACGAGCTGCACGACACGGTCACCTGGCACCCCACCGCCGTCGAGGTCAACGGCACCCTCACCGAGATCGGCACCCGCGACCTCGTCCTGGTCCCGTCGGCCTTCGTCTGGCCCGACGTCTACCTCCGGGACAGCCCGGTCCGCCTGGCCCTCTGCTACCCGGCCACCGGCTTCGGCACCTTGTGGACCAGACCGGACCCGCCGGCGCGCCCGGCGCTGAGCCGCCTGCTCGGCGCCACCCGCGCCCGCCTGCTGCACGAACTGGAACGCCCGAGCACCGTCTCCGAACTGGCCGAACGCCTGGACGTCACCGCCGGGGCCGTCTCGCAGCACCTCGCCGTGCTGCGCGCGACCGGTCTCGCGGTCAGCCGTCGGGAAGGGCGTGAGGTGGTGTCGCTGCGCACCGCGCTGGGACTGGCGCTGGCACAGGGAGGGGACTAGGTCTCCCGCGCCTGCCGCCGTGTTCTCCCGATGGTCACGCGGGGTGGGACCGCTCCTCCGGTTCGGAGTCGTCCGCGGTGCGCTGGTCCCCGCTCGCGCGTGGTTCGCGCGTCACGCGCCCCGACCGTGCGAATAAGCTGCCGCCATGGTGGTGCTGACCGAGGTCGAGTGGACGGCGCGCCGGGACGAGCACCGGGCGCGCGTGCTGCGCTGGACGGGGCCGCACCACGAGCGGAAGGCGACCGGGGAGAAGCACCCGGTGCTGGACTTCCTGTTCTCCTACTACTCGCACCGGCCGTCGCGGCTGGAGCGCTGGCACCCCGGTCCCGGTGTCGTGCTGGAGGGTGGCGCGGCGCGCGAGTACCTGCGGTGGCCCGCGTACGCGGAGACGGCCGACGGGGTGGCGCTGGACGTCGAGCGGTTCGCCGAGTCGCGGCGGCCGACGGTCGACTTCGTGAACCGGCTGCTGGGCGCGACGGCGAGGCGCGCGCCGCGGCTGGGCTGCTTCGGCCTGCACGAGTGGGCGATGGTCTACCGGCAGCGGCCCGAGCAGGTGCGGCACAACGCGTGGCCGCTGCGGCTGGGGTCGGCGGGCACGGACGCGGTCGTGGACGGGAGCCGGGTGCAGTGCGGGCACTTCGACGCGTTCCGCTTCTTCACGCCGGACGCCCGCCCGCACAACACGCTCCAGCCGACCAGGGAGACGCAGGTCGAGTTCGACCAGCCGGGCTGCCTCCACGTGTCGATGGACCTCTTCAAGTGGGCTTACAAGCTGGACCCGGCAACGCCTTCCGAGCTGGTCGCGGACTGCTTCGCGCTGGCGGTGGACGTGCGCGAGCTGGACATGCGCGCGAGCCCGTACGACCTGGCTCCGCTCGGGTACGAGCCGGTGGCGATCGAGACGCCCGAGGGGCGTGCGGAGTACGTGCGGCAGCAGGCGTCGTTCGCCGCGAGAGCGGTGCCGCTGCGAGCGGCACTGTTGGAACTTTCCGTGACATTGCGACCCACTTCCACACTTAATGGCTGACCCATTCGGGTAAATGTCACGCCAAGCACTTAACCAGGCCTTCAGTCTTCACCTGTTAGCGTGACCGCTGCTGGTACAGGTGTCGTCGGGGTGATCAATCCGGATGCCGGACGCGTTCGTGGTCACGAACTGCGGGGGACGCTGAAAGGGAAGTCGATGTCTCGACATCGCACGCTGCGCACACGAGTGCGGCGCGGCGTCGCAGGGTGGCCGATCGCGGTCATCGGCGTCGTCGCACTGGTCGTCCTCGGCGTTCTCGGCTGGAGCTGGCTCGGTGGCGTGATCGAACGCCGGGCGGCCGCCGAGGCGGGCGACTGCGCCGAGGGCGAGGCGCTGCTGCGGATCGCGTCGACGCCGAGCGCGGCCGACGCGGTGCGCGACGTGGCGAAGGCCTGGAGCGCCACCCGACCGGTGGTCTACGACCACTGCATCCGGGTCGAGGTGCAGTCGATCGACTCCGAGGTCGTGCTCGAAAGCCTCACCCAGGGCTGGGACGAGGGCGAGCTGGGAGCCCGGCCGCACGCCTGGGTCACCGACTCGACGCTGTGGGCGAACCGGCTCGGCGCGCAGGACCACGCGCTGCTCGGCGCCGCCCCGCAGTCGATCGCCACCAGCCCCGTGCTGCTCGCCATGCTCGAGGAGGGCTCGACGGCCATGCAGGGCGGTTCGAGCTTCCGCTGGACCGACCTGCCCGAGATCACGTCCGCGCCCACCGGCTGGGACCGCTTCGGCAAGGCCGAGTGGGGTCCGTTCAAGGTCGCGATGCCCGATCCGGCGACCAACGCGGCCACCGCGATGGCGATCCAGTCGGCGCTGGCGGGCGCGAGTCCCGAGGGCAAGGGCCCGGTGACCACCGACATGCTCGGCCTGGCCCCGGTGCAGAGCACGATGGCGAGCCTGGTCGCGGCCAAGCCCGCGCAGACCCCCGGCAGCACGTGGGAGGCCATGGGCCTGCTCGCCGACAAGCCCACCGTCAACGGCGCGGGGTTCAGCGCGGTCCCCGTGTTCGAGGTCGACCTCTACCGGCACAACACGGGCAAGGACACCGGCACGGCCCCGCTGAAGTCGCTGTTCGGCGTGACCCTCGGCGGTCCGACGCCGGTCGCGGACTTCCCGTTCGTCCCGCTCGCGGGCGACTGGGTGGGCGAGGCGCAGGTGCGGGCCGCGCAGGCGTTCCGCGAGTTCCTGACCGACGCGCCCCAGCAGGAGATCCTCTCCGCGTCCGGCCTGCGGGTGCCGTCCTCGACGGACCGCCCGAGCCCGTCGCCGGGCGTGCGCTGGGCGGCGATGAACGAGGGCCTGACGCCTGCGGATTCGAGCACCACGCAGCAGATCTCGGCGGCGTGGGCGACGGCCGACAACGGCCAGTCCGTCACGCTGCTGGTGGATTCGTCGAAGTCGATGGAGGAGCCCGGCGGCGACGGCAAGAGCAGGATGGAGTGGCTCAAGGCCGCGCTGTCCGGCCAGGTGAACCGCTCGCTGTCCGGCTCGGTCGGGCTGTGGGAGTTCTCCCGGCAGGTCGACGGCGAACTCCCGTACCGGCGGCTCGTGCCGACGGGGCCGGTCGTGGACCAGCGGCAGGCTCTGCTCGACGGGGTGGCGCGGCTGCGGCCGCTGAGCGCGACCCAGCTCTACACGAGCCTCGTCGCCCTCTACGAGGACACGCAGGACAACTACCGGAGCGGCAAGCGCAACAGCATCGTGGTGCTCACCGACGGCCCCAACGACGGCGGCCTGAGCTTCGACGAACTGCGGGCCGAGCTGGACGGGCTGAAGCGCGACGACCGTCCGATCCCGATCAGCGTCATCGCCATCGGGTCCGCCCCGGAACGCGATCCGCTGACCCGGATCACCCAGTCCACCGGCGGCACCTTCTCGGTGGCGGAGGACGGCAAGGCGATCGACGCGGCACTCGCGCAGATCCTGTCGGCGGGCTAGGGCGCGCGGCTCTCGCGCCGGTCGAGGCGCGGACACGCTCCCGGTCGCGCTGACCTGCGGCTAGCGCTGGATGGCGAGCTTGGCGAGTTCGCGGTCGAAGTCGATCCAGAGCTCCTCCTCGCCCGGCGACACGACGTCGTAGGAGAGGTCGAGGAACTCGGCGATGTCCTCGGAGAGGCCGGACAGGACGGCGAACCCGGTGGGGGCGTCGAGCTCCACGAGGATCCGCTCAGGGTCTTCCGGGGCGGGGCGGACGGCGATGTCGCCCTCCCCTGTTCGGGTGATGAGCCCGTCCGCCAGCAGTTCGCGGCCGAACATCCACTCCACCTCGCCCTGGCCGGTGTGGAAGCCGATGGCGACGGCGTACGGATCATCGGGGTCGTAGCGCAGTTCGGCTTCGATGGGTGCGGACGCGGCTTCCGGCGTGAGCAGTTCGAAAGTCGTCGCGACGGTGATCACAATCTTCTTGTTCATCCTTCAACGATAAGTACCGACCGTGACGGCCGACACCCCTAGAACGGGTGAGAGGCCCCCCAAGTCCCCGAAAGCGTGCACCCTTTTCCCACGAACGGATGAACGGTTGTTCGCAGAGTGGCGGACCAGCGAATCAAGACCGCGTTATGGCAGGTATACCGCCGCCATGGCCGCGGCGGCCGCCGCCACCCGCTCCCGGAGTTCCGGCGGCTCGACGACCTCCACGTCGGGTCCGAGGCGCAGCAGATCGGGTTCCGCGTGGTCGAGCGACTCGGTCGGCAGCTCGACCGTCGTCCACCCGTCCGGGTCCGGCCGGGCGTCCGAGTCGCGCAGGGCGCGGGAGGCGACGAGGCCGAGCAGGAACCGCGCCCGCTCGACCCCGCGGGGCGACAGCCGGACCGTGACGCGCATGCCGTACATGCGCTGCTCGAACCGCTCGGACCACGCCTCCCAGAACGCCGTCAGGTCGAAGTCCTCCGGCCGGTCGAAGTGGTCCTCGGTCGTCGCCAGCTCCAGCACCCGCGCGACCCGGTACGTGCGCAGGTCGCCGTCCGAGCGCGCGACGAGGTACCAGACGCCCGCCTTCAGCACGAGGCCGAGCGGGTCCACGGTGCGGCGCACCTCGATCGCCTGCCCGCCCCACCGCCGGTACCGGATGTCGAGCCTGCGCTGGTGCCACACCGCGTCGGCGATGGTGGTCAGGTTCGGGGTCTCGTCGGCGTGCCGGAACCAGCCCGGCGTGTCCAGGTGGAACCGCTCGCGCACGCGCCCGGCCCGCGACCGCAGCTCGGGCGGGAGCGCGGCCTGGAGCTTCAGCTGCGCGGCCGCGACCACGGTGCCGAGCCCCAGTTCGGCGGCGGGACCGGGCAGTCCGGCGAGGAACAGCGACTCGGCCTCCTCCGTGGTCAGCCCGGTCAGCCGGGTGCGGTAGCCGTCGACCAGCCGGTACCCGCCCGCCGGGCCGCGATCGGCGTACACGGGCACGCCCGCCGCGCCGAGCGCCTCGACGTCGCGGTAGACGGTCCGGATCGACACCTCCAGCTCCTCGGACAGCTCCTGCGCGGTCATCCGGCCGCGCGACTGGAGCAGGAGCAGCAGGGACAGCAGTCGGCTCGCGCGCATGGGTCCAAGTTTCCCCCGGTACCTGACGGCCGGTGTCAGGTACCGGGGGCAGGATCTCCGGCATGACCACACACGCGACCGGCGGCATCGAGATGAAGAGCTGGGAAGAGAAGACCTGGGACGGCAAGGCGCACGACGAGGTCTCCGGTGCCAAGCAGACCGAGGGCACGATGGTCGGCGCGTACCGCGGCGCGCTGGAGGGCACGGGCGAGACGCGGTTCGTCATGACGTACATCGACGACAACAACTGCTACACCATCGGCCACGAACTGGTGACCGGCACGCTCGACGGCCGCACCGGCACGTTCGTGCTCCAGCACATCGGCCGCTACAAGGACGGCGCCGTGTCCGGCGGGTTCACCGTGGTCCCCGAGTCGGGCACCGGCGAGCTGGAGGGCCTGAGCGGCAGCGGCGGGATCACCTGGGAAGCGGGTCGGTCCGGCGTCTACACCGTGGACTACGTTCTGTCCGCCTGAGCGGAGAGCACCTCGCCGTCGGCGAGCGCGGACGCGGCCTCACCGCGGCCGGGCTGCGGCTGCCGGCGGGAGCGGCGCGGCACCGAGCGGGACGCCGTGCGGGTGCGGCTGGAGGCCGACGTCCGCAACGGCGCCCCGCGGGCGGTGGCGCGCAGGGCCGGGTTCGTCGAACAGGGCGTCGAGCGGGCCGACGGGTTCGACGTGGTGGTCTACTCGACCGAGATCGACACCTTGTTGGGGTAGAACGCCACGTGCCCGGCGATCCGCTCCACCGACGGGTACGGCTCCTCGTAGAACCACACGACGTCGGTCAGCTCCTGGCCGCCGGTGATCGAGTAGTACGACGCGTCGCCCTTGTAGGGGCAGTACGTGCTGGTGCCGGTGCGCTGGAGCACGGACCGGTCGACGTCCTCGATCGGGATGTAGTGCACGGCCGGGTACGTCGACTCCTGGAGCGTGAGCGACCTGGTCGTGTCGGCGACGACCCGGTCGCCGACGCGCACCACGACGTGCTCGGTCGACGGCGTCACGGTGATGGGGTGGTCGGGGCCGGGGGTCTTGACTGCGCGTGCCATGGGCTGGTGCTGCCTCTCGCCGTTGTCGAGCTCCTGCAGAGGTCAACGGTGGCCGGGCCCCGATCATTTCCGCCGCGGTGATCCGCTCACCGGAAGGGGCTTCGACCAGGCACGACCCGTTCTTGTCGGTGCTCGGGTCCACAATCGCGGCATGGTGGAACCGGAGATCGTCTCCCAGGACGAGTGGCAGGAGGCCCGCGACGAACTGCTCGTCGCGGAGAAGGCGCTGACGCGCGCCGAGGACGCGCTGGCGGCGCGGCGGCGGCGACGCCGTCTACCGGACGTACGGCACGACGCAGCGGGGCGTGGACCGGCTGGTGTTCACGAACAACATCCTCGACCTGGCGCCGTACGGCAGACAGCAGGACTGGGAGGACTCCCCCGACGGCTGGCCGCACAAGCCCACCTACGGCTGACGGGTCGCCTCCGTGAGGAGGCGACCCGTCCACCCGAGGCGGGCCGGCTTGCGCGAGATCGTCCACGCGCGCGGCCGGTGGCTTGGCCGAACGCGCCCCGCGCGGAAAACCGGACTAGCTGTAGGCCGAGAGGGGAGGGCAGGAGCAGACCAGGTTGCGGTCGCCCTTGACGCCGTCGATCCGCCGCACCGGCGGCCAGATCTTCGGCGCGTCGACGCCCGCGGGGAACACCGCCACCTCACGGCTGTACGGGTGGTTCCACTCGCGTGCGACGGAGGCCGCGGTGTGCGGCGCGTTGCGCAGCGGGTTGTCGTCCGCGGGCCACTCGCCCGAGGCGACCTGGTCGATCTCGCGGCGGATGGCGATCATCGCGTCGATGAACCGGTCGATCTCGCCGAGGTCCTCGCTCTCGGTCGGTTCGACCATGAGCGTGCCCGGCACCGGGAACGACATGGTCGGGGCGTGCAGGCCGTAGTCGGCGAGGCGCTTCGCCACGTCGTCGACGGTCACGCCGGTGGTCTTGGTGATGCCGCGCAGGTCGAGGATGCACTCGTGGGCGACGAAGCCGCCCTCGCCGGTGTAGAGGACCGGGTAGTGCTCGTCCAGGCGGCGGGCCACGTAGTTGGCCGCGGCGACCGCGGTCAGGGTCGCGCGGCGGAGGCCGTCGGCGCCCATCATGCGGACGTACGCCCAGGAGATCGGCAGGATCGACGCGGAACCCCACGGGGCCCCGCTGATCGGGCCGACGCCGGTCTCAGGGCCGGCCAACGGCTGGAGGGGGTGGTTGGGCAGGTAGGGGGCGAGGTGCGAGCGGACGCCGATGGGGCCGACGCCGGGGCCGCCGCCGCCGTGCGGGATGCAGAACGTCTTGTGCAGGTTGAGGTGCGAGACGTCCGAGCCGAACTTGCCGTACTGGGCGAGGCCGATGAGGGCGTTGAGGTTCGCGCCGTCGACGTACACCTGGCCGCCCGCGTCGTGCACGAGGGCGCAGACCTCGCGGACGGTGTCCTCGTACACGCCGTGCGTGGACGGGTAGGTGATCATGATCGCGGCGAGGTCGTCGCGGTGCTCGTCGACGGTCGAGCGCAGGTGGCCGACGTCGATGTTGCCCTTGTCGTCGCACTTCACCACGACCACCCGCATACCGGCCATGACGGCGCTGGCGGCGTTCGTGCCGTGCGCGCTGGACGGGATCAGGCAGACGTCGCGGGCCGCTTGGCCGCGCCCGCGGTGGTAGGCGCGGATCGCCAGCAGACCGGCGAACTCGCCCTGGCTGCCCGCGTTCGGCTGGATGCTGACCGCGTCGTAGCCGGTGACCTCGGCGAGCCAGTCCTCCAGGTCCTTGACCATGGCCAGCAGGCCTTCGGCGTCCTCGACCGGGGCGAACGGGTGCAGGTCGGCGAACTCGGGCCAGGTGATGGGTTCCATCTCGGCCGTGGCGTTCAGCTTCATCGTGCAGGAGCCGAGCGGGATCATGCTGCGGTCGAGCGCGACGTCCTTGTCGGACAGCGCGCGCAGGTAGCGCAGCAGCGCCGTCTCGGAGCGGTGCAGGTGGAACACCGGGTGCGTCATGAACTCCGACGTCCGGCGCAGTTCGGACGGGATGCCGTCGGCCGTGTCGGCGTCGAGCGCGTCCACGTCCGGCACCTGCACGCCGAAGGCCTGCCACACGTGGACCAGGTTCGCGCGCGTCGTGGTCTCGTCGCACGCGATGGCGACGGTCGACTCGTCGACCAGCCGCAGGTTGATGTCGAGCGCCCGCGCGGCTTCGACGACCGCGGCCGCGCGCTCCGGCACGTGCGCCTGCACCGTGTCGAAGAACTCGCCGTGCACCACGTCCACGCCGCCTTCGAGCAGACCGGCGGCCAGCACCGTGGCCATCCGGTGGGCGCGCGTGCCGATCGCCCGCAGCCCTTCGGGCCCGTGGTAGACGCCGTACATCGACGCGATCACGGCGAGCAGCACCTGCGCCGTGCAGATGTTGCTGGTCGCCTTCTCGCGGCGGATGTGCTGTTCCCGCGTCTGGAGCGCCAGCCGGTAGGCCCGGTTGCCGTCGGCGTCCTCGGACACCCCGACCAGCCGTCCCGGCAGCTGCCGCTCCAGGCCCGTGCGCACCGCCATGTAACCCGCGTGCGGCCCGCCGAAGCCGATCGGCACGCCGAAGCGCTGGGTCGTGCCGACGACGACGTCCGCGCCGATCTCGCCCGGCGGGCGCAGCAGCGTCAACGCCAGCAGGTCGGCGACGACGACCGCGTTCGCCCCGGCCTTGTGCACCTCGGCGATCACGGACTCGTGGTCCCGCACCGCGCCGGACGCGCCGGGGTAGGACAGCAGCACGCCGAAGTAGTCGCCGCCCAGCCCGAGGCCTTCGATGCCCTGGGACAGGTCGGCGACGACGATCTCGATGCCCAGCGGCTCGGCCCTGGTCTCGATCACGGCCAGCGTCTGCGGCAGCGTGTCGGCGTCCACGACGAACTTCTTCGACTTCGACTTGCCCGCACGCCTGACCAGCGTCATCGCCTCGGCGGCCGCGGTGGCCTCGTCCAGCATCGACGCGTTCGACAACGGCAGCGCCGTCAGGTCGCCCACCATCGTCTGGAAGTTCAGCAGCGCTTCCAACCGCCCTTGCGAGATCTCCGGCTGGTACGGCGTGTAGGCCGTGTACCAGGCCGGGCTCTCCAGCACGTTGCGGCGGATGACCGGCGGCGTGATCGTCCCGTAGTACCCGAGCCCGATCATCTGCGTCATCGGCCGGTTCCGCGACGCGAGTTCACGCAGCTCGGCCAGCGCCTCGGTCTCGGTGGCGGGCGCGGGCAGGTCGAGCACCAGGTCGCCTTCGCGGATCGACGGCGGAATCGCCCGCTGCGCCAGTTCTTCCAGCGATCCCACACCGATGACGTCGAGGATCCGGGCCAGCTCGGCGGGCCGGGGCCCGACGTGGCGGTCGGCGAACGGGGTGCCGTGCTCGAGAGCGGCGAGAGGAATGCGGTCCTGCGTCATGGAAAGCGCCTCCGGCGAGGTTTGGGCTACGGACACACTTCTGCCGTCTGCCCTCCCCCTCTGTATCCAACCCGCTCGGCGGGCGCCTGAGAGCTTCACCCGGCCAAGACCGGACTTTCACCGTCGGCGGGACCGAAAACCGGCCCACTTTCCAGAGGCGTCTACCCCATGCGGTCCTTGCGCCTGAGAGGTTCCGGGGAGGATTTGCTCCTTCGGCGCCGAACCTCGCAGGATCCGGACTCTCCCGCACGGGGTCGTAGCGACTACCCACCAATCATACCCGCTCACATCGCCCAGCCACCGCAGGCGCGACGCGAATCACCGCACGTCACACGCAGCCCCTTGAGGCGGCGCGGTGGGGAGGGAGGAGCGCCAAGGCAGAGGCGGGAGCCGGAGCGGGGCGGGCAGGGCCGGAGCGGGCAGGAAGCGGAGGGAAGGGGCGGGAGTCGAGAGGCGACTCACGGCTCACGGCTCACGGCTCACGGCTCACGGCTCACGGCTCACGGCCACACTCCTACCAAACCACGACGCGAACAAGACGACGCCCGCACTTCCCCCGTCCCCCCGATCCGAAGCGCCCTCATGGCCGTTTTCGTTTGTCAAGGCATCTTTCCCGCCTTGACAAACGAAAACGGCCATCGAGACAATTGCAGCGAGCGGGGCGACGGCCACCCGGCCCAGGACAACCCCGGAGCCGACCAGCCTCAAGACCCCCAACCCAAACCCGCCAACCTCAAGCCCCACACGTCACCCAACCCGTGACGAAACCCAACCCAGCCAACCCGACTCCGGGCCGACCCCTCTCACAACAACCCGACACCCAACCCGACACCCAAGCCCCGCCCCAAGCCCCGCCCCCAGAGCACCAACCGCAGACCACCAACCGCAGATCAACCAATAGCCCGGTTCCGCCGCCGCTGCGACAGCTCGTCGTTGCTGACGGCGTCGATCTCCACCCCGTCGGCCCGTTCGGCCGGGAACTCGTGGATGGTGCCGCTGATCTCCCGCATGGCCCCGCTCACCGCGATCCCGAACACGCCTTGCCCGCCTTGCAGGAGGTCGACGACCTCCTCCGGCGACGTGCACTCGTAGACCGTCGTGCCGTCGCTGAACAACGTGATCCGGGCCAGGTCCTGCACGCCGCGCTTGCGGAGGTGGTCGACCGCGACCCGGATGTTCTGCAACGAGACCCCGGTGTCGAGCAGCCGCTTCACGACCTTGAGGACGAGGATGTCCTTGAACGAGTACAGCCGTTGGCTCCCCGAGCCCTGCGCACTCCTTATGGTCGGGTTGACCAGTCCGGTGCGCGCCCAGTAGTCGAGCTGCCGGTAGGTGATCCCGGAGATCTGACATGCGGCCGGTCCGCGGTAGCCGACGTACTCGTCTGGCAGCGAGGAGTCCGGGAACAGCTCACCTTGTTCCCCGGATCCGGCCCGGATGGGCGCTTCCTCTGCCACGCCTGCCTCCCCTCGGCCGGTCTGACGACCGGCGACCGTCACCGGTGGTCCCGTGTTCGGGGAGCACCGGCCGTGAAGGGCCACGTTGTGGAATCACAGCGTCGCAATTCACTCGAGTTCGACGGTAGGACCGGGTTGGGGGCAGGTCAACGCGACGCGCGGTACACGTATTTCCTCACCCTCAACCACAGGGTGAGGGAAAGCGCTCGCGTGACCCGTTCGAGTGACGTTTAGTGATCGTTTAGCCCAACGCTGATGACCTTGGGTAGCACGACCGAGCGACCCCTCACAGTGCGGTCCGAACGAGTGGCGTCACGCTCCGTCGCGACGCCGAGTGGCCGCAGACGCACGGAGGGCCACCCACGAGACTCGTGAGTGGCCCTCTCGGCGCGTTCAGGTCCGGTGAAACTCAGGTATCGGCCCCGCGGAAGTCCTCCGGCGAGATGGAGTCGAGGAACTCGCGGAACTTCTCGACCTCGTCCTCCTGCTCGTCCGGGATGATCAGGCCCGCCTCGGCGAGCACGGACTCGTCGGCGTGGATCGGCACCCCGACCCGCAGCGCGAGCGCCACCGAGTCGCTGGGCCTGGCCGACACCCGCACGTCGCCGTCGAACACCAGCTCGGCGAAGTAGGTGCCCTCCTGCAGGTCGGTGATCCGGACCTGCTCCAGCTGACGGCCGAGGGCGCCGATGACGTCCTTGAGGAGGTCGTGGGTGAGGGGTCGGACGGGCCGGACGCCCTGCTGCTCCAGGGCGATGGCGGTGGCTTCGACCGAACCGATCCAGATCGGCAGGTACCGCTCGCCCTCGGTTTCACGCAGCAACAGGATCGGCTGGTTGGCGGGCAACTCCACCCGCACTCCCACGACGCGCATTTCGCTCATCGGGTATCGCCTCCCTCAGCGCGCTGAACCACGGCGTCCCCGTACGACTACGAGGATCCTCCACGTACATCTCCGACGCTACCCGCCAAGCGGGCCCAGTGCCCCACTGGCGTCCACATCGACATCACGGCGCGGGCACCGGGTTTGACCGGCGAGGAGTCAGCGCAAATCGCTATCCACCTGCGACACCGCGCAAACCGGCCTTCACCAGCAGTGTGTGCAACGTGACGGACAGCACTGCCAATTCCCGCAGCACCTCCTCGGCACGGCCGCGCGCGTCGGGGTCCCGCTGCCGGTACAGCGGCGTCACGATTTGCTCCAGCAGACCGACTTCACGATCCGCGGACGCCCGAAATGCCCGGAGGTGTCGGGGTTCGACGCCGAATTCGGCCATGGCGCGCACGGTTTTCGCGACCGGCACCGATTCGGGGTCGTAGGAACCGGCCGCGCCGGGACGCACGATCCCGTACTGCTCCAGGTCCGCGAGCATGGTCTTGCTGATGCCCGACTGCGCCAGGAGTTCCTCGCGGGTGAGGCGCGGCGTCGTCGCGGACTGCTCGAAGGGCTCGACCGCGGGCACGCCCTCGACGGCCACCAGGGCACGTCTGGGCGGCTCGTCCGCGGAGTCGAGCTGCTGCTTGATGACCTTCAACGGGAGGTAGTGGTCCCGTTGTGCGGCCAGGACGAAGCGCAGGCGCTCGACGTCCGCCGAAGCGAACTGCCGATAACCCGAAGCAGTGCGTGCCGGGCGGACCAGTCCCTCGGATTCCAGGAAGCGGATCTTCGAGATGGTCACGTCGGGGAAATCGGGGCGGAGCTGTGCGAGCACCGCCCCGATGCTCAACCCACCGCGCTGTGGCCGCCCGGCAGCCGTCACTGCAGTCCCTGGCCCCCGGCTCCCGGACCGGTCAGGAACACGAGGCGGAACTTGCCGATCTGCACCTCGTCGCCGTTCGCGAGAACGGCCTGGTCGACCGGCTCGCGGTTGACGTAGGTGCCGTTGAGGCTGCCCACGTCGATCACCACGAACTCCCCGCCTTCGCGGCGGAACTCGGCATGGCGCCGGGAGACCGTCACGTCGTCGAGGAAGATGTCGCTGTCGGGGTGCCTACCCGCGCTGGTGGTGTCGCGGTCGAGCAGGAACCTGGACCCCGCGTTGGGGCCGCGCTTCACCACCAGCAGGGCTGACCCGGCGGGGAGTGCGTCTACTCCCGCGACCGCGGGCTCCGGCGCTGGCGCCTCGGCACCCTCCACGTCGGCGAGGAAATCCGCCCGGAAAACGGAGGTCCGCTCCGGGGACTGCTCTGGCGGAACGCCTGGCCCGTCGTTCGTGCTCACCTGAGCTCTCCTCCTGCTGCTGGAACCGTCGAGACCACTAGAACCTATCGTGCCCGATTCCTCACGCGAGGAGCGGCTCCCGAACAGGCCGAGAAGACGTCGGAAGATCGTCGTCACTCCCCCGCCGCCAGCTCCTGGTACGCGGCCGCGTCGAGCAGGTCGTCCACCGCCGACGGGTCGTCCAGCCGCAGTTCGACCATCCAGCCCTCGCCGTACGGATCGGAGTTGACCAGGTCGGGCTGCTGGTCGAGCGAGTCGTTGCGGGCGACCACCTCACCGGCGAGCGGCGCGTAGATGTCCGAGACGCTCTTGGTGGACTCCACCTCGCCGAGCGTCTGACCGACGGCGACGGTTTCGCCGAGCTCGGGGAGCTGGACGAACACGACGTCGCCCAGTTGCTCCTGGGCGTAGTCCGTGATGCCGACGCGCACGGTGGCATCACCTGTGCGCTGCACCCACTCGTGTTCCTCGGTGTACTTGAGCTCCTCGGGAATCACCGCGGCGCGCTCCTTCATGGTGGTCTTCCCCGCTCGCCCGGATGGACGAGCCCGATATGTCGAAGGGTGATCTTCGCACGCGGGATCTTCCCACGTGGCTCACCCGTTCAGGCAGCCAGCACCCCCGGAGAGCGACGCACGGCGAGCACCAGTTGCCAGAGGTACAGGCCGGCGGACCACAGGTACAGCGCACCACCCCAAAGCATGAACGCGTACGCGATCGGGCGAGCGATCTGCGCGGCGGTCGAGGCGCCCTGCGCGAGCAGCAGGACCGGGAAGGCGTAGAGCAGGTTGAACGTGGCCGCCTTGCCGAGGTAGTTGACCTCGAACGGCCCGTACCCGAAGTGGCGGAGGACCAGCAGGAACACGCCGACCAGGGCTTCGCGGCCGATCAGGATCGCCGCGAGCCACCAGGGCACGATGTCCCGGACCACGAAGGCCAGCAGCGTCGCGAAGATGTAGAGCCGGTCGGCGGCCGGGTCGAGCAGCACGCCCAGCCTGCTCGTCTGGTCGAGCCACCGCGCCAGCTTGCCGTCCAACCAGTCCGACGCGCCCGCCACCATGAGCACCACCACGGCCCACCCGTCGGCCTGCGGGCCGAGCAGCAGGTACAGGAACAGCGGAACCCCGAGCAGGCGCAGCACGCTCAACGCGTTCGGAACGGTCACCCACCGGTCACCCGGATCCTGACCTGCCTCGACCACGTTCCTCACACTCCCCCGTCACCGCGCCACTCGAACCGGGTGGCCACGCGGGAATGCTAATGCCGCAGGTCGAACCCCACCCGGCCATGTCGGTTCCGAGCGTTGGCCGGAGGTCGCCGTTGGGGATTCCCGTGACGGGATGGCTGGTCAGGACGCCGGACCCGGAATTGTCGGACCCCGGCCGTAGCGTGGAACTCGGGGGACCCACCCTGGTGGGGGACCTCGGGTCCGCGCTGTCGTTCAGGGCGGTGAAGTCACCTTGAACGACGAGTCGAGGGACCGCGGTCGGCAGGCACCGACGGCACGCGGGCCGTTCGGGAGCAGGCGCGAGGTTCCGGCCGCACCGCGATCAGCGGACCGAGCGGGTCGTGTGAACAGCAGCGGAGCGGGTTTCAGCCTTCGGCCACCTCGACCGGACCGAGCTTGGACGGCGAAGTCGAGTTCCAGCGCTCGAGCACTTCGACCGGGGGAACCCGGGTTCAGCCCTGCTCGGGCCGCACCAAGCGGACGGTGCTCGACGAGTCCAACGAACCCGGACCGGCGAACCCGAACCGGCGAACCACGGACCAACCACCCGGAACCGGCAGCGAGTCGAGCCGACAGGCCGTCAGGTGCAGCGGGTGTGGGTCCAGCCGCGGCGCTGGAGGTCCGCGCCGGTGAACGCGTGCGGGCGGCCCCGGTCGTCGACCCCCACCCAGCGGGCGCGGAAACCTTCGAGCACGTAAGCGTGGCCTTGGCTCCAGACGACGCTGCACGGTGCTGTGGGCAGCGCGCTGGTGCTCGTCGTGCGCGCCGCCCTCGGCATCGCGGGCTCGGGCTTGGTCTCCGTCGTGGTGCTCATGTGAATCCCTCCACTGGGACTGTCGTCGACGTGGTGTTCGGCGTTATCCACGTCTCACCGATTCTGCGGGACTGTGGCGCGGGACACCGCCCGACTACGGGGGTCGCGCGCCCACCGAGCACCTGTCGGCGCTGAGCTGTCGGCGCTGTACGCCGGGCCTTCCGCAGACCGATCGAGCTGACAACCGTTCACCGCGCACGGGCTGCCGCACGTCGTCGGAAGAACTACACCCGCACTGATCAACTTCGCTGTAACCGCAGGTCACGGCAGCAACCGGCGGACTACCTCGATCGCCGCGACGGCAACCGCAGCGACCACGAGCGCCGTCGAAACCGAGCTGCCGTTCGTCGGGTCCAGCTCGAAGAACGAGCGCCCCCAGGGGACCAGCAGCGCCAGCAGGAACAACAACCCCATCGTGGCGACGAGTGCCGCCTTCCACCAGACGAGCGGTCGGGCGACGACGACCAGCACCCACAGCGCGATGGCGAACAGGGTGATGACGGCGGTCGTGCCGTCCTGCGCCTGGGTGGTGCCGTTGTCGACCGCGCGGGAGGTCCAGTACGCGGCGAACGTCGCCACGGCGGCGATCGAGCCCACCGGGACGGCCGTGCGCAGGACCCGGCGGACGAAACCGCCGCGGGCGCGGTCGCCGTTCGGCGCGAGCGCCAGGAAGAAGGCCGGGACGCCGATCGTGAGGCCGCCGATCAGCGTGAGGTGCAGCGGCTGGAACGGGAACGGGAAGCCGACGACGCCGATGAGGATCGCCAGGAGCACCGAGTAGACCGTCTTGACGAGGAACAGGGTGGCGACGCGTTCGACGTTGCCGATCACCCTGCGGCCCTCGGCGACGACGAACGGCAGCGTGGCGAACCGGTCGTCCAGCAGCACGATCTGGGCGACCGCCCGCGTCGCCGGGCTGCCGGAGCCCATCGCGACGCCGATGTCCGCGTCCTTGAGCGCCAGCACGTCGTTCACGCCGTCACCGGTCATCGCCACGGTGTGGCCGCGGGCCCGCAACGCGCCCACCATGTCGCGCTTCTGCGCGGGCGTGACGCGGCCGAACACCGTGCCGTCCTCGACCTCGTCGCCCAGGGTGGCGGGCAGCTGCCGCGCGTCGACAGGCCCGCCGGGCCCGACGAGCCCGAGCGAGGCCGCGACGGCGCCGACGGCCACAGCGTTGTCGCCGGAGACCACCTTCACCGCGACGCCTTGGTCGGCGAAGTACGCCAGGGTCTCGGCCGCGTCCGGCCGGACGCGCTGGGCCAGCACCACCAGCGCCATCGGCTCGACCTCGCCGGGCGCGCCGGGGGCGTCCACCGGCTCGGTCGCGCGGGCCAGCAGCAGCACGCGCAGGCCCTGCGCGCCCAGTTCCTCCGCGGTGGCCAGCGCGGCGGAGGCCCGCGGCAGCAGCACGTCGGCGGCCCCGAGCACCCAGTTCCCGTGCGGCCCGAAGCTCGCTCCGCTCCACTTCCTGGCCGACGAGAACGCGGCGAACGCCGTGACCGGCCAGGGAGGGGAAAGCGGCGGGCAGGCCTCGGCGACGGCCTGGAGGCTCGCGTTGGGGCGCGGGTCGGCGGCGGCGAACGCCGCGAGCACCTCCGCCGCGTCGAACCCGGCGAACAGCGGCCGGACCTCGACCAGGCGCATCCCGTTCTCGGTCAGCGTGCCGGTCTTGTCCGCGCACACCACGTCGACGCGCGCCAGCCCCTCGATCGCGGGCAGCTCCTGGACGAGGCAGTTCCGCCGCCCGAGCCGGATCACGCCGACCGCGAACGCGACGCTGGTCAGCAGCACCAGGCCTTCCGGGATCATCGGCACGAGCGCGGCGACCGCGCCGCGCAGCGCGGACGGCAGGTCCTCCTCGCCGTGCAGCTGGCTGTAGACGATGAGGGCGCCCGCGGGCAGCAGGATCCACGTGACGAACCGCAGGATGCGGTCGATCCCGGCGCGCAGCTCGGACGTGACGAGGGTGAACCGGCCCGCCTCCTCGGCGAGCTTCGTGGCGTAGGCGTCGCGGCCGACCCTGGTGGCGCGGTAGCGGCCGGTGCCCGCCACGGCGAAGCTGCCGGACATCACCGGGTCGCCCGTGCGCTTGACGACCGGGTCGGCCTCACCGGTCAGCAGGGACTCGTCGACCTCCAGCGCGTCCGCGCCCACGACCACGCCGTCGACCACCACGTTGTCGCCGCTGCCGAGTTCGAGCACGTCGTCCAGCACGACCTCGCTCGCGCCCACCTCGACCTTCGCGCCGTCGCGCCACACCACGGGTTTGGCCTCGCCGACGATGGCGAGGCGCTCCAGGGTCTGCTTGGCCCGCAGCTCCTGCACGATGCCGATCAGGCTGTTCACCACGACGACGAGGCCGAACAGCCCGTCCTTGAGCGGGCCGACGACGACGATCACGGCGAACAGCGCGCCGAGCACGGCGTTGAAGCGGGTGAGGACGTTCGCGCGGACGATCTCGCCGAGCGTGCGCCCGGCCCGTGTCGGCACGTCGTTGGTCCGGCCGTCCGCGACGCGGTCCGCCACCTGCGACGACGTCAGCCCGTGCTCCAGGTGCATCGCTTCCGGCATGGGCCGAGCGTAGAACGGCGGCAACGACCCGGCTGATCGAAAGTGGACTCTTCAAAGAGAGCAATAATGGATATTCTCAAGATGCCACTTGAGGGTGATCCTGGCCTCATGCTGATTCATCCCTGGGACGCCGCGAGCGAGGACGAGTGGCGGCCGTGGCTGGCCGTCCGCGACTTCGGGCAGCTCATCGCGTCCGGCCGCGACCGCGACCTGCCCGTGGTCGTCCCGACGCACTTCCTCTTCGACGGGCGGGAGACCGTTCGGCTGCACCTGGCCCGCCCGAACCCGATCTGGGCGGCGCTGGCCGAGAACCCCGACGTGCTGCTCTCGGTCCTGGACGACTACGGCTACGTGCCCGCCGCCTGGGGCGGTACCGACGTCCCCACCTCGTACTACGCGTCCGTGCAGCTGGTCTGCACCGCCGTGGTGGTGGACGACCCGGCGGCGAAGGCGGCGCTGCTGACCGAGCAGCTGGCGCACTTCGAACCGCCCGGCGGGCGGACGGGGGTGTCCGAGACCGTCGAGGCGGACCGCAGGCAGCTGCCGGGGATCCGCGGCCTCGAACTGGCCGTGCGGGAGGTGCGGGCCAAGTTCAAGTACGGCGGCAACAAGTCACCCGAAATCCGTCGGCGGATCGCCGAACGCCTGGACGAAAGGGACGAACCGCACGACGCCGCGGCACGTCGACATGTTCTTGGCCGAGACCTCCGGGCCTAGCGTTGGGCTACCGTGGGTCTCGACCGCTTGACACGGGGCCGTCCCCCGTGCGGGTCGCGGTCAGGCTGATGAGGTGCTGTGTGACCGGTGTCAGACGGCTGAGCACGACCGACCACCTGGAGATCCGCCGCTGGGCGGAGAGCAGGGAAGCAGCGCCGATCGCGCACCGCGACAAGGGCCTCGGCTTCGACTTCCCCGACTACAACGACGACATCGACCCGATCACCTGGGACCGGTGGTTCGACGAGTTCGACACCCGCGAGCTGGAATTCGTCTACCAGCTCAGCGAGACCGAGCGGCCGACGAACTTCTTCCTGCTCAGGCCTCGGAACTCGGACCGCGCACTGACCACACAGGACTCGCGGGCACCCCGGTCCTTGTGATGGTTCATCACGTTACGTACGGTAGGTCTCGCAGCGGTTGAGCCAACAGCCGCGCCGGGGAGTTCCGGCGGGCCCGCACGGCCTTTTTCGCTGCACGCACGCGTAGCGTCGCGTCGCCTGTGCCCACCAGGACTCCCCACCTCATCCACAGGTACAACAAGAGGGAGATCCCACGTGACGGTCCAGGATCCGAACGTCGTGGACGCGAGCCGCAACGAGCAGGTCATCGGCCTGGCGGCGAGCCACCCGGCGCAGGATGTCACCGTCGTGTCGGTTTCGGGCGAGATCGACATGCTGTCGGCTCCGGCCCTGCGCACCTACGTCAGCAGCAACCTGGTCGACAACGGCACCCTGGTGCTCGACCTGACCGGGGTGTCGTTCCTCGGCTCCGCCGGGTTGGCGGTGCTGGTGGAAGCCGCGCAGGAGAGCAGAACCAGGGCGATCGCGTTCAGCGTCGTCGCCGCGGACCGCGCGGTGACCAGGCCGATCGTGGCCACCGGTCTCGGCGAGGTGTTCAACGTGCACAGGTCGTTGGACGAGGCACTCGGCTGACGCGTCCTTCACCCGGGGTGCGACACCACGTCCGCCACGTGCCGCACTCCGGACGCCTCCAGCGCCGTCCACACGGGAGTGCCGGGCTCGGCGCGCACGACAACGCGGTTGCCCGCGGCCGATGCCGCGTCGGCGACCGCGAACACCGCGTGCACCGCTCCCGCCGTCTCCGCTCCCAGCTCACCGAGGTCGACCACGACGGGCACCGTGCCGCCGCGGGCCGCGGTGAGCAGGGAGCGGCGCAGCGCGGCTCCGGTGCTCGCGGGCACGTCACCGCGAACCGAGACGTGCACGCCCGCGTCGCGTTCCTCGACCAGCACCTCGTGCCCGTCGTGCGGCGCGGCGAGGGCCTCGGCACGCCGGGGGCGCAGCGAGCGGCACAGGCTGACCGAGGTGCCGCCGGAGGTGCGGTCGACCACGACCTGGTCGACGTTCTCGCGCATCAGCAGCAGACCCCGGCCTCGGTCGGACAGCTCTGCGGGTGGCACCCGCCACCGGCCGTCGTCTGCCACGACGACGCACAGGGTGCCGTCCTGCTCGACGTCGGCGCTGATCCGCACGAGGCCGTCGACGTCGGACGGGTAGGCGTGCTCGACCGAGTTGGACACGGCCTCGTTGACGGCCAGGAGCAGGTCGTACGCCCCGTCGTCGTCGACGCCCGCCGTGTCCAGCCACGCGCTGAACGACCGCCGCAGCTGGGCGAGGGTGTTGGAGCGCGTCCGGAAGTCGAGCGCGTAGCGCTCGACGGCGTCGTCGGCGCCGTGCACTGGGCCCTCGGCGGGTGGTTGCGCGCGCATCGATCGAGGATTCCCACAACAGGTCGCTTCTACACGTGTGAAGCGGGACTGATTCGGGTAGTGCTAGGACCATGGCCAGAACAACAGGACGGACTACGAGGTGAGCGTGTCGCAAACGGAGCCGCACCGCGGTGAGTCGGAAAGCAGCCTGCAGGGCGTCGAGCTGCGGATGGCGGCCAACCCCACGCAGTTGTCGATCGTGCGCGCTGTCGCCGCGGACATCGCGATGCGCCAGGACTTCGACCTCGACTCCATCGAGGACCTCAAGCTCGCCGTGGACGAGGCGTGTTCCACGCTGATCGCGCTGGCCGCGCCGGAAGCCGTGCTGAGCGCGCGGTTCGTGGTGATCGACGGCGTCGTCCAGGTCTCCACGCAGGTGGCGTCGAAGCACTCGTCGCCGCCGGACCGCGACAGCTTCGGCTGGCGCGTGCTGAGCGCGCTGGTGGACTCGGTGACGACGTGGGTCGCACCGCAGGCCGGTGATGACGAGTACGTGGTGCACATCGACTTGGTCAAGCGCGGGTTGGTGGATGCGTGACCGGAACCGGTGCGGGGACCACCCCAGAGACCCCGACGACAGAGAGCTTGGCCGCAGAGGTCGCGACAGAGGTCTCGACGGAGGCCCGCGGCTCGTCCACACGGGGTGACTACGACCACCTGGCACCGCTGTTCGTCACGCTGGCCGCCACTCCGGCCGACGACCCGCGCCGGGAGCGGTTGCGCGACGAACTGGTGACCGAGCACCTGCCGGTCGCCAAGCACATCGCCCGCAGGTTCGGCAACCGCGGCGAACCGCACGACGACCTCGTGCAGGTGGCGACCGTCGGCCTGATCAACGCGGTGGACCGGTTCGACCCCGAGCGGGGCAGCGACTTCCTGTCGTTCGCCGTGCCGACGATCATGGGCGAGGTCCGGAAGTACTTCCGCGACTCCAGCTGGTCGGTGCGGATGCCGAGGCGGCTCAAGGAGCTGCACCTGGCGATCAACGCGGGGTCGTCACGGCTCTCGCAGACGCTGGGCAGGGCGCCGACGCCGAGCGAGCTGGCGACGCACCTCGGGTTGACCCGCGAGGAGGTCCACGAGGGCCTGGCCGCGGGCAACGCTTACCACAGCGCGTCGCTGGACGACATGCTGCTGGCGGACGACAGCTCGATCTCGCTGGGCAACACGCTCGGCGCCGAGGACCCCGAGATGGAGGTGATCGAGCAACGGGAGGCACTGCACCCGCTGCTCGAACAGCTACCGGACCGGGAACGGAAGATCGTCGTCATGAGGTTCTTCGGCAACATGACGCAGACGCAGATCGCCGACAAGATCGGCATCTCGCAGATGCACGTGTCGCGCCTGCTGGCGAAGACCCTTCGCCAACTGCGCGACGGTTTGCAGGAGTAGCTCAGGCGACCCGGAGGCGACGACGAGCCGACGCGATGATCTTGCGTCGCTCGTCCTCGCCCATCCCGCCCCACACGCCGTACGGCTCCTGCGCCTCCAGCGCGTGCTGGCGGCACTGCTGCAGCACGGGGCACGTCGCGCAGATCCGCTTCGCCTGGTCCTCCCTGGCGGACCTGGCCGTGCCCCGCTCGTTGTCCGGGTGGAAGAAGATGGCGCTGTTGGCGCCTCGGCAGAGTCCGTCCATCTGCCAGTCCCACACATCGGCGACCGGCTTGGGAAGGCGGGTGGTGCAGGTCATCACGGTCTCCTCGCGCGGTAACTGTTCGGCGACCCTGAACTACCCGGCGATGTGCCAAGTGCAAACCTGTCCCATAGCGCTTTCTGCCTCAGCCCACCGATCGGGTTACGGCCCGACGTCCGGCTCCTCCTGCTTGAGCCTCTCGTCCAGGGGCTCCCCCGCCCTCTGCTCGGCGGACGTGGTGCCGAACTTGTCGGCCCCGGACCAGTGGTCGGCGGGCTCGACGCCCTCGTCGAGCGGGTCGACGCCCAGCTCGTCCTCGTCGGTCTCCTCGGCGGGGTCCAGCGGGATCTCGTTCGGGTCGGTCATGGCGCTCCTCGTGATCGTTTGCGGTACGCGTACACCCAACCCCAGCCGAACGGCTCCCGCAGGTTGGCGCACGCCCACGTCCTCGGCCCCACCCACAGCCCTCCCCGGACGCCGAGGCGGCGATCAGCCGGGAGCGCACCCCGTGGCCCGCGTCCCGAGCCGACCGCCACCGGCGGGGGTCAGGCGAACAGCTCCTTGACCTTGGTGCGCAGGCCCTTGCTGACGATCTCCCAGGCGTCCGGGTCGCCGCGCAGCACGGCCTCGGTGACCGACTTGATCTGCTCGACGGTGGCGTGCGGCGGGATCGGCGGAATGTTCGGGTCGCAGTGCACGTCGAGCACCACGGGCCGGTCGGCGGCCAGCGCGCGGTCCCACGCGGGTCCGAGGTCGTCCGGGTCGTCGACGGTGATGCCCTCCAGCCCGATGGACCGGGCGAACCCGGCGTAGTCGACGTCCGGCAGCACCTGGGACTCCTCGAACTTCGGCGCGCCGCCCATCGCGCGCAGCTCCCACGTGACCTGGTTCAGGTCGTTGTTGTGCAGCACGCAGACCACGCACCGCTGGTCCGCCCACTCGTGCCGGTAGCGGGCGAGGGTGATCAGCTCGGCCATGTTGTTCATCTGCATGGCGCCGTCGCCGACGAGCGCCACGACGGGCCGGTCCGGGTGGGCGAACTTGGCGCCGATCGCGTACGGGACGGCCGCGCCCATGGTCGCGAGCGTGCCGGACAGCGAGCCGCGCATGGTGCCGCGCATCCGGAGGTGGCGGGCGTACCAGTTGACCGCGGAACCCGAGTCGGCGGTGACGATCGCGTTGTCGGGGATCCGGACGGACAGCTCCGACACGATCCGCATGGGGTTGACCGGGTCGCCGGGGACCAGCGCCTGCTCGTCCATCACCTCCCACCACTTCGCGACGTTGCTCCGGACCTCCTCCTGCCAGGAGCGGTCCTCCTTGCGCCGCAGCAGGGGCAGGAGCTTGCGCAGGGTGGCCCCGGAGTCGCCGACCAGCGCGCACTCGGTCGGGTAGCGCATGCCGATCAGCCGACCGTCCACATCGATCTGGACGGCGCGCGCCTTGCCGTACTCCGGCAGGTACTGCGAGTACGGGAAGTTCGAGCCGACGATCACCAGGGTGTCGCACCCGGTCATCAGCTCGTAGCTCGGCCGGGTGCCCAGCAGGCCGATCGAGCCGGTCACGTACGGCAGGTCGTCGGACAGCACGTCCTTGCCCAGCAACGCCTTGGCCACGCCGCCGCCGGTCAGGTCGGCCAGCGCCCGCAGCTCGTCCGCCGCGCCGCGAGCGCCCTGCCCGACGAGGATCGCGACCTTCTCCCCCGCGTTGATCAGCTCGGCGGCGCGCGCCACCTCCTCGTCCGGCGGGACCGCCACGCTGGTCGGCAGGCTGGGCGGGCTGGACGGCACGTGCTTGAACTCGTGCCGGGGCGGCGAGTAGTCCAGCTCCTGCACGTCGGCGGGGATGATCACCACGGTCGGCGCGCGCCGCGCGAGCGCCGTGCGGATCGCCCGGTCCAGCGCGTTGGGCAGCTGCTCGGGCACGGAGATCTCGACCAGGAACTCGCTGGCGACGTCGGCGAACACCGCCTGCAGGTCCACCTCCTGCTGGTAGCTGCCGCCGCGGGCGGTGCGGGCCGTCTGGCCGACGATCGCCACCACCGGGACGTGGTCGAGCTTCGCGTCGTACAGGCCGTTGAGCAGGTGGATCGCCCCCGGCCCCGACGTAGCCAAGCAGACCCCGACGTGCCCGCTGAACTTGGCGTACCCGACGGCCTCGAAGGCCGCCATCTCCTCGTGCCGCGCCTGGATGAACGCGGGCCGGTTGTCCGCCTTCCCGAACGCGGTCACGATGCCGTTGATGCCGTCGCCCGGATAGGCGAACACCCGCTCCACGCCCCAGTCCCTCAGGCGTTCCAGCAGGTGGTCGGCGACCGTTTCGGCCATGGGTCCTCCTCCGGTGGTGTCCCGGCGGGGTACCCGACGATCCCGGTCCGTCACATGTCGACGAGGAGCAGTCCGCCGAAGTACAGGCACGCGAGGGCGACCGCGCCGAACACCAGGACCCACAGGGTGCCGGGGACGCCGGTGAGGCGGGCCAGCTGGTCGGCGTCCGAGCTGGGGGCGCGGCCGCGCACGCGTTTGCGCTGGAGCTCCCACACCGGGCGGACGCCGCCGAACAGCAGGAACCAGCAGAACAGGTAGCCGAAGGCGTCCTGGACGGCGTCGGTGGCGAACCAGGACACGGCGAACACGATCGCGCCCGTGACCACGACGGAGATGACGCCGAAGACGTTGCGGATCATCACGAGCATCGCGATCAGGAGCACCGTGCTGCCCCACAGCAGCGGGCGGATCTGGTCCGCGGCCACCAGCGCGGCGCCGCCGAGGCCGAGCAGGGAGGGGGCGACGTAGCCCGCGAAGCCGGTCAGGACCATGCCGAACCCGGTCGGGCGGCCCCGCGACACCGTCACGCCCGAGGTGTCGGAGTGCAGCGTGATCCCGGACAGCCTGCGACCGCTGAGCAGCGCGAACAGCGCGTGGCCGCCCTCGTGGGCGATGGTCACGACGTTGCGGCTGACCCGCCAGATCCCCCGGCTGAGCACGAGCACCAGGGCCACCAGCGCTGATCCCAGGACCACCGCCGCGTCCGGCCTGTCCCACAACTCCGTGATCGTCGGCATCGGCCCAATACTGCCAGTCAGGATTCGCGGGCGGCCCGGCGGACGATGTCCAGCGCCTCCTCCACGTGCGCGCGGTGGGTGCGGTGGCTGAGGACGCACAGCCGCAGCGTGTGCTTCCCGTCGAGCCGGGTGCTGGACAGGAAGATCCGCCGGGTGCCGTTGATGCGCTCCAGGAGCCGTTCGGTGGTCGCGTCGCCGAAGGGCGAGCGGAAGACCGCCACCGTCAGGTCCGGCTTCAGCGGCACCTCCAGGTTCCGGTCCGCCACCAGCTCCCGGTGCGCGAACGCGGCCAGGTCGAGCTTCTCGTCCAGTTCGGCGCGGAACGCGGCCACGCCGTGCAGGTGCAGCGGCAGCCACAGCCGGAGCCCGCGGTACTCCCTGGTCAGCTCGGGTCCGAGGTCGCCGTAGTCGGGCAGGTCGTGCTCCCGGCCGACGTCCTGGAGGTAGTGGCCGTCCGCGGCGTGCGCGGCCCGCAGCCGGGCCTCGTCGCGGACCAGCAGCAGACCGGTGCCGAAGGGGAGGAACAGGCTCTTGTGCGGGTCGAGGGTGATCGAGTCGGCCAGGTGCACGCCGTGCAGGATCGCGCGGCCGCGGTCGGTGAGCTGGAACGAGCCGCCGTAGGCGCCGTCGACGTGGAACCAGAGGTCCTCCCGCCGCGCCAGCGCCCCGAGCGCGTCCAGCGGGTCCACCGTGCCGGTGCTGGTCGACCCGGCCGTGCCGACCAGGAAGAACGGCCGCAGCCCGCGCTCCCGGTCGTCCGCGACGAGGGCCGCCGCGGCGGCGAGGTCCATCCGCAGGTCCTCGTCGACCGGCACCACGCGCAGCTGCGCGGAGGTGAACCCGGCGATCCGGGCGGCCTTCGCCACGCAGTAGTGGGTGTGCTCGGTGACGTAGATCGTGCCGAGCGGGTCCGGTCCGCCGAGCCGGTCCTCGCGGGCGGCGGTCAGCGCGGCCAGCGTGGCGATCGACGCGCCGGACGTGACCACGCCGCCCGAGCCGTCCGGCAGGTCGAAGCGGCGGCAGAACCAGCGGATCACCGCGTGCTCCATCGCGACCAGCGCGGGCGCGGTGTCGGCCACGCCGGTGAAGCGGTTCACCGTCTGCGCCAGGGTTTCCGCGAGCACCGAGCTGAGCAGGCCGCCCGCCGGGAAGTAGCCGAGGTAGCCGGGACCGGCGGTCTCCACCGCGTACCCCGACGCCCGGCCGAACGTCGCCAGCAGGTCGTCGAACGAGCCCGGCCGTTCCGGCGGCTCCACCAGGAACTCGGCCAGGTCGGCCGGTCCGGGCTCGCTGGCGGGCGCCTTCGCCAGGCCCGCCACGAAGTCCTCCACGAACGCGCCCACCGCGTCGGTCCACGCACGCCGGGTCTCCCGGTCCGGTTCCAACATGGCGGCAGGCTAGGTCGGGCGGTCAGGGCCGATCTTGTACGTTTTTGCGCCGGTAGTGCCCCGGCGCGATCCCGACGATCCGCCGGAAGTGCCGGGTCAGGTGCGACTGGTCGGTGAACCCGACCTCCACGGCCGCCCGCGCGACGGGCGTGCCGAGGTCGAGCAGCGCGCACGCCCGGCGGACCCTCAGCTGGTTGAGGTAGGCGTGCGGCGGCAGCCCGTGCCGGGCCCGGAAGGCCCGCAGCAGCGCGAACTGCCCCGTGCCGACCTCGGCCGCCAGCTCGGCGAGGCTCGGCGGCTCCGCCAGCCGCTCGTGCAGGATCTCCCGCGCCGCCTCCACGTCCCGGCCACCGCCCTCCGGTGACTCCACCCGGCTGCCGCCGTACCTGCCCAGCAGCACCGCCAACGCCTGCCACAGCAGGGAACTCGCGGCCAACCGGTCGGCCGACTCCGCGGCCCGGTGCGCGGCGACGACCACCTCCGCCGCGTCGGCGTCGTACACGATCCGCTCGGTGAACCACGGGCTCGCGGTGCCCGCGACCTCCGCCACCACGTCGACGTCCGGGTAGAACGCCCGGTAGGCCCATCCGCCCTCGGCGGCCGGGCGGCCCGTGTGCACGACACCGGGGTTGATCATCACGACCCCGCCCGGCAGGACCCGGTGCACCTCGCCGTCGAGCCACAGCTCCTCCACGCCGATGGCCGCGACGCCGATGGCGAACGTGTCGTGGCTGTGCCTGCCGAACCCGTGCCGCACGTAGTGCGCGCGGATGAGGTCCACCCCCGCCACGGCCGGGTGCCGCCAGTAGCGCACGTCGTCGACAGCCGTCATCGGGACACAGTAGCCGGCGTCCACGGCCTCGCCGAGGCGTCGCCCGCGGCGGATAGGGCAGGCGTATGGGCCTGATCAACGGGACTTCAGTTCGCGCGGAACGCCTCGATGCGCCGCACCAGTTCCCGTGCGCCGTCGTGGTCCGGTCGCGCGCTCGCCACCCGGTGCAGGGGCCGCATCCGGTCGGCGGTGCGCACCGAGCGGATCGGGAGCGCGTGGCGGACGGCGTCGTGACCCGCTTCGACGCCCGCGTCCACCTCGCCCGCGAGCAGGGTGCCGACCGCGAGTTCGACCATGCTGAAGGCCCGGCTGCGCGCCATGTCCCCGCCGTAGCGGGAGATGGCCTCGTGCAGCGCGGGCACGGCCTTCTCGACGTGCCGGACGTCGCCCGCCTCGGCGAGACCCGCGTGGACCGTGCCGGTCATGGCCGTCAGGTCGGCGGCGGTGAAGAAGCGGGCCCAGTCGGGGGCGCGGTCGGGGTCGGCGGCGGCGAACGCGTCGTGCGCGCGGGCAAGGGACTGCTCGGCCTCTGCGGCGTCACCGCGCCTGGCGTGCACCCAGGCGCGGTTGGCGTCCACGATGGCCTGTTCCAGCTCGGAGCCCGAGCCGCCCGCCACGTGGGCGGAGGCGTCGAACTCGCTCAGCGCCTCGGCGAACCGGTCGTGGTGCAGGTGCACCCGGCCGAGCCGGTAGTGCACGTTCGCGGCGAGCGACTGGTTGTCCCCGCTCTCGGCGAGGTCGAGAGCGGCGTGGAAGTGGGCCTGGGCGGCCTCGGCGCGGCCGAGGTCGAACGAGATCCACCCCGCCAGGTTGTGCAGGTCCGCCAGCGCGACCTGCAAGCGGGCCGCGACGTCGGGGGAAGCGGTGTCCTCCAGCATTCGGCGGCCGGTCGCCAACTGCGCGAGCACGGCGGAGGCGCATGCGCCTCCGCCGTGCTCGTAGTCCAACGCCCTCAGGGTGCGGGTCGCGGCTTCGAGCCTCGCCACGTCCGACGCACCCCGCCGGGTCAATGACCCACCCGGTGGCCCTTGGGGTCCTGGGCCTGGACGGGAAGCGGGTCGGTGCGGGTCTCGGGGGTGTGCTGCTGGGCGGGCACGGGGTTCGTGTGCGGCTCGACGGCGTCGCGGTCACGGGTCCGGTCGCGGTCCGGGGTCTGGTCGGGCACGATCCGGTCGTGCGCCTCGTGCGTCGGCTCGACCGCGGGCTCCTCGACGAACTCGGGCTCGTCGACGATGACCTTGCGGCGGGCGGGGAGGACGGCGATCAGCAGGCCGACGGCGGCGAAGCCGAGGTGCAGCCAGTTGTCGTTGCTGTTGATGGCCAGCGGGTTGCCCAGGCCGGAGACGGGGTTGGTGGAGATGATGCCCGCGAGCATCAGGCCCCACACGAAGACCGCGCCGTAGGCGATGAACAGCACCCAGCCGTAGGTGCGGGCCAGGGCGGAGCTACCGGCCAGCAGCAGGCCGAGCACACCGAAGGCCAGGTGGATGACGTTGTGCAGCGGGTTCACCGCGAACCCGAGCACCATCGCGTGGTCCTCACCGGCGAAGTCGCCGAAACCCGTGCGCAGGAAGCCCACCACGCCCATGGCGATGAACACCAGGGACACGAGCGCCACCAACACCTGTGCCGGTTGCAGGCCGGCGACCTTGACCTTGACACGCCCAGCAGTCGAGTTCCTCATGGCGTGCGGTTACCCGGATCACACACGGAGCAAACACGCAACGTGAAGCCGGGTGAGATCGGTGCTTGGGGAGATCGGTGGGACTCGAACCCACTTGCACCGGGCTCACAACCCGGTCCCTCGTCCACTTCGGGATCGATCTCAGCACCTCCGGCGCGAGTCGAACGCGCACCGGCCGGGTTGTTCGACCCGGTGCCCTTCCACAGGGCCGCGGAGGCTCGGACGGGGAGCGGGTGCAACGGACCCGCTCCCCGCCGGTACCGGACAGGAATTCAACCAGCGGACCTCGCCGTGCCGAGGTGTCCCCGACCCACCCCATGAAGGTCGGGCAGCAGCGCGTACGGGAGTCGAACCCGTGTTTCCGGAATGAGGATCCGACGTCCTGACCACTGGACGAACACGCCTGGTCGCCGAACTCGCGAAGAAGGAGCGGCTGGAACGCCCTCGCCCCTTCCCCGAACTCGCCGGCAGCATCCCAACCTGGACTCGAACCAGGGACCCCGGCATTCGTAGTGCCGTGCTCCGTCCACCTGAGCTATTGGGATATCCGAATTGTCGAAGAAACAAAAGAGCCGTCGACCGGTTTCCCGATCGACGGCTCTCCGTCGCGACCCGACCGCAGGTCACAACCGAGAGCGCCGACCGTTCCCGGGATGGCGGAATCGCGTCGCCGCGCCGGTCCACTCCTCTTCGCGCAGGTTCATGATCCCCTCCTCTCGTTCGCCGTGTGAACACAACTATGAAGGACTTCCGCGCTATCGGCAAAGCATTTATCCGGCCTGTTCCGGCATCGGCCAACCGGGCGGCAACCAGTTGATCGCGCACCACAGATCGGTGCGGTGCTGGGCGAGCGAGAGGTCGAGTCCGAGAGCGCGTTCGACGTGTCCCATCCGGTGCCGGACGCTGTTGCGGTGCACGCCGAGCGCGGCGGCGCTGCGGTCCCAGTTGCCGTGCTGCGCGAGCCACGCCCGTGCCGTCTCGACGAGTTCGGCTCCGGACGGCGAGCGGTGGTCGGCCAGCGGCGCGAGGAGCCTGCGCGCGAACCGCTGGGCGCTGGCCGGGTCCACCAGCGCGGCGATCCCGGCGCCCTCGTCCGCCCACGTGGACCGGCCGGTCGCGCGGGCCCGGCGCAGCAGCGCGGCCGCTTCCCGTTCCGCCGCGGGGAGTTCGGCCGCGGTGGCGGGCGCGCTCACCCCGACCACCAGGTCCGGGTCGGACACCGAACCGGCGGCCACGACCGCGCGGAACCCCTCGGGCAGCACGTCCACCAGCGGCGTGCCCAACGTGTCCGCCAGCCTTTCGTAGGACTCCTCCCCCGCGCCCGCGACGACCTGGAACGACGAGTCGCCCACCAGCCGCTCCAGCAGTTCGGCCGAGTCGCCGCCGAACAGCAGCCTGGCCGCCAGCCGCGCGGCCGGGTCCGGGTCCTGGCGCAGCAGCGCGAGCAGCGCCAGCGCCACCGCGACCACCGCCCGGTCCGCCACCGAGAACGACCGGGCGCGGCCGATCACCAGCACCGACGGCCGTCGCCCGATCTGCTCGACCGGGGTCAGCGCCACGTGGTCGGCGTCGATCCGGGTGCCCGCGCTGCGCGGCCCCCTGCCCGCGGCGACCCGGGCGGCCAGCCCGCGCAGGTCGTCCGTCGGCTCGGGCGCGAGGCCGGTCCGCGCCAGCACCTCCCCGCCCGCGTCGAGCAGCAGCGCCCAGCACTCCAGCGCGTCCGCGAGCGCGGCGAGCGTGCCGTCGACCGGGCTCGGCCGGACCGCCGCCCTCGTCATCACCCGCTGGCTGTCGGCGAGCAGCCGCAGCTCGGCGTTCTGCGCCTCGGCGAGCGCCGTCCCCACGGCCTGGCTGACGGCCAGGAAGGGCGTCCCCGGCGGCACGGCGACCAGCGGCAGCCCGTGCGCCCGGCAGGCGTCGACCAGTTCGGCGGGCACGGCGTTGTGCACCGGCGTGACCCCGAAGCCGAGCGCGGAGACGCCGCGCCCGACCAGTCCGGACACGTAGGCGTCGAGGTCGTCCGGGAGGGTCACCCCCGCGGTGAGCAGAAGTTCCTGGCCCAGCAGGTACGGCACCGGGTCGACGAGTTCGCTGACGTGCGCCCAGCACACCGGGCGGTCCAGGTCGTCCGCGCCGACGAGCACGGTGAGGCCGAGTTCGGTCCGGTCGACCAGCGCGGTGAGCGGGACGGTGCGCATGACCATGGTGTTCCTCCGAAGTGCACAACGGACGGTTCCGCGTTGTGCGAATGGTCCACTTACCGCCTCAGCGTGCGCTTCCTATGGTCTGGAGCACAACGTTCTGGGGAGGACTGCCACGTGGCACCGGAGCACGGCAGCACGTCGCGGTCCCCGCTGGGTCCCGTCGACTCCTCCGCCACGCCCCGGTTCGCCGGGCCCGCCACGTTCGCCCGCCTGCCCCGCCTGGACCAGGTGCCGAACGCGGACGTCGCGGTCGTCGGCGTCCCGTTCGACACCGGCGTGTCCTACCGGCCCGGCGCCCGCTTCGCCCCGACCGCCGTCCGCGAGGCCAGCCGCCTGCTGCGGCCCTACCACCCCGGCCTGGACGTGTCGCCGTTCCAGGCCTGCCAGGTGGCGGACGCGGGCGACATCGCCTGCACCCCCTACGACATCGGCGCGGCCATCGCCGAGATCGAGATCCAGGCGTCCGGGCTGATGGACACCGGCGCGAAGCTGGTGACGATCGGCGGCGACCACACCATCGCGCTGCCGCTGCTGCGGGCGGTGGCGCGCAGGCACGGACCGGTGGCGCTGCTGCACTTCGACGCGCACCTGGACACGTGGGACACCTACTTCGGGGAGCCGTACACGCACGGCACGCCGTTCCGCCGCGCGGTGGAGGAGGGCCTGCTGGACACCGAGGCCCTCTCGCACGTCGGCACCCGCGGCCCGCTGTACGGCAGGCGGGACCTGGAGGAGGATCGGCGGCTCGGCTTCGGCATCGTCACGTCCGCTGACGTCATGCGCCGCGGCGTGGACGAGGTGGCGCACGCGCTGCGCGAACGGGTGGGCGACCGGCCGCTGTACGTGTCGGTGGACATCGACGTGCTCGACCCGGCCCACGCCCCCGGCACCGGGACCCCGGAGGCCGGTGGGCTGACGAGCAGGGAACTGCTGGAGATCCTGCGCGGGGTGGCGGGCACGAACCTGGTGGGCGCGGACGTCGTCGAGGTCGCGCCCGCGTACGACCACGCCGACATCACGTCGGTCGCCGCCGCGCACGTCGCCTACGACCTGGTGTCGCTGGTGGCGCTGAACGAGATGGGGAGGTCCCGGTGAGCGAACGCACCGGAGGTGACGTGCTGGCCGAGGCGCTGGTGGCGCTGGGGGCGCGCACGGTGTTCGGTCCGCTGGCGCTCGGCCCGTTCGAGGCGGTCGGGCGGTCGAAGCTGCGGTTCGTGGACGGCCCGGACTCGGCGTTCACGGCCGACGGCCACGCCCGCGTCACCGGCGACGTGACGCCGCTGCTGGCGCCGGGGATAGTCGCGGAGCTGAGCGGGTCGTCGCCGGTGCTGGCGATCGGGGTGCGGGCCGCGCCGGTCCCGGTGAAGCACAGCGAGGCGGTCTCGGACACCGCGGGCATCGCGGACGCGGTGGCGCGGGCGTGGGACAGGGCCGCGACCGCGCCGTTCGGGCCGGTGTGGGTGCACGTGCCGGAGGACGTGCTGCGCGCGCGGGCGACGGTCCCGGTCGTCCCCGCGATCGTGTCGTGCCCGGAGGCGGTCGTGCCCGAGCAGCGCTCGGTCGCGGACGTGGCCCGGCGGCTGGACGAGGCCCGGCGGCCGGTGGTGGTCGCGGGTGGCGGCGTGGTGCGCGGGGACGCGCGGGCGGAACTGCTGGCGCTGGCGGAGCGGCTGGACGCGCCGGTGGTGACGACGTTCGGCGGCAAGGGCGCGTTCCCGTGGGACCACGAGCTCTCCGCGCAGTCGTGGCTCTCCGACCGGCACACCACCCGGTTCCTGGAGGAGGCCGACCTGCTGCTCGTGGTCGGGTCCGGGCTGGACTCGCCCCGCGACAACGTCGTCCGGATCGACGTCGACGCGGAGGAGGTGGACGAACGGGGTGTGCTCGGCGAAGCGCGGTTCGCGCTCGCGGACCTGGCCGAGGCGGTGACGCCCAGGGCGAGGGGCGCAGGCGGGGCCTCGGTCCGCGGGCTGCTGGACCTGGTGCGGCGGCCCGAGCCCGAGTTGGAGGCGATCCGGGCCGCGGTGCCGGACGGCTCGCCGACCTTCTGGGACCGGACGGTGTTCGGCGAGAGACCCTGGTGCGCGTGGGATCCGCGGGACTCCCTGATGTGCGGGAAGCCCGACGGCATGGGCTACGCCCTGCCCGCCGCGCTGGGAGCGGCGGTGGCGCTCGGGGACCACGTGCCGGTGCTGGCCGTGAGCGGCGGTGACACCGCCGCCCTGGGGTTGCGGCAGCTGGCCACGGCGCGGCGGCACGACCTGCGGGTGACGTGGCTGGTGGTGGACGGGGAAGCGGACCTGCTCGGGATCGCGCACGCGCTGGGCGTGCCCGCGACCGGCAGCACCCCCTCGACGGTGCGCGAGGACCTCGCCGAGGCGCTGGCCTGGCAGGGGCCGCACGTGGTGGTGCTGGGACTCCCCTGGGGCGCGGGTCGGTAGGCCGTTCGAGTTCGACGCGACCAGGCGTTACGTGGAAGCAACCTGGATGGACCACTATCAGGTGATGGGAGAGCGACGGCTGCGGATCGGGTGCGAGTTCACGTACGAGGCCGAGATCAGGACGCCCACGGTGTTCCAGGTGCAGGCGAACGACGAGCCTCGGGTGAAGGTGCTCTCCGAGGAGTGGAAGATCGAGCCGGAGGTCGGCTCGCACGGGTACCACGACCTCTACGACAACCCGTGCCTGCGGGTCGTCCTGCCGCAGGGCCTGTCGACGCTCACGTACGAGGCGCTCGCGATCGTGCCGGACGCGGTCGAGGACTTCGACGAGGACGCGCCGGAGGTGATGCCGGAGCAGCTCCCGGACGACGTGCTGATCTACACGCTGCCCAGCCGGTACGTGCTGCCGGACATGCTGGCCGACCAGTCGTGGGCCGAGTTCGGGTCGATGCCCACCGGCTACCGGCGCGTGCAGGCGATCACCCAGCACGTCCACGACCACCTGACGTTCAGCTACGGCAGCAGCAACGCCACGTCGACGGCGCTGGACGTCTACACGTCCGGCTACGGCGTGTGCCGCGACTTCACCCACCTGGCGATCTCGTTCTGCCGCGCGCTGAACATCCCCGCGCGCTACGTCTTCGGGTACCTGCCCGACCTGGACGTCACGCCGTCCCCGGACCCGATGGACTTCGCGGCGTGGATGGAGGTCTGGCTGGGCGACCGGTGGTGGACGTTCGACCCGCGCAACAACCGCCGCCTCAAGGGGCGGGTCGTCGTCGGGCGCGGACGTGACGCGTCCGACGTCGCCATGGCCACCACGTTCGGTGGCCCTACGCTCCACTCGATGGTGGTCCGCGCCGAGGAGGCACACCCGTGACGCTGAGTCCTGAGCTGCTGTCCCGTCCGCTGCTGGACCACACGACCGTGGACCTCGACGCGGCCGAACGGGTCACCTACGTGCTGGAGCAGAGCTTCCACTACGGCTACGACCAGCCGATCGACCAGCTCGACCACCGGCTCGTGGTGGTGCCGCTGGCCCGGCACGGCAACCAGCACCGCCGCGCGCACCGGCTCGACGTCGACGGCGCGGCCGTCCGCCGCCGGTCGCGGCTGGACGGCCACGGCAACACCGTGGTGCGCCTGCGGGCGGACCGCGTGGAGGAGGGCGTGCGCTTCGGCGTGCTCGCGCTGCTGGAGCGGGTGCGCGACGACGGGCCGATCCACCTGCCCGCGTCCGCGCTGCACGACCCCCGCCTGCTCCGGCCGACCCGGCTGACCACGCCGGACGAGCGGCTGCGCGACCTGGCCGCCGGCCTGCGCGAGGGCACGCCGCTGGACCGGGCCGAGCGGATCTGCGCGCTGGTGCACGACGCCATCCACTACGAGTACGGCGTGACGTCGGTCGAGACGACCGCGGCCGAAGCCCTCTCCGGCGGCCGCGGCGTCTGCCAGGACTCGGCGCACGTGATGATCACGTTGTGCCGCCTGGTCGGCGTGCCCGCGCGGTACGTGTCCGGCCACCTGCTCGGCGAGGGCGGCACGCACGGCTGGATGGAGGTCGTGGTGGCGGACGGCTCCGCCGCCGTGGCCGTCCCGTTCGACCCGTGCAACGGCCGACGGGCGGGCGCGGACTACCTCACCGTCGCGACCGGCCGCGACTACGCGGACGTGCCGCCGACGTCCGGCAGCTACAGCGGCACCCCGAACAGCACCCTGACCACGAACCGCCGCGTGGGAGTGCTCAGCGCGGCGTGATGCCGATCCGAAGGATCGGAAGCCCTGCACTGGACCGGGTTCTTGACCTCCACCTAACTCCAGCTCCTACGTTCGGGTGATCACCGAACCGAGGAGACGCCCGTGCACGCCATCCGCCAGCACGCTTTCGGCCCCGCCGAGAACCTGGTCTTCGAAGAGGTCGCCGATCCCGTGCCCGGCGCGGGCCAGGTGCGGATCACCGTGTCCGCCGTCGGGGTGCACGTCGTCGACACCACCATCCGGTCCGGCATCGGTCGGGGGCCGTTCCCGTTGCCCTCCTTGCCGATGACGCCGGGGCGCGAGGTGGCCGGGGTGGTCAGCGCGCTCGGCGACGGCGTCGACCCCGGTTGGCTCGGCAGCCGGGTCGTGGCGCACCTCGGGCAGGCGAGCGGCGGGTACGCGGAGCTGGCCGTGGCGAACGCGTCCGCGCTGCACGCCTTGCCGGACGGCGTGTCCGACGACGTGGCGGTCGCGATGATCGGCACCGGCCGGACCGCGATGGGCGTGTTCGAGGGAGCCGCGATCCGGCCGGACGACACGGTGCTGGTGCTGGCCGCGGCGGGTGGCATCGGGGCGCTGGCCGTGCAGGAGGCGCACGCCGTCGGGGCGCGGGTGGTGGGCGCGGCGGGCGGACCGGCGAAGGTCGACCTGGTCAGGAGCCTGGGCGCCGACGTCGCCGTCGACTACTCGGAACCCGGCTGGGAGCAGGGGATCGAGGGTGTCACCGTCGTCCTGGACGCCGTCGGCGGCGCGCTGGGCCGGGCGGCGTTCGACCTGCTCGTGCCGGGCGGTCGGCTGGTCCTGTTCGGCTGGGCGCTGGGGACCGAGCCGACGAAGTTCACCGGCGACGACCTGTTCGCCCGCAGCCTGTCGGCGTCCGTCGTCCTGGGGCCGCACCTGTTCCGGCGGCTGCGCGAGTTCGAGGAGAGGTCGTTGGCCGCGGCGGCGTCCGGCAGGCTCACGCCGGTGGTCAGCTCGACGTTCCCGCTGGCCGACGCCGCGCGGGCGCACCGGGCGCTGGAGAACCGGGAGACCGTCGGCAAGGTGGTGCTGAAGCCGTGAACCCGGTGTCGCGTGCCGTCTCCCCTGCAGAGGTGGCACGCGACACCGGGCGTTCCGCGCCCCGAGGGGCGCGGGTGACGTGCGAACCGCATCCCCTGCAGAAGCGGTGCGCACGTGGTTCGCGGTCCGTGCCGGGTGTCGCCACCCGGCACGGACGTCGGTCTAGACCGACACGCTGACGAACTTCTTGCCGTCGAAGTTCTCGACCTCGACCGCGGCCACGTCGTCCGGGGCGATGAGGGCGGCACCGTCGAGGCTCGTGCCGTCCGCCTCCCCGGCCTTCGAGACCAGCCAACTGCCAATCTCCTCGCGGTGGCCGTCCTTCGCCACGACGAACAACCGGCACTTCTCGTTCTGCGGGATCCCGCCGATCGCCGCGTTGACCCGCACCCAGCCCGCGGCGGGCTTGACCTGGACGGTCATCCGGGCCCCGGTGTCCGGGTCGGTGAACGTCGCGACCTTCGTGCCCGCGGGTGGTGTGGCCGCCGAGGACGTGGGACCGGGCAGCGCCTCCGTGACGGGCGCGGTGCTGCGACCGACCACGACACCGCCGCCGAGGACGATCGCGGCGACGACGGCCGCGGCCGCGCCGAGTGCGAACTGCCTGCGCCGGACCGCGCCACCGCGTTCCGACCGCATCTGCCGCAGCGTGCGCTGGAGCAGCAGGTCACCGCCTTCCGGCGGTCCGTCGAGCAGCGCCTCTGGCGGAACGTCGCCGAGCTGGGCTTCCATGGCCCGCAGTTCGTCGAGTTCACCCCGGCACGCCGGGCAGCGGGCGAGGTGCTCCTCCACGACCCGCGCCTCCTGCTCGTCGAGGGCTCCCAGCACGTAGGCGCCCAGCAGTTGTGGTTCGTGCTGCGTGGTCATCCGGCCACCCCCTTCAAGGCCACCTGTTGTCCGGCGAACGTCTCGCGCAACGCGCGCAAGGCGTAGTGGGATCTGGATTTGACCGTGCCGGGTGGCACGCCCAGGGCCGCCGCGGCCTCCGAGACGCTGCGGCCGTTGAAGTAGATCTCCCGCAGGACGTCGCGGTGGTCGGGGGACAGCTGGTCGAGTGCTTCGAGCACCACGACGGAGTTCACGACCGACTCGGCGTGATCGCGTTCGATCGGCGGCGTCGTGGGCGACTCCGCGACCTCCTGCGGTCGCGCCGCCTTCGCCCTGATGCGGTCGGTCACGATGTTGCGGGCGACGGTGAGCAGCCAGCCGCGCACCGATCCCTTCCCGTTGACGAGCGCGTCGGGGTGGCGCCAGGCCCTGAGGAGGGTCTCCTGGACCACGTCCTCGGCAGCCGCCCGGTCGCCGGTCAACCGCGTCGCGTAGGCCAGCAGAGCCCGACCGTGCTCTTCGTAGAGCGATCGGATCAGCGCCTCGTCGGCCGCGGCCTCCCGTTTGCGGGACCACAGTGCCGCCATCCACCCACTCCTCTCATCAACCTTGACACCGCACACACGGCTCAGGGGCCGCGGTGGTTCACGAAATCCCCGAAAGGTTCTCAGCCGCAGGCACGGCCGTCGTTGAGGCAGGCCGCGAGTCGGGTCATGACCTCGTCGGGGAACGCGTTGACGAACATCGCGTGGTCCGTGATCGGGTCGCGGCGCTCGTCGGGGAAGCTGTCGACGGCGAACGGCCTGCCCGCGGGCACGTCGTAGGCGACGACCAGTCGGAGCCGCGGCACCGGGAACGTGGCGGTCGGGCACACGCCGCCCGCGTCGGCGGGCACGAGGTGGTCGCGGTGCGACGCGCTGTCGACGTTGCGGCCGTCCCAGCAGGCGGGGAAGTCGAACGTGCGCAGCACCCGGCTGCCCGGCGGGCAGCGCGGGTACTTCACCGTGGAGCGCCCGTCGAACCCGGAGCAGCCCCACTTCGCGTTGGCGTTCAGCCCGCCGCCGGTGGCGGCGGACGGGTTGCCGGTGATCGTGCGCAGGAACCGGGGCAGCGGCACGACCTTGCCCGCCGGGCTGCCGGTGAACGTGATGGTCACCGACTCCGGGGGCAGCACCTCGCCGGTGTTGCCGTGCACGCCGCCCCCCTCCGCGTGGGCGTCGTGGCCGACGGCGTCGGTCAGCCGCAGGACGGGCCAGAAGTACGCGGACAGGTCGCCGCCCGCGCACGTGCTGCCCGCGGCGGCGAGGCTCGCGGGGGTGGAGAACGCGTCCGTGGACAGGTTTCCGACGTACTCGTGCGTGTGGTGGGCGCCGTTGTGCAGGCCGGGCGAGATGACCGCGTTGTCGGCGTTGAGGTGCCGCTCGGCGTTGCGGCCGCACGACGCCGTGAACACGCCCGTCGACGCGTCGGGGCCGGGGGCGCCGCCGCCCGAGGAGGCCTTGACCTGCTCGATCCCGACGAAGTGGTCGTCGGCCGGGGTCGCGCTGTGCGTCGTGCACGCCGCCACGAGGACGACGACCGCGAGCGGCATCGTTCGGAACACGGCGACAGCTAACCAACACCGCGCGCCGACGCCTCGACTACCCCCTGCGCGGAAGATCGGCGAAGCTCTTCCCATGACCCAGGACATCCCCCGGTTCCACCTCGCGGTCCCCGTCACCGACCTGGAAGCGGCCAGGGCGTTCTACGGGCAGGTGATCGGGTGCCCGGAAGGCCGTTCCAGCGACCGCTGGATCGACTGGGACCTGTACGGCCACCAGTTCGTGACGCACCTGGTGGACCGGATCGACCCTGTCGAGGCGCACAACCCCGTCGACGGCCACGACGTGCCGGTGCCGCACTTCGGCGTGCTGCTCACCGTGGAGGCGTTCCACCAGCTCGCGGAGCGGTTGCGGCTGGCGGAGACGGAGTTCGCGATCGAACCGTACCTCCGCTTCGCCGGGAAGCCCGGCGAGCAGTGGACGATGTTCTTCCGCGACCCGGCGGGCAACGCCATCGAGGTGAAGGCCTTCGCGGACGACGCGCAGGTGTTCGCGACCTAGCGCGCCCTGGACGGCGGAACTCCCCCGGCGGGGGCTGGTGTTCACCGCGCTAGGCGCGGGCCGACACCAGCACCCGGCCGTCGAGCGTCTCGACGCTGACCGCCCGCAGGTCGTCCGCGGCGACCAGCGCGGCTCCTTCCAGCGTGACGCCGCGGCCGGGCTCCCCGCCGCCCGCGATCCAGCTGCCCGCCGTGAACCGCTTGCCGTGCACGTCGGTCACGACGAGCCAGCACCGCTCGCCCGGCTGGACGCCCTTCACGTTCACCCGCAGCCGCGACCAGCCCTCGGCGGGCGTGATCACCGCGCTCAGGCTGGTGCCGTTGGCGATCCCGCCGACCACCAGGGCGTCGGAGTCGCCGGTCAGGCGCCTGCCGATCACCACGCCACCCGCGAGCGCCGCGGCCAGCAGGCTCGTCGACAGCACGACGGCGAAGCTCTGCCTGCGTCTGCCCTCCCGCGCCTTCTCGTGCCGGATCCGGCCGAGCGTGCGCTGGAGCAGCAGGTCACCGCCCTCGGGACGGCCGTCGAGGGCGGCCTCGGGAGGCAGGTCGAACGGGGGCTCACGGTGCATTGTCGTCTCGTTCAGCTCGAACTCCTGTGGTGACCAAGGCGACGCGCGGACGTCAGTGGCCATGACCCTGGGCGCTCGCCCACGGTGGTCCGGCGACGGCCGCGGAAGCGGGTAGGACGCGGCTCGTGCGCACGGCGGGCCCTCCTGGACGTTTGGGGAGGCCCGCGGTTCCACGTGACCTGCACCTGGGAAACGGGGCTCCTCCGGAATCGGTTCAACGGCACCCCAATCACGAGCTTTCGTCACAATTACGGTTGGATGAGGACCCGTGACGATCACCATCCGCGATGTGGCACGCAAAGCGCACGTGTCGGTAGCGACGGTGTCGCGCGCGCTGTCCTCCCCCGACCTCGTGCGTCCGGACACGAGGTCACGGGTCGTGGCGGCGGCCGCCGAGCTGGGCTACCAGCCGAACCGCGCCGCGCGGGGCCTGATCACCGGCAGGACGGGCAACATCGGCATCGTCGTCCCCGACCTCGACAACCCGTTCTACACAGGCATCCTGAAGGCGGTGCAGACCCGCGCGGCCCAGGCCGACCACGCGGTGTTCGTGGCGGACAGCGACGAGGACCCGGCCGCCGAGGCCAAGCTCGTGCTGGCGATGGCGAAGCAGGTGGACGGCCTGCTCCTGTGCTCGCCGGGGTTGACCGGCCCCCAGATCGCCCTGACCGCCGAGTCCACCGCCCTGGTGCTGCTGAACCACCGGCTGCCCGGCGTCCCCAGCACCGTGATGGACAGCGCGGACGGCCTGCGCCAGGTGGTCGCCCACCTGGTCGCGCTCGGTCACGAACGGATCGCCTACCTGAACGGGCCGCGCACGGCGTGGTCCAACGAGGAGCGCCGCCACGGCCTCGCGGCGGCCGTGGCCGAGCACCGCGTCGACCTGGTCGACCTCGGCCCGTTCGCGCCGCGCTACGAGGGCGGGCTCCAGGCCGCCGACCTGGCGCTGGCCGCCGACGTCACGGCGATCATGGCCTGCAACGACGTCATGGCCCTCGGTGTGCTGGCCCGGCTCCGGGACCGGGGCGTGTCCGTTCCGGACGACGTCAGCGTGACCGGGTTCGACAACCTGACCTACGCGTCGCTCACGTCGCCGGCGCTGACCACGGTCCGCATGCCGCTGGCCGCTGCGGGCCGCACCGCGGTGAACATGCTGCTCGACCGGCTCGACACGGCGGGCGACCCCGCGCCGCACGTCGTGCTGCCGACGCAGATCATCATCCGCGGGACGACGGCTCCCCCGGCGGGCGGGGCGTGAGGGTTCCTACCCGTCCGCCCACATCTTCGCCAGGGCGGTGTGCGCCTCGGTCGCCAGTTCGCGCAGGTCGCGCCACTCGACCGCGTCGCCGAGGGCAGCCTCCGTCCACAGTGGACCCGGACTGGGCGGCATGGCGTCGACGTGGTCGCCGACGCGTTCGATGTGGTCGAGTTCCTCCTGGCTCAGCAGGCCCTCGCGGCACTTGGCCTGCGCGGTGACGACGACGTCGTCCAGCTCCAGCACCAGTTCGTCCACCCCCACCCCGACGGAGCGGAGGTAGCGGACCTGGCGGATGGAGTCGGCGCCGACGCCGTCGAGGACGGCGAGGATCCAGCGGCGGAACTCGGTGAGGTCGTCGGACATGGTCAGACGACCGTACCCTTGTCGTGCAAGAAGAAGAGCAAGAAAAGGCCCCTACGCTCGGCGCGCGTCCCCCCGACGCGCGGACCTCCGAGCATGGCCTGTTGATCAACTTCGCACAACGGTGACGCTGGGCACACTCCCGTGCGCCCAGCGTCGGCGCGGCTACGAGTACAGGTCCCGGTAGAGGTCCTCGTGGAGGGTGTGGATGACCTTGCGCTTGACCTTGAGGGTCGGCGTGAGCTCACCGTCCTCCTGCGACAGGTCGCGGTCGAGGATGGTGAACTTCTTGACCTGCGAGTCCTTCACGAAGTGGGTGTTGGCCTCGTCGACGATCCCCTGCACCAGCGCGACGACGTCGGGGTGCCGGACGAGGTCGGCGTAGCCGCCCGCCACGCCCTCCTTCTCCGCCCACGGCAGGAGTTCCTCGGCGTCGAGGGTGATCAGCGCGACGAGGTAGGGGCGGCGGTCGCCGAAGGTGACGGCGTGCGAGATCCAGCGGGACTGGCGGAGCTGGTTCTCGACGTTGGCGGGCGCGATGTTCTTGCCGCCCGCGGTGATGATGATGTCCTTCTTGCGGCCGGTGATCCTGACGAAGCCGTCGTCGTCGACCTCGCCGAGGTCGCCGGTGTGCAGCCAGCCGTCCCGGAGCACCTCGGCGGTGGCCTCGGGGTTGCGCCAGTAGCCCGCGAACACGTGGGGGCCCTTCATCAGGATCTCGCCGTCCTCGGCGATCCGGACCTCGATGCCGCCGCGGCCGAACGAGCCGACCGAGCCGATGCGGAACCGGTCCAGGGTGTTGGTCGTGCCGACCCCGGTGGACTCGCTCATGCCGTACCCCTCCAGCACGGGGACGCCCGCGGCGAGGAAGAAGTTCAGCACCTCCGGCGAGATCGGGGCCGCGCCGGACAGGGCCTGCCGCAGCCTGCCGCCGAACACCCCGCGCACGCGGGCGAAGACGGCGTCGACCTGGGCGAAGGCGGCGGCCAGCTCCGGCGGCACGGGCTCACCCGCGTCGACGAGCGCGCGGTGCTTCAGGCCCACGCCGACAGCCTGCCGCAACTGCTCGGCCGGGATGCCGGCGGTGGCGATGGTGTAGATCTTCTCGAAGATCCTCGGCACGGACGGCAGGAACGTCGGCCTGACCTCGGCCAGCTCGGGCACGATGCGCTTCGCGTCACCGCCGTAGAACGCCAGCGTCGCGCCCATGTACAGGGCGCTGAACTGGGTGATCTGCGCGAACACGTGCGCCAGCGGCAGGAACAGGTACACGGTGTCGTCGGCGACGACGTAGGACAGCTCCTCGGTGAGGTGGCACATCGTGAGCCAGTTGCGGTGGGTCAGCACGCAGCCCTTGGGCGGCCCGGTGGTGCCCGAGGTGTAGATGATCACGCAGGGGTCGTCCGGTGACAGGCCGGCGCGCCGGGTCTCCAGCTCCTCGGTGGCGGGCGTGGCCCGGCCTTCCGCCGCGAGGTCGGCGATCGTGCGGCCGTCGCCGTCGATCAGCGCGATCCCGCGCAGGTCGGCCAGGGAGTCCACGTCGACCTTCGCGGCCTGCGTCGCGTTCTCGGCGATCAGCAGCACGGCCCCGGAGTCGCCGAGGATCCAGGCGCACTCCTCCGGCGAGCTGCTCGCGTAGATCGGCACGACCACGCCGCCCGCGGCCAGGACCGCGAGGCCCGCGGTCGACCACTCGTAGCGGGTCTCGGCGAGCACGGCGACCCGGTCGCCGACCTCGACGCCCGCGAGCACCAGGCCGGAAGCCAGGTCCCCCACCGACTTCGCGACCTCGGTGAACGTCTTCTCCTGCCAGGAGTCGTCGGCGCGGTAGCGCCAGGCCACCCGGTCCTGGTGGACCTCGGCGGCCGTGAACGGGAGATCCGAGACGACGCGCGCGGAACCGACCGTGGGGACGGACATGGCTTCTCCTCCTACTTGGCGGCGGGGCTGACGGTCACGCGAACGCCGTTGAGCACGGCGGTTCCGGACAGCGGGTCGATCCTGAGGTCGTCGGTGAGCAGGTTGACGTTGACGCCCGCGTGGGCGGCGGCGACGGTGAGCCGGGTGCCCGGCTGGTCGTGGCCCCACCCGTGGGGCAGGCTCACGACTCCTTCGGCGATGTCGTCGGTGATCTCCACCGCCACCTCGACCTCGCCGACCCGCGAGGTCACCAGGGCAGCGCCGCCGCCGGTCAGCCCGAGCCGCCGGGCGTCGGCGGTGTTGACCAGCAGCGTGCAGAGGTCCTTGCCCTTCACCAGCGCGGGCACGTTGTGCATCCAGGAGTTGTTGGTGCGCAGGTGCCTGCGCCCCACCAGGAGCAGGTCGTCGTGCCGCTCGCGCAGCGCCGCGAGCACTCGCGGGACGTCGTCGGCGATCGGGTCGGGGCACAGCTCGACGCGGCCGGACGGGGTACGCAGCACCTCGGGGACGCGCGGCTCCAGCGGGCCGAGGTCGACGCCGTGCGGGTTCTCCAGGAGCTTGGCCATGGACAGGCCGTCCGGCCTGCCGCCGAACCGGTCGCCGTAGAACCCGGTGCGCAGCTTGAGGTCCAGCAGCCGTTCCTCGCGGGTCTCGCCGACCAGCGCGGACCGCAGCTCCGCCACGTCCCGGCCGTGCAGCGGGCTCCCGGGGTCCTCGACCAGCTTCGCCAGCTGGGCGTCGAGCTGGTCCGCCGCCAGCGCGTCGAGGTCGACGTCCGGGTCCAGGCCGCCGAGGATGGCGGTGAGGCGCAGCAGGATGTCGGACTCCGGCACCGAGCCCTCGTCGAGCGGGATCACCGGCGGGGAGAACTTGGCGACGTTGCGGACGGCGAAGCCGAGGAACGCGATGTCGTAGTGCGGGCGCCTGCTCGGCGGCGGTGGCGGCAGGATCACGTCGGCGTGCCGCGTGGTCTCGTTGAGGTACGGGTCGACCGACACCATGAAGTCCACAGTGGACAGCGCGGCGGCTAGGCGGGCGGAGTTCGGCAGCGACAGCGCGGGGTTGCCCGCGATCGTCACGAGCGCGCGCACCTGCCCCTCGCCGGGCGTCTCGATCTCGTCGGCCAGCGTCACCGCCGGGAACTCGCCCGCCACCTCGGGCAGGCCGCGGACCCGGCTGCGCCAGCGGCCGGTGGTGAAGCCCCGCCCCGATCCCCGGCCCTTGTCCAGGTGCGCGGGCAGCGGGAACATCGAGCCACCCGGCCGGTCGAGGTTGCCGGTCAGCACGTTGAGGACGTCGACCAGCCAGCTCGCCACGGTGCCGAAGTCGACCGTCGTGGTGCCGATCCGGCCGTACACCGCGGCCTTCGGCGCGGCGGCGAACCGGTGGGTCAGCTCGCGGGTGGTCCCGGCGGCGATCCCGCACTTCTCCGCCACCGCCTCGGGCGTGAACGGCTCGACCAGCGCCCGGACCCGCTCCACGCCGTTCACGTGCGGCGCCAGCTCGCCGAGGTCGACCAGACCGGCGGCGAACAGCTCGTTGACCATGGCCAGCAGCAGGAACACGTCCGTGCCCGGCGTGATCGGCACGTGCTGGTCGGCCGCCGCGGCGGTCCGGCTGCGGCGCGGGTCCACGACGACGAACGCGCCGCCGCGCGCCCGCAGCGCCTTGAGCCGCTTCGGCATGTCCGGCGCGGTCCACAGGCTGCCGTTGGAGGTGTACGGGTCCGCGCCGAGCAGCAGCAGGAAGTCCGTGCGGTCGATGTCCGGCACCGGGATCGTGTAGATGCCGCCGTACAGCAGGCCGGAGGACACGTGCTTCGGCATCTGGTCCACCGTGGACGCGGTGAACACGTTGCGGGAGCCCAGCGCCCGGCGCAGCGCGCCCGCGTACAGGCCGCCGGCGAGCGAGTGCACCATCGGGTTCCCGAGGTACATCGCCACGGCGTCGCGGCCGTGCTCGGCGATGATCCCGGTCAGCCGCCGCCGCACGACCTCGAACGCCTCGGCCCAGCCAACCGGCACGTGCACGCCGTCGCGCTTGACCACCGGGGTGGCGAGCCGGTCCGGGTCGGTGTCCAGGCTGCCGAGCGAAGCGCCCTTGGGGCAGAGGAACCCGCCGCTGAACCCGTCCAGCCGGTCACCGCGCACCCCGGTGATCAGGTCGTCGGTGATCGTCAGTTCGAGGCCACACGTCGCCTCGCAGAGCGGACAGGTGGTGAGTGCGGTCCGGGTGGTCATGCGGGCCTTCCGCTACGGGCGCGGTTCGACCGCGCGCCTCCTGACAACGGGTACTCGTCACCGACGGGTGGCCGCAAGCGCCCGGCCGAGGTCAACCCCATCAGCTCACTGAGGGCGCGGGCCACCATCTCGGGTCGCGCGAGGCAATCGCCCAACCAGAAGCCGATCACCGCGCGGGAGCCCTCGATCGGCCCTGCGGCCTCGACGGTCGGCGACTCCCCGTGCACGACGATCCTGCCGAACGGCGCGAGCGCCGCCAACGACTGCCGGAACGTCGCGCCGCCGGCCGGGGACAGCACGACGTCGACCGGGTGACCGCCGTTCACGGCCAGCAACCGCTCGCGCAGCCCGTCCGGGTCGGCGTCCACGGCCACGTCCGCGCCGACGGCGATCGCGTACTTCCGCCGCGCGGGCGTGTCGGCGACCGCGATGACCTGGCCCGCGCAGAAGCTGCGGGCCAGCTGCACGGCCAGCGCGCCGACGTCGCTCGCCGCGTCGTGCACCACGACGGCCTCGTCCGGTCTGAGGTGCGCGCACGTGCGGAGCAGGTGCCACGCCGTCACGCCGGGCCCGGCCAGCACGAGCGCCTGGCCGTCGGTGATCTCGGTCGGCACCGGGAACAGCAGCCGCTCCGGCGCGCTGACCAGGTCGGACCGTCCGTCGGTGACGCCGAGCGCCACGACCCGGCGGCCGTCGGAGGCGATCCCGACGACACCGCTCGGGCCCGCCAGGTCGACCCGGACCACCTCGTGGCCGGGCAGCGCCGCCCGTGTCGCACCCATGCCGCGAGCCAACCGGGTGACCGGCGCCACGGGAAGTGGGGAGAACACGACAACTAAGACCTGGTCTCAAAACTTGAGGGTGTGTCACTGCGTAACCTGCCGGTCCTGGTCGTCGATCGTGGGCAGTCATGGCGAAGACGACGCAGCAGCGGCGGGTCGAAGACCGGCTCTGGGAGCTGATCGAACCCCTGATCCCGTCCCGACCAGCGCCGCGCGGTCCGGGTGGGCGGCCCCGGATCGATGACCGTGCCGCGCTAGAGGGGATCTTGTTCGTGCTCGACACCGGCTGCCGCCGGCGAGACCTACCCGAGCAGCTCGGATGCGGTTCCGGGCACACCGCGTGGCGGCGGTTACGTGAGTGGCAGGACGCCGGCGTGTGGGACCGGCTGCACCAGCTCGTGCTCGACGAGCTGTCCAACATCGACGAGCTCGACTGGACCAGAGGCTGCATAGACGCGGTGTCGGTGCGGTCGAAAAGGGGGGGGCGAGCTGACCGGCCGCAGCCCCACTGACCGGGGTAAAGCCGGCTCCGAGTACCACGTTCTGCGCGACGCGAACGGGCTACCGCTGCACATCGTGTTGTCGGCGGCAAACACCCACGACAGCATGCTGTTCGAGCCGCTGCTGGACACGAACCCGACCGTGCGCGGCCACCACGGCCGGGCGGGCCGGCCACGATGCCGACCGGACAAGCCGCACGCCGACAAGGGCTACGACTACCGCCGCTGCCGCCGCTACCTGACCCGCCGCGGTATCAAGGTCCGTATCGCCCGGCGCGGGATTGAGGGCAAGTCCCGCCTCGGCCGGGTCCGCTGGGTCGTCGAACGCACCATCTCCTGGCTGCTGCGGTTCACACGCCTCGGGCTGCGCTACGACCGGACCGAACGCACCACGCCTGCGCTGCTCACGCTGGCCTGCACCGTGATCAACGTCCGCCGGCTCATCAAGATCGAGCTCTGCGACCAGGTCCAACGCATCCATTCACTCGTTGGGGATACATCGGTGGCTCTGTGTCGTCGGGTGGGGTCACTGGTGAGCTCCTGAGCGCGGAGCAGGTCCTCGGGTCGGCACGGGGCCCCCGTCACCACGAGGGAGATCGATCTCCTGCAGAAGGCCGCAGCCGCGTTGCCGACGGCACCATCGACGGGGATGAACGAGCACCCTCGTCGGGAAGTGATCAGCCATCGGTGGGGCCGCCTCGTCAGAGGCGTTCGATGCGGTCGGCCTGCGGGCCCCGGTCGCTCTGACGCACCGCGTACCGGACCCGGTCACCCTTCTGCAGCGGCTCCGACCCCATGATCACGGACACGTGGGCGAAGAGATCGTCGCCGCCTGCGTCCGGGGTGATGAAGCCGAAGCCGCGGTCGCCGTCGTAGCGCGCGACGACGCCCTCGCCGCCTCGTACGGGCACGTCCCGCGCGGCCGGCCCCGCGGCCGCGGCAGGTGCCGACCGCTGCGGCACCGTCCGGGGCTCGGCGCCCCGGACCAGGTGCACGTCGCGGGCCTGCGGGCCCTTGTCTCCACCAGCCACCTCGTAGGCGACGCGGTCGCCCTCCGCGAGCCACGTCAGCCCCTCGGCCAGGGCCTTGGCGTGCACGAAGACGTCCCCGGCGCCGGAGTCGGGGTTGATGAAGCCGAAGCCCTTGTCCTCGTCGTACCAGGCCACCGTGCCGTCGGCACCGTCCGCGATACCAGCCGCAGCGGGTGAGCCGGCCCCTGCTCCCAGCGGGATCACGTGCCCGGCCTGCGGGCCGCGCTCGCCTTCGACGATCAGGAAGGCCACCCGCTGCCCCTCGGTGACCACGCCGCCGGTCACGATGGCGGAGCTGTGCACGAAGACGTCGGCGCCGCCGCCGTCCGGCGACGCGAAGCCGTACCCCTTGCCCGGCTCGTACCAGGTGACGGTGCCGAGCAGGCCCACGGCGCTGCCGGTGGCCGCATCGGCGGTGACGCGAACGCGCAGCGCCTGGGGCCCGCGGTCGTTCTCGCCGACCTCGAACACGACGGCCTGACCCTCGCGGAGCACTTTCGCGCCGCCGTCCTCGACGATCTCGGAGGCGTGCACGAACACGTCCGGCGAGCCGTCCTCGGGCGCGAGGAAGCCGAAACCACGTTCGGCGTCGAACCAACGGACGGTCCCTTGCGGCATCAAAGGCTCCAGGTCGAGAGGGCGGGCACTGGCCCCCAGTCTCTCTGACGGACTTCCGGTCCGTCGGGCCGGGCCCACAGGCGGGCGGTGCGGAGCCAGGGGCGGGCCGTTGGTTCACCTAGCGACACGCCGAGTTTTGAGACCAGGTCTAAGGCATCGAGTCCAGGACGCGGGCGAGTTCCAGGCGCGAGGACACGCGCAGCTTGCCGAACACCCGCGACAGGTAGACCTCGATCGTCCGGGGGCTGTAGTGCAGCGCGGCGGCGATGTCGCGGTTGCGCATCCCCTGCTGCACCAGCCGGGCGACGTTGTCCTCGGCCGGGGTCAGCAGTCCCGGCGCCCGCACCCGTGCCCTCGGCACCTTCGCGCCCAGCTCGCGCAGCCGGGCCCCCGCCTGCCTGCGCGGGCCGTGCACGCCGAGCCGCTGGAACGTCGTGTACGCCTCGGCCAGCTCGTCGGCCGCGTCGCCGTCGACCTGGCCGAGCGCGAGCTGGGCGCGGGCCTTCTCGAACTCCAGCCCGCCCGTCCCGGCCTCGGTCACCGCGCTGCGCAGCAGGTCCGCGTCGCGCTCGACCAGCCCGGTGACCCGCAGGAACGTGGTCCGCGTCCACGGAGCCCCGCGCAGTTCGGACACCTCCCGGAACCGGTCCAGCGTCCGCCGCGCGTGGTCGGCGTCGCCGTGCGCCAGGTCGATCTCGATCATCCGGCCGAGCAGGACGCAGCTGTACGCCGCCTTGCCGAGCGCGTCGACGGCCGTCGTGACCACGTGCCGCGCGCCCTCGACGTCACCGCGCGCGGCCAGGTACCCGGCCAGCGCCATGGCGTAGAGCCGCGACATCGTCGGGCTGACCGGCGGGGCCGTCGACGCCAGCCTGGCGGCGACGTCGAGTTCGCCTCGCCACGTCCGGATCTCCAGCTCGATCGCCCGCACGCCCTCCAGCAGCATCAGCTCCTGCCGCGTGCCCAGTTCGGCGGTGGCCCGCCCGAGCCGGTCGACGCACGCGTCCCACCGGCCGCCGAGCCAGTCCAGGGCGACCCGCGTGACCTGGAGTTCACCCCGGAACGCCGTCTCGCCGACGTCGTCGTCCACCAACTGCTCGGCGCGCCGCAGCCGCCAGGTCGCGTCGTGCACCAGCCCCGACAGCGCCGCCGTCGACGCGCACACCGCGAGCGCCTGGAGCTCCAGCCCCGGCTGGCCGTCGCTGGACCGCAGCGCTCGGTTCGCGTACTCCACGGTCTTCTCGTGCTGGAACAGCATGGACGCGACCATCGCCAGCTGCTCGAACACCACCACGCCCTCGGCGGGGGCGAACGCGGGCAGCGCCTCGATCCGCTCGCTCTCGGCCAGCGCGTCGTCGTAGCGGCCGGTGAACACCAGCAGCAGCGCCCGCTGCGCCAGCACCGCGGGCGACACCTCGCCCGCGCGGATCTCGTCGTCGGCGATCCGCAGCGCCTCGTCCAGCCTGCCGACGGCGAACAGGCTGCTGAGCACGGCGGTCGTGACCCGGTCGCGGTCCGGGCCGCGCGGCAGTTCACCGAGGGCCGCCAGCCCCGGTTCGACCGCCGCGGCCGGGTGGGACGCCCGCGCGAGCACCCGGCACCGCAGCGCCAGCAGTTCGGCGCGCCGGGGCGAGTCGGCGGGCACGAGCAGCAGCGCGCGTTCGCACAGCGACGCCGCGGTCTCCGGCGCGGTCGTCCTGGCCAGCGCCGCCGCCTCGGCGAGCACCCGCACGGCCACCTCGTCGCCCGGTTCGGCGGACTCGGCCAGGTGCCAGGCGAGCGGCACGAGGTCGACCGGCAGCCCCTTGGCCCGCTCGTCCAGCAGCCGCGCGCCGACCAGTCCGTGCAGCCGACGCCGCTGCGCGGGCCCGACGTCCTGGTAGAGGGCCTCGCCGACCAGCGCGTGCGAGAAGCGGTAGCCGCGGTCGTCGTCGCGCACCAGCACGTGCGCGCGCAGCAACTCGTCGAACGCCGTCGCCACCGCGGCCTCCGGCAGGGACGCGACGCGGGCGAGCAGGCCGATCTGGTCCAGGCGGACGCGGCGCAGGATCGACATCGCCCGCGCCACCGCGCGGACGTCCGGTTCCAGCGGCGCGACCCGGCGCAGCAGGGCGTCGGCGCGGGTCAGCCGAATGGCGTCCGGCAGCGCGGTCAGCCGCGCGCGGTCGCCGTCGAAGGCCACGAAGTCCAGTTCCCGCAACGACCTGGCGATCTCCGTGGCGAAGAACGGGTTGCCGTCCGCGCGCCGCCGGACCTCCCGCGCGAGCGCCTCGTCCACCGGCGAGTCCAGCACCTCCTCCACGACGTGCCCGATGTCGTCGTCCGACAGCGGCGCCAGCGCGATCCGGCGCACCTCGGCGTGCCGTTCGAGGCGGTCCACCAGGTCCGAGCGGTCGTGCGAGCGGGCAGCGGCGAGCACCGCCAGCGGCGCGGCGGACAGCCTGCGCAGCACGACGGCGAGCAGGGCCAGCGAGTCCTCGTCCACGTGGTCGAGGTCGTCCAGCACCAGCGCGACGGGCCCGGCGCCGGCCAGCCCGGTCGGTCCGGTCAGCCCGGTCAGCAGCCGGGCCATCAGCTCGCACGAGCGGCCGAACGTGCTGGGCTCGGTCAGGTCCATGGCCGCGAGCGCGGCCCGCCGCACCTCGTCCAGGTCCTCGGGCAGGTCGCCGACCGCGCGCAACGCGCTGGTCAGCGCGGCGTACGGGATCCGGCGGCCCAGGTCGTCCGACTCCGCCGTGAGCACGCGGCGGCCGTGGTCGCGCAGCCGCCGGACGGCCTCGGCGAGCAGGCTGGACTTGCCGATGCCCGCCTCGCCGGACACCAGCACGGCGATCACCCCGCTGGCGGGCACCCGGTCGACGGCGTCGAGCAGCGCGGCGAGTTCGGACTCCCGACCGAAGATCGACGGCACGACGACGCCCCCTCCCAGCCTCGCTGACGGGCACTCCCACCCTACGGGCACCTACGATGGGCGCCGAGGCGGTGATCCCAGTGATCGAAGTCGTGCGCAGTGGACGGGTGGCCGCGTCACCGGAACGCGTCTGGCACCTCGTGTCGAGGTCGGAACGCACCCCGGAGTGGCTCAGCTCGGCGGAAGGCGTCGAGATCATCTCGGGCAGCGGCTGCGGTCAGCGGCGACGCCTGTACGGCCGGTGGGGCAAGCGGCGGTCGGAGGTCGACCAGGAGGTCGTCGAGTACCGCAGGCCGCTCGTGGTGGCGTGGCGGCACCTCGCCGAACGGCTGGACGGCAGGCCGGCCGCGAGGTTCGCGGCGAGCACGGAGTTCCGGGTCGAACTGGAGCCCGTGGACGGCGGGACGCTGGTCCGGCTGCGGTCGCTCCAGGAGCCCGCGTCGGCGGTGCGCGGCGTGCTGCTCAAGCTGTTCGGCAGCAAGGAGATCGGCAGGGACATGGAGCGCTCGCTGGTGCGGCTGGCGGACGTGCTCCGCTGATTTTTTGACCACCGGTCAAATAACGGGCCACGTGATCCCTTGGGGTGGAAAACCGTTGTGGTTACTGCCTTTCGTCACTGGAACCACTAGCGTCGGGTGCATGGAGGAAGACCACCATTCGCGTCCCGCCACCGCGCGAACCAGGGAACTGGGGCAAGAACTCCGACTGGCCCGCAAGCGCGCGAACCTCAGGGCGACGGCGGTCGCGGAGGAGCTGGGGTGGTCGCCGGGCAAGCTCAGCAAACTGGAGCACGGGTGGCGCAGCACCAGCGACTGGGACTACGGGACGCTGCTGGGCAAGATCGGCGCGGACCAGGCGAACAGGGACCGGATCCAGCGGATCGCGGCCGAGCAGGACATCGGCCACTTCCTCCGGGTGCACAACGGTCTGCTGTCGGACAACCTGCTGTGCTTGATGATCCACGAGCGTGCCGCATCGACCATGTGCAAGTACGAAACGATGCTCATCCCAGGACTGCTTCAAACCGAGGCGTACGCGCGAGCGGTCATCAACCCCGGTGGTATCTACCTACCTGAGGAGCACGACTTCAAGCTTGCCGCCCGAATGGAGCGCCAGTCGGTCCTGAGCGGCTCCAGATCGCCCGAGGTCACCTTCTACATCCATGAAGTGGCCATGCACGCGGCGATCGGTGGCAGCCAGGTCATGCACGACCAGATGATGCAGCTTGCCTTCATGTGCGAGTGGGACCGCTTGACCATCCGGGTGATCCCGATGTCGCGCGGAGGCCACCCGGCTCTGAGGCACTCCTTCAACTTGATGACCTTCGACAAGTCGATCAAGCCGGTCGCTTACAGCGAGACCGACGTCGCCACCCTCTTCACCGAAGACCAGAAGTCGATAGAGGTCTACCAGCGCAAGCAGAGAGCACTCGCTGATCGTGCCCTGGATGCGGAACAATCGCGGTCGGTGTTCGCCCGCTGGGCGGGCGTGTACGACCGTCGAGGGGACCGCGATGTCGAAGGGCCTGACCTGGCAGAAGAGTAGCTACAGCGGCCAGGGCGAAAGCAACTGCGTAGAGGTTGGTTGGCGTAAGAGCAGCTACAGCGGTGAAGGTGAGAGCGATTGTGTCGAAGTCGCCTTCCCCGCCCAGGGCGTGGCTGTGCGGGACTCCAAGAACGCGGCCGGGCCGGTGCTTGCGTTCCCGGTGGTCCAGTGGGAGGCGTTTCTACTGACTCTTCGTTGAGGTGATGCCGTAGACGGACCGCAGCCAGATCGTGGTCAGCGTGTCGACCAGCCTGCGGTCGCGGACCGGGGAGCGGCGGGACAGGGACTGGGTGAAGCAGGCCTGTTCGTTCATGTTCTCCAGCACCGTCACCAGCAGTCGTGCGTCCGGTGGGCCGGGTAGCGCGACGCCCGCCGCGCGTTCGCGGTCGATCTGCTCGGCGGCGGCGTCGATGAAGCGGCGGCCTACGTCGGACCAGAACTCCTGCATCCGCGGGTTCACGTCGCGGGCGCGCATGGCGGCGCGCAGCACCGGGCCGTGGTGGCGCCAGAGCGCGACGGTCGCGGTGAGCGCCCGGCGGATGGCGTCCTCCGGCGGCTCGCTGCCGCGCCGCAGCCACAGGGCCGCGCACTCGTGCAGCTCGACGGCCACCTGTTCCGACAGCGCGTGCAGCACGGCCTCGCGGGACTCGAAGTGGAAGTAGAACGTCGACCGGGACACCCCCGCGCCCGACGTCAGCTCGTCGACCGCGATCTCGTCGAGCGAACGGGACTCCAGCAGCCGCTCCGCGGTGTCGAGGATGGCCTGCGAGGTCAGGTCGCCCTTGCTGCGCTTGCGCCTGGACGCGACCTGGTGCACCGGTGTGCGTGGGGACATGGCGGCCATCCTGGTCCACTTGTCGCGGTGCGGCAACGGTTTCACCAGCACGTTCGATTCAGAAGACCTGTTCGGCCAAAGAAGACGGACGAGGCTTCCGGTGTGGGGTCACACGTGGGCGGGAGTTCTCGGTGCGGCCACGGTGAAGCGGATCGCGGTGCCGAGCACGAGGTCGCCCTCCGGTGAGCGCGCGGCCTCGATCTCCTCGAACGCGGCGGCCCGCGCGTGCGGCAGCGATTCGGCGGGCACCCGGTCCAGCAGTTCGCGGCCGCCGTTGGCCCACACCCACTCCAGCCAGTGCTCCGCGTCGCGGAACCTGGTCTCCAGCACGTCCTCGGTGATCACCACGCGCTCGTAGCCGTGGCCGAGCAGGAACTCCCGGATCGTCGCCTCGCTGCGGAACGGGCCGCGGTCCGAACTCAGCTTCGGGGCGAACCGGGCGATCGCGCCGAGCGCCGAGGCGAACGCCCGGTCCGGCGCGGCGACCGTGCTGAACGCGAGCCGCCCGGCGGGCCTCAGCAGGGTCGCGTAGTGCCGCAGCGCGGAGGCGGGGTCGGCGAGCTGGAAGATCATCAGGTTGGCGAGCACCACGTCGAACGAGCCCGGCTGGAAGTTCGGCTTGTCCGCGTCGTCGAGGCGGACGTCGGAGCCCGACGCGTGCCGGGCGCGCACCCGTGCGCCCGCGAGCTGGACCATGCCGGGCCGGTGGTCGACGCCCATCACGGAACCGCGCTCCCCCACCACGTCCAGCGCGGCGAGCAGCGTCGAACCCCGGCCGCAGCCCACCTCCAGCACGTGCTCGCCCTCGCGCAGGCCCGCGCGCCGCACCAGCACGGAGCCCATGGCCAGGAAGCGGTCGATGGCGAACCGGTCGTGGCCGCGCGCCGAGAGGTCGAACGCCTCGGCGATCGACGACTCCAGCTCCTCCGACCAGCTCACGGGACCAATTGTCCGCCTCGCACGTTTCGGGCGTGTTGCCCGCAACGGGTGCGGCGTGCCGCCGAACGGGTGGACACTGGGGGCGTGGACCCCCTCTGGGCACTGCGGCAGGTCGCGTTCCGGCTCGAACGCGCGGGCGAACCCACCTACCGGGTGCGGGCGTTCCGGCGTGCCGCCGAGATCGTGGCCGCCCTGCCCGCGGGTGAGCTGGACCGCCGGGTCGCGGCGGGCACGCTGACCGACCTGACCGGCATCGGCAAGTCCACGGCGGGCGTGATCGTGGACGCCGTCCAGGGCCGGGAACCGGCGTACCTCGACAAGGTGAGCGCTCCCGCGCCGGTGACCGGCGGCCACGAGCTGCGGGCCGCGCTGAAGGGCGACTGCCACACCCACTCGGACTGGTCGGACGGCGGCAGCCCGATCCGCGAGATGGCCGAGGCGGCCCGCGACCTCGGCCACGAGTGGGTGGCGCTGACCGACCACTCGCCGCGGCTGACCGTCGCGAGCGGTCTCACCGCCGATCGGCTGCGCAGGCAGTTGGAGGTCGTGGCCGAGCTGAACGTGGAACTGGCGCCGTTCCTGATCCTCACCGGCATCGAGGTGGACATCCTCGACGACGGCGCGCTCGACCAGACCGACGAGTTGCTCTCGCGGGTCGACGTCGTGGTCGCCAGCGTGCACTCGAAGCTCCGCATGGCCGAGCCGGAGATGACCGAACGCCTCCTCACGGCCGTGGCGAACCCGCACGTCGACGTCCTCGGCCACTGCACCGGGCGGCTCGTGGTCGGCAAGGGCCGCCCCGAGTCCGCCTTCGACGCCGACGCGGTCTTCGAGGCGTGCAGGGTGAACGGCACCGCCGTCGAGATCAACTCCCGCCCCGAACGCCGCGATCCGCCCACCCGGCTGCTCCGGCTCGCCGTCTCCCTCGGCTGCGACTTCGCCATCGACAGCGACGCCCACGCCCCCGGCCAGCTCGACTGGCTGGTGTACGGCTGCGAACGCGCCGAGGCCAACGGCGTCACCGCCGACCGCGTGATCAACACCCGCTCGGCCGCCGACCTGCTGGGCCGCTAGCGACCGCGGGGCGGCGGGGGGCAACGACGGGTGAACGCGGCGTGAACACGTCCGATGTGGACCTGAGCAGAACGATGTGTAGACCTGCCTCCCATGGGTACTCAGCTTCCGACGGCAACCGAATCCCAGGGAGGTTCTCAGTGACCACCAGCGAGAACTCGGTCGGCGTCCGGATCCCGGCGACCGTGCACCAGCCCCTCGCCGGGCGCACCGCGGAGGACACCCCGCACGACGGAGTCGTGAAGTCCAACCGACCTGCCGAGCGGACCTGCGAGGTGACCCCGACCGGGATGGCCGGGGCGGCGTCGGAAGTCGTCGCGCACCACGACGCCGAGCCCGTGGGTCGGCGCGGCCAGGGATCGGGCTCGCCCCAGACCGGCGAACACCGAGACGGCCGCGTGGACGACGGGCAGCACATGGCGTGATGAACGCACAGGAGCAGGGCCCCGCGACGACAACGGACCTCGACGTCCGCGTCCCAGCGGGGCCCGCTCATCTCCCCAGCATCCGGATCGTCACGGCGGGCATGGCGCAACGAGCGGCGTTCGACGCCGACATCGTCGCCGAGCTCGTGCTGGCGGTCGACGAAGCCTGTTCGCTGCTCATCCGCCGGGCCACCGACGGCGCCCGGCTCACGTGCCACTTCGCCGTCGACCACCACGTGCTGCTGTTCCGCGCCCAGGTCTCCTCGCCCAGCACCTGGGTGCCGAAGGTGACGTCGTTCTGCTGGCGCGTGATCAGCTCGCTGGCCGACTCGGCGTCCACGATGGTCGACGCGGACGGCATGCTGCACATCGAACTGCGGCGGCGGGAAGCGGCGTTGCGATGATCCAGTACCCCGCGATGGAGCCGGTGTTCCGCGAACTGGCCACGACCGATCCCGGCAGACCGCGGTTCCAGGAGTTGCGCGACCTGCTGGTGACTTCGCACCTGCCGGTGGCAGACCACATCGCGGACCGGTTCGCCGACCGCGGCGAGAACCCGGAGGACGTGCGGCAGGTCGCGGCGGTCGGGCTGATCCACGCCGTGGACCGGTTCGACGTCGGCCGCGGCATCGAGTTCCTGGCGTTCGCCGTGCCGACCATCACCGGCGAGATCCGCCGCTACTTCCGCGACCTGTGCTGGACCGTCCGCGTCCCGCGCAAGCTCAAGGAGCTCTGCCAGGCGATCGACTCCGCCCGCGGCGACCTGAGCGAGCAGCTGGGTCGGGCCCCGACGCCGAGCGAGGTGGCCAGGCAGCTCGGCGTCAGCGCCGAGGAGGTGTACGAGGGGCTGCACGCGAGCAGCGCGTACCACCTGCTCTCGCTGGACGACCTGCCGGACGAGGAGCTGGACGACCAGCTCAAGGCGGACGACCACGAACTGGAGATCGCCGAGCTCCACCACGCCCTGAACCCGATGCTCCGCGGTCTCCCCAAGCGCGAGCGCCGCATCGTCGTGCTGCGCTTCTTCGAGGACAAGACGCAGACCGAGATCGCCCGCACGGTGGGCGTCTCGCAGATGCACGTGTCCCGACTGCTGGCCCAGTCGTTGGAGCGGTTGCGAAATCTGCTGGAAGAAGGATGAGCACCCGTGCTCCACTGGTGGTAGGACTGGGGATCGTCCTCCGGAACAGGGGTGGTGGCCGTGGTGAACTCCCGGTTGACCGAACTCGCGTGGCCGCAGCGCGCGGTCCTGGCGCTCAGCGTCCTGCTGGCGGTGCTCGGCTTGGCGGGCTTCGCCGTCACGGGCTTCGACGACTACTTCGGCGCAGGCCCTGACCTCGTGCTCTTCCTGCGGGTGAACCCGTTCCAGAACACCATCTACCTCGTCACCGGCCTGTTCGGCCTCGCCATGTGCTGGCGCCCCCGCACGGCCCGCGTGTTCGGCGCCCTCATGGCTCCGATCTACCTCGTCGTGTTCGCCATCGGCGCCCCCTCCGGCGAGGTCGCAGGCACCGGCCCCCTCAACGCCAACAGCGCGGCGGGCGTCTTCCACCTGGTCATCGGCTTCGCGGCCGTCGTGATCGCCCAGGCCTGCGTGCGCGTGGAACAGGCCAGGCACCAGCACCGCGCGTGAACCCCCGCCGGGCGGGGTACCTCATCGGGAAGCCGAGCTGAGGAGCACCGCATGGACACCGGCGAACTGCAAGGACTGGTGCACGGCAGCGGACCGTTCACGTCCGTCTACTACGACGCCTCCAGCCTCGTGGACCTGCGGTGGCGCGCCATGCGCGACCAACTGGAGGCCCAGTCCGCCGACGAGCGAACCCTGGCCGCGCTGAGCGAGGCGGTGTTGACGCACCCGACCCCGCACGGTTTCGCGGGGCGGGCGCTCATCGCCCGCGGCGATCGGGTGGTGCTGGACCGCTACCTGCCCATGCCCCCGGCCGGCTACACCGCCCGCCTCTCCCCGCTCCCGTACCTGCTGCCGCTGGTGGACCTGGCGGAGCCGTTGGTGCCGCACGTGATCGTCCACCTGGACCACCTGGGCGCGGACCTCCGCGGCGTCGACCACGCGGGTCGGTCGGTGGCGGTGGCCACGGTGGGCGGTCGGCTCCCCCCGACGGGCGAGCGCCTGCGGGCGGCCGAGCTGTCCGACATCACCGACGAGGCGATCCGCCTGGTCGCCTGGCTGCACGCCCCGCTGCTGGTCCTGGCCGGGCCGCTGCGCTCCCGGCGCACCCTCCGGAACGCGCTGCCCGCAGGCCACAACCACATCATCGTGGAAGTCGACGCCACCCCGCGGTCGGGGAACACGAACATCGACCACGTGGTCCACCACCTGGCCAGTCGCCGCAACCACGACGAGAACCGGACGATCGTCGACCGGTTCCGGGACGAGTCGAGCAGGCTCACCGGGAGCGCGGTGCACGGGATGCGGGCGGTGTCGGCGGCGCTGAGCGCCGGGGCCGTGGACACGCTGCTGCTCACCGACACGGTCCTGGGCGAACGCGCGCTGTGGGTCGACCCGAACGGGAGCCAGATCTCCACCGTGCCGCACACCGGGTTGGTGGAGCAGCGGGCGGACGAGGTGCTGCCGCACGCGGCGGTGGTCACGCAGGCGGAGATCGTGCTGGTGGGTGACCGGGTGCGGCTGCACGAGGACGTGGGGGCGTTGCTGCGGAGGTAGAGCGGGTGGCTGCCTGCCCCGGCACCCCCGGCACCCCCGGCACCCCCGGCACCCCCGGCACCCCCGGCACCCCCGGCACCCCCGGCACCCCCGGCACCCCCGGCACCCCCGGCACCCCCGGCACCCCCGGCACCCCCGGCACCCCCGGCACCCCCGGCACCCCCGGCACCCCCGGCACCCCCGCTCGCGTCATTGTCTCTACCCTCGCTCCCGGTTTGTCAAGGCGGGAAAGATGCCTTGACAAACCGGGAGCGGGGATGAGGGCGCTTCGGA
>JAEBDY010000004.1:0-554104 GCA_049997955.1 Umezawaea sp. cmx-9-4 | reverse complement strand
CTTGGGTTCGGACGGTTCGCTGCGCAACACCCGTGCGGGTTTGTGTCTGGACGTGGAGCAGGCGGCCACCGCCAACGGCGCGCGGTTGGTCCTGTGGACGTGCAACGGCCAGAACAACCAGAAGTGGGTCCGCGTCTAGCGGCCGTTCGGGAAGGCGGAGCCGACGTCCCGGCTCCGCCTTCTCCTCCCGCACCACGCCACGCGGCCGTTCGACCTCACGACGCACCAGGCACGTCTACAACGGAAAGGAGTCCCGTGAAGACAAAGCACAGGTCCGTGTTGGGGGCCGTCGCGGCGGCGATGTCCCTGGTGCTGGCCACGGCCGGACTGGCCGTGACCGGCGCGCTCGCCGACACCGGAACGAGGGCCGCGACCGCCGCGGTCGGCGCCGCGGCGACGACCGCCGGGTGCGGCAAGGCACCCGGTCTGGCGAGCGGCACGCACACGATCCAGAGCGGCGGCAAGAACCGGACCTTCATCCTGAGGGTGCCCGGCAACTACGACAACAGCCGGCCGTACCGGCTGATCTTCGCCTTCCACTGGTGGGGTGGCACGGCGAACGAGGTCGCCTCGGGCGGCACCAGCGGCACCCCGTGGGCCTACTACGGGCAGCAGGAGCAGTCCGACAACAGCGCGATCCTCGTCGCGCCGCAGGGCATCGACAACGCGTGGCCGAACAACGGCGGCGAGGACGTGAACTTCGTCGACGCCATGGTCAGCCGGATCGACGCCGCCCTCTGCGTCGACACGACGCAGCGCTTCGCGACGGGGTTCAGCTACGGCGGCGGCATGAGCTACGCGCTCGCGTGCGGTCGGGCGACCGTCTTCCGCGCCGTCGCGGTGTTCTCGGGTGCGCAGTTGAGCGGCTGCAACGGGGGGACGCAGCCGGTCGCCTACCTCGGGATCCACGGCCTCAGCGACTCGGTGCTCAACATCTCGCAGGGCCGGGCGCTGCGCGACAGGTTCGTGCGGAACAACGGGTGCACACCCCAGAACCCGCGCGAACCCGCCGTGGGCAGCCAGACCCACATCACCACCGCGTACTCGGGCTGCCGGTCCGGCTACCCGGTGGTGTGGGCCGCGTTCGACGGCGGGCACCTGCCGGGCGCGGTCGACGGCTGCAACTGCGAGAGCGGCGTCCGGACGTGGACCAAGGGCGAGGTCTGGAAGTTCTTCTCCCAGTTCCAGGGAACCCCGCCAGGACCGACGACCACCACGACGACCACGACGGGAGCGGACCGCTGCCGGGTGAGCAACACGACCAACGCCTGGAGCACCGGCCTCACCTCGGAGATCACCATCACCAACGTCGGGACGCAGCCGTACGCGGGCTGGTCCCTGGTGTTCACGCTGCCGAGCGGGCAGACGATCACGTCCGGCTGGAACGCGTCCTACTCGCCCTCCTCCGGGGAGGTGACGGCGAAGAACGCCTCCTACAACGCCGACATAGCCCCGAACGCGTCGGTCAGCATCGGCTTCCAGGCCACCCACACCGGTGGCACGGGCAAACCGGGGTACTTCACGCTCAACGGAGTGGTCTGCGGCAACGCCTGACCGCTCACCTCGATGCGGGTCCTCGTCCTCAGCCAGGACGGGGGCCCGCATTTTGGCATGTTCGCGCTCACAATATTTAGCTACTTACGAAAGTGGTTTCGAACGCCGGAAATGCGCGTCTTGATCGACTCAGTTGCTCGTCTTATGAGCGTTTCTGGTTGTTGCTGCTGGAGTGTTCCCATCTCGCTCCGTTGTCACGGCATCGCGCTCTTGACGTTCGATGTGACGCAGCTTACCGTCGTGAGCGTTAACATTCGGAGATTTTACCGAAAGTTTCGGTCACCGTAGTCCCGGTGCGCTGCTCGCCCTAGAACGACTTGGAGAAGCGACGTGACCCTCCGCCTGCCCGCGCTGCTCGCTGCCGCAGCACTCGTCCTGACCGCCGCCTGCACACCCGGCACGGGCGGCGGTGGGGGAGGGGACGGCAAGTCGTTCGAGTTCTGGTCGTTCGCCGCCATCAACCAGGGGTTGTCCGTTGACGCCTACAAGGAGAAGCACCCGGACGTCGAGGTCAAGCTGACCGAGGTGGGCACCTCGACGGAGACCGCCCAGGCGCTGACGACGGCGCTGGCCGGTGGGAAGGTGCCGGACCTGGTGCTCATCCAGGGCGACAACCTGCCGAAGTTCGTGGAGCAGCCGCAGAACTTCGTCGACCTCAGGACGTTGGGCGCCGACGACGTCAAGGGCGACTACCTGGACTGGGTGCTGAAGCAGAGCGTCGCCAAGGACGGCGAGGTCCTCGGCATGCCCACCGACGTGGGCGGCATGGCCATCGCCTACCGGACCGACCTGTTCGCCGCCGCCCAGCTGCCCACCGACCCGGAGGCCGTCAGCGCGCTGTGGCCGACGTGGGACGCGTTCATCGACACCGGGAAGCGCTACAAGCAGGCCACCGGCAAGGCCTTCACGGACAACGCGGCCACCAGCGTGTTCTACCAGGCGGTCAACCAGGTGTCCGAGAAGTACTACAGCGAGGGCCGCGAACTGGTCTACGACCGCAACCCGCAGGTGCGGGCGGCGTTCGACCTCGGCATCAAGGCGGCCACGGCGGGCATCACCGCCGGGCAGACGTCGTTCGAGAGCGCGTGGAGCACGGGCCTGGCGCAGGGCCAGTACGCGGCCGTGTCCGCTCCCTCGTGGATGCTCAACACGATCCGCAGCACCGCCCCGGACACCAACGGCAACTGGGCCATCGCGAAGATCCCCGGCGGCGCGGGCAACTGGGGCGGCAGCTACCTGGCCATCCCCAAGCGCGCGAAGAACCCGCAGGCCGCGTGGGACTACATCAAGGAGATGCAGTCCCCCCAGGGGCAGCTGGAGCACTTCACCCGCGTCGGAGCGCTGCCCTCGACCCCGTCCGTCTACCAGGACGCCAAGCTCACCTCGCAGAAGGACCCGTTCTTCTCCGACGCGCCGATCGGGAAGATCTACACCGACTCGCTGCTGGGGCTCAAGCCGTTCTACATCGGCCCGGACAGCGCCACGATCGGCCAGGAGTTCCTCAACTCCATCACCAACGTCGAGCAGAGCGGCGGCGACCCGGCCACCGCGTGGGACGACGCGGTGCGCAACATCAAGACCGCCATCGGCGGGTGAGCGGGTTGGCCATCACGCTCGTCCCCCCACCGCGCGCCGCGCCGCCGACCCTCGCCCCCCGAACCGCTCGGGGGCTGGGGGAGCGGTTGGCGCCGTACGCCTACATCGCCCCGTTCTTCGTCCTCTTCGCGGTGTTCGGCCTGTTCCCGTTCGCCTTCACGTTCTACGTCGCGCTGTTCGACTGGAACCCCATCGGCGACCAGGTGTTCATCGGCGCGGACAACTTCACCCGGATGTTCGCCGACCCCCGGTTCTGGAACGCCGCCCGCAACACCGTGAGCATCTGGTTCCTGTCCACCGTTCCGCAGCTGCTGCTGGCCCTGGTCCTGGCGCACGTGCTCAACCACGCCAGGCTCCGGTTCGCGCTGTTCTTCCGCATGTCGGTGCTGGTCCCGTACGTCACCTCGGTGGCGGCCACGGCGATCGTGTTCGCGCAGCTGTTCGACCGCGACTACGGGATGCTCAACTGGCTGCTCGGACTGGTCGGCGTGGCGCCGGTCGACTTCGTCCAGTCCACTGCGGGCAGTCACGTGCTGATCGCCACGATGGTGATCTGGCGCTGGTTCGGCTACACCACGCTGCTCTACCTCGCTTCGCTGCAAGCGGTGCCGCTCGCGGTCTACGAGGCCGCGGCCATCGACGGGGCGGGCCCGTGGCAGCGGTTCCGCCACATCACCGTCCCCTCGCTGCGACCGGTGATCATCTTCACCGTGGTCACCTCCACCATCGGCGGCCTGCAGATCTTCACCGAGCCCCTGCTGATCGCCACGGGCGCGCCGCTGACGTGCGGCGCGGTGCGGCAGTGCCAGACGCTGACGCTGTTCCTCTACGAGCAGGGCTTCGGGGAGTTCGAGTTCGGCTACGGCTCGGCGGTCGGCGTCGCCCTGTTCGTCATGGTCGTGGTGATCGCCGCCGTCAACTACCTGCTGGCAGGCCGGATCAGGGCGGACCGGTGACGAGCGCCGCGGCGCGCCGCCGACCCCACGGCCGGGTCCGCTGGTGGACCTACCTGCTGCTGACCGCGGCCACCGCCGCGTGCCTGTTCCCGCTGTACTGGATGTTCGTCGTCGCCACCACCGACACCGCGACCGCGACGCGGATGCCGCCGGCGGTCGTGCCCGGCGACAACTTCTTCCACCTCCTCGGCCTGGTGCTGGAGACGGTGCCCTTCGTGCAGGCGTTGCTCAACAGCCTGTTCGTGGCCACGGCCATCGGTGTGGGCCAGGCGATGCTGTGCGCGCTGGCCGGGTTCGCCTTCGCCAAGCTGAGCTTCCCCGGCCGCAACACCCTGTTCCTGGTCGTCGTGCTCACCATGACCGTGCCCACCCAGCTGTCCGTCATCCCGCAGTACATGATCATGTCGACGCTGGGCTGGGTGGACACCCTGCAAGCCCTGGTCGTCCCCGGACTGGCCAGCGCCTTCGGCATCTTCTGGATGCGCCAGCACATCACCGCCACGATCAGCGACGAGCTGGTGCAGGCCGCGACGATCGACGGCGCCAGCTCGTGGCAGGTGTTCTGGCGCATCGCCTTCCCCATCGTGCGCCCCGCGGCGTTCGTGCTGGGGCTGTTCGGGTTCGTCACCGCGTGGAACGACTTCCTCTGGCCGTTCATCGTGCTCAAGACACCCGAGCGCTACACCGCCCAGATCGCCATCAAGGCCCTGCAGAACAGCTACGACGTCGACCTCGGGCTGGCCATGTCCGGCTCGTTCCTGGCCACCGCCCCGCTGGTCGTGCTGTTCGTCCTGGTGGGGCGGCGCATGGTCGCGGGAATCCTGGACGGCGCCTTCAAGGGCTGACACCCACCCACACGACACCCTGGAGCGAAGAAGCCCGTGCACCCGGAAACGACCGACTGGCAGTACGACAACCCCGTCATCCCCGGATTCCACCCCGACCCCAGCGTCTGCCGGGTCGGCGAGGACTACTACCTGGTGTGCTCCAGCTTCGAGTACTTCCCCGGCGTCCCGGTCTTCCACAGCCGCGACCTGGTGCACTGGCGGCAGATCGGCAACGTCCTCGACCGGCCGTCCCAACTCCCGCTGCCGTCGGACGCGGCGGCCTCCGACGGCATCTACGCGCCCACGATCCGGCACCACGACGGCCGGTTCTGGATGATCACCACGAACGTCTCCCAGGGCGGCAACTTCATCGTCAACGCCGAGCGGCCCGAAGGCCCGTGGTCGGATCCCGTGTGGATCGACCTGCCCGGCATCGACCCCGACCTGGCGTGGGACGAGGAGGGCAACTGCTGGTGCGCCTTCCAGGGCGTTGCGGTGGTCCGCATCGACCCCGAGGCCGGGAAGGTGCTGGAGGGGCCGCTCCCCGCGTGGTCCGGGACCGGGTTGCAGTGGCCGGAAGCGCCGCACCTGTACCGGATCGGGGAGTGGTGGTACCTGATGATCGCGGAGGGCGGCACCGAACGCGGCCACACCGTGGCCATGGCGCGTGCCCGTTCTCCGCGTGGCCCCTGGGAATCCGCGCCGTCCAACCCGATCCTGACCCACCGCGGCACCGCCCACCCGGTCCAGAGCACCGGCCACGCCGACCTCGTCACCACCCCGGACGGCGACTGGTGGATGATCCTGCTCGCCACCCGCCCGCGGGGGTACAGCCCCGGTTTCCACGTCCTGGGCCGGGAAACCTTCCTCACCCCCGTTCGCTGGGAGGACGGCTGGCCGGTCGTCGGCCCCGTGAACCTCCGGGAACAGGCGCCGGGCAGCCCACAGCCGTGGGAGGCCGCCCCGCGGCGGGACGACTTCGACGCGCCCCGACTCGACCCCCGGTGGATCTCGCCGCGGTCCCGTCCGGACGACTCGTGGTCGTTGACCGAACGGCCGGGGTGGTTGGCCCTGCACGCCACCGGGTCCACAACGGACAGTCCGGGGTGCACGTTCGTCGGCCGACGCCAGCAGCACGTCGAGAGCAGGACCGCCGTCCTGCTTGACCCCGACTCAGGTCGCACGGGGTTGTCGGTGCGCATCGACGAGGCCCACCACTACGACCTGGAGTTCGCCGACGGGCAGGTGAGCGTCATCGCCCGGATCGGACCCCTGCGCCAGCAGGTGGCCACCCGCACCGCACCTCCCGGCCCGGTGACCCTCGCGATCACCACCCACCTCGCCCGGCAGTCGCCACCGGGTGACGGAGAACCTTCAGGCCTGCACGTCGCCGCGCCCGACTTCATCGCCTTTCACGTCGGGGAGGAACAGCTGGCCGAACTCGACGGCAGGTACCTGTCCACGGAGGTCGCCACCGGCTTCACCGGCCGGGTCATCGGCATGTACGTCACCGAGGGCACCGCGCGGTTCGACTGGTTCGAGCACGGCCCGCTCGATGTCCCGGACCGCCCTTGATCCACTGAAAGTTTCGGACCCGGTGCAGCCGTCGGCGAGCATGTCCGTCGAACGGTAATTTTGGTGTGTGCAAAAGGTTTCCCTGGTGATTCGTCTCGTTCAGAGGGGTGAACTCAGGTCTTGATCGGCCGATTTGTTTCGGCAATACTGAAGAAAGTTTCGGTGACATCGAGGGTCGCCGGCCAGTCACAGGAAGTGCTGATATGACGCTGACAGCGAAGTCAGTTCCACGAATCGCGCTCGTCTCCTCCATGGTCGCCGCCGTCGCGGCGGCCGCGGTCCTCCTGGCGACACCCGCCAGCGGTGCCGCCTCCACGCTCGGCGCGGCGGCGCAGCAGAGCGGCCGCTACTTCGGCACGGCCGTCGCCGCGAACAAGCTCTCGGACTCGACCTACGTGGGCATCCTGAACCGCGAGTTCGACATGGTCACGGCCGAGAACGAGATGAAGATGGACGCGACCGAGCCCAGTCAGGGGCGGTTCGAGTACGGCAACGCGGACCGCATCGTCAACCAGGCCCGCGGCCAGGGCAAGCGCGTTCGCGGCCACGCCCTGGCGTGGCACTCCCAGCAGCCCGGCTGGATGGAGAGCATGAGCGGCAGTTCGCTGCGCTCGGCGATGCTCAACCACGTCACGCAGGTGGCGAGCTACTACAGGGGCAAGATCTACGCCTGGGACGTGGTGAACGAGGCGTTCGCCGACGGCAACTCCGGCGGCCGTCGCGACTCGAACCTCCAGCGCACCGGCAACGACTGGATCGAGGCGGCGTTCCGCGCCGCCCGCGCGGCCGACCCCGCCGCGAAGCTCTGCTACAACGACTACAACACCGACAACTGGTCGCACGCCAAGACCCAGGGCGTGTACCGGATGGTGCAGGACTTCAAGTCCCGCGGCGTGCCGATCGACTGCGTCGGCTTCCAGGCCCACTTCAACAGCGGCAACCCCGTGCCGAGCAACTACCACACCACGTTGCAGAACTTCGCCGCGCTGGGTGTCGACGTGCAGATCACCGAGCTGGACATCGAGGGCTCCGGTTCCAGCCAGGCACAGCAGTACCAGGGCGTCGTGCAGGCGTGCCTGTCGGTTTCGCGCTGCACCGGCATCACGGTGTGGGGCATCCGCGACAGCGACTCGTGGCGCGCATCGGGCACCCCGCTGCTGTTCGACGGCTCCGGCAACAAGAAGGCCGCCTACAACTCCGTGCTCAGCGTCCTGAACAGCGGGACCGGCACGAGCCCGAACCCCACCGACCCGACCACGACCACCACCACGCCGCCGAACAACCCCGGCGGCTGCACCGCGACCTACTCCGAGGGGCAGAAGTGGAACGACCGGTTCAACGGCAACATCTCGGTCTCCGGTAGCAGCAACTGGACCGTGACGGTCACGGTCAGTTCGCCGCAGAAGATCATCTCCACCTGGAACACCACCGCCACGTGGGATTCCAGCGGCAACGTGATGACCGCGCGCCCCAACGGCAGCGGCAACTCGTTCGGCTTCACCGTCCAGCACAACGGGAACTGGAACTGGCCCACCGTCTCCTGCCAGGCGGGCTGACGCGACGCGGGAGGGCCCTGCGCCACCGGGCCCTCCCGCTCGTCACGGCCACCGGCCGACGACGTTCACCCCCGAGCGTCGCCGGCGCGGGACGACCTACCCGTTCTCCGGTCCCCCGGTCCGCCAGCCGCGGAGGATCGCGCTGAGCGCTTGCTCGGCGAGCCGTTGCGCGCGCTCGGTCCCGATGGTGTCGAAGCGGCCGAGCGAGGCCATGCCGTGCAGCGTGCCCCACACGATCTCGCAGGCGTCGGCGCTGTCGGCCAACACCGTGCCGTGCGCGTCCGACCAGGTGGTGAGCAGTCCCATCAAGAGGTCGATGGTCGGTTGCGTGGCGCGACGGCGCTCGACCGCGTCGACCACGGCGTCGTTCATGGCCTCGTGGAGGTGGGGGTGCTCACCGGCGAACCGCACGTACTCGGACGCGACCCGCAGCAGGCGCCGGTCGACGTCGGGCTCCTCGTCGGCGACCCGCCGGACCTCGGCCAGCATCAGGCCGTAGCCGTGTGCGACCAGTTCCAGCACGAGTGCGTCCTTGTTGGCGAAGTGCTGGTAGACGATCGGCGCCGTGTACTCCACGTCGGACGCGATGCGCCGGATCGTCAGCGCGGCAGCACCCTCGGATTCGAGGACGTGCAGCGCGGCCTCGATGATCCGATCGCGGGTGCTGGCCCGTTCGCGGGCGCGTCGTGTGCTGCTCGGCATGTCCCGTCACTCCGCTTCGGTGGTCTCCCCGGACGTTATCCGCCCCTCTTGACAGCGTTCTCGCGGCGTCTCTAATCTAACGACGTTAGAACTTCTAACAGCGTTAGAAACGGAGGTGCGGGCAATGATCCACCACGTCATCCTCGGAGCCGGGTCCATCGGCACGAACGTCGCGCGACTGCTCGTCGAGCGCGGTGAGGGTGTCCGGATCGTCACGCGCAGCGGCTCGGGCCCCGAGCACCCCTTGATCGAGCGGGTCGCCGCGGACGCCTCAAACGCGGCCCGCCTGACCGAACTGTCCCGCGGCACCAAGGTGGTCTACCACTGCGCGAACCCGCCCTCGTACACCGCGTGGGAGAGCCAACTACCGCCCCTGCAAACAGCGGCGATCGCCGCCGCGAAGGCCAACAACGCGGTCCTTGCGCTCACCGCTGGCCTCTACGCGTACGGCGAGCAGCCCGGCGGCCGGATGGACGAGCGCACCCCGATGGCCGCCACCGGGCGCAAAGGCCGCCTGCGCAAGCGTTTGTGGGAGCAGGCACTGGCCTCCGGCGTCCACGCGGTGGAGGTCCGCGGCTCCGACTACATCGGCAAGGACGCGGCCAGCCTCTACTCCCTGGTCATCGGTCCGGCCATGGAGAAGGGCCGCGCCGCCGTCATCCCGGGCCACCTGGACATGCCGCACACCTTCACCTACAACGGCGACATGGCCACAGCCCTGGTCGCGCTCGCCCAGGACGACCGGGCGTGGGGCCGGGCCTGGCACGTGCCGTCCCCGCAGGCCATCACGATCCGCGAGCTCGCGCGGCGCTACGCCGCCGCGGCGGGCAAGCCCTCGATCAAGCTGATCCAGATGCCGCGCTTCGCCATGCGCGCGGCCGGGGTGCTCGTGCCGATGGCCCGCGAGGTGGCCGAGATGGACTACCAGTGGTACGCGCCGTTCCACCTGGACTCGACCGAGACGGCCCGGACCTTCGGCCTGACCGCCACCGACCTCGACGTCGCCATCCGGGACCAGGTCGGTGCGATCGCGGTCTAGTGCCGCGAGTGTCATCGGGGCCAGGGCGTGATCGCGACGGGCAGAGGTCAGCGGTGCGGTCGGGCTCGGCGGGTGTGCGCTTGGTGATCCCCGGTCAGCGGCGGCCGGTGGCCAGGACGACGAGGAACTGGCCGCCGCCCGGCTCGACGACGGCGGTCACCGGCAGCCCCGGCACCAGCCGGGAGAACCGGTCCACCAGCCACTCCGCCGCTTCTTGGGCGTCCTGTTTGGTCGGACAGCGGGCCACCATCTCGCGGCCCCCCTTGCGCTCCAGCCTCCCGGCAACGGTGATCAGCGGCGCGGGTTCGACCACGTGCAGGCGGTCCGGCCAGGCGATGACCACCTTGACCGCGCCCTTGCGGGTGTTGCACCCGCGGTGCGCGAGCCGTTCGGCGACCTTGGCCTTCCGGTCGGCGGTCCGGCTGTCGACGCTGGGCCCCCGCGGGTCGTTCACCGACATGTCGGGGTCGACCGGTTCGTCGCACACCCAGCACCGCCAGCCGTCACGGTCGGCCACGTCATCGAGGAGACTCACCCGAGCAAACTAGCCTGCCCGGCCGCCACCCCGCGCACCGCACCCAGGCGAGCGCCACCAGCCGCCGTGGCCACCAGGCGACGACATCCTCGTCGTCGAGACCGGCGCGCGGGCCGTCCGCCGACGAGGTGGGATTCGTGCGGTGCGGCCTCGTCGACCAGGCCGATCATTGGAACTGCGCTCCAGGGATGTCACCATGGTGGTGCGCCGACACCGGAGGTCGGTGGCGCTGCGGATCAACGCCCGCACCTTCGGGCCCGGTATGGACCGCGGCGACCTCCTGTCCTCGTCGGCGTGGGGAGAGCTGGACGCCGACGACTACCCGTTCACCAGGGAGTCACCTCGCGCGAGCGGCACCCGTGCGGCCGTGCCTGGTCCGGTGAGTCCCCGAGGCAGCGCACCCTCCGACCGAGGAGTACCCATGCCCACAGCCACCCCCGCCGCGGTCCTGGACAGGATCACGGCGGTGACCCTGTCGTCGGTGATCCTGCCGCTGCCCACGGGCATCAGCGACGCCAAGGTGTTGACCGGCCGACAGCGACCCATGACCGAGGTCGCCTTCCTGTTCGCCGAGATCAGCACCGAATCCGGTGTCGAGGGCATCGGGTTCAGCTACTCCAAGCGGGCCGGGGGCCCGGCCCAGTTCGCCCACGCCCGCGAGGTCGCCGCCGACCTGATCGGCGAGGACCCCAACGACATCGGCAGGCTGTGGACCAAGCTGGTGTGGGCGGGAGCGTCGGTGGGACGCAGCGGCGCGGCGACCCAGGCGCTGGCCGCGTTCGACATCGCGTTGTGGGACCTCAAGGCCAAGCGCGCCGGTCTGCCGCTGGCCAAGCTGCTCGGCGCCCACCGGAACTCCGTGCGCTGCTACGACACCTCCGGTGGCTTCCTGCACGAGACGGTCGACCAGATCAAGGACAACGCCACCCGCACCCTGGAGTCCGGCGTCGCGGGCATCAAGATCAAGGTCGGCCAGCCCGACTGGGCGGAGGACCTGCGCCGGGTGGCCGCTGTCCGCGACCACCTCGGCGACTCCGTTCCCCTCATGGTGGACGCCAACCAGCAGTGGGACCGGCCCACCGCCATGCGCGTCGGCCGTGCCCTTGAGGAGTTCGACCTCGTCTGGATCGAAGAACCACTCGACGCCTACGACGCCGAGGGCCACGCCGAACTGGCGCGCGCGTTGACCACCGCCGTCGCCACGGGGGAGATGCTGACCAGCGTCGCGGAGCACTACGCGTTCATCCGCCTCGGCGCCGTCGACATCCTCCAGCCGGACGCCCCGCGCATCGGCGGCATCACGCAGTTCCTCAAGCTCGCCACCCTGGCCGACCACCACAACGTGCAACTGGCGCCGCACTTCGCGATGGAGATCCACGTCCACCTGGCGGCCGCGTACCCACGTGAACCGTGGGTGGAGCACTTCGACTGGCTGCACCCGCTCTTCACCGAGCGCTTGGAGATCAGCGACGGGCGGATGCACCTGTCCGCACGCCCCGGACTGGGCATCACGCTCAGCGAACAAGCCCGCGCCTGGACCGTCGACACCGTCACCACCACCGCATCCCGCTGACCCCGTTCGCGAATGGACGGCGACGACGTACCCGGTTTGACGGTGCGGCGTGGAGCACCCCGCCTGCGCGGGGAAGACGCACTTCGACCAGTGCGGTCAGTGGTCGTGGCAGGGTTCGACCGAGCGCGGACGCACTACTTCTTCTGCGGCACCAACACCTTCGTGCGTTCGCTGATCGCCGTCAGCCGCTTCCGTCGTGCCGAGCCCGCCGAGGGGGACCTGCCTGGCGACGAGGGCGAACTTCGCGGAGGGCACAACCGCCGCGGCGCGGCACCACCGCCTCGCCCTTCTTGAGCTGGTCGAGCAGGTTCCCGGTCTCGTAGTGGTCGACCAGGCCGGTCGGCCGGGCGACATCGCGGTGGTCGCGGGTCGAGAGGGCGATCCACAGCGCTGTCCCGAGCGCGTCCATGCCGCCGCACACCAGGTGGCTGGTGACCCCGATGTGCTGGTCGACCAGCTTGCGGATCCCTGGTGTGCGCGCCAGCAGGATCTTCCGCGCCGCCGCCGCGTAGTCGCTCGGGAGGTAGTTCTTGGCGACGACGATCCCGATCTCGGCGGTGGCGTCGTCCGCCTTCGCGGCGAAGGTCCACCAGGCTTCCAGCAGGTCGGCCGGGAGCTTGGCAGTGGTGGGTTCGGTCTCGTGCCTCCGCTCGAAATGGGCGTGAAAGGTAGCTGTGCCAGGTGCGGAGAGCCGGGGAAGTCAGGCTTTCGGCCTAGCGAGGGGAAAGGGTCCTGCCGTCGGTCGGTCCCTGCGGCGGGTGAACCGCGAGGATCCGGCAACCCCTCAGACGTATTCGGGAAGCCTGCCGGCCACGTCGTGCGGTGACGGCATGGCGGCCACCTCGTCGGCCATCGCCTTGGCCGCGCCGAGGACGGCCTCGTCGGTGACCAGGCGGCGCGCCTTGACCGCGATCACCTCGGCGGTCATCTCCGCGGCGAGCACCTGGTCACCGAGTCCGGCCGCGGTCACCATCTCGGCGTTGCTGAACTGGTCGGCGCCCTGCGGGAGGACGAGTTGCGGCACGCCCGCGGAGAACGTGCCCATCGTGGTGCCCGCACCGCCGTGGTGCACCACGAGGTCCACGTGCGGCAGGAGGTCCGCCTGCGGCAACCACGACCGCACGACCACGTTGTCCGGCACGTCGCCCAGTTCGTCCACCGCGAGGCTCGGACCGGTGGCCACGAGCACCTTCGCGTCCAGTGCGGCCAAGCCCGCGATGGCGGCGTGCAGCACGTCCGCGTCACCGAACGCCGTGCCCAGCGTCAGGTACACCAACGGCTCTCGGTGCTCGCGCACCCACGACGGCAGCTCGCCGGGCTCGGAGAACGGCACCGGCCGCAGCGGGATGACGTCGATCGGCGAGACCGGGAACTCCGGGTCCTGCACCGACGGCGGACAGATGTCGAGGTAGGGGTTGCCGAGCGGCATGAGGTCGCCGTCCGGCAGGTCGACGCCGAGTTCCGCGGCGACCTCGGCCAGGTTCGCGCGCAAGGCCTCGGGAGGGCCGGTGGGCCGCCACATCCGGCCGAACGAGTGGCACACCGCGGGCACGCCCGCGACCTTCGCGGCCAGCCCCGCGCCGGGGTTCGCCAGCTCGTGCACGACCAGGTCGGGCTTGCGGTCGACGATGATCGGCACCAGGTCCGCGGCGTAGCTGCGCGGCAGGATCGAGCCGAACACCTTCGAGACCCGTTCCGGCTGGAAACCGGGCGCCCTCCGGGCCGTGGGACCCGCGTTGGCCAGTTCGAAGGCCGCGAGCATGTCCATACCGCCTGCGACGTGGTCGACGCCGTACGCCGCCGCGACGCGCCCGAACCGGGCCGTGGTCACGAACGTGACCTCGTGGCCCACCTCGCGGGCGGCGATCACCAGCGGTAGGAGGGGGTAGGTGTGTCCGTATGAGCCGAGGCTCGAGAAGAGGATCCGCACCGAGAAGAACGTAGTGAGTTCATTTCCGCAAAAGGAGAATACCGCCGCGCTCCTGCGGGTGGGACTGACATCACTTCGGGTTGGCGGGAGGAGCACGAGCAGGACCGGTGGAACGGCCAGGGACAGGACCACGCTCCCAAGCGGATGGCGGCCTTCCGGTGACGACGACATTTCGAGCGGCACAGCACCCGATGACATCTTCCGACCGCGACAACACCGGTTCTTCCACCGACAATGCCGGTTCGGTGTGCTGTTCGGACTGTGGCACGCGGTTTCGGCCTGTTGAGACAGATCATGTCGGCGGACCGTCGGGAAACTTCGGCCGAAGTGTCGTGTTGGTGATTCGTTGACCGGACCATGATCACCCGACACGCTCCGGGACGTCACCTTTTACCCCTGCCTCGAAAGGTGTTTTCCCAATGATGCGAAGGATCCTGCTCGTGCTCGTCGCGAGTTTCCTCACCTTCACCGGGACGGCGGCCGCCGACCCCGGGCCCGTGGTGGCGCAGGACGGCGTCCACGCCATGGACGGGTGCTACACCTGGGGCCGTTCGCTGTCCCAGGGCGCGAGCGGCGAGGACGTGCGCCAGCTCCAGATCCGCGTCTCCGGCTACCCCGGCTACGGCGCGGTGGTCGGCCTCGACGGTCAGTTCGGCGCGGGCACCCGGTCCGCGGTGATCCGCTTCCAGCAGGCCTACGGCCTCGCGGCCGACGGTGTCGCGGGCCCCGCCACGTTCGCCAAGATCTACGCGCTCCAGGACGACGACTGCACGCCCGTCCACTTCACCTACGGCGAGCTGAACCGCTGCAACTCCGACTGGTCCGGCGGCAAGGTGTCGGCCACGCAGGCCAAGGCCAACGCCCTCGTCACCATGTGGAAGCTCGAGGCGCTGCGCCACGCGCTCGGCGACCGCGCGCTCACGGTCAACGGCGGCTTCCGCAGCGTCTCGTGCAACAGCGCGGTGGGCGGCTCGTCGACCAGCCGCCACATGTACGGCGACGCGGCCGACCTCGGCGCGGGCGTGCAGGGCTACTGCGCGATCGCCAAGCAGGCCCGCAACCACGGCTTCACCGAAATCCTCGGCCCCGGCTACCCGGACCACAACGACCACATCCACGTCGCCCAGCGGTCCGGCCAGTTCTGGTCCGCGCCCAACTGCGGCATCTGAGGAACACCGCTCGACGAACCGCGGAGCAAGCGTCGCTGGTGTCGGGCCCGCGTCCCGCCGGGGTTGACCACCGAACCCGGTACGAGGGACCGGACCCGTGTCCCGGATCGGCCGTGCGCCGAGTGCGGGCTCGACACCAGCGCGTTCGACCACGGCGACGTGCCCACGTCGACCCGGCTCGCACCGAGCCCCCGGTAGACCCTGTCTAGGGTTGGGGCCTGGTCGCCGAGGTTTCGGAGGTGGGGCCGTGACGGGCAGCAAGACCTTCCTGATCGCCGGGGTGGGCGGTGGTCTCGGTCGGGCGTTCGCCGAGCGAGCCCTGAGCGCCGGCCACCGCGTCGTCGGCATCGTCCGCAGACCCGAGCAGGTCGCGGAGTTCGAGGCGCTGGAGCCCGGTCTGGCGTTCGCGCGCGTCCTGGACATCGGTTCCGCCACCGGGATCGAGCCCGCGATCAGGTCCGTCGAGGACGACATCGCGCCGATCGACGTCCTCGTCGCGGGCACGGACCACGGCGAGTCCACGGTGGACGACCTCCGCAGGCAGCGCGACATCGACGTCTTCGGGACGGTCGCGGTCGTGAAGGCTGTTCTGCCCGGCATGCGGCTGCGGCGCGGTGGGACCGTCGTCGTCGTGACTCCCGACGCGACGCCGTCCTACCACGGCAGCAAGTTCGCGCTGGTGGGCATCATGCTGTCCTTGGCGACGGAGGTGGCCCAGTTCGGCGTCCGCGTCACGGCGGTCGAACCGGAGGCGTTCCGCGCCGCCTGGTCGGACGGCGGCCTGGTGCTGGAGTCGGACGACGGGCCCCTGGCACTCGGAACGGGCGTCGCCCCGCTGACGTAGTGGTGCGGACCAGGAGTCGTCGGCGTGCCGGGGCACGGGTGCTTTCGACCTCGATCCACGGGGTCTGCTGATCGGCGGGTGGTGCGGGGCAGGACGTGGTGGCCGCTAAACCGGTCACGCCTTGCCGGGGTCGGCCGCCTTGGCCGCCCGCTCGACCTCCGCGCGCCGGGCTTCCCAGAAAGCCGCGTCCTTCCCCCGCCGGGCGGTGTCCACGTCCAGCGTGCCGTCCAGCTGTTCGCGCAGGATGTCGGCGTGCCCGGCGTGCCGACTGGTCTCCGTGAGCACGTGGACCAGGACGGTGAACAGCATCACGTCCGGGCGTGGCCACCAGGGCACGTGGCCGGGCGAGTCGATGGCGAGCGCGGCGATCGTCGCGTCGGAGTGCTCCCAGACGCGCCGGTAGCGGCCGGTGATCTCCTCGCGCGTCTCGTGCTCGGTCGCCCACATGTCGGTGCCGCGCCGTTCGAGGTCGTCCCACCGGGGGACGGGTTCGGGGGAGGGCCGGTCGAAGACCTCGCCGAAGTAGCGGGACTCCGACACCGACAGGTGTTTGACCAGACCGAGGAGGTTGGTCCCGGTCGAGGTCAGGGGACGGCGGACGTCGTACTCGGACAGCCCGTCGAGCTTGCGGAGCACCGCTTCGCGGATCTCCCGCAGGTCGCTGTGCAGGTATTCCTTCGCGAAATCGTCGATCACGGGCATGAGCCTGCACCACCGGCCACGCCGCCGGGCACGGCGGTGCCCGGCCGTGGTGCGAAGTGGCGCTGTCCGCACCCCGTCTCAGCGCAAGGACCGGAAGGTCGTCCGGATCTCGTCCGTCAGGAGGGCGGGTTGTTCGAGGGCGGCGAAGTGCCCGCCGCGGTCGAGCCTGCGGTAGTGCAGGACGTTGGTGTACCGCCGGTCGATCCACCGGCGCGACGCCTGGACGGCCTCGCCGGGGAAGACGCTGAACCCGGCGGGCGTGGGGTTCGGTCCGGACGGCACCCGCGGTTCGCGGCGCGCTTCCCAGTACAGCCGTGCCGACGACGCTCCCGCGTTGGGCAGCCAGTACATCATGACGTCGTCGAGGATCTCGTCGCGGTCGACGACCGACTCGGGATCGCCGTCGCTGTCCGTGACGTCCTGGAAGAGCGTGTAGATCCACGCGGCGGGCGAGTCGGCGAGGGAGTAGCCGATCGTCTGCGGTCGGGTGGACTGCTCCCTGGCGTAACCGTCCAGGACCGACTGGTAGCGCTGGGCCTTCGCGATCATGCGCTGCTCGTCGGGCGTGGCCTCGCCCACCTCCTGCTCGGTGGGGAACACGATCGGCAGGTTGACGTGCATCCCGAGGAAACCCTCGGGTGCCTTGCGGCTGATGGCCTCCACGACGGCGGACCCCCAGTCCCCGCCCTGCGCCACCCACCGGTCGTACCCGAGGCGGCCCATCAGCTCGATCCACGCGTCCGCGATCCGGGAGGTTCCCCAGCCGGTGGTGGTCGGCTGGTCGGAGAAGCCGAATCCGGGCATCGAGGGGATGACGACGTGGAAGGCGTCCTCCGCCCGTCCGCCGTGCGCGACCGGGTCGGTCAACGGGCCGACCAGGCGCCGGAACTCCAGCACCGAGCCGGGCCAGCCGTGGCAGAGCAGGAGGGGGAGCGCCGACGGCTCGGGTGAGCGGGCGTGCAGGAGGTGGACGCCGACGCCGTCCAGGACGGTGCGGAACGACCCGATGTCGTTGATCTCCCGCTCGCAGCGCCGCCAGTCGTAGCCGGTGGCCCAGTGCGCGCACAGCGCGCGGATCCGGTCCAGTCCGGGACCTTGGTCGGCGTCGGTCTCGCGGTCGGGCCAGCGAGTGTCGGCCAGCCTGCGGGCGAGTTGTTCGAGTTCCCGGTCTTCGACGTCGACGCGGAACGGTTCGACGGTCGTGGGCAGTGGTGGCATGGGCCTCTCCGTCGTGTCGGTCGTGCCATCGTAGCCAGAAAGTGGAATCTGCTGTCAACTTGAGAATCAGGTTTCCACTTGCTAGGTTCGGCGCATGGAAGAACGTCCTCTGCGCCGCGACGCGGAGCGCAACCGGCAGCTCCTGCTGCGGACCGCCCTGGCGCTGATGGCTCGGGACGGTTTGGGCGTGTCGTACGAGAAGATCGCCCGCGAGGCCGGGACCGGCACGGGCACCGTGTACCGCCGCTTCCCCGAGCGGCTCGACCTCGTGGACGCCCTGTTCGCCGAGCACATCGACACCGTGGTGGACCTCGCCCGGCAGGCCCGCCACGCCGACGACCCCTGGGAAGGGCTCACCTGGTTCATGACGCGGCAGTTCGAACTGGAGGCGGACAACCGCGGGCTCGGCGAACTGCTGCGCAGCGGGAACCAGTCCTCCGAGCTGGTGGCGCGGGGACGCGCCCGGATCACGCCGCTCGTGGCGGAACTGGTCGAGCGGGCGGTCCGCGCTGGTCAGCTGCCAGCCGGGGTGGTCCCCGGTGACCTGGTCGCCGTGCACCTCATGGTCGGCGCGGTGATGGACGCCGCCCGGCAGGTCGACCCGGACCTGTGGCGCCGCGCCCTGGCCGTGGCGTTCGCCGGGCTCCGCCACGCCGAACTGCCCGGCGAACCGCCGGACGAGCACGTCATCGACCGCCTCTACGGCGTCCCCCCGGCAACACCCGACGAGAAGGCTGCCCATCGTGACACTGCCGAATGACCTGCTCGACGTCCTGCACGCGCCCGCGCTCTGCTTCCTGACGACCCTCATGCCGGACGGGTCGCCCCAGATCACCGAGACCTGGGTCGACACCGACGGGGAGAGCATCGTCATCAACACCGTGAGCACCCACCAGAAGGTGCGCAACGTCGAACGCGACGCGCGGGTCGCCGTGGCCATCGCGGACCCCGCCTCGCCGTCCCGCTACTGGGCGATCCGCGGCCGGGTCACCTCCTCCACGACCGAAGGCGCCGACGAGCACATCGACAAGCTCGCCCAGAAGTACCTCGGGCGCCCCTATCCCTGGTACGGGGGCCGGACGCAGCAGCGCGTCGTCCTGGTCATCAGCGTCGACAAGCTGCACACCCCTCGCGGGTGAACCGCCCTGGGCGTCACAGGGGTTTGTCGAGAACCAGGGCGCTGTAACGGCACGGCCCGAGCAGAGCGGTCCTGTGCGCGTCCAAGAGCCTGAGCAGGTGCCGCCAGTCCGCGGTGGACAGATCGGCCAGCGCAGGTCGGTACCGGCACGCCGCCCAGCGTCCAGCCCGAGTGGACAGGACCCGACGCAGCACTGGCGCCGCACGGCCGTAGTGGGCCAGGGCGTGCGGCGTCCAGTCGTGCACCGCGTGCACCGCGAACCCGATGTCGGCCGCGGTGGCGAGGTACCGGTCGAGTGGTTCGAACTCCTCGAAGTGCCAGGTGGCGCGGACGAGCCCGTCCGGGTCGAGGGCGTTGATCGTCGTGGGATCGGAGTCCCGCCAGGTGAAGTCCACCAGCACGAGCCGACCGCCAGGGCGCAGCAGCCGGTGGGCGTGGGCCAGGAACGCCCGCCTGCCCGCCGCGCCGAAGTGGAACGCGGCTTCCAGGCAGTGGATGCGGTCGAGCGCCCCGTCGGACAGGTCGACGTCGCCCGCACGTGACGGCGGTGCGGTGACGTCCACGACGGCGAACCGGGCTCCTGGCTCGTGCCCGAACCTCGTCCGGGCTTCCGCGACCTGCTCGGGTTGGACGTCCACGCCGAGCGCCCGGCACCCCTGCCGAGCCAGCCACGCCGTGGTGAGCCCACGCCCGCAGCACGCGTCCAGCACGACCTCACCCGGCCGCGCGTCGAGCAGCGCGAGCGACCGGCGGACCAGCCTGCGCTGGAACCGCCCCAGGCCACCCAGCGCCAGCGGCACCGTCGGCCAGGTCACGTAGCCGACGTTGACCAGGTCACCCCACCCGACCTGGCCCAGCACCCGGAAGAGCACGCTGTTGTCGTTGTAGGAGTCGGCGATGCCGTCCGTGGTCACTGGTGTTTCCTCCGCGTGGTCGCTGTGGTCAAGTGTGCGACACCTGCCGAACTCCCACACGCCCGGCGTGGGCGAGGCGGGGCGGCGGGCGGGTTCGGCATGGGCGGGTTGGTCACCCGCCACGCGCCGGCGAAGACGGAAAGGCAGCGGGAGCGGTACGAGACCGCCGTCCACCTCTCCTTCGGCAGCCCGCACCGCGGTGCCTGGATCCCGATCGGCCTCCAGGCGTTCGCGCACTTCCTCGCGAGGTCGACCCGCAGCCGGGCGGCCCGTCCGAGCAGATCAACAGCGACGCGGCCCGCCAGGTGCCGTGGCGGCACATCGACACCGTGGACGCGACGCCGGAGGAGGACGACCTGCGTCGGAGTTCCTCGGCCGACTGCCCGAGTGACCCGGCCGTCGACCGGTGGGATCGCACCGCGGCCCGCCGGTCGTCGGCGCACCACCACATCGGGCACCCGCGGTGGTGGTGACCTCCAGCCCTCGAACGCGATGCCTGCCTTCGACGTGTTCCCGCGACTGTCCTGTTCGGTCACCCGCGCCGGGCCGATGACCGCCGTTCGCGTGACGCGCGCAGGTATCCCATGACCAGGGATTCCAGGTCGGGCTCGGTGCCCACCCAGCCCGTCGGTGTCGGCTCGGCCTCCCGCAGCAACAGGGTGGACTGGCGTTGGGTGCGGGTCGCGCTGATCAGCGTTCCCCCCACGGCGGACTCGTCCGCGGCCGGGCCGACCAGGATCCGGTGCCCCGCGAGGACTTCCTCGATGTCGCCGTCGACCTGGACCCGGCCCTCGTCGATCAGCAGGATGTGGTCGCACACCTCGCGCAGGTCGGTGAGCAGGTGCGAGGACATCACCACCGTGGTCCCGCGGTCGGCGACCTCGGTCATGATGATCCGCAGCGTCTCGTCGCGGGCCAACGGATCCAGGTCGGACAGCGGTTCGTCCAGGAGCAGCAGCCGGGGGAGCCGTCCCAGCGCCATCGCGATGGCCACCTGGGTCTGGGTGCCGGAGGACAGGGTGCCGATCTTCGCGTCGTGGTCCACGCCCGCCAGCAGTCCGAGCACCTCGTGGACCCGGTCGGCGGACCAGCGGTCGTTCATGGTTCCGATGGCACGCGTCAGTTCGCGCACCGTGAGGTCGCGGTAGAGCGAGCGGTTCTGCGCCAGGAACGAGACGTCCGGGTGGATGCGCCCGTTGACCGGGGTGTCGAAGGCCCGCAGTTCACCGGCCGTCGGGCGGATGAGGCCCGCGGCCATGCGCAGCAGGGTGCTCTTGCCCGCACCGTTCGGGCCGACCAGGGCGACGACCTTGCCCTCGGGGATGGCGAACGTGCAGTCGCGGACCACCCAGCGGGTGCGGTACCGCTTGCCCACGGCGGTGGCGGTCAGTGGATTCATGATCGTTCCTCGGCAGGGTAGTGCTCGTCGCGGACCGCGGAGTACAGGGCGTCGACGTCCTCGACGACGAGGCCGCCCTCCTGGGCGCGGCCCATCCAGCCCGCCAGCTCCTGCCGGAGCGGCGCGTCGTCGCCGGTGGTGGCCTCGGAGGACAGCGACGTGGTCACGAAGGTGCCCAGGCCGCGGCGGGCCTCCACGAGCCCTTCCCGTTCCAGCTCGCGGTACGCCTTGAGCACGGTGTTGGGGTTGACGGCTGTCGCCTCCACCACCTCCCGCGCTGAGGGCAGCCGGTCGCCGGGGTTCAGCAGTCCCAGTCGCATGGCCTGTTTGACCTGCTGGATGATCTGCATGTAGGTGGAGACCCCGGATCGCCGGTCGATCCGGAACTCGATCACATCGGCCAGCATAGGTGCTCCCGCGGCCAGGGGGCCTCCACCACGCTCAGCTCTGACGCCGCAGCGCCCAGGCGGTGCCCGCCAGCAGCAGGACCGCGAGTCCACCGTAGATCGCCGCGTCGGCCAGGTGCACCTGCCAGGCCAGGCTCTCGGGGATGAAGTCCGCGTACTGCTTGGCCAGACCGGACTTGGTCAAGCACGCCAGGAAGTCCTCTTGCGCGTTTTGCGTCTGACCGTGCGCCGCTATCGCCGCCGACCTGCAGGGTTCTCTCAGGTCGGAGACACGGTCGGCGGGGACCGGTTGTCCGGTCGCATCGGTCCAACCCGAGTCGACCACCAGGCCGCCGTCGCGGTACACGTGCATGTCCTTGTCCGCCGCTCCCTCCGCGCGTTGGGTGGGAACCAGCTTCTTCGGCAGGTCGGACAGGACGAAGCGCACGACGGTGAACACGGCGAGCCCCACGGTCATCGCCGTCAGGGTGCGGCGGGACACCGCTCCGACGAAGGCGCCGAGCGCGAAGGCGAACAGCGCGTAGGCGACCGGCGAGACGTGCTCGATGCCGAAGTTGAGGAAGTAGAACGATCCGCTCCTGCGCGGGCCCAGGAGCCCGGCCGCGGACAGCCACCACCAGACCAGGTATTGCAGCGCGGCCAGCACGATCAACGCGGGAACCACCGCGACGACCAGCTTGCTGAGCATCCACCGGGTGCGGCTCACCGACTGGGTGAAGGCCAGGACGTGGGTGCCCTGTTCCAGTTCCCTGGCGAACAGCGGGGCGCCGATGAAGACGCCGATCAGGACGGGCAGCAACAGGATCCCGGCTTGAGCCACGTTGAGGACGGTGCCCCACGAAGAGTCGAAGACGGCCCCCGCCTCGGACCCCCCGCACCCCGCGCCCGACCCCGTCACGCACTGGGAGAGCCCCATCGAGTCGATGGTGCCGATCATGTTCGACCGCAGCACGATGATGACGCCCGCGCCGAGGACGAGCAGTCCGAGCAGGGTGATCAGTTGCAGGCGTTGCTGCCGCCAGGAGACCCAGATCATGCCGCTTCCCCCTGTGCTGCCTCACGCATGCGGTTCAGGACCAGTTCGCCGAGCGGGGTGCCGCCTGCGCCGAGCTGCTTGACGTCTCCGGCCAGCTGGATCCGTCCCTTGTGGAGCAGGACCAGGTGGTCGCACACTCCTTCCAGCTCCGCCAGCACGTGCGAGGACAGCAAGACGGTGATGCCCTGTGTCCGCGCCTCGGTGATCAGCGTGCGCAGCACGGTCTCGCGGGCCAGCGGGTCCAGGTCGGCCAGGGGTTCGTCGAGCAGCAGCAGGCCCGGACGCTTGCCCAGTGCCAGCGCCAGCGCGACGCGGGTGCGCTGTCCGCCGGACAGGGTGCTCACCTTCGCCCCCATCGGCACCGCGGCCTGCTCGATCAGGTGCTCGGCGTAGCCCTGGTCCCAGGTCGGGTTGGTCCGCGCCCCGAGCTTCAGCGTCTCGGTCACGGTGAACTGCTGGTACAGCGGCTTCTGCTGGGCCAGGTAGGACACCGAGGGGTGCAGCCCCTTGCCCGTCGGGCGGTCGCCGAACACGGTGATCTCACCGGTCGTCGGGCGCAGCAACCCGGTGATCAGCCCCATCAGCGTGCTCTTGCCCGCGCCGTTCGGGCCGACGAGGGCCACGATCCGGTTCGAGGGGATCACCAGGGACGTTTCTTGCAGCGCCCACCCCCTGCGGTACTTCTTGCCCAAACCTTCAGCGATGACCGGAATCGCCCGGTCGGGCTGCCTTCGCAAGTTCATGGTCATCTCCCCTCCGTCGTCGACAGCGGCCAAGGTAACACCTTTCACTAGTGAAGTAGTGGACCGGGTGATCCGTCCCTCGTGGAGCAACCTTTCGGCGAGGTGCGTACATGATCATGAAGAGGTTCTTCGCGGTCTGGACGTGACGCCACGCGGCGGTGTTCGCCCGTCCGGTCGATCGGTCTCGATCAGCGTGCCGTCGGTGCTGATGCGGGAATGGCCGGAATCCATGGGAGATCGGCGTTCCCCCCGGCTGCTGCGCCATGACCGTCCACACAGGACTGTGCGGCGGAACCGAGCTTCGCCCGCGGGGGAGCGGGCCGAGCGAGCGGCCACCGGCGCCGGGCGCTTCCGGGGAACGTGAACGGTCGACCGTCAGGCAACCGTCAGGTTCGCGGGCACCGGGTCGTCAGGCAAGGCCGGTGTGATGGGGCTCCTCGATCCACCACCACGGGAGTTGACCTCATGGCCGCACTGCTCCACCGGCTCGGCGCCTGGGCCTACCGGCGCCGCTCGACCGTCCTGATGGCCTGGCTGGTCGTCCTGGCAGCCGCCGGGACGCTCGCCGGCACCGCCGGTGGCACGTACGAGGACGACTTCTCGATTCCCGGCTCGCGCGCCCAGCAGACCCTGAACGCCGTCGCCGAGCAGTTCCCGGACTCGGTGGGCGCCTCCGCGCAAGTGGTGTTCGTCGCGCCCGCCGGCCACCGGGTCGCCGAGCACGAAGCCGTCGTCGAGCAGACCCTCGCCGCCGCCGCGGGGGCGCCGCGGGTCGTCGGCGTGGTGAGCCCCTTCACCGCCAAGACGGTCTCGTCGGACGGTGGCACCGCCCTGGCGACCGTCGCCTACCGCGAGAAGGCCGCCCACTTGGAGAGCAGCGTCCGCGACGCGCTGGAGGACGTCTTCCAACCGGCCCGCGAGGCCGGGCTGCGGGTGGAGTTCGGGGGATCGGCTTACAGCGGCCCCGGTGAAGGGGGAAGTGGACACGGCACCGAGGCCTTGGGGTTGCTGATCGCCCTGGTCGTCCTCGTCATCACGTTCGGTTCGCTGACGGCGGCCGGGCTCCCCCTGCTCACCGCGCTGCTCGGGGTGGGCGCGACCGTCACCGGCCTGGCCGCGGTCGCGGGCGTGCTGACCCTGCCGTCGACCGCCCCGGCCCTGGCCCTCATGCTCGGGTTGGCGGTCGGCATCGACTACGCGCTGTTCATCGTCGGTCGGCACCGGTCGCAGCTGGCGTCCGGCATGCCGGTGGCCGAGTCCGCGGCCCGCGCGATCGGCACGGCGGGCACCGCCGTGGTGTTCGCGGGCCTCACCGTGGTCATCGCCCTGGCCGGGCTGACCGTCGTCGGGATCCCGTTCCTGACCGCGATGGGACTGGCCGCTGCCGTGGCCGTGGTCGTGGCGGTGCTGGTGGCGGTCACCCTCATCCCGGCCGTGCTGGCCTTCGCCGGGGAACGGCTACGTCCGAAGCCCGGCTCGCGGGCCGCCCGGCGCGAAGCTGAGGACGGCAGGCCGACGACGGGCGCGCGCTGGGTCCGGCTGGTCACCCGCCGGCCGCTGGTCACGACGCTCGCCGTCGTCGCGGCGCTCGGCGTCATGGCCGTACCGGCGGCGGGGTTGCGGCTCTCGCTCACCGACAACGGTTCCGCTCCGGCGGCCAGCACGCAGCGGCAGGCCTACGACCTGACGGCCGCCGCGTTCGGACCGGGTTTCAACGGCCCGCTGCTGGTACTGGCCGACCTCCGGAACGAAGGTGACGGACAGGTCGCCGCCGAGGCGCTGGTCGACAGGTTCCGCGCGGTGGACGGGGTGGCCGTTGCCGCACCCGCGCAGCTGTCCGCGGACGGCGGGTACGCGCTGGTGCGGGTGATTCCCGAGACCGGGCCGCGGGACGAACGCACCGAACAGGTGGTGGCCGACCTGGAGGCCGCGGGCGGGGACTCCGTGGGGGTGACCGGCGCGACCGCCATCGGCATCGACATCTCCGAGCTGCTGGGCGCTTCGCTCGTGCCCTTCGCCCTGATCGTCGTGGGTCTGGCCTTCCTGCTGCTGATGGTGGCCTTCCGGTCGCTGGTGGTGCCGCTCAAGGCGACGCTGGGTTTCCTGCTGTCGGTCGGCGCGGCGCTGGGCGCGGTGGTCGCGGTGTTCCAGTGGGGCTGGCTCGCCGAACTGATCGGGGTCCCGCGCACCGGACCGGTGATCAGCTTCATGCCGATCATCCTCATGGCCGTGCTGTTCGGCCTGGCGATGGACTACGAGGTCTTCCTGATCAGCCGCATGCACGAGGAGTACGTGCGCAGCGGCGACCCGCGACGCGCGGTCGCCCGTGGGTTCCGGGCCTCGGCGCGCGTGGTCGCGGCGGCCGCCCTGATCATGATCGCGGTCTTCGCGAGCTTCATCCCGGACGGCGACGCCACGCTGAAGCCCATCGCCTTCGCGCTCGCGGTGGGTGTCCTGCTGGACGCGTTCCTGATCCGGATGACGCTCGTGCCCGCGGTGCTGGCGCTGACCCGGCACGGCGCCTGGTGGCTGCCGCGGTGGCTCGACCGGGTGCTGCCGAACCTGGACGTGGAGGGCGCGCGGCTGCCCGTTCCCGTGGAGGAGCCCGATCCCGTTCCCGCCGGGGTGGTGTGATGGGGGACGTGGACAGCATCCTGGTGGTGGACGACGACCCCGGCCTGCGGGAGCTGCTGCTGTCCGCGCTGCGGTTCGCGGGGTTCGAGGTCGAGGTCGCGGGCGACGTGCCTGCCGCCCTGGCCGCGATCGGGGCGCGCACGCCCGACGCGATCGTGCTGGACGTGATGCTGCCCGGCACGGACGGCTTCGACCTGCTGCACCTGTTGCGCGCGCAGGGCGTCCAGGTGCCGGTGATGTTCCTGACCGCCCGCGACGAGGTGGACGACCGGGTGCGCGGGCTGCGCCTGGGCGGCGACGACTACCTCACCAAGCCGTTCAGCGTGGTGGAGGTCGCCGCGCGGCTGGAGGCGCTGCTGCGGCGTTCCCGCCGCGTGCCGCCCGCGTTGCCGGAGGGCGTGCTGCGCTGCGGCGACCTGGAGATGGACGAGCCCCGGCACGTGGTGACCAGGGACGGGCGTGCGGTCGAGCTTTCGCCCACGGAGTTCCGGCTGCTGCGCTACCTGCTGGGCAACACCGGGCGGGTGGTTTCCAAGGCGCAGATCCTCGACCACGTCTGGCAGTACGACTTCGGCGGCGACGCGGGCGTGGTCGAGCGGTTCGTCTCGAACCTGCGTCGCAAGATCGATTTCGGCGGCCCGTCGCTGATCCACACCGTGCGCGGCTTCGGGTACAGCCTGCGGCCGGTGCAGCGGTGAAGGCGACCTCCCGGTGGCGGCTGATCCGCGTCCTGCTGCTCGCGGGCCCGGAAGCCGCGATCGCGGTCGCGGTCAAGGACGCGTTCGAGGCCCAGCGTCGGGCCGAGGACCGGCTGCGCAGCTTCGTCGCCGACGCGGGCCACGAACTGCGCACGCCGCTGGCAACCATGCACGGCTGGATCGACCTGTACGTCCAAGGTGGACTGGACGACCCCGACCAGCTCGACCACGCCATGGAACGGATGCAGGTCGAAGTAGGCCGGATGCGGCTGCTCGTCGACGAGCTGTCCCTGCTGGCCCACCTCGACGCGGCCCGACCGTTGAACCGCGAGACCGTGGACGTGGTGGCCTTGGCAGGCGAGGTGGTGGACGACGCACGGGTGATCAGCACCGACCGGGCCATCACCCTGCGGGGGGTGGCGGAAGCGGTCGTCGACGGGGACGGCCCCCGCGTCCAGCAGGTGCTGCGCAACCTCGTCGGCAACGCGGTGCAGCACACCCGGCCCGGAACGCCGGTCACGATTGCCGTGAGCGTCCAGGACGGGCAGGTGGTGGTCGCGGTTCGCGACGAGGGTGACGGGATCGCGCCGGAACACCTGCCGCACGTGTTCGAGCGCTTCTACCGCGCCGACCCCAGCCGCAGCCGTGACAGCGGTGGTTCATCGGGTTTGGGGCTGGCCATCGTCGAGGCGATCGTGACCGCGCACGGCGGCACGGTCGGGGTCACCTCGGCGCCAGGGCAGGGCACCACCGTCCGGGTCACCTTCCCCACGCCGGCTCCGCCCGACGGACCGGCCTCACCAGATCCTGGGCGCTGAGACGGCCACCGCTCGGATCGGCCGAGGTGACGGCTCACCGCCTTCCGGTCCGCTGAATGGAAGACCGAACGTTCTTTCGCTATCATGAGCGGATGGCACGCAGTGAACCAGGCAGCCGGCCGTCCGAGGCGCGAACCCGGCTGCTCGCCACGGCGAGCGGGATCTTCTACGCGGAGGGGATCCACTCCGTCGGCGTCGACCGGATCCTCGCCGAGGCGCAGGTGACGCGGGCCACGTTCTACCGGCACTTCCCCGGCAAGGAGGACCTCGTCCTCGCCTACCTGCGCGGGGCCGACCACGCGCTGCGCGGCCAGGTGGACGTGGCCATCGCGGGCGGACTGCCGCCGGTCGAGACGCTCCGAGCCGTCGGCGAGTCGATCGCGCAGGGCATCCGGTCACCGGGCTTCCGCGGATGCGCCTTCCTGAACGCCGTGGCCGAGTACTCCGATCCCGACCACCCGGTGCACAGGGCCGTCCTCGACCACCGGCAGTGGTTCCTGGACACCCTCACGGAACTGCTGGCGCGCGTCCGGGAGGACTCGGCCGAGCCCGCCGCCCGGCACTACGTCATGCTGCGCGACGGCGCCATGGCCGCGGGCTGCCTGTTCGACCCGGTGCTGGTCTGCGAGACCTTCCTGCGGGGAGTCGAGGGACTCCTGCAAGCCCACGCCGTCGGAGCGTAGGCGGGGCCGCGCACCTCCCGGAATCCGAGGGCCGCCACGACGGCAGTTCCGTGGTGACGCGCGAGAATCCCGTTGAGCAGCCCCGGTTCGGCGTGCCGGGGGACGCTCGTCGACGGCTTGGGGCGAGTGCGTCCACAAAGGACGAGACCGCGTTCCGGACGGCCGCGTCTTGAAGTCTCCAGCCCTGCCTGATGTCCTTGACATGAGATAGAACGTTCTGTCTTGACAACTCTGGATCGCCGTCGTAATACTGGGCCGAGACAGAACGTTCGGTATCGCATGGGGAGTGCCAGCTGGCGTCGTACCCGACGTCGGATGGCACTGCGGCCCACCGGTACGCACCTTGGAGAGGATCATCGTGACCACCCTTGACTCGCCCGCCACCAGCGGGTTCGCGCCGGTACTGCGTCGGCTGTACTTCGTGCGGTTCGCGTTCGCCATCGTCTGGGCGGGCCTGCTGTTCGTCACCAAGTCGGAGCTCGGGCCGCTCGGTATCGCCCTGCTGGTCCTCTACCCGCTGTTCGACGTCGCCGCGGCGGTCGTGGACGCCCGTTCGTCCCGTGGCACCGGATCGACTCGTGGCCTGTACGTGAACATCGCGATCAGCCTGATCGCCACCATCGGCCTGGCCGTCGCCGCCACGTCCGGTGTGCCCGCGGTCCTGCGGGTGTGGGGCGCCTGGGCGATCGTTTCCGGGCTCGTCCAGCTGGTCGTGGGTGTCGGCCGTCGCGGGATGGGCGGCCAGTGGCCGATGATCCTCAGCGGCGGCATCTCCGTGCTGGCAGGCGGGTCGTTCATCGCGATGGCCGGCGCGGAGAACGCGGTGCTCACCAACGTGGCGGGCTACGCGGTTCTCGGTGGCGTCTTCTTCCTCGTCTCGGCGCTGCGCCTCGGCCGCTCGGCCAAGGAGAGCTGACATGGGCACGACTACCTACGACGTGGTCGTCATCGGCGCGGGCCCGGTGGGGGAGAACGTCGCCGACCGGGTGGTGCGGGGTGGCCTGACCGCCGCGATCGTCGAGCGGGAACTGGTCGGTGGTGAGTGCTCCTACTGGGCGTGCATGCCGACCAAGGCGTTGCTGCGCAGCGGGGCCGCGCTGCGGGCGGCCCGCCAGGTGCCCGGTGCGCGCGAGGCGGTGACGGGCGATCTGGACGTGGCGGCCGTGCTCCGCCGCCGCGACTCGTTCGCCTCGAACTGGCAGGACGACGGGCAGGCGTCCTGGCTGGAGCAGATCGGCGTTCCGCTGCACCGCGGGCACGGCCGCGTCGTCTCCGCCCGTGTGGTCGACGTGACCGGCAAGGACGGCTCCACGACCACGTTGACCGCACGGCACGCGGTCGTCGTCGCGACCGGGAGTGGCGCGCTGGTCCCGGACATCGCGGGCTTGCGGGACGCGGCGCCGTGGACCAGTCGGGAAACGGCTGCCGCGAGCAGTGTTCCCGGCAGGCTCGCCGTCATCGGCGGTGGCGTGGTGGCGTCGGAAATGGCCACCGCGTTCTCCGGTCTGGGGTCGTCGGTGACGATGCTGGCCCGTGACGGCGTGCTGCACCTCGCGGAGCCGTTCGTCGGTGAGCGGGTCGTGGAATCGTTGCGGGACAAGGGCGTGTCGGTGCGCATCGGTGTCGAGGCCGGCTCGGTGAAGCGCAACGACGACGGCACGGTGTCCATCACGCTCACCGGCGGTGAGCAGGTCGAAGCCGACGAACTCCTCGTCGCGATCGGCCGCACGCCGAACACCGCGGACATCGGCCTCGACACCATCGGTCTGAAACCGGGTACCTGGCTCGCGGTCGACGACACGCTGCGGGTCGTCGACGAGGGTGGTGAGCCGCTCGACGGCGGCTGGCTCTACGCCGCCGGTGACGTGAACCGGCGCGTTCTGCTGACCCACCAGGGCAAGTACCAGGCTCGCGCCGTGGGCGACGTGATCGTGGCGCGCGCGAAGGGCGAGGCGGTCGAGGACGGCCGGTGGGGCAGGCACGTCGCGACGGCCGACGAGCGCGCGGTGCCGCAGGTGGTGTTCACCGACCCGGAGATCGCGTCGGTGGGGCTGACCGCGGCCGCCGCGGAGGCCGCCGGGCTGCGGATCCGGGTGGTGGACCACGACTTGGCCGCCCTCGCCACGTCCTCCCTGCACGCCGAGGGATATCGGGGTCACGCTCGGATGGTCGTCGACGAGGACCGCGGGGTGATCGTCGGGTTCACGCTCGTGGGCCCGGACGTCGCCGAGTTGCTGCACGCCGCCACGATCGCGGTCGTCGGGGAGGTTCCGCTGGACCGGTTGTGGCACGCGGTTCCGGCGTTCCCGACCGTGAGCGAGGTGTGGCTGCGGCTGCTGGAGGCCTACGGCCGCTGACCTACGGGACATAGGTGTTTGCCTAAGGGGTGTAGGTTGGTGTCATGCGTCCTCCTCTCAGCGCGGCCGTCGTCGTGGCCGACGCCGCCGCCCTCGCGGACGAGGCGGGGTTCGACGCGATCACCCTGACCGCGGTCGCGAGGCGTCTCGGTGTGCAGGCACCCAGCCTGTACTCGCACGTCCGAGACCTGAGCGCGGTGCGCGACGGGGTGACCGCGCTCGCGCTCGGCGAGCTGGCCGACCGGGTCGGCGAGGCCATCGCGGGGCGTGCGGGCAGGCTCGCGCTGGAGGGGTACGCCGCGGCGCACCGGGCCTACGCGCGTGAGTCACCAGGGCGTTGGCAGTCGCTGCAGCGCCGCGCGGGCGAGGCCGTCGTGCGGTCGGACGCCGCCACGAAGGTGGCCGCACAGGCCGGGGCCGTGCTCAGGGGCTACCCGGTGCCGCAGGACGAGCACGTGCACGCCGTGCGGCTGCTGGGCAGCACGATCAACGGCTTCCTCGCACTCGAACGCAGCGGCAACTTCGACCACAGCTCGCCCGCGCCCGAAGTGTCCTGGGACAAGACCGTCGTGGCGCTCGACGCCCTCCTGCGGTCCTGGCCCCTGAACCCCTGAAACGGGAAGACCATGATCACCACACCTCTGACCGACGCGTTCGTGCGCGGTGCCGCCGAACTGGAGGACACCGCCCGCGGCGTGCGGCCGCACCGGCTGCCCGCCTGGGTGCGCGCCCGCTTCCCCGATCCGCAGCTGCTGGCCGTGGAGAGCCAGCCCTCCGGTGTGCGCCTGGCGATGGCCACCGCGGCGCGCACCGTCGAGCTGGTCAGCCACCCGACCCGCGTCGCCTACCGCGGCGCCGCCCGTCCGCGCGGCAGCGTCGACCTCGTGGTCGACGGCGAGCAGGTCGCCGGCGGGCGACTCGACGGGGGCGACCTCGTCGAGGTCGACCTGCGGACCGGGACGTCGGAGTTCCACGCGGGCACGGCGTGCACCACCCGGTTCACCGACCTCGCGGAGGGTGACAAGCTCGTCGAGATCTGGCTGCCGCACAACGAAGCGGTGGAGCTGGTCGCGCTGCGCACGGACGCGCCGGTGCGGCCGGTCGACTCCGACCGGCGGGTCTGGCTGCACCACGGCAGCTCGATCAGCCACGGCTCGAACGCGACCACGCCGACCGGGATCTGGCCCGCCGTCGCGGCACGGCACGGCGACGTCGAGCTGCACAACCTCGGGCTCGGCGGCAGCGCGCTGGTCGACCCGTTCACCGCCCGCGTGATGCGCGACCGCCCGGCCGACCTGATCAGCGTGAAGCTCGGCATCAACGTGGTGAACTTCGACGCGATGCGGCTGCGGGCGTTCGTGCCCGCCGTGCACGGGTTCCTGGACACGATCCGCGACGGCCATCCCCGCGCACCGCTCGTGCTGATGTCACCGATCTTCTGCGGCATCCACGAGGACACGCCTGGCCCCGGTGCGCTGGACCCGGACGCGCTCGGCACGGGCAACGTCACCTTCACCGCCACCGGTCCGCACGGGGAAGCGCCGCAGCTGACCCTGCGGATCATCCGCGAGGCGTTGGCGTCGCTGGTCGAACGCCGGGAGGACGACCCGAACCTGCACTACCTGGACGGGACCCGGCTCTACGGCGAGCAGGACGCCGACGCGCACCCGCTGCCCGACGCGCTGCACCCGGACACCGCCACGCACCAGCTGATCGGCGAGCGCTTCGCCCGGTACGCCTTCGCGCCAGGCGGCCCGTTCGCCGCCCGGTGAGCCTCAAGCGCGGCTTCGACCCGAAACTCGGGTCCGGGTGCCGCGACCACCGCGCGATCCCCGCGGATGTGCGTGGCGCGTCGCCTTCAGGAGAGGAACCGCGTCGCGGTCAGCTCGGGACACCGTCAGGTCGCGGCGCCGCGACCCCGGTGACGCCGTGGTGGTCGAGCACCTCGTGGAACCGGCCTTGCTCGTGCGCTCCCACCAGGTCGGACGCGATGTCCCGCAGCTTGCGGTTGGTGCTCTGCGACGCCTTGCGCAGCAGTGCGAAACCGCCGTCGGTGTCGCAGGAGAAGTGGCGCATCAGCAGGCCCTGGGCAAGGCCGATGGTGTGACGGGTGCCGATCGCCGTGGTCAGGTGCTGCACCATCCGCTTGCTGCGGTGCAGCACCTCGATGTTGTCGAGGGCGACCCCGGCGTGCAGGGCGATCAACAGGATGACGTCGTAGGAGTGCTCGTTGAACCGGTGCGGCTCGCGGGACAGCAGCGTCACCGCCGCGGTCGGGACGTGCGCGGCGGGCAGGGGGAGCACCAGGCAGCTGCGGTGGCCGTGCGCTGCCAGCTGTGCGGCGAACTGCGGCCAGCGGTCATCCTCGGACGTGTCGCCCAAGCGGCGGGGTTCGCGGTAGCGGAGCACTTCGAGGATCGGGTTATCGCCCGTCGCGGAGGTGAGCGGCGACCGCCCTGTGGCGACGGGGACCTCGAAGCCGTCCTCGGTGCTGACCGCCAGGAACGCCAGGTCGCAACCGGCGACGGTGTGAACCAGGTGTTCGGTGAACCGGCACGCGACCGCCTCGTGGTCTTCGTCCTCGACCAACCGGGTCATCTCCGCCAACTCGGAGGCCAACTTCGAAACGGAGATGTCGGGGCGGGTAGTCATGCATGCGCTCCTCGGCGGCGGTGGCCGCCCGACCGGTGGTGGCGGGGCGGCAGAGGCTGAACCGGGATGCTGCACTGCTGAACATCCACCAGCCGTTCAAGCTAGCGCATGCCCGCCCTTGGACGGGTGGCTGCCGTGGTGTGGTCGAACACCCTCGAACGCGGTTCGCGCGGTGCGGTGCCGCGTATCGGTGGCGTATCCAAAACCTGATACGCCACCGCAACGGCCTCTCGCCTCCAATGGGGAGCGTGAACCACACCCCGACCCCGTCTGCACCGCACCGCCGCGCGCTCCGGATCGTGCTCGTCGTCCTGGTGGTCCTCGCCCTGGCGAGCGGGGCGTTCGCCCTGCGGCGGATGCTCCTGATGGCCGCTCCGGTGTGCCTGGCCGGGCGGTGGCACGGCTGCTTCGACACGGAGAACGGCGTGGTGTTCATGACGCTGCTCGGTGTGCCGTTGGCCGCCCTGGTCGCGTGGGCCCTGGCGCGCCGCCGACGTGCCGCGGGCGTCACGTCGGCGTGGCGGATGTCGCTGGCCGAGGTGGGCCTGGTCTACGGGACGGTGCCGTTCGTGTGGCTGACCATGATGCCGGGCGAGGGCGCGGGCGTCGTCCCCGGTCGGGTGAGCCTGGTCCCGCTGCGGGACCTGGTCGAGATGGGCCAGCTCGGGATCGCGGGCAACCTGCTGGTCTTCGCGGCGCTGGGGTTCTTCGCCCCGATGCGGTTCGCGGCGCTGGCGTCCCTGCCGCGGGTCCTGGCGCTCGGGGCGGGCTGCTCGGTCCTGGTCGAGATCGCGCAGTACGCCTTCCGACTGGACCGGGTGTCGTCGGTGGACGACGTCCTGGTCAACGCCGCAGGCGCCGTGCTGGCCGCGCTGGCGTCCCGCCGCTGGTGGCGCACCAGGACGGAGGTGCCGCCGCACCCCGCGGTGACACCGGCGGACTGAGCCGCGCGTCCGGTTAGGAGGTGTCGACGATGGCCGGGAACGCGGTGCGATCAGAGGCGTGTGGCCACCCGGACGAGGTCGGCGAGGGTTCGGGAGCGGCTGTGCGGTGGCCAGGCGATCACGGTCGTCACGGGTGGCGCGTCCAGCACCGGTACGGCGGCCAGGCCTTCCAGCAGGGTGGCGCGGCAGGAATCGGGGAGGACCACGGTGGTGCGGCCCAGGGCGATCAGCTGGAAGAGCTGCGTCAGGTTGCGCACTTCCGCGCCTCGGCCCTCGGGGTAGGTGCCGTCGGGGTACGGCCAGCGGGCGAGCGGGAGGTCCGGCAACGAGCTGACGTCGGCCGTCCGGACGTGGGACCTGCCCGCGAGCGGGTGCGAGGACGGGAGGACGGCCACCTGTCCCTCGGTGGTCAGGACCTCGGTGTCGAGGTCGGCCGTGGAGTCGAACGGCTGGTGCAGCAGCGCCACGTCGGCGCGGCCGTCGTGCAGCGGTCGCTGGGGCTGCGATTCGCACAGCAGCAGTTCGACGGCGACGGCGCCCGGCTCGACGGCGTACGCGTCGAGCAGCTTCGCCAGCAGCTCACCGGAAGTGCCCGCCTTGGTGGCCAGCACGAGCGAAGGCCGACTCGTCGCGGCCTGCTGGGTTCGCCGCTCGGTCGCGGCCACCGCACCGAGGATCGCCCGGCCCTCGGTCAACAGCACCGACCCGGCGTCGGTGAGCGCGACCCTGCGGCTGGTGCGTTCCAGCAACGCGACCCCGAGGCGGTGTTCGAGCTGGGCGATGGTCCGCGACAGCGGCGGCTGGGCGATGCCCAGCCGCCGGGCGGCCCGACCGAAGTGCAGCTCCTCGGCGACCGCGACGAAGTACCGCAACTCCCGCGTCTCCACCGGTCCAGGCTACCGCCCGATCGATACCGTCCGGGTATCGCTGCTCTACGCGGACGGTGTTGGTTCCCCGCCGGTGCGCGGCCACGATCGAAGGCATGAGCGAACAGACGATCGCGTTGGTCACCGGCGCGAACAAGGGGATCGGGTACGAGATCGCGGCCGGGCTCGGCGCGCTGGGGTGGAGCGTCGGCGTCGGGGACCGCGACGAGCGCCGGACGGACGCGGTGGCGAAGCTGCGCGCGGCCGGTGTGGACGCTTTCGGCGTCCCGCTGGACGTGACCGACGACGTGAGTGTCGCGGCCGCCGCCGCGCTGATCGAGGAGCGCGCCGGGCGACTCGACGTGCTGGTCAACAACGCGGGCATCGCCGGGCCGTGGCCCGCGAAGCCCTCGACCGTGGCACCCGAGGCCTTGCGGGCGGTGGTGGAGACCAACGTGCTCGGCGTCGTCCGGGTCACCAACGCGTTGCTGCCGCTGCTGCGCCGCTCCGAGCACCCGCGGATCGTCAACCAGTCCAGCCACGTCGCGTCCCTGACCCTCCAGACCACGCCCGGCGTCGACCTCGGCGAGGTCGACGGGGTGTACAGGCCGACGAAGACGTTCCTCAACGCCGTCACCATCCAGTACGCCAAGGAGTTGGCGGACACCCCCATCAAGATCAACAACGCCTGCCCCGGCTACGTGGCGACCGATCTCACCGGTTTCCGGGGAACCCGGACGCCCGCGGAAGGCGCCAGGATCGCCATCCGGCTCGCCACGCTGCCGGACGACGGCCCGACCGGAGGCCTGTTCGACGACGACGGGGCCGTGCCCTGGTGACGAGCCCCTGTGGACGAATCGCCGACAGGGCGGCGATTCGTCCACGAAGGACGCCTGCCAGGGCCTGAGGCGGCGTTCCAGCCACGGTGCGAAGACCCCAACGGTCCACAGCACGTCCTACGGACCGAAGTCGTCCCCGCGCGCCAAGCGGCGCGACGTCCGTTCCGGGTACTTGCGCAACACCGGTCCCGGCGCCCGCATCGCTCACGCGGTCTCCTGGCTCAAGGCCAACTACGCCCAACCCCTGCGCGTCCCCACGCTGGCCTCGAAACTCGCCATGAGCACGTCGTCGCTGCGCGAGCACTTCCGCACCGCGACCGGCATGACCCCGCCGCAGTACCAGAAGGCCCTCCGCCTCGGCGAAGCCCGCCGCCTCATGATCGTCGACCTGCTCGACGTCACCACGGCCGCTCACACCGTCGGCTGCACCAGTCCCAGCCAGTTCTCCAGGGACTACCGCCGCGCGTGCGGCGAATCCCCGCTCCGCGACGCGCACCGCCTGCGCACCCCGACGTCACTCAGGACCCTGCATTCGGGGGCGAGGATGGGCGTTGCGAGTGTCGTCAGCGCAGGTCAGGCGGCTGTGGTCGAGTCGGGTGGGCGGAGCAGCCCTCAGCCGGACCAGGTTCCCACGCCGGTGACGAGCCGGTCGATGAGGTCGTCGGAAACCACGTCCCGCTCCATGGTCGTGCGGTAGACGATCGGCCCGACCAGCATCGCCGCCAGGTCCGACGGATCGGCATCGGTCTCCAACTCCCCGCTTGCGACGGCCGACCGGACGGCGGCGTGGATCCGTTCGACGATCGTCCTGACCGACTCGTCGTGCCGGCGCGCGATTTCCGCGTCCCACATCGCCGACTGCGCCAGGGTGAGCGCGACGGCGGCGACGGCCGGTACCGCCAGCTCGTCGGCCATCTGCCGGAGCTGCCGGTGCAGCCACACGCGGACGGGCGCCTCGGGATCCTTGAACAGCGGCAGGTCGGCGCCGCCCATGGCGTCGAGCAGCAGCTGTTCGGACCGCGGCCAGTGCCGGTAGACGGTGGCCCGGCCCACGCCCGCCTGCTGGGCGACCCGCTGGTGGGTGACCGAGCCGGGGCCCTCGCGCACCAGCAGCTGCCGGGCCGCGGCGACCATCGCCTCCCGGCTGCGCGCCGCTCGCGGGTCCGTCGAGTAACTCACGGTCGCATAGTAGAGACACCTCGGTTCACCGCGGGCGTCCTCCGCCACTGCCGGGTGGGCGGGTTCGGCGGTGCGCCCGACGACGGCCGCCACGGTGAGTCCGTTGTGGACACCTGGTCGTTCCACCGAACCGACAACATCCGCCCGCTGTGCCAACGAATGCTCGCCGTGGGACGCCGCAGCGGCCGCACGGCGAGCAGTTCGGACCGGCCCACCGGCCTGGTGCGGAACGAGGTCACCCGAGGAAGTGGTGCTGGGGGAGCGATCGGTGGTCGTTACTGAGGAGCCGGTGCGGGGTGTCCTTCGGACGCCTGCACGACGACGATGCCCTGGCCCGACAGCGCGAGCTGGTACGCCTCGCCCGAGCCGCGGCCGATGACGGCGCCGAGTTTCGCGGTCTTGCGGATCGAGGACTGCAACGAGGTGGACCACAGGACGGCGGACTGCATGTCGACGAACGTCGGCACGTCCACGTTCAGCACGACCGGTGTCCCGTAGGCGGTGACGGCGAGCGCCCCGGTGCCCCTGAACGTCGTGTTGAACAGGCCGCCGCTGAGCATCGACGCGCCCTCGGTGCGGTTGATGTCCCACGCGAGCGTGCTGTCGAACGCGAGCACGTTCTTGCCGTTGACGGTGACGCCCTCGTCCTCCAGGTAGAGCACGAACACCTCGTCGGCGTCCTGGGCGAGGAACACGTCCCCGCTGCCGGACACCTTCATCAGCGACATGCCCTCACCGGTGAAGGCCTTCTTGAACATCTTGCCGAGACCGCCGCTGCCCTCGTAGGCGAAGTCGACATCGCCCTGGTAGGCGACCATCGACCCCTGCTTGGCGAAGAAGAACCCGCCGCTGCCGGTGAGGTCCACCTTGAGCATGCGGTCGTTCTGGAGTTGGAAGCTGCCGGGCTCGACGGCCCGTTCGGCATGGTTGAACAGTGAGCTGCGCATGCCCCCGATAGTGCAGGTGATCATCCGCACGCGCATCCTCGGGTCCCGCAAGGACCGGATGAGCGGTTGGCCGAACGACTGCCGGGTCCTCGGAAGGCGGGATCAGGAGGTCGGGAAGCCGATGACGGTGGATCCGGTGGCGCGGACGACGACGACCGCGCCGGGTGCGGCCACCACCGCGGTCGAGCGCCTGCCGAGCAGCCTGCCGTACTCCGCCGCGGCGCCTCGCCAGTCGATCGGCGCGCTCGACGCCGGACCGCCCGCCAGGTCTTGCCAGACCAGCGAGGCGTCGTCCCTGGTGCCGCACACCCGCAGGTAGGTGGACGCGGTGGTGGCGTCGGCGATCTTGCTCGGGCACGCGGTCAGGTCGATCGGCGTCCGAGCGCCGGAGCGCGGGTCAACGGCCTCGCTCCGGGGCGGGAGGGCGCCATCCTGGCGTTCCAGCACCGGGACGGGACCGGTGTCGAGCCTGGGGAACAGACCTCCGTCGACGGCGGTGAGGAGCGTGCCGGTGTCGGTCCGCAGCAGGACGTCGGAGCCGGTGGACCTCGGGGAGGAGAGTCCCAGCGACACCACCTCGCCGTCGGGTGACGCGGACAGCGAGATCCGCGGCGCCTCGTCGGTGGTGACCGCCGGGTCGAGCCGGGCGGTGTGCTCCCAGCGCTGCCGCCCGGTGAGCTGGTCGAGCGCGACGACGCCGAGCCGGTCCGGGCACTCGAACGGCGCGAGCACCACGTCCCGACCGCTCGCGGGCAGCGCGAACCCCGACCGGCACCCGGACGGCGCGGACCACGACCACAGGAGGCCGCCGGTGCGCAGGTCGAGGGCGGTCGTGCCGAAGTCGTCGTCACCGCGGCGTTCGCGCAGCGGCAGGACGTCCGCGGTGGGCACGAGGCCGTCCACGTCGGTCAGGATGTCGTCGACCACCTGCTCGTGCACCACCGACCCGGTCATCGCGTCGAGCACCACCAGCAGTTCCGCGCCGATGTCGCGCGGGCCGCCCGGCGCGAACGCCACCAGCACCAGCGCACCGCCGGGCGACGCGACCAGGTTCCGGACGTGGGCGCCGCGGCGGACGTAGCTCCACCGGGGGACGCCCGTGCGTCCGTCCAGGGCGGTCACCTCGCCCTCGGTCGACGCCACCACCGCCCCTGCCCCAGCGGAGACGACGTCCAGCGGCGCCGACGGTGCCCGCCACTCCCACGTCCCGCCGGCGGGACGTCCCGTGATCGCGGCGGGGGTCACCGGATCGGCTCGCACCGATTCCGTGCGGGACTCCGGAACGAGCGCCGCGACGGTCACCGCGCCACCCGCGACCAGGACCACCAGGACCGCGGCGACCACGGGGGAGACGGCGACACGGCCCCAGGCGGCCAGGCCGGTCGCGACCACCGCGGTCACGGCGCCCACCAGGAGGACGGCCGTGCCGCTGCCGGGCGTGCCGCTGCCGAGGTCGGCGACGACCCAGGCGACCGCGAACCCGGCGACGCACACCGCCGCCGCCACTCCGACCACCCGGCCCGCGCGCGCCCGGACGAACGACAGCGCCGCCGCGACCACCAGCCCGGCCGCGGCGATCAGCACACCGGTGTCCGGGCGGTCGGGACGGACCGCGCCACCGGGCAGGAAGACCGCCACCACACCGCACAGCGCCCCAACGCCCGCGACCGGACGCACCATCGGCTGACTCCTCCTCCTCGGCGGACACCCGTCACCGAGACGTCGCGCGTGCGGCGTTCGTTCCGCCGAAGACACTACGAAAAGGTGACGGGTCGCGGTCGACCGGCCGGTGACCGCGTGCGCCGGCGAGACCAGGGAACTGGTGAACGGCCCCCTTCGACACCTTCCTGTCGTTCTCCCGCCGTCCAACGCTGGATGGGTGCCGACAAGCACGAGGCCATCGGTGGACTGCTCGGCGTGGACCCGTCCACTGTGGACGACGTGCTGGCCGACTTCCGGGACCGGCTGCAGTCGCGCACGCCGCCATCTCGCCGTGCCCGCTGCCCGACGTCGCCGACCTGCCCGCGCTGCTCGGCCTGGCCTGACGTCGTTCGAACGTCGGTCACCAGACGGATGTCTCCGTCGACCCCCACCGCCATGGTGGAGGTCGACAGGACGACGAGGTGGAGGCGGAGATGGTGATCGGCAGGACGAGGCGGAGGGCCGAGGAGCGGCGCGAGGACGCGCACGACGAGTGGAACTACCTGGAGCGGGGGGAAACGCCCACCCAGCGGCTCGACCGCAACTACGCGGACATCCTCCAGGAGGTGCGGGTCGCGCAGACCGGTGTGCAGCTGCTGCTGGCGTTCCTGCTCACCCTCGCGTTCACCCCGCGGTTCGCGCAGCTGACCGAACTGCAACTGGACGTCTACGTGACCAGCCTGGTGCTCGGCGCCGCGTCCACCGGGCTGCTGATCGCTCCCGCGCCGTTCCACCGGCTGGTGTTCCGCAGGCGGCTGAAGAAGCAGCTGGTCCGCGCGTCGAACCGGTTCGCCCTGTGCGGTCTGGTGCTGCTGATGCTCGCGCTGGCGTCGGCGATGATGCTCATCCTCGACGTGGTGCTGGGCACGCGCACCGCCGTGTGGATCACCGCCGGGCTGCTGGGCTGGTTCAGCCTGTGGTGGTACGTGCTTCCGCTGTGCTGCCGGATCCTGGCCGCCGGCCCCTCATCCCGACGCCACACCGCGGCGCGCGGCCTCGCGGGCGATGTCGGTGCGGGACCGGACCCCCAGCTTCGCCAGCACGTGCGAGACGTGGGTGGCCACCGTGCGTCGCGATAGGAACAGGCGGGCGCCGATCTGCTGGTTGGACAAGCCCAGCACGACCAGGTCCACCACGCGGGTCTCCGCCGGGGTCAAGCTCTCCCAACCGTGGCTCGCGCGGCGGTGCTTGACCTGCGGGCCGCGGCGGATGCCGCACTCCCGCAGCCGCGACAGCAGCGCGTGCGCCTCCGCTTCGGCCCCCAGGTCGGTGAACGCCTCCACCGCGCGGGTCAGCGCCGCCCGCGCGGACACGCGGTCGTCCCGCTCGGCGAACAGCACCGCCGCTGCCGCCAGCGCGGTCGCGGCCATCGGCGGTCTGCCCGCCTCGCGGTAGGCCTCGGCGGCGTTCAGCAGGCCCGGAGGGGCGTGGTCGAGCAGCGCCCGGCAGTACGCGGCGGCCGCCGCGCGGTGGGGCACGTCGAGCCGGTCGACCAGGGCGTCGGCGTGCTCGACGGCGGCACGAGCGGTGTCCAGGTCGCCGAGCCGCACCGCCAGGCGCGCCGCGTCCGGCAGCAGGTCCTCCACCACGTCGTCGGCCAACCCCGGACGCAACACCGCCAACGCGCCCGCGTCGTCGCCGAGCTGCTCGAACTCCCTGCTCCGGGCCAAGGTCAGCGACGCGATCACGTGGCCCGCGCCCGGTGGCCCCGCCGCGTCCAGGTGCCTCCGCGCCGCCGCGGTCTCGCCACGACGCAGGTGGATCAACGCGGCCACCCCGTGGTCGCACCGGCTCACCATGGGGTGCTTCAACTCGTCGGCGAGCAGGTCCACCTCGACGAGCGCCTCGTCCCACCGGCCCGCGTCGAGCAGCAGTTGCCCCAGCGCGCTCTGCGCCTGGGCGAGCCGGACGAGGTTGCCCGCGGCGTCGGCCGCCTGGCGCACCACCCTCGCGGAGGCGATGGCGTCCAGCGGGCGGTCGAGTTCGCCCAGCACCACCGCCCGGTTGATCTGCAGCAGCAGCCGCAGGTCGCCCGTGCCCTGGTCGCCGGACGCCACCGCGAGCGCCCGGTCGAACAGCGGCAACGCCGCGTGCATCGACCCGCGCACCATCGCCACGATGCCGCGCACGTGCAGCGCCCAGCTGATCGACCCGCGGTCGTCGCCGCGGGTGGCCTGGGCGAGCGCGGCCTCCGCGACCCGTTCCGCCGCGTCCGTGTCACCGAGGTCCCAGTGCGCCCGAGCCGACAGCACCAGCAACCGCGCCGAGTCGCGGGCGGTGGTCCCCGGCGCGGCCAGCGCGCGGGTGAGGTCCGCCAGGGACTCGGCCGAGCGGCCGGTCAGGCTCCGGCACTGCGCCAACGTCCAGTGCAGGTCGACCGGAGCGGGCGCGCCGACGACCGCGTGCAGGCCCGCGCTCGCGCACGCCTCCGCGCTGGCGTGGTCGCCCGCGCGGAAGTGCGCTTCGGCGAGCAGCCCGAGGAGTTCGGCCCGGTGCGGCAGCGCGCCCGGCGCGTCGACCAGCCGCGGCAGCAGGTCCGCCGCGGCCTGGGGCGCGTGCCCGACCAGCGCGTGGCCGTGTTCGACGAGCCAGGAGACGACCCACCCGGCCACGTCGGTGGCTGGCACGGGCAGGCCCGCGAGCAGTTGCCGGACCACCTGGTCGACTCCGACGGCGGCGAGCGCGAGCGACCGGGCGGCCTCCAGGTGCCAGGCCGTGCGCGCGCCGGCGGGCAGTTCCTCGTACAGGGCGGTGCGCACCAGCGGGTGGCGGAACGACAGGCACCCGGTGCCGTCGACCAGCACCCCCGCCTCGGTCGCCTCGCGCATCGCGGGCAGCAGCTCGGCCACCCGACGGCCCAGCACCACCGCGAGGTCGGCGACCGGGAAGTCCACGCCCAGCAGGGCCGCCGCGCCGAGCACGCCACGGGTGTCGGGCGAGAGGAACCCGACGCGGTCGGTGATCGCCGCCGACAACGAGGCGGGCACGCGTTCCGCGGTCAACCGGGCGACGTCCGCGGTCACCTCTACGCTCCGGCCGCGGACCAGCGCTTCGGCCAGCTCGACCAGGTAGAGCGGGTTCCCGCCCGCGTCGTCGGCGAGGGTCCGGAGCCGCTCGTCGGGTTCGCCGCCCAGGACGTCGGTCAGCAGCTCGGTCACGGCGGAGGCGGGCAGCGCGGTCAACCGGACCCGCTCGACCACCTCCCTCGCCCGCCGGAGGGCGACCAGGTCGTCGCGGTGGGGGACCGGCCGCGCGATCCCGACGAGCAGCAGCGGCAGTTGGTGGACGGTCGCGGAGAGCCTGCGCCACACGGCCACCGTGGCCGCGTCGGCCCACTGCAGGTCGTCCACCACCAGCACCAGCGCACCGGTCGAGCACCGGTCCTCGACGAGGGCGAGCAGCTGTTCCGCGGCGGCGGACACCAGGTCGGCGCCCGCGACGTCGATCTCGCCGTCGAGCAGGCGCGCCACGGCGGACAGCGCCGCGCCGCGGCCGGTGCTCATCGCGTTCACCAGCGGCAGCAGCGGCAGCGCGCCACCGAGTTCGTCGCCCGAGCCCCAGCAGGTCCGCACACCGAGCGCCTCGGCCCCCGCGACAGCGGCGCGCACCAGCGCGGTCTTGCCGATCCCCGGTTCGCCCTCGACCAGCACGGCACCGCCACGTCCGAGGGTGAGGTCCTCCACCCGTTCGACGAGGCCGGTCAACTCGCGCTCGCGGCCGACGAGCCGCGGTGCAGTGGCACGCACCCCTCGGAGGCTACAAGGATAACGGAGGGTGAACAAGTGATTTCGCCGAGGTGAACAGGGGAAATGTCATTCGTGCGTCACTTTCACTTTGTCGCCTATTTCCACCGCATTCATCACTTGATTCGCGAGGACAATTCCCCGGTCGTTCACGCGGAATTTTTCCAAGAATGTCCACTGCGCTGCCACGATCGAATTCGCACCTGTCCGGAGAATCTCCGCCCTCGTCTTCGACGGAGGATCCATGCGAGTCGTTCGAGCGTTCATCATGGCTGCCGCGCTGGTGGCGGGAGTGGCGGCGGTGTCGGCCACCGCGGCGGCGGCCGTCACCGCGACCGCGGTGGAAGTCCCGTCCGGCGGAATGCCCTACAATTGATCCGACCCCGCTCGAATCACCAATCCGCCGAACTCTTCTGCGTGAGGCCGCGCGGCGCGGACGGCAAGCGCGGCGGTGTCGAGTCGCAGGCGGACGTGCGCGGTCAGGTCGACCCATGGCAGGACCTGTCGGCCTGTGCCAACCCGATCTTCGTCGACGTGCGGTGAGTCGGCTCGTCCCGCTCAGGTCCCGTTCACCAGTCCACGCTCGTCGAACGAGCGGTGCGTGCGCAGGCCGTCCGCTGCCTAGCCCGAGCGGGGTCCGAACGTCGGCTCCACGACGGGCAGCACCGCCCACACGGTCTTGCCGCGGCCTTCCGTGCGCACGCCCCACGACGTGGCCAGTTCGACCACCACCTGGATGCCGCGCCCGCCCCAGGTCCGGCTGGCGTCCGCCATCTCCACGGGGTGGTCCCGGTCGCCGTCGTCGACCTCGATCACGACGCCGAAGGCCGTGCACGCGATGCGCAGTTCGAGCGGGCTGGTCGTGTGCCGGTAGGCGTTGTCGACCAGTTCGGTCGTGACCAGGAGCACGTCCACGAGGGTGTGCACGTCGAGTCGCGACGGGCACGCGCCCCTGATCCAGCGGCGGACCTCCCGACGATCCGGCCTGCCGCCCAGTGGGAGCCCGCAGGCCCGCGCGGTGTTCTCGACGCCTTGGACAACGCTGGACACATCACTCCCTTGTTCGGTGTGACGCCACAGCGGCGGCGTCACACCGAGTACACCTCAGGTCTGCCCGCGGTTCAACTTGTCAGGCCTCGCGAAGCGGTGTTCTCCAGCACGGTGCTCCCGGTCGACGCGCGTTGGCACTTCCACTACCCGGTGATACCGTGTAGTAGTACTCGGTGGCACCGAGTACCGATGCGACCAGGGGAACCGGGATGGACGATCTGACGGAAATGCTGAAGGGCACCCTCGAGGGCTGCGTGCTCGAGGTCATCGGCGGCGAGGAGACCTACGGGTACGCGATCACGCGTCGGCTGAACGAACTCGGCTTCGTCGACGTCATCGAGGGAACCGTGTACACCATCCTGCTGCGCTTGGAGAAGAACGGGCTCGTCCAGGTCGCGAAACGACCGTCCGAGCTGGGCCCGCCGCGCAAGTTCTATGCGCTCAACGACGCGGGGCGCGAAGAGCTCGCGAAGTTCTGGGCGAAGTGGGAGTACGTCTCATCGCGGATCGACAAGCTCAAGGAGGGCGTGGAGTGAACCTGTGGGAGACCATCACGGGCGGCGATCTCACCAGGGAGTGGAAGGCGCTCGAATCCAGGGCGGGCGCTTTGCCCGACGACCACCGGGCGGCGTGGGAGAAGATCAAGGTTCACCTTTCCCCCTACTCGGACTTCACCGGCCGCAACCTGGTGCCGATCCTCGACGGTGCTCTGGGGCTGCTGGAGGAGACGGCGTCCGAGGGGCAGGGCGTGCACGAGGTGCTGGGCGACGACATCGAGGGCTTCTGCGCGGCACTGGCGGGCGGCGAAGGGGCCCGGAGCTACCGCGGCCGGTTGCGCGAGCGGTTGAACAGGAACGTCGCCAGGAAATTGGGCAGGCTGGGAGGGTGACGTGGGAATCCAGGACATCGTCGAGGGCAAGAGGCAGTGGTGGGCGCACACGGCCAGGGTCAAGGCGCTCCCGCGGGACTACCGGATCGTCTACGAGGAGATCCAGGGCTACTTCTTCAAGATCGGGCCGGTAGGGCTCGCGGACGGGTCCCTGCTCTCGGGGATCCTCGACTTCTTCGAGGAGGGCGTGGCGGCGGGCAGGGGAGTCCTGGAGCTCATCGGCGACGACGTCGCGGCCTTCTGCGACGAGCTGGTGGGGGACTCGCGCACCTACGCGGACATCCACCGGGAATCCGCAGGCGGGAAAGCCGAAAAGTAGCACCTGTCGACTCACGGGGCCGGCGCTCCTCAACCAGCGGGCTGCCCCTTTCCTCCCGGATCCCGGCCGGTCTCGTCGACCGGCCGCACGGTCACCGCCGCGTGCCGAGGAGGTGGTCGAGGCAGAGGTTCAGCGCGGCTTCCAGGTGGTCCGCGGAGCCGGTGGAGAGCAGGACGCTGACACCGCCCTGAACGGCGGTGATCATGGCGGCGGCGGTGCGGTCGGCGTCGAGGGCGGGGTTGGCCTCGCCCGCCGCCTGCGTGGCCTCGATGCCGACCCGGACGGCGTCCTGCCACCGCCGGATCAGCTGCGTCGTGACGGCCTGGGCCGCCGGGCTGTACCGGCCCACGTCGGCGATCAGCACCCCGAGCGGGCAGTGCGGCCCTTGGCGGCGGCAGGTCTCGACGATGGCGTCCCGCCACCCCTCCCACGCCGTGCGCGAGGCGAGTTCGCTCAGGTACGGCTGTTGGTCGTCGAACACGTGCCGGGCTTCGAGTTCGGTGACCGCGAGCAGGAGTTGCTCCCGGCCACGGGGGAAGTAGTGGAACACCTGGCTCTTGCCGGTGCGGCTGCGCCGGCACACGTCGTCGAGCGTGGTGGCGAGGGTGCCGCGTTCCCGGATCTCGGCCGCGGCGGCTTCGACGATGCGCAGGCGGGTGGCGGTGCCCTTCGCGGTGGTCACGACCCGATTGTACTTGCGGGTACATTTTTCCGAAAATACGTTGGCCTGGTGAAGGCAATCGTGATCGACGAAGCAGGCGGGCCGGAGGTGTTGAGGCTGCGTGAGCGGCAGGCACCTCGTCCGGGCCCTGGTCAGGTTCTGGTGGACGTCCGCGTGGCGGGCGTGAACTTCTTCGACACCGCCATCCGCAGGCACGGCCTGGCCGAGGTGCCGGGTATGGAGGGCGCGGGCGTGGTGGTGGAAACGGGCGAGGGCGTGCACGAGTTCGCCAGGGGTGGTCGTGTCGCGTGGATGGACACCACCGGGCACGGCGCCTACGCCGAACAGGTCGTGCTCCCCGCGAACCGCGTCGTCGCGGTGCCGGACGCCGTCGACGACGAGACGGCGGCGGCCCTGATCCTGCAAGGCCTGACCGCGCACCACTTCGCCACCGTCTCCCACCCGGTGCGGCCGGGCGACGTCGCGCTCGTGCACGCCGCCGCGGGCGGGGTCGGGATGCTGCTCACCCAGCTCGTCAAGGCCCGCGGCGGCACCGTGATCGGCCTGGTGTCACGGCCGGAAAAGGTCGAGATCGCCACCGCCGCAGGCGCTGATCACGTGCTGGTCTCCACCGGTGGCGCGTTCGTCGAGCCGGTCCGGGAACTGACGGGTGGCGCGGGCGTGCACGTGGTGTTCGACGGTGCGGGCGCGACCACGTTCGACGCCTCGCTGCAGGTGTTGCGCACGCACGGCACGCTGGTGTTCTACGGGCCGCTGATCGGCGAGGTGCCGACCATCCGGATCAACGACCTGCCCCGCAGCGTCCGCCTCACCTACCCCACGACCGACGACCACGTCCGCGCCCCAGGGGAATTCGCGGCGCACACGGCCGAACTGTTCACGCTCGTCGAGAAGGGCGAACTGGTCGTCCGGATCGGAGGCCGCTACCCGCTGGCCGAGGCCGCCCGAGCCCACACCGACATCGAGTCGCGCACGACCACGGGAAAACTCCTGCTGATCCCGTGACCGTCTCCCGGCGACCTCCCGATCCCAAGGCCACAGCCATGTCGGTGGTCACCAGTTCGACCGCCGATCGTTGTGCGCCTTGGGGTCGAGGCCGCCCGCCGCCTGCGGAATCAGGCGGCCTCGACGTGCCGCACGGGTAGGGTCGGGCGATGCCCGAGTTGGTACGGCTGCACGCCGGTCATGCCCCGGCGGTCCTCGCCTTCGAGTTGGCGAACCGCGCCTACTTCGCCGACTCGGTCCCCGACCGCGGCGACGACTTCTTCGTCCGGTTCACCGACGGGTTCAACGCCCTGCTGGCCGAGCAGGAGACCGGCGTCTGCGCCTTCTCCCTGTACGTCGCCGAGGACGGTTCGGTGCTCGGCAGGGTCAACCTGGTCGACATCGAAGACCGCACCGCGGAACTCGGCTACCGGGTCGCGCAGCACGTCGCCGGCCGCGGCGTGGCGACCGCGGCGGTCCGGGAAGCGTGCCGACTGGCAGCGGTCCAGTACGGGCTGCGCACGGTGCGAGCGGCCACGACCCTCCGGAATGTCGCATCCCGGAAAGTGCTGACCAAAGCGGAGTTCGTGCCCACCGGCCCCGCCGACCCGGCTCACATCGGTGGTGAACCGGGCACCTGGTACGAGCGCGACCTGGTGGCGTACAGCGCGATCTCGCCAGGGGACCGGCTGCCGGAAGCGCTCGGCTCCCGCCGATCCGACCACCAGGAGTGGGTGTGACCGAGCGAGCACGGGGCCACCGGACGCTTCCCGGGGTGGCGGCTGATACGCGAGGTGTGCTCGACGAGGTCCGCAGAGGAACGCGGGCGGGGGTGGTCCGGGGTGGTCTCGCGCTCGCCGTCCAACTCGTCCCGGCAGCGTTCCTCCTGCCCGAGCAAGGGCCCGCCGGGTTCCTCGGCGTCGCGCTCGCGATCACCGGTCTGATCACCCTGGGTCTGACGAGCCTCTGGCTGCGGGCGCGGGGCAAGGAACGCCGTGTTCTGAGTTCCTGCCCGTGGGAAGTGTGGCCCTGCAGGACCGAAGAGGTGCGCGTGGTGTCCAGCGAAGGGTCCCGCTCCAACGGCCGCACGTGGAGCAAGGACGTCCGGCTCGTGCTCCTCAAACCCGACGGGCAGGCCCACTGCTCGTTCCCGGTGCCGGGTCCTGGCGTCGGGGACGAGGTCTGGTTCGCCGGGGACATCGCCACCGAAGGCGTGGTCGCCGTTCCCGGCGGCCTGCCCTGGCGCTACGTCGTGAGGACCAAGCGCTGAACCACCGCTGGTCGAGCGGTGTTCTCCGGCAGCGGCCTCCGGTTCGCATACGTGGGCGATATGCCTTGCCGCTTAGGCTTCGGGCGTGCGCGTGCTGATCGTGGAGGACGAGCCGTACCTGGCCGAGGCCGTGCGTGACGGTCTCCGGCTGGAGGCGATCGCCGCCGACGTCGCGGGCGACGGCGACACCGCCCTGGAACTGCTCGGCGTCAACTCCTACGACCTCGCCGTCCTCGACCGCGACATCCCCGGCCCGTCCGGCGACGAGATCGCCCGACGCATCGTCGCCTCCGGCAGCGGCATGCCGATCCTCATGCTCACCGCCGCCGACCGGATCGACGACAAGGCTTCCGGGTTCGGGCTCGGCGCCGACGACTACCTCACCAAGCCCTTCGAACTCCGGGAACTCGTGCTCAGGCTCAGGGCGCTCGACCGCAGACGCGCCCACAGCAGGCCACCCGTGCGCGAGATCGCAGGACTGCGGCTGGATCCGTTCCGCCGCGAGGTCTACCGCGACGACCACTACGTCGCGCTCACCCGGAAGCAGTTCGCCGTGCTCGAAGTCCTCGTCGCCGCCGAAGGCGGTGTCGTCAGCGCCGAACTGCTGCTGGAGCGGGCCTGGGACGAGAACGCGGACCCGTTCACCAACGCCGTGCGCATCACCGTCTCGGCACTGCGCAAACGCCTTGGCGAACCCTGGATCATCGCCACCGTGGCAGGCGTCGGCTACCGCATCGACACCGGACGCGGGGGAGCGGACGGTGGATAGGCGGCCCGGTCTGAGCATCCGCCTCAAACTCACCCTCAGCTACGCCGGGTTCCTCATGCTCGCGGGCACGTTGCTGTTCGCCGCGGTGGGGCTCTTCTACCTGCGAGGTCTGCCGGAGGACGCGTTCTACTTCACCGGCGAGTTCCTGATCAACCGCTTCGCCATCCTGCGCGCCTTCTTGCCGTTCGTGGCCATCGTCCTGGTGTTCCTGCTGGTGTTCGGACTCGGAGGAGGGTGGCTCCTCGCCGGCCGCATGCTCACCCCCCTGACCCGCATCACGGATGCCACGCGCCTGGCCGGGGACGGATCGCTCTCCCACCGGATCCGGCTGCCGGGCCGCGGCGACGAGTTCCGCGAACTCGCCGACGCCTTCGACGCCATGCTCGCGCGGCTCGAAGCGCACGTCGCCGAACAGCGGAGGTTCGCCGCGAACGCCTCCCACGAACTGCGCACCCCGCTGGCGATCTCGCGGACGCTCCTCGACGTCGCCCGCAGGGACCCCACGCGGGACCAGGGCGAACTGGTCGAACGCCTCCACACCGTGAACACGCGGGCGATCGACCTCACCGAGGCCCTCCTGCTGCTCAGCCGGGCCGACCACGGGAGCTTCACCCGCGAGCCCGTCGACCTCTCCCTCGTCGCCGAGGAAGCCGCCGAAACGCTGCTGCCCCTCGCCGAACAGCGCGGGATCACGCTCGACGTCACCGGCGGGACGACGCGGACCGCGGGCTCCGCGGCGCTCCTGCTGCGGATGGTGACGAACCTCGTCCAGAACGCCATCGTCCACAACGTCCCCGTCGGCGGCACCGTGGCGGTCCACACCGACTCGCGGCACGACGTGAGCGTGCTGCGGGTGGAGAACACCGGCCACCGGCTACCGCCGGAACTGGTGCCGACCCTCGTCGAACCCTTCCAACGCGGAACGGAGCGCACACGCGCCGACGAGCACGCGGGCGTCGGTCTCGGGCTGGCCATCGTGCACAGCGTCGTCCGAGCACACGACGGCACCCTCGACCTCGTGCCGCGCCCCACCGGCGGGCTCCTCGTCACGATCCGACTTCCCGCGGCCGTCGCCCCGGCTCCCTGAACACCAGCATCTCCGGCTGAGCGCCTGCACGGTGAGACCCGAACCAGTCCTTTGTGCACACACGACGCGGCACCGAGGGTGTCGGCTACGCCGACGTCAGCGCCTCCAGCCGGGCACGGGCGCGGCGATGGAGGTGTGCATCGCATGACTCCAGATGCCGCTGACGATGCCGCGGGTGCCCAGCATGAGGGCGACGGGCACCAGTCCGTTGTCGATCGGGAACGCGATGGCGGTGTTGATGGAGTAGGACAGGTCCTCGACGACCTGGAAGCCCAGTCCGACCACGGCGCCGGTGGCCACCACGGACAGCAGCGTGCGGAACTGGTTGCGGGCGACCAGGACCAGCAGGACCACGCCGAGGATCTTGAGGGGCTCCTCGGGGCCGGCAGGTCGGGGGTGGTCCTGGCGTGCGTCACGGGCGCGATCGTCGTTCCCGGCGCGATCGCCTCGGCGCCGGAGGTGTTGCCGTCGACGACGACCAGCGTGCCGACCAGCAGCACGATGACCGCGACCACGATCAAGGAGCCCCACCACGTCCGGTAGGGCTCGCGCCGCGGCAGTTCGGGCAGCTCCGCCGCGCGGGGCTGGTCGCGCTGGTCATACCGCCACCTCCGAGGCAGGCCGTCCTGCAACCGGACGAGTATGCGCACGGGGGATCTTCACCCGCACGGTGAAATCGGGGGTTGGCCCGTGGTGTGCGACGGCCGCCGGCAGGCGAGCGGCGACGGGATGTCACGCAGGTCCTCCGGCACGCGGATCGGGTCGGGTGGCCGCTCGGGACCGGATCTGCCCGTGTGCCGATCAGACGAACGGGGTGCGCCGCACGCGGCGATATTCGATCGCTGCCACCCCGTCTCCTGCGGCACCATGAAGAGTCCGAGGTGCCCCGGAAGGAGTCGGATGGTCGCGCCAGGGTCGGGAAAACCTGTCCGCAGGAACGCGGTGCTGCTCGCCCTGCGCCTGTACGGGAAGGAGTTGCGGCGTCACGGGTTCATCTCCGTCGGCGCGCTCTTGTTGCCCGCACTGGGCGTCACGTGCCAGCTCTACCTCGCGCCGTTGGCGGTGGGCGCGCTCGTGGGACGGCTCGCGGGGGGCGGCGACACCGGTTTCGACACCGTGCTGCCGTACCTGCTGGCCTTCGGCGGACTCATGCTGCTCTCGGAAGTGCTGTGGCGCATGGGCATCCACTGCCTCAACCGCGCGGACGGCCGAGGGATCGAGCACCTGTCCGCCCTCGCCATGGACGAGCTGATGGGGAAGGACGCGGCGTTCTTCCACGACAACTTCGCCGGATCGCTCACCAAACGGGTGCTGAGCTTCGCGTTCCGCTTCGAGGACTTCGTGGACGCGCTGGCGTTCAAGATCTTCGCCAACGTCATCCCGCTGGGCTTCGCGTGCGTCGTGCTGTGGAGCTACAACCCGCTGCTGGTCGCGGTGCTGCTCGGCCTGATCGTGGTCACGGGATTCGTCGTCGCGCCGCTCATCCGCCGCCGCCAGCGGCTGGTCGACCGGCGCGAGGCCGCCATCGCCCAGGTGTCCGGGCACGTCTCCGACACGCTCACGAACATGGAGACCGTGCGGGCGTTCGCCGCCGAGCGGCGCGAGAGCGCGGAACACCGGACCCGTGCCGCCGAGCAGCGGACGCTGGCGCTGCGGTCGTGGGACTACGGCAACCTGCGCATCGACACCGTGATCGCGCCGCTGTCCGTGCTCACCAACGTGCTCGGCCTCGCGGTCGCCGTCGGGGTCAGCGGCGGGCTCGGTGTGGAGGCGATCGTGGTGACGTTCGCCTACTTCGGGAACGCGACGCGGATCATGTTCGAGTTCAACCAGATCTACCGGCGGGTGGAGAGCACGCTCACCGAGGCGGCCCAGTTCACCGAACTGCTGCTCGACCCACCGACCGTGCTCGACCCGAAGCACCCGGAACCCCTGCGGGTCAAGGATTCCCAGGTCCGGTTCGACAAGGTCGTGTTCTCGCACGGCGGCGGCAGGCCGCTGTTCGACCAGCTCGACCTGGACATCCCGGCGGGCGCGCGGATAGGGCTGGTCGGTCGCTCCGGCGGCGGCAAGACCACGCTCACGCGGTTGCTGCTGCGGCTGATGGACGTCGACCGGGGTCGCATCCTCGTCGGCGGGCAGGACATCGCCCGCTTGAGCCAGGCGGACCTGCGGAGCCTGATCGCCTACGTGCCCCAGGACCCGGCCATGTTCCACCGGACCCTGCGCGAGAACATCGCTTTCGCCCGACCGGGCGCGACCGACGCGGAGATCCACCGCGCCGCGCGGGCCGCACACGTGACGGAGTTCGTGGACGCGCTGCCCGACGGGTTCGACACGATGGTCGGCGAACGCGGCATCAAGCTGTCCGGCGGGCAGCGGCAGCGGGTGGCGCTGGCCCGCGCGATCCTGCGCGACGCGCCGATCCTGCTGCTGGACGAGGCGACCAGCGCGCTGGACTCGGAAAGCGAGGTGCTGGTCCAGGAAGCGCTGTGGCAGCTCATGGAGGGCCGCACCGCGATCGTCGTGGCCCACCGGTTGAGCACGGTGGTGCGGATGGACCGGCTGATCGTGCTCGACCGGGGCCGGATCGTCGAACAGGGCACCCACGCGGAACTGATCGCCGCCAACGGGATGTACGCGAAGCTGTGGCGCCACCAGTCCGGTGGCTTCCTCGACGAGGCGGTGTTCGACGAGCCCCTGGCCGAGGAGAAGGGCGCGGTGGGCGCGAAGTGACCCACCGCCCTCGGGCCCGATCGCCGGGATGGCCTGGCAACGGGGCTCGCCGATCTCGAACACCTGCGCCCGTACCAGGTTATTGCGGTCGGGCCTACTTCTTCGGCTTGATGGTGACGGGCACCTCGACGAGCAGCGGGAGCCCGGAGTCCGTGGTGGCGGTGATGGTGCCGTCCTCCGCCTTGGGGCCCGCGAGCAGCCGGAAGACGAACGTCACCGAGTCGCCCGGCGCGAGGTCCTGGTTCGCCGCGCAGATTACCGTTCCCTTGCCCGCCGGGCAGCCGACGGTCTGCGTCGCGCCGTCGAGCCCGACCAGCGCCCCGCCCCGCAGGTTGTCGCCCGGCCCGACGACCTTGATGTCGTCGGGCAGCGACAGCGTCATCGTCGGGGGCGGCGCGGGCGCGGAGCCGGTGTTGCGGATGGTGATGGGGAAGTTGGTGGGCGGTCCGCCGGTGGACGTGGTGAACTCGGTGGGCGCGGTCGGTGCCAGGGTGGCAGCGGCCGCGGCCGTGCCGGGTGGCGCGACGGCGCTCGATCCGCTCGTCGGTCCGCTCGTCGAGGTGGACGGCCGCGGTGTGCTCGTCGCGGTGGGAGCGCCCGAGGTGGTCTGCCCGGTCGGCGTCGTCGGCAGGCTGGTGGCGCTCGACGCGGGAGGTTCGGCGGCGGTCGTGGCCTGGACCGGGCGATCCGGGGCGTCCACCCCCGAACCGACGGTGATCGCGAGCAGCGCCGCCGAGGCCGCCGCACCGAGCCAGTGCGGCGCCGAGGCGCCGGTGCCCGCGGCGATCGACACGACCGCGCTCGCCTTGCCCGCTCCGGCGGCCAGGTAGCCGGTGGTGCCGACGCCGAGCACCAGGGGCGCGATGATGCCGCGCAACGCGTTGTTGACGTCGGCCAGTTCGGCGGTCAGCGCTCGGCAGGCGGAGCATTCGTCCAGGTGCGTCTCGACCTGGGTGGTCTCGCGCTTGGACAGGCCGCCGCGGGTCCAGGCGCCGAGCTTGGTGGCCGTGGCGTGGCAGCGTTCGGAGGGGTTCCGCGCCACGTGCGCCTGGAGGTAGGCCTTCCGCAGGGCCTCCCGTGCCCGGTAGGCCATCGCGGAGACGCCGTTGGGGGTCAGACCGAGCAGGGGCGCGACCTGGGCGGGTGTCTGGCCCTCGATCTCGGTGTGCCACAGCACGGTCTGCCAGTTCTCGGGGAGGCTGGCGAACGCCCTGGCGGCCAGCGACTGGTCCAGCCGCGCCACCGCCGTGTCGTGGAACGGCAGGCTGGTCGCCTTGGCGACGCCGGAGACGGCTTCCACGTCGTCGGACAGTTCGAGCTTGCGGTCCCGCCGGGTCTTGTCGTAGGCCGTGTGGCGCAACGCGGTCAGCAGGTACGCGCGGAAGGCCGAATCGGGACCGCCGCCCGCGGACAGCACGGACAGGACCTTCGCGAAGGCGTCCGACACCAGGTCGTCGGCCTCGATCGGCGACCTGGCCAGCTGGCGGGCCAGGTTGTGGGCGGCGTGGACGTGCCGCGCGTAGAGCTGGCCGTAGGCCTGGATCGCCCCGCCCCGCACGGCGTCGATCAGCTCCGCGTCCGAAGGCGGGCCCAGCGGAAGCGAAGGCTCCGCGACGTCGAGCCGCCGGGTGCGGATCCCCGGTCGGGCGCTCGAAGCAGGGCGTTCCGTTGACGGCCGGTCGGCGGACCCGAGCGTCGGCGGGACGCCGTCAGGGTCGGGTGGTGGGCTGCCTGCGAGAGCGCGGTCGAGTTCGGCGCGCATGACCGCAGTGTCACCGGCGCGCCACCGCCGCACATCCTTTTCCTCCAGGCGCCCGATCACCGGCCGCCCCCTTCCCGATGCCGTGGGATTGGCGACCTTATCCAGAGCGCGTGCGGCGCTCTCCACTAGCCACCTCGAAACGGGCGCAGCGGTCCGTGGGCCTGCCGCCGTGCGACGCCGGGCGCGTGCTCGTCGGCCGCAATCGTGCGGGCCGAAGACCACGGGATGCCTGGTCGAGGCACAAAATCGTCCACTGTGGACAGTTCGGCGAGGATCACCACGGCGGGGGCATCCCCTGGGTCACGTGAGGCCGTCGCGAGCGGGGAGCCTCGCCACGGCAACCGTCCACCGCGGCGGACCGTGGCGGATCGGGTGAGCGGTTGACGATCGGTACCGCGCGGAGGTGTCCGCGTAGGCCGATCGGAGCAGCGCGGCTGGTCTTCATGCCGTAGCGGCGGGCGTTGTCGCGGGCCGCGGGCGGAAGGCGCTCGACGACCGCGGGGTCCACAGAGGACTTCCGCGCACGGCGGGGTGATCGGGCTTCCTGCCGGATCACGGCCGAGGAGGTGGAGCCGATCAGCGTTCCCGCGACCTGGTGCGCACGTCGACGCCCAAGGTCTTCAGGACGTCCGCGACCTCATCGGCAGCGGTAGCGCACACCGGGCAGATCTCCACGTGCTGCCGCACCCGAACGCGCAGGTTGCGGTTCAGCTTCCCGCACGACCACGCCGCCAGGTTCTCCGAGTACTCCCGGCAGGTCGAGTTCGTGGTGACCTTGACGTGCATCTGGGCATAGGCGATGCGGAGCGCCTTGCGCGCGCGGAAGGCCAGGGCGGCGACGGCGTTGGCGTCGATCTCGAGCAGCGCGGCCATCTCCGCGGTGGACTTCCCCTCCACCTCCAGGTGCACCAGCACCGTGCGCCAGCGCTCCGGCAGGCTGGTGAGCGCCATCGTCGCGTACTCGACGTCGAGCTTGTGCAGCACCGGGTCGTCGTCGACCACCGGAGCGGCGATCTCCGAGAGGTCCACCGCCCGGTTCACCAGTCGCTCCGGCGCCAACTGCTTGCAGAAGGTCGTCCGCACCGTGGTCAACAGGTAGGCCCGGAACGCGGTGGTCGGACCACCACCCGAGACTATGCGCTGGAACACCTTGACGAACGACTCCGCGACGATGTCGTCGGCGTTCTGGGCGGACCCCAGCAGGCTGCGCGCGAAGCTGCGGGCGGAGGCGTGGTGCCGTCGGTAGAGCTCCTCGAACGCTCTGCCGTCACCGGCCCTCGCCATGTCCACCAGTTGGAGGTCACCCGCGGTGGAGCTGTCGGGGGAGTAGTCGGTCGCGCTGTTCACGGTTGGCCTCCTGCGGCGCGCGATGGAGCGATCGCAACCGGGCATCGCGAGCGTTGACGAGGACGGTCGGGGTGCGCGAGGGGCGCACGAGTGCCCGTCCGGTGGCGGATTCACCAGGCGTTCCACGGCGACCTCCGAGAGGGCGGGGGACTCCCGCTGCCTACCTCGGAGTTCGCTCGTCCGGTTCGGAAGGTCCTTCGTGCGCGGCCGGGCCGCGGTCACGTGGTCCGGAAGGTCCACGAGGTCATCTCGATCGCGGTCGGTCTTGTGCGGGCACCCGGTGTGCGGTCGCCTCCGCGTCCGGCGGTCGCCGTCGTCGTCCGCCGACCGGTGCCGGTGGCCGTCGGTGTGGACTCCGCGACCTGGTCTGCCTCACGGCACGGAGACCACACGATCGTGGCGGAATATTTCCTTGATTCCGGTGCGCACGATGCTGCTCGCGCGATCTGGTACGAGCGGCCTGATGACATCAGTTCGGCAGGAATGGGAAGAACGGGTACCGCGGACCTCGTCCGATTCGTGCGAATACCGGAAGATCCGGCGTCGTGCGGTGTGGGTGATCTCCACCTCGGAACTCTTCTGGGATTCGGTTCGAAATGGTGTGGAAGCCACCTTCGGCGAAGTTTTCCCAGGTGAGGGGTCCGGAGCGCGGTGAAGGGACTCGTGTCGTGGTGACTTGTCCGGATAATTTTGTCGTGGTCCTGCATCGGAGCACCTGCCTGTCGGTGACGAGTCGCCGGACGTGACGGGTCTGCCGTCGTGTCGCGTCGGAGGTGGTGAGGTCATGAGGACGACTCGTAGTGGTCGGATGGAGGGCGAACAGGCGTGGAATCGCTGTCCTGAACGGGTGCGGGGCACTCTCCACCTGTGGTCCGGGGTGCGGTGCCAGACCACGTGCCACCTGAGCCCGCTGTCGGTTCGGTGGTGGTCACCGGCAAGAGAAATGCGTGTTCGTCAAGATTTGGTCATGAATTTCGATCGCCTGCGTCACCGCGAATTCTCTTTTTTCGAGCAGGCGGCGACCGAGGAGATCGAACAGTGTTTCCGGCGGCAATGGAAAATCGTGGATTTTCCGGCAGGCGCAGGTTCCGGGACGTGCTCGGTGTCGCGGGTGCTCAGTTTTTCCGGTCTGCCCTCCCTGGCGCATCTTCGCTCAATGCGTGTACCGCCAGGGTCAGGGGCGACGTGGTGTGGTCAACCCGAGATGGGTCGTCACCGCATATCCCCCATTTTAGCCGTTGACCGCTATATAAGGGTCGAATGGGCCGGTAAATCACCCGATCTTACACTGCCGTATGTGACGCTCACTGGGAGTGACTGAAGCTCTGCGTGCGAATCGGGATGATTTCACCATTGTCCCAATGAATATGAGGCTGCCTCACCGAGGTCGATTGCGATCTTTCGGCACGGTCGTCGGTCGTGGATGGGCCGTCAGGGGTGGCTGCTTCCGTCGCGAGAGCAGGACCAGGCAGGCGAGCACGGCGACGTCGTTGACGACGAACCAGAGAACGTTGTCGAGGTCGGCCGTGAGCACCAGGACCACCACGATCGGCAACGCGGCGGCCAGGAGCCGTCCGTCCACCGGGGCACCGGGGAGCAGGGCGGAGCGGTAGCGCGACCGGGCGGCCCGCACGACGAACGCCAGGGGGAGGAAGGACAGCACGGCCCCGACGGGACCGAAGTTGAGCGTCGCCTCGCCCGCCAGGCCGTAGATCTGGCTGGACCGGGTTCCGGAGTCGTACGCGCCGGGTCCGTACAGCAGGTCGGTCCCGACCGCCACCTTGTCCGGCAGGTCCGGGCGCACGTCGCGGGCGACGAGGAAGAGCAGGTCCCCCACGTAGGTGAGCCCGCCGCCCGCCAGGTCGGGCCGCACGAGTTCGCGGTCGAGGGTGAGCGCCTGGATGTCGGCCCTCGCGAGATCGCCCAGCAGCAGCAACGGGACGTCCCGGCCCGTTTGCCCGGATATCTCGTCGACGCTGCGGTCGCCGGTGAAGAGGTCGATGGCGTCCGCGCCCGCGCTCTTGTAGAAGCCGTACAGGTACATGAACCCGCCGATGGCGATCAGCGCCACCACCAGCGTCCGCTTGCGCAGCGGGGTGACCAGCAGGTGGCACGCCCCCATCGCGATGAGCACCGGCCAGATGACGCTCGAACGGCTGCCGTGCAGACCCGCCACCACGAACTGCACCAGTGCGAACGCGATGACGAGCACGATCAGCAGGAACGGACGGCGCGCCAGGACGGCCCTTCCCCGGAGCAGCACGAGGACGAACACGACGAGCGGGAAGCAGGTGGCGGCGAGGAACACCGGGCCGTAGCCCGTGAGGTCCTTGTCCAGGCTGGTCAAGGTCGCCACGTAGTTCGCCGGGCCACCGAAGCCGACGACCAGCCCCACGAACGTGGTCAGGCTCGCCAGCGCGACGGCCCACCCCAGTGCCTGGAACCTCGTGTGGTCCAGTCGCGCCACCGACGTCCGGCGCGCCCGGTCCGGCACGGCCAGCACCGCGCGGTACAGGAGCAGACCGGCGAAGTTCAACGCCGCCATCACGCCGAGGGCGTGCCGCCAGTCGGTGACCGGTTCGAGGTACCTCGGCCACGCGTCCAGCGCGACGTGCAGCAGCGGTGCGAGCACGAAGAAGTGCGTCCCCACCAGAGCGATCACGGCCTGCGGGTCGAGGACGTCCAGCTCGCCGGAGGCCCAGTCGTAGAGGTCGGGCGCCACCAGGGCGCCGCACGCGGCCACCGGGAGGACCATCCAGTGGCGCAGTTCGGGCACGAGCAGCACGAAGGCGGCGACGACCGCGACGACGAGGAGCGCGCTGAACAACCTGCCCGCCGAGCGGTTGCCGGTGCCGTCACCGCCCGCGACGGTCGGTGGTGATGTGGGGAACGATTCGATCATGTCCGACCCCTTCTGCCGTCATGCCTGGTCAGCATGCAGAACAACCACACCGACGCGGCGGACAGCACGCCGTAGAGCACCGCGCACCCGATCGCCAGGCCAGTGCTGCCCCCCAGTTCCGCACCGATGACGTAGCAGGTGATCGCGATCACGACCGCGACGACACCGAACACCCCGGCGGCCCGCGTCCACCCGCCGCCGAGCAGACCACGACCGGCGATCGCGTACGGGGCGAAGCAGACCTCGGCGACGGTGAACAGCAGCAGCAGCCGGGAAGCCCCGGCGAACTGGGACCCGAACACGGGCTCGATCAGCGGGACGCCGATCGCCACCACCGCCGCCCCGAAGGCGGCCGTGGAGACGACCGACAGCACCACCCACCGCGACAGCCGCTGCCGCCCACCGCTCAGCGCCACGTCGCGCAGGAACATCTGCCCGATGGCCTGGGGGAACAACCTGGACACCTCGCTCACCGTGGCGGCCAGGGAGTAGACCCCCACGGCCGCGGTGCCCGCGACCGCGCCGAGGACGTACCGGTCGGCGCGCAGCGCCACGGCGAGTCCGAGGGTCATGCCCAGCGCGGGAGCACCCCTCCCCGCCAGCAGGGCGATGTCACCGGGCACGACCCTGCCGGTCACGAGCAGCCCCGCCCCCCTGAGGGACCGCACCTGGCAGCACCACGCCACCGCCATGCCCGCGCCCTGCGCCAGCAGGAGGACCGCGGCCGCGTCCGACACCGCTGCCGCGCCCAACACCGCGACGAGTCCTCCCGCCGTCGTGGTCAGAGCCGTCGTGCCGCCCTTCCGGTAGTGCCCGTCGGCGAACCACGCCTCGGTGCTCTGGGCCAGGAGGACCTGCACCCCCGCGAAGATCCCGATCGCGACGAGGAGATCGACCGCGGCCAACGCCGGGTCGATCAACGGCGCGGACAACCGGGTCGCCGTGACCGCCACGACGCCCGCGAACACGGCCCCGCCCGCCGTCCACCACGAGTAGGAGACGAGGAGGCGCTTCCTGCCGTCCCGGTCCGGACAGGACGGCAACCCGGCCCTGAGCGCGGAACCCGTGCCCGTCCCGCCCAGCAGCGCCGCCACGCCGCCGATGCTCACGCCGAGCACCATCACGCCCCGTTGCTCCGCCCCCAGGACGATGGTCGCGACGACCGCGGTCGCGGCGTTCGCCAGGAACTGGAGCAGGCTCGCCGCGGTCAGCAGCGCGACAGCTGTCCGGCGCGGCACCAGCAGGCGGGCGAAGCCCCTGCTCACCTTCGCGCCGACGCCAGAGGACCTGGGCACCGAACCCCTCCTCCCTTCACCGTCCACGGCGGACGATCACCCGTGCGGCCCGGTGGACCGCCGACGGGCCAGCTCGGCGGCGGGGGAGCCGACGACGACCGCGCCCGCCGGGACATCGCGGGTGACGACCGCGCCCGCGCCGACCGTCGCCCCCGCGCCCACGGTCCTCCCCTGGAGCACCACCGCCCCGGACCCGACCAGCACGCCCGTCGCGAGCGTCACGCCGCCTGCGACGTTGGCACCGGGCAACACCGTGACGTGGTCCGCGAGTTCGGTGTCGTGCCCGACCGTCGCGTTGTAGTGGACCTGGCAGTGGGATCCGAGCCGGACACCGCTCGACACGAAGGCGTTCGCCTGCAGGACGCAGCCCGGCCCGACCACCGTGCCGGTGCACACCACCGCACGGGGGTGGACCAGCGTGAGCGCGTGCAGCCGCAGCGCGTCGAGCAGCGCCGACAGCCGCTGTCGCACCGGGGCGGAGGCGATCGCCACCACGTAGGCCGCACCGCTCGGCGCGCCCTCCGGCCTCAGCACCTCGTGACCGCGGACCACCTGCCCCGCCAACGCGTCGTCGAGGAAGGCGTCGACCCGCCGCCCCCCGGCCAGCGCGACGTCCAACGCCTCGCGGCCCGCACCGCCCGCGCCGACGATGTAGAAGGGACGGCCCGCGTCGGAGCCGTTCATCGGAGCAGCGGCGGGAAGTCGGGGTTCACGCCGCCTTCCCCGACGACACCGCGCGACCGCAGGACGACCCCCGCCGTGAGCAGGATGATGCGCAGGTCGAGGACCAGGCTCCGGTTCTCGACGTACCACAGGTCGAGCTCGATGCGCTCGGGCCAGCTCAACGCGTTGCGGCCGGACACCTGGGCCCAGCCGGTCAGACCGGGACGCACGTCCAGCCTGCGGAGCTGACGCCGGTCGTAGCGGCGCACCTGCTCCGGCAGCGTCGGCCGGGGGCCGACGACGCCCATGTCGCCGCGCAGGACGTTCACCAACTGCGGCACCTCGTCGAGGCTGTACGCGCGGAGCGCGGTGCCCAACCCGGTCTGCCGTTCGCCGTCGGGCTGCCCCGGATAGCGGAGGGGCCGCATGGTGCGGAACTTGAGGATCGTGAACTCCGCACCGTGCAGGCCGCTGCGGCGCTGCCGGAACAGGACGGGACGTCCGAGCTTCCAGCGGACGAGCAGCGCGACGACCAGCATCACGGGTGCCAGGACCGCGAGCCCGGCGAGCGCGAGCGCGACGTCGACGGTGCGGCGGACGTGGTCGCGCAGGGGTTGGGTCATGCCGTCGCCTCCGCGAGCACCTTGCGGACGGCGGCCGCCGTGTCGACCATGTCCGACTCCGTGAGCGTGGGGTGGACGAGCAGCACGAAGGCGGTCCGGCCGAGTTCGGCGGCCACGGGCAGTTCCGTCGGTCGTCCCGGCACGTCGTCGAACGCGCGTTCCCGGTAGATCTCCATGCACCCGCCGTGGAGGCACGGAACCCCTTCCGCCTGCACGGCCCGCACCACCCGGTCCCGGTTCCACCCCCGCGCGAGCCGTTCGGGCCTCAGGTACGCCAGGAACCTGTAGTACGCGTGCTCCACGTCGGCGGCGGGCTCGGCCAGCCGGACGGCGGGCTCGGGTCGCAGCGCGTCGAGCAGCACACGGGCGTTCGCCCCGCGCCGCCGCACCCAGCCGTCCATCCCGCGGAGCTGGTTGCGGCCGATCGCGGACTGCACCTCGGTCATCCGCGCGTTGGTCCCGAAGCTCTCGTGCAGCCACCGGAATCCGGGGGAGTGGGGCTGGAGGTGCACCGCCGACCAGCTCTTCCCGTGGTCCTTGGCCTCCCAGCAGCGGCGCCACAGCCCGTGGTCGGAGGTGGTGATCGCACCGCCCTCCCCCGCGGTGGTCAGGATCTTGTCCTGGCAGAAGGACCACGCGGCGATGTCGCCGAGGCCGCCGACGGGCCGTCCGCGGTACCGCGCGCCGTGCGCTTGGGCGCAGTCCTCGACGACGAAGACCCCGCGACTCCTCGCCAGCGCCAGGACGGGCTGCATGTCGACGGGATGTCCGGCCAGGTGCACGACGACGACCGCGACCGTGCGGTCGGTGAGCACGGCGGCGACGGTGTCCGCCGTGACGCACCCGGTGGTGAGGTCGACGTCCGCGACCACCGGCCGCGCGCCGCAGGCGACGACCGCGCTCGCGGTCGCGATGAACGTGGCGGCGGGCACGACGACCTCGGTGCCCGCGCGGGCGCCGAGCGCGCGCAGAGCCAGTTCCAGGGCCATGGTCCCGTTCGACACGACCACGGCGTGGGTGGTACCCGCGGCTTGGGCGAACTCCGACTCGAAGGCCCGGCCGTGCTCCCCGGTCCAGTAGTTGACCCTGCCGGACGCGAGGACCTCGCGGGCGGACTCCAGGTCGGCTTCGTCGAAGTGGGGCCACGTCGGCATCGGCGTCGTCCGCACCGCGTCGCCCCCGTCGACGGCCAGCCGCCCGGCGTGAACCGCTCGCCCGGTCTCCTCTCCCCACGAGACGCGCGCCGTCACGTCTTCACCCCGCTCCGCGAGTGGGGGACGTCCGCCAGCCACGCCGTGAACCGCTCGTCGAGCACGGACGCCTCGAAGGTGGCCGCGATGGCCAGGTTGCGACGCGATTGGCGTTCCCACTCCTCGGGGTCGGTGAGCAGGCCGCCCATCACGCGGGCGAGGGCCGCCTCGTCGTCCCGGCCCACCAGGCAACCGGGTTCGAGGAGTTCCGGGATGCCGCCCACCCTCGTGCCCACGGCGGGCAGGCCGCGGGCCATCGCCTCCACGAGCGCGCGTGGCAGCCCTTCGGCACGGGACGGCATCGCGAACAGGTCCGCCTCGTCGAGCAGTTCCAGGAGGCGGTGGCGGTCGTCGAGCACGCCGGTGAACCGGATCCGGTGGGCAAGGCCCAGCGAGTCGGCGAGCGCGACGAGCCCGTCGTGCAGCCTGCCCCCGCCCACCAGGACCGCGTGCGCGTCGAGCCCGCCGTCCACCAGCCTGCGCAGGGCGCGGATCACCAGGTCGTGCCCCTTGTAGTCCTGTTCCTGGCTGCCGACGGCGATGACGTGGAAGGTCTCCCCGGACCAGGACCGCGGACGTTCGGCGAGCGACGCGGGCCCGATGCGCACACTGGACACACCGACCACCGGGCGCGCGGGCGAAGCGGGGTAGCGCCGCTGCAACGTGGAGTCCGTGACGTAGAGGACGGCCGAGGCGCGGCGCACGACCCCGCGCATCTGCGCGCGGGCCAGTCCGGCGGCCACCCTGCCCACCCAGCCGAGCGTGCCGGACGCGAGCACGTCGAAGGGATCACCGACCACCTCGACCGCGTACCCGCGGCGCAGCACCGCGCACACCGCCCCCGCGATCGACCCGATCGCGCCCGGCAGCCGCAGGACGACCACGTCGGCGCCGACGACCTCGCGGGTCACCGCGCGCACGAGCGACGGCAGCTTGCGGAGCAACCCGGTCGCGCCGCGGTAGTCCGGCAGCGGCCGAACCGCGGTACCGCCGCCCTCGACCGCGCACCGCCCACCGCCCGGCTCGTCGGAGGTCCTGGCGACGATGTTGAGGCGGTCGCCCCGCCTGGTGTATCGCGCCCACGCCCACGCCGCGGTCGCCTGGTCGGGGGAAGCACAACGGCCCTGCGCGTCCCGCCCGAACCGGAACTCCCCGAACAGGGCGACGAGTCGGTTCCCGGGCTCGCGCCGCCCGACGGCGGCCTCCTCGATCACGTCGGCGACCCGGACCGCGGCCCGCCCGCTGTCGAAGTGCCGCACCACCCAGGCGCGCACGTCGCCAGACCTGTGCCGCAGGCGCCCCGCCGCATGTTCGACGTGCGCTTCGCGTAGCGCCGCCGCCAGGGCGTCCGGGTCGTCGGGGCGCACGATCCAGGACGGCCCGCCGCCGACGGCGGCAGGCAGTCCCCCGACATCGCTCACGATGCTGGGCACTCCCATCGCACCGGCTTCGAGCGCCGCGCCGTGGCCCTCGGACAGCGACGGCGACACGCTGACGTCAGCGGCCGCGTAGTACGGGCGGACGTCGTCGGTCGACTCCACCCAGATGACGCCCGAGTCCTCCCGGTCGAGCCGGAACCGGGCGATCAACTCCTGCCGGTGGGCCTCGCCGCGCTCGTCGAAACCGCTGCCCACCAGCAGCAACCACGCTGTGGGGTGAGCGGCCCGGAACCGGGGCCAAGCCCTGAGGAGCACATCGTGCCCCTTGATCCCCCGGCCCTCGTGGACCATCCGCTTCGGCGCGTACACGAAGGCGACCATGATCGCGACGAAGTCGTCGGGGCCGATGCCGAGGCTTCGGCGCGTCCGATCGCGCACGGAACCGTCCTGCGGTCGGAAGCGACGGGTGTCGACGCCGTAGGGGATGACCCGCGTGCGCTCGGTGGGCATGCCGAACTCCCGGTAGCGCCGGGCGACGCCCTCGCCGCACCCGCTGATCGTCATGGTGTCGAGCCTGCACAGCAGCCGTTCCGCGGCGCGGATGAGCCTCGACTCCAGGTAGAGCCCGCCCGTGATCATGTACACCCTGGGCACGCCCGACCCGGCGGTGGCCAGTCGAGCCGAGAGCGCCGAGGCGTACAGGTGGTAGTGGACGACGTCGGGTGCCAGGTCGCCCAGTTGACGACGCAGCGCCAGGAGTCCCCCGACCGTGCGCGGGGTGGGGCGGAAGCGGAAGCCGAACGTGCTGTCCACGACCCGAGCGCCGTGGTCGGACAGCATCCGGCGCAGTCCGCCCGCGCCGGGGGGGAGCACCGCGACGACCTCGTGGCCCCTGGAGCGCAGCTCGTCCACGTGCGGTGCGGTCCACATGCCGCCCCAGGCGGTCTTGAGCACGAGGACCACCCGCAGCGGGCGGGTGGGCGACTTCCCGTCGGTGTGCGTCACAGGTGTTCCACCACCTTCCCGGTGAGGCGGTGCCGGGTGTCGACCAGGCAGGTGGCGAACCGCTCGACGAGGGCGTAGTCGACGTCGTCGTGGTCGGACAGCAGGACCACGACGTCGGCGCGGCGCAGACCGTCCTCGGACAGGGGCACCGGGTGCACCCCCGGTGGGCAGCGGTGCTGTTCCACGTGGGTGTCGACGACGTCGACGTCCGCGCCCAGCTCCACGAGCAACTCGCGCACGCGGAGCCCCGGCGAGCCGCGCAGGTCTCCGGTGTTCGCCTTGTAGGCGATCCCGAGCAGCAGCACCTTGCTGCCCAGGATCGCCTTGTGGTGGCCGTCGAGCGCTTGCACCACGCGCCCCACGACGTAGTCGGGCATGTGTTCGTTGACGTCGTTCGCCAGCTCCACGAACCGGAACGTCCGGTGGAGTCGCGTGCGCACCTGCCACGACAGGTAGGTCGGGTCCACCGGCAGGCAGTGGCCACCGACACCGGGGCCCGGTGTGAAGCGCAGGAACCCGAACGGTTTGGTGGCCGCCGCGTCGATCGTCTCCCACACGTCGACACCGAGTTCGCCCGCGAACATCGCGATCTCGTTGACCAGGGCGATGTTGACGTGCCGGAAGGTGTTCTCCAGCAGCTTCGCCAACTCGGCCTCCCTGGGGGAGGACACCGGCACCGTCTTGTCGACCAGTTGCGAGTAGAGCGCGTCGACCTTGACCAGTGAGGCCTCGTCGATGCCGGAGATCAGCTTGGGCGTGGTGACGAAGGTCCACCGCGAGTTGCCGGGGTCGATGCGCTCCGGGCTGTAGCCGACCGCGAAGTCCCGGCCCGCCACGAGTCCGCTTCCACACTCCAACAGGGGGACGAGCAGTTCCTCGGTCGTGCCCGGATACGTCGTGGACTCCAGCACCACGAGCGCGCCGGGGGTGATGTGCGGGGCGATGCTCGCCGCCGCCTCCTCGATGAAGCGGAGGTCGGGAGCGCCGTCCAGCAGCGGCGTGGGCACCGCGATGATCGCCGCGCAGAACCCAGCGGCGTCGTCGAACGACGTCGTCGCTCGGAAGCGGCCGGAAGCCAGCATCCGGGCGAGCAGGTCGTCCGGCACGTCCTCGACGTAGGAGTCGGCCCTCCCCAGCGAGGCGATGCGGCGTTCGTCCAGGTCGATCCCCAGCACCGTGAACCCGACCTCGGCCGCCCGCATCGCGATCGGGAGGCCGACGTAGCCCTGGCCGACGATCACGAGCGTCCCGACCGGGCGGTGCGCCGTCGTCATCCGCGCGTCCCCACGACGACCTGGGCCTCGCGGGCCAGGGGTTCCATCCACTCGACGGTTCGGCACAGCGCCACCTCCAGGGGTAGGGGGTCGATCTTCGGGAACATGCCGCGCAGCACGGCGACGGACGCCTGCGAGTGCCGCACGTCGCCGATGCGCGCCGGGCGGTGCTCGATGTCGAGGCGGTGGCCGAGGAGGGCCGACAGCATGCCGACCACCTCGTTGAGGCTGGTCCGCGTGCCGAACGCGAGGTTGACCGGAGCGTCGGCGCTGATGCCCCTCCACACGCTGTCGCCGAGCACGGCGACCACCGAGTCCACGAAGGTGAAGTCGCGGCTCTGCTCCCCGTCGCCGAAGACGACGAGGGGCTCACCGCGCAGCGCGGCCCACGCGAAAGCGGGGATGACCGCGGCGTAGGCGTGGCCGGGTGCCTGGAGCGGTCCGAAGACGTTGAAGAACCGGAACGCCGAGCACCGCAGGCCGAAGCACTTCTGGTAGGCCAGCGCGTAGGACTCGGCGGCGAGCTTGCCCGCGGCGTACGGGCTGACGGGCGCGCACGTCATCGACTCGGCCTTGGGCAGTTGCGGGTTGCTCCCGTAGACGGAACTGGAGGAGGCGACCACCACGTGCGCGGCGACCGCGCGTGCCGCGTCCAGGACTTGCAGCGTGCCGGTCACGTTGACGTCGTGGCTGCGCCGCGGGTCCAGCAGCGACCGCCCCACCGACGGCACGGCCGCGAGGTGCACGACCGAGTCGGCTCCCGCGCAGGCGTCCGCCACCGCGGCGTCGTCGAGGACGGAGGCCACCCGCAAGTCCACGTCGAGGCCCTTGAGGTTGTCGCGCCGCCCGGTGCTGAGGTCGTCGAGCACGACGACCTCGGCACCCCGGCGCACCAGGGTCCGGCACAGGTTGGCGCCGATGAAACCGGCGCCGCCCGTGACCAGGACCCTCACGTGGTCACCTCCACCGTGCGCGCGGCCTCGGTGGAGGTCGAGCACTCGTCCAGCGCCGTGATCTCGCCCTCCGCCGAGGCGAGCGACCACAGCCGCTCGGGGTCGAGAGGGGGGACCATGACGTGCGAGATCGTCGGGTGCAGCGGCCGCGTGTCGAACTCGTCCGCGCCGAACAGCTCCTCGTGCAACTTCTCGCCCTGCCTCAGACCCGTGTAGACCACCGGAACGGACTTGCCGGAGATCTCCATCAGCTGGTGGGCGAGGTCGGCGATGCGCACCGGCGCCCCCATGTCGAGGATGAGCGCCTCCCCGGACCGGCCGATCACCGAGGCCTGGACCACCAGGTGCACCGCTTCCGGGATCGTCATGAAGAACCGGGTGACATCGGGGTCCGTGACGGTGATCGGGCCGCCGCGGGCCAACTGCTCGGTGAACGTGCTGAGCACGGAACCCCGGCTGCCGAGCACGTTGCCGAACCTCACGGACAGGTACACGCCCGCTGACCTGGTCGCGGCCTCCGCGGTGAGCCGCTCCCCGATCCGCTTGGACTGGCCGAGCACGCTCGTGGGGTTGGCCGCCTTGTCCGTGGAGATGTTGACGAAGGTGCGGACACCGGTCGACCGCGCGGCCTCCAGGACGTGGTGCGTCCCGAGCACGTTGTTCTTCCAGGCCTCCAACGGGTACTGCTCCAGCATCGGCAGGTGCTTGAGCGCCGCGGCGTGGAAGACCACGTCCGGGCGGCACCGCTCGAACGCCGTCCGCACCGAGCCCGCGTCCCGGATGTCGCACAGCACGACGTCGGGGGAGTCCAGCAGCGCTTCGCGGTGGATGGACAGCCGAACGGAGTGCAGGGCGGACTCGTCGCGGTCGAGCATGTACAGCTCGGCGGGTCGGAACCGGTGGAGCTGGCGGCACAGTTCGGACCCGATCGAGCCGCCGGCGCCGGTGACCAGGATGCGCTTGCCCGCGAGGGATTCCTCGACCGCGTCGACGCACATCTCGGCGGGCCGCCTGCCGATCAGGTCGGCGACGTCGATGTCCCGGAGGTCAGAGACACCGATGTCGGAGCCGAACACCTCGGTCAGCGACGGGAGGATGCGGACGCCGAGCCCGCTCTTCCGCGCGACGCGGGACACCTCGCGGACGACCGTCGCGTCCGGGGTGCGCACCGCGATCACCAGGAGGGATGCGCGGGTTCGGCGACCCACCTCCGCGACGTCCCGGCCCGTTCCGCACACCGGCACCCCGCAGACCCGCAGCGGGCGCTTGGCCGGGTCGTCGTCGAGCAGCGCGACGGGGAGGTAGCCGCTCGTCGGGTCGGACAGCATGGAGCGGACCAGGTGCTGCCCGCTGCCGCCCGCACCGAGGATGACCACCCGCTGGGCCACCGAATCGTCCGGGCGCACCGTGCGCTCGCGACGCAGCCGGATCGCGCACCGCGCCGACCAGGACACGAAGAGCGCGAGGAAGGCCGCCGTGGGGGGGACCGATCTCGGGACCAGCGGGACCGGCAGGGCGAGGTCGGCGAGGAGGGCGAAGACGCCGACCACGACCACGACCCTCGCCAGGACGATCGCCTCGTCGAGGCTGCCCACGCAGTACCGGCCCCCGTAGAGGTGTGCCGCCCAGCCGACCGTCCAGTTGGCGACGAGCACGAGCACCACGAACAGGAGCAGGTGCCTGCCGTCGACCCGCGTCGACTCCAGCGCGAACCTGAACCAGGTCATCGTCGCCAGGGCCAGTGCCCACGCCGCGCTGTCGAGGCAGGCGAGCAGGACGCCGCACCTGCGCCCGATCCAGACCGCGGGAGCACCGGCCTTCACCGTCATCAGGAGAACTGGAATCTGTTGGTGAGAGGTCGTGAGGGCGCGGAAGAGATGTCGATGGAGAGCGCGGAACGTGCAAGCCGTGCTGCCGAGCACATTTTCTGCTGCACTGCTAGACCCTCACCTTCAGTTTTTCCGCAATTTCGCGGCGTGCTGTCATCGGTGTCGTCGATCAGTCGAATCCACGTCATGGACAACTTGAGCTGAAAGGGGGACAGCGCTTACTCACGTTCACCCGATCGTGTCATCGGAGAATGATTTTTCATGTTTTGTGGCCAATATTCAGATTATTTGAGACGAAGTCGTCACCTAATGCGGCATTGTCCTACGATTGGATGTCACTCGATCGCAGTAGATCAGGTGTATCCTGTGAGGATTGAGCGGCCGTGCCACGGCCTGCTGAAGTGCGTCGACGCACTTCGCTACATTCCCACGCCGATGCGAAAAGACGGCATTACACATTCGGGGGGTTGCGCCGGATGGGGTGGTGTGAGCATTCTCGAAAGACGCCACCTCGTATTCACACCACAGGAAGAAGTCCCGTGTCACTGCATGAGAACCTGCACGTCCTTCGCGAGCGGTGGAAGCTCGTGCTCGTGAGCCTCGCGCTGGGGATCGCGGCCGCGGGCGCGGTGACGTGGTTCTCCACGCCGTCCTACACCGCCGAGGTAACCCTGTTCGTCGCCGCGAGGGACCCGGACGGCACGGCGACCCAGGCTTACCAGGGCAGCCTCCTGTCCCAGCAGAAGGTCAAGTCCTACACCCAGCTGGTGACCAGTTCCCGTGTCCTGCGAGAGGTGGAGCAGCAGGGCTTGGCCGCCGCCCCGTCCGCGATCACCGCGTCCGTGCGCGCGGGCACGGTGCTGCTGACCGTGTCCGCGACCGACCCCTCGCCCCAGCGGGCGCAGCGAATCGCCGACACCGTGGCAGGCTCGTTCACCGCACTCGTGGCCGAACTGGAGAGGCCCGCGGGCGGCGGCGAGCCCGCGGTCACCGCGAGGGTCGTCGAACCGGCCGCGACCCCGACCACCCCCACCTCGCCGCGACCGCTGCAGAACCTCCTGCTCGGTGCGCTCGTCGGTCTGCTCGCGGGTGTCGGCGCCGCCTTCGTCCGCAACGCGCTCGACACGTCGGTGAAGTCCGCCGAGGCGTTGCGCGAGCTGGTGGACGCGCCTTCGCTCGGGTCGATCGCGTTCGACGCCAAGGTCCCCGCCGCCCCGTTGATCGTGCACGAAAGCCCTGGGGCGTCCCGTTCCGAGTCGCTGCGGCAGATCCGCACCAACCTCCAGTTCGTCGACGTGGACAACCCGGTCAAGGTCGTCGTCATCACGAGTTCGCTGCCCAGCGAGGGCAAGACGACGACGGTCTGCAACCTCGCCATCACCCTGGCCCAGGCGGGGAAGAAGGTCGTCCTCGTGGACGCCGACCTCCGCCGAGCCCGTGTCGGGGAGTACCTGGGGCTGGAGCGGGCGGTCGGGGTGACCAGCGTCCTGATCGACCACGCGAGCCTGGAGCACGCGTTGCAGCCCTGGGGACGCGACGGCCTGACCGTGCTCGCCAGCGGCCAGATCCCGCCCAACCCCAGCGAACTGCTGGCCTCCCAGCACATGGCCGACCTGCTCGACGAGCTGGAACGCCGGTTCGACGTCGTGCTCGTCGACACCCCTCCGCTGCTCCCGGTCACCGACGCGGCGATCCTCGCGGCCCGGTGCGACGGGGCCCTGCTGGTGGTGCGGCACGGCAAGACGTCCAGGAACCAGGTGAAGGCCGCTGCCGCCGCGCTGACCGCGGTGTCGGCCCGGTTGCTCGGCACCGTCATGACCATGACGCCGAGGTCCGGCACGGCCGAGGGCTACCGGTACTACCAGGGCTACGACTCGCAGCCGGTGACCGCGACCGGGGAGTCCGCGCCGCAGCAGGCCCTGCCGGGAAAACCCCTCACGCCGCCCAGTCCTTCCCCGCCCACGTCCACCCGCCGATGACCACGCCACCGGGGCAGCCCGACGATCACCGCGATGGGGAACCGGGCGCGGCGGACGGGCGGGAACCGCGGCCGGGCACCCCCGTCGCCACGCGGGAACGTCGCCACCGACGGCGCAAACGGGCCCTGCGCGCCATCGCGGTCGTGCTGCTGTGCGTCATGGGCGGTCTCCACGGGGTCACCGAACACCTCGCGGCCAACGTGGAACGGGTGCCCGCGGTGTTCGGCGGCCTGGATCCCGCGGAGCGACCCGCGCAGCCGACCGGGGAAGCCGCACGCGGGTTGACGTTCCTCGACGGCTGCGGCGCGCTCGAGCACGTCCGGGTGCGCCACGGCCTGCCCCTCGGAGACCTGGACCGCGTGCGGCGTCAGCGGAACGCGCTGCTAGCGCTGCACTCGAAGATCGTCTCGGGCAACCTGCTTGCCGATCCGCTCAGCGGCTACGAGTTCGTCGACGCGGTGAGCAGCCGGTACCTGGAAACCCACTCCTCCGCCGTGCTGGGCGGGGCGCCGCGGTGACCGGCGACAGGTTCCGGATCCTCTTCGTGTGCCGGGGGAACATCTGCCGCTCGCCGTTCGCCGAGGTGGTGACCCGCCACCTGCTGACGCGGCGGCTCCAACCGCTGGAAGCGGAACGCTTCTCCGTCGGCAGCGCGGGCGTCAGCGCGGTTGTCGGCGCGGACATGGACCCCCGCACCCGCGCCGAGTTGATCCGCTGCGGGCTGCACCGCGAGTCCCGGACGCGGCACGTCGCGCAGCAGGTGGACCGCGCCACCGTGGCCGCGGCCGACCTGGTGCTGACGGCGGAGCGCGAGCACCGCGCACTCGTGGTGGCGACGCACCCGGCGGCGTTGCGCACGACGTTCTGCCTGCTGGAGTTCGCCCGTCTGCTGGCGTCCGCGGAGCTGGACCCGTTCGAGCAGGACGCGGTGCGCCGGGCCCGCGCCGCCGTCGCGGAGGCGGCGATGGAACGCGGCATGGCACCACCGGTCAGCCCGGAGGACGACTCCGTGCCCGATCCCATGGGCGGACCGGAGGAGGTGCGAGCGCGCAGCTACGCGCTGATCGGATCGGCGACGCGCACCGTGCTGGACGCGATCCTCGGTGAGGGGCGGACGACGTCGTTCACGAACCAGGCGAGCACCACGACGGAGACAGGTGGTGGTGGCTGAACCGATCGCGAGTTCGCCTCGGTCGTCGTCGGGGCGTCCGGTGCCGAGGACGCCCACGGCCCGAGGAATCCCGACCGTGCCGCGATTGGCGAGTAATCGCTTGCCCCGCGACGAGGTCTGTCACGTGTTGTCCCCATTTCTGTGAGGTGCTGTGGTGGGAAGTCGACCCTTCCGCTGGTTCCCGTACAACGGTCGGCGGCACGCCGTCTCCGACTGCTTCGTCGGCGGAGACGCCGGTACGACCCTGTGCGGCGAACCGGTGGCCGTTCCGCACACCGCTCCGTCGAAGACCGAGTGGTGCTGGCCCACCTGCGCGGACTGCGACACGTCGTGGAGACAGCACGAGGGCATCCTCCTGTTCCCGCGCCCGGCAGGCTCCCGCGCTCGTGTTCCGGGGCAGCGGACATCGCTGGCGGCGGCGCGGACGTGAGCCGCGCGGACGTGCGGCCACGACGTCGACGACCAACCGTCCGAGCCCACGACCCGACTCGCCCGTCCGAAGTGGCGTGGTGGGCGAGGAGCACTGCCCGGTGATCGGCGCAAGCGCGGCGGTCGCCTATCGCAGGGTGGCGACGCCCGCCAGGAATATGTCGATGCCCGCGAGGAACTGTTCGCGGTCGTCGTGCTCGCTCAGCCGCGCCGCCGTGCGGTGACGACCTCCAGGGCTCGCTGACCAGCACGCACCACTATGGTGGGCCGATGGGGTCGGTCAAGCAGTTCCAGGTCACCTTCGACTGCGCGGAACCCGAGCGCGTCGCTCGTTTCTGGTGCGAGGTGCTGGGGTACGTCGTGCCGCCGCCACCGGAGGGTTTCGCCACCTGGGACGATTTCGACCGTTCGCTGCCGCCCGAGCGCCGGGGTTCGGCTTTCGCCTGCGTCGATCCCTCGGGTGTGGGCCCGCGACTGTTCTTCCAGCGCGTTCCCGAGGGCAAGGTCGTCAAGAACCGGGTGCACCTCGACGTTCGGGTCGGCACCGGGCTGGTGGGTGACGAGCGCCTCGCCGCGCTGGAGGCCGAGTGCGCGCGACTGGTCGCGCTCGGCGCGGTGCGCGAGCGACTGCTGCCCGCCGATGGCGTCGACGAGTCGTGCATCGTGATGCTGGACGTCGAGGGCCACGAGTTCTGCCTCGACTGAGGAGCCCCACCCCCTGCGACAGGCGGTGAGCCGTCACCGTCGGGGGTTGGTGATCGCGTCTCGGTGGTCCACGTCGACGAGGTCGTCGAGCGTCACCGGGGGTAAAGTCGTGGCATCTCCGCCGGGAGTGCCCTGACCCCGCCCTCACGACGATCCGATCGTTCAGTGAGCAGCCGATCGCCTCCGCTTCGCGACCACTCCAGGACAGGTCGAGCGGTGGGGCGTGGTCGGTCGGGAGCCGACCATGACATCTGCCGAGCACGACGCCACCGCTCAGGCCCGGGCCGGGCTGGAACCGCCGTCTTCGCGCGGGCGGACGCCGGTGCCCTCGTCACACCGGTCGCCAGGGGTCGTGGCGGACGACGACCTGTCGTTGGCCGTCACCATCCGGTACGGCGACCGGGCGCTGGTGCTGACCGTCTTCGGGAACATCGACCCGTTCACCGCGCCGCGTCTGCACCAGGCCCTCGAACTCGCCTTGATGACCTGCCCCGGACTGCTGGTGGTCGACCTGTCGTCGGTGCGGCTCCTGGCTCGCGCGGACCCGCCGGTGCTGGTGGCCGTGCGCAGGTGGGCCGAAGACCACACCTGCGTCCGTGTGGTGGTGGGCACGGGGGTCGCGCTGACCGGCGCGGACGGCCACCTGTCGGTTTACCGGACGCTGACCGAAGCCCTGGCCGACCCCGTGCGGAACGGCTGGGAACCGGCCGGTTCCACCGCTTTCGAGGACGCCGCGCCGAGCCGCTGGGTCCCGTCCGGCTGAACGGCCGGCACACCAACGGTTTCGCGCGGTGCCGGGGTGGGACCAGCGGATGGACGCGGTGGCGTCCTGGTGCTCACCCGGCCGGTGCGGTGTGCACCGAGAGGTTGCTCCCCGTGGAGATCCCGTCGAGTCCCGACAGCTCCAGGATCCGGGCGGGCGCGCTGCCCCGTGCGGCGGTCACGGTGAGGGTGCTGTCCACACGGGTGGCCGCCGACGCCAGGTCGAGCAGCAGCGCGATGCCGGAGCTGCTCAGGTACCGCAGCCGGGTCAGGTCGACCTCGACCCGGAGGTGGACCGCGGTGGCGATCCGCGCCAGCAGTTCGGCTCGCACCTCCTCCACCCTGGCGAGGTCCAGGTCGCCGGTGAGTTCCACCGCCAGCACCGGATCGTCCACGTCCACGGGCGGCTCCACCGGATCGGGACGGGGCGCGGCGGGAAGCTCGGTCGTCTCAGGGGCGAGGCGGAAGCGGACGGTCGTCCCGGTGCCGTCGCCGTGGTCGAAGTTCGAGCGCTCGGACAGCGCCTTGATGAGCCGCAACCCCCGGCCCCGACTCCCGTTGTCCGCCGGTTCCGGCCTCCACCGGCCGCGGTCCCGCACCACCACGTCGACCCCGCCCTCGACGGTGCGGGCGACCTCGTAGTCGAAGTCACCGCGTTCGTCCGGGTAGGCGTGGTCGACCGCGTTGGCCGCCGCCTCACCCAGCGCGAGCTGCAGGTCGTCCAACGTGTCCGGCGAGAGGCCCGCCTCGGCGGCCCACGCGTCGACCGCGCGCCGCATCACGGCGAGCTGGGCGGGTTCCGCGGGCACACCTGGCCTGAGCAGTGGCTCGGGCACGTACCGCACGACGAGCAGCGCCACGTCGTCGTCATGCCCGTCGACCAGCATCGTGTCGGTGACACTGCGGGCGAGCGCGTCCGGCGAGGACCCGCTGCCCGCGCGCACCACGTCGAGCAGCCGGTCCAAGCCGGCGTCGATGGGTGCGTCGCGGCGTTCGACCAACCCGTCGGTGTAGAGCACGATCGACGCCCCCGGCGCCAGCACGGCCGTCGCCTCGCGGTAGGTCGCACGCCCTCGCACGCCCAGCACCGGTCCACCGCCCTCGTCGAGGAACCGGGCGTCACCGCCGCTCGCCAGCACCGGCGGTGGATGACCGGCCACGGACCAGCGCAGCAGCCCGTTGGACCAGTCGAACGTCAGGCACGCGCACGTGCTGCCCGCCGCGCCGTTCACCCGCCGCGCGAAGGTGTCCAGGCGTTCCAGCGCGCCTGCGGGGGAGTGCCCGTCCAACAGGTAGCTCGCCAGCGCGCTGCGCAGCTGCCCCATCACCGCGGCCGCGGTGGGACCCTTGCCCACGACGTCGCCCACCGACAGCGCGACGGTGGAGGCCGAGATGTGGAGCACCTCGTACCAGTCGCCCCCGGTCTGCGCGTGCGTCGAGGCGGGCAGGTACCGCGCGGCCGCCGCCAGCCGCTCCAACGCGGGCAGCCGTCGGGGGAGCAGGCTGCGCTGCAGGGCCTCGGCGATCTCGTGCTCGTGCTGCCTCAGCAACTCCCGCTCGGCCTCGGCGCGCTGGCGCGCCGTCACGTCCCGCGCGATCGCCTGCCACCCGGTCGGCGTGCCCTGGACGGCCAGTTCCAGCGCGAGCACGGTGCCGTCCGCCCGCCGGACCTCCAAGACCTGGTTCACCTCGTGCGGGCTCGACGACGGCGAGACCAGCTCGTCCGAGGCGTCCCCGCGCTCGGAGACGACGAGATCGGTGGCGGTCCTGCCCAGCAGTTCCGCGCGGTCGTAGCCGAGCAGCGCGCAGCCCGCCGGGTTGACCTCGACGAACCGCAGGTCGTGGTCGACCATCCAGATGCCGTCGGTGGCGCGCTCCACGAGCAGCCGGTAGCGCTGTTCGCTGTCGCGCAGGGCCCTGCCCGCGTGGGTCCGCTCCAGCGACTCCCAACACCGGTTGACCACGGCCGCTACCAGGTCGACCTCGGCCGCGGTCCACCGCCGCACGGTCGCCTGGTGCACGGCCATCGCCGCGACGAACCGCCCCTTCTTCAGCAGCGGCAGGCAGATCACCGCGCGGATGCCCGTGACCTCGTAGGCGGCCAGGTCGTCGCCGCGCAGCCTGTCGTCGTCGCCGCTGTCGGCCACCACCCACGGCTCGCCCGCGCGCATGGCCCGCAGGCAGCCCTCACCGAACTGCGACATCGCGAACCGCCCCACCAGGTGCGGCAGTCCCGTGGCGTGGTCGCCGCTCATGACGAAGTGGTCCTCGTCGGCCTCGGTCCTGGCGTAGGCGCACCGGTCCGCGCCGATGTGCCTGCCCAGCCGCCGCGTCGCCAGCGCCATGATGTCCTCGGCGTCGTCCAGCGACTGCCACTCGCGTTCGAGTTCGGCGAGGAAGCGCTCACCGGCCCGCTTGCCGTCGAGAACGCGCGCCACGACGGTGACACCGCCGGGAGGTCGGGGCGAGGCCGTGCACACGAGGAAGACGTCGACGTCCCCGCCGTCGGCCCGCAGCGTCGTGTCACCCGACCAGACCCGGTCGGCCACGGCGAGGGCAGCGGCGAGCGCCTCGTCCGCGACGAACCGGTCGAAGCGCGTCGAGGTGACGTCCGCGTCGGGTTCGACGCCGAGCAGGGCCCGCCCCGCCGTGTTCAGGTGCGTCAGGCGGCCGTCGGCCCCCACGAAGGCCACGAGGTCCGTGCCTTCTCCGACGTCCAGGTCTTCCACATCGCTCCCAGGAAATCGGCTCCGCGTTTCCACGGTTGCCGACATGATTTCACGTTCGCCCGAGGGCCGCCGCTCGGTCACCGCGTCGTTGGTCCCGCCTGGCAGGACCAACGACCGCGAACAGGCACGGGTACGGGTGTGCCCGCCCGATCCCGTCGCCGACGACCGGTTTCATCCGTCGGTGCTCCGCGCCCATCCGGTTCGGCTTGGTCCCTTCGGGGTAATCACGTGCGGTAGGTGGTCCGCAGGCCGTCCTGTTTGGAGGCGTGACCGCACGAGCGTCCCGGACGCCCGTCGACGGCCGGAACGACTGTTCACCCGGTGGAGCCGCGATCGGTGCCGAACGCACCGCCGGTGCCGCCACCACCGGAAGGCTCCGTTGAACGCCATGTCGCCAGACCACCGCCGTCACCGTCCGGACCCGCCGGACGGGCCCCTGGCCGCGTTGGTGACCTTGCTCGACGGCATGCACCTGGCCCCGCCGGAGCGCCTGCCCGCGGTCGTCGAGGCGGCGGGCGCGGCGTTGGGCGTGAGGATCGCGGTCTACCTGGTCGACTACGACCAGAACGCGCTGCACCCGTTGCCGGGACCCGGCGAGCCGCTGGGCGTCGACACGACCCTGCCGGGACTCGCGTTCCGCATGGTGCGGACGATCCCCGTGGTCACCGGGGAACACCCGGTGCTGTGGGTGCCCCTGCTCGACGGCGTGGAGCGGTTGGGCGTGCTCGCGGTGACAGTTCCCGACGGCGTCGACCCGCGCGACCGGCGGTTGCAGCAGGAGTGCCTCTGGGTGGCCGCCCTCATCGGCCACCTGATCACGATCATCACCAACCACGGCGACGGAGTGGACCTGCTCCGCCTCCGGCGACGCCGCAACACCGCCGCCGAACTGGTCTGGGCGCTGCTGCCGCCGCTGACCGCGGGAACCCACAACTTCGTCCTGGCCGGTGCGCTGGAGCCGTGCTACGAGGTCGGCGGCGACGCCTTCGACTACTCCCTGTCCGAGACCTCGGTGTCGCTGGCCGTCTTCGACGCCGTGGGGCACACCCTGCGCAGCGGGCTCATCGCGTCGGTCGCGCTGGCCGCCTACCGCAGGTCGCGCCACCAGGGGCAAGGGGTGGTCGACCAGGCCACGGCCATCGACGAGGTGATCGCCGACCAGTTCGAGCCCGGCGCGTTCGCCACCGGTGTGCTCGCGGAACTGGACCTGTCGACCGGGCGGCTGCGGTACGTCAACGCGGGTCACCCCCAGCCGCTGGTGCTGCGCTCGGGCAAGGTCGTCAAAACCCTCCACGGAGGGCACCGACGTCCCCTCGGCCTGGGCGGCCCCGAGGTCGCCGCAGGCGAAGTCGTGCTGCAACCCGAGGACTGGCTGGTCCTGCACACCGACGGGATCACCGAAGCGCGTGACCACACCGGGGCGTTCTTCGGCGACTACAGGCTGGTCGACTTCCTGGAACGGGAGGCCGCGTCGGGCCACCCGCCACCGGAAACGGTCCGGCGGTTGGTCAAGGCCGTTCTGGCGTACCAGGGCGGTGTGCTGCAGGACGACGCCACGATCCTGCTCGGCCGCTGGTCCAAGTGGACCGGGGCCGAACGCTGATGGTCGCCCATTCCGGGGAGGCACCCCTCCGCGGGGTCCTCACAGCACCAACGACACCAGCAGGAAGAGGTTGAGCCCGCTGATCACCGCGGCCACCACCCCCGCCGCCCACGTGGTCGAACGCCGGTTCACCAACCGCCCCATCAGCTGTGGTTGGCGTGTCAGCAGGACGAGCGGCACCAGTGCGAACGGGATGCCGAACGAGAGCACCACCTGGCTGAGCACCAGCGCCCTGGTCGGGTCGACCCCCGTCGCGAGGACCGCCAGCGCGGGCAGCATGGTGACGAGTCTGCGCAGCACCAACGGCATCCGCACGCCGAGGAAGCCCTGCATGATGGCCTGCCCGGCGTAGGTGCCGACGCTGGAGGAGGCCACGCCCGAGGCGAGCAGCGCCAATCCGAAGGCGACGGCCGCGCCCGTGCCGACCAGCGAGCCGAGACCCCGGTGCACGCCTTCGAGCGTGTCGCCCCCACCTCCGCCGAGCGGGTGGAAGAGCAAGGCGGCCACGACGAGCATGGACGCGTTGATCACGCCCGCCAAGCCCAGCGCGACACCGATGTCGATCTTGGTGCTCCGCAGCGCGGTGCGCGGGTCCGCCACGGCGCCGCGCCTGTCGCCGGTGAGGGTGGAGTGCAGGTAGATGACGTGGGGCATCACCGTGGCGCCGAGCATCCCGGTGGCGAGCAGGACGCTGTCGGTGCCGTCGAACCTCGGCATCAGACCGCCTGCGATGTCGGTGGTGGGGCCGATCTCCAGCAACTGGTAGACGAAGCCCACCAGGATCACCAGCAGGAGCGTCCCGATGACCACTTCGAAGCGGCGACGGCCGCTGGGGCTGATGGCCAGGATGGTGAACGAGACCGCGCCGGTGATGACCGCGGCGGGCAGCAGGGGGATGCCGAACAGCAGGTTGAGCGCGACCGCCCCGCCGATGAACTCGGCGAGGTCGGTCGCGATCGCCACCAGTTCCGCCTGCGCCCACAACAGCAGGCGCACCGGTCGAGAGGTCTGCTCGGCACAGAGGGTGGACAGGTCCCGTCCGGTGGCCAGTCCCAGCTTCGCGGACAGGTACTGCACGAACATCGCCACCACGTTGGCGACGACCACCACCCACAGGAGCATGAACCCGTAGCGGGAACCGCCGGACATGTTCGTCGCGAAGTTCCCCGGATCCACGTAAGCGACCGCGACCACGCAGGCCGGTCCCATGAACGTCAGCAGAGTGCGTGCCTGGGGCGGACGCACGGCGATCGCGGTCATCACGAACTCCCTAGGTGAGCTTCTTGATGGCCTTCTCGATCAGACCGAGGTTCACCGGACTGGTCGAGTACAGCAGCGGGTCGGGTGCGGGCGCGGAAGCCTTGCCGCCCAGCGGTTCCGGGTTCATCACGTAGCCGAACTGGTGGTTGCCGTCCGGCGTGGTGCCCTTCGCCCAGCCGCCTTCGGCTCCGGCGGGGCCGTCGGACAGGTGCCAGGTGGTGCTCGCGTGCTCCTGGTACTCCTCGTCGAACAGGGCGGTCGGCACGACCGGCCCCTCCAGGCCGTCGGTCTGCAGCTCCTCGATGGCCTTCAACCAGAGGTTCTGGTGGGCGGTGTCGCGGGCCAGGTTGAACCGCAGCATGTCCCGCACGCCCTGGTCGTCGGTCATGTTGTAGAGCCGCGCGGTCTGCAGGCGACCCTGCGCCTCCGCCGCGACGTTGGCGCGGAAGTCGGCCATGAGGTTGCCGCTGGCCACGATGTAGCGGCCGTTCCACGGGTAGCCGTTGCTGTCCGCGAGCAGCGGTCCGCCGCCGGCGACGATCGCCTGCTGGGGGTCCATGCCGCCGATGACCGCGGCCAGCACGGGGTCGCCGTCCACGGCGTCGGCGGTCACCTCGCTGGGGGCGTTCTCCAGCAGTCGAGCCACCATCGTGGCGATCATCTCGACGTGGCCGATCTCCTCGGTGGCCACGTCCATGATCATGTCCTTGTACTTGCCCTCCATGCGGCAGTTCCAGCCCTGGAACAGGTACTGCATGGTCACGGTCATCTCGCCGAACGCACCGCCGATGAGCTCCTGCAGCTTCCGCGCGTAGACGGCGTCGGGCTGGTCGGGCTTGGACTCGAACTGGAGTCGACTGGTGTGAAAGAACATCCGTTCCTCCTGGTCGTCGTGGTCGGAGGGCAGACGTTAAGCAGGCGTCGTCACCAGTCCGTTCGAGTCGAGTCACCGAGTTCGCACGAACTCGGGTGAATACATGCCCATCCGGTGGGTAGTCCGCTGTCGCTCCATCGCATCGACCCACCGGGAGGCCCGATGAACACCAGGAAGACCGGCTCCCCGCGCGCGAAGCTCGACCTGATGGGCGGGTTCCGGCTGGAGGTGCACGGGGTTCGCACCGCGATGCCCCCCAACGCCGAGCGCAGCCGCAGGCGGCGGGTCGGCTCAGATCCACGCTGTGGCGGATCGCACGGGTGTGGCCCGCCGGGGTGGCGCAGGACAGCCGATCCCTGCTGCGCCTGGACGACACCGTCGACGTCGACGTGACGCGCATCGAACGGGAAGTCAACGCGCTGTGCGGTTCCGGTAGCTCAACGGCGGCGGCCCTGGACATCGCCGAGTTGCGGGCGGACCTGCTGCCCACGTGGCCCGACGAGTGGCTTGTCGGGGAGCGGGAGTGGTTGCGGCAGGTGCGCTTGCACGCGTTGAACGCGTTGAGCGCTCACCACCGCGTGCGGGGGAGCTTCCACACCGCGCTGCGGGCCGGCCTCGCGGCGGTGTCGACCGAGCCCTTGCGGGAGAGCGCGCACCGCGAACTGGTCGCGCTGCACATCGCGGAAGGCAACTCGGCCGAAGCGCTGCGCCAGTACCGCCTGTTCAGGACGATGCTGCACGGGGAACTGGGCGTGCGTCCATCCCCAGCGCTGGACGGCTTCCGGAGAGCCTCGGGCAGGCTGCTCGCGGGGGCCGGTGACGTCCCTGCTGAAGACCGACCTGCTCAACGCGGGCAACGGGTAGTTGATCGGCTCGAACTCCGGGGTGCTCGAGTTCAGCGTGCCCATGCCTGCGCGAGAGCGCGGCACGACACTCATGGCGGCGTGGCTCATCTGGCCGTTGATCAGACCGGTACCGGAGCCGGCGATCAGCGCACCGACGACGACGTCCTCCCAGCCGGGACCGATCTGGACGGACCATGTCAGCCACAGGGCTCGGAGCCCGACCAGCAGTTGACCGGTGGCGAGCAGCGCCCGCGTGGAGATGTGCTCGGCCAGCTACTCTCCATCCGCGGCCTGATCAGCTGTGGCAGTGCGAAGGGCAGCGCCGCGAGTCCTGCGTCGAGGCTGAACTCTGCCTGCTCGAAGTCTGCGATGGTGAAGCGCGTGCTCTGGAAGAAAACTCCGCCACGCCACGCCACGCCGACGTCCTCGTCGACCTACCCGACCAGCGCCACGATGTCGGTGAGCGCCTGGCTGACCTGCTCGCGGGGCACCACCGCCTCGATCTGCGCCCATACCTGCGACAGGCTCACCGGCTCGAACGCCACACAGTCCCGTTCGGTGTCGCTGGCGTCGGCAATTTCCATTAGCACCCCGACCACCGCCGCGAGCCGGATCGAGGCTTTCCGCGCTTGGGCCAGGTCTTCACTTTCAGCTTGTTCGACTCCCGTTGCGCCGGCGCAAGCGGCTTGCTGGTGATCGGCACGTCCAGCAGTGTGAGACTGGCAGGCTTCATTGATCGCGTTCTCCCGCGACTCCCGGGTCCCCGATGCCCCACGGACGACCGCCCAAGCCAGGTCCCCGGCCCGCAGGAACCGAGTAGGGCATCCGCCCCGAGGACTTCGGGGCTCGCCGGCGCTACTTCGCGTCGGTGGGGTGTGCCATCTCGTAGCGCAGGCGGACGTCGATCGGCACACGGCCACGGTCGGCGATCGGGATGTCCTGCCCGCGAGCCCAGTCCCGCATCCTCTGGTTGTGCTCCTTCTCCTGCGCCGCCGTACCGCCAGTCGCGGCCGCACTCCCGCCGCCGATGTGCGGACGCCGCCCGCGCGGCGCCCGCCGAGCCTTCTCGACCATCGGTTCGAGAGCCTGGAGCAGTCGCCGGTGGTTGGCCGGGGAGAGGTCGATCGCGTAGGTCACCCCGTCCAAGCCGAACTCGACGGTGCTCACCCCCTCGGCACTGCCGTCGAGGTCATCCACGAAGGTGATCACGGTCTTCTGGCTCATCCAGGTCCTCCTGGCAACAAGGGCCGCGCTTTCGGTCGTCTCGACATCGCCGTCGACACCCGACAAACTCGCACCAGCCCACTGAGGTTATCCAGGGCCTCGAAAGAGGAGCCCTGGTCGATTCGGTATAACCCTACGCCCTCCGGTCCGACATGAAATTCATGCCAACCCGCCACGCGGGAACCGGTGCACACCATGTCGACCACTCAGCCACCGAGAAGGCCTCCACCGACGTCCCACGGCGCGCATTCCACGGCGCGAACGACGTGAGCAAGCCATAAACAGCAAGGTCTCCACGACTCGACACCGATCGACCGTATCCGGGAGTTCGGACGAAGTCGCCTCGGGACGCAACGGATGACGTCCGCACCTGCCCGGTTCCCGTATCCCTGAGCCGTCACAGACGCGACGTTGTGATCGTGTGACGACCAGGAGTCACCTAGCCACACGTATGGGAACTCGTTCTCGTAATCGTGGAGCGTTATCCGATCGGACCGCGGGACGACCCGAAGTCAACTCGACCGTGCCCAGCGCGCAGTGGACGAGCGCGCAGCACGGGCGGGATGCCGGTGGGCTCGTATGCTTCGGTCATGACTGCTGTCGACCACACCGTGCCCGACCGCCTTGCGGAGGTGCGCCGGTACGAGATTCTCGACGCCCCCGCGGACGGGACGTTCGACCGCGTCGCGGAGATCGCGGCGTCCGTGTTCGGCACTCCCATCGGGCTGGTGACCATCGTGGACGCCGACCGGGTGTGGTTCGCCGCCTGCCGCGGCATCGACGGGGTCACCGAAGTGGGAGTCGAGCCCGGCCTCTGCACCTCCGCCGTGCTGCAGGACGGTCCGTACGTGGTGGGAGACGCCGCACTCGACCCGCGCACGGTGGACCATCCGCTGGTTCGCGGTGAACTGGGGCTGAGGTTCTACGCCGCCGCACCGATCACCACCTCGAGCGGGCACAAGCTCGGCACGGTGAACGTCATCGACCGCGAGCCTCACGAGGTGACCGAGGCGCAGACCCGCACGCTGAGTTCGCTCGCGGCCATCGTGGCCGATCACCTCGACCTGCGGTTGGCCACGATGGCCGCGGTGCGCGCCGAACAGCGACTGCGACTCGACGCCGAGGAACGGGCCGCCGCCTCGGCCCGGCTCGCCGAACAGGTGCGGATCGGCTCGATCGAGCACAGTCGGACCAACAGCCGCCCCGACACCTGCCAACTCGGTGGAGCACCGGGATGTGACGACCCGGCTGAGCTGAAGGTCGCCGATTCGTGGGGCGACTCCGGGTGGGGCTGTGTGCACCACGTCGAAGAGGTGCTGATGACCGTTCGGTCCGCGTTCATCGCCGATGAATCACCCACCGGTCTCGGCGCCTACCTGCACCGTCGCTGACGGCGAGGGCTGCGCCGCACACGATTCCGAGGCCGACACGGACTGCGTGGCAGCCGGTGCCGCCTGAATCGGGCTCCGGGAAGCCCTCGCCACCGAAGCTCTGACGTGTGGGGAAATCCGGTCGACCGGAACGTCGGTGATGTCATTGGTGGACAGCCTTCGCAGAACCGGTTGCGAAGCAGTCCCTCTCGCGTTCAGGGCGCATGGTGCCCATCGCGCGATGCGGCTAGGACAAATCAGCACGCCTGGCCGCACATCGCGGTCTCGAGCGAGTCACCGGCTGGGAGTCCGGCGGTGGCCGGCTACGAGGTGGAGGCGGGCTTCTCGTTCCTCGGATCAGGACCGGACCACCGGCAACGCCCGGGACGGCCGCCGGTTCACAGCAGGGCGGTGAAGGTGACCGTGCCGCTGACGCTGGTGAGGCCTTGGGGAGCCAGGCAAGCGGTGAGGTCGGTGGCGGGCAGGATCTTGGTCTGCACGACGGTCGCACCCAGGAACAGTCCTTCGACGACGGTTCCGGTCAGGACCAGGACGGTGGTGCCGCCCGGTTTGAGGTTCACCTCGAAACCGCCCTGGACGGTGCTGCTCTGCCCGGTGTTCCAGTGGTACGTCGAGGTGTTGGTGGTGGAGCCTGCCAGGCAGCTGAACGTGCCGCTGACCAGGGAGCTGAAGGTCGCGCCGGTGATGTCGGGGTGGCTGGGGGACAGGCAGCCGCCCAGCGTGCCGGTGGCGGTGAAGTCGATCTGGCGGGGAAGCAGCGTCATACCGGGGGAGTAGGTGCCGACCTGGGTGCCCAGGGCGCAGTTGACGTCCACTGCGGATGTCGAGGCGGACGCGGGTGCGGCTGACAGCACGACGGCACCGAGCATGCCGCCAACCAGGGAAACGATCAGGGAACGTAGACGCATGAGACCCCTTTTGTTATTCGGAGGTTGGAAGTGAATCCAGTTTCACGATTCCACCGCCCGCTTTCAATAGGCTGAACGGCTTGCGATGGAACACTCTGCGTGGGTGTTGTGTGCCGTAAGCGCGGGAGTCGCAGAATGTGTGCTTTCGCATGGGGTGGAGTCAGGTTTTCGCTGGTTGGGTCTTGGTGCTCCGTGCGCGTCCTCGGTGCGACAGATTGGGTGCAGCGTTGGTCCTGTGTGGCCGACGTCCCGTGGCGCTGTTCGGAGGGATGTGCGAAAACGCCTGGTGCGCCTGGAAAGCTGCTCTGGAGGCCAAGTCAGGTGAGATCGTGGTCGATCACGGACTACGGAGGTATGGGCCGGAAGTGACCGCAAAAATCGGTTGTCGTCACCTGGTCGTACCACTGCTCACACTATCGGTGTCATGACACGAATTCTCTGTCACACCGCTGGAGGCTTGGCCAGGGTTTCTGCGGCGTCGATACTCCTGTTACGTTTCCATGATGGGGGCAAAGTTTTCTACTTGTCGAATCGACTGGCGATCTGCCGCCTTGGCGGGGCCGACGGCCGGGCGTGACCCGGGGATCCTTCTCTTGGTTGACGGCGACACGCAGATAGTCGGGTGCCCCTTCTCCGGAGGGCCGATGCATGCGATTTGCCATTTTTCGACTCGTTCGGGCGAAGAGCGATCGCCGGTGCTGTCGAGCTGACCGGCGTCCTGTCGGCCACGTCGGCGTACGGCAGGAGTTCATCCTGCCCGGTATCGGTGGTACCGGTAACGGTGGGTCCCCCCGTGGAGTACCCGGCAACAACGGCTGGGTCGTCCTGACCTGCTGACCCACTCACCTTCCGCGCCCGTGGAAATGGTTCGCGGTGATACGTCGGACCGGCCGGCGGTCGGCATCCCGTACCGCTCCGCATTCGCGGCGCGTTGCGACAACAAACCCGAACGGGAGAACCCATGTCCTATTCCAGTGCGCGGCGCCACTCGTCGTTGCGCAGATCCGTGGCAGCCGCCACGGCCATGTTGGCGGTGTGGGCCGCAACGGTCGCGATCGTCGCGGCACCACAGGCGGCGGCTCAGGTCGACCCCGGCGACGTCGAGGTGACCCTCGGCCCCGGCGCGAGCACCACGGTGGCCAAGACGGTCACCACCCCGGCGATCCCGCCCAACCCCGACCTGGTGTTCCTGGCCGACACCACCGGGAGCATGGGCGGCGCCATCGCCGACGTCCGGAACAACGCGGGCGCCGTGACCAGTGCGGTGCTCAACGCCCAGCCGACGGCGCAGTTCGCGGTGTCGGAGTACCGCGACGCCGGGGATCCGTTCGTCTTCCGGGTCAACCAGAACCTCACCGGCGACACCACCGCCGTGCAGAACGGGATCAACGCCTGGGTCGCCAGCGGCGGCGGCGACATCCCGGAAGCCGCCATCAACGCCCTGTTCGAGCTCGGCAGCGGAGCCATCGCGTTCCGGCCGGACGGCACCCGGATCGTGGCGTGGTTCGGCGACGCGCCGTCCCACGACCCCAGCCAGGGCCACACCCTGGCCGCAGCCATCGCCGCGCTGCAAGCCGCTGACATCCGCGTCATCGCGGTCAACATGGGGCCGGCAGGCGGCGGACTGGACGCAGGCGGGCAGGCCACCGCCGTCGTCAACGCCACCGGTGGCGTGCTGCTGAACAACGTCCCGGCCAACCAGGTCGCCCAAGCGATCCTCGACGGCATCCAGGCCGTCCAGGTCACCGTCACACCCACGATCACCGTGTGCGACCCGCAGTTGACCATCGGCTTCGCGCCCGCGAGCCGGACCGTGACCAGCGGCGACGTCGCAGGCTTCACCGAGACGATCACGGTCAACCCCGGTACCCCGGCCGGCACCTACCACTGCACTGTGGACTTCCTGGTCGACGGCACCTCGCGGGGGTTCATCGAGCAGAACACCGTGCACGTGCCCGGCGTGTCCATCAACGACGTGACGGTCGCCGAGGGCAACGCGGGCACTGCGCCCGCCACCTTCACGGTCAGCCTCGACCGGCCGAGCCCGAGCCCGGTGACGGTCGACTTCGCCACCGCCAACGGCAGCGCGGTGGCTCCCGCGGACTACGCGTCGACAGCCGGCACGGTGACCTTCGCGCCGGGCGAAACCACCAAACCGGTGATCGTGCCCGTCAACGGCGACACGGTCGACGAGCCGGACGAGACGTTCACCGTGACGCTGTCCGCGGCCGGTGGCGCGGCGATCACCGACCCGGTCGGTGTCGGCACGATCGTCGACGACGACCGCGACGGTGTGTTCTCCTGCCGGGCGAGCGCCCTGAACCTGGTGGGCATCGAACCGGTGGTGGCCAACCCGGCCAACGTGCCGTGCGTGGACGACAGCACGACGTTGGCGCAGGTCGACCTGAACGCCGCGGCGCTGACGGTGAAGGCCAAAGTGCTGTCCGCCACTACCGGCCAGACGCCGGACGACCTGACCTCGGCACCGCCGGCGGCGGGCGACAACTCCACCGCGAACGCCAAGGTCGACACGACCACCATCAGCACCCTCGGCCTGACCATCGAACTGGGCGTGATCAAGTCCGAGGCCACAGCCAAGTGCGTGCCGAGCGGCACCGGGTTGACCCCGCAGTTCTCGGGCAGTTCGACGATCGCCTCCCTCAAGATCAACGGCGTGCCGACGACCATCGGCTCCGCGCCGATCACCATCCCGCTGGTCATCGGCTCGCTGCGGCTCAACAGCACCGAGACCACGGCGACCTCGGTGACCCAGCGGGCCGTGGTGCTGGACACCCTGCTCGCCGACGTGGTCATCGGTGAGGCGCACGCCGACGTCCACGGCACCGGAGCACACCCGAACGGCAATCCCTGCACCGGCTGACCTCCGGTTGACGGGGAGATCGGCATCGAGCGAGGGCGAGTCGCCGCGACACACGGCGGCCCGCCCTCCGCCGTGGGACGCGATGGCACGCGGGACCTGGCTGGAGGGAACACCGCTCGCACCCAGGCGGCGCACTCGCTCCGCACATTGCCGAGGGCCTTGGCGACCGCGGCAAGGACGTCATCGCGCACACCGTCTGTCTCCACCTGCGAAATTGGGTCGACTTCGGCCTATCGTCCAGGAGGAATGCACGTTCTAGTCTGACCAAGCTGATCGAACTAATTCCAGTCGCTCCGATGTCAGTTCCGGGATCATCTTGCGGATAGGGGAAAGTCATGCTTCCGAGAATATTCATCATCCTTCCGAATGGCTCGGTTTTGTGGCTTCTCGAACTGGGTGGGATGGCGATTGGGTCGACCGCTCGGTTTTCTCCCAGTGATCGGGAGGCCTTGGACCTCCTGGCAACCGAAACGTGATCGAACAGCATTGACCCGCGGCCTCGCGACCCAGCCTGTTCAGGACGGGCCGCGAGGACCGCCGGCGCTGAGGCCGAGCGGTGCTTCGCCGTACTCGATTTGTCGATCCCGTCCGCGCGATGGCCGGGAGGACGTGGACCCCAGCCTGTTTACCCGGCTGCGGACCTCCGCTGCTCCACCGGGCTCAAGCGCAGGCGCAGGCCGCTGGGGGCGTGGAGTCCACCGCGGTTCGGGGCGGGAGGGCGGTGGGGGGTCAGGTGGTGGGTTCGCAGGATTGCGCCGAGGATGATCGTCAACTCGGTCAGGGCCAGCGCGGAGCCGGGGCAGAAGCGGGGGCCCAGGGCGAAGGGGAAGTAGGCGCCGGGAGCCGGCCGGAGCCCGGAGTGCCACCTTTGCGGGCGAAACTCGTCGGGGTCGGAGTAGGTGTTGTGGTCGCGGTGGTTGAGGTAAGGGCTGAACAGCAGGGTCGCGTCTCGGGGCAGGCCGTGCGCGGGTGCGGCGAGTCGCCGTTGCAACTGCCAGACCGGTGGGTGCAGCCGCAGGGTCTCCCGGATGACGGCCTGGCACAACGGCAGATCGCTCGTCGGTTCCGGATGCGTGATGGCTTCGGCGCGTGCCCGCTCCTGGACGTCGGGATGGACGGAAAGTTCGTGCAGAACCCAGGCCAGGGCCGCGGCGGGAACGTGGTGGCTGGACAGCAGCATGGTGCGCAGTGCCAGCGTCACGGTGTGCTCGTCGAATCCGCGGTCGGTCAACACCGCCGGGAGACCCGTGGGAACGGTGTGGTCGCTCAGGTGTCGCCGGATGGCGGTGTAGGTCGCGCGTTGAGCGCGGAGCAGCCTGCGGCGCGTGGGCCGGAACACCGACCGGGCTCGTGCCGCGATCGACAGTTCTTCTTCGACCAGACCGGGCAGGACGGCGGACGGGTTGCCCAGCACGTGGCGGACGTTGACGGTGGACACCAGTCGAACCGCTGCGCGCATCGCGTCGACGGTGCCCGGCGAGTCCCAGTCGGTGACGATTCGCCTGGTCTGCTCGGCGATCACCGGGATGGACGAGGCGATCCGCGAAGCGGCCAGAACGGGGTGCAGGGCACGGCGGACCGCCATCCAGGTGGCCAGGCCGTCCGGTCCCCAGGAGGTCAGGGTGGTGCGGTGGTCGGCCCTGGTGGTGTGGGCGTGCGTGTTCGCCAGCAGGCGCTCGGTCGCGGCGGGATCGGTCACCAGCCACAGGCCGGCGTGGATTTCGGTGATGCCGTCGTCCGATCGGGGCACAGTCGCGAGGCGTTCCCAGGAATAGGTCATTGTTCACGTCGTGCATGACGACTTCGCCCGGATCGCCGTTGTGCAGGCAAAGCCGGGCGAAGGTGACGTCACACCGGCGGATAGGCGTAGTAGCCCGAGTTGGTGAAGCGACGGCGCATGATCATTTTGATCAGTTTCATTGAAACCATCCCATTGTCGAGGAAGGTCAAGTGTCGCCACGATTTGCGATGACGTCAAGTAATTCCTGCGCGTTTCCCCTGTTTCGCGTTTCCTTGGAATCAGTTGGCACACTTCCGGCCTATTGCCGGTTTGGTTTTCGCTGGGGTACGAAAAGGTCGACGACTTCGACCACTGTTCCTCTGACCGATCGGAGCTCGATCGTGACCACTTCGGCACAGGGCGCGTGGACCGACGCGCCCACCACCTCGGATCACTGGGTCGACCGTGCCCGCGAGGTCGCCACGCTGCTGGCGACCGACGCGGTGGAACGCGACCGCGCCGGGACCACCCCACACGCCGAGGTGCGGCTGCTCAAGGACGCCGGACTGGTCACGCTCCTGGGGCCGGTCGAGCACGGCGGCGGTGGACAGGACTGGACAACGGCCTACCGGGTCATCCGAGAGGTCGCCGTGGGCGACGGGTCGATCGGGCAGCTCATCGGCTACCACTACCTGTGGTTCTGGGCCGCGCGGCTGGTCGCCACCCCGGAGCAGGTCGCCGCGGTGGAGGAGCAGGCCACCCGTGAGCGGTGGTTCTTCGGTGGCGCGGTCAACCCGCGCGACAACGACGTCGTCGTCACCGACGAGGGCGACGAGATCGTGTTCACCGGCCGCAAGTCGTTCTCCACCGGCAGCAAGGTCTCCGACGTGACCGTGCTGGAAGGCGTACTGGAGAACACCGACAAGCACGTCTTCGCCATCGTCCCGTCCGAACAGGACGGCATCGTGTTCAACGACGACTGGGACAACCTGGGGCAGCGGCTCACCGAGAGCGGCAGCGTCGAGGTGCGCGGTGTGCGCGTCCCGTGGACACAGGCGGCGGGCTACGTGGACAAGCAGTTCCGTTCCAGGACCTACAACACGCTCAACGTGCCGCTGATCCAACTGGTGTTCACCAACTTCTACCTCGGCATCGCCAAGGGCGCACTGACCACGGCTGCGGCCTACACCAAGGACAAGACCCGGCCGTGGCCCTACGGCGGGGACAACAAGGACTCCGCGGGCGAGGAGTTCCACGTCCTGGAGACCTACGGCGACCTGCAGTCGAAGCTCTGGGCCGCCGAAGCCCTCGCCGAACGCGCGGCGCAGCTCATCGAGCGAATCAACGACCACCCCGACAACGTCACCGCACGCGAACGCGGTGAAGCGGCGATCGTGGTCGCCGCCGCCAAGCAACGCGCCATCGACACCGGTTTGGAGATCGGCTCCCGGATCTTCGAGGTCACCGGCGCGCGGGCGACCGCGAACTCCGTGGGCCTGGACATCTTCTGGCGCAACATCCGCACCCACAGCCTGCACGACCCGATCGCGTACAAGCGCACCGAGGTCGGTCGGTACACGCTGTTGGGAGAGGTGCCGGAACCGACCTGGTACACGTGACCGACATCGAGACGCCGCCGGGGGTGTTCAGGAACTCGCAGTCCCCGCCGGTGCGCAGGACGAGGGCCGGGGGATGACCGCCCGAGGCCAAGCGGACGGTGAAGCGGTCGCTGGCGGCGTCGGCTTGCAAGGTTCCGGCGAACGCTGAGCAAAAGCGCGGGTCTCCGCCGCTGTGGCGTTCGAGCAGCACGGTGCGCAGCATGGTCAACGACGCGATCGGATCGGGATCGTGCAGGGCCGCGGCGCGCAGGGTGTAGCGGGTCAGCGAGGTGACCGCGGCGGCTTGCGGGTCGGCTCGGCCTTCTGCCGGCGGCGCAGTCCGCGGTGGTGAGGCCGCTGAGACCAATGGTCATCCAGTGCTCCGGCTTCGGTGCTGCATCGACGCGGGGAGAAGACCGCGCCGAGCCGAACTCAACCGCGGCGGCGACCGCGCAGCCAACAGTGCACTGTGGACAATCGCCGTCAACAGACTGATCCACGATGCCCGCACGTGACTACGCCGCACGCCGCACCACCACCGGCTCCAGCCGCAAGGAGATCATCCGGCTGCTCAAACGCTACATCGCCCGCCAGGTCTTCGGCGAGATCATCCGTGCTCTCACACCCCCGAAAACACCAGCCTCGGAGCAACCCTTGACATAGGGGCATCAGCGCGATGATGGAATCGGTCTGGGACCGTATGCAGACCGAACTGCTGGATCGTCGGCGATGGAGCCCTGCCTTGAGCCGGCCAACGCGATCTTCAACTACCTGGAGATCTCACGAGCACCGACCGCGCCCGGAGCCGCTCCTGTCGGGACCGCGTGCCGGCGGAGATCGTTCCCGCCCATGAAGGACTGTGGCGGCCCCGGAGCTTCATGTTCTAGATGACAAACAGTTTCATCCGGTCGGCGTGTCGTGACAGCCCCGCCTCGATCCACTGCGGATGGTCCTCGTACCAGCGGCGGTGCGCGGAGTAGATCTCCTCGTGACTGACGGACGTTCCTTCGACGAGCCAGTGTTCGCGTGGCTGTCCTTCCAGGTCGAGTGCGTCGAGGACGTCCGCGTCCAGGGGTGCGTGGATCGAATCGAGCAGTACGCGACCGGGATCGCGGGCATCGGCAGGCAACTGCAGGGCGTGCTGGATTCGTCGGGCGAGCTGGATCAGGACGGGATTGCCCGGATGGTTGATCGTGTGGGTTGCGTGTGCACCCGCGGCACGAAACAGGTCCGATACGACGATGTCGACCTCTGCACGTTGTTCCCGGTCGCCCTGTTCCGCGATCGAGGCGCTGGCACTGTTTCTCAGTGCGGTGGCGGTCCGCACCGGGCGCCATCCCAGGCCGGCGGCGTCGGCGAGGGTGCGCAGGTCGTGATAGGGAACCACAGGTGGTACCGCAGAGCGATCGCTCGGGTGCCGGACGATGGCGGAGAACGGGTGGAGTCCGTGGTAGCGGATGACCGGCCAGCGGATCACCGCGGACTTGGCCGCAAGTCGGCTGGTCAGCTGCCGTGTGCCGATCGGCAGATCGCGGTAGTCGTCGCGGACGGGCTGCGTGATCAGGACCGACGTACGGCGCAGTACCTCGTGCAGGTGCGGCAAATCCGACGTGACCAGCTCGTGCACGGGCGGCATGCGCACGGTCCGATAAGGGAACGTGTCCGAGCCCGCCAGCAGCACACGGACGGACTCGGCCTGGCAGTTGCCCACCACCAAGGCGATCGGACGACCGGTGTGGCCGGGAGCGTAGAAATCTCGGTAGTGCTCACGTCGCGCCATGTCCATCGAGAACTCCGATCAAGTCGTGAAACTGGCACCCCGGTCTGCCTGGCGGGGACCATCGGGTTATCGGGGCACCGTGCGCAACTCGAGGGCTACGATCAGGACCGCATCGCTAACCCGAGAACCATTCGCACGTGCGCCATCCGTCTTCGCCGGTCGTGCGAGGACGTTATCTGTCTTCCCGGCCCCACGCTCGCCACTGCACCGGCGGAGGCCACGGTCATGCTCAACCGGGCCGGGTGCGGCGGGCTTCGACGTGTGTCACCGCCACTTCTGATTCGACCACGACTCGACCGGCGAGCTCAACTCATCGATCCGGACTCTGCACGCTGTTGACCGTCCACTCGGACTGACAATTCCCGACCTCGGCGACCGCATCATGACATCCCTCGCAGCATCACGCCGCGCCCGATGCGCTCGTCCCTCAGCGGATACGGTTACCGGAGCGGATCACACCCAGGACAGGTCGATGATCTCGTAAGCGCGCACGATGCGATCCACGCCCTGTCCGTGGGGGTCGCAGACGGTATCCGAACCAGGATCGGGCGGGTCGACCTGGCGACACGGTGCGGATGTCCAGCCAGAACGACCGCGCGGCATTCGTGGAGAATGTGCTCGAGTCGGACTGTCCTCGTGCCAGACCGTGAAGACGTGACCCCGACGCGAGCAGGGCTGCTCAGGCCAGTGGGCGGCCCTGCTCGCACAACACGGTCCGGCCCGTCCTCACCGCGTGCAGCGCCGAGGCGATCCGGTCGGCCAGCAGCGGCTTGGCCACCGCGCGCACCCGCTCCTCGTCGCACAGTTCGGCGGAGAGGATCTCCCCGTCGGTGAACGACAACCCGACCAGGTCCATCACGTCGACCAGGCCACCGTCGAACACGAACACCACGCCTTCGTCACGACCGTCCTGGGGCCGCACGTAGTCCACGACCAGCAGCGCCCCCAAGGGTCGGTCGGTGATGCCCAATTCCTCGGCGACCTCCCTGGTCGCGGTCTCCCACGGGGATTCGTCGGCCTCGCCCGCGCCACCGGGGATCTCCCAATTCGGCTTGTAGGAGGGTTGCAGCAGCAAGACCCTGTCTTGCACGTCGCGGAACAGGACACCGGCGGCGGTGCGCTTGCGGTTGAGGCCGGCTACGTACTGCTCGACCGGCACCACGGCTGGAGTCGTCATTCGAGCGACCCTATCCACCGCCGCGTGGTGCCGACCGTCGCAGTGGTTGAAGCTGAGGTCGCGGGGCAGCTTTTCTGCGGACGCTGTGAAGACCTGGGTGAATCCTCGCGGGTCCTTGGCCCCACCATCGGCGGATCGTTCCAGAGGACAGGATGCTCAGGGTGGCGAGGTGGCCCATCTCGTCGCTGTCGGCGGTCTAGGCCCAGTGCCGTAGTTCGGCGATTGCGTCGTTGTCGATGTGATCCACGACTTCAACGCCCGCGCCCGACCGGCCTGGCACTGCTGCAACCGCAGGCGATCCGCATGCTGGACCTGGTCGCGCTGCAACTGCACGCCCAGATCGCCGAGGCGACCCGGCAGGGCCAGTTCACCCCAGAGCAGCAGCGGGCCATCGACGCAGCGATCGATGCCGTCGTCACCGCTCTGCGCGAACACCGAACGGTCGACACCACCGACCTGCCGCCTGCCCTCGCGCAGCTCTTCGAGGCCTTCCAAGGGCCGAGCCGTCGGTTCGTGGACAGCGACGACGCCGTCTACCCGCCGGACACCGCAGCGGCCAGGGTGCCGCTGACCCGCGGCACGAGCAATACCCAAGTCCCTTGCGCCACAACGAACGCCCTGACCGTCGCTCTACGCGGCGCGCACGTCGGCGGACCCGGCCGGGTGCCACTGTCCAGAGTGGACCACCTGCTGCACGACGCCGACCATCCGAATGCCCCCGCTCGACTCCCTGCACCGGTTCACAGAGCCCTGAGGCAGGCCAAACGCGATCAATCTCATTCCCTTTCATCATGCGGCGCAGATGAAGTCGACTCTCAGAAGCGGTTGGCGTGCTCGGCCACCCATTGCGCGAAGGTGCGAGCGGGGCGGCCGGTCACCGTCGTGATGGTGTCGACCGGCGTGGTGGCGTCCTCGGTCGGGGAGGCGTACCAGCCGACGACGTACTCGGCGTCCTCGCGGGAGACGCTGGTGGCCAGCAGTCGGTCGACAGCTTGTTCGTGCGTGATCTGGGCGAACGTGATGTCGCGGCCGAGCGCCTTGGCGAGGATCGCGATCCGTTCGCGTGGGGTCAGCGCCTGCGGGCCCGTGAGGTTGTAGGCGCGGCCCGCGTGGCCGTCCTCCAAGAGCGCGGTGACGGCGACAGCGGCGATGTCGGCCTCGTGCACCAGAGCGCTGGGGAAGTCGTAGGGCTCGCGGACGATACCCTCGGCGCGGATCGAGTCGATCCAGGTCAACGTGTTGGACATGAACTCCTGCGGCTCCAGGCGCGTCCATTCCACCCCGGAGTCCGCCACGGCCCGCTCCGCCGGTCCGACGTATCCGCCCCACACGATCGTCATCCGCCGTACGCCCGCGTCCACCGCGCGCTTGACCAACTCGGCGCCGACCTCTGCCAGCCCCGCCGTCACGGTGATGTGCAACCGGGTGGCGCCGTCGAGGGCGCCGGTCAACGTGCCGGGCGCGGTGTGCGTGCCTGCCACCACGTCCACACCGGTAGGGAGTCTCGACCGTGCTTCGGCCGGGTTCCGGCTCAGCGCCCGGACCTGCTGCCCGCGACGGACGAGTTCGGCTACGACATGGCGGCTGGTGTTCCCGGTGGCGCCTGTTACCAGGACGGTCATGGTGGATTCCCTTTCGTCGCCGACGACGCTAAAAGCTCCACCAAACTGGAAGTCAACTCGATGTGATACCGACCACGCCGGTCGGATACGGCATGTGTGGCAACTGCACTGCTGGGCCACCCCGTGAGGGCCGGGCCCAGCGGCAGGCTGACCCGTACGGCGGTGCACGCGTCGCAGCGGGACCACCGTAGTTGACGATCAGCACCCGCTCGCCGGACGAACCGCGGACCGGACACGACGAGTGTGAACACCGCGGTCCACGACTCCTAGGACCTCTTCGTTCCCCGGCCAAGCCCGGCGCCCTCGTCGGTCGGGAAAGAGGTCTGGGTGAGGTTCTCGGAGATCTGCCAGACGCGGGTGGCCTCGTCCTCGCTGCGAAGGCGGGGGTAGACGTCTTGTTCGGCGGGCGCGCCGGACAGGTGCCCGAACCCGCTGGGACCGTACAGGCGGCCCCCACGTGCATCCGGAGAGGTCGCGGCCAGCAGGGCCGGGAGCAGCGCGGTCTCGACCGTTCCGAGGAGGATGCCGAGGCTGGAGAGACCGCGGATGAGGCGCCTGCCTGCGGTGTCCCGTGCTCGGCCGATCTCGGGGCGCGCGGACAGGAGACTGGTGGGGGCGACACCGGGATGGGCGAGGTTGCTGGTGATTCCCCAGCCTCCGGCCCGACTGCGCCGATCCAGTTCGAGCCCGAACTGGCCGAACGCGATCTTGGACTGGCTGTAGGCGTGTTGGCCGTTGTAGGACCGTTCCCAGTTCAGGTCGTCCCAGTTGATCGCGTTCCGGTTCGCGCTGATGCTGATCTGGGAGGTCACGCGCGCGTGTCCCGCGCGCAGCAGGGGCAGCAGGTGGGCGACGAGAGCGAAGTGGCCCAGGTGGTTGCTGCCGAACTGCAGCTCGAACCCGTCGGTGGTGGTCTGCCGGTCGGGTGGGGTCATCACACCTGCGTTGTTGACGAGGATGTGGATCGGCCGGTTCTCGCCGCGCAGCGTGGTGCCCAGCGCGGCGACCGAGTCGAGCGACGACAGGTCGAGGTCCTGCAGGGACAGGGTCGCTTCCGGGTGCTGCCGCTTGATCCTCGCGACCGCCGCCGCGCCCTTGCGGCGGTTGCGGACGGGCATGACGACCTCGGCACCGGCGGCGGCGAGGCGGGCCGCCAGGCCCAGGCCGACCCCGTCGCTGGCACCGGTGACGACGGCGAGCTTCCCGGAGAGGTCGGGAACGGTGATGTCCGGTCGTGTGCGTGCCATGTGCTGCTCCTGGTTTATCCGGAAAGTGGATGTGGTTCTCAGATTGCCTCTGACCTGGGGTGGTATCCACGGCCTCTCGATCCCAGGCAGGCCGGTCCCCACCGGCCGTGACACGAAAGGGGGATCCACAAGCCGAGGTAAGCCACCCGGTCCCGGTGGCACGATGAAACGGCACGGGAACCGGGGAGGAAGCAGTCGTGATCGATCGAGCCGGGCTCGCGGAGTTCCTGCGTCGCCGTCGGGAGTCACTCCAACCCGAGGACGTCGGCCTCCCGCGCGGGCAACGGCGCAGAACCGCCGGTCTGCGCCGCGAAGAAGTCGCCACGCTCTGCCACATCTCCGCCGACTACTACAGCCGACTCGAGCGGCAACGCGGACCGCACCCGTCGGAGAACATGATCGCCTCGATCGCCCAGGGCCTGCACCTGTCCCTCGCCGAACGCGACCACCTGTTCCGCCTCGCCGGGCACAACCCACCCGCCAGGGGCGCGGCCAGTGAACACGTCAGCCCAGGCCTGCTCCGCATCTTCGACCGGCTCACCGACACCCCCGCCGAGATCGTCACCGAGCTCGGCGAGACACTCCGGCAGACCCCGCTCGGCGTCGCGCTCACCGGCGACACCACCCGGTACACCGGCCCGGCCCGCAGCCTCGGCTACCGGTGGTTCACCGACCCGGCCACCCGTGCCCTCTACCACCCCGACGACCACGCGCTGCACTCCCGCGTCTTCGCCGCCGGACTGCGCACGATGGTCACACTCCGCGGGCCCGACTCACGTGCCGCTCACCTCGTGGAACTCCTGCTCGCCAGCAGCGAGCAGTTCCGCGCGGTCTGGAAAGACCACGAGATCGGCATCCACTACAACGGCGTCAAGCGCTACGTGCACCACGAGGTCGGCGTCCTGGAGCTGACCTGCCAGACACTCCTCGACCCGGACCAGTCGCACATCCTCCTCGTCTACACCGCCGTCCCCGGCAGCGAAAGCTACGAGAAACTGCGGCTGCTCTCCGTTCTCGGACCGCAACACCTTGTTCAGCAGGCGCTTCCGAACGCGTGAAGACAACAGAAGCGGTCGAACTGCTACCTGCTGCCGACCGGGTTCTCGACCAAAGGGTGTTGCTGGTGCGCCGTCGATGCGTTCGCCGGGGTTCGGAGGTGACCCAGCAGCGCGACCGGCGAGGGATCAGTGCCCTGCAGCGGCCATGGCCAGCAGCATCAGGGAGAGCAGCACCTGAAGGGCGCCGATGGACGTGCCTGCTACGGCGGTCCAGTCCAGGCGGTACTCGGTCTTGGTCGTCATCGACCGCACACCGCACGCCACAGCGCTCGCAGCTACGACCAAGCCCCCGATGGGTATCGGCCAACTGAGCAGTCCCAAGCACAAGGAGATCGGCCCGAGCCAGGCACCGTTGCCCGGCCGATCCTTCACCGGGAGCCGTCGCATCGCGCCACTCATCCGACCTCCGACCTTCGAGCACGACGGTTAGCGCCGCCAACGGCTGTGATCACGGTAGCCGCCCAGAGGCGACTGAGTACGGCGTATCGGCGCACGTCGACTCAGCGGCCCGGACGAAGGCTCCGTCGTCCTGGTTGGCCCGGTGGCTCCTCTGCCATGTCGATGGGATGCCGCTGTCAGGTCCGGTGCCGACACCATGGAACGAGCGCAACAAGCCAGGGCGTCAGGACACCGGCGATGGGCCACGGCGTGGACCAGGATCGCGTTCGGCGCCGCCGGGCTCTGCGCGGCACGGGGTTCATCGCGCGCTGGGCGGCTTCCTTCTCGTCGTACTCCGCCTTGTCGCCGGTCTGCCTGCGGTTCGCGATGAAGGTCAGGGTCCGGCCGTTCGCTTCTCCTCCGGACGCGAACTCCTCCTTCGGCGCCAGCACGATGAAGCTGGTCGCCAACAGGTACACCGACATGATCAGCGCGGCGACGGTAAGCAGCTAGCGGGTGTTGCGGACACGGGACTTGAGCTTCTGCTCCCGGTCCTCGCTCTCGGCGGACACCAGGGGCATCGTGCTGACGCCGGTCTCGAAGCCCGGACGTACCGAGCACAAGCAACGGGAACGCCAGGATCGCCGGTCCGATGACGCCGGAGAAGCCCGCCCCGCCCAGGACCAGCAGCAGGACGACGGTGACCTCGACCTCCTGCCCGTGCAGGAAGCCCGGCACGTACGGGTTCTCCAGCGCGTACACCGTGGCGTCGGCCGAGGACAGCGTGACCGGACCGTCACCGCGCACCGAGTTACCAAGTCCGTCTCGGTGACGTTCCCCAACACGAAGATGAGCAACCCGCGCCTGGTCGACCTCACCACCGGCGCGATCTTCAGGATCCCGCCGATCGCCGTGTCCAGGAACGGCAACTCCCTCACCATCACCGGGGTGCCGATCGGCAACACTCCCATCGTGATCGCCGACCGTTCGATCACCGGCGGCTGACGGAAGCAGCACCGGAAGGGGTGCCCCGTCGGGCACCCCTCTGCTCAAGACTGTACCGTCCGGACGGTACAGTTACAGGTATGGGAACTGCACGAGAGCGCATTCTGGACGCGGCCGAGGAACTGATTACCGCAGGTCAGGTGCCGCCTGTGCTGGAGGCTGTGGCGGAGGCTGCGGGCGTGAGCAAGGGTGGCCTGCTCTATCACTTCGACAAGCAGTCGCTGCTGCGGGCGTTGGTGACCCGGGCCGTGCAACAGTTCGACGAGCGGCTGACGGCGGCCGCGGCGCAGGGGATGATGGCCGTGGCCTGGCTGCGGTTGTCAGTGCCCGCGTCGGGTGAGCGCACGGTGTACCGGGCGATCATGTCGATGATGCGGTTGACCGCCACCGGCGAGTTCGATCTGCCGGGTGAGGTGGGCGACGCCGAACAGCGCTGGCAGCAGATGCTGACCGCCGAGCTGGGCGACCCGGTCCGGGCCCGCCTGGTGCGGCTGGTCGGTGACGGGCTGTTCATGGCCGCGCTGACCGGTCCGCCCCCGACATCCGCCGAGGTGGAGCAACTGCTGCACCACCTCGGCCTGCGCACGTCAGCCGATGAGGCGTGGTCGTGACCGCCGCGTTGCTGGCCGGTGTCGCCGGCCTGGCCCTGCTCGACGCGCTGAATCCCGCGACGATCGCTGGGGTGGCATTGCTGCTGCTCGCCCCGATGGCGCACCCGCTCCGGGCGGCGGCCGGGTTCGTCGCCGGCGCCTATCTGACGGTCCTCGCGCTCGGGGCCGTGGTGTACATCGGCGCCGATGCCGCCGCCGGTGCCGCTGGCAACGGCCTGGTCTGGGTGCGCCGGATCGCGTTCACGGTGGCGGCGGTGGCGCTGACCGTGGCCGGGCTGCGCCGGCTGCGGGCCCGGATCCGCCCGGCTGTCACCGTGCCGGGCTGGGTCAACCCGCTGAGCGCCGCCGTGCTCGGACTGTTCATGACCGGTGCGGACCTGCCCAACGCCTTCCCGTACTTCATCGCCATCGAGCGGATCGTCAACGCTGACGTCGGCACCACCCGCTCACTGATGATCATCGCCGGGTACGCGCTGGTCTACTGCCTGCCGTGCCTGCTGTTGCTCATCGCCGGCGCCGCCCGCGGCGAACGGGTACGCCAGCGCCTCGACACCCTCTACGAGCGGCTCGGCGCGGAGAAGAAGCAGCCCCGCAGCGTGCCCATCGCGGCCGGCTACCTCATCGCGGCGGCCAGCGTACTCACCATCGCCGTGCTGGCATGATCCAAAGACGGCTTCGCCCGACGACGCCATCATGGCGGCGCGCACTCATCTGGACCGCCGCGCCGAGCGCGTTGCGGCCGGATTCGCCGAAGCCGGTGAGCAGATCACCTCATGGTCACCCAACCTTGCCTCGCTGGTGAACCAGCTGACCTCGTTAGGTGGGGTGAAGTCCTTCACCGCATCGTGATAGTCACGCAGCAACCGGGCAAACCTCGCCAGACCGGCATCGTCGACCACCTTGGTCCAGCCCTGCGGGCCGGGCTTGGACATCGTCACCTGCTATTGGCACCAACTTGGTGTATTCCTCGTCAAAGCCCCCGAGAACGAGCACAAGTCGCTGCCGCTGTTACCCGCGACGACAACACGGGAACCTCTCGCCGCACATTGTCGAAGGACGGCGCAGTGACCCAGCAAGTCGGCGGCGGCGACGTTCATCTCGTCCGCGCGCAAACAGGAACCCGGTCAGCGGGCGATGCCGATCCGGGCACAGTGCCACACCACGGACGTTCAGCCACCGGCCAGTGCGGTGCGACACACCAGGACCGGATCGCGGACATCGCAGGCGGTCGCCGCAGCGGTCGCGGCCGCCGCCGCGAAACGCGGATCGCCCAATACGCGCGTCACCGCCGCACGCAAAGCGTCCGCAGTGGACGGACGCACGATCACCCCGCTGCCCTGGCGGGCCACCCGGTTCGCCATCTCCCACTGGTCGCCGCCGCCGGGCACCATCACCACCGGCACCCCGGCCAGCAACGCCTTGGCGAGCAGGCCGTGCCCAGCACCGCACACCGCGACCGACGCCTCGCGGAGCATCTCGTCCTGCCTGCCCAACCCCGCCCGAGCCCACGGCGGCAGCCCTTCCGGCGCGGGTCCGAAGGTCGACACCACCGCCCGCAACCCCGTGCCCCGCAACGCGGTGAGTGCCGTCTCGGTCATGTCGGTCACGCCCGACGCCGCCGTCGACGGGGCGATCATCACCAGCGGAGCCTCACCTGGGGGTAGGGGCAATCTCTGCCGTGCCGGTTCCCACAGCAGCGGTCCGACCACGTGCGCGTTGTCCGGCCAATCAAGGCGCGGCACCTCCAGCGCGGGCAGCGTCGCGATCAACCGCGCCACAGGCCCGGGGCCACGCGCGTCCAGCCCGATGCTCAGCCGCGCACGAGCCCGCTGCCGGTGCCCGAGGCGGATCGACCTGGCTGCGGCAGCCCGCAGCACCGCGTCTCGCAGCCTGCCCGCCGCACCGACTCCGACGGCGAGCCCGCTGCCCAGTGGTGGCAACCCCCTGGACGGCTCGTACAGCGGATGCGGCGACAACTGCGCCCACGGCAGTCCGAGCAGGTCCGCTGCCATGGCCCCGCCTTGAGCGAGGATGTCGCACACCACCAGAACCGGCGCCGCGGCAGCCAGCTCCGGCGCGAGTGCCAGCGCCTGCACAGCGGCCCGTTCGTACAGCGCACGACCGAGATCCACCTCGTGAACAGGCGTCATACCGGTCACGTTGATCATCGCGATGTCCGCGTCCGCCGCTACGCCGGCCCACCGGTCGGCGGTGAACAAGATCGGAGCGTCGCCCGCCTCGGCGAACCTCGCGCACAACGCGATGGCCGGGAAGACGTGACCGGGATCGGCTCCTGCTACAACGGCCACACGCACATCGCGCAGACTGCCACACCCGGCGCGCCGTGCTCGCCGGGAACGCTGTCCGTGCCGGCCCAGCGGCGTGGTGGTAATGGTCGAGTGGGTGCCGCTCACGGGGGCACCCACTCGCTGCTCGTTGCGGTGTGGGCGCGGACACCAGCCAACGACATGATGATCTACTCTCGCAATCCGGTGCTGAGGGGTGTTTCACCTGACCCGACACGTGGCGCTGTGCCTACGCGGACCAGGAGATCCTGACCGCTGACCCCGCCGCGCCCGGCCCGGCGGTTGGTCGTCGGGTCAGGCCCGCGCGATGGTCAAGCGGAGGATGAGGAAGTCCTCGATCCGGAAAACGTGGTCGAACGACCCCTGGGAGATTTCGCAGCCGTCCAGGGACCGGACGACCTGGCTGATTCGGACGGCGACCCGGTTGTCAGCCAGGTGGGTGAACACCTGTGGCTGGTCGTGGGTGTGCACGCGAGTCCACTGGTCCAGCCAATACGCCTTGAGATCAGTCTTGCCGTGCAACCGGTTCGTGCCGTCCGGCCACTCGACGTTGTCGCTCACGAGTTCGAGCAAGCCGTCGGCATCTCGCTCGTTGTAGGCCGCATAAGCCTTCAACAGCAACTCTTCCGCATCGCTCACGGTGGCTCCCCGGTGTCGACGGGCCGTCACAGGCTCAGCAGCAGGTCGCGGATCGCGACGGGCTGCGACAGGAACGGGTGGTGGCCCGCGTCGAGTTCGACGACGCGGCCGGCCTTGCGGGCGAACTCGCGCTGCGACCGGGCCGGGGTTCCCGCGTCCTGCGCGCACACGAGGTACGTGGAGGGGATGTCGTGCCAGGCGGCCGCTCCGACCGGCTGTCCGAGCACCCGCACGTTCTGTCTGGCGAGGTGATCCGCGGCATGGGCCTGGACGCCGGCGTCGCAGTCCTGCAGGAACGTGTCCACCAGCGACTCGGGGCGAACCCCGAACGTGCCGGCGTCGAGGTCGACGTCGAGGAACGGGGCGGGGGAGCCGTCGCCGAACTCCGACAGGCTCTGCCCGACCTCGGGCAGGTAGCTGGAGATCAGCAGCAGGTGCCGCACCGAGCCCACGCCTGCTGCCGCCTCCGCCGTCACGATGCCGCCGTAGCTGTGGGCGACCACGATGGTCGGCTCGTCGCCGTCGAGCAGCACTTGCCGCACAGCGGCGACGTCCTCGGCCAACCCTGCGTCACCTGGCAGGCTCGTCTCTCCGCAGCTCGGCAGCGCCGGAGCCACGCTGGACACCCCTCGCTCCTGCAGGAGCCCGGACATCCGGTGCCACCACCACGAACCGTCCCGCACGCACGCCCCGTGCACGAACACGACCCTCATCGCCACCTCCACGTTGCTGTCCGTTCAACGGTAGACGTACCGGCAGTTACGTGAAAAAGTGCGTCAGTGGGACGACGACCCCAACCCGAGATCAAGCAGCGGCTGCTCGACGCCTGCACCGACCACGCGCTCGAACACGGCCTACCCGACAAGCTCGAACCGCTGGCCCGCGCCACCGGCACCTCGACCCGCATGCTGATCTACCACTTCGGCACCCGCGACATCCTGCTGCGTGCCGTCCTCGGGCAGGCGCGGCAACGCCAGCTCACCGCCTTCGGCGACCTGCTCCGCGTTCGACCCGACCAGCCCTACACCGTCACCCTGGCGACCGCCTGGGCCTTCATCACCGGCCCCGGAGGACAGCCGTACTTGCGGATGTTCGGGCAGACAAGGGAAAGCGCGGCGCAGCAGCTGCTGCCCGACTTCCGCCGAGCCGCGACGACCGACTGGCTCGGACCACTCGAAGAAGGCCTGCGCAGCATCGACCGACCGGAACTCGCCACCCTCGTCCTCGCCGTCATCCGCGGTCTTCTCATGGACCTCGACGCCACTGACGACCGGACCCGTACCGACAGCGCGTTCGCCCACTTCCTCAGCACGCTCGACCAGCAGACCGTCCGTGGGGGAACAACCACGGACGATGGTTCCGTGTGAGCCGGTGGTGATGCCACCGGGACAGGAGGCCGGGATCAGGTCGGGTCGAGTGGGACGACGAGGTCTCCGTCGGCGATGAGCACTTCCCCGTCGACGGTGGATCGGGCTCGTGCCTCGGAAGCAGCCCGGTCGGTGCCCGGCCGGAAGTGGGTGAGCATCGGTCTGCGCGTGCAGGCCAGGGTGGCCCAGTGCCCTGCTTCCGCCGACACCAGATCGAACCGTCGTGTGCCCGATCCCAGTTCCGCAGGTCCGCTGTTTCCCACGTGATGAGGTCGGTAACTCGTGACGGCGTGAGGCACGTGGTTTCGACGGACTTCCATGGTGTCACGGGAGAGATGTCCACCTCGGTGACGTGGCATCCACGAGTCGCAGCCAGATGCTGTCGGCGTTTTCGCCGCATCCGATGCCCGAACGGATTCGGGTACGAGTGTGCAAGCGTGGGTGATCAGGGTCGAATGGGGCTCGGCCACTCCACGTTCGAGTGCTCGATCCGTATCGGGCGTCCCGGAACTCCCGGCCGAACACGCCAGGCGAGTTCATGCGGCGATGGCTCCGCCGTCGACAGGGAGGATCGCGCCGTGGATGTAGGCGGCGTCGTCGCTCGCGAGGAAGGCGACGGCCGAGGCGATCTCGTGGGGCATGCCGAGCCTGCGTGCCGGCAGTACGGCGGCGACGGAGTCGAGACCGGCACCATCGGCTGTTCCTTCGGTGCGGACGGGGCCGGCGCTCACGGCGTTGAACCGGACCCCGGCTGGGCCGAATTCCGCAGCCCAGCTCGTGGTCAGCAGCAGCAGCGCGGCTTTGGAGGACCCGTAGAGTCCTGCTGCGACCGAGCCGCGGTGTGCGGCACCGGAAAGGATGTTGACCACGGCCCCACTCCCGTATTCGGCCATCCGTGGCACCAGCGCCTGGACGAGGAAGTACGGCGCTTTGACGTTCAGGTCGTAGATGCGGTCGAAGTCGGCCTCGCTGGTGGCAGTGGTTGGGCCGAAGGTGAAGATGCCCGCGTTGTTGATCAGGATGTCGACCCGGCCGGTCACGCGAAGTGCTTGCTCGGACAGGTCGCGGGTTCCTGTGGGGGTGGACAGGTCGGCGGGGATGAAGTCGGCTGTCGCGCCGGTGACGCGCAGTTCGGCCACGGCTTGCCGCCCTCGGGACTCGTCGCGTCCGGAGACGATGACGTGGGCTCCCCGAGCGGCGAGCGCGGTGGCCGTAGCGCGGCCGATACCGCTGGTGGAACCGGTGACGAGGGCCGTGCGGCCGTCAAGTCGTGACGACATGGATGATCACTCCAGTGTTCGGCGGTGAGCAGGTCCGGTGAACGCCGGGCCCGCCATCGCCCGCCACTGTGCGGCCATGCCGTCGTCGAACGCCAAACAATTTGCTCATCTGTCAAACTGTCGATGTGGATCCCGACGTCGATCTCACCCTGCGGACCGTCGCCCCACGGCTCCGCGCCCTGCGGCGGCGTCGCGAGATCACACTGACCGAACTTGCGACGGCGTCCGGTATCCCGGTGAGTACGTTGTCGCGGCTCGAGTCCGGGCAGCGGCGCCCCACCCTTGAACAGGTCCTCGCCTTGGCGAAGGCGCACGCGGTGTCCACCGACGAACTCGTCGGTGCCCCACCGACCGGTGATCCGCGTGTCCACCTGCGTCCAGTGACCCGCAACGGCAAGACGTTGATCCCGCTTACCCGACGTCCTGGTGGGATCCAGGCCTACAAGCTGATCCTGCCGGGTAGGGACACGCCACCCGAACCCGAACCGAACAGCCATGAGGGCTACGAATGGCTCTACGTGCTCAACGGGCATCTGCGTCTGGTGCTCGCCGACCGCGACCTGATCCTTTCGCCGGGCGAGGCGGCGGAGTTCGACACCCAGGTGCCGCATTGGTTCGGCTCGGCCGACGCGTTACCGACGGAGATCCTCGCGCTGCTGGGGCACCAAGGCGAACGCGCCCACATGCGAGCTCGATCCAGCAGGTCATCCACTGATATTCCTTAGAGGGCGCCTGATCTTGGTTTAGGTGATCTGTCCGGATTTTGCAGAGCACCGTAAGTTGATCAACTAAGCTCTCGGCGTGCGTACCGCAGTGACTTGTCCCGATGCCCGGTGGGCGTTGATCGAGCCGACGTTGACGGCGTGGCGCGCCGCCCGGCGCGAACCGGGAACAGCGGCACGGGTGCACGACCTGCGGGAGATCGTCAACGCCATCCTGTACGTGTGTCGGACCGGGATCGCCTGGGAGTACCTGCCGCACGACTTCCCGCCGTACAAGACGGTCTAGGCCGTGAATCCGGACTGAGCGGGTTGAGTCGGATCCCGCTCTTCGTCCTGACGGCGAGCATCCCGGCGCCGGGTGCGACCGTCATCTCCGCCAGGATCACGTATAGCAGCGTCGCGATCAGGTCGTTCGTCGCCAGGGATCGGATCTTGGTCGCCCGGTCGCGAGTGCGGGACGAACCGATCACCAACACACACTGTCCATTATGGAGCGCTCTGGACTCCGTGACTGGCGACCAGCGAGGCCAGCCTCAAGCCTCGATCATCACCCGATCGGATGACGATCGAGCACCCGCGTCGTCGCGGACGCCGTGCGGGGACGGTCCTCGACCGCCGATCGGGGCACGAGCCGTTCGAGGGCCGTGATCGCGTCGCCCACTTCTACTTCGACGTGCGCACGATCCGCTCCTGCGCGCACAGCCTCGACGCCGTCATCGCCGAGGACGACCGGGTGGCTGTGCACGGCGGCTTCGTGGGCGAGGCGTTCGACGGCACACCGAGCGAGCTGCGCTTCGCCGACTTCTTCGAGTTCACCGCAGCGGGGGAGATCTCCCGCCGCGACACCTACTTCTTCGCCCCCGCGGTCTGAGAGGACACCACCATGACCATCGCCGACATCACCGCCCCCGCCCGTTCCGCCGAACACGGGGCCCTGTTCACCGAGACCCTGGTGACCGCCCGCTGGACCGACACCGAGGGCTGGGGCCCGGCGCGCACCGGCCCGCTCGCCGACTTCGCCATGCACCCCGGCATGATCGGCCTGCACTACGGCCAGGTCGTCTTCGAGGGGCTCAAGGCCCACCGCCAGGTCGACGGCTCGATGGCCGTCTTCCGCCCGCGCGACAACGCCCACCGCTTCCGCCGCTCTGCGGCCCGCCTCGCCATGCCCGAGGTCGACGAGGCCATGTTCCTGGCCGCCGTCCGCGAGGTGGTCGCGGCCGACTGCCACCACATCGGCGACGACCCGTCCACGAGCCTCTACCTGCGCCCGCTGCTGTTCGCCAGCGAGGCCAACCTCATGCTGCGCCCGTCCCGCGAGTACACGTTCATGATGATGGCGTTCGTCGCGGGCGGCTTCTTCGGTGAGGTCGTCGAGCCGGTCCGGGTCTGGATCGGCCGCGACCACCCCCGCGCCTTCCCCGGCGGCACGGGTGACGTGAAGTGCGCCGCCAACTACGCGGGCACCTTCCTGGCCCAGCGCCAAGCCCAGGACAACGGCTGCCAGCAGGTGGTCTGGCTCGACGCTGCGGAGCGTCGCCGGGTCGAGGAGTTGGGCGGCATGAACCTGTTCTTCGTGCGCGGGTCCGGCGCCGACGCCGAGGTGGTCACCCCGGAACTGACCGGCACCCTCCTGCCGGGAGTCACCCGCGACACGCTGCTCACCCTCGCGGCCCGCCTCGGCCTCCGCGCGGGCACCACCCGCCTCACCGTCGACGACTGGCGGGCCCAGTGCGCCGACGGCACCATCACCGAGGTCTTCGCCTGCGGCACCGCCGCCGTGGTGACCCCGGTGGGCGTGGTCGTCGACGGCGACACCGAGTGGGCGATCGGCAACGGCGAGGAGGGCCCGATCACCACGCGCCTGCGCCGAGCCCTCCTCGACCTCCACCACGGTCGCACCCCCGACCTCGACGGCTGGATGTACCCGATCCGGTAGCCGGTCCGCTGATGGAGCACGGCACCGCGGACGCCGTGCTCCATCAGCCGCCGCAACCCGGCGCCACCGTTCTCCCTCGCCACGACACCGTCCAGCCGCCACAGTCCGCGCAGTGGCCGCGCCATGCGAGGGTGGTGGGACCGCTCCGGTAGGTGATCGGGCGGTGTTCACCGCGATCGTGTTCGTGCTGACCAGCGGGTGCCAGTGGCGGTTGTTGCCGCCGTCGTTCGGGGTGACGGTGCCGACCGCTCACCGCCGGTTCACCGATGCGACCTTGGCCAGGTTGTGGCAGCGGGTGCATCGGGCGGTGCTGGACGATCTCGGCTCGCACGGGCTGGTCGACTGGACTCGCGCGGTGGTGGACGGAGCGTCCGTCCGGGCGAAAAAGGGATCCCTGACCGGTCGCAATCCGTTCGATCGCGGCACACCCGCTCGAAGATCCATGTCCTGACCGACCGGCAAGGTATCGCGCTTTCCGGCGCCACATCCACGACTCCCAGGCGCGCAAACCCCTGGTGATGGCGATTCCCGCGGTCCGATCCCGTCGTGGTCGACGCCGACGCAAACCGGACAAGCTGCACGCGGACAAGGCCTACGACAGCCGAGAGTTGCGCACGTGGGTTCGCGACCGCGGTATCGGCGTGCGTAGTGCCCGCAAGGGCATCGAGTCCGGCGACAGGTTGGGTCGTCACCGGTGGGTTGTCGAACGCACCATTGCCTGGACGTTCGACTACCGACGCCTCGCCACTCGATATGAGGGACACGGCAGCAACTTCTGCGCCTTTCTCACCCTGGCCGCCGCGCTGACCGGCTTCAAAAAACTCTCCACGTGAGACACCCTCTTAGTTGTGGTCGACTCTCACTCGATCGCTATTTGTGTCACTCTTGCGATGCAACAGCGTCCTGCTGGGGGTGTCACGGGGTGTAGCTGCGGTTCTTTTGGCCGAGACGACGGATTCATTCGGCGTATGTCATGCGTGCGAGTGAGGTGCATCTGCTACCACCCATTTGGCTACTCGCAGCCGAAGGAGGAATTCCCTTAAGCTTGTATGGGTGTGACGCATTCAAGCGGGGAAAGTATTCTGATTTGACCTGCGACGACGAGAGTGCGGTAGTTCGATGTTGTGCCGCTTGTCATGCTGGTTTGGGGAAGTGAAATCATGGATGGTACTCCGTGACTCCAATCGCGATCGCGGCATCGATGGGTTTAGTCGGCTGCGATAAAATCGGTGGACACTTTATTCGGCGTATTACCTCGACATAGGGTATGCGGGTGAATTTGTTGGACATTACAATATTGAACCGGCTTCCGGGGTAGAAGCACATGGTCGCCTTGCATTTGGCGGCGTGACTGCTCCCGAGTCCTTCATGGCCGACCTCCTGCGTTCCAGCTTCGACGAGGTGCTGCGATTGGCCGGCCCGGACCCGTCGGATATTGCCGAGAACGTCATCGCGGTGCCGTCGACGAAGTCGAGTGGAGACGGTCACGTTGATCGGTGAGCTGTCGACACCCATGCCGATCCGGCAAGTCGCCGTGAAGGTCCTCCCCGAGAACGGAGCTGAACCGTGGTCCTGCGCGAAGCATCTGGCTCTGAGCCGATCGCGATCATCGGGATGAGTGGTCGGTTTCCCGGTGCCTCTGATCCGGAAGCGTTGTGGGAGCTGCTGGTCGAGAAGCGTGACGCGGTCGCCGAGGCACCTGCCGACAGGCCGTGGTTGCGTGAGCTGTACGACGCACGACCTCGGACCCCAGGCAGGGTCCCGACCACCCGAGGTGGTTTCCTGCCGGGGCTGGACCGCTTCGACGCTCCATTCTTCGACATCACCCCCAGGGAAGCGCGCCGGATGGACCCGCAGTTGCGGTTGCTCCTGGAAGTGGCTCACGAGGCGGGCCAGGACGCGGGCATTGCGATGCGACGGCTGGCCCGCGTCCGCACCGGGGTGTTCGTCGGCAGCGTCTACGGCGACTACTGGCAGCGGCAGATTCCCGACTTGGACGGGCTGGACTTCTACGCCGAACTCGTTGCGGACGCACGCGCGGCGCTGTCCGGACGCCTGGCGTACGCCTTCGACTTCCGCGGTCCCGCGCTGACCGTCGACACGGCTTGTTCGGCATCGCTGGTCGCGGTCCACCTGGCCTGTCAGAGCCTACGGGCGGGGGAGTGCGACGTCGCCGTCGCCGGCGGCTCCAACATCATCCTGACCCCGTACAGCAGCATCACCTTCGGTCTGGCCGGAGCGCTGTCGCCGGATGGACGCTGCAAGTTCGGCGACGCCTCGGCGAACGGCTACGTGCGCAGCGAGGCCGTGGGCCTGGTCCTGCTCAAACCACTGGACCGGGCGCTGGCGGACGGGGACAGAGTGCGGGCGGTGATCCTGGGTGGCGCGGTCAACAACGACGGCTTCTCCGGCAGCGGCATGGCGGCCCCGGCGATCGAGGGGCAGGTGGACGCCCTACGCGCCGCCTACGCGCACGCAGGGGTCGATCCCCAGGACGTGGCTTTCGTCGAAGCCCACGGCACCGGCACACCGGTCGGCGACCGGGTGGAACTCACCGCGCTGGCCCAGGTGCTGGGCCCCCGGCAGGACGGGCGGCGATGCCTGGTGGGTTCGGTCAAGACCTCGGTGGGCCACAGCGAAGCCGCTGCCGGTGTCGTCGGACTGGTCAAGGCTGTCCTGAGTCTGGAGAACCGAACCGTGCCGGGAACACCGCGGTTCACCGAACCCAACCCTGTGCTGACCTCCGCCACGTCACCGCTCTGCCTGCCCTCCGATCCGGTCGTCCTTCCCGACAGCGACGGACCGCTGCTGGCAGGCATCAACAGCTTCGGCGCCACCGGTACCAACGTCCACCTGGTTTTGGCCTCGGCCCCGCGGTCTGCCCCGCAACCGCCGAAGGAGGACGAAAGCCGGTACGGCATTCTGCCGATCTCGGCGCGTTCGCGGTCGGCTCTGCGTGCGCTGGCAGATCGATACGCGGACCTGCTGGAGCCGTCCGGGGACGATGCACCCGACCTGGCCGCGTTGTGCGCGGCGGCGGCCACCCGACGTGATCACTGGGAGCACCGGTTCGCGGTGGCCGCGGACACTGCTCGAGCCACGGCGGAGGCGCTCCGCGAGTTCTCGGCCGGACGGGAACACACCGGTGCGGTGTCCTCTGTGGATGGCAGTTGGCGACGCCCGCAGGTCGTGTTCGTCTTTCCCGGCCAAGGCTCGCAGTGGCACGGCATGGGGCGCGAACTGCTGGCCGTCAATCCCGCCTTCGGGGAAAGCATGGAAGCCTGCGACGCGGTGATCCGTGACCATGCCGGTTGGTCGTTGATCGACGCGCTGCGCGACGAGGACCCCGCGTGGTTGCGGCAGACCGCCAGAGTGCAGCCCGCGCTGTGGGCGATGAGCGTGGCACTGGCCTCCACATGGCAGGCATGGGGTGTGATGGCGGATGCGGTATTGGGGCAGAGCCAGGGCGAGATCGCAGCCGCGCACTGGGCGGGTGCGCTGAGTCTGGAGCAGGCGGGCCGGCTGAGCTGCCTGCGTGCCGGGCTCATCGCGGAGTCGGCGCCACCGGGAGCCATGTGCTGGGTGGAACGGCCGCACACCGAGATCCCCGCCCTGCTGGCCGAGTTGGAGGCCACCGCGTCGATCGCGGTGGTGGAGGGACCCGGCTCGACCGTGCTTTCCGGGACGGTACGAGACGTCGAACGAATCGTGGCAGGCTGCGAACGGCGTGGTGTGTCCTGTCAACGAGTGGACGTCGCCTACGCGGCGCACAGTGCGCAGATCGACCCGGTACGGGATCGACTGCTGGCCGGGCTCGCCGACCTCGTGCCGGGCGAGACGACGGTCCCGTTCCTGTCCACCGTCACCGGTGGCGAGCTGCCCGGCACGGAACTGGACGCCGACTACTGGTGGCACAACCTGCGCGAGACCGTGCGGATGGATCGGGGCGTGCGAGCGCAACGGGATCACGAGCCGGTGGTGTTCCTGCAGGTGTCCCCGCACCCGGTGCTCGACACCGCGCTGCGTCACAACCTCGTCGACCGGGGCGATGCCGTGGTGCTCGGCTCGCTGCGTCGTGGCCGTCCCGAACTGGCGGGCATGCACGAGACGCTGACCTCCCTGTACGCGGCCGGGTACGACCCGGACTGGCAGAAAGTCCACAAAGGACAAGGCGCGTTTCTCGATCTGCCCCGCTACCCGTGGCAGCGCAGCCGCCATTGGCACCAAGCCGACGGCTTCCCCTGGCCGCCGATCGGCCACCCGGAGCCACTGCCCGTCGACACCACGATCCGTGTGGAGGAACCGCATATGACCGAAGTGCCACCGGACTCGACAACCCCGGACGCGGTGCTGTCCACGGCCGTGACTCTCGACGGACCGTCCCTGAAGGCCGCACCCTCCCACCAGTGGCTGGTCGAGTCCGTACCCGACGGGCGCGGTGTTCTCGAACTGCGCGGCATGCTCGACCGCGAGCGCGACCGTTTCCTGCTCGGCCACCGGGTCGCAGGCACACCGGTGATGCCCGGAGCCGGTTTCCTGGAGCTGGCGCTGGCCGCCGCGCACCGGCTGACCGACGGTCACGGAGAACTCCGCGAGGTCGCGTTCCACGAACTGCTGCTGCTCGACGCGGTCGAACCGTGGGACGTGGAGTTGCGGGTGACCGCCCAGGTCGACGGCGGCGGTTGGCGGCTGGAGGTCGCCTGCCGTGCGCACACCGCCGAGGAATGGACCTGCCATGCGACAGCCTGGTCGGGCAACGGCCGGGCTGATGACGCTCCGAGCACCGAAGCGGTTACCGCGATCCAGCAACGCTGTCCCGACTGGCAGGCCGGGGAGCGCTTCTACCGGGACCACGCCCGTGCGGGCAACACCTGGGACGGGGCGTTTCGCGGCATCGTGGAGCTGTGGCGCGGCGAGGGCGAGACGTTGGCCCGGTTACGCCGCACGCAGGGGGGCGACTTTCGCTTCCACCCGGCAACGCTGGACAGCTGCCTTCAGGCCGTCGCCGCCGTGCTGCACGACCCCGAGCACGCCGGTGGCCGCGGGTTCGTGCTGACGGGTGTGGACCGGCTGCGGGTGCACCGGGCACAGCCGTCGGCGACGTTGTGGAGTCGAGCCCGACTCAGGTCGACCGACGGGGAGACGGCCACCGTCGACGTCACCGTGCTGGAGGACGACGGGACGGTGGTCGCCGAACTCACCGGTGTGCGCGGCCGACGACTGACCACGTCCTCCGATCCTGCTCCCTCCAAGACCGGCGATGCCGGCTGGCAGCACACCCTGAGCTGGCGCGAGGCACCGCCCGCACCGACAGCGGCCGACCCCGGCCACTGGCTGCTGCTGGGGGCGGGCGACGACCTGGACACCGGTCTGGCCCGGCGGCTGACCGCGTCCGGTTGCGCGGTCACCACCATCGGACGCGACACCGGGTCCGCCATCGGCGGTGTCCACCATCTCCCCGCTGATCTCGAGTCGGAGGCGGACTTGATCCGGGCGCTGTCCGAGGCGGCGCGCCGTGCCCCCGTGCGTGCCGTCGTCAGCCTGCACGCGCTGGTTGCCGGACCGGACGACGACGCCTCGGTCCGCGCGGTCCAGTGGACCGCCACGGACCTGTGCACCACCGCCGTGTCACTGGCCAGGGCCGTCCGCGACTGTCTCCCACCGGACGCGGCGCGACTGTTCCTGCTCACCCGAGGCGCCCAGAGCACCGGCGACGAGGACCGCTGCCCAGCCCCCTGGCAAGCCGCTCTGTGGGGGCTGGGACAGACCCTCGGGCGGGAACGGGGCGCCCTTCCCACCGTGCTGGTCGACCTCGACGAGGATCACGCCGGTGACCCTGAGCAGGCCGGGTACTTGGCCGCCGTGCTGTTGTCCGTCGGTACGGAGAATCAACTCGCCCTACGCGGACGGCGACGGCTTGTGCCCCGCCTGCTGCGCGGGCACGACGGCGGTCGACAGCCGAAGGCGTTCGTGCTGCACACCGACGGCGGCGTCACCGGGCTGCGCCTGCTCCCCGAACAGCGTCCGACTCCGGGGCCCGGCCAGATCGAAATCCAGCTCACCCACGGTGGCCTGAACTACCGCGACGTCCTCACCCCCTTGGGCGCCATCACGAACGACGACCGGCACACCGGCCTCGGCCTCGAATGCGCCGGCAAGATCACCAGGGTCGGCGCGGACGTGCACAACCACCGGGTGGGCGACGAGGTGATCGCCTACGGCTACCCCCTGCTGCGCTCACACGTCGTGGTGCACGAGTACATGGCGGTCCGCAAACCGGCGCGGCTGAGCCTTGCCGAGGCCGCGTCGTTGCCGCTGGCGTACATGACCGCCTACCACGGCCTGGTCGAACTGGCCCGACTGCAATCTGGTGAACGGGTACTGATCCACTCCGGGACCGGCGGCGTCGGCCAGGCCGCGCTGGAGATCGCTCGCTGGCGCGGGGCCACCGCGTACGCCACCGCGGGCAGCGCCACCAAACGCGACCTGCTGCTCAAGCTCGGCGCCACCAAGGTCGCCGACTCCCGCTCCACCCGGTTCGCCGACGAACTGCGCGACCCTGCGCAAGGCGACCGCGGCGGGGTCGACGTCGTGCTCAACACCCTGGTCGGTGACGCGGTCGAGGCGAACTTCGGCCTGCTCAACCCCTCTGGCCGCTACGTCGACATCGCCAGGAACGACATCGCCGCAGGCCGAGGGCTGTCCATGGCGGTGTTCGCCCGGTCCCGCTCCTACCAGGCGATGGACCTGCTCGACGCCCACGAACACGATCCACGACGCCTGGGCGCACTGCTGCGCACGGTGGTCGACCTCGTCGCCTCGGGGGAACTCGGCCCGCCGAGTGTCCGGATCTTCCCGGTCGAGCAGGCGGAGGAAGCGTTCACGTTGATGACCCGCTCGGCCCACACCGGCAAGCTCGCCCTCTCCTTCCCCGCACCGGACTCCACCGAGCCGGACTCGGCCGCGCCGACGAACCATCGGCCGGGTGTCCGGCCGGACGCGACCTACCTGGTGACCGGCGGGCTCAGCGGTATCGGCGGCCTGCTTGCGCAGTGGCTGCTCGACCAGGGGGCACGGCACCTGTTGCTCACCGGACGCAGGCAGGTCCCCGCCGGCCAGACCACCGGCGGCGCCCAGGCCGAACTGCTCTCCCGGTTGCGCTCCGACGGTGCCGAGGTCGAGTACGCGGCGGTGGACGTGGCCAACCTCGACGCGATGACAGAACTCCTGGACCGCAGGGAACGAGACGGGCTGCCGCCGGTCGTCGGAGTCGTGCACTCGGCCGCCGTGCTCGATCCCCGTCCCGGTTTGGACATGTCCACTGAGGACATCGACCGGACACTGCATCCCAAAGTAGCCGGGAGTTGGGCGCTGCACCGGTTGTTCGCCGATCGGCGACTGGACTTCTTCGTGCTGTTCTCTTCCGCGGTCTCCTTGCTCGCGGGCCTGGGTTTGGGCAACCAGGTCGGTGCCTACGCGGCGGGCAACGCCTTCGTCGACTCACTGGCCGCACACCGTCGCGCGGCAGGCCAACCCGCCACCGTGGTCAACTGGGGCTATTGGGCCGAAGTCGGGCTGGCCGCCCGGCTCAGCGAGCAGAGCGGACACGACGTGCTCCCGGCCGGGATGGCGGCAATGCGCCCCGCCGACGCACCGGAACTGTTCACCGCGATGCTGAGTGCCCAGGACCGCATGATCTGCATACCCGCCGACTGGCGCGCCTACGTCAACGCCTACCCACAGGACGCCGACGCCCCGCTGTTGCGCGAACTGCTCAACGGCCATACCGCCTCGTTCCCGTCTTCGGCTGACCGCGCAGTCTCCTCTCCGACCATGTCCGCGCCGAGCGCGTCGACGACACCCCCGAAAATCACCCCGTCGGAGCGCCCGGCGATCCACCATCCCCCCGCCGCGCCGCGGCAACCGGAGCGCGCCCCGGTTGCCACACCCACCCAGGGAACGGGAACGCAGACGGTCGAAGACCGGTTGGCCGCGCAACTCGCCCGGGTCCTCGGCCTCTCCGTCGACCAAGTCGACCGCTCTCGTCCGATGAACAAACTCGGCCTCGACTCCCTGATGGCCGCAGACCTGCGCAACCGCCTGGGCCGTGAACACGGCTACGACCTGACCATCCCACGCCTGCTGGACGCGACCAGCCTGCGCGCCCTGGCCGCCGACCTCGCCACCGACGTACCCGAGGACGCGTCGTGAACGCGGGAACCGGCCCCCGCGCGGTCCTGTTGACCGGAGTCACCGGCAGTCTCGGCGGTCACCTGTGCGCCGAACTGCTCAGCCGCACCCCGGCCACCGTGTACTGCCTGGTGCGTGCTCCCGACCAGACGACGGCCGCGCAACGGCTGGCGCATCGCCTGGACCAACTCGACGACCCACAGGGTCTCCGGGAACGACTGGTGGCCCTGCCGGGAGACCTTCGAGACCCCACTCTCGGTCTGACCGCCCGCAGTTATGACGCGCTGGCCGAGACCGTTGACACCGTCGTGCACTGCGGGGCCGGCGTGAACCTCGCAGCCTCCTATGACGAGCTATCGCCGGACAACCTCGGCGGCACCACCAACATGATCAATTTCGCCCGGCAGTGCGGCCGCCTGACCGGCCGCACACCCGTGTTCCACCTGGTCTCCACCCTCGGCACGCTGATCGACGCCCGCCACGCCGGACTGGCCGAGGTCGACGAGCGGACCACGCCCTCGACGGCCACCGCGGGCGACCTGGGCTACCCCAGGAGCAAAGCCGCAGCCGAGACCGCGCTGTGGAGCGCCGCCGAACACGGCCTCGACGTCACCGTCATGCGCCCCGGCGTGGTCACGGCCCATTCGAAGACCGGACGCAGCTCCGGCTCCGACGTGCTGCTGCCCTTCCTGCGAGCGGCGATCGCGATCGGATCGGCTCCGGCCAACGGCGGAGCCGTACCCGCCGACATGGTCGACGTCGTCGCCGCGGGCATCGTCGCGCTCGCCATTCGCCCCGAGTCGCGGGGAAAGGCCTTCCACCTGGTCCGACCGGAGCCCTTGCGGCTGGCCGACGTCTTCGACGCACTGCGCCGCGCCGGCCACCGACTCGACCCCGTCGACCCCGTCGAATGGTGGCGCCGCATCGACCGGCATGTCCCGCACCCGGCGGTGCTGCCGATGGCCGCGCTGGCCGAGATCGGCCGATACATGCTCGGTGCCGATCCGCTCCACCACCCGCCCCGCGTCCGCTCCGACGCGACCTGGGCACTGCTGACCGAAGCCGGACAACCCGCTCCGCCGTTGGACGCGGAGTTCCTCAACCGATTCGTCACCGGTGTCACCGCACAGGGCCTGTTGCCGCCACCCGACAAGGCCGAACGCTCCGACCCCGTCATCGGCGTGCGTACGGGTGCGCAAGCACAACGACGGGACACCGGACGTCCGATACCTCGCGCGGGGACCCGGATGATGATCGACGGCCTTTTCGACCCGGTGTCGTTCCAGGACTGCGGCACCGGCGCCGCAACGGCCGCAGCCGCCTGCGAAGCGGCCGGCCGAAGCGGGTTCTGGGTGGTGGAACGACAACACGACCCCCTGCTGCCGTTGGCCGCCGCGGCGGCAGCGACCATCACGATCGACATTGGTACCAGCGTGCTGGTCGCGCCGGCCCGCAGCCCCATGACCGTCGCCACGGCCGCCAACGACCTCCAAGCCCTCTCCCAAGGCCGTCTGGTCCTCGGCCTGGGATCACAAATCCCCATCCACTTGACCCACCGCTTCGGCATGCCCGCCAGCCACCCCGCAGCACGGATGCGCGACTACGTCGCGGCACTGCGCGCCATCTGGGACTGCTGGAACCACGACCGGCCACTGGACTTCCGGGGACGGTTCTACACCCACACGCTCATGACCTCGTACTTCACCCCACCTCCCAACCCCCACGGCCCGCCGAAGATCTTCCTGTCCGCCGTCGGGCCACGCATGGCCGAACTGGCGGGAGAGATTGCCGACGGACTCGTCGCCCCGCCCTTCGCCAGCCGGCGCCACCTCACCGACCTCCTGCTCCCCGCCGCTGCACGCGGCCTCGCCAAGGCCGGTCGATCCCGCGAGTCGTTCACCGTCCTGTGCTGCCCCCTCATCGCCACCGGCACCACCGAGCAGGAGCGAGTCGCGGCCGTGCGGCACATACGCGAACAGGTGGGGATGTTCCTCAGTTCGCTCACCTACCGCCGAGTCCTCGAACTGCACGGACTGGACCGGCTCGGCGAAGAGTTGACCGCCATGACCCTCTCTCCCAACACCGACAAATGGCACCGCGTAGGCGAGTTGATCGACGATGACACCTTTGACCTCTTCGCCATCACGACACAACCGGAGCACATCGGCGCCACGCTCCGCCAACGCTTCGACGGGCTCGCCGACCGAGTATCCGTAGACCTTCCACAGGCCGGCGCGGATATCGACAGCCACAATCCCACCGTCGATGATCCGCCCACATGAACCACCCCGGAGCCGGCAACCTGAACGCTCCACGCCCGACTGCGCGCAAGCCGACCCGCGCAACGCCGGACCGAACAAGCAGTCGGCTCACCTTCTGGCAAGCGTCGGTGCGCGGAACCGGGGCGAGCAACGACCGTTCCTGGCGGACTTCACTGGCACAACCGCCTCACTCGGCGCCTTGTCGGCACCGTCGTCTTCCTCGTCGGGCTTCAAGCCGAAATGGCAACCGCAAGCTCGCTGTGTCACACCGATCAACCAGGATCGACGTCCACATTGGACAGCATGCGCGGCGGGGAATCGATGCGCGGGCTTGAGATCTGGTCGTGATCGGTCTAGGGCGTGGCCTGTGGATCTTCCTCATGGTCGTGTGCGGATGATGAGGCATGGTGGGAGGTGGTGAGCTGACGGACAGGGCGTGGGCGAGGATCGCTCCCTTGTTGCTCGCGGAGACGGGGCGTCGGGGTGGTCGGTGGCGTAGCCACCGGCAGGTGATCGACGGGATCCTGTGGAAGGAACGCACGGGTGCGCCGTGGCGTGATCTGCTGGAGCGGTAGGGGCCGTGGAAGACCGCGCACGAGCGGTTGCGCACGTGGACCGTGGACGGGAGGTGGGATCGGATCCTGGAGCACGTGATCGTCAAGGACGAGTCGCTGGGGACGGTGCGGGACAACGTCGTGTTCGTGGTCAGTGTCGATTCCACGAGTGTCCGGGCGCATCAGCACGCCGTGGGAGCCCGGAAAAGGGGGCTGCGTGGACTGGATCGAAGCCCTCGCCATCGATAGGGAATGCGTCGGGCGGTCACGGGGAGGTCTGACGACCAAGCTCCACCTGGCGGTCGATGCCACGGGCCTACCGCTGGCGGTGATCCTCACGTCCGGCCAGGCCGGGGACAACCCGCAACTGCTGCCGCTGCTCGAGGAGATCCGTGACATCGACGTCGACGGGCGGCCACCGGGCCGAGATCGTCCTGGCCTGCATCGTTCTCCACCTCCGATGAAGATCCGCAGGACAGGCCCTGGTCCAGTTGGCCACTGAGGTTCACGCTTTGGCCAGGCCGCTGTTCGGGTGGGTGGTCGGCCCCAGCATGGTGTCGTTCGCGGCGTTGCGCGGCCAGGATGCCTGACCGCGCCCAGGCGCTGGAGGCGGATGTCCGAGTCCGGATCACGCGGTGGAACGCCCGTCCGACACGTCCGGGCGTCGGCTGTCGCGTGAAGGTCGAAACCCGCGCCGGGGAGTGTCCTGCACGCGGGTGAGCTGCACGTCTGCTACTCCTGTGTGGTGACGGGGCGACGGATCGTGTGCGGCCTGCCGATGCCGACGCCGCTCACGTCGGACTGACGTCCACTGCCTTGCCGCCGAATCGTGGAGCCCAGCCTGCGCAAGGGGGCTCCTGCCAAGCCCCGAACCAGGGAATTCGCTAGGGAGTTGGTTCGAGATGTCAGAAGCGTCGACCAAGTCGGACGCTGCCGCGATCACGACCGGGTTCCGCCGCGGAGCTTCGATCGTGCGGTGTGCGGGCGAGGTGACCATGGCGTCGGCCGCGACGCTGCGCGAGACGCTGGAGAAGCTGGTCGCCGACCACCCACCGGTGCTGGTGGTGGACCTCGGCGACGTCGGCTTCTTCGGGTCGAGCGGGATCTCCGCGCTCGTCGCGGCGCAGGAACGAGCGGACCGCGCGGGCGTCCTGCTCGCCGTGGTGGCGGGCGGGAGACCGGTGCTGCGACCGCTGGAGGTCACCACGGTGGACCGGGTCCTGACGCTGTACCCGTCCGTGGACGAGGCCCTCGACGCGCTGGACCCCGTAACCGCCGGGCCTCACGAGGTGTGAAGTGGCGCGACCGAGGGTATGTGGATGTTGCCGGGTCCACCCAGTGGATCCGGTAGGACCGGAAACGGTCCACCCAGACCGATGTTCGCGTTGAGCAGCCAGCGCGCGCACCAGTCTGGTGAGGCGGACGTGGTGCGGGCCCAAACGCACCACCTGGGCTAGACCGGGCTCGCACCACTGCCGACCGTCAAGGCAGGACTCGTTCGTCGTGCCGGGAAGTCGCCCTAGGCGGTCTTGGCCAGGGCTCGGCGCCACTGGTCCGCGACCACGTGGCGGAGCCGCTCGGTGTCCACCGCGTCCGGGTCCAGGAGGCGTTGCAGGCCGATGCCCCGCAACTGGCCCATGACGGCGATCGCGACGTCGCCGGGCTCGACATCCTCACGCACGGCACCCTCGGCGATTCCCGCGGCGACGTCGGCCCGGAGGTTGGTCCGGAACCCCTCGTCGCGCTCGCGGAAGATCGTCGTGAGTTCCGGCGCGGTGACCGCCTCGGCCCACAGCAGCAGGAAGGCCCGGCTGATCACGTTGACGTCGCCGAGTGCGCCCACGTAGCGCTCGATCAGCGTCAGCAGGCGTTCCAGCCCCGGTGCGAACCGGTCCATCCCCGGTACGAAGCCGCTCTGCGTGGCGTGGGCCAACGCCTCGATCAAGGTCTGCTTGGAGCCGAAGTGGTGGTTCACGATGCCGCGGCTGTAGCCGGCGCGCTCGCCGACCCTGGCGAGCGTGAGCGAACGCAGGCCCGATTCGACCACCAGTTCCGCCGCGGCGGTCACCAGCGCTGACTCGGTCCGGTCGCGGCGCTCCTGCTGGGTGCGCCTGCCGGTGGGGGTGTCGACGGCCATGGAACCAGCATACGGCAGTCACTTGCGTGACGATCGACAAGTATGTGACGCTGGCGGCCTCGATCGACTGAGGAGAAGCCGTGACCGATCACGACCTGAACGTCCTGCCTGCCGAGGATCCGGGTGGCCCCGTGGTGGTCCGCGATCCGGAGCACCGCGCCGTCGCGCGTCTGCGCGCCGAGGACCTGGTCGAGGCGGTCCCGCAGCCGACCGTGCCGATGGGGGTGTGAGCGTGGCGCACGCGGTGTTCGTGCACGGCAACCCGGAGACGGCCGCGGTGTGGGAGCCGCTGCTCGCCGAACTCGGTCGGGACGACGTGACGTGCCTGTCGCCGCCGGGCTTCGGCGCGCCGCTGCCCGAGGGGTTCGGCGCGACGGAGGGGGAGTACCACCGGTGGCTCGTGGGTGAGCTGGAGGCGTTCGGGGAACCGGTCGACCTCGTCGGGCACGACCTGGGCGGCAGCCACGTCGTCCGGGTCGCCATGACCCGGCCCGACCTGCTGCGCAGCTGGGTCAGCGACGTGGTCGGCGTGTTCCACCCCGACTACACCTGGCACTACCTCGCTCGCCTCTGGCAGACGGCAGGTGTGGGTGAGGTGGACGTCGCCCGGCGGTTCGGCGGGGACGTGCAGGGGCGGGTGGCCACGCTGGTCGGCCGCGGCATCACCCGCGCGGTGGCGGAGCGGATCGCTCCCGAGCAGGACGAGGCGATGGGGCGCGCGATCCTGGCGCACCACCGGTCGGCCGCCCAGCCCGTGATGGCCGAGCTCGGCCGCGCCCTGCCTGCCGCCGCCCGCCGACCCGGTCTGGCGATCGTCGCGAGCGAGGACCACCTCTCCGGAACCGACGCGCAGCGCCACGAAGCGGCCGCCCGAGCCGGAGCCCGTGTGGGAGTGCTCGACGGGCTGGGGCACTGGTGGATGGTCCAGGACCCGTCGCGCGGCGCCGGGGTGTTGACCGGGTTCTGGGAGTCGCTGCCCGCCGACGGCGTCCTCACCCGCACGGCCGCGGCTCCGAGCACCAGCGCGACCGGCACGAGCAGGCCGATCGCCGACGTGGTCACCTCGCAGGCCGAGCAATCCCCAACGCGGTGCTGACGACGTCTACTCGGTGGTGACCACGATCTTGCCCGTCGCCTCGCCCGCTTCCATCCGGGCGTGGGCCTCGACGATCTGGTCGAACCCGAACACCCGGTCCAGCGGGACGACGGCCGTGCCCGCGGCGACCGCGTCCAGGAACTCCCGCAGCACGTCGGCGGGCAGGTCGCCGGCGTCACCGTGGTACGCGCTGAGCCGGACCCCGCGGGGCAGGTAGCCGATGGGGTAGAAGTCCGGCACGGTCCACTGGTTCGACAGCATCCCGGCGAAGCAGACCACGCCGCCCTCCCTCGTGGCGCGCAGCGTGTCCGGGAGGGTGGGGGTGCCGACGAGTTCCAGCGCGGTGTCGACGCCCTCCGGGAGGATCGCGCGGACCTGGTCGGCGATCCGGCCGTCGTCGACGAGCACGTGGTCGACGCCGAGGTCGGTGAGCGCCTTGGCCTTGGCGGGGTTGCGGGTCGTCGCGAACACGGTCATGTCCTTCCGCTTGGCGAGCACGGCCACGGCCATGCCGACCGACGCGGTGCCGCCCCTGACCAGGATGGACTGTCCCTTCTGGACGCCGAGCCCGACGGTCATGGAGCCGTGGGCGGTCTGCAGCATCTCCGGGATCGCGCCGAGCGTCGACCACGGCAGGTCGCTGTGGAACCGGATGACCTGGGTGGCGGGCACGAGGGTGTACTCGGCGTAGCCGCCGTCGTAGGTGCGGCCCATGCCGCCCATCATCGCGAACACCTGCGCGCCGACCGGGAACTCGCCGCCGGGGCAGGCCTCCACCACGCCCGTCGCCTCGATGCCGAGGACGCGGGGGAACGTGACGCCGTCGGCGAGACCGAGGCGGGTGTGCAGCTCGGACCGGTTGAGGCCGAACGCCTTGACCCTGATGAGGACCTGGCCGGGCGTCGGTTCGGGAACCGGGAGGTCGCGGATGGTCAGCGCTTCCGGCGGGCCGGGGGCGTCGAGCACGATCGCACGCATGGGGCGGTGTCCATTCGTCGGGCGGCGGGTCACTGGTAGGGCTCAGCGTCCTGGCGGCGACCGGGTATTCCCGCACCCGCCGATCTCACCGGGCAGGGTCTCGATTCGTCGCGAAGTGCTCGTGCGGTGGGATGGGGCTTGGCATCATGACCGGGACGGAGAGGACCACATGACGAGCGCGCCGTTCGCCGGCAGTCAGGAGCACGGGGTTCCGGTGCACACCGCGGTGGTCGGGTGCGCGGTCTACGTCGACGGGGAGCGGTTGCCGGGGGCGTGGACGTTCGCCACCGCCGTCGCGGAGGTGCGCGAGCGGCGGGCGGGATTCGTGTGGCTCGGCCTGCTGGAGCCCGCGGAAGACCAGATGCGCCACGTCGTCGAGACCTTCGGGCTGCCCGCGCGGTCCGTGCGGGACGCGGTGTGCGGTTACCTGCGGCCCAAGGTGACGCGGCACGACGACGTGACGTTCCTGGTGCTCAAGACCGCCCGCCACGTCGCCCACGAGTCCCCCGGCGCGTCGGGCGAGATCGTGGAGACCGGCGAGGTCATGGCGTTCCTCGGCGCCGACTTCATCGTGACGGTCCGGCACGGCGAGCACTCCGGCCTCGGCGGACTGCGCGACGAGCTGGAGGCCGCACCCGAGCGGCTCGCGCTCGGCCCCTCCGCGGTGCTGCACGCCATCGCGGACCACGTCGTGGACGGCCACCTCGAGGTGACCCGTGCGTTCGAGGGCGACATCGACGCGATCGAGGCGCTCGTGTTCGCCCCCGGCAACCCGGTCGGCGCCGAGCGGATGTACCTGATGAAGCGCGAGATCGTGGAGCTGAACCGGTCCGTGACGCCGCTCGCGGCCGTCCTGCGGGGTCTGGCGGAGGTCGAGAGCCCCCACGTCCAGGCAGAGGTCCGGGAGGGCTTCCGCGACCTGCTCGACCGGCTGACGTCGGTGTCCGAGCAGATCGCCGCGTTCGACCTGCTGCTCACCGGCCTGCTGTACGCGACGCTGGCCAAGATCACGCTGCGGCAGAACGACGACGTCCGCAAGATCACCTCGTGGGCGGCGATCGTCGCCCTGCCGACCATGGTGTTCGGCCTGTACGGGATGAACTTCGAGCACATGCCGGAGTTGCACTGGGAGTACGGCTACTACGGCGTGCTGGCGGCCGTCGCCATCGGCTGCGCGGTGCTGCACCGGACGTTCAAGCGGAACCGGTGGCTCTAGCGGTCACCCGGTGGCGACCGACCGGACGACCAGGTCGGTGAGCTTGTCCAGGTAGCCCGGTTCCACCTCGAACCCGCGCACGCTCACGCGCCAGTAGATCGGGGACGCGATCAGGTCCTGCACGAGGTCCAGGTCCACGTCGGCGCGCAGTTCGCCGCGCTCGACCGCTCTGCGCAGCATCACCGCGGAGTGCTCGCGCCGCGGCGCGCCGATCATGCTCTTGACGAAGCCGGAGAGCTCCGGGTTCCGGGCGGCCTCGGCGACGAGGTCGGGCAGGACCCTGGCGAACCGCGGGTCCGTCAGCCACTCCAGCAGCTCGTCGAGCGCCTGGCGGAGGTCTCCCCGCAGCGACCCGGTGTCCGGGATCTCCGCGCGCGCCACGCTGAACTCGGAGGCCACCGCCATGGCCATCTCCTGCTTGGACGGCCAGCGCCGGTAGAGGGCGCTCTTGCCGACGCCCGCCCGCTTGGCGACGGCCTCCATGGACAGCCGGGCGTAGCCGTGCTCGGCCCACTCCGCGAAGACGGCTTCGGTGATGGCCTTGGTGACGCCCGGTTGCAGCAGGGCCGCTCCGGTGGGTGCGCGACGAGTCATCGGGCGAGTGTAGCGACGAGACGGGCCCGTCCCGTCCTGTGCTACGTTGGTCGGGACGCTACCGTCTCGTCCTATTGGAGTTGTCTTGATGAAGTCAGAGGAACTGGTCGCCCACGCGCTGGAGCTGCTGCTCCGGGGTGACATGGTCGCCTTCGCCGGGCTGTGGGCGGAGGACGGCGTGCTGGAGTTCCCGTTCGCGCAACCCGGCTTCCCGCGGCGGTTGGACGGCCGCGCTGCCGTCCAGGACTACCTGCGCGACTACCCCGACCTGTTCGACGTGCGCGAGATCCCCGAGCAGGTCGTCCACCGGACCGCGGACGCCGAGGTCACCGTCGTGGAGTTCACGGTCAACGGGACCGTCGTCGCCACTCAGGAGCCGTACACGATGAGCTACATCGCGGTCATCACCGTCAGGGACGGGGAGATCCAGCACTACCGCGACTACTGGAGCCCGGTCGCCGCCGCCGGTGTCCTGGGCGGCGAGGAAGCCCTGAACAGCGCGTTCTCCGGGACCGCGAATGCCTGACGTCCTCGTCGTCGGCGCGACCGGCACCACCGGCTCACGGGTCGGCGGCTTCCTCCGCGGCCGCGACGTCCCGACCCGGCTGGCCACGCGCACCCCGCGCGCGGCGGGCCAGGTCCGCTTCGACTGGGCCGACCGGGAGACCCACGCGCCCGCGCTGCGGGGCGTGTCCGCCGTCTACCTGGTGGCCCCCATCGGCGTGATCGACCCCGTCCCGGTCGTGGAGCCGTTCCTCGACGAGGCGCTGCGGCAGGGCGTCCGGCGCGTGGTGCTGCTCAGCTCGTCGGCGATGGCGGAGGGCGTGCCGCCGCTCGGCGCGCTGCACGGCCTCGTGCGCGCCACCATGCCGGAGTGGACGGTGCTGAGGCCGTCGTGGTTCATGCAGAACTTCACCGGCGACCTCCCCGCGGGCGAGGGGGTGCGCACCGGGGAGATCGTCAGCGCGACCGGTGACGCCAGGGTCGCGTTCATCGACGCCGGGGACATCGCGGCCGTCGCCGGGCACGCGCTGACCGACGAGGTCCCGCACGACACGGACCACCTGCTGACGGGGCCGGAGGCGCTGAGCTACGCCGAGGTCGCCGAGATCATCGCGAAGTGGACCGGCTCCCCGGTGCGCCACCGCGCCCTCGGCACCGACGAGCACGCCCGGCACCTGGCGGCGTCCGGCCTGCCCGCCGAGTTCGCCGCGTTCCTCGCCGCGCTGGACGAGGACATCCGCGGTGGGTCGGAGGACCGCGTCACCGACACCGTCCACCGCGTGACCGGCCGACCCGCTCGGAGCTTCCGCGAGTTCGTGGAGGCCGAGATCCCCGTCCGGGTCGGGTGAGCCGGAGGCGCGGGACCACCCCTCCGGGTCCCGCGCCCCTGGCTCGGAGCGGGAAGTGGATCGCTTGGACCTCTGTCCCGCTGCTTCGGTGTCCGGGTGGGCTACTTCCTGGACGAGGAGCGGCGACCACCCCACGACGGCCGAGCCACCCCGCTCGGAACGGACCATCCCGCGCCGGGTGGTTGAGCGGGACCACCACGGCGGTCGGTGCGCGGGGAGACCCGCGCCGGTCGGTCGGTCGCAGTTTCTCGGCCCTCCAGGTCGCGGAGTCCGCGTTCTCCTCCACCCACGTCCGCAGCGCCGCGTAGGCGTCGTCGTCGCTGTGCCGGCCGCCGGCGCACGTGATCATGGCGATGCTCCTCCGAGGTCGCTTCCCCGCACCGGGTGTTCCCGACCCTGCGGTGCGTATCCCCGGCAGGGTGTGGATAAGGCTCGTCGGTGACTCCAGGATTCGTTGTGGCCAAAGGATTTCCCGGAGCACTGGAGAACATCGTGGACGAGATCGAGTTCGGCGCGGTCAGCGTGACGCGCGTCGAGGAGATGCACGGTCCGGTCGGCATGACGCCGGACCAGTTCTTCCCCGGCTCGCCCGAGCAGGCGTGGCTGGACCAGCGGGACCTGCTCGTGCCGGACCACCTGGACCCCGACGACAACGTGGTCCAGGTCGCGATGCAGACGTGGCTGCTGCGCAGCGAAGGCCGGACGATCCTGGTCGACACCGGTGTGGGCAACGACAAGTCGCGGCCCGCCGTCGAGGGGTGGGACCACCTGGACCTCGACTACCTCGGGAACCTCGAACGGGCGGGCGTCCGCCCCGAGGACGTCGACGTCGTCGTGAACACCCACCTGCACGTCGACCACGTCGGCTGGAACACCCGCCTGCGCGACGGCGTCTGGGTGCCCACGTTCCCGAACGCCACGTACCTGATGCCCAAGGCGGACTTCGAGTTCTGGAACCCCGCCAACAACTCGGCCATCGCGGGCGGCGTCAACGAGAACGTGTTCGAGGACAGCGTCGCCCCCGTGCACGCCAACGGCCAGGTCGTGCTGTGGGAGGACAGCCACGTGATCGACGCGAACCTGCGCCTGGAGGCGGCCCCCGGCCACACGCCCGGTTCCAGCGTGGTCAAGCTGGAGTCCGGATCCGATCGGGCCCTGTTCGCGGGCGACCTGGTGCACACCCCGTTGCAGGTGGCCGAACCCGACCAGAACAGCTGCTTCTGCGAGGACGCGGTCGAATCACGCCGGACCCGGCGCAGGCTGCTCGGCTGGGCGGCCGACCACAAGGCGCTCGTCCTGCCCGCGCACTTCAGCGGCCACAGCGCACTGGAGGTCGAGCACCGGGGTTCGGCGTTCGCGATCTCGGCGTGGGCGCCGTTCACCCGGTACTGAGGAGAGGGTCGTCCGATGTCAACTGTCCACACGGGACACGACGTGGTGGGCACCACCACGGGCCCGGTCCGCGGTCGCCGAGGCGACCACGGCAGGGTCTTCCACGGCGTGCCGTACGCGGCCCCGCCGGTCGGCGCGCTGCGCTTCGCCGCTCCCCGTCCGCACGAGCCGTGGACGGAGGTCCGGGACGCGACCCGGCGCGGGCCGACCGCCCCTCAGCCCGCGCGGGGCGGGTTCGGCGGCCTGGACCTGTCGCCGTACTTCGCGCCGGGCTGGCGCAAGGGCGACGACCACCTCGTGCTCGACGTCCACGCGCCCGACCGGGCGGGTCCACTCGCCCCGGTGATGGTCTTCGTGCACGGGGGCGGGTTCGTCGCCGGGTCGGCGAGTTCGCCCCTCTACGACGGCACGGCCTTCGCCCGCGACGGCGTCGTGCTGGTCGCCGTGGAGTACCGCCTCGGCATCCCCGGCTTCCTGCACCTGCCCGACGCCCCCGACAACCGGGGGATGCTCGACGTCATCGCCGCCCTGCGCTGGGTGCGGGACAACATCGCGGCCTTCGGCGGCGACCCGGACGCCGTGACCCTGTTCGGCCAGTCCGCCGGGGCCACCATCGTCGGCGGCGTCCTCGCCCACCCGGACTCCGACGGCCTGCTGCGCCGGGCGGTCGTGCAGAGCGGCAGCGGCACCGGCGCGTTCACCCCGGAGCAGGCGCGGATCGTCACGGACGCCGTCGGACGCGAACTCGGGACCGCCGCGACCGCCGCGACGCTGGCCGACGTGCCAGACCAGCGGCTGGTCGACCTCGTGCCCGGCCTGACCGGCTTGGACCTGCGGACGCCGACCGACCACGACCCGCTCGGCGGCATCACGCCGTTCAGCCTGGTCCTCGACCGGCAGCCCGCGGACACGCAGCGCGGACGTGACGTCGAACTGCTCATCGGCTCCAACCTCGACGAGGGCAGCCTGTACCTCAAGCCGCACGAGGACGTCCGGTCCGTCGCGGCGCGGTTCCACCCGCGGCCGGACGACCTGGTGCACGCCTACCGGTCCGCACGGCCGGACGCCTCGGCCGTGGAACTGGCGATCGCCGTCCTGGGCGACGGCCTGTTCGGCGCGGGCACCCGGCGGATGGCCGCCGCGCACGCGGCGACAGGCGCACCGACGTTCGTCTACGAGTTCACCTGGCGCTCCGACGCCCTCGACGGAAGGTACGGCGCGGGTCACGTGGTGGAGCTGCCGTTCGTGTTCGACCGCCTCGACCTGCCGTCGCTGCACGGATCGGCGGGGCTGCTCGGCACCACCGCGCCACCCGCCGACCTCGCCGCCCGGATGCACCGGTCGTGGGTCGACTTCGTCACGACCGGTGATCCGGGCTGGGCCCGCTACGAACCGGACCGCCGCCTGGTGCGGCGGATCGGGGACACGTGGGACCTGGTCGACGACCCCCGCGCCCCGGAGACCGAGGCCTGGACCTGACTACCGCTGCGCCAGGTCCGGCACCTCGGCGACCAGGTGCTCGGGGGCGGACAGCCGCCAGGCCTCGAACACCAACTCCGCCAGTTCGTCCGCCTCGATCCCGTCGAGGTGCACGACCACCCAGCCGAACCCGCCGGAGGTGTACTGCTCCTCGAAGACGTCCGGCCGTTCGGCCACCAGCGCCAGCTGCTCGGTCAGCGTCTGCTTCAACCCGACGGTCTGCGTGCGCGGCCAGTAGTAGCCGAACCGCTTGCCCACCACGCTGAACGAGCTGTACTGCTCGCCCTCCGCGCGCGTCACGTCGACGAGCGCGTCCACGATCCGGAAGAACTCATCACTGCGCACACCCACCACGGCCCCCCAGAGTCAGGTTCCGCAGTATATGTCCATCTCCCCGCGGTGGTTCCGCCTGGACAGGCGGAACCACCGGAAGACCTGCCGCACCGGCGGGAGCGGGCCCGCCGGCACGTCACCGCGTGCCGCTGCCGGGGAGCGTCCAGTTCTGGTTGGTCTGGCCGTTGCACGCCCAGAGCTGGAGCCTGGTGCCGTCGGCGCTGGACTGCCCGGCGGCGTCCAGGCACCGCCCGGTCCCCGGGTTCACCAGCGTGCTCCCGTTCACCGCCCACTGCTGATGGGTGTTGCCCGGTAGGCAAGTCCAGAGCTGGATCCCGGTGCCGTCGGCGTTGGTGCCGCCGTTGACGTCGAGGCAGCCGCCGAGCGCGCGGATCGTGCCGTCGGTCCCGACCGTCCACTGCTGGGCGCTGCCGCCGTCGCACGTGTAGAGCTGGACCTGCGTGCCGTCGGCGGGGTTGGCCGCGGCCACGTCGACGCACTTGCCCGCCAGGCCCCTGATCGGGCCGGTGCGCGCGCCGCCTCCGCCGGGAACGGTGAACTCGCCGCGGTTGAGCACGCGGGGGGAGAAGTAGGACGCCTGCACGGCGGCGTTGTTGTTGTACGCCGGATCGGTGAGCCACTCCGCCCACACCATCCACCACGCCCAGCGCGGCTGCGCGTTCATCAACGCCGGACTCGGCACGCGGCCGACCTCGGCCAGCGCGATGGGCTTGCCGCCCGCGACGGCCAGCATCGCCTGGTAGTCCGACGCGCTGGGGTCGTACTTGGCCCACACGTCGAGACTGGCCACGTCCACGTAGGACGGTCCCGGCCAGTACTCGCCGATCGAGCCCGTGTTCACGTCCTTGACGTTCCACACCCACACCAGGTTCGTCAGGCCGTGCGTCTTCGTGTAGTGGTCGTGGGTGATCTGGTAGAGCTTGCGGCTGCCGGTGGCACCGGGACGCCCGCCCCACCAGGACCAGCCGTCGTTCATCTCGTGGATCGGCCGCCACAGCACCGGCACACCCGCGTTCTGCAGTTGCCGCAGGTACGGGACGGCCTCGTTCAGCCGGTTCTTGAACGCGGTGTTGAGCGCGGTGCCGTCGGTGACCAGCTGGTTCCACTGGTTCACGTCGAGGTCCGAGTTGACGTCGTTGTCCCAGCCGCACGTCGAACCGGTGGTGGGAGGGCAGAGGTGCCACGTCAGCGCGACGACCGAACCCGCCCGCCACTGCCGGACGGCCTCGTCGACCATCGTCTGGCGGTGTGCGACGTCGTCGGGCAGGAACAGGAAGTCGCCGCCCCACAGGCCGGGCGTCTGCCCGGTGATGCCCTGGGCGACGCGGGTGTACTTCGTCGGGTCGGAGTTGGGTTCGCGGTTGTGCTGGCCCGACAGCGTGGACCGGCCGGAGATGCCGGACAGGTAGTCCATCAGCGCCGCGCGGGTCGAGGCGGGGAACGCCCGCGCGGACAGGGGGGTGAGCAGGGAGGTGATCAGCAGGAGCACGCCGACGGCAGCCAGGCGTCGCCGCCGGCTCATCGGAGTGCCTCGGGACGTGCGGGGGTGGAGCGCATGGAACGGCCTCCTCGGTTCGCAGGGGATGGTGACCGAGTTCACTTAACCGCGTAAGCACCTTGACGGTAGGACGGTGTTCCCATGCTGTCAACGGTTTCGCGCAGTTGTGGCTCGGCGATGCAGCGGGTCAGTGATTAACCGTGAAAGTAGTTACTGGAGCGGTTTCGAACGGGCCGTCGCGGCGGCCGTCCGGTGGTCGGATCGGCGTTCCGGCGGCCAGGGGGCGACTGGTCCGAATGGTCCCGATCCTGAAGGTGGAGATCGTCCGCCTCATCGTCACGGCGGTTGACGGCTGTGACGCCAGTCACTTACTTTCTTCATGGCGCCGTAATTGAAACGTTTTAATGACCGGATAGGTGCTCGATCCCCTGCCTTCGACATTCGCGGAGCCCAGCATGCGACGTGCCCCCACCGCACGGCGAGGACGCCTGCAAGTCCTCGTCGCGAGCCTCGTACTCCTCCTGATCTCCACGAGCCTGGCGAGTCCGGCGGCGAGCGCCGCCGCCGTCCCGGTCAGCCTCTCCGGCGCCCACTGGGTCTGGTTCCCCGAGGGCAGTCCGGCCGTGTCCGCCCCGGCGGCCGACCGGTACTTCCGCCGGACCTTCACCGTCCCTGCGGGCGCGGTGACGGAGGCCCAGTTCGTCGTCACCGGCGACGACACGGTCGACGTCTGGCTCAACGGGACACCGCTGGCCTCGTCCGTCCGCGAGGTCGACTCGTGGACGAAGTCCCTGCACGTCGACCTGCGGTCCGCGCTGACGGCGGGCACGAACACGCTCGCCGTCGTGGCGCGCAACGCCTCCACCGGCCCCGCCGGTCTCCTCGGCCGGGTGCGCGTCGTCGCCGCGGGCGGCACGGTCGACTTCATCACCGACAGCGCGTGGAAGTCCTCGCAGACCCCGGCGGACGGCTGGGAGAAGACGGGCTTCGCGGACGGCGCCTGGCCCGCCGTCGCCGACCTCGGCGCCAACGGCTCGGGGCCGTGGGGGACCAGGGTCCTCGCGCCCGACCCGACCGCCGCGTCACCGCTGAGCGTCGGCAACGGCACCACCGAACGCCGCGTCGACCCGCTCGGCGTCGACACCGCCCGGCCCCGGTTCGGCTGGAAGCTCGACGGCGCCGGAGGGCAGGCGCAGGGTGCCTACCAGGTGATCGTCGCGAGCAGCGGCGCGTTGGCGGACGCGGGCACCGGTGACGTCTGGGACAGCGGTCCGGTCGCGAGCGGCCAGTCCGTGGACGTCGTCTACGCCGGGTCCGCGCTGGCGTCGCACACCCGCTACTTCTGGCGCGCCAAGGTCTGGGACACCCAGGGGCGGGCGAGCGGCTGGGGCGCGGTGCGGTCCTTCGAGACCGGTCTGCTCGCCCCGGCCTCGGAGTGGCAGGGAGCCTTCATCGGTCAGCCCGGCTCCCAACAGGGTCTCGGCGGCGGCAGCTGGATCTGGTACCCGGAAGGCGATCCGGCGGCGGGCGTGCCCGCCGGGACCCGCTACTTCCGCACCACCGTCAGCCTCGGCACCGCCCCCACCGTCGCCAGTCTGGTCGTCACCGGCGACGACACCGTGGACGTGTGGGTCAACGGCGCGCAGGTGAGCACCTCGCCGCGGGTCGCCGACTCGTGGAAGACGGCGACCGTCGTCGACCTGGCGGGCCGGTTGCGCGCCGGTGCCAACACGATCGCCCTGTCCGGCCAGAACACCAGCCAGTCGCCCGCGGGCGTGATCGCGCGGCTCGTCGTGGCGGGCGCCGTGGTCGCGGGCACGGACGCCTCGTGGAAGGCGAGCCAGACCGGACCGGCAGGCTGGGAGCAGCCCGGCTTCAACGACTCGTCCTGGCCCGCCGCCAGGGTGGCCGCCGCGTACAGCGCCGGACCGTGGGCGTCCGGCGTGGCCGTTCCGCAGACCACGCCGTCCCCGTTGCTGCGCAAGGCCTTCACCGTCGGCAAGCCGGTGGCCAAGGCCCGCCTGTTCACCACCGCGCTCGGCGTGCAGGAGACGAGGCTCAACGGCGCGAAGGTGGGCGAGGACGTGCACGCGCCCGGCTGGACCGACTACCGGAAACGCCTGCAGTACAAGGAGTACGACGTGACCAGCCGGATCGTCCAGGGCACGAACGCCCTCGGCGCGTGGCTGGGCAACGGCTGGTACACCGGCACCATCGCCTGGTACGGCGGCAACAGCTACGGTCCCAAGCCCTGGTACTCGGCGCAGCTGCGGTTGACCTACACCGACGGCACGACCTCGGTCGTCGCGACGGACAGCAGCTGGAAGTACGCGGCGGGCCCGATCACCGCGGACGACATGCAGATGGGCGAGCGCTACGACGCCCGCCGCCTCCCCGGCGGCTGGGACGGCGCCGGGTTCGACGACAGCTCCTGGGGATCGGTGGCCGTGCGCTCGGACGCGCCGCCGAAGCTGGTGTCCCAGGTGGACGAAGGCGTCCGGGTGCAGCACGACCGGACCCCCGTCGCGATCACCCAGCCGAGGCCGGGTGTGTGGATCTTCGACCTGGGGCAGAACGCCACCGGGTGGAACCGGCTGCGCGTCGCAGGCCCGGCGGGCACCGTGGTGACCATGAGGCACGGCGAGATCCTCAACGCCGACGGCACGCTGTACACCGAGAACCTGCGCGTGGAAGGGCTGGCCACCGACAAGTACACCTTGTCGGGCAACGGAACGGAGACGTACGAGCCGCGGTTCACCCTGCACGGCTACCGCTACGTCGAGGTGACCGGGTTCCCCGGCACCCCGACCGCGTCCGCCGTCACCGGTCGCACGGCGTGGACGGCGGCCCCCGAGGCGGGCACCCTGACCACGTCCAGCCCGATGCTCAACCAGGTGCAGCAGGCGATCGTCTGGGGTCAGCGCTCCAACATGCTCTCCCTGCCGACGGACTGCCCGCAGCGCAACGAGCGGCTGGGCTGGACCGGTGACATCGCGGCCTTCGCGGCCACGTCGACGTTCAACATGGACATGTCGACGTTCCTGAACAAGTACACCGACGACCTCACCGACGCCCAGCACGCCAACGGGGCCTTCACCAACACCGCGCCGGACCTCGGCGCGGGGCAGGGCATCGCGGGCTGGGGCGACGCCGGGGTGATCGTGCCCTACACGCTGTGGCAGCGGACCGGGGACGTGCGCGTGGTCGACGAGAGCTTCCCGGCGATGGTCCGGTGGATCGAGTACCTGCGGTCCACCGCGGACGCGGGCCTGATCCGGGACGACGGCGGGTTCGGCGACTGGTTGAACGTCCAGGACGACACGGCGCGCAACATCATCTCCACGGCGTTCCTGGGGTGGTCGGCTCGACTCGTGTCGCGGATGGCGCAGGCGACCGGGCGCACCGCCGACGCCACCAGGTACGGCACCCTCGCCGACCAGGTCGCCGCCGCGTTCACCGCGAGGTTCGTGGCGGCCGACGGCACGGTGTCCGGCAACACCCAGACCGGGTACGTGCTGGCGCTGGCGTTCGGCCTCGTGCCGCAGAACAGGGTGCGGTCCTTGGTGGACAAGCTGGTCGCGAAGATCGGTGCCTCCGGTGGGCACCTGACCGTCGGCTTCCTCGGCGTGGAGAACCTGTTGCCGGTGCTGGCCGACCACGGTCGCGCCGACATCGCCTACCAGGTGCTGATGCAGCCCGGCTATCCCGGCTGGGGCTACATGGTGGCCAAGGGCGGAACCACGATCTGGGAGCGCTGGGACGGCATCCGGCCCGACGGCAGCTTGCAGGACAAGGGGATGAACTCCTTCAACCACTACGGGTTCGGGTCGGTGGGCGACTTCCTCTACCGCCAGGTCGGCGGGCTGGGCCCGGCTTCGCCCGGCTACCGGTCGCTGCTGATCGCGCCCAGGCCCGGTGGCGGCCTGACGTCGGCCAAGTCGGCCTACGAGACGCCGTACGGGCAGGCGGTCAGCGACTGGTCCATCTCCGGCGGGGTGCTGACCCTCAAGGTCAGGGTGCCCGCGGGGGCGTCGGCGACCGTTCGGGTACCCGCAGGATCAGCGGGCGCCGTGACGGCTCCGGCCCAGGCCGTGCCGTTCGGGTACGCGGGTGGCGCCGCGGCCTACCGCTTGCCCGCGGGCAGCTACACCTTCACCGCCCCGGCGTAGTCGGGACCAGGAAGGGCGTCACCCCGACCGGGGTGACGCCCTTTTTGCTGTGTCGGTCTCGAATCGAAAGTTTCGGTTCATTGGCACGTGTTGCCGATCTTCATCAAAGCCTCCGCCAGCATTTAAAGCTGTCTCAGATGGTCACCAGCCGTTGACGTAACCGACTGGTGATCCTACGTTACGAGAAGTTTAGGAGTTATGAGCGAAACTTTCGCCCTCAATGTGGAGGACTGATGTCGCGAATCGATGGGGCGGGCGCGCGCCGCCCCGCTGATCGGAAAGGGCAACGCAGAGCCGCGTTGCTGGCCGGGGTGGCCTGCCTGCTTGGCGCGGTCGCCCTGGTCGTTCCCGGTGTGGCCAACGCGGGCACCACGTTGGGGGCGTCGGCCGCCGAGAGCGGCCGCTACTTCGGTACCGCCGTGGCGGCGAACAAGCTGTCGGATTCCACCTACGTGGGCATCCTGAACCGCGAGTTCGACATGGTCACGGCCGAGAACGAGATGAAGATGGACGCGACCGAGCCCAGTCAGGGGCGGTTCGAGTACGGCAACGCGGACCGCATCGTCAACCAGGCCCGCGGCCAGGGCAAGCGCGTTCGCGGCCACGCCCTGGCGTGGCACTCCCAGCAGCCCGGCTGGATGGAGAGCATGAGCGGCGGTTCGCTGCGCTCGGCGATGCTCAACCACGTCACGCAGGTGGCCTCGTACTACCGGGGCAAGATCTACGCCTGGGACGTGGTGAACGAGGCGTTCGCCGACGGCAACTCCGGCGGCCGTCGCGACTCGAACCTCCAGCGCACCGGCAACGACTGGATCGAGGCGGCGTTCCGCGCCGCCCGCGCGGCCGACCCCGCCGCGAAGCTCTGCTACAACGACTACAACACCGACGACTGGTCGCACGCCAAGACCCAGGGCGTGTACCGGATGGTGCAGGACTTCAAGTCCCGCGGCGTGCCGATCGACTGCGTCGGCTTCCAGTCGCACTTCAACAGCGGGTCGCCGTACCCGTCGAACTACCGCACGACGCTGTCGAGCTTCGCCGCGCTGGGTGTCGACGTGCAGATCACCGAGCTGGACATCGCGGGCGCGTCGGGCACGACCTACGGCAACGTGGTCAAGGACTGCCTCGCCGTGGCGCGCTGCAACGGCATCACCGTGTGGGGCATCCGCGACAGCGACTCGTGGCGCGCGAGCGACAGCCCCCTGCTGTTCGACAACTCGGGCGGCAAGAAGGCCGCCTACACCTCCGTCCTGAACGCCCTCAACGGTGGCGGCACGACCACTCCGCCGACGACGACCACCACGACACCGCCCAACGGCAACTGCCGCTCCGGCTACGTCGGGCTGACCTTCGACGACGGACCCATCGCGGGCAACACCCCGGCGCTGCTCAACGCGCTGCGGTCGGCCGGGGCGCGGGCGACGTTCTTCAACGTCGGCAACAAGGTCGGGCCGAACGCGGCCCTGGCCCGCAGCCAGAAGGACGCCGGGATGTGGGTCGGCAACCACAGCTGGACGCACCCGCACCTCACCCAGATGACCCAGGCCCAGATGACCTCGGAGCTGTCGCAGACGCAGCAGGCCATCCAGCAGGCGATCGGTGAGACCCCGAAGCTGTTCCGGCCGCCCTACGGCGAGACCAACGCGACCCTGAGGTCGGTGGAGCAGCAGCTCGGGCTCACCGAGGTGCTGTGGAGCGTCGACTCGCAGGACTGGAACGGCGCGAGCACCGCCCAGATCGTGCAGGCGGCGTCCACGCTGCAGAACGGCGGCGTGATGCTCATGCACGACGGCTACCAGACGACCGTCAACGCCATCCCGCAGATCGTCGCGAACCTGACGAGCCGCGGCCTGTGCGCGGGCATGATCTCGCCCTCGACCGGTCAGGCCGTCGCGCCGTCGGACGGCCCCGGCACCACCCCGCCCACGACGACCACCACGACTCCGCCCGCGGGTGGCGGTTCCTGCACGGCCACCTACCGGCTGGTGCAGCAGTGGGGCGACCGGTTCAACGGCGAGGTGACCGTCAAGGCGGGCAGCGCGCCCATCTCCAGCTGGACGTCCACCGTCACCGTGACGGCGCCGCAGAAGGTGTCGACCACGTGGAACGGCACGCCCAGCTGGGACGGCAGCGGCAACGTGATGACCATGAAGCCCAACGGGAACGGTTCGCTCGGAGCGGGCGCGACCACCACGTTCGGCTTCACGGTCATGGCGAACGGCCAGTGGGCCGCACCCGCGGTCACCTGCGGCACGCCGTGACCTCGGAGGTCCGGTGACAGCCTGACCGCCGTCATCGGCGACCGACGCCGGTGTGCCCTCCCGATGCACGGATGGCACGTCGAGCAGGTCCCCGGGAAGGCGGCAGGCCACGGGCCTGGTGTCCGCTCAATGACGAGCGGACACCAGGCCCTTCCGCGGTCCCGCTACCGACCGCCGAGGACGGCGTGCACCGCGGTGGCCGCGCGCAGGAGGCCCACGCCTGGACCGGCGCGGCCACCAGTTGATCCGCTAGTCGCGGGCGGATCAGCCGGACCGCCTCGAACAGCACCAGGTCGATGCCCGGTCCCGCGCTCAGCGCGAAGTCGTCGCGCACGTCCACGTCGACCATGCGCGCTCCCGCGTCCGCCAAGGCGGACAGCGCGGCGCGGGCCACGGTCCCGACCTCGGTGTCCACGTCCTCGAAGCGGCAGCGGACGACGCCGACGCGGAGGCCTTCGACACCGGGCGGCAGGTCGGCCCGGCGCCGTTCCCCGGTGATCACCTCGTCGACCGTCCGCACCTCCTCGACCGTGCGGGCGTGGACGCCGATGGTGTCCCTGGTGCTCGACAGGGTCACCACGCCGTCGCCCGCGTAGCGGTCGGTCGTGGGGCGGAAGCCGACGACCCCGCGGAAGGACGCCGGGATGGTGGTGGAACCGCCGGTGTCCGTGCCGAGCGCGAACGGCACGACGCCCAGCGCGACGCCGACCGCGCTGCCGCCGCCGGAGCCGCCCGCCGACCGGGACGCGTCAGCGGGGTTGCGCACCGGCCCGAACGCCGAGTTGTTGCCGGTGATGCCGAGGGCGAGTTCGTGCATGTTCGTCTTGCCGACGACCACGGCGCCCGCGTTCCTCAGCACGTCGACCACGCTCGCGTCCACGGCGACGGCCACGTCCGGCAGCAGCCGACTTCCGGCCGTCGTCGGGAACCCCGCCACGTCGATGTTGTCCTTGACGGAGAAGGGAACGCCCGCCAGCGGACCGTCGGGGGAGGAGGTCGTCGCCGCCGGGGCGACGCTGATCCAGTCGCCGTGCGTCGACGACCTCGCCAGGTCCAGGCACTCGTCCAGCAGCCGCATCCCGCTGACGGTAGGGAGGAGCCGATCGCGAGTCAATTGCGCTCTCGGCAAGTTCGGGTTTACCGGCGCGCACTCCACTCAGGACGGACGGCCGGCTCGCCACTCCGGCGCGAGCACCGACCAGACCTCGATGTCGTGCCGCTTGCCCCGGTGCGGGTAGCTCTCCCGCAGCACGCCCTCCTTGGTGAACCCCAGCCGCCGCGCGACCGCGATGCTGGCCGCGTTCTCCGTCGCGACCTGCCACTCCACCCGGTGGACGCCGCGCTCGTGGACCGCCCAGTCGATGATGACCCGCGCGGCCCGGCTCACCAGACCGCGCCCGGCCGCGGACGGCTCCAGCCAGCAGCCCACCTCGGCGAAGCCGCGCCCGAGGTCCATGGTCCGGAACAGGACTCCGCCGACGAGCGTGCCGTCCACCCAGATGCCGTCGACGCGCCCGGTGTCGGACGCCGCCTTCCGCGCGTACGAGAGGAGGTAGGCGCGGCTGGAATCGAGGTCCGCGACGACGTCCGGCAGCGAGACGAACCTCCCGATGTACTCCCGCCCGCGATCCATGTGGGCGAGGAGTTCCTCGGCGTGCCGGGGCTCGAGCGGACGCAGTTCCGCGCCGTCGTCACCCAGGGACATCGCGTACATCGGAACCCCCGCTCACCGTGGGGGGATCTTCGCACGGGCGAGGTCCGCCAACCGCCGAACGACCTCCTCCAGCGGCGCGGACGCGTCGACCTCCGCGGTGGCGGTCGCCCGGAGCAGCGGCTCCACGACGGCGAGGTGGTGCAGCACCGCCTCCCGTTCCTCCGGCCGCTTGCCGTAGGGGTTGTCGGTCCGGGCGGCGATGCGGGCGAGGAGCACGTCGGCGGGCGCGCTCAGCAGGACGACGTGGTCGAACAGCGGGTAGAACGCGCCCTGGTTGGTCTTGCACCCGGCGACGAAGAGGGCGCCGTCGCCGTGGCCGGTGAGGAGCCCGGTCATGGCGTCTTCCCGCCAGACCCAGTCGCGCGAGCCGTCCGCTCCGGTGACCCAGCGGCTCCACCGGTCGTCGTCGGTGTCGACCGTCCGGTGCCCGAGCGTGGCGAGGACCCGCAGGGCGGTCGACTTGCCGGTGCCCGACATCCCCGTGATCAGGATCTTCGCCACGCGCCCAGGGTAGGGGAGTTCGGGCCCGTATTGGTCTGGACCGGTGGACTGCCGGGATGGATTTCGTGGCCACCCGCCGGATCGTGGGTAATACTGGGTTTGGTCGGGGCCCGAGTCCCTAGCGGGCACAGCGCGGAGGTGGCTGACGAGTGGCGTTGCGCGATCAGGAGATACGGCAACTCGCGGAGATCGAACGGGGGCTGACCGAAGGCGATCCCCGGTTCGCCTCCACGGTGCGGAAGCTGAACGGCCGAAGGCCCGCCGTGCCTCGTGCGGTCGGGGACGTCCTGGTGCTGCTGGCGACCTACGTGGTCGGCCTGGCCACGATCGTCCTGGGCGTGTGGTGGTCCTCGGTGATCATCGTGGCGCTGGGCGCGGTGGTCACAGCGAGCATGCCCGTGCTGGTGGCCTGGCGGGCCCTCCTCAAGTGGCGGGAAGAACGGGCGGGCTGACGCCGGTCCCGTGGCGTGGCAGGACGTCGACCTCGGTCGACGTCCTGCCACGTGCACCGCTCCACGGCCAAGTGCGCACACGTCCTGGAGTCCTTCGTGGACGTTCTCGGAGACCACCCGGTCTACGGCCAGGGGTGATCCCGACCGCTCCGGCGCGGTGGCACCGCTGATCGTCCGTAGGATGGCGCACGATCTCGCCGGAGCGCGTTCCGCGAGATGATCGCTGGACCGCCCGGATCCGCGGCACCAGCCGACCTTCTCGAAGGGGTTGCCGTGAAGCCGCTCGGACCGTCCGACCCGACCACGATCGGTCGGTACCGGATCCTGGCAGAACTGGGCCGGGGCGGCATGGGCCGCGTGCTGCTGGGATCGGGTCCTGACGGACGGCTGGTCGCGGTCAAGCTGGTCAGCGCCGCGCTCGTCGGGGACGAGGAGTTCCGCGCCCGCTTCGGCCGCGAGGTCGAGGCGTCCCGACGGGTCTCCGGCGCCTACACCGCCGCCGTGGTCGACGCCGACGTGGACGTGCCGTGGCTGGCGTCCGTGTTCGTGCCGGGCCCCTCGTTGCAGGAGGCCGTGGCGGTGGCGGGGCCGCTGCCGGAGGAGTCGGCGCTGCGCCTGGCGGCCGGACTGGCGACGGCGTTGATGGAGATCCACCGGGTCGGCCTGGTCCACCGGGACCTCAAGCCCTCCAACGTGCTGCTGACCGACGACGGCCTCCGCGTGATCGACTTCGGTATCGCCAAGGCCGTGGACGATCCCGGCGGCCACCTCACCCACACGGGCTCGATGATCGGCTCGCCGGGCTTCATGTCGCCGGAGCAGGCCGAATCCCGGCCGCTCGGCCCGACCAGCGACGTGTTCTCGCTGGGCGCGGTGCTGGCCGCCGCGTGCACGGGGCGGAGCCCGTTCACCGGCGCGTCCACGTTGCAGACCCTGAACAACGTGGTGAACGTCCGACCCGACCTCTCGGGGCTCCCGCCGCGGGTGCGCCTGATCGTGGAGCGGTGCCTGGCGAAGGACCCGGGCAAGCGCCCCGGTCCCGACCAGGTCCTCGACCTGGCGCACCCGGTGCCGCCGTCGGTGCGGCCCTGGCTGCCCGCCGTCCACCGGATGATCGACGACCAGCGCGCCGAGGTCTCCCGGTTCCTGCCCGGTGGGCCGAGGGACGAGCCGCCGACCGAACGGGTGGCGCGCGTCGTCGTGCCCCGGCCGCAGCCGACCTCGATCTTCGCCGCCGGCGAGTCCCTGGCGGGCTACCCCGTCGCGACACCGCCACCCGCGCGCAGGGGCCCGCGCTGGGCACTGGTGGCCGTCGCGGTGGTGGCCGTCGTCGGGCTGCTGGCCGGAGCGGCGGTCGCCTGGCAGAAGTGGCCGTTCTCCGCGACCGCGAGCGGTGGCACGGCGGAGTCGTCGAGCAGCAAGACCTCGGCTCCCGCGACCGGTTCCGCGCCGACCTCGACGTCGGCCAAGCCGTCGCCCACGACGTCCACGACCAAGGCCCCAGCCCGGAAGGACCTCCTGCTGTACTGGAACGGCGAAGCGCAGGACAACGCCACCTGCACCTCCGAGGAGTGCCTGGGGCGCGACCGCGCCAAGTACGCCCCCGCCAGCCTGGAGGGCCGCGTGCTCGCCACCCGCGAGGACGGCGCGGTACCGCTGAAGACCTACCGGAACGAGGCTCGCGGCGACATCGTCACGTGCGGGACCCGTGCGTGCGTCGACGAGCAGGGGTTGGCCGGGTACACCTTCGTCCGGGACGAGGGCTTCGTCTACAGCGCGCGGCGCGGCGGCACGGTGCCGTTGCGGCTGTTCTGGCACGACGGCCGCGAGGACAACGCCACCTGCGCGACCGACAAGTGCGCGGAGGACCAGACGAGCGTCGGCTACCGGTTCATCCGGGACGAGGGCTTCGTCTACCCCGCGAACTGATCGCGCGCGGGTCACCCGGCCTTGGGCAGCTCGGCCACGGCCGTGAGGAGGCGGTCGACGTCGTCGCGGTCGTTGTAGTGCGCCAACCCCGCCCGCACGGCGCCGCCGGAGTCCCGGATCCCGAGCGCCCCGGTCAGCTCCCACGCGTAGCTGTGGCCGTGCCACACGTTGACCCCGCACAGCGCCAGGTGCTCGGCGACCTCGGCGGGCGTGTGGCCCGCGACGCGGAAGTACGCGATGGCCGTCCGCCGGGCGGGCTTGCCGTACAGCGTGACGTCGGGCAGGCCGCCGAGCCCGCCCAGCATGACCTCGAGCAGGTCCTGCTCGTGCTTCCCGACCGCCTCCATCGACACCCGCAGCCGGTCGCGGCGGGAGAGCGAGGGCAGGGGGAGCGCCAACCCGGCCAGGTGCTCCACCGCGGCCGTGACGCCCGCCAGGTCGGCGAACGGCGCGGTGCCCGTCTCGAACCGCTCCGGCACGCGGTCGGGGGACGGCAGCAGCTTCTCCGGGTGCAGGGTGTCCAGCAGCGCCGGGTCCGCGATGAGCGCGCCGATGTGCGGGCCCGCCCACTTGTACGCGCTGGTGACGAAGAAGTCGGCTCCGAGCTCCCGCACGTCCGGCAGGTCGTGCGGGGTCGAGTGGACGCCGTCGACGAACGTCAGCGCGCCCACGGCGTGCGCCTTCGCGGTGATCGCGGCGACGTCCGGCCGGGTGCCGAGGATGTTGCTCGCCGCCGTCACGGCCACCAGCCGGGTCCGGTCGCCGAGCAGGTCGTCGTACTGCTCCACCGGTAGCTCGCCGGTGTCGACGTCGACCTCCGCCCACCGCACGACGGCGCCGGCGTGGGCCGCCGCCTGCACCCACGGCCGGACGTTCGCGTCGTGGTCGAGCCTGGACAGGACGATCTCGTCACCCTCCCGCCACGTCGCGGCCAGGGTGTGGGCGAAGCGGTACACCAGCGTCGTGCTGTTCGGTCCGAACACGACCCCGGACGCGTCGCCGCCCACCAGGTCCGCCACCGCCTGCCGGGCCTCGGCGAGGATGGCCGTCGACCGCGCGCTGGCGGGGAAGGGGCCGCCGACGTTGCCGATGCCCAGCCGGTACGCCGACGCGATGGCGTCGATCACGGCGGTCGGGGACTGCGTGCCCGCGGCGCCGTCGAGGTACGCGTACCCGTCGTGCAGGGCGGGGAACCGGGAGCGGATGGCGGCGATGTCGAAGGTCATGGTGCCCAGCCTCGTCCAGGTTCGTCGATCAGGGAAGTGATCCGCCGAAAGAGATGTCACAGCGCGTGAAGTCAGGCGCCTTCGCTGTGTTTCCCGTGGTCAACGGCTTGAAGGAACAGCCAATGGTGACGAACCTTCCACAGTCCGTGTTCTGACCCAGGAGGACGTCGTGCCGCTGCGCCGTGTCCTCGCGGGTGCGTTCCCCACCGAACATGGACGAGGAGCGGCCCGAGCGCGTCGAGCACGTCCCGGAGTACGACCGGACCCCGGCGGCCGAGGCGTTCGTGATCCTCCGGGCGTCCGACGGGTCGATCGAGCGTGCTCGCCCGAGCAGACCGCGTGCGCGAGCACACCGGGGGCTCGGTCGCCGCGCTGTCCGCCGCGTTCCCGGCCGGACCACCTGCCGCACTGCCCGGAGCTGTTCCGACAGCGGTCAGGAGAAGTCGTACGCCACCCCGGTGAGATCGGTCGACACCCGCCACAACCGCCGGGCGGTCTCGGGGTCGGTGGCCGACGCGACCGGCCGCAGCAGCGCCGGGTGACCGCGCATCCCGCTGCGCCCACCCGGCCCGTAGAACCGCCCGCCCTCGACGCCCGGCGCGGCGGCGGCGTACAGCTGGCTCCACGCGCCGTGCGCGGCGGGCTGCGCCAGCGCGTTCCCCAGCCGCAGCAGCAGGCCGACCAGCCCGCCGCCGCCGGACGACGGCAGGTTCGTGGACGCGAAACCGGGATGGGCCGCCACGCTCGTCACGGGCACCCCGGCCGCGCGCAGCCTGCGGTCCAGGTCCAGCGCGAACACGACGTTGGCGAACTTCGACCGCTGGTAGAACCGGGACGCCCGGTACGACCGCTCCCCGGTCAGGTCGTCGAAGTCGATCGACCCGTCCCGGTAGGCGTGCGAGCTGACCGTCACCACGCGCGCGTCGGCGGAGCGCCGCAGCAACGGCAGCAGCAGACCTGTCAGCGCGAAGTGCCCGAGGTGGTGCACCCCGAACTGCGACTCGAACCCCTGCGCGGTCAGCGAACGGGCGGGCATGCCGATGCCCGCGTTGTTCACCAGCACGTCGATCGGCACACCGCGGCCCACCAGTTCGGCCGCGAACACCCGCACCGAGTCGAGGTCTGCCAGGTCGAGGCGGACCACGTCGAGCCCGCGACCGCCCAGCCGGTCACGGGCCGCGCGGCCGCGCTCCTCGTCGCGGACGGCCATGACCACGGTCGCTCCGCGTTCCGCGAACGCCTTGCACGTCTCGTAGCCGAGCCCGCTGTTCGCGCCGGTGACGACGACCGTGCGTCCGGTCTGGTCGGGCATGGCCGCGGTCGTCCACCGCGCGGGCACCTCGGGGGGAGTGGTCATGCCGTCCAGGGTCCTCCCGGGTGGTTTCAGGTCTGATCCGGGTTCACGGTGATCACCTGCGCGCCGCGGGCGGTGAACTCGTCGACCAGTCGTGAGTCGGCGCTGTCGTCGGTGACCAGCGTCCAGCGGGACGGCACGCGGACCCAGGGGTGGAACGGGCCGCGGCCGAGCTTCTCGGCGTGCGCCGGCACGAAGACCTCGGACGTGGGATCGTCGCTGCGGGGCGGGTGCCGCGTCGAACACCTCGTCGCCGACGTCGAGGCCGCCTCGGCCGGACCGCTGCCCGCCGACGTGCGGGCCGCGTGCGACGAGGTCGTGGCCGCGCTGCGCGGTCCCATGCCGCCCGCAACCGCTGAACGACCCTGGAGGAGTGGGAATGTCCGCGAGCGAGTTCGCCCGCAAGATCCGCGCCCGTGACCGGGCGATCGGCTACTGGTGCGTCCTGGACGCGCCCGTGGCGACCGAGCGGATCGCCCGGCTCGGCTACGACTACGTGTGCCTCGACGTCCAGCACGGGCTGCTCGGCTACTCGGGCCTGCTGTCCGGGCTGACCGCGATCGACGCGGGAGGCACGTCCACCGGCCTGGTGCGGGTGGAGGCCAACAACCCCACGCCCATCGGCCGTGCGCTCGACGCGGGAGCCGGCGGCGTGATCGTGCCGCTGGTCGACACGGCGGCCGACGCCGCGGCCGCCGTGACCGCGGCGAAGTACGGTCCGGAGGGCAAGAGGTCCTACGGGCCCATGCGGTCCGCGCTGCGCATCGGCCCGACCCCGGCCGACGCCAACGCCGCGACGGTCGTGCTGGTGATGATCGAGACCGCCCTCGGCTTGGCGAACGTGGAGGAGATCTGCGCGACGCCAGGCCTGGACGGCGTGTACGTCGGCCCTTCGGACCTGATGCTGGCCCTCGGCGGCGCCTACCCCGGCGACCCGGCCCTGGCCACCGAGTTCGAGGCGGCGCTGACCCGCGTTCGCGAGGCCGCCGCCGCGGCGGGCATCGCGGCGGGCATCCACACCGTGGACGGCACCACGGCGGCGAAGCGCCTGGCCGAGGGGTACACGTTCGCGTCGATCTCCTCTGACCTGACCCACCTGGAGGACTCCGCCTCCGCCCACCTCGTCGCGTCGCAGGGCGAGTTGTGACGGTGCGGGTCGTCGACGGCGTCCTGCGGCGCCGCGCCGACGACCCGGAGCGGCCGGACGCGATGCTGCCCGCGCCCGCGTCGCAGGACCACGCTGCTCGCGGGCAACCAGGACACGTCCCAGGTGCGCCGGCGGATCTCCGCCGACGGCGGCCGCACCTGGGGTCCGACCACGTCCTGGTTCCGGCCACCGGGACCGGCGGCGTGTTCGTGCGCCGGCCCGCGGGTCGTGCTGATCGGCAGCCGCACGATGATGGGGGTGCCGGACAAGAACCAGTACTCCGCCACACCTCCGCGGCCGCCGCAGACGGGGCGCTGATCGACCCGACGGAGATCGCGGGGACCGTGCTGTTCCTGCTCGGACCCGATGCCCGCGACATCACCGGGCAGACGCTCGTCGTGTGAGCCCGGGCGTCACTCGCCCGACTTGGTGAAGCAGGGCTTGCGCAGGACCGAGCCGAACGTGCCGCCCAGCGAGATCGTCACCACCGAGGAGCCCTGCTCGTCGGAGTACGTCTTGCCCAGGTCGACCTTCAGCGGCCCGCCGCCCGGCCGATTGGTGTTCACCACGACCGAGCCGCACGCGAAGTCGCGGCGGAGCAGGTTCTTGCCGACGCTCTTGTACGGCCCGATCGGCTTGCCCAGGTTCCACGCGTACTCGGGGCGCGACGGCGCGGGTTCACCGTAGTTGTCCGTGCCGACCGTCTCCGCGATGGCGCTCTTGCCGCCCTGGACCATGAAGTAGCTGGCGAGCGCGTACCGGAACGCCTGGTTGTCGCCGGGGGAGAGGTGCGGCTGCACCCAGGTGATCTTGCCCCGCGCCTCGTTCGAGGCGATCTGCTTCGCCTGCGCGCTCCACCCGTCCGCGCCCTCGGGCAGCAGGTCGGTCCCGCTGAACGCCAGCCACCACTCGTCGAAGCCGCCGTCGAGGTTCTCGGTGTACGCGTCCCAGGTGCCGGGGTGCAGGCGGGCGTTCGCCAGGTTGGCCACCGTCAGGATGCCCGCGGCGACGAAGCGCGGCCGCAGGTTCGCGAGCATGGACTTGTACGCCGTCTGGAACGCCTGGTTGGTCGGGTAGGCCTTCGGGCACCGGCCGATGTGGTAGGTGTCGCAGCCGAACAGCGCGTTGTCCATCAGCACACCGTCGAACCCACCGGCTTTCGCGCTGGCGATGACGTTGTCGCCCCACTTCCGCTGGTAAGCGGCGTTGCCCACGTCCATCTGCCAGTGGCCCGCGTAACCGCTGTACTCGAACCGCTTCCCCCGCGTGTCGGTCAGGAACCATTCGGGATGCGACTTCTGCGCCTCGCAGTACCCGATCCCGGTGGGGATGTGCTTGTCGTCCACCCCCTTCCGGCACGCGTAACTCCGTGTCGAAGACAGGTCTTTGTAGACGAACACCTTGATGGCCGGATTCGCCTTCTTGAACTTGGCCGAAAGACCGCCTTCCCACGCGTTGAGCACGACGTAGGACAGTTTTTTCGCGTGTTTGATGATCTTTTCGTCGCTGATCGGCGAGCTGTCCAGGTGCAGCCAGAACGTCTGCGCACGCCCTGGGGAGACCTCCGCGATCGCGTGGCCAGGAACTCCGATCGTGCTCGTCAGGACGAGTGCTGCTACCGCGGCGGTCATCCGGGACATCGGAACTCCTTCGCATCGGCGGCCACCAGAAGTGCGCTGCTCGGCGGATTCCCGCCGGTATTCCGGGATAAACGGTTTACCGGCGCCGCCACTCGGGAGTGGTTCTTCCCAGGATGAAACCACACCTGTGCAGGAAATTCAGGAATTGGTGCATCGGTGTCGTCGGTGCTACTGGGAGTCGAGTTTTGTGCGGCGTGGACACACTTGTGGATGACGGCGTGCATGATCATCGGCTTCGCCCGCTACTTTGCGAAGTTCTTTCGGGAGTTCGATCACCGGTCGAAGGTCGGCGCGGCCCTCGACCAATCCGGGAACGGCGACCGACGCCGTTCTCCACGCAATTCATGGCTTGCTGATTGACTCTATAATTTCAGTGTTGACTGAATGTAGCTCTCCTGCGGGCATCGTGGCGGCTTCACCAACGCAGGTGCCGTCGCGAAGTGCCGAAGGGAAGGAGCGGCGCCGGGTTTGGCTTTCCACCGGCCGTGGAAGATAGCGGCGTGAGCACGCGCAGAAACACCACACGTCCGGCTGGGACGAATCCGGCATGACGGACGTGATGCACCGGGAGCCGAGGAGGAGCGGGAGGTTCCGGCTGGTCTCCGCGGCCGTCGTGATCGGGCTGCTGGTGGTCGAGGCCGTCGTGTTCGCCCCGACGATCGAGTCGGCGGTGGCGTCGCTCGCCGACGCCGACGTGACCTGGTTCGCCGTGGCGGTCCTCGCGGTCTCGGCGTCGATGGGCATGTTCGCGCTCACCCGGCGCAGGCTCCTGCTAGCCGCGGGCGTCCGCACGTCGGTCGGCGGCTCGGTCGCCGCCGCGCTGGTGGCGAACTCGTTGCACGCCACCCTGCCCGGTGGGGCCGCGTTCTCCACCGCGTACACGTTCCGCTGGATGCGCGGAGCCGGAGCGGGCAGCGCCATCGCGACCTGGTGCCTCGTCGCGGGCGGACTGGTGTCGACCGCGTCGCTCGGGCTCTTCGGACTGGCGGCCACCCTGTCGGTGGGAGGCAGTCCGAGTTGGACGCAGGTGGTGCTGAGCGCCGCCGGGCTGGTCGTCGTGACCGCCATCGCCCGCGAACTCGTCCGTCGCCCGCAGCCGCTCGTCACCGCCGCGCGGTGGGCGGTGCGGCGGGTGAACCGGCTCCGCCGTCGCCCGGTGGACACCGGCGTCCCCGCGCTGGACGACCTGGTGGTGCAACTGGGCACCGTGCGCCCCCGTGGCCGGGACTGGAGCGCGGCCACCGGGCTCTCGCTGCTCAACTGGGCGTTCGACGCCGCCTGCCTCGCCGCGTGCGCAGCCGCGCTGGGCGTCCACGGCCTGACGCTCCCGCTGCTGCTCGTCGCGTACACCGCGGGCATGACCACCTCTGGCCTCTCACCCCTGCCCGGCGGGCTGGGCGTGGTCGACGCCGCCCTCGTGCTCACCCTCGTCGCAGGTGGGATCCCGGCGGCTCAGGCACTCCCGGTCGTCGTGCTGTACCGCCTGCTCAGCCTGGTCGGCGTCGTCGCCGCGGGCTGGCTGGTGTGCGCCGTCCAGCACTTCGGCCCCGGATCGGACCGGCAGGCGCTGGAAGACAAGACCGGCATCGCCCCGCTGGCCTCCGCCTGACACGTCCACACCGAAGCCAGGCTCGCTGACGACCGCCATCGGCCCCTTGGCGCGGGGTGGTCGCCACCCGCGCGCTCACGTGAGCGACGCGAGGAAACCCAGCAGCGCGCGGCGGTAGGGCTCCACCGTCGTCAGGTCCGCGTACTCGTCCGGCCCGTGCTGGCCGTCGCCGCCCACGCCGAAGATCACCGCGTCGACACCCCGCTGGAAGTAGAACCGGGAGTCCGCCGCGCCGTGCTTGCGCAGCAGGTCGCCCGAGTAGCCCTGGTCGCGCGCGGCTCGTTGCAGCGCGAGGACGTCCGGGTTCTCGGGGTTGGCGCGATGCGGTGGTTCGACGTGGTCGACGGTCGCGGTGACGCCCGGCGGGCACAGGGACGTGAAGTGGGCGGCCACCTCGTCGGTCGTGCGGCCGGTGAGGTCGCCGTCCTCCGGGGGGAAGCGGACGTCGAGCCACGCGGTCGCGTCGGCCGGGACCTGGTTCGTCGCCTCGTTCGTGGTGGTGATCCGGGCGACGTTCACGGTGGTGCGCCACGCTTCCGCGGTCGCGACGGGGTACGCGGCGAGGACCGAGTCGACGGCGTGCGCGAGGGTCACGAGGGCGTTGTCGCCGAGCCACTGGTAGGCGCTGTGGGCGGCGCGTCCGGTGGCGTGCAGGCGAACGCCCGCGATGCCCTTGGACTCGGCCACGACCCGCAGGCCGCTGTGCTCGCCGATCACCACGAACGAGCCGGTGACCCCTCGATCCACCTGGTGCAGGGTGCCGTCGCGGCCGCCGACCTCCTCGTCGGTGACCAGTTGCAGGGCGATCGGGAACGGCGAGGTCGAGGCCGCGTCGCGGAACACCTGCGCCTGCACGAGCGCGGAGAGCTTCATGTCCTGGGCGCCGCGGGCGATCAGGCGGTCGCCGTCGCGGCGGGGGAGGAACTGCTCGTTTGCGCCGGGCACGACGTCCAGGTGGGCGTTGAGGATCACCCGGAAGTGCGGGCGCGACGAGCCGAGGTGGACCAGCGCGCTGGGTTTGCCGTTCGACTCGAACCGCTCGACCGCGAAGCCGGGGCCGACGACGTCCAGCACGAAGTCCAGCGCCCGGTGCAGGTCGTCCGGCCGGTCGGCGGTCGAGCGCACGGCGAGCAGTTCTTCAGCCAGCGGGAGGAAGTCCATGCCCCTCATCGTCGCGGGTGAGCGCGAGCCCGTGCAGCAGCGGCAGGTAGACGTCGTCCACGAGTTCCACGATCGTCTCGTTCGACATCGGTTTGCCGCACATCACCGAGTCGTTGCGGACCAGGTCGAACGGCAGGCGACCCGCTCTCGGCGACAGCCGGACGGGTGGGAGTTCACCGCGGTCGACGGCCCGCTCCACGATGGTCAGCACGACCTCGGAGGCCGGCGCGCCCGTGAGCCGGTCGCGCAGCAGCCCGGCGATCTCGGGGTGCCGGAAGGCCTCGCTCATCACGCCCGCGATCATCTCGTTCATCATCGCGTCGGCGCGGCGGGCGATCCTGGTGAACAGCACGAGCAGGTCGGTGCGGAGCGCGCCGGTGTCGGGGGAGAAGTGCTCGGCCGGGGCCTGGCTGCCCCACGCGGCGAACACCAGCTCGGCGCGGTTCGACCAGCGGCGGTAGATCACCGGCTTGCTGGTCCTGGCGCGGGTGGCGACCGACTCGATGCGGAACCGGGCGTACCCGACGTCCCGCAGTTCGGCCCAGGCGGCTTCCAGGATGGCCTGCTCCAGTTCGGTTCCCCGGCGGCGCGACTTCGTCTCCGGCACCATGGCCCCTTAAGTACTTTGCGTATCTTGTCGGGGTAGCCTACGGTACCAAATATTAGATACGGCAAGTTTCTTCTGTGGGGGCTTCGTTGCTGTACCGCCTGTTGCTGACCTACCTGCGCCCGTACCGGCGTGAACTCTGGATCGTGCTGGTCCTCCAGCTCATCGGCACGGTCGCCTCGCTCTACCTGCCCAGCCTCAACGCGGACCTCATCGACTTCGGCGTCGCCAAGGGCGACAACGGCTACATCGTGTCCACCGGGGGGTGGATGCTGGCCGTCACGCTGCTGCAGATCGCCTGCTCCGGCGCCGCCGTGTACTACGCGTCCCGCAGCGCCATGGCGTTCGGGCGCGACGTCCGGTCGGCGATCTTCCACCGGGTCGGCGAGTTCTCCGCCCGCGAGGTCGCCGGGTTCGGGCCGCCGTCGCTGATCACGCGCACCACCAACGACGTGCAGCAGGTGCAGCTGCTGGTGGTGCTGATGTGCACCATGCTCGTCACCGCGCCGATCATGTGCGTCGCGGGGATCGTGATGGCGCTGAACGAGAACGTCAGCCTGTCCTGGCTGCTGGTGGTGTGCGTGCCCGCGCTGCTGCTGGCGATCGGCGCGATCGTGCGCCGCATGGTGCCGGAGTTCCGGGTGATGCAGACGCGGATCGACCGGGTCAACCGCGTGCTGCGCGAGCAGCTGTCGGGGATCCGGGTGGTGCGGGCGTTCGTCCGCGAACCCGCGGAGTCGCGCAGGTTCGCCGAGGCCAACACCTCGCTCACCGACACCGCGCTGCGCGTGGGCAAGCTCCAGGCGTTGATCTTCCCGACGGTGATCCTGATCCTCAACGCGTCCAGCGTCGCCGTCCTGTGGTTCGGGGCGCACCAGGTCGACGCGGGGGAGATGCGGATCGGGTCGATGACCGCGTTCCTCAACTACCTGGTGCAGATCCTCATGTCGGTGATGATGGCGACGTTCATCGCCACGCTGATCCCGCGCGCGTCCGTCTGCGCCGAGCGCATCAACGAGGTGCTCGACACCGAGTCGTCGGTGATCCCACCCGCCAACCCCGTGACCGACCTGCCCGCGCGGGCCGAGGTGGAGTTCCGCGGGGTCGGCTTCCGGTACCCCGGTGCGGCGGAACCGGTGCTGCACAACGTCTCCTTCCGAGTGGAGATGGGCAAGACCACCGCGATCGTCGGCAGCACCGGCACCGGCAAGACGACCCTGGTGTCGCTGATCCCCCGGCTGATCGACGCGACCGACGGCAGCGTCCTGGTCGACGGCGTCGACGTGCGCGACCTGGACCCGGACGTCCTGTGGAGCCGGATCGGCCTGGTGCCGCAGCGGCCGTACCTGTTCACCGGCACCGTGGCGAGCAACCTGCGCTACGGCGAACCCGACGCCACGGACGAGGAGCTGTGGCAGGCGCTGGACATCGCGCAGGCCCGCGACTTCGTCGAGGAGATGCCCGGCGGGCTCGACGCGCCGATCACCCAGGGCGGCACGAACGTGTCCGGTGGCCAGCGGCAGCGGCTGTGCATCGCGCGGGCGCTCGTGCGGCGTCCCGAGATCTACCTGTTCGACGACTCGTTCTCCGCGCTCGACCTCGCGACCGACGCCCGGCTGCGCGCTGCGCTGCGCCCGCACGTCCAGCGGTCCGCCGTGCTGGTCGTGGCGCAGCGCGTCACGACCGTCCTGGACGCCGACCAGATCATCGTGCTGGACGGCGGTTCCGTCGTCGGCGCGGGCACCCACCACGAACTGCTGGACTCCTGCCAGACCTACCGGGAGATCGTCCAGTCCCAGCTGACCCCGGAGCAGGCCGCATGAGCGCCACGACCACGAGCCCGCGCCCCCAGCCGTCACCGATGGGCCGCGGCATGCCCGGCATGGGGATGCCGGTCGCCAAGGCGAAGAGCTTCGGCCCGTCCGCCAAGCGGCTGGCCGCCCGGATGCGGCCGGAACGCGCCACCTTCGCGGCCGTCGTCGCGCTCGGCGTGATCAGCGTGGCGTTCGCCGTGGCCGGGCCGAAGATCCTCGGGCACGCGACCGACATCATCTTCGACGGCGTCCTAGGCCGGGCGCGCGGGAATCCGGGCGCCGGCATCGACTTCGCCGCGCTCGGCACCGTGCTGATGTGGGTGATGGCGCTGTACCTCACGTCGTCGCTGTTCGGCTGGGCGCAGGGCAGGCTGCTCAACGGCGTCGTGCAGCGCGTGGTGTTCACGCTGCGCGCGGATGTGGAGGCGAAGCTGCACCGGCTGCCGTTGCGCTACTTCGACGGCCAGCCCCGCGGCGAGCTGCTGTCCAGGGCCACCAACGACATCGACAACGTCGCGTCGACCGTGCAGCAGACCCTGAGCCAGCTGCTGACGTCGCTGCTGACGGTCATCGGCGTGGTGGCGATGATGTTCTCCATCTCCCCGCTGCTGGCGCTGATCGCGCTCGCGGTGATCCCGGTGTCGGTGTTCGTCACCGCGTGGATCGGGAAGCGGTCGCAGAAGCTGTTCGCGCAGCAGTGGAAGCACACCGGTGTCCTCAACGCGCACATCGAGGAGTCGTTCTCCGGCCACCAGGTCGTCAAGGTGTTCGGGCGGCAGAAGGAGTCCGAGGCCGAGTTCCAGCGCCGCAACGACGACCTGTACGGCGCGGCACTGGGCGCCCAGTTCATCTCCGGCCTGATCATGCCCGCCATGATGTTCCTGTCCAACATCAGCTACGTCGTCGTCGCGGTCGTCGGCGGCCTGCGCATCACCTCCGGCACCATGAGCCTCGGCGAGGTGCAGGCGTTCCTCCAGTACTCGCGCCAGTTCACCCAGCCGCTGACCCAGGTCGCGTCCATGGCGAACCTGATGCAGTCCGGCGTCGCCTCGGCGGAGCGGATCTTCGAACTCCTGGACGCCGAGGAGCAGTCGCCCGACCCGGCCGACGCGTCCCTGCCTGCCGAGCGGCGGGGCCGGGTGGAGTTCGACGACGTCAGCTTCTCCTACCGCCCCGAACAGCCGCTCATCGAACACCTGTCGCTGGTCGCCGAACCGGGCCAGACGGTCGCCATCGTCGGCCCCACCGGCGCGGGCAAGACCACCCTGGTCAACCTGATCATGCGGTTCTACGAGCTGGACGCGGGCCGGATCACGCTGGACGGCGTGGACATCACCAGCCTGCGCCGCGAAGACCTGCGCTCGCAGATCGGCATGGTGTTGCAGGACACCTGGCTGTTCGGCGGCACGATCCGCGACAACATCGCCTACGGCAGACCCTCCGCCTCCGACGAGGAGATCGTCACCGCGGCCCGCGCCACGTTCGTGGACCGCTTCGTCCGCACCCTGCCCGACGGCTACGACACGGTGATCGACGAGGAGGGCACGAACGTCAGCGCGGGCGAGAAGCAACTCCTGACGATCGCCCGCGCGTTCCTCGCCAGCCCGTCGCTGCTGATCCTGGACGAGGCCACTAGTTCGGTCGACACCCGCACGGAGTCGCTGGTGCAACACGCGATGGCGGCCTTGCGCTCATCGCGCACCAGCTTCGTCATCGCACACCGTCTGTCGACCATCAGGGACGCGGACCTGATCCTGGTGATGGAGTCGGGACGGATCGTGGAACAGGGCACGCACGAGGAATTGCTGGAGGCGCACGGCGCGTACTACCGCCTGTACTCGGCGCAGTTCGCGGCCACCACCTGAGTGGAGCGGGACACGGGTTGACACCCGTGTCCCGCGGCGCACGACCTATGCCATTTGGGGGACATTTCTCCAAGTGCCCGGATGGTCGTCCTACCCTCGGACCTCCGATTCGGCCTCCGGGAGGTGGAGATGCGAAGAACGAGTGTCGGCGTGGCTGCGTCGAAGTCATGAGCAGGTTCGCCGATCGCAGATCGCCTTCGATGGTCAGATCGTTCGTCCTGTGGTTGCAGGACTACGTCGTGCACGTCGGAATGATAGGTGTCGTCGAAGGGGCGCTGGGAATTCTCGCTTTCGCGGGGCTGTTGAGCGCGTTGTTGGGCAGCGTCGCGATCAAGGCGGGTGCCCTCGTCGCTGCGGGGCTCTGCACGCTGGGGCTGCTTGTCGTACTGGTTGCGGACCGCACCGCATTGCTACTGAGAAGCCAGTTGGAAAGTCAACTGATCCACCGCTATTGCCGTGATTTCACGGCGAGTTACGGCTACGCGTGGACCGTGCTTGAGTGGGATCAACTCACGGTCATCGAGTCGAACGGTGATTCAGTACAGACGATCAAATGCTCAGCTGTGGTCGAGTGGGAGCGGTTGAACTTCTTCAGCTTCTGGCATGGGCCGGGATGGGACGGGTTGCCCGATCGGCTTCGGCGAAAGGTGAAGATCAGCGTGCGCAACCCCGTCGTCGGACAGGAAGGCGGCACCCGGTCGGACGTCACGTGGTTCTGGATCAAGAGGAACACCGTCGAAGTGCTCGCGCACTTCCGGGAATCGGCCAAACGGGGCGATATCATCGGAATGGCGGCAGATCTCCACTGGCCTTCAGGATGTCGCCGACTCGTTCGAGGGGAATGCGCAGAAGACTTCACGGTGCACTTTCCGACCGAACTCCGTGTCATTCGGCAGACGATCGTCATGCCCAGCGGCTGCGAGGTCTTCTACGAGGCCATCGGTCTCGACCGTGACAACGGCGACGACTACACGCTGGCCAGTACGGTCAACAATTCCGGTCAGTGCGAGACCGTACTGGAAGTACGCGACCTGGAGGGAGGGCGCCGCGTCGGACTTCGACTGGACCTCAAGTGACCCTATCACTCCGGCAGTGGGATTCTTAGGCTCATGGTTCCCCGCAGGTCCAGCCACGCGGCGTCCGGGGTGCGGACCAGGCGGAGCACGACGTCCTCGCAGCCAGGGCAGCGGGCGACCAGGCCCGGGGCTTGGCTGTAGACGTGCAAGGTTGCGACTGTGTCCGTGTGGCCGCAGGCCGCGCAGCTCGCCGTGGCCGCGGTGATGTCGACGGCGAAGAGTTCGCGCAGTGGGCCTGCCAGCGCGTTGCCGTCCAGGTGGGTCGTCATGTCAGCCTCCGCTGGGGCCGAAGCGCTCGGTTTTGATCTTGCGTGGGTCGTGGCACAGCGACTGCAGGATGTCGGCCGCGGTTTCCACGAAACCGGTGGGGCCGCACAGGAAGCAGTCCGGGGTCAGGTCGGGCGGCCAGCCCGCGGTGGCGAGGTCGGCCACGCCCAGTCGTGCGGGCGGGCGGGGCCAGCCCGGGGGGACGGTGCGGGTGTAGAGGTAGGTGACGTCCAGACCGGGAGTGGGGCGGAGGAGTTCGTCGACGTAGTAGCGGTCGTCCGGGCCGCGCACCGAGTACAGCAGGCGGAACGGGACCGGGGTGCGGCGGGCGCGGATCATCGCCATCAGCGGCACGATGCCGGAGCCGCCCGCCACCAGCAGCACCGGCGCCGTGTCCGACGGGCGCCACACGAACCAGCCGCCCACGGGGCCGCGCAGTTCGACCTCGTCGCCGACCTCCAGCACCTGCGTGAGGTACGGCGACACCTCGCCGTCGTCCACCCGCTGCACGGTCAGCTCGACGCGCGAACCGTCCGAGACCGACGCGACCGAGTAGCTCCGCTGGGTGCTGTAGCCGTCCTCCGCCGTCAGGCGCACGTCGACGTGCTGGCCCGGCAGGTGACCCGGCCACGCCGGGACGTCCAGCACGAGGGTGCGGGCGGCGGGGGTCTCGTCCCGCACGTCGACCACCTCGGCGACGTGCCAGTTCAGCCTGCGCACCACGTCTAGTCGCCCTGGTAGCGCTGCTCGCGCCACGGGTCGCCGTAGTCGTGGTACCCGGCGGTCTCCCAGAAGCCCGGCTCGTCCTCCAGCAGGAGCCGGATGCCGCGCACCCACTTCGCCGACTTCCACAGGTACAGGTGCGGCACCAGCAGCCTGGCCGGGCCGCCGTGCTCCGGCGTGAGGTCCTCGCCGTCGTAGCGGTGGACGATCCACGCCTGCCCGTCGAGCAGGTCCTCCAGCGGCAGGTTCGTGGTGTACCCGCCGTAGGCGTGCACGAGCGCGTAGTCCGCCGCCGTCTCCACGTCCTCCAGCAGCACGTCCAGCGAGACGCCCTGCCACCTGGTGTCGAGCTTCGACCACTTCGTGACGCAGTGCAGGTCCACCCTGGGCTTCTCGTGGGGCAGTTCCAGCAGGTCCTGCCACGTCCACGTGTGCTTCGCGCCGACCTCGGTGGTGACGGTGAACTCCCACCTGTCGGTGGAGATCCGCGGGGTGGGGCCCGCGGACAGCACCGGGAAGTCCTCGGTCAGGTACTGGCCCGGTGGCAGCGCCACGTCCTCGTCCCGTGCCCTGCCCCGGAAACCGCGGGAAACGATCGCCACCTGAGCTCCTCTCGTCCGTTGCGGACAGTCTCCACCCAGGTGCACGGGAAAACTCGGTGGCTGACGGTTGGAGCACTGCTCTACCGTCAGCATCATGGAGTTCCCGATCCTCGGCACCGAGCCGCTCGCGGTGGAGTTGGCCAACACGCTCTACGGCGACGGCGAGGACTTCCTGCACGCGCGCGAGTGGGTCGACGAGTGGTTCGCGCAGCTCGGGCAGCCCTCTGTGGACGCGGGCCGGGCGCGGGCGCTGCGCGACAGCGTGCACCGGCTGTTCACCGCCGCGGTCGAGGGCGTGACGCCGGACCGGGGGGACGTCGAGGTCGTCAACGCCTTCACCACACCCACCCGGCTGGAGCTGGACTGGTCCGCCGGCGGACCGGTGGCGCGGCACCGCGACACCGCGACCGGTGGCGCGGCCGTGCTCGGCCGGATCGCCGCCTGCTCGATCGAACTGCTGGCGGGCCCGGACGCGCTGCGCCGCTGCACGGCCCCCGGCTGCTCGATGTTCTTCGTCCGCAACCACCCGCGCAGGCGGTGGTGCCACCCGTCCTGCGGTCACCGCGACCGCCAGGCCCGCTACTACCGCCGCAAGCGGAACCCGGAGGTGTCCCCGTGATCACGTGGCGCAAGCTGACCGAAGCCGACTTCCCGCTGCTGCGGCAGTGGCTCCTCCAACCCCACGTCGCCCGCTGGTGGAACCACGACACGTCACCGGAGGAGGTCGCTCGCGACTTCGGCCCCGTGGCCAGGGGCGAGGAGCCGTCGGAGGACCTGCTGGTCTTCGAGGACGGCACGCCCGTCGGCCTGGTGCAGCGCAGCCGGTACGGCGACTACCCCGACTACATCGCCGAGCTGGCCCCGTTCCTGGCCGTGGACGAGGAGGCCGTGAGCGTCGACTACCTCGTCGGCGACCTGGACCGCTGCGGCCGCGGACTGGGACCGAGGATCATCGCCGCCGTCATCGCGGAAACGTGGTCCGCCTACCCGCTCGCGCCGTCGGTGGTGGTCCCGGTGGTCGCCGCGAACCGGACTTCCTGGCGGGCGCTGGAGAAGGCCGGTCTGAGCCGGGTCGCCGAGGGGGAGTTGGAGCCGGACAACCCGGTCGACGACCACCACCACGTCGTCTACCGGGTCGACCGGCCCTCCGCCTAACCCGCCGCGTTCATCAGGTCCACCGCGCTGTGCTGGCGCGCGGCGTCGCTGCGCTGGAACGGCCCGGCCCACGGCTGGTCGTAGGAGTCGCTGCTGGACCGGGCCCGCGCGTACGCCGAATCCGCCTGCCGTTGCAGGTACGCGGTGTACGGCCGGTCCGCCAGCGTCCGGTTCAACGCAGCCAGGCCGCGCGCGTAGACGCCCTTGAACGACGGGACGTCCCCGCCTCCGCCGTCGTCGAACAGGATGCCGCCGGGGTTGAGCGCGGCGTTCGTCGTGGACGCGTTCGCGAGCGCGCGGGCCTTGGCGAGCAGGCTCGCGTCACCGGTGGCGCGGTGCAGTTCGGTGAGCGCCGCCAGGGGCACGCCCTGGTTGTAGCTCCACGGCGTGCGCCCGTTGTTGGCGCACGTGGCGAGGTCGATGCCGTCGTTGACCAGGTTGGCACTGTTGATCATCCCGCTGTTCTGGAACCAGGTCCACCCGGCCCTGGCGCGTTGCAAGTAGACGGTGTCGCCGGGGATCCTGTTGTGCAGCGCGGCGTTCAGCTGGACGTAGAGGGCGTTGGTGATGGCGTTCTTGTAGTTCTTGCTGGAACTCCACCACACCCCGCCGCCGCACACGGAGTCCCAGAACAGCGCCATGTGGTCGGCGTCCGCGCGGGCGGTGTTGAGGTACCGGGACTCCCCGGTGAGGTCGTAGGCCGCCACCCACGCCAGGCCCCACCACGCCGTGTCGTCCTTGTAGGCGTTGATGAAGTTCCCGTCCCACGCGGTGAGGTTGAGGTCGTAGGTGCGGGCGATGGCGTAGCGGTAGCTGCCCATCCCGGTCAGCCGGGCGTTGTCGATGATCGAGGTCAGGGCGTTGGCGGAGTTCCACCAGCTGGTCGTGTCGAACAGGCCGTTGCCGAGGTTGTAGCGCTCCATCAACGCCGTCGCGGCCGCCGTGCGCCGGTTCCCGGCGTTCCACGTCGTGCGGTACCAGCTGGTGCAGGCGATCGTGGGCGACCCGGCGGGTTGGGCGCACGCCCGCAGCAGGCCGACGCCGAGACCCGCCCAGTCGTCGACGTTGAACATCATCGTCCGCCAGTCGCCGACCCCGGCGGGGGTCCGCGTGTCGCCGAGCCGCGACCCGGAGCCCCAGCTGACGCCCGCGTCGAACGACCGGTCCAGCCAGACCGCGTCACCTTGGGAGGTGGGCGAAATCCGCGCCCAGCCCATGGCGTCGGCGTCGTCGAAGTGCAGCGAGACCTGTCGGGTGCCGACGGCGACGGTCTGGGCCAGGCGGTCGGCCGGGGCGAGCGAGGGGTCGCGGGCGTCGCAGAACCTGTTGCAGACGACGGCTTGGGCGGTGGGGGAGGAGGGAGAGGTCGAGGGCGGACCACCGGTCGGTCGGGTGGTGTCCGGTCCGGTCGGGGACCGCTGCGCGCCGGGCGGCAGCGACGGGTCGCGGGTGTCGCAGTACGCGCCGCAGTCGGCGGGGGTCGTGCTCGCCCGTTCGGGTGGCACGACGACCAGGAACGACAGGACCAACGAGGTGAGAACGACAGCTTTCAGCACGAGACCTCCCGGAGCAGGGGGTGGGCGGCCGTGGGAAAAGGTGAGAGCGCTCTCATATTCAGGTTAGGGCGCATGTGTGTTAACGACAACACCCGATCGGGTAACGCGGCTTGTCCACACCTGCGGTGATGCGGACAAGCCGCTTTGTGGCGGTGTTCCCCGGTTCACCGGGGTGACACCGTTTCGCTGGCGAACTCCCTGGCCGCCGGCCCGCGAGGGACCACCGGGTCGACGAGTCCGCGTGCGCACGCCGACGACCGGTGTCCCGAACGACTGAGCGAGGTCCGTTGTCCGAGTCCGTCTTCCCCGGCGTGGGTGCCCTGCTGACCTTCGTTCGCGACCTGTCGGAGCGGCCGCACCGCTCCAAGCCCGTCCCCGGTGTGGTCGACGGCGACCGCCCGCTCCCGCTGCTCTGCCTGTTGCGGGGCGCCGAGGACAACGCCGTCCTGACCGACCTCGGCGGACGGCTCGCCGAGGCACCGGGCGTCAAGGTGCCGTTCGCGCTGGTCGACGCGGATCTCGCGGCCGCTCAGGTCGCCGCCCGGTGGGAGGACACCGGACGGGGCGACGGGCCGCTGCTGCCCCTGCTCGACGAACTGCGGCACAGGTTGGCGGCCGACCGCTTCGGCTACCGGCTGCTGACCCGGTTCCGGCACTACCGGCTGGCGGACTGGCTCACCAGCAAGCGGTTGAGGCCGGCGGAGAACCGCAACGAGCGCGCCACCGTCACCGAGACCCTGAGGACGTGGCACGCCCGCGCGGAAAGGCCCGCGACCGGCGTGGACGCGGCGGTCGCCGACACGGTCGCGACGCAGTCGACGTGGATGAGGCTCGCCGTGCTGGTGCTCTCCGCGTGGCACCGGCCGCTGCGGTTCTGGCTGTGGTCGCACCGCGCGCCGCTGTTCGGCCGTGAACCGCGCTGGCTCATGCGCCAGCCGTTCATGGTGCCGGGCCACTCCACCAGCTTCACCGGGTTCGCCGAGCGCCTCACCGCGGGCAGGCGCACCGAGGAGAGCCTGGAGCAGATCAAGAAGTTGCTCGTCCACGCCTTCCTGCAGGACCTGCGGCTGGCCTACGGCTCGGGCACGCCGCGCCTGCGTCGGTGGCGCCGCACCGCGTACGCGGTGGTGCTGCTGGAGGGCATCACCGAGGAGAACGGCGGGTGGGAACTCCTCCGCCTGGTCAACGACGTGCGCAACGAGTCCACCGAGCACGACCCCGTCCTCTTCGTCGCGACCGCGGCGGCGGCGCCGTCCTGGCTGACCCCGAAGGACCCCGTGCCCGAGGTGCGGGACGTCATGGGCGAGCTGGGCGAGTGGTTCCGCGGGCTGCCCGCCCGCAGGCAGTCGCTGCGCGGCGACGCCAGGTTCATCGTGGTGACGCTGCCCGGCACCGCGGCGGGCAGGGTCGGGGCCGACGACACCTCGGCCTGGTACGAGAAGGGCGACATCCGGCCCCGCAGGCCGGACCTGCTCGCGCGCCGGGCGTTCGTCCTCCCGGCCGTGACCGCGATCGTCCTCGCGACAGCGGGCCTTGGCGGGCTGTGGGCCGCGCCGCGCTGGGCGGAGGACTGCCTGCCGTCCTTCAGGTCCGGGGTGTCCACGACCTGGACGACCGGGTTCGAGGACAAGGCGGAGTGCGTCGGGTACAGCGACAGCGCGGCGCAGCTGTTCGGCGACGACGAGCGGATGCGCAACGCGCAGCTGGCGGTGTTCGAGTCGAACGCCCTCGCCGAGGAGTTGCACGAGGCGAAGCCGTCGCGGCCGCTGGTCACGGTCGTCTACTTCTCCGAGCTGACCACGCCCGAGGGGCAGGTGGGTTCCGCCGACGCGAACACCGAGGAGCTGACCGGGATCCTCGCGCAGCAGCACCAGGCCAACGTGGCGAGCGAGCAGTCCGACCCGCTGCTGCGGGTGGTCGTGGCCAACGGCGGCTACCGCATGCACAACGCCCGCAAGGTGGCGGACGAGCTCCTGGCGCCGTTGTTCGCCGACGACCCGACCGTCATGGGCGTGCTCGGGATGGGGCGCACGGTCCAGGCGACGGAGAGCGCCATCGGCGCGCTGGGGGACCTGGGGATCCCGGTGGTCGCCACCTCCCTCACCGGGGAGGGGTTGGCGAACAGGTCGCCGATGTACTTCCAGCTCGTGGCGGGCAACAAGAGGCAGGCCGAGCTGGTGAAGGCCTTCGCGGGTGAGCGGGGGATCACCCTCTACCGCCCGAAGGACCTCGGGGCCGACAGCTACCTGACGTCGCTGGTCGCGGAGATGGGCGACGGCGTCGACGTCGTCACGTGGGACGAAGGGCAGGTCGGCGGTGTGGTGCCCCGCTGCGAGGCGAACCGGATCGTGTTCTTCGCGGGCCGGGAGTCGGAGTTCGACGGCTTCCTGGACGGCGTCGTGGAGTGCGCGCCCGAAGCCCGGCCGGTCGTGCTCGGCGCGGACACGGTCAGCCGCTTCGTCGCCCAGGACTCCAAGCGCGACAAGGCGACCTACGTCGGGCAGGCCGTGTCGTACGTGTCGCTCGGCAGCGTCGTCGTGACGGGCAACAAGGACTGCTACGAGGAGGGGGCGACCGGATCGGTCACGGTCCTGTGCACGATCCTGCGCAAGCTGCGGAGCGGGACGGCCAAGTCCATGCCCGCGTGGAACGGGTTCGGCACGCTGCTGCGCGAGGACTCGGCCCCGTGGGTGGGCGAACGCGTCGGGCTCGCCTTCGACGGCGCGGGGTTGTTCGTCCGCGCGGTCTCGGTGAACCAGACGTCCCGCGACCGGCGCGACCCCAGCCTCCTCGCGCCGAACCGCGCCGCCATCGCCCAGGAGCTGCGCGAGTTGACCTGCCCGCAGGGCAAGGAGGTGGAGAGCGGCAAGTGCTACGACGGCGCTTCCGGGCTGATCGACTTCAGCGCCGAGCGCGACGGGCGGTCCCGCCCGCTCTCGGTCCTGAGGGTGTCCGACATCGGGAACAAGGCGGACGTGCCGGTGTGCGTGTTCATGCTGCCCGCCTCCGAGGAGTGCCCCAACCGGCCCTGACCGGCGTTGTCCCGAATCCGCGGTCCAGCGCGGTGCGGGGGAAGCGGTCGGACCGGAACTCCCGCGCGCTGGTGGCGGTGCCGGACGCCGGTCCTGGCTCACCGTTTCATCGACGGCGACCAGCCCGACCCGCCGGGGGCGTCCACTGTGGACGCCCCCGACCGCCTCACTCCGGTGCCGTCACGGTGTCCAGCGCCGCGAGCCGGACGTCCGGGTCCTCGTGGCGGCGCAGCGCGCGCAGCAGCGACCGCCAGTGCTCCGGCCACCCCGTGTCCCGCCCGGCGGCCGTGGTGATCGCCAGTGCCAGCCGCGCGGCGGCCGGTCCCTCGCCCGCCAGGGTCTCGGCGATCGACCGGGCGCGGTCGCGGGGCATCCGCCGCACCGCCGAACCCAGCTGCGCGGCCAGTTCCGCTTCGGCGCGCGCGGCGAGCACGGGCCGGTCGGCCAGCCGCGCCACCTCCCGAAGCTGCTCCAGTCCGCCGTCGTCCCACGGGACGGCGGCCACGGCGAGCGCGACGGCCGACCCGCGGTGCTCCGGCGCCACGGCCAGGTCCGCCGACAACGCCTTCGCCGCCGCGCGCAGCGCCGACGACCGGCCTCCGCCCGCCACGGTCCGCGCCAGTGCCCCGATCCGCTGCCGGACGGGCAGGTCGCGGTCCGCCTCGGCGTCGAACGGGTCGTCCACCGCCAGCAGCCGGGCCACGGTCGTGCGCAGCGGCTCGACGTCGTCCGCCACCCCGCAGACGTCCAGCAGCGCGGTGAGCGCGGGCGCCCACGTCGCCGTGTTGTCGAGATCGGTGACGAGGTCGACCAGCAGCGCCGTGCCCTCGTGGTCCCACCGGGTCCACAGCGGCAGCGTCGGGTTGCGCAGCACGGTGGGGTCGCCGTGCGGCGCGGCCACGACGGTCCGCACCAGCGCCGCGTACCGGGCGCGGTGGTGCGGCGCCACGGTGAACGGCGACCGGTCGAGCAGCGTCGCCGCCACCGCGGGCTCGTCGGCCGCGGCCTTGGCCAGCAGGTCCCACGCGGCCTCGTCGTCCAGGAACCACTCGGACGCCCACACCACCGCGCGCCGCACGTCCCGGTGGCTGTTCGGGCCGGCCCACGCGTTCGCCAGCAGTGCGACCGCGCCGGGCACGTGGTGCTCGGCCAGCAGCCGGATCGCCTCCTTGCGCGCGGTCACCTTGCGGCTGTCCAGCAGCAGGCCGAGCCGCTCGCCGAGCCGGTCCGGAGCGGTGAAGCGGGCCGCCCTGGTCGCCGAGTACACCGCGACCCGCGCGCGGTCGCCGTCCACGTGGGCGAGGAGGTCCACCAGCACGTCGCCGGGCTCGTCGGTCCACGCCAGCGCGGACAGCGCCGCCTCGACCACCTGCACCTCGCGGTCGGTGGTGAACCCGCGCACCACGTCCGCGGTGCCGGGCACGCGGCCGAGCGCGCGCACGGCGTTCGCCCGCTCGTAGACGTTCGCGCGCCGGTCGCCCGCGACGGCCGCCAGCTCCTTCGCGAACGCCGCGGTCTGGCGCGGCAGCCAGCGGTGGAAGCAGCCCTCGAACGCGGGCACGTACCGCGGTCCGCGCTTGAGGAACCGGCCGCGCAGCGACTTGCCGATCACGTCGTCGAGCAGGTCCGTGCGCCGGAACCCGATGGCGGTCAGCACCGCGGGAAGGGTGATCGTCGACCGGTCGCCGCGCAGCACCCGCTCCACCCGGACGTCGCGGGTCGCGGGCGGGGCGAGCCAGAGACCGACGGCCTGCGACACCACGGAGTCGTCCTTCGCCGACCGCGCCTCGTCCAGCAGGTCCTGCAACGCCGCCATGCCCCACGCGCGCTTGTCCAGCCCGGACGCGAGCGCCAGCAGCACCGCGTACCGGCCCCGCGCCGCGTCCGCGGCCAGCCGCCCGCGCAGCGCGTCGAACACCTGGTGCTCGGCGCCGTGCGGCAGGGCCTCGTCCAGCCCGTTCAGGTTGATCCACGACACGTGCCTGCCCAGGCTCTCCAACCCCGCCATGCCCGCGTCCAGCAGTTCGGGGCGGCGCGACACCGCGCCCTCGCGGATCAGCGCGCCCGCCAGCGAGCTGACGGCGTGCTGCGTGCTCCACGAGCAGTCCCGCGCCTGGGCGGCGTCGGTCATCAGCTTCACCAGCAGGTCCGACTCCGACGGCCGGAACAGCCACGACGGCACGTCCGCGAGCGCGGTGAGCGCCGCCGCCCGCACCGGGTCCTGCTCGTTCGGCAGCCTGGTCAGGGTGCCGAGCAGCTCCGCGAACGCCTCCGGGTCGCGGTTGGCCGCACCCGCCGCGATGTACAGGGGGTACGCCGCGGCCCGCTCGTCCGCCTTCGCCCTCTTCGTCGCCTCGCGCAGCACCGGGGCGGCCTCGGCCCAGTCGAGGCGCGCGGTCACGGCGAGCCGCCTCGACGGCTCGTCGGCGTTGACGCGCAGCCCCAGCAGCCGCCGTGCCTCCTCCGCCCGCGCGACGGCGGGCAGTTCGTCCAGCGCGGTCAGCGGCACGTCGGCCTGCCCGCCCACGGCTCCCGCGAAGACGGCCGCGCGGCGGGACGGGGGCAGCGCGTGCAGGAACCGGACCAGCGGTGCGCCGTCGAGCAGCCGGGCCAGACCGATCAGCTCGGTCTCGCCGATGCCCGCCAGCCTGCGCCACAGCGACCGGCGGTCCGGGGTGGACCCGGTGCGCCGCGGGTCGAGCAGGATCCGCACCACGCGGTCGGGGGAGTGCCGCGCCAGCACGCCCAGCACGTCGACCAGGCCCCGTGGCAGCGGCGCGTGCGGCAGCGTCCGCTCCACGAGGTCCAGCACCCGCTCGGGCGAGGACTCCGCCGTCGCGGCGATACCGCCGCCCAGCCGTTCCCACACCCTCGGCCACCACGCGGGGGTCATCGTCGCGAGCTCGGCGTCGACCAGGTCGAGGAACGCCTCCGGGTGCCGCTTGCCGATCGCGGACCAGTTCGCCACGGCGTGCGCCAGGCCCGGCAGTTCCGCCACCGCGACCGGCGTCGAGCACGCGGCCAGCAGCGAGGCGGCCTCCCGGTCGCCGAACGCCTCCCGCACGCGGGGCAGCAGCGCGTCGGCCAGCGCGGTCGCCTTGCGCCGCCGGACCCCGTTGTACAGGGCCCCGCGCAGCGCCGTCGGCAGGTGCGGCAGCCGGTCGACGAACGCCTCGGCGGGCAGTCCGAGCCGGATGCCCGCGCCGATCGCGTGCCGCACCACCGCGGTCTCCCGCGCGGCCAGGGCCGCCCGCACGTGGTCGCGGTGCTCGGCCACGTACGCCAGGTGCAGCCCGATCCGCCGCGCGAACTCGTCGGTGTCCAGCTCGCGCAGCAGACCGTCCAGCTCGGCCGTGCCCGCAAGCCGTCGGGCGGTCTCGGACAGGGTCCTCTGGCGCGCGCCGAAGGGCAGCGGGTCGAGCGAGCGGAGCAGCCGTCGTGCGGAAGTGGTCACGAGGGGATTCTGATGTCCATCCGGGCCGCTCGCCACCGATTTGGCCAAGCGGCGGTGAGTTCCCCGGATGATTCCCGCCGACTTCGCCGACCTCTGGGGCACCGACCGCGACCGGCGGAACGCCGCGTACCAGTCCTTCATGGACGCGACGACCGAGCCCGTTCCGTGGGCACACGACGTCTGGCCCTCGCCTCGCGAGAAGAACGCCAAGTACCGGAAGAAGTACGGCAGGTACTGGAAGTGAGGCCGGGCGTCCAGGAGGACGCCCGGCCACCCGCTACTTCGGCCCACCCGCCTTCGCGGGCCTGCTCGACGCCGTCGAGCCGCCGGTGATCGTGAAGCCCGATCCCGGCTCGATCAGGACGTTGCCCTGTGCCGAGTTCGTGATGGTGACACCGGTCAGCGTGGCACTGCCCCGCGCACCGCTCATGGCCAGGATGCCCGAGCCGTTGTTCGACTTGTCGATCTTCACGTTGCTGATCACGACGCCCGGCATGGTGCCGCCGCCGGTCTTGAACTGGATGCCGTCGTAGGTCGAGTCGTGGATGTCGGTGTCCCGGATGGTCACACCGGTGATGTCCTTGTTCGCCGCGAACAACGTGAGCGCGCCGAACTCCTGGTCCTCGCCCCAGAACACGCCGCCGCAACGGTAGAGGGCGTTGTTGGCTATCAGCGTAGTGCCCGAGAAGGGCAGCGGGTCGTGGTCCGTCGCCAGCATGATGCCGGGGTAGTTCATCGTGTCGTAGACCAGGTTGTTCTCGATCGAGTTGCCGTACCCGCCGTAGATCGCGATACCCGTTGCGCGCCAGGGCAACTGGATCGTGTTGTTGACGAAGTGGTTGTCGTGGGCGACGTCGGTGTTCTGGTCCTTCACGTACTTGTTGGCCCACACCGCGAGCGCGTCGTCACCGGTGGTGCGGAACGAGGAGTTGAACACCCGCGAGTTCCTGGTGCCGTTGGAGAAGTTGATGCCGTCGGCGTAGGTGTCGCGGATGCGCATCCCGCTGAACTCCAGGCCGTCCGCCGGTCCCCACAGGTCGGGGATGTTGTCGTAGTCGCGGCCGACCCAGACACCCACGTTGGCGTGCTCGATCCACACGTTGCTGATCTTCGTACCGGTGCCGAACCGGCCGTTGAGGCCGACGCCGCCCTCGGCGTTGCCGTCACCGCCGCGGATCCGGCCGGAGCCGAAGATGGCGATGTCGGAGATCTGCGTGTTCTTGTCGATGTCGAACCCGAAGTTGCCCTCGTGCGGGTGGTTGATGCCGCCGACCGCGTTCTGCGGCTCGGTCAGCGTGTACAGCTGCGAGTGCCACATGCCCGCGCCGCGGATCGTGACGTTGCTGATGCCCACCTGGTTGAACTGACCGCGGTTCAGCGGGTCGTCGGTGAGGATCTTCTTCTCCTGCCGCCACTGCCCGGCCGGGATCCACACGCAGCTGATGACGCCGTTCTGGTCGTCCGTCACGGCCCGCTGGATCGCGTCCGTGTCGTCCACGCCGTCGTTCGCGACCGCGCCGTAGGACGTGATCGACGTGCAGCCCGCCGGCTGGCTCGACGCGGGGGCGACCTGCTCCAGGTCGATCAGGTCCAGGATGTAGAACGAGGCCGTGTCACCGGCGTCGCGCTGCAGCTTGAACCTCGTGCCGGGCGGGTAGCTCGCGGACAGCAGCGCGTGCGACTCGTCGAACAGCCGCCGCGCGTCGGCCTGCGGGGTGTTGGTCAGCGCCTCGGGACCGTCGACGTTGCCGTAGAGCCAGCTGTGCTTGGACGACAGCGTCAGCTTCTGCGCGAAGGTGTCGTTGACGTACAGGCTGATCGTGGCGTCGATGCCGCCACCGCCGGGCGCGTCCGGGATGGAGTTGCGCACGACGATGGAGTTGGACTGGTTGGTCGAGGTGAACTCGACGAACTGCCCGGTGCTGTTCAGCCGCACCGACTGCCGCCCGGACGACTCCGTGGCGAAGTTGGTGTGCCCGAACGTCCGCAGCGGGTCCGCCGTCAGCAGCGTGCCCTGGTAGCGCGCGGCTTCCGCCTCGTACTCGGTGTACGGCACCGCCGCCCCGCGTCCGACCACGATGGACTGGGTGGCGGTGTTGTTGGTCTCGCTCGTCTCCGCCACGGTGTTCGTCGCGTCGGCCGTGGCCGTGATCGTGGCGCCGCCGTTGGTGGCCGTCCACGTTCCGCTGATGGCCACGGACACCGTCACCCCGGCCGCGATGGCCCCGGTGCTGGTGTTCAGCGTCGTGCCGCCGACCGAGACGCGGGTGACCGTGCCCGCGGCGACCGCGCTGGTGCCGCGGTTGTTGACCGCGACGGTGAACGCGACCGCCGCGCCGACCGCCGGGTTCGGCGGGTTGGTGGTGATGCCGGTGACCTGGAGGTCCGGTCCGGGAGCCTGCGCGACCACCAGCGGCGACGACGCGGTGAAGCGGTTGTTGGTGTCGTCCTGCTCGACGACCCGGTTGGCCGGGTCGACCAGCGAGGAGACGGTGTAGCTGCCCATCGGTCGAGGTCCGACGGCGACCGACACGGTGGCCGAGGCTCCAGCGGCGAGCGCGCCGACCGGCGTGCTGCCCACGACGGTGCCCGCCAGGCTGAAGTCCACCGTGGACGCGGCGGCGGGCGCCGTGCCGATGTTCTTCACCGTGGCGGACAGGGAGACGGGGCTGGTCTCGTTCGGTGACGCCGGGGTCCAGGTCGTTCCGGTCACCACCAGGTCGGGGTTGGGCGCCGGGGTGCCGACGACCTGGAACTCGGCGACCTGCGCGCCGGGCGCCCCGGTGTTGGCGGTGAAGCGCAGCCGCACGTCGGCCGCCCGCCCGGTGACCGGGATCGTCACCGTGTTCGCGGTGGTCGGGGTGAAGACGTAGGTCGCCAGCGCCTTAATCGAGCTGAACGTCGTGCCCGACTGCTCGCGGCCGAGCACCTCGACCGTCTGGCTGCGCGTGCCCCACGCCTGGTCGGGGTTGAGCTTGAGCACGACGGAGGAGACGTCGGCGTTGGAGCCGAGCTTGACCGTCAGGGTCGACTCGAACCCGGCCGACTCCCAGTAGGTGCTCGTGCTGTCGTCGTTGGCGTTGGCCGCGACGAACGTGAACTGCGAGGAGGACGCCTCGATCGCTTTGCCGCGCGCGAGGTTCGCGCCGCCGGTGTTCTGGCCGGTGCGGGTGACGTGGTTGCTGTCGCCGGACTGGTTGCCCGCGGCGTCGCGCGCCCGGACGAAGTACTCGACCGTCGCGGTGGCGGGCTGGGTGTCGGTGAACGTCAGGACGTTGCCCGCCACGCTGGTGGGCCGGCCGTTGACGTACACGTCGTAGCCGGTGACGCCGACGTTGTCCGTCGAGGCGGTCCAGGTCAGCCGGATCTGGCCCGCGGCGGGCTGGGTGAAGGCCAGGGAGCCGGGGGCGGTCGGCGGCGTCGGGTCGGCGGGACCCTGGCCGGTGCGGGTGACGCGGTTGCTGTTCGGCGACTGGTTGCCCGCCGCGTCCCGCGCCCGCACGTGGTACTCGACCGTCGTGGTGAGCGGCTGCGTGTCGGTGTAGGTGAGGACGTTGCCCGCCACCGTGCCGCGCACCTGGCCGTTGGCGTACACGTCGTAGCCGGTGACGCCGACGTTGTCGCTCGACGCGGTCCAGGTCAGCCGGATCTGCCCGCTCGCGGGCTCGGTGAACGCCAGCGAGCCGGGAGCGGTCGGGGCGGCCGTGTCACCGCCGGACGTCGGCCCGTAGACCTCGAACTCCGACAGCTGCCCGCCCGGCTGGCCGGTGTTGGCCGTGATGGCCAGCCGCACGTACCGGGTGGTCGTCGCGGTGAACGGGACCGTCACCGCGTTGCCGTTCGCGGGCGCGAAGGCGTACTGCGCCGAGCCGACGAGGTCGGTGAACGCGCTGCCGTTCGCACTGCCCTGGACGGCCAGGGTCTGCGTGCGCGAGCCCCATGCCGTCGGGAGCTTCAGCACCACGCGGTTGACGCTCGTGGAGGCGCCGAGGTCGACCTGGAGCCACTGCGGGAACGCGTTGTTGCCGCTCTCCCAGTAGGAGTTCTGGTTGCCGTCGTTGCCGTTGCCCGCCGGGTACTCCGACTGGGAACTGCTCGCCGACATCGCCTTGCCCTGCGCCAGGTTCGCCGACGACCCGGTCGCGCCGTGGACCTGGACCTCCGCGAGCTGCGCCGCGGGCCAGCCGGTGTTCGCGGTGACGTCCACGCGCACGTACCGGACGCTCGCCGCGCTGAAGCCGACGGTCACGGTGTTGGCGGTGGCGGGGTCGAAGACCCGTGCCGCCGACGCCGACAGCGGGCTGAAGGAGGTGCCGTTCGAACTGCCCTGCACGCTCAACGTCTGCGTGCGCGCACCCCACGTGGCCGGGAGCCTCAGGATCACCTGGTCGACGTCGGCGCTGCTGCCGAGGTCGATCTGCACCCACTGCGGGAAGGCGTTGTTCGGACTCTCCCAGTACGTGTTCTGGTTGCCGTCGTTCACGTTCGAGGCGGGCTGGTTCCCGTTCGACGCGCTCGCCGAGACGGTCTTGCCGGAGGCGAGGTTGGGGCCGCCCGCCGCCGACGCGACGGGCGGCGACATGCCGAGAGCGATGAGGCCGACCGCGAGAAATCCGCTGGTCAGCCGCCTGGTGAGCTGGTTCATGGCGTCTTCGTTTCTGTCGAAACGGCAGGGGTGTGCCACGTGCGTGGACGTGGCGGGGGGCGCGCGGACAGGGCGTCGCGCGAACGGCGAGGAGTTGTCGTGGGAGTAGCCGAGGGTCACGCCATCGTTGGCCTCCTCGTTCACGGAGCGGTCACCAGGATGCAACATGGCGTGAACTGAACGCAATAACTTGACGGATTGGCGTAAAAATTCGACTTCAGTCGGCCGGGGCTGGACGTGGTTCGGGGGCGGGTCGACCAGCGACCCGCCCCCGAATGTCTGCTTCGTCTTGTTCGTCCTTCGAGCTAGGCGGTCTCGCCGCCTGTCCGGTTCACCAGCACGCGGCTGAGGACGAACGTGACGACGCCCGCGAACACGACGCTGAGCAGGCCGACGCGCAGGCTGGTCAGGTCGGCGATGAACCCCACGATCGGCGGCGACAGCAGGAAGCCGACGCGCAGCAGCCAGCTGACGACGGTGAGGCCGACGCCGTTGGGCAGGCCGGGGAGTTCGTCGGCGGTGTGCATCGCGGCGGGAACGAGGGTCGCGACGCCCAGACCCGCCAGTGCGAAGCCCGCGAGCGCCGTGCCGACCGTCGGCACGGCCAGCGCGAGACCCATGCCGACCGCGGCGAACGCGCCGCCCGCGCGCACGACGGTCCGCTGGCCGAACCGGTCCACGGCCCGGTCCCCGGTGAGGCGGCCGATGGTCATGGCCACCTGGAGCGCGACGAAGGCGAGCCCCGCCGTGGCCGCGCTGGTGTTCAGGTCGTCGCTGAGGTAGATCGCGCCCCACGACGCGCCCGCGTCCTCGACCAGCGCGCCGCACGCGGCGAGGACGCCGAGCGCGGCGAGCATCCGGACCGCCGTGCCCGCGAACGCGCGGCGTCCCGCCGGGGCGGAGACGACCGGTTCGGTGCGTTCGGCGTCCTCGTGACCGGGCAGCAGGAAGCGGTAGGCGGCCAGCGCGACCAGGCTGAACAGCGCGGCGGAGAAACCGAGGTGGACCATGAGCGGGACGCGCAGGCCCGCGGCGGCGGCGCCCATCAGACCGCCCAGCACGGCGCCGATGCTCCACACGCCGTGGAACGAGTTCACGATCGACCGGCCGTACAACCGCTGCACGCGCAGGCCGTGGGCGTTCTGCGCGACGTCGACCACGGCGTCCAGCGCGCCGACGAGGAACAGGACGCCACCCAGGGCGATCCAGTTCGGCGCCACCGGGATCAGCAGGGTCGTGGCGGCCAGCAGCACGATGCCGAGCGCGGCGACGCGGGACGACCGGAACCGGCGGATCGCGGTCGCCGCGAGCAGGCCCGCGACCAGCGCGCCCAGCGGGAACCCGGCCAGCGCGGCGCCGAGGACGGTGTTGCTGAGCTCCAGGCTCGACTTGATCTCGGGGTAGCGGGGGACCACGTTGGCGAAGAGAGCGCCGTTGGTCAGGAACAGGGCGGCCACGGCGGCGCGGGCGGCGCGCGCCGGGGCGGTGGGTGCTGCGGTGGCCATGGCGGGATCCCGTCGGAGCAGGGGAGCGGCGTCATCGGGTCGGTCGAGGACACCCAGGTGAGACCGTACGCAAAGGACTCCGGGTGATCGACGACCGGCCTGCTCGGTGGCCTCGTGGCTCGTCCTGGTTCGGTTCTTGAGGGTGGTGATGCTCTGCTTGACCGGGGTTGGCTTGATCCTTTGTGTCTTCCGGCGTGCTCGATCGCTTGCCTGGCCAGTCAGTCAGCCCGGCCTGCCCGCCTGGCCTGCCCGCCCGCCCGTCTCGCCCGCCCGCCTGGCCCGCCCGGCCTGCCCGCCCGTCTCGCCCGCCCGGCCTGCCCGCCCGCCAGCCCGGCCCCTCCCGCCAGCCCGGCCCGTCCGGCCGTACCGCGTGGCCCGTTCGCCTGGCCCGCCCGTCTGGCCCGCCCGTTCGGCCAGTCCGTCCGGCCAGTCCGGCCTTGGTCGTTTGGCTGCTGGGTGCGGTTTGCTTGCCCAGCCTTGCGGTTCCTGGGGTCGGCTCAACCGGCTGGTCTTGGTTGTACCGGTGCCCCTGTCGGGTCTGTTTCGGTGGATGTGAGCGCGTCTTGTGTCTCAGCGTGGATAGGTGTTGTTGGGTGCCCCCGTTGCGCAATTGTCTCCATGTCCGTCCGCGCCGCGTCAAGGCGGGAAAGATGCCTTGACCCGTAGCGGACGGACATGAGGGCGCTGGGGATCGGGGGCAGGGCGGGGTCTGGGCCTTCCTTGAGTTGTGTGCTTCCGTTGTGGCTGTGGCGAGTTGGGTTCATCCGTCCACCCCGTCCACCCCGTCCATCCCGTCTGTCGCCCGGCCGCCCGGCTGTCCGCCCCGTCTGTCGCCGGCTGTCCGGCCGTCTGCCGTCCACGGGTGTTCGGTTTCGCTGTCCTGTGCCGACCTCTGTCTTCGTTCCCGCCGCCGTCTGTCGCACGCCGTTCGCCTTGCTGTGCGCCCGTCCCGGTCCGCCGTCCGCCTTGCCGTGCGCCCGCTGACCGTCCTACCGACTCACTCGTCCCTGTCTCCGCCCTCCGCCCTCCGCCCTCCGCCGTTCGCCGTTCGCCCGTTCGTTTCCCCGCTACCTGTTCATCCCTTCGCCATCCCCTCGTTCTTCCCAGCCGCCGCTCATCCCTCTACCGTCCGCCCATCCGCCCGCACCTTCCCGTCCCTCCGCCAACGCCCAGCCGTCTGCTTCCCGTGCTGTGGCAGGTTTGTGGCTCTGTTGGCGCTGCACGACTCGGCGATCTGGCTCCGACGCTGCTCGTGTGGACGGACGTGGTGCCGGCTCGGACGTGTGGATGGGTGTTCGGCCGAACAGCCGAATTCCGTGGTGCGTCTGGCGTGGGGTGTGGGCGTGGTGCTGGGGTATTCGTGCTGGTGGGGCATTGGCGGTGGTCGTCAACTGGTGTGGATGCTGTCTGGCTTGTCGATTGATCGCAGTTGACGTTGTTTTCCTCTGGGCCTAACCTGGTGATCCGCCTGAACTGGGGTTTGGGAAGGCTTTTGCACGAGGTTGTCCTGGGGGACAAGGTGCCGAGGATTCATTTCAGAGTTGAAGATCTTGCTCGCGTGAAGATGGTCACCGGGCTGGGTGTGGTCGCCGAAAGCGTGTTCGCGCTCGACCTGTTCAACCGACCTGGAGGTAATTTCGCAGTTTGGCGCAGTCGTGTGCGGGTGCGGTTGGGTGCTCGGCTGGGTGGTATCGAGCGCATGACGTTCCGGCGCAAGCCGTTGTCGGAGTTGTTGTGGTTGGTCGGGCGGTCCGACTCCGAGTCCGGTCAGGAGCCCGTCGAGCCGTGGAAGCGGCAGGTCGCCGAAGCGGTGTTCGAGTTCGGGAACGCCGCTGTGGTTCCGTACTGGGACCAGGCGCTCAAGCACCTGCGCGCCGAGCGGGACGATCGTGGGCGGATCGCGATCTCCGGTGGGATGGACGGGTTGTTCGGGACGTTGCACCCCGCCCTGCGGTGGGAGTCGCCGGTGCTGCACGTGCCCGGTGACGACGATCGCGACGTCCACCTCGACGATCGCGGGCTGCTGCTCAGCCCGGCCGTCTTCCTCGCTCCGAAGACCTGCCTGTTCATCGATCGCGGAGGTGCGGATGCCCCCATCCTCGCGTTCTCCGCCAACGCCAACGCCGGATCCGTGTCCGATGTGGACAATCCGGACGAGGCGGGTGGGCAGGCTCTGGGGGCGTTGGTCGGGCACACGCGGGCCGCTGCGCTGCAGGTGTTGGACGACAGTTGCAGCACCAGCGAACTGGCCCATCGACTGGGGATCTCGATCGCCGGGGCCAGCAAGCACGCGACCGTGTTGCGGGAAGCCGGGTTGATCCGGTCGGCGCGCAACCGCAACACGGTGCTGCACACGTTGACGCCGTTGGGGATCGCGCTGCTCCGGCGGACCGGGTTGTCCGTCGGCCCCCGGGCCGTCAGCCCGGCGGGGGTCATCGCGTCCGCGTAGGTGGCGCCCCGCGTCTGGTCGTGGCGAAGGCGTCCGCGACCTCGGCCAGGAACGCGGTGTCGCTGTCCAGGTCCCGGCCGCCGTGGATCGTGGCGTGCGACGGCCCGTTCGGGGGAGCTTCGCCCTCCGAACGGGCCCGCAAGCCCGCGGACAGGATCGCCGCCTCGACGGCCGCGTCCAACTGCCGGCCCGTCTTGCCCTCGTCCACGGCCCGCTCGCGGATGCGGTCCACCGCGTCGGGATCGAGGTACGCCTGGAGCGCGAGCCTGCCGTCGCGGATCTCCACGACCCGGCGGTACAGCCGCAGGTCCAGGTCGCGGGGGTCGAGCCGGTCCAGCAGGGCGGAACGGGGCGGTGCCAGCGCGATCCGGGGGTTGGCCCGGTAGAGGGCCAGCCACAGCGGTCGCAGCCGCTGGTAGGTGGCGAACCGGTGGATCCACGCGGCGACCTGGCCGTCGCCGGTCACCCGCAGCCTCGGCAGCGAGGCGGACAGCAGCACCAGCACGAAGGCGACGAGGGTGAGGTACTTGTCCATGACGGCGGTGAACGAGTCCGAGTACGGCAGGCCGAACCGCCTGGCGGTGAAGAAGAGTCCTTTGTGGACGTGGTAGGCGATGATCGCGACCACGCCGATCGTGCTCATCCACAGGCGCAGCCGGACGGCGGGCCGCTGGGCGTCGCACAGGTTGAGCCAGCTGAGCCTGCCGAGGCCCACCAGCGCGGGCATCAGCCCGACGAGGTAGACGAGCCAGTACTCCAGCACCCAGGGGGCGTTGCCGTAGAGGACGTTGAACGTCACGGTGTTCACCGGGGCGTCGGCCAGGGCGAAGAGGACGCCCGTACCCGCCATGGAGCCCGCCACCAGGAGCCTGGTGCGCCACGACAGCCGGACGGGCTCACCGCCCTCGCGCATCCACACCAGCAGGTTCCGCGCCGACCAGGCAGCGATCAGCACGGCCCAGTGGCTCAGCGGCTTGGCGATGTTCGGGACCCCGAGCAGCTCGCCGGCCGCCTCGTAGCAGCCGGGGGCCTGGAGGGTGAACGAGATCGCCAACGCGCCCAGGTACGTCATCACCAGGCGCTTGCTCGGATCGACCGCGGGCCTGCGCACCCGGTGGATCGCCAGCCTGCCGAACAGGGCCACCCACGCCAGGATCGGCGGCCCGTAGACCCGTGCCGCCTCACCCACGCTTGGGCGCCTCCGGCCAGAACAGCGCGTCGCCGACCCGCTCGTCCAGCGCCGTCCCCGCACGCCCACCCCACGCGGCCCGCACCGCGCGCTGCGCGATGAGCGACGCGAGCAGTTCGGCCTCCCGCTCCTCGGCCGCGCTGTACCCGGTGCGCCCCAACACCCGGCGGACCATGGCCGGGTCGAGGTCCGGCAGCAGCGTCCGCATGTGGTCGGCGTCGGGCAGGGTGTCGCGGAAGTGGTCGCAGAGCAGGTGGCTCAGCTCGTGCAGGATGATGTGGTCCTGGTGCGGCGGTGTCGTCGACTGCTCGTACAGGATCAGGTCCATCGTGTCCGTCGCGACCCACATCCCCATCACGTCCGGGATGTCGGTCGTCGGCACCAGGACGATCGCTCGCGACCGGCGCTCGGCCACGAGTTCGCACAGCACCCGGACGTCGAAAGGACGTGGCAGCGGCAGCGTCGACGCGATGAGCTCGCAACGACGGCGCAGCCGCCGAAAGCTGACGGTGATGGTGCCCCCAAGGTCAGTGACCGAGCTTGTCAGAGGTCCGGCTCCGGAAGATCCGGCAGGCCCTCCAGTTCGCGCACGCGCTCGACCATCTCCGTGATCGCGACGAGGCTCTTGGCCGACAAACCCGAGGCGCGCAACGCGATCTGCCGCACCGAGCTGTCCCGCACGGCCGTGAGCAGCGCTAGCTCAGCGTCGATGCGGTGCGTCGTGTCGTCGTCGAAGAAGTAGGCGGGCGGCACGCCGAAGAACCCGGCGAGCGCCTCGACGTGCTTCATGGTCGGATTATTCCGCAGACCGCGCCGCAATTGCCATATGTAGGTCGCGGAAATAGTCGGACCGCCACGGGCCCTGATCGCCTCGGCGACTTCCTCGAACGAGTACTCGCGTCCGCCACGGGGCTTGATGGTCCGGAAAAGGTGCTCGACCCTGACCGCGAGGGGCTCGACGGCTTCGGCGTTCCCCGCGGACGCTTCGTCCGACATGCATCCCCCTCGAACGGAGGGTTGGGAGTGTACCAGTTCGTCAACTCCTGTGGCGGTAGCGGTCAACAGGTCATGATCTCAGCTGATGTCGCAGGTGAGCACTTCGCGATTGGGAAAAGGAATGGACTTCCATACCTGAAGCTGATGGCTGTTACGCCATTCGCACCACCGCGTTGCCGTTTCCGCCGAAAGGCCGGTCGGATTCCCGCGGGAATCCGACCGGCCGGTCTCCTGGTCAGCGACGCCAGAACATCGCGCGTCGCTTCGGCTCGGGTTCCTCCTGCGCGAACCCGTCGAGCACCCGCCGTGCCTCCGCCCAGAGCGCGTCCACGTCACCGCCCGCGACCAGATCGGCCACCAGCCCGCGCAAGGGCTCGTAGACCGGACCGGTCAGCCGTGTCAGCAGGATGTCGAGCCTGCTGGCCAGGTCCGCCAGCAGGTCGCGGCGCTCGTGGTCCGGCAGACCCCCGGCGTCACGCAGCCTGCCCGCCTCCGTGGCCACGATCGCGCGCAGGTCCGCGAGTCCGTCGTCCGGCAGCACCCGCAGCGACTCGGGCTGGGCGCCACCGGCCGTCGGCGGACCGGACCGCCGCTTCGGGGATGCGGGAGCCGCGGGCGGCGGTCCGGCCGGAGGTCCGCCCGCCATCATCGGCGCGGAAGGCGGCGCGAACGCCGGGGCCGGGGCCGCGGAGGGCATCGGCACGTCACCGGGCAGCCCGCGCATCAGCTTCGCCGACCCGAAGGACATCGACACGGGGGCCTTCGGCGACGTGTCCCACCCCGCGAGCAGTTCGACGGGCTGGACCACGCGGTGCACGGTGCCGTCCGACACGACCTCCGAGTCGACCGCCACGAACGCGGTGAACCGGCACAGCACCCCGAACCTCAACGACGTCGCGACGATCGTCGACTCCAGGCCGGAGTTCCCGGCCACGTAAGCGTCCTCCATGCCCCGCAACGCGGTCCGCGCCCACTGGGCGGTGATCGCGGGCTCGTCCCGGCGGTGCACCGGCACCACCGCCTCCCACGCCTGCTCGTCCCGCGTCCGTCCGCGCACGGTCAGGGAACCGGACGCCGCCCCGCGGTACCGGCCGGACACCACCAGCGGCACGCCGGGGTAGATCGCCGCGGGCCGCTTGGTCCCGTCGACCAGCTCCACGCCTTCGGCGGACACGACCACGCCGGTCACGACGGGCGCGGCGATGCGGCGCTGGATGTGCTCCATGGCGTCGTCCAGCCGGTCCTCGCTCTCCACCAGTTCGCACCGGCCCGCGCCGGTCGCCGCGAGCCTGCCGAGGAACCCCGCGTTGACGGCCGTGTCGATCCCGACCGCGTGCACCCTCGTCCGCCCGACGAGCGGCGCGATGTCGTGCAGGATCTGGTCCTCGTTGCCGACCTGCCCGTCCGTCACCAGCACCAGCGTCCGGTCCCGGCCGTCGTCGGACCGCCCGAGCAGGCCGAGCCCGTCCCGGATCGGCGCCAGGAGTTCCGTGCCACCACGGGCTTCCACGCCCGCCAGGTGCTCCACGGCCCGGTACCGGTTGCGGTCCGTCGCGGGTGCCAAGCCCGCGCCCAGGTCGGCCGGGTGGCCGATCTCGTGGTCGAACGTGACCACGGCGAACCGGTCGTCCGCCGTCAGCGTGTCCACGATCCGCGCCGCCGCCCGGCGCGCGGCGACCATCTTCCAGCCGTGCATGCTCCCGGACCGGTCGAGCAGCAGCACCACGTCCCTCGGCCGCACCGGGGTGACCGCGTCCGGCGGCAGCACCGTCAGCTGGTACGTGCCCTCCTCGCCGTTCGGCTGGTCCGGAACGCACACCGCCGCCGACCCCTGTCCCGTGTAGACCAGGCGCAGCACGAAGTCCCGGTCCGCCCGCTCGCCGGGCACCACCGTGATCAGGTTCCCCTCCTGGTTCACCGCGTGCAGGCTCGACCGCACCGCACCGAGTTCCAGCCCGGCCGGGTCGACCTCGACCCCGATCGACAGCCGCACCGGGTTGGGGAAACCGGGCAGCAGCACCGGGGGCGTGATCCGCGACGCGTCCGGCACCCGGTCGGTGTCCTGCGCGTGCCCGTCGCCCACCGACTCGCCGGACAGGGGAGTGCCGGGCACGTACCGGGGCGCCACCACGAGCGGGAACCGGAACGTCGCCGCCCCGTCCTCGAACACCAGCGGCCCCACCACGGTGAGCGCGACGCCGACCCGCTCGCCCGGCACGATGTTCCCGACCCGCATCGTGAACACGTCGGGTCTTTCCTCCTCGGCGATCGACGCCCGCTTCCCCGCCGCGACGGCCTCGTCGTAGTGCTGCCTCGCCGCGCCCCGCTCCTGGAGTTCCGCCTCCACGGTCCGACCGTCGGCGGTCATCGTCATCCCCGTGACGGCCGCGCGATCGGGCAGCGGGAACACGTACGTCGCTTCGAGCGCGGTGTCGTGCGGGTTGACGAACTCCGTGGTCAGCACCACCCGCCCGACCAGTCCGGTCACCGCCGCCCGCACGTCCACCCGTTCCAGCGGCAGGTTTCCGCGTTCGGTGCGCAGCGATCCGACGCCGCCCTCGCCGACGGCCCGCCCGATCCGGTCGAGTTCGGACACGTCCATCGGGGTGATCGAGAAGGTCATGACGAGTCCCTTTCGCTGATGAGGCCACGGGCGGAGAGCAGGTCGAGCAGCGGCTGGGCCGCGGAGGCGATGTCGGCGCGGTCGGCGGGGGAGGGGCTGCCGGGGACGAGCAGCACGACGCCACCCGGCAGCACGACGCCGGTGAGCGCCTCGGGTGGGGTGGTGCGCGGCTCGGCGGCGGTGTCGCCCGAGGGCACGGGATGGGCAGCGCGCGTCGGCCTGGCGGCGGGTGATGGATCACCAGCGGGAACCGGATCACCAGCGGGGACCGGGCCTGCGGCGGCTGCCGGGACGGCAGCGGGAACCGGACCGGCGGTGGGCGCCGGGGCGGCCCAGAACCTGGGCCGCGGCGATTCCCCGAGGAGCTGCTCACCCCCCGCCAGCAGCTCCTCGGGGATCCGGGCGGTGGCCGCCAGCCGGGCGTCGGTGGCCCCGGCGAGTTCGGCCTGGATCTCGGCGAGCGTCCGCCCGTCGGCCTGGAGCCGTTTCACCGCCACGAGTTGCAGCAGGTGGCGCGTCTCGTAGAGCGCGGTCCGCCCGCGCATCGCGGACGGCCGGTCCACCAGTCCCGTCGTCGCGTACCAGCGGACGGCACGCCGATCGGGCACGTCGCGGACGCGCCCGTTGGGCGCGCCGGGGTATTCGGCGGCGAGCGCCGCGCCTACCCGCTCCACGAGCTCGTCGATGGTCCACATGCCGACCATAGTGACACTGCAATCGTGACAGTGTCAACGTCGGCACGGACCACCGGCTCGGAAGAGTGATCAGCTCGCGGTGGTCACCTCTTCAACCCGTGCGCGCGGGCGACCATCTTGTGCACGAACGAACGGGGCGCGAGGCGGCGGATGGCGAAGACGAGCGGCGCGCGGCTGCCCACCGCGTACAGCGGCTTGGGAGGTGAGGCCCGGACCGCGCGGACGATCGTCTCGGCCACCTTCGCGGGCGAGGTGCCGGCGGCCTCGTTCGCGTCCAGTTTGGCCAGCATCGTGCGGTAGTCCCCTTGGTAGGGCGAGTCCTCCGCGATGTACTTCGTGCGCCGGGCGCTGATGCCGGTGTTGATCGAGCCGGGCTCGACGGTCGTGATGCCCACGCCGAACGGGGACACCTCCAGGCGTGCGCCGTCGGCGAACCCCTTGATCGCCGCCTTCGCCGCCGCGTACGAGGAGCGGTAGGCGAGCGGGAAGCTGGCCTGCATGGAGCCGACCATGACGACGCTGCCGCGGCCGCGGGCGCGCATGCCCGGCAGGACGAGCTGGGTCAGGCGCACTGGAGCGAACACGTTGAGGCGGAACAACTCCTCGATCGCCGCCGAGGGCAGTTCCTCGAACGGCCCGACCTGGCTCTCGCCCGCGTTGTTGATCAGCACGTCGACATCGGCCAGCCGGGGCGCGAAGTCCTCGACCGCCCGCGGGTCCGTGAGGTCCAGCGCCAGGTACTCGACGCCATCGACCCGCTTGGCCGGGTCGATGGCGTCGGGGTCGCGGCTGGTGCCGATCACCCGGTAGCCGAGCGCGACCAACGCGACGGCGGTCGCCCGGCCGATGCCGGACGACGCGCCGGTGACCAGGGCGGTGCGGGTCACGACAGCTTCCTGGCCAGCGCGCGGCCCGCTGCTCGGCCGGAGAAGATGCAGCCGCCGAGGAACGTGCCCTCCAGCGCGTTGTAGCCGTGCACGCCGCCACCGCCGAACCCGGCGACCTCGCCCGCCGCGTACAGGCCGGAGAACGGCTCGCCGTCGGCGCGCACCACCTGCGAGTCGAGCGTGGTTTGCAGGCCGCCGAGGGTCTTGCGGGTGAGGATGTTCAGCCGCACGGCGATCAGCGGGCCGTGCGCGGGGTCGAGGAAGCGGTGGGGCTTGACGGCCCGCGCGAGCTTGTCGCCGATGTACCGGCGGGCGTTGTTGACGGCCATGAGCTGGAGGTCCTTGGAGTACGGGTTCGCGACCTCGCCGTCACGGGCCTCGACCTGGCGGCGCAGCACGGCTTCGTCGATCTGAGGGCCGCGGGAGAGCTTGTTCATGCCCTGCACCAGTTCGGGCAGCGTGTGCGCGACGACGAAGTCCACGCCGTGCTGCTTGAACGCGTCCACCGGGCCCGGCGCGCCCTTGCCCGCGCGGCCCTTGAGGGTCTGCTTGAGGTCCTTGGAGGTGATGTCGGGGTTCTGCTCGGAGCCCGACAGCATGAACTCCTTCTCCAGGATCGTCTGCGTGAGCACGAACCAGGAGTAGTCGTGGCCGGTGGCGAGGATCGCCTTCATCGTCGTGTTGGTGTCGAAGCCGGGGAAGTTCGGCGCGGGCAGCCGCTGCCCGGTCGCGTCGAACCACATCGACGACGGGCCGGGGATGATCCGGATGGCGTGGTCGGGCCAGATCGGGTCCCAGTTGTGGATGCCCTCGGTGTAGTGCCACATCCGGTCGGCGTTGACGACGTTGCCGCCCGCGCCCTGGGTGATGGCGATCATCCGGCCGTCCACGTGGGCGGGGACGCCGGAGATCATCGTGGTCGGGCACGCGCCCAGGCGGTCCGTCGGCCAGTTGCGGCGGATCAGCTCGTGGTTGTGGCCGATGCCGCCGGACGTGACCACGACGGCCTTCGCCCGCAGTTCGAACTCGCCGACCGACTCGCGCGAGGAGGCCTGGCCGCGTTCCAGGTCGCTGGGTTCGAGGACCGTGCCGCGCACGCCCACCGCCGCGCCGTCCTCCACGAGCAGGTCGTCGACCTGGTGGCGGAACGCGAACCGGACCAGCCCGCGCTTCTCGCCTTCGAGCACGGGTTCGGCGAAGACGCGGACGACCTCGGGACCGGTGCCCCAGGTGAGGTGGAAGCGGGGGACCGAGTTGCCGTGCCCGTCCGCGCTGCCGCCGCGTTCGGCCCACCCGATCAGCGGCGTGATCCGCAGGCCGAGGTCGTGCAGGTACTTGCGCTTCTCGGTCGCCGCGAACCGCACGTAGGCCTCGGCCCACTGCCGCGCCCAGTGGTCCTCGTCGTCGCGGTCGAAGCCCGCCGAACCCATCCAGTCCCGCAGCGCCAGCTCGTAGGAGTCCTTGATCCCCAGCCTGCGCTGCTCCGGGCTGTTCACGAACATCAGCCCGCCCAGCGACCAGAACGCCTGGGCGCCCAGGTTCGCCCGGTTCTCCTGCTCGACCACCAGCACGCGGCGACCGCTCTTGACGAGTTCGTGCGTCGCGACGAGGCCCGCCAGGCCCGCGCCGACGACGATGACGTCGGGTTCGAAAGTCATGACCGTCCCTTGGTTTCGGTGCTGTAAGCCGTCATCACGTGCGTCGCCAGATCGGCGCGGCGCTGTCGGACTTCCTGGTTGTCGGGCTCCATCAGGCACTGCACGGAGGTGCCGTCGTGCACGGCGATCAACGCCTGCCCGAGCGCCACCCGGTCCGGGACCACCCGGCCGACCCGCGCGAGCAGCGCCTCCACGAACGGCGCGGCGGCCTCCACGATCGCGTCCTCGCGCGCGGTCATCACGCGCCGCAGTCCGGGGTTGCGCAGGGCGTGCGCGCTGAACTCCGCGCTGACGCGGTACCAGACGTCGTCGACCGGGATCGCGGGCAGCAGGTGCTCCACGATCGACCGCACGTCGGTGACGTCCGCGCCGCCGACGTTCTCGAACGCCTGCCGCATCGCCTCGACCAGGTCGTGCGACCGCTGTTCCCACATGGCCAGGAAGAGCTGGTCGAGTGACGCGAAGTTCGAGTAGAACGCCCCCCGCGTGAACCCCGCCCGTGCGCACACCTGCTCGACCGTCGACCGGCCGAAGCCCTCCTCGGCGAACACCAGCGCCGCGGCGTCCAGGAGCCGCCGACGGGTCTCCGTGCGTCGTCTGGTCACTCGTCCGCCCAGCTCGGCGGCCTGCGCTGGCTTCGCCACGCTCGGAAGGTAGCAGATACACGGGCGTATCGGATGCACGAATGTATCGACTGGGCGACACTGGTGACATGAGAGTCGTCGTGCTGTCCGACACGCACTCGCCGCGCTTCTGGAAGTCGTGCCCGCCTGCCGTCGCCAAGCACCTGCGCGGTGCCGACCTGATCCTGCACGCGGGAGACGTCTGCGTCGCGCCGGTGCTCGACGAGCTGGCGCAGTACGCCCCGGTGCACGCCGTGCTCGGCAACAACGACGGCCCCGACGTGGCCGACTGGGGCGCGCCGGAGACGGTGGAGGTGGAGCTGGCAGGCCTGCGCGTGGCGATGGTCCACGACAGCGGTCAGGCCACCGGGCGGACCGCGCGGATGCGCCGCCGGTTCCCCGACGCCGACGTGGTCGTCTTCGGGCACTCGCACATCCCGATGGACGTGACCGGCGACGGCGTGCGCGTCTTCAACCCCGGATCGCCGACCGACCGGCGGCGGCAACCGCACGGGACCGTGGGGCTGTGGCGCATCGAGGACGGCGGGTTGGTGGAGGCCCGGATCGTGCCGGTGACGTGACTACTGCTTCGCTGCCCTCAGCTCGGCGATGAGTGCCTCGATCTTGTGTTCCCAGGGACGTTTTGGGTGCTTCGTCGGGTCGTAGCTCGGGAGCGTGGGAATCTCGACGCCGAGGTCGGCCAGCAACTGTGCCGCGCGCTCCAGATCATATCGTCGAACGTAGGGCTCACCGTCTGCCCAGGCATGCTTATACGCGGCTAAGGCATGCTGTTTTGCCTGGTCTGAGTCGCCGATTTCCTGCCAAAGTTGTGCCAGGACAAGATGTTCGGGATGGCGGCCTGCTGCCAATCGTTGCGTTTCCTGTCGAGGATCCGGCAACTCGCCTAGGTGTAAGCGGGCCAAAGTGAGTTGCGTTTCCGTCAGCCTGTCGTTGAGGCCCACTGCGCGGGTCATGCGGACCGCTTCCGCAAGATTCCTGGCGGCATGAACCCACTCGCCACGCTGCATCAGCCACCGCCCACGTAATTGGAGAGCGCCGCGGATGACGTTTCGGTTCCCGTATTCGCGCCCTAGCAGTTCGATCCGTGTCAATTCACCTTGGGTGAGCATTCCTTGATCGAATCGAAAGATTGCATAGCTCAACTGGGCCTCGCCGTGACGGTTCTTGTCGGGGTCCCAGGGGAGGTTGAGATCGAGTGACTGCCACATTTTTTTGGCGGCAATGACTTGTCCGGAGGTGGCTAGATGAATGAATGCCCACTTTTGAGAGATGTATGTTGCTGGAGGGCTGTCGATCAACTCGGCCATGTTCAGGCTGAGTTTTATGCAAACATCGGCTACTGCTTCGAAGTTTTGCCGTTTTAGGCCGCATGCAAGATTCGATAGGGTCACGACTGTTCCGGTTATGTAGCCGCGCTGGGGATGGAACTCCAAAAAATTCTCGAGTAGGGATATGCTCTGATCGATCTCGTCGATGTCTGCCAATGCGCCGGCCATGTCGTTTATTAGGTACCCTGCGTCATATGTGCTGACTTTGGCAGAGGAGGAGATCCATCTGCGAGTGAAAAAAGGGCGTAGTAATGACAAGATTTCGGTCGAAGCGTCGAGCTTGTAGCTTAATGTTTCCGCCAGGGCACCTGTGTAGGCGTTGCACGCCGCCTGCATTCGGCCCATTTGCAACAGCGTGCGGACGACGGTGAGGCGATCGCGGAGGTCGTCCAGGCTCTTGACCTGCTCATACGGCTGATGTGCCCGTGCGGAGAACTGGTCGATCACCCGTTGTCCGAGCGTTTCTCGATCTTCAGCTCTCAGGCCACTGGCTGCGACCGCGCGTACGACCGGGTGGAGGTCGTAGTGCTTGCTCTGCCGGTCGTATTGCAGGAGACCACGCCGCTCCAGATCGGTCACAGTGCGGGCGAGTTCGCGTGATGCGGCACTCGATGTTTCGGACGGCAGATGTGGGTTGAAGGCGCTGAGGATTTCGTAGTCGACGGCCTCCGACAGCAAAGCCACGGTCGACAGCAGTTGTCGGCTGGGTTCAGATAACGCCGCGAGTGCCGCGTGCAGGATGTGGTTCCGCTTCTGGACGAGGTCGAGTTCGCCGATGTCGAGATGTCCGCCGTGGTCCGGATCCGCAGCCCAGTTGTCGAAGTCGCCCCTGGCGGGCAGGTAGTCGTTGATCAGTCCGGCCACGATGCCGGTCACCAGGGGGTGGCAGTCGCAGTGTCGTTGCAGGAAAGCCCGCATCGTCGCCGAATCGCCCGTCACGTCGCAACTGCGCAGCAGTGCCTCGGCGTCGGCGGGGCGCAGTCCCGGCAGTCGTTCGTGCAGGACCCCGGGAACGGCTTGACTGGCCGAGTTGAGCAGGGCTCGTGGCACCAGTCGTGACGTGATGAGAACTTTCGACGGCGAGGCGCCTGCGAGGCGCCACAACAGGTCATCGTCCTCGGGGCGGATCGCCGCGCAGGGGTCGCGGTTGGCGATCTGGTCGGAACCGCCCGCCTCCTCGTCGAGTAGTTGAGCCGCGTCGTGGCGGTGGTAGGCGACGAGGACTCGTTCGAGGCCGTCCAGCACCAGCAGCCAGGGTTTGGACTCCAACTGCTGCAACAGGAGTTCGCTCAACTCCACCTGCTTGCTGTTGGCGAAGGTGAGGAGGGGGCAGCCGGTCATGTAGGCGAGGGCGCTGCGGCAGAAGTCGGCCATCACCGCGCCCTTCTCGTAGAACGAGTACCAGAACTTGCCCGCCCAGTCGCCGCGCACACCGGAGGCGTGGCGCGTGGTCCACTCCCATGTCAACATGCTCTTGCCGGTTCCGCCGATAGCCTCGAACAGCAAGACGGTGTGCTGGTCCGCCGGACTCGACCAATCGCTCAGGGTCGCCAACTGGGCCTCGCGGCCCACGAAGGTGTGAGAACCGATGTACCGCGGCTGTGCGAACAGGTCTGGGGCCACCGGAACGCCTTCGTTTTTCTGCACGGCGACGTCCGGTGCGGCGTCGAGATGTCGGCGCAACTCCGCGACAGATTGGGCAGCGGCCGTCGAGAAATCGGCGAGATCGTTGAAAACCCGGTAGACCCGGTGGATCGAGGAATCCTCGGAAGCGCGTTTCACCTCCTCCTGGAACGCCTCCAGTTTCCGCATCTTCTCTGGATCACCTTCCACTGAAGTGCATTTCACCAGGTGGTCCTGTCCCATGATGAAGATGAGGATCGGCCGCCCCAACCGTCGTGCTTCGCGGAACTCCAACTCCGTCAACGACAGTCGTCGTGGGTTTTCATCGCATTCCGGGATCTGGCCATACCGGTGACCGATGACTCCGACGTACGCGGCGGCGTCCCGGACCTTGCGCAGTGAGGAATCGAGGACCGTCCCGTCCGGCAGTGCCGCGTCCGATTCCATCGCCACGGGATGCAGCTGCTGACTCTCGATTGCCCGCATAAGTGCGGCTCGGTGCTCTTTCAGGTCCTCGAAAGTGCTCGATACCATGACGCCTGGGTACTGCCGTGGTTCGAACTCCGTCATCGTTGCCCGTTCTTTCCGGTTGTGTTGCTCCAGTTCCATTGTCGCGTACCGCAGGAGGGCTGTCACCGGTGGCCCGACCGGCTGGAAGTTCGCCCGCTGTAGAACCTCCAGTCGGTCGGACCAGCGCCAGTCGAAAGAGTTCGAGGCGTCTCAATGCACGGCATGTAATGCCGGATTGCGCGGAGGTGTTCATCTTCGTTACTTGTTGGGTGAACGTGTGGAACCTTGGAGGACCGCATGCGCGCTCTGCTCTCCGCCTGCCTCGTCGCGAGCGTGGTGTCCGAGGCCGGGGCCGCGAGATCGGCGGCGGCTCCGGAGGCGTACGCCTGCCTCGACGACCCGCGCATGACCGGCAAGGGATAGGAGGCGCCGCACGCCGAACTGCGGCCGTACGCGAACGTCAAGTCCGCGGCCCGGCGGGACGAGCGCACGCCATACACCGCGTCGCTCGACGGGCAGTGGAAGATCGCGATGGCGGACCTGCCGCAGGGCTTCTTCGAGGACGCCTACGACGTCGGCGGCTGGCAGTCCGTCACCGTGCCGCACACCGAGGCGGTCGGGTTCCGGGAGATCTCCATCGCCGACCGGTAGCTGAAGGTGAACGGGAAGCGCGTGCTGTCTCGCCGACCGCGAGGGGCTCTGGGTCGACGACGGGGTGGACATCGAGACGTACGCGCACGAGTCGTGCCCGAGCCAGTGCCTCGCCGACGAGTCGGAGTGGCGGGACGCGTTCCTGGAGCGCTTCGTCGCGATGGTGCAGCAGGACAAGAACCACCCGAGCGTCTTCCTGTGGGACACGGGCAACGAGGCGGGACTGGGGGCGGGGCACTACGCCATGGCCGACTGGGCGAAGGAGAACGATCCGACCCGGCCGCTCTACCACCAGTCCAACTCGCCGGACGGCGACGCGCCCTTCGCCGACGTCCGACGTCCGGGGCCCCGTCGCCCGAGCGGCTGGAGCAGCAGGCCGTGTCAACCACGAAATCGGTGATCCTCGGCGAGTACGCGCACGCGACCCGGCCGCCGACTCCGTGCCGGCGCTGGACTTCGACCGGATCGGCACCAGGGGCAGCTACCTGTCCAACGACGAGAGACTGTCCGGTGTGGATGGTCTGATCGGCTCGGACCGGTTCCTCTGGCCGGAGACGGCCCAACTCGCCTGGGTGCACCAGCCGCTGCGGTTCTTCTACGCCGACGGCGTGCTGAGCGTGCACAACGAGCGTTCGTTCGCCTCGACCGCGGGGTCGCGGCTGCCGTGGAAGGTGGTCGAAGGGACGAAGGAGTTGGCCCAGGGGCGCCACGCGCTCGACGTCGTGCCGGAGGCCACCACCGCCGCCCGCGTGCCCGCTCCGGCTAGTCCCGGTGACATGGAACGGTTCCCGGTCGGTGGGACGGTGGTGCCGGCTGGCAAGCCACCGGACGGGCAGGGGAGAGTGCTGCTGGAGGACGCCGAGCGGGTCGAGGTGTCCGGACCCGGCTTCCGCTACGCGTTCAGCAAGGCGACCGGGACGCTCGACTCCATGCGCGTTCGCGACGTGGAACTGCTGGCGTCCGGCCCGGAGTTGGACGCGCGCCGATCAGCAACGAGATCTACTCGTGGGGGACGGCTGAAAGGGAGCTGTGGCGGACGGACTCGACCGGCTGCGGTCGAGTCGGTGACCGCGAGCCGGGACCCGTCCGGGGGCGCGGTCGTGGAGGTGCGCGGGTCAGTGGTGGCGCCCGATCGGCCGGACGCCTCCTTCGACCAGGTGATGACCTACCGGATCGACGCCGCCGGGACGATCCGGCTCGCGCACCAGGTTGGTCCGCGCGGCGCGGTCCGCACCCTGCCGTACCTGCCGCGGATCGGGTGTCGCCAGCGGTGCCGGAGGCTTTCCAGCACTTCACCTGGTATGGCCGCGGTCCGCAGGAGAGCTATGACGACCGCAAGGACGGCACTCCGATCGGCGTCCACCGGTCCACTGTGGACGACCACTATCGGCCGCAGGACCACGGCAACCATACCGACACCCAGGGGCGCTGCTCACCGACGGGCGGTCTGCTCGTCTCCGGCGCGAACGACGTGAGCGTCACGGCCTACGACGAACTGGACCGCGCCGCGTACCCGTTCGAGCTGAAGCGGAACGCGGGCTGGGTCACCCCGCACGCCGGCCACCGGCGTCGGCGACACGCCGAACCCCGTGCGGTCCCGCTACCAGGTCCGCGCGGACCAGGACCACTCGTGCTGCGCCCGCTCTCCGCCCGGGAGGCGCTCACCCGGACACCCCGCTGACGGGGCCGTCCACCTACGTAGGTTCCACCGACGCGAAAGCGGTCTTCGTCGCGGCAGGCTGACCACAGCACGAGGTCATCGGCTCACCGCAACGAGGGGAACACCATGAACACCGTTCGCCAGTCGACCCGCGCCATCGCGCTCACGATCTCGCTCGCCGTCGCAGGGGTGCTCGGGATCGCGGGCACCCCCGCCCACGCGGACCCCGCTCAGCGGAGCGACCAGGTCGGGTGCCGGGGGGAGGGCGTCGACGACACCGCCCTGATCCGCTACCGGACCGAGGTCGTGATCAACGCGCCGCTGAGCACCATCTGGGACCTGCAGACCGACGTGGAGCGCTGGCCGTCGTGGCAGTCGCCGGTGACGACGGCGGAACTCCTGGACTCCGGCCGCCTCCGGAAGGGGTCGCGGTTCCGCTGGACGACCCCGGCACCTCCCACACCCACGACCCCCGCCACCACCCTGACGATCACGTCCACGGTCGGGCAGGTCAAGGACCAGGCCTGCGTCCTGTGGCGCGGACCCGCGATCGGGGAGGGGCTGACCATCGACGAGGGCGTCCACGTCTGGACGTTCACCAAGGTCGAGGGCGGCGTCCGCGTCCGCACCGAGGAGACCTGGACCGGAGCCCAGGTCGAGGCGGACGTCCCGACCGCGACCCGTGCCCTCGGCCAGGGCCTGGAAGGGTGGATGCGCGACCTGAAGGCCGCCGCCGAGGCCCGCGACTGCGACCGGTCCTGACGGCCCGGTGATCGGCGGCCCGGTCGGAGCCGCGACCGCGGTTCGCCGATCCCGGGCTCTAGGCAGGGGTGGTGACGCGGAAGACCCGCAACTGCAGTGCGAGCGTCGCGTAGTAGCCCACCAGAGCGGTCAGCTCGAAGACCATGCGGTCGCCGATGGTCGAAACGGCCCCGGTGTACGACTCGTCGTCCAGGTCCTCTTCCCTGAGCAGGGCGAACACCACGTGCAGGGCACGGCGCTCGATGTCGTCGGCCAGATCCGGCGGGGTCAGGTCGCGAAGGGCGGCGACCTGCTCCGGCGTGACGCCCGCGGCCAGCGCGAGGGGCTCGTGGGCGTACCGCTCGAAGTCGCAGTCCCACCGGCCCGCCACGGCGAGGATCGCCATCTCGCGCACCCGGTCGCTCAGCGTCGTCCGGTAGCGGACGGCCGCGCCGAGACCCTGCAACGCCTGCCCGAGCGGCGGCGCGACCAGCATCGCGTTGAACGGCCCCGCCAGCCTGCCCGCGTCGTCGACGAGCCGGACCGCCTGGGGCCCGGCGGCACGGGGGCCGCCGGTGATGGCGTCGTACAGCTCGCGCTGGGCGGGGTCGAGGTCGGCGGGGGTGAGGTGCGGCAGTCGGCTCATACCGGCCATTCCAGCATCGGTGGGCCTCTCTCCGCTCGGCCGCGCCGAGCGGTGGGACCGCCGATGCGTCGTCGCCCGACTTGCGGAAGGACGGACGGCCCAGCGGGCACGGTCGGCGGTGATGCCGACAATGGAGAACCACCGGGGCCACCCATCAACAGCGAGATCAACGAACCGCGTGCGCGTGGGTCAGCGCGGTGTCCCCCGGAACGCCACGCGGTAGGCGTTCGGACTGGTGCCGACGACGCGCTTGAACTGGTCGCGGAACGCGGTGGGGGAGCCGAACCCGACCTGGTCGGCGATCCGGTCGACCGGGTGCGTGGTGGACTCCAGCAGGTGCTGCGCCCGGCGCACGCGGGCCCGGTGCAGCCACCGCAGGGGAGTGGTGCCGGTCTGCTCGCGGAAGCGGCGGTTGAGGGTGCGCGTGCTCATGCTCGCGTGGGCGGCGATGTCCTCCAGGGTCAGGGTCTTGTCCACGTTGTCGTCCATCCACCGCAGCACGGGTTCCAGGACCGAGCCCTGGGGGGTGGGGTGCTGGTCCTGCGCGATGAACTGGGACTGGCCCCCCTCGCGTTCCAGGGGCATCACGGACAGGCGCGCGGTGGCGGCCGCCACCCTGGAGCCGTGGTCGCGCCGGACCAGGTGGAGGCACAGGTCCAGCCCGGCCGCCGCGCCCGCCGACGTGAGGAACTGGCCGTTGTCGACGTAGAGGACGTCCGGGTCCACCTCGATCTCGGGATGTCGCGCCGCCAGCGCGGGGGCGGCCACCCAGTGCGTGGTGGCGCGCAGGCCGTCGAGCAGGCCGGTGGCGGCGAGGATGAACGCCCCGGAGCAGACCGACGCGATCCGCGTGCCGCCTGCCGCCGCGGCCCGCAACGCGTCGAGGACGTCGTCCGGGACGGGGGCCGCCAGCTCGGAGCAGCCGGGGAGGATGATCGTGTCCGCGTCGGCCAGCGCCTCCAGACCCCATGCGGCCTGGACGACGAACGTCCCGGCGTCGACGAGGGGTGTGGTGGCGCAGACCCGGACCCGGTACGCGGGGTGTCCGCCGGGCAGTTGCGCGCGGGTGAACACCTCGATCGGGGTGGACAGGTCGAACGGCACGACCTTGTCCAGCGCGAGCACGGCGACGGTGTGCATGGTCGAGCGTACGTCCTCGCCGGTCACGCGTCCCGGTGCCCGATGACCTTGGAGCGGGGCAGTCGGCCCGCCTTCGAGTGACCGGTCATCTCGTCACCGCCGACCGTGACGTCGAAGACGAGGTTCAGGCGGAGGGGCTTGGTGATGGACTGCGCCCACGTCAGCCGGTCGCCGTCGACCACCAGGTCGGTGAGGGTGATCTCCTCGCCGTGCCGCTCGTCGCGGGCGACGCCGCGCAGCACGCCGTCGTGCGTGGACAGTTCGAGCACCGCCCGCTGCTTGCCGAGAGGGGTGTCGACGACGAGGTTCCAGGTGCCCTCCACGGACATCGTCAGACCCCCGTCTTCAGGTCGGCCCCGGTGTTGCGCCAGACCGTGCCGCGGCGCTCGTGCGCGATGAGCTTCTCCACGGCCAGCGCCACGCGCGGTCCCAGTTCGCGTTCCAGCAGGTAGAGCCCGACGTCCAGGCCCGAGGTGACGGAGGCGCCGGACACCAGGTCCCCGTCGTCCACGACGCGGGCGTCGATCGCGATCACGCCGGTGGCGTCGAGCAGGTCCAGCCCCAGGTGGTGGGTCGTCGCCGGACGGCCCTCGATCAGCCCGGCCATCGCGAGCACCATCGACCCGCCGCACACCGTGGCCACGGTCAGCCCCGGCCGGTCGAGCGCCTCCTCGAGCAGGGCGGGCAGCGCGGTGTCGAGCGTGCGGCCCAGGATGACCGGGATGCTGTCGTCGGCGGGCTCGTCCTCGTCCGGCAGTCGCCCCAGAGCGCCGGGCACGACGACCATGTCCGCGCGGGAGGGGTCCAGGCGTGCCGTCGCGCGCAGCGACATCGTCCCGAGTCCGCTCGGCACCTCCCGCGGGCCTTCGGCCGAGACCAGCTCGACCGTCAGCAGCCCCTCGGTGACCAGGGCGGCGGCGCCCAGCACCTCGTAGGGCGCGATGACGTCCAGCGGGTCGAACCCGTCGAACAGGACGACTTGCGCGTGCACCATCGGATCGGCCTCCCTCGGTTGACCGATCCGACGCTAACGACGGCGTCCGCCCGCCGGAACTGGCTGGATTGCCACACTCCACGGGATTCTCGCCGGCGGACCCTCAGTCCCGGATGGCGGAGAGCGCGGTGCTCAGCTTCACCAGTTCGTCGAGCACCTGCTTCGACGCCGACGTCATGACCTCGTTCGGCGTCAGCACGCCGTCGGTGAGGAACTGCTGGACGAACGGGATGTTCACCGCGTCCTGGACCGGGATCATCCGAAGCGTGGACACGACCTGCTTGAGCTGCGCCACGGCGCGGGTGCCCGCCGACACACCGCCGTAGGACACGAAGGCCACGGGCTTGTCGCGCCACTCGGCGTTGAGGTAGTCGATCGCGTTCTTCAGCGGCGCGGGGTAGCCGTTGTTGTACTCCGGCGTGACGAAGACGTACGCCGAGGCGCGGCCGATGGTCTCGCTCCACGCCTTCGTGTGGTCGTGCAGGTACTTGCCGGTCATCGGGTGGTGCGGCTCGTCGTACATCGGCAGGGCGACCTCGGCGAGGTCGATCAGCTCGACCTCGAACCCGCCGTGCACCCTCGCCTGCTCGGTGAACCAGGTGGCGACGGGGGCTCCCACCCTGCCCGGCCTGGTGCTGCCGATGATGACCTGCAGGACGGGGTTGGGCATGTGCGTCTCCGGGGTTCGTCGGGGGAGTGCTGATCATCATTGTGTCGTGCACGGGCCGCTAACGCAGGGTGGACACGCGCGAGGGCCCGGTGCGGATGTCCGCATCGGGCCCTCGAAGCGTTGCTGCTGCTACAGAATCGGCGCGCCGTTCGCCAGCGGCGGCTCGCCGCGACCGTCATCGGGGCGGGGCGTGTGGTGCTGCGGCGCCGCGTCGACGTCACCGCGCCACGCGCCGGTCTCGGTGCCCTGCTGCTCGATGAAGTCCTTGAAGCGGTCCAGGTCGCCCTTCACCCGGATGCCCACCACGCCCAGCGCGGCGCCCGCCTTCTCGATGAGGGACTCCGGGTGGTAGTCCATCTGCAGGTTGACCCTGGTGGTGGTGTCGCTGATCCGGTGGAAGGTCACCACGCCGCCGTGCGACGTGCCCTCCTCGGTGTCGCCCACGGTGTGCCAGGCGATCCGCTCGTCCGGGTGCTGCTCGGTGATCTCGGCGTCGAACTCCCGGCTGACGCCGCCGATCTTCGTGACCCAGTGCGTGCGGGTGGGGGTGAGCTGGTTGATCTTCTCGACGCCTTCCATGAACGCCGGGAAGGACTCGAACTGCGTCCACTGGTTGTACGCGGTCGTGACGGGGACTTCCACGTCTACGGACTTCTCGATCGTCGTCACGCTTCCTCCGTATTTCCGTTGTGGTGCCGGGTACGGGAGTACCCGAACGATTCGGTCCCACACGTGCTGGGGATCAGCGTTCGCGATCTCCCCCGGACGCGTGGAACTTTCCGGCCTTGTGGGTTCCGTCGCACAGCGGCTTGATCGCGGAGAGCCCGCACCGGCACAGCGCCACGGTGCTGCGGCCTCCGTCGATCACCTCGCCGGACTGCGTGCGCAGCTCGAAGTCGCCGCGCACGAGCAGCGGACCGTCCTCATAGGACGTGATGGTCGCGCGACTTTCCGGTGATGTGGCCACGATGTGCGGTTACCCCCTCCGATCGGATCCCACACAATCCATCTCACGCCGTGCGGGACAGGGAGTTCTCCGTCCACCGTTCGAGCAGGTGCCTGCCGAACTCCGCTTCGACGGCCAGGCACGCCTTCGCCCCGAAGAGGATGTCGGCCGCCGCCTCCGGGTGCTGGAGCGCGTACCCGCCGCAGAGGTCGTGCGCGGCGATCTGCTCGTGCACCGCGTCGGCCTCCACGTGCTCGTCGTAGAACCGGGTCGCCGTCGCGTCCCCGCCCAGGCGGCGCAATCCGTTGCCGTACCGGCGGTTCGGCAGCGACGAGGTCATCTCGAACGCCGCCAGGTGTCCGATCAGCGCTCCGCTCAGCTCCCGCCGCAGGCCGAACAGCGAGATCATGTTGGTGACGGCGAGCGTCACCGCGGACGCCTCGTCCACGTAGCGACCGTAGGTGTCGTCCAGGTCGAGCGCGCGCATGACGTCGCGGAACAGCTCGGAGTGCATCCGCTCCACCCGCCCGCCGCCGTACTCGTCGGTCTGGATCTCCATGAGCGCGGCCTTGGCGGACCCCTCCAGGCGTGGAATGGCCCACGAGTGCGGGTCGGCCTCCTTCAGGTGGTAGACCGACCGGAGCGCCACGAACTCGCGGAACTGCTCACGGGTCGCCTCCCGCTGGAGGAACCCCGCCAGCGACGGACCGTCGTCGGCGGCGACCAGCGCGGCCAGTGCCGCGGGCACCTCGTCCGCTTCGACGTCCTGAGCCGGAGCCAGCAGGCGCAGCGCGGCCAGCCACTGCCCCTCCAGCTCCCCGCGCAGGGCGATCAGCGACGGATCCCACTCCCACCCGTCGTCGACCCCCTCGAACCCGCGGTAGTGCATCTCGTAGCAGATCCACAACGACAGCTGGAGGTCCCCGTCGTGCAGGACCTCGTGCACCGGCAGGTCCGGTACGGCGATCGACAGCGGGGCGGATCCGCGCAGCCCCTCGACGAGCGCCGCGCTCACCGGTCCTCGTGGCTGGGGAAGGCGCATGGTGCTCTCCTGAGGGCTCGGTCATCGTCGACGACCCTGGAATACCCTGATCGGCCCAATGTCAACCAGGGCGTCCGGAGTACCGGAGCCGGGGAAGAACACGGTGAGATGAGGTTTCGCGGCTTCCGGATGGGGAACTCCGGGTTTTTGGGGTTGTTCGTCCGAGGGAACTGGGGCGTCTGCTTCATCGTCCGATGAGCACGATGGACCTGACCGGGAGCTGGTGGCGGTCCGGTGCCGAGCACCACCGAGGACGACGGGCACGAGGTTGAAGTGCGATGACCAGTTCGAAGCCACACCCGGCCCGGATCGACGTGGATCTCCAGCGCCACCCTGTACCCCCGCTGGCCGAGTTGCGCGCGAGCATCCGCGACATGCTGGCCGAGGAGGACGCCGACTTCGTCGAGGACGTCGAACTGCTGTCCACCGAGCTGGTCAGCAACGCCTACGACCACGGCGTGAGGCCGCTGTTCGCGCGGCTGTGGCGGCCGGACCACCGGAGGATCGTGCGGCTGGAGGTCGACGACTCCGATCCGAACCACCTGCCGGTTCTCGGCGTGTCCCGCTTCGGCGCGAACCGCGGGCGGGGGCTGGTCGTGGTGGACCACCTCGCGCAGAGGTGGGGGAGTGCCGTCCGGTCCTGGGGCAAGACGATCTGGGCCGAGGTGGCGGCGGCCCCGTCCACCGCCTAGCGCGGCCGGCCGGTCACGGTGTCGGGATGAGCACGTGCGGGGCGGTCTGCTTCACCCGTGCGCGCAGCCACACCAGCTGGCGGTCCGTCTCCTGCTCGCACGACTCCGCCACGTCCAGCAGCGCGCTGTCGCGCAGGCCGCGCGCCGCGTGGGCCACGACCGTCCACGTCAGATCGACGAACGCGGCGAGCGCGTAGACGTCCAGCAGGTCCCGCAGCAGCCCGGCACTGCCGGGGCGGGCGTTCTCCAGCCCCATGGCCCGCGACTCCACCCCGTCGCGCTCGCCGTAGCGCCGCACGACGGGCACCAGTCGATCGACGTGCCGGTCGCTCGCGGCGGCCAGGCCTTCGCACGTGCGCGCCACGTCGGGCTCGACCGAGTCGTTCGTCGCGACCAGTCGGAAGGCGTCGGCGAGCGAGCGTTCGGCGTTGTCGAGCAAACCCACGTACGTCGCCAGGTGCACGGTCCACTCCTCTCCTCCGGGGCGGAGTGGGCTTACCCGTGCGGATCACGGGCGAAACATGGATGTCCGGCGACCGGGGGTGGTCGCCGGACATCCCGCGATGCCTTTCAGGCGCGGAAGTTCCGGAACAGCAGCGTCGTCAAACCCAGTGCTGCCAGCAGGTTCACCACGGTGGTGTCGACGCCGCCCGGTCAGCCGACGGTGCGGGCCCAGTTCTTGACCACCTGGTGGTAGGTCGGGGCGTTGGGCGCGTAGTTGATGGAGTGCCCGTAGCCGCTCAGGACGTAGGTCTGCAGCTGGGCCGCGCCGGAGAAGAACGGGGCCTCGGACGCGCGCAGCGCGGCGGCGGACGAGCAGTCGCTGCCCAGCGGTTGACCGCAGAAATGGGTGTCGCCGTCGCCGACCACGAGCAGCACCGGGACGTTGATCTGCTTGGTGAACGGGATCAGGACGTTCGTCAGCACGATCGTGTCGACGGCCTCGGTGACCGCGAAGACGTCCTTCGTGGACTCGTCGAACGACATCGCCTCCGCCACGTTCGGGCCGGGGCTGTGGAAAGCCTTGAACCGGGTGCCGGGAGCGGTCGTCAGGTAGCCGAGGTCCAGCGTCGAGCCGAGGAACCTCAGGTCCAGCGGCGCCGGGATCATGTTGGCCAGCACCGGGAGCACGGTGATCAGGTTCATCCGGTGCGTCATGCCGGTGACGATCACGCCGTCCACGTCCCGGTACGTGCCCGCCTCGATCATCGCCATCGCCGCGCCGATCGAGTGGCCGCCGACGAAGACCTTCGCGAACCGCGGCCGCAGCGTCCGGATCACCTGGTGCACGGCCGACGCCTGTGCGCTCGCGGTGACCAGCGCGCTGAGCGGCTTCGAGCTCTTGCCGGTGCCCAGCCGGTCCACGGCCAGCGTCGCGTACCCGGCGTTGTTCATGGACTGCCGGTACGAACGGGTCTCCGGCTTGTACGAGATGTCCCAGTAGGACCCGTTGTACGTCCCGCCGGGGATGAGCACCTGCACCGCCGTCGCGCCCTGCGGCGTGCACAGCTTGCCGTACATGGTCTGCGTCGTGCCCACGAGCGAGACCGGGACGCGCACCTCCTCGCACGTGACGGCGGCCGCGCCTGCCGGACCTGCCGGGGGGACGAGGCACGAGGCCGCGGTGAGCAGCACGGTGGCGCACAACCGGCGGAATAACAGCGAACGCACGGAGAACTACCTCCAACTAGTGACGGGGAATTGCTTTCATCGCCAGCCCGACGGGATAGGCGGCGGAGGTGAACTTCACGCGCACCGGCCGTTCCGGGACCGGGACCAATCGCCATTGCGCGAGCACGGTGGCCACGGTGATGACGATCTCGGTTTGCGCGAAGACGTTGCCGACGCAGTGGCGCGTGCCCGCGCCGAATGGAATAAATGCGCCTTTCGGCACGTCATCGGCACGTTCGGGTGACCACCGGTCCGGATCGAAACGGTCGGGGTCGGGGTAGGAATTCGGATCGGAGTGCAGCGCGTGCGGACTCACGATCACTTCGGAGCCTTCGGGAATTCGCACGTCGCCGAGATCGACGTCGGCGGTGGCCCGGCGCATCAGGAACCAGATGGGGTACAGGCGCAGCACCTCGTTGACCACCTGGTGCGCGTAGGTCAGCCGCGCCACGTCCTCGACGCCGACCGGGCGGCCGTCCAGCACCTCGTCGATCTCGGCGACCAGCCGCCGTTCGACCTCGGGGTGGCGGGCGATCTCGTGGAAGATCCACGACAGCGCCAGCGCGGTCGTCTCGATCCCCGCGGTGAGCAGCGTCAGGACCTCGTCGTAGGTCTGCTGGTCGGTCATGCCCGCGCCGGAGTCGTCCTGGGCGAGCAGCAGCATCGACAGCACGTCGCCGTGGTCCACACCGTCGTTTCGCCAGCTCGCGACCACTTTGAGCACGATCGCGCGCATCCGCTGGACGGACTGGTCGAACTGCCGGTTGCCAGGGATGGGCAGCTTCTCCACGAAGCCGGGGGACAGCGCGCGGACCATGCCCTGCTTGATCACCACGAAGATGGACCGGCGGACCTCCTCGATGGCGCGCTTGCCCATCTCGGTCGAGAACAGCGCCTCGCCGACGACGGTGACCGCCAAGCCCTGCATGTCCTCCTCGACCACGCGGACCTCGCCGGGCGTCCACGAACCGACCAGGTCGGCCGCCGCGCGGACCATGGTCCCGGCGTAGCGGGTGATCCGCTCGCGGTGGAACGCGGGCAGGATGAGCTTGCGCTGCCTGCGGTGGAACGGGCCGTTCGACAGCACCAGCCCGTTGCCGAGGTACGGGCGGAACTTGTCGAACATCGCGCCTTTGCGGAAACTGCCGCCCTCGGTGACCAGCACTTTGTGCACCAGTTCGGGACTTGTCACGAAATATGTTTCCATCGGGCCGAGATAGATTCTCACGATCTCGCCCTCGGCCCGCAGGGACGACGTGAACCTGAACCGCTGCCTGAGCATCGACGGTGTGTGTCCGACGAAAGGCCAGCGGCCATGAGCCACCGGGACGGACATCATCGCTCCTCGAATGGAAGCCGAATGGAATCGCCCACCATAGGGTCTATTCGGCGGAGACGCCCAGCACCCGTTCGGGTGGCGTCCGATCACACACTTGCCGGTCTCGATCGGCCGACGTGTCGCCTACCATCGTCGCTTCACCAGCCGAATGAGGTGTGTGACCGTGGCGCAACAGCGGGACTGGGTTCCCCAGGACGTCGACATTTCCGTTCCGAGCATGGCCAGGACCTACGACTACATCCTCGGCGGTGGCCACAACTTCGCGGTCGACCGCGAGGTCGGGGCCCAGATCGAGCAGATCATGCCGGGTCTCCGGCAGGCCGCCAGGGTGAACCGGGCGTTCCTCGGGCGCGCCGTGCGGTTCATGATGGACCAGGGCATCCGCCAGTTCCTCGACATCGGATCGGGCATCCCGACCGTGTCCAACGTGCACGAGGTCGCGCAGTCGCGCGATCCGAAGTGCCGGATCGTCTACGTCGACCGCGACCCGATCGCGGTGGCGCACAGCGAGCTGATGCTGTCCGGCAACGCGGGCGCGGCGATCGTGCACGCGGACATGCGCGACCCCGAGGCCATCCTGACGAGCCCGGAGGCGCGGCGGCTGCTGGACTTCGACGAGCCCGTCGGCCTGCTCATGCTGCTGATGCTGCACTGGGTGGACGACGCGTCGGACCTGCCCGGCCTGCTGACCCGCTACCGCGACGCGCTCGCGCCGGGCAGCTACCTGGCCGTCACGCACGCCTCCGCCGACCACCAGGGCGACGAGGTGACCGACGCCACCGAGGTCATCAAGCGCAGCAAGAGCCGCGACCAGATGAACCTGCGGACGCATTCCCAGATCACCGATCTGCTCAAGGGTTTCGACCTCGTGGAGCCGGGTCTGGTCGGGTGCGGCGAGTGGCGTCCGGAGGGCCCCTCCGACATCTCGGACTCCCCGGACATGAACATGCTGGTCTACGCGGGTGTCGGGGTGAAGCCCTAGCGCAGCGTCACCTGAGCGAGTCCGGTATCACGATCGAGTGATGGCGCTTCACGCTGACGGCCGAACGTGGGAAGACGACGAGTGGGTAAACTCCCGCGCACCTCGACATCACAAGTAGGCCAACGAAAATGCCCAACCCAGGCCAGAGTCCGGACGCCTCGTCACCACAGCCTGAGTTAACGCGCAGGCGGAGAGCCCTTGCCCGCAAGTGGACCTACCTCCTCAGCCGTGTCGTCGTCGTTCCGCTCACCTCGGAGGAGCTCGACCGGGAACTGGGCGAGCAGCTGGACGTCGTGTGCGACGCGCTCGTGCGCGGGCAGCACGACGCCGAAGTGCTGGAACGCGCGGGACAACGGTTGTGCGCCTTGGGGTACATCGGCGAACCCGGTCTGCGCTGCACGCTGGAGGTGCTGGGCAAGGGCCTGCTGGCGCTTCCGGAGTTCCAGCCCGTGGAGGAGACGGCCGAGCGCATCGTGCTCGGTCTCGGAGCGCTGGCCGTCGGCTTCCTGGCCGAGAACCAGCGCTCCGTCATCGCGCAGCAGGAGAGCATGCAGCTCTCGCTGTTCAAGGCGGTCCGGGACGCGAAGTCGAACCTGCGCGAGAGCGAGGCGCGGTTCGACGAGGTGGCGACGTCCTCGTCGAGCGGCATCATGATCATCGGCTTGGACGGCCAGCTCGTGCGGGCCAACGCCGCGATCGGCGACATCCTCGGGTACCTCCCCGCGGAGCTGACCGGCACCACGCTGTTCGACCTGGTGCACCCCGATTCCGCCGACGTGCTGCGCGACGCGATGCGGACGCTGCTCGACGGCACCGAGACCCGCATCCGCCAGTCGCAGCGCCTGATCCGGAAGAACGGCGAGACCGCGAGGATCTCGCTGACCACCTCGCTGCTGCGCGGCGCCGACGACGAGCCGAGCCACCTCGTGATCGTGGTCGAGGACGGCACCGAGCTGATGCTGCTGCAGGGCGAGCTGAAGCGGCAGGTCCTGCACGACGTGCTGACCGGCCTGCCGAACCGGCAGTACTTCGGCAGCCACCTGGAGGCCGCGCTGCGGCAGGCCGACCCGACCTGCGGCGTCACCCTGCTGCACCTCGACCTCGACGCGTTCGGCATGGTCTGCAACAGCCTCGGCAGGCAGGCCGGTGACCGGCTGCTGGTGCACGTCGCGCAGTGCCTGAAGGTCGTGCTGTCCCGCGAGAAGGCCATGATCGCCCGGTTCGACGGCGACGAGTTCGGCATCCTGCTGGAGAACTCGCCGACGACGCCGGACGTGGCGACCATCGTGGCGGAGATCAACGCCGAACTCGCCGAACCGACCTTCGTGGACGGTCACGGGCTGGCCGTGTCGGTCAGCGTGGGCGTGGTGCACCGGCCGTCGCCGGACGTGGACCCCGTCGAACTGCTCCGCGCCGCCGATCTCGCGCTGCGCCGGGCGAAGACCAGGCGCGGCCAGTGGGAGCTCTACCACCCCGACCAGGACGCGCAGGACCGCGAGGAGCAGTCGCTGGCCGTGTCGATGCCGGGCGCGTGGGAGCAGGGCGAGGTGATCGCGGTCTACCGGCCCGTGGTGCGGCTCGCCGACGGCGCGACCGCGGGCGTGGAGGCGCTGCTGCGCTGGGACCACCCCGACCTCGGTCGGCTCACCCACGCGCGGTGCGCCGACCTCGCCGAGCAGACCGGGCTGATCCTGCCGCTGGGCGAGTGGCTGCTGCGCTCGGCGAGCGGTCAGGCGGTGTGGTGGAAGAACGTGCCGCTGATCGTCGGCCTCACGGCCTACCAGGCCGCGGACGCCGACCTGATCAACCGGGTCGTGCGGGTGCTCAAGGAGACCGGGCTGCGGCCGGGGCGGCTGACGATCGGGATGTCCGCGCAAGCGCTGCGGGTGCCGGAGGCGGCCGACAACTTCGGCGTGCTGGCCGACATGGGCGTGGCGACGATGCTGGACGGCTTCGACGGGGGTTCGGCCGACCTCGCGCTGGTGGAGGAGCTGCCGGTGAAGTCCGTTCGGTTGGCGCGGTCGCCGTTCGCGACCGAACTGGCCGCGCTGGTGCACGGGTCGGGCGCGGCGATCCTCGTCGGCGGCGTCGACACCGAGGAGCAGGCCGCGTCGTGGACCGCGGCGGGCGCCGACCTGGCGTCCGGTGCCCTGTTCGGTGCGGCCCGACCACCGGGCGAACTCAGCTTCTGAACCCCTGACCTGCGGTGACCGGCGTGGAAGGAAGCCTTCCACGCCGGTTCGCCCTGAGGCGGAGACGGGAATCGAACCCGCGTACCAGGCTTTGCAGGCCTGTGCCTCAACCACTCGGCCACTCCGCCGTCGATCACCCGCTGCGACCGTATCCCCTCCGTTGGGCGATGACCACGGCGTCCACTCGGCGGGATTCGGGTTGCCGTGACCGGTTCGTCCGATCAGACAAATTTCTGTGCGGTGCTGTTGTTCTCTGTTGAAACATGTTAGTAATCGAGCAGATTTCTGTGTGAGGTGACTCACGCCCTCGCCGCCAGGAAGGAAGCTCGATGCCACGACCCCCCCTGCGGGCGCTCACGTTGGCGCTGCTGCTGGTGTTCTCCGTCGTCACGCCGACAGGCGCGGCCTCGGCCAGCGCCCCTGAATCCGCTGCCGCCGTGCACGGGTTGAAGGGCGAGTACTTCCGGATGTCCGCACCCGGAGCTCGCGACTTCGCCCAGCTCGGGGGCGTGATGCTCGATCCCAACATCGACCTGCCCGGCCTCGCGGGGACGTTCCAGTCCCTCACCGGCCTGTCCGAGCACACCACCGCCCGCTGGACCGGCAAGCTCACCGCCCCGGCCACCGGCGACTACACGTTCCACCTCATCGGCGACAACGGCTTCCGGCTCTTCCTGGACGGGCAGCCGGTCATCGACCACTGGGTCGGCGACTGGGACGTCGAGCAGCGCAGCCAGCCGGTGCGCCTCGTGGCCGGTGAGGCCCACGACTTCAAGCTGGAGCTGTTCCAGGACATCGGCGGCGCGAACGCGTTCCTCCGCTGGTCGACGCCGGAACTGGCGAAGCAGATCGTGCCCGAGTCGGCGTTCACGCCGCCGGACGGCTTCCAGGTCTTCCCGGTCGCGCCGAGCGTCGACGAGGAGGGCCTGAAGGTCGTCGCGGACTTCGAGCAGCCGATCACCAGCCTCGGCCAGGCCGCCGGGCACCTGGGCGTCGAGGTCGACACCACCCCGTTCCCGGTGTCGAAGGTCGCCGTGGACAGGCGCGACAAGTCCAAGCTCGTGCTCACGCTGTCGAACCCGATCCAGAAGGGGCAGCGGGTCAAGTTCTCCTACGACGGCACCGGCGGCCTCGTCGTCGGCGGCGAGACCGTGCCGCAGATCATCCGGTCCGCGACCAACGCGTCGACCCACCGGCTGACCACGAAGTGGGGCGACGAGCTCGACAAGAACAACCCGCTGCCCGAGTACCCGCGGCCGCAGCAGGTCCGGGAGGACTGGCTCAACCTCAACGGCCAGTGGGAGTTCGCGGGCGCGGCGGCGGGGGAGCAGCCGGTGTTCGGCAAGACCCTCGCCGAGAAGATCACCGTGCCGTTCCCGGTGGAGTCCCAGCTCTCCGGGCTGGAACGCCACGAGGACCACATGTTCTACCGCAAGCTCGTCTCCGTGCCGCGCGACTGGAAGATCGGCTCGGGGCAGCGCCTCAAGCTCAACTTCGGCGCGGTGGACCACCACGCGCGGGTCTGGGTGAACGGCAAGCAGGTCGCGGAGCACTTCGGCGGCTACAGCGCCTTCACCGCGGACATCACCGACGCGCTGACGGGCTCCGGCAAGCAGGAGATCGTCGTCGCGGTCACCGACACCACCGGCCCGAACCAGCCGATCGGCAAGCAGTCGCGCAACCCCGGCGGCATCGTCTACACGCAGAACTCGGGCATCTGGCAGACCGTGTGGCTGGAGCCCGTGCCGGACGTGGCGATCGACTCGGTCGTCACCACGCCGGACCTGGCGAAGAGCGCGCTTCAGGTGCAGGTGAAGTCGGCGTCGTCGACCGCGAAGGTCACCGCGACCGCGCGCGACGCCAAGGGCCGCAAGGTCGGCAGCGTGAGCGGCACGGCCAACACCCAGCTCTCGCTGAAGATCGACAAGCCGCACCTGTGGAGCCCGGAGGACCCGTACCTCTACGACCTGGACGTGGAACTGTCCCAGGGGCGCGGCAAGGACGAGGTCGAGAGCTACTTCGGCATGCGGTCCATCGCCGTGCAGAACGTCGGCGGCTTCCCGAAGCTCGTCCTCAACGGCAACCCGGTGTTCTCGCTGTCCATGCTGGACCAGGGTTTCTTCCCGGACGGCCTGTACACGGCGCCGAGCGACGAGGCCCTGCGCTGGGACCTCAAGGCGCAGAAGGACCTCGGCTTCAACGCGGTCCGCAAGCACATCAAGATCGAGCCCGCCCGCTGGTACAAGCACGCCGACGAGCTGGGCCTGCTGGTGTGGCAGGACTTCGTGTCCGGCGACTACAACACGGTCGAGGGCCAGCAGGCGTTCCTCACCGAGGGCAACCGGGCGATGGAGCAGCTGCACAACTTCCCGTCGATCATCGGCTGGATCCCGTTCAACGAGGGTTGGGGCGAGTGGGACCGCGAGGAGACCGGCCGGATCGCCGAGCGGGTCAAGGCGGCCGACCCGTCGCGGATCGTCAACGCCCACAGCGGGGTGAACTGCTGCAACTCCAAGGGTGACTCCGGCAAGGGCGAGGTCATCGACCACCACGACTACAACAACACCGACCCCGCCTACCCGGACGCGACGCGCGTCGCGATGGACGGCGAGCACGGCGGCTTCACCCTCCGCACCCCCGGTCACATGTGGCCCGGTCCGCCCGCCGCGATCTACAGCGGGGTGAAGGACAAGGCGGCGTTGACGGCGAAGTACGTCGACAACACCACCGAGTTCTACCTCGAAGCCGCGGGGGCCGAGCTGTCCGGATCGGTCTACACCCAGGTGACCGACCTGGAGACCGAGCTGAACGGCCTGTGGACCTACGACCGCCGCGAGATCAAGGTCGACCCCGCCCCGGTCCGCGACATCAACCGCAAGGTCATCCGGGCGGGCGCGTTGGCGGGCAAGGACGCCAACTTCCCCGGTCGCGGCAACTGGCAGCTGGACGAGAACAAGGGCACCACGGCCGTCGACATCAGCGGCGGCCGCAGTCCGCTGACGTTGCAGGGCGGCACCACCTGGGTGCCGGGCGTCAAGGGATCGGCGCTCGCGTTCGACGGCGTTGACGACTCCGCCGAGACCGCCGCTCCCGTCCTCGACACCAACCGCGACTACAGCGTCGCCGCGTGGGTCACCCTGGACGAGTTGCCCGGCAACTACGCCACGGCCGTCAGCCAGGACGGCAGGCGCCAGGAAAGCCCGTTCTACCTCCAGTACGGGCAGGGCGCGTTCGCGTTCAGCACCCCCGGCGGCAACCGCGCCAGGCTGGTCACCACACCGGAGCTCAACCGCTGGTACCACCTGGTCGGCGTCCGCGACCACGCCACCAACGAGATCAGGCTCTACGTCGACGGCCAGCGCGTGGCCGTCAACCCGGCGGGCCCCGACGTCACCAGCACCGGTCCGCTCGCCGTCGGCCGCGCCAAGTTCGCGGGCCGCAAGGGCGACTACTGGTCCGGTTCGATCGACGCCGTGCACGCCTACGACCGCGTCCTCACCGACCAGGAGGTGACCGCCCTCCACGCCGCGGAGCGCGGCTGAGCACCCGGTCCGGCCGGGCGGTGACCTTCGCCGCCGGGCCGGACCGAGACCACGACGATGCCCGGGTCGCTGTGCGATCCGGGCATCGTGGTGTTCAGGGACAAACGGCATCCAGCCGCAGGCGGGTAGTGCGCCTGGATGCCGCTGACCTGCGGCTTCCCGCAGTTCGGGCCTCTTCGACCAGTGGGCGAACCGGATACTGCACGCAGTCGTTACACGGCCGTCCGGGTGGTGTTCCGAGTCCTCGGACGCCTCCACCAGGACAACCGAGGTGTCCTCGCGTGTCCCTTCGTGGTCACCCTCCGCCGGGAACTCCACAAATTTGCAGGATGTCACTCATCGTGGACGACCGATCGGCTCAACGCGCCGTTGCGGATCCGTTCACGAACCGGCCCCGAACTGGCCTTTGGGGAAACGGCCGGGTCGACCGCTCCACGAACGGTTGTCGCCAACGGTCATCACCCTTCCGGTCGATAGGTCGGGGAAGTCGCCGCGACTTACGGTCAGCCGGCGTCGAGCTCGTCAATTGCGGCGAACGGGAACAGGAAAAGGGTGCGAGAATTTTCGTGACCTTTGTTTCGACGCCTCGGCGGGAATTTCCGCACGCGTTCCCGGAGCGTCCACTTCCAAGGAGGCGTTATGAACCCGAAGATGAAGAAGATCACCATCCGCAAGGCAGGCCCGGTGCGCCTGACCGCTGCCGCCTGCTCGCAGTACAAGGTTCCCACGCTTCCCGCGAGCTGAAGCTGAGCCTGCCGGGCGCGATCGCATCGTCGCGCCCGGCACGCGCTTGTCCACCGTTCAGCAGGCGAAAGGGTCGCGGGTGAGTGAGTCCGAGGTGCTGAGCGCAGGCCCCGATCTCGGGCGGCCGATCCCGCTCCATCCGCTCGTCTACCTGCCGGACGGCGACGACGTGACGGTCGGGCGGCGCGACATCGATTCCTACGCGGTGCTCCCGCCGGACGGCGCGGCACTCGTGCGGAAAATGGAGGAAGGGCTTTCCCCGGCCGACGCGGCGGCGTGGTACGAAAGCGAATACGGCGAGCCGGTCGACGTGGCCGATGTGGTCGAGGCGTTGTACGAGCTCGAATTCGTGCGCACGTCGGACGACATTTCCATCGGACCCCGGAAGATTCGCTGGCAGCGGACCGGGCGCGTGCTGTTCTCCGCGCCCGCGTGGCTCCTCTACGGCGGTCTGGCGGTGTGGGCGCTGGTGTCGATGGTCGCGCACCAGGACCTGCGGCCCACCTACCGGAACATCTTCTACATCGAGTACTACTCGGTGATCCAGGCGACGCTGTTCGTCGCCGCGCTCCCGCTGTTGCTGCTGCACGAGTCGTTCCACGCGCTCGCCGGGCGGCGGCTGGGCCTGCCGTCGACGATGAGCGTCGGTCGGCGGCTGTACTTCATCGTCCTGGAGACCTCGATGGACGGCCTGGTGTCGGTGCCGCGCAGGCAGCGGTACCTGCCGATCGTCGCGGGGATCATGGTGGACCTCGTGGTCGTGGCCGCGCTCACCGTCGCGGCCGACCTGACGCGCACCGGGGACGGGGCGCTCTCCCTCGGCGGGCGGTTCTGCCTGGCGGTCGCGTTCGCCACGCTGCTGCGGGTCGCGTGGCAGTTCTCGTTCTTCCTCCGCACGGACCTGTACGTGCTGGTCAGCACGGCGTTGGGCTGCGTGGACCTGCACACCACGGCCAAGCAGTCGGTGGCGAACAAGTTCCACCGGCTGCTCGGGCGCACGCACAGGCTGCACGACGAGTCGGCCTGGCACCCGGTCGACCGGCGGGTGGCCCGCTGGTACTCGTGGTTCGTGCTGGTCGGCTACGCGTTCAGCCTCACCACGTTCGCGCTGGCCCTGCTGCCGGTCACCTACTTCATGTTCCGCGGGGTGTTCACCCGACTGCTGGACGGCAGCGGCGCCACCGCCCTGCAACTGCTGGACTCCACGGTCTTCCTCACCTTCTCCCTCGTCCCGATCGCCGTCTACGGGCTCCTCGCCCTGCGCGACCGGCGGCGCAAGCGCGCCTGAAAGGACCACCCCATGAGCCGCCACCACTGGATCCGGTCCCGCCACCTCGCCGACCGCACCAGGCTGCGCGAGGGCATCTCCCTGCCGCCGGTGCTGGCGGTCGTGGACGCGCACCGGGGGCTGCGCGGGCCGTACTCGGCGGCGGGCGCGCTCCTGCGGGCGATCGCCGCGGACGCGTTCGCCCGGCACCCGGAGCTGGTCGCGCGGCACAACATCGAGATCGCCACGGTGGCGCCGGAACTGGCCGGGTCGGTGCCGCCCGCGTGGGCGACGCTGGAGTGGACCGTCGCGGACGAGGAGCGGACGCGGTTCTACTCGCGGCTGCACACGCTGAACATCGCGAACGGACTGGCCGAGTTCCTGCGCGTGTACGTGGACCGGCCGCGGACCCTGGTCGTCGAGAACGTGCACGAGGCCGACCCGACCGACCACGAGTTCGTCGCGGTCCTGTTGCGCCGCACCGACCTGCCGAACCTGGTCGTGGTCGTCGGCACGGGCACCGAACCCGTCGAGGACCCGCGTGGCGAGCTGGCCATCTCGTTGCGCGAGGTGCTCGACACCCACACGACCGCCACGCAGGCTTCGGCGGTCAACGACCAGCCGCGGTCACCGGAGCTGACCGCCAAGGCCTATGTGGACGGTGACTGCACGAGCGACGACCCGGTGCTGCGCAAGGCTTACGAGGACGAGCCCGCGGACGTCCGGGCGGCGTTGCACGACGCCCGCCGGATCGAGCTGGTGGCCACCGGCGAGCCCTCCTGGGCGCTGGGCGCGATCACCCACCACGCGGTCCTCGGCAGCGACCCGACCGGTGTCGGCGCGGACGCGCTCAAGCGCGCCATGGGCCACTGCCGCAAGGTCGGCCTCTACCACGCGTCCGCCGAGATCGGCATGCGCGGCCGCGCGCTGGTCGACCACGTCGCCCAGCCCGAGCTGTGGTGGCACTTCACCGAGGGCGCGAGCACGTCGCTGGCGTCGGTGAGCCGGGCGGAGGAGGCCGAGGTGATCTACGACGACGCGCGGGCGGTGTCGGAGGACCCCAAGGTGCACATGAACCTCGCCTACGGCAGCGCCATGCTCTACGCCAGGCACTTCACCGAGGAGCGGCGGGACTTCCACCGGGCGCGGGGGTGGATGAACCTCGCCATCGCGCTGGCCGGGCAGCTGCCGGACCCCAAGGAACGGGCGTTCCACTCGGTGTTCAGCCGCAACGGGCTCGCGCTGGTGGAGGTCCGCCAGGGCCAGGTCGGGCAGGCGCTGCACCTGCTGGAGGACGGCATGGCGAAGCTGGACGTCGAGCTGGAGCAGGGCGAGCACGCGCTGCACCGGTCCGTCCTGCGCTACAACCGCGCCCAGGTGTTCGCGATGACCGGCAGGCTGGAGGAGGCGCTCGCCGACTACCGCGCCGTCGCCGACCTCGACCCCGGTTTCCCCGAGCACCACTTCCACGTCGGCAGCGTGCTCCGCAAGCTGGGCCGCGACGACGAGGCGCTGGAGGCGTTCCGGCGCGTGCTGCCGCTGTCGCCGCCGTTCCCGGAGATCCACTACAACCTCGCCGACTGCCTGCTGGAACTGGGCGACGTCGAGGGGGCGCTGGCGGAGTTCGACCACGTCGTCCAACTCGATCCGGGGCACGTCGAGGCGCACGTCAACCGGGCGGGGTTGCGTTGCGACAGCGGCGACGCCGACGGGGCGTGGGAAGCCGTCGAAGCAGGGCTGCGGCTGGCGCCCGCGAACCCGCACCTGCGCTCGGTCAAGGCGAGGCTGCTCGCCGAACGCGGTGAGGTCGACTCCGCTCGGACGCTGCTGGAGGACGTGGTCGCGTCCGACGGCGGTTTCGCACCCGCCTGGGCGATCCTCGGCCAGCTCCGCTTCGAGACCGCCGACCTCACCGGAGCGCTCGCCGACTTCGACCGCGCCGTCGGGCTCGCCGACACCCCCGACGTCCGGTTCAACCGCGCGGTCGTGTTCGAGCGGGCCGGCCGGTTCGCCGACGCGGCCGAGGACTACCGCGTCGTGGTCGACGCCTCCGACGACGAGGACGCCCGCACCCGCCTGGAGTTCTGCCTCGCACGGGTGTGAGGCCACCCGGTCACCGCCTCACCCGGACACTGCGACCACGTGCTTGCCCACGACTCCGCCCCGCTCGAACGCCTGGTGGGCCGCCACGACGTCGGCCAGCGGGTACACGCCGTCCACCACCGGGCGCAGCGCGCCGGAGGCGACGTGGTGGGCCACGTCGCGGAGCAGGGCGGTGTCGGGGTTGGCGCTGAACGCGCGGATGCGGCGGGAGCCGTGGACGGTCGACGCGGCGATGGCGGCGATGGCGGGGCCCGACAGGCCGACGGTGACCATCCGGCCGCCGCGGGTCAGCCTGGCGCGGTACCGGCCCAGGTCGGAGCCGACGGTGTCGACGACGACGTCGAACGGGCCGATCCGGTCCGCGGTGGTGGTGGTGTGGTCGAGGACCTGGTCGGCTCCCAGGTCGCGGAGCGCCGCGGCGTGCCGGTCGCGGGCCAGGGCGGTGACGTGGCCGCCCATCGCGTGGGCCAGTTGCACGGCGGCCGTGCCGACGCCACCGGCCGCACCGCGGACGAGCACGCTTTCCCCGCTCACCAGCCGCACGGTGTCGCGCAGCGCGATCAGCGCCGTGACACCGCCGACGACCAGGGCCGCGGCGTCCACCGACGAGACGCCCGCGGGGACGACGCCGACGCGGTTCGCGGCGACGACGACGTGTTCGGCGGCGCCCGCCGTGACGTGCTTCGCGCGGGGGTGCACGGTGCCCCACACCCGGTCTCCGACCCGGAGGCCCTCGACGTCCGCGCCGACGGCCTCGACGACGCCCGCGAAGTCCAGGCCGAGACCGATCGGGAAGCGGCGGCCCGACACCATCTTCAGCCCGCCCCCTCGGACGATCACGTCGTGCCCGTTCACGCTGGACGCCTCGACCCCCACGAGGACCTCGCCCGCACCGGGGGAGGGGCGCTCGACCTCGTTGACCCGCAGGACGTCCGGTGCGCCGAAGCTGGTGATCTGAACGGCCTTCATGCCGAGTTCCTCCCGTGGTGGACTGTGGTGGACCGATCCTGGGGCCTGTCCGCGGCAGCAAGGTCGTTCGCCTTTTCCTGGGACCGCCGGACCCACCCTCGGCGGTCGGACCCCGCGCATACTGGGACCGTGACCGACGATCCCCGACGTGAGCTCGCCGAATTCCTGCGCGCCCGCCGAACCAGGCTGCGACCGCAGGACGTCGGCCTGGAACCCGGTCCGCGGCGCCGGGTCGCGGGCCTGCGACGCGAGGAACTGGCCCTGCTGGCCGGGGTGAGCTCGGACTACTACCAGCGCATGGAGCAGGGCCGTGACGTCCGGCCCTCCGACCAGGTCCTCGACGCCATCGCCCGCGCCCTGACCTTCTCGGCCGAGGAGACCCGGCACCTGCACGGCCTGGCCACCGCCGCACGCACCCCGGCGCGCACCGCTCGGCGGCACGAGCCCGAAGAGGTGCCGCCCACCACGATGCGGCTGCTGCGCACGACGACCTCGCCCGCACTGGTCGTGGGCCGGTTCCTGGACGTGCTGGCCTGGAACCCGCTCGCGGGCGCGCTGGTGGACGGGTTCGCCGAGGTGCCCGAGACCGAGCGGAACCTGCTGGCGTTGCTGCTGCACCCGGAAGCCGACCAGACCTGTCCGGACCGCGCGGCCACGGTCGCCGAGCTGACCGCGATGCTGCGGGCCCAGGTCGCCGCCGAACCGGGACACCCGCGGGCCGCGGAACTGGTGGGGGAACTCGCGGTCCGCAGCACCGAGTTCGCGACCCTGTGGGCCCGGCACGACGTCGAGGAGACCGTCCGCGGCCGGATGCGCGTCAACCACCCGCTGGTCGGGGAGATGAAGCTGGACTGGGACGCCTACCCGATGCCCGGCGCTCCTGGTCCGGTGCTCATCGTCTACACGGCACGGGAGGGCAGTGCGGACGAGGAACGGCTCGGGTTGCTCGCTGGTCTGCTGGACGGGTCGTCCGGTCCTGTCCGGCGATCTTGACGGTGTTCGAGGTGTCCGCGGTGTCTGCGGTGTTCAAGGCGGACAGTGCGGGGTCGTTGCGTTGCAACGACCGCTGATCCCAGCCCCGGAGCGCCGACGCCAGCCCCAGAGCGCCGATTGCCAGCCGCCGATTGCTGGCCGCAGACTGCCGACCGCCAGTCCCAGACCGCCGTACTGCCGGCCGCAGACTGCCGCCGCCAGCCGCAGAGGGCTGGCCCGGGGTGATCTTGTTCCAGTTCGGACCGCCGTTGGCCGTCTTGGCGACTGCCTTGATCCGGCTGGCGCGTGGGTCGTGGGTCGTGGGTCGTGGGTCGTGGGTCGAGTTTGGTTGGTCCGGTTGCTGGGTGCGGCGGGTGACCTCACCCCGCTCGCGTGATTGTCTCCATTGGCCACCCCGCTTTGTCAAGGCGGGAAAGATGCCTTGACAAAGCGGGGTGGCCAATGAGGGCGCTTCGGATCGGGGTGAGGTGGGAGGACCGGGTTCGTTCGGCTTGGTCGGTGGTTGGGTTTCAAGCCGTGCGTTCGGTTTTGCTGGCTGGCTGGCTGGCTGGTGCTGGTTGGTTGGTTGTTTTTGGCTGGTCGGTTGTTGGTGGCGGTTTAATCGGGTGCGTGGGTGGGGGTTTTTCGAGAGACTGGGGGTGGTTTGACCCGTGTTTCTTTTGGAGGGGTTTGATGTCGGATCCTGGGGGTTTGCACTGGGTTTTGGCGCACAAGAGTGAAGCGCAGGTCCGTGCTGAGGAGGAGTCCGCTGGGCGGTTGGCCGCCGCGCTGTCGCAGCCGGTCCGGGGGCTCTGGCTGCGGTTTCGGTTGAGTCGGGCGCTTCGTCGTCTGTAGTGCTGCTGCGGCTGTGCTTCGTGTCCGGGGACGGTCTTGTGGGGTAGTGGAAAATGGCGTGCGATTTTTCTGCTTGTGCGCTAAAGGGGGTGGCGGGGAGCTTTGCTCCCCGCCACCCCCTTTGTTGTTGCTCTACGCGGCGAATGGTGTGCGGTCGATTCCGCACGTTGTGCCTGCCGGGGGCAGGGTTCCCGTGATGAGGTAGTTGCGCTTCGCCTGTTCAGCGCAGGTGCTGCGCACGAACATCGTGCTGTGGCCTGATCCCTCCACCGTGAGGACTCGGGTCCTGGCCAGTTCTGCCGCGCCGTCGAGTGCGCCGTGCAGTGGGGTGGACGGGTCGTTGCGGCTGTTGATGATCAGGATCGGGGCCGAGGTCCAGCGGTTCCACGGGCCGGTGTAGCGGTCCGCGTCGGTGTGGCGCCACGTGGCGCAGGCCATCATGTCGAAGACCGCGACGCGGCCCCAGTAGGGGACCCGCTGGTCTTCCGAGGCGCCGTGCGCCGTGTAGGTGGCCGTGGTCCTCGGGAAGGTGCTGTCCGAGCACTGGATCGCGTTGAACGACTCGGTGCGGTTGGTGGTGTAGGGGTCGGCGAGCGTCCGCAGCGCTGCCACTGGTGCGTTGTGGAGCGCTTGCAGGGTGCGGGCCGTGTCCTTCCAGAGCTCCGGCTGGGCCAGGTCGCCGTTCACCCTGGCGATGAGCGCGGTGTAGTCGTAGGTCTCGCCGTCCACGGTGACGGGTGCCTGGCGCACCTTGGCCACCAGGGCCGCCCACTTGGCCCTGAGGTCGCCGCCCGCGAACGCGCAGTCCGCGCCCGGTGCGGCGCACTGGGCCAGGAACGAGGCGAAGGTTTCCGCCGCGCCGCGCGGGACGTCCTGCCTGGTGTCCAGCGGGACCGTCGTGCCCTGGTTGCCGTGGCCGGTGGCGTTGCCCTCGAAGTCCATCGAACCGTCGAACGCCATGGCGCGCACGCGGTTCGGGTAGAGGTTCGCGTAGATCGCGCCGAGGTGGGTGCCGTAGGAGATGCCGTGGTAGGTCAGCTTGGCGTCACCGACGGCCCTGCGCAGGAGGTCCAGGTCGCGGGCCGTGTTGGCGGTCGACACGTGCTCCAGGAGGCTGCCCGCGTGCTCCGAGCAGCGCCTCGCCAACTCGTCGTAACCCGCGTAGAACGCCGGCTCGTCCGCGGCGGTGGCCGGGAAGTCCTTGAGGCCGCCGAGGAACCGCTGCTGCTCGGCCTCGGTGTCGAAGCAGCGGACGGTGGCGCTGCGGCCGATGCCCCTGGGGTCCCAGGAGACCACGTCGAAGCGGGCCCGCAGTTCCGGTGAGAACAGCCAGGGCCACTGGCCGCGGGCGCGCAGGCGGTCGACACCGGACGCGCCGGGGCCGCCGAAGTTCACGAACAGGGTGCCGATGCGGTGGCCGGGATCCGTCGCGGGGAGCTTGATCAGGGACAGGTCGATCTTGGCGCCCGTCGGCTGGTCGTAGTCCAGCGGGACGGCCGCGGTGGAGCACTGGAAACCGTCCGCGCAGTCGGCCCAGGCCGGTGTCGGGGTGGCGGCCAGGTCGCTCCCGGTAGCGGCGACCGCCAGGGGTGCGGAGACGAGCAGGCCGCACACCACCCCGGTGATGGCGGTCAGAGCTGTCCATCGAGTTCTCTTCACCGCGCGGACACGCCCGACCGCGGTGATCGGTTGCCTTGATCGACAAAAGTGTCGAACCCGAGCGCGTCAGCGGGTTCCGATCACTCGCCGCGCATCGAGCGGCGGATCTCCTCCAGCTTGTCGCGGCCCGCCCGGTCGCGTTCGGCGAACTGGTCGTCCACCGAAGCCACCTCGGGAACGTCGCTGGTCAGCTCGGTCGCCGCGGTGGACGTGCCGAAACGGCCCTCGATCTTGTCCCGCACGTAGTCGAAGTTCGGCACGCCCGAATCGGTGTAGTCGAACGCGGGCACGACCGGTGCGGCGGCTCCGGGCTCGTCCACGAGTTCCCCCTCGATCGCCGGGGACTCGTTCCGCGGGTGCTCGCTCATCGCCGTGCTCCATCCGTCGGTTTTCGGTGCGTTCGCCATTCTTCACCTGATCGGGGCGTAGTTGTCGCCCGGTAGGGGTATGTCCGAGTTATGCCCCAGTTGTCCGATGTCTCCAGTCTCCTCGCCGAGTTCACCGTCGACCACTCCGACCAGGACGACCCGGTCCTGCTGCGCCACGACGGCACACCGGTCGACACGTGGCGGCAGAACTACCCGTACGACGAGCGGATGACCCGTGCGGAGTACGAACAGGACAAGCGGCTGCTGCAGATCGAACTGCTCAAGCTCCAGTACTGGATCAAGGAGACCGGGCAGCGGCTGGTCCTGCTGTTCGAGGGGAGGGACGCGGCGGGCAAGGGCGGCACGATCAAGCGGTTCACCGAGAACCTGAACCCGCGCGGGGCGCACGTGGTCGCGCTGGAGAAGCCCTCCGAGCGAGAGCAGACGCAGTGGTACTTCCAGCGTTACGTGGAGCACCTGCCCGCCGCCGGGGAGATGCTGCTGTTCGACCGGTCCTGGTACAACCGCGCGGGCGTCGAGCGGGTCATGGGGTTCTGCAGCGAGGACGAGTACCGGCTGTTCCTGCGCCAGACGCCCATGTTCGAGGACATGCTGGTGGACGACGGGATCCACCTGGTGAAGTTCTGGTTCTCGGTGTCGCAGGACGAGCAGCACACCCGGTTCGCCATCCGGCAGGTCGACCCGGTGCGCCAGTGGAAGCTCAGCCCGATGGACCTGGAGTCGCTGGACAAGTGGGATGACTACACCACGGCCAAGGTGGCGATGTTCCGGGAGACCGACACGGAGAAGGCGCCCTGGACGGTCGTGAAGAGCAACGACAAGAAGCGCGCCCGCCTGGAGGCCATGCGCAGCCTGCTGGTCCGGTTCGACTACCCCGACCGGGACGACGAGATCGTGGGGAAGCCGGACCCGCGGATCGTCGGCGCCGCCGCGACGCTGCTGGAGTCGGGTGAGGACGACACGGACCTCAGCCCCACGCCGCTGCACCCCGCCGTGGACGGACCGGGGCTGCACCCGGAGTGAGCGGATCACCCCGCCAGGGTTCCCCTGGCGGGGGATCAACCGATCTGCGTGCTGTGGCGCGCGGCGAGCGCCCTGGTCGCGCGCTCGACCACGATCTCCAGCGACGCGCCGATGTGCTCGTGCAGCAGGATCAGCGCCTTCTCCAACTGACCCTCGTGGACGCGTTCCATGATCTCGATGTGCTCGGCGATGGACGTCTCGATCCGCCCCTCGACGATGAAGTCGTACATCCGCACGTTCCGTACGCGGCGGTTCACCGCGATCAGCGCGTCCACCAGTTCGGGGTTGCCGGACGCGCCCAGCAGCGCCGCGTGGAACCGCTCGTCCTCCAGGACGAACTCCGGGTGCGGAGCGGGAGGGGTGGCCCGCAGGCCGTACCAGTGCTCCAGCTCCGCCTCCAGCGCCTCCGCAGAGTGCCGGACCGACGGGTTCTCGATCGAACGGGCGATGCCCCGCAGCTCCACGGCGATCCGCACCTCGTACAGGTCCCTGATCTTGGGCATGTCCGGCACCACGATCGAGTAGCCGTAGTCCTCCCGCCGCACCAGGCCGTCCGCCATCAGCCTGGTCAGCGCCTCGCGGACGGGCGTTCGGGACACGCCGAGCTGCTTCGCGAGCCTGGGTTCGGTGAAGCGCTCGGTCGCCCTCCACCCCCCGCTGAGCACCTCGTCGTGCAGCCGCAGGTACACCTGGTCTCGAAGGGAATCGGTCATGGTCCGGAATCCTTCAGATGGCCATGGCGGCACGGACGCCGTCGAGCGCTCCGGCACCTCCGGCACCGGTGGCGGTGATCCGTCCCGCCTCCAGCACGTAGTAGTGGTCGGCGGTGTTCAGTGCGAAGCCTATGTGCTGTTCGACCAGGAGGACGGACAAGCCGCCCGTGCCGGACAGCGTCCGGATGGTCTCCTCGATCTCCGCGACCACGGACGGTTGGATGCCCTCGGTCGGTTCGTCGAGGATCAGCAGCTTCGGCTGGGTGATCAACGCCCGCGCGATGGCCAGCTGCTGGCGCTGGCCGCCCGAGAGCAGGCCCGCGCGCCTGCCCAGCATCGGGACCAGCGCCGGGAACATCTCCAGCGCCTCGGCGATCAGCTTGCGGCCGTCCTTGCGGGTGTCGGCCACGAGCCGAAGGTTGTCCTCCGCCGTGAGCTGCGGGAACGACTGCTGGCCCTGCGGCACGTAGGCGAGCCCGCGCTTCACCCGCTCGTTCGGGCGGAGCCTGGTCACGTCCTCGCCGTCCATCAGGACCTGGCCCGTCCTGGGCCGCAGCAGCCCGGCCGCGGCGCGCAGCAGGGTCGTCTTGCCCGCGCCGTTGTGGCCCATGACCGCGACCACCGAGTCGGACGGGACCTCGACCGTCGCGCCGTGCACGACGGTCGAGCGCCCGTAGCCGACGTTGACGTCCACCAGTTCGAGCTTCACGCCTTCACCTCCGCGCGGCCGAGGTAGACCTCCTGGACCTTCGGGTCGGCCTGCACCTGGGCGACGGTGCCCTCGCTGAGCACCTTGCCCGCGTGCAGCACCGTCACCGAGGTGGCGAACGAGCGCATGAAGTCCATGTCGTGCTCGACCACGACGACCGTGCAGTTCTCGCCGATCCGCTGGAGCAGCTCGCCGGTCTGCTGGCGCTCCTCGGCGCTCATGCCCGCCACCGGCTCGTCGAGCAGCAGCACCCTGGAGTCCTGCACGAGCAGCATGCCGATCTCCAGCCACTGCTTCTGCCCGTGCGCGAGCACGCCCGCCTGCTTGTCGCGCAGGTCGGTGAGACCGATGACCTCCAGCGCCGACTCGACCTCAGGCGGCGTGGACGACCTCCTCCGCAGCATGGTGAGCGGCCCGCGCCCGGCGCCCGCGGCGATGTCCAGGTTCTGGAGCACCGTCAGCTCCTCGAACACGCTGGCGGTCTGGAACGTCCGCCCGACGCCGAGCCGGGCGATCTTGTGCACCTTGCGGTTGAGCAGTTCGGTGCGGCCGAACGTCGCCGACCCGGTCGCCGGGACCAGCCCGGTGATCGCGTCGACCAGGGTCGTCTTGCCCGCCCCGTTCGGTCCGATGAGGAACCGCAGGTCGCCCTGCAGCACGGTCATGGTGACGCCGTCGACGGCGACGAACCCGTCGAACGTGACCCGGACGTCGGTGAGTTCGAGGTAGTCGCTCTTCACGCCGTCTCCCTGCGCCGGTTGAGGATCGAGCCCACGGTGGACAGCCCGCGCGGCAGGAACGCCACGACGAGCACGAACAGCGCGCCCTGGAAGTAGATCCAGAACGACGGGAAGCTCTCCGACAGCGACGTCTGCGCCCACGCCACCGCGATCGCCCCCAGCGCCGGGCCGAACAGCGTCGACCGACCGCCGATGGCCACGCCGATCAGGAACGCGATCGACGGCACCACGCCCACGCTGGCGGGGGAGATGATGCCGACGATGGGCACGAACAACGCGCCCGCGATGCCCGCCATGGCGGCCGCGACGACGTAGGCGACGATCTTGACGTTCGCCGGGTCGTAGCCGAGGAACCGCACCCGCTCCTCCTGGTCGCGCACGGCGATCAGCAGCTCGCCGTAGCGGGAGCGGTAGAGCTGCCAGACGACCAGCAGCACCGCCAGCAGCGTGCCGGCGGCGATGTAGAACAGCATCCGCTTGTTGACCGGGTCGAACAGGTTGAACCCGAAGAACGAGCGGAACCCGTTGAGCCCGTTGGTGCCGCCGATCGTGGCCTGCTGGCCGACCAGCAGGATCGCGAACGCCGCCGCCAGCGCCTGCGACAGGATCGCGAAGTACGCGCCGCGCACCCGCCGCCGGAAGATCGCCATGCCGAGCCCGAACGCCACCAGCGCGGGCACCAGCACGATCGCCAGGACGGTGACCACGGGGTTGCGGAACGGTTCCCACCACCCCGGCACGACACCGGAGCCGTAGAGCTTCATGAAGTCCGGCACACCGGTCGGCCCGGCGTCGGACAGCTTGAGGTGCATCGCCATGACGTACGCGCCGAGCCCGAAGAACACGCCCTGGCCGAGCGTCAGCATCCCGCCCCGGCCCCAGGCCAGCCCGATGCCGACCGCCACGATCGCGTAGCAGACGAACCGGCCCAGCAGCGACAGCCGGAAGTCCGACAGGACCGCGGGAGCCAGCACCAGCAACGCCACCGCGATGGCGATGAAGCCCGCGATCTTCGCGTACTCGCTTTTCAGTGTCATGCCAGGCTCCTCGTGCGGATGCTGAAGATGCCCTGCGGCCGGACCTGGAGGAACACGACGACCACCACGAACACCGCCACCTTCGCGAGGCTCGCCGTCGTCGAGTACTCGAACGTCGCCTGCATCAGGCCGAGGCCGAACGCGGCGATCACCGTGCCCTTGATCTGCCCGATGCCGCCTGCGACCACGACCAGGAACGCGTCCACGATGTAGTTCGTGCCGAGCGTCGGGCCGGTGGAGCCGAGCAGCGTCAACGCGACGCCCGCGATCCCGGCCAGGCCGGAGCCGATGAAGAACGTGAGCCGGTCGGTGTTGCGGGTGGAGATGCCCGCGGTCTCGGCGAGGTCGCGGTTCTGCACGACGCCGCGGATCCGCCTGCCGAGCGAGGTCCTGGTGAGCACGATCGCGAGCGCGCCGACCGCGGCGATGGACAGCGCCAGGATGAACAGCCGGGCGGCGGGGACCTGGGCGACGCCGAGGTCGACGCTGCCGGACAGCCAGCTCGGCGCTTTGACGTCCACGTTGGGCGCGCCGAAGATGTCGCGCGCGACCTGTTGCAGGATCAGGGCCACGCCCCAGGTGACCAGCAGCGTGTCGAGTGGACGCTGGTACATCCGGTGGATGAGCAGCACCTCCAGGACCAACCCGAGCAGGCCGCCGACGAGGAAGCCGAGCGGGATGGACACGATCAGCGCCAGACCGGCGTCGGCGATGAATCCCTGCACGACGAACACCGTGTAGGCGCCCGCCATCATGAACTCGCCGTGCGCCATGTTGATGACGCCCATCTGGCCGAAGGTCAGGGACAGGCCGAGCGCGGCGAGCAGCAGCACCGACCCCAGGGACAGCCCCGCGAAGAGCTGGCCGAACAACGCTTCCACGCAGGTCTCCTTTCGTGGCGGGGGAGGGGCCGCGCCCGTGCGGGCGCGGCCCCGGTGGCTCAGCCCGAGAGGCCGGTGGCCCAGGGGTAGCTCTTCAGGAACGGGTCGGGCTCGATCGGCTTGCCGGAGCTCCACTCGGTGTGGATCAGCCCGTCCGCGCCGACCTTGCCGATCAGCGCGGTCTTGGCGATGTGGTGGTTCTCGCCGTTGACGGTCACCGATCCCTCGGGCGCGTCGTAGGTCACGCCGCCGGAGGCCTTCTTCACGTCGTCGGGCGCGAACGACTTCGCCTTCTCGACCATGGCCTGCCAGAGGAAGAGCGAGGTGTAGGCAGCTTCCATCGGGTCGGAGGTCACGCGGGTCGCGCCGTACTTCGCCTTGAACGCCTCGACGAACGTCTTGTTCGTCGGGCTTTCCACGGTCTGGTAGTAGTTCCACGCCGTCAGCTGGCCGACCAGGTTGTCGACGCCGACGCCGCTGACCTCCTCCTCGGCGATCGACACCGACACGACCGGCATGGCCGCCGCCGTGAGGCCCGCGTTCTTGTACTCCTTGAAGAACGCGACGTTCGAGTCGCCGTTGAGCGTGTTGAACACCGCGGCCGAGCCGGAACCCTTGAGCTTGTTGACGATCGTGGCGAAGTCGGTGTGGCCGAGCGGCGCGTACTCCTCGCCCTTGACCTCGATGCCGTTCGCCTTGGCGTACGCCAGGATGATCTTGTTGGCGGTGCGCGGGAACACGTAGTCCGACCCGACCAGGAAGAGCGTCTTGACGCCCTTCTCCTTCAGGTAGTCGAGCGCGGGCACGATCTGCTGGTTGGTGGTCGCGCCGGTGTAGAAGATGTTCGGCGACGACTCCAGGCCCTCGTACTGCACCGGGTAGAACAGCAGCCCGTTGGCGCCCTCGAACACCGGCAGCATCGCCTTGCGGGACGACGAGGTCCAGCCGCCGAACACCGCGGCCACGCAGTCGGAGCTGATCAGCTTCGTCGCCTTCTCGGCGAACACGGTGGGCTCGGACGCGCCGTCCTCGGTCACCACCGAGAGCTTCTTGCCCAGCACGCCGCCCTTGGCGTTGATCTGCTCCACAGCCAGGTTGAGGGAGTCGTTGACGGTCTTCTCGCTGATGGCCATGGTGCCGGACAGCGAGTTGAGCAGGCCGATCTTGACCGAGTCGCCGGAGGTGTCCACGCAGGACGCCGCGCCGGAGCTGCCGCCCGTGCCGGTGTCGGACGTGCGGCTGCCGCACGCGCTGACGAGCAGGACGGCTGAGGAGAGGAGGGCGGTGACGCGCAGTGCACGTCGTGTTCCAGTGTTCACGGTTGCGCCTTTCGAGGGGACCGGGGGATGTTCAGCGCGCGAGGTAGGGGAGCCAGCCGCCGAAGTGCGTGATGTCCTCGCAGGACACCGCGGTGGCGTGGTCGCAGTGGAACCCGATGGCGGCGCTGCCGTCGGCGAGGGTGATCGGGCCGAGGCTCATCGGCGCGGGCAGCGCGGCGAGGAACCGGCCGAGTGCGGCGGGGGAGAGGGCCCAGCGTTCGCCGGGCAGTGCGGCACCGCCTTTCGGTCCGGTGTGGACGATGCCGGGCTTGTCCGGAGGGCCGGGGATGGCGACCATCCGGTACTCGGGCGCCGTGCTGCCGTCACCCGAATACCGCGCACCGAGCGCGGTGAGCTGGGGGTTGAGCGGTTGGCCGCGCAGGTGCGCGCCGAACACGACGAGGTCCGTCCCGGTGTCGGGGTACGGCTCGCCCGCCTGTTCGCCGGTGAGCAGCGCGGCCACGTCGAAGGCGATCTGGTCGTCGAACGCGCGGGTCACGACGCTGACCCCGAACGGCCCGCCGTCGGCGACGCCGCCGGGGACCGCGACGGCGGCCAGGTCGAGCAGGTTGACCAGGTTCGTGTAGGTGCCGAGCCTGCGGTTGACCCCGATGGGGTCCGCGGCGACCTCGGCCGGCGTCGGGTGGTCCGGGGCGGTCGGCAGCAGCAGCGCGACCGTGCCCGCGAGGGTGTGGGCGGCGTGGGCGCGGTGCTGGTCCAGCCGTTCGAGGTCGGCGACGTGGTCGCGCGCCGACGGCTCGGCCGCCGCGCCGATGACGGTCCGGACGCTGGGGTCGACGTCGTCGGGGTGGGTGTCGATGAACTCGCCGACGGCCGCGTGCCGTTCGGACACCAGCGTGCCCTCGTAGAGCAGGGTGGCGGCGTCGAGCATGTCGCTCACGTCGACCGTGACCGTCGCCCGCGCGGCGTCGTCCGCGGTGTCGAGCAGGCCGCTGCCCGCGAGCAGCGGCACGCCCGCGTCGGCGGCGGCCGCACGCGCGGTGTGCTTGTCCCCGAACAACTCCAGCTGTTCCGGGGTGGGACCGACGAACACCAGGCCGGCCCCGGCGACCGCCCGCGCGAACTCGGCGCTCTCGGACAGGAACCCGTAGCCGGGGTGGACCGCGCCCGCGCCGCTCGCCTTGGCCGCCGCGAGCACCCCGCCGATGTCCAGGTAGCTGTCGACCCGCACCGCCTCGTCGGCCTGCGCGGTGTGCGGGGCACCCGCGTCGGCTTCGGAGTAGACGGCGACCGCGCGCGGACCGAGGCTCTTGGCCGAGCGGATCACCCGGCAGGCGATCTCACCCCGGTTGGCGACGAGCACGGTGTCGAACACGGGCGGCCTCCCCACGCGGTCAAGCTGTATACAGCCCTGTCGACACGGCTGTATTCACTTGCGGGAACCTAAGAACGGCGTGTTTCGGAGACAGCGTTGCGAGATGACCGTCAGGTTTCCCCGCGTAACCAGGTGGCGGGTGCGCGCGAAACAAAGATCAGCCGGTGACCGGCTGATCAGGAGGTCGGACGACTGGTGGTCAGGCCACCGAGGTGGGCAGGCCGAGGGCGACGAAGTGCTCCTCGCCGATGAACGAGGTGACGTCGGCGATCAGCCCGTCGCGCAGGGTCAGCACGTCGATGGCCCAGGCGCGGTGCGCACCGGCGGCCTCGTTCCACAGGTAGCCGCCCACGGCGGGCTGCCCGTTCGCGGTGGTCGCGCGGTGCTGCCAGGAACCGCACGACGTCAACGGAATCGTCACGGCGAAGTCCGTGACGGCCTCGATCCCGCGGTACCAGTGCGGAAGCGGCGGCATCGACCAGGTGACGTCCTCGGTCAGCAGCGCGACGAGAGCGTCCGCGTCACCGCGTTCCAGCGCCGACGAGAAGCCCGTGACGACCTCCCGCACGTGGGCGTCGTCCATCATCCGCAGCGTCCGCTGCTGGGAGCGGGCCGGGATCTTGCCGGACGCGGTCGCGCGAGCCCGTTGCAGCGCGCTGTTCACCGACGCGACGGTGGTGTCCATGATCGTGGCGATCTCGCCGGGGGAGAAGCCGAGCACCTCGAACAGGACCAGCGCCGCCCGCTGGTTGCCCGGCAGGTGCTGCAACGCCGCGACGAAGGCCAGTTCGACGGCTTCGCGCTGCTCGTAGCGCGCGTCCGGGGCCGCAGGGCCCGCCGCGAGACCCGCGTCGGGGTAGGGGCTGAGCCAGGCCACGTCGGTGAGCGGGGTCGAGCCGACCACGGCGTGGTCGCTGGACGGGCCGAGGTCAACGGGCAGCGCACGCCTGCCGCGGCTCGCTACGGCGTCCAGGCACGTGCGGGTCGCCACCGTGTACAGCCACGAGCGCAGCGAGCTGCGCCCCTCGAAGCGGGCGAGCCCCTTCCACGCCCGCAGCAGGGCGTCCTGCAGCGCGTCGTCGGCGTCGTAGGTGGAGCCGAGCATCCGGTAGCAGTGGGCGTGCAGCTCCCGGCGCAGCGGCCCGAGCAGCCTCGTGAAGGCGGCGTCGTCCCCGTCCCGCGCCCTGGCCAGGTCGGGATCCTCGGCGGTTTCCGCGATTCCCGAGTTCAATTCGCTCACGACCGATGATTGTGCCCCACGTCGTCGGTCACTACCTCCGAACACGCAAGTCAGACCCCCCTACCAGGAGGAACGATGAACAACCCGTCGACCGTCGCCGTCGAGACCCTCCGCGTCCCCGACGCCCTGCTGCACTACGAGGTGCGCGGCCACGGCCCGCTCGTCGTGCTCATCGGCGCCCCGATGGACGCCACGGCGTTCGAAGGACTGGCCGACCTGCTCGCCGCAGACCACACGGTCCTCACCACGGACCCGCGCGGCATCAACCGCAGCAAGGTGGACGACCGCGACCAGGACTCGACCGCCGAGATGCGCGCGGACGACCTCGCCCGCCTGATCGAGCACGTCGACGCCGGCCCGGCCGTCGTGCTCGGCTCCAGCGGCGGCGCGGTCAGCGCCCTGGCACTGGCACAGGCCCACCCGGACCTCGTCCACACGGTCATCGCCCACGAGCCGCCGTCGCTGAACCTCCTGGAAGACCGCGAGGAACTGCACGCGGGCACGGAGGACATCATCGCGACCCACCTGGCGGGGGATGTCGTCGGCGCGTGGCGGAAGTTCATGGCGCAGGCAGGCATCGTGATGCCGGAGGAGGTGTTCGAGATGATGTTCGCGGGAGAGCGCGACGCCCAGCAGATCGCGGACGACCGCTTCCAGCACGAGCACATGATGCGTCCGACGATCCAGTGGATGCCGGACGTGGAGGTCCTGCGTTCCATCCAGACTCGCGTCCTGGTCGGAATCGGTGAGGAGTCGACGGGTCAGATCTGCGACCGCACGTCCAGGGCGTTGTGCGCGCTGCTCGGCACCGAACCGACGATGTTCCCCGGCGACCACATCGGCTTCGCCCACGACCCGGCTGCGTTCGAGGTGCGGTTGCGAGAGGTGCTCAAGGACGTGTGACCTTGGCGGTTTTCCGGTCCGTTCAAGCAGGTGGCTTCGGCTGCGAGCTGGCTCAAGCGGTGGCCTTGGCTTTCAGCCAGCTCAAGCGGTGGCTTCGGCTGCCGTTGTGCTGTGGCCGATTTGACTTGGGGCCCCTCGATTTGACCCTTTGTCGGGCCAAAACGGCAGGTGGTAAGGCCGCAGCCCGACCAATTTTAGGGTCAAATCCCCCAAGTAAAATCGGCCACGTCCATGGCCCTTGCTCGCGACAGGCAGGTGGGCCACCCGGACCGCGCAGCAGGTGTTGGTACGCCTGCCACTCCTCCGTCGGCTCATGTGGCCTCCCGCCATCTGGCCGCCGAGCTGGACCGGGCAACGCCACTGGCCCACAAAGCCTCAACGGAAGCACCCATCCGACCCGACGCAGTCCCCCTCCGCCGCCCCGATCCGAAGCGCCCTCATCGTTTTTCTTCGTTTGTCAAGGCATCTTTCCCGCCTTGACAAATCAAGGAAAACGATGGAGACAATCGCGCGAGCGGGGTGGCGGAGGGGTACCTCCGATCTACTCCGGCACCAGCACGGCAACCAGCCCCAACACCGAAGCGCGCAACTCATCCCCAGCCCCGGCCCACCCCGCCAGATGACGGAGCAGGGCCTGCTGGAACAACCCGTCGAACATCGCGTACGCGGCACCCTGGGTAGCCCGAACACCCACCCCGGCCAGATCGGCGTATCGGCTCAGGACCCGCCAGATCATCCGCTCCAGCATCGCGTCGATCTCCAGCACGTCCTCCCGGAACGACGCCTCGAACAGCGCCTGCGAGCGCAGGTCGTACCAGAGCCGGTGCATGGTGGCGTCGTCGACGAGCGTGGTGATCAGCGCGTCGAGAAAACCTGAGGCCAACTCCGAAGTGGAGTCGGCGGTGGCGACGATCTTGTCGTACCGCTGCGCGTCCGTCGTCTGCAACACCGTCGGCCGTTCATCAAGCTCGGCCCGGAGGCCGTGGAGGCGAGCCTCGCGGCGGGCTGCCACTACCTCGACACGACCGGCGAGCAGGACTGGGCGCTGGCCGCGAAGGAGAAGTGGGGCCAGGCGTTCGCCGACGCCGGACTGCTGCTGTCGCCGGGCATCGCGCAGATGTACACGACCGGCGAGATCGCCGCGAACATCGCGCTGGAGACCGTGCCGGGCCTGGACACGCTCGACATGCTGGTGCTGTGGAAGGGGTTCCCGACCTACGCGTCCACCCAGACGATCTTCACCATCCTCAAGGCCGACTGGTTCCACCTGCGGAACAACCAGTACGTGGCGTGGGACCACCGGGCCACCCGCGAGTGCGTCGTCCCCGGTCAGCACGGCACCGCGCTGACCGTCCCGTGGGGCGGCACGCTCCACCCGGTGTGGTTCAAGGACGATCCGCGCGTCGCGACCTGCCTGGTCACGGGCGGCGTCATGGACCGCGCGGTGATGGACGGCGTGGTCGCCACCACCGGCATGTTCGAGGAGCAGATCCGGCCGCTCGACCCGGTGGCGCAGGAGGCGGCGCTGTCCGACATCGCGGCCGGGCTGCAGGCGGACATGCCGCCCAGGGAGAACCCGCGCGTCAACACGTCCATCGACTCGGTGCACGCGTCCGGGCCGCTGGGCCGGGTGCACGTGGCCATCCACGGCAACTCCAACTACAAGCAGACCGGTCTGCTCCAGGCGTTCGCCGCGTACTCGCTGCTCCAGCAGGCACCGCGCCGAGTGGGGTTCGCGTCGGCGTGCCAGGCGTTCGGGCACCGCGAGCTGCTCGGCGTGCTGCGCAACTTCGGGCTGGTCCTCAACCCCGTCGTGGAAGCGCACACCTGACATGTCCCTGACGGCCTACCTGGACAAGGGGGCGTCGTTCGGTCGCGGCGCCCCCTGCCTGACGATGGACGGAACGTCGCTCACCTACGGCGACGTCCAGGACCTGTCGCACTCGGTCGCCCGCGCGCTGGCCCGCGCGGGCGTCCGGGCGGGCGACAAGGTCGGGGTGCTGTCGGGCAACGACCCGACGGCGTTCGCGTGCGTGTTCGGCATCGCCCGGCGCGGCGCGGTGTGGTGCCCGATCAACCCGCGCAACGCGGCGGGCGAGAACCGCGAGCTGCTGGAGCTGTTCGACTGCGTCGCGCTGATCCACGCGCCCGCCTACGCCGACCTGGTCGCGGAGATCGCGCCTTCGCTGCCGAAGCTGACCACGATCGTGCCCCTGGCCTCGCTGGACGAGTGGCTGGCGGGCGACGGGGTGGAGTACGACGCCGAACCGCCCGACGACACCGTGATGATCGTCGGCACCGGTGGCACGACCGGCAGGCCCAAGGGCGTGCAGCTGACCGACCGCAACATCGAGGCCATGACCGCGTTGACGCTCATGGCGTACCCGTTCGAGCACCGCCCGGTCTACCTCGCGATGGCTCCGCTGACCCACGCGGCGGGTGTGCTGTGCTTCCCGGTGATGGCGATGGGCGGCGAGGTCGTCGTCATGCCCGCCCCCGACCTGGGGTTGTTCCTCGACCTCATCGGACGGCACCGCGTGTCGCACACGTTCCTGCCGCCGACGCTGGTCTACATGCTGCTGGCGCACGAACGGCTGTCCACATCGGACCTGACGTCGCTGCGGTGCTTCTGGTACGGCGCCGCGCCGATGTCACCGGCCAGGCTGGAGCAGGCGCTGACCGCGATCGGACCCGTGATGGCGCAGCTGTTCGGCCAGTCCGAGGCGCCGATGATGGTCTCGATGCTGCCGCCCGCCGAGCACTTCCACCCCGACGGCACGGTGGCCCGCGACCGCCTGGCGTCGGCCGGTCGGCCCGGTCCGCTGGTCACGGTCGGGATCATGGACGACGAGGGCGGCCTGCTGCCGACCGGCGAACGCGGCGAGATCGTGGTGCGCGGTTCGCTGGTGATGCGCGGCTACTACCGCGACCCGGAGGCCACGGCGGAGGCGTCCCGGTTCGGCTGGCACCACACGGGCGACATCGGCTACCTGGACGACGACGGTTACCTGTTCATCGTGGACCGGGCCAAGGACATGATCATCACGGGCGGGTTCAACGTGTAACTCGGCCGAGGTCGAGCAGGCGCTCATGGCGCACCCCGCCGTGCGCGACTGCGGTGTCGTCGGCCTGCCGGACGAGAAGTGGGGCGAACGGGTCGTGGCCGTGGTGCAGGCGCAGCCGGGCGTGACGGCCGACCCCGCCGAGCTGGTGGCGTTCGTAAAAGCGCGGATCGGCAGCGTGAAAGCCCCCAAGCAGGTCCACGTGTGGGCGGACCTGCCCCGTTCGACGGTGGGGAAGGTGCTCAAGACCGACATCAAGGCGCGTCTGCGGTCGGGCTGACCAGCGCGCCGTTCAGCGGACGTCGCCGATTTCCAGGGCTCCAGCCTCGGCGACGAGCGCGTCGGCGAACCGGAGTTTCGTGCGCACCACCGGGGTGAGCACGAACGGGTACAGGTCGTCCTTGCCCATGCTGCGGTTGAGCTGGTTCACCGCGCGCGACAGCGGCACCCACATGTCGATCAGCTCGTCGAACCCGGTGCCGTCCTCGGTCGGCGCGGCGTTGACCGGCGCGAGCGGGTGCGGCGTGATGTCGCGGCCCGTGACCAGCACGCCGTACGCGCCCGCGGTCTGCACCGTGTCGCGGATGTGCAGCAGGTGCGCGAAGGTCTCAGCCCAGTCCTCCCACGGGTGCGAGGCCGCGTACGTGCTGACGAACGACCTGTTCCACCCCGGCTCCGGAGCGCCGGAGTAGTGCACCCGCAACGCTTCCTGGTAGTCGGCGCGCTCGTCGCCGAACAACTCGCGGAACCGGTCGTGCAGGCCTGCGCGGTCGATCAGCACCTCCCAGTACCAGTGGCCGACCTCGTGGCGGAAGTGCCCGAGCAGCGTGCGGTACGGCTCGGCGAGCTGCGCCCGCATCGCCTCGCGGTGGCTGTCCACGCCCTCCGCCAGGTCGATCGTGATCACACCGCTCGCGTGGCCGGTGATCACGTGCTCGTCGTCGCTGGACAGCAGGTCGAACACCACCTCGTCCACCGGCAGCCCGAGCTCGTCGAGCTGGTTCACCAGACGCCGCTTCGCGCCCTCGGCCCGCGCGAACGCCTCCACGGCGACGCCGTCGGCGGGGCGGGTCCTCGTCAGCGCGCAGCAGTCGCACAGCGGGCCGGAATCGCTCGCGAGCCAGTTGCAGCCAGCCAGCGCGGCGTTGGCGCAGCGCAGGCGCCCGTCCAGCGCGACCAGTGCGCGGTCCGGCCGGGAGTAGCCGACGGGAGTGCCGCAGACCAGGCACGAGGAGTTCTCGAAGAACAGCAGGTTCCCGCATGCCGGGCAGGTGAACGAGCGCATGGTGGTGCCCCTCTTGGTCTTCGGGAGTCCTGAACGGATACCCGCGCCCGCCGACGCCAATCCTGTCGTTGCGACCAGTCGGGTGTCGAGGGACGCGACGACCGCCGATCAGGTCTTCCGGGCGGGAAAATCGTGTCGATCCTCTGGATCAGCCGTGGTTCCATCCCGGTATGAACCAGGACAACCCGACGACCACCACCCGCCGATTGGCGACGGTCGAGACGATCCTCGACATCGCCGCGATCCCGGACGCCGACGCGATCGTGCGCGCCAGGGTGCGGGGCTGGGACGTCGTGGTCAAGAAGGACGAGTTCGAGGTCGGGGACCCGTGCGTCTACTTCGAGGTCGACTCGATGGTGGACGTGGCGGACGAGCGGTTCGCGTTCCTCGCGGCGCGCGGCGTGCGGACCGACGCGGACGGGCGGCAGGGGCACGTGCTGCGAACGGCCAAGCTGCGCGGCCAGTACTCCCAAGGTCTCGCGCTGCCGCAGGCGAGCTTCCCGGAACTGGCCTCGTCGCAGCCCGGTGACGACGTGACGGCGGCGCTCGGCGTGGTCAAGTGGGACCCGCCGCTGCCCGTCGAGCTGTCCGGCCAGGTGCGCGGGCCGCGTCCGGGGTGGATCCCGGCCACGGACGAGGAGCGGATCCAGAACCTGGCCGCGATCCTGGACTGCCCGGCCGACTGGGTGGCGACCGAGAAGGTCGACGGCACCAGCATGACGGCCTACGTCGATCCCGAGTCCGAAGTGGACGGTGTCTGTTCGCGCAACTACGACCTGCTGCCCGTTGAGGGGAACACGCTGTGGCGGTTGGCGGGGGAACTGGACCTGCACGCGGCGCTGCGAAAGGCGTTTCCCGGACGGCGGGCGGCGGTGCAGGGGGAGGCCTACGGGGCCGGGGTGCAGGGGAACCCGTTGAAGCTGCGCGAACAGCGGTTCTCGGTGTTCACCTTGCGCGTGGAGGGTGAAGAGGTGCCGCGTGGCGACTGGCCCGACTGGGCGGTCGCGCTGTCGGTGCCGGTGCGGACGGAGTTCGCGTTTCCCAGGTCGGTGGAGCAGGCGTTGGCGGATGTGGATGGGATGAAGTCGGCTGTGTCGGGGGAGCGGTTGGCCGAAGGGGTGGTGTGGAGGGCCGGGGATCGGGCTGAGGTGCGGTTGGCCGATGGTCAGGTGGTTCGGGCCTCGTTCAAGGTGATCTCCAACCGGTTCCTGTTGAAGCATCAGGGTTGAGTGGGGCCTGGGGCCTGGGGCCTGGGGCCTTGGTCTTGAGTGCTGGGTCGTGAAGGTTGAGGTGCTGGGAGTCCCTTGGGTCTCGCCCCGATGCGCGATTATTTCAATGCCCGCCTCAGGTTTGTCAAGGCGGGAAAGATGCCTTGACAAACCTGAGGCGGGCATGAAGGCGCTTGGGATCGGGGTGAGGGAGAGGTCTGGGCTCGGGCCTGGTTGCGTGCGTTCGTTAGGTGGTGGTCGCTGACAGCGTGGCTGTAGCGGCTCGTGGTGGGGGCACCTAGGGGGTGGGTGTCGTTGCGGTCTGCTACGGCTCCCAGGCGATGAGCTGGTTGAAGATGAGTGGGTTGCCTTCGAGTTTCAAGGAGTCCAGCGGGGTGCGGCCGTAGAAGGTCAGGACCAGGTTGCTGGCCGTGCCTTCGGCGGAGGCGTCGGGTGCGTTCGGGGTGGTTGCCGCGTTGGTGTCGAGGGTGGGGAGGCGGATGATTCGTGCGCCGTTCGCTGAGAGCCGGAGGCGCCAGGAGGTGCCCTCGGTGGCGTGGTAGTCGATCACGGCAGGCTCGTGTGGCCAAGGGCTCGTCGTTGCGCAGCACGTGAACTGGAACTCCTCGACGCCGTCGAGAGCCACAGCTTCCGGCAGCGGCTGCGGGGTGCCCGCGGTGACCTGGGCGTCGTAGGTGTGCACCGCGATCTCCTGGAGTTGGTGCCGCGCGACAGCGCCGCAGGTCTGCGGCGACTGCGAGTCGCCCCAGCCCGTCCAGCAACCGCGATCCGGGTCGGCTTCCCGCAGTGCGTCCAGCAGTTCCCGCGTCGAAGCGGCCAGCCAGGCCAGCAGTGCCTCGCGCTCCCGAGGTGCGGGCGGGGCGTCCTCCGCTGTGATCTTGGCCGGGGCGGCGGGTCCCGCGGCGATGGTGGCTGCCCAGTTGCGGCGTCCCTCGCCCAGGTGCCGCGCCAGGTCGAACAGCGTCCAACCCGGACAGGTCGGCACCTGCGCGTCGAGGCTGGGCGCGGACGCGACCGCCGCGCGGAAGGCGGTCGATCGTTCGTCGATCAGCCGCAGCAGATCGGGGAACTCCAGAGGCTTGTCCACCGCGGCTGTCTACCACTGCGCTCCGGCAGTGGACAGCGAATTTCACAGCGACGCGGCAAGTGTGCGGCACGGGTCGCGCTGAAACGATCAGCAGTCCGCGCAGGTGTCGTCACCCGACCGCGAGACTGCTCATCTACGTCGTTTCGCCTGCGTCCGCGACCATGCGGACCAGGGTGGCGACCAAGTCGTCGGCGGTGGTGTGCCACTTGTCCGCGCCCAGGTGGCCGCTGAGCTCCATGCCCGCGATGCCGTGGGCGCTGGTCAGCAGCAGGGCGCCGTAGTGCCGTGCGTTCCGCTCTCCCACGAGGGCGGCGACGATGGCCAGGAACTCGTCCTGGAAGTGTTCGGCCGCGCGGAGGGCGGCAGCCGGGTCGACCTCCGGTCCGCACAGCTGGAGCCGGACGCGCTCAAACCCATCACCGCGCTCACCCGGGCGGTTTTCGCGCGGCCTGAACAACATCTGGTACAGGTGAGGCCGCTCGCGGCCGACGCCGATGAGGGCGTGGAGAGCGCCGCGCAGCCTCTCGGAGGCCGACAGGGCGGGGTCGATCCGCAGGGCGTGCACCTGGTCGCCGATCCGTTCCCAGCTCTCGGTCGCGACGGCGGTCAGCAGGCTGTCCTTGCCCGCGAAGTGCCGGTACGGCGCACCCCGTGTCACGCCTGCCCGCGAGCCCACCTCGCGCAGGGTGACCGCCTCGGGGCCGCCGAGGTCGAGGAGTTCTGCGGCCGCGTCGAGCAGGGCGCGGCGGGTGACGGCGGCGGACTCCGCACGGGTGACCATGACGCCCAGCATACAGTTGACAGCGTCATCTGAGCTGGTAGCGTCGCCAAGGTGACAACGTCATCTGAAAATCGGAAGCTGATCGTCGTGACCGGGGCCTCCACGGGTCTGGGCGCGTCCACCGCCCGTGAACTGGCCCGCCGGGGGTTCCACGTCCTGGCAGGCGTGCGACGCGAAACCGACGCGGACGCCATCCGATCAGCGGGCATCGAGCCCGTCATCCTCGACATCACCAGGTCCGAGCAGGTGGAGGCGCTCGCCGCGCGGGTCGCCGATGACCGCCGCGCGCTGCACGCGCTCGTCAACAACGCGGGCATCCAGGTGAACGCCCCGGTCGAAGCCCTGCCGATGGCGCAGTGGCGGTCGACGTTCGAGGTCAACCTGTTCGGCCACATCGCCGTCACCCAGGCGCTCCTGCCCGCACTGCTGCGCAGCGGGGGTCGCGTGATCAACATCAGCTCGATCGGCGGCAAGGCCGCCATGGCCACCTACGGCGCGTACGCCGGCACGAAGTTCGCCCTGGAGGCGGTCAGCGACTCGCTCCGCCGGGAGGTCGCGCCGCTGGGTGTGCACGTGGTCGTGGTCGAGCCCGGCGGCATCCGCACGGAGATGGCCACCCGCGGGATCGCGACGGCGAACGGCCTGGCCGCCGGGATGACGCCCGAGCAGGAAGAGCGCTACGGCGACATGGTCAAGGCGACCAACACGCTGATGGCCTCGGGCACCGCGTCGGGCCTGACCGCCGACGCCGCCGCCCTGGTAGTCGCGAAGGCCGTGACGACCCGCAAGCCGCGCACCCGCTACACCATCGGCCGGGACGCCGCCCTGATCACCCGCCTGACCCGTGTGCTGTCCGACCGCACGCTCGACCGCATCCTCGCCACCAACCTGCGCCGCCACCACCCGAAGGCCGCGCACGCCTGATGCGGCCGGTGAACGGCGGTGTTCGCCCTGCCCGCCGCCGTTCCGGGGGCACGAGGTCGTTGCGCGTGAAGCCGAAGTCGCCGACGATCGGCACCCCTTGAGGTTCCACGGGTGCTCGACCACGTGATCGCGCACCCGGTCGCGAACACCGCCACCATCCCGGTGCGCTCGGCGCGACAACCGCCGCATCTCATCAGGCTGGCGGACGAGCCCCGCCCCGTTGTCCAGACCCGCAGGCGGGGCTTCGTCGCACCGAAGTCCAGGTGACCAGGCCTTGCCCCGGCTGTCCGCTTTGCGCCGGTCTGTCCATCCCATTTGGTGAGCGCTCGCTGAGCCTCGAATCCGCCGTGTCGTCTCCTGTGGCGGTCGCCCACGCGGTCGTCCGGTCATCCCGGCGATGTCCCGTCCCGTGCGGAAACCGTGGCGGATCGTTATCGCCCTGAGGCTTGACCCCTACTGTGTTATCGCTAACACTTGCTCCCACTCGTCACGCCGGGGTGACGGCCGAATGCCGTGGTCGGCGAAAGGGGAGGTGTCCGTGGTCAATGACAAGTGGTCCGGGCTCCTCACTCGTGAGGATGCGCCGACCGGCGCGGGCGTGACTCCGATGGGTCCGAGCGAGGGTGTGCGGACTTGCTGCGAGCTGCCGTTCGGAGCGGGCGGTTGGGGCGCTGGGTAGGCCCCGAACGGCGTCTTCCCGTGCGGTTGACAAACAATGTTAGCGCTAACAAGTGATCAAAGGCGATCGAGGAGTGACCGTGTTCGGAAAGAAGTGGGCCGCGTTGGCGGCCGGTGTCATGGGCGTGACGCTGCTGACCGGATGCGGCGGCGCGGCGGACAGCGCGGGCGGTGGGGCCATCACGCTCGGCTTCTCGCAGGTGGGTGCGGAGAGCGGGTGGCGGACCGCCAACACGAAGTCGATCCAGGAGTCGGCCAAGTCCGCCGGGATCGACCTGAAGTTCTCCGACGCGCAGCAGAAGCAGGAGAACCAGATCACCGCGATCCGGTCGTTCATCCAGCAGAAGGTCAAGGTCATCGCGTTCTCGCCGGTGGTCGAGTCCGGCTGGGACACCGTGCTGAAGGAGGCCAAGACCGCGAACATCCCGGTCATCCTCACGGACCGCTCGGTGGACTCCGCCGACAAGTCGCTCTACAAAACGTTCCTCGGATCGGACTTCGTGGCCGAGGGCAGGAAGGCGGGGGAGTGGCTCGTCAAGGAGTCCGCTTCGGCGACCGGTGACGTGAGCGTGGTCGAACTCCAGGGCAGCACGGGATCGGCGCCCGCCAACGACCGCAAGAAGGGCTTCGCCGACGCCATCGCGAGCACGTCGAAGATCAAGGTCGTCGCCTCGCAGACCGGTGAGTTCACCCGCGCCAAGGGCAAGGAGGTCATGGAGGCCTTCCTGAAGTCGCAGAGCAAGATCGACGTCCTGTACGCGCACAACGACGACATGGCGCTCGGCGCGATCGAGGCCATCGAGGCCGCAGGCAAGAAGCCGGGCACGGACATCAAGATCGTGTCGGTCGACGCGGTCAAGGACGGCATGCAGGCGCTCGCCGACGGAAAGATCAACTACATCGTCGAGTGCAACCCGCTGCTCGGACCGCAACTCATGGACCTGGTGAAGAAGGTCTCCGCAGGCGAGGAGGTCCCCGCCCGCATCGAGACGGAGGAGACCGAGTTCGACCAGGCGAAGGCCAAGGAAGCCCTGCCGACGCGCCAGTACTGATCCGAGTCGAGGACGGCCAGTGATGACGGATCCCCGAGCGATCCTGGAGATGACCGGCATCCGGAAGGAGTTCCCCGGCGTCGTCGCGCTCGACGGCGTGGACTTCCGGATGTTCCCCGGCGAGGTGCACGCCCTGATGGGCGAGAACGGCGCCGGGAAGTCCACGCTCATCAAGACGTTGACCGGTGTGCACGGGATCGACGCGGGCACGATCGTGCTGGGCGGCGAGCAGGTGGCGTTCGCCGGACCGCCCGAGGCGCAGCACGCGGGCGTCAGCACGGTCTACCAGGAGGTGAACCTGCTGCCGAACCTCTCGGTGGCGGAGAACATCTTCATCGGCCGCGAGCCCCGCCGCTTCGGCCGCATCGACTGGTCCGCGATGAGGCGTCGGGCGGAGGTCCTGCTCGAAGGGCTGGACCTCCGCCTCGACGTCTCGGCCGACCTGGGCACGCAGTCGATCGCCGTCCGGCAGATGGTGGCGATCGCACGGGCGCTCGACGTGTCCGCGCGGGTGCTGGTGCTCGACGAGCCGACGTCCAGCCTGGACGCGGGCGAGGTCGAGCGGCTGCTCAAGGTGGTGCGGACGCTGCGCGACGAGGGGATGGCGGTCCTGTTCGTCTCGCACTTCATCGACCAGGTGTTCGCGGTCGCCGACCGGATGACCGTGCTGCGCAACGGGAAGCTGGTCGGCGAGTACCGCACCGAGGACATCACCCCGGTGGACCTGGTGACGAAGATGATCGGCAAGGAACTGGCCGCGCTCGACGACATCGAGGAGGCCACCCACCGCCACTCCGGCGGTGAGGTGTTCCTCCAGACCGAGGGGCTGACCCGCAAGGGCGCGATCGCCCCGTTCTCGCTGGAGATCCGCGAGGGCGAGGTGGTCGGGCTCGCAGGCCTGCTCGGGTCGGGCCGCACCGAGTTGGCACGGCTGCTGTTCGGCGCGGACCACGCCGACGGCGGCACGCTGCGGATCGACGGGACCCCGGTGTCGATGCGCACCCCGCGCACCGGCATGGGCCACCGCGTCGCGTACTGCTCGGAGGACCGCAAGACCGAAGGGCTGGTCGGCGAGCTGACCGTGCGCGAGAACATCGTGCTGGCCCTCCAGGCGGCTCGCGGCTGGACACGTCCGCTGTCCCGTCGCAGGCAGGACGAGCTGGCGGCCCGCTACATCGACGCGCTCGACATCCGCCCGGCCGCACCGGAGGCGCTGGTCCAGGACCTCAGCGGTGGCAACCAGCAGAAGGTGCTGCTCGCCAGGTGGCTCATCACCGAGCCACGGCTGCTGATCCTGGACGAGCCGACCCGCGGCATCGACATCGGCGCGAAGACGGAGATCCAGCGGCTCGTCGCCAAGCTGTCCGACGACGGCATGGCCGTGCTGTTCATCTCCGCCGAACTGGAGGAGGTGCTCCGCCTGAGCCACCGCGTGGTCGTGCTGCGGGACCGGGAGGTGGTGGCGCAGAGGGACAACGAGTCGCTCACCGCCGACGAGATCATGGCGGTCATCGCCGAGGGGAGCAGGGCGTGACCAAGCACCGGTTGTTCTGGCCCGTCAGCGCGCTGCTGGCGCTGCTGCTGGTCGACTTCATCGTGAAACCGTCGTTCTTCTCGATCGAACTGCGCGACGGCCACCTGTACGGCAGCCTGATCGACATCCTGCGCCTGGGCGCACCGCTGATCCTCGTCGGGATCGGCATGACCCTCGTGGTCGCCACCCGCGGCATCGACCTGTCGGTCGGCTCGGTGGTCGCGATCAGCGGCGCGCTCGCGTGCCTGCACCTGAGCGGGCTCAGCGACCAGAACGCCGTGGGCGGCACCATCGCCGCGGTCGGCCTGGCACTCGGCCTGTGCCTCGCGCTGGGCGCGTGGAACGGTTTCCTGGTGTCGGTGCTGGGCATCCAGCCGATCATCGCCACGCTGATCCTGATGGTCGCGGGCCGGGGGATCGCGCAGCTGATCACGGACGGCCAGATCATCACGATCACCTCCGCCCCGTTCAAGGTGATCGGCAGCGGCTACTTCCTGCTGGTGCCGGTGTCGATCATCATCGCGATGGCGGTGTTCGCCCTCAGCTCCCTGCTGGTCCGCAAGTCCGCGCTGGGCCTGCTGATCGAGGCGGTCGGCGGCAACCCCGAGGCGGGCAGGCTTTCCGGCCTGCGGTCGGGGAGGCTGATCTGGCTGGTCTACGTGTTCGGCGGTCTGTGCGCGGGCATCGCGGGCCTGATGATCGGCGCGAACACCTCCGGCGCCGACGCGAACCACGCCGGTCTGTGGATCGAACTGGACGCGATCCTCGCCCTCACCATCGGCGGCACCAGGCTGACCGGCGGCCGCTTCTCCCTGGGCGGCACCGTGATCGGCGCACTCCTCATCCAGACCCTCACCACCACCGTCTACACGCTCGGCATCCCCGACACGGCGACGTTGCTGGTCAAGGCACTGGTGGTGCTCCTGGTGTGCCTGGTGCAGTCACCCGCGTTCCGCGCGAAGATCCGCCGCACCAGACGCCGCCCTCCCGTGCCCACCGCCCCCGTGCCGGCCAGTGCCGTGGAGGTTTCCGCATGACCACCCTCGCCCGCGTCACCGGCTACCGCCCGCAACAAAGGCACCTGCCGATGCTGGCCACCCTGGCCCTCCTGGTGGGCGCCTACACCTACGGAGCCACGCAGTACACCGCCTTCGGCTCCGGCCAGGTCGTGTTCAACCTGTTCATCAACTACTCGTGGCTGCTGGTGGTGGCGGTCGGCATGACCTTCGTCATCCTCACCGGCGGCATCGACCTGTCCGTGGGCTCGGTGGTGGCGCTGTCCACCGTGCTCTCGGCGGAACTGCTGGGCAAGCAGGGCTGGCCGGCACCGGCGGTGATCGCACTGGTGCTGGCGGTCGGCCTGCTGCTCGGCACGGGCATGGGCGCACTGATCCACTACTTCGAGATCCAACCCTTCATCGCGACCCTGGTCGGCCTGTTCTTCGCCAGGGGCCTCTGCCTCACGATCAGCACGGAAGCCCCTTCGATCGACAACGGCCTCTTCACCGTGATCGCCCAAACCCAAATCCCCCTACCGGGCGACTCCCACGTCTCGATCAGCGTCCTGATCGCACTGGCGGTGGTCGCACTGGCGGCATACCTCCTGCACTACACCCGCTTCGGCCGCACGGTGTACGCGGTAGGCGGCAACGAGCAGTCAGCGGTGCTGATGGGCCTCAAGGTGGCCAGGACGAAGATCTCGGTGTACGCACTGAGCGGCTTCTGCTCAGCACTGGGCGGCCTGCTGCTGGTCTTCTACAAACTGTCGGGCGACCCACTGAGCGCGATCGGCACAGAACTGGACGCCATCGCCGCAGTGGTGATCGGCGGCACGATCCTGTCCGGCGGCTCAGGCTACGTAATCGGCACTGTACTGGGAGTCCTGGTGCTGGGCATGATCCAAACCCTGATCGACTTCGACGGCACCCTGAGCTCCTGGTGGACGAAGATCGTAATCGGCGGCCTGCTCTTCACCTTCATCGTCCTACAACGCCTAATCGCCCGCCGCTAACAAACACAAACACAAAAAACGACAAACACAAAAGACCCACCTCGGTACAGCGGACGCACGCAACCAGCCAACCCACGCAGTCCCCCTCCGCCACCCCGATCCGAAGCGCCCTCATCGTTTTTCTTCGTTTGTCAAGGCATCTTTCCCGCCTTGACAAATCAAGGAAAATGATGGAGACAATTGCGCGAGCGGGGTGGCGGGGGTTCTGACCCACCTCCAAAAGACTCACCGAAGACGAACCCGCCAGCAGGAGGCCCACCGGCGAACCCACCAGCAGGAGACCCGCAAGCGAATCCCGCCGGCGGCAAACCCACCGGCGGGATCCGCCAAGAACTCCCACAGGATCAGCCCAACGGCGCAGCCAGCCCGAACGAGGCATCAGCCTTGAACGTCCCACCACCCTGGTACTGATCAACCCGAACGGCATAATCCTGATGCCGCAAATACCGCCCAGGATAGTTGAACGACTCGAACGAAGCCCCAGCCCCGCTCAACCCACCCCGTGAACAAAACGTAGCATCCCCACGAAACGCGGCACTGCCATCATTCGCGTCAAGCCGAAGCCTAAAATCCCAGTGCCGCAAATACCGACCACCAGGGTTGACGGACTCGAACGAGTAGCAAGCCGCATTGGCCAACCCGGCCCGAACGGTGAACGTGGCATCCTGCCGATCGGCAACCGAACTGCCGGCACCAACCGGATCAACATAGGCAAGAAGATCCCGATGCCGCAAATACCGATCAGGGAAGTTCCCGGAACGCAGGGAAACCTTCCCCCCAACGGCAGGGGCGGGCGCCACCCCGGCAGGCTCACGCAACACCGTGAGATGACGGACAAAACTGGTCAACCCACCCGGCAGATCGGCCTTCGGGGTCCAAGAAGCAAACCCGTTGTGACTATCGCTGAAGTAGTACCTCCCGGACGTGTAAGCGTCGAAGTAGATCCGCCACCCACCGTTGTCCAACCGCACCAGAGCGGGCCCCTCCAACGACCCGCCCCACCCAGCCCAGTTCCCGGTGCCCCGGAACGAATAGGGCCCGTTCAGACTCGAAGCAGTCGCGTACTCCACGTACTTGGAAGTCTCGTTCTTCACGAACGCGTGATAGGTGGACCCGATCTTCACCACGAACGTGTCGATGTAGTTCGGCCCAAGCCCGGCCAGCGGCACCGGAGCGCTCCACGACGCCAGCGAGGAGTCCAGCGCACGCACCGAGTGGGGCCGGAACGACGCCCCGCCGTCCGTGGACAGCGACACCACGACGTGCACGCTGCCATCGGAATCGGTGTACCACTCCGGAGCCCAGGTGCGGGTCAGGTTCGCCACCGGCAGCGTGACGTTGCGCAGGAACGTCCAGTCCACCAGGTTGTCACTGCGCGCGAACCCGATGGTGTTCCCGGTCCACCCCGTCGTGTAGACCAGGTAGTAGCGGCCATCGACGTGCCGCATGACGCTGGGGTCCCGGATGAGACCGCTGGGCGGTGTGTACGCGGGTCCCTTGGCCAACTCGAAGTTCGCGGCGTCGGACGACCGGTACACGTACATGTTGGACTCGCTGCTGTTGGTGAACGCGGTCATCGTGTACCGCGACGCCTCCGTGGCGAGAGGCGCGACCGGCTGCGCCGCAGCGGGAACCGCACCCAGCAGCATCAGGACGAGTGCCGTCGCCATGCCCCTCACTGGAGGGTCCAGGTCGCGTCGGCCCGGCCCGTGGCATCGGACACGGCCTGCAGCAGCACGTCGACGCCGGTGTGGCGGATGTAGCGACCGGGGAAGTTGGTCGACTCGAACGACACCGCGGCACCGTTCGCCAGCCCCGCCCGCTGCTGGAAGCTCGCGTCGCCGCGGAACGCCGCCGTGCCGTCGTCCTTCTCGACGTGGAGCACGTAGTTCTTGTGCCGCAGGAAGTAGCCGGGGAAGTTGGTCGACTCCAGCGAGACCGAACCGCCGCCGCCGAGGCCGGTGACGACGCGGAACTGGGAGTCGGCGAGGGTCGTGACGTTCGACTCGACGCGGGCGCGGAACTCCCAGTGCCGCACGTACCGGTCCGGGTAGTTGTAGGACTGGAGCCGGACCGGCGTCGGGCCGTCGGCCACCGGGATGCCGAAGTTCGGTGTGCCGTCGGCGTTCCAGTACAGCTTCTGCACGCGGGTGCGGCGGTTCGGGTCGTACAGCGGGTCGCCGGAGATGTCCCGGTAGGACCGGTCGTGGTAGACCAGGATGTCGTTCTGCCCGTCCTCGGACGTGGTGAACGAGTTGTGGCCGGGCCCGTACTGGCTGGTGGCCGCGTTGCTGGTGAACACCGGGTCGGGGTTCTTCACCCAGGACGCGGGGTCGAGCAGGTTGCTCGACGCGGAGGCCGTCAGCAGGCCGAGGCAGTAGTTCGCGTCGGTGGCGCTGGCGGAGAACGACAGGAAGATCCGGCCGTTGCGCTGGATGACGGCGGCGCCCTCGTTGACCTTGAACCCGCGGGTCTCCCAGTCGCGGGTGGGCACGGCGATCCGCACCGGGGTGCCGGTGATGGCCTTGGGGTTCGCCATGCGGGCGATGTAGAGGTTGGAGTTGGTGGCGATGCCCGGCTCCGACTGGGCCCAGACCAGGTAGCGCACGCCGCTCGCCTCGAACGTCGTGGCGTCCAGGGCGAAGGTGTCCCACGCCGTCGTGATCCGCGTGGGGGCGGACCACGTGCCGGTCAGCGGGTTCGCGCTGGAGGACTCCATGACGTACATGCGGATGCGGAACGGCTCGTCGGCGCGACCCGCGGCGAAGTAGGAGTACCACTTGCCGCCGATGAAGTGCAGTTCCGGCGCCCAGATGTTGGCGCTCAGCTCTCCGCTGGAGTTCTTGCGCCAGATCACCGTCTCCGGTGCGGTCGAGAGCCCCTGGATGGTGGTCGCCCGGCGCAGGACGACCCGGTCGTACTCCGGGACGGACGCGGTGAAGTAGTAGTAGCCGTCGGTGTGCCGCGAGATCTGCGCGTCGGCCCGCTGGTTGATCAGCGGGTTGGTGTGGCGCGCGGGTGACGCGGTGGCGGCGAGCGGGGTCAGCGACAGGGCTAGCGCGACGACGGCGAGCACGGTGGCCAGCCGTCGGGGGATCGGCCTTCGTGGTGTGGGGAGCAAGGTGCCCCTTCCCGAGGAGTCCGCAGGGCGACCACGTCAGTGTTAGCGTTAACAAGACCGACGTCAATACGTCACCCTGGCGTATCCCTTGCACCTTCCGGTACCTGCTCGCCGGGACCCGCGTGGCACCGCGGATCCCGGCGGCGCAATTCCTAGCGGAGCTCGCAGGGCGCGAATCGCTCAAGACCCTCTGGCTTGGCGGCGAGGCGGCCGATGGCGGTTTCGATGCGGTTCAGGGCGGCGACCCGCTTGTCCTCGAGCGGTCCGAGGATGGCGTTGTCCACGAAGTTCGCGCCGCCTTGGCCGACGGTGTCGACGAGGCGCTTGTTGGCTTCGGCGATCTGGTTGTCCAGGTTGGCCAGTTCCTTGGTGACCTCGGCCTGAGCGCCGGCGGGGACGGCCGGGATCGCGTCGACCGGGCTGGGGCAGGCGATGGCCTGACCGCCGCCCGCGGCGGGAGCGCTCGACGTGGTCGGGGTACCCGCCTCCGGCGCGGGGGCGGCCTCGCCCGCGTCGCCCAACTCGCAGCGGGCGAATTCCTCAAGACCTTCCGGCTTGGCGGCGAGGCGGCCGATGGCGGTTTCGATGCGGTTCAGGGCGGCGACCCGCTTGTCCTCCAGCGGTCCGAGGATCGCGTTCTCGACGAAGTTCGCGCCGCCCTGGCCGACGGTGTCGACGAGGCGCTTGTTGGCTTCGGCGATCTGGTTGTCCAGGTTCGCGAGTTCCCTGGTGACCTCGGCCTGAGCGCCCGCGGGGACGGCCGGAATGGCGTCGACCGGGCTCGGACAGGCGATGACCTGCGCACCGCCCTCGGGCTGCTCGGCGGCGCTGCTGGTCGTCGTGCTCGGCGCGGGAGCCGCCTCACCGGGTGCGCCCAGTTCGCAGCGGGCGAACCGCTCCAACCCCTCCGGCTTGGCGGCCTGGCGGCCGATGGCGGTTTCGATGCGGTTCAGGGCGGCGACCCGCTTGTCCTCCAGTGGTCCGAGGATGGCGTTGTCCACGAAGTTCGCGCCGCCCTGGCCGACGGTGTCGACGAGGCGCTTGTTGGCTTCGGCGATCTGGTTGTCCAGGTTGGCCAGTTCCCTGGTGACCTCGGCCTGGGCTCCCGCGGGGACGGCCGGGATGGCGTCGACCGGGCTGGGGCACGCGATGACCTGCGCCGATCCGGTCGAGTCGTTGCCGGTGGCCAACGCCGCGGCGGTGAGCGCGGTGGTGAGTGCGGCGATGCCGACGAGTCCGACCAGTGCGATGCGGCGTTTCTTGTGCTCGGGGAAGACGTGGGACATCGGAACACCTCACAGGATCGGGTGGCCGTGCCCGCCCGAACTTTCGAGGCGGGCGCGGGTCGTTCTCGGTTCGTTGTGGAGTACGGACCGAAAAAGTGCCCGGTTCACCGTTGCGGAAATGTGTCCCGCGAAAACCCTGTTTCCGTGCTGTCGAATGAGAGTCGAATGAAGTCGAATGCGGACGGCGGTTCATCGATGAGCCCAGCTCAGGGCGTCGAAGCCGCCTACCCGCATCGGACATTGTGAACGTGCTACAACTGGCCGCGGGTGTGGGGACCGCCGCCGCGCAGTGGGCCCCACACCCGCTTCAGGTCAGATCTTCCCGGTGCCCGCGCCGCTCATGACGCTCGACTTGACGCTGCTCGCCGAGTCCAGCGTGTAGGAGTACGGGATGGACTTCACGCTGCCACCCGCGTCACCCGAACCCGAGTTGACGAAGTGGTTGTTCCTGGCGACCAGGTTCGCCGCGGGAGAGCTGCCCTCGCCGCGGTGGAACGGGTCCTCGGTGTTCTCGAAGTAGTTGCCCTCGACCAGGACACCCGCGTCCTTCGTGGACGCGACGCCGTAGGACGTCACTCCGCCGTAGAAGTTGTTGTAGACGTGCACGGGGTTGCCGAAGCGCACCCGCGGGTGGCGCTGGTTGGTGCCGTCGAACCAGTTGTGGTGGTAGGTCACGCGCAGCTTGCCCGAGTCCTCGGACGCGTTGTCGTCGCTGTGGCCCAGCAGCATCGTCTTGTCGTGGCTGGAGAACTTGTTCCACGACACGGTGACGTAGTCGGACGCGCGCTTGACGTCGAGCGCCCCGTCGTAGCCGTTGGAGAACGAGTTGTGGTCGAGCCACACGCGCGTGGAGTACTGCACGTTGATCGCGTCGTCGTTCCAGCCCCGGAAGTTCAGGTTGCGGACGATGACGTTCGAGGCGTTGGCGATGTTGAGGCCGCTGCCGGTGATCGTGGCGTTCGAACCGACCCCGATGATCGTCTTGTTGGCCGTCACCTTCGTCATGGACGACAGGTTGATCGTGCCGGAGACGCGGATGACCGCCGGGCTCGTCGACTTCGCCGCGGTGGTGAACGCCGCCGCGGTGGTGACGGTGATCGGCGAGGCGCTACCGCCGCCGGTCGTGCCACCGCCCTGCGTCGCCCAGCCAGCCAGATCGAATGGTGCGGCGTTCGCGGGCAGGGCCGCGGTAGCCGTGCCCACGAGGACTGCCGCGGTCAGCAGCGCTGCGCGCCACGGCTTCCTGGTGATGATGGGGAACATCTGGTACCTCTCCTGGATTTTGGCGACCGTCATCGTTGACGGCCGGTTCCGCTTCCGGACAAGTGCTGGCGGCAGTTGTCGGCGGTCCAGTGCTGGTATTTCTTTCCTCAGGATGGAAATGGTTCCCGGCAGGGACGATCCGCGTTCACCACGAATCGACGACATGGGTGGAGATGTGGTCGAGGTTCCAGTCGTCACCGAGCCCTGGCAGGGTCGGCAGGGCGACGAACCCGTCCTCGTCCAGTTCGTCCACGATGGAGTGCAGGTGCGGCGGCACGAGGTCGAAGTCGACGTGCGGGTGCAGCAGGCCCCGCTCGTACCACCTGCTCGCGTCGGAGGCGCCGAGGAGCGCGAGGCTGGCCGACCCGTTGCCGTGGACCTCGCAGTCCATCCCGAACGACTCGGCCAGGTGCAGCACCTTCAGCACCGGCGTGATGCCGCCGCACCCGTTGGCGCCTGCCCGGAGGATGTCGCAGGCGCCGGAGCTGACCCACTCCGCGCGGGTCATGTGCTTGCCCCACGCCACCTCCGGGCCGATCACCGGGATCGCGAGCTGCTCGGCCAGCCAGCGGTAGGAGGCGGCGGACGCCTCCTCCATGGGCTCCTCGAACCAGCTGAAGCCCAACCGTTCCACGGCCCGGCCCAGTTCCAGCGCCTCCGTCCGCCGGTACCAGTGGTTCGCGTCCAGCATCAGCTCGACGTCGGGGCCGACGGCCTCGCGCACCGCCTCGCAGGCCTCGACGTCCATCCGCACGCTGGGAGCGCCGGGCACCGGTGGCATCCAGGTGTGCAGCTTGATGGCGCGGTACCCCAGCCCCACCAGCCGTTTCGCGAACGCCGCGTAGTCCTGCGGCGAGGCGAGGCCGCCCGGTGTGGTGTCCCCGCACATCGTGCTGGCGTAGGCGGGCACCCGGTCGCGAGCGCCGCCGAGCAGCTTCCACACCGGCAGGTCGACCTTGCGCCCGACGAGGTCCCACAGCGCCTGGTCCACGTAGCCGAGCGCGCGGTCGGTGAACCCGCCGTGCGCGCCCCGCTGCCGGTGCGCCAGTTCGCGCCACAGCCTTTCCCGGTCCCACGGGTCCTGCCCGAGCAGCACCGGCCGGACGTGCTTGTCCAGCACGGAGGGCCGCACCTGGTCGGGCTGCACCTGGCAGTACCCGGTGACCCCGTCGGCGTCGGTGACCTCCAGTAGCGCCTCCCGCACCTCGTGCGGCTCGCTGGGGTGCCGGTGGCCCCCCTCGTCGACGGAGGTGTGCGCGGTGGTCGTGAAGACCCGGACCCGGACCGACGCGATCACCTCCGCTGCTCCCATTCCTTCTGGGCCTCGGTCAGCTTGTCCGCGAGCCCGGTCAGGAACTCCTGCGCGGACAGCTCGCCGAGCAGCACCTTCTGGTACGCGGGCTCGCTGTCGGTCTTGGTGATCGAGGAGTACTGGGGCAGGTAGACCGGCGCGGGCACGAGCTTGGTCGCCGGGTCCTCCAGCACGCCCAGCGCCATCTTCACCGGCTGGTTCGCCTCGATCCACTTCTCGGAGCGCACGTCGGTGTTGGCCGGGATCTGGCCGACCTTCTCGTTCCAGTAGCTGTTGGACTCCTGCGACACCAGGAACTCCACGAACTTCCACGAGGCGTCGGTGTTCTTGCCGCCCTTGAAGACGGCGAACCCGTCGGTCGGGTTGGGCACGACGGTCTTCTTGCCGGACGGCCCGACCGGCAGGGAGATCGCGCCGACCTTGTCGGTGCCCAGCGCCTTCGTGACGTCGGAGTAGGAGCCGAGGTTGTGGTGCATCATCGCGACCGAGCCGCCGGTGAACTGGGCGACCATCTGCGTGTAGTTGTTGTTCACGTCGGCCTCGGGCGTGGCCTTCTTGTACAGCTCGGCGACCTTGCGCAGCAGGTCGGCGTTGGCGGGGTCCCCGACCGTGCTGGTGGTGCCGTCGAAGAACTTCTCCACACCGGAGTAGGCGTAGGCCTCGGTGAGCAGCTGGAACACCGAGCCCGCGCCGCCGCGGATCGTGTAGCCGTACCGGTTCGCGGCGGTGTCGGTCAGCTTCGTCGCCCGGTCGACCAGCTCGTCCCACGTCGTCGGCGGCGTCAGGCCCGCCGCCTCGAACCAGTCCTTGCGGAACCAGATCACGTCCAGGTTGCCCGACGACGGCGCGGAGTACAGCTTGTTGTCCGGCGCGGTCTGCCGCACGGTCTCGACCAGGCTCGGCAGCAGCTTGCCCTTGAGGGGACCGGAGTCGATCCGGTCGTCGAGCGGTTCGAGCGCGTCCTGCCCGACGAGGTTCGCCAGGTACGAGGTGGTCACGCCGCCGACGTCCGGCACCGACCCGCCCGCGATGGCCGTGTCGTACTTCTGCTGCACGGAAGCGCTCGGCACGCCGACGTACTCGACCTTGATGGAGGGGTTCTCCGCCTCGAAGCGCTTGATCAGCTCCTCGTAGATCGGCGTGCGGCCGGGGCCGCCGTTGTTGTCCCAGAACGTGATCGTGGCAGTGCCACCGCTGCTGCCCCCGCCCGCGTCCGAACAGCCCGCGAGCGCCAGGCCCAGCGACAGGACGACAGCCGCCGCGCGACGGATTCTCATCGTTCTCCTCCGTGGATTCATCCTTTGACCGCCCCAGCGCTGAGGCCCTGAACCAGGAACCGCTGGACGACGGCGAACACGAGCACGACCGGCACGGCGGCGACCACGCCACCCGCGGCCAGCGCGCCGAAGTCGGTGTTGAACTCGCCGAGCGCGTAGCTGAGCCCGACCGGCAGGGTGAACTTGTCCTGCCTGCTCGCGAACATCAGCGCGAAGAGGAAGTTGTTCCACGCGCCGATGAACGCGAACGACCCGACCGCGACCAGCGCGGGCCGCAGCAGCGGCAGCGTGATCGCGAAGAACGCGCGCAGCCTCGTGCAGCCGTCGACCATCGCGGCCTCTTCCAGCTCCACCGGGATGTTGCGCACGAACCCGCTCATCAGGATCAGGGCCAGCGGCAGCTGGAAGGCCGTGTCGGCGACGATCAGCCCGGTGAGGCTGTTGAGCAGACCCGCGTTCTTGAAGATCACGAAGAGCGGGATGAGCATCATGGCGCCGGGGATGAACTGCGTGCACAGCAGCGCGAGCAGGAAGACCCGCTGGCCGCGGAACCGGAAGCGCGCCAGCGCGTACCCGCCCATCAGCGCCAGCACGCTCACCACGCCGAGCGTGCCGACGGCGACGATCAGGCTGTTGGCGAAGAAGACCCCGAACCCGAGGCCGTTCCACACCGTGTCGAAGTGCTCGAACGTGATCGGCCACGGCACCAGCGCCGTCGATCCCGTCGGGCGGAACGCGAAGACGAGCATCCAGTAGAACGGCACCAGCGTGAACAGCAGGTACAGCCCCAGCGGCAGGTACAGCCGCCAGCTCCGCCCCGGTTCGCCGCGCCGCTTGTTCCGCGGTGGGGTGTCGCGCTTCGGCGGGTCGACCTCGACGTGCCGGATGAGGGTCTCGGTCATGCTCGGCTCCCGAACTTGGACACCCGCAGGTAGAGGATCGAGAAGAACAGGAGGATCACGAAGCCCGCGACCGTCAGCGCCGAGCCGTAGCCGAAGTCGTGGGAGTCCACGGCCTTGCGCGCCACGTACAGCGGCAGGGTGGTCGTCTGGTTCGCCGGTCCGCCGCCGGTGAGGGTGTAGATCAGGTCGACGTTGTTGAACTCCCACACCGCGCGCAGCAGGGTGGACAGCACGATCGCGTCGCGCAGGTGGGGGAGGGTGACGCTGAGGAAGCGCCGCCAGCGGTTCGCGCCGTCCACGGACGCCGCCTCGTACAGGTCCTTCGGGATGGTCTGGAGGTCGGCGAGCAGCAGGATGGCGAAGAACGGCACACCCCGCCACAGCTCGGCCACCACCGTCGCGGAGAACACCGTGTCCGGGTTGCCGAGCACCGACGTGCCGTGGTCGCCGATGCCGAGGTTCGCCAGCTCCTGGAACACCCCGGTCGACGGGTTGTACAGCAGGATCCAGATGCCGGTCGTCAGGACGCCGGACACCGCCCACGGCGAGAACACCAGCGACCGCGCCAAGCCCCGGCCGATGAACGTCTCGTTGACGATCAGCGCCAGCGCCAGGCCGAGCAGCAGTTGCAGCCCGACCTGGACGACGACCCACTTGGCGCTGAACAGCAGGCTCTGCCAGAACAGCGGGTCGTCGAAGAGCATCCGGCGGAAGTTGTCCAGCCCGGCGAAGCCGTTCTTCCACGGCTGCGTCACGTTGTAGTTCTGCAGGCTGTAGTAGACGACGCTGCCGATGGGGTACAGCAGGAACGCGATCAGCACGCCCACCGTCGGCAGGATCAGGGCGTAGGGCGCCCACTCCCGTCTGCGCCGTCGTCGCGGCGTCGCGAGCGCGGTCACGAGGGGTTCCACCCGTCGGTCCCGGCCAGGTACGCCCGCACGGTGTACCTGGCGGCGTCGGCGGTGGACAGCTGCGGCCGGTCCGCGCCGGTGCCCGCGCCGGGTCCGGTGTTGCGGAACTCGGCGAACCGCGCGTCGCGCCAGGAGAAGCCGGACATGTCGGTCCACGGCGCCGTCTTGACCGCCGCGGGCAGCACGGTGTTGCGGACGACGACCTGGGCGATGGCGTCGGGGTCGCCGCCGGGGTGCCACGGCCTGCCCAGGTAGTAGGTGCGCGCCTTGGCGTTGCTCACGACGGTGCTGTCGACGATCAGGAAGCCGAACGGGTTGTCGCGCCGGGTGCTGGCCGCGGTGAGGTAGCCGTTCGGGTCGCCGCCCCGGTCCAGCGCCGTGATGGTGGCCCGGTCGAAGACCGCGGTGGCCCGCCCGAACAGGAAGTCCACGTCGCCGCTGATCGAGCAGTTGCGGTAGTACTGCCGGGCGCGCGTGCCCACCGCAGGGGTGTCGGCGTACAGGGTGTCCTGGTGGCTCAGGAAGGTCACGCGGTCGAACAGCATCCGGTCGCCGGTGGCCTTGACGGCGACGGCCTGCGTCGCGGTGATCTCCGGGTGCTTCGCCCGGTCGAAGGAGTTGCGGAACGTCAGGTCGCGGGCGGTGAAGTCGTTCGCCGCCAACGTCGCCGTGGCGCTGCCCGTCGTGCCGTAGGTGCTGCCGTCCGGCTTCTTGGTGCCGCTGGCGTTGTCGTAGTCGACGACCACGTCGGCCGCCCGACCCGTGGAGCCGCGCAGGACCAGTCCGCGCTTGCTCGCGGGCACGGTGATGACCTCGCGGTAGACGCCGGGCTGGAGCGTGATCACGGCTCCGGCGGGGGCGGCGTCGATGGCCGACTGCACCGTCGCGTACGTGCCGACGCCGTCCACCGAGATGCCGGGGGGCTGGGCTCCGGCGCGCAGCCGCGCGATGCGGTGCGCGGGCTCCAGACCCCGGTTCAGCGTCGGGGTCCAGCCCGCGTCGGCGCCGACGGGCGTGGTCGGGTTCGCCGCGTTGAACGCCGCGAGCAGGCTGGTCGGCCTGCCGTCCACCAGCGTCCCTCGCTCGGTCATGGCGGTGCCGCCCCAGTTGTAGACGACCTGTTCCGGCTTGGCGCCGTCGCGGAACCGGAAGTAGTTGTTCTGCGCGTAGATCGCGGAGCTGACGCCGACGCCCCAGCTGTAGACGTGGCCCCCGCGCGGCTCGTAGAGGTTGTTGTAGACGTGCACCTGGCCGAACCGGACCCTGGGCGCGCGCTCCCCGACGTCGCGGAAGACGTTGTGGTGTACGGACACCCGAAGCTTTCCCTGGTCGACCGTGGAGCTGTTGGACGAGCCGATCAGCATGGTCTTGGCGTGGTCGGTGAAGAGGTTGCGCGACGCGGTGACCAGGTCCGAGCCCGAGGTGATGTCGAGCTGCCCGTCGTGCCGCTGGAACGGCCGGTCGAAGTGGATCGGAGCCGCGCTGTCCGGGTTCGGCTGGTCGGTGAACGTGTTCCCGTCGACCCACACGTGCGTGGCCCGTTGCAGCGACACCGAGTCGTACAGCGAGTTCCAGTTGCCGGGCGCCTGGCCGGGGGAGTTGTCGTTCGGGTCCCACCGCGGGAAGCAGTCGTGGGTGTCGCGGAAGGTCAGGTTGCGGACGATCACGTTGTCCACGCCGTGGATCCGCAGGCTGCCGCCGGTGATCCCGGCTCCCCGGCCGAGGCCGACGATGGTCGTGTTGGCGGTGACCGCCAGCCCGATCGTGGCGCCCTGCTTGGCCGCGGACGCCGCGCGGGCGTCCTCCAGCGGGCCGGACGGGTCCTGGTCGCGGCCCCAGACGGCCGGGTCGTAGGCCGCCAGGTACGCCTCCAGCGTGTAGCCGTCGACCGCGAAGTCTTCGCAGCGCAACGGTTTCCCGGTGTCGTCGGTGTTGGCGTCGATGACACCGGCGATGTAGACGATCTTCGGTGCGGGGTCGGCCAGCGCGGTGACGAGCTGGGCCCTGGTCCGGACGGTGTGCACGTGCTCCGCCGTGGCCGCGGAGCCGCCCGTGGTGCCGGTGCCGCTGGACGCCCAGCCGTCGCCCGCCTTCAGCACCTGCCTGCCGAGGTCGGAACCCGAAGCGTTCGCGGTCGGCACGGCCATCGCCAACGCGCCCGTCATCGACAGCGCGAGCGCATACCTCATCAACCGCATGGCGGTGTGCCTTTCCTGGTGGTTATAGGGGTCTTCCCGACCCGTTCGAGAGGTAATTCCGGTAGTGGTGATTCATGGATATGAACGCCGTCCAGACTGGTGAAACGAATATTACGAATGCGTGTGCTTTGCGTCAATGAATTGAGCCCCGATTCAGAGGTATTCGATATTTCGACGAACAATTCGACGCCATTCGAGTCGAACGTCTTCGAACGCGTTCAGCGGGTCGGCTCCCCGTGCGGCGCCGGGCGTCCGTCAGGGTGAAACCGTCTTGTGGACGTGCCGCCGCTTCCCAATGGGGGCTTACGGTCGTGCCTGGTCGGGCCGTAGCCTTCGGTAGACCAATCACTGGGTACTCACCGGTAGCGAGGGGCGGGCGTGGTCACGATCGCCGATGTGGCTCGACATGCCGGCGTCGCGCCGAGCACCGTGTCCTACGTCCTCACGGGCAGGCGGTCGATCTCGGCCGCCACCAAGGAGCGGGTGCACGCCAGCGTCCGGCTGCTGGGGTACCGCGTCTCGGTGCCCGCGCGGACCCCGTCCGGCGCCGCCGCCGGCGTGCTGGCGATGGTGCTTCCGTTGCGGGAAGGCATGAACCTGCCCGTGGTGACGCAGTTCGTGATAGCCGTCGCGAGTGCGGCGCGACGGCACGGGCAGGACGTGCTGCTGCTGACGGCCGACGAGGGCGCGGACGGCGTGCGGCGGGTCGCGGAGGGCGGCCGCGTCGACGGCCTGATCGTGATGGACGTGGAGATGCACGACGAGCGGGTGCCGGTGCTGCTCGGGCTGGACCAGCCCACCGTCCTGATCGGCGTGCCCGCCGACGCCACCGGACTCACCTGCGTGGACCTGGACTTCGCGGCCGCCGGAGCGCGGGGTGTCGACCACCTGGCCGACCTCGGCCACCGCTACGTCGGGCTGCTCGGCGCGCCGAGGTCGGTCTACCGCAGGGACACCGGGTTCGCGCACCGGACGATGGCGGGCTTCAGCGCGGCGGCCATGCGGCGCGGCCTCGCGGTCACCACGTCCCCGGCCGAGCACGACCCGTCGTCCGTCCGGCGGCTCGTCACGGACCTGCTGCGCGACCACCCCGCGCTCACGGGACTGGTGGTGCACAACGAGACCGCGCTGCCGGTGGTGGTGGAAACCCTGCGCTCGCTTGGCCGCCGGATCCCCGAGGACATCGCCGTGGTCGCGCTCTGCCCGGACGACGTCGCCGAGCGGATCAGCCCGCCGCTCACGTCGGTCGACATCCCGGCCGACGAGCTGGGGCACGAGGCCGTGGCGCTGCTGCGCCGCAAGCTCGACGGCGAACCGACGCCCGCGCTCACGCTGCTGCCGCCCAGGCTGACCGATCGGGCCAGTGCCGAGCGCAGACCGCTTGCCCGGTAAGGATTCCCGGAGGGACCGATCGGTCTGTCAGACGCCGATCGCGAGCACGACCACGTCGTCGTCGGCTTGGCCGGGGAGCGTCAGCCGCGCGATGACGCCGTCCACCACGGCGCGCGGCGACCCACCGGCCAAGGTGCCCATCAGCGCGCACAGGTTCGCCACGGAGTCGTCGTAGTCGATGTCGCGTCGCTCCACGAGACCGTCGGTGTGCAGCAGCAGCGTGCTGCCCGCCTCCAGCACCACCCGGTGGTCCACACGGCTTCCGGGGCGGAAGTCCGGGAAGCCGAACAGCATGTCGTGGCCGTCGAGCAGCGCCACCGAGCCGTCCGGGCGCACCAGGACCGGCAGCGGGTGCCCGGCGTTGCTGTACTCCAGCGTCCAGCGGCCGGACCCGTCGTCGTGCGGGGTGAGGTGGACGTGCACCAGGGTGCCGTGGGCGTGCACCGGGATGCCCGCCAGCGCGGACTCCAACGCCTCCACGGCCTTGGCGGGGCCGTCGACCGGCAGGCACCACGCCGCTTGGCGGAGCATGCTCCGGACCTGGCCCATCAGCGTCGACGCGTGCACGTCGTGGCCGGTGATGTCGCCCACCGTCACGGCCACCGTGCGGCCGCCGGGCAGCGGGATGGCGTCGTACCAGTCGCCGCCGACGGCTTCGTCCACATCGGACGGCAGGTAGGCCGCGGCCAACTCCAGACCGGGAACCTCGGGGAGCGGGGAGAGCATCGCCTCCTGGAGTTCGCGGGCGACCCCGGCCCGGCGTTCGAGCAGGCCCACTCGTTCGAGGGCCTGCCCGGTGTAGGCGGCGATCGTGGTGATGATCTCGCGCTCGCCCGCGTCCAGCGGGTGCGGCGCGTCCCAGCCGAACACCAGCACGCCGAGCACCTCGCGCATCCCCACGAGGGGCGCGCAGGCCGTCGCGTGCAGGCCCATCCTCCGGTAGAGGTCGACGGTCGCCTCGGGGAATTCCAGCGCCAGCGCGTCCGGGTCGGCGTAGCAGACCAGACGGCGTTCCCGCACCGCCTTGGCCGTCGCGAGGGGAGCGTCGAGGGTGTACCGCTCGTACTGGTTGACGGCGAGGTCGGCCGGGAACCGGGGGTCGGCGACCCTCCGCAGCCCGCCGTGCGGCTCGGTGACCACGAGGCCGACGTAGGTCGGGGCGTTGTCACCGGACACGAGGTCGCTCACCTGGTGCCGGATCTGCTCCAGGGTCCGCGCGCTGGCCAGCGACTGCGCGGCGGTGAGCAGGATCTGGGTGCGGTCGTGCGCGAGGTCGAGCATCTCCGACAGCTCACGGGTGCGGTCGCGCTCCCGCGTGTTGTGGCGGGTCGCCAGCCGCAGCCGCAGCTCCGTCGTGCACATCGCGGCCAGGTCGGCCAGCGTGGCCAGCTCCTCGTCGGTCCACGACCGCGGCTCGGTGTCGATCGCGCACAGCGAGCCGAGCACCTCCCCGTCGATCGTGGTCAGCGGCATGCCCGCGTAGGCGACGACGCCCAGTTCGGTGATGGCCAGGTTGCCGCGCACGCGTTCGGACTCCCGCGCGTCGGTGAGCACGAGCGGTTCGCCGCTGGTCACGACGTGCTGGCAGAACGAGTGCGACAGCGGCGTGGACCGGGCGGTCGCCCACGGCTCGCCGAGCCCGGCCATGCCGGGGAACACCTGCCTGCCCGGTTCGACCAGCGAGACGAGCGCGACCGGCACCCGGAGCTGCACCCGCACCATGGCGACGAACCGCTCCATCACCGAGTCCGACGTGGTCGAGAGACCCGTGTCCCGCAACGCCTGGAGGCGATCCGGGTCGCACAGCGCGGCCGCCTCGGTGTCCGGTAGGGGACGACCGGACTGATCCCGCACGAGGTCTCCCACCGTCACCGGCGCCGGCGATGTCCGGCGCGACTCCCACGATAGAGCGGTGGTGGAGGTGTCAACTCGGCTGGTGCGCCACGGTTCGGTCCCGTTTGCGCTCCCGACCGACGATGACACCGCCCGCCCTGTGCCAGGCCCGCGGTCGTCCACACGCCGCGACTCGTCGACCTGCGGGCGCTGCCCAGCCCGGCACGTCCTCCACCAGGTGCGGCCCGACCTCGCCGACGGGTGAGTCCGGACACATCGGGCTGGCTGCCGCTGGAGCCTGGGTGGTCCGGCAGGACGACGATCGGCCGCGAGGTCGCGGTGGCGCTGGGCGTGAGCGTCCGGGTTTCGCGCCGACTTCCCGCCGTCGCCGCGGGCTCGGACGACCCCGCGGCGCTCCGCCGCGTGAACTGCGCGCTGGTCGGGACGGCACTAGGTTCGTCACATGGGGACCGAGCAGGCCGAAGCGGCCGACAAGCAGACCATCTCCGGCCGTCAGGAGGTCCGCGACGACGCCGTGGTGGTGACCGTCGGGGGCGAGGTGGACGTCGACACCGCGCCGAAGCTGCGCGAGTGGCTGGACGAGGCGTTCGCCGCGGGGAAGTCCACCGTGGTGCTCGACCTCACCGGCGTGGAGTTCTTCGGCTCCGTCGGGCTGGCGATGCTGGTCGAGTACAACGGGCGCGGCGAGACCGACGGCGTCGAGCTGCGGACGGTGGCCCCGGCGCGCACGGTGGCGGCTCCGATCTACCTCACGACCCTGGACAAGGTGCTCAAGCTGTACCCCGACACCGCCGGGGCGCTGGCCGCGAGCTGAGCTACCGCAGGACGGCGAGCAGCGCCTTCAGCGGGATCGCCGTGGGCGACGTGGCCTTACCGGTCGGTGAAACCCGGCGGGAGGTGCGGGACGCCGGTCACGTCGTGGGGCATCGGGTTCTCCTTCGGAAGCTGAACGGATACTTCATCCGGTCCAATTCGAACCGTAGCACCCCCTTCGGATGGTTCATCCTTTAGGTTGGGTTATCCGTTCCCGGTAGCATGGGGTCGTGCCGTCCGGTCGAGTGCCCGAACCGCCGCGCAGGGCGGACTCCCTGCGCATCCGCGCCCGCCTGCTCGAAGAGGCCAGGCTGGTGCTCGCCGAGAGCGGGCCTCCGGTGCAGCTCAACGACCTCGCCCGTCGAGCGGGGGTCGGGGTCGGCACCGTCTACCGGCACTTCGCCACCAGCCAGGTACTGGTCGAGGCGCTCGCCGTGCTGCGGTTCGAGGAACTGCTCGACGTGACCCGGCGGGCCGCCGTCGAACCGGACCCGTGGACCGCGATCGAGATGGTGCTGCGGGAGCAGGTGCGGCTGGAGATCGAGTACGCCGAGATCCGCGAGGTGCTCGCGACGGCCTTCGACACCCACCCCGACACCTCGGCCGCCAAGGCGGAACTGGAGTCGACCGTCCAGGAACTCCTGCGCGCGGCCCGTGCCGCGGGAGTGGTCCGGGAGGACCTCGACGCCGCGGACCTGCGGCGGCTGATGTGCGGGGTCGGGTACGCGGCGAACATCGCCGACGGCGACAACGCCGCGCTCGCCGACCTGTACCTGCGGGTGCTCTGCGCGGGCATTCGCAGCACCTGATCCGCGTGGGGCGCTTCCGCCGACCCGCGTCACGCTCGGGAACCCCCGAACGTGACGCGGGTCGGGCTGGAACGAGGGGGCCGGTCGCCCGACCCCCTCACGGGATCAGCCGCGGTGCCACTTCTGGTTGGCGCCGCCGACGCAGTCCCAGAGGTGCAGGACGGCGTCGTTGTTCGGGTTCCACTCGGCGATGTCGACGCACTTGTTGGCCTGCGGGTTCACCAGGTCGCCCGCCGCGCTCAGCACGAACTGCTGGGCCGCGTTGCCGCTGCACGTGGCGATCTGGATGGCAGCGCCGTTGGTGACCGCGCCCCACGCCACGTCCATGCACTTGTTGTTCTCGGTGCGCAGGGTGCCACCGGTGAACTGCCACTTCTGGTTCGTGCCGTCCGTGCAGTTCCACACGACCAGGCGCTGGCCGTCGTTGAAGTTCCAGTTCGGCACGTCGACGCACTTGCCGTGCCAGTCGCTGACGATCCGGTTGCCGGTGGGCTGCGGGTTGCCGCCCCCGGCGCCGAACGGGGTCAGGACGATGCCCGCGGCGCGCGGGTCGCCGTCGTGCACCAGTGACTCCTGGGCCTGCACGTCGTCGAACGCGAACCCGTAGGCCTTACCGTCCACCATGTTCTGGTGGATGATCCGCGAGTAGTGGTCGGTCAGCGTGCCCTGGTAGAAGTCGGCGGGCCCGCCGCTGGGCTGGGTGTCGATCCGGCCGAGGGTGGAGCGGTGCAGCGCCGCGCACAGCGTGCGGGCGATTGGGCCGACCACCTGGTCGTTCGGGGCGTGCAGGTTGCCGTCGCAGCCCCACACGTGCGCCGTGGTGGGCTTCTGGAACGACGCCACCTGCTGGCCGGAGCTGTTGGTGAAGGTCATCGTGTTGCCGGACGTGCGGCCGGAGTACCGGATGTTCGGCTGGTCGCCGAACGGCACGACGGTGAGCGTCTTGCTCGCGTACGCCCCCCACGCCTGGTCGATGTAGGGCGCCAGGTAGTTGGCGTCCATCAGTCCCGCTCCCGCCGCCTTGCTGGGCGCGAGCACGCGCAGCACGGTGCCGTCGGACCGGGTCACGACCGAGTTGCCGAAGCCCGCCTGGTTGCGGACGGCGTTGATCACGGCGTCGCGGCCGTTGTTCACCAGGTCGCCGGTCCGCTTGGTGGCGCCGCTCGCGCCGGTCACGGTGACCGCGTGCGGCACGGCGAACTGGTCGACCTGGGAGCTGTTGAGCCAGAGACCTGCGTCGTTGTAGGTGAACTCGCTCCAGTCGAACAGGATGTCCTTGTTCCCGTCACCCGCCCACGGCGCGGGCTGGACGAAGCCGTCCGGGGTCAGTGAGAGCTTCAGCTTCTCGCCGAACGACATGTAGACGCGGCCGGAGATGAACCGCGGCACGCGCAGGGTGACGTTGCCGCCGTTGCCGGGTCCGGCGATGGACACGTCCGGAGCGGGGGAGGGCGGGAGGGAGCCCGCGGGCCACGGTGAGAAGCCGCCGCCCTGGTTGACGTAGCCGAGTCGGCCGTTGCGGATGTCGGTGCCCAGGACGTACAGGTACACGGCGTCGGAACGGCCGCTGTTGTTGGTGACGGTGAGCGGCAGCAGGTCGGGCCCGATGGCCGCTGCCGGTGTGGAGGTGAGCGCGACTGATGTCGCGACGGCGAGCGCTGTGAGCGCGCTCAACCACTTCGTTGTGGTGCGCAAGGGATCTCCTCGGTTCCGCAGGCAGGGAAACCGCCTCCCGGTGGAGCGGAGGGGCAACCGCCGGGAGACGCGGAAAGGGTGTGCGCCATCGCCGACCGCCATCGGTGGAAGCGCTCTCACAGAGTCGTGACCGAGGACGTCCGTGTCAAGTGGACGTGTGGCGAGTAGGGGTTACGAAACGCGAACGTTTCGCTGCCAGCTGGCGAGCAGGGGCAGCACCTTCGCGGTGGGGGAGTCGGGCTGCACCGTGTAGACGATCAACTGCTGGTCCGGCTCCTGCGGCGCGGACACGATCTCGATGTCGAACGACAGGTCGCCGCCGACGGGGTGGCGGATCAGCTTCGCCACCGACGCGTAGTCGCGCACCTGGTGGTCGTCCCACCAGCGGGCCACGTCGGGGTCGGCGGCCCGCAGCTCGTCGATCAGTGCCTTGAGCTTGCCGTCCTGCGGCCTGCGCGCGGCCTCCCGGCGCAGCGTGGCCACCGTGTTCGACGCGAAGTACGACCAGTTGACGATCCGCTCCCGCGCGAGCGGGTCGAGGAACAGGAAGCGGGCCAGTGACGAGCCGGGCGGGAACTCCCGCTGCACCGCGCTCAGCAGCGCGTTGCTCGCCAGCACGTCGGTGCGCTGTCCCAGCAGCAGGACCGGCAGGTGGTCCAGGGCCGCCATCAGCCGCAGCAGCCCCGGATCGGCCCGCTGGACCGGCACGACCGTGGTCGCGCGCCGCCGGGCCGTGGGCTCGGCCAGGTCGACCAGGTGCGCGTGCTCGACCTCGGACAGCCGCAACGCCCTGGCCAGGGCGTCGAGCACGGCGGTCGAGATGTTCGGCTGGCGGCCCTGTTCCAGCCTGCTGTAGTAGTCCGGGCTCAGGCCCGCGAGCACCGCCAGTTCCTCCTTGCGGAGGCCCGGCACCCGCCGCGGGCCGGGGAACGGCTCGATGCCCGCCTGCGCGGGGGTCAACCCGTCGCGCCGCGAGCGGAGGAACGCGCCCAGCTCGGCCCTGTCCTGTGCCACGCCGTCCACTCTACGAAGCCGACGGCCGACCTGCCTGGTCACGCCGTGCCCAGGTTCGACGCGCACTGGCGGGCGGCCTGGCGACCCCGCAGGGTGGAACCCATGGAGAAACGAACTCTCGGTGCGCAGGGCCTGACCGTTTCGGCGTTGGGACTGGGCACGATGGGCATGACCATGGCCTACGGCCCCGGAGGCGACCCGGCCGACAGCATCGCCACGATCCGCCGCGCGCACGAGCTCGGCGTGACCTTCTTCGACACCGCCGAGCTGTACGGCCTCGGCAAGGGCACCAACGAGGCGCTGGTCGGGGAGGCGGTCGAGGGCTTCCGCGACGAGGTCGTGCTGGCGACCAAGTTCGGCTTCGACCTCAGCGACCCCGCGAAACTCGGGGTCGCGCTGGACAGCAGGCCCGAGCACATCCGCGAGGTGGCCGAGAACAGCCTGCGCCACCTCCGCACCGACCACATCGACGTGCTCTACCAGCACCGCGTCGACCCGGCCGTGCCGATCGAGGACGTGGCCGGAGCCGTCGGCGACCTCGTGGCCGCGGGCAAGGTCCGCTACTTCGGGCTGTCGGAGGCCGGTCCGGAGAACATCCGCCGCGCGCACGCCGTGCACCCGGTGTCGGTCCTGCAGACCGAGTACTCGATCTTCGAGCGCGACGTGGAGGACGACGTCCTGCCGCTGGTGCGCGACCTGGGCATCGGCTTCGTGCCGTACTCGCCGCTCGGCCGCGGTTTCCTCACGTCCGCCGTGAAGCCGGGGGCGGAGTACCCCGAGGGCGACATGCGCCGGACCGACGCGCGGTGGCAGGGCGACAACTACACGGCCAACGTCGCCGCCATCGCCCGGCTGACCGAGCTGGCGGCGTCCAAGGGCGTCACCGTGACGCAGCTGGCGCTGGCGTGGCTGCTCGCGCAGGACGAGCACGTCGTGCCGATCCCCGGCACCCGCAGCACGACCCGGCTGGCCGAGAACGTCGGTGCGGCCGACCTGGTGCTCACCGGGGCGGATCTGGACCTGGTCCGCGAGATCCTGCCGCACGGCGCCTACGGCGACCGCTACCCGGCCGTCCTGCGCGACGCGTGGGCGAACTCGTGACGAGCGGGTAGCGCCCCTACTCCGGAGCCAGCGCGCGGAAGGCGGCCACCGCGCGCTGGGCGACGGCCTCGACGTACGGCACGAAGTCGGCCGGGTCGGCGTGGTCGGTCATCGGGATCGCGACGTCCTCGGCGTCGTACCCGTACGGCTGGTGGTAGGAGACCCGGTCCGGGAACAGGGTGTCGGCGAACTCCCGCACGCCCCGCGTCGACCACGAGCAGCGCCGGGTGGCGTTGCCGATCTCGGTGCTGGTGACGGACGCGAACTCGTACCCGCCCCGCCTGCCGGGGGTGAGGACCCGGCGGTCCGGCAGGTGCAGGTCGTAGTGCCAGTCGCCGCGCCAGAGGTGGTCGACCGGGACGTCGGGCGGCCTCTTCAGCCGCTGGACGCCCGGTAGTCCGGACCAGGAGAACTCGACCCACCAGCCCTCCACGGCGTCGCGGGGCTCGTCCTGGATCCACCGGATGCCGGGTCTGCCCGCGTCGTCCAGCGCCGCGGTGGTCGCGGTGATCGCCTCCACCACCTGCCGCACGGCCGACTCGCGGGCGCGGGTGTTGGCGACCGAGGCCCGCACGCCCGCCCACCACGTGTCGACGTCGCCGACCGCCGCCACGACCTCCGGCGGCCACGCGGTCGGGGTGACGTCGTCGGCGGCCAGTTGCCGGGGCGTCCGCCCGCCGGGCAGCTCCCGGTCGGCGACCGCCTGCCGTCGTCGCCACGCCTGGAAACGGCCCTCGGCCACGCTCCACGCGCGGGCCCGCCGCCTGCGCTGCTCCTCGGACCCGCGCCGCCGGGCCACCTCCTGCTCCGCGAGTCGTCCGTCGATCACGTCGCGCACCGGCTGGTAGAGCGCCGTCGCGGCCCGAACCCGGTCCACAAAGGACGCGGTGGCCCTGTCGAACCTCGCGCGGGCCCAGCGGCGCACCAGCGGCGTGCGGCGCCACCTCAGCGTCCGCGCGTCCGTTCGGCCCAGCTCGGCCTTCGCCGCGGCGACCTCGTCGACGTACGCGGTCGCCGCCGCGGCCCACCCGGTGATCTCGTCCGCCGTCGCCGGTGGGTTGACCGGATGTCTGGACACGGTGTCGCCCAAGGCTTTCCGCACGTGGCCCGTCCGCCAGTCGGGCTCGTCGGTGAACCAGTAAACCGTGACAGGGGCGGAATCGGTCGAGTGGTGGCGCCACGACATCTTCGAGGCCATGCGTCGATGATGGCGGAAAACTCACCTCGGGAAGAAGTGGTCGACCACTTCGTTGCGGAACTTCCTGGCGGGATCGACCTCGTCGCGCAGGCGGGCGAACCGGGACCAGTGCTCGTACCGGTCGGCGGGGACCACCTCGTGCAGCTTCCCCCAGTGCGGTCGGACGGAGTACGGCGCCAGCGCCTCCTCGATGAGCGCCAGCACCGGCCGCACCGCGTGGGCGTCCGGAGTCCAGGTGAAGTGGAAAGCCGTGCCCGCCCTGTTGTGGAAGGGACTCAGCCAGTAGGTGTCGGCGGCGATCGTGCGGATCTCCGACACCAGCAGCACCGGGGAGATCACCGAACCCAGGTCCTTGAGGGCGCGCAACGCGTCCGCCGAGTCCGCGCGGGGCACGACGTACTCCGACTGGAGCTCGTCGCCCGCGCTCGGGGTGAACTCGGCCCGGAAGTGCGGCAGCCGCGCGTGCCACGGTCCGGCCTCACCCAGTTGCCGGGTGCAGAACTCCGCCGACACGCCGGGGATCGGGTGCCGCTGCCCGGTTGCCTCGCGCGCCCCGGTCCAGCTCAGATCGGCAGGAGCGTCCGAGGTGCGGCGCTTGACCCACGGCGAGAACGAGTCGCGCCAGTCGGTGAACACGCTCACGCTGTACGCCTGCGCGAACAGCTCGGCGGACCGCTCGACCAGCACGGAGAACGGCAGCTCCTCGTGCACCCGCTGCTCCACGTCGAACGCGGGCACCACGTCGAGGTCGAGGCTCGTGACGACGCCGAGCGCGCCGAACGACACCACCGCGCCGTCGAAGCGGTCGTCGCCGCGGGACAGCGTGGTCAGCGTCCCGTCGGCCGTGACCAGGTCCAGCGACCGGACCGCGCTCGCCAGCGAGCCGTTGCCGTCGCCGGACCCGTGGGTCGCCGTGGCGACCGTGCCCGCGACGGTGATGTGCGGCAGCGACGGCAGGTTGTGCAGCGCCAGGCCCTCGGCGTCCAGCCGGGTCGCCACCTCCGCGAGCCGCAGACCGGCGGCGACCCGGACGGAGGTCCGGTCGGGGGACACCTCGACGGTGTTCGGCAGGTCCCGCAACGAGATCAGCGTTCCGGTGGTGTCCGCGATCCGGCTGAACGAGTGGCCCGTGCCGACCACGTGGACCTTCGCGCTGTCCGCGACGACCTCCCGCACCCGCTCGACGGACGTCGGTGCCTCCAGCCGTTCGGCCGAGAAGACGACGTTGCCCGCCCAGTTCCTCGCTCCGGTCGTCATCGCTGCCCTCCGGTCAGGTCGAGCACGAGCGCGGCCCACGGCTGGAGGGTCGCGCGACCGCCGTCCAAGGCGTGGCCTGCGGTGTTCGAGAGCACGACGTCGGCGGCCGACCACTCGGGGGCGAGGTCGACGGTCTGCTCGGTGCCGTGCAGGTTGGCGAGGACGAGCAGCCGGGTGTCGCCCAGGCGGCGTTCGTAGGCGTAGACGTGCGGGTGGTCGGCCAGCAGCATGGTGAAGTCGCCCAGCGCGACCACGGGGCGGGTGTGGCGGAACTCGATCAGCCGCCGGTAGTGGTGGAACACCGAGTGCGGGTCGTCGTACTGGGCGGCGGCGTTGAGCCAGGTGTGGTTGGGGTTGACCGCGATCCACGGCGTGCCGTCGGTGAACCCGGCCTCGTGGCCCGCCGTCCACTGCACGGGCGTGCGGGCGTTGTCCCGACCCATCGTGCGCAGCGCCCCCAGCACCGCCTCGGGGTCCTGGCCCGCCGCCACCGAGCGGTGGAAGTGGTTGAGCGACTCGACGTCCCGCAGGTCGTCCACCCCGGTGAACGGGGCGTTGGTCATCCCCAGCTCCTCGCCCTGGTAGATGTACGGGGTGCCGCGGTGCAGGTGCAGCACGGTCGCCAGCGCGGTCGCCGACTCGCGGGACCCGTCGCCGAACCGGGACACCACGCGCGGCTGGTCGTGGTTGTTCCAGTACAGGCTGTTCCACCCGGTCTCGCCGAGCGCGGTCTGCCAGCGGCCGAGGGACGCCTTGAGGTCCCGCAGGTCCAGCGGCTTGGGGTCGAACTTCCCGCCGGGCCCGTGGTCGAGCGACACGTGCTCGAACTGGAACACCATGTCCACCTCACCCCGCGCGGGATCGGTGAACAGGCGCGCGTCCTCCCACGTGACGCCGGGCATCTCGCCGACGGTGAGGAAACTCCCGTCCCGGCCCGCGAACACCTCGCGGCGCATCTCCTGCAGGAACTCGTGCACGCGGGGCCCGGTCGCGAAGTGCGCGAACCCGTTCCCGAGACCGCCGGTGCCGGTCGTGGGACCGTCGGGCAACGCGGGATCCTTGGAGATGAAGTTGATGACGTCCATCCGGAACCCGTCGACACCCCGGTCGAGCCACCACCGCATCATCTCGTGCACGGCCGCCCGCACTTCCGGGTTCTCCCAGTTGAGATCCGGCTGCTTGCGGTCGAACAGGTGCAGGTAGTACTCGCCCGTGGTCTCGTCCAACGTCCAGGTCGGGCCGGAGAAAAACGACTCCCAGTTCGTCGGCTCGGCCCCCGGCTCACCCGCCGCGAACCCGTCCCGCCCAGGCCGCCACCAGTACCAGTCGCGCTTCGGGTTGGTCTTGCTGGAGCAGGACTCGACGAACCACGGGTGCTCGTCGGAGCTGTGGTTGACGACCAGGTCCATGACCAGCCGCATCCCCCGCTCGTGCACCTGCGCGAGGAGCCGGTCGAAGTCGTCCAGCGTGCCGAAGACCGGGTCGACCGCCTGGTAGTCGGAGATGTCGTAGCCGTTGTCGGCCTGCGGGGAGAGGTAGATCGGCGACAGCCAGACCACGTCGACACCGAGCCGCTGGAGGTGGTCGAGGTGGGAGGTGATACCCACCAGATCACCTATCCCGTCACCCGAGGAGTCCGCGAAGCTGCGCGGGTACACCTGGTAGACGACAGCCGAGGTCCACCACGGGGCGTCAGACCGGTCGATCATCTGGCTCCTCTCGTCGGCCGCGGTCCGGAGTGCGACCGGGCTCTCGGTGGACCGTACGTGGTGGGGGTTGGTGGGTGTTGGAGGTAGGTCGTTGGGGGTGGGGTCTGGTGTCATCCGAAGGAGATGGTGGTGAGGGCTTTTGAGGGCGGAAACTGTCGGACCCTGGTCGTAGCGTGTGTGTCGGGGGGTTCTGGTTTTTGGGGGACGCCTGGTTTGGGCTGGTTGTGGGCTGGTGGTTGAGGGTCGGTCTTTGGTTCTGGGGTCGGGTGCGGGGTCCGAGTCGCGCTCGAGGTGGGGTGCTGCGGGAGGGCGTTGGGTCAGAGGTCGGTGCTGGGGGAAGGGCGTTGGGCCAGCGGTCGGGTGCGGGGTTGGGGATCGGGGTCGGGTGCTGGGTCGGTGCTCGACGACTGGGTCGGGTTCCGGCGGATGTGGGTGTGTTCGGTTTTCAGCGGTGCTGGTCGGGGATTGGTTCCCCCGTGCGCTCGATTGTCTCCATGGTCGTCCGCGCCGCGTCAAGGCGGGAAAGATGCCTTGACCCGTAGCGGACGACCATGAGGGCGCTGGGGATCGAGGGCAGGGCGGGGTCTGGGCTTTCTTGGCTTGCGTGCTCCCGCTTGGCTTGTGGTCAGCCGAGTTTCGTGCAGTCGTCTGAGCTGAGGCACGTAGCGCTGAGTGCTTCCGATTGACGGTAGTGGGGCCGAGTTGTGTGCTCCGATCGAGCCGTAGCGGGCCGAGTTGAGTGCTCTCGTTTTGGCGGTAGTGGGGCTGGCTGAGTACTTCCGGGTGAGCTGTAGCAGGCCGAGCTGAAAGCTTCCGGTTGGGTGGGTGGTAGCGGGCTGAGCTGAGTGCTTCCGGTTGGGCGTTAGGGCCGGACGGAGTGCTTTTGATGAGCTGTGGCGGGTCGAACTCCAGCTTCCGCGTAGGCTGTGGTGTCGCATCACACCTCCCTGTGTGCCGGTCCTGCCCGCATCGCTTCACCCGCTGACTTCCTGGCCGCCGTCCACTTCTCCGACTCCGCTTGGCTTTTGCCCTCCCGCTCCTGTCCTCGTTGCGGTTGAGCGAGTGCGTGGTTCGTCCGTTTGTTTGGGTGGGGCGGTACTGCTGTGGTCGTGGGCTCCGCGTGCTCATGTCGACTCACTCGACATGTCGAGTGAGTCGACATACACTGCTGTCATGGATACCGACACTGAATCGGCGCGTATCGCGGCACTGGCCGCGCTCATCGGGTGGGCTGATCGGCGTGAACGGCTGTCTTCCGATCGGGCTGATCTTGTTGCTGAGGCCTGGCGGACTGGGACTCGCAATGTTGCTGAGTTGGCACGGCTCGCTCGTGTTTCTCGCGATACCGTCTATGCCGATCTTGCTGCTCGTTCGGTGAACGTCGGCAAGCGCGAGGTTGAGCCTGCTGGTTCGCTTGCTGGTCGCGGTGCTCCGTTGCGGGCTGAATCCGTACGGGCCGTTGGGCAGATTGCGGATGCTGTTGTGCGGCCTGGCTTTGGGCATGATCCCGCTGATCCGGTCACGCGTGCCGCGCTTGTTGCTTCCGGTGCGCTGTCGTTGGTTGCGGACGTGTTGGATCCGCCCGTTGATCAAGGGCCCGGTTGGACACGGGGCGAGTTGTTGCGTGATCTGGCTGATCAGGGTGGCGAGTTGAGCCACCACGCCCTGCGTGCGCTGGCTGCGGTGGGGGAGCGGGATGGGCTTGCTGGTGACTCGGACTTGCGACGGCGTGCCGTTCTGCACACGGGGAGGCATGCCGTTGCGGATGGGGTCGCTGTTGTTCTTACCGTGCCTGCTGGCGAGGTGATCACGGTGAACATCGGTACCGACGACTCGGGGTGGACCACGCTTGACGGACCGTTGTTGGAGGGAACCGTCGACTCGTTGGACCACCTCGAAGTTCGTGCTGCTCTTGAGGTGCTTGCGCGTGTGGCTACCCGTCATCTCGTTGAGGGTGCCAAGGTTGAGCGGCGGAGGGATGCTCTGCCTGGTAGTCCGCCACCGAGGCAACGTCTCACGCCGAGCAACGAAGACTAGGCCAGGTAGCGCCAAAGCTGAAGTCTGGCACTGCGGATGGAAGTCCACATCGGACATTTGCGGCGGGAGCGCCCGCCACGATTGAGTCTGCGGTCGACAGCACCTTCAGTGAGTGCAACTGCGGCCGCGCGCTCATTCCGATGGTCGTCGCGGACAAGGTCTACTCCCATCCTTGGCTGCTATGTCGAGTTGCAGGACACCGCCTATCCTCTGGATCCTGTTGGCACGATCAATCCCGTCTCGTACGCCACCACTACCGCTTGCGCGCGGCTGGTGAGTTGGAGCTTGCTCATCGTGCGCTTGACGTGGGTTTTGACGGTTGCCTCGCTGAGCACCAGCCGTTGGGCGATCTCGCCGTTGCTCAGGCCGTTGCCCACCAGCCTCAACACCTCGGTTTCTCGGGCGGTCAGCAATGCCAGTTGAGGGCCGCCGCCGGTGGTTGTGCGGTGGTATTGGGCGAAAGTTTCCACCAGGCGGTGGGTGATGCGAGGTGTGAGCAGCATGTCGCCTGCCGCGATCGTGTGCACGGCGGCGATGAGCCGGTCTGGCGGGGTGTCCTTCAGCAGGAAGCCCGACGCGCCCTCGCTGAGCGCGTTGTAGATGTACTCGTCCAGGTCGAACGTGGTCAGCACGACCACGCGCGGCTTCACCTCGGCGGGAACTGCCAGGATCTGCTTGGTGGCGGCGATCCCGTCGAGCACGGGCATCCGGATGTCCATCAGGATGACGTCCGGGCTCGTGGTCGCGGCCAGAGCCACGGCTTGTGCGCCGTCGGCGGCCTCGCCCACGACCTCCAGCCCTGGCGCCGCCTTGAACAGGGCGATGAGCCCGGCCCGGATGAGAGCCTGGTCGTCCACGATGAGCACGCGGATCGTCATCGGACCTCGCTCAGCGGTAGGCGCACGACCACGGCGAAACCGCCTTCCTCCGACGGGCCCGCTGTGAGGACGCCGCCGTAGAGCTCGGCGCGTTCCTGCATCCCGCGGATCCCGTGCGACGTAGGCGATTCGTCGCGTGGCCGAGAAGCCGTGCCGTCATCGGTGATCTTGAGGGTGAGCGTCCGCTCGCCGTAGTTGACGTCTACCCGCGCCGTCGCGGGACCGGCGTGCTTCAACGCGTTGGTCAGCGACTCCTGCGCCACCCGGTACGCGCACAGGTCGGGTCCCGGCGGCAAAGCGCGCCTCCTGCCCGTCACGACCACGTCGACGGGCAGGCCCGCGCCGCGGGTGCGGTCGACCAGTTCGTCCAGGCTCGCGAGCCCCGGCTGCGGCGAGAGGTCCGCCGGGTCCTCCAGTCGCAGCACGTCCAGCAGTCGGCGCATCTCCGTCAACGCCTCCCTGCTGGTGTGGCCGACGGTCGTGATGGCGTCCCTGGCCGTGGCGACGTCGGTGTCGATCACGTACTGGGCCACGCCCGCTTGCAGCGAGATGACCGCCATGTGGTGGGCGACGATGTCGTGCAGTTCCCTGGCGATGCGCACGCGCTCGTCGGCTACCGCCCGCTCCGTCAGCTCGGCCAGCTGTTTCGTGCGCTCTCCCCACCGTCTTGTGCCCTCACCGAGCACCCACGCGCCGACCGCTTGGAGCGCCGACTGGGTGATCTCGGTCCAGGTCACCTCCGCGCTGCTCGCGAGGTAGGCGACCGCCAGCACGGCCATCACGGACAGGAACATGGCCGCGGCCACGTGTCGGGGGCGCAGCGTGGCGACGGTGAACATCGCGATGAGGATGCCGATCCCGGCGTTGGGGTAGTCGCCGTAGCCGAGCAGGCTGTACCCGGCCAGCGCGCACGCGATGACCACCATCACGACCACCGGCGCGCGCTGGCGCAGGGCGAGCGGCGCGGCTGTCAGGACGGCCAGCGCGTACGCGGGCCACGGAGCCTCGCCCGCGGGGACGCTGATCAGGGTCGCCAAGGTGAGCCCTGTCAGCACCAGGGCCAGGAACACGTCCACCAGGACCGGTCTCGGAATTGAGCGCACGGTTCGACGGTAGCCGTGGGAGGCGGATGTGTCGCCCACCCTCGGGTGGAGAGGGTGCTACCCCCAGCGGGGTACTCGAAGATCCCTTCCTGGGGCGACGACGTGACCTCGTCGGATGCCTAACGTTGTTGCCATGAAACGAACCTGCGCCACTTTGGCAGCCATGATGGTAGTGGTCGGTACGGCGACCGCCGGGGTCGCCGACGCCTCGGCCGACCGCCGTCCGAACACCGCGACCCTGCAGCGCGACGCCGACGCGCTCCTCGACTTCGGCGCTCCTGGGGTGCTCGCCGAACTCGTCACTCCACACGGGAGGGTCAAGGTGCGCAGCGGGTTCGGCAACATCGAGGCGAAGACCCCCGTGCCTTGGGATGCCCGGTTCCGCATCGCCAGCTACACCAAGACGTTCGTGTCGGCGACGCTGCTCCAACTCGTCGGCGAGGGCAGGCTGTCCCTGGACGACACCGTCGAGCGGTGGCTGCCGGGCGTGGTGACGGGCAACGGCAACGACGGGTCGCGGATCACCGTGCGGCAGGTGCTCCAGCAGACCACCGGTCTGCACGAGTACCTGGCCGAACTGCCGTTCCTGTTCACCAAGGAGGGCTTCGAGCAGAACCGGTTCATGACGCTCACGCCGGAGGAGGCCGTCGCACTGGCGATGAAGAGCGCGCCGACGTTCGAGCCTGGAACCGACTGGGAGTACTCCAACACCAACTACGTCCTCGCCGGAATGATCATCGACGAGGTCACCGGGAACACCTGGCAGCAGGAGGTCCGCTCGCGGATCATCCGCCCGCTCGGGCTGCGCGACACGTTCGCGCCGGACACGTCTTCGTCGATCCCTGGTCCGCACGCCATCGGCTACGAGCGCTTCAGCCCCGAGGGTCCGGACATCGACGCGACCGAGCTGAACCCCTCGTGGGCGGGGGCGGCGGGCGCGATCATCAGCACCACCGACGACTCGAACCGGTTCCTGCGGGCCCTGCTGGCGGGCGAGGTGCTGCGTCCCACGCAGCTCGCCGAGATGCGCACGACCGTTCCCGCGACCCGCTTCGAGCAGGGGTGGCCGGGCGTTCGGTACGGCCTCGGGCTGATGTGGGTGCCCAACTCGTGCGGCGGCTCCTGGTCGCACGGCGGTGACATCCACGGGTTCAAGACCCGCAACGGCGTCAGCGCCGACGGCTCGCGCAGCGTCGTGGTGTCGATCAACACTGACTCCATGGTGCCGAAACCGGGTGTACCCGCGCCGACCAAGGACGTCGCGATCGACCTGATCGACCACGCGCTTTGCGGTACGCGCTGAGAGAAGGAGGTCGACGTGATGACGAACATGTTCGCTTCGCACTTGTTCGGAACGAACATGTTCGCTATCTTTGGGGCTATGGCGTCGAGTGGTTTGAACCGCAAGAAAAGGCGCGCGGAGCCCATGTCGACACAGAACGGGACCGTTGCGGCGTGGGTCGAATTGCTAGTGGGCCAGAGCCGGTCAAGGTGACGGCTGGTGGAGGCGTTGAGCCTCGTTCCCACGTTGCTCTACGTCCGCAACACCGTCGAGCTGTACGCGCCGTTGGACGACCTGCTCGGCGGGGTCGACCTCACCGCGGTCCACTCGGACGGGTACTGGAATGGGCGGTTCGTGGAGGTCCTCACGTCCTGTAAGCGGGTCTTGTTCGCACAGCCAGGGCTGGGCGGAGTCCGCGCTGGTCACCTGGGCTTCCAGATCTTGATGCCCGAACCTGACCCAGGAACTGCTGGCTCTGCTCGCCGAAGGAGGCGTTCCGGCCAGTCAGGAGGCGTGGGATCGACCTGCTCCTCCGGTCTGCCCGACCGCTGCTGAACATGCAGACAGCGGCTCGAGAGGGACTGGTGAGCACACGGCGCGGCGGTGCGCACTGCGTCTCCGGTCACGCGCTTGCACTCCGCGGCGCTCGGCACCGACCTGCCGCCCGACTCGCCGGAGGCCCGCCTGAGCTAGTTCCCACTTGCTGATCAACGGCATCGCGCACACCGCGCTGCCTTCCTGAACGGAGAACACGCCATGCACCACCCGATCACCATCGTCGGTGCCGGACTGGGAGGCCTCGTGCTGGCCCGGATCCTGCACCTGAACGGCGTCGAGGCGACCGTGCTCGACCTCGACGCCTCGCCGACCGCCCGATCGCAGGGCGGGATGCTCGACATGCACGAGGACTCCGGCCAGGCCGCGCTACGGGCGGCGGGCCTCCACGACGAGTTCCGCGCGGCCGTCCACCAAGGCGGCGAGGCCATGCGCGTTCTGGACCGGCACGCCGTCGTCCACCTGGAGCACGCCGACGAAGGCGACGGCGGCCGTCCCGAGATCAACCGAAGGACCCTGCGCGACATCCTGCTGGCCGCGACTCCCGCCGTCCGCTGGGGCTCCAAAGTCGCGGCCGTGGTGCCGCTGACCGACGGTCGCCACGAAGTCGTGCTCGCCGACGGCGCCTCGTTCACCACCGACCTGCTCATCGGCGCCGACGGGGCTTGGTCCAAGGTCCGTCCGCTGGTGTCCTCCGCCGTCCCGGTCTACTCGGGGCTGTCCTTCGTGGAGGCTCACCTGCGCGATGCCGATGCCCGCCACACCGCCAGCGCCGCCGTGGTCGGAGAGGGGTTCCTCTTCGCACTGGGCGAGGACAAGGGCTTCCTGGCCCACCGCGACCCGGACGGCAGCCTCCACGTGTACGGCGCCCTCAGAACACCCGCGGACTGGGCGGACAAGGCCGACCCAGCCACGCTTTCGGCCGACGTCCTGGCCCACTTCGTCGACTGGGACGACAGCCTCCGCGCCCTCATCGCCGACGCCGACGAACCCCTCGTTCCTCGTCCGGTGCACGCGCTCCCGATCGGCCACCACTGGGACCGCGTGCCCGGTGTCACCCTCCTCGGCGACGCGGCTCACCTCATGTCGCCGTTCGCGGGCGAAGGAGCCAACCTGGCCATGCTGGACGGCGCTGAACTCGCCGCAGCCCTGATCGCCCACCCCGGAGACGTGGAGAAGGCGCTGGCGGTCTACGAGGAGGCCTTGTTCCCGCGCAGCGAAGCTTCCGCCGTCATGTCCGCCGAAAGCCTTGCGCTGTGCTTCCGCGCGGACGCGCCGCAGGGGTTGGTCGACCAGTTCGCCGGCTTCGCGGCCTGACCGCCACCGTCCTGAAGGGAGAGTGGATGGATCTAGCGGATGCCGTCCCACAGGGCCCGCTCGTCGCCGGACGGGTCATTGTCCGCGCTGACCTTGTCGGTCAGTAGAGCCGGGGTTCGGGTTTCGGGGGTGTACGGCGCCCAGCCCGGTTCGCCGTCTGTGATGAACGCGACCCACACGCCGTGCGCACTATCGGCCACGGCCTGGGATGGCATGTCGCCGATGAGGGGTGGATCTCGTCACGGGTGATCGTGTCGAACACGAACGGGATCTCGACGGCGTGGCATGCGCCCAGCCGGTGGTTGGCGGCTGGGTCCGGGTGGTCGAAGCGGTAGACCCACGTGGTGCCCGTGGCGGCTCGGGACTCGGCGACGCGGAGGCCGGGAATGCCGAAGAACCAGTCGGTGACGATGGCGGCGAGCAGATCGCCGGGGCTCGCGTCGGGGCGGTTGGCGCGGTACACCTCCATGCCGTCGGGACCCAGGCCGTACGCACCGGCGGCGGCCACCAGCGTGGCGTCGTCGACGAAGTCGATGGTGCCCGGGGCGATCAGGAACAGCCTGGCCTCGTCGCGGTTCGAGTCGATCAGCACCGGCACGTCTGCGCCCTGCCCGTCGGCGAAGGCCTCCAACGGCGGGCGTGCCGTCCACGGTCGGCGCGAACGGCAGGAGGCTCAGCGTGAGCGGTCCCCACTTGGCCGGGCGCGGTCTGCACGCTCGCGACGAGGTCGGACGCCACGCGGACGAGCGTGTCGAGCGGGATGGCCTTGATCGACTCGCGGGTGTGCTCGACGTCCAGCGCGTCGGCCAGGTATCCGCCGACCATGCGTCCGGTCTCGGTCGACAGGGTGTGCGCGGCGCCGCGCCGCCCCTTTGGATGATCGCCTGCGCGAACAGGCCTTCCGCCATCGGTATCGACAGCAGCGTCGTGAAGCTCATGGCGCTCGCCGACTCGCCCGCGACCGTGACGCGGGTCGAATCGCCCCCGAACGCGGCGATGTTGTCCCGCACCCAGCGCAGCGCGGCGACCGGCTGTTCCAGGCGGGGCAGCGGATTGACATGCAGGGGTTGGACTGGACTTTGGAGGTCGACCGGGCGACGCTCTACCGCTGGGTCGGCTCGCGTGAGCATCTGCTTGCCGAGGTGCTGTGGTCGATGATGGACAAGACCATCCAACGGCTGCGCGCTGAAGCGCGCGCGGGGCCGGTGGCGGGTGGTGTCCTCACCGGCGTGCCTGAGGCGTCGAGGACGAACGCGGGCACGCGGACGTCTTGACCTGCGAGGGCGATCTGGCGCTGAGGCTGCTCGCGACCAAGTCGAGCGAGTTCCAGCAGCTGCTGGGCGACCTGGTCGCGAGGTCGTGCTGGTCGCCGAGGTCGTGGACGACGACCGGCGGGCGGGTGACCTGTACGGCACCGTGCCGACGCTGACCTGCCCTACGTGCTGGTGCGGACAATGGAGTCCTACATCTACCTCAGCCTGATCACCGACGTCGAACCCGACGCCGCACGGGCGGCGAGCCCGACGCTAGGGGCAGGTGTCGCCGCACGGCGGCGCTGTCCATCAGGGGGATGATCGTCGAGTGGTCGACCCCGGTCGGCCGACCGGGGTCGATGTCCATCGCCGAGTCCTGCCCGGTCAGGCGGGCGGTGTGAGGGTGGCGCGCTCGACCAGTCGCGGTCGGAGCACGACTCGGCTCGGTGGTCCGCCGCCCGCGATCCGGTCCACCAGCAGTCGAGCCGCCGAGGCCGCCATGCCGCGCAGGTCGTGGCCGACGGTGGTGAGCCGGAACGCCTCCCACGACGCCATCGGGATGTCGTCGAACCCCACCACGCTCATCTCCTCCGGCACGGACACGCCCGCTCGCCGCGCGGCGTCGAGCGCTCCGAAAGCGACCACGTCGTTGCCGCAGAACACCGCCGTCGGCCGCACGTCCGCGCGCAGCAGTTCGGTCATCGCGCTCTCGCCGACCTCGAACGAGAACGGTCCGCGGCGGGTCAGAGCGGGCGGCGGGTCCAGGCCCGCCTCCGCCAGGACTCGCCGGAAGCCGAGTTCGCGGTCACGGCCGGTACTGGTGTTCGACGGGCCGAAGACGCCCGCGATCCGGCGGTGCCCCAACTCCACCATCCGGGCGGCCACCAGCGCTCCGCCGAGCGCGTTGTCGACCACGGAGGCGTCGCCGGGGGCTCCGCTGTCGCGGTTGAGGAACACGAACGGCAGCCCTCGGCGGGCCAGTTCGACGGGCAGGGGCGAGCCGACGGTGCTGGTCGCCAGCACGACCCCGTCGATCGCTCCGTCGAGCAGTTGCTCGGCGGCGATCGGCTCGTCCGGACGTTCGGTGAAGACCATCGTCCGGTAGCCGAGCGCGCCCAGTTCGTCGTGCAGCGGGCCGATGAGGTGCGGGTAGAACGGGTTCGCGAGGTCGGCCACCACGACGCCGACGCGGAAGCTCGCCCGCGTCACCAGCCCGCGACCGGCCTCGCTGCGCACGTAGCCGAGGGTCGACGCGGCCCGGGCGACCTTCTCCCTGGTCGTGACCGAGACGCGCGGGTCGCCCCGCAGCGCGCGCGACACCGTCGGCTGGGACACGCCCGCAAGCCTGGCCACGTCGTGACTGGTGATCACCTGGGCTCCTCTCGGGCTTGACGGTCCACGTCCGTCCGAGGCTAGTGTGCATACGTATGTCTCGTCTGGGAACGAGGGAGTGCGCGATGTCGGAAGTGCTGAAGTCCGCGACCCCGTCCGATGCGGTCCGCCAGGACCTGGCCGCCGTGCGGAACCGGGTCACCGAGATCATCGACGACGTCCGGGCGCACGGTGACGCGTCGGTCCGCCGCTGGTCGGAGGAGTTCGACTCGTGGTCGCCGGAGAGCTTCCGCCTCTCGCCGGAGCGGATCGAGGAGATCGTCGCGGGCGTCGAACCGCAGGTCGTCGAGGACATCCGGTTCGTCCAGCAGCAGGTCAGGACGTTCGCCCAGCACCAGCGCGACTCGCTGACCGATTTCGAGGTCGAGACCCTGCCCGGTGTGCGCCTCGGCCAGAAGCACCTGCCGGTGGAACGGGTCGGCGCGTACATCCCCGGCGGCCGCTACCCGCTGACCGCGTCGGCGCACATGACGATCGTGACGGCCAAGGTGGCGGGCGTGCCCGGCGTCGCCGCCTGCACGCCGCCGATCCGCGGCGAGGTCCCGGCCGCGACGGTGGCCGCGATGCACCTCGCGGGCGCCGACGAGATCTACCTGCTCGGCGGGGTCCAGGCCGTGGCCGCCCTGGCCGTCGGCACCGAGACCGTCGACCGCGTCGACCTGCTCGCGGGTCCCGGCAACGCCTACGTGGCCGAGGCGAAGCGGCAGCTGTACGGCGAGGTCGGCATCGACCTGTTCGCCGGTCCCACGGAGATCCTGGTGATCGCCGACGAGACCGCGGACCCGTTCATCGTCGCCGTCGACCTGCTGTCCCAGGCCGAGCACGGGCCGGACTCGCCCGCCATCCTGATCACCACCTCCCGCGACCTGGCTGTGGAGGCGATCGAGCACGTCGACCGGCTGCTGCCCGGCATGCCCACCCGCGACTTCGCCGGACCCGCGTGGCGCGACCACGGCCAGGTCCACGTCGTGGACACGATCGACGAGGCGTTCGCGCTGGCGGACTCGTTCGCCAGCGAACACGTCCAGGTGCTCACCGCCGAACCGCGGCTCGCGCTGGAGCGGATGCGCAACTACGGCGGGATCTTCCTCGGCGAAGGCACGTGCGTGTCCTACGGCGACAAGGTCATCGGCACCAACCACGTGCTGCCGACCCGCGGCGCCGCCCGGTACACCGGCGGGCTGTGGGTGGGGAAGTACCTCAAGACCGTGACGTACTCCGAGGTCACCGACCCGGCCGCGAGCGCGAGCCTCGGCGAGCTGTGCGGACGCGCGGCCCGCGTGGAGCTGTTCGAGGGCCACGCGCGGTCCGGTGACGTCCGGGCGCACAAGTACGCGGACGCGCCGCTGCCCTGGGACACCCGGACGGCTACCGGTTCGTCGTGAGCCGTTGACCCCCGACCACCGCGAGCAGCTTGAGCTTCTCGTGGCTCTCGGTGCCGGGGGTGGCGGTGAACACGAGCAGCGCCTGCTGCTGGTCGACGTCGTGCAGCATCTGGCAGTGCAGCTCCAGGTCGCCGACCTCCGGGTGCCGCAGCGTCTTGGTGTCGCTGTACCGCACACCGACCTCGTGGTCGTCCCACAGCGCCGTGAACTCGGCACTGGTCTCCCTCAGGGACTTCACCAGCGCGCCCGCACGGGAGTTCGGGCCGTCCACGGCGTAGGTGGACCGCAGCTTGGAGACCAGGACGCGGCCGTGGGTCGGCTGGTCGGCCTCCGGGTAGAGGGCCCGGTCGCCGGTGAACCACCGGTGGATCGCGCTGCGCGCCTGCCCGGTGAACACGCCGTGATCGCCCTCCAGCGCGATGTGCGCGCTGGTCTGCACGAGCGTCTCGGCGAGCCGGTTGAGCACGACGGCCGGGGTGTCGGCGAGCCGGTCCACGATCCGCAGCAGGCCGGGGCTGACGTGGTCCGCCCGCGTGGAGCGCACCGGGATCCCCTGTCCCGCCAGGATGAACAGGTGGTCGCGCTCGGCCAGCGTGAGGTGCAGCGCCCGGCTGATGGCCGCGAGCATCGGCTCCGACGGCTGGGGGCCCCGGCCGCCTTCGAGCCTGCTGTAGTAGTCGGTCGACATGGCGGCGAGCGCGGCGACCTCCTCCCGGCGCAGACCGGGCGTGCGGCGCCGGGCGCCTCGGGGCAGGCCGACGTCCTCCGGTTGCAGGGCTTCCCTGCGCTTGCGGAGGAAGTCGGAAAGCTCGGCGTAGTCCATGATCACTTCCCTGTTCGAGGTGTCCGGGAGCCAGTGTCGTCGGTGAGCGCCGATCCTGTCCCGGTGAGCCTGCTCGCGACGTCCCACAGCTCACGGGCGAGCCGCGGGTCGCGGGCCCGGCGGGAGGGCTTGCCGAGCGTCGGGTGCCCCTTCACGCCGCCGATCCCGTCCGGCCCGACGTACGAACCGCCCGGCACGTCCCCGGTCGCGGCCAGCAGGGTCGGCAGCGCGCCGCGCTCGGCGTCGTTGAGGAGGAACGACAACGGGGTGCGGGAGCGGTTCCGGTGCGCGACCAGGTTCGTGGTGGCGATGCCGGGGTGCGCGGCCAGCGAGAGCACCGGGCTGCCCGCCGCGGTGAGCCTGCGCTGGAGTTCCAGCGTGAACAGGAGGTCGGCGAGCTTCGAGTCGGCGTACGTCCGCAGCTCGTCGTACTTCCGGGTCCGCCAGTCGAGGTCGGCCAGGTCGATCCGGCTGATCCGGTGCAGCTGCGAGGACAGCGTGACGACCCGGCCGGTGACGTGCGGCAGCAGCAGGGTCGTCAGTGCGAACGGGCCGAGGAAGTTGGTGGCGGTCTGGAGTTCGAAGCCGTCCTCGGTGCGCGCCTCCGGCACCTGCATGATCCCGGCGTTGTTGACCAGCACGTCGATCGGCCCGCTCCACGCCTCCGCGAACGCCCGTACCGACGCCAGCCTGCTCACGTCCAGCTCCCGCACCTCCGTGCGCCCCGGCAGCGCGGCGGCGACCTTGCCGCCCTTGGCCGTGTCGCGCACCGCGAGCACCACCCGTGCGCCGGCCTTCGCCAGCTCCCGCGCGGTGACCAGGCCGATCCCGCTGGTGGCGCCCGTGACCACGATCGTGCGGCCGGACTGGTCGGGGATGTCGGCGTTCGTCCACTTCGCACTCATCCGGTGCTCCTTCTGCTCGTGTCGGCCGGAGTAGGCCGCACGGCAAGCCTCCCGCTTCGCGGTGAACGCGACCAGTGCCCGGCTATCCACTGCTCGCCGGACCGTGGTTGCGCCCAAGCCTCCCGGTGATCACCCAGGGGCGGAAGTCGAGTCGTGCTGGTCCTCTGGGCGGGTTGCTCCTTGTGACTGCTTTCCCCTCCCCTTGTGGTGATTTCGGGTGATGGTTCGTCATCGCGGTCACGGTGGCGTCAAGATCGCGTCAACGCGCTGGTCGGGGATGTCAAGGAAGTGTCAGGGGCCGCCGAACGGCTGATTTCCGGGCGCACGCTCGTGGTGTCGCGGTCGCCGTCGGGGTGGCCGTGAGTCCACGTGGGAAGGAGCATCGCAGATGGCCGACCTGGCCTACGCCTTGCTGCTGATCGGTGTCTTCTTGCTGTTGGCGCTGACGTTGCGCGGTTTGGAGCGGTTGTGAGCGGCACGGGAGTGCTGGCCAACGTCGTTGGTGGGGTGCTCGCGCTGTTGTTGGTCGTGTACCTGTTCGTCGCGCTGATCAGGCCGGAGAAGTTCTGATGTCGTCGACCCTGGCCGGCCTGCTCCAGGTCGGTCTCCTCATCGTCGCGCTGGCGGTGGTCCACCGACCGCTCGGCGACTACATCGCACGTGTGTTCACGGCCAAGAAGCACAACCGGGTCGAGGTCTTGCTGTACCGGGTCGTCCGGGTGGATCCGGATTCCGAGCAGCGCTGGGGCACCTACGCCCAAGGGGTGCTCGGGTTTTCCTTTGTGTCCGTGGTGCTGTTGTACGTGTTGCAGCGCTTGCAGCCGGTGCTGCCGTTCGACTTCGGTCGTGATGCCGTTCCGCCGGGAATGGCGTTCAACAACGCGGTGAGCTTCGTGACCAACACGAACTGGCAGTCGTACGTGCCCGAGGTCGTCATGGGGCACGCGGTCCAGATGGTCGGGCTCACGGTGCAGAACTTCGTGTCGGCCGCCGTCGGGCTGTCGGTGGCGATGGCGTTGGTTCGCGGGATCGTCCGGTCCAAGACCGATCGGCTCGGCAACTTCTGGGTCGACCTCGTGCGTGGGACGGTGCGGGTCCTGCTGCCGATGGCGTTCCTGTCCGCGATCGTCCTCATCGGACTCGGCGTGGTGATGAGCCTGAAGTCGGGTGTCACGGTCGTGGGCCCGGACGGCGTCTCGCACACCATCGCCCTGGCGCCCGCCGCGAGCCAGGAGGCGATCAAGCTGCTGGGTACCAACGGCGGTGGCATCTTCAACGCGAACTCGGCGCACCCGTTCGAGAACCCGAACTCGTGGAGCAACCTGCTGGAAATCTTCCTGCTGCTGGTGATCCCGGTGTCGCTGACCCGCACGTTCGGCACGCTGGTCGGCAACCGCAAGCAGGGCCACGTGCTGCTCAGCGTCATGGGCGCGCTGTGGGCCGGGATGCTCGCGGTGATCTGGTGGGCCGAATCCAACGGCCTGCGCCCCATGGAGGGCAAGGAGACCCGGTTCGGTGTCGCGGGGTCCGCGCTGTTCGCCGATTCGACGACCGGCACGTCGACCGGCGCGGTCAACTCGATGCACGACAGCTTCAGCGGCCTCGGCGGTGGCGGAACCCTGCTGAACATGCTGTTCGGCGAGATGACGCCGGGCGGCGTGGGCACCGGGCTGTACAGCATCCTGGTGATGGCGATCATTGCGATGTTCCTGGCCGGTCTGATGGTCGGGCGCACGCCGGAGTACCTGGGCAAGAAGCTCGGCAAGCGCGAGGTGACGGCCGCGGCGGTGTCGATCCTGGCCATGCCGACGGTGCTGCTGATCGGTGCGGGCATCGCGCTGGTGCTGCCCGGTGAGATCGACAAGGCGCTCAACAACCCCGGCTCGCACGGCCTGTCGGAGGTGCTCTACGCCTACGCGTCGGCCTCCAACAACAACGGCAGCGCGTTCGCGGGCATCACGGTGACCAGCGACTGGTTCCAGTCGTCGCTCGGCGTGTGCATGCTGCTGGGCCGGTTCGTCCCCATCGTGGCGGTGCTCGCGCTGGCGGGTTCGCTGGCCGCGCAGCGGAAGGTGCCGGAGTCGGCGGGCACCCTGCCCACGACCGGTCCGCTGTTCGCCACGCTCCTCGGCGGCGCCGTCGTGCTGGTCGCCGCGCTCACGTTCATCCCCGCTCTCGCCCTCGGTCCCATCGCGGAGGCACTGCTGTGACCACCACAACCCACCGTCCACGGCGGACAGCGGCAGAGGCTCCCCGAGCGGGTGAGCAGGGGCGTCAGGTCGGCGGGGGAGTGTTCAACCCCCGACAACTGGTCACCTCGTTCCCGGACGCGCTGCGCAAGTTCGATCCACGGCACCAGCTCCGCAACCCGGTCATGTTCGTCGTCTGGGTCGGATCCGTGCTCGTCACGGTGTTCGCCATCGCCGATCCCAGCGGGTTCGCCATCGGTGTCGCGGCGTGGTTGTGGTTCACCGTGCTGTTCGCCAACCTCGCCGAGGCCGTCGCCGAGGGCCGTGGCAAGGCGCAGGCCGAGTCCCTGCGCAAGAGCAAGAAGGACACCGTCGCCCGCAGGCTGGTCAACGGTGTCGAGGAACGGGTACCCGGAACCGAGCTGCGGATCGGCGACCTGGTCGTGGTCGAGGCGGGCGAGGTGATCCCCGGCGACGGCGACGTGGTCGAGGGCATCGCGACCGTCGACGAGTCGGCCATCACCGGCGAGTCCGCGCCGGTGATCCGCGAGTCCGGTGGCGACCGGTCCGCGGTGACCGGCGGCACGACCGTGCTGTCCGACCGGGTCGTCGTGCGCGTCACGACCAAGCCCGGCGAGTCGTTCGTAGACCGGATGATCGCGCTGGTCGAGGGCGCGCAGCGGCAGAAGACGCCGAACGAGATCGCGTTGACGATCCTGCTGTCCACCCTGACCATCATCTTCCTGCTGGCCGTGGTGGCGTTGCAGCCCATGGCCGCCTACTCCGGCAGCGCCCAGTCGGTGATCGTGCTGACCGCGCTCCTGGTCTGCCTGATCCCGACCACGATCGGCGCGCTGCTGTCCGCGATCGGCATCGCGGGCATGGACCGCCTCGTCCAGCGCAACGTGCTGGCCACCTCCGGCAAGGCGGTGGAGGCAGCGGGCGACATCGACACGCTGCTGCTGGACAAGACCGGCACGATCACCTTCGGCAACCGGCGCGCGACCGACTTCGTGCCGGTCGGCGGCACCACGCCCGAGCAGCTCGCCGCCGCGGTCCGGCTGTCCAGCCTGGCCGACGGCACGCCAGAGGGCCGCAGCATCGTGGAGCTGTGCGTCGAGCGGTTCGGCCTGACCGCCGAGGCGACCGACCACGAGAAGACCGGCGAGTTCGTGGAGTTCAGCGCGAACACCCGGATGAGCGGCATCGACCTCGGCGACCTGGAGGTGCGCAAGGGCGCGGCGAACGCCGTGCGGGCGTGGGTGCTGGAGAACGGCGGCGAGGTGTCCGGCGAGGTCGGACCGGTCGTGGACGAGATCGGCGAACAGGGCGGCACACCGCTCGTGGTCGCCGAGATCCGTGGTGGTGTGGCCTCGGTGCGCGGCGTGATCCGCCTGTCCGACGTGGTGAAGCCGGGCATGAAGGAGCGCTTCGCCGAGTTGCGGGCGATGGGCATCAAGACCGTCATGGTGACGGGGGACAACCCGTTGACCGCCAGGGCGATCGCCGACGAGGCCGGGGTGGACGACTTCCTCGCCGAGGCCAAGCCCGAGGACAAGATGGCCCTCATCCGGCAGGAGCAGGAGGGCGGCAAGCTGGTCGCGATGACCGGCGACGGCACCAACGACGCCCCGGCGCTGGCGCGGGCCGACGTCGGTGTCGCCATGAACACCGGCACCTCCGCCGCGAAGGAGGCGGGCAACATGGTCGACCTCGACTCCGATCCGACGAAGCTGATCGAGATCGTGGAGATCGGCAAGCAGCTGCTGATCACCCGCGGGGCGCTGACCACGTTCAGCGTCGCGAACGACCTCGCGAAGTACTTCGCGATCCTGCCCGCCATGTTCGCCGGGATCCACCCGCAGCTCGACAAGCTCAACATCATGAACCTCGCGACCCCGCAGTCGGCGATCCTGTCCGCGGTGGTCTTCAACGCGCTGATCATCGTGGTGCTGATCCCGCTCGCCCTCCGAGGAGTGCGGTACCGGCCGTCCAGCGCCTCGGCGCTGCTGCGGCGCAACCTGCTGGTCTACGGGCTCGGCGGCGTCGTGACGCCGTTCGCCGGGATCTGGCTGATCGACCTGCTCGTCCGACTCGTCCCTGGAATCGGGTAATCGTGAACAACCTCGTCAAGCAGTCCCTCGCCGGTCTGCGTGTTCTGCTGGTCCTCACCGTGATCACCGGTGTCCTCTACCCGCTCGCGGTGTGGACCGTCGGCCGGGTCCCCGGTCTCCAGGCGAACGCGGAGGGCTCGGTCATCAGCCGGAACGGCCAAGCCGTCGGATCCGGGTTGATCGGCGTCGACCCGGTCGCCGAAGACCCGGCGAACGACCCCTGGTTCCACAACCGGCCGTCCGCGCTAGCGAAGGACCCGCTGGGCCCCGGCGACCCGTCGTCGTCGTTGGGCAGCAACAAGTCCGCGGTGAACGAGGACTACGACGCCGTGGTCGCCGAGCGCCGAACCCTCATCGCCCAGCGCGAAGGAGTAGGCGAGGACAGGGTGCCGCTGGACGCCGTGACCGCCTCGGCGTCCGGACTGGACCCCCAGATCAGCCCGGCGTACGCCGAGTTGCAGGTGGCCCGCGTGGCGCGGGTGACCGGCCTGCCCGCCGACCGCGTCCGCGCGCTGGTCGCCGAGCACACCACCGGACGCGGGCTCGGCGTGCTCGGCGATCCCGCGGTGACCGTCCTGGAGCTGAACCTGGCGGTCCGGGCGGAGGTCTAGCGCGGGTTCACCTGGTCCAACGGTCGAGTGCGGCGCGCCAGCCGCCGGTGCTGGTGTCGCCCGCCCAGGCGATGTAGCCGTCCGGCCGGACGAGGAGGCCTGGACCGCCGTCGATGCGGCGCTCGACGCGGGCCGAGCTGTCGACGGCGGCGGCCTCGTTCTCCAGGACGAGCACGAACCCGCCGCCGCGCAGTGCTTCGAACAGGCGGCCGTCGCGCAGCGGCACGTCCGGGGCGCGGGTCCCGACGAGCTTGTGGTCGTCCTGCCCTCGGCCGTACGAGATGCCCACGCCGGAGAACATCCCGGCCGCCTTGCGGGCGACCTTCTCGCGACCGAGGAGGAACGGGAGGACGAAGCGGCGCAGGACTCGGGCGGGCCAGGAGCGCACGGTCATCAGCCGGATCGTGGCGCCGCTGCTGCGCAGCACCAGCTTCCCGACCGGGTGCCGTTCCTCCTGGTAGGTGTCCAGGATCGCGGGGTTGGCGCCGCCGAGCACGGCCGCGAGCTTCCAGCCGAGGTTCAGCGCGTCCTGGATGCCGGTGTTCATGCCCTGCCCGCCCGCGGGGGAGTGCACGTGGGCGGCGTCGCCCGCGAGGAACACGCGGCCGGAGCGGTAGGACTCCACCTGGCGCTCGTCGCTCTGGAACTGCGACAGCCAGCGGACCTCGTCCATGCCGTAGTCCGTGCCCATGGCCCGCTCCAGAACGTCGCGCACCATGGCCTCGGACCCCTGGAACGCGGGGTCGTCCTCGTTGCGGCGGTCCCAGACGATCACCCGGAACCAGCCGTCGCCGAACGGCGCGACGAACGCGAAGCAGTCCTCGGCGGCGTTGACGGTGACGATGGAGGCGGGCGGTTCGGTGAGGTGGGCGTCGGCCAGCACGATCGACTTCAGCAGCACCTCGCCGGGGAACGGCAGGCCGACCAGATCGCGGACCGTGCTGCGGACGCCGTCGGCGCCCACCACGTAGGACGCCTTCCACTCGCGCTCGCCGTCCGCCGTGACGGCCCGGACCACGACGCCGTCCTCGTGCTGCCACAGCCGCGTGACCGTGGCCCCGCGCACGACGTCGGCTCCGTGGCCGGTGGCCCGTTTCTCCAGCAGGGTGTCCACGTTCATCTGCGGCGTGACCAGCAGGAACGGGAACGGCGACGGCAGCGTGGTCAGGTTGACCTCGGCTCCGCGCCAGAGCGCCAGGCCGGGTGAGGCGGTGCCGGTGCTCCGCAGTTCGTGGGCGAGTCCGCGGGTGTCGAGGGCTTCCATGGTCCTGGCGTGCACGCCGAAGGCGCGGCTCAGCGGGGACGGCGCGTCGTGCTTCTCCAGCACCACCACCGAGCGGCCCGCGAGCGCCAGTTCACCCGCCACCATGCAGCCCGCTGGGCCCGCTCCGACGACCAGCACGTCCACGGTGTCCATCACGACTCCTCTAAGTCAATGGTTGTTGACTTAACCGTGGCAGGCTCGGTTCGCTAAGTCAATGGCCGTTGACTTACTCTGTGGTCATGTCCGAGATCCGCCGCCGCTCCGCTCCCGCCACCCGTGCCGCGATCCTCGACGCGGCGCGCGCCCGGTTCGGCGCGGAGGGGGTCGACCGGGTGACCGTCCGGGACATCGCGGGCGACGTCGGCGTCGACCCGGCGATGGTGATCAGGTACTTCGGCTCGAAGGACGCGCTGTTCATCGAGGCCGCGGAGTTCCACCTGGACCTGCCCGACCTGGCGGGCGTCGCGCCGGAGGACTTGGCGGACGTGCTGATGCCGCGGTTCTTCGCCGTGTGGGAGGACAACGCCGCGTTCCTGTCGCTGCTGCGGGCGTCCGCCACCAGCAAGGTCGCGGCGGCCAAGATGCTGGAGCTGTTCGGCGGCCAGGTCGCCCCGGCGCTCGCCGCCGCGGCGGTCGACCGCCCCGCGGAACGGGCGGCGCTCGTCGGCGCGCAGATCCTCGGGCTGGCGCTGTCGCGCTACGTCCTCCGGGTGCCACCGCTGGTGGCCATGAGCCACGACGAGCTGCGGGCGTGGATCGGACCGGTGCTCACCCACTACCTCACGGGCGAGTCGATCGGCTGACAGTCCGGTCCGGACACCCCCTATATCTCCTGCGGCACCCCTGAAAACGGTCTCGGCCCCTGACTGTCAACCCCTGTGATCCATGCGTTCGCTATCGATTTTTTTCCACTGTGGAGGGATTTTCGCGGTTGTCATCTCGGCCGCGCAACATTCCGCGATCTTCGATTGACCGTGCTCGACCCACGGCACTAGATTCGCCGGCGTTGCCCGTGCCGTCCGCATCCCTGACCAGCGCCGAGGGAAGTGCGAAAAACCGATGATCAACGAAGATCACTCCGAGAAGCCGCCGAAGAGGGTCACCGTGCAGCGGCTCGGCGGGCACTTGGCGAGCATCGTCATGCCGAACATCGGCGCATTCATCGCGTGGGGTCTGATAACGGCGTTGTTCATTCCGGACGGTTGGCTGCCGAACCCCACGCTCGCGCAGTTGGTCGACCCGATGGTCAAGGTCCTGCTGCCGGTCCTGATCGGCTACACCGGCGGACGCCTGGTGCACGGGCAGCGCGGCGGCGTGGTCGGCTCGATCGCCACGATCGGCATCGTCGTCGGCACCGAGATCCCGATGTTCTTCGGCGCGATGATCATGGGTCCGGTGGGCGCGCTGGCCATCAAGCTGTTCGACCAGCACATCGGCCGCCGGGTGTCCTCCGGTTTCAAGATGCTGGTCGACAACTTCAGCGCCGGCATCATCGGCGGCGGGCTGGCGATCGTCAGCATGCTCGGCATCGGCCCCGTGGTGGAGGCCGCGACGAGGGCGCTGGGCAACGGCGTGCAGGTCGTGATCGACGCACACCTGCTCCCGCTCGTGGCACTGCTCATCGAGCCCGCGAAGATCCTGTTCCTCAACAACGCCGTCAACCACGGTGTCCTGGCGCCGCTGGGCGTCTCGGACGCGGCGGAGCACGGCAAGGCGATCCACTTCCTGCTGGAGACCAACCCCGGCCCCGGTCTGGGCATCCTGCTGGCCTGCGCGCTCTTCGGCGACCGCATGGCACGCGCCACGGCTCCCGGCGCGATGGTCATCCACTTCATCGGCGGCATCCACGAGATCTACTTCCCGTACGTGCTGGCCGCCCCGCGCCTGGTGCTCGCCGCCATCGCGGGTGGCGGCGCGGGCGTGTTCGTCTTCAACCTGACCGGCGCGGGCCTGATCGCGACGCCGTCCCCCGGCAGCATCATCTCCCTCATGGCGGTCAGCCCCAAGGGTGGCCACCTGAGCGTCATCGCCGGTGTGGCCGCCGCGACGATCGTGTCGTTCGTCGTCGCCGCGGCTCTGCTCAAGTTCGGCAAGGGCAGGGACGACCAGGTGGAGAACGGGGGATGGGTCGGAGAGCCCGCTCCCAGCAAGGCGGCCGCCCGATGACCCCTGAGATCTCGGACGGCACGGCCCGGCGATGAGCACGCACGGGCGCAAGAAACGCGCCAAGCAACCCAAGTTCCACCCGCTGTCGTTCGGCGGCTGGCCCGACTACCAGCAGTGGGCGGACAACGACTTCCGCCCCTGCCCCAAGCCACAGCAACAACCAGAACCGCAACCCGAACCGGAACCGGAACCCACCCGGCGACCAGAACCGCAGATCGCGACGACGATGTGGGCGGGCGTCCCGTTCGTGGAACTCCCGCCACCCGTGGAGCCGGAGCCTCTGTCCCCACCGGGCTGGCAGGCTTTCGCGGAGGTGAACCTGGACCCGACACCCACACCACCACCCACCCCAACACCCACGCCAGAACCGGATCCGGAACCGGACCCCGCGGTGTGGGAGGCGTTCACCGCGGTGAACCTCATGCCGGTGGTCGACCGCCCAGCACCGATGGTGACCAGGACAACGGCGGACACGGAGCCGGACCCCGTCTGGTCGGACGACGACCTGGTGGTCCGCCCGTACATCCGCACCCACGGCCGAGTGACGCAGGGCTACGACCTGCGCCTGGAAACTCTGGTGTCGGTGACGAAACTGCACGAACGCGACCCGATGAACCCCACCTTCACCCAGGACATGCTCTCGATCTGCGACCTCTGCGGCCCAGCACCGCAGTCGGTGGCAGAGGTGTCGTCCTACCTGAACACCCCCTTAGGCGTGACCAGGGTGCTCATCGCAGACGCCATAGAAGCGGGTTTGGTGAACGTCGACCACGGCTCGGCAATGACAGACGCCCGCCCGGACCGCGAACTGCTGGAACGCATCTGCGACGGCCTACGCCGCCTGGCCTGACCAGTAGGCAGCAAGCACAAGTAACAAGCAACAAGCAACGCAACTGAAGGCCCGCAGCAAACCACGCACTCACGAGGCCCAGCAGAAGCACGCAACTCAACGACACCCGGCGAACGCACTCAACCCAACGACACCCGCACTTCCCCCGCCACCCCGATCCGAAGCGCCCTCATGGCCCTTGTGGTTTGTCAAGGCATCTTTCCCGCCTTGACAAACCACAAGGGCCATAGAGAAAATTAAGCGACCGGGGTGACGGTCCACCCAGGACCTGAGGCGACAGCCAGGGACCTAAGGCCACCAGCCCACAAGACCTACAACCCCTCACCCCACCCGCCGACACAACAACGCATCCGGCGTCCGCCCAGACCCGATCCGCCCCGTATAAGCAACCCCCGCAACGTACTCATCCCCAGCGCACTGCCCCTTGTAAGCCCCAGGGGCGAACTCCCCGCCAGGCCCACCGGCAGGCCGACCATCCCCCCGGTCGAACCACACCGTCCGCCCACTCCGCCCCAACGCCCCCCGAGCCCGCGCGCACAACCCGGCGGAAAACGCGCCCCCAACAACGCTGTACCCCACGAAGTAGGAATCAGCGGGGCACTGCACCTTCGTGTACCCGGAAGCCCAATCGACATCCACAAAGGACTCGTCCCGCACGGTCACGAACGACGAGGGCGCATCCCACCCCCCGGTGCAAAGCCCGCGATTCCCGGTGTGCCCCAACCCGATCAGCCGCTGCCCGTCCGGGCACACCCCCTTCCGCGCCCCGGAGTTCCAATCCGGCATCCCCCGGACCACCCGTGACTGCTGGAAGTCCCCGTGGTCCAACGACAGCATCGACCACCGCTCGACCGGTGGAACCTGTCCGGTCTTCCCAGCGGCCCCGACCAACCGGGACCAGGCCGAAGCCCGCCAGTCGTCCCCGTCGAACACCCCCATCCGCCCTCCGGCGGCGTCCCAGTGCAACAACGCCCACCCGTTGCCCGTCCGACCGGAGTGGAACCCGACCAGCGGCCAGTAGGCGAAGTCCGCGTCGGTCTCGACGAGGTGGTCCACGAAGTTCGAGAACCACGCGCGCGACACCGGATCGGTGTTCTCCCGCCCGCCGACCCCGAACTCGCTGATCCACACCGGCGCGGTGAAGTGCGCGCCGGGCTCGGTCGAGACGTAGAGCGCCTGCCGCCGCAGCACGTCCCGCAACTGGTCGCGGGAAAGGTCCTGGTAGCGCGGGTCGTGGGTCTCCCCGATCCCGGTCGCGCCGGAGTGGTTCGGGCCCGTGTAGCCGTAGAAGTGCGCGGAGTACACCAGTTTGCCGGAGTCGATCAGCGTGTGCGAGAGCGTCCTCGCCGGTTCGAGCGTCGGCCGCCCGTGCGGCAGGCCGTCGACCGGGATGCCGGTCCAGTTGATGCCCTCCACGATGATCAGCAGGTCCGCGTTGGCCTCCAGTTGGATCCGGTCGGCCACCTCCTGGCTCGCCCGCTGCCAGTCGCGGTCGTCCCCGGATCCCCAGTTCGGGTCGTCCCAGACGTTCCGGCGGACCTCGTTGTACAGGTCGGCGCCGACCACCCGCTTGTTCGCCGCGTACCGGCGTGCCATGAGCAGCCAGTCGTCCTGCCACCGCCGCGTGCTCTGCGAGGTGTTCCAGCGCTCGTTGCCGTCGACGCCGCAGCACCAGCGCGTGGTCGTGGTGTGGTTGTTCAGGATCACCGCGATACCCCTTGCGGTCAGCCGGTCCACGACCGCGTCGTACACCTGGAGGGGTGTCTTGCCGCGCAGCGCGGGGTTGGCCGCGACCGACGCGTCCGGCAGGACGGCGGTGTCGTGGACCATCTGGTTGGAGAACGGCAGCCGGACGCTGTTCAGGCCCAGTTCGGCGAACCCGTCGATGATCGCGTCCATCGGCGCGCGGTCGAGCCCGAGCGGGATCCGGTCGGCCTTCTCGCCCGCGTGGTGGTTCGCCGGGTCGGCGATGTCGCCCGATCCGGTCCACGTCCCGCTGGCGCCGTGCCAGTTGCCGGACTTGAGCTTGAACCGGTCGCCGCGCGCGTCGACCACGTACCGCCCGCGGGTGCTCAACGGGCCCACCCACGAGGGCTCCGCCGCTGTTCCAACACCTGCGGACGGCACCAGGACGAGTCCCGCCGCCACCACGACCGCCAGCAGTACGCGAACAAGCTTCATGTCTGGACGGTAGCGAGGAGCACGGCCCACGGGCAGGGGCCGTTCGGCGGATGCTCGGTGCGGCCGTCGTGTTTCAGGCCGTCACACCATCGCGCCCACGTCGGGTGGTTGGTGCCATTGCGAGGCGCGGTGGGGGAACCGGCCTCGGCGGCGTGCGCTCGCGTTGGTTTCCACGCAGGCGACCAGGACGGCGCCCGCGAGCAGTGGCAGGGCTGGTGCGCCTTGGGCGGCTTCGACGCAGATGACGGTGGTCCAGAGCAGGATTCTCATGGAGGCAGATTAGGTAGCGCCGTGGCGAGTCGATCCGGTTTTGGGAAAGGCTTGATGAATCCCGTGACAAAAGGCCGCATTCATGCGGGATCGGGTGCGGCACAGCGGGTTCAGGAGCGTTCGCGCTGACGTTCGACGGCTTCCCTCGCGGCCGCGGCCCAGTGCGGCGCTCCCGCGCGCTCGGCGACCGCGAGCGCCTGCCGGTGGTGCGCGGCGGCTTCGCGGTGCCGTCCGAGCGCGGCGGACAGGTCGCCGAGGTGCCGGGCCACGGGACCGAACGCGAGCAGACCGCTGCCCGCGCCCGCGATCTCGTCGGCCGCGGGCAGCAGGTCGGCGTGGAGCCGTTCCAGCGCGGGCCGGTCGCCGGAGCGGATCGCGATCCGTGCGTGCAGGCAGGCGCGGGCCTCGAACAGCAGGTCGTGCGGAGAGTCCGGAACAGGGCCTTCCGGGCGGGTCCACGGTTCGTACGGGCCCCAGTCCGCGTCGACGGAGGTCACGCCCAGGCCGAGCAGCGCCAGCGGCAGCAGCCCGTCCTCAAGACCGGGCATCCCGGTGCCGGTCAGCCGGGCGGCGGCCGCGCGGTAGGCGGTGATCGCCTCGGCGGTCCGGCCGGTCACCGCGAGCCGGAGGGCGGCGTACCAGGCGGTGAACACGCCGACGACCGGCAGTTCGTGGCGGGCGGCGAGGTCGTCGGCCGCGGCGGCGTGCCGGTCGGCGGCCGCGAGGTCGCCCAGCGCGGCGCTCGACTGGATGAGGATCAGGTGGGCCAGCACCTCGAAGACGACCAGGTCGTGGCGGTGGGCCAGGGCCAGGAGCTCCGCGCCGATCCGACCGCGTTCCGGGGCGAGCCCCGCCCGGTGGAACGTCTGCAGGAACCGGCCGTTCAGGGCGAACGCCAGCAGGGTCGGGTCGGCCAGCTCGCGGGCGATGGCCTCGGCCTCCCGTGCCGCCCGGTCACCCCGCGGCCCGGTGTCGGCGCGCCGCTCGACGGCGATGGTGACGAGCAGCCGGGCGCGGTCGGCCCGCCGGTCGGCGGGCAGCGCGGCCAGGGTCCGCTCCGCGGTCGCCACGAGTCGCGCGGACAGGGCCTCGTCGTCGTTGGCGGTCCAGATCGCGGGCACGTCGAACGAGCCGATCACGCTCGCGGTCAGCACGGGGTCGCCGAGCTCCTCGGCGGCGTCGGTCGCCTCCGCGCGCAGTCGTCGGGCCTCGCGCAGGTCGCCGGTCACCGCGAGCGCCCGCACCAGACCCATGACGGCCTCCAGCCGGGCCCGGCCGGTTCCGGTGCGGGACAGGGTCTCCCGCCACAGCCGGGCGGCCTCGTGCGGGGCCGACCGCTGTTCCGCCCGCTCGGCCGCGGCACGGGTGTAGCGCGCGGTCCGGTCCGCGTCGACCCGGCTGTCCGCGTGCAGGAGGTGGTGGGCGATCGTCTCCACGTCGTCCGGGCGCGCTCGTTCCACGATCTCGGCGACGGCCGCGTGCCACCGGGTGCGGCGGGCGCGGGTGCTGTCCTCGTACAGGGTTTCGCGCACCAGCGCGTGCGCGAACCGGGGGTGGTCGGAGTCCTGCTCCACCAGGAAACCGGCCGCGACGGCGGACTCGACGGAGTCCAGCACCGCCTCCTCGTCCCCGGCGAGGCCGATCAGCACGTCGAGGTCCACGTCGTCCCCGAGGACGGCCGCCTGCCGCAGGTGGGTCCGCGTCGACTCGGCGAGGGCCGCGAGCCGGTGCCGGATCACGTCGCGGACGCCCGCGGGCACGGCGTGCAGGGCCGGGTCGCCCTCGGCCTCCCAGAGCCGGGTCAGCTCGCGGACGAAGAACGGGTTGCCAGCGCTGCGGGCGTGGACCAGCCGAGCGCCCTCCGGGGACATCGCGCGGTTGGTGATCGCCCGCACCACCTCGGCGACCTGCGGCGGGGTCAGGCCGCCGAGGTAGACCCTGGTCGGCTCGGCGCGGGCCGCCCGGCCCAGCGCCTCGGCGAGCGCCGGGGTGATGTCGGTCGACCGGTAGGCGCCGACGACCAGCACGGGTCCGGCGTCGGGGTCGGTGGCCAGCGACGTCACCACGGCGAGGGTGTCCTCGTCGGCCCAGTGCAGGTCGTCGAACACCAGCAGCACCGGCTCCCGCGCGGAGAACGCGCCCCCCTCGGGCACGCCCAGGGCGTCGCGCATCCGGGTCCACGGCCCAGGCCCGCCCCGGAGTTCCGGGCTGGCGCCCCACGCGGTGGTCCAGCCGCGCGCGGCCAGCCGGTCGCTCAGCGTCCTGGCCAGCGCGGTCTTGCCCACACCCGCTGCGCCGGACACCAGCGCCAGCCGCGGCCGGGCGGTGGTCGCGGCCACCGCCTCCAACGCGGCCAGCTCGTCGGTCCGGCCGACGAACGGGTGGTCGGCCGGCGCGCGGGGGAGTGCGGTCAGGTGCGGGGCCTGGGCGAGCACGTCCGCCTCCAGCCGCCGCAGGTCCTCGCCGGGGTCCACGCCGAGATCGGCCAGCAGCACGTCACGGGCGCGGCGCAGCGTCGCCAGCGCGTCGCCCTGCCGTCCCGTCCGGTAGAGCGCCAGGGCCAACAGCCGCCAGCCCTCCTCGTGCAGCGGGTGGGCGGCGACGTGGGCTTCCAGGTCCGGCACCGACTCGGCGGCCCGGCCCAGCGCCAGCGCGGCCTCCGCCCTCCTCGCGACGGCGAGCAGGCGCACCTCGTCGAGCCGAGCGGCCTCGCCGCGGGCCCAGGTCCGGTCGGCGAACTCCGCGTAGGCGGGTCCCCGCCAGAGCCCGAGCGCCTCGTCCAGCACCCCGAGGGCAGCCTCGGGTCGCAGGTCGGCGGCCGTGGCGACCGCTGCCTCGAACCGCCAGGCGTCCACCGCGTCCGACTCGGCCCGCAGCGCGTAGCCGGGCGGAGCGGTCACCAGCAGCCGGGGCGGTGTGCGGGGCGGGCGGTCCGGTTCCACGGCCTTGCGCAGCGCGCCGACGAACGTCTGCACCGCGCCGAGCGCTCCTTCGGGAGCCTCGTCCCACAGGTCGTCGATCAGCACCGCCACCGGCACGACCCGACCCCTGGCGACCAGCAGCCGCGCCAGCACCGCGCGGTGCCGAGGTCCCTTGAGGTTCACCGGCCCGTGCTCGTCGGAGGCCTCCAGAGGGCCCAGCACACCGAACCTCACCACCGGCACAACGTAGCCGTGGCCGTCGCTGGACGCCTGCCCGAGTCGGCGCTGATCGAACGCTGATCGGCGTCCCGCAGAGTCGGTTCCGCACGGACCGAACGACAGGGAGAGCCCCATGGCACCGCAGATCACCGGATTCACCCAGCGCCGCGTCACCGTCGCCGACGGCGTCTCGCTCAACGCCGCCGTCGGCGGCTCGGGCAGCCCCGTCGTGCTGCTGCACGGCTTCCCGCAGACCCACCTGATGTGGCGGCACGTCGCCGCCGACCTGGCCGCCGACCACACCGTCATCTGCCCCGACCTGCGCGGCTACGGCGCCAGCGACAAGCCGGTCGACGTGGACGGCCAGACCTACTCCAAGCGCACGATGGCCGCCGACGTCGTCGCCCTCGCCGCGGCCCTTGGACACGACCGCTTCGCCCTGGCGGGCCACGACCGGGGTGCGCTGGTCGCCGTCCGCGCGGGCCTCGACCACCCCGACAAGATCACCCACCTGGCGTCGCTCGACGTGCTGCCCACCCTCGACATGTGGGACGTCATGCACGGCACCACCGCCGCGATCGGCTTCCACCTTTACCTGATGGCCCAGCCGCCCGGCCTGCCGGAGAAGATGATCGCCGGCGCGTCCGACGAGTTCTTCGGCTACTTCCTCGACCTCTGGACAAACGACCCCGCCGCGATTCCCGCCGACGTCCGCGCGGTCTACCTGAAGGCGTCCCGCGAGGCGATCCCGTCGATCGTCGCCGACTACCGGGCGTCCGCCGCGGTCGACGTGGAGCAGGACGAGGTCGACCGCGCGGCGGGCAACCGGCTTCGGATGCCGGTGACCGTGCTCCAGCAGGACTGGGGCTCGGCCCTCGGGTTCGACGCCGCCGCCCGCTGGCGCGCGTGGGCGCCGGACCTGGACCACCGCACCGTGACCTGCGGGCACTTCATGGCGGAGGAAGGACCAGCCGACGTCGTGAAGGCGTTGCGCGACCTGCTCGCCAGGTAGGGCTCAGTCCTCGTCGTCGGTCAGCAGGAAGTCCGGCCGGTCCGTCCGCCACGCGGGCAGGTCGAGGCCGTTCAGCACGGAGATCAGCTTCTTCTCCTCGTAGGTGAAGTGCGTCTCCATGATCGCCGACAGCCCCTCCAACTCGGCGACCACCTGGGCTTTCGCGGCCTGGTCGGGTTCGTCGGGGAGGCCGCCGAGCAGCTTGTCCAGCGCGCCGAGGATCCAGTCGATCTGGTTGTGGTCCGTCTTCAGCTGGGTGATCACGGGGCGCAGCTCGGGGAACTCCTCGGCGATCTCCGGGAACGCGACCCGGTCCTCGCCGGTGTGGTGGCGGGTCAGGGCGGAGCAGAACGAGAGGCAGTGGGCGCGCAGGTCGCGGGGGAGCAGGCCGTCGCCCGCGAAGTAGGCGTCGACGTCGTCGCGGAGGTCTTCCAGCTGGCCGCGGAGCCAGACGTGGACCTCGATCAACTGGTTGCCGAACGCGGTGAGGCGGGGGTTCACGCGGAGTCTCCGAGGTCGTCGGTCGCCTGCCTGCTGACGGCGGTGGCGCGGGTGAGGAAGTCGGCGATCACGGCCAGTTGATCGGCGTCGTAGTCGGCGAGGAGGTCGTCCATCGACCTGTTCGCGCCCCGGTAGTGCTCGAACATCTCGGCGTGGCGGTCGGGCAGCACCCGCACGACGACGGCCCGGCGGTCGGCGGGGTCGCGGTCGCGGGCGATCCAGCCGCCGCGTTCGAGGCGGTCCAGGACGCCGGTGGTGGTGGCGGGGTGCAGCCCGGCGAGGCGGGAGAGCGCGGTCGGGCTCAGCGGGCCCTGCTGGGAGAGCAGGTCCAGGCAGTCGAGGTCGATGTCCTTGAGGGCGACGCGCGTGCCGATCCGGTGGTTCAGGAAGGACAGCTGGACGCGCAGGCCGCGCAGCGAATCCTTGATCGAGTTCGCGGTTCGCCTGCGCTGCCGCGTCTCCTCAGGTACTTTGGAACTCATATGATATCGCCCTCGTAGTATATGGGGTGCGGATCACAAGGTACCCGAGCTGGGGAGACACGGATGAAGATCACCGTTTTCGGCGCGACCGGCGGGGTCGGCGGGCACGTCGTCCGACAGGCGCTCGACGCCGGTCACCAGGTCACGGCGGTCGTCCGCGACTCCGCCAGGTTCGACCTGGAGCACCCCGCCCTGGCCGTGGTCACCGCGCCCGACCTGACGGCCCCACCCGCGCTGGACCCGTGCGACGCGGTGCTGTCCGGCGTCGGGCCGCGCGGTCGCAAGGAAGGGCCGGTCGCCACCACGGCCACGCGCGGGATCCTGCGGGCGATGGAGGCCGCGGGCGTGCGGCGGATCGTGGTGGTCAGCGCCGCGCCGGTCGGAGCGCCGCCGTCGGACGAGACGTTCCTGAACCGCCGGGTGCTCCTGCCGGTCGTCGGGGCGATCCTGCGGGACGTCTACGTCGACCTGACCGCCATGGAGGAGGAGCTGCGCGCCAGCGGTGTCGAGTGGACGGCCGTGCGCCCGCCCAAGCTGACCGACAAGCCCGTGACCGGGGAGTACCGGCGGGTGATCGGCGGCAGTCCCAGGGGCGGCTACTCGATCTCCCGTGCCGACACCGCCCACGCCATGCTGGCCGCGCTGGAGGACCCGGCGACGATCGGTCGGCCGGTCGGCGTGGCCTACTGACCCACGCGCCCGATCGTGCCGCCCCGCGACGGTTCGGCGCACGTCGGGTGGTCGAACGTCAGCGATCACCCGTACGGTGCTCGCCTGCGAGGAGGAGGTCCTGGGGTGGTCAGGGAGCAAGCCGGTCAGGTGCTCGCGGCGAACCTGCGCGCGCTGCGCGACCACGGCGGTCTGTCGCTGTCGGAGCTGGCGCGCCGGTCGGGCATCGCCAAGGGCACGCTGTCGCAGCTGGAGTCGGGGGCGGGCAACCCGACCATCGACACGGTGTTCAGTTTGTCGAACGCCCTCGGCGTGCCGGTGTCCGATCTGCTGACCGCGCCCGCCGATTCGGAGGTCGTGCTGGTGCGCGCCGCCGACCTCGACGTGCTCTCCAGCAACGCCGTGGACCTGCGCATGGTCCGCAGGCTGAGCATCGGCGAGACCGTCGTCGAGGTCTACGACCAGCGCGTCCGACCGGGGCAGACCCAGTACTCCGCCGGTCATCCCGGCCGGGAGCACGTGCTGGTCACGTCGGGAGTGCTTCGGGTCGGTCCGGCGCACGCCCCCTACGAGCTGGGGCCCGGCGATTACGTCTGCTTCCCCGCGCAGGGGCCGCACACCTATGAGACCGTCGGTGGGCCGGTCGAGTCCGTGCTGCTGCTGGAGTACCCGGACGGCGTTCACCCCGGTCGGGACGCGCACGGGGATTGACCTCGGTCCTGGCTCGCGCCTACGCTCGAAACGTTCACTTCAATGAACGATTGGGGTGCTTGTGCGGTACCCGGACGTGGTGGTGGTCGGCGCGGGCGTCATCGGCGCGGCGTGCGCCGAGGCCCTGAGCGCGGCCGGGGTCCGGGTCACCGTGCTGGACCGCGGGCCGCTCGGTGCGGGCACCAGCGCCGCGGGCGAGGGCAACGTCCTGGTGTCCGACAAGGCACCCGGTCCCGAACTCGACCTCGCGCTCGCGTCCCTGAGCCGCTGGCCCGACCTGCTCGCCGACCTCGACGCGGACGTCGAGTGGGACGCCAAGGGCGGTCTGGTCGTGGCCACGGGGGACGCCGCCGCCACGGCCTTGACGGACTTCGCCGCGGCCCAGCGCACGGCGGGCGTGGACGCGCGGCCGCTCACGCCAGCGGAGGCGTTCGACCTCGAACCGCACCTCACCCGCGCGGTCGTCTCGGCCGTCCACTACCCGCAGGACGCCCAACTCCAGCCGGTGCTCGTCACGAAAGCCCTGCTCGCGGCGGTCCGGCGTCGCGGCGGGACGCTTCGGGCCGGTGTCCGGGCCCTCGGGGTGAGGCTCGCGAACGGCGCGGTGGCGGCCGTCCGCACCGACGGCGGCGAGGTGCCGTGCGGAGCCGTGGTGATCGCCTGCGGGCCGTGGTCGGGCGAGGTGTCCGCCGCGTTCGGCGCGCCGGTCACCGTGCTGCCGCGCCGGGGCGTCGTCCTGGTGACCGCCGCGCTGCCGCCCGACACCGTGCGGCACAAGGTCTACGACGCCGACTACGTGGGCGCGGTCGCCAGCGGTGACGCGGACCTCCAGGTCTCGACGGTGGTGGAGTCGACCGCGGGCGGCACCGTCCTCATCGGGTCGAGCCGCGAACGGGTCGGCTTCGACGCGTCGCTGCGGGTGGAGGTGCCGCGTGCGCTCGCCCGCCGGGCGGTGGGCCTGTTCCCGGTGCTGGCCGACGTCCCGGTCCTGCGCGCCTACGGCGGGTTCCGCCCGTACGCGCCCGACCACCTGCCGGTCGTCGGCGCCGATCCCCGCCGTCCGGGCGTCTGGCACGCGACCGGCCACGAGGGCGCGGGCATCGGGCTCGCGGCGGCCACCGGACGGCTGCTCGCCGAGCTGGTCACGGGCGCTGAGCCGCACGTCGACCCGAGACCGTTCCGAGTGGACCGACCGGGGGTGTGCGCATGAGGATCACGATCGACGGCGAGCCGCATGACGTGCCGCCAGGGCGGACGATCGCCGCCGTCCTGATCGCCGCGGGCCGGGTGTCGTGGCGCACGACCAGGAACGGCGGCAGGCCGCGCGGGGTGTTCTGCGGCATCGGTGTGTGCTTCGACTGCGTGGTCGTCGTCAACGACGTGCCGGAAGTGCGGGCTTGCCAACGGTTCCCGGTCGACGGCGACGCCGTGCGCACCCAGCACGGGGCGGAGCTTCCGGGATGAGGGTCGTCGTGGTCGGCGGTGGACCCGCCGGGCTCGCCGCGGCCGACGCCGCCGCGCGGGCGGGCGCGGACGTCGTGCTGGTGGATTCCGAACCGCGGCTGGGCGGCCAGTACCACCGGGGCGCCGAGCAGCGCGTCGATCCACGGGTGCGCCACCTGCCGGACAGCGCGGTGTGGGCGGCGGAAGGCCTGCGGCTGCACCTCCGCCGCGGACCGGCCGACAGTCCACACCGGACCGGACTGGTCCTCGACGCCGACGCCGTCGTGCTGGCGACCGGGGCGCACGACCGCGTCGTCCCGTTCCCCGGCTGGGACCTCCCCGGCGTCTACACCGCGGGCGCGGCGCAGGCGCTCGCCAAGGGGCAGGGCGTCGCCGTCGGACGGCGGGTGGTCGTGTCCGGCACCGGGCCGTTCCTGCTGCCCGTGGCGGACTCCCTGGCGCGGGTCGGCTCCCACGTCGTCGCGCTGCTGGAGGCCAACGGGGTCACCGGCTGGCTGCGGCACCCGTTGGCGGCCGCCGGGAAGCTGGGGGAGCTGGCCGGGTACGCCCCGCTGCTGGCCCGAGTCCGCACCCGGACCGCCGTCGTCGCCGCGCACGGTGACGACCGGGTCGCCGAGGTGACCGTGGCCCGGCTGCGCCCGGACTGGTCCGTCGTCGAGGGCACCCGGCGGCGGATCGCCGTGGACGCGGTGTGCGTCGGCCACGGCTTCACCCCGCGCCTCGACCTCGCGATCGGACTGGGCTGCGCGCTCGTGGACGGGTTCGTGCGGGTCGACGCCGCGGGCGCGACCACCGTTCCCGGCGTGTACGCGGCGGGGGAGATCACCGGCATCGGCGGCGCGGACCTCTCGGCGGCCGAGGGCGCCGTTGCGGGCGCCGCGGCGGCTCGCACCGTCGAGCCGCCGACCAGGGCACTGCGGGCCGTTCGGCGTGGCAGGGCGTTCGCCGCCGCGCTGGCCGCCGCGCACCCCGTGCCGTCCGGACGGCACGGCTGGCTCACGCCGGACACGCTGCTCTGCCGGTGCGAGGAGGTCACCCTGCGCGACCTGCACGCGGCGGTCGACCTCGGCGCTGCCGACGGCCGCACCCTCAAGCTGGCCAGTCGGGCGGGCCTCGGGCCGTGCCAGGGCCGGATGTGCGGCCGCGAGGTCGCCGACCTGGCCGCCGCCCGGCTCGGGCACCCCCTGCCCGACGCCGACGCGTTCCACCGCAGACCGTTCGCCACGCCCCTGCGGCTCGGCGAACTCGCCAACACGCCCCTGCTTCCCGAGGAGGACCTGTGACCGAACGTCTCGACGGCGTGATCGTGGCGACCGCGCTGCCCTACGCCGAGGACCCGAGCGCCCCGGCGGGCCTGCGGCCGGACCTGGACCGCTACGCCGAGCACTGCCGGTGGGTGGTCGACAACGGCTGCCGGGGGGTCGGCCCGAACGGCTCGCTCGGCGAGTACTCCTCGCTCACCGACGCCGAACGCCGCGAGGTCGTGCGCACGGCCGTGGCCGCCGTGGGTCAGGACGCGGTCGTCGTGGTCGGCGTGCACGGGCCGGGGTCGCACCAGGCCCGGCACTGGGCCGAACTGGCCGCCGAGGACGGCGCGGACGGCGTGCTGTGCCTGCCGCCCACCATGTACCGGGCCAACCCGCGCGAGGTCGTCGCCCACTTCACCGAGGTGGCGGCGGTCGGCCTGCCGGTGATGGTCTACAACAACCCGTTCGACACCAAGGTCGACCTCACCCCCGACCTGCTCGCCGAGATCGCCGCCATCGACAACGTGGTCGCGGTCAAGGAGTTCTCCGGCGACGTGCGACGGGTGCTGGAGATCCGCGAACGCGCGCCGGGGCTGACGGTGGTGGCGGGCGCGGACGACGTGGTGCTGGAGTCGCTGCTGATGGGTGCCACGGGCTGGTTCGCCGGGTTCCCCAACGTCTTCCCGGCCGAGTCCGCGCGGCTCTACGAGCTGGCGCGCTCCGGGAAGGTGGAGGAGGCGCGGGCCCTGTACGAGCCGCTGGTCGCGGCGTTCCGCTGGGACTCGCGCACCGAGTTCGTGCAGGCCATCAAGCGCGGCATGGACGCGGCCGGGCGCTTCGGCGGTCCGTGCAGGCCCCCGCGCGGACCCCTGTCGGACGCTCAGCTGGCGGTGCTCGACGCGGACCTGCGCCGGGCGTTCGACCACCTGCGGGAGGGGTGACGTGCGCTCGGTCCGCTGCCTGACCGCCGTCGACTCGCACACCGAGGGCATGCCGACCAGGGTGGTCACCGGTGGCGTCGGCGTGATCCCCGGCGCCACCATGGCCGAGCGGCGGCTGCACTTCCTCGCCCACCTCGACCACCTCCGCGAGTTCCTGGTCAACGAGCCGCGCGGCCACCCGGCGATGAGCGGCGCGATCCTCCAGCCGCCGACCCGCCCCGACGCCGACTGGGGCGTGCTCTACATCGAGGTGTCCGGGTGCCTGCCGATGTGCGGGCACGGCACGATCGGCGTGGCCACGGTGCTGGTGGAGACCGGCATGGTGACCGTCACCGAACCGGAGACGGTCGTGCGCCTGGACACTCCGGCCGGGCTGGTCGAGGCGCGGGTCGCCGTGCGCGACGGCCGGGCCGAGTCGGTGACCATCGAGAACGTGCCGTCGTTCGCGACCCGGCTGGACGCGACCGTGGACGTGCCCGGCCTCGGGACCGTCCGCTACGACATGGCCTACGGCGGCAACTTCTACGCGATCCTGCCGCTGGCCGACCTCGGCATCCCGTTCGACCGCGCGGAGAAGGACCGGATGCTCGCCGCCGGACTCGGCATCATGGCCGCGATCGAGGCGACCGACCGGCCCGTGCACCCGGTGGACCCGGCGATCTCGGGCTGCAAGCACGTCCAGTTCACCGCACCCGGTGTCGACGGCGGCGATTCCCGCAACGCCATGGCCATCCACCCCGGCTGGTTCGACCGCTCGCCCTGCGGCACCGGCACGTCGGCGCGGCTGGCGCAGCTGCACGCGCGCGGCGAACTAGCGCTCGGCGTGGACTTCGTCAACGAATCGCTGCTGGGCACCAGGTTCACCGGCAGGCTCGTGCGCGCCGAACGGGTCGGCGAGGTGGACGCCGTGGTCCCGACGGTCACCGGTCGGGCGTGGATCACCGGCATGGCCCAGTACCTGCTCGACCCGACGGACCCGTTCCCCGAGGGCTTCGTGCTGTGACCGCGGAAGGCGGTGCTGGTGAACGCGGACGACCCGAGGGGTGACGAGGGACGTCAACCCGCTTTTCCCGCAAGGGATGGCGAACGTCCTGAAAGGACGCGTCACGCGGGCCGAACCACCGCGACCCCGAGAACGGGCGAGCAGAACGGCTCGGCGCCGGTCGGTGGACCCGGCCGCGCACCCCTCGACGCGGCCGGGTACCGAGTCAGGCGTGTTCGGCCCACCACTTGCGACCCGCCTCGCCGAGCGTGGAGATGGGGTCGTAGTAGGGGTGCCTGCGGTCGAGTGCTTTTGTATCAGCGAGTTCGATGCCGGTGCGATAGTTTTTCGTCCAGTGCGAAACACCCAGTTCGCGGTCGTACTCCGCGAGCTGGTGCACCCAGCGCTTACCGACGTACGGGACGTCGCACACGATGCGCGGGGTGGCGTAGCCGGGCAGGTAGCCCATGATCGCGTGCTGGAGTTCCTGCGCCTCCCAGACGGCGATGCGCCAGTGCTCGGCGTTGGGGATCATGTCGCACAGGTAGAAGTAGTACGGCAGGATGCCCGCCTCGCCCTGGAGCGCGAAGCACAGGTCCAGCAACGCGTCGGGCGTGGCGTTGACGCCCTTCATCAGCACGCCCTGGTTGCGGACGTCCCGGACGCCCGCCTCGATCGCGGTCCGCGCGGCCTCGGCCACCAGCGGGGTGACGGACTGGGCGTGGTTCACGTGGGTGTGGATCGCGAGGTTGACGCCGCGCTCGCGGGCGGTGCGGGCGACGCGTTCCAGACCCTCCACGACGGTCGGCTGGAGCCAGTGCTGGGGCAGGCCCGCCAACGCCTTGGTGGCCAGCCTGATGTCACGCACCGTGTCCACGGCGAGCAGGCGCTCCAGGAACGATTCGAGTTGCGGCCAGGGCACGTTGGCCACGTCGCCGCCGGACACCGCGACGTCGCGCACACCGGGGGTGCGCTTGAGGTAGTCGATCATCCGGTCCTGCCGGTCGACCGGCCTGAGTAGCAGCTTGTGCTTCTGGACCTGCGGGGTCGAGTTGCCGACGAGGTCCATGCGGGTGCAGTGCCCGCAGTACTGGGGGCACGTGGAGACCAGTTCGGCCAGCACCTTGGTGGGGTAGCGGTGGGTCAGGCCCTCCACCACCCACATCTCCGCCTCGTGCAGTGAATCGCGTTCGGAGCGGGGGTGGCTCGGCCACTCCGCGTCACGATCGGAGCGGACCGGCATCATGTAGCGGCGGACCGGGTCGGCGAAGAACGCCTCGGTGAAGTCCGCCGGTGCCGCGTCCGGCGCCATGGTGTTGAGCATCTGCGGCGGCAGCAGCATCGACATCGTCGCGAACCCCGCCTGGTCGGCCGCGAGGTCCTCGTAGAAGTGCTCGCCGAGCATCCCGCCGACGACGGCGCGGAGCTGCCCGGGATTCTTTACACAGTTGACGCGCTGCCACTGCGCGTCGCGCCACTGCGCCTCCGTCACGCCGCGCCACGCCGGGAAACGGCGCCAGTCGGGTTCCACCAGCTCCTTGCGGACGTAGGAGTACGGCTGGCGGACGCCGTCCGGGTGCGTGGAGGCGATGTCGTCGAGCGCGGTCATGCGAGCTCCCCTGGCCGTCGGTGCTGCGAGTCGACCACGGCCCTGGTTCGGCCGCGGTGAAGTCCACGGCAGTACCGGTCCACAAGAGACTGTCGTCGTGGTGGGACGAATCGTCACGGTGCGTGGCGGTCGCTGTGGGGTGAAAGCACCACAGAGCAACATCATCGGTGATGTGACCGTGTTCTACACGGGATCGTCGATCCACGCCACTCGTGTGGTGAACGGTTGACTTCCGCTTCGTGTCGAAGCATCCTTTGCGACTGATGGGGACGTCACAGAGGTTTTGGTCCTCGACGCACTGCTGGGGTTCGCGGCTTTCACTGGGGAGTGGTCCGGTCCGCGACCGGACGAGCCACGTTCTTCGTGGCGTACTGGAGGATCATGCGTGTCGTCACAGCGCGCGACCGCGAGTTGACCGGACGGCTCGACCGCTTGCGCGGTGGGCTGACCGGCACTCCGCTGGTGGGCTTGCTCGATGCCGGGCTGGACCTGTACGCGAAGCTGGAGTACTGCAACCCGAACGGCACGTCCAAGGACAGGTCGGCGCTGTGGATGCTGACCAGGGCGATCGAACGCGGTGAGGTGACGGCGGGCAGCACGGTGGTGGAGTCCTCGTCCGGCAACTTCGCGCTGGCCCTCGCGTCGACGTGCCGCGCGCTCGGCCTGGACTTCGTCCCGGTGATCGACCCGAACTGCAACGCCCAGACCGAGGCCCAGCTCAGGATGCTCTGCGCACGGGTGGAGAAGGTGGTCGAGCGGGACGAGTCCGGCGGCTACCTGGGCACCAGGCTGGCCAGGGTCGCCGAGCTGCGCGGCGAGCTGACCTCGGCGTACTGGCCCGACCAGTACGCGAACCCCGACGCCATGGACGCCCACTACCGGCTGACCGGCGCCGAGCTGTGCCGGAGCCTGCCCGCGATCGACTACCTGTTCGTCGGGGTGAGCACCGGCGGCACGATCGCCGGGCTGTCGCGACGGGTCAAGGAGAGCTTCCCCGCCTGCGTGGTCGTGGCGGTGGACGCGGTCGGCTCGGTGATCTTCGGTGGGCCTGCCGGCCCGCGCCGCATCCCCGGCATCGGCGCGAGCGTCGTGCCCCCGCTGTGCCGGGAAGCGCTGATCGACGACGTCGTGGTCGTGTCCGAACGCGACGCCGCCAGGGGCTGCCGCGACCTGCTGACCAGGCACGGCCTGTTCGCGGGCGGGTCGACCGGCAGCGTCTACGCGGCCATCGGCCGGTACTTCGCCGACCGCCCGCCCGCGGGGACGCCGCCCGCCGTGGTGTTCCTGTGCGCCGACCGCGGCCAGCCGTACGCGGACACGGTCTACGACGACGAGTGGGTGGCGGGCCTGCCGTCCGCGCCGGAGAACTGAACGGGATGGGAGCACCAGTGGAGGAGTTCCAGCCGCCGCCCGGAATCCGGGTGGTCACCGCCGCCGACGTGGCGCGCCGGGTCGACGCGGACCGCGCGGGCTGCGTGGACGTCGTGCGCCGGGCGTACCTGGCCCACGACAGGGGCGACAGCGTGAACCCGCAGAGCGCGTTCCTGCGCTTCCCGCACCTGCCGCGGTCGCGGATCATCTCGCTGCCCGCCTACCTGGGCGGCGAGTTCGACGTCGCGGGCATCAAGTGGATCGCCAGCTTCCCGGAGAACACCGGCCACGGCGTGCCGAGGGCGTCCGCCGTGCTGGTCCTCAACGACACGGTCACCGGTTTCCCGTTGACCTGCATGGAGTCCTCGATCATCTCCGCCTCGCGCACGGCGGCCTCCGCGGTGCTGGGCGCGGAGGCGCTCGTCGGCGCGAGGACCGCGCGCCGGGTCGGGATCGTCGGCACCGGGCTGATCGCGGACCACGTGTGGCGGTTCCTGCGCGACCTCGACTGGCAGGTCGACGGGTTCCGGCTGTTCGACCTCGACCCGGCCGCGGCGGGCAGGTTCGCGAGCCTGCTCACCGGGCAGGGGGCGCTGGACGTCGAGGTGGTGTCCACTGTGGACGAGGCGTTCACCGAGTGCGACCTGGTCGTGCTGACGACGGTCGCGGGCGAGCCGCACGTGCACGACCCGGCGCTGCTCGCGCACGCGCCCGTGGTGCTGCACCTGTCGCTGCGCGACCTCGCGCCCGAGGTCGTGCTCGCCGCGCGGAACTTCACCGACGACGTGGACCACGTGCTGCGCGAACGCACCTCGCTGCACCTGACCGAGCAGCAGGTGGGCGGCCGGGACTTCCTCGACGGCACGATCGGCGACCTGCTGACCGGCCGCGTGGCCAGGGACCACTCGAAGGCGGCGATCTTCTCGCCGTTCGGCCTCGGCGTGCTCGACCTCGCCGTGGGCAAGTGGGTGTACGACGCGGTGGCCGCCGACCAGGGCGGCGTGGACGTTCCGGACTTCTTCGAAGCGGTGGTGGGGCAGGGATGAGCGCCGACGACGCGCGGTACACGGTCGTGGTCAACGACGAGGAGCAGTACTCGATCTGGTTCGCCGACCGGGCGCTGCCCGCGGGCTGGACCGAGGTCGGGGTCACCGGCGACAAGGAGCACTGCCTCGCCCACATCGGCGAGGTGTGGACGGACCTCACGCCCAGGTCCGTGCGCGAGCGCGTCAGCGGCCGTTGAGCAGGAGGGGAGCGGCATGAAAACCGTCACGCTGGTGGAGTTGTCGGTGTTCGAGCGGATCACTCCGCTGGTGTCGGGCTACCTGGAGGCGTACGCGTCGACGGACCCGGTGGTCAGCGCCGAGTACCGGTTCGACAAGTTCACCACCAGCATCAAGACGCCGCTGGAGACCATCGCCGAGGAGGTGCTCGCCCGCGACGCCGACGTCTACGGGTTCTCCTCCTACGTCTGGAACATCGGCCTGGTCCGCCCGCTCGTGAAGCTGGTGCGCGAGCACCGGCCGGACGCCAAGGTCATGATCGGCGGGCCTCAGGTGATGCACCACGGCGTGCGCTACCTCGATCCCGACGACGAGAACGTGTCCCTGTGCAACGGTGAGGGCGAGGCGACTTTCACCGAGTACCTGAGGGAGCTGGCGAACCCCGAGCCGGACCTGTCCGCGGTGCAGGGCATCAGCTTCTACCGCGACGGCCTCCTCGTCACGACGGCGGAACGGCCGCGCATCAAGGACCTGGACTCGATCCCGTCGCCGTTCCTGACCGGGCTGATCGAGCCCGACTTCTCGATGAGCATCATCGAGACCAACCGCGGCTGCCCGTTCCACTGCGGCTTCTGCTTCTGGGGCGCCGCCACGAACGACAAGGTGTTCCGGTTCGACGAGGAGCGGGTGCGCGACGAGCTGACGTGGATGGCGAAGAACGGCGTGCTGTTCCTCTACATCGCCGACGCGAACTGGGGCATGCTCGGCCGGGACGTCGAGTTCTCCCAGCACATCGCGGACTGCGCGCGGGACTACCACCTGCCGAACGTCGTCTACTTCTCCTCGGCGAAGAACAAGCCGCACGCCGTCACGAAGATCACCGGCATCTTCCAGGACGCCGGGCTGGTGACCTCGCAGCCGATCTCCATGCAGACGCTGGAGCCGGAGAGCCTGAAGGTGATCGCCCGGTCCAACATCAAGCTGGACGCGTTCGGCGCGGTGCAGGACGACCTGCAGGACCGCGGCATCAGCTCGTTCATCGAGCTGATCTGGCCGCTGCCCGGCGAGACGCTGGAGACGTTCAAGCTCGGCATCGGCTCGCTGTGCGAGCGCGGCGCCCACACGATCATCTCCTACTCGCACCTGCTGCTGAACAACACGCCGATCTACCACAACCGCGAGAAGCTCGGCCTGCGCACGCGGTCGGCGGGCGGCGACGTGGCCGAGGCGGAGATCGTGGTCGCCACCCAGCAGGTGGACGAGGCCGAGTTCGCCGAGGGGATGCGCTACTTCTACGCAGTGCACGCCCTGCACAACACGCGCAGCCTGCGCGCGGTCGGCAAGTACCTGGTGGGCAAGGGGATCACGACCTACCCCGAGCTGTTCTCGTCCTACGTGGACCACTGGAGGACGCGGTCGGAGGACGACCCGATCGTCTCGTTCGTGGAGCGCTCGATCCGCGACGCCCTGTTCTACGACATCGGCAACTACGGCCTGCTGGTGCACAACGTCCTGCACGAGCACCGGTCGCTGCACACCCGGCACCTGCGCGAGTTCGCCGAGGCCCAGCCCTGGTGGGAGGACGCGACCGCGCGCGGCCTGTTCGAGATCGACCTGCTCAACCGGCCGTACGTCTACAGCAGCACGCCGCTGGAGGAGTTCGACCGCCCCTTCGAGACGATCGTGGTGGGTGACGCCGTCGGCCGCGGCCGGATCGTGGAGCTGGGACCGGAGTGGCACGAGGCGCTCGTCGCGTCCGTCAAGGTGGACCCGGCGCCGCAGGGCGGCACGTCGTTCCTGGTCGACCACAAGCGCCTGCAGTACCCGTACATGTCCGGGCAGAGCGTCGACCACAACGCGAACTACTGCCACGGCATGATCGAGAAGATCGAGAACATCTCCCCGTTCTGGCGGGCCCGGTGACCGATCGACGCACACCGGCCGCGGCGGCCCTGGTCCTCGCCGTGCTCGTCGGGCTCAGCGCGCTGTCCGTGCTGGCCTTCGGACCACCGCCCGCGGCTCCCGCGGACGCACCGGTGGGGGAGTTCTCCGCCGCGCGCGCCGACACGCACCTGCGTGCCATCGCGCAACGCCCGCACCCGCTGGGCACCCCGGACAACGCGCGCGTCCGCGACTACCTCGTCACCACGGCCCAGGCCGCGGGCGCCGAGGTCGAGGTCGAGTCCGGCCCCGTCGTGGTCGAGGACCCCGGCTACCCGGTCACGGTCGCCTTCCCGAGCAACGTGGTCGTCCGCGTGCCCGGCACCGACCCGACGGCCAGCGGCGGCAAGGCCCTGCTGCTGGTGTCGCACTACGACTCCGTGCCCACCGGTCCCGGCGCGGCCGACGACGGCGCCGCGGTGGCGGCGATGCTGGAGACCCTCCAGGTGCTCAAGGCCACCGGGGGCGTCCGCAACGACGTGGTCTTCCTGTTCACCGACGGCGAGGAACTGGGGCTGCTCGGCGCGACGAAGTTCGTCCGCGACCACGGCGTCGGCGACTTCGGCGCCGTGCTCAACTGGGAGGCGCGCGGCAGCAGCGGTCCGGTGGTGATGTTCGAGACCAGCCCCGGCAACGACGGCCTGGTCGACGCGTACGCCGGGGCCAGCAGCAGGCCCGTCGCGAACTCGCTCGCCTACGAGGTCTACCGGCGGATGCCCAACGGCAGCGACTTCACCGTCTTCCTCGACGCGGGCGCCACCGGCCTGAACGCCGCGTTCATCGAGGGCTTCCACCAGTACCACTCGCCGAACGACGACGTCGACCGCGTGAGCCGCGACAGCGTGCAGCACCACGGCGAGAGCATGACCGGGCTCGTCCGCGCGCTCGGCGACCGCGACCTGCGGGAGCTGCGCGGGTCGAACGCCGTGTACTTCGACCTGTTCGCCAGGGTGCTCGTGCACTACCCGGTGTGGCTCGCCTACGCGCTGGTCGCCCTGTCCGTGCTCGCGTTCGCCGCGTTCGTGGTGCTGGGCGTGCGGCGGGGTGTCCTGCGGATCGGCGGCACCCTCGCCGTCGCCGGGGCCGGACTGGGCGCGCTCGTCGGCACGGCGGTGCTGTGCTTCGCCGCGTGGTGGCTGATCACGGTGGCCGCGCCCGACCTCGTGGCGCTGCCGCTGTCCGAGCCCTACGACCGCGGCTGGTTCATCGCGGGCTTCACCGTGCTGGCGGCGGCCGTGCTGCTGGTGGTCGCGAAGCTGCTGCGCCACCGCACCCGCGCCGAACTGGTCGCGGGCGGCCTGCTGCCCCTGGCCGTGTTCGTCGTGGTGATCGCCGCGCTCGTGCCCGGCGCCACGTACCTCCTGCAGTGGCCGCTGATCGCCGGCCTGCCCGCGCTGTGGTGGGCGGTTCGGCGCGAGGACGACCTGACGGGGCTGCTGCTCGCCTCGGTCGCGCCCGCCGTCGCCGCCGTGTTGTTCGCCCCGGTGGTGTCGAGCCTGCTCATCGCGCTCGGCATCGCCATGGCGGGTGCGGCCATGGCGATCGCCGTGCTGGCCGCGCTGCTGGTCCTGCCGCTGTTCGCCGAACTGCCCCGCCCCGGCCTGCTGGCCGCGACGGCGGGGGTGGTCGTGCTCGCGCTGTTCGCCACGAGCGTCCTCGTGTCCGGCTACGACCGCGACGAGCCGCGGCCGAACGGGCTGCTCTACCTGCGCGACGCGGGCACCGGTCAGACGGCCTGGCTCAGCGGCGACGCCGAGGTGGACGACTGGACCAGCCGGGTCATGGGCGCCGATCCGGAGCAGGTGTCGGTGGAGGAGGACTACCCGTCGCTGGACGAGCCCGTGCTGCGGGCGCAGGCCCCGGCCGTGCGGCTGCCCGAGCCGACCGTGACCACGCTCGCCGACACCACCCTCGGCGACGTGCGCACGATCCGGTTCACGGTCGCGTCCGCCCGGCAGGCGTGGAAGCTCCAGGTCGCCGTTCCCCGCGAGGGCGTCCGCGCCTGCGAGGTCGGCGGCACGCGGGTCGAGTCGGTCCGGGCTCCCGCGGCGAAGACCGTGTTCGAGGTCTACGGCGCGGTCACCGGCGTCGACTTCACCTGCGAGGTCACCGCGGGCACGCCGCTGCCCGTGGACGTCGCCGACTTCTCCATCGGCCTGCCCGCCGACGTGGCCGCGCTGGTCGGCCCCCGTCCGGACGGGACCGTGCTGGTGTCCTCCGGCTTCCGGCCGGGCGACGCCGCGATCGTGCGCCAGGTCGTGCGCCTGTGACGGCCGGCGTCCGCGAGGTCGTGGTCGAGGTGGCGGGCCTGACCCGCGTGTACCGCGGCAGCGGGTCGGCCGGGCCGGTGGTCGCCAACGACGACCTGTCGTTCAGCGTCACCCGCGGCCAGGTCTTCGGCCTGCTCGGCGCCAACGGCTCCGGCAAGACGACCCTGGTGTCCCAGCTGCTCGGCCTGGTGCGGCCCACGTCGGGCGCCATCCGGGTGGCGGGCGTCGACGTGGTGGCGGACCCCGAGTCGGTCAAGACCATCTCCGCGTTCCTGCCGCAGGTGGCGGTGCCGATGCGGATGATCGAGGTCCGCCGCGCGCTGCACTACACCGGCAGGCTGCGCGGCCAGTCCGAGGTGGACGCCCGCACGCAGACGGCGGAGCTGATCGACGAACTGGGCCTGGGGTCCTGCGCCGACCGGCACGTGAACGACCTCAGCGGCGGCATGACGCGGCTCGTCAACTTCGGCATGTCGCTCATGGGACGGCCCGCGCTGCTCGTCCTGGACGAGCCCACCAACGAGCTGGACCCGCGCAACCGCAGGCTCGTCTGGGACGCCGTGTCGCGCCGCAGCGCGGGCGAGGGCACGACCGTCGTGCTGGTGACGCACAACGTGCTGGAGGCCGAGCGGGCGGTGGACCGGGTGGCGATCATGCACCAGGGCCGGATCACCGCGATCGGCACGCCGGGCGAGCTCAAGGAGCGCATGGACGACCGGACCCGGATGGAGCTGGTCGTCCGGGGCGGCGGCGAGCTGACCCCCGGTGAACTGCGGCAGCTCGCCGTGGTCGGGGAGGTCGTGCCCGGTGGACGCGAGGGCAGCTACCTCGTGCACTCCACCCCGGCGCAGGTGCCCGCGCTGGTGCGGGTCGTGACCGGCGACATCGGGCTGACCAGGCTCGACGACTTCCGCCTCGCCCGGCCGACGCTGGAGGACGTGTACCTGGACTTGGACCGCGGGGCCACGCACGCCGCCGCTCCCGACCCGGTCGACGGCGCGGTCGTCGCCGCGGTGGCGGGTGTCCGGGCGGAAGCCGCCGTCGAGGTCGAGCCGGTGGTGGTCCCACCCGTGGCGCGACCGCCGTGGCGGGAGCGGGTGCGGCGGGAACTGGTCAGCTTCAAGTACCTGTGGCTGGAGCAGATGCTGGAGGTGCGCACCACCTGGTCGTGGACGCTGCTCTTCGGCTTCCTGATGCCGATCGCGATGGTCTTCGGCCTCACCCGGATCGGCGACGGGCTGTCCGACCCCAAGAGCCTGCTGTACATCGCGAGCGGCGCGGCGATCTTCTCCGTCGCGACCGAGGGCATCGGCACCCTGGCGCAGCGCGTCGGCGTGCTCAAGCGCGACGGCATGATGGTCTACTACGCGTCGCTCCCGATCAGCCGGGCCGCGCTGCTGGCGTCGATGGTGCTCGCCAGGCTGGTGCTGGTGCTGCCGGGGCTGGTCACGCCGATCCTGGCGGCGAACGTGCTGTACGACGCGGGGTTCGAGGTGTCGCCCGCGCTGCTGGTCGTGCTGCCGCTGACGTGCCTCGCGCTGTCCGCGGTGGGGCTCGCGATCGGGATGCTGATCGACGACATCGAGCTGATCGTGGTCATCACGAACCTGCTCATCTTCGTGCTGCTGCTCGCCGCGCCCGTGCTCATCCCGCCCGAGTCGCTGCCCGCGCCGCTGCGCCTCATCTCCTACCTGCTGCCGCCGACCTACGCCGCGGACGCGCTCCGCGGCGCGCTCACGGGCGACCTCGGCGGTTCGTTCCCGCTCGACATCGCCGCGCTGGTGGCGATGGCCGTGCTCGGCCTGCTCGCCGCCACCCGCTGGATCCGCTGGCGCACCGCCTGACCTGGGGAGTGATCCGTCATGGAAAAGTCAGTCCTGCACGCCCCGACGTTCGTCGACGCGGTCGCCGAACGAGCCCGGCTCACCGAGGGCACGGCCTTCCGGTTCGTGGACGGCGACGGCCGTCCGACCGCCGAGTCCACGTTCGCCGAACTGGACGCCTCGGCGCGGTCGGTCGGCGCGCTGCTGGCCGACCGGGGACTCGCGGGTGAGAGGGTGCTGGTCCTGCTGCCGCCGGGGCTCGACTACGTGCGTGCGTTCCTCGGCTGCCTGTACGCGGGCGCGGTGGCGGTGCCGCTGCACCCGCCCACCGGTGGCACGTACTCGGCGCGGCACCGCGCGGTGCTCGCCGACGCCACGCCCGCCGCGGTGGTCGTGCCGTCCGCGCACCGGGACGCCGCGGCCGAGTTCGCGGGTGGCGCGGTGCTCACGATCGACGGTGAACTGCCCGACGCGGCGGACTGGCGGCGACCGGACCTGGACGCGTCCACCCTGGCGTTCCTCCAGTACACCTCGGGGTCCACGTCGGCACCGCGCGGCGTGCGGGTCTCGCACGGCAACCTCATGGCGAACTCGCGGCAGATCCACCGCGCCTTCGGGTCCGAGCCGGGCACCGAGGTGGTCAGCTGGTTGCCGCCCTACCACGACATGGGGCTCATCGGCGGTGTCCTGCAGCCCGCGTTCGCCGGGTGCACCGCGACGCTGATGTCGCCGGTCGCGTTCATCCGCGATCCAGGGCTGTGGCTGCGGCTCATCTCCGAGCGGCGCGCGGAGGTCAGCGGCGCCCCCGACTTCGCCTACGACCTGTGCGCTGACAAGGTGGTCGACGAGGAGCTGGACCTGTCGTCGTGGCGGCTCGCGTTCAACGGCGCGGAGCCGGTCCGGGCGCGGACCCTGGAGCGGTTCGCGGAGCGGATGGCGCCGCACGGGTTCCGGCGGCGCGCGTTCTTCCCCTGCTACGGCCTGGCCGAGGCGACCCTGCTGGTGTCCGGCGGCCACGTCGGCGAGGTCCACCGGTTCACGCCCGACAGCCTCGCCCCCGGCGCGACCGCGGAACCGTCCGAAGACGGTGTCCCGGTGGTCGGGTGCGGTGTCGCCGCCGAGGACGTCGAAGTGACCGTCGTGGACGCCGACGGGGCCCCGAGCCCGGAGGGGACGGTCGGCGAGATCCGGGTGTCCGGGCCGAGCGTGGCCGACGGGTACTGGGGAACGGCGGAGTCCGCCGTGGACGGTGGCGTGCTGAGCACCGGCGACCTCGGGTTCCTCAGCGGCGGCGTGCTGCACGTGACCGGTCGCAGCAAGGACCTGGTCGTGGTCCGCGGCCGCAACCACTATCCGCAGGACCTGGAGCTGACCGCCCGGGACGCGCACCCGCTCGCCGGCAGGGGCGCGGCCGCGTTCGCGCTGACCGACGGCGACCGTGAGGAGGCGGTCCTGGTCGTGGAGACCGGCCGGGGCGAGCACGCCGACGTCGTCGCCTCGGTGCTGGAGGCGCTGGGCCGCGACCACGGCCTGGTGCCCGCCTCCGTGCTGCTGGTCCGCCCGGGAGCCGTGCCCCGCACCACCAGCGGCAAGGTGCGGCGGGCGGCCACGCGCGATCTCGTCGCGAGCGGTGAACTGGCCGTCCTGCACCGGTGGGACGCCGGATCCGGCACGACCGCGGGCGATCCCGTTGACGGTTCGGTGCGCGACGTCGTGCTGGCGCTCGCGGGCAAGCGGCTGGGACGGACCCTGGACCCCCGGCTGCCCGTCGTCGCGCAGGGCATGGACTCCCTGGCCGCGATCGAGATCAAGGCCGCCGTCGCCGACGCGACCGGCGTCGAGCTGGAGCTGGACGCCCTGCTGGGTGGCGCGAGCGTCGACGACCTGGTGCTGGACCACGTCGTGGAACGCGTGGAGCCCGAGGCGGTGACCGGGACCCGCCACCCGCTGGCGATCAACCAGCAGGCGCTGTGGTTCCTGGAGCAGCAGCACCCCCGGACCGCCGCGCAGCACATCTACGTGGCCGTCCGGTTCCTGGTGGACGTCGACGCGGACGCCCTCCGCCGGTCGTTCCAGGCGCTCGTCGACCGGCACCCGGCGCTGCGCACCGCGCTGCACGCGGGGGGCGGCGAGCCGTACCAGGAGGTGCGGGACCAGCAGAAGGTCGCGTTCACCGTCGAGGACGCGGGCAGGCTCGACGCCGCGGCGCTGCGGGCCCGGCTCGACCGCGAGGCGGCGGGGGAGCTGTTCTCGCTCTCGGACGGGCGGGTGCTGCGCGCTGTGCTGCTGCGCCGCCCGGACGGCGACGTGCTGTCGCTGGTCGTGCACCACGTCGCGGCGGACATGTGGTCCCTCGCGGTGATGACCGACGAACTGGGCAGGCTGTACGCGGCGGAGACCGGCGAACCGGTCGAGGCGCCGCCCGCGCCGCGCGCCCGGTACACCGACCTCGCCCACCGCCAGCGCCGGATGCTGGAGTCGGCGCGGGGAGCGGAGCTGTGGGAGTTCTGGCGCGACCGCCTCGAAGGCTGCAAGGCGGAGCTGGACCTGCCCTCCGACCGGCCGCGGCCGCGGACGCCGAGCTACGGCGGCGACACGGTGACCGTGGAGCTGGACCCGGCCACGACGGCGGCGCTGCGCGAGCTGTCCGCCGCCACCGGCACAACGTTGTTCGTGAGCCTGCTGTCGGTGTTCCAGGCGCTGGTGCACCGCTACACCGGCGAGGAGGACTTCCTGATCGGCGTGCCGGGCTCCGGTCGGAGCGACGCCGACCTGCACGGCGTGGTCGGCTACTTCGTCAACCCGCTGCTGATCAGGTCCACCGTGGACGGTGACGCGGGCTTCGCCGACCACCTGGTGAACACCAAGCGGACCGTCGTGGAGGCGTTGGCGCACCAGGAGATGCCGTTCCCGGTGCTCGTGGAGCGCCTGCGGCTGCAACGCGAGGGCTCACGGCCGCCGGGGTACCAGGTGATGTTCAGCCTCACCTCCCCGCACCTGCTGCGCGACGAGGGCCTGGGCGCGCTCCAGACGGGCCGGGCAGGCGCGCGGATGCGGATCGGCGGGCTGGAGGTCGAGAGCCTGGACCTGGTGCGCCGCACCGCCCAGGTCGACCTCACGATGGTGCTGGCCGAGGTCGACGACCGCCTCGAAGGCCTGATCAACTTCTCGACGGACCTGTTCGACCGCGACACCGCGGTCCGGCTCGGCGAGCACTTCGCCCTGCTGGCCCGGCACTTCGCGGGTGACCCCACCGCGGCGGTGGCCGACAGCCCCATGGCCACCGACGCCGAGCTGGAGCTGTTCCGGTCCTGGAACGCCACCGCCACCGACTACCCGCGCGACGCCACGGTCGCCGAGCTGTTCGCCGAGTGCGTGGGCGCGGCTCCGGACAGCCCCGCGCTGACGTTCGGGGACGTCCGGTTCACCTACCGCGAGCTGGACCGGGTGACCACGGCGCTGGCCCGTCGCCTGGCGGAACTCGGGGTGGGCGCGGAGACGCCGGTCGGCCTGAGCGTCGACCGCGACCCGTCCGTGGTGGTCTCGATGCTGGCGGTCGCCAAGGCGGGCGGCGCGTACGTGCCGTTCGACCCGGCGCACCCCGTGCACCGGCTGCGGATGATCGCCGACAGCGCCCGCCCCGCCGTGCTGCTGGCCCGGCCCGGTGACGGGCACGAGCGGCTGGAGCTGGACGTCCCGGTGGTCGACGTGTCGACCTACCTCGGCCGCGAGGTGGCCGAGGACCCCGCGCACGACGGGCCGACGCCCGGACCGGCGGGCCCGGACGGCGCGCTGTACGTCATGTACACCTCGGGGTCGTCGGGCACGCCGAAGGGCGTGTGCGTGACCCACCGCAACGTGATCAGGCTGGTGCGCGCCAACGGGTTCGCGTCGTTCGAGCCGGGCGACCGGGTCGCGGCGATCTCGAACGCCGCGTTCGACGCCGCCACCCTGGAGGTGTGGGGCGCGCTCGCCAACGGTGGCCACCTGGTCGGGTTCGACCGGGAGACCGCCCTGTCGCCGCGCGACCTCGCGGAGCGGCTGCGGGCCCACGAGATCGACACGGTGGTGCTGCCGACGCCGCTGTTCACCCAGCTCGTCGGCTACGACCCCAAGACGTTCGCCACGGTGCGCCAGCTGCTGGTCGGCGGCGACTCCATGGACGTCAAGCGGGCGCGGGAGGTCGCCGACCTCGGCGGTCCGCTGCTGACCAACGGGTACGGGCCGACCGAGTCCGCCACGTTCGCCACCACCCACCCGCTGCCTGCCGTGCCCGCGGACCAGGGGCGGCTGCCGATCGGGAAGCCGATCGGCAACACCGGCGTGCACGTGCTGGACCGGTTCCTGCGGCCGACCCCGATCGGGGTGCCCGGCGAGCTGCACATCTCCGGCGACGGCCTGGGGCGCGGCTACGTCGGCAACCCCGAGCTGACCGCCGAGCGGTTCGTGCCGGACCCGTTCTCGGCCCGGCCCGGCGCCCGCATGTACGCGACCGGCGACCAGGCCCGGTGGCTGCCGGACGGCACGATCGACTTCCTGGGGCGCGCGGACTTCCAGGTCAAGGTGCGCGGGTTCCGGATCGAGCTGGGTGAGGTCGACGCGGCGGCGGTGGCGCACACCGGCGTGCTGGAGGCCGTGACCGCGGTCGACGAGTCGACCGGTGACAAGCGGCTGATCGGCTACTACGCGGGCACGCCGACGCCGGAGGAGCTGACCGCGTTCCTCGGCGACCGGCTGCCCGAGTACATGGTGCCGCCGCTGCTGGTCGCGCTGCCCGCGTTGCCGAGGAACCCCAACGGCAAGATCGACCGCGCGAAGCTGCCGAAACCGGAGACGGCCGTCGACCCGGCCGCGGCCGCGGTGAACGGGCGGGAGCAGGAGATCGGCGTGGTGCTCGCCGAACTGCTGGGGCGGCCGAGCGTCGGACCGGACGAGAACTTCTTCGAGATCGGCGGGCACTCGCTGCTCGCGATCCGGCTGATCGGACGGCTGCGCGACTCCTACGCCGTCGAGATGCCGCTCAACGAGCTGTTCAACAACCCGACGGCACGGGCGATCGCCGAGTTCGTGGAAGCGGAGTCCGCGTCCGCCGCGCCGCCACCCGTGCCCAGCGGACCGACCCGGCTGCCCCGCCGGGCGGCCGTCGTCGACCAGACCGGGAGGACGTCATGACCGCGACCCGCTGGTTCCCGCCGTCGGCGGCCACCGGAACCGAGACCGTCCAGCTCGTCTGCCTGCCGCACGCGGGCGCGGCAGCCTCGGCGTACCTGGAGTGGACCCCGTTGCGGGACAAGGGGATCGAGGTCGTCCCGGTGCAGCTCGCCGGGCGCGGCGCCCGGTTCCCGGAACCGGCGTCGAGTTCGGCCACCGAGATCGTCGGGCAGCTCGCCGACCCGCTGCTGGACCGGGTCGACCGGCCGTTCGCGCTGTTCGGCCACAGCATGGGCGCGCTGCTGGCGTACGAACTGGCGCACGCGCTCGCCGACCGGGGCAGGCCTCCCGCCCACCTGTTCGTCTCCGGTTACGTCCCGCCGCACCTGCCCCCGCACAGCGGCGACCTGGTCGTGCACGCGCTGCCCGACGACGAGCTGGTCGAGCACGTCACCTCGCTCGCGGGCACCGACGCCGAGGTGCTCGGGCACCCGGAACTGCTGGCGGTGCTGCTGCCGGTGCTGCGCGCGGACTTCGCGGTCTGCGAGACCTACCGGCCGGTCGAACGCCCACCGCTGCGCGTGCCCGTGACGGCGCTCGGCGGCGTGGACGATCCGGACCTGGGGGAGGGGGTGCTGGAGGGGTGGGCCGTCGTCACCGAGGCGGCGTTCACCGCGAAGTCCTTCCCCGGCGGCCACTTCTACCTCCAGGAGCGGGTGCGCGACGTGCTGGACGTGATCGCCCGGACACTCACCGGCCCGGCAGCGGAGACGGGCCCGCGATGACCGGCGTCGGTACGCGGATGTGCGAGGAGCGGGTGCGCCGCTACTACGAGCTGGTCGACCGCGCCGACCTGGACGAGCTGGTCCAGCTCTTCGCCTCCGACACCGTCTACCACCGGCCCGGCTACCCGGTGCTGCACGGCCGGGACGAGGTCGAGCGCTTCTACCGCGCGGACCGGGTGATCCGCGAGGGCGCGCACCACCTGTCCACGGTGGTCGCGACGGGCAGCGAGGTGGCGGTGCACGGCGAGTTCCGCGGTGTGCTGCGCGACGGCTCCGACGTCGTCGTGCGGTTCGCGGACTTCTTCACGCTCACCGACGACGGCCGTTTCGCCCGGCGGGACACCTTCTTCTTCGCGCCGCTGGTCTGACCACCTCACGACAGCAGGGAAACCCATGCCGCACGACACCGACGAGGTCTACGTCTTCCCGTGCTCGCACGCGCAGGCCGGGCTCTGGCTCGCCGACCGGCTCGACCCCGGTTCGTCGGCCTACACGGTGCCCGCCGCGCTGCGCCTGCGCGGAGACCTGGACGCGGTGGCGTTGCGGCAGTCGTTGCAGGACATGGTGGACCGGCACGAGGTGCTGCGCACGACGTTCCGCTCCGGCGCCGACGGTCCGGAGCAGGTCGTGCACTCCTACCAGCGGATCCGGTTCGACGAGGTGGCGCTGGAGGGCGACGCCGAGCGCGAGGTGCGGCGGCTGGCCGGGATCGAGGCGGCGCACCGGTTCGACCTGACCGAGGGCCCGCTGCTGCGCGCGACCCTGCTGCGGGTGGCCGAGCGCGAGCACGTGCTGCTGCTGACGATGCACCACATCGTCGCGGACGGCTGGTCGGTCGGCGTGATGCTGGCCGAGCTGGGCGCGGGGTACGTGGCTCGCCGGACCGGGGTGAAGGCCGACCTGCCCGAGCTGCCGTTCCAGTACGCGGACTACTCGGTGTGGCACCGCGACCAGCTCGCGGGCGGCCTGATGGACGAGCAGCTGGCCCACTGGCGGCAGCGGTTCGCCACGCCGCCGCCCGCGCTCGAACTGCCGTGGGACCGCCCCCGGCCCGTCGAACCGACCCACCGCGGCCACCGCGCCGTGACGTGGCTCGACGCCGACCTCCGCGCGGGCCTGGAGGCGCTGGCCCTGGCGCACCGCGCGTCGCTGTTCATGGTGCTGGCGGCCGGGTTCACCGCCGTCCTGCACCGCCACGCCCGCCAGTCCGAGGTCGTGCTCGGCACCCCGCTGGCCAACCGGTCCCGCGCCGAGGCGCTCATCGGCTACTTCGTGAACGTCCTGCCGATCCGCACGGCCACCGACGGCGACCCGACGTTCGCGGAGCTGCTGGACCGGGTGCGCGACGAGGCGCTGTCCGCGCTGGGCCACGCCGACGTGCCCTTCGACCGGCTGCTGGACGCCGTCCGCCCGGACCGCGGCTCGGCGCGCACGCCCCTGTTCCAGGCGATGATCGCATTGCAGAACGCCTACACCGAGCCCATCGCGCTGCCCGGCCTGGACGTCGAACTGCTGGAGGTCGACCCCGGCAGCGCGAAGTACGACGTGAACCTGCTGGTGGAGCAGCGCGGCGACCGGCTGCACGCGGCGCTGGAGGTCAACGCCGACGTGCTCGCGCGGGAGACCGCCGCCCGGATGCTCGACCAGCTGGCCGCCCTGCTCGCCGCCGCGGTCGCGGAGCCGGGGACCAGGCTGGCCGACCTGCCGATGGGCGCGCCGGTGCCCGCCCTCGTCACGGAGACCGGCGCGGTGGCCGGACCGTCGGCGCTGGAGCTGTTCCACCGCCAGGTGGAGCGCACCCCGCACGCGGTGGCGGTGCGCGACCGGTACGGGGTGGCGACCTACGCCGAGGTGGCCGCCGAGGCCGACCGGATCGCGGCGGCGCTGCACGCCCGCGGCGTCGGACCGGACTCGCTGGTGGCGTTGCGGGTCGAACGTGCTCGCGCGATGGTCGCCGCCGTGCTCGGCGTGTGGCGCGTGGGGGCCGCCTACGTGCCCGTCGACCCGTACCTGCCCGCCGCCCGGCGGGAGCAGGTCCTGGCCGCGGCCGACCCCGTCATCGTCCTCACCACCCCCGCGCTGGCCGTGGGCGACCCGGACGAGCTGCTGCTGACCGGCCTCCCCACCGGCGCGCTGCCGGTGCTGGACGACTCCGACCGGCCTGCCTACGTGCTGTTCACGTCCGGCTCCACCGGCAGTCCGAAGGGCGTGCTGGTCCCGCATTCCGGTCTCTCCCGGTACGTCGGCTGGGCCGTGGAGGAGTACGGCGTCGGCACGGGCGGCTCGCCGGTGCACTCGTCGCTCGGCTTCGACCTCACGATCACCAGCCTGCTGCTGCCGCTGACGCGCGGCGGGCCCGTGGTGCTCCTGGACGACGCGGACGGCGTCCACCAGCTCGGGGCGCTGCTCGCCCAGGAGGGTGGCTTCGACCTGGTCAAGATCACCCCCGCGCACCTGGAGGTGCTGCTCCGGACGGTGCCCGCCGACCGGCTGCGCGCGGCGGCGAAGGTGTTCGTGGTCGGTGGTGAGGCGCTGAGCCCCGACCTGGTCCGCAGGTTCCGCGCGCTCGCCCCGGACGTGCGGGTCGTCAACGAGTTCGGCCCGACCGAGACCGTCGTCGGCTGCTGCGTCCATGAGGTGGTCGCCGAGGACGCCGACGCCGTGACCGTGCCGATCGGATCGCCCGTGCCGGGCACCCGGCTGCACGTGCTGGACGACCGGCTCCGCCCCGCGCCCGACGGCGTGCCCGGCGAGCTGTGCGTCGCCGGGCCGCAGGTCGGCTGGGGCTACCTGGACGCCCCCGCGCAGACGGCCACCCGGTTCGTGCCCGACCCGTGGGGGCCGCCGGGCTCGCGGATGTACCTCACGGGCGACCTCGCCCGCGTGCTGCCGTCCGGTGCGCTGGAGTTCCTCGGCCGCGTCGACCGGCAGGTCAAGGTGCGCGGCTACCGCGTCGAGCCCGGCGAGGTGGAGGCGGTGCTGCGGTCGCACCCGGCGGTCGCCGACGCCGTCGTGACCGCGCCCGACGGGCTGGTGGGCTACGTCGTGCTCACCGCCGCGGCGACCGGGGCCGCGCTGCGCGGCCACCTGGCCGACCGGCTCCCGGACTACCTGGTGCCGGGTGCGGTGGTGGTGCTCGACGAGTTGCCCCTGACGGTCAACGGGAAGGTCGACCGGGCCCGGCTGCCCGCGCCGGGGGACGCCGACTACACCCGCGCGGTGCTCGAGGAGCCGAGGCCCGGCACCGAGCGGGACCTCGCCGCGCTGTGGCGCGAGGTGCTGGGCCGCTACTCGGTCGGTCGCGCGGACGACTTCTTCGCACTGGGCGGGCATTCCCTGTCCGCGACCAGGATGGCGTCGCGGATCTCCGACCGGTTCGGCGTCGAAGTCCCGTTGCGGCGGCTGTTCGACCAGCGCACGCTCACCGCGCAGGCGGCGTGGATCGACACCGCCGAAAGACAGTCCACTTCGGACGAGTCCTCAGTGGACGGTCCGGCGCTGCTGTCGTTCGCCCAGCAGCGCCTCTGGTTCCTCGACCAGCTCGACCCCGGCAGTCCGCTCTACACCGTGCCCGCCGCCCTGCGGCTGCGCGGACCGCTCGACGTGGACGCCGTGCGCGCCGCGGTGCGGGGACTCGTCGCCCGGCACGACGGACTGCGGACGTCGTTCCGCACCGACGCGGACGGCGAGGTCGTCCAGGTCGTGGCCGAGACCTCGCCGGTCGATGTGGACCTGGTCGACCTGTCCGCCTTCCCGGACACCGAGGCGCGCTGCGCCGACCTCGTGGCCCGGCGGGCGCGGACCGGGTTCGACCTCGCCGTCGGACCGCTGCTGCGCGTCGACCTGCTGCGGCTGGCCGACCGGGACCACGTGCTCGTCGTGACCGTCCACCACATCGTGTCCGACGCCTGGTCGGTCGGCGTGCTGCTGCGGGACTTCGCCGCGCTCTACCGGTCCTCCGGCGACCTGCCGGCGCTGCGCACGACGTTGACGCGGCACGCCGCCCGGCAACGCCGACAGCTCGACGGCGGCGCGCTGGACGAGCAGATCGCCTACTGGCGGGACAGGCTCGCGGGCCCGCTGCCGGTGCTCGCGCTCGCCGGGGACCGCCGGACCGGCGGAGGAGTCCGCCCCGGCCTCCAGATCACCGGCGACCTCCCGTCGGACCTCACGGCGGGCGTCGAACGGGTCGCGCGGGACCTCGGCGTGACACCGTTCGCGGTGCTGCTGGCCGCGTTCTACGCCGTGCTGCACCGGCACACCGCGCAGACCGACCTGCTCGTCGGCTCGCCGGTCGCCAACCGCGTGAGCAGCGACCTGGAGGACCTCGTCGGCTGCTTCGTCAACGTGCTCGTGCTGCGCGGCCGGGTCGATCCGGCGGCCACGTTCGCCGCGCTCGTGCGGCAGGCGGCCGAGACGAGCCTGGCCGCGCAGGCGAACCAGGACGTGCCGTTCGAACGGCTGGTGGAGGAGGTGGGCGACGCCGGGGGCGACCACACCCCGTTGTTCCAGGCCATGTTCGGCCTGCAGAACGTGCCGCGCTCCGGGTGGGACGCGCTCGGTCTCGACGTCGAGGAACTGCCCGCCGACACGGGCACCGCCCGGTTCGACGTGACCCTGCTCGTGGAACCGCACGGGACGGACCTGGGGCTGCGGCTGGAATGCGCCGCCGACCTGTTCGACGAGGCCGCCGCGCACCGGTTCCTGGCCACGTACCGGACGCTGCTCGCCGCCGCCGTCGCCCGGCCGGACAGCGGGATCGGCGCGCTCCCGGTGCTCGACCCGGCCGAACGGCGCAGGCTGATCATCGACTTCAACGCCACGGACGTCGAGTTCCCCACCGACCGGACCTTCGCCGACCTCTTCGCCGACCGGGTCGCCCGGCATCCCGACGCCGTCGCCGTGCACGATCCGGCGGGCACGCTCACCTATGGCGACCTGGCCGAACGGGCGGATCTGATCGCCGCCCGCCTGCTCGACGCGGGTGCGAGGCCCGGTGTCCCGGTGGCGCTGCTGGCCGAACGCGGCCGCGGGTTCCTGGCGGCCGTGCTGGCGGTCTTCCGCGCGGGACTCGCGTACGTGCCGCTGGAGCGGCTGCACCCGGTCGCCCGGCTCGCCGGGATCCTCACCGCGAGCGGCGCGACGGTGCTGGTGCACGACGACGAGACCGTCGCGCTCGCCGCCGACCTTGCCGACCGCACGTCGGCGGTGCCGGTGCCGGTGTACGGGCCCGGCGCGGCCGTCCCCGTCGTGTCGACCGGCCCGCGCGACCTGGCGTACGTGATCTTCACGTCCGGCTCCACCGGGGTGCCCAAGGGCGCGATGGTCGAGCAGGAGGGGATGGTCAACCACCTGTTCGGCAAGGTCCGCGACCTGGCGTTCACCGCCGACGACGTGCTGGTGCAGAACGCCCCGGTGTCGTTCGACATCTCGGTGTGGCAGTTCCTCACGCCGCTGCTGGTCGGCGGCCGGGTGCTGGTCGTGTCCGACGAGCAGGCGCGCACGCCCCGGCTGCTGTGGCAGACCGCGACCGACCACGGCGCCACCGTGCTGGAGGTCGTGCCGTCGATGCTGAGGGCGTCGCTGGCCGAACCGGACCTGCCGGTGCCGCCGGGCCTGCGGCTGCTGGTGCTGACCGGGGAGGCCTTGCCCCCGGACCTGGTCCGCGACTGGCTCGCGCGGCACCCCGGCATCCCCGTGGTCAACGCCTACGGCCCGACCGAGTGCTCCGACGACGTGACGCACGCCGTCCTCGCCGAGCCGCCCGCGCTCGGCGACGCGTTCACCCCGATCGGCGTGCCGCTGCCGAACACGCGGCTCTACGTGCTGGACGCGGCGGGTCGGCCGGTGCCCGCGGGTGTGCCAGGTGAGCTGCACGTCGGCGGCACCGGCGTCGGCCGCGGCTACCTCGGCGACCCGGTGCGGACCGCCGCGAGCTTCGTGCCGGACCCGTTCGGCCCGGTGCCGGGCAGGCGGCTGTACCGGACCGGCGACCTGGTGCGGCTGCGGTCCGACGGCTCGCTCGAGTTCCTCGGTCGGATCGACCACCAGGTCAAGGTGCGCGGCCACCGCGTCGAGCTGGGCGAGGTCGAAGCCGCCCTGCGCGACCACCCGGCCGTCGACGACTGCGCAGTCGTGTCCATGGTGGACTCGGAGGGGGAAGCGGAGCTGGCCGGGTACTTCACCGCCGAGCGACCGCCCTCCTCGCGCGACCTCCGGGCCCGGCTCGGCCGCGTGCTGCCGTCGTACATGATCCCGGCGCACCTGGTGCACCTGGAGGCGTTGCCGCTCAACGACAACGGCAAGGTCGACCGGTCCGCGCTGCCCGCGCCGGTGCGGGGGAGCGCCCCGGACGTGGTCCGGACCGCACCGCGCACCGAGCTGGAACGGGTCGTCGCCCACGCGTGGGCGGACGTGCTCGGGGTGGCGGAGATCGGCGCCGAGGACGACTTCTTCGGCATCGGCGGGCATTCGCTGCTGGCCGTCCGCGTGCTCACCCGGCTGCGGTCCGAGCTGGGCCGCGAGATCGAGTTGCGGCTGCTGTTCGAGCACCCCGTGCTGGAGGACCTGGCCGCCGCGCTGGACGACGCGCCGACCGCCGCGTACGAGCCGATCCCGGTGATCGAGCGGGGTGACCTCGTGGAGCTGTCGTACGCCCAGCGGCGGATGTGGTTCTTCGAGCAGCTCAACCCCGGCACGGCGGTGTTCTCGATGCCCGCCGCCTACCGCGTGCACGGGTCGCTCGACGTCGATCGGCTCGCCGCCGCGCTGACCGCCGCCGTGGAGCGGCACGACGTGCTGCGCACCGGCTACCTCGACCGCGAGGGGACGCCGTGGGGCCGGGTGTTCCCGGCCGCGCCCGTGGTCGTGCCGGTGACCGACCTGCGCGGCCACCCCGACCCGGACCGGCGGGTGGCCGACCTGGCCCGCGCCGAGTCCGAGCGGCCGTTCGACCTCGCCGTCGGTCCGATGCTGCGGGCCGAGGTGCTGCGGCTGTCCGAAGTGGACTGGGTGCTGCTGGTGACCGTGCACCACCTCGCCGCCGACGGCGGTTCCGCGGTGGTGCTGCTGTCCGAGGTGCTGGCCGAGTACGCGGGCCGGGTTCCCGACCGGCCCGAGGTGCGGTACGCCGACTTCGCGCTCTGGCAGCGCGACCTGGTCGAGGGCTCGCAGGGGCAGGTGGACCACTGGCGCGACCGGCTCGCGGGCGACCTGCCGGTGCTGCGGCTGCCCGCCGACCGCCCGCGCCGCGACCGGGCCGCCCACCAGGGCGAGCTGGTGACGACCGTGCTGCCCGCCGAGCTGGTGGACCGCCTGCGCGCGGTCGGCGAGGGCGCGACGCTGTTCATGGTGCTGCTGGCCGGGTTCCAGGTGCTGCTGCACCGGCTGACCGGCGAACGGGACGTCGTGGTCGGCACGCCGGTCGACGGCCGCTCCCACCAGCAGGTGCGTCGGTTGGTCGGCTGCTTCGTCAACACGCTGCCGATCCGCACCGACGTGGATCCCGCGGCCTCCGTGCGGGACCTGGTGCGGCGGGTGCGGGCCACGGCCGTCGACGCCTACGCCAACCAGGACGTGCCGTTCGAGCGGATCGTGTCCGAGGTGCTGTCCGGCCGGTCCGACGACACCAGCCCGCTGTTCCAGGTGCTGTTCAACATGGTCGACCCGACCGATCCGATCGCCGACCTGCCGGTGCCCGGTCTCCGGTTCACCCCGCTCGACTCGCGGCTGCTCCGGTTCGGCGCCAAGTTCGACCTCACGCTCTACGCCCGCGACCTGGGCGCGGGCGGCCTCGACCTCAACGCGGTCTACGACGGCGCGCTCTTCGACCGCGACCGGATGACCGGGCTCCTCGACCAGCTGACCACCGTGCTGGAGGCGTTCGCGGCCGACCCGGAGCAGGCCGTCGAGGCGATCGTGCTGCGGCGCGACCCGATCGAACTCCCGGAGCAGGCCCCGCGGTGGGCCGGTGACGTGGCCGAGCGGCTCGCCCGGCAGGCCGCTGCCACCCCGGACGCCCTGGCGGCCACCGACGCCGACGGGTCCCACACCTACGCCGAGCTGGACCGGGCGGTGGACGACGTCGCAGGCGCGCTGGCCGCCCGCGGTGTCGGACCGGGCGCGGTCGTGGCCGTCCACGCGCACCGCCGGGTGACGACCGTGACCGCGCTGCTCGGCGTCCTGCGCGCGGGAGCGGCGTTCGTGCTGCTCGACCCCGCCTACCCGGTGGCCGCGCTGGCCGAACGCCTGGCGCTCGCCTCGGCGACCGTCGTGCTCGGGTCCGCCGCCCAGCCGCCGCCCGCCGACCTGGCCGTGGACCCGGTACTGCTGCCGTGCGCCCCGCAGCCTGCGCGGACGCCGGTCCCGGCGGACCCGGACCGGGTGGCGTACCTGAGCTTCACCTCCGGCACGACCGGGGCGCCGCGACTGGTGGCGGCGACCGCCCGGCCGCTCGCGCACTTCCTGGACTGGCACGTGTCCCGCTGGGGCCTGGGGGCCGGTGACCGGGTCAGCGCGTTGTCCGGCGTGGCGCACGACCCGTTCCTGCGGGACGTGCTGACCGGCGTCTGGTGCGGCGGGAGCGTGCACCTGCCGTCCACGGCGACCGTGCGCGACCCGGACGCGCTGGCCGACTGGCTGGCCGAGCGGGACGTCACCGTCGCGCACCTGACCCCGTCGCTGGCCCGCCTGCTCGCGTCGGCCGACGCGAGCAGGGCCCTGCCGTCGCTGCGGCACGCGTTCCTGGGCGGTGAAGCGCTCACCGGGGCGGACCGCGCGGCTCTCGCGCGGCGCGCGCCGGGCGTGCGGTGCGTGAACGTCTACGGCGCCACCGAGACCCCGCAGGCGGTGGCCTACCACGAGGTCGGCGACGAGCACCCGGACGCGGTCGTGCCGCTGGGCGAGGGCATCGACGGCGTGCAGCTGCTGGTGCTGCGCGGCGCCGTGCCCGCCGCCGTCGGCGAGCTGGGCGAGATCGTCGTGCGGACGCCGTACCTGTCGCTGGGCTACCCGCTCGACCCGGACCTGACCGCCGAGAGGTTCGTCGACGGCGGCTACCGGACCGGCGACCTGGGCCGGTACCGGCCGGACGGGCTGGTCGAGTACGCCGGCCGGGCCGACCGGCAGGCGCAGGTCCGGGGCCACCGCGTCGAGCCCGCCGAGGTGGAGGCGGTGCTGCGCGGTCGTTCCGGCGTCGACCGGGTGCACGTCGAGGTGGTCGGCGACCGGCTGACCGCCTACGTCGTCGGGTCCGCGACCGGCCTGGAGGAGTGGGCCGCCGCGCGGCTGCCCGAGCAGCTCGTGCCCGCGGTCGTGGTGCTGGACGAACTGCCGCTCACCCCCAACGGCAAGGTCGACCGGGCCGCGCTGACCGCCGGGCCGCGGGCGGTGGTCGCCCCGCGCACCGACGCCGAGCACGTGCTGCACGCGATCTGGCTGGACGTCCTGCCGGGCGGCGACTTCGGCGTGGAGGACGACTTCTTCGCCGTGGGAGGCCATTCCCTGGCCGCCGCGCAGGTGCTCGCCCGCACCCGCCGGGAGTTCGCCGTGGACCTCGGACTCGGCGACGTGCTGGGCGCCACGACCATCGCGGCGCTCGCCGAGGTCGTGGAGACCGCCGTCACGGCGCAGCTGGACGACCTGACCGACGCCGAGATCGCCGCGCTACTCGCCGAGGACACCACGCCATGACGCCTTCGCCCAGCACCGGTTCCGCCTCCGCCGACGCCCGCCGCAGACTGCTGGCGAAGCGGCTGCGCGGCGGCGGCACGGCGTCCGCTCCGGTCGAGTCCGTCCGGGAGGTCGACCTCGCCCGCGTGCCGCTCTCGCCCGCGCAGCACCGGGTGTGGCTGCACGAGCAGCTGCACCCCGGCGGCACCGCCTACGTCATCCGGGACGCCGTCGCGCTGCACGGCCGGATCGACCCCGAGCTGCTGCGGGAGGCCGCCGCGCGGCTCTCCGCCCGGCACGAGGCCCTGCGCACCACGTTCCACGCCGTCGACGGCGTCCCGCACGCCACCGTGCACCCGCGGCTCGACCCCGAGCTGACCGTGCACCAGGGCGGCGCGGAGGACGTGCCCGTGCGGGTGCTCGACCTCGAACGCGGCCCGCTGCTGGCGCTGGACCTCGCGGTGCAGGAGGACGACCGGCACGTGCTGGTGTTCTCGCTGCACCACGTCGTCGGCGACGGCTGGTCGATGTCCGTGCTGGTGCGCGAGCTGACGGCGCTCTACCTCGCGCTGTCCGGTCGTCCCGCGCCGGACCTGCCCGCGCTGCCGGTGCAGTACCCCGACGTCGTCCTGCGGCAGCGGCGCTTCCGCGACACGCCCGCCTACCGGTCCCAGGTGGACTACTGGCGGACCCGGCTCTCCTCCGTGGCCCCGGTCGTGGGCGCGGACGGCCTCGCGGGCGCGACCACACCGGTCCGCGTCGACGCGGAGGTGGCGCGCCGCTTGCAGTCGGTGTGCCGCGCGCACCAGATCACCCCGTTCATGGCGCTGCTCGCCGCGTTCACGACCGTGTTGGCCCGCCGCACCGGCTCGGCCGAGCAGGTCGTCGGCACGCCCGTCGCGGGCAGGCTCGACCAGGACACCGGCCACCTCATCGGCTACTTCAGCTCCACGGTGCCGCTCGTGGTCGACACCGCGGGCGACCCCAGCGCCGCCGGGCTGTGGGAGCGGGCGAAGACGGCCACGCTGGGTGGACTGGCGAACCAGGACGTCGGTCTTGGCGAGATCGGCGAGGCTGCCGGGGCCGCCGCCGGTCAGTCGCTGTTCCAGGCGCTGTTCGCGCTGCAGAACTACCCGTTCGACCCGATCGAGCTCGACGAGCTGACCGTCGTGCCGCTCGCCTTGGCCAAGGACGAGGCGAAACTGGACCTCAGCCTCTACCTGTACGAACGCGACGGCGGCTTCGAGGGCTACCTGGAGCACCGGCTGGCCGCGGTCGACGCGGACGGGGCCCGGCGGCTGGTGGCCGATCTCGTGCGCACGCTCGACGCGATGGTCGCCGACCCGGCCGCGCCGCTGTCCCGCCTGGACCTCGTCGGTCCGGACGAGCGCGACCTCCTGCTCACCGCGCGGCTCGGGGACGTGCGGCCCCGACCCGACGTGCGCGTGCACGACCTGGTCGAGGCCAGCGTCCGGCGGGTGCCCGACGCGGTGGCCGTCCTGACCGAGGACGGTGCCGCGCTCACCTACGACCAGCTCGACCGGCGCGCCAACCGGCTCGCGCACTGGCTGCTCGCGGGTGGACTGCGCCCGGAGGAGCAGGTCGGCCTGCTGCTGCCCCGCGGCGCCGACCTGGTCACGGCCGTGCTCGGCGTGCTCAAGGCGGGCGGCGCGTTCGTGCCCGTCGACCCGGAGTACCCGGCCGAACGGGTGCGCGCGATGCTCGCCGGGTCGCGGACCGTGCTCACGCCCGAGTCGATCACCGACGTGTGGGCCGCCGAGCACCCGGACACGCGCCCCGAGGTCGAGGTGCACCCGGACGCGCTCGCCTACGTCGTCTTCACCTCCGGCTCCACCGGCACGCCCAAGGGCATCGGCGCGCAGCACCGGGGCGTGGTGAACCACAACCTGTCCACCGTGGAGCTGTTCGGGCTGACCGGTGCGGACCGGGTGCTGAACTTCTCCTCGCCGAGCTTCGACGCGACCATCGAGGAGGTGCTGCCCGCGCTCGCGGTGGGCGCGGCCGTCGTGCCCCGACCCGCGGACCTCACGTCGTCGTTCCAGCGGTTCGACGAGTTCGTGGCGGCCACCGGGCTCACCGTGCTGGGCCTGCCGACCGCGTTCTGGGAACGCTGGCACGACCAGCTCCGCGAGACCGGCGCGGCACTCCCGGACGCCGTGCGGATGGTGACGCTGTCCGGGCAGCGGGTCAACGCGGAGTCCACCCGCGCCTGGGAGGCGGGCGCGGAGACGGCGCGGGTGGAGCTGGTCAACACCTACGGGCCGACCGAGGCGACCGTCACCACCAGCACGTACGCCGTGGCGGGCGGCACGGGCACCAGCCCCGCCGTCGGCGAGATCCCGATCGGCGCGCCGTGGCCGAACTACCGCGCGTACGTGCTCGACCCGTGGCTGCGGCTCGTGCCGGACGGCGCGGTCGGCGAGCTGTTCGTGGGCGGCGCCGGGGTCAGCCGCGGCTACCTCGGCCAACCCGCGCTGACGGCCGCGAGCTACCTGCCCGACCCGTTCGGCGTCGAGCCCGGCGCGCGGATGTACCGGACCGGCGACCAGGTGCGCTGGCGGTCGGACGGCACGCTGGAGTTCGTCGGCCGCTTCGACGACCAGGTCAAGATCCGCGGCAACCGGGTCGAGCTGGGCGAGGTGGAGGGCGTGCTGGCCACGCACCCCGCCGTGCGCGCCTGCGCCGTGCTGGCCTACGACGACGGCCGGGGTGACCGGTTCCTCGGCGCCCACGTCGTGCTCGCCCACGACGTGGAGCCCGCCGAACTGGCCCGCCACCTCGCGGCCCGGCTGCCCGAGTACATGGTCCCGGCGGGCTTCACCCGGCACGACGCGTTCCCCGTGACGCCGAACGGCAAGGTGGACCGGCGGGCCCTGACCGCGCCCGCGGTCGCCTCGGACGCGGAGTTCCGCCCGCCCGCCACCGACGGCGAGCGGGCGCTCGCGGCGATCTGGCGCGACGTCCTCGTCGTCGAGCGCGTCGGTCGGGACGACGACTTCTTCACCCTCGGCGGCACGTCGCTGGTGGCGACCGTGCTCAGCTCCCGCATCCACCGCGACCTCGGTCGGGCGCTGCCGCTGGCCGAGCTGTTCGGCCACCCGACGCTCGCGGGCATGGCGGGGGCGGTCGAGCGCGCGGGCCACGCGGAACTGGCCCCGATCACCGCCGCGCCGGTCGCCGAGCACCACCTCGCGTCCCCGGCGCAGCGGCGGATCTTCCTGCTCCAGGAGGCTTCCGGCAGCGGCACCAGCTACAACATGCCGGTCGCGCTGGAGATCGACGGCGTGCTCGACCCCGTGCGGGTCGAGGCGGCGCTGGACGTCCTGCTGACCCGCCACGAGGCGCTGCGCACGACGTTCGAGGTGCTCGACGGCGAGGTGCGCCAACGGGTTCGCGCGCACCCGCCGCTGCGGATGCCGGTGCTGGACGTGACCGAGGCCGCGCTGGACGCCACGCTCACCGGCCTGGTGCGGCCGTTCGACCTGGCCGCGGACCCGTTGCTGCGGGCCACCTGGCTGCGGCGCGGACCGGAGCGCGCGGTGCTGTTCCTGGACATCCACCACGCGGCGGCCGACGGCGCGTCGCTCGACGTGCTGGTCGACGAGTTCCTCGCGGTGCTCGGCGGTGCCGACCTGGCTCCGGTCGCCCTGCACTACAAGGACTTCAGCCACTGGCAGCACACCCGTGCCGACACGGGCGAGGTGGACCGGGCGTACTGGCGCGACCGGGTGCGGGACGTGCCGGAGCTGGCGTTCCCGCTCGACCGCGCCCGACCGGAGCGGCAGACGTTCGAGGGCGTCACCACCGAGTTCACCATCCCCGCGACCACCGCCGCCGCACTCGGCGACCTGGCCGCACGCGAGGGCGCGACCGTCAACATCGCGCTGCTCTCGGCGTACGCGGCGCTGCTCACCCGGTACGCGGCGCAGGCGGAGGTCGTGATCGGCTCGCTGGTCGCGGGCAGGCACCACCCGGACCTCGCCGGGATGGTCGGCATGTTCGCGAACTTCCTGCCGCTGCGCCTGGACGTGCGGGCGGACGACACGTTCCGCTCCCTGCTGGCCCGGCACCGGGACGGCGTGATCGCCGACTACGACCACCAGGAACTCCCGTTCGACGACGTCGTCGCGCTGGCCGAACGGCCGCCCGGCCGGGGCCGCAACCCGCTGTTCGACACGATGCTGGTCTTCCAGGGCGGCCGGGCCGTCACCGGCGACCGCGCCGGACCGGCCTTCCGCTCCCGCGAGGTCGTGCACGGCACCGCGAAGCTCGACCTCAAGCTCGACGTGTTCCCGCAGGACGGTGGCGCGCTGCTGGTGCGCGCGGAGGCGAACAGCGCGCTGCTGGACGTCGATTCCGTGGTGGAACTGGGGGAGCGGTTCACCCGCCTCTGCCAGGAGGCGGTGTCCACTCCGGACTCCGCCCTGGACGGCCTGGCCTGGCTGTCCGCGGCGGAGGACGCCGCGCTGGCGGCCAAGCGGCACCGGACGCTGCACGGCGACGTCGACCTGGTGGTCGCCGCCGGGTTCACCGCCGAGCCGATCGCGGACCACCTGCGCTGGTGGTGTGGCGAGTTCGGGCTGGACGCGCGGATCCGGTTCGCGGGCTTCGGCCAGGTGTTCCAGCAGTTGCTCGACCCCGAGAGCGACCTGCGCGCCGGGACCGGCCCGGCACTGGTCCTGGTGCGCTTCGAGGACTGGGCCGACCCGGAGGGCACCTACCCGGACCTGCTCGACGCCGTGCGGACCGCGGCCGACGCGCGGCCGCTGCTGGTCGCGGTGCTGCCGCCGACCCCGGAGCACGCCGACCTCACCGAACGCTGGCGGCACGACCTGGCCGGGCTGCCCGGCGTCGAGGTGGTGGACCTGGTCGCCCCGGTCGCGCGCTTCGGCGTGCGCGAGGTCTTCGACCCCACGGCCTACGACCTCGGACGGGTGCCGTTCACCGACGGGTTCTTCGCGGCGGCGGCCACCGAGGTCGCCCGGCACCTGGTGCACCGGTTCCGGCCGCCGTTCAAGGTGATCGCGGTCGACGCCGACGGGACGCTGTGGCGCGGCGTCGCCGCCGAGGACGGTCCGCTCGGCGTCGTCGTGGACGACTCCGCCGCGGCCCTGCAACGCCTGCTGCTGCGCAAGAGGTCCGAGGGGATGCTGCTCGTCCTGGTCAGCAAGAACGCCGAGCAGGACGTGTGGGAGGTGTTCGACCGCAACGACGGCATGCTGCTCGACCGGTCCGACCTCACGGCGTGGCGGATCGACTGGAACCCGAAGTCCGCCAACCTCCGGGCGCTCGCCGACGAACTGGGCCTCGGCCTGGACAGCGTGGTGTTCCTGGACGACAGCGGCGCGGAGTGCGCCGAGGTCCGCGCGGCCGAGCCGGACGTGCTGACCGTGCGGCTGCCCGCCGACCCGGCCGAGCACCCCCGGTTCCTGGAGCACCTGTGGGCGCTCGACCGCTTCGGCGTGACCGCGGACGACACCGCGCGCGCCGACCGCTACCAGGCGGAACGCCTGCGCCGCGAGGGGGAGCGGGCCGCGCCGTCCGTCGAGTCGTTCCTGGCGGGCATGGAGCTGCGCGCCTCCTACCGGTTGCCGACGGCCGCCGAGCTGGACCGGGTGGCGCAGCTGACCCAGCGCACCAACCAGTTCAACCTCAGCGGACTCCGGCTGCGCCGCGAGGACCTGGCGGAGCCGGGGCTGCTGTGCCACGTCGTGGAGGTGCGCGACCGGTTCGGCGACCACGGCCTCGTCGGCGCGGTCCTGGCGGTGGTCGACGGCGACGCCCTGCACGTGCGCAACATCGTGCTGAGCTGTCGGGTGCTCGGCCGCACCGTCGAGGAGGCGCTGCTGGCCGGTCTGCGCCGGGTCGCCGCGGAGCACGGCGCCGTCCGGGTCACGGCCGACTTCACCCGAACGGACCGCAACGAGCCCGCGCGCGCGTTCCTCGCCGACCACGGGTGGACCCCGTCCACGACGGACGGTGTCTGGGAAGCCGCCGACCTCCCCGAGGAGCCCCGGTACGTGCGGCTGGAGTTCGGCCGCGCGCTGGAGAGCGCCGCGCCGCCGCTTCCCGCCGACCGCTACCGGCTCGACCACATCGGTGTCGCGGTGCGCGACCTGACCGCGACGGCGACCCGGTTCGCGGCCTGGGGCTTCACCGCGTCACCCGTGGTGCGCGACCCGTCGCAGCGCTCGGAACTCGTCATGCTGGCCAAGCCCGGCTGGCACCGGGTCGAGCTGGTCGCGCCCCTGGGCGCGGACTCGCCGACCACGTCGCTGCTCGACCGCCGCGGCGAGCACCCGTACCACCTGTGCTTCCAGGTCGAGTCGCTGCCGCGGGCGCTGGCGGACTGGACCCGCGCGGGCGTGGCGTACGTGCCCGTGAGCGACGAGCGGCCCGCCGTGCTGTTCGGCGGTCGCCGGGTCCGGTTCCTCCACGTGGACGCGGTCGGCCTGGTCGAGCTGGTGGAGACCGTCGGCGCGGGCGGTCCCGACCTCGCGCCGCCCGCCGCGCCCGCGTCCGAGGGCGGTCTGAGCGTGCTGGTGACCGACCCGGCCAAGGCGGCCGACTTCTTCGCCGTGCTGGGCTACCGGGGCTCCCCGACCGCGCTGCACCGGGCGGGGTCGGCCACGGTGACCCTGGTCGGACCGGAGGACGGCGTGCTCGCCGACCTGTTGGCGGACAACGGACCCGGACCGCTGGCGATCGACCTCGGTTTCGACGCGGCCGAGGACTACCTGCGCCGCGCGCCCGTGGTCGACGCGGGCAGGCCGTCGTGGCCCGTGGAGATCGGCGCCGCTCCGGGGACCCGCCACGACGCCCACCTGGTGCCGCTGCGCCACCCCACGGTCGCCGACCTGCTGGCGCTGCCGGTGGCCAAGGCCTCGGCGGCGGCTCGTCGCGCACCGCACCTCGCGGCGCGCGACGACCTCGAAGAGGTGATCGTCGACGTGTTCGCGGACGTGCTGGGCGTGGCGGACGTGGGCGTGCACGACAGCGCGTTCGCGCTCGGCGGGCACTCGTTGCAGGCCGTGTCGCTGCTGTCCCGCGTCCAGCGCGCGACCGGCGTGACGCTGACCCTGCCGCAGATCTTCGACCACCCGACGCCCGCCGGGCTCGCGGACCTGGTGCGCGCCGCCGCGGTGGAGCCGGAGACGGCCCCGCTGCCGCGGACGGACGACAGCCCGCTGCAACCGGCGTCCAGCGTCCAGGGCCGGTTCATGGTGCACCACCGGCTCGACGAGTCGGGCACCCAGCTCAACCTGCCGCACGCCGTGCGGATCGAGGGCGCCGTGGACGTCGACCGGGTCCGGGGCGTGTTCCACGCCCTGCTGGCCCGGCACGAGGTCCTGCGCACCGGGTTCACCGTGGAGGCAGGCGAACTGCTCCAGGTCGTCCACCCGGTGAGCGCCGTCGACGCCGAACTAGTCGTCGGCACGGCCTCCGGCCCGGTCGAGGACGAGGTGGCGCGGTTCGTCCGCCCGTTCGACCTCACCCGTCCGCCGCTGATCAGGATGACGCTGCTGCGCCGCCCGGACGACCACCTGCTGCTGGTCGACGTGCACCACATCATCGCCGACGGCGTCTCGCTCGGCCTGCTGGTCCGCGAGTTCCTGGCGCTCTACCGGGGCGACGCGCTGCCGGAGGTGCGGCAGTACCGCGACTGGGTCGCCCACGAGCGCGCCCTGCACGGCTCGGCCCGGTTCCGGGCGGCCGAGCGGTACTGGCTCACCCGGTTCGGCGACGAGGTGCCGGTGCTGGACCTGCCGACCGACCACCCGCGGCCCGCGGTGCAGGACGCCGACGCGGACAACGTCCGCTTCCGTGCGGACCGGGACCTGGTGTCCGCGCTCCGCGAGGTCGGCGACGCGGCGGGCGCGACGCTCTACATGACCGTGCTGGCGGCGTTGTACGTCGTGCTCTGGCGGCACACCCGGCAGACCGACCTCGTGATCGGCAGCCCGGTCGCGGGCCGGATCCACCCCGACGTGCAGGACATCCCCGGCCCGTTCCTCAACATCCTGCCGCTGCGCGCCGACGTGGACCCCGAGCAGGAGTTCACCGGACTGCTGGCGCGGGTCCGCGAGACCGTGGTGGACGGCATGGAGCACCAGCTGTTCCCGTTCGAGCAGCTGGTGGAACGCCTGGAGCCGACCCGGGACACCAGCCGCAACCCGCTGTTCGACGTGATGCTGGCGTTCCAGAACCTCGACCTCGGCGGCACGGTCGACGGCGACCTCACCGCGCACCCGGTGGACGTCGACACCGGACGCGGCCAGTTCGACCTGGAGCTGTTCGCGCACCCGGTCGACGGCGGGCTGGAGTTCAAGCTCGACTTCGCCACCGCGCTGTTCCGCCGCGCCACCGTCGAGCGGATCGCCGACCGGCTGCTCAGGGTGCTGCGCGCGGTCGCGGCGGACCCGTCGACGCCCGTCCACCGGATCGACCTGCTCGACGCGGCCGAACGGGCCGAGCTGACCGCGGGCGTCAACACGCGCTCGCTGGACCTGCCGTCCGACGCGACGGTGCTGTCGCTGATCGAGGGCTACCGCGACTCCGGACGCGCCGCGCTGGTGTGCGGGCCGGACCGGCTCGACTACGCGGACCTGGACGCGGGAGCCGAGCGGGTCGCGGGACTGCTGCGCGCCCGAGGTGTGCGGCGGGAGGAGGTCGTCGGGGTGCTGCTCGACCGCGGCACGACGATGGCCGAGGCGATCCTGGGCGCGTGGAAGGCGGGCGCCGCCTACGTGCCGGTCGACGCCGCGTACCCGGTCGACCGCATCCGCGCCATCCTGGGCGACGCGGGGTGCCGGACCGTCCTGACCACCGAGCGGCACCTGGCCCTCGGTGACGGCTGCGACGCCGAGTTCGTGGCCCTGGACCAGGTCGACTCCTGGCCCGTGGTCTCGGGCGATCCCGTCTCGCAGGACGACCTGGCGTACGCGCTGTTCACGTCCGGCTCGACGGGCAGGCCCAAGGGCGCGCTGGTCGAACAGCGCGGGATGCTCAACCACGTGCTGGCCAAGGCGCTCGACGTCGGCATGGACTCCACGACCGTGCTGGCCCAGACGGCGTCGCACTGCTTCGACATCTCGGTGTGGCAGTTCTTCGGCGCGCTGGTGGTCGGCGGCACGACCGTCGTCTACCCCGAAGACGTCGCCAACGACCCGCGCGAGCTGGTGGCCGCGGTGCGCCGCGACGGCGTGACGTTGCTGGAGATCGTGCCGTCCATGCTGGAGGTCGTGCTCGACCTGGTGGAACGCGGCGGCGAGTCGCTCGACGGGCTCACGATGCTGCTGGTGACCGGCGAGGCGGTGCGCAAACCCCTGCTGGAACGGTGGTTCCGCCTCCAGCCCGACATCCCGGTGATGAACGCCTACGGCCCGACCGAGGCCTCGGACGACATCACCCACCACGTGATGACCGCGGCGCCGACCGGCGCGTCGGTCCCGATCGGCAGGCCCATCCCGAACGCCCGCCTGTACGTGCTGGACGACACCGGCCCGCTCGACCGCACCGCACTGGCGCCGTTCGGGGTGAAGGGCGAGATCTGCGTGGCCGGGCCGTGCGTCGGCCGCGGCTACGTCGGCGACCCGGCCCAGACCGACCGCGCGTTCGTGCCCGACCCGTTCGAGGGCGGACGGCTCTACCGCACCGGCGACATCGGCCGCTGGCTGCCGGACGGGACGCTGGAGTTCTTCGGCCGCAAGGACCACCAGGTCAAGATCCGCGGTCACCGGATCGAGCTGGGCGAGATCGAGAGCGTCCTGGCCGGCTGTCCCGGTGTCGCCGCCAGCGTCGTCGTGGTGCACGCCGACACGCTCGTCGGGTACGTCGTCGCCGACCAGGACCACCCGGCCGACGGCCTGCCCGAACTGGTCCGCGCGCACCTGGCCTCCCGACTGCCCGGCTACGCCGTGCCGCCCGAGCTGCTGGTGCTCGACGGCCTGCCGCTCACCCCGAACGGCAAGGTCGACCGCAAGTCCCTGCCCGTGCCCGGAACCCTCGAACCGGAGGCCGTCGAGCCGCTGGACGGCGACCTGGAGATCGCGGTCGCCGAGCTGTTCGGCGAGGTGCTGGGCGTCGAGGTCACCAGCGCCACCGCGGACTTCTTCGCGCTGGGCGGCCACTCGCTCAAGGCGGTCATGCTGCTGGCGGGCGCGCACGAGCGGTTCGGCGTGAACCTGCCGCTCGCCGCCGCGATCCAGCGGCCGACCGTCCGCGAGGTCGCCGCCACCGTCGACCGCGCGCTGCGGCTCGGCGAGGCGGCGGGGGAGGAGCCCATGACGCGGCTGTCGCCCGACCACGACGACAAGCTGTTCCTGTTCCCGCCGATCGCGGGCTGGGGTCTGGTGTACCTGCCGTTCGCCGAGGCGTTGCCGGGCACGGCCGTCCACGCCTTCGACTTCGTCGAGACCCCCGACCGGGTCACCCGCTACGCCGACCTGGTCGCACAGGCCCAACCGGACGGTCCGCTCCGGCTCGGCGGCTACTCCGCGGGCGGCAACCTGGCGTTCGAGGTGGCCCGCGAGCTGGAGGCCCGCGGTCGCACCGTGGCCGACCTGGTGCTCTACGACGTCCTCGTGCACGACGAGTCGTCCCACGAGTCCGCCGACCGCATCAGGGACCGCGTGGTCGCCGACATCGCCGAGGGGCTGCGGCTGCTCGACCCGCAGCTGCGCGCGGCCCTCGCGTCCGAGGGCATCCAGGAGCGGGCGGCGACCAAGCGCGCCGCCTACGTGGAGTACTGGAACGACCTGGTCCGCACCGGGACGATCGCGGCGGACGTCCTGCTGGTGCGCGCGGCGGACGGCGACCACGGGGACGACTGGCCGTCCACCTGGCAGCGCGCCACCTCGGGCGTCGTCACCGTCGTGGAGGGATCGGGGCGGCACGTCGAGATGATGGCGGGCGACCACGCGGCGGCCAACGCCGCTCTCGCTCGAAGGGGTTTGTAATCTCTATTCCTTCAGTGTTGACTAAACTTAACCCTTCAGGGGATTGCGAGCAACCGACCGGCTTGGAGGCCAGGCTTGAGAGGGTGGCCGAGCCTGACACCGCGGCTCAGGTCGCGTGGACAGCCCGTCGGGTCGTGTGGTGGGCCCGGAATCGGGCCCACCACACGACTCAGACCGCCAGAGCGCGGTCGAGGCGGATCGGTAGCTCGCGGTGGCGGACGCCGGTCGCGTGCCACACGGCGTTCGCGACGGCGGCGGCCGTTCCCACGATGGCGACCTCGCCGACGCCCTTGATCCCGCTCGGGTCGCTCGGGTCGTGGTCCTCGACCCAGTCGGCCTCGATGTCCGGGACGTCGGCGTGCGCGGCGACGTGGTACCCGGCGAAGTCGCCGTTGACCTGGCCGCCGAACTCCGCGTCCCGCAGCCCTTCCTCGTGCAGCGCCATGGACAATCCCATGACCATGCCGCCGATGAGCTGGCTGCGCGCGGTCAGGGGGTTGACGATCCGGCCCGCGGCGAAGATCCCGAGCATCCGCCGGACGCGCACCTCGCCGGTGGTCGGGTCGACCGCGACCTCGGCGAACTGGGCGCCGTGCGAGTGGTTCTCCCGCTGGGCGAGGGCGGCGATCCGCGCGGTGGTGTCGGCTCGGCCGGTGATGCCCTCGGCGGGGATCACGTCGACGCCCACCAGCTTCTCGCGCAGGTCCTCCGCGGCGGCCGTGACGGCCCAAGCCCAGGACGTGGTGCCCCTGGAACCGCCCGCGAACCACGCCTGGCCCAGGTCGCTGTCGGCGATCCTCATCCGCACCGACGTCGCGGGCACGCCCAGCGCGTCGGCCGCGACGAGGGCCAGCGCCGTGCGGGCGCCGGTGCCGATGTCGGCGGCGGCGACGCCGACCGTGAACCCCCCGTCGGCGTCGGCGGTGACCGAGGCCGCGGACGGCATCGCGCCTGCTTGGTAGATGCCGGTGGCCATGCCGGTGCCGATCAGCCAGCGGCCCTCACGCCGGACTCCCGGCCGGGGGTCGCGGTCCGCCCAGCCGAAGCGGCGCGCGCCCTCCCGGAGGCAGCCCACGAGGTTGCGGCTGGTGAACGGCAGCCCGGACACGGGCCCGACCTCGGGCTCGTTGCGCACGCGCAGCTCGACCGGGTCGACGCCGGTCGCCTCCGCCAGCTCGTCCATCGCCGACTCCAGGGCGAACGAGCCGGGCGCGCGGCCCGGCGCGCGCATCCACGTGGGCGTGGGCCGGTTGACCGGGACCACGGTCGTGCGGATGCGGATGGCGTCCGCGGCGTACAGCTCGTTCGTCACCTCGCCGCTGCGCTCGACGTACTCGTGGATGGTCGAGACGTGGTTGGCCGTCTCGTGGTCGACGGCCCGCAGCCGTCCGGTGGAGTCCGCGCCCAGCCGGATCCGCTGCCGGGTCGCGGGCCGCATCCCGGTCGTGGCGAACACCTGGCGCCTGGTCAGGGTGACCCGCACCGGCCGGTCGAACGCGGTCGCGGCCATGACCGCGAGGATGAGCTGCGGTCCGAGCGCCTTGCCCCCGAATCCGCCGCCGACGTGGTCGGCCCGCACCCGGACGACGTCCGCGTCGAGGTGGAACAGGGTGGCGAGCATGGTCGACACCAGGAACGAGCCCTGGTTGGAGTCGACCACCTCCAGGCGGCCGTCGTCCCAGCGCGCCAGGGCCGCGTGCGGCTCCATGGCGCCGTGGTACTCCTCGGGCGTGGCGTACCGCTGGTCGACCACGACCGGGGCGGCGGCGATCTCCGCGTCCACGTCGCCCTTGGTGACGTCGGGAGCGGAGGCGGGGGTGTGGGAGCCGGGGCGGTCGGCGGAGAAGTCGACGTCGTGCGGCTCCTCGTCGTAGGTGACGACCAGCGCGTCGGCACCCGCCCTCGCCTGCTCCAGGGTCTCCGCGACGACCAGCGCCACCGGCCTGCCGACGTGCGGCACCCGGTCGTCCTGGAGCAGTTGCAGGGCGGCGTTCCTCATCCCGAACATGCCCGCCGCCGGGTTGAGGCGCGGCGCGTTGCCGTGGTGCAGCACGCCGAGGACGCCGGGCATGGCGAGCACGGGGTCGGTGTCGAGGGAGCGGATCCGGCCGTGGGCCGCGGTGGCGAGCACCAGCGAGCCGTGGGCCAGACCCTCGAACGGGACGTCGGCGGCGTAGCGGGCCGCGCCGGTGACCTTCTCCCGGCCCTCCAGGCGGACGTGCGAGGTCCCCACGGCGCCGGGGGTGGTGCGGGTGGTGCTGTCGGTCATCGGGCCGCCTCCTCGGCGAGTTCGGTCAGCACGGACACCACGAGGTTGCGCATCAGCGGTACCTTGTACCCGTTGTGCGCCAACGGCTTCGCGGCGACCAGCTCGGCGTCGGCCGCGGCGGCGAACGCCTCGGCCGTGGCGGGAGCGCCGGTCAGCGACCGCTCCGCCGCGCGGGCGCGCCACGGCCGGGAGGCCACCGCGCCGAAGGCGATCCGGACGTCCCGCACGACGCCCGCCTCGACGTCGAGCGCCGCGGCGACCGAGCCGGTGGCGAATGCGTAGGACGCCCGCTCGCGGACCTTGCGGTACCGGGAGCGCGCGGCGACGGGCACCGCGGGCAGGGTGACGCCGGTGATCAACGCGCCCGCGGGCAGCGCGGTCTCCACGTGCGGGGTGTCGCCGACGGCGGGGTAGAACTCGGCCAGGGCCAGCTCGCCGGGGCCGTCGACGGTCTCGTAGGAGACGACCGCGTCGAACGCGGCGAGCGCCACGCCCATGTCGGACGGGTTCGTGGCGACGCAGCGGTCGGACGCGCCGAGGACCGCGTGGTTGTGGTGCTCGCCGGTGATGGCGGGGCAGCCGCTGCCGGGCACCCGCTTGTTGCACGGGTACGAGGTGTCGGTGAAGTAGCCGCACCGGGTGCGCTGCAGGAGGTTGCCGCCGACCGTGGCGACGTTGCGCAGCTGACCGGACGCGCCCGCCAGCACGGCCTCGGACAGCGCGGGGTAGCGGCGCCTGACCTCGGGGTGGGCGGCGAGGTCGCTGTTGGTGACCGTCGCGCCGATGGCGAGGGCGCCGTCGGACCGCACCTCGATGCCGCCGAGGGGCAGGTTCCGGACGTCGACCAGCAGGTCGGGGGTCTCCACCCCCGCCTTCATCAGGTCGACGAGGTTGGTGCCGCCGCCGAGGAACCGGGCGTCGGGCTCGCCCGCGAGCAGGACGACCGCGTCCCGGACGGCGGTGGAGCGGTGGTAGGCGAACTCCTTCACGCCGTCACCCCGGTCCCTTCGGCGGCGCGGGCGACCGCGCGCACGATGGCCGGGTAGGCGCCGCACCGGCAGAGGTTGCCGCTCATGCGCTCGCGGATCTCCGCGGCGTTCAGCGGCGCGGGCTCCGCGTCGGGCCGCACGTCGTCGGTGGCGGCGCTGGGCCAGCCCGCCGCGTGCTCCCGGATGACGGCGACGGCCGAGCAGATCTGGCCAGGGGTGCAGTACCCGCACTGGTAGCCGTCGAGTTCGAGGAACGCCTCCTGCACCGGGTGCAGCTCGTCGCCCGCGGAGATGCCCTCGATCGTGGTGATGTCGGAGCCCTCGGCCGCGACGGCGAGCTGCAGGCAGGCGACCGCACGCCTGCCGTCGGCCAGGACGGTGCAGGCACCGCACTGGCCGTGGTCGCAGCCCTTCTTGGTGCCGGTCAGGCCGAGGTCCTCCCTCAGCGCGTCGAGGAGCGTGGTGCGGTTGTCGACGGTGAGCGCGTGCGTCTCCCCGTTGACCCGCAACGAGATGTCACTACGCGTGGTGGGTGGCACAGCATGTCCTCTCAGGCTGGGCGTGGACAGCGTTCCCACCTCGGGCGTGTTCGGAGGTCTCACGCCGACTAAAGTGGAGATCGCTCTCACTTCAGAGGCTAAGTGATAGCAGTCTCCACTTGCAAGCGGAAAGGACGGCCATGGGCAGGATCGAGGGCCGTCCGCTGCGCGCGGACGCGCGGCGCAACCGCGACAAGATCCTCTCCACCGCGGTCGTCATGTTCGCCAGGGACGGCCTCGACGCCACCCTCGACCGCATCGCGAAGGAGGCGGGCGTCGGCCCGGCCACCCTGTACCGCAACTTCCCGACCCGCGAAGCGCTGATCGAGGCCGCCTACCGCAGCGAATTGGCCAAGCTCTGCGAGGCGTCCGCCGACCTCATCGCCACGCTGCCGCCCCGGCAGGCGCTGCGGGCGTGGATGGGCCGCTTCATGGACTACGTGAACGCCAAGTTCGGCATGGCCGACGCCCTCCGCTCCCTGGTCGACTCCGGCGTGAACCCCTACGACCACACCAGGGAGATGCTGCGCGACTCCGTCGCGGCCCTGCTGGCGGCAGGCGTCGCCGACGGCAGCGTCCGCGACGACGTCGCCGCCTCCGACGTCGTCGCGGGCCTGACCGGGATCGCCATCGCCGCGGGCAAACCGCCCCAGCCCGACCTCGCCGAACGCCTGCTGGACCTCCTCGTGGACGGACTCGTCAGCAGCCGCTAGTGCGATGACCGCGCTAGGCCACGGCGGCCCGGTGGTGGTCCCGCGGGCGCTCATGGCGGATACTGGGGAGCGGCGGCCGTCGGCTTCCTCCGACGACCGCCCCTTCACCGTCCTCAGGCCTGCTCGGCGCACGACGCGGACCACGGCGGGATCCCCGTGTTGCCAGCAGGTTCGCGCTCGGCGTCGTCTCGACAGGCGATCGCGGAAAGCGCTAGCCCGAGCGGACCCAAATGCCGCTCCCGGCGCGCACCGTCCTTGTGGGGTGCCGCTCGGCTGATTACGTTTCAACCAGTGGTGGTGACGTCCGTGCGGATCCAGGTGCTGGGGTCGTCGCGGGCCTGGGACGGCCGAACCGAACTCGATCTCGGTCCACCCGGCAGGCGCGCCGTGCTGGGACTGCTGGTGCTCGCCGAAGGCGAGGCGCTGACCAAGTGCGAACTGGTGGACTCCCTGTGGGGAGACCGGCCGCCGCGCAGCGCGGTGAACGTGGTGCAGACGCACGTCAAGCACCTGCGCCGCCTGCTGGAGCCCGACCGCCCGCACCGGTCCAGCAGCGAGGTCCTGCCGCACGTGGGCGGTGGCTACGCCCTGAACCAGGACGCGGTGGACATCGACCTGGTGCGCTTCCGGCGCCTCGTCGCGCAGGCCGACTCCGCGCGGCGCGACGACGACACGGCCCGCGTCGCGGCGCTGCTCGGCGAGGCGCTGCGGCTGTGGCAGGGGCGGCCGCTCGCGGACATCCCGTTCCTCGCCACGCACCCGAAGGTCGTGTCGCTGGTCGCGAAGCGCTGGGAGGTGCTCGCCCGGTGCGGAGACGCGATGATCGAGACGGGTGCGGCCGCGGAGATCCTGCCCGCCGTCGCCGAGGCCGCGGCCGAGCAGCCGTTGGACGAGCCCGCGCAGGCCCGGCTGATCCGCGCGTACCGCGCCGTCGGCCAGCGGGCCAAGGCTTTCCGGATCTACCACGAAGCGCGCGACCGGCTCGTCGACGAGCTCGGGATCGACCCCGGTCCGGAGCTGCGCGAAGCCCACGCGGCGCTGCTCCAGGACAACCACAACGCCTGGGGACCGCGGTCCGCGCTGCGGGTGCCGAAGCAGTTGCCCGCCGAACCGAGGGGTTTCACCGGCAGGACCGAGCAGCTGGCCACGATGGACGGACTGGCGCTGGAGGGCGACCGCTCGGGAGGGGCGGTGCCGATCGTCGCGATCTCCGGCACGGCGGGCGTCGGCAAGACCGCGCTGGCCGTGTACTGGGCGCACCGCGTCCGCGACCGGTTCCCGGACGGGCAGCTCTACGCCGACCTGCGCGGGCACACGCCCGGTCCGGCGGCGGCGCCGGTCGAGGTGCTCGCGCAGTTCCTGTCGGCACTGGGCGTTCCCGCCGAGCGCGTGCCGTTCGACCTGGAGACCGCGTCCGCCCTGTACCGGACCCTGATGACGGACCGGAGGACGTTGGTGCTGCTGGACAACGTCGCGGGCCCCGACCAGATCCGGCCGCTGCTGCCCGCGGGCGCGGACTGCCTGGTGGTGGTGACCGGCCGCGACCGGATGACGGGTCTGGTCGCCACGCACGGCGCCCGTCAGCTCACGCTCGACGTGCTGAGCCCCGGCGACGCCCTGGAACTGCTCGCGTCCGTCCTCGGCACCGGGAGCGCGGCGACCGCCGAACTGGCCGAGCTGTGCGCGTTCCTCCCGCTCGCGTTGCGGATCGCGGCGGCCAACCTCGCCGACCAACCCGGACTCGACGTCGAGGAGTACGTGGTGAGACTGCGGGCGGGGAACCCGTTGGCCGCCCTTTCGGTGCGGGGCGACGAACGAGCCGCGGTGAGGACCGCCTTCGACCTCTCCTGCGCGGCGCTGCCCACCGAGGCGCGGCGGCTGTTCCGGTTGCTGAGCCTGGTGCCGGGAGCCGACGTCAGCACCGAGGCGGTCGCCGCCCTCGTCGACTCGGGCCCCGAGCGGGCCGGTCGGCTGCTGGACCGGCTCGCGGGCGCGCACCTCGTCGAGCGCCACGCGCCCGACCGCTACCGCTTCCACGACCTGCTCCGCCGGTACGCGGCCGAACAGGTGGAACGCCAGGAGTCTCCGGTGGACCGCGACGCCGCGCTGCGCCGGCTCCACGACTGGTACCTGCACGCGGTGGACACCGCCGCCCGCCTGCTCTACCCGCACATGCTGCGGCTGCCCGCGCCCGTGACCGACGCGCGGACGCCGTCCGGCGTCACCGATCCGGCCTCGGCGTCGACCTGGCTGGACGTCGAACGCGCCAACCTCGTCGCGGTCGTCCGGGAGGCGGCGCGCAGCGGTCCCCGCCCCGTGGCGTGGCGGCTCGCCGACGCCCTGCGCGGCTACTTCTGGAAGAGCATGCGCCGGGTGGACTGGCTGGCCACCGCGGAGGCCGCGCTGGCCGCGGCCGAGGACTCCGGTGAGCACCGCGCGGGGGCGTCCGCCCGGCTCAGCCTCGCCGACCTGCACTTCCGCCAGGGCCGGTACCGGCAGGCCGTCCGGCACTACGCGCACGGGCTCCTGCTCGCCCGGCAGGCCGGATGGGTCGAGGCCCAGGCCGCCGTGCTCGGCAACCTCGGGTGCGTGTACTGGCAGTCGGGGAAGCTCACCGTCGCCGGGGCCCGGTTCGAACGGGCGCTGGCGCTCAGCCGCGGGATCGGCCAGCCCGCGGGGGAGGCGGTCGCGCTCGGCAACCTCGGCCTCGTCCACTGGGAGATGGGCAGGCTCTCCCAGGCGGCCGAGCACTACGGCCAGGCGTTGAGCCGGTACCGGCGGATCGGGTCCCGCTACGGCGAGGCGATCAACCTCAGCAACCTCGGCCAGGCGCAGCGCGACCGCGGGCTGCCCGCCGCAGCGGTCGACCTGCTCACCAGGGCGCTCACCCTGCACCGCGAGGGCGGCGACCGCAGCGGCGAGGCCGAGGCGCACAGCCGATTGGCCGCGGCCCTGTTCGACCTCGGCCGTCGCGCCGAAGCGCTCGACCACGCCCGCGCGGGCCTCACCCTGGCCCAGGAGACCGGCGACCCGCGGACCGAGGCGGAGGCGCTGGCCGTGCTCGCGACGCTGCACCACGACCTGGGCCACAGGCAGGACGCCGTGCACCGCTACCGGCAGGCCCTCGACCTCATCCGCGAGACCGGTGACCGGTACCCGGAGGTCGACATCCTCATCGGCCTGGCGACGGCCACCGGGGACGCCGGTCGCGCCCGGCACGCCCTCGCCCTGGCCGAGCAGGCGGGCTTCCAGGCGTTGCGGGGCCAGGCGATGACCGCTCTCGCGAGCATCTGCCTGACTTCAGGCGACCCGCGGGCCGCCCTCCACCACGCGACCCGCGCGCTCGCCGTCCACCGCCGAACCGGTGACCGCCGGGGCGCGGGGCGCAGCCTTGCCGTTCTCCGGCTGGCACGGGGTCGGCGGACGGTCTGATCGCGTGCGCGGCACCGTCTACCGCGCGACGTCGTTCTCCACTTCGAACGTGCCGTCCGGGGAGAAGTTCACGTCGACCCACGGGTTCACACCCCGGACCTCGCCGTCGCCGTCCGCGCACGAGAACTCGCTCATGTCGAAGGCGTTCCAGGCCGAGACGCCTTCGGTGATCTTCTCCTCCTTCCTCCCTACCCAGGTGCAGCCGGGGACGTGCACCACGTGGGCCACCTCGTGCGCCGCCCAGACGATCTTCCCCTCCTCCACGCACCAGGACAGGGTGTAGACGTACGTCCACTCGTCCTCCTCGCGGATCTCCACCGGTCCGGTGGTCCTGAGGACCGACGAGCACGTTCGCGGCTCGGGGTCGGCCGGGCTGCCCGCGGCGGGCGGGACCCCGGCCGCCAGGACCGCCGCGCAGCCCGCGAACGCCGCCACCCCACGCCTGATCCTCATCCCACGTCCCCCTCGCGACTCGTGTGACTCCACTGTGGTGCCCGCCCCGGACGCGGACAAGACGCCGATGCGAGTAGCCGGACCGACGTCCAACGGATGTCCAGTCCCGCCGAATAGCTTGTGCCGCGAATGATCCGAGAGGGGAGAAGCACATGAAGGCACGGATCAAGAAGGGCCTCGCGGCGGCGGCCGTGGCGGTGTCGGTGGCGGCGGCTGTCGTCGTCGGGAACCCTGGCAGCGGTTCGGCCGCGACGCCCAGGCTGAGGGCGTTCGGGATCTCGGCGGACGGCAAGCTGATGGCCACCTACACCACCGACCGGCCCGACGTGTTCGACTGGTTCAGGCAGATCGTCGGGCTCGTCGGCGACGACTCCGCGATCGGGCTGGACTTCCGCCTGCAGGACGGCCTGCTGTACCTGGTGGGCAACAAGGGCGGCGTCTACACGGTCAAGACCCCGCCCGCCGTTCCGGACGTGGTCGTCACGAAGGTCTCGCAGTTGACCGTCCCGCTCTACGGGACGAACTTCGGCGTGGACTTCAACCCCGCGGCCGACCGCCTGCGGGTGGTCAGCGACAACGGGCAGAACCTGCGCCACAACCTCAACGACCACACCACCGTCGAGGACGGGAACCTGAACACCCCGCCGTCACCCGCGACGACCAAGGGCGCCACCGCCGTCGCGTACACGAACAACGACAAGAACGACGCCAGCGGGACCACCCTGTTCGGCATCGGCACGGTCCTCGACCAGGTCCTGGTCCAGTCGCCGCCCAACCTGGGGAGCCTGGTCCCGACCGGGTCGCTCACCGTGGACGCGGGCGCCAAGGCGGGCTTCGACATCTTCAGCGTCCTGACCGGCGGCAAGGCGAGCTCGGTGCTCGGCTTCGCCTGCCTCGCCGCCCCCGACGGTTCGACGAGCCTGTACAGCGTCAACCTGCTCAACGGCGAGGTCACCCCCATCGGGAAGCACCCGATCGCGTTCCCCGACCTGGCGATCTCGCTCACCGGTAGCTGACACCGGGTCCTCGACGCCCGGTGGGCGCGCTTCCCGGCCGCGCCCACCGGGTTTCCCCGTGCCGGGACCGGTCGGGCGGCGGGCCACCCGACCGGTCCCGGATAGCATCGGCCTCCGAACGAACGGAGGCCCGGATGCCCGATCCCAAGCACGCCTGGACCGAGCAGGGGACCTACGAGGTGGCGCCTGGCGTGCACCGGATCCCGCTGCCCCTGCCGATGGACGGTCTGCGCGCGGTGAACGTGTACGCCGTCGAGGACGGCGACGGGCTCGTGCTGATCGACTCCGGGTGGGCGCTGGACGAGGCGCGGCAGCGGTTGGAGTCGTCGCTCGGCGAGATCGGGTACGGGCTGGAGCAGGTGCACCGGTTCCTGGTCACGCACCTGCACCGCGACCACTACACGATGGCGATCACCCTCCGGAAGCTGTTCGGGGCCAAGGTCGCGCTGGGGATCGGCGAGCAGCCGTCGCTGGAGAAGATCCTCAACGGCCAGGCCGACGGCCAACTGGCCGAACTGGCCCGCTGGGGAGCCGGGGGCATCGCCGACGAGCTGCGCGCGGCCTACAAGAACTTCGACCGGAGCGAGGCCACCCGCGGGTACGAGGAGCCCGACGAGTGGCTCGACGGCACGACGGACATCGCGCTGCGGAGCCGGGTGCTGCGCGCGGTGCCGACTCCGGGCCACACCAACGGCCACGTGGTCTACGTCGACGCCGCGTCGTCGCTGCTGTTCGCGGGCGACCACGTGCTGCCGCACATCACCCCGTCGATCGGGTTCGAGCCCGCGCGGTCGGAACTCCCGCTCGGCGACTACCTGGACTCGCTGCGGCTCATGCGGTCCTACCCGGACATGCGGCTGCTGCCCGCGCACGGCCCGGTCGCGCCCAGCGTGCACGCCCGCGTCGACGAACTGGTGGCGCACCACGAGGACCGCCTCGGCGCGACGCTGGAGGCCGTGCGCAGCGGCGCCGTCACGACGCACGAGGCCGCGCGCAAGCTCGGCTGGACCAGCAGGCAGCGCAGGTTCGAGGACCTCGGCCTGTTCGACAGGATCCTGGCGACCGGGGAGACCGGGGCGCACCTGGACGTGCTCGTGGTCCGCGGCGAGCTGGAATCGTCCGTCGTGGACGGTGTGGTCGAGTACTCGGCGGTCAGGCGAGCAGCAGTCGAACCGTGAGTTCCAGGCGGGTGGCGACGTCCGTGGCCGTCGCCCGCCTGGTCACCCAGGCGACCAGGTTCGACAGCCACACGTCGCCGATGACCCTGGCGATGGCCTTGTGCTCCTCGGTCGGCTCCTCGTCGCTCATCGCCTTGGTGAACATGCGCTCCATCAGCAGCGCGACGGTGTCGACCTCCGCGCCCGCCGACGCGTCGGCGAAGGTGAACGCGCGGGTCATCGCCTCGGTGAGGTGCGGGTTGCGCTGAAGGCCACGGGTGATCCGGCCGAGGACGAACAGCACGCGCTCGTAGGCGTTCTCGCCGGGAACGGTGGTGCGGTCCATCTTCTCCTGCGCGCGCTCGAACTCCGCGGCGAGGCTGGACACCAGCAGGTGGACCTTCGAGGGGAAGTACCGGTACAGGGTGCCGAGCGCGACGTCGGCGCGGTCGGCGACCGCGCGCATCTGCACGGCGTCGTACCCGCCCTTGGACGCGAGCGCGATGGTCGCGTCGATGATCCGCTTGCGCCGGTCGCGCTGGGCGGCCGACCCGAGTTCTTCGCCCGCCAACGTGAGGGCGGCAGTGCCGGTCACGCGTGGTTTGGATGCGGCTGCCACCGAGGTGATCCCCCTGCACGGTCTGATAGGAACCTGTTCCAGTAGTGCGAACATCGTACCCGACCGGATCGCGCACGCGACCGAAGCGGTGTCGTGGGTCACGCTCCCTGCCGCGAACTATCCGAGACCCCCTCGTTCCACTTTCTACCGTTCGGAGCCTGTCGGGAAAACTGAAACACGTTCTATAGTCGACCTCACGTACCGGAGGAGGCCGCATGCCCATCGCGATGACCGACGAGCAGCGGGCGGCGCAGGCGGGCGTGCGCGAGTGGGCGGCCAAGGCGGACCGGCCGGTCCACTGGCCCGACCTCGCGCGGCTCGGCGTCTTCTCCCTGACGCTGCCCGAGGAGGGCGGCGGTCTGGTCGACCTCGCCGCCGTGCTCGAACAGGCGGCTGACTCGCTGGTGCCCGGTCCGGTGCTGCCCACCGCGCTGGCGGCCGTGCTGCTCGCGCGGTGCGCGGACACCGACCTGCCGAGCCTCCTCGCGGACGGTCGCGCCACGGTCGCGCTGGCCCTGTCCGGCGGCACGGTGACCGCGGTGCGCCGCCCCGACGGCGGACTCGTGGTCGACGGCGAGGTCGGGCACGTGCTGGGCGCTGGGGGGACCACGCACCTGCTGCTGACGGACGGGGACCTCTGGTTCGTCGTGCCCGCCGAGGACACGACCGTCGTCGAGCACGCGGCGGTCGACTTCTCCCGCCCGCTCGGCCGCGTGTCCCTGGACGGTGTCGAGGTGCCGCCGGACCGCGTGCTGGTCGACCCGCCCGATCCGCTGGGCCTCGCGGTCACGCTGTTCGCCGCCGAGGCGAGCGGGATCGCCGGGTGGTGCCTGCGCACGGCCGTCGAGCACGCCCGCCGACGCGAGCAGTTCGGCAGGCCGATCGGATCGTTCCAGGCGGTGAAGCACCTGTGCGTCGAGATGCTGTGCCGGGTGGAGCGGGCGAGCGCCGTCGCCTGGGACGCGGCGCGCGCGGCCGACGAGGCGCCCGCCGAACACCCCCTGGCGGCGGCGGTCGCGGCGGCGGTCGCGCTGGACGCCGCCGTCGACAACGCCAAGGACTGCGTGCAGGTCCTGGGCGGCATCGGGTTCACCTGGGAGCACGACGCCCACCGCTACCTGCGCCGCGCCCTCGCCCTGCGGCAGCTCGCGGGTGGGAGCGCCAAGTGGCGCAGGCGTGCGGCGGAGTTGGCGCTGGAGGGCGCGCGCCGCTCGCTGCGCGTCGAACTCGACGATTCCGCGGAGGACCGCGAGGCCGTGCGCGCGTTCGCCGAGGAGGTCGCGGCGCTGCCACCGGCCGAGCAGCGCGCGCGGCTCGCCGACAGCGGGCACCTCGTGCCGCACTGGCCGAAGCCGCACGGGCTCGACGCGTCGCCCGCGCGCCTGCTCGTGATCGACGAGGAGTTCGACCGCGCGGGCGTGCGGCGGCCCGACCTGGTGATCGGCGGGTGGGCGGCGCCGACGATCCTGCGCCACGGCTCGCCGGAGCAGCGGGAGCGGTTCGTCCGGCCGACGCTGCTCGGCGAGATCACCTGGTGCCAGCTGTTCAGCGAGCCGGAGGCCGGGTCGGACCTGGCCTCGTTGCGCACCAGGGCGGTCCGGGCGGACGGCGGGTGGCTGCTCACCGGCCAGAAGGTGTGGACGTCGCTGGCGCGGGAGGCGGACTGGGCGATCTGCCTGGCGCGCACCGACCCCGACGCGCCGAAGCACCGCGGCATCACCTACTTCCTGGTGGACATGCGCACGCCGGGCATCGACGTCCGGCCGCTGCGGGAGATCACCGGCGACTCGGTGTTCAACGAGGTGTTCCTGGACGCCGTGTTCGTGCCGGACGACCGCGTGGTCGGCGAGGTGGACGGCGGCTGGCGGCTGGCCCGCTCGACGCTGGCCGACGAGCGCGTGGCGATGGGACGCGGGTCCTCGCTGGGGGAGTCGCTGGAACGCGTGCTCGCCCTGGCCGCCGCCCACGAGCCCGACGTGCGGGAACGCGTCGGCGCGCTGGTCGGCGAAGGGCTCGCGGTGTCGCTGCTCGACCTGCGCGCGGGACTGCGGCGGCTGGGAGGCCGGGATCCGGGCGCGGAGTCGAGCGTGCGCAAGCTGGTCGGCGTGCGGCACCGGCAGACCGTGGCGGAGTTCGCGCTCGACCTGCTCGGACCGGACGGCACGACCACCGAGGGCCCGGCGGGGGCGGTCGTGCACGAGTTCCTGCTCAGCCGCTGCCTCAGCATCGCGGGCGGCACCACGCAGGTCCTGCTGAACCTGGCGGGCGAACGGATTCTCGGTCTGCCAAGGGAAAACGCGCACTGACGAGGAGTCGATGTGGACTTTGCCCCCGACGACACCCAGCAAGAGGTCCAGGGCCTGTGCGCGCGGGTGCTGGGCCGGGAGACCGGCGAGCGCGGCGACTCCGGCTACGACGACGCGGCGTGGAAGGCCATGGGCGAGGTGGGGCTGCTCGCGCTCGCGGTGCCGGAACGGCTCGGCGGCGACGGGCTGGGCGTCCTGGAGACGGCGGCGGTGCTGACCGAGGTCGGCCGCCGGGCCGCGGCCGTGCCCGCGTTCGCCGCGCTGGCCCTCGGCGTGCTGCCGGTGGTCCGGTTCGGCACCCGCGAGCAGCAGGACGAACTCCTGCCGGTGGTGGCGTCGCACAACGGCGTGCTCACCGCGGCGCAGAGCGAGCCGTCTGCGCCGCTGCCCTCCACCCCGCGCACCACCGCCCGGCTCGACGGCGCGGAGTACGTGGTGTCCGGCACGAAGGTGGGTGTGCCGCACGCGGGCGCCGCGCACCGCGTGCTGGTGACCGCCACGCTCAGGGACGGGCCGGGGGTGCTGGTCGTCGACCCGGCGGCGGACGGCGTGACGACCACGCCGACCCGCACCTCCGGTGGCGCGCCGGAGTTCACCGTGCGGCTGGACGAGGTCCGGGTGCCCGCCGGGGCGCTGCTGGGCGAGGGCGCGGTCGCGGGCCTGCGCCGGTTCGCGCTGGCGGGGGCCTGCGCGGTCGGCGACGGGGTGCTGGCCGGCGCGCTCGACCTGACGGTGGCGCACGTGGGGACGCGGCACCAGTTCGGCAAGCCGCTGTCGGCGTTCCAGGCCGTCGCCGGGCAGATCGCCGACGTGTACATCGCCGCCCGCACGCTGCACCTGGCCGCGCTGGCCGCGTGCTGGCGCCTGTCGACCGGACGCGACGCGGACGTCGACCTGGACACCGCCGCGCACTGGCTCGCCCAGGAGGCCCTCGTGGCCGTGCACACGTGCCACCACCTGCACGGCGGCCCGGGCGTGGACATCACCCACCCGATGCACCGGTTCTACGGGCTGGCCAAGGACCTGACCCGGTTCGTCGGCGGCGCGGAGCACCGGCTGGACCGGCTCGCCCGGCACGAGGAGGAGTCCGGTGTTCGTTGACCTCAGCGACCAGCAGCGCGCGCTGCGGGACGAGTTGCGCGCGTATTTCGCCACGCTGCTGTCCCCGGCGGACCGCGCGGCGATGCTCACCGAACGGCACGGCGAGGTCTACCGCGAGGTGGTGCGCCGGATGGGCCGGGACGGGTGGCTCGGCGTCGGCTGGCCCGAGGAGCACGGCGGCCGCGGGTTCGGGGAGGTCGAGCAGCAGATCTTCGTCAACGAGGCCGCGCGCGCGGACGTGCCGCTGCCCTACGTCACCCTCCAGACGGTCGGCCCCACGTTGCAGGCGCGCGGAACGGCCGAGCAGAAGGACTTCTTCCTCCCGCGCATCCTGGCGGGCGACCTGCACTTCGCGATCGGCTACACCGAGCCGGAGGCGGGCACGGACCTGGCGGCGCTGCGCACCAGGGCTGTCCGCGACGGCGACCACTACGTGGTCAACGGGCAGAAGACGTTCACCACCGGCGGGCACGACGCGGACTACGTGTGGCTGGCGTGCCGGACCGGCGCGGAGGACTCCCGGCACCGGGGCATCTCGATCCTGATCGTCGACACCACCGACCCCGGCTACTCCTGGACGCCGATCATCACCTGCGACGGCGCCCACCACGTCAACGCGACCTACTACTCGGACGTGCGGGTGCCGGTCGGGATGCGGGTCGGCGAGGAGGACGCGGGCTGGCGGCTGATCACCACCCAGCTCAACCACGAGCGGGTCATGCTCGGCCCGGCGGGGCGGATCGCCGCGCCGCTGGACCGCGTGACCCGGTGGGCGGCGGCCAGGACCGGCCCGGACGGCGAACCGCTGCTCGCGCTCCCGGACGTGCGGCGGGCGCTGGCGGAGGTGCGGGCCTGCGTGCGGGTCAACGAGCTGCTCAACTGGCAGGTGGCGGCGTCGCCCGCCGGGTCGGTGGACGTCGCGGACGCCTCCGCCACCAAGGTGTTCGCGTCGGAGCGGACCCAGCGGATCGGGCGGGTGCTGGAGGAGGTCGTGGGCAGGCACGGCGACCTGGCCGACCCGGAGACGGCGGACCTCGCGCGCTGGCTGGACGTCCAGGCCAAGCGGAACCTCGTGCTCACCTTCGGCGGCGGCGTCAACGAGGTCCAGCGCGAGCTGGTGGCGTCGATCGGCCTTGGGCTGCCGAGGGTGCCCCGATGACGAACGTCGAGGAGGAGGCCGCTCGCATCGCCGCGGCGGGCGAAAGCGAACCCAGGCTCGCCCGCGACCCGGTCAACCTGCCGATGGTGCTCAACTGGCTGGAGGCGATCGGCGACGCGAACCCCGTCTACACCGATCCCGACGCCGCCGAACGGGCGGGCCACGGGGGACTGGTCGCGCCGCCCGCGATGGTCCAGGTCTGGACGATGGGCGGACTGCGCGGGCAGCGCACCCCGGACGACCCCCTCGGCGCGATGATGACCGTCCTCGACGAGGCCGGCTACACGTCCGTCGTGGCGACCAACAGCGACCAGACCTACCACCGCTACCTGCGCCACGGCGAGCACCTCGCGGTGACGACCCGGCTGGAGGACGTGGTGGGGCCCAAGCGCACCGCGCTGGGCGAGGGCTGGTTCGTGACGACCCGGAGCACCTGGCACGTCGGGGACGAGGTCGTCGCCGAGATGCGGTTCCGGGTGCTGAAGTTCCGCCCCGAGGAGAAGCCCGCGGAGGTCCCGGAGGTCGTGTCGACCCCGGTGATCAGGCCCGCCGTCACCCGTGACACCGAGTACTTCTGGGAGGGCACGGCACTGGGGGAGCTGCGGATCCAGCGGTGCGGGGGCTGCGGGCTGCTGCGCCACCCGCCGGGGCCGATGTGCCCGGAGTGCGGCGCGACCAAACCGACCCACCTCGTGTCGGACGGGGTCGGCGAGGTCTACAGCCACGTCGTGCACCACCACCCCTCGGTGCCGGGCAAGCGGGTTCCGTTCGTCGTCGCGCTGGTCGAACTGGACGAGGGCGTGCGGATGCTCGGCGAGCTGACCGGGATCGACCCGGCCGACGTCCACGTCGGACTGCCCGTCGAGGTCGCGTTCACCCGTGTCGACGACGACCTGACCATGCCGAGTTGGCGACCACGCGCGGGAGGCGGCTCATGACCCGGACCTCGAACCTCGGCGACGCGCTGCCGGAGGTGCACGTGGAGGCGACCCCGACGTTCGTGATCAGCACCGCCATCGCGACGCGGGACTTCCAGGACGTGCACCACGACCGCGACCTCGCGGTCCGGCGCGGCTCGAAGGACATCTTCGTCAACATCCTCACCACGACCGGGCTGGTGCAGCGGTACGTCACCGACTGGGCGGGCCCGGAGGCGCTCGTGCGCGCGGTGGACATCCGGCTGGGCACACCCTGCTTCGCCCACGACACGCTGAAGTTCTTCGGGCAGGTGGTCGACCGGTTCGGCGACGCCGGGTTGGTCGTCGAGGTGGTCGGCCGCACCGATCACGGCGACCACGTGGTGGGCACCGTGCGGATCGAGGTGCCCGCGTGAGCCTCTCCGGAGCCGCCGCGATCGTCGGGATCGGGGCCACCGAGTTCTCCAAGGAGTCCGGCCGCAGCGAGCTGCGACTGGCCGCGGAGGCGGTGCGGGACGCGCTCGCCGACGCCGGGCTCGACCCGTCCGACGTGGACGGCCTGGTGAGCTTCACCATGGACGCCAACTCGGAGATCGCGGTCGCCCGCGAACTGGGGATACCCGAGCTGTCGTTCTTCAGCCGCGTCCACTACGGCGGCGGGGCCGCGTGCGCGACGGTCCAGCAGGCGGCGATGGCCGTCGCCACCGGGATGGCCGAGGTGGTCGTCTGCTACCGCGCGTTCAACGAGCGGTCGGGGCACCGGTTCGGCCAGGTGCAGACGGCGGCGGCCGGGTCGGTGGACAACAGCTGGTCCTACCCGGTGGGGCTCGGCACGCCCGCCGCGATGGTCGCCCTGTTCGCCCGCCGGTACCAGCACGTGTACGGCGCCACCAGCGAGGACTTCGGCCGGATCGCGGTGGTCGACCGCAAGCACGCGGCGACCAACCCGAACGCGTGGTTCCACGGGCGCCCGATCACCCTGGAGGACCACCAGGCCTCGCGCTGGATCGCGGAACCGCTGCGGCTGCTCGACTGCTGCCAGGAGAGCGACGGCGGCGTCGCCCTCGTCGTGACCAGCGCGGAACGGGCCCGCGACCTGCGCGAGCCCCCGGCGGTGATCAGGGCGGCCGCGCAGGGCAGCGGCGCCGACCAGTTCACCATGACCAGCTACTACCGCGACGACCTGACCGGCCTGCCGGAGATGGGCGTCGTCGCGAAGGCGCTGTGGCGGCAGTCGGGCATCGGACCGTCCGATGTGGACGTGGCCGTGCTCTACGACCACTTCACGCCGTTCGTGCTGGTGCAGCTGGAGGAACTGGGGTTCTGCCCGCGCGGCGAGGCGCGGCACTTCATCGCCGACGGCGCGCTGGAACTGGACGGCAGGCTGCCGCTCAACCCGCACGGGGGGCAGTTGGGGGAGGCGTACGTCCACGGCATGAACGGGATCGCCGAGGCCGTGCGCCAGGTGCGGGGCACCGCGGTGAACCAGGTGGGCGGCGTGGAGCACGTGCTGGTCACGGCGGGCACCGGCGTGCCCACCAGCGGGCTGGTCCTGGGCGGTGACCGGTGACCGACTCGATCACCGGGATCAGCGGCCGCCGAACGCGGTGTCGAGGTAGTCCTTGAACTGCACGCTGATCGTGTCCCGGTCCGACGGCCGGTTCGGCACCGCGATGGTGCGCGACCGCCCTTCGCCGCCGCGGGCGGTCTGCGTGACGCGGATCGTGCCGCCCGCGTCGGCCCGGGCGGGCAGGTAGGTGTCCACGGCGGTCAGGAACGGCAGCGAGCCGAACGGGGGCACCGGCGTTCCCGGCGTCGACACGCCGTCGCAGCCGTCGTCGAACGCGAAGCCCGCGAGGACCTGCCGCACGCGCGGCGCTACGGCGGGGGAGAGCAGGTCGACGCCGTTGAACTCCAGGCGGTCGTTGTCGGTCGCCTGGTCGGCCCACCACTCCCGGTTGCGCACGACGGTGACCGCGGAACTGCCGGGGCACTTGTCCACGAGGTCGCCGATGCCGCCCGGACCGGAGACCTGGAGCCTAAGGAAGAGGTCGCTGCGCTCGAACGGCTCGAAGTAGTAGTGGTAGGTCTGCTGCCCCTCGCGTTCGAGCACCAGTTCGTAGTGCTTGCGGCCGTTGACCCTCAGCGGCCCGAACGCGCCGTCGGCCCCGATCGCGACGCTCTGGCGCGCGACGCGGCGGGCTCCGGTCCGGTCGTCGAGTTCCCACACCCGCAGCAGCCCGGCGGCACCCTGGTTCTGCGGGAAGTACACCGCCCGGCCCGCGATCCCGACCAGCGCCGGCGGTTCGGGCCGCACACCGGTGGTGGCCGCGTCCCGGCCGGCCAGGAACCGGTGGATGTGGCTGAAACCCTCGGCCGAGGTGGTGGTCTCCGTGTGCCCCAGGTGGGGCAGGCGCACGTTGGTCGCGCCGCCGATCGAGCCGTTGGGTTGCAGGCTGCCCCACAGCGCGAGCGTCGGGACACCACCGGGCAGCGCGGCGCTGGACCGGCCGTCGACGTTCACGTACCTGCGCACCGACGCGGCCCGCTCGGGCGTCGACAGGTAGCTCTGCGCGACCGCCGTGCCGCGGGAATGCGCGATGACGTCCACGGCGGACGCCCCGGTCCTGGCGAGCACGGCGGCGATGAACCCGTCGAGGCCGGCGACCGCCGCGTCGTTGGTCGCGACGCTGGTGTCGTACTCGTAGGCGTGCAGCAGGCGGTCCGCGTAGCCGTTGGAGGAGAACCGCTTCGCGTTGGACTGCCACTGCTGCGCCGACCCCTGCTGGCCGTGCACGAAGACCACCGGCGTGCGCCCGGCGGACGCGGCGGCCACCGCGGGCGCGGTCGCCGCCGCCACGACGAACGCGAGCAGCACGGCGAGCAGCCCCGTGCGGCGCGGGAGCGGACGGGTGCGGCACCACGCGACGATCGGCATACCGGCTCCCACAGCGTCGGGGGTTGGATCACCGCAACGTAACGGGGCCGCGCCGATCCGCGCCAGCACGCGGACGAACGTGAGACCGCTGTCGCAGCTCACCTCGGCTGCGGCAGAACCGCCCGTGCCGCCCGCTCGGCCAGCGCGCGATCGACCGGGCCTCCACCCAGCAGTTCCGCGTACACCTCCGACTCGACGATCCGCACGTACAGGAAGGCGGTCTGGTCGAGCGCCTCCGGCGACCAGGGCTCCTCCGGGCAGCAGGTCTCCAGCAGGATCTCCTTCTGCGTCGACACCACCCGCCGGTGCACGCCGCCCGAGGCGTGGAACAGCACCCGCGCGGCGGTCTCCGGCTCGGCGTGCAGGAACGCGTGGAACGGCGCCGACTCCCGCAGCCGGTCCACGAACAGGCGCGTGACCTCCAGGACCCCGTCGGCCCCGGTGCTCCGCCGCTCCCGCCGGGCCTCCGCGAGTCCCCGCTCGCCGAGCAGCCACAGCACGTCCGCGAGCAGCACGTCCCGGCTGCGCACGACCCGGTAGAGCGTGGCCCGGCTGATCGCCAGGCAGGCGGCGACGCGGTCCATGTCGACCCCGCCGTGGCGCAGGAAGTAGCGGCACGCGCCGCGCACGACCTGCTCACGGCTCACCACCCGCCGGGATCCGGTCAGGCCCGGCATCGCCACCCACCCGTCCACGTCGGTATCCGCGCGTCCAGCGTGCCCGACCGGCCGACCGCGCGGTTGGTCCGTACGGACCAACCGCGCGGCGGCCGTTGTCAGGCGTGGGTCAGCACCACGTCCGAGAGCACCGGGGCGTCGTCGCGGTCGACGGCCGTCGTGGTGAGCACGAAGCGGTCGTCGTCCCGCCACACCCTGGTGCGCAGCGTCTCGCCGGGGTACACGACGCCGGTGAACTTCGCGGCGAACCCGCCGACCCGGTCCGCGCGGCCGTCGAGGAACGCGTCCACCACGGCCTTGCACACCACGCCGTAGGTGCACAGCCCGTGCAGGATCGGCGCGGGGAAGCCCGCGAGCCGGGCGAACTCCGGGTCGGCGTGCAGCGGGTTGCGGTCGCCGCACAACCGGTACAGCAGTGCCTGCTGCGGCAACGTCGGCGTTTCCAGCACCGCGTCCGGCTCGCGGTCGGGCACGTCCACCCGCGTGGAGGGTCCGCGCGAGCCGCCGAACCCGCCTTCGCCGCGCGCGAAGATGCTCGACCGCGTGGTGAACAGCGCGACCCCGTCGGCGTCGACGGCGGTCGACTCCTGCACGATCACGGCCGCCGTGCCCTTGTCGAGCACGTCCGCCACCCTGGTGCGCAGGACCGCCTCGCCGTGCACCGGGAACGGCCGGTGCAGGGTGATCTCCTGCGTGCCGTGCAGGACGCGGGCCAGGTCCACGTCGATGCCGGGGAACGACACCGCGGGCGGTTCGGTCGCCCGCAGGTGCGCCGCGACGACGCCGAACGTGGGCAGCACCCGGAGGTCCCGCTCGTAGGTGTACCGGAGTTCGGTGGCGCCGAGGGCGAGGTGGTAGAGCAGGACGTCGGTCGCCGTCCAGGAGAACTCGACCTCCGGCAACTCGGCGCCGATGGCGACGGTCGGATCGATCGGCACGGTTCCCCCTCAGGTGTAGGTGATCTTGACCGCGTCGGTGACCGGAATCGCCTGGCAGGCGAGGACGTAGCCGTCGGCGAGGTCCTGCTCGTCGAGCACGTCGTTGGCGAGCATCTTCACCTCGCCCTCCACCAGTCGGCACACGCACGCGCTGCACGCCCCCTCGCGGCAGGAGTACGGCGCGTCCACCCCCTGGTCCAGCAGCAGGTCGAGCAGCCGGGTCCGGGCGGGCCAGGGGAACCGGTGGCGTTCACCGTCCAGCTCGACGTCCACGGTCGCGTCCGGGCCCTCGGCGGCGGACGCCACCGCGTCCTCGAACGGGTTGCTCGACAGGGAGGCGAACCGCTCGACGTGGATCCGCTCCACGCCCGCCTGCCGCAGCGCGGTCCTGGCGGCCTCCATGAACAGGGCCGGGCCGCACACGAACGCCTCGTCGCACGGCCGCGCCAGCGCGGCGAGCGACGGCACGGTCGGCAGGCCCTGCAAGGACTCCAGCCAGTGCACGACGACCAGCCGGTCCGGGTGCGCCGCGGTGAGCCGGGCGAGGTCCCGCGCGAAGATCACCGACTGCTCGTCGCGGTTGGCGTACACCAGGGTCACGCGCCCAGCCCCACCCGAGAGGACCGACCGGATGATCGACATGACCGGCGTGATGCCGCTGCCCGCCGCGAACGCCAGGAGGTCGGCGTCCAGCGACGCGGGGGTGAACACGCCCACCGGCCCGAGCACGTCCAGCTCGGTGCCCACGACCGCGTTGTCGCACAGCCAGTGCGACCCGTAGCCGTCCGGCGTGCGCTTGACCGTGATCTTCAGCGGCTCGTGGGGCGCGCTGCACAGCGAGTAGCACCGCGCCGCCGTCCCGATCCGCACGGTCAGGAACTGCCCCGGCCTGGGGGTGAACCCGCCGCCCTCCAGCACGAACGACCTGGCGTCCGGCGTCTCGTCGACGACCTGGACCACCCGCAGCCGGTGGACGTCAGCCATCGGCCACCTCCAGCACCCCGTCCCGCACCGCCCGGTCGATGCTGTCGCGCAGCTTCAGGCAGGTCGCGATGAGCGCGGTGTCGCGGCCGGACGCCGCGAACTCGGGACAGCTCCGCGCGGCGTCCGACGTCCACTGCACGCTGGTGTGCTGGAGGCTGTTCTTCTTGACCAGCACGAGGGTGCCGCAGTCCAGGCACTCGACCGGACGCAGCCCGCCCTCCAGGAACTCGCGGCGCTCGGTCACCGCGCGCCCTCCCGGCGGGCGAGGTTGGCGGCGACTTCCCTCTCCCACGCCTCGACGGCCCTGCTGGTGTCGACCTCGAACTCGAAGCGCCGCACCATGTCGTCGGAGACGTCCTCCACGTCGACGTAGAACTGCTCGTACCAGCGGCGCAGCTGGTAGACCGGTCCGTCCTCCTCGCACAGCAGGGGGTTGTCGATCCGCGACTTGTTCCGCCAGATCTCCACGTCCTGCAGGAAGCCCGCACCGATGCCGCGCGCGAACTTGTGCGCGATCTTGTCGGCGTGCTCGTCGCTCAGGCCGGGCAGCTTCTTGACGATCGCGCCCCACTGGAGCAGGAACGAGTTCTCGGTCACCGGGTAGTGGCAGTTGATCAGGACCGTCTCGATGATCGTGCCCTGGTAGTCGTTCCACAGGTAGTCGATCATGTAGGACGGGCCGAAGTAGGACGCCTCCGAGCGGACCACCGTGTCGCCGGTGTAGTTCGTCCCGGCGCCCGTGACGTCCGGCCGCCCCCGCGTCGTCAGGTACTGCGTCGCGACGTGCCCTTCGAGCACGTTCTTGAAGTAGGTGGGGAAGGCGAAGTGGATGTAGAAGAAGTGCGCCATGTCCACGACGTTGTCGATGACCTCGCGGCAGTTGGCGCCCTCGATCAGCACCGAGTCCCAGGTCCAGTTGCTCCACTCGTCGCTGAACGCCGCGTCGACGCGGGGGATCGTCACGTCGGCGGGTGGCGGGTTGCCCTGCGGGTCGTGCCACACGAACAGCTGCTCGTTCTGCTCCAGCGTGGTCCAGGTGCGGGTCCGCGCGCGCAGGGGAATCCTCTTGGCGTAGGGGATCTCGACGCACCGGCCGTTGCCCGCCCAGCGCCAGTCGTGGAACGGGCAGGCGATCGCGTCGCCCTTCACCGTGCCCTGGGTGAGGTCGCCCCCCATGTGCCTGCAGTAGGCGTCGAGCACGTTGAGCACGCCGTCCTCGCCCTGGAACACCACGAGCTTGGTGCCGAACGCCCGCACGGCGTGCGGTGCCCCGTCCCGGAACCGGTCGAGCGGGCCGAGGCAGTGCCAGCCGCGCGCGAACCTGGTCGGCGGGCTCCCGGCGTCGATCGTCCGAACCGCGTCCTCTGTCATGGGGTCCCTCCACGGCTGTCGTCGGTGGTCGCCGATGCGGCGATGTCCAGCGCGGCCAGGTAGCCGAAGGTCATCGCGGGCCCGAGGGTCGCGCCGGGCCCCGCGTAGGTGCGGCCCATCACCGAGGCGCTGGTGTTGCCCGCCGCGTACAGGCCGGGGATCGCCGTGCCGTCGTCGCGGAGCACCCGCGCGCGGGCGTCGGTGCGCAGCCCGCCCTTGGTGCCGAGGTCGCCCGGCACGATCCGCACCGCGTGGAACGGCGCCTTGCGCAGCGGCGCGAGGCACGGGTTGGGGCGGTTGCGCGGATCGCCGTAGTACCGGTCGTACGCGCTGTCGCCGCGCCGGAAGTCCTCGTCCCGCCCGGTCTCGGCCATCCCGTTGAACCGCCGCACGGTCTCCACCAGCGCGTCGGCGGGCAGGTCCACCAGCCGGGCCAGTTCCTCGACGGTGTCGGCGCGGTGCACCGCGCCCGACCGGTACCAGCGACCGGGGAACGGTCGGCGGGGCGGGAGACCGGCGAACGGGTAGCGGTCGCGGTACCCCTGGTCGGCGATGAGCCACGTGGGCATGTTGTCGTCGTACATGGCGTGCACGGCGTCGACGTAGGGCGCGGCCTCGTTGACGAACCGCCGCCCGGCCGCGTTGACGAGGATGCAGCCGGGCTGGGTGCGTTCGGCCAGGCAGAAGTACGGCCCGTGGGGCAGCGGGACCGACGGCCCCCACCAGGCGTCGTCCATCAGGCCGACCGCACCGCCCACCCGGACGCCCGCCTCGATGCCGTCGCCGGTGTTCGCCTTGGCGCCCACGGTCCACTCCGTGCCGATCGGCGCGCGCTGGTGCTCCTTGCGCATCCGCTCGTTGTGCTCGAACCCGCCCGCCGCCAGCAGGACCCCGTGCCGCGCGCGGATCAGCTCGTCACCGCCGACCCGGACGCCCGCGACCCGGTCGTCCTCGACGTGCAGGTCGACCAGCGGGGTGTTCAGCCGGACCGGCACGTCGACCGCGAGCAACCCGGCGCGCAGCCCCGCGGCGAGCGCCTGCCCCATGGTCAGCAGCCTGCCGCGGCGGAACCGGCGGCCGAACACCCTGGCGGCGGTCAGCACGCCGCGCGGGTGGCGGGTGACCAGGTTGAGCCACCGGTAGTCGGCCGCGGTGACCACGATCCCCGCGGGCGCGGCGATGTACGGCGCGTTCAGGTTCGCCAGCTCCGCGCCGAGCACGGTCGCGTTCAGCGGTCTCGGCTCGATCGAGCGGCCCCTCGGCCGTCCACCGGGCGCCTCGGGGTAGTAGTCCGCGTAGTCGCGGACCCAGCTGAAGTCCAGCGGCGTGTGCTCGCGGACGAAGGCCAGCATCGCGGGCCCGGCGTCCAGGAAGGCCTGCCGCAGCTCCTCCGGCACGGCGTCGCCGACGATGTGCCGCAGGTAGGTGCTCGCCTCCTCCGGGGTGTCGGTCACGCCCGCCTCCCGCAGCACGGGGTTGTTCGGGACCCACAGGCCGCCGCCGGACCGCGCGGTCGACCCGCCGAAGTGCTCGGCCTTCTCGACCACCACGGCGCGCAGACCCCGGTGGGCGGCGAGCAGCGCGGCGGTCATCCCCGCCGCGCCGCTGCCCACGACGGCCACGTCGAACTCGGTGTCCTCGACCACGGTGCCTCCACGGAGAGTCAGACTAGAACAGGTTATAGTTTCGGGGTGTCTTGGCGCTATGGTGGAACAGTGCGAACTGGGCGGCCGAGCGAGAACGTGTTCCGGGAGGGTGCGTGGACGTCAGCGCCGACGTGGTGATCGTGGGCTTCGGCGCCGCGGGCGCCTGCGCCGCGATCGAGGCGGCCGGGACGGGCGCGTCGGTGGTCGTGCTGGACCGGTTCGCCGGGGGCGGTGCCACCGCGTTGTCCGGCGGCGTGGTCTACGCGGGCGGCGGCACGCGCCAGCAGGTCGAGGCGGGCGTGCCGGACACCCCCGAGGACATGTACGAGTACCTGCGCCACGAGGTCGGCGACGCCGTGTCGGCCGAGACCCTGCGCCGGTTCTGCCGGGGCAGCGCGGACATGCTGGTCTGGCTGGAGGAGAACGGCGTGCCGTTCGACGCGAGCGTGTGCCCGTTCAAGACCTCGTACCCGACCGACGACCACTACCTGTACTACTCGGGCAGCGAACAGGCCCGGCGCGACCTCGCCCGGCCCGCGCCGCGCGGCCACCGGACCAAGGGCAGGGGGACGTCCGGCGCGCTGCTCTTCGCGCGGCTGGCCGACGCCGTCCGCCGGTCCGGGGCGCGGGTCCTGCGCCAGACCGAGGCGCGCGAGCTGATCACCGAGGACGGCCGGGTGACCGGCGTCCGGTGCCGCACGCTGACCGGCGCTCCCCGGATCGCCCACCGGGCGCTGTCCGCGGTCGCCGCCAAACCGGGGATGTACTACCCGCCGCTGGGCAGCTCCCTGCACCGGCTGGCCACCGCGCTGGAACGCCGCCACGGTCGTGAGCTGCTGGTCGTGGCGCGCCGAGCCGTGGTCATCGCCGCGGGCGGGTTCGTGTTCGACCGCGAGCTGATGCGCGAGCACGCCCCGGCGTACCTGGGCGGACTGCCGCTCGGCACGCGCGGCGACGACGGCAGCGGCATCCGGCTCGGCACGGCGGTCGGCGGGACGACCGCGCGGATGGACCGGGTGTCGGCGTGGCGGTTCATCACGCCGCCGAGCGCGCTGCAGAAGGGCGTCCTGGTCGGGCAGGACGGGCGTCGGGTGTGCGACGAGTCCCTCTACGGCGCGGCCATCGGCGAGGCGATCGTCACCGGCCACCAGGGCAGGGCGTGGCTGCTGGTCGACGCCGAGGTGGTCCGCGAGGCGCGCGGGCAGGTCCGGACGCAGACGCTGTGGTTCCAGCGGCTGCAGGCCCGCTACCTGCTCTCGAAGGGGTTGGTCACCGGGCCCACGCTCGACGCGGTCGCGGCGGGGGCGGGGGTCGACGCGGCCGGGCTGCGGGCGACCGCCGAGGCCTACGGCGACGTGCCGGACGCCTTCGGCAAGCTCCCCTCGCTGGTCAGGGCCCTGGGGCCGCCGTACTCGCTGATCGACGTCTCGATCCGGTCGCGCGTCGGGTACCCGTGCCCGGTGCTCACCGTCGGAGGCCTGGTGGTGGACGAGGACACCGGCCGGGTGCGCGGTGTGGACGGGCTGTACGCGGCGGGCCGGTCCGCGGTCGGCGTGTGCTCGGAGTCCTACGTCAGCGGGCTCTCGCTCGCCGACTGCGTGTTCTCCGGCCGCCGGGCCGGGCGCCACGCGGCGGAGGTCCCGTGCTGACGGCCGAGCAGAGAACCGCGGCGGCCGAGCTGCTGCGCATCGCCGAACGCGACCGCGCGCCGATCGAGCCGCTGGTCGCGCACTACCCGGACCTGGACGTGGTCGACGCCTACGAGGTCCAGCTGATCAACATCCGCCGCCGGGTCGCCGGTGGCGGAGTGGTCGTCGGCCACAAGGTCGGCCTGTCGTCGTCGGCTATGCAGCAGATGATGGGCGTGGACGAGCCGGACTACGGCCACCTGCTGGAGGACATGCGGCTGGAGCAGGCCACGCCGGTGCGCGCCGCGGACTACTGCTTCCCGCGGGTCGAGGTGGAGGTCGCGTTCCTGCTCGGCGCCGACCTGCCAGGCGAGGGCTGCACGGAACAGGACGTGCTGGACGCGACCGAGGCGGTCGCGCCGTCCATCGAGCTGATCGACAGCCGGATCGCCGACTGGCGGATCGGCCTGGTGGACACCATCGCCGACAACGCCTCGTCGGCGGGTTTCGCGCTCGGCGACGCCAGGGTCCCACCGTCCGACGTGGACCTGCGGACCATCGGCGTGGCGCTGCGCAAGGACGGCGAGGTGCTCGTCCAGGGGCGGAGCGACGCCGTGCTGGGCAACCCGGTGATCGCGGTCGCCTGGCTGGCCGCCAAGGTCGCGGGCTTCGGCGTGCGGCTGCGGGCGGGTGACGTCGTGCTGCCCGGCTCCTGCACGCGGGCGGTGGACGCCCACCCCGGCGACTCGTTCCACGCCGAGTTCGACGGGCTCGGCTCGGTCTCCCTGTCCTTCGAGTGAGGTGGAAACGGCATGAGTGCGGCGAAGGCGACCGCGGCGATCGTCGGGTCGGGCAACATCGGCACCGACCTGCTCCACAAGCTCGCGCGCTCACCGTGGATCGAACCGCGGTGGATGGTGGGCGTCGATCCCGGCAGCGAGGGCCTGCGCCGCGCTCGCGGCCTCGGCGTGGAGACCACCGCCGAGGGCGTGGACTGGTTGCTGCGCCAGGACGAGCGGCCCGACCTCGTGTTCGAGGCGACGTCGGCGGCCGTGCACCGGGTGAACGCGCCGCGCTACGCCGAGGCGGGCATCCGGGCGATCGACCTGACGCCCGCCGCGCTCGGCCCGTACGTCGTGCCACCGGTCAACCTGCGCGCCCACCTGGACGCGCCGAACGTCAACCTGATCACCTGCGGCGGCCAGGCCACGATCCCCGTCGTGCACGCGGTGTCCAGGGTCGTCCCCGTCGTCTACGCCGAGGTGGTCGCCAGCGTGGCCTCGGTGTCCGCCGGGCCGGGGACCAGGGCGAACATCGACGAGTTCACCCGCACCACCGGTCGGGGGATCGAGGAGATCGGCGGCGCGACCAAGGGCAAGGCGATCATCGTGCTGAACCCCGCCGACCCGCCGATGATCATGCGGGACACGATCTTCTGCGCCATCCCGGCGAACGCCGACGAGAGCGCCATCGCGGAGTCGGTCACCCGGATGGTGGCGGACATCGCGACCTACGTGCCCGGCTACCGGCTCCTGAACGAGCCGCAGTTCGACCGGGTGGAGACGGGGACCGGTGAGGTCTCCAGGGTGTCCGTCTTCGTGGAGGTGGAGGGCGCGGGCGACTTCCTCCCGCCCTACGCGGGGAACCTCGACATCATGACCGCCGCCGCGACCAGGGTCGGCGAGGAACTCGTGCAGGCGCTCGCGACCGTCCCGGGAGGACAGTGATGCTGCGGTTGACCGACACGTCGTTGCGGGACGGATCGCACCACAAGCGGCACCGGTTCACCGCCGAGGAGGTCCGCTCGGTGGTGGCGGCGCTGGACGAGGCCGGTGTGCCGGTGATCGAGGTCGCGCACGGCGACGGGCTCGGCGGCTCCTCGTTCACCTACGGCTTCAGCCGCACCCCCGAGCAGGACCTGATCGCGACGGCGGCGCGGACCGCGAAGCGGGCCAGGATCGCCGTGCTCATGCTGCCGGGGGTCGGCGTGAAGGACGACATCCTGGTGGCGCAGGACAACGGCGCGTCGATCTGCCGGATCGCCACGCACTGCACCGAGGCCGACATCTCGGTGCAGCACTTCGGACTCGCCCGCGACCGGGGCCTGGAGACCGTCGGCTTCCTGATGATGGCGCACTCCCGGCCGCCGGAGGCGCTCGCCGCCCAGGCCCGGATCATGGTCGACGCGGGGTGCCAGTGCGTCTACGTGGTCGACTCCGCGGGCGCGCTCGTGCTGGAACAGGTAGCCGACCGGGTGTCGGCGCTGGTCGCCGAGTTGGGCGACGACGCGCAGGTCGGGTTCCACGGCCACGAGAACCTCGGGCTGGGCGTGGCCAACTCGGTGATCGCGGCCCGCGCGGGCGCGGCGCAGATCGACGGCAGCGTCCGCCGGTTCGGGGCGGGCGCGGGGAACACGCCGCTGGAGGCGTTCGTCGGGGTGTGCGACAAGCTCGGCATCCCCACCGGCGTCGACTTCTTCGCGATCGTCGACGCGGCAGAGGACGTGGTGCGGCCCGCGATGCCCGAGGAGTGCCTGCTCGACCGGATGGCGCTGATGATGGGGTACGCGGGCGTGTACTCCAGTTTCCTGAAGCACGCGTTCCACCAAGCCGAGCGCTACCAGGTGTCCGGCGCGCAGATCCTGGTGCGCGCGGGCGAGCGCAAGCTCGTTGGCGGACAAGAGGACCAGCTGATCGACATCGCGCTGGAGCTGCGGCGCGAGCAGGTCTGACCGCCGTCGACAGAAACAAGAACGTGTTCTAGTCTGGCTCGTGCCGGGAGAACGGGAGCGTGCTATGAGCGACCAGGTCGGCCACGAGGTCGTCGACAAGGTGCGGGAGCTGCTGCCCGTGCTGCGCGACCGGGCCCAGGAGGCCGAGGACCTCCGCCGGGTGCCGGAGGAATCCGTGAAGTCGTTGCAGGAGATCGGGTTCTTCAAGCTGCTGCAACCCGCGCGCCACGGCGGGGCCGAGGCGCACCCGCTCACCTTCTACACCGCGGTGAAGCTGATCGCGAGCGCCTGCGGCTCGACGGGCTGGGTCGCCTCGGTGCTCGGCGTGCACCCGTGGCACGTCGGCCTGTTCGCCGAACAGGCCCAGCAGGACGTGTGGGCCGAGGACCGCGACACGCGCATCTCGTCGTCGTACGCCCCGGTCGGACGGGCTCAGCCGGTCGACGGCGGGTTCCGGTTCAGCGGGCGCTGGAGCTTCTCCTCCGGCTGCGACCACGCCACGTGGGTGCTGCTCGGCGGTCTGGTGATGGGGGAGGACGGCAAGCCGGTCGACTTCCGCACGTTCCTGCTGCCCATCGCCGACTACGCGATCGACGACGTCTGGGACACCATGGGGCTGCGCGGCACCGGCAGCAACGACATCGTCGTCGACGACGTGTTCGTGCCCGAGCACCGCACGCTGAGCATGGGCCACACCGCGCGGTGCGTGTGCCCCGGCCAGGAGCTGAACACCGGGCCGCTGTTCCGGATGCCCTACGGCTCCGTGCACCCGTACGCGATCACCGCGCCGATGATCGGGATGGCGGTGGGCGCGTACGAGGAGCACGTCGGCGCCACGCGCGACCGGATCAGGGCCGCCTACCTCGGTGAGAAGTCGTCGGAGGACCCGTTCGCCCAGGTGCGGATCGCCAGCGCTGCCTACGACATCGACGCCGCGTGGCTCCAGTTGGAGCGCAACATCAACGAGGAGATGGCGCTCGCGGTCGCGGGCACCAGGATCCCGACCGAACTGCGGCTGCGGGCCCGGCGCGACCAGGTGTGCGGCAGTGCCAGGGCCATCGCCGCGATCGACCGGCTGTTCGAGAGCGCGGGCGGCAAGGCGATCGGCAACGGCCTGCGCATCCCGCGCTTCTGGCGCGACGCCCACGCCGCCAGGGTGCACGCGGCCAACGACCCGGAACGCGCGCTCGTCATGTACGGCAAGCGCGTGCTCGGCATCCCCGTCCGCGACGGGCTCTTCTGAGGTGGGGGACGACGTGACAGCGCTCGGCTTCGACGCCACCAGCCGCTACGCGGACGTGGGCGACCTGCGGCTGCACTACCACGAGGCGGGCGCCGAGCACGGCACGACCGTGGTGCTGCTGCACGGCGGCGGGCCGGGGGCGTCGGCGTGGAGCAACTTCGGCCGCACGGTCCCGGTATTCGCCAAGACCTTCCGGGTGCTGGCGGTGGACCAGCCGGGGTTCGGCCGCTCGGACAAGCCGACCGAGCACGACCAGTACTTCACCCACAGCGCGCGGGCGTTGCACGGCCTGCTCGACGTGCTCGGCGTGGACCGCGCGCACCTGCTCGGCAACTCGCTCGGCGGGGGAGCGGCGGTGCGGTTCGCGCTGGACCACCCCGACCGCGCGGGCAGGCTCGTGCTGATGGGGCCGGGCGGGTTGAGCGTGAACGTGTTCTCGCCGGACCCGACCGAGGGCGTTCGCAAGCTCTCCAGGTTCGGCGCGAAACCGGGGCCGACCAAGGAGAAGCTGGAGGAGTTCCTGCGCACCATGGTGTTCGACCAGTCGCTCATCACCGAGGAGCTGGTCGAGGAGCGCTTCGCCGCCGCCAGCACCCCGGAGTCGTTGCGCGCCATGGCCGCCATGGGCGCCTCGTTCACCCGCCCCGACTCGTTCGAGCAGGGGATGCTGTGGCGGGAGGCGTACCGGCTGCGCCAGCGGGTGCTGCTGGTGTGGGGCCGCGAGGACCGGGTCAACCCGCTCGACGGCGCGCTGCTGGCATTGAAGCTCATCCCGCGCGCGCAGCTGCACGTGTTCGGCCGCTGCGGCCACTGGGCGCAGCTGGAGAAGTTCGACGAGTTCAACAGGCTCGCGATCGACTTCCTCACGGACGGGGAGTGAGACGCATGGGAATCCGTTCGCTCGGCTACCTCCGGATCGAGGCGACCGACATGGGTCGGTGGCGCGAGTTCGGCCTGAAGGTCCTCGGCATGGTCGAGGGCAAGGGCGCCGACCCCGACGCGCTGTACCTGAGGATGGACGACTTCCCGGCCCGGCTGGTGGTCGTCCCCGGTGACCGCGACCGCCTGGCCCAGTCCGGCTGGGAGGTGGCGAACGAGGCCGAGCTGGTCGAGGTCGGCGAACGCCTCGCGGCCGCCGGGGTGACGGTGAAGGAGGGCGACGACGCCGATCTCGCCGATCGCAGGGTCACCGGCCTGATCCGCTTCGACGACCCGTCCGGCAACACCCTGGAGGTCTTCCACGGGGCCGCGCTCCAGCACCGCAGGGTGGTCAGCCCGTACGGGCACCGCTTCGTGACCGAGGGGCAGGGGCTCGGTCACGTGGTGCTGTCGACCAACGACGACGCGGCCTCGCTGGCGTTCTACCGCGACGTCCTCGGCTTCCGGCTGCGCGACTCGATGCGCCTGCCACCGCAGCTGGTCGGACGGCCGGCAGACGGCGCGCCCGCGTGGCTCCGGTTCTTCGGCTGCAACTCCCGCCACCACAGCCTCGCGTTCCTGCCGATGCCGACGCCGAGCGGCATCGTGCACCTGATGGTCGAGGTGGCCGAAACCGACGACGTGGGCCTGACCCTGGACCGCGCGCTGCGCCGCAAGGTGCCGCTGTCGGCCACGCTGGGCAGGCACGTCAACGACCTGATGCTGTCGTTCTACATGAAGTCGCCCGGCGGGTTCGACATCGAGTTCGGCACCGAGGGCAGGCAGGTCTCGGACGAGGAGTGGATAGCCCGCGAGAGCACGGCGGTCAGCCTGTGGGGCCACGACTTCAGCGTCGGCACGCGCCGGTGACGGTCCACAGCGGAATCGACGCGGCCAGGTTCCGCACCGTGCTGGGCCACTTCTGCACGGGCGTCACCATCGTGACCAGCGTGGACGGCGAAGAGCCCGTGGGATTCGCCTGCCAGGCCTTCGCGGCGGTGTCCTTGAACCCACCGCTGGTCCTGTTCTGCCCGGCCAAGTCGTCGCGGAGCTGGCCGGTCATCGAACGGGCGGGCCACTTCTGCGTGAACGTCCTGGCCGAGGGGCAGCGAGCGGTGTCAACCGTGTTCGGCACCGGCGGAGCGAACAAGTTCGACCACGTGGGGTGGACCCCGTCGTCGACCGGAGCCCCGGTGCTGGACGGGGCGTTGACCTGGGTGGACTGCACGGTGGAGGCCGTGCACGAGGCGGGCGACCACCACGTGGTGATCGGCAGAGTCGTAGACCTGGGCGAACACCACGACAACCGCCCACTGCTGTTCTACCGCGGCCGCTACGCCGCAGCGGACACAACAGCCCCGGACAACCGCGGCTGGCCAGGAGAAGTACTGGACAACCTCCTCACCTGGCCTCGCCAGTCGGACTGGATCTAGCTCTGAGGCGGGACAAGCAAAGGACGAAACCACGACCACGACCGACGTGAGACGAGCCACTGGACCCACAACCGAGGCGAGACGAGCGCCACGGAACGTGGCCGATTTTACTTGGGGGATTTGACCCTTAAAATTTGTCGGGCTGCGGCCTTACCCCCTGCCGTTTTGGCCCGACAAAGGGTCAAATCGAGGGGCCCCAAGTCAAATCGGCCACAGCACAACGGCACCGAGCAGCAGCTCAGCAGTTCCAACAACCGGAGCAGCAGCTCAGCAGTTCCAACAACCGGAGCAGCAGCTCAGCAGTTCCAACAACCGGAGCAGCAGCTCACCAGCCCCAACAAACCCCGCACTAGAAAACCAAACCCCCCAACCGAGCCACATGCTCCCCCGGACACCCGAACAGCCGCGCACTCCCATGCGCCCGCTTGAAGTACAGGTGCGCGTCGTGCTCCCACGTGATCGCGATCCCCCCGTGCAATTGGATCATCTCGCCTGCCACCCGACAAACGACCTCCGAACAATGCACCTTCGCAACCGCGGCAGAAACCGAATCCCCTCCAGCGGCCCCAGCAGCCGACCGCGCCGTCTCCACCAGCACGTGCAGATCCGCCATCCGGTGCTTGAGGGCCTGGAAGCCGCCGATGGGCCTGCCGAACTGGACGCGGGTGCCGGTGTACGCGACCGTCAGCTCCAGGCAGCGTGCGGCGGTGCCGACCTGTTCCGCGCTCAGCGCCGCGCAGGCGACGTCGCGGACGTGCGGCAGCGCCGCCGGGCCGAGGCGGCGGCCGACCGCGCCGGTCAGCGTGACGGTGGCCAACCGGCGAGTCGGATCCATCGCGGGCACGTGCTCGCGCCGCACCCCACCCTGTCCCGGATCTACCTCGTACAGCACGACCCCGTCCGATCCCCGAGCTGCCACGAGCAGCACGTCCGCGAGGTCGCCGTCGAGCACGTAGTGCGCTGTGCCGTCGAGCGCGCCCGACGCCGTCACGGCGACGTCCTCGACGTCCCACCGCCCATCGGCGCCCGCCCACACGAGCGCGGCGAGAGTCGACCCCGCCGCGATCCCCGGCAGCAGCCGCCCGCACGCGTCGGCCGACCCGGAGGCGAGCAACGCCTGCGCCGCCACCACCGCCGAGCCCAGCAGCGGCGCGGGGGTCAGGGTGCGTCCGAGTTCCTCCAGCACGACGTGCGACTCCGCCAGCCCGGCACCGAGCCCGCCGTAGACCTCCGGGACGGCCAGCCCGGCGACGCCGATCTCCCCGCACAGCCGCGCCCACAGGTCGGTGTCGTAGCCGCGCGGTGACGACATCGCCGCGCGCACGTCGGAGTGCTTGGCCAACAGGCCGCGGACGGAGTCGCGCAGCGCGAGGTGTTCGGCGGTCACAGCGCCTCCAGCACGCGCGTCCGGTGCATCGACGGCCCACCCCACGCGCCGACCAGCGCGCGGGTCTTCGTCAGCCACCGCGCGAGGTCGTGTTCGGCGGTGTAGCCGATCGCCCCGTGCACCTGGAGCGCTGTGCGCGCGGCGCGGTGCGCGGCGTCCCCGGCGGCGACCTTGGCCGCCGACACGTCCCGGCTCGCGCAGGTGACCGCCGCGCCGTGCACCAGCGGCCGGGCCAGTTCCAGGCCGATCAGGACGTCCGCGAGCTGGTGCTTGACCGCCTGGAAGCCGCCGATCGGCCTGCCGAACTGGGTGCGCTGACGCGCGTGCGCGGTCGCCATCTCCAGCATCGCCCGGCCGAGGCCGAGCAGCTGGGCGGCGCAGGCGAGCACGCCGAGGTCGAACGCCCGACCCGGTCGCGCGGGCGTCCCGAGGACCGCGCCGCCGACGACCTCGACCATCCGCCGCGTGGGGTCCACGGACGGCAACTCCTCGACGGGGTCGGCCACGCGCAGCTCGTCGCCGTCGACGAGGAAGTACAGGTCGGCCCGGTGCGCGCACGGGACGTGCGGCGGGAACGCCAGCGACGCGGTGATCCGCCCGGACGCCAGGTCCGGCAGCCAGCGGTCCTCGCCGACGTCGGCCAGCAGTGTCGGCACCACCACGACCGACTCCACCAGCGGGCCGGGCACGGCGTGGTGGCCGAGTTCCTCGAACGCGACCACGAGGTCGACCGGATCGGCGGCCAGCCCGCCCGACCGCTCCGGCACGGCCAGCGCCGTGACGCCGACCTCGGCCAGGTCCCGGCGGCCCGCGGCCAGGAAGTCGTGCAGGACGGCCCCGAACCGGACCTGTTCGGGGGACAGCGCGAACCTCACCGGTCACCCCTCGGCAGTCCGAGCAGCCGTTCCGCGATCACGTCGCGCTGGATCTCGTTGGTCCCGGCGTAGATGGGGCCCGCCAACGAGAACAGGTAGCCGTCCAGCCACTCGCCCTCCAGTTCGGCGCACGGGCCGAGCAGGTCGAGCGCCGTCTCGTGCAGCGCCACGTCCAGCTCCGACCAGAACACCTTGGTGACGCTGGACTCCGGGCCGAGCGCGCCGCCCTCGTCCAGCCTGGTGACCGTGCCGAAGGTGTGCAGGCGGTAGGCCTGCGCGCCGATCCAGGCGTCGACCACCCGATCCCGCAGCGCGCTGTCCGGCGAGGACCGCCACAGGTCCACCAGCCGGTGCGCCGAGGCCAGGAACCGGCCGGGGCTGCGCAGCGACAGGCCCCGCTCGCTGCTCGCGGTGCTCATGGCCACCCGCCACCCGTCGCCGACCTCGCCGAGCACGTCCCGGTCGGGCACGAACACGTCGTCGAGGAAGATCTCGGCGAAACCGGGCTCGCCGTCGAGCTGGGCGATCGGGCGGACGGTCACGCCGTCCGCCCGCAGGTCGAAGAGCAGGTAGGTCAGCCCGCGGTGGCGCGGTGCGGCGCGGTCCGTCCGGAACAGCCCGAACCCCCTGTCCGCGAACGCCGCCCGCGAGCTCCACGTCTTCTGGCCCCGCAGCAGCCAGCCGCCGTCGGTGCGCACCGCGTGGCTGCGGATCGCGGCGAGGTCGCTGCCCGCCTCCGGCTCCGACCACGCCTGCGCCCACACCTCGTCGGCCCGCGCCATCGCCGGCAGCAGCCGCTCGCACTGCTCGGCCGTGCCGTGCGCGAACAGCGTGGGCGCCAGCAGGAAGATCCCGTTCTGGCTCACCCGGCCCGGCGCCCCCGCGGCGTGGTACTCCTCCTCGAAGACCACCCAGCGCAGCAGTGACGCGCCCCGACCGCCGAACTCCTCCGGCCACGACACGACGGACAGCCGCGCGTCGGCCAGTTCGCGCTCCCACCCGCGGTGCTGCGCGAAACCGCTCTCGGTGTCCATCGAGGACAGTCGCCGCACGTGCTCCGCGAGCCACGCGCGCACCTCGTCCCGGAACTCCAGCGTCGCGTCGTCGAGGTCGAGGTCCACCGGTCAGTCCCCGGCCTTCTTCATGGCGCGGGCGTCCATGCCCGCCAACGAGTCCTCGCCGACCTCCGCGTTGTGCGCGTGCGCGAAGTGGTGCAGGCCGAACACCGAGTCCATGCCCGCCCGCATCCCCATCAGGTCCTCCGACTGGTTGACCGCGCGCTTGGCCAGCGCCAGGCCGAACCGCGGCATCGTGGCGATCCGCTCGGCGAGCCGGTGCGTCTCGGCCTCCAGGTCGGCGCGCGGCACCACCCGGCTGACCATGCCCCACTCCCGCGCGCGGTGCGCGTCGAACCGGTCGCCGGTGAACAGCACCTCCTTGGCCGCGCGCGGACCGAGCACCCACGGGTGGGCGAAGTACTCGACGCCGGGAATCCCCATCCGCACCACGGGATCGGCGAAGAACGCGTCCTCCGACGCCACGACCAGGTCGCACACCCACGCCAGCATCAGCCCGCCCGCGACGCACGCGCCCTGCACCATCGCGATGACGGGCTTCGGCATCTCCCGCCACCGGCGGCACATGCCGAGGTAGACCTCCATCTCCCTGGCGTACCGCAGGTCGCCGCCCTCCTTGCCGACGTGGTCCCACCACAGCACGGACTTCCGCTCGAACGAGGTGTCCACGTCCCGGCCGGGCGAGCCGATGTCGTGCCCCGCCGAGAAGTGCTCGCCCGCGCCCGCCAGCACGACCACCGACACCTCGTCGTCCTCGACGGCACGGGTGAACGCGGCGTCGAGCGCGTAGGTCATCGCGGAGTTCTGCGCGTTGCGGTACTCGGGCCGGTTCATGGTCACGACGGCGATCGCGCCACGCCGCTCGTACTGGACGACGGTCATGCGTTCTCCCTGCGCAGCAGGTGCTTGAGGACCTTGCCACCGGGGTTGCGGGGCAGGCTGGGGTGGAACTCGACGAGTCTGGGGACCTTGTAGTTCGCCAGCCTGCCGCGGCAGAACTCGACGACGGCGTCGGCGGACAGGGCGTGGCCCGGAGCGGTGACGACGTGGGCGACGCCCACCTCGCCCAGGCGTTGGTCCGGCACGCCGACCACGGCCGACTCCGCCACGCCCGGCAGCCGCGCCAGCACCTGCTCCACCTCGGCGGGGTAGACGTTGAAACCGCCGCAGATGTACATGTCCTTGAGCCGGTCGGTGATGGAGAGGTGGCCGCGGTCGTCGATCCGGCCGACATCGCCGGTGTGCAGCCACCCCTCGGCGTCCACGGCCGCGGCGGTGGCCGCCGGGTCGTCCAGGTAGCCGAGCATGACGTTCGGACCCCGCAGCAGGACCTCGTCCCGGTCGCCCAACCGGAGTTCGAAGTCCGCCGCCGCGGATCCGCACGTCCGCGCCACGGTCTCCGCGTCGTCCCGCGACCGGCACATCGTCGCGACCACGGCCTCCGTCAGGCCGTAGGCCGTGAGCACCAGCGAGAAGCTCAGTTCCCGCTGCATCCGCTCGACCAGCGCGACGTGCACGGTGGCCGCTCCCGTCACCGCGAGGCGCAGGCTGGACAGGTCGCGCTCGGCGCGGCCGGGGTCGTCGAGCATGCTCTGGTAGACGGTCGGCGGACCGGGCAGCACGGTGACGCGCTCCCGTTCGACGAGCCGCATCGACTCCGCGACGTCGAACACCCGCTGCGGCAGGATGGTCGTGCCGCGCGTCAGGCACGCCAGGATCCCGGCCTTGTAGCCGAAGCTGTGGAAGAACGGGTTGACGACCAGGTAGCGGTCCTCCCGCGTGAGTTCGCCGCGCTCGGCCCACGCCTCGGCGACGCCGAGCGACTGCCGGTGCGCGCTCATCGCCCCCTTGCTCCGCCCGGTCGTGCCGGAGGTGAACAGGATGTCGGCGACCTGGTCCGGCGTGACCTCCGCCGCGCGTTCGTCCACCACCGCATCGGGAACGGTCGCGGCGAGCCCTTCCAGGTCGGCCCACTCGACCACGCCGTCCGCACGGGGTTCGTCGACGACGACGGGCACCCGCACGACGATTCCGGGCAGTTCCTCGCCGGTCGCGCGGAGCAGGGCGAGGCGGTCGACGCCGAGGAAGGTTCCCACGACCACGAGCGCGCGGGCCTGGGACCGGTGCAGGACGTCGAGCGTTTCCGTTGCGGTGAAACGGGTGTTGACCGGGACCAGCACCGCGCCCGCGTGCACGGCTCCGAGTGCCGCGACGACCCAGTGGTGGGTGTTGGGCGAGCAGAGGGCGACCCGGTCGCCCGCCTCGACGCCCAGCGCGGCGAACGCCCGCGCGACCGTGCGGACCCGCTCGCGCAGGTCGGCCCAGGAAAGCCGGATGTCCCCGTCCACCAACGCTTCCGCGTCACCGAAGCGCCGGGCGGCCGCGTCCAGGGCGGCGGGGATGGTGTGCTTGCCGAGTTCGAGGTTCATCACGACCTCCAAAGCAAGTGCTTGGTAGGGTAGCCTACGCAGGAAGCCGACCACTTGGCCAGCCGCCGGAGGTGCTCGTGCGGGACGAGACCTTTCGCCACGAGGTGCGGGACTGGTTGTCCGCCAACCTCTCCGGTGAGTTCGCCGGGCTCCGCGGTCTGGGCGGACCGGGCCGCGAGCACGAGGCGTTCGACCTGAGGCTCGCGTGGGACCGCCACCTGGCCGCGGCCGGGTGGTCGTGCCTCGGCTGGCCGGTCGAGCACGGCGGCAAGGCCCTCCCCCTGCGGGATCAGGTGGTGTTCCACGAGGAGTACGCCCGTTCCGGCGCGCCCGCGCGGGTCGGCCACGTCGGCGAGGAACTGCTCGGCCCCACGGTGATCGCCTTCGGCACCCCCGAGCAGCGGCGGCGGTTCCTCCCGCCGATCGCGCGGGTCGAGGAACTGTGGTGCCAGGGCTACTCCGAGCCGGGCGCGGGCTCCGACCTCGCCTCCGTGACGACGAGCGCGGTCCTCGACGGCGACGAGTGGGTGATCACCGGGCAGAAGGTGTGGACCTCGCTCGCGCACCTCGCCGACTGGTGCTTCGCCCTGGTGCGCACCGAACCCGGATCACGGCGGCACCGCGGCCTCTCCTACCTGCTCGTGCCGATGCGCCGACCCGGTGTCACGGTGCGGCCGATCCAGCAGCTCACCGGCACCTCGGAGTTCAACGAGGTGTTCTTCGACGGGGCGCGCACGGCGCGGGAGAACGTCGTCGGGGAGGTCGGCGACGGGTGGCGGATCGCCATGGCCACCCTGGGCTTCGAACGCGGCGTGGCGATGCTCGGCCAGCAGGTCGGGTTCCGCCGCCAGCTCGACGGGATCGTCGCGCTGGTGGGCGAGCACTGCGACCCGGTGCTGCGAGACCGGCTGACCAGGGCGTGGATCGAGCTGCACGTCATGCGGTCGCACGCGCTGCGCACGCTGGAGGGTCCACCGGGCCCGGAGTCGTCCGTGGCCAAGCTCTTCTGGGCGGGGTGGCACCGCGGGCTCGGCGAGCTGGCGATGGACGTGCTCGGCGCCGCGTCGATGGTCGCCCCCGACGGGCTGGACGAGTGGCAGCGGCTGTTCCTCTTCAGCCGGGCGGACACGATCTACGGCGGCTCGGACGAGGTGCAGCGGAACGTGATCGCCGAGCGGATCCTCGGCCTGCCGAGGGAGGCCCGCCCGTGACACCCGTCTGCCCGCCGGGCCACGACCTGCTCGCGGACAAGGTCGTCGTCGTCACCGCCGCGGCGGGCACCGGCATCGGCTCGGCCACGGCCAGGCGCTGCCTGGACGAGGGCGCGACCGTGGTGATCAGCGACTGGCACGAGCGACGCCTGGGCGAGACCCGCGAGCTGCTGGCGTCCGACCACGGCGACCGGGTGTGGTCGGCGGTCTGCGACGTCACCGACGAGCGGCAGGTGCTGGACCTGGTGGCGGGTGCGGTGGCGCGGTACGGCCGGATCGACGTGATGGTGAACAACGCGGGGCTCGGCGGCGAGAAGTCCGTGCTCGACATGACCGACGACGAGTGGTCGCGGGTGCTGGACGTGACCCTGGGCGGCACTTTCCGCTGCACCAGGGCCGCGTTGCGGCAGCTGGCCGCGCAGGGCGGCGGCGGGGCCGTGGTCAACAACGCGTCGGTGATCGGGTGGCGGGCGCAGGCGGGGCAGGCGCACTACGCCGCGGCGAAGGCGGGCGTCATGGCCTTCACCCGGTGCGCGGCGATCGACGTCGCACCGCTGGGGATCAGGGTCAACGCCGTCGCGCCGAGCCTGGCCGTGCACCCGTTCCTGAGCAGGGTGACCAGCGAGGAGCTGTTGACGGAGCTGACCGGTCGCGAGGCTTTCGGGCGGGCCGCCGAGCCGTGGGAGGTGGCGAATGTGATCGTGTTCCTGGCCAGCGACTACTCCTCGTACCTCACGGGCGAGGTCGTGTCGGTGAGCAGCCAGCATCCGTGAGCGGGAAAGAGGTACCGGGATGAGTCGATCCGTGCGCAGGGCGGAGTTGCTCGCGTTGGCGGCCGACCTGTTCGCCGAACGGGGGTTCGTGCCCACCACGGTGCGGGACATCGCGGACGCGGCGGGCATCCTGTCCGGCAGCCTCTACCACCACTTCGACTCCAAGGAGTCGATGGTCGACGAGATCCTGCGGACCTTCCTCGACGAGCTGTTCACCTCCTACCAGGAGATCGTGGCCGCCGAGCTGGGACCGCGGGCGACGCTGGACGCCGTGGTCGTGGCGTCGTTCGAGGCCATCGACCGCAGGCACGCCGAGGTGGCGATCTACCAGAACGAGTCGAAGCACCTGGCCCAGTTCGACCGGTTCTCCTACCTGCGCGACCGCAACGCCGAGTTCCGCAAGCTGTGGACCGTGCTGCTGGAGGACGGCGTCCGGGCGGGCGACTTCCGCTCGGACCTCGACGTCGACCTGGTCTACCGGTTCATCCGCGACACCGTGTGGGTCGCGGTGCGCTGGTACCGGCCCGGTGGCGAGCTGCCCGCCCGGACCGTGGCCGAGCAGTACCTGGGCATCGTGCTGGACGGCATCTCCACGCGCCGCAGGAGGAGCACCAAGAAGTAGAGGAGGAGTGGCGTGTCCGAGGCGTACATCATCGAGGCCGTGCGCACCCCGGTCGGCCGACGCGGAGGTGCGCTGAGCCACCTGCACCCGGCCGACCTGGGCGCCCACGTGATCACCGCGCTGCTCGACCGCGTGGACGTGGACCCGAGCGACGTGGACGACGTCGTCTTCGGGTGCGTCGACACGATCGGGCCGCAGGCGGGCGACATCGCCAGGACGGCCTGGCTGGCCGCCGGGTTCCCGGAACAGGTGCCGGGGGTGACCGTCGACCGGCAGTGCGGTGCGAGTCAGCAGGCGCTGCACTTCGCCGCGCAGGCGGTGATGAGCGGCACCGCGGACTTCGTCGTCGCGGGTGGCGTGCAGTCCATGAGCCGCATCCCGATCGGCGCGGCGATGACCGTCGCCGGGCAGTTCGGCTTCACCGACCCGTACAGCGGCTGCCAGGGGTGGGAGCACCGGTACGGCGACGAGGAGATCTCCCAGTTCCGGGCCGCCGACCTGATCGCCACGCGCTGGGACCTCTCCCGCGCGGAGATGGAGGAGTTCGCGTTCGCCAGCCACCTGCGCGCGGTGACCGCGATCAAGGAGGGCCGGTTCGACCGCGAGACCGCGCCGGTGGACGGCCTGGCGCACGACGAGTGCCCCCGGACGGACACCAGCGTGGAGAAGATGGCCACGCTGCCGTCGTTGCGACCGGGAGGCCGGACCACCGCCGCGCTCGCCAGCCAGATCTCCGACGGCGCCAGCGCGGTACTGGTCGCCTCCGAACGCGCGGTGCGCGAACACCGGCTCACCCCGCGAGCGCGGGTGCACCACCTGTCGGCCCGCGGCTCGGACCCGGTCTCCATGCTCACCGGTCCGATCAGGGCCACCAGGCACGCGCTGGACCGCGCCGGGATGAGGATGTCCGACATCGACCTGTTCGAGGTGAACGAGGCGTTCGCGAGCGTCGTCCTCGCGTGGGCCAGGGAAACCGGGGCGGACCTCGACCGGGTCAACGTCAACGGGGGAGCGATCGCGCTCGGCCACCCGATCGGCGCGACCGGCACGAAGCTGTGCGCGACGCTGCTGCACGAACTCGAACGCACCGGCGGCCGGTTCGGGTTGCAGACGATGTGCGAGGGCGGCGGTCAGGCCAACGTGACGATCATCGAACGACTCGGCTGACGCGGTCGACCGGCAGGTTGTCACCGAGGCTGTGCGCCGTCGCTCACCGGTGGTGACTCCGGTGGCGGCACCTGGTCCGGCGCCCGGTGTGGGTGACCGACGCCGGGCGCTCGTTCCGGGTGGCCGAGGACGGCACGTTCGCGGACGTGCGCGACGACACCTTCCCGTTGCCGGACGACGCCGTCGTCGGGGTGGCGCACCTGCTGCACCTTGGCGTTGAGGCTGACCAGGGGCGAGTGGGAGCGCGGCATGCCGATGGACGCCGGGATCGAGAACGAGACCACCCGGCCTCTGCCCGGTGGCGGCGTGATCGAGGTGACCCTGGACCCCGGCCTGGTGATAGGCGAGCCGCACGAGGCCGGGACGCAGGTCCTGTGCGATGTCCACCTGGTCGGGGCCACGCGCACCTTCCCCCGAACTGGACCCGGTCACGGCGTCGGAGGTGCTGGTGGAGTTCGCCACCCTGACGGACTGAGCCCCGGCGGGCCGACATCGACAGCACGGTCCCGACATCCGGCCGGACCGCCTGCGCGATGCGGGTGATCCGGCCGGTGTCGTCCGGCGCGGCTGAAGTCCTTCTGCGTCATCTGACCTTGTCGGCCTTCCACCGCGGATGGTGGGGTGCACCGGTTCCCCCTGGGAATTCGGGACGGCCACCTCTGGTTCCCGGGACCACGGGATGGGGACCCTCGACCGCGAACGGCTCAGCGAACCGAAGGAGATCGATGTCCGCACCCACCGAAGACCGGGGGCAGTTGTCCCATCCCGTCCTCGGCGACCTGGCGCAGTGGCACGAGGCGTTCCTCGCCTACGCGGCCGCCGCCCCGACGGGGAACCTGTACTTCCCGGCCCGGCACGTCGCCGACGTCCCGTTCGAACCCGACCGGTTGCGCGAAGGCCTCGCGCGGTTCGAGGCCGAGCACGGCGCACTGGTCGGGCCGGGGTTGCTGCCCGACCTGGCGACGATGCGGAAGGCGTTGAGCGGCCAGGAGCGGCGGCTCGGCGGGGACCGTCCGCACCGGCACCCCCACGACGGGGCGGGCGTCACGCTGAGCGGGGGCGGCCTGGACGGGGAAGTCGAACTGGCCCACGGGGGCGTCGGCGCGAACGACGAGGGTTCGCCGTGCCACAACTTCTGGCACTGGCTCAACGGCACGTCCTGAACCACCGCGGGGGCGGTGTTCGCAGACCTTAGGGGGAGTCATGTTATCCGGGCCGACAGCGAGAACACGGCGCGACGGCGGGGCGCTGGTCGGTTCCCGGCTGCTCGCGATGGGGGCGGCGTCGCTGGTGCTGGTGGCGTTGGCGGCGCACGTCGTGACGGGCGCGGAGCCGTCGCACCCGCACAACTGGCTCATGGCGTTCGTGTACTGCCTGCTGGGCGAGCGGATCGTGGCGCACACGCGGCGCAACGCCGTGGGGTGGGTCCTGCTCGCGATGGGCGTGTGCGGTGCGGTCGCGGTGGGGACCGCGGCCCTGCCGGACGTGCCGTGGGCGGCGTGGGTCGGCACGTGGACCTGGTGGCCGACCTACTCGCTGCTGCCGGTGGTGCTCCTGCTCTTCCCGACCGGCCTGCCGCCCAGCCGCCGGTGGTGGCCCGCCATCGCCGTGGCGGCAATCGGGGTGCTGCTGCCGGTGATCGGGATCGGCTGGGCGGCGTGGGCCGAGCCGGTCACGTTCTGGGAGCAGGTCTTCGACGGCACCGCGCGCAGAGGGGTCGCGGTGGTGCTGGCGGGGGCGGGGTTCGCGGCCTTCACCGTCGCGATGGTGATGGCCGTGACCTCGCTGGTGGTGCGGTGGTTCGGGGAGACGGGCGTGCGGCGCAAGGTCGTCGGCTGGACGTTGGCGGGCGCGGTGGTGGGGATCCCGACGCTGGCGCTGGACCTGGTGTCCGGCGCGGCGTCGGGCGCGTGGCTGGTGGCGGCGATGGCGTTCCCGGTGGCTCTCGTGGTGGTGATCGTCGTCCACGACCTGTACGACATCGAGTTGATCATCCACCGCACGCTGCTCTACGGCCTGCTGGGCGCGTTGCTGGTCGGGGCGTACACGGCAGTCGTGCTCATCACCGCCGCCAACGCGATTGCGACCGTCGTGGTCGTGGCGGCGCTCGCGCCGCTGCACCGGGCGCTCCGGCGCGCGTTGGACCGGTGGCTGTTCGGCGACCGCGCCGACCCGTACCGGGCGCTGGTCGAGCTGGGGCGCACGCTGGAGCACCCCCGTCGTCCGCACGAGGTGCTGCCCGCCATCGCGGAGTCGGTCGGGGAGGCGTTGAAGCTGCCGTACGTGGCGGTCCACCTGGTCGGCGCGACCTGCCGCCGGTCCGACGTGTACGGGCGTTCGCGCGGGTGGGAGCAGCACGAGGTGGACCTCCGGTACAGCGGGCAGCGGATCGGCGTGCTGGTGGCCGAGGCGCGGGGCGGCGGCGAGAGGCTGGGATCGCGGGAACGCGGCCTCCTGGACGCCCTGGCGGGCCAGGCCGCTCCCGCCGTGCACTCGGTGCGGTTGGCGTTGGCGCTGCGCAAGGCGGACGCGCGGATCGAGGACAAGCGCCGGGAAGACCTGCACCGGATCAGCAACGACCTGCACGACATGATCGGCTCCGGCGTCGTGGGCATCCACAAGCAGGTGAGCGTCGTGCTCAGGACGTTGGAGGGCTCCGACGTGAAGGCGCGGCGGCGGCTGGGGGAGGCGGTCGCGGACCTGGAGGCGCTCACCACCACCGTGCGGCGGGTGGTCCGCGACGTGCAGGCGCTCGACCTCCGGTCCGGCCTGGTGAACGCCCTGCGTCGACTGGCGGAGCGGCTGGACGGCGAGGTGGCCGTGCACGTCGTCCCGATCGGGGAGGTCGACGACGTCCCCTCCCGCGTCGTGCGGGCCGCCTACCTCGTGATCAGCGAGGCGCTGACGAACGTCGTGCGCCACGCGGAGGCGTCGGAGTGCCGCATCGAGGTCGTCCGCACCGGGTCCGCCCTGGAACTCACCGTCACCGACGACGGCCGGGGGATGGCCGAGAACCCCGTACCGGGGATCGGGCTGGAATCGATGAAAGAGCGCTGCCAGGACCTCGGCGGGGACTTCGCCGTCGACCGCCGCGCTCCCGGAACCTGTGTCACGGCCCGCATCCCGTTCGAGCGGGTCTGATCCCTCGCGGCGTCGGGACCGACCGCCGTGCCACGAGCGCACTGGGAGCGCACCTTGACGGACACCCGACACCGGGTCCTGATCGTGGACGACCACCCGATCTTCATCAGGGGGGTGCGCGTCGAACTGGAGGACGCCGAGGACGTCGAAGTGGTGGGCGAGTGCGCCACCGCGGAGGCCGCCATCGCGTTCGCGGAGCGGGAACGCCCCGACGTGGTCCTGGTCGACCTTCGGATCCCGTGGGCCGCCGGAGAGGAGCCGACGGTCTGCGGTCCGGAGGTGATCCGCCGGATCGTCGGGTTGGCGCTCGGCACGAAGCTCGTCGTGCTGTCCATGATCGAGGAGCCCGAGCACGTGCGGGCCTCGCTGAAGGCCGGGGCGGTGGGCTACCTGAGCAAGGACGAGGCGAACGTCGTGCAGGCGGTGCGCACCGTGGCGGAGGGCAGGAAGGTGGTGCTGGACGAGCGGATCATCGCCGCCCTGCTCGACCAGAAGGTGCTCGACGTCGACCTGCCGTTCGGCCTCACGAAGTCCGAGTACCGCATGCTGGCGCTGATGGCCAAAGGGTTCACGAAGCAGCAGATCGCCAAGGAACTGGTGCTCGCGCCCAAGACGGTGGCGAACCGGGCGCTGGCGATCCAGGCCAGGCTGGGCGTCCGCACCTGGGCCGAGACCGTCGAGAAGGCCCGCAGGCACGGCATCGGCGGCGTGGACCACCCGTGAATCCGGGAAGCACCACCGCTTGTTCCTGGGAAAGCGGGAGCGAGAACGTTTTCCCCATGGTCAACGTACACATGCGACACCCCGTTTACCGCGTCGCGCTCGGGGTGGACATCGAGGGGTCGACGGCCCGCACCAACACGGAGCAGCGGAAGCTGCGCAAGGTCATGTACAGGGCGCTCGGCCAAGCGCTCGAGGCACACGGCGTGGGTGACGGCGACGTCGATCAGCCCCTGGACCGCGGCGACGGCGCGATCGTCCTCATCCGGTCGTGCGACCGGCTGCCGAAGACGCTCCTGCTGGAGTCGGTCGTGCCCGAGCTGAGCAACCTGCTCGGCAAGCACAACGCGGAGTTCCCCGACCTCGTGATCCGCTTGCGGGCCGTGCTGCACGCCGGCGAGGTGCACTTCGACGAACTGGGGCAGTCGGGCGAGATGCTGGACGTGGCGTGCCGACTGCTCGACGCGCCGCGGCTGAAACTGGTGCTGCGGGAGACCTCCGCACCGCTGGTGCTGGTGATCTCGGACGAGCTGTACTGGTCCGTGGTGCGCCACGGCTACGACGGCATCGACGCGTCGTCGTTCGCGCCGCTGGTGAACGTCCAGATCGGCGGGGTGGCCCGGCGCGGCTGGGTGCACGTGCCGGACGAGCCGGGTGACTGGCCGCACCCGCTGACCCGCTGATCACCGGCTGTCGGGGACGGGGCTCCCGTCCCGACAGCCGGTCAGCGTGCCGCCTGGTCGAGGCCGCGGATGATCGCGGTCGCGTCCGCGACGATGCCGGTGATCAGCTCCTCGCACGTCGGCAGGTCGTCGAGCAGGCCGACGACCTGGCCGGAGGCGAGGACGCCCGCGTCGGTGCGGCCGTCGACGAGTCCTGAGCGCAGCAGCATCGGGGTGTTCGCGGCCATGACGACCTGGGACCAGGTGAGGTCGCGGCCGTGGCGCATGGCCAGGCCCTCGCGGATCATCGCGGGCCAGGAGAGCCCGGTGCGCGAGCGGAACCTGGCCGCGTTGGCGACGGCGCGCAGCAGGCCGCCGACCCGGCCGGAGCGCTCCAGGCGTTCGACGAGGTCGGTGCGCAGCACCCGGTGCGGGAGGCCGTCCACGCGGGTCGTCACGACCGTGCCGTCCAGGCCGCGCTCCAGGTAGGCCCGCTTCACCGCGTCCGGGACGGTGCTCTCCCCGGTCAGCAGGAAGCGGGTGCCCATCGCGACGCCCGCGGCGCCGTAGGCGAGGGCGGCGGCCAGGCCCCGCCCGTCGAAGAACCCGCCCGCCGCGATCACCGGGATGTCGACGGCGTCGACCACGGAGGGCAGCAGCAACGTCGTGGCGACCCCGCCGGTGTGCCCGCCGCCCTCGCCGCCCTGCACGATCACCGCGTGCGCCCCCCACGCGGCCACCTTCTCGGCGTGCCGGGCCGCTCCGACGGACGGGATCACGACGACGCCCGCGTCGGCCAACCTGGCGATCAGCTCCGGCGTGGGGGCCAGCGCGAACGAGGCCACCCGGACTCCCGTGCGGATCAGCAGGTCGACCCGCTCCGCCGCGTCGACCGCGTCCGCTCGCAGGTTCACACCGAACGGGTGCGCGGTGCGCGCCCTGGTCTCGTGGATGGCGGCTTCGAGTTCCGCGAACCCCATGGTCGCCGACGCGAGGATGCCGAGCCCGCCCGCCTCCGCGGTGGCGGCGACCAGCCGCGGCCCGGCCACCCAGCCCATCCCCGTCTGCACCACCGGGTGCCGCACGCCGACCAGTTCGGTGAGCGCGGTCTTCACGACGGCACCTCGCGGTCACGGGCGCCCGCGGGGTCGAGCACGGTCCGCAGCAGCACGAGTTCCTCGTCGGTCGGCTTCCTGGTCTCGCCGACGTCGTCGCACGCCGGCCGGAACGACGTCTGGCGCAGCACGTCGTCCACCTCGACGCCGGGATGCACGGAGACCAGGCGCATCGAGCGGTCGGGAGCGCCGAAGTCGAACACCGCGAGGTTCGTGACGACCCGGTGCACGTCGTGGAACGGGCCGACGGCGTGGTCGTACCCGACCCCGGACACCACGTCGACGGCGTCGACGAACACGCGGGGGTTGTGCCGCGGGACCCAGTAGCTCGTGCGGTGGTTGGCGGTGTTGCCGGGAGCCCCGCGGAACCCGAGCAACTGTCGGGTGGGCTTGTCGTGGTCGCCGATGCAGGAGATGTTCTGGTTGCCGAAGCGGTCGACCTGGTTCGCGCCCATCACCACGTGCCTGCGGCCGTGCGCGACGACGTCGAACACCCGCCGGTAGGGCATCCAACCCTCCACTGCCGACTCGCGGTCCAGCAGGAAGGCCTCGCCGTCGGACAGCAGCAGGTCGGGCTCGGTGGTCAGCCTGGCCAGCCGCGCGCCCAACGAGGGGATGAGGCCCATCGGGCTGGCCAGGACCTCGCCCGCGCCGAGGAACAGGTCGGCGCACGCCGCCGCGCACACCTCCGCCCTGGTCGGGCCGCTCACAGCGCCGCCGCCAGGTAGTCGGCCTCGGTGCCGGACAGGTACCGGTCGACGAAGCCGGGCCAGCGCTCCGGATCACCCGCCGAGTCGGCGTAGACCCGTTGGAACTCCTCGTCCCGCCCGTAGTCCGGCGCGCAGCTGGTGAAGTGCGCGCCGCGCGGCGTCTCCACCACGCCGTCCACCATCATCCGGTTGAGCAGCAACGACTGCACCGGCCCGGCCGCCGTGAGCTCGGTGGTGTCCACGATCCGCTCGCACGACACGTACCGGCGCTTCGCGGCGAGGCAGAACAGGTCGTCGAAGTACGGGTCCGGTCCGAGGTACTGGGCGTTCCCGCGCCGGTCGGCCCGGTTGAGGTGGACGAGCGCGGCGTCCAGGCGCAACGCGGGCATGGCGACCAGTTCCTCGCCGTCGTAGGGGGAGCGCACCGTGCGCAGCTCGGGCGCCAGCCGCAGCACGTCCGAGCCGAGGCCCGCCCTGATCGGCAGGAACGGCAACCGGTGCGCCGCCGCGCGCAGGCCGCACTGGAACATCCCCTCGTCCAGTTCCAGCACCTCGATCCCGCCCGCCTCGCGGACCCGGCGGAACCACGGGTCGTAAGCGATCGTGTCGAGCGAGACGAACCCGTAGACGAGCTTGCGGACCTTGCCCGCCGCGCAGAGCAGCCCGACGTCCGGACCGCCGTAGGAGACGATGGTCAGGTCCCGCAGCGGCGACCGCAGGAGGGCGCGGACGAGGGCCATCGGCTTGCGCCGCGAGCCCCATCCGCCGATGCCGACGGTCATGCCGTCGGTGAGGTCGGCGACCACCTCGTCGGGTGTCATCCGCTTGTCCCGCATGGGTTCCTCCCGCTGTCAGCGAGCCTTGCCGTCCAGGAACGCCCGGCGCGCGTCGTCCGCCGCGCCGGTGAGGTCCAGCTCGTAGGTGAAGCCCTGCTCGAAGCGGTAGTTGTGCCGCACGGGCTGCGCGTCGATGCCGTTGATCGCTTCCTTGGCCCGGCGGATCACCCTGGTGTCCTTGGCGGCGATCTCCAGCGCCAGCGCCCGCGCGGCCGTGTCGAGCTCCCCGCGCGGCACGACCTGGTAGACGCCGCCGTGGTGGTGCAGCTCGGCCGCGCCGATGGAGCGGGCCGTGTAGTAGAGCGCGCGCATCAGGTGCTGCGGCACCAGCCTCGACAGGTGGGTCGCCGCGCCCAGCGCTCCCCGGTCCACCTCGGGCAGCCCGAAGGTGGCGTCCTCCGACGCGATCACCACGTCGGCGTTGCCGACCAGACCGATGCCGCCGCCCAGGCAGAACCCGTGCACGGCGGCGATGACCGGGACCGCGCAGTCGTACACGGCGCCGAACGCGGCGGCGCACCCGCGGTTGGCCGCCAGCAGCGCCTGGTGGTCCGCGGCGCGCTGGATCTCCTTGATGTCCACGCCCGCGCAGAACCCGCGGCCTTCGGCCCTCAGCACGACGACGCGCGTGCTCTCGTCCTCGCCCGCGCGGCGCAGCGCGTCGGCGAGGACGAACCAGCCGCGGGAGGGCACGGCGTTGACCGGGGGGAAGTCGAGGGTCACGACGGTGATGCCGTCTTCGGTGTGGCTGCTGGAGATCCCCATCGCGCCGCCTTCCAAACCAAGCGATTGCTTGGTAACTTACCAGTGCTCGGGCGGCCGGGATAGGGCGGAGGTGCGCGTGGAGTTCGACCTCGACGGAGCGGTCGTGCTGGTCACCGGCGGGGTTCGCGGTGTCGGCGCGGGGATCAGCGAGGCTTTCGTGAGAGCGGGAGCCGTGGTCGTGGCGTGCGGTCGACGGCCGCCGGACGTGCCCGTGGGCGGTGTCGAGTTCCTGCCCTGCGACGTGCGCGACCAGGGGCAGGTGGAACGGCTCGTGGCGACGATCGTCGAGCGGCACCGGCGGCTGGACGTGGTGGTGAACAACGCGGGCGGGGCGCCGTTCGCGCCGGCGGCCGCCGCCTCGCCGGGCTTCCACCGGAAGGTGGTCGAGCTGAACCTGCTGGCGCCGCTGCTGGTGTCCCAGGCGGCGAACGCGGTGATGCAGGAACAGGACTCGGGCGGCAGCATCGTGATGGTCGGCAGCGTCAGCGGTCGGCGGCCGTCACCGGGCACGGCGGCCTACGGCGCGGCGAAGGCCGGGCTGGACAACCTCGCCACGAGCCTCGCGGTGGAGTGGGCGCCGAAGGTGCGGGTGAACTCGCTGGCCGTGGGCATGGTGCGGACCGAGCTGTCGCACCTGCACTACGGCGACGAGGCCGGGATCGCCGCGGTGGCGCGGACCGTGCCGCTGGGGAGGCTGGCCGAGCCGTCGGACGTCGGCGCCTGCGCGGTGTTCCTGGCTTCCCCGTCGGCGTCCTACGTCAGCGGGGCGAGCCTGGTCGTGCACGGCGGGGGAGAGGTGCCCGCGTTCCTGGCCGCCGCCACCGCGCGGGAGGAGTCGACATGAGCCTGTGCGCCGACCGGGTCGTCGTCGTCACCGGAGCGGGCCGGGGCATCGGTCGGGCGCACGCGCTCGCCTTCGCCAGGGCCGGGGCGCTCGTGGTGGTCAACGACGTGTCCGCCGACCCCGCGCGGGAGGTCGTCGAGGAGATCGGCGACCGCGCGGTCGTCAACACCGACGACGTCGGCACGTGGGCGGGCGCGGACCGCTTGGTCCGGACGGCGCTGGACGCGTTCGGCGGCCTGGACGTCCTGGTGAACAACGCAGGCCTCGTGCGCGACCGGATGCTGGTCAGCCTCGGCGAGGAGGAGTGGGACGACGTGGTCCGGGTGCACCTCAAGGGGCACTTCGCGCCGCTGCGCCACGCCGCCGCGCACTGGCGGTCGGTGCACAAGGCGGGCGGCGCGGTCACCGGCCGGGTGATCAACACGAGTTCCGGAGCCGGCCTGTTCGGCAGCGTGGGCCAGGCCAACTACTCGGCGGCGAAGGCCGGGATCGCGTCGCTGACCCTCGTGGGAGCGGCGGAGCTGGCGCGCTACGGGGTCACGGTGAACGCGATCGCCCCGGCCGCTCGCACGCGGATGACGGAACGCGCGTTCGCCGAGATGATGGCCGCGCCGGAGGAGGGGTTCGACGCCATGGCGCCGGAGAACGTCTCGCCGTTGGTGGTGTGGTTGGGCAGCGTGGAGTCCGCCGGCGTGACCGGGCGGATGTTCGAGGTCGACGGTGGTCGGATCGGGGTGGCGCAGGGGTGGCGGCACGGTCCGGTGGTGGACAAGGGTGCCCGCTGGGAGCCGGAGGAACTCGGCCCGGTGGTCCTCGACCTGCTGGCGTCCGACCACGCCGTTCCGGTGTACGGCGCCTAGGTCATGCGTCGAAGTCGGTGGTGGTCCACGGCGCGTCGGTGACCGCCGGGCACCGCGGCGACGGCCCGCGGTTCGCGCCGGTCCTCGAGGGCGTCCGGGTGCCGCGCCCGCCAAGCCGAACAGGACCGGCGGCGTCCCGCCACCCGCAAATCCGGCGACATCAGCGGCCATCCCCGCCAGGATGGCCGGTGTGGAAGAGGTTGAAGTCGTCGTCGCCCACAGCCAGCGCGCGACGCTGCGCGTCGGCGACGTGTTCCTGAAGGTCGACGTCGACCCGGCGCACGCCGACGTCGAGGTGCGGGCGATGGCCATGGCGCCGGTGCCGACCCCGGCGATCCTCTGGCGCGAGCCGCCCGTGCTCGCGATCGCCGCCGTGCCGGGCAAGGCGCTCGGCATCCTCGGCGAACCGTCGGCCGCGTCGCCCGCGGCGTGGGCCGCGACGGGTGCCGCCGTGCGGAGGCTGCACGACGCGCCGTTGCCGCCGTGGCCGGGGCCCGTGCTCGACGACGTGGCGGCGGAGCTCGACCGCGAGTGCGCGTGGCTGCTCGCCAACGCCGTTCTGCCCGCCGAGGTGGTCCGGCGCAACCGCGAGATCGCCGAGGCCGCGCTCCGGCCGTGGAAACCGGTGTTCACCCACGGCGACCTGCAGATCACCCACGTGTTCGTCGACGGCGACGAGGTCACCGGCGTCATCGACTGGTCGGAGGCCGCCCCCGGTGACGCCATGTTCGACCTCGCCACCTTGACGCTCGGGCACGAGGAACGCCTGGACGACCTGCTCGCAGGCTACGGCGACGGCGCGGACCGGGACGTGATCCGCGCCTGGTGGTCGCTGCGCAGCCTGACGGCGTCGCACTGGCTGATCGAGCACGGTTTCGACCCGGACGCGCCGGGGTGCGAGTTCGACGTGCTCAGGTCCCGGATGCGGGAACCCTAGGGCCCTGGGCCACGCCGCACGGAGTCGACCGCGATCGGGCACGCCTCCGAGCGGCGCCGCACAGCTAGACCGGCCGGTCAGAGGCGTTCGATGATGGTGCCGGTGGAGAGGGCGCCTCCCGCGCACATGGTGATGAGGGCCGTGGAGGCGTCGCGGCGTTCCAGTTCGTGCAGCGCCGTGGTGATCAGGCGGGTGCCCGTGCTGCCCACCGGGTGGCCCAGCGCGATCGCCCCGCCGTTGACGTTCACCCGGTCCGGGTCGGGTTTGTGCACCGCGCTCCACGACAGGACGACCGAGGCGAAGGCCTCGTTGACCTCGAACAGGTCCAGGTCGCCGATCCTCATTCCGCTGCGCTCCAGGACGCGGGTGGTGGCGGCCACCGGGCCGTCCAGGTGGTAGTAGGGCTCCGCGCCCACCAGGCACTGCGCCACGATCCTGGCCCGTGGTCGCAGTCCGTGCGCCCTGGCCCAGTCCTCGTCCGCGAGCATCACCGCCGACGCGCCGTCCGAGATCTGCGAGGACGTGCCCGCCGTGTGCACGCCGTCCTCCAGCACGGGCTTCAGCGCGGCCAGCGCCTCCAGGCTGGTGTCCCGCGGCCCCTGGTCCCGGTCGACCACCACGCCGTCCACCTCCACGGGCATGACCTCCCGTGCGAAACGCCCCTCCGCCCACGCTCGGGCGGCCCTGACCTGGGAGCGGACGCCGAACCGGTCCACCTCCTCGCGGCCCGTGCCGCGGCGGGTGGCGATGCGCTCGGCCGCGACGAACTGGTTCGGCAGGTCGATGGTCCAGCTGTCCGGCCGTGGCGAGCCCGCGTCGCCGCCCAGGTTGCCGCGCAGCGGCACCCGGCTCATCGACTCCACGCCGCAGGCGATGCCGACGTCGATGGCGCCCGCGGCGATCAGGCCCGCGACGAGGTGGGCCGACTGCTGCGCGGAGCCGCACTGGCAGTCGACCGTCAGGCACCCGGTGGTGAAGGGGAGTCCGGCGTGCAGCCAGGCGGTCCTGGTGATGTTGTTGGACTGTTCACCCGCCTGGGTGACGGTGCCGCCGATAACCTGTTCCACCGCGGCGGCGTCGACACCGCCGCGGTCGACCACCGCGCGCTGGACCGCGCCCAGCAGTTCGGCCGCGTGCAGGGTGGAGAGCCTGCCGCCGCGTTTGCCGATGGGGGTGCGAACGGCCTCCACGATCACCGGACTGCCCATGTCGGCTCCCCTCGTCGCCTGCGATTCGAAGTTAGAACAGGTTCTCGATCTGGGCAAGGATGGACTGTTCAGGGCTTCACTCAGCAATGGGCCTGTGCTTGAATCCACTAGAACGTGTTCCATATCTGGGCACAGGAGGCAGTCGTGACCGAGCCCCGCATCCCGGCAGGATTCGACTTCACCGACCCCGACATGTACGCGAGTCGAATCCCGGTGGAGGAGTTCGCGGAGCTGCGGCGCACCGCTCCGGTGTGGTGGAACGCCCAGCCCGCCGACCGGGGCGGGTTCGACGACGAGGGGTACTGGGTCGTCTCGCGGCACGCGGAGGTCAAGGAAGTGTCGCGCAACAGCGACCTCTACTCCAGCTGGGAGAACACCGCGATCATCCGGTTCGAGGACGGCATGACCCGCGACCGGATCGAGATGCAGCGGCTCGTCCTGCTGAACATGGACCCGCCGACGCACACGAAGCTGCGCGGCATCGTGTCCAGGGGGTTCACCCCGCGGGCGATCAACAACCTGCGGGACGCGCTCAACGCCAGGGCCGGGCGGATCGTCGAGGCCGCGCTCGCCAAGGGCACCGGGGACTTCGTCACGGACGTGGCGTGCGAGCTGCCGCTCCAGGCCATCGCGGAGCTGATCGGGATCCCGCAGTCGGACCGCCGCAAGATCTTCGACTGGTCCAACGAGATGATCTCCTACGACGACCCCGAGTACGACCGCGACCCCATGGCGGCCGCCACCGAGCTGCTCGGCTACGCCTGGACCATGGCGGAGGACCGCCGGGGCTGTCCGATGGACGACATCGTGACCAAGCTCGTCCAGGCCGACGTGGACGGCGCGGGGCTGGCGTCGGACGAGTTCGGCTTCTTCGTGCTGCTGCTCGCCGTGGCGGGGAACGAGACCACGCGCAACGCCATCACGCACGGCATGAAGGCGTTCCTGGACCACCCGGACCAGTGGGAGCTGTTCAAGGCGGAGCGCCCGAAGACCGCGGCCGACGAGATCGTCCGGTGGGCCACGCCGGTCATGTCGTTCCAGCGCACGGCGTTGGCGGACACCGAACTCGGTGGCGTGCCGATCAAGCGCGGGCAGCGGGTGGGGCTGTTCTACAGCTCGGCCAACTTCGACGAGGGCGTGTTCGACCGGCCGGAGCGCTTCGACATCACCCGCGACCCCAACCCGCACCTCGGGTTCGGCGGCAGCGGCGCGCACTTCTGCCTCGGCGCGAACCTCGCCCGGCTGGAGATCGACCTGATCTTCAACGCGATCGCGGACCACATGCCGGACATCAGCCAGGCAGCCGAACCGCGGCGGCTGCGGTCCGGCTGGCTCAACGGCATCAAGGAGTTCCAGGTCCGCTACGCCTGAACCTGGCGGAGCGTGGCCATCGCCCGGTCGACCTCCCAGAACGCGCGCATGGACGTGATCAGGCCGTCCGGCCCGACTCGGTAGACGAACACGCCCTCGGTGTCCACCCGGTTGCCGCCGGGCAGGAACGCGGTGATCGTGCCGACGTTCGCGACCTCGTGGCCCGCGGCGAACGAGTCGTGCATCGCGAACTCGAACCGCTCGGCCAGCGCGATGGCGAGGTCCCAGAACGCGGACAGCCCCTCCTTGCCGTGGTGCCCGTTGCCCTCCGGATCGAACATCGACGGGCCGACCGGGTCCTCCACCACGCCGTCGTCGGCGAACAGCGCCAGCCACTCGTCCTTGGCACCTCGGACCACCGCGTTCATCGACCGCCACGACGCGGTGCGCGCCGGGTGCTCGACCTCCGATGCGGTCCAGGTGATCGCGTCGACCGTCATGCCGCCCCTCTCCTCACATCCGGCTGATGACCTCGTCGGCGAACCGCCGCAGGCCGTCCTTCTTCGCCTCCAGCGCGCCGTCGAACCCCACGCCGTAGAACAGCCACGGGACGACGATCGCGTCCGTCACACCGATGTCGGCCTGCTGCCGGTAGCCGTCCAGGCCGAACCGGTCCACGCACACCGCCTGGACCTCGAACGGCTCGTCGGCGCGCTCGTGCTCGGCGCGCAGGACCGCCAGCCGCTCGATCACGGTCCGCAGGTCGTCGAACTTGATCATCGCCGACGTCCAGCCGTCGCTGACGCGCGCCGCCCGGCGCAGCGCCGCCGGGCTGTGGCCGCCGACGTAGAGCGGCACCGGGGCCGCCGGGGCGGGACTCATCCGCAGCCGGTCGAAGTCGAAGAACTCCCCGTGGTACTCGACCATGCCGCCGCCGAGCACCAGGCGCAGCACCTCGATCATCTCGTCGGCGCGCTTGCCCCGGTTCTCGAACGGCGCGCCGCACCACTCGAACTCCTCGGGGGCCCAGCCGAGTCCGACACCCAGCCCGAAGCGGCCGCCGGTCAGGTTCGCCACCGAGCCGACCTGGCGGGCCAGCAGCAGGGGGTTGCGCGAGCCGAGCTTGAGGACCTGGGTGTAAAAGCCGATCCGCTCGGTGACCGCGCCCATCGCCGCGGCCGCGACCATCGGGTCGACCCAGGGGGTCTCCTCGTCCCACATCCGCGTGCCGTCCGGCGTGTACGGGTAGTCGGCGGACACCTTCTCCGAGTAGAACAGCGAGTCCGGCAGCGCCACGGAGGCGTAGCCGCACTCCTCGGCCGTCCTGGCCAGCTCGGCCAGCTGGTCCAGCGGACTCATCGCGATACCCAGGCTGAACTTCATCGCACACCCGCCCTCTCCGAGCCGACCACCCACATCGCGAAGAACTGGGAACCGCCCCCGTACGCGTGCCCCAGCGCCGTGCGCGCCCCGTCGACCTGGTGGTCGCCCGCGCGGCCCATCACCTGCCTCGCCGCCTCGGCGAACCGGAGCAGGCCAGACGCGCCGATCGGGTTGGAGGACAGCACGCCCCCGCTCGGGTTCACCGGCAGCCTGCCGCCGATCTCGGTCTCGCCCGCCTCGGTGAGCTTCCAGCCCTGCCCCTCGTCGGTGAAGCCGAGGTTCTCCAGCCACATCGGCTCGAACCAGGAGAACGGCACGTAGATCTCGGCTACGTCCACCTGCGACAGCGGGTCGGTGATCCCGGCCTGCCGCCACAGCGCCGCGGCGGCGTCCCGGCCCGCCCGCGGGTTCACCTGGTCGCGCCCGGCGAACGTGGTCGGCTCGGTGCGCAGCGCGGTGGCGTGGATCCACGCGGCCGCACCGCTGGTCGGCTCGTCGGAGATCACGATCGCGCAGGCGCCGTCGGAGGACGGGCACGTCTCGTCGTAGCGGATGGGGTCCCACAGCATCTTGGACGCCCGCACCGACTCCAGCGTGATGTCCGGCTGGCGCAGGTGGGCGTGGGGGTTGCGGGCGCCGTTGCGCCGGTCCTTCACCGCGACCATCGCGCCGACGTGCTCCGGCGCGCCGGAGCGGCGGATGTAGGAGCGCACGTGCGGCGCGAAGTAGCCGCCCGCGCCCGCGTGCACCGGCATGGTGAACGGGATCGACAGGGACAGCGCCCACATCGCGTTGGACTCCGACTGCTTCTCGAACGCCACGGCCAGCACCCGCCGGTGCACCCCGGCCTGCACCAGGCTGGCGGCCACGTTCGCCGTGGTGCCGCCGACCGATCCGGCGGTGTGCACGCGCAGCAGTGGTTTCCCGTTGGCGCCCAACGCGTCCGCGAGGAACAGCTCGGGCATCATCACGCCCTCGAACAGGTCCGGCGCCTTGCCGACCACGACCGCGTCGATGTCCGGCCAGTCCACCCCGGCGTCGGCCATCGCCCGGTCCACGGCCTCGCGGCACAGCCCCGCCATGGACACGTCCAGGCGCTTCGCGGCGTGGTGGGTCTGGCCGGTGCCGACCACCGCCGCCTGCCGGTTGGCCATCAGTCCCGTCCTTCCATCACGCAGACCAGGTTCTGCTGGAGCAGCGGTCCGCTGGTGGCGTGCCCGAGCACGCGGTCGGCCTCCCCGGTCAGCACCCGCCGTGCCGCCTCGCCGATCCGCGCCAGCCCGGCCGCGAACATCGGGTTGCCGCACAGCGTGCCGCCGGAGGGGTTGATCCGGACCTCGTCGCCGAGCCCGAGCGCCTGGCGCAGCAGGATCTCCTGGTGGCTGAACGGCGCGTGCAGCTCCGCCACCGCGATGCCGTCGGCGCCCGCGGCCTTCCCCGCCGCCACGGCGGACGGCGAGGTCGTGAGGTCGCGCCCGCCGAGGCTCGGCGAGTCGACCCGGTGGTCGATGCCGGTGATCCACGCCGGTCGCTCGACCAGGTCTCGGGCGCGGTCGCCCGACGCCAGCACGATCGTCGCGGCCCCGTCGGTGACCGGCGCGCAGTCGTGCGCGCGCAGCGGGTCGGCCAGGTACGGCTGCGCGAGCAGGTCGTCGACGTCGACCTCGCCGGAGAGCTGCGCGAGCGGGTTGGCCCGCGCGTCGGACCGGCTGCGCGCGACGACCTCGGCCATGGCGCGTTCGCTCCACAGCCCGCCCTCGACGCCCAGCCTGGCCTGGATCCCGGCCAGCCCGATCGAGTCGGGCCACAGCGGCGCCACGAGGTAGGGGTCGAGCTGCATCGCCAGCACCCGGCGCAGGTGCCCGGCCGAGGACTTGCCGAAGCCGTAGACGAGCGCGGTGTCGACCTCGCCGGTGCGGATCTTCACCCAGGCCTCGTAGAGCGCCCAGGCCGCGTCCATCTCGACGTGCGACTCCACGATCGGGGGGAACGCGCCGATCGCGTCGACCGCGGAGACGAACGAGAACGCCCGCCCCGCCAGGTAGTCCGACGACCCCGAGCACCAGAACCCGATGTCCGGTGTGGACAGACCGAGGCCGCCGAGCACCTCGCGGAAGACCGGCACCAGCATCTCGACACCGTTGGTGGTCCCGGTAGTCCTGCGCACGCAGGGCGTCTGCGCGAAGCCGACGACGGCGACGTCCGGCATGGGCCGACCTCCTCTCGTCACAGGTGCTGCGAATAGGTGTCGTACGGCGCGTCGGGCTCGCCGGAAGGCCGGAAGTGGTCGATGTTCTGCAACGTCGGCCCCCACTCCTCCCGCGGTTTCCACACGGCCTCGACCCGCATGCCCATCCGCACCTCGTCGGCCGCGCAGCCGAGCACGAGGTGCAGGAACGCGATGTCCGCGCCGTCCAGCAGCACGTAGGCCGCCACGTACGGCGGCGTGATCCGCTGCCCGAGGAACGGCACGTTGACGATGCAGAAGGTGGTCACCGTCCCGCGATCGGGCAGCTCCACCTCCTCCTCGGTGGGCACGCCGTCGGTGGGGCAGGCGGCCCTGGGCGGCAGGTAGACCTTGCCGCAGGCCGGGCAGCGCTGGCCGAGCAGCCGTCCCTCGGTCAGGCCGCGCAGGAACAGGCTCTCCTCCGCCGACGCGGTGTGCTCGTAGTGCAGCCGCACCGGGGTGGTGATCATCGTGACCGGGTCGCCCTCGTCGGCCAGCGGTGCGAGCGCGGGTTCCTCGGACGGTTCGAAGCACGCGATGTCGGTGATGCTCCCGACCCGCTCGTCGGCCCAGCGCACCCGGACCCGCATGCCGGTCCGCATCCGGTCGGGAGACCCGGCGTCCACGGCGTGCAGCACCGCGGTGTCCGCCCCGTCCAGCAGGACCAGCGCCCAGGCGAAGGGCCGGTTCAGCGGCTGGCCCTCCAGGGGGTCGGCCGCCCACGACCAGCTCCGCACGACCCCGGTCGCGGCCACCTCGACCACGTCGGTCAGCGGCTCGGCGGTCACCGGGTCGTACTCGGCGGGCGGCACGTGCACGCGTCCGTCCGAACCGCGCACGCCGGTCACCCGCCGCTGCCGCAGACCCGTCATGAACCGGCCGAGCGTGGGACCGAGTGAACGCGTGTAGTCGAAGCCAACCTCTAGTGGAGCACTGAGCGGCTTGGTCACGGATCAAAGTGAAACAGGTTCTCGATTTCGTGGCAAGATGCCAGGTGATCGAGGAGGTCGGGCATGAAGGTGGGCCTACAGCTCGGGTACTGGGGCGCGCAGCCCCCCGCCGACGCGGCGGAGCTGGTGGTGGCGGCCGAGACCGCCGGTTTCGACGCGGTGTTCGCCGCCGAGGCGTGGGGATCGGACGCGTTCACGCCGCTGGCCTGGTGGGGGTCGTCCACGTCGAGGGTGCGGCTCGGGACCTCCGTGGCGCAGCTGTCGGCGCGCACCCCCGCGGCCTGCGCGATGCACGCGCTGACCCTGGACCACCTGTCCGGCGGGCGGTTCGTGCTGGGCCTCGGCGTGTCCGGGCCCCAGGTGGTGGAGGGCTGGTACGGCGCGCCGTTCGCCAAACCCCTTGCCAGGACCAGGGAGTACGTGTCGATCATCCGGCAGGTGCTCGCGCGGGAGCGGCCGGTGGGCAACGACGGTCCGCACTACCCGTTGCCGTACCGGGGGCCCGGCGCGCTGGGGCTCGGCAAGCCGTTGCGGCCGATCACCCACCCGCTGCGCGCCGACCTGCCGATCTGGCTCGGCGCCGAGGGGCCGCGCAACGTCGCGCTCGCCGCCGAGATCGCCGACGGGTGGCTCGCGATCTACTACGCGCCCAGGCTCGCGTCGATGTACGACGAGTGGCTGGACGAGGGGTTCGCCAAGTCCGGCGCGCACCGGACCAGGGAGGACTTCGAGATCGCCGCCACGTGCCAGGTCGTGGTGACCGACGACGCGGCCGCCGTGCGGGCGCGGTTGAAGCCGGTGGTGGCGCTGTACCTGGGCGGGATGGGCGCGCCGGGGATGAACTTCCACGCGGAGGTGTTCTCCCGCATGGGCTACCGCGAGGTGGTCGAGGACGTCGGGCGGCTGTTCGCGGCGGGCCGCAAGGACGAGGCGGCGCTGGCCGTGCCGGACGAGCTCGTCGCCGAGATCTCCATCGTGGGCACGGCCGACGAGGTGCGGACCGACCTCGCCCGGTGGAGCGCCGCCGGGGTGTCGACGGTGATCGTCGGCTGCCGGGACGTGGCGTCGATCCAGGCCGTCGCCGACGCTTGCCTTCCGGTGGAACACGTTCTAGTTTGAGCTGGTGTAGCCACGAGGACGGGAGCGTTCGGGTGACCTCCGAGGGACTGTGGAACATCGCCGCGGCGGAACCGGACCGGTGCGCGCTGGTCGCCCCGGACGGCCGCGAGACCACCTACCGCGACCTGGCCGCCACCGCCGACCGCTACGGCCGCGGACTCCAGGCCATGGGGTTGGAGCCGGGCGACAGCGTCGTGCTGATGCTGCCCAACGGCGCCGAGCTCCTGGCGGCCTACTTCGCCGCGATGGAGACCGGCCTGTACGTCGTGATGGTCAACTGGCACCTGGTCGGACCAGAGGTCGCCTACCTCGTGCGGGACAGCGGCGCCAAGGCGTTCATCGCGCACGAGCGGTTCGCCGCCGTCGCGGTCGACGCCGCGGCGCGCGCGGACCTCCCCGCCGAAGCGCACTTCGCGGTCGGCGACGTCCCCGGCTTCCAACCGTTGGGCAGGCTGGGGGAGGGCGAACCGGCGGCCCGCCCCGACGTGCGCACGGCGGGGTCGCCGATGCTGTACACCTCGGGCACCACCGGGCGGCCCAAGGGCGTGCGCAGGCCGTTGACCGGAGCCGATCCGGACGTGGTGCCGCCGTCGGCCGCGTGGTTCTTCGGCATCTTCGGGATCAAGCCGTTCGACGCGCACGTCCACCTGTGCGGGTCGCCGCTCTACCACACGGCCGTGCTGAACTTCGTCGTCATCTCGATCCAGCTCGGGCACACCGCGGTGCTGATGGACCACTGGGACCCCGAGGAGATGCTGCGGCTGGTCGAGCGGCACCGGGTGACCCACAGCCACATGGTGCCGACCCAGTTCCACCGCCTGCTGGCGCTGCCGGACGACGTGCGGGCGCGGTACGACCTGTCGTCGCTGCGCGCGATGATCCACGGCGCGGCGCCGTGCCCGATCGAGGTCAAGCGGCGGATGCTCGACTGGTGGGGGCCGGTCGTGATCGAGTACTACGCGGCGACCGAGGGTGGCGGCACCGCGATCGGCGCCGAGGAGTGGCTGCGCAAACCGGGATCGGTCGGGCTGCCGTGGCCCTCGTCGGTGGTCCAGGTGTTCGACGAGGAGGGCGTCGAGCTGCCCGCCGGCGAGCGCGGCCTGGTCTACCTGCGGATGGGCACGGCCACCTTCGAGTACCACGGGGACGAGGAGAAGACCCGCACCGCGCGGCTGGGCGACCTGTTCACGCTGGGGGACGTCGGCTACCTCGACGAGGACGGCTACCTGTTCCTGTGCGACCGCAAGAGCGACATGATCATCTCCGGCGGCGTGAACATCTACCCCGCCGAGATCGAGGGGGAACTCGCGTGCCACCCCAAGGTGGCCGACGTGGCGGTGTTCGGCGTGCCGCACCCCGACTGGGGCGAGGAGATCAAGGCGGTCGTCCAGCCCGTCGAGCCCGGCGCGGAGTTCACCGAGGAGCTGCTCGCGTTCGCGGGCGAGCGGCTGGCCCGCTTCAAGCTGCCCCGCACCGTCGACTACGTCGCGGAGCTGCCGCGCGACCCCAACGGCAAGCTGTACAAGCGGAAGCTGCGCGACGCGCACCTGAAGCCGCGCCCCCGTGACCGGATCAGGATGTCGACCGCCGAGGTCGACGCGTTCCTCCAGGAGCAGCGCACGCTGGTGGTGGCGAGCCTGGGGAAGTCCGGCGTGCCCCACCTCGCGCCGATGTGGTTCGCCGTGCTGGACGGCGATGTCGTGTTCTGCACGGACCGGTCGTCGCAGAAGGTCGTGAACCTGCGGCGCGAGCCCAGGATGAGCGCGCTCGTCGAGACCGGCGAGACCTACGAGGAGCTGCGCGGCGTGTTCATGGAGGGCGTCGCGGAGGTCTCCGCCGACCCGGCCGTGCTGGCCCGCGTGGTCGACGCGGTCGTGGCGCGCAACCTCGGTCCGCTGGACGACGCGGGCCGCGAGGGGGTGCGCCACGCGATGTCCAAGCGCGTGGCGGTGGTCTTCCGGCCGACCCGCGTCGTCAGCTGGGACCACCGCAAGGCAACCCCCGCCACCACGTCGATGGAGCGCTGACCCATGTCCTCACCCGACGGTCTCCCGAACCGCCGCCAAGTCCTGACCGGGGCGGGGTTCACGCTCGCCGCCGGTCTGATCGGCTCGTTCCCCGAAGCGAGTGCCCAGGTCGAGGCCAAAGCGCCGCCATTGGCGGAGTTCGACGTCGTCGTGGTCGGCGCGGGCGCGGCGGGCATGACCGCCGCGCTGGCCGCCGCCAAGCGCGGGCTCAGCGTCGTGGTGGTCGAGAAGGCCCCGACCTACGGAGGCTCGGCCGCCAGGTCCGGCGCGGGGATCTGGGTGCCCAACAACGAGGTCCTGCTGGCCGCGGGCGTGCCGGACACCCCGCAGAAGGCCAGTGCGTACCTCGCGGCGGTGGTGGGCGGCACCGTGCCCGCCGCTCGCCGGGAGGCCTACCTGGCCAACGGTCCGGCCATGATCTCCTTCGTCATCCGCAACAGCCCGCTGAGGTTCCGCTGGATGGAGGGCTACAGCGACTACTACCCGGAGCTGCCGGGCGGCCTGCCCGACGGCCGGTCGATCGAACCGGAGCAGCTGGACGGCAACGTCCTCGGCTCGGAACTGGCCAACCTGAACCCGCCGTACCTGGCCACCCCCGCAGGCATGGTCATCTTCGGCGCCGACTACAAGTGGCTGGCGCTGGCCCTGGTCAACGCCAAGGGTTTCGCGGTGGCCACGGCCGCGCTCGCGAGGGGCACGAAGGCCGCGCTGCTGGGCCAGAAGCCGCTCACCATGGGCCAGGCCCTCGCGGGCGGCCTGCGCGCGGGCCTCATGTCGGCGAACGTCCCGGTGTGGCTCGACACCCCGCTGGTGGACCTGAACGTCGAGGGCGGCGCGGTCACCGGCGTGGTGGTCCGGAAGAACGGCGCGCAGGGCCTGGTCAAGGCCCGGCGCGGCGTCATCGTCGGCTCGGGCGGCTTCGAGCACAACGCGAGCATGCGCGCCCAGTACCAGCGGCAACCGATCGGCACCCAGTGGTCGGTGGGAGCCAAGGAGAACACCGGCGACGGCCACCGCGCGGGTCTGAAAGCGGGCGCGGCCCTCGACCTCATGGACGACGCCTGGTGGGGCCCGGCGATCCCGACCCCCGGCTCGCCCTACTTCTGCCTGGCGGAACGCACCCTGCCCGGCGGCCTGATCATCAACCAGGCGGGTCAGCGCTACGTCAACGAGGCCGCGCCCTACGGCGACGTCGTGCACGTCATGTACGACCGCGACCCGGCCAACCCGTGCATCCCGTCCTGGCTGGTGGTCGACCAGAACTACCGCAACCGCTACCTGTTCGCCGACGTCGCCCCGGCCCTGCCGCTGCCGGACTCCTGGTACCAGGCGGGCGCGGTCGTGAAGAACTGGAGCCTGGACGGCCTGGCCACCGCGATCGGCGTCCCGCCGTCGGCCTTGAAGGCCACGGTGACCAGGTTCAACGGCTTCGCCAGAACGGGCCAGGACACCGACTTCCGCCGCGGCGACAGCGCCTACGACCACTACTACACCGACCCGGCGGTGACCCCGAACTCCTGCCTGGCGCCCCTGTGGGCGGCCCCGTACTACGCGTTCAAGATCGTGCCGGGAGACCTGGGCACCAAGGGGGGCATGCGCACGGACGCCCGCGCCAGGGTCCTCAGGCCGGACGGCTCGGTCATCCCCGGCCTCTACGCGGCGGGCAACGCCAGCGCGGCGGTCATGGGGTACAGCTACGCCGGAGCGGGCTCCACGATCGGCCCCGCCATGACCTTCGGCTACGTGGCGGCCAACGACATAGCCGACCACGCCTGACGCGCTGAGCCGTGGTGCGAGGCACCACGGCTCAGCGGACGACCTCGCTCCCGGCGGTCAAACCCCCCGGAACACCGGCTGCCGCTTGGCGGCGAACGCCACCGGACCCTCCTTGGCGTCCTCGCTGCGGAACACCTCGACCCCCAACCGCGCGTCCACCCGGAACGCCTCGTCCTCCGGCATCCCCTCGGTCTCCCGCATGGTCCGCAGGATCGCCGCCACGGCCAGCGGCCCGTTGGCGGCGATCAGCGCCGCCAACTCCAGCGCCTTCTCCAACGCCGACCCGTCCGGCACCACGTGCCCGATCAACCCGATCCGCAGCGCCTCGGGCGCGAAGACGTGCCGCCCGGTCAGCAGAAGATCAGCCGCCACCGTGTACGGGATCTGCCGAGGCAGCCGCACGGCCGACCCGCCCAACGGGAACAATCCCCACCGTGCCTCGGACACGCCGAACCTGGCGCTCTCCCCGGCCACCCGGATGTCGGTCGCCTGGAGGATCTCCGTCCCCCCGGCGACGGCCGCCCCCTCGACGGCCGCGATCAACGGCTTGGTCAACCGCCGCCCCTTCAACAGGGGCTCGATCACCGAGAGGTCGGCGTCGCCGAAGCCGTCCCCCGGATGCGTCCGGTTCATCGCCTTCAGGTCGGCCCCGGCGCAGAACGCCCCGCCCGCCCCGGTGAGCACGCACGCCCGGATCCCCGGATCCGCGTCCACCCGGTCCCAGGCCGAGAGCATGATCTCCATCATCGGCCCGGACAACGCGTTGCGCGCCTTCGGCCGGTTCATCGTGACGACCAGGACGTGACCCACCCGCTCGACCAGGCAATGGGGTTCCTCGACTACCTGCGACGTCATCTCCGAGGGCCTCCTGGATCGAGTCTGACCGCCTGGGGGATTGTCGACAACGATAACACGTTCTACTTTCTCGTCATGGCCCTCAACGTCGCAGATCTCGTCGAGCACGCCGTTGACATCGTTCCGGATCGCGTCGCGCTGGTGTGCGGCGACCGGAAGGCAACCTACGCGCAGCTCGAGGAGCGCGCGAACCGTTTGGCCCACCACCTGGCTTTGCGTGGTGTCGGCGCGGGTTCGCACGTGGGGCTGTACGCGCGCAACTCCATCGAGCTGGTCGAGGCCATGATCGCCGCGTACAAGCTGCGGGCCGTGGCGATCAACGTGAACTACCGCTACACCAAGAACGAGTTGCAGTACTTGTTCGAGCAGTCGGACCTCGTCGCGCTGGTGCACGAGCGGCGGTACTCCGACCTCGTGGCCGAGGTGCTGCCGACGGTGCCCCTGCTGCGGGACGTCGTGGTGATCGACGACGAGTCGGACGCGGACTTCTCCGGCTACGGCGGCGTGGCCTACGAGACCGCGCTGGCGGGCGGAGCGCCCGAGCGGGACTTCGGGCCGCGCAGCGAGGACGACCTGTACATCCTCTACACCGGCGGCACCACCGGCATGCCCAAGGGCGTGATGTGGCGGCACGAGGACGTGTGGCGCGTGCTGGGCGGCGGCATCGACTTCGTCACCGGCGAGCACGTCGCCGACGAGTGGCAGCAGGCCCGCCAGGGCAAGGACTACGGGCTCGTCCGGCTCTGCCTGCCGCCGATGATCCACGGCGCGGCGCAGTGGGCGATGCTCGGCGCGCTGTTCTCCGGGAGCACGGTGGTGCTGGTGCCCAAGTTCGACCCGGCCGAGGTCTGGCGCGTGGTCGAGCGGCACGGCGTCCAGGTCGCGGTGATCGTCGGCGACGCCATGGCCCGCCCGATGATCGAGGAGTTCCGGTCCGGGCAGTACGACGCCTCGTCGCTGCTCATCGTCAACAGCAGCGCGGCGCTGTTCTCGCACACGGTCAAGGAGCAGTACCTCACGGCCCTGCCGCACGTGACGCTGCTGGAGTCGATCGGCGCGTCGGAGACCGGCTCCACCGGCATCGGCGCTGTGCCCAAGCAGGTCCAGAAGACCGACGGCACCAGGGTGAAGCTGAACGACGACACCATCGTCATCGACGACGACGGCCGCCCGCTGGCGCCGGAGGCGGGCGTGGTCGGCAGGCTGGCCCGCACCGGCAACATCCCGCTGGGCTACTACAAGGACCCCGAGAAGACCGCGGCGATGTTCCAGGAGATCGACGGCAGGCGGTACACCGTGCCGGGCGACTTCGCGCGGTTCGAGTCCGACGGCACGATCACGTTGCTGGGCAGGGGGAACACGTGCGTCAACACGGGCGGCGAGAAGGTGTTCCCCGAGGAGGTGGAGGCCGCGTTGAAGTCCCACCCCGACGTCTTCGACGCCCTGGTCATCGGCGTTCCCGACGACCGGCTCGGGCAACGGGTCGGCGCGCTGGTGCAGCCGCGGCCGGGCCGCGTGCCGCGGCTGTCCGACCTGGACACCCACGTGCGGCGGGAGATCGCGGGCTACAAGGTGCCCCGCAGCCTCTGGCTGGTGGACGAGATCACCAGGCTGCCCAGCGGCAAACCGGACTACCAGTGGGCGAAGCGCTACGCGGACGAACACCTGACGGCATCGTTGTCCGGCTGAGGAGGATCCATGCGCACGGCGTTGTGCGACACACTGGGGATCGAGCACCCCGTGCTCGGCTTCACCCCTTCGGAGCACGTGGCCGCGGCGATCAGCCGCGCGGGCGGGCTCGGCGTGCTCGGGTGCGTGCGCTTCAACGACGCCGCCGACCTGGACCGCGCGCTGACCTGGATGGACGAGAACACCGACGGCAAGCCCTACGGCGTGGACATCGTGATGCCCGCGACCGTGCCGACCGAGGGCACGTCCTTCGACCTGGACAAGCTCATCCCGCAGGGGCACCGGGACTTCGTCCAGCGGACGTTGCGGGAGCTGGGCGTGCCGCCCCTGCCCGCCGACGAGGAGTCCGGCGCGGGCGTGCTCGGCTGGCTGCACTCCGTGGCGCGGTCGCACGTGGACGTGGCGCTCGAACACCCCATCCGGCTGATCGCGAACGCGCTCGGCTCGCCGCCGGAGGACGTGATCCGGCAGGTGCACGAGCGCGGGGTCCCGGTCGCCGCCCTCGCCGGGAAGAGCGAGCACGCGCGCAGGCACGTCGACAACGGCGTGGACATCGTGGTGGCGCAGGGCTACGAGGCGGGCGGCCACACCGGTGAGGTGGCCACGATGGTCCTCGTGCCGGAGGTCGTGGACGCGGTCGGTGGCCGCGCGCCGGTGCTGGCGGCGGGTGGGATCGGCTCCGGCCGCCAAGCCGCCGCGGCGCTGGCGCTGGGCGCCTCCGGGGTGTGGATGGGCTCGTACTGGCTCACCACGGCGGAGTACGCGCTGATGGCGCGGAGCACGGCCACCCAGCGCGCGCTGCTCGCGGCGGGATCGAGCGACACCGTGCGCACGAGGATCTACACCGGAAAACCCGCCCGCCTGCTCAAGACCAGGTGGACGCAGGCCTGGGCCGAGGCGGACGCGCCCGCCCCGCTGCCGATGCCCCTGCAGAACCTGCTGGTCAGCGAGGCGCACCAGCGCATCACCAGGTCAGACGACCCGGCCGTGGTCTCGATGCCGGTTGGCCAGATCGTCGGGCGGATGAACGAGGTGCGGCCGGTCGCCGAGGTCATGGCCGCGTTGGTGCGCGAAACCGACGAGACGATCGAGAGGCTCGGCGAGCTGCGCTGATCGGTGCGGACACCGCGTCCGTCGCCGGGACGGCCTGTCGTCACGACCACCGCGCCCGCGGACCGCGGCGAGGTGCCGTCGGCGACCCCCGCGTCACGCCGGGTGCGTGGCCAGCGCGGCGCCGATCCGGCGGAGGTGCGCCGTCGCACCGCCCAGCTCGAACTCGACGCGCTTGGCCGCGGTGAAGTAGCGGTGCAGCCCGTGCTCGACGTCGAGGCCCAGCCCTCCGTGGACGTGGACGGCCGTGTGCGCCACCCGGTGCCCCGCGTCGGCCGCCCAGAACTTCGCCGTCGCGATCTCCGTGTCGCACGGCAGGTCGGAGGCCAGCATCCAGGCCGCCTGCCACAGCGTCAGCCGGATCGCCGCCACGTCCACGAACGCGTCGGCCAGCCGCTGGGCCACCGCCTGGAAGCTGCCGATCGGCCGGTCGAACTGCACGCGGGTGCGGGCGTGCTCGGCCGTCAGCTCCAGCGCGCGTTCGGTGACGCCGAGCTGCGTGGCGCACAGCCCGACCGTGGCGCGGGCGAGCAGCCACGCCGCGGTCCCGTCGCCCGGCGAGCCGAGCAACCGGTCGTCGCCCAGCGGCACGCCGGCCAGTTCCAGCTGCGCGGTGTCGTCGCCGTCCACCACCCGCTGTCCCGTGACGGTGACGTGCTCGTCGTGCGGCTCGACCAGGAACACCGCCTGCCCGTGCGGTGTGGCCGCCGGGACGAGGAACAGGTCCGCCACGACTCCGCAGGGCACGGTGGTCTTCACCCCGGTCAGCGTCCACCCGTCCGGCCCGCGCTCCGCGACGGTGGAGGGCACTCCGGTGCCGTCGTCCAGGTCCTCCACGAGCGCGGCGGTCAGCACCGGGCCGCCCGCCGCGGCGGGCTTGACCCACCTCTCGCGCTGGTCGGCGCCACCGAACGCGGCCAGCGCGGACGCGGCCACCACGATCGACGGCAGGTACGGCACGGGCGCGACCGCGCGTCCGAGTTCGACCAGGACGCCGCACTGCTCCAGCAGTCCGAACCCGCCGCCGTCCACCTCCTCGGGCAGCGCGGCGGACAGGACCCCGGCCGCGGCCAGATCGGCCCAGAGCGCGCGGTCGAAGCGGCCGGGGGAGGCCTCGACCTCGCGCAGCCGGGCCGGGGTGAGGTGGTCGGCCAGGATGCCGCGGGTCAGCGCGGCCAGCTCCAGGGTCGCCTCGGTCGGCGCGAAGTCCATGCGGGTCCTCCCGGTCAGCGCGGTGCGGCAGGCAGGCCGAGGCCGACCCGCGCGATGATGTCCCGCTGGATCTCGTTGGTGCCGCCGCCGAAGGTGAGGATCAGCGACGACCGGTGCATCCGTTCGACCCGGCCGCGCAGCAGCGCGCCGCGCGATCCGTCGCGCACGACCGCGTGCGCGCCCAGCACCTCCATCAGCAGCCGGTAGGCCTCGGTCGCGAACTCGGTGCCGAACACCTTCGTGGCGGACGCCTCGGCCGGGCTCGGCGCGTGGTCGGCGTCGGAGGCGATCTTCCAGTTCAGCAGCTTCAGGAACTCGGTCTTCGCGTGCACGCGGGCCAGGTGCAGCCGCACCCACTCCTGGTCGATCACGCGGTCGCCGGTGCCGGGCAGCTTGGTGGTCCGGGCCCACTCCCGCGCCTCCCGCAACGCGGTCTGCAACGGCGCCGCCGAGCTGAGCGCAACCCGTTCGTGGTTGAGCTGGTTGGTGATCAGCTTCCAGCCCTGGTTCTCCGCGCCGACCCGGTTGGCGACGGGCACGCGCACGTCCTGGTAGTAGGTCGCGCTGGTGGTCGGCCCGGCCATGGTGCGCACGGGCGTCCAGGAGAAGCCGGGCGAGTCGGTCGGCACGACCACCATGCTCAGCCCCTTGTGCCGCGGCGCTTCCCGGTCGGTGCGGCAGGCGAGCCACACGTAGTCGGCGTACTGGACGAGGCTGGTCCACATCTTCTGCCCGGTGATCACGTACTCGTCGCCGTCCCGGACCGCGCGCGTGCGCAGCGCGGCCAGGTCGGTGCCCGCCTCGGGTTCCGAGTAGCCGATGGCGAAGTGGACCTCGCCGTTCGCGATCTTCGGCAGGTAGTCGGCCTTCTGCTCGGGCGTGCCGTAGGCCATGATCGTCGGCCCGATCGAGTTGATCGTCAGGAACGGCACCGGGGCGCCCGCCACGGCGGCCTCGTCCACGAAGATCAGCTGGTCGACCATCGGCCGGTTCCGCCCGCCGTACTCCTCCGGCCAGCCGATCGTGAGCCACCCGTCGAGCCCCATGCGGCGGACGGTGTCCTTGTACACCTCGGCGTCCCCGTAGTCGCCCGCGCCGGAGGTGAGGGCGGCCCGCCGGTCCGGGGTCATCAGCGCGGCGAAGTAGCTCCGCAGCTCCCGGCGCAGCTCCTCCTGCTCCGGCGTGTACCCGATGTGCATGCGTCCTCCGGCTGGCTCGGGGAGCGAAGGGAGCACTACTCTAGAACGAGTTCTAGTTCTGTGTGAAGGCCTGGTGGGAGGTAGCCGTGAAGGTCAGCGTCGACCCCGTGCAGTGCGAGGCGAACGGCGTCTGCGTCGACATCGCCCCGGAGGTCTTCGACCTCGACGACGACGAGGTGTTGCAGGTGCGGACCGGTGAACTGGCGGGAGGCGAGGAGGAACCGGTGATCCGGGCGGTCGCGGCGTGCCCGAGGAACGCGTTGCGGGTCAAGGACTAGCGCACACGGATGGACCTTGTGATGAATGAGAACAGATTCTAGTGTGCCAGGTATCCAGCTCAGCCGTGAACTCGACGAGGAGTGATACCGGTGAAGGCAGCCGTGCTGAACCAGATCGGCGACGACAAGCTCGAACTCCGCGACGACGTGACCACCACCGCGCCGGGTCCCGACGAGGTCCGCATCAAGGTCAAGGCGTGCGGGATCTGCCACAGCGACCTCTCCGCGATGAACGGCACGCTGCCCGCGCTGGCCCCCGGGGTGATCGGCCACGAGGGAGCGGGCGAGATCGTCGAGGTCGGCAGCGCGGTCACCACGCTCGCCGTCGGCGACCACGTGGTCGTGACCTTCGTGCCGCCCTGCGGGACCTGCCGCAACTGCGTCGGCGGGGAGACGCACCTGTGCATCGTGCACGCCATGGCCGCGTTCACCACGCCGCGCTTCCTGGTCGGCGGCGCCCCGGCGTTCGGCTACGCCGGGCTCGGCACGTTCGCCGAGGAGCTGGTCGTGCCCGCCGCCGGGGCGATCAAGATCGATGACGACGTGCCGTTCGAGATCGCCGCGCTGATCGCCTGCGGCGTGATCACCGGGGTCGGCGCGGTGCTCAACACCGCGAAGGTCGAGCCGGGGTCCGACGTCGTGGTGATCGGCTGCGGCGGCGTCGGCGTCTCGGTCGTCCAGGGCGCGCGGCTCGCGGGCGCGGCGCGGATCATCGCCGTGGACCCGGTGGTGGAGAAGCACGACGTGGCCAAGCACTTCGGCGCGACGCACGCCACCACCCCGGAAGGCCTCGCCGCGCTGAACCAGGAACTGGCGGGGGGCATGGGCTTCGACTACGGCTTCGACGTGGTCGGCCTGCCCGCCACCATCCGGTCGGCGTGGGACGTCACCCGGCGCGGCGGCCACGTGGTCGTCGTCGGCGCGGGCCGGGCCGACGCGATGGTCGAGTTCAGCGCGCAGGAGCTGTTCCTGCACGACAAGACCCTGCACGGCTCGTTCTACGGGACGGCGAACGTCCGCCGGGACGTGCCGCGCCTGGTGGCGCTGTGGCGGGCGGGACGGCTCGACGTGGCGAGCATGATCAGCAAGCGGATCCGCCTGGACGACGTCAACGAAGGTCTCCAGGTGCTGCGCGGCGGTGGCGCCTCCGTCCGCCAGGTCATCATCTTCGACTAGGAGGACGTCCACAGTGGACCTCGCGGGCAAGGTGGCGATCGTGACCGGCGCGGGCGCCGGGCTCGGCAGGGTGGAAGCGCTGGCGCTGGCCCGCGCGGGCGCGGACGTCGTGCTCAACGACCTGCCGGGCGCGGCGCGGCCCGTCGCCGAGGAGATCGAGCGGCTCGGCGCCAAGGCCGTCGTCGTCGAGGGCGACGTCGGGGACCGGGCCACCGCGGACGGCCTGCTCGCGGCGGCCGTCGAGCACTTCGGCGGACTGCACGTCGTGGTGAACAACGCGGGCGTGCTGCGCGACCGGATGCTGTTCGGCATGTCCGACGAGGACTGGGACCTGGTGATCCGCGTGCACCTGCGCGGGCACTTCCTGGTCTCCCGCGCGGCGGCGGTCCACTGGCGGGAGCGGTCGAAGGACGCGGGTGGCCCGGTGTACGGGCGGATCGTGAACACCGCGTCCGAGGCGTTCCTGCTCGGCCCCGCCGGGCAGGCGAACTACGGGGCCGCCAAGGCGGGGATCGTCGCGCTGACCCTGTCGACCGCGCAGGGGCTGGCCCGCTACGGCGTGCGCGCCAACGCGATCTGCCCGCGCGCCCGCACCGCCATGACCGAGCACGTCTTCGGCGCGGGACCGGAGGACGGCGTCGACCCGCTGGCGCCCGACCACGTCGCGTCCTTCGTCGCCCACCTCGCCTCCCCGGCCGCCGACCGGATCAGCGGCCAGGTCTTCGTCGTGCACGGGGGAGTGGTCGCGCTCATGGCCCCGCCCACCGTGGAGCGGCGCTTCGACTCGATCGGCGAACTGGGCGAGCACTTCGCCGCCGCGGATCCCCAGCGGACGTTCGCCTGCACCGAAACCCTTTCCCTGTCCTGAACTGCGCGTTCGAGGAGGACCAGTGGTGTTCACCGTACAGCCGCATCGCGAGGCGCTGGGGTTGAAGGACGGCCTGCTCCTCGTCGACGGGGAGTTCCGCGCCTCGGGCGACGGGCGGACGTGGACCCACCACCACCCCGCCAGCGCGGAGGTGGTCGGGCAGTTCGCCGTCGCGACGGACCAGGACGTGGACGACGCGGTGCGCGCCGCGCGCCGGGCGTTCGACGACGGGCCGTGGCCGCGGTACGGCGCGGGCAAGCGCATCCAGGTGCTGCGCAAGTACGGCGACCTGCTGCGGGAGCACGCCGACGAACTGCGCGGCCTCCAGGCGCTGGACAACGGCGTGCCGCTGTCGTTCGGCCAGATCTACGGCACGTCGGTCGCCATCGCCGCCGACATCTTCGACCACCACGCGGGCTGGATCGACAAGGTCGGCGGGGAGACCCTGCCGCCGTACCAGGGCGGCGACCACCTGGCGATGACGTTCCGCGAGCCGATCGGCGTCGTCGCGGCCGTGCTGCCGTGGAACGCGCCGTTCGTGCTCTTCGCGCAGAAGCTCGCCCCCGCGCTCGCGGCCGGGTGCACGGTCGTGGTGAAACCCTCGGAGTACGCGTCGTTCTGCGTGATCCGCATGGTCGAGCTGCTGATCGAGGCGGGCCTGCCGGACGGCGTGGTCAACCTCGTCACCGGGCCGGGGGAGTCGACGGGCTCGGCGCTGATCAACCACCCCCTCGTGGACAAGGTGAGCTTCACCGGGAGCCGGTCGGTCGGCAGGCTCGTCGTCGAGGCGTCCGCGGGCACCACCAAGCGGGTGTCGCTGGAACTGGGCGGCAAGAGCCCCGCGCTCGTGTTCGCCGACGCGCCGAACGTCGGGATGGCCGCGATGACCTGCATGGGCATGGTCACGATGGGCCTGTCCGGCCAGGCGTGCGTGGCCCACACCAGGGCGCTGGTGCACCGGGACGTGCACGACGAGTTCCTCGCCTCCGCCGAGATGCTGGCGGGCGTGATCACCTTCGGCGACCCGTTCGACCCCGGCGTGCTGGCCAGCCCGTTGATCAACCAGCGGCAGCTCGACCGCGTGCTCGGCTACGTCGACAAGGGCCAGGAGGAGGGCGCCCGCCTGGTCACCGGCGGCAAGCGGCTGGAGGGCGACCTCGCGGAGGGCAACTTCGTCGGCCCCACGATCTTCGCCGACGTGCGCAACGACATGACCGTGGCCCGTGAGGAGATCTTCGGCCCGGTGCTCGCGGTCGTGCCGTTCGACGACGAGGACGAGGCGGTCCGGATCGCCAACGACACCGAGTACGGACTCGGCGCGGGCATCTACACCACCGACGTCCGCCGCGCGTTCCGCGTCGCCCGGCGCCTGCGCGCCGGGATGATCGGCGTCAACGGCTTCCAGCTCGAACCGCACGTGCCCTTCGGCGGCTACAAGCAGTCCGGGCTCGGGCGCGAGGGCGGCCGGAGCGCGTACGAGGCCTACACCGAGCTGAAGACCGTGATGATGCCGTTGACCGACGAGCTGATGTGACCGTGGGCCGCCTGGACGGCAAGGTCGCGCTCGTCACCGGAGCCGCGCGCGGCCAGGGCGCCGCCGCGGCCCGCCGGTTCGTCGCCGAGGGCGCGCGGGTGGCGATCACCGACGTCCGCGACGAGCTGGGCAAGGGGCTCGCGGACGAGCTGGGCGACGCGGCGTTCTACCACCACCTGGACGTGTCGTCCGAGGACGACTGGGCGCGGGCAGTGGCGGAGACCACGGGTGCGTTCGGCGAGATCACCGTGCTGGTGAACAACGCGGGCGTCCTGCACTTCTCCGCCATCGCCGAGACCGCGCTCGCCGACTACCAGCGGGTGGTCGGGATCAACCAGACCGGCACCTTCCTCGGCATGCGCGCGGTGATCCCGTCGATGACCCGTGCGGGCGGCGGGTCGATCGTCAACGTGTCCTCCGTGGAGGGCCTGGCCGGGATGGGCTACCTGGTCGCGTACACCGCCAGCAAGTTCGCCATCCGCGGCATGACGAAGGTCGCCGCGATGGAGCTGGGGGAGCACGGCATCCGGGTCAACTCCGTGCACCCCGGCGCGATCGACACCCCGATGGTGGGCGAGGCGCTCGGCGGGATCGTCGTGGACCCGGCGCGGATCGGCAGGAAGTTGGCGCTGCGCCGGGTGGGGCAGCCCGAGGACGTCGCGAACGTCGTGCTGTTCCTGGCCTCCGACGAGAGCGCCTACTGCACCGGGGCGGAGTTCGCCGTCGACGGCGGAGCGACGGCGACGCACGGTCTGAGCTGACCCTCCACGACCGGGACGAACGCTCACGCGGCGCAGTCGAGTGGTCGCGGTGGAGTATTGACGCACCCGGTGACCCGGCAATATGTTAACGCTCACATCCGTGCTCCAGGCCATGGCGCCGTCGACGGTCAGGTCATCCGGCTCTCGCCGCGCTCCCACGTCCGGCCCGACGGGAGACCGACATGACCTTCGCGTACCGCATCGGCTTGGTCGCACTCGTGGTGGCGCTCACCGCGTCCGGGGCAGGCGTCGCCACGGCCGCCGCTCCGGCGGTGACGAGGATCGGCGACAGCCTGCTCGACCCGTCCGCGCTCTACTTCGTCTCCTACGACGGCCTGGTGAACAACGGTTCCTACCAGCAGAGCGGGATCCTCACCCGCGGCGGCTACCAGTACGCCACCTGGTACACCGCCGACCGCAGCGCGGTGGTCGCCAGGCGCAAACTGCCGTCCGCCGCCTGGGAGAAGGCCGTGCTCCCCCACCGGTTGAGCACCGACGACTCGCACAACACGATCTCGCTGGGCATCTCGCCCGCCGACGGCAGGCTGCACGTCGCGATGGACACCCACAACAGCGCGGTGTTCTACCTCAAGTCCGAGGCGGGCCTCGTGTCCTCGCCCGAATCCCGCGGCTGGTCGGCCGCCAGGTTCGGCGCGGTGACCCGCACCCTCGACGGCGTCGACCTCGGCGCGATGACCTACCCGCGGTTCGTCACCACGCCCGACGGGCGGCTGCAGTTCGGCTACCGCACGGGCGGCTCCGGCAACGGCACGCAGGAACTCGCCGAGTACGACGGGTCCGCGTGGCGCAAGCTCGGCAGGTGGTCCTCGGCGACCGGGTCGTGGGTCTCCACCAACGGCGTGGCCAGCACCACCAGGAACCTCTACCTGCACGGTCTCACCTACGGGCCGAACGGCAGGCTGCACGCCGCGTTCACCTGGCGCGAGGGCAACGCCGGGGTGCTGTGCCACGCGGGCGGCATCACCAACCACGACACCGGCTACGTCTACAGCGACGACCGCGGGCGCACGTGGCGGAACAACGCGGGCCAGGCCGTCGGCACCACGGGCTCGCAGCTCGTCTCGGTGTCCTCGCCGGGCCACGTGGTGGATCCGCTGGACCCGAACCACGCGCTGATCAACCAGGAGAGCCAGGCCGTCGACTCCACGGGCAGCCCGCACGTGATCATCAGCTACGTGCCCGGCCGGTTCGGCCAGTGCGTCACCGACTTCACCGCCCAGCGCCGGACCAACGGCCGGGCGTTCCACCTGAGCCGCTCGGCGAGCGGGACGTGGCGCAAGGTCGAGATCCCGGTGGCGCCGGGCGCTTTCGGCCGTTCGCGGATCGTCTTCGACTCCCGCGACAACGTCTACGTGGTCATGCCCTTCGGCCGGATCGTGTCGGCGAGCAAGGCCAGTGGGTGGAGCGACTGGACCCAGGTCGCCCCACCTTCACCGAACGCCTTCGGCGAGGTGCTGGTCGACTCCTCCCGCGTCGCGCACGACGGCGTCCTGTCAGTCCTGTACCAGGAGAAGTCGACCGGCAAGACCCCCTCACCGCTGCGGGTGGTGGACTACCGGCTCGGGTGAGCGCGCCGGGTCATCGGGTGAGCGGCACGGGCAGTTCGCTGCACATGCGCAGGAACTGCTGCCGCAGCGGCCCTTCGACGTGGGGCTGGATCAGCCGCCGGAACTCCCGCGTGCGCGGCGTGGCGAGGTGCTTCTCCAGGTGTCCCTTGGAGCGGAACACCTCGTAGATCACGAACAGGGACCGGTCGGCCCGGTCGCGGTGCACGTGGAACTCGATCGCGCCGTCCTCGGCCCGCAGCGGTTCCACCAACCCGAGGATCAGCTCCTCGACCACGTCCTCGCTGCCCGGCTTCGCCCTGGCGAAGCCCAAGTGGCTGTAGGGACCGGTTTCGTCGACATCCGGCTCCGGCAGCACAACCCGTCCGTCGCTCATGGAGCTCTCCCGTCCCGCTGTCCCGCGTGTGGAGCGACCCGTGGAAGGGCACGCCCTCGGCCGGGACCACCTTCGCACCCGCGGTGCGCGCGGACCCAGCTCCGGTCCCGGTCACCGGGACCGCGGTTCACTCCACTGTGGATGGACGCGGCTCGGCGCGCGGGAAGTCGTGGAGGTGAGAGGAGAGGAGGGGGGTTGTGGTGCTCCCAGCCGCCCGCGAGGGCGATCGGCTCGCCCACCGGCGGTCGTGGGCGCGGAAGGTGCTCCGCGCCCACGGGTCGTCAGGCCTTCGAGGACCACCAGGCTTGGCCGGTCTCGCCCAGGGTCGAGATCGGGTCGTAGTACGGGTGGCGGCGGTCCAGTGCTTCCGGGTCCGCTAGTTCGATGCCGGTCCGGTAGTTCTTCGTCCAGTAGGAGATGCCCAGTTCGCGGTCGTACTCCGCGAGCTGGTGCACCCAGCGCTTGCCGACGTAAGGGACGTCGCACACGATGCGCGGGGTGGCGTAGCCGGGCAGGTAGCCCATGATCGCGTGCTGAAGCGCCTGCGCCTCCCACACCGCCACGCGCCAGTGCTCGGCGTTCGGGATCATGTCGCACATGTAGAAGTAGTACGGCAGGATGTTCGCCTCGCCCTGGAGCGCGAAGCACAGGTCGAGCAGGTCGTTCGGGGTGGCGTTGACGCCCTTCATGAGCACGCCCTGGTTGCGGACGTCGCGCACGCCCACCTCCAGCGCGGTCCGCGCCGCCTCGGCGACGAGCGGGGTCACGGTCTGGGCGTGGTTCACGTGGGTGTGGATCGCCAGGTTGACGCCGCGGCGGGACGCCGTGCGGGCCACGCGTTCCAGGCCCTCGACGACCCTGGGCTGGAGCCAGTGCTGGGGCAGGCCCGCCAGCGCCTTGGTGGCGAGGCGGACGTCGCGGACGGTGTCGATGTCCAGCAGGCGCATGAGGAACGACTCGAGCTGGGCCCACGGGACGTTGGCGACGTCGCCGCCGGAGACGACCACGTCGCGGACACCGGGGGTGCGCTTGAGGTAGTCGATCATCCGGTCCTGGCGGTCGACCGGCTTGAGCAGCAGCTTGTGCTTCTGGACCTGCGGGGTCGAGTTGCCGACGAGGTCCATGCGGGTGCAGTGGCCGCAGTACTGGGGGCACGTGGACACGAGTTCGGCCAGCACCTTGGTGGGGTAGCGGTGGGTCAGGCCCTCCACCACCCACATCTCGGCCTCGTGCAGCGAGTCGCGTTCGGAGTGGGGGTGGCTCGGCCACTCGGGGTCGCGGTCGGAGCGGACCGGCATCATGTAGCGGCGGACCGGGTCGGCGAAGAACGCCTCGGTGAAGTCCGCCGGTGCCGCGTCCGGCGCCATGGTGTTGAGCATCTGCGGCGGCAGCAGCATCGACATGGTGGCCAGGTCGGCCTGGTCGGCGGCCAGCTCGTCGTAGAAGTGCTCGCTGAGCAGGTCACCCGTGACCTTGCGCAGCTGCTTCGCGTTCTTCACGCAGTTCACGCGCTGCCACTGGGCGTCGCGCCACTGGGCGTCGGTGACGTGGCTCCAGCCGGGGAAGCGCCGCCAGTCGGGCTCGACCAGCTCCTTGCGCACGTAGGTGTACGGCTGGTGGTCCACGCCCTGCGACGCGGGCACGACCTCGTGAAGCGCAGTCATACGTGCTCCCTACCGGTTGGTTCGCGTAAATATATCCTGTCATGACGTCCGTTCTGCGTAAATATTCCGGCACGGGAGTGTTTTAACCGCGTTACGTGCGTCAACGTCGAGGGTCGACCCGGACGGTGGAGCACCCGTGGAACCGGGATCGGATCGTCGAACGCGGGAGCGTTTTGCCCGACTCGTGCGTTGAGGGGACATGCGCGTCTTCCTGTTGCTGTTGGTCGGCATGGCCGTCGAGATCGGCACGCTCGTCGCCGTGGGCACTTCCGTGGGGGTGCTGGCCACCGTCGGTCTGCTGATCCTCGGCGGCGTCATCGGCTCGGTGCTGCTGCGACGGGAGGGCACCCGCACGATGGCGTCGTTCTCCGAGGCGCTGCGCACCCGGCGCGCGCCGCACCAGGAGGTCGCCGACGGCGTGCTGATCGCCGCCGCGGGCGCGCTGATCATCCTGCCCGGCTTCGTCAGCGACGTGGTCGCGCTCTTCCTGCTGTTCCCGCCGACCCGTCGGCTGGTCAGCCGCCGCATCGCCCGCCGCTCCGAGGAGCGCGCCGCCACGGCTGTGCTGAACCACCAGTACGGCCGCCCCAGGGCCGCCGGTGGCGTCGTCGTGGACGGCGCGGTGGTCGAGGGCGTCGTGGTCGACGTCGACCCGGAACCCCGCCCGTCCGGTCGGCCCGAACTGGCCTGATCGCCCGCTGATGGGGTGCGCCGAAACCCCGGAGCACCCCATCGGCGCTTTCAGGTCTAAACCGGACACATCCGGGGTACCCGGCAGCACATGACGTTGTACGGAGTACACGCCTCCCACGAACAGGTCCACCCGTCCGAGTCGCTGTCCGCCGTCAAGCACGCCGAACAGGCGGGCTTCGACGCCGCGATGTGCTCCGACCACTTCTCGCCCTGGAGCGAACGCCAGGGCCAGTCCACGTTCGCGTGGTCCTGGCTCGGCTCGGCGCTGGAGGCGACGAACCTGCCGTTCGGCGTCGTCAACGCCCCCGGCCAGCGCTACCACCCGGCGATCATCGCCCAGTCCATCGGCACGCTCGGCGCCATGTACCCCGGCCGCTTCTGGGCCGCGCTGGGCACGGGTGAGGCCAGCAACGAGCACATCACCGGCGAGGTCTGGCCCCGCAAGGGGCTCCGCACCGCTCGGCTGCGCGAGTGCGTCGACATCATCCGGGCCCTGCTCGCGGGCGAGGAGGTGAGCCACGACGGGCTGGTCACCGTCGACCGGGCACGGGTGTGGACCCGCCCGGAGGAGCCGCCGCTGCTGATCGGCGCCGCGGTGAGCGTGGAGACCGCTCGCTGGTGCGCGGAGTGGGCGGACGGGCTGATCACCGTCAACGCGCCACCGGAGCACCTGCGGCAGATGGTCGACGCCTACCGCGACGCGGGCGGACGCGGCAAGCTGCACCTGCAGGTCCACGTGAGCTGGGCGCCGGACGAGGACACCGCCGTGGCGATCGCCCACGACCAGTGGCGCAGCAACGTGTTCCCGCCCCCGGTGTGCTGGGACCTCGACTCCGCCGAGGCCTTCGACACGGCGTCGGCCGACGTCACGCCCGAGAAGGTCGCGGAGGTCGTGAACATCTCGTCCGACCTCGGCAAGCACGCCGCCTGGCTGCGCGAGTACGCCGACCTCGGCTTCGACGAGCTGTACCTGCACCACGTCGGCCAGGAACTCGACGCGTTCATCGACGCCTTCGGCTCCAAGGTGCTGCCGGAGGTGCGGTCGTGAAGCTCACCAACACCTCCGACGTGTGGTGGAAGAACGCCGTCGTCTACTGCCTCGACGTCGAGACCTACGCCGACTCGGACGGCGACGGCCACGGCGACTTCCGCGGTCTGACCCAGCGCATCGACCACCTGCACAAGCTGGGCGTGACCTGCCTGTGGCTCATGCCGTTCTACCCGTCGCCCGACCGCGACGACGGCTACGACATCACCGACTTCTACGGCGTGGACCCCAAGCTCGGCACGCACGGCGACTTCGTCGAGTTCATCCGCACCGCGCGCGACCGCGGCATGCGCGTGATCGCCGACCTGGTCGTGAACCACACCTCGGACCAGCACCCGTGGTTCGCCGACTCCCGCTCCAGCCGCGACTCCAAGCACCGCGACTGGTACGTGTGGGCCGACGAGCCGCCCGCGGACGGCCCCCAGGGTGTCGTGTTCCCCGACCAGGAGACCAGCCTGTGGGAGTTGGACAAGCCCACCGGCCAGTACTACCTGCACCGCTTCTACAAGCACCAGCCCGACCTCAACGTCGCCAACCCCGAGGTGCGCGACGAGATCGCCCGCATCATGGGCTTCTGGATGGAACTGGGCCTGTCCGGCTTCCGCGTCGACGCCGTCCCGTTCCTGCTGGAGACCGACGGCCAGGCCGACAAGGTGGACCTGCCCGACCCGCACGAGTTCCTGTGCGACCTGCGTGCCTTCCTCAGCCGCCGCAACGGCGAGGGCGTGCTGCTCGGTGAGGTCAACCTCCCGTACGCCGACACGATGAAGTTCTTCGGCAACTCGGAGGGCGTCGGCGACGAGCTGACGATGTGCTTCGACTTCATCGGCATGCAGCAGATGTACCTGTCGTTGGCGCGCAAGGACTCCGGCGCGCTGGCGAAGGTGCTGGGCGAGCGCCCGGAGCCCCCGCGCGACGGGCACTGGGCGACGTTCGTCCGCAACCACGACGAGCTGACCCTGGACAAGCTGACCGAGTACGAGCGCAAGGAGGTGTTCGCCGCGTTCGGCCCGGAGCCGGACATGCAGCTCTACGACCGCGGCCTGCGCCGCCGCCTGCCGTCGATGCTGGAGGGTGACCAGCGCCGCATCCGCATGGTCTACAGCCTCCTCTTCTCCCTGCCCGGCACCCCGGTGCTGTTCTACGGCGAGGAGATCGGCATGGCCGAGAACCTGGCGGCCGAGGGCAGGTTGGCGGTCCGCACCCCGATGCAGTGGGACGCCACCGCCAACGGCGGCTTCTCCACCGCGCCCGCGAAGTCCCTCCCCGGCCCGGTGGTCACCGGCGAGTTCGGTCCCAAGAAGGTGAACGTCGAGTCCCAGCAACGGGACCCGGACTCGCTGCTGGGATGGATCAAGCTGCTGGTGGAGCGCTACCGCGACTGCCCGGAGCTGGCGTGGGGCAAGTTCCAGGTGATCACCACCGACGAGCCCTCCGTGCTGGCCCACCGGTGCGACTCGGACGGGACCGTGGTGGCGGTGCACAACTTCGGCGACGCCGACGTGACGATCACGTTGCCGCTGAAGGACTTCACCGTCGCCGAAGACCTGCTGGAGATCGGGAAGACCAAGATCCCCAAGAGCGGCAACGTCAAGGTGACCCTGGAGCCCTACGGCTGCCGCTGGTTCCGCCTGACGTGAGCGCGTGCCGCACCCCGGCGTCCTGCGGGGCGCTCGGGTGCGGCACTCGTCGTCACGTCAACCGGTACCCGTGCGCGGGTCGGTTCGACACCCCGTACCGCGGCTGGACCTCCGCCTTCCCTATCGCCACCAGGTGCTCCAGGTACCGCCGGGCGCTGACCCGCGACACCCCGGCCAGGTCCCCGACCTCCTGGGCGGACATGTCGTCGTCCGTGGTCCGCAGCGTCTCCGTCACCAGCCGCAGCGTGACCGCCGACAACCCCTTCGGCAACGCCGCCGTGCGGGGCTTCCGCTGCCCGGCCGCCAGCAGTTGGTCGACGGCCTCCTGGTCCAGCACCGGCTCCCGCCCGACCCGCAGCACCTCCGCCCGCTGCGCCAGGTAGGCGTTCATCCGCTCCAGGAACGCCGACCTGGTGAACGGCTTGACCAGGTAGTGGTCCACCCCGCGCGACATGGCCTGCCGAACGGTCTCCACCTCGCGGGCCGCGGTGATGGCGATGACGTCCACCGGGGCGCCCGCGCGGGCGCGCAGGCGGGACAGCACCTCCAGGCCGGAGATGTCCGGCAGGTGGATGTCGAGCAGGACCAGGTCGGGGTGGAGTTCCTCGACGGCGCGCAGCGCGTCCGTGCCGCGGTGGGCCTCGCCGACCACGGTGAACTCGGGCAGCGTGTCCAGGAACGCGCGGTGCACGGCGGCGACGGCGAAGTCGTCGTCGACCACGAGGGTGCGGACGGGGTTCACGCGCCGACCCCCACCGGTGACGGGAGCCAGACGTCGAACGAGGCTCCGCCCAGGTCGGACCGGCCCACGTCGACGCGGCCGTCGCGCCTGGTGACCACGCGCGATACCAGCGCCAAGCCGATGCCGCGGCCGTGCGTCTGGCGCGGTTGCTTGGTTGTGACGCCCAACGTGAAGATCCTCCCGCGTTGCGATTCCTCGATGCCCGGCCCGTCGTCCTCGACCAGCAGGCGCACGCCGTCGCGGTCGGACCGGACGAGCACGTGGACCGTGCCGCCGGACCCCGCCGCGTCGACGGCGTTGTCGATCAGATTGCCCAACACCGTCAAGGTGTCGTCACCCGCCTCCCTCGTGACCGACGAATCGGGGGAGAGGCGGAACGAGACGCCGTGCTCGTGGGACGTGCCCGCCTTCGCCAGCAGCAGCGCTGCCAGCGCCGGGTCGGCCATGGCGCGGTCGACGGTGGCCGACGTGAGCGAGCCCGCGCCGCCGACGCGTTCGATGTAGCGCACGGCGTCGGCGGGCCGGTCCAGTTCCAGCAGGCCGCCGATGACGTGCAGGTGGTTGGAGAACTCGTGCGCCTGCGACCTCAACACCTCCGTCACGGTCCGCTGCCCGTCCAGTTCGCGCAAGGCGTCGTGCAGTTCGGTTCGGTCCCGCAGGGTCAGCACGACGCCGACCGGCCTGCCCTGCGACTTGGCCGTCATCCGGTTGGCGACCAGGACGCGCTCACCGGCCAGCACCAGCCGGTCGGCCACGTCCTCGGCGCCGCGCGCCAGGTCCAGCAGGCCGCCGCGTTCCAGCACCTGCGCGGCGGGCAGGCCGGTCGGGTCCTCGCGCAGGTCGAGCAGCCGCATCGCCTCGTCGTTGACCAGCACCAGGTGCTCGTGGTCGTCGACCGCGACGACGCCCTCGCGGATGCCGTGCAGCATGGCGTCGCGGGTCTCCAGCAGTTGGCCGATCTCGGCCGGTTCGAGGCGGAACGTCCGCCTGCGGACCGTCTTGGTCACCATCGCGGCGCCCAGCGAGCCGATCAGCGCCGCCGCCGCGAGCCAGCCGATCAGCTCGGGCAGGTCGTCGGCGAAGTCGGACGACAGCTGGGTTTCCAGGATGCCGACCGACGCGATGCCGATGATCGTCCCGTCGGCGGCCCTGATCGGCACCTTCGCCCGCAGCGACGTGCCCAGCGTGCCGGTCTCCGTGCCCACGAACACCTGGCCGGACAGGGGCGAGGACGGGTCCGTCGACACCTTCTGGCCGATGCGGGTGGGGTCCGGGTGGGCGTACCGGTTGCCCTGCCGGTCGGTCACCACCACGTAGGTCACGCCGGACGCCTTGCGCAGCACCTCGGCGAGCGGCTGGATGATCTCCGCCGGGCGGGGCGCGTCGAACGCCTCGATCACCGACGGTAGCCGCGCCACGCTTTCGGCGGTTGACAGCATCCGGTCCTTGTAGGCCTCCCGGATCCGGTCGTTCTGCAGCTTCGCCGCGAGCAGCCCGGCGGTGCACGTCGTGACCAGAACGATGATCACCTGCAGGGCCAGCAGGTAGACACCGAGGGAGAACGACCGTCGCATGCTGCGCATTCTGGCCCAATCGGCTCGTGGGCCGCTCCACGACCGGAACGACCATTACGACCGTTACCACCAGTGGTGTATTCGTCACCCGCCGAATGCCTAGCCTCAGCCGCCACCGGGGCAGAGAAAGCCCCGATACCCGGAAGGCGTTGAACAATGTCGAGAATTCACACCCGTGGAGCGCGCACGGTGGCGGCCGCGACGATCGCGGTGAGTCTCGCGCTCGCGGGCTGTGGCGGGGCGAGCACGTCGAGCTCGCTCGCGAAGCTGGAGATCATGGCCCCCGCGGACCAGGGCGGCGGTTGGGACCAGACCGCGCGGGCCATGCAGGCCAGCATCACCGGCGCTGACCTCGTCAAGTCGGTGCAGGTGAGCAACGTGGGCGGCGCGGGCGGCACGGTCGGCCTGCAGAAGCTCGCCAACGAGAAGTCCGAGAACTTCCTGATGATCACCGGCCTGGTCATGGTCGGCGCGGTCGAGACCAACGGCGTGGACAAGCGCCTGGAGGACGCGACCCCGATCGCCCGGCTCACCGCCGAGGACGAGGTCATCGTCGTTCCCGCCGACTCGCCGTACCAGAAGATCGACGACCTGCTCGCCGACATCGCGGAGAAGGGCCAGGCCGTTTCGGTCGCAGGCGGCTCCGCGGGCGGCACGGACCACATCCTCGCGGCCATGATGCTCAAGGCGAAGGGCATCGAGCCGACCCAGCTCAACTACGTGGCGTTCTCCGGCGGTGGCGAGTCGCTCGCCGCGCTGCTGGGCAACAAGGTCAACGCGGGCATCTCGGGCGTCGGCGAGTACGCCGAGCAGATCAAGGCCGGCAAGCTCCGCGCACTGGCGACCTCCGGGCCGAACGAGCACGCCGACCTCAAGGCCCCGACCCTCAAGGGCGGCGGCATGGACGTCGAGCTCATCAACTGGCGCGGTGTGGTGGCCCCCGGCAGCATCTCCGTCGCGGCGAAGGACAACCTCGTCAAGCTGGTCACCGAGATGCACGCCAGCGAGCAGTGGAAGGCGGAGCTGACCAAGAAGGGCTGGACCGACACCTTCCTGACGGGCCACGACTTCTCGAAGTTCCTCACCACCGAGATCAACACCATCCAGACCACGCTCAAGGGGATCGGGCTGGTCAAGTGACCGCTGTCGACTCCCCGACACCGGGCGCGGACCCGGTGCGCGGTCGGCAGGTCGAGGAGTACGTCTTCGGCGGGCTGATCGTCGCGCTGGGGATCTTCACGCTGGTCGAGGCGGGCACCATCCGCGTGCCCCCCTCGGCCAGTTCGGTCGGGCCGCGGGCGTTCCCGTACGCCGTCGGCTTCCTGCTCGTCGTGACGGGCCTGGCGGCCGTAGTGGCCACCGTGCGCGGCAAGCTCGGCGAGCAGGAGGAAGCGGAGGACGTCGACGCGAACGCGCGGACCGACTGGCTGACCGTGGCCAAGCTGATGGTCCTCCTGGTCGCGCACCTCGCGCTGATCGACCTGGTCGGCTGGCCGGTGGCCGCGGCGGTGCTGTTCGCGGGCGCCGCCTGGACGCTGGGCGCCCGACCGTGGTGGAAGGTGCTGCTGATCGCGGTCGTGCTCTCCCTGGTGATCCAGATCGCCTTCGCGTCCGGACTGGGTCTTTCCCTGCCCGCCGGGATCTTTGAGGGAGTGCCACTCCTCGATGGATAACGTCATGCTGCTGCTCGACGGTTTCGCGACCGCGATGCAGCCGGAGTTCCTGCTCTACGCACTGCTCGGCGTCACGCTGGGCACGGCGGTCGGCGTGCTGCCGGGCATCGGCCCGGCCATGACGGTCGCGTTGCTGCTGCCGTTGACCTACACGCTCGAACCGACCGCGGCGCTGATCATCTTCGCGGGCATCTACTACGGCGGCATGTACGGCGGGTCGACTACGTCGATCCTGCTGAACACGCCGGGCGAGTCGTCCTCGATCGTGACGGCGCTCGAAGGCAACAAGATGGCGAAGGCCGGGCGCGGCGCCGCCGCGCTGGCCACGGCCGCCATCGGCTCCTTCGTCGCGGGCACGATCGCCACGGTGCTGCTGACCGTGCTCGCGCCGACCATCGCGGACCTCGCGGTGACCCTCGGGCCACCCGACTACTTCGCGCTCATGGTCGTCGCGTTCATCACGGTCGCCGCGCTGCTCGGCTCGTCGGTCAGCCGCGGCCTGGCGGCGCTGGCGCTGGGCCTGTTCCTCGGGCTGGTCGGCACGGACTCGCTCACCGGTCAGCCCCGGCTGACCCTTGGCCTGTCCACGCTGGCCGACGGGATCGACGTGGTGATCGTCGCGGTCGGCGTCTTCGCCGTCGGCGAGGCGCTGTACGTGGCGTCGCGGCTGCGGCACGGCCCGGTCGAGGTCGTGCCGGTCGGCGGCAAGTGGATGACCAAGGAGTTCTGGGCGCGGTCGTGGAAGCCGTGGCTGCGCGGCACCGCCATCGGGTTCCCGATCGGCACCATCCCGGCCGGTGGCGCGGACGTCTCGACGTTCCTGTCCTACGCGGCCGAGAAGAAGCTCTCGAAGCGCCCCGAGGAGTTCGGCAAGGGCGCGATCGAGGGCGTCGCGGGACCGGAGGCGGCCAACAACGCGGCCGCGGCCGGTGTCCTCGTGCCGCTGCTGACCCTCGGCCTGCCGACCACGGCGACCGCGGCGGTCATCGTGGTGGCGTTCCAGAGCTACGGCATCCAGCCGGGGCCGCTGCTGTTCCAGAACAACTCGGCCCTGGTGTGGGCGCTCATCGCGAGCCTCTACATCGGCAACGTGATGCTCCTGGTGCTCAACCTCCCCCTGATCAAGATCTGGGTGAAGGTCCTGCAGATCCCGCGCGCCTACCTGTACTCGGGCATCCTGCTGTTCGCCGCGCTGGGCACCTACGCGGTGAACTTCGTGGTCCAGGACCTGGTCGTGCTGCTGGTCATCGGCGTGATCGGGTTCTTCATGCGACGCCACGGCTACCCGATCGCGCCCGCCGTCGTGGGCATGATCCTGGGGCCGATGGCGGAGGAGCAGCTGCGCCGGACGCTGACGATCAGCCAGGGCAACCCGGTGGCACTCGTGGACAGCCCGTTCGCGATGGTCGCCTACGGCCTGCTGGCGATCGTCCTGATCGCCTCGGCAGTGCTGCGGTTCCGTCGAAACCGGGTGAAGGTCCCGGCATGATGACCTGATGAGATCAGCCCGGTGGACCTGGCCGGTGGTCACCCTCGTGGTGGCCACCGGCCTCTTCTTGTTCCTGTTCCGCGACGGGTGGGAGTTGGCGGACCAGAAGTCCAGCGTGCTGGGGATGGCGTTCGGCGGGGCAGGCCTGCTGCTGGCGCTCTCCCAGTGGTGGCGCGCCCGCACGCCCGCACCACCGCCGTTCGACCTCGCCGCGACCGTGCGGGCGCAGTGGCGGCAGGAGGAACGGGCCCTGGGCGTGCACGACCCGTACCCGCTGCCCGTGCGCTGGACGAACGCGCCACCGGACCTGGTCGACCACTGGCCGACGATCCACCGCGACCCCGACCGCGAGGAACCGGTCGACCTCGCCGGGACGCTCGACCACCTGGCCGAGGTCTACGCGGCCGTCCCGTCCGGCAGGCTCGTGGTGCTGGGAGGGCCGGGATCGGGCAAGACCGTGGTCACCACCCGGTTCGTGGTCACCGCGACGACCGAGCGCGTCCCGGTCCTCTTCCCGCTGGGGTCGTGGAACCCCGTCGTGGACCTGCGGACCTGGATGGCCGACGAACTGGAGCGGCAGTACGGCCCGGAGACCAGGGGACTGGTCGCCGCCGAGCGGATCCTCCCGGTGCTCGACGGCTTCGACGAGATCGCCCCCGACCTGCGCGACCGGGCGATCCGCGCGATCAACGCCGCCCTCGGCGAGGGCGACCCGCTGGTGCTGACCAGCCGCGTGGACGAGTACGCCGCCGCGGCCGACGTGGTGACCGGCGCGGCGGCGATCGTGCTCGCCGATCTCGACCCCGCCGACGTGGAGAAGTACCTGCGGCTCTCCGCCCGCGGCGACAAGTGGGCGCCGGTGCTCGACCGCCTGCTCCCGGTGCTCGACACCCCGCTGGTGCTCACCCTGGCCCGCACCGTCTACGACACCGCCGACCCGGCGGAACTGCTGGACGTGCCGGACCCGCACGGGCACCTGCTGAGCCGGTACGTCCCGGCGCTCTACGACGACGACCGGGACCGGCGGCACTTCGGCTTCCTGGCGGACTTCCTGGTCCGCCAGGACACCCACGACCTGGCCTGGTGGCGGCTGCCGAGCGCGGTGAGCGGTTACCAGGCGATCTTCGTCGCCGCCCTGTGCGTGCCGGTGCTGCTGGGTGCGCTGGCCAGCGGCTCCTCCACGGTGGCCGTGCTGATGGTCTTCCTGCTCATCCCGATGGCCACGGGCGTCACCACGGACCACCGGCCGCTGCGCCTGCGTCCGACCCACTGGTCCGGCGTCCCGACGGCCGCGGTGGCCGGGCTGTTCGGTGGCGTGGGCGTGGCGCTGCTGCTGGACCTGGCCCCGTGGACGGCCGTGCTCCTGGCGGCCGCGGTGGCGGCGCTGGCGGTCGCCACCGCGATCGGCCCCAGTCCGGCCGACGGGGTCGTGAGCGATCCCGACCGGCTGCTGCGGATCGACCGGACCACCTCCGCGGTCACCGTGGTGAAGTTCGCCGTCCCGATCGGGCTCGGAGTGGCGCTGCTCGGTGGGGGGAACGGCCTGCGGGCGCTCATCACGGCGCTGGCCATCGGCGCGGCCCAGACCATCGCCTACCAGGCATGGGGCCGCTTCGCGCTGGCCCGCGCCCACCTCGCCGCCACCGGAAAGCTGCCGTGGCGGCTGATGGCGTTCCTCCGCGAAGCCCACCGCCGCGGCGTGCTCCGGCAGGCCGGACCGGTCTACCAGTTCCGCCACGCCCGACTCCGCGATCGCCTCGCGGAGGAGTACGGGCAGACTGAGCGGTCGTGACGACAAATTCTCCTGGTGCCTCGGCGGGGAAGAGCGCCTCGACGCGACTCCTCCTCGGAGGCCGCATCTACTCCTCGCAGGCGGCGACCGCCATGGCCGTCACCGACGGCACGATCGTCTGGGTCGGCCAGGACTCGGTCGGCCTCGCCCTGCACCCCGACGCGGAGGTCGTCCAGCTCGACGGGGCGTTCGTGGCCCCGGCGTTCGTCGACGCCCACGTGCACGCCACCTCGGCCGGTCTGCTGCTGACCGGGCTCGACCTGACCGGGTGCACGTCGCTCGCCGAGTGCCTGGACGCCGTTCGGAGGGCCGACGGCCCCCTCATCTGGGGCCACGGCTGGGACGAGACCCGCTGGCCGGAGGAGCGGCCGCCGACCCGCGCGGAACTGGACGAGGCCGCCGGGGGAGCGCGGGTGTACCTGTCGCGGATCGACGTGCACTCGGCGCTGGCCTCGTCGGCGCTGGTGGACGCCGCGCCCGGCGCGCGGGACGCGGACGGGTGGTCGGAGGACGGGCCGCTGTCGCGGGCCGCGCACCACCGCGTCCGGGCCGTCGCGAAGGACGCCATCCCGGTCGAGCAGCGCCGGGCGGCGCAGCGGGCGTTCCTCCGGCACGCCGCGAGCAAGGGCGTGGCCGCCGTGCACGAGTGCGCCGGGCCGGACATCTCCAGCGTCGACGACCTCGCGGACCTGCTCGCCATGACCGACGGACCGCAGGTGGTCGGGTACTGGGGCGACACCGAGCCGATCGAACTGCCGGTCAACGGCCTCGCGGGCGACCTGTTCGTGGACGGCGCGCTCGGCTCCCGGACCGCCGCGCTGCACCAGCCCTACGACGACGCGCACGACACGTCCGGAGCCCTCTACCGGGACGCCGAGGCCATCGCCGAGCACCTCGTGCGGTGCACCGAGGCCAAGCTCCAGGCCGGGTTCCACGTCATCGGCGACGCGGCGATGTCCGCCGTCGTGGAGGGCTTCGACCTGGCCGCCGGACGGGTCGGCGCGCCCGCGCTCGCCGCGCGGCGGCACCGGCTCGAACACGTGGAGATGATCACCCCCGACCAGGCGAAGGCGCTCGGCGCCTACGGGGTCGTGGCGTCGGTGCAGCCGCTGTTCGACGCGGAGTGGGGCGGGCCGGAGGGCATGTACGCGCAGCGACTCGGCGTCGAGCGCGGCACGGCGCTCAACCCGTTCGCCCAGCTCGCGTCGGCGGGGATGCTGCTGGCCCTCGGGTCGGACACCCCCGTGACGCCGGTCGACCCCTGGGCGGCCGTGCGGGCCGCCGTGCACCACCGCACGCCGGGGGCCGGGCTGTCGCCGCGGGCGGCGTTCACCGCGCACACCAGGGGCGGCTGGCGGGCGGCGGGCGTGGACGACGGCATCACCGGCACGCTCCAGCCGGGCGCGCCCGCGACCTACGCGGTGTGGGAGGCGGCCGAGCTGGTCGTCGCCGGATCGGACTCGCGGGTCCAGCGGTGGTCGCTCGACCCGCGTTCCGGAGTGCCCGGCCTGCCGCCGCTGGAGCCGGGAGCGCCGCTGCCGAAGTGCTTGCGCACCGTCCTCAACGGACGGGTCATCTACGACGGCTCGTGAAACCCCCAGGCGTGAAACTGGTCCGAACGGTCGCAAACGCTGGGCCGTTCGCACCAATATCACCTGTGGAACGGCTGAGCGTTGAACGCCGCTGCTGATTCCTGCGAATCCCTCCCTGAAGCCCGCGTGCGTGGGCTAGCGGGAAGGGAGCGGGCATGCCAGAAGCACCACCACTGACACGGCGGCGACGCACGAGGGGCGTGCTAGCGGCCGCCGGCGCCACGTTGTTGATCGCCGCGGTCGACGTCCTGGTGCCGGGTTCCTCGGTGGCGTCCAGCCACCGCGAGGCGCCGTTGATCTCCGCCGACCCGACGGTCGACAACACCGACCTGTACGCGTTCGTGGCAGGCGACCAGCCGGACTTCGTCACGGTCATCGCGAACTACTCCGGGTTCCAGGAACCCAACGGCGGCCCCAACTTCTACCCGTGGGCCACCGACGCGCACTACGACGTCAACATCGACAACGACGGCGACGCCGTGCCGGACCTGACGTACCGCCTGACGTTCAAGACCGACGACAAGCGCGGCGCGGACACGTTCCTCTACAACAACGGCGTCGTGTCCTCTTTGGACGACGAGAACCTGTTGTTCCGCCAGACGTACACGCTGGAGCAGCTCGACGACGCGGGCGGGAAGAAGGTCCTGGTCAAAGACGGCCGGGTCGCGCCGTCGATCGTCGGACCCGCGTCCATGCCGTACTTCCAACCGCTGCGCGACCAGGCGATCACCAAGCTCCAGGGCGGCGGCCAGGTCTACGCGGGACCCGCGGACGACCCGTTCTTCGCCGACCTGCGGGTGTTCGACCTGCTCTACGGCGGGAACCTGTCCGAGGTCGGGCAGGACACGCTCAAGGGCTACAACGTCAACACCATCGCGCTGCAGATCCCCAAGCACGTGCTGGCGCTCAAGGGCGACGCGAAGCGCAACCCGGTGATCGGCCTCTGGGCGGACACCGAACGCCAGACCCTCCGGCTCTCGCCGGGCGCGGCGAAGGCGGAAGGCCCGTTCGTGCAGGTGTCCCGACTGGGCAACCCGCTCGTCAACGAGGTCGTCTCCTCCGCCGGGATCAAGGACGCGTTCAACGGCCTGGAGCCGGTCAACGACGCCAAGGTGCAGGCCCTGCTGGACCGGGTGAACCAGCCCGAGCTGCCGAAGCTGATCGAGCAGATCTACGGCATCAAGGCCCCCGCCGAGCCGCGCAGCGACCTGGTGGAGATCTTCCTGACGGGCATCACGACCAAGGCGAACGGCCCGATCAAGGTCGACCTGAACTCGCAGCTCAACAACGCCGACGTGGACCCGAGGAAGTTCGCGCCGTCGGAGCAGCTGCGGCTCAACATGTCCATCGCGCCGAACCCGCAGCCCAACCGGCTCGGTGTGCTGGGAGGTGACACCCAGGGCTTCCCCAACGGGCGTCGGCTGTTCGACGACGTCATCGACATCGAGATCCAGGCGCTCGAAGGCGCCGCCGTCACCGGCAAGCTGGTCAAGGCCCTCGCGGCCGGGGACAAGGTCCACCACAACGACGTGACCTTCGCCCCGAACTTCCCGTACGTCGGGCTGCCGCGCAACAAGGCCGTCAACACCCCCTGACCGCTACCGAAGTCGGACGCGGCCGCCCGCGTCCGACTTGGAGTGACCGAGGAATCGCCATGAAGCGCCAGTACCTGCTGTGGTCCGCCGCGGTCGTCGCCGTCACGGTGGTGGCCGTGTCGTACGCGGCCCGCTCGGACGGCACCGCCGACCCCGTCCCCGGGGTGAGCCGCGCCAACGCCCTGCAGACCAGGGCGGTCGCCCTGCAGGACAAGCTCCACGCCCGACCGGGGGACGCGGGCACGTGGGCCGAGCTCGGCGCCACCTACACCGAGATCGCCCGTGCCGGAGCCGACCCCTCCTACTACGTCAAGGCCCAATGCGCGCTGGAGGAATCGCTGAAGATCAAGCCCGCGGACAACGGCGAGGCGATGCTCGGTCAGGGCGCGCTCGCCAACGCCCGCCACGACTTCGCCGCCGCTCGGGACTGGGGCCTCAAGGCCCAGGAGGTCCGCCCGGACTCCGCCGAGGTGCAGGGCGTCCTGGTCGACGCCTACACCGAGCTCGGCGACGACGCGGCCGCCACCGCCTCGCTCCAGCGGATGCTGGACCTGCGCCCCGGTGTCGCCTCCTTCACCCGCGCCTCCTACCACTTCGAGACCCACGGCCGCGTCGACGAGGCCAAGGACGCCCTGGACCGCGCGCTCACCGCGGCGTCCACTCCGGACGAACGCGTGTTCTGCCACTACTACCTCGGTGAGCTGGCGTTCAACCGGGGCGACCTGGACGAGGCCGCCCGCCAGTACGACCAGGGCCTCGCGCTCAACCCGCAGGACGTGACCTCCTTGCAGGGCAAGGCGAAGGTCGCCGGGGCCCGCGGCGAGTTCGACCAGGCGCTCAGCGGGTACCAGCAGGTCGTCAACCGGGTCCCGGTGCCGCACTACCTCCTGGAGTACGCCGAACTGCTGGACCAGGCCGGGCGCAAGCCGGAGGCCGCGGCCCAGTACACCGTGCTGGCCGAGCAGAAGAAGCTGCTCGCCGCCCAGGGCGCCAACGACGACCTGACCCTCACCACCATCGCCGCCGACCACGGCGACCCCGCCGAGGCGCTGGCGCTGGCCGAGGCCGAGTGGGGCCGCAGGCAGAGCGTGCTCGCCGCCGACGCGATGGCGTGGGCCCTGCACGTGAACGGCCGCGACGCCGAAGCGCTGGGGTTCTCCGACAAGGCCGCCGCGCTGGGCTGGCGCAACGCCACGTTCTCGTTCCACCGCGGCATGATCCTCGCCGCGCTCGGTCGCGCCCCCGAAGCGCACGCCGCGCTGACCGAGGCGCTGTCGGTGAACCCGTACTTCTCCCCGCTGCACGCGCCGATCGCGCGCACCAAGCTCGCCGAGCTGGAGAGCGCCCGGTGAAGCGCGCGGCCGTGGTCGTCGTCCTCTGCGGACTCGCCCTGCTCCTCGGATCGGGGGTGTCCGCGGCGCACCCGCTCGGCAACTTCAGCGTCAACCACTCCGACGTGCTCCAGCTGCACCCGGACCGGCTCGACGTGCGGTCCGTCGTGGACAGCGCGGAGATCCCGACGCTCCAGGAACCACGTCCGGTGGACGCCGCGCGCAAGTGCGCCGACGTCCAGGCCGCGCTCGACGCCCGCGCCGACGGCGACCGGCTCGCGTTCACCGCGAAGTCCGCCGCCGTCACCCACCCGCCGGGCCAGGCCGACCTCGCGACCACGCGGCTGGTGTGCGAGTTCACCGCGCCGCTGCGGGTGGACGGGAAGGTCGCGCTGACCTTCGGCGACACCTACCTCGCCGACCGGACGGGGTGGCGGGAGATCATCGCCACCGGCACCGGTGTCGCGGTGTCCGGTGGCGTGCCGACCAGCAGCGTCACCGACGAGCTGCGCACCTACCCCGAGGACCTGCTGTCGACGCCGATGGACGTCCGCGCGGTCACCCTGGAGGCCCAGCCCGGTGAGGGCACCGCCGCCGCTGCCGCGGGCACCACGCCCGTGCGGACCGGCATCGGTTTCCTCGACGCCACCACGGCCGCGTTCAACGGCCTGATCGGCTCCCGCGACCTGACCCCGCTGGTCGGGGTGCTGGCCGTGCTGCTCGCGCTGGTGCTCGGCGCGTCGCACGCGGCCCTGCCCGGCCACGGCAAGACCCTGATGGCCGCCTACCTGGCCGGGCGGCGCGGCACCAGCCGCGACGCCGTGCTGGTGGGCGCGACCGTGACGTTCACCCACACCGCGGGCGTGCTGGTGCTGGGCCTGCTGCTTAGCGTGTCCAGCGCGCTGGCGGGGGACGCGGTGCTGCGCTGGCTGGGCATGGCGAGCGGCCTGCTCGTCGCCGTCATCGGCGGCACCCTGCTGTTCTCCGCGCTGCGCCGCCGCCGGGCGGGCGCCTCCGAGGTCGCCGAACACGGCCACGGCCACGGACATGGGCACGGCCACGGACATGGGCACGGCCACGGGCATGGGCACGGCCACGGGCATTCGCACGGCCCTCGCTTCGGCCGGGCGAGCCTGATCGGCATGGGCGTCGCGGGCGGCCTGGTGCCCAGCCCGTCGGCGCTGATCGTGCTGCTCGGCGCGGTCGCGCTGGGCCGCACCTGGTTCGGCGTCGTCCTCGTCTTCGCCTACGGCGCCGGGATGGCCGCCATGCTCACCCTCGCCGGACTCCTGTTGATCAAGGTCCGCGACCGCCTGGAGAACCTCGCGGTCACCGCACGACTCCGCAAGCTGTCCGAGTTCACCCCGTTCAGCACCGCAGCCCTGGTGCTCGTCGTCGGACTCGGTCTCACCACCCGCGCACTGATCGGTTAGGAGACAACCACCGTGAAACTGTTCTTGATCGCCACGGCCCTCTTGCTCGCGGGTTGCACGACCCAGGGCGCCACCGCCGCAGGGGTCAAGTTCGACGACGAGGGCCTGGCCGACGTCGCGTGCATGAAGCACCAGCCCGCCCCGCCCGCCGCGAACTACACGAACTCCGACGGTGGACCGACCGACGAGGTCCTGCCCGTGCTGCGCTACTACACGGCGCACGGCAAGAAGGCCTTCTGCGACGGCACGGGCCCCAACGAGGCCGACAAGGCGTGGGCCGCGGTGTACGTCGACCTCGGCGCGGACAAGGCCAACGTGGCCAAGCTGCTGGGGTAGCTTCACCGGGTGATCAGCATCGACCCGGAATCGCAGGTCCCGCCGTTCGAGCAGGTGAGGGCGGGTTTCGCCCTGCGCATCGCGAACCGCGAGCTGGCCGTGGGCGCCCGCCTGCCCACGGTCCGCGCGCTGGCCGCCGACCTGGGGCTGGCGGTCAACACGGTCGCCCGCGCCTACCGCGAACTGGAGGAGGCGGGACTGATCGAGACGAGGGGCCGCGCGGGCACGGTGGTCAGCGCGGCGGGCGAGCAGAGCCGCGAACGCGTCCTGCGCGCCGCCCGCTCGTACGCCGCGACCGCCCACGAGAAGGGCCTCTCGGAGGAGCAAGCGGGGGAGATCGTCCGCGCCGCGCTGGCCGACCGGTACCGCGGGGAGCCGTCGTGACCGTCCGCCTCGCGACCGCGGCCGACCTGGACGGCTTCGTCGCCTCCGCCGCCGCCCTGTTCGCCGAGGACGGCGGCACCCGCGACCCGCACGTGGACACCACGTGGCCCGCGCGGCACGGGCACGAGTACTACGCCGCCGCCATCGCCGCGCCGGACGTGCTCTGCCTGGTGGCCGTCGCCGACGATCGGATCGTCGGCCACCTGCTCGGGCGGCTGAAGGGCCCGAACCCGACCCGGCCGACCGTGGTCGGCGCCGAGCTGGAGAGCGTGCGGGTCGCCGAGGACCGGCGCGGGTCCGGTGTCGGCGGCGAGCTGAACGCCGCGTTCGTGGCGTGGGCGCGGGACCGCGGGGTCACCGAGGTGACCGTGCACGCGTTCGCCTCGAACACCGCGGCGATCGGCTTCTACCAGGCACACGGGTACGTGCCCGCGTCGCTGCAGCTCGCGCTGGCGTTGGACGGCTGAAGGGGCGCGGTCGAGGACTGCGGTGGCCGTTTCGGCCCGCCGGCCCGGCTCGGCGGTGGCCAGTCCCGGTGAGCGGTGCGTTCGGCATGACCTCCGGTTTCGCGGCGGCCTTCTCCACGAATGGGCAGCGATGTCTCGTCCGGCCCCTCGGTGCAGTCGGTCGGAGGTCCTTCCCGAGGCTGCCGCTCATCTGATCGGGTGGTACCGCCGGCGCGGTGGTGACGGTGTGCAGGCACTCGCAAGCGACCGATCCTCCGGTGCTGGTGCTCGCGTTGGCGATCCTGGCATGTCTGGGGGCGTTCTTCTCGGAGATCTCCGGCTTCGGTTTCACCCTCAAGAGCAGGATCGGCGACGTGGAACGTGGTTTGGCCGAGGCCAAGGAAGGGGTTCAACTCGCCCTGTCCACCACCGCGCCGGAGGTCCGAGTCGCGCTCGACGTTCCCGAGGCGATCGCCGTGCTGGCGGCCCGGTACAACGAGATCCGTTCGACCATGTCGAGTGGTCATGTTCGTACGGCCGCCATGACCGCGCTGGTGGAGGAGATGACGGAGGCGTTCCGGCACATCGAGGACTTCACCGCGGATGTCCACCTGAGGAGCGAGGACCGGGGGCTGAGGCTGGCCAGTGTCGTCTACCTGTGTCAGCACCCCGATCCCGCTGCGGCGGAGCGGCTGGCCGAGCTCGCCATGTCGGAGGACAAGCCGTTCAACGCCTACTGGACGTTGATGGCGTTGCGCGCGAGCGGCGGAACGTTGAGCGAAGCCACCAGGGCACGGCTGAAGCGTTTCGGCGAATCGCTCGGCTACAGCGACAGGGCGGGGTTGATCACCCAGGTCCTGCGTCCCGGGTCCAGGTCCTCGTCACGGGGCTAGAACGGTGGTGTGGTCGGTCCGGCGGAACCGACCACACCGCACTCACACGGCCCGCGCGATGGCGATGGCGCCCTCCAGGCGCGCACCCGCCTCGTAGAACATGTACTCCACGCCGTTCTCCGTCCCGAACGACGGCGCGGCCGACCTGCCCCGGTCCGGGGCCCCGGTCAACGGCCGGTGGAACACGCCGTGGTGCACCTTGCGGGTGAAGTCGTTGCCGACCTCGGTCAGGTGCATGGTGCCCAGGTTGGTGTGGAACACGACGTAGGTCGTCCCGTTGCGGTACGCCAGCGAGGGGGCGGCGGCGTCGGTGGCCCCTACCTCGGACGCGCGGATCAGCGGCGTCTGGGAGAACGTCCAGTTGCGGCCGTCGGCTGACCAGCCCCAGCCGATGTTCCGCCTGTTCGCCGTGGTGTTGATCATGAACACCATCACGTAGTTCGCGCCGCGCGAGGCGATCCTGTGCTCGAACACCCGCGCGTAGGACGTCTCGGTCGTCCCGGACGGCAGCATCGAGGTCGAGAGCACGACCTTGTCGTAGGTGAAGGTGATGCCGTCCTTGGACCGCGCCAGCCGAGTCGTGGTGTTCTCCCCGTGGAAGTACAGCCACATCTCCTTGGCCGCGGTGTTCCACAGCACGTGCGCCGACGACACGTGCGACACCGAGTAGTGCGGTGCCCAGTCCCGCTTCACGATCGGGTTGTTCGGGTACTCGGTGAACGGCCCTTCCAGCGAGTCGCCGTAGGCGAGGCAGATGCCGCCCGGCGCGTCGTGGGGCGCGTAGTACAGGTAGAACCGGCCGCGGGCGTTGGCCACGCGGTTCACCGTGCCGCGGATGGTGGGGAAGATCAGCTCGTTGGTCGGGTTGTACTTCAACGCGCTCTTGTCGAACGCCGTCCGCACGTACCGGTAGGTCGGGAAGCCCGCTGGTCCGGCCGCCGCGATCCCCGGCGCCAGCGACGTCACCGCCAGCCCGAGACCCAGCCCGGCACCCGCGCGGAACAGCGTCCTGCGGTTCAGCTCTCCGGTCATCGTGGTTCTCCCTCTCGCCGTTGGGGGGTTGGCCGAGTGTTGAGCGACGCCGACCGCCGGGTCAAGGTGCTAATACGTATTAGTGCTGCGGAAACGCAAATCCGGCCCAACTCTTGACATGTGCAGGCAACACCACCACTCTCCTCGCTAATCCGCATCAGCACCGGGAGGACCGATGAAGCGCCGCGCACCACGGCAGGCGGACATCGCCGCGTTGGCGGGTGTCTCGCAGGCGACCGTCTCGGTCGTGCTGGGCGGCAACCGGGTGGGCGTGCGGATGGCCGAGGACACCCGGTTGCGGGTGCTCGCCGCCGCCGAGCAGCTCGGCTACGTGCCCGATCCGGTCGCCACGCGGCTGGCGTCCAAGCGCAACCACATGCTCGGGCTCTACACGTTCAAGGCCACCTTCCCGACCGACGTCGCCGACTCCTACTACCCGATCCTGGTCGGCGTCGAGGAGCAGGCCGCGGCGCTGGGGCAGGACCTGATCCTGTTCACCGGCGCCGACGGCCGCGGCGAGCGCACCCACGACGAGGCCGCGATCCGGCGCACCCGGATCGCCGACGGCTGCCTGTTCTTCGGGCGGCACGTGCCCGTCGACTCGATCGAGAAGCTGGTCGAGAGCGAGTTCCCGCTGGTCTACATAGGACGCCGCGACGAGCTGGACGGCCGCATCCCCTTCGTGGGCGCGGACTACGTGGCCGCCTCCGCCGCCGTCGTGCGGCAACTCGTCGACCACGGCCACCGGAAGGTCCGGTACGTCCGGGAGAACGACGACGCCCCCTCGTCCACCGACCGCGAACGCGGAGTCGTCGAAGCCGCGGCCGAGACGGGGATCGACTGCCGGGTCGTGCGGACCGACGTCGACCGCGCCACCGTCGAGCGGTGGCAGCACGACGGCGTTTCGGCGGTCGTCGTCGAGGAGACCGACACCGACGCCGCCTACACCGCCGTGCGGGCCGCCGTCGACGGCACCGGCCTGTCCTACGCCGTGCTCGGCAGGCCACCGGAGGGCGGCGACGAGGTCACCGGCTTCGAGGTGCCCCGCCGCGAGATGGGCCGCCGCGCCGTCGAGCTGCTGGTCGAGCTGATCACCGGCGACCCGGAGAACCCGCACCAGCTCCTGCCCTGCGAACCCGTGCCCGGCACCACCGTGAAGGACGTGTCATGACCGAACTGGACACCGAGATCCTCGTCGTCGGGGGCGGCCTCGGCGGAGTCGCCGCCGCCCTGGCCGCGGCGGGCGCGGGGCACCGCGTCGTGCTCACCGAGGAGACGGACTGGATCGGCGGGCAGCTCACCGCTCAGGGCGTGCCCCCGGACGAGAACCCGTGGATCGAGCGGTTCGGGGCCACCGCCTCCTACCGGCGGGTCCGCGAGGGCATCCGCGACTACTACCGCAGGCACTACCCGTTGCGCGCCGAGGCGATGCGGATGGCCGAGCTGAACCCCGGCGCCGGCCGCGTGTCCAAGCTCTGCCACGAGCCGCGCGTGGCGCTCGCCGTGCTCGAAGCCGCGCTCGCGCCGCACCGCAGCGCCGGGCGGCTCACCGTGCTCCTGCGGCACCGCCCGACCGGCGCGCACACCACCGGGGACGTGGTCGACGCCGTGGACCTGGTCGACGACGGCGGCAACTCCGTCACCGTGCGCGCGGACTACGTCCTGGACGCCACGGAGAACGGCGACCTGCTGCCCATGGCCGGGGTCGAGCACGTGGTGGGCGCCGAGGCCCGCGGCGAGCACGACGAGCCGCACGCCCCCGACACCGCGGACCCGCTGAACCTCCAGGGCATCACCTACTGCTTCGCCCTCTCCCACCACGCGGGCGAGGACCACGTGATCGACAAGCCCCGCACGTACGACTTCTGGCGCGCCTACACCCCCGAGTTCTGGCCGGGCCCGCTGCTCGGCTTCACCGCACCCGACCCGCGCACGCTGGAACCGGTCGCGAGGACGTTCGAGCCGAACCCGGACGCCGACCCGCTGGCCGTCACCGCCGACCAGAGCGCCGACGCGGGCGACAAGGAACTCTGGGCGTTCCGCCGCATCCTGGCCCGCGGCGTGCACCAGCCCGGCGCGTTCGACTCCGACATCACCCTGGTCAACTGGCCCCTCAACGACTACTGGCTCGCCCCGGCCCTGGAGGTCGACGGCCACGTCGACGCCGCGGCGGTCGCCAAGGCCCACGACGAGGCCAAGCAGCTCTCGCTGTCGGTCCTGCACTGGCTCCAGACCGAGGCCCCGCGCGTCGACGGCGGCACCGGCTTCCCCGGCCTGCGGCTGCGCCACGACGTGATGGGCACCGCCGACGGCCTGGCCAAGTCGGCCTACGTCCGCGAGTCCCGCCGCGTCAAGGCCGTCACCACGATCACCGAGCACGACGTGTCACTCGACCTGCTCGGGCCCGGCAGGCGCACCCGGTACGCCGACTCCGTCGGCATCGGCAGCTACCGGATCGACCTGCACCCCTCCACCGCGGGCGACGGCTACGTCGACATCGCCAGCGTCCCCTTCGAGATCCCGCTCGGCGCACTCCTGCCGCGACGGGTCGACAACCTGCTACCCGCGGGCAAGAACATCGGCACGACCCACATCACCAACGGCTGCTACCGCCTGCACCCGGTCGAGTGGAACGTCGGCGAGGTCGCGGGCCACCTCGCGGGCTTCGCCCTGCGCCGCGGCAGGACGCCCCGGCGGATCCGCACCGACCCGAAGCTGCTCGACGAGTTCGCCCAGCTGCTCGACCAGGCGGGCGTCGAACGCCACTGGCCCGACGTGCGCGGCTACTGACCCCCTGAACTTCCCCCGGAGGTGTTCGCGATGAAGCCACACCCCGTCCGGATCGGCATCGACGTCGGTGGCACGTTCACCGACGCCGTGGCCGTTGACGCGACGACGTTCGCCCTGCTCGGCCAGGTCAAGGTCCCCACCAGCCACGACCACCCCGACGGTGTCGCGCACGGCATCCTGGCCGCGCTGCGCGAACTCCAGGACCGGACCGGGATCGACGCGTCCGTCGTGTCGTTCCTGGCGCACGGCACCACCCAGGCCACCAACGCGCTGCTGGAGGGCGACGTCGCGACCGTCGGCGTGGTCGGCGTCGGCCGCGGCTTCGAGTCGTGGGCGACCGGCAGGCTCAAGGGGCTGGCGAAGCTCCAGCTCACGCCGGGCAAAGGGCTGCCGATCCGGTACGCGGGCGTCCGGGACGCGGAGGACCCGGTCGAGGTCGAGGCGGCCGTGGCGAAGGTCGTGGAGGAGGGCGCCGAGGTCGTCGTGGCGGTGCAGCCGTTCAGCGTCGACGACCCGCTGGGGGAGCGGGCGATCGTCGCGCGGGCCCGCTCGCAGGGGCTGCTCGCCACCGCCACGCACGAGATCACCGGCCTGTACGGGCTGGCGAAACGGGCCCGCACGGCCGTCCTGAACGCCGGGATCATGCCGCGCATGGTCTCCACCGCCGACCTGGTCGAGCGCAGCGTCACGGCGGCGGGCATCACCGCGCCGCTGATGGTGATGCGCGGCGACGGCGGGGTGATGTCGCTGCCGGAGATGCGCAAGCGACCGCTGCTCACCGCCCTGTCCGGCCCCGCGGCCGGGGTCGCGGGCGCGTTGATGGGGGAGCGGCTCAGCGAGGGCGTGTTCCTGGAGACCGGCGGCACGTCGACCGACATCAGCGTCGTGCGGCGCGGCCGGGTGCAGGTGCGGCACGCGCGCCTCGGCGGCCGGGAGACGTACCTGCCCGCGCTGGACGTGCGCACGGTCGGCGTCGGCGGCGGGTCGCTGGTGCGGCTGGACGGCACGACCATCCGCGCGGTCGGGCCGCGCAGCGCCCACATCGCCGGACTCGCCTACGCCTGCTTCGCCCCCGCGCGGGCCTTGGCGGACGCGACGCTCGTGACCGTCGCGCCGCGCGAGGGAGATCCGGCGGACTACGTCGCGCTGGAGACCCCGGACGGCACGCGGTACGCGCTGACCCTGACCTGCGCGGCGAACGCGCTGGGCGTGGTGCCCGAGGACAGCTACGCGCACTGCGACCCCGAAGCGGCGCGACGAGCGGTCGAACCGCTGGCGAAGGTCCTCGGACTGTCCACCGAGGACGCGGCGAAAGCCGTTCTGCACCAGGCGATCCGGCCCGTGCGGGCCGTCGTGGACGACCTCGTCCGGAGCTACCGGCTCGATCGCGGGTCCCTGAGCCTGGTCGGCGGGGGAGGAGGGGCGGCCGCGGTCACCCCGTTCCTCGGGCAGGAGTCCGAACTGGACTGGCGGATCGCCGCGCACAGCGAGGTCATCAGCCCGCTGGGCGCCGCCCTGGCACTGGTGCGCGAGTCGGTCGAGAAGATCGTGCCGAACCCGTCGCACACCGACGTGCTGGCCGTGCGCGCGCAGGCCGAGCAGGCCGTGATCGCCCAGGGCGCCGACCCGGCCGGGGTGGAGGTCGACGTGACGGTCGACCCGCAGCGCAACCTGATCGTCGCCGTCGCCACCGGCGCGACGGAGCTGCGCACCAAGGACCGGGCCGCCGTGGCGGACGACGACCAGGTGCTCGCCGACGTCGCCCGCACCCTGGGCGTGCCCGGCACCGCGGTCAGCGAACTGGCCCGCACCGGACACCACCGGGCACTGGGCGCGCGGAGCAGGCCGAAGGGCCTCCTCGGCCGGTTCCGGCCGGTCGCCCAGCACGTGCGGGTGGTCGACGCCGACGGCGTGGTCCGGCTGCACAGCGCGAACGCGCACGTGGAGCGCACCAGCGTCGGCGAGGCCTCCGGAACGCTCGCCAGGCTCGTCGACGAGCACACGCGCGTCGGCGACGGCGGCAGCCGGGCACCCGCCGTGTGGCTGCTCGTCGGACCGAAGATCGCCGACCTGTCCGGGGTGCTCGACCGCGACCAGCTCGTCGCCCTCATCGGCGCCGAGCTGAAGTCCCGCACGCCGGACGAGCCGCTCGTCGCCATCCTGGAGGACCGGAGGTGACCGACGAGGATCTCGCCGTGGCGCTGCTGAGGGCCACGCCGACCCACGAGAACCGCACCGAGGAGCAGCTCCGCTCCTGGGCGGCCACCGCGCTCGCGTTCGGCGACGAACTGCCCCTGGAAGACCCGGACGTGCGCGTCGTCGAAGAGGCGAACGGCGTCACCGGGACCGTGGTGACGCTGGCCGAGTACCACGCCCGCACGCACACCGTCACCGTCCACACCGACAGCCTCGCGCTGCTCGCCGACGTCGCCGCCCGCAAGGGCTGGACCGACGTCACCCCCGACGCGCTGCGCCGGGCCGCCGTCGCCCACGAGGTCGTGCACCACCGGCTGCACGGCCGCCTGGCACGCGACCTGCGCCACCGCCTGGACCACGTCGTCTGCCGCGTCGGCCGGTTCGGGGTCCGCGGCCACGTCGTGGGAGCCGACGAGGTCGTCGCCCACCGCTACGCCCACCGCGCCAGCGGCCTGCGCCGCAGCCCCCTGCGGCTGTCCGCCGCCCTGGCCGAACTCGGAGGTTGACCCGTGGGATACGCAATCCTGGCCGTGATGGCCGTCGGCGTCGTCCTGATGCTCACCCGCGTGCTGCCCACCGCGTTCGCGCTGGGCCTGATGGCGGTCGTCATCGCCCTGCTCGCGGGCGCCTCCGTGCTGGGGGACAAGAACAGCGTCGGCACGACCGTCCTGCAGACCGGATCGACCCTGCTGGCCGCGACCATGATCGCGGTGCTGCTCGGCTCGTGGCTGGGCACGCTCATGGAGGACACGGGCATCGCGTCCACCCTCGTGCGCAAGATCGTGGAGTTCGGCGGGGAACGGCCGGTCGTGGTCGCGCTCGGCGTCTACCTGGTCGCGATCCTGTGCGGCAGCATCACCGGCTCCGCGCCCGCCGCCATGCTCGCGGGCGTCGTCGGCATCCCGGCCATGATCGCCGTCGGCGTGCGACCGGTGGTCGCGGGCGGCACGGTGCTGATGGGCATCGCCACCGGCCTCCCGCTGGACCTGATCGGCTGGCAGTTCCTGTCCGACGCGATCAAGATCCCCATCGACCAGGTCCGGTCCTTCCAGCTCACGCTGTTCCCGATCGTGCTGGTCGGCAGCCTGCTCTACATCCTGGTCGAGACCCGCCGCCGCGGCGCCCGGCACGCCTGGGCCGTCCGGCTCGACGCCAAGCCGTCCACCAGGGTCCGGCGCGGTGACGCCCCCTGGTACGCGCTGGCGTCACCGGTCGTGCCCCTCGTGCTGGCGCTGGGCTTCCACGTGCCGATCGTGCCGTCGCTGCTCGCGGGCGTCGTCTACGCGCTGCTCACCACGACCCCGCTCGGCAAGCTCGGCGAACGAGCGCTGCGCTCGCTCTACCGGGCCTTCGACGTCGCCGCGCCGCCGATCGTGCTGTTCGTCGCGATCGGGATGCTGCTCTCGGCCGTGCGGCTGCCCGGAGCGGTCAGCGCCCTGACGCCCATCGTCTCGGCGCTGAGCCCGTCGGGGACGCTGCTGTTCGTGCTGGTGTTCGCCGCGCTGGTGCCGCTCTGCCTGTACCGGGGGCCGTTCAACATCTACGGCCTCGGGGCCGGGGTGGCGGGGGTGCTCGTGTCCGGCGGCGTCTACCCCGCCACCGCCGTGCTGGGCCTGATGGCGTCCTACGGCCAGGTGCTCGGCGTCTCGGACCCGACGAGCACCCAGACCGTGTGGAGCGCCCAGTACGCGGGCGTGCGGCCGGAGAAGGTGATGGCCTCGACGCTGCCCTACACGTGGCTCATCGCCATCGGAGGGCTGGTGCTGACCGCGTCGCTCCACCTGACCTGAGTGGTCAGTAGCCCGCCTTCGGCATCATGACCCACAGGACGAGGTAGACCACGAACTGCGGACCGGGGAGCAGGCAGGACAGGACGAAGATCCACCGCATCGTGGTCGGCCTCATGCCGAACCGATCGGCGAGACCGGCGCACACGCCGGCGATAACCTTCTTGTGCTGGGGCCTCGTCAACGTTGATGTCATGAGTCTAGGATGCCCGCCTTCCGGGCGATCCGCATCGGTGACAACCCTGAACTCGTGTTCAGGGTCCGGAGTCCGAGGTCACGCCCCGCCCACACCGGGCCGTGACCTCGGACTCGTAGGCTCACCGGGTGGTTGCAACCCCCGTGGCGACGGACTCGACCGTCGCCGACACCTCGTCCGACCGCCCCCCGCGGGACGTCCGCGGCCTCCTGCTCAGGATGGCCCTGTCCGCCGGTGGTGGCGTGCTGCTCTACCTCAGCTTCCCGCCGCGCACGGTCTGGTGGCTCGCCCCCCTCGGGTTCGCCCTGCTCGGCTGGGCGCTCCACGGCCGCCGCGCGCGGGCGGGGTTCGGCTACGGCGTGCTGTTCGGCCTTGGGTTCCTCGTCCCGCTGCTCGCGTGGACGGGCGAGTTCGTCGGCCCCGTCGCCTGGCTGCCCCTGAGCCTCGCCTGCGCGGCCCTGATCGGCCTGGGGACGGCGGCCATGGCCGTGGTGTCCACGCTCCCGCTCGCGCCGCTCTGGGCGGCCCTGCTGTGGGTGGCGGACGAGCTGCTGCGCGGCGTGTTCCCCTTCGGCGGGTTCCCGTGGGGCAAGGTCGCGTTCGGCCAGCCGGAGGGCTGGTACCTGCCGCTGGCCGCGGTCGGCGGCGCCCCGCTGATCGGGTTCGCCGTCGCGCTGACCGGCTTCGGTCTGGCCGCGGTCCTCCGGAACCTCCGCGCCCGGCCGGTCGCCCCCGCGCTGATGGTCGTGGTGCCGCTGGTGGCGGGCCTGGCCGCGGGCGGGCTCGTCGGCACCGACGCCAGCGAGGGCACGGCCGTCGTCGCGGCCATCCAGGGCAACGTCCCCAGGGCGGGCCTGGACTTCAACTCCCAGCGCCGCGCGGTGCTCGACAACCACGTCAAGCGCACGATGGAGCTGGCCCAGGACGTCAACGACGGCAAGCAGCCCAAGCCGGACCTGGTCATCTGGCCGGAGAACTCCTCCGACATCGACCCGTTCCGCAACGCCGACGCCGCCCAGCGCATCGAGCTGGCCGCCGTCACCATCGGCGCCCCCATCGCGGTCGGCGCGGTCGTGCTCGGCGACGACGGCCTGCCGCGCAACACCGTCGTGCTGTGGGACCCCGAGCGCGGCCCGATCGACACCTACACGAAGCGCAAGCTCCAGCCGTTCGGCGAGACGATGCCCTACCGCTCGTTCTTCCGGATCTTCAGCAAGCTGGTGGACCGCGCGAACAACTTCCAGCCGGGCACCGACCCAGACGGGTTCGTCATGGGACCGGCGAAGGTGTCCCTGGACACGTGCTACGAGGTCGCCTTCGACGAGATCGTCCGGGAGAACGTGCGCACCGGCGCGAACCTCATCGCGATCCCCACGAACAACGCCACCTTCGGGTACACCGAGATGACCTACCAGCAGCTTTCCATGTCCCGCGTCCGCGCGGTGGAGCACGGCCGGGCGGTCGTCGTGGCGGCCACCAGCGGTGTCAGCGCCATGGTCCGGCCGGACGGCACGGTCACCCAGCGGACTGAGATGTTCACCCCCGCCGCACTGGTCGAGCGCTTGCCGCTGCGCGGGCAGACTACGCTGGCCACTCGGCTTGGTGCTTGGCCCGAGTGGGTGATGTCCGCCCTGGGGCTCCTGGCCGTGGCGTTCGGCTTGACCCAAAAACGACGAGTAGCGCGTCCGGAGCCCGAGGTGGGCCCCGGCGAGGAGGACACGGATGGCGGACCAGCAGGCGCAGCCTGACCGCGAGCTCGGGCCGGTGCTGGTGGTGATCCCGACCTACAACGAGCGGGACAACATCGGGACGATCGTCAAGCGGCTGCACGCCGCCCTGCCCGAGGTGCACGCGCTCGTGGTCGACGACGGCAGCCCCGACGGGACAGGGGAGGTCGCCGACGAGATGGCGGCCGCGGACGAACGCGTCCACGTTCTGCACCGCACGGAGAAGGCGGGGCTCGGCGCGGCGTACGTCGCGGGCTTCGGCTGGGGCCTGGAGCGCGGCTACGCGTTCCTCGTGGAGATGGACGCGGACGGCTCGCACGCGCCGGAGGACCTGCCCAGGATGCTCGACGCCGCGGCGGGCGCCGACCTGGTGATCGGCTCGCGCTACGTGACCGGCGGCAGCGTCGTGAACTGGCCGAAGTCGCGGGAGGTGTTCTCGCGCGGTGCCAACCTGTACTCGCGGATCGCCCTCGGCGCGCCGATCAAGGACATCACGGCCGGGTTCCGCGTGTACCGCGCCGAGGTGCTGCGGCAGCTCAAGCTGCACAACGTGGCGTCCTCGGGGTACTGCTTCCAGATCGACCTGTCGTGGCGCACCCACGAGCTGGGCTTCCGGATCGTCGAGGTCCCGATCACCTTCACCGACCGGATCATCGGCGAGTCGAAGATGAGCGGCAACGTCGTCCGCGAGGCCCTGATCCGGGTCACGAAGTGGGGGCTGCGTCGCCGCGGCACCCAGCTGAAGAACGTCTTCGCCCCCAAGGCCAAGACCACCAGCGGCAGCTAGTGCGCTAACCCGGTTTCACGCCGCCGCCCATGCCCCGCACCACCGGTACGAGGCATGGGCGGCGGCACCGCGGACGAATCGCCCTGAGCGGCGCGAGAACGCGGCAAGGGTCGCTGGTCACCGTGCCGGCGGTCCTCGGACACGACAAGGGGCCGCCCACCGGAATTCCGGTGGGCGGCCCCTTGTGGTCCTTGCACGCCTGGGTCAGGCGGTGCGGGTACGCCGTCCGCGCAGCTCTTCGAGGCGCTCGTCGAGCAGCTCCTCGAGCTCGGGGATGGTCCGACGCTCCAGGAGCATGTCCCAGTGCGTGCGCGGGGGCTTGATCTTCTTGGCTTCGGGCTCGACGCCGTCGATGATCTTCGACTCGGTGCCGTGGAGGCGGCATTCCCAGGTCGGAGGCAGTTCGGCGTCGTCGGAGAACGGCACCTCGAAGTCATGCCCCTTCGGGCAGGCGAACCGCGCGACACGGCGCGGGGCTAGGTCGTGGTTGCGGTCCGTCTCGTAGCTGACTGCTCCGAGCCGGCTGCCACGTAGAACGCGGTCGGCCATGGCGCTGTCCTTTCGCTCGGCCTCAGGGCCGGGGCCCAGGCTTCTTGCTCACCGAGTGCAACGTACGGATTGGTCCGTTCGTTCCCCGGTATACGGTCATGGTCGCCCACAGTGACGTCTTTCACCCGTCAACGAAGGCGTCCTTCTAAGGGATGCAATCGCGCCAGGATCGTGACGCGTTATCAAGCTACCGTGCGAGTTCGTCACACGAATGGAGCAGTACCCCTCGTAAGTGTGCGCTTACGCCAGCCTAAGCTGACCACTTTGGGCTACGTTCGGCCCCAGGTCGCCTAGTCGGAAGTGACGCCGACACAGCACCTGATAGCGGACAGTAGTTTCAGTGTGTTCCGGCACACTGCCACGCTCCGTGTCAGGTCGCATCTGCTCCGTGTCCGCCACCATCACCGTGTCACCGGCGCGGATCACCCGTCCAGCCCGCACCCTGGCGTTGAACCGCCCTGTCAGACCGCACCAGCAGAGGACCTCGACCTGGATCGCGTGCAGGTCGTCTGCCAGCTCGAACAGCCGCCGGGAGCCGGGGAACATCTCACCGCGGAAGTCCGTGGCGAGTCCGAAGCAGTAGATGTCGACCTGGACGTCGTCCGCCAACTCCGCCAGTTGTTCCACCTGAACGGGTGACAAGAACTGGGCCTCGTCGACGATGAGGTAATCGACCCGCTGCCCCAGGGTCCACCTCTCCCGCACCAGCAGCCGCAGATCGCCGTCGGAAACCTCGACGGCCTCGTGCGCGATCCCGATGCGGCTGGAGATCTGCGGCTTGCCGGAGCGGTCGTGGCGCACGAGCAACAACCCCCGACGACCCTGCCGGGAGTTGTTGTGGTCGATCTGCAGCGCCAGCGTCGACTTCCCGCAGTCCATCGGTCCGAAGTAGAACTTCAGGTGACCGACCACGGGCGCGGACCGGCGTGAACCGGCCACCGGGACCGCGGACAGGGCGTCGGTGGGGTCTTGGGATGACGGGGGCGCTTCCACGGCGGGTCACCCTAGTGGTTCGACCTCCGACGGTCCGCTCGGCGGGGGAGTCGACGCTTCGGGCACGGAGGGCTCCGGGGTCACCGTGGCCTCGGGGGTCTCCGGCGGCGTGGAAGGCTGCTCCGTCGTCGTGGGCACCTCGGACGTCGAGGTCACCGGCGGCGGCGCTTCGCTGCTCACGACGGCCGTGGTCGGCTCCGGCTCGCTCGTCGGCCCGCTGAACGCCTCCGGTGCGCGTGCAGGTGCTTGTGCAGGTGCCTGTGCCACCGGCTTGACAGCGGCCACCTCAGACGGCACCACGGCCGCCATCTCCGGGTTCGCCGCGGGTGCCTGGGACGTCGACACCGCGGGGGAGTCGGACGGGGGCGTCAGGGGAACCTGGCCGCCGAACCAGAACAGCCCCGCCGCGATGCCCGCGGTGAGCCCGAGCAGGACGAGCGGGGTGCGGTGCATCAGCGGCGGACGGCCCAGCGGGATGGCCGTGGTCGCGTTGTCGCGCGGAGTCGGCGTGGCCGAGCTGTGGCGGGGGACCGAGGTGGACGCGGAGCCGACGCCCTGCGCCCGGTGCCGGGGCGGCGACGGTGCGGGCACGGGGATCGACCGGGACGTGTCGGCGGGCGCCACCCGCGGCTTCGGCCGCGCCTGCGTCGACTCGACACCGCTGTCGGTGACCTGCAGCAGCAGTCGTTGCAGCTCGACCGGGTCCGGCCGATCGGCCGGGTCGGGGGAGAGGAGCCCGTCGATCACCGACCGGAGGCCACCGGCGTGAGCGGGTGACCGCGGGCGTTCGGCGACGATCGCGGTCACGGTGGAGAGGGGGTCGCCCCGGTCGACCGGCGGCCTGCCCTCGACGGCCGCGTACAGCGTGGCGCCCAGCGACCACAGGTCCGACGCAGCTTCCATCGGCAAACCGCGAGCCCGTTCCGGCGCGATGTAGGAGGGGGCTCCGAAGAGCGTGCCGACCATCCGCGACCCGGTGTCGGCGGCGATGCCGAAGTCGGTCAGGTGGGCGTCGTTGCGCTCGTCGAGCAGCACGTTGCCGGGCTTCACGTCGCAGTGGACGACGCCTTGGGCGTGCACCGCCTCCAGCCCGGCCAGCACCTGCCTGCCCATGGCGGCTGCCTGGCTGGGGAGCATCGGCCCGTCGTCGGTCAGCACGGCGGCCAGCGACCGCGACCGCACGAGCCGCATCACCAGCCACGGCTTGCCGTCCTCGTAGACCAGGTCGTACACGGTCACCACGTTCGGGTGGCACACACGGGCCCCGATCTGCGCCTCGTGCCGCATCCGGTCCTCGTGGTCCGGGTGGACCTCCTTGATCGCGACCTGTCTGCGCAGGAGGAGGTCGTCGGCCGCCCACACGACACCCATGCCGCCCGACCCGATTCGGTCGAGCAGCCTGTAACGACCTGCCAGCAGATCCGCCTGATCAAGGATCACTGCGAAGAAGTCCCCTAACGGGCTAGTCCGCAAACCTTGGAATCCCTATAGCTTCAGTGTTGACTGAAAGTAGGCCTCGTGAGTGATGAGGTCGGACGGCGCGAAACCACGCTATGGAGTGCACGGAAGTCGTACGCGGGGGTGCGGATCGAGGGAGTCGCGGGCGGTCGTGCGGCAGGAAGTCCTGGGTGGTGGGCGCAGGGGAGCCGCGGGCGGCGGTAGGTGCGGAAGAAGGGCGGGGTCGGTGGGCCGCCGCGCTGGGCGTCCCGGTGTGCGGAGCGCCGGCCGGGGGAGCAGGGGCGTCGTGAATTGCGATCTCGACAGCGGCCCGAGCACCGACGCGGCCACGGCGGGACTCGTCTTCGTCGCGCTCCTGGGGTGCCTTCGTCCTGCGAATCGGCGGCCGCGAAGTTGTAGTTATATCTATTGCTTCAGTGTTGACTAAAGTCAACCCGACCGGAGTGGTTTCGCCACACCCACCAAAAACCAGCAGAGGACGAACCGCCAGAGCCAGCACACCGAACGTTGACGAGCGGCCTTGTAACACTGACGGTGTTCCGGTCGAATCCGAGTAGATCGGCACGTCGACCCGTGGTCGACCAGGCGTGCCGATCCGAGCAGGGAGCCGCGAGTGCAGTCCGAGCTTGAGGCGCTGGTGTCCGTGTCCCTCGAAGCGGCGTCGGTGGTCAGCTACGCGATGGCGCACAACGAGGTCTCGGTGATCAGCCGGGTCACCGTGGACGGGATCGCGCGGGACGTCGTGGGTGCGGTGGTCCGGTTCGACGTCGTCGACGCGAACGGGCCCCTGTCGGAGACGCACAGCCGCGCGCTGGACCTGCCCGGTGGGCGTCCGACCGTGCTCACGGACCTGCGGCTGGTGCTCGATCCGCGGGCGATGCTGCTGGTGGAGGAGCAGCGGCCGGGCACGATCCGGGTCTGGGTGGAGGTCGACGGGGTCCTGTTGGCCGAGGCGTCGGCGCGGGTGCGGGTGTTGGCGGCGCAGCAGTGGCTGGCCGAACCGCTGTCGCTGGGGCTGGAGATGCTGGCGGCGCACGTGACGCCGAACCACCCCGCGGTGGTGGACCTCATGGGCCACGTCGCGGATCGGCTGCTGGCGACGACGGGCAGCCCGTCGTTGCAGGGCTACCAGGCCGGGCCGGAGCGGGTGGACCAGATCGCGCACGCGGTCTACGACGTGCTCAAGGCGCGCGGGATCCGGTACAGCGAGCCGCCCGCGAGCTGGGCCGACGTCGGGCAGAAGGTGCGGACGCCCGCGGAGGTGCTGCTGGACCGGGTCGCCACGTGCCTGGACCTGGTGGTCGTGATGGCGGCGGTGCTGGAGCAGGCCGGGGTGAACGCGCTGCTGTGGCTGGTGGAGGGGCACGCGTTCCTCGGGTACTGGCGGGAGGAGTCGTCCCTGGACGGCACCGCGCAGACCGAGGTGGCGGACGTGGTCAACCGGGTCGACCTCGACCGGATCCGGTTGGTGGAGACGACGCTCGTGGTGCGGGGGCGGCCGTTCGAGGAGAGCCACCGGCCGCCGTACGACGGGTACCTGGCCGGTGGGCTGGACCGGGTGCTCGGTGTGGTCGACGTGCGCCAGGCGCGGCGGGACCGGATCGTGCCGCTGCCCGCCCGCACCCGTGACATCGGCGGGAACGTCGTGGTCAGCGTGTACGCGCCCACGGTGCGGTTCTGGCCGGAGGTGGCGAGCGTCGCCCGGCGCGGCACCGGTCCGCGGCACTCCCTGCCGGTGCCCGCGCGGGTGACGCGGTGGAAGAACGCGCTGCTGGACCTGAGCCTGCGCAACCGGCTGGTGAACTTCACCGCGCGCTCGGGGCTCGCGCTGGCGGTGCCGGGTGACCGGCTCGGGGTGCTGGAGGACGTGCTGCACCGGGGTGGCGCGGTGGCGCTGCGGGCGTCGGACGAGCTGAGCGCCGTCGACCGGGAACGCGGGGTGCGCGCGGGTCGGGACCTGCCGTCGGAGCAGTTGGAGGAGCTGCTGGTGACCCGGCGGGCGGTGTACGCGGACGTCACGGAGGCGGCGTACACGACTCGGCTGCGGGGGGTGGCGCACAAGGCTCGGACCATCCAGGAGGAGACGGGCGCGAACAACCTGTACCTGGCGCTCGGGTCGCTGGTGTGGGAGTGGGACGGCAAGCCGCTGCGGTCTCCGCTGGTGCTGGTCCCGGTGGTGCTCAAGCCGTCCGGTCGTGGTGGCCGGTACCGGCTGTCGCTGGACGAGTCGGGGGCGTCGACGCCGAACTACTGCCTGGTGGAGAAGCTGCGGCAGGTGCACGGGCTGGACGTGCCCGGTCTCGCGGAGCCCGCGCCGGACGGCGCGGGGATCGACCTGGACGCGGCGTTCGAGGCGACCCGGACGGCCATCGCGGAACGGGGGCTGCCGTACCGGGTGGAGCCGACGGCGGACCTGGCGGTGCTGCAGTTCGCGAAGTTCCGGCTGTGGAAGGACCTGGACGAGAACTGGGCGACGTTCGCGGAGAACCCGCTGGTGGAGCACCTGGTGCACCGTCCGGAGGAGGCGTTCGCGGACCCGGTGTCGACGTCGGCGGTGCACGACCTGGAGGAGCTGGCCGAGCGGTGTCCGGTGCCGGCGGACGCCTCTCAGCTCAAGGCGGTCGCGGAGGCTGTGGCGGGGCGGACGTTCGTGCTGGAGGGGCCGCCGGGCACGGGCAAGTCGCAGACGATCACGAACCTGCTGGTCCGGGCGGTGGCCGAGGGGAAGCGGGTGCTGTTCGTCGCGGAGAAGCGGGCTGCGCTCGACGTCGTGCGGCGGCGGTTGGACGAGGTCGGCATGGGGCCGTTGACGCTGGACCTGCACGACAAGGCCAGTGGTCCGGTGGCGGTGCGGGCGCAGGTGAAGCGGGCGCTGGAGCACGTGGTGGTGCCGGACCAGCAGGGGCTGTCGGCGCGGTTGGACGAGCTGAGGTCGGCGCGTCGGGCGTTGACCAGGTACGCCTACCAGTTGCACGACCGCAACCCGGTCGGGTTGTCGCTGTACTCGGCGCGGGACGCCGCGTTGGCGATCGGCGAGGGCGTCGTGGCGATGCCGGTGTCGGCCGCGTTCCTGACCACGGCGTCGTCGGACACCGTCACCCGGCTGCGCAGGCTGTTCGGCGCGCTGCCGGACGTGGCGTACCCGGCGAGACCCCGGCCCGAGCACCCGTGGGCGTTCGTGGACGACCGGTCGGTGTCCGTGCCCGAGGTCCTGTCGGCGGCGAGCAGGCTGGACATGGCGTTGCGGGGCCTGCCGCGGCACGCGGTGGTCGCCGCGGTGCGGGAGCCGGAGGACCTGCGGGTGCTGGCCGCGCTGCTCGCGGAGCGGACCCCGCTGGGTGTGCTGGACGAGACGCGGACCGAGCGCTGGGCGCTGGCCGTGGACGGGGTGCGGCGGCAGGTGGCGGAGTTCGCGGTGGTGCACCACCCCGGTCTGGACGTGGTGACGCCCGCGGCGCTCGACCTGCCCGTCGCCGAGTTGCACGCCGCCGCGCGTGCGGCGGCGGCCTCCGGCTTCTGGGGACGGAGTGGGCGGCTGGGCGCGGTGGGCGACCGGTTGGCGGCGGTGCTGCGGCCCGGTGCGCGGGTGAGGCCGAAGCAGGTGGTCGAGCTGACCGGTGAGCTGGTGGCGCTGCGCGAGGGCGTCGACCGGTTGGCGGCGGCGGTGCGGCAGGTGCCCGGTCTGGTGCTGCCGCCGGGGTGGAGTCCGTTCGCCCCGGCCGGGCGGGAGTTCCTGGTCCGGCGGGTGGAGTGGCTGCGGTGGGCCGGTTCCGTGGTGGAGCCCGCGCGGTCGCGGTTCGCGGGTCCGCTGCGGGCCTTCCTGGCCACGCCCGCGGTGCTCGATCCGGGTCCCGTCGCCGCGGCGCTGACCGCGTTGCAGGAGTTCGCCAAGGTGTGCGGTGCGGGTCCGGCGCCGATCGCCGAGTGGGCGGGCGAACCGGGTCTGGTGGCCGCGTGGCTGACGAGCGCGGGGGAGCGGCAGCTCGGTGACGACGGGTCGCTGCGGCGGTGGGTCGCGCTGCTCGCCCACGTGGAGCCGCTGCGCGACGAGCACCTGGACGAGGCCAGGGAGCTGGTGCTGCGGGGTGGGGTGGATCCGGACGGCGCGTCGCGGGCGTTCGAGCTGGGGCTGGCCGAGGCGTCGGTGGGGGAGCGCAAGCGCGCCATGGGGCTCGGGTCGTTCGACGCCGCGGCGCAGGACCGGGCCATCGGCCGGTTCGTCGGGGTGGCCGCGATGGTGCGGGAGCACCTGCGGACGGCGGTTCCGGCGCAGGTCGTGCGGTCGCGGTCGTTCGACCCGGCCGCGTCCGGTGGCCGGGTGGGGTTGTTGCAGCGGCAGGTGGGCAGGCAGCGCGGTGGGCTGAAGGTGCGCGAGCTGATGACCGAGTACGGGGACCTGATCACCGCCGCCCTGCCGTGCGTGCTGGTCAGCCCGGACTCGGTGGCGCGGTTCTTCCCGGCGACGGCCGGGCTGTTCGACATCGTCGTGTTCGACGAGGCGTCGCAGGTCAGGGTCGCGGACGCGGTCGGGGCCATGGGCAGGGCCAGGTCGGTCGTGGTGGTCGGCGACAGCAAGCAGATGCCGCCGACGTCGTTCGCGGAGAGCGCGTTCGGCACGGCCGACCTCGACGAGCTGGGCGACGTGGTGGAGGACGAGGAGTCGATCCTCGGCGAGTGCGTGCAGGCGCGGGTGGAGCGGCAGCGGCTGACGTGGCACTACCGCAGCCAGGACGAGTCGCTCATCGCGTTCAGCAACCACCACTACTACGACGGCGCGCTGTCGTCCTTCCCCGCGCCCGCCTCGGGCGTGGACCGCGGGGTGTCGCTGGTGCGGGTCGACGGGACCTTCCACCGCTCCGGCGAGGCAGGGCTGCTGCGCACCAACCCGGTCGAGGCGCGGGCCGTGGTGGACGAGGTCCGGCGCCGCTTCGACGCCTCCCCCGACGAGCTGCCGTCGCTCGGCGTGGTGACGTTCAACCAGCCGCAGCGCGCCTGCGTGGAGGGCCTGCTGCGCGACTCCGGCGATCCGCGGATCGTCGAGGCGCTCGACGACGCGGCCGAGGGCCTGTTCGTGAAGAACCTGGAGAACGTCCAGGGCGACGAGCGGGACGTGATCCTGTTCTCCACGGCGTTCAGCGTCACCAAGCGCGGGGTCCTGCCGCTGAACTTCGGCCCGCTCAACCGCGTCGGCGGTGAACGGCGGCTCAACGTGGCCGTGACCCGCGCCCGCCGCCGGGTGGTCGTGTTCTCCAGCTTCGACCCGGCCCAGCTGCGGGCCGAGGAGACGTCCTCGGTGGGCGTCCGGCACCTGCGGACGTACCTCGACGTGGCCGCGGGCGGCGCGCTGCCCGCGGGATCGCGCCGCTGGGCGGTGGTGGACCGGCACCGCGACTCCGTCGCGTCCGCCCTGCGCGCGGCGGGTCTGGCCGTGACGACGGACGTGGGGATGTCGGAGTTCAAGGTCGACCTGGTGCTGGCCGATCCGGCGACGCCGGACGTGCCGGTCGTGGCCGTGCTGCTGGACGGTCCGGGGTGGGCGTCGCGGCTCACCGTTCGGGACCGCGACGGCCTGCCGGTGGAGGTGTTGGAGGGGCTGCTCGGCTGGCCCTCGGTGCGCCGGGTGTGGCTGCCGGACTGGTTGGCCGACCCGTCCGGCGTGGTGGACCGGTTGGCGGCGGTCGTGCGGGCCGGTGGCTCCGTGCCGCCCGAGCCGGTGCGCGAGCCGCCGGTCCCGGCGACCGTTCCGGTGTCCGTGGGTGTCGGGGTCGCGGGTCCGGTCGAGGTGCCGGCGTTCGTGCCGTGGCCCGCGCGGGCGGCCGGGACGGGGGAGTCGGTGGCCGACGTGGTGGCGGAGGTGGTCGCCGCGGAGGGGCCGGTGCACGTGGACCGGCTGGTGAGGCTGGTCGCGGGCGCGTTCGGGCTGACCAGGGTCGTGGAGGCCCGCAGGGTGGCGATCATGGCGCAGGTGAACGGGCTGGTGGAGCACGACGTCGTGTGGCCGACCGGGATGCGGCCGGGGGAGTGGGGCGGGTACCGGCGCACCCCGGAGGGGGTGGAGCGCCCCTTGGAGCACGTGCCCGCTCGGGAGGTGGTCAACGCGATGGTGGCGGTGTCCAGGGGAGCGGCGGGGATGGCCGTGGGGGAGTTGCGGCGCGAGGTGCTGGCCGTCTTCGGCGGCAGGAGGGTCACCGCGAGCGCGGCGGAGCGCTTGGACGCGGCCTTGGAGATGGGCGTGCGGACCGGTCGCCTCCGGGTGGATTCGGACGGCCGCGTGGTGGTCGGCTAGGTGTAGTTGTCTTTATTGCTTCAGTGTTGACCAAAGCTAATGCTCAGGATCACCGTCACGTACCACCACACAAGAGAAAACGGGCCTGCGGACTGACACAGCCCCGATCACGGCCGGACAACACGATCGACGAGGAACGCACACCACTCAGGGCTCGCAGGACGAAGCCGTGCGCATCACCGCAATCCTCCTCGACGGCCCGCGTTTCGACGTGCGGAACACGGGCCGAAACGGTGCTGGTGCGGAGGCGGCGGGCGAGGGGTCGCGCGTAGCGTGTGCCGCGGTCACGCAGCTGTCCTGGGGGTTCACGATGCATTCGACGGTCCACTCGTTCCGCACGCCAGACGGCGTCACGCTCGGTGTCGAGCACTTCGGCGACACGGGGGCGCCCCTCGTGCTGCTCGTGGGCGGCACGACCATGCTCTCCTGGCCCACCGCGCTCTGCGAGGCGCTCGCTCGCGGCGGACGTCACGTCGTGCGCTACGACCTGCGCGATTCCGGCGCGTCGACGACCGTCGACCCCGAGGCTCCGGCGTACACGCTGCGCGACCTCGCGGCCGATGCCGCGGTGCTCGCCCGTGGGCTCGACGACCGGCCTGCGCACCTGGCGGGCATCGGCGTCGGCGGGATGGTCGCCCAGGTCGCCGCGCTCGACCACCCGGACGCGTTCTCCGGCCTCACCCTCGTCGGGACGCGGCCCGTGGCACCGGGTCCGGTCGACGACGACCTGCCCGACCACGACGCGGCGGCGATGGGCCGGTTGTTCGCGCTCCCGATGCCCGAGTGGTCCGATCGCGCTGCCGTGGCGGAGTACGCCGCCGCCACGGCGGAGATCCTCGGTGACGACCCCGTCGCGGCACGTGCGACCGCCGAGCGCGTGTTCGACCGCACGCCGGGTGTGGAGCCCGCGGTCGGGATGGCGAACCAGATGGGGATGGTGTTCTCCAGGCTCGACTGCGCGCCGCGCTGGCGTGAGCGCCTGCCCGAGCTCGCGGTCCCGGCGCTCGTGGTGCACGGCCGTCGGGACCCGTTCTTCCCGGTCGGCAACGGCGAGGCGCTGGCGCGCGAGATCCCCGGCGCGCGGTTGCTCGTGCTCGACCGGGCCGCGACGGCGATTCCCGACGCGGCCGTCGACGAGGTCGCCGTGGCGATGCTCGCGCTGTAGGCGATCGCTACAGGATGGTGAGGGTGCCGCGGTCGGCGTCGAGTTCCGCTTCGACGCCGAGGGGGATGGTGAGTTGGCCGGGGCAGTGGCCGAAGCCGAGGTCGCCGACGACGGGGATGCCCAGGGGGGTGAGCCGGTCCCGGAGGAGGTCTTCGACGGGGCCGCAGCGGTGCCAGGAGCCGAGTGCGATGCCGGTGGCGGTGCGGAACCAGCCGGAGCGCAGGAGTGCGGTGAGCATGCGGTCGAGGCGGTAGGTGTCCTCGTCGACGTCTTCGAGCAGGACGATGCCGCCGCGTGGTGGTCCTGGTTCGAGGAGGGTGAGCGTGCCGCCGGTGGTGGTTCCCCGTGCGGTGCCGGGTACGACGGTGGTGGTGCGGGGGCTGGTGAGCACGGTGGGTGGGTCGAAGAGGCCGCGGCGGAGGTTTTCCTGGGCTTGGGCGTCGTGCACGAAGGCCGTGGTGGCGATCATGGGGGCGAAGAGGGTGGGTATTCCGGCGGCGGTGAAGGCGGTGTGGAGTGCGGTGGTGTCGCTGGAGCCGGTGAAGTGCTTGGGCGGGCCAGCGGCGAGTGCGGTCGGGTCGAGGTGGTCGAGGAGGCGTTGGCTGCCGCAGCCGCCGCGTGCGCTGAGGACGGCTTTGACGTCGGGGTCGTGCCAGGCGTGGAGGAGGTCGTGGGCGCGGTCGGTGTCGTGGCCCGCGAGGTAGGGGAGGGTGGGGTGGACGTCGGTGGTGTGGGGTGCGGTGTGGACGTCGAGGCCCCAGGTGCGCAGGATCGCGGTTCCGGCGGTGAGGAGTCCGGGGTGGACGGGTCCGGCGGGGGCGATGACGGTGACGCGGTCGCCCGGTCGTAGTGGGGGTGGGCGGGTCACCTGCGCAGTTCCAGCACGGGGACGTCGGGGGGTGTGAAGCCGAAGACCTGGCCGTAGAAGGAGAGTTCGGCTTCGAGGGCGGTGGCGATGGTGTCGGCTTTGCGGAAGCCGTGCTGTTCGCCTTCGAAGGTGAGGTAGGCGTGGGGGATGCCGGTGCCGTCGAGCGCGGCGACGAACCGGTCGGCTTGCGCGGGTGGGCAGATCTCGTCTTCGAGGCCTTGCAGGAGCAGGACGGGTCCGGCGAGGTGGTCGACGCGGTTGGCGGGTGAGCGGTCGGTGTAGCGCTGGGCGGCGGCGGGGAGTGCGCCGACGAGGCCTTCGACGTAGCGGGATTCGAAGTCGTGGGTTTCGCCGCCTTCGCCGGTCCAGCCTTCGAGGTCGAGGATGGGGAAGGCGATCATGGCGCACCGGTAGGTCGTGACGGTGGTCATGGAGGCGGCGGCGGTCCAGCCGCCGGCGCTGCCGCCGCGGATGGCGAGGCGGGCGGGGTCCGCGGTGCCCTCGTCGGCGAGTGCTCGGGCGACGGTGGCGCAGTCGTCGACGTCGACGACGCCCCATTGTTCGCGGAGGCGTTCGCGGAAGGCGCGGCCGTAGCCGGTGGAGCCGCCGTAGTTGACGGAGACGACGCCGATGCCGCGGCTGGTGAAGTAGGCGAGGTCGAGGTCGAGGTCTCCGACGGCGCGGCTGGTGGGTCCGCCGTGGACGTGGACGAGGTAGGGGGGTTTTTCGCCGTCGGGGACCTGGTGGTCGGGGTTGCGGGGTGGGTAGACGTAGGCGGGGATGTCCTGGCCGTCGGGTCCGGTGAACACGCGTTCTTCGGGGATGGGCAGGTAGGCCGGGTCGGTGGTGTGGTCGCCGCCGGTGAGGTGGGTGAGTTCGCCGTTGGAGAGGTCGAGCGTGACGAGCGCGGTGTCGTCCTGGGGTCCGGAGGCGCCGTTGACGACGATGCCGTCGTGGACGTTGAGCTGGCTGGCCCAGACGGGGAGGTCGGTGTCGACGTCGGTGACGGTGCCGGTGCGTTCGTCGAGGACGGCGAGTCGGGTGCCGCGCAGGACGGCGTAGCGGCCGGGGTTGATGGTGGCGAAGTAGCGGTGGCCGAGGCGCCACATCGGGCCGCCGAGTTCGGCGGTGACGGGGGCGAGGTTCTTGCGGGAGCCGTCGATGCCGATGCGGTGGAGGTTCCACCAGCCGTCGGGGTCGGTGAGGGCGAGCAGGGAGTTGTCGGTGTCCCATTCGATCTGGCAGACGGCTTCGTCCGGTCCGCCCGCGAGGACGGTGTGGTCGGTGGTCTCGCCGGTGCCGGTGGGGGCGAGGCAGAGTTCGGTGCCGTCCCAGGGCATGGCGGGGTGGTTCCAGCCGAGCCAGGCGAAGTGCTTGCCGTCGGGGCTGAGGCGGGGGCCGGTCATGAAGTGGTGGCTGGCCGCGAGGACTCGGACGGGGCCGCCGTCGAGGGGGATGGCGACGAGGTCGCGGTGGATGTCGGTGCGGGCGTCGCCGGTGACGGTTTCGCGGACGGCCCAGACCTCGGTGTCGTGGGGTCCGGCGGTGAGGTCTGAGTAGCGGAGGCCGTGGTGGCGGTCGGGTTCGGGGGTGAGGGGTGCGGGTGCGGGGTTGTCGGGGTCGAAGAGGTAGACGCGCTGGTCGTTCCAGTGGGTGAAGGCGACGCGGTCGCCGTCGGGTGTGGTGAGGACGACGAAGGGGCGGCCGCCGTACTCGTGGACGCGGTTGCGGAGGTTCCACGGTGGGGGCAGGAGGTCGGTTCCGTCGCGCAGGAGGCCGGTGCGGCCGCCTTCGTCGGGGCGGCTGGTGGCCCACCAGACCTGGTCGCGGTGGGTGTCCACCCATTGGAGTCCGCCGCTCGCGTGGGCGACGTCCGTCGAGCCGATGGGGGATGTCCAGGTTCCGCACGCTGCGATCTTCGCCACGGCTGGGACCCTATACGCGGAAGGCCGTTCGCAGCGATAACGACATCGGCGGGGTAGCGGTGCCCGCGGTGCCGGTGTGGCTTAGGGTTGGGAAGTCATGGCACGCGTCATTCACGTATTCCGTCAGCCCGACCGGTTCGTCGCCGGCACAGTCGGGCAGCCAGGCGACCGCATGTTCTACCTGCAGGCCTCCGAGGAGGCCCGCATGGTGAGCGTCGCGCTGGAGAAGCAACAGGTCTCGGTCCTCGCCGAGCGCATCTCGTCGTTGTTGGAGGAGGTGCAGCGCCGGTTCGGAGCGGACATCCCCGAGGACACGCCTGCGGATCTTCGGGACACCGAACCGCTGGCGGCGCCGGTGGAGGAGGAGTTCAAGGTCGGGACGATGGGGTTGGGCTGGGATGCCGAGGCCAGTGCGGTGGTGATCGAGTTGTTGGCGATCACCGAGGAAGAGGTGGACGAGGCCGTGGTGCTCGACGACACGGAGGAGGGTCCGGACGCGGTCCGGGTGTTCTTGTCGCCGTCGGAGGCGCGGGCGTTCGCCGAGCGGGCTGATCGGGTGGTGAACGCGGGTCGCAAGCCGTGTCCGTTGTGTTCGGAGCCGTTGGATCCGGATGGGCACGTGTGTCCGCGGCAGAACGGCTACCGGCGTACCGAGGAGAGCTGAGCGGCGTCGTGCTCCCTGGTGACGACGGTGTGCTGGACCTGTTGACCCGTGGTCGGATCGAGGTCGAGGGTCGGTTGGTGGACGCGTCGAACGCGACGTTGTTCTGCGCGATCTCGTTGGACGGGGTGGCGGCGAAGTGCGTGTACAAGCCGGTGCGGGGTGAGCGGCCGCTGTGGGACTTCCCGAACGGGACCTTGGCGGGTCGTGAGGTGTCGGCGTACTTGATCTCGGAGGCGTCGGGGTTGGGTGTGGTGCCCCCGACGGTGCTGCGGCCGGGTCCGTTCGGGTCGGGGATGGTGCAGTTGTGGGTGGACACCGCCGAGGTGGACCTGGTGGACGTCGTGGCGGAGGACGAGGTGCCGTCGGGGTGGAAGACGGTGTTGCACGCCCATGACCGGTACGGGGATCCGGCGGTGCTGGTGCACGCCGATCACGAGCGGATGCGGTTGATGGCGGCGTTCGACGTGGTGGTGAACAACGCGGATCGCAAGGGTGGGCACGTGTTGCACGCGCCGGACGGGTCGGTGTTCGGGGTGGACCACGGGATCTGCCTGCACACCGAGGACAAGTTGCGGACGGTGTTGTGGGGTTGGTCGGGCGAGGCGTTGCCGGTGGAGGCGCTGGAGGGGTTGCGGCGGTTGCGGGTGGCGTTGGACGGGGTGTTGGGCGAGGAGTTGCACGACCACTTGACGCGGGGCGAGGTGCGGGCGTTGGTGGAGCGGACGGAGAAGGTGGTCGTGTCGGGTGTGTTCCCGGCGCCGTCGTCGGAGTGGCCGTCGATCCCGTGGCCCGCGTTCTGATCGTTCCCGGTCGGTGGCCGGTGTCCTCGGGTGATCGTCCTGGTGGGGTCGTGGTTGTCGTCGGTGCGGTCCGCGAGCGGGTCGGGGAGGTCTGGTCCACGTGCCCGGATCGTCCGGGTCGTGGGGTGGTGTCGGTGGTTCTGCCTGCGGTGATGTCGTCGGGGCGTGGTAGTGGGCGTGGTCGGGCTTACGTGGCGTTTACGCGGACGTGTCGGTTCACCGGTGGCTTTGACGGCCCTTTTCGCGGTCTACTTGCGCCGTGAACGACGTCGTCGAGTTGCGCTGGGTGACCGAGTCGGACGTACTCGCGTTCTTCGAGCACCAGCGTGATCCCGAGTCGACCTGGATGGCCGCGTTCACCGCCGAGGACCCGACGGACCGGGTGGCGTTCCTGCTGAAGTGGACGCGGATCCTCACCGACGACACGAGTGTGGCGCGGACCGTGTTGTTCAACGGGTACGTGGTCGGGCACGTGCTGGCGTTCGTGGAGTTCGGGGCGCCCGAGGTGTCGTACTGGATCGACCCGCGCTACTGGGGCATGGGGTTGGCGTCGGCGGCGCTGCGGTTGTTCCTCGACGAGGTGGTGACGCGGCCGCTGTACGCGCGGGCGGTGAAGGACAACTACGGGTCGTTGCGGGTGTTGGAGAAGTGCGGGTTCGTCGTCGTGGGTGAGGACGAGGGGTTTGCCGAAGGTCGTGGCGAAGAGGTGGAGGAGTACATCCTCCGGTTGGACTGATCGGGTGCCATTGTGGGTGGTGCGGGGATCGCGATCCGGCGGAGGTTCCCCGGCGCGGTGACCGCGGAGCCGGTCGTGGTGGGACTGCTGGGGAGTGCGGGTGGCGCGACGTGATCGACCCGTCCGGCGCGCGGGGGACGTTCCCGCCGTCGTCGTGGCGGAGGCCGTGCGGGTGGTCGGGGAGGGCGGGGCTCGGCGGGGTGGTGATCCGCCGAGCACGGACCGGTTGGTGTCGCGGTTCGGCACGGGTGTGCTGACCTGGGTGGACGGGTTGCCGCAGCGGGTCGACCGGTTGGCGCGGCGGTGGGACCTGACGGTGGTGCGGCCGTTGTCCGGGAACACCTCGCACACCCTGCTGTGCCACCGGGGTGGTGGCACTCCCGTGGTGCTCAAGTTGGTGCCCGAGCGGGAGTTGGCGGCGGAGGAGTTCGCGGCGCTGTCGGCGTGGGCGTCGTCGCCGGTGGTGGTGCGGGTGCTGGAGGTGGACCTGGCGGAGGGGGCGCTGCTGCTGGAGGGCCTGGAGCCCGGCACCGCGGCGCGGGGCGCGACCGCCGCGCAGGTCGGGGAGCTGCTGGGTGGGCTGCACCGGCCCGCGCCGGAGGGGTTCCGGACGTTGGCGGACCGGGTGGACTTCATGTTCGCGCTGCTGCGGCGTCGGCGGCCCGGCTACTACGACCGCGCCCACGCCGCGGCGCTCGCGTTGGCGGAGGACCCGGTGGAGCCGGTGCTGCTGCACGGCGACCTGCACCCGGACAACGTGCTGGACGCCGGGCCGCGGGGGTTGGTGGTGATCGACCCGCGGCCGTGCGTGGGGGATCCGGCGTTCGACGCGGTGGACTTCGCGTTCGAGGGCGGCGACCCGTTCACCCGTGCGGGGGAGCTGTCGGGGGTGGTGGACGGGGAGCGGGTGCTGGCGTGGTGCCGGGCGTTGTCGGTGTTCTCCCCGGCGTGGCAGCGCATCATCCGTCCGGGTGAGGACTAGCGTCGTCGGCCGTGCGATCCGAGGACTACGGCCGCGACGTGCTGGCCAACCGCAAGCGCAAGACCGTTCCCGAGCTGTCGGCGGACCCCGGCCTGGTGGTGGAGGACCCCGTGACGGGGTTCTGCGGCGCGGTCGTGCGGTTCGAGTACGGGCAGCTGGTGCTGGAGGACCGGCACGGGCGGCGCAAGCTGTTCGCGCTGCGGCCCGCCGGGTTCCTGGTGGACGGGAAACCGGTGACGTTGACGAAGCCGCTGCCCGCCGTGGGCGGGAAGGCCTCGGCGCTCTCGGCGTCGGGGTCGGTGAAGGTGGAGGGGCTGCGGGCCCGGACCGCCCGCGACAGCCGCATCTGGGTGGAGGGTGTCCACGACGCGGAGCTGGTGGAGCGGGTGTGGGGGCACGACCTGCGGGTCGAGGGTGTCGTCGTGGAGCCGTTGGACGGCGTGGACGTGCTGTCGGAGCGGATCGCTGAGTTCGGCACCGCCCCCCACCGCCGCCTCGGGGTGCTGGTGGACCACCTGGTGCCCGGCAGCAAGGAGACCCGGCTCGTCTCGGCGGTGCGTGATGAGTTCGTGCTGGTCACGGGGCATCCGTACGTGGACGTGTGGCAGGCGGTGAAGCCGTCGTCGGTCGGGATCGCGGCGTGGCCGGTGGTGCCGCGCGGGACGCCGTGGAAGGAGGGGGTGTGCGCCGCGCTCGGGTGGGGGGAGTCCTACGAGGGGTGGGCGCAGGTGCTGGCCGGGGTGAAGGGGTTCCGCGACCTGGAGACGCCGCTGCTCGGCGCGGTGGAGCGGTTGATCGACTTCGTGACGGTGCCGTCGGGGTGATCGGGCGTTGGTGCGGGACGGTGAATCCGCCGCCTCTGTTCCGTGCCCGTTCCCTCTTTGGTGTAAGCATGGGGCCATGGCCGCCCTCATCTGGCTGATCATCGGTGTTCTGCTGATCGGTGCCGAAGTCATCTCGGGTGACTTCGTGCTGATCATGCTGGGTCTCGCGGCCCTCGGCGGGGCGGGCGCGGCGGCGTTGGGCGCCGGCACGGTCATCAGCGTCGTGGTGTTCACTGTCGCCTCGATCGGGTTGATCGTCGGCGCCCGGCCGATGCTCAAGAAGCGGTTGGAGATCGGGCAGGGGCTCAAGAGCAACGTGGAGGCCCTGATCGGCAACCGGGCCGTCGTGGTGTCCCGAGTGGACGGCCACGGTGGCCAGGTGAAGCTCCAGGGCGAGATCTGGTCGGCGCGGTCGCTGGACCACCGCGTGCTGGAACCGGGCACGGAAGTCACAGTTTTCGAGATCTCGGGCGCGACCGCAGTGGTACTCGCCGAGTCCTGAGTGGAGGCTGGAGAGTTGACCACGCTAATCGTCATCGCCGTCGTCGTCCTGTTCGTGCTGATCATCGCCGCGAAGTCCGTCCTGGTGATCCCCCAGGCGACCGCCGCGGTCATCGAGCGGCTGGGCCGCTACCGCAACACCGCCGCGCCGGGCCTGAACATCCTGGTGCCGTTCATCGACCGGGTGCGCGCCCGCATCGACCTGCGGGAGCAGGTCGTGTCGTTCCCGCCGCAGCCGGTGATCACCCAGGACAACCTGACGGTGTCGATCGACACCGTCGTGTACTTCCAGGTCACCGAGCCGCGCGCGGCGGTGTACGAGATCTCCAACTACATCGTCGGTGTGGAGCAGTTGGCGACGACGACGCTGCGCAACGTGGTCGGCGGCATGAGCCTGGAGGAGACGCTGACCTCCCGCGACTCGATCAACAACCAGTTGCGCGGTGTCCTGGACGAGGCGACCGGCCGGTGGGGGATCCGGGTGGCGCGCGTCGAGCTCAAGGCGATCGACCCGCCGCCGTCCATCCAGGACTCGATGGAGAAGCAGATGCGCGCGGACCGGGAGAAGCGCGCGATGATCCTCACCGCCGAGGGGCAGCGGGAAGCGGCGATCAAGTCGGCGGAGGGGCAGAAGCAGGCGTCGATCCTGTCCGCGGAGGGCGGCAAGCAGGCCGCGATCCTCAACGCGGAGGCCGAGCGGCAGTCCGCGATCCTGCGGGCGCAGGGTGAGCGGGCCGCGCGCTACCTGCAGGCGCAGGGTCAGGCGAAGGCGATCGAGAAGGTGTTCGCGGCGATCAAGGCCGGGAAGCCCACCCCGGAGGTGCTGGCCTACCAGTACCTGCAGACGTTGCCGCAGATGGCGCAGGGTGACGCGAACAAGGTGTGGATGATCCCGTCGGACTTCGGCAAGGCGCTGGAGGGGTTCGCGCGGACGTTGGGCAAGCAGGGCGACGACGGCGTGTTCCGCTACGAGCCGCCCGCCGACGAGGCGCCGTCGGCGAAGCCGGAGGACAACGACGAGTCGATCGCCGCGTGGTTCGACACCGCTCCCGACCCGCACGTGCTGGAGGCGGTGCGGGCGGCGGAGGCGGTGGCGCGCCAGGAGGTGCCCGGTCCGCTGTCCACGAGCCGCTCGGCGGCCGCGGTGGCGGGGCCTGAGCCGCGGGCGGAGATCGGTGGCGAGCAGCAGCAGCCTCCGACGACGCCGCGGTCGTTGCAGCAGCCGCAGGAGTAACACCGCCGTCTTCCGGTGCGACAGGGCCTCGTGTGGTCGGCCACACGGGGCCCTGTCGTGTCGCGGTGAGGAAGGATGGTCGGATGGACACCCTCCCGGCCGCGGTCGTCTCCGCCTTGACCGCCCCCGACGGGTGGGACGACCTGGTGTCGGCCGTGGCCGCGTTCGACCGCGAGGTCCGCGCCACCCCGGTGGTCGAGCACGTCGCGGTCACCGCCCGCCTGGTGGAGGTGCTGTCGCGGCCGCCGTACGCGGATCTGGCCGACCGGGCGCTGGGCACGCACGCCGCGGCCTGCGCCGCGTGGCGGCCCGACTCCGAGGCGCTGGCGGAGTGGCTGCTGCGGTTGCAGCTGGAGTTGCCCGACGCCCCCGAGGTGCGGTTGGCCGCCTACGAGTCGGCGCTCGGACCGGAGGGGCTGGCGCTGTACCGCGAGCGGGCGGTGGCGGAGTTCTCGGCGCTCCCGGTGATCGGGTTCGGGCAGACGGGCCGCTACGACCGCACCCGGTGGGCGTTGCTGCGGATCATGGAGGAGCTGGCGGAGCACACCGGTGACGTGGACCTGCAGGTGCTGGTGCTCGCGAAGGACCTGTCGTCGGGCTGGCACTTCCTGCAGGTCGCGACCGTCCTGCAGGAGGCCGGGCGGTCGCGGGAGGCGATCGAGTGGGTGCACCGCGGGTTGGCGGCGACCGGGGGCCGTGGCGCGGCCGGGCGGCTGGTCGACCTCGGGGTCGCCGAGCACACGCGCCTGGGCGAGCCGTGGGAGGCCGAGGTCCTGCGAAGGTCCACCGGCCCCGCGTCCCCCTGACGTCCCCGCACACGGCGAGGGGCCCGTCGGATCGCTCCGCCGGACCCCCTCCCGCCGCCGGAACTACGGCGCGACGCCGACCGGTCCCACCGACAGCAGGCTGTTGCCCTGCGGCGGGGTGCTGCACGTGCTGGTCGCGTTCTCCAGGTACAGCGCCGCCTTCTCACCCGGCGGGTAGATCCGCAGGCCGCGCACGTCGACCGGCTTGCACTCGGCCGGGTCGTAGGCGCCGGGGTTGGTGATCAGCAGCAACGTGGCCGCGCCCGCGCCGGGCGCGAGGGTCACGAGCTGCGTGGCCGTCTCGTTGCGGCGCGCGGGCTCGCCGACCTGGTCACCGGTGTCGCCGGTCACGAACGACACACCGGGGAACCCGTCGAGCGTGCACGAGCGGCTGCCCTTGTTGGTGAGCGTGAACGTGGCGTCGGACTTCTGCATGCCGCTCTGCCCCTGGCTGGGGCCGGGGGTCACGGCCAGCTCCGCCGACGTGCACACCGGCGCGCCCGGCTCGGCGCCCCCGACCTGGCCGGAACTGCTCGACGCGGGGGTGCCCGTCGACGGCGGGGTGCTCACGCTCGCCCTCGTGGACGGGGTGATGTCCGCGTTGGACGGCGGAGCACCGGCCGTCGACTCCGGCTGGGCGCCGCACGCGGCGAGCAGTGCGACCCCGGCGCAGGCCGTGGCGGCGGTGGTGAGCAGTGTGCGCATCCTGGACCCTCCCTAGGTTCTCCACTCCTACTACCCAGGACGCGCCCGACGATCACCCGTTGCCCGTTAACGACACCCGGCCGTGATGTGGTCGACAGTCACCTGATCGATCACGTGCCGCGCGTTCGCGGCGATCACGTGATCGCCGACCCGGTGTGTCAGCCGAACGCGGGAGGCCGCCGATCCGCCCACGGGCGGGCCCGCTCCAGCTGGCCCGAGACCGACAGCACGGTGCACTCGTCGTGCGGGCGGCCGACCAGCTGCACCGCCAGCGGCAACCCGCCGCGGGTGTGACCGGCGGGAACGGCCGCGGCGGGGTTGCCCGCGATGTTCCACAGCGGCAGGAACGTCGTCATCCGCGCCGCGGCGAGCAGCGCCCGGACCGTGGACCAGCGGGCCCACTCGCCGATCCGCAGCGGCGGCCGGGTCAGCACGGGGGTGAGCAGCAGGTCGCAGCCGGTGAAGATCCGGTTGGCGTGCGCGGTGAGCCGGTCGCCCTGCTCGATCACCTTGCGCACCAGGCCCGGCGGGAGGCGACGGCCCAGCGCGGCGACCTGCCGGGTGCGGTGGTCGAGCTGCGCGGGCCGTTCCACGTCCGCGAGGCCGAGGGCGGCGCAGTGCAGGTAGCGGGCGGCGAACGCGGTCGACCCGGCGATGTCGTTGAACTCCGGGTCCATCCGCACCACGTCGTGCCCCAGGTCGCCGAGCAGGCTCGCGGTGTCCAGGACGACGTCGCGGACCTCCTGGGAGATCGGGATGCCCGGACCCCACGGGCGCAGCGACACCGCGATCCGCAACCGGCCCGGATCCGCGGCCGCGGCGTCGGTGAAGCTCGACCGGGAGGGGCGGGCGGCGCCGTTGGAGTCGCCGATCTGGTCGGCGATCAACGCCCAGTCCCGCACGTGCCGGGTCAGCGGCCCGGCCGCGACCAGCCCGGTCCACACCTGCTCGTCCGGGGCCAGCGACACCCGGCCGCGCTGCGGCTTGAGACCGAACAGGCCGGTGCTCGCCGCGGGGATGCGGATGGACCCGGCGCCGTCGGTGCCGATCGCGCCGCCCACGAAGCCCGCGGCCACCGCGGCGGCCGACCCGCCGCTGGAACCGCCGGGGGAGTGCTCGCGCGACCACGGGTTGCGCGTCACCCCCGCCCACGAGCTCTCCGTGTACGGCCACAGGCCCAGCTCCGGCATGCGGGTGCGGCCCACGATCACCGCGCCCGCCGCGCGCAACCGGGCCACGACCTCGGAGTCGGCGGGCGCGGGGGTGGTGATCGCGTCGGTGCCCCTCGTGGTGGGCAGACCGGCGATGGCCAGGTCCTCCTTGACCGCGATCGGCACCCCCAGCAGCGGCGCGTCCCCACCCGCGGCGCGCGTGGCGTCGGCGGCGTCGGCCTCGGCGAGCGCGGAGGTGTCGAACACCGCCCGGAACGCGTTGAGGTCGCGGTCGTGGCGGTGGATGCGGCGCAGGCACTCGGTGACGAGTTCGCGGGAGGTCAGCTCGCCCGAACGCAGGAGTTCGGCTTGGCGGGCCGCGCCTGCGAAGCACACCTCGGTCAGGTCCATGGACGAACCCTAGGTGCCCGTGTGCCATCTCCGGTGTCGGCTCGCTGCGGACACCCGCACCGCGATGAACGCGAGCGGGAACAGCGGCCAGAAGAACGGGACCGGCGAGATGATCCACAACACCACCAGCAGGATCGCCGCGGCGGGCGCGAACGCCCGCACCGGCGGCCGCCGCCGCGCGACCGGGACGGGCGGGGCCGGGAGGTCCGCTGTCAACGGCAGCAGGTCGTGGCGGAACCGGGCGGCGTAGGCGGCGCCCTGGCGCTCCTCGACCTCGGCGAGGGTGAGCGTCCCGTCGCCGACCGCCGCGGTCAGCCGCGCGACCACCCGCTCCCGGTCGGTGTCCGACGCGCGCACCGGGACGGGTTCGACGCTCATGGCTGCCTCCTGGGGTGGCGGTCGTGGTTTCCCCCATCCTCGACCGCCACCCCGCCGGTGCGCGTCGTGCGGGAAGCGGACATCGCGGGTACGCCTGACGACGTACGCGCGGGAATCGTGGATGATGCGACCATGTCCTCGACCTGGCTCACCGCGCTGTTCTTCGGCGTGGTGGCGCTCGTGATCGCCGTCCGCCACTACCGCCAGGGCAAGGCCGACACCCTGCTCGACGACCACGCCCGCAGGCGCACCAGCGGCGAGGCCGACCGGCACCTGTCGGCGTGGCGCGACGCCCACCGCAGGCTGCGCGACGGCGACGTGGAGGGGTTGCGGGCGCTGGAGCGCATCGGCCAGGACCGGTCGCGGCTGCGGCAGGACATCGTGACCTCCATCTGCGCCGGCCTGCGCGGCGGGGTGGACCTGGGCGTGGACGAGCAGTGGCGGCACACCCTGCAGGACGCCCTGGTCCGGCACCTGCGGCCGGGCCCGGAGTTCTGGGCCGGGATGAGCCTGCAGTTCGACGGCGCCACCCTCGTCGACGTCGACCTGCGCGGCTGCCGGGTGCGGGCGGCGAAGTTCGCGCGCGCCGAACTGCTCGGGACCAGCCGCTTCGACGCGGTGACCGTGACCGGCGACGCGGAGTTCGACGGCGCCCGCTTCGGCAGGCTGGTCAGCTTCGACGACGCCCTGTTCGCCCGCTCCGCGTCGTTCCGCGGGGCCCGCTTCACCGGCAACGCCACCTTCGACGGGATGCGCGTCACCGCCGAGGCCACGTTCAGCCACGCCCGCTTCTCCGGGCGCGCCACGTTCAGCCGCGCGGAGTTCGCCGACACCGCCGGGTTCCGCCGGGTCCGCTTCGGCGGCCGGGCGTACTTCACCGGCACCGTGTTCGGCAAGGACGCCACCTTCGACCACACCTGGTTCCGCGGCCGCACCGACATCAACGACGCCCTGTTCGCCGACGACGCCACCTTCGACGGCACCCTGTTCGGCCGCCGCGTCCCGCCGCTGCCCGCCGAACCCGGCCCCGCCTAGGACAGTCCGTCCAGACCGGACGTAGGGTCCAGGCATGGAGGATCCGCGCGTGCGCAGGTGGGAACCCGCGTGCCGGGCCGTGGCGCTGCTGCTCGGCCCGTACGCCGAGGTCGTCCTGCACGACCCCGCCACCGACCGGGTCCTGCGCGTCTGGAACCCGCTGACCGCCCGTGGCCCCGGCGACCCCTCGGCGCTGGGGGAGCTGGACCGGCTCGACCCGACCGACCGCGACGTCTACGGCCCCTACGAGAAGCTCCTCGCCGACGGCCGCCGCCTGTCCTCGGTCAGCGCGGTCCTGCGCGAGGACGACGGGACCCCGTCGGTGGTGCTGTGCGTCAACCTCGACCGCACCCCCCTGGAACGCGCCGCCGCCGTCGTGTCCGCGTTCGGCGCCCCCACCGGTCCACCTCCCGAGCCGCTGTTCGAGGCCGACTGGGCGCAGCGGATCGCCCACGTCGTCGGCACCCACGTCCGCGCCACCGGCCGCCCCGTGGACCGCATGACCCGCCAGGACCGGCTCGACGTCGTGCGCGCCCTCGACGGGGAACGCGTGTTCGCCGTCCGCCGCGCCGCCCCCGTCGTCGCCGAAGCCCTCCGGGTCTCCCGCTCCACGGTGTACGGGCTGCTCACCGAACTGCGCGCCCGGGGCTGACACCCCGGACGGGGTCGCGTCACCGAGAACACGAGCCTCAGGAGTCGGTGCGAGCTGTCGCCCCCGCGCCGACTCGATTGCCGCGCGACCGAGCGACGTGCACGCGGGTGGAGCAGCGCGTGGAGCAGAAGCGGCGGCGGCCGTTGCGGGAGGTGTCGACGTAGACGACCCCGCAGCCGTCGCGGTCGCAGCGACCGACGCGGTCCGGGTCCTGGCAGAACGCGTGCGCGAGCCCCGAGGCGGTGTAGGCCTTGAGCCGGTCCACCATCGGGCCGTCCTCGCGGGCGAAGTGCAGGTGCGGCGCGCGGCCGTGGTGCACGGAGACGTAGGGCTGGGTCGCGGACTCCGCCAGCAGCGCGTTGATCCCGGCCACCCGGTCCCCGTCGCCCGCGAACACCGCCTCCAAGCGGCGCGCCCACGCCGTCAGCTCGGCCAGGTCCGCCGCGCTGCACGACCCCTCGGGCCGGTAGTCGCGGGCGCGCAGCTCGGCGAGCAGCCGTTCGGGGGTCAGGTCCGGGGCGGAGTTGACGAGCATCACGGCCAGATCGGCCGCCAGCCCGCCGTAAGGGTTGAAGTGCACTGAACCATGACAGCACGCTGGGGGAGTGAACACCAGATGCCCCTCCTGCGGCTGGCCCGCCGACGACCCGACCACCCCCGCCTCCACGCACCGCAGCGGCGCCGGACAGGTGCGCTACCAGCGGTGCGCGTGCGGCGGCTGGCTCGTCCTGCGAGGCGCGACGCTCGTGGCGGCCGTGGGCGCCTCACGATCCACCCCGACACTGCGCTCACCCGAAGGCACCAGTATCGTCCCGAAATTGTGACCCTCCGTCGTGAACTGCTGTGCGATACGGCCATCTCGGTGCTGGCCGACGAGGGCGGCCGAGGCCTCACCCACCGCGCGATCGACCGCCGGGCGGGCGTACCGCTGGGAACCACCAAGAACTACTTCCCCACCAGGGAAGCGCTCCTGCAGGCCGCCGCCAACCGGATGACCGACCTGCACGTGGCCGCCGTCCGCCGCCTGCGCGACACCACCCCGACCGACGTCACCGCCACCGACGTCGCCGAGCTGTACCCCGCGCTGCTGCGACGCGCGGTCGCCGACGACCCCACCCACGTCCTGGCCATGGTGGAGCTCTACCTGGAGGCCGTGCGCAGACCCGGCGTGCGCGAAGCGCTGAGCCGCATGGCCGTGGCCAACGCCGAAGCCAGCGCCGAACTCCACCAGACCGCGGGACTGCCGAGCACGACCCGCGACACCGGCCTGCTCGACGCCTACTTCCTCGGCGTCGCGATCTCCCTGCTCGCACTCCCGCAGGACGCGCTGCACACCGTCGGCCTGGACGACCCGTACGCGCTGGGCCTCGGCCTGTTCTCCGCGGCCGTGCCGCGCGCGACCACCGCGAAACCCGACGTTCAGGCCACCGGCACCAGCTGATCCACGCTCGTCACGACCAGCGCCGTCGGGATCGCGGGCTCCTTGCCGCAACTGGTCGGCCGCGCGGGCGGCAACTCCCGCTCGGCCACCGCGACCTGCCACTCCCGGCCGTCGTCGTGGCGCACCAGCACCGTCCACGTGCCCCCGTCACACCGCCGCTCGGGCTCCACGCGCAGCACGTCACCGCGTTCCCGCAGGAACGCGCGAACCGCGACCTCGGCGACCTGCCCCGCCTTCGACCAGTACGACCGGCCCCGGCAGCGGTCCACCACCACCTCGCGCGCGGCCAGCAACCGATCACCGAACCCGGCGTCCACCCGCCCGTAGAGGTACCCCGAGGGCAGCAGCACCCCGGTGGGGGAGAACCGGTGCCCGCCGGTGTGGGTGCACTCCCACACCGCGTCACCGTGCCGCGCCGCCAACTCCGCGACGACGGGCCGACCGTAGAGGGCGCAGCACACGTCACGCCGACCGTTCGTGCACACCAGCAGCACCGGCCCCGACTCCGGCGTCCCGAACCCCGTCGACCGGCCCTGGCCGAGCGCGACGAAATCCAGCTCCAGCAACTCCTCCGGCGCAGCGACATCCGCCCGCTCCAACCACGACCCACCCGGCGCGCACCCCGCCAGGTACACGCGGCGGCGCTGCGGCACGTGCCGGTCGGCGTGCCTGCCCGGCCGCCGGATCAGCAGCACCCGCACCCCCGTGCCCCGCGACCGGCGGATCAGCTCCGCCCCCAACTCCCGGTCGAGGTGGCTCTCCAGCAGCGCGTCGGGACCCCACGGCCCCGGCTGCTCCAAGCACACCCACGCCTTCGCGGTGGCGGCCGTCCCGGCCCGCGGCTCGGCGAGAACCGCGGAGAACGCGGAACAGCGCGGCTCGATCACGGCCACAGAGTGCCCGAACAGGGCTGAACGGGTGAAGCCGGGGCCGGTTCTCCCGGCGAGTGGCGCACGGCGGCCGAATACCCGCATCCCCACTCCCGCCGCCGACCTCCCGACGGCGTCCCCACGGCCAATAGGCTGCGCCGCATGAGTCCCGTCACCGTGGTGACCGGCGGCAGCCGCGGCATCGGCGCAGCCACCGTCCGCACCCTCGCCGCCCGCGGCCACCACGTCGCCATCGGCTACCGCCAAGCCCTCGACGAGGCCGACGCCCTCGCCCGCGACATCCGCGCCGCGGGCGGCCAAGCCGTCGCCGTGCGCGTCGACACCACCTCACCGCAGGACGTCGACACCCTGTTCGACACCGCCGCGGGCGTCCTGGGCCCGGTCACCGGCCTGGTCAACAACGCGGGCGTCACCAGCCCCGCCGGCCCACTGGCCGACCTGCCCGTGGACGACCTGCGCCACGTGCTCGACGTCAACCTCCTGGGAGCGCTGCTCTGCGCCCGCCGCGCCGCACAGGACCTCACCGAGGGCGGCGCGATCGTCAACGTGTCCTCCGCCGCCGCCACCCTGGGCAGCCCCGGCGAATACGTCCACTACGCCGCGGCCAAAGCGGGCGTCGACGCCCTGACCATCGGCCTGGCGAAGGAACTGGGCCCGCGCGGCATCCGCGTCAACTGCGTCGCACCCGGCACCGTGCGCACCGACATCCACGCCGTCTCCGGCATGCCCGACCGCCCGGACCGCATGGCCGCGGTCATCCCGCTGCGCAGGGCGGGGGAGCCCGACGACATCGCCACCGCCATCGCGTGGCTCCTCGGCCCGGAAGCGGCGTTCACCACCGGCGCCGTGCTCCGCGTCGCCGGAGGCCTCTGACCGGAGACTCCCGGAGCGGTATTAGTATCACGGTATGGTCCGACCGCCACTCACCCAGTCCGAGCACGAGCGGGGCGAACGCCTCGGCGCGGCACTGCGCCTGGCCCGAGGCGCGCGCAGCATGGTCGAGATCGCCGCCACGGCAGGCATCTCGGTCGAAACACTGCGCAAGATCGAACGCGGCCGCGTCCCCACCCCGGCGTTCTTCACCATCGCGGCCGTCGCCACCGCCATCGGACTCTCCCTCGACGCGCTGTGCGCGCCGCAGGCGGCCGAACCCGACCAGCGCCTCACCGCCTAGGTGGACCACACCGCGTTCGTCCTGGCCAACACCCACCCCCAACCGGTGCCGCTCGTCCCGGAGGTGGTCCTGCGCGGAGCCGACGACGTCATCACCCTGTGGGAGGCGACCGCCGAGCACGCGCCCCCGTTCTGGGCGTTCCCGTGGGCCGGGGGACAGGCACTGGCCCGCTACGTCCTGGACCACCCCGAGGCCGTCACCGGCCGCCGGGTGCTCGACCTCGCCGCGGGCTCCGGACTCGTCGCCATCGCCGCACGACTGGCCGGCGCGGCCCACGTGACGGCGAACGACATCGACGCCCTGTCGACCGCCGCCATCGCCCTCAACGCACACCTCAACGGGGTCACCGTCACCACCACGACCGGCGACCTGCTCGGGGGAGCGGCCGACGGCTACGACGTCGTCCTCGCCGGAGACGTCTTCTACGACCGGGACATGGCCCGCCGCGTCCTGCCGTTCCTCCGCGCGGCCGCCGACCGCGGCGCCGCGGTGCTGGTGGGAGACCCCCAACGGGCACACCTGCCGCACGCCGAGTTCACCGAACTCGCCTCCTACGTCGTGCCCGTGCACGACGCGCTGGAGAGCGCGGAGGTCAAACGCACCACCGTCCTGCGCCCAAAGTGAGGCTGGTGTCGATCTTCCCCACCCGTTCGTGCCACACTTTCACCCAGGAGTGAAGGGAAGACGGTGCCGATCGGATCCATGCGGGCCACAGCCATCGTGGCCGCCGCTGTCGCGCTGCTGCTCGCCGTGATCAGCAACGTCCTGTGGGAGCCACGAGACCAACCCGCGGCCGCCCGGACACCCACCCCCACGGCACCACCCAGCCAGGAGCAGAAGGAGCAGAAGGCCAAAGACCCCCAAACGGTCAAAGCCGAACTCCTCCGCGCCTGCGGCAACGCCGAACTCGACCCCGCCAACTTCACCCTCGGCGCCCTCATCGACGACGGCCAAGGCCACAAGCTCGTCGTCGGCAGCACCCCCCGCACCATCGCCATGTGCGGCGTCCACCCGCTCGGCAGCGGCTCCGGCGTCGGCCCCATGACCGAGACCAGCCTCCGCAACGCCGACAGGGTCCTCGCCAAAGCGGGCGGCATCGACGCCGACACCGGCTTCCTCGGCTACGGCCGCACCCTCCCGCAGGTCGCCAAGGTCGAGATCTTCCTCCCCGGCGGCAAACCGATCCTCACCGACGCCAACTCCGAGACCTTCGCCTACTTCGTCCCGCTCCCGCGCGACAAGATCGCAGGCCTCACCACCAAGGTCACCGACGCCGCGGGCACCGTCCTCTACAACGGCCCCCTCTGACACCGGCCTACCGCGCCAACCCCTCCACCAGCACCAGCACCCCGATCCCGACCAGCACCACCGGCAACGCCACGTGCCCCCACCGCGCCAACACCCGCGCCACCACCGGCCGCGTGGCCAGGAACCACCCCGCCGCGCACCACACACCCACCAGCACCAGGAACACCACCACGTACACCGGCAAGTTCCCCGAAGACGCGAACACCGGCACGTACACCCCGACGTTGTCACCCCCGTTCGCCAACGTCACCCCCGCCACCGCCGGCACACCGGGCCCCGCACCACCCGACTCGCCATCCGCACCGCCACCACCGCGCCGCAGGAAAGCCTTGACCCCCAACGCGATCGGCAACAAACCCAGGAACGGCCGCACCGACTCCGGCAACAACGTCGCCCCCAACGCACCCACCACCGACGCCACCAGGATCCCCGCGAACCCCAGGTACTGACCCACCACGATCCGCACCACACCCCGCGCCCGACCGAAGAACAACGCCAGCACCAGCAGATCGTCCACATTGGTGACGACGAACATCCCCACCGCCCGCCAGACGAGCCCAAGATCCATCACGCCAGCCTAGGAGCACCACCGACGGCGAAGGGCGCCGGCCGACCACCGACGCCCCACCACCAACCCTCCGGATCAGCGCTTCGCGAACGGCAGCATCCCCGCCGCCACCACCGCACGGCTCAACGGACGCGCCAACTCCACGAACCGCTCCCGCTCACCCTCACCCAACCCCGCGTACGCCGCCTCCGCCAACGCGTCCGTCCGCCCCTCCACCCGAGCCCGCAGCTCCACCCCCTCCGGACTCAAACCACCCTCACCGTCCACCACATCCCGAGCCCGCAAACCCTCCACCGCCGCCGACCACTCCTCGACCGACCACGCCCGCGACCGGCGCAACCCCTCCGCGGGCACCTCACCGCTCGCCGCGTGCACCACCAACGCCTCGATCCCGCTCAACCCCTCCAGCAGCAACGCCGCCAGGTGCCCGTCACCCCGGAACTCCCGCAACAACGTCTGCGCGTGCCACAACACCAGCAACGGCTCATCGGGCCAGGGGAGTGCCGCGTGCGCCGCGAACAACGGCCGACCCTGCGGCGCCCCGCACGCCCGCACCGCGGCGATCCTCGCCAGCTCGGCCAACTCCGACACGTCCCCGGCCAACTCGCCCAAACCACGGCGCAACGCGTGGCCCGCCGCGTCGTACCGGGCCTCCAGCAACGCGGCCGGGGTGGTGGCCTCCCACGCGGCGGGAACGGCGGCGTGCACGGCGACGGGGTTGAAGTTGTAGAACGTGGCCACCACGACCTCGGCCGAGACCGGGCCGAACGCGGCGGCGCGCGAGCCGAAGTACCCCGCGGAGCGGTCGAGACCCAACGCCGCGTAGCGCTCCTGGGCCTCGGGGGCGAAGTAGATCATCCCGTGCAGCGGCTCCAGAATCCGCCACAACTCCCGTGCGCTCAACACCACGTAACTCTCCTCCACACTGAGGTACCGACCGGTCGGTACGGCCTGCCTCAACGTACCGGTGACCATGCGACGGGGACGAGGCGCACCACGCGCAGGTGAGGGAGGTGCGCCGGTTGATCCACGCGCCCGACCGCCGGACGTCGTGCCCGTCGCTCGGCCGAATCCCGTACGCGCAAATCCGATCAAAACTCGGTTCTCGACACCGTGAAATCATTTCCGCGACGCAAAACTGCGGACACCCGCAACTCGGCCGCCGAAGCCAATCCGAACCCGCCGCGAGTTCCGGGCCACGCCGTGGCGCGGCCACCGGTGTTCACCTCGCCCGCCTCCCGCGCGCGCCCGCCGGAGGTGCGTCTCGCCGAAGGCACGGCGCCCGCCACAATTCGATGATCACGTCGACTCGGCCGGAAACCGCATTGGTCGATCAACGATCGCGGTTCCGCGTGATCATTTCCGAAGCCCTATGAGCTGCGACGACGTGTGAAAAAGCTGTCGCACGGCAGCCCGCCTACCGTACTCGATCCCACCCTTCGCGAAGCGTCGAAATACCGTCCGGAGCACCGCCGACAGATACCTCAAACATCTAGGCGAATCTATTATTTCTCTCCGGTTCCACCGCGACAAGCGCCTCTATCACGACCCCGACCGTCATTTCCACCAGTGGCTTCGGGAATCCCCCCTTCCGATCCGATTTTGCCGACGAACTTCGGATCGCTGGTTGAACAACACATTGCCCACTGTTACGTTCGGCTGACCTCAAGGCGCCAGGGGGGCGCGAAAAGTGCAGCAGTTGAACGGGGGATCGCGTGATCACGAAAACGGAACCACCAACCCGGTGGAACGCGCAATTCACGCCGGTGGACCTCGACACGGCTCCCGAAGTGGACGCGCTGCTCCGGCGACTGGGCCACGGGTCGTTCCACCGCGACGAGCTGACCGCCCCTCCTGGCCGCAACGACGTCTGGATCGGCCCGACGACCTCCGGCACGCGGCTGTTCGTCAAGCGGCTCGTCGGCAGCGCCGAGCACGTCGCCGACCGCCTCGCCCGCCTCGCCGCGTTCGAGCGGACCCGAGCCGATCTGGACCGGGACGCCGTGCGCACACCGCGACTGCTCGCTCTCGACGAGGACGCGGGCCTGTGCGCCTACGCCCATGTGGACGACGCGGTCTCCGGTGCCGAACTGGCCACCCAGGACCGCTTCGACGACGCGCTGGCCGCCGCGGCGGGCCGGGCGATCGGCGCGGTGCACGCCTCCGGGCCGCTCCCGCTGGAGCACCTGGACAACAGCCCGCCCCACATGCCCGACCCGCGGTTCCTGGTCGGCCTGCCGCTCGGCATGTTCGACACCCTGACCATCGCCGAACTCGACAGCTGGCGGCTGCTCCAGCAGGACCAGGCCCTGCACGCGGCGGTGCGGCGGCTGTGCGCCGACGAAGCCGGGGCCATCCCGGTGCCCGCGCACTGCGACCTGCGACTCGACCAGTTCCTCGTCAGCGGCGACGTCCTGCACGTGACCGACTGGGAGGAGTTCCGCCTGGCCGACCCCGCCCGCGACCTCGGCAACTTCGCCGGGCAGTGGCTGCAACGCGCGATGCTCGACATCGTCACCTCGCGCGGCGAGTCCGCGTTCCTGGACCTGGACCTCACCCACGAGGTCGTCCTGGCCCGCGGCGTCGAGCACCTCAGCAGGCTGCGCTCGCGCACGGAATCGTTCTGGCAGGCCTACCGCGCCCAGCGCGACGGCAGCGGAGAGGACTTCCGCGCACTGGCCGTCCGCGCGACGGCCTTCGCCGGGTGGCACCTGCTCGACAGGCTGCTCGCCGCCGCGGGCCGCACCTCCCGCGTCTCCGGCATCGAACGCGCCGCCGCGGGAATCGGCCGCGCCGCGCTGACCCAGCCGGAGCGCTTCGCCGACGCGCTCGGATTCGGGGCCACCCCATGACCGCCACCACCACGCCCGCGCTCAACGCGGCCCTGAGCGCCGCACTGGCCGACATCGTGATCCCCTCGTCGGGTCTGGTCGCCGAACTGCCGGGGCGGACCGTCGAGGCGGACAGCCCGACGGAACTGCGCGGCAGGTTGTCCGCCGCCCTGTACGACGTGCTGCACACCGGCCGGACCGAGAGCAGCGACCTGCCGTTCCGGCTGCGCGACCCCGACCTCGAACACACCTTCGCCGCCGCCGTCGCACACCGGTCCACCACCCGCCGGGTCGTCGTCTGCGACGCCGGGCAGTGGGCCCCCGACGCCGACCCGGACACGGTCCTGGTGCTGTGCGACGGGATCCGCATCTGGGTGTCCGCCCACGACGTCCACGACCCCGGCCCTCACGTGCCGGGCACTGTCGTGACGGTGTCGGCGCCCGCGCTGCGACCTGCGGTGTCCCCCGGGTTCTTCCTGGCCACCGCGTCGAGGCCGAAACCGATCGGCGACCGGCTGCTGCGGCTGTACCTGCACATCGCGGCACCGCACGACGCGGCTCGGGCATGGGCCACCGCAGTAGCCCACCTGGAGTCCCGAGCGGTCGGCTACCAGGCGAAGGTGCTCTCGACCCGCGCGCTCTACCCGCGCCGGGACGCGATCGTGGTCTACCTGTCCGACCGGGACACCGCACTGCCCGCGGAACTGGCCGACCTGCTCGCGGACCACCCCGGACTGCTCCCGGACACCTCGGTGTTCACCCACCGCCTCGCCCCCGGGATGGCCATCGCCTGGGAGCCGACCGACCCCCGACCCGAGATGCGCGGCCTGAGCTTCGGCCAACACCGGGCCGCGGTGCTCGCCAGAGCCCTGGTGGCCGCCGCGATCGACGGCTCACCGCGGGACGAGGCCGTGGCCGCGGCCTTCACCGACGCCGCCATCGACCCCGCCGACCCGGCCCGCAACACCACATCACCCGCACTCTGACCGATTCGAGGATCTGAACCGCTCGCTGGGGGCGCAACACCTGCGCTCCTTGCCCGGCCGTTCAGCCGGGATTTCCCACCGAGGGAGACGAAAATGGAAAACAAGAGCACTGCCATCATGGACCTGATCGGCAGCTACGACGCCTACGTCAGCACCGCCGAGCTGAGCGTGAACGCCGCCACCGACGCGCCCGCCACCACCCTCCCGTGCGCCTCGGCCAGCTCCGTTCCCTGCTTCAACTCGGCGCTGTGGACACTGCGCGTCACCTGCTGACCCAGCACGACCACGCCTGTGCGGGGCGGCCTGCGACGGCCGCCCCGCACAGGGGACCACACCATTCCCGGACCAGCGAGGAGAACCAGGCCTTGACGAGCCAAGCACCGGCGAGTCCTCCGCCGGCAGCCGACACGGCGCAGACCGGACAGCCCTCCGCCGCCGAGGCCCTCGCCGAGATGATCGGCATCCTGCGACCCGCGGCCATCCGCGCGGCGGCCACCCTCAAGGTGGCCGACCGCATCGCCGCCGGCCTCACCGGGGTCGCGGACCTCGCGATCGACGTCGACGCCCACCCCGACGCGCTCGGCCGGTTGCTGCGCTACCTGGCCTCGGTCGGCCTGTTCACCCGCACCACCACCGACGGCGACGACGACGTCTACGGCCTCACCGAGATGGGGGAGCTGCTGCGCTCGGACCACCCGCTGGGCATGTCCGCGTTCCTCGACTCCGACGGAGTGCTGGGCCGCGGCGAACTCGGCCTGATCAACGTCCTGCACACCGTCCGCACCGGAACCGCCTGCCACGCCGGCGTGTTCGGCGTCGACTTCTGGTCCGACGTCCAGCACGACCCCACCTACCTCGACTCGCTGGACAAGCAGATGGGCACCGGAATCGCCTGGGACGCGCAGAACATCGTCGACGATTACCCGTGGGCCGAGGTCACCCACGTCACCGACGTCGGCGGCAACAACGGCTCCCTGCTCATCGAACTGCTGACCCGCCACGAACACCTGAACGGACGAGTCGTCGACCTGCCCAACTCGGTGATCATCGCCCGCAAACGCCTCGCCGAAGCCGGACTCGCCGACCGCGCCGAAGCCGTCGTCGCCAGCTACTTCGACGAACTGCCCCGCGGCTCCGACGTCTACCTGCTCTCGGCGATCCTGGCCGACTGGACCGACGACCAAGCCGTCACCATCCTGCGCAGGGTCGCCACCGCGGCAGGACCCGGCGGCCGAGTCCTGCTGGCCGAGGTCAACCTGCACCCCACCGGCGAAACCGCCTCCGACCTCATGTCCACCGGCGCCGACCTCTACATCGCCGCCACGATCACCACCCCCGTGCGCACGGTCGACGAACTCCTCGCCCTCGCCGCCACCGCCGGACTGCAACCCCACTGGCGCGGCACCGAGACCGAAGTCCGATCCCTGCTGGGATTCCGGGTGGTGGCGGCATGAACCCGACCCCCGGCACCACCGCACCCACCGGCGGCCTCCAACTGTTCCCCGACCTGCTGCGCGGCCAGCGCGGCAAGATCGCCGTCATCATCGTGCTCGCCCTGCTGTCCTCGGCAGGCACCCTCGCCCTGCCGCTGCTGATGGCCAAGGTGATCACCGCCGTGCAGGCGGGCGACGCCATCGCCCTCTGGATCACCGCCATGGTCGCCGTCGCCATCGGCGGCGCGCTCGCGGGCGCCGCCGGAACCTACCGGCTCCAACGCATCGGCAACGCCCTCATCTTCCGACTGCGCGACCGCGTGATGCGCCACAGCCTCGGCATCCCCGTCGAGGAATCACGACGCAAAGGCGCAGGCGACCTGTCCTCCCGCCTCACCGCAGACGCCGCCCAGGTCAAAGGCGCCATCGAAACCGGCCTGCAACTCCCGCTCGCCGCGATCACCCTCCTCGGCACCATCGTGGTAATGGCGTTCCTGGACTGGCTCCTGCTCCTGATCACCCTCGTGTCCTTCGTCGTCGCGGCCGTCATCGTGATCGGCGTGATCCGCTCACTGCGCTCGACATACATGAGCATGCAACACGACATCGGCCACATGGCCGAACGATTCGTCGCGGTCCTCGGCGCCGTCCCCATCATCAAGGCCTACCGCGCCGAGACCAAGGTCGCCGACACCCTCGCCGATGTCGCCCGACGGGTCAACGGCCTGGAACTCAAAGCCGCCCGCCTCGAATCACTCGTACTGCCCGCCATCACCCTGGGCCAACAGGTCGCCCTGGTCGCGGTCATCGTCGGCGGGGGAGCGCGCGTCGCAAGCGGCGACCTCGAACTCGCCGCTTTCGCCGCCTTCCTGCTCTACCTGCTCCAACTCGCCGCACCCGTGGTCATGGCCGCGTCGAGCATGACCGCGCTGCAAGGCGGCATGGTCGCCCAGCAACGGTTCAACGAGATCTTCGAACTACCCCTGGAAACCGAGCGACACGGCCCAGGCGACGCGAACCGCCCCACCCCCGACCCCACCGCACCCGCCCTGCGCTTCGACAACGTCTCCTACAGCTACGACGACCGACCCGCCCTCATCGACGTCACCCTGGAAGTACCCCGCCGCGGCCTGACCGCCGTCGTCGGACGCTCCGGCGCGGGCAAGAGCACGATGCTCGGCCTCGTGGAACGACTCCTGGTCCCCGAATCAGGCGAAGTGCACCTGCTGGGCACCCCCGCATCCAAACTCCCGCTCGACGAACTGCGCTCCCGCATCACCTACGTCGACCAGTCCTTCACCCTGCTCGCCGACACCGTCCGCGCCAACCTCCAACTCGGCCAGAACCGGGAACTCACCGACGACGAGCTGTACACCGCCCTCACCGAAGTAGGCCTCGACGACGCCGTGCGCGCCCTGCCCTACGGCCTCGACACCCCACTGGGCACGGAAACCGACCTCTCCGGAGGCCAACGACAACGCCTCGCCCTGGCCAGGGCCTTCGTCGCCGACACCCCCCTGGTCGTGCTCGACGAACCCTCATCACAACTCGACGGCGTCAACGAACACCGACTCCGCGACCTCGTCGAACGCCTCGCCGCCGACCGCGCCGTGCTCGTCGTCGCCCACCGGCTGTCCACGGTGGTCCACGCCGACCACGTCATCGTGCTCGACGCCGCCAGGGTCACCGCACAGGGCACCCACGAAGAACTGGCCACCACCTCCCCGGACTACGCCAACCTCGTGCGGGGTCAACTGCTCGACAACGCCACCCCGGCGGGCTGAACCGTGGGATCGGTGTCGGTGCTCATGCCGTTCGTGCCTATCCGGCACGAACAGGCCCTGCCCTACGCGGCACTCGTGCAGTGGACCAACGCGACACGACTGTGGCAGGGCCAAACCCAGCTCCTCGACCCGCACGACCCGTTCACCTACGCCGCGGCCTGCGGCTTCCGCGTACCGTGCGGCATCGGCGTGACGCTGATGCCGTTCCGGCAGCCACTGCAAGCCGCGTTGCAGGCACGATCACTGGCACTGGCCACCGGACACCCCGTCGTCGCGGGCTTCGGCCCCGGCACCGCCGACCTGCAAGAAGCACTGCTGGGCAGCCGCTACACCAGCCCGCTGACAGCCGCCAAGGAGTACACGAGCACAGTCCGCGCCCTGCTCGCGGGCGACCACGTACGACTCGACGGCGACTACGTGCACTGCGACATGTCCCTGTTCCCCGTCCCGCACCCCGGAGTCGAAGTCGGCCTCGGCGTGATGCGACCCCGCATGGCCGAGATCGCGGGCGCGGTGGCCGACGTGGCCATCACCTGGCTCGCACCCGCCCACTACATAGCCGACGTGCTCCTGCCACGACTGCGCGCGGGCGCCGAAGCCGAAGGCAGACCCACACCGCGCGTGGTCGCGATGGTCCCCATGTGCCTCGCTGCCGACGACCGCGACCCCACCGCCATCGCTCTCGCCGGCAGCGGCCCCCATCTGCAAGGACCCCACTACCGCGACATGCTGCGCCAAGCCGGGATCGACATCGATCCGGCCGACCCTCCAAGCGGCGCCGCCAAACTCGTCGAAGGCGGCGCGTTCCTCACCGGCGACCCCGACGACATAGCCAAGGGCATCGCCCGGTTCCACGCCGCAGGCGTCGACGAGGTCGTGATCAACACCACCGGCGTCCACCTCAGCGCGGGCAGCGCCGCCGCACGCCAGGACATCGAGACGATCGTCGCGGCGGCCACCCGATGACCGGCTACCTCGCCGACCCCGACCGAGCCCCCGCACTCGGAATCGACAGACTCCTCGTCGTGGTCACCGGGGCAGTCGCCGCCAGCTCCACACCGGGCTGGCTCGCCTGGCTCCGCGAAACCACCGAACTCGACCTGAAAGTCGTCCTGACCCGCAGCGCCACCCGCTTCGTCACCCCTGCCGCCCTGGCCGCCACCAGCGGCGGCGAAGTCCTCCTCGACGAATGGCCCACCGACGGCGCCGACGCCCCCCACGTCCGCCTCGCCACCTGGGCCCAAGCCGTCGTCGTCTTCCCGGCCACCCTGCACTTCCTGGGCCGATTCGCCCTCGGCCTGGCCGACACCCCCGCACTGCTGACCCTGCAGAGCACGACCGCGCCGATCGCCCTCGCCCCCGCCCTACCACCCGGCGCGATCGACGGACACGCCTACCGGCAACACTGGGCCCGACTGGCCGAACGACCCGACGTCATCCTCGTCCCCGCCCGACAAGGCACCAGCATCACCACCCGCCGCACCGAACGAGGCAGCCCAGCCCCGCTGTCCGACGTCCTGACCCGACTGGTCGAACACCTCGACCGCAGCCACGGACCACACGTCGCGGAATCGTTCGGCACAGGACTGCTCACCACGACCATCCACCGCACACCACAGGGCCACCGGTGGACCCGCACACCAGGCCCCCTGGCACGCACGGACTTCCGCACCCACGACACCACACACCCCGACACCACCACACCAGGCCCGGTCCGGCTCTGCCCCGGCGGACACGACCCCCGACAACGCGACTACCTCGTGACCGGACCCAGATCACTAGCCGAAGCACTGATCACCGACGGCCCCGACAACGCCACCACAGACCTCCTCGCCGGGCTCGGCCAAGCACTGACCGCACTGCACGACCGACCCGGCACCCCCACCGACCTCACCCCACCCCCCGCACTGACCAGGCTGACCCGCTGGCTCGACGACCGCGCCGACACCCCCGCCGCAGCCGCCGCGGCCCCCCTGCTGCGCACCACCATGGACGAACCCCAATGGCAGGCACTCCGCTCCTGGACCGCGGAACTGACCGCCAGAACCGACCTCGTCACCGTGCACGGAGCACCAGGACTGGCCGCCGTGATCCCCGAAACCACCGGAGCGGCCCTGCTCATCGGCGAGGACACCGGCACCGCACCACGCGACCACGACCTCGGCTACGTCCTGGGCGAACTCGTGGAACTGCGATGGCGCCGACCCGACGACGCCAAAGCCTGGCAACGACTCGTCGACGCCTTCTTCGAAGGCTGCGGCCGCCCACTCGACGCCGCCGTCCAACGCGCCGCCACCCTGCGCATCGCGGTACACCTGCACGACTACACCGCCTACGTCCGCTGGGACACCGACGAGATCAAGCGCTACGGCGCCTTCCTCGCCTTCCTCACCCAACTGCCGACGGGGGACTGATGCACCGGTACACCCTGGCCAACGGACTGCGCGTGGTACTGGCCCCCGACACCCTCTCACCCCGCGTCGGCATCGCGGTCCACTACGGCGTCGGCTTCCGCGGCGAAGACCGCGCCGGATTCGCCCACCTCTTCGAACACCTGATGTTCCGCGGCAGCGCCAGCCTGCCCAACGGGGCGTTCCACGACCACCTGATCCGCTACGCGGGCGAATCAGGTGGCACCACCCGCCAAGACCACACCGAGTACTTCCAGAAGATCCCGACAGCCGCACTCGAACCCGCCCTGTTCGCCGACGCCGACCGGATGCGCGCCCCTCTGTTCACCGAGGACACCGTGCGCGAACAACTCGACGGCGTCGCACAGGAGATCACCGGAACAGTCGACACCCGAACCCTCGGCGGCTTCCCGTGGCCCGCCCTCCCCGCCGCCGCGTTCCAGCACTGGGCCAACGCCCACGACGGCTACGGCCGCGCCGCGGACCTCCTGACAGCCACCCCCGAAGAATGCGCCGCGTTCTTCCACCGCCACTACGCACCCGGCAACGCGGTCCTCACCATCACCGGCGCCATCGACCTCGCCACCACCACCTCAATGATCCAACGCCACTTCGGCGACCTACCCGCACGACCAACCCCACCAACCGCCGACCCGACCGAGCCACCCTGGCGGGAAGACGTCTGGCGAGAAGGCACCGAACCCGGCGTAGACCACCCCGCCATCGCCCTCGCACACCGCCTACCCGACCCCCGCACCGACCTCGACGGCTACCTCACGACCATGGTGCTGGCCGAACTCCTGACCACCTCACCCACCCCCGCCACCAGCACCTGCGGCTTCTTCGAACCCCTCGCCGCACGAGACCCCGACTCCCTGGTCACCTCCGCGCTCCTGCCCGACGGTCTCAGCCCCACCACCTTCCTCGCAACAGTGCGGTCCCACCTCCGGCACGCGGACCCCACCGCACTCACCGCTGCGGCCACCCGACTCGCCACCCGACACCAACGCGCCCACGCCGACCCCCTGCGCCTGGCCCGCTCCGCAGGCGCCGCGGAACTGCTGTTCGCCCGCCCCGCACTACCCCTGGAAATCCCCGACCTGCTGCGCGCACTCCCACCACAACACCTCCGCCGCGCCGCACAAGACCTCGCCGACACCCCCTGCACCGCCCTGGTGCTGCTCCCAGGACCAACCCGCACCCGACCCGAACCCACCGCACCCGCACCCGCCGGACAACCCGCGACCACCCCAACCACCGCACACCGACCACGACCACGACCCACCGGCACACGCCCCGACCGCTTCACCGCACCGCACTTCACCTCGACCGACCTCGACGGAATCCACCTGGTCACAGCCACAGACCACCGCACACCACTGGTGGAACTGAGACTGCGAATCCCACTCGGACCAGACCTGTGGGCCAGACCAGGCCGCGACCGACAACTCGCCCGAGCCATCGCCCGCCACCTCACCACCACCCAGGTCACCTCCGACGGTCAATTCCTCCGACTCGGCGCCGTCGTCTCACCCGCCGCCGCAGGAACCTGGCTCGCCGCGGTGAGCACAGCACTGACCTCGTTCGGCGGCCCACCCTGGGACCACCTCCCACCACCCCCCGCACCCGGCCCACCCCACGAATTCCTCGACACCGCAGCCTCCGCGTCCTGCCTGCTGGGCACCACACCCACCAGCACCGCGACCGCACCCGGCCCAGCAGGCGCCCAGCTCACCGCCGTCGGCCCCGTCGACCCCACCGCACTCGCCACCACAGCCCAGGACGCACTGGGCCTCTGGCGAGCCACACCCGCACACCCGACACCACCCGACCCGCCCGAACCCGGACCACCGCTGGTCATCCCCACCTCCGGCCGATCCAGCCACCTCACGCTCTGGACCCCGGAACCACCGACCGGCGACAGCGAAGCCGCACGCCACCTGGCCACCGCCGCACTCGGCGGCCACCCCACCGCCCGCCTGGTCCGCGGCGCCCTCGCCCGCGACGGCAAGGGCTACCTCGCCTACGCGGGCCGGGACACCTTCCTCGGCGCACCACGCGTGTTCATCCGGGCGACCCTGCCCGCCGAGCGGGTCGACGAAGCCTTGGCGGGCGTCGCCGAGGACCTGCGCCAACTGGCGGCCGATCCGCCCACGGATGCGGAACTGGCCGCCGTCGCCGACTACTGCGTCGCCCAGCTCCCGTCCGCCTTCGACTCACCACAGACCCTGGCCGACCTGCTCGACGCCGTGGTCACCGCGCAGCGGGGTCCCGACTGGCTCACCGAAGCGGTGCCCGCACTGCACGCCACCACACCCGACGAGATCCGCAAGGCGGGCACAAACCTGTTCGCCACACCGCTGTTCCACACCCTGGTCCTCCAGGGCTCCACCGGCTGACCGCAGACGGCTGGGGGAGTGGCCAGACCCTCACGGCACCGAGGAGCCCGTCGCACGAGGTTGCGTTCGTCGGAGCGAGCCGCCGAACCCGGTCGATCGTTCTCGCGCTGTCGACGGTCGGGGCCGGTGTCAGCGATCCGCTGTCAGCGGACTCGGCCACCTGGTTCCGACACGGTTGTCGGGATGGGTTCGGGCCACCGATCGAGGTGGTCGGGGATCGGGTATCAGCGTCCCCAGAACCGTTACTTAACATAATGTAGATTATCGGCGTTTTGGCGACCTGGGATTATCAAGATCACGAGAGGGTCTGCCGGACGGTGAACCACGCGTTCGTGTCGCGTGTGGACATGTGCGACACGGCGGCTACCGCCGGGCGCTTCCGGCCGACCGGGCGTCTCGTGTCGGGTGCCGCTGGGTGGCCACGGCGGGACGCTGGCGACCAGTGGACGTCCTGAGGTCCTGTGAGCCCATGATGGGCACTGAGCAAACCGCCCTTCGACGACTGTCATACGTCACAGTGACGTATGTAGGTGGTGCGACCGGATGCTCGCTGAACGAAGTCGACGTCGCCAAGATCGCCACCGAGGCCCTCCGGGAGCAACGCCCCTCAGGCTCTCTCGGATGTCCGACGGCAGACTTCCCGAGTCGCCGAGCGGTGTGTGCGCACGGTCGCCGCAGCGGTCGAAATCCGCATTCCGAAGATCATCGAGAGGTGCCGTCCCCCGGAGCAGTGGACCCCCTTCCAGGACGCCATTTCATGCATAATCGCCATTATCCAGCAAACCGGATGAACCTCGGGATACGGGCGAAACCGACGCGCCAGCAAAACTTCCCCGGCTTCCGCATGATCACGAAGACCGCTCGGACCAGCGTCCTGGAATTCACCGCCACAGCCCCCTGACCTGCACTCCACATCCCACGCGACCCCCGATCCCGGCATCCCCTCCCCTGCCCCGCGATCGACTCGACCGAGCGAACGGTGATCAACCCGACGAGCCCACCGCCCGAACTGTCGGTGTCGTGCGGTACAAGATCCGTATGCGAGTGCTCGCCGCCCAGGACTCGTTCTTCCTCGCCCGTCGTCCGAGGAAGGACTCCCCCCACACCACCGCCGCCTACCGCCGCGACCTCGCGGGCGTCACCGTCCTGCTGGCCGAGTCCCTGTCCTCCCCCGTGGAAGACCTGGTCGTCGAGGACCTGACCAGCGGAAACCTGCGCGCCGCGTTCGGTGTGTTCGCGGATTCGCACGCCAAGAGCTCGGTGTTGCGGGCGTGGTCGACGTGGAACCAGTTCCTGACGTTCTGCGTGGCGGACGACCTGCTGCCGGGCAACCCGATGGGGGCGGTGGCGCGGCCCAAGACGCCTCCTCTGACGCCCAAGCCGCTGCGGGGTGAGGACACGCCCGAGCAGTTGCTCACCGCGGCGGCGGACGGCACGCACGGCGGTCGGGACCCGTGGCCGGAACGGGACGTGCTGGTGATCGCGCTGGGGCTGGTGGCGGGATTGCGGTCGGCGGAGATGCGGACCCTGACCCTGGCGTCGATCGTGGGTCGGGAGGGTGAGCGGCGGCTGCACGTGGTCGGGAAGGGCAACCGGGACCGGTCGGTGCCGATCGAGCCGTCGATGGAGCGGATCGTGGAGCAGTACCTGGCGTCGTGCCGGTCGAGGTTCCCCCAGGCGGGTTTCGAGCGGGGGTCGCCGCTGCTGCGGGACCGGCGTGGCGAGGCGATCGGGCGGGGTGGGCTGGAGTACCTGGTGAAGTCGTGCTTCCGGTGGGCGGGCCTGCACGACCGGGTGCCGACGGGGGCGAACCTGCACGCGTTGCGGCACACCTTCGCGACGCGGTTGGCGGAGGACGGCGCGTCGGCGTCGGAGATCATGGCGTTGTTGGGGCACGCGTCGTTGGCGACGAGTCAGAACTACATCGAGGCGACGGCGCGCGAACGGCGGTCGGCGGCGGCGAGCAATCGGACGTACCGGGCGTTGGGGAGGATGGCGGAGTCGGAGTAGTGGCTGGTGCGTGCGGGTGACTTGGGTTCGCACGGGCGGTGGGCGGGTGTACCCAGGTGGTATGCGGGCGTTGTGGCGGGGTGCGATCTCGTTCGGGTTGGTGTCGATCCCTGTTCGGGTGTTCGGCGCTACGGAGGAGCACGGTTTTCGGTTCCACCAGGTGCACCGGGTCGATGGTGGGCAGGTGCGGCACCGGAAGGTGTGTTCGGTGTGCGACGAGGAGGTTCCGGCGGAGGCGATGGCCAAGGGGTACCGGTTGGAGGACGGCCGGTTGGTGGTCGTGGAGCCGGAGGACTTCGAGGGGTTGCCGTCGGCGTCGGACCACGTGATCGACGTGGTGGAGTTCGTGTCGGCGGAGCAGATCGATCCGATCTACCTGCACCGGAGTTACTTCCTGCGGCCGGACGACGTGGCGGTGCCGTCGTACGTGTTGTTGCGGGAGGCGTTGGAGCGGTCGTGGCGGATGGCGGTCGTGAAGATCACGCTGCGGCGGCGGGAGACGTTGGCGGTGGTGCGGCCGCGTGGGGATCTGCTGGTGTTGCACACGTTGCTGTGGCCGGATGAGGTGCGGGATCCGGGGTTCGAGTTGCCGCCTTCGCGGTCGCGTCCGCAGGAGGTGCGGATGGCGTTGTCGTTGGTGAACTCGATGTCGGCGGAGTTCGACCACGCGGCGTTCACGGACGACTACCGGGCCGCGTTGGAGGCGGTGATCCTGGCGAAGAGTTCGGGGGCGGTGATCCCGGCGGCGCGGGCTCCGGAGGAGGCGGGTGCGGTGGATTTGCTGACGGCGTTGCAGCGGAGTCTGGAGCGGGTGCGGGCGGAGAAGCCGCCGCCGGTTCACTAGTCCGTGTGGGTGACCCTGGGGTGCGGGATCCGCGTTTCGGGGGTAGCAAGTTGCCATGAGGTCGATCTGGCGTGGTGCGATCTCCTTCGGCCTGGTCACCATCGGGGTGCGGCTGTTCTCGGCCACGGAGGAGCACGACTTTCGGTTCCACCAGGTGCACCGCGAGGACGGTGGGCGCGTCAAGTACAAGCGCGTCTGCTCGGTGTGCGCCGAGGAGGTGGCGTTCGCGGACATCGCCAAGGGCTACGAGCTGGACGACGGTCGTCTGGTCGTGCTCGACGCGGAGGACTTCGAGGCGTTGCCGATCGAGACGGACCGGTCGATCCGGGTGGTGGAGTTCGTGCCGGTGGAGGAGATCGATCCGATCTACTTCCAGAAGTCGTACTACCTGGAGCCGGACAAGGCGGCGGTGCGGCCGTACGTGTTGTTGCGGACGGCGTTGGAGGACGCGGAGCGGTTGGCGGTCGTGAAGATCACGATTCGTCAGCGGCAGACGTTGGCGACGTTGCGGGCGCGGGACGACGTGCTGGTGCTGCACACGATGTTGTGGCCGGACGAGATCCGGAGGCCGGGGTTCGACTTCCTGGGTGGTGACGTGGAGGTGCGTCCGCAGGAGTTGCGGATGGCGGCGTCGTTGGTGGAGAGCATGGCGGGGTCGTTCGAGGAGGAGGAGTTCACGGACGACTACCGGGACGCGATGGAGGAGCTGATCACGGCGAAGGCCGAGGGGGCTGTGCTGCCGGTGGCGGAGGAGTCGCGGGAGAAGGGTGAGGTCGTCGACCTGATGACGGCTCTGGAGCGGAGCGTGGAGGCGGCGAGGTCGTCGCGGTCGGGGTCCTCGGTGAAGGCCGGGAAGAAGAAGTCGTCGGAGAAGAAGGCCAGTTCCGCCTGAGGGCGCGCGCATGGCGGATCTTTCGGAGTACCGGCGCAAGCGGGATCCCGGGCGCACCCCTGAGCCGGTGCCGGACGCGGCGGTGCTCCCCCACGGTGCTGATGACACGTTCGTGATCCAGGAGCACCACGCGTCGTCGTTGCACTGGGACGTGCGGTTGGAGCGCGGTGGGGTGCTGGTGTCGTTCGCGGTGCCGAAGGGGTTGCCGCCGGAGCCGGGGACGATCCGGTTGGCGGTGCGCACCGAGGACCACCCGTTGGAGTACGCGACGTTCTCGGGGGTGATCCCGAGGGGCGAGTACGGCGGCGGGGAGATGTTCCTGTGGGACCGCGGTCGGTACGAGACGGTGAAGTGGAGCGACCGCGAGGTGGACGTGGTGCTGCACGGGGACCGGGTCGAGGGCGAGTTCGTGTTCTTCCGGCGGGACGGGTCGTCGGGCAAGGACTGGATGGTGCGGCGGCGGCACGTGGCGGCGCGGCCGGACTGGGTGTCGTTGCCGGAGGGCTTGCGGCCGATGGTGGCGACGGTGGGGTCGTTGCCGCCGGAGGACGGCGATGGTGAGTGGTCGTACGAGTTCCGGTGGGAGGGCGTGCGGGCGCTGGTGCGGGTCGAGGGTGGGCGGGTGGTGGTGTTCGACGGGGAGGGCGGGGACGTGACGTCGCTGTTCCCGGAGTTGCAGGGGTTGGGGGCGAGCCTGGGGATGACGCAGGCGGTCCTGGACGGGGTGGTCGTGGCGTTCGAGGGTGGGCGGCCGAGTGCTGCCGCGTTGGGGCGGCGGACGGGGGTGTCGTCGTCGGCGCGGGCTCGGCGGGCGGCGAGGTCGACGCCGGTGAGTTTCCTGGTGTTCGACCTGTTGCACCTGGAGGGGCGGTCGACGGTGGGGTTGTCGCACGCGGATCGGCGGGTGTTGTTGGAGGAGTTGGGGTTGAGCGGGCCGTCGTGGTTGACGCCGCCTGCGTTTCGGGGTGGTGGTGCGGCGGTGGCGGCGGCGAGTCGGGAGCAGGGGTTGGAGGGTGTGGTGGCGAAGCGGTCGGATTCGGTCTACTCCCCCGGTGTCCGGTCTCCGCTGTGGGTGGTGGTGTCCGGGCGGAGTGGGGACCTGTCGTGAGGGAGACGACGGCGGTGCGGGTGGAGGGGCGGCTGGTGACGCTGTCGAACCTGGACAAGGTGCTGTACCGGGAGGCGGGGTTCACGAAGGCGGAGGTGATCGACTACTACTCGCGGGTGGCTCCGGTGTTGTTGCCGCACCTGGTGGGGCGGCCTGTGACGTTGCGGCGGTATCCGGACGGGGTGGACGGGCCGTCGTTCTTCGAGAAGAACGTGCCGCGGCACGCGCCGGAGTGGGTGCGGACGGTGCGGATCGAGACGCCGGGCAGTGCGAAGGGCAACGAGTTCGCGGACTTCGTGGTGGTCGAGGACTTGGCGACGTTGGTGTGGGTGGCGAACCTGGCGGCGTTGGAGTTGCACGTGCCGCAGTGGTCGGTGGGGCCGCGGGGTGGGCGGCACTCCCCCGATCTGCTGGTGTTCGACCTGGATCCGGGGTTGCCCGCGACGGTCGTGGAGTGCTGCCGGGTGGCGGGGCTGCTGCGGGCGGAGTTGGAGGGCGACGGGATGGCGGTGTTCGCGAAGACGAGCGGGTCGAAGGGGATGCAGCTGTACGCGGCGGTGGAGGTGTCGTCGCCGGAGCGGACGTCGGCGTACGCGAAGGGGTTGGCGCTGCGGTTGGCGCAGGCGTACCCGGAGTTGGTGGTGTCGACGATGGCGAAGGCGGCGCGGCCGGGGAAGGTGCTGATCGACTGGTCGCAGAACAATCCGGGGAAGACGACGGTGGCGCCGTACTCGTTGCGGGCGCGGGCGGTGCCGTCGGTGTCGACGCCGGTGTCGTGGGACGAGGTCGAGGCGTGCGAGCGGCCGGAGGACCTGGTGTTCGTGGCGGAGGACGTGCTGGGGCGGGTGACGCACGGGGGTGATCTGTTCGCGGACCTGCACGGTGATCCGGTGCGGTTGCCGAGCTGATCGCGGTGTTCTGGCCGACTGCCTTCGGAGGGGATGGTCGTGTCGGAGAGCATGGAAGAGCGGTTGACGCGTGTTCGTGGACGTACGTCCAGGAGTACGCGGACGCGAAGTCCTGGGTGGTGGCGATCGTGGGTCGGGCGTAGCGGGGAGCCCGGCGCGTGGGCTCCCCGCTACGGGTCAGCCGAGTCGGACGAGTTTGCGCGGTGTCGTGGAGGCGGTGGCGACGGTGGTGGACTTGGTGATGCCGTCGGCGAAGTTGGTGGAGCTGCTCCGGTGCCGCTGGGCAGGTTGGCGTCGGCCGCGAGTGCCGGGGCGGCGAGCGCCGTCGGGAACCACTCGATCAGCCCAGGAACGCGGCGATCTCCCCGATCAGGTGACGGGGGTCGTCGAGCCACGGGAAGTGCCCGCCGCCTCGCTGGACGGTCAGCCTCGCGGTCGGGATCAGCTCCGCGAGTTCGGCGCACCGGTACGGCGGGGCGATCGGGTCGGCGTCGCCCGCGTAGACCAGCACGGGGACGTCGAGCTCCCTCAACGCGCGCCGGGTGGTGCCGGGGGTGAACGCGCCGGGCGCCCAGTAGCCCTCCAGCGCCGCGATGCACCGCTGGTCCCGCTCGGCGTCGGCGTGGGCCTGTGCCGCGGCGTCCCAGCGGCCGTAGAACAGCGGCGCGGCGGTGACGCGGACGTCGTGGGTGCCGTGCCCGGCGTTGAGCAGGTCGAGCGCGGCGCTGGCGGTCGGGAACCACGGTTGGTCGGAGCGGGACTCCAGGTGGCGGGTCCAGTCGTCGGCGGTGGGGGTGAGGTCGACGGCGCGCAGCGCCGGGGTGAGCAGGACGAGGCTGCTCAGCCGGTCGGGGTGGTCGTAGGCGTAGGCCATGGCGATCCCGGCGCCCGCGGAGTGGCCGAGCAGGTCGATCCGGTCCAGGCCGAGGTGCTCGCGCAGCGCGTCGACGTCGGCGGCCAGCCGGTCCCGCCGGTAGGTGGCCGGGTCGGCCGGTGGGTCGGAGTCGCCGGTCCCCCGGTTGTCCAGCAGCACCAGCCGCCGGTGCCCGGCCAGTCCGCCGAGATCGCCGAGGTACGCCGACGCCCGGCCCGCCCCACCGGGCAGGCAGAGCAGCGGCCGTCCGCCGCCGTCGCCGAGCAGGTGGTAGGCGAGTCGGGTGCCGTCGTGGGAGGCGAATCGGGGCATCCCGTCATCCTCCCGCAGAGGGGCACCCCTGGTGACCCCTGTCCGTGAGCCACCGGTCGAACCACGCGCGGGTGCGGTGCAGCAGGTCGAGCTGGTGCTCGCGTCGCCGGATCGAGTGCGGCTCCCCCCGGTAGACGACGTGGTCGTGCTCGACGCCGAAGCGGCGCAGCGCGCGGTGGAGGAACTCCGCCTGGGAGACCGGCACGTTGGTGTCCTCGCTCCCGTGGACGATCAGCACGGGGGTGCGGATCGCGGAGGCGTGGGAGATCGGGCTGAGCCGGTCGTGCGGGTGCGGTCCGGGGCCCTCCCAGCCGGTGCTGCCGCCGAGCGCGGCCTCGAACGCGCCTTCCTCGCCGGTGGCGGCGAGCATCCCCCAGTCGCTGATGCCCGCGCCCACGAGGGCGGCCTTGAACCGGCGGGTCTGTCCGACGGCCCAGGCGGCCATGAACCCGCCGTGGCTCCAGCCGCCGATGCCGAGCCGGTCGGGGTCGGCGACGGCGCCGTCGACGAGCAGGTCTATCCCGGTGAGGATGTCGGTCCACTCGTCCTGGCCGACGGCGCCCGCGACGCAGGCGGCGAAGGCGTGGCCGTGTCCCCTGCCGCCGCGCGGGTTGGGCAGGAACACCGCGTACCCGGCGGTGGCCAGCCACTGGCCGCTGGGGTACCAGCCGAGCTGCAAGCGGTCGGCGTGCCTGCCGTACGGGCCGCCGTGGACGAGGGTGACCAGGGGGAACGGGCCGTCCTGTCGGGTGGTGCCGGGTGGCAGGACCAGCAGGCCGTCCAGGGCGAGTCCGTCGTCGGCCCGGTAGGACAGGCGCTCCACGGTGCCCCAGTGGACGGCGCGGAAGCCGGGGTTGGTGTCGGTGAGGCGCTCCAGTGGTCCTCGTGGGGGTCCGGTGTGGACGTCGTCGGGTTCGTGGGCGGTGCTGGCCACGACGGCGACGACGTCGCCGTCTCGGCTCGTGGTCAGCGATCCGGCGAACCCTTCGAGGCGGTGCACCAGCGCGAAGCGGGGTCCGGTCGGGTCGAGGCGGTGGATCGTGGTGTCCAGGCCGTCCTCGATCAGCGCGAGGGGTGGGCCGGTGTCGACCTGGACGAGTTCCACGGGGCAGGCGGGCAGGCCGTCGGTCAGGTTGTGGTGTCCGGTCGCGGGCCCGCTCGGCGGGATCGCCAGGTCGAACACCGCGGTGCCGCCCACCAGGCCGGGAGGGGTGTTCGCCAGGTAGGCCAGGTGCCAGCCGGAGTCGGGGTGTCGCCACCAGGTGGGCGAGGATGCCGACACCTCGACGGCGCCGAGGTCGTGGGTCGCGCCGGTCGCCGGGTCCAGCAGGTGGAGTTCGGATTCGAGGAGGCCGGGGTCGAGGTCGGGGGTCGACCGGGTGAGCACCGCCAGCGGTCCGCCGTCGGGGCGTTGGACCACGTCGACGACGTGCCGGTCGGTGAAGGCGGCCGGTGTCCGCAGGAGCCCGGTGCGCAGGTGGAGCAGCCGCAGCCGGGACGGGCGCGGTGCGCTCCGGTCCTCCGTGTGCTCGTCCGCGGCGAGGAGGGCGACCAGGTCGGGGTCGGCCAGTGGTCGGTGGTGCTCGACCCCGCCTCGCCACGTCGTGAGGGATTCGGCGGGTCCACCGGCGCGGCGGATCCGGTGCGGTTGCGCGTGGTCGGACAGGAAGTGGACCCACCGGGAGTCGGCGGACCACCGCGGCGCCGAGCCCGTGACGAGCACGCGCGGCGGCGCGCTCCGGTCGACGGCGGTGATCCACAGCGTCCGGACCGGGCGGTCGCCCGCCTGGCCGACGGGACCGACCACGTGGACGACCCACCGGCCGTCCGGTGACAGCGCGGGGGCCGACGGCACGAGGCTGTCGACCACGTCGTGGGCGGACAGGCGGGACACGTCGTGGAGGGACCGTGGCATACCCCGCATCCTCGCCGATCGGTCTCCTAGGGTGGAGGGCATGCCGAAGATCGCCACCGCTGACGTCGTGGAGCGGGAACGCCTGCTCGAATTCCTCCGGCCGCGCCACCGCGGCCTGCTCATCACCCAGCGCGCCGATGGACGCCCGCAGGTGTCGCCGGTCGCGTGCGGGGTCGACCAGGACGGGCGGATCGTCGTCTCGACCTACCCTCGGCGGGCGAAGTCGCGCAACGCCCGCCGCGACGACCGGGTGACGATGTGCGTGCTGTCCGACGACTGGGACGGCCCCTACGTGCAGGTCGACGGGCGCGCGGAGGTGCTGGACCTGCCGGAGTCGGTGGAGCCGCTGGTGGAGTACTTCCGCTGCATCGCGGGCGAGCACCCCGACTGGGACGAGTACCGGGCGGCGATGGTGCGCCAGGGCAAGAGCCTGATCCGGGTGACGATCGAACGCTGGGGCCCGATCGCCACCGGGGGCTTCCCGCCCGAACTCGACGGCTGACCGGTCAGGACGTCCCGGAGTCGGTGGGCTCCGGGACGTGCGCCCAGGCCCCGCCCCACCCGGCCGGGGCCTGCAGCAGCGTCACGACCACGCCCGCGGGATCGGCGATCGACGTGACGAGTCCGGTCGGCACCTCGCGCGGCTCCACCACGACCGTGCCGCCGAGGTTGGTCGCGGCGGCCGCGGCGGCGGGGACGTCGGGCACGGCGAAGTAGACCGTCCAGCCCGGCGCGAGCCCGGTGTCGGCGGTGAGCCTGCCCGCCACCGGACGCGCGACCCCGTCGAACTCGGCGTCGTAGAGGCTGAACGGCTCGGCGGGGTCACGCGCGCGCCACCCCAGCTCGTCGGCGTAGTGGGCGTCGGCGATCCCGAGCAGCTCCACCCAGCACGGCTCCCCCGGCCGCGGTTCCGGCGCCCACGGCCCGTGCAGCACCCGCCCGCGGTCGACGGCCGCCCCGTGCCCCACCTCCCTCGCGGGCGTCCCGGAGAACACCAGCCGCCACGCCGTGGACGTGCCGGGGCCGATGCGCACGGCCAGGCGGTCGCCCACCCAGCCGCCGAACACGTCGCCGGGTTCGGGCAGGACCGCCCACCCGAGCAGTTGGGCGAGAAAGTCGGCGGTCGGCTCTGGCGCGTCGGTGGTCAGCTCGATCCGCCGCAGCCCGCGGGCCGGGTACAACTGGGGCACGTGACAAGTCCGTTCACTTTGGTGCGGATCCCCGAACGGCCCCATCATGTGCGTCCTACCGAGACGACTTCAATGCTCCATTCGGCCCTACCGCCCGTTCCGCCAGCACCTCGCCGAGGGGTCGGGGCTTGCCGAGGTGGAATCCCTGACCCACCCGCACACCGAGTCTGACCAGCGCTTCCACCTGCGTGGGGCGTTCGACCCACTCGGCGACCGCGGACAGCCCGAGGCCGCGGGCGATCTCCACTATTCCGGCAACGAGCACGGCGTCGGTGCTGTGCTCGTCGATCCCGCGCACGAACTCGCCGTCGATCTTGATCCCGGTGATCGGCAGGTGCTTGAGGTGCACGAACGACCCGAAACCGGAGCCGAAGTCGTCCAGGGTGATCCGGCAGCCGAACCCGCGCAGCTTCAACGCCAGCGACCGGGCGGCGTCCAGGTTCGTCACCGCGGCGGTCTCGGTGATCTCCAACCCCAACCGGCCCGGCGCCACCCCGGCGCCCGCGAGGCGGTCCAGGACGAACCCGGCGAAGTCCTCGTCCTCCAACGTCCGACCCGACACGTTCACGTTGAACCGCAGCTCGGGATCGGGGTGCTGCACGAGCGTGTCGATGGCGCGGCTCAGGACCCACCGGTCGATGTCGTGCACCAGGTTGGACCGCTCGGCCTCCGGCAGGAACTCCGCGGGCCCCAGGTACGGCTCCTGGCCGTCCTCCAGGCGCAGCAGGATCTCGTGGCCCAGCACCTTCCCGGACACCAGCTGCACCATCGGCATCGCGTGCAGCGCCAACCCGCCGGTCTCCAGCGCCGTGCGCAGCCGGTCCATCACCGACACCCGCTTGACGGTGTCCGCGTAGTGGCCCGGCTCGTAGACGGTCACGCGGTTGCGGCCCGCGGCCTTCGACGCGTACAGGGCCAGGTCGGCGTTGGCCAGCACCAGCTCCCACGCGTCACCGGAGGTGTAGGAGGCCACCCCCGTGCTGACCGTGACCCGCGCGTTCGGCGCGACCCCCACCAGCGGCAGCGCCGACACGGCGTCGCGCAGCCGGTTCGCGACCACCTCGGCCTCCACGCCCGTCATGCCGGGCAGCACGACCGCGAACTCGTCGCCGCCCAACCGCCCGATCAGCTGCGGGTCCTCCAGCCGCGACCGCAGCGCCACGGCCAGCGACCGCATCAGCCGGTCGCCCACCGCGTGCCCGCGCAGGTCGTTGACGTCCTTGAAGTTGTCCAGGTCCAGCAGCAGCAACGCGCCGTCGCCGCCGGTCGCGAGCTGCCGCTCCAGCTCGCGGGTGATCGCGCGCCGGTTCGACAGCCCCGTCAACGGGTCCTGCTCGGCCATGAGCAGCAGCTCGTCGTGCACCCGCCGCGCGGTGGTGATGTCGTGCGCCGTGCCCAGGGCCCGCACCGGGGCGCCGTGCTCGTCGTGCACGACCTCGCCGAAGCACTCGAACACCCGCTCCACCTCGACACCGGTGTCCGGGTCCAGGCGCGCCATGCGGTGGGTGAAGTTGAACCCGGAACCGGTGCGCATCGCCTCCTCCAGGACCGCCTGGATCATCGGCAGGTCCTCGGGGTGCACCAGCTCGGTGTAGCCCCGGAAGTCGAGCTTCGTGTCCTTGGGCATGTTCCACATCTCGAGCAGCGTCTCGGACCAGACGATCCGGTCCTCGGCGATGTGCCACTCCCACGTGCCCATCCGGCCCAGCACCTGCGCGCGGCGCAGCGCGTCCGCCTCGTGCGTGGCCTCCAGCTCGCGGTCGCGCCACGCCGAGACGTCCACCATCTGGTAGAGCAGCTCGTCGGGTGAGATGCGGCGGCAGGACACCTCCAGCCACCGGTGCCCCTGGTCGCACGTGCTGGGGGTGAGCAGGGTCAGACCGGACCGGGGCCGCTCGGGCGTGCCGGGCAGCAGCGCGGGCAGCGAACGGCCCACGACGTGCTCCAGCGGGACGCCGATCAGCGACGCCAGTGCCGGGTTGGCCCAGCGCAGCGTTCCACGCGGGTCGGTCACGCCGTAGCCGACGGTCGCCCGTTCGAGCACCTCGCGGTACAAGGCGCTGTTGCTGGTCACGCAGTCCTCCTCGCCACCTGCGCGACATGATGGTCGAGTCCACGGGCCGTGGGCAAGCCGACACCGTTCAGCGCAACCGCTCCAGTCCTCGTGCGGCGTCCACGACGCCCGCGGCCAGGCCGCGCAGCTCGTCGCCGCCCGCACCGTCCTCCGCCGCCGTCATGATGTCCTCCGCGGCGCACCTGAGCTGGAACAACCTGTCCTGCAGGTCGGCCAGCTCGGTGCTGGAGAGCACCACGGCGTCCTCCGGGAGCCCTCCCCGCTGCACGGCCGCGCGCCGCTCGTAGGCGCGTTGCCTGCACGGTTGGGCGCAGTAGCGGCGGGGACGGCCGATCCGGCCGTGGTCGGGCAGTCGCCGACCGCACCAGGCGCAATGCCGGGCGACCTCGCGGCGTTGGCCGATCACGCCGACGGCGCCCTCGGCCTCGGTCACCAGTTCCATGGCGCGCGACGGTATCCCGCCACCTGCCGTTCGCTCCAGCGCCACGCCGCCAGGGCACACTGCTTGCCGTGAGCGACACGCATCCGTATCTGGACGGGCCGCACCCCAGGGCGTACGCCCACCGGGGGTGGCATCTCGACGACCTGGCAGCCATGGAGAACTCCCTGTCGGGGTTCCGGCGCGCGACCGCCGAGGGGTACCGCTACCTGGAGACCGACGTGCACGCCACCTCCGACGGCGTGGTCGTGGTGCACCACGACGCGACGCTGGACCGCACGACCGACCTGACCGGTCCGGTGGTGGCGCAGCCGTGGTCGGCGGTGGGCCGGGCGCTGATCGGCGGCCGGGAGAAGATCACCCGGTTGGCCGATCTGCTGGAGGAGCTGCCGGACGCGTTGCTCAACATCGACGTGAAGTCCGACGCCGCGGTGGAGCCGGTGCTGGCGGTGCTGCGGCGCGCGGGGGCGATGGGGCGGGTGTGCCTGGCGTCGTTCTCCGACACCCGGCTGGCGCGGCTGCGGCGACTGGGCGGGCCGAGGCTGCTCACGTCGATGGGGCCGCGGTCGGTGGCCGCGCTGTGGCTGTCCGGGCGGGTGCCCGTGGCCGCGTCGGCGGTGCGGGGAACCCTGGCGCAGGTGCCCGCGGCGCAGGGCCGGTTGCGGGTCGTGGACGACCGGTTCGTCCGCGCCGCGCACCGGCGCGGCCTGGAGGTGCACGTGTGGACGGTCGACGACGACGCGGAGATGCGGCGGCTGCTCGACCTCGGCGTCGACGGGCTGGTGACCGACCGGCCCGACGTGCTGCGCGACGTGCTGCGGGCCCGCCGGACGTGGACCGGTTCCTGACGCCGAGGTGGCCGGTTGACAACAGCTTGGGGTAACCGTCGATCATCCGGACGGGTGACCAGTACAGTCCGCCGTCATGAGCGTGGTCGACAGCAGCCCGGACAGCGCGGGCACCACCCCCGAACGGGTTCGTGAACAGCGCGGCTGGTGCTGGTACGACTGGGCGAACTCGGCGTTCCCGACATCGGTGGCGACGGTGTTCCTGTCGGGCTACCTCACCGCGGTCGCGAAGGTCGAGGCGCAGGCCGACGTCGCCCGCAACGGCGCCAACGCCTGCGCGGACAGCTCGTTGCAGCAGTGCGACATCTCCGCGTTCGGCGTGCACTTCCCGGCCGGGTCGCTGTGGGGCTACCTGCTGTCCCTCGCGACCGTCGTGCAGGTCCTCGTGCTGCCCGTCATGGGCGCCATCGCCGACCGCACCCAGAACAAGCGGCGGATGCTCGGCGGGTTCGCCTTCGCCGGGTCGATCGCCACGGCCTCGCTGGGGTTCGTCGGCGGCTCGGACTGGACGCTCGGGGTGGTCCTGTTCATCCTCGGCAACATCTGCTGGGGCGCCTCGGTGGTCGTGTACTACTCGTTCCTGCCGGAGATCGCGACACCCGACGAGCGCGACGCCGTGTCGGCGCGCGGCTGGGCGTTCGGGTACCTCGGCGGCGGTATCGCGCTGGCGATCCAGCTGGCGCTGTTCATCGGCCACGACGCGGTCGGCATCAGCGAGGCGACCGCCGTGCGGTTCGCGTTCGTGCTCTCCGGCCTGTGGTGGGCCGGGTTCACCCTCATCCCGCTGTCGCGGCTGCGCCGCCACCAGGCCCCGCACGGCGGTGAGAGCGGCGCCGGGGTGATCGTCGCCGGGTTCAAGGAACTCGGCCAGACGTTCCGCTCCGCGCGGCTGTTCCCGCTGACCCTGGCGTTCCTGTTCACCTACCTGATCTACACCGACGGCATCTCCACCGTCGCCGGGGTGTCGGCGCAGTACGGGCGCGACGAGCTCAAGCTCGACGAGACGGTGCTGATCACCACGATCCTCATCGTCCAGTTCGTGGCGTTCTTCGGCGGCGTGCTGCACGGGTGGGGCGCGAAGAAGTGGGGCGCCAAGCGCACCATCCAGATCAGCCTGCTCGTGTGGATCGTGGTCATCGGCTTCGCCTACTTCGTGCAGGCCGGCCAGCAGTCCCAGTTCTACGGGCTCGCGGTCGGCATCGGTCTCGTGCTGGGCGGCACCAACGCCCTGTCGCGGTCGCTGTTCAGCCAGATGGTGCCGCCCGGCCGCGAGGCCCAGTACTTCTCGCTCTACGAGGTCGGCGAGCGCTCCACCTCGTGGCTCGGTCCGCTGGTGTTCGCAGGCGTCGGCCAGGCCACCGGGTCGTTCCGGCTGGCGATCATCTCGCTCGTGGTGTTCTTCATCGTCGGGTTCGTGCTGATGATCTTCGTGCCGGTCAGGCGCGCGATCGAGGCCTCCGGGAACCCGGTGCCGCTCAAGGTGTGACCGGTGCCGCTGGTCGTCGGATCCCGCGGACCCCGACGACCAGCAGCGCGGCGCCGACGACGGCCATCGACGCCGCCAGGACCCCGACGGCCGGGTCGGCGTAGGCCAGGTACGCCAGCTCGACCGGCAGCAGCGTCACGAGCCACACACCCAGACCCAGGGCTCCGACCGGTGAGCCGCGACGGGCCAGGTGCGCCATCCCGGCCACGACCGCCGCGGCGGGCACCAGCCCCGTCGAGACCACCGCGACGAGCTCGTACGGGTGGAGCGCCGTGGTCAGGGCCATCACGGCCGCGGTGCCCGGCACCACGGCGACCACCGCCCACCGCCACCCGCCCGACGCGGGCTCGGGGGCGTCGCGGTGGAACCCGGCGCACAGCGCGAGCACGGTCAACCACAACGGCACCTGCCACAGCAGGCCCAGCAGCACCTCGGGCCCCACCCCCTGCGCCAGCCGCAGCAGGGAGAGCACGGACAGCACCCCGAACAGCGCCTTCGCCACGCCGCGGAACCCGGCGACCACCGCCACCGACCCCGCCAGCAGCGCCAGGTCGGCCGCCAGGACGAACGGCCGCACGGCCACCGGGGCGCCGCCTTCCAGCAGCTGCGACACCAGCCCCTGCGTCGCGTGCGCGGCGTGCACGAGCACCCCGATCATCGCGACCAGCCGCACCACGTCACCGACCGCGACCGCCCGCGCCGGAGCACCCGACGCGGCGAACCGCGTCCGCACGCCCAACGCGACCGTCGCCCCGGCCTCACCCCAGCCCGGCCACCCGTGCTCCAGGTCCAGCTCGTCCGTCCGGTCGGCCAGGAACAGCCCGACCATCTCCTCCTCGCGCTCCGCCCGGTACCACGCGGGCAGCACCCGCAGCAGTCGGCGGTAGCGGTTCTCCAGGTTGCCGCTCACAGCGCCCCCCTGGCCTTGAGCACGAACGACGCGGCCCGCACGTTCGCCGACAACCGCGCGACCTCGGCAGACAGGGCGCGCACGCCGCTGTCGGTGAGCTTGTAGTACCGCCGCAACCGCCCCTGGTGGACCTCTTCGCGGTCGCGCTCGGCGAACCCGTCGGCGACCAGCCGGTCCAACACCCCGTACAGCGTGCCGACCCGCAGCTTCATCCGGCCTTCGGACAGCGCGTCGACGGCCTGGACGATCGCGTAGCCGTGCAGCGGTTCCTCCGCCAGCGCGGTCAGCACCAGGAAGGTCTGCTCCGTCATCACCCGAGCACTCATGAGACGAGTTATATCGGAAAGCGGTATATAGCGGCAAGCGGAAGATGGGACGACGTCAGGCGGAAGGGCTGGGACGAGCCGTGTCGTCGGTGGTCCCGACCAGGAGATCCTTCGCCGATCGCACGAACTCCGCGACGAGCGGGTTGGCGTGCGCGGTTCGGGTGGCGGCGACGACCTGGCAGTGCTCGACGTCCTCGAGCGGAACGGCGACCAGATCGGGGCGCAGGGTGTGGCGTCGGTCGCCAGCAGGGACGACGGCGATGGCGGTGCCCTCGGCGATGGCCTCCAGCTTGTCCGCGTAGGTCTCGGCCAAGGTGGGACCCAGCGGGGCGGGACCGCTGTCCGCTCGGGGTTCGAGCCGCCAGAAGGACGTCCACTCGACGCCCCTGCCGGTGCAGCCCACGAGTGGTTCGGCGGCGATGTCGCCTGCCGTGACCGACTCCTTCCCGGCCAGGCGGTGCGACGCGGGCACGAGCAGGACCCGTGCCTCGGAGTACAGGACCGTCAGCTCGACGTCACCGGCCGCGATCGGCAGGGGTGCGCGGGTGACCAGAACGTCCACCTGCCGTTCGGGCAGCACGGAGGCGTCCTGCGAGCCGAGGTGCCGAGTGCGGACGTGGGCATCGGGATGTCGACGGCGCAGGTCGCGCACGGCGGGGGTGACGACCAGGTCGTCGACGTACCCGATGGTGATCGTGCGCGCCGGCGCCGCGGCCAGCGCGGTGGCGACCGCCTGCCCGGCGGCGTGCAGCAGGTGCTGTGCCCGTGGCAGGAAGGCCGCACCGGCGGCGGTGAGGCGACTGCCCTGGGTGGTGCGTTCCAGCAGGCGCACGCCGAGGGTGTTCTCCAGGCGCTGGATCTGACGGCTCAGCGAGGGCTGGGCCACCCGCAGCTCCTCGGCCGCCCTGGCGAAGTTCAGGTGCTCGGCGACGACCGTGAAGTACCGGACCAGCCGCAGGTCCAGATCGGGAGTCACACCCGCACACTAGTCCTCGTTATGCATTTCCGGCATGACGAGGTGCGAAACAGGTCTTGGACGCCCACCCCGACCCGTTGCTGGAATACCCGGCATGACCATCGTCTTCGTCCGCGGCGTCCCGGTGACCTCCGCGGTGGGGACACCCTGATCACCGAGCTGCTGATCACCGAACTGTCCGAATTCCGGCGGCAGGACGTCGTCCGTCTCCCGCACACCGCGCACCGCGTTCACGGAAAGAGCGTCACGACCATGCACCTCCCCGATCAGACCGGCCGGACCGCGATCATCACCGGTGGCAGCAGTGGCATCGGCAAGGCCACCGCGGCGGCACTGGCCGCGAAGGGAGCGCGGGTCATCCTCGCCGGGCGCGACCAGACCCGCGGCCGCGCGGCCGCCGCCGAGATGGGCGACCTCGCCGAGTCGCGCCCGCTGGACCTCGGGTCGCTGGCCTCGGTGCGCGAGTTCGCCCGCACGGTGGACACGCCAGTCGACTACCTGATCAACAACGCCGGCTCGATGACCGGCGTCCTGCGGCACACCACCGACGGTTTCGAGAGCCAGTTCGGCATCAACCACCTCGGGCACTTCGCGTTGACGAACCTGCTCCTGGACCGGGTCACCGGGCGGGTGATCACCGTGTCCTCCACCAACTACCGCACCGCGCACATCGACTTCGACGACCTGCAGTGGCAGCGGCGGCCCTACCGGCCCTTCGGCGCCTACGGGCAGACCAAGCTGGCCAACCTGCTGTTCACCCGAGAACTGCAGCGCCGCCTGGACAGCGCAGGCTCGTCGATCCTGGCCACGGCGGCGCATCCCGGCTGGGCGGCCACCGGATTCACCATGACCACCGGCAGGCGCCTGCTCGACCACACCCTCGCGCTGGGAACGCGGCTACTGGCCCAAAGCGCCGAAGGCGGAGCGCGCCCGACCCTGTTGGCCACCGTCGGCGACGTTCCCGGTGCGAGCTTCGCCGGACCCAGCCGGTTCGGGGTACGCGGCCCCGCCGCCCTGGAGGAACTGTCCGCCAAGGCAGTCGACGACGACACCGCGCGAAGGCTCTGGGAGGTCTCCGAACACCTCACCCGTGTCGAGTTCCCTCTGCCCGCCGCCTGAGCGTCCCCCACCCCGCCAACCCCGCCAACCCCGGCAGTCCGGCAGGAATCGAGGAACAGAAGGGTCACCGGGATTCCGCCAGGATCAGGCGGGTGTCCACGGGGCTGGCTCCCTGCACATGCATGCCCAAGTGCCCGACTGCCCGGCGTGGAACGGTTCGAGGGGAGTGCACGCGGTGCTCCACCTCGTCGCACCGCAGACCGGCGCCAAGACGCCACCGGGGCCGACTGGCCGTCGACCACGGAACCACGCCACCCACGTCGAGCACCCGACCAAGCAGGACCACTCGCCCGGTCGGGGGTGGTGACCCGCGGCAACCCGACCCTGCTGGTGGCGGTCGTGGAAGCCTCGACCTGCGGACCCCCGACCGGATCACAGGCCGAACGCCAGCAGCACGTGGCCGCCGTCGGGGTTGGGGAAGGCCGGTTGGTAGCCGGCCTGGACGTACACCATCCCGTTGGACACCACCGCTCCCCCGCCCCCGCCGGAGATCGACCCGCCGCGTCCCGGCAGGCCGTTCACGCCGGTGAAGTCGCGCACCGTGTCGTAGCTCCACAGCACACGGCCGGTGGTCGCCGAGTAGGCGCGCAGCTTGCCGTCGTTGCTGCCCTCGTAGACCACGCCGGGGCTGCTGCTCACCGCCGGGCCGTGGGCCAGGAAGCACACCTCGGGGTGTGCGGCCGCGCCGCCGGTGGTGCAGCCGTCCGCCGGGTTCGGTGTCTCCCACAGGACGGCGCCGGTGGCGGGGTCGACGGCGAAGAGCGTGCCGGGATCGGCGAAGTACGTGGCGATGTAGAGGCGCTTGCCGTCGTAGCTGGAACCCCACTGGATGCCGGAGATGCCGCCGCTGGGCAGCGGCACGCCCAACTGCCTGCGCCACACGACCTCACCCGTGCGGGCGTCGAACACGTGGTAGACGCCCACCTTCTGGCCGACACCGACCAGGGTGCGGCCGCCCACGGTGAACACGTTCGGCGTGGCTCCGATGTCGTAGTCCAGCGCCGAGCCGTCCTTGAGACCGGGGCAGTAGCCCTCCGGGTCGGGGTCGTTGCACAGCGAGCGCCACGTGTCGGCCTTGGTGACCTGGTTGCGCCACTTCACCGCGCCGCTGCGGGGGTCGAGGGCGAGCATCGTGTCGAAGTCGCCCGCGCTGCCGGTGTAGTTCTGGCCGGTCCCGACGTAGAGCGTGCGGGTCTTCGCGTCGATCACCGGTGAACTCCACACCCCGGCGCCCGACGGTTCGTACTTCGTCGCGCCGCTGGGCCACGTGCCCACGGCCTGTGGCTCCGGCACGGTGTAGTGCCGCCACGCCAGCGCGCCGGTGGTGGCGTCCAGGGCGTCGATGTGGCCGCGGAACGTGCAGCACGCGTAATCCCGGCCCAGCGTGTTCTCGCCGCTGGAGGTCCCCACGTACACGCGGCCCTCGAACACGATGGGCGAGCTGGTCACCGTGGCCGCCGGGTGCGCGTCGACCTGCTTGGCCCACACGAGCCTTCCGGTGCGCTGGTCGAGCGCGTACACGTAGCCGCGGATGTCGCCGAAGTACACCTTGCCGTTCGCGACCGCCGGGCCGTCCCACGCGATCGCGGGACGCGGCCCCGGCTCCACGACGCTGAGGTCGAACGTCCACCTCTCGGCGCCGGTGCGGGCGTCGCGGGCGTAGAACCTGCCGTCCGGGCCGCCGAAGTACGCGACGCCGTCGACGATCGCGGGCTGGCTGCGGACCGGCGCGTCGGTGTGCGGGTACGCGAACGCCCACTTGAGCTTCAGCGCGCCGACGGTGCGCTGGGTGATCCGTCGTTCGGCGGCGTTGTGCCTGGTCCCGGACAGGTCCTTCTGCCAGCTCGCCCAGTCCCCGCGCGCACCGGCTCCTGCGCCGGTGGTGGTGGACGGTTCGGCTGACGCGACGGCGGCGCCGAGCAGCACGAGCGCCAAACCGGTCGCCAGCAGTGGTCGAATGCCCTTCATGGGAGTCCCCCTCGTCGGTCGGGCACCCATCACTGTGGCAGCGCCGCGACCCCCTGAGATCCGCTGAAGGTCTCCGTCGACTCAGGAGAAGGTGGATCCCGGGATCAACCGTTCGGTTGATCCCGGCCCGGCCGCGGGGGGTCGACGTCGGATCGGGAGGATGAGGGACATGACCAGCACGCACCTCACGGGCGCGATCGAGCTACCCGACGGCACGTGGGTCCGAGGCCGCGGCCTGCGCCGTCCGCAGCCCGCGGGGCTGATCCCCGAACACGGCCTCTACCTGGGCGGATCCCGGCTGCGCTCCCGCCACGACGACAAGATCACCTGGCCGCACCGGTGGGTCGCCTGGCCGGACTTCCTGCTGCCGCGCGACAGCGCGGACGCCGTCGCCCGCATCCGCGAGCTGCACGGCCACGCCCGCGCGGGCCACCGGGTCGAGGTCGCCTGCCACGGCGGCAAGGGCCGCACCGGCACCGTCGTCGCCTGCCTGGCGGTCCTCGCGGGCGTGCCCGCCGAGGAGGCCGTCGCGTGGACCCGCGCCCACTACGACCGGCACGCCGCCGAGACCCCCTGGCAGCGCCGCTGGGTCCTCAGGTTCCCGAGCGAATAGGGCCGCGGTCGGAGTCCGACCGCGCGACGACCGACGGCACGGCGACCGACCGCGCCAGCAGCGCCAGCGCGGACACCGACGGCGAGCCCGGCTCGGCGATCGCCATCACCACGTGCGGGTCCTTGCCCTGCGGGCTCTGCAACGTCTGCTGGGTGAGCGTGACCGGCCCGACCAGCGGGTGGTGCATGCGGTACTCCACGGCGTCGCACACCCGCACCCGGTGGTCCGCCCACATCCCGGCGAACTCCGGACTGCGCACGCACAGGTCGCCGATCAGCCCGGCCAGCAGCGGGTCGTCGGGGTGCAGGCCCACGGTGACCCGCAGGTTGCCCACCACGGCCTTCGCCTTGGCGGGCCAGTCCCGGTACAGCTCGCGGACGTGCGCGTCGAGGAACACCAGCCTCGCCATGTTCGGCCGCAGCGCGGGGTCCTCCGGCGCGGCGAAGTCCAGGTGCCCGGCGAACACGGCGTGCCCCATCCGGTTCCACGCCAGCACGTCGGTGCGCCGCCCCAGCACGACCGCGGGCACGTCGCCCACCGCCGCCAGCAGCGCACGGGTCACCGCCGGAACCCGCTCGGGCGCCGGCCTGCGCACCGGCCGCCGCCGAGCCGCGGCGCCCGCCAGCGCGTGCAGGTGGGCCCGCTCGGAGTCGTCGAGCCTCAACGCCCCGGCGATCGCGTCCAGCACCTCCGCCGAGGCGTTGTGGGACTGGCCCTGCTCCAACCGCGTGTAGTACGGCGCGCTCACCCCCGCCAGCAGCGCCAGCTCCTCCCGCCGCAGCCCCGGCACCCGCCGCCGCTCGCCGTAGGTCGGCAGCCCGACGTCGCCGGGCCGCAGCCGGGCCCGACGCGCCTGCAGGAAGTCACCGAGCCTGCCCTGTCCGTCCATGGGACCGAGTATGTGCCCGCGCGCGCCGCGCAGCCCGACCCCGCCAGGGTCAGGCACCGGAGGGTGTGGCTGGTCGTGGCCGCGGCGATGACAGTGGGCCGCACCACCCCGACGAGCCAGGAGGACCTCCGTGCTGGACACCCTCGACGTCACCGAGTTCGACTTCACCCGCAAGACCTGGGTCGCCGCGCCGCCCTCGACGGTCTACGACCTGGTCAGCGACGTGTCGGCGATCGAACGCTGGAGCCCCAGCGTGAGCGCCGTCGCCTACGACGAGGGCGGCGGCCCCCGTGCCGGCGCGTGGTTCAGCGGCCACAACCGGCGGGGGGAGCGCGAGTGGACCACCCGCTCCCAGGTGGTGTCGGCCGAGCCGGGTGTCGACTTCGCGTTCGTCGTCGGCGGCGCCGAGGACGGCATCGTGCGCTGGCGGTGGACGTTCCGGGCGCACGGCGCGGGCACCGTCGTCGCCCAGTCGTGGCAGCTGCTGCGCTTCGACCCCGTGCTCGGCGCCACCCACGCCGACCTCGTCGCGCTGCGCGACCACACGGCCGACAGCGTCGAGTCCACCCTCGTCGCGCTCGCGTCGTGGATCGCGGAGCAGACCGTCGTCGAGGTCCGCGGTCTCGTCACCGCCAACGACAGGGCACCCGGCGGGGCGGAGATCACCGCGCCGCCGGGTGCACCCGTGAAGTCCGACCGGACCCGCCGCTGGGGCCGGTGATCCGCGGCAAACCTGGGGGCACGGGAGTCCCGTGCCCCCAGGAGGGCCTAGCGGTACTTCTTCAGCTCGCGCTTGGCCAGCGACATGCGGTGCACCTCGTCGGGTCCGTCGGCCAGCCGCAGCGTGCGCGCCGCCGCCCACAGGTTCGCCAGCGGGAAGTCCTGGCTCACGCCGCCCGCGCCGTGCGCCTGGATGGCCTTGTCCAGCACCCACTCCGCCATCAGCGGCACACCGATCTTGATGGCCTGGATCTCGGTGTGCGCGCCCTTGTTGCCCACGGTGTCCATCAGCCACGCCGTCTTGAGCACCAGCAGTCGCGCCTGCTCGATGCGCACGCGGGACTCGGCGATCCACTCCTGCACGACGCCCTGCGCGGCGATCGGCTTGCCGAACGCCACCCGCTCGTTGGCGCGGCGGCACATCAGCTCCAGCGCGCGCTCGGCCATGCCGATCAGCCGCATGCAGTGGTGGATGCGGCCGGGGCCGAGCCTGGCCTGGGCGATGGCGAAGCCCTGGCCCTCGCCCGCGATCAGGTTGTCCACGGGCACGCGCACGTCGGTGAACACGACCTCGGCGTGACCGCCGTGCGGGCCGTCGGTGTAGCCGAACACGGTCATGCCGCGCTTGACCTCGACGCCGGGGGTGTCGCGCGGGACCAGGATCATCGCTTGCTGCTGGTGGCGTTCGGCGTCGGGGTCGGTCTTGCCCATCACGATGAAGATCGCGCAGTTCGGGTTCATCGCGCCCGAGGACCACCACTTGGTCCCGTTGACCACGTAGTGGTCGCCGTCGCGTTCGATGCGGGTGGCGATGTTCGTCGCGTCCGAGGAGGCCACGTCCGGCTCGGTCATGCAGAACGCCGAGCGGATCTCGCCGTCGAGCAGCGGCTGGAGCCACTGCTTCTTCTGCTCCTCGGTGCCGAACATCGTCAGCACCTCCATGTTCCCGGTGTCCGGCGCGGCGCAGTTGAACGCCTCGGGCGCGAGGTGCGGGCTGCGGCCGGTGATCTCCGCCAGCGGCGCGTACTGCAGGTTCGTCAGGCCCGCGCCGTGCTCGGCGTCGGGCAGGAACAGGTTCCACAGCCCCGCCTTGCGGGCCTGGGCCTTGAGCTCGTCGACGATCGGCTTGCGCGTCCACTCGTCGTCGGAGGCGGCGAGCTGCTCCTCCAGCACCGCCTCGGCGGGGTAGACGAACTCGTCCATGAACGACAGCAGCCTGCCGCGGAAGTCTTCGGTCTTGGCGTCGTACGCGAAGTCCATCGTCAGTACTCCTTGATCGCGAGGAGGCCCTGGCGCACGAGCGGCAGGGTGAAGGAGCCGAGCTTGGAGAATCCCGCGCCCACGGTCCCGCCCGTGGTGTAGCGGTAGTGGATGCCCTCGATGATCACGGCGAGCTTGAAGTAGCCGAAGGCGATGTACCAGCCGAGGTCGGACACGTCGGCGCCGGTGCGCGCGGCGTAGCGGGCCACCAGCTCGTCGGCGGTGGGGAAGCCCGGCAGCGACGGCACGGTGCCGGTGATCGGGTCCTCGTCGATGCCCAGCCCGTGCCAGTACACGTGCAGCAGGCCGACGTCGGCGAGCGGGTCGCCCAGCGTCGCCATCTCCCAGTCCAGCACCGCGCTGATGCCCAGCGGGTCGCGGGTGACCAGCACGTTGTCCAGCCGGTAGTCGCCGTGGATGATCGTTGCCCGCGCCGACTCCGGGACGCGGTCGCCCAACCGCGCCCGCAGGTCCTCGATGCCCTCCAGGTCCCGGCTGCGCGACGCGTCGAGCTGCTTGCCCCACCGCTTCACCTGCCGGACCAGGAACCCCTCCGGGCGGCCGAAGTCGCCAAGGCCCACCGAGTCGGGGTCGACGTCGTGCAGGTCGGCGAGCACGTCCACCAGCCGGGCGCCCAGCACCGCGGCGTCGGCGGGGGTGAGCCAGTCGCACTGGTCGCGGCTGCGCAGCGCGGCCCCCGCGACCTCCTCCATCAGGTAGAACGGCGCCCCGAGCACCTCGGTGTCGGTGCACAGCAGCTCCACGCCCGGCACCGGCACGGCGGTGTCGGCGAGCGCGGAGATAACCCGGTGCTCGCGGGTCATGTCGTGGGCGGTGGCCAGCACGTGGCCCAGCGGCGGTCGTCGCAGCACCCACCGGTCCTGCCCGTCGGTCACCCGGTAGGTGAGGTTGGAGCGGCCGCCGGGGATCAGCTCCCCGGTCAGCGGGCCCTTGTCCAGGTAGGCGGCGAGCCTGGTCAGGTCCAGCCCTGGCAGGTCGGTCACGGCTTCACCCCCAGGCCCGCGAGCGCGGCACGGGTGCCATCCGCGTCGGTGTGCAGGAACGCGTGCAGCCCCACGGCCTTCGCGCCGTCCACGTTGACCTGCATGTCGTCGAAGAACACGCACCGGTCTGCGGGCAGGTCCAGCAGGTCCAGGGTGTGCGTGAAGATCGCCGGATCGGGTTTGCGCAGGCCCACGCGGCCGCTGATGACGAGCGTGTCGAACAGCTCCGGCAGCAGGTCCTCGGGGTAGCCCTCGCCCCAGCTGTTGGACAGCAGCACGGTCCGCACGCCGCTCGCGCGGACGTCGCGGACCAGCTCCACCATCGCCGGGTCGGTGTCCGCGGTGCCGAACATGCGGCGCAGCAGGCCCTGCGCGGCGATCTCGCCGCCGTCGACGGTCACCAGTTCGGCGGCCAGCAGCCGCTCGAACTCCGCCACCGCCAGCGCGCCGGTCTCCAAGCGGGCGACCGGGTTGTCCGGGAGCGCGTCGCGCCCCATCCAGCCGCGGATGGTCACCCCGTAGCGGTCGCGGTCGATGTTCTCGGCCCGTAGCCAGTCCTCGACGAACCGCGGCACCGACACCGTGAGCACTCCGCCCCAGTCCAGCACCACCGCGTCGATCTGCCGTTCCTCGTCGTTGCCCACGAACGCGAGCGTACCGACCAGTTGGTATGTCGGCAATGGGGACCTCTGTCCCGGTGTCCGCGAGGTATCGGAACGGGCGCCCCGCGCTCCTGTGCCTGTGTGGGGGTGAGCGACATGACCGTGGTTCCGGAACGGGACGAAGCGGCGTCGATGGTGGCGTCGGGCGAGCGGGCGCTGCACGTCGAGGGGGACCTGACGGGGGCGCGGTGCTGGTTCACCAAGGCCTACGAGCAGGCCGGACGGGCGGGCGACCCGCGACTGGCGGCGCTGGCCGCGGTCGGGCTGGGCGGGCTGTGGGTGCACGAGCACCGCACCGCCGCCGACGCCGCCTCGGTCGAGGAGCACCAGCGCGACGCACTCGCGGCACTGGACCCGCGGTCCTCGCTGGCGCTGCGGTTGCGCACCCGGCTGGCCGCCGAGGCCGACTACCGGGCCGTGCGCTCGGACACGATCCTGTCGCTGGTGCAGGAGGCCCGCGACGCGGGCGACCCGGTGGCGCTGTCGGAGGCGCTGAGCCTGGCCCACCACTGCCTGCTCGGCCCCCGCGACGCCGACCTGCGGCTGCGCTTGGCCGAGGAACTGCTGCGCGTCGGCTCCCGCACCGGACGGCCCAGCGACGTGGTGATGGGCCTGCTGTGGCGCACCGTCGACCTGTTCCTGCTCGGCGACCCGCACGCCGAGCGCTCGCTGGCCGAGCTGTCGGGGTCGGAGGCCGCGAACCGCAACGCCGCCGTCGGGTTCGCCCGCGCCGGCATGCGGGTCATGCTCGACATCCGCGCCGGCCGCCTGGACGACGCGGAGAAGCTCGCCCACGAGTGCGCTGAGCGGGGCCGCCTGACCGGCGACGCGGACCACCTCGGCTGGTACGGCGCGCAACTGGTCGCGATCCGCTGGTACCAGGGCCGGGTAGGCGAGCTGGTCGACGTGCTGGCCGAGATCGCGAACTCCCCCACGCTCAGCGCCACCGACAACGCCTTCGTCGCAGGCCTGGCCGTCGCCGCGGCCACCGCGGGGGACACCCGGACCGCCCGCGGCGCCCTCGCCCGGCTGCGCGGACCCGGCCTGCGCGAACTGGCCCGCTCCAGCTCGTGGCTGTGCGCGCTGAACGGCGCCGCGGAGGCCGCTGCGCTGCTGGGCGACACCGCCACGGCCGCGCAGGTCTACCCGCTGCTGCTCCCCCACGCGCGCCTGCCCGTGATGGCGAGCCTCGCCGCGGCCTGCTTCGGCTCCGCCCACCACGCCCTGGGCGTGGCCTCGCTCGCGCTCGGCGAGACCGACCGCGCGATCGGCCACTTCCGCACCGCCGTGGAGCAGAACACCGCGCTGGGCCACTGGCCCGCCGCCGCCCTCTCCCGGCACCGGCTCGGCCTGGCGCTCGCGGCGCGCGGCGACTCGTGGGCCGCCGAGCTCGAACGCTCCGCCGCCGCGCGCGAGGCCGCGTCGATGGGCATGGCGCTGCCCGCGGCGGCCCGCGACGCCCTGGTCTGCACGCGCGCCGGCAGGCGGTGGCGGCTCGAACTCGGTGGGCGCGCGGCCGTCGTGGACGACTCGGTGGGCGTGCGGTACCTGGCGACGCTGGTGGCGAACCCGGCCGCGGAGATCCCCGCCGTGGAACTCGCCGACGGGTGCGTGCCGGAGATCCACTCCGCCCAGCCGGTGCTCGACGACGCCGCGCTGCGCCAGTACCGGCGGCGCCTGCACGAGCTGGGCGAGCAGATCGCCGACGCGGAAGCCGCCCACCAGGAGGCGCGTGCCGCCCGGCTGCGCGCCGACGCCGACTGGCTGGCCGGTGAACTGCGCGGGTCGACCGGTCTGGGCGGGCGGACGCGGCGGTTCACCGACAACCCCGAACGCGCCCGCATCGCCGTCGGGAAGGCGATCCGCCGCGCGCTGGACCGGGTCGCCGCCGCCGATCCGGTGCTCGGCGGGCACCTGCGCGCGACCGTGCAGACCGGCATGAGGTGCAGCTACCAGCCGTAGACGCGAACGGCGGTGGTTCTCACCAGCCGTCGGGCGGGGCGATCGCGGTCGCCGCGGCCAGCGGGTTCGGCACCTCGCCGGAGGGTCGCACCGACCGGTGGCCCGGCTGCTCGGCGTACCCGGTCACCAGCAGCCGGTCGCCGTTGAGCGGGTAGTGCGGGAACGACGACCCCAGCAGTCCCACGGCGTCGATCCGGTCGGCGAGCGCGGGGAAGCGGCGCCGGTAGGCCTCGACCTCGCCGCGCACCCGGTCCCACAGCTCGGCCCGCGGCAGCAGCAGGTCCAGCGGCTGCCCGACCCCGACGAGGAACGCGTTGACCAGGTAGGACCGCAGCGCGGGCCACGCCCGGCGCGGCAGCACCGGGTCGTGCTCGTCGGGTGCGGGACCGCGTTCGGCCACCGGCTCCAGCGACAGGCTCACGTCGTCGATCAGGTCCTTCACCGCGATCCGCGCGGGCAACCCGTCCGGTCCCTCGACCACCAGGATGTTCTGCCCGTGCGGGTTCACCGTCACGCCGTAGTGGAACAGCAGGTGCAGCAACGGCCGCAGCAGCGCCGCGAGCAGGCAGGACACCCACTCCCGCTGGTCGACCCCGGAGCGGGCGACGAACTCCTCCACCAGCGGCTGCCCGTGCTGGTCGACGTGCAGCACCGCCGCCAGCGGCCACACCCGTTCCCCCGCGGCCAGCCTCGGTTCGACCGGCTCGCGCCACACGCACGCCAGCGTCTCGCGCAGCCGGTACGGCGAGCCGTCGATCCCCCCGACGCGGGGGTGCGCGACGGCCACCGAGGCGACCTCGCCCAGCAGTTCCGTGCGCCACCCGCGCAGCAGCTCGTCGGCGGCCCACAGGCCCTTGAGCCACTGGGTGACCACCGGCGCGGCCACCGCGATCTCCGGCAGCACCCCGCGCCACACGGTGGTGTTGAGGATCCGCAGCGGCAGCTTGACCTGGTGGCGGTCCACGCGGTGGACGTTGGACAGGGTGCGGATCGACTGCGTCGGCAGGTACTCGTCCGGCGCCTCGCCCAGCGGCACGATCCGGTCGGTGGCCACCTCCGGCGCCCACATCGTGCGCACCACGTGGTCCAGCTGCCACGGGTGCACCGGCATCCACACGTAGGCGTCCGGGTCCAGCCCGCGCCCGCGCAGCACCGCCGTGAACGCGGCCACCGCGTCGGGGTCGAGTTCGATGGCGCGCAGCGCGTGCTCCGAGAGCGCCGGGACCGACCGGAACTCGCCGAGGCCCCGGTGCACGGCCAGCCACGGCAGCCGCAGCGGACGCCGCGACTCCGGCGCGTAGGCCGCGACGTCGGCGGCGGAGAACCCGATCCGGCCCTTGTTCGCCACCAGCCGCGGGTGGCCGGTCAGGTGGCCTTCCAGCTCGGTGTGGTCGAGCTTCGCCAGCTCCGCCACCGGCAGCGCGGTCGACGCGAGCGCCACGTCCGCTGCCAGCGTCGAGGTGATCTCCAGCAGGTAGTTCGCCAACGTCACCGGCGCGACGCCCAGGACGTCGGCCGCCTCCACCAGGAACAGCTGCACGTCGTCGGCCGGACCGGGAGCGCCGGGGCCGTGGCGGCCGACCTGGATCCGCCGCAGGCTCGCCGGATCCAGCCGCCAGCCGCCGAACGCGCCGCGCGCCGCGGTGAACGCGTACCGGACCGCTCCGAGGTCCAGGAGGTAGCCGTCGTCGTCCGGTTCGGGGCGCAGCAGCGATTCGAAGGCCAGCTCGCCGATCAGCCTGCCCAGCAGGGCTGTGGACGCGGTGCTCCATCGCGCACGGCTCATGTACACCTCTCCGGTACCGGACCAAGATCAGTGTTCCCCGCGGTCGACGGTTTCCGCTACGGCCTCACGGGGTGGTGCTCGGCACTGCCGCGAGCAGCCTGCGGGTGTACTCGTGCCGGGGGTCGAGCAGCACCTGCTCCACCGTTCCCTGCTCGACCAGCACGCCCTCGTGCATCACCGCGACCCGGTCCGCGATGCTCCACGCCAGCCCCAGGTCGTGGGTGATGATCAGCGCGGCCACACCCAGGTCGCGGCGGAGGCGCAGCAGCAGCGCCAGGATCTCGCCGCGCACCGACGCGTCGAGCGAGGCCACCGGCTCGTCGGCCACCAGCAGCCGCGGCCCCAGCGCCAGCGCGCCCGCGATCACCACCCGCTGCCGCTGCCCGCCGGACAGCTCGTGCGGCAGCACCGGGAAGAACTCCTCCGGTGGCCGCAGCTCGGCCTTGGCCAGCGCGTCGGCGACCAGTTCCGCCTCGTCGCCGGGCACCTTGTGGATGCGTAGCCCCTCGGCGACCGACTCGTACACCGAGTGCCGCGGGTTCAGCGCGCTGGTCGGGTCCTGGAGCACCAGCTGCACCTGCCGCCGGTACTCGCGCAGCCCCTTGGCCGACCTCGGCAGTTCCCCGCCCTCGAACAGCACCCGGCCGCCGGTCGGGGCGCGCAGGCCGAGCAGGGTGCGGGCGGTCGTGGTCTTGCCCGACCCGGACTCGCCGACCAGCGCCACGATCTCGCCGGACCCGATCTCCAGGTCGATCCCGCGCACCGCGCGCACCACCCCGCCGCGGCCGCGGTAGTCCACCGACAGCCCCTCGGCGCGCAGCAGCGGCGTGGACGCGCGCACCTCGTCCGCCTCGACCTGCCGGAACGCCGGGTCGCCCACGACCGGGAACGCCGCGGCCAGCGCCTGGGTGTGCGGGTGGGTGGGAGCGGCGATGACCGACCGCGCCGGGCCCTGCTCGACGATCTCGCCGTGCCGCATCACCACGAGCCGGTCGCACGTGCTCGCCAGCACCGACAGGTCGTGGCTGATCATGATCAACCCGATGCCCTGCTCGGCGACCAGCCTGCCGAGCACGCCGAGGACCTGGGCCTGCACGATCACGTCCAGCGCGGTGGTCGGCTCGTCGGCGATCACCAGCTTCGGGTCGCACGCCAGCGCCATCGCGATCATGATCCGCTGCTTCTGCCCGCCGGACAGCTCGTGCGGGTAGGCGCGCGCCTTCGCCGCGGGCAGTTCCACCTGGTCGAGCAGGTCCGCCACGCGAGCCGTGCCGCCGTGCAGCCGGATCGGCTCGGCGATCTGGTCGCCGACGCGCCGCACGGGGTTGAGCGCGTGCATGGCGCCCTGGAACACCACCGACGCCCGCGCCCACCGCACCGCTCGCAGCCGGCCCCACGTCATCGTCGTGACGTCCTCGCCGTCGAGCAGGATCTCCCCCTCGACGCGCGCGGACTTCGGCAGCAGCCGCAGCACCGACATCGCCACGGTCGACTTGCCGCACCCGGACTCGCCCGCCAGGCCGAGCGTCTCGCCCGCCCGCAGCAGCAGGTCGACGTCCCGGACGGCGGCGACCTCGCCGCGGTCGGTGCGGTAGCGCACACCCAGACCGCGCAGTTCCAGCAGCGGGCTCACCGGTCTCCCCTCAGCCTCGGGTTCAGCACCGTCTCCAGCGCGCGCCCGACCAGCGTGAACGACAGCACGATCACCACCACGCCCAGACCCGGCGGCAGCAGGAACCACCACGCCTGCTGCGACACCGCGCCGTGCAGGTTCGCCGCGCGCAGCATCGACCCCCACGACACCATCGACGGGTCGCCCAGCCCCAGGAACGACAGCGTCGCCTCCGCGACGATCGCGTTGGCCACGGTCAGCGTCGTGTTCACGAAAACCAGCGGCAGCACCGCGGGCAGCACGTGCCGCCCGATCACGTGCGCGTGCCCGCCGCCGAGCACCTTCGCGCGTTCGATGAACGGCCGCGCCTCCACGCTCAACGTCTGCGCCCGCACCAGCCGCGCGGTCGACGCCCACGACGTCACGCCGATCGCCAGCACGATCGTCCCGACACCTCGGGGCAGCACCGTGGACAGGGCGATGGCGAGCACCAGCGACGGCAGCACCAGGAAGAAGTTCGTCACCCACATCAGCCCCGCCGACGGCCACCCGCCGAAGTGCGCGGCCGTGACGCCGACCAGGGTGCCGATCGCCACCGACAGCACGGTCGCGGTCAGCCCGATCAGCAGCGAGATCCGGGTGCCCCACCACGTCAGCAGCAGCACGGAGCGGCCGGTGTGGTCGGTGCCGAACCAGAACTCGCCGCTCGGCGGCTGCCACCGCTCCCCGACGGCCTTGGTCACGTCCAGGCCCGAGGGGTCGGTGACCAGCGGCGCGAGCAGCGCCAGCAGCAGCACCGCCGCGAGCACCACCAGCCCGGCCAGGCCGCCGCGGTTGCGGGCGAACTCCCGCCACGTCGACCCGACCGCCGCCCGCCGGCGCCGCCACACGATGCTCGTCACGACGCACGCACCCTCGGGTCGAGGACCTGGTAGAGCAGGTCGGCCAGCACGTTCATCACGATCACCGCGCCCGCCAGCACCACGAACGTGCCCTGCAGCAGCGGCAGGTCCGGCCCGGCCAGCGCCTCGTAGGTCAGCAGCCCCAGACCGGGCCAGGAGAACACCGTCTCCACGGTGATCGCCCCCGTCACCACGAGGCCGATGTGCAGGAACACCAGCGTCACGGTCGGCAGCAGCGCGTTGGGCACCGCGTGCCGCCGCCGCACCTGGTCGTCGCGCAGGCCCTTGGCCCGCGCCGTCGTCAGGTAGTCGGCGTTCATCTCCTCCAGCAGCGAGGACCGCATCACCAGCTGGTACTGGGCGTAGACCACCGCGATCAGCGTCACGCACGGCAGCACCATGTGGTGCGCGACGTCCAGGGCCTGCGGCCAGAACCCCGGCGGGGTGCTGGAGAACCGCATCCCGCCGCTGGGGAACAGGTCGCCGGTGACCATCGACAGCAGCATGCCCAGCCAGAACGCGGGCATCGCCCACCCGAGCAGCGCCACCCCCGTGGACGCCCGGTCGAACGGGCTGTCGCGCCGCCACGCGCCCCGGATGCCCAGCCACAGGCCGAGCGTCACCGCGATCAGCGTCGACGTGCCCACCAGCAGCAGCGTCGGCCCGACCCGTTCCCCGATCAGCTCGGCCACCGTGCGCCGGTAGAACAGCGAGGTGCCCATGTCGCCGCGCAGCAGGTCGCCGACGTACCGGCCGAACTGCTCGACGATCGGCAGGTCGTAGCCGTGCAGCGCCCGCAGCTCGGCGATCTGCGCCTCGTCGACCTGGCGCCCCCTGGTCATCGTGACCGTCGGGTCGCCGGGGATCAGCCGGAACAGGAAGAACCCCAGCACCACCACGGCCGCGAGGCTGGTCAGGGCGCCGCCGAGCTTCCCCGCGACGTGGCGCAGCACGCCGCCACCCCGTCGTCGCGGGGACGCCTCGGCCAGGGGCGGAGCGCTCACTCGCGGTCTCCGGCGCTCGCGCCGCGCCGCCTGGCCAGCAGCACCGCGCCGCCGCCCACCAGCAGGACCACGACCACGACGCCGCCGATCAGCAGCCCGCTCGGCCCCGAGGACCCGGACCCGGCCGCCGCCGCGGGCACCGCGCCGTAGTACCCCCACACCCCGTTCTGCGCCATGATCACGCCACCGGGGTCGGGTTGGACCGCGAAGCTCGCGAACGTGTCGCTGCGGTAGGCCTCCAGCGCGTTGTCGTGGCCGAGGATGATCGCCGGGACCTCGTCGTAGAACCGCTGCTGCATCCGCTTGACCAGCTCGGACCGCTTGGCCGGGTCGAGTTCGGCGCCCTGCTGGGCGTACAGCTCGTCGTAGGTCTTGTCGCAGAAGAACGAGTCGGTCGTGCCGCTCGTGGTCGTCGACGCGGGCCGCGCGGCGCAGGTGTGCAGCGACAGGATGAAGTCCGGGTCCGGATTGGTGCCCCAGCCGCTGAAGATCAGGTCGAACTTGCCCGCCACGGCTTGCTCGTCGAGCAGGGTGTCCGCCACCAGTTGCACGTCCACCGCGATGCCGAGGTCGGCCAGCGACCCCTTGATGTACTCGCCCGCCTGCTCGTCGTAGGCGCGGCTGGTGTGCCCGATTAGCCGGAACCGCAGCGGCTTGCCGTCGGCGCCGACACGGGTGCCGTCGGGGCCCTGGGGGTAACCGGCCTGGTCCAGCTCGGTGTTCGCCGCCGCCGGGTCGAACGGCCGCACCTGCTCGGGCGTGAGGTGGAAGTCCGGGAACACCGGCGGGATCGGGCCGGTGCCGCGCTCGGCGTACCCGCCGTTGACGCGCGCGATGATCGCGTCCTGGTCGATGGCCTTCGCGATGGCCCGGCGCACCTTCACGTCCTTGAGCGCCGGGTGCCCGTCGCCGATCGGCTCGCCGGTCCTGGTGGCCGCGCCGGAGTTGAGCACCAGCTCGTTGAAGCGCCTGCCCTGGGCCTTGTTGAGGGTGATGCCGTCCTTGCCCTGGAGCGAGTCGAACTGCGCCGGGCCCATGCGGTTGACCAGGTCCAGCTCGCCCTTGTCCAGCGCCTGCACCGCGGCGTCCACGGTCTTGTAGTAGACGAAGTGCAGCTCGTCGTACTTCGGCGCGCCCCGCCAGTAGTCCTTGTTGGCCTTGAGCTTGATGAACTCGTTGGCCCGGTACTCCGAAAGGATGAACGGTCCGCTGCTCACGCTCGGCGTCACGTCGTTGGGGTAGTCGGCGATCCTGCCGACCTGCGACCACACGTGCTCGGGCACGATCGGCACGTCCAGCGCCAGCATGCTCGCCTGCGGCACCCTGGTCCTGATCACGACCGTGCGGTCGTCCGGAGCGGTCACCGACTCGAAGTTCGCCACGAAGCTGCCGTTGGCGGTGGCGGCGTCCTTGTCGGTCATCATCAGGTTGTAGGTGAACGCGACGTCCTTGGCCGTGATCGGCTGGCCGTCGGACCACTTCTTGCCGTCCGGGACGGTGAACGTCCAGGTCAGGTCGTCAGCCGACTGCTCCCACGACTTCGCCACCGCCTCGACCGGCCGCTGGTCGGCCGCGTCGTAGGCGGTCAGGTAGTCGTACATCAGCCGCCCGATCTCGGTGCTCGCCTGGTACGTGGCGAGGAACGGGTTGAGCGAGTCGACCTGCTGGACGATGGCCACCCTCAGGGTGACCGGCTGCTGTGCGTGGGCCGTCGGCGCCAGCGGCAGTGCCGCCAGCACCGCCGCCCCCGTGATCGAACCCAGTCGTCGCGTGATCCCCACTGGCACTACCTCTCCCCAGAGTTGCGCAGAAGTAACCGTCTACTCCTACATCTCGACAAAGACCACCCGCGGCTTAACCTGTCAGCCATGCGGATCATGATCTCGGCGGACATGGAGGGCGCCACGGGCGTCACCTGTCCCGCGGACGTCGAGCCCGGTACCGAGCAGTGGCAGCGCTTCCGCCGCCTGTTCACCGGCGACGTCAACGCCACCGTCGCCGGGCTCGCCACGGACGCGCTGGTCAACGAAGCGCACAGCAGCCAGCGCAACCTGCTGCTGGAGGACCTCGATCCACGCGCCCGGATGCTCACGGGGCGGCACAAGCCGCTGTCGATGATGCAGGGCGTCGAGACGGGTGTGCTGGGCGTGGTGTTCCTCGGCTACCACACCGGCGCGGGCGAGGACGGCGTCCTCGCGCACACCTACCTGGAGAACTCCATCACCCAGGTCCGGCTCGACGGCGTGCCCGCGAGCGAGGGCAGGCTCAACGCCGCTGTGGCCGCCGAATACGGTGTGCCCGTGCTCCTGGTGTCCGGCGACGACAAGACCTGCGAGGACGCGGCCGAGTACGCGCCCGCGGCGGAACTGGTCGCGGTCAAGGAGTGCGTCAGCCGCTACGCCGCGATCTGCGACCCGCCGGAGATCACCGCCGAACGCCTCACCGCCGCCGCGAAGCGCGCCGTGCGCCGCGCGGGCCGCGTCGACCCGGTGACCGCGGAGCACTGGGTCGAGGTCGACTTCGACGCCACGCACCTCGCGCACGCCGCCGCCGTCATCCCTACCGTGGAGCTGATCGGCACCCGCACGGTCGGGTTCGACGCGGCCACCATGACCGACGCCATGAAGGCGTTCAAGATCGTCACCGCCATCGCGGCGGGATCGGTGGAGGCCGTGTATGGCTGAGGACGTCGTGGACCTGTGCGCGTCGCTGATCAGGTTCGACACCACCAACCGGGGCGCGGGCGACGCCGAGGGCGAGCGCGAGGCCGCCGAGTTCGTCGCGGGCCACCTCACCGCGCTGGGCATCGAGCCGACCCTGTTCGAACCCGCGCCGCGCCGCGCCAACGTCGTCGCCCGCGTCCCCGGCAGCGACCCGACGCTGCCCGCGCTGCTCGTGCAGGCCCACCTGGACGTCGTGCCCGCCGACCCGGCCGAGTGGGCCGTGCCGCCGTTCTCCGGCGAGGTGCGCGACGGCTACCTGTGGGGTCGCGGCGCGGTGGACATGAAGGACATGGTCGCGATGGTCCTGTCCGTGCTGTCGACCTGGTCGAGCGAGGGCCGCGGGCCGCGGCGCGACCTCGTGCTGGCGTTCGTCGCCGACGAGGAGGACCAGGGCGAGTTCGGCGCGCAGTGGCTCGTGGACCACCAGCCGCACCTGTTCGCCGACTGCGCCGCCGCGATCAGCGAGTCCGGCGGCTACTCCTACCGGGTCGGCGATCGGCGGGTCTACCCCGTCGGCACCGCCGAGCGCGGCACCTCGCACCTCAGGCTCACCGCCCGAGGACGCGCGGGCCACGGGTCCCGCCGCAACGACGACAACGCCGTGGTCGTCCTGGCCAACGCCCTGGCGCGACTGGCCGCCTACCGCCACCCGGTCCGGCTCACCCCGGCGGTGGAGGCGTTCCTCGTGCGCACCGGCGAGGCGCTGGGCGTCGAGGTCGACCTCGACGACGTGGACGCCACGCTCGCGCGGTTCGGCCCGGCGGGCGCGCTGGCCGAGTCGACGGTCCGCAACAGCACCACGCCGACCATGCTGTCGGCCGGGTACAAGGTCAACGTCATCCCCGGCACCGCGACCGCGAACGTCGACGTCCGCACCCTGCCCGGCACCGTGGACGAGCTGATGACCACCATCGACAGCCTCATCGGCCCGAACGTGACCCGCGAGTTCCTCGAACACCTGCCGCCCGTGCAGGCCCCGATCGACTCGCCGTGGTTCACCGCCATGGCCGACGCCCTGCGCGCCGAGGACCCCGAGGCCGTCGTCGTGCCGTACTGCATGGGCGGCGGCACCGACGCCAAGGCGTTCAGCACGCTGGGCATCGACTGCTACGGCTTCGCCCCGCTGCTGCTGCCCGAGGGCTACGACTACCGGGCGATGGCGCACGGCGTGGACGAACGGGTGCCCGTGGAGGGACTGCGGTTCGGCGCCCGCGTGCTGGACCACCTGCTGTCACGCTAGGACGGTCTCGCCGTCGAAGCCGGGGTGCCCGGTGGTGGCGAACCTGGTCCACACGTCCCGCAGCCGCGCGTCGTCGCGGTGGCCGAACGCGTAGACGACGTCGTCGTTGTGCCGCGCGGGCGGGATCGCGAAGCGCAGCAGGCGGGCGCGGGGATGGCGGGCCGCCAACGCGCGCACGGGCTCGATGAACAGCGCCTCCTCGTGCGCGGTGTGCGACAGCAGCAGCGGAACGTCGTCCGGGACGGTCGACAGCGGGCTCGCCTCCAGCACCGGCTGGTAGGTCGTGCCCAGCCGGTCGGACGCCTCCACCACCTCGGCGGGCGTACCCAGCGGGAACCCCGCGAACAGCTCCCTGGCCCGTGCGGCGGTGAAGTGCAGGTCCGGGGGACTGTGCAGGATCGCCCGCCGCACCAGACCCGTGGCGGCCAGGCAGGCGACCGAGGTCGCTCCCGAGGACTGGCCCGCGGCCGTGACCTCGACGGGGTCGCCGCCGAACGCGGCGATCTCGGCCCGCACCCACCTCAGCGCCGCGGCGAGGTCGAGCAGGCCGCGGTTGTCCGGGTACCCGTCGACGTGCCCGAACCCCTCGAACCCGACCCGGTGGTTGCCCGTCACCAGGACTGGGGCGACACTGGGCCGAACCGCGTGCCGTCGCGCACGCCCGACCACGCCACGACCGGACGGGGTGGCGCGAACCGGTGTGGGCCGAACGGTGGAGCGGCGTAGGGGACACCGAGATGCGCCACCACGTCCGACGCCACCAGGGCGCCCCGAATCCGACCGCTGCCGATCACCGCATCCACCGTGGTCAGGGTGCCCGAAAACGATGGTCAGCGCGCCCGGTTTTCGCCCGGTTGATCTCACTATCCGCACATGTCCGGCAAGTCGTCACCTGGCGTTACATCTTCCCATCCTGCGAATGAGCCCTATAGTGATCACGATGGGTCACATTTCGGAAGTCCTCGACCGGCTCCACCAGGCCGCCCTCGACGGCCGGATCGATCTAGTCGTGACCGAGCAGGCTCCGGGTTCCCCGGTGCTCGTGGGACCGCCCGGCTACACCGGCCTGCTGGCCGAGCACGGGACCGTGTCGTGCCACCGCGAGTTCGCCGGCGTGACGCTCCGCTTCGCGGTCGTGGACGAGAAGAGCGCCCAGGCCCTCAACGGCGACCTGGTCCACCCGCCGCGCGCGGACAGGTCGACCGCGCACCTGCTCGCCTTCGCTGAGGCGGGCGACGACGCGGCGTGGTGCTTCGACATCACCGACGAGACCTGCCCCGTCTACTACGTGCACCGCGACGAGCCCAAGGCGCGGCGGGCCGACGGCGACGAGTGGGAGAACCCGGCGGACGCGGCGCCCGACTTCCCGTCGTTCGACGCGTGGTTCGCCGCGATGGGCGAGGCGTTCACCGCCGCCCACCCGCCGCGCTGGTTCCCCTACCTGGGACAGCCGGGCCTGACGTTCGGCTGACCAGCCCGCGCAGCAGGCGAACGCGCCCGCTCCACCGCGCCGGGCGCGCCACCGTGCCCGCGCAGGCGAGTTCGGCGCGGTCCAGGCTGTCCTCCAGCAGCGCGTCGTGCAGTGGCCGGAAGACGAGCGGCCAGGTGAGGCGGGCCTGCCCGCCGGTGGTCATCGCGAGGGTGTGCCGCAGCAGCGTGCGCTCCTCGTCGACGGCCAGGACGGCGTACTCGTGGAAGCCGTGGAAGCCGCGCGGCCCGGTGAAGGCGAACCGCACTCAGGTGGCGGGGACGTAGGCGGCGACGGTGTAGCGGACCGGCCCGTGGCCGCCGACCGCCCCGACCGCCAGCGGCCGGTCGAACTCCACCGGCGGCCACGTCGACCGCGGCCACAGCGCGTCGGCGCCGCCCGCCAGGGTGTCCAGCAGTGCCCCCACCTCGCCTGCCTGCGCGAACAGCAGCCTCTCGTGCACGTTGTAGACGCCCATCGATCCTCCGTCACGAATTAGAGGGAAGTCTCCAATACAAGTGGAGAGTACTCTCCAAAACATGGCAAGGCCGCCGCGTTTCGACAGCGAGCAACTGCTCGACGCCGCCGTTCGACTGGCCGCGGCGTCGGGTCCGGCCGGAGTGACGATGTCCGCGGTCGCCGAGGAGGTCGGAGCCCCGAGCGGCTCGGTGTACCACCGCTTCGCCGGGCGGGCCGCGCTGCTGGCCGAACTCTGGCTGCGGACGGTCGAGGACTTCCAGGCGGACTACCTCGCGGCGCTCGGCTCGGACGCCGACGCGCACCGGGCGGCAAGGGCGGCGGCGCGGACGGTCGTCGCCTGGAGCCGCACCCACCCGGCCGAGGCCGCCGTCCTGCTCTACGACGCCGGGGACTTCGCCCGCGCGGACTGGTCGGCCGAACACCTCCGCCGCGCCGAGCACGGCAACCAGCGGGTGCGCGCCGCCCTCGCCGCGCTCGGCTCGACCCTGGGCGTTCGAGGTCGCCACGCCGCCGACCGCCTGGCCCTGGCGCTGGTGGACCTGCCCCTGGCCCTGGTCCGCCGCCACCTGCGAGCGGGCGGATCCCTGCCCGCGCACGCCGAGGACCTCGCCGAGGAGTGCGCCACCGCGCTGCTGGAGACCTCGGCCCCGGCGGCGGTCACCCGGAGCTAGTTCCGGGTGACCGCGCCCGTCACGGGAACGACACCCGCCGTCGGCATCCCGGTCAGCCGCGGGTACTCCTCCCGCGTGCGCACCCGAACCCCGCGTCGACCCGGATAGGTTCGGGCGATGGACCCAGCACCTTCGATTCGAGCCATGGCCGACCTGGCCACCCCCATGGCCATCCGGGTGGCCGCGACCCTCGGCCTGGTGGAGCGCGCGGGCGGCGCGGGAGCGACGGCGGAGCACCTCGCGTCCGAGACCGGGACCTCCGCGCCCGCGCTGCGGAGCTTGCTCGACCACCTGGTCACGATCGGCGTCTTCGACCTCGACGCGCGGTCCGGCCACTACCGACCCACGAGCCTCGGCGACCAGATGCGCGAGGACGCCCCGGAAGGGCTCAAGCCTCTGCTCGACATCACCAGCGCGGCGGGGCGCGCCGACCTCGCCTTCGTCGACCTGCTCGAGACGATCACCACGGGCGCTCCCGCCTACGAGCACCGGTACGGGCGCGACTTCTGGGGGGACCTCGACGCCAACCCGGTCCTGCGGCGCTCGTTCGACGCCCAGATGCAGTGGCGGTTCCGGGTGCAGGCGGGCCAGATCGCCGACCGCTTCGACTGGAGCCGCTTCGTCGACGTCCTCGACGTCGGAGGGGGTGAGGGCGTCGTGCTCGCGGCGATCCTGCACGCCCACCCCGACGTGCGCGGCCGGGTCCTGGACCTGGCGCCGGTGACGACCGCCGCCGTCGACGCGTTCGCGGCAGCCGGGCTCGCCGATCGGGCGGGCGCCGTGACCGGCAGCTTCTTCGACCCGCTGCCCGCGGGCGCCGACGCCTACGTCCTGTCCGACATCCTGCACAACTGGGACGACGACCACGCCCGCAAGATCCTCGCCGGGTGCCGTCGGGCAGCCGCGCCGAGCGGCACCGTGGTGGTCATCGAGCCGGTGCTGGGGCTGGGGGCCACCACCGCGATCGACCTGTTCATGCTGATGTGCTTCGGCGGCCGGGAGAGGACGGTCGACGAACTGACCACGCTGGCCGCCGACTGCGGCCTCGTGCTCCGCGGCTCGGGCCCGGTGGCGGACGGGCGGACGGCACTGGAGTTCGGCGTCGCGGACGACCAACGGTGACGCCTTCCGGTGCCCGCACCGGCTAGTCGGGGTCGGCGGTGTAGAGCAGGTGGATGACGGCGTGCTGGCAGGCGTCCTGGTTGACGGCCTTGTCGCTGAAGCCGATGGCCGCTCCGGTGAAGGGCGCCGACCCGCCGGGGTCGAGGGTCCGTTCGACGAGCATCCGCGTGTCGAGCAGGAAGTAGTCGCTGGTGTCGCAGGTGCCGGGACGCGATCCGGATCGCGCGCTGATGGAGACGATCTCGACCTCGACCGCCGTGATGTAGGTGCTGTCGAGACTGTTGTTCACGACCAGGCCGGTGATCCCGACCGGCGGAAGACCGGGTGCCAGACCGACCAAGGTCGAGGTCTGGGTGACGGTCAGGGAGTTGCTCGTGGTGCCGCAGTCCGAGGTCGAGGCCTGCGCCGGAGTTCCCGACGGCACCACGAAGGCCGCGCCGATGATGGCCAGGACCAGCAGGGAGACGACCGCTCCTGTGCGCCGACGTCGGCGCCGGCTCGCCAGCACCAGCACCACGCCGAGCGCGAGGCACCCGCTCGCGATCATCAGGAACAGGCCCAGGTTCGCGTCGAGGCCGGTGTTCGGCAGCGGATCGCAGTTCACGGTGTCACCGTCTCGGTGGGTTCGGTAGCGCTGGTGGTCGGGGTCTGCGCGGTGGGTTCGGCATCGCTGGTGGTGGGGGCGGGTTGGGTGGCGCCGGTGGTCGGGGCGGGCTCGGCGGATCCAGTGGTCGGGGTGGGTTCGGGGTCCTCCGGCTCGGTCTCGCCCGAGCCCTCCGACGGGTCGGGTGCCTCCGGCTCGATCGTCGCCGGACGGAGTGGAGCGGTGGCCACCTCCTCGGCGGGAAGGGGGTCGGGGTTGGGCGGAGCCGCTGGCTGGGCGGGCGCGGTGCCGGTCAAGGTGGCGCCGGCGATGGTGACGGTGTCGCGTGAGAGCGCTCGGCCGATGAGTTCGGTGCTCGCACCGAGGGTGATCGCCCCTTGAGCCAGGATCGTGCCCGACAGGAACGAGTTGGCGCCGGTGCCTGCCGCACCGGCGACCACCCAGAACACGTTGGCGGCCTGAGCGCCGTTGGCGAGGACGACGACGCTGGCGGCGGCGGTGTTGAACGCCGCGTCGGTCTGGAAGACGAACACCGCGTTCGGGTCGCCCTCCGCGTCGAGCGTGACCGTTCCGGTCAGGGCGAGCGCGGCGGTGGCGTGGTGGACGCCGATGTGGAAGGTCCGCCCTCCCAGGTTGCCCGTGATCTCGGTGTGGGGGGTGCGCGAGGAGGCGTCGCCCAGGGCTGCGAGCAGGTCGCCCTGCGCTTCCGCGGCGTCGGAGTCGCCTGCGTGCACGGTGCCCGCGAGTGTGCCGGGAGGGAAACCGCTGATGGCGGTGGCCGGGCTGACACCGAGATCGCCGCTCAAGGTCGTGGCCTCGGTGTTCACCACTCCGGTGCCCGCCAGCACCGAGTAGGTGCTCGCCGTGCCGAGCGGCACCGTTGGCGGGTTGACCTCGACGGTCAAGGTCTGGGAGGCGGTGGATCCGTTGCCGGAGGCGTCGCGGACCTTTGCCACGACGTCGTGCGGACCGGGCGCGAGCGCCGTGGTGGTGACGCTCCAGGTGCCGTCGGCGCCGACGGTGGTGGACAGGGTCTGCCCGGCGGTGGTCACGGTGATCGGGCTCGATTGCGGTGCGCTGCTGGTTCCGGTGATCGTGGCCGTGGTGTCCTTGGTGACGGAAGCGGCGCCGCCGTCGATCGTCACGGTGGGTTGCGGCGCGCTGGTGAACCGGATGGTCGAACCAGCGATGGTGACGGCGTCGCGCGACAGCGCCCGGCCGATGAGTTCGGTGCTCGCTCCGAGGGTGATCGCCCCCTGGGCCAGGATCGTGCCCGACAGGAACGAGTTGGCGCCGGTGCCTGCCGCACCGGCGACCACCCAGAACACGTTGGCGGCCTGAGCGCCGTTGGCGAGGACGACGACGCTGGCGGCGGCGGTGTTGAACGCCGCGTCGGTCCGGAGGACGAACACCGCGTTCGGGTCGCCCTCCGCGTCGAGGGTCAGGGTTCCGGTCACGGCAAGTGCCGCGATGGAGTGGTAGACGCCCGAGGTCAGGGTGAGACCACCGAGTTCACCGGCCATTTCGTCGTTCGCCTCCCTGGCCGCCAGCTCGTCGTAGGCGCGAGCGAGGGCGGTCTGAGCGCTGGCGGCAGCGGCGTCACCGGCGTGGACGTCCCCTCCGACGGAGCCGGGAGGGACTCCGGTGATCGAGGTTCCCGGGCTCACCCCGAGATCGCCGCTGATCGTCGTCGGGCCGGTGTTCACCACGGCGGTTCCGGCCAGGACCGAGTACCCCTGGGCAGCGCCGAGCAGGAGGGGCGTGGTCACCGCGAACGGCGAACTGGTCGCGGACGTCAGTCCGGGGCTGGTGGCGGTCAGGGTGTAGCCGGTCCCCGGTTCGTCGATGGACAGGTCGTCGAAGGTCGCCACCCCGTTGCCATCGGTGGTGACCACGGTGGTGCCCGCGAGGATCCCGCCTGCGGGGTTGGCGTCGATCGCCAGAGTCACCGGAACCCCTGAGGACGGGAACGCGGTGCCGTCGTCCGTCCGGAGGGCCACGGTCACGGGTGGTGCGATCGTGTCGCCCGCGGCGGTGTCGGTGGGATGGCCGGTGAAGGCGAGCCCCGCGGCGTTGACCACGCTCACGACCGTGCTCGCGGTGCTGGACGCGCTCCACGACGAGTGGACGGCGGTCACGACGTAGCTGTGCTCCCCGTCGGGCACGTCGGTGTCGGTGCAGGTGGTGACCTCGACCAGGTCGGTGGGGCTGCTCGCGCACGCCGCGGCGGTCGCACCGCCGGTGTGCCGGGTGACGTAGTAGCCCCCCGGCGTTATCCCACCCGCGCCGGGCGTCCAGTCGACGACCACGTCCGCGGACGTGGTGGCGGGGACCGTCACGCCTGCCGGTGCGGAGAGGGTGCCCGTCATCGCGGCCGCGGACCCGGACACGGCCGCGCTCCAGTAGGCCGCCGCCGGTGCGGCCCCCAGCAGGACGGCCATGAGCGAGGCGAACACGACGGTCGCCGGGCCCGCCCTGCGAGCAGCCTGGTGTCGACCGCTGCTCCTCGTCCGGGCGGTGGGTTTGTCCATGATCGACGCCAGCAATCTGTTGAGCGTGCACGAGCGGCACCACGAATGCGGCACCCCATCAGGGCATCGATCAGCCCAAGCGCCCTGGGCTTGTGCGTGGTGGCGCTGCACCCGACAACCCCGCGGAAGGAGCACTCGGTGCATATTTACACGTGCACATGGCGTGATTCATCGAACATAGCACTTCTGCGCGGGAATGGTGAAAATGAGCCGAAAAAGCGACGCATTCAAGACTTTATCAGCGTAATTGCCGTGCTTGATTTCCGGAAAATCGACAGATGCAAGGGTCTCACCAGCGGTTATCGCACCTGCCGCACGCGTGGGCGTGGTCATTTAGAGCTTGCTGATTACGACGTTTCAGGTGCCCCCGTCGGCTCCGTGGACACCTGAAAAGGGGTCAGATTGCTATGGTGCGGCTGAAAATTGACCAATTCCTGAGGTAGCAACTCGATACCGGGGACGCCTGCATCCGCTGTCCCGGGATGGCTTTGGCGGTCGGTGGATCAAGCATTTCCGGAGTGACCGGGTTCCGGCTGCTCGACGAGGGCGAAAGCCGCTGTTCACGGGTGAGCGGGCTTCGCGTCGTGGTGGTCGCCGCCGTCCGCGTCGACCACGTCGAGACCGCGCAGCACTGCGGTCACGCCCTCCCGAAGCCGCTGCGCTCGCGCGGTCGCTGTCTCCTCGGCGTTGTCGGTTGTGTCGTCGTCCCGCGCGTCGAGCAGGGCGCCCAGGGTGCGCCGGACCTGCCGCAGCAGCCGGGCTTGAGCGGCGTGCCCGCGGGCACGTTCGCGCTCGACCTCGCGGACGGCCTCGGTGTAGCGCTCGGTGGCACGGTCGGTCTCGGCGCGGGCGGCGCTCACCTCCGCGGCGGCCGAGGTCCGAAGCCGGCCGTGTTCGATGACCATGTCGGGTGTGGCGGATGTCCGCGTGGCGGTCTGTCATGGACACGCTGGGTGCTCGGGTCCAATGATGGCGATCACGAGATCCGAACGCGGTCAGGCCCTACCTGATCCGGCACCGCGCGCGTCAGCGTGGTGAGCGAGCCGCGCGTCGAACATGCAGCCTGTCGAGAGTTCGTCATCGGTACCGCCTTGGCGACCGGGTTGAACAGGTGTACCGACGTCTCACCGGACGCGGTGACGAGGATCGGTTCGAAGTGGCCGGGGGAATCGGGCGCGGCGTGCTCGGTCGGTGCCATGCGCTTGTCCGTCACGCTTCACGTCGTGTTCCACTCGAGCACCGAACTCAGGGCTTGGTGGCGATGCAGTTGAAGGTGGTTCGCGTCAGTGCCGGTGATCCGACCGGGTTGGTCGAGGTCACGGTCGACTCGACCGGTGCGCTCGTGGACCTCCGGCTGGCCGCTCGCATGTAGCGCACGGTGCCGGACGTCGTCTCGCGGACGATCCTGGCCACGCTCGCCGACGCGCGGAACAGGCTCGCCGACCGGTCTCAGGAGATCATCCGAGACGGTCGGCACCGAGTCGGCGGCGGCGCGGGCCATCGCGGACAGCGTCGGGCGGCAGTTGCGCACCGGGCCTGCTCCCGTGCCTGCCAAGGCGCCTGACGATGACGACGAGGGCTTCGACACTCGCTCCTACATCGAGCGGGGCCATGGCGGCCGAAGGTGGAGGTCAAGCCACGGTTGACCGACGCGGAACTGGTCATCCTGGAGGTGGGGCAAGGCCTGCGCGACTTCACCTCCGAAGCCCACTGGCTGCGACACTCTCACGCACATCCGGGGCACTTGTTTCACTACCCGCCCCCGCGGTCCGGCTACAACACACGACTGCGGGCGCCCCGCTTCGTTCGGTGAGCCGGGGTGGTCCGACACCGATCACGTGGACGGCGTCGGGTGTCCGAGGTGTTGCAGACCCAGGGACGGTATTGGCCATCCCCTTGTACCGCTTGGAATTTCCTTTCGTGATCTTGTTACGTCGCTTTTTCGGCTTCACCGCGGTGAGTTCGTCCTGTATGCGGTCGTCACCGACGCCGTTCTGGCCGGCGAGACGCAGTCATTCCGCGCTACAAAGGAATCGACCACGGCGGGCCACTGCTACTTTGCCGCAGGTGCCGACCTTCGAGGACATCACCCGACACGACGACTCCGACCCGTCCGAGAACCCTTGGGTGAATGGGCCCCCACCGCCGGAGACGGCCACGATCGTCGCCTACAGGCCCGAGTGGCCACACCGCTATCAGGCCGCGGCGGCGGACATCCGCGCCGCGCTCGGCCCGGTGGCGCTCAACGTCGACCATGTCGGGTCGACCTCCGTGGAGGGACTGGCCGCCAAGGACGTCATCGACATCGACCTGACGGTGGCCGACCCCCGTCACGAGGAGGAGTACGTCCCTCCGCTCGCGCGGATCGGCTACACCCTCACCGTCCGGGAGCCGTCCTGGCACGAGCACCGCGTCCTGAGACTGGCCGAACCCCGCGTGAACCTGCACGTGTTCGGGCCAGACTGTCCGGAGCTCATCCGACACCGCATGTTCCGCGACTGGCTGCGCGCCCACCCCGAAGACCGCGCGCGGTATGAAGAGGCAAAACGGGCGGCGGTTCCAGGGGGCGGGAACGTCATGGACTACAACGCGCGCAAGCAGGAGACCATCCGCGCGATTTATGATCGGCTCTTCCGCGCGGCGGGAATGCTCTAGGCAGCCGGACAACAGCCACAACCCGGCATCTGCTCATGCCGCCGACAACTGCCGACCACGGATGGCCGGTAGCTGCCATCGGTTGAGCGCGCAGGGGTCGGTTTGGAGAAGCCGGTGTCAGGTGTTCACCGCTACGCCCTGACCCGGCACAACGACTGCGGTTGGAGGACATCCTCGACAATGCGGAGGCCTGAATTGTCACGGCCAAGCGCGAAGGCCGGCTCGGGGAAGTCGAAGAACTGCAAGTCAGCCTGACCGGGGCCAAGGACAAGATCACCCAGATCGACGGCGCACTCCAACGCCGGCCCAGCGCGATTGCGCTGGGCATATCCACGTTCGCCTCACTCGCGGGCCGGACAACATCCACCTTGCTACCGAACTGACGACACGCAGCGTCCTGTGATGCGAGTAGCGGATGACTGGCTCGTCTACCGCAGCTCGCCGATGTTGGAGCACGCGAGCGCGTATGACGGCGTGCATGGCGCCATGCGGGTGACTTCCTCGGGGGCACCGGGCGATCGGGCAACCTGGGTGGCCGGCCGCGCGTCTCGTCTTCGACGGGCGGGGAGGCCCGCGGGGAGAGGGGAAGATCATGCGCAGATTCGCGTTAGTGGTCGCCGTTGTGCTGGTGGCCATGACGGTGGTGCCGGCGAGTGCCGGTGCCGCCGCCTGTGCGCCGGTGGACTGGGGATCGGGGACGAAGACCGTGTTCAACGGTTACGGGGATGCCGTGACCGACATTCGTTCCGGGCAGCACGAGTGCTTCGACCGGCTGGTGATCGACACCCACCTGGGCGGCGACGGCTATTACGTGCGCTACACCGACGAGGTGACCTACGTCGGGTCGGGTGAGCCGGTTCCGTTGCGGGGCGGGGCGAAGTTGTTCGTGATGGTGTACTCGCCGTCCTACGACGAGAACTTCGACCCGACCTACGCGCCGGCAGACCCGGCCGAGGTCGTGGACGTGACCGGCTACCGGACGTTCCGGCAGGTCGCTTGGGCCGGGTCCTGGGAGGGCACCACGGACCTCGGGCTGGGTGTCCGCGCAGTCCTGCCGTTCCGGGTGTTCACCCTGCCCGACCACATCGTCGTGGACGTCGCCCACCAGTGGTGAGCCGTGGCGGGATCGCCGCCGAGGCGATCCCGCCACCACGTACAGGCCAACACCGCGGTACCGGCTCGGCACTCCCAAGGCATTGTCGTTGGCCAGTCGGAAACGGCAGCGCGACCGCGCGGCCGGGATTCTCCGTTGAGCGGATGTCCGGCCACGCCACCGAACGGGCACATCGACAACATCCGCTTCTGGCTCCCCTCTATGTCAAGAGAGAGGAACTGGCGGCTCGCCAGGTGAGGAATTGTGGATCTTGGCATCTGCGACGAGTTGCTTGTAGACGGTGTTGGAGAGACGTCGTTTGAGGCTGCGAATGGCTTCGCGTGGCGACTTGCCGTCAGCGAGTTTGCGCCGGTAGTAGGCCCTGCCTGAAGTGTCGTTGCGTAGTTGGACGATGGCCATGATGTGCAGGACCCGGTTGATGCGCCGGTTGCCGGCTCGGAAGAGTTGGTGGCGCTGGTGGTCGCCGCTGGAGGCGTCGATGGGTGCGGTGCCGTTCCAACTGGCGAATCGACCGCGGTCGGGGAAGCGACCCACGTCGCCGACATCGCCCAGAATCCTGGCGGGTCTGCTGCACGGATTGGTGACATCTGAGTTGGCTTGCCGTGATGGTGAGCTGGGAGGATGTCGCTGTACCCAAGCCCTACCCCCAGGAGTTCCGCGACGATGTCGTGCGGGTCGCCCGTGACCGTGAGCCCGGCGTGACCGTCGAGCAGATCGCCAAGGACTTCGGGATCCACCCGATGACGCTATTCACGTGGCTGCGCCAGTCCGACACCGACAAAGGTGTCAAACCAGGTGTGAGCAGGAACGACTCGGCCGAGCTGCGCGAAGCGCGCAAGCGGATCAAGCTGCTGGAGCAGGAGAACGAGGTCCTGCGCCGGGCGACCGCGTACTTGTCGCAGGCGAACCTGCCGGGAAAAGGCTCTACCCGCTCGTGAACGAGCTCGCCGCCGACGGTATCCCCGTCGCGGTGACGTGCCGGGTCTTGTCCATCGCTCGCCAGCCGTACTACCGGTGGCGTGCCCGGCCGGTCACCGAGACAGAACTCGAGCGGGCTCATCGGGCGAACGCGTTGTTCGACGCTCACCGCGACGACCCGGAGTTCGGTTACCGGTTCCTGGCCGACGAAGCCCGCGACGCCGGAGTGTCGATGGCGGATCGGACCGCCTGGCGGATCTGCTCGTCCATGGGCTGGTGGAGTGCCTTCGGCAAGAAACGCGGCCGCAACGGCAGGAAAGCCGGTCCGCCGGTCCATGACGACCTGGTCCAGCTTGACTTCACCGCCACCGCGCCGAACCGGCTGTGGCCGGCCGATATCACCGAACACCGCACCACAGAGGGAAAGCTGTAGCTGTGCGCGGTCAAGGACGTCTGCTCCAACCGGATTGTCGGCTACTCCATCGATACCCGGATGAAGTCCCGCCTCGCCGTCACCGCGCTCAGCAACGCCATCGCCCGCCGGGGTGGGGTCACCGGCTGCGTGGTGCACACCGACCGCGGATCCCAATTTCGATCAAGGAAATTCGTCCGCACCCTCGCACGCCACGGCCTGACCGGCTCGATGGGCCGGGTGGGCGCGGCCGGTGACAACGCCGCGATGGAAAGCTTCTTCGCGTTGCTGCAGAACAATGTTCTCGACCGGCGTTCCTGGTCCACCCGTGACGAGCTGCGGATCGCGATCGTCACCTGGATCGAACGCACTTACCACCGCCGTAGACGCCAAACCGGCCTCGGCCGGTTGACCCCCATCGAATACGAAGCAATCATGACCACGTCAGCCAGCCAGGCTGCGTGACTACAACTGTCACCTACCCGTGCAGCAGACCCGACATCGCTCCCCATCGCCAACCCCGCGGCGAGCGGCAGCCAGCCACTGCCCCGCTATCGGTACCCACGGCGAGATCGTTTCGCATCAACGGTAAGGCCCTCTCGGACAGCGCGTCTGAGAGGGCCTTACCGTTACTGTGGGAACTAGGGCCTGGGCATGCACTCCAGAATGTCCTCCAGCATGAACACCAACTCGTCGACGTTCGCATTGCCCACATTCGGATGCAGCTTCACAAGCTGCGGGTCTGGTCGCTGGCCTGGTCGCCATGCCCTAGCGCTGCCATCAGCCTGCCCAGCGTGCTCACCTCCGGCAGCAGCATCCGCCACTCGTGAAGCCAGCCCACGCCCGCGTCGAACAGCGCCTTCGGGCCTTCGCCCGCGGCGGGTGGTTCGTTGATCGCGCGCGAGCCTTGGCGACTGCGCCTCGACGAGGTGTTGGCGTGGTGGTGCCGTGGCGCCATGTGGTGACCAGCAAGGCGAGTCGTCGTGGACAGTCGGAGTCGGCGAGGATGCAGCAGATCGCGCTGATGGGCGCGAGGACGGCGATGATCAGCAGGGCGGCGCCGACTCAACCCGCCGCGGGTTCGGCCAGGAGGGGTGTCGGCAGAAGACTCACGGCTGATTGTGCGTACCGAGTTGCCGATCTCATGACGAAGCGTGGTCTCACACAACGCTGTGGATCGCCACGGGGCGCTCACGGGTGACCCTCGCCGATGTCCTCCACGGTCTGGTCCCAGGGCCCTCGCCGGCGGTGACTCGACCATCGCGTGAGCGCTGGTCGACGATCGCCCGCTCGGGTCCGGGAACTCGTCGTCGACGGCGGTGGTCCCCGGTGATGCCAGCCTGCTGCCGCATCGACCGCGGGCACCGGACGTCGACGGCGGACATGCCGAAGCTCGGTCGCGCCCTGACTCAAGGGTGAACACCTACCTCACCACCCGGTGAAGCAAGCGGGTAGGGCCTGCACTGGGGTTTCCCACGACGTCGTGTGCGTTCAACTCGCTGGTGGAGAGGCCTGAGGAGGTGTGCGGGCTCTCGCGGACCGCGCCAATGGACCGCGATGCCGGGCCGGGCCGTTCGGAGCCCTTCTGACCAAGTTTCGCCCATATCGCCAGCCGAGTCACCCCGCCCAAGCGCCTGACCGACTTACGTCACGGTGACGGCCCTGTAGTCCCCCGATCGACATCTACGGTGCCCATGTCCGCCTGATTCGCGTTCGCATACGTTGCCGACATAATGACACTTATCTCGGTAACCTCAGCAGACTGTTGCTGTCTTCCAGAAACATAAACACGTTTGCGTTTCTGCAAATCAGTATTCTGGTATGATGCTCAGGTGATTACCGAGGCGTCTACGCCCGCTGAGCCGGGCCACCGCAGCCGACCGTGCGCGCACTGCGGCGAGGCCGTCTTCGCCCGCAAACCCACCGGCCGGCCACCGCTCTACTGCTGGGCCGACGGCAAGGACTGCCAAGCGCTCGCCAAGGCGGAACGGGCGGCGGCCCGCACCGCCGGGGTCACCGGCGGACTGTCGATGGTCCGCCAAGCGGTGCTGGACCTCGACGGACAACTGGACGAAGCGTGGGAACCCCTGCAGGCCCTCACGCAGACCGTGCACGTGGCCCGCGAGGAGATGACCGTGCTGCGCGACCAACTGCTGGCGCGCGCCGAACAGGCCGAGGCGGCGGCCGAGGAAGCAGTCACGGCCAAAGAAACAGCGGACGAGGCGGCCCGGCGAGCCGACCTCACCCGAGAGGAGGCGCTGCGGCAGGCCGCCGATGCGCGGACCGAGTGCGCGGCCGCCGTGCGTACTCGCGACGAGGCACTCCGCATGGCGGAGACGGCCGAACGAGCCCGCGAGCGCGCCCTGCTCGAACGCGACAACGCCGACCGGCGGGCCACGGACGCCTCCACCCGTGAAGCCGCGGCCACGGCGATCGCCGACAGACGAGTCAGTGACGCGACCGAAATCGCGGCCACGGCACGCGAGGAGGTCGCTCGGCTCACCGCGGAACTGGCAGCGGCGCACCGTCAACGCGACGAGCACAGGACCCAGGCCGAGGCCGCGGGCGCCGAGGCCGCCATGAAGGTGGCGGCCGCCGAGTCGGAGGTGGAGCGGGTGCAGGCCGAGGCCGTGGCGGCCGCCGATCGGCAGCGGGCCGACGCCGAAGCCCGCGCGGCCGCGCGCACGACGCTCTACGAGCAGCGCCTGGAGCAGTGGAGCGAAGAACGTGGTGCGCTGCGCGAACAAGTGCGTAACCAGCAAGCGACCGCCAGCGCCTACGCCGAGATCCTGCGCGGGGTCCGGGCAGCATTGACCGCTCCCGACGACGATCCTGAGGACTCGGTGGTCGGTCTGGCGGAACGGCGGGTCGAGGCGGTCCTTTCCCTGTTGGCAGCCGCCCCTTCACCGCTATAACTCAGTGACCTGAATCAGTGATCTTGCTCAGCAGCTTTGGCTCTGAACTGTTGTTCATCATCGTCGAGTCGCCGCACCACCAGCTCAGTTCATGTGGGAAATCTCGGAAAGTGACATGACCGAGTCAGGTGTTTGTCTCCCGTCGCCAGTAGGTCAACCAGTTGGAAGTGATGAGGATGTCGGGGTAGTCGGCGCCTAACACTCTCAACCGATCAACTAGCAACTCCGCGGACACGGCTGCGGCTCCGGAGGCATCCCTCACCTCACCTCCGCCAGCAGGCCAGGTCGCGGCGGGCGTGAGGGTCTCGGGGTGGTCGGGGCCAACACCCTTAGCTGATCAACCAGCAACTCGGCGAACGCGGCCGCGGCGCAGATGTCGTACTGTGGCGGTGGATCTCTGAAAGATTAGGACGGTGTGCTAATGGGCAGGCAAACGCCGATCAGGTTTCGACGGTCGTTCATCGTCGTCGGATCCTGTATCGCGGTCATCATGACAGTCATAGGTTTGTTTGTCGTGTCTGCGCGGTTGACGGTTTCTCCTCCTTCTCCTGGTGAGCTGCCAGGAGAAGGAGGAGAAACCGTCAACCGCGTGTATGAAGGGACACTTGACGACATCAATCCGCCAGATGGCAGCAACACCGTTCCACCCAGGACATGGATTCCATTGACTGGAAACCCGGCTCGCCATCCTAGCGTCCCGCCGACGACCTGATTTGTGGCCATTTGCTGAGGTCGATCTACAATCTATCTTATACCGAGGTGGGCGCAGGAATTACTGGCCAGACTTGGATGAGCCACTCCTCGACGCCTTCGCCACCCCGACAGTAAGCCCGCAAAGTAAAACTATTAGACGGCAATGGTATTTCCCATTCGTCTTCTCTTCCCAGGTCCATTTGGTTAACAAAGATTGACCTTGTGTCCCATTCGAGACTTAGTTCCTCTGTTTCCTCCCAGTTTTCCTGGACGGCCGATTCGGAGCCAGAATAGACCTCGACGGTCAGGGATACGGGCCCATCCCCACTGGTGGTGAGGCATTCAATCTGACCAACGCTGTCCCGAGGTTCCAGGCTCGACACCGGAAAGGCTTGCGCGCCACTACTTTCGAGCCGTGGGTCGGTCACGACCACCATTTGTTTGGCGTCGGCCAGGTCGATGCCGACGATCGCGTTGTCGACCGGCACCAGGGCACGCAGGCGGGTCAGTCGGGCGTTGTGGCTGCGATCACCACGGGAAATGCCGCTCCCGTTGGTTATGAACGTCCTCCTCCTGCGATGGGACACCAAGCCCGACAGCGCATCAGGAGGACGCTCCCACGCCAAGATCAACACGCGGAACGTCTGTCCATGCCGCTGACCGTGCGCGTCAACGGCCGCTACTACCGATGCTCGCCGGGGGTGTTCGTGGCCCTCTGTTTGGTGCGACGCGGTGAGGAATTGGCTTGTTGTGCGGTATTCCGTTGGGCAGGATCGCCGCATGATCCGTATCTCCAGTCTGAGTGCACTGGATGCCTGGCTGGACGAGCACGGCGACTTCGAGGACAGTCGCCTGGTCGAGATCAACCGGCCAGCAGGCGCCGCGATCACCATCAGGTTGGAAGTGGACCTCCACGGGGGGTCGCGGCCGGGGGATGTCCGGGTGGTCGACGTGCACGAGTTGGTCGCCGAGGCGCCGGTCGCGTTCACGCCGCCGGACGGGGAGGTTCCCGGCGGCTACATCACAGCACTGTCTGCGGCGGATCTCGACGGGCGGTTGGCTGTCGAGGTCGACGGGTCGGTGCTGCTGGCGGCCGACGCGTTCACCGCCCGCCACATCGGCACACAGCGTCGTCGGATTGCGCCGTGCGCGGACGACGAGTTCACCGTGGTGGCCGACATCGCACAGGATGGCCGGTTCTGGTCTCGGCGTGTCGGCGATGCGCTGGGCGCTCCGGTTGCCTGGCGGGTCTTCGGAGGTCGTGGGCCCCGAACGGCAGGACAGGACATCGACGGCTGCTTCCTCCAGGAAACGTCCCGGCTGGCGGCCACCGACATGGGCGTGTTCTGCACGCTGTACCGCGGCAGCGTCACCCTGAAACGGGAACGTGACACCGACGCGAGGCTGTGGCAAGCCGCACGGCTGGCCGCTGGGTGGTTCGACCGGGTCCGCTCGGGCAATTGCGTGTTCAGCGCGGCCGACTGGAACTCCTACGTTGCCACGAACACGTTCCCGCCCGACGAACGACTGAGAGGCGATCTCCGCTGAACGCAGGCCGGATCACAACGCTCCCGCGCCACTGATCCCACCGCTGTGAATGATCGACTACCCCGCGCCGCACATGGAATGTACGAGCGCTCATGCCGCTGATCGTCTGTCGGCGCAGGCAAATGTCTCCATGCCGGCTCGCTTGATCAGAGCGGTTCGAGCCAGGTTGCGACGCGACATCCCGGGACACCGGGTATTCCCGTGCACTCCCGCCGAACGGGATCAATGGCCCGTCCACGTCGAGGAGCAGCAGCGGCCGCCTCATGGTGCCGACAGCGTGTCCAATCGCCTGGGCTGACCGACGACACCACGAACGCACGCTTCTGCCGATGTGCGGATAAACGGACTGCGTACGGATGGCTCCGCGCGTAGGTTCAGCGGGCTCGGTCGAACCGGTGGGAAACGAGGATCCGGTCGACTGCCGGTCGGAGAAGGAGATCGAGTGTCGGACGACGACCTGTCAACGCTGTGGCGGAGGCAGTGGCCCACGTACCGTCCGTTGGCCGACAACCTGAAACACGCCTACAGCGACCGATGGGTGCGTTTCCACAGCCTGCCGGGATCCAAGCGCTATCCCGGTCACGACGCCGCGTACGCCATCGTGCTCCACCGCCACAACACGGTCCTGGACGAACTGTTCCACGGACAAGAGGTCCGGATCGTCACAGCTGACTGGTCGGACACACCCGACCAGTCAGCGCCGTCCGCGCGACACACGCTCTGGAATCCCGGCCTCCGCCACTGGACGTCCATACGCGCCGACGAGCACGAAACGGACCCGGACTTCATCACCTACACCCACCTGTACGCCGGCCGCCGTCCCTGGCAACCCGGTCTGACAGACGAGTTGCTCCGCGCCGTGGCCGACTGCGCCACCGCCAACGTGATGATCACCAGCCTGCTCTTCGACCGCGTCCACCACCCGTACGACGGAGGCGCCGACGTACTGCTGCCCACAACCGGCGAACGCGACGCCCTGGAACACCGTCACACCGACTGGCTCTCCGGTCGCCCGCTCGGTTTCTGACCGAACGGGTCGTCGGGCAGGAAGCAGCCGTAGTCCTGAAGCGGCTGCCGCTCGTCGAGGACGACCTCCAGGAGCAACCCCGCCGGCGACAACCCGTCCGGGCGGTCGAGGACTCGCTCACCGGGCAGAGGCGCGCCCCGGCCGACCTCGGGCGTCCTGATGTCGGGCCAGATCAGGGTGCGGCCGTCCTCGTGATCCAGCAGCGCGAACACGGCGTCCTGGACATCACCGATCGCCTCGGCGACGTCCACCTCGCACAGGTCGGGGTTGAGGTCGTGGTAGGCACGGCGAGCAGCGGCCAGGAAGCGATCGGGATCGGTGATCACCAGATCCCGCCTGAGACGAAGGCTGATCGTCATTCCTTCATGGGGCGACTCGGATTCCGCCATGCGCAGCAGCTTAGAGATCGCCGCACGATGGCGTTATCGGATCCGCCCATGGCTCTCCCTGTGTCTTGGCGGACTCCAGTTGCGGTGAACGGCAAGTTACAGCAGGTAGGAGTAGATCTTGACGTTCGCGGGCTTGGGGTTGAGTTCGATCCATGAGCCGGCCATGCCTTCGGGCAGGGCGTCGAGATGGCCGAGGTCGATCACGGAGTCGGCCAACATCCCCGATGTCGCCGAGGATCCTGGCCGCGCTGGATGGACCGATGCCGTAGAGGGTGCACAAGCCTGTTCCGGTCACGTCCAGAAGCTCGGTCAGCTGTTTGTCGGCCACGGTCATCTTGCGATCGAGCGTCGCCAGATCCGTGATCAACTCCGCGGCGAGTTGACGCCGCGTTCTCCCCACGACATCACGTGGACGCACCGTGGCGAGCAGGACGCGCGCCTGAGTTGCTGACAGGAATTTCTTGGCATCACCAGCGATCAGCTCGGTCAACAGCTTATGAAGCCGGTTGACGGTCTCGGTGCGGGCTCGACCGAGTTCGTCGCGACGGTCGACCAGTAGCCGCAACGCCACGGTGTGGTCGTCCATGGTCACGCGATGGAGTCCGGTGGCGCGCAGCGCGACCAGGGCCACGGAGCGGGCGTCGGACTGACCGGTGACTTTTACTCACGCCGCCGACTGTCCTTCGGCGCACGCCAGCGGTTGGTGCGTCAGTGCGCTTGGTCAGCTCGCTTCGAACCAGGTGGCGATGGTGTCGATGTCGTGACTCGTGAGACCGACGCCGGGTATGACGGTGTAGAGCAGTGCCGGTTCGGGATGGTGGTCCGTCACCCGTGTCCGGTCGATATCAGTGGTTTCGGCCGTCTGGTGAGGCCGCCGATCTGGATATACGAATCTGGGATCCACCGCGGGCTCATCCAGTTGTGGCGGGCCTAGGCCTCCACCGACGCACCACGTCCACCGCGACCGCGGCCACCAATGCCGCCCCCAGTCCGACCAGGCTCACGATCACCGCCACAGTCCCGCTCGGTATCACCGGCGGATCACAGCTTCGGTCCCCCAGGCACTGGAACATGCCGCCCCCGCTCGACCACTGCACCTCCGGCGTCGGCGGCAACGCCTGCTCAGCGCTCCACCACACCAACCGGGCAACACCGATCAAACCGATGCCCACCGCCGTCACCAACGCACGCACCCACCGCCGCGTCATCCCACTCCCCTGTTCGGCAACAGTATCCAGCCATCGCCCATCCGGACCCGGACCATCGCCAACCCATCTGTTCGCACCAGTGCCAACGTCCTGACATGCCGCGATGAGGTGACCACAACCCTGGTCACTGTGCGTGCTGGTGTCCGCGGTGGGCCACCTCAAGCGGCCCCGTTGGGGCCATTTCAGACCGCCAGAGCCGGTTGTGCTCGCGGCAAAGGCCCTCGGGCCGTTCGTGGTCCAGCGTCTCCAACGGGTGCCGCCCGGACCCCGCGGAGGATCTCGGCATAGGCGACGGCGGGTGGCCGGTGTGCCGCGTGCAAGGTCCGTTGAACGCCTCGAGTGCGGCGGCGAGCTGGTGGAGATCCGCGGTGGGCGCCCGCCGCGCATCAACCGCGTCGTCGGCCCTCGTGACGGGTGTGGGAGGGGTTCTGCGCGACGCTGCGGGTCGACCCGCTCACCGCACGACGTGGTCTGGACAGCGCTAATCCGTTGGGGGCGGCTCGGTGGGGTTCTCGGTCGTCTTCACAAGTTCGCATTCGTCGACCCAGCGGGCGAGCAGGCTCAAGGTCGAGAGCCGCTCCAGCGCGGTCTGCTCATCGAGGTTGTGGGCGGTGTTGTCACGGATCGTCATCTGAACTCCGGGCGCGAACAAGAGCAGCCCGGAGTTCATGGTCTTGACGTCCTGGTTGGCGGGATCGCCCGGCCACCGCAGCCGCGGCCGCCCGGGGAGAGGGTCCTCGTCGGAGAACGTCTGTCGCCACAGGTCGGTCGCGGACACGTCGTCGCGACCCGTGCGGGCCTTGACCATCCCGACCACCGATTCCGCCGCCGCGGCCACCGCCTCCCGTAAATGACCATCGCGCCACAACCGCGCGACCGGACCCCAGACCGCCGGATGCATCGCCTCCGCGCCGACGCCGGGCGCAAGCCCGGCTTCCGCCCGCAGGATCAGGTCGTCGAGGTGGCCCAGCGCGGAGTCACACGCGTCCAGGACGTCGACGCTCACCATTCGCGACTTCGGCCGGGTGATCGTCACCCAGTCCTGGATCGGGTCGATCACGACCGATCCCCGCACCGAGATCGAGTCCCTCGTCAGCGGAGTCGCCGCCGACGCCCGTCCGGCGAGCCTGGTCACCTTCTCGCGAAGCCTCGCGATCTCCCGCTCGTCCGCGCCGTCGCGGGGCAGCACCGCCGGTGCGAAACCCGACCCCGCCCCACTGGCGCCGTCGTTGACGACGTGGAGTTCGAGGAACTCGACCAGCGCGGCACGGAACTGCGTGACAGCTCCTGCCACCGACTTCAGGTACTCGGGGTTCTTCCGGGCTTCCATCACAAGATGGTTGCATGTGGCCGGTCGGCGATCAGCTACAAACCGGTTCAGAGAAGGGACGTCCACTCCGTGACGCCAGCTGGGCTGCTGGTGGAGGAACGGGCCGGCATGGGGGCTGCCAACGGCAGGTCCGGCGCCGACGTGCTCGACATCGTCGAGGCGATGCTTACCCACCACGACTGGCCGGTCCGCTGAACGCCTCGACCGTGGCGGTGAGCGGGTCGAGATCCACGGCGGGTACCTCCGCACTCAACCCCCGTGGCGGGCACCGCCTCCGGGCCGCGATGGTGGCGTGGTCAGCCGTTGAGCAACCCGCCTGCGCGCAACGACCGCGCCAGGTCGCGATCGATCACGACCACCGGTTGACATCGGCTGCGGGCCGGGTCATCGCATGCCCGTTGTCGCGCCCGCATAAGCCCGTCCGGGAACCCAGCCATTGATCCGAACGGGGGAACAGCGTCGGTGACGAGCCGAGCAGGGCGGGTGGGCGAGGATGATCGGCCGATGGTGGCGCGAGGTCGTTGGTGGCCGGTCGGGTCGTGGCGGCTGCTGCTCGTGCTCGGCGGGCTGGCAGTAGCCGGCGTGCTGGCGGTGTGGTGGCTGCCGTATTGGGATGGCACCGTTCGTGACGTGCTGGAGACGCTGAGCTGGCTCGCCGCTCTGCTCACCCTCGCCGGCCTGGTGCTGGCATGGGCCCTGCGGCAGCGTGGCGGACCGGTGGCCGAGGTGCTCGAATCGGATACGACCGACGCACCTCGATCAGCACCGGCGTCCTCGGTGCACAACACCATCGCCGGCGATGCCCGCGGCCAAGCGGTACAGGCGCGCGACGTCAGCGGCGGCATCCACTTCCACCCAGCTCCCCCTGCTCCCGCGGCGGCCGACTCGGCGGCACCTGACGAGGTGGGGCTGGTGGGGCGAGCGCTGTACCTGATCGAGGATCGGTTGCCGACGGTGTCGCAGGTGGGTTGATCGCGTTGCGGGTCAAGCCCGCCATCGTCATCGGCACCTGTACCTACCAACCGCCCTACGTCGACCGTGATCTCGACCCCGGCCTGTGCGAGGTGATCGGCGTCGGGGGATGGTGCTGCTGCACGGGCGGGCCGCGGCGGGCAAGACCCGTGCCGCGTTGCACGCGGTCCGCATGGTCCGCGGGGACACCCCGTTGCTGGTGCCCCGTGACGGGCGCGCCCTGCGCGAATTGGTGCAAGCCGGTGTGCTCGACACCGGGCCGCTGGTGGTGTGGCTCGACGATCTGGAGCGGTTCCTCGGCCCGGACGGCTTCGACCTCGCGATGCTGCACCGTCTCTGCCCGGCCGGGCAGAGACGGGTGTCGGTGGTGGCCACCATGCGCGATGAGGTGCTCGCCCCTACGACCACGCCACCGCCAGCCGTCGCACCGCGTCCGGGACGGCCATGATCTCCGATGTGGTCGACCACGCCGGGGTGCAGGTGCTCGAGCAACTCCAGGGACCGCGCAGGATCACCATGCGGCAGACCCTGTCGGACGGTGAACACGCCGGCGCCGTCCAACGGTCGGAGGAGGATCCGCGTATCGCGCAGGCCCTGCGGGCACAGGAGGGGTTCGCCGAGTATCTGGCGGCGGGGGTGGCGATGCTGCGCCGCTGGTCGGTCGGCGACGGCCTCCTATTTTACGCCGGACAGACGTTGATCAGCGCCGCGGTCGACTGCCGCCGCGGCGGCATCGACTCCCCTGTCCCTCTCCAACTGATGGCCGGTCTGCAACCGCACTACCTGCCCCCTGCGTGGCGGCACCGCCCCGACCTACCGTCGGCGCAGGACGCGGTGAGCTGGGCTTGTATGCAGGTGCTGGGCGCCAGTTCGTGTCTGCTGCCCCAGGAGCACCGCACCTACCTGGCCTCGGACTACCTGCTCGACCACGCCCAACGCGGCGGCTCACCGTTGGATGGCGCCGCGGTCCCGGACGCCACCTGGGAAGCGCTGATCACCACGGCGACCTCCGACCAGCTGTTCTCCATCGGTGTGGCCGCGTACAGGCAGAAGAACACCGCTATCGCCGAGCGCGCGTTTCACACCTTGGCTGGCGATGAGCACGGGGACACGACCGCGATGACCAATCTCGGGGTCGTGCTGCGCGAGCGAGACGAGAAGATCGACGCCGAACGCTGGTGGCGGACCGCCGCCGGTCATGACAATACCGACGCGATGATCAACCTCGGGGCTTCGCTGGCCGAGCGAGGCGAGGTCGTGGAAGGCGAACGCTGGCTGCGTACCGCCGTCAAGCACGGCAATACCGACGCGATGATCAACCTCAGGGCTCTGCTGGTCGAGCGAGACGAGGTCGTGGAGGCGGAACGCTGGCTGCGTACGCCGTCGCCAAGGGCAATATCAGTGCGATGACCAACCTCGGAACTTTTCTGGCCGAGCGAGGCGAGATCGTGGAGGCCGATCGTTGGTGGCGCACGGCGGCCGATCACGGGAACACCACCGCGATGCACAACCTCGGAATCCTGCTGACCAAGCAGGGTGCCAAGGCCGAAGCCGAAAGCTGGCACCGCAAAGCGGCCGACCACGACCACCCCGGCGCGATGACCAACCTCGCGATCCTGCTCCGTGGGCGGGGCGGAGCAACAGGAGAAGACGAGAGGAGTTAACGCGGCCAGCACGCGATGGTGGCGCGTCTTGGACCACCTTGGTGTCGTCGACGCAGCGGACGGAACAGTCGGGCGTGGTGTCGACGCGCCCGCCGCTGCTGGATCGGCACGTCGCATCGCACCGGGCGCTAGTGTTATCGAGGTGTCCGATGGCGTCGAGTCGTTGTCCGCGGTCCGTGATGTCCTCGCGCGGCCGTCACGCTCTCCCCGGCGGCCAGGTCCCGATTCCCTGTCCGACGAGGATGTCGCCTTGCTGGAGGCGATGATGCGTGACTGGCTGCTGGGCTACAGTGCCGCGACCACCCGACTGTCCTATGGGGACGCTCTCGGTCTGGATCGCCGATGGCTGCACGATCTCGCATCGCCTGCCCCGACCGTGCTCGTCCAGCCGGCGACGCGGCCCGCTCCGCCGATCAGACAAGGCAAGTACCGGGACCTGGCGTGGCTTCGGTGGTGTGATCGGCAGCGGCTGCATCCGCTGACCGTCGTGGCCGCCGATGTCAAACGGTGGCAGTTGGACCTCGTGGCCGCGGGGATGCCCAAGACCACCCGCGCGCACCGGTTGGCGGTGGTCGGCAAACTCTACGGTTTCCTGGCCGAGCACGGCGCCACCGACATCGACCCGACCCGCTTCGACCGATCCGGGCTGGGTCTGCACGCCCACCGCGACACCTCCGCGACCGTGGTGCTCACCGCCGACCAGGTCGACCTGCTGCTGCAGACCGCAGCACGGCCACGACGCGGGGTCAGCCCGCTGATGGCGGCGCGGTCGGTCGCGATCGTCGCGCTGTTCACCCTGGGTCTGCGAGTCTCGGAGTTGACCGGGCTGCGCCGCGGTCACCTGCACCTCACTCGGGGCCGCCACGCGCTGCGGGTGACGGGCAAGGGCGACAAGCTCCGGGTGGTGTACCTGTCACGCTTGGCGGGCGACGCGGTGCAGACATACCTGACCGAACGAGACCGATGGGCCTCGACCGCGGTGCCCGCCCTGCCGGGGCATCTCTCCTCGCACGACAGTCCGTTGATCGCCACCCGCGACGGCGGCGATCTGGATCCCGGTGACGTGTGGGCGTTGCTGCGCCGGATCGCGGCCGCCGCGGGTCCCGCACTGGCCGATGTCGCCAACCGGTTCGGGCCGCACGTCCTGCGGCACTTCTACGTCACCGCCGCCGCCGAAGGCGGCGCCGACATGACCCACGTCCAGGCCGACGTCGGACACGCCTCGGTCGACACCACCCAACGCGTCTACAACCAAGCCGCCCGACACCCCGACCGTTCCGCGGTCGACATCGTCGAGAAAACCCTGTTGCAGGCTCGTGCGCAGCGGCACCTGGATCGGGTGCCGGCTCACGAACGGTTCAGCGAGACCGACGCACTTCGTATCCTGGACACCGGTCTCGCACACGAGGACCCGGTGGAGCAGTTGCACGGCCTACAGCAGCTGCAGCAGGTGATGTCGTCATCGGCGCTGTCGGCCACGACCGCCCACAGGATCCTGGCTTTGGCCAACCGCAGCGACCTGCACCCCCGAGTCGTCGATCTCGTGGCTGTTCTGCGTCGACAGTGGGCGGCCACAGCCCTCTGAGCAGAGCCGCCGGTATCGCTACCCGACGCCCGTGGGCCGGTGGTCAACCTCAGATGTTCACCAGCATCGTGTTCGCCGTCCAAGGCCGTGGGACCGGGTGAACTGCGGCAGTACCATTCCGAGTACCACCGACCGAGGAAGTAAAATGGGCCCTATTACTTTGACGAGTGAGTTTTCATCCGACAAAAGCTCCGTAGAAGGCCTGGGCCTCAATTTCCCTGTCCGTGGTATCGAAACTATCCCCGACTGGTCCATGAGAGAACGCCACTTCGAAAGCGACGTGATTTTTCGTATTGGCCACCTCATTTTGGACAAGCCGCGAGTTCCAGTGCTTGACCTTGCACTTTCTCTTCGCTTCACTCTCAATGAAGTGGTTGTTTCCAAGTTGTCAACGGTGACCTTCCCTGGAAGTCCGGACGAGATCGGCTTCGAACTTCTGCAAGACACTCTATCCGTGCAATCGAACTATTTCTCAGGCGCGGCCGAGTGTTCTTATGTGGAAATGATGCGCACATCTGCAATATTTCTTCGAGACACGATCGATGTAATCACGGAGGTTTCCGTTGACTTGCTTGCTCATCCATTGATAGAGCGTCTCTATCGAGAAGGTGCCGTACGCGAAAAAGGGAAAAGTCAATTTTTGCGATATGAAAAATTTTTGAAGTCTCAAGCTAACGATAGTGCGGCATCGAGGGATCGATAGCTGCGAGGGCGCCAACCTGTGCCCTGCTTCGCTAGTCGTCCTGTCACGTCGCAGGGTCGGCTTTATGGCGAGAACAGGCGGCCAGCGGTCGAGGTGTCGTCGATCGGGCAAGAGCGGGAGGCGCTGGAACGGGGGTGCGGCGGACGAGAATGGTGTCCCTCGCTCGGCCAACGCCCCGCCGGATGCCTCCGGACCCACCGCGTGATGGCGCAGTTCACACGAAGGCTTTAGGTACTCTATCGATCAAACGGCGAGCAGAAGCTCGGAGTGATCCTGAACCCGGATGGGTCAATCCGGACCGCGTGTCCTGCAAGGAGATGGCCTACGGTGGGACTTACATTGAAATGGTCGATTTCCGGCCCGGGGTCGGCTGATCTTGACTGGATTTATGATGAAATAAAGGTCCGCGTTCACGCTACTTATATGGGTGGCGGCGTGGAGTCACTTGTTCAATCCGCGGTCGACCTCAAGTTGGGTGCCAGTGCAACTTTTGCCACTTTCTCAGGAGAGCCCGGGGGGACTCGTATATTCTTTTCCGGTGTCGTCCACGGAGATATTCTTGTGCAAATAGTGGAATTTCCGGATCTTCGAGATGAAGAGACTTGGTGGGACGGAGGGGTGGTGGTGTGGATGGCGAGAGTTGGGATAGATGCATATATTTCAGCAGTTCGAGTGGCAGTCGAGAATTTTCTGACACAATGCGAATCAGTTGATTTCTACTTCAAGTCTTGGCAGGGCGAAAAATTCCCCTCGGAGGGTCTGGATTTTCTCCGGTCATAGGTCGCGGATACCGGTGCCGCCTCGCGATCAGGTTAGCGCCGACTCGGCGGTCCTATGCTTGCCGAAAATGTCGTCCATGCGGGTAAGGCGGCATGGTGATACTTGGTCGTGGACCATTGTCCCCGGACAGGACATTTGTCCGTTCCAGGAGAGGCCGCGGATTCTGGGGAGTCTTGCGGGACTGTTGCGGATTCCGGGCTGGATTGCGGTGGCTGAGGGGGCTGCTCAGGGCGGCTAGCCGCCCTGCAGGACGGAGAACAGGAAGCCCAGGAAGCTCGTGCCTGCGAACCTCTGGAATTCTTCGGGGAACAAGTCTCGGGCGGCGGCTCGCTGATGACGTTGATGCGGAAACCAGGAAGATTCCACCCGTCTCTGGCGACCCCGTGACATCGCGGTCCACTTCGGCGACATCACCCTCGACACCATGTACAGACAGCTCTCCCGATGGGCCGACAGTGGACTCATCCACAAGAGGGGCCCTGGTCTCTACGCCGCAACAACGTGGTCACCCACACCCTTGCAGGAGAACGGAAATCCTTAACTACCTGGCCTTGGGTCAAGTCCCGTTCACGATCCGTAGTCGGTGACCCGGCCGCCATCCACGCCATGCCCGTGTCGCGATCGCGCTCGACACCTCGCTGCAGACCTGCCTGGCCAGGCAGACCACCAGGCCCGACAACCTGGGGGTTCCCGGCGACGTCGTGGCGCCCAGCACGCCCAGGAGGCGGCCACTACGAGCCGGGGGCGTATAAACACGCCCGCTAGCGTGTGCGCGGGGTGCCACCCCGACGATCCGCAGTAACGCGGTGCGCGGGGGCGCACGCCCCCGTCAGGATGAGGGCTTTCCCCACCTTCGGAGGCCGATCGTGTCGTCCGCTCTGCGCATGGTCCTCCTCCTCGTCACCGCCTGCCTGCTGGCCGTCGTCGGCGCGATCGGACTGGTCACGGACGTCTCGACCAAGCCAAACCCGCGCTTCCCCTCGGCCAGCTGCGGCACCTCGGTTTCCCGGATCGATTACGGCACTGGCGGGCGGGGCATGCTGTGCGACAACGCGATCATGGGCCGCCGCGGATGGGCGTACAGCGCGCTGCTGCTCAGCGTGCTCGGCGCCGCGGTCGCACTCGTCACTCCGTTCCGCCCGACGGACACGACCGGCGACGCTACGCCGCCAGCCGCGTGACGACCTCGCGCATAGCCAAGCGACCAGGCGTGCAGCGGTCCCCGAAAGGCCCCGAACCGCGAGTGATCAGTGCCGAACGTGTACGGATTGGCACCGACAAGGCCAACCGTTGTTTTTTCGGCCTGCGCTACCGGGGAGCCACCTGCACGACCTCGCCTTCCTCGCGGGTTTCCCGGCGTGCCGTCGGAACCACGTGTGGAGCAGGGTCGTACGGGTCGAGGCCGAACGGCCGGTCGACGCGTTCGAACCAGCGCTCCTCCCACCGACCGGAAGCGATTCCCTGCCGGCGGCCACAGTCGCAACATCCGACGCCCGGTCACGGTCGGTCAGTAGAATCGGTGGGGTCAGAACAGGCTGGCCCATCCGGAATCTTGATCACCCGGTACGACAAAGTCGCGTCCGCTACCTGGTCACCGTCCATGTCGCCGCCATCAACATCTGGCTACGCCACATCTGAAACATAGCGCGACGAGGACTTCCCCGCGTCTCGGATCAGCGTCCGGTCGACCGCCGCCGCTCGAGAACGCGATGTGGCGTAGCACGGCCTGTTCGATCAGCCGACAGTCAGCCCGTCGTACGAATTGATCGCAGCGACAAGAGCGCCGCTGAGTGAATTGTGGTCCGCTACGATCTGGGCCTTTTGGACCGAAGGGCTGACCAGGTCGACGAGCTGGAATGTCAGAGCGTCTACTCTGCTCTTCAGTGCCCGGAGAACGTCGGTGACGGGCTGGCCGATAAGCGGCATCGCATTGAACAGACCTGCCTTTGTGATGAGGATGTTGAGCAGGTTCTGTGTGACTGTCGCGTACGTGCGGTAGGCGTTGGCGACAGCGGTCGCGTCGGCAGAGGTGGTGATGCGCGGGGTGCCCGACAATTGGGCGATGGACGTATCGGTAATGGTGATGATCTCGGTGAAACCGGAGATGATCTGCGGGTAGGGGCCCAGGCCGACGACGATCAGAGGTCCGTTGATGACGGTGATTGACCTCGCGGGGAGTTGGAGGGCTTGGCTTTTCGCAGTCAGTAACTGGAGGTTGGTCACGATCTGGGGGACGGTGAGAGCGGCCCCGGCGGGTGGAGCGGTGTGCAGGAACAGGGCTGCGGTCGTGATGGTGGCGGCGACCAGCCTGCCTAAACGAGTGCGGAACACGGAAAATCCTCCAATAGGGACGGTGGATTATTCTGGCCATGACGCTCGACGTCAGAGCGCGGACCGAGCGGCGGGAACGCGACAGGTGAGGACCCAGAGACAGCGGTCGGTCAGATTCGGTGCCCCAACCCCACGATAGGCGCCGACCGGGACCGGCGGGTAGAGCCGAATCGGAGTTCCACTCGTGGCAGACCTGCGCCGGGTGGGTGCCGAACCGGGCCGACGCGCTCGCGAAATTGGCCAGATGCGCCCCACTGAACTGGCAGCGCACCACCGGACTGCTGTGGGCCGAGCAACTGGCCGACGATGCCCACCACATCCTGGCCAACCGGTGCTGGCATCTCACCGACTGGCTGGCCGATATCCACTCCCGCGACAACATGCCGCCCGACCAGGCGCGAAGGTGGCGCCGTCTGGTGGACGGACTGGCCTCCGCGGGCGACTACCGAGCGGCTGAACTGCAACGCATCGAAGAGTGACCTACCCAGGCGGCGCCCGAGAGAGGCACACGCCCCGCAGCGCCGCAGCCAGCTCCGGGCGCGGTGGGTGAGGCAGTACGGTGAAGCGCGTGGTGGGGGGCACCGCCGAGCTGCTTGCTGTACACGGCGCTGCGTGCTCGCTGTCCTGACAATTGCTGGTTGAAGGCCGCTACGCTGAGGCCACTGGTCTGGCTTGAGCAGCCGTACCGCGCGTGGCAGCCCCGCGAACTGGCACGGTCAGCGGAGCTGAACGAGACGTCCGTGCGGCGCGTGTTGCGGGATCTGCAGGCCGCCGGTCACGCGACGAGCGGCCGCAACGACGGTCCACAGGTGTACGCGCGCCCGTCGGCCTGGTGGTCCCTGACGGCCTCGGGCCGGGAGGCGTGGCAAGGGGTCGCTCTGGTCGCCACGCCGGTGGTCCGGCCACCACACAGACGGGCCGGGCCCAGGGTGCCGCGACTGAGCTGACCTGGGCCGCCATCGGCCCGGTTGGTGTGCACCCGACTGGGCGTCGGTGCACACCGGCCGTGCCCGCCCGCTCTCCCCTAAGGACGACACGGTGCCCCGCCCCCACCGACACAACCGGATCGCACTGCCGCAGTAATCCGATGCGACAATACCGCCAAAAGAGTGGATCGCCAGAGTCGCTAATAGTAATTAGCGAGCAATGCTCTATGAGCGTTATGCGTAGAACGCTCCAGGCCGAAAATGCCCAGAATAAGCGCAACGGCCTCTACCGCTAAGATCGTTTTCCTCTCACAGAAGACGATGCGCAGGAGAAGCCGTTGCAACCCAAGGCTATC
>JAEBDY010000003.1:0-564015 GCA_049997955.1 Umezawaea sp. cmx-9-4 | reverse complement strand
TCAGCAGGGCGTCCAGGATCGAGTCGCTGATCGCGTCGCAGATCTTGTCCGGGTGTCCCTCGGTGACGGACTCACTGGTGAACAGCCTGCTGGCGTGCTGGCTCACGGCGCTACCTCAAACCTTCGATATCTGCGCTGGGACGGTGTCGAGCTTATCGAGCGTTCGCGCACGACCGTGTCAAGGTTCGGCGAGCACTCGGACGGCATCCCACAGAACGGCACTGAGTTGCGCTTTCGAGCCGTGTGGGATAGGCCGCTCGGACCCGTCTGCCGACAGCAGCCACCCGGCGTTGTCCTCGACCTCGAAGGCCTTGCCGTCGCCGACCGCGTTCACGACCAGCAGGTCGCAGCCCTTGCGCTTGAGCTTGGCGCGGCCGTGGTCGAGCACGTCGGCGCCCTCGTCGCCGGTCTCGGCGGCGAAACCCACGACGACCTGGCCGGGACGGCGGCGCTCGACCAGCTCGGCGAGGATGTCCGCGTTGCGGGTGAGCGCGATCGGGTCGGGGTCGCGGTCGGTCTTCTTGATCTTGTGGCCGACCAGGGAGACCGGCCGGAAGTCCGCGACGGCGGCGGCCATGACCAGCACGTCCGCTGTCCGCGCGACCTCGTGCATGGCGACCCGCAACTCCTCGGCGGTGCCGACCCCGACCACGTCCACCCCGGCGGGGGCGACGAGGTCGGCCGTGTGCGCCGAGACCAGCGTCACCCTCGCGCCGCGCTGGGCGGCGACCCTGGCCAAGGCGTACCCCTGCCTGCCGGAGGAGCGGTTGCCCAGGAAGCGGACCGGGTCGAGCGGTTCACGGGTGCCGCCCGCCGACACGGCGACGTGCAGGCCTTCGAGGTCACGGGGCAGGGCGTCGGCCCGCGCGAGCAGGAGCTTCGCCAGCTCCACGATCTCGGACGGGTCCGGCAGCCTGCCCTTGCCGGTGTCCTTGCCGGTCAGCCTGCCGCTGGCGGGCTCGGCGACCACCACGCCGCGCGACCGGAGCAGCGCGACGTTCGCCCGCGTGGCGGGGTGCTCCCACATCTCGGTGTGCATCGCCGGGACCAGCAGCACCGGGCAGCGGGCCGTGAGCAGCGTGTTCGTCAGCAGGTCGTCCGCGAGGCCGCCCGCCGCCTTGGCGATCAGGTTCGCCGTCGCGGGCGCCACGACCACCAGGTCGGCGGTCTGGCCGAGCCGCACGTGCGGGACCTCGGGCACGTCCTCGAAGACGCCGGTGTGCACGGGCTGGCCGGAGAGGGCTTCGAAGGTGGCCGCGCCGACGAACTTGAGCGCGCCGTCGGTGGGCACGACCCGGACGGAGTGGCCCGACTCGGTCAGCCTCCGCAGGACCTCGCAAGCCTTGTACGCGGCAATGCCCCCGCCGACCCCGAGAACTACTCGGGGACGAACAGGGGCATCCGGGTGGAGCTGGGTCGTCACTCGCCCTCGGTGTGCTCGAGGAGACCGGCGTGGATCTCCCGCAGCGCGATGGAGAGCGGCTTCTCGCGCGGGCCCGGCTCGACGAGCGGGCCGACGTACTCGAGCAGGCCCTCGCCCAGCTGGGCGTAGTAGTCGTTGATCTGGCGTGCGCGCTTCGCGGCGTAGATCACCAGCGCGTACTTCGAGCTGACCTGCTCGAGCAGGTCGTCGATGGGCGGGTTGGTGATGCCCTCTGGCGAACCCGTCAGCTGGCCCAGCTCGGTGTGCGTGGTCACTCGTCAACGCTCCTGCGGTTTGTGTGTCGGGCTGGGTCGTCCCGCGCCACTCAAGGTGCCGTCCAAGATCAGGAAAGGACCTCGGGCTGCGGGCCGACCACCAAGTTTAGCAAGTCGCGGGCCGCGGAGCGCACATCGGCGTTCACGACGACCTCGTCGAACTCCTTTTCGGCCGCCATCTCTTCCCTGGCGACCTCCAGCCTGCGCTCGATCACGGCCGGGTCCTCGGTCCCCCGGCCGACCAGCCGGGCCACCAGGTGCTCCCACGAGGGGGGCGCCAGCATGACCAGCTGGGCTTCCGGCATAGCGGCCCTGACCTGGCGCGCACCCTGCAGTTCGATCTCCAGCAGGGACGGCAGTCCGGACTCCAGGGCCTGCTCCACGGGCGCCTTGGGGGTGCCGTAGCAGTTGCCCGCGTACTCGGCGTGTTCGAGGAACTCGCCCGCGGTGACCATCCGGTCGAACTCGACGCGGTCGACGAAGTGGTAGTGCTGCCCGTCGACCTCGCCCGGCCTCGGCTTCCTGGTGGTCACCGAGACGCTGAAGTGCACGTCCACCGGTCCCTGGCGGCGCAGCTCGGCCAGCACGCTGGACTTGCCCACCCCGGACGGACCGGAAAGTACGGTGAGGCGGGGCCGGGCAGATGAGCCCGACCCCGCCTCGGTGCCACTACTCACTCGCTGCTGAACTCGGCGAGCAGCGCCTTGCGCTGACGGTCGCCCAGGCCACGCAGACGACGGCTGGTAGCGATCTCGAGCCGCTCCATGATCTGCGCCGCGCGAACCTTGCCGACGCCCGGAAGAGCCTCGAGCAACGCGGACACCTTCATCTTGCCCAGGATCTCGTCGCTCTCGGCGGCCTTGAGCACATCGGTCAGGTTCGTGCCGCCACGCTTGAGGCGCTCCTTGAGCTCAGCCCGAACGCGGCGAGCGGCAGCAGCCTTCTCCAGCGCTGCGGCCCGCTGCTCCTCGGTAAGCTGGGGAAGGGCCACGATATCCTCCGTGGTGTGGGAATTTAATTCAGGGATCTGTGCCGCGACCGTACCGACCGCAATTGCCTGGGTACAACGCGGGTCCGGAAGTCGATGGGTTTTGCTAAGACCCTTGCTTTCGACTTCGGCCCCAACCCAGTCGGGGTTGAGCTTTACAGCGATCAGTTGGTGCGCGGCGAGGGGTAGTAGTACCAACTCGCACCGACGGTCCCGTCACCGCCTCCGGTAACGCATTGGCCACGACCTGTGTGGTATGCGCACCTCGGGCGATCGAGCTGCCGGTGGCGTGGACCGTACCAGGGAACGTTTGCCCAGGTGAGCGGACCTCGACAAGCGTGTCGCAAACGGACAGGGCCGCCCCGCGGGCGTTGAGCGCCCGCGAGACGGCCCCGTGTGCCGTTCCGAGGGGTCAGGACACCTCGTCGCGCACGCGCAGCGCAGCGGCCCGCAGGGAGGCCACGTCGGGGCCGTGCCGCAGCACGTCCCGCGACGACGAGGGCAGCACGCCCCGCAGCTCGGGCCCGAACAACCTGCGCAGATCGGCCGCGGTGGCGCCCTGCGCGCCGAAGCCGGGCGCCAGGATCGGACCGTTGAGCCCGGACACGTCGACGTCGAGTTCCGCCAGCGTCGCCCCGATGACCAGCCCCACGTCGCCGAGCGGCTCGGCGCCCGCGTTGGCCCCGGCCGCGCTGTCGACGATCGACTGCGCCACCGTGCGCCCGTCGGGCAGGACCGCGTGCTGCACGGCCGCGCCCTCGGGGTTGGAGGTGCGGGCCAGCACGAACACGCCGCGCCCGTGGGCCCGAGCCGCCTCGACGGCCGGGTCGAGCGACCCGAAGCCGAGGAACGGCGAGACCGTGACCGCGTCGCCCGCGAGCGGCGACCCCTCGGTCAGGTACGCGGCCGCGTAGGCGGCCATGGTCGAGCCGATGTCGCCGCGCTTGGCGTCCACCAGCACGAGCGTGTCGGCGTCCCGCAGGCCGCCGACCACCCGCTCCAGCACCGCCACGCCCGCCGAGCCGTGCGCCTCGAAGAACGCCGACTGCGGCTTCACCAGCGACACCTGCCCGGCGAACGCCTCGACGCAGGTGAGCGCGAACCGCTCCAGCCCGGCCGCGTCCGGCGGGAGGCCCCATTCCCGCAGCAGCCCCGGATGCGGGTCGATGCCCACGCACAGCGGGCCGCGCTCGGCGACCGCTTTCGCCAGCCTGGTCCCGAAGCTCACTCGCCACCGCCGGGAACGCCCGACCCCGCGAGCAGGTCTTCGCCCTTCAGCGCCGCCTGGAGCGACTGGAGCGACCGCACGCCGATGTCACCGCGGATCGCGGCCTCGATGCCGTGCACGGCCGCCGCCGCGCCCTGGATCGTGGTGACGCACGGGATGTCCTTGGCGACCGCGGCGGTGCGGATCTCGTAGCCGTCGACGCGCGGCCCGCTGTTGCCGTACGGGGTGTTGATGATCATGTCCACGCCGCCCGCGAGGATGATGTCCACAATGTTCTCCACGCCGTCGAAGTGCTTGCGCACCACCGTGCACGGGATCCCGTTGCGGCGCAGCACCTCGGCCGTGCCGGACGTCGCGAGCACCTCGAAGCCGAGGTCGGCGAGCCGCTTCACCGGGAAGATCATCGCGCGCTTGTCGCGGTTCGCGACCGACACGAAGACCTTGCCCGAGGTCGGCAGCGAGCCGTAGGACGCGGTCTGCGACTTGGCGAACGCCATGCCGAACGACACGTCGATGCCCATCACCTCGCCGGTCGACTTCATCTCCGGGCCGAGCAGCGAGTCGACGCCCTTGCCCTCGCGCGTGCGGAACCGGTGGAACGGCAGCACGGCCTCCTTGACCGACACCGGCGCGTGCGCGGGCAGCTTCGCGCCGTCGCCCGTGGCGGGCAGGAGGCCTTCGAGGCGGAGTTCCCCGATGGTGGTGCCGAGCATGATCCGGGCCGCGGCCTTGGCCATGGACACGGCGGTCGCCTTGGACACGAACGGCACCGTGCGGGACGCGCGGGGGTTCGCCTCCAGCACGTAGAGGACGTCGTCCTTGAGCGCGTACTGGACGTTGAGCAGGCCGCGCACGCCGATGCCCCTGGCGATGGCCTCGGTGGAGCTGCGGACGGCGTCGATGTCCGTTTCGCCCAGTGTGATGGGCGGCAGCGTGCAGGCGGAGTCGCCGGAGTGCACGCCCGCCTCCTCGATGTGCTCCATCACGCCGCCGATGAACACGTCGGTGCCGTCGTAGAGGGCGTCCACGTCGATCTCGATGGCGTCGTCCAGGAACCGGTCGACCAGCACCGGGTGCTCCGGGCTGACCTCGGTCGCGCGGGCGATGTAGCCGGCGAGGGAGTCCTCGTCGTAGACGATCTCCATGCCGCGGCCGCCGAGCACGTAGGAGGGCCGCACGAGCACCGGGTAGCCGATCTCGTCCGCGATGGCCTTGGCCTCGTCGAACGAGGTCGCCATGCCGTACTTCGGCGCGGGCAGCCCGGCGTCGGTGAGCAGCTTGCCGAACGCGCCGCGCTCCTCGGCCAGGTGGATCGCCTCCGGCGGCGTGCCCACGATCGGCACGCCCGCGTCCGCGAGCCGCTGGGCGAGGCCGAGCGGGGTCTGGCCGCCGAGTTGCACGATCACGCCCGCGACCGTGCCCGAGCGCTGCTCGGAGTGCACGACCTCGATGACGTCCTCGAACGTCAGCGGCTCGAAGTACAGCCGGTCCGAGGTGTCGTAGTCGGTGGAGACGGTCTCCGGGTTGCAGTTGACCATGACGGTCTCGAACCCGGCCTCCCGCAGCGCCATGGCGGCGTGCACGCAGGAGTAGTCGAACTCGATGCCCTGGCCGATGCGGTTGGGCCCGGAGCCGAGGATGAGGACCTTGGGCCGCTCGCGCTGCTCGGTCACCTCGGTCTCGGCGTTGGGATCCAGCTCGTAGGCGGAGTAGTGGTACGGCGTCCTGGCCGCGAACTCGGCCGCGCAGGTGTCCACCGTCTTGTAGACCGGCCGCACGCCAAGGCGGTGCCGCAGCGTCCGCACGCCGTCCTCACCGGCCAGCTCGGACCGCAGCACGGAGATCTGCCGGTCCGACAGCCCGGCCCGCTTCGCCTTGCGCAGCAGCGGCTCGTCCAGCACCGGAGCGGCCTCGATCTCGCCGCGCAGCTCGTTGAGCCAGGCGATCTGCTCGATGAACCACGGGTCGATGCCGGAGGCCTCGTGGACCTGCTCGATCGTCGCGCCGAACCGCAGCGCGCGGTCCACCGTGTACAGCCGACCGTCGTGGCCCGCGCCGAGCTCCTTGAGGAGCCCCTCCAGGGAGGTGCCCGTGGGGTCCGGCCGGGTCCAGAACCCGGCGTCCTTGGTCTCCATGGAGCGCATGGCCTTGCCCAGCGCCTCCACGAAGTTGCGGCCCATCGACATGGCCTCGCCGACGCTCTTCATCGTCGTGGTGAGGGTGGGGTCGGCGCCGGGGAACTTCTCGAACGCGAACCGCGGGATCTTCACGACCACGTAGTCCAGCGTCGGCTCGAAGCTCGCCGGGGTCTCGCCGGTGATGTCGTTGCGGATCTCGTCGAGCGAGTAGCCGATCGCGAGCTTGGCGGCGATCTTGGCGATCGGGAAGCCGGTCGCCTTCGACGCCAGCGCGGAGGACCGCGACACGCGGGGGTTCATCTCGATGACGACCATGCGGCCCGTGGTGGGCTCGATCGCGAACTGGATGTTGCAGCCGCCGGTGTCCACGCCGACCTCGCGGATGACCTGGATGCCGACGTCGCGCATGTGCTGGAACTCGCGGTCGGTCAGCGTCATCGCGGGCGCGACCGTGACGGAGTCGCCGGTGTGCACGCCCATCGGGTCGATGTTCTCGATGGAGCAGACGACCACGACGTTGTCGTTGCGGTCGCGCATCAGCTCCAGCTCGTACTCCTTCCAGCCGAGCACGCTCTCCTCGATGAGCACCTCGGTGACCGGCGACTCCGCGAGGCCGGTCGCGGCGAGCCGCTCCAGCTCCTCGGGGGTGTGCGCCATGCCGGAGCCGAGTCCGCCCATGGTGAACGACGGCCGGATGACGACCGGCAGGCCGAGGTCGGCGACGGTCTCGCGGACCTCGTCCATCGACTTGCACACGGCGCTGCGCGGCACCTCGGCGCCGATCTTGCGGACCAGCTCCTTGAAGATCTGCCGGTCCTCGCCGCGGTTGATGGCGTCGATGTCCGCGCCGATAAGCTCGACGTTGTACTTCTCCAGCACGCCGCGCTCGTGCAGCGCGATGGCCGTGTTCAGCGCGGTCTGGCCGCCCAGCGTCGCCAGGATGGCGTCGGGGCGCTCGATCGCGATGACCTTCTCGACGAACTCGGCCGTGATCGGCTCGATGTAGGTCGCGTCGGCGAACTCGGGGTCGGTCATGATCGTGGCGGGGTTGGAGTTCACCAGGCTGACCCGGATGCCCTCTTCCCGCAGCACGCGGCAGGCCTGGGTGCCGGAGTAGTCGAACTCGCACGCCTGGCCGATGACGATCGGGCCGGACCCGATCACCAGCACGTGCTTGATGTCAGTGCGCTTCGGCATTAGCGGGCCTCGTTCTTCATGAGATCGCAGAACTCGTCGAACAGCGGGGCGGCGTCGTGTGGTCCGGCCGCCGCTTCCGGGTGGTACTGCACGCTGAACGCCGGGGCCTCCAGGGCGCGGACGCCCTCGATGGTGTCGTCGTTCGGGCAGTAGTGGCTCAGCTGGACGCGGCCGAAGTCCGAGGAGAACTCCTCGCCCGGCTCGCCCTCCAGCGCGAACCCGTGGTTCTGCGCGGTGATGGCGACCTTGCCCGTGCGCACGTCGATCACCGGGATGTTGATGCCGCGGTGGCCGTAGCGCATCTTGTAGGTGTCGCGGCCCAGCGCGCGGCCCAGGATCTGGTTGCCGAAGCAGATGCCGAACAGCGGGATCCGGCGCTCCAGCACGGACCTCGTCAGCGAGATCGCGTGCGCCTGGGTCGCCGGGTCGCCCGGCCCGTTCGACAGGAAGACGCCGTCGGCCTCGACCGCGAGCAGGTCGTCCACAGTGGACGACAGGGGCAGCACGTGCACCTCGATGCCGCGCGCCGCCATCATCCGCGGGGTGTTGGACTTGATGCCCAGGTCCAGCGCGGCGACGCGGAAGCGCCGTTCGCCGACCGCGGGGACGACGTAGGGCTGCGCCGTGGTGACGTCGCCCGCGAGGTCGGAGCCCTTCATCGGCGGGCTGTCCAGCACGCGGCCCACGAGCGCCTCGTCGCTGTCCAGCGCGTCGCCGGAGAACACGCCCGCGCGCATGGCGCCCTGCTCGCGCAGGTGGCGGGTCAGCATCCGGGTGTCGACGCCCGCGATGCCCACGACGCGCTGGCGGACCAGCTCCTCGTCCAGGCCGCGGACCGAGCGCCAGTTGGAGGGCACGCGGGAGGGGTCGCGCACGACGTAGCCCGCGACCCAGATGCGCGAGGACTCGTCGTCCTCGTCGTTCCAGCCGGTGTTGCCGATCTGCGGCGCGGTCTGCACCACGATCTGGCGGTGGTAGGAGGGGTCGGTCAGCGTCTCCTGGTACCCGGTCATGCCGGTGGAGAACACGACCTCGCCCAGGCTTTCGCCCAGGGCGCCGTAGGACTCGCCGCGGAACACGCGGCCGTCTTCGAGGACCAGTGCTGCTGCGTTTGCCGAACCGAAACTCACGCCGAACTCTCCTCTGATGACCGGCTCCGCCGGCGGCCTCGGGCGGGGCTGCTGGTGAGCGCCGCCACCCATTCCTCGTAAACGTCCTTGTCGTCGCCGCGGAAGCCGGTGTCCACGAGCTGCTCGCCCAGGTGCCACCGCACGACCAGCAGGCCGTCCTTCGTCATCACCTTGCCCGCGAGACCGCGGTCGGTGCGCGCGGACTCGATGTCCGCCGCGGGGATCCAGACCGCCGACGCCCCGGAGCGCTCGATGAGCACGCCCTGGTCGGTCAGCCGCAGCTCGGCCTCGGCGCGGTGGCCGATGTCGCCGACGGCGATCCGGTCCTGCCAGTTGTCGCCGATGGTCGTGCCGATGTACTGGCCGGTCGTCTCCAGCAGCACCGCGCCGGTCTCGGCGGGCACGGCGGGGAAGTCGGCGAGCACGGCCGCCTGGCGGCGCGCGCGGCGCTGCCAGCCGTGCCACATGCCGTAGAGGGAGAGGGCGAAGAACGCCAGCACCGCCAGCGAGAGGAGAACCCTGGTCATGCCGGAATCCTCCCCGCCGTGACGCGTCCGCGCAGCAGGGTGGTCGTCACAACGCCCGGCAGCTCCATGCCCTCGAACGGGGTGTTGCCCGCGACGCTCGCCAGCTCCGCGCCGCGCACGGTCCAGGTGGCGTCCGGGTCGACCAGCACCAGGTTGGCGGGCTCGCCCACCTCGATCGGACGGCCGTGGTCGGGCAGCCCGGCGATCTCGGCGGGCCGTTCGCTCATCACCCGCGCGACGCCGCGCCAGTCCAGCAGGCCGGTCTTGACCATGGCCTCGACGACCACGGACAGGGCGGTCTGGAGGCCCAGCATGCCGGGGCGGGCCGCGGACCACTCGCAGTCCTTGTCCTGCACGGCGTGCGGGGCGTGGTCGGTCGCGACGCAGTCGATGACGCCGTCGGCGAGCGCCTGGCGCAGCGCCTGGACGTCCGCGGCCGTGCGCAGCGGCGGGTTGACCTTGTTGACCGGGTCGTAGGTGCTCAGCCGGTCGTCGGTCAGCAGCAGGTGGTGCGGGGTGACCTCGGCCGAGATCCGCGGCCTGCCTGCCTGAGGCGAAACCTCGGCGCCGCGGGACTTGGCCCATTTGAGGATCTCCGCGGTGCCGGTGGTCGACACGTGGCAGATGTGCAGCCTCGCCCCGGCGTGCAGCGCCAGCAGGCAGTCCCGCGCCACGATCGACTCCTCGGCGGCGGCGGGCCAGCCCTGGAGGCCCAGCCGGGCCGCCTGCTCGCCCTCGTGCGCCTGGGCGTCGACGGTCAGCCTCGGCTCCTCGGCGTGCTGGGCGATGACCACGTCCAGCGCCTTGGAGTACTCCAGGGCCCGGCGCATGACCAGCGGGTCGTGCACGCAGTGGCCGTCGTCGGAGAAGACGCGGACGTTCGCGGCGGACTTGGCCATGGTGCCCAGTTCGGCGAGCTTCTCGCCCTTGAGGCCGACGGTGACCGCGCCGATCGGGTGCACGTCGACCAGGCCGACCTCGCGGCCGCGGCGCCACACGTGCTCCACGACCACCGCGTTGTCGGCGACCGGGTCGGTGTTGGCCATGGCGAACACGGCGGTGTACCCGCCGAGCGCCGCGGCCCGGGAGCCGGTGGCGACGGTCTCGGTGTCCTCGCGGCCCGGCTCGCGCAGGTGCGTGTGCAGGTCGACGAAGCCGGGCAGCAGCACCGCGCCGCCACCGTCGACGGTCTCCACGTCGTCGGCGTCGATGGAGCCGATCTCGGCGATCACGCCGTCGCGGATGAGGATGTCGGTCGGATCACCCTCGCCGTAGGGACGAACTCCCTTGAGGAGCAAGGGATTCACGACGTTTCCTCCTCGTGGGCGAGCAAGTGGTAGAGGACCGCCATGCGCAGGTGGACGCCGTTGCGCACCTGGTCGGTGATGGCCGCGCGCGGGGAGTCGGCGACCGCCGAGGCGATCTCCATCCCGCGGAGCATCGGACCGGGGTGCAGCACCACGGCGTGCTCGGGCATGAGGCCGAGGCGGTTCTCGTTGAGGCCGTAGGCGATCGAGTACTCGCGGGCCGACGGGAAGAACCCGCCGTGCATCCGCTCGGCCTGGACGCGCAGCAGCATGACCGCGTCCAGGCTCGGCAGTTCCGCGTCCAGTTCGTGCGAGACGGTGACCGGCCAGTTGTCCACCCCGACCGGCAGGAGCGTCGGCGGGGCGACCAGCACCACGTCGGCGCCGAGCGTGGAGAGCAGGTGCACGTTCGACCGGACGACCCGGCTGTGCAGGACGTCGCCGACGATCGCGATCCGGCGGCCCTCGATCGAGCCGAGCCGTTCCCGCAGCGTCGCCGCGTCCAGCAGGGCCTGCGTCGGGTGCTCGTGCATCCCGTCGCCCGCGTTGACGACCGACGTGCCCGCCTCGGCGAGCCAGCCCGCGAGCCGGTGCGCCGCACCGGAAGCGGGGTGCCGGACGATCACGCAGTCCGCGCCGGCGGCGGCCAGGGTCAGTGCGGTGTCGCGAAGGGACTCGCCCTTGCTCACGCTCGACCCGCCCGCGGACACGTTGATCACGTCCGCGCTCATCCACTTGCCCGCGATCTCGAAGGAGACCCTGGTGCGCGTGGAGTTCTCGTAGAACAGGGTGATCACCGTGCGGCCGCGCAGCGTGGGGAGCTTGCGGACCTCCCGGCCGAGCAGCGCGCGCTTGAGGTTGTCCGCGGTGTCGAGGATCGACGTGGCGGTCGCGCGGTCGAGGCCTTCGGTGGAGAGGAGGTGCTTCACTTCAGCACCACTCCGTCGCGCCCGTCGAACTCGTCCAGCAGGACGGCCACGTCCTCGGTGCGCGACGTTGGCACGTTCTTGCCAACGTAGTCCGCGCGGATCGGCAGTTCCCGGTGGCCGCGGTCGACGAGCACCGCGAGCTGCACCGCGCGGGGACGGCCGTGGTCGCGCAGGGCGTCGAGGGCCGCGCGGATGGTGCGACCGGAGAAGAGGACGTCGTCCACGAGCACCACGAGGCGGTCGTCGATCCCGCCTTCGGGCAGCGAGGTGGTCTCCAGCGGCCTGGTCGGGCCGCGCCGCAGGTCATCGCGGTAGAGGGTCACGTCCAGCGTGCCGGTCGGCACGGTCACGCCGCTGAACTCCGCGATCTTGAGGGCCAGTCGGCGAGCGAGTGGCGCTCCCCGACTCGGTATGCCCATCAGGACTACTGCGGGTGCGCTCGGTGCATCAAGAGCGGTCTTCTCGATGATCTGATGGGCCATTCGGGCGACAGTGCGTGCGACGTCACCGGCCGAGAGAAGCTCGCGCTCTCCCGCCGGATCCGTCGCACCACGTTGACGTGGCGCCACGGTTGGACCTCCTTCCCCGCCTCACGGGACGGGTCCTTAAAGGACGTCGGACACCCGGCTTCGACCGGGCTGACCTGCACGGTATCAGGCACGGAGCGCCCACCTTACGAGTGGTGTCGAGGCTCTCGCCCCCACGGACCGACGAGATCAGCTTGACCTGGCGACCACGGAGAGCAATCATTACTCTGCGTATTGAGTCTGACCTCCCCGGCCCAGTCCCCTACCGGCTGACGGGGCGAATGAACGGAGAACCGCCACATGGGCGACTACGCCAAGGCGTTGGGGGCCAAACTCCGCGCGATCCGGCAGCAGCAGGGTTTGTCCCTGCACGGCGTCGAGCAGAAGTCCGGCGGTCGCTGGAAGGCCGTGGTCGTCGGCTCCTACGAGCGAGGCGACCGAGCCGTGACCGTGCAGAAGCTGGCCGAACTGGCCGACTTCTACGGGGTGCCGGTGGCCGAACTGCTGCCGGAGGGCCGGGTGCCCTCGGGCGCCGAGCCCGCCACGAAGATCGTCATCAACCTCGAACGGCTGCAACAGCTACCGGCCGAGAAGGTCGGGCCGCTCGCGCGCTACGCCGCGACCATCCAGAGCCAGCGCGGCGACTACAACGGCAAGGTGCTCTCGATCCGCACCGAGGACCTGCGTTCGCTGGCGATCATCTACGACATGACCCCCGGCGAGCTCACCGAGCAGCTCATCGACTGGGGTGTGCTCCCCCCCGAGGCCCGTCCGGCCAAGGAGGACTAGACGACCAAGGCCACCCCGGATCACCGAGGTGGCCTTGGTCCGTCCGGCGAGTGCTAGAGAACGGCGCGCAACTGGTCCGCGATGACCGCGATCCGACCGAGCACGCCGTTGACGAACCGCGGCGAGTCGTCCGTGGACAGACCCTTCGCCAGCTCGATCGCCTCGTCGATCGCGACCGCGTCCGGCACGTCCGTCGCCCACAGCAGCTCGTACAGGCCGATCCGCAGGACCGCGCGGTCGACCGCGGGCATCCGCTGCAGGGTCCAGCCCTCGGCGTGCTCCGAGATCAGGTCGTCGATCCGCGCCTGGTGCGCGGTCACGCCCTCGACGAGCGTCACCGTGTAGTCGTTCACCGGTGGCACGTCGGCCGAACCGACCCGGCCCGCCACCAGCGTCACCGGGTCCTCGCCGCGCAGGTCCGCCTCGAAGAGGATGTCGACCGCGCGTTTGCGGGCCTTGCTGCGCGCACCCACGTCAGCTGCTCACACGGCCGAGGTAACGACCGTCGCGGGTGTCGACCTTGACCTTCTCGCCCGTGGTGACGAACAGCGGCACCTGGATCTCGGCGCCGGTCTCCAGCTTGGCGGGCTTGGTGCCGCCGGTGGAGCGGTCGCCCTGCAGGCCGGGGTCGGTGTGCTCGATCAGCAGCTCGACCGAGGTCGGGAGCTCCACGAAGAGCGGCACGCCCTCGTGGGTCGCGACCATGGCCTCCTGGTTCTCCAGCATGTAGCCCGCGGCGTCGGAGACGGTCACGCCGGGCACGGTGAGCTGGTCGAACGTGTCGCTGTCCATGAACACGAAGTCGGTGCCGTCCTTGTACAGGAAGGTCATCGTCCGCTTGTCGACGGTGGCCGTCTCGACCTTGGTGCCCGCGTTGAAGGTCTTGTCCACGACCTTGCCGGACAGGACGTGCTTCAACGTGGTGCGCACGAAGGCGCCACCCTTGCCCGGCTTGACGTGCTGGAACGCGGTGACGGTCCACAGCTGGCCGTCGAGGTTCAGCACCAGGCCGTTCTTCAGGTCGTTGGTCGTGGCCACGGTGGTGGTCTCTCCTGTTGTCCGAGGGGCGGGCCCTGCGTAGCGGGCGCTTAGACGACCACGAGTTCCTTCGTGGTCAGGGTGAGGAGCTCCGGCGCGTTCTCACGCACCACGAGCGTGTCCTCGATGCGGACACCGCCCTTTCCCGACAGGTAGACGCCGGGCTCGACGGTGACCGCCATACCGGCGGAAAGTGTACCTTCACCGGACTTGGACAGCGCCGGAGCCTCGTGGATCCGCAATCCGACCCCGTGCCCGAGCCCGTGCAGGAACTGCGGGCCGAACCCCGCGTCCGCGATCACCTGCCTCGACGCCGCGTCCACCGCCCGCACGTCGACGCCCGGCCGCAGCGCCGCCCGTCCCGCCGCCTGCGACCGCGCGACCAGGTCGTACAGGTCCGCCTGCCAGTCGGCCGCCTTGCCGAGGACGAGGGTCCTGGTCATGTCGGAGTGGTAGCCGTCGACCAGCGCCCCGAAGTCCAGCTTCACGAAGTCACCCGGTTTGAGCACCGCGTCCGTCGGCGCGTGGTGCGGGATCGCCGAGTTCGCGCCGACCGCCACGATCGAGTCGAACGACGGCCCGGCGGCGCCGTGGTCGAGCATCCGGTTCTCCAGCTCGCGCGCGACCTCCCGCTCCGTCCGCCCCACCCGCAGCCCGCCGTGCTCGATCAGGTCCACCAGCGCCCGGTCGGCCGCGGCGCACGCCATCCGCAACGCCTCGACCTCCGCGTCGTCCTTCACCAGCCGCAGGAGTTCCACCAGCCCGGACGCCCGGACCAGCCCGTCCGCCGCCCGCTCCAGCGCGTCGAGCCCGTCCACGGTCACGTGCTGGCCCTCGAACCCGATCCTCCGGTGCCCGTCCTTGCTAGCCCTGCCCGCCAGCGCCAGGTCGCAGGGCCGGTCGACCACCCGTTCCAGGTCGGGGACCTGCGCGGCCGACTGGGTCAGGTAGCGGCCGTCGGTGCAGAACACCGTGCGCTCGTCCCCGTCGGCGGCCACCAGCAGCGCGGCGTTCGACCCGGTGAAGCCGGTGAGGTAGCGGACGTTCAGCAGGTCCGTCACGAGCAGGGCGTCGAGGTCCCGGGCGACGAGTTGGGCGCGCAGTGCGGCGCGACGGGGTGCGTGCGGCGGCATACCAGCAGAGTAGGGGTGCCGACCGCGTTCCACAGGGCCCGGAAGTCGGTCCCGCTCGACCGGCGGCGTTCGCCCTACCTGGCACTACGCTGTTCGCCATGGGTGCGTGGCTGGTCCGGGGGTTTTGGATGGGGCTGTTGCACGGCGCCGTGCAGGCGGGGGTCGTGGCCGTCGGCGTGCGCAGTCCCGAGGCGGGGCCGTCGGTGCGGGTGATCGCGTTCGGGCTCGTCGTCGTGGTCGCGGTGCTCTGGGGTGCGCTGGACGCGTGGCGGCAGTTCGACGGGCGCGGGATGTGCTGGTTCTCCGCGGCGCTGGTCGCGGGGCCGTTGGCGGGCGTGGTCGGGGTGATCGGCACGGGGGTGCTGATCGACCAGACGGGTACCGAGTCGCTGTGGCCCGCCCTGACCGGCGGGGCGGCGTTCACCGCGCTGGTGGTGCTCGTGTCCGCCGCGGTCGGGATGGGGTTGGGGAACGCGGTGCCGCAGCCCGAGGAGTCGCGCTAGCGGCGCAGCGCGCTCAGGTCTCCCGCAGCGGTGTAGGTCCGCCACTCGTCGGGGGTGGTCTGGCGGACCTCCGAGGAGTTGAGCGCGGCGATTTCGTCGGAGCCGATCAGCCAGAGCTGGTCGTCGTCCACCAGCAGACCGGTCCGGCCGTCGGGTGAGCGGACGGCCTGCGCCCCCGCCGGGATGCGCGCCGCCACCGGCAGCTGGTCGACGATCGCCGGGCGGTGGTCGAGCACGCTCCTGGCCAGGCGGTCGGTGACCGAGCGGCGTTCGAGGCGGACCACCTCGCCGCCGACGACCAGGTCCATCGTGCGTTCGGGCGACGGGACGGCCACGCCGTCGAGGACGACGGCGGCCTCCTTGGTCGCGCAGCCGGGCACGCCCGCCAGGTCCATGCCGAAGTGGGTCAGGTCGGTCGGGGCGCCCGCCGCGCCGTCGACGGTGGCGCGGACGACGTCGATCGGCACGCGTCCGCACGGGTCGTCGGAGGCGACCGGGGCGTGGCCCTCGGAGGTGCGGACCAGGCCGGGGCCCTCGCGCCACGGGCCGGGGACGGTGATCCGCGCGTACGGCTGGGCGGTGAAGTCGGCGTTCCAGAAGGTGATGCTGGTGCCGGTCTCGGTCTCGTGGGCGATGGCGAACGCGTCCAGCGCGGCCACCCACATCCAGTCCGCGCTGAAGGCGTCGACCACCGAACGGGCGCGCGGCGCGTTGGTGCCCCCCACGGCGGAGAAGCCGCGCAAGCCCAGCGCCTGCACGCCGGTCAGGAACAGCGGGTCCTTGGAGCGCAGCACGAACTGGCCCGCCCCGTTCCACCCCGCCGCCTTGCCGGTGGTGTCGGTGAACATCAGGTGGAACCAGCCGTTGAGGTGCAGAACGGCCGGCTGGCCCGCGCCGTAGGTGTTCGCGCGGGTCGTGTCGTACGCCGGGCCGACGATCGGCCTGCCCTCGTGGGCGCGCTGCCAGGAGACGCCGTCGGTGCTGGTCGCCACGCCGATCGCGTTGCCGTTCGCGTGGTCGCCGGAGGCGCCGGTGTAGTACAGGTAGTAGGTCCGGCCGACGTGGATGACCGACGGGTCGCAGGTGTGCACACCGTCGAAGCCGGTGACGCTGCCGCTGAGCACGGGCTGGGCCATGGAGCCGTCAGGGCCGACGAACGGGCCGGTCAGCGAGGCGCTCTCGGAGAGCAGCAGGTCGTCGCCCGCGGGCACGGCGACCCCGAGCTGGCTGCACCACCACATCCGGTTGCGGCCGCTCTCCACGAGCACGGTCGGCCCGTAGTTGTACGGCGAGTCGCCGCCGCCCGCCGCGATGACGCCCGCGCTGCCGCGCGACCGGTCGGACGTCAGCGGCAGCGGCTCCTTCGGCTTGGCGCGCTGCGGGTTCCTCGGCCCCACGGGCGGCGCGATGCCTCCGGTGCCCTCGGCCTGGTTCATCGTGACGCCCCCGTCGCACGACGACAGCAGCACGACGGCGACGGCCGCTGTCGCCACGATCCGGAGAAGCCTCGACATGCGGGAGCGTTCCTCCACTTGGTTGACCCCTCAGCGAATCGCCACCCAGTGTAGAAGATCAACTCACCCATCCAGGCGACTACTCGCCAGTAGTCGCCACGAGTTCGACCTCGAACCCGTCCTCGTTCTCCAGGTAAGCCGCGTAGTGGTCCGGCCCGCCCGCGTGCGGATGGCGGTCCGCGAACATCAACGCCCACCCGTGCCCCACCGCGTCGATCACCAGCGCGTCGACAGCCTCCGACCCCGTGACGTGCAACGCGAGGTGGTTGAGCCCCGGCCGCCTCCGTTCGTGCGGCCCGGCCTCCATCGCGGGCGACCGCTCGACCACCACGTAGGTCGCACCGAGCCGCCAACTGACCCCGGCAGACCACCGCTGGTACTCGACCCAACCCAGCTCCCGCAGCAGCCACCCGATCGTGACTTCCGCACGGGTGACGTCAGGCACCCAGAGTTCAACGTGGTGCAGCGCCCCGTGGGTCATGGGAGTCCGATCGGCCAGGCGGGAATCCGGGAGATCACCGGGTTGCCGGCGCCGTCAGCCTCGCACCGATCCGCGGTCGTTCGGCACGAAGGTAGTGGATGGACGACAACGCGAGCCGGACCAGCCGTTCGGCGACGAGAGCGGCGGAGCGGGCACCAACAACAACATGCCCGGCACCGTCCACGGACCCGTGGTGCAGGCGAAGGTCATCCGCCGGATGACGATCCACTCGCCCGGCGGGCAGAACACCGAAAGGCGGCGGGTTCGAGGTGGGCCACCGAGAGGTGGGCCGTCGCGCTGTCGGACTGCTTCGTCGTCCCTGTGACAGGCGCGGTGGGCCTGGCTCGATGACGGCGCGCGTGCTCGACGGCCTGGTGGCCCGTGCCCGCCGGTGAGCGGGGGCGGGCCACCAGGCCGTCGAACTCGCTCATCTCCGGGCCGCGAACACCTCCGCGACGGCCTCGACGCCTGGCTCGCGCAGCAGCGGCCGGCCGATCGCGACGTCCGCACGGTGACGTCGGGCATCCGGAGTTCGACGTGGTGGAGGGCTGCTCCGTGTCTCGCGCGACCGTCTACGCCTTGGCCGCCAGCCAGCGCAGGGCCAGGGCGTAGCCCTGGACGCCGAGCCCGAGGATGGTGCCCTCGGCGACGGCGGAGATGTAGCTGTGCTGGCGGAAGTCCTCGCGCTTGTGCACGTTCGAGATGTGCACCTCGACGAGCGGGGCGGTGAGCTGGGAGCAGGCGTCGCGGACGGCCACCGAGTAGTGCGTCCACGCCGCCGGGTTGAGGACCACGGGGTACCGGTGGTCGGCGGCCTCGTGGAGCCAGCCGAGCATCTCGCCCTCGAAGTCGGTCTGGCGGACGTCGACCTCCAGGCCGAGTTCGTGGCCGGTGCCCTCGCACAGCGCGACCAGGTCGGCGTACGTGGTGCTGCCGTACACGTCGGGTTCGCGGGTGCCGAGCCTGCCCAGGTTGGGGCCGTTGAGGACCAGGACCTTCACAGGAGCACGCCCCCGCCCGTGGTCGGCTCGGCGGCGACGGCCGAGTAGGCCGCGGCGATCAGGGCCGGGTCGGGGCCTTCGAGCCTGCCGGGCTTGGCCAGGCCGTCCAGGACGACGAAGCGGAGCACGCCCGCGCGGTTCTTCTTGTCCACCCGCATGCCCTCCATCAGCTGCGGCAGCGCGGCCGGGTCGTAGCTGGTGGGCAGGCCGAGCATGGCCAGCACGGACCGGTGGCGGTCGGCGGTCACGTCGTCCAACCGGCCCGCGAGCCTGCCGAGTTCGGCGGCGAACACCAGGCCGACGCTGATCGCCGCGCCGTGGCGCCACTTGTAGCGCTCGCGGCGCTCGATGGCGTGGCCGAGGGTGTGGCCGTAGTTCAGGATCTCGCGCAGGTCCGACTCGCGGAGGTCGGCGGACACGACGTCCGCCTTGATCTGGATCTTGCGGCGGACCAGCTCCTCCAGCACGGGACCCGCCGGGTCCAGCGCGGCCTGCGGATCGGCCTCGATCAGGTCGAGGATGACCGGGTCGGCGATGAAGCCGCCCTTGACGACCTCAGCCATGCCCGCCACGAGTTCGTTGCGCGGCAACGTGTCCAGCGTCGCGAGGTCGGCGAACACCGCGGAGGGCTCGTAGAACGTGCCGACCAGGTTCTTGCCGGCCGTGGTGTTGACGCCCGTCTTGCCGCCGACGGACGCGTCGACCATGCCGAGCAGCGTCGTGGGGACGTTGAACAGCTTCACGCCGCGCATCCACGTCGAGGCGACGAACCCCGCGAGGTCGGTCACCGCTCCCCCGCCGAGCCCGATGACGGCGTCCGACCGGCTGAGGCCGATCTTGCCGAGCACGTCCCAGCAGAAGCCCGCGACGGGGAGGTCCTTGCCGTCCTCAGCGTCCGGGATCTCCACGCGGTGCGCGTCGGCGCCTGCCTCGGCGAGCGCCTCGCGCAGCACCTCGGCGGTCTCGACGAGCGTGGGCGGGTGGATGATCGCGATCTTGGCGATGCCCTTCACGGCCTCCACCACGTCGCCGAGCAGGCCGCGGCCCACCACCACGTCGTACGGTCGTTCCGCGGCAACGCGGATCCGCACCGGCTCGCCCATCACTGTGCTCCCTCGTTCATCAGGATTCCTCCGTGGATTCCCCCGGCTTGACCTCCCGCGCGGCGGGGTGAGGACCGGGGGTCCGCCGCCAGGCCGACCTCCGCGCCACCCCCACCGGACGGCCCGTGCGACCGGGGAGAAGTCAAGGTGACGACCATTCGACCACGTCCGGCTCGAGCGCCGACCCACCCCACACCGCGGCCAGCAGTTCGGTTTGGTGGCGAAGCGACGTGCGCGCCTCGCCCTTGATCCCCTTCCAGCCCCGCACGTGGAACGTCACCGTGCGGCCGCTGAACGTGTACCGCCAGTCCCCCACCACCACGCCGTGCACGACCAGCGCGCCGGGACTCCCGACCGGCCGCCACACCCGTTTGGCCACCGCCGCGTCCGGCGCCACCAGCCACCGCGGGCCGAGCAGGTACGGGTCGCGCGGGAACAGCAGCAGGCAGGCAGGCGGCGGTGGCGCGTCGGTCACGTCCTCCAAGGCCAGCAGCCCCTTGCCCTCCACGGTCACCGGCCGCAGCCCCTCGGGCCACGCGGACGGCGGACCCGCGCCGAGCCACTTCTCCGCGTCCGCCTTCGCGAACGGACCGACCAGCCGGGCGTACGCGCGCAGCAACGTCGGCTCGCCCCCCGGCTCGACGACGGGCACCGGCCCGGACGGCTTCCGGAACACCAGCTTGGCCCCGACGTGGTCCAGCTCGATCCCGGCCAGCAGCGTGGCCAGCCGGAACAGCCCGTCCACCACGTGGTGCGCCCCGCAGGGTTCGCACCACGGCGTCCAGTCCGGCGGCAGGTGCGGACCCACCGCGGCCGACAGCTCGCCCTTCGTGGCCCGCTCGCCGGGGAACTCCCGGTGCAGCAGTTCCACCAGCGGGTCGAGCCCGTCGAGGTCCGGCACGTCGAACCCGCCGATCCACGCGGCCAGCTGCCGCGGGGTGCGCGGCCGCAGTTCCCGGCGCAACGCGGGCAGGTCCGCCGCGAGGTGCAGGTGCGGCGCACCCCGCAGGCTGAGCACGCGGACCAACCGGTCCAAGCGGTCCAGGTCCGCCCCACCGAACCCCGGCCCGCCCATCCTCGGCCCGTCGAACGCCGGCCTGTCCAGCCCTGGCCGGTCGACCTTCGGCATACCGAGGACGGGCTTGCCGAACTTCGGCCGCGCGAGTTCCGGTCTGCCGGGTTCGGGCTTGCCGAGATCCGGCCTGCCCAGTTCCGGCCTGTCGAGATCCGGCCTGTCGAGATCCGGCTTGCCGAGATCCGGCTTGCCGAGATCCGGCCCATCTGACTTCGGCCTGCCGAAGTCCGGCGCGCCCGAGCCCGGTCTGCCGGACCCCAGCCTGCCGAGATCCGGCCCGTCCGGGCCTCGGCCGACCTCGCCCGACCGGAGGAAATCCGGCCCGACGCGGACCGCGAGGCCCGCCGCACCGGTCTTCGGAGGGCTGTCGACGAACCCGAGCGCCAGCACCCCGAGACCGCTCACCTCGGCGCCGCCGCGCAGGCCCTGCACCGCGCCGCGGTGCGCCAACACCGCGGCGCGTGTCAGCTCCACCGGTCAGCGCGGGACGAGCACGGCGTCGACGACCTGCTCCGGTTCGAGGTGGTCGGTCACGACCTCGATCGTCGCGACCTCCCGGTAGAGCGGGAGCCGCGCGTCGAGCAGCGCCTTGAACGTCGCCCTCGGGTTGATGCCCGTGAGCAGCGGCCGGGCGCTGGACAGCCCGGTGCGCTTGACGCCCTCGGCCATGCCGACGTTGAGGAACACCACGGTGTGCCCGGCCAGCAGCTTCCTGGTCGCCGACGACAGGACCGCGCCGCCGCCCAGTGCCAGCACGCCCTCGTGCGTCTTCAGCCCGTCCGCGACGGCCTGCTCCTCCATCGCCCGGAACACCGGCTCGCCGTCGCTGGTGAAGATGTCCGAGATCGGCTTGCCCGCGCTCGCCACGATGTCCTCGTCGACGTCGCGGAAGGGCAGGCCGAGCCGCTCGGCCAGCAGCTGGCCGATGGTCGTCTTACCCGCCCCGGGAGGGCCGAGCACCACGTAGGCGGGTGCGGTCACAGGCCCTCCCACCTGGCTTCGAGCGCTTCGAGGTAGGACTCGACGTTGCGCTTGGTCTCCGCGATCGAGTCGCCGCCGAACTTCTCCAGCGCCGCTTCCGCGAGCACCAGGGCGAACACCGACTCCAGCACGACGCCCGCGCGCGGCACCGCGCACACGTCCGAGCGCTGGTGGATGGCCACGGCGGCCTCACCGGTGCGGACATCCACAGTGGACAGTGCTTTCGGAACGGTCGAGATCGGCTTCATCGCGACCCTGGCGCGCAGCGGCTCGCCGTTGGTGATGCCGCCCTCCAGGCCGCCCGCGCGGTTGCTGCGGCGGGTGACGCCGGACGGGCCCTCGCCGCGATCGATCTCGTCGTGGGCCTGGCTGCCCCAGCGGGTGGCGGTGGTGAAGCCGTCGCCGATCTCCACGCCCTTCATCGCCTGCACGCCCATGAGCGCGGCGGCGAGCCGGGAGTCGAGCCTGCGGTCCCAGTGCACGTGCGAGCCGAGGCCCGGCGGCAAGCCGTAGGCGATGACCTCGATCACGCCGCCCACGGTGTCGCCCGCGTTCTTGACGGCCTCGACCTCGGCGACCATCGCCTCGGTGCCCGCCGGGTCGAACGCGCGGACCGGGCTCGCGTCGACCGCGGCCAGATCGCCGGGGCCGGGCACGGCCGCGTCCTCCGGCGTCCTCGCGCCGCCGATGGACACGACGTGGCTGATGATGTCGACGTCGAAGACCTGCTTGAGGAAGTTCCGGGCGACCGTGCCGAGCGCCGTGCGGGCGGCGGTCTCGCGGGCGCTGGCCCGCTCCAGCACCGGACGGGCCTCGTCGAACCCGAACTTCTGCATGCCCGGCAGGTCGGCGTGGCCGGGCCGAGGCCTGGTCAGCGCCTCGTTGCGGCCCGTCGGCTTGAGCTCGCCCGGATCGACCGGGTCGGCCGACATGACCTTCTCCCACTTCGGCCACTCGCTGTTGCCGATGGTGACGGCGATGGGTCCGCCCTGGGTGAGGCCGTGGCGGACGCCACCGAGGATGTTCACCTCGTCGGCCTCGAACCCCATCCGAGGACTGCGGCCGAAGCCCAGCCTCCGTCGTTCGAGTTGGACGGTGAGGTCCGAGGTGGTGACCTCCACGCCCGCGACCATGCCTTCCAGCACGGCGACGAGGGCGGGTCCGTGAGACTCCCCAGCGGTGATCCAGCGCAGCACGGAACGAATCCTTTCACAGTAGGAACACCGCGAGCAGCCAGGTCGAGGCCAGAAGACCCGGCCCATGCGGAATCCCGCCATTCGGACGCACGAGTCCGATCAACAGGGACAGGCCGGAAGAGAGGATCGCACCCAGCGCTAGAGCGCCGTACGAGACCGACCCGAGCACCGCTCCCAGCGGCGCGGCGAGCTTCACGTCTCCGCCGCCGAGCGCGCCGGGCGAGAGGAGCCGGACGACCAGGTGCGCCAGCCCGAAGACCAGCCCGCCCACGAGGGCGCGCAGCCCCACGTCGAGACCGGCGGGCAGCAGGAGCGCCACCGCGACCGGGTACGCGGGCAGCGTGAGCGCGTCGGGCAATCGGCGGTGGAGCAGGTCGGTGGCGGTGAGCAGCACGGCGAACCAGCCGAGCGCCAGCGTCACGGCGAGCCAGTGCGGTGGCGGGTGGCGCAGCGCGGCGACCGTCCAGAGGACCGCGGTCGGCCCCGCGCACCACAGCCAGTGCACGGCCGCTCCCCGGCGCAGCCGCCTCAGCAGCCACGCGCCCGCGGCTCCCGCCAGGAATCCCAAGACCGTCCAGTGCATGAGGTCGACGATCCGGCGGGAACTCCCTGGCGCGCAAGGACGAACACCGCCGAACGGACCTTTCACAGAGCCCCGTACGGGTGAATCTCGGACGGACTTTCACCAGAACGACCCACGGGAGGGCGGAAAACGTCACGCGGGTGCCCTTCGATGCGCGACATGCGTCGAAGGGCACCCGCGTGAGGTCAGCGCTGCCAGGAGAAGAGCTGGTCGCCCACGGCGACCGTGGACCCCTCGGAGAAGTCCCCGAGGGAGTCCGCCGGGGCGTCCAGCGCGACGACGGGGCAGATGGGCGCGAACCCGGCCGCCTCGACCTCCGCGGGGTCCCAGCTCACGATGGGCTGACCCGCGCGCACGGTCTCGCCCTTCACCACGTGCAGGGTGAAGCCCTCGCCCTTGCGCTTCACCGTGTCGATGCCGAGGTGCACGAGCACACCGGCGCCGCTCTCGGTGGCCACGACGAACGCGTGCGGGTGCAGCGTCACGATCGTGCCGTCGACCGGGGACACGACGTCGGCGGCGACCCTGTCCGGTTCGACCGCGATGCCCGGTCCGACCATCGCCTGCGCGAAGACCGGATCGGGAACCTCGGTCAGCGAGACGACCCGGCCCGCGACCGGACTGCCCACGCTGAGGGTCACAGGAGGTCCTCGATGTCGCTGGCGATCGTGTCCGCCTCGGGCCCGACGATGACCTGCACGACGTTGCCCTGCCGCATGACCCCGTGCGCCCCCAACGCCTTCAGCGCCTTTTCGTCCACGACCGAACCGTCCTCGAGCTCACACCGCAGGCGGGTGATGCACGGTTCGATCTCGATGATGTTGGACGCCCCGCCGAGCGCAGCGAGGATCTTCTCCGCCTTCTCGTCAGCCACTTCGTGTCCTCTCTCGACTGGTGACACCGCTTGGCCACGGTCACGTAACGGCGGTTGACACCCGCTCCGCACGGAGAGCATTCTCCCCGCACAAACTGGTCTAGACCGGAAAGTACCAATGAGGTCGGCGGCAAGCGAGCGCGGGGAGGTGCACATGGGCGAACGGGAGACTCCGACGAGGATCGTCGACGGTCCGAAGCCCAAGCACGCCCAGCTGCGCGACATCCTGCGGCGAGTCGCCGAGCAGGAGCTGCAGCCCGGTTCGCCGATCCCGTCCGAACGGGACCTGGCGGAGCAGTATCGCGTGTCGCGCATCACCGTCCGCGCCGCGGTCGGTCAACTCGTCTCCGAGGGCCTGCTCACCAGAGCCAAGGGCCGCGGCACGTTCACCGCCCGCCGCAGGTTGGACGTCCAGCTCTACCTGGAGTCCTTCACCGACGACATGCGCAAGCGCGGCATGACCCCCGCCACCGAGGTGCTCAGCCTCGACGAGGCGGTTCCGCCGGAGGCCGCGGCGAGGGCGCTCGACCTGTCCGCACGGGAGCGCGCGTACCAACTGGTCCGTCTACGCAGGGCCGACGGTGTTCCGCTGGCCGTCGAGCGAGGCTGGTACAACCCCAGGATCGTGCCGGACCTCCGCCGCCACGACCTGTCCACATCGCTCTACACGTTGATCGCGGACACCTACGGCGTGCAGCTCGACCACGCCAAGCAGACGGTGTGGGCCGAGAGCGCCGACACCGAGACCGCGAAGCTGCTCGGCGTCCGCAAGGGCAGCTCGCTCCTCGTCTTCCGCCGCGTCGCCAGTTCGCATGGCAGACCGGTGGAGGACATGACTTCCTGGTACCGGGGCGATCTTTACCAGGTGACGATGCAATTGGACCGGACCGTCCCGGGTTCCGGACCGCACTCCGCCAAGGGAGGTACCCGATGAGCGCCAGCGCCCCACAGGCGACCGGCGGTCGCGAGATCAAGGGACTTGCCGCGCTTCAGCGCTTCGGTCGCAGCTTGATGCTGCCGATCGCCGCGCTGCCCGCAGCAGGTCTGCTACTGCGACTCGGCCAGGACGACTTGCTCGGCAAGGACGGTCTCGGCTGGAACAAGGTTGCCGCGGTCATCGGCGCAGCCGGTGACGCCGTTTTCGCCAACCTGCCGCTGCTGTTCGCGGTCGGCGTGGCGATCGGCTTCGCACGACGTGGTGACGGCTCGACCGCTCTGGCGGCCGTGGTCGGCTTCGTCGTCGTGCAGGGCGTGTTCAAGGCGATGTCGCCGTTCGTGCTCCCGCTCCCGGCCGACGCACTGGCCACGGCGAAGCAGGAACTGATCGACTACCGGGTGTTGACCGGCATCATCGTCGGTCTCGTGACAGCCGCGTTGTGGCAGCGGTACTACCGCATCAAGCTGCCCCCGTACCTCGCGTTCTTCGGTGGCCGCCGCTTCGTGCCGATCCTGGTCGCGGGCGTCATGATCGTCATCGGCGTCGTGCTCGGCCTGCTGTACCCGCTGTTCGACAAGGGGCTGACCTGGTTCGGCGACGCGGTCGCGGGCAGCACCATCATCGGCGCGGGCATCTACGGCACGGTCAACCGCCTGCTGATCCCGCTCGGCCTGCACCACATCCCGAACACCTTCGTGTGGCAGGTGTTCGGCGAGTACGAGGGCAAGACCGGTGACATCCCCCGCTTCCTCGCGGGCGACCCCACCGCAGGCACGTTCCAGACCGGCTTCTTCCCGATCTTCATGTTCGCCCTGCCCGCCGCCGCGTTCGCCATCTGGCAGACCGCCAAGCCGTCGCAGAAGAAGATCATCGCCGGCATCATGGGCTCCGCCGCGCTGACCTCGTTCATCACGGGTGTCACCGAGCCGCTCGAGTTCGCGTTCATGTTCGTGGCGTGGCCGCTGTACCTGATCCACGCGGTCCTGACCGGCACCTCGCTGGCCATCGCCAACGCGCTGGGCATCCACGACGGGTTCTCGTTCTCCGCGGGTGCGATCGACTTCATCCTGAACTGGAACATCGCCACCAAGCCGTGGCTGCTCATCGTCATGGGCCTCGTCTACGCGGCGATCTACTACTTCCTGTTCCGCTTCGTCATCATCAAGTGGAACCTGAAGACCCCTGGTCGCGAGGACGACGAGGACCCGGAGGCCGACCCCAGCGTGGTCACCGCCGCCGAGACCTCCACGACCTCCGGCAAGCCGCTGAGGGACTGACTCCCCTCGGGGAGCACCAAGGAAAGGACGGATCATGCCTGAGCGACGGGTCACCGTGGCGAGCAAGGTCGGACTCCACGCCCGGCCCGCGGCGCTGCTGGCGAAAGCGGCGGCGGGACAGCCGGTCAAGGTCACCATCCGCAAGGACGAAGGCCAACCGGTCGAGGCCGCGAGCGTGCTCGGCCTGATGACGCTCGGCGCGATGCACGGCGACGAAGTGGTGCTGTCCGCGGACGGCGAAGGCGCGGACGCCGCGCTGGAAGCCATCGCGGAGATCATCGCCACGGATCTCGACGAGGGCTGATTCGCCCGAGCCGCACCAGCGAAGAGGCCGTGCGTCCGATTCGGACGCACGGCCTCTTCGCGTGCGCGGTCGAAACCGGTCAGCCGCCAGGGGTGGCCAAGGACAACACGAACCACCGGTGTCGCTCGGCCAGGAGCAGGCAGCCCCCGCGAACACGAGGAAACCGGCTAGGCGACCGGTAGGGGCAGCACGTCGCCGGTCGCGGCGCGCAGGGCCTTGCGCATGGCCTCGCGGGGCGGCTCCTGGCCGGTGAACTGCCGCACCTGGTCGAAAGCCTGGTGCAGCAGCATGTCCAGGCCGGTGGCCATGGTGCGGCCCTGCTCCAGGACCGCGAGGCCCAGCGGGGTGGGCCACGGGTGGTAGATGACGTCGAGCAGGCACGGGGACCCGGCCAGCGCCCTCGCCACGGGCTCGGTGGCCGACGGCGGGACGGTGCTCACCAGGACGTCCGACGACGAGGCCAGCGCGGCGAAGTCGGCGTCGGACGAGGCCACCACGGACAGCTCAAGACCGAGGCGGGCAGCGCAGGCGACGGCTTCGGCCGTGCGGGCCGGGTCGCGGACGACCAGGTCCACTTCGGACAGTCCCAGCGCGGCGAACGCGGCGAGGGCGGCGGTGGCCGTGCCGCCCGCGCCGAGCAGCAAACCCCTGGTGCCGCCGGAGAACCCGCCCGCGCAGCGCAGCGCGCCGACGACGCCGTCCACATCGGTGCAGTCCGCCCGCCACCCGTCCGCCACGCGCACCAGGGTGTTCGCGGCGCCGACGACGGCGGCGCGGTCGGTCACCGAGGTGGCCACGGCCAGCGCGGCGCGCTTGCCGGGCATGGTCACCGACAAGCCCACCCACGACGGGTCGAGGCCCGCCACCAGTGCGGGCACACCGGCTTCGTCGCACTCGATCCGCGAGTACGTCCAGTCAAGACCCAGGGCCTCGTAGGCGGCGCTGTGGAGCACGGGCGACAGCGAGTGCGACACCGGCGAGCCGATGACGGCGGCGTGGGACGGCATGGGTCAGAAGACGCCTTCCTCGATCGCCTTGGAGACGGCCTTCTCGTGGTCCGGGAAGTTCTCGTTGAAGCAGGACGTCCCGTCCTTCTGGCACTTCACGAAGTACAGCCACTTGCCGGGTTCCGGGCTGATCGCCGCGGCGACGGCCTCGCGGCTGGGCGAACCGATCGGGGTCGGGGTGAGACCCGCGGTCTGGTACGTGTTGTACGCGCCCGCCGCGTCGCGGTCCGCGTCGCTGGTCCTGATGTTCGGCTTGTCCAGCTTGTAGTTGATCGTCGAGTCGAACTGGAGCTCCTGGTTGACGGCCAACCGGTTGAAGACGACCCTGGAGACCTTGCCGAAGTCGTCCCTGAGGCCCTCCTTCTCGACCAGGGAGGCGATCACCAGGATCTCGTACGGCCGGAAGCCGGTGTCCTTGCCGCCGGTGAGGATGCCGTAGCTCGACAGGCGGGTCGCGGACGTGGTGATGACGCTCTTGAGCAGTTCCAGGGCGTTCGCGCCCGGCTTGAGCTGGTAGAGGCCGGGGACGATCAGGCCTTCCAGGCGGTGCTGCTTCTCGACCTTGTTCACGTCGGGCAACGCCCAGTCCGGCACGCCGAGCGCGACCGGGTCTGCGGTGTCCGCCGCGGTGCGCAGTTCCTCGGGGGTGACGCACTTCTTGACGCCGTCCAGCTCGATGCAGCTGGCGTCCGAGAGCATCGCCAGGATGCCCTTGGTGACCTTGCCGTCGCCGCCGGTGATGTCGTGCAGGACGTTGCCGCCCCTGACCTCCAGCGGCGTGATCTTGGTGGCCTTGTCCAGCATGCGGGCGACCGCGGCGGAGCCGGACATCTTGGTCTTCATCAGGTAGAAGCCCGGCTGGATCGCGGTCATGCGCTCGTCGGACTTGCCCGCCTCGGTGAACGCGCGGGAGCTGGCCGTGACGCCCTGCTCCTTCAGCGTGGCCGCGATGGCCGTGACCGGGTCGCCGTCCTTGACCTCGACCACCACGTCGGTCTCACCGGTGCCCGCGAAGTCCTCGAAGGAGCCGATGCCGCTCAGCGTCTGGTAGCCGTAGTACGCGCCCGCGCCGCCGAGGCCGAGCACCAGCGCCACGACGATCCACAGGATGGTGCGCTTGCGCCGGACCTTGGCACGCCGGGCCGCGACGGCCCCCTTCCCGCGGGGTCGCCGCTGCCGCTGTTCGTCCGCGTGCACGTCAGGTTCGGTGAACAACCCGAGGTCGTCGCTCACGTGCTGTCCTTCGCTCCGGGGGCTCGATCCTCCTCAGCGGACCGGGCCACGAATCGCGCGCGTGCGTCGAGCCAGGACTGCAGGATCTCCACCGCAGCGGCCTGGTCTACAACAGCACGTTGTTTCTTCCCCCGCACCCCGCTCCGCGCCAGTACACGGCTCGCGACGACGGTCGTCAACCGTTCGTCGGTGAGCCGCACCGGTACCGGTGCGATCCGCGCCGCCAAAGCGGCAGCGTACGTGGACGCCGCCTCGGCTGCCGGTCCGTGTCGACCGGCCAGGGTCCTCGGCAATCCGACCACGACCTCGACCACGTCGTGCTCGGTGACGAGGCCGGCGAGTTCCGTCAGGTCCTTGCCGGTCTTTTCGTCACGCACCAGAGTAGCGAGTGGCGTGGCGAGGAACGGCGTGGGATCGCTGATCGCGACGCCCACCCGGACTGACCCGACGTCGACGGCCAGCCGCCTGCCGCGGCCGGGGTCGTCGACGCCGTGTCGATCGGGGCCGGTCAACGGGATTCGACCGCGCGATCCAGCTCGGCCCGCAGCGCCGTGATCGCGGCCGGGATGCCCGAGGGGTCGGTGCCTCCGCCCTGCGCGAGGTCGGGCTTGCCACCGCCGCGACCGCCGAGGGCGGGAGCGAACGCGGGCACGAGCTTGCCCGCGGCCAGGCCCAGGTCACGGGCCGCGGAGGTGGTCGCCACGACGAAGCTGGCCTTCGCGCCGTCCGGCGCGAACAGAGCCACGACGCCCGCACGGGAGCCGAGGCGGTTGCGCACCTCGGAGCCCAGCGTGCGCAGGTCGGCCCCTGAGGTGCCCTCAGGCAGCGCGAGAGCGACCAGGGACACCCCGCGCACGTCAAGGGCGCTGTCGGCGAGCTGGCCTGCGGAGGAGAGCAACTGGATGCCGCGGAGGCGTTCCAGCTCCTTCTCGGCCACGCGCAGCCGCTCCACGAGCGCCTCCACGCGACCGGGCACCTCGGCGTTCGGCACCTTGAGCAGGCCGGCGACGTTCTGCACCAGTGCCCGCTCCTGGGCGAGGAAGCGGAACGCCTCGATGCCGACGTAGGCCTCGATGCGCCGCACGCCGGAGCCGACGGACGACTCGCCGAGCAGCGTGACCGGGCCGATCTGGGACGAGTGCTCGACGTGCGTGCCACCGCAGAGCTCGCGCGACCAGGGGCCGCCGATCTCGACGACGCGGACGGACTCGTCGTAGGTCTCGCCGAACAGGGCGACCGCGCCGAGTTCCTGCGCGCCGGACATGTCGGTGTAGACCACCCGGACCGGCAGGTCCTTGCGAACGGCGAGGTTCGAGACCTCCTCGATCTCGCTGCGGGTCTCCTCGGACAGGCCGCCGGTCCACGCGAAGTCGAGACGCAGGTAGCCGGGCTTGTTGTACGAGCCGCTCTGCAGCGCGGACGGGCCGAGCACCTGCCGCAGGGCGGCGTGCACGACGTGCGTGCCCGAGTGGCCCTGGCGGGCGCCCGTGCGCCACTCCTGGTCGACGCGCGCCTCGACGTGCTGGCCCTCGGCGATCTCGCCGCTGACCACGCGCACCTGGTGCACCCACAGCTTGCGGGCGACCTTCTGGACGTCCACGACCTCCAGTTCGGCGCCGTCGGAGACGATCACGCCCGCGTCGCTCTCCTGGCCGCCGGACTCGGCGTACAGGGGCGTGCGGTCGAGGACGACCTCCACGATCTCGCCTTCACGGGCGGACTTGACCCGTGCGCCCTCGCGGACGATGCCGCGCACGGTCGCCTCGGCGGCGAGGTCGGTGTAGCCGACGAACTCGGTCGCGCCCAGGTCGAGCAGCTCGCGGTAGACCGTCTGGTCCCCGTGACCGGTCTTCTTGCCCGCCGCGTCGGCCTTGGCGCGGGCGCGCTGCTCGGCCATCAGCTTGCGGAAGCCGTCCTCGTCGACCGTCAGACCGGCCTCGGACGCCATCTCCAGGGTCAGGTCGATCGGGAAGCCGTACGTGTCGTGCAGCTGGAACGCCTTGTCGCCGGGCAGCGTGGCGCGGCCGTCGGCCTTGATCGCGTCGGCGGCGGTCTCGAAGATCCGCGACCCGGCGGCGAGCGTCTGGAGGAAGGTGTCCTCCTCGGCGCGCATGATCTGCTGGATGCGGACGAAGTTCTCGACCAGCTCGGGGTAGGCCTGGCCCATCGTGTCGCGGACGACCTCGGCGAAGACCGGCAGCACCGGCTCGGTCACGCCCAGCAGGCGCGAGGAGCGGACGATGCGGCGGAGCAGGCGGCGCAGCACGTAGCCGCGGGCCTCGTTGCCGGGGGTGACGCCGTCGCCGATCAGCAGGACGCTGCTGCGGGCGTGGTCCGCGATGACGCGGAACCGCACGTCGTCGACCTTGTCGGCCCCGTACTTCCGGCCCGACAGCTCCTCGGCCTTGCTGATGACGGCGCGCACGAGGTCTGTCTCGTAGACGTTGTCCACGCCCTGGAGCAGGAACGCGACCCGCTCGACGCCCATGCCGGTGTCGATGTTCTTCGCGGGCAGCTCGCCGAGGATCGGGTAGTCCTTCTTGGCGCCACCCGGACCGCGCTCGTTCTGCATGAAGACCAGGTTCCAGATCTCCAGGTAGCGGTCCTCGTCGACGACCGGCCCGCCCTCCTCGCCGAACTCCGGACCGCGGTCGTAGTAGATCTCCGAGCACGGGCCGCACGGGCCGGGAACGCCCATCGACCAGTAGTTGTCCTCGACGCCGCGGCGCTGGATGCGCTCCGGCGGCAGGCCCGCGACCTTCTGCCACAGGTCGAACGCCTCGTCGTCGTCGTGGTAGACGGTCGCCCACAGGCGCTCGGGGTCGAAGCCGTAGCCGCCGTCCGCCTGCGACCCGGTGATCAGCTCCCAGGCGAGCCGGATGGCGTCTTCCTTGAAGTAGTCCCCGAACGAGAAGTTGCCCGCCATCTGGAAGAACGTCAGGTGCCGGGTCGTCTTGCCGACCTCTTCGATGTCACCGGTGCGCACGCACTTCTGGACGCTGGTCGCCCGCTTGTACGGCGCGGGGGCCTCGCCGAGGAAGTACGGCTTGAACGGCACCATGCCCGCGTTGACGAACAGCAGGTTGGGGTCGTCCAGGAGCAGCGAGGCGCTGGGCACGACGGTGTGGCCCGCGCGCTCGAAGTGCTCGCGGAAACGCTTGATGATCTCGTGGGTCTGCACGGGGACGTCCTTCAAGGGGGTGTAGCGGTCGGAGGGGCTGGAAGGCGAACGGCGGAGGGGCTCAGCCGTCCGCCCGGCGCGCTCGCGCGCCGGAGCCCCTGCGGGCAGGCTCGGTCGAGTACCTGCCGGGGGTGAACCCGGTCTGCCGCTCGACGGACTCCTGCAACTCGTGCTCGCGCTCGGACATGCCCGCGCGCACCTCAGCCCCGAACGAGCCCAGCGCGCCCGCCAGCTCGCGCAGCCCGTTGCCGACGTTCTCGCCGATCCCGGCGGGGGTGACCTGGTGGGTCACCTGGCCGACCTTGCGGACGGCGAACACACCCGCGGCGGCACCCGCGGCGAACCAGAACAGGCGGCTCATCGCTTACCTCCGCGCGGCCTGCGCCGGGCGTGCTTGTTGGGGGTCTCGGCGGCCTTGCGGCGCGCCCGGACGGCCTTGCTCACGCCGTAGGACAGCGCGGCGGCCTTGACCAGCGGTCCGCCGAGGGTGGCGGTGAACAGCGACGTGAGCGCGGAGACGTTCCCGGTGACCGCCCGCGCGTTCGCGGTGATGCCGTCGACGCGTTCCAACTGCGTGTTCACGTGGGTCAACGTCTGGTTGGCCTCGACGAACAGCGGGTCGGTGTTCTCGTGCGCCTTGCGGATCGCGATCGTCGCCTCGTCCAACGTCTTGCCCAGCTTCAGCAACGGAATCGCCAGCAGCAGCACGAGCAGCACGAATGCGCCTGCTGCCACCAGCGCGGCGATCTGCCCTGGCGACACGGATCCTCCTGGGGGAATGCACGGTGTGGAAGGGCCCCAAGGTTAGCGTGCGTCCCCCGAATGGACCCGATTGGATCGCCGTTGCTCCGACTACCGTGGTCACCGGCAGTGAAGTGATCGTTACAGCGGACTGGAGGACCGGTGCGGCCGGTGACCAACCTGGACGACTACCGGGCCGTCTCGAGGCCTGGTGCGAACCGTCCGCTGGAGGACGCCGACCTGGTCGGCGTGCCCGCTCCCCCGCTGCCCGACCTGACCGACGGGTGGTCCGCGCGGGCCGTGGACCCGGACGCGTTCGACCTCGAACTCGTGCACGGGTGGATGCAGTCCCCGCACGTCGCGGCGTTCTGGCAGCAGGCGTGGTCGCGGGAGCTGTGGGAACGCGAGCTGCGGTCGCAGCTGGCGGGCGTGCACTCCCTGCCGTGCCTGGTCGGCCGGGACGCGACGCCGATGCTGTACCTGGAGATCTACCGGGCGGCCCGCGACCAGGTGGCCCGCTGCTACCGGGCGCGGCCGCACGACATCGGGATGCACGTGGCCGTCGGCGACCTCGCGCTGACCGACCGCGGCCTGGTGCGGTCCGTGCTGCCGGTGCTGACCGAGGCGCTGTTCGCGGCCGACCCGGAGTGCACCCGCGTGCTGATGGAGCCGGACGTGCGCAACAAGCGGGCCATCGCGTCGTTCCACGCGGGCGGGTTCGAGCCGATCGGCGAGATCATGCTGCCGGGCAAGGTGGCCCTGCTGATGATCCACTCCCGCTGACGCGGAGCCCCCGTCAGCCGCCGCCGGACGACCGCCGGGCCTCCCACTCCGCTCGGGTGATCGCGTACTCGACGTCGCCGTGCTCGCTGCCCTCGATCGGGTACGGCCAGTCCTGGTGGAAGATCCGGACCTGCCGGAGGCCGCACTTCTCCATGACCCGCCGCGACCCGGTGTTGACCACCATGGTCTCGGCGTACACCCGTTCCACGCCGAACTCGGTGAAACCCTTGTCCACCAACGCCTTCGAGCCTTCGGTGCCGTACCCCACCCCCCACGCCGCCCTGACGAGCCGGTAGCCCAGTTCGACCTGGTTCGGCGGGTCGTGCGGCCGCGGCCGGAAGTGGAACCAGCCGAGGAAAGCGCCGCCCCTGTCCTCCACGGCCCAGAAGCCGAACCCGGCGAACTCCTCGTAGTAGCGCAGGAAAGCGGGTAGGTAGTCGGCGAGGATCTCGGCGCGCGGCGTCGGCACGCCGCCGGTGATGTGGCGCATGACGTCCGGGTCGCCGTCGAGCGCGACCAGGTCGTCCACATCGGACTCGGTGAACCGGCGCAGCACCAGCCGATCGGTCTCCAGGAAGGTCGTCACACCCGCGCCAGGGTGAGGTAGGCGAAGCCGAGGTGGCCGCGGTAGCCGTGCAGCCACGTGTCGCGGTGGTCGTCGACCACCTTGCGCACGGCGGCGGCCTCCGGGTGGTCGGGGTTCTCCAGCAGCCAGCGCTCGCGGCCGGCGCACCAGCGGGACTCGAAGCCGTCCCACTCGTCCAGGTTGGCCGTGGCCAGGGACAGGAGGCGGTACCCGGTCGCCATGGCGAGGTCGACCAGGTCGGCGATCGTGCCGTAGTCGTCGGGTTTCGCCCCCAGGCGGGCCAGGACGGCGTCGGTGGGCGGTTTCTCCCAGAACGCGTCGCCCAGCAGCAGCCTGCCGCCGGGTTCGATCCGCTCGCGCACGGCTTCGAGGGTGGCGCGGGTGCCGCCCCAGGCGTGGCTGGCGCCGATGGAGAGGGCCACGTCCGCGGGCGGCGCCTCCCACGTGGTCACGTTCGCCAGGTCGAGCCGCACGTGGTCCTGGAGGCCGCGCTTCTCGGCGTTCCCCCGCCCCCGGTCGACGCCCGAGCCGTCCTCGTCCACCCCGAACCCCCGCGCCGTCGGCTCGGTCTCCAGGATCCGCAGCAGCAGCTCGGCCCACCCGCAGCCGAAGTCGACGACGGTCCTCCCCGCCAGCGGCTGGAGGGTGTTGATCAGCTCGTAGGCCCGCGCGTCCGACATCGGGGCGTTGAAGTCGAGGAAGGCGTGGCCGTTCACGGGGGCAGGGGTCACGGCACCACGGTGGCACCTCGGCGCCGTTCGGGCACGCGAATATCAGTCCTCGCCGCGGATCACCCGGCGCAGCTTCGGCAGCCGCTCGGACAGCACGCGCTCCGCGCCGCGCGGGGTCGGCTGGTAGTAGTCGCGGCCGACCAGGTCGTCCGGCGGGTACTGCTGGGTGAGCACGCCCCCCGCCACGTCGTGCGGGTACCGGTAGCCCTTGGCGTTGCCGAGCTTCTCCGCGCCCGCGTAGTGGCCGTCGCGCAGGTGCGCGGGCACCGCGCCCGTCGCGCCCTGGCGGACGTCCGCCATCGCCGCGCCGATCGCCGTCGTCACGGCGTTCGACTTCGGTGCCGTCGCGAGGTGGATCGCCGCCTGCGCGAGGTTCAGCGCGCACTCCGGCAGGCCGATCGTCTGCACCGCCGACTGGGCGGCCGTCGCGACCAGGAGCGCCATCGGGTCGGCCATGCCGATGTCCTCGCTGGCGTGGATCACCAGCCGCCGCGCGATGAACCGGGGGTCCTCGCCCGCCTCGATCATGCGGGCCAGGTAGTGCAGCGCGGCGTCCACGTCGGAGCCGCGGATCGACTTGATGAACGCGCTCGTCACGTCGTAGTGCTGGTCGCCGTCGCGGTCGTAGCGCACGGCGGCCCTGTCGACCGTCGCCTCCAGCAGCGGCAGGTCGAGCACCCCGTCCTGCTCCTGCAACGCCGAGTCGGCCGCCGCCTCCAGCGCCGTCAACGCCCGCCGCGCGTCCCCGCCCGCGAGCCGGACGAGGTGGTCCTCGGCGTCCTGGGCCACCGTCACGGTGCCGCCCAGCCCGCGCTCGTCCGCGACCGCGCGCCGCACCAGCGTGCGCACGTCCTCGTCCGTCAGCGGCTTCAGCTGGAGCACCAGCGAGCGGGACAGCAGCGGGGACACGACGGAGAAGTACGGGTTCTCGGTGGTCGCGGCCACCAGCAGCACGATCCGGTCCTCCACCGCCCCCAGCAGCGCGTCCTGCTGCGTCTTGGAGAACCGGTGCACCTCGTCGATGAACAGGACGGTCTGCTCCCCCGACCGCACGAGCCGCTTCCGCGCCTCGTCGATCACCGTCCGCACCTCCTTGACTCCCGCCGACAGCGCGGACAGCGCGGAGAACCGCCGCCCGGTCGCCTGCGACACGAGGGTGGCGAGCGTCGTCTTCCCGGTCCCCGGCGGCCCGTAGAGCATCACCGACGCGGGCGACGACCCCTCCACCAGCCGCCGCAGCGGCGCACCCGCCCCCAGCAGGTGGTCCTGCCCGACGACCTCGTCCAGCGACGCGGGCCGCATCCGCACCGCCAACGGCGCGTTCGCCGCGATCCGCGCCGCCCGCTCCTCCGGGGTGGCGCCGAACAAACCCTCGTCGAACAGCCCTTCGTTCACGTGTTCGAACCTACCTGGGGAGGCACGGGACCGGTACTCGGAGCCGCGGTCGCCCCTGCACGCCGGCAGGCCTTCCACCTCGCCTGCCCGCCCTCGACACGTCCGGCCGGCGTGGGGCCTTCCTCGCGAATGGACTCACGGCAACCGTCCACTGAGGATGAGAAAGCGCTTGCCCGTCGGCTGCCCGCGATCCGCGTTCCGAGCGGTTTCCGCCTGGAGCTAGGCCTTTCCAGGTGGAATCGCGGCATCGCGAAGCGATCGTCGGCTGATCGGGTGACGTCGTTGACGGGCTGTTCCCCACGCGGATACGGTCGCGATCGGGGTCCTACGAACGACACAAGGCGGAAAGCACCACTGGGGGAAGTGTGACCGACATCGTCGTCGAATCGCCGCGCCGTTTTCGCAACACCGAGAAGATGCTGGCGCGCAGCCGACCGAATTGGGAGACCGCCAAGGCGGCAGGCCTGATCGACCTGTACGCGCGGAACGGGCCGGACGGCCTGCTGGCCGCGGGCGACCACGAGTTCCGCAACATGAGTTCGTACTCCTACCTGGGCCTGAACCGCCATCCCGCGGTGATCGACGGCGCGATCGAGGCGCTCCAGGCCGAGCGGATCACCGGGCTCGGCATCACGCCGACGCGGATGCAGCCCGCGCTGATGCGCGAGGTGGAGGACCGGTTCTCCGAGGTGTGGCGGGCGAACTGCTACGTCGCGTTGTCCTGCACGGTGGCGACCGCGGGCCTGCTCCCGCTCGTCGCCTCCGGCGCGCTGGTCGACGGGAAGCCGCGGGTGACCGTGTTCGACAAGCGCAGCCACTTCTGCATGGACGTGATGAAACCGGTGTGCGCGGACGAGGCGCCGGTGTTCACCAGCCCGCACAACGACATGGACTACCTGGAGGACATCTGCAAGAAGTACCCGCGGGTGGCCTACATCGCCGACGGCGCCTACTCGATGGGCGGCGTGGCGAAGCTGGACGACCTGCTCGCGCTGCAGGACAAGTACGGGCTGTTCCTGTGGTTCGACGACTCGCACGCGATCTCGGTGGTCGGCGAGCGGGGCGAGGGGTTCGTCCGGTCGGGTCTCGACGAGGTCAACCCGCTGACGCTGATCACGGGCTCGCTGGAGAAGGGGTTCGGCTGCTCGGGCGGCATCGTCATGCTGGGCAGGCGGGACCGGGACGTGGCCGGTCTCGTCAACACCTTCGCGGGCCCCATGTGCTGGTCGCAGAGCATGGGGGTGGCGAACCTCGGCAGCCTGCGGGCGTGCCTGGAGATCCACGCGAGCCCCGAACTCGGCGAGCTCCAGGAGAAGCTGCAGGAGAACATCGCCCTGTTCGACGACCTGGTGCCGACCGGGCTGCGGGAGAGCAGGCTGCCGGTTCGCGCGATCGCCGTCGGCGACACCGCGCTGGCCGTCCAGCTGTCCACCCAGCTCTTCGAGCACGGCTACTACAGCGCGCCCGTGTACTTCCCGATCACCTCGCAGGGCCGGGAGGGGTTGCGGATCATGATCCGCGCGGACGTGGACCGGGAGGACATGACCCGGTTCTGCGAACTGCTGCGGGAACTGGTCCTGCCGCACGCGATCGCCTAGGGACCGCAGACATGAAAGCGGCATACCTGTCGCGCACGCTCATGGTCACCTCGGCGCTCGCGATCGAGCGGTTCCTCAAGGGTCAGGACAGCGGGGCCGACATCAACCTCATCGACCTGGAGGACGCGGTCCCGCCCACGGACAAGCAGGTGGCGCGGGACGCGTTCGCGCGGCTGCGCGCGGAACAGGTGCGCGGCAGGCTGGGCGTCCGGATCAACGGGATCCACACCAGGGAGGGTCTCGCCGACCTGCTGGCCATACTGGACAGCCCGGTGCAGCCCGACGTGGTCGTCGTGCCGAAGGTCGAGTCGCCCGAGCAGGTCCGCCTGGTCGACGAGATCCTCACCGCCGGGGGCCGGTCGTGCCACCTGTGGGCGTTGCTCGAAACCCCGCGGGGCGTCGCGGGAGCCATGGGCATCGGAGCGGCCAGCGACCGGTTGACCGCGCTGACCTTCGGCCTCGCCGACTTCGCCGCCGAGATGGGCGCCTCGCTGGCGTGGGACGGCATGCTCTCCGCCCGCGCGCAGGTGGTGATGGCCGCCCGCGCGGCGGGCATCGTCGCGGTGGACGCGCCGACGTTCGACCTGACCGACAGCACGCTGCTGGCCACCGAGGCGCGCAGGGCCGCGGACCTGGGCTACAGCGGGAAGATCGTGGTGCACCCGAAGCAGATCCCGGTGGTGAACGAGGTCTTCAGCCCGACGCCGGACGCGTTGAGGTGGGCGCACGACGTCGTGCGCAGCTTCGAGCAGACCCACGGCGGCATCCGCGTCGTGGACGGATCGATGGTGGGGCCGCCGTTCCTGCGCAAGGCGCTGGCGATCCTGGAACTCCTGGAGGGGCGATGAAGCCGGTCTACGCGTTCGAACCGGTCGGCGACAAGCGGTACCGGGAGTCGCACGGGCTGTACTACGACCACTTCGAGCTGGGGGACGTGATCGAGCACCGTCCCGGCAGGACGGTCACGGAGACGGACAACGTGTGGCAGTCGCTGATCGCGTTGAACAGCCATCCGCTGCACATCGACCACGAGTACGCCCGCGGCACCGAGTTCGGCCAACCGCTGGTGTCGAGCCTCGTCACGCTGTCCATCGTCGGCGGGATGAGCACCAACGGCACGAGCGCGAAGGCCGTGGCGAACCTGGGTTGGGAGCACATCCGGCTGCCCGCGCCCGTGTTCGTCGGCGACACGCTGTACGCCGAGACCGAGATCGTCGGCCTGCGCCTGTCGAAGTCCCGACCGGACAACGGGATCGTGACGTTCGAGACCACTGGCCGCAAGCAGGACGGCACGATCTGCGTGACGTTCCGCCGTTCCGCGCTGATCCCGTGCTCCCCGCGCGTCTGACGGACGTCGCCGCCGACCTGCCCGCCCTGGTGGCCGAGCTCGCGGAAGCGCTCGCCGCGGGCGACCGGCACAAGGCGTCGACACCGCGGCGGTTCATGGCCGAGTGGGGTGACCCGTACTCGGTGTTCGGTGCGATGCCCTCGATCAGCCGGGCGCACGGCGTCTTCGTCACCAAGGTCGCGGCGCTGGTGGAGAAGCCGGGGAAACCCACGATCACGGCGGTGGTGGTCGTGTTCTCGACCACCACCGGCGAGCTGCTGGCGGTGCTCGACGGCGCGGCGCTGACGAACGTGAAGTGCGCGGCGGTGACGGCGCTGGTGACGGACCGGTGCGCGATCCGCGAGGCGCGCACGCTCGGCGTGGTGGGGACCGGAGTGCTCGCGTGGCAGCAGGTTCTCGGGGTGAAGGCGGTGCGCGACCTCGCCGCCGTGACGGTGCACGGCCGCGACCTCCACCGGGCCCGGAGGTTCGCGGCGCGGGCGCGGACGCTGTTCGGTGACGGGGTCGAGGTCCGGGTCGCCCGTGACCTCGCGGACGCGGTGGAGCGGCAGGACGTCGTCTGCACGGCCACCACGTCGAGCGAACCGCTGCTGACCGGCGGTTCCGTGGTGGCGCCCGTGCACGTCAACTGCATGGGCTCGCACACCCCGACGTCGCGCGAGGTCGGCGGTGACCTGCTCGCGGCGAGCACGCTCGTCGTCGAGGACCGGGCCACCGCGATCGCCGAGGCGGGGGAGGTCCACAGGACCGCGCTGGAACTGGAGGACGTGCTGGCGGCGGGTGACTCGCTGCGCGTCGAGCGGACGATCTTCAGCTCGACCGGGCACGCCTTCCTCGACCTGGTCGCGGCGGCGCACGTGGTGAGGGGGCGGACCGGCGCGTGACCGTCGTCCCCGAGACCACGTGGTCGACCCGCCTGCTGCCCGCGCTGCTGCTGGCGATGGTCGTGGCGCCGGTCGCCCAGACCGCGGTGGTGCCGGTGCTGCCGTCCCTGTCCGGCGAGTTCGGCGTGTCCGCGGCCGAGGTGAGCTGGGTGATGACCGCGAACCTGCTGGCCGCGGCCGTCGGCACGCCCCTGCTCGGCAGGCTCGGCGACGTCCGCGGGCACAAGCCGGTGCTCATGGGGTGCCTGCTCGTGGCGTCGATCGGCGCCCTGCTGGCCGCTCTGACGCACTCGTTCCCGCTGCTGGTCGCGGCTCGGGTGCTCCAGGGCGCGGGTGCCGGGGTCCTGCCCCTGGCGATCAGCCTCATCCGCGCGGAGATCCCGAAGGACCGCGTCGCGGGTGGGTTCGCGATGGTCAGCGTCAGCATGGGGCTCGGCAGCGCGCTGGGGGTGGTGGCGGGCGGGGTGCTGGTCGAGACCTGGCCGTACCAGTCGGTGTTCTGGATGATGCTGGCGCTCGGCGCGGTGGGTCTGGTGGCGGTCGCCGCGGTGGTGCCGAACCGCCGCCCCGAGGTCCGGGCTGGTGGCTCCGACCCGTGGGGCGCCCTCACCCTGGCGGTGTGGCTGGCGGCGTTGCTCGTCGCCATCAGCCAGGGCAACGTCTGGGGCTGGACCGACTGGCGCGTCAGCGGCTCGCTCGTCGTGGCCGTGGTGTCCCTGGTCGTCTGGTGCCTGGTGGAACGCCGGGCGCGCTACCCGATCGTCGACCTGTCGATGCTGGCGTCGCGCACCGTCGCGCTCAGCAACGTGGCCGCCGCGCTGACCGGCTTCGGCATGTACGGCTCGTTCATCGCCATGAGCAGCGTGGCCCAGGCGCCCGTGGAACTCGGCATCGGGTTCGGCGCGACCGCGCTGGGCGCGGGCCTGATGCTGCTGCCGAACTCGGCGGGCAACCTGGCCGCCGGGGTGATCGGCCGCGCCACCCTGACCTGGCGGGGGCCGCGCCCGACGTTGGCGCTGGGCGGTTTCCTCAGCGCGGTGGGCATCGGCCTGCTCGTCGTGCGGCACGACGTGGCCGTCCTCTACCTGGCGAGCGGCCTCTTCGGCGTCGGCACCGGGCTGGCGTTCGCCGCCATCCCCACCTACCTCAACGACGCGGTGCCCGCCGACCGCACGGGCGTCGCCAACGGCATGAACGCGGTGCTGCGCACGGTCGGCTCCGCCACCGGCAGCGCGGTGATGGGCACGGTGCTCAGCGGCGACCGGGTCGCGGGCACCCAGTGGCCGACGGCCTCGGCGTACCACCTCGCCTTCGGCGTCACCGCCGCCGCGTTCGCGTTGTCCGCGCTGGTCCCGTTCACCATTCGGAGGTCTCGATGAGCCCGTGGTCCCGCAGGGACTTCCTCCTCGCCAGTGGCACGGCCGCCGTCACCGGAGCGCTGCCGTCACCGACGGCGGACCCGACGGTCGACGTGGACGGCACCGACCCGGTGGCGCTCGCGGCGGCGATGATCGGGTTCGACACGTCGCAGTCCGCCCGTGGCAGCACGGACACCGGCACGGGCGCGGTGACGTTGCCGCACGCTCGGTTCCTGACGCGGCTCTGGCAGGCCGCCGGGGTCGGCACGGAGATCATCCCGACGCCCCAGCCCGACAACGTGCACTTCCTCGCCAGGGTCCGGGGCGGTGACAAACCCCCGCTGCTGTTCACGGCGCACTCGGACGTGGTGACCGCGGACCGGGCCGACTGGACGCGTGACCCGTACGGCGGCACCGTGGAGGACGGCTGGCTGTACGGCCGGGGCGCGGTGGACATGAAGGGCGCGGCCGCGGTGTTCACCGCGGCGGTGCTGCGCCACGTCCGGGAGGGCGCGGTCTTCGACCGCGACGTGCTCTTCCTGTCCGACTGCGACGAGGAGGGCGGTTCCTACGGCGCCCAGTGGCTGGTGGACAACCACTACGACAAGGTGCGGGCGGGCACGGTGATCACCGAGGGCGGCTGGACGCTGGCCGGGCGGGACGGCACCACCCCGGTCCTGGCGTCGCTCACGTGCCGCGACCGCACCTCGATGCTCGTGGCGCTGACCGCCCGCGGCACGGCCACCCACACCTCGCACCCCGACGACGACCAGGCGATGCCCCGGCTCGGCCGCGCGCTGGAACGGCTGCACGGGTACCGCCCGGCGATCCGCCTGACCCCGCTGTCCCGCGACTACTTCACCGAACTGGCCCGGCACACCGACGACCGCCGGTTCGCGGCCGCGCTTCGCGCGATGCTGACCGCGACCGACCAGTCCGAACTGGACCGGGCGGGCGCCGAGGTGGTCCGCCGCAGCGGCCACCCGTGGGTGCACAGGCCGATGCTGGGCACCACGCTGTCGTTCATCGGACTGCAGGCGGGGGTGTACACGGGCATCATCCCGGCACGGGCCCAGGCCCACGTCCGCGTGGGCTTCCTGCCGGACGGCGACGATCCGGCGGCGTGCCTCGCCGACCTGCGCGGGCTGCTGGAGCCGGACCGGGTCGAACTGGCCGTGGTGGGCCGCCCCGGCGAGACGGAGGAGCAGGTGGTCGACCGGGTGCGCGCGTCGCTGGCCCGGCCACCGTCGAGCCTGGACACCGACGTCTACGCCCTGTGGCGCGCCGCGGTCCGCGAGACGTACCCCGGCGCGGGCACCGCGGCGTCCCAGTTCGAGGCGGCCACGAGCGCGGGCCCCTGGCGGGCCAAGGGGATCCCGGTGTACGGCCTGTACCCCTACGCCGTCGACGGCGACACGGTGACCCGGATGCACGGCACCGACGAGCGCGTCCGGACGCAGGCGCTGCTCGACGGCACGGACCTCGTTCACCGGATGCTCTCCCACCTGCGCGTCCGCTAGCACGGGTCCGCTGTCGACGCGCGCCGCGGATGACCACCTGTGCAAGAATGGTGCCCCGTGCCGTCACCTCACGTTCACGCGCGCGCCGTGTTGCTCGCCGGCCCGTCCGGCTCGGGCAAGTCCCACCTCGCCGCCCACCTCGGGTGGCCGGTCCTGCGGCTGGACGACTTCTACCGCGACGGTGACGATCCGCTGCTCCCCCGTGACTCGACGGGGTTGGCGGACTGGGACGCGGCGGGGTCGTGGGACACCGCCGCGGCGCTGGCCGCGGTGGTCGAGCTGGCGCGGACCGGTCGGGTCGAGGCGCCGACCTACTCGCTCGGCGAGAGCCGCAAGACCGGGTGCCACGCCGTGGTGCTCGGGGACGCGCCCGCGTTCATCGCCGAGGGCCTGTTCGCCGACCGGCTCGTGCGGGAGTGCCGCGACGCCGGGGTGCTGGTGGACGCCATCGTGTTGTCGCCCAACGCCTTCGTGACGTTCGTCCGGCGGTTCGCGCGGGACGTCGTCGAGGCGCGGAAGCCCATCCCGGTGCTGGCGAGACGGGGTCTGCGGCTGCTGCGGGAGCACCCGGACGTCGTGCGGCGCTGCGCGCGGGCGGGCATGCGGGTGTTGAGCCCGAAGCGGACACGAGCCGAGCTGGGCGCGCTGCCCGTCCCGTCCCTGGTCTGAGTCGGCGTTCCGCGTACGCCTACCAGGCCAAACGGTTCGGCCCGCGCGGTGTGGTGAACGTCCGGCACCGGTTGTTGCACTGGTATGGCCATAACGGGTGTGTGGCAACTACGGTGGCCCGCGTGACCGAAACCATCGCAATGCACATGAGCGACGGCCTGCTGAACGCGCCGACCTCGCTCCTGTTCGTCGCGGTCGCGGTCGTCGGCGTCGGTGTGGCGCTGACGAAGGCGCGCGGCGACCTGGACGACCGGACCGCGCCCATGGCGGGCCTGGTGGCGGCGTTCGTGTTCGCCACGCAGATGCTGAACTTCCCCGTGCTGCCCGGTGTGAGCGGTCACCTGCTGGGCGGCGCGCTGGCGGCGATCCTGGTCGGGCCGTGGGTCGGGGCGCTGTGTGTGACGATCGTGCTGGTGCTGCAGTCCCTGCTGTTCGCGGACGGCGGCGTGACGGCGCTGGGCGCGAACGTCACGAACATGGCGCTGGTCGGCACCGCCACCGGGTACCTGATCGCCGTGTCGCTGCGCCGCCTGGCCCGCCGGGGCAAGGGCGGGCTCGCCGCGGTGGCGTTCGTGTCGGCGCTGGTGAACACGGTGGTCGCCTCCTCCGGGTTCGTGCTGGAGTACGCGATCGGCGGCCAGGGCGGTGTGTCGTTCGGGACGGTGGCGGCCGCGATCCTCGGGGTGCACGTGCTGATCGGCATCGGCGAGGGCCTGATCACCGCGGCGACGGTGACGGCCGTGACCGCGGTGCGGCCGGACCTGGTGTACCTGCTGCGCGGGACCGAGCAGAAGTTGGAGTTGAGGGCGTGAAGCGGTTCTTCATCGGGTTCGCGGTCGTCTCGCTCCTGCTGGCCGGGGTGGTGTCGTACTTCGCGAACTCCAACCCGGACGGGCTGGACCACGTGACCGAGGTCCACGGCATCGCGGAGCACGCGCGGGAGAGCCCGATGAGCGGCTCGCTGTTCGCCGACTACGCGGTGGGCGGCGACGACCGGTTCACCGGGGTCGCGGGCGTCCTCGGCGTGGTCGTCACGCTCGTGGTCGCGGGCGGGCTGTTCTGGTTGCTGCGCAAGCGTTCCCCGCGGAACACCCGGCAAGGCGAGTAGCACGTGGGCGCCGGGCACGGCGTGCTGCACCGGCCCGGCGACTCGCCGGTGCACCGGCTGCCGCCGCAGCTGAAGATCGTCGCCGCGTTCGTGTCCGTGCTGTGCGTGGTGGCGACGCCGCGCGAGGCCTTCTGGGCGTTCGGCGTCTACCTCCTGGCGATCACGTCGGTGTGGTGGGTCGCGCGGGTCCCGGTGAGCTGGTTCGCCTCGCGCGCCCTGATCGAACTGCCGTTCGTCGTCCTCGCGGTCCTGCTGCCGCTCGTCGGCCACGGCAGGCGCGTCGACTTCCTCGGCGTCGCGGTGTCCGTCGAGGGCGCGCTGGCCGGGTGGAACATCCTCGCCAAGGGCACGCTCGGCGTGCTGGTGTCGTTGACGCTGGCCGCGACCACGGCCCCGCACGACCTGCTGCTGGGTTTGCAGCGGCTGCGAACGCCGTCAGTGCTGATCACCATCGCCACGCTGATGCTGCGCTACGGCGAGGTGATCGTCGGCGAGGCCCAGCGGATGCGGATCGCCCGCATCTCCCGCGGCCACGACCCGCGGTTCCTCTGGCAGGTCGGCGCGACCGCGCGCGGCATCGGCAGCCTGTTCATCCGCTCCTACGAGCGCGGCGAGCGCGTGCACCTGGCGATGGTGTCCCGCGGTTGGAGTGGCACGATGCCGGAGATGACCGGGTCCAGCAGTCCGCGACCGGTCCGCGTGGTCGAGCCGCGGACGGCGGCGCTGCTGGTCGAGCACCTGGCGTACGCGTACCCGGACGGCCACCAGGCGCTGTTCGGCGTCAACCTGCGCGTCCAGCCCGGTGAGCGGGTCGCGCTGCTCGGGCCGAACGGCGCGGGCAAGACCACGTTCGTCATGCACCTCAACGGCGTGATCAGCGGCGGGTCCGGCCGGATCGAGGTGGCCGGGATGCCGGTGGACAAGGCGAACCTCAAGGAGATCCGCCGCCGCGTCGGCGTGGTGTTCCAGGACCCGGACGACCAGCTGTTCATGCCGACCGCCCGCCAGGACGTGGCGTTCGGGCCCGCGAACTTCGGGCTGCGCGGCGCCGAGCTGGACGAGCGGGTGGCCAGGGCGCTGGACGCGGTGGGCATGGCGGACTTCGCCGACCGCTCGCCGCTGCACCTGTCCGGCGGCCAACGCCGCCGCGTCGCGCTGGCGACCGTGCTGGCCTGCGACCCCGAGATCCTGGTGCTCGACGAGCCGTCGGCCAACCTCGAACCGGTGGCCCGCCGCGAACTGGCCGAGGTGCTGCTCGGGCTGGACCGCACGATGCTGATGGTCACCCACGACCTGCCGTACGCGCTCCAGCTGTGCACCCGCAGCGTCGTGATCGACGAGGGCGTCGTCGTGGCGGACGGCCCGACCCGCGAGATCCTGGCCGACACGGAACTCCTGGCGGCGCACCGCCTCGAACTGCCCTACGGCTACCGGCTCGACTAGGGCGTGTCCTGCAAGCCGTCGATCTGCGGATCTGCCACGGGTGAACCACGGTCGGTCGGGGTGAGGTGACGGATCGGGCGTGGGCAAGGGGGAAACGCCGCAACTCCGGCTCGGAGTCGGCGTGCGGCCACTCGCGACCCGCCGCGCGGGCCTGCGCCACCCACCGGGCCCTCGGCGCAACCGGAGAAGGTGGCCCGAGGCCCCGGCCGCCGAGGCGGAGGTGGCGGGTCCGCTCAGGGCTCCGGTGTGGTCACCGTGGTGATCACACCGGAGTCGGGGGCGCTTTCGCGGTTCAGGACCGCGCCCTGGTTCGGGTCACTCCTTCCTCGAGAGGCCCGCCGCCTTCTTGTGCGCGTCGTACTGCTTCTTCGCCTCCAGCACGTCCTCGACCGTGCACCAGCCGTACGCGTCGGAGGTCGGGATGTCGCGGATGCAGACCATCTCCTCCTTGTTCACGGGCTCGACGCCCGCGGTCACCGCGACCGAGGCGAAGTGGTGGGCCGCCTTGCCCTTCTCGAAGATCACGCACCACTTGCCGTACTGGACGCCGACGAGGCCGGGGATGACGTAGATGCCGGGCGGGGCGTTGGGGTCGAGGGTGCCCGCGGGGTAGCTGGCGTCGATCACGGCGTCCTCCCGCAGCTCGCCGATGGCCTGGCTGAAGGTGCGGTGCACCAGGTAGCGCCCCGGTTCGTTGATCATCATGTTCAGCAGGTCCGCGACCGACTTCTGCTTCGACCTGCCTGCGGCGGGCTTGCCCGAGCCACCCGACGGCGCCCCGGTCGGGGTGCCGTCGCCCGCCTGGGCGAGCTGCGGCCACCAGGAGGCCAGCCACGTCGGCGCCGCGATCTCGGCCAGGACCTGCGGGGCCACGTCCTGGTTCAGGAAGTCCGCCCACTGCTGGTGCTGCGCCCACTGGTGCCAGGCCTGCCCCCGCGGGACGACGGGTACCGCGGTCGCGAAGGACCGCCGGACCGACCGGCGCACGATGCGCCCGAACTGCGCGCGCAGGGGAAACACCATCGAGGTCATCGGCCGTCCTCCGTCAACCCGCCAGCGGCGAGCTCGGCGAGCGCCGCCTTGGTGTCCTCGGCGATCCAGACCAGCAGCTCCTGCTCGCTGATCCGCGCCCACTGCTCCGGGTCGGCCTTCGCCGCCTCGGCGAGGTCGGCGGCGATGCCCGCGGCGATCCGTTCGGCCACCCCGCTCGCGAGCGGTGGCTGGACGTCCGTGGTCGCCTTGCCGCCCGCCACCGCTGGCTTCCGCGGCGTCGTCTGCTTGCCGACCTCTTCGATCTTCGAGCTTCGGTTGGATAAGGGTGTTCCGCTCATGGGTCGGAGTATGACTGGGTGGCGATCCGCGGACCATGGATCGGAGGGCGGTGTGCGCGGAGCCGCTACGGGGTGTCCTGCAAGGACATCGGGGCCGGAGGACGATCCAGGCGATGGCGATTTCCGGCTGGTGGTGGGCGGTTCGCTCGGCGTAGCGGGTGGCGATGTCCCGGAACTAGTCCCGCGCGAGGTGGCCGCGCAGGGTGTGGTGGTCGAACGCGTAGCCGTCCGGGCCCTTGCGCAGCACGCCGTCGGCGACGAACCCGGCCAGGTCGACGGGCAGCACGCCCGCGCGCGTCACGGTCCGCACGGCGACGCGGTGGCTCCACCAGCCGTGCAGGGACACGGCGAACGCCGCGAGCCACACGCCCGCCGTGGCGGAGAGCATCAGGTGGTGGATGTACGCGGTGAGGCCGCTGTCGACGAGGGTGAGCACGGCGAACGCGAGGGCCAGGCTCGCGGCGAGGCCGAGCAGGCCCGTGGCGACGCGGACGGCGAGGGTCCAGCGGGACGCGGTCGGGCGGGAGCGGGCGGCGGTGGCGCGGCTCGGCAGGGCCAGGACGCCGAGCGCCACGCCTGCTGCGGCGCCGGGCAGCAGGCCGAGCGCGAGGCCCGCGGCGCCGCCGAACATGCCGACGGACGCGCCCAGGACCAGGCCGGTCAACGCGCACGTGAGCAGCGCGGTGGCCCCGGCCCGCCAGTCGACGGTCCAGCGGACGGCCACGAAGTCGCCCTGGTCCAGCCTGGACGGGCGGCGGTCGGTGGCGTTGCGGGCCGTGTACGCCTGCGCGCCCGCCGAGCAGGCGAGCACCGCCGCGCACAGCAGGGCGAAGCCGGTGCCGGTGGCCCGCGCGGTGAACGCGACCAGGCCGGCGGCCGCGGCCAGCGCCAGCACGGCGTAGACCCACGGGGCCGATGACCGGGCGGGCCGCAGACCGGCGGCGCGGACCCAGGCGAGGGTGAGGGCCTCGACGGCGAACACGTCCCGGTCGCCGCGGTCCATCAGCCGGGCCAGGCCGCGCAGGGACTCCGCGCGCGGCGGCAGGCGCAGCGCCCACAGGTGGTCGAGGCCGCCCGCCAGCAGCCGTTCCGGCTCGTCGTCGGCGACGTCCCTCCCCTGGTAGCCGGCCACCGCGAGCGCCAGCGCCAGCTCGGTGTCCAGCAGCGCGAGCAGGTCGTCGTTCCGCGCGCACGCCTCGCGCAGCCACGTCAGCCCGGCCGCCGACAGGCGGGCGTCGACGGTCGCGGCGCTCAACGGCGGGATCTCCACGGCCTGCCCGAACTTCCGCAGCTCGACGTGGTCCTCGGGCCCGGCGCACACGACGATCGCGGTGGTGAGCCTGGTCTTCAGCAGGGTCAGCACCTCCACGCACCGGCGGCGGTCGTCGGCGTGCCGGATCTCGTCCAGCCCGTCGAGCAGCAGCACCAGCGGGCTGGGCGTCGCGCGCAGCCACTCGGCGACCCGCCGGGGCGACGCCCGGTAGAGCCTGCCGATCTCCGTGGACAGCCACTCGACCGCGGTGCCCACGGCGTGGTCCACCTGTTCCAGCTTGGCCACGCTGAGCCGCTGCGCGCGTTCGAGGGCCTCGGTGTCCCAGTCGTCGTCGGGGACGACGTCCTGCGCGCTCGCCCAGCGCAGTGCGCTGAGCCGGTGCGGCTCGACCCGCCAGCTGCCGGTGGACAGGGACAGCACGATCGGGACCGGTCCTCCGTCGTCGGCCAGCAGCTCCGCGGCGAGGCGGTGCAGGCGGGTCGTCCTGCCGGAACCGGGTTCTCCCAGCAGCGCCAGCCCGTGTTCGGCGCGGACCAGGTCGGCGAGGTCCGCCCCCGGCTCCGCGCCGGTCGACCCGCGCGGGTCGGGCAGGGCCGCTCGTGCCGTCCGACGCAGGTCGTCCAGGTGGCGATCGGTCACACCCGAGAGTCCCACACGGTCGCCGCGGCGGTGGCCGCCACCGGGCTCACCGCTCTCACCTATGATCCGACCTGCGATGACTCTCACCGATCGGCTTCCGGCCACCCCCGACCCAGACCTGCTCTTCGACACGTTCGCCTCCTGGGCGGCGGAGCGCGGGCTCCAGCTCTACCCGGCGCAGCAGGAGGCGCTGATCGAGCTGGTCTCCGGCTCGAACGTCATCCTGAGCACCCCCACCGGGTCCGGCAAGAGCCTGGTCGCCATCGGGGCGCACTTCGCGGCACTGGCCGAGGGCAAGAGGACCTTCTACACCGCGCCCATCAAGGCGCTGGTGTCGGAGAAGTTCTTCGCGCTGTGCGACACCTTCGGCCCGGCGAACGTCGGCATGCTGACCGGTGACGCGAGCGTCAACGACACCGCGCCGATCATCTGCTGCACGGCCGAGATCCTGGCGAACATCGCCCTGCGCGACGGCGCGGAGGCCGAGGTCGGCCAGGTCGTCATGGACGAGTTCCACTTCTACTCCGAGCCCGAGCGCGGCTGGGCGTGGCAGGTGCCGCTGATCGAGCTGCCGAAGGCGCAGTTCCTGCTGATGTCCGCGACGCTCGGCGACGTCGCGTTCTTCGAGAAGGACCTGTCCCGGCGCACCGAGCGGCCGACGGCGGTCGTGCGGTCGGTGGACCGGCCCGTCCCGCTGAACTTCCAGTACGTGACGACGCCGCTGCACGAGACGATCGAGGAGCTGCTGCACGGCCGGGAAGCCCCGATCTACGTCGTGCACTTCACCCAGGCCTCGGCGCTGGAGCGCGCGCAGGCGCTGATGAGCGTGAACGTGTGCACGCGCGCCGAGAAGGACGCCATCGCCGCGATGATCGGCGGCTTCCGGTTCACCTCCGGGTTCGGCAAGACGCTGTCGCGGATCGTGCGGCACGGCATCGGCGTGCACCACGCGGGCATGCTGCCGAAGTACCGCAGGCTCGTGGAGCAGCTGGCGCAGGCCGGTCTGCTGAAGGTCATCTGCGGCACGGACACCCTCGGCGTCGGCATCAACGTGCCGATCCGCACGGTGCTGTTCACCGCGCTGAGCAAGTACGACGGCACCCGCACCCGCATCCTCAAGGCGCGCGAGTTCCACCAGATCGCCGGTCGCGCCGGCCGCGCGGGCTACGACACGGTGGGGACCGTGGTCGTGCAGGCGCCCGACCATGAGGTGGAGAACGCCAAGCGCGTCGCGAAGGCGGGCGACGACCCGAAGAAGCTCAAGCGCGTCGTGCGCACCAAGGCTCCCGAGGGTTTCGTGTCGTGGAGCGACAAGACGTTCGACCGGCTCGTCGCGGCGGAGCCGGAGCAGCTGACGTCGACCTTCTCGGTCAGCCACGCGATGATCCTCAACGTGCTGAACAGGCGCGGAGACGCGACCGGGTCCAACTTCTTCGGGGCGATGCGGCACCTGCTGGAGGACAACCACGAATCGCGCAAGGCGCAGCTCAAGCACATCCTGCGCGCGATCTCCATCTTCCGCGGGCTGCTCCAGTCCGGCGTGGTGGAAAAGCTGGCCGAGCCCGACGCCGAGGGCCGCCGCTACCAGCTCACCGTCGACCTCCAGGACAACTTCGCGCTGAACCAGGCGCTGTCGCCGTTCGCCCTGGCCGCGATCGAGCTGCTGAACCGCGAGGAGCCGAGCTACCCGCTGGACGCGCTGTCCATCATCGAGTCCACGTTGGACGACCCGCGCCAGATCCTGTCCGCGCAGCAGTTCAAGGCGCGCGGCGAGGCCGTGGCGGCGATGAAGGCCGACGGCATCGAGTACGACCAACGGATGGAGCTGCTCGACCAGGTCACGTACCCGAAGCCGTTGGAAGAGCTGCTGGAAGGCGCTTTCACGACGTACCGCAACGGCCACCCGTGGGTCGCCGACCACCACCTGTCGCCGAAGTCCGTGGTCCGCGACATGTATGAGCGGGCCATGACGTTCACCGAGTACGTCAGCTTCTACCAGCTGGCGCGGTCGGAGGGCATCGTGCTGCGGTACCTGGCCGACGCGTACAAGGCGCTGCGCCACACCGTGCCGGAGGAAGCCAAGACCGAGGAGCTCAACGACCTCATCGAGTGGCTCGGCGAACTCGTGCGCCAGGTCGACTCCAGCCTGCTGGAGGAGTGGGAGAAGCTGAGCAACCCGCTCGGCGAGACCAAGCCCGAGGTGCGGATCGACGACCGGCCGCCCGCCGTCACGCGCAACGTGCGCGCGTTCCGGGTCCTGGTGCGCAACGCGCTGTTCCGCCGGGTCGAACTGGCCGCGCGCCGCAACTACTACGAGCTCGGCCTGCTCGACGGCGACTCCGGCTGGGACCAGGACGCCTGGGAGGACGCGATCGAGCCCTACTTCGAGGCGTTCGACTCCATCGGCATCGGCTCCGACGCCCGCGGCCCGGCACTGCTGATCATCACCGAGGAACCGGGGCGCTGGGACGTGCGTCAGATCTTCGACGACCCCGCCGGGGACCACGACTGGGGCATTTCCGCCGAGGTCGACCTGGAGGAGTCCGACGAGACCGGGACCGCGTCGATCCGCATCACGGAAGTCGGGGCCCTGTAACGACTTCCGCCTCGTTCGGGCGCGTCGCTCCGGCACGTCCGAACGGGAGGAACGGCGCAGGTGGACCAGTTCGGTGTGCTCGGGCCGCTGGTGGTCCGCCGCGGCGGCGTCGACGTCCGGCTCGGCGCGGCCAAGCAGCGGGTGGTGCTCGCCGCGCTGCTGCTGCACGGCTCGCTGTCCACGGCCGAGCTGATCCGCTGCGTGTGGGGCTCGTCGCCCCCGGCACGGGCGGCGCGGACGTTGCCGGTGTACGTGATGCGGCTGCGGCGCGCGCTCGGCGAGCCGCGGCTGATCGAGACCACGCCGACCGGGTACCGGATCGTGGTGCCCGACGGCGCGCTGGACCTGCACCGGTTCCGGGCGCTGGTCGCCGACGGGGAGCACGAACGGGCGCTGGCGTGCTGGCGCGGAGCGGCGCTGGCGGACGTGGACACGACGTGGCTGCCCGTCGACCGGCTGGAGGAGGAGCGGCGGCGGGCCTTGGCGGCACTGCGGCCCGCTCCCCCGTGGACGCCGGTGTCGCAGCTGCCCGCGCCGGTGGGGCACTTCGTGGGGCGGGCGGCGGAGCTGGCGCGGGTGTCGGAGCTGCTGGGCCACGCCGGTCGGTCCGCCGTCGTGGTCAGCGGACCGCCAGGGGTCGGGAAGACGGCGTTCGCGATCCGCGCCGGCCACTCGCTGCGGTCCCGGTTCCCCGATGGCCAGCTGCACGTGGACCTGCGCGGCTGCTCCCCCTCCCCGGCGCTGTCCACCGCGTCCGTGCTGGCGCGGTTCCTGCGCGCGCTCGGGGTGCGGGTGGACCACGTCCCGCTGGACGAGGCCGGGCTGGTCGCGGCGTACCGGAGCCTGCTGCGGGGGCGGCGGGTGCTGGTGATCCTGGACAACGCGGCGTCGGCCGACCAGGTGCTGCCGCTGCTGCCCGACGAGCCCGGCAGCGGCGTGCTGATCACCAGCCGCGGCGAGCTGCGGATCGCGGGCGCGGCGGTGGTGCGGCTCGCCGTGCTGGCCGAGCGGGACGCGCGGGAGCTGCTGGCGCGCACGCTGGGGGTCGACGCGGACGACCGGGTCGTGGCGGAGTTGGCGCGGCTGTGCGGTTGTCTCCCGCTGGCGCTGCGGATCGCGCTGGGCAACCTGGTCGGCGTCGGGGACGTCGAGGGGTACGTCGCCGAGCTGCGGGAGGGTGACCGGCTGTCGGCGCTGGCGGTCGAGAACGACGACTCGGCCGCGGTCCGGCGGGCGTTCGACCTGTCCTACGCCACGCTGCGCCCGGAGGCCGCCGAGCTGTTCCGGCTGCTGGGGCTGGCGCCGGGGCCGGACGTGAGCGTGCACGGGGCGTCGGCGCTGCTCGGCGCGGACGCCGGGGTGCTGGTCGAGGAGCTGGTGACGGCGAACCTGGTGCAGCGGTCGGAGGCGGGCCGGATCGGGCTGCACGACCTGCTGCGGGACTACGCGGCGGAGCAGGCGCGCAGGGCGGACCCCGGCGACGCGGTCGGACGGCTGCTCGACTGGTACCTGCGCACGGCGAACGAGGTGGCGTCCCTGCTGTACCCGGAGCTGGGCGTGCCGCGGCCGCCCGCTCCGCACCTGCTGCCGGACGAGGCGGCGGCGCTGGCGTGGCTGGACGCCGAGCGCCCGAGCCTGTTCGCGGCGGCGGAGCACTGCGCGCGGGTCGGGCCTCGGCCGGTGGCGTGGCAACTGGTGAACGGGATGGGCGGGTACCTCGGCACGCACGGGCACCACGTGGAGTTCCTGGGCGCGATCGGCGCGGCGCCGGCCGCGGCGCGAGCCGACGGCGACCGGGCCGCGGAGACGCGGATGCTGGTGTGGCTGGCCTGCGAGCACCGGAACCTGGGCAACCCGCGGACCGCGCTGGAGCACCTGGAGGTCGCCGACGAGGACGCGGGCGAGGCGGCGTGGCTTGGTGGTCGGGGTGCGCGGGGTGCCGGCGATGGAGCTGAGCGAGTTCCCGGCGGCGGTGGCGTCGTTCGAACGGCTGCTGGTGCTGGGCGACGGGCCGGGAGCGCTGCCGCACACGCGGATCTCGGCGCTCACCGGCCTCGGGTCGATCGCGCTGATGAGGGGTGACGTGGACGGGGCGTTCGGCCACCTCGCGGAAGCGGTCGAGCCGGCCCGCGCGGAGGTGGGGACGAACATCGAGGCGTCCGCGACCTGCCTGCTGGCCCAGTGCCACACGGCCCGCGGCGAGCACGGGACCGCGGTCGGGCTGCTGCGGCGGGCGGTCGGGCAGTGGGACCGGACGGGGTCGCGGCACCACCTGACCGAGGGGCTCTCCCACCCGGCGACGGCGCTGAGCCGATCGGGTGATCACGAGGAGGCCGCGGCGGCGGTGGACCGGGCGATGGGGATGGTGCGGGAGCTGGGGAGCACCAGCCGCGTCGAATCCGAGGTCCACAGCGCCAGGGGACTGGTGCCGGGACGCTCGGGCGACCAGGCGCGCGCCGTGGCGGCGTACCGGAGGGCGCTGGAGCTGGCGACTGCGAGTGAGTACCGCTACGGGGCCGTTCGAGCGCACCTCGGCACGGCGGAGGCACACCTGCGCGCGAACGAATACGCACAGGCACTAGACCACTCGCGGATGGCCTTGGACATGGCGGTCGAGGCCGGCTTCGGATTATTCGAGGTCCACGCCGGTGAAATGGTTGTCAGATTGCTGGTGACACAGCTCACGGGTACGTAGGAATGGTTGTGGAAAGGCTTTGCAGGTACCATTCCTTCTGCCGTTGACCAGTGAAAACAGCAGCCAATTGAGACCTGGTTGACCATTTCGCTGGGCTGGAGCAATATCCTGGGGTACCTGACTGTCGCATTGGGGGTGACGATGAACGCCGACTTGGGAGCACTGGGTGACCATCTCGCCCGGATAGCCGCCGAGCCACCCACGACAACGGGTGAACTCGTGGCAGCGCTGGAGGGTTTGACGAAGTTGTCGAACCAGTGGTCGGAGGTCCTCGAATCGCTGACCGACCCGACGCGCCGCCTGGTCGGCCCGGCCGCCGCGTCGTCGGTGCTCGTCGCCGCCCGCCGCGCCGAGGAGTCGTTCGTCGAGCTGGAGATCACGCTCGGGGACGCGCTCGCCGCGCACCCCAGGGTCGCGGACCACCGGACCCGTCGCATCGCGGGCTGACGAACGCCGGGCGCGCACTTGCTCCCGACCCCTCGACGGGCGACGATGTCCAGCTGATGGTCTAATCCCCCGTCGCCGTGGAGATCGGCCGTTCACAGCATTGGACTCGATCCGACATGACCGCAGGCCTGCCCTGTCCCCTCTGCGAGGGGCCCGAGCGCCGAGGCGCTCTCGAACGGACGTTGCGCGTGCTCGCGGTCGACGACGAGCCGCCCGCGCTGGAGGACCTGGTGTACCTCCTGCGCTCCGATCCGCGCATCGCGCACGTCGAGGGCGTCACCGACGCGACCACGGCCCTGCGCGGGCTGCACCGCGCCATGGACGCGGGCCAGCCGGTGGACGCGGTGTTCCTGGACATCCGGATGCCCGGCCTGGACGGGCTGGACCTGGCGCGGGTGCTGTCGCGGTTCGCGCAGCCGCCGCCCATCGTGTTCGTGACCGCGCACCAGGAGCCCGCCGTCGAGGCGTTCGAGCTGAAGGCCCTCGACTACCTGCTCAAGCCGGTGCGGGCGGAGCGGCTGGCCGAGTCGGTGCACCGGATCGTGCACGAGGTGCTGGACGTGAAGTCCGTCGCCGAGCCGCAGGCCCAGCAGGCCACGCCGCCGCAGCCCGAGGTGGGCGAGGAGGTGATCCCGGTCGAGCTGGGCGGGATCACCCGGTTCATCCGGCTCGCCGACATCCGCTACGTCGAGGCGCACGGCGACTACGCGCGCCTGCACACCGCGACCGGCAGCGGTCTGGTCCGCGCGGCGCTGAACGGGCTGGAGGAGCGCTGGCGGTCGGCCGGGTTCGTGCGGATCCACCGCAGCCACCTGGTGTCGCTGAGCCACGTCGACGAGCTGCGACTGGAGGAGGGGCACCTGAGCGTCAACATCGGCGGGGCGGTGCTCCCGGTCAGCCGCCGCCACGCCCGGCACCTGCGGCAGCTGCTGGTGCGGCGCGCGCGGCCGGTCGTGCAGAACCAGACCACCGACGAGAGCGTGCGGAACCGGCAGGCCACGTGACGCCCGAGCAGCCGCCGACGCAGCGCGTGGTGGTGACGAGCCCCCGGACCGGCGCCCCCCGCCCCCGGCGGCCGTACCCGACGTCGCGGGAGATCACCGAGCAGAGCCAGCTGGGCGCGCTGTACATGCGGTCGCTGATCCGCACCCAGCGCACGCTGGGGCTGCTGGTCGTCGGCCTGGTGGCGGGAGGGCTGGCGACGCTGCCGCTGGTGTTCACGTTCGCGCCGTCGGTGGCGCGCACCCAGGTGTTCGGCATCGGGCTGACGTGGGTGCTGCTCGGGGTGGTGGTGTTCCCGGTGTTCGTGCTGGCGGGCTGGTTCTACGTGCGGCAGGCCGAGCGGAGCGAACGCGAGTTCGCCGAGCTGGTCGAGCGGTCGTGAACAACACCCACGGTGTCGTCGCCGTGCTGGTGGTCGCGCTGGGCACGATGCTGGTCGGCGCGTACGGGCTGCGGATCTCGCGCACCACGTCGGACTTCTACGTCGCCTCGCGCACGGTGTCGCCGTGGTGGAACGCGTCCGCGATAGGCGGCGAGTACCTGTCCGCGGCCTCGTTCGTCGGCATCGCGGGGCTGATCTTCGCCCACGGACCGGACATGCTGTGGTTCCCGGTCGGCTACACCGCGGGCTACCTCGTGCTGCTGACGCTGGTCGCGGCCCCGCTGCGGCGGTCGGGCGCGTACACGCTGCCGGACTTCGCCGAGGCCCGGTTCGGCTCGCAGGCGGTGCGCCGGGTGGCGAGCGGCCTCGCGATCGCCATCGCGTGGCTGTACCTGCTGCCCCAGTTCAAGGGAGCGGGCCTGACGCTGCACACGGTCACCGGCGCGCCGGAATGGCTCGGCGGGCTGGTCGTCGCGGTCGTGGTGACGGTGAACGTGGTCTCCGGCGGGATGCGCAGCATCACGTTCGTGCAGGCGTTCCAGTACTGGCTGAAGCTGACGGCCATCGCCGTGCCGGTGGTGTTCCTGCTGCTGGCGTGGCAGGCGCACGGCGGCCAGCGGATCAACGGCCCGGACTACCCGGTGTTCCGCGAGGAGACGTCGGTCTCCTTCGACACCGCGACGGTGATCCACGCCGACGACGCCGTCACCTTCTCCGGACGCGGGCTGCTGGACGGGATCCACGTCGAGGGCGAGGGCCTCGTGCTGACGGCGGGCGAGCACACCATCGCCTCCGGCAGCGTGTTCGAGTTCCCGGCGGGCGCGACCGTGCCGCACCTGGAGTCGTTGCCGCACACCACGAACGCGAACTGGGCGCTGCCGATGTCCGAGGGCGGCGAGTTCCCGCTGTACGCGGTGTACTCGCTGATCCTGGCGACGTTCCTGGGCACCATGGGGCTGCCGCACGTGATCGTCCGCTTCTACACCAACCCGAACGGCCGGGCCGCGCGCCGCACGACGCTGATCGTGCTGGGGCTGCTGGGGATCTTCTACCTGATGCCGCCGCTCTACGGCGTGCTCGGCAGGCTCTACACGCCGGAGCTGCTGCTGACCGGGGACACCGACGCGGTGGTGCTGGTGCTGCCCAGCCGGATGATCGAGGGCCTCGGCGGGCAGCTGCTCGGCGCGCTGGTCGCCGGTGGCGCGTTCGCCGCGTTCCTGTCCACGTCGTCCGGGCTGATGGTGTCGCTCGCGGGCGTGCTGAGCCAGGACGTGCTGAAGATGCGCGGCGTGCGCGGCTTCCGGATCTCCGCGGGGCTCGCGGCGCTGGTGCCATTGGCGATGACCGTGCTGGTGACCGGGATCCCGGTCGCGGACATGGTCGGGCTGGCGTTCGCCGTGGCGGCGTCGTCGCTGTGCCCGTTGCTGCTGCTGGGGATCTGGAGCACGCGCATCACCACGGTCGGCGCGGTCGCCGGGATGCTCGCGGGCGGGCTGCCCGCGCTGGCGGCGGGGATCATCACGATCAGCGCCCGCACCAACGACCAGTGGTACCACGTGTTCCTGTCCCGCCCCGCCGCGTGGACCGTGCCGCTGGGCTTCGTCGTGATGTACGCGGTGTCGCTGATGACCCCCGGCAGGGTGCCGGAGAACGTCAACCGGGTCATGGTCCGCCTGCACGCGCCCGAGAACCTCGGGCTGGAGACGAACGAGGAACCGTCCTTGAGCGAGACCCGCCGGAGGGGCGAGACGTGACCGGGTTGATGGCGGTGGGAGCGATCCTCCTGGTCGGGGCGGCGATCGTGTTCGTGCTGTGGCGGGGGTCGGGTCCGCGGCAGGACTTCCTGACCGAGGCCCAGCGGATCACGTTCGAGACGCTGCACACCGCGTGGTCCGCCGCTCCCCCGCTGCGCGCCGGGCTGGTCCCCGAGGCGGCCAAGAAGTCCGCCCGCCACCTGCGCACGCTGCTCGACACCCCCGCGCTCGCGTTGACCGACGAGGTCGAGGTCGTCGCCTGGGAAGGGCTCGGCGCCCACCACTCCGGCGACGCCATGCGGCTCGCGCAGGAGGTGTTCAGCACCGGCCGCACCCGTGCGTTCGACATCGGCTGCACGCTGCCCGACTGCCCGGTGCAGATCGCCGTCGTCGCCCCGCTGACCGTCGAGGGCCACGTCGTCGGGGTGCTCGCCGCGTACAGCCGGGAGGCGTCCGCCGGGCTCGTGCGGGCGACGAACGAGGTCGCGCGCTGGGCGTCGGGCCAGTTGGAGCTGGCCGAGCTGGACCGCTCGCGCACCCGGCTCGTCGAGGCCGAGGTGCGGGCGCTGCGGGCGCAGATCTCGCCGCACTTCATCTACAACTCGCTCAGCGCCATCGCGTCGTACGTGCGGACGAACCCCGAGCGCGCCAGGACGCTGCTGCTCGACTTCGCCGACTTCACCCGGTACTCGTTCCGGCGGCACGGCGACTTCACCACGCTGGCGGAGGAGCTGAAGTCCATCGACCAGTACCTGGCGCTGGAGCGGGCCAGGTTCGGCGAGCGGCTGACCGTGACGCTGCAGATCGCGCCCGAGGTGCTGTCCGTGACCGTGCCGTTCCTGTGCCTGCAACCGCTCGTGGAGAACGCCGTGCGGCACGGCATGGAGGGGAAGGTCGAGCCGGGCCACATCCAGATCCTCGCCGCCGACGCGGGCGCCGAAGCGCACATCACCATCGAGGACGACGGCATCGGCATGGACCCGGAGGCGCTGCGGCGGACGTTGGCGGGGCAGGTGGACGAGACCGCCGGGATAGGGCTGGGGAACATCGACGAACGGCTGCGCCGCTTCTACGGCGACGACTACGGCCTCGTCGTGGAGACGGCCCAGGGACTGGGCACGAAGATCAGCGTCCGGTTCCCGAAGTACCAGCACGGGCTGCACACGTAGACCGGAAGCGCACCGCGCAAGAGGCGTCAGCCCGGCGCGGGAGTGGGTCAGGCAGCCGCTGAGGTGTCCAGGGCGAGGACCTCGGTGCCCGCGGGGCTGAGGTGGGCGGGGACCCAGTGGCCGGGGGGTGCGGTCACGGCGGGCTGGATGAAGCCCGCGTGGACGAGCAGGCGGGCGGCGGGCTGGTCGCAGCAGGCGAGCTCGTCGACCCGGAAGTCGGGTTCGCTGCTGCAGGTCAGCTCGACGCGGCCCGCGGCGGTGGCGCGGAGCAGCGCGAGCGCGCGGTGCGAGAGCGGCGGGTCGGTCGTCATGGCGGTTCCTCCTGGGGTCCTACTCGGATGAACGTGGTGGGGCTCGGTCCGGTTCAGTGCTCGGCGGACCGGACCGGCCTCCACGTTCATCCGACGGTCAGGAGCCCGTCTTCGTTCCGCGGCGCTCGGCCGCCTCCAGGACCGCGTGGATCCACTCGTTCTCCTCGCCCGCCGTCTGGCGGTCCGCGGCGGCTCGGCGCAGGCGCAGCCACAGGCCTGCGTCGGTCCACTCCTGGAATCGGCGGTGCACGGTCGGGACCGTGACGCCGAAGCTGGACGGCAGGTGTCGCCACGCGCATCCGCTGGTCAGGACGAACACGATCGCGGTGAAGATGGCGCGGTCGGAGACGCGGCTGCGTCCACCGCCCTGGCGCCGGATCTTGACCGGCGGGACGAGCGGTTCGACCAGGTTCCACAGCGCGGCGGGCACGAGCCTGGCGGCGAGCAGTTCGGTCACGTCGCCGCGCGGAGCGGCGGCCGGGACCGGTTCCGGGGTCTGGCGCAGCCACGGCTCCGGCCGGGGCGTCTGCGCGCGCTGGCGGGTGCGCAGCAGGGTGGACAACGCGGCTTCCTCGGCCGGGGTGCGGCGACGAGGTGGCGGGTAGCCGTATTGCTGCTGCTGCGCGGTGCGGGTGATCTCGGCACTGACCGTCCGACTGAACGGCGTGGCGGCGCCGGGGATGCCGGGCTGCACCTGACGGGCCAACCGGGGGTCGGGGGTTCGTGCGAATTGGGACTCGGACATCTGGTCCTCCGCCGGGGTGGTTGCGATGTGATCACCGTAGGAAGCCGGTTGACTACCCGATAGGTGGTTTAGGGGCCCGTAAGGATGAGCGGACCCGACTAGCGTTACACGGTGTAGGGGTATGAGTTCAACGGGCTAAGATCTGCGACGAACGGATGAACGGTCGCTTTTCGTCGTCCAACTACCCCCTAGAGGGCTTCGGGGTATCGGAGACGGGCATCGGGAACGGTTAAGGTCGACCCTGTGACCCGCACGCCGAGACTGCTCGCCACCAGCGATCTGCACGTGACTTACCAGGAGAACCGGGATTTCGTCGCCGCCATCGAGGCGCCGTCCCCCGACGACTGGCTGATCGTCGCCGGTGACGTCGGGGAGAAGTTCCAGGACATCGAATGGGCCCTCGACCTGCTGCGGCGGCGGTTCGCGAAGGTGGTCTGGTCGCCGGGCAACCACGAGCTGTGGACGACGAAGGACGACGCGGTGCAAGCCCGCGGCGAGATCCGCTACAAGCAGATCGTCGAGATGTGCCGGAGCATCGACGTCGTGACGCCCGAGGACCCGTACCCGGTCTTCGAGGGCGCGGGCGACCCGCTGGTCGTCGCCCCCCTGTTCACGCTGTACGACTACACGTTCCGCCCCGAGGGCACCTTCGACCAGGTGTCGGCGCTCGCGAAGGCCCACGAGGTCGGCGTGGTGTGCACGGACGAGTACTTCCTGTTCCCCGATCCCCACCCCAGCCGCGAGGCGTGGTGCGAGGCCAGGATCGTGGAGACCGAGCGCAGGCTCTCCGAGGTCGACCCGGCGCTCAAGACCGTGCTGATCAACCACTACCCGCTCGTCCGCGAGCCCACGCGGGTGCTGCGCTACCCCGAGTTCGCGCTGTGGTGCGGCACCGAGCGCACCGCCGACTGGCACCTGCGGTTCAACTGCGCGGAGATGGTCTACGGCCACCTGCACATCCCGCGCACCACGCGGCACGACGGCGTCCGCTTCGACGAGGTGTCGCTGGGCTACCCGCGCGAGTGGAAGCCCAGGGGCCTCACCGGCGCCCGGCTGGTCGACGTGCTGCGCGAAGGAGATTCCCGGTGATCACGGACCTGCTGCCGAGCCCCATCGCGGCCGTGAACCGCTTCGACGACCCCGAGGGCGTGGAGCTGTTCCCCGAGGAGTTGGCGCTGCTGGAGAAGTCCGTCGAGAAGCGCCGCAAGGAGTTCACCACCGGCCGCTTCTGCGCGCGGACGGCGCTCGGCCAACTCGGCTTCCCGCCCGTCCCGGTGCTGCCCGGACCGAAGCGCGAACCGGTCTGGCCGGACGGCGTCGTCGGCAGCATCACCCACTGCACCGGCTACCGCGCCGCCGCCGTGGCGCGCACGTCGGACTTCCGCTCCATCGGCATCGACGCCGAACCCAACGCCCCGACGCCGAAGGGCGTGCTGGAGGCGATCGCCGTCCCGGCCGAACTGGCCAGGATGGACGGTCTGCGCGCGACGAGCGACAAGGTGAGCTGGGACCGCCTGCTGTTCAGCGCCAAGGAGACCGTCTACAAGGCGTGGTTCCCGCTGACGCGGCTGTGGCTGGGTTTCGAGGACGCCGACGTGACCATCGACCCCGACGCGGGCACGTTCAGCGCGCGCATCCTCATCGACCCCCCGATCGTGGACGGCGAGCCCCTCACCGGGTTCACCGGACGCTGGCTGGCCAGGGACGGGTTTGTGATCACCTCGATCGCGGTACCCGCCTGACCGACTCCTGGTGCGCAGCGTCCGGGTGCCACGAACTGAGGAGCCAGCATGGGTGACGACGTAGACCGCCACGAGTTCACCCGCGAGGACCGCACCCGGTACCGGACGAAGGTCAGGCGCTGCCTGGACGTGTTCGCCCGGATGCTCCGCGAGTCCAGGTTCGAGTTCGAGCGGCCGATGACGGGCCTGGAGATCGAGCTGAACCTCGTCGACGAGCAGGGCGATCCCGCCATGCGCAACGCCGAGGCGCTCGAAGCCATCGCCGACCCGGACTTCGTCACCGAACTGGGCCAGTGGAACCTGGAGATCAACGTCGCTCCGCGCCAGCTCGCGGGCGGCGGGATCAGCGCGTTCGAGGACACCGTCCGATCCAGCCTGAACGAGGCGGAGCACAAGGCGCGCGAGGTCGGCGCGCACATGACGATGATCGGCATCCTGCCGACGCTGCGCGCCGAGCACATGGCCATCGACGCGCTGTCGGTCAACCCGCGCTACGCCCTGCTGAACGAGCAGGTGCTGGCCGCGCGCGGGGAGGACCTGCAGATCTCCATCGACGGCGTCGAACGCCTCGACATGACTGCGGACTCCATCGTCCCCGAGGCGGCGTGCACGAGCACCCAGCTGCACCTCCAGGTGAGCCCCGACCAGTTCGCGGACTACTGGAACGCCGCGCAGACCATCGCGGGCGTGCAGGTCGCGGTCGGCGCGAACTCCCCGTTCCTGCTGGGCAAGGAGCTCTGGCGGGAGACGCGGATCGCGCTGTTCCAGCAGTCGACCGACACCAGGGGCGACGAGCTCAAGGAGCAGGGCGTGCGGCCGCGGGTGTGGTTCGGCGAGCGCTGGATCACCTCGATCTTCGACCTGTTCGAGGAGAACGTCCGCTACTTCCCCGCGCTGCTGCCGATCGTCGACCCGGAAGACCCGCTGCAGGTGATCGACCGCGGCGAAACCCCGACGCTGTCGGAGCTGAGGCTGCACAACGGAACCGTGTACCGCTGGAACCGGCCGGTGTACGACGTCGTGGACGACAAGCCGCACCTGCGCGTGGAGAACCGCACGCTCCCGGCGGGACCGACCGTCGTGGACACGCTGGCGAACGCAGCGTTCTACTACGGCCTGGTGCGGGTGCTCGCGGAGAGCGAGCGTCCACTGTGGTCGCAGATGTCGTTCAGCGCGGCCGAGGAGAACTTCCTCGCGGGCGCCAAGAACGGCATCGACGCGCAGGTGTACTGGCCGGGGCTCGGCACGGTGCCGGTGGTGGAACTGGTGCTGCGCCGGTTGCTCCCCATGGCCTACGACGGCCTCGACCGCTGGGGCGTGGACCCGAAGGAGCGCGACCGGCTGCTGGGCGTGGTGGAGCAGCGCTGCCTCACCGGCGTCAACGGCGCGGCCTGGCAGTCCCGCGCGTTCCACCGCCACTACGACAACACCGGCCTTGACCGCGTGGAGGCGCTGCGCGTGATGCTGCGCACCTACCGCGACCTGATGCACACCAACGAACCCGTGCACTCTTGGCCCGTGACCTGAGCGCGGGCGGCCGCTTGGCGGCCGCCCGCGGTCCGGTTACCTCGCGAAGGCGACGCCCACCACGGTCGACGAGGTGAGGCCGACGACCTGGCTCCGACCGGTGGCCAGGTCGACGCGGACGATCAGCGATCCCACGCGCAGGTGCTCCTTCTGCACGGCCGCGATGGCCTGGTAGTCGCGCGGGTCGAACGCGGCGGACCTGGCCACGCCGGAGATGTCGAACCCGTTCGTGGTGGTCACGTCCAGGCCGAGCCCGCCGACGGTGAACAGCTGGCCGGTGTTCGGCGACACCGCGGGCGTGACACCCGGAACGGTGCCCTGCGTGACCAGCGCGTCGCGTCCCGCGTCGATGCCGTAGAGCACGGTGCTCGTGGCACCCGCCACGCTGTTGGTGTAGCCGGCGGCGGCGACCTTGGGGGTCCTGCCCGCCGACCGGTCGGTCGGCGCGTACGCGAGCACCCCGTCGGTGGCCGCGAGCGCGCCGGTGTCCGGGACCAGCCGCAGGTTCTGCCCGGTGGACGTCACCACCCGGATGCGGTCCACGGTCGGGTTGAAGTCCAGGCCGACCGCCTGGCCGTCCAGCGCGATCGGCGTGCCGACCTTCGTCGCCACCCCGGTCCTCGGGGCGACGGTGTAGAGCTGACCGGACCTGCCCAGTGCGTAGAGCACGCCGGTGGCGGGCCGGGCGTCGATGCCGACGAGCCGGTCGCCCCCGGCGAGCCCGGACACCCTGACCCGGTCGCCCAGCAGCGGGAGCGCGCGGGTGCCCTTGCTCAGGACCCCGTCCTCGGTGAGCACGTAGAAGTCGGCGGCCCCTCCGGTCGCGCCCGCCGTCCCCGGCGCGGCGAGAGCCGCCAGCAGTGCCACGGCCCCGGCCAGTGCGGCGATGCGTGCCTTGCGCATGACGTCCTCCTGCTTGTCGGTTGTCGACGTGTCTACGACCGGTGGCACGGGGCTGTTGACCGGAGTGCGAAATTCATCAGATTCGGTGAAAACTCAAACGCGATCCGGCCGGCGGACGTACGTAGTGCATGGCGATCATCGGCAGGCGGCGCGCACCCACGCCGTCGCTCGACCTCGGCGCGGAGGACGGGGTGCGCGCGGCGTACGCCGCGCACGGTCCCGAGCTGTACCGCTTCGCGCTGCGGCAACTGGGCGACGAGGGCGCGGCGCAGGAGGTCGTGCAGGAGGTGTTCCTGCGGGCGTGGCGGGCGGCAGACCGCTTCGACCCCGAACTCGCGAGCCTGCGGGTGTGGCTGTTCGCCATCGCCCGCAACGTGGTGATCGACACGACGCGCCGCGACCGGCGGGGCGAGCGGGTACCCGTCTCCGATCCCGAGCCCGTGGACTCGGGGTTCGCGGACGCGGCGCTGGACCGGTGGATGGTGGAGGAGGCGTTGTTGCGGATCAGCGCGGACCACCGGGCGGCACTGGTCGAGACTTACCTGCGCGGGCGGTCGTACCGGGAGGTGGCCGCCGAGCAGGGAGTGCCGCAGGCGACGTTGCGGAGTCGGGTGTTCTTCGGCCTGAAGGCGCTGCGGCTGGCCATGGAGGAGATGGGGGTGGAACCGTGAGCCGCGAAGAGCACCGGCTGGCGCGTGAGCAGCTCGGGGCCTACGTCTTGGAGCACCTGTCCGACGAGGAGCGGGTCGCCGTGCGGGCGCACCTGGACGGGTGCGCCGAGTGCCGTGCGGAACTGGTCGAGTTGGAGCCGGTGGTCGCGCGGTTGAGCGGCGTGAACGCCGACCGGCTGACCGACCGCCCCGCCGTGCCGCCGGGGCTCGGGGACCTGGTCGTGTCACGGCTGATGGTGGAGCAACGACGGCGGTGGCGGCCTGCCCGGTGGGTCGAACTGGTGGCCGCGGCCGTCGTGGTCGGGGTCGTGGGGGTCGGGCTGGGGTGGTACGCGTCGGAATCCTCGCGACCGGTCGTTCCGGTGGAGGCGGTGGCCGTGGCCGGGACCGCGTCCGGGGTGTCGGCTTCGGCCGGGGTGGTGCCGCACACGTGGGGGGTGGAGATCAAGTTGACCGCGACGGGATTCTCGGAGGGGACGCCCTTTCAGGTGGTGGTGACTGATCGGCAGGGGCGGGACGTGGACGCGGGGGCGTTCGTGGGGACCGGGTCGGTGGAGATGCGGTGCAACCTGAACAGCTCGGTGCTGCGGGGGAACGCCGCCGGGTTCAAGGTGCTGGACCCTGGTGGTGGGGTGGTTTTGACGTCTTCGTTTTGAGGGGTCGAGGGTTGGGCTTGAGGGGTGAGGTTGGGATTGCGCTTGCCCGAGGGCTCCGTGGGTTTCAGTGCTCCGTGGGTCCGGGCTCCAGGGGTGCTTGGCTGGAGGGCTCCGGCTCGCTCGCGTAGAGCGCGAGGTCACCCGAGTCCCGCTGTCGGTCACCCTCATCCCACTCGCCGCGCTCCCCTTGGCTTGCTTGGCTTGCTTGGCTTGCTTCCCTTCATCCCATTCACCCTGCTCACCTCTCGCCGCGTGCCTCGGCCTGCTCAGCCGCTCAGTTTGCTCGCTCTGCTCATTCCGCTCCGCCTGCTCCCCACCCCCTCAGGTGGTCCTCCCGTACCTCCTCGGCTGATCCTCCTTCTGCCGCTCGACCTGCTCGTCCACCAGCCTCGCTCTGCTGGCCCGCCTGCCCTCCGTTCGACCTGTTCCTCCCTCGCCCACGCTCAATCTGCCCTCTGCTCCGCCGTCACTCCCGCTTAGGTACCTGGTTCTCCTTCCCCGTTCGACATGCCCTCCCGTACCTCCGCTCGACCTGCTCACTCTCCTTTCGCCTGCTCTACCCCACCCCGATCGGCTGCTCCTCCCCACTCCCGCTCAACCTGGTCCCCTTCCCTCACGTGGCCCACTCCTCCCCCGCTCGACCTGGGTTCCCCTCACCCCCGCTCGCGCGATTGTCTCGATCTTTGCCCTTCGTTTGTCAAGGCTGGAAAGATGCCTTGACAAACGAAGGGCAAAGCTGAGGGCGCTTCGGATCGGGGGTCAGGGTGGGGAGTGCTCGGGTTTGGGTGGTGCTTTCGTTGGGTCCGTCGCCTTGTTGCTGTTGTTGTCCTCATGCTGAAGGCCCGCCCGGTTTGTGGCCGGGCGGGCCTTCGGTGGTTTCCCTGCTTTAGCTGGTGGGGAAGTCGTCAGGTGTGCGCATGCGGTCGCGGATCCACACGCCTGCGGGCTTCAGCGGGGCTGTGCCGGTGAAGCTGTTGCCTGCGCAGGTGCCGGTCTTGAAGACCGCTCCCGACCTGAAGTCGTCGGAGAAGTTCCAGTTGGTCCAGCCGATCTTCTTCTGGGCCAGGAAGTCCAGGTACTTCTGCGACTGGGTGAAGTTGTTGGTGCCGTCGCCCGAGGCCGTCTGGGTGCCGAATTCCGTGATGAAGATCGGGATGCGGTCCGCCGCGCGGGACAGGGCGTTGAAGTACTCGTCGCCGTGCGAGGCGGCGTAGAAGTGGAACGTGTACATGAAGTTGGTGGCGTTGATCGGGTTGTTGATGATGTCCGCCTCGGTGCGGCCGTCCGAGATGCCGAGCGAGCCCCAGCCGTGGGTGCCCACGAACACCAAGCCGTCCGGGTCCTGGGCGCGGATGACCGGGATCATCGTTTCCGCGTAGGACTTGATGCGGGCCCACGTCACGTTGTTGGGCTCGTTGGCGATGTCGTAGATGATGTTCGTCTTGTTCTTGTGGCGCGACGCGATCTCGGTGAAGAACGTCCTCGCCAGCGCGGTGTTGGCGTTCGGGTCACCAGGGGTGAGCTGGTGCCAGTCGACCAGGGCGTACATGCCGCGCTTGGTGGCTTCCTCGATGTACCCGTGCACCAGGTCGGTGTACTTGCGCGGGTCCGTCTCGTAGCCGCCCTCCTGGACGTACATGGCGATCCGGAGGACGTCGGCGCCCCAGTCGGTGGCGAGCGCGTCCAGGGACGCGGGCTTGACGCAGTTGGCGTACCACTGGATGCCGTGCGTGCTCATGCCGCGCAGCTGGATCGGCTTGCCGTACTGGTTGCACAGCTTGACGCCGCACACCTTCAGCTGGCCGTTGATCTCGGCAGGCCTGGTGCCGGTCGGCGGTTCCGGCGTCGTGCCGCCGGAGTCGACGTCCAAGCGGTCGAAGTTCGGGCCGCCGTTGGCGGTGGACGAACTGGCCTTGATCTTGTTCGTGCCCGCCACGAGGGTGACGGTCGCGGTCTTCGTCGACCAGGTGGACCACGCGCCGGTCCCGCCGAACGCCAGCTCGTCCGCGGCCAGGACGCCGTTGACGGTGACGTCCACCGGGCGGGCGGCCGCGGTTCCGTTGGCGTACCTGAAGCTCAGGGTCGCGGCGCCCGCGGTTTGGGCGTTCACGGTGAACTCCACGGCGCTGCCGACGGCGTTGTCGACGTTGACGAAACCGTTGCCGGTGAAGCCGGCGTGGTTGGACTCGACCAGCCCGAGGGTGATGGTCGCGCCCTCCGCCTGGTATTCGGTGACCGCGAGAGCGCCGACGCCGCTCGCCACGGCAGGGGTGGCGGGTGCCGCTAGAGCCGGCGCCATCGGCATCACCAGTGATGCGGTGATGACCGCTGCGCCGAGCCAACGGGGACGGATTGCCACAGGGAGCCTCCCACTAGGTGCGGATCATCAGGTGGCGGCAGCCTGATTGGTTAAGAAACTTTCCTATCAGTGTGCTCAGCATCTCACCACCATCCGCAGGCCCAGTCAACGCCCAATCCGGACTCAGCGGTCGAGCGCGCAGGCCAGGTCGGCGTGGACGCTTCCCCTGTTCCAGGCCGAGACCAGCTCGGACAGCAGCACGTGCCACGGCACGGCGGACATCACGCGGCGGTGCACGAGCAGCACGAGCTTCCCGGACCGGTCCGGGCCCGCGTCGAGCCACAACACCCGGAACAGGGCGGGATCCGACTCGCGGGACACCGAGGCGACCTCGGCCGCCGTGCGGTCGACCAGGGCCTGGCCGACGAGACCGCGGGTGGAGATCCGGCGCACACCGCACGTCGCCCCGCTTTCGCGGAGTTCCTGGTGGCGGTCGAACACGTCGCGGACGGCGGCCGTCAGCCGTCGTTCGCCCAGACCCGCGCGGACCTGCACTGTCATGGACTCGAACACCGGCACACCCTTGAACGGAGTTAAGTTAGGGCAGCCTAACTCATGGCGTGGCGGCGTCCACGAAGTGGACCTCGTACCCGAGCGCGCCGAACATGCCGTCGAGCATCTTGCGGGTGTTCTCCGAAGCCTTGTCCTGCAAGCCGGACGACTTGGCGGCCTCGGAGATCTTCTGCTCCGCGGCGACGTAGAACGGCTGCTGGTCGTCGGTCTGCACGACGCTGGTCAGCCGGTCGAACAGGCCGCGCTCCTGCGCGAACACGTAGCTGTTCTCGTGGTTGATGTTCGGCTTGTCCAGCTGCGGCTTCGGCAGCGCGATGTCGACGGTCTTGCGCTCCTGCGACACCGTCATCGCGTTGTCCGCGAGACCGCCGAAGTCGATGTAGGCGTTGACCGAACCGCTGGAGACGAACAGGGTCCGCTGACCGGCCAGGACGTCCGGCACGTACCGCACGTCCTTCTCGATGTCGATCACGACCTGGTAGTCGCCGGAGGCGGCGTGGTACTGGCTCAGGTCCCGGATCGACCGCAGCAGCGCGGGCTGGCTGCGGTCGACCGTGTCGGTGCCGAACGGGTTCAACTTGGGCAGGACGCCGACGAGCTGCAACGCGGCGGCGGCGACCACCACGAGGCAGACCGCCACGACACCGCGAAACGCCCACCGGGAACCAGACCGCCAGGGAAGTCTCATGTCCGTACGGGTACCCCGGTAGACCCCCGGTCAGACGGGGCCAAACGGACGCATCAGTAGTGGTCGCCGCCGAAGAACATCTCCTCGACCTGGTCGGCGGTGCCCGCCAGCAACGACAGCGGCTCGACGAACTCGTGGATGTCCAGCGTCTCCAGCGGCAGCGAGTGGCGCAGGACCACGTGCTCCCCCATGATCGCCGCGCCGGAGGCGATGGAGGACCTGCCGACCTCCTCCAGCAGCGCGCGCAGGTCGCACTTCGCGGCCAGGCCGACGGGGGAGGCGATCTGCACCCACTCGTGCTTCGCGTCGAGGACCTCCCGCACCAGGATGACGACCTGGGTGCGCTCGTCCTCCTCGTCCAGGTGCTCGAAGCCGAACAGGATCCGGATCTCGTCGGTCTCCTCGGAGATCACGTCGTACTGGTCGCGGACGTACGCCGCGAGGTCTCCCCACGTTGCCATGACACCAGTTTAGGGCGGTTCGCGACGGCGATGGCCCACAACCCGGCCGCCAGGACGGCGATCACCTCCGTGAACACCAGGGCGCGTTCGACGTACCCGAGCGGGAACACCCGCCACCACGCGGTGCCACCGGAGGCGTGCACCAGCAAGGCGTACAGCAGCGGCGAGAACGCGACCACCGACAGGACGCCGAGCCCGAACGTCCAGCGCGCGTGGCCGCCCCACGCCGAGTCCCTCAGCCACGGTCGCGCCAGCGCGATGGCGGCGACGGGCAGGCTGACGAACGCGAGCAGGCTCGCCGCGCGGTGGATGCTGCCGCTCGCGGACGACGACGGCAGCGACCAGTCCTGCTTGGGGAACGCCACGACGAGGGCCAAACCCAGTGACCACAACGACAACGCGATGGCGCCGGTCGAGTACCAGCGGGTGACGCCCCGGTGCACCAGCACCGCGAGGATGATCAGCGATCCGGCCGCCAGCAGCGAGACGGCGACCTCGAAGATCCACGCGTTGGCGCCGAGGCCGTACTGGCTGATGGTGCGGCGCAGCTCGGTGGGCCTGCTGAACGCGTTGCGCACGTCCAGCGCGCCGATCATCGCGATCGTGGTCAGCACGGCGGCGAGGCCGCCCACGGCCACCACGCGCGGAAGGGTGCCGGATCTCGTCAGCTCAGCGGTCGTCACGACCGGCAAAACGCCCGGACCGGACACGGGGTTCCGCGATTCAGCCAATCATCAGGAAGACCTAGCTCCGGGACCTGGCCAATCGGAACGCCAGGACGGCCGCCACCGCGAGCCCGACGGCCAGCCACGGCGTGGACGCGCCCACGGCCAGCGACCCCAGCGCGAGCGCTCCGGAGGCCACTGCCGCGACGGCGACGCGCGGCCCGGTGCGATCACCATCACCCATCCGCCACGCCCCTGCTCGCTGATCACCCTGCCTCCCACCGTATCGCATCACATGTGCAACAGAGTCCATGTTGGGCCGTACGGCGGACCCGACCACCACATGTAGTATCCGACGCGCTGATGGTTCACCTCCGGTCCGACCGGAGGTGAGGCAAGAGGGAATCCGGTGCGAATCCGGAGCTGCCCCGCAGCGGTGAGCGGGAACGACCGCCGTCATGAAGCACTGGACGCGAGTCCGGGAAGCGACGGCCAGTAGGTCCGCCGGCGAGAGCCGGAGTGCCCGCGAGTCCGAAGACCTGCCACCAGCGTGCACGCGACCCGCGTGCACTACCCGGTGCCCCGAGGGAGGGCGCGCGCGGACGGCTCACGGCCTCAGGTGCCGTGCTGCCTCGCGTCTGCTCCCCCGAGGTTCTCCGGGTGACCACCGAGCTCGCGAGGAGAGAGCCGTGAAGTCGTACCCCGGCCTGGACGGCTGACCCTCCGCGCCACCCCGTTGTCCGGCCGTCGAGCTGCGCTCGTCGGGCGATGCCCGCTGCCCTCGATCACTTGTGGAGAGTCATGTCCGTCAGTGGAACACCCGTCCAAGACCCGGCGATCGGCCGCGACGGCGCGAAGCCGCCGTTCGACCCGACCAACGCCGTCGCCCGGCCGTCGCCGACTGTGCGGTTCCCCGACGGCCGGGTCGAGCCGCTGGACGAGGACCGGCTCGCGCGGGTGATCTCGGAGGCGTGCGCGGGGCTGCCCGCCACGTCCGCGGAGACCGTGCTGGCCGAGACCCGCCGGAACCTCTACGACGGGATCAGCCAGGCCGAGCTGACCACGGCGCCGGTGATGTCCGCGCGCACGATGGTCGAGATCGACCCGGACTACTCGCTGGTCAGCGCCCGGCTGCTGCTGGACGGGCTGCGGCGCGAAGCGTTGACGTTCCTGGCGGGCAAGGAGGACGAGGCCGACCACGCCGAGATGTCGGCGCGGTACCCGGAGTACTTCGCGGACTTCGTCCGGCGCGGCGTCGAACTGGGGCAGCTGGACCCGCTGCTGGCCGAGTTCGACCTCGACCGCCTCGGTGCGGCGCTGCTGCCCGATCGGGACCTGGCCTTCCAGTTCCTCGGGATGCAGGTGCTGTACGACCGGTACTTCCTGCACAGCGACGAGAACCGGTACGAGCTGCCGCAGGCGTTCTTCATGCGCGTGGCGATGGGCCTGGCGCTGCGCGAGGACGACCGCGAGGCTCGGGCGATCGAGTTCTACGAGCTGCTGTCGTCGTTCGACTTCATGTGCTCCACGCCCACGCTGTTCAACGCGGGGACCACGCGGCCGCAGCTGTCGTCGTGCTTCCTGACCACCGTGGACGACGATCTGCGGGGCATCTTCCAGGGGATCAGCAACAACGCGATGCTGTCGAAGTTCGCGGGCGGGCTCGGCAACGACTGGACGCCGGTGCGCGGCATCGGCGCTCACATCAAGGGCACGAACGGCAAGTCGCAGGGCGTGGTGCCGTTCCTGAAGATCGCCAACGACACGGCGGTCGCCGTCAACCAGGGCGGCAAGCGCAAGGGAGCGGTGTGCGCGTACCTGGAGACGTGGCACATCGACGTCGAGGAGTTCCTCGACCTGCGGAAGAACACCGGTGACGAGCGGCGCCGCACGCACGACATGAACACGGCGAACTGGGTGCCGGACGAGTTCATGCGGCGCGTCCGGGCGGGCGGGGACTGGACCCTGTTCTCCCCCGACGAGGTGCCCGACCTGCACGACCTGTTCGGCGACGCTTTCGCGGCGCGCTACCGGGAGTACGAGGCGGCGGCGGACCGCGGCGAGATCAAGGTGTTCCGGCGCTTGAAGGCGGCGGACACGTGGCGGCGGATGCTCACCATGCTGTTCGAGACCGGGCACCCGTGGATCACGTTCAAGGACCCGTGCAACCTGCGCTCGCCGCAGCAGCACTCCGGGGTCGTGCACTCGTCCAACCTGTGCACCGAGATCACGTTGAACACCAGCCTCGAAGAGGTCGCGGTGTGCAACCTGGGATCGGTGAACCTGGCTCGGCACGCGGGGGCCGACGGGATCGACAGCGCGCGGCTGGAGCGCACCGTGCGAACCGCCGTGCGGATGCTCGACAACGTGATCGACGTGAACTACTACACGATCCCCGAGGCCCGGCGGGCCAACACGCGGCACCGGCCCATCGGGCTGGGGCTCATGGGGTTCCAGGACGCGCTGTTCGCGCAGCGGATCCCGATGGGGTCCGCGGAGGCCGTCGAGTTCGCCGACCGGAGCATGGAGGAGATCAGCTACCACGCGATCTCGGCCTCGGCGGACCTCGCCGAGGAGCGCGGGGCCTACGAGTCCTACGCCGGATCGCTGTGGTCGCAGGGGATCCTGCCGTTCGACTCGATCGAGCTGCTGGCCTCCACCCGCGGGGCCGACCTGGAACTGGACCGCTCGTCCACCCTGGACTGGGCTCCGGTGCGCGAGCGGGTGCTCGCCGTGGGCATGCGGAACTCCAACGTGATGGCCATCGCGCCCACGGCGACGATCGCGAACATCTGCGGCGTGAACCAGTCGATCGAGCCGCTGTACCGGAACCTGTACGTGAAGTCGAACATGTCCGGTGACTTCACGGTGGTGAACCCGGACCTGATCCGGGACCTGAAGGCCCTCGGGCTGTGGGACGAGGTCATGGTCGGCGACCTCAAGTACTTCGACGGGAGCCTGTCGCCCATCGACCGGATCCCCGCCGAGGTGAAGGCGCTGTACGCCACGGCGTTCGAGCTGGACAGCAGGTGGCTCGTCGAAGCCGGGGCCAGACGGCAGAAGTGGATCGACCAGGCCCAGTCGCTGAACCTGTACATCGACCAGCCCAGCGGGCGGAAGCTGGACGAGCTGTACCAGCTGGCCTGGCTGCGCGGCCTGAAGACGACGTACTACCTGCGGTCGCAGAGCGCCACGCACGTGGAGAAGTCGACCCTGCGCGGAACGGACGGGAAGCTCAACGCCGTCTCCCCCGTCGCGGTGGTCGCCGAACCCGACGCCGCTTGTTCGATCACCGACCCCGATTGCGAGGCCTGCCAGTGAGTTCCGACCCGTTCAACGGCGCCAGTCCCATCGAGGCGGGCGCCGCCCGCGTCAGCGTGGACGACAAGGCGATGATCAACTGCCGCGCCGACGTCAACCAGCTGCTGCCGCTGAAGTACCACTGGGCGTGGGAGAAGTACCTGGCGGGCTGCAACAACGCCTGGATGCCCACCGAGGTGTCCATGCAGGCCGACATCTCGCTGTGGAAGTCCGCCGACGGGCTCACCGACGACGAGCGGCGGGCGATCAAGCGCAACCTCGGGTTCTTCGCCACGTCGGAGTCGTTGGTGGCGAACAACATCGTGCTCGCGGTGTACCGCCACCTGACCAACCCCGAGTGCAGGCAGTACCTGCTCCGCCAGGCGTTCGAGGAAGCGGTGCACACGCACACCTTCCAGTACATCTGCGAGTCGCTCGGCCTGGACGACGGCGAACTGTTCAACATGTACCGCGAGGTGCCGTCGATCACGGACAAGGCGGCGTGGGCGCTGAAGTACACGCAGCACCTGGAGGACCCGTCGTTCAGCACCGGCACACCGGAGAAGGACCAGGCGTTCCTGCGGGACCTGGTCGCGTTCTACGTGGTGTTCGAGGGCATGTGGTTCTACACCGGGTTCGCGCAGATCCTGTCGATGGGGCGGCGCAACAAGATGGTGGGGATCGCCGAGCAGTACCAGTACATCCTGCGGGACGAGTCGATCCACCTGAACTTCGGGATCGACGCGATCAACCAGATCAAGATCGAGAACCCACACCTGTGGACGGACGAGTTCCAGGAGGAGATCCGGACGATGCTGGTGGAGGGGTGCGAGCTGGAGATCGCGTACGGGCGGGACACGATGCCTCGGGGGCTGCTGGGTCTCAACGCCGGGTTGTGCGAGGAGTACATGCACTTCATCACCAACCGGCGATGTGCGCAGTTGGGGTTGGAGGCGGTGTTCGCCCCTGCGGAGAACCCGTTCCCGTGGATGTCGGAGATGATGGACTTGAAGAAGGAGAAGAACTTCTTCGAGACTCGGGTCATCGAGTACCAGAACGGTGGGGCTTTGGAGTGGTGAGAGGGCTTCGGCTTCCGGCGCGGCTGGTGGCTTCGGCTCGAAGCGTGCGTGACAGGTGGCTTCGGCTTGCCGCATGCATGATGGGTGGCTTCGGCTCGCAGTGTGCTTGACAGGTGGCTTCGAGTTCCAGCGTGGGTGGCCGATTTGACTTGGGGCCCCTCGATTTGACCCTTGATCGGGCTGAAAGGGCAGTCCCGAAAGCCTGCCCGATCTCCAATTTTAAGGGTCAAATCCCCCAAGTAAAATCGGCCACGTCCAGGACGCTCGCCCCACCTGAGCGGTGGCTGGTCGGCCTCAGGAGTCGCGAGTGCTGACTGGGTGGGCCAGCTGTTTGTCGCGTTCGCTGGGGGCGTGGTCGATTTTACTTGGGGTTTTTGGCCCTAAAATTGGTCGGCCTGCGGCTTCACCACCTGCCCTTTGGGGCCGACAAGGGCCAAAAAGCGGGGCCCCAAGTCAAATCGACCACACCACAACGCGACCAAGAACACTGGACCGCCTGTCACCTGCTCTTCTTGGGTGGCAACGCGGCCTGGCCAGGCCGCGGCCTTGACAGGGGTCAGGTCGTGCCCAGCTTTGCCAGGTAGGACGCTCGGCTGCTCTCGATGCCCTTGGTCACGTCCAGCACCTCCGGGCTGCTGCCCGCCGCCAACTCCGACTTCGCGACCGTCGTCGACTCCTCGAAGTGCGCTCGCAGCAGGGTGCGGAGTTGGGTGTCGAAGGCCGGACCGGTCGAGTTCGTCAGAGCTGTGAGTTCGTCCGCTGTGACCATGCCCGGCATGTCGTGGCCGTCGTGCATCTCCAAGTAGGTCTGGCCCGCGTCCGTCAACGCCTTGTGCAAGCGTTCCAGTTCCTTCCGGTGGCCTTGTTCCACCTCACCCGCCAGCGTCACCAGAGCGGGATCCACCCCCTCGCGGGTCTTCGCCAACGCCAACATCGGCAGCACCGTCTCGTCCTGCGGGATGGCCAGTTGCACGTAGGCCGCGTCGGTGTCGCTGAAACCACCCGCCGCCACCGTGCTGCTGGTGCTGGGCGGAGCGCTGGAGTGGACGTGGTCGCCGTGGGGTTGCGGTTGGCCGGAGCAGGCCGTCGACAGGAGCAGGATGAGCAGTAGCAGGGTGGTGCGGAGCATGTGATCACTCCCAGGATGAGGTCACGGGTCAGGCCGACTGGCGGATCACCAGGGTTGGTTCGAAGACGACCGCGCTGACCGGGCGGTCCGGGCGTTCGATCCTGCCCAGCAGGAGTCTGGCCATCTCCGCCGCCATGTCCTCCACCGGCTGCCTGACGGTGGTGAGCGGTGGGTCGCAGGCGAGCGCCGGGCTGCTGTCGTCGAAGCCGACCACGGCTATGTCGTCGGGGACGTGCAGGCCGTGGCGGCGCAGCACGGGTAGCGCGCCGTGGGCCATGAGGTCCGAGGCGATGAAGATCCCGTCCACGTCCGGGCACTTCGCGAGCAGTTCCTCCATGGCCGTAGCGCCTCCCTCGTGCGTGAAGTCGGCCTCCACCGCCACCACGTCGTGGTAGCCGCGTTCCGCCATGGTGGTGCGGAAGCCGGTCAGCCTGTCCTGTGCCGCCGTGGTGGAGACGGGACCGGTGATGGTCGCGACCCGGTAGCAGCCCCGGTCCGCCAGGTGGTGGGCGGCGAGGGTGGCGCCCGCCAGCTGGTTGACGTCCACGTAGGTGATCGGCATCGGTCTCACCGGTCTGGCCGCCAGGACCACCGGGAGGTTGCTGTCTATCAGCAGCTTCGGCAGGGGGTCCGCGCCGTGGGTGTGGATGAGGATCACGCCGTCCAACCTGCCCTGCCTCAGGTCCGCCACGACCTGCTGGTGGGTGCCTGCGCCCGCGCTGGTCAGGACCAGCTGCACGCCCAGTGGCCGGGTCACGTCCATGACGCCGCCGACGACCCGGCCGAAGTACGGGTCGCCGAGCATCCTGCCCTCGTCCGGGAGGACGAGGGCGATGGCACCCGCCCGCCTGGTGACCAGGGACCTGGCGGCGCGGTTGGGGGTGTAGCCGGTGGCGACGATGGCGCGGGTGACGACCTCGCGGAGGACCTCGTCCACCGTGGAGACGCCGTTGACGACCCGCGAGACCGTCGCGCGCGACACCCCCGCCACGCGCGCCACCTCTTCCAGGGTGACCGGGGCCGGGGTGGCGCCGGGGTCTGGCACGTCTGCCTTTGTACCGTTCTTCAAGGAGCACCCGGCCCTCGTGGCGGAAGCAGTCCTGAAATGGACGCCGCGCGGCTCCGGGAACGGACCCGGAGCCGCGCGGTGGTCATCGCGGGACTCGCCTACTGGTAGACGCGGACGTAGTCGACGAGCATGCGCTGCGGGAAGACGGAGGTGCCGTCCGGGGGACCCGGCCAGTCACCGCCCACCGCGTTGTTGAGGATGATGAAGAACGGGCGGTCGAAGACCCACGGGCCCCTCGTCGCCTCCACCGTCGCCTTGTCGATCGTGATGACGGTGATGTCGTCGATGGTGAACTTCATGCCCTTGCTGTCCCAGTCCACCGCGAACTTGTGGAACGCGTTCGCGAAGTCCGCGCCACCGGGCAGCGAGTACATCTGCCCGATGCCACCGCCGCCGAAGTACGACGGGCCGTGGATGGTCTGGTAGGCCGTGTTGGGTTCCCGGCCGAGGTGCTCCATGATGTCGATCTCGCCGCTGTTGGGCCACGGCGTGCCGTTGTCCAGGATGTTGGCGCCCAGCATCCAGAACGCGGGCCAGATGCCCTTCGTGCCCGACACCTTGATGTTGGCCTCGACCCTGCCGTACGTCCAGGTGGCCTTGCCGTGGGTGATGAGCCGCGACGAGGTGTACTGGCAGGTGCCGCTGCCGCTGACCGGGTCGACCGGGCAGGACGAACCGGGCGTGACCTCACGCCTCGCCTCCAGCACGAGGTTCCCCGCGCCGTCGGTCCAGGTGTTGTTGTTGTTCGTGTAGTACTGGAGTTCGGCGTTCTGGCCGGTGCCGACCTCGGGACGCCACTTGTTCGAGTCCGGCTTGGTGCCGTTCCCCGTGTTGAACTCGTCGGACCACACCAGCTGCTTCGGGTTCCGCGGGTCCGGCGGGATCACCGGCTGCGGGTTCGGCGCGCCGCCGGTGCCCCACACCTGGAACTCCCAGAGCGAGTAGCCGTAGGGCGAGCCGCGGCCGGTGCCGTACATGCGCACGAACCTGCCGCTGCCGTTGACGGTGAGCGTCTGCTTGAAGCCGGTGCCCGTCGTCGTGGAGTAGATCGGCGTCCAGTTGCCCGTACCGGTCGGCGAGACCTGGACCTCGAAGGACTTGCCGTAGGCCGGGTCCCACTGCAGGACGACCTTCTTGATCTGGGCGGTCGCGCCCAGGTCGACCTGGATCCAGCCGGGGTCGACCCAGCCGATGTCGGTCGCCGTCGACCACCTGGTGCTCGGGTCGAAGTCGAACGCCTTGTCGACGCCGCAGCCCGAGCAGTTGCCGTCGTTCTGCTGGGTCGACGCGGTGCCGGGCTTCTTGTAGGACAGCAGGACGTCGCCACCCGGATCGGGCGGGTTGCCCGTGTCCGTGCTGGTGCGCACCGCGAACTCCCACAGCGACGCGCCCCACTGGGTGGCGCGAGCGGTGGTGTGGACGCGGATGTAGCGGCCGGTGCCGGTGAAGGTGACGTTCTGGACACCACCGGTGCTGGTCGTGGTCGAGTAGACCGAGGTCCACCCGTCGTTGCCGTTGGCGGACACCTGGATCTGGTAGGCCGTCGCGTAGGCGGCCTCCCAGTTCAGCGTGGCGCCGCAGACGTTCTGCGTGCTGCCCAGGTCGACCCGGAGCCACTGCGGGTCACCGGGTGCGCTGGACCAGCGCGTGCCGTTGTTGCCGTCCACCGCCGAGGAGGCGAGGAACGGGCTGCCGACCTCGACCGAGGACGCCGTGGCCTGCTTGCCCTGGGCGGCGTTGGCCGTGCCGCAGACGGGAGCCGCGGCGCTGGCGGGCACGAGGGGCACGGCTACCGCGCAGGCGGTCACGACCGCCGTCAGCGCGGCCACCAGCCTGCCGCGGTGGCGCGGCCCCCTGGAAGCGGGTGGTTGCATGAGATCTCCCTTGATCGTCGCAACAGGACGGACGGCTCGGCTCACGGTCGGCCGTCGACCCCGCACTTGATGATGGGGTTGATGCAGTCCCGCACCCGGCGCAGCATCTCGGCTTCCGGCCAGGCGTTGAAGAAGTCGCCGTGCATCGTGAACCCGGCCCCCGAGGCGAGGCGGAACCCGGCCGGGTTGCCGCTGATCGGGTACCGGACGACCTGGCGCAGCTTCGGCACCGGAACCGGGTGGGTCGACGGGCAGTCGCCGTTGACCGGGTAGGCCATGTGGCTCTTGTGGTCCGCCGAGTCGAGGTCGCGGCCGTTCCAGCACTGCGGGAAGTCCAAGTAGGACTCCAGCTGCGTGCCGGCGGGGCACTCCACGAAGTTCTTCGACGGGTTCACGTGACCGGCGTGCAGGCAGGACCAGCGGGAGTTGGTGCTGTCGTCCGGCTGGGTCGCCTTGGCGTTGCCCGCCACGATCCGCAGGCCGAGCGGCAGCGGCTGGATCCGCGCGATCACGTCGTCGCGCACGCCCTCGCCCAGGTAGTAGAAGGTCGGCGGGTCGGGCGTGATCACCTGGTTGTTGTTGTAGAAGTCCGGGATCCAGTAGGAGGACAGGTCAAGGGCCGGGCTGCAGTTGCTCGGCGCGGCGAGCAGGCTGTTGACGTCGCTGAACGCGTTGGTCGAGACGTTGCCGAAGAACGCGTGCATGTGCGAGCCGCCGGGCAGGCGCGGCGCGACGATCGGGTCGTCGGGCAGGCGGTGGCTGAACGGGCAGGACGCGAGGAACTCCGCGACCCGCACGATCGGCCCGCTCGGCGGGGTCGTCGTGGGCGGAGCGCCCGAGCGGGTGCCGAAGACCTGGAACTCCCACAGCGAGATGCCGTACTGGGTGGCCCTGGTGATGCCCTCGATCCGCACGTACCTGCCGGAACCCGAGACGGCGTGGGTTTCGACGCCACCCCTCGCACCGGAGACCGTCTTGAGCGTGGTCCAGCCGTCCGCGCCGTTCGCGGAGGTCTGGAGGCGGTACGAACTGGCGTAGGCGTTCTCCCAGTTCAGCGTGATCTGGTTGATCGTGGAGGTGGAACCGAGGTCCACGCGGAGCCACTGGCCGTCGGACGCGGTGCTGGACCAGCGGGTGCCGCCGTTGCCGTCGACCGCGGCGGGCGCGAGCGTCCCACCGTTCTCGGACGACGAGGCCGCCGCGGTCCCGCCCTGGGACAGGAGGACAGGGGCGGCGGCAGCGGTGGAGGTGCCGGCGTAGAGAGCGGACGCGGTCAAGCCCGCGATGGCGAGGCCCGCGAACAGACCTCGCCACCGGATGGGCGCACGGCGAATCGTGAGTGCCACGACTCTCCTTTCGCAGGGGAGCGGGCCGTGCTGACCCCGGTGCTGGAGGAGCTGGCACCAGGACGGCCCGGGAAGGTTACGAGGAGGTTTCAGGAGAGCGCTCTCTCAGCGGACGCTAGAACTGGGGTGGGTGGGTGTCAAGGAATACCGGGAGTTCCGGTCCAAGTCCGAGGATTCCGCTGGGGTGAGGCCAGAGAGCGCTCTCCGGAGGCCGCGGTTCCGATGCCGTCGCACAATGCCCGGCATGAACTTCCAAGCCACCGTGCTTCTCAGTGGGAAGACCGCTACCGGGGTGCAGGTGCCCGACGAGGTGGTCACCGGGTTGTCGTCGAGTCGACGTCCCGCCGTCCTGGTGCGGATCAACGACTACGGCTACCGGAGCACGATCGCGTCGATGGGCGGTGTGTTCATGCTCCCGATCAGCGCTGAGGTGCGTGCGGGGGCCGGGATCGCCGCGGGGGACCTGGTCGAGGTCAGCGTGGAGCTGGACGAAGGGGTGCGGGAGGTGGTCGTGCCGGAGGACCTGGCCGCGGCGATGGATCCCGAGGCTCGGCGGCGGTTCGACGCTCTTTCGTACAGCGCTCAACGGCGGTTGGTCATTCCTGTTGGGGATGCCAAGACGCCGGAGACCCGGCAGCGTCGGATCGCCAAGGTGGTGGAGGGGTTGCGGGGGTAGGTCGTTGGTGATCGGTGTTGGGGGTTGGGGTCTGCGTGGTGGTCCGCTTCGGTTGGCGTTGTGGCTGGGCGCTGGCTTCGGCTGGCGTCGTGGCTGTGGTTGCCGGTTTCGGCTGGCGTTGTGGCTGTGGTTGCTGGCTTCGGCTGGCGTCGCGGCTCTGGTTGCTGGCTTCAGATGCCGTTGTGGCCGGTCGCTGGCTTTAGATGCCGTTGTGCTGTGGCCGATTTGACTCGGGGGCCCCTTGATTTGACCCTTGATCGGGCTAAAAGGGCAGTCCCGAAAGCCTGCCCGATCTCCAATTTTAAGGGTCAAATCCCCCGAGTAAAATCGGCCACGTTTGTGGCCCTGGCTCGGGTTTGCGGTGGGCCGGGTTACCTACCCTTGCCCGTCTACCTGATCTGTCTGACCAACTCGATCTACCCGGTTTGGCGGTCAACTGGGCCTGTCTGGCGTGCCTGATCGGTTACCCGGTCTATCCGCCAATCCCCACTATCCGGCTTGTCCAGGCCATTTCGGCTGATCCGGCTGATCCGGCTGGTCCTGCCTGGTACTGGTCAGAATTTTGCTGCTGGGGGCAGGTCTTTCGGGTCTGCTACCGGCCAGGACAGGGGGTCCGGGCCTAGTTTGTTCAGTTCTTCCACCTGTAGGCGGCACCATGGTGAGATGTCCCTGGTGCCGTTCAGCACCGTCTCCGTGAAGTCCTTCCAGGGGACCCATTCGGTGCTGTCCACTTCGTCCGGGTTCGGGGTTGGGGTTCCTACCACCATGCCTCGGAAGACCGGGCACATTTCGTTTTCCACTACGCCGTTCGGCATTTCTGCTCGGTAGCGGAATTCCGGGAGGATCAGGTCCACCGTTCGTACTTCCGGGAGGCCCAGTTCGTCCTTCAGCCTGCGGAGGACGCTGGCAGGCATCGGTTCGTCCGGTGCCGGGTGGCCGCAGGCGGTGTTGGTCCAGATGCCCGGCCAGGTCTTCTTGTGCAGTGCTCTGCGGGAGAGGAGGGTGCGGCCGTCCTGGTCGAAGAGGTAGCTGGAGAACGCCAAGTGCAGCGGGGTGTCTGCGTGGTGCACCTCGGCCTTGTCCGCGAGGCCGATCTGGTTGCCTGCCTCGTCCAGCAAGAGGACCTGTTCCGTTGTCACGCGGGACACCCTGCCACATCGCCGCCTGCTGGTAAGTCCCTCGAATGGCTGCCTCGACCGCTGGTCCCGGCAGCCGTTCGATGGGCCTGCAGGGTGATGGACCCAGGCGTCCAGCGTGCCGGAGTCGTCGGGGCCGTTGTCGCCGATGCGGAGGGTCCAGGTTCCGGTCGGCTGTTCCGCCACACCCGATGCGGTGAAAACTCTTCGTGCCCAGGAACGCGGTGCGCAGGACGGGCTGGACCGGCTCGCGCCCCGGCCCGGTGAAGAGCTCACCGGGGCGGGGCGCGGTTGGCGGAGCTGGTCGGGCAGGGCGCGAGCGACCAGCAGGCCACGTCCGCGTTGTCGGTCAGCGTGAAGACCGTGGAGGCCACGCCGACCCGCGTGCACCGCAAGCTGGGCGTGCGGTCACGGTCGCGGCTCGCCGCCGGGTGGGGTCAGCAGCCGCCGCAGTTGTAGAACGTGACGTCCCAGTGGTCCGACTCCTTGAAGTAGACGTTCCCGGAGCCCGCCCGCCACTTGTTGCCCCCGATGGAGGTGAAGGTGCCGGTGATGTAGTTGGTGATGCAGGTGTTGAAGCGGAAGTCGAGCTTGTAGCCGTTCCAGTGGCTGTAGGTGCCGCTGGCGTGGCCCGTCTCGGTGCCGCCGGTGATGTGCAGCGCGCAGCCGCTGGCCCGCTTCAGGACCCCCGCGCCCTGGATGGAGGCGAGGTTGACCTGGTCGAACGAGGTGCACGTGGGGTTGTTGCGGTTGCTGCACCCGCCGCTGGACGACCAGGTGATCCCGGCGGAGGTGAGGCGGCTCGCGGCGTCGGCGTGGGTCAGCTTGGTGACCTGGGCGTCGACGTCCGCGTAGGCGACCGAGGTGCCGACCAGCAGCGCCGCGACCGCCAGGACGAGTGTCGAGAGCATGCGTGCAAGGCGCATGTGCTTCTCCTCGAAGTTGGTTATTTCCCGGCTCTTTCCGGGCTTCGAGGGAGTCTGGCGGGGCACCTCCCGGCGTGGACAGGCCTGCCTTCGGGGGTACGAAGGTTTTCGCCGTCACCTTGCGCAGGCGGAAAGGGGGTTGACCCGCTAGTCGGAGTGGCGTAGCACGCTCTCCACCTCGGTGACGAACGCCGCGACGCCGTCCTCGTCGACCGGGGCGCCGTGCGCCTGGAGGATTTCGAGCAGCGCCGCGCCGCTGGTGGACCGGCGGGCGAGGCGCCGGAGGCCGAACGCGGACTCGTACCAGGCCACGGCCACGGCGAGCGCGGCGACCACGGCGGCCAGGAAGCCCCACATCGGGCGGCGAGTGGCGTCGGCGGCGGCCAGGGCGCCCAGCGCCGCCGCGCTCGCCAGCAGCAGCACGGACAGCGCGCCGGTCCAGCGGCGGGCGGAGGTGTACCTGGCGCGACCCCGCTCGAAGCCGTCGAGGCGTTCGCCCACGCGGTGCTTGAGGTAGAGGCGGACGAACTGGGTGCGGCGCTCCTCGGCGGACGGCGCGGGTGCGACCGGCGCGGCCTTGGGCTGGGGTTTCGGCCGCGGCTTCGGCGTCGGCTTGGCCGGTGTCGTCGCTTCGGTCTTCGTTTCGCTCATGAGGTGGTCACCGGTTCGTGGCGGTGCCGCGCGACGGCGGTCACGAGGTCCTGGACGCGGGCCTCGCGTTCGGCGTCGGAGGCGGGCAGCGGGGCGGCGAGGTGGTCGAAGTACAGCGCGCGGAGCGCCTCGGCGCGGTGGGCGGCGGAGAGGTCGTCCTCGGAGGCCTCGTACCGGCGGGACAGGGCGACCAGCGCGGCGGCGAGGGCGCCGGAGACGGCCACCAGCACGCCGGGCCACGCCTCGGCGGCCAGCCACGCCTGGAGGGCGCCGAAGGAGATGGTGCCGAAGCCAGCCGCGATGGCCAGGACGATGAGGAGCCTGGCGTGGTTGCGCTCGCGGTGAGCGGCTTCGTCGACCTCGTGGAACGCGGGCGCGATCACCCGGTTCGCCTCGTGGATCGCGTCGGCCAGCAGCGGGTACTCGACGACGAAGCCGGGGTCGATGATCGGGACCGCGTCGGCCGCGCGGTAGCGCAGCCGGGGCCAGACGGTGAGCGCGGCGACGGCCTTCTTCGCGCCCAGGGTGCGGTCCAGCGCCGCCACGACGCGTTCCGCCCCCTCTTCGAGGTGCACGGCGGCCACGGTGCCGCTGCGGATCAGCACGGCCAGGTCGTCGTCCTCGGACAGGGCGCCGCTCGCGATCTCGTCGGCCAGGCCACCGGTGCCCGCGACCACGACCAGCGGCCGGTTGCCCGCGAGGTGGATCACGACCTGCGCGCGGGCCCGGTCGTCCCCGCCGATGAGCAGCGCGACGGACCGGCCGCGCTTGCCGGTGATGGCGTCGACGGTCCGGAACAGGGCGGGCGTCTCCTCGCCCCAGTTCTTGCCAGGCACGAGCACGGCCACGTCGTGGTTGGGGTTGAGGGCCAGCTCACCGCCGGTGGGCGTCTCCTCACCCGCCACGACCTTGCCGCTGGGCGCGACGGCGACGAACGGCGGCAGCTTCCCGTCGACGGCCTCGAGTGCCACCCCGAGCAGGTGGACGACCCCGACGTCGGCTCCCGCGGTGATGAACACCGCGTCCCGGCCCGCGACGACCCGGCGGAGCAGCGGGAGCACCTTGGCTCCCAGTTCCGTGGTCAGGGCATCTCCGGAGGAGAAGAGCGCGATCACCGAACGCCCCCGCGGCAGGCCGAGCGACCGTGCTCGGACCTCTGCGTCGGGGTGCGCCAGTCGCTTCACGCGCGGACCATCCGCTGTTGGCATGCGGGGCACCCTAGCCGTGGCTCACGTGAATTTCACCCTTCCGTCGGCGGATTTCTCACTGGAATGGGCGTTGCCACATCGCCGGTAGAGTGCTGGCTGAACTCCTGAGCAGGCGACACACGGACGGTAGTAGGGCATGACGGTGACCGAGCACGACGCTGCGATCGACCCCGACCAGGACGTGGCGGGGGTCGACCCGGCGCTGATGGAGACCTGCCTGAGGGTGTTGGCGCAGGTCGAGCAGCTGCCGACCGAGCACCCGGACGCCGTCGCGATCCGCCGCGCCACGGCGGGCATCTTCAAGACCGTCCGCAAGATGCGCCGCACCGCCCGCCGCGCCGCCGAGTCCGCCGCGGACCGCGCGGTGATCGAGGCCACTGCCACCGGGTCGCCGCAGCGCATCGACGACGAGACCCAGGGCATCCTGCTCCAGGACAGCACGCCTGGCGCGAAGGCGGGCACGCTGATCAAGGCGAAGGCCTGCTACACCTGCAAGAACCGGTACACCGAGGTGGACGCGTTCTACCACCAGCTCTGCCCGCCCTGCGCGGCCCGCAACCGGGGCCGCCGCGACGCGTCCGCCGACCTGTCCGGCCGTCGGGCGCTGCTCACCGGCGGTCGCGCGAAGATCGGCATGTACATCGCGCTGCGGCTGCTGCGCGACGGCGCGCACACCACCATCACGACCCGGTTCCCGAACGACGCCGTGCGCCGGTTCAAGGCGATGCCGGACAGCGCGGACTGGCTGCACCGGCTGAAGATCGTGGGCATCGACCTGCGCGACCCGTCGCAGGTGATCTCGCTGGCCGACTCCGTCGCCGCCGCGGGCCCGCTGGACGTGCTGATCAACAACGCCGCGCAGACCGTGCGCCGGTCGCCGCAGTCCTACGCGCCGCTGGCCGCGCTGGAGTCCGCTCCCCTGCCGGACGGGCCGCTGCCGGAGCTGATCACGTTCGGCCACACGAACGACCAGCACCCCGCCGCGCTGGAGGGGCAGGTGTCCACCATCCCGACGCCGCACGCGCTGACCGCGTTGGCGCTGACCGCCGGTTCGGCGTCCCCCGCGCGCATCGCGACCGGCACGGCCATCGACGCGGGCGGCCTGCTGCCGGACCTGCACGACGAGAACAGCTGGACCCAGCGGGTCAACGAGGTCGACGCGCTGGAACTGCTGGAAGTGCAGCTGTGCAACATGACCGCGCCGTTCATCCTGGTGTCACGGCTGCGCGCCGCCATGGCCGCCGCGCCCGCCCGCCGCAAGTACGTGGTCAACGTGTCCGCGATGGAGGGCCAGTTCAGCCGCGCCTACAAGGGACCCGGCCACCCGCACACGAACATGGCCAAGGCCGCGCTGAACATGCTGACCCGCACCAGCGCCGAGGAGATGCTGACCGACGGCATCCTGATGACCGCCGTCGACACCGGCTGGATCACCGACGAGCGCCCGCACCCCACCAAGATGCGGTTGGCGGACGAGGGTTTCCACGCCCCGCTGGACCTCGTCGACGGCGCGGCCCGCGTCTACGACCCGATCGTCCAGGGCGAACTGGGCGTCGACCTGTACGGCTGCTTCCTCAAGGACTTCGAACCTTCGCCCTGGTGACGAAGTCACCAAATCCCCAACCCGCACCGGTGGCGCGCTCATGTCCTCTCTTCCCGCTGATGCGAGGACACAAGCGCTCGACGGGAGACGTCCGCCTCACCCGTCCAGCCCGCGCCGGCTGACGACCAAGCCCGCGGCCGCTACAGCCCGGTGAACAGGTCGTCCTCGACAACGCCCGGTTCGGCCCCGACCCGGATGAACCACTCGGTGCCGAACGAGAACGCGAAGGCCTCGTCCGGCTGGCCGAGGAAGAACGACTGCTCGCTGATCTGGCTGGCGTGCGCGCGCATCGCGGCCTTCTTGACCTCCAGGTACGCCGTGACGTCGACCGCGGTGGTCAGCTCGGCCTCGGGTGTGCCGAACTGGGAGGTGTCCACGTCGGGCACCTGCCTGCCCGCGGCGATGGCGGCGTCCAGGCCGCGGTTCATGTGGTCGCGGTTCATCGTGGCCTGGTAGACCCTCGGCGTGGCCGCGAGTTCGGCGGCGCGCATCCCGACCCGGTGGACCTGGATGTGGTCCGGGTGGCCGTAGCCGCCGTGGTCGTCGTAGACGGTCAGCACGTCGGCGTTCTCCTCCACCAGGATCGCCGCGAGCCGGGCCGCCGCCTCCTCGACCGGCGCGGTCCAGAAGGTGTCCGTGGCGGTGTTGGTCGCCTCGCCCATCATCCCGGAGTCCACGTAGCCGAGGAACTCCACGCGCTTGGCCCCCAGCACCTCCGCCGACGCGTGGGTCTCCCGGACCCGCCGGTCGCTCAGCAGTTCGCCGTCGTCCAAGAAACCGTCGTCCACCTCGCCGACCTCGCCCCTGGTCGCCACGACCAGCACCACGCGGTGCCCCTCGTCAGCGGCTTTGCGCATGACGCCGCCGCACAGGATGCACTCGTCGTCGGGGTGGGCGTGGAAGGACACCAGGGTTGCCATGGCCCGAACGCTACGGGACGCCCGACACGCGGGGCCGGGCGTCCACGAGCGCGGCGGCCGGGGCCGCGATACTGCCCGTCATGCTCACCACGGAGTCCGGTCCGGTCATCTCGCCGACGGACCTGGTCGACCTGCTGGAGTGCGAGCACCGCAGCACGCTGAACCACGCCATCGCGGCCAGGTTGCCGGGAGTGCCCACACCGGACAGCTCCGGCGCGGCGTTGATCACCAAGCACGGCGTGGCGCACGAGCAGGCGGCCCTGGCGCGGTTGAAGGAGCGGTTCGGCGCCGGGGTGGTCGAGATCGGACTGCCCGCGCCCCACCACGACGCGCTGGTCAAGGCCGCCGAGGAGACGCGGATCGCGCTGGAGTCCGGCGCTCCGGTCGTGTACCAGGCGGTGTTCTACTCGGACGGCTTCTACGGCCGCGCGGACTTCGTCGTCCTGTCGCCGGACGGGTACGAGCCGCACGACACGAAGCTGGCCCGGCACGCGACCCCCGCGGCGGTGCTGCAACTGACGGCGTACGCGGACGCGCTGCGCCGGGCCGGGCACCCGACCGGACCGTCGATGCACCTGCTGCTGGGGGACGACACCACGCACTCGTTCCCCGTGGCGGACTTCCTGCCCCTGGTGGACCACCTGCGGGAGCGGTTGCGGGACCGGCTGTCGGTTCCCGCCGCGGTGCCCCCGCGGATCTGGGCCGACGAGCGCCCCGCCTGCGGCACCTGCCGGTTCGCGCGCAGCTGTTCGACCGGGCGGGAAGGTGCTCGGGACCTGTCGCTGGTGGCGGGGATCCGGACGGACCAGCGGCGGAAGCTGGTGGCCGCCGGGTTGGGGACCATCGACGAGTTGGCCAACGCCACGGCCACCGACCGGCCGTCGGACATGTCGACCTCGACGTTCGGCGCGCTGCGCTCGCAGGCGGCGTTGCAGGTGATCCAGGACAACTCGCGCACCGAGGACGACCCGACCGGCAAGGTCGCGTACGAGGTGCTGGCGCCCGACGTGCTGGCCACGTTGCCCGGCCCCGCCGACGGTGACGTGTTCTTCGACATGGAGGGCGATCCGTTCGCGCTCGCGGGTGAAGGGCTGGAGTACCTCTTCGGGGCCATCACGTCCGGCGACGTCTTCACGCCGTTCTGGGCGCACAGCCGGGCGCAGGAGAAGGCGGCGTTCGAGGCGTTCGTGGACTTCGCCCTGGCGCGGTTGACGGAGTTCCCCGGCAGTCACGTGTACCACTACGCGCCCTACGAGGTGAGCGCGCTCAAGCGGTTGGCGGCACTGCACGGGACCCGCGAGGAGGCCGTGGACACGCTGCTCCGGACCGGGTCGCTGATCGACCTGTACGCGGTGGTGCGCAAGGCTTTGCGGGTGTCGCAGCGGTCGTACTCCATCAAGTACCTGGAGCCGCTGTACATGCCGGAGGCGCGGTCCGGCGACGTGAAGAACGCCGTCTCCAGCATCGAGGCGTACGAGGAGTACCTGACGCTGCTGGAACTCGGCGACACCGACCAGGCTTCCGCGGTGCTGCAGGGGATCGCGGAGTACAACACCTACGACTGCGTGTCCACGCACCGGCTGTACCGGTTCCTGCTGGACGTCCGGGCCGAGGCGGGGATCGAGCCGCACGTTCCGGACGAGTCCGATGTGGATGGCCTGATGCGCCGGACGGACGAGGAGCTGGCGGCCGAGCGGCGGGCGGAGCGGGCGGCCAAGCTGGCCGCCGTCGTGGATCCGCTGATGGCCGGGCTGCCGGACAACCCCGCCGACGCGACCGACGACGAGAAGGCGCGGGCGCTGCTGGCCGCCGCCGTGGGGTACCACCGCCGCGAGACGAACCCGGCGTGGTGGGACTTCTTCCGGCAGGTGGGGGCGCCGCTGCCGGACCTGGAGGTGGACAACACCTGCGCGGTGCCGGTGTCGGTGCGGGTGGACGACTGGGTGATGCCGAGCGGCCGGGTGCGCAACGCCAAGCGAGAGGTCCACGCGGCGTGCGATCCGGACCGGCCGCACCCGTTCGGGCACGGGGACCACGTGCGGCTGCTGTACCCCGGCACGCCGAACAGCTGGACGCGCAAGGCGGAGGTGATCGCCGAGGGCGCGGATCGGGTGGTGCTGCTGGAGAGCGTGAAGCCGGACGAGCTGGACTCGGCCCGGCCGATCGCGATCCTGCCCGGCGATCCGGTGAAGCCCGCGCCGAAGGACGACGCCGTCTACGAGCTGGCGCAGACCGTCGTCGACCGGCTGCCGGTGCTGCCACCGCATCCGGGGATCGACCTGCTGCGTCGGACGCCGCCCCGGTTGGTGTCCGGTGCCCTGCCCCAGGGCGAGGACCTGGTGGCGGCGGTGATCAGCGCGGTGGACGCGCTGGACGGGTCGACGCTGGCGGTGCAGGGGCCGCCGGGCGCCGGGAAGACGTACCTGGCCGGGCGGTTGATCGCGCACCTGGTCCGGCGCGGGAAGACGGTGGCGGTGACGTCCACCAGCCACAAGGCGGTGGAGAACGTGCTGTCGGCCGCCAAGGCCGCCGGGCGCGCGCTCGGCGTGCCGATCCCGTGCGCGAAGCGGGCCAAGGGGAAGCCCGGCAAGGACTGCGAGTGGGAGCAGCCCAGGGACAACCCGGCGCTGGCGCGGTGGCGCAACGAGCAGGGCGGCGGGCACCTCGTCGGCGGGACGGCGTGGACGTTCGCCAACGCGGCGCTGCGGGAGCAGCCGTTCGACGTGCTGATCATCGACGAGGCCGGGCAGTTCGCCCTCGCCGACGCGCTGGCCGTGTCCACCTGCACGCGGAACCTGGTGCTGCTGGGCGATCCGCAGCAACTGCCGCAGGTGGTGCAGGGCACCCACCCGGCAGGCGCGGACGCGTCGGCGCTGGGGCACCTGCTGGGCGACGCGGCCGTGATCCCGCCCGACCTCGGGTACTTCATGGACCAGTCCCGGCGGATGCACCCCAACGTGTGCGAGCCGGTGTCGCGGTTGTCCTACGCGGGCCGGTTGCACGCCCACCCGTCGGCAGCCGAGCGGTCGCTGGCCGAGATCGAGTCCGGGCTGTACCTGGATTCGATCGACCACTCGCACAACATCACCAGCTCCCCGGAGGAAGCCGCCGAGGTGGTGCGGATCGTGCGGTCGCTCATGGGTCGCATGTGGACGGACACCGGCGTGTCCCGCGCGCTCAACGAGGAGGACGTCCTCGTGGTGGCGCCGTACAACCTCCAGGTGCGGGTGGTGCGGCGAGCGCTGGAACAGGCCGGGTACGACGAGGTGCGGGTCGGGACGGTGGACAAGTTCCAGGGGCAGGAGGCGCCGGTCGTGATCGCGACCATGACGTCGTCGGCAGCCGTTGACCTGCCGAGGGGACTGGACTTCCTCTTGTCCCGCAACCGGTTGAACGTGGCGCTGTCCCGCGCGCAGGCCGTGGCGGTGCTGGTGTGCTCGCCCCGGCTGGTGGAGGCGGACATCCGCGGGGTGGACCAGATGCGGCTGGTGTCGGGGATGATCGGGTTGATGGCCGGGGCCAGGCCGTGGGTGTCTTGAGGGTTGGTGGCTTGAGGGCCGGGTGTTGTGAGCCGGGTGGGGTATCGGTGGGTTCTATGGGTAATCGCTATGCCGTGGGAGGGTGATCGGCGCTTAGTGTCTGGGAGGTACGGCAGCCGTTCCGGACATCCGGGTTGGTTCGTGGTGGGGATCTGCGATCCGGGTGTTCGTCACGACGGTGGCGAACCCCATGCCTACCCTGCGGGCTGGGGTTCGCCACCGACTCGCATTTCGCGGTTCGGTCGGGGTGTTCGCGCCTCGGGGGACTGAGGGCTCGCGGTGGCCCGGCCAGGACGCCAGGTCGGGTCACCGTGTATCAGTTGCGGTGCTGGGTGCTGGGTGGCGTTGTGGTGCTGACCGCTGCTCAGGTCGGCCTGGTCGTGGGTCGCTGCTCGGGAGCGTCGCGGCCCTGGGTGGCTTCGGCTTCCAGCGTGCTGTGGCCGATTTGACTTGGGGCCCCTCATTTGACCCTTGATCGGGCTAAAAGGGCAGGTGGTAAGCCTGCCCGATCACCAATTTCAAGGGTCAAATCCCCAAGTAAAATCGGCCACGTTCGTGGCCCTCGCCTTGAGTTGGTCGTGGGTCGCCGACCAACTCCAGCGCCAACCTGTGCGTCTCTCCTGCACTACGTCTCCTGTGTCTCCTGCGCCTCCTGCGCCTCCTGTATTTCTTGGCGCTCCATGTCTCTGCGGCTCAGCGCTCCGGATCTCGTTGGCTTCTCGCGGCCCTTCGACTTCCTCCGGGCCTCCGCGTGTTTCCGGCCCTCTGCATCTCCTGCCATCCACGCTTACCTCCCCGTCCCATCCGATCCCTAGGCCACCCTCACCCAGCCCGTCGTTCATGGCGGCTCTCCGTGCCGTTTCGCTCTCACCCGAATAGCGCAGTCGTGCGGGTGAACAGCAGGTCGTCTTGGTCCGTATTGCCCAGTGGACCCGCACCACCCGCACAGGAGAGTCCCCATGGAGTTCGCCCTGACCGCACGCCGAGGGCTCGCCGTCGTCGTGGTGACCGCGACGGTGGCGGTCGCGATGCTGACGGCGGTCGTCCCCGCGTTGGCCGAGAAGGCGGATCTGGAGGCGTCCTGCGGGCAGGGCGGGGCCGTGCTGGTGGTGGACCTGAAGGGGTACGCGCGGGGGAAGAACACCATCAAGGTCCAGGACGGTGAGATCGTCCTGTCCAACCGGGAGTTCGACCAGTCCTACGTCGGCTCGTTCCCGAGGCCCGCGGACCTGGCCCACACGTTCATCGTCACGGTGCGGGTGGCCGCGAACAGCCGCCAGTCGTTCGTCCGCGAGGTGCGGACGGAGCCGTGCGCGCCCCCTCGCCAGACGTCGCTCCCCTCGATTCCGCCCGTTCCGGGGTCTTCGCCGAGCGCCACGACACCCACTACGGCGACCACTGCACCCACTCCGAGTAGCTCCGCAGCATCCTCCATTACCCAATCGGAGGATTCCTCACCTCCGACCACGAACACCGGGATCGTCCCGCTCGGCAACAAGACCGAGCTGTCCGCGGCGGGCGCGTCCATCGCCATCCCGCTGCTGATCGGTCTGTGCCTGGTCAGCGCGCTCGGCGTGGTGCTGTTCAACCTGAAACGCCGCCGCAGGTCGGACTAGCGCCGCGCAACGGTCGCAAGCCCGTGACCAGCCCTGTCTCATTTCGGACAGTGGCCAACCTTCACCCGATCGGCGCATCAACTGCCGTGAACAGTGGCCTCCGCACCTCCGTATAGGCAAGTGGCGGCTCGCGATGCCCGCCGTACGGACCACGACAGGAGTGTCACCATGGGGTTTGCACGATCGGACGACGCGGCCATACGCGTAGCCAGGCGCACCCTGGGCGCCTTCGCTCTCGTGGGCACGACCGCGGTCGTCTGGTTCGGCTTCGTCGACCCGGCGGGCGCGAACGCGCCGACGGTGAAGGCGAGCTGCGTGGGCGGCCAGTCGGTGCTCACCGTGGAGGTCCACGACTACAACGGTCGGGTGACGAACACCGTCAGCGTCCTGGACAACCAGAGGGTGCTGGACAGCAGGCGGTTCGGGTCGTCGTACGAGAACTCGTTCATCCGGCCGGGCAACGTCGCGCACGCCTACCGGGTGGTCGTGAAGGCCGGGAACGACCGGACCGGCGACCAGGGGTTCTCCTTCGACCGCACGGTGCCGCAGCCCGCGTGCGCCCAGGTCGCGCCCACCACGACGACGCCCTCGCGGCAGCGGTCGATCCCGTCCGCGCCGTCCTTCCCCGCGCCTCCGTCGACTCGGACGACGACCCCCACGACCACCACGACCACCACCGCGCCCACGACGACGACCACCCACGTGACTCCTCCCCCGGTGACGACCACGACCACCACCACCACGACGAGCGCGGTCACGACCACCACGACGGAGGCGCAGCAGCCGCCCGCGCAGGAGGAGACCACCTCCAAGACGGTCACGACGAAGGTCCTGCCGCCGCTGGTCCCGCCGCTCGTCAGCCTCGTCGAGCCCCCGTCGGCGCAGGCCGAGAAGACGTCGACCGGCTCCGAGACGACGCCCGGCAGCAGGACCTCGTCCCCGTCGCGGGCGTCCTCGTCGCAGGTGTCCTCGTCGGCCGTCGAGGGCCGCGGCCCCGTTGGCGGCTCGACCACGAGCAGCACGCCGTCGTTCCCGCTCACGACCCCTGCGGGGACGAGTGAGGAGAACGTCCTGGTGGTCGCCGACGACACCAACCTGCCGACCACGGGCGCGTCGATCGCGATCCCGCTGCTGTTCGGCCTCTGCATGCTCACCGCGGGCGGTGTCGTGGTCTTCAGCATGAGGACCCCGCACAAGCGGGGCAGGCACGCCGCCTGATCGCGGCATCCCCCTCCGGCCCTCCGAGACGTCCGCTCGGGGGGCCGGAGCCTTGGGGCGAACGTGCGGAAGCCCACCGGCCTGTTCGGCCGATGGGCTTCCGGTCACGGGCGGGTCGTCCCCGCGCGGGTCAGGGCAGGACCTGGATCTTGCGCCCCTCCCCCGCCTTGAACTGCTCGATCGCCGCCGCGTAGCTGTCCAGCGGCAGGCGGTCGCTGATGAAGACGTTCGGGTCCAGCACACCGGTCGCGAAGAGGTCGGCCGCTCGTTCGAACGAGTGCAGCACCGCCATCGAACCGGTGATGGTGATCTCCTGGTTGTAGATCTTGTACGGCTCGATCACCGCGCGGGCCGCATAGTCCGAGACGCCGAACTGCAGGAACGTCCCGCCCTTCGCGACCCGGCCGAGCCCGTCCTGGATCGCGCGCTCGTTGCCGGTCGCGTCGATCACCACGTCCCAGCCCTTCGGCCGGTCCAGTTCGTCCGCGGACGTCGCCGTCGCCGTGACGCCCAGCTGCTTCGCCGTGGCGAGGCGGTCGGTGTTGATGTCGACCACCTCGATGCTGGACGCGCCGGTGAGCTTGCCCAGTTGCAGCATCATCAGGCCCATCGTGCCCGAGCCGTAGATGAGCACCCGGCTCGCCAGCTGCGACCGGAGGATGTCGTACCCCCGGACCGCGCAGGACAGCGGCTCGATCAGCGCCGCGTCCTCGGTGCGAACGTGGTCCGGCAGCTTCACGCAGTTCGCCACCGGCGCCACCGCGAACTCGGCGGCGCCGCCGGAGACCGACACCCCGATCGCGTTCCACCGCTCGCAGAGGTTGTTGCGCCCCAAGCGGCACATCCGGCACTCGTGGCAGTAGAGCGACGGGTCGACGGCGACGCGGTCGCCGATCGCGACCTCGTTGACGTCGGAGCCGATCTCCACGACGACACCGGCGAACTCGTGGCCGGGGATCACCGGGAGCGTCGGCGCGAACTCGCCCTGGAGGATGTGCAGGTCGGTGCCGCACAGACCGCAGGCGGCGACGTCGACGACCACCTCGCGCGGCCCTGCTTTCGGGTCGGGCACCTCGGTCACCTCGAGCTGACCGATTCCGGTGATCACGACAGCCTTCACTTGACGGCTCCTAGCGACAAGCCCTGGACCAACTTGTCCTGGGCGGCGAACCCCGCGATCAGCACGGGGAGGGACACGACCGTCGCCGCGGCGCAGACCTTCGCCAGGAACAGGCCCTGGCTGGTGACGAAGCCGGTGAGGAACACCGGTGCGGTGCCCGCCACCACGCCGGTCAGCACCCTGGCGAACAGCAGTTCGTTCCAGCTGAAGATGAAGCAGATCAGCGCCGTCGCGGCGATGCCCGGCATGGCGATCGGGGCGACCACCCGGCGCAGCGTCGTGACGAGGCCCGCACCGTCGATCGACGCCGCTTCGAGGATCTCCGGCGGCACCTCGGCGAGGAACGAGCGCATCAGCCAGACGGCGATGGGCAGGTTCATCGAGGTGTACAGGATCACCAGGAACGAGATGTTGTCGAGCATCCCGGTGAACTGCGCGACCAGGTAGATCGGCAGCAGGCCCGCGACGACCGGCAGCATCTTGGTGGAGAGGAAGAAGAACATGACGTCCGTCCACTTCTCCACCTTCTTGATGGAGAGCGCGTACGCCGCCGGGATCGCCAGCAGCAGCACGATGATCGTCGAACCGATGCTCGCGCTGAACGAGTTGATCAGCGGCGGCCACGGCGACTGGCCCGTGGACGCGCCGAAGAACTCCTCGTACCCCTGCAGCGTCAGACCCGCGCCGAGCGAAGGCGGGTTCGTGGCCGCGTCCGACTCGCTGTGCAGCGAGGTCAGCACCATCCACGCGACGGGCGCGAAGAAGAGGATCGCCGAGAACCAAGCCACCACACCGACAAGCCTGCGCATCACTTCACCTCGTCTCGGAGCAGGGAGGACACCACGCGCAACGCGAACGTCGCGATGATGATCGACCCGATGACCACCACGACACCGGCCGCGGACGCCTGCCCGTAGTCGTGCGCCTGGTAGAAGGTCTGGTAGATCGTGTACGGCAGGTTCGCCGTGCCCAGACCACCCGAGGTGATGGTGAAGACCGCGTCGAAGTTCTGCACGATGTAGATCGACCCGAGCAGACCGCCGAGCTCCAGGTACTGCCGCAGGTGCGGGAACGTCAGGTAGCGGAAGATCTGCCACCCGGTCGCCCCGTCGATGCGCGCGGCCTCGACCACGTCCATCGGCCTGCTCTGCAAGCCCGCCAACAGGATCAGCATCATGAACGGCGTCCACTGCCACACCAGCGAGGCCTCGACGGCGATCAGCGGCATGTCGCTGATCCACTCGGGTTGCGGTGCGCGTTCGGCGCCGAACAGGCTCCAGAGCCACGTGAGCGCGCCGTTGAAGAGGCCGTACTCGGGGTTGTAGAGCGCGTGCTTCCACAGCAGCGCGGCGGCCACCGGGACGACCAGGAACGGTGCGATGAGCATCGTGCGGACGAGTCCCCGGCCGAAGAACTTCTGGTCCAGCAACAGCGCCAGACCGAGGCCGAGGACCAGGCTGACCACCACCACGACGACGGTGAGGATGACCGTCGTGACGATCGACGACCTGAGGTTCGGGTCGGTGAAGACCGCCGCGTAGTTGTCGAACCCGGCGAACCCGCGGTTCTCGGGGTCGAGGGAGTTCCAGCGCAGCACCGAGATGATCAGCGTCGCCACGAAGGGCAGCTGGGTCACCACGATGGTGAAGATCAGCGCTGGGAGGAGGGGGGCCCGACGGGCCCAGCGCGCTGCCGCGCTGAGTCCCGTCGGTGCGGGAGGGGTGCCCCGCCTTTGCTGCTTTGCCGGTGGTGGTGCCGTGTCGAGGCTCATCGAGGGCTCCTCGCTACTTCGCGCGGTACTTCTCGGCGACCTTCTCCGCGAGCGCCTGGCCCGCGTTGAGCGCGTCGTCGACCGACGTCGAGCCCGCGATCGCGGAGCTGATCTGCTGCGAAACCTGGGTTCCGAGGTCGGTGAACTCGGGGATGCCGACGAACTGGATGCCGCTAGCGGGCCTCGGCTGGACACCGGGGTCGTTGGGCTTGGCGCCCTTGATCGCCGCTTCCGCCTGCTTCGCGAACGAACTGCCCGCCGCCAGGTAGTCCGGGTTCTGGTAGGTGGAGGAGCGCTTGCCGTCCGGCACCTTCGACCAGCCGACGGACGAGCCGACCAGCTTCTCGTAGTCCTTGCCGGAGGCCCAGGACATGAACTTCCAAGCGGCGTCCTGCTTCTTGCTGGCCTTCTGGATGCCGAACGCCCAGCTGAACAGCCACTGCGACGCCTCGGTCTTCACGACGGGGGCCTGCGCGAAACCGAGCTTGCCCTTCACCGGCGAGTCGGCCGCTTCGAGGAGACCGGCGGCGACCGTGGCGTCGTACCACATCGCGACCTTGCCCTGCGTCATGTTGTTCAGGCACTCGGCGAAACCCGCCTGCGGGGCACCGGCTTGACCGTGGGCGCGGACCAGGTCCACGTAGAACTTGGTGGCCTCCTTGAACTCCGGCGCGTTCACCTGCGCCTGCCAGTCCTTGGTGAACCACGTGCCGCCGAAGGTGTTGACCACCGTCGTGAGCGGCGCCATGACCTGGCCCCAGCCCGGCTGGCCGCGCAGGCAGATGCCCTTCATGCCCGGCTCCGCGCCGTCGACCTGCGCCGCGAGGTCGGCGACCTGCTGCCACGTCGGCTTCTCCGGCATCGTGAGGCCCTTGGCCTCGAAGACGTCCTTGCGGTACATGAGGAACGACGACTCGCCGTAGAACGGCTCGGCGTAGACCTTGCCGTCCTCGGCGGTCAGCGCCTGCCGGATCGGCTCCAGGATGTCGTTCTGGTCGAACGCGGTGTCCTTCGCGATGAAGTCGTCCAGCGGCGTGAGCCAGTTGTTCTTGGCGTAGATGGGCGTCTCGTAGTTGCTGATCGTCGCGACGTCGTACTGACCGGCCTGGCTGGAGAAGTCCTGGCTGATCTTGTCGCGGACGTCGTTCTCGGGCAGCACCGTGTAGTTCACCTTGATGCCGGTCTGCTTGGTGAAGTTGTCGGCGGTGAGCTTCTGGAGGTCCTGCATCTGCGGGTTGTTGACCATCAGGACGTTGATGGACGAACCGTCGGCGGTGGATCCACCCCCACCGGCGCCACTGCACGCCGTCACCCCGACTGCCACCAGCGCGGCTGCCGCCACACGGGCGACGCGGCGAGAACTGAATGACGTCATCGTCTTTCCTTCCCATCTAACCGATATGCCCTGGATGAGGGCGTCGAGCAGTCAGGCCACCACGGCGCGGAACGCGCGGTGCGCCACTCTGGAACTTGATCAGGTTCTGACAACTTTCGGGCCTAGCGCGGCATAGCGGTGACCTTCGGCCGCGGGCAGTCCGGAATCCGTGATGATGGCTTCGAGATCCGAAATCGCGGCGAACCTGTTGAAGCTCGCCACGCCGAACTTGGTGTGGACGCCGACGAAGATCTTCCGTCGCGAAACGCCCACGGCTTGTGCTTTGACCGCACCGACGACGGGGTCGGGGGTGGTCAGCCCGTGCTCGCGCGAGATCCCGTTCGACCCGATGTACGCCAGGTCGATCACCATCTCGCTGAGCATCCGGATCGCCCAGTGGTCCACGGTGGCCAGCGTGCGGCCGCGAACGCGGCCACCCAGCAGCAACACCGTGACCGATGGCGTTCCGGACAGCGCCGCGGCCGTGGGCAACGACGCCGTGACGACGGTCAGCGGATGGGTGGTCGGCAAGGCCTCCGCCACCAACTGCGGCGTGAACCCCTCGTCCACGAACACGGTTTCCGCGTCGGCCAGTCGATCGGCCGCCGCCTTCGCGATGCGCCGCTTCTCCGGCACCATCGACGCCGAACGAAACGCAAGGCCCGTCTCGAACCCCGCACTCTCCACGGGAAAGGCGCCACCATGCGTTCGCCGGACCAAGCCGTGGTCGTCGAGGAGCCTCAGGTCCCTGCGGACCGTCTCCGGCGCCACGCCGAGCTCAGTGGCGATGTCAACGACGTCAACCCGCCCGTCGGCCCGAGCACGAGCGAGAATGCGGCGCTGACGCTCCTCTGCCTGCATGCACATCCCCCTGCCCGCTCGGACTCACAGATGCCCGTTCGGGCTGCTCATAGGTTTAACACCGGTGAAACAGTGTGGCCAGCGACACAGCAGGTGTGAAGATGCCCGATTACTGCCCGTTTGGCCAGCCTAAACACGCGTGAATCCGACAAGAAGACCAAAGATGTGCCCGTTTGGCACAGAATACGTGCCCGGATCTCTTGCTGGTAGGACGTTTCGCCAGCCGATCAAGATCGGTGCTAGGCGTAACAGCAGAGCCGGGGTACGACGAAATGCGAACTTCTTTACGCTTTTGAGGGGTTGATTGCCACGACAAGTAACCAATTCGCGTGGAGAAGCGCGCCGATTCGGGGTAACAGACCAATGTCCGAACGGTCACGATTGAACCGTCAGCCGCGTGGCCCAATGCGGACGGACAAGCCACAGGGGACGCGAGGCCGACACCGTGGAGGGCCGACCGTTGGCCGACAGCAACCCCCAGCAATCGCCACCTGACAGCCACAGCCACAGCCGCGACAACGGCAACCAATGGCGGGTAGCAAGTCAGCCAACAACACTGGCGAGCGCAGGCGCCGACGGCCAGTAGACGTCCCAACAAGACCCACGACCACAAAACAGAAGCACGCAACCAAACAGGCGCCCGCACTCCCCCCGCCGCCCCGATCCGAAGCGCCCTCATCTTTGATCTTCGTTTGTCAAGGCATCTTTCCCGCCTTGACAAACGAAGATCAAAGATACGAGACAATCAAGCGAGCGGGGTGACGAGCCCAAGTCGACCGGGCCGAGGCGAGCCCGAGATAACCAGCACGAAGCAACCAGCACGAAGCGAACCCGAAGCAACCAGCCCAAGTCAGCTGGCCCAAGACGACCAACCTGAAGCGGCCCCAGAGCAACCGGCACGAGACGAAACAACCGAAGCAACCGCCCGAGAAGACCCCAAGACAACCAGCCCGACCCAACCAGCCCCGAGGCGAAGCGAGCAAACGAAAAGGGCCGGGCCCCCGAGGAGGTCGAGGCTCGGGGGCCCGGTGTCTGCGGGTGTTGCTGTTGTTCAGCCGAACCACGACGTCCTCAAGGACGCCACGTTCAGCTCCCGTACACCTCGAACTCACCGATCTGCCCAGCGGGCCAACCCGTGTTCCCGGTGATCGCCAACCGGACGTACCTCACCTGCCCCGCCGCGAACGTGATCGTGGCGGTGTTGCCGGTGGCCGGGTTGAAGGTGCGGCCCGCCGAGGCGGACAGGGTGCGGTAGGTGGTGCCGTCGGTGCTGCCCTCCACCGACAGGGTCTGGGTCCTGGTGGCCCAGGCGGCCGGGGTGGGCAAGGCGAGGACCACTCGGCCGACCTGGAGCGAGCTGCCCAGGTCGACGGTCACGGACTGCGGGAACGCGTTGTTCGCGCTCTCCCAGTAGGTGCCCGGATCACCGTCGGTGGTCCGGGACGGCCCGTACACGTCCGACTGGCTGGTGGCGCTGGCGGCCCGCCCGCGAGCCAGGTTGCCGGTGGGGGTCGGGACCGTGGTAGTGGTCGTGGGCGGCGGTGACGTGCCGCCCGCCGCGTAGGCCTCGAACTCCGAGACCTGTCCCGCCGCCCAGCCGGTGTTGGCGGTGACGGTCACCCGCAGGTACCGGTGGTTGGCGGTGACGGGGATCGTCACCGCGTTGCCGGACGTCGGGGTGAACTGGTGGCCCGCCGCCCCGGCGAGCTGGCTGAAACCGGACCCGTCGTTGCTGCCGGACACGCTCAGCGTCTGCGTGCGGGCCTCCCACGACGGCGGCAGCTTCAGCACGACCCGGCCCACCGCGGTGGCGGCGCCCAGGTCGACCGTCAACGTCTGCGGGAACGCCCCGTTGGCGCTCTCCCAGTACGACCCGGCGTTGCCGTCGGTGGCGTTCGACGCGGCGAAGCCGGAACCCTGGCTGGACGCCGAAGCCGCACGACCACGGGCCAGGTTCCCACTGGGATCCGGCGGAACGGTGGTGGTAGTCGTGGTCGTGGTCGTGGTGGGCGGCACGGTCGGATCCCCGTACACCGGCTCCGGCCAAGGACCGCAGTACGGAGCCGTGTCCCACCCGGAGTTCCCGGTCCCGCGGTCGATCACGAACCCACCGGACCCCAGGCAGCTGTAGATCCCGCCACGCCCCAGCCCGGTGGCCGTCACGTTCGAGAACGACGCCCCGCCGGGAGACTGGAGCTGGATCCCGAACGTCCCGGCGCCGATGATCCGCACCCCGTTGAAGTGCACGTTGGTGATCGTCCCGCTGATGAACTGGATCGCCTCGTAGTTGGAGTCGATCAGGTCCGTGTCGGTCACGTCGATCCGCCCCGACATCGCCCCGTCGCGGGCGTCGAACCACAGCGCGCCCACCCCGAACTGCCAGTTGGAATCCAGCACCCCGGCGCGGAGGGTCGTGTTGCGCGCCAACGTGGTCGTGCCCGCCAGGGGCACCGACTGGAACCGGTTGCCGACGTGGATGCCGCCGCCCTGGTCCTGCGTGTCGGCCACGACGTTGTCCGTGGCGGTGTTGTCCCGCCCGCCGTAGATCGCGATGCCGTTGGCCTTCATCGGCACGATCACCGTGTTGCGCCGGATCGTGTTGCTGTGGTCCGCGTCGAACTCGGACCAGAACGCGATGCCGTCGTCGCTGATGTTGCGGAACAGGTTGTTCTCGATCAGGACGTTGCTGATGCCGCGGTGCAGGTTCATGCCGTCGGCCAGCTGGTCGACGACCCGGTTGTTGCTGATGGTCAGGCCGTCGAACGGCCCGTCTAGCCAGAGGCCGACCTTGGTGTGCTGGAGGAACATCCCGGACACCACCGAGCCGCCGCCGAGCGCGCCGCCGATGGCGTTGACCTGGTCGCAGTCCTCGCGCGTGGTGACCTCGCCGATGATGGCGAAGTCCAGCAGCTTGACCGCGCTCGACCGGCCGGTGTTGCCGCCGATGCCGCAGCTGGACGGCTCGCCGAGGCCGTAGAAGCCGACGCGGTTGCCGCGCACGACGCTGTGCCAGTGGCCCGCGCCGCGCACGGTCACCTGGTCGACGGTGATGTGCCGGGTGACGGTGAACGTCCCGGCGGGGATCCACACCTCCCTGCCCGCGGCCCTCGCGGCGGCCACGGCGGCGACGAACGCGTTGCTGTCGTCGCTCGCGTCCCCCGCCGTGGCGCCGTGTTCGGTCACCGACACGGAGTTGGCCGGACGGGTGGCGGGCGCGGCGACCTGTTCGAAGTCGGCCAGGTCGATCGTGTACGACGGCGCGGTGTCGCCGCTGTCCACCTGGAGCTTGACCTTGGCGCCCGCGGGCAGCGTGGTGCCGAACAGCGCGCGGGTCGAGTCGTACAGGTGGTGCGGCTTGCCCTGGCCCGGATCGTTGGCGTACGGGTAGCCGCCGTAGCGCCACGAGTACTTCGACGTCAGGGTGAGGCTGCCGGTCCTGGTCCCGTTGAGGTACAGCGACAACGGGGCCGTGATGCCCGCTCCCCCGTTGCCGTCCGGGACGCTGAAGCGGATGTCGATGGAGTTGGCGGGCTTGGTCAGGGTGAACTCGACGTACTTGCCCTGACCGGACAGGGTGACCGCCTGGCGGCCGGACGCCTCGCCTTCGAGGGTGCCCTGCCTGCGGCCGGGGCCGATCCTGGTGCCGTTGGTGGCGGCGTTCTCGGCCTCGTGCTCGGTGAACGGGACGGTGGCGCCGCGACCGGGGATGTCGAACGGCGACGTGTAGGCGGCCGCGGGGGCGATCTGACCGGACGCCGCCTGGGGAGCGGCGACGACCAGGGCGGTCACCACCGCCGCGGACAGGCAGGCCGCGCCGAACGCCAGCAGCCGTTGGGGAGAGGAGCGCATGGGACGACCCTTCCTAGGAGGTGTAGGCCTCGAACTCGGAGAGCTGCCCGGCGGGCCAGCCCGTGTTCCCGGTGAAGGTCAGGCGCAGGTAGCGCTGGTTCGCCGTGACCGGGACGGTCACCTGGTTCCCGCTCGCCGGGTCGAACCGGTAGCCGGTGGACCCCACCAGCTGGCTGAAACCACCGCCGTCGTTGCTGCCGGACACGCTCAGCGTCTGCGTGCGGGCGCCCCACGCCGTGGCGGGCGGCAGCTTCAGCACCAGCCGCCGCACGGAGGTCGCCGCGCCGAGGTCGACGGTGAGCGTCTGCGGGAACGCGTTGTTGGCGCTTTCCCAGTAGGAGTCGGCGTTCCCGTCGGTCGTGCCGGACGGCGGGTACCCGCCGACCTGGCTGGAGGAGCTGACCGCCTTGCCGCGCGCCACGTTGCCCGACTGCGGCGGGGTGGTCGTCGTGGTGGTCGGGGTGTCGCCCGCGTTGCGCGGGGGCCAGCTGCCGCAGTCGGTCCACTGACTGTCCCAGCCGGAGTTGCCGCCGCCGCGGTTGATCGTGAACGTGCCCGCGCTCGACGGGTAGACGCAGTTGTAGAAACCGCGTGTGCCCACCCGTGACGCCACGACGTTGCTGAACCTCCCCGACCCCGCGGTCTCGGCCTGGAGCACCACCGTGCCGACGCCCTCGACGGACGCGCCGTCCACGGTGACGCCGGTGATCGGTTTGCCGGTGCCGCTGCCCGACACGAACTGGAACGCGCTGTACGGGCTGTCCACGAACCGGTTGTCGGTGACGGTGACCGGCGAGGTGATCGGGAAGTCGTAGGAGTCGAAGCGGATCGCGCTCATCGGGTGTCCCCAGTTGGGGTTGATCGCGCCGGTGCGGACCAGCGTGTTCTGCGCGACCGTCGTGGTGCCCGCGAGCGGGGAGAACGAGCCGTCGTGGACGAACGCCTGGTTGGAGATGGCGATGCCGCCGCCGAGCGCGTTGGTGTCGCGGATCAGGTTGCCGCGCACCGTGATGTCGGTGCCGCCGTAGATCGCGATGCCGTTCGCCAGGTTCGGCTGGACGATGGTGTTGTTGGTGAACGAGTCCCGCACGTCCGCGCCCAGCGACCACATGGCCAGCGAGTCGTCACCGGTGTTGCGCACGAAGTTGTTGCGCACCACGGAGTCGGTGACGCGGCCGTTGAAGTTCAGGCCGTCGGCCGCCAGGTCGAGGAACCGGTTGTTCTCGATGACGGCGCCGCTGGTGGTGCCGTTCATGGTCCAGATGCCGCACTTGAGGTGCTGCATCCACAGGCCGGAGATGACCGAGCCGTTGCCCAGCGGGCCGTGGTAGGCGTTGTCCGGGCTGGTGTCCACGCGCTGGGTGACCTCGCCCATGACGGCGAAGTCGTGCAGCTTGATGTTCCCCTGCACCTGGCCGTTGTTGAGGAACGGGTTGTTGCTGTGCAGCACGGAGTGCCAGTTGCCCGCGCCGCGGATCGTGACCTGGTCGATCGCCAGGCCGCGGCCGATGTCGAAGGTGCCCGGCGGCACCCACACCTCGCGGCCCTGCGACTTGGCCGCGCTGATGGTGCTGGCGAACGCGTTCGCGTCGTCGCCGCCGTCGTTCGGCGTGGCGCCGTGGTTGGTGACGGACAACGAGTTCGCGGGCTGACCGGCGGCACCTGCGACCTGCTCGAAGTCGGCGAGGTCCACGGTGGCGGTGCCGACGTTGCCCGCGTCGAGCTGGACGCGGACCTTCGCGCCCGCCTGGACGTCGCGGCCGAGCAGTGCCCGCGGCTCGTCGTAGAAGTGGTGCTCCTTGGCGCCCGCGATCCACGGCGCGGTGAGGTAGCTGTACTTCGACGTGACCGCGAGGTCGCGGACCTTGGAGCCGTTGACGAGCACGGAGACCGTGCCCTGGCTGCCGTCCGGGACGCTGTAGCGCAGGACGATCGAGTTGGCGGGCTTGGTGAGGGTGAACTCGACGTAGCGGCCCTGGCCGGACAGGGTGATCGCCTGGCGGCCGGACGCCTCGGACGCGAGGCTGCCCTGGGTGTGGTCCGGGCCGATGCGGTTGCCGTTGGTGGTCGCGGTCTCGGCCTCGTGCTCCGTGAACGGCACGGTGGCGCCGTTCCCGCCCGCGGTGAGGGTCAGGGCAGGGGCGTCCCGGGGTGCGGCGGAGAAGACCATCCCGGCCAGTGCGGTGGCGGCCACGACCGCCAGCGTCAGGGGCAGGGCCGTGCTGCGGACAGGAGACATCGACGGCTCCAAGCAGGGGTGAAGCGCAGGGGGTCAAGACCCGGTGGAACGCCGGGCGGGTGGGTGCCGGGCTCACCGGTGGTCGTGGCGACCACCGGTGAGCGCACGCGGAACGGGAAGGCCTACCGGTGCACGGGTCTCAGGCGGTACGACATCGTTGTCCTCCTCGATGCGTGGTCAGCCCAGGCGGAGCCAGGCCGCGGTGTCCGACGGCAGGTCGCCGTCGGACAGGGGGTTGCTGCTGAGCAGCACGCTGTCGTGCTCCGGCAGGGGGATCGGCGCGCCGGACAGGTTGACGACGCAGGCGAACCCCGGCGACCGGGTGAAGGCGAGCACGCCCGGTCCGAGGTCCAGCCACGTCAGGTCGCCGTCGCCGAGCGCTTCCTCGCTGCGGCGCAGGCGGAGCGCGGCGCGGTAGAGGGAGAGCATCGAGTCCGGGTCGGCGGCCTCGACCTCGGCCGTGAAGTCGCTCCACTCCTCCGGCTGCGGCAGCCACGCCGAGCCGTCGCCGAACTTGAACGGCGGTTCCGCGCCACCCCAGGGGATCGGGATGCGGCAGCCGTCGCGACCGCGGTCGGTGTGGCCGGACCGCACCCAGACCGGGTCCTCGCGCAGGTCGTCCGGGAGGTTCTCGACCTCCCAGAGGCCCAGTTCCTCACCCTGGTAGACGTACACGCCGCCGGGCAGCGAGGTGGTCAGGAGTGCCGCCGCGCGGGCTCGCCTGGTGCCCAGCTCGAAGTCGGTCGTCGCCAGGTGCTGGCGGTCGCCGAAGTCGAACGAGGTGTCCGCGCGGCCGTAGCGGGTGACGTGCCGGGTCACGTCGTGGTTGGACAGCACCCAGGTGGGCGGCGCGCCGACCGGGGCGTGCGCGGCCAGGGTGTCGTCGATGACCCCGCGCAGCGCCGTGGCCTCCCACGGACAGCCGAGGAAGTCGAAGTTGAACGCCGAGTGCAGTTCGTCCTCGCGCAGGTAGCGGGCGAAGCGCACCGGGTCCGGCAGCCACATCTCGCCGACGAAGACCCGTTCGCCGGGGTACTCGTCGGCGATGCGCCGCCAGTGCCGGTAGATCTCGTGGACGCCGTCCTGGTCGGAGAACGGCAACGGCTCCGGGGTTCCCCCGTTCAAATCGGGCAGGCCGTCCTCCTTGACGAGGCCGTCGGCCACGTCGATGCGGAAGCCGTCGACGCCGCGGTCCAGCCAGAACCGCAGGATGTCGTCGAACTCGTCGTGGACCTTCTTGTTGGTCCAGTTGAAGTCCGGCTGCTCCGGGCTGTAGAGGTGCAGGTACCAGTCGCCCGCGGTGCCGTCGGGGTTGGTCGACCGGCTCCACGCCGGGCCGCCGAACCGGGATTGCCAGTCGTTCGGCGGCTCGGAGCCGTCCTCCCCCTTGCCGGGCTTGAACCAGAACAGCTCGCGCGCGGGGCTGTCCGGCCCTTCGGCGATGGCCTGCAGGAACCAGGGGTGCTGGTCCGAGCAGTGGTTGGGCACGATGTCGATGATGATCTTGATGCCGAGGGCGTGCGCCTCGTCGATCAGCTTCTCGGCCTCCACCAGCGAGCCGAACAGCGGCTCGATGGCCCGGTAGTCGGCCACGTCGTAGCCGCCGTCCGCCATGGGCGACGGGTACCACGGGTTGAGCCAGATCGCGTCGATGCCCAGTTCGGCGATGTAGGGCAGCTTGCGCAGCAGGCCCGCGAGGTCGCCGACCCCGTCGCCGTTGCCGTCCGCGAAACTCCGGACGTACACCTGGTAGATCGCCGCCCCGCGCCACCAACGCGTGGTCGTGGTCGTCTTCACTTCGGCCACTTCAGTGCCCTCCTCGTGGAATGGGTCAGCCCTTGACGCTGCCTGCGGTGAGACCGGCCAGGATGTGCCGTTGGAACACCAGGAACACGGCGATCATCGGCAGGGCGGCGAGCACCAGCCCGGCCAGCAGCAGGTTGATCGGGGTGTCGGGCGCGAACCGCTGCAGCGCCACGCTGAGGGTTTGCAGCGACGGGTCGGAGAAGACCAGCAGGGGCCAGATGAAGTCCTTCCACGCGGCCACCACGGCCAGGATCGAGACCACGGCCAGGATCGGGCGGGCCATGGGCAGCACGACCCGCCACAGCACGGTGACCGCGCCCGCCCCGTCCATCCGCGCGGCGTCGAGCAGTTCCGAGGGGATCTGGTCGAAGAACCGCTTCAGCAGGTAGATGTTGAAGGCGTTGGCCGCGGCGGGCAGCCAGATCGCGGCCGGGTTGTTGACCAGGTTGACGCCCAGGATCGGCACGTCGGTGATGGTCAGGTACATCGGCACCAGCAGGGTGGCGGGCGGCATCATCAACGTGACCAGCATGGCCACCAGGACCCCGTTGCCGAAGACCGGCCGCAGCTTGGACAGCGCGTAAGCGGCGGGCACGTCGAACAGGATCTGCACGAACCACGCCCCCGCCACGACCAGCACGGTGTTGAGGAAGTACTTGCCGAGGTCCATCAGCTGCCACGCCTCGGCGTAGTTGCCGGGCTGCCAGGTCTCCGGCAGCACCGTGACCGGCACCCTCGCCAGTTCCACGGTGGGCTTCATCGCGCCGAGCACCAGCCACAGGAACGGCAGCACGAACGCCGCGGTGAACACCACGACGGTCACGGTGAACACGATCTTGTAGCCGATCCCGGTGCGGCTGCCCGAGAACAGCGTCCGAACAGGACGGTCGCTCACGCGTCTGCCCTCCTGGTGATCCGCAGGTAGGCGAAGGAGAACACCGACAGCACCACGAGCAGCAGCGTGCTCATCGCGCTGGCCGTGCCGAAGTCGTTGTAGACGAAGGCGTAGCGGTACAGCAGGAGCAGCACCGTGACGGTGGAGTCGTCCGGTCCGCCGCCGGTCATGATGTAGGGCTCGGTGAAGACCTGCATCGTCGCCACGACCTGCAACAGCAGCAGCACCAGCAGCACGAACCGGGTCTGCGGGATGGTCACGTGGCGCAGGCGCTGCCCGGCGTTCGCGCCGTCCAGCTCCGCGGCCTCGTACAGCTCGCCGGGGATGGTCTGCAACGCCGCCAGGTAGATCAGCGTCGCCGAGCCGAGGTTCGACCACGTCGCCACCAGCACCAGCGACAGCAGCGAGGTCGTGCTGTCGTCGAGCCAGCGCGGCCCGTCGACGCCGACGATCCGCAGCAGCGAGTTGAACAGGCCGGGACCAGGGTCGTAGAACCACTTCCACAGCAGCGCCGCGACCACCGGCGGGAGCATCACCGGCAGGTAGACGACCAGCCGGAAGTACCCCTTGGCGTGCCTCAGCTCGTTGAGCAGCACGGCGATCAGGAACGGGACGAAGAACCCGAACACCAGCGCCAGCCCGGTGAACAGCAGCGTGTTGCCCCACGCGTCCCAGAACAGCGGGTCCGCGAAGAGCCGCTCGAAGTTCTCGAAGCCGACCCACTCGGGTTCGGTGATGAAGTTGACCTGCTGGAACGCCAGCAGCACACCGCGGACGATGGGGTACCAGGAGAACAGCGCGAAGCAGACCAGGGCGGCGCACAGGAACCCGTACGCCGTCAGGTTCTCCACGATCCGGCGGCGCATCCGGCCGGGGGCCCGCCCCGGACGCCGCTTGGCGTCCGGGGCGGGTGCTCCGGCAGGGCGGAGCAGCGTGGAAGCCGACATCACTTCACCTGTGCCAGCACCGGGTTCACTTTGGCTTCGGCATCGGCGAGCAGCTTCGAGACGTCCGCGTCCTTGTCCGTGAGCACGGCCTGCATCACGTTGTCGAGGATCGCGTACACCTGCTGGGCGTTCGGGGGCTCGATGGCGCCCTTGATGCTCTCGAACGAGTCCACGTAGGCCTTGAAGTTCGCCACGGGCACGGTCGCGCTGGCGTCCTTCAGCTCGTTCTGCTTGTCACGGGTGGCGCCGGTCCAGATGTCGGCGACCGGCGGGACCGGCAGGCCGATGGGCTGGCCGTCCGCCTTGTAGCGCTGGAGGTTCTTCTCGATGCGGTCCGGGTTCAGGTACTTCCACTGCACCCACTTCAGACCGGCCTTGATCTTCTCGGGCGTGGCCTTCGGGTTGAGCATGTAGCCCTCGCCGCCGATGAGCGTCCCCTTGCCGTCCGGGATGCCCGCCAGGCCGTAGTCCTCGTACTTGCCCTTGAACTGGTTGACCAGCGTGGGCACGTTGTCCGGCGCGGCCAGGTACATGCCGAGCTGGCCCGCGCCCATCATCTGCTGCACGTCGGCGAGTTCGAGGAGCTGCTTCTCACCCATGCTGTTGTCCTCCCACCTCATCTTCTTGAGGTGGTTCAGCACGGCCTTGCCCTTGTCGTTGTTGAAGTCCGCGACCCACTTGTCGCCGTCCTTCTTCGCGATGGCGCCGCCCTGCGAGTACATCCAGGTGGTGAAGTGCCAGCCGCCCTGGTTGCTCTTGCTGTACTCGGCGAAGCCGACCGCGCCGTTGCCCAGCTCGGTGATCTTCTTGGCCGCGACCGCGACCTCGTCCCACGTCTTCGGCGGGGAGTCGGGGTCCAGGCCCGCCTTGGTGAACAGCGCCCGGCTGTAGAGCAGACCCATGGAGTAGTTCGCCGTGGGAACGCCGTAGACCTTGCCGTCGGCGCTGAACACGTCCTTGAGGTTCTGCTGGATGTCCCCGTAGTGCGGCACGTCCTTCACGTAGTCCGTGATGTCCGCGGCCTGCTTGCGGGCGATCAGGTTCGCCGGGTCCGTGAAGTAGGCGTAGAACACGTCTTCGAGCTGGCCTCCCGCGAGCTTCGCCGAGAAGGTCTTGGGGTCCATGAACCCCTCCTTCGGCTGGAGGTCGATGTCGGGGTTCGCCGCCTCGAACTCGGCGACGTCCTCGTCGAAGATCTTCCGGTCGAACGCCTGCGTCTGCGGGGGCTGGCCGTTGATCGTCAGTGCCACCTTCCCGCCCGTCGACGCGTCGGGCGTGCTGGAGGAGCACGCGACCGTGGCGAGGCTGAGGCTGCTGACCAGCAACAGGCCTGCGGCTCTGCGGACCGTTGATGTGTTCATCGTCTGGGGACCCTTCTCGACGAGGGTGCGCGGGATCTGTCCGTGAGTCGGTGGTGACTCCCGGCGGTGGATCAGCGACGGCTTGTGTGGCGCACACCATAAGCGTGACGAGCCTGAGTCCGCAAGATGTCTACGATATTTCGCAAGATGCTGACAATTATCACGAACGAGTGACGCGACGAAGGGGCGAGCCGTGGCGGCTCGCCCCTTCGGGGTCTGGCGGAATCGAACTACCGGGGCGCGGGCCCGGTGGAGGCGCGGACGACCAGTTCGGGCTCGAACAGCAGTTCCTCGTCCGGCACCTGCGCGCCGGAGATCTGGTTCGCCAACAGCTCGACCGCCGCTCGGCCCATCGCCTCGATCGGCTGGCGGACGGTCGTCAGCGGCGGTTCGGTGCAGTTCATGAACGCCGAGTCGTCGTAGCCGACGACCGACACGTCCTGCGGGATCCGCTTGCCCTGCCTGCGCACCGCGCGCACCGCGCCGAGCGCAAGCGGGTCGCTCGCGCAGACGATGCCGGTGACCCCGCGGTGCAGCAGCCGGGTCGCCGCGGCCTGCCCGCCTTCGAGCGAGAACATGGTGTGCTCGACGAAGTCGCGCAAGAGCTCCAGACCGGCCCGTTCGGCGCACACCTGGAGCGCGGCGAGCTTGCGCTGCGAGGGCACGTGGTCGGGCGGCCCGAGCACCGCGCCGATGCGCTGGTGGCCCAGCGAGACGAGGTGCCCGAACGCCTGCTCGACGGCCACCGCGTCGTCGCACGACACCCGCGGGAACCCGAGGTCCTCGACGGCGGCGTTGACCAGCACGGCGGGCAGCTTGCGGCGGGTCATCTGGCGGTAGTGCTCGTGCGGCGCGTCGGCCTGCGCGTACTGGCCGCCCGCGAACACCACGCCGGAAACGTGCTGTTCGAGCAGCAGTTCCAGGTAGTCCGCCTCGGACACGCCACCGGCCGTGCGGGTGCACAGCACGGGGGTGAAACCGCGCTGCGCGAGCGCGTTGCCGACCACGTCCGCGAACGCCGGGAAGATCGGGTTCTGCAGCTCCGGGAGCACCAGTCCGACCAACCGGGCGCGCTCGCCGCGCAGCTGGGTCGGCCGCTCGTAGCCGAGCACGTCGAGCGCCGTCAGGACGGCCGAGCGGGTGGCGTCGGAGACCCCCGGCTTGCCGTTGAGCACGCGGCTCACGGTCGCCTCGCTCACGCCGACCTTCGCGGCCACTTCCGCCAACCGTCGCTGCGTCATAGAGCAAGTATACGACAACGATTAACGGACTTTTGCGTACTCTTGCGCTCGTTTGCGTGGTTTGCGTGCGGCGTGGCTGACGCCCAGTTCCCGCGCTGACGCAAGCAGCGCGCAAGGCGGCACGACCAGGTCGACGTGCCCGGCGCGCAGCGCCTCCGCGGCGGGCACCCGGCGACCGGTCAGCACGGCCCGGTCCGCGCGCGCGGACGTGACGCGACCAAGGCCGCCGCCGGTCGTGAGCACCCTCAGGTCGCAGGCCATCGCGAGCGCGCAGCCGCCGCCGACCGCGTCCCCGCCGATCGCGGCGACCACCGGGACCGCCATCCGCGCGACCTGCGCGCACAGCAGCCGCAGGACCTCCGCGTGCGCCCGGACCTGGGCGGGGGCGGTGCGCGCGACCTGCCGGAGGTCGACCCCGGAGAAGAAGGAGCGGTCGCCGCCGTGCAGCACGACGGCGACCGCGTCGGACGCGGCGTCGAGCGCCGCGCGCACGGCGGCCAGGTCGGCGCCGGTCGGACCCGCCGAGGAGTGCTCGACGAGGATCAGCGCGACCCCGTCGGTGAACTCCAGGGTGACGGACATGAGGTCGTCATCGTGACCGAATCCGGACCCGTGTGTCATGCGGGTGACCACCATCGAGTGACATGCGGCGTGTCATGACGGCTGGTCAGGCGGGGTGGTGGGCCGGAATCGCGACGACCTGGCCGGGTAGGTGCGTTACGGAGGGTGACTCGGTTTCCTAGAGCCAACCGCGTCTCATCGCCTGCACGCCCGCCTGGAACCGGGTCTGCGCGCCCGAGCGGTCCATCAGCTGCCGGACCCGCCGCTGCACGGTCCGCGGGCCGAGGCCGAGCTGCCGCGCGATGCTCTCGTCGGTCAGCCCCGCGGCCAGCAGCGCCAGCAGTTGGGGGTCGGCGACCTCGTCGGTCGACCCGCCCGCCGCCGACCTGGGGGTGAAGGGGATGCCCCGGTCCCAGTACAGCTCGAACGTCGAGATCAGCACGTCCAGCAGCGCGGACGGCCGGATCAGCAGCACCTTGTCCACGATCCCGTTCGACCCCACCGGCAGCACCGCGACGCGGGCGTCCACCAGCCCCAGCTTGAACGGCAGGGTGGGCGTGACCCGCGCCCGCTCCCCCGCCGCGATCAGGTGCACGATCTCCGCCAGCCGACCGGGCAGCTCGATGCTGGACCGGTCGTAGATCACCCGCCACTGCACCTGCCGGGCGCGCGTGTCGACCTCCAGCTCCACGTGGTCCTCCGGCGGCGACACGTACGGCGGCTGGTCCAGCACGCACACCTCGGTCCGCGCCCCGGCGAGCAGCGTCTCCCACAGGTCGCGCACGGAGTTGACCCCGGTCACGACCTCGACCATCCCGCTGTCGTCCTGGTGCTGCTCGTCGCGGCCCTTCAGGTACAGCTCCATCAACGGCAGCGCCTCGGCCCGCGCCCGCCGGTGGCCGTCCTCGCGCGCGGCGATCAGCATCTCCACCGCCAGGTCGGGCGCGACGGCCTGCCACACGGCCGGGTCCCCGGACCGGCGCTGCACCAGGCCGAGCCCGTCCAACGACCGCACGACCGGTGCGGCGTCCACGTCCGCCAACTCGTCGGCGATCTCCGCCGCGGTGCACGTGCCCACCCGCACCAACAACTCGTAGACCCGCGATTGGTCCGGCGTGACGCCCAGGTGTTCGAACACCCGCGCATTGTCACCCATTCCACCAAAAGAACCAATGACCTGGTCCGAATGGTTCAAAAATCGTGGCGGGAATACGCAACTGACGGGAACCTGCCTGCTCAGACCCTGTGCCAGGCCCCACACCGCTGCCTACCTTCCAGCTCAACTCCGCAGCCGCTTCAGAAACCCTGATCCCTCGGCGGCAAGCGGAGTCCCTGTAGTTGGAAGGAACACCGCTGTGAATGGATTGCGACGCACCGCCACGTGCGCTGCCGTCACGGTGACGCTGCTCGGTGGCATCACCGCGACGGCGTTCGCGGCACCCGCGGCCCAGCCCGGCGCGGACCCGTCGGCCCAGCCCGTCCCCACCGGGAACGCTCGGCCCTACGAGCGCCTGATCGTCGGCTACAAGTCGTCGGCGACCGAGGCCCGGTCGGACGCGGCGGCCGCCGCGGACGCGAAGACCAAGGGCGACAAGGCAGGCCGCTCCCTCAAGCTGGACCGGCGGCTCGCCACCGGCGCGGCGGTCGTGGACCTGGGTGGCCGGACCACCGCGGGCGACGCCGCCAGGACCATCGAGGAGTTCCGGGCCGACCCGGACGTCGCCTACGTCGAGCCCGACCTGCTGATGCAGCCCATGGCCGACCCCAACGACACCGAGTACGCCAAGCAGTGGGACCTCTACGAGGCCACCGCGGGCATGAACGTGCCCTCCGCGTGGGGCACCTCGACCGGCAGCGGCGTCACCGTCGCGGTCATCGACACCGGCTACGTCGCGCACTCCGACCTCGCGGGCAAGACCGTCGCGGGCTACGACTTCGTGTCCGACGGCGCCAAGGCGCGCGACGGCGGCGGCCGCGACAGCGACCCGTCCGACAACGGCGACTGGATGAAGCGGGGCGACTGCGGCCTCGACGGGAACGGCCAGCCCTACCCGCCAGCCGACCAGAACTCCAGCTGGCACGGCACGCACGTCGCGGGCACCATCGCGGCGTCGACCAACAACGGCAAGGGTGTCGCGGGCATCGCGTACGACGCGAAGATCCAGCCCATCCGCGTGCTCGCGCAGTGCGGCGGCACCACGTCCGACATCGCCGACGCCATCGTGTGGGCGTCCGGCGGCACCGTCTCCGGCGTGCCCGCCAACGCGACCCCGGCCAAGGTCATCAACATGAGCCTCGGCGGCGCGTCGACGTGCTCCGCGACCTACCAGAACGCGATCAACACGGCCGTCGGGCGGGGTGCGACCGTGGTCGTCGCGGCGGGCAACTCGAACGCCGACATCTCCGGTTTCACGCCCGCGAGCTGCAACAACGTCGTGGCCGTCGCCGCGAGCAGCCGTGAGGGCAACCGGTCGTACTACTCCAACTACGGCTCCAAGGTGGACATCGCCGCACCCGGCGGGGAGACCCGCCGCGGCACCGTGTCCACGCCGCAGAACGGCATCCTGTCGACGTTGAACACCGGCACGACCACGCCGGGCGGCGAGACCTACACGCCGTACCAGGGCACCAGCATGGCCGCGCCGCACATCGCCGGACTGGCCGCGCTCGTGCTGGCGAAGAACAGCGCCCTCACGCCCGCCCAGGTCGAGACGCTGATCAAGAACAACGCCCGTCCGCTGGCGGGCACCTGCACCGGTGGCTGCGGCGCCGGTCTCGCCGACGCGGCCAAGACCGTGGCGGCGGCCGGGGGCGGCACCACGCCGCCGGTCGGCGGCACGTTCGAGAACACCGCCGACGTGCAGATCCCGGACAACGGCGGCGCGGTCACCTCGTCCATCACCGTCTCCGGCCGGACGGGCAACGCGCCCACCGCGCTGAAGGTCGGCGTGGACATCAGGCACACCTACCGCGGTGACCTGGTGGTCGACCTGGTCGCGCCGGACGGCACCTCGTACCGGCTGAAGTCGTCCGGCAACGACTCCGCGGACAACGTGACGACCACCTACACCGTGAACGCCTCCAGCGAGGTCGCGAACGGCACGTGGAAGCTGCGCGTCCAGGACGTGGCCGCGGCGGACACCGGCTACGTCAACTCCTGGAACCTCGTGTTCTAGCGGTCGACCGGCCTTCCCCTGTCGGGCCGGAACCGTCGTCGGAAGCGCCCCGGACCTCCTGCGGTCCGGGGCGCTTCCCGTTGTGCGGCAGGGGTTCCAGCACCGTGCGGTGGAGGTGCCGGAAGATGATCGAGCTGCGGAACCCGACGACCTCCTTGCGGACGGCCAGCCGGTCGGCCAGGAAGCCGTGCAGGTGGTCGATGTCCTGCACGCTCACGTGGATGAGGAAGTCGTCGCTGCCCGCCGTCACGAACACCGACATGACCTCCGGCAGTTCGGAGAGCGAGCGCTGGAAGGCGTCGATCACCACCCGGCTCAGCGGCCGGACCTGCGCCGACACCATGGCCTGCACGCCGCGGCCGAGGCTGGGCAGGTCGATGTCCGCGTGGTAGCCGCGGATGACGCCGCGCTCGCGCAGCAGCCGGATCCGCTCCAGGCACGTCGACGGGGCGATCCCGACCTTGCGGGCGATGTCGCGGTTGGACTGCCGGGCGTCCTCCTGCAGCAGCCCGACGATCGCCGAATCAAGTTCGTCCACGACACCCCTCCCGAGTCCGTACCGAATTTCGTTCGGTGGACGCTCCACAACGCTGGTGGTCATCCTAACTTCGTCTCCGGAAGCTGTTCATCGTTCAGGAGGCAGTGATGTGGGAGCACGAGGAACTGGTCGTCCGGCGGGGCCGACGATCGGGGATCACCACGATGGTCGCCGTGCACTCGCGGGTGCTCGGCCCGGCGATCGGCGGGTGCAGGCTCAAGGCGTACCCGGACCTCGACGCGGCCGTGCACGACGTGCTGCGGCTGTCGCGGGCCATGACGGACAAGTGCGCCGTGGCCGGGGTGCCGCACGGCGGCGGCAAGAGCGTGATCGCGCTGGAGGAGGGCGAGGTGCTGTCCGCGACGCGGCGTCGTGACGTGCTGCTGGACCACGCCGACCTGATCGCGTCGTTCGACGGCGCCTACCGGGCCGGGCCGGACGTCGGAACCGGACCGGACGACATGCTGGTGCTGCGCGAGGTCACGCCGTACGCGTCCTGCCTGCCCGAGTCGCACGGCGGCGTCGGGTCGTCCAGCGGCCCCACCGCGGTCGGCGTGCTGGCCGCGCTGCGGTCGGGCGCGCGGGCCGTGTTCGGCTCGGCCGACGTCACGGGCAGGCGGGTCGTGATCGCCGGGTTCGGCTCGGTCGGCGAGCACCTCGCGGCAAGCCTGGCGGCAGCGGGCGCGGAGGTCGTGGTGTCCGACGTGGATCCGCGGCGCGAACAGGCCGCGCGAGAACTCGGGTACGAGTGGGTCGAGCCCGCGAAGGCGTTGGCGACGACCGCGGACATCGTCGTCCCAGCGGCAGTGGGAGGCGTGCTGGACGCGGACACGGTGCTGGACACGGCACTCGTGGTGGGCCCGGCGAACAACCAGCTGACTGATCCCTCTGTGGCGGCTGTCCTGGCGGCCAGGGGCGTGACGTGGGTGCCGGATTACGTGGCGAGCGCGGGCGGAATCGTTTACGTGCTGGCCCGTGAGGAGGACGGGTTGACGCACGAAGGCGCGTTGGCGCGGGTGGAGGGGATCGGGGAGACCGTCGGGGAGATCCTGGCCGCTGCCGCTGCGGCGGGTACTACGCCGTTGGAGGAGGCTGCGGCGTTGGTGGGGCGTCGGTTGGGGGGATGAGGGGCGGGGTTGGGTGGGCGGCGAGGGCTGGGTGGGTGGGCTTGAACGGGTAACTGGTGGGTGCTGGGCGGGTAGGTGGCGGGGGCGGTTGGCCAGGTCGTTGAGAGGTGGGAGTGGTCGGGTCGCGGGTGGGTCCCTCCGCCACCCCGCTCGCGCAATTGTCTCAATCATTTTCCTTGATTTGTCAAGGAAAATGACGAGGACGCTTCGGATCGGGGCGGCGGAGGGGGACTGCGTCGGGTTGGTTGCGTGCTTTCGCTTGGCGACTGGTCGGGTGTCGTTGATGCGCTGAGCAGGGGCAGCAGGCATGGCGACCACTGCAAAGGCGAGGTCGGGGTCATGGGACGTGGCCGATTTTACTTGGGGGTTTTGACCCTTAAAATTGGTCGGGCTGCGGCTTCACCACCTGCCGTTTTGGCCCGACAAAGGGTCAAAACAAGGGGCCCCCAAGTCAAATCGGCCACAGCACGCTGGAAGCGAAGCCAGCCTCGCGAGCACACACAAGGCCGCAGCAGCCCCATCAACACACGAAAGCCGCAGCCACACGAGGAGCGCAGCCACGTGAGCACACCGACAACCAACGGGGATGCGGGCCCACCACGTCGGATGGCACAGTCGGGGCCACCGAACCAACCGTGCTGAGGGGAAACGCATGACCCGACCCGCCCGTCGTGATCCGAGCAGGCTCGTCGACGCCACCGGTTTCCGCGAGAACGTCCGCCAGGGCTGGGGTGACGCCGATCGTGTCGTCCGCCTCCCCGAAGGTGCCGCGAAGGCCGCCGCCGACCACCGCGCAAGGCTCGCCGCCGCCCTGCCCGGACGGCGGATCGCCGTCGCGTCCGGTTGGGCGCCCGTGCGCGCCAACGACAGCGACTACGGCTTCCGGCCGGACAGCGACTTCTCCTGGCTCACCGGCTGTTCCGCCGAGGGCGCAGTGCTGGTGATGAGCGACGGCGACGCCGAGCTGTTCCTGCACGAGCCTGCGGGCCCGGACGACCCGGACTTCTTCGCCAACGCGCGCGACGGTGAGCTGTGGATCGGCCCGGTTCCCGGCCTGGCCGAGTGGTCCGAGGCGCTGGGCGTGCGCTGCCGTCCGATCGACCAGCTCGCGTCTGCGCTGCGCGGCCGCCTGCCCGAGGTCTTCTCGGCCCACGGCACCGACCCGCTGCTGGACGCGCTGGCGAGCGGCGCGAACACGGCCGAGCTGCGCTGGACGCTGTCCGAGCTGCGGCGGATCAAGGACGACTGGGAGGTCGGCCAGCTCCAGAAGGCCGTCGACGCCACCGTGCTCGGTTTCGCCGAGGTCGCGGCCGAGCTGCCGACGGCGGTGAAGGGCGGCGGCGAGCGCTGGCTGGAGGGCACGTTCGACCGCAGGGCCCGCACCAGCGGCAACGGTCCCGGCTACGCCTCGATCGTCGCGGCCGGACCGCACGCCCCGGTGCTGCACTGGGTGCGCAACAACGGCGTGGTGCCCGAGGACGCCGTGCTGCTGCTGGACGCGGGCGTCGAGGTGGACACGCTCTACACCGCCGACATCACCCGCACGCTGCCGATCTCCGGCGAGTACAGCACCGCCCAGCGGCAGGTGTACGACCTCGTGGCCCGCGCCCAGGTCGACGCGCTCGACGCCGTGCGCCCCGGCAACGACTACCGGGCGTTCCACCGCGCCGCGATGCGCGTGCTGGCCGAGGGCCTGGACGACTGGGGCCTGCTGCCGGTGTCGGTCGACGAGGCGCTGTCGACCGACGGCCAGCAGCACCGCCGCTACATCGTCTGCGGTGTCGGCCACTTCCTCGGCCTGGACGTGCACGACTGCGCCAACTCGCGCGCCGAGGCGTACCACGACGGCCCGCTGGAGGTCGGCATGGCACTGGCCGTCGAACCGGGCCTGTACTTCCACCCGAACGACCTGACCGTGCCGCCGGAGCTGCGCGGCATCGGCGTCCGCATCGAGGACAACGTGGTCGTCCGCGAGGGCGGCGTGCAGATGCTGTCCGGCGCCCTGCCGTCCGCGCCGGACGACCTGGAGCAGTGGGTGCGCGCCCAGCAGCGGTGAGGGCGCCGAGCGGGGCGGTCGTCCGGGCCGCCCCGCTCGCGCCGTCAGGAGTAGAGGACTCCGAGGAACTCGACCAGCAGCCGCTCCCGCAACCGCGGACTGGCCGCCGCGAGGAGCGCGTTGACCGGCGCCATGCGTTCCGGCAGCGCGCTGCCGCCACCGCCGAGTCCCGCGGCGACCAGCAGCCCCGCGAACTCCTGCGGTGTCAGCGAATCCGGGTCGAGCCCACCGATCACGGCGACCACCTCGGGGCCGACCGGAACCGGTCCGGCCTTGACGGCGGCCCGCACGGAGTCCTCGAAATCGGCCACCAGCGCGGCCTCGTTGCCCGCGTTGGCCGCCGTCACGGTCAGGTGCAGGTTCGCGGGCGACGCGCCGTGGGCGAACTGCGGCTGCACGTACCAGTTCCGCGCCTTCATCTCGTCCGCCACCGTGAACACGTCGAAGTCGTCCCGGTCGGCGGTCACGGCGATCAGCGTCGAATCCGGCTCGCCGAGGACCCGCAGCCCGTCGATGCCCGAGATCCCGTCGAGGATCAGCCTGGTTGCGGTCAGGGTCTTCTCGGCCAACTCCAGGTAGCCGTCGTCGCCGAGGTGCCGGGTCACCGCCCACGCGGCCGCCAGCGGACCGCCGGACCGCGTGGACTGCATGGTGGAGTTGAGCATCGTGTAGCCGGGCCAGTCGGCGCTGGCGAAGTACTGCGGCCGCCGCAGGTCCGCCGACGCGTGCAGCAGCACCGACGTGCCCTTGGGGCAGTAGGCGTACTTGTGCAGGTCGACGGAAATGCTCGTCACGCCGGGCACGGAGAAGTCGAACGGGGGCAACGGTTTCCCGAGCCTGCGGAAGTACGGCAGCACCCAGCCGCCGATGCACGCGTCGACGTGGCACCGCACGCCCGCCCGGCCGGCGGCCGCGGCGATCTCCGCCACCGGGTCCACCACGCCGTGCGCGTACGACGGCGCGCTGGCCACCACCAGCACCGTGTCCGCGTCGATCGCGGCGGCCATGCGCTCGGCGTCGACGCGGAACGTCACCGGGTCGACCGGCACCGCGACCACCCGGACGCCGAAGTAGTGCGCCGCCTTGTGGAACGCGGCGTGCGCCGTCTCCGGGATCACCATCGCCGGGCTCCGCACGTCGGGCCGCGAATCCCTGGCCGCCAGCACCGCCAGGAGGCAGGACTCGGTGCCACCCGACGTCACCGTACCGACGGTGGCGTCGGAACCGCCGAGCAAGCGCGACGCCGTGGCGACGACGTCGTTCTCCAGCCGCAGCAGGCTGGGGAACGCGGTCGGGTCAAGCCCGTTGACCGACGAGGCCATCGCGTGCGCCTTGGCCGCCAACTCGTCCAGCCCTGGCACCGCGCTGTCGTAGACGTACGCCAGGGTCCGCCCGCCGTGCGTCGGCAGGTCCCCGTCCCGCAACGCCCGCAACTCGTCCAGCACCACGTCGTTCACGCGGACTCCTCACGCTTCAGCAGCGGCAGCGCCACCAACGCCAACACGGCCGGAATGGCCGTGAACCCGATCAACGCAGCCAACACCGCGCTCGACGACTGCACAACCGCACCGTCGGAACTCGCGGCGTACCCACCGACCGCCAGCACCAGGCCGTAGACACCGGGACCGAGCGCCAGTCCGAACGTCTCCCCCGCCGTCCACACGCCGGAGAAGAGTCCCGCGCGGGTGGCTCCACTGGCCTTTTCGGACGCCGTGATCACGTCGGGCAACATCGCCATCGGGAACACCTGCATCCCGGCGTAGCCGACACCGACGAACGCCATGACCGCGATGACCACCCCCGCCGGAAGCACGCGGGAGGCCCCCAGGACCGCCACCGCCGCGGCGAAGAGCGCGGAGGCCAGGACGAGCCCGATCCTCTTGCCGTACCTGCGACCCACGCGTTGCCAGAGGGGCATCACCAGGAGGGCGGGCCCCACGAAACCCACGAAGAGGAGCGTTTGGTACTTCGAATCGCCGAGGACCAGTCGAGCGAAGTAGTCGACGCCCGCGAGCATCGTCCCCAGGCCTACCGCTTGAACCACGAAGACGGCCAGGAGCAGCCGGAAGGGTTTGCTGTCGCGCACGACGGCCCAGAGTTCTCGGGGGGTGGCGGCCGTGGAGACCCGTTGCGAGACCGGGGCTCCCGCGGTGCCGAAGTACGTCACCAGCGTGCCGACGACGATGAGCGCGCCCACGGCGACGCCCATGACGGGGTAGCTCGTGGCGTCCCTGATCGCGGGCGCTCCGGCCCCGCTGACGAGGATGGCCAGGGCGAGGATGGCCATCCGCCAGGCCATCAGGCGGGTGCGCTCGTCGTAGTCCTCGGTGATCTCGGCCAGCATCGCCACGTAGGGGACTTGGAAGAAGGCGTAGGCGGTGGCGCACAGGAGGAAGACGGCGGCTACGTAGAGGGCCGAGTTTCCGGCGAACAGGGCGGCGAAGAGGACTGCCACGGCCAGGCCGCCGAAGAGGAGGAAGGGGCGGCGGGATCCAGCCTGGTCGCTGATGCGGCCCGCGACGGGGTTGAAGAGGACGTCCCAGGCCTTGGGGAGGAGCACCAGGAGACCTGCGGCGGCGGCTGGAACGGCGAGGTTGTCGGTGAGGTACGGGAGCAGGAGGAGACCGGGAACCGTGCCGAAAGCCCCGGTGACGAAGGAGCCCATGGCGTAGCCCGCGCGAACACGGGTGGTGACCTGCCGCATAAGCAGGGGATGGTAAGCCAGGGCAGGAGGAAATACAGGGCCTTCCCCATCGCTCTGCCAACCCACCGTGCCGGCTCGCGAGTCCGCCGGTCTCCAGGTGCGACCGGCGGTGGGGCGGGCGCATCAACACCTGCCGCCCATACCGAGTGACCACCGAGCCAGCCGAACAGCACAGGGCGGCGCACCAACACCTGCCGCGCGGTCCGGGTGACCCACCACCTGCTTGAGACCGGCGATCTGGGCGTGGCCGATTTTACTCGGGGGATTTGACCCTTAAAATTGGAGATCGGGCAGGCTTTCGGGACTGCCCTTTTAGCCCGATCAAGGGTCAAATCGAGGGGTCCCCGAGTCAAATCGGCCACAGCACGACGGCAGCGAAGCCAGTGCTCGCCAACGCCGGGAGCCGCCATCGGCTGCTTGCGGTCGCCGGAAGCTGCGGCTGCTTGCGGTCGCCGGAAGCTGGAGCTGCCTGCGTGCGACCGCTGGAAACCGAAGCCACGGCTCGTGGGACCCGCGCGTAGAGGTCGCGGTGGTTCCCTCGACGTCACCCCGCTCGCGCAATTGTCTCCACCATTTTCCTTGATTTGTCAAGGCGGGAAAGATGCCTTGACAAACGAAGGAAAATGCTGAGGACGCTTCGGATCGGGGCGGCGGAGGGGGAGTGCGTCGGGTTGGTTGCGTGCGTCCGCTTGCCGGTGCGGGGTCGGTGCCGTGCTTCCGCTTGCCGGATGGGTCGCTTGCGTGCTGCCGCTTGGGCCGTGGTCGGTTGGTGCGTGTGTCCGCTTGCCGTGGCGGGCGTGTCCTTCTGCCGCCAAAGGAAGCGGGCCGGCGGTCTGGGAAGGACGCCGGCCCGCTCGTTGGTCAGCTTTGGTAGGGCGCTGCCGCTGCCTTGGCCGCGACGATGAACGCTCCCTTGTTCTTCGGCCAGAACGTGCTGCTGACGCACGAGTAGGCCGGGAAGAAGCCGCCGCACGTTCCGCTGGACGCGCCCACTTCGAACGTCACGCTGGCGACTCCCAGGACGCCGTAGGTGAAGTCGTCGGTGGTGCCGCTGGTGTCGTAGCCGACGGTTTCCTCGTTCGTGCCGACCAGGTAGCCGTTGTGGACTGCCATCTTCTTGCCGAACGCCCGCATCTGGGCGTCGTTGGGGGCCTTGGTCGGGCTCCAGCCCCACGGGATGATGATGTCGTTGCCGTAGCTGTGCAGGGTGATCATGGTGCCGCGCGCCGTGATCGGGGCGGGCGCGGTGTCGGACGTGCCGCGCTGGTCCGGGTAGATCGACGTGAACAGGTTTTCCAGGGCCTGGGTTTCCGGTTCCGACTTGGCCGAGGTGCCCTGGTAGGTCTCCGTGCAGGGGGAGTTCGAGTCGCCTCCCCACTTGAAGGACGAGTTGCGGTTGAGGTCCACACCGATCTGCGTGCCGCTGCAGCCGCGCGAGTTGTTGGCGTTCTTGCGCTGCAAGCGCGGGCTGTTGCCGCCCGCCGCGACGAGGTCCACGCCGTCCGGGTTGGCGACCGGGACCACCCAGACCTCGGTCGTGTCGAGGATGGACGTGGCGTCGGCGTCGGTGCCGTAGCCGTTGACCAGGAAGTCGATCCAGCGGTAGGCCAGTTCGCCCGTCGAGAGTTCGCGCGCGTGGACCTGCGCGATGATCGTGAACCTCGGCTTGGTCGAGTTCGGGGTCCTGGCGCAGTCGCCCGCCTGCTTCTTCGTGAGGCAGATGGCCTTGATGTCGTGGCCGGTGCTCAGGCCGCGGGTCTTGCGCCACGAGTCGCCGATGTCGAACTGGGTCGCCAGGTCGGGGCGGGCGGCCACCACGGCGTTCAGGTGGGCCTCCTGTTCGGCCGCCGTCTTGTAGCCGCCGTAGAACGAAGCCGTGCCGATGTCGGCCTTTCCGGGCGCGACCGGCTTGTAGACCGTGTCGAACCTGGTCGGCGCGAAGCCGGCACGGCGCAGCCGCTGGGCTTCAGCGGCGTCGCCGACCACCAGCACGGCGTCGGCGTCGCGTTCGGTGACGTCGAAACCGGCCTTGTCCAGCTGGTGCATCTGGGCGGCGGACGTGACCGGCACCCGCCAGACGTAGGGAACGCCGCCGGGAGCGGCCGTGGCCGTGGTGGGAACGGCCAGTGCGGCCGCCAGCAGCACGGCCGTGAGCAGGGATCTGGGTCGCAAGGGAAGCACCTCTCGTGCAGGCCCGACCACGCAGGGGTGTAGTCAGGCGAACACGCTCAGTGTGCCCACCCAGAACCCCGCCGCCACCCGTCTAACGGCTGATTCCCGCCACCGGGACCGCGCAACCCCGACAAAGCCGTCACCCGAGGCGTTCGGCGAGCACCGGTCCGACCACCTCCAACGCGACCTGGTCGGTCATCTGGCCGTGCGAGCAGGCGATCGGGTGCACCACCAGCCGGGCTGGACCTCGCGGATCCGTTCCAGGTACTCCTGCACCACCTCGTCCGCCGACGTCGCCAGCGCGGCGTGCTCGATCAGCCCCCGCGACCGCAACGCCTCCTCGCGGTGTTCGCGCGGCCCGCCCGACACCGGAGTGGTCCGGCGCGGGCAGCGCCCCGCGGTCGAGCTTCCCGTTGGGCGTCAACGGCAACTCGTCCAGGACGACGCAGGCCGACGGCACCAGGTGCTGCGGCAGGACGTCGGCCAAGCGCTTGCGGTGCCGGTCGCGACCTGGGGGACCACGCCGAACACCGACGGGTGCAGGTCGACCACGACGGCGGACAGGCCTGCGGACAGCCGGAGCGTGGTGGCGCCGTGCCGCTCGACGAGCCGGGCGATGTCCGCGGGTCGGGAGTCCCACTAGGTCACGCGCTCGTCGCCGAAGACGAGCGCGACCGCGTCGGGCCTGCGCCGGGCCTGCTCCTCCACGAGTTCGTGCACGCACCAGTCGGGGATGTGCGCGCCGGTGTCCGCGAGCAGCGCCTCGCGTTCGCCGGGCAGCAGCACGTCGACGGCGCTGATCGGCGTGTCCGGGGCGGCGGTCACCTGGTCCAGCACCGCTGTGAACCGGCCCGCGAGCCGTTCGGCGGTGGCGGGGTCGAACAGGTCGGTGGAGTACTCGATCAGCCCCGTGACTCCGTTCTCGCGCTCCCGGAGGTTCACCGTCAGGTCGAACCGCGAGGAGTGCGTGCCGACCGGTTCCACGGCCGCGTCGGCTCCGGGGAAGCTGACGTCGCCGTCGGAGTTGTTCCGCAGCACCAGCATCACCTGGAACAGCGGGTGCCGCGCCGGCGAACGGGCCGGGTCGAGCGCCTCCACCAAGCGCTCGAACGGCACGTCCGCGTTGCCGAAGGCGGACAGGTCCAGCTCGCGGACCCGTGCCAGCAGCTCGCGGAAGCTCGGATCGCCGGACACGTCGGTGCGCAGCACCACCGTGTTGGCGAAGAAGCCGATCAGCTCGTCCAGCGCCTCGTCGGAGCGACCCGCGACGGCCGCGCCCAGCGGGATGTCCTCCCCCGCCCCGAGTTTCGCCAGCACCACGGCCACCGCGGCCTGGAACACCATGAACGTGGTCGCGCCGGTCTCACGGGTGAGCTCGGCCAGTGCGTTGCCGGTCCCGGCGGACACCACCACCGGCACGAGGCCGCAGCCGCCGGAGGACACCGCGGGGCGAGGCCGGTCCGCGGGCAGCGCCAGCTCGTCCGGCAGGTCGGCCAGCGTCGTGGTCCAGTGGGCGAGCTGCCGCGAGATCGCGCTGTCCGGGTCGTCCTCCTCGCCCAGCACGTCCAGCTGCCACAGCGTGTAGTCGGCGTACTGGACGGGCAGCGGCTCCCAGTCCGGCGCCCGCCCGTGCCGCCGGGCGTCGTAGGCCTCCGCGAGCCCGGCCAGCAGCAGGCCCATCGACCAGCCGTCGCTGGCGATGTGGTGCACCACCACGAGGAACACGTGCTCGTTCGGCGCCACCTCGAACAGCCAGGCCCGCAGCGGCAGGTCGGCGGCGAGGTCGAACGGCAGGTCAGCCGCGGCCTCCACCGCCCCCTCCGCGTACGGCGCGAGGCGCAGTTCCGGCGAGGTGTCGAGGATCCGCTGCACCGGCGACCCGTCGACGTCCGGGAACACGGTGCGGAGCACCTCGTGCCTGGCGACGACGTCGGCCAGAGCCGTCCGGAGCGCGCCGACGTCGACGGCGCCGCGCAGGCGGAGGCGGAGGGTGAACGGGACGTGGTAGGCGGAACCCGTTTCGAAGCGGCTCAGGAACCACAACCGTCGTTGGGCGTGGGACAGCGGAACCATGACTCCCCTACCTCGCCCTGCGGCGCAGCGCCGGACGGGCCTTGGCCGCGCCGCCGACCTCGCTGATCGTCTCGCCCGCCCACAGCAGCCGGAAGTCCCGGTGCCACGGCAGTCCGCCGCGGCGCTTCGCCGGGCCGGGCTCGGCTTCGGCGGGCTGGGTTTCGGTGGTCGTCACGACCGGACCTCCCGGTGGGGCAGCAGGACCAGGACGGCCGACGACCGCGTGTCGGTGGGAACCCCTTGGCCGGGAACGAGTTCCAGCAGCGGTCGGGGCGCTGCCGCCTGGATGGTCGACGGAACGGCCAGCGCCGCGGCGGCCGCGGCGAACGGGACTGCCGCCCGGACGGTCGACGGAACGACTCCGGTGCGGCCGAGGAGCATGAACGGCTCGACCTCGGCCCACACCTCACGACCCCCGATCACGACCGCACCCCCTGCTCGGGCAGCAGGATCTGCTCGGGCGTCGGCCGCGACCAGACGTCCTCCTGGCCCAGCGCCCACGGCGCGTACTTGCCGACGGAGCTGATCAGCAGCCGCAGTTCCAGCGCGAGGCACTCGGCCAGGCGCACCAGACCCGCCTCGGGGTCCTCGTCGACCGCCAGCAGCGCGGCCCGGCCGAGGCCGATGGCGCGGGCGCCCAGCGCGATGGCCTTGGCCGCCCTGCTGCCCTCCCACATGCGGCCGGTGACCAGCAGGCAGCCCTCGGGCTGACCGATCCGGCGCAGGCACTCGACCAGCGGAAGCCCGACGTGGTCCAGGAAACCCGAGGGGGCCCAGCCGGTGCCGCCCTCGGCGCCGTCCACGGTCACCGCGTCCGCGCCCGCCTGCCACGCGATCCGCACGGCCGCGCCGACGTCGCGGGCGGGCGGCAGCTTCACCCAGATCCGGGCGCGCGGGAAGTTGTCGCGCATGAACCGGATCTGCTGGAGCAGGATCTCCTCGGTGAACGTGCCGGGGCTGCTGGAGCGCAGCACCCGGTGGCCGAAGAGGGGGTCGATCGCGAACGCGTCCGCGATGCGGGCCGCCTTCTCGGCGTCCAGCACGGTCATCCCGCCGAGGCCGGGTTTGGCGCCCTGGCCCACCTTCAGCTCGAACGCGAGCCGTCCGCTGTCCAGCAGCGGCTGCGCGGCCAGGTCGCTGTAGACGAGGTTCCACACCTCGGCGTCGGCGTCCTCCGTGCTCTGCTGGACCACCACGCCGCCCCAGCCGTCGGGAGCGGTGTCCGCGTAGGCGCGCACCCGTTCCAGCAGCGACCTGCCCGTCGAGCCGAGCCGCCCGTACCCGTTGACCGGCACGATGTTCTCGCCGATCACCATCGGGATGCCGAGCGCGCCCGCCTGCCTGCTCGCGGCCTGCCCGAGGTCGGTGCTGGCGACCTGCGTGGACCCGAAGGCCGACAGGTAGACCGGCATCGTGGACTGGAAGCCGCCGATGATCGTGGTCAGGTCGACGTCGCCGTACAGCGGCTCCCTGGCCAGGTCGATGAGCTTCTCCAGCCGCTGCGGCATGAACACCGGCGGCACCAGCCGCATCGTGTCCAGCTCGTCGGCGGCCGGGCCCGCGGTGCCGCCGAACAGCTCCCGGCCGTACTGCTCGACCGGCGGGAACGCGCACGCCGCGCCGTCCCGCGCCCGAGCGCGGACCGCGTCCTCGGGGAAACCCCCCGCCCTCAGCCCGCTCATGAGAACACCACGCCGGGGATCTTGGGGTACGCGCTGGCCTGCCACACCGAGTCGAGCCCGGTGAGGTAGCGCACGAACCGCTGGATGCCGATGCCGAAGCCGGAGCTGGACGGGATGCCCTCGCGGACCATCTGCAGGTACCAGCCGTACTCGGCGGGGTTCTCCCCCGTCTCGCGCATCCGGGCGACGATGCGGGCGTACTCGAACTCGCGCTCGCTGCCGGAGCACAGCTCGCCGTAGCCCTCGGGGGCGATCAGGTCGAAGTTCTTCAGGGTTCCCGGCTGCGCCGGGTCCTCGCGGTCGTAGAACCCGCGCGATCCCTTGGGGTGGTCGGTGATGAAGAAGGGGCGGCTGGACTTGCGCGACAGGATCGCCTCGCCCTCCCAGTCGATCTCGGCGTCCGCGCTCTGCTGGTGGCCGAGGTCGCGCAGGTCCGCGACGGCCGCGCCGTGCGCGACCCGGCCGAACGCGCCCGCCAGCAGGTCGGTGAAGGCGTCCTTGTCGCGCCCCAGCTGCTCCAGCTCGCCGGGCATGTCGGTGACGACCCGGTCGACCATGACCCGGATCAGGTCCTCCACGACCTGGACGGCGTCGTCGCGCTCGGCGCCCGCGATCTCCACGTCGAGCTGGTGGAACTCGGCCGGGTGCCGGGCGGTGGACGCGGTCTCCGACGGCTCCAGCCGCACGTTCGGCGCGATGTGGAACAGCTTCTCGAAGCCGAGCAGCGACGCCTGCTTGTAGAGGATCGCGCTGGTCATCCACTTGTGGCGGTGGCCGTAGTGGTCGACGTCCACCTGCTTGGAGCCGCGGCCGCCCGGATCGGTGACCGGGCCGATGATCGCGGGCAGGAGTTCGACGAAACCGTTGTCCCGCAGGTACTCGCGGGCGGCGGTGAGCGCCTTGTCCTGGACGCGCATCACGGTGCGGGTCACCGGCGAGGCCAGGTCGACCCAGGGCCGGGGCGGCGGGGTGGCGGTTGTGCCCGTCATGGCTGTGGACAGGGTCATCTGCGCGGTCCTCTCCAACTGATCGGAATCGGGGGTCCGCTCCTCGTGGGACAGAGCGGTCAGCAAGGTCGCCGAGGCCGAGGACGTGTCGCGCACACCCCTGGTCATGCCGTCACCGCGGCCGGGGAGCGGAGCGCTCCGACGTGCTCGCGGAAGGCGCCGACCCCGGCGCTGTCGTCGAACACGGCGTCGAAACCGGCTCGCAGCAGGTCGTCGGTGTGCCGGGCGTTGTCGACGCCGCCGATCCCAGCTCGCCGCCGATCACGACGGGGACCCCCACGAGGTCCGGCTGCGACCGCAGCTCGCCGATGACGCGGGCGCCGTCGTGGTGGCCGTGGCCGTTGACGCTGCTGATCAGGACGGTGACCTCTTCTTCTCAAGTTCCATCGTCGGCCTTTGTGAGTGACGGGTAGGAGCGAGGCCGAGTCTCACCGCGCGCCACCGCCGCAGGCATGGGTGCGGAACCCCCACATTCCGCGCTGACCTGGGCTGGGACCGACCGACGGGGGCGCGGTGGAAATCTGGGGGCGAACCCCCCATGTCGAACGGGGGCACGGGTGACACCGTCTACCCCGTGACCCCGACACCCGCTGCGCAGCAGCCCACCACCTGGTGGGCGGGTGGTCTCCGCCTCGCGGAACGGCCTCCCGCACCGAGTGGTCGGACGAGCGCGCGGCTGGCGAAGTGGCGGGCCTCGCACGACACCACCGAGTGGTTCGCGCAGCGCCTGTCCGACGCCGGGCTGGACGAGGGCGCGCTCGACGCGCTGCTGGCCGAGGCGGCACCGGAGCTGGCCGCCCGCACAGGGCGGCCGGAGTGGGCCGCGTTCGTGGAACGCGCCACCGCGAACGCGGCCCCCACCCCCTTCGAGGGAGGCCCGTGGGCCGAGGCGTTCGCCCACGTCCTGCGGCCGCTGGCCGTCGCGGCGAGCGGCGACCCTCGGCTGGGCGGCGCCTTCACCGAGCAGCTGGTGGGCAGGCTCGTCCGGATCGCGGCGCGCACGCTGGTGCTGGAGCTGAACCTGGCGCGGCAGCGGGGCGAACTGGTCGGCGGGACCCCGGCGGAGCGGTTCGTCCACTACGTGGACCACGTCGACCTGGCCGATCTGCTGCGCCGCTACCCGGTGCTGGCCCGGCTGCTCGCCCTGACCTGCCTGCACACCGCGGCGGCGCACGTCGAGATGCTCGACCGCTTCACCGCCGACCGAGAGCGGATCGTGGTCGAGCTGCTCGACGGCGTCGACCCCGGCGCGATCATCGCGGTGGAGTCGGGCCAGGGCGACTCGCACGGCCGCGGCCGCACGGTCTGCACGCTGCGGTTCGCCGACGGGTCGCGGCTGGTCTACAAGCCCCGCACGATCGACCTGCACGTCCGCTTCAACGAGATGCTCGACTGGCTGGACGGCCACACCCGCCTCGGTCTGCGCCAGGTGCGGATCGTGCGCGGCGAGGGCTACGGCTGGGTCGAGTTCATCGAGCACGAGGAGTGCTCGGAGGTCAGCGGGATCGGCCGGTTCTACCACCGGCTCGGTGCCGTGCTCGCCCTCGTCTACGCCGTGGACGGCACGGACATGCACTACGAGAACCTGATCGCGTGCGGCGACCAGCCGGTGCTGATCGACATCGAGACCCTGTTCCACCCGACGCTGCTGACCGCCGCGCCGAGCACCGATCCCGCCGCGAACGCGCTGGCCAACTCGGTGACCCGGACCGCGCTGCTGCCGCAGATGCTGATCGGCGACCACGGCGTGTTCGACCTGTCCGGGCTCGGCGGCGACCGCGACCGCACCTACCCCGCCCAGACCGTGGACTGGCTGGACCCGGCCACCGACACCATGCGCCTGGTCCGGCGGACCGCGCCGAGCGCGGGCGCCCACAACCGGCCCCGCCTCGGCGGCGAGGAGGCCGAGCCCGGCGACTACCAGACCGCGCTGCTGGCCGGGTTCCGCGTCGGCCACGACACGATCTGCGCGCACCGCGCCGAACTGCTGGACCTGCTGGACGGCTGCGCCGACGTGCCGGTGCGGTTCGTCACGCGGGCCACCCGCACCTACGCGACCGCGCTGGACGAGACGACGCACCCCGAGGTGGGCCGCGACGCGCTCGACCGCGACCTGGCGCTGGACCTGCTGTGGACCGAGGCCCGCGAGGACGCGCTGCTGCGCGCGCTGGTCCCGCACGAGCTGGCCGACCTGTGGGCGGGCGACGTGCCGCTGTTCACCGTGCGGCCCGGCAGCCGCGACGTCTGGACGTCGACCGGCGAGCGGGTCCCCGACCTGCTGCCGGTCTCCGGTCTGGAGGCCGCGCGCCGCAAGGTCGAGCGGATGGACGAGGTCGACCGGCACGACCAGCAGTGGCTGATCGCCGCGTCGCTGGCCGGCCGGTCCGGCTCGGTCGTGCACCGCGGCGCCGACGTCGTGCCGGGTCACGTCACGGCCGGTGTCCCGGACCAGCAGCGGCTGCTGGCCGCGGCCTGCGGCATCGCCGACGAGATCCTGGCGCACGCCACCGTCGAGGGGAACCGGGTCAACTGGCTCGGCCTGGAACTGGTGGACGACCGGCACTGGACCGTCATGCCGATGGGCGCGGGCATGTCCAACGGCTACACCGGTGTCGCGCTGTTCCTGGCCCAGCTCGGCGCGCTGACCGGCGCCGAGCGGTACACCGAGTTCGCCCGCGACGCCCTGCGGCCGATCCCCCACCTGCTCGACGTGCTCGCCGCCGACCCGCAGCTGGCGCCCGCCGTCGGCAGCGGCGGCTTCCACGGCCTCGGCGGCATCAGCTACGCGCTGGCCCGGCTGTCCACGATCCTGTCGGACGACCCCGACCTGCCCCGCTGGCTGGAGACCTCCGTCGAGCTGGCCGCCGACCTGGAGGACGAGTCGTCGTCCTTGGTCGAGGGCAGCGCGGGTGGACTGGCCGCGATGGTGGCCGTGCACGCCGAGACCGGGCTGCCCCAGGCGGGCAAGCTGGCGCACCGCTTCGCGGACCGGCTGGCCGACCGGGCCGCCACCGGCGACGGGTTCGCCCGCGGCGCGGCCGGGGTCGGCTGGGCGCTGCTGCGCTTCGCCGCCGCGAGCGGCGAGGTCCGGCACGCTGTGTCAGGGCGGGCCGCTCTGCGCGCCGACCGGAGCCTGCGGCAGCGGCTGCTGCCCGTCGGCGAGGCCGACCACGGCTGGTGCTCCGGCCTGTCCGGCGCGGTGCTCGCCCACGTCGCCCACCCCGAACAGCCGCTGGACGCGTACACGCTGCACCTCGACCGGTGCATCAACGCGCTCGCGGTGCACGAACCCCTGCGCGACCTCAGCCTGTGCCACGGCGAACTCGGTGTCGTGGAAGCCCTGACGGTCCTCGCGGAACGCGGCCACGAACGGGCCGCCGCCGCGCGGACCCGGCGGGCCGGTCTCGTGCTCGGCGCGCTCGAGCAGTACGGAGCGCGCTGCGGAACTCCCGGCGGAGTCCCTTCCGCCGGTTTGCTGACCGGGCTGTCCGGTATCGGCTACGGACTGCTCCGCCTCGGCTTCGCGGAACGCGTGCCTTCGGTGCTCCTGCTCCAACCCCGCTCGAACAAGAACCCCTCAAGGAGAAATTTCCGATGAACAACGCCATGAACAACGAGGTCCCGGCCGTCGACAACGACGAGTTCGACGCCGAGACCAACCCCGCGGGGGAGATGGCGCTGTCCAGCATGACCACGGTCGGCCTGCGCACCAGGGTCCTCTCGGGTCTCGCCCTCACCGCGGGCATGGCCGTTCTCGCGTACGGCACCAACACGTTCACCACCGTCAGCGCTCCGGGCCTGCCCGTGTGACCTCCTCAACGCCCGGACGGCCTGCCCCCTGGGGGTGCAGGCCGTCCGGTGCCCCTCATACGGCATTCCAATAGCGGAACCGGTGGACGCCGGAGGCTCGCTAAGGTCGGCCCCATGCAGACCCGCGCGCCGGTGGTGGTCGGCCGGGACAAGGAAGTCCACGAGCTGGAGCGGGCACTGGAGGACTCCAGGGCCCGCCGCGGCAGTGCCGTATTCCTCGTCGGCGAAGCGGGTGTCGGGAAGTCGAGACTCGCGCGGGTCGCCGCGGGACGTGCTTTCGACAGCGGGATGCGGGTCCTGCGGGGCCGGGGCAGCACGATCGGCCCGATGGTCCCGTTCCGCCCGTTGTCGGAGGCGCTGCTGTCGCTGTTCCGCGGCGGCGAGGCCCCCGACGAGGACGAACTGGGCCCCTACAAGCCGGTGCTGGGCAGGCTCATCCCCGAGTGGAGTCGGGGCGAGGGCCAGCACAACGGCGAGTCGCTGGTCGTGCTCGCCGAAGCGGTGCTGCGGCTGCTCGCCATCGTCGGCAAGCGGCAGGCGTGCCTGCTGGTGCTGGAGGACCTGCACGACGCCGACGCCGAGACGCTGGCCGTCATCGAGTACCTGGCCGACAACCTGCACCAGCAGCCCGTGGTCCTGCTGGTGACCATCCGCGCCGAACCCGGCAACGCACTGGACGTGGTGACCCTGGCGGCGCGGCGCGACGCGGGCGTGATGCTGGAACTGCCGCGGCTCAGCCGCGACGAGGTGCGCCAGATGGCCGCCTCGTGCCTGGAGGTCGCCCCGGACGCGGTGCCCGCCGAGGTGGCGGACCGGCTGTGGGCCGACAGCGCGGGCAACCCGTTCGTCATCGAGGAACTGCTGCACGGCATGGTCAGCAGCGGTCTGCTGGTGCCCGGCCCGGACGGTTGGAGGGTGCTCGGCGAGCTGCGGATCGAGGTGCCGACGGCGCTGGTGCGCAGCATCGCGCACCGCACGGACCGGCTCGGGCCGCAGGGCCGGGAACTGCTGTCGGTGGCGGCGGTGCTCGGCCACCGCTTCCCGCTGTCGGTCGTGCAGCGGGTGACCGGCATGGACCACCGCGGGCTGCTGAGCCACCTGCACGCGGGGGTGGCGGCGCAGCTCGTGACGCCGGACGAGCCCGCGCCGGACTGGTACGCGTTCCGCCACCCGCTGACCGCGGAGGCGCTGCGGGCGCAGCTCACGCCCAGCGACAGGGCCGAGATGTCCGGTCGCACGGCCGATGCCATTCAGATCGCCTATCCCGATCTCCCCGGCGAGTGGTGCGCGCTGGTCGCGTCGCTGCGCCTGGACGCGGGTGAGGACGCCCAGGCGGGCAGGCTGCTGGCCGAAGCGGGTCGCCGCGCGCTCAAGGGCGGTGCGCCGGGGTCCGCGATCACGTTGCTCGACCAGGCGAACCGGCTGCTCACCAGCGGGGTCGACCCGGACATCCGGGCGGACGTGCTGGAGTCGCTGCTGCCCGCGCTGGCCGAGGCGGGCCAGTTCGAGTCGGCCATGCGGCTCGCCGACACGCTCGCCGAGCTGTCCGGCGCCGGGCTGGCCAAGTCGCGCCGGGTCAAGCTGCACACCGAACTGGCGCGGGCCGCGCACCTCGCGGGCCGGTGGGACTACGGAATGGCCCAGGTCGCCGCCGCTCGCGCGCTGCTGGGCCACCACGCCGAGGACGAGCAGACCGCGCCGGTGGACGCCATCGCGGCGTCGCTGACCCTGCACACCCAGAGCCCGGACCGGATCGCCGCGGCCGCCGTGCTCGCGCGCCGGGCCGTGGACGCGGCGAAGCGGGTGCCGCTGCCGCAGGTCGGCTGCGAGGCGTGGCAGCTGCTGGGGATCCTGGCGCGCGAGGACAACCTCGCCGAGGCCAACGCGTGCTTCGAGCAGGCCAGGATGCTCGCCGAGGAGCACGACCTGCCGATCCAGCAGGTGTACGCGATGGTGCGGATCGCGGGCAACGACTGGTTGGTCGACGCGACCACGACCGCGCTGGACCGCACCCGTGAGGAGGCGCAGCGGGTCGGCGCGATCACCATCGCCTACAACGTCGACGCGATCCGGGCGCTGCACGCGGTGCTGGTGGGCGACCACGACGAGGCCGCGGAACTCGTGGAGCAGACGGCGCGGATCACCACCCGGCTCCAGATGACGGTGCTGACGCGGTACCTGCTGATGGTCAAGGCGACCTCGGCCGCGCACCGGCTCGACCGGCAGGGCATGGAACTCGCCATCGCGGAGTTCCGCGAGGTCTCCGGCGGCGGCTCGCAGGAGCTGCCGCTGTGCTTCGGCCTGGCGCGGACGTTCTGCGCGCTGCTGGAGGAGGACCGCGACCTGGCCGAGAGCGAACTGGCGCAGGCGCTGGCGCACGAGGCGGAGAACCCGACCACGTTCCACCTCGCGGGCCGCCACGGGCTGCACCTGCTGCTCGGCGTGCTCGCGGGCCGGGCCGGGTGGCCGCACTACCGGGAGATCACCAGCGCCGCCGCGAGCGGGATGCGGTGGAACCGGGTGTTCGCCGAACTCGCGCACGCCGTGCTGCTCGGCCGGGAGGGCAAGGCCGCCGAAGCGGGCGACGCCGTGCGAGCCGCTCAGGAGGCCGCCGCGGTGTTCCCGGTCGCGCGGCACCTCGGGCTGCGGCTCGTCGCGGAAGCGGCGCACGCGGACGGCTGGGGCGATCCCGTGACGTGGCTGCGCGGTGCGGAGGAGTACTTCCACCAGACGCAGGTGACACCGGTCGCGAGCGCGTGCCGGGGACTGCTCCGCCAGGTCGGTGCTTCGGTGCAGCAGCGGCGAACGGGAACCGAGCAGGTGCCGCGCCAGCTGAGGGTGCTCGGTGTCACTGTTCGGGAGTTCGAAGTGTTCCTGTTGCTGGCGAACAGGATGGGCAACAAGGCCATCGCGGCACGCCTCCACATCTCCCCCAGGACCGTGGAGAAGCACGTCGCGAGCTTGATCAGCAAGACGAGCCGTTCCGACCGGGAGGCGCTCAGCACCTTCGCCGCCGCGATGGCGAGTTGACCGAATCGGAAATTCGCATGAGCTTGTCCGCGCGGTTGGCGCACGCGAATCCAATTCACCGCTTAGACTCTTGGTTGCCCGGTGTTGTCGACCCCCCTGACCGCACCCGGCGTGTACACGGCCCCCGGCTCCCAACCCCCCAGGTGAGCTGGGGGCCGTCGCACGTTCCGACGGCCCCCTCCGCAGCTCAGGACATCCGACCGCCGACATCGCCGTGTGGCACGTACTGGGCGGGGATGCTGCCCAGTCGCCCGGCCTGGTGGTCCTCGAACGCCTGGAGCACCTCGGCGCGCGTGTTCATCACGAACGGCCCGCCCCACGCGACGGGCTCGCGGATCGGCGCGCCGCCCAGCACGACGACCTCCATCTCGGCGTGGCGCGACTCCTGCTTGCCCGCGCCGTCCAGGGAGATCACGTCGCCGGGACCGAACAGGGCCAGCTGCCCGGTCGAGATCGGCCGCCGCTCGGCGCCGACCGTCCCGTCGCCCGCCAGCACGTAGACCAGCGCGTTGAAGTCCGGCCGCCACGGCAGCCGCAGACGCGCGCCGGGGCTCACGGTGGCGTGCAGCATGGCCATCGGCGTGTACGTGGAGCCGGGGCCCTGGTGGCCCGCCACGTCACCGGCGATCACCCGCACCAGCACGCCGCCGTCCGGCGAGGTCAGCAGCACCGACTGGTTGCCGCGCAGGTCCTGGTAGCGCGGCTCGACCCACTTGCGGGCCTTGGGCAGGTTGACCCACAGCTGCACGCCGTGGAAGACGCCACCGGTCCGCACGAGCTCCTCGGTGGGCTTCTCGATGTGCAGGACGCCGCCGCCCGCGGTCATCCACTGCGTGTCCCCGTTGGTGATGCTGCCGCCACCGCCGTGCGAGTCGGAGTGCTCGAACTCGCCGTCGATGATGTACGTCACGGTCTCGAACCCGCGGTGCGGGTGCCACGGGGTGCCCTTCGGCTCGCCCGGCCCGTAGTCGACCTCGCCCATCTGGTCCATGTGGATGAAGGGGTCGAGGTCGGCGAGGTCGATGCCCGCGAAGGCCCGGCGGACGGGGAAGCCCTCACCCTCGAAACCCTGCGGACCAGTGGTTACGGAACGGACCTTCCGGTCTGCCGCGTCCGGTGCGGGCTCGGGGATCCGGGCCAGGCTGGTGATGTCTGTGACGGTGACCGCGGGCATGTCTTCCTCCAGGTTGACACTTCAACTGACCGGTTCAACCGAATTTCGTCCACGCGCATTCCCCCACCCCCTTTCGAGTGGGTGAAAACTCGATAGTGGACTCCAAGGGAGACGTTCCGTAACCTGATCGAGACTTCGCGCCAGGCATTAGCCCGTCCGGGCTATACGGCCAGGTCACCGCCGCACAGACTGTGACAGTGCCCCCTGGGCACAGGTGGGAAGTACCGACGAAGGAGGCTGCGCGACGTGTCGTCGCAACCACGCAAGCGGATGTTTCAGGGAGCACTGGCGGCCACGGCGGTTGCCGCGTCAGTCCTCGGCACGGCCCCCTACGCCCAGGCCGACCCCGCGTCCGAGGCCCTGCAGAAGTACAACGACCTCTCGCACGAGGCCGAGGTCCTCAACGCCGACCACCTCAAGGCCCAGGAGGCCCTGAAGGTCGCGGAGGACGAGCTGGGCAAGGCCAACACGGACCTCTCGGCCGCCACCGACGCGGAGAACGCGGCGAAGACGACCGAGGAGCAGTTCCGCGGCCAGGTCGACCTGCTCACCGAGGCGTCCTTCGAAGGCGCGCGCTTCAACAACCTCTCCGCGTTGCTGGTGAGCGACTCGCAGCAGGACTTCCTCAACCGCATGTCGGCGATCAGCGTGCTGGCGGCGGACAACAACGAGGCACTCGGCAAGCTGTCCGGCGCGGTGGAGTCGGCCGACCAGGCCCGCACCTCGGCCAAGGACGCGACCGACCGCGCGAGCAAGGCCAAGGACGACGCCGCCAAGCTGCTGGAGGACATCGACAAGAAGGCCGAGGAGCTGGACGGTCGGGTCAAGGAGGCGAAGAACGCCTACGCCTCGCTCAGCAGCACCACGAAGAACACCCTCGCCTCCGGCAGCGAGAAGACGCCGATCACCGTCAACGCCTCCGGCAACGTCGCGACGGCGGTCAACTTCGCGCTGGCCCAGCGCGGCAAGCCCTACGTCTTCGGCTCGAACGGCCCGAACTCGTGGGACTGCTCCAGCCTCATGCAGGCCGCGTACCGCGAGGCGGGCATCTCCATCGGCCGCACGACCTACGCGCAGGCCGTGCTCGGACGATCCGTGTCGCGCAGCGAGGTCCAGCCGGGCGACCTGGTCATCTACTACGCCGACCAGGGCCACGTCTCGATGGTGGTCGACAGCAACACCGCCGTGCACGCCTCCACGGAGGGCGTCCCGGTGAAGACCGCGCCGATCGACTCCATCGGCCCGATCAACACCATCCGCCGCATCGTCGGCTGACCACAATATCTCCACGAGCCGGCACCGGACCCCCGTCCGGTGCCGGCTCGTCGCGTTTCACAGCCAGGGACCACCACCAAGAGCCGGTCCAGACCCAATCCACAACGACACCGAACGCCAGCCAAACAGACCCGCAGCACCAGCCGATCCAGACCCAGCCAACCGACAACGGCACCCAACCCACTAACGGCACCGAACGACCGCAAACGGCCCCGCACAACCAGGCCGAACCCAGACCCGGCCCTACCCCGATCCGAAGCGCCCTCAGTGGAGACAATCGCGCGAGCGGGGTAAGGCCACCCCCGTACCACCCCCCGCAGCGCTGTCACCCACCCCGCACCCCCGAGCACCCGCACCCCCGAAGCACCCCGCACCAACCACCCCACCCCCAGACGACCGGCCCTTGCCCCCCGATCACCCCCTCCACTAAACCAACGGGACCGCCCCAACCCCGACGGAGGACTCGATCTTGGCAGGCAAGACCCTCGCCCTGGCCCTGGCAGCAGCCACCACCCTCCTACTACCGACGGCTCCCACCGCGACAGCAACCCCAACCACCACCCAAGGCCCCTGCGCCTACACCAAAACCCCGGAAGAACCAGCAGCCCGCCCCGTCCGCCTCCCCAAGGACCCCAAGCACACCCCCAACCGCGGCGAGGTGGACGTCCAGCTCAAGACCAACCGGGGCCCCATCCCCCTCACCCTCGACCGCGCACAGGCCCCCTGCACCGTCCAGAGCTTCGTGCACCTGGCCGAGCGCGGGTTCTACGACCTGACCACCTGCCACAGGCTCACGACGTACCCGACCCTGAAGGTCCTCCAGTGCGGCGACCCGAGCGGCACCGGCGAGGGCGGTCCGGGCTACCGGTACAAGGACGAACTCCCCACCACGCTCCCCCCGGCGCCGAACGACCCGACCGGTGAACGCCGGACCTACCCCCGCGGCACCCTCGCCATGGCCAACGCGGGCCCGGACACCAACGGCAGCCAGTTCTTCCTGGTGACCTCGGATTCGGTGCTGCGGCCCAACTACACGGTCTTCGGCACCATCGGCGAGGAGGGCCTCAAGACCCTCGACGGGGTCGCCGCGGCGGGCGTCGCGCCTACCCCGGAGGAGCCCGCACCGGTCGACGGCGCACCGAAGCTCAAGGTCGACATCCGCCGCGCCACCGTCAACTGTTGAAGCCCCCGAGCACTTCCCGCAGCGGCCACCCGGCGTTCATCGTGATCACCCTTCACGTTCCTACGCTGCGCAACCGTACGGGAACGTCCAGCGCGAGGAGTCTCGAATGAAGCGCTTCACGGCCGCGGCGGCCACGGCGGCCCTCCTGATCGCGGTGCTGCCCACGGCGGCGCAGGCGACACCGACGGCCACCGGCACAACGGCCGTGGGCCTGCACAACAGCTACACGCAGGCCGCAGCGCCCTGGCTGGTCGACGTGCTCGACCGGAATCCGGGCATGGTCGAGATCGACGTGTGGACGAACTTCTTCGGCACGCGGGACTTCCAGGTCGGCCACGACCCCGGCAACGCCAACAACTGCTCCAACGCGACGACCTACGAGGGCCTGCGCGCGGGCAGCCGCAACCAGAACCTCGCGGGCTGCCTGCGCAACATCAGGCTGTGGCACGACCACAACCCGAACCACGCGCCGCTGGTGCTCAAGGTCGAGATGAAGAACGGCTTCGACGGCCGGGCCGGTTTCGGGGTGCCGCAGTTCGACGCGCTGCTGGCCACCACCCTCGGCGCGGCGAACGTGTTCTCCCCCGCGAACCTCAAGGGCGGCCACCCCGACCTCGACACCGCGGCACGGGCGGGCGCGTGGCCGTCGCGCGCGGCACTGGCGGGGAAGTTCGTCGTGATCGTGGAGAACGGGACGTTCGAGCTGCAGAACCCGTTCGACAACTACGACACCGACCTGGAGGTGGCCGACCGGCTGATCGCGGCCAACAGCGGCGGGACGCTCGCGTCCGCGCTGTCGTTCCCGGCGATCAACGGCGCGTCCGCCACGGACCCGCGCACCGGTGACCGCGGCGGCGTGCGCAAGCCGTGGATGGTCGCGTTCGACGGGAGCGCCACCTCGTACGCGAGCTACGGCGGCGGTCCCTACCTCGGGGGTCACTACCTGGTCGTCATGACGGACGCGCACAACGTGGCGCCCGCCATCGACAGCCGCAACCCGGCCCCGGCCGACGCCCAGGCGAAGGTCCGGCAGCTGGGCGGGATCGGCGCGACGATCGTGTCCAGCGACTGGGCGAGCGCCGAGATCCTCTCCTACACCACCAACTAGCAGGGAAGCCCTCCGTCCACATCGGACGGAGGGCTTCCGCCTACCTCGTCTTCGCCACCAGCGTCAGCACGTCGTACTTCGCGACCGAGGCGCCGTCCTGGTTCACCAGGTCCGCGTCCCACCGCACCTCGCCGTAGTCCTGGTCCTCGCGCGGGGTGATCTGCTTCGCCGTCAGCGTCACGGTCAGCTCGTCACCGGGGAACGTGGGCGTGAGGAACCGCAGGTTGTCCAGGCCGTAGTTGGCCAGCACCGGACCGGGTTCCGGCGAGACGAACAGACCCGCCGCGAACGACACCACGAGGTAGCCGTGCGCGACCCGGCCGCCGAAGAACGGGTTCGCCTTCGCCGCCTCCTCGTCCATGTGCGCGTAGAACGTGTCTCCGGTGAACCCGGCGAAGTGCTCCACGTCCTCCAGCGTCACCGTGCGCGGGCCCGCCACGACGCTGTCGCCGATCCTCAGCTCCGCCAGGCTCTTGCGGAACGGGTGCTCGTCGGACTCCGTGCGCGGCGCGCCCGGCACCCAGCGACCGGTGATGGCCGCGAGCACCTTCGGGCTGCCCTGCACGGCCGTGCGCTGCATGTGGTGCAGCACGGCCCGCATGCCGCCCATCTCCTCGCCGCCGCCTGCGCGACCGGGGCCGCCGTGCACCAGCGCGGGCAGCGGGGACCCGTGCCCGGTGGACTCCTTGGCGTCGTCGCGGTCCAGCACCAGCATGCGGCCGTGCCACGCGCCCGCTCCGAGCACGACCTCGCGGGCGAATCCCGCGTCCGCCGTGACGACCGAGCCGACCAGGCTGCCCTGACCGCGCGCGGCGAGCCGGACGACGTGCTCGGTGTCGGTGTACGGCATCAGCGTGCTGATCGGGCCGAAGGCCTCGACCTCGTGCGGCTGGGCCAGTTCCGGGTCGTCGGCGCGCAGCAGCACCGGGGAGAGGAACGCGCCGCGCTCGGCGTCGGCGTCCACCACCTCGACGCGCTCGGGGTCGCCGAACACGATCCGGGACGCTTCGAGGAGCCCCTTGAGCGAGCGCCGGACCTCCTCGCGCTGCTCAAGGCCCGCCAGCGCGCCCATCCGCACGTCCGGGTTGGCCGGGTTGCCGATCACGACCTTCGCCAGCCGCGCGGACACCGCCTCCGACACCTCGTCGATCAGCGTCGCGGGCACGAACGCGCGGCGGATCGCCGTGCACTTCTGGCCCGCCTTGGCCGTCATCTCGTTCACCAACTGCTTGACGAACAGGTCGAACTCCGGCGTGCCGGACACCGCGTCCGGGCCGAGGATCGAGCAGTTGAGCGAGTCCGCCTCGGCGTTGAACCGGACGCTGGAGCGGACGACGGCCTGGTGGGTGCGCAGGTGCTGCGCGGTGGAGGCCGATCCGGTGAAGCCGACGAGGTCCTGTTCGGTCAGGTGGTCCAGCAGGTCGCCCGCGCTGCCGCTGACGAGCTGGAGCGAGCCCTCGGGCAGCAGCCCGGAGCCGATCATCAGCTCGACCAGCTTCTCCGTCAGGTACGCGGTCTGCGACGCGGGCTTCACCAGGCTGGGCACGCCCGCGAGGAACGCCGGGGCGAACTTCTCCAGCGGGCCCCACATGGGGAAGTTGAAGGCGTTGATCTGCACGGCCACGCCGCGCAGCGGGGTGGCGATGTGCTGGCCGAGGAACGTGCCGCCGCGGCCGAGCGGCTCCACCGCCCCGTCGACGTAGACGGTGTCGTTCGGCAGTTCCCGCTTGGCCTTGCTCGCGTAGCCGAGCAGCACGCCGATGCCGCCGTCGACGTCGACCATCGAGTCGTTCCTGGTCGCGCCGGTGCGCGCGGACAGCGCGTACAGCTCGTCGCGGTGCTCGCGCAGGGTCGAGCCGAGCGCCTTGAGGAGGGCCGCCCGCTGGTGGAACGTCAGCTCGCGCAGCGCGGGACCACCGACCTCGCGGCCGTGCCGCAGCGCGGCGGCCATGTCGATGCCCGCGGAGGAGATCCGGGCGATCTCCTCCCCCGTCACGGCGTCGTGCAGGGGCGCGCCCTCGACCGTCGGCACGTGCCAGTGCCCGGAGACGTAACTGCGCAGCAGGGCCATCGGGGTCGTCCTCCAAGGTCCGGGGTGATCTACCGACCGTTCGTTCAGTAAAGCAGGCGGGTCGCGCCCTCGTCTGCACACTAGCGGGGATTGGTTCCCTTCGATCCACACTGAAGCCACGGGCAGAGTCGAGCCTTCTTTCATCGTGACTTGAACAAAGACGTCGAGTAACGTCCCGATGACACCAGGTGGTTCGGACCATTTATCGCTGATCACCCCTGAATACCCGCAGATCAGCGGCACGACGACGAACCACCGCCCTGCCTGAAAGGTGACCTGCGATGTCGACACGAGGGCCTCTTCGGCGTGCCCGAACAGCCGCAATGCTGGGCGCGGCCCTGCTGATGACCCTGGGCGCGATCTCGGTGTCCACCCCGGCCAGCGGCGCACCCGCGACCGTCGCGCAGGACGTCGGCGCCATGGCGACCACGTTCGCGGACGAGTTCAACGGTCCCGCCGGCGGCGGGGTGGACGGCGCCAAGTGGCAGTTGGAGACGGGTGACAACGTCAACAACCACGAGCGCCAGATGTACACGAACAGCCGGAGCAACGCGGCGACCGACGGCGCGGGCAACCTCGTCATCACCGCCCGCAAGGAGAACCCGGCCAACTACAACTGCTGGTACGGCCGCTGCGAGTACACCTCGGCGCGGTTGAACACGGCGGGCAAGTTCACCCAGACGTACGGCCACTACGAGACGCGGATGAAGCTGCCGCGCGGCCAGGGCATGTGGCCCGCGTTCTGGATGCTGGGCGCCGACATCAACACCGGCAACCCGTGGCCGGGCAGCGGCGAGATCGACATCATGGAGAACGTCGGCTTCGAGCCCAACACCGTCCACGGCACGCTGCACGGCCCCGGCTACTCGGGCTCGGGCGGCATCGGCGCGGCCTACAACGGCCCGAACTTCTCCGACGGCTTCCACACGTTCGCGATCGACTGGGCCCCGAACTCCATCCGCTGGTCGGTCGACGGCAACGTCTACCAGACCCGCACGCCCGCCGACCTCGGCGGCAGGCAGTGGGTGTTCGACAAGCCCTTCTTCATCATCATGAACCTGGCGGTCGGCGGCTACTGGCCCGGCGACCCCAACAGCAGCACCCAGTTCCCGCAGCAGCTGCTGGTCGACTACGTCCGCGTGACCACGTCGGACAGCAACCCGCCCACCGGCGGCGGCCGGATCGTCGGCCTGGCGGGCAAGTGCCTGGACGTCGCGGGCGCGAACAGCGCCAACGGCACGCCGATCCAGATCGTGGGCTGCAACGGCAACGCCGCGCAGAACTGGAGCCGTCCCGGTGACGGCACCATCCGCGCGCTGGGCAAGTGCCTGGACGCGGCCTCCGCGGGTACCGCCAACGGCACGGTGGTGCAGCTCTGGGACTGCAACGGCACGGGCGCTCAGCAGTGGGCCGTGAGCGGAGCCCGCGACATCGTCAACATCCCGGCCAACAAGTGCCTGGACGTCGTGGGCAACAACTCGTCCGACGGTGCGCGCACCCACCTGTGGGAGTGCACCGGGGCGGCCAACCAGAAGTGGACCGTCTGACCTGATCGACCGGAAACCGCCCGCGTCCGCTTCGGACACGGGCGGTTTCCCTATTCCAGGGGATAGGCGTCGCGCGGGGTGCCCACAAGGTTGACCAGGAAAGCGCGCCGGCGTTCGACGTCCCATTCCGAGCTGTCCTCGACGGCCCACGTGCCCTCTTCCCAGAGCACGTAGTCCAGCGCGTCGGGCCAGCTCCGCCTCTCCCGCTCGGTCAGCGCGACATGCGACAGGTAGGTGTCGCGGAACACCCGCCACTCCCCCGCGTCGAACGGCCTGCCCGGCGCTCCCTCCGCCTCGTGGTGGAACAGCAGGACCGCGAACGCCAGGTCCAGGACTCGGGGCAGCACCACTGCGTTGTCCGGGTCGACCAGCACCGGTCCGCCCTCCGCGTAGACCAGGTTCACCGCGCGGAAGTCGTGGCACGCGCCCACCACCGGCAGGTCCGCGGCGCGCATCGCGGGCAGCGTCCGGTGCGGGAAGTGCCGGGCCAGCGGTCCGAGCCTCGCCATCAGCCCCGGCGCATCCGGCAGCGCGTGGCGGATGAGCAGCTCCTCCAGCCCCGGCAGGTCGTCGGTCGGGTCCTTCGAGGTCGGATCGGGCCACGGGAACCTCATCAGCCCGGTCACCCGCACCGGGGCGGTGTGCAGGCGCCCCAGGAGTTCCCCCGCCGCGGCCAGGTCCTCCACGCCGCGGTACGGGCGGCCCTCGATCCACGGGTACACCACCCACCGGCGGTCACCGACCAGCGCGGGACCGGCCAGCGGCGCCACCACCGGGACGCCCTCCTCGACAAGGGCGCGGCACCAACGGGAAACCGCTTCCCCGGTGGTCGTCGCGGTGCGCTTCACGACCGCGCGGCGACCACGGAAGTCGACCGGGAACACCGGCGCCCACCGGTAGCACGAGCGGTCCACCACGGGCGGACGTCGAAGTGCGCGAAAACGGCGGAGAAATCGCTGGTCGGGTAGTCGGACATGAATCGGGATTCTCGGCAATCGGCCGATCGGCCACAACCTGTTTGGCCAATCTGCCGAGGCGGAACGTGCAACCCGCACAGTCTCATGGGCGTCTAGTGGTTAGGTCGAATCCGACCAGAACTCGTCAGTTGGGGGATACCCGGTGTTGAAGCAAGTCCTTGTCCGCCTTGGCGGGCTGGCCGTCGTGGTCGTCACCGCGACCGCCTGCGGTTCGTCCGGTGCGGCGCCGACCAACCCGGACCTCGCGCCCAGGGGCACCGCGATGACCACGGCCAAGCCCACCCGCCAGGACCTGACGAACAAGGTGAGCTTGACCGGGAAGGTGACGATGAACCCGGTGTTCGGTCTCGTCGCGCCGGTCGCAGGCCAGGTGCGGTTCATGGACCTGAAGGAACCCACCAGCACCCCGACTGTCGCCACCAGGGTCGGCTCGGTGTGGGCGAACGGCGCGCCGACGTGGTTCGAGGTGCCCGCGGGCGCCACGTTCTCCGGTCGACTGGTGGACGACAAGTCCACCGTGACCGCGGGGATGCCGGTCGCGTCGGCGAAGCTGGCGGGCTACGGCATCGCGGCGGACATCGACAGCGCGCAGGCGTACAAGATCGCGGACGGCTCGGCCTCCGTGCAGGGCCAGATCAAGAACGGCCCCGGCCCGTTCCCGTGCGCACTGCTCGGCACCATCGCCGCGCTGCCCGCGGGCACCGTCCCCGCACCGCCCCCCACCGAGGACAAGACCGAGGACGAGGACAAGTCCGAGCCGACCGGGGGACAGCAGCAGCAACAACAGCAGTCCGACACCGGGGGCCAGAAGTCCGAGTCGACCGGCCTGCGCCTGGTGTGCACGGCGCCCGGCGACGTGAAGCTCATCAACGGCGCGGCGGCGACGCTGGAGGTCGTCACGCAGACCTCGGCCAACGCGCTCGTCGTGCCGGTGGAGGCCGTCGCGGGCGGGCAGGGCAACGGCAAGGTCGAGATCGTGAAGTCCGACGGCACCAAGGTGATCGCGGACGTCGTGCTCGGGCTGACCGACGGCAAGGTCGTCGAGATCAAGTCCGGCCTGACCGGCGACGAGACGCTGAGCCTGCCGGGCCCGAACCTGCCCGCCGCGCCGCAGCAGGACTCGAACAACCCCAAGCCGGGGTCGTGATGACGCCGCTGATCAGCATCACCGGTCTCACCAAGACGTTGAAGGGGCAGGGCGAACCCCGCACCATCCTCGCGGGCGCGGACCTGACCCTCCACAGCGGAGAGAGCATCGCCATCCTCGGCCGGTCCGGCTCCGGCAAGAGCACCCTGCTCAGCCTGATCGGTCTGTTCGACCGAGCCGACGGCGGCCAGTACCTGTTGAACGGCCAGGACATCACCCGCATCCCGGAACGCAAGGCCGCCGCGCTGCGCAGCGAGGAGTTCGGCTTCGTGTTCCAGCGGTTCTTCCTCCTCAAGCACCTGACGGCCGTGCAGAACGTGTCGATGGCGCTCGTCAACGGCCAGGGCTGGCTGCCCCGCCGCAAGCGCAAGGCGAGAGCGATGGAGGCGCTGGAGCGGGTCGGCATCGCCCACCTCGCCAAGCACAAGCCGCCGCGCCTGTCCGGTGGCGAGCAGCAGCGCGTGGCCATCGCCCGCGCGCTGGTGCGGGAACCCAGGATCCTGCTGGCCGACGAACCGACCGGTGCGCTCGACACCGAGACGGGCAACCTCGTCGTGGAGGCCCTGCGCTCGGCGACCGACCGCGGCTGCGGCCTCATCCTGGTCACCCACGACCACGACCACGCCGCGAAGATGGGACGAGTCCTCCAGTTGACGAACGGCGTCTTCGACCGCACGCCCGAGCAGGTGGTCGTGTGATGCGCCTGTCCGGCCGGTTCCGGTCGTCCCTGATCATCGGCGGCCAGGGCATCCGGGCCCGCAAGATGCGCACGTTCCTGTCCATGATCAGCCTGTTCCTCGGCGTGCTCGCCGTGGTCACCGTCCAGGCCGGATCGGTGATCGCCCAGCGCGCGCTGCTGTCGGACATCGAGATCAGCCGGGGCAAGGACGGCACGCTCCAGGTGTACCTGCCGCCCAACCCGGCGGCCGTCCCGGTGACGATGGAGCTGATCCAGGGCCGCACCGACGTCGCGGGCCTCACCTCCGGCAAGGCGATCATCGGCGAGCCCGGCGTGAAGCCCCTCAACGAGGGCGGCGGCCCGCTCGACGGCAGCGGAGGCTTCCGCGGCGGGTCGTCGATGACGTGCGACGCCAGCGGCAGGTGCAAGGAGGTCGACGACGGGGCCGTGGAAGCCCCGCAGGGCCAGGCGATCGAGCTGAGCATGAAGGCCGTCACCGGCGACATCCGCCAGTTCCGCCCGTTCCGCCTCGAATCGGGCGAGTGGCTGGACTCCGGCAGCACGCCCTCCCTGTCACCGCGGATCGTCATCAACAAGCAAGCGGCAGAGGGCTTCGCCAAGTACCGGATCCCGGCGGAGATGCGCGTCGACGGCGCCATCGCCAACGCCACCCCGCGCATCATCGGCGTGGTGGACGACGGCAGCTGGGGTCCCGCGGCCTACGTGCGCTCGGACGAGCTGCTCAACTGGATGCCGGTCGGCAGCCTGAGCGACGAGCGCTACGGCGGCGGCATGGAACTGATGATGAACCCGGCGACCACCGCGGACCTCCAGCAGACGCTGAGGAGCAGGCTGACCGCTGCGGGCGTGGAACAGGACCAGCTCCACGTCCAGACCATCAACTCGTTGAAGGAGATGCAGTCCCAGCTCGCGCTGATGCGCTGGATCTTCCTCGGCATGGCGGCGCTGGTGCTGCTGATCGGCGTGGCGGGCATCCTCAACGTGGGCCTGGCGACCGTGGGCGAGCGGATCGAGGAGTTCGCGCTGCGACGCGCGGTGGGAACACCGCGACTGCTGCTGGCGGGGATCGTGCTCTCGGAGACGCTGCTGACGGGGTTGCTGACGGCCGCTGCGGCGATCGGCTTCGGCGCGTTGGCGCTGAAGGGGGTCAGCCTCGTGCTGGGGTCGCGGGAGCCGTTCCTGCAGGACGTCGCGTTCCCCTGGGAGGCAGGGGTCGCCGGGGTGATCGCCGGATTGATCGCAGGAGTGCTCGGCGGGTTGATCCCGGCCATTCGAGCTGCTCGGATTCCCATCGCCACGGTGATGCGGGCTTGATCCGAGAGGGCTGGCTGGCGGTAGGGCGGTCGGCTGGCGGTAGGGCGGTCGGCTGGCGGTAGGGCGGTCGGCTTGCGGTAGGGCGGTCGGCTTGCGGTAGGGCGGTCGGCTTGCGGTAGGGCGGGGGTCACCCACCGCCACCCCGCTCGCGCGATTGTCTCGATCATTTTACTTCGTTTGTCAAGGCGGGAAAGATGCCTTGACAAACGAAGGAAAATGCTGAGGGCGCTTCGGATCGGGGCGGCGGAGGGGGACTGCGATGGGTTGGTTGCGTGCTTCCGCTTGACGGTGATGGGCCAGGTTGGATGCGGTTGCTTGAGGGTGGTGGGATGACTGTCGTTGTTCCGCCAAGAGAGTGCTGACCAGCAGCTTTGCCTACGGCACTGACCGAGCAAGCCTGGTGACCCACTACCAACTCCAGGTCAGGGCCACAAACGTGGCCGATTTTACTCGGGGGATTTGACCCTTAAAATTGGAGATCGGGCAGGCTTTCGGGACTGCCCTTTTAGCCCGATCAAGGGTCAAATCAAGGGGTCCCCGAGTCAAATCGGCCACAGCACGACGGCAACCGAAGCCAGCGCCCAGCACGACGGCAGCGACGACCACGACGACAGCGAGACCAACGCCACCCCGAAAGCCCATGCACTGCCGCCTCGCCGAGAACTGCGAAGTCCCCCCACTCCCGCACAAAAGCCTTTGGCGGCAACGCGGACGGTCACTACCGTGGTCGGCACTGCCGAACCGCGAGGAGGGCACCACTGGTGATCACGTCGACGATCGTGCGAGCGCTGCTGGTCTTGAGGGCAGTCGCGTCCGGACCGGAGAGTCATCCTGGTTGGGATGGGCGTTCTCGCAGGCCCCCGGCCCGCAAGTTGGCGCAGCGGATCGCGGCTCGTCCCCGGTTCGGCTGAGACCGGGCAACGCGAAGGGGGGCTACCCGCGAAAGCGCGGATAGCCCCCCTTCGACCTGAAAGGCTCTACTGCGGGCCCTGCTCGGCCAGGAACTTCTCGAACTCGGCGCCCAGTTCGTCGGCGCTCGGGATCTCCTCTTCCTCCAGGAGCAGGCTCTGCTCCTGGCGTTCGGAGCCCGTGAAGGCGTCGTACTGCCGTTCCAGGGCGGCCACGACCTCCGACACCTCCTCCGATTCCGCTACCTGGCGCTGCAACTCCGCGCCTGCGCGGCGCGCGGTCTCGCGCAGCACTTCGGACGGGAGGGCCAGGCCGGTGGTCCTGGTGACGGTGTCCAGCAGCACCAGCGCGGCGGCCGGGTGCGTGGACTGGGCCAGGTAGTGCGGAACGTGGGCGGCGAAGCCGATGGCGTCGTGGCCCATCTCGCCCAGCCGGACCTCCAGCATCGCGGCCACGTTGCCGGGCACCTCGACGCGGCTGAAGAACGACTGGTGGCCCTCGACCAGTTCACGGCGGGTCGCGTGGGCGGTCACGCCGAGCGGGCGGGTGTGCGGCAGGCGCATCGGGATGCCGTGGAAGCCGACGGTCGTGCCGACCTGCCAGCGGTCCACGAGCTGCCGCACGGCCGCGATGAACGACTCCCACCGGAAGTCCGGCTCGGGGCCGTTCAGCAGCAGGAAGGGGAAGCCCGCGGCGTCGAACACGAGGTGCACGACCAGCTCGGGCGCGGGCTGCGGCTCGAAGTGGTCGGTCGCGTAGATCATGCCGGGGCGACGCGACCGGTAGTCGATCAGCTGGTCGACGTCGAACCGCGCGATCACGCGGTGCTCGTAGCTGGCGAGGATGTGCTCGACGAGCAGCTTGCCCGCCGCGCCGGCGTCCATGAAGCCGTCGAAGTGGTGCAGCAAGACGGCTCCGGTCAGGTCCGGTACGTCGGAGTCCACCTCGTACAGGTTCTCCGGATCCAGCACCACCACAAACCTCCCAGCGAGTCACGGACGTCCCGTAAGTGCCAACAACCCCTGATCGGCTTACATTCCCCCTATTCTCACACCTGATCGCCGGACGGGTACCCCTATTTCCCCGCGACCAGCGTTTTCAGGCCCCGAACGCGGCCAAGATTACGCCGAACGGCCCAGCGCCGACGCGGATCGGCGACGGCGCCGGGCCCTCCGAACGCCCGGTCGCCGCCGAAGCGGCGCCCTGGCGAGGCCCGTCTCACTCGGACAGCCAGGTCACCTGCCTGATCTTGTTCATCGCGTCGAGCGCGGCCACCTTGTACGACTCGGCGAGCGTCGGGTAGTTGAAGACCGCGTCCACGAGGTAGTCCACGGTGCCGCCGCAGCCCATGACGGCCTGCCCGATGTGCACCAGCTCCGTGGCGCCCGTGCCGAACACGTGGACGCCGAGCAGCGACCGGTCCTCGGACGACACCAGCAGCTTCAACATGCCGTACGTGTCGCCGATGATCTGGCCCCTCGCCAGCTCGCGGTACCGCGAGATGCCGACCTCGAACGGGATGGACGCGGAGGTCAGCTCGTCCTCGGTGCGGCCGATGTAGCTGATCTCCGGGATCGTGTAGATGCCGATCGGCTGGTTGGCGCTCATGGCCCGCACCGGTTCGCCGCACGCGTGGTAGGCCGCCAGCCTGCCCTGCTCCATCGACGTGGCCGCGAGCGCCGGGAACCCGATGACGTCGCCGACCGCGTAGATGTGCGGCACGGGGGTGCGGAACCACTCGTCCACGGAGATCCGGCCGCGGTTGTCCGCCGAGACGCCCGCCTTCTCCAGGTCGAGCCCCTCGGTCATGCCCTGCCGACCGGCCGAGTACATGACCGTCTCGGCGGGGATCTTCTTGCCGCTGGCCAGCACCGCGATGGCGCCGCGCGCGTACCGCTCGACCGACGCCACGCTCTCGCCGAACCGGAAGGTGACGGACAGGTCCCGCAGCTGGTACTTGAGCGCCTCGACCACTTCCAGGTCGCAGAACTCCAGCATCCGGTCTCGCCGCTCCACCACGGTGACCTTGGTGCCCAGGGCGGCGAACATGGAGGCGTACTCGATGCCGATCACACCCGCGCCGACCACGATCATCGACTGCGGGATGCGCTCCAGGTGCTGGATGCCGTCGGAGTCGATGATCGTCTTGTCGTCGAAGTCCACCGTGTCCGGTCGCGACGGCCGGGTGCCGGTCGCGATGACGATCTTGTCAGCGGTGACCTTGTGCAGCTGCTCGGTGCCGTCGACCACCTCGATGGTGTGCTCGTCGAGGAACCTGCCGAGGCCGGGCAGCAGCGTGATCCGGTTGCGGGACAGCTGGTTGCGGATGACGTCGATCTCGCGCCCCACCACGTGCTGGGTGCGCGCGGAGAGGTCGGCGATCGTGATGTCGTGCTTGACGCGGTAGCTCTGCCCGTACATCTCCCGCTGGTTGAGGCCGGTGAGGTAGAGCACCGCCTCGCGCAGCGTCTTGGACGGGATGGTGCCGGTGTTGATGCACACCCCGCCGATCATGTCGCGGCGTTCGACCACCGCGGCTTTCTTGCCGAGTTTGGCGGCGGCGATGGCCGCTTTCTGCCCGCCGGGACCGGACCCGAGCACGAGGACGTCGAAGTCGTACATGGCGGTCAGTGTGCCTCAGGGATCGACGAATGTGGTCGGCTCACACCGACTGGTCACCGAACTGGTCCGGCAGCGCAACACGCAGTTCGTGCCTGCCGGACAGGCCGAGCTTGCGGTAGACCCCGGACAGGTGGAACTCGATCGTGCGACGGGTGAGGAACAGCTGCTCGGAGATCTGCTTGTTGCTGTAGCCCGACCGGGCCAGCCAGGCGATCTTCGCCTCCTGGCGGGTCAGGTCCCGGCCCGCGCGCACGATCTGCGCCAGGTCCTCCCGCGCGCGCAGCAGCTCCACGCGCGCCGTGGACAGGGAGAGCAGGTCGACCGACTCCCCCAGCATCTCCACGGCCTCGTCACCGTCCCTGGTGGACGCGACCGCGTGCAGGGCGATCCCGACCGCGCGCGAGGTGCCCCACGAGCGGGCCTCGATCAGCTCCTGCTCGGCGAGGACCTTCGCGAGGTCCTGCCGCCGGTCGCCGAGCGCGGCCAGCGCGGCGCGCGACCGCCACGGGATGACGGCGGGGTTGCGGACGCCGACGTCGACCAGGCGACGCCCGCACTCCAGGTAGTCCTCGACGCCGGGGCGTCGGCGCCCGGACGCCACGTGCAGCGCGCCGCGGGCGGCCAGCAGGTACGGCGCCTCGGGACCGTCCGGCACGTCACCGTCGAACCCGTGCTCGCGCAGCAGGGCGGTGGCGACGTCGTACTGCTCGAGACCGACCTCGGCCGTGACCAGCTCGGCGAGCGCGAGGTGCCTGGTGCGCAACGAGAGCGCGCGTTCCTCCAGCACCGACCTGGCGAGTCCGCGGGCGACGAGCGGCTGTCCGCCCGCGTGCGCGATCCGGGCGCGCAGCAGGCCGAGGACCGCGCGCTGGCGGGTCCTCTCCTCCACGCGGAGGCAGAGTTCCAGCGCCTGGCCGGGTTCGTCGGCGTAGAGCAGGACGGACACCGCGTGCCACAGGTCCGCGTACGCCTCGCAGGAGGCCGCCTTCTCCACGGCGGGACCACGTTCGACGCCGCGGCAGGCCGCGAGGAACGCGGACCTCACCGAGCGGAACCCGTTGTCCACTGCGGACCGGGTCAGGGTGTCTGTCATCGGCCACTCCCCGTGCACGTGCCGCTGCTCGTTCACGGAGGACTTTCCCAGCCACCCGATGAGAAAATTGTGAGCGCTTGATCAAGCAACCACTTCGGGGAGCGCCAACTCGATGGTCGTGCCGCCCAGCGGCGAGTCCACGACGCGGGCCGAGCCGCGGTGCAGATCGGCGACCCACCGCACGATGGCCAGCCCGATCCCGGTCCCGGCGCTGCTGCCGGTGACCCACTGGTCGAACACCCGGTCGCGGTCGGCCACGTCGATGCCGGGCCCGCGGTCGGACACCGTGACCGTGCCGCCGGAGACCCTCACCTCGACCCGCACCCGGCCGTCCTCCGCGGCGCCGTGCTTCACGGCGTTGTCGACCAGGTTCCGCAGCGCCTGCGAGAGCAGCACCGGGTCGCCCTCCACGATGGTGGGGTGCAGGTCCACGTCGACCGTGCGGCCGCCGTCGATCTGCTCGCCGACGACCTCCTCCACGAGCTGGTCGAGCCGCAGCGGCAGCCACTCCATCTCGCGGGTACCGTTGCGCACGCGGGCACGGGCCAGCAGTCCGGTGACCAGGTGCGCCATCCGGTCGACCAGCCCCACGACCTGGACGGCGGACGCGCTCGCGCGGATCGGGTCGTTGGCGCCCGCCTCGGCGATCAGCCGCAGCGTCGCCAGCGGCGTGCGCAGCTCGTGCGCGGCCTCGGCGAGGAACCGCTCCTCCTGTTCGAGCAGGCGCACGGCGGGGCGGGTGCCGATGTAGGACAGCATGTGGCCCGCGACGGCGGCGAGGATCAGCATCGCGAAGCAGCCCCAGAACGCCCACATGACGTACTCGCGGTGCGCTGCCTCGCCGGGGCCGGGGTCGCCCGCCACCACGACGACCGTCGCCACCTGGTTCGTGGTGTTCCAGACGGGCGCGGCGGCGAGCCGCAGCCGGTCGCCGGAGGGCGACGAGCCGTCGCCGAGCACCGCGTACTGGAGGTCGCGGACCTGGTCGACGAGGGCCAGTTCCTGGGCCTCCTGGGACTTGGCGTTGTCGACCTCACGCGAGTACCGCGACGTCCAGACGCCGTCCTCGCGGGTCCACACGTGCAGCAGGGAGGTGCGGCCGACCAGCGCGTCGACGTCCAGCGGTTCCAGGTGCAGGCGGCCTTCGCCGTCGTAGTAGACGACCCGCGACAGGCCCGCCACCTGGCGGTCCAGCTCGATGTCGAGCGCCTGGCTGCGCGACCGCTCGTCATTGACCAGCGCGACCGTCGCGAGCGTGCCGATGCAGATGGCGGTGGTGGCGGTGAACAGCACCGTCATCACCCAGCGCACCCGGCGCAAGCGCTTCGCCGTGGTGCTCTGCCAAGCCGTGGTCACCCGATCTCGTCAATCACGAAACCGACCCCTCGCGACGTGGTGATCAGCGGCGGGGGTCCCAGCTTGCGGCGGAGTTGGACGACGACGGCGTCCACCACGTTCGACATCGGTTCGGCCATGGCGTCCCAGCAGTGCTCGATGAGGTCGGAGCGCGAGACTACCTGCCCGCGACGTGCGCAGAGCAGTTCGAGCACGGCGAACTCCTTGGCGGTGAGGCTCAGCATCACCCCCGCCCGCGTCACCCGGCGCCGTGCCGCGTCGACCTCCAGGTCGGCGATCTTCACCAGCGACGGCCGCGGCTGCTCGGCCCGGCGGCACAGCGCGCCGACCCGTGCCACCAGCTCCGCCATCGCGAACGGTTTGCCCAGGTAGTCGTCGGCGCCGTTGTCGAACCCCGCGACGCGCTCGGCGATGCCGTCCATCGCGGTCAGCATCAGCACCGGCACCCGCGACCGACGTGCCCGCCAGCGGCTGAGCAGGTCGAGCCCGTCACCGTCCGGCAGGCCGCGGTCCAGCAGCACGCAGTCGTAGGTGTTCGCGGTCAGGCTCTCCTCCGCGGAGGCCAGGTCGGTCACCCAGTCCACGGCGAACCCGGCCTGCCGGAGACCGGACACGACCTCATGGCCCAGCTCAGCGTCGTCCTCGACCGCCAGTACACGCACAACCGAGACACTAGTGCGCCGAGTAAAACCTGTGGTGGATCCGTAGAGACGAGTCTTGTTCGCGGAACCGAGACTTCGGGTTCAACCGGGCCGCCGCCCCTGTCCCCGAACGCACTAGGGAGCGCCCCGATGAGCACGAAGCCACTACTGGTGGTGGGTGCGGTGATCGGCCTGCTGTTCTCCACCGCGGCGCCCGCACTGGCCGCCGGACCGCGGGTCGACTGGACCTCCGCGAGCCAGAGCCACTTCCACAAGGTCACCAGCCCCCACGAGGTGGTCCAGGTCGCCGACCAGGCCGCGGGCGACGGCTCGGCGCTGCGCCTGCGCCTCAACGCCCGCCCGGCGCCCAACCCCGGCGGCGGAGTCGAGATCAGCAGCAACACCACCTACGGCTACGGCGAGTACCGCACCCGGATGAAGACCGCGAACTGCGCGGGCCAGGACCGGGTCGGCGTCATCACCGGCTTCTTCACCTACTTCAACGACGGGTCCGACTGGGACGGCGACGGGATCCCGGACAACAGCGAGATCGACGTCGAGTGGCTGTGCGCGCAGCCGGAGGTCGTCTACCTGACCGTCTACACCGACTACGCCGAGGGCAACCTGCGCAAGACGTCCCGCGTGGTCAACCTCCGGACCGGGCAGATCCTGTCCACGTGCTTCTCGCGGTACTTCGGCGACTGCGTCGGCGTGAGCGCGGCCGAGAACCAGCCGACGAGCATCCCGGCGATCCCGGACTACGACTCCTCGACGGAGTTCTTCGAGTACGGCTTCACCTGGTCGCGGGACGCGGTCACGTTCGACGTGGTCGACCGGAACGGCTCCCGCGTCGTCCTCTGGGACTACCGGGGCCCGGCGGACCGCATCCCGACGCGGCCCGCGCTGTACCTGACGAACGTGTGGCACACCAACAACTGGGACCCGATCGGGTTCCCGGCGCGCAACCAGCCGACCAGCACCGTCGCGGCGCTGCTCGACTGGACGCAGCTGCCCTACTGAGACCTTCCCCTGCGGGGAAGTGGGTTCCCCTGCCGCCGGCGTCCGACCGCTCATGACCGGTCGGACGCCGGTTCCCGTCCGGACAGCGCGGAACCCCCGCCCGGAGTGTCCGGGCGGGGGTTCCGCGGTGTCCCGGTGGGGGACACGGGGCGTCGGAGCTGGGGGACTCGCGACTAGCGGGTGAAGTCTTCGATGAGCCGGGCCCAGGGGCCCGCGCTCTCCAGCGCGGGGGCGTGGCCGGAGTCGAGGGTGGTCCAGCGGGCGCCGGGGATGCCGTCGGCCAGCGCCTTGGTCAGCTCGGGGGAGATGAGCTGGTCCTGGGTGGTGCCGATGACCAGCGTGGGCACGGCGACGGACGCGAGGTCCGCGGTGATGTCGGTGTTCAGCACCAGCTCCACCTGCTCCAGCAGGCCCGCGGGGGTGGTGAGGGCGACCAGCTCGATGAAGCCCTCCCGCTGGTCGTTGCTCATCCGCGACAGGTAGGCGCTGCCGAGCATCACCGAGGTGACGTACCGGGCGAGCGCGGTCCGGTCGCCGCCCGCGAGGGTGCGCCACCGCCGCACCTTGGTCCGGGTGGCCTCGTCGAGCGCGGCGAAACCGGCGGTGAGGACCAGGCCGGTGACGCGGTCGGGGTGCCGGACGGCGGCGCGGACCGCGGTGGCGCAGCCAAGCGAGTAGCCGACGATGGTGAACGTCTCCGCGCCCTCGTGCACGGCCGAGGCGACCAGCCGGTCGGCCAGGTCGTCGAGGTCGAGGGGGCGGGTCGAGCGCGGGGTCGCCCCGGAACCGGGCAGATCCGCCCCGATGACCTTGAGCGAGCGGGACAGCGGTGCGAGCAGCGGCCCGAAGTTCGCCTGGACCGTTCCCCCCGCACCGTGCGCGAGGACCACGACGGGCCCCGTGCCGCGGACGGTGGTGGCGAGGCGAGCTGCGGACGTGTCGACCTGCGTCATCTTCGGGCCCCTTTCCATGAGTCGAAAGCTATCAGTCGAGTCCGCGCATGATGGTGGGTTCGAGGCTTTCGCCTTCGGCGGTCCACCATTCGCGCGGAGGAATGCAGAACCTCTCGACGATGTCCTCGTGAGAAGTATTCGCGACGGCCACCTCGGTGGTTGCGTGTTCCATGGCGACTCCTGCTGTGTATCGCGTATACCGTCATACTTGATATGCGCTTCAGGTTCAATCACCGTAACGACGGAATGTGACGTGGAACAACCCCTACCACTCCCCTACGACGCATTTCCGTCGAATGAGGATCTGGGGTGTTCATTGCTCCGTTCAGCCGAGAGACTGGCAAGAGACCGCCGCCGGTCTCCCTACCCCTCCTACCTGCGGGAGCGCAACCCCTAGCACCCCCTAGCCAGGCCCCCCTAATTCACGCCGAAGTAACCCCTAGTACCGGCCGACACTGTCGAAAACGGTGTTACGTTACGAAGGGTCCGGACTGTCGCGCAACCACCACCGGTATTCCGGTCGGAGGGTCGCGCGATCTCCGAACATCGCGGACGGAGGCGATGCAGTGATGCGGTCGCGAAGCACCGGCGAGAGCCGAATGCCTTCAGGCGGATTGGCGGACCACGAAGGTCGGCGCGAACACCACGGAACTGACGGGCCGGTTCGGCCGGTCGATGTGGTCGAGCAGCAGTCGGACCATTTCGGCGGCCATGTCCTCGACGGGCTGGCGCACGGTGGTCAGCGGCGGATCGCAGACGAGCGCGGACCTGCTGTCGTCGAAACCGACGACGGCCACGTCCTCGGGAACGCGACGGCCCGCCCGGCGCAGCACCGGCAGCGCGCCGTGCGCCATCAGGTCGGACGCGATGAACAGGCCGTCCAGGTCTGGGTGCTCGGCGAGCAGCCGCTCGGCCGCGCGCGCACCGGACTCGGAGCTGAAGTCGCCCTCGACGAAGGGCACGTCGACCGCGCCGAGGTCGGCCATGGCGGCGCGGAAGCCCGCCAGCCGGTCGATGGCCGCCGGGTTGTCGAGCGGACCGGAGACCGTCGCGATCCGACGTCTGCCGAGCGCGACGAGGTGCTCGGCCGCGAGTCGCGCGCCCGCAGCCTGGTCGACGTCGACGTGGCTGATGCGCAGCCTGCCCACGGGTCTGCCGGACAGCACGACGGGCAGCCGCATGGTCGCGAGCAGCGAGGGCAGCGGGTCGCCGCTGTGCGTGTGGATCAGTATCGCGCCGTCGAGCCTGCCCTGCCGCAGGTCGGCGACCAGGTGCTCGTGGGTGGACGACCCGGCCAGCGTCACGACCAGGTGCACGCCGAGCGGCTGGACGACGCCCATCACGCCCTCCACCACCCTGCCGAAGAACGGGTCGCCGAAGATGCGGACCTCGTCCGGCAGGACCAGCGCCACCGAACCCGCCCGACGGGTGACCAGCGACCGCGCCGCCAGGTTGGGCCGGTAGCCGGTCGCGTCGATCGCCTGCTGCACGGTCTCGCGGAGCTCGTTGTCCACCGTGGGCACGCGGTTGACCACCCGCGAAACGGTCGCACGCGAAACACCCGCCACTCGGGCGACTTCTTCGAGCGTCACGGCCTTTGTCGGTGGAGCAACGAGTTCGCCCGGCATGAACACATTTATACCTTGCCCGCGCACGGCGGCCGCGGGATTTCCACCAGATGGACCGGCGGGTAGTCGTCAAACGGGCCGCCACCAGCGGCTGAGCCGCTCGACCGCTTATCAATGTGTTCTCTCGGTAAACACCGTGCAAAACCCGCCACTCGGGCCCGAAAAAGCCCACCACAGTAGGAGGACGACCTTGTTCGCGAAGTGGGGTTCACTTGCGTACCACCGCCGTTGGGTGGTGATGATCGCCACCTTGGTGCTGACCGTTATGGGCGGGATGTGGGGGCTCGGGGTCTTCGACAGGCTCAGTGAGGGTGGCTTCGGCGACCCCACGAGCGAGAGCGTCCGCGCCAACAAGCTCGTCGAGGACACCTTCGGCAGGCAGGCGGGCGACATCGTGGTGATGTACACCGCGCCGTCCGGCAGCACCATCGACTCCCCCGAGCTGAAGGCGAAGATCGAGTCGTCGCTGTCCGGGCTGCCGACGGGCGCGGTCAAGACCGTCGCGTCCTACTGGAACCTCCCCCAGCCCAACCCGTTCGGCACCGCGGACAAGACGAAGGCGCTGGGGGTGATCACGCTCCAGGCGGCCGACTCGAACACCCAGCTCAAGGACTACGCCAAGATCTACGACCAGCTCCTGGTCGACGGGGTCCAGACCCAGTTCTCCGGCCAGATCCCGATCCAGAAGACGATCAGCGACATGTCCGGCGCCGACCTGGTCCGCGCCGAGACGGTCTCGCTGCCGATCGTGCTGCTCCTGCTCGTGATCGTCTTCGGCGGCGTCGTCGCCGCGTCGCTGCCGGTCCTCGTCGGCGGTCTGGCGATCATGGGTTCGCTGGCGCTGCTGCACGCGATCTCGTTGGCCACCGAGGTGAACTCGTTCGCCATCAACGTGGCGAGCCTGCTCGGACTCGGCATGGCGATCGACTACGGGTTGTTCATCGTCGGGCGGTACCGGGAGGAGTTGGCCGCGGGCCGCACACCGGAACAAGCGGTCAAGCGGACCGTGGGGTCCGCGGGCCGGACCGTCGTGTTCTCCGCGACGCTGCTGGTGATCGCCCTGGCCGGACTCCTGCTGTTCCCGCAGAGCTTCCTCAAGTCGCTCGGCTACGGCGGCATGTCCGCGGTCGCCGTGGCCGCGCTGGTGTCGTTGACGCTGCTCCCCGCGCTCCTCGGCATCCTGGGCCACCGGGTCGACAAGCTCGCGATGCCGTGGCGCAAGCGCATGGCGAAGAGCGAGCACGGCGGCGGCTGGGCGAAGCTCGGCCGGAAGGTCATGAAGAAGCCCGCGCTGTTCGCGATCCCGATCGTGGCCGTGCTGCTGGCCCTGGGCGCGCCGTTCCTCGGCGTGAAGTTCGGCGAGGTCACCGAGAAGGTGCTGCCGGAGGGCAACGAGGCCCGCGTCGCCGTGGAGTCGCTGAACAAGGACTTCCCCGAGGTGGCGAAGACCGGGCTCGACATCGTGGTGAAGGGCAGCACCAGCCAGGAGGCCGTGGCCCGGTACGCCCAGCAGGTCAGCGAGGTCCCCGGCATCGACACGGCCGCTGTCGCGCTGGAGCCCAAGGACAACGTGTGGCTGCTCTCGGCCTCGCTGGTCGGTGATTCGCTGAGCGACGAGTCCAAGCAGGCGATGCAGGACGTGCGCGAGGTGACGCCCCCGCTCGGCTCCTCCGAGGTTCTCGTCGGCGGGTCGACCGCGGTGAACGTGGACAGCCTCGACGCGATCGGCGACAAGCTGCCCTGGATGGCGCTGCTGTTCATCACGGCCACGTTCATCCTGATGTTCCTCGCGTTCGGATCGGTGCTGCTGCCGATCAAGGCGATCGTGATGAGCGCGCTGAGCCTGTCCGCCACGTTCGGCGTCCTCACGTGGATCTTCTACGACGGCCACCTGGCGTCGCTGCTGGGAGTCACCCCCTCGCCCTTGGACTCGGGGATCGTCGTCCTGATGGTCGCGATGATCCTGGGCCTGTCCACGGACTACGAGGTGTTCCTGCTGTCCCGCATGGTCGAGGCGAAGAACCGCGGCGCGTCCAACGAGGACGCGATCAGCACGGGCCTGGCCAAGACCGGCCGGGTCATCACCGCGGCGGCGATCCTGCTGATCCTGGTCACGGGCGCGTTCGCGTTCTCCCAGGTGGCCATGATGCGCTTCGTCGGCGTGGGCATGATCCTCGCGCTGGTGCTGGACGCCACGATCGTCCGCATGATCCTGGTGCCCGCGGTGCTGAAGCTGATGGGCAACGCCGCCTGGTGGGCCCCCGGCCCGCTGCGCCGCATCCAGGAGAAGCTGGCCATCCACGAGGGCGGCGACGTGGACGACGAAGACGACGACCAGCCCTCACACCAACATCGCACACCACAACCAGTCGGCTAAGCAGGCAGACGTAGACCTACAGGAGGTCCCGGCCCACAAAGGGCCGGGACCTCCTTTTTCAACACCAGAAAGGCCTTTCCACAGGACTGACAACAAGCAGGCCAACCGAACTCGACCTGCGACGAACCCGATCCCGCACTGCCGAACCCAGACCCCTCCCTGCCCCCGATCCGAAGCGCCCTCATTGCCGCCCCTCGTTTGTCAAGGCATCTTTCCCGCCTTGACAAACGAGGGGCGGCAATAGAGACAATTGTGCGAGCGGGGTGAGGAGTGCTCACGCGGCCACTTGGGAGGAAGCGCGAGGTGGGGAGCCAGGAAGGCGACGCACGCGGAGGCACATGGCCGCGGTACGGGGCAGGAAGCGGCATCGGAGCGGCGCACGGCGCACGGCGCACGGCGCACGGCGCACGGCGCACGGCGCACGGAAGAGGGTGCGTGAGCAACGGGCGGGTGGATAGCGGAATGGGGCCGAGGAGAGGGTCGGCAGCGAGCGGGATCCTGGACACGGGTGGACAGCAAACTGGACTCAAGGGCGCGTGGGCAGGGAGCGGGATCTGGGCGCGCATGGACAACGCCAGCATGAGGCCACCTGGTCCTGGCCATCTGAAGCAGCCACAGGCTGGCGCCAGTCGGCCGCAGACCGGCGCTACCTGCCGCTGTCAACCCTGTCGGCCTTGTCGGCCGCAGACCGGCACCGCCTACCACTGTCAGCCCTGCCTGCCGCTGTCAGCCCTGTCGTCCTGTCGGCACAGACCGGCGCCGCCTACCGCTGTCGGCCCTGCCAACGCGGACCCGCAGACCCACAGACCACCGCGATCCCCCACGAAAAGTCCCCGCACACCAAAAACGCCGGCACCCACAAGGGGCACCGGCGCGATGGCGAACTCCTAGGACACCGCCAACGACTCCAGATGCGGCACAACGGTGTCAACACCCGGCAGCGCCAACATCTCCCGGTGCGCCCTCCGGATCTCCTGAGTGATCCCGGGATCGTCCAACACGACCCGACAGGTCTCCCGGACCGCCCGAGCGGACGTCTCCGGCACGACCCGCCCCAGGTTCATCTTCTCCAGCAGCTCCGCGTAGTACGGCTGGTCCCCGAACTGCGGCAGCACGGCCATCGGGGTCCCGCCGAACATCGACTCCCGAATCCCGTTGTACCCACCGTGCGTGATGAACAGGTCAGCGCACTGGAGCAGCAACGGCTGTGCCATCCGCTCGACCACGATCACGTTGCTCCCCACCTCGATCCCGTCCATCGACAGCCCGCCGGTGGCCAGCACGGCGTGGCAGTCCAATTCGGACAACCCACCGGCCAACGCCTGCAGCAGCACCTTCGACGGGTCCTCGGCCTGCGGGGGGCCGAACTTGTAGAACTCCTGCAACTGCAGGAGAACGGTTCCCATGGCGGCGACCACCAGGGGCTTGTCCGTGGGCAGCTCGGCGATCTCGCGGCTCAGCACCTCGTCGCGGGCGACGATCGGCGACTGCCGGTACCGGATGGCGTACGGGACGTCGAACGCCGCGAAGCTGTACCGCTCCGGCACCGCGTCGAACCGCCCGTGGCGGTACAGCGCGGCGGGGTCGTGGGCGGCCGGGATACCGATCTCCGCCCGCCGCTCGTTGAGCATCCCCACCAGGCGCACGGGGTCGATCAGGCTTCCCGCTCCGGACGGGCCGCAGATGTACCGGAGTCCCAGCTGCTCGGCGACCAGGGTCGAGGCCACCTCCGCGCAGTCGCGCACGACCAGGTCGGGCTTGAACTCCTCCGCCAGGGCCATGAGCGCGTGGTAGGTCGGGGTGATGTGAGGTCCGCCCGCCATGACGAGCATCTGGTCGAAGGCGGTCATCTCCGGCGGCGGCGCGAGCGGGCGACCGGTCTCCGCGGCTTCGCGCGCGCGGCGCTCGGCTCCCTCCGTCATCACCGCCATGATCGAGTCGTGCATCTCCGGGAGCACCGGTTCGACGCGGACGCGCTCGGACTCGTAGATCCGCGCCAGCGACGGCGGCAGGACGACGAGGACCTCGTGGCCCGCGTCGGCGATGGCGCGGATCAGCGGGAGCATGTCCCGCGCGTGGCCCTGGGAGCCGGTGATGCTGCTCAGTACTCTCACGGCTGTCGCCTTTCATCGTCGGAGGTCGACGGTCACCGCATCGGGAACTTGGCCTGACCGGAGACGATCGGGTTCACGTAGTTGCTGCTGGAGATCTGCATGCGCCGCATGGCCAAGCCGGTCAGGACTTCGAGCACGGCGCGCCTGGCGTTGAGGGCGGTGGTGTAGCCCGCGTCGAGGTTCGGCGCGACCTCCACGACGTCCATGCCCACGACGTTGGTCTCGTGGGCGAGTCGGCGGAGCGCGGGGAACAGCTCGCGCGTGGTGAGGCCACCCGGCTCGGGGGTGCCGGTGCCGGGCGCGTAGGCGGGGTCCAGGACGTCGATGTCGAGGGACAGGTAGACGTTGGGGACGTGGGCGACGTCGGCGATGAGCTTGTCGATGACGGCGTCGATGCCGATGCGCTCCACCTCGGCCATGAAGTGCGACTTCATGCCCTGCCTGCGCATCCAGTTGAACTGCTCGTCGTCGGGCGCCCCCGGGCTGCGCAGGCCCACCTGGACGATGTTGCTCCCCGGGAACTTCTCCTCCTCGATCAGCCGGTAGATCGGGGTGGTGTGGCTGATCCGGTCGCCGTGCACCTCGGCGTGGCAGTCCGGGTGCGCGTCGAAGTGGACCACGGCCACGCTGCCCGCCCCGTGCACCTCGTTGAGCGTGCCCGCGCTGGGCCACAGCAGCGTGTGGTCACCGCCGAGCAGGATCGGCACCGCGCCCACCTCGGCGATCTCCCTCACCAGTTCGCGGATCGGGGCCATCGACCTGGCGTGGCTGAAGGTGTCCACGGGAGCGTCGCCGTAGTCGACGACCTTGAGCTGCTGGAACGGGCGCACCCTGGTGGAGGAGTGCACGAAGTCCTCGTAGTTGTTGAACAGGTAGCGCTCGTCGGAGCGGATCGCTCTGGGCCCGAACGCCGCCCCGCGGTGACCGACGGACTGGTCGAGCGGAACCCCCAGCACCGCGACGTCCACGTTGCCCGCGCGCAAGTCGGCCTGGTCGAGGCAGATCGGGACGCTCATGAAGGTCCCGATGCCCGAGTAGGCGGGTTGCGCGTAGTTGCGGCGCAGGTCGATGGGACCCGCTTCCCGTGGAGGGTTGACGGACGGGTGGAACCGGTGCGGCCAAGTCTCGTCGATCACGCGTTCTCCATTCCGTTCTACTTCTCCGGACGCAGTGCTGTCTTGGGGGTCACAGCCGTCACTCGGAAGTTCCTGGTCGTGCAGTCCAACCGGTGGAACAGGTTGTCGGCACCGGTGAACCACAGATCGGTGACGCCCCCGCGAAGCAGCGCGGAGACCACGTCAGGCCAGTTGATGGGCTGGTCGAACGTGTCGAGCAGCATCGTGCGCATGGCTTCCGAGTCGGTGACCGTCGTGCCGTTCTGGTCGGCGATCACCGGAAGCCGCGGCGCGGCGATGTCGTAGCGGCTGAAGACCTCGTCCTCGACCTTGCGCCGCAGGGCCGAGAAGGCCCTGGCGTGCACGGGTGGGCGCATCGAGTACATGGAGTACCCGCCCGCGTCCCGGATGCGCTGCTTGAAGAAGTCCAACGAGGACTCCCGCACCGAGACGAAGTAGAAGTCGTGGTCGAGGTAGCCGGAGATCTCGTACCACTCGCCGCGGGCCTCCATCTCCGCGAGGATCTCCTTCGTCCGCTCCTCCGAGGTGCGGACGAAGGACTGCGTGATGACGTCGGAGTACTCCGCGGCGAAGAACTCCTCCTCGCAGCGGGCGAGTTCGGCCGTCATCCGCACGACGTCGCCGAACGGCATCGACTCGACGAACGCGGTGGCGGCCTTCTGCCCGAAGCTAGGCCCGACGCAGAGGTCGGGGTCGAGTCCCATGGCGTCCACGGCTCGGTCGGCGAGGGCCACCGAGTTGATCAGGAACGCGATCTGCGTCGCCTCGGAGTACTCGTGGTCCGTGGCGCGGAAGCGCTGGAGCACCGAGTAGCCCAGTGCCTCGTCGGCGGCGGCGAGCCGTCGACGGGCGTAGCGGTCGAGCACCATGTACCTGCCGACGTCGGCGAAGTTGCACGGCCCCATGCCGGGGAACACGATCGCGGTGAGCCCCTGTTCCGCTTCGCTTCCCGGATCCGGGGCGCTCTGCGTGTTCTCCATCTGGTGGTTCCCCGTTCTTCCTCAGACCCTCGCGCCGTCGGGAACCTCGTTCAGCGCAAGCTGTTCCAGGTGCAGGCGATCCGGCTTCCCGTTGCGGTTGAGCGGGAAGTTGTCGAGCACGTGCACGCGGTTCGGCCGCTCGTAGACGGGGAGCAGCTCGCTGAGCAGCTCGCGCCAGAAGTGCGGCTCGCGGTCGAGCGCGTCCTCGACGAAGAACACGAGCTGGCAGCCGCGACGCTCGTCCGGGACGGAGACGACCTTGGCGGAGCAGCCGTGCTCGGCGATCTTGCGCTCGATGATCTCCGGGTAGAGCGTGTAGCCCATCCTGGTCACGGCGAACTTGCGGCCGAACACCGAGAGGTTGCCGTCCGCGTCGAGCTTGCCGAAGTCACCGGTCTGGAACCACTGCTGCGTGTGCGGCACGAGCGTGCCGTCCTCGGCCAGGTAGCCCTCCATCACGTCGGGCGTGTTGACCAGGACCTCGCCGATCTGGTCGGCGGGGACCTCGTGGCCCTCGTCGTCGACGACCTTGATCTCCAGGCCGTCCATGGCCCGACCGCAGGCGACCGGGTTCTCGGGCGTCGCGAACGACACGTTGCCCATCTCGGTGCTGCCGTAGCTGTCCAGCAGCGGCAGGCCGAACTTCTCGACGTACGACGCGGTGAGCGACGGGTCGAGCGGAGCGGCGCCGCTGCAGAACATGCGCACGGTGTCGGTGTTCAGCCCGGCCTCGGGGCGCTTCTGCACGATGTTCAACAGGCTGCGGTAGGTCGACGGCGTGGCGTCCACGACGGTCACACCGGTCTGGCCCGCCATGACCAGCGCGCGGTCGATCCGGCGGTACGGCGCGACGACGAGCGAGCAGCGCTCCTGCCACGCGATCAGCACCATGGAAAGCCCGTACTGGTGGGAGAAGGGCAGCAGCGGCATGAGCACGTCGCCCTCGCGGTGCCCGACCTGGGCGGCGTTGCGGCGCAGGTTCTCCAGGAACTTCCCACCCGACTTCACGATGCCCTTGGGCGTGCCGGTGGAACCGGACGACCACATGATCAGACCGTCGGGGCGCTCGGCCCAGTCGGTGAAGTCCAGCCTGTCCCGCAGCGGAGTCCGGTTGGCCGCGGCCACCAGCAGCTCGTAGATGAAGACCCGGCTCTCGTCGGGGTCGAGCGGGGCGTCCTCGTCCACGAGGCACATCTTCACGCCCGCCTGGTCCGCGATCCGCCGGGTCTGGTCGGCGCGCTCCTGGCTGTCCACCATGACGATCGACGCGCCGACGTGCATCAGAGCGAGGAGCGTCACGACCCAGCCCGCCGAGTTGCCCGCCTTCAGCATCACCCGGCAGCCGTGACCGATGCCGTTCTCACCCAACACGTCGGCCACGCGCAGGGCGTTCTGCTCGAACTCGGGAAAGGTCTGCACCGAGTCGGTCGAGAAGAGTTTCGCGGTCATCTGCGGCACTCCTCCTTCCTCTTGCTCACGGGGCCGCGGAGGAGCGCGACGGGGGTGGCGCACTGCTCGGCAGCGGGAAGTAATTCGTGACTGCACTGCCCTGCTGAAGAGTCGACTCTCCACTGAAGTCCAACTGGGACAAGGGTATTATTACGATGTTGCGACAGGAAACCCCTGACCAGTCCCCTAGGCCCCCCTACCCCTGGTCGCACCGATCAGTGCGAAGGGGTTGGCGGAATCGACGTGGTGTCGAGGTTTGGGGGGTGCGCGTGTTGGTGTGGTGGCTTGGGATGTCGATCGTGGGGTGGGGTTTCGGGTCCGTAGTGGACGGTTTTGGTGGGGGCGGGGGTGGGTGTCTCAGAACTTTCGGGGCAGGTTGGAGGGTGTGAGGGCATGGCTGCAGGGCCCTGGGTCTTGGTTGCGGGGCCCGGTTGTGGGTCGCGTTTGCGGGTCCGCTTGAAGGGCTCGGTTGGAAGGGAGGCACCCCACCCCGCTCGCGCGATTGTCTCCATTGACAGCCCTGATTTGTCAAGGCGGGAAAGATGCCTTGACAAACGAGGACTGCCAATGAGGGCGCTTCGGATCGGGGTGGGGTGGGGGGGACTGGCTGCCTTGGTCGGGTGGTCGTGGGCCGGAGGTGCGGCGGGCGACGTTGTGGTTGGCAGCTGGTCGGGTGGCGTGGGCCAGGTTGGGCCGTGCCGTGAGTTCGTTGTCAGGCTGGGTGAGCGGGATGAGTGGGTGGTTCTTGCACTTGGCCGTTTCGAGCTGATGGGCGGTTGTGTGCTGTGCCCGTGTCTTGTGTGGCTGGCTTAAAGTGGTGGTGCCAAGGTTGCGAGGCGTTCCGCTATCAGGTCTGTTACCCGGTCCTGGTGCTCGCTGAGGTAGAAGTGGCCGCCCGGGTACACCTGGAGGTCGAAGGCGCCGGTTGTGTGGTCCGACCAGGCCCTGGCCTCCTCTATGGTGGCTTTCGGGTCGCTGTCGCCCACCAGCACCGTGACGGGGCAGGTGACTGTTGCGCCGGTTGCGCAGCGGTAGGTTTCCACGGCTTTGTAGTCCGCGCGGATCACCGGGATCACCAGTCTCAGCAGGTCCTCGTTGCCGAGCAGGCGGGAGTCCGTGCCGCTGAGCAGTTGGAGTTCTGCGACTATGCCGTCGTCGTCGCGCAGGTGGACCTGGTCGTCGCGGTAGCGCGACGGGGCGCGGCGGCCTGAGGCGAACAGGGCAACGGGGGGTGTTCCCTGGCGTTCCAAGCCCCTTGCCACCTCGAAGGCGAGGGTGGCTCCCATGCTGTGGCCCAGCAGTGCCAGTGGTTTGTCCTCGGTCCACGGCTTCAGCGCCATGACTATGCGGGCGGCCAGTTCCTCGACCGATTCGATGCACGGTTCGGCACGTCGGTCCTGCCGTCCGGGGTACTGCACCGCCAGAACTTCCACTCCGGGCCTCAGCGATTCCGAGACCGGGTAGTAGAAGCTCGCCGATCCTCCCGCGTGCGGAAGGCATACCAGCCGGACGTGGGCGTCCGGGCTGGGGTGGAACCTGCGGATCCACAGGGCGGTGTCGACAACTACTCGTGCCATGGCGGTTGGTTGTTCCTCTCACGACATCACGACATCACCAGGGGCGCACAACCTCCAGGCGCATCCGGAAAAAGACGTTCGGGTTTGTTACAAACAATGGTGCGGGACGCGCTCGGCGTCCCGCACCCCCTGCTCACCCCTGTTCGGGGAGGTTCTCCGCCAGCCACCCGTGGACGGCGTCCGCCGTGGTGAGGGCGTGTCCCTGCATCATGGAGAAGTGCGTGCCGGGCACGTCCAGCGTCTTGTGCTCATAGTCCCAAGTGGACTGCCAGTCCCCCGCCGGGTCCATGCCGGGCAACGGTTCCGTCGCCCGCACCAGGAGGGTAGGGGTGGTGATGGGGGTCGGCTGCCAGCCCGCGAAGATCCTGCAGTACGCGCCCATCGCGGTGAGCCGCTGGTCGTCCACCAGCGTCGCGTCCTCGTCACCGGTGTCACCCACGACCTCGGGGTGCACGCGGGACAGGGCCTCGCGGTCGTGGCGGAAGATGTCCATCAGCACCAGGGCCGCGGCGGGCGTTCCCAGGCCTTCCAGGTGCGCCGCGACGCCGTGGGCCAGCGTGCCGCCCGAGGAGTGGCCGACCAGCACGAACGGCTTGCCCTCGGCCTGGTCGAGCACCGCCTGGGCCTGGGCGCGGACGATGGCGTCGATGGAAGCGGGCACCAGCTCGCCCTTGAGGAAACCCGGCGTCGAGACCACGGACACGTCGCGCTCGTCGCGCAGCGACGCCGCGAACCGGGCGTACACCTGGGGTCCGGAGTTGGCCAGGATCGGCGGGAAGCAGATCAGGCCGGGACCGGTGTCGCCCTTGGCGAGCCGGACGCCGTGCAGCGGCTCCGGCAGGTCCTCCGGCCCGGTGAAGGACGGCCGGAACTCCGAGACCGCCATGAGCAGCCCCATGAAGTCCTCGCCGCGCCCGGAGGCGTTCGCCTGCCTGGACATCAAGCCCAGCGTGCCCGCCGGTGCGGTGACGGCCTGCTCCGGCACGTCGATCTCGCGGCCCAGCAGCTCGGCGACCAGAGCCGGGGTCGGGTGGTCGAACAGCAGCGTCGGCGGCAGCCGGAGCCCGGTGACCGCGTTGAGCACGTTGCGCAGCTCCACGGAGGTCAGCGAGTCGAAGCCCAGCTCCACGAACTGCTGCGTGGGCTCGACCTTCTTCGAGCCGTAGCCGAGCACGGCGGCGGTGTGCGCCAGGACCGCGTCCAGCAGCGTCCGCGCGCGGTCCTCGGCGGACAGGCCGCGCAGGTCGAGCTGGACGTTCGCCGACGCCGTGCGCCGGGTCGTGGTGCGGACCAGGCCGCGCAGCAGCGCGGGCAGTTCCGGACCGGCCCCGCGCAGTCCGGCGGTGTCCAGCCTCATCGGCACGGCGACCGCGTGCTCACCGCGGAACGACCGGTCGAACAGCGACAGGCCCTCGGCCACGCCGAGCGCCGCGACGCCGGAGCGGCGCAGGCGGTCCTGGTCGGCGGTCATGCCGCCCAGGTCGTCCCACAGGCCCCAGGCCAGCGACAGGCCGGGCAGTCCGCGCGCCTTCCGCTGCTGCACCAGTGCGTCCAGGTAGGCGTTGGCCGCCGCGTAGTTGCCCTGGCCGGGGGTGCCGAACGTGCCCGCGGCCGAGGAGAACACCACGAACGCGTCCAGGTCGCCCGCCAGCTCGTGCAGGGTCGCGACCGCGTCCACCTTGGGCCGCAGCACCCTGTCGACCTGCTCGGCGGTCATCGAGCCGAGCGTCGAGTCGTCCAGCACGCCCGCGGTGTGCACGATCGCCTTCACGTCGTGCGCGGCCAGCAGCGCGGTCACGGCGTCGCGGTCGGCGACGTCGCAGGCCGCGAACTCCACGGTCGCGCCGAGTTCGGCCAGGTCGTCGGCCAGGTCGGCGGCGCCGGGGGCGTCGGCGCCCCGCCTGCTGGTCAGCAGCAGGTCGCGCACGCCGTGCTCGACGACCAGGTGGCGGGCGAACAGCGACCCGAGGCCGCCGGACGCGCCGGTCACCAGGACCGTGCCGGTGCCGAAGGTGGCACCGGTGTCCACTTCGGACACCGTACGGGTCAGCCGCGGCGCGAACACCGCACCGTCGCGGACAGCGATCTCCGGCTCGTCCGCCGCGAGGACGACGTCGTCGCCGTCGAGCAGGTCGACCAGGGAGAAGCGACCGGGGTACTCGGCCTGCGCCGAGCGGACCAGGCCGCGCACGGCGGCACCGGCCAGGTCGGTCACGTCGTCACCGGGGCGGACGGCGACCGCGCCGCGGGTCACGAACGCCACCGCGGCGTCGGACTCGGCGTGCTCGCGGACCGCGGCCAGTGCGGCGTGCACGGCCTCGGAGACCGTGCCGGACACCTCGACCACGACGACGTCGCCCGCGGCGGCGGTGGCCGTGACCGGCGTCCACTCGACGTGGAACAGGGAGTCGGTGGCCTTCGGCGTCAAAGCGACCGGGCGCAGCACCAGGGAGTCGACGGAGGCGACCGGGGCGCCGGTCGCGTCGGCGACCAGCAGCGACACCGCGTCGGTGCCCGCGCCGGTCATCCGGACCCGCAACTCCCCCGCGCCGACCGCGTGCAGCCGGACGCCGGTGAACGAGAACGGGAGCCGCGTGCCGTCGCCTTCGGCGAGGAAGTCGCCGAACCGGATGGCGTGCAGCGAGGCGTCGAGCAGGGCGGGGTGGATGCCGAACGCGGTGGTGTCGGCGTCCAGCGAGACCTCCGCGAACACCTCGCCGCCACGGCGCCACGCCGACTTCAGCCCCTGGAACACCGGGCCGTACTCCAGGCCCAAGGCGGCGAAGTCCTCGTACAGGCCCTCCACGGCGACGGACTCGGCGTCGGCGGGCGGCCACGCGGCCAGGTCGCCGGACGGCGTGCCGGTGGACGTGCCGAGCGAGCCGGTCGCGTGCCGCGTCCACGGGCCGTCGGCGGCGGTGCGGGAGAACACGGTCAGCGTGCGTCGACCGGACTCCTCCTCCCCCACCATGACCCGCAGCGCCACGCCGCCGTGCTCGGGGAGCACCAGCGGGGCTTCGAGGGTGAGTTCTTCGAGCAGGTCGCAGTCGGCCTGGGCGCCCGCCTGGAGCGCCATCTCCACGAACGCCGTGCCGGGCAGCAGGACCGTGCCGGACACGGCGTGGTCGGCGAGCCACGGGTGGGTGTTCAGCGCGAGCCTGCCGCTGAACACCAGCGCGCCGGACTCGGGCAGCGACACCTCGGCGCCGAGCAGCGGGTGGTTGCCCGCGCCCAGGCCGAGGCCGACGGCGGTGCCGTCGTCGTAGCCGGCGGGCGACTCCAGCCAGAACCGCTCGCGCTGGAACGCGTACGTCGGCAGGTCCACGGTCCTGGCGCCCGCGAAGAACGTCGTCCAGTCGACCTTGACGCCGCGGGTGTGCAGCGCGGCGACGGCGGTGACGAGCGAGCGGACCTCGTCGCGGTCCTTGCGCAGCGACGCGACCAGCCCGGCCTCGGTGACGCTGTCCTGGCCCATCGCGGTCAGCACACCGTCCGGGCCCAGCTCCAGGAACGTCCGCACGCCCCGCGCTTCGAGGGACTTCACGGTCTCCGAGAACCGGACGGCGTCGCGCACGTGGCGGACCCAGTGCTCGGGGTCGGTGACCTCGCCCAGCAGGGCGATCTTCGGCTCGGCGAACGCCAGACCCGAGACGACGGACCGGAACTCGTCGAGCATCGGTTCCATCAGCGGCGAGTGGAACGCGTGGGAGACGCTGAGGCGCTTGGACTTGCGGTCCGCGAAGTGGGCCGCGACCGCGAGAGCGGCGTCCTCGTCACCGGCGATGACGATCGAGGTCGGCCCGTTGACCGCCGCGATCGAGACGCGGTCGGTGAGATGGGGCGCGACCTCGTCCTCGGTGGCCTGCAAGGCGATCATCGCGCCACCGGCCGGGAGGGCCTGCATCAGTCGGGCGCGGGCGTTCACCAGCGTGGCGGCGTCCTCCAGCGAGAGCACACCGGCCACGTGAGCGGCGGCGATCTCGCCGATGGAGTGGCCCGCCAGGAAGTCGGGGCGGATGCCCCAGGACTCCACCAGTCGGTACAGGGCCACTTCGAGGGCGAAGATCGCGGGCTGGGTGAACTCCGTGCGGTCCAGCTCGGCCTGGTCGTCGATCCGGACGTCCACCAGCGCGGCGACCTCGTCGAACGCCGCCGCGAACACCGGGTAGGAGGCGTGCAGCTCACGGCCCATGCCGACGCGCTGGCTGCCCTGGCCGGTGAACAGGAACGCGAGCTTCCCGGCCACCGCCGTGCCGGGCGCGGGGGCGTCCAGCGCGGTCAGGAGTTCGTCGCGGTCGCCCGCGACGACGGCCGCGCGGTGGTCGAGCAGCGTGCGGCTGGTGGCCAGCGAGAACGCCACGTCGACCGGCCGCACGTCCGGGTTCGCGACCAGGTGCGCCTTGAGCTTGTCGGCCTGGGCGGACACGGCCTCGGGGGTCTTGCCGGACAGCAGCCACGGCAGCGGCGACCACTCGACGGGCTCGTCGGCGGTCTCCTCGACGGCCACGTGCTCCAGCACCACGTGGGCGTTGGTGCCGCTGATGCCGAACGACGACACGGCGGACCGGCGGACGCGGCCGCTCTCGGGCCACGGGGTCGGCTCGGTGACCAGTTCGACCGAGCCGGACGTCCAGTCGACGTGCGGGGAGGGCGCGTCGACGTGCAGCGTCTTCGGCATCACGCCGTGCTTCATGGCCATGACCATCTTGATCACGCCCGCGACCCCGGCCGCGGCCTGCGTGTGGCCGAGGTTGGACTTGACCGCGCCGAGCAGGACGGGCGTCGAGCGGTTCTGGCCGTAGGTCTCCAGCAGGGCCTGCGCCTCGATCGGGTCGCCGAGCTTCGTGCCGGTGCCGTGCGCCTCGACCGCGTCGACGTCCGAGGTGGACAGACCGGAGTTGGCGAGCGCCTGGCGGATGACCCGCTGCTGCGACGGCCCGTTGGGGGCGGTGAGGCCGTTCGAGGCGCCGTCCTGGTTCACGGCCGTGCCGCGCAGGATCGCGAGCACCGGGTGGCCGTTGGCGCGGGCGTCGGCGAGGCGCTCGATGACGAGCATTCCCGCGCCCTCGCCCCAGCTCGACCCGTCGGCGGCGGCGGCGAACGGCTTGCAGCGCGAGTCGGGGGCCATGGCGCCCTGCGTGCTGAACTCCACGAAGGTGCCGGGGGTGGCCATCACCGTGACGCCACCGGCCACCGCCAGCGAGCACTCGCCGGACCGCAGGGCCTGCGCGGCCAGGTGCAGCGCCACCAGCGAGGAGGAGCACGCGGTGTCGACCGTGACGGCCGGGCCCTCCAGGCCGAGCGTGTAGGCGATGCGGCCGGACGCGACGCTGCCCGCGGTGCCGGTGCCGAAGTAGCCGCCGACCTCCTCGGGGATCGCGGTCAGCCGGGTGCCGTAGTCGTGGTACATCATCCCGGCGAACACGCCGGTCTGGCTGCCGCGCAACGAGGTCGGGTCGATGCCCGCCCGTTCGAACGCCTCCCACGAGGTCTCCAGCAGCAGGCGCTGCTGCGGGTCCATGGCCAGCGCTTCACGGGGGTTGATGCCGAAGAACGCCGGGTCGAACTCGCTCGCGTCGTAGAGGAAGCCGCCCTCGGCGGCGTTGCTGGCCTCGGTGAGGTAGTCGATGTTCCAGCCGCGGTCGGTCGGGAAGCCGCCGATGGCGTCCCGCCCGTTCGCCAGGAGGTCCCACAGGCCCTCCGGGCTCGTGACGCCGCCGGGGAAGCGGCAGCTCATCGCGATGATGGCGATCCGGTCGTCGTCGACGGACGTGGCCGCGCGGACCACCGCGGCGGCACCGCCCTGGCCGACGACCTTGCCGCGCAGGTGCTCGACCAGGACGTCGGTGGTCGGGTAGTCGAAGACGAGCGTGGCGGGCAGCTTGAGGCCGGTGGCGGTGTTGATCCGGTTGCGCAGCTCGACCGCGGTCAGCGAGTCGAAACCCAACTCCCGGAACGCCTTCGAGGTGTCCACGGCGTCGGTCGACGCGAAGCCGAGCACGGCCGTGACGTGCGTGCGGACCAGGTCGAGCAGCAGCTTGACCTGCTCGGCCTCCGGCAGCGCGCCGAGCTTCTGCGCCAACGACGACGCGGCGGCCTGGTCGGCGGCGGACGCGGTGCGCCTGCTGGGCGCGCGGGTGAAACCGCGCAGCAGCGGCGGAACGGACGCGCCCGCGCCGCGCAGCGCGGCGGTGTCCAGGTGCATCGGGACGAGCACCGGCTCGGTCGACGCCAGCGCGGCGTCGAAGAGGGCGAGGCCCTCGGCGGAGGTCAGGCCGCCGACACCGCCGGAAACCCGGCCGCGGTCGGCGTCGGCCATGTCGCCGGTCATCTCGCTGGCCTGCTCCCACAGGCCCCACGCCAGCGACAGCGCGGGCTTGCCCAGGGCACGGCGGTGGCGGGCGAAGGCGTCGACGAACGAGTTGGCGGCGGCGTAGTTGGCCTGGCCCGCGTTGCCGAAGGTGCCCGCGGCGGAGGAGAACAGGATGAAGTCGTCAACGTCCCCGACCAGCTCGTCCAGGTTGAGGACGGCGTCGACCTTGGGCCTCAGCACGGTGTCCAGCCGGTCCGGGGTGAGCGACGACAGCACTCCGTCGTCCAGCACACCGGCCGTGTGCACCACGGAGGTCACCGGGTACTCGGCCAGCAGGGCGGCCAGGGAGTCGCGGTCGGCGGCGTCGCACGCGGTGACGACCACGGTGGCGCCGAGACCGGTCAGCTCATCGCGCAGTTCGGCCGCGCCGGGCGCGTCGGGACCACGGCGGGAGGTGAGCACGAGGTCTCGGACGCCGTGCTCGGTCACCAGGTGGCGGGCCAGCATCGCGCCCAGCACACCGGTCGCCCCGGTCAGCAGGACCTTGCTGTCGGCGCGGAACGCGGGCCCGTCCACAGTGGACACAGCGGCGCGGGTCAGGCGTGGAACGCGCACGACACCGTCGCGCAGCTCCAGTTCCGGCTCGCCGGACTCGACGGCGGCGGTCATCATCCGGGCAGACGCCTCGGTGCCGTCGGAGTCGACGAGGACGAACAGGTCGGGGTTCTCCGTCTGGGCGGAGCGGATCAGGCCTCGGACAGCCGAGGCCGCGAGGGGGTCGCCACCGCCGGTGAGGAGGACAAGACGGGATTCACCGGCAAGGCGGTCCTGCGCCTGCGCGAGGACGGAGTGAACGGCCGAGTGAACGGAGCCTGCGTCAGACGCTGGGAGCGCAAGGGAAACCACATCAACATCGGGCACCTCTTCCAGTGGGGTCTCGACGGCGTCGAGCGGCAGGACCTGCCAGTCGACCCGGAACAGCGACCGGCTCGTGGCGGGACCGGACGCGGACTGCTGGGAAACGGGCCGGAGCACCAGTTCCTCGACGGAGGCGACGGGCTGACCGGTCTCGTCGGCCACGACGACCGACACCGACCCGGTGCCGACCGGGGAGATCCGCACGCGCAGCGAAGCGGCGCCCGCGGCGTCCAGCCGCACGCCGGTCCAGGTGAACGGCAGCCAGGGCGTGTCCGTGACCTCGATGAACGAGCCGAGGCCGATGGCGTGCAGAGCGGCGTCGAGCAGGGCGGGGTGCAGGCCGAACCCGACGACCTTCGCACCTTCGGGGAGGCCGACCTCGGCGAACACCTCGTCACCGGACCGCCACGCGGCGCGCAGGCCGCGGAACGTCGGGCCGTAGCCGAGGCCGATGGCGGCGAGACCGTCGTACAGCTCGCCGGTCTCGATCGCCTCGGCCCCGGACGGCGGCCACGCGGTGAGGTCGGCGGACGCCGCTCCCCCGTCGGTGGCCAGCGTGCCGGTGGCGTGCCGGGTCCACGGCTCGTCGTCGTCCGCGAACTCGATCCGGGAGTACACGGCCACGCCGCGCAGACCGGACTCGTCCGGCGCGTCCAGCACGACCCGGACCACGACGGCGTCGTGGTCGCCGAGCACCAGCGGCGCTTCCAGGGTCAGCTCGTCCACGACACCGCAGCCGACCTGGTCGCCCGCGCGGATCGCGAGCTCCACGAACGCCGTGCCGGGCAGCAGGACGGCGTCGGACACGCGGTGGTCGGCCAGCCACGGGTGCGTGCGCTGGGACAGCCGACCGGTGAACAGGTAGCCCGCCGAGTCTGGCAGCGCGACGGCCGCGCCGAGCAGCGCGTGGTCGGTGACGCCGAGACCGGCCGACGTCACGTCGCCGTAGCCGGAACCCGTGGTGTCGAGCCAGAACGACTGGCGCTGGAACGGGTAGGTGGGCAGTTCGACCGCGCGGGCGCCGTGACCGGCGAACACCGCGTCCCAGTCGAGCTGGAGGCCGCGCACGTGGGCCTGCGCCAGCGAGGTCAGCAGCCGGGCCGGACCGCCCTCGCCGCGGCGCAGGGAGCCGATCACCACGGCCTCGGTGCCCAGGTCGTCCACGATGTCCTGCACGCCCATGGTGAGCACGGGGTGCGGGCTCATCTCCAGGAAGAACCGGTGGCCGCGCTCGACCAGCGCGTGCACGCCCAGCGCGAACTCGGCGGTCTCGCGCAGGTTCGTGTACCAGTAGCCCGCGCCCAGCTCGGTGCCGTCGATCGGCTTGCCGGTGACGGTGGAGTAGAACGGGATCTCGGCGGGCATCGGCCGCACCGGCTCCAGCAGCTCGTGCAGCCGGTCGTGGATGATCTCGACGTGCGCGGAGTGCGACGCGTAGTCCACGGCGATGCGCTTGGCGCGGACGCCGTCGGCCTCGCAGGTGGCGATCAGCTCGTCCAGCGCGTCGTTGTCGCCGGAGACGACGGTGGCGCGCGGGCCGTTGACCGTGGCGACGGAGAGCGCGCCCTCCCAGCGGGTCAGCAGTTCGCGGGTCTTCGCCGACGGCAGCGCGACGGACACCATGCCGCCGAGGCCGGACAGCGCGCCGAGGGCCTGGCTGCGCAGCGCCACGACGCGGGCGGCGTCGTCCAGCGACAGCGCGCCCGCGACGCACGCGGCGGCGATCTCGCCCTGCGAGCTGCCGACGACGGCGGCGGGCGTGACGCCGTAGGAGCGCCAGACCTGGGCCAGGGACACCATCACGGCCCACAGCGCGGGCTGGACGACGTCGACCCGGTCGAAGCCCGGTGCGCCGTCGACCTCGCGGAGCACGTCGATGAGCGACCAGTCCACGTAGGACGACAGCGCCCGCTCGCACTCGGCCATGCGGGTGCGGAAGACCTCGTTGTCGTCCAGCAGCTCCAGGGCCATGCCGATCCACTGCGAGCCCTGGCCGGGGAAGACGAAGGCGACCTTGCCGCGCACGTCGGCGACGCCCTCGACCACGTCGGCGCTGATCTCGCCGTCGGCGAGCGCGTCGAGGGCGAAGTCGGCGCGCTCCCGGCCGATCAGGACGGCGCGGTGCGGGAAGCGGGAACGTGTCGTGGCCAGCGAGTAGCCGAGGTCGGCGACGGACACGTCCGGCTCGGCGGCGAGGTGGTCGCGCAGCCGGGAGGCCTGGGCGCGCAACGCGGTCTCGCCGCGAGCGGACAGGACCCACGGGACGACCCCACCGGCGGGCTGGGCGGACGTCGCGTCGACGGGCTGGGCAGATTTCTCACCGACGAGCCGGGAAAGAGAAGAGCTTCTGAAACCGCTGTTCGCGTCTTCGGCAGCCGCCTGCTCGATGATCGTGTGGGCGTTGGTGCCGCTGAAGCCGAAGGAGGACACGGCCGCGCGGCGGGGTTCGCCGGTCTCGGGCCAGGCGCGCTCCTCGGTGAGCAGCTCGACGGCGCCCGCGGTCCAGTCGATGTGCGGGGAAGGCTCGTCGACGTGCAGCGTCTTCGGCATGATGCCGTTGCGCACGGCCATGACCATCTTGATGACGCCCGCGACACCGGCGGCGGCCTGGGTGTGGCCGAAGTTCGACTTGATCGAGCCGAGCCGCAGCGGCTCCTGGCGGTCCTGGCCGTAGGTGGCGAGCAGGGCCTGGGCCTCGATCGGGTCGCCCAGCTTGGTGCCGGTGCCGTGGGCCTCGACGAGGTCGACCTGGCGGGTGGTGAGGCCGGCGTCGGTCAGCGCCTGCTGGATGACGCGGCGCTGCGACGGGCCGTTCGGGGCGGTGAGGCCGTTGGACGCGCCGTCCTGGTTGATCGCGGAACCCCTGATGACCGCGAGGATCGGGTGGCCGAGTCGCTTGGCCTCCGACAGCCGCTCGACGAGCAGCACGCCCGCGCCCTCGCCCCAGCCGGTGCCGTCGGCGGCCGCGGCGAACGCCTTGCAGCGCCCGTCGCCCGCGAGGCCCTTCTGGCGGGAGAACTCGATGAACGTGCCGGGCGTGGCCATGACCGTGACACCACCGGCCAGCGCCATGGTGCACTCGCCGGACCGCAGCGCCTGGATCGCCCAGTGCAGCGCGACCAGCGACGACGAGCACGCCGTGTCGATGGTGACCGCGGGGCCTTCCAGCCCCAGCGTGTAGGCGACCCGGCCGGACGCGACGCTGCCCGCGGTGCCGGTGCTCAGGTAGCCGCCGATCTCCTCCGGGATCTCGGTCAGCCCGGTGGAGTAGTCGTGGTACATCACCCCCGCGTAGACACCGGTCTTGCTGCCCTTGACCGAGGCGGGGTCGATGCCCGCGCGTTCGAACGCCTCCCACGACGTCTCCAGCAGCAGCCGCTGCTGCGGGTCCATCGCCAGCGCCTCACGGGGTGAGATGCCGAAGAAGGTCGGGTCGAACTCGGCGGCGTCGTAGAGGAAGCCGCCCTTGGCGACGTAGCTCTGACCGGTCGCCTCGGGGTCGTCGCCGAACAGGCCGTCGATGTCCCAGCCGCGGTCGGTCGGCAGCGGGGAGATCGCGTCCCGCTGGCCGGTCACCAGGTCCCACAGGTCTTCCGGGCTCTTGACGCCACCGGGGTACCGGCAGCTCATGCCGATGATCGCGATGGGCTCGTGATCCGCGTCCTCGACTTCCTTCAAGCGCTTGCGGACCGTGCGCAGGTCCGCGGTGGCGCGCTTGAGGTAATCGCGCAGCTTCTCCTCGTTGTCCATCGTCACATCAGCTCCTGGTCGAGCAGGTCGAAGAGTTCGTCGTCGGTGGCCGCGTCCAGATCCGCGTTCTCGGATTCCGGCGCCGCCAGTCCGGCCAGTACCGCTTGCAACCGTTCGGTGATCCGCGCACGCGCGGCCTCGTCCCGGCCCAGTTCGATGAGTTCGGCGGACAGTCGATCGAGATCACCCAGCGAGAGCGGCGCTCCGGCGGGTGTGTCTGGCACGACCTCGATCCGCAGCTGGTCCACCAGCGCGGCCGGGGTCGGGTAGTCGAACACCAGCGTCGCGGGCAGCTTCAGCCCGGTCGCGGCGTTCAGTCCGTTGCGCAGCTCCACGGCGCTGAGCGAGTCGAAGCCCAGTTCCTGGAACGCGCGGTGCTCGTCGACGGAGTCGGGGCCGGGCAGTCCGAGCGCGTTCGCCACGTGCGAGCGCACCACGTCCAGCAGCACCTGGTCCCGGTCGCCGTCGGACAGGCCCGCGATCCGCTTGCCGAGCGACTCCTGCGGGACGGCGGCCTCGGCGCGGCGCACCTGCCTGCGGACGAGTCCGCTGAGCAGGGCGGGCACCCGGTCGCCGAACGCCGCGGTGTCGAGGTGCATCGGCACGAGAGCGGCGTCCGGTCCGGCGAGCGCGGTGTCGAACAGCGCCACACCCTCCTCTTCGGACAGTGCCGTGCCGAGCCTGGCGGAGTCGGCGGTCATGCCGCCGGTGTCCTCCCACAGGCCCCACGCCAGCGACACGGCGGGCTTGCCCTGCGCGTGCCGGTGCCGGGCGAGTGCGTCGAGGAAGGAGTTGGCGGCGGCGTAGTTGGCCTGGCCGGGGTTGCCGAAGGTGCCCGCGGCGGAGGAGAACAGGACGAACGCGTCCAGGTCGCCGGTCAGCTCGTGCAGGTTGATCGCGGCGTCCACCTTGGGGCGCAGCACCTTCTCCAGCCGCTCGGGGGTGAGCGAGGTGAGGACGCCGTCGTCCAGCACGCCCGCCGCGTGCACCACGGAGGTCACCTGGTGCTCGGCCAGCAGCGGGGCCAGCGCGTCGCGGTCGGCCACGTCGCAGGCGACGACGTCCACGGCCGCGCCGAGCACCCGCAGCTCGTCCCGCAGGTCGAGCGCGCCGGGCGCGTCCGGACCGCGCCTGCTGGTGAGCAGGAGCTTGGTGACGCCGTACTCGGTGACGAGGTGCTTGGCGAAGACCGCGCCGAGCGCGCCGGTCGCGCCGGTCAGCAGGACCCTGCCGCCGGGGCGGAACTCCAGCTTGGCGGCGTCGGTCGCGGCCACCCGCGCCAGGCGGGGCACCTGGAGCGCGCCCTCGCGGATCGACACCTGCGGCTCGCCGGTGGCGAGCGCCGCGCCGAGCACGCGGGCCGAGTCCTCGTGGTCGTCGATGTCGACCAGCGCGAAGCGGTCCGGGTTCTCGGCCTGCGCCGAGCGGAGCAGGCCGTGCACCGCGGCACTGGCGAAGTCGTCGCCCCTGGTGACGAACACCAGCCGGGCGTCGCGGTCGGCGGCCAGCCACTCCTGCGCCAGGTCGAGGGCCTGTCGGACCGAGGCCCTGGTGGCGCCGGCGAGTCCGCCGCCGACGCTCAGGTCCGGCACCGACGAGACCAGCAACGCGTCGACGTCGCCGACCTCGGCGAGCGTCGTGTGCACCGGGATGTCCAGCGCCTGGGCCAGCTTCAGGTCGTCGGCGCCGAGCACGGCGAGCTTCGTGACGGCCTTGGCGGGGGTCGGGACGGCGACCTGGTCGACCCGGAACAGCGAGCGGGTGAAGCCGCCGCCGAGCTGGTCGGCCGCGAGCGGCCGGAGCACCAGCGACTCGACGGAGGCCACGGGGGCGCCGGTCGGGTCGGCGATCTCCAGCGTCACCGCGTCCGCGCCCGCCCTGGCCATGCGGATCCGCAGCGCGGAAGCGCCGACGGCGTGCACCCGAACCCCGGTCCAGGCGAACGGGAGCCGCGCCTGGCCGGTGTTCTCGAAGAAGTCGCCGACGCCGACCGCGTGCAGGCACGCGTCCAGCAGCGCGGGGTGGAGGGCGTAGTCGCCGGTGTCCTCGGCGGCGACGGCGATCTCGGCGAACACCTCGTCGTCCCGGCGCCACGCGGACCGGACGCCCTGGAACGCCGGGCCGTACTCCAGTCCGATGGCGGCGAAGCCGTCGTAGAGGCCGCTCACGTCGACCGGCAGCGCGTCGATCGGGGGCCACACGTCCAGGCCGCCGTCGGCCGGTGCGCCGGTGGTGGCGAGCACACCGGTCGCGTGCCGGGTCCACGGCTCGTCGTCGAGTCGCGAGTGGACGGTGAACGTCCGGCGCTCCTCGGCGTCCGGGCCGCCGACGACGACCTGCACCTGCACGCCGCCGTGCTCCGGCAGGACCAGCGGGGCGGCCAGGGTCAGCTCCTCCACGACGGGGCAGCCGACCTCCTCGCCCGCGCGGACCGCCAGCTCGATGAACGCCGTGCCGGGCAGCAGGACCGTGCCGCCCACCGCGTGGTCGGCGAGCCACGGCAGGCCGTCCCTGGTGAGCCGCGAGGTGAACAGGTGGCCGTCGGAGTCCGGCAGGTCGATGCCGCCGCCGAGCAGCGGATGGCCGCTCGGCGCGAGGCCGTGGCCGATCGGGGCCGAACCCTCGTCCAGCCAGTAGCGCTCGTCGGTGAAGGCGTAGGTCGGCAGGTCGACGCGGCGGGCGTCGGTGCCCGCGAAGAACGCGGCCCAGTCGACCTTGGCGCCACGGGTGTAGGCCGTGCCGAGCGCGTGGAGCAGGGTCCTGGTCTCGGGGCGGTCCTTGCGGAGGGCCGGGACCAGCACCGCGTTCGTGACGGACTCGGCGCCCATCGCGGACAGCACGCCGTCGGGGCCGAGTTCCAGGAACGTCTTGACGCCCTGGGCTTCGAGGGTCGTGACGGTGTCGGCGAACCGGACGGCCTCGCGGACGTGGCGGACCCAGTACTCCGGGTCGGTCACCTCGCCGAGCATCGGGATCGTCGGCTCGTCGAAGGTCAGGGTCGAGACCACCGCGCGGAAGTCGTCCAGCATCGGGTCCATCAGCGGCGAGTGGAACGCGTGCGACACGGCGAGGCGCTTGGACTTCCGGTCCGGGAAGCCGTCCACGACCTCCTGCACGGCGTCCTCGTCACCGGCGATGACGATCGCGTCGGGGCCGTTGATGGCGGCGATGGAAACGCCATCGGTGAGATGCGGTGCGACCTCGTCCTCGGTGGCCTGGAGGGCGACCATCGCCCCGCCGGTCGGAAGGGCCTGCATCAGGCGACCGCGAGCGGAGACGAGCTTGGCCGCGTCCTCCAAGGAGAGCACACCGGACACGTGGGCGGCGGCGATCTCGCCGATGGAGTGGCCCGCCAGGAAGTCGGGCTTGACGCCCCAGTGCTCGAAGAGGCGGTACAGCGCCACTTCCAGCGCGAACAGGGCGGGCTGGGTCGTGCCGGTCTCGTCGAGCGCCTTGGCGTCGATGCCGAACACGACCTCCTGCACCGGCACGTCCAACTCGGCGCACACGGCGTCGAACGCGGCGGCGAACACCGGGAACCGGTCGTACAGCTCGCGGCCCATGCCGAGCCGCTGGGAACCCTGGCCGGTGAACAGGAAGGCGAGCTTGCCACCGGTCGAGCCGGTGACGGCGACCTCGCCGTCGACCAGCACCGCGCGGTGTTCGAAGGCGGCCCGGCTGGTGGCCAGGGAGAACGCGATGTCGAGCGAGCGCAGGTCCGGGTTGGCGGTGAGGTGCTCGCGGAGCTTGTCGGTCTGCGCTTGCAGGGCGACCGGGGTCTTCGCGGACACGATCCACGGCAGCGGCGTGTCCGCGCTGGTGATCCCACCGACTCGCTCGGAAGACGGCACACCGACGAGCCGGGAGGGATCGGAGCTTCCGAAGGCGCTGTTCGCGCCTTCGGGCGCCTGCTCGATGATGGTGTGGGCGTTGGTGCCGCTGATGCCGAACGACGAGATGGCGGCGCGGCGCGGGCGGTCGCCAGACGGCCACGGGGTCTGCTCGGTCAGCAGTTCCACCGCGCCCGCGGTCCAGTCGACGTGCGGCGAGGGCTCGCCGACGTGCAGGGTCTTCGGCAGCACGCCGTGGCGCAGCGCCATGACCATCTTGATGATGCCCGCGACACCGGCCGCGGCCTGCGTGTGGCCGAGGTTGGACTTGACGGAACCCAGCAGCAGCGGGGTTTCCCGGTCCTGGCCGTAGGTGGCGAGGAGCGCCTGCGCCTCGATCGGGTCGCCGAGCGAGGTACCGGTGCCGTGCGCCTCGACCGCGTCGATGTCCGAAGTGGACAGACCGGCGTTGGAGAGGGCCTGGCGGATGACCCGCTGCTGCGACGGCCCGTTGGGGGCGGTGAGGCCGTTGGACGCGCCGTCCTGGTTGATGGCGCTGCCGCGCACGACGGCGAGCACCGGGTGGCCGTTGGCGCGGGCGTCGGAGAGGCGCTCGACGAGCAGCATGCCCGCGCCCTCGCCCCAGCCCGTGCCGTCGGCGTCGGCGGAGAACGCCTTGCAGCGGCCGTCGGCGGCGAGACCGCGCTGGCGGCTGAAGCCGATGAACGTGCCGGGCGTGGCCATGACCGTGACGCCACCGGCCAGTGCCAGCGAGCACTCGCCGGAGCGCAGCGCCTGCACCGCGAGGTGCAGTGCCACCAGCGACGACGAGCACGCGGTGTCGACCGTGACGGCCGGGCCCTCCAGGCCGAACGTGTAGGACACGCGGCCGGAGATGACGCTGCCCGAGCTGCCGGTGCCGAGGTAGCCCTCGATGCCGTCCGGCACGGACCGCAGGCGCGAGGCGTAGTCGTGGTACATCACGCCGGCGAACACGCCGGTCCGGCTGCCGCGCAGGGTGCTCGGGTCGATGCCCGCGCGCTCGAACGCCTCCCACGAGGTCTGGAGCAGCAGGCGCTGCTGGGGGTCCATCGCGAGGGCTTCCTTCGGGTTGATGCCGAAGAACGCCGGGTCGAACTCGGCCGCTCCGTAGAGGAACGCGCCCTCGCGGGAGTACGACGTGCCCTGGTGGTCGGGGTCCGGGTGGTACAGGTTCTCGACGTCCCAGCCGCGGTCGGTCGGGAAGCCGCCCACGGCGTCGCGGCCGTCGGCCAGCAGCGTCCACAGGTCCTCGGGGCTGGTGACGCCACCGGGGAACCGGCAGCCGATGCCGACGATGGCGATCGGCTCGTCGTCCGTCGCGGCGAGCCGCACCGGACCGGTGATCGCGGCGGCCGTGCCGCCCAGTTCGGCGCGCAGGTGGTCGACCAGCGCGGCCGGGGACGGGTAGTCGAACACCAGCGTGGCGGGCAACCGCAGGCCGGTGTCGGCGGTGAGCCGGTTGCGCAGCTCCACGGCGGTCAGCGAGTCGAAGCCCAGTTCCCGGAAGGAGCGGTCGGCTTCCACGTCCTGCGCGTCGGCGTAGCCCAGCACGTCGGCGGCCTGGCCGCGCACCAGGTCGAGCAGCAGCTCGTCCTGCGCGGCTGCGCTGAGCCCGGCGAGCCTGGCGGGCAGACCGGAGTCGCCCGTGGCGGTGGAGGCCGTGCGGCGGGTGGTGCGGACCAGTCCGCGCAGCAGCGGGCTGACGGACGTGCCCGCGAGTGCTGCGGTGTCGAGGTGCATCGGGACGACGACCGGGTTCCCGGTCGACGCGGCCAGGTCGAACAGCTCCAGGCCCTCGGCGACGGACAGGGCCGTCACACCGCCGCGGCTGAGCCGCTCGGTGTCGCCGGTCATGCCGCCGGTGTCCTCCCACAGGCCCCAGGCCAGCGACAGCGCGGGCTCGCCCTGCGCGGCGCGGTGCTGGACCAGTGCGTCCAGGTAGGCGTTGGCGGCGGCGTAGTTGCCCTGGCCGGCGTTGCCGAACGTGCCCGCGGCCGAGGAGAAGACGACGAACGCGGACAGGTCGGCGGTCAGCTCGTGCAGGTTGCGGGCCGCGTCCACCTTGGGGCGCAGCACGGTGTCGACCTGCTCGGGGGTGAGCGAGGTGATCGTGGCGTCGTCCAGCACGCCCGCGGTGTGCACGACGGCGGTGATCACGCGGTCGTCGAGCAGGGTCTTCAGCGCGGCGCGGTCGGCGACGTCGCAGGCGACGACCTCGACCGACGCGCCGAGCGAGACCAGCTCGTCGCGGAGTTCGGTGGCGCCGGGCGCGTCCGGGCCGCGACGGGAGGTCAGCAGAAGGTCGCGGACGCCGTAGGCGGTGACCAGGTGCTTGGCGAAGACCGCGCCGAGGCTGCCGGTGGCGCCGGTGACCAGGACCGTGCCGTGGAAGTCCAACCGCTCCTCGGGGTTGGCGGCGGCGCGGGCCAGGCGCGGCGCGAACACCGCGCCGTCGCGGACCGCGACCTCTCGCTCGCCGGAGGCGAGTGCGGTGGTCAGGTCCAGCGAACCGTCGGTGTCCAGCAGCAGGAACCGGTCGGGGTTCTCGGTCTGCGCCGACCGCACCAGGCCGCGCACGGCGGCACCGGTCAGGTCGGTCACGTCCTCGCCGCGCACCGACACCGCGCGCCCGGTCACGAAGACCAGGCGTTCGGCGGCGTTGTCCTCGGCGAGCCACGTGCGGATCGCGGCGAGGGCCTCGTGCACCGCGCCGGACACCGAGTCGGCGGTGATCTCGGCGACCACGACGTCGAGCCGCTCGGAGCCGGTGACCGGCGTCCACTCGACCTGGAACAGCGAGCGGGCGACCGCGGACCCGAGCTGGTCGGCCGTGAACTCCCGCAGCACCAGGGAGTCCACCGAGGCGACCGGTGCTCCCGTGGCGTCGGCGATCTCCAGCGAGACGCCGTCGGCGCCCGTCGGGGAGATGTGGACGCGCAGGGAGGTGGCGCCGACGGCGTGCAGCGAGATGCCCCGCCACGCGAAGGGGAGCCGGGTCCCGCCGCTCGACGCGGTCAGGGAGAGCGAGTGCAGCACGGAGTCGAACAGCGCGGGGTGCAGGCCGAACCGGTCCGCCGCCGCGTCCAGCGCGACCTCGGCGTACACGTCGTCGCCCCGGCACCAGGCGGCCCGGAGGCCCTGGAACGCCGGGCCGTACTCCAGACCGGCGGTGGCCAGCGCGGGGTAGACGTCGTCCACGGCAACGGCTTCGGCGCCGGCGGGCGGCCACTCGGCGAGGCTGAACGCGGCCTCCGGGGCCTGCGGCAGCAGGGTTCCGGTGGCGTGCCGGACCCACGGCTCGTCGTCGCCCTCGGGGCGCGAGTGCACGGTCAGCGCGCGGCGGCCGTCGGCGGCGGGCTCCTCCAGCGCGAGCCGCAGCTGGACGGCGTCGTGCAGGGCGAGCGGTGCTTCGAGGGTCAGTTCCTCCAGGAGGTCGTAGCCGACCTCGGTGCCCGCGCGGAGCGCCATCTCCACGAACGCGGTGCCGGGCACCAGGACCGTGCCCGCGACGACGTGGTCGGCCAGCCAGGCGTGGGTGGTGGCGGACAGGCGAGCGGTGAACAGGTGGCCTTCGGGCAGGGCCACGGCCGCGCCGAGCAGCGGGTGGTCCGCGTCGCCCTGGCCGACGGACGTGACGTCGCCGAAGGCGAACCCGGCGGTGGGCCAGTAGTTCTTGCGCTGGAACGCGTAGGTGGGCAGGTCGACCCGGCGACCGCCGTTGAGCAGCCGCGCCCAGTCCACGTCCGCGCCGGAGGCGTAGGCGGTGCCGACGGCGGAGAGCAGCGTGGCGAGTTCCGGGCGGTCCTTGCGCAGCACCGGGATGACGGTCACGTCGGCCATGGCGGCGAGCACGCCGTCCGGGCCCAGTTCGACGAACGTCCTGACGCCCTTGGCCTCCAGCGCCGCCATGGTGTCGGCGAAGCGGACCGCGTCGCGGACGTGCCGGACCCAGTACTCGGGGTCGGTGACGTCGCCGAGCATGGCGATCTTCGGCTCGTGGAAGGTCAGGCTCGTGACCACGGCGCGGAAGTCGTCGAGCATCGGGTCCATCAGCGGCGAGTGGAACGCGTGGGAAACGCTGAGGCGCTTGGACTTCCGGTCGGGGAAGTGCGCCAGCACCTGCTCGACCTGAGCCTCGTCGCCCGCGATGACGACGGACGTCGGGCCGTTGATCGCCGCGAGGGAAACCAAGGATTTCGCCAGATCGTCGGCTCCGCCGACGGCGAGGTGCGGGGCCACTTCCTCTTCGGTGGCCTGCAACGCGACCATCGCGCCACCGGCCGGGAGGGCCTGCATGAGCCTGCCGCGGGCTTCCACCAGCACGGCGGCATCTTCGAGGGAGAGCACGCCCGCCACGTGGGCGGCGGCGAGTTCGCCGATGGAGTGGCCCGCGAGGACGTCCGGGGTCGTGCCCCAGTGCTCCAGCGTGCGGAACAGGGCGACTTCCAGCGCGAACAGCGCGGGCTGCGTGACCGCGGTCCGGTCGAGGGCAGCGGCGTCGTCGCCGAACACGACGTCCCGCAGCGGCAGGTCGAAGTGCGCGCGAACCTCGTCGAACGCGCGGGCGAACTCCGGCACCGAGTCGTACAGCTCGCGGCCCATGCCGAGCCGCTGCGAACCCTGGCCGGTGAACAGGAACGCGGTCTTGCCGGTCGTGGTGGTCGACTCGCCCCGACCAAGCGCGGCCAGGTCGCGCAGGGCCTGTTCGCGGTCGTGGGCGACGACGACCGCGCGGTGCTCGTGGGTCGAGCGGGTGAGCAGCGAGTGGCCGACGTCCAGGAGGTCGACGTCCGGGTGCGCTTCGAGGTGCGCGGCGAGGGAAAGGGCTTGACCGCGCAGGGCGGCGGGCGTGCGGGCCGAGAGGACCAGTGGGCGCGGGGAGTCGTCGGCGGTCACGCCGACGAGCCGGGAAGGATCGGAACTTCCGGAGCCGCTGTCCGCGGCTTCGGGAGCCGTCGCCTGTTCGATGATCACGTGGGCGTTGGTGCCGCTGATGCCGAACGACGACACCGCGGCGCGGCGGACCCGGCCGGTCTCGGGCCACGGGCGGGACTCGGTGGTCAGCTCGACCGCGCCCGCGGTCCAGTCGACCTCGGGGGTGGGCGCGTCGACGTGCAGCGTCTTCGGGACGATGCCGTGGCGCATGGCCTCGACGACCTTGATGATGCCCGCGACGCCTGCGGCGGCCTGCGAGTGGCCGATGTTGGACTTGATGGACCCCAGCAGCAGCGGGGTCTCCCGGTCCTGGCCGTAGGTGGCCAGCAGGGCCTGCGCCTCGATCGGGTCGCCGAGCTTGGTGCCGGTGCCGTGCGCCTCGACCAGGTCGACGTCCTGGGTGGACAGTCGGGCACTGGCCAGCGCCTGCTGGATCACCCGGCGCTGCGACGGGCCGTTCGGGGCGGTGAGGCCGTTGGACGCGCCGTCCTGGTTGACGGCGCTGCCCTTGACGATCGCGAGCACCGGGTGGCCGTTGCGCCGGGCGTCGGAGAGGCGCTCGACGAGCAGCATGCCCGCGCCCTCCGACCAGCCGGTGCCGTCCGCCGCGCCCGCGAAGGACTTGCAGCGGCCGTCGGTGGCGAGCCCGCGCTGGCGGCTGAAGCCGACGAACGTGGACGGGGTCGCCATGACGGTCACACCGCCCGCGAGGGCGAGCGTGCACTCGCCGTTGCGCAGCGCCTGCACCGCGAGGTGCAGCGCCACCAACGAGGAGGAGCACGCGGTGTCGACCGTGACGGCCGGGCCTTCGAGGCCGAAGGTGTAGGAGACGCGGCCGGACGCGAGGCTGCCGCCGGTGCCGAGGTAGCCCTCGACCTCGTCGGTGCCGCGCTCCACCACGGAGGCGTAGTCGTGGTACATGATCCCGGCGAACACGCCGGTCCGGCTGCCGCGCACGGACGTCGGGTCGACACCGGCCCGCTCGAAGGCCTCCCACGCGGTTTCCAGCAGCAGTCGGTGCTGCGGGTCCAGTGCGATGGCCTCGCGGGGGCTGATGCCGAAGAACGCCGGGTCGAACTCGGCGGCGTCGTGCAGGAAGCCGCCGTCGCGCACGTAGCTCGTGCCGGGGTGGTCGGGGTCGGCGTTGTACAGGTTCTCCAGGTCCCAGCCGCGGTTCGTCGGGAACGGCGAAATGCTGTCGAGGCCATCGGCGACCAGGCGCCACAGCTCGTCCGGCGTCGACACACCGCCGGGGTAGCGGCAGGCCATGCCGACGATCGCGATCGGCTCGTCGGCGCCGAGGACGACGGTCTCGGTGGCGGTCGGCGTCGCCGCTCCCCCACCGAGTTCCGTGCGCAGGTGCTCGGCGAGCGCGGCGGGCGTCGGGTAGTCGAAGACGAGCGTGGCGGGCAGGCGGAGGCCGGTGTGGCCGTTGAGGCGGTTGCGCAGCTCGACCGCGGTCAGCGAGTCGAAGCCCAGTTCCTTGAACGCCAGGCCCGGTTCCACGTCGTCGCCCGAGGCGTAGCCGAGGACCTCGGCGACGTGGTGCCGCACGATGCCGACCAGCTCGGCGCCGGACACGCCCGCCAGCGACGAGGCGACCGGAGCGGGCGCGCTGCGGGCGGAGCGGCGGCTCGGGCGGACCAGTCCGCGCAGCAGCGGCGAGACGACCGGCTGCCCGCCGAGGACGCTGGTGTCCAGGTGGGCGGGCACCTGCACCGGCAGGTCGGAGGCGAACGCCGCGTCGAACAGCGCGAGGCCCTCGTCCTGGGTGAGCGGGCGGACGCCCATGCGGGTCATGCGGTCGACCGTGGCGTCGGTCAGGGTGGCGCCCATGCCGCCGGTCCCGGCCCACAGGCCCCACGCGAGCGAGAGGCCGTGCTTGCCGGTGGCGCGGCGGTGGCGGGCCAGGTTGTCCAGCACCGCGTTGGCGGCGGCGTAGTTGGCCTGGCCCGCGTTGCCGAAGGTGCAGGCGGAGGAGGAGAAGAGGACGAAGGCCGCGAGGTCCAGGTCCGCGGTCAGCTCGTGCAGGTTCAGCGCGCCGTCGACCTTGGGGCGCAGCACCCCGGTGATCTGCTCGGGGGTCAGGGCGTCGACCACGCCGTCGTCCAGCACGCCCGCGGTGTGCACCACGGCGGACAGCGGGTGCTCGGCGGGGATCTCCGCCAGCAGGGCGGCGAGCGCGTCGCGGTCGGCGGCGTCGCAGGCGGCGACGGTGACCGCGGCACCCAGGGTCTCCAGCTCGGCCGCGAGCTCGGCCGCGCCGGGCGCGTCCGGGCCCCGGCGGGAGGTGAGCAGCAGGTGGCGGGCGCCGTACTTGGTGACGAGGTGCTTGGCGAACACGCCGCCGAGGCCGCCGGTCGCACCCGTGATCAGCACGGTGCCGTCGAGGGTCGGGGCGTCCACGCGACCGTCGGAGCTGCGGGCCAGCCGGGCCACGCGCACGGTGCCCTCGCGCAGGGCCAGCTGCGGCTCGTTCGCCATCACGGCGGCCGGGAGCACGCGCTGGGACGCGGCGGAGTCGTCGGTGTCCAGCAGGACGAACCGGTCGGGGTGCTCGGTCTGCGCGGAGCGGATCAGGCCCCACACGGCGCTGCTCGCGGCGTCGGTGACGTCCTCGCCGTCGACCGACACGACACCGCTGGTGGCGAACACCAGGCGGGACGCGGCGAAGCGCTCGTCGGCCAGCCACGCGCACACCAGGCGCAGCGCGGCGTGCACGTCCTCGTGCACCTCGTCCGCGCTGCCGGTCCGCGCGGTCAGGCGGACCAGGACGGCGTCGGCGGGCTCGATGGTCGCGAGGTCGACGCCGAGGTCGGTCTCGACGATCCGGGCGGTGGCGTCGGCGACCGGGAGGAGGGTCCAGTCGACGTGGAACAGGGACTCGGTGAACCCGGCGGCGAGCTGGTCGGCGCGGACTTCGCGCAGCACCAGCGATCCGACGGAGGCGACCGGTGCGCCGGTGGTGTCGGCGACCTGGAGCGAGACGCCGTCGGTGCCGGTCGGGGCCAGCCGGACGCGCACCGCGGAGGCGCCCACGGCGTGCAGGGCGACATCGCGCCAGGCGAACGGCAGGCGGGCCTGGTCGCCGGAGCCGACCGCGCCGAGCGCGTGCAGCGTGGCGTCCAGCAGGGCCGGGTGGATGCCGAAGCGATCAGCGGCCGCACCGAACCCGTCCTCGGAAGCCACGGTGATGTCCGCGAACACCTCGTCGTCGCGCCGCCACACGGCCCGCACGCCCTGGAACACCGGGCCGTAGACGAGGCCGACGGAGGCCAGGCCGTCGTAGAGGGTGTCGATCGCGACCGGCTGAGCGCCCGCGGGCGGCCACTCGGAGAGGTCGAACGAGGTGGCGGGCGCGGTCGGCAGCAGGGTGCCGGTGGCGTGCCGGGTCCACGGGCCGTCGAGTCGCGAGTGGACGGTCAGGGCGCGGCGGCCGGTCTCGTCCGGGCCGCTGACGCCGACCTGGACCTGCACGCCGCCGTGCTCGGGCACGACCAGCGGGGCTTCGAGGGTGAGTTCTTCCAGCAGGTCGCAGTCGACCTGGTCGGCGGCGTGGATCGCCAGCTCGACGAACGCGGTGCCGGGCAGCAGGACCGTGCCGGAGACGGCGTGGTCGGCCAGCCAGGCGTGCGTGTCGAGGGAGAGGTGGCCGCTCAGGACCAGGCCGTCGGAGTCGGCGAGCGAGAGCGTGGAGCCGAGCAGCGGGTGGTCGGACGCGCCGAGGCGGACGCCACCGGGCACGACGTCCAGCCAGTAGCGGTCGCGCTGGAACGCGTAGGTGGGGAGCGCGACCCGGTTGCCGCCGCCGAAGTACGCGGCCCAGTCGAGCGCGACGCCGCTGACGTGCAGGGCGCCGATCGCGGTGGCGACGGACTCGACCTCGGAGCGGTCCTTGCGCAGCAACGGGGTGACGGGGACCTCGGCCATGGCGGCGAGCACGCCGTCCGGGCCCAGCTCCAGGAACTTGGTGGCACCGCGCCGTTCGAGGATCTGCACGGTGTCGTGGAAGCGGACGGTGTCGCGGACGTGGGCGACCCAGTACTCCGGGTCGGTCACGTCGCCGAGCAGCTCGATCCGGGGCTTCCGGAAGTCCAGGGTGGTGACGACGGCGCGGAAGTCGTCGAGCATCGGGTCCATCAGCGGCGAGTGGAAGGCGTGCGACACGCTGAGGCGCTTGGACTTGCGGTCGGCGAACCTCTCGACCAGCTTGGCGACCTGGGCCTCGTCACCCGCGAGCACGATCGCCTTCGGGCCGTTGATCGCGGCGATGGAGACGGAGTCGGTGAGGTGCGGCAGCACCTCGTCCTCGGTGGCCTGGAGGGCGACCATCGCGCCACCGGCCGGGAGGGCCTGCATCAGGCGAGCACGGGCGTTGACCAGCTTCGCGGCGTCGGCCAGGGAGAGCACTCCGGCCACGTGGGCGGCGGCGATCTCGCCGATGGAGTGGCCCGCCAGGAAGTCGGGGCGGATGCCCCAGGACTCCACCAGCCGGTAGAGCGCGACTTCGAGGGCGAAGATCGCGGGCTGGGTGAACTCGGTGCGGTCCAGCTCGGCCTGGTCGTCGATCCGGACGTCCACCAGCGCGGCGACCTCGTCGAACGCCGCCGCGAACACCGGGTAGGAGGCGTGCAGCTCACGGCCCATGCCGACGCGCTGGCTGCCCTGACCGGTGAACAGGAACGCGAGACCGGATTCCGTGGCGACGCCGGGGTTCAGCGAGTCGAGCCCGCGCACCACGTCGGCCAGGTCGGTGCCGACGATGGCGGCGCGGTGGGTGTGCGCGGTGCGGGTGGTCGCGAGGGACCAGGCCAGGTCGTGGGGGTCGGTGTCGGGGTGGGCGGCGAGGTGGCCGCTCAGCTTGGCGGCCTGGGCGCGCAGGGCGGCTTCGGTCTTGCCGGACAGCACGAACGGCAGGGCGACCGGCGTGGCGACCTGCGTGGGCGAAACTGCGTCGCCGACGAGTTGGGAAGGATCAGAGCTTCCGAAGCCGCTGTTCGCGGCTTCGGGCGCCTGCTCGATGATCGTGTGGGCGTTGGTGCCGCTGATGCCGAACGACGAGATGCCCGCGCGCCGCGGGCGGTCGCCGGTGGTCCAGGGGCGGGCCTCGGTCAGCAGCTCGATGTTGCCGTCCGACCAGTCGACGTGCGGCGAGCGCTCGTCGGCGTGCAGGGTCTTCGGCAGGACGCCGTGGCGCAGCGCCATGACCATCTTGATGATGGCGGCGACACCGGCCGCGGCCTGGGTGTGGCCGATGTTGGACTTCAGCGAGCCCAACCACAGCGGGTCCTCGCGGTCCTGGCCGTAGGTGGCCAGCAGCGCCTGCGCCTCGATCGGGTCGCCGAGGGTGGTGCCGGTGCCGTGGGCCTCCACCACGTCGATGTCCGAAGTGGACAGACCGGCCGACGCGAGCGCCTGCTTGATCACGCGCTGCTGCGACGGGCCGTTGGGGGCCGTCAGGCCGCTCGATGCGCCGTCCTGGTTGATCGCGCTGCCGCGCACGACCGCGAGCACCTCGTGGCCGAGCCGCTGGGCGTCGGACAGGCGCTCCAGCAGGATCATGCCGACGCCCTCGCCCCAGCCGGTGCCGTCGGCGTCTGCGGAGAACGCCTTGCAGCGGCCGTCGGAGGCGAGCGCGCCCTGGCGGGCGAAGTCGATGAACGTGCCGGGCGTGGACATGACCGCGACACCACCGGCCAGCGCCATCTCGCACTCGCCGAGCCGCAGGGCCTGCACGGCCCAGTGCAGCGCGACCAGCGACGAGGAGCAGGCAGTGTCGATGGTGACCGCGGGACCTTCGAGGCCCAGCGTGTAGGAGACGCGACCGGACGCGATGCTGCCCGCGCTGCCGTTGCCGAGGTAGCCCTCGACGCCCTCCGGCGGCGCGATCTCGCGGGCGGCGTAGTCGTGGTACATCAGGCCGGCGAACACACCGGTCCGGCTGCCCTTGAGCGTCGTCGGGTCGATGCCCGCCCGCTCGAAGGCCTCCCACGACGTCTCCAGCAGCAGCCGCTGCTGCGGGTCCATCGCCAGGGCCTCGCGAGGGCTGATCCCGAAGAACGCCGGGTCGAACTTGCTGACGTCGTAGAGGAACCCGCCCTCCAGGGGGATGTCCTCGACCTGCCAGCCGCGGTCGGTCGGGAACCCGGAGATCGCGTCGCGGCCGTTCGCGACGAGGTCCCACAGGTCCTCGGGGGTGGCGACCCCACCGGGGAAGCGGCAGCTCATCGCCACGATCGCGATGGGCTCGGTGGCCTTGTCCTCGACGTCGCGGAGCTGCTTGCGCGCATCCCGCAGGTCGGCGGTGGCCCGCTTCAGGTAGGCGAGGTACTTGTCCTCGTTCGCCACGTGATCATCTCCTCTGGCGTTGGCGGCGGTCACGTGGGTCACGACAGCTCGTTGTCGAGCAGGTCGAACAGCTCGTCCGCGGTGGCGGAGCCGAGGTCGTCGTCCTGCGGTGCTCCCGAATCCAAGTCGGCCAGCAGGCCGCGCAGCCGGGCCGCGATCACCTGCCGTTCGGCGTCGTCCGGTGCGGCCGAGCCCAGGGCTGCGGCCAGTCGGTCCAGTTCGGTGTGCACCGGGGCGGTGCTCGCGGCGTCCTCGGTCGGCACGATCGTGCCGAGGTGCTGGGCGAGCGCCGTCGGTGACGGGTAGTCGAAGATCAGCGTGGCGGGCAGGCGGAGGCCCGTCGCCGCGGAGACCTGGTTGCGGAACTCGACCGCGGTCAAGGAGTCGAAGCCGAGTTCCAGGAAGCCGCGGCCGGGTTCGACGGCGGTGTGCGACTCGTGGCCGAGCACCGTGGCCGCGTGCTGCCGGACCAGGTCGAGGATCGCGCGGTCGCGGTCCACCCCGGACAGTCCGGCGAGCCTGGTGGCCAGGGGCACCTCGACCACCGCGGTGTCGGCGGCCCGGCGGACCGGCACCTTCACCAGGCCCCGCAGCAGCGGCGCGAGGGTTCCGGCGGCGGCCAGCGAGCGCAGGACCGCGTGGTCCAGGTTGATCGGCACCAGGCCCGCGAGGTCGTGGCCGAGCGCGATGTCGAACAGTTCCAGGCCTTCGCCCGGGGTGAGCGGCGCGACACCGGCCCGTGCCATGCGCTGGACGTCGGCGTCGGTGAGGTCGGCGCCCATGCCGTCCTCGGTGACCCACAGGCCCCACGCGAGCGAGGTCGCGGCGAGGCCGGTCGCCTTGCGGCGCTGGGCCAGCGCGTCCAGGTAGGCGTTGGCCGCGGCGTAGTTGCCCTGGCCCGCCGCCCCGAAGACGCCGCCGGTGGAGGAGAAGAGGACGAACGCGGCCAGGTCCAGGTCGCGGGTCAGCTCGTGCAGGGTGTTCGCCGCGTCGACCTTCGGCCGCAGCACGCGGTCCACCTGGTCGGCGGTCAGCGAGGTGATCGTGGCGTCGTCCAGCACACCGGCGGTGTGCACCACGGCGGTCAGCGGGTGCTCGGCGGGAACACCGGCCAGCAGCGCGGTCACGGCGTCGCGGTCGGCGACGTCGCAGGCGACGAAGTCGACCGCGGCGCCCTTGGCCACGAGCCGGTCGCGCAGGTCCTCCGCACCGGGAGCGGCGAGGCCGCGCCTGCTGGTGAGGACCAGGTTCCGGATGCCGTGCTCGACCACCAGGTGCTCGGCGACCAGGCCGCCGAGGGTGCCGGTGGCGCCGGTGACCAGCACCGTGCCGTTGACGTCCAACTCGGTGGGCTCGGTGGCCAGACCCGCCCTGGCGAGCCGGGGCGCGAACGCGGTCCCGTCGCGCAGGGCCAACTCCGGCTCACCGGCGGCGAGCGCGGCGGTCAGCACCTGGTAGGAGCTGTCCTCCTCGTCCAGGTCCACCAGCACGAACCGGCCGGGGTGCTCGGCCTGCGCCGAGCGGACCAGGCCGCGGGCGGCGGCGTTGGCGAGGTCGAGCACGTCGTCGTCGGCTCCGACGGCGACCGCGTTCCTGGTGACCAGCACCAGGTGCCTCTCGGCGTTGTCGTCGTCGGCGAGCCACGTGCGGAGCAGGTCGAGCACGCCGGTCGTGGCGGAGCGGACCGAGTCGTCCTGGGTGGCGACGAAGGACGCGAACACCACGTCGGCGGCGTCCGGGACCAGCCTCACCCCGGCGGATTCGAGTCCGGCGCCGACCTTCAGCTCGTCGCCGCCGAGCACGGCGTACCGGACGTCCCCGAGGGGCGTGCCGGGCGTGACCGCGGTCCACTCGACCCGGTACAGCGACTCGACGTGGGTCGGAGCACCCGCGAGCTGGTCGGCCGAGAGGGCCCGCAGCGCGAGGGACTCCACCGACGCCACCGGTGCTCCGGTGGCGTCGGCGAGCTGGATGGCCACCGACTCGCCGATCGCGGAGAGCTTGACCCGCAACGACTTCGCGCCGGTGGAGTGGAGCCGCACCCCGCTCCAGGCGAACGGCAGGAGCCCGTCGCCCGAGGCGAGTCCGCCCGCGCCGATGGCGTGCAGCGCGGAGTCGAGCAGCGCCGGGTGGACGCCGTAGTCGCTCGTGTCGGTGTCGGAAGGCAGAGCCACCTCGGCGTAGACGTCGTCACCGAGCCGCCAGGTGGCGGTGAGGCCCTGGAACAGCGGCCCGTAGCCGAACCCGGCGACCGCGAAGCCGTCGTAGACGCCGTCCACGTCGATCTTCTCGGCACCCGTCGGCGGCCACTGGGTCAGGTCGAAGCTCGGGACGTCGCTCGCCACCAGCGAACCGGTGGCGTGCCGCGTCCACAGCTCGTCGCCGCTCCTGCTGTGCAGGGCGAACGGGCGGGCTCCGGACGCGTCCGGAGCGCCGACGACGGCCTGGAGCTGCACGGAGCCGGTCCTCGGGAGCACCAGCGGCGACTGGAGGGTCAGCTCGTCGATGGCGCCGCAGCCGACCTGGTCACCGGCCCGCAGTGCGATTTCCACGAAGGCCGTGCCGGGCAGCAGGACCACGTCGTGGACCTCGTGCTCGGCGAGCCACGGGTGGGTTTCGAGGGAAAGCCTGCCGGTGAACAGGAAGCCGTCGGCGTCGGCCAGCGGCACGGCCGCGCCGAGCAGCGGGTGGTCGGCGGAGGCGAGACCGGCCGACGAGACGTCGACCATCGTGGCCGCGTCCTCCAGCCAGTACCGCGAGGTCTGGAACGCGTAGGTGGGCAGCTCGACCTGACGGGTGGCGCGACCGGCGAAGAAGGCCCGCCAGTCGACGTCGACGCCGCGGACGTGCAGCTCGCCGAGCGCGGTGGTCAGCGCGGCGACCTCGGCGCGGTCCCTGCGCAGCACCGGAACGGCGGTCACGTCGGCCTCGGCCGCCATCGCGGTGAGGACGCCGTCGGGGCCGACCTCCAGGAACGTCGTGACGCCCAGGCGGGACAGCTCGGTCAGCGAGTCGGCGAACCGGACCGCGTCGCGGACGTGCCGGACCCAGTACTCCGGGTCGGTCACGTCGCCGAGCATCGGGACGCGCGGCGTCGAGTAGGTCAGGCCCTCGGCGACCGTGCGGAACTCGTCCAGCATCGGGTCCATCAGCGGCGAGTGGAACGCGTGGGAAACCTTGAGCCGCTTGGTCTTGAAGCCCTGGCCCGCCAGCTCGCCCGCCACCGCGAGCACCGCGTCCTCGTCGCCTGCGATCACGACGGACCTGGGCCCGTTGATCGCGGCGATGGAGACGCCGTCGGTCAGCAGGGGCAGCACGTCGGACTCGGCCGCGCGGATGGAGATCATCAGGCCGCCGGTCGGCAGGGCCTGCATGAGCCGACCGCGAGCGCCGACCAGTGCGGTGGCGTCGTCCAGCGAGAGGACACCGGCCACGTGGGCCGCGGCGAGTTCGCCGATGGAGTGGCCTGCCAGGTAGTCGGCGTGCACGCCCCACGCCTCCAGGAGCCGGTACAGCGCGACCTCGACCGCGAACAGCGCGGGCTGCGTCAGACCGGTCTGGTCCAGCGCGTCGGCGTCGTCGCCGAACACCGCCTCGCGGACCGGGACGTCGAAGCGGGCGCAGACCTCGTCGAAGGCCTTGGCGTACACCGGGAAGGCCTCGTACAGCTCGCGGCCCATGCCGAGCCGCTGCGAACCCTGGCCGGTGAACAGGAAGGCCGTCTTGCCGGAACCCTCCGTGCCACCGGTGATCGCGTCGAACGCGGCCAGCTTGCCGAGCAGTTCGGTGCGGGACTCGGCGACGAACGCCGCTCGGTGTTCCAGTGCGGCGCGGTGCGTGGCGAGCGTGCCCGCCGCGTCGACCAGGTCCAGTTCGGGGTGCTTGGCCAGATGGGCGTGCAGCTGAACCGCTTGCGCCTTCAGGGCTTCCTCGCCGCGGGCCGACAGCAGCACCGGGACCACCTGCTCGGTGACCGTGCGCACACCGACGAGCTGGGAAGGATCAGAGCTTCCGAAGCCGCTGTTCGCGGCTTCGGGCGCCTGCTCGATGATCGTGTGGGCGTTGGTGCCGCTGATGCCGAACGAGGAGATCGCCGCGCGACGGGGGCGGCCGGTCTCGGGCCAGGCCCGCGCCTCGGTCAGGAGTTCGACCTCGCCCGCGCTCCAGTCGATGTGCGGGGACGGGGCGTCGACGTTGAGCGTCTTCGGCAGCAGGCCGTGCCGCATGGCCTGGACCATCTTGATGACCCCGGCGACGCCGGCGGCGGCCTGCGTGTGGCCGATGTTGGACTTGATCGACCCGAGCCACAGCGGCTCGTCGCCGACGCGCTCCTGGCCGTAGGTGGCCAGCAGGGCCTGGGCCTCGATCGGGTCGCCCAGCGTGGTGCCGGTGCCGTGCGCCTCGACCACGTCGACCTGGTCGGCGCCGAGGCGGGCGTTGGCGAGCGCCTGGCGGATGACCCGCTGCTGCGAAGGGCCGTTGGGGGCGGTGAGGCCGTTGGACGCGCCGTCCTGGTTGACCGCCGTGCCCTTGACGATGGCGAGCACCGGGTGGCCGTTGCGGCGCGCGTCGGACAGCCGCTCGACGAGCAGCAGGCCGACGCCCTCGCCCCACGCGGTGCCGTCGGCGCCCGCCGCGAACGACTTGACGCGGCCGTCCTCGGCGAGGCCGCGCTGGCGGCTGAAGGAGGTGAACGTGCCGGGCGACGGCATCACCGTGACACCACCGGCCAGCGCCAGGTCGCACTCGCCGGAGCGCAGCGCCTGAACCGCCAGGTGCAGTGCCACCAGGGAGGAGGAGCACGCGGTGTCGACCGTGACGGCCGGACCTTCGAGGCCGAACGTGTAGGCGACGCGGCCGGAGATGACGCTGGCGGAGTTGCCGGTGCCGACGAAACCCTCGACCTCCTCCGGGATCAGCGTGAGCCGGGAGGCGTAGTCGTAGTACATGACACCGGCGAACACGCCGGTCTTGCTGCCCCGCACGGAGGTCGGGTCGATGCCCGCGCGCTCGAACGTCTCCCAGGACGTCTCCAGCAGCAGCCGCTGCTGCGGGTCGGTGGCCAGCGCCTCGCGCGGCCCCATCCCGAAGAACGCCGGGTCGAACTGCGCGGCGTCGTGCAGGAAGCCGCCTTCGCGGGCGTAGGTCGTGCCGGGGGTCTCGGGGTTGGAGTCGAACAGGTTCTCCAGGTCCCAGCCGCGGTCGGTGGGGAACGGCGAGATGCCGTCGTTCCCGGCGACCACGAGGTCCCACAGCTGTTCCGGGTTGCGGATGCCGCCGGGGTAGCGGCAGCTCATCGACACGATCGCGATGGGCTCGTCGTCGGCGACCTTCGCCGCGCGGACCTCCGCGGCCGGGGCCTCGGTGGCGCCGAACAACTCCTCGACGAGGTGGTCGGCCAGCGCTCCGGCGTTCGGGTAGTCGAAGACCAGCGTGGCGGGCAGGCGCATCCCCGTGACGGCGTTGAGGCCGTTGCGGAGTTCGACCGCGGTGAGCGAGTCGAAGCCCAGTTCCTTGAACGCGCGGCCCGCGTGGACCGCGTCCGGCGTGTCGTAGCCGAGGACGGCGGCGACCTGCGTGCGGACCAGGTCCAGCACCGCGCGGTGCCGCTCCGGGCCGACCAGGCCGGCCAGGCCGAGGCGGGACGCGGTGTCCGCGGCGCGGACGGCGCGGCGGGCCGGGCGGACCAGGCCGTGCAGGATCGCGGGAACGGTCGGGTGGGTGCGCAGCACCGCGAGGTCGAGGTGCACCGGCACGAGGTGGGCCTCGTCGGTGGCCAGCGCGGCGTCGAACAGGGCCAGACCGTCCACGGCGGACAGCGTCCCGATGCCGCCGCGGGCGGCGCGGTCGGAGTCGGTGCCCATGCCGGTGTCGGTCTGCCACAGGCCCCACGCCAGCGAGGTGGCCGCGAGGCCGTTCGCCCGGCGGTGGTGGGCGAGGCCGTCCAGGTAGGCGTTGGCGGCGGCGTAGTTCGACTGGCCCGCCGTGCCGTAGGTGCCGGACAGCGAGGAGAACAGGACGAACATCTCCACGTCGCCGACCAGTTCGTGCAGGTGCCGTGCGGCGTCGGCCTTGGGCAGCGCCACGGCCGACAGCCGGTCCGGGGTCTGCGCCTCGAACGTGCCGTCGTCCAGCACGCCCGCGGTGTGCACGACACCGGTCAGCGGCCGCTCGGCCGGGATCCCGGCGAGCAGGCGCTCCAGCGCCGCGCGGTCGGACACGTCGCACGCGGCGAACGTCGCCACCGCGCCGAGCCCGGCGAGTTCGGTGGCCAGCTCGGTCGTGCCGGGCGCGTCCTCGCCGCGCCTGCTGACCAGCAGCAGGTTCGTGACGTCGTAGCGCGTCACCAGGTGCCTGGCGACCAGGCCGCCGAGCGCTCCGGTGGCACCGGTGATCAGTACCGTCCCGGTCGGGTCGAGCGCGGGCGCTGCCCCCACGGCCGGAGCCACGCGGCCCAGACGCGGCGCGCGGGCCTCGCCGTCGCGGAGTGCCAGTTGAGGGGCCCCCGGAACCAGCGCGTGGGACAGCACACCGCGGGAAGCCTCCTGACCGTCGAGGTCGAGCAGCACGAACCGCTCGGGGTGCTCGGTCTGCGCCGAGCGGATGAGGCCCCAGATGCCGGCGGCGTCGAGGTCGGTGACGTCCTCGCCCGCCGTGGCGACCGCTCCCCTGGTGACGAACACCAGCTTCGCGGCGTCGAACCGCTCGTCCGCCAGCCAGGTCTGGGCGAGGGTCAGTGCTTCCGACGCGTCGGCGGCGGACACCAGGACCGCGTCCGGCACGTCGACGACCGCGTCGAGGTCCGAAGTGGACTCGACGCCGAGAGCGGCGGCGAGGTCGTCGTCCAGCACGGCGAGCGACACGGTCGCGTCGGTCGTGGGGACGGTGACCCAGTCGACCTTGAACAGCGAGTCGGTGGTGGTCTTGACGGCCACCTGGTCGGCGGACACCTGGCGCAGCACCAGCGACCCGACCCGCGCGACCGGCGCGCCGGTCGAGTCGGCCACGTCGAGGGTGATGCCGTCGTGCTTGCCGCGCGACAGCCGCACCCGCAGGGCGTTGGCGCCGACGGCGTGCAGCGAGACGTCGGTCCAGGCGAACGGGATGCGCACCACGTCGGCGTCCGGCAGCAGACCGCCGAGCCCGGCGGCGTGCAGCGCGGAGTCCAGCAGGGCCGGGTGGAGGCCGAACCCGTCGGCCTCCGGGACCCGCACCTCGACGAACACCTCGTCGTCGCGCAGCCAGGCGGACTTGAGGCCCTGGAACGCCGGGCCGTAGCCGTAGCCGGAGTCCGCCAGCGCGTCGTAGAAGCCGGTGAGGTCGACGGGCTCGGCGTTCGCGGGCGGCCATTCGGTGAGGTCGGTCCGAGCGGTGGTGCCGGTGGCGAGCGAGCCGCTGGCGTGCCGGGTCCACGGGCCGTCGGCGACGCTGGAGTGCACCTGGAGCGCGCGGCGGCCGTTCTCGTCGGCCGCGGCGACCGTCAGCTGCAGTGCCACGTCGCCGTGCTCGGGAATGGCGAGCGGGGCTTCGAGGGTCAGCTCCTCCAGCAGGTCGAGGCCGACCTGCTCCCCCGCGTGCAGTGCGAGTTCCACGAAGGCGGTGCCGGGCACCAGGATCGTGCCGAGCACGACGTGGTCGGCGAGCCAAGGCTGAGCCGCGGTCGACAGGCGACCGGTCAGCACCAGGCCGTCGCCGTCGGCCAGCGACAGGGCCGCGCCGAGCATCGGGTGGTCGACGTCCCGCAGGCCGATCGCGGCGACGTCGGCCCAGCCCTGCGCGGGCTGCGGCCAGAAGCGCTCGCGCTGGAACGCGTAGGTGGGCAGCTCGACCCGGCGGGCGCCGGAACCGGCGAAGTACGCGGCCCAGTCGACCCGGTTGCCCAGGGTGTGCAGCGAACCCAGTGCGCGGACCAGGGTCGTGACCTCGGGCCGGTCGGCGCGCAGCGCGGGCACCAGGACGGCGTCGGTGACGCTGTCGGCGCCCATCGCGGTGAGGACCGCGTCCGGACCCAGTTCGAGGAACGTCGACGCGCCACGGGATTCCAGCGTCGTGACGGTGTCGGCGAACCGGACGGCGTCGCGGACGTGGGCGACCCAGTACTCCGGGTCCGTGACCTCGCCCGGCATCGCGATCGTCGGCTCGGTGAACGCCAACTTCGCGACCACGGCGCGGAACTCGTCCAGCATCGGGTCCATCAGCGGCGAGTGGAACGCGTGCGAGACGGCCAGGCGCTTGGACTTCCGGTCGGCGAACTGGGCGACGACCTGGGCAACGGCGTCTTCGGCGCCCGCGACGACGACCGAGGTGGGTCCGTTGACCGCCGCAATCGAAACGTCGTTACCAAGGTGGGGCAGCACCTCGTCCTCGGTGGCCTGGAGGGCGACCATCGCGCCACCGGCCGGGAGGGCCTGCATGAGCCTGCCGCGGGTCTCGACCAGCTTGGCGGCGTCCCCCAGGGTGAGGACACCGGCCACGTGGGCGGCGGCGATCTCGCCGATGGAGTGGCCACCGACGAAGTCGGGGCGGACTCCGAACGACTCGACCAGCCGGTACAGCGCCACTTCCAGCGCGAACAGCGCGGGCTGCGTCGTGCCGGTGCGGTTGAGGGCGTCGGCGTCGATGCCGAACACGGTCTCGCCGACCGGCTGCTCGAAGTGGGCGCACACGGCGTCGAAGGCGTCGGCGAAGGCCGGGAACGCGTCGTACAGCTCGCGGCCCATGCCGAGCCGCTGGCTGCCCTGTCCGGTGAACAGGATCGCGAGTCGGCCCTCGGTGGCGGCGCCGCGCACGAGCGAGGCGTCCTGGTCGCCGCGGACCAGGGCGGTCAGACCGCGAACCAGGTCGTCCTGGCCCGCGCCGACCACGACCGCGCCGTGCTCCAGGCGGGCGCGGGTGGTCGCGGCGGAGAACGCCGTGTCGGCCAGGTCGGCGGTGGTGTGGTCGAGGTGGTCGAGCAGCCGCTCCGCCTGGTGGACCAGGGCTTCCGGGGTCTTGGCGGAGAGCACCAGCGGCAGCGCGGGCAGCGCGGACCGCTCGGCGACCGTCTCCTCGGCGCCCTCCCACTGCTCGATGATGGTGTGGGCGTTGGTGCCGCTGATGCCGAACGACGACACCGCCGCGCGGCGGGGGCGGTCGACCGAGGGCCACGGGCGGGCCTCGGTGAGCAGTTCGACCGCGCCGGAGGTCCAGTCGACCTTCGGGGACGGCTCGTCGACGTGCAGCGTCTTGGGGGCGATGCCGTTGCGGATCGCCATGACCATCTTGATGATGCCGCCGACACCGGCCGCCGACTGGGCGTGGCCGATGTTGGACTTCAGCGAACCCAGCAGCAGCGGCGTTTCCCGGTCCTGGCCGTAGGTCGCGAGGACGGCCTGGGCCTCGATCGGGTCGCCGAGCACCGTGCCGGTGCCGTGCGCCTCGACCACGTCGACGTCCGAAGTGGACAGACCGGCGTTGGCGAGGGCCTGGCGGATGACCCGCTGCTGCGACGGCCCGTTCGGGGCGGTGAGGCCGTTGGACGCGCCGTCCTGGTTGACCGCCGAGCCGCGCACGACCGCCAGGACCTGGTGGCCGTTGCGCTGGGCGTCGGAGAGGCGCTCCACCAGCAGCATGCCGATGCCCTCGCCCCAGCCGGTGCCGTCCGCGGCGGCGGCGAACGCCTTGCAGCGGCCGTCGGTCGCGAGACCGCGCTGGCGGGAGAACTCGACGAACGTGCCGGGCGTGGACATGATCGTCACGCCGCCCGCGAGCGCCATCGTGCACTCGCCGCTGCGCAGCGCCTGAGCGGCGAGGTGCAGGGCGACCAGCGACGACGAGCACGCGGTGTCGACCGTGACGGCCGGGCCCTCCAGGCCGAACGTGTACGAGACCCGGCCGGAGGCGACGCTGGTGATGTTGCCGGTGCCGAGGTAGCCCTCGACGTTGTCGCCGCCCGCGACGAGCAGGGCGGAGTAGTCCTGGTTCGCGGTGCCCGCGAACACGCCGATCTGCTGGCCGCGCAGGGAGGCCGGGTCGAGGCCCGCCCGTTCGAACACCTCCCACGAGGTCTCCAGCAGCAGCCGCTGCTGGGGGTCCATGGCCAGGGCCTCGCGGGGCGAGATGCCGAAGAACGCCGGGTCGAACTGGCTGATCCCCTCCAGGAACCCGCCTTCCACGACGTAGGAAGAGCCCTGGCTGTCCGGGTCGGCGTCGAACAGGGCGTCGGCGTCCCAACCCCGGTCGCTCGGGAACGGCGAGATCGCGTCGCGGCCCTCGACGACGAGCTGCCACAGCTGCTCGGGCGACGAGACGCCACCGGGGAAGCGGCAGGACATCGCGACGATCGCGATCGGCTCGTCGTCCAGCGGCGTGGCGGCCTGGACGGCGGCGAGCGCCGTGCCCGCACCGCCGAACCGGCCGTCCAGGTGCTCGGCGAGCACGGCGGGGGTCGGGTAGTCGAAGACCAGCGTCGCGGGCAGCGCCAGACCGGTCTCGGTGGTGAGCCGGTTGCGCAGTTCCACGGCGGTCAGCGAGTCGAAGCCCAGCTCGCGGAACGGCCGCGTGCTGGTGATGTCGTCACCGGAGGCGAAGCCGCAGGCCAGTGCGGCCTGCTCGCGCACCAGGTCCAGCAGTGCGCGGGAACGGTCCTGTTCGGGCAGTGCGGCGAACCGCGAGGTGCTGGAGGCGTCCTGGGTCGGGGCCGACGCCAGCGCCGCGCGGACCTCGGGGAGGTCGCCGATCAGCGGGCTGGGGCGGAGCGTGGTGAAGATCGGCGCGAACAGCGCCCAGTCGATGTCGGCGACCGCGACGGCGGTGTCGTCGAAGCGGATCGCCTGGCGCAGCGCGGTCAGCGCGGCGTCGGGGTCCATCGCGGTGACGCCGCGGCGGCGCAGCTGCTCCCCCGCCTCGCCGACGGCCATGCCGCCCTCGGCCCACGCGCCCCAGGCGACCGACAGCGCGGTCAGACCGCGGGAGCGGCGGGACTCAGCGAGCGCGTCCAGGTAGGCGTTCGCGGCGGCGTAGGCGGACTGGCCGCCGCTGCCCCACGTGCCCGCGATGGAGGAGAACAGGATGAACGCGTCGACCTCGCCGACCAGCTCGTCCAGGTTCCGCGCGCCGTCGACCTTCGGGGCCAGCAGCGCGGCGAAGTCGGCAGGGTCGTACTCGGCGAGCGGCGTGAACTGCTCGGCGCCCGCGGCGTGCACGACGGCGTTCGGCGGGAACTCCGCGACCAGCGCGGCCACGGCGTCGCGGTCGGCGACGTCGCAGGCGGCCAGCGTGACTCGGACGCCCGCGGACTCCAGCGAGGCGGCCAGGTCGGTCGCACCGGGCGCGTCCGCGCCGCGGCGGGAGGTGAGGACCAGGTGCTCCGCGCCTGCCTCCGCCAGCCAGTGGGCCACCCGCGCGCCAAGTGCGCCGGTGCCCCCGGTGACGAGCACGGTCCCACGCGGTGCGAAGCCCCCTACAGCCTCAGCGGTCCGCCCGTGCGCCAAACGGCGGGCGAAGACACCCGAACCGCGCAGAGCAACCTGGTCCTCGGTGCCCACGAGCACGGCGGCGAGCCGCTCGCACCCGCGCTTGTCCAACGTCACGGGGAGGTCGACCAGACCGCCCCAGCGGTCCGGGTGCTCCAGCCCCGCGACCAGTCCCAGGCCCCAGATCGTGGCCTGGTCGGGGTTGTCGACCACGTCGGCGCGGCCGGTCGCGACCGCGCCCCTGGTCGTGCACCACAGCGGCGCCGGGATCCCGGCGTCGCCGAGGGCCTGCACCAGTGCAAGCACCTCGGCGACGTCCGTGCAGGTGGAGAGCACCCCATCGACCTCGCCGACGGTCTCCAGCCCGGTCACCAGATCCGCACGGTCCGCCGAAGCGGCGATGCGGACGATCTCGACACCCGGCAGGGCCAGGTCCTCGGGGCCGACCAGCAGCCAGCGGCCGGACGCGGTCGCCGCGCCGGGCGTCGTGTGCTGCCACTCGATCCGGTAGCGCCATCCCTCCACCGTGGACTCGCCGCGCCGGTCGCGGCGCCACTGCGCCAGTGCCGGGACGACGGAGCCCACGGCGTCGCTCTCCAGCGACAGCGAGGTGGCCAGCGACTCCAGGTCCTCGCGCTCGACGGCGTCCCAGAAGCGCGCCTCGACCTCGTCCACCTCGGCCGCGATCGCCGGGCGCTCCAGCCAGTACTGCTCGTGCTGGAAGGCGTAGGTGGGCAGGTCGACCCGGCGGGCGCCGGTGCCGGCGAAGAACGCGGCCCAGTCGACCTTCACCCCGCGGGCGTGCAGGGCGGCGAGCGCCGTGACGACCGAGCGGGCTTCCGGGCGGTCCTTGCGCAGTCCCGCGACGAGGGCCGCGTCCTTGACGCTGTCCTGCGCCATCGCGGTGAGCACGCCGTCCGGGCCCAGTTCCAGGAAGGTCTTGACGCCCTGGCCCTCCAGCGTGGTGACCGCGTCCGCGAAGCGGACCGTCCCGCGCACGTGCCGCACCCAGTGCTCCGGGTCCGTCACGTCGCCCAGCAGCGCGATCTTCGGCTCGGCGAAGGCCAGCTTCGAGACCACGGCGCGGAACTCGTCCAGCATCGGGTCCATCAGCGGCGAGTGGAAGGCGTGGGACACGCTGAGGCGCTTGGACTTCCGGTCCGCGAAGTGCGCGACCACCTGGTCGACCGCGTCCTCGGAACCTGCGACGACGACCGAGTTGGGGCCGTTGACCGCCGCAATGGAAACGTCGTTACCAAGGTGCGGGAGTACCTCGTCCTCGGTGGCCTGCAACGCGACCATCGCGCCACCAGCGGGCAGCGCCTGCATCAGGCGGCCCCGAGCGGAAACCAGTGTGGCCGCGTCCTCCAGCGTGAGGACGCCGGCCACGTGGGCGGCGGCGATCTCGCCGACGGAGTGGCCGCCGACGAAGTCGGCCTTCACGCCCCACGACTCGACCAGCCGGTACAGCGCCACTTCGAGGGCGAACAGCGCGGGCTGCGCGTTGCCTGTCCGGTTCAGCGCCTCGGCGTCGACGCCGAACACGATCTCCACGACCGGGACGTCCAGCACGGCGCACACGGCGTCGAACGCCCTGGCGAACACCGGGTACGCCTCGTACAGCTCGCGGCCCATGCCGAGCCGCTGCGAACCCTGGCCGGTGAACAGGATCGCGGTCTTGCCGTGCACCACCGCGTCGCGCACGGCGAGCGACCGGAGGCCGGTCAGCAGGTCGTCGGTGTCGGTGGCGACCACGACGGCCCGGTGCTCCAGGTGCGCGCGGGTCGTGGCGGCGGAGAAGGCGAGGTCGGTCAGGTCGACCGAGTCCGCGATCGCTTCCAGGTTCGCGGCCTGGCCCAGCAGCGCGGCGGAACTCTTGGCGGACAGCACGACCGGCGTGACCGGCGGCGCGACCCGCGCCGGAACCGGCGTGGTGTCGACGGCCGCCTGCTCGATGATGGTGTGCGCGTTGGTGCCGCCGATGCCGAACGACGACACGCCCGCCCGGCGCGGGCGGCCGGTCTCGGGCCAGGCGACCTGCTCGGTGATCAGCTCCACGTCACCGGCGGTCCAGTCGACCTGCGGCGTCGGCGCGTCGGTGTGCAGCGTGCGGGGCAGCACGCCGTGGCGCATGGCCAGCACCATCTTGATGATGCCCGCGACACCCGCCGCGGCCTGGGTGTGGCCGAGGTTGGACTTCAGCGCGCCGAGCAGCAGCGGCCGCTCGCGGTCCTGGCCGTAGGTCGCGATGACGGCCTGGGCCTCGATCGGGTCGCCGAGCTTCGTGCCGGTGCCGTGCGCCTCGACCACGTCGACGTCCTGGGTGGACAGACCGGCGTTGACGAGGGCCTGCTTGATGACCCGCTGCTGCGACGGGCCGTTGGGGGCGGTGAGGCCGTTGGAAGCGCCGTCCTGGTTCACCGCGGTGCCGCGCACCAGCGCGAGCACCTGGTGGCCGTTGCGCTTCGCGTCGGACAGCCGCTCGACGAGCAGCAGGCCGATGCCCTCGGACCAGGCGACACCGTCGGCGGCGGCGGCGAACGGCTTGCAGCGGCCGTCGGTGGCCATACCGCCCTGGCTGGCGAAGTCCACGAACGTGCCGGGGGTCGCCATAACCGCGACACCGCCGACCAGCGCCAAGTCGCACTCGCCGCTGCGCAGCGACTGGGCCGCGACGTGCAGCGCGACCAGCGAGGAGGAGCACGCGGTGTCGATCGTGACGGCCGGGCCTTCCAGGCCGAACGTGTAGGAGACGCGGCCGGACGCGACGCTGCCGGAGTTGCCGGTGCCCAGGTACCCGGACACCTCCTCCGGGATCGTGGTCAGGCCGTTGACGTAGTCGTGGTACATGAGGCCGGTGAACACGCCGGTCCGGCTGCCGCGCAGCGTGGCCGGGTCGAGGCCCGCGCGCTCGAACGTCTCGTAGGAGACCTCCAGCAGCAGGCGCTGCTGCGGGTCCATCGCCACGGCCTCGCGGGGCGTGATGCCGAAGAACGGCGAGTCGAACTCGCTGGCGTTGTGCAGGAAGCCGCCCTCGGTGGAGTCCACCGCGTGCCGCAGCAGGTCCAGGTCCCAGCCGCGGTCGGTGGGGAACGGCGACATGGCGTCGACGCCGTCGGTCATGACCTTCCACAGGTCTTCCGGCGAGGCGATGCCGCCGGGGAAGCGGCAGGCCATGGACACGATGGCGATCGGCTCGTCGTCGTTCTTCCTGGCAGCGGACGTCGGGACGACGTCGGCTACGGTGCCGAGCAGCTCGCCGCAGAGGAAGTCGGTGAGCACGGCGGAGGTCGGGTAGTCGAACACCAGCGTCGCGGGCAGCCGGAGGCCGGTGGCGGCGGACAGCTGGTTGCGGAACTCGACCGCGGTCAGCGAGTCGAAGCCCAGCTCCTTGAACGCCCGGCTCGCGTCCACTTCGGACGGAGAGCCGTAGCCGAGCACCGCGGCGACGTACGCGCGGACGATCTCCAGCACCTCGGGCAGCCGCTCGTCCTCGGGCAGCGCGGCCAGTCGGCCCGCGAGCCCGGCGACGGCGGCCTCGTCGGCGGCGGTCGCCCTGCGCCTGCCGGAGGTGCGGACCAGTCCGCGCCACAGGCGGGGCACGGTGCCGTCGGCGGCGCGCAGCGCGCTGAGCGTCACCCGCACCGGCAGCAGCAGGTCGTCGCCGGTGGTCAGCGCGGCGTCGAACAGCGCAAGGCCCTCGGCGTCGGTCAGCGCGCTGAAACCGCCGCGCGACAACCGGTCCTGGCCGCTCGCGCCCATCGCGCCGGACAGGCCGCTCGCGCGCTCCCACAGGCCCCAGGCCAGCGAGACGGCGGGCAGGCCGGTGGCGCGGCGGTGGGCCGCGAGGGCGTCGAGGAACGCGTTCGCGGCGGCGTAGTTGCCCTGGCCGGGCGAGCCGAGCACCCCCGCCGCGGAGGAGAAGGAGACGAACAGGGCGAGGTCGTCGTCGGCGGTGAGGTCGTGCAGGTGCCAGGCGGCGTCGACCTTCGGCCGCAGCACGGCGTCGATCCGCTCCGGCGTCAGGGAGGCGACGATCCCGTCGTCCAGCACACCGGCCGCGTGCACGACACCGGCGACGCGGTGCTCGACGCGGATGTCGGCCAGCACGGCGGCCAGCGCGTCGCGGTCGGCGGCGTCGCACGCCACGATCCGGGCGTCGGCGCCCAGGGCAGCCAGCTCGTCCAGCAGCTCCGGAGCGCCGTCGGCGTCCGGGCCGCGACGGGAGGTCAGGACCAGGTTCCGCACGCCATAGGCGGTGACGAGGTGCTTGGCGAGCAGCGCGCCCAGTCCCCCGGTGCCGCCGGTGACGAGCACGGAGCCGTCGATGACCGGCGCCTCGGCGGTCGGCACGGCCTTGGCCAGGCGGGGCGCGAGCACGACGCCGTCGCGGATGACGACCTCGGACTCGTCGGCGGCGAGCGCGGTGCTCAGCGCGGCCTCGGAGGAGGGCAGCCCGTCGGTGTCGACCAGCAGGATGGCGCCGGGGTTCTCCGACTGCGCGGAGCGGATCAGGCCGCGGGCCGCGGCGGCGGCGAGGTCGAGCACGTCCTCACCGGCCGTGGCCACCGCGTTGGAGGTGACCAGCACCAGGCGTTCGGCGTGGTCGCCGCCGAGCCACTCCTGGACCAGCTGGAGCACCGAGTGCGCCGTGGAGTGGACCGAGTCGACGTCGTTGGTGCCGCGCACCGGGATGACGACGGCGGGCACCTCGGAGTCCGGGGCCTCGGCGACCGGGATCCAGGTGAGCTTGAACAGCGAGTCTGGGGCGGCGGAGCGGACCGCGCTGAGCTGGTCGGTGGAGATCGCCCGCAGCACCAGGGATTCCACGGAGGCGACCGGCGTGCCCGCGCTGTCGGCGACGAGCAGCGAGACGGCGTCGGTGCCCGCGCGGGTGATGCGGACCCGCAGCGCGGTCGCGCCCGCGGCGAGCAGTTCGACGCCGCTCCAGGAGAACGGCAGCCACGGCCCGTCGGCGGAGCTGAGGAACTCGCCGTGCGCGATGGCGTGCAGCGAGGCGTCGAGCAGCGCGGGGTGCAGGCCGAAGCCCGTGACGTCGGCGCCCTCGGGCAGCGACGCCTCGGCGTAGACGGCGTCGCCGTCGCGCCACACCGCGCGCAGGCCCTGGAACACCGGGCCGTAGTGCAGGCCACCGGCGGCGAGCGCGTCGTAGAGGCCGTCCAGGTCGACGGACTCGGCACCGGCGGGCGGCCAGGCCGTCAGGTCGCCCTGAGCGCCGAGGGACGCGGGGGCGAGGACACCGGCCGCGTGCCGGACCCAGGCGCCCTCGTCCGGGCGGGCGGAGATGGTGAACGAGCGGCGGCCGGCCGGGTCCGGCTCGGCCACGGCGACCTGGAGCCGCACGCCGCCGTGCTCGGGCAGCACGAGCGGCGCCTGCACGGTCAGCTCGTCGAGCAGCGCGCACCCGACGTGGTCGGCGGCGCGGATGGCGAGGTCCACGAACGCCGTGCCGGGCACGAACACCAGGCCGGACACGACGTGGTCGGCGAGCCACGGGTGGGTGCCGACCGACACGCGGCCGGTGAACACGACACCGCCGTCGTCGTCGGACAGGTCCACGACCGCGCCGAGCAGCGGGTGGTCCGCCTCGCCGAGACCGGCGGCGGTGACGTCGACGACGGCCGAGCCGTTGCCGATCATCCAGTAGCGGCGGTGCTGGAACGCGTAGGTGGGCAGGTCGACCGCGCGGGCGCCCGAACCGTCGAACAGCGCGGGCCAGTCAACGGGCAGGCCGCGCACCGAGGCCTCGGCCAGCGAGGTCAGCAGCCGGCGCGAGCCGCCCTGGTCGCGGCGCAGCGTGCCGACCGCGAGACCGGTGGCGTCGGCCTCGTCCAGCAGGTCCTGCACCGACATGGTGAGCACGGGGTGCGCGCTGGTCTCCACGAACGACCGGAAGCCCTGGGAGATCATCGTCCGGACCGTCGGCGCGAACTCGACCGTGCGGCGCACGTTGGCGTACCAGTACTCCGCGGTCAGCTCCGCGCCGTCGACCAGTTCGCCGGTGACCGTGGAGTACATCGGGATCGTGGTGGCGCGCGGGGTGATCGGGGCCAGCAGGCGGAGGACGTCGTCGCGGACCAGCTCGACCTCGACGGAGTGCGAGGCGTAGTCGATCGGGACGTAGCGGGCGCGAACGCCCTCGGCGGTCAGGCCGTCCACCAGCTCCGTCAGCTCGGACGGCGGGCCGGAGACGACCACGGCGCGCGGGCCGTTGACCGCGCCGATGGACAGCGCGGGGCGGTCGGCGATCCGCTCGCGGACGTCGGCGACCGGCAGCGCGATCGAGGCCATGCCGCCCATGCCTGCCAGCGCGACCAGCGCCTTGCCGCGCAGGGCGACGACCAGTGCCGCGTCGTCCAGCGACAGGGCGCCGGCGACGCACGCGGCGGCGATCTCGCCCTGCGAGTGGCCGATCACGGCGTCCGGCTTCACGCCGTGCGCCTGCCAGACCGCGGCCAGCGAGACCATGACCGCGAACAGGGCGGGCTGCACCACGTCGAGGCGGTCGATGCTCGGCGAGCCGTCGGCCCGGCGCAGCAGGTCGGTGACCGACCAGTCGAGGTGCGCGGACAGGGCCTGCTCGCACTCGGCCATGCGGGCGGCGAAGACCGGCGAGGAGTCCAGCAGTTCGGCGGCCATGCCGACCCACTGCGAACCCTGGCCGGGGAAGACGAAGGCGGTCTTGCCGCGCACGTCGGCGGTCCCGCGCACGAGGTCCGCGACGGGCCCGTCCTCGGCGAAGCCGCGCAGCGCGGTGGCCAGCTCGGCGCGGTCGTCGCCGACCAGCACGGCGGTGTGGTCGAAGCGGGAGCGCTTGGTGGCCAAGGAGAAGGCGATGTCCGTCAGGTCGACGTCACCTTCGACCAGCGCCACGAGACGGGCGGCCTGGGCGCGCAGCGCCTCGGGGGTCTTGGCGGAGACCACCAGCGGAACGACCGGGAGCGGCGCGCGCTCCACGGGCCGGGTCCCGGAGTCGCTGGTCGCCTGCTCGATGATGGTGTGGGCGTTGGTGCCGCTGATGCCGAACGACGACACCGCCGCGCGGCGCGGACGGCCCGCGGTCTCGGGCCACGCCCTGGTCTCGGTGACCAGCTCGACGGCGCCGGAGGTCCAGTCGACGTGCGGGGTCGGGTTCTCCGCGTGCAGCGTCTTCGGCACGACGCCGTGCTTGATCGCCATGACCATCTTGATCACGCCGGCGACACCCGCGGCGGCCTGGGCGTGACCGATGTTGGACTTGAACGAGCCCAGCAGCAACGGGGTCTCGCGGTCCTGGCCGTACGCGGCCAGGAGGGCCTGCGCCTCGATCGGGTCGCCGAGCTTGGTGCCGGTGCCGTGCGCCTCGACGACGTCCACATCGGACGGTTCGAGGCGGCCGCTGGCCAGCGCCTGCGCGATGACGCGCTCCTGGGCGAGACCGTTGGGGGCGCTCAGGCCGTTGGACGCGCCGTCCTGGTTGATGCCGCTGCCGCGCACGATCGCGAGGACCTCGTGGCCGTTGCGGCGCGCGTCGGACAGCTTCTCCACCAGCAGCATGCCGACGCCCTCGGCCCAGCCGGTGCCGTCGGCGTCGGCCGAGAACGCCTTGCAGCGGCCGTCGGTGGACAGGCCGCGCTGGCGGGAGAACTCGACGAACATGCCGGGGGTCGCCATGACCGCGACACCGCCCGCGAGCGCGAGCGTGCACTCGCCGGAGCGCAGGGCCTGGATCGCCCAGTGCAGCGCCACGAGCGAGGACGAGCACGCCGTGTCGAGCGTGACGGCGGGCCCCTCCAGGCCGAGGGTGTAGGAGATGCGGCCCGAGGCGACGCTGGTCGCGTTGCCGGTGAGCAGGTAGCCCTCGACGCCGTCCTCGGCGTCTGCGGTCTCGGCGGCGGCGCCGTACTGGTACTGGGCGGCGCCGACGAACACGCCGGTCCGGCTGCCGCGCAACGTGGTCGGGTCGATGCCCGCGTGCTCCAGCGTCTCCCACGAGGTCTCCAGCAGCACCCGCTGCTGGGGGTCCATGGCCAGGGCCTCGCGGGGGCTGATGCCGAAGAAGTTCGCGTCGAACTGCGCGGCGTCGTGCAGGAACCCGCCGTCGGCCACGTAGGTGCTGCCCGCGGCCTCCGGGTCGTCGTCGAGGTTCAGCTCCCAGCCGCGGTCGTTCGGCATGGCGCCGATCGCGTCACCGCCGGACTCCACGAACCGCCACAGCTGGTCGGGGGACGACACACCGCCGGGAAAACGACAGCCCATGCCGACGATCGCGATGGGCTCCTGGCCCTCGCGGTCGAGCTCGCGCAGCCTGCGCTTCGCGTCGTCGAGCTCGCTCGTCACCTTTCGCAGGTAGGCGAGGACCTTGTCTTCGTTGGCCATTCGAGTCGTCTCCTCTACAGCGGTGCAGGCGGGTTGTGGATGATCACGAGGAGCTGAGGTTGTTGTCGATGAAGTCGAAGAGCTCGTCGTAGCCCGCCTCGTCCAACGTGGTCTTCCCCGAATCCGGAGACGCCGCGGCCTCTCCGGTTCCGTTCCACTTGGCCAGCACGCGCTGCAGTCGGCTGGTGATCTTGGTGCGCATCGGGTCGTCCGCGCCGACCTCGCCGAACGCGAGGTCGAGCCGGTCGAGTTCGTCCAGGAGGGTCGCGGCCGTGCTGTCGGCGCCCGCCAGCTCGGCGCGCAGGTGCGCGGCCAGCTCGATCGCGTTGGGGTAGTTGAAGACCAGCGTCGCGGGCAGCTTCACGCCGGTCGCGGCGCTGAGCGTGTTGCGCAGCTCCACCGCGGACAGCGAGTCGAAGCCGAGTTCCTTGAACGCCAGCGAGGGCTTGATGTCCAGCGGGGAGTCGTAGCCGAGGACGACCGCGACCTGGCCGATCACCAGGTCCAGCAGCAGTTCGTCCTGCTCCGCCCTGGTCTTGCCCGCCAGCCGCTGCGACCAGGACGCCGGTTCGGTCCTGCCCGCGGCGGTGGCCGCGCGGCGGGCCGGGGCGCGGACCAGTCCGCGCAGCAGCGGGTGGACCTCGCCGGAATCCCGCTGTGCGTTTTCCTTCTGGGTGGCCAGGTCCAGCTTGACCGGCGCGAGCAGGGCGTCGTCGGTGACGCGGGCGAGGTCGAACAGCGCCAGGCCGTCGGCGGCGGACAGCGCGGGCATCCCCGAGCGGGCCATGCGGGCGAAGTCGGCGTCGGACAGCGACGCGCCCATGCCCGCCGTCTGGTCCCACGGGCCCCAGGCCAGCGAGATGGCCGGGAGGCCGCGGTGGCGGCGGTGCACGGCCAGCGCGTCGAGGAACGTGTTGGCGGCGGCGTAGTTCGCCTGCCCCGCACCGCCGAAGAGACCGGAGGACGAGGAGAAGACGACGAACATGGCCAGGTCGAGGTCGGCGGTCAGCTCGTGCAGGTGCGCGGCGGCGTCCGCCTTCGGACCGAGCACAGTGGACAGCCGTTCGGGGGTCAACGAGACCAGCAAGCCGTCGGCGAGCACGCCCGCCGCGTGCACCACGCCGGTCAGCGGGTGCTCGATCCCCTTGAGCAGGGCCGAGACGGCGGCGTGGTCGGCGACGTCGCACGCCACCAGGTCCACGGTCGCGCCGAGTCCGATCAGCTCGTCGGCCAGCTCCCGCGCGCCGGGGGCGTCCGCGCCGCGGCGGGAGGTCAGCACGAGGTGGCGGACGCCGTGCTCGGCGACGAGGTGCCGGGCCACGAGCGCGCCCAGTCCCCCGGTGCCGCCGGTGATCAGCACCGAGCCGTTCGGGTCGAGCGGGGCCGGGATGGTCAGCACGACCTTGCCGGTGTGCTTGGCCTGGCCGAGGAAGCGGAACGCCTCGGGGGCGCGGTGGATGTCCCACGTCGTGACGGGCAGCGGCTTCAGCGAGCCGTCGGCGAACCAGCCGTGCAGGCGGGTCAGCAGCTCGCCGATGCGGTCCGGACCGGCCTCGATCAGGTCGAACGCGGTGTAGGCCACGTCCAGGTGCTGCTTCGCGACCTCGTCGGGGTGGCGGACGTCGGTCTTGCCCATCTCCAGGAACCGGCCGCCGTACCCCTGCGCCAGCAGGCGCAGCGAGGCGTCGACGAACTCGCCGGACAGGGCGTTGAGGACCACGTCCACGCCCTGTCCGTCGGTGGCGATGGTGAACTCGTGCTCGAAGTCGATGGTGCGGGAGGAGGCGATGTGGTCGTCGGCGATCCCGGCGGCCCGCAGCGCGTCCCACTTGCCGGTGCTCGCCGTGCCGTAGACCTCCGCGCCCAGGTGGCGGGCGATCTGGGTGGCGGCCATGCCGACACCGCCCGCGGCGGCGTGGACCAGGATCGACTCGCCGGACTTGAGGCCGCCCAGGTCCTCCAGGGCGTACAGCGCGGTGAGGAACACCAGCGGCACGCCGGCGGCCTGGGTGAAGGACCAGCCGTCCGGGATCGGGCAGACCTTGCGGCGGTCGGCGATCACGACGGGGCCGAACGCGGCGTCGACCATGCCCATGACCCGGTCGCCGACCGCGAGGTCGTCCACACCGGAACCGACCTCCAGCACGACGCCCGCGCCTTCCAGGCCCATGATCCCGGCGTCGCCGGGGTACATGCCGAGCACGTTCATCACGTCGCGGAAGTTGACGCCCGCCGCGCGCATCGCGATCCGGACCTCGCCGGGCTCCAGCGCGGATTCGGCGTGCGGCCACGGGATGGTGGTGAGGTTGTCGACCGTGCCCGAGGTGGTGAAGTCCAGCCGCCAGGCGGACTCCGCGGCCGACGGGGCGATCGAGCCGGAGTTGGCGCGGACCAGGCGCGGGGCGTGGAGCGTGCCCGCGCGGACCGCGACCTCCAGTTCCCGCGCGCCCAGCACGGCGGGCAGGAACTCGTCGATCGCGGCCACGTCGTCCAGGTCCAGCAGGACGATCGCGCCGGGGTGCTCGGACTGCGCGGAGCGCACCAGGCCGGACACCGCGGACTGGGCGGGGACGGTGATGTCCTCACCCGGCAGCGCGGCGACGGCGTGGCTGGTCACGACGACCAGCACCGAGTCCTCGGCGCGGTCACCGTCCACGAAGGACTTGAGCCCCGCCAGCAGTTCGGCGGTGACGGCGTGCACGTCGGCGGAGTCCGCGACGTGCAGGATGGTGACGTCCTCGACCGAGGCGGGCTCGGGGGTGATCGGCGTCCAGTCGACCCGGTAGAGGGAGTCGACACCGCCGCGGCCGAACTGCTCGCCGCTGATCGGGCGCAGCACCAGCGAGTCGACGCGGGCGACCGGCGAGCCGGTGCCGTCGGCGACGTCCACGGAGATGCCGTCCCCCTGCGGCGACGGGGAAACACGGGCGCGCAGCGTCTCGGCGCCGGAGGCGAACAGGCTCACCCCGGTCCAGGAGAACGGCAGCGACGCCGGACCGCTCCGCTCCTGGTCGCCGTCGGCGATGCCCAGGGTGTGCAGGACGGAGTCGAGCAGCGCCGGGTGGACGCCGAAGGCGCCCACCCGGCGCTGTTCCGCCTCGGGCAGCGTGACCTCCGCGTACACGTCTTCGCCGCTGCGCCAGGCGTTCACCAGCCCGCGGAACACCGGGCCATAGCGCAAGCCGCCGACGGCGAGGTCCTCGTAGAGGCCGGACAGGTCAAGGGGGACGGCGTCGGCGGGCGGCCACTGCGCCAGCTCGAACGCGGGGGCCGTGGCCTCGTCGGTCAGGACGCCGGTCGCGTGCACGACCCACGCGGCGTCGTCGTCATCCGCACGGGAGTAGACCGTGATCATCCGACGGCCGGGCTCGGCGTCCAGCTCCACGTGCAGGCTGATGCCGCCCTGCGCCGGGACGACGAGCGGCGCCTGGAGCAGCAGCTCCTCCAGGTGGCCGCAGCCGACCTGGTCGCCCGCGCGGATCGCCAGCTCCACCAGCGCGGTGCCGGGCACGACCACGTTGTCCGCGACGACGTGGTCGGCCAGCCAGCCGTGCGTGGCGACGGACAGGCGGGCGGTGAACAGCACCCCGCCGTCGGGCATCGGCAGCACCGCGGCGAGCAGGGGGTGCCCGGCGGCCGACAGGCCGGCGGAGGTCACGTCGCCGATTGAACCGCTGTCCTCCAACCAGAGGCGCTGGCGGTCGAACGCGTAGGTCGGCAGGTCGACGCGCCGGGCGCCGGTGCCGTCGAAGTAGGCGGCCCAGTCGATCCGGGTGCCGCGGACGTGCAGGCCGGCGAGGGCGGTGGTGATGGCCGCGACCTCGGGGCGGTCCTTGCGCAGCGCGGGGATCAGCACGGCGTCGGTGGCGCTCTCGGCGCCCATCGCGGTGAGCACGGCGTCGGGGCCGAGCTCCAGGAACGTCGAGACGCCCTGGCCCTCCAGCGTGCGGACGGCGTCGGCGAACCGGACGGCGTGGCGCACGTGGCCGACCCAGTAGTCCGCCGAGCACAGCTCGACGGCGGTGGCGAGCCTGCCGGTGGCGGTCGAGACGATCGGGATGGTGGGCGACTGGTAGGTCAGCCGGGCCGCCACCGCGCGGAAGTCGTCGAGCATGGCGTCCATGTGCGGCGAGTGGAACGCGTGGGAAACGCTGAGCCGCTTGAACTTGCGGTCGTCGAACGCGTCGGTGACCGCGAGCACCGCGTCCTCGTCGCCCGCCAGGACGATCGAGTTCGGGCCGTTGACGGCCGCGATGGACACGTGCTCGTCCAACATCGGCAGCACTTCGGCCTCGGTGGCCTGGAGCGCGACCATCGCGCCGCCCGTGGGCAGCGCCTGCATCAACCGGCCCCGCGCCTCGACCAGCGTGGTGGCGTCCTCCAGGGACAGGACACCGGCCACGTGGGCGGCGGCCAGTTCGCCGATCGAGTGCCCGGCCAGGAACTCCGGCTTCACGCCCCACGAGGTGATCAGGCGGAACAGCGCCACCTCGACGGCGAACAGGGCGGGCTGCGTCAGACCGGTCTGGTCGAGCGCGGCGGCGTCGTCGCCGAAGACCGCCTCGCGGACCGGCGACTCGAACTCGGCGCACACCTCGTCGAAGGCCTCGGCGAACACCGGGAACGCCTCGTGCAGCTCGCGGCCCATGCCGAGCCGCTGCGAACCCTGGCCGGTGAACAGGAACGCGAGACCGCCGTCGGTGACGGCGCCGCGCTGCACGCTCGCGGCCGGACCACCGTCGACCAGCGCGTCCAGGCCGGTCTTCAAGGCGGCCGAGTCGGCTCCGACCACGACCGCGCGGTGGGCGAGCGCGGTGCGGGTCGTCGCCAGGGAGAAGGCGATGTCGTCCAGGTGCGCGTCGGAGCCGTCGAGCCGGTCGCGCAGGCGGCGGGCCTGCTCGCGCAGACCGTCCTCGGTGCGCGCGGCCAGCAGCCACGGCAGCACCTCTCGGCCCGCGCGCGGAACGTCCACGGGCTCGACGGCGGGCGCCTGCTCCAGCACGACGTGGGCGTTGGTGCCGCTCACGCCGAACGAGGAGACGCCCGCGCGGCGCGGCTTGCCGGTCTCGGGCCACGGGCGGGCCTCGGTGAGCAGTTCGAGTTCGCCCGCCTCCCAGTCGACCTGGTGCGAGGGCTCCTCGGCGTGCAGCGTCCTGGGGGCGATGCCGTGGCGGATCGCCATGACCATCTTGATGATGCCCGCGACGCCCGCCGCGGACTGGGTGTGGCCGATGTTGGACTTGAGGGAGCCCAGCAGCACCGGCCGCTCGCGGTCCTGGCCGTAGGTGGAGAGGATGGCCTGCGCCTCGATCGGGTCGCCGAGCCGCGTGCCGGTGCCGTGCGCCTCGACGACGTCCACGTCGGCGGGCGCGAGACCGGCGTTGGCCAGCGCCTGGAGGATCACGCGCTGCTGCGACGGGCCGTTGGGGGCGGTGAGGCCGTTCGAGGCGCCGTCCTGGTTGACCGAGCTGCCGCGGATGACCGCGAGCACCTCGTGGCCGTTGCGCTTGGCGTCGGAGAGCTTCTCGACGAGCAGCAGGCCCGCGCCCTCGGACCAGCCGGTGCCGTCCGCGTCGTCGGAGAACGCGCGGCACCGGCCGTCCGGGGAGAGCCCGCCCTGCTTGCCGAACTCGGCGAACACGGCGGGGGTGCTCATCACCATGACGCCGCCCGCCAGCGCGATCGAGCACTCGCCGTTGCGCAGCGAGGCGGCCGCGAGGTGCAGCGCGGTGAGCGAGGAGGAGCAGGCGGTGTCGACGGTGACGGCGGGGCCTTCGAGGCCGAACGTGTAGGAGAGCCTGCCGGACAGGACGCTGGGGGCCGCGCCCGTGAGCAGGTGGCCTGCGACCTCGTCGGGGACCTCGGTCAGGCCGACCCCGTAGCCCATGGCGCTGCCACCGATGAACACACCGGTCTGGCTGCCGCGCAGGGACCTGGGGTCGATTCCGGCGCGTTCGAACACTTCCCACGTCGTTTCCAGCAGCAGTCGCTGCTGGGGGTCCATGGCCAGTGCCTCACGCGGGGAAATACCGAAGAACGCGGGCTCGAAATCGGCCGCGTCATAGATGAATCCGCCACCCTCCACGGCGATAACACCGTTTTCGGTGCCCCAGCCGCGGTCGTCGGGAAGCGCGGAAATGGCGTCGCCGCCGGTCTCGACCAGTCGCCACAGGTCCTCAGGCGAGCGAACGCCACCAGGATAACGGCAGCTCATCGCCACGATCGCGATCGGCTCCTGGTCGCCTTCCTCCAGCTGCTGAAGACGCTGCCGGGTGGTCTGGAGATCCGCCGTCACCAGTTTGAGATACTCCCGGAGCGTGTCTTCATTCGCCATTTAAGAGCACCTCTTCGTTACGGACGACAGGGTTTCTCCGGCGCAGGAGAATGAGATCGTCGTGAATTCGGAAGCGCTTGGCACACTTCAGCTCACGAAACGATTCTGTCCGTGGCCCCAACACCCCTCAACCCCTAGCGGGCCCCTACGGGCCCCTGAGGAAAGGGCCCGAAAACCGGGTTCGCCCCAGCACCGCTACCCCCTCCGACCAGGTCGGAGGGGGTAGCGAGGGGGGCGGGCAGGGGTGGTGGTTACTTCCCCAGCTGCTTGTTGATGAGCGCGAACAGCTCGTCGTCGGACGCGTCGTCCAGTCCGCTGGGGGCCTCGGCGGCGGCCTTGCCCGAGTTCCACTGGGACATGAGCGACTGGAGCTTGATGGTGATCCTGGTCCGGGTGAGCGTGTCCGGCGTCGCGGCGGCGAGCACGGCCTCCAACTTGTCGAGTTCGTCGAGGACCGGCACCGCGGCGCCGCCGACGACGAGCTGGGAGTGCAGGAACCTCGCGAGCGGTTCGGCACTGGGGTGGTCGAACACCAGGGTCGCCGGGAGCTTGAGCCCGGTGGCGCCCGCGAGCGTGTTGCGCAGCTCGACGGCCGTCAGGGAGTCGAAGCCCAGGTCCTGGAACGCCCTGTCCTTCGCGACCGCGTCGGCCGAGCCGTGGCCGAGGACGGTCGCGACCTGGCCGCGGACCAGGTCGACCAGCAGCAGGTGCTGCTCGACCTCGGACAGCGCCGCCAGCTTGCCGACCAGGTCGGACTCCTCGCCGGTCTCCGGCGTCGAGTCCTCCAGAGCGGCGCGCACCTCGGGCAGGTCGCCGAGGAACGGGCTGGGCCGGGCCATGGTGAACGCGGGGGCGAACTTGTCCCACTCGATGTCGACCACGGTCACCGCGGTCTCGCCGGAGCGGATCGCCTTCTCCAGCGCGTTCAGCGTGAGCGCGGGCGACATCGCGATCAGGCCGCGACGGCGCAGGTGCTCCTCGGTGTCGCCGACGGTCGCCATGCCGCTCTCCGCCCACGGACCCCAGGAGACCGAGGTCGCGACCAGCCCCCGCGCCCGGCGGGACTCCGCCAGGCCGTCGAGGAACGCGCTGGCCGCGGAGTAGGCGGACTGACCGCCGGAACCCCACGTGCCCGCGATGGACGAGAACACCACGAACGCGTCCAGGTCGGCGTCGGCCAGCAGCTCGTCCAGCAGCACCGCGCCCGCGACCTTCGCGGACAGGACCTCGTCGAACGTGCCCAGGTCGTGGTCGGCGATGGCCCCGTAGTGGTCCGCGCCCGCGGCGTGGACCACGGCGTTCGGCGGGAACTCCGCGAGCAGGGTCGCCAGCGAGTCGCGGTCGGCCACGTCGCACGCGGCGATCGTGACCTTCGTGCCCAGCTCCTCCAGCTCCGCGGCCAGTTCGGCCGCGCCGGGGGCGCCGGGGCCGCGGCGGGACGTGAGCACCAGGTGCTCGGCGCCCTCGGTCGCGAGCCAGCGGGCGACCCTGGTGCCCAGGGCGCCGGTGCCGCCGGTGACCAGGACCGTGCCGCGCGGCGACCAGTCGGACAGACCGGTCGCGGCCGGTGCGTGCGCCAGCCGTCGGCCGAACACCCCGGACGAGCGGACGGCCACCTGGTCCTCGGAGCCGACCAGGACGCCCGCGATCCGGTCGAGCGCCTTGTCGGTCAGCTTCTCCGGCAGGTCGACCAGGCCACCCCAGCGCTCGGGGTGCTCCAGGCCGATCACGTAGCCGGTGCCCCAGATCGTCGACTGCGTCGGGTCGACCACGCCGTCGGACCGGCCGGTCGACACCGCGCCGCGGGTCGCGACCCACAGCGGGGCCTCGATCCCGGCGTCGCCGAGCGCCTGCACGGTCAGCACGGTCCTGGTGGCCGTGGTGGCCAGCGCCAGCACGCCTTCGGCGGGACCGTCGGTCATCGCCTTCTCCAGCAGGGTGGTGAGGCCCGTGCGGTCCACGTCCTCGTCCCACTCGACCGGCACGACCTCCACGCCGCGGGCGCTCAGGCCTGCCAGCACGGCGTGCTCGGCCTGTCCAGCGGGCACGACGGCCAGCCAGCGGCCGCTCGCTCCGGTCTTCTCCGGGGAGACGGACTTCCACTCGACCTGGTAGCGCCAACCCTCCATGGTGGCGTTCTCGCTGTGCTGCTTCCGCCAGGACGACAGCACCGGCAGCGCGTCGCCGAACGGCGTGGACGGGTCGATGTCCGCGCCGAGCGACGCCAGGTCCTCGCTGTCGACCGCGGCCCAGAACCGCGCGTCGACCTCGGAGACCTCGGTGGACGCCGTCGCGGTCGGCCACGGCTGCGAGTCCAGCCAGAGGTGCTGGCGCTGGAACGCGTACGTGGGCAGGTCGATCCGCTTCGCGGCCGTGCCCGCGAAGAACGCGGTCCAGTCGACGGTGTTGCCCCGCGCGTGGACCCGGCCGAGGGCGTGCAGCAGGGTGCGGACCTCGTCGCGGTCCTTGCGCAGCGACGGGATGAGGACGGCGTCGGTGACGCTGTCCGCGCCCATCGCGGTAAGCACGCCGTCCGGTCCCAGCTCCAGGAACGTCTTCACGCCCCGGCCCTCCAGGACCGTCACGGTGTCGGCGAACCGCACCGCGTCGCGGACGTGCCGCACCCAGTGCTCCGGGTCCGTCACGTCGCCGAGCATCGGGATGCGCGGCTGGTTGTAGGTCAGAGCGCCGACCACAGCGCGGAACTCGTCGAGCATCGGCTCCATCAGCGGCGAGTGGAACGCGTGGGACACGCCGAGCCGCTTGGACTTCCGGTCGGGGAACGCCCCGACCACCTGCTGCACGGCGTCTTCCGCACCGGCGATGACGATGGACGTGGGTCCGTTGATCGCCGCGATGGAGACGAGGTCGGTCAGCAGCGGCAGCACTTCCTCCTCGGTGGCCTGGAGAGCCACCATCGCGCCACCGGCGGGCAACGCCTGCATGAGACGACCGCGTTCGCCAACCAGCTTGGCCGCGTCCTCCAGGGACAGGACACCGGCCACGTGGGCCGCGGCGATCTCGCCGATGGAGTGGCCGCCCAGGAAGTCGGGCTTCACGCCCCACGACTCGAAGAGGCGGTAGAGCGCCACTTCGACCGCGAAGATCGCGGGCTGGGTGAACTCCGTGCGGTTCAGCTCCTCCTCGTCGTCGATCCGGACGTCGACCAGCGCGGCGATCTCGTCGAACGCCTCGGCGAACACCGGGAACGCGGCGTGCAGTTCGCGGCCCATGCCGACCCGCTGGCTGCCCTGGCCGGTGAACAGCACCGCCAGCTTGCCTTCGGCGACGACGTCACCGGCGGAGACGGTCGCGAGACCGTTCAGCAGCTCGTCCTCCTCCCCCGCCACCACGACGGCGCGGTGGGTGAGGCCGGACCTGCTGGTGAGCAACGAGAACGCCAGGTCGGTGAGGTCGACGTCGTTCGACGCCACGTGCTCGCGCAAGCGTTCCGCCTGCTCCTTCAGCGCTTCCGGCGACTTCGCCGCGAGCACCACGGGCAGCGCCGGAAGCTTCGTCTTAGCGGTCTCGACCACGACCTCAGCGAGTGGCGCCTGTTCAATGATGGCGTGGGCGTTGGTGCCGCTCATGCCGAACGACGAGACGGCGGCCCGGCGCGGACGCCCGGTCTCCGGCCACGTCGTGGCCTCCGTCAGCAGCTCGACGGACCCGGAGGTCCAGTCGATCTGCGGCGACGGCGAGTCCACGTGCAGCGTCTTCGGCGCGACGCCGTGCCGCAGCGCCAGCACCATCTTGATGATGCCCGAGACACCGGACGCGGCCTGCGTGTGGCCGATGTTGGACTTCAGCGATCCCAGCAGCAGCGGGGTTTCCCGCTCCCGGCCGTAGGTCGACAGGATCGCCTGCGCCTCGATCGGGTCGCCGAGCTTCGTGCCGGTGCCGTGCGCCTCGACCACGTCGACGTCCTGGGTGGACAGTCCGGCGGCCGCAAGCGCTTGCTTGATCACCCTCTGCTGCGACGGGCCGTTCGGGGCGGTGAGGCCGTTCGACGCGCCGTCCTGGTTCACCGCGCTGCCGCGGATGACCGCGAGCACCTCGTGGCCGTTGCGCTGCGCGTCGGACAGCCGCTCGACCACCAGCATGCCGACGCCCTCGCCCCAGGCCGTGCCGTCGGCCGCCGCGGCGAACGACTTGCACGTGCCGTCGACGGCCAGGCCGCGCTGGCGGCTGAAGTCGATGAACGCGCCGGGGGTGGACATCATCGACGCGCCACCGGCCAGTGCCAGGTCGCACTCACCGGCGCGCAACGCCTGCGCCGCGAGGTGGATGGCGACCAGCGAGGCCGAGCAGGCGGTGTCGACGGTGACCGCCGGGCCCTCCAGCCCGAACGTGTAGGACAGGCGACCCGAGACCACGCTGGCCGCGACACCGGTGCCGAGGTAGCCCTCGATGCCGGGTGGCAGCTCGAACGTCTGCATCGCGTAGTCCTGGCCGTTCGTGCCGGTGAAGACACCGGTCCGGCTGCCGCGCAACGACTCCGGGTCGATGCCCGCGCGTTCCATGGCCTCCCAGGACGTCTCCAGCAGCATGCGCTGCTGGGGGTCCATGGCCAGCGCCTCGCGCGGGTTGATCCCGAAGAACGCCGGGTCGAACTCGCCCGCGTCGTGCAGGAACCCGCCTCGGGACACGTACGAGGTGCCCTCGTGGTCGGGGTCCGGGTCGAACAGGTTCGCCAGGTCCCAGCCGCGGTTGGTCGGGAAGTCCGAGATGGCGTCGCTGCCCGAGGTGACCAGCTCCCACAGCTGTTCCGGCGTCTCGATGCCGCCCGGCAGCCGCAGGCCCATGCCGACGATGGCGATCGGCTCGTTGACGAACCCGGTGGCGTCGGCCGTGAGCGCTTCCGGCCTGCTGCCGACCAGCTCCTCGCGCAGGAACGCGGTGAGCGCGGCCAGGTTCGGGTAGTCGAACACCAGCGTGGCGGGCAGCCGCAGGCCGGTGACGTCGTTGAGCTTGCCGCGCAGTTCCACGGCCGTGAGCGAGTCGAAGCCGAGTTCGCGGAACGCGACCCCGAGTTCGACGGCCTGCGGCGAGGAGAAGCCGAGCACGTCGGCGACCTGCGCGCGGACCAGCTCGACGAGCAGCGACTGCTGCTCGGGCTCGGGCAGTCCGGTCAGCTTCGCGACCAGTCCGGTGTCCGTGTCCCCGGCTGGGGTCTCCAGCGCCGCGACGACGTCCGGCAGCGTGCCGAGCAGCGGGCTGGGCCGGGCGGCGGTGAACGCCGGGGCGAAGCGGGTCCAGTCGACGTCGGCGACGACGACGGTGGCCTCACCGAGGCCGACGGCCCGGCGCAGCGCCGACAGCGCCTGGTCCGGTGCCAGCGCGGGAAGTCCGCGGCGGCTGAGCGCGTCCCGACCCTCCTGGGTCATCGCGCCGCCCGCCCACGGGCCCCACGCCACGGAGGTGGCGGCGAGCCCGGCGGCTCGGCGGCGCTCGGCGAGCGCGTCGAGGTAGGCGTCGGACGCGGCGTACGCGCCCTGGCGGCCGGAACCCCAGACACCCGAGGTGGAGGAGAAGAGGACGAACGCGTCCACCTCGCCGACCAGCGCGTCGAGGTTCGCGGCACCGTCGACGCGGGCCGCCATCACGTGGGCGAGTTCGTCGGCGTCGGTGTCCGCGACGAGCGTGTCCTGGCCGGCTCCGGCGAGGTGCACGACCGCGTTCGGCGGGAACTCGGCGATGACGGCGGCCAGCGCGTCGCGGTCGGTCACGTCGCACGGGACGACCGTGGCTCCGGGGACTTCCCCGCCGCCGCGGCTGAGCAGGACGACCTGCTCGGCGCCCGCTCCGGTGAGCCAGGCCGCGACGTGGCGGCCGATGGCGCCCGTGCCGCCGGTCACCAGGACCGTGCCGCGCGGGGTCCAGTCGGAGCCGTTCCCGGCGGGAGCGGCGACGAGCCTGCGGGCGAGGACGACCGAGCCGCGCACGGCGACCTGGTCCTCCGTGCCGGTGAGGATCGAGGCGATCCGGTCGAACGCCCGCTCGTCGAGTGTCTCCGGCAGGTCGAGCAGACCACCCCAGCGGTCGGAGTGCTCCAGGGCGGCCACCCGGCCGAAGCCCCAGACCTGTGCGGCGACCGGGTCGGCGACGGCGTCGGCCGGACCGGTGGCGACCGCGCCGCGGGTGGCGACCCACAGCGTGGCGGTGTGGGACTTCACCAGGTCGAGCACCTCGGCGACGTCGTTGCTCAGGGCGAGCACGCCGTCGAACGGGCCCTCGGTGGCGATCTCGACGCCGCGGTCGGCCAGTCCTCGCGCCAACTCGGGGTCGGTGACCAGCCAGCGGCCGGACACGACGCCGGTCGGGGTGACGGGCTGCCAGTCGATCCGGTAGCGCAGGCCGTCGACCGCGCCGTGCTCGCGGCGCGAGCGGTGCCACGACGAGAGCGCGTCGACGGCGTCGGCGGTCAGGTCGAGGCTCAGCGACGTGAGGTCGCCGCTCTCGACGGCCTCCCAGAACTCGGCGTCGACCACGGGGGTCTTGACCGGGCTCGGGTCGAGCCAGAAGCGGTCGCGCTGGAACGCGTAGGTCGGCAGGTCCACCCTGCGGGCGCCCGACCCGGCGAAGTACGCCGCCCAGTCGACGGCGACGCCGCGGACGTGGAGCGCGGCGAGGGCCCGGACCAGGGTCGCGACCTCGTCGCGGTCCTTGCGCTGGCTCGCGACCAGTGCCGCGCCGGTGACGCTGTCCTGCGCCATCGCGGTGAGCACGCCGTCGGGGCCCAGTTCCAGGAACGTGCTGACGCCCTTGGCCTCCAGGCTCGTGACGGCGTCGGCGAAGCGCACCGTGCCGCGGACGTGCCGCACCCAGTACTCCGGGTCCGTCACCTCGCCCGGCATCGGGATCTTCGGGGTGGAGAAGGTGAGGTTCCCGACCACGGAGCGGAACTCGTCGAGCACCGGGTCCATCAGCGGCGAGTGGAACGCGTGGGACACGCCGAGCCGCTTGGACTTCCGGTCGGCGAAGTGCGTGAGCACCTGCTCGACCTCGCCCTCGGCACCGGCGATCACCAGTGCGTTCGGGCCGTTGACCGCGGCGATCGACACCAGCGCGGTGAGGTGGGGCGCGACCTCGTCCTCGGTGGCCTGGAGGGCGACCATCGCGCCACCGGCCGGGAGGGCCTGCATCAGGCGACCGCGGGCGGAGACCAGCGTTGCGGCGTCCTCCAGCGAGAGCACCCCGGCGACGTGGGCCGCCGCGATCTCACCGATGGAGTGCCCGGCCACGTGGTCGGGCCGCACACCCCAGGATTCCAGGGTGCGGAACAGCGCGACCTCGATGGCGAACAGCGCGGGCTGCGTGTACTCGGTGCGGTCCAACGCCTCCGCGTCGCCGAACACCACGTCGCGGAGCGGGCGGTCCAGGTCGAGCTGCGCGCAGACCGCGTCGAACGCGTCCGCGAACACCGGCACCGCCTCGTACAGCTCACGGCCCATGCCGAGCCGCTGCGAACCCTGACCGGTGAACAGGAAGGCCAGTCCACCGTCGGCGACGGTGCCGCGCACCAGGTCGGTGCTGGTTCCACCGTCCCGGCCCGCGGTCAGCGCGGCGATGGCGGCGTCGCGGTCGTCGGCCAGCACGACCAGGCGGTGCGCCAGCGCGGCTCGGGTCGTGGCCAGGGAGTAGGCCACGTCCGCGTTGTCCACGTCGGACCACTCCAGCAGCTCGCCGACCCGTCCGGCCTGCTCGGCCAGCGCGGCGGCGTTCTTGGCGGACACCACGAACGGCGTGACCGGCAGCGCCTTCCGCTCGGGAGCCGCGACCTCGGCCTCCGCCGCCTGCTCGATGATCGTGTGGGCGTTGGTGCCGCTGATGCCGAACGAGGAGATCGCCGCGCGGCGCGGACGCCCGGTCTCGGGCCACGGCACCTGCGAGGTGACCAGCTCGACCGCTCCGGCCGACCAGTCGATCGCGGGTGACGGCTCGTCGACGTGCAGCGTCTTCGGCACCTGGCCGTGGCGCATCGCCATGACCATCTTGATGATGCCCGCGACGCCCGCCGCGGCCTGCGTGTGGCCGATGTTGGACTTCACCGAACCCAGCAGCAGCGAGGTGTCGCGGCCCTGGCCGTAGGTGGCCAGCAGCGCCTGGGCCTCGATCGGGTCGCCGAGCGAGGTGCCCGTGCCGTGCGCCTCCACCACGTCGATGTCCGAAGTGGACAGACCGGCGCTTGCCAGGGCCTTGCGGATGACCCGCTGCTGCGACGGGCCGTTGGGGGCCGTGAGGCCGTTCGAGGCGCCGTCCTGGTTCACGGCGGAACCGCGGACCAGGGCGAGCACCTGGTGGCCGTTGCGCCGGGCGTCGGAGAGGCGCTCGACGAGCAGCATGCCGACGCCCTCACCCCAGCCCGTGCCGTCGGCGGCGGCCGCGAACGACTTGATCCGCCCGTCGGTCGCGAGGCCGCGCTGACGGGAGAAGTCGATGAACGTGCCGGGCGTGGACATGATCGTCACACCACCGGCGAGCGCGAGGTCGCAGTCGCCGTTGCGCAGCGCCTGGACGGCCATGTGCAGTGCCACCAGCGAAGAGGAGCACGCGGTGTCGACCGTGACCGCCGGGCCTTCGAGGCCGAAGGTGTAGGAGATGCGGCCGGACGCGATGGCGGCGGAGTTGCCGGTGCCGAGGTGGCCCTCGACGCCCTCCGGGATGTCCTCCAGCAGTGCCAGGTAGTCCTGGCCGTTGCTGCCCGCGAACACACCGGTCTGGCTGCCGCGCAACGACACGGGGTCGATCCCGGCCCGCTCGAACGCCTCCCAGGAGGTTTCCAGCAGCAGTCGCTGCTGCGGGTCCATCGCGGTGGCCTCGCGGGGGCTGATCCCGAAGAACGCGGGGTCGAACCTCGTCGCCCCGGTGAGGAACGCGCCTTCGCGGGCGTAGGTCGTGCCCTGGTGGTCGGGGTCGTCGTGGAACAGCGTCGACAGGTCCCAGCCGCGGTCGGTCGGGAACGGGGTGACCGCGTCACCGCCCGCCAGCACCAGGTCCCACAGCTGCTCGGGCGAGGCGATCCCGCCGGCGAACCGGCAGCTCATGGCGACGATGGCGATGGGCTCGTCGGAGTTCACCGCGGCCACCACCTCGGCGACCTCGACCTGCGAGCCGAGCAGCTCGGTCCGCAGGTGCCCGGCCAGCGCGACGGCGTTCGGGTAGTCGAACACCAGCGTCGCGGGCAGTCGCAGCCCGGTCGCGGTGTTCAGGGTGTTGCGCAGTTCCACGGCCGTGAGCGAGTCGAAGCCGAGTTCCTGGAACGCGCGGTCCTTGTCGACCGCGTCGGACGAGCCGTGGCCGAGCACCGAGGCGACCTGGTCGCGCACGACGTCCACCAGCAGCGCGTGCTGCTCGGCCTCGGTCAACCCGGCCAGTCGGTCCGCGAGCTCGGAGACCGCGCCGGTTTCGGCGGGGCCGTCGTCGGCGAGCGCCTTGCGCACCTCGGGCAGGTCGCCGATGAAGGCGCTGGGCCGGGCCATGGTGAACGCGGGCGTGAACTTCTCCCACTCCATGTCCACCACGGTCACGGTCGGCTCGCCGGAGCGGATGGCCCGCTCCAGGGCGTTGAGCGTGAGGTCGGGCGCCATGGTGACGAGACCGCGCTTGCGCAGGTGCGCCTCGGTGTCGCCGACGGTCGCCATGCCGCTCTCCGCCCACGGGCCCCACGCCACCGAGGTGGCCACGAGACCCCTGGCGCGGCGGGACTCCGCCAGGCCGTCGAGGAACGCGCTGGCCGCGGAGTAGGCGGACTGGCCACCGGAACCCCACGTGCCGGCGATCGACGAGAACACCACGAACGCGTCCAGGTCGGCGTCGGCCAGCAGCTCGTCCAGCAGCACCGCGCCGGACACCTTGGCGGACAGCACCTCGTCGAAGACCGTCAGGTCGTGCTCGGCGATGCCCATCGTGTGGTCGGCGCCCGCCGCGTGCACCACGGCGTTCGGCGGGAACTCCGCCAGCAGCGCGGACAGCGCGTCGCGGTCGGCCACGTCGCACGCGGCGATCGTGACGCGGGCACCCAGTTCCTCCAGCTCCGCCCGGAGTTCGGCGGCACCGGGAGCGGCCAGGCCGCGGCGGGACGTGAGCACCAGGTGCTCGGCGCCGCCGGTGGCGAGCCAGCGGGCGACCTTGCCACCCAGCGCGCCGGTGCCGCCGGTGACGAGCACCGTGCCGCTCGGCGACCACTCGGCGAGTCCGTCACCCAGCGGGGCGTGCACCAGGCGTCGGCCGAACACCCCGGAGGAGCGGACCGCGACCTGGTCCTCGTCGCCGTTGAACACGCCGACGAGCCGGTCGAACAGCCTCGCGTCCAGGGTGTCCGGCAGGTCGACCAGACCACCCCAGCGGTCGGGGTGCTCCAGGCCGATCACGTAGCCGAGGCCCCAGACCTGGGTCTGCGCCGGGACGACCACGCCGTCGGAACGGCCGGTCGACACCGCGCCGCGGGTCGCGATCCACAGCGGGGCGGCGATCTCCGCGTCGCCCAGCGCCTGCACCACGACGACGGAGGCGGTGGTCTCGCCGACCAGCGCGACCAGCGACAGCACGCCGTCGACCTCGCCGAGGTCGGCGAACGACGTGGCCAGCGTGGCGCGGTCGGCGAACTCGACCGGCACGACCTCGGCGCCGCGGGCGGTGAGGCCCGCGGTGATCTCCTCGGCGTCGAACCCGATCGGGACGACGAGCGCCCAGCGGCCGGTGAGCGTCGGAGCGCCCAGGTCGGTCAGCGGCAGCCAGGAGACCCGGTAGCGCCAGCCGTCGATCTTGTTGTGCGCCCGGCGGGCCTTGCGCCACGACGACAGCGCGGGCAGCACCTCGCCCAGCGCGCTCTCGTCCAGGGCGAGCGTGGTGCCGACGAGGCTGAAGTCCTCGCGCTCCACGGCTTCCCAGAACTTGGCTTCGGCTTCGTCGACAGCTCCGCCGCCGCTGCTCGGGAAGTCCTGCGACTCCAGCCAGAACCGCTGCCGCTGGAACGCGTAGGTCGGCAGTTCGATCCGCCGAGCACCGGTTCCGGCGAAGAACGCGTCCCAGTCGACGCGGACGCCGCGGGTGTGCAGCGAGGCGATGGCCGACGTGAGCACGGCGACCTCGGGCCGGTCCTTGCGCTGACCGGCGACCAGCACCGCGTCGGTGACGCTGTCCTGGCCCATCGCGGTCAGCACGCCGTCGGGACCCAGTTCCAGGAACGTGCCGACGCCCTTGGCCTCCAGCGTCGTCACGGTGTCGGCGAACCGCACGGCGTCGCGAACGTGGCGAACCCAGTGCTCCGGGTCCGTGACGTCGCCCAGCAGCGGGATCTTCGGGTCGTTGAAGGCGAGTCCGGCGACCACGGACCGGAACTCGTCGAGCATCGGCTCCATCAGCGGCGAGTGGAACGCGTGCGAAACGCTGAGCCGCTTGGACTTCCGGTCGGTGAAGTGCGCGAGCACCCGCTCGACCGCGTCTTCGGCACCGGCGACGACGATGGCGTTCGGGCCGTTGACCGCCGCGATGGAAACGTCGTTCTCGATCAGCGGGACGACTTCGTCCTCGGTCGCCTGGATCGCGACCATCGCGCCACCGGCGGGGAGCGCCTGCATGAGGCGACCGCGTTCGGACACGAGCGTGGCCGCGTCCTCCAGCGAGAGCACACCGGCCACGTGGGCCGCGGCGATCTCGCCGATGGAGTGGCCGCCCAGGAAGTCGGGCTTCACGCCCCACGACTCGACCAGCCGGTACAGCGCCACTTCCAGGGCGAAGATCGCGGGCTGGGCGAACTCGGTGCGGTCCAGGGTCTCCTGGTCGTCGATCCGGACGTCCACCAGCGCGGCGACCTCGTCGAACGCCCTGGCGAACACCGGGAACGCGGCGTGCAGCTCACGGCCCATGCCCGCGCGCTGCGAGCCCTGGCCGGTGAACAGGACGGCGAGCTTGCCGTCGGTCGTGACGTCGAGGCCACGGCCCTCGGTGATCGCGGTCAGGCCGCGGACCAGCTCGTCGTGGTCGCCCGCGACCACGGCCGCACGGTGTGGCATCGGGGTGCGGATCGACGTGGAGAACGCCAGGTCGGTCAAGGAGACCGCCGGGTCCGCAGCCAGCAGAGCGGCCGCCTGGCCCTTGAGGGCGTCGGCGGACTTGGCGGACAGCACCACCGGCACGATCGGCAGTTCCGCCGTCTCGCCCACGACGGGCATTTCGGACGCTTCCTCGATGATCAGGTGGGCGTTGGTGCCGCTCATGCCGAACGCCGACACCGCGGCACGGCGGGCGCGACCCGTCTCGGGCCACTCCTGCGCCTCGGTCAGCAGCTCGACCGAGCCCGAGGACCAGTCGATGTGCGGCGACGGCTCGTCGACGTGGAGGGTCTTGGGCATGATCCCGTTGCGGATGGCCATGACCATCTTGATGACACCGGAGACGCCGGCCGCGGCCTGCGTGTGGCCGATGTTGGACTTCAGCGAACCGAGCCGCAGCGGGATCTCTCGGTCGCGGCCGTAGGTGGAGAGCAGGGCCTGGGCCTCGATGGGGTCGCCCAGCTTGGTGCCGGTGCCGTGCGCCTCGATCAGGTCGACGTCCGAGGTGGACAGTCCGGCGTTGGCGAGCGCCTGGCGGATGACCCGCTGCTGCGAAGGGCCGTTGGGGGCGGTGAGGCCGTTGGACGCGCCGTCCTGGTTGACCGCCGAGCCGCGGATGACCGCGAGGACCTGGTGGCCGTTGCGCTGGGCGTCGGACAGCCGCTCGACGAGCAGGATGCCGACGCCCTCGCCCCAGCCGGTGCCGTCGGCCGCGGCGGCGAAGGACTTGCACCGACCGTCGACCGCGAGACCGCGCTGGCGGGAGAAGTCGATGAACGCGCCCGGCGTCGACATCATCGACGCGCCACCGGCCAGCGCCAGGTCGCACTCACCGGCGCGCAGTGCCTGCACCGCGAGGTGGATGGCGACCAGCGACGCGGAGCAGGCGGTGTCGACGGTGACCGCCGGGCCTTCCAGCCCGAACGTGTAGGAGATGCGGCCGGACACGACGCTGGCAGCGAGACCGGTGCCGAGGTAGCCCTCGATGCCCGGCGGCAGCTCGTAGGTGGCCGCCGCGTAGTCCTGGCCGTTGGTGCCGGTGAAGACACCGGTCCGGCTGCCGCGCAACGACTCCGGGTCGATCCCGGCCCGTTCCACGGCCTCCCATGAGGTTTCCAGCAGCATGCGCTGCTGCGGGTCCATCGCCAGGGCTTCGCGCGGGTTGATGCCGAAGAAACCGGCGTCAAACTCGGGCGCCTGGTGCAGGAACGCGCCTTCGCGCGAGTAGGACGTGCCCTCGTGGTCGGGGTCCGGGTCGTACAGGTTCTCCAGGTCCCAGCCCCGGTCGGTGGGCCAGCCGCCGACCGCGTCGGTGCCGGTGAACACCAGGCGCCACAGGTCTTCCGGCGTCTGGACGTCACCGGGCAGGCGGCAGCCCATGCCGACGATGGCGATCGGCTCGTCGAACGCGCCACCGGCCGCGACCGCGGCGACCGCTTCCGGCGCGCTGCCGAACAGTTCGTCGCGCAGGTGCGCGGCGAGCGAGGTGAGGTTCGGGTAGTCGAAGACGAGCGTGGCGGGCAGCCGGAGTCCGGTGACCTCGGCCAGCTTGGTGCGCAGTTCCACGGCCGTCAGCGAGTCGAAACCCAGGTCGCGGAAGGCGGTGCCGGGTTCGACCGAGTCGGCCGACGCGTAGCCGAGCACCTGCGCGACCTGGTCGCGCACGAGGTCGACCAGCGCCGCCTCCTGCTCGGCGGTCGCGCGACCGGTGAGGCTGTCGGTCAGGTCGGCCCCGGCGGTCTCGTCCTCCTGGGCGGGCTTGAGCGCCTCCACGACCTCGGGCAGGTCGGCGAGCAGCGGGCTCGGTCGGGTCGCGGTGAACGCGGGGGCGAACCGGGCCCAGTCGACGTCGGCCACGACGAGCGTGGAGCGCTTGCCCGCGACGGCCTTGCCGAGAGCGGCGAGCGCCGCGGCCGGGGCGAGCGGCGTGACACCGCGGCGGCGCATCAGGTCCGCCCACTCGGCGTTCCCACCGGCCCACGGGCCCCACGAGATCGACAGCGCGGCCAGGCCGCGGGCCTGCCGGGACTCGGCGAGGGCGTCCAGGAAGGCGTCTCCGGCCGCGTAGCCGCACTGCCTGCTCGCGCCCCACACGCCGGAGGTCGAGGAGAACAGCACGAACGCGTCGACGTCGCCGACCAGGTCGTCCAGCAGGCGGGCGCCCGCGACGCGGGCCGAGCGGACCTCGTCCAGCAGGGCCAGGTCGGTCTCGGCGACCGCGGCGTCCTGGCCGACGCCCGCCAGGTGCAGCACGGCGTTCGGCGGGAACTCCTCGATCAGCGCGGACATCCCGGCGCGGTCGGCCACGTCGCACGCGGCGATCGTGACCCGCGCGCCGAGGCCTTCGAGTTCGGCGGCGAGGTCGGCGGCGCCGGGCGCCTCCAGGCCGCGACGGGACGTCAGCACCAGGTGCCCGGCGCCGTCGGCCGCGAGCTTGCGGACCACGTGGCCGCCCAGCACGCCCGTGCCGCCGGTGACCAGCACCGTGCCGGTCGGCGACCAGGTCGCGTCACCGGTCGCGGGGGCGTGGTCGAGGCGGCGGGCGAAGATCCCGGTGCCGCGCACGGCGACCTGGTCCTCGGTGCCGACGAGCGCGATGGCGAGCCGGTCGAGCACGCGGTCGTCGAGGGTCTCGGGCAGGTCGACCAGGCCACCCCAGCGGTCGGGGTGCTCCAGCGCGACGACCCGGCCGAAGCCCCAGACCTGGGCGGCATCGGGGTTCACGAGCCGACCATCGATCGAAACAGCGTTACGGGTGACGGCCCACAGCGGGGCGGTGGTGCGCTGGACGAGCTGGAGGGTCGACTCGACCCCGCCCGCCGACAGCACGCCGTCGAACTCCTGGTCCGGCAGGTCGGCGACGTCGCCGATCGCGGTGACGTCGAGGCCCCGGTCGGCCAGTCCGTCGGCGACGTCCTGGTCGCCGACGACGAGCCAGCGGCCGTAGGCCATGGCGGTGCCGGGCTTGGCGACCGGCTGCCAGGTGACCCGGTAGCCGGCGGTCTCCTTCGGCTTCGACGGCGTCACGTCGAACCAGTAGCGCTCGCGCTGGAACGCGTAGGTGGGCAGGTCGATCCGCCGCGCCCCCGTGCCCGCGTAGAACGCCGTCCAGTCGACCGCGATGCCGCGCACGTGCAGCGCGCCGATCGCGCGGAGCAGGGTGGTGACCTCGTCGCGGTCCTTGCGCTGGCTCGCGACCAGCACCGCGTCGGTCACGGACTCCGCGCCCATGGCGGTGAGGACCCCGTCGGGGCCCAGCTCCAGGAACGTGCTGACGCCCTTGGCCTCCAGCGCCGTCACCGCGTCGTGGAAGCGCACGGCGTCCCGGACGTGCCGCACCCAGTGCTCGGGGTCGGTGACGTCGCCGAGCATCGGGATCTTCGGGGTGGAGAAGGTGAGGTTTCCGACCACGGAGCGGAACTCGTCCAGCATCGGGTCCATCAGCGGCGAGTGGAACGCGTGCGACACGCTGAGCCGCTTGGACTTCCGGTCCGCGAAGTGCGCGAGCACCGCGTCCACGGCGTTCTCGTCACCGGCGATGACGATTGCGTTCGGTCCGTTGACCGCCGCAATGGAAACGTCGTTACCAAGGTGCGGGACGACCTCGTCCTCGGTGGCCTGCAAGGCGACCATCGCGCCACCTGCGGGCAGCGCCTGCATCAGGCGACCGCGAGCGGCGACCAGCGTGGTCGCGTCGGCGAGCGACAGCACCCCGGCGACGTGCGCGGCGGCGATCTCGCCGATCGAGTGGCCCGCCACGAAGTCGGGACGGACGCCCCACGCTTCGACGAGCCGGTACAGCGCGACCTCGATCGCGAACAGCGCGGGCTGGGTGTACTCGGTGCGGTCCAGTGCCTCCGCGTCGCCGAACACGACGTCCCGCAGCGGGCGGTCCAGGTCGAGCTGCGCGCACACCGCGTCGAACGCGTCGGCGAACACCGGGAACGCCTCGTACAGCTCACGGCCCATGCCGACCCGCTGCGAACCCTGACCGGTGAACAGGAACGCCGACCGGCCTTCGGCCGCGACACCCCGCTCCCCCGCGCCGTCCGCCACGGCGGACAGGCCCGCGAGGAGTTCGTCGTGGTCCCGCGCGACGATCGTGGCGCGGTGGTCGAGCTGGGCCCGCGTGGTGGCGAGGGAGAAACCGAGGTCGGTCAGGTCCACACCGTCCACAACGGACCGCAGCTTGGTGGCCTGGTCGCGGAGAGCGGCGGCTGTCTTGCCGGACAACAGAACCGGCACAGCCCCCAGCGGGGTCCTCTTGATCCCACCGACAAGCCGGGAAGGATCAGGGCTTCCGAAGCCGCTGTTCGCGGCTTCGGGCGCCTGCTCGATGACGGCGTGGGCGTTGGTGCCGCTGAAGCCGAACGACGAGACCGCGGCCCGGCGCGGGCGGCCGGTCGCGGGCCACTCCGTGGTCGCCGTGACCAGCTCGACCGACCCCGCGTCCCACTCGACCTGAGGGGACGGCGCGTCGACGTGCAGCGTCTTCGGGACGAGGCCGTGGCGCATCGCCATGACCATCTTGATCACGCCGCCGACACCGGACGCGGACTGGGTGTGGCCGATGTTGGACTTCAGCGAGCCGAGCAGCAGCGGCCGCTCGCGGTCCTGGCCGTAGGTCGCCAGCAGGGCCTGGGCCTCGATCGGGTCGCCCAGCGCCGTGCCGGTGCCGTGCGCCTCGACGACGTCCACTTCGTACGGTGCCAGACCGGCGTTGCCGAGCGCGTGGCGGATGACCCGCTGCTGGGACGGCCCGTTCGGGGCGGTGAGGCCGTTCGAAGCGCCGTCCTGGTTCACGGCAGTGCCCCGCACGACGGCGAGGATCTCGTGGCCGTTGCGCTGGGCGTCCGACAGCCGCTCGACGAGCAGCATGCCGACGCCCTCGCCCCAGCCCGTGCCGTCGGCCGCGGCGGCGAACGCCTTGCAGCGCCCGTCCACGGCCAGGCCGCGCTGGCGGGAGAAGTCGATGAACGTACCTGGCGTGGACATCACCGTGACGCCACCGGCCAGCGCGAGGTCGCAGTCACCGCTGCGCAGCGCCTGCACCGCGAGGTGCAGTGCCACCAGCGACGACGAGCACGCGGTGTCGACCGTGACGGCCGGACCTTCGAGCCCGAAGGTGTAGGACACCCGGCCGGACACGATGCTGGCGGCGTTGCCGGTGCCGAGGTGGCCCTCCAGGCCGTCCGGCACCTCCTCCAGCAGCGCCAGGTAGTCGTGGTTGTTGGTGCCCGCGAAGACACCGGTCCGACTGCCGCGCAACGAGGTCGGGTCGATCCCGGCCCGCTCGAACGCCTCCCACGACGTCTCCAGCAGCAACCGCTGCTGCGGGTCCATCGCCAGCGCCTCGCGCGGCGAGATACCGAAGAACGTCGGGTCGAACTGCGGCGCGTCGTAGAGGAACCCGCCGTCACGGGCGTAGGAAGTGCCCTGCCGGGTCGGGTCCGGGTCGTACAGCGCTTCCAGGTCCCAGCCGCGGTCGGTCGGCATGGCCGACACCGCGTCCACGCCGTCGAAGACGAGGTTCCACAGGTCTTCCGGCGACGACACGCCGCCCGCGTAGCGGCAGCTCATCGCGACGATCGCGATCGGCTCGTCGGTGTGGGACGAGGTGGTGACCTCGGCGACCTCCGCCTGCGCGCCGACGAGTTCGGCGTGCAGGAACTCCGCGAGCACACCGGCGTTCGGGTAGTCGAACACCAGGGTCGCGGGCAGCCGCAGCCCGGTGTCGGCGGTGAGCCGGTTGCGCAGGTCCACCGCGGTCAGCGAGTCGAAGCCCAGTTCCCGGAACGCCCGGCCGGTCTCGATCGCGTCGACCGACGAGTACGCCAGCACCGCGGCGGTGTGCGTGCGCACCAGTTCCACCACGGCGTGGCGCTGCTCGGACTTGCCGAGCCCGGCCAGCTTGCGCACCAGCTCGGACTCGCCGGACGGCGCGGCGCCGTCCATCGACTCCAGGGCGGCCCGCACCTCGGGCAGGTCGCCGATGAACGGACTCGGCCGGGCCATGGTGAACGCGGGCGTGAACTTCGACCAGTCCATGTCCACCACGGTCACGGTCGGCTCGCCGGAGCGGATCGCCCGCTCCAGCGCGCCGATCGCCCGCTCCGGTGACATGGAGGTCAGACCGCGCTTGCGCAGGTGCTCCTCGGTCTCGCCGACCGTCGCCATGCCGCTCTCGGCCCACGGGCCCCAGGACACCGACGTGGCCACGAGACCCCTGGCGCGGCGGGAGTCCGCCAGGCCGTCGAGGTACGCGCTGGCCGCGGAGTACGCGGCCTGCCCGCCACTGCCCCAGGTGCCGGCGATCGACGAGAACACCACGAACGCGTCCAGGTCGGCGTCGGCGAGCAGCTCGTCCAGGTGCGCGGCGCCGTCCACCTTGGCCCGCAGCACGTCCTCGTACTCGCTGATGCCGTGCTCCTCCAACGGCATCAGGTAGTCCGCGCCCGCCGCGTGCACCACGGCGTTCGGCGGGTACTCCGCGAGCAGGGCGACCACCGCGTCGCGGTCCGACACGTCGCACGCGACGATCGACACGCGGGCGCCCATGCCCTCCAGCTCCGCGGTCAGCTCGGCCGCGCCGGGCGCGTCCGGGCCGCGGCGGCTGGTCAGGACGACGTGCTCACACCCAGAAGTAGCCAGCCACCGAGAAACACGTCCACCCAGCGCTCCAGTACCACCAGTGACGATAATCCGACCGCTCGGTTTCCACTGCGTCTCCTCCGTGTTGAGAGGGGCGTGCACCAGCCTGCGGCCGAACACGCCGGAACCGCGGATGGCGATCTGGTCCTCGCCACCGGTTCCGGCCAGCACGGCCACAAGGCGGTCCACCGCCCGCTTGTCCATGAGTTCCGGCAGGTCCACGACGCCGCCGTAGCGGTCGGCGTGCTCCAGACCCACCACGTACCCGACGCCCCACACCTGGGTCTGCGCCGGATCGACCACGCCGTCGGAACGGCCGGTCGACACCGCGCCGCGGGTCGCGATCCACAGCGGGGCCGCGATCTCCGCGTCGCCCAACGCCTGGACCACGACGACGGTGGCCGACGACGGCGCCTCCAGGGCGACCAGCGACAGCACCCCGTCGACCCCGCCGACCGCGCTCAGGGCGGCGGACAGGGTCTCGCGGTCGGTTCCCGGATCGCACGCGACCCGGACGATTTCGATGCCGCGCTCGGCGAGCCCGTCCACGACGTCGTCGTGGCCACCGCCGAGCACCAGCCAGCGACCCGACGCCGCGGCGGCGCCCAGGTCGGTCAACGGCAGCCACGAGACGCGGTACCGCCACGCGTCGACCGCGCTGCTCTCCCGCCGCGCGCGCCGCCACTTCGCCAGCGCGGCCACGGCGTCGGCTCCGAGGTCGAGCGAGTCGCCCAACGACCCGAGGTCGCCGGTGTCGACGGCGGCCCAGAACTCCGAGTCCACCTCTCCGCCCGCGGACACCGTGCGGATCGGGGACATCTCCAGCCACAGGTGCTCGCGCTGGAACGCGTACGTCGGCAGCGGCACCGCGCGGGCGCCGTCCACGAAGGCGGTCCAGTCGACGCGCACACCGCGGACGTGCAGCTCGGCGACGGCGCGCACGAGCGTCGCGACCTCGGGCCGCCCCTTGCGCAGACCGGGGACCAGCACGGCCTCCGTGGCGGAGTCCTGGCCCATCGCGGTCAGCACGCCGTCGGGACCCAGCTCCAGGAACGTCCGCACGCCCTCGGCCTCCAGGGTCGTGACGGCGTCCGCGAAGCGGACCGTGCCGCGCACGTGCCGCACCCAGTACTCCGGGTCCGTCACCTCGCCCAGCATCGGGATCTTCGGCTCGTGGAACGTCAACCCCTGCACGACCGAACGGAAGTCGTCCAGCATCGGGTCCATCAACGGCGAGTGGAACGCGTGCGACACGGCCAACCGCTTGGACTTCCGGCCGGGGAACGCGGCCACGACCGCGAGCACGGCGTCCTCGTCACCGGCCACGACGACCGACGACGGCCCGTTGACCGCGGCGAGCGACACCAGGCCGGTCAGATGAGGAGTGACCTCGTCCTCGGTGGCCTGCAAGGCGACCATCGCACCGCCCGCGGGCAGCGCCTGCATGAGCTTGCCGCGAGCCGCCACGAGCTTCGCGGCGTCTTCCAGCGACAGCACACCGGACACGTGCGCCGCGGCGATCTCGCCGATCGAGTGGCCGGTCAGGAAGTCGGGCTTCACGCCCCACGACTCGACCAGCCGGTACAGCGCCACCTCCAGCGCGAACAGCGTCGGCTGGGTGAACTCGGTGCGGTCCAGCAGGTCCTGGTCGTCGAGCTGGACGTCGACCAGCGCGGCGACGGCGTCGAACGCCTCGGCGTACACCGGGAACGCGGCGTGCAGCTCGCGGCCCATCCCGGCCCGCTGGCTGCCCTGGCCGGTGAAGACGACGGCCGTGCGACCGTCCACCGTGCGACCGCTGACGACGTTCTCGACCCGCTCACCGGCGGCGAGCGCGTCCACGCCGCGGCGCAGCTCCTCGGGCGTCGAGCCGAGCACCACGGCCCGGTGGTCGAACGCCACCCGCGTGGTGGCCAGCGAGAACGCCACGTCCGCGGGGTCGGCGTCGGCCAGGTCGAACGACCGCAGCCGGTCGGCCTGCCCGCGCAGCGCCTGCTCACCACGGCCCGACAGCACCCACGGCACGAGACCGCCCACGACGCTGGACGTCGTGAGTGCCATACCGACGGGCTGGGAGGGATCAGCACTTCCCAAGCCGCTGTTCGCGGCTTCGGGCGCCTGCTCGATGATCGTGTGCGCGTTGGTGCCGCTCACGCCGAAGGACGACACGGCCGCCCGGCGGGGCTTGCCGGTCTCCGGCCAGGGCTGCTCGTCGGTCAGCAGCGCGATGTCCCCGGAGGACCAGTCGACCTGCGAGGTCGGCTCCTGCACGTGCAGGGTGCGCGGGGCGACGCCGTGGCGGATGGCCATGACCATCTTGATCACGCCGCCGACGCCCGCCGCGGCCTGCGAGTGGCCGATGTTGGACTTGAACGACCCCAGCAGCAGCGGCCGTTCGCGGTCCTGGCCGTAGGTCGCGAGCAGCGCGCCCGCCTCGATCGGGTCACCGAGCCGCGTGCCGGTGCCGTGCGCCTCGACGACGTCCACATCGGACGGCGAGAGCTTGGCGCTCGCCAGCGCCGCCTTGATGACCCGGCGCTGGGCCGGGCCGTTCGGCGCGGTGAGGCCGTTCGACGCGCCGTCCTGGTTGATGGCGCTGCCGCGGACCACGGCGAGGATCTGGTGGCCGTTGCGCTGGGCGTCGGACAGCTTCTCCAGCAGCAGGACGCCCGCGCCCTCGGCCCAGCCGGTGCCGTCGGCCGTGGAGGAGAACGCCTTGCAGCGCCCGTCCGCGGACAGGCCGCCCTGCTTGTCGAACTCGGAGAACACCGACGGGTTCGCCATGACCATGACGCCGCCCGCGAGCGCCATGGTGCACTCGCCGTTGCGCAGCGACTGGGCGGCGAGGTGGATCGCGACCAGCGAGGAGGAGCACGCGGTGTCGATGGTGACGGCCGGGCCCTCGAAGCCGAACGTGTAGGCGACGCGGCCGGAGAACACGCTGGGCGTGTTGCCGGTCAGCAGGTGGCCTTCGAGGCCCTCGGGCACCTCGTCCAGCGCGGTGCCGTAGCCGGTGGCGCTGCCGCCGACGAACACGCCGGTCTGGCTGCCCTTGAGGCTGCGCGGGTCGATGCCCGCGCGCTCCATGACCTCCCACGAGGTCTCCAGCAGCAGGCGCTGCTGGGGGTCCATGGCGAGGGCTTCACGGGGCGAGATCCCGAAGAACGCCGGGTCGAACTCGGCGGCGTCGTAGAGGAAACCGCCGCCCGCCACGCCGAACGTCAGCTCGTCGTCGCCCCAGCCGCGGTCGGCGGGCAGGCCGGAGATGGCGTCGCCGCCGGTGGACACCAGGCGCCACAGGTCTTCCGGTGAGCTGACGCCACCGGGGTACCGGCAGCTCATCGACACGATCGCGATGGGTTCCCGCGCGGCGGACACGAGCTGCTGGTTCTGCTTGCGGAGCCGCTCGGTCTCCTTCAGGGCCGCTCGCAGCGCGGCGACGACTTTTTCATTGGAGGTCATCATGTGCTCCGCACTTCGGGGCTGGTCAGGAGTTGCTGCTGTCGAGGGCCATCTCGACGAGGTTGTCGACGTCCATGTCGTCGATCGAGTCCCCGTCGGCGACCGGTTCGGCCGCGTCGGATCCGAAGCCGTTCGCCAGCCGCAGCAGGGCGTCGAGCAGACCCGCGTCGCGCAGCCGGTCGAGCGAGAGGCCGGCGAGCGCTTGGCGCACCTCGGTCTCCGCCGCGTCACCGAGCAGTTCGGTGCGCAGCAGGTCCACGAGGACGAGCGGGGTCGGGTAGTCGAAGACGAGCGTGGCGGGCAACCGCAGGCCGGTCGCGCCGTTCAGGTTGTTGCGCAGCTCCACCGCGGTGAGCGAGGAGAAGCCGAGTTCGCGGAACGCCCGGTCGGCCTCGATCGTGCCGCCGGACGCGTGTCCGAGCACCGAGGCGACCTGCTCGCGCACCAGGTCCAGCAGCACGCGGTCGCGGTCGGCCTCCGGCAGCGCCAGGAGCCTGGCCCGCAGCGCGCTGTCCACATCGGACACCTCGGCGGTGAGGGCCTTCCGCACCTCCGGCAGGTCCGCGAGGAGCGGACTCGGCCGGGCGGCGGTGAACAGGGCCGCGAACCGGTCCCACTCGACGTCCGCGACGGTGACGGTGGTGTCGCCGGACTCGACGGCCTGCCGCAGCGCGGCGACCGCCCGTTCCGGGCGCAGGGCGGGAAGTCCGCTGCGGCGCAGCACGTCGTCCTGCTCGCCACCCGCCCACGGTCCCCAGGCCACCGAGAGCCCGGCGAGGCCGCGGGACCGCCGCTGCTCGGCCAGCGCGTCCAGGAACGCGCTGCCCGCCGCGTAGGCGGCCTGGTTCGCGCTGCCCCAGACGCCTGCCGTGGAGGAGAACACCACGAACGCGTCGAGCGGGGTGTCGCCGAGCAGGTCGTCCAGGTGCGCCGCACCCATGATCTTGGCGGACAGCACCGAGGAGAACTCGGCGGGGCTGTTGTCGCGCAGCGGGGTCGACTGGCCCACCTCGACCGCGTGGACCACGGCGGTCGGCGTGTGCTGGTCGACGAGCACGACGGCCTGGTCGCGGTCGGCCACGTCGCAGCGCACGACCGTGGTCCGCACGCCGAGGCCCGCCAGGTCGGCCAGCAGCTCGGCGGCGTCCGGGGCGTCCGGCCCGGCGGTGAGCACCAGGTGCTCGGCGCCCGCGCCGGCCAGCCAGCGGGCGACCTGCCCGCCGAGCGCTCCGGTGCCACCGGTCACCAGCACGGTGCCGCGGGGCGTCCACGGACCGGACGACGGGGTGGCCGGGGCGTGCGCCAGTCGGCGGGCCACGACACCGGACTCGCGGATCGCGACCTGGTCCTCCGTGCCCGCGAGGACACCGACGAGGTGGTCGAGCGCGAGGTCGTCGAGCGCCTCCGGCAGGTCGATCAGGCCACCCCAGCGGTCGGGGTGCTCCAGTGCCGCGACCACGCCGAGGCCCCAGATCTGGGCCTGGGCGGGGCTGAGCACCGGGTCGGCCGCGCCGGTCGACACCGCGCCGCGGGTCGCCGCCCACAGCGGGGCGCCGACACCCGCGTCACCGAGCGCCTGCACCAGCACCAGGTTGTCGGTGACGCTGTCCGACAGCGAGAGCACGCCGTCGACCGCGTCGGCGGCCGCCAGCACGGCGGTCAGTCCGGCCCGGTCGTCGGACGAGCCGACGGTGACGACGTCGAGCCCGCGCCGACCCAGGCCGGTGATCAGTTCGGATTCCTCGACACCGGCCGGGGTGACGACCAGCCAGCGGCCGGTGGCCGTCGTGCCGGTGGCCGCGACCGGCGTCCACTCGACGCGGTACCGCAGCGCGTCCGTGCCGGGGTTCTCGTCGGAGGCGAGCCAGAAGCGCTCGCGCTGGAACGGGTAGGTGGGCAGGTCGATCCGGCGGGCGCCGGAGCCCGCGAAGTACGGCGTCCAGTCGACCGGCACACCGCGCACGTGCAGCGCGGCCAGCGCGCCGACCAGCGTGGCGACCTCGGGCCGGTCGGACCGCTGCGCGGGGACCAGCACGGCGTCGTCGGCGCTCTCGGCGCCCATCGCGGTGAGCACCGCGTCCGGGCCGAGTTCCAGGAACGTCGTGACGCCCGCGGTTTCCAGGGTCCGCACCGCGTGGGCGAAGCGGACCGTGTCGCGGACGTGGTGCACCCAGTAGTCGACCGAGGTCAGCTCCTCGGTGGTGGCGACCTCGCCGGTCAGGGTGGAGACGATGGGGATGCGCGGAGCGGCGAACGTCAGTTCCTTCGCCACGACGCGGAACTCCTCCAGCATGGCGTCCATGCGCGGCGAGTGGAACGCGTGGGACACGCTGAGCCGCTTGGACTTCCGGTCGCCGAAGTGCGCGACGACCTGCTGGACCGCGTCCTCGTCACCGGCCACCACGACCGACGACGGCCCGTTGACCGCGGCGAGGGAGACCCGGTCGGTGAGGTGCTCCAGGACCTCGGACTCGGTGGCCTGCAGGGCGACCATCGCGCCGCCGGCGGGCAGCGCCTGCATCAGGCGACCGCGAGCGGCGACCAGGGTGGCCGCGTCGTCCAGCGACAGCACGCCGGAGACGTGGGCGGCGGCCAGTTCGCCGATGGAGTGGCCCGCCAGGTAGTCCGGCGTGACGCCCCACGACTCGGTGAGCCGGAACAGCGCGACCTCGACCGCGAACAGCGCGGGCTGGGTGTAGCCGGTCCGGTCAAGCGCCAGGGGGTCGTCGCCGAACACGACGTCGCGCAGCGGCAGGTCGAACCGGGCGCAGACCGCGTCGAACGCGTCGGCGAACACCGGGAACGCCTCGTACAGCTCACGGCCCATGCCGAGCCGCTGGGAACCCTGTCCGGTGAACAGGAACGCGAGCCTGCCGGTCGTGGTCGTGCCGCGCACCACCTCGGGTGCGCCGATGCCGCCCGCGACCGCGGTGAGACCGCGCTCCAACTCGTCCTGGTCCTTGGCGGTGATCACCGCGGTGTGCTCGAACCCGGCGCGGCCGGTGGCCAGCGTGAAGCCGATGTCGGCCAGGCCTGCGTCCACGGCCACCAGGCGGGTGGCCTGGTCGCGCAGGGCGGCGGGGGTCTTGGCGGACAGGATGATCGGTACCAGCGGAAGGGAGGGATTTCCGACGTCGCTGTTCGCGACGTCGGAGGCAGCCTGCTCCAGGATGGCGTGGGCGTTGGTGCCGCTGAAGCCGAAGGACGACACACCGACCCGGCGGGCGCGGCCGGTTTCGGGCCACGGGACGGTCTCGGTGGCCAGTTCGACGGCACCCGCGGTCCAGTCGACCTGAGCGGACGGCTCGTCGACGTGCAGGGTCGCGGGCACGATCCCGTGCCGCATCGCCATGACGGACTTGATGATCGCGGCGACGCCCGCGGCGGCCTGGGTGTGGCCGATGTTGGACTTCACGGAACCCAGCAGCAGCGGCGTTCCGCGGTCCTGGCCGTAGGTGGCGAGCAGGGCCTGCGCCTCGATCGGGTCACCCAGCGCGGTGCCGGTGCCGTGCGCCTCGACGACGTCCACATCGGACGGTGCCAGGCCCGCGCGGTCCAGTGCCCGGCGGATCACCCGCTGCTGCGACGGACCGTTCGGGGCGGTGAGCCCGTTGGACGCGCCGTCCTGGTTCACGGCCGTGCCGCGCACCACCGCGAGGACCTGGTGGCCGTTGCGCCGGGCGTCGGACAGCCGCTCCACGAGCAGCATTCCGATGCCCTCGCCCCACGCGGTGCCGTCGGCGCCGGAGGCGAACGCCTTGCAGCGGCCGTCGGCGGCGAGGCCGCGCTGGCGGGAGAAGTCGATGAACGCGCCCGGCGAGGACATGATCGTCACGCCGCCCGCCAGAGCCAGGTCGCACTCGCCGTTGCGGAGCGCCTGGACGGCGAGGTGCAGGGCCACCAGGGACGACGAGCACGCGGTGTCCACGGTGACGGCCGGGCCTTCGAGGCCGAACGTGTAGGAGATGCGGCCGGAGAACACGCTGGCCGCGTTGCCGGTGCCGAACAGGCCCTCCAGCTCGGTGGGCAGCGACGTGAGGGTCGCGCCGTAGTCCTGGCCGTTGGTGCCCGCGAAGACGCCGACCTGGGCGCCGCGCAAGGACGCCGGGTCGATCCCGGCCCGCTCGAACGCCTCCCACGACGTCTCCAGCAGCAACCGCTGCTGCGGGTCCATCGCCAGCGCCTCGCGCGGCGAGATCCCGAAGAAGGCCGGGTCGAACTCCCCCGCCTCGTGCAGGAACGCGCCCTCGCGGGCGTAGGACTTGCCCGCCGCGTCGGGGTCCGGGTCGTACAGGTTCTCCAGGTCCCAGCCGCGGTCGGCCGGGAAGCCGGTGACCGCGTCGCGGCCCTCCACGAGCAGCTGCCAGAGGTCCTCCGGCGACCGGACGCCACCGGCGAACCGGCACGACATGGCCACGATCGCGATCGGGTCGTCGGCGGTGGCCGCGGCGGTGGCCGGGGTCAGGGCGACCGGGCGGGAACCGACCAGCTCGGTCCGCAGGTGCGCGGCGAGCGCGGCCGGGTTCGGGTAGTCGAACACCAGCGTCGCGGGCAGGCCGAGCCCGGTCGCGGTGACGAGGCTGTTGCGCAGCTCGACGGCGGTCAGCGAGTCGAAGCCCAGCTCCTTGAATGCCCGGTCCGGCCGGACGGCGTCGGCGGAGGTGTGGCCGAGGGCGGACGCGACCTGCGCGCACACCAGCTCGACCAGCGCGTGGGTCTGCTCGGCCTCCGGCAGCGCCCCGATCCGGCGGGCCAGCGAGGACTCCCCGGTGGACCGGACGGGCTGTTCGGCGATCTCGGGGAGTTCGGCGAGCAGAGGGCTGGGGCGGGCGGCGGTGTAGATGGGGGCGAACCGCGACCAGTCGACGTCCGCGACGGTGATCGTGGTGTCGTCGGCGCGGATCGCCTGGCGCAGCGCGGTGACCGCGGAGGCGGTCGCCATCGAGACCACGCCGCGAACGCGCAGCTGCTCGGCGGCGTCGCCCTCGACGGCCATGCCCGCGTCGGCCCACGGGCCCCAGGAGACCGCGAGCGCGGTCAGCCCGCGGGCCCGGCGGGACTCGGCGAGGGCGTCGAGGTGGGCGTTGGCGGCGGCGTAGGCGGACTTGCCCGCGCTGCCCCAGATGCCGGCGATGGAGGAGAACAGCACGAACGCGTCGACGTCGCCGACCAGCTCGTCCAGGTGCCGCGCTCCGGAGACCTTGCCGGCCAACACCCGTTCGAACGTGTCGAGCGCGTGGTCCTCGACGGCCTCGGTGTGGTCGGTGCCCGCGGCGTGGAACACGGCGGTGGGCGGGTGTTCGGCGACCAGCGCGGCGACCGCGTCGCGGTCACCGGCGTCGCAGGCGGCGATGGTGACCCGCGCGCCCAGCGCCTCCAGTTCGGCGGTCAGCTCGGCGGCGCCCGGCGCTTCGGCGCCACGGCGGGAGGTGAGCACGACGTGCTCGGCGCCCGCTCCGGCCAGCCAGCGGGCCACGTGCCCGCCGAGCGCGCCGGTGCCGCCCGTGACCAGCACGGTGCCACGCGGCGTCCACGCCGTGCCACCGGTCGTCGGGGCGTGCACCAGCCTGCGGCCGAAGACGCCGGACGCCCGCAGCGCGACCTGGTCCTCGGACCCCGCCAGCACGGCGGCGAACCGGTCCTCGGCGCGCTTGTCGAGCGTGGCGGGGAGGTCGACCAGACCGCCCCAGTACTCGGGGTGCTCCAGCGCGACGACGCGCCCGAAACCCCACAGCTGAGCCGCTTCCGGCGTGCTCGGGCGGTCGGCGCGGCCGGTCATCACCGCGCCGCGCGTCACCAGCCACAGCGGTGCGCGGACGTCGGCGAGGGCCTGCGTCACCAGCAGCGCCTCGGCGACGGTCGCGGGGAACGCGAGCACCCCGTCGAACCGGCCGAGCTCGCCGACGGACGCGGCCAGGTCGGCCGCCTCCACGGTGACGACCTCGACGCCGCGGTCGGTGAGCGCGGTCAGCGCGTCGTCGGAGCCGACGGCCAGCCAGCGGCCGCGGGCGACGGCGGTGCCGACCTCGGTCGGCCGCCACTCGACCCGGTAGCGCCAACCGTCCACCGTGGACTCGCTGCGGGCTTCGCGGCGCCAGCGGGACAGCACCGGCAGCACGGCGTCGAACGCCTGCGAGTCCTCTTCGGACAGGTCGGCGGCGAGCGACTCCAGGTCCTCCTGCTCGACCGCGTCCCAGAAGCGGGCCTCGATCGAGTCCGGCGCGTACCCGGAGGTGACGGCGGCGTCCAGCCACAGGCGTTCTCGCTGGAAGGCGTAGGTGGGCAGGGCGACGCGCTGCGCGCCGCTGCCGTCGTAGAACGCCGACCAGTCGACCCGGACGCCGCGGGCGTGCAGGTGGCCCAACGCGCGCACCAGGGCCTTGGCCTCCGGCCGGTCCTTGCGCTGCCCGGCGATCAGGACGGCGTCGGAGACGGAGTCCTGGCCGAGCGCGGTCAGCACGCCGTCCGGACCCAGTTCGAGGAACGTGCCGACACCGCTGGACTCCAGCGTCCGCACGGCGTCGGCGAACCTGACGGCGTCGCGCACGTGGCGGACCCAGTAGTCGGGCGACGCCAGGTCCTCCGGGTCGGCGAGCCGCCCGGTCAGCGTGGACACGACGGGGATGCGCGGCGCGTGGAACGTGAGCCGGTCGGCGACCGCGCGGAAGTCTTCGAGCATGGCGTCCATGCGCGGCGAGTGGAACGCGTGCGAGACGCTGAGCCGCTTGGTGCGCCGGTCCGCGAACGCGGCCACGACGGCCTCGACGGCGTCGTCGTCACCGGCCACGACCACGGACGTGGGGCCGTTGACTGCGGCGATCGAGACGCGAGCCCCTGTCTGGTTGTCGGCTCCGCCGAAGGGGAGCCGGGCCCGCACCTCGGCCTCGGTGGCCTGGACGGCGACCATCGAACCGCCGGACGGCAGGGCCTGCATCAGCCTGCCGCGGGCGCCGACGAGCGTGCAGGCGTCGGCCAGGGACAGCACCCCGGACACGTGCGCGGCGGCCAGTTCGCCGATGGAGTGGCCCGCCAGGTAGTCGGGCTTCACGCCCCACGACTCGACCAGCCGGTAGAGCGCGACCTCGACGGCGAACAGCGCGGGCTGCGTGACACCGGTCTGGTCGAGGGCGTCGGCGTCGGTGCCGAACACGACCTCGCGCACCGGCACGTCGAACTGCGCGCACACCTCGTCGAAGGCGTTGGCGTACAACGGGAACGCCTCGTGCAGCTCACGGCCCATGCCGAGCCGCTGGGAGCCCTGCCCGGTGAACAGCACGGCGAGTGCGCCGTCCACCACGGCACCGGTCGGCGCCTGGCCGAGCACCAGCGCGTCGAGCCCGTCGACCAGCTCGTCCCAGTCCTCCGCCACGACGACCGCGCGGTGGTCGAACGTCGCCCGCGTGGTCACCGAGGAGAAGCCGACGTCGACCAGTTCGGTCGTCTCGTCGCGCAGGAAGGCGGCCAGGTTCGCGGCCTGGTCGCGCAAGGCGTCCGAGGTCTTGCCGGACAGCACGACCGGCACCAGCGGAACCGCCGAGCGCTTTTGCGACGAGCTGTTCGGGGCTTCCGGCGCCTGCTCCAGGATCAGGTGGGTGTTGGTGCCCGCGATGCCGAACGCCGACACCGCGGCCCGGCGAGGACGCCCGGTCTCGGGCCACGCCCTGGTCTCGGTGACCAGCTCGACGGCGCCGGAGGCCCAGTCGATGTGCGGCGACGGCTCGTCGGCGTGCAGCGTCTTCGGCGCCATGCCGTGCCGCAGGGCCTCGACCGTCTTGATGATGCCCGCGAGGCCTGCGGCGGCCTGGGTGTGACCGATGTTGGACTTGAGCGAGCCCAGCAGGACGGGGTGGTCGCGGTCCTGGCCGTAGGTGGCGAGGATCGCCTGCGCCTCGATGGGGTCGCCGAGCTTGGTGCCGGTGCCGTGCGCCTCGACCAGGTCGACGTCGGCGGCGGTGAGACCCGCGTTGGCGAGGGCCTGGCGGATGACGCGCTGCTGCGACGGGCCGTTGGGCGCGGTCAGCGTGCTGGACGCGCCGTCCTGGTTGATGGCGGAGCCCCGGACGATGGCGAGGACCTCGTGGCCGTTGCGCCGGGCGTCGGACAGCTTCTCCAGCATGAGCACGCCGACGCCCTCGGACCAGCCGGTCCCGTCGGCACCCGCGGCGAACGACTTGCAGCGGCCGTCGGCCGACAGGCCGTTCTGGGTGGCGAACTCCTCGAAGACCGCGAGCGACGCGATCACCATGACGCCACCGACGATCGCGCTCTCGCACTCCCCGTTGCGCAGGGCCGTCGCGGCGAGGTGCAGGGCCACGATCGAGGACGAGCAGGCGGTGTCGACGGTGAACGTGGGGCCTTCCAGGCCGAACGTGTAGGCGATGCGGCCGGACATCACGCTGGGCGTGATGCCGGTGAGCACGAGGCCCGCCAGCTCGTCCGGGATGTCCGCGTCGTTGCCGTAGTCGGTGGAGCTGCCGCCGATGTAGACGCCGACCTGGCGGCCGCGCAGGGAAGCGGGGTCGATCCCGGCGCGCTCGAACATCTCCCACGTGGTTTCCAGCAGCAACCGCTGCTGCGGGTCCATCGCGAGCGCTTCGCGCGGGTTCACGCTGAAGAAGTCGCGGTCGAAGGTCGTCGCGTCGTCGACGAAACCGCCGCCCGCCACGTCGAACCAGCGCTCGGTCGGCCAGCCGCGGTCGAGGGGGAACGGCGAGATCGCGTCCCGGCCCGTGGAGACGAGGTCCCACAGGTCTTCCGGCGAGCGGACGCCGCCGGGCAGGCGGCAGGCCGTGGAGACGATGGCGATCGGCTCGTCGGAGCCGACCGAGGACGCGACCGCCTTCGTGGTCGTGGTGTCCAGGGAGTCGACCAGTTCGGCGAACAGGTGGCTCGCGAGCGCCTGGGGCGTCGGGTAGTCGAAGACGAGGGTGGCGGGCAGGCGGAGACCGGTGGCGCTGCCCAGGGTGTTGCGGAGTTCGACGGCGGACAGGGAGTCGAGGCCCATGTCGACCAGGCCCCGGCCGGGTTGGACCTGTTGGCCGGAGGAGAAGCCGAGCACGACGGCGACCTGGCCGCGGACCATGTCCAGCAGCAGTTCGTTCTGCTCGACGGGGGTGAGCGGGGCGAGCTTCTGGCTCCACTGCGAGGATTCCGCGGTGCCGCCCGCGGCGGCGCGGCGCACCGGAACGCGGACCAGGCCGCGCATCAACGGGTGCAGCTCGGTCTTGCTGGCGCGCAGGGCGGCCATGTCGAACTTGATCGGGACGGCGACGGCCGCGTCGAGCACCAGCGAGGCGTCGAACAGCGCCATGCCCTCCTGCACCGCGATGGCGGGCATCCCGGCGCGGGCCATGCGGGCGAGATCGACCTTCGACAGCCCGGCGCCCATGCCCGCGCCCTGGTCCCACAGGCCCCAGTCCAGCGAGACGCCGGGCAGGCCGAGGCTGCGGCGGTGGGTGGCGAGTCCGTTGAGGTAGGCGTTGGCGGCCGCGTAGTTGGCCTGCCCCGGCGAGCCCAGCAGGCCCGCGGAGGAGGAGAACAGGACGAACATGGCCAGGTCGCGGTCGAGGGTCAGCTCGTGCAGGTGCCAGGCGGCGTCGACCTTCGGCGCGAAGACCGCGTCGATCCGTTCCGGCGTCATGGATTCCAGGATCCCGTCGGCCAGCACACCGGCGGTGTGCACGACGCCGGACAGGTTCGGGATGTCGGCCAGGACCGCGGCGAGGGCGTCCCGGTCGGACACGTCGCACGCGACGACGTCGACCCGTGCGTCCAGTTCGGCGACGAGTTCCACCGCCCCTGGCGCGTCCAGGCCGCGGCGGGAGGTCAGGACGAGGTGCCGAACGCCCTGGCCGACCAGGTGGCGGGCCAGTTCCGCGCCGAGGCCGCCGGTGCCGCCGGTGATCAGCACGGTGCCGTCGAGCGGGGCCGGGATCGTGAGCACGACCTTGCCGATGTGCTTGGCCTGCCCGAGGTAGCGGAACGCCTCGGGGGCGCGGTGCAGGTCCCAGGTGGTGACCGGCAGCGGACGCAGGTCACCGGCGGAGAACCAGTCGTGCAGCTGGTACATCATCTCGCGGATGCGGTCGGGGCCCGCTTCGATCAGGTCGAACGCCCGGTAGCTCACGCCGGGGTACTGGGCGGCGACCTCGGCGGCGTCGCGGATGTCGGTCTTGCCCATCTCGACGAACCGGCCGCCGTCGCCCAGCGCGGCCAGGCGCAGCGAGGCGTCCACGAACTCGCCCGCGAGGGCGTCGAGGACGACGTCCACGCCGCGGCCACCGCTGACGGTGGCGAACTGCTGCTCGAACTCGGTCGTGCGGGACGACGCGATGTGGTCCTCGGGGAGTTCGGCGTCGCGGAGCACGTGCCACTTGCCGGTGGAGGCCGTGCCGTAGACCTCGGCGCCCAGGTGGCGGGCCACCTGCGTGGCGGCCATGCCCACACCGCCGGCGGCGGCGTGGATCAGCACCGACTCGCCCGGCTGGACGCCTGCCAGGTCGCTGAGGCCGTACAGGGCGGTCATGAACACCAGCGGCACGGCGGCCGCCTCGGCGTACGACCAGCCCTCGGGAATCGGGCACAGCATCCGGTGGTCGGCCGCCGCGACGGGGCCGAACGACGCGTGCACCATGCCCATCACCCGGTCGCCGGGCACCAGCCGGTCCACATCGGACCCGACGTCGATCACGACACCGGCGCCTTCAAGGCCCATCAGACCCGCGTCGCCGGGGTACATGCCGAGCGTGTTCATCACGTCGCGGAAGTTCACGCCCGCGGCGCGCATGGAGATCCGCACCTCGTGCGGCAGCAGCTCGCGGTCGACGTCGGGCCACGGGATCGTGACCAGGTTCTCGACCGTGCCCTGCTCGGTGAAGTCGATCCGCCACGGGCCTTCGCCCTCGTACGCCGGGACGGTGCCGGAGAACGCCCGTGCGAGCCGCGGCGCGTACGCCTTGCCACCGCGGACGGCCAGTTCGCTCTCGCCACTGCCCGCCTCGGTGCCCAGCAGGCCGTCCGGGGCGTCGACCAGCACGATCCGGTCCATGTGCTCGGACTGCGCGGTCCGGACGAGGCCGGACACGGCGGCGTGCGCCAGGTTCGTCGTCGACTCGCCGGGCAGCACGGTGACAGCGCCGCTGGTCACCACGACCAGGACGGCGGTGGACTCCTCGTCGGCGAGGAACGCCTGCAGGTCGGCCAGGACCGACGCGGTCACCTCGCGGACGTCGCCGTCCGGGACGACCAGCGTGACCGTGTCGGCGTCCTGCTCCTTGTCCTCCAACGACAGGGGCGTCCAGTCGATGCGGAACAGCGAGTCGTGTCCGACGGCAGCGGACTTGGCCAGCCCGCCGCCGATGGCCCGCAGCGCCAGGGAGTCGATGCGCGCGACCGGCGCGCCCGCGCCGTCGGCGACGCTCACCGAGACCGAGGTGCCCTGGCCCGTCGGGGAGATCTTGGCGCGCAGCGTGGTGGCGCCCGCCGAGTGCAGGCTGACCCCGTTCCACGAGAACGGCAGCGAGCCGCCGCCCTCGGCCCGGTCGGAGGTGAGCGCCAGCGCGTGCAGCACGGCGTCGAGCAGCGCGGGGTGCACGCCGAACTTGGCGGCCTGGCGGTGTTCCGACTCGGGCAGCAGCACCTCGGCGTACACGTCGTCACCGGACCGCCAGGCCGCCTTGAGGCCCTGGAACACCGGGCCGTACGCGAGGCCGGTCTCCGCCAGCTCGTCGTAGATCGGGCCCAGCTCGACGGACTCGGCGCCGGGCGGCGGCCAGGCGACGAGGTCGAACCCGGCGGCGACGACCTCGTCGGCGAGGACACCGGTGGCGTGGGTCGTCCACGGCGTCTCTTCATCGCCTTCGGGGCGGGAGTACAGGGTGACCGACCGACGCCCGGAGGCGTCCGGCTCGGCCACGGACACGCACACCATGACGCCGCCGCGCTCCGGCAGCACCAGCGGGGCTTGGAGGAGCAGTTCGTCGAGGTGGCCGCAGCCGAGTTGGTCGCCCGCGCGGATGGCGAGGTCGACCAGCGCGGTGCCGGGCACCACGACGGTGCCCGCGACCACGTGGTCGGCGATCCAGGGGTTGGCGGTGCGGGAGAGCCGGGCGGTGAACAGGGCTTCGCCGTTGGGTGCCAGCAGCACCGCGCCGAGCAGCGGGTGGTCGGTCACACCGAGACCCGCGGACCTCACGTCCTGCTTGGTCTTCGCGCCCTCCAGCCAGTAGCGCTCGCGCTGGAACGCGTAGGTCGGCAGCTCGACCCGGACCGAGCCGGAACCGGCGAAGTAGGCCGTCCAGTCGACCCGGACACCGCGGTTGTGCACCTGGCCGAGCGCGGACACGATGCTCCGCACCTCGGAGCGGTCCTTGCGCAGCGCCGGGACGAGCGCCGCGTCGGTCGTGCTCTCCGCGCCCATCGCGGTCAGCACGCCGTCCGGGCCCAGCTCCAGGAACGTCGTGACGCCCTCGGACTCCAGCGTCCGCACGGCGTCGGCGAACCGGACGGCCTCGCGGACGTGGCGCACCCAGTACTCCGGCGAGGTGATCTCCTCGGAGGTCACCAGCTCGCCGGTCAGCGTGGAGACGATGGAGATCGACGGCGACCGGAAGGTCAGACCCTCCGCCACCGCACGGAACTCCGCCAGCATGCCGTCCATGAGCGGCGAGTGGAACGCGTGGGAAACGCTGAGGCGCTTGGACTTCCGGTCCTCGAACCGGGCGACCACGGCGGCGACGGCGTCCTCGTCGCCGGCGACCACGACGGACCGTGGCCCGTTGATCGCGGCGATCGAACACCCGTCCGTGAGGTGCGACCGCACCTCGTCCTCGGTGGCCTGCAAGGCGATCATCGCGCCACCGGCGGGCAGCGCCTGCATCAGCCTGCCCCGCGCGGTCACCAGCGCGGCGGCGTCCTCCAGGCTGAGCACCCCCGCCACGTGCGCGGCGGCGAGTTCGCCGATCGAGTGCCCGGCCAGGAAGTCCGGGACGACGCCCCAGGACTCGACGAGCCGGTAGAGCGCCACCTCCACGGCGAACAGGGCGGGCTGGGTGAACTCGGTCCGGTTCAGCAGTTCCGCGTCGGTCAACGCCTCCGCGAGGCGCGGGTCCAGGTGCGCGCACACGGCGTCGAACGCCTCGGCGTACACGGGGAACGCGGCGTGCAACTCCTGCCCCATCGCGATCCGCTGGCTGCCCTGGCCGGTGAACAGCACGGCCGTGCGGCCCGTGAGCGAGAGGTCCTGCACGAGTCCCGGCGCGGTGGCGCCGTCGGCGAGCGCGAGCAGACCGGCGAGCAGGTCCTCGCGGCCGTCGGCGACGAGCACGGCGCGGTGGTCCAGGTTCGCCCGCGTGGTGGCGGCGGAGAACGCCAGGTCGCCGAGGTCGATCCCCTGCTCCACCAACGGGACCAGGTTCGCGGCCTGCTCGCGCAGGGCCGCGTCGGTCTTGCCGGAGAGCACCAGGGGCACGACCGGCAGCGCGCGGCGCTCGACCACGTCGGCCTCGACCGGCGTGGCCTGCTCCAGGATCGCGTGCGCGTTGGTTCCGCTGTACCCGAAGGAAGAGACGCCCGCGCGGCGGACGTGGCCGGTCTCGGGCCACGGCCGGGTCTCGGTCACCAGCTCGGCCGTGCCGGAGCTCCAGTCGATCTCCGGTGACGGCGCGTCCACGTGCAGCGTCTTCGGCACCACGCCGTGCTGGATCGCCAGCACGGTCTTGATGATCGCGGCGACACCCGCGGCGGCCTGCGTGTGGCCGATGTTGGACTTCACCGAACCGAGCAGCAACGGCGTGTCGCGCTCAGGTCCGTACGCCTCGATCAGCGCCTGCGCCTCGATCGGGTCGCCCAGCTTCGTCCCGGTGCCGTGCGCCTCGATCACGTCGACGTCCATCGCGGACAGCCCGGCGTTGGACAGCGCCTTGCGGATCACCCTCTGCTGCGAGGGGCCGTTCGGGGCGGTGAGGCCGTTGGACGCGCCGTCCTGGTTGACCGCCGAGCCGCGCACGACGGCGAGCACCTGGTGGCCGTTGCGGCGGGCGTCGGACAGCCGTTCCACGAGGACGAGGCCGACGCCGTCGCCCCACACCGTGCCGTCGGCGCCGTCGGCGAAGGACTTGCAGCGCGCGTCCCACGACAGGCCGCGGGCGCGGCTGAAGTCGATGAACGCGCCGGGCGTGGACATGATGGTCGCGCCGCCCGCGAGGGCGAGGTCGCACTCGCCGTTGCGCAGGGCCTGGACCGCGAGGTGCAGCGTCACGAGCGACCCGGAGCAGGCGGTGTCGACGGTGACTGCGGGACCTTCGAGGCCGAACGTGTAGGAGAGCCTGCCGGAAACCATGCTGGCGGCGTTGCCGGTGCCGATGTGGCCTTCGAGACCGGAGAAGTCACCTTCGGTGACGACGTTGAAGTAGTCCTGGCCGTTGGTGGAGGTGAACACACCGGTGCGGCTGCCGCGCAAGGAGTGGGGGTCGATGCCCGCGCGCTCGAACGTGCGCCACGCGGTCTCCAGCAGCAGTCGCTGCTGCGGGTCCATCGTGATCGCCTCGCGCGGCGAGATGCCGAAGAAGCTGGGGTCGAAGTCGGCGATGCCTTCGACAAAGCCGCCCTCCATCACGTAGGAGGTGCCTTCGTTCTCGGGATCCGGGTGGTAAAGGGCTTCCAGGTCCCAGCCGCGGTCGGTGGGAAAAGGCACGATCGCGTCGCGGCCTTCGACGACGAAGTCCCAGAGCTGCTCCGGAGAACCGATTCCACCCGCGAAACGGCAGTCCATCGCGACGATGGCGATGGGTTCCCGCCCCTTGCCCTCGACCTCCTGCAAGCGGTGGCGCGTGTTGTGCAGGTCCGCGGTCACCCGCTTGAGGTAATCACGAAGCTTCTGCTCGTTGGACATTCAACGCCACCTCTTCACAGAAACCAGCTCTTGTCCGGCACTTGCGACAGACCACTGATTCGAAAACTAACGAGGGGCCGTCAGGGATGACACCCCTGACGGCCCCCTAGGTGACCCCTACGCATTCACGCCGTCTACAAGGGAAAACAGGTCCCCTTAGTCGGTGTGAAGTCCATTCGCGTCACACTCCGAACTCCTTGTCGATGAAGTCGAAGATGGCGTCGTCATCAGCGGTGTCGAGCTGCTGGACGACGTCCGGACCCTCTCCTGCCGGCACGTACCGGGCCAGCAGCGCCTGGAGCCTCGCGACCACCCCTGCCTTCTCGTCCGCGGCCAGGTCGGTGCGCGCCGCGGCGTTCTCCAGGAGTTCCAGTTCGTCCAGCACGGGCGTCGGGGCCACCTCGTCCAGCGCCAGCTTGCCGCGCAGGAACTCGGCCAGCGCGGCGGACGTCGGGTAGTCGAAGACGAGCGTCGCGGGCAGCGCCAGGCCGGTGGCGGCGCCGAGCGTGTTGCGCAGCTCGACCGCGCTGAGCGAGTCGACTCCCAGGTCGCTGAAACCCCGCGTCGGCTGGACCGCGTCGATCCCGGCGTGCCCGAGCACGGCGGCGACCCGTGCCCGCACCACGTCCAGCAGCATCCGGTCGCGTTCCATCGCCCCCAGGCCCGCCAGGCGGCTCACCAGGTCCGACCGCTCCGGCTCGGCCGGGGCCCGCGTCACGGCGTCGCGGATCTCCGGCAGGTCGCCGAGCAGCGGGCTGGGTCGGGCCGCGGTGAACACGGCCGCGAACAGCTCCCAGTCCATGTCGGCCAGCGTGACCGTGGTGTCCCGCTGCGCCAACGACTCGCGCAGCGCGGCCACGGCCTGATCGGCGGGCATGACCGTGACGCCGCGGCGGCGCAGCTGCTCCGCCGCGTCCCCGTCCGCCATGCCGCCGTCCGCCCACGGGCCCCACGCGACCGACAGCGCCGTCAGACCGCGTGCCCGACGCGATTCGGCCAGGCCGTCCAGCGCGGCGTTCGCCGCCGAGTAGGCGGCCTGCCCGCCGCTGCCCCACGTGCCCGCGATGGACGAGAACAGCACGAACGCGTCCAGCTCCCGGTCACCGAGCAGCTCGTCCAGGTGCCTCGCGCCGTCGACCTTCGCGGCCAGCACGGCGTCGAACTCCTCCAGGCCGTGGTCTTCCAACGACTGGAACAGCTCCGCGCCCGCCGCGTGCATCACCGAGGTCGGCTCGTGCTCCGCCAGCAGCGACTCGACCGCGGCGCGGTCGGAGACGTCGCAGGCGGCCACGGTGACCCGTGCGCCCAGGCCTTCCAGTTCGGCGGTCAGCTCGGCCGCTCCCGGAGCGGCCGGGCCGCGGCGGGACGTGAGCACCAGGTGCTCCGCGCCCGCGCCCGCCAGCCAGCGGGCCACGTGCCCGCCGAGCGCGCCGGTGCCGCCGGTGACCAGGACCGTGCCGCGCGGCGTCCACTCCGCCGCGCCGTCCTTGGCGGGGGCGTGGACGATCCGTCGGCCGAACGCGCCCGCCGAGCGGATCGCGACCTGGTCCTCCGTGCCCACCAGCGCGGCGGTGACCGCGTCGAGCGCGCGGTCGTCGAGGGTGGCCGGAACGTCGACCAGGCCACCCCAGCGGTTCGGGTGCTCCAGCGCGACGACCCGGCCGAGACCCCAGAGCCCGGCCTGCGCCGGGTCCACGTCCTCGCCACCGGTAGACACGCCACCGCGGGTCAGGCACCACAGCGGCGCGTCGACCACGGCGTCGCCGAGGGCCTGCACCAGCACCACGGTCGACAGCGCGTCACCCGCCAGGGAGACGACTCCGTCCACAGTGCCGGCGGTGACCAGTTCCTCGGCCAGCCGCTCGCGGTCGGTCGACGCGTCGATCGGCACGACCTCGATGCCGCGGGCGGTCAGCCCGGCGAGCAGCGTGGCGTCGTGCTCGTTCTCCGGCGCCACGACCAGCCAGCGGCCGGAGGCGGTCGCCGTGCCGGTGGTGACCGGCTCCCAGCGGACCCGGTAGCGCCAGCCGTCCACTGTGGACCGCTCGCGCCGGGTGCGGCGCCACGACGTCAGCGCGGGCAGCACCTCGCTGAGCGGCCGGTCCCCGTCGAGGTCCAGGGTCGCGCCGAGCGACTCCAGGTCCCCGCGTTCGACGGCCTCCCAGAACCGGGCGTCCACCTCGTCGACGGCGATCGGCGCCGGGTCGCCCGCCAGCCAGAACCTCTCGTGCTGGAACGCGTACGTCGGCAGGTCGATCCGCCGGGCGCCACTGCCCGCGAAGAACGCGGCCCAGTCGACCGGCACTCCCCGCTCGTGGACCCTGCCCAGCGCGTGGAGCAGGGTCCGCGCCTCGGGCCGGTCCTTGCGCAGCACCGCGACCAGTTCGGCCTCGGTCGCGGTGTCCGCGCCCATCGCGGTCAGCACGCCGTCCGGGCCCAGCTCCAGGAACGTCGACACGCCCTCGGACTCCAGCGTCCGCACCGCGTCGGCGAACCGGACGGCCTCGCGGACGTGCCGCACCCAGTACTCGGGCGAGCACAGTTCCTCGGTCGTGGCGAGCGCGCCGGTGAGGGTGGAGACGATCGGGATCCGCGGCGCGGCGAACGCCATGCCCTTCGCGGCGACCAGGAACTCGTCCAGCATGTCGTCCATCAGCGGCGAGTGGAACGCGTGGGACACGCTGAGCCGCTTGGACTTCCGGTCGCCGAACCGGTCGACCACCTGGCGCACGGCGTTCTCGGCGCCGGAGACGACCACGGACGTCGGCCCGTTGACCGCCGCGATCGAGACGAAGTCGGTCAAGTGCGGCGTGACCTCGTCCTCGGTGGCCTGCAGGGCGACCATCGCACCGCCCGCGGGCAGCGCCTGCATCAGCCTGCCCCGCGCGGTCACCAGCGCGGCGGCGTCCTCCAGGGTCAGCACGCCGGAGACGTGGGCCGCGGCGAGTTCGCCGATGGAGTGCCCGGCCAGGAAGTCCGGCCGAACGCCCCACGACTCGACCAGCCGGAACAGCGCGACCTCGATGGCGAACAGCGCGGGCTGCGCGAACTCCGTGCGGTCCAGGGTCTCCTGGTCGTCCAGTCGAACGTCCAGCAGAGCGGCGACCTCGTCGAAGGCCCTGGCGAACACCGGGAACTGCGCGTGCAGCTCACGGCCCATCCCGACCCGCTGCGAACCCTGACCGGTGAACAGGAACGCCAGCCTGCCGCCGGACACCGCCGCCGACGGCTCCAGCGCCGCCAACTGCCTGTCCAGGTCCTCCCGGTCCGCGGCCACGAGCACCGCGCGGTGCTCCAGCCGCGCCCGCGAGGTGGCCAGCGAGAACCCGAGGTCGGACAGGTCGACCGACGGCACGGCGGCCAGCCGCCCGGCCTGCGCCTTCAGCGCCTCCGGCGTCCTGCCGGACAGCACGACCGGCACCAGCGGCAACGGCGAGCGCTCCGGCTTCCCACCGACGAGCGGGGAGGGCGAAGAGCTGCCGAAGCCGCTGTTCGCGGCTTCCGGCGCCTGCTCGATGATCGTGTGCGCGTTCGTCCCGCTGATGCCGAACGACGACACCGCGGCCCGGCGCGGCCGGTCCACGGAAGGCCACGCGCGCTGCTCGGTGAGCAGCTCGACCGAGCCCGAAGCCCAGTCCACGTGCGAGGTCGGCGCGCTGACGTGCAGCGTCTTCGGCGCGATCCCGTGGCGCAGGGCCTGCACCATCTTGATCACACCGCCGACTCCGGCCGCCGCCTGGGCGTGGCCGATGTTCGACTTGAGCGAGCCCAGCAGCAACGGCGTCTCGCGGTCCTGGCCGTAGGTGGCCAGCAGGGCCTGCACCTCGATCGGGTCGCCGAGCGGCGTGCCCGTGCCGTGCCCCTCGACCACGTCGATGTCCGAAGTGGACAGACCGGCGTTGGCGAGGGCCTGGCGGATGACCCGCTGCTGCGACGGACCGTTCGGAGCGGTCAACGTGCTCGACGCGCCGTCCTGGTTGATCGCACTGCCCTTGACGACCGCGAGCACCTCGTGCCCGTTGCGGCGAGCGTCGGACAACCGCTCGACCAGCAGCACGCCGACGCCCTCGGACCAGCCGGTGCCGTCCGCCCCCTCGGAGTAGGACTTCGACCGGCCGTCGGCCGACAGCCCGCGCTGGCGGGAGAAGTCGACGAACGTGTCGGGTGTCGCCATGACCGTGACACCGCCGGCCAACGCCAGGTCGCACTCGCCGGACCGCAGGGCCTGCACGGCCCAGTGCAGGGCGACGAGCGACGACGAGCAGGCCGTGTCGACCGTGACGGCCGGGCCTTCGAGCCCGAACGTGTAGGAGATGCGGCCGGACACGACGCTGCCGGAGGTGCCGGTGCCGAGGTAGCCCTCGACCTCGTCCGGGATGGACGACAGGTTCGTCGCGTAGTCGTGGTACATCAGGCCGGCGAACACGCCGGTCCGACTGCCGCGCACCTTCGCCGGGTCGATGCCCGCGCGTTCGAAGGCCTCCCACGAGGTCTCCAGCAGCAACCGCTGCTGCGGGTCCATCGCCAGCGCCTCGCGCGGCGAGATGTCGAAGAACGCGGGGTCGAACCGGTCGGCGTCGTGCAGGAACCCGCCTTCACGGGTGTAGGTCTTGCCGGTGGCGTCGGGGTCCGGGTCGTACAGGCCGTCGAGGTCCCAGCCGCGACCGGTCGGGAACCCGGTGACCGCGTCCCGGCCCGTGGACACGAGGTCCCACAGGTCCTCCGGCGACCGGACGCCGCCGGGGAAGCGGCAGGCCATGGCGACGATCGCGATCGGGTCGTCGTTCGCGACCCTCACCGACGCGACCTGCTCGACGACCTCGTCCTCGCCCACCAGCTCGGTGCGCAGGTGCGTCGCCAGGGCGAGGGAGGTCGGGTAGTCGAACACCACGGTCGCGGGCAGCCGCAGTCCGGTCGCCGAGCCGAGCGAGTTGCGCAGCTCCACGGCGGACAGCGAGTCCAGCCCCATCTCCACCAGGCCGCGGCCCGGTTCGACCACGCTCGCGTCCCGGTAGCCCAGCACGGTCGCGACCCGACCGCGCACCAGGTCCAGCAGCAGCCGGTCCTGGTCCTCGGTGGACAGGCCCAGCAGCTTCCGCGACCACTGCGCCGATTCGGCGGACGCCTTCGCCGCGGTCCGGCGCTTCGGCGCGCGGACCAGGCCGCGCAGCAGGGCGGGCACGTCCGCGGTGGTCCGCAGCACGGCCGTGTCGAGCTTCATCGGCACCACCAGGGCCGCGTCGGCCCGCAGCGCCGCGTCGAACAGCGCGAGCCCGTCGGCGATCGGCAGGGCCGGCATGCCCGCGCGGGCCATCCGCGCCAGGTCGGCGGGTGAGAGTCCGGCGCCCATGCCCGTGGTCTGCTCCCACACGCCCCAGGCCAGCGACACCGCGGCCTGCCCGTTGGCACGGCGGTGCGCGGCGAGGCCGTCCAGGAACGTGTTGGCCGCGGCGTAGTTCGCCTGGCCGGGCGCGCCGAGCACGCCGGAGGCCGAGGAGAACAGGACGAACAGGTCCAGGTCGCCGGTCAGGTCGTGCAGGTGCCGTGCGGCGTCGGCCTTCGGGGCCAGCACCGCGTCGAAGCGCTGAGGCGTCAGGGATTCGACGACACCGTCGTCCAGCACACCTGCCGTGTGCACGACCCCGGTCAACGATTCGATGCCCGCCAACACGGCGGCCAGCGCGTCCCGGTCGGAGACGTCGCAGGCCACGACGTCGACGCGCGCATCCAGCTCGGCGACCAACTCGACCGCACCCGGAGCTTCCAGACCACGACGGGACGTCAGCACCAGGTGCCGCACCCCGTGCTCCGCGACCAGGTGCCGGGCCAGTGCCGCACCCAGACCACCCGTGCCACCGGTGATCAGCACCGTGCCGTCGAGGGTCTTGGCGGCTCCCAACGGGAGCGGCACGAGCCGCGGCACGAACACCGTGCCCGCGCGCACCGCCACCTCCGGCTCGGCCGCGCCGACCACACCCGCCAGTGCGGGGTCGTCGGTGTCCAGCAGCACGATCCGGTCCGGGTGCTCCGACTGCGCCGAGCGCACCAGACCGGACACGGCGGCCTGCGTCGGGGCCACGTCCTCGCCCGCGACCGACACCGCGCCGGACGTCACCACGACGAGCCGTTCCCGTTCGCCCGCCAGGAACTCCTGGAGGTCGGCCAGCACGCCCGCGACCACGTCGTGCAGGTCGCCGGACGGCACGACCAGCACCTGCGCGTCCGGATCGGGCTCCACGTCGTCGACCGGCAGGGCCGTCCACACGACGCCGTACAGCGGGTCGGAGGCCTTGCGGTCGGCCAGGTCGGCGTTGATCTCGCGCAGCACCAGCGAGTCGATGCGCGCGACCGGCGCACCCGTGCCGTCGGCGGCGGACACGGACACCGCACCGCCGCGGCCCGTCGGCGAGATCCTCGCCCGCAGCACCGAGGCTCCAGCGGCGAAGAGGCTCACGTCGTTCCAGGAGAACGGCATCGCGCCCGGACCGGTGTGACCGATCCCGATCGCGTGCAGCACCGAGTCCAGCAGCGCCGGGTGCACCCCGAACTCGGTGGCCTGGCGGCGTTCCGACTCGGGCACCTCGGCCTCGACGTACACGTCGTCGCCGTCGCGCCACGCGGCCTTCAGCCCCCGGAACACCGGCCCGTAGACCAGTCCGCCCTTGGCCAGCTCGTCGTACAGGTCCGTCACGTCCAGCGCGGTCGCGCCGGTCGGCGGCCACGTCGCCAGGTCGAAGTCCGGCGTCACGGCCTGGTCGGTCAGGAAGCCGGTCGCGTGGGTCGTCCAGTGCACCTCGTCGCCGTCCGGCCGCGACAGCACCGCGACCGTGCGACGGCCGTCCTCCGGCTCGCCCACCGCGACGTGCAGGCTGACGCCTCCGCGTTCCTGCAGGAGCAGGGGTTCTTGGAGCAGCAGTTCTTCCAGGTGCCCGCAGCCGACCTCGTCGCCGGCTCGCACCACCAGTTCCACCAGCGCGGTGCCCGGCACGACGACCGCACCGGCCACGACGTGGTCGCCCAGCCAGCCGTGCGTCGCCATCGACAGCCTCGCCGTCGCCAGCACACCGCCGTCTGGCATCGGCAGGACGGCTCCGAGCAGCGGGTGCCCGGCCGAGTCCAGCCCCGCCGACGTGACGTCGCCGATCGAGCTGGAGCCCTCCATCCAGTACCGCTCGCGCTGGAACCGGTACGTCGGCAGGTCGACCCGCCGCGCGCCGGACCCGGCGAAGTAGGCAGCCCAGTCCACGGCGACACCGCGGCTGTGCGCCGCGCCGACCGCCTGGACCAGGTTCTTCGGCTCGTCGCGGTCCTTGCGCAGCGCGGAGATCAGCACCGCGTCCGTGACGCTCTCCGCGCCCATCGCGGTCAGGACGCCGTCCGGGCCCAGCTCCAGGAACGTCGTGACGCCCTTGGCCTCCAGGTCCGTCACGGCCTCCGCGAACCGGACCGTGCCACGCACGTGCCGCACCCAGTACTCCGGGTCCGTCACCTCACCCAGCATCGGGATCTTCGGCTCGTGGAACGTCAAACCCGAGACCACGGAACGGAAGTCGTCCAGCATCGGGTCCATCAACGGCGAGTGGAACGCGTGCGACACGGCCAGCCGCTTCGACTTGCGGTCCGCGAAGTGCGCGAGCACCTGGCCCACGGCGTTCTCATCACCGGCGATGACGATCGAGGTCGGTCCGTTGATCGCGGCGATCGAGACCAGCTCGGTCAGATGAGGCGTGACCTCGTCCTCGGTGGCCTGCACCGCGACCATCGCACCGCCCGCGGGCAGCGCCTGCATCAGTCGGGCCCGAGCGGTCACGAGCGTGGCCGCGTCCTCCAGCGACAGCACCCCGGCGACGTGCGCCGCGGCGATCTCGCCGATGGAGTGCCCGGCCACGAAGTCCGGGCGCACGCCCCACGACTCCACCAGCCGGTACAGCGCCACCTCCAGCGCGAACAGCGCGGGCTGGGTGAACTCGGTGCGGTCCAGCACCTCCTGGTCGTCGACGCGAACGTCCACCAGCGCGGCGACCGCGTCGAACGCCTCGGCGAACACCGGGAACGCCGCGCGCAGCTCACGGCCCATCCCGACCCGCTGCGAGCCCTGACCGGTGAACAGGAACGCCAGCCGTCCCTCGGAGGCCGCCGTGGACTCGCCGTCGGCGACGGCGAGCAGGTCGTGCCGCAGGTCGTCGGCGGACGCGACCGCGAGCACCGCGCGGTGCTCCAGCCGAGCCCGGCCGGTGGCCAGGGAGAAGCCGAGGTCCAGCAGGTCGGCGGGGTGGTCCAGCAGCGCGGAGGCCTGCGCCCGCAGCGCCTCGGGGGTCTTGCCGGACAGCACCACCGGCACGACCGGAGGGGCGAGCCGGTCGACGGCCTCGGCCACAATGTCGGAAGGCGCCTGCTCCAGGATCGCGTGGGCGTTGGTGCCGCTGAACCCGAACGACGACACGCCGACCCGGCGGACCCGTCCGGTCTCCGGCCAGGCCACCGGTTCGGTGACCAGGTCGATCATCCCGGCGGACCACTCGACCTCGTGCGTCGGCTCGTCCACGTGCAGCGTCTTCGGCACGATCCCGTGCCGCATCGCCAGCACGGCCTTGATCACGGCGGCGACACCGGCCGCGGCCTGCGTGTGGCCGATGTTCGACTTCACCGAGCCGAGCAGCAGCGGGGTCGTCCGGTCCTGGCCGTAGGTCGCCAGCAGCGCCTGGGCCTCGATCGGGTCGCCGAGCGCGGTACCGGTGCCGTGCGCCTCCACCACGTCGACGTCCGAAGTGGACAGACCGGCCGATGCGAGCGCCTTGCGGATCACCCGCTGCTGCGACGGACCGTTCGGGGCCGTGAGGCCGTTTGACGCGCCGTCCTGGTTGACCGCCGAACCGCGCACGACGGCGAGCACCTGGTGGCCGTTGCGGCGGGCGTCCGACAGCCGCTCCACGAGCAGCATGCCGACGCCCTCACCCCACGCCGTGCCGTCGGCCCCGTCGGCGAACGCCTTGCAGCGGCCGTCGAGCGCGAGTCCGCGCTGCCGCGAGAAGTCCACGAACGCGGCGGGCGTCGACATGATCGTGACACCGCCGGTCAGGGCCAGGTCGCACTCACCGCCGCGCAGCGACTGCACGGCCATGTGCAGTGCCACCAACGAGGACGAGCAGGCCGTGTCGACCGTGACCGCCGGGCCTTCGAGCCCGAACGTGTAGGAGACGCGGCCGGACACGACGCTGGCGGCGTTGCCCGTGCCGACGTGGCCCTCCAGGCCGTCCGGGAGGCGTGGCAGCACGTCGAGGTAGTCCTGGCCGTTGGTGCCCGCGAAGACGCCGACCTGCCCGCCCCGCAGGGAGGCCGGGTCGATGCCCGCGCGTTCGAAAGCCTCCCACGAGGTTTCCAGCAGCAACCGCTGCTGCGGGTCCATCGCCAGCGCCTCGCGTGGCGAGATCCCGAAGAACGCCGGGTCGAACCGCGAGACGTCGTCCACGAACGCGCCCTCGACCACGTAGGACGTGCCCTCGTGGTCGGGGTCCGGGTCGTACAGGTTCGCCAGGTCCCAGCCGCGGTCGGTCGGGAACGCGGACATCGCGTCTCCGCCCCGCGCCAGCAGGTCCCACAGCTCTTCCGGTGACGTGACGCCGCCGGGGAACCGGCAGGCCATCGCCACGATCGCGATCGGCTCGTCCACCCGGAGCGCGACCGCGGCGGACAGCGCCTCCGGTCGGGTGCCGACGAGTTCGGCGCGCAGGTGTTCGGCGAGCACGGACGGGGTCGGGTAGTCGAAGACCAGCGTCGCGGGCAGCTTCAGCCCGGTCACCGTACCGATCGCGCCGCGGAACTCCACGGCCGTCAGCGAGTCGAAGCCCAGTTCCTTGAACGCCCGCCCCGATTCCACGACCTGGTCGCCGCCCAGCACGGCGACGACCTGCTCGCGCACCAGGTCCAGCAGCACCCGCCGCTGCTCGTCCTCCGCCAGCCCGCTCAGCCGCGCCACCATGCCGGACTCGCCGACGGGAGCGGTCGACAGCGCCTGCCGCACCTGCGGCAGGTCCCGCAGCAGCGGGCTCGGCCGCACCGACGTGAACAGCGGCGCGAACCGCTCCCAGTCGACGTCCGCGACCGTGAGCACACCGACCTCCGAGCCGACGGCCCGGCTCAGCGCGGTCAGCGCCCGCTCCGGTGCCATCGGGCGGATTCCCCGTGCCCGCAGGTGGTCCTCGGCATCGCCATCGGTGGCCATGCCGCCGTCGGCCCAAGCGCCCCAGGCGATCGACACGGCGGTCAGCCCACGGGCCCGGCGCGATTCCGCGAGTCCGTCGAGGTAGGCGTTGGCAGCGGCGTACGCGCCCTGCCCGCTCGCGCCCCAGGTGCCCGCGATCGAGGAGAACAGCACGAACGCGTCCAGTTCGCGGTCACCGAGCAGGTGGTCCAGGTTCGCCGCGCCCGCGACCTTCGCCGCCAGCACGCCCTCGAACTCGGCCAGGTCCTGCTCCGCGAGCGGGGCGAAGGCCTCGACCCCCGCCGCGTGCACCACGGCGTCCGGCGGGTACTCCGCCAGCAACGCCGCCAGCGCGTCCCGGTCGGCCACGTCGCAGGCGGCCACCACCACGGGGACGCCCAGCTCCAGCAGTTCGGCGGCGCCCGGCGCGTCCAGTCCGCGGCGCGAGGTCAGCACCAGGCGCTCGGCGCCCGCGTCGGCCAGCCAGCGCGCCACCCGACCGCCGAGGGCGCCGGTTCCCCCGGTCACCAGGACGGTCCCGCGCGGCGACCACTCGGTCGTGCCGCCACGGGTGGGCAGCAGCCGTCGGCCGAACACGCCGGACGGCCGGATCGCGACCTGGTCCTCGGCACCCGCCAGCACGGCGGTCAGGCGGTCCAGCGCCAGGTCGTCCAGCTCGGGGAGGTCGACCAGACCGCCCCAGCGGTCGGAGTGCTCCAGCGCCACCACCCGGCCGAGACCCCAGAGCTGCGCGAGTTCCGGCACGACCACGACGTCGTCGTGCCCGGTCGTCACCGCGCCTCGGGTCGCGAACCACAGCCGCGCGTCCACGTCGCGCACCAGGTTCACGGTGTCGAGCACGTCCGCGCACAGCGACAGGACGCCGTCGAACGGCTCCCCCGCCGGCAGCGACGACGGTTCCGCCACCACGACGTCCAGGCCGCGCGCGGTCAACCCGTCGACCAGCACGGACTCGTCGTGCTCCGACACCACGAGCCACCGGCCGGTCGCCCGGCCCGTCACGGTCACCGGCTGCCACTCGACCTGGTACGTCCAGTCCGAGCCGCGCCGCGCGCGTCGCCTCTCCACCAGGGCGGGCAACGCCTCCACGGCCGCGGACAGGTCCTCGTTGTCCACGATGGACCAGAACTCGGGCTCGTCGACGGCCGGTGCGGCCTGCGACTCCAGCCAGAACCACTCGTGCTGGAACGCGTAGGTCGGCAGCGCGGTCCGCCGAGCGCCCGAGCCCGCGAAGTAGGCGCTCCAGTCGACGGCGTGTCCCCGCACGTGCAGCGCGCCGACGGCTCGCAGCAGCGCGGTGACCTCGGACCGGTTCTTGCGCAGCCCGGACACCAGCACGGCCTCGCGGACGGACTCCTGACCCAGCGCGGTGAGCACGCCGTCCGGGCCCAGTTCCAGGAACGTCGTCGTGCCAAGGGCTTCCAGCTCGGTCACCGCGTCGGAGAACCGAACCGCGTCCCGCACGTGGCGCACCCAGTACTCCGGGTCCGTCACGTCGCCGAGCAGCGGGATCTTCGGCTCGGAGAAGGTCAGACCCGTGACCACGGCCCGGAAGTCGTCCAGCATCGGGTCCATCAACGGCGAGTGGAACGCGTGCGACACGCTGAGCCGCTTGGACTTGCGGTCGGCGAAGTGCGCGAGGACCTGGTCGACGGCGTTCTCGTCACCGGAGATGACGATCGAGGTCGGTCCGTTGACCGCGGCGAGCGACACCAGGTCGGTCAGATGAGGAGTGACCTCGTCCTCGGTGGCCTGCAAGGCGACCATCGCGCCACCGGAGGGCAGCGCCTGCATCAACCGGCCGCGCTCACCCACCAGCGTCGCCGCGTCCTCCAGCGAGAGCACACCGGCCACGTGCGCTGCGGCGATCTCGCCGATGGAGTGCCCGGCCAGGAAGTCCGGCCGAACGCCCCACGACTCGACCAGCCGGAACAGCGCGACCTCGATCGCGAACAGCGCGGGCTGCGCGAACTCCGTGCGGTCCAGGGCTTCCCGGTCGTCGATCCGGAGGTCCAGCAGCGCCGCCACGGCGTCGAACGCCTTGGCGAACACCGGGAAGGCGGCGTGCAGCTCACGCCCCATCCCGACCCGCTGCGAACCCTGACCGGTGAACAGGAACGCCACCTTCCCGCCGACGACCGAACCCGACGTGAGGCCCTCCAGCCCCTGCCGCAGCTCGGCGTAGTCGGAGGCCACGACGACCGCGCGGTGGTCCAGCGAGGTCCGCGTCGTCACCGACGAGAACCCCAGGTCGGCCAGCTCGACCGACGGGTCGAGCGCGGCGAGCAGCCGGTCGGCCTGGCCGCGCACCGCGGCGGCCGTCTTGCCCGACAGCACCACCGGCACCGCGGGCAGCGGCGTGCGTTCGGCCGTTTGGCCGGCAGCCCGGGAAGACGAAGTGCCGCTGTTCGCGGTTTCGGGCGCTTGCTCGATGATGGTGTGCGCGTTGGTGCCGCCGATGCCGAACGACGAGACCGCGGCCCGGCGCGGACGCCCGGTCTCGGGCCAGTCGGTGGTCTCGGTCAGCAGTTCCACCGCGCCGGAGGTCCAGTCGACGTGCGGCGAAGGCACGTCGGCGTGCAGGGTCCTCGGTGCGATGCCGCGGCGGATGGCCTCGACCATCTTGATCACGCCGCCGACACCCGCCGCGGCCTGCGTGTGCCCGACGTTGGACTTCAACGCCCCGAGCAGCACCGGCCGGTCGCGGTCCTGGCCGTAGGTGGCCAGCACCGCCTGCGCCTCGATCGGGTCGCCCAGCGTGGTGCCGGTGCCGTGCGCCTCGACCACGTCGATGTCCGAGGTGGACAGTCCGGCGTTGGCGAGCGCCTGGCGGATGACCCGCTGCTGCGACGGCCCGTTGGGAGCGGTGAGCGTGCTCGACGCGCCGTCCTGGTTGACGGCCGACCCCTTGACGACCGCGAGCACCTCGTGCCCGTTGCGCTGGGCGTCCGACAGCCGCTCGACGAGCAGCACGCCGACGCCCTCGGACCAGCCGACACCGTCGGCCGAGGCGGAGAACGCCTTGGAACGCCCGTCGGCGGACAGGCCGCGCTGACGGGAGAAGTCCACGAAGGTCTCGGGCGTCGCCATGACGGTGACGCCACCGGCCAACGCCAGGTCGCACTCACCCGACCGCAGGGCCTGCACCGCCAGGTGCAGTGCCACCAACGAGGACGAGCAGGCCGTGTCCACCGTCATCGCCGGCCCCTCCAGGCCGAACGTGTACGACACCCGGCCGGACAGCACGCTGCCCAGGACACCGGTGCCGAGGTAGCCGCTGACCTCCTCGGGAACCTCGGTGAGACCGGTGGCGTAGTCGTGGTACATCAGACCGGCGAACACACCGGTCCGGCTCCCGCGCAACGACACCGGGTCGATGCCCGCGCGTTCGAACGCCTCCCACGAGGTCTCCAGCAGCAGCCGCTGCTGCGGGTCCATGGCCAGCGCTTCCCGCTGGGAGATCCCGAAGAACGCCGGGTCGAACTCACCGGCGTCGTGCAGGAACCCGCCCTCGCGGGTGTAGGACTTGCCGATGGCGTCGGGGTTCGGGTCGTACAGGTCCTCCAGGTTCCAGCCGCGGTCGGTCGGGAACCCGGTGACCGCGTCCCGGCCGTCGAACACCAGCTGCCACAGGTCTTCCGGCGACCGGACGCCGCCGGGGAACCGGCAGGACATCGCCACGATGGCGATCGGGTCGTCGTTCGCCGACGTGACGGCGGTGACCTCGACCGCCGCCTCGTCGTCACCGACGAGTTCGGTCCGCAGGTGCGCCGCCAGGGCGAGGGAGGTCGGGTAGTCGAACACCACGGTCACGGGCAGCCGCAGTCCGGTCGCGGAGCCGAGCGCGTTGCGCAGCTCCACGGCGGACAGCGAGTCCAGCCCCATCTCGACCAGACCGCGGCCCGCGTCCACCAGACCGGGATCGCGGTAGCCGAGGACGTGCGCGACCCGGCCGCGCACCAGGTCCAGCAGCAGCCGCTCCTGGTCCGCGATCGGCAGACCCACCAGCTTCTCCGACCACTGCGCCGATTCGGCGGACGCCTTCGCGGCGCTCCGGCGCTTCGGCACGCGCACGAGACCACGCAGTTGGGCGGGCAGGTCGGTGCTGGTCCGCAGCACGGCCATGTCGAGCTTCACGGGCACCGCGACCGGTGAGCCGGTGAGCAGACCGCGGTCGAACAGCGCCATGCCCTCGGCGATGCCGAGCGCGGGCATCCCCGACCGCGCGATGCGGGACAGGTCGGCGTCGGACAGCGTCGCGCCCATGCCGGAGTGCTGGTCCCACAGGCCCCAGGCCAGCGACACGGCGGGCAGGCCGAGCGCGTGGCGGTGCGCGGCCAACGCGTCCAGCGCGGTGTTCGCGGCGGCGTAGTTCGCCTGGCCCGGCGACCCCAGCACGCCCGAGACCGAGGAGAACAGGACGAACAGGTCCAGGTCGGCGGTCAACTCGTGCAGGTGCCACGCGGCGTCGACCTTCGGCGCGAACACCGCGTCGAGCCGTTGCGGCGTCAGGGATTCGATCACCCCGTCGTCCAGCACACCGGCCGTGTGCACGACCCCGGTCAGCGACTCGATCCCCGCCAACACAGCGGCCAGCGCGTCCCGATCCGACACGTCACAGGCCACCACGTCGACCCGCGCGTCCAGCTCGGCGACCAACTCGACCGCACCCGGAGCTGCCAGACCACGACGGGACGTCAGCACCAGGTGCCGCACCCCGTACACCGCGACCAGGTGCCGGGCCAGTGCCGCACCCAGACCACCCGTGCCACCGGTGATCAGCACCGTGCCGTCGGGGTCCAGCACGATCGGATCGCCGTCCGCGGTCGCTCGCGCGAGTCGCGGCACGAGGGCGACGCCGTCGCGCAAGGCGATCTCGGGCTCTCCGGACGCCAGGACCGAGGGCAGGGCCGCGTCGATCTCGACCTCCGGCCCGGCGTGCACCAGCACGATCCGGTCGGGGTGCTCGGCCTGCGCGGACCGCACGAGACCGGGGACACCGGCCTGACCGGCCGTCTCCCCGGTGACCAGCACCAGGGTGCCCTCGCCGGTGGCGAGGAACGACTGGACCTCCACCAGCACGTGGCCGGTGACCTCGCGGAGCGTGCCGTCCGGCACGACCAGGACGGTCGCGTCGTCCACCGCGGTCCCACCGGCCGCCGGGGCCGGGACCCAGTCGACGCGGAACAGAGCGTCGTTCCCGGCTTGGGCGAACTTCTCGCCGGAGATCGGCCGCAACGCCAGCGAAGCCACGTGCGCGACCGGATTGCCCGCGCCATCGGCGATCTCGACCGACACCACGTCGTCACGACCGGAGATCCGGGCCCGCAGCGCCGAAGCACCCGCGGCCACCAGGCTGACACCGGTCCAGGAGAACGGCAGGGAGGCGGACTGCGCGCCGCCGACGCCGATGCCGTGCAGCACCGAGTCCAGCAGCGCCGGGTGCACCCCGAACTCGGCGGCCGACCCGTGTTCGCCCTCGGGCAACTCCACCTCGACGTACACCACGTCGCCGTCGCGCCACGCGGCCCTCAGGCCCCGGAACACCGGCCCGTAGGCGAGTCCGGCGCCTGCCAGGTCCTCGTACACCGAACCCAGCTCCACCGCCTCGGCGGCGGGGGGCCAGGCCGTCAGGTCGAAGTCGGGGACCTGCGCGGCCTCGGTGAGCACACCGACCGCGTGCGTCGTCCACTCGCCGCCGTCCGGCTGCGCGGACACCGTGATCGTGCGACGGCCGGAGGCGTCGGCCGGGTCGACCACGACGTGCACGCCGACCCCGCCGTCCTCCGGCAGGACCAGCGGCGCCTGGAGGAGCAACTCCTCCACGTGCCCGCACCCGACCTCGTCGCCGACCCGGATCGCCAGCTCCACCAGCGCGGTCCCCGGCACGACGACCACACCGGCCACGACGTGATCGGCCAGCCAGCGGTGCGTCGCCACCGACAGCCGCGCCGTTCCGAGAACTCCACCGTCCGGAGTCGTCAGCACCGCACCCACCAGCGGGTGCCCGGCCACACCGAGCCCCACCGACCGCAGGTCGCCGACGGAACCGGCGTCCTCCAGCCAGTACCGCTCGCGCTGGAACGCGTACGTCGGCAGGTCGACCCGCCGCGCGCCGGACCCGGCGAAGTACGCCGCCCAGTCCACGGCGACACCGCGGCTGTGCGCCGCGCCGACCGCCTGGACCAGGTTCTTCGGCTCGTCGCGGTCCTTGCGCAGCGCGGAGATCAGCACCGCGTCCGTGACGCTCTCCGCGCCCATCGCGGTCAGGACACCGTCCGGACCCAGCTCCAGGAACGTCGTGACGCCCTTGGCCTCCAGGCCCGTCACGGCCTCCGCGAACCGGACCGTGCCACGCACGTGCCGCACCCAGTACTCCGGGTCCGTCACCTCGCCCAGCATCGGGATCTTCGGCTCGTGGAACGTCAAACCCCGCACGACCGAACGGAAGTCGTCCAGCATCGGGTCCATCAACGGCGAGTGGAACGCGTGCGACACCGCCAGCCGCTTCGACTTGCGGTCCGCGAAGTGCGCGAGCACCTGGCCCACGGCGTTCTCATCACCGGCGATGACGACCGACGACGGCCCGTTGACCGCGGCGAGCGACACCAGGCCGGTCAGATGAGGCGAGACCTCGTCCTCGGTGGCCTGCAAGGCGACCATCGCGCCACCGGCCGGTAGCGCCTGCATCAGCCGGCCACGAGCGGAAACGAGCGTCGCCGCGTCCTCCAGCGACAGCACACCGGACACGTGCGCCGCGGCGATCTCACCGATCGAATGCCCGGCCAGGAAGTCCGGGCGCACACCCCACGACTCCACCAACCGGAACAGCGCCACCTCCAGCGCGAACAGCGCGGGCTGCGCGAACTCCGTGCGGTCCAACACCTCCTGGTCGTCGATCCGGACGTCCACCAGCGCCGCCACCGCGTCGAACGCGGCCGCGAACGCCGGGAACGCCGCGTGCAGCTCGCGACCCATCCCGACCCGCTGCGAACCCTGTCCGGTGAACAGGAACGCCAGCTTGCCGCCGGACGTGGACGCCGACGGCTCCCACGCCGCCAACTGCCCGGCCAGGTCGTCCTGGTCCGCGGCCACCAGCACCGCGCGGTGCTCCAGCCGGGTCCGCGAGGTGGCCAGCGAGAAGCCGACGTCCGCCAGCTCGGCGGGCGGCATCGCGGCCAGTCGACCGGCCTGCGCCTTCAGCGCCTCGGGCGTCCTGCCGGACAGCACGACCGGCACCACCGCCATCGGCACGCGCTCGACCTCGGGCCGGTCCGCTTCCGGCGCCTGCTCGATGATCGTGTGCGCGTTCGTCCCGCTGATGCCGAACGACGACACCGCGGCCCGGCGCGGCCGGTCGACCGAAGGCCACTCGCGCTGCTCGGTGAGCAGCTCGACCGAGCCCGAAGCCCAGTCCACGTGCGGAGTCGGCTCGCTGACGTGCAACGTCCTCGGCACCACGCCGTGCCGCAGCGCCTGCACCATCTTGATGACGCCGCCGACACCGGCCGCCGCCTGCGTGTGGCCGAGGTTCGACTTGAGCGAGCCCAGCAGCACGGGGGTCTCGCGGTCCTGGCCGTAGGTGGCCAGGAGCGCTTGGGCCTCGATCGGGTCGCCCAGAGGGGTACCCGTGCCGTGACCCTCGATCACGTCGATGTCCGAAGTGGACAGACCGGCGTTGGCGAGGGCCTGGCGGATGACCCGCTGCTGCGACGGACCGTTGGGAGCGGTCAACGTGCTCGACGCGCCATCCTGGTTGATCGCGCTGCCCTTGACGACCGCGAGCACCTCGTGCCCGTTGCGGCGAGCGTCCGACAGCCGCTCGACCAGCAGCACGCCGACGCCCTCGGACCAGCCGACACCGTCGGCCGAGGCGGAGAACGCCTTGGAACGCCCGTCGGCGGACAGGCCGCGCTGACGGGAGAAGTCCACGAACGTCTCGGGCGTCGCCATGACGGTGACGCCACCGGCCAACGCCAGGTCGCACTCGCCGGACCGCAGGGCCTGCACGGCCCAGTGCAGTGCCACCAGCGAAGAGGAGCAGGCCGTGTCCACCGTGACCGCCGGGCCTTCGAGACCCAGCGTGTAGGAGACGCGGCCGGACACCACGCTGCCCAGGGTGCCGGTGCCGAGGTAGCCCTCGACCTCGTCCGGGATCGACGTCAGGTTCTTGGCGTAGTCGTGGTACATCAGGCCGGCGAACACACCGGTCCGGCTGCCGCGCATCGTCGTCGGGTCGATGCCGGCGCGCTCGAAGGCCTCCCAGGACGCCTCGAGCAGCAACCGCTGCTGCGGATCGGAGGCCAGGGCTTCGCGCGGCGAGATGTCGAAGAACAGGGGGTCGAAGTCGGCGGCGTCGTGCAGGAACCCGCCCTCGCGGGTGTAGGACTTGCCGATGGCGTCGGGGTCCGGGTCGTACAGGCCGTCGAGGTCCCACCCGCGGTCGGTCGGGAACCCGGTGACCGCGTCCCGGCCGTCGAGCACGAGCTGCCACAGGTCTTCGGGCGACTCCACGCCACCGGGGAAGCGGCACGCCATGGCCACGATGGCGATCGGGTCGTCGTTCGCGATCTTGGCGGCGCTGAACTCCTCCGCGACCTCGTCGTCGCCGACGAGTTCGGCGCGCAGGTGGGCGCCGAGCGCGTTGGCGGTCGGGTAGTCGAACGCCAGCGTGGCGGAGAGCCGCAGGCCGGTCGCCGCGCTGAGCGAGTTGCGCAGTTCCACGGCGGACAGGGAGTCCAGGCCGAGGTCGACCAGACCGCGGCCGGGGCTGATGTCGTCGGCCGAGCCGAAGCCCAGCACGGTCGCGATCTGCGCTCGCACCAGGTCGACCAGCAGCCGTTCCTGGTCGGCGGCGGACAGCCCGGCCAGGCGGGTCACCCACGTGGCGGCCGCCGCGCCGGACGCCCCGGCGGCGATCCGCCGACGCGGCACCACGACCAGGCCGCGCAGAGCGTGCTGCACCGCACCGGTCGCGCGCAGGGTCGGGAGGTCCAGCTTCGCGGGCACCACGACGGGGGTGTCGGCGTGCAGGCCGCGGTCGAACAGCGCCATGCCCTCGGCGATGCCGAGCGCCGGCATCCCCGAGCGGGCGATCCTGGCCAGGTCGATGTCGGACAGCGTCGCGCCCATGCCGGAGTGCTGGTCCCACAGGCCCCAGGCCAGCGACACAGCGGGCAGGCCGAGCGAGTGTCGAAGCGTGGCGAGCCCGTCCAACGCGGTGTTCGCGGCCGCGTAGTTCGCCTGGCCCGGTGCGCCGAGCACACCCGAGACCGAGGAGAACAGGACGAAGAAGTCCAGGTCGGCGGTCAACTCGTGCAGGTGCCACGCGGCGTCGACCTTGGGCGCGAACACCGCGTCGAAGCGCTGCGGCGTCAGGGATTCCAGGATTCCGTCGTCCAGCACACCGGCGGTGTGCACGACACCGGTCAGCGACTCGATGCCCGCCAACACGGCGGCCAGCGCGTCCCGGTCCGACACGTCACAGGCCACCACATCAACGCGCGCGTCCAGCTCGGCGACCAACTCGGCCGCACCTGGAGCCGCCAGACCGCGACGGGACGTCAGCACCAGGTGCCGCACGCCGTGCTCGGCGACCAGGTGCCGGGCGAGTGCCGCGCCGAGACCACCGGTACCACCGGTGATCAGCACGGTTCCGTCGGGATCCATCGTGATCGGGCCGTCGCCCGCGGTCGCCCGCGCGAGCCGCGGCACGAGCGCGACGCCGTCGCGCAAGGCGATCTCGGGCTCTCCGGACGCCAGGATCGACGGCAGTTCCACGTCCATCTCGGCGTGGGAGGCCGCGTGCACCAGGACGATCCGGCCGGGGTGCTCGGCCTGGGCGGACCGCACCAGGCCGGGGACACCGGCCTGACCGGGCGTCTCGCCCGTCACCAGCACCAGCGTGCCGTCACCGTTGGCGAGGAACGACTGGACCTCGACCAGCACCTGGCCGGTGACCTCGCGGAGCGTGCCGTCCGGCACGACCACCACGGTGATCTCGTCCTCCGTGGACTCGCCGGTCAGCTGGGCGGGTACCCAGTCGACGCGGAACAGGGAGTCGGGACCCGCGGAGGCGAACTTCTCGCCGGAGATCGGGCGCAGCGCCAACGAGGCCACGTGGGCGACGGGACTGCCCTCGCCGTCGGCGATCTCGACCGACACCACGTCGTCACGACCGGAGATCCGGGCCCGCAGCACCGAAGCGCCCGCGGCGGCCAGGCCGACCCCGGTCCAGGAGAACGGCAGGGACGCCGACTGCGTTCCACCGACGCCGATGCCGTGCAGCACCGAGTCCAGCAGCGCGGGGTGCACACCGAACTCGGCGGCCGCGCGGTGCTCCGACTCGGGCAGCTCGACCTCGACGTACACCACGTCACCGTCGCGCCACGCGGCCTTCAGCCCCTGGAACAGCGGCCCGTACTCGAGTCCGCCACGAGCCAGGTCGTCGTACACCGAACCGACGTCCACGGCCTCGGCGGCGGGCGGCCAGGCGGTCAGGTCGAAGTCGGGGACCTTCGCGGCCTCGGCGAGGACGCCGACCGCGTGGGTCGTCCACTCGCCGCCATCTGCCTGGGCGGACACCGTGATCGTGCGTCGCCCGGAATCGTCAGCGGGTTCGACCACGACGTGCACGCCGACCCCGCCGTCCTCGGGCAGGATCAGCGGGGCCTGGAGGAGGAGTTCTTCGACGTGGCCGCACCCGACCTCGTCGCCGACCCGGATGGCCAGCTCCACGAGCGCGGTCCCCGGCACGACCACGACGCCTGCCACGACGTGGTCGCCCAGCCAGCGGTGCGTCGCCACCGACAGCCGCGCGGTGCCCAGCACGCCGCCGTCGGGGGTGCGCAGCACCGCGCCCACCAGCGGGTGCCCGGCCACCCCGAGACCCACCGACCGCAGGTCACCGGTCGAGCCGGTGCCCTCCAGCCAGTACCGGTCGCGCTGGAACGCGTACGTGGGCAGGTCGACGGCCCGCGCGCCCGTCCCGGTGAACAGGCTGCTCCAGTCGACGCGCACGCCGCGCACGTGCAGCTCGCCGACCGCCCGAACCAGGCCGGACACCTCGGAGCGGCCCTTGCGGACCGTCGGGACCAGCTTGGCGTCGGACGCGGTCTCGGCGGCCATCGCGGTGAGCACGGCGTCGGGGCCGAGCTCCAGGAACGTCGACACCCCCAGTCCCACCAGGGTTTCCACCGCGTCGGCGAACCGCACCGCGTTGCGCACGTGGCGCACCCAGTACTCCGGCGAGCACAGCTCCTCGGCCGACACCAGCCCGCCGGTGACGGTGGACACGACCGGGATCCGCGGCGGCGAGTACTTCAGGACCTCGGTGATCCAGCCGAACTCGTCGAGCATGTCGTCCATGAGCGGCGAGTGGAACGCGTGGGACACGGTGAGCCGCTTGGACTTCCGGTCCGCGAAGTGCGCCAGCACCTCGTTCACGGCGTTCTCGTCACCGGCGATGACGAGTGACGAAGGCCCGTTGATCGCGGCGATGGACACGGCGGCGCCCAGCAGCGGCAGGACCTCCGCCTCCGACGCCTGCAACGCGACCATCACGCCGCCCGCGGGCAGCGCCTGCATCAGCCTGCCGCGCGCGGCGACGAGCGCGCAGGCGTCGTCGAGCGACAGCACGCCCGCGACGTGCGCGGCGGCGATCTCGCCGACGGAGTGGCCCGCGACGTAGTCCTGCCGGACACCCCACGACTCCAGCGTCCGGAACAGCGCGACCTCGATCGCGAACAGCGCGGGCTGGGCGTACTCGGTGCGGTCCAGCAGGTCGGCGTCGTCGCCGAACACGACCTCGCGCAGCGGCAGGTCGAGGTGGACGTCGAGGTGGCGGCAGGCGTCGTCGAACGCGGCGGCGAACGCCGGGAACTCCGCGTGCAGCTCGCGCCCCATGGCGAGCCGCTGACTTCCCTGGCCGGTGAACAGGAACGCGAGCTTGCCGCCCGTGACCGTGCCGTCGAGCACGGCCTTCGAGGTGGTGCCGTCGACCAGCGCGGTCAGCGCCGACCGGAAGTCGTCGAGCGACGAACCGACCACGGCGGCCCGGTGCTCGAAGGAGACGCGGGCCGTGGCGAGCGAGAAGCCGATGTCCACTTCGGACAGCTCGGGCCGCTCGTCCAGGTGCGCCAACAGGTGCCGCGCCTGGTCGCCGAGCGCCTCCGGCGACTTGGCCGACAGCACCCAGGGCAGCACGCTCGCGACGCGGCTCGGCTCCGGCGCGGCGGCGGGCTCGGGGAGGTACTCCTCGATGATCGTGTGCGCGTTGGTGCCGCTGATGCCGAAGGCGGACACGCCCGCGCGGCGCGGTCGGTCGCCGACCGGCCACGGCGTCGCCTCGGTGAGCAGCTCGACCGAGCCGGACGTCCAGTCGACGTGCGGTGACGGCTCGTCCGCGTGCAGGGTCCTGGGCAGCATCTCGTTGCGCAGCGCCATGACCATCTTGATGACGCCCGCGACACCGGCCGCGGCCTGCGTGTGGCCGAGGTTCGACTTGAGCGAGCCCAGCAGCAGCGGGGTCTCGCGCCGCTGCCCGTAGGTGGCCAGGATGGCCTGCGCCTCGATCGGGTCGCCGAGCACCGTGCCGGTGCCGTGCGCCTCGACCGCGTCCACGTCCGAGGTGGTCAGTTCCGCGTCGACCAGCGCCTGGTGGATGACCCGCTGCTGCGCGGGACCGTTGGGCGCGGTCAGGCCGTTGGAGGCGCCGTCCTGGTTGATCGCGCTGCCCTTGACGAGGGCCAGCACCGGGTGCCCGTTGCGGATCGCGTCGGAGAGCCGTTCCAGCAGCACCATGCCGACGCCCTCGGACCACCCGGTGCCGTCCGCGTCGGCGGAGAACGCCTTGCAGCGGCCGTCGGGGGCGAGCCCGCGCTGGCGGCTGAACGCGACCAGCGAGCCGGGGCTGGCCATGACGGCCGCACCGCCCGCGAACGCGAGCGACGACTCACCGCGCCGCAGCGTCTGCACGGCCAGGTGCAGCGCCACCAGCGACGCCGAGCACGCGGTGTCGACCGTGACGGCCGGGCCTTCCAGCCCGAACGTGTAGGAGATGCGCCCGGACGCGACGCTCGCGGTGTTGCCGGTCAACAGCGAACCCTCGTACCCGCGCGCCTCGTACAGCCGCGGCCCGTACTCCTGCTGCTCCGCGCCCACGTAGACCGCGGTCGAACTGCCGCGCAACGTGCCGGGATCGATCCCCGCCCGCTCCAGCACCTCCCACGACGTCTCCAGCAGCAACCGCTGCTGCGGGTCCATCGCGGTCGCTTCCCGCGGCGAGATCCCGAAGAAGGTGGGGTCGAACCGGTCGGCGTCGTGCAGGAACCCGCCTTCACGGGTGTAGGTCGTCCCCTGCTGGTCCGGATCCGGGTCGTAGAGCCCGTCGAGATCCCACCCGCGGTTGACCGGAAGCCCGCTGATCGCGTCCCCGCCGTCGGCCACGAACCGCCACAGGTCCTCGGGCGACCTGATCCCGCCGGGGAACCGGCAGGCCATCGCCACGATCGCGATCGGCTCGTCCGACGCGGTATTCGCGCTGGGCGGCAGGATCGGCGCGGCGGACAACCCCATCGCCTCCGCGCGCAGGTAGTGCGCCACAGCGGCGGGCGTCGGGTAGTCGAACACGAGCGTGATGGGCAGGTGCAGCCCCGTCACCTCGCTCAACTTCGCGTGCAGGTCCACAGCCGCGATCGAATCGAATCCAAGCTCGAGGAACGGCCGGTCAGCCGCGATCACCTCACCGGGCGCGCGCCGCAGAACAGCGGCAGCAGCCCGCCCCACCAGTTCCACCAACAGCTGTTCCTGCTCAGCCTCGGGCGCCTGGGTGAGAAGACGCCACGACGACTGCTGCTCCCCCGCCCCGTCGCTGCTGGTGGACGTGGCGGACGTGATGTGCTTGGACTCGTTCAACATAACGCTCCACAATCCGCAGACAGAATGTGCGACCGTTGCTCATCGTTTCCCGCACGCCATGACGCAGAAACCCCTAGCGGCCCCCTAGCGGCCCCTTGCGTTCGATCCGGGTATTGCCATCGCGAAAACCTGCCGGCCTACTGTTGTCGGAAGCCGATCGGCCTGCACCGCACTGCCACGGGCATCGGCAGGCAAATAGGGGCCGGATCAGGGGTTGTCGTCCAGATCACACCTGAATAAGGTGTGTATTCAGAGGACGCTTGAGAAGCCAGCCATTGCGCCATCAGGAGGTAGACGTGCCGAACAGCGAGATCACCGAGGTGCAACGCATCGTCAGCGTGCTCCGCAGGAAGGTCGCGTCACTCCGCTTCCACTTCGGAGACGTGCCGGATGTGCGCAGGCTGCTGAACGACGTCGAACGCCTCGACATCGACATCACCGAACTGCACGGAAACACTTCACGCCCCAGGCGCACCCAAAACCTGGTGGACGTGGTGATGATCCCCGACGCACCGTACAACCCGGAACTGTGGCACGGAGCAGACGACGAAGGCGTGGGCGGCTACCGCCGACAAGCAGGCTGACCCCACGCACAAACCCCCGAACGCCCTGTCTGCGCGGCACCGCAGACAGGGCGTTCGGCTGTACTGGAACACTCAAGACCACAAACCGCACACAGTTCAAAGCGGACGCACGCAACCAACCCGACGCAGCAACACGGAAGCACGCAACCAACCCGACGTACTCCCCCTCCGCCGCCCCGATCCGAAGCGTCCTCAGCATTTTTCTTCGTTTGTCAAGGCATCTTTTCCGCCTTGACAAACGAAGGAAAATGATCGAGACAATTGCGCGAGCGGGGTGACGTCGAGGGAACCACCGCGACCTCTACGCGCAGGTCCAACGGCTGCGGGCGATGACTACGGCTCCCGGCGACGGCGAGTGGTCGGCTCCCAGCGGCGGCGAGTGGCTGGCTTCCGGCGATGGTTGAGCAGCCGATGGGGCCCCCGTCCACCCCAGCACTGGCCCAGCCGCCGTCGTGCTGTGGCCGATTTGACTCGGGGACCCCTTGATTTGACCCTTGATCGGGCTAAAAGGGCAGTCCCGAAAGCCTGCCCGATCTCCAATTTTAAGGGTCAAATCCCCCGAGTAAAATCGGCCACGGCCAAGACGCCGGCCTCGGCTTCAGCAGTGGGCCACCCCGAGCGCGCAGCAGGTGTTGGTGCGCCAGCCACCGCTGCCAAGTTGGCCGGTGAGTCACCCGTACTGCACAGCAGATATTGGTGCGCCAACCACTGCCGTCAGATTGACTGGTTGGCCACCCGGAATGAGCGGCAGATATCAGTACATCACCAACACCGCCGGCACACCTGCAAGACCCACCCAGCCAACCAGCCAGTACCGACTCACCCCATTCCTGCCCTCTCCCACACCCTTTCTTGCCCTTTTCTCCCCCCAGAAACGACAAAGACCCCCCAGGCCGCAGCCAAGGGGATCCGATGCGCACTCGCGCCGACCCCGGATTCGCGCGGCTGAGCCGCGCGGATCCGGGGATCAGGCGATTGAAGCGGCGTCGCTCCAAAGATCCGCGGGCAGGTCCTTCCGCTGGGTGACGTTCAACTTCCGGTACGCCTTCGTGAGGTGCTGTTCGACCGTGCTGATCGTGACGTACAACTTGTTCGCGATCTCCCGGTTCGTGTGCCCGAGCGCTGCCAATCCGGCCACCCTCCGCTCAGCGTCCGACAACGTGGCCGCTCCGCACTCCGCGGCGTTATCCGACGCCGTGGAAGCAGCGCCCCCTCGGCTCTGGTCCGGGATGAGCTGCGCGCACAACGGCTCCGCCTGGCAGTCCTTCGCCACGCGCCAGGCCCGACGGACCATCATCCGAGCGCGGTCCGGTTCGCCCAGCTGGTGGTGGGTGTGGCTCAGGTCAGCCAGCACGCGGGCGACTTCCAGCTGCCCACCTGCCGCCTGGACCTCGTCCAGCGCGCCGTGCAGGAGCTGCGACCGCTGCCGCAGGTCCAGCGTCGCCGCCTTGACCCGCATCGCGATGCCCCGCGACAGGGACGGGCCCATGACGGGAACGGCCAACTGCTGGTCCACCAGTTCGCGGGCCTTGGCCTGGTTGCCCAACCGCAGGTAGACCTCGGCGGCACCGGTCCGCCACGGGAGCAGTCCTGGCGAGTCGAGCTTCCACTTGACCATGAGCTCGCCGCAGGACAGGAAGTCGCCGAGCGCCGCCGGGAGTTGGCGCGTGGCGAGGTGGTGGTGGCCCTTGGCGAACAGGTAGTGCAGGCCGTACCGGCCGCGGTAGATGTGTTGCGGGACGCGTTGCGCCAGTGCTTCGGCGGCCTCGTCGAACTTGCCCATCGCGGTGGTGGCCTGGAGCAGCGTGCCCAGGACCATGCCGACGCTGGCGCCCCACGTGCGGGAGTCGACCTTCTCCAGCGCGAACCTGGCGTACTGGCGCGCGGTGCCGAGGTCTCCCATGCGCAGCGCCACCTCGGCGCGGATCATGGCGAGTTCGCCGAGCCAGCCGGGAGGGCTGGAGGTCTCGTGGCGGTCGGTCATGAGCGTGTCGCACCAGGACTTCACGCTGTCGAGCTTCTCCAGGTACAGCAGGGTGCGGAGCGCGGCGCTGACCTCCTCGGTCGGCTCCTCGATGAGGTTGGCGCTCTGCAGGACGCGTTCCGCGACCATGACCGCGTTGTCGTCGAGGTCGCCGCCGATGACCCTGGTGAGCACGGTGGCCGCCTGGACGCGCATGCCCATGTCGACCGAGACCTGCTCGCCGTCCTGGCGCACGGGCGGGAGGTTGCTGACCAGTTCGGGGTACGAGCCCACCGCCCACATGCGGGCGATCTTGATCTCGGCCTTGCTGTGCTCGTCCAGTTGGTCCATGCGGTCGACCAGGCGGGCCAGGCCCTCTGCGACGTCGTCGACGCGGCCGTGCACGACGAGGAAGCGGACGAACCAGAGGAGGCCGCGGCCGAGGAGCCTGCCCTCGCGCATCGCCTCGCCCAGCGTCGGCACGTGCTGGAGCGCGGAGGCCGGGCTGAGCCGGAGCTTGAGGCGCACCAGCATCATGACGAGCTCGATGGGCGCTTCCTCCGCGCGGTCGCGGATGGCCAGCTCCAGGTACTCGATGGCTTCCTCGACCTGCTCGTCGAGCAGGGCGGACTCGGCGGCTTCGCGCAGCAGCGGCAGCGCCCACTCCGGACAGGCCGTGCCCGCGGCGACCAGGTGGGTCGCGACCACGCGCGACTCGGCGCCGTCCTGGGCGAGCAGCCACGCGGCCCGCAGGTGCAGGTCCGGCAGGTCGGCGTTGGCCAGCGCGTCGTCGAGCACGGCTTCGCGGATGGCCGGGTGGCGGTAGTCCTCGCCGTTCAGCAGTCCCATCACGACGAGGCTCTCGACGTCCTTGGCCGCCGTCTTGGGGCAGCGCTCCATCATGCGACCGAACAGCTTCGGCCGGTCGGAGCGGGATCCCAGCACGGCGAGCGCGTACGCGGCCTCGCGGATGGCGGGGTCGCCGCGGTGCAGGCAGCTCATGACCGCCTCGGCGAACCCTTCTCCCACAACGGGTTCCGCGAAGGAGCCGTCGCCGTGGCGCAGGCGCTGCTGGTCTTCGAGCAGCGCGCGCACGAGCAGCGGGTTGCCGCCGGTCACCTCGTAGTACTGGGCGCCGAACGCCTCCGCGATGCGCGGGTCCAGTTCGGACGCGACCATCTCGCCGACACCCGCGGGCGACAGCAGCGTGAGCCTGATGCTGTGGCAGTGCGGGTGGCGGAGGAACTCGGTGTGGAACAGCGAGCGCGGTTCACGGGAACCGACGCACTCGGTGAACACCACCGCGACGCTCGCCGAGCGGAGCCTGCCGAGCACGTGCCGCAGCGTCTCCTTCGACAGGTCGTCCATGTTCTGCACGTCGTCCACGACGATGACGATCGGCCGCTGCTCGGCGATGTTCAGCAGCGCGGCGCCCAGCTGGTGCAGCACGTGCCCGCGCTTGACCTCCGCGCCGCTCACGTCTCCGTCGGAAGTCCTCAGAGGACTCGAGGCCTCGTCCAGCAATCCCGCGAGGTAGGTGGCCCGGTCACCGGGGCAGAGTTCGAGGGGGATGTTGCGCTGGAGCTGGCTGAGCACGCCGAGCGGCAGGGAGCGCTCTCCCGCGGTGCAGGTCGCGTTGAGGAGCAGGGCCCCCGAACGCTGCACCTCTTCTCCGAAGGCGTGGAGCAGCGCGGTCTTCCCGGTTGCTCTGGCACCCGTGATCATGGCCACGCCGGACCGGCCTCGGAGGCAGTCCTCCAGCACGTGCTGGAGGGTGGCCAGTTCTCTAGTCCGTTCGACCAACATCGACGACCGCGTTCCTTTCCCGGTGTGGTCACCTGTCCCGCCATACGTGTCCGCGGTGAACAAACAGTGGCCAACTCAAGTCGGGTTGTCCCACCAGACTGTCCTGGTAACACACAACGACAGTATCAGCACGATAAGAAGCTTGTCGATAACGCCTCGGGAAACCGTTGGGTAACCCGGACCGCATGCAACATGCGCGTTACGGAGTTCACGTACTACATCCCACAACATCCGCGCGCCATCGTGAGAATTGTATGAAAACCGAGACCCATAAGACCCTACTTCCGTAGGGTTGCGATCAGCTCTTCCAATGGAGTTTTACCCCAACTGCAGGCAAACACACTGGTCAGCAGGTCGCAAAACCTGTAAGTTATTCATGAATCGATCACACTGGGTAACTTCCAGTTGAGACAGGGGCAGCGATCACTGCCCTTTCGCACATCGAAAGCTTCTTCATAGACCACCGGAACATGTTTAGCCTGGCGAAACAGCAACGCTGGCTCCTTACCTGTGGCGTCATTGCTACCAGGCCCAATAAGGGGCATCAAGCCCTCTAGGGGCGCACTGGGGGGCGACAGGGGTTGCCGCGCCACAAGAGGAGTACATAGCGTCGGTGCACTCAGTGTTTCTGCGAATTGAATGATAATGCCGTTTCATAATGACGTTATCACCCCGGTCATAACCGAGCGCCTTCATCACAACCCCGCCGTCGGAGACCGACCGGCGGAGTAAGGACCGACGAGCATGAGGATCGCTTGCTGGCAGACCGTCGCGGGCGGAGAGCCGCCGCGGACGCGGCTCAGAGCCGCGGCCCGGAGCGCCGCCGAAGCCGGTGCCCAGTTGCTGATCACGCCAGAGATCTCCCTCACCGGCTACCACCTCGGCCCGCGCAGGCTCCGTGAACTGGCCGAACCCGACAACGGCCCGATGTGCGAAGAGGCGGCCGCCATCGCGGCGGAGACCGGGGTCGCCATCGTCTTCGGTTGGCCGGAGGCCGCGGACGGCGACGTCTACAACAGCGTCCGACTCGTCGACGGCGGCGGCAACGCCCTGGCGACCTACCGCAAGACCCACCTGTTCGGCGACATCGACCGGGCCATCTTCCGGCCGGGCGACATCGGCGTCGTCCAGGCCGAGCTGAACGGGTTCACCGTCGGGATGCTCATCTGCTACGACGTGGAGTTCCCGGAAACGGTCCGCGCCCACGCGGTGGCGGGCACCCAGCTGCTGGTCGTGCCGACCGCGCTGATGGAGCCGTGGGACATCGTGGCCCGAACGCTGGTGCACTCGCGCGCCCTGGAGAGCCAGCTGTACATCGCCTACGTGAACTGGGCGGGCGCCGAACGCGAACTGGAGTACTGCGGTCTGACCCGCGTGGTCGGCCCCTCCGGCCACGCGCTGCACGACGACGTCCTCGGCGAGCAACTGGTCGTCGCCGATCTCGACGCCACCCGGATCACGAAGGCCAAGCAGGTCAACGACTACTTGGCGGACCGCCGGCCCGAGCTCTTCTGACCCCCTTCCGCCGCACCCGCCGGAGCGCGGGTCACCACCGTCACCCGGGGGTAGCGCACATGGACCACACCAACCCGATCGACCACGACGACCTGAACGGCCTGCGGGCCCCCGTAACGATGTTCGGCCCCGACTTCCCGTTCGCCTACGACGACTGGCTGCGCCACCCGGCGGGCCTCGGTGCCGTGCCCGCGTCGGCGCACGGCACCGAGGTCGCGGTCGTCGGCGGCGGCATCGCGGGACTGGTCGCGGCCTACGAGCTGATGAAGCTCGGGCTGCGCCCCGTGCTGTACGAGGCCGAGCAGCTCGGCGGCCGGATGCGGTCGGTCCCGTTCCGGGAGCACCCCGAGTCGGTCGCGGAGATGGGCGCCATGCGCTTCCCCGTCGCTGCCACCACGCTGTTCCACTACATCGACAAGGTCGGCCTGAAGACCACGCCGTTCCCGAACCCGCTGTCCACCGACACGCCGAGCACGGTGGTGGACCTCAAGGGCGTCAGCCACTTCGCCCACACGATGACCGACCTGCCGATGGTCTACCAGCAGGTCGCCGACGCGTGGGACAAGGCGCTGCAGGAGACCGCCGAGCTGTCGGCGATGGAGGACGCGGTCCGCAGCCGGGACGTCGGGACGATCAAGGCCATCTGGAACCGCCTGGTGCCGCGGCTGGACGACGTGTCGTTCTACGGCTTCCTCACCGCGTCGCCCGCGTTCGCGTCGTTCCAGCACCGCGAGATCTTCGGCCAGGTCGGCTTCGGCACCGGCGGCTGGGACACCGACTTCCCCAACTCGATGCTGGAGATCCTGCGGGTCGTCTACAACGGCGCCGACGTCGACCAGCAGCGCATCACCGGCGGCAGCCAGCAGCTGCCGACACGGCTGTGGACGCACGAGCCGGAGTTCCTCGACCACTGGCCGGAGGGCACGACGCTCGCGTCGCTGCACACCGGCGGCGTGCCGAAGACCGCGGTCAAGTGGATGCGCCGCACCGCGCAGGGGATCACCGTGGAGGACGCGGACCACGGCATCCGCACCTACCCCGCCGCCGTGTTCACCGCCCAGAGCTGGGCGCTGCTGTCCAAGGTCAAGTGCGACGAGTCGCTGCTCCCCCAGGCCCTCTGGACCGCGGTGGAGCGCACGCACTACATGGGTTCGTCGAAGCTGTTCGTGGTGACCGACCGGCCGTTCTGGCTGGACGTCGACCCGCGCACCGGCAGGCACGTCATGAGCATGACGCTCACCGACCGCATGCCGCGCGGCGTCTACCTGTTCGACGACGGGCCGGACAAGCCCGGCGTCATGTGCCTGTCCTACACGTGGAACGACGACTCGCTGAAGCTCGCGACCCTCACGTTGGAGGAGCGCCTGGACGTCGTGCTCGGCTCGCTCGCCGAGATCTACCCCGGTGTCGACATCCGCACGCACATCATCGGCGACCCGGTCACCATCACCTGGGAGACCGAGCCGCACTTCATGGGCGCGTTCAAGTCGAACCTGCCCGGCCACTACCGGTACCAGCGCAAGCTCTACACGCACTTCATGCAGGACGACCTGACCGACGCCCAGCGCGGGCTGTTCCTCGCGGGCGACGACATCTCCTGGTGCGGCGGCTTCGCCGAAGGCGCCGTCACCACCGCGCTCAACGCGGTGTGGGGCGTCCTGCACCACCTCGGCGGCCGCACTCATCGCGGCAACCCCGGTCCCGGGGACGTCTTCAACGAGATCGCCCCCTTGGAGCTGCCAGAGTTCTGACGAGACTTCGGTCACCCCAACCCTGTCGACGGAGCCCCCGCCTCGCAACGCGAGCCGGGGGCTCCGTCGCGAACTGTGCACGCTTGTACACGGTGCGATTCCCTTTTCCACAGGCCCGTGCGACGACGAGAAGGGCCTGTCCGGAGCAAGTGCTCCGGACAGGCCCTTCTCGTCGGCACAGGGGCGCTCAGGTCCAGTTCTCGATGACCTTCCGCTGGAGTTCGACCGGGTAGGAGGCGGCGAACGACGTGTGGGCCATCCGCTCGCCGATCGGGGCGAGCAGGCCGTCGAAGACGACCCGCGGGCCCCAGCCGCGCTTGTACTCGACCTCGGTGTGGCTGACGAAGAGCGGCAGGATCACGCTGTCCATCTGCACGCGCTTGGACACGGGGTGGATCCGGGTCGCGATCGCCCACGTGACCTCGGCGAGGTCGGTCGGGTCGATGTCGTCGTCGAGCAGGAAGATCTGCGGGAAGTACAGGCCCGCCTTGTTCCAGAACAGCGTCTGCCCGATGTACTGCGCGAGCGTGTCGCTGGTGGTGTCCGGACCGCTGATCTCGCGCCAGTTCGACGGCACGGTGACCACGAGCCACATGCCCGCCGAGTCGAGCGGCGACCAGACCATGCTGACGGGCAGCTTCACCTCGCGCAGCCGCGCGAGGCACTGGCTGGCCGCGCCCACGCAGGTGACGGTGTGGTACTCGTCCGGAGGACGCCCCTCGGCGACCAGCGGCCAAATGGGGTCATTGCGATGGGTGATGGCTTCGATGTGGAACGTGGGCTGCTTGGTGACGTCCATCGGCTGGTAGCCGGCCGCCTCGCCGAACGGGCCCTCCAGCGCGTCGCGCTCGATGGACACGTGCCCCTCGATGACGACCTCGGCCGTGGCGGGCACGAGCAGGTCGACGGTCTGGGCCTTGACGAGTTCGATCGGCTCGCCCATCAGCGCCCCGACGAAGCCCGCGTCGAACGCCCCGTCCGGCAGCGGGAAGCCCGCCACGTACGGGATGCCCGGCTCGGCGCCCTGGACGAGGGCGTAGGGCATCGGCTTGCCGATCTTCACCCACTCGTTCCACACGTGCCCGATGTGCTGGCCGTCGGCGATGAGGCCCGTCATCGTCTTGCCGTCGATCTTCATCACCCGCGCGATGGACCAGTTCGTCCACTCCCCGTCCGGGGTTTGCACGATCAGGGCGCCCCAGGTGTTCGCGTACCGGCCGCCGTCCTTCTCGTGCACCATCGGGATGGGGAACGAGTCGAGCGTGGCGTCGTCGCCCAGGAGGATGTTCTCCTGGCACGGCCCGCTCTCCACGACGACGGGCTCGATCGGCTCGCGGGTCTGCACGTCGGCGAGCGTGTGGACGATCTGCTGGCCCGTGCTGTCCGGCGGCAGGCCCAGCGACAGCGCGATGCGCGCGTACGGCATGTCCTTCCTGGACGACATGGCTGCTGGCGCGCCCAGGATGCGGAAGCCCGGACGGGCGCCGCGGATGTTGGTGAACAGCGGTGCCGGGGAGCGGACCTCGTAGCTCCGCCTGGTGATCGCGGCCATCTCCAGGTCGCCGTCGACCTCGCGGTCGATGACCACCAGGTCCCCGAGGTCGTCCAGCGCGTCGAGGTAGCCGCGCAGATCAGTGAAGTGCTTCATCGCCGTTCTCCTTCCGGTGCAGGCGTGCCGACTTCACGCCGTCCCACCTCGTCGTGAGGTCGTTGTCCACACCGAACTGGTCGAGCACGCGACTGGTCACGTGGTCGACGATGTCCGGCACCCCCTGGGGGTGGTTGTAGAACGCGGGCATGGGCGGCAGCATGACGACGCCCATCCTGGCCAGCGCCAACATGTTCTCCAGGTGGATCTCGCTGAGCGGCGTCTCCCTCGGCACGAGCACCAGCTTGCGGCGCTCCTTGAGGGTCACGTCGGCCGCGCGCGCGATCAGCCCTTCGCCGTACCCGACCCTGATGGCCGCCAGGGTCTTCATGCTGCACGGCGCCACGACCATCCCGTCCGTGCGGAACGATCCGCTGGAGATCGACGCCGCCTGGTCGTGCGACCCGTAGACGTGGTCCGCCAGCGACTGCACCTGGCGGACCGAGTAGTCGGTCTCCAACTCGATCGTGGCGCGTGCCCACTTGCTCAGCACGAGGTGCGTCTCCACACCGACCGCGCTGAGCGTTTCCAGGATCCGGATGCCGATCGCGGCGCCGGTGGCGCCGGTCATGCCGACGACGACGCGCCTCGGCATCCGGATCCCGTCAGCGAACGCCCGCACCGGCGATCACTTGTCTTCCCAGCGGAACGACACCGCCGCGAGGATGCTGACGACCAGCGTGAAACCGATCAGCACCGAACCCGGCACGATCAGCGCCTCGAACCCCCTGCCGCGCACCAGGACGTCGAGCATGCCCTCGTTCATGTGCCGCAGGGGTAGCGCGTTGGTGATGAGCTTGACCCAGTCCGGGGCCTTGTCGATCGGGAAGAAGCTGCCCGCCAGCAACGCCATGGGCAGCACGACGAGGTTCGCCGCGCCGGTGACCGAGTCCTCGGTCCGGCAGACGGCGCCCAGCAGCATGCCCACGGAGAAGAAGGCGAGCGTCCCGAGTATCAGGAGCGGGATCGCCAGCCACCAGCTGTTGGACAACTGGAGGCCGAACACCGGGAGCGTCGCCACGGCCACGAACAGGACCGCCTGGAGCAGGGAGATCACGACCGCGAGCACGAGCCTGGACGAGAGCACCGAACCGCGGCCGATGGGGGCGAGCTGGATGCGCCGCAGGACCTGCTTGCGGCGCCACGCCACCAGGGTCAGCGCGGAGCTGAACACCGCGGCGGTGGACACGCCCCACGACAGGATGCCGGGGGTGAGGTACTGGATCGGCGCGAAAGCCGTGTCCTCGATGGGTTTCTGCCGCACCGCGTACTTCGGCGGGGTGGTGCCCGCACCGAGGTTCGCGCTCGCGATGGCGTCGGAGATCTTGGCCAGCGCGGGCCCGGTCTCGGCGCGGTCGCCGTTGGCGTACCGCACGTCGATCGAGTCGCCCTGGGACACGACGATCGCGGCGACGTCACCGTCGCGCAGCTTGTTGATGGCGGTGCTGGAGTCGTTGTAGCGCTGGAGGTTCACGTTCTCGGAGTTCTGCAGCGCCGCCACGACGCGGCTGTCGCCGACCACCGCGATCTCCACAGGGCCGCCCAGCTTCACACCTGAAAGCAGAGCGAACACCACGAGGAACATCAGGGGGAACATGAAGGTGAAGAAGAGTGCTGCCTTGTCCCGGTAAGAGGCCTTGAACATGGCCAAAGACAGGCTGGAAAACGCTTTCATGTCGCCGTCTCCGCTCGAAGTGCTGACGACGTCGGGGGCACGAGCACCGTTGCGACGCCAGTTGGTTGGTGGGTCACTCTCGGTACGCGCGCCCGGTCAGGTGCAGGAACACGTCCTCCAAGGTCGCCGTGCGGACCTGCGCCTTGTTCAACGCGTCGAGTTCCCCCAACGCCTTGATCGTGAGGCCCGCGTCGTTGGTCGCGATGATGATCGACACGCCGTCGTCGACGACGTTGTCCGCGCCCGGCAGGGTGCGCGCCACCTCGGCGGTCACCACGCCGTGCTCGACGATGACCTGGGTCTGGGCGTCGAGCTTGCGCACCAGCCACGCGGGCGGACCCATCGCCATGATCCGTCCCTTGTCGACGATCGCCACCCGGTCGCAGAGGATCTCGGCCTCGTCGAGGTGGTGGGTGGTGTAGACGATCGTCTTGCCGCGCGCCTGGATGGCCCGCAGCACGTCCCAGAGGTTGCGGCGCGCCTGGGGGTCCAGCGCCGCGGTCGGTTCGTCCAGGAACACGATCTCCGGGTCGTGCGCCAGGGCGCACGCGATCGACAGGCGTTGCCGCTGCCCACCCGAGAGGTTGTTCTCCTGCACGTCGGCCTTGTCGGTCAGGCCGACCAGTTCCAGCATGTCCACGGCCGCGGAACGGCTCACGCCGTAGAGCGAGCCGAAGGTCTGCAACTGCTCCCTGGACGTGAGCCGTTCGAAGAACGACGACGCCTGGAGCTGCACACCCAGTTTCGGTAGTAGCACGGGGTTTCTGGGCCAAGGGCTCTCGCCGAGGATGCGCACCGAACCGGAGTCCGGTTTGCGCAGTCCTTCCACGATTTCCAGGGTGGTGCTCTTCCCCGCCCCGTTGGGACCGAGAAGACCGAAGAACTCTCCTTCCGCGACGGTGAACGACACACCGTCGACGGCACGCAAGTCGCCGTAGGACTTGCGAATGTCGCTCACGACGATCGCGGGGCCGTCTGCTGTCATGGCACAAAACGCTAGGGCTGGATCGGTTTCGCGACGATGGCCGAGGCCGTTTCTAGGGGCCCCTAGCACATCTTCAGGGGGCGCGCGTCGCGCCACACGGGCCCGAATCGGCTACTTAGGCTAACCTAAACAGATGAACCACTCCCGGGAGGTCGGATGAGCAACACCCCTGCGAGCGACACCCCGCAGCGGGACCGCCGCCCGGTCACCACGCTGGTCGTGCTGAGGACCGAACGCGTCACCCCGCACATGATCCGCGTCGTGGCGGGAGGCCCCGGCCTGGCGGACTTCGTCCCCAACGACCGCACCGACGCGTACGTCAAGGTTCTGTTCCCGCTGCCCGGCGTCACGTACCCGGAGCCGCTCGACATGACCGCCGTCCGCAGGGACTTCCCGAGGTCGCAGTGGCCGGTCGTGCGAACGTACACGGTCCGCTACTTCGACCCGGTCGCGCAGGAACTGGCGATCGACTTCGTGCACCACGGCGACGTCGGCGTCGCGGGCCCGTGGGCCGCGTCCGTGCGACCCGGCTCCACGTTCTCGCTGCTGGGGCCAGGAGGTGCCTACGCGCCGTCGCCCACGGCGGGCTGGCACCTGCTGCTCGGCGACGAGGCCGCCCTGCCCGCCATCGGAGCGGCGGTCGAACGCCTACCCGCCGGGGCCCGCGCACGGGTCGTCGTGGAGGTCGCAGGGGCCGACGAGGAGCAGAAGTTCGACAGCCTCGGCGAGGTCGACCTGGTGTGGGTGCACCGGGACGCGGGCGGGTCGCTGGTCGACGTCGTGCGCGAGATGGAGTTCTCCGGGGAGGACGTTCAGGCGTTCGTGCACGGGGAGGCCGCGATGGTGAAGGAACTGCGCGGGCTGATGGCGGAGCGCGGGGTGACGAAGGACCGGCTGTCGATTTCGGGGTATTGGCGGCGGGGGTTGAGCGAGGACGGGTTCCGAGAGGTGAAGGCGGCCGAGTCCGGGGGGTGAGTGGGGAGGTCGCAGCCGGTGGGGTTTGTGGGTGCTGCGGACTTGGGGTCTGCGGGTTCTGCGGTCTGCGGGTTCTGCGCCTTGAGGTTGGCGTGTTGGTTGAGCGCTCTGGTTCAACTTCTAGGGGTCCGCGCCTCGGATTCAGCGGCTTGGCGGTTCGCCGCTCTGGGTTCAGCGCGTTGCCGGTCCAGCGCTGTAGCGGCGTTAGCGGGTTCTCGCGCTTGGCGACTGGTCGGTCCTCGGCGGTTGCCTGCTCGGGTCGCTCGTCGGAAATTGTCGTACCCCCTACGTAGTGTGTGCGTCGGGGGGTCTTCACATCCGGGGGACGCCTGGTTGAGCGTGCGCTGGGTGACGTTTTCTGCGGGATCTTCGGGTGTTGTGGGCAGATGTCTTCGGCTGCCGTTGCGCGACGAGCGGGTGTCTTCGGCTTCCAGCGTGCTGTGGCCGATTTGACTTGGGGCCCCTCGATTTGACCCTTGATCGGGCATAAACGGCAGGTGGTAGAGCCCTGCCCGATCCTCATTTTAAGGGTCAAATCCCCCAAGTAAAATCGGCCACGTTTGTGCCCCGGGTCGCCTTGGCCGTGGGTCGGCCCCACCCGCCGGCCCCGCCGCACTTTGGCGTCTCGCTCAGCAGTGCCACATCTTGCCAAGTCGCGTCTCGTCTGGTCGTGCTTGGCCCGCTCTACTTGCTGCCCAACTGCGCCTGTGCCTGCTCCGCCCGATTGCCCGCTCTGCCGCCAATAGCGCTCGCCACACTTTGGTCGTTCAGCTGGCCGTGCCACGCCTTGACCGGTCGCGTCTTGTCTGGCCGCGCTTGGCCCGACCCAGCTGTTTGCCTTACCCCGCCTTGCTCCGCACCGATTGCCCTGCCCTGCCGCTGATGCGCCCGCCGCCTCAAACACACCCCGCGTGCCGTCCCAGCTCACCCAACCCCACCTCCGAGCGGATACGGTGGTCGAAGGAAGTTCGGGTCATGCTGGGGTGATGCGTCAACTTGCCCGTAGTATGGGTTCGTGAGCGATGATCCGTGGCTGAGCGCTAGCGAGCAGCGGGCCTGGCGCGGCTTCCTGGCCATGCAGAGGCAGTTGAACACGCATCTGTACCGGCACCTGCAGCGCGAGTTCGGGTTGTCCGGATCCGATTACGAGATCCTGGTCAACCTGTCCGAGTCGTCTACCGGGCGGATGCGGGCGTTCGAGCTCGGTGAGGCCACCGACTGGGAGAAGAGTCGGATGTCGCACCACCTGACGCGGATGGCGCAGCGCGGGCTGGTGCGGCGGGAGCCCTGTGCCGAGGACACGCGGTACGCCGACATCGTGTTGACGGACACCGGTCGCGCGGCGATCGCGGAGGCCGCGCCCTACCACGCCGCGAACGTGCGGGCGTGGTTCATCGACGCCGTGGGCAAGGAGCGGCTCGACGTGATCGAGGAAGCGGGCGAGGCCGTGTTGGCGGCGTTGGCCGCGCACGACGCGCGGGCCGAGCACCCCTGACGCGCGAGAGCCCCGAGACCGCAGGTCTCGGGGCTCTCGCGGATGAAGGCTCAGCGGTGGGCGGACTCGAAGGCGTCGACCACGCTCGCCGGGATGCGGCCGCGGTCCGCGAGCTCGTGCCCGTTGGCCTTGGCCCAGTCGCGGATGGCCCGCGTCTGCTCCTTGCTCCGCCCCTCTCCGGCGGGCTTGCCGCCCACGACCGCGGCGGTGCCGCGCTTGGCGCGACCCCCGGTACGTCGTGCGGCGGCCACGAAACTGGCCAGACCATCGCGCAGCTTGGCGCCGTTGGCCTCATTCAGGTCGATCTCGTAGGTAACACCATCCAGTGAAAACTGCACCGTGGAAATGTCTTCACTACTCGTGCCGTCCAGGTCGTCGATCAGCTGGACGAGAACCTTCTGGGCCATGGGTCGAACCTCACAACGAGTCGAACGGGCGGAATGTCACGACAATACCAAACCAAACGCAGTTAATAGTCCGCTTGCGGAAAAAAGTCAACGACCACATCACTCGGAGTTTCGAGCCCTGGCAAACGTCACCCGTTCGAGGGCAGCCGATATCAGGGTCACCCGTCCGGCGCTACCGCCACGGCCCGGCGAGCCCTCCGCTCCGGCCGGGCAAGTCGCCGAGACGGCCCCTGGAGTGAACCCCTCCCCCGCCCGTCCTGAAAATCGACATCCCTGACCGAGAGCATCCGCGTTCACGTACGCGAACGCTCGACGAGCCCCGAGAAGAACGGACAACAGTTGTGTTTCGAACGGTATAGCGAGCCGTAATCAGCACTCTTCCGACCAGCACAATCGGCGACCGGACCGAACCTCACCAGAACCTGATGGGCATTTGTTTCACCTTGAAAGCACCCTTCCGAAAAACACCGAGCAATGCCCCGGAGGTAGGGCGCAAGGTCGATCCGCGACGACGGGCGTGGTCGCGCTGAACCCCTCAGCGGTGTCCGCCGCCCCGATCACCGCAGCCACGACCGTCCAGGCGGCAGCGACGCGCACGTGTGCGGATGCCTGCGCGCCAACGGTGCGGTCCTTTACGACGGGCCCTTCGCGACGCACTCGGGCTCGGGTTCGAGGCACAGGACTCCGTGACCGATTCGTGGCCGGAGGACGTCCGGGCAGGAGCGCTCGGCAACGCCTGCCATGACCAACCAGCGCCAAAGAAATTGACCCAGGGCCAATTGGCGATAGTGCGCACGAGCACACGACGTCCGCGCACGCGTGCACCGATTTCACTTTCCGGCAGGGTATCCGACAGGCGGATCAGCACCGCTCGGGACGACCATCCGCAACCGATTTCACCGCCCCCGTTCCACGGCCGGAACAGCGCACCTATCGACTCATCACGCGTACGGCTCCGACGGACCAGGGCGGCGACGCGACGCTCGTCGACTCCGTCGGACTAGGTGGAGGCCTACGCCTTCGGGGTGACGCAGCGGTGCGGCCGCGTCGGTGTCACGTGGTGGAACGCACGGTGGTGCGAGAACATCCGCGTCGCACATTTCGAGACGCCCGACTACACGCTGCGCACGGTTGGTGGCACAAACCCCGGAACTCCCACGTCGGTGGTGAACTCGCGCGGGCTGGCACCATCGGCCGGACGAGCGCGGGACAACCCCCGCACCGGCTCGCGGAGCGCGTTCGCGATCGAAAACTGAAGATCCGCCTCGGGTAGGGCAGAGTGAACGCATGGAAATGCGACTGCCCGACCCCGGTGCGCTGTTCGGCTTGGCGAAGTCGACCGTCGGATGGGCGGTCGACTCGGCCGTCGCGGTCGCCGCCGTGCCCGGCCGGGTGCTGGGGCTGCTGGACGCGGCCGAGTCGCTGGTCGGCCGCGTGGACGACGTGGTGACCCGAGCCGACACCCTCGTGAAGAAGACCGAGGCCGTCATCGACGACGCCACCGCCGTGGTCGAGCAGGCCCGCACGGTGAGCGCGGCGGCCCAGGTGGTGATGGCCGACGCCCGCCGGGTGTCGACGGCGGCCGAGGCGGTGGTGACCGAGGTCGTGGACATCACCTCGCAGGCGACCGGTGTGGTCGTCATGGCCGAGTCCACCGCCCGTACGGCGCACGAACTGCTGGAGGCCTACTCGCCGTTGGCGCGGCAGGCGATGCCGTTGGTGCGGCGGTTCGTCGAGGAGCTGTCGCCGCACGAGATCGAAGCGGCCATCCGGTTGGTGGACCAGCTGCCGGTGATCGCCGAGCACGTGATCACGGACGTGCTGCCCATCCTGGCGACCCTGGACAGGGTCGGGCCGGACGTGCACCAGCTGCTGGAGGTCACCAACGACGTGCGGCAGGCGATCCTGGGGATTCCGGGGTTCAACTTCCTGCGCAAGCGCGGCAACGACAAGGACCCGGAGAACGAGATCGAGTAAACGATCTTGCGGACCTCGGGCCCGCCGTTCTTGTCGGACCTCGTTGGTAGTGTTGAAATCAGGGGTCCCCCTGGCCGGGGGACGCTTGTTCGGCATTGGGCGTGCGGCGGACGAGCCAGGCGAACCCCGGTGATCAGCCACCGAATCACCACGGCGGTGGGCCTGGACGGGCGAAAGTTTGGTTCGGGGTGGAAGACGGCTGTCAGCGGGTGTCCGGGTCCGGGCCGGTTTTCACGTGGGCGGTGTTCGAGGTGGTGCCCCACTGGAAGGCGCGGACGCGGTACGCGGCGGTCTTCTCGTCCGGCAGGGTGATCAGGCCTGCCGAGTTGATGTTCGGGTCGAGCACGGCGGCGGGTGTGAACGTCGTCGCGCCCGCGGCCTTCACCTCGATGAGGTAGCCGTCCTCGTCGGTGGCGTGGTCGGTCCAGGTGAACCTGACGCCGTTGGCGTGCACGACCGTGGCCTGGAAATCGGTCGGCGCGCCGCCGCCCGTCCGGAGGGGCGTGGTGTCCACCGCGGTGCCGGGAACGGTCTTCGGTGTGATCCACTCGTGGTCCGCGCCCTGGGTCTCGTCGTCCAGTTCACCGGGCGGCAGGGTGATTTCCCGTGGTTCCGCTGTGGGACCGGAATAGGTTCGCACGCGGTAGTAGAAGTTCGTTTCCGGAATCAGGTCGGGATGCCGGTAAGTCGTCTGCTCGATCGGCGCGTACTGGAGGGTCGTGTACTCGCCGTTCGGTTCGGTGGCGAATTCCACGGCCCGGCCCGCCGACTTCGGATCGGTCGACAGCCAGGTGAGCGTGGCGTCGAGCGGGGAATCGAGAACGGCGGTCAACTCGGCCGGGGAATCCGTTTCGGTGGAGCACGCGGCGAGCGCGGTGGCGAGCACCAGCGCGGGCAGGAGCGGGAGCTTGGTCACGGGCGGCCCTCGGGGTTGGGGCCCCGCCGTCCCGGTGGCCTGAACACGACCGGGGCGGCGGGGCGCTGCGGGACCTACAGGCGCCAGAACTTGACGCCGCTCCACACGACGGTGGCGGGGCCCTGGCCCGAGCTCGTCCGGTACGCGCCGAACTTGTCGTAGAAGGTGCCGCCGGGGCTGGAGTAGGTGTGCTTGAGCGATCCGTTGATGTACGTCTTGTGGTTGTTGCCGATCCTGTGCACCGTGTTGACCCGCACCGACGTGCCGACCGTCGCTCCGGTCGCGATCGTCGCGCCGCCGTGCACGGCGTAGAGCCGGCCGCCGCGCTCGACCGCGAGCATGAAGAACGGACCGGGCTCGGAGTCGTTGAACGTCTGCTTCAGGCTGATCCGCGTGCCCGCGAGGCTGGAGATCCGGAAGGTGCCCTCGAACTGGCGGGCGCCTCCACCCGAGTAGTTGGCGTACCGGCGCTCGGCGCGCTGGTCACCGCTGGCCGTGGAGCACGTCAACTGGAACGTGAGGCCGTTGGCGACGCCGCACCCCCTCTGCTGGACGTTGTACGAGGGTGAGTAGGAGATCCAGTTGCCCGACTCGACCTGGGCGTGGGCGCTCGGTGCGCCGACGAGTCCCATTCCGGTGAGTGCGGCCGCCGCGAGCGCGAACAAGCGCACTCGGGAAATCAGTCGTGACATCTTTGTCCCTTCCGTGGTCGCGGCGGCGACTTGGAAGGCAAACGGTAGGGGCGTTACCTCACCTATTTCAAGGGTGGGGCGAATGTTTATGGACGTGAACGAGTGGATCTTCCATTGTTGCCCATTCCGAGTTCGGCCACGGAAATCGTCGGACGTGATTGCGCGTACCGGTCGCTTCGCCGTTCCGCACGCGAAAACCGGGAACGGTTACGCTCCCCCTCGATGAGACGCAAGCTCAAGCCCCCACTGCCCCAGCGGCACGGACTCGACCCCGCCCGCCTGCGGATGCCGTCGGAGGGGCCGTGGACGACGCTGCGGGACCACCTGGTGGACCGGCTACCCAGGGTGGACCCGGCGCGCATCGACCTGATGCTGCGCGAGAGCCGGGTCGTGGACATGGACGGGCCGGTGCCGCCGAACGCGCCGTTCGTGCCGAACTCGTCGGTGTGGTTCCACCGCGACCTGCCGGACGAGGTCGCGGTGCCGTTCGAGATCGGCGTCGTGCACCGCGACGACGACCTGCTCGTCGTGGACAAGCCGCACTTCCTCGCGACCATCCCGCGCGGCAAGCACGTCCTGGAGACGGCGCTGGTGCGGCTGCGGCGCGAACTGGACCTGCCGGACCTCGTGCCCGCGCACCGGCTGGACCGGGTGACCGCCGGGCTGATCATGTTCATCGTGAACCCGGCGCGGCGCGGGGCCTACCAGACGCTGTTCCGGGATCGCTTGGTGCACAAGGAGTACGAGGCCGTCGCACCGCACGACCCCGACCTCCCGCTGCCGTGCACGGTGCGCAGCCGGATCGTCAAGGAGAAGGGCGTGATCACCGCGCAGGAGCTGGAGGGGCCGCCGAACAGCGAGACTCTCGTCGAACTCGTCGAGCACCGCGACGGCCTCGGCCGGTACCGGCTGCTGCCGAGAACCGGTCGCACGCACCAGCTCCGGCTGCACATGAGCGGGCTGGGCGTGCCGATCCTCGGCGACGACTTCTACCCCGTGCTCACCGAGACGGCGCTGGACGACTACCGGAAACCGTTGCAGCTGCTGGCGAAGGTGCTCGGGTTCACCGACCCGCTCACCGGCGAGCCGCGCCGGTTCGAGAGCCCGTCGACGTTGCTGGCGTGGACGTCGTACGACGCTTGGCTCGCGGGCCCGCCCGCTAACCGACCAGGCCCAGCAACCGGCTGATCTCCCTGCTGCGCGACTCGCGGATCCTGGTCGCCAACTCCTTGGCCTCCGGGTTGCTGCCCCCGTCCACTTCGGTCTTGGTCAGCGCTACCGAGTTGTGCAGGTGTCCGGTCATCAGGTTGAGGAACGTGGTGTCGAAGGCCGCGTCCGGCGTGGACTTGAGCGCGGCGATCTCGGCGGGGCTGGTCTGGTGCAGGCCGCCGTGGTGGGCGTGCGCGCCGGGATCGGCGTTCACCGCCGTCGGCTGCGCCCACTCGGCCAGCCAGCCGGTCATGGTCTCGGATTCCTCGCGCTGCAAGGTGTCCAGCTCCCCCGCGAGGTCGCGGACGGCGGGCCGGACGGCTCGCTCCTTCGCCAGGCCGGTCAGTTCGAGGCCCTGGGCGTGCAGCGGCAGCATCATCTGCAGGAACATCACGTCGGCCGCGTTGAAGTCGGCCTTCGCGGGCGGCTGGGCCGAACCGCAGCCCGCGAGCAGCAGGGCGGCGGCGAGCAGCAGGACGAGCGGATGGCGGTTCATGGTCCTCCACGGCTGGGGAGCGGGAGCGGAAGGGGACCCGCGCCCGGCGCCCTCCGACGCCGAGCGCGGGACCCGTGCCGACGGCTAGAGCTCCGCCTGCGTCTTCTTGTTCGCCGCGAAGCCGTTCACCTGCACGTCGACGCACGAGTAGAACGCGTTGGCCGTGTCGGCGATGTTCCAGATCGCGAGGACCTTCTGCCTTCCGGTGCGGCCACCGAGGTTGACCGAGTGGTTCACGGTCGCGCCCGGCTGCCTGCCACCGTCGTTGAAGACGGCGATGCGCGTGCCGCCGATGTAGTACTCCCACGTGCTGGTGGCGTGGCGCGCCGTCAGCACCCAGTTGAAGTTGATCGTTCCGCCCACCGACGTGGCGGGCCAACCCTTGCCCTCATCGCTCAACACGGTGAAGCGCGAGTTGCCGTGGCAGTTCCGAACGCCCTTGGGGCCTTCGACGCTCTGCGGCTCCCAGACGATGTCGCCGCAGTTCTGGACGCGGCCCTGGGCGCAGTTCGCCTGCCTGCTGGGTGGGGACGAGATGTAGCCGTGCGCACTGGCCGTCCCCGCGGGTGCGAGGACGACGATCAGGGGTGCGATGCCGACCGCGACCGCCGCCGCGGCCACCTTGCTCCTCAAGCTCATGACAGCTCCTCTGGAATGAATGGCTGTTCCCAGGTGGGAGCACTGCGAGAGCGCCGCCCACCACAGGGGTGGGAACCCGATGCAGCGGATGCGTGATCCACACCGTGTCAACGCGGCGGAATTGACACGGTTCTCTTCAGGCCACGAGTTTCCGCTGGTCAGCGGATCCAGGTTGTCGCTTGTGCATGTGGTCTAGACCAGAGACGTTAGCGACCGGGGACAAAGCGGTCAAGACGCGGCAGAAAGACGAGGACGAATTCTGAACCGCCATCCCCTACATCCCGTAGGGCCCGGTATGACCTCGCTGCCCGCCAGGCGCACCGCCCGAGCCGCCCTCGCCGCGGCGATCATCGCCGCGCTCGTGGTCGCGCCGACGCCGACCGCGGCGGCGGAACCCGTGCCGCCGAACGCCTCCGATGCGTTGAAGAGGTACACCGGTCTGACGCACGACGCGGAGGTCCTCAACGAGGAGCACCTGCGCGCCCAGGAGGACAAGCGGACCAAGCAGGGCGAGCTGGACCGCGCGAACCAGGACCTCGTGACGGCGGGGCAGGCGCTGGACCGGGCGTCCGCGGCGGAGGGGCGGTTCCGCGGCCAGGTGGACCTGCTGACCGAGGCGTCCTTCGAGGGGGCGCGGTTCACCGGGCTGTCGGCGATGCTGGTGTCGGACTCGCAGAGCGACTTCCTGAACCGGATGTCGGCGATGGACGTGCTGGCGGCGGACCAGGCCGCGGCGCTGGGCGCGTTGTCGGCGGCGTTGAACGACGCCTCCGCCGCTCAGGCCGGGGCGAAGGACGCGCAGAAGCGGGCGACGGAGGCCTCGGCCGCCGCGGACGAGCTGGTGTCGGACATCGAGGAGAAGCGAGTCGCGCTGGTGTCGCAGGTGACCGCGGCCCGGACCCAGTACAACTCGTTGAACTCCTCGGACAAGGCCGTGCTGGCGAACAAGGGCGACACGTCCGCGGTGGCCACGCCGTCGGGGGCCGCGGGCGCGGCGTTGACCTTCGCGCTGTCCCAGCGGGGCAAGCCCTACGTGTTCGGCTCGAACGGGCCGAACTCGTGGGACTGCTCCAGCCTGACGCAGGCCTCCTACCGAGCGGCCGGGGTGACCATCCCCAGGGTCACGTACACGCAGGCCACCACCGGTCGTTCGGTGTCGCGCGGCGAGGTGCGGCCGGGCGACCTGATCATCTACTACTCCGGGCAGACGCACGTGGCCATGGCCGTGGACAACGTCCGGGCCGTGCACGCGTCCACCGAGGGCGTGCCCGTGAAGATCGCCAACATCGACGACATCGGGCCGATCAGCGTGATCCGGCGGATCGTGGGCTGACGGCCCGCGTCAGGTCACGGCTCCGGCTGCTCGTCCTCGAAGTACGCCCGCCGGTTCGCGCGCACGGTGTGGACCCGCTGGCGCAGCACGGCGTGCTGGAGCAACGACAGCGCCTGCTTGGCCGCTATGTTGAACAACCCCATGGTGATGTCCCGTTCGCCGAAGACGACGAGCAGGAGCGACGCCTCGACCGGGAACACGCAGACGAAGCCGGAACTGCCCTCGAACATCGCCGTCCGCGGTTCGCCGATCCCGGCCTGCGCGGTGAACTGCACCGCGAGCCCGATGGCGGCGGCGGACATGGCCGCGACGCTCTCGTTCTCGACCTCCCTGGTGTCGCTGGACAGCACCAGGCCGTCCTGGGTGGCCACGAGGAGCCCGGTCACCCGGTCGACCTGGCTCCGGATCTTCTGGAGCGTCGCCTTCATCTCTTCCGAGTCGAACGGCGGCTGCGTCACCAGTGGCCCCAGGGGCAGGGGTTTCGTGGACGTGGGAGTGGGCCTTCGGGTCGGCAGCGCGGGGGCTTCCGGTCGTCTGGCCTCGGGGGCGCTCATACCGTCAAGTTGGCTTCGATGCGCTTCAGGTACAGCCGGGCCAGCGCGAGGTTCGCCCGCTCCCGGTCCAGCACCAGGTAGAGGAAGAGCGTCGAGTTGCCCTTGGCCGTCGTCAACGGCCGGATCAGGTGGTACTGGCGGTTCAGGGTGATCAGGATGTCCTCGATGCTGTCGTTCAGCGCGAGGGACGCCATGACGCGCAGCTTCGCGCGCACGACCTCGGTGTTGCCCGCCGCGGCGACGTCCAGGTCGAGCCAGTCGCCCCCTCCCAGGCTGCCCAGCGACATGCCGCTGTCGTAGTCGACCAGCGCCACCCCCAGGGATCCCGTGATGGTCATGGCTTCTTTCAACGCCACATCGATGCTCATTAAGAAAGTGACCCCTCATATGCGATCGGGTGTACGCCGGGTAACGCGCGGGTCAACTCTTCCGTGCCCCGCAAGGGCAATGGACACCGCGCCTGGCGAATCACACTATGTCTCTCAGCCGTATCGAAATACGACTGTTCGGAGCAACCTGTGTCACCGGTTGGTCTCGAAGGGGCCCGAGAAGTGCGGTGAGTAGCCGTTCGTGAGGGCAGGGTCACCAGCGTTCGACAGGCACGATTCCGGCCTGTGCGCTTGATGAAAACGCATCCACACCGGCCTGCTCGGGCGTGATCTACGACGCGGAGCACTTCGCTAACGCCGTGGAAGCGCGGAACGATATCCACGAATAATGGTATTGGCCCACACTCCGGCCACCTGAACCGCCGCGTTCCCGAACCGGGGTTCGCGGTTCCGGTCGCGCGATCGGAAAGATCGAAGCGGGAGTGACTACGCCACTCCGGCACCGCGTCCGGAATTCCTCGGGCGTGCTCCGCCGACCCGATCCCGCGCACCGTTCCACCGCACTCACGTCGGGTGCGACGACGGCGTGATCGGGCGGGTCCTGGTGACCGACCGACGAGCGGGCCGGTCACCAGGACCGCGCGGCGTCAGGCCGACTCCGCCAGCGCGTCGAGGATCTGCTGGCCGTACTTGGCCAGCTTGTTCTCCCCCACCCCGTTCACGGTTCCCAGCTCCTGCAACGACGTCGGCGCGAGCGTGGCGATCTGGCGCAGCGTCGCGTCGTGGAAGATCACGTAGGCGGGCATGCCCTGCTCCTTCGCCTGCGCGGCTCGCCAGGCCCGCAGCCGCTCGAACACCGGAGCGGCCTCGGCGGGCATGTCGACCGGCACGGCGGCGGCCTTGGCCGCGCGGGCCGGTTTCGCGGCGCGGACGCGTTCGGGCTCGCGGCGGAGCATCACCTCGCGCTTGCGGCCCAGGACCTCGGAGCTGGCCGGGGTCAGCACGAGGGTGCCGTAGTCGCCCTCCACCGCCAGGAGGCCCTGGGCGAGCAGCTGGCGGACCACGCCGCGCCAGTCGGCCTCGCGGAGGTCCTCGCCGATCCCGAACACGGTGAGCGAGTCGTGGTCGAACTGGATGACCTTGGCGGTCTTCTTCCCCAGCAGGATGTCGATGACCTGGCCCGCGCCGAACTTCTGCCGCCGCTCGTTCTGGAGCCGGTACACAGTGGACAGCAGCTTCTGGGCGGCGATGGTGCCGTCCCACGACTCCGGCGGCGAGAGGCAGGTGTCGCAGTTGCCGCAGGGCGTGCCCTCCTGGCCGAAGTAGGCGAGGAGCCGGGTGCGGCGGCAGTCGACGGTCTCGCACAGGGCGAGCATGGCGTCCAGGTGCATGCCGAGCATGCGGCGGTGGGACTGGTCGCCCTCGGAGGTGTCGATCATCTTGCGCTGCTGCACCACGTCCTGCAGGCCGTAGGCCAGCCACGCCGTGGACGGCAGGCCGTCGCGGCCCGCGCGACCGGTCTCCTGGTAGTAGCCCTCGACCGACTTGGGCAGGTCGAGGTGGGCCACGAACCGCACGTCCGGCTTGTCGATGCCCATGCCGAACGCGATGGTGGCGACCATGATCAGGCCGTCCTCGCGGAGGAACCGGGACTGGTTGGCCGCGCGGACGCCCGAGTCGAGGCCCGCGTGGTACGGGAGGGCCGGGATGCCGTTCTGCACCAGGAACTCCGCGGTCTTCTCCACCGAGGCGCGGGACAGGCAGTAGACGATGCCCGCGTCGCCCGCGTGCTCGGTGCGGAGGAGGTCCAGCAGCTGCTTCTTGGGCTCGTTCTTGGGTTCGATGCGGTACTGGATGTTGGGGCGGTCGAAGCTGGCCACGAAGTGGCGGGCCTCGGCCAGGTTCAGCCTGGTGGCGATCTCCTTGTGGGTCGCCTCGGTGGCGGTGGCCGTCAACGCGATGCGCGGGACGTCCGGCCAGCGCTCGTGCACGGCCGACAGCGCCAGGTAGTCCGGCCGGAAGTCGTGGCCCCACTGGGCGACGCAGTGGGCCTCGTCGATGGCGAACAGGGAGACCTTGCCCCGGTCCAGCAGGCGCATCGTGGATTCGAGGCGCAGGCGTTCCGGCGCCAGGTAGAGGAGGTCGAGCTCCCCCGCCAGGAACTCGGACTCGACCATGCTGCGCTCGTCCGGGTTCTGCGTCGAGTTCAGGAAGCCCGCGCGCACACCGACGTTGCGCAGCGCGTCGACCTGGTCCTGCATCAACGCGATCAGCGGGGAGATGACCACGCCGACACCCGATCGCACCAGGGCGGGGATCTGGTAGCAGAGGGACTTGCCGCCACCCGTCGGCATCAGGACGAGCGCGTCGCCGCCCGCGACCACGTGCTCGATGACGTCCTGCTGGCTGCCGCGGAACGCGTCGTACCCGAACACCCGTCGCAGTACCTCACGGGCTTCGCTCACGTCGGTGTCGGTGTCGGGAGTCGCCATGGCGGCGATCCTACGAGGGCGGTCCGACGGAAAACGCGCGGTGTTGACTTCCAGCGCGCTGGAGGCCCCGGCCTCGATGGTCCGGGCAGAGGACGAGAGGGGATTCACCAGCATGGCAGTGCGGTTGAACCACACGATCGTGATGGCCAGGGACGCGAAGGCGTCCGCCGAGTTCATGGCGGAGGTGATGGGCCTGCCCGCGCCGGTGGAGTTCGGGCCGTTCTTCGTCGTGCAGACGGACGGGGACACCACCCTCGACTTCATGGCGACGCGGGACGAGATCACGTCGCAGCACTACGCGTTCCTGGTCGACGAGGACGAGTTCGACGCCATCTTCGGGCGGGTGCTGGCACGCGGGCTCGCGCACCGGGCCGATCCCGGCCACCGGGAGGAAGGGCGGATCAACACCCACGACGGCGGGCGGGGCGTGTACTTCGACGACCCGGACGGGCACGCGCTGGAGATCATCACCCGGCCGTACGGCAGCGGGGCGTGAGCCGGGTCCAGCGGGCGGCGGTGGTCGCGGGCGTGCTGAGCGGAGTGCCGTCCACGCTGCACGCGCTGGCTACCGGCGGCGACGTGCTCGCCGCGACGCGGGCCGCCGGGACGCTGCTGCCCGGCCGCCGCGCCACCGTCGTCCGCGGGGCCGTCGCGCACCTGGTGCTGACCGCGGGGTGGACGGCGGTGCTCGCCGCCGTCCACCGGCGGTGGCCGTTCGGGGTCGTCGGCGGAGCCGTCGCGGGACTGGCGGTCGCGGTGCTCGACCTGGAAACCGCCGGACGGCGGTACCCGGCGATCCGGGCGCTGCCCCGTGCGCCGCAGTACGCCGACCACCTCGCGTTCGGGGCGCTCGTCGGAGCGGTCCTGCGTCCGGTTCGTCGGAAAACGAACGCTCGGCGGCCTGTCCACTTTTGTCCTGTCGGGTCTCGATCGAGTCGTTGACACGCGGTTGCCCGCCCTGCGACGGTGCGTGGCAGAAGACCGACTGTGGGGCATGACAACGATGTCATCGAGGAGGACCTGGTGCGCAGCAGACGAACCCGTGCCGCGGCCGTGCTCACCGGAGCGCTGGTGGCCGGATTGCTCGCCACGCCGCCCGCGGTGGCGGCTCCGGCGGAGGACCCGACCGGGCTGGTGAACCCGTTCGTCGGCACCCAGAACTTCGGCAACACCTTCCCCGGCGCCAGCGCGCCGTTCGGGATGGTGCAGGTCAGCCCGGACACCGGCGGGCAGGGCGGCTACGACTACCAGCAGGGCACGATCTACGGGTTCAGCCAGACGCACCTGTCCGGCGTGGGCTGCGGGGTCGCGGGCGAACTGCCGATGATGCCCACGACCGGAGCCGTCAGCAGCGTCGACCCGAACGTCTACCGGTCGCCGTACTCCCACTCCGACGAGGCCGCGACACCCGGCTACTACCGGGTCGGGCTGTCGAAGTACGGGGTGAACTCCGAGCTGACCGCGACCACCCGCACCGGCTGGCAGCGGCACACGTTCCCCGCCACCGGCGCGGCCAACGTCCTGTTCAACACCGGCAAGGCCAACCAGAACGTGTTCGACTCCGAGGTGCACGTCGTCGGGGACCGCACGGTCGAGGGCCGGGTCAAGGCAGGCGGGTTCTGCGCGGGCCGCGACGAGCACACGGTCTACTTCACCGCCACGTTCGACCGCCCGTTCGCGTCGTTCGGGTCGTGGCGCGGGTCCACCACGACCCCCGGCAGCCGCGACGCGGCGGGCACCGGCGGCAACGGCGCGTGGGTGACGTTCGACGCCAACACCGATCGCGACGTGGTGGTGAAGGTCGGCCTGTCCTACACCGGGGCCGAGGGGGCGCGGAAGAACCTGGCCGCCGAGACCACGAACCACGACTTCGAGGCGACGAAGCGGAAGGCGCACGACGACTGGGCCGCGCAACTCGGCGCGATCACCATCGGCGGCGGCTCGGTCGAGCGGCGGACCGCGTTCTACACCGCGCTCTACCACTCGCTGCTGCACCCGAACCTCGCCGGTGACGTCGACGGCAGGTACGTCGGGTTCGACGGCCGGGTGCACACCGCCTCCGGGTTCACGCCGTACCAGAACTTCTCGCTCTGGGACACCTACCGGCCGCAGAACCAGCTCCTCGAAATGCTGCGACCCGACGTGGCGCGGGACGTCGCGCTGTCGCTCGTGGCGGCGGGCCGGGACGGCGGCTGGCTGCCGCGCTGGGCGCTGGCCAACAGCGAGACCAACATCATGACCGGCGACCCGGTCACCCCGTTCCTGGTGGAGGCGTGGTCCAAGGGCCTGCTCGCCGGGTACGAGGAGGAGGCGTACGCGTTGCTGCGCAAGAACGCCACGAGCCTGCCGCCCGCCACCTCGCCCTACAACGGGCGCTCCGGCGTCGAGTTCTACGCCGACCGCGGCTACATCCCGTCCGGCCTGAAGCTCGGCACCGACTGCGCGCACAAGGGCGGCGACAACGACTGCGTGCACCCGGCGTCCGCGACGCTGGAGTACGCGGCGGCCGACGCCTCGCTCGCGCTGATGGCCAAGGGCCTGGGCAAGACCGCCGACGCCACGCTGTTCGCGGGCCGCGGCCAGTGGTACCGCAACCTCTGGGACTCCTCGATCTCCCAGTTCCGGCCGCGCACCGCGGAGGGCACGTGGCTCGCGCCCTACGACCCGGTCGAGGCCGGGCACCAGTTCCACGAGGGCGGCGCCTACCAGTACCAGTGGCTGGTCCCCCAGGACCCGGCCGGGCTGGTCTCGCTGATGGGCGGCAAGGCGGCCACGACCAAGCGGCTGGACGACTTCTTCGTCTACGACAAGCTGCTCGCCGACCCCGCGGGCACCGCTCGCCGCGACTGGATCACCCAGCCCTACGACTACTACGGCAAGCCCACCTACAACCCCAACAACGAGCCCGACCTGCTCGCGCCGTACGTGTACCTGTGGACCGGCGCGCCCGCCAAGACCGCGACCGTCGTCCGGGCGGCGATGACGCTGTTCACCACCGGCCCCGACGGCATGACCGGCAACGACGACCTGGGCACGATGTCCGCCTGGTACGTGTTCTCCTCGCTCGGGATGTACCCGACGATGAGCGGCGGCGACTTCATGGCGCTGTCCAGCCCGCAGTTCGAGTCCGCGACCGTCAAGATCGGGCAGTACGCCTCGAAGCAGGGCGGCACGCTCACCGTCACCGCGCCCGGCGTCACCGACGCCAACCGGTACGTGCAGACGGTGAGGTTCAACGGCGCCAACCACACGAGGACGTGGCTGGACTGGAAGGCGATGGCGAAGGGCGGAACGCTGGCCTACCAGGTCGGCACGACCCCGTCGGCGTGGGGCACGCAGGCGGGCTCCGAACCGCCGTCGGTCAACAAGGCGCCCGCCGACGGCCGCGAGCGCGTGGACGCGTCCTTGCGGCCCGCGTCCGCGATCCTGCCGACCAAGGGTTCCGCGCAGACCCTCACGCTGAACCTGGACGTCCTGGGCCAGTCCCCCGGCACGCTGTCGGTGCCGCTGAAGGTCGTCGTGCCGCCGGGCTGGGGCTCGACGCTGCAACGGGCTCCGCTGCTGATCGAGTCGAACCGGATGCCGGTGCAGAAGACCGTGACGCTGCCGATCACCGTCCCCGCGAACGCGGCTCCCGGCACGTACCAGGTGAAGGTCACCGCTGGCACGGTCACCCGCACCGCCACCGTCGAGATCAGGGCGGCGGGCAGCTGCGCGACCGTGGTGAACGGGCAGTGCGCGGTGGACCTCGGCCGCGAGCGCAACCACGACGGCGCGGCCACGGTGTCCCAGTCCTCGCAGGGGAACTTCGACGGCGGGGGCTGGAGCTACGACGGCGCCCTGCTGCCGCCCGCGGGCACGGTGGCGTGGGGCGGCGTGACGTACTCGACCCCGGACTCCACCGGCACGGCGAACAACTTCGTCGAGACCCGCGGCCAGTCGGTGCTGCTGCCGCAGGGCAACTACAGCGCGGTCAAGCTCGTCTCGGCCGCGCACAACGGGCCCGTGACGGGCGCGGTGACGCTGCGGTACGCGGACGGCACCAGCACGCAGGTGTCGGTCACGGTCGGCGACTGGGCGGGCTCCGCCCCGTCCGGCAGCACGGTCGTGCTGGACATGCCGCACCGGATCAAGGCGGGACAGGGCGTGGACGGGCCGTCGGTGCGGCTGTTCGGCCAGTCGCTGGCCGTCGACCCGGCCAAGGTGCTCCAGTCGGTCACGCTGCCCGACGACCCCCGTGTGGAGGTGTACGCGGTCACCCTGGTCTGATGGGCGGCTCCCCGGCGTGAAGAGGTGGACCGAGCGTGGACCTGCACGTGAGCCTGGACGGACGACGTGAGCTGACCGCCCAGATCTACCTGCAGGTCCGCGCCGCCATCCTGGACGGGCGGCTGCGGCCCGGCGAGGCCCTGCCGCCCACCAGGGAACTGGCGGCGGGGCTCCAGGTGTCCCGCAACACGGCGAACGCGGCGTACGAGAAGCTGGCCGCGGAGGGGTTCCTCAGCAGCCGGGTCGGCGTCGGCACGTTCGTCAGCGACCTGCCGTTCCGCGGCTCGGTCGAGGCCGAGGCGCCCGAGTCGCCGCTGCGGCCGAGGACGATGTGGGACGGGATGCCCGACCCGCCGGACCTCTCGGCGATGAGCGGCGAGTTCGACTTCCGGCCGGGAATGCCGGACGCGGGGCACTTCCCGTTCGCCACCTGGCGAGCGCTGCTCGCGGGGCAGTTGCGCGACTCGGCCACGAGGCTCGGCATGTACGGCGAACCCATGGGGCACGCGGGTTTGCGCGCCTCGATCGCCCGGCACATCGGTGTCTCCCGCGCGGTCCGGGCGACCGCCGCGGACGTCATGGTCACCGCGGGCGTGCAGCAGGCGGTCGACCTGATCGCACGGGTGATGCTCGTACCCGGCGACGTGGTCGCGATGGAGGACCCCTGCTACCCGCCGATCAAGCGGATGTTCCAGGCGATGGGCGTGCGGCTGGTCGGCGTGCCGGTCGACGGCGAGGGCCTGGTCGTGGACCGGCTGCCGGACGACGCGAAGCTCGTGTACATCAGCCCGTCGCACCAGTTCCCGCTGGGCTACGCCCTGTCGCTGTCCCGGCGGCTGGCGCTGCTGGAGTGGGCGGACCGGGCGGACGCGGTGATCGTGGAGGACGACTACGACAGCGAGTTCCGCTGGACCGGACGACCTGTCGAACCGCTGCACGCGCTGGACCGCACCGGCCGCGTCGTCTACGTCAGCTCGTTCTCGAAGGTGCTGCTGCCGACCCTGCGGGTCGGCTTCTGCGTCGCTCCCCCACCGCTGCACTCCGCGCTGCGCAAGGCGAAGCACCTGGCCGACTGGCACTCGGCCAGCCCCGTGCAGGGCGCGCTGGCGGAGTTCATCGACGCCGGTCTGCTCGCGGGCCACCTGCGCCGGATGCGACGCGTCTACCGCGCGCGGCGCGACCGGATGGCGATGGCGTTCGACCAGGACTTCACCGAGCACCTGGAGCCCATCACCAGCGCGGCGGGGCTGCACATGACCGCGTGGCTGCGGTCGGAACGACCGGGCGAGGACACCGCGGTGATCGCCAGGGCCCGCGAGCACGGGGTCGTCCTGCACTCCATGGCGCTCTGCGGAATCGAGCGGGTGCCGCGCCAGGGATTCGTGTTCGGCTACGGCCTCGTGGCCACCGACCGCCTCGACGAGGGCCTGCGCCGGATGCGTCTGGCGTTCACGTGACCGCGTTGTCATTGGCCCAGTCCGTTAGGCCCGTTCCTGGTACTTCCACCGCGCACTGCGCGTTCCTAGGCTCGACCTGTCGGACACGGGGAGGGACCCCCGCGCCCGACCAGCGATCGGAGCACTAGTTCAACTGCGACTTGACCTGGGCGATCGAGGGGTTCGTCAAGGTCTCGCCGTTGGGGAAGTGCAACGTGGGCACGGTCTGGTTCCCGCCGTTGACGCTCATCACGAAGTCGGCGGCACCGGGGGTCTGCTCGATGTCCACCTCGATGTACTCGATGCCTTCGCGCTTCAGCTGGTTCTTCAGGCTGAAGCAGAAGCCGCACCAGGAGGTCGAGTACATCGTCAGGGTCGCAGGCGCAGCTGACATCGGGTTAACGCTCCTCGGGTAGGGGGAGATCCGTTTCGGTGGGTGCAACGCGCGGACACCCCGATCCGTTACCCCACGGCCGGGGTGATCCGCGCGTCATCCACCCGATCACAGGCGGTGGAACCCTGCTGCGGGGCCAGTGCGCCAGGAGTACGCGGGTCTGGCCAGGAAGACCAGGCGGATTTCACTGCGCCCGGTACCCAGCCACCCGAACACAGGACCGAAGCTCTGAGCCACAACCTTCGCGGCAGCCGGACAAGGCCCACCACACCCAAGGCTGGACCGACCCAGAGCAGCCACCTGCCAACTCAGGAGGGGACCACCTCCACTCCACCCGCACTTCCCCCGTCCCCCCGATCCGAAGCGCCTTCACGCCCCTTCCAGCTTGTCAAGGCATCTTTCCCGCCTTGACAAGCTGGAAGGGGCGTAGAAATAATTGCGCGAGCGGGGTGGCGGGCCTACGAAGCTCCGCCTCGAGCGATCCCGACTTCTCAAGGGAGACGACACCCCGCTCAGCCAGTGTCTCCATGGCTGTTTCCGTTTGTCAAGGCGGGAAAGATGCCTTGACAAACGGAAACAGCCATGAGGAAGCTTCGGATCGGGGTGACGCCGAGGATCTGGGCGCCTGGCTTTCTCAATGCCGTCGGGCACGCCGGTCCAAAGACCCGGCCCTCAGTCAGCATCACCGACACGCCAGCCCAAGACCCGCATCTGCTCCCTGCCGAGCACACCGGACACTCCAGCCCGAGGAACTGGCCCGAAGTGAAGCCGTGCCGGGCGTGACCAGACCTGCGCTCTGCCGAGCACACGGGCCCCAAGGCACACCCAAGTCCTGACCGACACCGGGCACGCCGGCCCGAAGGCCCAAACCCAACCAACCCGCCCCGAAGCAGGAACCCCGAACACGGCGGCGGCCGGTGGTGTCCCCGTTGACACCACCGGCCGCCGACGTGCCCAGCCTCCTAGTTGCGGATGATCGTGAACGTGGACGTCGTGTTCTTCACGTCCTGCGCGTTGTTGCTCAACCGCAGGTTGTTGAACGTCACCGAGCCGACCGCCGGCCCCTGCCTGTCCTCGGGCATCTCGTTCGCCCACAACCCGAACCCGGACTTCGCGTCATAGGCGTCGCCGCTCTTCTGCGCTCCGGAGATCGACACGTTGGTGAAGATCGTGTCCTTGATCGGGAACTGGGGGTTGCCCGGACTGGTGTAGTTCGTCTGGAACATGATCCCGCTGTAGGTCGGGTCCACGATGTCGACGTCGCTCACCCTGATCCCCTGGAACACCTTCGACGCCGAGAACACCCAGATGGCGGGGAAGGTCTGCCCGTTCCAGAAGTGCCCGCCCGCTCTCACGATCGAGATGTTCTCGAACTTCGTGGGCGGGTCGGCGCCGAAGCCGTTCATCGGGTAGCCGAAGTCGAGCGAGCTGATCGTGATGCCCGAGTACACCAGCGTGTCCGCGATGTAGATGTTGCGGAACGTGTTGCCGTAGCCGCCGTAGACCGCGACACCGGCCGCGCGCCAGGTCAGGGTCGTGGACAGGTTCTCGTAGACGTTGTCCTTCATGTCCGCGCCGCCCGCGTCGATGGCGGAGAACAGGGCGAAGGCGTCGTCACCGGTAGCACGCGCGTCGTTGTTGACGACGTGGTTGTTCGTGCTGCCGTTGGTCATGTTGACGCCGTCGGCGAACATGTTGCGGATGCGCGAGTTCTTGATCGTCACGTAGTCGGTGTTGGCGCCCCAGTAGAGGCACACCATGTGCTCGACCCAGATGTTGTCGATCACCATGTTCGCCACGTTCGCGAAGTCGAAGACCTTGCCGGGGCCGTCGATGCGCGACGTGTAGTTGCCGAGGTAGGTGAAGTTGGCGAACGAGGACCCGTTCGCCGTGCTCTCCGCGCGGAAGCCGACGTCGGTGTTGTCCTGTGTGGACGGTGCGATGAACCTGGTGAACCAGGGGCCCGCGCCGACGACCTTGACGGCCTTGCCGTACACCTGGAACTTGCTCGCGGTCTGGTAGTCGCCCGCGGGCAGGTAGACGCCGACCAGGTTCCCGGTGGTGTCCATCCGGACCCGGTCCAGCGCGTTCTGCACGTCCTGGTGGCCGAAGCCGGTCGGCACGGCGTACTTGGCCGGGTCCGGGTTCGCGATCGCCGACACCTGTTCGGTGTTGACGAAGTCGATCGCGTAGTTGGTGGTGTTGGCCGCGTCCTTCTGCAGCTTGATTCTGCTGCCGGCGGGCACGGTCGAGTTCAGCATGATGCTGGCCTCGTCGTAGATGTGCCGCGCCTGGCCGCCGGGCGAGTTGCCGGGACCGGCCTCGGGACCGTACAGCCACGCGTACTTCGACGTCAGGGGCAGCGCCTTGTGGAAGGTGCCGTTGACGTAGACGTTGATCGTGGCGTTGATGCCGCCGCCGCCCGCCGAGTCCGGGATGGAGAAGCGGGTGACGAGCGTGTTGGTGCTCGCCTTGGTGGTGAACTCGACGTAGCTGCCGGTGGAGTTCAGCGTGACGGCCTTGCGGCCGGACGCCTCGCCCGCGAGGTCGCCGATCTTGCGGTTCGGGCCGACGACCGCCGCGCCGCCGCCGACGGCCGCGTCCTCCGCCTCCAGCATGTCGTACGGCATGTTCGCGCCGCGGCCCACGAAGAACGGCTGCTCGCTGGTGTTGTTGGGCTGCTTGACCGGCAGCTCGTTGGCGTCGTTGGCGAGCACCACCTTGACGGTGTACTTGCCGTTGGCCGCCGTCCACGTGCCCAGGTTCACCGGTGACGTGGTGGCGCCCGCGGCGATGACGCCGCTGTGGGAACCGGTCAGGGTCCGCACGACCGAGCCGGTGGTGGAGTCGACCACCTGGAGCGTGATGCCGTGGGCACCGCTCGCCGACGCGACCGTCCCCTGGTTCTTGATCGCCGCGGTGAACGCGACCGGGGTGCCGTTGGCGGGGTTGTTGGGCGTCCAGCCGACGACGGCGACCAGGTCCGAGCTGGCGACCGGGGTCACGACCAGCGGACTGGAGCCGGCGAAGCTGTAGTTGGTCTCGTCGGACTCGACGACGACGTTGCCCTCGTCCACCTTGGCGCTCAACGGGTAGCTGCCCGCGTTCCGCGGACCGACGTTGACCGACACGGTCGCCGAGGCGCCCGCGGCCAGCGCGCCGACGTTGGCGGTGCCCGCCTTCGTCGTGCCGAGGTAGAAGTTGACGTTCGTCGCGCCGGAGGCGACCGCGCCCGCGTTGCGGACCACCGCCGACAGCGTGACGGCGTCGTTCTCGACCGGGGCGTTCGGCGACCAGGAGGCGCCGGTGACGGTGAGGTCCGGGTTCGGCGCGGGAACGCCGACGACCTGGAACTCGGCGATCTGGCCAGCCGGGGCGCCGGTGTTGGAGGTGATCCGGAGCTGGACGTCGGCCAGGGCCGCGCCGCCGACCGGGATCGTCACGATGTTGCTGGAGCTGGGGTTGAACGCGTAGTTGGCCGCCGACACCACGTTCGTGAAGCCGGAGACGCTCTGCTCACGGCCCAGCACCTGGATGTTCTGCGTGCGGGCGCCCCACGCGCTGTCCGGGTTGAGCTTGAGGACGACCGAGTCGACGGCCGCGTTCGCGCCGAGGCTCACCGCGAGGGTGTTCGGGTACGCGCCGCCCCCGCCTTCCCAGTAGGTGGCGGTGTTGTTGTCGTTCGCGTTGGTGGCGACGAACGTGAACACCGACGAGGACGCGGTGATCGGCTTGCCCACGGCCAGGTTCGTGCCGCCGGGGACGTTGGTCCCGCTGCGGGTCACGGTGTTGCTGTTGGCCGACTGGTTGCCCGCGGCGTCCTTGGCCCGCACGTAGTAGGCGACCGTCGCGGTGCCCGGCTGCGTGTCGGTGTAGGTGAGGACGTTGCCCGCGACGCTGGTGCGCAGCGCGTTGTTGGCGTAGACGTCGTAGCCCGTCACGCCGACGTTGTCGGTGGAACCGCTCCACGTCAACCGGATCTGCCCCGTGCCGGGCTGGGTGAACGCGAGGCCGGACGGCGCGGTGGGCGCCTGGGTGTCACCGCCCGTCGGCCCGTAGACCTCGAACTCGGACAGCTGCCCCGCCTGCCAGCCGGTGTTCGCCGTGATGTTCAGGCGCACGTACCGGATCGTGGTGGCGGCGACGTCGATCGTCACGGTGTTGCCCGCGGACGGGGTGAACACGTACCCCTTGGACGGGGCGAGGTCGGAGAAGGCGCTGCCGTTGGTGCTGCCCTGGACGGAGAGGGTCTGCGTCCTGGCCTCCCAGCCCGTCGGCAGCTTCAGCACGACCTTGTTGGTGGCGACCGAGGAGCCGAGGTCGGCCTGGATCCACTGGGGCAGCGAGCCGCCGCTCTCCCAGTAGGTGGCCTGGTTGCCGTCGTTCACGTTGGCCGCGGGGTACTCGCCGTGCGCACTGCTGGCGGAGACGGAAACGGCGGCCGCGGCGAGCCTGGCGCCCAGGGGGTCGTCCTGGGCGGGCGCCGCGTTCGCCGGGAGGCCCGGCCCGGCGAGCACCACGAGGCTGCCCGCGAGCAACGCGGCGGTGAGCCGCGTGATCAGGCTTTTGGTTCTCATTGCGTTCCTCTCGGCAGGGGGAGCGGGTGTGGCAAGGAGACCTCTGGACGCGCCGGTGGGAGGGCTGCCGGTCACGGGCAGGGGTGACCGGTCGTCGGGGGATGAAAGTGGCGGTCCAGACGTAATTACGTAGGTCTGCTAGTAATTTCCAAGATCATGCAACTTTTTTGCGTCGAGTTGAGCAACAGTTACAGACGCGCTACAGCTACGTCAACGGTTCGGCGACCGCCGGGTTACTCCTCGCGCACGGCGGGGACCGTTCGGTCCAGCGGGAGCGACCGAACGGCAGAGAACTCAGCCGGGGAGGAGGCGCGGATTGCCGGTCAGGGGGTCACGCGATCTCTTGCGGTGGCGACTCGACCGGGGCGGTCCGCTTCGTCACGCGCCGGGCGACCACCGAGCCTGCCACCGTCAGCACCACCAGTGCGCCGATCGAGACCAGGAAGGCGGGCGACGACGGGTCCTCCGCCGTGCCGCCGAGCGCGGTGTAGACGACCATGCCGGGCGCGATCCCCGCACCCGTGCCGATCAGGAAGCCCCGCAGCCGGAGGCTGGTCACCGCGAGCACGTAGTTCAACAGCGCGAACGGACCCAGCGGCAGCAGCCGGAGCACGAGCACGGTTGCGGCGCCGTAGCGGTCCAGCAGGGCGTTGACGCTCGCCAACCGCTTGCCCGCCAGCCGTTCGACCGCGTCCTTGGACAACCCGCGGCCGACGAGGAACGAGCCCGCCGCGCCGAGCATCGCGCCCGCCCACACCACGGGGATGCCGAGCACCGGACCGAACAGCAGGCCCGCGACCGCGCACAGGACGGAGGCGGGCAGGAAGCCCATGGTCCCCACCGCGCCGAGCACGACGAACGCCACGGGGCCGAGGACGCCGAGATCCGCGACCCACACCTTGGCGACGTCAACCGCGTCGAGGCCCTTGGTCAGCGCGAGCGCGATCGCCGTTCCCAGGAGGACGGCCAGCAGCACCAGCCGCGGCCAAGGAGAACGGAGCAGGCGCTCGACGCCGTTCCGGTCGACCTCGGTCTGCACGACGACACCTCTCCCTGGACCACCCAGGATGGTAGTCGGGGCCGGTGACGGCCAGAGGTGACGCGCGTCCCCGAACGACTGGGAAGCACCCTGCCGGATAACGGAAAACAGCGTCTCGATCCGACAACACAAGATCGCGACGGACGCAGCGGCTAGACCGTTCGCCGAGTTTTGACCAGGCCTTTCGGTCTACCGGGAGTCCCGGTCCGGGAAACTCGGGAGAGAACCTTGACGGCCGATATTTCGGGGATGTTAACTCCACCACAACACCCTGGAACCGGTTCCGGGACCGGTTCCACCACCGTGAGAGAGCGCTCTCTCAGTATGGCCTGGCCGACCGTGGAGGACCACGCAGGCCGGTCGCAACGCGCCCAACCCCCTGCCCTCACTGGGCTTCTGGCCGTCTCCTCATTCCGACAGGCAGGAACATGAGACTCGCTGTCCCGTCCCCCACGTCCCCACGCCGCCGCTCCCTGCGCAGGCTGTCCGTGCTCGTCGTCGCGACCGCGACCCTGCTGGGCACCCTCTCCTCCACCGACTCCGCCCCCTCCGCGAGCGCCGCGCCCGTCCTGCTGTCGCAGGGCAAGCCGGTCACCGCGTCCTCGACCGAGAACGGCGGAACCCCCGCCACCGCCGCCGTCGACGGCAACGCGGGCACCCGCTGGGCCAGCGCGGCCGGCGACCCGCAGTGGCTCCAGGTCGACCTCGGCTCCACCGCCACGGTGAACCAGGTCGTCCTCAACTGGGAGGCCGCGTACGCGCGGTCGTTCCAGGTCCAGACCTCCGAGAACGCCACGACCTGGACGTCGATCTACACGACGACCACCGGCACGGGCGGTGCGCAGACCCTGGACGTGACTGGCACAGGCCGTTACGTCCGGGTGCTCGGCACCGCCCGTGCCACCGCCTACGGCTACTCGCTGTGGGAGTTCCAGGTCCACGGCACGCAGGGCTCCAACCCCCCGCCGCCGAACTGCGGCACCGCCAACTCGGCGCTGAACAAGCAGGCCACCGCGTCCTCCACGGAGAACGCGGGCACGCCGGCCTCGGCCGCCGTCGACGGCAACGCGGGCACCCGCTGGGCCAGCGCCGCGAGCGACCCCCAGTCGCTCCAGGTGGACCTCGGCTCGTCTCAAACGGTGTGCAAGGTCGGACTGAGCTGGGAAGCCGCCTACGGCAGGTCGTTCCAGGTCCAGGTCTCGGAGAACGCGTCCACGTGGACGACGGTCTACACGACGACGACCGGAACGGGCGGCAACCAGAGTTTTGACGTAAACGGAACTGGCCGTTACGTGCGCGTGTTGGGTACGGTGCGCGGAACCAACTACGGCTATTCCCTCTGGGAGTTCACGGTGAACACCGTCGGTGGCACCGTGGACGTGCCCGTGACAGACCCGCGCAACCCGGACTTCGGTCCGAACGTGTCGGTCTTCAGCCCCAGCACGCCCGCCGGTGAGATCCAGGCGAAGCTGACGGCGGTCGCGAACCAGCAGCACACCAACCAGTTCGGCCCCGAGCGCTTCGCGCTGCTGTTCAAGCCGGGCACCTACACCGCGGACGTGAACCTGGGCTTCCACACCCAGGTCGCCGGTCTGGGCCTCCTGCCGGACGACGTCAACCTCAACGGCCACGTGCGCGTCGAGGCCGACTGGCTCCAGCAGGGCGACAACCCGAACAACAAGGGCAACGCGACGCAGAACTTCTGGCGCTCCGCCGAGAACCTCTCGGTGACGCTGCCCCCCGGGCAGATCGAGCGCTGGGCCGTGTCGCAGGCCGCGCCGTACCGCCGCATGCACCTCCGCGGCCAGGCGCAGCTGTGGAACGGCGGCGACGGCTGGGCGTCCGGCGGCTTCATCGCCGACTCGCGCATCGACGGCGTCGTCGAATCCGGTTCGCAGCAGCAGTTCTACACCCGCAACAGCGACCTCAACGGCGGCTGGTCCGGCTCGGTGTGGAACATGGTGTTCCAGGGGACGAACGGCGCTCCGCCGCAGCACTTCCCGAACCCCTCGCACACGACCATCGACCAGACCCCGCAGGTCCGCGAGAAGCCGTTCCTCTACATCACCGGCGCGGGCGACTACAACGTCTTCGTCCCGGCGCTGCGCAACAACTCGCGCGGCACCTCCTGGGGCACGGGCGCTCCCGCGGGCGAGTCCATCTCCTTGAGCCAGTTCTACGTGGTGAAGCCGGGTTCCCCGACGGCGACCATCAACGCGGCGCTGGCGGCGGGCCGGAACCTGCTGTTCACCCCCGGCATCCACCACCTCAGCGAGTCCATCAAGGTGACCCGCCCGAACACCGTCGTGCTCGGGCTCGGCCTGGCGACCCTGCTGCCCGACAACGGCACCGCGGCCCTCTCGGTGTCCGATGTGGACGGCGTCAAGCTCGCGGGTCTGCTGGTCGACGCCGGTCCGGTCAACTCGCCGGTCCTGGTCGAGATCGGCCAGGCGGGGTCGTCGGCGAACCACGCCGCGAACCCGACCTCGATGCACGACCTGTTCATCCGGATCGGCGGCACGGGCACGCTCGGCCGGGCCTCGGTCAGCCTGCGGGTCAACAGCAACAACGTCATCGGCGACCACATGTGGTTGTGGCGGGCCGACCACGGCGAGCACGTCGGCTGGACGCAGAACACCGCGGCCAACGGGCTCATCGTCAACGGCAACGACGTGACGATGTACGGCCTGTTCGTCGAGCACTACCAGGAGTACCAGACCATCTGGAACGGCAACGGCGGCAAGACGTACTTCTACCAGAACGAACTGCCGTACGACCCGCCGAACAACGCCGCGTGGAGCAGCGGCGGCGGCAACCAGGGCTGGGCGGCGTACAAGGTGGCCGACTCCGTCACCACCCACCAGGCGTGGGGAGTGGGCAGCTACGCGTTCTTCCAGACGAACCCGTCCGTCGTGGCCAGTCGCGGTTTCGAGGTGCCCAACAAGCCGGGCGTCCAGTTCCGCGGCTTGGTGGCCGTCTCGCTCGGCGGGGTGGGCACGATCACCAACGTCATCAACAACGTGGGTGCGACGGCCAACCTCGCCAACCAGGCCAGCTACGTGGTCAGCTACCCGTGATCCGGTAGCAGGCGCTTCGACTGAGGAACACCGCGGGATCCGGTATCGGGTCCCGCGGTGTTCCGCGTTCCTGGACTACGACTCGCAGCCGACACCATCGCCGTTGCTGTCGAGCTTGTAGATGTCCGAGCCGATCACCTTCACGGGACCGCTGACGTAGGCGGGCCCGTTGCCGCTGCCGCCCGCGCAGTCGACGTCGCTGGCGATGGGGACGCAGCCGGTGTAGTTCGGGTCGCAGTTCGAGGCGGGGGCGGGAACCGGGGCGGGAACGGGCTTCGGCGCGGGCTGCACGACGGGCGGAGCCGGTGGGGCGGCGGGCTTCTCGACCGTCGTGGTGGTCGTCGGCGGCTGGGTCGTCGTCGTGGTGGTCGTGGTCGTCGTGGTGGGCGCGGGCTTGCTCGTGGTGGTGATGCGGACGGCCGTCGTCGTGGTGGCGGTGGCCGAGACCTCAGCGGCGGTGTTCGTCGGGTCCGCCGGCTTGTTCCCGCCGTTGGCCAGGCCGATGATCACCAGCAGGCCCACGACGGCCGCGACGATCCACGCCGGGCGGTGCGACGCGAACGGCCCGCGGCGGGGCGGCGGCATCGGGATCACCGGAGCCATCGGCTCGCCGACGGGCGCGTACACCTGCGTGGCGGGGTCCGGTGCCGGGAGCGGGAGGACGCCGTCGCCGTGGCGCGGCAGACGCAGCACGACCTCCAGGCCCCGCGCGCCGAGCTGCACCACCGCGGAGCAGCCGGGTCGGCCGCCGCGCGAGATCACCTGGGCGACGAGCGGGGCGTAGCGCCGCGACATGAGGTGCGTCAGCTCCCCCACCCGCTGCCCGTCGAGCCGGACCTCGATGGCGTTCTCGCCGCGGTACTTGCCCGCACCGATGGTGCACCACGCCAGCTCGACGGCGACGTGCCGCTCCTGGCCCTCCGTGACGACGTAGCGGGACAGCGCGGGCTGGTGGTGTTCTTCGCGGGTGACCGTGACGGACACCTCGGCATCCAACTTCACCAGGCCCGCCGACGAGTTCTCGATCACCATGCACTCCAGACGTTCAACGGACGGACGTATGCCTGACCATCGGAGGGGCGAGCGGGCCGTTACCGTGCGCTACGAACCGGTCACGGTTGCCCCGCACGGGTAACGGCTGGGCGCGGTGCCCCGATCCGCGCGCCCGTTCGCCCGGTGCGCGCGACCGCGTCCCCTTACCCTCCACGGGTGGACCTGCCCGTGATGCCGCCGGTGAAGCCGATGCTCGCGCGATCCGTTCCCGAGGTGCCCGAGGCGCCGGGGATGTCGTACGAACCGAAGTGGGACGGGTTCCGCTGCGTCGTGTTCCGCGACGGCGACGAGATCGAACTCGGCTCGCGCAACGACCGCCCGCTCACCCGGTACTTCCCCGAACTGGTCGAGCTGCTGCGGTCGGTGCTGCCCGAGCGGTGCGTGGTGGACGGCGAGATCGTCGTGGTCACCGGGACAGGCCTGGACTTCGACACCCTCCAGCTGCGCCTGCACCCCGCCGCGTCCCGCGTGCGCAAGCTGGCCGAGGAGACACCGGCCAGCTTCGTCGCGTTCGACCTGCTCGCGCTCGGCGAACGCGACCTGACCGGCGAACCGTTCTCGGTGCGGCGCGCACTGCTCGCGGACGTCGTGGACGACGAGCCGGCGCGCGTGCACCTGACCCCGTTGACCTCCGACCCCGCCGTGGCACGGGAGTGGTTCACCCGGTTCGAGGGCGCGGGGTTCGACGGGGTGATGGCGAAACCGGACCTGCCCTACGAGCAGGACAAGCGGGTGATGTGGAAGGTCAAGCACGAGCGCACGGCCGACTGCGTGGTCGCCGGGTTCCGGTGGCACAAAGACGGCGTCGGAGTCGGTTCGCTGCTGCTCGGGCTGTACGACGACGACGGGGTGCTGCACCACGTGGGAGTGGCGAGCAGCTTCACCGCGGCCCGGCGACGGGAGCTGGTGGAGGAGCTGGAACCGTTGCGGGACAACGCTCTTGCCGGTCATCCGTGGAGCGACTGGGCCTCGGCCGCCGTGGAGGGGCGGATGCCAGGGGGGCAGAGCCGGTGGAGCGTCGGGAAGGACCTGTCCTGGGAGCCGCTGCGGGTGGAGTGGGTGGCGGAGGTGCGGTACGAGCACGTGTCACGGGGGCGGTTCCGGCACATGAGCCGGTTGGTGCGGTTTCGGGTGGATCGGACGCCGGAGTCGTGCACGTACGGGCAGTTGGAGGTCGTGGCACCTGCTGAGTTGGGGATGTTGTTCGGGGAGGGGTGAGGTGGGGGTGCTGGCTTGGGGTTCGGCTTCGGGTTTGGTGCTGGCTTTGGGTTTGGTGCGGCTTGGGCGCTGGGTTTGGGTTTGGCACGGCGCGGGCGCTGGCTTCGAGTTGGCGCGGCGCGGGGGCTGGCTTCGAGTTGAGTGCGGCGGGGGCGCTGGCTTCGGGTTGGCGCGGCGCGGGGGCTGGCTTCGAGTTCGGCGCGGCCTGGGTGCTGGCTTCGGGTTCCAGCGTGCTGTGGCCGATTTGACTTGGGGGCCCCTCGATTTGACCCTTGATCGGGCATAAACGGCAGGTGGTAGAGCCCTGCCCGATCCTCATTTTAAGGGTCAAATCCCCCAAGTAAAATCGGCCACGTCCCAGGCCCTGGCCTTGGGTCTGTGGTGGGGCGGCCTGCTTGCCCGCCTGCTTGCCTGCTTGTCTGCTTGCCCGCCTGCGCGGTGGGCTGGCCCGACCGGCGGTTTGTGTTGGGTTGACCATCGTCGCTCGTCTTGTGGCGAGTTGCCCACGCCGTTCACTTGCGTGGCAGTCGGTCAGACTTGCTCATCGTCTGCGTGGTGGGCTGACAGGCTTGCTGTCTTGCAGGTTTGCTCGTCTTCTTGCTGTGTCGATCTGGTCTGTCGTCTGTGGTCTGTTCGGTGGCTGTCGTGGTGGCTGGCTGTGTTGGGTTTGGCTGGTCGTGCGGAAGAATTTGCGGCGCCGGTGAGCGCACTGCTCACCAGCCCACCGGCGCCGCGGGTGGGAGGGACGTTTGTTGATCGTTGTTCCGCGTGACTGGGCGAGCGAACCCCTCAGTCGCTCGACCTGGGTCTTTGCTCGTGCCGTGGGCGGCGCGGGCGGGTGTTACGGGCGGGCCGTCGACGCTGGTCTGCCCCAGGCTGCTGGGCGGACCGCTGACGGGCGGGTTTTGCCGTGGTGTTCCGGTCTTGTCAGGCACGGGGTGCTTCTTGCGTCGCGCACTACTGCCGCGTTGACCACGCATCCACCGACCGGTCCACCGGCAACCACACCATTCGCCACGGGCCCATCCCAGCAGACCGGTCAGGCGATCCGGTCGTCCGGGAGCTGCAACAGCTCCTCCAGCACTGAACACGCAGGTCCGCGCCTTCGCCAGGAGAACTTGCTCGGCGCGAGGACGTTGTGCTCGTCCGCGGGCATGCGGGTCGCCACCGCGTCGTCCTCGGTGTGCAGCCTGACCACGTCGATCACGTTGTCGTGCGCCCGCACGCCGACAACAGCCGTGAGTTCGCCGCGCGCGTCGGTCGGGTGCAGGAACTGGAAGCCGCGAGCGATCAGTTCACGCAAGCGGACCTCGGCTCGCGCGGCCGTGTCAGCTGGTGAAGTCATCGAATTCGCCGTCCTTGGCGCCGGCCAGGAAGGCCGTGATCTCGGCACGGGTGTAGACCAGCGCCGGTCCGTCGGGGAAGCGGGAGTTGCGCATGGCGACCTCGCCGCCCGCGAGCGCGGTCACCTCCACGCAGTTGCCGATGGCGCCGCTGTAGCTGCTCTTCGTCCACGTCGTACCGGCGAGTTGCGCTGCCGGCATACCGTTGTGGATCACGTTCACCACGACACCACCCTCAGAGGCCCCAGAAGTGCATCTGCACGTGCATTTGACTGAGCACCGAAGGTAGCACCCCGTGACGCACGGGTAAATGCACGTGCAGATGCCAGGTATAGCCCGATCGGGTTAAGTTTCGGCGCGCACCTTTGCCAGCATCTGGCGGGTGCGATCAGGGGTCAGGGCGTCCACGGTCAGCCGGTCGAAGACCCGGCTGTACAGCTCCACCTCGTCGCGTTTGTCCAGGTAGAGGGCACCGGCCAGGTGTTCGACGTACACCAGGTCGGGCAGTTCCGGCTCGCCGAAGCGGAGCATCGTGAACGGCCCCTCGGCCGCGTAACCGCTGAGCTGGTAGGGCACCACCTGAAGGGTGATCTGCGGCTGCTTGGTCAGGGCGAGCAGGTGGTCCAGCTGGGCGAGCATGATGTCGCGCCCGCCGATGGGCCGGTGCAGCACGGACTCGTCGATGACCGCCCACAGCCGAGGTGCGCCGGGGCGGTTGAGGATCTTCTGGCGGTTCATCCGCAGGCCCACCCGGCGCTCGACGTCCTGCCCCGCGGAGTCCGGCCTGCCGTGGCTCGCGATGGCGCGCGCGTAGTCCTCGGTCTGCATCAGGCCGGGCAGGAACTGGAGCTCGTAGGTCAGGATCCTGGTCGCCGCCTCCTCCAGCCCGACGTAGTCCTGGAACCAGTCCGGCATGAGGTCGTTGAAGCGGTGCCACCAGCCCGGCTGGTTCGAGCGCTTGACCATCTCCAGGAAGGTCTCGCGGTCGGTCTGGTCGGTGACGCCGTACATCGTCAGCAGGTCGGCGACGTCGCGCTCCTTGAGCCCGACCCGGCCGAGCTCCAGCCTGCTGATCTTCGACTCGGAGCCCCGGATGGAGTAGCCGGCGTCCGCGCGGGAGATCTCGGCGGCCTCGCGCAGCCTCCGCAACTGGGAACCGAGCACGATCCGCAGCGCGGTCGGCCCACCGGATGAGGCAGCGGGATCAACCGTGGCCATAACCGTCCTCCTGCCTTTCCCGACGCGTGCGCCCACCCGCGGCAGCCCGGTCCACCCGAACAGCGGTTGCGCTCAGTGAACGGCGCAAGGCCTGATAACCGAACGTACACCGAGTGTCCACAAGGTCAACTTCGTGCCTGATGCTCGCACTTCGAGCCCATATGCTTACGCTAGGTGCACTGTGATCTGGTGCACATCCTCCCCCGAAAACAACGCTCTGTGAGGCCCCAGATGCCCGGTAGCACCGCCCAGTCGTCGGACGTTGCCGCACCCGTTCACATCGACACGACCAAGGCGAGCATCGCCAGGGTCTATGACGCCTTCCTGCACGGGAAGGACAACTACGAGATCGACCGCGAGGTCCTCCGGCGCGTGCAGCGGGTCGCGCCCGAGGCGTCGACGCTGGCCTGGGACAACAGGGCCTTCCTGATCCGCGCGAGCCGGTTCATCGCGAGCCAGACGGGGATCACCCAGTACCTGGACTGCGGCTCCGGCCTCCCGACGGCCGAGAACACCCACCAGGTCGTGCAGCGCCTGCAGCCCGAGGCGCGGGTCGTGTACGTCGACAACGACCCGGTGGTGCTGGCGCACGGGCGCGCGCTGCTGGAGGAGAACGACCAGACGCACTTCACCGCCGAGAACATCTTCGAGCCGGAGAAGATCCTGGCCAACGAGGTGGTGGTGAAGCACATCGACTTCACCCAGCCTGTCGCGCTGTTCCAGATGGGGACGCTGCACCACTACGACGGCGAGCGCTCCCCCGCGGACATCATGAAGACCTACATCGACGCGTTGCCGTCGGGCTCCTACGTCGGGTTGACGCACTTCTTCGACCCGGAGACCCCGGAGCACAGCGAACTGGCCCGGCGGATGGAGGACACGTTCCTGCACAGCCCGATGGGCACCGGCCTGTTCCGCAAGCGCGGCGAGATCCTGGGCATGTTCCCCGGTCTCGACCTGATCGACCCCGGCCTGACCCTGTGCGCCGAGTGGTGGCCGGACGGCCCGCAGATCAAGCCGCTGGACCAGGTGTCCCACTGCATCGTCGGCGCCGTGGGACGCAAGCCCTAGTACGCGTCGCACCGCAACGGTTCACACGATCGGGTGAACTTTTACGGCCGCTTGAGTCATGTGGGTGTCCCTCGACGGGGCGATGGACACCCACGCGACCGGTTTTCGGGTCCGACTTGACTACTGCCTGTTGTAAGTGTTCACTCACATACATGCCGCTCACCGAGACGCCCCGCTCCACCGCCGACGCCCGTCGCACGACGGTCGTCGCTAAGGCCGTGACGGTCTTCGGCCGCGGCGGGTACCACGCGACGCCGGTCACCGACGTCGCGGTCGCCGCCGGGATCTCCCAGGCCTACGTGCTCCGGTTGTTCGGCGGCAAGCTCGGCCTGTTCGTCGCCGCGCTCGACCGCTGCTACCTGCTGATCCGCGAAGCGCTCACGGCAGGTGCCGAGCGCGTGCCGGACGGCACCCCGGCCGAGGTGCTCGACGTGATGGGCGACGCGTACGCCGCCCTGATCGCCGATCGCGACCTGCTGATGCTCCAGATCCACGCGCAGAGCGCGTCGGACATCCCGGAGATCCGCGACGCGATGCGCCGGGGCTACGCCTCCGTGGTCGACACGGCCAAGGAGCTGTCCGGCGGCAGCGACACCGAGGTGCAGCACTTCATCGCGCTCGGCCAGCTCTGCCACCTGATCGTCGCCGCCGACCTGACCTCTCTCGACGCGAACTGGGCCCGGATCCTCACCGCGGGCATGAGCCACCCCTCCTGATCTCCGCCAACCGCTCCACCCGCCCTTTTTGCCGCCCGAATAAGTATGTGACCACTCACAAACATTAGGAGCCACCATGACCAGGGCCATCGAGATCGTCCTCCCCGGCGTCGTCGACCCGACCGGCCTCCAGGTGCGCACGACCACCGTGCCCGCCCCCGCCGCGGGTCAGGCCGCGGTGCGCGTCGAAGCCTCCGGGGTGTCGTTCGCCGAGCAGCAGATGCGCCGCGGCAAGTACTACGACCAGCCGCCGTTCCCGTTCGTGCCCGGCTACGACCTGGTGGGCACCGTCACCGCCGTCGGTGCCGGTGTGCCGTCCTCGCTGGTCGGGCAGCGCTTCGCCGCCCTGACCAAGACCGGCGGCTGGGCCAGCCACGTCCTGCTGGACGCCGCCGACCTGGTCCCGGTCCCCGCGGGCGTCGACCCGACCGAGGCGGAGACCGTCGTCGTCAACGGCATCACCGCGTGGCAGATGCTGCACCGGATCGCGAAGGTGCGCTCCGGCGGCACGATCCTCGTCCACGGCGCCAACGGCGGCGTCGGCTCCACCCTCGTCCAACTGGCCCGGCACGCGGGCATCACCGTGATCGGCACCGCGTCGCCCCGCCACCACGACACCGTCCGAGCCCTCGGGGCGACCCCGATCGACTACCGCGCCACCGACCTCCCGACGCGGGTGCGCGCCCTCGCCCCGGACGGCGTCGACGCCGTGTTCGACCACGTCGGCGGCCCCGGCGTCGTCGACTCGTTCGAGCTGCTCGCGAAGGGCGGCACCCTGGTGTCCTACGGCAGCGCCTCCACCCGCGACGACGGCGGCTCGAAGTCGCTGCCCGTGCTGAAGCTGGTCGGCAGGCTGCTGTGGTGGAACTACCTGCCCAACGGCCGCAACGCCCACTTCTTCAACGTCTGGGCGGGCAAGCGCCGCGCGGCGGCGTTCCGCGCCAAGCTGTCCGAGGACCTCGGCCGGGTGCTGGCGCTGCTCGCCGACGGCGCGCTGACCGCCCAGGTCGCCGCGACGTTCCCGCTGACCGAGGCCGCGGCGGCCGTCGCGCTCGCCGAGTCCGGCACGGTCGCCGGGAAGGTCGTGCTCGTGCCCGCCGCGGTGGCGTGAGGTCGTGCCCGCGGAAGTGAGTGAGCGGTCACGTACTTCGCTGGGGCTGGCGGTCCTGGCGACCGCCCAGTTCCTGGTCGTGCTGAGCACGTCGATCGTGAACGTGGCGCTCCCGTCGATCCGAACCGGTCTCCACCTCTCCCCCGCCGGGATGTCGTGGATCGTCAACGCCTACGTGCTGGCGTTCGGCGCCCTGCTCCTGCCCGGTGGTCGGGCCGCCGACCTGCTCGGCAGGCGCCGCGTGTTCCTCGCGGGCCTCGGGGTGTTCACCGCGGCCGCGGTGGTGGCGGGCCTGGCGCCGTCGGCGGGCGCGCTGGTCGCTGCCCGAGCCGTGCAGGGAATCGGGGCGGCCGCGCTCGCACCGGCCGCGTTGTCGCTGGTCGTGGCGCTGTACCCGACCGGGCGCGCGCTGGCCGTGTGGGGCGCGGTGTCCGGCGCGGGCGGTGCCGCGGGCGTGCTGCTGGGAGGCGTGTTGACCAGCGCGTTCGGCTGGTCGTCGGTGTTCGTGGTCGTGGTGCCGGTCGGGGTCGCCGTCGGGGTCGCCACGTGGCTCGCCGTACCGGCGGACACGGGTTCGAAGGCGGGCGGCGCGGACGTGCCCGGCGCGGTGACCGTCACGGCGGGGCTCGCCGCGCTGGTGTGGGCGCTGTCCGGCGGCGGGCCGTGGCTGTTCGGCGTTGCGGTGGTGCTGCTCGCCGCGTTCGTCCTCGTCGAACGCCGCAGCGCGAATCCCCTGGTACCGCCCCGAATCCTGACCAACGGCGGCGTCGCGACCATCGGCATGACGGTGGTCGGGTCCGTGTGGGTCGGCCTGTTCTTCTTCCTCCCGCTCTACCAGCAGCAGGTGCTCGGGTTCACGCCGCTCGCCGCCGGTCTGACGCAGCTGCCGCTGGCGCTGGGCAACGTCGTCGCGGCCGCGCTGGCCCCGCGCCTGGCCGATCGGATGGGCGGGCGGGCCGGACTGGCCGGAGCGCTGGCGGTGCTCGCCGCCGGACTCGGCTGGCTGGGCCTGGCGCGGGTGAACGGCACGTTCGCCGTGGACGTCCTCGGCCCCTCGCTGCTGATCGGCGCCTGGCTCGGCGTGGCGTTCGTGCTGCTGACCATCGTCAGCGACCTCGACCACCGGACCTCGGAGTTCGTCGTCCTGGACGCCCACGACGTCAGCGCCCCGCCCATCGCCACCGTCGAACTCCCCACCGCGTTCCCGGCGGCATCCACGGCAGCTGGATCCCGGACGCCTGACATAGGAAGTTCGCTTGTGGACTGTCCACAAGCGACCTTCAGGCTCGGAAGCTCGCGCTGCGAGGGTTTCGGCGTTCGGAGGAGTTTCGACCGGGCACAGCACCCCGGCTGACGCCTAGCCCGCGAAGTGGGAGGCCCACCACGTGGTCCACCGGGTGTCGAGGTCGGCGAACGCCGCGTCGTCGAGGCCGTACGTGCTCAGCACCGCCATGACCGCCCCGCGCGGTGGCGTGCGGGCGACGATCAGCAGGCCCTCGCCCCACGCGTCGACGGTGACGCCGACCTGGTTGGCGGACCGGAACCACGGCTCGCCCGCGACCTGCTCGCCCACGAGGTGGGTGGTGTAGGGCTCTTCCACGTCGGCGATGCCCAGGAGCGCGGCCACGTCGGGGCCCTCGCCCGCGTAGTACAGGGTCCGCCGGACCGCGCCCGGCCGGCGTTCGAGCGCGAACCGCAGCTGCTGGAGGAACGTCGTCCAGCCCTCGGTGATGTCGTCGCGGTACGCGTCCATCTCCGGGTTCGCGCCGAGCGGCGCGCGGTCCAGCACGACCCTGGTGCCCGAGCCCGACGGTGCCAGGGAGAAGCGGTCGCCGCCGCCCAGGGCGAGGGTCCGGCCGTCCTCCACGACGTCGGCGAAGTAGATCTGGTCGATCTCGTCGTCGAGGCCGTGGTAGTCCCAGCCGTGCCACTGGCGGATCTCCTCCTTGTCCCGCAGGGCTTTCCACACGGCGTCGACCGGCGCGGCGACGGTCACTTCGATCTGGGGCACGGCGTTCCTCCGACATCGGCGGCGAGTCGGGTCCACAATGCCAGTTCCACGACGGGCGAGAGGGCGGAACGGGATGGCGGAGATCGGCTGGACGCTGCGCGGTGGGACCGATCCGGACGCGGCGAACCTGGCCGCGCTGCTGGCGCACCGGGGGTTCGAGGGGCTGTCCGAGGCACTGCTGTTCGGCATCGGCGGCGGGATCGGGGCCGGGTACATCCTGTTCGAGTTCAAGCACGACGACAGCCGCGTGGTGGGACTGGGCTTCCACAACACCTGGCAGTACCTCGGCAGGCGGCTCGACCGGACCGCGGAGCGGTTGGGGGTCGCCGTCGACTGGCACCGGACGGGTGGGACGGCCGCGGCGGCCAGGAGGCTGACCGGGGAACTGGAGCGGGGCAGACCGTGCCTGGTGTGGCCGGACCGGTTCCACGTCGGCTACCGGGACCTGCCCGAGGCGCTCGACGGGTTCGGCGGGCACTCGGTCGTGGTCTACGGCGAGCACGACGGGCGGGTGCTGGTGGACGACCGCAACCTGGCGCCGCTCACGGTCGCGCGGACCGACCTGGACCGGGCGCGGGCGCGGGTCGGCACCTACAAGAACGCCCTGCTCGTGGTCGACGACGAGCCGCACGCCGTCGACCTCCCGACCGCGGTCAGGGCCGGACTGGCCGACGTGGTGGAGCACCTGGGGAAGCCGTCGGACTCGTTCGGGCTGCCCGCGTGGCGCAAGTGGGGCCGGATGCTGACCGACGAGCGCGCCGCGAAGGCGTGGCCGAAGGTGTTCGCCGACCGGGTCGGGCTGACGGGCGCGCTGCTCAGCACGTGGGAGGCCATCGAGCCCGCCGGGATGACCGGCGGGAACCTGCGGCCGCTGTTCGCGGACTTCCTGGACGAGGCAGCGGCGGTGCTCGACGTGCCCGCGCTCGCCGACGAGGCGGTGCGCTGGCGCGGCATAGCGGACCAGTGGCACGAGGTCGCGGAGATCCTGCTGCCGCCGGACGTGCCCGTCGCGGCCCGGCTCCGCGACCTCACCGCGGCGGTGGCGAACGGGGTCGCGCGGGGCGACGAGGGCGCGGAGGACCGCGCGGCCGCCGCCGCGGAACTGTGGGAGCTGCGGGCCGCCCACGCGAGCGAGCCGCCGTTCGACGAGGCCGCCACCAGGGAGATCTTCCGCCGCGCCGGTGCCGCGGTGCTCGACGTCCACGCGGCCGAGACGGCGGCGATCGGCAGGCTGACCGAGGTGGGGGTCGGTTAACCTGCCCCGGTGGAGTGCACACCGACGTTCCTGCGGGCCCGCAGGCCAGAGCACAAGCAGCAGCGCCACGACGCGATCCGCGCCGCCGCGCGGGAACTGGCGCTCGAACGCGGTGTGCGGTCGGTCAGCCTCGGCGACATCGCCGCGAAGGTCGGCGTGCACAAGTCCGCGATCCTGCGCTACTTCGAGACGCGCGAGGAGATCTACCTCAGCCTCGGGGCCGACTGCTGGGCCGAGTGGAACAAGGCGGTGCACGCGGAGTTCGAGGACGTGGTCGACGGGTCGCCGCTGCTGCTCGCGGACGTGCTGTCGCGCACGCTGGCGGAACGGCCGCTGCTCTGCGACCTGCTGACCCACGCCCCGCTCAACCTGGAACGGCACGTGTCCAGGGGTGCGGTGCGGTCCTTCAAGGTGACCGTGCTCGACGTGGTGGAGGACCTCGCGGCGCTCGTCGGGCGGGTGGTGCCGGGGATCGGGCCGGAACGCGGGTTCGAGGTCGTCGGTGCGGTCACCTGCCTCGCCGCGTCGCTGTGGCAGGTCTCGCACCCGTCGGACGCGCTGGCCGACCTCTACGCCGAGGAGCCCGAACTGGCTCGCGCGCGCCCCGACTTCGTGCCCGCGGTCCACCGGTTCACCCTGGTGTACGTGACCGGTCTGCTCGCGACCCCCGACTAGGGCGCGGTCCACCGGATGGCAAAAACGGCCGGATCGGGCGCGATGACGCGGGGCTCCCCGGATCTTGGTGCCTTCGGGCGTTCGCACGTCCACCCGAAGCCGCGGACCACTGGTCCGTCCGGCCGCTGACGGCCGGGTGCGACTCCGCCGCCGGACTACCCTGGCGACGGACGCATGGAGGTAAGTGGTGGACGTCGACCTGCGCAAACTCCGGTACTTCGTCGCGGTCGCCGAGTCGCTGCACTTCGGTCGTGCCGCCGAGTCGCTGCACATCGCGCAGCCGGTGCTGTCCCGGCACATCAGGGCTCTTGAGGACGAGCTGAAGGCGCGGCTGTTCCTGCGCGACAAGCGCGACGCGAGGCTGACGGCGGCGGGCGCCCAGCTGCTGTCCGACGCGCGGCCCCTGCTCGCGAACGCCGACGCGCTGCGCCGCCGGGTGGGGCGGGCGGCCCGCGGCGCGGACCGGTTCACCGTGGGCTTCCTGCCGGGGCTGATCGTGTCGGCGGCGATCCGGGTGCTGGCGTCGCGGCACCCCTCGCTCGTCGTCGACGTGGTGCGCACCGACGGGCGCGACCAGACCGACGTGGTGCACGACGGGCGGGTGGACGTGAGCTTCGTGCGGCTGCCCGTGGACCGGCGCGGGCTCCAGGTGCGGCCGCTGCTCGCCGAGCCGCGCGTGGCCGTGCTGCCGGTGGGCCACCGGTTGGCGCACCGGCGGTCGATCGGCGTCTCCGACCTCGCGGGCGAACACCTCCTCCAGGACCCGGACGCGGTGCCGGAATGGCGGGACGTCGCCACCGGTCCAGGGCGGACACCGACCGCCAGCACCGCGGAGGAGAGGTTCGACCACGTCGCCGCGGGCGCGGGTGTGCTCGTGCTGCCGCTGTCGGTGGCCGCCTTCCACGCCCGCCGCGACCTGACCTCGGTGCCGATCGACGACATCGGCCCGAGCCACGTCTGCCTGGCGTGGGACGCCTCCCGCCGGAGCCCGCTGATCCACGAGTTCGCCGCCATCGCCGAAGAGCACCACCGGGTGCTCCAGGCCACCTGAGAAAAATAAGAGGACACCGGCCCGTTGTTAAGTAGACGCCGTTCTATTAACGTACCTCGCAAATGGGGTACGCCATGAACGGAGCTGCGACGTGGTCGAGGTTCGAATGCGGGTCAACGGCACGACCGAGAAGATGGACCTGTCACCGCAGGTCAGCCTGCTCGACGCGCTGCACGGGGAACTGGGGCTGACGGGCACCAAGAAGGGGTGCGACCAGGGTGCCTGCGGCGCCTGCACGGTGCTCGTGGACGGGGAGCGGATCAACTCCTGCCTCGCCCTGGCCGTCCAGTACGACGACCGCGACATCACCACGGTCGAGGGTCTCGCCGACGGGGGTGAGCCGCACCCGCTGCAGAAGGCGTTCGTCCGCAACGACGGCCTCCAGTGCGGCTACTGCACGTCCGGCCAGCTGTGCTCGGCCGTCGCGATGCTCACCGAGCACCGGGCGGGCGAGCCGAGCGCGGTCACCGAGCACCTGTGCGACACCGACGTGGAGCTGTCGGACGACGAGATCCGGGAGCGCATGAGCGGCAACCTCTGCCGCTGCGGCGCCTACAACGGCATCGTGGCGTCCATCCGGGAAGTGGCCGCGCGATGAAGGCGTTCGCCTACCTCAGCGCGCCGGACGTGCGGGCCGCCGTCCACGCGATCTCCACCGAGCCGGGGGCGAAGTTCCTCGGCGGCGGCACGAACCTGGTCGACCTGATGCGCGAGGGCGTCGAGCGGCCGGACACCGTCATCGACATCACCCGCCTGCCGCTAACCGGGATCGAGGAGCTGCCGGACGGCGGCGTGCGGATCGGCGCGCTGGTCCGCAACAGCCACCTCGCGGCGGACCAGCTGATCCGCGCCCGCTACCCCCTGCTGTCCCAGGCGATCCTGACCGGCGCGTCCGCGCAGCTGCGCAACATGGCGACGGTCGGCGGCAACCTGTTGCAGCGCACCAGGTGCCTGTACTTCTACGACGGCGCGGCGGCCTGCAACAAGCGCGAGCCGGGCAGCGGCTGCGACGCCATCGGCGGCTTCAACCGGAACGGCGCGATCCTCGGCACGTCCGAGAACTGCATCGCCACGCACCCGTCGGACATGGCCGTCGCGCTGGCGGCGCTGGACGCCGTGGTGGAGGTCGAGAGCGTGCGCGGCACGCGCAGGCTCCCACTGGTCGACTTCCACCAGCTGCCCGGTGCTACGCCGCAGGTCGAGACCGCGCTGGCGGCCGACGAGCTGATCACCGCGGTGGAGCTGCCACCGCTGCCGCTGGCCGCGACCTCGCGCTACCGCAAGGTCCGCGACCGCGCGTCGTACGCGTTCGCGCTGGTGTCCGTCGCCGCCGCGCTGGAGGTCACCGACGGCGTCGTGACCGGCGTGCGGCTCGCCCTCGGCGGCGTCGCCGCGAAGCCATGGCGCGCACGCGAAGCCGAGCGGGTCCTGCTCGGCGCGCCCGCCACCGACGAGTCGTTCCGGCGCGCGGCGGAGGCAGAGCTGGCGCCCGCCGTCGGCCGGTCGCAGAACGAGTTCAAGATCGAGCTGGCGCAGCGGGCGGTCGTCGCCACGCTCCGGCAGCTGCTCACCGAGGGAGGCGCGGCGTGACGCAGGTCCAGAACCCCCCGGTCGTCGGGTCCACGTCGACGGGCAAGTACGTCGGCCAGGCGATCGACCGCGTCGACGGAGCCGTGAAGACCAACGGTGCAGCCAGGTTCGCCGCCGAGGTCCCGTACGCGAACCTCGCGCACGCCGCGCTGGTCCACTCGACGGTCAGCCGCGGCCGGATCACCTCCTTCGACACCACCGCGGCGGCCGCGGTCGAGGGCGTGCTCGCCGTGATCACCCACGAGACCGCCGTGAAGATGAAGCCGCCGCCGAAGGTGAACCCGGTCGACATCGACACGCTGGCGTCCGGGACGACGGTCAACTACCTCAACACCGACCAGGTGTCGTGGAACGGCCAGCCGGTCGCGGTCGTCGTCGCCGAGACGCTGCACGCCGCGCACGAGGCGGCCGCGCTGGTCCGCGTCACCTACGACGTCCAACCGTCCACGGTGGACTTCCACGCCGAGGTGCCGAACGCGAAACCCCAGCAGAGCAGCCTGGTCATGCCCACCGGCGGGAGCAAGGGCGACGCCGAAGCCGCGCTCGCCGCCGCGCCCGTGTCGGTCGACCTCCGGTTCACCACGCCGATGCACCACCACAACGCGATCGAACCGCACGCCACCACGGCGGCGTGGAACGGCGACGAGCTGACCGTGCACGAGGCCGCGCAGAACGTCGTCTGGATCCGCAAGCACCTGGCGCACAAGTTCTCCGTACCCGCGGAGGGGGTCCAGGTGATCGCGCCGTTCGTGGGTGGCGGGTTCGGCGGCAAGGCCAACGTGTGGGCGGGCACGATCCTCGCCGTGCTGGCAGCGCGGATGACCGGCAGGCCCGTGCGGCTGCTGCTCACCAGGGAATCCGTCTACCGGACGGTCGGCGCGCGCACGCCGAGCGTCCAGCGGGTCGCGCTCGGCGCGCGGACCGACGGCCACCTGACCTCGCTGATCCACACCAGCGTCACGCAGCTGGGCAAGGTCGGCGGCATGCCGGAAGCCGTGACCGCGCAGTCGAAGTACCTCTACGCGGCGGACAACATCCTGCTGGAGCAGGACGTCGTGAAGCTCGACCACGTGTCGAACGCCGCGATGCGCGCCCCCGGCGAGGCCATCGGCACCTACGCGGTAGAGGTCGCGATCGACGAGCTGGCGCAGCAGCTGCGGATGGACCCGATCGCACTGCGGATGCTCAACGAGCCGAAGACGGACCCGTTGCACGGCAAGAAGTTCTCGCACCGGATGCTGCGCGAGGCCTACGCGCTCGGCGCGGAGCGGTTCGGCTGGGCGGACCGGTCACCGGAGCCGGGCACGACGCGGGACGGCAGGTGGCTGGTGGGCACGGGCGTCGCCACGGCGTACCACCCGTCGTTCCAGCTCCGCGCGAACGTCACGGTGCGCGCGTCGGTCGACGGCGAGGTGCTGGTGCGGTGCGGGTTCCACGAGATGGGCATGGGCACGGCGACCGCGCAGGCCCAGATCGCGGCCGACGCGCTCGGTGTGCCGTTCGAGTCGGTGCGGGTGGAGTACGGCGACAGCGCGCTGCCCCTGGCACCCGGCGCGGGCGGGTCGGCGCAGACCGCGAGCATCGCGGCGAGCCTGCTGACGGCGTGCGAGAAGCTGAAGAAGTCGTTGCTGGACCTGGCGAGGAAGTCCGACGCGTCCCCGCTGCGCGGGCAGCGCCTCGCGGACCTGGAAGCGCGCGACGGCGGCCTGTTCCACGGCGGCGGTGGCGAGACCTACGCCGAGATCCTGGCCAGGGCGGGCGTTCCGACCGTCGACGCGGCGGTCGGGTCGGACACCAGGCTCGGCGACCTGGCCGGGAACCTCAGGTTCATGGCGAAGTTCCTGCGCGACCGGCAGCGCTGGGTGAAGGCCGCGTGCGGAGCCCAGTTCTGCGAGGTGCGGGTCGACTCCGACACCGGCGAGGTGCGGGTGTCGCGCTGGCTCGGGGTGTTCGACGTCGGCACGGTGATCAACGCCAAGACGGCGACGAGCCAGCTGCGCGGCGGGATCGTCATGGGCATCGGCGCCGCGCTCTCCGAGGCGACGCTGGTCGACCCGCGGAACGGGCGGATCATGAACCCCAGCCTGGCCGAGTACCACCTGCCGGTGCACGCCGACGTGCCCGCCATCGACGTCGAGTACCTCGACGTGCCCGATCCGACCATGCCGCTCGGCCTGCTCGGGATCGGCGAGGTGAGCATCACCGGGGTCGCGGGAGCCATCGCGAACGCCGTGCACCACGCCACCGGCAAGCGGGTGCGCGACCTGCCGATCACGCTGGACAAGCTGCTCTGAGCCCCGTCGCACGCGGGTGGGCCGCCCCACCCGCGTGCGGGCCGGGCGGAGCCACCTCGTCACACCCGCCGTCAACCAACCTGTTGGTCGATTAGCCTGGAACCGTGACAGGACAAGCGGTCGACGTCCACGGCACCGCCTCTCCGCCCCCCACCCGCTCGCCCAACCTCGTCGTGGCGGTGCTCGCCTCGTGCGGACTGACCGCGTCGTTGATGCACACGCTCGTCATCCCGCTGATCCCCGAGTTCCCCCGGCTCCTGCGCGCGTCCACCGTCGACACCTCGTGGGTGATCACCGCGACGCTGCTCGCCGCCGCCGTGATCACCCCGGTCAGCGGACGGCTCGGCGACCTCCACGGCAAGCGCCGGGTGCTGGTGATCAGCCTGTTCTCGCTGACCGCCGGCTCGCTGCTCTGCGCGCTGACCGAGTCGGTGTGGCCGATGGTCGCGGGCCGGGTGCTCCAGGGCAGCGCGATGGGCGTGGTGCCGCTGGGCATCAGCGTCATGCGCGACCAGCTGCCGCCGTCGAAGGTCGGCGCGGCGATGGGGCTGATGAGCGCGACGCTCGGCGTCGGCGGCGCGATCGGCCTGCCGCTGTCCGCGGTGGTCGCCCAGCACGCCCACTGGCACGCGCTGTTCTGGGGTTCGGCCGTGCTCGGCCTGGTGTGCGCCGCCCTGGTCCGCGCGCTGGTCCCGGAGAGCCCCCGCGCGCCGCGGGCCCGGTTCGACCTGCTCGGCGCGCTGTGGCTGTCGGTCGGGCTCACGGCCCTGCTGCTGGCCACCACCAAGGGCGCGGGCTGGGGCTGGACCGGCGCCCCGACGCTCGGCCTGTTCGGCGCGGCGGCCGTCCTGCTGCCGCTGTGGGGCCGCTACCAGTTGCGCACCACGGCTCCCCTGGTGGACCTGCGGGTGTCGGCCCGCCGCCCGGTGCTGCTCACGAACCTGTCGGGGGTGCTGATCGGCTTCGCCATGTACGCCTCGTCGCTGCTGTTCCCGCAACTGCTCCAGGCCCCCGTGGCGACCGGGCAGGGTTTCGGCCTGTCCATGGTGGACGCCGGTCTCGCGGTGGCGCCGCTGGGCGTGGTGATGATGCTGCTGTCGCCGTTGTCCGCCCGTATCTCGGACCGGTTCGGCGCGCGGACGACGCTGCTGCTCGGTGTCGCGGTCATCGCCGTGGGCAACGGGATGGCGGTCGTGCTGACCTCGGCGGTCTGGCAGGTCGTGGTCGCCTCGGCGATCATCGGCGGCGGCATCGGCATCGCGTTCTCCGCGATGCCCGCGCTGATCATGGGCTCGGTGCCGCTGAGCGAGACGGCATCGGCCAACGGCGTGAACACGCTGATGCGGTCCATCGGCACGTCCACGGCCAGCGCCGTGCTCGCGACCGTGCTGGCGAACACCGCCACCGCCACCGGGCCGTCCCGGTTCGGCTTCCACGTCTGCTTCACCGCCGCGGCGGGCGCTGCGCTGCTGGGCCTCGCCGTCGCCGCGTTCATCCCGCGCCACACGGCATGATCGACACTTCCCCACGACCCCGAGGAGCACCATGACCGACAGCGCGCCCGTCTCGGACCTGCGCGGGTGGAGGCACCGGCCGTTCACCGCGGCGGGCATCACCCACGACCTCTTCGAGAAGGGCGAGGGGCCCGGCGTGGTGGTGATGCCGGAGATCCCCGGCATCCACCCCGAGGTGCTGGGCTTCGCCGACCACCTGGTGGACCAGGGGTTCACCGTCGTGCTGGTGTCGCTGTTCGGCGTGCCGGGCAAGGCGGTCTCGACGGGCTACGGGCTGTCGTCGATCGCGAAGGCCTGCGTGTCCGCCGAGTTCCGGGCGTTCGCCGCGAACGCGCACCGCCCGGTCACCGACTACCTGCGCGCGGTGTCCCGCGAACTCGCGGCCCGCACTCCCGGCAAGGGCGTCGGCGTCATCGGCATGTGCTTCTCCGGCGGTTTCGCGCTGGCGGCGGCCGTGGACGACGTCGTGCTCGCCCCGGTGATGAGCCAGCCGTCGGTGCCGCTCCCGCTCGGCGCCACCCGCAAGCGCGACCTCGGGCTCGCGCCGGACGAGGTCGACCGGATCGTGGCCCGCACCAGGGACGGGGGTCTGTGCGTCCTCGGGATGCGGTTCAGCGAGGACGGCCTGGTGCCGCGCGAGCGGTTCGCGCACCTGCGCGAGCGGCTCGGCGACGCGTTCGAGGTGATCGAGCTGGACTCCTCGCCGGGCAACGCGGCCGGGTTCGCCAAGGGCGCGCACTCGGTGATCACCAGCGAGGTGCGCGACCGACCGGGCCACCCTGCCCTGGGCGCGCGGGACCGGGTCGTGGAGTTCCTCCGCGAACGCCTCGTGGTGTGACCCGCCGACCACTGGCCATCATGTCAGCGGTCGCTGTACTGTTTTCTCCATGCTGAAGTGCGAGACCCGTGCGGACGCGCTCGCCCGGCTCGGGCGAGCGCTGGCCGACCCGACCCGCTGCCGGATACTGGTGGCCCTGCTGGACGGCACGAACTACCCTGGCAAATTGGCCGAGGAACTGGGCCTGACCAGGTCAAACGTGTCCAACCACCTGGCGTGCCTGCGCGGTTGCGGGTTGGTGGTGGCCAGCTACGAGGGCCGCCAGGTCCGCTACGAGCTCGCCGACGAGCACCTGTCCCGCGCGCTGGGCGAGCTGGCGAAGGTCGTGCTCGCGGTGGACCCGTGCGCCGACCACCTCCCGGCGGCCGTCCGATGAGCGACTCCTGCGGCTCCCCCGTCGCGGTGGTCGAACCCGAGCGCGGGTCGGCGCTCACCCGGCGGATCAGGCTCCTGGTCGGCGCGACCATCGCCTACAACGTGGTCGAGGCGGCCATCGCGCTCTCGGCGGGCGCGGCCGCGTCGTCCACCGCCCTGATCGGCTTCGGCCTGGACTCGGTGATCGAGGTCGCCTCCGCGACGGCGGTCGCGTGGCAGTTCTCCGGCGCCAACCCCGAGGCGCGCGAACGCACGGCGCTGAAGGTGATCGCGCTGTCGTTCTTCGCGCTCGCCGCGTACGTGACCGTCGAGTCCGTCCGGTCCCTGCTCTCGGGCGGGACCGCGTCGCACTCGACCGTCGGCATCGTGCTGGCCGCGGTGTCGCTGCTGGTCATGCCCGGCCTGTCGTACGCGCAGCGCCGCGCGGGCCGGGAACTCGGGTCGTCCAGCGCGGTGGCCGACTCCAAGCAGACCCTGCTGTGCGCGTACCTGTCCGGTGTCCTCCTGGTCGGCCTGCTGCTCAACAGCCTGTTCGGCTGGCACTGGGCGGATCCGGTGGTGGCGCTGGTGATCGCCGTCGTCGCGGTGAAGGAGGGCCGCGAGGCCTGGCGGGGCGACCACTGCTGCTGAGACCGCTTCGCCGGTAGGGTGCCCGCGGTGCGGGTGGGAGAAGCCAGGGCCGCGGCCGTCGCGTGGGTGCGCGGGAACGCTCCGCTCGGCGCGTACTTCACCGGGTCGACGGTGGGTCTGTCGGACGACGCGGACCTGCCCGTCGGCTCCGACGTGGACGTCGCCGTCGTCGCGGACTCGACCCGCCCGAAGGCGGGCAAGTTCCTGTTCCGCGGCGTCCTGCTGGAGGTCACCTACGTGACGTGGCAGGAGATCCGCGACGCGCTGGGCTCGTACCACGTGGCGGGCGGGCTGCGCACCGACACGGTGATCACCGATCCGACCGGGCGGCTGCGACCGCTGCAAGCGCTGGTGGCACGGCACTTCTCCGACCCGTTCTGGGTGCGGCGGCGGTGCGAGGAGGCCAGGTCCCGCGTGGAGAACGGACTTCGCGCGATCGACCCCGCCGCGCCGTGGCCGCGGCAGGTGATGTCCTGGCTGTTCCCCACCGGCGTGACCACCCACATCCTGCTCGTGGCCGGCCGGCGCAACCCCACGGTCCGGCTGCGCTACCTCAAGGCCCGTCCGCTGGCGGGAGACCTGTACCCGGACCTGTTGGCGCACCTGGGGTGCGCTCACTGGACGCCGTCGCAGACCCGCCACCACCTGGCGGCGCTGGCGACCACGTTCGACCGCGCGACCGAGGTGGCCCGCACCCCGTTCCCCTACAGCACGGACATCACGCGGGCGGCCAGGCCGATCGCCGTCGACGGCTGCCACGCCCTGGTCGACGCGGGCGACCACCGCGAGGCCGTCTTCTGGATCGCCGTCACGTTCGCCCGCTGCCACGTCATCCTCGACGTGGACGCGCCCGGCGAACCGACGTCCGCGTTCGACGCCGTGCTCGCCGACCTCGGTGTCACCGGCCCGGCCGACCTGCGGGAGCGCGCCGACCGGGTGCTCGACTTCCTGCCGCGCGTCTGGTCACGGGCCGAGGCGTTGATGTCAGCGGCCGGATGACTCCTCGGCCGCCACGTCGATCTTCTCCAGCAGTTCCCGCAACTGGCCCTGCTGCTCCTCCGACAGGGGCGCGAACAGCGACGCGGCGGCCTCGACCCGCGCATCCCGGAACGCCTCGCGGGTCCGCGCGCCGAGTTCGGTGAGTTCCAGCAGCACGGACCGGCGGTTGTCCGGGTCCACCCGCCGCCGCACCAGGTCGGCCTCCTCCAGCGCGTCGACCAGCGGCGTCACGGCGCGCGGGACGACGTGGAGGCGGTCGGCGAGGTCGACCATGCGCGGGGGCGTGTCCCCGTAGCGGGCGATGACCTCCAGCGCGCGGGACTGCGCCAGGGTGAAGCCGAGCGGGGTGAGCCGTTCGCCGTAGGCGCGGCGGATCCGGCGAGCCTGGCGGAGGAACAGCTCACCCAGCCCACCTGCGGTTTCATCCTTCTCCACCGGTCGAGAATAACAGAGGCACTTTCATTGTTACCATAGGTAAGAGTCAACCCACGGAGGTGTCCTTGCCGACCACCGCACCAGAGCACCCGGTCCGCGTCCGTCGGATCCTCGGCCTGTTCCGGCCCTACCGGCTGCGCCTCGGCGTGGTCGGGATGTTCGTCCTGCTGTCGTCCCTCGTGGCGGTGGCGTCGCCGTTCCTGCTGCGCGAGATCCTCGACGTGGCGATCCCGCAGGGGCGCGTCGGCCTGCTGACGCTGCTCGCCGGCGGCCTGATCGCCGTCGCCGTCGCGACCAGCGTGTTCAACGTGATCCAGACCTACGTGTCGACCGCCGTGGGCCAGGACGTGATGCACGACCTGCGCACGAACGTCTACGACCACCTCCAGCGCATGTCGCTGGCGTTCTTCACCAAGACCCGCACCGGCGAGGTCCAGTCGCGCATCGCGAACGACATCGGCGGCATGCAGTCGACCGTCACGTCCACCGCGACCTCGCTGGTGTCGAACGTGACCACGGTCGTCGCGACCGTCGTCGCCATGACCGCACTCGACTGGCGGCTCACGATCGTGTCCCTCGCGCTGCTCCCCCTGTTCGTGTGGATCAGCCGCCGGGTGGGCACCGAGCGCAAGAGGATCACCGGCGAGCGCCAGAAGCAGCTCGCCACCATGTCCACCAACGTCCAGGAGTCGCTGTCGGTCAGCGGCATCCTGCTCGGTCACACCATGGGCCGCACGGACTCGCTGACCACGTCGTTCGCCGAGGAGTCGGCGAAGCTGACGAAGCTGGAGGTCCGCGCGAGCATGGCGGGCCGCTGGCGGATGTCGACCGTCGGCATCGTGATGGCGGCCATGCCCGCGCTGATCTACTGGGCGGCGGGCGCGAGCGGCTCGCTGGGCGTGCCGATCGCGTCGCTGGGCACGCTGGTCGCGTTCGTGTCGTTGCAGCAGACCCTGTTCCGCCCGGCCGTGTCGCTGATCCAGACCGGCGTGGAGCTCCAGAGCTCGCTGGCGCTGTTCCAGCGGATCTTCGAGTACCTCGACCTGCCGGTGGACATCGAGCCGCCGGTGAAGCCGGTGCCGCTCGAGGACGTCCGGGGCGAAGTGCGCTTCGAGGACGTCTCGTTCGCCTACTCCGACGACCAGCGGACCCTGACCGGCATCGACGTCGTCGTGCCCGCGGGCACCAGCCTGGCCGTGGTCGGCGAGACCGGCTCGGGCAAGACGACGCTGAGCTACCTCGTGCCGCGCCTGTACGACGTCACCGCGGGCAGGGTGACCATCGACGGCGTCGACGTGCGCGACCTGGACTTCGCCACCCTCGCCGAGGCGGTCGGCGTGGTGTCGCAGGAGACGTACCTGTTCCACGCGTCGATCGGGGACAACCTGCGCTTCGCGAAGCCCGACGCCACGGACGAGGAACTGGTGGCGGCGGCGAAGGCCGCGCAGATCCACCAGCACATCAGCGGACTGCCGGAGGGGTACGACACCCTCGTCGGCGAGCGCGGCTACCGGTTCTCCGGCGGGGAGAAGCAGCGGCTGGCCATCGCCCGCACGATCCTGCGCAACCCGCCGATCCTGGTGCTGGACGAGGCGACCAGCGCGCTGGACAACCAGACCGAACTCGCCGTCCAGGAGGCGATCGACGCGCTGTCCGCCGGCCGCACGACCATCACCATCGCGCACCGCCTGTCCACCATCCGCGACGCCGACCAGATCCTGGTCCTCGACCACGGGCGCGTCGCCGAACGCGGAACGCACGACGAACTGCTGAGCCTCAACGGCGAGTACGCCGCGCTGATCCGCCGCGACGGGAAGCTCGAACCGGTCTCCTAGGGGTGGGGCTGTCAAGCACTCGTCAGCGGCGTGGTCGAAGATCGGTCCCATGAGCACCGTCCTGATCACCGGTTCGGCCGACGGCCTGGGGCTGATGGCCGCGAAGCTCCTGATCGCCGAGGGCCACGAGGTCGTCCTGCACGGCCGGAACGCGCAGCGGGCGCGGGACGCGCTGGCCGCCGCCCCCGGAGCGGCGGACGCGCTCACCGGCGACCTGTCGAGCATCGCCGAGACCACCGCGCTGGCCGGGCAGGCCAACGCGCGCGGCCGGTTCGACGCCGTGATCCACAACGCGGGCGTGTACCGGCTGCCGGAGCGCGTCGAGACCGCGGACGGCCTGTCGAAGGTGTTCGCCGTCAACGTGCTGGCGCCGTACCTGCTCACCGCGCTGATCGAGCGGCCGGACCGGCTGGTGTACCTGACGTCCGGGATGCACCTCGGCGGCGATCCCGACCTGAGCGACCTCCAGTGGACGCGCAAGCCGTGGAGCGCATCGCAGGCGTACGCGGACTCGAAGCTGCACGACGTGGCGCTGGCGTTCGCGGTCGCCCGGCGCTGGTCGGACGTGCGGTCCAACGCCGTCGACCCCGGCTGGGTGGCGACGCGGATGGGCGGTCCCGGCGCGTCGGACGATCTCGCGCAGGGACCGGAAACCCAGGCGCGCCTCGCCGTCCACTCCCCCGCGAGCGGCGGGTACTACTACCACCAGATGCTGGGCGAGACCCACCCCGCCGCGTCGGACATCGAGGTGCAGGAAGGCCTGCTGGCCGTGTGCCGCGAGATCACCGGCGTGGAGCTGGCTACGTCGTGAGCTGACCCAGCGCCAGGTCGAGGTGGTCGCGCATCGCGGTGCAGGCGCGGTCGACGTCGCCGGACCGGATGTCCTCCAGCAGCGCGCGGTGCGACACGGCCAGGTCCTGCGGGCCGGGGTACCAGGCGTGCAGCTGCGCCAGGCAGAGCTGCATCTCCTCCTGGATCGCCGGGTACAGCCGGGTCAGCCGGGCGCTGCCCGCCGCGTCGACGAGCGCGGTGTGGAACGCCGTGTGCGCCTCGACGCGGTCTCCCCACTCGGCGGTCTCCGGCAGGGCCTCCATCGCGGCCAGGCACCGCTCGGCGCCGTCGAGCGGCAGCCCTTTCACCACGATCTCCCGCACCGCTCGGAGTTCCAGCGGCGTCCGGACGAAGAACAGGTCGCGCACGTCCTCCTCGGTCAGCACCGGCACGGTGAGCGACCGCCCGCCGGAGGACCGCACGAGGTGCCTGCCGACCAGGACCTGGAGCGCCGAGCGCACGGTCGGCCGGGCCACCCCGAACGCGCTCGCGAGCCCGGCTTCGGTCAGGGCCTCGCCGGGACGCAGCTGGCCGCTGAGGATCTGCTTGCGCACCTCGGCCACGAGAGCGTCTCGCGTGGTGGTCGTCTGCAGCGTCAGGCTCACTCGTTCAGCCTACCAGTCGAAGTGCTTTGAGCTATACGGTATAACCGTATTACTGTTTCTTCCTGCCTTGATCCGGAAGGTGGCCCGTGCCCCGCACCGCCGCGCTGAGCGCCGCCGGGGGAGCCCTCCTGTGGGCCACCATCGGCCCCGTCGCGACCCTGTTCACCAGCGACGAACTGGTCCCGGCGGGTGGCGTCCGGCTCGCCGTCGGCGCCGCGGCCCTGGTCGCGCTGGGCGGCCGACCGCTCACCCGCGCGTGGCGCCGCCGGGACGTGGGCCCGCTGCTCGCGGCCGCCGTCGGCCTGGCGGGGTTCCAGCTCTCGTACTTCGCCGCCGTGGACGCGGGAGGCGTCGCCGTGAGCACCGCGGTCGCCATCGGTCTGGCCCCGGTGCTCACCGGGCTGTGGACGTCGACCACCGAACGCCGCCTCCCCTCGCGCTGGTGGGTCGCGGGCACGACCACGGCCGCCGTCGGCCTGTGCCTGCTCACGTTCGCGGGCGACACGACGGTCACCCTGTCCCCCAAGGGACTCGCACTGTCCACAGTGGCCGCCGCGTGCTTCAGCACCCAGGCGCTGGCGATCAGGCGGCTGACCGACCACCACCGCGACACCACCGCGCTGGCCGCCATCTTCACCCTGGCCGCACTGCTGCTCCTGCCGGTCACCCTCGCCACGGCGACGCCGACCCTGCTGTCCGGCCGGGCCGTCGGCAGCCTGCTGTACCTCGGCGTCGTCGCCGCGGGCGTCTCGTACTGGCTCTTCGCCCACGGCATCCGCCACCTCGGCGCCCCGGCCGCCGTCACCATCAGCCTCCTCGAACCGGCGGGCGCCGCGGCCATCGCCGCGCTCGTGCTCCACGAACCCGTCGGTCCAGTCCAGTGGCTGGGCATCGGGCTGATCTGCGGCGCCATCGTGCTGACCGCCGTCCCCGCGCCCAGGGTCGTCGCGGCGGACCCGGAGCCTGAGGTGACGCTCGGCTCCGCAGCGAAACCCGGACGCGTCCCGGACAGGACCGGGACGGCGGAACTCGACCGCGTTGCCCCGCCAGGACTTCTACCCGAATGCCGCACCCGGCGGCCTTGATCGGGGTGGCGGGCCCGCGCACCCTGGTGCGGCGGTCCAGAACTGAGAGGGGTCCTCGTGATCCGGGAGTACTTCGTTCGTGGTGTGCGCAGGACGGTGGACGAGGTCGACGACGTCGTGGCGGTCCGGTTGAACGGGGCGGTCGTGGCGGAAGTCGCGGAGGAGCTGGCCGACGACGAGGAGCTGGCCCCGTTCCGCGAGGCGCGGTGGGTGTTCGTCCCCGCGTCGGCGGCACTGGTGCTGGAGAGCGCGGAGGACGCGGGCCGCTTGGTGCGGCGGCCGAACGGGCGGCTGGGGATCGTGACGCGGCGGTTGACCGTGCAGTTGGGCGACGACCTGTCCGCGGAGGACGCGGAGCAGGCGTTGGCGCGGCGCGGGTTGACGCTGGTGCGGCGACTCGAGTCCGCGCCGAACCTGTTCGAGGTCGACACGACGGAGCACGCGGACTCGCTGGCGGCGTCGGTGGACCTGAACGCCGATCCGCTGGTCAGGTTGGCCGAGCCCAGCCTCGTCGAGCACGTGCCGCACCGCGTCGAGGCCGCGACGCCCGCCGACCCGGACTGAGGCGGAAGGGGTGGTCCGTTCCGCCGCGCACGGGCTGCGCGGCGTCGGTTCGGTCGCCCCGTCCGAGGCCTTCAGACTCGGCGGAACAGCCGGGCCGCGGGGCGTTCCGCCTCTTCGGTGACCACGCGGTACTTGCCGCGCACCGACAGCAGGACCGCCGCGTCGAACACGAACTCCGGGTCCGCCACCGGCCCCGCGGCCAGCAGCCACCCGCCGGGCTTGAGGCAGCGCGCCGCGTTGACCCCCACCGGGCCCGCGTGCAGCGAGAGCAGCAGGTCCCAGCTGGCGACCGGCAGCGCGCCCATCACCCGGTCGTACTCGCCGCCGAGGAACCGGATGCGCGGTTCGCCCTCGTACCCCTTGTGCTGGTCGACCAGCCGGATGGCGGACGAGGTGTCCGCGAACGCCGTCTGGGCGCGGTGGTCGGTGTCGACGTAGGTCACGTCCGGCCACGTGTAGGACGGCGTCACGTCCAGCGAGCTGACCGGGTAGAGCACCCGCTTCGCGCCCGTGTGCGCGGCGACGACGGCGTACATGCCGGTGCGGTCCGGCGCGGCGTCGAGGTGGTCGGTGAACGTGCGGGTGGACGGGGTGGCGCGGCGTGACACGAGAACTCCTGGTGTTCCGGGGATCGCCCGGCAGCCTAGCCGTGCGACCTGTTGTTCAGATTCGAACGAACGCGTACAGTAGGCGCAGTAGTTCAAATTTCAACGACATGGAGCCCCGATGACCCGCATGCCGTCGCTCTACCTCTCCCACGGCGCGCCGTACCTGGCCGACGACCCGATCTGGCCGGGCGAGCTGGCGGCGTGGTCGGCGGACCTGCCGAAGCCGAAGGCGATCCTGATGGTCTCCGCGCACTGGGAGGAGGCGCCGCTGACGATCAGCGCGACCACGACCGTGCCGCTGGTCTACGACTTCCACGGCTTCCCCGACCACTACTACGACGTCCGGTACGCCGCGCCGGGCGCGCCGGAACTCGCCGAGCGGATCCGCAAGCTGCTGCGCGGTCCCACCACGCCCGTGCGCCAGGACGAAGCCCGCGGCCTCGACCACGGCGCGTACGTGCCGCTGGTGGAGATGTTCCCGGACGCCGACGTGCCGGTGCTGCAGATCTCCATGCCCACGCTCGACCCGAGCGAGCTGCTGCTCATCGGCCGCAAGCTCGCGCCGCTGCGCGACGAGGGCGTGCTGATCGTCGGCAGCGGCTTCTTCACCCACAACCTGAGGGCGCTCGACCCGAGCGGCGGGGTCACGAGCGTCATGGCCGAGTTCGACGACTGGGGCAGGCGCGCGTTGGAGGCGGGGGACCTGGACGCCCTGCTCGACTTCGAGCACAAGGCGCCCGCGTGGCGGCTGGCGCACCCGCGCACCGAGCACTTCGCCCCGCTGTTCGTCGCGCTCGGCGCCGGAGCCGACGACCTCGACTCGCAGCGGACCGTGATCGACGGCTTCTGGATGGGCCTGGCGAAGCGGTCGATCCAACTCGGCTGACATACCGTTCGAGTTTGAACGACAAGGTAGGATCGGCCCATGGCGGAACCGAAGTGGCTCGACGCGCGCGAACTGGCGGCCTGGGAGGGCTACCTGGAGGTCAGCACCATCCTCAACCGCCGCGTGGAGCAGCAGCTCAAGGACGACGCGGGCCTGTCGCACCCGCAGTACGAGGTGCTGGCCCGGCTGTCCGCCGCGCCCGGCGGCGAGCTCCGGATGACCGAGCTGGCGGGCGCCGCGCTCACGTCCAAGAGCGGCCTCACCTACCAGGTCGCCCAACTGGAGAAGGCGGGCTTCGTCCGCCGCCGCTCCTGCGAGTCCGACGAGCGCGGCATCATCGCCTGCCTCACCGAGGCCGGGTGGGAGAAGCTCCGCGAGTCCGCCCCCGGTCACGCGGGCCTGGTCCGCGAACTCTTCCTGGACGGCCTGACCCGCAAGCAGTTCACCGCCTTCGCGGAAGGCGTCGAGGCGATCCGCAAACGCCTGCGGGCCGCGGACTGACCCCACGCGGGAGGCATTCGACCACCACTTCGCCGAACACCCGTTCCACATTCTTGCGGTCATTCGCCATTCCCCGAACCGGTGCCGAGCACAAAGATGTGGTCCTCGTAACAACAATCGCGTCTTGCCTGGTCGGAATGTGCGTGCGGTGTATGTTCCGGACACGCTTGCTCCGGCTTTGCCGAAACGCGTATTCCCATTCGGCGAATTGTTGCCGGCCACCGTCATCTCACCGCGGGGAGTAAAGATGACCTCACGCCACACCGACGACGTCCTCAGAACGCGGAATGCCGACGAGCCCGGCGAATTCCTCGCCGAGCATCCCGGCTACGAGCTGACCCGAGGCCTGGACCGGTTGCGCCGCACGGAGTACGCGTACCTCGACGAGCAGAACCACCTGTACCTGGACTACGCGGGCTCGGGGCTCGCGGCGTCGTCGCAGCACGAGGCGCACCAGCGCCGAATGCGCGGCATCCTGCCGGGCAGCCCGAGCACGACCGCGCCCGCCATCGACCACGCGCGCCACGCCGTGCTCCGCCACCTCAACGCGTCGCCGCACGAGTACACCGTCGTGTTCACCGCCAACGCCACCGCCGCGGCCCGGCTCGTCGGCGAGCGGTACCCGTTCGGCAGGCACGGCAGGCTGGTGCTCACCTCGGACAACCACGAGTCGGTCACCGGTCTGCGCGAGTTCGCGGCGACCACCACCGTCATCGCGACCCAGCGGCCCGACCTGCGCGTCTCGACCAGCACGGTCATCGCCGCGCTCGGCCGCAAGCGCCCGGACCGCAGGCGCGGCCTGTTCGCCTTCCCCGCGCAGAGCGGGTTCACCGGCGTGCAGCACCCGCTCGGCTGGATCGACATCGCCCGCGAACGCGGTTACGACGTGTTGCTCGACGCCGCCGCGTACCTGCCGACCAACACCCTCGACCTGGCGATGGTGCGCCCGGACTTCGTCACGGTGAGCTGGTACAAGGTGTTCGGCTACCCCACCGGCGTCGGCTGCCTGGTCGTCCGCCGCGACGCCGTGCCCCGCCTCGGGTCCGCGCTGGAGGACAGCAGCCTCAACTTCCTGTCCATCCCGGACGTCGAGGTCGGCCTGTCCCTGTTGGCGGACACCGGGGTCGAGCTGATCACCCGCCGCGTCCGCTACCTGACCGGCTGGTTCCTCGACCGCCTCACCACGCTGCGCCACGGCAACGGCGCCCCCATGGCGCGGGTGTACGGCCCCACCACCACGGTGGCCAGGGGCGGCATCGTCAGCTTCAACCTCCTCGACCCGTCCGGTCGGGTGATCGACGCCCGCACCGTCGCCGAGGAAGCCACCACGGCGGGCATCTCCCTGCGCAACGGCGGCTCGGGCAACCCCGGCGCGGGCTCCAACGCCGCCGAACTCTGCCCGCGATCCCTTCGGGCGCTGCTCAGGCACGGGACGCGGCACGTGGGCGAACCGCTCGACGTGGCAGGCCTGCCCAGCGGCGGCACGGTGCGGGTGTCGTTCGGCGCGCCGTCGGCGGTGCGGGACGTCGAGCGCTTCATCGCGTTCGCGGAACGGCACTTCGAGGACCGGGACGTCGACGAACCGGCGTAGTGCGGTGGCCACGATCCTCACCGGGTCTCGCGCGTCCCAGGGCGAAGCCCGGCAAGGCTTGGCGGTCCCACGGCCTAGACCTCCCGCTGCACCAGCCCGTTCAGGTGCGCGTAGACGACGGCGTGGACGCGGTCGCGGAGGCCGAGCTTCGCGAGGATGCGGGACACGTGGGTCTTCACGGTCTCGTCGCCCACGTGCAGCCGCGCGGCGATCTCCGCGTTCGTGCACGCCGCCGCGATCAGCAGCAGCACCTCGTGCTCCCGCGCGGTCAGCTGGTCCAGCCCCGGCGCGGCCGCGGCGGGGGCGATGCTGCGCGCGAAGCGGGACACCAGCCGCTGGGTGACGGACGGGTCGATGAGGGCGTCGCCGCGGGCCGCCACGCGGATGGCGCTGATCAGCTCCTCCGGCGGCAGGCTCTTGAGCAGGAAGCCACTCGCCCCGGCGTTGAGGGCCCGGTAGACGTACTCGTCGCTGTCGTACGTGGTGAGCACGACGACCTTCGTGCGGTTGTCCGGCGCGGCGAGGATGGCCTCGGTGGCGCTCAGCCCGTCCAGCTTCGGCATGCGGATGTCGAGCACGGCCACGTCGGGGCGGAGGCGGACCACCTCGGCGACGGCGGCGCGGCCGTCGGCGACCTCGGCAACGCAGTCGAGGTCCGGTTGGGTGTCGAGGATGGCGCGCATGCCCGAGCGGAGCATGGCGTGGTCGTCGGCGAGCAGGACGCTCAACATGGGGACGCGGTCTCCAGGGGGAAGGCTACGGCGGTGCGCCAGGTGCGGCCGTCGGGCTCCACGCCGCAGGTGGTGACGCCGTCGAACAGGCGGGCCCGGTTGCGGATGCCCTCCAGTCCGCGGCGGTGGCCCTCGGCGCGCGCGCCGACCAGCGCGGGCAGGCGGTTGGTGGTGGTCAGGGCGAGGGAATCCCGCCGGTAGGCCAGTTCCACGTCCACGCCGGACGGGTCGCCGTGGCGCAGGGCGTTGGTCAGCATCTCCTGCACGATGCGGTACAGCGTGATGCCGAGCGACTCCGGCAGTGCGCGCGGGACGCCGGAAGTCGTGAGCCTGGCCGGTATCCCGGCCGCGCGGACGCCGTCGAACAGCTCGTCGAGGTTGTCGAGGCCGGGTTGCCGGGCGCTGTCGGTGTTGTCGCCGTGCAGCAGGTCGAGCAGGTGCCGCAGGTCGCCCATCGCGGCGCGGCTGGCGGTCTCCACGGCGCTCAGCGACTTGACGAGCGCGGTGTTCCCCTTGTCCAGCCCCAAACGGGCGGCGCCGGCGTGCAGGTTGATGGCGCTCACGTGGTGCGCGATCACGTCGTGCAGGTCGCGGGCTATCGCGCTGCGCTCGGCGGTTATCGCCCGCACCACCGCTTCCTCGGCGTCGCGCTCCTCGCGCTCGGAACGCTGCTCCAGCTCGGCGATGTACGCCCGCCGCGCGGTCGTGTAGCGGCCGACCAGCCAGGGCAGGACGGCGCCGCTGACCACCTCCACCGGCAGCATCCGCAGGTCGGTGACGGCCCGCACCGCGCCCGCGCCCAGCGCGAAGTGGGTCGCCACCACACCCACCACCATCGTCCCCAAGGTCGCGAACGCGGGCACGCCCACCAGCCACGCGCCCGCCCGGTAGCCCGCGATCATCATGCCCGCGTCGTTGGCGCAGAACTTCAACCGCCCGTCGAACACCAGCGGTATCCCCAGGTACACCACCACGTGCCCGACGGCCACGAGCCCGGACAGGCGCGCCGGACCCGCGAGCGCGGCGTCGACCACCACGATCGCGACCAGCCCCAGCACGGCGGTGGCGGACATCGGCACCGGTGCCCTCAGCACGTACACGGACGCGTCGGCGAACAGGGCCACCAGCGCCACGAGCACCGACTGCCGGGTCAGCGACACCCTGGGGTCGCCCGCGCGTCTCATCATGCCCCTCACCGGGCCAATCCTCCGCCATGCCCGCCTCGCGCCGAGTCCCCCTCCAGGGGGATCCACGGCTCTCCCGGGGTCAGGGGTCCCCCCGCCGGGGGACTCGACTTCACCCCGCGCCGTGACGATTCCCCGGCTTCCGCTCCCTAGGTTCCAACCACGATGAAAGCGATACTGGTGATCTTGTGCGTGGTCGGCTTCGCCTGGGGCGGCACGGTTCCCGCGTTCGCCGACGGCGCTCCCGGCGGTGGCGACGTCCAGGTGGCGCAGACGCTGGGCGACCGCGAGCTGACCGTGGTCATCCGACGGGTCGAGCCGGTGCCGGGACCGGTGCACGTCGACGTGGTGACGCACGTCGGCAGCCCGGCCGGTGACCTGGAGCTGCGGTTGAGCCGGGACGGCACCGCCGTCAGCGGCACGACCGTGCGGCTCACGGCGAAGCCGGGCTTCCACACCGGCTCGCTGCGGGTGGACGGACCGGGACCGTGGGAGCTGGCGATCGACGACGGCGAGAGGGTCGCGACCATCCCGTTCGTGGTGCCCGCGCGGGTGATGTCGCCGCCGCAGAACGCGGCGTACGGCGGGTTCGTCGCGGCGGGCGCGCTGATCCTGGTGACGCTCCTGGTGGCGCTGCGCGGTCGGAGCACCGCGGCGTTCGTCCCGGCGGCGGGGGTGGTCGCGGCGCTGGCCGTGGCCGTCACGGCGGCGCTGCTGTCCTCGTCCGTGCCGCCGCCGCCCGCGCCGGGCAGCGACCTCGATCCGACGGTGGACAACGTCACCGACCCGTACGCGAACGCCCAGGCGTCCACAGTGGACTACTCCCGGCCGCCGGTGAACCTGGTGGCCACGATGGACGGCGACCTCCGGCTGGCGCTCACCGACGGGTCGACCGGACGACCGGTGGACGACCTGCTGGTGCACGACGACGCGCTGGTGCACCTGGGAGTCGTGTCGCCGACCGGGAAGCTGTGGCACCTGCACCCGGTGCGGGTCGGTCCCGGCGACTACCGGGCGAAGCTGGTCGCGCCCGAACCCGGCCGGTACGCGGTGGCCGCCGAGATCGCCCGGCGGGGCGGCGGACGGCAACTGCTCCGCACGACCGCGACGCTCGCCGCGACGGGCACGACCGCGCCCGCCACCGAGGACGTCGGGATGGACCGGCGGATCGCCGCGGCGGGCTCGCCGAGCACGATCACGGCCCGGTTCGGCGCGCGGGACCTCCAGCCGTGGCTGGGGATGCTCGGCCACCTGATCGTGGTCGGCCCGGTCACCGGGGAGGTCGCGGACGCGCCGGTGTGGGCGCACGTGCACGCGATGACCCCGCCGACACCGGGCCTGCCGGACCGGCCGGACGAGAGCGTGGCGGCGTTCGGTCCGGACGTGCCGTTCACCTACACCTTCCCGCTGCCCGGCCGGTACCTCGTGTGGGTGCAGGCCGAGCGCGGCTACGCGGTGCGCACCGCGCCCGCGGTGATCGACGTCCCGGCGGCAGGAGCGGCACGATGACCAGGCGCACGATCGTCGCGAGCGCGGCGCTGGCGGCGGTGGTCGCCCTGGTGGCGCTGGTGTTCACCTCCGCGGCGGACACCGGTTCGGCCACCGCGACCGCCTCCACCCCGCGGTACACCGTCCGGCTGTCCGTGGACGACCCGCGCACCGGGCCGAACTCGCTGGGGCTGGAGGTCACCGACCCGGACGGGCGACCCGCCGCGCCGGACGAGGTCACCGTCGAGCCGGTGATGCCGCGGATGGGCCACGCGCTCGCACCCGTCACCGCCGGGTCCGAGGCTCCGGGCCGGTTCCGCGCGCCCGCCGCGGACCTGCCGATGTCCGGTCCGTGGCAGATCACCGTCTCGCTGCGCGACGCGAGCGGTGTCGACCACGTCGTTCTTCCGTTGCTGGTGAAGTGAGAAGGGGACCGAACATGGATCTCACCGCGTCGAGGGCCTCGGTGGCCGCGACGACCAAGACCGTGCCGCGCGGGATGACCGCGGCGAGTTTCGTCCTGGGCGGCACGGTGCTGTCGCTGACCGGGCTGACCTGGGACATCCAGTGGCACAGCGACGTCGGGCCGGACACGTTCTTCACGCTGCCGCACCTGCTGCTCTACTCGGGCAGCGCGTTCTCCGGCCTGGCGAGCCTGGTGGTCGTGCTGATGACCACGGCCGCCCAGCGCGCCGGACGTCCGGTGGACGCGATGGTCGGCGGTCGGGCGGTCGCCGTGTTCGGGCGCGCGTTCGCCGCGCCGGTCGGCTACCTGATCTCGGGCATCGGCGCCGCGTCGTTCCTGCTCTACGGCCTGTGGGACCAGTGGTGGCACGGGCTGTACGGGTTCGACGCGGTGATCGCGTCGCCGCCGCACATCGGGCTGCTGCTGTCGATCTCGATCACGATGGTCGGCGCGGTGATGGTGTTCGCCGTGGCCCGCGCGCAGCGGTGGGGCGCGGCGTGGGCGCTGATCTCGCTGGCCGTGCTGCTGACGTTCAGCGCGGTGACGGCGATCGGCCTGTCGGAGATCGACGCCGGTGACGTGAACACCGTCACGGCGGGCATGTCGTTCCTGTGCGTGCTGATCGTCGTCATGGGAGCCCGCCTGCTCGACCGTCCGGGCGGGGCGCTCGGCGTCGCGCTCGCGGTGGCCGCTCTCCAGGGCGTGTTCTGGTGGTTCTCGCCGTGGGCGACGGAGGTCTACGCGGACGCGACCGGGCTGCCGATGCGCGACTACGTGGACGGCGTGCCCGCCCTGCCCGCGCTGATCCCGATGTGCCTGGTGCTGGTCGCGGTCCTGATCGAGGGACTGCTGGCGCTCGGACGGCGCGACGGCCGTTCGCTGAAGGTGTACGGGCTGGTCGCGGGCGCGGTCGGCGGCCTGCTGGTGGCCGCGCTGGCCCCCGTGCAGGACGCGTGGCTGGACGGCGGCGGGTTCCCCCCGGTGGCGGGGATCGTCGGCACGGCGGTGGCGGGCGCGGTGCTCGGCGCGGCGGGCGGCGTGCTCGGCGTGAGGTTCGGCGGGATGCTGCGGCACCTCGCCCCGGTTCGGGAAGGGCGGTAGCGCCATGAGGAAGACCGTTGTGGCGCTGCTGGGCGTCGTGGGGCTGCTGTTCGGCACGGCGGGCACGGCGCTCGCGTACGAGCCGGTGAACGTCGTGCACACCGAGCAGGTGCAGGCCGGGCCGTACTCGCTGACCGTCGGGTTCAGCACGTGGCCGGTGAAGGCGCTCCAGTCGCTGGACTTCACGTTCGTCCCGGACGGCGGGATCGCGGACAAGAGCGGCACGCTCGCGCTGACCAGGCCGGGCGCGCTGAAGCGCAAGCTGGAGCCCCTGGCGCGGCACCCGCGCAAGCTGGACGTGTGGGGGCTCGACATCACGGCCCTGCCCGATCCGGGCGACTGGAGGTTCACGTTCGCCGTCGACGGCCCCGAGGGGCCGGGGTCCGGCGAGCTGGTGCTGCCCGTCCAGGAGCAGCCGGGTCCCCCGATGGGGTTGAGTTGGGGGATCAGCACGGTGCCCCTGTTCGGGCTGGTCGCGCTGATCGTGGTCGCGTGGCGGCGCACTCGTGAGGACACCTCGGTTTAGGGCTGGGCGGCCTCCTGGGGAAGACTGGTGGGGTTCACCCACCCGCAGACGGACACCCAGGAGGCCGACCCCCCGTGCGACGCAGGAGCATTGCGACGACGCTGGCCGCACTGGCCCTTGGCGCGATGCTCGCGGCCACCTTCCACCAGGAGGTGGCCCCGAAGCTGGGCATCCCGGACATCGCCGCGCCCACCGGGTCGCCGGACGGCGGCCAGCCGCAGGCAGCGGCCCCGACCGACCCGTGCGCGCCCGTCATCGCGGGCCTGTCGCCCCGGCAGCAGCTCGCGCAGCTGCTCCAGGTCGGGGTGAAGCCGGAGAACTCCGAGGACGCGCTGTCGATCGTGTCGGCCGAGCAGGTCGGCGGCATCTTCATCGGCGGTGAAGCGCCCGGCCTGCTGACCGGCGGGGCGCTGGCGCTGGTCAGGGCCGCCTCGAAGCTGCCGATCACGGTGTCGGTGGACGACGAGGGCGGCCGCGTGCAGCGGATCGACGCCATGGACGGCAACCTCCCCAGCGCCAGGGCCCTGGTCGCGGCCAACAGCCCCGAGCAGGTCCGCGAGCTGGCCAAGACCCGCGGCGGGCAGCTGCGGGCCAGGGGCGTGACGATGGACCTCGCGCCGGTCGTGGACACCAGCGCGGCGGACGACAACACGGTCATCGGCGACCGGTCCTGGAGCGCCGACCCGGTCGTCGCCCGCAAGTACGCCGAGGCGTTCGCCGCCGGGCTGCGCGACGCGAACGTCCAGCCGGTGCTCAAGCACTTCCCCGGCCACGGCAACGCGAACGGCGACTCCCACCAGGGCCTGGTGGCCACGCCCCCGCTGGCCGACCTCAAGGCCAACGACCTGCTGCCCTACCAGGACATCCAGACCTACGGCCCGGTCGCCGTGATGGTCGGCCACCTCGACGTGCCCGGTCTGACCGACGGCAAGCCCGCGACCCTGAGCCCGGCCGCCTACCAGCTGCTCCGCACCGACTACCGGTTCACCGGCCTGGTCATGACCGACGACCTCGGCGCGATGAAGGCCGTCACCAACCTGGTGGACCTGCCCGAGGCCGTGCGGCAGGCGCTCGCGGCGGGCGCGGACGTGGCGCTGTGGTCGAGCGGCGGTCGCGTCGGCGAGGTGCTGGACGGGCTGGAGCAGGCGCTCGGCAACGGCGGTCTGACCAAGGAGCGCGTCGCCGAGTCCCTCCAGCGCGTGCTGAAGTCCAAGGGCGCGTGCTGATCCGCGCCTCCGACCACCGCACCGCGTCCACCGCGCTGGCCCGGCTCGACGACCGGGAGCTGGCGGTGCTGCTGGAGGGCGCGGCACCGCTCGGTGCCGGTGTGGGCGGCACGTCGGCGTCGCTGGACGTCGACGGCGTGCGGGTGTTCGTGAAGCAGGTGCCGCTGACCGAGCCGGAGCTGCGGCCGGAGAACGTGCGGTCCACGGCCGACCTGTTCGGGCTGCCGACGTTCTTCCAGTACGGCATCGGGTCGGCGGGCTTCGGCGCGTGGCGGGAACTGGCCGCGCACACCATGGCCAACGAGTGGGTGCTGGCCGGCGACCACCACGGGTTCCCGCTGATGCACCACTGGCGGGTGCTGCCGGGGTCGTCGCCGACGCCCGAGGAGCACGACGACCTGGAGCGGACGATCGCCTACTGGGGCGGCTCGGCCGGTGTGCGCGCCCGGTTCGAGGCGCTGCGCCGGTCGCCCGCGCGGCTGGTGCTGTTCCTGGAGTTCCTGCCGCAGACCGTCCACGAGTGGCTGCTGGACCGGATCGCCGACTGTGACGTGGACGCGGCGGTGGAGATGGTGCACCGCGAACTCCGCTCGGTGGTGACCTTCCTGGAGTCCCAGGACGTGCTGCACTTCGACGCGCACTTCAACAACCTGCTGACCGACGGCGAACGGCTCTACTTCGCCGACTTCGGACTGGTGCTCAGCTCCCGCTTCGCCCTCTCCCCCGCCGAGTCGGCCTTCTTCGCCGCGCACCGCAACTACGACCGCTGCTACACGGTCGCGCACCTGCTCGGCTGGTTCGACCGCAACCTCGACCCGCTGCCCGAGTCGGCCGCGGCGCTCGCACGGCGCTACGCGCCCGTCGCGGACGTGATCGGCCCGTTCTTCCGGCAGTTGCAGCGCCACGACCGCGACACCCGCTACCCGACGGCCGAACTGGACCGGGCGTGGGAGTTGCCGGAGCCGTCCCAGGCGGGAAGGGTGATCGGATGAGCACCTCGGAGGAACGGGACGGCGTCGCGCTGACCAACCTGGACCAGCCGTTGTTCGACGGGTCCGGGGCGACGAAGCGGGACCTGGTCGACTACCTGGACGCGGTGGCGGACCGGATCGTCCCGGTGCTGGCCGACCGGCCGCTGTCGGTGATGCGGGTGCGCCCCGGCCAGGCGCCGTTCATGCAGAAGAACCTGCCGAAGTACACGCCGGAGTGGGTGCGCAGGCAGCCGATCTGGGCCGAGGCCTCGAAGCGGGAGATCTCCTACGGGGTGTGCGACGACCGGCGCACGCTGCTGTGGTTCGCGAACCAGCGCGCGGTCGAGTACCACCCGACGCTGTACCCGCGCGACCGGTGGAACCACCCCACCCACCTCGTGCTGGACCTGGACCCGCCGGAGGAGGACGCGTTCCACCTCGCCGTCCAGGCCGCGCACCTCGTGCGGCGGGCGCTCGCCGACGCCGGGCTGGAGGGCGCGGTGAAGACCAGCGGCGCCAAGGGCGTGCACGTGTTCGTGCCGATCGAGGACACGCCCGCGGACGACGTCGCCGCGGCGTGCCGCGCGCTCGCCGCACGGGCCGAACGGCTGGACCCCGCCGTGGCGACGACGGCGTTCATCGTGGACGACCGCGGGGGCAAGGTCTTCCTGGACTCCACGCGCGCGGGCGGCGCCACCGTCGCCGCCGCGTACAGCCCGCGGTTGCGGCCGGGAGCGCCGGTGTCGTTCCCGGTGTCGTGGGACGACCTCGACAGCGTGTCCCCCGCCGACTTCACCCTGCGCACGGCCGCGGGCCTGCTCGGCGACCGCGACCCGTGGGCGGAGTCCATGCCCGCGCCGCAGGCGTTGAGCGCCGACCTGGTCGCCGAGGGCCACACCATCCCGGTCGCCCGCGTGCAGGCGATGCACGAGGGCAAGCGCCGCGCGAAGGCCCGGCGCGGCGAGTAGCGGCTCAGCGCGCCAGCACGTCGGTGTTGTCGACGTGCTGGTCGACCGCGCCCCGCCACGACAGCGCGGCGACCTCCGGGTCCGAGATCGTGGCGTGCAGCGCTTCCGCGAAGCGCTCGGCGTGCAGCACCTGGAACGGCCGGTCGTGGTACGGGCGGGTGGTGGGGTCGACCGGGTCCGCGAGGCCCAGCTCGTTCTGCCGGGCCGCGGTGGCCTCGTACGCGCGGGCCAGGTGCCGTTCGCGGTCGTGCCAGTCGGTCGCGGCCAGCACCGGCAGGAGGTCCGGCGTGCCGGGGAGCAGGCTGAACTGGCTGCCCAACCACTTGCCGTACAACGGGTACCGGCGCTGCATCAGCAGCCACAGCCGCATCAGGTCGCGCGCCAGCCGCGCCGCCACCACGGCCGATCCCAGTTCGTCGCCGACCTCACCGCACCGGCCGACGAACGCCTCCTCCTGCGAGATCCGCTGCCACTGGCACGCCAGCACGTACCGCCACACCTCGTCCGGGTACCAGCGCAGCGCCGTCCGCGCCGCCTCCAGCTCGCCGAGCCCGTCGTGGAACACCGCTCCCGCGGTCGCCTCGGCCAGCGCCTGCGTCGGCGTGCCCAGCCAGTCGGCCAGGCCGATCGGCCCGCGCGGGTCGAACCCGAGGTGCTCGTCGGCCCAGGCGCCGAACGGCAGCACGTCCACCCGGTGCCGCACGGGCCCGTCGGTGAGCGCCATGACCCGGATCCGGTCGGCGCCCGCGAAGTTCGTGGGGTGGCCGAGGAACGTCTTCGGCAGGCACTCCGACAGCATCCGGCCGATCTCGGCCTCGTCCGACTCCACGAACAGCTGGAGCCGCGGCCCCCACTCGTGGTCGGCGGACCGGGCCGTGTCGAACCCGAACACCTCCGACCCCTGCCCGATCCGCGCGGCGCCGTGCGGCACAGCGCCGAAGTGCTCGCGCAGCAGCGGTTCCACCGCCTCGCGGTAGAACCGCCGCGACAGCTCCAGGCCGGGCACGAACGGGGTCGGCTTCCTCATCGACATGGTCCTCCCACGGCGCGACGAGCACGGCCGGCGCAGTCTGCCCCGTGCCCACCGACCGCACCAGCGAATAAGGCCCGGCCATCGCGGCGGACCGCGGTTCCGCACGAGCTGACCAGCCGAATCCGGGTTAGGTTGACCGGCATGGCTGGCAAGAGCGGGTCTCCGGCGGTGGAACTGGAAGTCGGCGACCGGACCGTGCGGATCTCCAACCCCGACCGGGTCTACTTCTCCGCGCGCGGGGAGACCAAGCTCGACCTGGCCCGGTACTACCTGGCCGTCGGCGACGGGATCGTGCGCGCGCTGCGGGAGCGGCCGTGCATGACGCACCGGTTCCCGGACGGCGTCGACGGGGAGAAGGTGCACCAGAAGCGGCTGCCGCGCGGGGCGCCGCCGTGGGTGCAGACGGTGCGGGTGGAGTTCCCGCGCTACGACCGGCACGCGGACGAGCTGTGTGTGACGCACGTGGCGGACGTCGTGTGGTCGGTGCAGATGTCGGCGGTCGAGTTCCACCCGTGGAACTCGCGGCGGGCGGACACCGAGAAGCCCGACGAGTGGCGGATCGACCTGGACCCGATGCCGGACTGCGACTTCGCCGCGGTCCGCCGGGTCGCGCACGTGGCGCACGAGGTGCTGGACGAGCTGGGCGCGGTGGGCTGGCCGAAGACCTCGGGCGGCAACGGCCTGCACGTGTACGTGCGGATCCAGCCCGACTGGGGGTTCGCCGACGTGCGGCGGGCAGCGCTGGCGTTCGCCCGCGAGGTCGAGCGGCGGGCGCCCGACGACGTGACGACCACGTGGTGGCGCAAGGACCGCGACCCGGCGAAGCTGTTCGTGGACTACAACCAGAACGCGCGCGACCACACGATCGCCGCCGCGTACTCGGTGCGCGGCAAGGCCGAGGGCACCGTGTCCACGCCGATCACCTGGGACGAGGTGGACGACGTCGACCCGCGGGAGTTCACCATCGCGACGGTGCCCGCCCGGTTCGCGTCGCTCGGCGACCTGCACGCGGGCATCGACGACGCGGTGTTCTCGCTGGCCCCGCTGCTGGAGTGGGCCGACCGCGACGAGCGGGACGGCGCCGCCGACCCCGGTGGCGACGAGGACTGACGTCAGGCGAACCCCAAGTTTTCCCGTTCGCCGTGGACTCCGCGGGTCGCGGAAGCCGACCATGGCCCGGCGGCGCGACGAGGCGCCCGAGTCATGAGGAGGTCCTCCGTGAGAGCCGTTCCGGCCGCGTCACTGGGCGTCGCGCTCGCCCTGGGTCTCACCTCACCGGCCTCCGCCGCGAGCGGCCCCGAGGTCACCGCGTGCCCGACTGCCCTGCTCGCGGACACGACCTGCTACGGCGGCCAGGACGTCAACGGCGCCCACTACACGATCGCCATGCCCAAGGCGTGGAACGGTTCCCTGGTCGTGCACTCGCACGGCGGTCCCGACCTCGGCGCTCCCACCCCGGCCCGCACGGTCGACGACCTGACGCGCTGGTCGGTCGTGGTCCGCGAGGGCTACGCGTGGGCCGGGTCGTCGTACCGCCGCGGCGGCTACGGGACGCGCATGGCCGTGGCCGACACGGAGAACCTGCGCGAGCTCGTCGTCGCCCGCTTCGGCGAGCCGCGCAAGACGGTCCTGCACGGCCAGTCGTGGGGCGGCAACGTGGCCGCCAAGACCGCCGAGGTCCACCCGCGCTCCTACGACGCCGTGCTGCTCACCAGCGGTGTCCTGGCGGGCGGTTCGCGCGGGTACGACTACCGCGTCGACCTGCGCGTGGTCTACCAGTACTACTGCGGCAACCACCCGAGGCCGACCGAGCCCCAGTACCCGCTGTGGCAGGGCTTGCGGGCGGACTCCACGATGACCGGCACCGGTCTGCGGGCGAGGCTGGAGGAGTGCACCGGCATCACGTCCACCGCGCGAACCCCTTCGCAGCAGAGGAACCTGGACGACATCCTCGCGGTCACGCGCATCACCGAGAGCGCGCTGGCGTCCCACCTGAACTTCGCCACGTTCACCTTCCGCGACATCGTCCACAACAGACTCGGCGACCGGAACCCGTTCGGCAACAAGGGCGTCCGCTACTCGGGCTCCCACGACGACGCCGCGCTGAACGCCGGGGTGGAGCGCTTCTCCGCCGACCCGAGCGCCGCCCGCGACCTGTCCTACGACAGCGACATCACCGGCGCGGTGTTCGTCCCGGTGCTCACCATGCACGCGATCGGCGACCCGACGGCGTTCGTGGAGCACGAGGCGGCGTACCGCGCTTCCCTGGGGTGGCGGCCGAACCTGGTGCAGACGTTCACCACCGAGACCGAGCACAGCGCACTCAGCGACTCCGAGTACGCGAGCGCGTTGAAGGCCTTGGTGAGGTGGGAGCGCACCGGCCGCAAGCCCACCCCGGCCTCGGTCGCCGCGGCCTGCCCGGCCGACGACGCGAAGTACGGCGAGGGCTGCTTCTTCGACCCCGACTACACCCCGCCGTCCTACGCGTCCCGGGTGAACCCCCGTCCGGGTGGCACCCGCTGGCCCGCCCTGACCCCGTTGCGGTCGCTGCTGTGGGAGTGGCAGGGGGTCAAGGGCATCGCCCCGTGACTCACCTGCGCAGCCACCACTCCAGCCTCCGCGTGACCCACGGCAGCAGGTAGTACGTCATGATCGGCGTCAGCACGAGCGTCGTGACCATCACCCTCAGCACCACGTGCAGGTCGACCAGCAGCCTGCCGAGGGTGACGGTGGCGAGCAGGTTCAGCGGGAAGAACACGATCCAGATCGTGGTCGCCTGCTTCCACCGCGGCGGCGGCTTCGCCGTGTGCTCCACCAGTTCCCGCTCGTCCGGCGGGTCGAACCAGCCTTCGATACCGGTCCGGCGCTCGGTCCGCGTGTGCTCGACCAGGCCTTGCGCGGTGTGCAGCCACCACTGGCGCTGCGGCGAGCCCTCCCACGCGGCCAGCGCGGCGGGGTTGGCGAACCGGTAGAGCATGTGCCACTCACCCGAACCGGGCCCGGACCGCACCCAGCCCCCGCCCAGGTAGCCGTCGAACGTCTGCGCCATCGAGATGCCCGCCTGCACCCAGGCGTGCATCTCGGTGTTGTGCGCCGGGTCGGCCTGCCGGGTGATCGCCACGGTCACCGGGCTGCGGGGAGGAGCGGTCATGCGGGCCAGCGTGCCGGCCGAACGTTAATTCCACCCGCCGTGGCACGACCACCATGACCACTCTCACTCGTCGCGCTGCCGCAGCTCTCGGAGCTGGCCGCGGAGGTTGTCGACATCCCAGCGCATGTGACCGCCAGGGGTCACCAGATCGGGTGACACGACCTTGTCCTTCGCCCAGCGCTGGAGCGTGCTCGTCCCCACGCCGAGTTCTTTCGCCGCTTCGGAAGTGGTGACCAACCTGCCCATGCAGAGATCTTGCCCGGCGATTGAGGGCGTTACCCCATAAGTGGTGCGTTCCGATGCATTTGAGGCGATTCGCAGCATTTGAGGCGTTATCCTCGCCCAGGGAGGAAGGAGGTGCCCCTGTGCGCCCGTTCAAGTGGCTGCCCCACGACGGCAGTCGCCACGCCGTCGCGGTGACGCTCTACCCCGGTGACCGGGGCCTGACGCTGTGCGGCGAGGAGCTGGACATCCCGAAAGCCCCGCCGCCGACCTGGCCGCAGGGCTGTTGGCCCGAGTGCCGGAGGTGCGACGACCTCTGGCGTCAGGCCGAGGGGATTCCCCGTCGAGCGTCAGCTCACCTGGGCTCGTAGGCCAGGTTCGGGCGGAGCCAGCTTTCGACCTCGTCCACCGGCATCCCGCGGCGCACGGCGTAGTCCTCGATCTGGTCCTTCCCCAGCCGCCCCACGGTGAAGTACCGCGACGCCTCGTGCGCGAAGATCAACCCGCTCACGCTCGCCGCCGGGGTCATGGCGAACGACGTGGTCAGGCCCATCCCCAACGACTCGGCGTCCAGCAGGTCGAACAGCTCGACCTTCTCGCTGTGGTCCGGTGAGGCCGGGTAGCCCAGCGCGGGTCGGATGCCGCGGAAGCGTTCCGCGTGCAGGTCGGCCAGTTCGGGAGAAGAACCCGGTTCGAACCAGTTGCGCCTGGCCTCCAGGTGGATGTACTCGGCGAACGCCTCCGCCAGGCGGTCGGCGAGGGCCTTGACCATGATGGCGCGGTAGTCGTCCTGCTGGGCTTCGTAAGCGGCCGCAAGGGTTTCCGCGCCGTGGATGGCCACGGCGAAGCCGCCGATGTGGTCGCCGGACGGGGCGATGTAGTCGGACAGGCAGCGGTTGGGGCGGCTCAGCGGCTTCACGGTCTGCTGGCGCAGCATCGGGAACTTGACGCCGCTCTCCAGGACGATGTCGTCACCGGAGGAGTGCGCGGGCCAGTAGCCGTACGCTCCGCGCGCCTGGAACGAGCCGTCGGCGATGATCTGGTCGAGCAGCGCGTTGGCGTCGTCGAACAGTTCGCGCGCCACCGGCTGGTCCAGGATCGCCGGGTACTTGCCCTTCAACTCCCACGCCAGGAACAGGAACTGCCAGTCGACCATGGCGCGCAACGAAGCCAGGTCCGGTTCGACCAGCCGCAGGCCGGTGAACGCGGGCACCGGGAGCGAGTCGAAGGGGACGACCTCGCGGTTCGCGCGGGCCTCCGCCAGCGACAGCATCGGCTGGCGCTTCTTGTTCTCGTGCTGCTCCCGCAGCACCTCCTGGTCCGCCTTGGTGCTCAGCGCCAGAGCCTCGGCGCGGTCGTGGTCGAGCAGGTCCGAGACGACGCCGACGACACGGGACGCGTCCAGCACGTGCACGGTCGTCTGCTCGTAGGCCGGGGCGATGCGGACGGCGGTGTGCTGGCGGGACGTCGTCGCGCCGCCGATGAGCAGCGGCAGCTTCAGGCCGCGGCGCTCCATCTCCTTCGCCACCGTGACCATCTCGTCCAACGACGGCGTGATGAGCCCGGAAAGCCCGACCGCGTCGGCGTTCTCGGCGACGGCGGTGTCCAGGATGACGGAGGCGGGCACCATCACGCCGAGGTCGATCACCTCGTAGTTGTTGCAGCCCAGCACGACCCCGACGATGTTCTTGCCGATGTCGTGCACGTCGCCCTTGACCGTCGCGAGCACGACCTTGCCCTGGCCGCGGCTGACCTCCGCGCGGCCCTCCTGCCGGGCGAGTTCCTTCTCCGCCTCCATGAACGGTTCCAGGTACGCGACCGAGCGCTTCATCACGCGCGCGCTCTTCACGACCTGCGGCAGGAACATCTTGCCCGCGCCGAACAGGTCGCCGACGATCTTCATGCCGTCCATCAGCGGCCCCTCGATCACCTGGAGCGGCCGGTCCACGACCAGCCGGGCCTCCTCGGTGTCGGCCTCGATGAAGTCCACGATGCCGTGCACCAGCGCGTGCGCCAGCCGTTCCTGCACGGTGCCCTCGCGCCACGCGAGGTCGACGACCCGCTTGGTGCCCGAGCCGCTCACGGTCTCGGCGAACGCGACCAGCCGGTCCGTCGCGTCCTCGCGGCGGTCGAACAGCACGTCCTCCACCAGTTCCAGCAGGTCCGCCGGGATGTCCTGGTAGACCGCGAGCTGGCCGGCGTTGACGATGCCCATGTCCAGCCCGACCTGCACGGCGTGGAACAGGAACGCCGAGTGCATGGCCTCGCGCACGACGTCGTTGCCGCGGAAGGAGAACGACAGGTTCGAGATGCCGCCGCTGAGGTGGACGCCCGGACAGCGCTCCTTGATCAGCGGCAGGGCGTCGATGAACGCCTTGGCGTAGCCGTTGTGCTCGGCGATGCCGGTCGCGACCGCGAGGACGTTCGGGTCGAACACGATGTCCTCCGGCGGGAACCCGGCCTGCTGCGTCAACAGGTCGTACGCGCGGCCGCAGATCGACACCTTGCGCTCGGTCGTGTCGGCCTGGCCCTGCTCGTCGAACGCCATCACGACGACACCGGCGCCGTAGTCGCGGATCCGCCGGGCCTGCTGCAAGAAGGGCTCCTCGCCCTCCTTGAGGCTGATCGAGTTGACGACCCCCTTGCCCTGCACGCACTTCAGGCCCGCTTCGAGCACGCTCCACCGGGAGCTGTCGATCATCACCGGGATGCGCGCGACCTCGGGCTCGGTCGCGATCAGGTTGAGGAACGTGGTCATCGCCTGCTCGCTGTCGAGCAGGTCCGCGTCCATGTTGACGTCCAGCAGGTTCGCGCCGCCGCGCACCTGCTCCAGCGCCACGTCCACGGCGGCCTGGTGGTTGTCGCCCTCGATGAGGCGGCGGAACTTCGCCGAGCCCGTCACGTTCGTGCGCTCGCCGATCATCACGAACCCGGTGTCGGGGCCGATCGCGAACGGCTCAAGCCCGCTGAACCGGGTGCGCCCCGGCGGCGCGGGCACGACGCGCGGCGCCAGGCCGGACACGGCCTCGGCGATCTTCTCGATGTGCGCGGGCGTCGTGCCGCAGCACCCGCCCGCGATGTTGACCATGCCCTGCTCGGCGAAGTCCTTGAGCAGCGCGCCGGTCTCCTCCGGCGTCTGGTCGTAGCCGCCGAAGGCGTTGGGCAGCCCGGCGTTCGGGTGGCACGCCGTGTACGTGTCGGCGAACCGGGCCAGCTCGGCGACGTGCGGCCGCATCTCCTCCGCGCCCAGCGAGCAGTTCACGCCGACCACCAGCGGGTTCGCGTGCTGGACGGCGCTCCAGAACGCCTCGACCGTCTGGCCGGACAGCGTTCGGCCGGACAGGTCCACGATGGTCACCGAGATCCACAGCGGCAGGTCCGGCGCCACCTCGCGGGCCGCCGCGATGGCCGCCTTGGCGTTGAGGGTGTCGAAGATCGTCTCGGCCAGCAGCAGGTCGACGCCGCCTTCGACGAGCGCCAGGATCTGCTCCGCGTAGGTGTCGCGCACCTGGTCGAACGACACGGCGCGGTACGAGGGGTCCTCCACCCGCGGCGACAGCGACAGGGTCACGTTCAGCGGCCCGATCGAGCCCGCGACGAACCGGCCGCCGAACTCGTCGGCGGCCTGGCGGGCGAGTTCCGCGCCGCGCACGTTCATGTCGCGCACCAGGTGCTGCAACCCGTAGTCGGCCTGCGCGATGCCGGTCGCGGTGAACGTGTTCGTGGTGGTGATGTCCGCGCCCGCGGCGAGGTACTGCCGGTGCACGTCGAGGATGACGTCCGGCCGGGTCAGGTTCAGCAGGTCGGGATCGCCGGTCACGTCGTGCGTGTGGTTCTGGAACCGGTCCGCCTTGTAATCGGCCTCGGTCAGACCCGCTCCCTGGAGCATGGTCCCCCACGCTCCGTCGAGCACCGCGATCTTCCGATCCAGCAGGTCACGCAGGTCGCTCACGGGCAGCCTCCACGGGGGGGTGGAGGCGCCCTTGCTGACCGGAGGACGGGCCGAGCGTGGCGGACCGTGGTCCGTTGCAGCGCCTCTCGACCCGTGACCGAGGTTACCGGAACCGGCGGTAGATTGCGGCCGTGGACCAGATCGTGGACATCTACACCGACGGCGCCTGCTGGACCAACCCCGGACCGGGCGGGTGGGGGGCCGTGCTGAGGTACGGCGCGCACGAGAAGGAGCTGTGCGGCGGCGAGGCCACCGAGACGACGAACAACCGGATGGAGCTGACCGCGCCCATCCGCGCGCTGGACCACCTCAAGCGCCCGGTCACCGTGCGGTTGTTCACCGACAGCACGTACGTGCGCAACGGCATCACCTCGTGGATGACGAAGTGGAAGACCAACGGCTGGCTCACGTCGGCCAAGCAGCCGGTGAAGAACGCCGACCTGTGGGTGCTGCTGGAGAAGGCCGTGGAACGGCACGCGGTCGAGTGGCACTGGGTCAAGGGCCACGCCGGGGACCCCGGCAACGAGCACGCCGACCGGCTCGCGCTGCGCGGGCTGGAGGAGGCGCTGCGCGAAGCGGGCCACGACCCCGCGACGTACCGGTCCGCGGCGCGGTGAACCCCGGTCGTCCGGGTAGCACGCCCCTGCGGCGATCCGCGCGTGGCGGAAGCTCGCTCACGACGTGATCGGAACCGATTCCCCGCCGGTGTGCGGGACGCGGCCTGCCCCGTTCGGCCGGATGTCAACGGCCTTCGCACATCGCCGCTGGTCAGGGATGCGGTCGTCCCTTCGCCCACGGCCGGAACCGGCCACGTCCACCGGGACCGTCACGGCCTTCCCAGCCGAGCGGCACGCATGACCAGGTAGTTCCGCTCGGGCGTGCTCGTCGTCCGGGCCGCCGCCGCCCGGTAGTGCTCGACCGCCGCCCCGACGTCCCCGGCCATCTCGCGCAGGTGGGCGCGCACCGCGTCCAGCCGGTAGTGCCCTTCGAGCCGCTCGGCCACCGCGTCGAGCAGCGTCAGCCCCGCCTCGGGGCCGTGCACCATCGCCACGGCGACGGCCCGGTTGAGCGCGACCACCGGGTTGCCGGTCATCCGCTCCAGCAGCCCGTACAGCCCCAGGATCTCCGGCCAGTCGGTGTCCTCCGCGCGAGCCGCGTCGTCGTGGACGGCGGCGATGGCGGCCTGCAACTGGTACTCCCCCACCATCCCCTTGGACACCGCGCTGGTCACCAGCGCGACGCCCTCCACGATCAGCGAGTGGTCCCACAGCGTCCGGTCCTGCTCCGCCAGCGGGATCAGCGACCCGTCGGCTCCGGTGCGTGCGGGCCGCCGGGCGTCGGTGAGCAGCATCAGGGCGAGCAGGCCCGCGACCTCGCCGTCGTCCGGCAGGACGGCGTGCACGGCGCGGGCCAGCCGGATCGCCTCGCCGGACAGCTCGCCGCGGTGCAGCTCGTGCCCGATGCTGCTGGTGTAGCCCTCGTTGAACAGCAGGTAGAGAACCCGCAGCACGGACCGCAGCCGGGGCGCGCGGTCGTCGCCGACGGGCATCGCGAACGGCACCCCGGACGCCTTCACCCGCTGCTTGGCACGGCTGATGCGCTGCGCCATGGTCGCCTCGGGCACGAGGAACGCGTTGGCGATCTCGGCGGTGGTCAGGCCCGCCACCGCGCGCAGCGTCAGCGCGATCGCGGAGGCAGGCGTCAGGGCCGGGTGGCAGCAGAGGAACAGCAGGACGAGCGTGTCGTCGCGGTCGACCACGTCACCGGGCGCCTGGTCGAGGGAGGCGGCGGTGTCCTCGCGGCGACGGCGGGCCTGCTCGCTGCGGTACTGGTCGGTCATCCGCCGCACGGCGGTCTGGACCAGCCAGCCGCGCGGGCTTTCCGGGACGCCGTCGACCGGCCAGTGCAGGGCGGCGGCCAGCAGCGCCTCCTGCACGGCGTCCTCGGCGGCGGCGAAGTCGCCGAACCGGCGGACGACCACGCCGAGGACCTGCGGCGCGTACTCGCGCAGCAGGTCCTCGACGCCGGTGGTCACTGCTCGACGCTCGGCGCGCTCATCACCTCGCGCACCTCGATCGGCTGGCCGATCGGCACGCCGTTCTGGCCGGGTGCGGCGGACGCCTGCGCGGCGATCTCCAGCGCCCGGTCCACCGACTCCACGTCGACCAGCCAGTAGCCCGCGAGGAACTCCTTCGACTCCGGGAACGGCCCGTCGACCACGACCGGCGCGCCCTCGCCCTTGAAGACCACGATCTTCGCCACCTCGGGCCCGGCCAGGCCCTGTCCGTCGACCAGCTCGCCCTTGTCGGCCAACTCCTGGCCGAGCGCCTGCTGGAAGTCGATGTGCGCCTTGATGTCGCCGGGGGCCCAGCTGGTGATCGGCTCCACGCCCTCGATCTTCTGGTAGCTCATCAGCAGCATGAACTTCGGCATCGTCGTCTCCTCGTGGTCCGCCGCGCCCGGTTTCGGCGCCGTCATGGGTAGAACGGAGCACGTGGCGAGTTCTCGACATCTCGCTTGGCATCTTTCTCGGAGGTCACGCGCCGAGGGCTCATCCTGGCACTCGGCGAGCCGCTCAGCAGCGGAAACCGCTCAGAGCACGATCTCGGCCAGCCGGGCGACGTCCTTCACGTCGTCGGTGGTCGGGTTGAAGACCAGCTCGTCCGCGCCGATCTCGGCGAACGCCCGCACGGCTTCCCGGACCGCGTCCGCCGTGCCGTGCACGCCCGACGCGATCATGCCTGCGGTCTCCGCGCCGAGGTCGCCGTAGTAGTCGGCCACGGCCTGCTGCCCCCGCTCGACGTCGCCGAGCCCGAAGTAGGCGATCGCCACCAGCCGCGGCGCACCTTCACGCCCGCCCTCGGTCCACGCGGCGCGGGCGGCGTCGAACGACTGGGCGATCATGGCCGCGGGCAGCGACGCGCCGATGTACCCCTCGCCCCACTTGGCCATGCGCGCGAGCGCCGCGGGCGCGAACCCGCCGAACAGCATCGGCACCTGGCGGGCGGTCGGCGGCACGGCCGGGTTGGTCCCGCCGCCGACCGGCTCACCGGCCCACACCGACCGGTAGACCTCCAGGTCGTGGTCCATGCGCTTGCCCAGCCCGCGCGGCCCGGCGCCGTCCACGACGAAGTCGTCCTCGCGCCCGCCGATGCCGATGCCGAGCGTCAGCCGCCCACCGGAGACCCCGTCGATGCCCGCGACCTCCTTGGCGATCAGCGCGGGCGGCCACACACCGGTGAGCATGACGTTGCTGATCAAGGAGACCCGAGTCGTCACGGCCGCCGCGGCCGCGAGCGCCACCGTGTCCAGCACACCGGGGTAGGCGATCCGACCGACCGTGCCGAGCGTGGAGAACCCGGCCTCCTCGGCCAGCCTCGCCCACTCCGGGAGAACGGTCGGCACGACGTCGCGAACCTGGTTCGGCAGTCCGATCCCGATCTTCACAAGCAGCCCCTCTTCCGGATGATCACCACGTTCCCCCGAACGTAGCAACGACTCCGGAACGGCTCCGGACGGTGGACTTGCCCCGGGAGCCGGGTCCCAGGTAGTCGCGATCAGGCCGCTCGAACCCCGACATCGCGATGATCGCACTCGGCTCCACGCATCGATTAGGTTAGCCTAACCTCATCATCGAGGAGGGCGGCGGATCTTGAGCACCTATTCGGCACTCGGCCAGCTCCAGCGGAAGGTCGTCGGCAAGGTGGCGGCGCTCGTCGTGGCGCCGTCGAACCGGCGCGACGCGTACGAGCAGTTCCCCATGACGGTGGCGCGGACGACGGCGCTCAACGACCACCTGCGGCGGATCACGTTCCGCGCGCCGGAGTTCGGGCGGTGGCGGACCAGCGGCGCGGACGAGTACTTCGGGCTGCTGGTGCCCCGTGGCGGCGAGCTGGCCTTCCCGGCGGAGGACGGGATCAACGTCCGCGCGGCCATCGCGAAGATGCCCGAGGCGACGCGGCCGGACCTGCGCTGGTACACCGTGCGGGCGGTGCGGGGTGAGCGGTGCGAGATCGACGTGGACTTCGTGCTGCACGAGGACGCGCACGGGCCCGGCTCGACGTGGGCCTCGGCGGCGGAAGTCGGCGCGGTGGCGGGGTTCCGCGCGTGCGGGTCGACCTACCAGCGGCAGCCGGGGGCGACCTCGCGGCTGCTGGTCGCCGACGAGACGGCGTTGCCCGCGCTGTGCGCGATCCTGGAGGTCCAGCCGGGCGCCACGGCGATCGTGGAGGTGCCGGACGAGTCCTACCTGACGCCGGTGCCGGACGGGGTCGAGTTCGTCTACCGCGGCGAGGCCGAACCGGGCAGTCGTGCGCTGGCGGCGGTGGCCGCGCTCCCGGCCGAGGACTTCGGCTACGCCTGGGTGTGCGGCGAGTCGAACCTCGCGACGTCCGTGCGGAGGCACCTGGTCAAGGAGCGCGGCCTGGACCGTCGGAAGATCATGTTCTCCGGCTACTGGAAGCGCGGTCAGGCCCGGACCTGAGCCAGAGGTCGAACGAGAGCGCGAAGTCCAGGCCCGCGCGGGTCGCCCGGTCGGACTCGGGGCGGGACAGGCGGCTCCGCAGCGCGGCCGGGTCGAGGTAGGCCCAGACGGGGGCGGTGGGCGTGGCGAGCAGGTCGCCCACCTGGTCCTGGATCATCCGCCGGTAGCGGGGGTCCTGCGTGCTCGGGTACGGCGCCTTCACCCGGTTCAGCACGCTCGACGGCAGGTCGGCCGCGACGGCGGCCCGCAGCAGCGACTTCTCGCGGCCGTCGGCGACGTGCTGGGTCCACGGCGTGTTGAACGCGTGCTCCACGAGCCGGTGGTCGCAGAACGGGACGCGCACCTCCAGCCCCACGGCCATGCTCAGCCGGTCCTTGCGGTCCAGCAGGTCGGGCAGCCAGCGCGTCAGGTGCAGGTGGGACACCTCGCGCAGCCTGCGCTGCATCATGGGTTCGCCCGCCAGCACCGGCACTTCCGCCAGCGCCTGCCGGTAGTGCTCGGCGCGGTGCGCGGTGATGTCCAGCTCCGCCGCCACGTCCGGGCGCAGCAGGGCGCGGTACGTGCCGCTGCGACCGGCGAAGTAGCGCCACGGGTAGTCGGCGGTGGCCAGCGCGTCGGAGTCGTGGAACCACGGGTAGCCGCCGAACACCTCGTCCGCGCTCTCCCCGGACAGCACCACGGTGGCGTGCTCGCGGACCGCGCGGAACAGCAGGTGCAGCGAGGCGTCCATGTCGCCGGACGAGGGCGCGTCCCGTGCCGTGACGACGGTCTGCCGGAGCGCCGGATCGCTCAGCGCGGCGGGGTCCAGGACGAGGTCGCGGTGGTCGAGTCCGCAGTGCGCGACCACGTCCCGCACGAACGGCGCGTCGGGCGTTGCCCGGAGTCCGTCCGGGGCGAAGTCGCCGGTGAAGTCGACCGAGAAGGTGCGCAAGGCGCTGCCCGGCAACGCTTTGCGCCCCAGCGCGACCAGCACGCTGGAGTCGAGGCCGCCGGACAGCAGCGCGCCGAGCGGCACGTCGGCGCGCACGTGCCGCGCGGTGATGTCGACCAGCAGCTCACGGGTGCGGCGGACGGTGGTAGGCCCGTCGTCCTCGTGCGGCCTGGCCTGGAGGGTCCAGTAGCGGTGTTCCCGGATGCCCGCGCCGTCCAGGACCAGGACGGTGGCGGGCGGCAGCTCCCGCACGTCGCGGTAGAGGCTGCCGCCGGGTGTTCGGACCGACGCGAGGAAGTCGCGGAGGCCGCGCTCGTCCACGGCGGGTTCGACCAGCCCGCTCGCGAACAGGGCCTTCGGCTCGGACGCGAACACCACGCCGGCGCCGACCCGGCTGTAGCAGAGCGGTTTCACCCCCAGCCGGTCGCGGACCAGCAGCAGCCTGCGCCGGACCGCGTCCCACACCGCGAACGCGTACATCCCGTTGAGCCGCTCGGCGGCGCCGATCCCCCACTCCTGGCAGGCGTGCAGCACGACCTCGGTGTCCGTGCCGCTGTGGAACTTGTGCCCGAGCAGCTCCAGCTCGGTCCGCAGCTCGACGTGGTTGAACACCTCGCCGCTGTAGGAGAGCACCACCAGCGGGTCGTCGCCGTCGTCGCCGACCACCATGGGCTGGTGGCCGCGGGCCGGGTCCACCACCGCGAGCCTGCGGTGCCCGAGGATCGCGTGCGCCCCGACCCACACCCCCTCGCCGTCCGGCCCGCGCGCGGCCAGCGCGTCCGTCATCCGCCGCACGATCCGACCACCACCGGTCAGCGGATCGACCGGATCGGCCCAGCCCGCGATTCCACACATGGGTTGACTCCTCGGGGGACGACCGCCTGCCCCTCAGTCACCCTGGGAACACGATCGGCTACGCGGAGTGTAGGGTCGCGCCGCGCCGACCGACCACCAAGATCACTCCATTGTGGTCGTCCACAATGGATCGACCACGGGACGACTCGATGACCCAACCGATCGCGATCATCGGAACGGGCTGCCGCTTCCCCGGCGCCCGAACACCGGACGAGCTGTGGAACCTGCTGGTGGAGCGCCGCGACGCCGTCACGCCACGCCCACCAGCCGACCGCCCCGGTGTCACGGGCCCCGGCGGCTACCTCGACCCCGAGGACTTCGACCCCGACCTCTACGCCCTCACGGCCCGCGAGGCCGCCGCGCTCGACCCCCAGCACAAGGTCCTGCTGGCCACGGCGTGGGACGCCCTGCGGGACGCCGGGCACTCCGCCGAGTCGCTCGCGGGCGAGGAGGTCGGCGTCTTCACCGGCCAGAGCACCGGCGAGCACTGGGACGACCGGCGCGGCGACGTCGACATGTACGCCATCGCGGGCACTGCCGCCCGCAGCATGGCGTCCGGCCGCGTCAGCCACGCCTGGGACCTGCGCGGCCCGTGCGCGACGGTCGACGCCGCCTGCTCGTCCGGCACGCTGGCCGTCCACCTGGCGTGCCAGAGCCTCCGCACGGGCGAGTGCGACACCGCGCTGGCGGCGGGCGTCAGCCTCGTACTGGGTGCGGACCACACCGACGGCTACCGGGCCGCCCGCCTGCTCTCCCCCACCGGCCGCTGCCACTTCGCCGACGACAGGGCCGACGGCTTCGTCCGCTCGGACGGCGCGGCGACCCTGGTGCTGAAACGGCTCGACCAGGCCCTCTCCGACGGCGACCGGGTGCACGGCGTCATCCTGGGCAGCGCCCAGGCCAGCAAGGGCCGCACCGCCAAGACCGTCATAGCCCCGTCGATCGAGGGGTACCACCAGGTCATCACCCGTGCGTGCACCGCGGCGGGCATCACCCCGGCCCGACTCGGCTACGTCGAGGCCCATGGCAACGCCGCCCCCGCGGGCGACGCGATCGAACTCCAGGCGATCGGCACCACCATCGGCGTCCACCGCCCGCCCGGCGAACCGTGCCTGGTGGGCTCGATCAAGTCGACCATCGGCCACCCCGAGGCGGCGGGCGGCCTGGCGGGCCTGGTCAAGGCGGCGCTGGTCCTCCGCCACCGCAGGATCCCGACGGGTCCGCGGCCGATCGAGCCGACATCCACAGTGGACTGGAAAGGTCTTGGTATCGCCCCGGTCCGGGAACACCTCGAATGGCCCTACCCCGGCCCGGCCTTCGTGGGCGTCAGCACCTATGGCCTGTCCGGCACTTTCGTGCACGTCGTTCTGGGCGAATTTCCGCAGTTTTCGTAGTCCATCAACGCTTTCCGCGATCCGACCACCCGTTCGGGCTCACAGTGCCCCCATCCAGCCCCTGCGCGGCCGGTAGCGAAACACCACCATGAAGCGGGACGGGGGTGACATGGACGGTTCCGTGACGACACGCGTGACGAGGGTGATCCCAGCGGCCGAACCGGTCTGATGGGACCCGACGTTCACAACGCCGTGCACTCCTCGAACGCGGGCTCCGTCCTGCAGGCGGGCTCGGTCGAGGGTGGCGTGCACTTCCACCACCACCGGGAGCGCCCACGGCACCGGGCGGTTCCGCGTCAACTACCGAGCAGACCGAGGGTCTTGGTGGGCCGCGAAGAAGAAACGGCCGCGCTGACGGAGGTGGTGGCCGCCAGTCTCGACGCGGGTGAGATGGCGTTGCTGAGCATCGAGGGCGGAGGCGGGATGGGCAAGACGACTTTGGCCCTGCGCTGGACGCACGACAACGTCACCAGGTTTCCCGGCGGGCAACTCTTCGCCGACCTGCGGGGTTTTGACCCCACCGGGACCCCGGCATCCTCGTTGTCGGTGCTGCACGGCTTCCTGAGCGCCCTCGGCGTGGAGCCCGCCGCGATCCCCACCGACCTGGGCGCCGCGGCCGCCCTCTACCGGAGCGTGCTCGCCGGTCGCCACGTGATCGTGGTGCTGGACAACGCGCTCGACACCGTCCAAGTCCTGCCGCTACTTCCCGGAACGGCGCCGTGCACGGCGATCGTGACGAGCCGAAACCACCTGGCAGGGCTCCGGGTGCAGGGCGCGAGGTCGTTGCGCCTGGACACGCTCGCGCCCGGCACTGGCCGCGCCCTCCTGGTGCACCACCTGGGCGCCCGAGCGGTCGACACCGAACCCGAGGCGGCCGACGTCCTCGTCGACTGCTGCGCGGGCCTGCCGCTCGCGCTGTCGCTCGTCGCGGCGCGGATGTCGCTGCACCCGAACTTCCCCCTGTCGGTTCTGGCCGAGGAGCTGAGGAAGACGTCCACACGACTCGACGCGTTCGACTCAGGGGATGAGACCGTGAGCGTGCGGAACGTCCTTGCTTGGTCCACGTCGTCGCTCGACGCCGACCAGGCGAGGGCGTTCCGCTTGTTCGGCGCGGCGCCGATCCCCGAACTCGGTCGGGCCGCCGCGGCGAGCCTGTTCGGCCTGCCAACGGCTACGACGGACGTCCTGCTGCGCGCGCTCGAACTCAAGAGCCTCGTTCGCCAGCAGCGGCCCGGCCGCTTCCGGATGCACGACCTGATCCGGTTGCACGCGGTCGAACTGGGCGCAGCCTCCGACCGCGCCGAGATCCGGCTCGCGGCAGCCCGGCGATTGGTCGACCACTACCTGCACACGGCGTTGGGCGCCGATCGGCTGCTCTACGCCCACCGCACCCGGATCGACCCGCCCGAACCCGCCGAGGGGTGCGCCCCGCTGCCGTTGGAGGACGAGTCGAGCGCTCTCACCTGGTTCGACCAGGAGCACGACCAGTTGCTCGTCGTGCAACGCGAGGCCGCGAAGCTCGGGTGGACCGAGCACGTGTGGCAGCTGTCGCGCGCCATCGACACCTACCACTACCGGCGTAGCCACCTGCGGGACAACGTCACCGCGTCCCGAGCCGGTGCCGAGGCCGCCGACCTCATGGGGATCGCGGAGGTGCGAACGCTCGCCTACCGCCAGCTCGGCCGTGCCTGCACGCGGGCGAACGAGTTCACCGAGGCGCTGACGTGCCTGGAGAAGGCACTCGTCCTCGCGGAGGAGTCGACCGACCCGACCAGCCAGGCGCACACCCACCACGACCTCGCCCGGTTGCACTCGATGTGCCACCGCCATGCCCCAGCCCTTCGCCACGCCACCATCGCGCTGGAGTTCTACCGGTCGACGGGGAACCCGGTGGGCGAGGCGCACGCGCTCAACTCCATGGCACGCCAGCACGCCGAACTCGGGGAGCACGACCTCGCCCGTGAGTGCTGCGAAGCCGCGCTGAAGCTGCACGAACGACACCGGAACGCCAGCGGGGCGGCAGCCGTGCTCGATAACCTGGGGTTCATCGCGCAACGAGCCGGGGACCAGCCGGAAGCCTCCCGGCACTACGACCGCGCCCTGACCGCATGCCGAGAACTGGGCAACGCCTTCTTCGAGGCAGAGGTGGCGGAACACCTCGGGGACGCCCTGCAGGCACAGGGCGTCCCCGAGGCCACCGACGTGCTACGGCTGGCCCACGAGCTGTACGCGGACCAACACCGCACGGCGGACGCCGACCGGGTGCTGGGGCGGATCACCGGGTGACTAGCCGGTCATCCGCGTCGGCGAACCTGGTCGACGATATCCCGCCATTCGGCCTTCCTGGATCGACTGCCCCTGATCCCCCGCTCGATCCGCCTGAGGCGTTCGTCGACTGCCCCCAATCGCACCCGCGCGTCCGCGCACAGGCGTTCGAGGATCCGGATGTCACGACCGGACAGCCAAGACGACGTGACCTTGATCCTGAGCCAGCCGCACTCAGCGACCGAGTGCGCCAGACCCAGCACCTCGAAGATCCGCTGCGCCTCGTCGACGTCCGCGGGCATACCGCGTCCCTGCCGGATTCGGCGCAGTTCCGCACGCGCCTGGTACGCCCGGCCGAGGAGTTCGGTATAGGAAGCCCCGTCGAACTCCCGTTCGCGCAGGTCGGCGATCACCCCGTTCAGGTATTCCCGTGCCTCCTGAGGAGATCGCCGTGCCATGGCGATCTCGGCCCGCAGGATCCGGAGTTCGAAGCACTCCCGAACCCGGTCCTCGGGCAAGAATTCGGCCGCGAGGTCCGCGAACCCGCTCGCCCTGGACAACGACTTGCGCTCGCCGAGGAGCCTGCGCCTGGTGAAGTACACCCTTGCGAGCACGTTGCAGTAGACCCCGACTTCCTCGTCGTGCTGGCCCATGCCCTTGAACGCCTCGATGGCCTTGCTGGTGAACCTCACCGCGTCGTCCAAGTGCCGTCGGAGATCACCGGACTCGGCGACCTCGGCCAAGCCGCGGTGTACCCGGCCGAGACTTCCCTCCCCCAGCGCGACGAGGTGGGCGGCCCGGCACTCCCTGGCCAGGGTCAGTCCCTCTCCGACCGCGGTCAATGCGGCCCGCAACTTCCCCTCCCTGCGCAGCTGCCAACACTTCATCGAGATGAGCACCTCGGCCCTCATCTTCTTCTCCCACTTGAGGAGTTCATCACCAGTCAGCGCGGCGAGGCACAGGTCAGCCACTTCGGCGGCGAGACGGACGTCACCCGCGAACTTCACAATGCGCACCACGGCCGGGAAGGCACGGGTGAAGTCGGTCCCCCCTGGCGAAGCTCGAGCAACCGCGATCCACTCGCGGACCAGGTCACCGGCTTCGACCGTACCGGGGAACACCACCTCGAGGCTCCGGAGCAGTTCAGTCAACGGTCGGTTCCCAGTCGGCTGAGCATCCGCCACGACGGCCCGGTGGACGGCGTCGTCAGCCGGAACCGACAGGAGGACGGGAGCCGCGTGCAGGCCCGACAGGCGCCGCACGAAAGGGTCTCCACCTCCCACCGTCAGCGGGTTGATGCGGGAGATCACCAATCCTCTGAGGCCGTAGGGCAGCAGATCCGCTGAGAAGTCCGGTCGAGCGACCACGACGACCGGACAGCCGTTCGACTCGGTGTGGTTGTAGTACTTCTCCATGATGTGGCGGCCCTCGAACAGGACACCCTTGCGGTCCGGGGAGGAGTCACCACGCCCGAAACGGCGCACGTAGTCCGGCGAGAGCACGCAGATCACCACGCACTCGTTGATCGCGTTGACGATCCACTCCGCCTTGGAGGCGGGGTTGTCGAACGTCATCTGGCCGTCCCACACCACGGTGAACCCGCTGGCCTTGAGCATGACGTACAGGAAGGCGGCGAGCTCCTTGCCCTCCTTGTCGTGGGCGTACGACAGGAAGAACTTCGACGAGCGGACGTAGGAGGGGTTGGCCCCCACTGGTTTCCTCCTGAAGCGGTGCGATCGCACTTGTGCGGTCGGCCGACGCACTCACCCCGAAGAGCGCGGGCGGTGCGGGTCCATCACCCATGGCAGGAATGCTGGGGCGACTGCGAGTCGGTCCGCTTGACCTCGTCCGGTCTGGACAGGGTGTCAACGGCCGCGTACGGCGCGTGCCGTACCGGAAAGCAGGTGGAACTCAGCCTCAAGCTGAGGGCATGCTGGGAACGACGTCAGCGGTCGGCTAATCGCCACCAGTCGTCAAGCCCGGCGGGAGCCTCGAACCCCTGGCCCATCGGGTTCAACGGTCCTGACACCCGCATCACGCCCCACCCTTCGATCGCCTCGATCTGCTGTCAGCAGATCGCCTGCGTCAGTTTTGCACGCGGCGGATCGAATGTCGCAACAGCATCCCTTTGGCCGCGCCACCGGCACCAATGGTCTAGACAAAAAAACCTATCGGATCACCGCCATGTGTCGGCGAGATTCATTCACGTTTGTCCGGAACGATCGTTCTACCTTGTCGGATCGGCATCGAGGATGCCTGAAGACCCGATTTGACAAAGTTCGAACAAAAGCTTAAAAGCACGCGGGAGCGCGGAGCGCTCCGAGAGACACCGCGAAAACGCGGTTGGATGAACTCCGCACATTCAAGGCCCGCACTACGCCATCCGCCGGATGCCCAGTTACCACGAGCTATATCCGGGGTCATCCAAATGGACGCGCCCACTTCGCCTGACCGGACTCATCTCATCGCCGGGCAAAGTCACGGCAGACCGAACCAAGGACTCGTCGAAGCGAGTCGGAACACACCAACTTCCGCGACGTCGAACTACGAAAGGGTTTTGGCCCTGCACACGAAGGCCGACCACGACCTGTCCGTGAACACGAGTGGCGGCACGCTCGGCAGCCTCGAACACCGAACGTGCACCCGTTCGGAGAGGCGAGCCACCTCCAGGCACACCTGACCGCTCGTGTTGCCGTTGCACGCGGAACTCCGGTACCAGGCAAGTCCACCACGATCGACTTCGACGAGCCGAAGTCCACTCGACCGCTCCACGTCGCCCCCTCCCACACCGACACCGCCGGGGGCGCATGGGGAATCGAGTTGATCGCCCCGGACCGCTACCGGAAAGGCATCCGCACCAAAGGTAACCTCAGACGCCCATACCTTCTACCGCCAATGGGGGGAATAGGAAATCCATTCCCAAACCGGCAGGAACGATCTCCGCATTAATGCAGAAAATCACTCGACCGTATGACGCGACACCATCACCCGTTCAGACGACAGCTTTTGCCGACTCGACAATCAGGCATTGCGATGAAGCGGCGGCTCGCACATCATGCGCTCAATCAAGGCTAGCGAAGAATCCTCAGAAAGTGCAACCTTGTCCAACTTGTCGAAGTTCTTCAAATACTCTTGAGCTTCGGCTTCGTCATCACGAATCAAAACGTCGCGGAGCGGCTCTTCGAGAACAACGATAAACTCGTCCGGCAACTCCGACAGGTACAGAAGAGAGAACGGTCCCTTCAGCCCCGGATGAATGAGTGAATCGAAGGGAACGACCCGAATGGTGACGTTGTCTAATTGCGCGACATCCACGACCTTCCGCAGTTGCACGTCCATTTCCGCCGCACTGCCCACCTGACGCCGCAAGACCGCCTCGTCGAGGTAGAACTCCATGATGGGGCCATCGGCGTTGACGATCTTCTGACGGTTCATCCTGATGGACACCCCACGTGCGACCGCCTCCTCGTCGTTACCCCACGCCCTGGAGATCGACTCGGTGTAGGCCTGCGTCTGGAGCAGACCGGGGATCGTCATCGTCTGGAACTGGCGGATCCTCGACGCCGAAGCCTCGTAACCGAGGAAGAAGTAGAGCTGCGGAGCGATGTGCGGACGGAAGGGCGTCCACCACGAGCTCTTCTTGCTCGCGCGCGCCGCTTCGAGAAGCTTGTGAACCTTGCCCTCGTCCGTGACATCGTAAAGGGAGAGCAGCGCACGCAGGTCCGTGACACCCACGTTCGTGAAGCCGTTCTCGATCCGCTGAATTTTTGACACCGACCATTCGAGATGGTCCGCGACGGCCTGCTGGGTCAACGGGACGCCCTCTCGAAGCCGCTTCAGCTCCGCCCGCAGGCGCTGCCGATGGACGATGGGGGTGTCGCGTTGACTCATCTTGATCCTCCGCAAGGGTGCCGACTGCCACATTGCAACATGTATGTCGCAGTCCGCCGCATGGCGTTACGCTCCTGGCGCACTGACAGGTGACAGAGTGATACATATCAACCCGCCGACTACCAAAATCAGGTGCACCCGCCCGATGGAATAAACCTATATCCACTACCGTGCGTAGCCGATTGCCGTTGTCAAAGCTCCGAATATCACCACAGAACATCGATGGCCACCACCGAGTGATATGGCGAGATTTCCCACGTCCAACCCGGTGCGCATACTCGAGACGAGCGGAATGCCCCTCGCTCGGCGCACCGGATGGCACCCACCTCCCACGCGATCCGCCGAACACATTGAGTGATCAACTTCGCGACCCGTCGGAGGCGTCGACCCCAACCCGTGCCGAACGGTCGAGATCACCCTCGTACCACGAGTGCCGAACAGCACAAGCGCGACGGAAGGAACGAACGGTCCACAGTGGACTGATTTGTACCCGCTGGAGGACGGGCGGTCAAGACCCTGGGACGGAATGGTCCGGACAAATCCTGTCCTGCAAATAACCATTGGCACGCTTGACCCGCCCGCGGGCTCGCCGACACGATCAAGGGAGCGCTCTCACCTTCCCCTGCACCGAGATGCGCCCGGAGGTCTGACAATGACGTCGTCCAAGCCGTGGATCGTGGTCGTGCTGCTCGCGCTGGTGTCCTCGACGACACCGTTCGCCGCGCACGCGCAGCCCGCCGACCGGTGGGTCGTGTCCGGGTCGTCGTTGGCGGCCACCGTGGCGCTCGACGGGGCCGGTGCGCTGTCGTTGGGGGTGACGCGGTCGGGGCGGGCGGTGCTCTCGCCCGCGCCGGTCGGGTTGCGGACGGTGGCCGCGGACCTGACGCGCGGGTTGCGGTTCGTGAGCCGGACCGACCGGGTGGTGTCCGAGCAGTACGCGATGACCACCGGGAAGCGGCGCACCAGGTCCGTCGGCGGGAACGAGGCGCGGTTGGCGTTCGCGACCGCGGCCGGGGCGCGGATCGACCTGGTCGTGCGGGTCGCGGCGGACGGGGTGGCGTACCGGTACGTGGTGCCGGGACCGGTGACGGTGACCGGCGAAGCTTCGGCGTTCGCGGTGCCCACGTCCGCGCCCGCGTGGCTGCTGCCGTACAACGCCTGGTACGAGGCGAGCCGGGTGCGGACCACTGCGGGCGGCGCGGCGGCCGGGGACTACGGGAACCCGTCGCTGTTCCAGGTCGGCGAGGACTACGCGCTGCTGACCGAGTCCGATGTGGACGGCCGCTACCCCGGCTCGAAGCTGCGGCACGCCGGTGGTTCCGGGACGTACCAGGTGGTGCTGGCCGACGAGCAGGTGACGTCGAGCGGCGAGCTGCGGACGCCGTGGCGGACGGCGATCATCGGCGGTCTGGCGACGGTGACGGGATCGACGCTGGTGGACGACCTCGCGCCGCCGTCGAAGATCGCGGACACGTCGTGGGTCAAGCCGGGCAAGGTGGCGTGGTCGTGGCTGAGCGAGAACTCCAGTCCCGGCAACTTCGAGCGGCAGAAGGCGTACGTGGACTTCGCGGCGCGCAACGGGTGGCCGTTCGTGCTGGTGGACGAGGGGTGGAGCGCGTCGTGGGCGCCGGAGCTGACGCGGTACGCCCGCGCCAAGGGCGTGGACGTCCTGCTGTGGCTGCACTGGACCGCGCTGGACACGGCCGCCGAGCGGGACACCGTGCTGCCGCGGATCCGCGACTGGGGCGTGAAGGGCGTGAAGCTGGACTTCATGGAGTCGGACTCGCGTGAGCGGTACCAGTGGTACGACGCGGTGCTGGCCAAGACGGCCGAGCTGCGCCTGATGGTGAACTTCCACGGCTCGACGATCCCGCACGGGCTGGCGCGGACGTGGCCGCACGTCATGACGATGGAGGCCGTGCGGGGCGCGGAGAACCAGCCCGCGGCGGCGAACAACCCGGTGCAGGCGTTCACCCGCAACGTGGTCGGCTCGATGGACTACACGCCGGTGTCGCTCGACGTCGGCACCAAGGAGGCGTCGGTCGCGCACGAGGTGGCGCTGCCGGTGGTCTACGAGTCGGGCTGGACGCACTTCGCGGACAAGCCGGAGGCCTACCAGGCACGGCCGCAGGCGTTGCGGTTCCTCAACCAGGTGCCCGCGGCGTGGGACGACACGCGGCTGGTCGGCGGCACCCCCGACACCGGCACGGTGATGGCGCGGCGCAGTGGCGACCGCTGGTTCGTCGGCGCGATCTCGGTCGGCGACGCCCGCACGGTCACCGCGCCGCTGTCGTTCCTCGGCACCGGCGAGTGGCTCGTGGAGGTCGTCCGCGACAACACCGCGGCGACGCGCGGGGACGTGCTGCGGTCCAGCCAGGTCGTGCGCTCGACGTCCACCCTGTCCGTGCCGGTGCCGCGCAACGGCGGGTTCGCCGCGGTCGCCTGCCCGAACCAGGCGGGCCGCACCACGTGCGACCAGCCGGTCAAGCAGGTGCCGACGACGTCGTTGACGGTCACGCCCGCCCAGGAGTTCGACGCCGCGAAGGGCACCGCGTTCGACGTGACCGGGTCCTTCACCAACACCGGCACCAGCGCCCTGACCGATCCCGTGCTCACCACGACCGCCCCGTCCGGGTGGACGGTGACCGGGCTGCCGGTGCGGCGCGGGATGCTGCTGCCGGGCGAGACGATGACCGGCCGCTGGACGTTGCGGGTCGGCGAGCAGAGCCCGCACGGGTTCGTGGACGTGCCGGTGTTCGCGGAGTTCAACGCCGAGCGGACGCACGTGGAGAAGGCGGTGCGGGTGTTCGTCCCGCCGACCGTGCCCGGCGGGACGTCGTACGTCAGCGACCTGCCGTTCATGAGCGAGGGCAACGGGTGGGGGCCGGTCGAGCGGGACCGCTCCAACGGCGAGAGCTCCGGTGGTGACGGCGCCGCCCTGCGGGTCGGCGGTGTGGCCTACGCCAAGGGGATCGGGGCGCACGCGGCGTCGGAGGTGTCGGTGTACGCCGGCCGCCGGTGCTCGACGTTCACCGCCGGGATCGGGCTGGACGACGAGACGACGGAGGTCGGGTCGGTGGTGTTCCAGGTGTACGGCGACGACCGGCTGCTCCACGACAGCGGGGTCGTGCGGGAGAAGACCGCCGCGCGCGCTGTGTCGGTCGACGTCAGCGGGGTGCGGATGCTGAGCCTGCGCGTCACCGACGCGGGCGACGGCAAGAACTTCGACCACGCCGACTGGATCGAGGCGAGGATCGCGTGCGCGTGACGACCGGTCTGGTGGCGGCGTTGGCGCTCTCCCTGGTCGCCGTCCCGGCTTCCGCGGCGACCACCGCCTACGAGGCGGAGCACGCGACCCGGACGCTGGGCGTCGTGGAGTCGAACCACGCCGGGTTCACCGGATCGGGGTTCGTGAACTTCGACAACGTGCCGGGCAGCGCGGTCGAGTTCGCCGTGCGGGCGGCCGTGGCCGGTGACCACGACCTCGTCTTCCGGTACGCGAACGGGACCTCGGCGGACCGGCCGCTGCGGGTCGAGGTGAACGGGGCCGTGGCCTTCGACGGGGTGTCGTTCCCCGGCACCGGCGCGTGGACGTCGTGGGTGACCCGCGGTGTCGGCGTTCGGCTGGCCGCGGGCGCGAACGTGGTGCGCGTCGTGGCCACGACCGCGGACGGCGGCCCGAACCTGGACTCGGTGGTGGTGGACAACGGGATCGTGGCGCCCGCCCCCGATGACTGGTCGAGGGCGGTGGTCGACTCCACGATCGCCCGACGGCCCGCGACCTCCCTCGGGCTGGGCTACACGGACGCCCTGTTCCTGTACGGGGTGCACCTGGTGCACGAGCGGACCGGCGAGCCGCGCTACCTGGACTACCTGAAGGCCTGGGGCGACGCGAAGGTGCGGCCGGACGGGAGCACCGGGAACCCGTACAACGACCTGGACAGCATGCTGGCGGGCAACGTGTTCCTGGTGCTCTCCGGCGAGACCGGCGAGGCCCGGTACGCGCTCGCGGCCACGCGGATCCGGCAGCGGCTGTCCTCCTACCCGCGCACGTCGGACGGCGGGCTGATCCACAACACGGCGTTCACCGGGCAGTTGTGGGCCGACGGCGTGTTCATGGCGCAGCCTTTCCTGGCCCGGTACGGGGCGCGGGTCGGGGACGGGTCCGCCGCTTTCGACGAGGCCTCCCGGCAGTTGATCACGTACTTCGGCCACCTGAGGTCGCCGGACGGGATGCTGTTCCACGCCTACGACGAGACCCGCGGGCAGGGCTGGGCCGATCCCGTCTCGGGGACGTCGCCCGAGGTGTGGTGCCGGGCTGTCGGGTGGTTCGGCATGGCGACCGTGGACGTGCTGGACGTGCTGCCCGGCGCGCATCCCAACCGGGCGGCGTTGCAGGGGATCGTCCGGCACCTGGCGGACGGGTACCGGCGTTGGCAGGACCCGGCGAGCGGTCGGTGGTTCCAGCTTCCGACGAAGCCCGCTCTGGCGGGGAACTGGACCGAGACGTCGTGTTCGAGCATGTACGCGTACACGATCTCGCGGGCCGTGCAGCGGGGGCACCTGGACCGGGCGTACCTGCCGGTGGCGGCGAAGGGGTACCGGGGGGTGTTGGAGCGGACGTCCGTCGGCTCCGACGGACGGGCTCAGGTGAGCGGCATCGTGGTCGGGACCAACGTGGGGAACGAGCGGTACTACCTCGATCGGCACCGGGCGGTGAACGACTTCCACGGGCTGGGTGCGTTCCTCATCATGAACGAACAACTGGCGCACCCCAGACCGATCGGTTAGTCGGTCCACGTCTTTCCACGGCATTCCGGATGCCGATTCACCAAGTTGTGACCTGGTGATGAGTTTTCCGTGAAACCGCAGCTAGACAGCTATTCCACCAAGTCCGAACAACCCCTACCGAACCCCTATTGCCCCTGAGTTTCATCGCGTTTAGATCACGGGACGCACCCTGGAGGAACCCCATGCGTCTTGAGGGTAGAGAACAGCTCGCTGCTCCTCGCCCGGAAGGACGGACCCCATGATCGACGACCCTCACGCGTACCAGCACCGTGAAGGCGACGCTCACCAGTGGCTGTGCCGCTTCGGCATCGACGACCGCCACTGCGTCACCGGGACCACGACCAAGACGGCCATCACCGAGCGGGGTGGCGAAGGGCGGTCCAGGTCAGGATCGCTCGCCTCCCTCAGCTGGAACACCACCGACCCGTACGCGATCACGCTGCTCGTGCACGACGACGAGACCGGCGAAGCCGCGGAGTGGGTGTTCGCGCGGGAACTGCTGGTCGACGGCGGCGGGATCGGGGACGTGCGGGTTCGGCACGGGCTGGTGACGTCGCTGGAACTGGACTCCGCCGCCGGGGACCTGACGCTGCGGCTGTCGGTCACCTGGGTGGAGCAGTTCCTGCGGTACACGCAGGAGGTCATGCCGCTCGGGCAGGAGCCGAGCCTGGTGGACGTCGGGGAGCTGGAGTGGACCACCGAGCTGGAGTGGCTCGTGGATGGTCGGGCCGACATCTAGGTCCGGGTCGGCGCGTTGTTCGTGGGTGTGCCGGCGTGGTGTTCGTCGGCGGGTCTTCGTGCGTGAACGGTGGTGCCAGGTGTCTTTCGTCGATCACCTCGACCACGACGGGACCGCGGCTGTCCGACCGTTGACGCTGGCCTGGGTGAGCAGGCACCTGGAGGCAGGCGAACGGATCGTCGGGATCCAGGCGCTGCACGGCGGCATCACCGCCGAAGTGCGGAGGCTGACCATCGGCACGCGCGACGGAGGCACCCGTGACCTGGTGCTGAGGACCTTCGTCACCACGGAGCACGCCGAGGACTGGTTGACCAGGGAAGCAGGCGCCCTGACCCTGTGCGCGGGGACCGGCGTTCCGGCTCCCGAACTGGTCGCGGTCGACCAGACCTCTTCGCATTGCGAGTACCCGTCGCTCCTCATGACGCATCTGGTGGGCCGGGCGGTCCTCGACGACGAGGGAGTGGAGACGCGCGTCCCCCTGCTGGCCCGTCAACTCGTGGCCATCCACGCGTTGCGACCCGCACAGCGGCCCCGCGGGTACGTGGCGTTGACGACCGCCGACACCGTCGTGATCCCCAAGGGCGCTGACGCGGCGGCGTGGGCCGCGGCGATCGGCCTGATCCGCGAGCCGGCGCCGTCCTGGGAGGGGCGGTTCCTGCACCGGGACTTCCAACCCGGCAACGTGCTGTTCGACGTGCCGCCCGCAAGTCCGGCAGGCGCCCGGATCACCGGCGTCGTCGACTGGGCAGCGAGCTCCTGGGGCCCGGCGGACCTCGATGTCGCGCACTGCTCCACCACTCTCGCGCTGCTGCACGGCCCGGCGTGGGGTCCGCGGTTCGCTGAGGCGTACGAGGAGGCAGGCGGAGTGCTGGCCGCAGGCGCGGGCGCGCGGTTGTACTGGCGGGTGAGGAGCGGGGTGGCGTTCTCGGAAGAAGTGCGGTTGGTGTCGCAGCCGTGGCGGGAGGCGGGGAGGACGGAGTTGACGACGCGAGCCGTGCAGGAACGGCTGGACGCCTACGTCACCAGCCTGGTGGACGCACCGGCCTGATGGACGCACCGGCTTGAGCAGCCGCTGGTGGCGTGCCTTCAGTGGCTGGCTTGAGCAGCCGCTAGCGTGCTTCAGTGGGCGGCTTGAGCAGCCGCTGCTGGCGTGCCTTTAGTGGTGAGCGGTTGCCGACCGGTAGGGGTTTTGGGTCACCTCCCCGGCCTTCATTGCGAATGTTGTGCTGACTGCTGTACCGGATGCTGACTGCCGGGGTTGAGCGTTGGAGTTGGCCGTCGGCGTCGGCGTCGGCGTCGGAAATTGTCGGACCCCTGTCGTAGCGTGTGTATCGGGGGGTCTTCCACTTTGGGGGACGTCTGATTTTTGCTGGTCATGGGTCCTGGGTGCCGGTTCCAGCGGTCAGGTCGGTCGTCACCCCGCTCGCTTAATTTTCTCCATGCCTGCTTTCGTTTGTCAAGGCGGGAAAGATGCCTTGACAAACGAAAGCAGGCATGAGGGCGCTTCGGATCGGGGTGGGGACCTGGGTCTGGATGACTGGCGGGTTGCGTGCGTCCGCTTGAGCTGTGGTGAGTCAGGTTCCGTTGCTGCGCTTGGGCTGTGACTGGCGTGCTTCCGTTGCGCACTTGAACCGTGGTGGGCCAAGTTTCGTTGCTGCACTTGGGCTGTGACTGGCGCGGTTTCGCTGCTGCGCTTGAACCGTGGCAGGCCGGTGTTGTTGGCGTGCCTGGGCCGTGTTGGCGTTGAAGCCGGGTGTTGTTGCCCGCCCGTTCGGACAGGCTTAGCGCTGTTGTGCACCACTTGTCGGCGCTGGGCCTGCCTCGGGCCCCGCTCGTCAGCAGCCGACTGGCGCGTTGGCGTGTTGCCGTTGTCGTGCCTGTGAACTGTCGACGTCTGCTTAGCGGTTCTCGACCTCGGCGCAGCGTTCGGCCAGGTTTTCCTTTGCCCAGCGGGCCAGCTGGTCGAATACCGGGAGTAGGCGCTTGCCCTCTTCGGTGAGCGCGTAGGTCACCGATGGTGGCTTCGTGGTGGTGACCGAGCGGTTGACCAGGCCGATCGAGGCCAGTTCCGTCAGGCGGTCGGAGAGCATCGAGTCGGTGATCCCGGTTACCGCGCGCTTCAGGTCGGCGAAGCCGACCGGGCCGCGTGAGCCCATCACGGCGAGGATGACGCCGTTCCAGCGCTTGCCCAGGAAGTCGAAGGCGCGTCGCAGTTCGACCTCGCACACGCGCACGTCAGGGTGCTCCTGGACGGCGCTCGGCTCTGGGGGTGTCACGAACGCCATAGTACCGGGCCGCTTGCGCCCAGCTTGGTACTTGTATATTACTAGTGACTAGCTAAGAACTAGCAGCTAGCTACCCACTAGGTACTACTGGGAGTCACCATGTCGCTCTTCCGCCTGGACGCGAGCATTCGCGTCGAGGGTTCGCACAGCCGCGAGATCGCCGACATCGTCGAGCAGGAGTGGCGGTCGGCTCACCCGAACGCCGCCGTCGTCACCCGGCACATCGGCGTCGACCCGATTCCGGCCACCGCGTGGGCCACGGCGGTGACGGCGCCGTACACGCCCGCGGAGAGCCGGACCGCCGAGCAGCGGGAAGCGGTGGCGCTGGCCACCGAGGCGACCGATCAGCTGGCTGACGCGGACGCGCTGCTGTTCGCCGTGCCGCTGTACAACTTCGGCGTCTCGCAGCACTTCAAGACGTGGGTGGACCTGGTCACGACCGATCCGCGCATGGCGCCGGGCAGGACGCCCGCGACCAAGGGCAAGCCCGCCGTGCTCGTGACGGTGCGCGGTGGCGGCTACGGCGCAGGTACGCCGCGCGAGGGCTGGGACCACGCCACCGGGTGGATGCGGCGCGTCCTCGCCGACGTGTGGGAGCTGGACCTCAAGGTGGTCGAGTCGGAACTGACGCTCGCCGCCGTGACGCCGCAGATGGAGTCGCTGCGGGAGATGGCCTCGACCATCCGGGCCGCCGCCGAGGAAACCGCGCGTGAGCACGGGCGTGACCTCGCGGGCGCGTCACTCGACCGGGTGTAAAACGTTCTTGCACCTCGCCGACCTGGCCCGACGGTCGGACCTGTCGAAGATTTGGACGGACAGGGGGCGGCCGTGCCGTTCGAGGAGAAGAGCGTGATCGCGACCACGGGCGCGCACGTGGTCGCGATCGGGGTGACGCTCGACGAGGTGTTCCAGTACCCGTCGGACTAGCCGGCGCTGAGGGCGAAGACCTTGAGGTTCTGGTTCGGGGTCGTGGTGAACGACACCGCGGTGCGGGTGGGGTCCAGCGGGACGCCCACGTGCCAGATCCGGACGGTCCTGCCGTCCGCGGTGCCGTTGGCGTTGTAGCGGGTGGTGGCGGTGATCGCCGTGTCCTCGCCGAACTTCGGGCCTGCCGCGGACGCCCAGTCGGTGACGGCCAGCTTCGCGGTGGACGTGGAGCCGTCGGTGTAGGTGACGGTCACGTCCGCCTGCTGGTCGCCGTTCACCGCCGTGGTCAGGAGGTCCAGCTGCCCGTACCTGTTCGGGGTCAGGTAGGTGCGTTGGCCGCGGAGCGTGAGGAAGTTGCGAGTGGTGCCGGTCGTCGTGGGGATGAGGTGGTCGACGCCCGACACGGTTCGCCTTCCCGGCGCGGGGAGTTGTTCCGCCGGGAAGCTCCAGCCCTTGCCGTCGAGGTTGCCCTGCTGCTTGGCGTCGGCCGTGGCCGTTCCGTCCACATCGGACTGGGTGCGGAGGTCGTGGACGCACTGGGCGCCGGACGGCGTGCAGGCTTCCGGGAGGTTCGGGATCGGGGTCCGGGCGGTGGGGACGTGGTCGACTGGGAGGTCGGTGGCTCCCCAGCCGTGGTTCGGGGTGGGGCCGACGTCGATCGTCAGGTCGCCGCCCCGTGCGACGACCTCCTCCGGGAGCCAGGACCTGGTGTGGGCCTTGCCGTTGAGCTTGGCCGACTGGATGTAGACGTTGTCGGGTGAGGCCTTCGGGGCGGTGATCCTGATGGTCTTGCCGCCGCGGTTGATCCAGGCCTTGGGGAACACCGGGCTGGACAGGAGGAGTTCGGCGCGACTGGGGGTCTGGGGGTAGACGCCCAGTGCGGCGAAGACGTACCAGGCGGACATGGTGCCGAGGTCGTCGTTGCCCGGCAGGCCCGCGGGGCCGGTCTTGTAGACGAGGCCCGCCATGGCGCGCACGGTCTGCTGGGTCTTCCACGGCTGGCCGAGAGCGTTGTAGAGCCACGGGGTGTGGATGCCCGGCTCGTTCGTCGGGTCGTAGCGGAGGCCGTCGCCGCCGGTGGCCCAGGAGCCGTCCGGCCGGTGGAAGAAGTCGTCCAGTCGGGCCACCGCTCGGGCCTTGCCGCCCATGGCGTTCGCGAGACCGGAGACGTCGTGCTGGACCATCCACGTGTAGGTGGCGCTGCTGCCCTGCGCGAAACCCGCGTCCGAGGACGGCGTGAACGGCCACAGCCAGGTGCCGTCGGCGTTCTTCGCCTGCTGGTAACCGGTTCCCGCGGCGGACGGGTTGAAGGTGTTGCGCCACCAGCTCGCCCGCGGGAGGAGCCGCGCCCGGACGTCGTCGCGGCCCAGTCGTGCCGCCCAGTCGGCCAGAGCGAAGTCCGCGGTGGAGTCCTCCAGCGTCTCCGCCGCGCCGCCCCAGCAGTGGCACGTGTCCTGCGGGGCGTAGCCCAGTCGTTGGTACTCGGCGAGGTTGGGGCGCTGGCCCTCGCACTGGCCGGGGCAGCCCTTGTCGGACAGGCCGTCCGGGTGCGGCGTGGTCGCCTGGCGGACCAGGGAGTCGAACGCCTCCCCGACCTGGAAGTCCCTGGCCCCCATGGCGTGCATGCCCGCCAGCGCGGGGGCCGATGGGTCGCCGGTCATGACGTGGGTGGGGCCGTTGACGTGGATCCAGCGGTCCCACACCCCGCCGTGCTGGTTGGCGAGGTTGAGGAGGGACTGGGCGTAGTCGCTCGCCACCTCGGGTTCCAGGAGCGCCAGCAGCTGGGTGTGGGCCCGGTACTGGTCCCAGCCGGAGAAGTTGCCGTACTGCGCCTTCTGACCTCCTCCCACCCGGTGGACCTGTTGGTCACTGCCCAGGTAGGTGCCGTCCACGTCGCTGGAGACGTTGGGCTGCAGGAAGGTGTGGTACACCGCCGTGTAGAAGGTCTTGAGCTGGTCGTCCGTGCCACCCGCGACCTCGACGTCCCGGAGCTTGCGGTCCCAGTCGCGGGTCGCGTCCGCGGCGACGTCGTCGACGTCGTCCCCGCGCTTGATCTCCTTGCCCAGGTTGCGCTTCGCGGCGTCCTGGCTGGTGTAGGAGATGCCCACCCGGACCTGGACGTCGTTGTCGGTGCTGGGGTCGAACGTGACGTAGCCGCCGGAGCCCCTGCCCGCCCTGGCCGCGCCGGTCTCGTAGCCCTCGCCGCCGCGGGTCGTGGTGGATCCGGGGGTGAGGGTGTCGTCGAGCCACGTGCCCGTGGTGGCGAAGGGGCGGTCGAACTCGGCGGTGAAGTAGAGGCGGTAGTAGGTCTTCTTGTTGTTGCCGCCGCCGTTGGCCCGTCGGCCGCAGAAGGCTCCGGTGAGGACGGAACCCTGGACGGTGTTCGTCACGGGGTCGATGGTGATCTCCGCGTCCTCGCTGCCGTTGAGGGAGTTGGAGACGCGGAAGAGGAGCGCGGCCTTCTGGTCGGCGGGGAAGGTGAAGTCGCCGATTCCCGCCCTGGTGGTGACGGAGAGGTCCACCGAGGCGCCGGACTTCAGGGCCACCTGGTACCGGCCGGGGGTGGCGGACTCGTCCTCGTGGCGGAAGTCGCTGGCGTAGACCTCGTCACGGGTGTCCGCGGTGGGCGAGCTGGTGACGTCGCCCACGAAGGGCATGATGGGGACGTCACCCGCCGCGCCGGGGTGGCAGCCCGCGCCGTTCACGTGGGTGAGGCCGAAACCCCTGACCCTGGTGGCGTCGTAGGCGTAGCCGTTGGCCGCCCCGGTGTTCGTCTGGTCGCCCCTGGTGCTGGTGGGGCTCCAGGAGATCATGCCGAACGGCCGGACCGCGCCGGGGTAGGTGTTGCCGCCGTTGGCGCTGCCGATCAGGGGGTCCACGAAGCGGGTGACGTCCTTGGCCGGTCGGGGGTCCTTGGCGGCGTCCGCCAGTGGCGGCGGCGTGCCCAGCGCCAGGACGGCGACCAGGCCCAGGGTGAGAACGCGCATCGGGATCCCTTCGTGCCGGTGGTGGCCGGGAACGACAGTAGGGTCTGCGCCGATGACCGCACAGGGACGTCGCGGTGAACTTCGGATTCTGTCCGGTGGACAACGATCCGCCCTGGGTTTCCCCGGGACGGCGAACGCCGCGAGCGTTGACCGTCAGGCGGACAGGACCTCGTTCAGCTTCGCCGCGAACGCCGGGGGGTCGGAGAGGTAGCCCACGTGGCCGCCTGGGAAGACCGCCACCTCGGTGTCGGTCTCCTTGGCGAGGATGCGGATCGCCTGGACCGGTGGGGTGTCGATGGAGTCCGCGCCCACCGCCGGGACGAGGCTGGAGTTCAGCGTGGTGAGGGCGGCCAGGTCGGGGTCGTAGTCGACGAAGGACATCATCTCGTAGCGGAAGAAGAACGGGACGTTGGCGTCGATGCGGCGAGCGGTCTCCTGCTCCTCCGGTGTGCCTTCGCGGAGTTCCTCGGGCGTGCCGGAGCCGTTGCCGAAGACCGCCATGCCCGCGTCGGCGCCCGCGCGTTCGAACTCGGCGAGGGCGTGGCGGAGGAAGCCGAGGATGCCTTCGCGGTCGGGGGTGAGGGTGAACGCGGGGGCCTCGTGGGGGATGGCGCGGCGGACCAGGTCTGGCCTGCGGGCCAGCACGTCCAGGACGATGAGGGCGCCGGAGCTGCTGCCGAGGATGTCGGCCTGCCTGCCGTTCCCCAGGAGTTCGAGCAGTGCGATGGCGTCGTCGGCGTGCTCCTCGATCCGCTGCGGACCGGGCGGGCCGTCGAGGTGGCTGCGGCCGTTGCCGCGGCGGTCGTAGTGGACGACCGTGTAGCGGTCCTCGAAGTGGCGGCCCACTTCCTCGAAGTTCGTGGTGTCACTGGTGCCGCCGCCGATGAAGAGCAGCACCGGACCCGATCCGGCGGTCTCGTAGTACAGCGTCGCTCCCGGCACCTTCAGCGTGTTTCCCATTCAGGGCACGCTAGACCGGTCCGCTGGAGTCCCGGTGGAGCCGGGAGTCCTGATCGGACCGAGAAGAACCCCTTATGGGAACGGCATTGCCGGACTTCACCCCACGGCCATAACCTCGTTGCAGGGGAAGGAAAAGTTCGGCGACTCCGCCTGCCGAGGGATTCCCCTCATCGAGATCGTCTCCGTCTGACCGCTCACGGCAGGAAGGGAACACGATGCCGACCACTTCCCCCACCACCCGACTCGACGTCCGCTTCAGCGAACCGGGGGTGGAGCCCACGTCGTGGGAGGAAACCCTGCGGCTGCTGGAAACCGCGGAACTCTTCTGGCTGACCACCGTCCGCGCCGACGGCCGTCCCCACGTGACGCCGGTCGTCGCGGTGTGGCACGAGAACCTGCTCTACTTCAGCACCGCGTCGTTCGAGCAGAAGATGCGCAACCTGGAGCACAGCGGCAAGGTCGCCGTGACGACGGGCAACAACCTGTGGACCGAGGGGCTCGACGTGGTCGTGGAGGGCGAGACGACCCTCATCACCGAACCCGCCGACCTGCGGATGATCTCCGACGCGTTCAGCGCGAAGTACAGCGACGACAAGGGGTGGAACCTGGAGGTCATCGACGACGTCGCCCACGTCGCGGGCCACCCGGCGGTCGTGTTCCGGATCGACCCGGACAAGGTGCTGGCGTTCGGCAAGGCGCCGCACGCGCAGACCGGCTACCGCTTCGCGCGCGCCGCGGTGTCCGTCTGAGTTCGACAACGGCGAAGCTCCTGGGGCGACGGTCCCCAGGAGCTTCGTTCTTCTTGGTGTCAGAGGGATTCGGCGAGCGCGGCGCGGAAGTCGACGTGCCGGAACACGAAGCCCGCCTCGCTCAGCACGCGCGGCACGACGCGCAGGCTGATGAGCGCCAGCTCGTCGGCCGCCTCCCCCAGGGCGAACCGGACGACGACCTTGGGAACGGACAGGAACACGGGCCGGTGGAGCGCCCGGCCCAGCGCCTTGGTGAACTCGCCGTTGGTCACGGGTTCCGGCGCGCACAGGTTGACCGGACCGGACACGTCGGGGTGCTCCAGCAGGAAGCGGATCGCCGCCACCTCGTCCGGCACGCTGATCCACGCCACGTACTGCTCGCCGTCACCCAGCCGTCCGCCCAGTCCCAGCTGGACCATCGGCTTGAGCTGGCTGAGCAGGCCGCCGTCGGGTGACAGCACGAGACCGGTGCGCAGCAGCACGACCCTCGCGCCCGCGTCGCTCGCCACCGCGGTCGCGGCTTCCCAGTCGATCACCATCTCGGCGAGGAAACCCTCGCCCTCGGTGGAGTCCTCGTCCGCGACGTCCGCGCCGGTGTTCCCGTAGTAGCTCAGGCTGGACGCGTTGAGCAGCACCGGAACCCCGTGTTCGGCGACCGCGGCGGCCAGCACCCCGGCGGGTGCGATGCGGCTGTCCCGGATCCGCCGCTTGTGCGCCGGGTTCCACCTGCCCTGGACCGAGGCGCCGCACAGGTTCACCACCGCCCCCACGCCGTCGAACGCCCCCGACGCGATCTTGCCGGACGGTGGGTCCCACTCCCGCTCGTCGTCGGCCACCGGTTCGCGCCGCACCAGCCGGCGCACCTCGTGACCCGCTTCGCGCAGTTCGGAAACCACCGCGCTGCCAATGAGTCCTGTCGATCCCGCGATGAGAATCAGCATGGGAACGACGTTATGGTCACTCGCTGCACAGGCGCTGTAACGCTGGTCGAGCCCGCGGCAGGCGCCGGGCACCGGGGTGCCCGCGCCTGCCGCGCGGGGTCAGACCTTCGACTGGGACTCGAAGACCTCCAGGTAGTGCTCGTTGAACATCAGGCCGAGGACGTTGCCGAACGGGTCGACGACCGACGCGGTGACGAATCCGGGGCCGTGCTCGGTGGGCTTGTCGTGCAGCGTGGCCCCCAGGGAGAGGAGGCGTTCGATGCTGTCCTCCAACTCGTCGACGTGCCAGTAGGCCATCGCGCCCGCGGCCTTCTCCGACCGCGCGTGCGGGGCGAACTTGGCGTCCAGGATGCCGAGCTCGTGCTGGTAGTCGCCGATGCGGAACTCGACGTACAGCGGCGCGCCCTCTTCCGGCCGGGCGAAGTACGGCTCGACGCCCAGGACCTCGGTGTACCAGGCGACCGCGGCCGGGACGTCCTCGGCGAAGAAGTTGACGGTGGTGAGTCCTCGCAACATGGGTGGTTCCTTCCTTCAGCGGATGACACTTGCCATCATCCGGCTTGAAGTGCTCAACATCTGAGCACTTTGTCGGACAGACTGTCGAGCATGCGCGCAGATCGCCTCGTAGCCACCCTTCTCCTCATGCAATCACGCGGACGGGTGACGGCCGCCGAGCTCGCCGACGAGTTGGAGGTCTCCGTCGCCACGGCCCGCCGCGACCTCGAAGCCCTGTCCACAGCGGGAATCCCCGTCTACCCGCAGCCAGGGCGCGGCGGTGGCTGGTCGCTCGTCGGCGGCGCCCGCACCGACCTCAGTGGACTGTCGGCCCCGGAGGCCCAGGCGCTGTTCCTGCTCGTCGGACCCGCCGCGGCGGTGTCGGGCGAGGCCAAGGCCGCGCTGCGCAAGCTCGTCCGGGCGCTCCCCCAGCGCTTCCGGGCCGACGCGGAGGCCGCGGCGGACGCCACCATGATCGACTCCGCTCGGTGGGGCGACCAGGACAGGGAGAAGCCCGCGACGGTGGACCTGCTGCAGTCCGCCGTCATCCGGCGGCGGAAGGTCCGCATCACCTACGCGAAGAACGACCGCGACCGCTCCGAGCGGCTGGTCGACCCGTGGGGCCTGGTCGACAAGGACGACATCTGGTACCTGGTCGCGGGCACCGAGAAGGGGCAGCGGACCTTCCGCGTCGACCGGATCGTGGAGACCGAGCCGACCGACGAGCCCGCCGACCGCCCGGACGACTTCGTGCTCGCCGCGGCGTGGGAGGAGGTCGTCGGCGAGGTCGAGCGCAAGCGGTCGCGCACGTCGGCGGTCGTGCTCGCCCCGACCCGGCACGTCTCCGTGCTGCGCACCCACTTCGGGCGGCACTGCCTGGTCGAGGAGGACCTCGCCGACGGGCGGTCGCGCGTCCGCGTCGCCGCGCCGACACCCCTGGACGTCGCCCGCCACCTCGCGGGGTGGGGCGCCCAGGTCGAGGTGCTCGAACCCGCGTCCGTCCAGGCCGAACTGGGGAGGATCGGCGTCGAACTGGCGGGGCGGTACGCCGGGAAAGAAGATGGATGAATTCACCGGAATCATTTCGATAAGTAGCGCTGATGACCGTTCCGTTGCCCCCAAGGTATTACCAGCTTAGGGTAAACGCAAACGTCAGCCCGTAGTCGGATTGAGTGAAAGGGGGCGACGTGAAGTTCGGGGTTTATCCGGCCTACATCGGCGGCCGAGACATCACCGGCGAGAACGCGCAGTTCGTTCACACGATCACTGCTCGGGCACTGATCGAGGACACCTTCCCCAGTCTGGGTCTCAAGCGCGACCTCGACCTGGGGACCATCGACCCCCGCGCGGCGGGCGACCGGGTCGTCGGGGCGTGCGTCGTGGCCGACGACGCCCTGGCGAACCTGGCGCTCGAAGCCGCCGCGCTCGCCGCTCCCGCGTGGGGTCGCTTCCCGCTCGCCGACCGCCTGGAGATCGGCCACGGGATCGCCAGGCGGCTCCAGGAGCACAGCGAGCCGCTGGTGGAGATCCTGGTGGCCGAGGGCATGCCGCGGTCGTCGGCCGAGGGCATGATCATGGGCATCCCGTACACCAGCTGGAGCCGGGAAACGATCGAGTGGTGCGCCGGGCAGCTGGAGTTCCGCAGGCGGGACGACGACCGCGAGATGGTCCTGCGCCGGGTGCCCGACGGGGTCGTGTGCATCAACCCGCCGCAGAACGCCGCGATGGTCAACGCGCTCAACGGCCTCACCGCCATGCTCGCCGGCAACACGATGGTCGTCCGGGCGCCGCGCGGCGTCGCTCTGAGCTGCATGTACGCGATGCGCGAGGTCGTGGCGCCGGTGCTGGAGGAGGCGGGCGCGCCGGCGGGCACGGTCAACGCCTTCTGCGGCGCGCCGATGCTCGACACCTGGCTGGCCAGCGAGCACGTGAACGACGTCATCTACTTCGGCGGCAGCAAGAAGGGCCTGGAGTTCGAGGGCGAGTGCATCGCGGCCGGCAAGAAGCCGATCCTGGAGCTCGCGGGCAACGACTGCTGCGTGGTCTGGCGGGACGCCGACCTGGACGCCGCGGTGGAGACCATCACCCAGTTCTTCATGAACTCCGGTCAGATCTGCAACGTGCCCAACCAGGTCGTGGTCCACCCGGCCATCGCGGACGAGCTGGTCGAACGGCTGGTCGAGGCCACGAAGAAGATCAAGCCGGGCTACCCGGACGAGGTCGGCGTGGTGCTCACCCCGGTCCTCGGCGTCGACTGGTTCTTCGGCTGCCTCGGCGAGGCGCTGGCCAAGGGCGCGAAGCTGGTGCACGGCGGCCGCCGCCTCGAAGTGGACGGCACCCCGTCGAGCACCGGGTTCTTCGTCGAGCCGAGCATCGTCCGCGTCGAGGGCCTCAAGGACGCCAGGTCGCTGTCCGTGGTCCGCGACGAGACGTTCTTCCCGCTGCTGCCGATCATCGTCCCCGAGGTCTCCACCTCGGACGACGACCTGCTGGACGAGGTGTTGGAGTTCGTGAACTCCAACGCCTACCACCTGCGGAACTCCGTCTGGACGACCGGCTCCGAGACGATCGAGCGGTTCCTCGTCGGCATCACGAACGGCGGCAACCTGAAGATCAACGACTCGCACAGCGGCTTCCTGCCGTTCCTGCCCAACCAGGGCGGCGCGGGCCTGACCGGCGGCGCGTTCGGCGAGGCGAGCCACCCCATGCTGCGCACCACGCGCCTGCAGGGCGTCAGCGTCGTCCGCCCGCGGACCGAGGAGGACCACGGATCATGACCACCCGCATTCTCAAGGCCACCGTGCAGGCGTCCGCCGCCGACGTGATCGCCCGCCTCGGTGACGAGTCGGCGTTCCCCGAGTACGCCAACGACATCGTCTCCATCACCGACGCGGGTGACGGGCTCCGCACGTGGGTCCTCGCCTTCCGGGGCGGCACGGCGACGTGGACGCAGGGCACGCGCGGCGTCGAGGGCGACCCGCTCCGCCTGGAGTTCGCGCAGGTCAAGGGCCAGTTCCAGCACCTCGTCGGCTCCTGGTCGGCCGCGGACACCGCGGACGGCTGCGAGATCACCTTCGAGGTCCGGTTCAGCACGAGCGTCCCGCACCTCGCGGGCGCGATCGACTCGGCCGTCGGGCGGGTCCTCGTCCGCACCGCTCACCAGATCATCTCCGCGGTGGGCGGCCCGGCGCGCGTCACGGTCGGCGCCACCCTGCTGTGGGACCTCGCGGAAAAGACGCCCTCACCGGTTTGAGTCGAATTCCACCGTTCTCCACCCGCATTCCAGCGGCTCTCCACCAGCGCTCCACCGAAATTCCGCCGCCCGACGCTCGTACGTGGCCTCGGCATTGGTGAAAAACGATCGACCTTGGCCGGACCCGAAGCCGGCGTGTTCATTTCTTCGCGATTCCCGGCGCGCCCCGAATCCGTGCGCGCCGGGAATTCCCCACCCCCCGCCGACGTCGGGAACCGATCACGAGGAGAAGCAATCATGGATCGCGTCTGCATCATCGGAGCGGGCTGGTCAGGCCTCGCCGCCAGCCAGGTCCTGCACGAGCGCGGCATCGCGTTCGACTGCTACGAGGCGGGCTCCGAGGTCGGCGGCAACTGGCGCTACCTCAACGACAACGGCATGTCCTCGTCGTACCGGTCGCTGCACATCAACACCTCCAAGAAGCTGTCGGAGTACCGCTGCTACCCGATGCCGGAGGACTTCCCGCCGTTCCCCAGCGTCTTCCAGATGGCGGAGTACCTGGACGACCTGGTCGACCACTTCGGCTTCCGCGACAAGATCGCGTTCCGCACCGAGGTCACGCTCGTGGAGCCCGCCGAGGGCGGCGGCTGGACCGTGAGCGCGCGCAACCGCGACACCGGCGTCGAGACGACCCGCCACTACGGCTCGGTCATGGTCGCCAACGGCCACCACTGGGACCCCCGCGACCCCGAGCCCGCCTTCCCCGGCGCGGACACCTTCACCGGCACCCAGATCCACTCGCACTACTACAAGGTCCCCGAGGACTACGCGGGCAAGCGCGTGCTGGTGCTGGGCTTCGGCAACTCGGCGTCGGACATCGCGGTCGAGACCTCCGGGGTCGCCGAGCGCACGTTCCTCACCACCCGCCGCGGCGGGTACGTGTTCCCCAAGTTCATGTTCGGCAAGCCCGCCGACGACATGATCAGCCCGTTCCTCACGATGGTGCTGCCGCGCGAGCAGCAGCGGTGGATCATGGCCCTGCTGCTGAAGCTCTCGATCGGCAACGTCACCGACTTCGGCCTGCCGAAGCCGGAGCACAAGCTGTTCAACTCGCACCCGACCGTCTCCGAGACCCTGCTGCCCAAGCTCGGCCACGGAGACATCACCGTGAAGCCGAACATCAGCCACTTCGACGGCGGCGACGTCCACTTCGTCGACGGCAGCGTCGAGGAGGTCGACGCGGTCGTCTACGCCTCCGGCTACAAGGTGAGCTTCCCGTTCCTGTCCGAGGACGTCATCGCGCCGACGGACAACGACGTGTCGCTGTTCCACCGCGTGGTCGACCCGAACCACGACGGGCTGTACTTCATCGGCCTCTTCCAGCCGCTGGGCGCGACGACCGTGCTCGCCGAGGCCCAGTCGCACTGGGTCGCGGACCTGGTGGAGGGCAAGGCGGCGCTGCCGTCCGGCGAGCTGATGCGGCAGGAGATCGCGAAGTACCGGGAGGCGCTGGCCAAGAGGTACGTGACGTCCAAGCGGCACACCATGCAGGTGGACCACTACCCCTACCTGGCGGAGTTGCGCGGCGCGCGGCGCAAGGGTGCCAAGTACGCGAAGAAGGCGTTGAAGGCCCGCAACAAGGCACTGGCCGCGACGCCGCTGGCCGTCGACTACCAGCCGGAGGAGGTGTCGATCCGGATCGACGCGCACCCGGACGTCGTGTGGGACCTGATCAGCGACGTGACGCGGATGGGCGACTGGAGCCCCGAGTGCTGGAAGTGCACGTGGCGCGGCGAGGCCGGGGGTGTCGGGGCGAAGTTCACCGGGCACAACAAGCGCGGCTGGATGCGCTGGGTGACCAGCAACGAGGTCGAGGCCTGGGAGCGCGGGAAGGCGTTCTCGTTCCTGACGACCACCAACGGGGTGCGGTGGGGGTACCGGTTGGAGCGCGACGGTGACGGGACGATCGTGACCGAGCGGTGGGACGTGTCCGGGCAGAGCGAGGCGCAGCGGAAGCGGACGGCCTCGTTCGCGAACATGATGCTGGGCGGGTACGAAGGGCACACCGCGGAGCTGCGCGCGGGGATGACGGCGACGCTGGAGCGGGTCAAGGCCGCCGCCGAGGCGTTGGCGCGGCCCGGCACCGTGCACGAGCTGGTGGTGCCGGTGAAGGCCGACACCGCTGCCTGAACGGGTGAAACCGCTGGAGCCGCACCGGTTTCCCCGGTGCGGCTCCAGCGCGCGTGCGTAGGGTTTTGACGGGGGTTCGGTCGTCGGGAGGTTCGGTTGTGACGGAGGAGATCCCGGTTTTCGCGTCGGTGGAGGAGTTCGCCGCCTGGATGGAGGCGAACCACGCCAGCGCGGACGAGGTTTGGGTGCCGTTGCCGAAGAAGGGGACGGACGTGCCGTCGGTTTCCCGTGGCGAGGCGCTGGACGTGGCGCTCTGCTACGGGTGGATCGACGGGAAGGCGTTCTCCGGGAACGTGCCCGAGGGGTGGTGGGCGCAGCGGTTCTCGCCCCGGCGACGGCGGAGCCCCTGGTCGAGGATCAACTGCGCTCGGGTCGAGGAGTTGATCGCGGCCGGGGTGATGCGGCCCGCGGGGTTGGAGCAGATCTCGCTGGCGAAGGCGGACGGGCGGTGGGAGGCGGCTTACGCGCCGCAGAGCACCGCCGAGGTGACGCCGGAGCTGCGGGCCGCGCTGGATGCCTCGCCGGTGGCGGCTGAGGCTTTCGAGCGGTTGAGCCGGAGCAGCCGGTACCAGATCCTGCTGACGATCGCGAAGGCCAAGAAGGCGGAGACGCGGGAGCGTCGGATCGCGGACTACGTGGATCGGTTGGGTCGGGGGGAGCCGCCGCACGGGCCTCGGCGGGGGTGAATCGTGTTTCCTTGCGGCGGTTTCGCTTTGTCCCGCTTGGCTCGGTCCATCCCCGGCCCTCGCTTGGCTCGGTCCGTCCACCTCCTGCTCGCCGTGGTCCAACCTTTGCGGCCCAACGGGTTCAACCCTCACCCCCGCTCGCGCGATTGTCTCCAGCTTTGCCCTTGATTTGTCAAGGCGGGAAAGATGCCTTGACAAACGAAGAGCAAAGCTGAGGGCGCTTCGGATCGGGGGTCAGGGTGGGGAGTGCTCGGGTTGGGTTTGGTTGGGTGCTTCCGTTGCTGTGCTGCCGGTGGGCCGGTCTGGTCTGTCCTGCTTCGGGCTCGCGTTGTTGTTGTGAGTAAGGGAAACCCCGGATCTGTCTTGCCGATCCGGGGGGTGCGGGTAGTGCCGCGGTCCCGACGTTCCTGCGCGACGGGTGTCAGGGGGCTTGGCGCCTGGCGTTCGCCGGGTCGCGTCGGGGCCGCGGTTGCACTTGGTTTCCCCTGTACGTGTGGTCAAACGCCTGAGCCCAGGATTCTTGCCGCCTCCACCTCGTGGGGGCAGGGGGTCGCGGTGCTCTTGCAGCCGTGCAGGAGGTGTTCCTTCGCCGCTCTTTGCAGGTACGACGCGACCGTGTACAAGCCCTGGCCGTTGGCGACGCGGACCGCCGCGCGGAGCAATTCGGCTCCTACCAATCCGGTGAGCATCACCGCACCTCCTGCCGCCTTGACGACAAAGATGACCGCGTGCGCTCCGACGGGCCTCGACGACTCCTTGAGGCGGCGGGGTCAGGCGAGCATCTTCTGGGTTTCCCTGGATTCCGCGCGGTCCAAGCGGGCGTCCGCGCTGAGGATGGCTCGCTGCAACTCGCGCAGGCGGCCGGACGGTTCCACCCCGAGTTCCTCGATGAGGGTGCCGCGCAAGGCCTTGAAGGCGTCCAGGGCCTGCCACTGCCTCCCGGAGCGGAAGAGGGCGATCATGTGCTGGGCGCAGAGGTTCTCGTTCATCGGGTAGCGCGCGGTCAGCACGGCCAGTTCGCTCAGCAGCACGTGGTGCCTGCCGCAGCGCATCTCGGCGGCGATGCGGCTCTCCACGACGGACAGCCTGCTCTCCTCCAAGCGGGTGACCTCGATGCTCAAGGACTCGCCGGTCGGCACGTCCACCAGTGCCGGACCGCGCCAGATCTCCAGCGCGGTGCGCAGCAGCCTGGCGGCCGACTCGAAGTCACCGGCCTCCGCCGCGCGCCTGCCGGACTGGGCCAGGCGCTCGTACTCGTGGACGTCCACGTCCTCCGGCGCCACGTCGAGCAGGTAGCCGCCGAACCTGGTGGCCAGCACGCCCGTCGCGTCGTCGCCGAGCAGCCTGCGCAGCTGCATGATGTAGGTCTGCAACGTGGTGCGCGAACTGCGCGGTGGGCGTTCGCCCCAGAGTTCCTCGACCAGCGTCGCCACCGGCACGACCTGGCCGGCGCGCAGCGCCAGCAGGGCGAAGATCTGCCGCGGCTTGGCCGCCGTCGGGAGCACCGAGCGACCGTCCACTGTGGCCTCCAACAGGCCCAAAACCTTGATCTGCATCGCCGTGCCTCCTCGGTGGTCCCGCTCCTGCTGATGCCTGTTCAGTCCACCGCACGGCCGCCCGAAACCCCAGTGTCCTTACCACGAGTCCGACATGAAGTCACCCCTCGCCGGGCATGAGAACTTCATGTTCGCGCACGTTATGCCGTAACTACCGGCGGCTTCCCCCGGCCGGACAGAATCCTGACCAGCACCTTTCACCACCGGCCGAAGTTCGAACATCATCCGGGGAGACAGAGATGAACGCCGCCACCCGCGCAGTGGACGCCCTCACCGACGACGTCGACCTCGTCATCTACGAGTTCGACCGCCCCACGAGCCACACCCTGGAGTTCCTCGGCTTCAGCGTCCACTGCAGCGGTGGGCCGGTGCCCGGTCTCCGCGCGGCCCTCGCGGCCTGAGAACGGAGCTGGGGCCATGCGGAGACACGAGCGGATCGGGTTCAAGCGCCACCTGCGACCGGAGATCGTCCAGGGCGAGGCGGTCTACCTCTTCTCGGAGAACGGGGTGACGGCCCTCCAGGGACCTCACGTCGAGCTGCTGGCCTCGCTGCTGGACGGGACGCGGGACCTCGCGGAGCTGCTGCGTGACCTGCCCGCGGGAGTGGACGCCGACCAGGCCGGACGGCTGCTGAACCGGCTGGGGGCCGCGGGCCTCATCGGGACGGTGTCGTCGGGGGAGGTCGAGGACACGGCCGCGCTGGCCTACTGGGACGCCGCCGGACTGGACGCCTCGGCCGCCCTGCGCGGCACGGGCGCCGCTCGGGTGCGGGTCGTCTCCGTCGGCGGAGCGCGCCAGGACGCCGTCACCGAGGCGCTGAGCCGCGCCGGTCTCGCCGTCGCGGTCGGTGCGGCCCGCGACGTCGCGGACCTGGCGGTGGTGGTGTGCGACGACTACCTCGACCCCGGTCTGCTGGGCGTCGACGAGGAGCACCGCCTGGCGGGCACGCCGTGGCTGCTGCTCAAGCCGACGGGCACGCAGGTGTGGGTCGGCCCCTTCTTCACGCCGGGCGAGGGCGCCTGCTGGCGGTGCCTCTCGGCGCGGCTGTCGGCCAACCGCCCGGCCGAGGCCCACGTGCAGGCGGTGCGCGGACGGCTCGGTCCCGCGGCACGCCCCGCCGTCGGCCTCCCGTCGGTGACGGCGACGGCGACGGAGGTCGCCGCGCTGGAGGCCACCAAGTGGCTCGCGGGCTACCGGCACGCCGGGCAGCGCGAGATCTGGTCGTACGACAGCCTCGACATGCGGGTCGCGCACCACGAGGTGCGCCGCATCCCGCAGTGCCCCGGCTGCGGGAACCCGAACCTGGTTCGCGCGCGGGCGCTGGCGCCCGTTCGGCTCACCTCGCGGGTCAAGCGGTCCCGCGACGGCGGCGGCCACCGGTCGGCGTCCCCGCAGGAGGTGCTGGACACCTACCGCCACCTCGTCAGCCCGGTCACCGGCGTGGTCAAGGAGATCCGCCGCGACGACCGCGGCCACGACTTCTTCAACTCCTACCGCTCCGGCACGAACGCCGCCGCGCGCGCCACCGGCCTCGACGGCCTGCGCTCGACGCTGCGCTGCGACAACGGCGGCAAGGGCGCGACGCCGTTGCAGGCCGAGGTAGGCGCGCTGTGCGAGGCGCTCGAACGCCACAGCGGCACCTACCACGGCGACGAGGCCACGGTCCGCGGCAGCTACCGCGGGATCGGCGACGAGGCCGTGCACCCGGACTCCTTCCAGCTCTACGACGAGCGCCAGTTCTCCAACCGCGTCGAGCACAACGCCGCGCACTCGCCGTTCCAGCACGTGCCGGAGCCGTTCGACGAGCACGGCGTGCTCGACTGGACGCCGGTGTGGTCGCTGACGAACCAGTGCCACCGGCTGCTGCCGACGGGCTCCCTGTACTACGGGGCGCCCGCGCCCGCGTCGATCACCGCGAACTCCAACGGCTGCGCGGCCGGGAGCAGCGTCGAGGACGCCGTGCTGCAGGGCCTGCTGGAGGTCGTGGAACGCGACGCCGTGGCGCTGTGGTGGTACAACCGGACCCGGATGCCCGCGATCGACCTCGACTCGATCGGCGATCCGTTCATCGACGAGCTGCGCGACGTGTACGCCGAGCTGGACCGCGAGGTGTGGGTGCTGGACCTGACCGCCGACCTGGACATCCCGGTGGTGGCCGCCGTGTCGCGGCGGCTCGGCGGTCCGCGGGAGGACGTCATGTTCGGCTTCGGCGCCCACCTCGACCCGAGGGTCGCCGTGCGGCGCGCCCTGACCGAGCTGAACCAGGTGATGCCGTCCATCACCACCCTGCGCGAGGGCGACTGGCGGCGCATGGACGTCGACCTGCGGCACTGGCTGCGGCACTGCTCCACGGACAACCAGCCCTACCTGCTGCCCGATCCGTTCGCCCCGGCCCGCCGGGTCGAGGACTTCGGGTACACGCCGGACAAGGACCTCCTGCTGGACGTCGAGTCGATCCGGACTCGCCTCGAAGAGCGCGGAATGGAGCTGCTCGTGCTGAACCAGACACGCCCTGACGTGGGACTTCCCGTCGTGAAGGTCATCGTGCCCGGAATGCGGCACTTCTGGTCCAGGCTGGCTCCAGGGCGGCTCTACCAGGTCCCGGTATGCCTGGGGAGGGTCGAGCGACCTGCCGCGTTCGACGAGCTCAACCCGGTCCCGATGTTCCTGTGACCGGCGTCGGTCTAGCGCGGCCTGGGCAGAGTTGGAGTAGTGCCGTGACCTCTCACTTCCCCTCCGGGCGACCGCTGTTCTCGCTCCTGGAGGACACGTTCGTCAGCGTCGGCGGGCCCCGGCTGACCGTGCACGGGCGTTGGGGTGACATCGAGGTGTCCGACGACAGCCCGCTGGTGCGGGAGGCGCTGAACCGGATGAGCCTGGGGCCGGTGTCGCTGGAGAACATCCCGGTCCTGTTCGCCGAGTTCAACCGGTGGAGGGACGAGGGGTACTGCGGCACGGAGTGGCCCCGGCTCAGGCTGACGCTCGACGAGCTGGGCGGTGTCGTGGTCCCGTCGCTCGGCCTGCACGACGGCGCGGGTCCGATCCTGTCGCTGATGGCCGTGGTCAGCGACGCCGTGTTCCGCTGGCCCCGGATCGAGGACGACGACCAGATCGAGATCCCGCCGGAAACGCGGATCGAGGACGTGGAGGGCGACCAGGCGCTCGTGTGCCCCGGCCCGCCCTACGTGGTGGTGCTGCACCGCGCGCCCGCGCCGGGGATCGTCAAGCGGCTGCTGGACGGGAGGACCACGGTCGCCGAGGTCGCCGACGCGCTGCGGGTGGACCAGGGCATCGTCGCGGACGTCGTGGCGTATCTGGCGAGCGCCGGGCTCATCCTCACCTCCGACCCCGGGAAATCCGGCAGAACACCGTCTCGGCACCACTAGCATGGGTCCGGACGGCGATGTCCCCAACTCTTGGCATGGGAGTGGATGTGGCAGAACGCCTTGACGCCGTGATGTCGCGCGGAAGCGACAGCAGGGCCGGGGCGGCAGGCCTCGCCCCCCGGCTCGCGCTCCTCGTCGTCACGGTGGTGTTCTCGGGGTTCGTCGTGAACGCCTTCCAGTACGTGGTCGCCGAGGACGCGTCGTTCGCGCACGTGGCGCCCGCGGCCGTGTGCCTGGCCGTGATGATGGTGTTGCAGCTGGGGTTCTTCAGCAACCCCGCGGCGGACGTCCGGGGCAGGCGCGGGTACGCGGCGCTGCTCGTGCAGGCGGCCGTCGTGCTCGGGCCCATCGCGCTGTACGGCGAGGGCTGGACCGGGATGCAGGGCTTCCTGGCTGGCGACGCGCTGCTGGTGCTGAGACCGCTCGCGGGCTGGCTGGTGTTCGCGGCGGTCGCGGTCGCCAACGGGATCGTCCAGTACCGGATCACCGACGCGCCGCTGGAGACGGTGTACATCGCGAACCTGACCGCCGTGGTCGGCCTCGTCGTGTACGGCCTGTCCAGGTTGCGGTCGCTGGTGCAGGAGCTGGACGACGCCCGGTCCGCGCTCGCGGGCCACGCCGTGGCCCGCGAGCGCCTGCGCTTCGCGCGCGACCTGCACGACCTGCTCGGCTTCTCGCTGTCGGCGATCACCCTGAAGACCGAGCTGACCCACCGGCTGGTCCCCCGGATGCCCGACCGGGCCCGCCGGGAACTGGCCGAGATCCTGGACATCTCCCGGCAGGCCCTCTCCGACGTCCGCGCCGTCGCCTCCTCCTACCGCGAGCTGTCGCTGGACGACGAGATGGCCTCCTCCCGCTCGGTGCTGACCGCGGCCGAGGTCGTGGTGACCATGAAGTGCGACCGGGGCGACCTGCCGACCCGAACCCGCACCGTGCTCGCCACCGTGCTGCGCGAGGGCGTGACCAACCTGCTGCGGCACAGCAAGGCCGAGCAGTGCGACATCACCGTGACCCGCGACGACCGCGCGGTCTCCATCGAGATCGTCAACGACGGCGTCCGCGAGACCGACGAGCCCGTCGACCACGGCAACGGCATCGACAACCTCACCTCCCGCGTCGAGGGCCTCGGCGGCGTGCTGACCGCCGGGCCCGGCCCGGACGAGACCTACCGCCTGCACGCGACCATCCCGCTGCACGGCGACGACGAAGACGAAGACGACGTGCCCGCGACCACCAGGTCGAAGCGCAAGCGCCTGGAGCACGGGCACGCGATGGCGCCCCGGCTCGGACAGGTGATCGCCACCGCCGTGTTCTGCGGCTACGCGATCAACGCGACGGTGTTCGTGGTCGCCGCGCGGATGGACCTGCTGGGCAAGGTGCTCGCCGAGGCCTGCGTGCTCGTGTCGCTGGGGCTCGTTCTCGGCTTCTTCAGCCGTCCCACCTCGAACCCGCGGTCGCCGCTGGGCTACGCGCTGCTGGCGGTGCTGGCCGTGGCGACCTACCTGCCGGTCGTGGTGTTCGAGAACCCGTTCCTCGGCCTGCCCGGCCTGCTCGCGGGCAGCCTGCTGCTGGCGCTGCCCGCCCGGTTCGGCCTGCCCTTCTTCCTCGCCGTCATGGCGAGCATGGCGGGCGCGCAGTACCTGCTGGGCGGCGACTCGATCAACGTCACGTACGGCGTGCTGGTGACGATCAACCACGGTCTGGTGGTCTTCGCGCTGTCGCGGCTGCGGACCATGGTCCAGGACCTGTACGAGGCCCGCTCCGAACTGGCCGACCTCGCCGTGACCCGTGAACGCCTGCGCTTCGCGCGGGACCTGCACGACCTGCTCGGGTTCTCGCTGTCCGCCATCACCCTGAAGTCCGAGCTGGCCCACCGGCTGGTGTCCAAGGACCCGTCGCGGGCGCAGCAGGAGCTGTCCGGGATCATCGACATCTCCCGCCAGGCGCTCGCCGACGTCCGCGCCGTGGCCTCCTCCTACCGCGAGCTGTCGCTGGACGAGGAATCCGTGTCGGCGCGCGCTCTGCTGACCGCGGCGAACATCAACGTGACGCTGCGGCTGGAGCCCTGCGAACTGACGCCGGACGTGCGGACCGCGCTGGCCACCGTGCTGCGCGAGGGCGTCACGAACCTGTTGCGCCACAGCCGGGCGGAGAACTGCGAGATCACCCTGGCGCACGACGGGGACCGGCTCACGATGAGGATCGTCAACGACGGCCTGATGCCCGCGGGCACGCCGTCCAGGGCTCGGGTGGTGGCCGCGGTGATCGGCGGCGGCGGGTCGGGGATCCCCAACCTGACCGCGCGCGTGTCCGACGTGGGCGGCACGCTGAAGGCGGGCGCCACCGAGGACAACACCTACCGGCTGCAGGCCGAGATCCCGCTGCCCCGCGCCTGATGTCCCTTGTGGAGCGAACCGCTACCCGCGGTGCCCCGCACGGGAAGCAGCGGTATTCGGAATTCACCTCATCGAGTGCGGCACGTCCCGCGCGGCGGATCGTCGGCGCGGAACGATGACGGGTCGTCGGCGCGGAACAGCGAAAAGCCCGCCGCGGAGTCGGGACTCCTGTGGCGGGCGTGTTCCGCGGTGGTGCGCGTCGTCCAAGCCTTCGGCTGGGGAGCCGCTCAGAGCCAGCCGGCGTCGGACGCGATGCGGATGGCGTCCACGCGGTTGCGCGCGTCCAGCTTGGTGACGATGGTGGTGAGGTAGTTCCGCACGGTGCCCGCGGACAGCGACAGGGCGCGGGCGATGTCGGGCGCGTCGGTGCCGTTGGCCGCGAGCCGCAGCACTTCCAGTTCCCGGTCGGTCAGCGGGGACTCCCCGCGGTCCCACGCGGCGAGCGCGAGCTGCGAGTCGACGACCCGCCTGCCCGCCGCCACGTCCCGGATGGCGGCGGCGAGCTTGGCGGGCGGCGCGTCCTTGAGGATGAACCCGTCCACGCCCGCGGCCAGCGCGCGGCGCAGGGTGCCCGGACGGGCGAGCGAGGTGAGCATCAGCGTCCGCACACCCGGCATGGTGGCGCGGATCGTGCCCGCGGCCGTCAGGCCGTCCAGCACGGGGAGGTCGATGTCGATGACGGCCACGTCGGGGCCGTGCAGGCGAACCATGGGGATGATCTGGTCACCGGACTCGACTTCGGCGACGACCTCGATGTCGGGTTCCAGGTCGAGCAGGGCCACCAACGCGCCGCGGACCATGTGCATGTCCTCGGCCAATAAGATCCTGATCATCCCCGCCGTTTCCCTCCACCCGGTCCGGCACACAGTATCGCCAGACTCACCGACACCGCTCGCAGCATTCGAAAAGGCGTTCAGGACGCCAACTGGGGCAAACCGGCCTCGTCGTGGACGTCCAGGACGGAGTCGGCGCTCAGGATCGCCCGCTGGAGCTGCCTGAGGCGCTCGGACGGGGCGAGGCCCAGTTCCTCGACCAGCCGGTCGTGCAGCGAGCGGTACTCCTCCAGCGCGCGCCACTGCCTGCCGGAGCGGTAGAGCGCCAGCATGTGCTGGGCGCGGAAGTTCTCGTGCATCGGGTGCTGCGCGGTCAGCATCGACAGCTCGCCGAGGAGGGCCTGGTGCCTGCCGAGGCGCAGTTCGGTGTCGATGCGGGTCTCCTGGACGCCCAGCCTGCTCTCCTCCAGACGGGTGATCTCCATGCCGAGGCGAACGCCGATCTTCACGTCCGAGAGGACGGGGCCCCGCCAGACTGCCAGCGCGGCGCCGAAGAGGGTCGACGCCTCCGCCAGCCTGCCCGCGTCGAACGCCTGCCTGCCCGCCTTGGCGGACCGCTCGAACGCGGCCACGTCGACGCTGTCCGGGCCCGCGTCGAGCAGGTAGCCGCCGTATCTGGTGACGAGCACGTCCTTCGCCTGCGGGTGCGGTGACGCCGCCTCGATCTTCCTGCGGATCCTCAGCACGTAGGTCTGCAGGGTCGTGAGCGCGCTCCGCGGCGGCGTCATCCCCCAGAGCTCCTCGATCAGGGTGGGCACGGTCACCACCTGTCCGGCCTGGAGCCCGAGCAGCGCGAGCAGCTGCCGCGGCTTGCTGGCGGTGGGCGTAATCGACACGCCGTTCATCCGGGCTTCCAGCGGTCCCAGCACCCTGATCTCCATGGAACTTCTCCCCAGTCTCGACGTCCGGTTTGCGCACCACCAGTGCATACGATCGGTGCCGGGTGACGCCACGTACCGCGGCACCTCTCCGCAGTGACCGACTAATGTGCGAGGTGGTGAAACTTTCACCCGACCTTCGAGAACTGCATTCCGTAGCGGCGCGAGCGCGTTTGGTGATCACCAGCGCCGTATTCCTCCACGTGTCGGATCACGATGGGACGACGCCCTAGTAGTATTTGCCGCGGTGCGTCCCCGGGGGGCAGAAATGACGGCTGTGACCCACCCACGCGGAAGTGTGCGGTTGCCGATGCCGCCTGCCCACCACACCACGCGCACCGCCGTTGCCGTGCTGTGCGGACTGACCGTCGTCGAGATTGGCCACGTGCTTCTACTCGGACGTGACGTCACCCGTACGGCGGTCCCCATCGCGGTCATTGTCTTGTTGTCAGCCGTGCAGTTGTTCTATTTCAGCCGGCCCCACGCGCCATTGCGTTTCCCGATCGGCCACCTCGTGTTGACGTGCCAGGTGGCGCTCACGTTCGCGCCGGTGTTCGTGTTCGACCACCCCTGGATCGTGGTGCCCGGATTGCCGGCGGGCAGCGTTCTCCTGGTGCTGCCGCCACTCGCGGGGTGGGTCGGGTACGCCGTTGTCGTCGCGGCGGCGGGCGTGGTCCAGGCGACGACCGGCGGTGACACCACCGCGGTGGTGTTCGGCCTGATCACGGTCGCGATGACCGGCCTGGTCGTGCGCGGTCTGCCGTGGCTCGCGCTGCTCGCGACCAGGCTCGACGAGTCGTGCGCCGAACTGGAGTGGTGCGCGGTGGCCGACGAGCGCGAACGGGTGTCCCGCGACCTCCACGACCTGCTCGGGTACGGCCTGACGGCGATCAAGGTCAAGAGCGAGCTGGTGCACCGGATGCTGCCCGACCGCCCCGCGGAGGCGCGGGAGTCCGTGGCCGAGATCCTCGACATCACCCGGCTCGCGCTGGTCGACGTCCGCTCGGTCGCGCTCGGCTACCGGCTGCTGTCGGTGCGGGAGACGGTCAAGTCCGCCACGGCGGTGCTGACCTCGGCCGACGTCGCGGTGCGCATGGAGATGGACGACAGCCCGGTCCCCGAACCCGCGGCGACCGTGCTGGCCACGCTCGTGCGCGAGGGCGTGACCAACGTGCTGCGGCACAGCAAGGCCGAGAACTGCGAGATCGCCGTGCGGCGGTCCGGTGACCAGGTGCTGCTGGACATCGTCAACGACGGCGCCGGTGCGACCACCCGCGACCGGTCCGGCAGCGGCGTGCGGAACATGACCCGGCGGGTGCACGAGATCGGGGGCGTCCTGACCGCCGGGCGCGCGGCGGACGGCCGGTTCCACCTGCACGCGTCGATTCCGCTGGCAGCGCAGGGCGTCGCGGAGGAGTTGGCGGGCTAGAGCCAGCCGGACTTGCGGGCGATGCGGACCGCGTCGACGCGGTTGCGCGCTTCGAGCTTCATGGTGACCGTCGTCAAGTAGTTGCGGATCGTGCCGACCGACAGGAACAGCCTGCTCGCGATCTCCATCGCGCTCGCGCCGTCCGCGGCGAGCCGCAGGACCTCCAGCTCACGGGGCGTGAGCGGGCACTCGTCACCGTCCCACGCGGCCAGCGCGAGCTGGGAGTCGATCACCCGGCGACCGACCGAGACGCCGCGGATCGCGTCCGCGAGCTCGTTGATCGGCGAGTCCTTGAGGATGAACCCGTTGACCCGCGCGGTGAGGGCGCGGCGCAGGGTGCCCGGCCTGCCGAGGCTGGTGAGGATGAGGGTGCGGGTTTCCGGGACGCTGTCGCGGATGAGCGCGGCCGCCGAAAGGCCGTCCAGACCGGGCAGGTCGATGTCGAGCACGGCCACATCCGGCTTGTTCCGCACGACCGCCGGAAAGATTTCGTCACCGTTGGCAACCGACGCGACGACGTGAATGTCGGGCTCCAGGTCGAGCAGCGCGACGAGTGCCCCCCGCACCATTTGCACGTCCTCGGCGAGCAACACCCTGATCATCCAACCCCCTTGCATGTGTGCTCCGATACGGGAGTCTTACACTCCGTAAGGGGCCTGTACATGCAATTGCGCCGAACGCATAAAGTGCTCAGCCGAACGCTCCAACAGGAAATGATATGGGTAATTGGGGGGTCACTGCCCGTCACCCGGCGCGCCCGTGTCGACGACTATCGCACAACTCGTCGAAACAATATGAAACATATCAGCGTTACGGTCGCACGGCCACCGCGTGGGATCGAACGCCAATGGACGAACCTGCGGCCCGCATGTCCCGATTTCCGAGTCGACCCGTGCGCGGGCGCGCGGCCGCCGAGAGGTCCGGGGTGGACCACTCGGCGGCAGGCGCGGAGAGCGGCGTCCCCATCAGACCCCTTCGGTCAGGAGGTCGCCGAGGACCTCCCCGAGGATCTCGGCGCCGTTTCGGGTGAGCACGGACGCCAGGTGGCACTGCACGGAGGCGAAGCCGGGTCCGCGCAGGGCGTGCACCTCGTCGCCGGAGTCCTCGCGGAACACCTCGACCACGCCGTCGCGCGCCTCGCAGGTGAAGCGGTCGGAGTCGGACCGGGCGGAGAAGGTGTTGTAGAAGCCCACCAACTCGGTCCGCCCGAAGAGGTCGATCTTGCGCTGGACGCCCTGGTTCGGCTCGTCGCGACGCCGGACCGGCAGGCCCAGCATGGTGCTGAGCACCTGGTGGCCGAGGCACACCGCGAAGAACGGGGTGCCGCGCTCCAGCAGGGTCGCGACCACCGCCCGCATGCTCGCGATCTTCGGGTCGTCCACCTCGCGGGGGTCGCCGGGGCCGGGCCCGACGATCACCAGGTCGTACCCGTCGAGCCGGTAGGCCGAGTCGAACCGCGCCACGGTCACGTCGATCCCCAGCGAGCCCAGCAGGGTGCGGGCCATGAAGGTGAACGTGTCCTCGGCGTCGATCACCAGGATCCGCTTGCCGTCCAGCGCGGGCACCCGCCTGGCGCGGTTCTCCGGCCGGGCGAACCAGAACTCCGACAGCGGGACGTTGCGCTCGGCCAGCGCCTGCCGGACGGACGGGTGGCCGCTCATGTCCGGCACCTCGGCGACCGGCGCCAGCGCGGCGCCGTGCAGCGCGGCCAGCAGGCCTGCCGCCTTCGCCCGCGTCTCCTCGGCCTCCGACTCCGGCGACGAGTCGCGCACCAGCGTGGCGCCGACGCCGATCGTCATCAGGCCCTCGGACGAGATGTCCGCGGTGCGGATCAGGATCGCCGAGTCGAGCGCCTGCGCCCCCCGCGCGTCCCGCCCGATCAGCGCGGCCACACCGGCGTAGTAGCCGCGGCCCTGCGGCTCGAAGCGGGCGATCACCCGGCAGGCGCTCTCCAGCGGGCCGCCGGTGACGGTGGGCGCGAACAGGGTGTCGCGCAGGACCTCCCGCGCGTCGAGCGAGGACCGGCCCTCGATCAGGTACTCGGTGTGCGCGACGCGCGCCATCTGCTTGAGGTGCGGGCCGAGTGCGCGGGCGCCCAGGTCGCAGACCCGGCCCATCATCTTCAGCTCCTCGTCCAGCACCATGTACAGCTCGTTCGCCTCCTTCGTGTCGGACAGGAACCCGAGCACGCCCGCCAGTTCGGGGCCGGACTCCGGGTAGCGGTAGGTGCCGCTGATCGGGTTCATCACGACGGTGCCCGCGTCGAGGCTCACGTGCCGCTCCGGCGAGGCGCCGACGAACGTGCGGCCGCCGGTGCACACCAGGAACGTCCAGTAGGAGCCGGGATCGCGGCCGAGGAGCCTGCGGAAGAACGTCAGCGCGGTCGTCCGCGACCAGTTGGTGATCTCGGCGGAGAACGAGCGCTTGATCACGAAGTTCGCGCCCGTCCCCTCGCCGATCTCCTCGGTGAGCACCCGGCGGACGACCTCGGCGTACTGCTCGTCGTCGAGGTCGAACCCGCCGGAACCGAGTTCCAGCGCGCCGTCCGGTAGTCCCGCGGTGACTTCGTCGAAGGGCAACACCTCCTGGTCGGTGACGGTGATCGCGATCAGCGGCTCGCCGTCGTCCGGGTACTGGAACCCGCGTTCGCGGACCTGGCGGAAGGGCAGCAGGACAAGGACGTCGTGCTGGTCCGCGGGTCCGTCCTCCCGCAGGGGGATGTCGGCGATCAGGTCGACCTCGGCCACGTCGCCGAAGAGGAGGTCGACCCGGTCGGGCCCGGCCGAGCCGGGCCTGTGCAGCAGGGCGAACGGCGGCGCGTCCGGTCCCAGGATCCGATCCAGCCAGGCGGTCATCAGAACTCCCCGTCGACCATCGAGAGGGCGGTGCGCGTGGACACGGTCACCGAACACCGGGAGGACGCGTAGTCCAGCGCCATCCGGTGGTACTCCAGGGAGAAGTCCGCGACGGCGTCCGCGACGAGGAACGTCTGGATGTCGTTGGAGAACCCCTCGTGCGCGGTCATCAGGATGCCGACGTGCGCGTAGACGCCGCAGATCACCAGCTGGTCGCGGCCCTGCTCGCGCATGCGCTCCAGCAGGTCCGTGCGGGCGAACGCGCTCGGCCGCCACTTGGTCAGCACGATGTCGTCCGCGCCGGGGGCCAGGCTCGGCAGGATCTGCCGGTGCTCCAGGTCCGTCGACATGCCCGCGCCCCAGAAGTCCTTGAGCAGACCGCGATCCGCGTCGGACATGCCGCCGGGCTGGGCGGTGTAGGCGACCTGCGCGCCGCGGGCGGTGAAGCGGGCCTTCAGCTCGGCGACGTTGCGCACGAGGTCGCTCATCGGGGCCTGCTCGTGCTGGAACGGGCTGAGGAAGAAGTTCTGCATGTCGTGGATGAGCAGGACGGCGCGGCTGGGGTCGATGGTCCAGCGCGCGATGTTCGCGGGCAGCTCGTGTTCCGCGGGCATGGGGTACGGCTCGATCACCGGGATCGCCATGGTGTCTCCTGGTTCTTGTTGTGCGGACTCAGTTCCCGAGTGCCGCGCCGCCGTCGACGGTGAGGTCGTGCAGGGTGATGTGGGCCGCGCGGTCGGACAGCAGGAAGAGCACCGCGTCCGCCACGTGGCCCGGCTGCGCCAGGCGCCCCAACGGGATGCCGACGCGGTACTGCTCCGGCGTGCCCTCGATCGACGCCCGCAGCGCGTCGCCGTCCGAGTCGGCCCAGAGCGAGGTCAGCATCGGCGTGTCCGTGGAGCCGGGGGCGACCACGTTGCACCGGATGCCGTGCCGGGCCAGTTCCAGGCCGAGGCACTTGGTGAAGCTCGCCGCGGCGGCCTTGGAGGCGGCGTAGGCGGCCATGTTCCAGCGCGGGGTCTTGGCGGCGTTGGAGGCCACCGTGACGATCGCGCCGTGCTTGCGCGGGATCATCCGCCGCGCCACCGCGCGGCTGACGTTGAAGACGCCGGTGGTGTTGACGGCGAACGTGAAGTCCCAGTCCTCCTCCAGCAGGTCGACCGCCTCCGCCGTGCGCAGCACGCCCGCGGCGTTGACCAGGTAGCAGACCGGGCCGAGCTCGTCCTCGACCCGTGCGACGACGGCGTTGACCTCCTCGCTCGACGCGACGTTCAGGGTGAAGCCGCGAACCAGGTGTCCTTCCTCGGTCAGTCCCTTCACGACCAGTGCGAGGCCTTCGGCGTTGGCGTCCACCGCGGCGACGGCGGTGCCGTCCTCCGCGAGTGCGCGCACCACCGCCTCGCCGATGCCGCCCGCTGCCCCGGTGACCAGGGCGATCCTCTGCTTCATCACTTCACCCCTCGGCTGTCTTGGCGCGCCGCGGGGTCCGAGCGGCCACGACACCGGGATCGACACCGAGGGAGCGCACGGAGAAGGACCCCACGGCCTCCAGGTAGTTCGCTTCGAGTTCGCGCTCGTCGAACCCGGTGGCGCGCCCGCCCTCGACCAGGACGTTGCCCGCGACGATCACGGTGTCGACGTCCATCGAGCCGCCCAGCGCGAGGAAACCCTCCAGCGGGCGCGGGTTGAGCAGGTAGCGCCAGTCGTCGACGCCGATCAGCACGAGGTCCGCCTGCTTGCCGACCTCGATGCTGCCGATGTCGTTCCACCCCAGGCCCTTCGCGGGGATGCGCGTGGCCATGGCCAGCGCGTCGGTGGGCAGCACCTCCGTCGGGTCGGCGTACATCTCGTTCAAGAGCTGGTAGGTGACCTTCATGGCCTCGGCCATGCCGCCCACCGGCAGCGCGGCGCCGTCGGTGGAGAGCGACACGTCCAGGCCCGCCCGCCGGAACTCCGGGATCGCCCTGGTCTCGGTGAGCGTCGACTCCCCCGCGTGGCCGTACTTGGCGGGCGAGAACGAGACGTGGACGTTGTTGTCCACCAGCAGCTTCCCCTCGTCCTCGTCCACGAACGCCGTGTGCACGGCCATGAACCGCGGCGAGAGCAGCCCCAGGTCGGCGAACCGGCGGACCGGTGTCACGCCGTAGTAGGCCTGGGACACCTCGTACTCGTTGCGCAGCGCGCCGACGTGGGTGGCGAACGGGACGTCGTGCTTCGCGACCAGCTCGGCGAAACCGGCGCCCAGCTCGTCGGTCATGTTGATGCCGTAGACCGAGGTCGGCCGGGCCCGCAGCAGACCGGAGGTGTCCGCGGCGACGTGCCGCAGCAGGTCCTCGATCCGTTGCAGGACGACGTCCGCGTCGCGGGTGCGGCGGAACGTCGACTCGCCGGGCGCGCAGACCGCGTCGCTCGCCCAGGTGCTGACCGAGGCCCGCATCCCGAGGAACTTCGCGGCCCCCGCCAAGGACTCCGGCCGGTTGAACGAGCCGACGTCGCCGAGCGTGGTGACGCCGGTCCGCAGCTGCGTCCACATCGAGTACCGGGCGATCGCGTCGGCCTCGTCGACGGTGAGCTGGTCGATCTTGTCCGTGAAGGAGTCGAACGCCGTGGAGATGGCCTGGAGGTTGCCGCCCAGCGCCATGAACGCGGGCTGGTCGTCGCGGTCGTGCGGCGGCCGGAGCGCGCCGCGGAACGGGAAGCGCATGGCGAACAGGTCGTGCCAGTGGGCGTTGACGAAGCCGGGCAGGATCATCTTGCCGGTCGCGTCGACGACCCGGACGCCTTCGGGCGCCTGGACTTCGGCGGCGGGGCCGACGGCGGTGATCCTGCCGTCGGAGACGAGCACCGACCCGTTCGGGATGACCGACGCGGCGGCGTCCGCCGGGTAGAGGTACCCGCCGCGGATCAGCAGCTCGGTCATCCGACTGCCCGCCTTGCCTCGTCGAGGTGGGCGGCCCAGGCGTCGATGGTCGGCTCGGCCGCGAGCTCGGAGAACTCGACGGCCAGGCCCTCGCGGCGCCAGCGGGTGACCAGCCGCATCATCTCCAGCGAGCCGAGCCCGAGGAAGACCAGGTTGGCGTCGCCGGGGATCTCCGCGGCGGGTGTGCCGACGATCCCCGCGACGACCTCGCGCAACGAGTCCGCCGTGGACGGTCCGAGATCGTTCTGCGGCATGGCTAGCTCACCCTTTCCGGTGTTCCGGTGAGGTCCACGGGTGCCCAGTCCCGTGAGAGGGCGGGGTCCTTCGCCGCGGCGGCGAGGACCTTCTTGTCGACCTTCCCCAGTGGTGTCAACGGGAAGGCCTCCACGTACTCCACGCGGTCCGGCAGCTTGTACTCCGCCAGCCCCCGCTCGTGCAGCGCGCGCTTCAGCTCGTACAGCGCGGGCTCACGGCCCTCGCGCACCAGGAACGCGTAGATCCGTTCGCCGAGGAACTCGTCCGGCACCGGCACGACCGCCGCCCTTGAGACCGCCGGGTGGGTCACCAGGTGACCCTCGACCTCGCCTGCGGAGATCTTGTCCCCGCCGCGGATCACGACGTCCTTGATGCGCCCCTCGATGATCAGCCGCCCTTCGGCGGTCAGCTGGGCCAGGTCGCCGGAGCGGTAGAACCCGTCCTCGGTGAAGGCCTTCCGGTTGTGCTCCTCCGCGCGGTAGTAGCCGTGCAGCGTGTAGGGGCCGCGGGTCAGCAGTTCGCCGGTGACGCCCGCGGGCACCTCCTGGTCGTTCTCGTCGACGATGCGGATCTCGTCCGCGGGCGAGATGGGTCGCCCCTGGGTGTGGACGAGCGAGTGCTGGTCGTCGTCCGCGCGGGACATGGACAGCAGCCCCTCGGCCATGCCGAACACCTGCTGGAGCCGGGCTCCCAGCTCCGGCTGGATCCGGGCGGCCAGCTCCGGCTGGAGCTTCGCGCCGCCGATCTGCACCACCTTCAACGTGGACAGGTCGGCCTCGACCCACTCGCGGGACTCCAGCCACAGGTGCGCCACGGTCGGCACGACGGACGTGAAGGTCACGCCCTCCTCCTCGATGAGCCGGAAGCAGTCCTCGGCGCCGGGGTCCTCGGCGAGCACGACCGTGCCGCCGGAGACGAACGTGCCGATCACGCCGGGGCAGCCCCAGGTGAAGTTGAACTCCACCGGCAGCGCCGCGAGGTAGACGTCCGCGGCGGTGATGCCGCAGACCTCCGCGACGGCCCTGGTCTGGTAGGCGTAGTCGTCGTGCGTCCTGGGGATCAGCTTCGGCAGCGCGGTCGTCCCGCCGGACAGCAGGAAGAACGCGACGTCCGACGGGTCGCTGACGGGCAGCGGCACCGGGTCGGCGTCGACCGACGCCAGCGGGATCAGCCGCGGGTCGTCGACGCGGCACTCCTCTCCTCTGGGGTCCTCGCCGAGGACGAAGACCTGCCGCAGCGTCGGGACCTCGGCCAGCATCTGCTGCGCGAGGACCGTGTGGTCGAACCCGCGGTGCACGCCGGGCGTGACGTAGCCGACCGCGCCGGACAGCGCGAGCAGGTGGCGGATCTCGTTGGAGCGGTGGGAGGCCAGTGAGAACACCGGCTTCGCCCCGACCCGGAACAGCGCGAACGCGACGACCACGAACTCCGGCACGTTCGGCAGCTGGAGCACGACGCGGTCACCGGCGCGGATCCCCTGCTTGCGGAAACCCGCCGCCACGCGGTCGACCCGGTCCGCCAGGTCCTGGTAGGACAGTCGGACGTCGCCGTGCACCAGTGCGGTGCGCTCGCCGTCGCGCGTCGCCCACGTCCTGGGCAGGCCGCCCAGGTCCTCACCGCGCCACAGGCCTTCTCGGACGTACCGGGCGGCGAGCTCCGCGGGCCACGTCGTGCATCCGTCCAGCATCTCTACTCCTCGTCGGTTTCGGCTGAGGTGGCCCGGTAGGGCTCGACGATCTCCAGCACCGCGCAGCCCGCCTCCATGCCGGGCGCGTTCGCGATCAACATGACGTGGTCGCCCGGCACCACGGATCCGGTGCGCCACAGGTGTTCCAGCCCGATGAACGGGTCCGCCGCGCCGACGTGGCCGGTTCGGCGGGTGATCTCCCAGCTCCCCCGGTCCGCGTCGATGCCGAGCGCGTCGAGGTAGATGGCGTGCAGCGGGCCGCGGGCGAAGCCCACGTGGCAGACCCGCGCGATCTTCTCCATCCCGATCCCCGCGTCGGCGAGCGCCTTGTCGGCCGCTCCCGCGACGCACTCGCCGAGGTGGCCCATGGGGGGCGCGATGCCCCTGGCCCACTGCTCCCGCCAGTGGTCGCTGCGCTCCTCGAAGTTCAGCGAGATCCCGCGGGTGATGCCGGGTGGGAAGAGGTCCTCGCCACCGCGGTGCAGCTCCTCCATGGTCGGGTTGCTGTACGCCGCGACCGAGAGGACCTTGGCGAAGCCGCCGCGGCGGGAGACCACCGCGGCCGCACCGCCGTCGGCGAGCAGGAAGAGCTTCGCGGCCCGCCACCGGTCCACGATCGGGGCGGAGAAGTTGTCGGACGTGGTCAGCAGGACGGCGTCGGCCTCGCGGTCGGCGGTCAGCCGGTGCACGGCCAGTTCCAGGCCGGCGATCATGCCGACGCAGCCCTGGCGGAGCTCGATCGCGGAGATCGGCCGGTCGATCGTCTCCCGGAGCACGTAGTGCGGGGCGGACCAGCCGTCGGGGCCCTGGTGGTAGGTGGTGCTGTGCACCAGGGCCCCGAAGTCCTCGTCACCGATCCCGGCCATGCGGAGCGCTTTCCGCGCCGCGTCGACGGCCATGTCCGGTGCGGGGACGTTCCCCGCGACCAGCACGCTCTCGAACCCGGAGGCAGCGCGGTCGGCCTGGTCGTACCAGCCCAGGGCAACCGCGTGCTCGGTCGTCACCGCCGGGGGCAGGTGGGTCCCCACCCCGGCGAGGTAGACGTCGTCGGCCCTCATCCCCCGTTCCCTCCCGTGGCGGGCACGAGGAAGCGGGCGACGCTGTCGAGCTTCTCGCAGGTCTCCTCGTACTCGCGCTCCGGCTCGGACTGGCCGACGATGCCCGCGCCCGCGCGCAGCCACGTGCGGCCGTCCTGGCGGTACGCGGACCGCAGCACCAGGGCCGCGTCCATCTCGCCCGTGTGGTCCACGGTGAGGACCGCGCCGCTGTACAGGCCGCGGGACTCCGCCTCGAAGCTGCGGATCGCGTGGTACGCGGGGGCCTTCGGCACACCGGAGGCGGTGACGGCGGGGAACACCGCGCCGAACGCGTCCCAGGTGGCGAAGCCGTCGGCGAGCTGACCGGCGACCTTGGAGGCCAGGTGCTGGCAGGTGCCGCGTTCCTTGATGGCCATGAACTCCGGCACCTCGATGGAACCGGGCTTGCACACGTCGGTCAGCTCGTCGGTGCCGACCTTGACGGAGATGGCGTGCTCGTAGACCTCCTTGGCCGAGCCGAACAGGTCCTTGCGCAGCTGCTCGTTGAGGAGCAGGTCGGGGGTCAGGGCGCGGGTGCCCGCGAGGGGCTGGCTGACGACGTGGCCGTCGGCGGAGACCTTGACGACGATCTCGGGGCTGAAGCCGGTGGCCTCCATGCCGCCCAGGTTCAGCAGGAACGAGCGGGCGGGGTTGTTGCCCTCGCGGCCCGCGCGGTAGGTGGCGACCAGGTCGACGTCGTAGTCCACGTCCACGACGCGGGACAGGATGACCTTGTGCAGGTCGCCCGCGTTGATGGAGTCGACCGCGAGCTGGACGGAGCGCTGGTACTGCTCGACGCCGAGGCCGCGGACGTCCAGCGGCCGCGTGGCGGCGGCGGGCGCGTCGACGCCGGTCGTGATGGCGGTGAGGAGCGCGGCCAGGGTCTCCTGGTCGGCGGCGCGCAGGTGGGCCGCGCCTTCGATGATCCGGACCTCGGCCTGCGGCACGATCAGGTGCAGCAGGCGGTTGTCGCTGACGTGCTCCAGGTTGCCGTCCTTGGCGTAGGACAGCTCGAAGGTGGCCCAGCCGTAGGCGCGCCAGGCGGGGATCGTGACGGTGGCGAGCAGCTCGGCGATCTGCTTGAGCGGCTTGCCCGTCCACGGCTGGACGATGTCCTCCGCGCCTTCCTGCTTCAGCACGGCGCCGGTGCGGTCGAGGGTGAGCTCGGAGCGCACGCCGCCCGCGTAGGACCAGGTGCCGCCGGTTTCGTACACGACGTAGGACTCGTGGAGGTCGGAGGCGGCCAACCTGCTGGCGACCGTGATCGGGTCGGCGGTGAGCGGGATCTGCGTTTCGAAGTAGTGCTTCGAGATGGTGGAGCTCATCTGCGGGCGTCCTCTCGGATCTTGGCGGAACTTCGGCCGGGGCGCGTTACCACCTATTAAGTTACGGAGGTCATCAGCTCACAACAATGGCTCCGCGATAAGGCCTCCTACTCGATTGCGCGTCACCGGCGGAGGAAATGCTTGTGACACAAAAAGGCCTGCCCCGGAGTGCTCCGGGGCAGGCCTTTCGATCAGCGTGGTCTATCAGCCCTTCATCGCGGAGATGGCTACCGCCATACCGGCGATGTTGGGCTTGTCGAACAGCTCGAAGAACAGGTCGTCCTGGTCCTTCTCGACCGCGAAGAACTTGCCGATCTGCGCGGTGAGCGACGCCGCCCGCATGGAGTCGCCGCCCAGGTCGAAGAAGTTGTCCAGCACACCGACCGCGTCCAGGTCGAGCGCCTTCTCCCAGATCTCCTGCAACGAGCGCTCCACGTCGTTGCGCGGCTCCTGGTAGGAGGTGTCGACGTCCGGCCGCGACTTCGGCGGCTCGGGCAGCTTGGTGCGGTCGATCTTGCCGTTCGTCGTCAGCTCGAACACGCCGACCACGTACGCCGAGGGCACCATGAACGTCGGCAGCTTCTGCTGCAACGCCTTGCGGATGTCCCGGACCACCGGCTCCAGCGCGGGCTCGGACTCGAGGTAGGCGACGAGCCGGGTGTCGCCCTTGTCGTCGGTCTTGGCGAGGACGGCGGCCTGGCCGACGCCGGGGAGCGACGCCAGCACGGCCTCGATCTCGCCCAGGTGCACGCGGTTGCCGCGCACCTTGACCTGGTTGTCGGTGCGTCCGACGATCTCGATGCCGCCGTCCGGCCAGTACCGGGCCAGGTCGCCCGTGCGGTACAGGATCGGGTGGCGTTCGGGGTCAATCGGGTTGCGGATCCACTTCTCCGCGGTCGCCTCCGGCTGGTTCAGGTACCCGGCCGACAGGCTGTCACCCGTGATCGCCAGCTCGCCGACGACCCCTGGCGGGACCGGCTTGAGGTCCTCGCCGAGCACGAAGGTCTTGACGTTCTGCGTGGGACGGCCGATGGGCGGCGTGCGCCGCGCCCGGCCGTCCTCACCGAGACTTCGGCCGAGTGCGGTGATGTCGCAGATCGCGACCACGGTGGCTTCCGCGGAACCGTACAAGTTGAGGACCTGGAACGGCAGGGACGCATCCGGCCACGACTGCACACGCTCGCCACAGATCCTGATGTTCTGCAGCGCCGTCTCGGACGGCCAGTCGAGGGTCAGGATCCGCTCGCACACCGCCTTCATCAGCAGCGTGTGGGTGATCCGCTCCGCGACGAACCAGTCCCGCAGCCATTCCGGTGAGGTCACGACCGACGGCTCGGGGATGCGCACAGGCGCACCCGCGGCCAGAACCGAGAAACATTCGACCTCCACCATGCCGTAGCCCGGTGCGGCCAACCACGTTCCGCGCGATTCACTGGTGATGCCGCACAGCGTTCGCATGCTGTAGATGAGGTTCCTGGCCGCCCCGTGCCGCACCAGCACGGCCTTGGGCACCCCGGTGGAACCAGAGGTGTAGCAGATGTGGATGAAGTCATCGGCCTCCACACGGACGTCGATCGGGGTGGTGGGTTCGGTCCTCCAGTCGGTGCCGTCGAGCGTGACGATCTTCGTGGTGCCCGAGACGACGTGCTCGTGGGTGTTCATGGTCAGCACCACCACGGCGTTCGCGTGCTCGATCATGAAGCGCACGCGGTCGCCGGGGAAGTCGGGGTCGAGCAGGATGGCCGCGGCGCCCAGCTTGAAGCAGGCGATCTGGCCGATCAGGCTCTCGGGTCCGCGCGGGAAGCACGTGCCGACGTTGTCGCCGCGCTTCACGCCGAGGGACTGGAGCCGGTGCGCCAGCTGGGTCGACTGCTCGTCCAGCTCGCGGAACGAGAGCCTGCCACCCGGCCACACCACCGCGTCCTGGTCCGGCGTCCGCCGCGCGATGGCGGCGATCTCCTCGTGGAAGAAGCCGCCGGGCACCTCCTCGTCGGTCTGGTTCCAGGCCACCAGGATCCGGTGCAGGTCCTCCTCGTCGAGCAGTTCGACGTCGGCGACCCTCGTGCTCGGCGCGGCGGCGAGCGCCCGGCCGAGGTGCGAGGCGTACTGGTCGGCCGCGTCCGCGCCGAACTCCACCTGAGCGGTCAGCAGCTCCACCGAACCCGATCCGGTGAGGACGGTCAGGGCGGCGAGCGGGGTCTCGCTGACATCGGTGACGACGGCGTGGAAGGCCTTCCCCTCGGCCAGTTCCACCGGCGTGGCGTCGATCGCGGCGCGCAGCTCGCCGATCGTCGTGTCGCCGGTGACGGCGACCCGGACGGCTCCGGCGGTGCCCCGGCCGACGACCACGGAGGTCTCGGCGGTGTAGCGGTGGACCAACGCGACGAGGGCGGCCACCACGGCGGTGTCCTGGCTCGGTTGCGTCGGGGAACCGGGGGCGGCGACGGGTCGGCGGTGCAGCGCTCCGGTCCGTTCGCCGCCCGCGGGTCGGGCGAGGGGCAACGAGGTGCTCTTGGTCGTGCTCATGTGCTTGTGCTTCCCTTCCCGGTCAGCTGGCGAGGACGGACGAGTACGCGGCGCGACGGGCGTCGACGGCGTTGGCGAGCTGCTCGACCATGCGGACCGTCCCGGACCAGTCGACGCAGGCGTCGGTGACGCTCTGGCCGTAGTTCAGGTTCTCGGTCTTGCCGATGACGAGCTTCTGGGCGCCCTCGGCCAGGAAGCTCTCCATCATGATCCCGGCGATGCCGGACTCGCCGCGGGCCAGGCGCTGCGCCAGGTTCGAGACGACGAGCGGCTGGCGCTTGTGGTCCTTGCCGCTGTTGCCGTGGCTGGCGTCGATGACGAGGCTGCGGTTCAACCCGGCCTGGCTCAGCAGGTCCAGGCTCTTGGCGACGTCGATCGGGCCGTAGTTCGGGCCCGCGCCGCCGCCGCGGAGGATCACGTGGCCGTCGGGGTTACCGGTGGTCGTGACGACACCGGTGCGGCCGTCGTCGGTGATGGACGGGAACGTGTGGGGCTGCGAGGCGGAGACGATCGCGTCGACGGCGTCCAGCACGTCGCCGCTCGTGGCGTTCTTGAAGCCGATGGGCATGTTCAGGCCGCTGGTGAACTGGCGGTGCGTCTGGCTCTGCACCGTGCGCGCACCGACGCAGCCCCAGGCGACGACGTCGGCCAGGTAGCTGGGGACGGAGGGGTCGAGGAACTCGCAGCCGATCGGCAGGCCGGTGGCGGCGATCTGGGTCATCAGGCCGCGGGTGAGCCGCAGGCCGCTGTTCACGTCGTTGGAGCCGTCGAGGTGGGGGTCGCTGAGCAGTCCTTTCCATCCGGTCCGGGTACGCGGCTTCTCCACGTAGACCCTCATGATGATCACGACGTCGTTCTCTACCTCCCTCGCGAGCTTGGCGAGCCGCTCCGCGTAGGTCAGCGCGGCGTCGGGGTCGTGGATCGAGCACGGGCCGGTGATCACGAGGAGGCGGTCGTCCTCACCGCTGAGCACCTGCTTGATCGTGTCGGTGGCCCGCAGGGCGGTTTCCCTGGCTGCGAGCGGGGCGGGGATCTCGGCGCGGAGCTCCGCGGGCGAGACCAGCGGTTCGACGCCGGCGATGCGGGAGTCGATGGTCCGGATGGAGCGCATTGGTCGAGGTTCCTTCCTAGGGCGCGGTCAGCACTGCCGCGGAGAACGTGAAGCCCATGGCGGTGCCCAGGAGGAGCACCTTCGCTCCGGGCTCCAGCAGGTCGTTGGCCACCAGGTGGCTCAGAGCGTAGATCTGGTCGGCCGGGCCGAGGTGCCCGATCGTCAGACCCGTTTCGAGCAGGGTGTTGCGGGGTGTGAAGCCCAGTGGCCGGATGAAGCTGTCCTTGAACAACGACCGGCCGACGAAGGGGGTGATGAACCAGTCGACGTCGTCCAGTTCGACCTCGGCCTCGGCGAGGGCGCGCTTCACGACGCTCGCCGTGCCGTCACCGGCGCGCCTGCGCACGTCGCTGAGCGACAGGCCGCCGTGGGCGAGGAACTGCCTGGTGCGCTTGCGCATGTCCGGCTGGCCGACCGGCGCCGAGGTGAACGGCTCGTCGCCGCGGCTCAGGCCTTCCAGTGCCGTGTCGGTCTCCGTGACGATGCTGCGCAGTTGCAGGACGCCGCTGCCGCGGGTGACCACGGCGGCCGCGCCGCCGTCGCCGAAGACCATGCCGGGCGAGAGGTACCAGCGGTCGACCGGCTCGGCGAACCGGTCGCCGATGGTGATCAGCGCGGTGTCGCGCTGGCCCGCCATCAACGTGTTCGCCGCCAGCTCCAGGCTGGTGAGCGATCCGTTGGAGGCGGCGGAGACCACCGTCGGCTGGCCCTCCAGCTTGGTGCCGATCAGCTCCTTGGCGATCCAGCTCGCCACCGGCCACATGTCGATGCCCTGGTAGTTGGCGTGGCTGTGCAGGTGCAGGGTGTTCGGTGCGATCTCGACGCCGTGCTCGGCGGCTTCCTTGATGGCCGCGCGACCGGCGGTCACGGCCATCTCCGGGCCCGCCTGGGTGGACTGCGCGACGGAGATCATGCCTGTGGCCCCGGCGACGTCGGCGGAGTAGGACCCGTCCGCGATCGCGTTCTCGATGGGCACCAGGTCACCGAGGGTGCCGCCCGTTCCAGCGATCCAGATGTCATCGAACCGCATCGCAGTGGATCCTTCCGTGTTGTCGGGTTTCTGTTACCACCTATAAGATTACGGTGGTAACAAGCGGGGCAACAGTGGTCCGGTGATCAGTCCTGCTTCTCGTTTTGACCCGGCGAAAGTCCGACGCCGGTAGCTCAGGCGCCGTGCAGCCAGGCGACCCGGTCGTGCAGCTCCGACGCGCTGAACGCGGACAGCATCGCGTTGCGCTCCAACGCCTCCTCCCCCGCCGGGTGGTACAGCCGGGTGCCCAGTTCACGGGCGACGAGCTGCGTCCTGGCCGTGCGCTCGCGGCGTTCGGCGTTGTACTTCTCCAGCCGCTGCGGCACCTCGCTCGGGCAGCCGTCCAGCAGCCCGCCGATCACCACGGCGTCCTCCAGGGCCTGGCACGCGCCCTGCGCCGCGTACTGCAGCATCGGGTGCGCCGCGTCGCCGAGCAGCGCGACCCGGCCATCGGTCCAGACGTCGATCGGGTCGCGGTCGCACAGGACCCAGCTGCGCCAGTCGTTCCCCAGCTCCAGGAGCCTCCTCGCGGTGTCGCCGAGGTCGGGGAACTGCTCCAGCACGAAGTCGTTGTCCACCGGGACGCCGGTGAGCTCCTGCCGGGCGTCGTCGTCGCGGGTGGCCGCGAGGTTGAGGAACTCCCCGCCGCCGATCGGGTAGTGCACGAAGTGCCACTTCGGCCCCGCCCACAGCGTGACCGTGTTGGACCGCAGGTCCTGCGGGACCAGGTCCATCGGGATCACGCTGCGGTAGATGGAGTGCCCGGAGATCCGCGGCCCGCCGTCGCCGACGAGCTGCCCGCGGATGCCGCTGCGGATGCCGTCGGCGCCGATCAGGGCCACGCCCCGGAAGGCCTCGCCGTTCGCCGTGTGGGCCTTGACCACGTCCGCGGTCTGGCTGTAGCGGACGACCGGCGTGGCCGCGTGCAGCACCACGTTCTCGTTGGCGCGGCAGGCTTCCAGCAGCGTCTGGTAGAGGTCGCCGCGGTGCACCACCGCGTAGGGGTTGCCGAACCGCTCCCGGTAGGCGCCGGTCAGCGGCATGCCCGCGACCCGTTCGCCCGTGGTGCCGTCCATGAACCGCAGCTCGTCGATGAACACCGCGCGCTCGCGCGCCCGATCACCGACGCCCAGCTGGTCCAGGGCGCGGAAGGCGTTGGGGCCCAGCTGGATGCCCGCGCCGATCTCCGCGAACCGCCGTGCGCGTTCGAGCACGACCGCCCGGTGCCCCTGGTCGGCGATGCTCAACGCCGTTGCGAGACCGCCGATGCCGCCACCGACGATGAGGATGTCCGCCATGTCTCCGTTGTCCTTCGCTCATGCCGCCCGGTCTTCCATCAGGCGCAGTGCGCGCCGATGGGCCAACTCGGCCTGGCACCTGGCGTCGTCCGCGTCCAGGCCACCGCCTTCGGCGATGACCTCGAACAGCGCGGCCTTGCGCAGGTACCAGGCGGCGACCGCCGCCGGAGGCGAGTGCAGGCCCGGCTGGGTGAACAGGAGCTCCCCGAGCTCACGCAGTACCTGGTGACCCATGCCGGCCCTCCTCAACTTCGACTTTGGTTACTATCTAAAACGGTACGGTGGTAACACGTGCGGGACAACGGCCCGGCGATAAGCGCTTCTACTCGTTCGAACCGTTGACAGTGCGGGAGAACTCCGACCGGTTCGTCCAGGGTGGACGGACCCGGACACGCCGAAAGGGCTGGCCCCGGCGTGTGCCGGAACCAGCCCTTGGGTGGTGCGGGTGTGACTAGGCGCCCGCCACCGGTGCGGGCTTGGACTCCCGAGCCGGAGCGGCGTTCACCGGAGGAGCGGCCTTGCCGTTCGGCAGGATGATCGCCGAGATGATGACGACGGCGACCGAGATGGCCGTGGTGAACCAGAACGCGGTCTGGAAGCCCTCGGCCGAGATGCCCTCGCCGGAGCCGCTCGCGAGCGTCGCCAGCGCCACCGCGATGCCGAGCAGGAGCCCGACGCCGAGCTGGCGGTTGGAGTTGTACAGACCCGACGCCAGGCCCATCTGCTGCGGGGCGACACCGGTCATCGCCGCCGCGGCGGTGCTGATCATCATGACCGTGACGCCGACGCCGAGCAGCACGCCGCCGGGCAGGACGTTGACCAGGAACGAGCCGTCAGCGCCCGCGAAGGCCAGCCACGCGGAGCCCGCGGTCAGGAAGACGCCACCGAAGATCAGCAGCGGCCGGGCGCCGATCGTCGCGGTCGACTTGGCCACCGGGAGGGAGGCCAGCACGACCACCAGCGCCTGCGGGAAGAACGCGAGACCCGTGAGGATCGCGTTGAACCCGAGGATGTGCTGCATGTACAGCGTGATGAAGAAGGTGGAGCAGGACATCACGCCGCCCGAGAGGAACGCCACCAGGTTGCCGCCCGCGACCGCGCGGTTGCGGAAGATCGAGAGCGGCACCAGGGGCGAGGCCACGCGGGTCTGCACGAACAGGAACACACCCAGCAGGACGACACCGCCGATGAGCGGGGTCAGGACACCGGCGGTGCCCCAGCCCTCCTCGGAGGCGATCGTCAGCGCGTAGGCGATGGAGCACATGCTCGCGGTCACCAGGATGGCGCCGGGCACGTCGATCTTGGTGGAGCGGGTCTGCTTGCTGTCGTCGTCCAGGCGCACCGCGGCGCGCCAGACCATCGCGATGCCGACCGGGATGTTGACGAGCATGACCGCGCGCCAGTCGAACAGCTGCGTGAGCACGCCACCGGCGAGCACACCGCCCGCGAAGCCGACCGAGGACACGGCGCCGAACACGCCCATGGCCTTGGCGCGCTCCTTGCCCTCCGGGTAACCCGCGCCGATCATCGCGAGCACGGCCGGGGCCACGGCCGCCGCCGAGAAGCCCTGCAGGGCACGGGCGGCGATCAGCACGATCGGGGTGGTGGCGATGCCACCGATGAGCGACGCGATGGTGAAGATCGCGAGGCCCCAGACGAACATGCGCTTGCGGCCGATGATGTCGCCGACACGTCCACCCAGCAGCAGGAAGCCGCCGTAGAAGAGCGCGTACGCGCCGACGACCCACGGCAGCGCGCCATCGCTGAAGTTCAGGTCGCTCTTGATCCACGGCAGGGCGACGTTGACGATCGCGAAGTCCAGCGTGAGCATGAACTGGGCGAGGCACAGCAGGAGCAGCGGAGGCCGCTTCGTTACCTGAGTGTCCATGTTCCTTTCTCCTGTCTCCTCGTGCGCCTGGCAGAGCAGTCCGCACCTAGGACAAATCCTGACCAAACCTGGGGGCGAGAACGGTTCGCTTGGGTGACCCGCCAGCCCGGATGCTGCGTCTCCTCTCTTCTACGGACCCCCCGGCGGTGGGCAGGCCAGGTGCTGGCCGGACGGCTCGGCGTGACGCGGCGAACGGCCCGACAGGATGTGGAACGGTCGCGCGGCAGGGGTTTCCCGGCCGCGGGGCCACCGCTCCAGCTGAACGGCGAGGAGACGGACGCGGTCGACGAGCACCGGTGAAGACTGGACACCGGTACCGAATTCCAGGACGTGTGAGCCACTCGTCCTGCTGGGCCCCGCGTCTCGCTCGACGGTCATGGGTCCACTGAACTGCGTCGACATCGCGTCCGACTCGAAGATCACGCTGACGTGATCAGTGCGGTTACGTGAGATCGTCACTCCCGGCGAACCCGTTTGACCAGTAACATGGTCGGGGTGAAGAAACAGCCAGGGGACAGGGAAGAGGCGCCGGGCGGGCTCGCGCTGGTGCAGTCGTTCGTCAACAGCGTCAACGTCGAGTTCGGCCCGGACGAGTTCGAGACCGCCGACGGCCTCGGCGGCTGGCTCGACCGCAACGGCTTCTCCGGCGCGCGGCCGGACGACCTGGACCGCCAGGACGCCGTGGCGCTGCGGGAATCGCTGCGCGCGCTGCTGCGGGAGAACAACGGCGGGGAGCCCGACCCCGCGGCGCACCGGACGTTCGAGCACATCGCCCGCGACTGCCCGCTGGTCGTGAAGTTCGGCGACGACGGCGGTCCCGGCCTCGCACCGGCGCAGTCCGACGTGCGCGGCGCGCTGGGCATCGTGCTGGCGTCCGTGGTGGGAGCCGTCACCGACGGCTCCTGGCAGCGCTTGAAGGCCTGCCAGGAGCACCGGTGCGAGTGGGCCTTCTACGACCGCTCCCGCAACCGGGCGAGCCGCTGGTGCTCGATGGCCGTCTGCGGAACGCGGGCGAAGATGCGCGTCTACCGGCAGGCGAAGCGCGATCAAGGCTGACACTGCCGAACTCCCCTCGACGCCGACATACCGATCTCTGGTGGAAATCAAGTATGTGGTTGGCGAACAATCCCAACCAGGGCACCAATCATCAAAAGAACATGCATATTTCACGCCGAACAACCTGAAGAATTCAGGACGTCACGGCGCGAGTTCCTTGCCGAACAGGTGCCGGGCCACGACCAGCTTCGTGGCCGCCGCGGTCCCGTCGGCTAGCTGCATCCCGATCACGTCGCGCAGCCGCTGCGCGATCGGACCGTCCTCGCTCCAGCCGAAGTGCCCCATCACCAGCAGCGCCTGGTGCACCGCCTCCACGGAGGCCTTCGGCGCCCACCACTTGGCCATGTTCGACGGCAGCCGCGGGTCGAGACCCTCGTCCGCCTTGGTCAAGCCCTGGTAGGACAGCAGACGAGCCGCGTGCAGCAGCGTCGCGTGCTCCACCAGCGGGAACGCGACCGACTGGAACCTCGACAGCGCCTGGCCGAACGCCTCGCGCCGGGACGCGTGGGCGATGGCCTCGTCGATCGCCACCCTCCCGAGGGCGATCGCCATCAGCGCGATCAGCGCGCGGGAGAACCCGAAACCGCGCATGACCTCGACGAACCCGACGCCGAGACCGCCCACGACGTCCTCCGGGCCGACGCGCAGCCCGTCGAACACCAGGTTGCCGCGCCCACCGGCCCGGCAGCCGAGGTCGTTGAGCCGCTCCTTGGTCACGCGCGGGTCGTCCAGGCCCACGTAGAACGCCGTGACGCCGTGCGCGCCGGGGCCGCCGGTGCGGGCGAACACCAGGCCGTGCGTGGAGTACGCGGTGGCCATGATCGACGCCTTCACGCCGCTCAGCACCCATCCGTCGCCATCGGGCTCGGCCGTCATCACGATGTTCGCCGCGTCCGTGCCGTGGTCCGGCTCGGTGAGGCACACGGCGACGACGGCCTCGCCGGACGCGATCGGCGGCAGCCACCGGCCCAGCTGCTCAGGGGTGCCGTTGGCGGCCAGCACGCCCGCCACGAGCGCGGCGTTGAGGACCGGGAAGCAGACCGTGAGGTCGGCCGCCGCGAGCTCCTCCAGGGCGATGCCGGCGCTCACCGCGTCGAGCTCGCTCCCGCCGTAGGCCGCGGGCACCCGCAGCCCGAACAACCCCTCCGCGGCGATGTCCGCCAACTGCCCCTCGCGGTAGGCGCCCCGCACGTCGTTCTCGTGGCGGAACGGAGCGATCTTCTCGGCCGCGAAGTCCGCGACGCTCTTGGCGAACGCCTTCTGCTCGGCGGTGAACTCGAAATCCATTACCCCTCCTACCGGGTTCGGATCTGGTCGCGCAGGGCGAATTTCTGGATCTTTCCGGAAGGTGTTCTCGGCAATGCGGAAGCGAATTCCAGGCGCTCCGGCCAGTAGTGCTTCGCCATGCCGAGGCCGTCCAGGTGGGACTGGACGTCGTCCATCGTCAGCGTGACTCCGCCGGTCACCAGCACCGCGCACGCGCGCTCGCCGAGCCGCTCGTCCGGGTAGCCGACGACGGCCACGTCCCGCACGGCCTCGTGCCGCAGCAGCGCCGCCTCGACCTCGATGGCCGGGATGTTCTCCGCGCCGCGCATGATGAGGTCCTTGACGCGGCCGGTGATCCGGATGCCGCCGTGGCCGTCGTCGCGGGCCAGGTCGCCGGTGTCGAACCAGCCGTCGTCGGTCACGCACTTCGCGTAGACGTCCTCGCGGCGGTAGTAGCCGAGGCACTGCTGCGATCCCCGCACCTGGAGCAGGCCCGCGTGTCCACTTCGGACCGGACCGCCGAAGTCGCGGTCGACGATCCGGACCTCCATGCCGTCCACGGCGGTGCCGTCGCTCTCGGCCGCCCGCATCACGGGCTCCTCGGGACGGGTGATCGTGACGCAGCCGTTCTCCGTCATGCCCCACAGCGCGTAGAGCCTGCACCCGAGGACGTCGCGCGCCTGCTCGACCAGCAGCGGCGCGATGGGCGCGCTGCCGGTGCAGAACGTGTGCAGCGCGGACAGGTCGTACGGGGTCTCCTTCTGCCAGTTGACGAGGTCCGACAGGAACGGTGGCGCGCCCATGAAGAACGTGACCCCCTGCTCCTGCAGGATCTTCAGCATCACCCGCGCGTCCCAGTGGTCCACGTGCACCGAGGTCGCGCCCAGCAGCAGCGGCATGACCAGGTTCCACGTGTAACCGGCCTGGTGGGTCGTCGGGGACCCCATGGCCGTCACCTCGGAGGCGGAGAGGTGCAGCACATCGGCCTGGGCCTTGTTCATCGCGTACAGCGTGTTGTGGCTGTGCACCACGCCCTTGGGCTCACCGGTTGTGCCGGACGTGAACATCACCTGCGCCAGGTCGTCCGGACCGGCCTCGACGGCACCGTCCAGGCTCGACTCGCGATCCAGCAGTTCCCGGTCGAAGTCGAGCGCGCCGTCGGTCCCGCCGCCACCGAGGAGGATCCGGTGGCGCAGCGTCGGAACGGCGGCCTTGACCTCGGCGCTCATCTCCGCGTAGTCGAACTTCCGGAACGACGCGGAGGCGATGTAGACCGGGCTCCCCGTGAGCCGGGTCGTGAACTCCACCTCGCGCCGCCGCATGATCGGGACGACGGGTCCCGCGACGGCGCCGATCCGGGCGCACGCCAGGATCAGCGCCACCAGCTGCCAGGTGTTGGGCAGCTGCAACGTGACCACGTCGCCGTGGCGCACGCCGAGCCGGTGCAGGTTGCCCGCGATGCGCTCGACCTTGTCGCCGAGTTCGCGGTAGGTCAGGGAGACCGGGCCGAACGACCCGGTCCCGCTGCCCTGGTAGCACACCAGGGCTGTCTTGTCCGGCGTGGCGGAGACCGCGCGCCGGAGGTCGTCGAGGATCGTCTCGTCGCGCCACCACCCCGCGGACCTGTAGACGTCGTTCATGGTCCTCAACCCTTCAGGCTCGACTTGGCGCGCTCGGCGATGGCGGCCGCGGTGACGCCCGCCCGTTCGAGCAGGTAGCGCTGCGAACCGGAGACGCCGACGAAGCGGTCGGGCAGCCCCATCCGGTGCACCCGGACGGGCAGCAGTTCGGTGAGCGCCTCGGCCACCGCCGCGCCGAAACCGCCGGTGCGCCAGTGCTCCTCGACGGTGATCACCGTGCCGGTGAAGCCCGCGGCGGCCGCGAGGGTCGCGGTGTCCAGCGGCTTCACCGTGTGCACGTGCAGCACGGTGGCCTCGATGCCCTGCGCCTCCAGGAGTTCCGCCGCCTCGATCGCGGCGAGGACCGGGTACGAGCCGCAGGCGGCGATCGTGATGTCCGTGCCCTGCCTCAGCACCTGGGCCTCGCCGAGCTTCACCGGCGGACCGGCGGGCAGGTCGGGCGTGGCGTTGCGGCCGAGCCGGAGGTACACGGGTCCGGGCAGCGCAAGCGCTTGCCGCACCAGGGCGTCGGTCGACGCGGCGTCGGCGGGGACGATCACCGTCATGTTCGGCAGCGTCCGCATCGCCGCCAGGTCCTCCAGCGCGTGGTGCGTGGGGCCCAGGTGTCCCGCCGACACCCCGGAGTGGGTGGCGGCGATGCGGACGGGCAGGTTGTTGTAGGCGATGTCGATCTTGACCGCCTCGATCGCCCGTGAACAGGCGAACGCCGCCATCGTGTTGACGAACGGCAGGCGACCCTCCTTCGCGAGCCCCGCCGCCGCACCCATCAGGGTGTGCTCGGCGATGCCGATGTTCACGTACCGGTTGGCCGCGGCGCCGAAGTCGACGCCGCCGAACAGACCGGTGTCGGTGTCGAGGCAGATCATCCGCTCGTCGCGGGGAAGCAGCTCCGCGACGATGTCGCGATACACCTCCCTCGACGACAGAACCTTCACCGCAGCAGTCATGACCGCTGTCCCTTCTGGAGCGCCGCCAGCGCCGAACGGCGCTGCCGGTCGCCCAACTTCGCGTAGTGGCTGCGGATCTGGTTCTCCACCACCGGCAGGCCCTTGCCCTTGACGGTGCGCGCGATGACCACGGTCGGCCTGCCCTCGGCGGGCGCCGCCGACAGGACCCCGGTCAGCGCGTCGATGTCGTGACCATCCACTTCGAACACCCGCCAGCCGAAGGCGCGCCAGCGGTCGGCGAGCGGCTCCAGGTCGTTGACCTCGTGGGTGCCGCCGGTGATCTGCAGCCCGTTGCGGTCGACCACCGCGATCAGGTTGTCGAGCTTCTGCGACGACGCCACCGAGGCCGCCTCCCACACCGAGCCCTCCTGGAGCTCGCCGTCGCCCATGACCACGAATGTGCGGCGGTCGCTCTCGTCCAGCCTCGTGGCGAGCGCGAAACCGATGCCCAGCGCGAGGCCGTGGCCCAGCGAACCGGTCGGCATCTCGACGCCCGGCAGCTCGGTGTTCGGGTGCGCCATCAGCGAACCGCCCTGCAGGCCGTAGTCCGCCAGCACCGAGGCCGGGAAGAACCCGGCCTCGCAGAGCGTGGCGTACAGGCCGATCCCGCCGTGCCCCTTGCTGAGCAGCAGCACGTCGCGGTCCGGCGACGCCGGGAACTGCGGGTCGACGAGCATGACGCGGAAGTAGAGGGTGGCGAGGATCTCGACGAGCGACATCGAGCCACCCACGTGCCCGCCTTCGGGACCGGCGCACATGTTCACGACGTGTTCCCGAATCCGCGCCGCGACCTCCCGGAGGTCGGGGAGGTCCTGCGCGGAGGTCGTGCCAGGCAGCGCGAACGTGCTGCTGCTCATGCCTTTGTCCTTTCGCCCTGTGTCGATCTCGGGGATCAGTTCGGGTGCAGGCCGGTGAACTCGAGGCCGTGGCGCTCGGGCAGTCCGTAGCGGACGTTCATGCACTGCACGGCGTTGCCCGCCCCGCCCTTGACGAGGTTGTCCAGCGCCGAGATCACCGTGACGTGCGGCGAGCCCGCGTCCAGCGCGAAGCCGACGTCGCAGAAGTTCGAGCCGGACAGGATCTTCGCGTCGGGGAAGCGGTGCATGCCGCGCCGCTGCGCGACCACGCGGACGAAGGGTTCGCCCCCGTAGGCCAGGCGGTACGCGGTGCGGATGGCCCGCTCGTCAGCGCCGTCGGCGAGCCGGGCGCGGCACAGCAGCTGGACGCCGCGCACCGCCTCGACTCCCGTGGCCGTCATGCGGATCGGCAGGCCGGTCGACTGCGAGATCTCCGCCTCGTGCCGGTGCCGGGTGGGGGCGAAGACGCGCAGCGCGCCGCTGCGCTCGGCGTGCAGGTTCTCGGCGCCCGCCTTCGCGCCGGACCCGCTGGACCCGGTGCGGGCGTCGACCGTGACCTCGCCGGTGATGAGACCGGCCTTGGCCAACGGGGTCAGCGACAGGATGCCCGCGCTGGCCATGCAGCCCGGCACGCTGATCCGGTCGGCCGTGCGCAGCGCGTCGCGGTGCAGCTCGGGCAGGCCGGTGACGAACGTGTCGAGCAGCTCCGGCGCCGTGTGCGGCACGCCGTAGTAGCTCTCGTAGGTGTCCGTGGAGCCCAGGCGGAAGTCGCCGGACAGGTCGATGACCGTCTTCGCGAGACCGAGGAACTCCGGCATCCGCGCCATGGTCTCCCGGTGCGGGGTGGCGAGGAACAGGACGTCGTAGTGGTCCAGCTGGTCCTCGGGGCTGAAGGTGAGCCGGGTGCGGCCCCGCAGGTTGGGGTGCACGCCGTCGATCTGGCGGCCGTGCAGGCTGCGGGACGTGGCCGCGGCCAGCTCGACGTCGGGGTGGGAGATGAGCACGCGCAGCAGCTCGCCGCCGATGTAGCCCGCGGCTCCGAGCACCGCCACCCTGATCACGACCCGGCCCTCGCGAGCAGCAGGTCCACGATCCGGGCGGCCACGTCGACATCGGGGTGGGCGCTCTGGAAGCCCCTGAACTCCACCCGGTCGTTGACTTCGAGCACGGTAAGGCGTCCTTCCTCGTCCTCGATCAGGTCGACCCCGGCGATGTCCGCGCCGACCGCGGCGGCGGCCCTGGTCGCGAGGTCCGTGATCTCGTCCGTGAGCGGGCAGATCTCGCTCACGGCGCCACGAGCGACGTTCGTGCGCCACTCGTCTCCCCTGCGGTGCGTGGCGCCCAGCGGTTCCCCGCCGACGACGACCACGCGGATGTCGCGGTCCGCCTTCTTCACCAGCGCCTGCAGGTACACGATGTGCGCCTGCGGCGAGGGCAGCGCCTCGATGTGCTCCAGGACCGCGGTGGCCACGTCCCGGTCGGTGACCTTGGTGACCAACCGGCCCCAGGAGCCGACCAGCGGCTTGATGACGGCCGGGTAGCCCATCTCCTCCAGCGCCTTGAGCGCCGCGTCGGGCGTCACGGCGAGCGTGGTGGCCGGCGTCGGCAGCCCGGCCTTGAGCAGGGCTGCCGACGTGTGCCACTTGTCGCCGCTCACGTGCGTCGCCGCGGCGGTGTTCAGCACCGTCACCCCGGCGCATTCCAGGGCACTCGCCGCGTAGAGCGCGCGGTAGTGCCCGACCTCTCGGTTGATGACGAAGTCCGGCCCCGCCCAGGTTCCGCCGCCTGCGACGAACAACGTCCTGGGGTCAAGGTGCTCGAACTCGCCTCCGCGCTTCTCCAGCGCGGTCATGATGCTTTTCTCCTCGAAGCGCACTCGGGAAGCGAGAATGCCGAGGCGGGGAGCTACCGAATTCATCGTCATGCGTCCCTTGCTCGTCGGGGTGGTGATCTACTCGCCCCAGTCCTCTTCGACGTCGGGCGCCAGGATCAGCGTCGGGGGCTCGGTGGACTCGATCTCCAGCTCGCTGCGGCACTCGACGCACTCGACGATCTCGCTGACCCGTGCGTCGGCCTCAAGGGTCACCTCAGCGGCGCATTCCGGGCACTCGGCGCCGTACACAGTCTTCTGCATTGGTTCGCCCCTCAAATGTGTTGCGGTGCGTGATCGGATAGGACGAATTTAACCCCCGGACGTGAAAATATCCAATAAACACCCCTTCTCAACACATGTCGGGCGCCTTATGAACTGGAGCGATAAGCGATGATCACAATTAATATAAGCAGGGCTTCTGGCACGGACGGTAAAAATCGGGGAGGAAATCCCTAAGCTCATCAACAGGCTTTTCGGCAACGAATGAGGAGTGCAGATGACAGGGACCCTGACCGTCGCGGACCTCGACCGCACGCCCGGCGAGGTGTTCTCGACGGCCGTCAGCACGGCACTGGCCGCGGGCGACCTGGTGGTGCCCTTCGGCACGCACCTCCCCGCGGCGTTCCCGCTGTTCGCGTCGCGCCCCCGCTACCCCGTCCGCCACCTGCTGAAGACCGCGCAGGTCACCGACGGGCCTGCCACCTTCGTGCACGAGCCGCCGAAGGGCGCGCTGAGCGAGTCGGGCACCTCCTACGCGACCACCCCCGAGGCGGCGTTCGTCCCGCGGCTCGCGCAGACCCCGCTCACCGACCTCGTCGCGCGGGTTCCCGTGCCGGACGGTCTGCTGGACCACCCGGAGCTGCTGCCGCAGTTCATCGACTTCCGCGTCCTGGTGCGGCTTTCCGTGGTAGAGAACCAGTCCCTGCTCAACGGCACCGCGGACGGCGCGATCACCGGCCTGCTGAACCTGCCGGGCACGCGGCGCACCGACTCGCCGCTCGACCTGGAGGGCGCGGTCACCGAGGCCGCCGCCGAGGTCGAGGAGACCGGCGGCTCGTGCGACGGCATCGTCGCGCACCCGTTCACCTACTGGGAGATGGTCCGCACCGGCCTGCTCGGCAGGCTCCAGCTCGCGGGCATCACCGTGTCCCGCACCCGGATGATCCCGCGCGACACGCTGCTGCTGGGCGACTTCCGGGCCGCGTTCACGCTGCTGCTGCCCAGCGTCGCGCACATCGCGCTGCGCCGCGGCGAGGGTGTCGACGGCGGTGACGTCTTCGAGGCGTCCAGCCGCATCGGCCTGGCCGTGCACCTGCCGCAGCACCTCATGACGCTGTCCTGGAAGGACGGCAATGAGTAAGCCGCGCGTCCTCTACATCACCGGCTGGATGCGCAGCGGCAGCACGCTGCTCGGGAACGTGCTCAACGAGCTGCCCGGCGTGCTGCACGTCGGGGAGCTGCACTACCTGTGGCGCAACGGTGTCCTCAAGGAGGGCACGAACACCCAGTGCGGGTGCGGGCGCGACCTGACCGGGTGCGACCTGTGGTCGTCGGTGCTCTACGCCAACGGCACCGCGGAACCCGCTGCCGCACAACGGATGGCCGTGCAGCAGCGGCGGTTCCTGCGCACGCGGCACACCGCCGCGCGGCTGGCCGACTGGACGAAGGGCGGCCGGTCGTCCCGCGCGGTCGACGAGGCCACCGGCCGCACGGCGGCGATCTACGAGCTCCTGGCCCGGAACGGCGCGGAGCGGCTGATCGTCGACGGGTCGAAGTACCCCGGTGAGGCGGCGGCCCTGCTCGGTCGCGACGACGTCGACGTGCGGATCCTGCACATGGTGCGCGACCCGAGGCCGACGGCGTTCTCCTACAAGCGCGCCAAGGACTACATCGACCCGCGGACCCCGGCGGAGAGCAGCGCCTTCTGGACCGCGTTCAACGTCGCGTCCGAACTCCTCGGCCGCGCCGCCCCGGACCGCTACCTCAGGGTCCGCCACGAGGACCTGTGCGCGAACCCGCGCGAGGTCGTCGCGGAGGTCATGCGCTTCGCCGGTCTCGACGGGGAGTCCCCGGTCGGCGCCGACGGCCGCGTGACGCTGAGCGAGAACCACACCGTGACGGGCAACCCCGATCGGCTCACCCAGGGGGAGACGCTGATCCGCTCCGACGAGCGGTGGCGCACCCAGCTCACCAAGCAGGAGATCACCGCCGCGTCCGTGCCCGCGTTCCCGCTGCTCGCGCGCTACGGATACCGGTTCCTGCCGATCAAGTAAGGACGGAGCTCATGGACCTCGGGATGAAGGGGCGCGTCGCACTGGTGGCGGCCTCCAGCAGCGGACTCGGGCTCGCCGTGGCCAAGGCGTTCGCCTCGGAAGGGGCGCACGTCTCGATCTGCGGCCGCGACCCGGTCCGGCTCGCCAGAGCTCATGCCGAGGTGAACGCGATGGGCACGGGGGACGTGCTCAGCAGCCCGGTCGACATCTGCGACGAGCGCGCCGCCGCGGCGTGGGTGCGGCAGACGGCGGAGGAGTTCGGCGGGCTCGACATCGTGGTGACCAACACCGGCGGCGTCCCGTTCGGGCCCGTCGACAGCTTCCAGGTGGCCGACTACCGGGAAGCCGTCGACGGGAACCTGCTGCCGCACGTGGCCATCACGCTCGCGGCCCTGCCGATCCTCAAGGCGGGCGGCTGGGGACGGATGGTGATGATCGCCTCGGAGTCGATCAGGCAGCCGCACCCGGAGAGCGGGCTGTCGTCGGTGGCGCGGCTCGGGATGCTCGGCCACATGAAGGGCCTGGTGCACGCGCTCGGCGCCAACGGCGTCACGGTGAACGTGCTGGCCCCAGGGTTCCACCGCACTCCGATCCTGGACGAGCAGTTCGGGGAGAACGTCGAGGAAGAACTGGCCCGTGTCGCCGCGCGCATCCCGTTGGGGCGCATCGGGGACGTGGCGCACTTCGGTGCGCTGGCCACCTTCCTCGCCAGTGAACAGGCCTCATACGTCACCGGCACGGTCCTCGTGGCCGACGGCGGCAACACCCGCGGGATCGGCTGACAAGGAGCGGAAGGATGTCCGTACTCGGGCACGTCGCCCACACTCGCAAGGCGGCGTTGTACGTGGTCAAGATCGGCAGCGCCTCGCTGCACCACGAGAACGTCTTCGACGAGCTCGCCGAGATCCACCACCGCGGCGCGCGCGTGCTGCTGGTCGCGGGCGGCGCGGCGGGCATCGTGGAGCACTACGCCAACATCGGCCGTCCCATCAGGTTCCTGCAGCTGCGCAACGGCGACGACGTGCGCTACTGCCCGCCGGAGGAGATGGCCCACATCATCGACGCCTACGAGCAGGTGACGCTCCCCCGCGTCCGGCGCGCGCTGTCCGCGCGCGGCCTGACCGTGCACGCCGCGGTCGCGCAGGACGACGCGGTGGTCGCGGGCACGGCGAACCCGCCGATCCGCGCGGTGCAGGACGGCCGGGTGGGCGTGATCCGCGACCACCGCGCGGGCGTGGTGTCCGGTGTGGACACCGACCGGCTGCGGCCGCTGCTGGAGGCGTTCGACGTCGTGTGCGTGTCGCCGCCGGTCGCCGACGGCGCGGGCGGTTCCGCGCTGAACGTGGACGCGGACGTGCTCGCGGCGGAGCTGGCGAACGCGCTGGACGCCGACCACCTGCGGCTCGTGACGGGGACTCCGGGCCTGCTCTCGGACCCGTCCGACCCGACGTCGCGGCAGGCGCACGTCCTGCCCGGCGAGGGCGGCCGGTTCGCCAAGGGCCGGATGAAGCAGAAGGTGCGCGCGGCCGAGATCGCGCTGACCGGCGCGGCCGACGTGGCGATCACCGGGCCGCACGTCCTGGCGCCCGCGTCCGGCACGCGCTTCTGGCGCGCCGCGCCGCCCGCCGAGGACCTGGCGCTGCTGACCAGGACCGTGGAGATCTCGTCGGTCTCGGGCGACGAGCGCGAGCTCGCCGACTACCTGATGGACTGGTGCACGGAACACGGCATCGACTCGGAGATCGACCCGGCGGGCAACCTCGTCGCCACGCGCGGCACGGGCCCGCGGCGACTGCTGATGCTGGGCCACCTGGACACCGTGCCGCACCGCTGGCCCGCGCGCTGGGAGGACGGGATCCTCCACGGCCGCGGCTGCGTGGACGCCAAGGGCAGCCTAGTCGCGTTCCTGGAGACGTTGGCGGCCATGGAGGTCCCGGCGTGGGCGCAGGTCCGCGTCATCGGGGCGGTCGAGGAGGAGATGACCTCGGCGGGCGCGTTCTTCGTGCGGGACAACCACACCGCGGACGCCGTCGTCATCGGCGAGCCGAGCGGCGCGAGCGCGTTGACGATCAGCTACAACGGCCTGCTGAAGGTGCGGCTGTCCACCAGCATCCCGGTCGGCCACACCGCGGGCAACGGCGTCTCCACCGCCGCGGACCAGCTGGTCGATGTGATCACCGCACTGCGCGCGGCGATCGCCGAGTTCTCGCCGGAGGCGATGATGGCCGTGCTGGGCGTCGACGCCCGCAACGGCGGCGACGTCCAGGTCGGCGAGGCGGTCTTCGACGTGCGCGTGCCGCACTCCACGGACGTGCACGAGCTGGCCGCGCTGGTCACCTCGGTGGCGGCGCCGGTGCACGTGACGGTGCTGCGCGCGACCCCCGGCCACACGACCACCCGGACGAGCCCGCTGGTCAAGGCGTTCTCGCGGGCGTTCCGGGACGCGGACGTGACGCCGCGGTTCCTCGCGAAGAAGGGCAGCAGCGACATGAACACGCTCGCCACCACGTGGCGCGGCGTGCCGATGGTCGCCTACGGCCCTGGCGACGCCTCGCTCGACCACACCCCGGATGAGCACCTCCTCGCCGAGGAGTTCCGCCTCTCCCGCACCGTGCTGGAGAAGGCGGTCGCGAACTGGGTCGTGTCCGCTGGCCAACTGGCCCCCGCCGCGGAAGGCACGCCCGCGTGAAGCCCGGTGCCCCAGGGCGGGTCTCCCCCGGGGCACCGACCACGAAGAAGCCCGGCGACCGCAGTGGTCGCCGGGCTTCTTCGTCGTGCCGGGAGGTCAAGCGGCCTTCGCCACGGTGGTGGTCAACGACTCCAGCACCGCGTCGGCGATGACGCTCGCCTGCTCGCGGATCTCCGGGAACGCCGTGGTCTCCCACAGGTTCCCCCGCCGCAGCGACCCGATGGTCCACAGTGGACTACCGGTGCCGAGCAGCTGTCCGTCCGGCGCGGTCCCGAGCCCCAGTCCGAGCGGCCCCCGCCGCGCCAGACCGCCGCCGAGCAGCGAGCGCACGAACGGGTCGTCCACCCGGCTCAGGTCAGCCTGCGCGCCGGTGCAGTTGACCACCGAGCCCACGGTCAGCGAACGCCCGGACGAGAGCGCCACGCGCAGGTCGGCCGACACCGACTCGACCGAACCCGCGTGGATCACCAACTTGCCGCGAGCCCGGAGCTTGCGCACCTGCGCGGCCGCTGCCGGGGGCATCCGGTGCCGCCGCACCTCCCAGCCCCTCAGGTCCTCCGTGAGGAACCGGGTCCGGTCGGACTCGGGCAGCCGCTGCCACAGCGCGGCCAGCGACGGCCGCAGGCTGTCGACCACGGCCCGCCAGTCGCGTTCCTCGCGCACCCGCCGCACCACCAGCGACCGCAGCGAGTCCAGGTCGTGGCACCCGCTGAGGTCCGGTGCGGCCACCGGTGTCACGGGCGCGTGCTCGCGGGGCAGCAGCCCGTGCCGCGACACCGCGTGCACCACCCGGCCCGGCCGGTCGAGCACCATCGCCAGGTCGACCATGGTGAGCCCGGTGCCGACCAGCAGGACGTCCCCGCTGTCCGGCACGGCGCTCAGCGCGTTGGGAGCCCACGGGTTCCCGACGAACCTCGGCGAGGACCGCAGCGCCGAGGGAGCCCACCCGCAGTCCGGCGGGAACACCCCGAGCGCGAGCACCGCCGCGTCGAACGGCAGCGACCCACCGCCCGCCAGCCGCACCTCGTGCGCGGAGATCCCCACGGCCCGCGACCGGATCCGCCGCACCGCCGGGAAGTTCGCCAGCGCCCAACCGAGGTAGCTGCCGAAGTGGTGCCGGGGCAGGAACTCCCCCGGCGCCACCTCCCGGCCCAGCGTCCGCGAGGTCCACCGGACGAAGTCGTCCGGCTCGTCGGGGAACGCGCTCATCCTCGCCGCGGGCGTGTTGAGCAGGTGCGCGGCCCTGGCCGTGGAATACGCCACGCCGCGTCCGGCCGAACCGCTCGGGTCGACCAGCGTGACGTCGACGTCCCGGCGGGTTTCCGCCAGGCGGATCGCGACCGCGGTGCCCGCGGCGCCACCGCCCACGATCACGACCCGCGGCTTGGAGTGCTCCATGATGGTCCCCTATTCGGCGAACGGGTAGCCGTGCAGCGCGTTCTGCAAGGCCCGCTTGGCGACCCGGACGAAACCGGGCGAAGCGGCTCCCGGCGACACGGCCATCGTCACCGGCAGCGGTCCGGGCGGCGCGGGCATGTCCCGCTCCGTCCTCTCCAGGCCCCACAGCTCGTCGCTGTTGGCCACCAGGCAGGCGACGCCGAGCCCGGCCTTGGCCGCGGCGCGCAGCCCGACCAGTTCCGCGCCCTCGTAGCCCACGCGCCACGGCATGTCCGAGGCGTTGAAGCAGTCGACGATCCGGCCGCGCAAGGTGCACGGCTCGGTGAACAGCGTCAGCGGCAGCGCGGCGCCGTCGCTGTGGACCGGTCGACCGAACCAGTCCATCTTCAGCCGTCCCAGCTCGTGGGTCGTCGTCGCGGCCAGCTGCGGGCGCATCTGCAGCAGCAGCGCCAGGTCCAGCCTGCCGGCGCCGACCTGCGCCTCCAGCGACTCGCTGAGCCCGGTGCGCACGCTCACCTGCGCGTGCGGCATCCCCCTGGCCAGCAGCCCGAGGATCTCCGGCAGCGCTTCGGCGAGCTGGTCCCCCACCCCCAGCGAGAGGCGGATCCTCCCGGACGGCGGCACGAACCGGTCGACGGCCTCGTCGTTGAGCGCGACGATGCGGCGGGCGTAGCCGAGCAGCTCCTCCCCCTGGTTGCTGAGCAGGAGATCCCGACCCGTGGACAGGAAGATCGGTCCCTTGACGAGACTCCCGAGTTGGCGGATCTGCTGGCTCACGGCGGGCTGGGTGACGTGCAGGGCCTCCGCCGCCCGTCGGAACCCACCCAGGTCGACGACGGTCACCAACGCGCGTAAGCGGTTGATCTGGAGATCGTGATACATGCGTGCACCTCCTGTGCGGCGGCATGACCGCAGGTGTGACAACGGGACCGCCCGGCATCCGGACGGTCCCGTGGGCAGGCCACCTCAGGCGTTGTGCGCCCGGATGGCCGTCAACAGCCGTCCCGCCGCGTCCTTGCGGCAGATGAGCAGGTCGGGCAGGTACGGGTGGGGCTGGTTGTACCGGAGCGGTGAACCGTCCACACGGGACGCGTGCAGTCCCGCGGCGAGGGCGACCCCGACCGGTGCGGCCGAGTCCCACTCCCACTGACCGCCCGCGTGGACGTAGGCCTCGGCCTCGCCCCGCAGAACGGCCATCGTCTTGGCGCCCGCGGAACCCATGGGCGACAACGTTCCTCCGACGTCGGCCGCCATGCCCGCGGCGAACACGGGAGGACGGCTGTCGCTCACCAGGATGCGCGGGGTCACTGGAGCCGGGACCGCATCCGGCACGACGTCGTCGGTGCCGTGCACGACGTCGAGCGCGGGCTGCGCCACGGCGGCCGCGACCAGTCCGCGGTCGCGCTGCCACAGCGCCACGTGCACGGCCCAGTCGGTCCGCCCCGGCAGCCCGTACTCGCGCGTCCCGTCCAGCGGGTCGATGATCCACACCCGGCTCGCCTCCAGCCGGGCGGGATCGTCGACCGCCTCCTCGGACAGGACGGCGTCGAACGGCCGCCACGCGCCGAGTTCGGCGAGCAGGAACGCGTTGGCCTCGGCGTCGCCCCGCCTGCCCAGGTCGGACCCGCCGGACTCCCGCAGCTTCAGCAGCAGCCTGCCCGCGTCCTGGGCGAGCCGGACCGCCAGCCGTGCGTCCCCGGCGCTCACCGGTCGAGGTGCGCGAGAACGGCGGCGGCCAGCGCCGTCGGGTCGCCGTCGGAGGGGCGGAGCACGAGCTCCGCGCGTTCCGGCGCCTCGTAGGGTGAGTCGACCCCGGTGAAGTCGCGGATCTCGCCCGCACGGGCCTTCGCGTACAGGCCCTTGGGGTCGCGGGTCTCGCAGACCTCCAGCGGCGTGTCGACGAAGACCTCGAAGAACGGCAGCCCGGCGGCCTCGTGCGCCGCGCGGACCTCCTCGCGGTCGGCCTGGTAGGGGCTGATCAGCGAGACGATCGCGACGGTGCCCGCGTCCGCGAGCAGCCGGGCCACCGCGCCGGTCCGCCGCACGTTCTCCGCCCGGTCCGCGGCGCTGAAGCCGAGGTCCGAGTTGAGGCCGTGCCGCAGGTTGTCGCCGTCGAGCAGGTACGCGGGCCGACCGGAGGCGACCAGGCGCCGCTCCAGTTCGACGGCCACGGTGGACTTGCCCGAGCCGGACAGGCCGGTCAGCCAGATCGTGAGGCCCTGCGTGGCCCGCTGCTCGCGGGTGACCGCGGGGGCGTGCCACACGACGTTCGCCGTCTGCGCGCGCGGACCGATGATCATGCCGGCCGCGACGGTGTTGTTGGTGGACTCGTCGATCAGGATGAAGCTGCCGGTGCCGCGGTTGCGCTTGTACGGGTCGAACAGCAGCGGTGTCTGCGTGTGCAGCCGGATGCGGCCGATCTCGTTGAGCGACAACGTCTCCGCGGCCTCGTCGCGGTGCAGGGTGTTGATGTCGAGCCGGTAGTCCAGCTCGCGCACCGTGCCCTTCACCTGCTGCGAGGTGTGCTTGACGGTGAACTTGGTGCCCGGCTTGAGCGACGACTGCTCGGTGAACCAGCAGACCATCGCGTCCAGGTCCTGCCCGACGTGCGGCCGGTTGCCCGGACGGCAGATCAGGTCGCCGCGGCTGACGTCGATGTGGTCGGACAGCTCGATCGTGACGGCCTGGGGAGGGAACGCCTCCCGCACGGGATCGCCGCCGGGTCCCCAGATGTTCTCGATCGTGGACGTGAAGCCGGAGGGCAGCACCGCGACCTCGTCACCCGGCTTGAGCACGCCGCCGGACACCGTGCCCGCGTAGCCGCGGAAGTCCTGGTGCGGCCGGATCACGTACTGCACCGGGAACCGCGCGTCGATCAGGTTCTGGTCCGACGCGACGTGCACCTCCTCCAGGTGGTGCAGCAGCGAGGAGCCCTCGTACCAGGACATCTCCGTGCTGCGGTTCACGACGTTGTCGCCGAGCAGCGCGGACATCGGCACGAACGAGAGGTCGTGCACGTCGAGCTTCATGGCGAAGCGGCGGAAGTCCTCGCGGATCTCGTCGAAGCGCTCCTTGGACCACCCGACGAGGTCCATCTTGTTCACGCACACCACGAGGTGCGGGATGCCGAGCAGGCTGGCGATGAACGCGTGGCGGCGCGACTGCTCCAGCACGCCCTTGCGGGCGTCCACGAGGATCAGCGCCAGGTCGGCGGTGGACGCGCCGGTCACCATGTTGCGCGTGTACTGCAGGTGGCCGGGCGTGTCCGCGACGACGAACTTCCGCTTGGGCGTGGCGAAGTAGCGGTAGGCGACGTCGATCGTGATGCCCTGCTCGCGCTCGGCGCGCAGGCCGTCGGTCAGCAGCGACAGGTCGGGCGCGTCGTCGCCGCGTTCGCGGCTGGTGCGCTCGACCGCGGCGAGCTGGTCGGTGAAGATCGTCTTGGAGTCGTAGAGCAGGCGGCCGATCAGCGTCGACTTGCCGTCGTCCACGCTGCCCGCGGTAGCGATCCGGAGTAGCGGTCCCATCAGAAGTACCCCTCCTTCTTGCGGTCTTCCATGCCCGCTTCGGAAATCCGGTCGTCCGCCCTGGTGGCGCCGCGCTCGGTGACCCGAGTGGCCGCGACCTCCTCGACCACCTGCTCGGGCGTCACGGCGTCGGACTCGACGCACCCGGTGCACGTGGCGTCGCCGACGGTGCGGAAGCGCACCAGCATCTCCACCGGCTCCTCGCCCTCCTGGAGTTCCAGGAACCTGGTGTGCGCCAGCAGCATCCCGTCACGGGGGACCACGGCGCGGCGGTGCGCGTAGTAGATGGACGGCAGGGCGATGTCCTCGTCCTGGATGTACTGCCAGATGTCGAGCTCGGTCCAGTTCGACAGCGGGAACACCCTGATGTGCTCGCCCTTGCGGTGCTTGCCGTTGTAGAGGTTCCACAGCTCGGGCCGCTGGTTGCGCGGGTCCCACTGGCCGTACTCGTCGCGGAAGCTGAAGACCCGCTCCTTGGCGCGCGCCTTCTCCTCGTCGCGCCGGGCCCCGCCGAACGCGGCCGTGAAGCCGTTCTCGGTGATGCCGCGCAGCAGGGCTGCGGTCTGCAGCCGGTTGCGGCTCGCACCCGTCCCGGTCTCCTCCACGACGCGGCCCGCGTCGATGTCGTCCTGCACGCTGCTGACGACGAGCCGGATGCCGAGCTTGGCCACGGTGACGTCGCGGTAGTCGATGACCTCGTCGAAGTTGTGCCCGGTGTCCACGTGCATGACCGGGAACGGGAGCGGTGCGGGCCAGAACGCCTTCGCGGCGAGGTGGAGCATCACCACCGAGTCCTTGCCGCCGGAGAACAGCAGCACCGGCTTCTCGAAGGTCGCGGCGACCTCGCGGAAGATGTGCACTGCCTCGGCTTCAAGCGCCCTCAGATGAGAGAGCTCGTACGTGATAGTCACGAATGACCCATCCCTTCGAGATGAGAGAGAGCAGGAGCAGATCGACACGACGGTGCCGCCAGAAAATCGTGACACTCAGCCTTCTACCCCGACACCAGTCGGAACGCATTCTCACTTGCACTTCGTCACGCATTTCCCGACGCCACGAGGAAATGCCCATCCCCATCGCGGAGGGACGATCAGGAATCGGTTCACCGCTCGCGCCGGGGAATCCGGCCGGTTTCCCTGGCCACCACCCGGTCCGTCGGGGCGGCTCGTCCCCGACAGGCCCACGTGCGGATCGGCTCCGCGGTCGCGGGCTCGGCGGGCGGCACGGGCTCGGGGTTCACGACCGCCGACCCGAACGCCGCTTGCGCGCACGCTGGCCGCTGCCCGCGGTGCTGCGCACCCTCTTGGTCAGCGACAGCCACTCCGCGGGCCGCCACTCGTGCCCGGCCCCGCACCGCGCGTCCGCGCCACCGGCGAGGACGTCCCGCCCGCAGCCACCGCGGTCGCACACCCCGAGCACCCGCGGCGCCACGCCCCGCGCGGCCTCGGCCAGTTCCCGCACCTCGATCGCGAAGTCACCCGCGGCGTCGTGCTTCGCGAGCCAGACGAGGGACATGTCGAGGAACACGACCATGTCCTCCACGGTCCCCGTGGCGGGCGCGATCCCGCCGCGTTCGCAGACCACCAGCGAGCACCAGGAGGACAGGATGTCCACGACGTCCGCGCGCACCCGCCCGGCCTCCTCGCTCGGGGGGCCGGCCTCGCCGTCCCGGTGGAGCGCGGGCAACGACAGGAGTTCCCGAGCCACCCCCTGCCTGCACTGGCCGCACAAACGAAACCCGGCCTTGACGAGATGTGCGCAGACCGGTGTCTCGCACACCTTCCCGGCGTCGCCCATCGTTCCTCCCAGAGTCGGTCGGACACGATCCTGTGAGGGCGCTCTGGATCTCCGGTCGCACGGTCCTCGAATTCGGCTCGTAACGCAAAAAACGAGGTCAGGCGGTACCCAAGCGGGATCGGGTGGGACTCGACGCGCTCAAGCGGACGGCCGGATCTCCTTGCCCGGCGACGGTCCGCTGTTTAAGTTCATTGCATGAACGAATACGTCGCACACCCGGTCGCACCGCTGCCCGACGACGTCGATCCGGCCTGGCTGCCCGCGTTCGCCCTGCGCCCGATCGGTTCCCGGCGGGTCCGCGTCACCGGTACGGGCCCGCTGGTCGACACGGTGCGCGGCGAGGTGGCGGCGGCGACCGCCGAGCACGGCGGCCAACTGGTCGAGGACGCCGGTCCGGTCGACCTGGACCTGGTGTGCGAGACGGACCCGAACGGCGACCCCGAGGCGTTCGTCGTGGAGCGCACGACGACCACCACCGTCCGCGCCGCCGACGGCGCGGGCCTGCTGTACGGCTTCCACCACGTCGTGCGCCGGGGTGAGGCCGCGTTCACCGGCACGTGGACCGAGGAGATCGCGCCCCGGCAGTCGATCCGGATCCTCGACCACTGGGACAACGTCGACGTGCACCCCGTGATGGGCCAGGTCGAGCGCGGCTACTCGGGCGGTTCCCTGTTCTACGACCGCGGGGTGGTGCGCGCCGACCTCGGCAGGGTCGCCGTCTACGCCCGGCTGCTCGGCTCGATCGGCATCAACCGGGTGGGCCTCAACAACGTCAACGTGCACCGCACCGAAGCGCGGCTGCTGACCGACCTGCTGCCCGACGTCGTCCGGCTCGCCGAGGTGTTCCGCCCACAGGGCATCCGGGTTCACCTGTCGGTCAGCTTCGCCGCGCCGATCACGATCGGCGGTCTGACCACGGCGGATCCGCTCGACCCCGAGGTCCGGGACTGGTGGGCGCGGACCACGGCCGCGGTCTACGCCGCGATCCCGGATTTCGGCGGCTACGTCGTGAAAGCCGACTCCGAGGGCCAGCCGGGGCCGTTCGCCTACGGCCGCGACCACGCCGACGGGGCGAACGTGCTGGCGCGGGCGTTGAAGCCGTTCGGCGGCACGGTGTTCTGGCGGGCCTTCGTCTACGACCACCGGCAGGACTGGCGCGACCGGTCGACGGACCGGGCGCGGGCCGCGCACGACCACTTCGCCCCGCTGGACGGGAGGTTCGACGACAACGTCGTCCTCCAGGTGAAGGCCGGGCCGGTGGACTTCCAGACGCGCGAACCGGTGTCGCCGGTGATCGCGGCGATGCCCGGCACCCGGCTCGCGGTCGAACTGCAGGTGACCCAGGAGTACACCGGGCAGCAGAGGCACGTGTGCCACCTCGTGCCGCTGTGGCAGGAGATGCTCGCCTTCCGTCCGTGGGGCGGTGACGGCGGCACGGTCGCGGACGTCACCGCCGGGCGGACGAGCGCGCCGGCGGGCGGTGTGGTGGCCGTGTCGAACGTCGGCGACGACCCGTTCTGGACCGGGCACCCGTTGGCGCAGGCCAACCTCTACGGGTTCGGCAGGCTGGCGTGGGACGACCGGCCGACCCCCGAGGAGGTCCTGGACGAGTGGATCGGCCTGACGTTCGCCGACGGCGGCGTCCGGGAAGCGCTGCACCGGCTGATGGACGACTCCTGGCGCACATACGAGCGGTACACGGCCCCGCTGGGCGTCGGCTTCATGGTCCGCCCCGGCGACCACTACGGCCCCGACGTCGACGGCTACGAGTACTCCCCCTGGGGCACCTACCACTTCGCCGACCGCGACGGCGTCGGCGTGGACCGCACGCGCGCGACCGGCACCGGTTTCACCGGCCAGTTCCCGGAACCGTGGCGGGACGTGTACGAGTCGCCGGAGACCTGCCCGGACGAGCTCCTGCTGTTCTTCCACCACGTCCCGTACGGCCACGTCCTGCACTCCGGCGCCACCGTCGTCCAGCACGTCTACGACACCCACTTCGCGGGTCACGACGAGGTCCGCGACATGGTCGCCACGTGGGCCGCGCTGGAGGGCCGGGTGCCCGCGACGACGTTCGACCGCGTCACCGGGTTGCTCCAGGAGCAACTGCGGTGCGCGACCGAGTGGCGCGACCAGCTGAACACCTACTTCTGGCGCAAGTCCGGCGTTCCGGACGAGCGCGGTCGGCGGATCTACTGACAGCGCAGGAGGAGCACCGCCGCCGGGGCGAGTTCGAGGTCGTCCCCGGCGCGCACCTCTCCGCCACCGAGCAGGTCGACACCGGTGGTGGGGCAGGGAACCACGAGGGTGGCGCCGCTGTGGTTCAGCACGAACAGGTGCCGCACCCCGTCCGGCGTGACGCGCTCCGCGACCTCGACGTCGGGCACGTCCGCCAGCGGACCGGCCAGGCCGTGCTCGTCCAGGACCGACCCGACCACCGCCGCTACCCCTTGGTCGTCCAGCAGCGTCCCGACGTACCAGGCACTTCCGCTCCCCCGCACCGCACGGGTCACCGCGGGCGTCCCGGCGTAGAAGTCGGCGCCGTAGGTGCCGAGCACCTCCGTGGACTCGTCCGGCACGACCACCTCGAACACGTGGCGGGCCGCGCACTCGGCGAATCCCAGCGCCACCGGGTTCACCACGTCGGGCCGCTGGGCGTCGGTCTCCTCCACGCGCAGCCCGAGCAGCCGGGCGAACGGTCCCGGCACGTCGGCCGGGAACGCGTTGTCGTCCTCGTCCACCCGCCCGGACAACGCCGTGGTCAGGAACGATCCGCCACGCTCCACCAGCGCCTCCACCCGCTCGGCGAGGTCGCCCTTCACCATGTGCAGCAACGGCGCGACGACCACGTCGTAGCCGGTGAGGTCGGCCGTCACCGGCACCACGTCCAGCGGCGTGTTCGCCTGCCACAGTGCTCGGTGGTACGCGGTGAGCACGTCGGGGTAGCGCACGTTCCGGTTCGGCCCGTCGGACATCTCGACGGCCCACCAGCTGTCCCAGTCCACCAGCAGCGCGACGCGGGCGGGCGTCCTGGCGCCGAGCACCGCGTCGCCGACCCGTGCGAACTCGTCGCCGAGCGCGGCGACCTCCCGGAACACGCGGGTGTCCGTGCGGCCCGCGTGGTCGAGCACGGCCCCGTGGTACTTCTCGCACGCGCCGCGGGACTGGCGCATCTGGAAGTACAGGACCGCGTCCGCCCCGTGCGCCACCGACTGCCACGACCACAGCCGCAGGACACCGGGCCGCTTGACGGGGTTGACGTCCCGGCTCGCGGTGGTCGACGGCGTCTGCTCCATGACCCAGAACGGGTCCCCGTCCTTCAGCCCGCGCACGAGCCCGTGCGCCAACGCCATCCGCGCGGCCGTGCGCACCGGTGACGGGTCCTCTGGCGGGTAGTTGTCCCACGACGCGAAGTCCAGGTGCGGAGCCCACCGGTGGTAGTCGATCGGCTGGTACAGGCCCATGAGGTTCGTGGTGACCGGGGTGTCGGGCACGTGCTCGCGGATCGCCGCCTTCTCCGCGAGGAACCCGCCGAGCAGCGCGTCGGACATGAACCTCCGGTAGTCCAGGGTGATCCCCTGGAACGCGGTGTGGTTCGGCCCGCGCCAGTGCTCGGACAGCGCGTTCGGCGGCGGGACCTGCTCCCAGTCGGTGAACGTGTGCGACCAGAACGTCGTGTTCCACGCGTGGTTGAGCCGGTCGAGGTCGCCGTACCGCCGCCGGAGCCAGTCGCGGAACCCCGCGCCGCAGGCCGGGCACCAGCACGAGCCGCCGTACTCGTTGCCGACGTGCCACGCCACGACCGCCGGGTTGCCGCCGTACCGCTCGGCGAGCCGTCCGGCCAGCGCGACGGACAGCCCGCGGAAGTCCGATGAGGACGGACACGCGTTGTGCCGCTGTCCGTAGACGTGCCTGCGTCCCTCGAAGTCCACCCGGCACGCGTCCGGGTAGGCGTGCGCCAGCCACGGTGGCATCGCGCCGCTGGGCGTGGCCGGCACGATCCTCTTGCCCTCGGCCGCCGCCCGGTCCACGATCGCGTCCAGCACCGCGAAGTCGTAGCGGTCCTCCGCCGGTTGCAGGTGGGCCCACGCGAACACACCGACGGTCAGGGTGTCGATGCCCGCCAGCGCGAACGCCTTGTAGTCGTCGTCCCACACGTCCTTCGGCCACTGCTCGGGGTTGTAGTCGCCCCCGTAGGCGATCCGCCTCATGCGGTGAACCTCCCGGTGGCGTCGCGCAGCACCGCGTCGGAGTTGCGCAGCAGGGCGAACGTGAAGGGCGAGGCCAGCAGGACCAGCACCCAGTCCGAGGTCAGCACCACGATCCCGCCAGCCGCCACCAGGAGCGACAGGGTTCCAAGAGCCGCCGCCGGACGGGCGCCGAGGTAGTAGCCCGCCAGCCGGGCGAGGTCGCGCGTCCGCAGCGACAGCGTGGAGGACAGCACGAGGGCCTGCGCCGCCCACACCAGGACTCCCGCGGCGACCAGGAGGAGCACCAGGCCGTACCCGGTCGGCACGCCCGCCGAGTCCAGGTTCGCCAGGGTGAAGCCGATCAGGGTGAGCACGGCCAGGGTCGGCAGCCACCAGCGCAGGACGTCGAGCCAGTTGAGCCGGTAGCCGCGCCGGAAGTGCTTGGCGGGCGCCAGGTCCCGGTCGTGCAGGAACACCCGCCAGGCGAACACGGCCGCCGACAGCGCGGGCGCCACCGGGACGAAGCAGAGGCCGATCAGCGGCGCGTTCCCCTCGCCACCGGCCAGGAGCACGACCGCGGCGAGTGCGGGCGCCGTCGTCAGGACGATCAGCGCCTCGATGACGAGCAGCCAGTACACGACGGCCGACGCGCGGGAGATGACGCCACCGCCGATCTCGGCCGCCGGGTCGGACGCGGGCGTCACCTCTCGTGCCCCGCGACGAGCCGGTCGTCGGAGACTCCGAGCAACCGCCGGTCGTCCAGGCCGTCGTGCGCCTCCGGGAGCACCGGCAGCACCTCCACGAAGGTGATCTCGTGCCGGGCGAGCGCGAGGCGCAGCTCCAGCAGCCCGCCCCCGACCGGGAGCGACCGGTGCTCCACGGCCGGGCGTGCGCAGTCGCGCAGCAGGTCGAACGTCCGGGCGTCCGGCGAGGCGGGTCGGCCCAGTTCCCGCCACGCCGCGAAGGCGTTGCCGTCGTGTTCGTTCACCCGCTCCCGGCGGACGAACGCGCGCGGACCGCGCACGGGGACCGTCAGGCGGACCTCGTGCCGCTCGGCCGCGTCGGGCGCGTCCGTGCCGCCGACCGGCTGCCACGCCAGCGCGGTGACCCGCCCGTCGTCGTCCACGCAGACCAGGTGGTCCTCGCCGCGCGCGAGCACCCACGTGCCCATGCGGGCCAGGAACGCGTAGAGGTGGTAGGTCGGCTTCGGGACCTGGCGGTGCGTCAGCAGGCCGAACCCGCCGTGGAACACCGAGGTCGGGATGTCCACCTCCTCGAACACGTCGCAGAACGTCCAGTAGGAGTAGGAGTCCACGAGGTCGAGGCCGCCGGTGAGCACCGGCGCGAGGTAGGCGGCGTGGTAGGCCGTGTCGTGGATGCCGTTGTCCGGCCGGTAGGAGCTGTTGAACTCGGTGATGTGCACCGGCAGCCCGGCCAGCGGGGTGCCCGCCAGGTGCCTGCGCGGCGCGTCGAACTGGTCGAGCAGTTCCCGCGGCGCGGTCAGGGTCTGGTAGGTGCCGAACGGGATGTGCTGGGCCGGACCGGACGAGTAGGCGTGCCTGCTGACGAAGTCGATCGGGACCTCGCGGCGGGACACGAAGTCCGCGAACGGCGCCCACCACTCGTCGGAGCCGGGGGAGATCGCCGGACCGCCGACCTGGAGCCCGGCGTCGACGTCCTTGACCGTCCGCGCGGTGACCTCGTAGAGCCGGAAGTACGCCTCCTGGTCGGCGCCGCGCCAGAAGATCGGCAGGTTCGGCTCGTTCCACACCTCGATCGGCCACGTCCGCACCTCCTCGACGCCGTAGCGGTCCACGAGGTGCCGGACGACGGCCCGGACCAGCGCGGCCCACTCGTCCCAGTCGCGGGGCGGGGTGATGTTCCCCTTCCACCAGAACACCGTCTCGTCGCCCGAGGCGAGCGCGGACGGCATGAACCCCAGTTCCACGAACGGGCGCACGCCCAGGTCCAGGTAGCTGTCGAACACCTGGTCCAGGTAGGTGAACGAGTACCGCACGCTGTCGTCCACAGTGGACTTGCGGTGCACGCCCATGTCGTCGGACAGCAGGCCGTGGCCACGGATGTGGCGGAAGCCGATGTCCTGCTGGACCCGCGCGAGCGACTCCCGGTAGTCCGAGCGGAGCGCCAGGTTGAGCCTCCCGGTGCCCACGCAGTGGCGCCAGGAGTCGGACAGGCGAGGAAGGTTCACGGTGGCGCTCCCCAGGTCGTGCGGGCGGGCCGACCGCGGTGGGCCGGCCCGCGCCGGTCAGCCGTTTTTCTGCTTGTACCGCTCGTGCGCGCTGTTCACCAGCTGCACGTACTGGCCCATCCCCTTGCCGTCCAGCTCCTTGACGTAGGCGTCCCAGGTGGACAGGTCGCGGTCGCCGAGGATGAACTGGAGGGTCGCCTGCCTGGTGAGGTCCTTGAGCGGCGTCTCCCAGAGCGTGGCCTGCTCGCGCTCGTCGTCGCTGAAGGGAGCGGGCGGCGCGAGCGGCAGCTTCTTCTTGCCGGAGATGGCCTTCTGGAAGGCGACCTCCTCCTCGGTGAACATCGACTGGAGCAGTTCGGTGCTGCCGCCGTAGGCGAAGACACCGCCCTGGAAGCCGAAGTCCTTCTGGAGCTTCTTCGGGGCGTCGGGGTTCATGCCGCCGAAACCGATGTCGGACTTCAGGGTCCGCTTGCCCGAGGCGTCCTTGTCGTACGTGGTGCCCTGCACGCCCCACTTGACGAACTCGGCGCCCTCGTCGGAGTACCACAGCCAGTCGATGAACTGCATCATGGAGACGAACTTGTCGCTCTCCACGGCCTTCGCGGAGATCATCAGGCCGTTCTCCAGCCTGCTGACGCGCAGGACGTCGCCCTTGGGCCCGGCGGGGACCGGGATCTTCGCGACGGTCGCGCCGGGGATGTTCTTCAGCGCGGGGCGGTAGTCGTTGACGATGGTCTGCGCGTTGCTGCTGATCGCGTAGGACTTGCCGTTGGCGAACTTCTGGATCGCGGGCTCGTCCTTCTGCGTGAAGCTCTCCGGGTCCATCAGCCCTTCATCGACGAGCTTGTGGAAGAACTCGACCAGCTTCCGGTACTCGGCGGTCGACCCGGTGTACTCGAACTTCTTCGTGCTGTCGTTCCACTGCGACTGCTCGTAGCCCCAGCCCGCGGTGGTGCCGAACGTCTGGGCGGCGAAGTTGAGGATGCTGTTGCCCTCGAACCGGTCGGACAGCGGGTAGCTGTCCGGGTGCGCGGCCTTGATCGCTTTCAGGACGGTGTGCACCTCGTCCCACGTCTTCGGCGTGGCCAGACCCAGCCTGGTCAGCTCATCGGTGCGGAACGCGAGGGTGTAGTCCTGCCAGGGCTCCTCGTGCACGCCGGGGAGCAGGTAGAACTTGCCGTCGTCCTGGCGCAGCGTGTCGAACTCGGGTTGCAGCTTCCACTTCTCGACCTTGGCCTTCAGGTTCGGCATCAGGTCGAGGTAGTCGCTCACCGCGAGGATCGCGCCCGAGGCGACGAAGGCGTCCTCCTGGTTGGGGTACGTCTTGGCGATGATCTCCGGGGCGTCGCCCGCGCCGACGACCAGGCTCCGCTTCTGCTCGTAGTCGCTCATCGGCACGATGGTCGGCTTGACCTTCACGTTGGTGCGCCCGCCGATCTCGGACCAGAGCAGCCAGTCGTCCTTCACCGGGTAGTTCGGGTGGTCGCTGTAGAGCACGCGGAACTCCACCGGCTCGGTGGCCTTGAACTGGTCGCCCGCCTTGTACTCCGCCATCGCGGCGACCTTCTTGCCGTCCAGGTTGACGCCCGTGGACGTGCCCTCCTCCTCGCTGCACGCGGCCAGGCCGACCACCAGGCCCGCGGCCGCCGTGGTGGCGAGTAAGCGGTTCCACTTCGTTCGCATCTTGCTCTCCTCGAGGGTGTGACGCCGTCGTCAACGTGCGGAGTGCGACCTACTGCTTGACCGCGCCGAGCATCACGCCCGACACGAAGTACCGTTGGATGAACGGGTAGACCGTGAGGATGGGCAGGACGGTGAGCACCATCGTCACCGACTTGATGTTGGCGTTGACCTGCGCGACGTCGCCCTGCTCGCTGCCCATGGACGTCGCGGTCGTGGCGCCCGCGACCATGTTCCGCAGGTACACCGTCACCGGGAACAGGTCCGCGCGGTCGAAGTAGAGGAACGCGGAGAACCACGAGTTCCAGTTGGCCACCGCGTAGAACAGGACCATCGTCGCGATCACGGCCTTGGACAGCGGCAGCACGATCCGCAGCAGGACGCCGTAGGTGTTGAGGCCGTCGACCGTGGCCGCCTCCTCCAGCTCCTTCGGCAGGCTCTCGAAGAACGCCTTCATCACCAGCAGGTTGAACACGCTGATCGCGTTCGGCAGCACCACCGCCCAGAGCGTGTTCTTCATGCCCAGCTCGGAGATCAGGACGTAGTTCGGGATCAGGCCGCCGTTGAAGAACATGGTGAACACCGCGATGCCGACGAGCAGGCCACGACCCTTGAGGTGGTGCTTGGACAGCACGTACGCGTACGTGGTCGTCAGCACGAGCGAGATCAGCGTGGCCGTCACCGTGTAGACCACGGTGTTGAGGTAGCTGTTCCAGAAGGTCGGGTCCGAGATGACGACCTCGTAGGTCTTCAGGTTGAACCCGCGCGGCAGCAGGTTCACCTGGCCCGTGCGGATAAACTGCTCGTCGCTGAAGGACTGCGCCACGATGTTGACGAACGGGTACAGCGTCACCGCGACGATCACCAGCAGGACGACCACGTTCACCACGCGGAAGATCCGGTAGCCCCTGGTGTCGCCGATCCGCGTGGGGCGGACGCCCGCGGGTTTCTCCAGTCGCTTGGCCAGTTCCGCCGGGTCGGTGGTCACCACAGGCTCGTCCCCAGTGTGCGGCGCGAGATCGCGTTGGCGGACAGGACCAGCGTCAAGCCGATGATCGACTCGAAGAGCCCGATCGCGGCGGCGTAGCTGAAGTTGTTCGACACGAGGCCGACCCGGTACAGGTAGGTCGAGATCACGTCCGCCGTCGGGTAGGTCAGCGGGTTGTACAGCAGCAGGATCTTCTCGAAGCCCACCGCCATGAACGTGCCGATGTTGAGGATCAGCAGCGTCACCATCGTCGGCCGGATGCCCGGCAGGGTGATGTGCCAGGTCTGCTGCCACCGGTTGGCGCCGTCGATCCTGGCCGCCTCGTAGAGCTGGTCGTCGATGGTCGTCAGCGAGGCCAGGTAGAGGATCGTGCCCCACCCGACGGTCTGCCACACCTCGGAGGAGACGTAGATCGTGCGGAACCACTCCGGTCCCTGCATGAACGCGATGGGCGCGCCGCCGAACGCCCCGATGACCTGGTTGACGGTGCCCTCGACCGAGGTCAGCTGCAGCACCATCCCGGCCACGATCACCAGCGACAGGAAGTGCGGCAGGTAGGACACCGTCTGGACGAACTGCTTGAACAGGCGGGTGCGGACCTCGTTGAGCAGCAGGGCGAGCACGATCGGCAGCGGGAAGCAGAACAGCAGGGTCAGCGCGCCGAGGATGAACGTGTTGCCGAACACCTGCCAGAACGTGGGGTCGTTGAGGAAGATCTTGACGTACCGCAGTCCGACCCACGCCTCGCCGAACAGGCTCCCGCCGGGGACGAAGCGGCGGAACGCGATGACGTTGCCGAGCATCGGCAGGTAGCGGAAGACGAGGAAGAACAGCAGCGGCACCAGGGCGAGCGAGTAGAGCTGCCAGTCGCGCCGCAGCGCTTGGCGCCAGGTGCGGCCCGCCCGCGTCCGCCTCGCCCTCTTGGGGGAGGGTAATGGCGGGGGTTGGACCGCGGGGCGCTTCGTGTCGACGCTCATGCGCCCACGACCTCCTGCTCGACCGCGGTCACGACCGCTGTGGTGGTCCAGTTCCGGGTGTGGTCGACCTCGCGCAGCGGCCCGGTGAGGACCAGGTCCACCGCGGCGTGCACGTCGGCGCTGGACCTGGACACCCGCAGCTGCACCGCGCCGGGCTCGACGACGCGCCGCCCGTCCCGGCCGGTGAAGGACGTGACGTCCGCCGGGACGCGGAACACGACCCGCGCCTCCTCCCCCGCCGCCAACGGCACCCTGGCGTAGCCGACGAGCCGCACGACGGGCCGGGTGACCTGCGCGACGGGGTCGTGCAGGTAGAGCTGCACGACGTCGGTTCCCGCCCGTTCGCCGGGATTGCGCACGAGGAGTTCGACCTCCACGTCGCCGTCCGTCCGCCACGCGGTGTCGGACACCAGCGGCCGCGACCACGTGAACGCCCCGTAGCCCAGCCCGTGGCCGAAGGGGAACGCCGGGGTGGGATCCACTGTGGACACACGGGTGCGCAGGCCGAGCGGGGCGGACAGGTACGTCCCCGGCTGCCCGGAGGGGTCGGCCGGGATGCCGACGGGGAGCCTGCCGGAGGGCGCGACCACGCCGGTGAGGACGTCGGCGATGGCCCGCCCGCCGAGCTGTCCGGGGAAGAAGGTCTGCACGACCGCCGCGACCTCGCCCGCCAGGTCGCCGATCGCGTACGGCCTGCCGGTGATCAGCAGCAGCACCACCGGTGTCCCGGCGGCCGCGACCGCCCGCACGAGGTCGCCCTGCGCGCCGGGGAGGACGAGGTCGGTCGCGTCGCACCCCTCGCCAGACGTGCCGCCGCCGAACAGCCCGGCCAGGTCGCCGACGGCCACGACGCAGACGTCCGCCTCCCGCGCCACCGTGACGGCCTCGGCGAAGCCCTCGTCGTCCGTCCGGGCTGACCTGACCTCGCAACCGCGCGCGTGCGTGACCGCCTCGGAGCCGAGCGCCTCGCGCAGCGCCGAAAGCACGGTCGGGATCTCCACCCCGAGCCCGACCTCCGGGTGGTGCACGCCGATGTGCGCGGGGAACGAGTAGCAGCCGAGCATCGCCATGGGGTCGTCGGCGAGCGGCCCGACGACCGCCACCTTCGCCCCCGCGCGCAACGGCAGCACGTCCACGGGGTTCGCCAGCAGGACAACGGACTCCCGGGCCAACCGCAGCGCGACCTCGCGGGACCGCGGCGTGTCCAGCTCCAGCTCGTCGGCCCCTTCCGGCAGCGCCGACCAGTCCGGGTCCAGCAGACCGAGGTGGACCTTCTGCGCGAGCACGCGGCGCAGCGCCCGGTCGACCAGCGCCTCGTCCACGTCACCGCGTTCGACGGCCCGCCGCAGCGGTTCGCCGAAGCACCGCACCGTGGGCAGCTCGACGTCGATGCCCGCGGCCAGCGCGAGCCCGGCCGCCTGCTCCTCGTCGGCGGCGACCCCGTGCAGCGTCTGGAGGAACTTGACCGCGAAGTAGTCGGCCACCACCGTGCCGTCGAAACCCCAGGTGTCCCGCAGCAGCCCGGTGAGCAGGGTCCCGTCCGCCGCGACGGGAACGCCGTCGATCTCGCTGTAGGAGTTCATGACCGACCGGACGCGACCGTCGCGGACGGCCATCTCGAACGGCGGCAGCACGACGTCGGCGAGTTCCCGCGCGCCGAGGGCGACGGGCGCGAGGTTGCGTCCGGCGCGCGACGCCGAGTACCCCGCGAAGTGCTTGAGCGTGGCGACGATCCCGGCCTCCTCCAGGCCTCGCACGTACGCCGTGCCGACCGTGCCGACGAGGTACGGGTCCTCGCCGATCGTCTCCTCGGTGCGCCCCCAGCGGTAGTCGCGCGTGACGTCCAGGACCGGCGCCAACCCCTGGTGCACACCGGCCGCGCGCATCGAGTCGCCGATCAGCCCGGCCATCTCCGCCACCAGGTCGGGGTCGAAGGAGGCGCCCCAGGACAGCGGCGCGGGGTAGGCCGTCGCCCGCCAGGCCGCGAACCCGGTCAGGCACTCCTCGTGCACCAGAGCCGGAATCCCGAACCGGTTCGCCGCCACGACCTGCGCCTGCGAGACGGCCAGCGACCGGGCCCCCGCGGCGGGCGCCACCGGTCGGGTGCCGAAGGGGCGGGTGAGCTGACCGAGCCCGGAGGCGATGACGTCCCGCCACACCGGGGGTTCGCCGGTCATGTCCGACTGGTGGGGAGCGACCTCGCCGCCGGAGGGGTCGGCCCCGACCCACACCCCGACGAGCTGGGCGAGCTTCTCCTCCAGCGTCATGGCGGCGACGAGCGCGTCGACCCGCAGCGCGGCGGGCCGGTGAACGTCCTGCCACGCGGGGATCTCGCCGTCGGCGCCCCCGGCCGTCCTGTCCGTCATCGACCAGGCACCTCCGATCACGTCATCGTGAAAGCTCGAAAGTATCGAGATCAACTCCGATACTTCGATCCGGTGAGGAGACCGTAGGGGCATCAACCGAGAGCGTCAACAGTTCATGAGCATTTAGCGCAATCAGGTCCCGAATGACCATCCGCGCAGCTCTGTTCATATATGTGACCCGGCCGCCAGTGAAATGATCACTGGCATCACGCCGCTTTAACGTTTACGCTCCAGCACCGAAACTTTAGGTCGACACCCGGTGCAACCATCGATGCAGGACAAGGGGTCACCATGAGCACTCCACTCGGAACAGGCGCAGGCCCTCCGGACGCCGACAGCCCACCGCCCGCGTCCATCGCGTCCATCGCCGCCGAGGCGGGCGTGTCGATCCCCACCGTCTCGAAGGTCCTCAACGGAAGACCCGACGTCGCCGCGGAAACGAGGGCCCGCGTCGAGAGCGTCATCGAACAACGGCGCTACCGCCGTCGCCGGTCCCGCGAGTCGTCCCGCCCGGCCCTCATCGACCTGGTGTTCCACGAGATGCACTCCGCGTGGGCTACGGAGATCATCCGCGGCGTGGAACGGGCGGCCGCCAGCGAACGCGCGGCCGTGGTGCTCTCCGAGTTGGGCGGCGAGCACCGCCCGCGCCGCGAGTGGTTCGACGACCTGCTGACCAGGCGCCCGCTGGGCGTGATCCTGGTCCTGGCAGGCCTGGACGAGGAGCAGCGGAACCAGCTCACCACCCGCAACATCCCGTTCGTGGTGCTGGACACCGCGGGCGAGCCGCAGCCGGGCGTCCCCACGGTCGGCTCGGCCAACTGGTCGGGCGGCCTGGCCGCCACCCGCCACCTGATCGCGTTGGGGCACAAGCGGATCGCCGTCATCTCCGGCCCCACGACCATGATGTGCAGCCGGGCACGGGTCGACGGCTACCGCAGCGCCCTGGACGAGGCGGGCATCCCCACCGACCCCGACCTGGTGCGCCACGGCGACTTCTACGTGCACGGCGGTTACCACCACGGCCTGGCCCTGCTGTCCCGCGACGACCGCCCCACCGCGATCTTCGCGGGCTCCGACTTCCAGGCGCTGGGCGTCATGCGGGCGGCCCGCGAACTGGGTCTCGCGATCCCCGGCGACCTGTCCATCGTCGGTTACGACGACCTCGACGTCACCGAGTGGATCGGCCCCCCGCTGACCACCGTGCGCCAACCGCTGCGCGAGATGGCGACCACCGCCGCGGAGATGGTCTTCACCCTGGCCAGGGGAGAACGCCCCCGCAACGAGCGGATCGACCTGGCCACCGAGCTGATCGTCCGCGAGAGCACCTCTCCGCCACCCTCCTGAAAGGACGCGACTTGGCACTCTTCGACCTACCTCGGGCAGAACTGGAGACCTACCGCCCCACCATCAGGAAACTCCCGGACTTCGACCACTTCTGGACCACGACCCTCGCCGAGGCGGCCGCGCGCGACCCGTTGGTGGAGAAGACCCCGACGACCACGGGCCTGTCCCTGATCGACACGTGGGACGTGACGTTCACCGGATTCGCGGGCCATCCCGTCCGAGCCTGGTACTCCAGGCCCGCGGGCACCGGCGGCCACCCCTTGCCCGCGGTGGTCGAGTACACCGGCTACGGCCGGGGCAGGGGCCTGCCGATCGAACGCCTCCTCTGGCCGGCGGCGGGTTACGCCCACCTGTTGATGGACACCCGCGGCCAGGGCAGCCAGTACGGCAGCGGCGGCGACACCCCGGACCCGACCGGCTCGGGCCCGTCGGCCCCCGGCTTCCTCACCCGCGGCATCACCAACCCCGGCACGGCCTACCTGCGCCGCCTGCTCACCGACGCGGCCCGCGCGGTCGACGCCGTCGCGGCGCTCCCCGACGTGGACGACACCCGCATCGCCGCGGTGGGCAACAGCCAGGGCGGCGGACTGGCCATCGCGGCGGCCGGGCTGAACCCCGGGGTGACCGCCCTGCTGGCCAGCTCCCCGTTGCTGTGCCACGTCGAGCGCAACATCGCCATCACCGACGCCCACCCCTACGCCGAGGTCGTGCAGTACCTGGCGGTGCACCGGAACTCGACCACCGCGGTCCTCAACGCCCTCTCCTACTTCGACGCCGCCAACTTCGCCCCCCGCACCACCGCCCCGGCCCTGTTCGCCACCGGCCTGCGCGACACCATCTGCCCGCCGTCAGGCGTGTTCGCCGCCTTCAACGCCCTGGGCTCCGAGGACAAGACCATCGACGTGTACCCGTTCAACCACCACGAGGGCGGCGAAGCCCACCACAACGCCCACCAACTGGCCTGGCTCCACGAGCGCTTCGCCCCGTGACGCGGCGGTCCGGCCCACCCGGATCCCGACGGTCAACCGCCTCCCACTCGGCATTCGCACTCCCCTGTGCCGAAAACTGTTGCCGGAAGGGGGTTTCACGATCCCAGGGCCGCGGTCGGCGGAGTTCTCGCGGCCCGGACCGCGGGGTAGAACCCCGCTACCGCGCCGATCACGAGCGTCGCCCCGACGGCGGCGGCGATGGTCACCGGGGGCAAGGCGAACGGCCAGTCGTTGACGAGGGCCATCACCCCCGTCACGGCCGCGCCGAGCCCGGACCCGAACACGCCGCCGAGCGCGGACAGCAGGAGGGCTTCGCCGAGGAACTGCGCGAGGACGTGCCACCTCGTCGCGCCGAGCGCCCGGCGCAACCCGATCTCGCGCCGCCGTTCGAGCACCGAGATGACCATCGTGTTCGCCACGCCGATCCCGCCGACGAGGAGCGCGATCGACCCGAGCCCGACCAGGAGACCGGTGAAGGCCTGGTTGGCGGCGTTGCGGGCGGCGAGCGCGTCGGACGGCCGCGAGACCTCGACGTCGCTCGGCGACCGCGGTGAGACGGTCGGGCCGAGGAGCGAGCGGACCCGGTCCACCGCCGCGTCGGCCGACCGCTCGTAGACGGTCGTCGGGCTTCCGTCGAAGCCGAACAGCCGCGTCGCCACGGGTGCGCCGATGAGGGCCGCGCGGTCGAGGTCCGGCGCGAGGGCGACCGGGTCGAGGACGCCGACGACCGTGAAGTACGTGCCGCCCAACCAGATCTGCGTTCCCGGCGAGACCACGCCGAGGCGGTCGGCGGCGGCCTGCCCGAGCACGACGGCCGGGAAGTCGGAGGTCGCGGGGTTCAGCCAGGCGCCGGACCGCACACTTCCCGACACGACGCGCAGGAGCGACTCGTCCGCGACCGTGGTCGTGATCCCGCCCGTCGCGTCGGGATCCGACAGCGGGCTCCGGAACACCGGGGCGGACAGCACGGCGGTGCCGCTCACCGACTCGACGCCCTCGATCCTGCCGACCTTGCCGACCGTGTCGGGAGGCAGGGTCGTGCTCTGCCCCAGCAGGCTCTTGCCCGCCGTGGCCGTCAGGAGGTTGGTGCCGAGCCGGTCGAGCTCGTCGTTCAGCCGCGCCTGGCTCGACGCCGAGATCCCGACGACGGCGATCATCGCGGCGATGCCGAGCGCGATGCCGAGCGCGGAGAGGATCGCGCGCGTGGGACGTGCGCGGAGCCCGGTCGTGCCGAGTCGGAGCACGTCGCGGCCGAGCAGTCGGGAACGCGCCCGCGGCGGTGCGGTCGTCGTGCTCACGCGGCCACCACCGGCGAGTCGCCGACCACGCGGCCGTCCCTGATCGAGATCCGGCGCGGCAGCCCGTCGGCCAGCTCGACGTCGTGGGTGATGACGACGACGGTCGTGCCCTGCCGGTTGAGCTCGTGGAGGAGCTCGACGATCGCGGCTCCGGAGGCCGAGTCCAGGTTGCCGGTCGGCTCGTCGGCCAGGAGCAGCGGCGGGTCGCCGACGACGGCGCGCGCGATGGCGACGCGCTGGCGTTCACCGCCCGACATCTGGTTCGGGCGGTGGTCGAGCCGGTGCGCGAGACCGACGCGTCCCAGGGCGGCGACCGCCCGGCGACGGCGTTCGGCGCGCGGGACACCCGTGTAGAGGAGCCCGTCCGCCACGTTGTCGACCGCGGTCACGCCCTCGGCGAGGTGGAACTGCTGGAAGACGAAACCGATCCGGTGCGCCCGGAGCGCCGACAGGGCGCGGTCGTCGAGGGCGTCGACGACCAGGCCGTCGACGCGCGCGACGCCGGAGGTCGGGCGGTCCAGCGTGCCGATGATGTTCAGCAGCGTCGACTTGCCGGACCCGCTCGGCCCGACGATGGCGACGAGCTCGCCCCGCTCGACCGTGAGCGAGACCCCGGCGCACGCGAGCACCGGCGGCTCGCCGTAGGAGCGCTGGACGTCCTCCAGCGAGATGATCGCGCTCATCGCTTCGGCACCACCACTCGCTGCCCCGCCTCCACGCCGGACACCTCCACCTGGCCGCCCGCGAACAGCCCGGTCGTCACGGGCACCTTCCGCGTCGTGCCGTCGGCCTCCACGACCTCGACCCCGAACTGCTCCGGGGTGATCGCGAGCAGCGCGCCGACCGGGACGGACAGGACGTCCTCCCGCCGCGCGCTGGGAACGCCGACGGTCACCGACGCCTCCTGGAGCGACCCGGCGGCGGCCGGGTCGTCGAGCGTGACGACGACGGGGATGACCGTCTCCTTCTGCTCGCCGGAACCGGGCTTCTCGGCGGGAGTCCCGACGGAGGAGATGGTCCCGGCGGTCTTGGTGCCGCCCGGCAGGGTCAGGCCGACCTTCGCGCCGACGACCGCGAGACGCTGGTCGGCGAGCTTGAGGCTCGCGTCGACGATCCGGGTCGTGGTCGTCGTGGCGAACAGCGCGGCCCCCTGCCCCGTCTGGTCGCCCACGTGCGCCTCGACCGTGCCGATCCGGAGGTCGCCGCCGGAGAAGAGGACCGAGCCGAGCGGCAGTCGACCGGTGACGGCGAGGCCGACGGCCTTCTGCCACCGCTGGATCGCGTCGGTCGTGAACCAGGAGAACTCCCGGTCGGGCTGCTCGGTGAAGAAGCCGAGGTCGCGCAGGCTCTCCTCCAGCTCCTGCACGTCGGGTCCCCCGTCCATCCCGCTCCCGAAGTCGCGCCACGCGGGAACGCCGCCGCGCAGCAGGAACACGGGGACGTTGTCGACGGCGTAGAGCTCGCCGCCGAGGGTCACGACCGTGCCGGGCGTCGGCACCTCCGTGACGACGCCACCGCGTGCGGACCGGATCGTGCGCGCGTCGGCGAACCGCAGGGTGCCGGACGTGCTCGTGCTGCTCGCGAGGTCGCCCTTGACCACCTCCTCGGTGGCCCCTCGGAAGGTCTGCGCGGCATCGGGGGCGCCTTCGCCCGACCCGACCGCGGTGACGATCCCGACCCCCGAACCGACCGCCGCGACGACGGCCGCGGCGAGGCCGAACACGACACGACGCCGTGACCGGTTCGGCGGTTCCGGCGCGTCGACCGCGGGCGGGTGCTCGGCGACCTCCGACATCACTTGCCCCCCGCGGTCGCGCGCCCGCCGACGCCTTCGGGCGCGCAGGTCGTCAGGACGTCCTCGGGCGTGGGGTCCGGGATGGTCAACGGGGAGTCGGCCGTGGGGTCCGGCACGGTCACGCCGTGCTCGCGGAGGCACTTGGCGATCTCGAGGTGATCGGCCAGCACCTCCTCGTCCGTCTTCGCGTTCCCGCGGCCCTCCGGCGCGGGCGGCGTGCCCAACTGGTCCCGGCAGGTCTGCGACGCCGCTTCGAACGCGGCCGGGTCGCCCCCGTTGTCGATCCTCATACCGCCGTCGCCGGAGGGGTCGGGCATGTCCACGCCGTGCTCGCGCATGCACCCGGAGAACGCGAGCTGGAACTCGTCGAACGACTCGAACGACCGCTTCCCCGAGGTGGACGAACCGGTCGTCGGGTTCGAGGCGGTGTCGGTCGTCCCGCACGCGCCCAGCAGTGAGACCGTCGCCGCGGTGACGGCGAGGGCGAGGGTCCAGCGCTTCGCCATGGGGTTGCTCCTTCGGGTTTCGTGCCGCGACGGTTCCGCCGCGGACGCCGAGGAGTCGACCAACCGACCGGTTCCCAGGACGTTCGGGAAATCGTTTATGAATCCGAAACAGCCGGTGTGGTTGCCTGCGGTGGTCCCGACCCGGCAGAGGAGCCCACCCCATGCGCGTCCTGATCGTCGAAGACGAGCCGTACCTCGCCGACGCGATCCGCATCGGCCTCCGCCGCGAGACCATCGCCGCCGACGTCGTCCACGACGGCGCGGCGGCTCTCGAATCCATCACCGTCAACGACTACGACGTCGTCGTGCTCGACCGCGACCTGCCGGGCGTCCACGGCGACGAGGTCTGCAAGCGCATCGCGGCCGACCACCCCCGGCTGCGGGTGCTCATGCTCACGGCCGCCCGCACGCTGGGCGAACGCGTGTCGGGCTTCGAACTGGGCGCCGACGACTACCTGGTGAAACCGTTCGAGTTCCCGGAACTGGTCGCCCGCCTGCGAGCACTGGAACGCCGCACCCAACCCGCCAGACCGCCCGTGCTGGAGTCCCACGGCGTCAAGCTGGACGCGTTCCGCCACGAGGTCTACCGCGACGGCCGCCTGGTCCGCCTGAGCCGCAAGGAGTTCGCCGTCCTGCACGTGCTCATGAACGCCGAGGGCGGGGTGATGAGCGCCGAAGTGCTGCTGGAGAAGGCGTGGGACGCCAACGCCGACCCGTTCACCAACACCACGCGCGTGACCATCTCCAACCTCCGCAAGCGCCTCGGTGAACCGTGGGTCATCCGGACGGTCTCCGGCGCCGGCTACCGCTTCGGGGCGTGACGTGCGCCCACAGGGCTCGGGGTACCGCGGGCTGCCGATCCGCGCCAGGCTGACGGTGAGCTACGCGGGCATGGTCACCGGCTGCGGAGCGGCCTTCACCGCGATCGTCTACCTGTTCATGCGCTTCGTGCCCAGCTACCTGATCGTCGAGGACCCGACACCGCAACTCACGTCGGCCATGGGCAGGACGAGCCCTTCCCAGAGCGTGGCGATCACCAGCCCCACCGACTTCCTGGAGGTCCTCCTGGTGGTCTCACTGGTGGCGCTGCTGGTCCTGGCGGTCCTCAGCGGCGTGGTCGGCTGGATCGTCGCGGGCCGGATCATCAAACCCCTCGCGGCGATCAACGCCGCGGCCACTCGCGCGGCCACCGGCAACCTCGACCACCGGGTGGCCCTGGCGGGCCCGAGGGACGAGATCCGCGACCTCTCGGACACCTTCGACCGCATGCTGGCGTCGTTGGAACGCGCCTTCGCCACCCACCGCCGCTTCGCCGCGAACGCTTCGCACGAACTGCGAACCCCTTTGGCCACGACGAAAACGATGATCGACGTCACCCTCGCCGACCCGGACGCGGACGCCGACGAGCTGCGCGCGCTGGCGGAACGCCTCGGCGAGGTGAACAGGTCGAGCATCGAGACGGTGGACGCGCTGCTGGACCTGGCGGACGCCGGCAGCGGAACGCTGACGCACCAACCGGTGGACCTGGCGGCGATCACCACGGCGGTGGTGCGGGAACTGGCGACCGAAGCGAAGTCCACAGCGGTGGCGTTGCCACTCCCGACCGGCCGGGCGACCGCCCTGGGCGACCCGGTCCTGATCCGCCAGGCCATCTCGAACCTCGCGCGCAACGCGGTCCGCCACAACCGCCCCGGCGGCACGGCGGACCTGCGACTGTCCACTCACGACGGAACGGCACGGGTCACCGTCACGAACACCGGCCCCCACGTGTCCCCGACTTCCCTCGACTCCCTCACGGAACCCTTCGTGCGAGGCGCGGGCCGCACCCTGACCCGCGGATCGGGTCACGGCCTGGGCCTGGCCATCGTGTCCGGCGTGGCCCTCGCGCACGACGGGACGTTGCACCTCCGGCCCAATCCCCACGGCGGCCTCACGGTGCACCTCGACCTCCCGTGCGACCGCTGAAGGTCCGGACCGTCAAACCGGCGGCCAGTTCCGCAGGGCCGCGTCGGCCACCCGCTGGAGCTCGTCGTGACCGGCGCCGCCCGCGGCTTGGACGGCGATGCCGTTCGCCACGGTCATGACGTACCGCGCGAGCAGTCCCGGATCGGCGTCCGGGGGCAGGTCGCCCTCGTCGACAGCGCGCTGGAACCGGCCGCGGAGGTGCAGGCGACCCCCGTCACGCCACTCGGCCAGGACGTCGCGGATGGTCCGCCCGGCCTCACCGGCGGCCAGCGATCCCTGCACGCCCAGGCATCCGGCCGGACAGCCGGGACGAGTGCTGGCCGCGACGGAACCCGCGAGGAACGCCGTGGCCACCTCACGGGCGGTCGGCAGCACCAGCGTTTTCGCGGCGTAGGCGGCAGGTCCTTCGGCGTAGCGGTCCAGAGCCTTGCGGAACAGCTCCTCCTTGTTGCCGAAGGCCGCGTACATGCTCGTCTTCGTGATGCCCATGGCACCGGTCAGGTCGGCCAGGCTGGCGCCCTCGTACCCCTGTTCCCAGAAGACCACCATGGCCCGTTCCAGGGCCTCATCGGCGTCGAACCCCCGCGGTCGACCGATCGGCGTCTTCCGGGGGGCGTCCATGGCACCCATCGTACCCCTTCGGTACCAGGCGGTCCGGAAGTGCTACGGTCATTTAAGTACCGATCGGTACTGAAGCCTGTGGAGGTCGAAATGGGAACGCTGGAAGGCAAAACGGCCGTGGTCACCGGCGGCGGCACACGCGGGATCGGCCGAGCGACCGCCGCCCGGCTGGCCGCCGAGGGAGCGCACGTGTTCATCACCGGCCGCCGCAAGACCGAGCTGGACGAGGCGGTCGAGTTCATCGGACCGTCCGCCACGGCGGTGCCGGGCGACATCACCGACCCGGCCGACCTGGACCGGCTGTACGACGCGGTCCGCGACCGCGGCCAGGGCCTGGACGTGCTGTTCGCGAACGCGGCCACCGCGTCGTTCGCGACCCTGGAGCAGATCACCGCGGAACACTTCGACCAGACCTTCGGCGTCAACGTCCGAGGCACCCTGTTCACCGTGCAGAAGGCGTTGCCACTGCTCAACGAAGGCGCCTCGGTGATCCTGAACGCCTCTACCGCCGCCGACAACGGCACCGAGGCGTTCGGCGTCTACGCGGCGTCCAAGGCCGCCATCCGTTCCTTCGCCCGCACCTGGGCCAACGAACTCAAGGGCCGCGGCATCCGCGTCAACGCGATCTCACCGGGCCCGATCGACACCTCCGGCATCACCGAGCTGGTCGGCGAGGAGAACGCCGCCGCCTTCAAGGCGAACCAGGGTTCAGCCGTCGCCATGGGCAGAATGGGACGCCCGGACGAGGTGGCCGCCGCCGTGGCCTTCCTCGCCTCCGCCGAAAGCAGCTACATCATCGGCACCAACCTGTACGTGGACGGCGGCGAGAACCAGATCTGACACCGCGACGCGGTGGCGTGGCGGCGAAGCCCTCACGCCACCGCAGTCCGGCGCCGCGCAGCCCGTCCACGGACAAAAGGGCATCACCCGCTGATCGGTGCCACCGACCATCCGAGGGACCTCTGCGGCTTCGGGCCGTCCCCCACGACACGCCGTGCCCGCGGAGAAGTCCTCACCGGGTGCTCAGGATCCTCGCCAGGACCTCGTCGTGGTGGTCCCGGGTGCCGGACTCGATGAGGTTGAGCCCGACCGCCGCCATCAGCGCCTGGGAACGGTTGTTCGCGCCGAGTTTGTCGTAGAGGCGCGCCACGTAGGTCTTGGCGGTCGACGTGCTCACGTGCAGGGCTCGCCCGGCCTCCGGGATCGACAGGCCGTGCTGGAGCATGCCCAGGATGTCGGTCTCCCGACGGCTCAGCGGTGATCGGTCGCGCGACGTCCGAAGCCTGCTGAGCGCGCCGACGAGTCCTGGAGCGGTGAAGGACGACGACGCCACGGCGGCGTGCCGGATCGCGGTCGTGATCTCCGTCGTGGTGGCGGTCTTGAGGATGAACGCCGACACGCCGGATTCCATGGCTCGGAACAGCGCGCAGTCCTCGCCCACCGAGGTGAGCACGACGATGCCGAGGTCCGGCAGGCGTTCGCGCAGTTCACGCGCGAACGTCAGGCCGTTGCGGTCGGGCAGGGCGACGTCCAGGGTCACCACGTCCGGACGCAGCGAGGCGATCAGGGGCAGGCTGGCGGCGGCGGTGCACGCCTCGCCGACGGTCTCGATGTCCGGCTGTTGGGCGACCAGCTGGATCAACCCGAAGCGGTGCAGCGTATGTCCGTCGATGACCAGCAGTCGAATACCCATAACGCACCTCGTGACATCACCAATCCGTGTTGACCTCCTCATCTGACGGGATGGCGGTTGTCCGCCGTGGTGCCGCTCGGTTGCGACTCGGTTGCACGACGCGGTGTCCGGGCGACCACCGGGTACCTCCGGTCGTCGACCGGGACTCGTTCCCGGCCCGGACGGCTCGTCTAGCGGGACATGGTGTCCATCATGGAGATCGCCGCCGGGCCGAGCACGACGATGAACAGCGCGGGGAAGATGCAGAACATCATCGGGAAGAGGATCTTCACCGGTAGCTTCTGCGCCTTCTCCTCAGCGAGCTGCCGCTGCTTGGTGCGCATCTCCTTGGCCTGCCCGCGCAGGACCTGCCCGATGGGGATGCCCAGCTCGGCCGCCTGCACCAGCGCCGAGGCGAACGCGCGCAGCTCGGGGATCGTGGTCCGCTCGGACAACCCCCGCAGCGCCTGCATCCGGGACTTGCCCAGCTGCATCTCCTGGAGCATCCGCAGGCACTCCTCCGCCAGCGGTCCCTTGGTGTTGTTCCCGACCTGCGACAACGCCGCGTCGAAGCCCAGGCCCGCCTCCACGCAGACGGTGAGCATGTCGAGGGTGTCCGGCAACGCGTCGCGGATCACCGTCTGGCGTTTGCTCCCGGTGTTGTAGATCAGCAGGTCCGGAAGCAGGAAGCCGACCGCTGCGCCGACCAGCGTGTTGACGATCACCGCCACGGGTGAGCCGAGCCCCAGCAGGAAACCGACCGTCGCCAGGGCGAGGAGTCCGAGGCCCTTGAACGCGAGCACCTTGTCGGCGGGCCAGCCGCCGGGGTTGCCCGCCACGTCGAGCCGGTGCCCCAGGGTGGCGGTCAGGTGCCGCGGCGAGACGGCCGCGGCGAGCCAGCGCAACCGCGGCAGCAGCAGCGGCACGACCACTCCCGGATTCTGCGCCGACACGACCGCCGCCCTCGCGTACTGCGACTGGATCGCGTCGAGCCCCGCGTTGACCGTGCGGGGCGGGCCCGCGCGTCGACCGCCGATGGCGAGCACCGCGAGTGCGATCGCCGTCGCCATCATCGCAAGGCCGAACATCAGCAGCGTCACGGGGGGCATGTCAGATCTTCACCTTGATCAGGCTGTTCATCCAGAACCAGCCGAGCGACACGCAGGTGACCCCCGCGCCGAGCAGCACCATGCCCACGGGCGTGGTGTAGAGCGGGGCGATGTACTCCCGGCGGCTGATGAACATCCACAGCGCCAGCATGATCGGCAGGCCGATCAGCACGTAGGCCGACAGCTTGCCCTCCGCCGACAGCGCGCGGACCTGCCTGCGCAGCGACGAGCGCTCGCGCATGGTGTGCACCGTGGTCAGCAGCAACTCCGCGAGGTTTCCGCCGACGTGGCGCTGGATCCGGATCGCCATCACCAGCCAGACGAAGTCGGGCGACCCCATCCGGTGCGCCACGATCTCCAGGGCCTCCTCCAACGACGCGCCGAGCCGGGTCCTGGCCAGTGCTCTGGCGATCTCACCGGCGATGGGCTGGGTGTCCTCGCGCACCACGGTGTCGAGCGCCTGGGGCAGGGAGAACCCGGCCTGCAACGCGCCGACCAGCAACTGCAGCATGTCGGGCAACTGGTCGGCGAAAGCGGCACGCCGCCGAGCCACCCGGCGACGCAGGAACACGCGGCTGGCGAACCACCCCAGCAGGAGCCCGATCACGAGACCGACGGCCGACTTGGTGAGCGCGCCGAGCCCGCAGGCGGCGAACCCCGCCACCGCTGTGCGGATCACCAGCCATTCCGCCGGCGTCAACGACAGCCGCGCGAGGTCGAGCCGGGCCGCGCTCCGCTCCCGCCGTCCTCGGCTCAGCAACCGGTCGCCGACGTGGGACACGAACCGGAAGAGCGCGGACTTGCCCGACGCGTCCGGCGCGGCCGTGGGCCGCGCGGTGCGGTACCGATCGATCGTCAGGGCCGCCTCGTTCACCGGTTGGCGACGACGGGACAGCACCAGACCAGCGGTGAGCAGCCCGAGGAACACCGCGCTCAGCCCGATGACGAGCACCGGGTTCCCGGAGAACCCCTCGGCGCCGAGGACGACGCCCTGCGTCAGGCTCATCCCGTTCACCGCCGCTGCTGTGATTGCATGTCGGCGAACAGGTCGGCGGGCAGGGCGATGCCCAGGTTCGCGAGCCGGTCGGTGAACGACGGGCGCAGTCCCGTGGAGCGCAGCGTGCCGCGGAAGCGGCCCGTGTCGTCGACGCCCGCGCCGAAGTCGAACACGAACAGGTCCTGGAGGGTGAGCATCTCGCCTTCCATCCCGATCACCTCGGTGATGTGGGTGATGCGCCTGGTGCCGTCGCTCAGCCTGGCCTGCTGGATGATCAGGTCGAGTGCGGACCCCACCTGCTCCCGGATCGCCCGGCTCGGCAGGTCGATGCCCGCCATCAGCACCATCGTCTCCAGCCGAGCCAGCGAGTCGCGGGGGGTGTTGGCGTGCACGGTCGTCAGTGATCCGTCGTGGCCGGTGTTCATCGCCTGCAACATGTCCAGCGCGGCGCCGTCGCGGACCTCGCCCACGACGATCCGATCGGGTCGCATCCGCAGCGCGTTGCGCACCAGGCCGCGGATGGACACCTCGCCGCGTCCTTCGCTGTTGGCGGGCCTGGACTCCAACCGGAGCACGTGCTCCTGCCGCAGTTGCAGTTCCGCGGCGTCCTCGATGGTCACCACCCGCTCGTCGGTGGGGATGAAGGAGGACAGGACGTTGAGCGTGGTCGTCTTCCCCGACCCGGTGCCTCCGCTGACCAGGATGTTGAGCCGCGCGCGGACGCAGCCCGACAGCAGCCCGGCCACCGACGCGGTTATGGTGCCGAACCGGATCAGGTCGGCGACGCCCAGCGGGTCGGCGGCGAACTTGCGGATGGTCAGCGCCGACCCGTCGAGCGCGATCGGCGGCACCACCGCGTTGACCCGGCTGCCGTCCGGCAGGCGCGCGTCCACCATGGGGCTCGCCTCGTCGACCCGGCGGCCGACCCGCGCGACGATCTTGTCGATCACCCGGCGCAGGTGGTCCTCGTCGTTGAACGACGCCTCGACGGCCCCCAACCGACCGGACCGCTCCACGAAGATGCGGTTCGGGCCGTTGACCATGATCTCGCTGATGTCGGGGTCGCGGAGGAGTGGCTCAAGGGGCCCGTACCCCAGGATCTCGTCGACGACCTCCAGCGAGGCCCTGGCCCGGTCGGTCGCGGTGAGGGGGGTGTCCTCCCTCTCGAGCACCGTCCGCACGGCCTGGCGGACCCGCTGCGCCAACTCCTCCTCGTCCAGCCGGTCGTCGTAGATCTTCGGGCCCAACTCGGCGAGCAGCGCCTCGTGCACCCGGCGTTTCACTTCGAGCAGCGGGCTCTTGCGGCTGCTCGCGGACTGCGGCTGCGCCGCGCGGCGACCGGACTCGGCGGTGTCCGGCGGCGGCGGCTCGGGCTGCTGTTCGACGGCCTGCCGCTGGCTGGTCAGGCGGTCACTGAGCCTCATGACGCCCCCTCCCCATGGCGCGGACCAGGAAGCGTCGACGTCGAGAGGGCGGCGTCGGGGGCAGTCCGGTGATGTGGTGCACGGCGAACTCGCGGATGACCACGCTGATCCGGTGATCCGGCTGGTCCAGGACGATGGGGAGCCCGCGGTTGACCGCCGCGGTCACCGCGTTGCTCGCAGGCACCCGTGCGGTGACCTCGGACTTGACGACCTGTTCCACGTCCGCGACGGTCAGGCCCACATCGGGGTCCTCGCGGTTGAGCACGATGAGGCGCGAGTCCTCGGGGTAGTTCAGCAGGTCGAGCATGTCGATGGTGAGCCGCAGGTTCTTCAGGGTCGGCATGTCCGGGGTGGTCAGCAGCACGTGGATGTCGGAGCAGTCCAGCGCCTTGAGCACGTGCTCGTTGAACTGCGGCGGGGTGTCGACCACGACGTAGTCGAACATTTCCCGCAGCACCTCGAGCAGGTTGCCCACCAGGGCGGCGGGCACCCGGTCGGCGTCACCTGGCTCGACCGGGGCCAGCACGCACTCCAGGCCGGGTCGGAACCTGGTGAGCAGACCCGCCACCCCGGTCTCGTCCAGGTCCCCGCCCATGGCCACGGCGTCGGCGAGGGTGCGCTTGGGGACCAGCCGCAGGGAGATCGCCACATCGCCGAACGCGAGGTCGAGGTCGACGAGGCAGACCCGCCGCGATCCCCCGCCGTGCAGGGAGACCGCCAGGTTCGTCGCCAGGGTCGTCTTGCCGCACCCGCCCTTGGTCGCGAACACGGTCACGATCTTGCCCGGCTGCTTGTTCTGGGGCGACGACGGTGCCTGAGCGGAGATCGAGAGCATGCGGGAGCGCTTGCACGCCGCGGCGAGCCCCTCCACGTCGGACAGGGCCACCACCTCGCGCACCCCCGTCCGCAACGCGGCGGTGAACACGTCGAGGTCGAGCGCGTGGCGCACCAGCACCACTCCGAGCACGGGCCTGCGCAGCCGCAGGGAGGCGGCGAACCCGACCGCCGCGTCGAGGTCGATGTCCGCTCCCATCACCACCAGCACCACGTCCGGGTCGTGGCGCAGCAGTTCGTCGGCGGCAGCGGGATCGCGCACGACCCGCACGCCCGCGCCGATCGCCGCGATCAGCGCTGGATCGGGCCGTTTCTGGGCCGTGCAGAGGATGGTCATGTCACGAGCCGATCGAGACGAGGTTGCCCAAGGACCGGGTGTTGACTCCTGGACCACCCGAGATGTCCGAGTCTTCGCCGCGCAACGCCAGGTACAGCGACCCGGTCTGGGCGCGCAGGATGAGCCGCTCGGCTTCGACCTGGTTGGCGGCCACCGTGAGCAGCACGCTGTCGGTCGGCGGGGCGGCGGCGGCCTTGTCCTCGTCGCCGCTCGCGGCCGCGGGTGAGCCGACGGCGAGGACCTCGACGTCGGGCAGCAGGACCCTGGTCGCCTGCACGTCCCCCGGCGCCTTGGGCAACCCGTCACCACTGGGCGCGTCCTGTCCGCTCACCACGGTGTAGGTGTCGAAGACGACGACGTGCGAACCCACCTGGATGTGGCCCGCGACCTCCTGCACGACGGTGAACTGGACGGTCACGGCGACTTTGCCCGCCGGGATGGCCAGTCCCGCCGTCGTGGGCTTGTCCGCCACGAACATCGAGCGGAGGACCAGTTGCCCCGGCTGGATGTCCGCCCCCGCCACGAGTTGCGCCACGGCGGCGTCGACGGTGGTGAGCGCGTCGGTGGACACGGTCTCCCTGGGCATCCGCTCGACGCGCAGCAGGCCGCGCCGGTTGGCGTCGTCCGCCACCGTGCCCGCGGGCACCCGTTCGCTCGCGACCAGGACCGACACGGCCTGTTTGCCCGCGACGGCGCGGGAGTCCGCCTGGCGCACGTAGAAGTACACGGCGCCGGTGCCCATCACCGCCAGCACCAGGGCGAGGCCCAGAACGATCATCCGGCGTTTCATGTCAGGTCCTTTCCACGTCTTCAGCCGACCATCTGGACGACGGCGGTGCCCAGGTCCGGGCCACCCAGTTGGGCGCCCGCCGGGATCAGGCCACGGGTGAAGTAGCCGGAGACGCACTTGAGGTCACCACCGCACGGGAACGCGTTGGTCAAGGTCGACTTCGCCGCGAAGCCGGGCAGGCGGTAGCCGGTGAGCACGAACGAGGCGAACCCCCGCAGGTGGTAGTAACCGCCGTGGCCGGTGCCGCCCGCACCGTCGAAGACCGGTACCAGCACGGCCTTGCGCAGCGAACGGGCGTCCTGCAATTCGTTCTGGCACACGTGGGACGCCGAAACTCCGGTCGTGTCCTGGTAGATCCCGGCAACGTCCACCGTGGTCCTGCACGTGCCGGTCGTGTCGGCGAGCCAGCCGAAACCACCGGGCAGGTCCCAGCCGGAAGGACCGCCCGCGCATTGGCTGGTGGATCCGTGGATCGGCAGGATGCGGTCGGCGTCGGCAGGCGGGACGGCGGGAAGTGGCGGGGCGAACACGGAGCCGCCGTCGGTGGCGGCGGTCCAGTCGCACAGCGAGATGGTGAACGCGAACCCCGACGCGAGCCGCGGCCCGCCCCAGGCGGCTCGGGAGCAGGCGAGCACGCCGCGGCCCGAGTACGACTCGCCCAGCAGGACCTGCCCGAAGGCCGGGGGCAACGCCCGCGAGCCGTCCGAGCGCAGCGTGCTGGTCCGGACCTCGACGAAGTGACCGGTGGTGGGCCTGCTGCCCAGGCACGGGTCCGGGGTGGACATCGGCGGGCAGGTGCCCAGGACGCTCGCGGTGTCCCGACCGCACACCGTCACCGCGGTCCGGCCGTCGTCGGCGTTGGCTTCGGCGAAGTGCAGTGCCGTCGAGTAGGTCTGCGACCCGCACCCGTCCGCGCAGTCCTGGGCGATGGCGAGGGCGGCGGCGTCCGCTCCGCCTTGGAGGTCCGACTGCTCCGCGTGCAGCTGGCCGGTGTCGATCACCAGCGCGCCGACGCCGAGCAGCAGGCCCGTGCTCAGCAGGACGGCGACCAGGACGGTGACGGCTCCTCGGTCGTCGTGTCCGGCGGCGCGCGGTCGGCGGCTCAGCCAACGCATCGCATGACCCCCCTGCCGGTGAGGGTGAGCCCGGTGCCGAGGTCTCCGCCGAACATGCTGACGAACGCGTCGACCGGGGTGATGAAGGTGAACGGGTGGGTGGCGACGACGGTGGCGTCAGCGGACGTCACCGTGCCCGTGGGGCAGACCGTGACCGTGACGCCGACGTTGGCCAGCGGCTGGGCGGCGGCCTCGGTGCGGGCGACCGTGTCGGTCTGCCGCAGCGCCGCCGCCCTGGCACCCTGCTGAGCTGCTCGGCCGAGCAGGATCTGCTCGTTGAGCGCCCGCCCGAAGTCGACGAGCCCGAACACGACCAGCAGCAGCAGCGGGAGGACCAGTGCGAACTCCACCGCGGCGGCGCCCCGGTCGGGGCGCTCCGCGCGGGTGAGGCGAAATCGCATGGCATCTCCTTCCAGCTGTGTCAGGTGTGGATGTCCCGCGTGTCGAGTCGGCTCAGGGAGCGACCGGCAGCTGGTCGTTGACCGAGCTGAACATGTCGGCCAGCCTCGGGCCGAGGACGATGAGCACCCCGATGATGGCGACGGCGATCAGGCCGATCAGCAGGCCGTACTCGACCGCGGACGCGCCCGATTCCCGGTCCTTGATGCGACGGGTCATCAGGTCCTGGAGGAGGAAGTAGAGTGCGAACATGTCGTTCTCCTTATATAGCTTCGAAGGAGGTCGGCGGGCGGCGTACCCGTCTGGGTCCACAGTGGGCGTTGCGCGCTACGGCCGGCACGGGTGAACAGCCGGCCGGAATGGGTCTTCGGACGACGCTTGTCCTCCGTTGTCCTCCGTTCGACCGACGAACGACCACGAATGGTTGGTTCTCGTTCGGCCTGTTGGCCGGGTGCGGGCGAGGTTCTACCGTCACCTCATGTACTTGGTGGTGGCCGCGGTGGCCTGCGGGCTGCTCACCGGGCCCTGGCTGCGGGCGACGGTGTTCCGCCTGGCCGTCGAGACGGGAGCGGCTGACCGGACCGCGTGCCCGCACTGCGACAGCAGGTTGTTCGGTGATCCACAGCGGTGGTGGACCACCTTGTCCCCGTCGGGGCGGTGTCCGCGGTGCCGGAACCGGATCGGCCCGGCTCCACTGCTCATCGAGGTCGTGGCGGGTGCGGCCGCCGGAGCCCTGGCCGCCGTGCTGGGCCCGCGACCCGAACTGGCGGCGATGGTGTTCCTCGCGGTGGTCGGTCTCGCGCTGGCCACCATCGACATCGCGGTCCACCGCCTGCCCGACCGGTTGACCCTGCCCGCGTACCCCGTCATGGCCCTGATGCTGGGAGCGGCGGCCTTGGTCGACGGACGCTGGGAACCTCTGGTCCGGGCGCTCGCCGCGGGTCTGGTCGCCGGTCTCGGCTACCTGGCGCTCGTGCTGCTGCGACCGGACCAACTGGGTTTGGGCGACGCCAAGCTCGCGGGGGTGTTGGGCATCGCCCTGGGGTGGTTCGGCTGGAAGGCCCTGCTCTACGGCACGGCACTGGCGTTCGTGTCCTGTGCCGTGGCGGGCTTGGGCTTGATGGCCGCGCGGCGGGGAACCCTGCGGACCGCCCTTCCACTCGGACCGTTCATGGTGGCGGGCGCGTTCGCGGTGATCCTCACCGCGGCGTGAGGAACGTCGGTTCGCTTCCCGTCCGCCGGCTGCTCAGTCCCGGCCGACCTCCCGCAGGTCGTCCAGCGGCCGATCGGTCACGGTTGGGGCGGTGCGGAACCCGAGACGGGCACCGTCGAGAGCGCCTGTCCCACCTTCCTCATGACCTCGGCTTCGCTGAAGGGTTTTTCCACCAGGACGGTGTTCGGGTCGAGACGGCCCTGGGCGGCGAGCGCGGGTTGGGCGTAGCCGGACATGTGGAGCACGGAGATGCCCGGTTCGATCGTCCGGATCTTCGCGGCGACGTCCTCGCCCGGTGTGCCGGGCAGGACGACATCGACGAGAAGCAGGTGGATCTCCTCCTCGCACTGCTCCGCGACCTTGACGGCGTCGGGACCGCTGGACGCGGTGAGAACCCGGAAACCGTTGCGGGTGAAGATCCGTCGAGTGATCTCCCGCAGGCCTTCGTCGTCCTCGACGACGAGTACGACCATGCCCTCGGTGATCCGTTCCGAAGCGGCGCCGGGCACGTCGTCGGCGACCGGGAACAGCATCGTGAAGACGGTGCCTGCCGAACCATCGGAGTGAACCTCGACGATCCCCCCGGCACGGGTCACGATGCCGTGCACAGTGGCCAGACCGAGACCGGTTCCCGGGCCTTCGTCCTTGGTGGTGAAGAAGGGCTCGAAGACCTTGTGGACGATCTCGGCCGGGATGCCCCGGCCGGTGTCGCTCACACGGATTCGGAGGTGGGGGCGTTCGTGAGCACCGGTTCGCGCCCTGGCTGGATCGACGCCCACCACGATGTCGGCGGTGTCGATGCGCAGGGTGCCCCCGTCCGGCATGGCGTCGCGGGCGTTGAGGACGAGGTTGAGCAGCGCTCGTTCCACCTGCGCGGGATCGGCCAGGATCCGGTGCGGGTCGGGTGCCAGGTCCAGGACGACACGGATGTGCGGCCCCAGGGTCGGTGTGAGCAGCTCGGCGAAACGACGGATCATCGCGTTGACGTCCAAGACCTCGGCACGGACGACCTGGCGATGGCCGAACGCGAGGAGTTGCTTCGTCAGGCCGACGCCGCGCTGCGCCGCGCGGAGAACCCTCTCGATGTCGTCGCCCGCGGTGTCCAGGTGATCGCAGCCGTCCCTCCTGGCTTTGACGATCTCCTCGGCGACGAACGTGCCAAAACTCGTGATCACGGCGAGCAGGTTGTTGAAGTCGTGCGCGATCTCGCCCGCGAGCATGCCCAGGCTCTCCAGATGTCGGGGCTGCGACTGGGTTTCGGCGACTGGGCACTCAACCTCGGGGTCGCGCACGCCGAACGCACCGTCGTGTGGCCTAGGTTTCGCCATCACCCAACGCCCAATCCGTCATGGGACGGGATCAGTGATCACCTGGAGTTCAGGACACTTGCCGATTCTACAAGAGGAGCGAGACGACCTCGTGGACACGAAGGAGTGAAAAAGTCCCTTTCCGTCGACTTTTCCTCGCGCAGGTCGGATGGTGGCGAGCGTGATCCGAATCCGGGTGAGCGCGGGGCCGTGCACGATCCTCAGCTCGCCGCCTTCTCCCACCGGAACTCGTGGAGCAGACGCGCGCACCACCTCACGGACGCGTGGATCCCAGGTGGCCCAACGCGTTGGGCCTGCCCGCCGAGCAGCCCGGTTGTACCGTGAGCGGAGGTGACGACGTTCGTCGCGGCGCGCGGCTCGACCTGGATGCGATGGTGCGGATGGCAGTGCTCGTGACGCGGGTGGCGGAACCGCCTGCCGACCCAGCCCTGGCATCCGGCGTCGCAGGCGATTCAGCACCTCCGCCGCACCGCGCTCGAAGGGCGGCGGTCGGGCGCCCCCAGGTCCCGAGGGCCGTCTCGTGACGACGGTACTGGCCATAGAGGACGACGCGGACATCATGTTGTCCTACCGGCTCGTCTTCGAGAGAGCCGGCTACCGGTTCATCTCCGCCGCCGACGGACGTGCGGGCCTGCGCCTGGTGCACGAGGAGAGACCCGACATCGTCCTGCTCGACATCGGCCTCCCGGGAATGGACGGCTGGACCGTCCTGGAGCGGATTCGCGATCTCGCCATCCTGCCGGTGCTGGTGATCAGCGCTCACAGCCAGGAGTGCGACAAGGTCCGAGGGCTCCGCGCGGGTGCCGACGACTACATGACGAAACCGTTCAGCAACAACGAGTTGCTGGCCAGGACCGAGGCGCTGCTGCGTCGCGCCGCCCAACCGGCCGTCGGCGGCCGCCTTGACCGCGAAGAGGCCTACGACGACGGCCTGGTGCGGATCAACCGGAAAGCGCACACCGTGCACGTCTCGAGCGCCGGGGTGGAGCGCGAGGTGGCGCTGACGGGCATCGACTTCCGACTGCTCAACGTACTGGTCACGCACGTGGGAGCGGTGTTGTCGAACGACCAGCTGCTCAGCCAGGCCTGGGACGACCCCAGCGGCATCGGACCGGAGCGGGTCAAGTTCGCCGTTCTCCGACTTCGCCGCAAACTCGGTTGGGACGCGGTGACCTCGCCGATCAAGACGGTTCGAGGTGTCGGGTACCGCTACGACGCGCGCGGCTGAGCCCACCACGGCGTCCTCCTCTCGCACCTCCTGAACCGGCGAGGCCCGCGGCACCTTGGCGATCACGGCCGCGACCTGGTCATCGGCCGGGCCCGCGGACCTGGTCGGGTACGCCCGGTCGACGTCGAAGCCGCTGCACGGTTCTTCGGACCCGCGGCACGCCCTGGGCCCAGCCGGTGGTTCCGGTGCCTTGACGGACGACCCGTGTCGTCGGAGCGCTGCGAGAGGTGTCACGCGGGTTTGTCCTCGATGGTCCTGAACCCCCGGAAGTGACCGTCGAGCACCTGCCCGACCGTGGCCAGGAGGTCGGCTTCGGAGAACGGTTTCTCCACCAGGGCCATACCGGGGTCGAGCCTGCCCTGGGAAGCGAGCACGGGCCGGGCGTAGCCGGACATGAAGACCACTTCGATCTCCGGTTTCACCAGCCGCAGCCTCTCCGCGACCTCCTTGCCGAGCATGTGCGGCATGACGACGTCGGTGAGCAGCAGGTGGATCTCGCCGGGGTGGTCGCGGGCGATGTCGACGGCCTCCGGTCCGCTCGCCGCGGTGATCACCCGGAAACCGTTGCGGGTGAAGATCCGCCTGGTCACCTCGCGCAGGGCTTCCTCGTCCTCGACGATCAGGACCGTCTCTCCCTCGGGCACCCGGTGAGAGGTCTCGGGCTCCGGGATCGGGGAGTCCGATTCCGCGGTGGCGGGCAGCGTGATGGTGAAGGTGGTGCCAACGCCGGGTTTGGAGTAGATCGAGATGGTCCCGTCGGCCTGGGTGAGGATGCCGTAGGCGGTGGCCAGGCCGAGCCCGGTCCCAGCGCCGTCCTGCTTGGTGGTGAAGAACGGCTCGAACGCGCGCTGCGCGACCTCGGCGGACATCCCGGTGCCGCTGTCGCAGACCCGCAGCCGGACGTGGCGACCCCGCGGGGCCTTGGACCCCCCGGCGATGGTGGCCGCGTCCACGATGATGTTGCTGGTGTCGATCGTCAGCGTCCCGCCCGTCGGCATGGCGTCGCGCGCGTTGACCGCGAGGTTCACGAGCACCTGCTCCAACTGGCCGGGGTCGGCCAGGACCGGCCACAGGGCACCGTCGAGCGAGATCACGAGTTCGATGTGCTCGCCGATGCTCCGACGCAGCATCTCCTCCACCGCGGCGATGACCTTGTCGAGGTCGAGAACACGCGGCCGGATGACGTCGCGCCGGGCGAAGACGAGCAGTTGGTGCGTGAGCCTGGCCGCCCGTTCAGCGGCCTTCTTGATCTGCTCCAGGTCAGCGCCGGCGGCTTTCAAGTGCCTGGCCGGGTCCGGGCCGGCAGCGGCGGTGACCTCCTCCGAGACGAAGGAGACGTAGTTGAGGATCACGGCCAGCAGGTTGTTGAAGTCGTGCGCGACGCCTCCGGCGAGTTCACCGAGGCTTTCCAGGCGCTGGGCCTGCGCCCGCAGTTGCTCCTTCTGCTCCAGGGTGCCGCGGGCTTCTCGACGCTCCACGTCGGTCCCCACTCCCACCGCGCCGGAGCCGCCCTGCTGTCCGTAGGCCTCCCACGACACCGCGGTGACACCTACGACGGCACCCTCCGGACCGGCGAGCGGCTCGACGGTCAGCAACGCCCTGATCGTCGTCCCGTCCTTGCACACCCGGTCGGCCTCGTACCGCTCCACGCCACCACCCGCGGTGATCCGCCGCAGGACCTCCGTCTCCGCCGCTCGGTTCTCCGGAGGGCAGAGCACGGCCGCGGGGTGACCGACGATCTCCTCCGCCTGGTAGCCGTAGAGGCCCGCCGCGGCCGGGTTCCAACTGCTGACCACGCCCTCGATGGTCAGCTCGATGACCGCGCGGTGCGACGACGTCCCCTCGGCGGGCACTGGACCTGTCCCCATGAATGCGGCCTGCTCGTTCTCGGTGCGTGCAACCACGGGTCTCGTCTCCAACCTGGCCGGAAAGCACCTGCCGGCACCGGCAGGAGATCACCACGCGACGACACCGGACCGAAGCGGAGAACTCCTCCTGAAACACCCTCCGGCAGGCGTGACCAGGCCATCCCACAACGATGAACGGCTCTTTCTACCCTTTATCGACTAGTCCAATTTTAACACGACTTTTCCCTGGTAGGAGTTTCACCCGGTGCCGTAGGACACTTCTCCCCGCAGGCAGGCGGCCTTTGTGGATCACAGCGATCCGACTGCGCGGATCTTCGATCATCCATCGGGCCCAGCGCAGATTCGGTCCACAAAAAGACCACTCGATCTGCTGAATATCGCCCCACTAATGCGTTATTTAGTTGGAATTGTGCTAATGAATGCCCCTCGCGGGAGGACGTGCCCCTCACCGCCGTCGACACTCCGCCCTCGGCTGCCGCAGCCCCGCCGAGCACGACCCTCGACCCCACTGCGCCGCTACCTATCGCGGCACAACCAGGTGTCCACACCCACGGGGAAGCCCGGCTCTGCCATCCACACAGCGTCAACGTCGACACGCCGCCCGGCCGACAAGCCGAACAGCGCGTCGACCAGCACCGTGAACGTTCGTGGTCAGGGCACTAGATCATGCGGTGCCGCACCCGCCACACCACCACACCGATCAGGACCGCCGCGACGGCGATGAACAGGGCCCCCTCGATGAGCTGGAACGTCCAGAACCGGTCGGCCGGGTGGTAGACCCCAAACTGCTGGACGCCCCGCGAGTGCAGGAACTGGTTGAGGTTGGTGCCTGCCCGGTTGGCGGCGCCCTCCAGCTCGTAGTACTCGGTCCCGCTCAGCCTGCGCCCGGTGGCGTCCGCGTAGCCGTGTTCGATCGTCCAGTCGGCGAGGCCGGGCACGGACCGGTGCCCCGCCTGGTCCTTCGAGCCGCCGACGGGGACCGGCTCCACGGTGGTGAGCGGCGTGGCGTACGCGGGGCGGGCCACCAGCGCCACCAGCATCCGGGCGGCGAGGAACGCCCCGAACGCGACGCCGAACGCGGGCAGGCCGCGCCGCAGGATCGCCCCCGCGGCGGTGGCGACGCCGAACGCGAACAGCGCGTACGCCACCGGAACAAGTCCCTCCAGGTCGAAGGCGTCGTACTGGAACCGCCCTTCCCACGCGTCGAACGGCTGGCGGAACCAGGTGAGCACCGCGGTGAACATCCCGGTGAGCGCGACGGTGACGCCGGCCAGTGCCGCGAGCTTGGCCGTCAGCCAGCGCATCCGCGGCACGGCCTGCGTCCAGGCGAGCTGCCAGGTGCCGTCCTCCAGTTCGCGCGCGAGCAGCGGCGCACCGAGGAACGCACCGATCACGACGGGGACCAGGTAGAAGGCCGCCAGGAGGTTCTCGACGTACCCGTACTCCTCGTCGAGCAGGCGGAAGGAGGCCGCGCAGGCCTCGTTGGTACCGCCCTCTCCCGCGCACCGGGCGGGACCTCCGGGGAACAGGTCGTGGGCCTGCGTCCCGAGCACGAGCAGGGCGATGCCGAACACGCCGACGAGCAAACCCAGGACGCAGACCTCGGTCCGGTGCTGGCGCCAGATCAACCACGCCATGCCGCCACCCCCGAGGTGACAGCGGCGCTCGGCTCGGACGGCCGGCGCAGGTACGCCAGCACCAGGTCCTCCAGCGCGACCGGCTGGGCCTGCCACCCCGGCGCGGCCGGGATCGCGCCGTCGCGCACCAGCAGGGTCGTGTGCCGGTCGCTGTGGACGGCCTCCACGACGGCGCCTGCCCGGTCGAGGTCGGTGGCCGTGCGCGGGCCGACGAGCAGCCGGTGCTCGGCGAGGAGGGTGTCGATGTCACCGGTGAGCGTGACCCGGCCGTGGTTGAGCACGACCAGGTGGTCGCAGACGCGCTCCAGCTCGTGCACGACGTGGGAGGAGAACAGGACGGTCACCCCGCCTTCGGCCACCGCGCCCATGAGGACCTGCAGGAACTCGTGCCTGGCCAGCGGGTCGAGGCTGGCCACCGGTTCGTCGAGGACAAGCAGGTCCGGCCGCTTCGCCAGGGCCAGTGCCAGCGCGACCTGGGCCTGCTGCCCGCCGGAGAGCGTGCCTGCCCTGCGGTCGAGCGGGATGCCCAGCTTCGCCAGCCGGCGTTCGGCCAGTCCCTGGTCGAACCGCAGGTTGCAGGCCCGGCCGAAGCGGAGCATCTCGGCGACGGTGAAGCGCTTGTACAGCGGGTGGTCCTGGGCCAGGAACCCGACCCGGGACAGGGTTTGCGGGGTGCTGGCGGTGACGTCGTGGCCGAGGACCTCCACCGTGCCGGTGCTCGGTGCCAGCAACCCGACGACCAGGCGCAGCAGCGTGGTCTTGCCCGCGCCGTTCGGCCCGACCAGGGCGATCACGCCGCCCGCCGGCAGGGCCAGGGTGCAGTCGCGCAGCGCCCAGCCCTTCCGGTACCGCTTGCCCACACCGTCGGCGCGCAGCGCGAACTCGGTCGCTGTCACGCCACGTCCTCGTTCCTCGTCTGCTGGTGGGCGGAGGTGAAGAGCGCGTTGACCGCCTGCTCGTCGAGGCCGGCCGCGTAGGCGCGGCGCAACCAGGTCGCCAGGCCGCGGTGCAGCGACGTGTACGTCGACGCCGACATCGCGGCCGACTGCTGTTCATCGACGAACGTGCCCTGGCCGGGCCGGCCGGTGACCAGGTTCTCCTGCTCCATCTGCCGGTACGCCTTGGCGACGGTGTTCGGATTGATCGCCAGGTCCTCGACCACCTCGCGGATGAGCGGGAGGCGGTCACCGGGTTGGAGGAAGCCCAGCAGCACCGCCTGGCGGACCTGCTGGACGAGTTGCAGGTACGGCGGCACGCCGGAGTGGGTGTCGAGCCGGAAGACGAACACGGAAGCCCCTTTGCTGCTTTACTAGTACCATAGTAAAGCAGCAAAGGGGCTTCCGAGAGAGCCGACGCGCCCGCACGACCGCGACACCGGATCCGGGCGCGCAGCGGCGACGGTTGGCAAGGGGAGCCTGGTGGTCAGAGCGGCGATGAGGCTGAACGACAGGTGGAGCAGGACGTCTGCGAGGCGTTCGTTCGTGTCGCCGACGTGATGCCTGGTAGGCGCCGGGACATTAGCGGATCGACCCCGTGCCAGGGCCGCAAAGCGCTTGGTCGGTTCGCTGGGCAACGACGACATCAACGTCCAGGACGGCACCGGCGGCGACACCGCCAGCGGTGACCTGGGGACCGACACCTGCACCGTAGACACAGGCGACACCACCAGTTGCTGACGCGGCCTTCACCACCCCGCCGTGGGGCGGCCGAAAGCACCCGGCCACCCCACGGCGGACCACCGGAACCGGCCTACCGGCTTCGCGAACTGACGGGAACGCACCTCCACGGACCATCGAGCAACGCCAACAACAGCTGATCGAGTTGCTGTTGGCAGCCGAACAGGAGCTCATGGGCGATGTCGACCAGCGCATCGCTGTCGACGTGCGGTCAGCGACCAAATTTCATTGAACTCGAGTTTCACGTACCTGTCGCACTGCGATACCGGCCAACGCTGACGCCCGTCCCTGTCGATATTGAAAACAGAGCTCGTGAACAATGATATGAAGATCATTGTCCGCAATTAACTCCCACTCCCAAATAAAACTGGCGACTAAACACAGGCACCATGCTCGTCGCCCATCACCATATCGATATCAACCGCCACCACCGTCGATACACCACCCAACGCCACCCCAAACAGGATGACATGGGCTAACTTGGCGAAGCAGCACACCGGCAGCACCATGCCGCCACCCCACCAAACCACACCGACGACTAGGCGGTATTAATAGTGGAATCCCCATGAACCCACTACTCCCAATCTGCTCCCACGGCCGTGCTCCCATGTGGACTCGTCTGCCGTCCGGGCGCCAACGGCAACGGTTCGATGGCATCTATAACAATGCGCCTACATCACCTGAAGTGCACAAACGGTCAGCAGGCCTGCGAAATCCTCACTTCCGTCCGTACTCGGCGGAAGCCCTGCGCGGCAACAACGGACGCGGGTCGAAATGTCGAAGCAGGCGTCGACCAGTGCTCATCCTCACTAGACCACGTACACGATTGCTGAGATCCATCGTGGTGTGGGCGGTGGCGTCAGTGACCGGTTGAGGGCCGAACGCGGCTCGGTCGACGAGTTCGGCCAAGGACAACAACGAGGGTCGGTACTGCTCGTCGGCCGCCTCCACCACCTGTCCGGTGGTCTGGCGTTCATCAACGTCCGCGCCCCCTGCCCGCAACACGGCGACCGTGTCGTGCCAAGCCGCCAGAACACGGTTACGGGCACTTCCTCGTCGGAGTGAACGACGTCTGTGCACGGTGTTGGCCACCGGCAATGTCAATGCGACGAGGAGCAGCACACCGCCGGCCAGTGCCAGTACCGTTCCGGTCGATGTCTCCTCGCCGGCTGTGGCCGGTGGCGTTCCGCCGCCGAGGGGTGCACCTGGGACGGGCTCCGGCTTCGGTTCGTCGGGCGGGAGCACTTCGACCGACGGCGGGTCGGCCGGGTCGGTGCTGCGGTTCGGCTCGTCATCGGAGCCGAGAGCGGGGTTGGGATCGACCGGCAGCCAGCCCAACCGCTCGAACCTGACCTCGGTCCAGGCGTGGACGTCGCTTCCGGTGATCCGCAGTTCATCACCGTTCCACAGGGTTTTGAAGCCGAGCACGACTCGCGCGTCCCATCCGAGTTCTCGGCACAGCAACGCGAACGCGGACGCGTACTGCTCGCTGGTCCCCCGGTGGTTCCGCACCAGTGCGGAGACTTGGTAGAGCCCGTTGCCTCCGGGGGCGTCGTCGGAACTGTCGTAGCGGAATTGACTGCTTTGCAGAGTGCGCAAGAGCCCGTGGAACCGTTCCAGGTCCGTGCTGTGGCCTGCGATAGCCCTGTCCAGAAAGGCAAGTACATCCGGTGGGAGGGGTATCGTCCGCCCTTGGCTGAGTGCGGGCGTGTCAGTGCTGATGAGGTCGTACGGTGCGACGGGTTCGCTCGTGGTGATCCGGTACTCGGTCGGGGTCTTCCGGCCCTCCGGTACGACGATGTCGCCGGTCTGCTCGTCGAACCCCAGGTCCGCCACATCGATGCGGCTCGGCCAGCCGGACCGGGGCAGCCATCCAACGCTGTCGGGTGTGGCCACGCGCAGGTCCAGGGTGATGTCCCGGCGCGGAGCGGTTCCGATGGGCGGCGAGGGGAACTGGTGTGCCGAGCGACGGTACTCGGCTGCCGGCTCCCACGCCCTGCCGTCGAAGTCGGTCAGCGTGAGCATGCCGACGCGGTCGACGTGCGCGGTAGCCGTGCCGCTCATCTCCAACGGCAGTCGCTTTTCCTTCAGCGCGAGGAATTGCGCCATGGGGTTGGTGTTCTGCTTGGGCTGCACCGGTGCGCGCACCAAGTCCTGCGCGCTGGCGGGCGGGTGTGACGAGCGCGGTCCGAACTGGACGAACGTCGAACCCGCCACCGCCGCCAACAGCACCACCGCCGCCCCCTTGACCAGGCGAGCGCGCGCGGCGACCGAATTGCCGAGCAGGGCGGGCAGAACACTCACGACGACGAAGACTGGCACGTACCAAGCGGGGAGAGGACCAGCTCCAGCACTGAGCGACTGCGCGATTCCCAAGCACACCAGCGCCGGAAGCACTGGCGACAACACGTGGTCGGAACGCACTGCGAGGTGCACCGCGATCAGTGCGGTGAGACCTGCAACCAGCGACACCGCGGCTAGTTGTGGTCCCGATGCTTCGACCGGGAGCACCCCGGTGAGCAGTCGGAACGGTCCGGACAGGACATCACGGCCGGGGCGGGTGACCGCGGCGACGACGGCCACCACCCAGACCACGGCGAGCATCGAGGTCGTGGCGCCGTTGAGGCGCTTGAACACGAGCGAGCAGAGCAGTTCCCACGCCGCCGCAGCGATAGAGGGCAGCACCACGGCCAATGCCACGGCCAGGCCGGAGTCCATGTCGAACGCGGGCCGGAACGACCAACCCGCCAGGGCGCTGAGGCTTGCTGCGGCCGCTACTCGACCTACGAGCACCGTTGGTGTCATCGACCTGCTCCGCTCAGCACCAGGTGGTTCCACGCGGAGACGGTTTCCGCGGCCGTACGACCGCTGATCACAACCACTCCGCGCCTGCGGTGGGACGTCGTGTCGGCACGGTCCGCGGGAACGACCGCCAGCACCACGATCGGAGCGAACCGCCTGCGGCGTTCGGCCAGCGCGGCGGTCACCTCGTCGTCCCCGGCGCCCGTCACCACCACCAGCGCTCCTCCGGGCTGTGCTCGGTCCACCTCCTCCAGCAGCCTCAGCGGGTCGTTGTCCGTGGTGGGTTCCGCGGCGGCCAACCGGTCCAGGGCCGACATCGCGTCGAGGTCACCGAAGTCTTCGCCCACGATCCGCAGGCCGATCGCACGTCCGGTGTGCGCCACGGCCTGCGCCACCGACGCCGCGACTTCGACCGCGTGCTCGAAAACGGGTGCGTCGAACGACACGGCCCTGGTGTCGAGGACCACGGTCGCGGTGGGTTCCATCGTGTCCACGGAGTCGCGCACCACCAGCCGACCGACCCTGGCGGTCGATCGCCAGTGGATACGACGTGGATCGTCACCGGGCACGTAGTCGCGCAAAGCGGAGAAGGCCGTGGAGCCGGCGCTGACCGCTTCGGCGCGACCTTCGTAGTCCGGCACGGTGCCGACCGGCACTTGCCCCGCGGGGTGCACGCGCGGGTGCACCCACAGCACGTCCGTACCACCTTGCGGTTGTGCACGGTGGAACAGGCCGAGCGGATCCCGTCTACCCACCAGCAACGGTCCCACCACCAAGCGCCCACGCCTGCCCGTGGGCAACGAGTAGGGCACGACGCGTTGTCCTCCCGAGCGCACCGACCCGACCACGACCTCGACCGACGTCCCACCCACTTGGTCGACGACCACGAGTTCCGACACGGACGACCGACCGGGGTTGCGCACGACGAGCTGTCCCAACGCGGGCTCGCCGACCGACACCCGCCGAGACAGGACCTCGCGGGTCATGCGCACGCCGGGGCGCACGACCACCGCCGCACCGGACAGGACCAGCAATGCGACACCGGCCACCCCCAGCGCTACGAACGTGCTGAATCTCAGCAGCACGCCGACCGCCAGCAGCGCCCCGCAGGTGACCAGCACCCACAGGCCCAAGGAGGTGAGCGGTACCCGGCTTGTCACGCGGGCACTGCCGCGGTCGGCGCAGGCACGGAAGCCAGCACATCACCCAGCACGCTCGCCGTCGTCGCACCGCGCACTTGTGCCTGCGGGGTCAACACAAGCCGATGTGCTGTCACCGGGCGCACCACCGCGCGAACGTCGTCGGGCACGACGTAGGCACGCCCGGTGCCGAGCGCGTAAGCCTGCGCGGCCCGCAGAACGGCGATGCTGCCGCGTGAGCTCAAACCGAGCCGCAAGGCTTGGTGTTCACGGGTCGCCAAGGCGATCAGTGCGATGTACCGGGCGATGTCGGGCGCGGTGTGCGCCGACGCGGCTGCCGCACGCATCCTGGCGACCTCGTCCAGGTTGGTCACCGCTCGCGGCACCGGAGGCGGGGCGCTGGCCCGGTTGATCAGCAGGGCCGTCTCCACGTCGAGATCCGGGTGGCCGAGGGAGATGCGCATCAGGAAGCGGTCCAGTTGCGCTTCGGGCAACTGGTAGGTGCCTTCGAGGTCGATCGGGTTCTGCGTCGCGACCACGAGGAACGGGCTGGGCACCGGGTGCCCGACGCCATCGACGGTCACCTGTCCTTCCTCCATCACCTCCAGCAACGCGGATTGGGTCTTGGGGCTGGCCCGGTTGATCTCGTCGGCGAGCACCACGTTGGCGAACACCGGTCCCGGCCGATACCGGAACGCCTGCTCCCCCTGGTCCCACACCGACACGCCGGTGATGTCACCGGGCAACAGGTCGGGGGTGAACTGGATGCGCTGCCAGCTGCCGGAGATGGTGGTGGCGAGCGCCTTGGCGAGTGACGTCTTCCCGGTGCCGGGCACGTCCTCGATCAGCAGGTGGCCGCCGCCGAAAACGCACGCCAACGCCAGTCGCACGGCCGCTTCCTTGCCCTTGACCACTCGGCCGATCTCGGCGAGGACCGCGTCGTGCACGGAACGGAATCGGGCGGCCAGGTCGTCAGGGCTGAGGGGGGTGTGGGTCGTCACGTGTCTTCCTAGTCGTTGGGGGCCGGCTCAGGGACAAGCGGACTTGGGTGTGGGCTCGATGGGATCGGCGGTCACCCCGAGCGCGATGACGAAGTAGCAGCCGCTGGAACGTGGTTCGCTGTCCCGGTAACTGGTGCTGTCGGCAGGAGATTCGCCACGATGGGCATTGCCCTGCATGATCACGAACCTGTCCAGGCCGGGGAGACGGGTCGTCTCCTCGGACCACGACACTGTCGCCCCGCCGTCCGGATCGGTCACCAGGGTGACGGGAACGCGGTACAGAAGTGACGGCGGCGGGCTCGAAGACGTTGTACTTGAAGAGATCGGGGATAATGGCGACTCACCGCCCTCCGGGAACAACGCGATGCTCACGCCGATCCCGACTCCCAGCACGACAGTCGTCACGAGCGCGATGAGCAACCTGCGAGGGTCGCGTCGAGGTGCCGGGGGCAGTGGAGCCGGCAGGGGACGACGGGCACTCGTCCTGGTCACCACTGAACTCTCGTCAGCAGTTGGCCCGAATTGGGAGAACGGACCTCGGGGCGACGGATCCGGGTCGGCACGGGATGTGGAGAGGACCGACGGGGCGAGAGCCATCTCGCGCACCAGGTCGTGCAGGACCTCGGACGCCTCGGTCGCGGTCGGGCGCTCTCGCGGGTCCTTGGCGAGACATGCCGACAAGAACCGCCACGCGTCGTCCGACACTTCAGGTGGACGAGCCGGCTCGTCGAACCGTTGGCTGTTCAGCACTTCGTCCGTCGAGCCGGTGAACAGCCTTCGTCCTGCCAGCACCTCGTAGACCGTGATGCCGAGTGCGTACACGTCGGATTCGAACGTCGCTTTCGCCGAGTCGACGGTCTCAGGGGCCAAATATGCCGGTGTGCCGAGCACCTGGCCCATGCGGGTCAGGTCTGACTCGTTGAGTCTCTTGGCGAGTCCGAAGTCCGTGAGCAGCGCGGTACGCCGTTCACGCGTGGTGCGCACGAGGATGTTGGCGGGCTTCACGTCGCGGTGCACGACGTGTTGGGAGTGCAGGTGCGCCAGGCCCGACGCCACCTCCGCCAGCAGCCGAATACCCTCCGCGCGTTCGACCTTTCCGTCGTCGAGCAGTTCCCGGAGGTTCGCGCCCTCGATGAACTCCATGACGATCGCCGCCCGTCCGCGGTCGATCACCACGTCGATGACCTTCACGAGGTGCGGATGGGTCAGCCCGCTCAACGTCCGGTGCTCCCGCAGAAGGCGTTCACGGCTCAACGCGTCCGTCTCGGAGTCGGGGTTCAGCACCTTCACGGCGACCACGTGCCCGTCGCTGATGCGACGGGCACGGCGGACCTGTCCCGCGCTACCCGACCCCAGGAGGTCGAACAGCTCGTAGTCGCTGCCCATCACCTGTTCCGACCGCGTCAACGCACCAGGTCGCGTGGCGGGCGCCGTCCGATCGGGATCGCCGGCGCGCGCCAACTCTTCTTGGAGCCGGTCGGCGAAGGACGCGAAAGATTCCGGCCGGGCGGCAGGGTCGCGAGCCAGGGCCTCGAGCAGGAGAGCAGTCAGCGACGTGGGCATCCCGGCTGCGCTCGGGGCTGGCGACGCCTCGTTGAGCAGGCGCAGCAGTCGCTCGTACCGCCTGCCCGCGACCGGTGGTCTGCCGACGAGCAGCGTCCACACCGTGGAGGCGAAGGCGTACAGCTCGGCTCGGGGTGTCCAGTCGCCGCCGTTCAGCACTTCGAGCGGTTCGCTTCCGCTCCCCTCAGTACCGGCGTAGGCGATCTCGGCCAGCACCGGCAGCAGCGGAGTGTTCAGCAGCACGCGACCGCTCGGCTGCCGGACCAGGGCTGCCGGGCCGAGACCGAGGTGCAGGATTCCCTGCTGGTGCAGGGAGATCAATCCCGGCGCGGTGCCGAGCACGATGTGACGCACCTCGTCGGGCGGCAGCGGACCCCGCTGGACGATCTCGTCCGCGAGCGTCGTACCCGCGGAGTCGGTGACGAGGTAGGGACGGCCGTAGCGGTCCTGACCGTGGTCGGTCAACGGCACGATGAGCGGACTGCGGAGCTCGTCGAGGGCGGAAGCCATCTTGACGGCCTCTACGCGGAACCTGCGCACCGCCGCCGGGTCGAGCGGCTCGACCACCAGGAGCACGGTTACCTCGACGTCATCGGACTCCCGCCGGGCACGGACGACCAGGCACGGCCCGGCCTCCACCGGTTCGGCCACCACCCGGTAGCCCGGAAGTTCTACGACGGTTGACACGCTTGGTCCTCCAGGGCCCACGCCGATCCCGGCTGCGCTGTCCCGTCCAACCGACGGGTGGGGTCATCGCTGCTCAAGTCCGCCACCGCAGGTACCGGGCCGCGGCACCACCGTCGCCGCACCTGCTCCGGAAAGGACTTCGCGCACGACGCAGGTTTCGTCGAAGATCGGTTGTTCGCCGGCGGCGTCGACCGCGCGATCACGGGGTGGGCGACCGAGTTCGGTGAAACGACGACGGTGCACCGACAACCGCTCGACGTCCAGTTCCTCACCCTGCTCTTCGTCGACGAGGGTGATCGGAGCGAGAGCGAGGGCGAGCCGAGTCGCATGATCGGTGTCGAGACCGTCGAGCAGCAGTTCGTCGAGCCGTGAGGCCTCACGGCGCGACAACCGTCCACGGGTGCCTGCGGGACCGGTCGCCACCAGGGTGGCCAGGCACTCGGGTGGCAGCACCTCCGCCGGTTCCGCCAGGCACACCACGTGCACACCGACCGGTGGGCCGTCGGTCAGGACGTCGGCGAGACCGGGGACGCCGTGCAGCCTCCGCACGCCGTCCACCACTGCGAGCACGGTCTGACCGTGCGCGTGCAGGGAACCTCGACGGCGCTCACTTCTTCGGTGGACGATCCCGCGCAGTTCCGCGAGTCGGGACCGCGCCTGCTCGGCGTCGGTGGCGACGAGCCGCGAGCAGTCGAAGTCGCCGGATGGTGGACGGGTGTGCGGCAACCAGGCGACCCACTCCCAGTCAGCGGCACCGTCCTGCCCGGTGATCACCACGATGGCCAGGTCCTGCGGCGCGTGCAGCACCGCGGCTTGAGCGACCAGCGCGCGCGCCATCGCCAACAACGCGGCTCGTGGAGCTCTGATGCCGAGCACTCCGACTTCTCCCAGGTTCACCGCCACGGACGTCGAGTGCACTACCGCGGACGATCCCTCCTCCTGCGGATCATGCGCGCCGTGGACGAGGTGGTTCCACAACCCGAGGCGCAAGCGCAGGAAGTCGCGGTCGGAGGGCCGTCGCTCCCACAGCCGGGCGGAGGGCGCGCACGCCAGCGCGACCACCAGGGTGGGGTCGGGCTCAAGGGCGCCGTACCGCGGCACCGGAGCGGCTGCGTGGTGCTCGCCCACCGGACTCGCGGCTCTGGGCTGACGGCGGAAGATCCGAGCGGCCGGGGAGGACGCCTCATCCAGATCCGCGTCCGCGGGAACCACGTCGCGCAATCCGACCACGGTTTCCCCGAGTCCCGCCACGTCGCCGGGCGCCAGGTCGGTCGGCCCCTCCAGCAGCCAGCCCCGCCAGCGGATTCCGTTGCGGGACCCGGCGTCCTCCAAGCGCACGGCGTCGCCGTCTGGGGCGATCACCAACCTGGCGTGCCGCCTGCTCACCTCGGCGTCGGCCAGGACGAGGTCCGCACCCGAACCACGGCCGATGATCAGGGTTCCCGATGGGTAGAGCGTGGTGCTCGGGCCGCCGTGCAGGCCGCCCACGACGGCCACTTCGCGGATGCCTCCGCCCACAGCCGAGGCAGCGACTGCCGGGGCCGGTCGATCGACGCCGAGGACAGAGCCTCGCATGACGCCCGACTCCTCCAGCGGCAAGGACATCGGCAGGGGAAACGGGCCCAGGTAGAGGGTCTCGCGGCATCCGAGCGCCTCAGCCAGGTCCACCACGCGGTGCCCTCGGCCCACGGTTACGACCACCGCGCGTCGACCTCCGTCACGATCGACACACACCAGTTCGACTTCCACCCGTGCACCGCTCCCCTGCCCGCTTCCGTTGTCGTTCCGGACGCTAGGCAGCACCGCACCCCAGGGGTATCGGAAGCACTTCCCATCGACATCAGCGGCCGATGAGGTGCAGATCAGCCTCGCTGATCAGACGCTGGGTGAGCACGTGCTCGGCGAGGTTGAGCAGTGCGTTGCTGCCGGTCATGCCCGGTACCCCTGCCTTGGTCAGCCGCGTGCGCAGGTATTCGACCTTCTTCACGAGCTTGGTGGACGGCCACCCCAGTCGCATCGCGGCAGCACCGTAGGTACGCGGATAAGGGTCGTAGGAGTCATCTTTTTGCAGATAACCCGCAAAAAGTGCGACCAATGCTCGCTTTTCTTCGAAGGTGAACTTCACCGCATCACCGGTGACAGTGGCCAGACCACTCGAGGAATCCCGCAGAAATGCGGACTCAAGTACTGGAGCATCGATCTCCACCACGTACGGCTTCGGCTCCGAGCCCTGAACGAGCACACGCGTCGGCCCCTGCAGAAGATAACTTTTACCGGGGCCCAGAACGCTGCGCAGCCGGGAGTCGTCCACGACGACCAAGGACTGACTCGTACTCCGGTTGACCACGAACCACTTGCCTTCTTCACAGGTGATCGCACCTGCGAAACGCGAGATCACGGCGTCGGCGGGATGAAGGCACACCGTGCACGACCTGGACCGACCGAACACGAACTCCTCGCTCGCGAACACCGAATGCACCGTGGCCCCGACACGTACCACTACCGACGGCCCGCTCACCTGCACGTCGCCCCTCGTAACATTGGGAAGCACTTCCCATTTGCCTGACGCACGAGCTTTTGTACCCTCCACAGGCAAACCGTGCCAAATCGAATGCACCCACTACGCCGTTTGCCTCATTGGAGAGTTGAATTGGTCGACCACCGATCGGATCGAGGTAGCAGATCACGTCTGCTCGTGGTCGCGGGGGCGCTCCTCGTCGGACTGTTCGCCGCCTCGGTCGGCGCCGGGTACAGCATGACGAAACCGGAGCTGAGCAACGCGCAGGCCGTGGTGCAGCGGGGTGACACACCGGTGCTGGTCAACACCGAGACCGAGCGGGTCGAGGTCGAGGCCAGGGCGTTGGCGACCGGTGAGCAGATCCTGGAACTGGTCACGCTCGCCGATGGTCGCGTCGCGTCGGTCAACAGCTCCACGAACCAGGTGGTGCTGCTCGGCGAGGACTTCGGGAACCCCGCGGAGGTGACCCCCAGTTCCACCGTCCCGCGACAGCACACGGAGATGCCGGTGGTCGTGCCTTCGGCGTCGGCGGCCTTCGTGCTGTTCCCGGACTCGGACGTCGTCGAGCAGATCAGGGACGACAACACCACGGGGTCGCCGGTGCAGGTCCCCGGAGCCACGGAGTTCGCGGTGGGCGACGGCGCCGGCGGTCTGTGGTTGTTGACGGAGGACGGCAAGGTCGTGCACGTGACTGGCAACCGGATCGCCCGGACCATCTCCGCCCCAACACCGATCAAGCACCTGACCCTGGCGGATGGACGGCCCATCGGCATCACCACCGCGGGCGAGGCCCTGGACATCGCCGCGACACCCTTGAAGTCCATCAGTCGCGAGCCCGTGCCCTCCGGCTCGAGCGTCGTCGTCCCCTCCACCAAGGGCTCAGGCCGGTACCTGGTTCTGCTCGACAGGACGGGCAAGCTCGTCTCGATCGATCCGCGCACCGGGCAGCGTCGTGAGTTCGACGACCTACCCAGCGGCGCAGGGCACGACCTGGGGGTTCCAGTGCTGCTGGACGACGTGGTGTACGTGCCGGACTACCAGACGCACGAGCTGATCCCTCGGGACCTGCTCAGCGGTGAAAAGAAGGCACCCGTCGCGGTTCCGGGGAAATCGCCGCGATTCGTCGTCGACGTGCAGGATCGACGGGTGGTCGCCAACGACCCGAAGGACCGCGGCACCCTGGCGATCACACCCGACGGTCGGCCCGCCGTCATCGACAAGGGCAAGGGGTCGGGGGTGGTGACCGACACTGACCGCATCGAGCCGCCCGGCACGCTCTCCTCCGAGAGCAAGCCGACCACAACCCCCTCGTCTCCCACGAATATCCCGCTACCACCCAGCAGCAAGCAAACCGCCACGTCCGCGCCACCGGTTCCCGAAGTCCTCGTCCCCCTGATTCCGCCGGGCACGCGCCGAGACGAGGCCTGCGATCTGGTGCGGGCGGCCGAACTCCAGTGCCAAGCCCTGGACATCGGTGTTGGTGGGGAAACCGGGACGGTGCGCGACACCAGTCCTCGCGGGGGCGCCCGCGTCCCGGAGGACTCGACCGTCACCGTTCACGTGTACGGCGACAACACGAAGGTGCCGAAGGTGGTCGGCAGGAACAAGAAGAACGCTTGTGAGACCGTCAACACCGTTCTAGCGCCAGCCGGGTCGAACGTGTGCGACGAGCAGGCCATGCCAACCGCCGCAGCGAACTGGGGCATGTTGGGCGTCGTGGCCGAGCAGTCGCCAAGTGACGGCGACTTCGTCACCCACGCGACAAGGGTCACTGTGCGGTACTGGGACTTCGTGACGATGCCCGACCTGGTCTCCGTCGCCCAGGACGGCGCGTCGATCTGCAACACGATCATCGCGGACACAGGCGGCCAGGTGAAGTGCACGACCACGCAAGGCGCTGAAGGAGCAGAGGGAGCCGTGCAGGCGTCTTCTCCCGCATCGGGTGAGCCGGTCCGCGCCGGACAGACGGTGGTTTTGACGGTCTTCCGTCAAGCAGCACCGCCCACCTCGGTCCCGGACGTGCGGAACATGACGCAGGACGCCGCGTGCGCGACCGTGCAAACCGCGGGATTCGTGTGCGACGCGCGTTCCGACTCTCTGGCAAGGGATCGCGTGGTCGTCACCCAGGAACCAGAGGCAGGGACCCTGCAGAAGGGCGGGACGGTCGTCATCCACTACTCGCCCTACCAAGCAGCGCCTTTGTACCTGTACACGCGAGATGACAACAACAATGTCAATATCGTTCGGTTCGCGCCGGAACCCAAGTATGATCACAAGCCTGGAGTGCTCCTGGGTTACGCATACCGCGTTGGCGATATTCCCGACGGCGGCGTTGCAGGCGTCTTCCACGACTACATGTGCAACACGAGCCCGACCGCGTGCGGCTACAAACCAAACCACTACTTCAGTAGGGATACCACCCCCAAAGCGGGGTGGGAACATGAGCGCGCGGTCGGCCTGGTTCTCAACGCGCCGGGAGACCAATGCACTCTCCCTGGTCAGCATGTCATCTCCCGGTACAGGACCGACGAATTCACCTACACGGTGAGCCAAACTCCTCCACCTTCTTGGAACTACCAAGAAGTTTTGGGCTGTGTCTGGAGATGATCGTCCGTTGGGGACCGCTTCCCATACCGGGAAGCGGTCCCCCGGGACAGACTTGAACCATGTCGAAAACAACGAAACGTCGGGTCAACCCGCCCTTGCTGGTGCTGGCCCTGCTGTGCCTGGCCATGCCGTTCACCGCAGTGTCGTGCGAATCGTCGATGATGACCGTCGAAGCCGAGTACACGGGCTGGGACCTCGCCTTCGGCGGTGAACCAACGGTGGAGGTCGAGGGTGAGGCCGACAAATCGCCGTCGGAGGAGTCGTCCAGCCTGCCCGCACAACCGCTCATGATCATCGCGATCGTCGTGCTCGTCGCAGGGCTGGTCCTGCTTTCCACGTCGAGGGCGACCGCCACAGCGGGGATCGTTGTTGGGGCGACCGCCGCGATTTTCCTGATCTTCGGTCAGGTGGTGACGCAGAACGTGCTCGTGGCGAAGGTGTCGGAGTCGGAGGACCTCAGCACCAGCACGGTGAGCGAGTGGGTCGAGACGCGGAGCGGGTTCTGGTTCGCCCTCATCCTCCTCGTCGCGATGACGGCCTACAACACTGCAGCCCTGGTGCGCGGACACCGAAGCACCACAACTACCTCGCCGCAGGTGCCACCTGCTTGGCAATAACCCGCACACCGCGGAAAGCACGTTCGCTCAGTGCCGTACTTGGGGGAATTCTGATGACCACACGCCGCTCGACACCGGAACAGGACGCCGCGGTGCAGGCGTTCGGCCGAGGTGAGAACCTCGTGCTGCAGGCCGGAGCCGGGACCGGGAAGACCACGACGTTGACGTTGCTGGGGTCCACGGCGCGACGCCGAGGCCGCTACCTGGCCTTCAACGCCCTGATCGCGAAGGAGGCGCGCCGCAAGTTCGCGGGCAACGTGACTTGCTCGACTGCGCACAGCCTGGCCTACCGGGCCATCGGCCACCGCTTCCAGGACCGCATGGACCGGCCGCGCATGACGACGGTGAAGCTGGCCGCGCTGTTGGGCCTCACGATGAGCGTGACGATCGGCGCACGGTCGCTCAAGGCCCCGACGCTGTGCTCGATCGCCAAGGACACCGTGCTGCAGTTCTGCTACTCCGCCGACGAGATCATCACCAGTCGGCACGTGCCGTGGCCCAAGGGCATCAGTGACGAGCACGAACACGACCAACTCGTCGAGATCGTGCTGCCGGTGGCCCGGCGCATGTGGACTGATCTGCAGACCACCGACCGGGGGAAGGTGCCGTTCAAGCACGACCACTACCTCAAGATGTGGGCCTTGACCCAGCCGCGTCTCGACGGGGATTTCCTGTTGTTGGACGAGGCACAGGACACCAATCCCGCAGTCGAGCGGGTGTTCCTCGACCAGGGCAAGCACGCCCAACTGGTCATGGTCGGCGACTCGGCGCAGGCGATCTACGGCTGGCGTGGCGCGCGGGACGTGATGACCGGCTTCGACGGCAGCAAGCTCACGCTGTCGCACTCGTTCCGATTCGGGGCCGCGGTCGCAGCTGAGGCAAACCGGTGGCTCACGATCGCGGGCGCCCCGATCCGACTCACCGGCGCGCCCGCCCTGGCCAGCCGCCTGGAGACCGTCACGAACCCGGACGCGATCCTGTGCCGCACCAACGGCGGCGCGATCGCCGAGATCCTCGCGCTGCTGGCCGAAGGCCGCCGCGTCGCACTGACCGGGCGCGTGGACGTCCTGAAGGACCTGGCCCTGGCGGCACGTGACCTCAAGGCGGGCAAACGCACCACGCACCGCGAGTTGTTGCTGTTCTCCACCTGGGGCGAGGTGCAGGAGTACGTGGAATGGGATTCCGACGGTCGGGACCTGCAGCCCTTCGTCGACGTCATCGACGAGCACGGCGTCGACGTCGTGCTGCAGACCCTCGGCAAGCTCACCACGGAGGCCGACGCCGAGGTCACGGTCTCCACTGCGCACGCTGCCAAGGGCCGCGAGTGGTCGGCTGTCCGCATCGCCGACGACTTCCCCGAACCAGTCGACCCGGAGAACGGTACGACCTTGGGCGGAGATGCTCTACCCGGCGAGATCGAACCCGCTGAAGCCCGCCTGGCCTACGTCGCGGTCACCCGCGCCCAGCACCGGCTCGACCTGGGCGGGTTGTCCTGGATCAACCAACACCCCGACGGCAACCCTGCCGCAACCGCCACGGCGATCGACAGTTAGCGGGAGCTGAGGAGTCGCTGATCACACTGGTCCCGTCGTTCGACGAACGTGACTACGACTGCACCTGACGGGACCCCGCAGTTGGGCCAGGTCACCGTTGCTGTTGGGGCGGGTCGGCATGCCGTTCGAAGAGATCAGCAGGTGACGTTGACGGTCGCGGTCGCCTGGAACGACACGTGCACGTGGTCCATGTGGTTGGCCGTGGGACTTCCCCGATCCTCCATCGTCGACCAGCCGCTGCCATCGTTGTAGCGCTGGCGCCAGATCACGTACGTGACGCCGAACGCCTGGCGGTTGGCCAGCACGTGTTCGGCCAGGGCATTGCCGGTGGCGGTGTCGACCATGAAGTCCAGCGCCAGGCCGAGGGGATGGTCGCCGGAGCCGCCCCGGCTGGCGGCGCCGCCGATGTCGTCGACGTCGAACTTGGCCGCGAGGTGGTGACCAACCTGCGCCGCATGCGGTTTGACTCCGTCCAGGGTGGTCGGACAGGACGGCGCGGGGGGCGGCGTGGTGGTCTCGGGTGCTGTTGTGGTCACTGGCGGCGGCGTCGTGGTCACGGGAGGCGTCGTAGTGGTTACCGGAGGTTGTGAGGACGGCGGCGCGGAGGTCGATGTCGTGACAGGTGGCAGGTCTTGGCTGACGGGGATCGACGGGGCGGCCAGATGGGCGACTGCTCCGGCTGGATCGACCGGCTGGTCCGGAACGCGCACGGCCCAGAAGGTCACGGCCAAGCCCACGGTGAGGGTGGCGGCGACTGCGATGGGCAGCTTCCGGCTGGCTGTCTGCGTCGTTGTCGTTCTATGTCGGCCCGACATTCGGGAACACCTTGCGTTGGGGACGGGGCATGCTCACACAGCGCGCCATATTACGAAATGAGCACGGGAACATCACGGGTGAGTGTTGATGCTCACATTTCCGCTGGTGAGAACGTCGCTGCAGAAAGTGACAGTCCTGTGGGTCGTGGACGGTCACGTCGCACTGTCCGTCGAGGTCACCGGCCACGGCATCGCCAAAGTCGACCAGGAACGGCCGGCCTGCGACTTCTTCGAAGTCTCGACCTCGAGCGGCACCCGCCTGTACGTGCTCGCAGTCACCGAACACAGCAGCCGCCGGATCCGCTTTCTGGGCGCCACGGCTCGGTGAGCGTCTGGAGCTTCGCGATCTGCCTGGCCAGCCGCGACGGATACGACGACAACACGGCGCGGACCACTTAGGCATCCGTAAGAGCACGGCACGCGGGCACCACAGCGGCGACGCTCTAATCCTGGCCTCAGGTTGGTCGGGGACGATGAGCGGCAAAAGCATCGACTGGAGGGGCGGGCCGGCGTGCGGATCATGATCGCGGATGACGAGGCGGCCATCCGCGAGTCGCTGGAGCGGGTGCTCCAGGTCGAGGGTTACGACACCAGCACCGTCGCCAACGGTCTCGCCGTGCTCGACGGGGTCGGTGACGACGCGCCGGATCTGCTGATCCTCGACGTGATGATGCCCCGCCTCGGCGGGTTGGAGACCTGCCGGCGGTTGCGCGCGGCGGGTCGGGATCTGCCTGTGCTGATGCTGACCGCCCGTGATCAGGTCTTCGACCGGGTCGCGGGGCTGGACGCGGGCGCCGACGACTACCTGCCCAAGCCGTTCGCCATCGAGGAGTTGCTGGCACGGGTCCGGGCCCTGCTGCGTCGCCGCGCTCCGGGCGACGACGAGTCGCAGATCCTGTCGTTCGCCGACGTCCGGGTCGATCCCGACAGGTTCGAGGCGTGGCGGGGCGGGCGGCCGCTCCGCCTGACCCGGACCGAGTTCTCCCTGCTGGAGGTCCTCGTGTGCAACGCGACCCGTGTGTTGACCCGAGGCGCGCTGTTCGAGGCGATCTGGGGATTCGACATGAGCGTCACCTCCAACAACCTCCAGGTGTACGTGAGCTACCTGCGCCGCAAGATGGAGGCCGGGGGTGAGCCGCGATTGATCTACACGCTGCGCGGCTTGGGGTACACGTTGCGGGAGACTCCTCCGTGAGCAGGCCCGCAGGCCGGGGCTCGCGCCGGCTGACCCGTTGGTGGCGACGGCGGTCCCTGCGGACCAGGCTGACGGTGATCGCGGCGACGGCCATCGCGGTCAGCGTGTTCGCGGCCTTCCAGGTGGCCAGCGAGCTACTGGACTGGGAGCTGCAGAACACCGCGGAGGATCAGCTGCGCGCCGACTCCCGCGTCCTGGCGACCAACGCGGAGCGCGCCGGTCTGGCGCAGGTCCAGCTACCGCCGTATCCCGGATCCGGTCGGCTGGTGCGGGTCATCCTGCCCGACGGCTCGATCCGGACGCCGGACGGCCAACCCGCGCTGCCCCCGGTCAGCGAGCACGCCGGGCGCGTGGCGCAGGGCGCGTCGGCCGACCTGATGGAGTCGGGCGACAGCGACGACGACGGCTACCTCGTCTACACGCTGCGGGCGGGCGACGGCGCGGTCCAGGTGGCCCGCGTCGCCGACGACAGCCCGATCAACCGGTTCGGGTTGGGCATGCTGCTGATCGGACTGCTCTGCGTGGTCGGCGGCGCCCTTGTCGGGCGGGCCGTGGCGCGGACCGGGCTGGCACCGATCGACCGGCTGACCGCCGCCGCGGTCCGCGTCGCGCACACCCGTGATCTCGACGCCGACATCCCGGATGAGGGCGGTGGGGAGATCCGGCGGCTGATCCAGTCGATCAACGACATGCTCGCCGCGCTCCGGGACTCCCGGCGGGCCCAGCGGCTGCTCGCCGAGGACGCCGCCCACGAGCTCAAGACCCCGCTCACCAGCCTGCGCCTCAACGTCGAGCTGCTGATCCGGCTCGATCGGCGCGGCACCCTGGACAGCGCACTGCCTGCGGAGAGCCGGACCCGGCTGCTCGACGATCTCGGCGCCCAGGTGGCCGAGTTGAGCACCCTTGCCGCCGAGTTGACCGACCTGGCGCGCGGTGACATCAGCGACGAGAACACCGAGGTGCTCGACCTCGCCGACGTGGTGGTGGCCGCCGCGACACGGGCGCGTTCCCGTGTGCCCGACATCGAGGTCGCGCTCGACGTGACCTCCGTGTGGGTGAGCGGGCGTCCCGCCGCGCTCCAACGGGCGGTGCTCAACCTCATCGACAACGCGGGCAAGTGGTCCCCCGCGGACCAGCCGGTCCAGGTCCGGCTCCGTGCCGAGGGCGCGTCGGCGGTGCTCGAGGTCGACGACGCCGGTCCGGGCATCGACGCCGCGGACGTACCGCGGGTGTTCGACCGGTTCTACCGCGCCGACAGCGCACGGGCGTTGCCGGGATCCGGTCTGGGGCTGTCGATCGTGCAGCGGGTCGTCGACGCCCACGGCGGCCGGGCCACCGTCGCCCGCTCCCCACGCGGTGGCGCGCTGCTTCGGGTCGACCTTCCGGCCGCCCCGATCGCGCGGCTCACCGCCGGGGAGGACACCGCAGTGCGCTGACTCGCCTCGGCGGCACGGCGCAGGACTAGAGACGGCGGCCTCGGGCCAAGGAAAAGATCCGGGACGGGCTTGGGGCCCCGTCCCGGATCTCGTCCGTGCCGCCGTGCTCACCTTTGCAGCGCGGGCTCCTCATCATCGGCGAGCGGCCGTTGACCATCCGACAGTTCCACCGGTCGGGACAGCCGGCTCGGCCACCACATCCGCCTGCCGATCAGCAGGGTGAGGGCGGGCACCAGGACCGACCGCACCAGCAGGGCGTCGAGCAGCACGCCGAAGGCGACCAGGAACCCGACCTCGATCAGCATCACCAGCGGAAGCGTGACGAGGACCGCGAACGTGGCCGCCAGGACCAGGCCTGCCGAGGTGATGACGCCACCGGTGGCGGAGAGGGCTTTGAGCATGCCCTCTCCGGTGCCCAGACGCACGGTCTCCTCCCGTGCCCGACTGGCCAGGAAGATGTTGTAGTCGACGCCGAGCGCCACCAGGAACAGGAACGCCAGCAGCGGTACCGAGTAGTCGACGCCCTTGAACCCGAACACCGTGTCGAAGACGAACACGCTGCCGCCGAAGGCCGCCGCGAATGAGACGACCACCGTGGCCATCAGGACCAGCGGGGCCACGATCGCTCGGAGCAACAGCCCGAGGACGAGCAGGACGACGACGAGCACCAACGGGATCACCAGCTTCTCGTCGCGGCTGGTGGTCACCTCGGTGTCGAGGTTCTCCGCGCTCGGCCCGCCGACGATCGCCTCCGCCCCGTTCACCGCGTGCACGGCGGTGCGCACCCGCTTGATCGTGTCGTACTCCGCGACGGTGTCCGGCGCGTCCGTCGGGAACACCGAGATGTCGGCCCAGCCACCGCTGGTCTGACCCGGGACGGCCACTGCCACACCGGGAGTGCCCTTGACGATGTCGAGCACCCGCTCCTGGTGCGCAGGCCGCGTGAAGATCGTCATCGGCTGGCCGCCGAGCTCCGGGAAGTGCTGGCGGAGAACGGTGAAGCCGGTGACCGACTCCGGCGCGGACAGGAACTGGTCCTGCTCCCGCAGGGCGCTGGTGTTGCCCGCCAGGCCGATGGTGAGCACGCCAAGGACTCCGAGCGAGCTGAGCGCCGCCACCCACCGGCGGCGGCTGATGGCGGCGCCGAGCCGTCCCCACAGCCCCGGCTTCTCCTCCACGGCCGTGCTGAACCGCGGGATGGCCGGCCAGAAGATCCGCCTGCCGAGCACCACCAGCATCGCCGGGAACAGCGTCAGCATGGCCACCAGCGCGCACAGGATGCCTGCCGCGCCGATCGGGCCCAACCCGCTGGTGCTGTTCAGGTCCGCGAAGAGCAGGCAGAGCAGGCCGGCGACCACGGTGGCCGCGGACGCGACGATGGCGGGCGCCGCGCCGCGCAGCGCGTGGACCATCGCGACCCGGACGTTCTCGTGGTGGTGCAGTGCTTCCCGATACCGGGCGATGAGCAACAGCGCGTAGTCCGTGCCGACGCCGAACACCAGGATCGTCAGCAGCGCCGAGTTCTGGTCGTTGATCACGATGCCGAAGCCCTTGACGAGCAGGTAGACGGTCGCCATCGCGGTCAGTGCGGCCGCGCCCACGGCCACGAGCGGGATGAGCCACAACACCGGGCTGCGGTAGGTGAGGATCAGCAGGAGCGTGACGACGAGGACGGTGGTGAGGAGGACCTGCAGGTCGATGCCGTCGAAGACGGCGTCCATGTCGCCGTCGACCGCGGCCGGGCCGGTCACGTCGAGTTCCAGGCCGGCGGGGCGGTCCTTCGCGGCGTCGCGCAACGGGCCGACGATGGCCTCCGGTGCGCCGTAGGTCGTGCTCACGTCGAGGGTGAACATCATCGCCTTGCCATCGGTGGAGGGCCTCGTCTGCGGGCCCTCGTCGTCCTCGCCTGCCGGGACCACCACCTTCGGCGGGTACCGCTTGGCAAGGGTGTTGTAGTGGCGCTCGACCGTCGCGCGGTCGGCGTCGGTCGTGCCGCCGGCGCGGTGGTACACGAAGACGAACGTGTTGTCGTCCCCGCCAGGGAGACCGTCCTCCAGCACCGCGACCTTGGTGGACTCGGCGTTGGCAGGCAGGGTGTCCACGGCGCTGTCGGTGGTGACCGAACTCAACTTTCCGCTCAGCGGCACCATGACCACCGCCAACGCCACCCACAAGCCGATCACCAACCACGGCACCCACCGGCCTGCCAACCGACCGGGGGGCGCTTCCCCGGACGGCGCTGCGTTGACTGCCATCACTAGCCTCCTGCATACGGTTGCATCGCTTGTCTGACACCGACTTCCTACCGAGCGAATCTGAGACGAACGTTAAAACGGCGCTCAGGCCGGTTGGTCGAACCAGGTGCCCAGCGCACGCACCAGCGTGGTGGCGTCGAACTCCTGCCCGGAGAGAAGTACCGCGGTACCACCTCCCTCCCGAGAATGACGACCGCGGTACGACGAAACGGGACGGAATCGGGCCTAGCGTTCAAGCTATGACGAAACCTGATAGTCCACTGTGGAGGCTCGGGGCGGCCACCGTGGCGCTGGCGACGGCGTTCGCTGTCGTCGCCTGCGGGTCGAACGCCGACAACAGTGCGGCGCCCCCCGCGGCCAGTTTGCACAACGCGCACGCGGGCGAGTCGTCGGCTCCACAGCAGCCGCTGCGCGCCGGCGAGCGGTTCGTCGACCTGAAGATGGCCGAGGCCTACACGCCCGCGCCGCCGGAGGGCGGCGGCACGGACGAGTACCGGTGCCAGGTGATCGATCCGGGCCTGACCAAGGCGGAGTTCCTGACCGGGACCCAGGTCATGCCGGAGAACACCGCCCTCGCGCACCACGCCATCGTGTACGCGGTGCCGCCGGGCGGCGCTGCCCTCGTGCGCGCGCAGGACGCGAAGATCCCCGGCCTCGGCTGGCAGTGCTTCGGCGGGACTGGCGTGGTCGGCGCCGACGTGGAGAGCGAGGACGAGAGCGTCTACCCGGGCGCGACGTGGGTCGACACCTGGGCGCCGGGCGCCACGGAGACGCTGTTCACCCAGGACGTCGGCTTCAAGCTGGAGCCGGGCAGCCTGATCGTCCTCCAGATGCACTACAACCTGTTGATGACCGACGGCAAGCCGGCCGGGGACCGCTCCGCGGTGCGGCTGCGGCTGACCGACGGCACGCCGCAGACCCGGGAACTCGACACGTTCCCGCTCGACGCGCCGACCGAGCTGCCCTGCACCGCCGACGAGTCGGGTCCGCTCTGCGACCGGGCGGCCTCGATCGCGGACGTGACGAAGCGGTTCGGGTCGGAGGTCGGCGAAACCGCGGATCGTCAGGTGGAGGAGTGCGGCCAGGGCGCGCCGAAGCCCGGTGACACCCAGACCTGCGACCACGAAGTGCCGGAGCCGATGACGCTGTTCGCCGGTTTCGGCCACATGCACCTGCTCGGGCGGGCCATCAAGGTCGAACTCAACCCCAGCACGCCGAACGCCAAGGTCGTGCTGGACGTGCCGCAGTTCGACTTCGACAACCAGCGGCTGGTGAAGCTGCCGTCGCCGGTGGACATCGGCCCCGGCGACACGCTGCGGGTGACGTGCACGCACGACGCGGGGCTGCGCAAACTCCTGCCACAGCTGAGCAAGCTGCCGCCGCGCTACGTGGTGTGGGGCGACGGCACCAGCGACGAGATGTGCGCGGGCATCATGACGGTCTCTCCCCGCCAGTCCTGACGAAGCGTCGGACGTGTGAGCTCACTGAGGTCGACAAGCCGAAAAACACCACTGTTCGCGCTCAGGAGGCATCGTCTTGCCAGACCCAACACGCCGCACGGTTGTCTGCGGCCTGCTAGCCGGTCTGGTCGCACCGGTTTCCCTGGCCGCCTGCTCGTCCGAGACACCCGCCGCCAACCCGCCCGCCGGAGGATCCTCCGGCTCCGGTGGCACGCCGTTGGCCAAGCTGGCCGACGTCCCGGTCGGCAGCGGGACGATCGTGGACGGACCGTCGGGCAAAGTCCTGATCGTCCGGCCATCGGAGAACGAGGTCAAAGGACTCAACCCGGTCTGCCCGCACGCGGGCGTCACCGTCTCCAAACCGGCGGGCGGCACCATCACCTGCCCCGGCCACGGCAGCGTCTTCGACGCCGCGACCGGTGACAGGAAGAAAGGGCCGGCGACCACCGGCCTGACCCCGATCCCGGTGAAGATCAGCGGCGACTCAGTCGTGACCGCCTAGAAAGGTGTCGAACGGCCCGCCGGAACTCGGCGGGCCGTTCGACCAACGGAGCGAATCGGCCCGGAGCGGTGCGGTGATGAAGCGCTAAACCGGCCGGGCGAGTCTCAGGTCGTAGGCGAGGATGACGGCCTGGACCCGGTCCCGTGCGCCGAGCTTGGCGAGGACCCGCCCGACGTGGGTCTTCACCGTCGACTCCGACAGCGTGAACCGTTGCGCGATCTCGCCGTTGGTGAGGCCGTGGCCGATGGCGACGAGGATCTGGCGCTCGCGGCTGGTCAGGGAGTTCAGCCGGGGATCCTCCCGCACAGGCCCGCAGAGGTCATCGCCAAGCCGGTCGGCGAACGCGTCGAGCAGCCGCCGAGTCAGCGCCGGCGCGATCACCGCGTCCCCGGCGGCGACGGCCCGGATGCCGGCCAGCAGTTCCTCAGGGCGGATGTCCTTCAGCAGGAAACCGCTCGCCCCGGCCCGCAGCGCGGCGAGCGCGTACCGGTCCACGTCGAACGTCGTCAACACCAGGATCCGCGAACGCCCACCGGCGGCGACGATGCGCCGGGTGGCCTCGATCCCGTCGACGCCCGGCATGCGGATGTCCATCAGCACCACGTCGGGATGCAGCTTGGTGGCGCACCGAACGGCCTCGGCGCCGTTCTCGGCCTCGCCGACGATCTCGGTGTCGGGGTTGCTCTCCAACAGCATGCGAAACCCTAAGCGCTGCAGCGGCTGGGCTTCCACTACGAGCACAGAGATCACGAATGGCTGCCTTCCAGGGTCGCGTAGACGGTCCAGCCGCCGTCCGAAGCGGGACCAGCGCTGACCGTGTCGCCGTAAAGCCCGGCGCGTTCGGCCATGTCGGTGAGACCGAGACCCGCGTCGCCCGGCGACGCCTATTTCATACCGAGCGAACCTGAGACGACCGTTAAAACGGCGCTCTGGCCGCTTGGCCGCCAGCGCCGTGAGTGCCGAAAACCTTGTCCACGGCACGTGACCTGCCGGGCGTTCATCCACCCAGTTCATCCAGGAGGCATCATCGCGAACCACGCTCCTTCGGCTGTCCTACCTCGCCCTCACCGGAATGGTCACCTGTCTCAGACTGCTACCGATGACAAGTACCGACAAGGACATCGAGATCCTCGCGCTGTGCCACCAACTCACCACCCTGCAGCGCCAGATCAACAAGCCACGACTCACCCCCGCCAACCGCGCGCTCCTCTCTACCCTCCTACATCGCGTACCCAACCATCCCTGCGGCGACTACAACTGATCGTCTCCCCCGACACCATCCTGCGGTGGCACCGCAACCTCCACCGACGCAGACACGCACAGCATCCCGTCCGAAACGACCAGGTCGACCACCCACCATCCGCAGCATCCCTCGCCCTACGCCTCGCCCGCGAGAACCCCACCTGGGGCTACCGCCGCATCCACGGCGAACTCGCCACACTCGCGATCAAGATCGCCCCCTCGACAGCCTGGAAATCCTCAAGACCAACGGCGTCCAACCAGCACCACTTCACACCCAGTCCGCCTAGACGACAAAGCCCATGAGGTCGCTTACGTCAACATGAGGGCTTTGTTCCGGGAGTACGAGATGAAGCCGGTTAACCTGCTTGCGAAGCGATTGATTTGGGGTCCCGTCTCGCCACGCGCTACCATCACGAAGTACGTGCGGCGATCTCCAAGCCTCGGGGCATATAGATCTCGACCGAACCGAAGAGACGGCCACTTGTCTACGCAGTAAAACTCCTTCCCAGTGTAGTCCGAAAAATCGACGACCTGGGAAAACGTTGGCGCAAAAGCGTAGTTGGCGTCAGTTCTACGTTGTACGACCCCGGTCGGGCACAATGGGCGCTCCGGATTCGTTCCCTCTCCTTCTGCCACCGTTCACATATTCAAGTCGACGAGCGCACGTGACAAATCCGCCATGCTCGACACCGGTGTCGACCTCTGTGACGTCCAGATCGCCGCACGCCACGCCGAACCCAGAAGCACCATGCGTAGGGAATGCATCCGGCAATCACCATCCGGCCAGTCGACTCGCCAGCGCAGAATGAGCGACCATCACGCTGTCCGTGCCGAACACCGAGTCAGCGATCCCCCTATGGCTGCGCCCATGGCGGCCCGACGGCTTGTCCGCACTACTCACGGCGCATCGGAGCCCGCCCCCGAGGCCGCTGGCTGGGGCTCCTCGACTCGGTTCAGTTTCGCCGTGGTGGCCTAGGAGGATGACAACCCGCCCAATCGGTCACGTGGTGGTGAAGGTCGAGACCGCCGGCGTGGCAGAAGTCGGCTACTGGACCACGGCCGCGTTCCGGGGCCACGATATCGCCGCCCATGCCCTGGACACCGCGGCGCAATGGCGCTGGGCACGCAGAACCCGGTCCGGCTGACCCGCCTGGACTTACTGCACGCGCAGGACAACCCAGTCTCCTGCCGCGTGGCGGAGAAGTGCGGCTACCTCCTACACGACCTGCATCCGGCCGCCCGCGCTGTGTTCTCCGGTGACGCCACCGCCACCCCGAAGGCCCGAACCGGTCCCGCCGGACAGCTACGCGCCCTGCTCGTGGCCCGTCGCAGCGCGGTGAAGTCCCGCGTCCAAGCCGAACACAGCTGCGCAGCCTCGTCCTGGAGCTCGACGACGCGACCCGAGGCCGCGTCGACCGGCGTCGTGCCATCGACCTCGTCGCCGCGTGCGCGGACCTGACCGCGACCGACGGGACCAGCCTGGGCCTGCGCGCACTCGCCCGACGATGGCAGTACCTCGACCGGGAAACACGTGACCGCGACAGCGCCATCGAACTCCTGACCCGCCAGACCGCCCCAGGACTGCTCGCCCAACCCGGCATTGGTCCGATCTGCGCCGCCCAAATCCTGGTCACCGCAGGCGACAACCCCGAACGACTGGCCGGCAAGGCGGCCTTCGCGGCATTGTGCGACATCAGCCCCGTCGAGCACTCCAGCGGAAAGACCCAGCGCCACAGACTCAACCGCGGCGGCGACCGCGCAGCCAACAGTGCACTGTGGACAATCGCCGTCAACAGACTGATCCACGATCCCCGCACACGTGACTACGCCGCACGCCGCACCACCACCGGCTCCAGGCGCAAAGAGATGATCCGGCAGCCTCAGGCGGTGGAAGCATCCGAGGAACCAAGGCCAATGCACAACTAGCGCGGAAGGCGACCGCCTCACCACCGGTCATCTACACCGGAAGCCGCAGGAAGAAGGCTCTCGAATGAGCATCTCTACGCGGAAAGACGGCAAGCAGCGATCACACGTGCCGGACTACCTGCTGTCCACGGCGCGACCGAGTGGCACCGCGAGGTCCGCCCGCGAGGTGGACGCCGCCTCACGCGCGCCGGGCGAAGATCTCCCGGATGGCGGCCAACACCCTGTCGAGGCTGGTGTCCTCGCGCCAGTTCAGCGTCTGCCAGTGCTCGACCAGCGCCTCGGCGGTGAACTCCTGGCCGAACAGGTACGCCTTGAGGCAGTAGTCGAACCCGGACTCGCGCATCGCGTCCAGGCCTTCCTTCTCGCAGTGCGCCGTGAACCCCTCGGCGGCCCGCCACTGCTCGCCGTCGAACCAGAACACGCCTCCGGCGCAGTGCAGCGTGTTCCCCGTCCCCTCATCGGTGACGTTGCCGGACTCGTAGTTGTCGGGTTGATCACGCACCAGGCGCATGAGGTCGTCAGGAACACCGCAGTAGAGCGACTCCTGGGTTTCGTAGTACTCGTCGTCCCACAGGTTCAGGTCGGACTCGTGCTCGAAGGTCAGCAGCAACGCGCGGCCGTCGGGCGGGAAGTACCAGACCGCCGACTGCCCGGAGCGGTCGTTCCACGCGAACCGCTCGGCGCCGTCGACCACCATCGGCTCGATCTGGGCGACTCCGCACACGATGGCGGCGCGTCTGCGGATCTCGGCGAGCGGCGTCGCCCTGAGCGCGTTCCAGGTGTTGTCATCCATGCGAAGCAGGTTACTGATCACCTCCGACAATTCAGACGACTCCGCCATCCGCGGCCACGACGTGACCCTCGTGCACGACCAGCGTGCGCGGCGCGCGGTCCATCACGGCGGCGGTCACCGATCCCGGCCGCGGTGACCCGCTTGCCGGACATGAGGATCGACCCCGTCCGCTGCCGGAGCCGGAGCGTCACCCAGCACCAACCGGCACGCCCTCTCATACCGCTGATCGGTCACACCGTCCAGCGCGAGCAAGTGATCAAGTGGTACGGACACCGGCCGCTTCCAGAGCGATCAAGTCGCGCGGAAACGCCAGGTCATGCGTTCACATTTGCTCATGTTCACGTGGAACGTACAGCGGCGGCGTAACGGGTTCCACGTCGCCGACGCCCGCGCCGGTCATAGCAGAGAACGGTTGGCCTTCGCTGTCGACGAGCACGATGCGCTGAGTGAACAACGGCGGTGTGGTCGCGTCGAGGGCGATGATCCGGAGACGGTCAAATCCTCAGAGATATAGCATTGCGCGAATAGTTATACTCAACGAGTGAGTGATGAGCTGCTGACACAGGAGGATCTCTTCGTCTATCTCCTCGAAGGGGTCCAGGCGTTTCATGCCTGGTTTTCGAGGTTCCCAGAGCCCAAGCCCGGCAGCGAGTTGGACTTCAAGCGATCCACAGCGCATGGCGTTGCACTCGCCGCGCCGGTTTACGGCGCTTTCTACATGGCTGCCGATCATCTCAACGCCTTTCGCCGACTCAACCAGGGTGTGCGCAACTCGGAGCGCCCGCATGCTGCAGGGTTCACCTTGCTGCGATCGGCTAACGAGAACCTTTGGCGCATCATCTGGTTGCTGGCCCCCAACGATCATGACCAGCGCATGCGCAACCTCGCGCGAGTCTGTGTGGAGGAGGCTGATCAGCAGCGCAAGCGGTACACGACCCGGCACGACTACATTACCGAGCGCCGGTACCCCTTCCTGGAAGAGGTGCACCAGGACAGCGAGGCGCGCGACGAACTGGTGCGTAAAGCAGCCGCCGTCGTGCAGCAGTACAAGGACTACTGTGACGGCATCAAGGACGAGTTGCGAATCCCCACTGGCAAGCTTCCGCCTAAGCTCACGATCCACGAAATCATCAGTGAGGTCGAGACCGCGCTGAATGCTCCGGACTGGAAACTGGAAACATCGATCTCTATCCCCCGGCATACCTTCCTGTGGATGTACAGCGATCAGAGCTCGATTGCACACGGTCGGGTACAGGGCATCTTCGATCGCATCCAAGTTTCTGAGCAGCTGAACGAAGCAGGCTTTCTGGAGCTGGAATGCGACTTGAGCGTCCTGCGTGAGGATCTCGATGCCACCGTGCTCCTTGCCCAGACCGCGACCCAGCTATACAAGCTTCGTGCCGGTCTCCCCATCAAGGATGACGAGACCGGTGAGTCGGACTCAGGTGGTGCTGTTTCGGCCGCTACCAGCTGAGGCGGAGCAGCGGGAGAAAGTGCAGCGAACGCCGACTACGAGGAGAGCGCATGGATGATCTTCCCTTCGGCGTTGTCGGGTTCGGGAGCGGGCGTCTCGATGCCCAGGACCAGGGCGGTGGCGTAGCCGTCGAGGTACTTGTGTCCCAGGTGCATCAACCGGGCGGCTTTGAAGCAGATGACCTTCTCCTCGCGGGCACGGAAGCACAACACGAACTTCGGCAGAGTAATAGAGCACCCCCGGAATAAGGACTCCTAACAAAAACGACGGAATAGCTTGATCACCTGGGTTGTTGATCAGGGCGTGAGGAAGGGGCAGCAGCCACCCTGGATCGTGTCCGACGAGTTGTGGCGACGTGTCGAGCCGCTGCTGCCGGTTGTCCAGCACGACCCCCGTCATCCTGGTCGTCCTCGACTGGGTGACCGGAAAGCGTTGTGCGGCATCCTGTTCGTGCTGTACACGGCCATTTAGCGCGTGTTTCACATGTGGCGCAGCCAGATGGTGATGGCTGCGACCCCAACTACGGCCTGGTAGCGGATGGCGAGTTTGTCGTAGCGAGTGGCTACCGCCCGGTGCTGTTTGAGCAGGTTGATGCCGCACTCGACCGCGTGACGTTGCTTGTAGATCTCCCTGTCGATCATCGGTGGCCGTCCACCCGAGGAGCCCTTGTTCTTGCGGTGGGCGGCCTGATCGCGAGGCTGGTCGATGGTCGCCTTGATCCTCCGTCGCCGCAGATAGGCGCGGTTGGCCTTGGAACTGTAGGCCTTGTCCGCCAGAACCCGATCCGGGCGGATCCGCGGTCGACCACCGCCGGGCCGTGGCACCCGGATGCCCTCGATCACCGCGGTGAACTGCGGACTGTCACCCCGTTGCCCGGCGGTGACCAGCAACGACAACGGCCGCCGACCCCGCTCACAGGCCAGGTGCACCTTCGTGGTCCACCCACCCCGCGACCGACCCAAGCCGTGATCCTCCGGTTCAGCCCCACCCTGCTCGGTGTCGACCGGTTCGACCTGCAGGTCCCCCTTTTCCGCGCCCCGGCGGCGTGCTGGCGCGCGCGCATGATCGTGGAATCCACGCTCACGTCCCACACGATCAGCCCGGCGGCATCGGCACGGGTCTGCAAGCCGATCAGGATCACCGTCCAGACCCCGGCGCGCTGCCACCGTCGGAACAACCCGTACACGGTCTGCCATGAGCCGTATTCGGGCGGGATGTCCCGCCATGGCGCACCAACGCGTATCCGCCATCGGACGCCGTCGATCAACTGTCGTTTGCTCCACTTGGGTGGACGACCGGGCTTCCTACCGACAGGCAGCAAGGGTTGCAGCATCGCCCACTGCGCGTCGGTCAGGTCGGCCCGGCACGTCGCCGCTACGCTGGCCACGAGGTCTCCGGTGGTATGGGTTTGCTTGGTCGCTAATCCATCTACCGGAGACCTCGCCATGTTTCAGGCACCGACACGCCGCTGGTCAACGCCTTTGAAACACGACCTAGCCGCGTTGCGGCGCAACTCGCGGGAGATCGTCCCAGGGGCGCGCCCGATCGCACGCGCGATCTCACGCACGCCGAACTGCTTTGCGCGCAGCAACGCTATCTCCTCACGCTCCTCGAAAGACAGATAGCGGCCGGTAGGCGCGGCAAGCGAGATCGGTGGCATGCCGCCAGCGTGGCAAAACCAGCGGATCCCGACCGGCACGGACGCACCCACCGCCACCGCGGCCTCGGCTGACGTGATGCCCGTCGCGATCAGACGCCAGAACTGCCGCTGCACCGCCCGCGAAGGCTCAGGCCGCCCAGGCGACCGCATCGCGGGCCGCAGCGCCCGATCCGCACGCCACTGCCGACTCGCACCCTCCGGCGCATCGCTGGTCTTCTTGCTCCAGTCCGCCGTCGCCATCGTCGACCACCTCCGATATCAGGGGGTGTTGCGACGACCAGTTGAATCCGCCTTCGCCGACCCCCACTCACCGTGGCAACGGCCGACGAACGAGAACACGAACGGGTTGCTGCGTCAGTACTTTCCCAAGGGCACCGACCTATCGAGGTGGTCCGCCGAGGACCTCGAAGCCGTTGCCCTGGCCCTGAACAACCGGCCCCGCAAAGTCCTCGACTGGAAGACCCCCGCCGAGGTATTCAGCGAGCAGCTACTGTTGCTTCAACAGCCCGGTGTTGCATCGACCGATTGAACTCAAGCAATACGGCGCCAAGGCCTTCGCCGACGCCTGCCGCGCCGCCGGAGTGACCCGGTCCATGGGCGCGGTGGGCAGTTCCGCGGACAACGCCGCCGCCGAAAGCCTCAACGCCTCCTTCAAACGCGAGACGCTCCAAGGCGCCCTGAATTGGGGCAGTGCAAAGGAAGCACGCCTGGCCGTGTTCGGCTGGGCGCACCGCTACAACACCCGACGCCGCCACTCCCACCTCGGCCAGACGTCCCCGATCGACTACGAGAACAGCCTGCTACCAACACCGGCTACGCTGACCCACGCCGCATGACCCCGTGTCCAACATCCGGGGTGAAGTCCCGTTCGATGTCTCCATCAAACCCGGTACGGAACAGAAGGTGCCGTCAGCGATGGGCAGGTAGGTGATGTCGCCGACGTAGCGGGTGTTGGGTGCTTGCGCGGTGAAGTCCCGTCCGAGCAGGTCCGGTGCCTTGGCGGCGGCGGGGTCTGTGGTGGTGGTGCGGTGTCGGCGGCGCAGTCGCAGCCCGGCCAGGCCGATTCCGCGCATGACCCGCGCGACACGTTTGTGGTTGACCACGTGTCCGGCGTCGCGCAGTTCGGCGGTGATCCGCGGGACGCCGTAGGTGCCGCTCGAGTCGCAGTGGATCATGCGGATGCGGGCCGCCAGACGAGCGTCCGCGGCGGCCCGGACCGCTCGGTCGGGTGCGGCGGTTTTCCAATGGTGGTAGGAGGATCGGGCGATCCCGACGACCTGGCACAACCGCTTGACGCCGTGGCGGCGCTGGTGGTCTGCGATGAACTGGAAGCGGTTCACCAGCGCGTCTCCCCGGCGAAATATTTCGCCGCTTTGCGCAGGATGTCGCGCTCCTCCTCCAACTCGCGGACCCGCCTGCGCAGCGCGGCGTTCTCGTCTTCGGCCGAACCCGCCCGCGACCCGGTCGTGGGAGTGGTGGCCGGTGAATCGGTGCGGTGACCGTCGGCGATCCGGATCCAGTTGCGGAGCGTCTCGTGGTTGATACCGAGGTCCTCGGCCACCACTCTGATCGTCGCCTCCGGTCGGGAACGGTAGAGCGCGATCGCTTCGGCCCGAAACTCCGGTGGGTAGTGCTTCATCGCCATCTGCGTGGGACTCCTGTCCACCCGGATTGTCAGGATCCAAGTGTGTCTGGTGTCCAGCATTCGGGGGCAAGGCCCGTTTTAGGCGGCTGAGGCTATATGGGCGGAGACGATGTAGCTGGGCAATGCCCGCAGGTACCGATGAACTCGATCATGGAATTCTGGATTCCGAAATGCCCCACGACCGCTCGATCGAACGCTCATTTAAAAACTAAAGCACTTACTTCATGCGCTGCGGGTACACGAGCAGTTTTACAACCTCTGCAGACCTACTAGATCATCACGAACACCCTCCCCTACACGCGCCGCCACGACCAATCATCGATCAACCCCAGATTGCTGATTTCGTCATCCGCCACACCAGTGAATGGGCGACATCTTCAACGAGTACCCCCACGCAGCTTGAACGGCAAAAATATAATTTTTGGCAAGCATGCCACAGCGGTTTTGATAGAAGCATAAGTCATTCGCACAACGAGAGCGAATAGACTGATATCAAGACGAAATACCGAATTGATAGAGGCCTTACCCAGGGCGGCTCACGGCATTATTCAGTAGATTTCTAAATTTGCCATCTGCTTGGTTTCCGCATATTTGCGGAATGTGCGCGTTTGCGACGACGCGGTCCGATTCGAGTGCATCCGATCGGCGGATGGCCCACGTGCCGCGACGCGCCCTACAGTGATTGCAGAAATCTAACTGAGACGGTGACGATGAATGATAGTTCGATACTCTGGCTCACCGATGATGAGAGTCAGGATTCCGCTCGCGTTGGCAACAAAGGGGCCCGGCTTGCGCAACTCGCCGGGGCCGATTTCACGGTGCCAGCAGGCTTCTGCGTAACCGTTCAGGCGGTAACGGGCATGTCGTCGTACGGGCTGGCGCGCGGTCTTGCGCGGTCGGTGGTAGAAGGTTTACAACGCCTACCTGGGCCGTGGGCGGTTCGGTCGTCGGCCACCGTCGAAGACGGGGTAGGGCTGGCGTTTGCCGGTGTGTTCACCAGTGTGTTGGGAGTACTCACACCTGACTCGGTGATCCAGGCCATCGGCAAGGTAGCGGCCGGCCGGCGGGCGGGGACCGTCAAGTACTACGCGGCACACCACGGGGTGAACATCGGTGATGTCGAAATGGCGGTGGTCGTGCAGACGATGATCCCTGCCACGCTGGGTGGTGTCATGTTCAGCAGCGATGTCGTCCGCGGCAGCGAGTCGACTCTCATCGAGGCCAGTTACGGTCTGCCGGAGCCTATTGTGGCCGGAACGATCACACCGGACAGTATCGAAGTCTCAACCGACCGCCAGGTGAATGTCTGCCACATCGGTACGAAGCACGAGACGGCTGTGCTCGAACCCGACGGCCGAGTGGGTCGGGTGCGCACTCCCGAGACCAAGCGCAGCACGTGCAGCATCACTACAGACATGGCATTGCGGTTAGCCGATCTCTCGAAAGATGTCGAACGCCGATTCAATGCTCCGCAGGACATCGAGTGGGCTGCAGTTAACGACGTCATTTTCTTGCTCCAGGCGCGGCCGATCACAGCTAGCCTGCACATTGCCGATGCGGACACGGCGTCATGACCGGTCCGCTCGTCCTGGCAGTTAACTGCGTTTACCACGAGTCGTCGGCCTGTCTGTTCGACGGTACGCGTCTCGTCGCATTCGTGGAGGAGGAGCGCTTCAGCCGACGCAGGCGTGCGAAGACACCAGAGCTGCACACGGCCGATGTCCTGCCCAAAGCAGCCATCCGCCATTGCCTGAACGTCGGTGGTGTCGACTGGTTGGACCTGGATATAATCGCCACGTCCTACAACCCGAACTTGCGAACCGTCGATGTCGACGAAGGCGGTGTGGTGCTGGGAGGTTGGGGCAGTGCTGAAGGTGAGGCGGCCTTTCTGCGCAGTGTGGCGCGAATCCCGGACGCCCTGAGCGCGCTGGCTGGGTTCGACGTCACCGACATGGTTAGGTGGGTGGCGCACCACCAAGCGCACGCCGCGAGCGCCTACTTCGCTTCCCCTTACGAGGACGCGGCGGTCCTCAGCATTGACGGCATCGGCGAGAAGACCACTACACTGCTCGGATACGGAACAGGGATCAAGCTGGAAATTCTACGGGAAATCGTCTATCCGGCATCGATCGGCCTCCTTTGGGAAGAGGTTGCAACTTTCCTGGGAATGAACCGGTACGCGGGGCCGGGAAAGTTGCTGGGGCTGGCGGCGTTCGGCTCATCCCAGCGGTTCAGAGGTCAGCTTGAGAAAGTTGTGCTAATCGGTGACGGCGACTTTTCAGTCGACAACCACTATGCTGGCTTCCGCGCAGCGGACAATAGATTTGCCGAACTGTTCGGGCCTGCCTATCCGGCCGGAGCGGAGATGGACAGCCGGGCCGCCGACGTGGCTGCGGCACTTCAGGCGATCACCGAGGACGTGCTCGAATCGCTCACCTCCTGGCTACTTGACCGGACGGGGTCGGGCAACCTGTGCTTGGCTGGCGGTGTCGCGCTGAACTGTGTCGCTAACGGTCGGATCTGCCGGAGCGGGCGGGTGCGCGGTATGTACGTCCAGCCCGCAGCCAACGACGCGGGCACCGCGCTCGGTGCGGCACTTCACGTGCTTCACTCGGAATTGGGTCACACAACCAGGTTCACCATGTCCCACCCCTACTGGGGCCCCCGCCACAGCGAAGCAGAACTCATCGCCGCGCTCACCGCCGCCGACCTAGAGTTCTCCCGCTGCGCCGACGTGTGCGAGGTCGCCGCCAGGCTGTTGGCCGACGGCAAGGTGCTCGGCTGGTTCCAGGGCTTTGCCGAAGTCGGCCCCCGTGCGCTCGGCAACCGCAGCATTCTCGCGGATCCCAGGAGGACCGGTCTAAAGGATGCAATCAACCTGCACGTCAAGCACCGCGAGTACTGGCGTCCCTTCTCGCCGAGCATCCTCGCCGACGCGGCGCCGGAGTGGCTCGAACGCGGAGTCGACTCGCAGTCCCACGGGTTCATGTCGTTCTCCTATCCCGTGCACGAAGAAAAACGATCACTGATCCCAGGCGCAGTGCACTTCGACGGCACGGCCCGCGCGCAGCTCGTCACCGAGGATCTCAACCCCCTCTACCACCGGCTGATCTCCGCCTTCGCTGAGTTGACCGGTGTGCCCGTGCTGCTCAACACCTCGTTCAACGGCCCGGACGAGCCGATGGTGTCCTCACCGGAGGACGCCGTGCATAGGTTCAGGTCGAGCGGCCTCGATGCGTTGGTGCTCGGCGATTTCCTGGTGACGGGCCGAGTAGCCCTTGGAGGTGACTCGTGATCACGGTGACAACTGGGATACCGGTGCTAGAACTGTCCGCGCAAGACGGCGCTGCGCTGCGCTCGCTGGCAGAGGGTGCACGACAGGTGTTCGGTGACGTCCACAAGCCCGAGTTGCGTGATGCACTCCCCGTGCTCAAAGCCAGCCTCCCGTCGTCATTACTGACGTATTGCGACCGGTTCCGCCGAATGGAGTCCGCTGCGGCGACCCTGATCAAGGGCATCCCAGTCGATGCCAGACTCGGTCCGACGCCCCGGCATTGGGAAGATCGCGATCGGACCGCTGAATCGGACCGACTCGACTTTGTGCTCTTTCTCCTGGGCAGTGTCCTGGGTGACGTATTCGGGTGGGAGTCCCTGCAACGGGGCAGACTGATCCACAACGTGCTGCCGATGTCCTGCCATGAGTACGAGAAGACCGGGCTGAGTAGTCGCAGCCAGCTCGAGCTACACACCGAGGACGCGTGTCACCCAGCTCGGGCGGACTATCTATTGCTGTTGTGCCTGCGCAATAACGGCACGCCGACCAGATACGCGTACTTAGACCCGGCGACGTTGACCGCGGCAACAACCGAGGTGCTCCGGCAGCCGCGGTTCTTGCTGGAGCCGGAACCGGACCACGGCGCGGCTTTCCACACACCCACCTGGGTCAGCGTGCTATCCGGCCCGTTCCTCCGCTACGACGGCTATTACCTGTCGGCAGACCCGGACGACCTACAGGCTGCGGCCGCCATCGACGAACTCGTCCACCGACTCGCCGACGTCACGGTCGATGTGCGGTTGCGGCCGGGCGAACTGCTGGTCTTGGACAATCAACGCGCATTGCACGGTCGGCCACCGTTCGAGGCTCGCTACGATGGCAACGATCGATGGCTCAAGCGTGTGCACGTGACCCGTGACTTACGCAAGTCACGCCCTTGGCGTTCTGAGGCCGAGAAAGCAGTCGTCGGGGTCGACCTAGTCTACGAACCGACCTGGTCCGACGACGCGGTGATGCCGTGAACACCGCCGCACGAGAGAGGTTCCGTCTTGTCGTGGTCGGAAACGCCGCGGTCGACCTTACCTTTGTGGTCGACCGTTACCCGCGTGCCGATGAGAAGTGCTCGGCGGTGTCGTTCGACCGCCGTCCCGGTGGTCAGGGGGTCAACATGGTACTAGTCGCCGCCCGCCTCGGAGCCCACTGCACGTTGGTGTCGAAGATCGGGCAGGACGCCGACGGTGCGATGGTTGCGGATGAGCTCACCACTCATGACGTCGATACCCGTGCAGTAGTGCAGCAGCCGGACGGCCGCACACCGCTGGTGTCCATCGTGGTTGACTCCGGCCAGAACACCAGGACCTGCGTCCACGACAAGACAGGGCTCGTTCCGCTCAGTCTGGCAGAGGTCGATCCCGCGGTCGCCGCTGAGGCGGAGGTGCTGCTCGTAGATGGTCGTTTCGGCGACGTCTGCCTCGCTCTCAGCACCGAGGTTCGGGCACGGGGCGCCAAGGTCGTGGCGGCAGTGGAGCGCCTCGACACTCGTAACCGTGCGTTGTGCGCGCAGGCCGATGTCGTAATCGTTCCGGAGAAGTTGAAGGACTTCGAGGGCGCTGACCTGCACGCGGCCGCAACGGCACTGGCCGAGGAATTTGTCGCGGACCTTCTCGTCACCCGTGGTGCGTCGGGATGCGTGATCTACCGCAGCGGCGTCGCGGACCACGTCCCCGGTGTGCCGGCGACTGTGATTGACACGGTCGGCGCTGGTGATGGGTTCGCTGCGGCCGTCGCGGTCGGTCTGCTCTGGGGTTGGCCACTGCGTACGGCCGCAGCACTCGGCAACTACGTCGGGGCCAAGGTGTGCGAGGGAGCGGGCATACCACGTCACGCGATCCCGAACCACCCAACCGAGGCTCACGTCCTGAGTGCGCTGCCGAGGGTGCCGTGAGCACCCTCGTCATCGACGGCGGCACCGTGATCACCATGGACGCTGGGCGGACTGTGCTCGACACCGGTCGAGTGGTGGTGCAAAACGGCGAGATAGTGAGCGTGACGCCCGAGAACAGCCCGGTGGACCTGCCTGGGGCTGACGTCATCCTGGCACAGGGGAAGCTGGTCCTCCCAGGGTTCGTAAACGGCCACACCCATGTCAGTGAGATCCTGTTGCGCGGCGGCCCAGGTAGCGACCGCTCGCTCTACGACTGGCAGTGGAACGTCGTGTACCCATCCATGCAGTACTACGGCGAGCGCGACATCGCAGTTGCCGCACTACTCTACTCGGTGGACGCTCTCCGCAGCGGCACGACCACGATCATTGACAATGCGAACTCGGCCACCACGCCTCCACGTGCGCAAGCCGCTTTGGACGTGTACGCGCAGGTCGGAGTACGTGCTGTACTCGCGCCGGTGTTCGCCTGCGGCCCACTGCCGGACTACCGGCTGCTGGATTTTGCTCGCGACGCGTCACCGCTCGACCCGCGCTCGATGCTCGTGCGCTTGGACGACGTGGGTGACCTGCTCGATGGGCTGATGAGCACGTACAACAAAGCCGGGAATCCAAGATTGTGCGTTTGGCCCGCACCGCACAAACCCAACCGGACGTCGCTCGCCTCTATTCAGCTGTCACATGACCTGGTCGAGCGCTATGGCGGCATGGTGTCGCAGCCGTGCGCCGAGGTGCTTGCCGAGCGCATGGTCGGATCCCTGACTTCAGTGGAACACCTGCGGCGACATGGTTTGCTCAACCCGAGAACCCTGCTCGGGCATTGCGTTTGGGTCTCGAAGGAGGACATCGACGCCATCTCGGCTGCCGGAGCCCGGCTGGCCCACCTGCCCGTCGCTAACCTGTATCTCGGCTCCGGTGTCGCTCCCGTGCCGCGCATGCTCAAGGCTGGGGTGACGGTCGGGCTCGGTACTGACAACGCAAACTGCAACAACTCGGTCAGCGTGTTGCGTGAGGCAAGTATCGCCGCATTAGTGCACAAAGGTGTGACGGGTGACCCCGCCGCCATCACTGCGGACACGGTGCTGGCCATGGCGACGATCGATGGCGCGCGGGCCGCAGGTCTTGCCCGCCTCATCGGCTCGATTGAGGTGGGCAAGCGGGCGGACCTAGTGCTACTCGACGCTATCCGGCCCAATATGGTGCCCAACCACGACCCGGTCAGCACAGTCATATACCAGGCTACTGGAGCGGAGGTCGACACGGTGATTGTCGATGGCGATGTGCTTATGCGCGAAGGTGTGTTGACGGGGTTCCCGCCACACTTTGAGGAAGAACTCCGCGAAGAGGCACAACGGCGGTCGGTCGATATCCTGCGTCGAGGCGGCCTTTTCAGCTGATCCAGTCACGTCGCGGCGAGTGTGCGAACCACCCGGAGCCCCAGCGATTTGCCGTGGTTCTCCGGTGAGGAATCGTATCGGGTAGCGGACCGGCAGTGGTGCCGCGATCGACGCCACGAGCCGCCTCTGAGCATGCGGGACTCACCGGTCGCGGGTCCGCTCGGGTCTACCTGCTCCTCCGGCGAATACGGGCCGAACCAGTCCCAGCACCACTCCCACACATTGCCGTGCATGTCGAGCAGACCCCATGCGTTTGGGCGCAACCCGCCGACCAATCGTGGACCAGATGGGCAATTCCCCTCGTACCATCCGGCGGCGGCCAGGTCCTCCTCTCCGTCACCCGAGTGGTAAGCGGTGCGTGTGCTAGCACGGCAGAGGAACTCCCACTCGGCCTCGGTCGGCAGCCGGAAGCCGGGTGCGTCACGGTCCCACTCAATACCATCTTCGGTCATTGTGTAGCACGGCGTCAGGCCTGTGAACAGTGACAAAGCGTTGCAGAAGCTCAAAGCCTCGTACCAGGAGACCCGCTCGACGGGCAGTCGGGAGCTCTGGATATCGGGCGGTTCGAGCCCGAACACCGTCGCCCACGCCTGGCGGGTCACCGGTGTGGCGCTCACCGACAATCCGTTGGTCACCACCACTTCGTGCGGGACTTCGCTGTCGTGCCTGCCAGCTTCGTCGGTCGGGCTGCCCATGGTGAACCGCCCCGGCTTCACGGTGATGAAGGACAGCTCCGATGCGGAGAACTCACCCGCCGCCCTCAACGCCAACTGCTCGACTTGGGTGAGTGCCCTAAGCAGTTCGCCCGCGTCCTCATACCTCTCCAAGGGATCGGATGCGGTCGCGCGGTGCAGGACCTGCCCCAACGCGCTCGCCGCTGGACCAGGCACCCGTCGGCTCAGGGCAACCCGCAACAGGTCGACGTTGGCCGAGTAGCGCAGCGCGAGGTGCTCGACTGCGGCGATACTGGTGAAGACCCGCAGCAGCACGCGGCCGATAGCAAACACGTCGACCCGTGGATCTCGGAACTCGGCGAGTACGGGTGTGGAGGCAAGCTCCGGCGGGCTGTAGAAGGATGTGCCGACAGACGTGAGGGAGAGCTGGGTGAGTTGGCCGACGTCCTCCAGAAACGCCGCGTCAAAATCCGTGACCTTGACCTCGCCCCGTTGATCGACCAGCACATTGGACGGCTTGATGTCGCGGTGCACGATTGCGCCGTCCGGGTATTCGTGGGCGACCGCGATCGCAGAGAGCAACTCCCGGCCGATCCGCCACCGATCGGGCTCCTCGAGCGCATCGGCGGCTAAGAGGAGTTCCAGATTGGTTCCGGCGACGTACTCGATCACGTAGTAGTTCCAAGGTCCGACCCGGCCGCCGACATCCAACACCCGAACGATGTGCCGGTGTTGGAGCACCGCCATGATCCGCGCACCCCGGAAGAACCGGGCACGGGCGACCGGATCGGTGGCGCTCTCCCGGGACATGATCTTCACCGCCGCTGGCAGGCCGGTATACAGGTGCGTCGCCAAATAGACGCTGCCAATCCCGCCCCTGCCAAGCTTGGACAGGATCTGGAAACCTCCTAGGATCGTCCCTTCGCCTGCCTGGCTCAGTGCGTCCATCTCAAGCCGGATCCGGTGCATGAGATCCGATTCCCTGGTCGATGGCTGCCGAGCGGACTCGGTGCCAGAAGCGTCGAAGTGCAATTGCCGCAGCAACTGCGCGAGGTCGCCTTGTAAGCGGTCCAGCGCTGCCAGCCGATCACGGTCCAACTCCTCGTGCTCCTCATGCGGCGGACCGGGCAACTGCCTGGTGTCCTTGCCGGTGACCAGCACCTTGACCAATTCGGTTAGGAATCTGCCGCCACCGTCGAGCGTGGTGATTACTCGGTCCATCGATCGTCGGGCCGCCAGGATAGCCAAGACTTCCGGGCTGGGGTCCGGTTCGGTGCCGATCCGCCACACGGCGTCGCCCTTAGCTGGTATCAGTTTGGCCAGGTCGGGGTCCGCAGACGTATGCCCGACGATCAGCGTGTCATGGCGGAGCACCATCGCCAGGGCTCGCTGCCACCTCAACCAATCCCGTCCCGTCCCGGATTCGCGCAAAGCCGAGTGGTGGTGCAGGGACACTACGCGAACGGCCATTGACGGCTGCTCGACTGCGGTAAGAAACTCCAATACCGACAAGTGACCGGCCGTGATCCTACTGACCTTGGCATCGACAAGTCCTGCCCGCTCCAACGCTTGGTCCAGCCTCGGATCGTCGCTGAAAGCGATGATCAGGTTCGTCCACCTGTCGGCCGCGAGGGCAGCTACGGCCGAGGGCAACTCAGGTGATGTGACCTCCCCGCCGAGCATGACGACGAAGCGGATGCCGAGCCCACGTCGATCGACCATGTCGGACGCGAGCCGGATCACGTCGGGCAACAGTTTGTAGGAGTCGTTCACCGATTCCACCGCAGATGAGGGCAACGAAGACAGCAGTCGGTCCATGCCTTGATCCAGATCGGTGGACGCGTCCACGGGGTTGATGTGCAGCAACGCGAACGGGATGAAGTCGGGTGCGAGCGCGAAGGGTACGATCTTCTTTTCGAGCCGAAGCGCGAGCAACGTCTCGACCTGCACCCAAGTGCTGTTCGCGCTCGCGTCGGTGAGCACCACGACCACGGCTGCGGCGTCCTTGATGCCGTTCTCGATGGAGTGCACCCACACCTCGCCACCGGCGACGGAGTAAGTGTCCTGCCAAACCGTATGACCAGCCCGTTCCAGTGCCGCGCGGATGCGCGCGACCACAGCGCTGTCCTGCCGGCTGTAGCTGAGGAAAATATGACCCACCGACGATGGTTCGGCATCGACGTTTGTCATGATCGACTCCTCGTGAACTTGTCGATGCGGTACAATCCCGTATTGTGACTAATGAATGGGCTTCCCGCCGTACTGAAATTGCCCGTGACATCATTGTCGACCTGTACCGAGGTGGACTTTTCCGTACTTGGGTGAAAGACCGACCGGAAGGTTGGGAACTCGTTTCCGGCACATGGAGCCCGTTCTACATCACTATGCGCGACGTACCATCCCGACCCGCACTGTTCCACCAGGTCATCAGTGCCCTGGCCGACCTGCTTAAAGAAGAAGCTCCTGAGGTCAACCGGGTACTCGGCCTGGCCTCGACCGGCGTCCCGCTGGCCGCGGCCGTCGGTTACACGCAAAGCATCCCGATGAGCTTCAACCGCAAGTTGTCCAATGTGCGCAGTGTGGCGGATCTCGAAAAGGGTGTCTCGAATTACGGCGGACATTCTCTGATCGAAGGCGAGTTCGAAAGCGGCGACAGGGTCGCGTTGATCGACGACGTAGTCACGTTGTTCGACTCGAAGGAAATCGCCATCCGGCAGATGCAGTACGAGATGGAGCGCCGCGGTATCGAAGGCGTCGACGTCACCGCAGTGATCACGGTCATCGACCGTGGCCGTGATACTGAACAGCGGGCCGCCGCAGCCGGTGTTCCATTGCACGCCCTGATCACGCTCCGCGAAGATGGGTTGGAGATGCTGCGAGGTACCGCTTCGGACCTGGAGGTCGATGTGATCCGCGATTACATCGACAACTACGAGAAGTACCAGGACCCTAAGATCCATGAAAAGCTGCGCAAGCAGGCGCTCGGCTGATGCCGGTTCACCGCCGGGACTGGTCACCGAACACCCTTGCGAAAACCTCGGGCCAGTCCTCGGCGTAGATCTCTGTCCTCGGGTCGAGGCAGGCGGTCCAGACCTCGAATAATCGCTCCTTTGGCAGCGTCATGTTCCAAAGCGGTGAGCGCTCCAGTGGTTTGCCCCGCACCGCCTCAATCATCTCGGGCGCTTCCACCGGCAGTCCGGTATACGCGAAGAGGGACCGGAACTGATAGTTGCGTTGACGGACCCAAAGCGCCTTGGTGGCTTCGAAGTCAAGCCCTTGATAGCGGCGGAAAGTGCTCTGGGCGAGGTCGGCGAAGCGATGTGCCATTGCGGTCAGTCCGGCCGCGTTCAACTGTTGCGGCACGCCGTCAACCCACACGGCGTAACGGACTAAGTGATCGACCGGTGGCGCCGACCATGAGACGTGGTTGTAGATGTCGATCGAACACTGGCAATCCTCGTAATTCGCGGCGATTACCACCTGCTCGCAACCGGGGTTCTCCGCGTCGGGCCGGAGCTGCTGCGGCCACAAGGCTGACCATGAGCGCACGAGGATCTGCTGCCGATCTGACGTCAATAAGGAGTACGGCCCCCGGCACTCCGCGCACTGGTGCACGAAGACATCTGAGTATAGGCCGTAGGCGAGCGCGTTGAGAGTCACCACTATCCGCCCCACCGCGCGGCCCGCTTCCCGATCGGCGTCCATCCAGTGCGCCATATCCGGCACGATGTGGGCTTGGTCCTCGGTAAGTACCCGGTTCGCGCCGGTCGATGCCCAGTCCTCGCCACACCACGTGCGCAGAAGGTCTACCCAAAACGACACCAGCCGCAAGCGGTCGGCGCGGGGCACGCCAGCGACTTTGAGGTCGACCAACGAGTAGATCAGCTCTTTGCGCGGCACCGAAGGTCCCCCGAAGAGGCCGGGGAGGTCAAGCGGCATCGCCGCCCGGTCCACGGCAGTCAGCACCTTTGCGATCCAAGGCTCGCTGTACAGTGGCGCCATGTCGTAATCCCAGAAGGGGAACGTGGTGCGCGAATCCATGGCGTAGAGGCCTTCACAGTACGCCGCCAGCAAGTGATCGATGTCTGCGTCGAGGCCGTCCGATGCATAGGTCATAGAAAGCCCAATTCGGTCTTCAAGCTTTTGAGGAGCTCAGCGGCGTCAAGACCCACTAACGCGGGCGCCTGTGGCCTCTCGTTCACCAAAAGCGGGTCGAAGCTGACGTCCGGCGGGAACACCCAAACACCACCGGACGCCATCACGTGGGAGCGCAACGAACGATAGCGGCTGCGGTGGTGCAGACGAAACCAGTCTTCCGGCTGGAATTCTTGGCACGACCTGCGCAATCGAGCAAGGAGCGTCGTGGTCTCGGCAAAGATCTCATGGGTGGCCACGTCTGCGATCGTGCCGTCAGGTGCAACGACCTGAATCGCCGTGGCTACGAGGCGCCCGCTCAGCGGCTCTTCACTGTACAGGTGGTTGGAGATGTCAAACCGCAAACCGGCTGGTTGGCCGACGTACGTTTCGACTACTCGAACGCGGTCGAACGACAAGCCTGCTGTATCCGGCCACAGGTCGGGCGCATTTAGCCCAAAATGATCGCGAATGAGCGCGAATCCGTCGGAGCCGACCGGGTAGGGACCGTGGATCTCCCTACCGTACTGGGGGACTCCAAGGTTCTCGAACTCCACGAGCGCGAGTAGAGCAGCTTTGGTCTTGGCGTGTTCACGCTCCTCGGCGTGATCGAGAACGGGGTGTTGCCAGTCGAGGAGGCAGATCACCTCCGCTTCACGCAAAAGCACGTTGCCGCCGCGCTGGCAGAACGGGTCCGCTGGCCGCAGGATCGCGACTTCCTGGGCCAGCCTTTCGACGAGCCTGCGGCGATCAGGTACTGGCATCCCGCTGTGCCGGGCGCCGAATAGGAAGTAAGCGAACTCGATGACGCGGCTCGGCGGCCGGTCAAGGGGATCGCCGTCGATCCTGCGTGCGACAGCGGCTATGGTGCCGAACGCGTCGAGCATGTGCCTGAGGAACCGGGGGTATAGGTCCGCCTCCGCCTCGAAGATCGGCACCGGCCATGTTGGACCGGGATGACCGACGGCCCTACGGGCGAGATCGGACAGCAGGTCGGTCGCCAGGTCGTGGTCAACCATCGGCAGCACCCGTACCACCCTGCTCGATCACGGTGATCGAGCCGTCGTCGCCGTTGACCAGCACGTGCGCACCGTTGCCCAAAGCACTCGTCACCGAGTCGACGGCAACAACACAGGGCACGCCCATTTCCAATGCGACAATGGCGGTGTGGCATAATCGACTTCCAATTTCGGTGACAAGTGCCGATGCTTTAAGCATAACGGCTATGAGCGTAGGATCGGTAGTTCGCGAGACCAACACCGCGCCTTCCGGAAAGTCGTCGGGCGAAGTCCATTGGTCAACTATGCGAACCTCGCCGGTGATCCTGCCTGGACTCGCGCCGATACCCCGTAGGACGCCTAGTTCATTGCTGCTTCGATCACTCAACGTGTTGACAGGGATTCCTTCTTGCACAACAACTCCCGAACTATCTCGATCGCTTCGGAGGGAATCCGGCAGACGGTGATCTGGTCGGTTTCAACGTACTTAGAGAAAGCTTCGCCCAATTCGAAGTCGAGTACGATAATCGGACGTTTGGCTTTTAACGCCAACGCAATCTCCGACAGTGTGCCTGCGCCGCCCGAGCAGGCGATCACCACGTCACTGCTGAGCACGTTGATGTTGTTGCGAGCGGAACCCATCCCCGTGACTATCTGCACATCCACGTATGCTGAGGCCTGTCCGCGTTCTGAGCCGGGGAGTATGCCCACGGTCAAGCCGCCAGCTTCCTTGGCGCCACGAGCGGAGGAATCCATAATCCCAGCCCCACGCCCGCCGTTGAGTAGCACCCAACCCTGCTCGGCGACCAGTCGGCCCAATTCGTACGCGGCAGAGATGTGGTGATCGGAAACCTCGCCACCTCCCATAACTCCGATGACCGGCCGTCTCGTCATGGCCTTCACCGGATAGGCTGACGCGGACACTCGCTCATTATTCATCATCAGCATTTCCTAGTGATATTTCCAGGCCCATGTCGCGGTACTCGCTTCGAAGTGTTGCGTCCGTGCTCGCACCGATTGGTCCATCCGGGTCGAAATCGCTGAACAGTGAGTGTTCGACCAGGATGGCAAGCACTTCCCGGCGAAGAATTGGCAGGTCTTTGCCCTCGGCATTCGGCAATGTTTCGGCGACCGCCATGGAGATGACCTCCGAAGCTTCCAGGCTTTCCCGCAGCAGGGCAGTGCAGTCATCTGAGCGTTGAACGCAGTGCGACAGGCCTGACCATTCCAAGGGGTGGCCCATGACGAGCACACTCGGGCGCAAGTTCAAAAGCGCCCGAAGCCCATCGCGGTAGTCGCGGCCTGAGTCGAAGTAGACCGGCAGCAGGCCGTTAGCGGCCGAGCCGGAACCCTGCACTGCATCACCGACGATTACTAGGCCGAGTCGTTCCTCATGGAAGCACACGCTGCCCGGTGTGTGCCCCGGTGTCGCCACCACATCGAAATCGAGCGAACCCAGGCGGATCCGCTCGCCACCTCGTAAGGGTACGTCGGGAGGAAAGTTGGCCAGGTCAGCGTCGAGGTCGGAGAAGTACGTGGGTGCCCCGCTGGCCTCACGCAGTTTTCGACTGCCACCTGAGTGGTCGAAATGACCATGTGTGCTGCAGATCGCGGTGATGTCCTTAACAGATCCTTTCAGGCGATCAAGTGCCGAGTCGAGAGCGTCCGGCATGAATTCTTCGACCCCGGTGTCGAATACCCCGATACCGTGGTGCTCAGCGACGATCATGGCCACGACCCCGGTGTAGCTGGTGGGTTGTGGTGAATAAGTGACGATGATGTGGTCAGTGATGTGATCTATGGGAGTGTCCGTCGGCGATAAGCTCATGACACACGACTGGCGGCTATGGTCTGGTCGATCTCCTGTCGCAGAGCTTTGGCGAGCTTCGAGCCAGCTTCCGGTGACGGTGCGGATATCACCGTGACGAGCCTCGCCGCGAGAACGCCGTCCAGACTATTGATCAGCTCCGTCGGCACCGCGCCGTAAGGCTCGAACAGCTCATTGATGACTTGGATGCTGCGCGACAGTGAACAGTACCGGGCGTCGCCGGTCGATTCACCATAGTCCCAGCACCAATCGAACAGTGTGGCCAGTTCTGCCGGTGGGAACTGGGGGATTCCTGCGGCCGCAAGTTTCTGCAATGAATACATGTTCACGATTTCCTCAATCGGTCGTCAGAGGCGATAACGGTAAGTTGGGGACGAGGCGCGGGTGCGGCGCCCGGAGGACCGGTGCGTGCAGCGCCGAGGTGGGTCCTCCGGAGGTGTCGGGATGCGCGCCTTGTCCGTGGTCAGAGTGCAGACGCCCCAACCGGACAGCGCAAGCGTCACACAAGCGTTGACTTTGTCGTTCGGCCATGTCGTAGACCTGGGCAAGGGGCTCCTCTCGATCAACCGCGACAACCTGCGGAGTCTGAAAAGACGCGATCGTCGACGATCGCCAGTCAAGTCTGCCAGTAATGCGCCGTCCAACGCTTCGGCTGTTAGGTGCAAGCGCGTCTTCCCATCACTCATCGAGGTACTTCTCGATGTCAGTGGGAAAGTTCACGCCTATGATCCACACCTTAGCGTGAAGCTGACTCGATACTGTGCCGTGGCCAGTAACTGCAGGTCACCATGACGGGGTCAAGTTCAAGCGGCTGGGCGGTACTGCTCGCACAGCCGTGTGAAGGCGTGATTTCCACTCAGGGGTGGTTGGCGATCGGGATTTTGCCCGTTTCCGCACTATTGCGGACTTCTGTCGGACTTGACGGATGCCAGACGCTTCGGCACCACCGCACCTGCCGTTACCGCTATCTATGCAGGTTGAAGACATGCATGAGTCAAGCGCTCGAAGGACTCTCGGATGCGGTCGTAGCCCGCGGCGACGTCGGCTAACACAGCATGTTTAGCTGTGCTACTCCGACTGGCCCACCTTGGCATGACCAACGCATTTGCATTGCCGAGCCTGCCGCCCGTGAGCGATCAAGACCAGGAAGCGGAGATCCTGGCACTACGCCACCAGCACACCGCCCTAGTGCTGCGTTCCTCAATGATCTCGTATCCTGGTCATCGATCACAATCGATTGACGAGGAGTAAACATGCCGAAAGTGCTGGTAGCACGATTACCGATCGATGCCGCGGAAGAGCGAACGATCCGGAAACTGGCCGGTGCCCGACACGCTCCCGGTGACTGGATCCGGCGGGCGAGGATCGTGGTCTCCAGCTGGGAAGGCGGGTCGACCAAGGACATCGCCGCCGAGGTCGGATGTCACCCGCAGACCGTGCGCGAGTGGCTACATCGGTTCAACACCAACGGTATCGACGGGCTGGGTGACCGTCCGGGAACGGGCCGTCGCCCCCGGTTGACCGAGGACGAGCGCAGCCGGATCGTCGCGATGACGCGAACCTGGCAGCCACCGGGCCGGTTGACCCGGCAGTCCGACGGAACCTTGGACGCCAAGCGGGCAGGTGCTCCGGCGCACTGGACGCTGGACTCGCTGAGCGAGGCCCTGCGAGCCGAGGACATCACGGTCGGGCGCAGCCAGGTCCGCCGCATCCTGCTCGCCGAAGGAGTGAGGTGGCGTCGGACCCGTTCCTGGACCAGGAGCAACGACCCGGAGTTCGTCCCACAAGGACTCGCATCGTCGGGCTCTGCACTGATCCACCGGAGAACGCGACGGTAGTCTGCGCCGACGAGCTCGGTCCCGTCATACCTCGCACCTTCTCGCCCGCACCCGGATGGTCCGGCGACGGACATCGCATCAAGGCGGTGCTGGACTACTCGCGCGGACCGGAGAAGACCTGGGTTTACGGAGGCATCCGTGTGCGCGACGGCCAGGCTGTCATTCTCACCGCGTCGTCGCGCAACAGCCTTTACTAACAACAGTTCCTCGAGATGCCGGAACAGGCCAACCCGGTCGGGGACATCCACGTGATCACCGACAATCTTTCCAGCCACAACAGCAAATCCACGCGTGAATGGCTGGTCGACCACCCCCGCATCACACACGCGTTCATCCGGTCGGGGCCTGCTGGCTCAACCTTCAGGAACCGTGGTGGCGGCTGTTCCGCCGCGAAGCCCTGGCCGGGCAGAGCTTCGCCGACCCCACGGAGATCGGCCAGGCCACCAGACAGGCCACAGTCGCCCTCAACGCCCGTGCCAGACCCTGGATCTGGGGGCGCCCGGCCCAGAAACCAGGAAGCTACGGCGGCGGTTTGTTTACTACCTTTGAGGAACGAAGCACTAGTACTCCAGCAGCACTTCGTGATGTAGCGACTGTCTTCGCTGGTAGTGGGCTTGGCGTGCCCGGTATTGATGGCGTCTGCGCCAGTACGACCACGCCCAGGTCACGGCCCGGTCGGGTGTGCGAACGATCAGGTGTGCCAGGAGACGTTTGATCTCGCCGAGCGTGAGCGGGATGAGGCCGCTGCCAGGACTTTTGGGGCGATGGCCGCGGTCACTGCGAGGTAGGTGTGGGCCAGCATCGCCAGCGTGATGTGCCGGTACCAGGCGTCGTAACGGCGGACCTGGTACTCGTCCAGGCCGACGTCGGTCTTGGCCGTCTGGAAACAGTCCTCGACCGCCCACCGGGCACCGGCCACCCGGATCAGGTCGTCATCCGTGGTAGTCGTTGGGGCGCAACACAAGTAGAACGCCAGTTCGTGTTCTCCCTTGGTGTTGGGTGTGGTCGAGCGGCGGACCAGCAGCCACCGTCCCCAGCCCGGCGGGGTGGTGTCCTCGTAGACCGGCAGCGAGGCCACCGCCCAGTCGAACACGCGAGGACCTTTGGCACCGTCCCCGCAACTGCGGCGTTTCCAGGCCTCTTCGGGTGCTTGCGCCACCAGGAAATCCGCGCGGGAGGTGCCGGCCACGGCGGGAACAGTCTGGTTGCGCGATACCGCGACGACGTAACCGATACGCCGTTGTTCCAACCAGGTACGGAATTTGTGGTCGCTGCCGTAGGCCTCGTCGGCGGTCACCCAGGCCGCCGGGACTCCGGCGTCCAGGGCGCGGGCGAGCATCGACCCGGGCCTTGCCCCCGAATGCTGGACACCAGACACACTTGGATCCTGACAATCCGGGTGGACAGGAGTCCCACGCAGATGGCGATGAAGCACTACCCACCGGAGTTTCGGGCCGAAGCGATCGCGCTCTACCGTTCCCGACCGGAGGCGACGATCAGAGTGGTGGCCGAGGACCTCGGTATCAACCACGAGACGCTCCGCAACTGGATCCGGATCGCCGACGGTCACCGCACCGATTCACCGGCCACCACTCCCACGACCGGGTCGCGGGCGGGTTCGGCCGAAGACGAGAACGCCGCGCTGCGCAGGCGGGTCCGCGAGTTGGAGGCACGAGTTCTGCGACGGACTGGTCTTCGAAGTGTGTGACCAACCTGCTGTGATCACGCCGGTACCGCGAGACCACGCACCTGGTGTCAACCAGCGCGCCGTTCCCCTGGAACGACCGAAGACGAACGCGCGCACCGTGCGAATCGGTGCGGTGGATACGGACTACGAGCCTGGCAGCTACCCCCTGGAGGTCATAGGTCCGGTAGCCAGCGGCGAGTGGTACCTCGTCGATGTGTGGAAGGGATCGTGTGGGTTCGTGCCGGCCTCCACCGTGTGGCCGCGCTGACACCTTCCTCAGCCTCGAAGCAGCTCGACCGCAGGATCCCGTGGGCATCGAACGGCGGTGATGGTCTCCATGAGGCCCGGAGGTCGATCCGCTGGATCGGCGGTCGCCGCGAAGTCGAGATGCCGAAATACCAGGCCACGAGCTATGGCATGTCCAGCACGACCGTCTCGGCAGACTACACGGTGCCGAGATCGAGGCCGGTCAAGTCGCCGTCGAGCATGGTGGTCGGGCGCTTCAGCACAAGACTCGGACCCACGGCGTTGAGCATGGCGAACCACCACCTCAGCCAATGCCGCGCCTGCTGTACGAAGGTGGGCAGGTCAGCTATCGCGTACCCGAAGAGAGCCGCGGAAACATCGCCGCGGCGAAATCGCGGACCCAGTCAGACATGATCACCGGAAGGTCGGGCAGCTGCGCGGGTGAGCGCGGGGTACGTGTTCGGACCTGATCCGGGACCTGGCAGCGTCGTGACGTTTGAACGTCGATGCTGCCCGTCGTCCCGACTACGGGGCTCGCCGCCACACGACTACGTCGACGTCATCGTTCAGCACCTACTGCAAGCGCCCTCACGACCTCGTCGCCGGTGCAACTCGATGAGCACTGCCACCGAATCAGTCGCCCTCGTGCAGCGCCTTGGCGATCTGGTCGAACCAGATGCCCTCATTGGCCGGATACGTCCCGTACTCGCCGTTGAGCCGCGGCATCCGCATGTCGCCAGCATGGTGCAGCGCGATCAACTCCCACTGGCGGTTGAAGACCGGGCTGCCGGAGCTGCCCTCCAGCGTCGGCGTGCGGTAGTGCAGGCGCACCGCGTCCGCGTCGAGCAACCTGTTGTCACGCACGGAAAGCATCACTTTCTCCCCGCCTCCTGGATGACCGATGACATACGTGCGGGGAGGTGGTTCGGTGGCCATGAGCGGGCGGGCTTTCGCGATCGGGCAGCGTGACGCGTCCTCCGGGTGGCCGTCGATCTCGGCGATCGTCACGTCCAGTTCGTCGGCGGGCGAGCTCCAGAGGATGCGCTTGACCCTGTAGGGCGTGGTGTCCTCGAGCGCGCGGAAAGTGATCCGCGCGCGGTCCGGGCGGACCGCTTTCGGGTTGCGGTCCGAGAGCACGTGTTCGTTCGTGACCAGCACGAAGTCCGGGTAGTCCGGGCTCAGGTCCTTGCCGGACAACAGGAATCCCGTCCCGATTCCGCCCTCGATCGGGTCCTCGACCAACGCCACCGCGCGGCAGCGGTCCAGCGCCGTGCGGAACCACTTCAGGGTCTCGAAGCGTTCGGCGCCGAGTACCTTCTCGAAGCGGGGGTCGGGTTCGACGCGTTGCAACGTCGCGTTGCCGATCTCCGCCGGACTCACCTCGACCGCTCCCGCTCCCTGTTCGCGGTCGAGCAGGGCCGAGTGCAGCACCGGGATCAACTCCTTACCCGGCGACCTTCCCGCGTCGAGCTGCCAGACGTCGGTGAGCTGGCGCAGGGTACTGGCGATCTCGAACGCGTCGGCGCCCGATTCCAGGTAGGCGACCAGCCTGCGCAGCGCCTCGGCCGGGCGGCTGAGCGCGACGCACGCCTCCATCGCCGTGCCACGTTCCCACTTGTCGGCGGCGTCTCCGCGTGTGTCGATGGTGTCCAGGATCTCGCGCGCCAGTTGCAGCGGATCGCCGGGTAAGTCGATGCCGTCCCGCTTCGCGCGGTGGTGCAACGCCACAATGTTGATACCGTGCCATACTGTGTTCTGCCTGCGGTAGACCTGCTCATAGCTCGAGATCGCGCGTTCCAGGAACGGACGTCCGGCCACGGGAGAGGTCGCGATGTACATCTGCTTGTAGGCACGGCCGATCAGGCCGCGTACTTCGCCGCCCTCAAACGTGGTGGCCCGCGAGCTCTTCCTCAGCTGCTCAAGCACCGCCACGGCGGCGGTGAGGATCCCCTGCTCCAGTAAGGCCTGCGCGTACTGGCGGCGGATCGTGACGTCGGTGGAACCCACCTGCAGGCACGCCTCGGTAACCATGCGCAGCAGCTGAAAGTGCCGCTTTCCGCGCAGCGCGCGCAGGATCATGTGTGCCTCGTCCGTGGGGAAGGTCGCGCCCGCGCGGACGTACTCGATCAGCTCGGTACCGAGGCTCCACACCTCCGGGGTGTCGAGGGAGTCGACCGCCCTGATCAACGCGGCTGCCGACGTTCCGTGGTCCCAGCTCATCCGTTCACCATCTCCTCGAGTGCCCTCGTCAGAACACTTCCGCCGAGGTACTTCGAGGCCGTGTGCCGCCAGCTGCCCTTGTTCGGCGCGTGCACGTCCTCGACCACGTGATCGTTGCCGCGGCCGAAGTCGTTTCCCAGCAAAGGGTCCAGCCCGCACACGACGTCGAAACGGTCGTAGATGTTGACCCACCGTCCCACTCTCGCGGGGAATCCGTCACCCCTGGTCCACTCAGGCTTCAACCGGTCCTGGACCTCGTCGATACCGAGCGGGCTGCCGAAAGTGATCAGGCCGTCGACCTCTGGGCAGCCGGGAAGGCGTTTGAGGCAGTCGTAGGCGATGACGGACCCCAGGCTGTGCGCGAGCACGATGTGGGGACCCGGTTTCTCGGCGCCTCTGCTCAGCGCGGCGAGCATGCGGGCGCGGATCTCCGTGCGCAGCCGGTAGGTTTCCCCCTCACGTGGGCTGTGTTCCGCGTCGAAGAGGTAGTGGTGCACGTCGCGGAGGAAGATCCTCATCAAGCGCCGCTTGATGAACCAGGGCAGCAGCACTCGTTCCAGGGGCTCCTTCGGATCGTCACCGGTCGGAACCACGACCTCCGGGACGTCGGACGCGAACTCGGTCAGACCTATCTCGGCCGACACCGAGTGCAGGAACCCGGCGTCGCCGTCCGAGCGCAACGCCCACGCCATTCCGATCTCCGGAACCTCGCCCAGGTCGAGCCCGGTGACACCCTCGTGTAAGGACGTGTCGGCCGGTTTCGGGTAGAGCAGGTCGGCCCAGTAGACGAACTCCGTGGTGACGCCCCAGGCGTCGAGGTCGAGGTCTTTGTCCGCGAGCGCACCGCGCCAAGCGCGGCTCAGTTCCGAGCTCGTCGGCTTGTTTCCGATTCCGTGAACGAATGTCACGTGCGCCATTTGCGACTCCCCTTCCGCACACTGGTACCTCGCGGGCACCCGGCATGCCGTTACCACATGGAATAGCTGATCGACTTGGCTCCGTCAGCCGTTTGCCCGCGATCTCGAGGCACGCCACATAGTATGTTCCCTGCTCACGGCCTCCTCCGCGTCCGCGGCCTCGGCGGCCAGTCCGACTCGCCGGTCGCGCTCGCCAGGCGGTCGCGCACGATGGCGAGATCGTTGGCGGCGAAGGCGTACGCCCGCGCGAGCTTGTCCAGCTGCCGCATCCCGCTCCACGCCGCGCCCGCCGCGATCAGCGCCGCGACCACCCCGGCGAGGTCGAGCTGCACGAATCCGACCGCACGCGCCACCGCAGCCGCGATGCCAGCACCCTCGATCACGAACAGCCCCGTCTGCCACTTGCGCGACTGCCGTTCGTTCTCGTCCGACTTGCGCATGTACCAAGCGCGCTGATCGTCGACGCGATGTTCCAGGTAGGAACTCCTACGAGCGGCCAGATCGGCTGCGCGCAGCCGTCGCATGCCCTCGGTGACGCCTCCCCGGCCCGATGCTCTGATGCCCGTGTCCGGCGCGTCCGAGAGCAGCCTGCGCAACTGATCCGCGAACTGCTGTTCGGTCGCCTTCTCGTTGCCGCTACGCGGGAACGGCGCTGCGCCCACGCTGAAGCGCCACGCGAGGCTCTTCGCCGACTCGGCCAAGGCGCGGCCGTCATACCTCCGTTCTTCCGGCTTCTCGGTGCGCAGGCCGATCTCGATCAGCACGACCCCGACCAAGGCCAGCGCCGTGGCGATCGCCGCGAGGTCCACCACCCCGACCTTCACGGGGAACACGCCGAAGGCCGCCGCCACGATCGCGAGCCACAACCGCCACCGCGTCATCCCCAAGTAGCGCCGCTGCCCCAGCACGGATGCCGAGTCGGCGGCTTCGAACAGACCGGGTAGGTCCTCGTCGGTCAGCCGGAGCCGGGCGGCTGCGGTCATCGACGGTTCCCCTCTCCACTCCCGTCCAAGATCTTCTCGGTCCGGCGCGGAGCAGGCAATCAGCCGCCGGTGTCGAAAACGCGAGCCAGCACAGGCACGAACCCGGACGCGCTGACGATCTGCGTGAACGGGGACGACGCAAGGCCCGCAGCACGGTCGCCGCTCGACGCCGCGATCGCGTCGGCCGTCCTGCCGGTACCAGCAAGCACGACGACGACACGTCCGCGCTCGATGCTCTCCGACACGTCGGTGTAGGCGATCTCGCCGCCGTTGACCAACAAGGTCACGGACGGCTGCGGCCCCGCGATCGCCGTGGCGACCTCGGCTATCCAGGTCGATTCGTCTCCCCACACGTCTCCGGGGACGAGCACGTGCACGTGGTTGGGTTCCAGCGCCACGTCGCCCAGCGAGCCTTCCGCCGCCACTCCGACCAGCGTCAAGCCACTCTGCAGCCCGCCCATCACCTTCATCACGCCGGAGTCGGTGCCCCCGTCCACCACCGCGACCTCGTGGTCGACCAGGACCGGCACCAAGTCCTCGATCAGCCCTCGGAACAGGTCCATATGCTCGGGCGTCATGCCTCCGGCCCCACCTACGAGCACGAGCACAGGGCGCTCGCACCGCACCCCGAGCCTGTCGAGGGCGCGCCTCAGGTCTGCGACGGCGTCCACACGAACGCTCTGGCCGTTGCTCACCGCACAAATAATGAGGCACGGATCAACGACAAGCTAGGTCGTCGGGCACAGCGCTGTCCACCATCGCCCGCCACTCGTCCGTGGTGAGATCCCGTCCCGCCGTGGTGCAGGCGGCCTTCACCAGTGCCTCGTCCGACATGTCGCGCACCACCGCGGTCGAGTCCCCGGCGTTGGCGGGTTCGGCGAGCGTCACCAGCCACCTGCCGTCGCCGGAGAACGCGATGCCGACCTTCCTCGACGACTCTCCAGGGAAGGTGGCCACGGTCGAGCCGGTAGCGACGTCGGACACGGAGATCTCGTGGTTGTCCCTGGCCCGCGCGACAAGGGTCCCGTTGCCAGCCGGAGTCCAGACAAACCCGGAGTCACCCGCGATCGTCGCCTTGCGCCCCGTGAGCCGCTCGTCCCAGACCTCCAGCGCACCGGACTCGAACTGGATCAACACGTCGTCCCGGACGTGAGCGAGCCTCCGCACGCCCTCCCGCTCCAGTTCACGGATCACCGCACCGGTCGTGGCGTCCCGCACCACCACGGACTCGGCGTCCGCCACGATCGTCAGCTCTCCGGTCGCGACCGCCGCTTGGATGCGCGAGGCCTTTGGCATCACCGGCGCGTTCGGATCGGGCACGACCGATCTGGTCTTGCTTGTCGAGAGGTCCACGAGGTCGGAGCCGCCGTCGCGTTGCACCACAACGAGACTGCGCTGGTCAGCGGTCAGCGCCGCCGCGACTACCTCACCGAACCGCTGGCCTGCGGCCACGGCCTTGACGTTCGGCGGGAAACCTTTGGGCACGAGCACCCGCGCACCACCGGCAAGTGGCTGCAACACCACGACCCCACTCTCGGGGAGCCAGAAGGCGGGACCGTAGAGGGCGTCGAAGCCGAGTTTGGGCAACGCCGTGAACTCGGTCGGCTCCGCGACCGGGCCGACGACCCCGCTCCACCCACCGCCGTCGACCGCGATCATCCGTGCGCCGTCGTCCGACAACGCGATCACCGGTGGCCCGCAGGCGTTGCACCCCGAACCGAGCGGCACGCCGAACGTGCGGCTGATGCGGTCGGTCTGCTCCAGGTCCCACAACGTGACGCGATTGCCGGAGGCTGAGGCGAGCCTGCGGTGATCCGTGCCGAGGAACGCCAGCCCATGGGTGGTGATCTGGCCGGTGCCGGAGAGTTCTTTCAGCTCCGCCTGCTGACTCCCAGCAGGTAAAGCCGCCGAGACGTAGATCGCGCCGTCCTCGGCGATCGCAACGTGCGACGCGTCGGCACTTAAGGCCATCGCACCTGGTTTGCTGATCGACGCATGAGCCGTCCGGTGGGGTTCCTCGTACGCGGTCTCGCTGTCGGTGTTCCAAACTGGGATCGTCTTCGCACCGTTGGTGTAGGTGAACGCGCCCCCGTCCGCCGAGATCGCCTGGCCGTAGTTGGCGGTGCCGAATCCGGCGCTGGACTTGAACGCTGTCGCCCACCCGTCCAGGCGGTAGCGGGTCCAGTCGCCGTACCCGCTGTCCAGCAGCACGACCTCGTCGTCCGAGGTCACTGCCAGACTCGGCGCGACGCTCGTCAAACCGCCGATGACGTGGTCGGACCGGCTGATGTCGTCTCCCAGGCGTAGCACCGTTGCCACGGCGGAATCGTTGTCGCTGGTCACCACTGCGGTTCGACCGGACGGTGATACCGCGGCGCCGCGGAGCTCCGTGCCCAGCTCCACGGCGATCGGCTGGGGTTCTCGTCCGGCTCGCAGCACCCGCGCCGTCGACTTGTCCGCCGCCACCACGACGTCGGCGTTGGAACTCACCGCGAGCGCCGTGAGTTCGCCGTCGAGGTCGGTGAGCAGTTCCGGTGCCTTCTCCGCGAGTCGCCACCGCAGCACCCGGCCGTCGGTCAGCCCGGCGACGATCGCGCCACCGTCACCGCTGGCCACGATTCTGGTCACGTCGGCGTCGAACGGCAGATAGCGCACGAGCGATCCGCTGGCGCTGTTGGCGCGGAACAGCGCGGCACGCGTCTGCGAGTTCGGGTCTGTCCGGAAAGCCTTCACCGCCAGGAGGTTCGCAACGTCCAGATCGGACCCGATGCGACTTTCGGAGGCGCCTGCCAGCCTGCGCGCCAACGCGATCTGCTCCTGCTTACCGGTTTCCCCGACCTGGCGGAGCCCGAATACGCCCGCCGCCAGGAGACCAACCACGGCGACGGCGATGACCACCCGGCTGATCATCTTCGCCCGCTTGGTCTTGCGGCGTTCGATCTCGTCGTCGTCGCGCAGCCGGTCCTTTTCGACGCCGTAGAGCCGCGAGGCAATGCTCAGCGCCGCATCACGCAAAGACTCCTCGTCCGCGGCACTGCCCCACAGCGGTTCCTCGGTGAACCACCCGTACAGCGCTGGCGGCACCGCGGTGTTCTCCGTCCGGACGAAGTCCTCGCCACCCCAACTGATCTCGCCGCCGGAATGCACGATGAAGAGCTTGTCGCGGTCGCGGTTCTCGCACCAATAGCCGACCTCGAAGCGCACCCACTCCGAACGGGCGGACTCCGGTGACGCGATCAGCACCAGGGAATCCGCCCTGTCGAGGCTTTCCTTCAGCGCCTGGCGCAGACTCGGTGACAACCGCAGACTCGTCTTGTCCCTGAACACCCGCAGCGTCGCGCGCTCGTGCCAGGGGCGGCCCACTCTGCGGATCAGTCGCTGCAGCCTCGCCGCCACCGCGGCATCGCCGCGGTTATACGAGATGAACGCGTCGTAGTCCACCCTCACCAGCCCCTGCTCGGTCGTACCCAGCCAGTCGCACGACCACGCGACTTCGTTACGGGTAACGAAGTCGGCCACTCGCACGACCTTGCTGCCATGCGACTCAGGCTGCTGATGGTGTGCGTGACGCTCGCGGGGTGCGCGACGCCGCCGCCGACAACCGACCCCACGTCCGCACCTGTGCAAACCACGACCTCACCTGCCCGAGCGACCGTCACCGCGGTGACGCTGCCGAAGGGCACCTTCCCGCGTTTCCCCTACGTGGCAACAGACGGCACAGTGTGGGTCAGCGAGAGTTCGGGCGAAGCACTGGGGCACATCGACCAGAGCGGCGCGGTCAGCCACGTCCGCATCCCCGGCAACAACAACAGCCCGGCGGACATCGTGCGCGGACCGGACGACGCCATCTGGTTCGGCGGATTCCAACTGATCGGGAAAGTCACCGGATCGACCGTGTCGGGGTGGCGCACCGGCAAGACGGACTTGGGCCTGCCCGCCACCATCACCGCCGGACCGGACCAGGCGATCTGGTTCACCAATAAGAAGGTGCCGCCCGCCATCAGCCGCATCACGGCCTCCGGCGCCGTCACCCACCACACGCTGCAGATCGCCGATCCCGTCGTCGACCTGCCGGGCATCACCACCGGTCCAGACGGTGCTCTGTGGTTCACCGTCACCTCAATGAGCGAGACCGCACCGCACTCGATCGGCCGCATGGCGACCGACGGCGGCTACCAACTGCTCCCCCTGCCGGATAGACCGAATCCGCGCCGGATCGTCGCTGGAAGGGACGGCGCCCTGTGGTTCACGACTGACCGAGCCATCGGCAGGATGACCATCGACGGGAAGTACACCGAGCACGCACTGCCCGACGGCGTGCGGCCGTTCGACATCACCGCCGCACCCGACGGCACACTCTGGTTCAGCACCAACCAGCCCCAAGTCGGCCGCATCACCACCCCCGGCGAGGTCAGCTTCCACCCGATCGACGGGGCGAAGCAGTTGATTGGGATCGCCGTGGGACCGGACGGCACCGTCTGGGTCGGGGGTGGTTCGGACGACGTGGTGTGGAAGTTGACCGGCACGAAGTGATCGGTCGGACACGACCAGTCCACCCGGAGCCGATAGGTAGTCGATCGACGCGCAATCATCTACAGCAAGGAGGGCACACGCGACTCGACGTGGCTCGCAAAAGTGCGGCCACTCGACCTGTCTGTCGTACGAAGGGCGCTCACCATCTCGAGGCTCAGCCCTCGATCGCCGCTTGTCCTGTGCCAACTCCATAATGATCGACAACAGAATCCTTGATACCTCTGGTGTCAATACAGGCAACTCGTCGGGGACAGTCACCCGAACCGTTTGTCGCTGGCCTTGGACTTGTTCCGTCCTAGAACTTCGCGCAATCTCGGGTTTATCAGGCCCATCTTTGCTCCTGGACACACGACCATTGTTTGCTCTGAGTGGGCTGCACATCCGCCGCGCACTCGATCGGGTGAAGATGGTCGGACATCACGAACCTGACAGGTAAAGTACGACTCACTCATGCGCTCTAATGGAGTAGCGACAGGCCACTTCAGGTTCCGCCACTGGAACTGGGTGAAGCGATGGCTGATGATCAGGCATCAGTTCAAGCTGAGCAGACGACCACTTGTCTACGCAGTAAAACTCCTCCCCCAGTGTCGACCAAAAACTCGCTGACCTGCGGAAACGCTGATGCAAGAGCGCAGTTGACGTCAGCTCAACGTTGCATAACTCCGGTCATGCACGATCGGCGCTCCGGATCCGCTCCTTCTCCTTTTGCCACCGTCCAGGTATTCAACCCGACCAGCACGCTGACGCCTTGCGAAGGGGCACCGGCCACTCTTCGGAAGTCGACCTGCAAGAAAACCCCGGAAACGGGTTAACACTCACAAGGGTCCACAAGGATCATAAACGGTCTCAACTGGCTCAAACGGGCCTGCGCTGACCTACGGAGAGCCTATTTCCGCAGCTCAGCGCAGTCTTGGTACCATAATTCACACTGAAGACATCACCGGGCGTCAGGCTCGTATAACGCACGCAGTACGAGTCGCCGCACCTATTGCGCAGGTAATGGTCAAACCAGCAAAGCAGCAACCCGCTCGAAGACGTGATCAAGCCGATCCGATAGCGTCTGCTCGGCAACTGTGGCCCACCTCTCATCGACCTCGAGACCCCGGTTCCTTGCCTCGGCACTTATCCGCTCGGCGGAGTCGGCAGCGGATCCGTCACCCAACGCCGCTGCCCGCACGAGTTCGTGGGCTATCTCCCGTCTCATCCCTGCTCTCATGAGGGCCACCACGGCCCCGCCTTGACCAGGAAGCCCTCGCTTGGCTCAAGACCAACTTTTACAAGACCGAACTCGAACTGGGACGGTGTCTGCGGCTGCCGCAGGAGGGCCCCTGCGAGTGCGATCTCTACCTGAACTGCGCGAAGTTCATCACCACGCCCCAGTACGCGCCCAGACTCCGTGAACGCCTCTGCACGGAACGGCAACTGGCTGCAGACGCTGCCGATCGTGGCTGGGAGCGCGAGGTCCAACGCCACGAACGCACGGCCGAACGCGTTGCCAGTCCGTTGGACGATCTCAGCGAACCCCACGCGACATGAACCCGCTTGCGGGGAACCCGATTGGTTAATCCTCACCGTGGTCGACAGGATGTGACCATGGCCCGCAGCGCGTTCAACGATCCCGAAATGACCAGATTGACCCGCCGCTATCTCACTCCGGAACACGGCGGCGTCGCCCGCTACGCGCTGCTGACCGGACATTTTCGCCGACTTGGTCCCACCGAACGTGCTGAGTTCGGACGGGCGCTGGCCGAGGACGCCGCGCGGATTACGCCAGCGGAACTCGCGATCCTGTTGGACGGCGGATGGCGCGCGCGCAGGACCGCAGCATGGTACATCGCGGTCGCCCGCAGAACCGAATTTCGGGACCAGCTCAGTAGCTTGCTGCTGGCCAGCGAAATGCCCTTCGCCAGCACGGGGTACTGCGTCGCGCTCACCTGCTTTGGTGCTCCGGCTGACGCCGATCTGCTCGTAACCTACCTGGACCGATACTTGCTTCGGCCCGACTTCCACTATGACCAGGGCCGGGTTCTCGGCGCGTTGTTGTGTTGTGACACCACACTGGAGACTGACCACGCCTCCCAGTTCCTCGTGCCAGACGGACTGTGGCAGCAGTGGCTCGACGCACCGCATACCCAGCGCTACACAAACGCGACACCCCAGCAGAACCAGGCGTTCATCGGCCAGTTGTGTGCCTTCGCTGACGAAAGCGCCAATGCAGGGCCGATCGAGAAGGAGTTCAACGGCGAGACGTGACCAGTGAAAACTGTCCGGTTTCACTGGAGTCACCGGCTGAGCGTCATACCATCGAGTGGAACTGCCCAGGAGGATCTCGAAACTGTCCAGATAAAGCAGGATCACCCTTTCGCGGCGGTGCGCGGCACCGACGTCGGCGGCGCGGACGCTACGCCAGAGCGCGTCATACCCCGCTTCGGCCAGGTCGCCGAGTACACGGTGGAGTCCGCCGTTTTTCCAGCGAAGCGCGGCGACGTTCTCCACCACGATGAGCGCGGGTCGTAGTACGCGAACGCTTGCCACGATGTCGGTCCAGAGTCCACTGCGGACTCCTTTCTCGATGCCCGCGCGTTTTCCGGCGGCGGAGATGTCCTGGCACGGGAAGCCCGCGACGAGCACGTCGACCGGCTCCACCGCGGCCCAGTCGACGGCGCGCAGATCGCCGAGGTTCGGGGTGCCCGGCATCCGGGTGTCGAGGATCAGCTTGATGTGCGGGTCGGGGTCGGCGACCCAGGCGATCCGGCCGCCGCCGAGGGCGGCCAGCACGCCGAGGTCCAGGCCGCCGTAGCCGGTGCACAACGACCCCACGACCGGGTCGGGTTCGGTAGCCGAACGGGCTTGCCGCCCCGGCCCCGGCTTCGCTGCCGGGGCCGGGGCGAAGGCGAGTGGACGTGCCGTCTGTAGTCGCGGTGAACGGCTGGTCATGCTGCCTGACCCCACTCACCCGCACCGTCGCCCACAGCCGTCTTGGGCCGCGCCGAGTCGCGCTGCCCGTGGTCGGCCACGTCGACCGCCGAGCTGCCAACGGTGGTGTGGCTGGTGGTCTTGTGCAGGGCTGTGCGGAAAACGAGGACGTCCTCGTGCGCGATCAGGTGCAGCGGCAATCCCTGTTCGCGCTGTTTGCGGATGAAGTCGCGCTGGAAGAACGACCCGCGGGCCACGAGGTCGGTCTCGGCGGCGCGTGCCAGTAGCGCGACATTGCGTTCGACCGGCATCAGGCCGGCCGCACGGCCGCACGCGAGGATCTGCGAGGGCAGGTCGATCAGCTCAGCGTGTTCACGCCACGGGCGGATGGTGATCGCGATGTGCCCGCCGGGCCTGAGAAAGGTACGCAACGTCGCGAGCATGCGGGTGAACCCGGCCAGCAAACGGTGGTGGCCGATGTTGGCGAGGTTGCCTCGGTCGAGGGTGTTGCCGTAGAGGTGGTGGTACTTCTGCACCCCCGCGCCGGGCGCGACCGAGACCTGCCCGTGGGTTGAGGGGCCATAGGGCGGGGAGGTCACCACGAGCGCCGCCTGCCCCACGTACTCGGGCGGCAACAGGGTCACGAGTTGGCGGGCATCGCCCTGAAACACCCGCGCGTCGATCCCGTCGGTGCCCTGCTCGCGCGCGAGGTCGAGGTTCGCGTTGGCGACGTCGACCCAGTGGGGTTCGTACTCCACACCGACCGCGCGGCGACCGAGGTGGACGGCTTCGACGAGGGTGGTGCCGATGCCGCACATCGGGTCGAGCACCAAGTCGCCCAGCTGCGTGTAGTGGGCGACGGCGTGGCGGACGACCTCGGGCAGCATCTTGGCCGGGTGCGCGGTCGACTCGGGCGTGTACTTGTTCTTACGCTGGGCGGCCGGGGAGGTCTGCGCGGTCGTCCACACCGACACCGCAGCCATCTCCGAACTACCGCCTCGCGACGCGGTGTCCACAGAGTTGTCCACAGCGGTGGGTGGCGTGTCGAGTGCGGCGATGAGGGTGTGCGGGATGCGTTGGGTCGGTTCATCGCCGACGGTCTCGACAACGGATGGATTGTTGGCGTCGTGCGTCACGGGGGTGCCTTCCTGGCAGTGCGGTCTGGGATGGGCGGAGTCGGCGTTTGACGTGGTCGTCATCGGAGGTCGTCGCCCTGCGAGTCCGTGTCCGCGGGCAGCGGGTTCGGTGGCTGGTGGTCGTGGGGCTGGGCGAAGACGAGGACGTCGGAGTGGATGCGCCGATGCGGTGCGGGCAGTCCGCGCACCGCGGCTCGATGGCGCCCGCGGGCCTCCACGGCACCGGCGTCGCCGTCGCCGGAGTTGTCATCCGGGTGTGTGTCGGCGAGGTGGAAGTGGCCGTCGCGGATGGGTGCGTGCAGGGCGACGATGTGCTGGAGGTAGAGCAGGTCGGCGTTCTGCCCGGCGGTCACGATCGCGCCAGTCGGGTCGGTCAACTCGCCCGTCGTCCAGTCACAATGAGTGAGCACGACGAGGGTGCCGCCGACACGAAGTCGCTGTGCCGCGTAGAGCGCGACGAGGTCCGCGCCGTGGTCGCCGCAGCGGTGCGGCAGCAGGCTGGTGACGATCAGATCGGCATCGTCGAAAGACCCAGTCACCGTGCCCGGCGTGACGACGTCAACGGTGGCCGCGGGTGCCGCGGAGCGGGCGACGGGGGCCGCGTCGGGGCTGCCGATGAGGTCGGCCCAGAAGGGGCGGGAGGCTGGGCCGGTCGCCGACGGGTCGACCGGGACGTGCTCGACGTGGGCGGTGCGATCGAGCCGTTCGACGGCGGCCACGGCGTCCCCGAGTTCGGGGTCCGGCTCGGTGTCGGGAGCGTGGTCGACGACTCCGTCGGTCCCGACCGTGGTGAGCGTCGGGCGGGTGTGGTTCGGGGTCGGCCAGGTCAGCAGTACGACGTGCGCGGCGGGCTTACTGAACGAGGTGACAATCCGCTCGACGAGTGCCGCGGGCCACGTGGCATTGAGATCGATCGGGTCGGCGCCGGCGGTCCAGACGGTTGCCGGAGTCGGCGTGGAGGCCGACCCGCGTGACCGCGACCGGCCGGTGCCGGACGTGGGCTTGCCGGGGCTGACGCGGGTGGTGGTCGGGGCCGTCGGCCAGGGTCGGCGGTCCCCGCCCCGGAGTCCGCCGGGGCGGGTCGGGGACGGGTGGGTGGAATCGGCGCGCTGTCGGGCTGCGCGGCGGTCGGAGTGGTCGGACTGGGTCACGGGTGTCCCTTCGCCAGGGTGGGTGCGCCCGGTGGTGTGAGGCGCTGATGACACCTCTGAACTCCAAAATACAAGCTCTTTGGAGACACACGTTCACCGACTTTTTCCAGCAATTTTTACTGCGGCAAACAGCAGGAAAAGACACGCGCGCACGTTGTCGCACACGAGAAGGCCGCTGGCCGCGAACGAGAGGGCCGGAGAATTTATTAGATCATGTCAAGATCTTTTAGCGACCAAGGCATAGCAGTGCGTGACGACCCGCTCACGACTACTACCACACTGGTACCGAACTAGTACCGCGAGCACAAACCAGCAGTTAGACGGGGTATTACCGGTCGACCTGCGCTGATCTTGAGCTCAGGTATCCAGTGATCCACAAAAGCCCTTGAATGAGATCTTGAGACACCTGACGCGCCTGCAGCAGGATCGCCGGCACCTCAGCGGTAGTAGTTCGGTACCAGTTTGGTGATCGGTTGGTACCACCTGCCATGGCGTCCTGGGCAAGTCGTTGATTCCGACTTGTATTGGGAGCCATTCCATGAGTTCACAGGAAGCTTTTCCGCGCTCAGGTTTCGAGCGCGACTCCAATGCGTTGGACGCCGCGCGGTCAGCGTTCGAGTGGCTGGTCACCGCTCCGCACCCGGTGTCGGTGGACGGCCGGTTGTTCGCCGGTCTTCCGGCGCGGCGGGTGCCGCTGAACGAGCTGCGCGACCGGCTGCTGCGCCGCAGTTGCACGCAAGCTTTGCGGGACTCGGCGTGGGCGCACCTGGTCCTGCTCGCTCGCACCGAAGGCGGCACGTGGACCGTCGGTGCGGTCGGTGTCGCTGCCCGCGCTGACCTCCATCGCCGCGACCTTGTCGGCGAAGTTCGCCGGTGACCCGAGCGATATCCACGCCGCGGTGCTCGCCGGGTTCGTCGCCGAGCTCGGCGTGATCGATCTGCGTCGCCCGCGGGTCATGTTGCGCTTGCGGTGGGCCGCGTATCGCGCCGGTCATGCCGCTGTGCGTGAGGCGCTCGACGCGCCGGTGCCGTCAGGTCACGGGCTCCGCTCGACGATGCCGCAGCCCGCGTGGGGCCACCCTGATTTCGTTCTCGCCCGCGCCGTCGCCGAGCAAGCGATCACCGCCACCGAGGCCGAACTCATCGGCTCGACCCGACTGGAAGGCGTACCGCTGGCCACCGCCGCGGCCCAGCGCAACCTCTCCTACCAAGCAGCGAAGAAAGCGCGCCAGCGCGCCGAGCACCGCCTGGTCGCCTACCTGCTCGACGACGCCCCAGATGGCGCGCACACCAGTCCGCGCGAACGCGATCTGGCGACGTGGGTGGCCGACGCGGTGACCATTACCGCCGCTGCCGATCACGCGACTTCACCCGCCGTGCCATCACGCAGGGTCACTGCGCTGCCGACGCGTGCGGCGAAAAAAGTCGGCGATCGCGTGTCCCCGGACGACCGATTTTCCGGAGTTCAGGGGTGCGGGAGGAGTCCAGCCACTCCCGCGCACACCACCTCTTCGCCCACGCCGCCGCGGCAGTCAGCGCAGCGGTTGTCGGGCACGACTCCGGGAGCGTCACAATGCGCCTGACCCGTACCCCACTACGTCCTCGCCACCACCGCCAGCCCGGTGACAACCGGCCTGACCGCGAAATCGACCTCCGCCGCCGCGAGGCGGCATCGCGAACCCACGCACCTGTGTGCTCGGGCCCGCACCGGCCCACCAATGGCATGAGCACACCGTCGCTCTTCGACTCGCGTGATGCTCATGGCCGGAGCATCCGGCGTCGTGTCCTGCTGGTCGCCGAACTGGTCGCGGTGCTGCTGGTGGCCTCCGGTGCGACCGCCCACGCGGACACGGTGGTGCTCGCGATCGCAGGCAGCGTCGATGAGGTCCTGACCAACATCCGCAACTGGTTGATGGGAATTCTCGCCGGGCTGGCGACGGTGTTCCTCACCGTCGGCGGTGTTCGCCGGGTGTTCGGCGGCGGTGATCCCGGCGAGCAGGAGAAGGCCAAGGAGTGCTTCAAGGCGGCCGGAATCGGCTACGCCCTGGCGGCACTCGCGCCGCTGGTCGTCACCGTGCTCAAGGGCATTGTGGGGGCCTGAAGCGATGCGCCCGTCGAACAGGCCTGCCCCACACCGCACATCGGTCGGCCCCGCCCTCGTTTCATTGCAGGACACAACGCCCACAACGCGCAGCAGGCCGGTGCCGGCGGCTCGTCGGGGGATGCTCGCGCCTCCGGCCGTGAACCCCCAGCGAGCCCAGTGGATTGGGCGGCGCCTTCGCTTCACACGACGCCGAGCGCTGGTGGTGAGCCTGGTCGTTCTGTTTGGCGGCGCCCTCGCCTCGGCGACGAGCGGTCGGGACTCGGGTACACGGGTAGCCTTGGTCGCCGCGGCACAGCCCGCGTCACCATCCGGCCAGCTGCCGCCGCTGCCGATCCCGACAGCCGATCCGGCCCCTTGCAGTCCAGGCTCGCCACCGCTGCCAGTCTGCACCCTGCCGCGGCCGACCACGACGCTGCCGCCGTGTGACCCGACTCTGCCGTTGCAGCAGTGCGCTCCCGCCACCACGACACCGTCCACACCGTGCTCGGGCGAGGGCTGCATTCCGCAGCCCGGCACGACCACCACGCCGCCCACCAACCCCGGCAACGGCCAACCCGGCCAGGGCCAGGCGACCGAGGACGACTGCGGGATCACCGACATCGGCGCCTGCGTCACCGAGGCCATCAACGGCTTCTTCCGGGGCCTCGTCACCGAAGCGCTCAATCCGCTGCTGGACCTGTTGTCCACGACGCTGTTGACCACGCCGATGCCGGACTCGCTGCCGCGGGTGGTCGAGTTGTGGGACAACTCCTGGCAGATCCTGCTGGTCTCCTACAGCTTGCTCGTGCTCATCGCCGGGGTCATCGCGATAAGCTACCAGTCCCTTCAAACTCGACATTCCATCAAGGAACTCGCCCCGCGTCTGGTAGTCGGGTTCCTGGCCGGTGCGCTGTCGCTGTGGGTGGCGACCAAGGGCATCCAGATCGCCAACGCCGTGGTCGAGGACGTCATGGACGGTGGCGTCGATGCGGAGTCCGCGTCGCAGACGCTGCGGAACATGGTGGTGAACTCGACCACGCAGGGCGGTGTGTGGATAGCGCTCATCGGCATCGTCCTGGCCGGGCTGCTCGTCGCGTTGCTGATCACGTATGCGGTGCGGGTGGCGGTGACGATCATCCTGATCGGTGGCGCGCCGCTGGCGATGATGTTCCACGCGCTCTCCCAGACCGAGGGCGTCGCCTACTGGTGGTGGAAGACCTACGGCGGGTGTCTGGCCATCCAGGTGGGACAGAGCCTGGCCCTGATCACCGCGCTGAAGGTGTTCCTGGCGCCCGGTGGATTCGGTCTGTTCGGGCCGACCGACACTGGCTTGGTCAATCTGCTGGTCGCCATCGCGTTGATCTACATCTTGTTCAAGATCCCGTTCTGGGTGATGTCGTCGATCCGAGGCGGTGGCGGACGTTCGCTGCTCGGCTCGCTGGTGAAGGGGTTCCTGGCCTACAAGACCTTCGGCCTTCTCGGTGGCCGAGGAAACCAGACCCCGCGGCAAGCCGTGCCACGAAGCCGCCCAACCCGTTCGCGAGAACCCGCACCACCTCCACCGGTCAGTACATCCTGCCCCTGCCCGGAGTGCGCCGAGTCCGCTCGGGCGCCAAGAAGCCCGCCGCGTCCACAACCCCAAAAGGCAAAGCTCAACCGGGAAACAAGGCCTCGGTCAAAGGCAAGGCCTCGTCGACGTCGCCTTCGGTTCAGGGAAAGCAGTTGGCGTTGCCGCTGGGCGATGACTGGCCGGAGAACAAGCCGGTGCTTGGACGTGACGGCCAGTACCGGTTGCCGCTGGACATCAAGCGCACCAAGGCCACTCCGCCGCCGCGTGGTGGTGCAGCCACGAGTCGTCCGCGTCCGGCGGGTCGCGGCGGCACTCAGCTGGAGTTGCCGCTCGTTCAAGGGCAACCATCCCACCGGGTCCGGGCAGTACCCGTTGCCACTGGACGGAGTGCGCCGGGTACCTCGCCCGACAAGCCCGCCCTCACCTCCGCCTCCAGCGCCGCCGCGTGCGCGCAACCGAGTGGTGCAGCCGGAGCTGCCCTTCGACCCGTACAAGGGCAACCGGGCGACCCGCGACGGCCAGTACCTGCTGCCGCTGAAGGGTGTACGTCCGGTTCCCGTACCCAAGCCAGCCCCCGTGCCGCCACCGGCGGCTCCAGCTCGACCCGCTCCAAGAGCGGGACGGCAGTTGCGGCTGCCGCTGGACCTGCCCAAGCCATCCAAGCCGGCGACGACACCGGTCCTCAGTTCACCTCCGATACCGCCGCCAGCGGTGCCACCGAGGCCCAAGCCAGGAGGTAAGACCCCATGACCGCGCCAGTCCGTATCCCGGCCGATGTCGACATGCACGACCGCGTACTCGGTCCCTTGACCGCACGCCAACTCGCGATCCTCACCGCCGCCGGGACGGTGCTCTACCTGCTCTGGGCGGCCACCCGTGCCTTCCTGCCGATCCCGGTGTTCCTGGCCTTCGCCGTCCCGGTCGGCGCCGCCTCCGCGATGCTCGCCCTGGGCAAGCGCGACGGGATGCCGATGGGCAAGCTGCTCGTCGCCGCGATCCGCCAACGGGTCGCCCCAAGGCACCGCGTCGCCGCGCCCGAGGGTGTGCGCCCGGCACCCGCCTGGCTCATCCCAAACGCGGAACAAGCTGCGCATCGGACCAAGGGCGGCAAGGGTCGAGCAACGCAGCCCGAACAGGTCTCGCCCTCGGCGCTGCGAATGCCGGCCGAGGCCGTCACCGAGACCGGCGTGGTCGACCTGGGCGGCGACGGCCTGGCCGTGGTCGCGGTCGCCTCCACGGTGAACTTCGCGCTGCTGACCCCGAACGAGCAGGAGGCACTGGTCGCCTCGTTCGGCCGCTACCTGCACTCGTTGACCGCGCCGGTGCAGGTGCTGGTGCGCACCGAACGGCTCGACCTGTCCGCGCAAGTCGCCGAGTTGCGCGAACGCGCGGGCGGCCTTCCGCACCCCGCGCTGGAGGCCGCTGCGGTCGAGCACGCCGACTACCTGGTTCAACTCGGGCAGCAGTCCGACCTGCTGCGCCGCCAAGTCCTGCTCGTGCTGCGCGAGCCGCTCGGCATCGCCGCGCCAATTGACGGCTTGGGCGGGCCCGGCGCGCTGGCGGTGCTCGGGTCGATGGCGGGCATACGCCGCAAGCAGCCCGGTGGACAGGTCGATGCCGGGACGCGGCGGGCTGCGGAGTCGCGTCTGGTGCGTCGCCTCGGCGAGGCGATCGAGTTGCTGTCCCCAGCCGGGATCGTGGTCACCCCGCTGGACGCCGGACAGGCCACGGCGGTGCTGGCCTCGGCGTGCAATCCCGACAGCCTGCTGCCGCCGTCAGCGGAGCTGGCCGGCTCCGACGAGGTCATCACCACCTCCAGCGCCGACCTGATCGAAGACGACGTCGACGACTGGGATTACGAGGACGACTACGACGACGAGAACGGAGGGTCCTGATGCCCGCTCGCGCACGCCAGACTCGAGGTAGCCATACCCCGGCACCCTCTGCAGCCGCCGCATTCACCCCTGACGCCTTGTCGGTGGCCGCGCGGCACTTGGAGGTCGGGGGCGAGTGGGTCTCCAGCTTCGCCGTGGTCGGTTTCCCGCGCGAGGTGCATCCCGGTTGGCTCGCGCCGCTGCTGACCTACCCCGGCCGCCTGGACGTTTCGGTGCATGTCGAGCCGATCGACCCGGCTACCTTCGCTCCTTCTGCGGCCCTGTTGATGTTGAAAACAGGGCCCGCCAGCGATAAATCATGCGAAGATCATTATTCGCGCACGAAAAAGCCAGCTGACCTGGGCTGTTGCCCAGAATCAGCGGGCTGATTCAGACCGTCGGGACGACAGGATTCGAACCTGCGACCCCTTGACCCCCAGTGCCGCCCCGTCAAGTGCGCGACCTGGGAAAACACTGGACCCGCAGGTCACGGCGGTACCGTTGGATGCCGTTGCATGCAGTCCTGAACCGTTGTCGCACCTTGAATCCTCCCATTTAGCTCCCACTCCCCCACAGCACCGTCAACTACACACAGGCACCACGCACGTCGTCCGTCACTGCATCGGTAGCAGCCACTGCCGCATCATCGACACACCAGCCCACCGCCATCCCATACGGAACGACACCAACCGACCCGGCGTAGCAGCATCCTGACAACACCACGCCGACAGCCCACCAACACCACGCCGATAGCCAGGTGGTATGCCTCCCCTGAGCAGGTCGGGTGTGCGAGTTCCGCGACAACGAGGTGCTGGCCTGGGCGCCTTCCCGCACAGGCAGCGTTGTCAATGAACGTGCCGAACGCCCCTCCGCCCGTGGTAGAGATGAATGGTGCGTCTATCTAAAGATCAGCTGGTGGAAGGCATCCCAGCAGCTCAGGCTCGGGACCTTGTGCGCGTATTCCGCGGGTCCCCAGGCCTCGCCGAATACGCTGCGTCGACTCTCGACATGACCGAGGACTCAACGCGCGGGCTACTCGAACGGCTCGCGAACGCTGGCTACCTGGAGATCACCGAACAGAACCGGCACGGAACCTGGTGGTTCACCACAGTCCGGGACAACGCTCTCGCCGGGGCCAGCTTCGCCAAACCCATCACCAGAGCCACCGCGCGACGGCACCTGGCCGGGTACGCAGCTACAACACCGATCGCTCCAAGCCTTACACAGTCACTCACATCACCGTCTTCGGCAGCTACCTCGACGACACCCAGGACCGCCTCGGCGACCTCGACGTAGCCATCCAAATCGTCCGCAGAGTTCCACACGACGAGTTCATCCAACGACGCGACGCGATCACCACAGCATCAGGTAGACACTTCGGGTCGTTCGTTGAACGCTTGGCCTACCCCCTGCGTCAACTCGTCTTATACCTTAAGGACCGGAAACCTTCGATCAGCATCACCGACGAAGACATCACGACACTGACGGACCGACACCTCATCGTCTACGAGATCGCGACAGATCCATCCGCCGAACGACCCTACGAGGGCACCACGGTCGAGCCCTTATTCTGACACCGTCAACCACCTCCCAGCTTCTCAGTCAGGCATGCGCTGAGAAGAGTTCAGTGAGACTACGCAGCAACGCTGCATACTGGAGACATTCCACGACACTAGTCAAGCCGGATTTGAGACCAGAATCAAGGTAACTTCGATTCGCTGACATGAACACATTGCTACCCCGGCGATCACACCTGCGACGCTGGCAGCGAGAATGAATGATCGCATATTTCTATTTCGGGGGGTGGACTAGTGACAACGCGAGTCACTATAGACACGAATTTGTGGTCGTCGATCGGAGACGATGATGTCGTACACGAGTTCCAACAGCTGATGACCTCACACAGCCTGAAGGTGCTCATGCCTCCGAGCGTGCTGGTCGAAGTGGCGAGAATCTCGCGGACCGACGCTCGGCAACGGAAGATCCGAGCCCTTGCGAGGGGACCGTGGAAGAGACTGCCCAGTGAGGCGGAGACCGAGGCGGCCGACATCGTGGCCGAGATGCGCAGGCTCCGACCACACTGGATGCGTCGGATGCCGGACACCGGCAAAGTCGCGTCGCTCAACAACTTCTGGACCAACAAGATCTGGCGCGAGGCGGCCCAGGACTCGCAGCGGATCCACGATTACGAGATGGCCCGCACCGACGAGCGCGACTACCTCGTATCGCAGCAGAAGCAGAACAGGGCGAACATCGTCCTGCGAGACAAGCTTTCCTTGCGGCCTCTCACTGCACTGACGATCAGCAAGGGCGACGCAGCCAAGGATCTTGATGTACCTGGCTGGAACGGCGCGCCGGTCGAGGCATGGCGGTGGGAGTCAGCGACCCTGTTTTGGCACCAGCTAGTGACAGTGGTCGACTGGTCGTTGCTCAATAGCGGGGACACCACATTTGCCGACTGGATCGGCGCGTACGCGAATCTCACCGCTGTGAGGTCTGACCAGGCCGAATTCAACCGGTTCTGGCTGACCGACGCGGAACGCGATGCACTTCCGCGTGAATGGCTGCGCTGGGCCGTCCGCACGGTCCAGTTGACACGGAAGGTCACCAACGGTAATCCGGCTGACGAGCAGCACAGCGCGTACCTGGTCGACTGCGACTTGTTCCTGACAGCAGACCGCTCCTTCTGCGAGGTGCTGGAAATCGTGCGCGAGGACGCGCCGTTCCCGATTGCGGAGCCACGCCTGGTATCAGGTGATGATGCCGTCCCGGCGCTTGACCGGCTGGCCGCCGTTCTCTAGCAGGTCGAGCCCTGACCAAACCTATGGGATCACATCAGCCGACCTGCATTTCTCGCCGTAGAACTCGACGATGGCCGTCTGATCGAGAGGTTTGTCGTCCCCTGTCGCGACCTGAATCTGGGGTCCCGGCGGGTGACTCCGGATCTGACGTGGCCCCGAACCCCATGCTGGAGCCGACCGCAATAAGGCGGGTTTCATCTGTCCGAACGGCCTATCTCATTGCTTCGTTCGGGTGGTTCACTCCGCCAAGTGTTCCCCCTCGACCACCCTGTGGTCGTGTACTTGCGATCTTGACCGGAGCAGTGGAGGTGGATTCGTGGCCGAGGAGATCCCTTCATCTGCAAAGCACCAAACCGCCGTCGCGATGGACGGTTCCACCGTGCAGCAGGCCATGGGGAACATCTACAACTACGGGGATGCTCCTGGCGGACCCGGTCTGACGTCGGTATCCGTGCCGCTCGGCCGTCTCACTCGGCGGACGAGGGGCCGGGACGCCCTTGTCGACGTCGTGGCGGAAGCAGTCCGCGAACCCGACGGGCGCAACGTCGTCCTGCACGGCGCCGGAGGCTACGGGAAAACGACGGTTGCCCTGCGCATCGTCGAGCGCGTGGCCGACGAAGTCGACGTGTGGTGGGTCGACGCGAGCACCACGACCGGCTTGGTCGAAGGGCTGCGCGAAGTGGCCCTGCGCTGTGGCGCCGATCAGGCCATGGTGCGCGACGCTTGGTCTTACGAACGCGGTTCGGCTCCGGACCTACTGTGGCGGAGCCTGAACACCTTGGACCGGAAGTGGCTGCTGGTGTTGGACAACGCCGACGACGCGGCGGTGCTCGCGCCCGAGGACGGGCGCGTCCGCGGCGGCCGGGGGTGGTTACGCGATCCCGAGCCCGGTAGGGGCACCATCTTGGTCACAACCCGCACCCGTGACCCCGGTGTGTGGGGCCGTGCGGAGCGCCACGCGGTGACCGCGCTCTCCGCGTCGGACGGCGCCGACGTCCTGCTCGACCGGGTACCCGAGGCCGGGACCGCGGACGAAGCGGTGGCGCTGGCGACCCGACTGGGCGGACTTCCGCTGGCCCTGTGGCTGGCCGGGTCCTACCTCGCGTCCACTCGATCCGCTCCCGCGCTGCCGGGGTGGACCCCCGCGACCACGTTCGCTGCCTACCTACAGGCGTGGAACGACAGCTTTGTCGACGTCACCGACCTGTCGTGGACCACGGAGGCGCCGCTCGACCGCGAACTGCTCACCCGGACGTGGGAACTGTCGCTGGACCTGCTGGACAGGCGCGGCCACGTCGACGCCCGCCCGCTGCTGCGCGCGCTGTCCTGGCTGGGGCCGACGGCCATTCCGTTGGACCTGCTCGATGCCGAGGCGTTCGCCGGTGCGGTGGTCCTGGACGGGGTGGTCCCCGCCGGACTGGGCAAGTCGCTTCGGGTCCTCGCCGAACTGGGGCTGTTGGACGAGGCGGACAACCCCGGTCCTGATCAGGCCGAGGCGGTGCCCGCGGTCGTGCTGCACCCGGTCATCCGCGACGCGAACCGGTACCACGTCGGGCTGACGCCGGACGTGCCCGCCTACACGCGCCTGGTCCTCGACTTGGTGCACCGGTGCGCCGTCCGGCGACCGTACGACGATCTGACCAACTGGCCGGTCTGGCGCCTGTTGCTCCCGCACTGCTCGGTCGCGCGGGGTGTCGTCCTGGATCAGGACCAAGAGGTCGAGGACAGGTTGCGCGCCGCGACCGTGTGCGACCACGGCGGTGACTTCTCCGGGAGCATTGGACTCGACCGCAACGCTTTCGACCTCCTCCGAGCCGCGGTCGAGGGGCGGAACGACCTGCTCGGGCCTGGCGCTGTCGAGACGCTGGGCAGCCGCTTCTCTCTCGCCTCCGCCCTGCGGCAGCTTGGACGGCTAGCTGAGGCCGAGGCCGAGTACCGGACCGTGCTGGCCGGGAGCGGCGACTCGGGTCCTTACGCGTTGAACTCTCGGTTCGGTCTGGCGGACATCCTGCGTGTGCGGGGAGACATCGAGCCTGCGGAGAGGGAGTTCCGCCTCGTCCTGGCCGCGCACGAGGAGACCCATCCGGACTCGTACCTCGCTGTGTCGATGCGGAACGGCTTGGCACGCGTGTTGTGCGCTCGTGGTGGGTTCGCCGAGGCGGAGGGACTCGTGCGCCGCTCCGTCGACTTCCTCCGGCGTGATCTCGGGGCCGAGCACCACCTGACCGCGGTCACGGTCCACGTGCTCGCGACGATCCTTCTCGATCGGGGTGGCTTCGCTGAAGCCGAGCAGCTCTGTGCGGAGGTCATCCGCCTCGCGGTGGCGAGGTGGGGAGAGCGGCACCCCTTCGTCATCCAGGCGAGCAGCACTTTGGGTCGTGCGCGGCAGGCGTTGGGCGACCTGGAGGACGCGGAACGGGTGCTGGGGACCAGCCTGGCTTCGGCTCGGCAGATCTGGGGTGACAGGCACCCCGGAACCCTGATGGTGCGGCAGGCTTGGGCGAATGTGCTCGCGTCGTCGGGTCGACTGGCAGAGGCGGAGGCGGAGTACCGCTCGATTGTGGCTGTCGAGGAGGCGTTGCACGGTGCGGGTGTCCGGCAGACCGCGACAGCCAAGCACGGACTCGCGATCGTCGTCCATTGGCTCGGCGACTTGGTGGAGGCGGAGCGGCTGTTCAGGGAAGCCATCAAGGCGGCCGGACCGGACGAGGTGGAATCCTTGGGCGCCAGGTGCAACCTGGCAAACCTCCTGGTTGACCAAGGCGACCTCGCTGCGGCGGAGATTGAGCTCCGTTCAGCGGTGACCGCTCTCACCTCACATCACGGGTATGACCACCCGGAGACGTTGACCGGCAGGTACAGCCTCGCGCAGGTCCTCCGGGCACGGGGGGATCTTGGGGAGGCCGGACAACTGGTCCGGCAGGTCCTCGAGGTCCGGCGCCTGCTCTTCGGCGACGATCACCCGTCGGTCCTCTCGGCTTGGCACGGGTTCTGCCTCGTTCTGGGGGACGAGGGCGACGTCGAACGAGCTGAATGGGAGTACCGGAATCTGACGCGGAGCGCTGTGCGGGTGCTCGGGCCGAAGCACCCCGACACGCTCGCGGCTCTCAACTCGCTGGCCGTTCTCCTGCGCGACGGCAAGGAGTTGGTGGAATCGGAGGCGATTTTCCGCAGTGTGCTCTCCGGTCTGGAGAGCGTCTATGGTGCTGACCACGCGAGAACCATCGGGGCGCGGTTCAACCTGGGTTGCGTCCTGCACCTCAAGGGTGATGTCGAGGCCGCCGTCGATGAGTTCCGCACCGTGCTGGAAGTTCTCGGCGACGCCCACCGTTTGACGGGGGAACTTGGTACGCCGGCCACATTCATGCTCGCCGCGGGACTCCAGGCGACCGGCCGGATCGAGGAGGCCGAGGCCCTGACCCGACAAGTGATGGGCGGCTAGGTCGTGTTTCAAAGGCTATGACCAGCGGCGTGTCGATACCTGAAACGTAGCGAGGTCTCCGGTAGACGGGTGAGCGACCAAGCAAACCCATAACACCGGAGACCTCGTGGCCAGCGTAGCGGC
>JAEBDY010000002.1:0-681477 GCA_049997955.1 Umezawaea sp. cmx-9-4 | reverse complement strand
CTCCGGCGGTGGGCTCCGGCGGTCGGCTCCGGCGGTCGGCTCCGGCGGTCGGCTCCGGCGGTCGGCTCCGGCGGTCGGCTCCGGCGGTCGGCTCCGGCGGTCGGCTCCGGCGGTCGGCTCCGGCGGTCGGCTCCGGCGGTGGCACGCGAGTCCAGGTCCCACGGCTCAGCGGTCCGGCAGATTAGGTTCGCGCTTCAAAGGGCGTGGCTGGTCAGAGTTCTGCGTCTACGCCCGGCTTCGGGGTTCCGCACCCAAAGTCCGGCAGCTCAGTGCCCTACAACTCAAGCCCTGCGACCACTGAAGACCCAACTACCGGCCGCGCAGCTCCGGTACCCGCTGGGTGGGGCAGCGTCAGTTCTGCGGTAGCGGAACGGCTCCACGTTGCGTCAGCAGTTGCTTCATGTAGTCGACCTCACTGCTCTGCGACTTCAGCATGTTGTCCGCCAACAGCCGCACCACGCTCTGCCCCGCATGTCCGGCCGCGTATTCCGCCATCGGCGCTCCGCCGATGTGGTGTCGCAGCATCAGCTGCAGGAAGAAGGTGTCCAACTCGGTTCCGCTCAACGAACGCAACTTCGTCAGCTCCTCCGACGAGGCCATGCCCGGCATCCCCGTGGCGCCGGTGCCTGCCTCGGTGGAGTGGGAGTGCTCGGCGGACTCCTCCATCCACGCCATGTGGGTGCCGTCCACGGACTGCTCCGGCATGCCCCAGAGGAACAGCCAGCCCTTCATCCGGCCGATCTGCTCCAGCTGCGTGCTCTCGACGTCGAAGGCCAGCTGCTTGATCTCGATGGTGGTGCTCCGGTCGCGCGCGATGTTCGCCATCTGCACCCCCTGGAGGTGGTGCGCGGCCATGTCGGTCGCGAAGCCCACGTCCACCGAGTCCCTCGGGGGCACGGAGGCGTCCGAGGAGCCCGGCAGCTTGATCAGCAGGCCGATGGCCGCACCGAGCAGGAGCACGGCGAGCACGGCAGCGGTGATGACCACTGTTCTCGCCAGGGTGGGACCGCCGGTCGGACGGTCGTCCTGGACGTGCTCGGTCGCGCCCGCGTCCTGCTCGGTGTCGGTCATCATCGGGTCAGCTGCTCGGCGGGGTGCTGGGCGTGGAGGCCGGGAGGGACGGGGCCGGGGCGGACGGGTCGGCCGCGCCGGAGGCGGGGGGCTGGCTGCCCTCGGCCGGGGCCACGGTGCCGCCGTCCATGGGGATGGCGTCCGCGCCAGGGGCCTCGGCCACGAACGGCGGCGGGCTGTCGACCGGGAAGCTGGTCGAGTCGCAGGCCGCGCCCACCTCGGGGTAGGTGTTCGGGTTGCGGCGCAGGGACTGGATGAACTGGTCGATGCGCTCGTCGTCGGCGCTCTCCAGCTTGAGCTGGTGGCCCCACGACTGGAGGGAGATGGGCTTGTCGAGGCCGGGGTACGGCGACATCTGGGTGTACGGCTGGCCGGACACGCGGTCCTTCAGCTTGTCGAGGGCGTCGCCGGTGACCTTGTCCGGGTTGTAGGCGATCCACACGGCGCCGTGCTCCAGGCCGTGGACCATGTTCTCGGTGCGGACGCCCGCCGGGTAGACGGTGCCCATGCAGTCGGCCCACACGCCGTCGTGCGGCCCGCCGAAGGGCGGGCTCTGGTCGTAGGCGACCCGTTGGGTGGCCGTGACGTGCTTGCTGGCCTCGTACTCCTTCTTCACGACGCCCGCGATCTTGTCCGACGGGTCCTTGTTCGTGTCGGAGGGAGTCCACGCCGCCAGCGCCTCGGCCTTGGCGTTCTGCGCGTCGATCTTCGAGTACGCGTACCCGAACACACCGACCGCGAGTGCGACCACGGCGATGACCGCCGCGATGGTGCCCCAGGGCTTGGGCTTGCTCGCCACCACGGACGCGCGTGCCGCTTGCACGCTTCCGCGGTTGGCCTTCGTCTTCTTGCCGCTGACCATGTCCGCCTCAGATCTCGTGTCATCCGTGCACGACGCCGGACGACTGCCGCCGGCCAGTGTAGGGACACCGTGTCTGATCACCGTCAACCGTCGGTCGCACAGTGTGTTCGTCAACAGTTGCCACTGGTGGACGCGAGGGTTGTCCATCCCACCCTCCGAGACTCGTCAACCCGGTCGAGACCAGCGCGAACGCTTCCCTAGACTTCTCCGGGTGACTCCCGCTGCGCTCGCTGAACTGGTCCGCGCGACGGCCGTGGACGTGCTGTCCGGCCGTGGCCTGGACGCCGCCGCACTGCCTCCCGCGGTGACCATCGAGCGACCCCGCAACCCCGACCACGGCGACTACGCGACGAACCTGGCCCTCCAGATCGGCAAGAAGCTCGGCGTCGGCTCCCGTGACCTGGCCGGTTGGCTGGCCGAGGCGTTGACCGGCACGGACGCGATCGCGTCCGTCGAGGTCGCCGGACCCGGCTTCCTGAACCTGCGCCTGGCCGCTGACGCGCAGGGCGCGATCCTGCGCGAGGTGCTCACGGGCGGTGACGCGTACGGCACCGGTGACGAGCTGGCGAAGGTCAGGATCAACCTGGAGTTCGTCTCGGCGAACCCGACCGGCCCGATCCACCTCGGTGGCGCCCGCTGGGCGGCCGTCGGCGACGCGCTCGGCCGGGTGCTGTCGGCCAGGGGCGGTGACGTGACCCGCGAGTACTACTTCAACGACGCGGGCGCGCAGATCGACCGGTTCGTGTCGTCGCTGATCGCCGCCGCCAAGGGCGTGCCCGCCCCGGCTGACGGGTACGCGGGCGGCTACATCACCGACATCGCCGCGGAGGTGCTCAAGCAGGAGCCCAGCGCGCTGTCCGCCGAGGACAGCGCCGAGGTGTTCCGCCGGATCGGCGTCGGCCTGATGTTCGAGGAGATCAAGCAGGCCCTCCACGACTTCGGCACCGACTTCGACGTCTTCTTCCACGAGGACTCGCTGCACAGGTCCGGCGCCGTGGGGAAGGCCGTCGAGGCCTTGAAGGAGTCCGAGGCGCTGTACTTCGAGGACGGCGCCTGGTGGCTGCGGTCCAGCGAGTACGGCGACGACAAGGACCGGGTGGTCATCAAGAGCGACGGCGAGCCCGCCTACATCGCCGGTGACATCGCCTACCTGCAGGACAAGCGGTCGCGCGGCTTCGACCTGTGCATCTACATGCTCGGCGCGGACCACCACGGCTACATCGGCCGGCTGAAGGCCGCCGCGGCGGCGCTCGGTGACGACCCGGCCGTGGTCGAGGTGCTGATCGGGCAGATGGTGAACCTCGTCAGCGAGGGCAAGCCGGTGCGGATGAGCAAGCGCGCGGGCACCGTGATCACCATGGAGGACCTGGTCGAGGCGGTCGGCGTGGACGCCGCCCGGTACGCGATGGTCCGCTCGTCGGTCGACTCCGTGCTGGACATCGACCTCGACCTGCTGCGCAAGAACACCAACGACAACCCGGTGCACTACGTGCGGTACGCCTACGCGCGGATCGCGTCGGTGCGCCGCAACGCCGCCGACCTCGGCCTGGAGCCGAACGACGCGTTCGAGCTGCTCACGCACGACCGCGAGGGCGACCTGATCCGCACGCTCGGCGAGTTCCCGCGCGTCGTGGCCGCGGCGGCAGAGCTGCGCGAGCCGCACCGCGTGGCCCGCTACCTGGAGGAGCTGGCGGGCACGACCCACCGGTTCTACGACACCGCGGAGCTGCGGGTGCTGCCGCGCGGCGACGACGACGTCACCCCCGTCAACCAGGCGCGGCTCCAGCTGGTGCTGGCCGTCCGCCAGGTCTTCACCAACGGCCTCGCCCTGCTGGGCGTCACCGCGTTGGAGCGCATGTGATGCGCGCGCACCCGGCCGGTCCCCGGCACGCCGACGTCATGACCTCCGGCAGCACCGCCGGGAACCGTCCGTCCACTTCGGACGACATCGCCGAGCTGCACCCGCGGGTGTGGCCGCGCAACGCCGAGCGCGGCGCGGACGGCGTCGTCCGCTTCGCGGGCGTCGACGTCCGCGACCTCGCGCTCCAGTACGGGACGCCGCTGTTCGTCATGGACGAGGCGGACTTCCGGTCGCGGTGCGCCGAGCACGCCGCGGCGTTCGGCGACCCGACGCTGGTGCACTACGCGTCCAAGGCGTTCCTCAGCGTCGCGGTGGCCCGCTGGGTCGCCGAGGAGGGCCTGAGCATCGACGTGTGCAGCGGTGGCGAGCTGGCCATCGCCCTGCGCGCGGAGTTCCCGGCCGAGCGGATCGCGTTGCACGGCAACAACAAGTCCGTCGCCGAGCTGGTCTCCGCCGTCGAGGCGGGGGTCGGCGCGGTCGTGGTCGACTCGTTCTTCGAGATCGCCAGGCTCGACCAGATCGCGCGCGAGCGCGGGGTCGTGCAGCCGGTGATGATCCGGGTGACGGTCGGCGTCGAGGCGCACACGCACGAGTTCATCGCCACCGCGCACGAGGACCAGAAGTTCGGGTTCTCGCTGTCCTCCGGCGACGCCGCCGAAGCCTCGCGCCGGGTGCTCAAGGCCGACGGCCTGCGGCTGACCGGCCTGCACAGCCACATCGGGTCGCAGATCTTCGACGCCAGCGGCTTCGAGATCGCCGCGCGCCGGGTGATCGGCCTGCTGGCCGACCTGCACGTCGAGCACGGCGCCGAGGCGCTCGAGAGCCTGACCACCGTGGACCTCGGTGGTGGTCTCGGCATCGCGTACACGCCGGACGACGACCCGCCGCCGCCCGCCGAGCTGGCCCGCCAGCTGCACAACATCGTGCGGAAGGAGACCGAGCACGCCGGTCTGCCGATGCCGATGATCGCGGTCGAGCCGGGACGCGCCATCGTCGGTCCCGGCACGGTCACCGTGTACGAGGTCGGCACGATCAAGGACGTCGAGCTGGACGGCGGCCACACCCGCCGGTACGTCAGCGTGGACGGCGGAATGAGCGACAACATCCGCACCGCCCTCTACGACGCGGTGTACGACTGCCGCCTCGTCTCGCGCACCGCCGACCCGGACACGAAGGCCGTGCTGTGCCGCGTCGTCGGCAAGCACTGCGAGTCCGGTGACGTCGTGGTCCGCGACTGCTGGCTGCCGGACGACGTCGCGCCGGGCGACCTGCTCGCGGTCGCCGCGACCGGCGCCTACTGCTACTCCATGGCCAGCGGCTACAACCGGCTGCCGCGGCCCGCGCTCGCCGCGGTGACCGACGGCGAGGCGCGCCTGCTCCTGCGCCGGGAGACCGAGGACGACCTGTTCCACTTGGAGGTTGAAGGTGCCGGAAGGTAAACCGATCAGGGTGGCCCTGCTGGGCTGCGGCACGGTCGGCACTGAGGTCGTCCGGCTGCTGACCGACCAGGCCGTGGACCTGACCGCGCGGATCGGCGCACCGGTCGAGCTGACCGGGATCGCCGTGCGCAAGCCCAACAAGCACCGCGAGGTGCCCGAGCACCTGCTCACGACCGACGCGGCCGCGCTGGTGGCGTCGGACGTCGACCTCGTCGTCGAGGTGATCGGCGGCATCGAGCCCGCCCGGACGCTCCTGCTGGCCGCGCTGCGCTCGGGCAAGTCGGTGGTCACGGCGAACAAGGCGCTGCTGGCCGAGCACTCGGGCGAGCTGTTCGAGGCGGCCGACGCCTCGGGCGCGGACCTGTACTTCGAGGCCGCCGTCGCGGGCGCGATCCCGCTGCTGCGCCCGCTGCGCGAATCGCTGGCGGGCGACCGGATCACCCGCGTGATGGGCATCGTCAACGGCACCACGAACTTCATCCTCTCCGGCATGGACGCGACCGGCGCCGGCTACTCGGAGACCCTGGAGGAGGCGTCGCGGCTCGGGTACGCCGAGGCGGACCCGACCGCGGACGTCGACGGGTTCGACGCCGCGTCCAAGGCCGCGATCCTCGCGTCGCTCGCGTTCCACACCAGGGTCACGGCCGCGGACGTGCACCGCGAGGGCATCTCGGCGGTCAGCGCGTCGGACATCGCCGCCGCCAAGGGCCTCGGCCGCACGGTGAAGCTGCTCGCCATCTGCGAGCGGGTCACCGAGACCGCCGCGGACGGCACCACGACGGAGTCCGTCGCGGCGCGCGTGCACCCGGCGATGATCCCGCGCAGCCACCCGCTCGCGGGGGTGAACGGCGCGTTCAACGCGGTGTTCGTCGAGGCCGACGCCGCGGGCGAGATGATGTTCTACGGCCAGGGCGCCGGTGGCGCGCCGACCGCCAGCGCGGTGCTCGGCGACCTCGTCGCGGTGGCCCGCAACCGGGTCCTCGGCGGTCGCGGCCCCCGCGAGTCCGCCTACGCGGGCCTGCCGGTGCGGTCGATCGGCCAGACGCCGACGCGGTACCACATCAGCCTCGACGTGGCGGACCGCGCGGGCGTGCTCGCCCAGGTCGCGGCCGTGTTCGCCGAGCACGACGTGAGCATCGCCGCCGTGCGGCAGGAGGGCCGGGTCGACGACGCCAGCCTGGTGATCGTCACCCACGCCGCGTCCGACGCGGCGCTGCGGTCCACAGTGGACAAGATCGGTGGTCTCCCGGTGGTCCGGGACGTGGTCAGCGTGATGCGCGTGGAAGGCGAAGAACAGTGACGATCCAAGCAGGCGTGCGCCCCGGCTGGCCCGGCATCATCAACGCCTACGCAGACCGCATCGCCCTGCCGGACGGCGCCAGGGTCGTCACCCTGCACGAGGGCGGCACCCCGCTGGTCGAGGCGGAGCACCTGTCCGAGCTGACCGGCAGCCGCGTGCTCGTCAAGGTCGAGGGCGCGAACCCGACCGGGTCGTTCAAGGACCGCGGCATGACCGTGGCCATGACGTACGCGCTGGCCAGCGGCATCAAGGCGGTCATCTGCGCGTCCACCGGCAACACGTCGGCCTCGGCAGCCGCGTACGCCGCGAAGGCCGGGCTGACCGCCGCCGTGCTCGTGCCCAGCGGCAAGATCGCGCTCGGCAAGATGGCCCAGGCCGTCATGCACGGCGCGAAGATCCTGCAGATCGACGGCAACTTCGACGACTGCCTCGAACTGGCGAGCAAGACCGCGGCCGAGTACCCGGTGACCCTGGTCAACTCGGTCAACCCGGTGCGGCTGATCGGCCAGAAGACCGCCGCGTGGGAGATCTGCGACGTGCTCGGGCGCGCGCCGGACTTCCACTGCCTGCCGGTCGGCAACGCGGGCAACATCACCGCGTACTGGCGCGGCTACCAGGACTACGCCAAGGACGGCGTGACCACGTCGACGCCGAGGATGTACGGCTTCCAGGCCGCCGGGGCCGCGCCGCTCGTGCTGGGTGAGCCGGTCAAGAACCCGGAGACCATCGCCACGGCGATCCGCGTCGGCAGCCCGGCCTCGTGGACCGGTGCCACCACGGCCCGCGACGAGTCGAACGGCCTGATCGCGGCGGTCACCGACGAGCAGATCCTGGAGGCCTACCGGCTGCTCGCCGCGCGCGAGGGGATCTTCGTCGAGCCCGCGTCCGCCGCGAGCATCGCGGGCCTGCTCGCGACCGCGGCCGACGGCAGGCTCCCCAGGGGCTCCGTCGTGGTCTGCACGGTCACCGGCCACGGCCTCAAGGACCCGGACACCGCGCTGCTCGGCATGGCCGCCGTGGAGCCCGTGCCGGTCGACCCCGGCGCGGTCGCCTCGGCGCTGGAACTCGCGTGACGTCGGCCGTCCGGGTCACCGTGCCCGGATCGACCGCCAACCTCGGGTCCGGGTTCGACGCGCTCGGCATGGCGCTGGACGTCCACGACGAGGTGGACGTCCGCGTCGTCGGGTCCGGCCTCGTCGTGCGCGTCACCGGCGAGGGCTGCGAGAACGTGCCGACCGACGAGACCCACCTGGTCGTGCGGGCCTTCCGCGCGGCCTGCGAACTGATCGGTTCCGCACCGTCCGGTGTGGAGTTCGACTGCCGCAACGCGATCCCCCATTCGCGTGGACTCGGCTCGTCGGCCGCCGCGGTCGTGGCCGGTGTGGCCGCCGCGTACGGCCTGGCTGGTCGCGAGTTGGACACGGCCGCGTTGCAACTCGCGTCGGAGTTCGAGGGCCACGCGGACAACGCGGCGGCCAGCATGTTCGGCGGCGTCGTGATCGCCTGGTCCGAGGGTGAGCGGTACCGGGCGGTCCGGCTCGACCCGCACACCGATCTCCGGCCGGTCGTGCTGGTGCCGTCGGAGGAGTCGTCGACCAAGACCACCAGGGGCCTGCTGCCCGCGGTGGTCCCGCACGCCGACGCGGCGTTCGCCGCAGGCCGTTCCGCCCTCGCCGTACATGCCCTGACCTGCGATCCCTCGCTGCTGCTCGCCGCTTTGGACGATCGGCTCCACCAGCCGTACCGGGAGCCCGCGTGGCCCGCGACCCTCCGCGTCGTGAGGGACCTTCGGACTGCCGGAGTGGCGGCGGCCGTGTCGGGCGCGGGGCCGACGGTGCTGGCCCTGCCGAAGGACGGCGAACTGCCGGTCGGGGTCGACGTCACCGGCTTCGACGTGCGCCGATCCGCCGTTGACGTGGGAGGCGTGCGCGTTCGTCCACTTGGCTGACGACGCCACGCGGGGGTACCCCGGTTGTTGCACCCGCACCGGCCTGCGTCTACCCTCGGAGGCGATCAGTCACCGCGCGCACGGGCGCCGGTGCCGTGCCCGGACAGTCGTTCCGGGTCGCATTCCAGCCAGCCAGGTGACCCTGTGCCGCAAGGGCGGGGTCGAGGCTGAAAGGCACCCGATCGCCGTGTGACCGAGAAGTCCCGTGCCGACGGACGTCGTCGCAAGTGCGCAATCGCCGCGTCGAATCCGTCTTCATCGGACGAACTGCTGTTCCGCATTCCGTCGGGCGGCAGGTCCGCTGGGCCGCGTAGGAGGCGGGGTCCGGTCAGGAAGGACTTGTGTGAGCAACACCGATTTGTTGAGCAGCAACGCTGCTCCCGAAGCCGCTGCCAGTTCTGGAGCCGAGGAGAACGCCCTGTCCACCCCTTCCAACGGCAGCGCCCCGCGCAAGCGGGCTGGTCTGTCCGGCATGGTGCTCGCAGAGCTTCGTGAGCTCGCGGGCCAACTCGGCATCAACGGCACCGCGGGTCTGCGCAAGGGCGACCTCATCGCGGCGATCAAGGAAAAGCAGGGTGGTACCTCCGGTCGGGGCAGCGCCTCGACCCCGCCCGCCAAGGCTGAGAAGCCCGCCGCGAAGGTCGCCGAGGCGCCCGCGGCTCCGCCGGTCGTCGAGAAGCCCGTGCAGGCTCCGGTGGAGAAGCCGGTCCAGCAGCAGCTCGACGTCGCCGAGGCGCTCGCCACCACCGGTGAGGAGGAGGGCAGCCGTCGCAACAACCGGCGTCGCCGTTCCTCCGGCCGCGCCGCGGGCAGCCCGGAGAACGCCGTGGCCGCTCCTGTCGAGGCACCCCCCGTCGAGCGTCCGCAGCAGGACCGCCCCCAGCCGGACCGCACCCAGGTCGAGCGCCCCCAGCAGGACCGGCCGCAGCAGGACCGGCCGCAGCCGGACCGCACCCAGGGCGAGCGCCCTGAGCGCGGTGGCGACCAGCAGCGTCCCGAGCGCGGCGACCGCCAGGACCGCGGTGACCGTCCGGAGCGCGGCAACCGCCAGGACCGGGGTGACCGCTCCGAGCGCGGCGACCGTTCCGAGCGCGGCGACCGCGGTGAGCGCGGCGACCGCGGCCAGGGCCGCAACCGCCAGAACGAGAGCCGCAACGACAACCGGAGCGACAGCCGGCAGAACGACCGCCAGAGCAACGTGGTCGAGGACGACGACGAAGAGGGCGGCCGTCGCGGCCGTCGCTTCCGCGACCGCCGCCGCCGTGGTGGCCGGGTCGAGGGCGGCGCCCCCGGCGCTCCCGACACCGAGGTTCGCGACGACGACGTCCTGCTGCCCGTGGCGGGCATCCTCGACGTGCTGGAGAACTACGCCTTCGTGCGCACCTCCGGTTACCTCGCGGGCCCGAACGACGTCTACGTGTCGCTCTCGCTGGTCCGCAAGTACGGCCTGCGCCGCGGCGACGCGCTGATCGGCGCCGTCCGCCAGCCGCGCGACGGCGAGCAGCAGCGGCAGAAGTTCAACCCGCTGGTGCGCGTCGACAAGATCAACGGCTTGGACCCGGACCAGCTCAAGAACCGGGACGACTTCACCAAGCTGACGCCGCTGTACCCGAACGAGCGACTGCGCCTCGAAACCGAGCCGCACATCCTCACCACGCGCGTCATCGACCTGGTGATGCCGATCGGCAAGGGCCAGCGGGCGCTCATCGTGTCGCCGCCGAAGGCGGGCAAGACCTCGGTGCTCCAGTCGATCGCGAACGCGATCACGACGAACAACCCCGAGTGCCACCTGATGGTCGTCCTCGTGGACGAGCGTCCGGAAGAGGTCACCGACATGCAGCGCTCGGTGAAGGGCGAGGTCATCGCCTCGACCTTCGACCGGCCGCCGTCGGACCACACCACGATCTCGGAGCTGGCCATCGAGCGGGCCAAGCGGCTCGTCGAGATGGGCCACGACGTGGTCGTGCTGCTCGACTCGATCACCCGCCTGGGCCGTGCGTACAACCTGGCCGCCCCGGCGTCCGGTCGCATCCTGTCCGGTGGTGTCGACTCGACGGCGCTCTACCCGCCGAAGCGCTTCCTCGGCGCGGCGCGCAACATCGAGGGCGGCGGCTCGCTCACCGTCATCGCGACCGCGCTCGTCGAGACCGGCTCCGCCGGTGACAGCGTGATCTTCGAGGAGTTCAAGGGCACCGGCAACGCCGAGCTCAAGCTGGACCGCAAGATCGCCGACAAGCGGATCTTCCCCGCGGTGGACGTCGACCCGTCCGGTACCCGCAAGGAAGACCTGCTGCTGTCGCCGGACGAGCTGGCGGTCATGCACAAGCTCCGGCGGGTGCTGCACGCGCTCGACAGCCAGCAGGCCATCGAGCTGCTGCTCGACCGGCTGCGCAAGAGCCGGACGAACATCGAGTTCCTGATGCAGGTCGCCAAGACGACTCCGGGCAACGAAGGCGTCTGATCGGCCTCGACCGCCAGGGCCACCCTCCGGGGTGGCCCTGGCGGCGTTTCAGGGCCAGTACGGTGCGGAGCGCTCGGCGGCCGCGGTGAGTTCGGCGCCGTCGAGTTCGACGATCGTCAGGTCGATCCCGCCGAACGGCCACTCCACCGCGAACTCGATCGGCTCCGCGGGGGGCAGCGGCCACAGCCACAGGCCGTGGGTCGTGAGGCCGAAGTCCTGGCCGCCGCTGCGTCCGCCGCCGCCGAAGGGCGTCCAGGCGAGCACCGGCCCGGTGGGCGGCTCGCTCGCCGGGCGCCGGTGGGACATCCCTCCGACGGTGGTGGCCTTGGTGCCGTCGGCGTAGCGGACGCCGAACCTCAGCATCTTGTCCGGCAGGCCTTCCGGGGTCGGACTCGCGAACATCGTGGAGTGGCCCGAGCTGCGCAGTTCCCACCACTCGTTGAGCGGCATGTCCCCGCGGCGGGACACGACTTCGACGAGGAGGAGGCAGCCGGTGCTGTACACCCTCGCCGACGTGAGCACGACCACGACGTTGTCGCCGCGGGCGACCGTGCGGTGGAACGGGACGATCACGCCCAACTCCTCCCCTGGTGGTGACTGCCACGGGGGAATCGGCGGGGGAGAGGGAGGCTCGATGAAATCCTGGGCCGCGGGATCGGGTTCGAAGAACATGCGTCCACGCTATTCAGGACGGGCGTGGGCACCGGGGCTGTACGGGTGAACTTCCGCGCTGGACCGGATCGTGCGCGTCACGGGCTGGTCAGCAGCCTGAGCTGGGGTACGTGCCCGCCGTGGCCAGGGCGGCGCTGCGGCGGCGTTCGACCACGTACCAGCGGAGCAGCAGGCCCAGCGCCGGCAGTCCCAGGCCCACCACCAGGAGTACCGGTAGGCGGATGCCGTCCGTGGCGATGCCGACTGCCAGTACGGACCCTGGGTACGGCCAGCGGAGCCAGCGGCGTTGTGCTGTGGATCGCCAGTCGACCGACGAGCTTGCCGCCGCGGTGACTGCGGTCGCTGCTCCGAACACGGGTGCGGTGAGGGCTATCGACCAGTCGAACGAGCCCAGCAGGAGTGATCCGAGGCCGGTCAGGCCGACTACAGCGGTGCTGAACAGGTACGGCACAGCGAGCCACGTCGTGAGGCTCAGAGGGCGTCCAGCGGCACAAAGCACGGCGCAATTGTGCGGGTGAACACGGTGATGTGCTGCTCTGAGTAGTTGAACGGCCACGCCTTGCGCCGAACGGACGTTCAGCATCGGCGAACGGGCGCTGGACCGGTGGTCCACGTCACGGAAGAAGTTCGGGAACAATCGAACGCAGGCTGGCGTTTTCGTCTTCGTCAGGCAATCTGGCAGACTCTCTAGTCGAGTCCGGCTCCGGTTCACCCCAGGTCTGGGGACCCGGCGGCCACACCGCTGAAAGGGACAAGACGTTGAAGACTGGCATCCACCCGCAGTACATCTCCACCGATGTGACCTGTAGCTGTGGGAACGCGTTCACCACGCACAGCACCAAGACCTCCGGGTCCATCCACGTCGAGGTCTGCTCCAACTGCCACCCGTTCTACACCGGCAAGCAGAAGATCCTCGACACCGGTGGCCGGGTCGCGCGCTTCGAGGCCCGTTACGGCAAGCGCGCCGCCAAGTAGCTTCGTCCACGGCGTCCGCCCGAGCCACCCGGCTCGGGCGGACGCCGTTGTCGTCTGGTCGCAACGTTGCAGGACGAAGCACAGGAGTAGTCGTGAACCAGCCCCTTGAGGCCCTGCTCGCCGAGCACGCCGACCTGGAGAAGCAGCTCGCCGATCCGGCCGTGCACGCGGACCAGGCGGGCGCGCGCAGGCTCGGGAAGCGCTACGCCGAGCTGGGGCCGATCGTGAGGGCTGTTCGCGACCTCGACCAGGCCCGCGAGGACCTGCAGGCGGCGTCCGAGCTGGACGAGGACGAGGCGTTCGCGGCGGAGGCCGAGGAGCTGAAGGTCAAGATCCCGCAGCTGGAGGCGCGGCTCACGGAGCTGCTGCTGCCGCGGGACCCACACGACTCGTCCGACGTGCTCATGGAGATCAAGTCCGGCGAGGGCGGCGAGGAGTCGGCGCTGTTCGCGGGCGACCTGCTCCGCATGTACCTGCGCTACGCCGAGCGCCACGGCTGGAAGGCCGAGGTGCTCGACGGCACGGACTCGGACCTCGGTGGCTTCAAGGACGTCACGGTCGCCATCAAGAGCAAGGTCGACACCCCGGACGGGGTCTGGGCGCGGCTGAAGTTCGAGGGCGGCGTGCACCGCGTGCAGCGCGTGCCCGTGACGGAGTCGCAGGGCCGCATCCACACGTCCGCCGCCGGTGTCCTGGTGTTCCCGGAGACCGAGGACGTCGAGGTCGAGATCGACGAGAAGGACCTGCGCGTCGACGTGTTCCGCTCCTCGGGCAAGGGTGGCCAGTCGGTCAACACCACCGACTCCGCGGTCCGCATCACGCACCTGCCGACCGGCATCGTCGTGTCGTGCCAGAACGAGCGCAGCCAGTTGCAGAACAAGGCTCGCGCGATGGTCGTGCTCCAGTCGCGGTTGGTGGCGCTGGCCGAGGAGCAGGCGCAGCAGGACGCCTCCAACGCGCGCAAGACCCAGATCCGCACGGTCGACAGGTCCGAACGGGTGAGGACGTACAACTTCCCGGAAAGCCGCATCTCCGATCACCGGGTTGGGTACAAAGCACATAACCTGGACCAGGTGCTCGACGGCGATCTCGACGCGGTGCTGGACGCGCTCGCGGCCGCGGATCGAGCGGAGCGACTCGCTGGTTCATGACTGTCGAGGAGGCGCGGTGGCCGAGATCGTGGTCGATCCCCAGGAAGCGCCTCTGGACAGTCCGGTCGACATATCCGTGGTCGGCCTTCCGCCCGACTCCCGCGCGACCATCACCCTGACCACCGGCGACCGCAGCTCGTCGGCCGTGTTCCTCGCGGACGAGCGCGGCGTGGTCGACCTCACCCGGCACGCGCCCGTGGAGGGCGACTACTCCGGCGTGGACCCGATGGGGCTGTTCTGGTCCACGCGGCCGACCGGCGGCAAGCCAGGCCCGGAGCTGCTGGAGGTCGACGGCGTCGGCAAGGTCGAACTCCGGCGCCTGGCCGTGCCCGAGGGCGTTCGCCGGACCGAGGTGGACACCGGCGGGCTCGTGGGCGTGCTGTTCGAGCCGGACGACGAGGAGACCCACCCCGGCGTGCTCGTGCTCGGCGGCTCGGAGGGCGGTCTGCGCGAATCCGACGCCGCGCTGCTCGCGGGGCACGGCTTCACCACGCTGGCGCTGGCCTACTTCCGGGCACCGGGGGTGTCGGATCACCTGGTCGACGTCCCGCTGGAGTACTTCGGCAAGGCCATCGCCTACCTGTCCCCCCGTGCGGGCGAGGTCGGTGTCATCGGCGGTTCACGCGGCGGTGAGGCGGCGCTGCTGCTGGGCGCCACGTTCCCCGACGTGCGGGCCGTGGTCAGCGTCGTCGGCAGCGGCGTCGTGACGCAGGGCATCGGCCCCGGCCGCAACCTGCTCCAGGTCCTCCAGCACGAGTCCGCGTCCTGGACCTTCAAGGGCGAAGCCCTCCCGTACCTGCCGTACTCCATTCCGGATGGTCTGCGCCGCGACGTCGTCGACGGGAGCCCGACGTCGCTGGGGGAGGCGTTCGACCTGGCCGACGGCATCCCCGAGGAGGCGGTCATCCCGGTCGAGCGCACCCGCGGCGGCGTGTTGCTGCTGTCGGCGGGCGACGACCGGAGCTGGCCGTCCGCGGCGCTGAGCGAGGTCGCCAAGCAGCGGCTGGACGAGCACGACCACCCGTTCCCGTACGAGCACGTGACCTACCCGGAGGCGGGCCACCTGATCGCCGGACCGCCCCACCGGCCGACGACCGACGTGCTCGTGCCGGGCCCCGGCGTGACGTTCCGGATGGGTGGCACGCCGTCCGCGACCGCCGCCGCCCAAGCGGACGCGTGGCGTCGGTCGCTCAAGTTCTTCTCGGAGCAGCTGGGCACCTAGTGTGGTGACCATGAGCGCACACTTTGACGTCGTGGTCCTCGGTGCGGGCCCTGGCGGGTACGTCGCCGCGATCCGGTCGGCCCAGCTCGGGTTGAAGACCGCGATCATCGAGGAGAAGTACTGGGGCGGTGTGTGCCTCAACGTCGGCTGCATCCCCTCGAAGGCGCTGCTGCGCAACGCCGAGCTGGCGCACATCTTCACCCACGAGGCGAAGGCGTTCGGCATCAAGGTCGACGGCACGGTCAGCTTCGACTACGGCGTGGCGTTCCAGCGCAGCCGCAAGGTCGCGGACGGGCGCGTCAAGGGCGTGCACTTCCTGATGAAGAAGAACGGCATCACGGAGTACCAGGGCCGCGGCGAGTTCACCGACGACCACACGATCTCCGTCAACGGCGAGACGGTGACCTTCGACCACGCGATCATCGCGGCGGGCGCGACGACCCGGATGCTGCCCGGCACGGCCAAGAGCGACCGCGTCGTGACATACGAGGAGCAGATCCTCAGCGAGGAGCTCCCCGAGAGCATCATCATCGCGGGCGCGGGCGCCATCGGCGTCGAGTTCGCCTACGTGATGCACAACTACGGCGTGAAGGTCACGATCGTCGAGTTCCTCGACCGCATGGTGCCGCTGGAGGACGTCGAGGTCTCCACCGAGCTGGCGAAGCGGTACAAGAAGCTCGGGGTCGAGGTGCGCACCGGCACCCGCGTCGAGTCGATCGACGAGTCCGGCCCGAAGGTGCGCGTCACCGTCACCAAGGACGGCGAGGAAGAGGTCCTGGAGGCCGACAAGGTCATGCAGGCCATCGGTTTCCAGCCGCGGGTCGAGGGCTACGGCCTGGAGACCACCGGCGTGAAGCTGACCGAGCGCGGCGCGATCGACATCGACGGCCGCTGCCGCACCAGCGTGCCGCACATCTTCGCCATCGGCGACGTGACCGCGAAGCTGATGCTCGCGCACGCCGCCGAGGCCATGGGCATCGTCGCCGCCGAGACCATCGGCGACGCCGAGACGATGGAACTCGACTACGTGATGATCCCGCGCGCCACCTTCTGCCAGCCGCAGATCGCGAGCTTCGGCTACACCGAGGCGCAGGCCCGCGAGAAGGGCTACGACGTCCAGGTGGCGAAGTTCCCGTTCACCGCCAACGGGAAGGCGCACGGCCTCAACGAGCCCGGCGGGTTCGTGAAGCTGATCAGCGACGGCACGCACGGTGAACTGCTGGGCGCGCACATCATCGGCCCGGAGGCCACGGAACTGCTGCCCGAGCTGACCCTGGCCCAGCAGTGGGACCTGACCGTCCACGAGGTGGCCCGCAACGTCCACGCGCACCCCACGCTGGGCGAGGCCGTCAAGGAAGCCGTGCACGGCCTGGCCGGGCACATGATCAACTTCTGATCTCCACGGACGTGTGGTGCCGGGCGCTCGGACCCGGCACCACGACTACCATCCGCACATGAACCGACAGCCCATCCGCCTCGCCCTCGTCGAGGCGGAGCGCATGTTGACGGCGGCTGGCGTGGACAGTCCCCGTGTCAACGCCGAGTACCTCGCCGCCCACGTGCTCGGCGTGGAGCGGTCCAGGCTGCCGCTCATCCCCATGGTCGACCAGCAGGTGCTGGAGACGCTGCACAAGCTGGTGCGCAGGCGCGCCGAACGCGTGCCGCTCCAGCACATCCTCGGCTGGTCCCCGATGGGCGGGATCACCGTCGACGTCGGCCCCGGCGTGTTCATCCCGCGGCCGGAGACCGAGTTCGTGCTGGAGTGGGGTCTCACGCGGATCAAGGGCGTTCCGCGGCCGGTCGTCGTGGACCTGTGCACCGGCTCCGGCGTGCTCGCGCTGGCCGTCGCCAACGCCCGCCCGGACGCCACCGTGCACGCCGTGGAGAAGGACGTGGACGCCCTCGCGTGGGCCCGGCACAACTCCGACGCCCGCGTCCAGGCCGGTGACACCCCGATCCGGCTGCACTCCGGCGACGTGACGGCCCCCGGTGTGCTCGTGGACCTGGAGGGGGCGGTGGACCTGGTGCTGTGCAACCCGCCGTACGTGCCGGAGGGCACCCCGGTGCACCCGGAGGTCGCCGACCACGATCCGCACGCGGCCGTGTTCAGCGGAGCCGACGGACTCGACGTGATTCGATCGGTGGTCGCGCTGACGGCCCGGTTGCTGCGTTCCGGTGGGGTCGTGGCGATCGAGCACGACGACGGCCACGGCGAATCCGTGCCCGCCCTGCTGAGCGCTCGACGGGTGTTGACCGAGGTCGCCGACCACGCCGACCTCGCGGGCCGCCCCCGCTTCGCGACCGCCCGCAAGGTGTAGGCGCACCGCTGTTCGCGCTGGTGGCAGGCCTGCGGTGGAATAGACCGGGTGGTCGCGCGCATTCGGGTATTCGACGGATGGGGTGGTGCGAATTTCCCACTTTTCTGGCAGAATTGCTTGCCGTCTATTCGGTGAGGAGTTCGATGCCTGTCAATAATCCGGACGAGTGGTCTGAATTTCGATTATGGCTTGATGCGCAACTCGAATGGTTGCGCTGCGTAGAGCCCCAGGCGGATTTTCGCCTTTTGGAGCAAGCTCGCGGCTTGTTCTCGTCGCTCTGCGAAAACGGCGGAGCGACCCGCGCCGTGGCCGAACTGGAGCGCCTCGTCGACGTGGCCTGGTCCGACGAGGGCACCACGATGCTGCGCCACTACCTGGGCTACGCGCTCGCGGCCAGGGCGGTCGAGGTCCGCCGGATGCTCGGGAGCGGCGGGGTCGTCATCGTGGAGGGCATCGCCGACCGCATCCTCGCCCTGGAGACGTGCGACTCCGAACTCGACGACTTCGCGGAGACCCTGAAGGGCAGGCCGACGGCGGGGGAGGCGCGGACCGGCCACCGAGCCGTGCCCGCGTTCGCCGTGCTGCTGCTGGTGTTCGGCGTCATCCCCGTGGTGGCAGGCGGCCTGCTGGGCAGCACGACCCTCCTGAGCCTCGGCACGCTGCTGGCCGTGGTGCTGGTGTCCGCCTTCGCGTGGCTGCTGCGGACGACGGGCGCTCACCGCACAGCACGGAGACCGGCCCACCTGGCATCGTCCGTCAACCGAACAGGCCGCTGACCACCTCGGTGCCGCTCAGGCGTACCCGGTGCCGGTAGAACGCCGCTGACCCGCCGTCTTCCGGGGTTGTCGGACGCACTCGAACCGGTGTTCGGAAACCGCCCGTGCCCTCGTCGTACCGCTGCCAGGATCAGGCGGTGGACCAAGAGCTGACGACCGCCGTGGCCCGTGCGATTCCGTTGGTGCTGCGGCACGTTCCCCCCCCCCACGCCCGCCGCCGATCTCGGCAGGCCCGGTGAGCGGCGGCCCGAGCGGCGGCGTCGTCGGGAGGAGCCCGGTGTGGCGGCCGCCCTGCGCGGGCTGCGGACGGCGGACCGGTTGTTCGGGGCGTTGGAACTGGCCGTCGAGGCGCTGGACGTGCCGGTGCCGCGGGAGTTGGTGGCGCACCTCGCGCCGGGCGACGGCGAGTTCGGGGTGATCGGCTTCATCGGGGAGGACGAAGCCGTGCTGGCGGTTCGGCTGCTGGAGGTGGCGCACCCCGGCGCGACGGACTTCGTCCTGGAGGCGGTGCGCGGGCTCGTTCGCGAGGACGTGATCGCGCCGCTGCTGGTCGTGGAACCCGAGTACGCCGACGAGGCGGGGATCGCCGGGCGGCACGGCGCGCTGCACCTGGCGCTGTGCGTGGCCACGTCGGCGGCACTGCTGCGGGCGCTGGGGACCGAGGTCGCTCGGGCGGTGCCCGCCGTGGTCGGCACCGCGCTCGGCGCGGCCGTGCTGCTGCTCGCCGACCTGCCGGTGCCCGAGGCCTACGGCAGGGCCGTGCTGGAGAAGCGGCGGGCCGAGTACGCGTACCCGCGGTGGTCGTCGAACAACCCCGTCGTGCGCGACCACCGGTTCGCGCTGGCCGAGGGGCCGGTGCCCGACGACGTGGACTTCTCGGCCAACGGGCTGGTCGCCGCGGTGCCGGGTGGGTTGGTGTTCCGGACAGGGCTGGCGGAGGGCCGGGTGCCGGTGTCGTTGCGCGTGAGCGCGGAGCCGCCCGAGCACGTCGACCTGACCGCGTGGGACGAGGCGTCGAGGTCGGCTGGATCGCGGAAGCGGGTGAGGCGCGGCTCGGCGGCTCCGAGGGGACGCCGCCGTGGCCGGGGGAGTACCGGGCGTTGGTGCAGGCGACCGGGCGGGACGAGGGGACGGAGGACTACTCGATCACGGTGTGGGCCGCGCCCGCCGCCGGGACCGCGGTGCGCAAGCGGACCGACCGGCTCGGGCACCGGCTGCGCGGTGAGCCGGAGCCGCCGGTGGTGGTCGCGCCCGAGCGGGAGCACCGGTGGATCGGGTCCAGCTCCCTGGAGGCCGCGGCGACGGTGACCGTCGTGGTCGGGCTGTCCGCGGACGACGTGCTGCGGGCGTTCGGCTCCGACCCGGACGCGTCGGAGCCGGTGGAGGAACTGCGGAACCGGGGCGTCGACGACCGGGTGGCCGTGCGGGAGGTCGACGGCGTCGTCGTGGCGTTCGAGGAGAACGGGTACCTCGGCACGCTCCCCGAGGTGCTGGAAAGGTTGTCGCGCAACGGGAAGGCCGCCAGCGCGTTCTGGAACGCCAACGCTCGCACGGCCCTGTCGTTCGCCCGCGCCGGAGAGGTGGTGGCGGCGTTCGAGCCCGGACCGTGCGACACCGACGACCCCGAGGTGCTGGCGGCGTTCGACGGGCTCGACTTCGACGACCCCCGGCACGGGGCCGCGAAGCTCGTCACCGCGGTGGCCGGGTTCACCGGGCACGTGGTCGCCGAGGCGGACCTCGACGCCATCCGGGTCGCCCACGTCGCGACCCGCGGGTGAGGGATCACTACGCTGGACCGGGTGAGCACGGTCTACGACACCAGTGAGCTGAACAACCGCGCGGCGGGCCTCGCCGCGGCCGCGGGCGCGGTGCGCTCCGGCCGTCTGGTGGTCCTCCCCACGGACACCGTGTACGGATTGGGCTGCGACGCGTTCGACGCGGCCGCCGTGCGCTCCCTGCTCGCCGCCAAGGGCCGCGGGCCGGACATGCCCGTGCCGGTGCTCGTCGGGTCCTGGACCACGATCGACGGCCTGGTGCTGAGCGTGCCCCGGCAGGCGCGCGCGCTGATCGAGGCGTTCTGGCCGGGCGGGCTGTCGCTCGTGCTGCCGCACGCGCCGTCGCTGTCGTGGGACCTCGGCCGGACCAGGGGCACCGTGATGCTGCGCATGCCGCTGCACCCGGTCGCGCTGGAGCTGCTGCGCGAGGTCGGGCCGATGGCCGTGTCGAGCGCGAACAAGAGCGGGTTCGCGCCCGCGTCGACCGCGTGGGAAGCCCGCGACCAGCTCGGCGAGTCCGTGTCGGTGTACCTGGACGGCGGCGAGTCGGGCGAGAACGTGGCGTCGACGATCGTCGACCTGACCGGCCCCGAGGCGGTCGTGCTGCGCGAGGGCGCGGTACCCGTGTCCGAGGTGTCCGAGGTGCTGGGGCTGGAAGTCGAGGTCGCCCACTAGTGGATCTTGGTCTTGCGAGTACGGTGGCACCAGCACCCAACGCCGCTCACCCGGCCTCACCGAGGGGTTAGCCTCCAGCCGTGGGCCAGCTTCCTGCCTCCGCCTCCACCGTCCTCCCCGTGCGGGAGTACCTTCTCGTCGCCCTGACGGCCGCGGTGGTCACCTTCCTGCTCGTCGGACTGGTCCGCGTGTTCGCCTTCAAGATCGGCGCCGTGGCCTACCCCCGGCAACGCGACGTGCACGTCAAGCCCATGCCCCGCATGGGCGGCCTCGCCATCTACGGCGGCGTCCTCGGCGGCATGCTGCTGGCGCACCAGCTCCCGGTGCTGCGCTCCGCGTTCGACTTCTCCAACGACCCGTACGCCGTGATCGTCGGCGGCGGCGTGATCGTCCTGGTCGGCGTGCTCGACGACCGCTTCGAACTCGACTCCCTCACCAAGCTCGCGGGACAGGTCACCGCCGCGGGCCTGCTGGTGCTGTTCGGCCTGCAGTGGCTGGTGTTCTGGGTGCCGTGGGGCGACAACGGCGCGGGCACCGGCTCGCTGCTCTCGCTCGACCAGAACCAGGGCGCGCTGCTGAGCGTGCTGCTCGCGGTGACGATGGTGAACGCGATGAACTTCGTCGACGGCCTGGACGGCCTCGCCGCGGGCATCGGCCTCATCGCCGCCGTCGCCACGTGCGCGTTCTCCATCGGTCTGCTCGCGAAGAACCAGGGTGACGTCGGCGCGTACCCGCCCGCCCTGATCGCCGCCACGCTCGCGGGCGCCTGCCTCGGTTTCCTGCCGCACAACTTCAACCCGGCGCGCATCTTCATGGGCGATTCGGGCTCGATGCTGATCGGCCTCATGCTCGCCGCCGCGACCACGTCGGCGTCCGGCAAGCTGAACTACGCCAGCCTCGGCGCCCCCGACCTGCTCGCCCTGCTGTCGCCGCTGCTGGTCGTCGCCGCCGTCCTCTTCGTCCCGCTGCTCGACCTGATGATGGCCGTCGTCCGCCGCACCCGACGCGGCGAGAGCCCGTTCTCGGCCGACAAGATGCACCTGCACCACCGCCTGCTGGAGATCGGCCACTCGCAGCGCCGGGCCGTGCTGCTCATCTACCTGTGGGCCGGTGTGCTCGCGTTCGGCGCGGTGGCGCTGACCCTGTTCGACGTCCGCGTCGTCGCCTGGTGCTTCGGCCTGGGCCTGCTGGTGGCGCTGTTCGTGAGCGCGGTCCCGAGGCTGCGCGAGGTCCGCCGCGGGCAGTGACCGGTCTGGTATGACTGGATCGCATGGCAGTGCTCCCGGTTCCGCCGCGCCACCTGCTCACCGTCGCCGAGTACGCGGCGCTCGGCGAGCTCGAGTCGGGGTACACCGAACTGCTCGAAGGCCGCCTGCTGATGTCGCCTGGCCCCACGCCCGACCACAACCTCGCCTCGGCCGAGCTGTACCGGCAGTTGCGCCCGCAGCTGCCGGACCAGCTGATGGTCGTCCAGTTCGTGGACGTCGACCTCGAACTCGTGCCCGCGGGTCAGCCGGGCTCCTCGCGCCGTCCTGACCTGGTCGTCGCGCGCCGCGAGGCCCGGCAGCGGTTGCGCGTCGAGGGCGGGATGCTCCGCGCCTCTGAGGTCGTCGTGGTGGTCGAGATCGTCGTGCCCGACTCGCGGCGCACCGACACCGTGGTGAAGCGCGGCGAATACGCCGACGCCGGGATCCCGCACTACTGGACGGTCGACATCACGGCGCCGGTGTCCCTGGTCGTCCGCTCCCTGGCGGGCGGGCTCGGCTACCGGGAGGCACCCGCCGTGACAGGCGGTTTCCGTGCCGCCGAGCCGTTCGCGGTCGACCTGGGCCTGGACCGGCTGGTCTGAACGAGTTCCACCGCGGCCTCGCCGAACGTTCATGGTGAGTTCATCGCCGAGTTTCCTCGGATGCCCTGATCAGTACCTGCGCGAGCTGCGGAAATCGGACCTCTTACACTCGAAGGCATGAGCGAGACCAGCGAAGATCTGACTCACGAGGGCGTCCTGCTGCGCGTCGCGAACGCGATGATGCGGGCCGCGGTCGTGCCGATGCTGGCCACCGTGGGGCTCGGCGTCCTGGTCTTCGGTGTGTTGTACGGGCCGAGCGGCGCGCTGGGCGCGCTGGTCGGCGGTCTGGTCATCAGCGTCCTGTCGATCGCGACCCTGCTGCTCATGCGCAGGACGGCGGCGCTGGACGTGAACCGCATGATGGCCGCGGCCTTCGGCGGGTTCATGGTGAAGATGGTCCTGTTGTTCATCGTGATGTCGGTCGTGCGCAACTTCGACGTGTTCCACCTGCGGTCGGTGGGCATCACGATGGTGGCGACGATCGTGGTCGCGGCCGCTGTCGAAGCGCGGGCCGCGACGAAGACGAGGATGCCGTATGTGATTCCCGATACAGCTGACGGACAGGCTTAGCCGTACGCCTGTCCGGTATTGCTGGCGGGTTGCTAGGGTGCTCCCACAGCTACCCGACCCCATGTCCGGCCCAGGCCGAAGGGGTTGCTGCGAGCAGGATACTCGCTGTCTGTAAGGTATGTTAAGTCCCGATTGTGACGATTCCCCCGGCGGAGTGAACGCCGGCCGGGAGAACCGGAAGGAGCCCAGTGAGCGAGCTGGCGCTGGCCGAGGGCGGAACGTTCGTTCCCCCAGGCGCGAAGGATTTCTTCTTGCCACCGATCGTCGGTGGTGTCACCAAGCCGATGGTGCTGATCGTTCTCTCGGTCGTCATCATCGCGGTGTTCTTCATCCTCGCGACGCGCAGTTTCAAGCTCGTGCCGAGCAGGTTCCAGTTCATCGCCGAGTCGGTGTACGACATGGGCCGGAACACGATCGCCAGGGAGCAGATCGGCAGTCACGACTACAAGCCGTTCGTGCCCCTGATCCTCTCGTTGTTCACCTTCGTTCTCGTGAACAACATCTTCGGAATCATCCCGCTGATCCAGTTCCCGACGATGTCGCACATCGGGTTCCCGCTCGCGCTTTCCCTGTTCGTGGTCTACCCCGTGTACCACTTCGTCGGGTTCAAGCGGCACGGTTTCCGCGGATACCTGAAGAACCAGCTCTTCCCGCCTGGCGCACCCAAGGCGGTGTACCTGCTGCTCGTGCCGATCGAGTTCTTCTCGAAGTTCATCATGAACCCGATCACGCTGGCGATCCGAGTGTTCGCCGCGATGTTCGCCGGGCACCTCATCTTGTTGGTGTTCACCCTGGCCGGTGAGTACCTCCTGCTCGAAGCAGGCGTGTGGTTGAAGCCCGTCTCCCTGCTTTCCTTCGCCTTCGCCATCGCGATGACTTTTCTCGAGGCGCTGGTCCAGGTCATCCAGGCCTACATCTTTGCGCTGTTGTCTGCCGGTTACATCGGCATGGCGCTGGCTTCAGACCACTGAGGAACAACGACAAGCCCCCGTTCCGTAGCGTCTGCGGGACGAGTTCGAAAGGGAAACTCAAGTGAGCATGGTTCTTGCACAGGCTGTGGACATCAACCCCGGCCTCGCGCTGATCGGTTACGGCCTCGGCGCCATCGGCGCCAGCATCGGCGTGGGAATGATCTGGGCCGCTGTCATCAACGGCACCGCCCGTCAGCCGGAGGCCCGCGGCCCCCTGATGAGCATCGCCTGGACGACCTTCGTCCTCGTCGAGGTCCTGGCGCTCATCGGCCTGGTGCTCTTCTTCCTCGCCTCGGCCTGAGTTCCGTCCGATCGCGTAGGGAGACGTCATGAACACCTCGATCTTGGCGGCTGAGGGCGAGCTCAACCCGCTGCTCCCGCACACGTCCGAGATCATCCTCGGACTGGTCGCCTTCGCCATCCTGTACTGGATCATCAAGAAGTTCGTGAGCCCGCGGTTCGAGACGCTGTATTCCGAGCGTGCCGCGAAGATCGAGGGCGGCATCGAACGAGCGGAGCAGGCGCAAGCCGAGGCTCAGAAGGCGCTCGACGACTACCGGGCGCAGTTGGCCGAGGCTCGCGCCGAGGCCGCCCGCATCCGCGACGACGCGCGCGCCGAAGGCACGCAGATCATCGAGGAGCTGCGCGAGCAGGCCCAGGCCGAGTCCGCGCGGATCGTCGCGCAGGGCCAGCACCAGTTGGACGCGCAGCGCGCCCAGATCGTCGCGGAACTCCGCGCCGACCTCGGCAAGGTCGCCGTGCAGCTGGCGGGCAAGGTGGTGGGCGAGGCACTGGAGGACGAAGCCCGTCGCCGCGGCACCGTCGACCGCTTCCTCAACGAGCTGGACGCCGCAACGGCGCCGGCAAGCAAGTAAGAGGACGCCGATGACGTTCCACGCAGCGAGTCGAGAGGCTCTGGCGGCCGCTGAACTGCGGTTGCTCGAACTCGTCGACGCCACCACCGTCGCCGACGAGCTGTCGACCCTCGGGGAAGAACTCTTCTCCGTGGTGAGCCTGCTCACCGCGCAGCCGCAGCTGCGGCGCGCGCTCGGCGACTCCTCGTCCGACCGCGCGGGCCGAGAGCAGCTCGTGAAGGGCCTGCTGTCCGGCCAGGTCTCCGCCGGGACCCTCCAGGTCCTCGTCGCGGTGGTCACCTCGAAGTGGTCGAGCCCGCGCGAGCTGGTCGACGGCATCGAGTCGCTCGCCCAGACCGCGCTGATGGTCCGCGCCGAGCGGGACAACCGCCTCGACGGCGTGGAGGACGAGCTGTTCCGGCTCGGCCGCATCGTCGCCGGGTCGCAGGACCTCGAACTCCTGCTGTCCGACCACTCGGTCGAAGCGAGCCGCAAGGTCGCGCTCGTCGACAGCCTGCTCGCGGGCAAGGTCGAACCCGTCACCAAGACGCTGGTCGACCAGCTGGTGCGGGAGCCCCGCGGTTCGCACGTCGTCGACGGGTTGATGCGGCTCGCCGACCTCGCGGCCAAGCGCCGTGAGCGCTCGGTGGCCCACATCCGCTCCGCGATCGAGCTGAGCGCGGAGCAGCAGGAGCGCCTTTCGGCGACCCTGACCAGGATCTACTCACGACCGATCGCACTGCACGTCGAGGTTGACGCCTCGCTCGCCGGTGGCCTGCTGATCAAGATCGGCGACGAGGTCATCGACGGAAGCGTGGCTGGTCGGTTGGCGGCACTCCGCCGCGACCTCGCCGGCTGACCAAAAACCGGAACCGCGGCTTCACCAAGCCCCTTTCCCTTGAACGAAGTGAGAGCAGGAACGACATGGCGGAGCTGACGATCTCGTCGGACGAGATCCGCAGTGCGATCGAGAAGTACGTCTCGAGCTACTCCCCGGAGGTCAACCGGGAAGAGGTCGGTGTCGTTGCCGAGACCTACGACGGCATCGCCATCGTCGAAGGCCTGCCCGGTGCGATGACGAACGAGATCCTGGAATTCCCCGGCGGGGTTCTCGGAGTAGCGCTGAGCCTCGAAGTGCGCACCATCGGTGCGGTCATCCTCGGTGACTTCGACAAGATCGAAGAAGGCCAGGAGGTCAAGCGGACCGGCACGGTGCTCTCCGTGCCCGTCGGCGACGGCTTCCTCGGCCGCGTGGTGAACCCGCTCGGCGCCCCCATCGACGGTCTCGGCGACATCGTCGCCGACGACAACCGCGCCCTGGAACTCCAGGCCGCGTCGGTGCTCCAGCGCCAGCCGGTCGCCGAGCCGATGCAGACGGGCATCAAGGCGATCGACGCCATGACCCCCATCGGCCGCGGCCAGCGCCAGCTGATCATCGGCGACCGCAAGACCGGCAAGACCGCGGTCTGCATCGACACGATCATCAACCAGAAGAAGGCCTGGGACTCGGGCGACCCGAAGCAGCAGGTCCGCTGCGTCTACGTCGCCATCGGTCAGAAGGGCTCCACCATCGCGGGCGTCAAGGCCGCGCTGGAGGAGGCGGGCGCACTGGAGTACACGACGATCGTCGCGGCTCCGGCTTCCGACTCCGCGGGCTTCAAGTGGCTGGCCCCGTACGTCGGCTCGGCCATCGGCCAGCACTGGATGTACCAGGGCAAGCACGTCCTGATCGTGTTCGACGACCTGACCAAGCAGGCTGAGGCGTACCGCGCCATCTCCCTGCTGCTGCGCCGCCCGCCGGGCCGCGAGGCCTACCCCGGCGACGTCTTCTACTTGCACTCGCGCCTCCTCGAGCGTTGCGCGAAGCTGTCGGACGAGATGGGCGCGGGCTCGATGACGGGTCTCCCGATCATCGAGACCAAGGCGAACGACGTGTCGGCGTACATCCCGACCAACGTCATCTCGATCACCGACGGCCAGTGCTTCCTGGAGTCGGACCTCTTCAACGCCGGTGTGCGTCCGGCCGTCAACGTGGGCATCTCGGTTTCCCGCGTCGGTGGCTCCGCGCAGATCAAGGCCATGAAGGACGTGTCCGGTTCGCTGCGCCTCGACCTGTCGCAGTTCCGCGAGCTGGAGGCGTTCTCCGCCTTCGCCTCGGACCTCGACCCGGCGTCGCGCGCCCAGCTGGACCGCGGTGGCCGTCTGGTGGAGCTGCTCAAGCAGGGCCAGTACTCCCCGGTGCCCGTCGAGGAGCAGGTCGTCTCGATCTTCCTCGGCACCAAGGGCTACCTGGACTCCGTCCCGGTCGGCGACATCCGCCGCTTCGAGGCCGAGTACCTGGAGTACCTGCGGCGCAACGGCGGCGACATCCTCTCGGGCATTCGCGAGACGAAGAAGTTGCCCGAGGACGCCAAGCAGGCCATCGTTGACTCCGTCAACGCGTTCAAGCAGCAGTTCAGCGCCACGGACGGTTCCTCGGTCGTTCCCGAGTCGCACGCCAAGGCGATGGACGCTGACAAGGTCGGACACGAGTCGGTGAAGGTCAACCGACCCGCTCCGGCGGAGAAGTGACGTAGGCCATGGCCGCACAGATTCGCGAGCTGCGCCAACGGATCCGCACGGTCAACTCGACCAAGAAGATCACGAAGGCGTACGAGCTCATCGCCACGTCGCGTCTCGCCAAGGCGCAGGGAAGGGTCGCGGCCTCGCGCCCCTACGCGGACGAGATCACTAACGTGCTCTCCGCGTTGGCCGAGGCCTCAACGAACCTGGACCACCCGCTGCTGGTCGAGCGCGAGAACCCCAAGCGCGCCGCAGTCCTGGTCGTCACCAGCGACAAGGGCATGTGCGGTGGCTACAACTCCAACGTGCTCAAGGCCGCGGAGGAGCTGATCGCCCTCCTGCGTTCGGAGGGCAAGGAGCCGGTGCTGTACGCCCTCGGCCGCAAGGCCGTCGGCTACTTCAAGTTCCGCAGGCGCGAGGTCGAGCAGGCGTGGACCGGCTTCTCCCAGTTGCCGCTCTACGTCAACGCCGCCGAGGCGGGCGAAGAGGTCGTCAAGACGTTCCTGGCGGGCGTGGAAGGTGAAATCGGCGGGGTCGACGAGATCCACGTCGTCTACACCGAGTTCAAGTCCATGCTGAGCCAGAACCCGGTCGCCAAGCGGATCGCGCCGATGGACATCGAGTACGACGCCCGTCCGACCGGTCCGGTGGCGATCTACGACTTCGAGCCGGACGCCGACGCACTGCTCGGCGCGCTGCTGCCGAAGTACGTCAAGACGCGGCTGTTCTCCGCTCTGCTGGAATCGGCGGCTTCCGAGTCGGCCGCGCGGCGGACGGCGATGAAGGCCGCGACGGACAACGCGAGCGAGCTCGTCAAGACGCTCAGCAGGCAGGCGAACGCGGCCCGTCAGGCCCAGATCACCCAGGAGATCAGCGAGATCGTCGGTGGCGCCTCCGCGCTTACCGGTGGCGCAGGAAGTGATGAGTGACATGAGTGCTACTGCCACCACCACCCGCACCGGCCGTGTGGTCCGGGTGATTGGTGCCGTGGTCGACGTGGAGTTCCCGCGCGGCGCGGTTCCCGAGTTGTTCAACGCCCTCAACGCGGACATCACGTTCGAGGCCGTTGCCAAGACGCTGACCCTGGAAGTCGCCCAGCACCTCGGCGACAACCTGGTCCGCACCATTTCGATGCAGCCGACCGATGGTCTGGTCCGTGGCGCGCCGGTGCGCGACACGGGCAAGGCGATCTCGGTGCCGGTGGGCGACGTGGTCAAGGGCCACGTGTTCAACGCCCTCGGCGACTGCCTCGACGAGCCCGGCCTCGGCCGGGACGGCGAGCAGTGGGGCATCCACCGCAAGGCTCCCGCCTTCGACCAGCTCGAAGGCAAGACCGAGATCCTCGAGACCGGCATCAAGGTCATCGACCTGCTGACCCCGTACGTCAAGGGCGGCAAGATCGGTCTGTTCGGCGGCGCGGGCGTGGGCAAGACGGTGCTCATCCAGGAGATGATCACCCGTATCGCCCGCGAGTTCTCCGGCACGTCCGTGTTCGCGGGCGTCGGCGAGCGCACCCGTGAGGGCACCGACCTCCTCCTGGAAATGGAGGAGATGGGCGTTCTCTCCGACACCGCACTGGTGTTCGGCCAGATGGACGAGCCGCCGGGCACGCGCATGCGCGTCGCCCTGTCCGCGCTGACGATGGCGGAGTACTTCCGCGACGTCCAGGGCCAGGACGTGCTGCTGTTCATCGACAACATCTTCCGCTTCACCCAGGCGGGCTCCGAGGTCTCGACCCTCCTCGGCCGCATGCCGTCGGCCGTGGGCTACCAGCCCACCCTGGCCGACGAGATGGGTGAGCTGCAGGAGCGGATCACGTCGACCCGCGGCAAGTCGATCACCTCGCTGCAGGCGATCTACGTCCCCGCGGACGACTACACCGACCCCGCCCCGGCGACCACCTTCGCCCACCTGGACGCGACGACGGAACTTTCCCGTCCGATCTCCCAGAAGGGCATCTACCCCGCGGTGGACCCGCTGAGCTCGTCGTCTCGAATCCTCGAGCCGTCGATCGTCGGCGAGGAGCACTACCGCGTGGCCCAGGAGGTCAAGCGGATCCTGCAGAAGTACAAGGAACTGCAGGACATCATCGCGATCCTCGGCATGGACGAACTGTCCGAAGAGGACAAGGTCCTCGTCGGCCGCGCCCGCCGCCTGGAGCGCTTCCTCGGCCAGAACTTCATCGTGGCCGAGAAGTTCACCGGCCAGCCCGGCTCGTTCGTGTCCATCAAGGACACCATCGAGGCGTTCGACCGCGTCTGCAAGGGCGAGTTCGACCACTACCCCGAGCAGGCCTTCTTCAGCTGCGGCGGTCTTGACGACGTCGAGGCCAACGCGAAGAAGCTCGCAGGCGACGAGTAGAGATCCAAGTCAGAAGGGCCGCTCCCGTGAACGGGAGCGGCCCTTCTGGCGTTTCGGGTGAGGGAGCATCTACCCGAACCACCACCCGGTACGGCGGCCGGGCGGTCACCCACCGCCGTCCGAGTGGGGAACTCCCCGACAGCGCAACACCGCCGGCAACGTCAGCCGGAGGTCTCGCGCGCCGTCGAGCGCAGGGCGCTGGGAGCCCCCAGCGCACGGGAGATGCCCCGAGCCGCCGTGCGCACGGCGGGCACCAAACCGGCCGCGTTGACCTCCCGCGGCACCACGATGGACACCGCCGCCACCACGCCGTCGTCCGCTCCGCGGATCGGCGCCGCCACGGACAGGGTGATCAGCTCGATCTGGGCCTTGCTGATCGCGTACCCGTCGCGCCGCACCCTCGCCAGCTTCTCCCGCAGCGCGGCGGGCGTGGAGATCGTCTTGGGCGTGAACTTCCGCAGCGGACTGCGCAGGGCCAGCTCCTGGACGTCCTGCGGCGCGTAGGCGAGCATCGCGAGGCCAACGCCGGACGCGTGCACCGGCAGCCTGCTGCCGATCCGGGTGACCACGTTGACCGCGTTGTGCGCCGAGATGCGCTCGACGTACACGGCCTCCAGCCCGTCCCTGACCGCCAGCTGCACGTTCTGGTGCGTGACCTCGTACAGGTCCTCCAGGAACGGCAGGGCGCGCTCCCGCAGCCCCAGGCTGCCCGGCGACAGGGCGGCGAGCTCGAACAGCCGCAGCCCGACGTGGTAGCGACCCTCGTCGTCGCGGTCCAGCGCACCCCACTCCACCAGCTCGTTCACCAGCCGGTGCGTGGTGCTCAGAGCCAGGCCGGCGCTGCGGCTCAGCTCGGACAGGTTGGCCGATGGTCGTTGCTCGGAGAAGACGTTCAGCAGCGTGAACAGTCGCCCCGCGACGGACTTCGGTGTCGTCACGGGTCCAGGATGTCCTTCCGATGAGTGGAAAGTCCACTCGCTGTGGACAGTGGTCCCCACCACGATGTCCCGAGTGCGAACACAGGTCGGAATCATCGGAGCCGGACCCGCGGGACTGCTGCTGTCCCACCTGCTGCACCTCGAAGGCATCGACTCGGTCGTGCTGGAGGTCCGCAGCCGCAACTACGTGGAGAGGCGCGTGCGCGCGGGGGTCGTCGAACAGCCCAGCGCGAACCTCCTCCGGGAGGTCGGCCTCGCCAAGCGGATGGACAGGGAAGGAATGCCGCACCAGGGGTTCTCGCTGCGCTTCGACCGCGAGGACCACCGCATCCCGCTCACGGAGCTGACCGGCGGCACGATCACCGTGTACGGCCAGCAGGAGATCGTGAAGGACCTCATCGCGGCCAGGCTCGCGGCGGACGGTGACATCCGGTTCGAGGTGTCCGACGTCGCCGTGCACGACATCGAGACGGACCGGCCGCGGATCACGTTCGACGGCGGCGAGATCGAGTGCGACGTCATCGCTGGCTGCGACGGCTTCCACGGCATCGCCCGCGGCGCGATCCCGGACGCGGTGCTCAAGACGTTCGAGCACGAGTACCCGTTCGCGTGGCTCGGGCTGCTGGCGAAGGCCGAGCCGTCGCACGATGAGCTGATCTACGCCAGCCACGAGCGCGGGTTCGCGCTGCACTCCATGCGCTCGCCCGAGGTGACCCGCCTCTACCTCCAGGTGGACCCGAACGAGCGCATCGAGGACTGGTCGGATGACCGGATCTGGGACGAGCTGCACCTGCGGCTGGAGGCCGACAACGGCTTCGAGCTGACCGAGGGCCCGGTGATCGAGAAGGGCATCACGTCGATGCGCGGCTTCGTCGCCGAGCCGATGCGGCACGGCAGGCTGTTCCTCGCGGGCGACGCCGCGCACATCGTGCCGCCGACCGGCGCCAAGGGCATGAACCTCGCCATCGCCGACGTGCTGGTGCTCTCCCGCGCGCTGTCCGCGTTGCTGCACAAGGGGGAGAGCGACCTCGTCGAGTCCTATTCGGACACCTGCCTGCGCAGGGTGTGGCGGGCGCAGGGCTTCTCCAACCACATGACCACGATGCTGCACCGCGCACCCGGCACGGAGGACTACCAGCACCGCCTCCAGCTCTCACAGCTCCGCTACACCGCAACGTCGTCGGCCGCCGCCACGAGCCTCGCGGAGAACTACGTAGGCCTGCCCTTCTGAGCACTGGAGGTCACCATGTCCACCAACCGATGGGTGCTGCCGTTGAGCTGGACGGCGGTCTTGCTGGACGGGTTCGACCTCGTCGTGCTCGGCACCGTGCTTCCGGTGCTGCTCCAGGAGAGGGTCTGGGGTCTCACGCCCGCGAGCGCGTCCGTCGTCTCCACCGTCGGGCTGGTGGGCATGATGGTCGGCGCGCTCGCGATCGGCACCGTCACGGACGTCATCGGCAGGCGCAAGGCCCTGATGTTCGCCGTGGCCGGGTTCTCCTTCTTCACGCTGCTGTGCGCGTTCGCCCCGTCGGTGTTCATCTTCGGGTCGCTGCGCTTCCTCGCCGGACTGGGCCTCGGCGGCTGCCTGCCGACCGCCATCGCGCTGGTGAACGAGTTCTCCCACAGCGACCGCCGCGGCCGTTCCACCACGACGATCATGACCGGGTACCACGTCGGCGCGGTCATCACGGCGCTGCTGGGCATCCTCGTGATCCCCTCGCTCGGCTGGCGCGCCCTGTTCGTCATCGGCGCGCTGCCCGCGCTGGTCCTGGTGCCGCTCATGTGGCGCCACCTGCCCGAGTCGCGCGTCTTCGAACCCTCCCCGGTCAAGGACGTCATCGGCTCCCTCTTCAAGCCAGGCCTCGTCCGCGCCACCCTCGCGTTCTGGGTCGCGTCCTTCATGGGCCTGCTGCTCGTCTACGGCCTCAACACCTGGCTGCCGCAGATCATGCGCGCCGCCGGGTACCCGCTCGGCGCCGCGCTCGGCCTGCTGCTGACGCTGAACGTCGGCGCCGTGATCGGCCTGCTGGTCGCGGGGTACGTGGCCGACCGCTTCGGCGTCCGCCGCTCCACCATCGCCTGGTTCGCCGCCTCCGCGGTGTTCCTCGGCCTGCTGAGCGTGAAGCTGCCCGGCTTCGGCGTGTACGTCGCCGTGCTCATCACGGGCTGCTTCGTGTTCAGCGCCCAGGTCCTCGTGTACGCCTACGTCGGCCGCGTCTACTCCGACGCCAACCGCGCCACCGGCCTCGGCTGGACCGCCGGGATCGGCCGCATCGGCGCCATCTGCGGCCCGTTGCTCGGCGGCGCCCTGCTGACCGCCGGCATCGCCTACCCGTGGGGCTTCTACGCCTTCGCCCTCGTGGCCGCGCTGGGCGCGGTGGCCGTGTTCGCCATCGGCTCCCGCGCCCGCGTGGACGCCTAGCGGAGCGGGGTCGACCTCCTCGGACGCCTGGCCGAGGAGGTCGACCCGGACCGGCCCGGCCGTCCTCCGCACCGATCGCCGTGAAGGCGCTGTGAGGATTTCGAACCGCTTCGCCTCGAAAGGGGTGATCAAAGCGGGTCGCGGCCCGGTGTGACCAGGCCGGGGCGGCAAGGTTGTCACCCGACCGTTTAGACTGCGGTTCGACTCCAGTCGACGAGGGAGATACGCGTGGCCGAGATGACCGTCCAGTTGGTCGCCGTTGAACGCCGTCTGTGGTCGGGCACGGCCACGTCGGTGGTCGCCCAGACGACCGAGGGCGAGATCGGCGTACTTCCGGGCCACGAGCCCATGCTCGGCCAGCTGGTCGAGGGTGGCGTGGTCCGCATCCGCACCGTCGAGGGTGAGCTCGTGACCGCGGCCGTGTACGGCGGGTTCCTGTCCGTGACGGGCTCCGCGGTGAGCGTGCTCGCCGAGGACGCCGAGCTGGCCGACGAGATCGACGTCGAGAAGGCCCGGTCCGCCGCGAAGGACTCGGACGACCTCCAGCGAGGGCGGGCGATCGCCGCCTTGCGCGCAGCCGGACACCCGGCCTGAGACCGGACGCGGACGAAACGGGTATCGCCGTGGGGATCGCCGAGATGGTCGGGGTGGTCCTGTTCGTCGTGTTCGTGGGCCTGGCGTACTTCGTCTGGCGCAGACTCAGGTTGCTCCGCGCGGGCGGCGTGCACGTGGCGCTCCGCCTGCGTCAGGACGACAGCGGCCGGGGCTGGCACCTCGGCGTCGGCCGCTACCAGGGTGACGAATTCGTCTGGTTCCGCGTGCTGAGCCTCGGCTCGGGCCCGAACCAGATCATCACCCGCGAAGGCCTGGAGATCGACGACCGGCGCGAGCCGGGCCCGTCCGAGACCTACGCCATGCCCACGGGCTCCGTGGTGCTCCGGTGCCGCAGCAGCACGGGCAGTGAGATCGAGATCGCCATGGGCCCGGACGCGCTGACGGGATTCCTGTCGTGGCTCGAGTCAGCGCCTCCGGGCCGTTCCATCCGCCGGGCTTCCTAGGCGTTCTGGCCGGGCTTCCAGAGCACGTCGCCATCCGGGTTCGCCACGCGGGCCAGGATGAACAGCAGGTCGGACAGCCGGTTCAGGTACTTCGCGGTCAGCGCGTTCGTGCGCTCCGCGTCCACCTCCAGCAGCGCCCACGTGCTCCGCTCGGCCCGCCGCGAGATCGTTCGCGCCTGGTGCAGCAGGGCGGCGCCGGGCGTGCCGCCGTTCAGGATGAACGAGTCCAGCTTCCCGGTGCGCGCGTTGTACTCGTCGCACCAGCCTTCCAACCGGTCCACGTACGCCTGCGTGACCCGCAGCGGCGGGTACTCCGGCTCCGGCACGATCGGCGTGCACAGGTCGGCGCCGACGTCGAACAGGTCGTTCTGCACCTTCCGCACGACCTCGTGCACGTCCTCGGCCAGCGAACCGAGCGCCAACGCGACCCCGAGCGACGCGTTCGTCTCGTCCACGTCCGCGTACGCGACGATGCGCGGATCGGTCTTGGGCACCCGTGAGAAGTCGCCGAGTCCGGTCGTGCCGTCGTCGCCGACGCGCGTGTAGATCTTGGTGAGGTGAACCGCCATGTCCGCACTCTAAGGGGCTCACGCACGTGCTCGATTCAGAACGTCCGTAGGATCGCCCGTCAGGGGCAAGCGTTGAGGAGTTCTTTGGTGAGTGAGCATTTCCGGGTCCACGGCGGGGCACGCCTGGTCGGCGAGGTCGATGTCGTCGGGGCCAAGAACAGCGTGTTGAAGCTGATGGCGGCGGCTCTGCTCGCCGAAGGCACCACGACCATCACGAACTGCCCGGAGATCCTGGACGTGCCGCTCATGGCGGACGTCCTGCGCAGTCTCGGGTGCGTCGTGGTCATCGAAGGCGATGTGGTCACCATCACCACTCCCGCCGAGCTGAACCACCGGGCGGACTCCGAGGCGATGGGCAAGCTGCGCGCCTCGGTGTGCGTGCTCGGCCCCCTCGTCGGCCGCTGCAAGCGCGCGGTCGTGGCGCTGCCCGGCGGTGACGCGATCGGTTCGCGTCCGCTGGACATGCACCAGGCGGGACTGCGGAAGCTCGGCGCCACGACGGAGATCGAGCACGGCTGCGTCGTCGCGAACGCCGAGGGCCTGCACGGCGCCCAGATCTGGCTCGACTTCCCGAGCGTGGGCGCGACCGAGAACATCCTCATGGCCGCGGTGCTGGCCAAGGGCACGACGGTGATCGACAACGCGGCCCGCGAGCCGGAGATCATCGACATCTGCCAGATGCTCCAGGACATGGGCGCCAAGATCGAGGGCGCGGGCACGTCCACGCTGACCGTGCACGGCGTCGAGGAACTGCACCCGACGCAGCACCGCGTCGTCGGCGACCGGATCGTCGGCGCGACGTGGGCGTTCGCCGCCGCCATGACCCGCGGCGACATCCGCGTCCGCGGCGTGAACCCGCACCACCTGGACCTCGTGCTGGAGAAGCTCCGCATGGCGGGCGCCGAGGTCACCACCTACGAGGGCGGCCCGGACGAGGGCTTCCGCGTGGTGCAGGAGGGCAGGCCCAAGTCGGTCGACTTCGTCACGCTCCCGTACCCCGGCTTCGCGACGGACAACCAGCCGTTCGCCATCGCGCTGTCCACGGTGTCCGAGGGCACGTCGATGATCACCGAGAACCTGTTCGAGGCGCGGTTCCGGTTCATCGAGGAGATGATCCGCCTGGGCGCCGACGCCCGCACCGACGGCCACCACGCCGTCGTCCGCGGCGTCGAACGCCTCTCCAGCGCCCCCGTGTGGGCGTCGGACATCCGCGCGGGCGCCGGTCTCGTGCTGGCGGGCCTGTGCGCCGACGGCGCCACCGAGGTGTGGGAGATCTTCCACATCGAACGCGGCTACCCCGGCTTCGTGGAGAACCTCCGCAAGCTCGGTGCCAGCGTGGAACGCGTCACCTCTTAACGTCGCGCAACACCAGTCAGCCCATGGCGCTGCACCGGTTAGTGCTCGCGCAATACCCGTTGCCCGCCTCACTGCACCAGTTAGACGTCGCGCAGCACCAGTTTCGCGTCCGGGACGTCTACCGGGAACACCATCACCCGGTAGGCGCCCGGCTGCGCACCCCGCACCGCCGTGGCCTTGATCCCAGCCGTGCGCAAGCGCCTGGCGAGCACCTTCGCCGCCTCTTCCGTCGGCACGATCGCCACCTCGTTCAGCAACCCGAAGTCGTCGCCGGTGTAGTCCGGCACGGCTCGCCGGTCGTTGCCGAACGCCCACCGCAACACCCCGGCCAACAGGCCGAAGACCGCGATCAGCAGCAGGGTCTGGATCCACGCGTTCACACCCCTCATCGTGCGCTCCCGCCGAGGCTCGCGCAGCCGCCGAAGGGATCTTCGGGGATGGTGTGGACGGACGCCCAATACCGATTCAGTGAGCAACGGCACGTGGACGCGGTGTTACTGGTCAGTACGCTACGGGCAACAACGTCGTCACCGGCCTCCGGGAGGTTGTCTTGCCGTACCCGGCCGACCGCGAGCGCGACCGCCCGTGGGTCATGCGGACCTACGCGGGGCATTCGTCCGCCACCGCGTCCAACGAGCTGTACCGGCGGAACCTCGCCAAGGGGCAGACGGGCCTCTCCGTGGCTTTCGACCTGCCGACGCAGACGGGCTACGACCCGGACGACGAGCTCGCCAAGGGCGAGGTCGGCAAGGTCGGCGTGCCGATCAGCCACATCGGCGACATGCGGCGGCTGTTCGACGGGATCCCGTTCGACGGCGCGAACACGTCGATGACGATCAACGCCACGGCGATGTGGCTGTTGGCGCTGTACGTGAGCGTGGCCGAGGAGCACGGGGCCGACCCGAACCAGCTCGCGGGCACCACGCAGAACGACATCATCAAGGAGTACCTGTCGCGCGGGACGTACGTGTTCCCGCCCGGCCCGAGTCTGCGGCTGATCACGGACATGGTCGCGTGGACCGTGTCGAACGTGCCGAAGTGGAACCCGATCAACATCTGCAGCTACCACCTCCAGGAAGTCGGCGCGACGCCCGCGCAGGAGGTCGCGTACGCGATGTCGACGGCGATCGCCGTGCTGGACTCCGTGCGCGACTCGGGCCAGGTGCCGCCGGAGCGGTTCGGCGACGTGGTCGCGCGCATGTCGTTCTTCGTGAACGCCGGGGTGCGGTTCGTCGAAGAGATGTGCAAGATGCGGGCGTTCACCCAGCTCTGGGACGACATCACCCGCGAGCGCTACGGGATCACGGACCCGAAGCAGCGGCGGTTCCGGTACGGCGTGCAGGTCAACTCGCTGGGGTTGACCGAGGCCCAACCGGAGAACAACGTCCAGCGGATCGTGCTGGAGATGCTGGCTGTGTCGCTGTCGCGCGACGCCCGAGCTCGGGCGATCCAGCTGCCCGCGTGGAACGAGGCCCTGGGCCTGCCGCGCCCGTGGGACCAGCAGTGGGCGCTGCGCATGCAGCAGGTGCTCGCGTACGAGACGGACCTGCTGGAGTACCAGGACATCTTCGAGGGCTCGAAGGTGATCGAAGCCAAGGTCGCGGAGATCATCGCCGGCGCGCGCGAGGAGATCGACCGCGTGCAGGCAATGGGCGGCGCGGTCGCGGCCGTCGAGAGCGGGTACATGAAGTCCGCCCTCGTCAGCTCGCTGGCCGACCGACGTCGTCGGGTCGAGTCCGGCGAAGACGTCGTGGTGGGCGTGAACAAGTTCGCCACCAGCGAGCCGTCCCCGTTGCAGGCCGAGGGCGCGAAGGCGATCGAGACCATCGACCCGATCGTGGAACTCCAAGCGGTGGAAGCGATCCGCAAGTGGCGGTCGAACCGGAACGAGTCCCTCGTGGACTCCTCTCTGACGGCACTGCGCGCGGCGGCGAAGACCGACGCGAACCTGGTCGAGGTCACCATTGCCTGCGCCAAGGCCGGTGTCACGACCGGCGAGTGGTCGCAGGCACTGCGCGACACGTTCGGCGAATACCGCGCCCCCACAGGGGTTTCGGCCGCGTCGGCGTCCGGCGAGGCGGGCACGGAGATCGCACGGGTGCGCGACCGCGTCCGCGCCACCGGCGAGGAGATCGGCGAACGACTGCGGATCCTGGTCGGCAAACCCGGACTGGACGGCCACTCCAACGGCGCCGAACAGGTCGCCGTCCGAGCCCGCGACGTCGGCTTCGAGGTCGTCTACCAGGGCATCCGACTCACGCCCGCGCAGATCACCTCCGCCGCCGTCCAGGAGGACGTCCACGTCGTGGGCCTGTCGATCCTGTCCGGCTCGCACCTGGAGGTCGTGCCCGCCGTGGTCGACGGACTCCGTGCCGCCGGTGCCGGCGACATCCCGGTCATCGTCGGGGGAATCATCCCGCCCGACGACGCCGAGAAGCTCAAGGAACGCGGCGTGGCCAGGGTGTTCACACCCAAGGACTACGAGCTGACCCAGATCATGGACGAGATCGTCACGGTCATCCGCGAGTTCCACGGCCTGTCCTGAGTCCTGTCCCATAGGCATCGCAAGCAGCCGACCGAGCCCTGTCGGGTGCTTGCGATACCGCGGAGTGCGACACCTCGAACAGCAGTCCGACCTGGATGCCAAGCCTCCTGTGCCTGCCATGATCGCCGATCACTCGCGCCGACCGGCCGCCGAGGCGAGCCATCCCTCAGGGGGAGATTTCGTCCAGCACCTCCTTGGTGCTGGTGATCTCCGCGAAGCCGCCGCCACGCAGGTTCGCCACCGTGGCGGCGGTCAGTTCGTCCGCGGTGAGCCCCTCCAGGTCGAACGTGAACGTCGCGTCGATCGGCACGACCACGCGGTAGCCGAGGTTGCCGCCCACGCGAGCGGTCGTCTCGACGCACATGTTGGTCTGGATGCCCACCAACGTGATGTCGGTGATGCCGCGCTTCGTCAGCCACGCGTGCAGGTCGACCTCGCCGTGGAACGCGGAGTTGACCCTCTTCGCGAACATCAGGTCCGGCTCCACGCCGTCGAGTTCCGGCTTGAACGTGTTGCCGAGCGTGCCGGGCGCCAGCGGCGATCCAGGTTTCGTGGAGTCGTGCCGCACCAGCACGATCGGCCCCCGCCACGCTTTCGCCAGCGCGGCGATGTTCGCCTCGGCATCGGGGTTGTTGCGCGGCCCCCAGAACTCCAGGTCGCCGAAACCGCGCTGCACGTCGATGAGGATCAAAGCTGTCATAGGCCCACTCTCAGTCGTCGGAGCCAGGTCAGGGGAGTGGCAGGAGGTGCGCAGTGCGGTACTTTCCTGCCATGCGCACCGTGGGCGTTCTGCTGTTGCCGGGCAGTCGGATCTTCGACATAGCTGTGGTGAGCGAGGTCTGGGGCATCGACCGGACCGACTCGGCCGTGCCCCCGTTCGAGCTGCGGCTCTGCTCGCCCGGCAAGGTGACGACACCACTCGCCCCCGTCGGCGTCCTGCCCGCCACCCACGGCCTCACGGGCCTCGCCGACTGCGACCTGGTCGTCGTGCCGGGCCGAGACGACCCGCACGCCGCCGTGCCGCCCGCCGTGCTGAAGGCCCTGCGCGCGGTCACCGGCACAATCGCCGGGCTGTGCTCCGGCTCGTTCGTGCTGGCGGCCGCGGGCCTGCTCGACGGCCGGTCGGCCACCACCCACTGGCGCATGCTCGACGCCCTCACCGCCGCCGCCCCGAAAGCATCCGTGCGGCGAGACGTGCTGTTCACCGAGGACGACCCCGTCTACACGTCGGCGGGCGTGCTCGGCTGCGCCGACCTGTGCCTGCACCTGGTCCGGCGAGACCACGGCGCCGAAGTAGCCGCGACCATCGCCCGCCGCATGGTCATGCCACCCGTGCGGGAGGGTGGACAGCGCCAGTACGCAGAGGCTCCGATGCCCAGCCGGGCCGCCAGGTCCGGCATGGCGTCCACGGTGGACTGGGCCGTCAGTCGCCTTGCGGACCCCATCGGCGTCGCCGACCTCGCCCAGCACTCCGGACTGAGCGAGCGGACGTTCCACCGCGCGTTCCTCGCCCAGACCGGTAGCACGCCGGGCCGCTGGCTCCAGTCCCAACGCGTGCGGCTGGCGCAGCGCCTGCTGGAAACCACCGACCTGCCGGTTCACCGGGTCGCCGAGCGGTCCGGCCTCGGCACGGCCGCCAACCTGCGCCGCAGGCTGCGCGCCGAACTCGGCGTCGGACCGGATGCCTACCGCCGCACGTTCAGGGTTGCGGTGTAACCGGTCCTAACAAATGATCAACATTGTGCGTCGGTCGTGTCCGTTGTAGATCGTGTTCGGCCATGAGGAGGGGTGAGTCGCCGCCGTGGATCGTCCCGGATGATCTGTGGGAGCGGATCGAGCCGTTGTTGCCCGTGGTCCCGCGCAGGACCCGCAACCCAGGCCGCAAGAGGTTGCCCGACCGGCTGTGCCTACAAGGGATCCTGTTGGTGCTGCACACCGGTATCCAGTAGGAGTTCCTGCTACAGGAGCTGGGCTTCGGCTCGGGTATGACGTGTTGGCGGCGGCTGCACGAGATCCTCTTGTCCGAGCTGCACTGCGCCGATGCGCTGGACTGGGACCGTGTGGTGGTCGATTCCTCGCATGCGAGGGCTGTACGTCGTGGCCCAAAGTGGTCCGAGCCCGGTCGACCGCGCCCGACCGGGCTCCCAGCACCACGTCCTGACCGGCGGCGGCATCCCGCTCGCGGTTCTGCTGACCGGCGGCAACCGCAACGACATCATCGGGCTGGAACCGCTGCTGGACGCGGTGTCGAACGTGCGCGGCAGACGCGGCCGTCCCCGACGAGGGCCGAGCACGGTCTACGCCGACCGGGCATACGACCACGACAAATACCGCAGGCGCTTGCGTACCAGGGGAATCGGCACGGATCGTCCGTCGAGGCGAACCACACGGCTCAGGCTTGGACATGGTCAGGTGGGTGGTGGAACGCACGATCGCCTGGTACCACGGCATGAAACGCCTGCGCATCCGCTGGGAACGCCGCGACGACATGCACGAAGCGTTCCTCGGCCTCGCTACATGCATCATCTGCTACCGACACGTCCAACGACTTTGTTAGGAACGCTAAGCAGTCGGCGACACAGTTGTCGGCGATGCAGCGGTTGCCGACACCGCGGTTCTCGACGCCGCGGGGGATCTGACCCCGCAGACGAGCAGGTAGAGCATCAGACCGAACTCCGCGACCGACGTGGGAACCTCCACCAGGGTACGGAGGAGGCCGGGTGCGTCGGGCAGCGCGAAGGCGATCACCGGATCGGCGATCCACGCGAAGCCGCCGATGACCAGCAGCACGCCCAGCGGTCTGGGGAACAGACTCGAGCGGTGGGCGAGGTAGCCCATGGGCAGCAGCCACAGGCCGAAGAACACCCCGCCGAGCGCATAGCCGTACCCGTGCAGGTCCAGCAGCAGCAACGCGAGTCCGTCGGTTTGCGTGGGATCGGTGGCGACCCGCAGCGCTCCGAGGTGGAACGCGAGGTTGAGCAGGATGGAGCCCGCGCCGACCGACACGAACACCAGAAGTGTTGTCGCGGCCCGCTCGTCCACGTGGTGCAGCAGGCGGTGCAGCGCCAGGCCGAGGAAGACGAAGACCGTCGCCATCAGCACGTCCGCCGCGAGGCCCCAACGGAAGAGCGCCTCGTGGTTCACGATGTTGGCGGCCGTGGCGGTGGCATCACCAGGCACGTGCACGCTGCCGCGCACGAACAGCTCCGCCCATCCACCGAGTACGACGACCGCCAGGTAGAGCAGGCCCGCGGTTCTCGCGACGGCCTTGGGTCTGGTCATGGGATCTCCTTGTAGCGGCTGGCTTCCGGGGATGACGGCGTCAACGTTGCCCGGTCGTCGCTTCCAAAAACTCCCCATATCGGCTGAGTCGTCTCCACCCGGAGGTGGAGGCGATCGAGCCTTCCGACGGAGCCGAGCTGTCGGCCCGACGCCCTAGGCTCGCCCCATGTCCGAACCGCTGAGTCCATGGGCCCGCCTTGGGAGATACCTCCTGGCGGCAACGCTTGGCGTGGCCGCGTGGATCGCGATGGGTGCCGTGGTGCTGTCCGGGCCGCTGACGGCGGCCCAAGAGGACACTGTGGGCGGTGTGCTGTTCCTCGACCTGGTGCTCGGAGCGGTGACGCTCACGGTCCTTCCTCTGCGGAGGCGTCATCCCTTGGTCGTGGCGTGCTTGACGAGCGTGGTCACCGCTGTGTCGGTAACGAGCATGGGGGCGGCGGCGCTCGCCCTCGTGTCGATGACCACGCGGAGGCGGCGAGCAGAGATCGCGGTCGCGGGGTCCGTGTTCCTCGCGGGGGCGATCGTGTCGGAAGTTTTCTACCGGCCCCGTTTCCTGCCTGGCGAGGTCGATGTCTTCGGCGGGGTCTTCCTCTCCACGATGTTCTTCATCTCGACCGTGGCCGTCGGGTACTACGTCGCAGCTCGCCGTGAGCTGGTCGACTCGCTGCGCCAGCGGGCGTTGACGGTGGAGCGGGAGCAGGCGTTGACCACGCAGGTCGCTCGGGACGCGGAGAGAACCCGGATCGCCAGGGAGATGCACGACGTCCTGGCTCACCGGATCTCCCTGGTGGCGTTGCACGCCGGGGCGCTCACCTACCGGGATGACCTCAGCCGTGAGCAGACGGCGGAGGCGGCGGCGACCATCCAGGAGAACGCGAAGCTCGCGTTGGTCGAGTTGCGCGAGGTGCTGGGAGTGCTGCGGAACGGCTTCGTGGACGTCGTCGAGCAGCCGCAGCCGACGCTCGCCGAGTTGCCCGCGCTGCTCGCCGACGCGCGGGAGGCGGGGTCGGAGGTGATGCTCGACAGAGGTGGAGTTGTCGGTCCTGACTGCCCGGAGACCTTGTCGCGCACGGCTTTCCGAATCGTTCAGGAGGCTCTGACGAATGCCAGGAAACACGCTCCCGGCGAGCCCGTGGTCGTGCGGCTCTCCGGTGCCGCCGGTGGATGGCTCGACCTGGAGATTCGCAACCCGCTCGGCCGGGTCAGTGCCGACCTGCCGTCGGCGGGGGTTGGTCTGGTGGGGCTTGCGGAGCGAGCCGGACTCGTGGGCGGAACTCTTGTGCACGGGCCGTCTGATGAATTCTTCGTCGTGACTGCGAGGTTGCCGTGGCCGAGTTGAGCGTGGTGCGGGTGGTGGTTGTCGACGACGACCCGCTGGTGCGGGCCGGGCTTCGGATGATCTTGGATGGAGCCGCGGACATCGACGTCGTCGGTGAGGCGGTCGACGGGAGGGAGGGGATCGATGTCGTCGTGCGCCAACAGCCGGACGTCGTCCTGATGGACATCCGGATGCCTCGGATGGACGGGTTGGTCGCCACTCGCAGGCTGAGAGAGCGGGGGACGTCCGCGCGGATCATCGTGCTGACCACGTTCGACACCGACGAGATGGTTCTGACGGCGTTGCGCCATGGGGCTGCGGGCTTCCTGCTCAAGGACACAGGGCCAGCCGACATCGTCGCGGCCGTCCGTCGTGCCGCGCTCGGTGAACCGACGCTGTCGCCGAGCGTCACCACCCAGCTGATCGCTGTGGCGACCCGTCAGGTGGATGACTCCCGGCAGGTCAAGGCCCGAGCGCTGCTCGCCAGACTGACGGACCGCGAACGCGAGGTCGCCGTCGCGGTCAGCGAAGGAATGGCGAACGCCGAGATCGCCGACTCGCTGCACCTGGGGTTGGCCACCGTGAAGACCCACATCGGCAGCGTGTTCGCGAAGCTGGAGGTGACCAATCGCGTGCAGGTGTCCCGGTATGTGCACGACGCTGGGCTCTAGGGGTGGTGTCCCGTGACTGGCTGATTGCTGCGCAGCGGCATTCCGTGGCGGGGCCTTCCTCCGTGACGGACCGTGGAGATAGCCCGTGAACACTGCGGGCTTGGACCGTGGGAGGCACTTGGCAACGCGTCCTCGACCAAGTGATCGTCAAGGACGGTTCCGTCGGCGACCTGGACTGGATCGTGTGTCGGCTCAAGTCGTAATCCGAGCCCAGTGGCCCGCATCGTGAGTCGGGACGAGAGCTACCGATTCGGTGTCGAAGCCTTCGCTGTTGACGGAGAGCAACTCGGCCGGTCGTGCGGATGACAGATCACGCCGTCCTCGTGGTGGTCCCGAGGTGATCGTGGCCGAGGGATCCCGAGGTGGTGACTACCCGCTTTCGACGCCGAGACCTGCAAGCGGCACAACGTGGGGACCGGTGGTCTCCCAAGCGGAGTGACGTGGTTGAACACTGATGGGGTGGCTCAGGCTCCTTCGAGTGCCACGCGCAGGCCTAGGGCGACCAGTACGACCCCGGTGACGCGCTCGAAGGTGGTGCGCACCTTGTTCTTCGACAGCACTCGGCTCAGTGCTGAGATCAGGAGGGTGAACACGCGCCACCACACGACCGCGACTGCGAGGAACACCGCTGCCAGGACCGCTGACGTCGCGAGCCTGGGTTCGCTGGTGCCGATGAACTGCGGCAGCAAGGTGAGGAAGAGGAGGGCGATCTTCGGGTTCAGGACGTTGCTCAGCACGCCTTGGCGGAATGCGAGCACGGGGCTGGTTTCGCCGAGTTGTTCCGTGGTTGGTGCGGCCTCGGGCTTGCGGCGGGTGTGCCACAGGGCCGACAAGCCGAGGTAGACGAGGTAGGCGGCGCCTACCAGTTTCACCACCGTGTACGCGGTTGCCGACGCGGCCAGCAGTGCGGACAGGCCGATCACGGCGGCGGTTGCGTGTACTGCGATGCCGGCGCAACATCCGAGTCCTGTCCACCAGGCCAGTCGTGTGCCGCCGCGTACCCCGTTGCGCAGGACCAGCGCCATGTCGGGTCCGGGGGTCACGGTGAGCACGGCTACGACTAGCAGGAACGGGATGAGCTGCTCGGGCATGCCGGTCAGGCTAACGTCGGCTCATGGCCGACTACCAGCACCTGCTCGTCGCGCACACCGCCGACGTCGTGCGCATCACGATGAACCGGGCCGCGCGCCGCAACTCGTTGTCGTTCGAGCACCTCACCGAGCTGCTGGCCGCGTTCCACGAGGCCGCGGCCAGTGGAGCGTCGGGCATCGTGCTCGCTGCTTCCGGACCTGTTTTCTCGGCTGGTCATGACTTCGTCGACGTTGCCGCACGTGATCTGGACGGGGTTCGGGAACTGCTGACGTTGTGCACGGATCTGATGCGGACGATCGAATCCGTGCCCCAGGTCGTCGTTGCCCGTGTTCACGGTCTTGCCACTGCGGCCGGGTGTCAGCTGGTCGCTTCCTGCGATTTGGCCGTTGCCGCCGAGGAGGCCGGGTTCGCTCTGCCCGGTGGCAAGGCGGGCTGGTTCTGCCACACGCCTGCCGTGCCGGTGGCTCGGGCTATCGGGCGGAAGCGGTTGATGGAGATGGCGTTGACCGGTGATGTGGTGGATGCGCGCACGGCCGAGCAGTGGGGGCTGGTGAACCGGGTCGTTCCCGCCGGTGAGTTGGATGCTGCGGTGGACGACCTGCTCGCTCGTGCAACGCGGGGGAGTCGGGCCAGCAAAGCGGTCGGCAAGCAGACGTTGTACGCGCAGTTGGATCGGCCCGAGTCGGATGCGTACGCGATTGCCGTCGAGGTCATGGCCGCGGCTGCGCAGACGCCTGCGGCGGTGGAGGGGCGGACGGCGTTCCTGGAGAAGCGGGCGCCCATCTGGACGGATTAGGAATATGTGACAGTTCTTGTATAAGTGCTGTTATGATTGAGGTGTGCAGGATCCTACGGAGGTGAGCCACTGGCGGCCGCTGCGGCGGCTGCTGGTGGCCATGGACGACGACATCGAGCGGCTCTACGGCGAGGCGAGGATCGAGGGGCTCAAGCCGAACTGGGTGATGGAGCTGATCCGGCTTCATCTGCGTGGGCCGATGACGATCACGGAGTTGGCCGAGGCCGTGGAGCGGACGCATTCGGCCATGAGTCAGAAGGTGGCCGCCATGCGGGCCGCCGGATTCGTGACGACCGTGGCCGGGAAGGACGCGCGGAGCAAGAAGGTGGTGCTCACCGCCAAGGCCGAGTCGATCGTGGACCGGTTGGCGGCTGAGTGGAGGGCCACCGAAGCCGTGGTTGCCGAGATCGAGTCGGAGATCGCGTATCCGCTTGCGCGTGTGGTCGGGGACATCGAGGAAGTGTTGCGGCGCAAGAGTTTCCACGACCGGATCGCGGAGCGGTTGGCCGCGGACGAAGCCTGGAAGTGAGGTGGGTTTCGGCTCAGTGAGTGGAAACCCAAGCGAACTCCAGTTGCGGAGTGGGGTCTCGAGGACTGGTTGCTGGGCGGGAAGTAGGAATTGGGGGACCAGGCCCCGGCGAAGGAGTGGGAACCAAGTTTTGGCTGAGAGGCGGAACTTGGGGACCGGCTGAGAAGTGGGGACTTGGAGACCAGGTTTCGGCTGATGAGTGCGGACTGGGCCGCCGCTTGGGAAGTGGGACTTGGAGGCTGAGCTTCGCTCGGGAGTGGGGACCAGGGCTTCGGCTGGTGACTGAGGCCTGGGGTTCTGCTGTGGCGTTGGACCTGGGGATCGGGTTCTTGTCGGGGCGTGGGCCGGGGCAGGAGTGGCATCGGGGGCGGGATCTGGACCGGGGGCAGGGGCCGGGACCAGGGGCGGGACCAGGATCGGGACCAGGGGTGGCGCCGGGGGTGGAATCGGGATCGGGGTGGGGGTGGCGCCGAGGGCGGGATCGGGACCGGGACCGGGATCGGGGAGGAGTGGGATTGGTTGGTGTTCTTGTGGTGAGTGCTTGATGGGGGTGTTGTGTCGTGTTGGGGCGGGTGTTGGTGGATGTGGCGCCGTTGCGGTTGGCGGTGTTTCGGCGGTTGTTCGTGGGGCGGGTGTTTTCTGGGTTCGGTAGTCAGATGGCGCTGGTCGCGGTGATGTACCAGGTCTGGCAGACGACGGGCAGCACGATTTGGACCGGTGCCGTGGGGTTGGCGCAGGCGGTGCCGATCATCGTGTTCGGGTTGTTCGCGGGGTCGTTGGTGGACCGCGTCGATCGGCGGAGGTTCTACCTCTTCATGTTGGCCGGGCAAACCGCTTGCTCCGTTTTGCTTGCTGTGCAGGGGTTCTTCGGGCATCTGCCGGTGGTGTGGTTGTTGTTGCTGGTGGCGTTGCAGTCGTGTTTCGTGGCCGGGGGCGGGCCTGCGTCACGGACGTTCCTGCCGCGGTTGCTGCCACGGGAGCAGCTTGCGGCCGGCTTGGCGTTGGACCGGATCGGGTTCCAGGGGGCGATGTTGCTGGGGCCCGCGCTGGGTGGGTTGCTGCTGGGGGTGGTGGGTGTCGGCGGGTGCTACCTGGTTGACGCCGTCACGTTCTTGATCGCGTTCTACGGGGCGTTCGGGTTGCCGTCGATGGTGCCCGAGGGGGAGTTGTCCCGGCCGGGGGTGCGGGGTGTGGTGGACGGGTTGGTGTTCCTGGTGCGGGAACCGGTGGTGCGCGGGGCGTTGCTGACCGACCTGGCCGCTGTGGTGCTGTCGATGCCGATCAGCTTGTTCCCGCTGGTCAACGCCGAGTGGTTCGGTGGGGATCCGCGGACGTTCGGGTTGTTCCTCACGGCCATCGCCGCCGGTGGCGTGGTGGCGTCGGTGTTCTCCGGGACGTTCACGCGGCGCTCGCGGCCCGGTGTGGTGATGCTCGTCGGGTCGGTGGGCTGGGGTGTGTCGGTGGCGCTGTTCGGGATGTCGACCAATCCCTGGCTGGGACTGGGTTTCCTGGTGTTGGCGGGGGTCGCGGACACCGTGTCGGTCGTGTCGCGCGGTGCGCTCGTCCAGTTGCACACGCCGGACGCGATGCTCGGGCGGGTGGTCGCCGCCGAGCAGATCGTGGGGCAGGCAGGCCCGGATGTGGGGAACATGCGCGGTGGGCTGGTGGCCAGCGCGACGTCGGGCGCCTTCTCGTTGGTGAGCGGCGGGCTGCTGTGCGTGGTGGCGGTCGCGCTGGTCGGCGCGACCACTCCTCGGCTGCGGCGGGCGACCGTTCAGGAACCGGTGTAGTTGCGGTACCTGAGCAGCACCCGGTCGACCAGCGGGCCCGCCGCGCCGGTGTAGCGGGCGGGGTCGAGCAGGTCGTCCAGGTCCAGGTCGGCCAGCTCCGGGAGGGAGCGCAGGACCTCGCCCATGGTCGAGCCCGCCGTGGCGGAAGCCTTGGTGAGCAGGGCTTTGGCCGCCGCCTTGCCCAGCACGGGGGTCAGGGCGACGGCGAGCCGCTCGGCCACGATGGCGCCCTGGGTGATGCCGATGTTGGCGAGCATGCGGTCCGTGTCGACCTCCAGGCCCTCGGCCAGTTCCACGGCGGTGAACGCCGCCCCGCCCGCCAGCCGCAGGGCTTCGCGCAGCGCCTGCCACTCGGCGTGCCACGCGCCAGCCGGGCGTTCGTCCTCGGCGACCATGCTCTGCGCCAGCACCAGCGACAGCGCGGGGACCTGGCGGGCGGCGGACGCGATGAGCGTGGCCAGCACCGGGTTCCGCTTCTGCGGCATGGCGGACGACGCGCCCCTGCCCTCGGCGGCCGGTTCGGCGACCTCGCCGATCTCGGTGCGGGACAGCGTCTGCACGTCGACGGCGAACTTCCCCAGCGCCCCGGTGACGAAGCTGAGCACCGCGCCCAGGTCGGCGATCGGGGTCCGCACGGTGTGCCACGGCAGCACCGGTTCGGCCAGGCCAAGCTCCTCGGCGAACGGGGCGATCAGCTCCACGCCGTGAAGGGCCAGGCCTCCTTCCAGTTCGGCGAACTCGCCGTACGCGGCCAGGGTCCCCGCCGCGCCACCCAGTGAAGCGGGCAGGCCGGCGGAAGCGACGGACCGCACCCGTGCCAGCGCGTCGAGCACCAGTTGCATCCAGCCCGCGGCCTTCAGGCCGAACGTCGTGGGCACGGCGTGCTGGGCGAGGGTGCGGCCCGCCACCAGGGTGTCGCGGTGTTCCTCGGCGAGCGCGGCCAGCGCGGCCGCGACCCGGCTGAGGTCGCCGTCGACCTGCGCCAGCACCCGGCGGGCGATCAGCATCGCCGCGGAGTCCAGCACGTCCTGGCTGGTGGACCCGCGGTGCACGTGCTCCGCGGCCGCGGGGTCCACGGCCGCGACCAGCGCGGTGAACGCGGGGACCAGCGCCACCACGGGGTTCGCCGCCGCTCGGGACGCCCGCGCGAGCGCCACGACGTCCAAACCGCCCGCCTCGGCGGCTTTGGTGATCACCTCGGCGTGCTCGACGGGCACCAGTCCCAGCCGCGCCTGGGAGCGGGCCAGCGCCGCCTCGACCTCCAGCATCGCCCGCAGCCACGCCTCGTCGCAGGTGATGGCCTCGACGGGGGTGCCCGACCACGTCGGGGCGAGCAGTCCGGAATCGGTGCGGCTCATGCGCTCACGCTCCTGTACTGGGTGTGGACGGTCAGCACGGCTCGGGCGATGGCGTCGGCGTCCTCCAACGTCACCGAGCTGACGCCGGGCCGGATGCCCGCCGCCGTCACCCAGTGCACGCCCTCGGTGGGCACGCCGAACGCGAACCTGGCCGGGTGCGCCAGCCCGGCGCGGTCGACCAGGCGGTACGGCCGTTCGGTCACGGCGAGGCCGCCGCTCTCGTAGCCGCCGACGTGGTACGGCTGGGAACGGCCGGTGGTGAGCAGGTAGCGCAGCAGCGGGTTGGCGCTGCGCCGCAGGTCGACGTCCGGCAGCCGGGCCTCGATCAGGCCCCGGCAGCGGACGGGCGGGCCGGGGACCGTCCCGGAGTCGACCAGGAACACGCCTTCCGCCGCGGAGCGGTGGACCCGCACGCGCGGACCGACGACGTCCAGCACCCCCGCCTCCACCAGCGCGATCATCTCCTCGATCCGCCGGACGGGCGGGCCGATCGACGTGAACGCGTTGAGCGGGTTGTACCACCCCTGCAGCTCGTCGCGGTAGGAGTCGCCGTCGATCCCGCCGTGGTCGACCACGAGCCGGATCTCGTTGCGCAGGTCCCGGAGCACGTCCAGCGCCGACTTGAGCGGGCTGGACAGGTTGCCGAGCCTGGCCTGCCGCACGTCCTGGCGCAGGTGGTCGAGCAGCCACCCGCGGAACTGGTCCCGGTCGGCGAACACCCGGTCGCCCTGCGGGCGTTCGACCAGGCCCCAGTCCCAGCGCTCGGTGATCCCGTACTGGTCCAGCAGGCGTTCGTCGTCCGCCGGGTCGCCCTCCACGAAGGCCCGGAGGAACTCGTCCGCCGCCGCTCCGTCGACCAGCAGGCCGTAGTAGACGGCGCGGACCTCCCGGTCCACCAGCGGCCACACCGCTTCGCGGAAGGCGACCGGTTCACCCGATTCGGCACGCTTGCGCAGACCCGCGATGACCGTCTCGGTGAGGAAGTGCGGGCGGTGCCTGCCGTGCGCGCCCTTCTGGTTCTCGCCGCGCGCGTGGTACGGCACGCCGCGCCGGGAACCCACGTGCAGCACGGGTTCCCGGCCGGACGGCAGGTAGCGCAGACCGTCGGCGACCTGCTCGAACGCGCCGCCGCGGCCGACAGTCAGCAGGGCGAGGTAGTCGAAGAAGTTCAGCCCGATCCCGCGGACCGCGACGGCCATGCCCGGCGTGATCCCGCTCAGGTCGACGTCCGCCGGGTTGGCCGGTTCGACGTGGCCGAGCTTGTGCCGCAACGCGAACCGGCGGTTCTCGTCCTGTTCCCGGCCGCGGGCCAGCGGGCCGTGGCCGAGCGCCAGCACGACCGCGTCCAGGTCGGTCAGCCGCGTGCCGTCGAGCAGCGTCACGGCCTGCCGACCGTCGTCGGTGTCGTCGACCGCGACCGCCGTGCCCGCGTGCACCGCGATGGTGATCGTCTCCGGCGCCGTGGTGACCAGCCGCTGGAACACCCAGCCCAGGTACCGGCCGTAGAACGCCCTGGTCGGGTAGTCGTCCGGTCCGAGCGCGCGGGCCTGCTCGGGTTCGCCGCAGTCGACCAGGCCGTCCACCGCCAGCCGCGCCCACTCGTACAGGCTGGGACCGGGCACCACGGGGCCCTCGCACGGCACGCTGTCGTCGGTGAACAGGCTGATCTGCGAGGCGACCGTGTTCATCAGCAGGTGTCCGGACTGGTGGGTGCGCCAGACCCCGCCGGGTCCGGGTGGGAACGGGTCCACGACGTGCACCTCGACCAGGACCCCGCGGTCGGCGTTGGCGCAGATCCGTTCCAGCACCGACGTTCCGCGCGGCCCGGCGCCGACCAGGCAGACGCGCAGGGCCCCGCTCACCCGGCGGCCAATCCCCGCCGCCAGGACACCTTCGGCTTCCACCCCAGTTCCGTGCGCGCCCGGTCCGCCCGCGCGCCGCGCATGGCGGTGAGCTGGTAGTTCGTGAACCACCCCAGCACCTTCTCGGCGATGTCCGACGGCAGCACGCGCGGCGCGGGCGCCCCGAGCAGCCGCGCGTACTCCGGCAGCCACGTCGAGCCCTCCGCGGGCTCGTCGTCGGCGATGTTGAACACGCCCGTGGCGTCGCTGTCCACGGCGGACAGCGCGGCCAGTGCCGCGTCCTGGACGTGCACGAACGACGTCACCCCCGTCGCTGCCTCGGGGATCGGCAGCTTGCCCCGGCCCACCCTGGCGCCGAACGGGCCTTCGGGGTCGTACTGGGTCTGCGCGCCGTACAGCGTGCCGTAGCGCAGGATCGTGCCCGCGACGTCCGGGGTGCCGAGCACCAGCCGTTCCATCTCGGCCACGGCCTGCACGGTCCTGACCCACGTCGGGTCCGGCGCGTCCAGGTACAGCGGCGCGTCCTCGGCCAGCACGGGGTCGCCGAGCGGGGCCGTGGCGAACGAGATGCCCTGCACCACCAGCTTCGCCGCCCCCGCCTCCCTGGCCGACGTGATCAGGTTCGCGGTGCCCTCGGTGCGCAGCCGCGCCGTGGTCTCCATCGCCTCCGCGTTCATCTGCCGCAACGCGGTCAGCTGGTGCACCACGACGTCCGGCCGGGCCGTGCGCAGCGCGATGCGCACCGCCACCGGGTCCAGCGCGTCCGCGACGACGACCTCGTCCGCGGCCACGGCCTTCGTCCCGTCGCGCACCAGCGCGACCACGTGGTGACCCCTGTCCCGCAGCAACGGGAGCAGCGCGCCCCCGATGAGCCCGGTGGCGCCCGCGACGACGATCCGCATCGTTCACTCCCCTTCCGGTGCGACGCGCATCAGCAGTCTGCACGCCGGATCGCCGTGCCGCAGGCAGGCGGTCGAGCAGTTCTCCGCGAGCACGACGCCGAGCCCCTCCGACCACCCGGCGTGCACCTCGGTGCACGGGCACTCGTAGCCCTCCATCGAGCCCGCCATCCGGACCATGGTGACCGCGAAGTTCTGCCGGACGACGATCTCGACCACGTCGTCGTCGATCACGACCGATCGGATGTCCCGCAGTTCGCGCGGGAACGTCCTGTCGGCGCACATCTCGTACCGCTCGCGCAGTTCCGCCATGTCCCGCGCGGGTTTGCCGCCGAACTGGCGCGCGACCTTCCGGCCGGTGCTCATCGCCACGTACCGCAGCGCCTCGGCGTTGACCTCGTTCGCGGCGGCCTGGCCGAACCGCTTCGCCACGCCCTGGTACCAGCGGGCGTCGTGCAGCCACCACGAGCGGTAGACGTCCATCATCTCCGCGCGGGTCGTGGTGTCGACCTCCTCGATCGCGGTCATCCCCGTCCTCCTCCGGCGAGCTGCTCCTGGAACCGCTCGCGCATGAGCCGCTTGAGCACCTTGCCGGTCGCACCCTTGATCACGTCACTCGCGTCCATCCGCAGCGCCCGCTTCACCGGCGGGAAACCCTTGGCGCGCAACGTCTCGTTGACCAGACCAGTCCACTCGACAGCGGCGTTGTCCGCGTTGTCGGCGAGCTGGAGCAGCACGTACGCGTCCGCCACGCCGTCGCCGTCCCAGTCCGCCCGCACGCCCTCCGGCGCGACGCCGACGACCGTGCAGTCGGCCAGCGCCGGGAGTTCGGCCAGCAGCAGCTCCTCGGTGCGGGTGCTGAAGACGATGCCCTCCGCCGTCCGGATCGCGTCCGGCGCGCGGTCGAGGTGGTAGAAGTTGCCGTCGTCGTCCTGGACCGACAGGTCCCCGGTGAGCCAGTAGCCGCCGAGCCGCAGCCGGTGGAACGTCAGCGAGTCGTTCCAGTAGCCCGGCGTCAGCGTGGGGGAGCGCACCCCGAGCCTGCCGACCTCGCCCGCGGGCAGCGGTCGCCCGTCCTCGGACAGCACGGCGGCCTCGGCGAAGCTGATCGGCTTGCCGATGCAGCGGCCGTACGCGGAACTGCCGGTCTTGTGGCCGTTGTGGAAGATGGAGTAGCCCGTCTCCGACGAGCCGAGGCCGTCGGTGAACACCGAGCCGGGGACCCGGATCCGCTGGAAGTCCTCGCCAACGGTCTGGTGGCTGCCGTGCGCGATCAGCTCGCGCACGTGCGCCTCGTGGGCCGCGTCCCCGGTGTTGTACCAGGCCTCAACGCTGTCCAGCTCACGCGCGGCGAGGTCCTGCGCGGCGATCTCGCCGTAGGTCCCGGCGAACGCGAAGACGGTCGTGGGGCGGAACTCCTCGGTCGCGTCGAGCACGTCGGCACCGCGCTGGCTGGACACCAGCTTGACCGGCGAGCGCAGCAGGAAGCCGAACAGCGTCACCGACACCGCCGCGTTGTGCGATCCCGGCAGTGCCACCAGCAGCCTGCCCATCGCGCCGCCGGTGGACAGCCTCAGGCGGTGCAACTGGGCGTACAGCAGGGTTTCGTGGGTGTGCGGCACGGCCTTGGGCATGCCCGTCGTGCCGGACGAGTGCGAGATGATGATCGGGTCGGTCGGGTGGTGCCGGTACGGGTAGCCCTCCGGCAACGGGCCCGCCGCCGTGATGTCCGCCGCCGTGACCAGGAACCCGAGGTCCAGGTCTCCCCCGGCGAGCGTCGACCGGTGCTCGGCGTCGGCCACCGCGCCGACCGCGCCCTGGCGGCGGACGTACTCGCGGGCGATCTCCGGCCGCAGGTTGCCGTTGACGAACGACGGGATGGCGCCCAACGAGGTCAGCGCGAAGTAGTTGACCGCGAACTCGGTGCTGGACCGCGTCTGGACGGCGACCGGGTCGCGCGGTTTCACGCCCTGCGCGTGGAACCAGGCCGCGTACACCTCGACGGCGGCGTGCAGGTCGCCGAGCGTCAGCACCGCCGGGTGGCTGCCGTCGGGCGCCCGCCACGTGCCGTCGGTCCAGAGGACCTCCTCGTCCAGCGGACGGCCGTAGGCCTTCATCCGGTGGATCACGTTGCCCGCGCCCAGCGTCGTGTCCGACAGGACCTGCGCGCGTTCCGCTTTGCTGATCATGGTGTCGACCCTTGGTCTAGGGCGCCGTCGGCGCTGGTGCTCGTGGTCGTGGCCAGCTCGGCCAGCCGTCGGAGGTCGTACCCGGTGAGGTCGCCGAGGGCGGTGCCGCGGTCGACCAGCAGGGCGACCGCGAGGTCCTCGACGGGCCGCCCCAGCTCCAGTTCCCGGCAGATCGCCGCGGTGCGGTCGCTCCCCGGCAGCTCGACGCCGACGACCAGCACCCGGTCGAGTTCCCCGTCGTCCAGCAGCACGTCCGCGGTGTCCAGCAGCGCGGACCCGAGGTCGGTGAGCGCGGACAGCGCGACCAGCGGGCCGGTGATGCCGAACTCCTTGCTCAGGTAGCCCATGATCGCGTTCGCGGTGGCCTGCATGAACAGCAGCGGGTTGCTGACCTGCCCGCCGATCATCAGCGTGCTCGCCAGGTCCGTCGTGGTCGAGTCGCCGATCGTGCTGCCCAGCACCAGCGCGGTCCGCGTGCCGTCGCCCGGCCGCGCGACCAGGCAGCGGCGCGCGACCTCGTACACCAGCGGGTTGAACGCGGACTCGATGAACCCCGGCACGGCGCTCGGGTCGGCGCCGACGGTGGTGACCGCCCCGGTCGTCATGGACGCTCCAGCACGAGCGCGGTGTTGACCCCGCCGAACGCCGCGTTGACGCTCAGCGCCCGCCGGACGTCGGCGGGACGGGACCGGTTGGGCACGTAGTCGAGGTCGCAGGCCGGGTCGGCCTCGGTGAAGTTCGCGGTCGGCGGCAGCACGCCGTCGGTGAGCGCGAGCAGCGAGATCACGAACTCCACGACCCCGGCGGCCTCCAGCAGGTGGCCGGTCGCGCCCTTGGTGGAGCTGACGGGAACCTGGTCGGCCCGCGTGCCGAACACCGCGCGCAGGCCACGGGTCTCGGCCGGGTCGTTGTGCTTGGTCGCCGTGCCGTGCGCGTTCACGTAGTCGATCCGCGAGCCGTCCGGGTCGCCAGCCCGGCGCAGCGCCCGCCGGGCCGCGGCGGCCAGTCCGGCGCCGTCCGGGTGCGGTCGGGCGACGTGGAAGGCGTCCGAGCCCGCACCCCAGCCGACGACCGACGCGAGTGGCCGCGCGCCCCGGCTCCTGGCGGCCGAAGCCGACTCCAGCACCACGACCGCCGCGCCGTCGCCGAGCAGCAGCCCGCCGCGGTCCGCGCTGAACGGCCGGACCACGCCGTCCCGCGAGAGCGCCCGACCCGAGTCGAACTTGGCGAAGGTCTCCTCCTCCACCAGGTACGCGCCCGCGCACACGGCCGACTCCAGCCGACCGGACGCGATCAGGTCGCACCCGTGGATGATCGCCGTCGCCGAGGCGACGCACGCGTTGGTGAACGCCAGCCGCCGCCCCTTCGCGCCCAGCCGTGCGGCCAGCAGGTCCGCCTGCCGCGCGGGGACCGTGTCGGCGGCCTCGACGCCAGCCTCACCCCGCCAGAACCGGGTCAGCGCGGCGAAGTCGCCCGACGTCCCGACCAGCACGGCCGTGTCGTCGCGGGCGGTGAACCCGGCCATCTCCACGGCCTCGTCCGCGCACTCGCCGAGCACGTCCCGCAGCGCGCCCGGCTCGTCGCCCCCGGTGGTGGCGGCGAACGACGTCCGGTACGGGCCGGTGTCGAACCGCTTGGTGGGCGCGAACGACGGCGCGCCACCGAAAACCCCGCGGCGGATCGCGTCGGCGCCCTGGCCGAACGCCGTCCGCACCCCGAACCCGGTCACCACCACCTCAGTCATCGTCGAGCCCGCCCGCCCGCACGTCGTTGAGGTGGTCGGTGATGCCGCGCAGCGAGGTGAACGCGGTGATGTGCTCGTCCTCGGGCTCGATCACCAGGTCGTACTTCGTGCCGAGCTGGTGCAGGAACCACACCAGCCCCAACGAGTCCAGCGCCAGCTCGGCGTCCTCGTCGAGGTCGGCGGGCAGCTCCGGGAAGATCTTGGGATCGGACAGCAGTTCCCGCACCACCGCCGTCGTGATCTCCACCCGTGTGGTCATGCCGTGGCGCCCCGCTCCACGATGTCGGCTGCCAGCTCGCCCAGCGTCATCGCGCCGAGCGGCTCGATGTCGGTCTCCGGGAACTGCACGTTGAACCGCCGCTCCAGCCGCATGGTCAGCTCGATCAGGCTGAGCGAGTCCAGGTCGATGCCGCCGCTGCCCAGCGGGCTCTCGACGCCGAGCTCGTCGGGTGCGATCGGGTGGTTCATGTCCTTGACGACCGTGGTGACGATGAAGTCGCGGATCTCGTTCTCGAGCGTCGGCATCGGCCAACCCCTTCGGTGGTGGGTTTCAGGACGGTCCTGGAACGGCGCCGCGCAGGGTCTGCGCGCGCCGGATCAACTTCCCGTTCGACGTGCGGGGCAGTGCGGGCAGCACGCGGATCAGCCGCGGCACCTTGTAGGCGGCCAGCCGGTCGCGGCACCAGCCGGTGAGCTCCCCGGCGCCCGGTCCGTCGGAGTCGGCGGACACGTACGCCTCGATCGACTCGGCGTGGACGACGACCACGTCGGTGATCCGGGGATGTTGGCGCAGCACGGATTCGACCTCGACCAGGTCGACCTTGAGCCCGCCGATCACCACCAGGGAGTCGCTGCGGCCGAGCAGCCGAACGGCTCCGTGCTCGTCCTGGGAGGCCCGGTCGTGCGTTCGGAGCCAGCCGTCGACGTACCTGCCGGTGTCGGAGCCCCGGAGGTACGGGGTTCCCTCCGGTAGCTCGACTTCCAGTTCGCCATCGGCCACCCGCAGCGCGATGCCGGGAGCGGCTCTGCCGACCGAGGGCCGGGAATCACCGCTGACCTCCATCGCGATCACACCGGTCTCGGTGGTGCCGTAGGACTCGCCGAGACCCACGCCGAACCGCTCCCGGAACGCCTCCGCGACCCCGTCCGGCATCATCTCGCCACCGGACACCGCCGCCCGCAGGGACGGCAGCACGGGCACGGACTTCGCCGTGGTCACCAGCTCGTAGTGGAACGGCGTGCCGAAGACGGCGTGGACGTCGTGCTTCTCGGCGGTGGCCAGCACGTCCTTCGCCGACAGTCGGGGGGTGAACACCGCGGCCACGCCCGCCGCGAGCGAGTGCAGCAGCCCGGCGACCAGGCCGAAGCTGTGCGCGGTGGAGCTGAGCAGCAGCACCCGTTCGCCCGCCTTCGGCATGCCGTCGATCCGGGTGAACCGCTCGACCTCCGCCGCGAGCGACGCGGGAGTCCGGCCGATCACCTTCGGCTGCCCCGTGGAGCCGGAGCTGAACTGGACCAGCCGGTGCTCGGTCGTCGCCGTCCCGCCGTCGCGGTGGTGCTTGGTGACCAGCTCGTACGTCGGTTGGAACGCCATGGCGAACCGGCCGCCCGCCGTGGCCCGGACGGTGAACTCGGGGCGGCACAACGAGCGCAGCGCCTCGACCTCCGCTGGCGCGAGCCGGTGGTCGACCAGCATCACCTGCGCCCCCAGCGACCACAGCGCGAACACCACCTCGACCTGCGTGCGGCTCGACGGCACCTGGACCAGCACCGTGGACCCGTCACCGATGCCGAAGCCGCTGAACACCCTGGCCTCCGCGGCGACGGACGCGCGGACCTCGGCCCGGTCCACCACGCGGTCGTCGTGCACGAGGTAGGGGAGTTCGCCGGGATGGGCGTCGAACAGCTCTTCCAGGAGGGCCCGCATCAGCTCTCCTTGCAGAATTCGCCGATCGGGATGCCCACGTGCCGCTGGTCGGTCGCCAGGTAGCCGAGCAGCTCGTCGCCCTGCTGGAGCTCCGTGACGTTGCGGACCTTGCCGCCGGGTCCGAGCAGCCGGACGTGCCAGTCGTCCTGCACGGTCAGGCTGACCTCGACGCCGTCGACGGAGTGCGCGGTGATGCTGAGCAGCGGGCGCGACTCCAGTTTGGACCGTCCGACCACGACCCGGCGGGTGCGGCCCTCGGAGTTGACCGCGAGGACCGTGCTGCCGGAGTGCAGCTCGCTCAGGTAGTTCGTCCGGTTCTCCGGCCCGAGCACGTAGGAGTGCAACGCGCCCGCGTTGACCCGGAACGGCCGGGTCGGCATGTAGGGCAGCGGGTGGGTTTCGCTGCAGGACAACAGGAACCCGGTCGAGAACGAGCCGACCAGGATGCCCTCGTCCTCCTCGAAGTGCGTGCACGTGTCGACGCACACCCGGTCGCCGAGGCCGTGGTGCTCGATGCGGTCGACGACCAGCGTCGCCAGCTCCAGCGGCGGGCTGGTCGCCTCCAGCAGCCGGCTCAGCGCGAAAACCTCGGTCGCGTCCTTGGGCGCCAGCAGCACACCCTCGGAACCGCGCTCCAGCACGTCGACGACGATCGACGCCTCCTCGATGTCGACGCAGACCGTGAACAGCTTGCCGGGCGCGCGGTCCGCCGCGGCGAGCACGATCTCCAGCGGGATCTTGGTCGGGTCGGCGAACCGCACCACGCTGTAGGGCAGGGCGACGGCGGCGGCGCAGGCGAGTTGCAGCGTGCGGTCGTCGTGCACGTCGACCCACGCGGCCACGTTCTCGCGGTCGCCGGCCGCCAGCACCAGCGCGTCCAGTTCGGCCTGGTCCGCGACGACGGTGGCCGTGATGCCGGTGAACCCCTCGTCCTCGCCCACGAGCACGCTCGCGATGGTCGGGGGCAGCGTCGCGAGCACGGACGAGTCGTCGGAGACGACGCCGTGCAGCCGCGAGTGGATCGCGGCGTCCACGACGCCCTCCACGTGCTGCGGGGCAACGGTTCGGAGGTCGATCCAAGCGAGCGTCATACGGCACCTGTCGTCATCGAGGGGATTCGGGAGAGGTCTGCCCGGTGCTCGGGGGCGTGCACGACGGCGGCGAGCCTGGCCACCAGCGACGCCGGGTTGGGGGAGGTGAAGACCTTGCGGCCCACGGCGAGGCCCGCGCAGCCCGCCTCCATCAGCTCGGTGGCGTGGGCGATGAGGTCGGAGCCGTCGGTCGGGCCGCCTGCCGCGAGCACCGGGACCGGCGAGTTCGCCACGACCTCCGCCATCCGCCGCGCGGGCAGGGTGACCGAGGTCTTCACCAGGTCCGCGCCGAGGTCGGCGGCGATGTTGACCACGTGGGCGAGCAGCGCGGGATCGTGCGGGTCGACGATCCGCGGTCCGCGCGGGTAGATCATCGCGATCAGCGGCAGCCCCCAGGCGTCGCACGCCGTCGCGACCGCGCCGAGGTCGGCGAGCTGCCGCTCCTCGGTGTCGGACCCGATGTTCACGTGCACGCTGACCGCGTCGGCGCCCAGCCGCAGCGCGTCCTCGGCGTCGCCGACGAGCACCTTGGCGTTGGTGTCCGCGGCGTGGGCGGTGCCCGCGCTGAGGTGCACCACGAGCGCGCACGCCGCCAGGATCCGCGGTGGCACCAGCCTCGCCCGTCCCTTGTGGACGATGAGCGCGTCGGCGCCGCCCTCCACCAGGCCGCGGAGCAGGTCGTGCCACCGGTCGTGGGGCACGACCGGGCCGTCGGACACGCTGTGGTCCAGCGGGACGAACAGGTGCCTTCCGTCGTTCGCCGAGGACAACCGGCGCATCCGGAATAGCTTCCCGGTATTCGTCATGCCGTCCGCACCTCCCTTTTCGAAAACTGGTTCAGCGAAGGAAGTGAAAGGGAATCGCTAGGTCGTCAGGCTAGCCACGGCCGTCGACGGCGGACAAATAACTCTTGTCGATAACTCGGCAGTTATGCCGGTTCAGTCGAAACGACCCCTATTTACCGGCACGGGAGGGACCGGCGTCGTACCGCCATTCGGACGGTTCGCGACCATGTCGGGGTTCTAAGAAGTTTCTCATTTTCTCGTGGCAGATTCGCGGTGTTCCCAAGTCTCGACGGAGAGCGGGAGGTTGCCTTGAGCTTGTCGACGGATCCGGTGCACGTGGTCGTGGCGTGCCACGACGGGCGCGGCCACACGGGGAAGCTCGCCGCCGCCGTGCGGCAGGGCGCCCAAGGGGTCGCCGACACCCACGTCGTGTCCATCGCGGTCGACGACATCACTCCTGAGCAGTGGTTCCAGCTCGACGACGCGGACGCGGTCATCTTCGGCGCCCCGACGTACATGGGGTCGGCGTCGGCCGCGTTCCACCGGTTCGCCGAGGCCAGCAGCAGGCGCTGGCTGACCCGGCGCTGGCAGGACAAGCTGGCCGCGGGCTTCACGAACTCGGGCGCGAAGGCCGGTGACAAGTCCGGGACGCTCGGGTACTTCACCACCTTCGCCGCCCAGCACGGAATGGTGTGGGTCAACCTCGGCCTGCGTTCCGGGTGGAGCTCCACCAAAGGCAGCGAGCACGACCTGAACCGGCTGGGCTTCTCGCTCGGCGTCGCCGCGCAGTCCAACACCGATGAAGGACCGGAACTGATGCACAAGGCGGATCTCGACACCGCCGAATACCTGGGCCGGAGGGTCGCGACGTACGCGCGGATCGTCGTCGAGGGCAAGCGGGCGCTGAAGTCGTGAAAAGGGTTTCCGACGTCACCGGGGAGCGGCGGGGGACCACGCGGACGTGGGCGGTCGTCACCGTCGCGGTCGCCGCCCACATGCTGCTCTGGCTGGACAACTCCATCCTCAACATCGCGATGGAGACGCTCGCCGACCCGGTGCGCGGCCTCGGCGCGAACGCGGGGGAGCTGGCCTGGGCGAGCAGTTCGTACTCGCTGGTGCTGGCGTCGGCGATGTTCGCTGGCGGTGCGCTCGGCGACCGCTACGGCCCGCGCGCCACCCTGTTCGCCGGTCTGGTCCTGTTCTCGGTGGCGTCGGCGTTCGCCGCGTTCAGCACCAGCGCCGTCGAGCTGATCGCGACCCGCGGCGCGATGGGGCTGGGCAGCGCGCTGCTGATGCCCGCCACGCTGTCGATCATCGTCCGCACCACGTCCGAGGCACAGCGGTCGAAGGCCATCGCGCTGTGGGCGTCGGCAAGCGGCCTCGGCGTGGCACTGGGCCCGGTGCTGGGCGGCGCGCTGCTGGCCCGGTTCTGGTGGGGCTCGGTGTTCCTGGTCAACGTGCCGGTCGTGCTGGCCTGCCTGGCCGGTGTGGTGGCGTTCGTGCCCCGGCTGAGCTCCGCGGACCGGCGCCCGCTCGACCCGTTCGGCCTGGTGCTTTCCGTGCTGGGCCTGGGCAGCCTCGTCTACGGGATCGTCGAGGGCGGGCAGCGCGCGGACTGGCTGGCCGTCGGCGTGCTCGTCCCGCTGGTGCTCGGGGTCCTGCTGCTGACCTGGTTCGTGCTGGTGCAGCGCTCCGCCGAACACCCGAGCTTCGACGTGCGGCTGTTCGGCGTGCGGCAGTTCACCGGCGGCAGCATCGCCCTGCTGTTCACCTTCTTCGGCCTCACCGGCCAGCTGTTCGCCACGGCGTTCTACCTCCAGGGCATCCGGGGGCTTACACCGCTGGGCGCCGGTCTGGTGATGGTCGCCGCCGCGGTGGGCATCGTCGTCGGCAACCTGGTGTCGCCGCGGATCACCGCCTTCCTCACGGTTCGCTGGACGGTCGTGGGCGGGATGCTGCTCGCCACGGCGACGTTCGCGAGCTACGTGACCTTCGACCGGACCACGTCCATCCCCCTGCTCCTGGTGATGCTCGTGGTCCAGGGCTTCGGCATGGGCATGATCAGCGCGCCGATCACCACCGCGATGATGGCCGTCCTGCCGCCGCGGGTGAGCGGCGCGGGCGCGGCGATCAACAGCGCCATGCGGCAGGTCGGCGGCGCCCTCGGCACCGCCGTCCTCGGCTCCGTGCTGACCGCGAGCTACCACCGGCAGATCGCCCCGGTCCTGCCGCGACTGCCGGAGGGCGTCCGCGACCAGGCGGCCGAATCGGCGCAGGGAGCCAGGGCCGTGGCCGCCGCCGCGCGCGAACCGTGGCTGCTCGACGCCGCGAACCACGCGTTCCTGCAAGCGATGTACACCTCCTCGACCTGGGCGACGCTGCTGTCGCTGGTCGGGGTCGCGTTCGTCATCAGGTGTTTCCGACCGGACAGGTGAGGGCGTCATGGAGTTGGGACTTCGGCATCTGCAGGTCGTCGTGGCCGTGGCGGAGGCGGGCAGCATCAGCCGGGCCGCGGCGGCGCTGCGGATCGCCCAGTCCGGCCTCACCGCGCAGCTGGGCCGGATCGAGCGCGAGTTGGGCGCACCGCTGTTCGTCCGCCGCCCGCACGGGGTCGAGCCGACCGAGCTGGGCACCCACGTCCTGCTCGGCGCGCGGGTGCTGATCAGCGGGTTCGACGACCTGATCGCGTCGGCGCGGACCCGCGCGCACAGCGGCGGGTCCACGTCGGCGGTCCGGCTGGGCGGTGTGGACAGCCCGTGGATCTCCACCGTCGCGGCGGCGTTGCGCGGTCTGCTGCCGGAGCACGAGCAGGTCACCTACGTGGAGGAGAGCTCGGAGGCCGTCGTGGACCTCGTGCGCACGGCGCGGCTGGACCTCGCGGTGATCACCGAGTACCCGGACGCGCCCGCGCCCCGCTCGCACCGGCTGGTCGTCCGCGACCTCGGCGTGGAACCGCTGCTGGTCGGCCTGCACGCGAACCACCCCGAGGCGGACCGCGACCGGCTCCGGCTCGCGCACCTCGCCGAGTACGACTGGATCGCGCCCGCCGACAAGGCGGGCGGGCTCCGGCACAGCCTGCGCACGGCGTGCGAACGCGCCGGGTTCGCGCCGCGGTTCCGCCACTTCGGCGCCGACCACGGCACCGCCGCGACCATCGTCGGCTCCGGCACGACCGTCGGCCTGTTCCCGACCGCCACCGGCCCCGTGCCCGGTGTGGTGTTCCGCCACCTCGTCGACGAACCCCTGTGGTGCCGCACGATGCTGGTCTGGCAGCCCGGCTCGCCGCTGGCCGCCATCGCCACCGAACTCGTCACGTCCGCGTCCGACGAGCGCTTCCGCGCCCGCCGACCGACGCCGCCGTTCCGCGTCGTCGACTACCGCCGCGCTATGTGAACCCCCGCGCCCTTCGCCCAGAAGATCGCGGCCTCCGTCACCGAGGCGGACTCGCGGCGGGGCAACGGGATCAGGGGCTCCACGGCGGGCAGGTCCACGGTGAACACCGCGCCCGCACCGGGCTCGCCCACGGCGGACACCGTGCCGCGGTGGGCCTCCACGACCTCGCGGACCAGCGAAAGGCCGATGCCGAACCGCTGGCCGTGCCCGGACGTGCCGCGGTGGAAGCGCTCGAACAGCGACCGCCCGTCCGCCTGGTCGAACCCCACCCCGCTGTCGCGCACCGACAGCCGGACCACGTCCGCGGTCGGCGTCTCCAACGTCACCACGACGCTCCCGCCCGCGGGCGTGTGACCGATCGCGTTGTCCACCAGCGCGGTCACCACGCGGCGCAGCGCCGATTCCGCGCCGGGCACCAGGAACCGGCCCGGTTCCCGCCGCACCTTCAGCACCAGTCCCGTTTCGGCGGCCCGCGCGTCCTCGGCCGCGACCACCTCGTCGGCCACCTCCGCCAGGTCGACCACGTCCGTCCCCGGCTGCTCGCCGGAGAGCGCGGAGCGGAGGATGTCGTCGACCACGTCGCCGAGTTGTCGGGTGCCGTTGACCAGGCGGCGCATCTCGGTCGCCAGCGCCTCCGGGCACTCCAGCGCGTCCGCCTTGCGCGCCAACAACTGCGCCCGCGTGTGCAACTGCGTCAGCGGCGCGCGCAGCTCGTGGCTCGCGTCGGCGACGAACCGCCGCTGCCGCGCCAGGGCGTTGTTCAGCGGCGCTATCGCCTTCTCGCACAGGAACCTGCTCGCCGTCGCCACGGCGGCGGCCACCGCCAACGCGGTCAGCAGCAGCGCCACGGCGAACGCGAACAGCAGGTTCCGCCGCTCCATCACGTGGAACCGCTCGTCGTAGACGACCTGCACGACCTCGTCGCCGCGCCGCTGCGTGAGCACGCTGTAGTCCTGGCCGTCGCGGTGGACCTCCTCGAACCGCGGCTCCTCGACGTTCAGCAGGCTCCCGGGCAACGGGAAACCCGCGGGCAGCCCCGCCGTCCCGGCCGTCACGCCGTCGCGCTGGACGACCAGCCAGGTGCACGCGGGCGGGCTGGAGATCGACGAGTGCTCCACCGTCCACAGCAGGTCGCGGCGGGTGTCGTTCGCGCGCATGTTCGCGGTGATGAAGTAGATGAGGCACTCGATGAGCAGCACTATCACCGTGGTCAGCAGCGTCAGCCGCGCGGTGATCGACCAGCGGGCCCGACCGAGCGCGGCGCGTTCCGGCGTGAGCACGTCCATCAGACGGCCCCCGCGCGGTAGCCGAGGCCGTGCACGGTGCGGATCGCCTCGCGCCCGAGCTTGCGGCGCAGGTAGTGCACGTAAGTGTCCACTATGGACTCCGAGGTGGCTTCCGGGAACACCTGCGTGCGCAGGTCCGTCCGGCGGCAGATGGCGTTGGGGGCGACGGCGAGCGTGCGGAGGAGGTCGCACTCGCGGGCGGACAGCTTGACCACGTCCCCCTGCGACGTCAGCACCTCGCGGTGCCGCAGGTCGAGGTGGCCCTGGCCGAGCGGGAGCAGGTCGGTGTGCTCCAGGTGCCTTCGGTGCAGCGCCCGCACCCTGGCCACCAGTTCGTCGACGTCGAACGGCTTCCCGAGGTAGTCGTCCGCTCCCGCGTTCAGCCCGCGCACCCGTTCGGCGACGTCACCGCGACCGGTCAGCACCAGGATCCGCGCGGTCACGCCGACCCGCCGCAGCCGGACCATCAGGTCCAGCCCGTCGATCGCGGGCAGCCCGCGGTCCAGCACCATGATTTCGGGCTTGCGGCTCAACGCCAGGTGCAACCCCTGCTGCCCGTCCAGCGCCACGTCGACCTCGTAGCCCTCGCTCGTGAACAGCTCGGCCAGCATGGCCGCCATCTCCCGGTCGTCCTCGACGACGAGCAGTCGAATCGGGTCCGGCGCCTCGGCTGGGTTTGGCACGCTGACCACTGTGGCAGTTCCGCGCCGCGCCCACATCCCCTATCTCACTCGGCGTCGCGGTGGTAATACGGACCGCGACGACCTGCGTTACCCGGTGAGCACCTTGTACAGGATCGTCGTCGGGCTCGGCTTCCCTTCGGGATCGAGCGCGTAGTCCGGGATCACCCCCACCGCCGTCCAGCCCAGCGAGGTGTAGATCCCCTCGGCCGGGCTGCCGGTCTCGGTGTCCAGCACCAGCAGCGCCGCACCCGCCTCGGCCGCGCCGCGCTCGGCCGCGTTCATCAGCTCGCGACCGATCCCGCGGCCACGAGCCGAACGGTGCACCAGCAGTTTCGCCAGCTCACCGCGGTGGCGGGCGTTCGGCAGCGTCGCCAACCGCACCTGGACCGTGCCCACGACCCGGCCGTCGACCTCCGCGACCCACAGCAGCAACGTGCCGTCCGCGACGGCCCCCGACAGGCCGGACCACCACGCGGCGGCCTCGGCGCGCCCCAGACCCGCCAGGAAGCCCACGGACGCGCCGCCGTCGACCACGTCCACCAGGACGTCCGCGAGGTCCTCCGCGGGGACGTCCGCCACCCGCGTGATCACGGCTGCGCGTGCTCGTGCAGCAGGAGCATCGTGTACGCGGCGATCGACTGCGCGTCGGTGATCTCGCCACGGGTGATCATCGCCTCGAACTCGCCGCGCGGGAACCACGCCGACCGCATGTCCTGCTCCTCGTGCTCCCGCTCGTGGAAACCCTCGACGAGCCGCGTGGCGAGGAACACCCTGCCGCGCTGGCTCGTCATGCCCGGCGCCACGTCCAGCACGCCGAGCTCGACCAGCTTCCCAGCCCGCAGCCCCGTCTCCTCGCGCAGTTCGCGCTCGGCCAGCACCGCGGGCGACTCGTCTGCCCGGTCCGGCGCGGTGCCCTGCGGGAACTCCCAGCGCCGCATGCCGATCGGGTACCGGTACTGCTCGACCAGCCGCAACCGCTCCCCGTCCAACGGGATGACCAGCGCGAAGTCCGGCTTGTCCACCACGCCGTAGATGCCGGTGCTGCCGTCCGCGCGGCGGATCGGATCCTCCCGCACGGTCATCCACGCGTTCGCGTACACCTGACGCGATCCGAGCGAGTCCACGTTGCACTCTCCCCTTGCCCGCGCCGACCGCCGGCGCCCGTAGCGAAGTACACACCAAGCCCGCGACCGACCGGATCCCGAACGCCGACCGGCGTCACCAGCGCTCGCCGTCGTCGGCGCGGCGGCTCCGGGGGTTCGTGCGCGAGGGCGGCACGACGGTACCTGGCTGTGGATCTCCCGTGGCACCCCGTAGCCTGTCGCGGGTGCGTCTTGTCATCGCTCGCTGCCAGGTCGACTACGTCGGCCGACTCACGGCCCACCTGCCGATGGCCAACCGGCTGCTCCTGATCAAGGCCGACGGTTCCGTCTCGATCCACTCGGACGACCGCGCCTTCAAGCCGTTGAACTGGATGAGCCCCCCGTGCTGGCTCATCGAGGATCCGGGGATGTGGATCGTCCAGAACAAGGCCGGGGAGAAGCTGATCATCACCCTGGAAGAGGTGATGCACGACTCCAAGCACGAGCTCGGCCCCGAACCGGGACTGGTCAAGGACGGCGTCGAATCGGACCTGCAGAAGTTGCTGGCCGAGCACGTCCACACCCTGGGCGAGGGGTGGTCCCTGGTGCGCCGGGAGTTCCCCACGCCGATCGGCCCCGTGGACCTGATGTGCCGGGACGACAAGGGTGTGTCCGTCGCCGTGGAGATCAAGCGGCGCGGGGAGATCGATGGCGTCGAGCAGTTGACGCGGTACTTGGAGCTGCTGAACCGGGACCCGCTGCTGGCGCCGGTGCGGGGGATCTTCGCGGCGCAGCAGATCAAGCCGCAGGCGCGGGTGCTGGCTGAGGATCGTGGGATCCGGTGCGTGGTCCTGGACTACGACGCGTTGCGCGGGATCGAGTCGGACGAGTTCCGGTTGTTCTGAGGGTTGGTGCCCAAGAAGGTGGCCAGGTCTTGTCTCGGTGAGCTTGGTGCCCGGTGTTGCCCAGGTCTCGCCCCGATGCGCGATTTTTTCTATGCCCGACCAGGTTTGTCAAGGCGGGAAAGATGCCTTGACAAACCTGGTCGGGCATGAAGGCGCTGGGGATCGGGGTGAGGGTGAGGACTGGTCGATACCCCTCTGGTCTGGTTCGTCGTGGGTCACCAGTTGAGATTGACCGCCGTTGTGGGTCACCGGGCTGAGGTTGGCCGCCGTTGTGGGTCACTGGACTGAGGTTGGCCGTCGTTGTGGGTCACCAGTTGAGATTGACCGCCGTTGTGGGTCACCGGGCTGAGGTTGGCCGCCGTTGTGGGTCACTGGACTGAGGTTGGCCGTCGTTGTGGGTCACCAGTTGAGATTGACCGCCGTTGTGGGTCGCCAGTCTTGGTGGTTGTTGCCGTGGTGGGCCGGTGGCCGCCTGGGGGTGGGCTTCTAGTTCATCTGCGGTAGCCGTTCCACGGCCTGCCTGCGTCTGCCACCTGCTGGTAGTTGGGTGGCGTCGGCTTCGGGGTCGTCGTTGGCGGGGTCCAGGACGGGGCCGCTCTGATCGGGGTGGGGGCCTGTGGTGGGGCCGGCTGCGCTGGTTCCTGCCGTGTTGCTGGTAGTTGGGCCTTCAGCAGCACGGTCAGTTGGGTTCGCACGTCGTCCAGCGGGCGGGTCGACGTCGCCGCGCGGGACAGGACGATCGCGCCTTCCAGGGCGCTCAGGGTGAACGTGGCCAGTGAGGTCGCCGCGGGCTGGGCCAGGCCCGCTCGTACCAGTACGCCGGTGAACCTGTTCTCCCACGCGGAGAACACGCGGCCCGCCGCGGGGGACGGTGCCAGTGCGGCGGCCACCACCGGGCAGCCCGAGGTGTAGCCCGAGGAGTCCAGTTCCTTCTCCCACCACCCTATGAGGCTGTCGACCATCGTGAGCGGGTCGTCCTCGAAGGTGTCCAGCAGGGCCACCATCTGCCTGCCCGCTTCCTTCGTGGCCTGCTCGACGAGTTCCGCCTTGCCGCCGGGGAAGTGCTGGTAGATGGACTGCCTGGCGGTGCTGCTGTGGTTCAGCAGGTCGGTCAGGCCGGTGGCGTGGACGCCGCGCCTGCGGATCAGGGCGATGGTGCTGTCGATCAAGCGCTCTCGTGGGCCTGCGGTCATGTCCCGTCCAAACTGTCGGCCGGTTCGGTCCTCCGGTGCTGGGTGGTGCGGGGGGAGCGGCGAATCCTGGACGGGCGTCCTGGTCTGCAGCATCGCGGTCGACGACCTCCGTTCGTGGATCGGGCGGTTCAACTCGCTCGGGCCTGGTGTTCGAGATCCATCAGGTGCCGGTGCGCCGGCACGGGTCGCAGCCACTTCCCGATGGCCTTGCGGACCCTGGCCACGGTGCGCCGTCGTACCCGTCTTCGGTGGTACCCGCGGGCCAGGGCCGCCGCTGCCACTACCGCCGCCGCGACCAGCAGTGCCGAGATCACCCAGGAAGCCGTCATGGCGCCTCACCTCGTCGAGTGCCCCGACTCGAATGGCGTCTCCCGCGTTCAGGACGCTTGCCCCGTCCTGTCTTCGGCGGCGTGCGCCGGTTTGCGGGGCTGCTTCACGACCCGCACGGTCGACGGCTGGTACAGCTCCTCCAGCACCCGGTAGACGGTGTCGCGCCCCAGATCCAGGTGCGCGGACAGGTGGTCGGCCAGGTTGCCGAGGTCGGACGACGTCGGCGAGCCGAGCCGGGACGCGAGCATGGCCGTCTCCTCGTCGGTGAGGTCGAGGCCGCCGTCCCGCATGGCCAGCCTGGTCAGCACCCCGCCGATGACGTCGAGCTTGTGGTCGATGTTCGTGAGTCGCTGCTCGTGGTGCTCGAACTGGCGGCCGTTGAAGCTCTCACCGGGCACCCCGGCGCTCATCGACATGATCCGGTCGTACATGCGTTCCTGCTGCCAAGGTTCGAGACCCATCGGGAAGTCGTCTCCTTCGAAGGCGTCGAGATCGACGTACGCCTTGAGCAGGTCGGCCTCGATCCGGCCGGGGAAGATCCGTTCGCCGTCCGACCGGTGGAACGCGATGCCGTCGCGCACCCCGGTTTCCGGGCCGCGCAGCACGAAGCCCGCCGCGGCGCCGATGTCCTGGGCGACGTGCACGAGGTCGGCGTAGCCGGAGCACCACGTGCGGGCGAAGCCGATGACGTCCGCGACGCCGTCGAGGTAGGACAGCGCGGTGGAGAGGGGGATCTCGTCGCGGTCGACCTCGTCGAGCCTGCGGTCGCAGGTGAAGATCAGCGGCAGGTTGTCGGGGTAGCCCTCGATGCGCGCGTCGGCGAGCGCGGCGCGCGCGTGCGCCTGGCCCGCGTCCCAGCCGCCCGCGAAGTCGTCGACGCCGATCCGGTGGCGCAGCAGCACGATCCGGCCCGCCGCGCGGTGGCGGTCGAGCGAGCCGGGGTAGTGGCTGACGCACTTCGGGCTCGCGGGGTAGCCGATGCCCCTGATCAGGAAGCGGACGTCGTAGCCACCACCCCTCGTGTACTCGTCCAGCTCCCACGGGGTCAGTTCCCGTGCCGAGTACGCGGCACCGTTCGCGGTCAGGAGGGGCACACCGATCACCTCACGTCACTGTGGCGTTGGCTATGACGGGAAGTACGGGGATGTGCGGTGTCGCGTTCAAATCTCGGCTGGGTGATCACTGATCGGCGCGCTGGTCCGAGGTGAACTACCGTCCCGTCGAGGTGGTGCCAACGCTCTGCGGTAGCGTCCGCTCCTGACGCTTCTTGTTTGAGTTTGTTGGTTTGGTTGGCTCGTTTGGGAGGTGGGCGCTGGTGCCCGTTCTGGCTCAGGCGGATCTTCGGCTCGACGCGAATCCGCTCGACTACATCCTGCTGGTCATCTACTTCGTGGTGGTCCTGGGCATCGGTGTGATGGCGAGACGTTCCGTCTCGACGAGCCTGGACTTCCTGCTCTCCGGACGATCACTCCCGGCCTGGGTCACGGGCCTGGCCTTCATCTCCGCGAACCTCGGCGCGATCGAGCTGCTGGGCATGGCGGCGAACGGCGCGCAGTACGGCCTGCCGACCGTGCACTACTACTGGATCGGCGCGATCCCGGCCATGGTCTTCCTCGGCCTGGTCATGATGCCGTTCTACTACGGCTCGAAGGTCCGGAGCGTCCCCGAGTTCCTGCGCAGGCGCTTCGGCACCGGCGCGCACCTCGTCAACGCGCTGAGCTTCGCGCTGGCCCAGGTGCTGATCGCGGGCGTCAACCTCTACGCGCTGGCGCTGCTGCTGAACCTGCTGCTCGGCTGGCCGATCCCGCTCTCGATCGTGATCGCCGCGGTGGTCGTGCTGACCTACACCACCCTCGGCGGTCTTTCGGCCGCGATCTACAACGAGGTGCTCCAGTTCTTCGTGATCGTCGCGGCGCTGCTGCCGCTGACGATCGTCGGCCTGCACAAGGTCGGCGGCTGGAACGGGCTGGTCGACAAGCTGACGGCGAAGGGCGCGGGCGAGGAGTTGAACGCGTGGCCCGCGACCGAGCTGACGGGCATCGCGAACCCGGTGCTCAGCGTCATCGGCATCGTGTTCGGCCTCGGCTTCGTGCTCTCGTTCGGGTACTGGACGACGAACTTCGCCGAGGTCCAGCGAGCCCTGTCGGCCAAGAGCATGTCCGCCGCGCGGCGCACGCCGATCATCGGCGCGTTCCCCAAGGCGCTGATCCCGTTCGTCATCATCATCCCCGGCATGATCGCCGCCGTGGTGATCCCGCAGGTCCAGGCGCTCAACGAGGGCGGCGACTCCGGCGGCATCACCTACAACGAGACGCTGCCGCTGCTCATCCGCGAACTGCTGCCCAACGGCATGCTCGGCATCGCGATCACCGGTCTGCTGGCGTCCTTCATGGCCGGTGTGGCGGCGAACGTCAGCTCCTTCAACACGGTCTTCACCTACGACCTGTGGCAGGACTACGTCAAGAAGGATCGCCCGGACGAGTACTACCTGCGGGTCGGTCGCCTGGCGACGATCGGCGGCACGGTCATCGCGATCGGCACGGCGTTCATCGCGTCCGGCTACGGCAACATCATGGACTACATCCAGGCGCTGTTCTCGTTCTTCAACGCGCCGCTGTTCGCCACGTTCATCCTCGGCATGTTCTGGAAGAGGATGTCCGCGGCGGCGGGCTGGATCGGCCTCGTGGCGGGCACGCTCGGCGCCGTCGTGGTCTTCGTGATGGCGGACGACAAGCTGCTCGGCGTGCTCGACCTGCCGGGCCAGGGCGCCAGCTTCGTCGGCGCCAGCGTGGCGTTCGTGCTGGACATCGTGGTCAGCGTGATCGTCACGATGTTCACCAAGCCGGTGCCGGAGAAGCAGCTGGGCGGGCTGGTCTACAGCCTCACGCCCAAGGCCGACCGCACGCACACCACCACCGGTGACGACGCCGGCTGGTACCGCTCGCCCGCGCTGCTCGGCGGCGGCGTGCTCGTCCTGACCACCGCGCTCTACATCATCTTCGGCTGAGGGAGGCAGACATGGCCGAGAACGACCGCAAGGCGAGCCTGTTCGACCTCCGCCTGATCATCGCCGTGCTGTTCGGCGTGTACGGGGTCATCCTGACGATCGTGGGGCTGGGGTTCACCAGCGACGCTGACCTGGCCAAGGCGGACGGGTTGAACATCAACCTCTGGTCCGGGCTCGGGATGCTCGGGCTGGCCGCGTTCTTCGGTGTGTGGACGTTCACGAAGCCGCTGGTCATCCCCGAAGAGGTCGTCGAGGAGAAACCTGCCGGGGAAGTGCGCTAGCCGGCCCGGGTCGGTCGGGTGGGCGCACCGGGGAAGAGCGTCGAACGCTTCGCGTTCGAAGGGTGAGCCTCGGCGACGCTGCCGGACTCGTGATCGGTCGGGGCTCGGCCCCGACCGATCACGACCTGCGCTTGTGGTGCGGGTAGATCGGGTTGAACGCCTCGACGGTCCAGTCGTCGATCCAGCGGATCGCGCGGCCGAAGGTGCGGCCGAGTGCCGAGCGGGTGTTCCTGTGCTTGCCCAAGACGGGTCCTCTCCGTGGAAAAGTGCTTGCACCAGTTACATCGCGTCGATCTTCTGAATCGTTCCTGAAGCCGTCCGTGACCTCGCCCACGCTCACGGTGGTCCGAGAGGAGAACAACCGCTTCCGAACGCCGCGCGTCCGGGGGTTCGGCCAGTGCGCGTGGACGCCGCTCGCTACCGTGCACCTCGTGCCCCGTCTCGCCCGCCCCGTTCCCGCGGTCGCCGCTGCCCTCTGCGCGCTCGCCCTCCTCGCCGCCGGGTGCGGGTCGACCGCGCTCCAGAAGCAGCCGCCGTTCCCGCGCAGCACGATCCAGGCGAACGCGGCCGACCCGTCGGAGAAGCCCACGACCGGGTCGACCACCACCGGCAAGCCCGCCGACGCGGCGTTCGCCGTCGACAAGCTGCGGCTGCTCGACCCGTGCAAGCTCCTCGACGAGGACGTGCTCAAGGAACTGGGCACGCCGGACGACCTGACGCCCGGCGGGTTCTCCCGCTGCTCCAACTTCATGAAGGACAAGGCGGGCAAGGACCTGTCGATCACCATCGAGGTCGGCCAGACCGTGACCAGCGAGGTCAAGAAGGCCGACAAGCAGCTCGCGGGCCTGCGCAGCTACGAGCAGGTGCTGGAGGGCAGCGCGTGCTTCGTCTCGGTCATCACCCAGGAGGATCCGGGCCTCGCGTTCACCGTGCAGGTCGGCTACAAGGACGGCGACGGGTGCGTGCCCGGCCGGGTGGTCGCCGAGGCCGCGGTGAAGCTGGCCAAGGGCAAGACCGCCGCCCGGACCGCCCCCAAGGGCTCCGTGATCGCGCTGGACCCGTGCGAGCTGCCGTCGGAGGCCGCCGTGTTCGAGGCGTCGGACAAGTCCCCGCGCCGCTACCCGTACGGCCTGCACAACTGCTCGTGGGTCGGCGAGGACGCCGAGATGACCCTCGACTTCCGCGGCGGCTTCGTGCCCAAGGACGACAAGTTCGACCCCAAGCAGCAGGAGGTCGACCTCGGTGGGGTGAAGGCGTACCGGATCGAGAGCGCCACCTCGTTCCCCTCCTGCACCATCAAGTGGGTCCAGCTGCGGGGCGAGGACAACGAGGGTGAGGTCGTCGAGGTGAAGTCGGCGGGCCCGAAGAAGGCCGAGTTCGACCGCTGCGCGAAGGCGCAGGCGTTCGCCAAGTCGCTGCTCCCGAAGCTCCCGCGGGCCTGACGGGGGCTTACGGTGGTGCGGAATTCCCCTACTCTTGGGTAACCAGCCGCACCGCAGCAGCACCTCTGGAGGGCTCATGACGCAGACCGCCCCAGCCGAGTCCACCGAAGCGGACGGCGAGCAGACGCGGTTCGCGTCACTGGACCCGCGCACGGGCGAGGTCGTCGGCCACCACCCGGTGCACACCGCGGTCGACGTCGAGGCCGCCGTGCTGCGCGCCCGCGCGGCGGCTGCCGCGTGGGCCGACCTGGGCTTCGACGGCAGGCGCGCGCGGATCGACGCGTGGCGACGGCTCCTGGTCAGGAGGCTGGACGAGTTCCAGGCCCTGATCAGCAACGAGACCGGCAAGTCCGCCGACGACGCGCGCACCGAGCTGGCGCTGGTCATCGACCACCTGCACTGGGCGGGCAAGCACGCGAGCCGGGTGCTCGGCAAGCGCCGGGTGTCCCCTGGGATGCTCATGTACAACCACGCCGCCAGCATCGAGTACAAGCCGCTCGGCGTGATCGGCGTGATCGGCCCGTGGAACTACCCGGCGTTCACGCCGATGGGGTCGATCGCGTACGCCATCGCCGCGGGCAACGCCGTCGTGTTCAAGCCCAGCGAGTACACGCCCGGTGTCGGCGAGTTCCTCGCGCGGACGTTCGCCGAGGCCTCACCGGAGCACGCCGCCCTGTTCCAGGTCGTCACGGGCTACGGCGAGACGGGCGCGGCGCTGTGCCGGGCCGGGGTCGACAAGGTCGCGTTCACCGGGTCCACGCCGACCGGCAAGCGCGTCATGGCGGCCTGCGCGGAGACGCTGACGCCGGTGCTCGTGGAGTGCGGTGGCAAGGACGCGCTGATCGTCGCGGACGACGCGGACGTGAAGGCCGCCGCAGCGGCGGCCGTGTGGGGCGGGATCTTCAACTCCGGCCAGACCTGCGCGGGCGTGGAGCGCGTGTACGTGGCCGAGGCCGTGGCGGACCAGTTCGTCGAGCTGGTCACCAGGCAGGCGTCGAAGCTGCGGCCCGGCGGCGAGCCGAACGCCGCGTTCGGGCCGATCACCATGCCGCGCCAGGTCGAGGTGATCCAGGCGCACGTGCAGGACGCGCTGGACCGCGGCGGGCGGGCGGTCGTCGGCGGGCTGGACTCGATCCGGCCGCCGTACGTGGAGCCGATCGTGCTCGTGGACGTGCCCGAGGAGTCCACGGCGGTGACCGAGGAGACGTTCGGGCCGACGTTGGTGATCACCAGGGTGAAGGACGCGGACGAGGGCGTCCGGCTGGCCAACGCGCTGCGCTACGGGCTCGGCGGCTCGGTGTTCTCCCGCGGTCGCGGTGAGGAGCTGGCCCGCAAGATGCGCTGCGGCATGGTGTCCGTCAACGCCGTGCTGGCGTTCGCGGCGATCCCCGGCCTGCCGTTCGGCGGCGTCGGCGACTCCGGGTTCGGCCGCATCCACGGCGAGGACGGGCTGCGCGAGTTCGCCAGCCCGCAGTCGGTGACGCGGCTGCGCTTCCGGGCGATGCTCAACCCGATGACCTACGACCGCGGCTCGCGCACCGTGCGCCACGTCGTGCGCCTGACCCGGCTGCTCTACGGCCGCTGAGCGACCGGGGCCCGGCGTTTCCGCGCCGGGCCCCGCGGCTCAGGGCGTGACCTGCTTCTCCAGGTCCGTGAGCACGGCCTCGGCGCCGATGACGCCCAGGCCGAGGAACCACGTCTCGTCCGCGACGGGCTTGGCGCGGCCCGCCTCCACAGCGGCCAGGCCCGCCCACAGCGGTCCGCCGAGGACCTCCTGCCGCGCGGTCTTGGACGCGTCGCCGTAGGTGCCGTAGAGGATCCAGTCGGCGTCGGCCTCGCCGATCTGCTCGGCGCTGACCTCGACCGCGAGGTCGTCCACCCGCTGGCTCTCCGGCTGCGGCAGACCCGCGTCGACCAGGATCGTGCCGATGAACGACTTCTTGGCGTACAACCGGGTCTTGCCCGCCAGGAACCGGACCATCGAGATGGTCGGGCGCTTGCCGAACTCCTGCTCGATCGCGGAGCCGACGCGCTCGGCGTGCGCCGCGTAGTCGGCGAGCATCCGCTGGGCGTCCGCGACGCGGTCGAGCGCGGCGGCGTTGAGCCGGAAGTTCTCCTTCCAGGTGTAGCCGGGGCGGATCGCGAACACGGTCGGCGCGATGGCGGAGAGCTTGGCGTACTGGGCTTCCTCGCGCAGTTGCGAGCCGAGGATGAGGTCGGGCTGGAGCTTCGCGATGGTCTCCAGGTTCAGCGAGCCGACCGAACCGACGTTCTCCGGCGTGCCCGCCTTGTCGCCGATGTACGGCGGCATGGTCGGTGCGCCGTCGGGGAACGCGACGCCGACCGGCTTGACGCCCAGCGCCACGACGTTGTCCAGCTCGCCGCCGTCCAGCACGACGACCCGCTCCGGCTTCTTCGGCAGCGTCGTCTCGCCCAGCGCGTGGCGGACCGTGCGCGGGTACTCGCCGGGTTCGGCGTCGGTGCCGAACGTGGCGCTCTTGTCGCACGCCTGGCCGAACTCCGCTCCGCCCTGCGCCACCGCGGGCCGGCCTGCGGGCTGCGCCGTCTGGCCGCACGCTGTTAGTGCGAGCGCGCAGGCGACGGCTGCCGCCCAGGTGGTCGTTCGCTTCGACACTGGGCGAATCCTTCGCTACTCAAGGTCACTGACCTGGCATTATTAGGCGTGCCTAACTGTAGTCGAGGTATTTGTGCCGTTACGGCCACCCGTGACGTGGGGTACTAATGGCATTCGGTCAGCGAGGATCGGGAGGGCACGATGAAGAAGATCATCAACGATCCGTCCACCGTGGTCGAGGAATCCCTGCGCGGGATGGCCTTGGCCCATGCGGACCTGCTCGAGGTCCAGCTCGACCCGGCCGTGGTCGTGCGGGTGGACGCCCCCGTGTCGCGCAAGGTGGCCATCATCTCCGGCGGCGGCGCGGGCCACGAGCCCCTGCACGGCGGTTTCGTGGGCAAGGGCATGCTCGACGCCGCCTGCCCCGGCCACGTGTTCACCTCACCCACCCCCGACCAGGTCCAGGCCGCGGTCGCGATGACGGACGGCGGGGCGGGCGCGCTCCTGATCGTGAAGAACTACACCGGTGACGTCCTCAACTTCGAGACCGCCGCCGAGCTGGCCGGTGCGGACGGCGTCGACGTGCGCAGCGTCGTGATCGACGACGACGTGGCCGTCACCGACTCGCTCTACACGGCGGGCAGGCGCGGCGTCGGCGGGACGCTGCTGCTGGAGAAGGTCGTCGGGGCCGCCGCCGAACGCGGGGTCGACCTCGACGGCGTCGAGGCGTTGGCGCGCAAGGTGATCGGGCAGGTCCGGTCCATGGGCCTCGCACTGGCGGCGGGCACCGTGCCGCACGCGGGCGAGCCCGGCTTCACCCTCGCCGACGACGAGATCGAGCTGGGCATCGGCATCCACGGCGAGCCAGGCAGGCGCCGGGTGCCGATCGGCACCGCCGACGAGATGGTCAAGAGCCTGCTGGACCCGATCGTGGAGGACCTGCCCTTCGCCGAGGGCGACCGGGTCCTGCTGTTCACCAACGGGATGGGCGGAACCCCGCTCATCGAGCTCTACTTGGCGCACGGCATCGCGGAGCGGTTGCTGGCGGAACGGGGAATCGTGGTGGAACGGCGGTTGGTCGGTCCCTTCGTCACCAGTCTGGAGATGCAGGGCATGAGCCTCACCCTGCTGAAGCTGGACGACGAGCTGGTCGACCTGTGGGACGCACCGGTCCACACGGCGGCCCTGCGGTGGGGGGTCTGATCGTGGTGGCTTGTTCAGGGCACGGGGTGGCCGTCGCCATGCGGGCGGCGGCCAAGATGCTGGAGGAGCACCGCGACGAGCTGAGCAGGCTCGACCGCGAGATCGGCGACGGCGACCACGGCGAGAACATGAACCGCGGCTTCGCGGCGCTCGTGACCGCGATGGAGCGCGACGCCCCGGACTCGCCGGGCGGGGTGCTCAAGCTGGTCGCCACGACGTTGATCTCCAAGGTCGGCGGCGCGGCCGGGCCGCTGTACGGCACGGCGTTCCTGAGGGCCGCGACGGCCGTGAAGGACGCGGGCGAACTGGACGCGGACCTGGTGGCGCGCGCCCTGCGCGCCGCGCTCGACGGCGTGATCGCGCGCGGCAAGGCCGAACGCGGTGACAAGACGATGGTGGACGCCCTGCTGCCCGCCGTGCTGGCCGCCGAGGGCGCCGCTGAGCGCGGCGAGGGCGTTCCGGCGCTGCTGCGCGCCGCCGCCGACGCGGCGGCCGAGGGCGCGGACTCCACGGTGCTCGTGCTGGCCCGCAAGGGCCGCGCGTCGTACCTCGGCGAGCGCAGCATCGGCCACATGGATCCCGGCGCGCGTTCGACGGCGCTGCTGCTCCGCACCTTCGCCGACGCCGCGACCGGCCCCCGGTGACCGCGCGGGTCGGGCTGGTGGTCGTCTCGCACAGCCGGAAGCTGGCCGAGGGGGTCGCGGAGCTGGCGGGGCAGATGGCCCCGGACGTCACCGTGCTGCCCGTGGGCGGTGACGGCGACGGCGGACTGGGCACGGACTACGCCGCGGTCGCCGGTGCCATGGCGGAGGCCGGTTCCGGCGCGGGCGTGGTCGTCCTCTACGACCTCGGCAGCGCCAAGATGGTCGCCGAGATGGCGGTGGAGGAGGCCGACGACGGGCAGGTGCTCGTGGTCGACGCGCCGCTCGTGGAAGGCGCGGTGGCCGCCGCCGTGACCGCGCAGGGCGGTGCGGCGCGGGACGACGTGGCCGCCGCGGCGGCGAGTGCCACGCCCGGCGCGCCGCGGCCCGCCGCACGCCCGTCGTTGCGGCTCGTGACGAACGCGGCGAGCCTGGACGTGGTGCTGACCAACGAGGTCGGGCTGCACGCGCGGCCGTCCGCCCTGCTGGCGCGCACGGTCGCCGGGCTGGACGCCGACGTGGTCGTGCGGTTCGGCGAGGACGAGGCCGACGCGAAGAGCGTGCTCGCGCTGATGGGTCTGGGGGCGCCGGGCGGCGCCCGCGTCGAGGTCGTGGCGACCGGCAAGGACGCCGACGAGGCGCTGCGGCGCGTCGAGGAGCTCGCGGAGCGCGGTTTCGACGAGTGAACCGGCAACTTGCTCGATCCCGATGGTGAAGGTCACCCGGCGGGCCACCCGGTCCGTGGCATAGTCGCCACAAGTTACCGTTCGGTAGCACCGGGAGGTCGTTGTGGCGCACCAGTTCAGCACGGTCGGAGTGGTCGGACTCGGCACGATGGGCGCCGGCATCGCCGAGGTGTTCGCCCGCACCGGCGTCACCGTGATCGCGGTGGACGTGGACGAGGACGGCCTCGCCCGCGGCCGCGGTCACCTGGAGCACTCGACGTCGCGGGCGGTGGCTCGCGGCAAGCTGGACGAGGCGGGCAAGGCCGAGTTGCTGGGCCGGATCAGCACCACCACGTCGCTCGCGGACCTGGCGGGCTGCGACCTCGTCGTCGAGGCCGTGCCCGAGCGCATGGAGCTCAAGGCCGCCGTGTTCGCCGAACTGGACCGGATCTGCCCGCCGGACACCGTCTTCGCGTCCAACACGTCGTCGCTGTCGATCACCGAGATCGGTGTCCACACCGGACGGCCGGGCAAGGTCGTCGGCCTGCACTTCTTCAACCCCACCCAGGTGCTCAAGCTGGTCGAGGTCATCCGGTCGGTGGTCACCGAGCCCGACGTCGTCGCGGACGTCGTCGCGCTGGTGGAGAGCCTCGGCAAGACCCCCGTCGTGATCGGCGACCGGGCCGGGTTCATCGCGAACGCGCTGCTGTTCGGCTACCTCAACCACGCCGTCCGGATGTACGAATCCCGTTACGCCACAAGGGAAGACCTCGACGCCGCCATGCGCTACGGCTGCGGCTACCCGATGGGCCCGCTGGCGCTGCTCGACCTCATCGGCCTCGACACGGCCTACGAGATCCTCGACACGATGTACCACCAGTCCCGCAACCGCCTGCACGCCCCGGCGCCGGTGCTCAAGCAGATGATCACCGCCGGGCTGCTCGGCCGGAAGTCCGGGCGCGGCTTCTACACCTACGACGCCCCCGACTCGTCCACCGTCGTGCCGGACGTGCACACCCCGGTCGCGGCCTCCGACGCCGATCCGGTCCGCGAGGTGCGGCGGGTCGGCGTGATCGGCACCGGCACGATGGCCACCGGCATCGTCGAGGTCTTCGCCAAGCGCGGCTACGACGTCGTGCTGCGCGCCCGCACGCTGGACAAGGCCGAGGGCGCGCTCGCGAAGGTGCGCAAGTCGTTGGACCGCGCCGTGTCGAAGGGCAAGCTGTCCGAAGTGGACGCCCTCGCGGTGCTGGGCCGCATCTCGCCCGCCGTGGAGTTCGAGGAGCTGGCCGACTGCGACCTGCTGGTCGAGGCCGTCGCCGAGGACCTGGCGGTCAAGAAGGCCGTCTTCCAGTCGCTGGACGAGGTCTGCAAGCCCGGTGCGGTGCTCGCCACCACCACGTCCTCGCTGCCGGTCATCGAGTGCGCGGCCGCCACCAGCAGGCCGGGCGACGTCGTCGGCCTGCACTTCTTCAACCCCGCGCAGGTGATGAAGCTGGTCGAGGTCGTCGACACGATCTCGACGTCCGCCGACGTCGTCGCCACCGCCCGCGAGGTGTGCCTCGACCTGGGCAAGCAGCCGGTCCACTGCGGCGACCGCGCCGGGTTCATCGTCAACGCCCTGCTGTTCCCGTACCTCAACGACGCCGTCAAGATGCTCGAAGCCCATTACGCCGACGCCGACGACATCGACAACGCCATGAAGGTCGGCTGCGGCCTGCCCATGGGCCCGTTCGAGCTGCTGGACGTCGTCGGCCTCGACGTGTCGCTCGCGATCGAGCGCACGCTCTACCTGGAGTTCCGCGAAGCGGGCTTCGCCCCCGCTCCGCTGCTGGAACACCTGGTCACGGCCGGACGGCTCGGCCGCAAGACCGGCAAGGGCTTCCGCGACTACGCCTGAGCGGCGTTCGTGAGCGGGGTGGCCGAGCCGCCGCGCACCCGTGATCCGAGTGCGTGGCGGTGGCCGCTGAACACGATGGGGCGAACGTTTGGCATGGTGGTGGTATGCGGCGCGCGGTGATCTCACTCTTCGTGGTGGTGCTCGGGTTGACGAGCGGATGTGCGTACTCGGTGCGCGGCGCGGCGGTGGCCGAACCGCAGTTGACCATCGACTCCCCGTTCTCGCCGGAGGGGGACCCGTCCTACCCCGACGAGCCGTCCACCTCCGGCTCGGCCCCCACGTCGACGTCCGGGGAAGAAGCGCCGGTGGACCCGGTCAAGAACCTGTGCGGCCTGATGGGCTGGTCCGACCTGCCGTACACCGGCGTGGAGAAGAGCGGCCCGCCCACCGACCGCGACTACGACCCGACCTACGACCAGTCGTGCAAGTGGCAGACCAAGTCCGGCGACCTGGACGTCGGCGTCACCCTCCGCTACCGCGCGGGCAAGCCGGTGGCGCTGCAGGAGAACTCCGGCGAGTTCGACGTCGGCGGCCGCAAGGTCACCTACCTCGACCGCACCTCGGACACCGAGGTCCAGCCGTCCTGCATCCTGGTCCTGGACTACGCGGGCGGCGGCTTGGGCATCATCGTGATCGACGGGTCGGAGAAGTACGGCGCCATCTGCGACCAGGGCAAGCACCTGGCGGAAGTGCTGATCGCCAAGGAACCGACCTAGGCCGCGTTCCAGGTTCGGATTCCCGTGCGCGCCCTGCACGATGATGATCAAGATGTGGGGCGAGGCGCTCTTTCCGATGAGCAGCGGTCGGTGCTGGAGCCGTGCGGATGCCCCAGCAGGGAAACGACGGCCCTGCGGTCATCGCGGAGGAAGGGCACATTTCCCGGCATCGGCGGTGTGCACGGGGTTGCACCTTCCGTAGCGGCATGTGGTCCAGTGGACTCGCGTCCCGATCCCTTGAGGAAAGGTCCCTGCTCGTGCATTCGTCCTTCATGCCACCCCGCCAGGTCAAGATCGGCGACGCGGCGGCCTTCGCCGGCACCACGCCACGGGCGATTCGCCACTACCACGAGATCGGCCTGCTCCCCGAGCCCGAGCGGGGCGGTGATGACCGACGCCGCTACGGGTACGAGGACATGATCCGCCTGCTGTGGATCCTCAAGATGGCCGACGCCGGGATCGCCCTGGACGACATCCGTGACGCCTTCACCACCGGCATGGCTTCCGCCGGTGCGGACGGCGGAGACGGTATCGCGGGCATCCTGGAGCGGGTGGAGGGAACCCTCGCCGAGCAGGAGGCGGAATTGCGGCGGCAACGGACCGCCGTGCGGCGGATGCGCGCCGAAGGCAGCCGGATGGGCCTGCTCTCCGACTTCGTCACCGAACGCCTCAAGGGCCTGCCCGAAGGCTCCCTGCGCCAGGCGGACCTGGACACCCTGCTGGTCACCGAGCGGATCTTCGGCCCGCTCGGCGCGGCCGTCCAGGCCACCCGCTTCGTCGCCCTGGCCGAGCATCCCGCTCTCCGGGAGGACTCCGACCGCATCGATGACGCCGAGGAGGCACTCGACGACAGCGTCGCCGTCGATGATCCACGGGTGGCTCAAGTGGCCGCCGAGCGGCACGCCTTCGAAAAGGTCCTGATGGCCGTCATCGAGGAGTCCGGCCTGGACCAGGACGACGATGCCCTCTTCGACGCCTGGGACGTTCTGCACCCCGTTGCCGCCGATGACGGGGCCGACCTCGGTTCTTGCAGGCGGGAGGCCGGCTCCATGAGCGCGGTCGAAGCCATCGGCAAGATGCCCTACGACTTCTCCCCGGCCCGCCTGCGCTGCATGGAACTGGGAATAGAGCTGTCCGCCCAAGACTCACCCGCTACCCGGGACCCGGCCTAGCCGCAACACCCGCCGCCGCAGCACCCGCCCTGCGGCGCGGGCGCGGCGGCGGAGCCACCGGCGACCCCCACCACGGACAGCAGCTTCACCGTGTCGGCGTGACCCTCGGGACAGTCGGCGGGCTCACCGGACGCGCTCATGGGCCGCTTGACCTCGAACGTGGAACCACAGGCCTTGCAGCGAAACTCGTAGGTCGGCACCCGGCCATTCTCCCGGCTCCGGAACCCCATCGGTAGTCTGGGCCCTCGTGCCGCGCCGCAACCACCCCAAACGACCAGCGTCGGACGACGACCGACCGATGGGCGGCGGCATCGGCTGGGCCCGCAGCGAATCGGCGAGGGACGGCGACTGGCTGGTCCGCAACGTCCCAGGAGCCCAAACCACGAAGCACTACCGCTGCCCCGGCTGCGACCACCAGATCCAACCGGGCACACCACACGTGGTCGCCTGGCCCGCGTCGGACTACGGCACGGTGGAAGAACGCCGCCACTGGCACCAGGGCTGCTGGAACTCCCGCACCCGCAGACCACGACGCGGCTACTAGCCCCCTGCTTGTACGACCGCACGGGACTTGACGTGGAGAGCCGTTCGGGTGCGCTTCAGACCGGATTCGGCCTGCCGCAGTGCCAAGCAGACCTGGCACAGGTCCAAGCAGTCTCACCAAACCCGGCCCGCAACGGCCCGGGTGAATAGATCCGACCTGACTGCCAATACGAGCAGCCCACTGAACCCAGCCCGCTACAGCCAAGCGACCCCATCGAACCCAATCCGCCTACAGCCAAGCGGCCCCATCGAACCCAATCCGCCCACAGTCAAGCGGCCCACCAAACCCAACCCGCTATAGCCAGGCGGGAGCACGCAACCCACCCGACACCCAGGCCCCCCGCGCCACCCCGATCCGAAGCGCCCTCATTGACGCCCTTGATTTGTCAAGGCATCTTTCCCGCCTTGACAAATCAAGGGCGTCAATGGAGACAATTGCGCGAGCGGGGTGACGAGGCCGGTGTGAATCAGGCGTCCCCCGATAGGTGCGCCCCCCCCGATGTATACGCTACGACAGCCCACCGACAAAACCGGATCGAAGCAGGTCAAAGAGTGTGCGGGTTCGTTGACGAGTCGGTGGCCGAAGGTGTGGGTGGTGACGCGTGAGCGGTCTCGCCCCGATGCGCAATTATTTCTATGCCCCGCTTTGTTTGTCAAGGCGGGAAAGATGCCTTGACAAACAAAGCGGGGCATGAAGGCGCTGGGGATCGGGGTGAGGGTGGGGTGTGGGCTCGGCTGCTGGAATGCGCAAAGCCGGTCTGCCTGGGGTGGTCGGGTGGTTGGCTGAAGTGTGGGCACGGCTGCTGGGACGCGTGGAGCGGGTCCGCCTGAAGTGGGGCGGTCAGTCCGGTGGTTGGTCGGAGGTATGGGCTTGGCCGCTGGAACTCGTAGAGCTGGCCTGCCTGAGGTGGGCGGGTTGGAACGCGGGCTCGGGCGCTGGAACTCGTAGGGCCGGTCTGTTGGGATGGCGCGTGGTCTTGGTCGGTCGGAAGCGTGGCTTGGTCGTTGGGACGCGTAGAGCTGGTTCGCCTGAGGTGGGCAGTCGGGGTGTGGTGGATGAAGGAGTTGGGCTGCTGTGGGTGTCTCCTCTGTGAGGGTTTCGGCGAACACGGTTTTGCCTGCCTTGCGTGAGGCTGTTGTGCTGCGGACTGCTGACGGGCTGGAGTTGGTGGGGGAGTTGGCCCTGCCCGTTGGTCGTGAGCCGTTGGCGACGCTCGTGTTGTTGCACCCGCTGCCCACTCACGGCGGGATGATGGATTCGCACCTCTACCGCAAGGCCGCGTGGCGGTTGCCCGCCTTGGCCGGGCTTGCGGTGTTGCGGTTCAACACCCGTGGCACGGTCAGTGAAGCCGGGCGCAGCCAAGGGGCTTTTGACGACGGTGTCGGTGAGCGGTTGGACGTCGCGGCCGCCTTGGAGTTCGTGGCGGAGCGCGGGTTGCCCGACGTGTGGTTGGTCGGGTGGTCGTTCGGGACCGATCTGGCGTTGATGCACGGGTGCGACCCCGCTGTGCGGGGTGCGGTGCTGATCTCGCCGCCGTTGCGCTGGAGCGAGCCCGCGCAGCTCCAGGCCTGGGAGCGGTCCGGCAAGTCCGTGGTGTGCCTGGTGCCCGAACTCGACGACCACCTGTCCCCGGAGCAGGCGCGGGTGCGGTTCGGGGCCGATCTGCCCAGTGCCGAGGTGGTCGAGTTCGAGAACGCGCGCCACCTGATGGTGGGGCAGTCGGACAAGGTGATGGACGCGATCGTGGGCGTGGTCGCGCCCTCCGTCCCCACGCCCCTGGCCCGGACCTGGACAGGGCCCTGGGAGAAGGGTCAGGTGACGATCGTCGAGGCCTGAGGTCTGCGGTAGACGTGCATGGTGCCCCGCTCCGTGTCACCCGTGCGGATGAAGCCCAGTTTCTCCGCGACGCGCTGCGACGGCTTGTTGTCCAGGTCGGTGAGGATCACCACGGGGCGGTCGGGGCGCGCCGAGTCGGCCCACTCGATGGCGGCCCGCGCCATTTCCGGGGCGTAGCCGAAGCCCCAGTGCGCCGGGGTGAACCGGTAGAACAGGTTGAACGTCGGCTCGCCGTCCAGGTCATGGGTGCGCAGGCCGCCGAACCCGATCACCACGCCGCCCAGCTCGACGGCCCAGTAGCCGATGCCGTCCCTGGCCCAGTGCTCCTGCCAGTCGCTCAACTGCCCGGCCGTGTGCTCCGGTGCGGGCGTGCCGTCCGGGTTGTGGCGGTTCGTCTCCGGATCGCCCATGATCGCCAACGCGGACGCCAGGTCGCCGGGCACGACCCGGCGCAGCCGGAGGCGTTCGGTGTGCAGGTCGTCCGGTGGCGTGGTCATACCCCCGACGGTAACGCGGGGGTACGACAGTCAGCGCTTGGCGGCCGGAGCCTTCTGGGGGACGACGGGCTTGGCCAGGGTCACGGTCGCGTCCGACGGCACGGGCGCCGGGGGAGCCGGAGCGGCGGCCGCGGGAAGAGCGGCCGGAACGGGAGCCGCGGGAACCGGGGTGGGAACCGCGTGCGGAGCGGCGGCTTCCTTCTCCACCTCCAACGGCTCCAGCAGCGGTTCGATCTCCTGCAACGCCGTGCGGGCCCCGCGCAGCTGCTGCGACAACCCGTTTCGCAGCTTCGTCAGCGCCTCGACCTGCTGCTGGGCCGCCGCGATCCGCCGGTTGGCCTCCTCGGTCGCGTCGCGCACCCGCCGGTTCGACTCGTCGGTCGCCTCCTGCACCCGTGCGGTGGCCTCGCTGATCGAGTCGTGCCGCCTGCGGTTGGCCTCCTCGGTGGCCTCGCGCACCAACCGCTGGGCCTCGGCGTTGCTGGTCGCCTGCTCCTGCGCGATCTGCGCGCGGATCCGGGCCGCCTCGTCCTGCGACTCCCGCAGCCTGCGGTCCGCCTCGGCCTTGCTGGACGCCTCCGTCGCGGCGAGCGTCTTCATCGACTCGACCCGGCGCGCGGCCATCGCGATCTCGAAGTCCTCCTCCACGGTCAGGCGGCGCTGTTCGGCGCCCTGCACCACGACGTCGGCGGAGGCCTTCGCGTCCGCGGTGATCTTCTCCGCCTCGGCGCGCGCCTTCTCCAGGACGCCCTGGTGCTCGGCCTCCATGTCGGCGCGCCGCTGGTCCAGTTCCGCGATCAGCTTCTCGTACCGGGTGCGCAGCGCGCCCGCTTCGCCCTCGGCCTTGGTGCGGATGTGCCCGCCCTCGGCCTCGGCGCGCGCCTTGATCTCGTTCGCCTCTTCCTGGGCGAGCCGCAGCATGCGCTGCAGCCGTTCGCTCAGGCCCTCCAGGGTGTTCGGTGGCATGGAGAGCCGCTCGACCTGGCCCCGCATCTCCGCCATCTCGGATCGCGCGGCGTCGAGCTGGCGCGCGAGGTCGTTGGTCTGGGACACCGCGGCGTCACGGTCGGCAGCCAGGAGGCGGAGGTCCGAGTCGAGCCGTTCGAGGTGGTCCTCGACCTGGCCCTTGTCGTACCCCCGCTTGGCGATGTCGAAGCCGGATCCCAGCGGGACGAGGTCACGATCGTCGGCGAGGCCCATGACCCCCACGCTACCCGTTCGTGGTGCCACGGCGGCACCCCGACGTGGTCTTCCCTACACGCCCCGGAACCGGTTGATACCGGTCAGGTGGGTCGCCCGCAGCTCGTGGTCGCGCACGCCGAGTCCGTCGGTCGGGGCCAGGCACAGCACGCCGACCTTGCCCTGGTGGGCGTTGCGGTGGACGTCGTGCGCCGCTTGTCCGGTTTCCTCCAACGAGTACACCTTGGACACTGTGGGGTGAACTTTCCCCTTGGCGACCAACCGGTTCGCCTCCCACGCCTCGCGGTAGTTCGCGAAGTGCGAGCCGATGATCCTCTTGAGGTTCATCCACAGGTAGCGGTTGTCGTACTGGTGCATGAACCCGCTCGTGGACGCGCAGGTGACGATCGTGCCGCCGCGCTTGGCGACGAACACGCTGGCGCCGAACGTCTCGCGGCCGGGGTGCTCGAACACGATGTCCGGGTCGTCGCCGCCGGTCAGCTCGCGGATCTTCGCGCCGAACCGCTTCCACTCCCGCGGGTCCTGCTCGTTCTCGTCCTTCCAGAACCGGTACTCCTCGGCGCTGCGGTCGATGATCAGCTCCGCGCCCATCGACCTGACCAGCGCCGCCTTCTCCGGGCTGGACACGACGCAGACGGGCGTCGCGCCGCCGTTGAGCGCGAACTGCGTGGCGTACGAGCCGAGCCCGCCGGACGCGCCCCAGATCAGCACGGTGTCGCCCTGCTTCATCCCGGCGCCGTTGCGGGACACCAGCTGCCGGTACGCGGTCGAGTTGACCAGTCCGGGGGACGCCGCTTCCTCCCACGTCAGGTGGTCGGGCATCGGCATGAGCTGGTTGGACTTCACCAGCGCCAGCTCGGCCAGGCCGCCGAAGTTCGTCTCGAAGCCCCAGATCCGCTGCTCCGGGTCGAGCATCGTGTCATTGTGCCCGTCGGCGTGCTCAAGCTGCACGTCCAGGCAGTGCGCGACCACGCGGTCGCCGGGCTTCCACGCGTTCACGCCGGGGCCGGTGCGCAGCACGACGCCCGCCAGGTCGGAGCCGACCACGTGGTAGGGCAGGTCGTGCTTGAGGGCCAGCGGGGAGCTGCGGCCGTACTTCTTGAGGAACCCGAACGTCGACATCGGCTCGAAGATCGACGTCCACACGGTGTTGTAGTTGATCGCGCTGGCCATGACCGCGACGAGCGCCTCACCGGGACCGAGTTCCGGCGTCGGCACCTCGTCGAGGTGCAGCGACTTGCGCGGGTCCTTGTCCTTGGTGGCGACGCCCTCGAACATCGCGGTCTCGTCCTCGTGGACGGTGACGCCGCGGTAGGTCGTGGGGACGGGGAGGGACGCGATGGCGTCGAGTTCGTCGGCCAGGATCGCGTCGAGGATCTTCTGCACGGCGGGTCCTCCCATGTGAGGAGTGTCGGTCGAACGGGCTGAAGGCGCTGGGTGCCGGAGGTTACCGACGGGTAACCGATTCAGAACGAACGATGTGAGGCAGGGCACGGAAAGTGGATGTCCGACCCTGCCGCCGACGGGGGCTCGCACGGGATACCGGGAGTCGGGGCTCACCGCCCCGGAGGACGTGGAAGCACGCCGGGGTCGGCCGGTCGCTCGCGCGGCAGGCCGACCCCGGCGGCGAGGGTCAGTGGTCGCCCGGTGCGGCGGGCTCGACCAGTTCGATCAGCACGCCGCCCGCGTCCTTGGGGTGCACGAAGTTGACCCGGCTGTTCGACGTGCCGCGCCTGGCCGCCTCGTAGAGCAGGCGCAGGCCCCTGGCGCGCAGCGCGTCGGCCGCGGCGTCCACATCGGACACCCGGTAGGCCAGTTGCTGGAGCCCCGGACCGGAGCGGCCGATGAACTTCGCGATCGTCGACGCCTCGTTCAGCGGCGCGAGCAGCTGCACGGCGGGACCGGTGCCGTCGTCGCCCGGCGCGCGCAGCATCGCCTCGCGGACGCCCTGCTCCTCGTTCACCTCGCTGTGCGCCACTTCGAGGCCGAAGTTGTCGCGGTGGAAGGCGATGGCGACGTCGAGGTCCGGCACCGCGATGCCGACGTGGTCGATGGCGGTGACGAGACCGCGGAGTGCTTCCTGCATCGGCTCAGCGTAGTGACGGAATCGGTGCAGGGGCGGTTGTGCGACGCCTCACAGGCGCCTCACGGGCGTACCGCCTGGTAACCCTGGGTATCGTGCGAAGTTAACGTCCGCTCACCGCCTGGAGGCTCTTGTGTCCGGTTCCGTCATCGTCGCCGGTGCCCGTACTCCGATGGGCAGGCTGCTGGGGCAGCTCAAGGACTTCTCGGGCGCGCAGCTAGGCGGAGTAGCGATCAAGGCGGCGCTCGAACGGGCCGGCGTCGCTCCGGAGCAGGTGCAGTACGTGATCATGGGCCAGGTGCTGACGGCGGGCGCGGGCCAGATCCCGGCCCGCCAGGCAGCGGTCGCCGGTGGCATCCCGATGACCGTGCCCGCGCTGACCATCAACAAGGTGTGCCTGTCGGGCGTGGACGCCATCGCGCTCGCCGACCAGCTGATCCGCGCGGGCGAGTTCGACATCGTCGTGGCGGGCGGCCAGGAGTCGATGACCCAGGCACCGCACCTGCTGCAGAAGTCGCGCGGCGGCTTCAAGTACGGCGACGTGGCGATGATCGACCACATGGCCAACGACGGGCTGTTCTGCGCGTTCGACCAGGTCGCGATGGGCGCGTCGACGGAGAAGTACAACGGCCGCTACGAGCTGACCCGCGAGCAGCAGGACGCGTTCGCCGCCCGCTCGCACCAGCGCGCCGCCGCCGCGATCGACAACGGCCTGTTCGCGCAGGAGATCGCGCCGGTCAGCATCCCGCAGCGCAAGGGCGACCCGGTGGTCGTGAGCACCGACGAGGGCGTGCGGCCGGACACCACCGTTGACACGCTCGGCAAGCTGCGGCCCGCGTTCGCCGCGGACGGCACCATCACCGCCGGGTCCGCCTCGCCGATCTCCGACGGCGCCGCGGCCGTGGTCGTGATGAGCAAGGCCAAGGCCGAGGAGCTGGGCCTGACCTGGATCGCCGAGATCGGCGCGCACGGCGTCGTGGCCGGTCCGGACGCCAGCCTGCACGAGCAGCCCGCCAACGCGATCAAGGCCGCCTGCGCCAAGGAGGGCATCGACCCCGCCGACCTGGACCTCGTCGAGATCAACGAGGCGTTCGCCGCCGTCGGCATCGTGTCGGCCCGGCAGCTCGGCGTGTCCGAGGACAGGGTCAACGTGAACGGCGGCGCCATCGCGCTCGGCCACCCGATCGGCATGTCCGGCGCCCGCATCGCCCTGCACCTGGCGCTGGAGCTCCAGCGCCGCGGCGGCGGCATCGGCGCGGCGGCGCTGTGCGGTGGTGGCGGTCAGGGCGACGCCCTCATCGTGCGGGTCCCCAAGGTCTCCTGATTTCCGGGTCGCACGCGCGATGAGTGGTCGAGCCGGGCGTTCTAAGGTCGGGGTGTGACGCGGACTGTTGAGGTATCCGACCTGGTCGACCGCGCGCGGGACGGACAGCCCCGCGCGGTCGCCAGGCTGATCTCGCTGGTCGAGGACGCGAGTCCGCAACTGCGGGAGGTCGCCGAGGCGTTGGCGCCGCTGACCGGCCGGGCCCGCGTGATCGGCCTGACCGGTCCGCCCGGCGTCGGCAAGTCGACGTCGACGTCCGTGCTGGTGTCGGCGTTCCGCGCGCGGGGCAAGCGGGTCGGTGTGCTCGCGGTCGACCCGTCCTCGCCGTTCTCCGGCGGCGCGCTGCTGGGCGACCGGGTGCGGATGCAGGACCACGCCACCGACCCCGGCGTGTTCATCCGCTCCATGGCCACGCGCGGTCACCTCGGCGGCCTGTCCTGGGCGACGCCGCAGGCGTTGCGCGTGCTCGACGCGGCCGGGTTCGACGTCGTGCTGGTCGAGACCGTCGGCGTCGGCCAGTCCGAGGTGGAGGTCGTGTCGCTCGCGGACAGCACGCTGGTGCTGCTCGCGCCCGGCATGGGTGACGGCATCCAGGCCGCGAAGGCGGGCATCCTGGAGGTCGCGGACGTGTTCGTGGTGAACAAGGCCGACCGCGACGGCGCCGACGCGACCGCGCGCGACCTCAAGTACATGATCTCGCTGGGCAGGCGCGACCGCGAGGGCCCGTCCTGGCGTCCCCCGATCGTGAAGACCGTCGCCGCCAAGGGTGAGGGCGTCGCGGAGCTGGTCGAGGCGATCGACGCCCACCACGCGTGGATGACCGAGCACGGCGAACTGGAGCGCAGGCGTGCCCACCGGGCGTCGAGCGAGGTCGAGGCCATCGCGGTCGCCCGGCTCCGCTCGCGCATCGGCGACCTGCGCGGCGGGGTGGCGCTGGAGCAGCTCGCGAAGCGCGTGTCCATCGGGGAACTCGATCCCTACGCCGCCGCCGATCACCTGATCGAGGGGTTGCAAACGTAGGGCGGGCCTTCCGACCCTAGGCAACGACGGGTGGACGGCCGACCGTTGTGGTTCGCGCTCACCCCCGTTGAAAGGTGCTTTCGTGGACTCCGCAGGCGTGGATTCCGCAGGCCTGGAAGTGCTCTCCCGCCAGGACTGCCTCGACCTCCTCGCCTCGGTCGCCATCGGCAGGCTGGTGTTCACCGACCGGGCCCTGCCCGCGGTGCAGCCGGTGGCGTTCGCGCTGCACGACGGGGGTGTGGTCGTGCGGCTGGCCGAGGGCAGCCCGGCGCTCGCCGCCGGTGACGGGATCGTGGCGTTCGAGATCGACAACCTCGCCCACGACCTGCGCGAGGGGTGGACCGTCACGGTCGTCGGCCACGCCCACGAGGTTCGTGATCGGGAGTGGCTGGGGCGGTTGGCCGAGCTGCGGCTGCCGTCCCGCGGCGAGGGCGTGACGGACCGCTACCTGGTGATCACGATCGAGGTCGTGACGGGTACCCGGATCCCGATGCCTCGTCTGGGGTGACTTCCGAAGACAGGGGCACGGCACTCCCGCTGACTACGGAGGGGAGTTACCCTCGTCCACGTCCCCACGAAAGGGATGGGTCACGTGGTCAGTTCGGGCGGTTCGCACGCACTGCGACTGGACGGCCTTCTGCGGCAGCTGACCGAACGCACGACCGAGGCGTTGGTCTCGCAGGAACGGCTGCACCTGTTGCTCAGCGCGGTCGTCTCGTTGGCGAGCGATCTGTCCCTCCCCGACGTGCTGCGCCGGGTGGTCGAGTCCTCGTGCAGCCTGGTCGGGGCCCAGTACGGCGCGCTCACCGTGGTCAGCCCGAACCGCCGCCTGCTGGAGTTCACCTACGTCGGCACCGACGGCGACACCGGCGTGGACCGCGACGCGCTCCCGCGGGTGCGCCCCGAGCTGGACTCCTGCGCCGACGCGGGCCCGATCGGCACCTACCTGCGGCTGCCCGTGCACGTCCGCGGCGAGGTGTTCGGCAACCTCTACCTGACCGACAAGGAGGGCGGCGGCGAGTTCACCGAGGTGGACATCGAGATCGTCACCACCGTCGCCGCGGCCGCGGGCATCGCGATCGAGAACGCCCGCCTCTACGAGCAGACCCGGCAGCGCGAGGTGTGGTACCGCGCGTCGAACGAGGTAACGCTCACGCTGCTCACCGGCATCTCCGGCGGGGACGCGCTCAACCAGGTGGCCGCGCAGGCCCGCGGCGCCGCGGACGGGATCGTGGCCGTGCTCGTCCTGCCGGACCACCGGGGCGAACTGGTGCTGGAGGTCGTGGACGGGATCCTCGGCAGGCACGCGAAGGGCTTCACCGTGCCGGGCACCGCGTCCGCGTGGGAGGTCTTCACCAGCGGCAAGGCGAAGGTGATCGACGAGCTGGTGCAGGTCGCGCCGTGGCCGGAGGACGTCAACCCGGGCCTGGTCGAGGACTTCGGCCGGATCGGGCCGATCGTGCTGGTGCCGATGGCCGCGGGGGACCGCGTGCTCGGCGTCCTGATGGTGGCCCGTCCGCGCGGGCACCACCCGTTCGACGCCGCCGACGTGGAGCTGGTCGAGTCGTTCGCCTCGCAGGCCGCGCTGGTGCTGGAGTTCACCCGCGCGCAGGAGGACAGCAGGCGGCTGGCGATCCTGGAGGACCGCGACCGCATCGCCCGCGACCTGCACGACCTGGTGATCCAGCGGCTGTTCGGGCTGGGACTGGGCTTGCAGGGCCTCAACGGCTCGGTGCGCCAGCCGATGGTCGCGGCCCGGCTGGCCGGGTTCATCGAGGAGGTCGACCACACCATCCGCGAGATCCGGCGGACCATCTTCTCGCTGCACGAGCCGCCCAGCGGTGGCATCAGCCTGCGCGGCCAGCTGCTGCGGGCGGTGCGGGAGTCGGCCCGGCTGCTGGGGTTCGAGCCGACCGTGGCGCTGGACGGGCCGCTCGACTCGGTCGTGCCGGACCCGGTGCGGCCCGACCTGCTGGCGAGCCTGCGGGAAGCGCTGGCCAACGCCGCGAGGCACGCGGGCGCGACCTCCGTGTCCGTCTCCGTCGTGGTCGACCGCGCGGGGACGTCGTTGGAGCTCGTCGTGCGCGACAACGGGAAGGGCCTGCCCGAACGCCAGGTCCGGCACAGCGGTGGACTGGTGAACATGTCCGCGCGCGCCGACCGGTGGTCCGGTCGGTGTGCGGTCGACTCCGAACCGGGCCAGGGTGTGTCCGTGGTCTGGTCGGTTCCCCTGGTCCAGCACCACGACTTCGGCTAGGAGGCGGAATGGCGATCACCGTGCTGCTGGTGGACGATCACGAGATCGTGCGCCGCGGCCTGCAACAACTGCTGGCGGTCGAGGCCGACGTCACCGTGGTGGGCGAGGCGGACACGGCCGCCGCCGCCGTCGCCGCGGCCCCGGTCCTGAAACCGGACGTGGTGATCATCGACGTGCGGCTGCCGGACGGCAACGGCGTGACCGTGTGCCGGGAGATCCGGTCGACCACGCAGCCACCGCCCGCGTGCCTGATGCTCACCTCGTACTCCGACGACGAGGCGCTGTTCGGCGCGATCATGGCGGGCGCGGCCGGGTACATGCTCAAGCAGGTGTCCGGCAACGACCTGGTGGCCGCCGTCCGCACGCTGGCCGCGGGCGGGTCGCTGCTGCACGCGGGCGTGACCGCGACCGTGCTGCAACGGCTGCGCAGCGGGCCGGAGGAGGACCCGCGGTACGCGACGCTGAGCCCGCAGGAGCGGCGGATCCTGGACCTGATCGCCGAGGGCCTGACGAACCGGCAGATCGCGCACCGGCTGTACCTGGCGGAGAAGACCGTGAAGAACTACGTGTCGTCGCTGCTGCACAAGCTGGGTTTCGACCGCCGCACCGAGGCGGGCGTGTACGCGGCCCGCCGCCGGGACAACGGGTCGCATTCCACCCTGTAGGAGAACACTGTCACGATGACATGTCACCCTGAGTGCGGTGGCGGTGGATCACCATCGCTCGTCCTCGGGGGACTGACATGGAGTCTGGTCGCACCGGCCTGAGCAGGCGCGACCTGTTCCGCGGCGCGGCCGTGCTCGGCGGCGCCACGCTCGTCGGCACGCCAGCCGCGGCGGCGGCGGGCGGCCACCTTCGAAGACGCTGGTCTTCCAGTCCTACCGCGACGGCAACTACCACCTGTGGACCATCGGCGTGGACGGCGGCGGCCTCCGCCGGTTGACCACCGGACTCCACGACCACCGCGAGCCCCGGTTCTCGCCGGACGGCACGCGGATCGTGTTCGGCCGCGACGTCGGCGGCAGCTGCAACCTCTGGGTGCTTGACCTGCGCACCGGGCAGCAGACCCAGCTGACCAGCACCGACGCCGACGAGGGCGAGCCGAACTGGGCGCCGGACGGCAGCCGGGTCGTGTGCACGGTCGACGGCACCGCGATCGACGCCGTCGGCCTCGCGGGCGGCAGGCAACGGCTGGTCGAGCCGGTCGCGGACACCCGCCTGTTCGGGCCGGGCTTCGCGCCGGACGGCGCGCTGACCTACACCTCCCTGCGCGGCGCCGTGACGGAGATCGTCGTCGGCGGCCGGGTCGTGACGGAGGCCGAGGACCTGTTCGGCTTCCCGGTCGAGTGGATCGGCGCGAGCACGATCCTCTACACCGCCGACGGCGGCCTCCGCACCCGCGACCTCGGCACCGGCGCCAAGACCCCGGTGCCGTTCGACGCGACCGGACCGTCGTGCGGGCGGGCGCGCTGTGGGACGGCCGGAGCCGGACCCTGCGCCGCGACGCGGACGTCGTGCTCGACGGCGACCGGATCGTCGGCGTGCACGACCGCCGCGACTGGCCGGGGTTGTCCGTCGTGGACGCTTCCGGCCTCACCGTGATGCCCGGCCTGATCGACCCGCACAACCACTGGCACCTGCGCGGACGGCAGTGGGGCGACCGCCAGGGCAGGCTGTGGCTGTCCTACGGCGTCACGACCACGGCTCGCCCGGCGACCCGGCGTACCAGATGCTGGAGACCAGGGAGGCGCTCGACGCGGGCGAGCGCGTCGGCCCGCGGTTCTTCGCCACCGGCGAGGCCGTGGACGGCGGCCGGGTCTACTACAACTTCATGCGCCCCACCCGCGGCGAGGACCAGCTCGCGCTGGAGCTGTCACGGGCCGTGGAGCTGGACTGCGACATGGTCAAGACCTACGTCCGCCTCCCGGTCGCGTCCCAGTGCGAGGTGGTGGACCTGGCCCACCGCAAGGGGATGCCGCTCAGCTCCCACTACCTGTACCCGGCGGTCAACGTCGGCATGGACGGCATGGAGCACATCGGCGCCACCAACCGGCTCGGCTGCTCGCACACCACCAGCAGGCTCGGCCGCAGCTACCAGGACGTCACCGGCCTGTTCGCCGCATCGGGCATGTCGGTCACGCCGACCCTGTTCCACTCCGCGATCCTCCACGCCGACGACCGCTCGCTGCTCGACGACCCGCGCACCAGGGCCCTGCTGCCGCCGTGGGAGTACGCCAGGCTCGCGCAGAAGGTCGCCGACGCCGCCAAGGACACCCCGGCCAACGAGCTGTCGCGAGCCGCGCTGCCCGGCTGGGTGGCGATGCTGCCGGCCGTCCACCGCGGCGGCGGCTTCGTCGTCTCCGGCACCGACGCCCCGCTGGACGACGTAGCGCTGAGCCTGCACCAGAACCTGCGCGCCATGGCCCGCCACGGCTTCACCCCGCACGAGGCCCTCACCACCGCCACCCGCAACCCGGCCAGGTGGCTCGGTCTCGCCGACCGGTTGGGGACCGTCGAGCCCGGCAGGCTCGCGGACCTCATCGCCGTGCAGGGCGATCCGCTCACCGACATCACCGCCGCTGCCGCGGTCCGGGTGGTCGTGACGGGCGGCGTGGTCCACCAGGTCGCCGACCTGGCCGGGCCGTTCGCCACCGCGTTCACGCGGACCACCGGGGCCACCGCCCCGGACTACCCGAGCGCCGACCCCGGCCTGTTCTGGTGGCACGGCGAACCGGAGTGGTCGGTGCACCACTGCCACTGACCGGACGAGGGGACCCCGGCGGCCGAGGTCCCCTCGTTCGACCTACCCGAGCAGGTCCGCGTACTTCCGCAGCGGGTTGCCCACCTGCTGGGCGGACTGCGCCGACAGCCCGGCCGAGGGTTCCGGCAGCGGCATGCCCGCGCACGTGAGGTCACGTGGCGGCACCACGTCGTCGACGATGAACGACTCCACGACGTCGTCCACGCACGCGTTGCCGAACGCGTAGACGCCGTGGTCGCCCTCGTCGGTGACGGTCAGCATCCGGGACCCGGCGAACTTCCGGTGCGCCCGCTGCGCCCCCTCCAGCGGCGTGGCCGGGTCGCGGACGGACTGCACCATCAGGATCGGCGGCACACCGCGCCCGGTCGGCGTCTTGAGCCGGAGCGGCGGCCGGTCCCAGAACGCGCAGGGCGCGGCGACCAGGTAGTGGCCGACCAGCGGGTACTGCTTGCCCAGTCGTGCCGACTCGCGGACCAGGTAGTCGCGGTCACCGCGGAACGGCGTGTCGTTGCAGATGACCGCGTGCAGCGTGCCGTTCGCCGCGTCCGCGAACCGGCCCAGCGCGGCGGCCGAGCCCTGCTGGTCCACCACGATCTGCCGGATCTGCGAGAACTGCTCGGCGCCGATCTGGAACGACTGCTTGGAGTACTGCACCTGGACCAGGAACAGGTCGAACAGCGTCGCGGTGAGCTGGGTGCCGTCCGGGAGCGGCAGCGGGTTCGCGGCGAGCCCGGCGCGGACGGCCTCGTAGTTCAGCCGGACCTCTTCGGCGGTCGTGCCGAGGTGGTAGAGCGAGTCGTACTTGGCCACCCACGGCAGGAAGTCGACGCGGAAGCGGCGTTCGAAGCCCATGCCGAACGCGCCGAAGATCGTCTGGAACGTCGACGTGAACTCGGTGTTCGAGTCGATCACGAACTTGCCGACGCGGTGCGGGAAGTACGTGGCGTAGTAGGCGCCCATCCAGCTGCCGCCGGAGTACCCGACCCAGTTGATCTTCTCGCGGCCGAGCAGGTGCCGCAGCAGGTCCAGGTCCCGAACGGTCTGCTCGGTGTTGACGACCTCGCCGAACTCCCCGGAGCTGGCCTGGCACGCCCGTGCCTGCTGCTCGGCGGTGTCGAACAGCAGCTTCACGTTCTCGCGGCTGCGGTCGCGCGGGTCGGCGAGCCCGAGCCAGTTGTAGTCGCCGCACGTGACGTTGGTGCTCTCACCGGTGCCGCGCACGTCGATGCCGATGATCTCCTGGTTCGCCAGCAGCTTCGCCTGGTTCAGGAACGTCAGCGGGAACGTCCGCCCAGGGCCGCCCGGTCCACCGGGGTTCGTCAGGACGCTGCCCTCGGCCTCACCGCTCACCGGCCGCAGCCTGCTCACGGCGATTGTGATGTCCTTGCCCCGCGCCGCGCGCCGCCAGTCCTGCGGAGCCAGGTAGCTGCCGCACTCCAGCCGTTCGCCGCCCGGCGGCAGTCCTTCCGGCGGGTTCGCCGGGTCGAAGCAGGGCTTCCACTCGATCCGCTGCGCCAGGTACCTGTCCGGAACCGGCGTTTCTCGTGCTTCTCGCGCCTGCGCCGGCAGGCTTCCGCCTGCCAGCGCACCGATCAGCGCGACCACCAGTAGTGGTGTTTTTCGCATTCATCCCCCTCAGAACGTGCGAGCCTCCACTTCACCTGTGTGGTGAGGTCGGCCACAACCACCAAAGGTAGAAAGACCGGTACCCCCGAAGGACTACGCCATTTCCCACTGAGACGTTCTGGGCAGCCGGCCCACGGGTAAGTACTGTCGTGGGGTGGGGATCTTTCGAAGGAAGCGCCCGGTGGCGGTCGCCCGCGAAGTGATCAGGGATCACACCTACGACGACCCGATCGTGGACATCGCGGCCGAGGAGATGGACGCGGGCCACCTGCGCGCGGCCACGACCGTGCTCGCCGAGTGCCGCGACCAGCCGGAGCTGCGCGCGCTGCGCCTGGAGGTCCTGCGCGACCACGCGGTCGGCCACGCCGACGAGCTGCTGGAACTGGCCAAGGGCGCCACCGACCCCGACCTCTGGTTGTTGGCGGGCGCGTCGTTCATCGGCGAGGCGTGGGCCGTGAGGGGCAACGGCCGTGCCGACGACATCGGCGAGGACCGCTTCAAGATGTTCTTCGCGACCTTGCGCAAGGCGGTGGCCCCGCTGCACGAGGCGGCGAACCTCCTGCCGCGCGACGCGGTCCCGTGGGCCCAGCTCCAGACCACGGGCATGGGCTTGCAGGTGGACCGTGGACAGAAGGACGAGGTCTGGCGGGAAATCGTCGCAAGATGCCCAACCCTCTACCCGGCCCACTGGGTGAGAGCCCAAATCCTCGCCCCGAAGTGGGGCGGCTCCACCGAGGAGATGATGGCTTTCGCCAAGGGCAGCGTCGACGCCGCAGCTCCAGGCGACCCGGTGGTGGCAATGCTCCCGTTGGCCCACTTCGAGGTCTTCCTGGAACGCTTCGCGGAAGCGGTCCAGTCAAGAAGCGCCTTGAAGGTCGCCTCCTTGAAAATGCGCTACTTCGGCAAGGTCCACGCAGAAATCGCCGAGGCGGCAGACAAGTGGGACATAGCAGTACCAAGGTCCCACCCCCGAGCATTGCAGGCCCACAACCTCTTCGCCGCTGCTTTCGCACTGGCGGACGACGGCCCAAGGGCAAAGCGCCACTTGATCGGCATGCGGGACCACGTGCACGACATCCCCTGGACCTACGTCGCCTACCTGGCGGACGACGTGGAAAAGGAATACTCGGAACTGGCGAACAAGTACCTCTAAACGCCACAAGGGTTTCGCGCGCTTGCCCAGCCAGGACCACCTGTCCCAACGGGCTTCTGAGCCTCACTTGCAGCACCCAGGTGACCACTCCCGCTTACGGCAAAGCGGGAGGAAGGGCTTCCCGACAAAGCACCCAACCCGCCCAGTTGGCCAAACACCCAACCAACAGCGCGCCAGGGCTTTCCCAAACAAGAGCACGCAACCCTTCCGCCACCCAGACCCCCCGCGCCACCCCGATCCGAAGCGCCCTCACTTGTGCCGGCCGTTTGTCAAGGCATCTTTCCTGCCTTGACAAATAGCGGGCACAAGTAGAGACAATGACGCGAACGGGGTGGCACCCCCAAGCACCACCCCAACCCACGCCCACATAACCCACCCACACCCACGGCCAGAGCACCCCCAACTCACCCCAAGGGCGACTCCGGAGCCCCACCCACCCCACTGGCCCACCCAGCCTCCCCCGCATCCGCGGTCAGGTCGAAGGAAAGCACCGCCCCACCCCTCAACTCCTCCAACTCCACCCAGGCCCGATCCCGCCCCACCCCGTCCACGGCCAACCCCCGCACGTACTGCAACACCCCGGGATCAGCCCCATCGGCCAACACCAGGACCTCCCCACCCCCAACCCGAACCACCGCCCGCGAAAACCGAGGCGCGTGCACCAAGAACTGCCCCGTCCCGGGCACCACCGGATAAATCCCCAACGCGCTCAACACGTACCAAGCGGACATCTGCCCGAGGTCGTCGTTCCCGGTAACCCCGGCGGGCCCGTCCACGAACAACGTCTGCGCCGCCCGAACCACCGCGGACGTCTTCCAGGGCTGCCCCACCAGCACGTACATCCAAGGCGCGTGCAGATCGGGTTCGTTGTTGGGGTTGTACCGGAACTGGTTGTAGTACTCGTAAGCGCCAACCACCCACCGGTCCCGCGCGGTGCCACCAGGATCCAGCACCAGGTCCGGGTACGCGAAGAAGTCGTCCAGCCGGGCAGCCGCGGCGGCAGGGCCACCCAACCGCTCCACCAGTCCGGCGACGTCCTGCTGCACCAGCCACTGGTACTGCCAAGCCGTCCCCTCGTGGAACCCGTCATCCCCCTGGGGCGTGAACGACGGCAACCACCCGCCCCCGGCGACCTTCGGCCGCGGGAACCCGCTGAACCCCCGGTCCGACACCGACGGGTCCCACAGGTTCCGGTAGTTCAGCGCCCGACCGCGCAGCAGCTCCGCGTCCGCCGCGTGCCCCAACGCCGAGGCCATCACCGACAGCGCGGCGTCGGCCAGCGCGTACTCGAACGTCGCGGAAGCCCCGTGGTGCGGGTCGACGTCCTGCCCCTTGCGCGGGAAGTCCTTGTCGTACTGCACGAACCCGTCGGCGAGGTAGCCGGGGTTCCCGGCCCGGCCGCTGAACCTCGACCCGGCGGCGGGGACCCCGGACGCGTTCTCCCACAGCGCCCGGTAAGCCTGCTCCTCCAACCCCTCCAGCGCCCCGAACCGCCACAGGTCCACCAGGAACGGCGTGACCGGATCCCCGGTCATCGTGTTGGTCTCCTGGTTCGCGTAGGCCCACCGGGGCAGCCACCCGCCCTGCTCGTGCACGGCCAGCAGCGACCGCCCGATGTCACGGGCCCGCCCCGGTCGCAGCAGCGCGAGCAGCTGGTTGTGCCCCCGGTAGGTGTCCCACAGCGAGAAGTACTCGTGGTAGGTCCACCCGTCGGCGCTGTGCACCTGCCCGTCGAACCCCCGGTACCGCCCGTCGGCGTCGTCGCCCGTCAGCGGTTGCAGCAGCACGTGGTAGAGCGCGGTGTAGAACACCGTCCGGTCGACGGCGGAGTCGGTCGTGATCTCCACCGACGACAGCTCGGCCCGCCAGGCGTCCTCCGCCAGGGCCCGCAGCGAGTCGAACGACTTCCCCCGAGCCTCGGCCAGGTTCCGCGTCGCCCCTTCGGGGTCCACCTGGGACAGGGCCGTGGCGGCGGTGACCGGCCCCGGCGTGAACGTCACCCAGGCGCCCCTCAGGCCGGACGCCCCGGAAGCGCCACCCCAGACCCCCGACGACGCGAACGGCCGGTCGAACGTGGTCGTGAAGTGCGTGACGTACGGCCGACCGCCGCAGAACGCCTGCGCCGTCACGGTTCCGGCCAGGGTCCGGTCGTCCACGACCCGCACGGCGCTGGCGAACACCGGCTCCTTGTCGTTCGCCTGCCCCACGTTCACCAGCACGGTCCCCGCGGCGCCGTCGGGGAAGGTGAACCTCTCCACCCCGCACCGCAGCGTGGCGGTGCACTCCACCGTGATCCCGCCGTCGAGCGCGACCCGGTAGTACCCCGGCTTCCCGACCTCGCCGTCGTGCGAGTACCGAGCCCCGTACGCCTCGTGGTCGAACACGCGGGGCAGCGCCCCGGTGATCGGCAGGATCGACACCAGCCCGCCCTGCTCCCAGCACCCCGCGCCGGACAGGAAGAAGTGCCCGAACCCCCGGATCACCGGGTCGTCGTACCGGTACCCCGCGTAGTGCGACCCGATCGGGCTCGACTGCGCCTTCCCGAACGGCATCGAGGCTCCGGGGAACGTGTTCCCGTCGTCCTTGGTCCCGATGAAGGTGTTCACGCACGCGATCGGCTCCAGGGAGGTCATCAAGCCATTATCGGGCTTCCGACGGGATCGGCGCACTGCTCGGTCTGACAGCGTTGTCCACCGCCGCCCGCACCAGTGATGCCTGGTGCGTATGGCCCCTTGACCAGCTTGATCGGTACCGAAACGTTGACAGGATCCGTCTGATCGGTGTGAAATGCCGTCACTATGACAACGTTGTCCGCGAGTGGTGCGCCCCCCATGGCGGGCGCTGCCGGCCGCAAGGTGCGTCGCGCGACCATGAACGACGTCGCTCGGCTGGCAGGCGTCAGCATCAAGACCGTGTCCCGTGTCGTCAACGATGAGCCGGGGGTCCACCCGGCGACCGCCGAGCGCGTGCTGGCGGCCATCGACCAGCTCGGTTTCCGCCGCAACCTCAGCGCGCGCAACCTGCGCCGCGGGTCGTCGACGGGCACGATCGGGCTCGTCCTCGAAGACGTCGGCAACCCCTTCTACTCCGGTGTCACCCGCGCGGTGGAGGAGATCTCCCGCCTGCGCGGCCGCCAGGTGATCACCGGCTCGTCCGACGAGGACCCGGCCCGCGAACGCGAACTGGCGCTGGAGTTCTGCTCCCGCCGGGTCGACGGGCTGCTGATCGTCCCCGCGGGCCTCCAGCACGGCTACCTCGTGCCCGAGATGCGCGCGGGCACACCCGTCGTCTTCCTCGACCGCCCGGCGGGCGACGTCGTCGCCGACACCGTGCTGGTCGACAACATCGGCGGCACGATTGAGGCCGTCTCCCACCTGGCCGCGCACGGCCACCGCCGCATCGCCTTCCTCGGCGACGCCCCGGACATCTTCACCGCGAACGAGCGCCTGCGCGGCTACCGCGAGGGCTGCGTCCGCTCGGGTGTCGGCTACCAGGAGGACCTGGTGGTCATGGGCCCGCACGACGAGCGCAGCATCGCCGCCGCGCTGCACCGGCTGCGCGGCTTCCGCGAACCGCCGACGGCACTGGTGACCGGCAACAACCGGATCACCGTGCACGTGCTGCGCGCGCTCGCGGGCGCCGTCGACCGACCCGCGCTGGTCGGCTTCGACGACTTCGAACTGGCCGACCTGCTCTCCCCACCGGTGACCGTGATCGCGCACGACGCGAGCGCGCTCGGCAAGGCCGCCGGTGACCTCCTCTTCGCCCGTCTGGACGGCGACAGCTCGCCACCGCGCCGCGTCGTGCTGCCGGTGCGCTTGGTACCACGTGGATCAGGGGAGGTTCGTGCGTGAGCTCCGGTGACAGGCCCGTCGTACTACCGGCCAACCAGCCCAAGCAGTTCTACCGGGGTGGTTCGTCGATAGCGGCGTTGAGGGGCGACGAGACGGCCGACTTCGGCCCGGAGGACTGGGTCGCGTCGACCACCACCCTCTACGGCCGGGACGGGGCCGGGCTCTCCGCGCTGCCGGACGGCACCCTGCTGCGCGACGCCGTGGCCGCGGACCCGACCGCCTGGCTGGGGGAGCGGCACGTGGCCGAGTTCGGCGCGGACACCGCCCTCCTGGTCAAGCTCCTGGACGCGGGCCAGCGGCTCCCGGTGCACTGCCACCCGTCGAACGAGTTCGCCGCCGCCCACCTGAACTGCCGTCACGGCAAGACGGAGTCGTGGATCGTCGTCGGCACGAGCGGTGCCGAGCCGACCGTCTACATTGGATTCCGCGACGACGTCACGCCGGAGCAGGTGGAGCGCTGGGTGGCGGCCCAGGACAACGATGACATGCTCGCCGCGCTCAACCCGGTCCAGGTGGCGGCGGGTGACACCGTGTTCGTCCCGGCGGGCCTCCCGCACGCCATCGGCGAGGGCGTCTTCATCGTGGAGCTCCAGCAGCCGACGGACTTCTCGGTCACGTTGGAGTGGAAGGGTTTCCTCGCCAACGCCGACATCGGCCACCTCGGGCTCGGCTACGACGCCGCTCTCGACTGCGTGGACCACAGCGGCTGGGCCAAGACCCTCGACACGCTCATCCGTCGCACGGCGGACGACACGGCCGAGGTGGTGCCCCTGTTCTCGGAGCAGGCCGACCCGTTCTTCCAGGCCGACCGGCTCCAGGTGAACGGCTCGCTCACCCTCGACGCCTCGTTCGCGGTGCTCGTGGTGCTGGCGGGCGAAGGGAAGCTCGGCGACCTGCCGCTCCGCAAAGGCAGCACGGTCGTCGTTCCGCACGGCGCTGGCGAGGAGGTGCTCAACGGTGAGCTCGTCGCGATCCGATGCAGGCCACCGAGGTTGTCGGGCTGAGCCGGTGGTCCATGGCTGAGCCGCTCCTGGAGGCCAAGGACCTCGTCGAGCACTACGGCAGCGTGGAAGCGCTGAGGGGCGCCTCGTTCACCGCGTACGCGGGCGAGGTCGTCTCCCTCGTCGGTGACAACGGCGCGGGCAAGTCGACCCTGGTGAAGTGCCTGTCCGGCGTGCAGCGACCGGATTCCGGCTCGCTCACGTTCGGCGGCGCCCGCGTCGTGCTCGACTCGCCCATCGCCGCCAGGGCGCTCGGTGTCGAAACGGTCTTCCAGGACCTTGCGGTGGCCCCGGACCTCGATCCGGCGGCCAACCTCTTCCTGGGCCGCGAACTCCGCAAGCCGGGGCTGCTGGCCACCATCGGCAAGACCGGTGTGGAGACCGACCTGGTGGCGATCACCAAGGACGACGCGTCGAGCAACGAGGAGTTCTTCCACAAGCAGGCCTGCTGACCGCCGGTCGGACGGCTCCCGCCGCCGGGAGCCGTCCGACCAGGTCACCAAAGTCTTGACCCTCGAAGACTTTCGTCTTTCGCCACGCGGAACCGGCCGCGGATCACCTACGGTCCCACCATGACCGACGCCGTGGCCGTGGCCGACATCCGCAAGTCCTACGGCGCCCTCAACGCCGTGGACGGCGTCTCCTTCACGGTCGCCGAGGGCGAGTTCTTCGGGATCCTCGGCCCGAACGGGGCGGGCAAGACCACGACGCTGGAGATCGTGGAAGGCCTGCGCGAGCCCGATTCCGGCACCGTGGCGCTGCTCGGCGTGAGCCCGTGGCCGCGCAACCCCGACCTCCTGCCGCGCGTCGGCGTGCAGCTCCAGGCGTCCAGCTTCTTCGAGCGGCTCACCGCCAGGGAGCAGTTGGAGACCTTCGGGTCCCTCTACGGCGTCGGCAGCGCGAGGGCGGCGGAGATGCTGGAACTGGTGGGGCTGGCGGACAAGGCCGAGGTGCAGGAGAACAAGCTGTCCGGCGGTCAGCGCCAACGCCTGTCCATCGCCTGCGCGCTGGTCCACGACCCGGACGTCGTCTTCCTCGACGAGCCGACGGCCGCGCTGGACCCGCAGGCCCGGCGCAACCTGTGGGACGTCCTGCGCGCGATCCAGGACCGCGGCAAGACCATCGTCTACACCACGCACTACCTGGACGAGGCCGAGATCCTCTGCGACCGGGTGGCCATCATGGACCGCGGCAGGATCCTCGCGATGGACACGCCCGCGGCGCTCGTGCGCGGCCTGGACGCGCCGACGCGGATCAGCCTCCAGCCCGGCTCGCTGCCGCTGGAGGTCGCGCGCGACCTGGAGGGCGTGGACACCGCGACCGAGGACGAGGGCAGCCTCACCATCTCGACCCGCAGGCCCGCGCCGGTCCTCTCCACCCTCGCCGAACGGGGCATCCTCGACGGGCTCCAGGTCCGCACCGCCACCCTCGAAGACGTCTTCCTGGACCTCACCGGACGGGAGTACCGGGCATGAGCACCGCGTTCAAGAGCCTGTCCACGGCCATGCTCAAGGGCTTCGTCCGGGACCGGATGTCGCTCTTCTTCATGTTCTTCTTCCCGCTCATGTTCCTGGTGATCTTCGGCCTGCTCCTCAGGGACGAGGGCGATGACAAGATCAAGATCGCGGTGGTCGGCGACGGCCCGGTCGTCTCGGCGCTCCAGGCGACCGGCGCGGTGGAGATCCAGCGGTTCGACGACGAGCGGGCCGCCATCGCCAAGGTCGAGGACGGCGACCTCCCCGCGGCGCTCGTCCTGCGCGGCACCGCGATCCAGCTGAGGTTCGCCGCCAGCGACCAGGTGGCCGCGGGCACGGTGAACGGCCTCGTGTCGGGCGTGGTCGACAAGGTCAACCTGAGCGCCACCGGTCAGCCCGCGGCGTTCACCCTCCAGCAGCAGCCGGTCGAGGACGCGTCCCTCAAGCCGATCCAGTACATCACGCCCGGCATCCTGTCCTGGGGCATCTCGTTCTCGGCCGTCTTCGGCTCGGCCCTGACCATGGTGTCCTGGCGCAAGAAGCAGGTGCTGCGCCGCATCCGACTGGCTCCGGTCGGCCCCATGACCGTCCTCACCTCGCGGCTGGCCGTCAGCGTGGGCATCGCGGTCGTCCAGGCGCTCGTGTTCGTGCTGGTGGCGCTGACCCCGCCGTTCGGGCTCCAGCTCTCCGGGAGCTGGTACCTCGCGCTGCCGCTGCTGGTCCTCGGCACGCTGGCGTTCTTCGCCATCGGGATGCTCGTGGGCGCGGTCTGCAAGACGGAGGAGGCGGCGAGCGGCGCGGCGAACATCCTGGTCATGCCGATGTCGTTCCTGTCCGGCACGTTCTTCCCCATCGAGAACGCGCCCGCCTGGCTCCAGGCGGTCTCCAAGGCGCTGCCGCTGCGGCACATGAACGACGGGATGCTCGACGTGATGGTGCGGGGCAAGGGGATCGAGGCGCTGCTGGTGCCCGGTTCGGTGCTGATCGCCTTCACCGCGGTGGTCGGCCTGCTCGCGGCCAAGCTCTTCCGCTGGGAGGACTAACACCCCAAAACGCCCGTGAGCCCGCTCACGCAGCACAATGGACGTCATGCTCACCACGTCGGTCGGCCGTTTCCGCCTCCTCGCCATGGCAGAGGCGGTGTCCTGGGCCGGTCTGCTGATCGGCATGCTCTTCAAGTACGTGCTGTCGGACAACGAGATCGGCGTCAAGGTCTTCGGGCCGATCCACGGGTTCGTCTTCGTGGTCTACATCCTCGCGGCCCTGCTCGCGAGCGTGCCGCAGCGCTGGGAGCGCCGGACCACGATCCTCGCCCTGCTGGCGAGCATCCCGCCGTTCGGCACCGTCCTGTTCGAGCGCTGGGCCTACAAGACCGGCAGGTTGACCGTTCCGGCCAACGCGGCCTGAGCCCGCCGGATCTCCCGCTCGGGGTCCCCGGCGTGGTACACCCGCTCGCTCTCCTCGACGTTCGCCAGGAACTCGCGGTAGCGGATCGCGTTGAACACGTGCACGAGCGGGATCGCCAGTTCCAGCGCGGTGGCGGGGTCGCTGCCGGGCGCGTGCTCCCGCCAGGCCGCCGTCCACACCTCGGCCAGCAGCGGCCGCAACTCCGGTGCGATGAACGTCCACAGCCGGGCGGCGTCCAACGCGGGGTGCCCCCAGCACGCGTCGGCCCAGTCGATCACCTGCGTGGTGACGCCGTCGGACTGCCAGTTGCCGGGGTGGAAGTCGCCGTGCAGCAGCGTCGGCGGCAGTCCGGTGGCGAGCAGCGCGTCCGCCCGTTCGCGGGAGCCCTCCACCTCGGGTGACCACATCGGCACCTCCGGCAGGTCCGGCTGCTCCTCGACGGCGAGCGCGGCCTGCACGGCCACGAACCGCGGCACCACCGACCGGATCTGCTCCGGCGTGGGCTCCCAGCACGGTTCGCCGGGCGCGTCGGCCATCAGCACCCTCAGCGGCGCGGTCGCGATCACCTCGGGCACCAGCGTCGGGTCCGCCGCGGAGACCATCCGCAGCGCGATCGGCTCGGCCGCGAAGAACGGCGGCAGGGCCTTCACCCACACCCGACCCGCGTCGGTCTCAATCCGGAACACGCAGGACAGGTTCCACGTCTTCTTCTGCCGCACCTCACCGGTCCGGGTGACGTGCTCCTGCGCCCACGCCAGCAGCGCGGCGGGCCCACCCGGTTTCGCCCACGGCAGCCGCAACGGCGTGTCCGGGAACGTGTGCACGGGTTCCGCGACCAGCGCGGTCAGGTCCGGCGTCCCGTGCGCTTCGACCTGGTAGGTCGCCGTGCCCCCGTGGGTGCCCTCGCCCACGCCCTCCACGAGCCGCAGCACGCTCGTCGGCACGCCGAGCACCGCGTCGAGGTGCTCGGTCACCCGATCCACCTGCGACCACCACCGGCTGTCCACGGTGAACGGCCCGAGGGCACCCATGTACTCGCCGTCGACCGTGACCAGGGCTATGACCTCGCGCATCCGCACAGGGTGGCCGAGGCCGCCCTGTGAGCGCGACGGGTTTAATCCTCGAAGTCGCCGACCGCGCGCCGGACCTTGGCCAGCAGGTCCGTCAACTGCTCGGTCTGCCGGTCCGTGAGCCCGCGCAGCCCGAAGTCCACGCCGGTCACGGCCTCGGTGGCGATCTCCCGCCGAGCGCGCCCGTCGTCGGTGATCTCGACCAGCGTGGTGCGGCGGTCGGTCGGGTGCGGGTTGCGCCGCACCAGCCCGTCGGCCTCCAGCCTGTCCACGATGTTGGTGACGCTGGTGGGGTGCAGCTGGAGCCGCTCGCCCATGACCCGCATCGGCAGGCTGCCCGCCTTCGAGAACGTCAGCAGCACCAGGGCCTCGTAGCGGGCGAACGTCAACCCGTGCGGCTTGAGGGCGGCGTCGACGGCCGATTGGATGATTTGCTGTACCCGCATGACGCTCGTGACCGCCGCCATCGCCGTCGACGGTCCGATCCGCTTCTCCCACAGCTCGGCCGCGCGTGCGATCGGGTCGAAAGGCAGGGGCCGGGGCGTCATGCAGGCGAAGCTACCAGTGGGTAAAAGTAGGCGATCCAGGAGGCGCAGTGCTCATCGCGTTCAGCGTCAGCCCGCTCGGCGGGGAGTCCGACAGCGTCGCGGAAGCGGTCGCGGAAGCCGTTCGCGTCGTCCGCGAATCGGGTCTGCCCAACGAGACCAACGCCATGTTCACCCTCGTGGAGGGGGAGTGGGACGAGGTGATGGCGGTGGTCAAGAAGGCGACCGAGGCGGTGCAGGCTGCCGCCCCGCGCGTCAGCCTCGTCCTCAAGGCCGACATCCGGCCCGGTTTCACCGGTCAGATGACCGCCAAGGTCGAGCGCGTGGAGGCGCACCTCGACGGCCTGTGACAGGTGACACCATGGCGTCAGATAGTCGGACATCCTACTATTTCCCCATCGACGACGATGTGGAGACCGCCATGCCTGCTCCCGGCTACGACGAGAACTACGCCGACCACGAGGCCGGTCGTCAGCGCTGGCAGGACGCCTACGCGAAGGCCGAGACGACCGGCCGGGTCCGCGACGCGGACTTCACCACGCTCTCCGGGGTCGAGGTCGACCCGGTCTACGGCCCGCGCCCCGGCGAGACCGTGGAGGGCTTCGAACGCATCGGCTGGCCCGGTGAGTACCCGTTCACCCGCGGCCTGCACGCGACCGGCTACCGCGGCAAGAACTGGACCATCAGGCAGTTCGCGGGCTTCGGCAACGCCGAACAGACCAACGAGCGCTACAAGATGATCCTGGCGCGCGGCGGTGGCGGCCTGAGCGTCGCGTTCGACATGCCCACGCTGATGGGCAAGGACTCCGACGACCCGCGCGCGCTCGGCGAGGTGGGCCACTGCGGCGTCGCCATCGACTCGGCCGCCGACATGGACGTCCTGTTCGGCGACATCCCGCTGGAGCAGGTCACCACGTCGATGACGATCTCCGGCCCCGCCGTGCCGGTGTTCGTGATGTACCTCGTCGCCGCCGAACGGCAGGGCGCCGACATCGGCAAGCTCAACGGCACGTTGCAGACCGACATCTTCAAGGAGTACATCGCCCAGAAGGAGTGGCTGTTCGCGCCCGAGCCGCACCTGCGCCTCATCGGCGACCTCATGGCGTACTGCCAGGACAACATCCCCGCGTACAAGCCGCTCTCCGTGTCCGGCTACCACATCCGCGAGGCCGGTGCGACGGCCGCGCAGGAGCTGGCGTTCACCCTCGCGGACGGTTTCGGCTACGTCGAGCTGGGCCTCTCGCGCGGCCTGGACATCGAGAAGTTCGCGCCGGGCCTGAGCTTCTTCTTCGACTCGCACCTCGACTTCTTCGAGGAGATCGCGAAGTTCCGCGCCGCCAGGCGCATCTGGGCCCGCTGGATGCGCGACGTCTACGGCGCCAAGACCGCCAAGGCGCAGCAGCTCCGCTTCCACACCCAGACCGCGGGGGTGTCGCTGACCGCCCAGCAGCCGGACAACAACATCGTCCGCACCGCCGTGGAGGCGCTGGCCGCCGTGCTCGGCGGCACGAACTCGTTGCACACCAACGCGTTGGACGAGGTGCTCGCCCTGCCGAGCGAGAAGGCCGCCCAGATCGCCCTGCGCACCCAGCAGGTGATCATGGAGGAGACCGGCGTCTCCAACGTCGCGGACCCGCTCGGCGGCTCCTGGTACGTCGAGGCGCTGACCGACAAGATCGAGGCCGAGGCCGAGAAGGTCTTCGACCGCATCAAGGAGATGGCCCGCGCCGCCGTCCCGTCCGGGCAGCACGAGATCGGCGAGATGACCTCCGGCATCCTGCGCGGCATCGAGGACGGCTGGTTCACCGGCGAGACGGCGGATTCCGCGTTCGTCTACCAGGTGGCGCTGGAGAAGGGCGACAAGAAGGTCGTCGGCGTCAACGTGCACACCGAGTCGCTGTCCGAGACCCTGGAGATCCTCCGGGTCAGCCACGAGGTGGAGCGCGAGCAGAACCGCGTCCTCGCCGCCCGCCGCTCGCAGCGCGACCAGGCCGTCGTCGACCGCGCCCTGGCGCACATGGTCGAGGTCGCCAGGACCGACGGCAACCTCATCGAACCGATGCTGGCCGCCGCCCGCGCGGAAGCCACCCTCGGCGAGATCTGCGGCGTCCTGAAGGACGAGTGGGGCGGCTACACCGAACCCGCCAGGTTCTGACCACGTCGGGGAGTCCGGTTCGGACTCCCCGACGCCACCTGACGGCGCGTTCACCCTGGCTGTGCCACTGTGGGGTGGCACCACCCGGCGGACCGAAGGCGGCCTCCATGCGACCGATCGCGGCGATCACCGGCCTCGCGGCGGCTCTGCTCCTGGCTGGCTGCGGCTCGACCGGCGGGGGAGGCTCCCCGTCCACCAGCACCGGAGCGCCCGTGACGACGACCACCACCGAGTCCTCCGAGGGCCCCGCGGCGGGCGAGCTGGGCGTGGAACTGACCGGCGGCAACGGCGTCAAGGAGCTGGAGGGCAGCTGGTACGTGCACGGCTGGAAGTTCGACTTCTCCGTCACGGTCACCGCCCCCTCCGCCGACGCCTCGGAGGACCCGCTCACCCTGGCCCTGACCTTCCCCTCTCCCGCCATGCGCGTCGAGGGCACCGAGGGCGACGGCTGGGAGTGCTCGGACGTCGACTCCGGCATCTCCTGCACCACCGCGGCCACCGCGGAACCGGGCCAGGCCTGGCCCGCGCTGAAGGTCAACGCTATCGCGGCCGCGTACTCCATGGGCGAGTCCCTCACCGCCGAGGCGAGCGGCCCCGGCAAGGGCACCGCGACCACCGGGCTCCAACTGGACACCAGCGGCTGAGTCGACCGGCGAAAACTGTCGTACCCCGCCCGTAGCGTGTGCGTCGGGGGGTCCTCCCGACCGGGGGACTCCCGCGTCCGCCTGCCCGTCGACTGCGGCATTCCACCGGATCGAGGAAACCGCCGGAGCCCGTCCGTAGCAGAACTCCACCCCTCGCAGGCGACACGGAGAGGTGAACGCGAGGAAGCCATGCGGCGCAATCCGATGCGACTCGACCCGGTCCGTGCACTGGGCCTCCGGCACTCGTGCCAGGATGGTCCACGTGACAAGGCCAGACCCTCGTAAAACCGCAGCTCTGTCCGCAGCTCTGTCCGGGGCGGTGGACCTCGGCGCGCTCAAGGCGCGCGCTGACGCGGCCCGTCAGCGACCCTCGACGCCGTCCGCCGCTCCCGACGCCCCGTCGGGCGGCCCCAGTCCGTGGGTGCTCGACGTCACCGAGGCCACGTTCCAGTCGGTGGTCGAGCGTTCGATGGAGATCCCCGTCGTCGTCGAGCTGGGCGCGACGTGGAGCCCGGAGGCGCAGCAGCTCTCGCCGATCTTGGAATCCGCCGCGCGCAACAGCGGCGGCGCCTGGATCCTCGCCAGGGTCGACCTGGACGCGAGCCCGCGCATCGGCCAGGCGTTCGGCGTGCAGTCGGTGCCGACGGTGATCGCCGTCGCCGCGGGCCAGCCGATCGACGCGTTCGCCGGTCCTCTGCCGCAGGCGGAGTTCGACCAGTGGATCGCCCGCCTGCTGGACGCGCTCCGCGACAAGCTGCCCGGCATCGCGGCGGCCCAGGCGGGCGGCGGCCAAGCAGCACCGGTCGAAGAGCCGGAAGACCCGCGTTTCGTCGCGGCCGAGGAAGCGTTCGAACAGGGCGACTTCGCCGCGGCCGAGGCCGCGTACGAGGCGATCCTCGCGGTGGAACCGGCCAACGAGGAAGCCAAGGCAGCCCTCGTGCAGGTGCGCTTCACCGCCCGCGCCGAGGCGGTGGACCAGGACGCGATCACCCGCGCGGACGCCGCCCCGGACGACCTGGACGCCCAGATGGCCGCAGCGGACCTGCAGATCGTGAACCAGGACGTCGAAGGCGCGTTCAAGCGCTTGGTGGACACCGTCCGCCGCGTCTACGGCGACGACCGCAACAAGGTCCGCGAACACTTGGTCGGCCTGTTCGAACTGTTCCCCGCAGACGACCCCAGGGTCGGCGCGGCACGCCGAAACCTGGCCAGCGCACTGTTCTAGCCGAGAGCCGGCCGGGTGGGGCAGCCAGCTGCCCCACCCGATCTTGTCAAGGCTCGGCACAAGACCCTGAACTGCTTTGGTCCGGGTAACCAGCCCCAAGTCGCGCTTGAGGCTGGTTACCCCCAATTCCGGACCAACGGGGTTGATGAACCGCTCCTGGACCTGCACGAGTCGGCGACTCGACTCCGGACCGGCCTGAGCTGGCTGCCCGGCTCCGGACCTGCTTGAGCGGGCTGCCCAGCCCTGAACCCGCTCCCAGTCGGCTGCCCAGCCCCGGACCTGCTCGATGCCGGCGTTGTGGCTCGTGGACATGCCACCCACCGTCAAGCTTCCGAGCAGTCCTCCCCCTCACCCCGATCCGAAGCGCCCTCATTGGTGCTCTTGATTTGTCAAGGCATCTTTCCCGCCTTGACAAATCAAGAGCACCAATGGAGATACTCGCGCGAGCGGGGTGAGGGATCCCTGTCGCCCCGAAACGACGCCGCGAACGCGGACCCTCGACCTCCCCCCCGCTCGCGCAAGTATCTCCATGGTCGACCGTCCCGTGTCAAGGCGGGAAAGATTCCTTGACACGGGACGGTCGACCATGAGGGCGCTTCGGATCGGGGGCAGGGAGGGGACTGACCTCAAAGCAGCTGAACCACCACGACGTCGTGCCCAGTCAGCCAAACCACAGCAAAGCGCTGGGCCGGTCAGCGTCGTGCCGAAGGGTGGTGCGGTCAGAGAACAACGAGCCAGCCATCGCCAAACCGAAACGGCGGCTCAAGGACGTGCTCCGGAAAGCAGCCCAGAACAACTCACACCCCTACGAGTACTTCCGCGTGCAAACCCCATTGCCGCCGTCGAAGAACCCGTCGCGGAACGCCTCCACCCGCGCGAATCCCGAAGGCACGACCGCCCCGTTCACGTCCGCCGCGATCAGGCTCTTGTCCGCCAGCAGTTCCGCCACGGCCTCGTCCAGATCGCCGGCGGACAGCCGCAGCTTCGACGTGTTCTTCGTCGTGGTCCCGGCCCAAGCACCCGTCAGGCAAGCCGTCCGCAACCCGGCCGCAGGCCCGTCCAGCGGATATCCGGTCGCCTTCTGGATGGCCAGCGTGAACCGCGACGCGATCTCGGCGAACGCGGCGAAGTCGCCGATCCCGCCCTTCTGGCCCTTCCTCGGCACCGCTCCGATCTTGGTCAGCTCTCCCAGGTTCAACGACACCTGGTTGGTGCTGGGGCAGTACGCGGCGGGTGAGGTCGGTTGCACGTCGGGGCAGGACGCGTCGCCCTCCTTGAATGCCGGCGGGGCCGCACCGGTCTGCTTGTAGGCGTCCCGCAGGCTGCTCTCCAGCAGGTCCAGGTTCTTGCGGTCGGCCACCGCCAACTGCCCCTGCGACTGGTCGTCCGGGCTGAACGCCTGCTGGGTGATGCGTTCCTTGATCTCCGCCTCGTCGATCCGCGCGCAGCGCGCGGGGTCCGCCGAGAAGCCGAACTGGAACGCCGCGACGCGGTCGAACGCGCTGCCGTGCGCGCCCTGCTTCTCCGCGCTGGTGCCCGCCGCGTCGCGGATGAAGAACATGGTGGCCAGCACCTGGTTGAGGCCGGGGCCGGTCGAGATCCGGAAGTGCTTGGACTTGCCCTCGGCGACCCAGCGGAAGAAGTTGCCCGCGTAGCAGTCGGCCTGCTGCTCCTTGATGATCGTCGCCGTGCCCTGGGTGATGCCGCTCTCCGCGCCCAGCTTGTACTGCACGGCGTGGCCGGTCTCGTGGGCCAGCACGGTCACCACGGACATCGGGCCGAACGAGTCGTTGAGCATCGGCAGGAGTTCGCCGCGGTCCCACGCGATGCTGTCGTCGAGCGAGCAGTAGAACGCGTTGGCGACGCCCGCGGTGCTGGTGCGGCAGATGTTGACGCCCTTGCCGGTCGAGTCGTAGGACACGAGCCGTTTGACCGGCTCGAACTTCTTGCCCTTGAAGTTCGCGGGCATCGCCTCGGCCCAGTACTCCTCCACGTCGGCGAGCGCGTTCAGGGCCAGTCGGTCCATCTCGCCGCCGTCGCCGTTCTCCACCGGCAGGGTCGCGTCCGGCACGCCGGGCTTGGCCCCGCTCTCGCCGGTGGTGATGTCCAGGCCCGCGACCTTGGTGACGTCGGGGTGTTCGGCCTTCGGCGTGCCGTCGACGACGTTCGCGCAGCCTCCGAGCAGGCCCGCCACCGACACAGCCGCGACGAGCGCCGCACCTCGCCAAGCCCGCCGCGTCATCCCAGGCTCCCCATTCCGGTCCGCGTTCCGCCAGTTCTGCGCACCCTACTTGGTACATCCGGGTGACCGGTCGAAGCCGAAGACCTCACGTCACCGCGAGCCGATCAGCGGATCCCGCACGCCTTGTCGCCCTCGAACACGCCGGTGCGGAACACCTCGACCCGCTTGAACCCCGGCTCCAGGCCGGACCGGCCCTTCGCGTCGCGGGTCGGGAAGTTCGCCGCCAGCAGCACCTGCACGGCCTCGTCCATGTCACCGGGGGAGAGGCCGAAACCCTCCTTCGGCGTCAGCACGGTCTTGGTGTACGCGCCCGCCATGCACAGCGCGTTGCTGCCCGCGGCGGTCCCCTCGGTCTGCTTCCCGGCCTGCCCCAGCGCCGACAGCCCGTACCGGCTGGCCATCAGCAGGCCGGTCGCGTAGTCGCCGATGTCCGCGTGCAGCTGCGGCAGATCGCCCTTGACGTCGATCTCCACGGACTTGTCGTCCTTGCAGAACGCCACCGGGCCCTGGTCGCCGGAGCAGTTCGGCTCCGAGTCGACCTGCGTCGACTTGGGCGGCACCCACGTCTTGCCAAGCGACGTGACCACGCCCTGGTAGTAGGCGCTCAGGTTCGGTGTCAGCAGGGTGATCATCTCGTTGAACGGCAGGTTGCCGCCGCGGTCCCGGTCGTCGACGCTGGTGAACGCCGACTGCGTGAACACCCTGTTCTGCACGGTCATCGCGCCGCAGAACTTCGCGTCCTTCTGGTACCCGTCCTGGAACGCCGACACGCGGTCGAACGCGTTGCCGTGCGCCTGCTGGTCGGTCGGCGCCGTGCCCACCGGGTCGCGGAACGTGATCAGCGCGCCGAGCGCGGAGTCCAGCGCGTCCTGCCCGATGTCCAGCGACTTGGACTTCCCGTCTGCCACCCACTTCGTGAACGACCCGGCGAAGCAGTCCGCCATCGCCTCGGTGAGGATCGTGGGGAACTTGCCGGGGTTCGCGCGCTCGGCCTCCGGCGTGATGCCCATCCGCTTCTGCGCCGCGTGGCCCATCTCGTGCGCCAGCACGATCACGACGGCGGCGTCGCCGAACTTGTCCTGGAGCACCGGGAGCAGCGCCGCGCGGTCGTACGCGACCGCGTCAGCCGACGGGCAGTAGAACGCGTTGCCCTCGACGTCGGACGCCTTCTCGGTGCACGGCGGCGGCTTCGCGGACGTGTCCGAGGTGTCGACGGAGAAGATCCCGCCGCTCAACGGCGTCCACGGCTTGCCGAACGCGGCGGGGAACGCCTCCGTCCAGAACCGGTCGATGTCGGCCAGCGCCGTGCCCGCGAGCTGATCGATCTGCCCGCCGTCGCTACCCCGGATCGCGCCGGTCGACGTCGTGTCGCGCGCCACGACCCGCGCCGCCCTCGGCTGGCCGCTGACGGCGACCGTGCACCCGCTGCCGACCACCGCGACCGCTGTCACCAGCGTCGCGAGCCTGACCAGCCGTCCTGATCGGTGTCGCATCGGACCATTGTGCCCGGCGCGGCGAGTGCTCGGTGTCAAACTGTTAATACCGCGACGAGCGTCATGGTCGCTTGTACTCTCCGGCGAATGGCCTGGCTCCCCGCTGACTTCGTCCACCCGACCACCGTTCCCGTGGCGGAGGACCGCCACCTGCGGCCCATCAGGGCAACGGACGTCGACCTCGACCACCCGCTGGTCATGGGCGAGCGGGAGCGGCTCTGGGCCGTCTACGGCGAGGCCTGGGGCTGGCCGCCCGCGTCGATGACCCACGAGCAGGACCGCGAGGACCTGGCCCGCCACGAGCGCGAGGCCGACGAGCACCGGTCCTTCAACTACGCCCTGTTCAACACCGCCGAGACCGAGCTGTTCGGCTGCGTCTACGTCGATCCGCCCCAGAAGGCCGGTTCGGACGCCGAGATCTCCTGGTGGACCGTGGACGGCACGGACCTGGACGCCTTCGTGCCCGCCTGGATCGCGTCGGTGTGGCCGTTCGCCAAGCCCTGCTACGTCGGCCGCGACCTGACGTGGACCGAGTGGATCGCGCTGCCTCCCGCATGACGCGCGAGGTCGTCGCGGAGGGCGACCGCGTGCACCGGCCCGCGCACCGCTGGACCCCGACCGTGCACGCGCTGCTGGAGCACCTGCACGCGGTCGGTTTCGACCGCGTGCCGCGGCCGCTGGGCATCGCGGACGGCCGCGAGACCGTGTCGCTGGTACCCGGCGAATCGGGTCCGGCGCCCCGGCTGCACGACGTCGCCTACGCGCTGGAGTACGCGGCCCCGTTCCGCTCCGACGAGACCGCGCTGCGGTGGCACGCCTTCGGCACCCCGCCGGACCGCGAGCGGCGGATCGAGGTGTTCGCCGCTGAGGGGGTGGAACCGCAGCGCACGTGGGCCGCGTCGACCGACTTGGAGGAGCACGTCCGCTGGACCGAGGCGAACCTCCGCGCGCCCGTCAGGTCGCCGCGGGAGCCAGGCTGATCAGTCCGCAGCCGTAGGCCTTGGCCCGGCCGATGCCCGCGACGACGGCCTCGGTGAACGCGGCCGGGTCCGTCACGACCAGGTGCCCGTCGAACCGAACCGCCTCGACGGTGATCTTCGTGGCGGCGTTCTTGCGGCCGACCAGCGTCGGGATCGGCGACGGGGCCACGTCGGGCTCCTCGCCCTCGGTGGGGATCACGAACCCGTGCTGCTCGCCCTTGCGCATCAGCCACTCGACCTGCCGCTCCGGCTCGCGGTGCACCAGGCGCTTGCGGGACTTGGCCTCGCACCACGTCGGGTTGGCCACGATCCGGAACGCCAACCTCCGCCCGGGCGCCACGGAGTCGAGCACCGGCCGCAGGGGGCGCACGTCGGCGGGCGCGGTCAGGTGACCTTCGGGCAGCACGCCCCAGTCGGGCTCCGTGCGGCTCTGCACGTACTGGACGAACCCGTCGTTCGTGCTGTCCAGGCGCCACAGCACGGCGTGCGCCTGACGTGCCGGTGTCGCCTCCGTGATGTTCGGGAACGCTGACATCACCGTCCGGTGCATGTCGTGGATGTTGGCGTGGTCGCGGCGGAACTCCCGCGATCCGGTGTTGATGTCGAGCTTGGTCAGGAACACGGTCATCCCGATTCGGTGAGCGGGCGAATGCGGTTCCGACAAATGTGTTCGAGGTTGGATCGAGGGCTCTACCTGCTGGTATGCCGTGAAGCGCTCGATCCTTGCCCTGCCATTCGTCGAGATCGGCCATGTAATCAGATCTTGTTCGGAACGCCTATACGTATACCGTGATATCGCCCTGAATGGCGTTCGACTTCACCCGGTTGATGCAATAATGAAGGATCTATATCGAATTGGTCTAAAGGTGTTATCCGACTATTCCGCAATTTTGCGTACTGGGTCCCGCCGTTCGGTACCCCACGGGCCCGGTGATGTCGACGGGTTCCTGACCACCGGGCGAGAAGTCGACAAGTCCGGGTCGGGTGGTATTCGATGACCGTTCACTCATGAACACTGGGTGGACACGTCGACCTCGTGGACGGACCCGCCGTGATGCTGACCCTTGGGCAACTGGCCCAGATCGGGCGCCTGCAGCACCTGTGCCAGGTGCTGGGGTGGAGGGTGCAGTTGAAGCGGTCCGCCGAGGAGCCGCACGACGTAGAGGAACTCGTCTACTTCAGCGAGAGCGGGCTGTGGTTGGACGTGCTCCGAGTCCGGTCCGACACCGACGCGCAGGCTGCTCGCCTGGTTCGGCAGTCCGTAGTGGAAAACCGCCCTCGGGCCGTGTGGGAGGCGGAGGGGAGCCTGGCGGAGGTCCTGGACCGGCTGGCTGAGCTTCGCTGATCTCGGTGTCCGGTCGGGGTGGGGCCGGGACCACGAACCGGAACCGGTCCGCGGTCCCGCAGCGATCCTGTTCGAAAGCTTTCGGCAAAGGACTGCGTTCTTGTGTTCCGGCATGAGCAGGGGAGGTCCGCAGCGCGGACCTCCCCCCTCAAGGACGTGCTGTTAGGCGGTGGTCACCTGGGTGACGGTCCACCGCTGGTTCGGGTCGCCGTCACCGTCGTACTGGCCGACAGGTGAACCGTTGACGGTCGAGCCGTTGAGCACGTCCGCGAACTTGCCGGTGAAGGCGTTGGCCAACCCGAGGGTGCCGTTGTCGCCCTGGGTGAACACCCACTGCTCCGAGCCGCTGCCGTTGCACGGGTACTGCACCAGCGGAGTTCCGTTGGCGACATCGCCGAACTGGATGTCGAGGCACTTGCCGGACTGCTGGTTCTTCAGGGCGTACTTGTTGGCGCCCAAGGGGAGCAGTTCCCAGACCTGCTTCGGTCCCGTCTGGCAGTTCCGCACCTCTACGGCGGCGAGGGCAGTGCTGGAGCCGCCCACGACCTGAAGGCACCGGCCCGACCCGACACCCTTGATCTGGATGGTGCCCGGAGTCATCGCCACCGTCCACGACACGTGGGTCGGGTCGATGAGGCGCCACTGCTGGTCGATCGAGTTGGTGTTGGTGTACTGCACGACCAGGGTCGCGTTGGCGGTGCCGGAGTCCGCCGTGGTGGCGAACCTGCCGGTGGCGACGTTGCGGATCTGGAAGGTGCCGTTGGCGTTCTCCAGGAACTCCCAGTGCTGCGTCGTCGCGTCGTCGTCGCAGCCGTTCTGCAGGACCGCTTCCCCGTCGACGTCCAGGCAGAGCTTGGAACCCAGGTTCACCAGCCTGTACCGGCCGTCCCCCTGGGACTCCAGTTCCCACACCTGCTTCGGGCCACGCACGCAGTCCCACAACTCGGTGCCCGCGCCGTCGGCGTTGGCCCCCTCGTCCGGCACGTCCCACAGACCCGATACCTGCAGGCAGCGGCCGGAGTGGATGCCCTGCAGCTCGATCACGCGGTTGTTGGCGGGCTTGATCAGGTCGCGCTTGGCGGCCTCGTGCTGACCGGTGTTGAGGAACGCGTTGCGCTCGGCCTTCGTGCCCGCCAGCGCGGCACGAGCCGCGGCGACCAGGTTCGGCAGGTAGCCGTCGCGCTCGGCGTTGTCGAGGACGACCCGGATCTGGCGCTCCGCCTCGATGGCGTCGAGACGGTCCTGCTCGTCGACGTCCAGTTGGTGCGCGGCGTGAACACCGGTGTAGATGAACGTCTTCCAAGCGGCCGGGTCGGTGCTGTCGTAAGCGGTCTGCGCGGCAGCCTTGACCTTGGCACCCTCGGCACGACGGATGACCTCGTAGATGAACTCGTGGTCCGGCAGGTTCTTCAGCGCGTCGGTCGCCGTCGACCGCGTAGCCGCTGACCAGGCCTGTTCCTTCTTGAGCCGGTTCTCCTCGCGGGCGAGACGTTCACGCTCCTCACGCTCGGCCTCTTCGATCTTGCGCTGCTTGTCGGCGCTGCTCGCCACGTAGATCCCCGTGACGACGAACGCCTGGCGCTGCTCGTCGGTGGACGTGGTGCGCAGCACGGCGGCCGCGCCCGCCTTGACGTCGCTGCCCTCCTTCGCGTGTTCCCACAGCCGGAACACGAAGTTCTCCAGCGTCCCGTCGAGCAGTGTTTGCGGCACGCCGGTCCACTGGATCTCGGCGGCGGCGGCAAGGCGCTGCCGGTCACGTTCGGCCTTCTTGGCCTGCTCGATCCGGTCCTGCTGACTTGCAGCGAAGATGCCGGTCCTGATGAACTTCAGGCAGGCCTGCTCGTCAACAGTGTCGGCGAACGCCGCGAGTGCGGCGAGCTTGACCTGACTGCCCTCGCGGGCCTTCTGCCACAGCGTGATGACGAAGTTCTTGTCCGTCATCACGGCCATCTCGGGCGTGAGCAGGATGTTCAGCTCTCGGGCCGCTGCAGCCTTCTCATCGGTGGTCGACTCCGGCGCCCCTGCGGGTTGATGGTGACCTGACGAAGCTCGAAGGCTCCATTGCCGCACTCGAAGGCGGCACTCTGCGCCTCGAGAACGGTGTAGCCAAGATTGAGAATGCCCGGTTCAGATTCGATCCGGTCGATCGAGTCGATCCGCCGATGGCACCGGACCGCACAGCGGGCCGAACGCTGGACGATGGTTCGTGGGTGGCAAGGGAGTTCGGCGAGGAGATCAAGCTTTCCAAAGCCGCCAACACGAAAGTGAATGATCTCATCGCGAGGGCCAAGTCTGCCGAAGTGGACATTTCAGTGAAGGTCCAGCGGGCAATCGATGAAACGCCAACCGGTCGACCGGAAGGGTGGGGCCAGCGTCTGAAGTCCGAGGACTCGCTCAAGCGCAAGGTTGCATCCGAGCTGCTCAACGAACCCAACATCGACCTCGTACTCGGCCAGATCAACGACAGCGTCCGGTACACCATGGTCCTGCCGGAGGCCAGCTACACGGTGGGAGTTCAGAAGGGCATGGAACGGCTCGCCGCCCTGGGTTTCGAGAAGGTCGGCGCGTTGAAAAACTTCTGGCAGCGCAATGCGTTCAACGGTCGTTATCGCGGTATCAACACCACGTGGCGCGAGCCCCGAACGGGACAGCTCTTCGAGTTCCAGTTCCACACTGCGGAGAGCTTGGCCGCCAAAGAGTTCGAACACCCCTGGTACGAGTTGCAGCGCACCCCCAACAAGCATCCGCTTGAGGTGGAGTTCGCCAAGGAGCAAGCACTGTTGATCTTTGGTGAGGTACGGTTCCCGGCTGGTGCTGTGATGATCAGCTAGTTCACGTCACCGACTGGGAGAAAGGAATTCGATGAGCGAGGACTACACGTACTACGCCATCCTCGACCAAAGCCACACGCTGGAGAACCCGCTCGTGGTCGTCCGCGAAAGAGGTTCAACAGAGGAGAGGTTCACCACCAACCTCAAGTGGGAGCGCTCGGACCTGCTGTACCGGATCGGCTCCGGGCGTGACTACGCGGAAGCTGTGCCGATCACCGAGGTGGACGCCGATCGCTTCAAGAAGGTCCAGGCCAAACGCGTCAAGGAAGCCAGAAAGGTACAAGGTTGACCACTGCCTGACAGCTGGGCGAGCTCGTGAGTCCTTTAAAGCGATTCGGTCGTGAGCGTTGCTTTGGAAAGCAGGAATTTCACGACCGGTGGATGTGGGTCGGGTGGCCGGGAGTTCCGGTCACCCGACAAGTTTCCGGGGTGGTCGCCGCAGGCCTGTCTCTTCGGCCTGTTGGCGAACGCGCGGACAGCCTGTGCGATCTTGTCAGAGTTGGAGGCTGCTCCACTCGATCCGACTCCATGTCGGTGAGGAGAGGGCTTCCTCCTCGGTCAGCGCCAGGTTTCAGGATCCTACGGGTTGCCAGGCCAAAGACCGGGTCGGCCGCTGGAGCGGGCGGCCGACCCGGCCTTCCTCACACGGGGTCTTCGATTGCCACGTGTTCGTTTTCCGGGGCCAGCCACAGGACGCCGGACGGTGGCAGTTGCAGGAGGGCCGATGCTTCTCGGCCGTGCCACGGGTGGGCTTCTGCTTCCACCACGCCGAAGTTGCCGACGCCCGAGCCGCCGTACACGGCGGAGTCGGTGTTCACCACCTCGCGCCACCTGCCGACGGTGGGCAGGCCCACGCGGTAGTCGTGGTGGGGGTGGCCGGAGAAGTTCGCCACGCAGACCAGGTGCGAGCCGTCTTCACCGATGCGCAGGAAGCTCAGCACGTTGCCCGCCGAGTCGTTCGCGTCGATCCACGAGAAGCCTTCCGGCTTGTTGTCCGCGCTGTAGAGCGCGGGCGCGTCGCGGTAGACCCGGTTCAGGTCGCTCAGCAGGGTTTTCACGCCGCCGTGCAGTTGCGTGTCCAGCAGGTGCCAGTCCAGGGACTTCGACTCGGACCACTCCTCCGGCTGGCCGAACTCGCCGCCCATGAACAGCAGCTGCTTGCCGGGGTGCGCCCACATGAACGCGAGCAGCGAGCGCAGGCCCGCCGCCTTGTTCCAGTCGTCACCGGGCATGCGCTGCCACAGCGATCCCTTGCCGTGCACCACTTCGTCGTGGGACAGCGGCAGCACGAAGTTCTCGCTCCACGCGTACACCAGCGAGAAGGTGATCTCGTTGTGGTGGAACGAGCGGTGGATCGGTTCCCGGCCCAGGTAGTGGAGCGTGTCGTGCATCCACCCCATGTTCCACTTGAAACCGAAGCCCAACCCGCCGAGGTGCGTGGGGCGGGTGACGCCGGGCCACGCGGTCGACTCCTCGGCGATCATCATCACGCCGGGGTGCCGCCGGTACACGGTGGCGTTCAGCTCCTGCATGAACCGGACCGCGTCCAGGTTCTCGCGACCGCCGTACTGGTTGGGCAGCCACTGCCCTTCCTTGCGCGAGTAGTCCAGGTACAGCATCGAGGCCACGGCGTCGACCCGCAGGCCGTCGAGGTGGAACTCCTCGATCCAGTACAGGGCGTTCGCGACGAGGAAGTTGCGGACCTCGTTGCGGCCGAAGTCGAACACGAGCGTGCCCCAGTCGGGCTGCTCGCCGCGCCTGGGGTCGGCGTGCTCGTAGAGGGCGGTGCCGTCGAACTTCGCCAGTGCCCAGCTGTCCTTGGGGAAGTGGGCGGGCACCCAGTCGACGATCACGCCGATGCCGCGCTGGTGCAGCGTGTCGACGAAGTACCGGAAGTCGTCCGGTGACCCGAAACGGGACGTGGGCGCGTAGTACGAGGTGACCTGGTAGCCCCACGAACCGCCGAACGGGTGCTCGGCGACGGGCAGCAGCTCGATGTGGGTGAACCCGGTCTCGACCACGTAGTCGGCCAGTTCCACGGCCAGTTCGCGGTAGCTCAGGCCCGGTCGCCACGAACCGAGGTGGACCTCGTAGGTGCTGACCGCGGCGTTGATCCACGTGGTGGCCTCGCGCTTGGTCTCCCACTCCAGGTCGTTCCACTCGTAGTCCGACACCGTGACGACGGACGCGGTCTGCGGCGGCACCTCGGTGCCGAACGCCATCGGGTCGGCCTTCTCGTGCCACGCGCCGTCGGCGCCGAGGATGCGGAACTTGTACTTGGTGCCGACCGGGACGCCGGGGATGAAGACCTCCCACACGCCGGACGAGCCCAGGGAGCGCATCGGGTTCGCGCGGCCGTCCCAGCCGTCGAAGTCGCCGATCACGCGCACACCGCGAGCGGTCGGGGCCCACACGGCGAACGAGGTGCCCTCGACGCGGCCGGACGGGGTGTCGTAGCCGCGGTGGTGGGCGCCGAGCACGTCCCACAGCCGCTCGTGGCGGCCTTCGCCGATCAGGTGCAGGTCCAGTTCGCCCACGGTCGGCAGCCAGCGGTACGGGTCGTCGACCGTGACGACGTTGCCGTCGTAGTCGATCTCCAGCCGGTAGTCGCCGGGGTGCTCGGGGAGCGTGCCCGCGAACAGGCTGTCGATGACGCGGGGCAGGTCCCACCTGTTTTCGCCCGCGACGACGGCGACGGACTTGGCGCCCGGCCGCAGGGCACGGGCCACCACGCTGCCGTCGACGTTGTGGACGCCCAGCGCCGAGTGCGGATCGTGGTGCGCTCCGGCCAGCAGCCGGTCCACATCGCTCGGCGACGGTGCGGCGTCGGGAAGTTCGGCCGGTTTGGCGTTCACGATGCCGTCACACTCCTTCTCCGGTGATCCGGGCGATCGACGACAGGGGAACCGTCAACCACTCCGGCCTGTTCGCGTACTCGTAGGCGACCTCGTAGACCGCCTTGTCCAACTCGAAGGCCCGCAACAGCTCCCCGTGCCGCCGCGGATCGCCGACGGATTCCGCCGCCGCGACCGCGTAGCCCTCGCAGAAGGCCGCCCGGTTGCGCCGCGCCCACTCCAGCGCCCGCTCGGTGAGCAGGGGGTCCTCGTCCTGTCCCACGAGCATCTGGTGTGCGGCGTAGTCGAAGGATCGCAGCATTCCGGCCACGTCGCGCAACGGTGACTTGAGCGCGGCCCGTTCCTCGGCGGGCACGGCGGGCTCGCCCTCGAAGTCGATCAGCAGCCAGCCGTGCACGGTGCGCAGGACCTGGCCGAGGTGCAGGTCGCCGTGGATGTTCTGCACGACGATCGCGCCCTGGCCGTCCAGGGCCTTGTCGAACGCCTCGCGCAGCGCGGGGACGAACGGGTCGAGCGCCGGGACCATGGCGGCCACGGCGTCGAGCCTGCTGTTCATCGCCCGCACGGTCGCGGTGATGTCGTCGTCGTCCGCGTCCTGCTGCCCGAGAGCCCGCTCCAGGTCGCCGTGCACGGTCGCCACGGCCTGCCCGAGCCGGTTGGCCTCGGCGGCGAAGTCGCCGCCCGCCTGGTCGGCGTGCAGTTCCGACTCGGCCATCAGGTCGCGCACGCTCGTGGTCGCCATCGCCCAGCCGTCGACCGCGTCCGGCATGAACTGCTGGAGCATCCCGACGGTCACCGGCTGCCCGTCGAGCGAACCGGTGATGGAGCCGAGCGGCTGCGCGATGTGCTCGCAGCCGACCTCGCGCAGCGCCCGGTGCAGCACCAGGTCCGGGTTCGGCCCGAAGGAGAGCTTGCGGAACAGCTTGAGGATGTACTGGCTGCCGAAGATGATCGACGTGTTGCTCTGCTCGGAGGTGATGGGCCGTCCGCGCAGCCCGCCGGTCAGCTCGGCGTCCGGCTCGTGCTCGAAGCTGAGCCCGTCGACCTCGCGGCCCTCGACCATCAGGTCCAGCAGGTGGCCGGTCAGCTCGCCGTCGCCGGTCGCCTCGTAGGACTCGTCCCGGTCGGTCACCAGCAGCTGGTAGGGCTCGACGCGGTCGGCCTGCTCCACCTCGATCATGACGTGCAGCAGCAGCGGGTCCTCCCGCAGCACGGTCGTCCGAAGTGGACGGACCGAGCCGACCGGGCGGTCTTTGCCCGCGAACCAGCGCTGGGCGGGCAGCCAGCCCGGCAGCTCCGTCAGCAGCTTCTCGACCAGTTCCTGGGGTTCGGTCACTTCGCTCACCTCGATTCGCCGTCGTCGCCCACGGTCGCCAGTTGGAACCAGTAGAAACCGTGGCCCGGCAGCGTGAGGAGGTACGGCAGTTCACCGACCTGCGGGAAGTGCACCCCGCCGGTCAGCTCCACCGGGGTGGTGCCCCGGTGCTCGGACAGGTCGAGTTCCACGGGCTGAGGGAAGCGCGACAGGTTGTTGACGCACAGCACGATGTCCTCGTGCCCGTCCGGCCGCGTCCAGCGCCGCTTGTAGGCCAGCACGCTCGGGTTCGACCCCCCGAGGTCGATGAACGTGCCCTCCGCCAGCGCGTGGTGCTGCTTGCGCACCTCGATCATCCGGCGCGTCCAGTTCAGCAGCGAGGAGGCGTTGTTGAGCTGCGCCTCCACGTTGAGCGCCTGGTAGCCGTAGATCGGGTCCATGATCACCGGCAGGTAGATCCGGCCCGGATCGCAGCTGGAGAACCCGGCGTTGCGGTCCGGGGTCCACTGCATCGGCGTGCGCACCGCGTCGCGGTCGCCCAACCAGATGTTGTCGCCCATGCCGATCTCGTCGCCGTAGTACAGAACGGGCGAACCGGGCAGCGACAACAACATCGCCGTGAACAGCTCCTGCTGGTTGCGGTCGTTCTCCAGCAGCGGGGCCAGCCGTCGGCGGATGCCGATGTTGGCCTTCATCCGCGGGTCCTTGGCGTACTCCGTGTACATGTAGTCGCGCTCTTCGTCCGTGACCATCTCGAGCGTCAGCTCGTCGTGGTTGCGCAGGAAGATCCCCCACTGCGTACCCGCCGGGATCTCCGGCGTCTGCGCCAGGATCTCCGAGATCGGGAAGCGCGACTCGCGCCGCACCGCCATGAAGATCCGCGGCATCAGCGGGAAGTGGAACGCCATGTGGCACTCGTCGCCACCGACCTCCGGGTCGCCGAAGTACTCGACCACGTCCGACGGCCACTGGTTCGCCTCGGCCAGCAGGATGCGGCCGGGGTACTCGTCGTCGACGACCTTGCGGCACCGCTTGAGGAAGTCGTGCGTGCGCGGCAGGTTCTCGCAGTTCGTGCCCTCCTCCTCGAAGAGGTAGGGCACGGCGTCGAGGCGGAAACCGTCGATGCCGAGGTCCAGCCAGAACCGCAGCGTGTCCAGCATCGCCTCCTGGACGTCGTTGTTCTCGAAGTTCAGGTCGGGCTGGTGGCTGAAGAACCGGTGCCAGTAGAACTGCCCGCGCACCGGGTCGTACGTCCAGTTCGACGACTCGGTGTCCACGAAGATGATCCGCGCGTCGGAGTAGCGCGAGTCGTCGTCGCTCCACACGTAGTAGTCGCCGTACGGGCCGTCCGGGTCCATCCGCGACTGCTGGAACCACGGGTGCGCGTCCGAGGTGTGGTTCAGCACCAGGTCGGTGATGACCCGGATGCCGCGGCGGTGGGCCTCGTCGAGCAGGTAGACGAAGTCCTCGATGTTGCCGAACTCCGGCAGCACCGCGCGGAAGTCGCTGATGTCATAACCCCCGTCGCGCAACGGGGAAGCGTAGAACGGCGGCAGCCACAGGCAGTCGATGCCGAGCCACTCCAGGTAGTCCAGCCTGCTGGCCAGACCGCGCAGGTCGCCGGTGCCGTCACCGTTCGAGTCGGTGAAGGCGCGCACCAGCACCTCGTAGAACACCGCGCCCTTGAACCAGTCGGGGTTCCGCGGCGCCTGTTTCGCGTGCTGGAAGTCCTCCGCCTGGGGCTCGACCAACATCCCGTCGGCCGTGATCGCCTCACCGGTGTGCGGCACGCCCTCCAGCCCCAGGGCTGCGTCGGGTCGGGAATCTTCCTGCATGATCTCCACCTCGTCCCACCTTCCAGCGGGTACGTCAACCATCCCCTGCGTACCTGGTGCACGCAGGGGTCCTCGAGTTCCTGATCGGTTCAGGAGAACCGGCGCTGCAGCCCCACGATGTGCGCGACAGCGCGCCACGGCTCCAGCCGGACGAAGTTCGCCTGGCCCCAGTCCCACGTCTCGCCGGTGACCTCGTCGTGCGCGATCAGCCGCTCGTGCCAGTCGAAGCCGAGTGACGGCAGGTCGAGCCAGAGCGTTCCGGCCTGGGGGTCCGTCGGGTCCAAGCTCACCACGGTCACGACGGTGTCGCCGGTCGCCGGGTCCTGCTTGGAGTAGGCGATCAGGGCGTCGTTGTCGATGTGGTGGAACTTGAGCGTGCGCATCTGCTGCAAGGCCGGGTGCGCCCGGCGGGCCGTGTTCAGCTTGCGCAGCCAGGGTTCCAGCGAACGGCCCTCGGCCAGGGCCCCCGCGAAGTCGCGTGGCCGCAACTGGTACTTCTCGGAGTCGAGGTACTCCTCGCTGCCGGGCTTCACGGCCTCGTGCTCGAACAGCTCGTAGCCCGAGTACACGCCCCACGTCGGCGCCAGCGTGGCGGCCAGCGCCGCGCGCAGCGCGAACATGCCGGGACCGCCGTGCTGGAGCGATTCGTGGAGGATGTCCGGCGTGTTCACGAACAGGTTCGGCCTGGCCTCGTCCCAGTGCTCCACCTGTTCCATGCCGAACTCGGTGAGTTCTTCCTTGCTCGTGCGCCAGGTGAAGTAGGTGTAGGACTGGGTGAAGCCGAGCTTCGCCAGTCCGTAGAGCCGGGCGGGCCGGGTGAACGCCTCGGCCAGGAACAGCACGTCCGGGTGCTTGTCCTTCACGGCCCAGATCAGCCACGCCCAGAAGTCCGGCGGCTTGGTGTGCGGGTTGTCGACCCGGAAGACGCGCACCCCGTGGTCGACCCAGTGCAGGACCACGCGCAGGACCTCGTGGTAGATGCCCTTGGGGTCGTTGTCGAAGTTGACCGGGTAGATGTCCTGGTACTTCTTGGGCGGGTTCTCGGCGTACGCGATCGTGCCGTCGGGCCGGGTGGTGAACCACTCCGGCGCCTTCAGCACCCACGGGTGGTCCGGCGCGCACTGGAGCGCCAGGTCGAGCGCGATCTCGATGTCGAGCTCGTTGGCGCGGGCCACGAACCGGTCGAAGTCCTCGATCGTGCCGAGTTCCGGCGCGATGGCGTCGTGCCCGCCCTCGTCCGCGCCGATCGCCCACGGCGAGCCGACGTCGTTCTCGTCGGCGACCAGGGTGTTGTTGGGGCCCTTGCGGTTCACCCGGCCGACCGGGTGGATCGGCGGCAGGTAGGCGATGTCGAAGCCCATCGCGGCGACCCGGTCCAGCTCCTTGGTCGCGGTCGCGAACGTGCCGTGCACCGCGTTCCCGTGCTCGTCCCGCCCACCGGTCGACCGGGGGAAGAACTCGTACCAGGAGCCGAACGCGGCCAGCTTCCGGTCGACCCACACCTTGTGCGTCTTGCCCTTGGTGATCAGCTCGCGGACCGGGTGGTCCGTCATGATCCGGTGCACGTCCGAGGCGAGCGCAGGCGCGACCCGCTCCGACACCGGGCGGTTCTCGTCGCGCAGCGCGGCGGCGGCGTTCGCCAGCAGCGGCCGTTCCCTGCGGCGGTCGGGTCGGCGGGACACCCGGTCCAGCAGCAGCGCGCCGCTCTCCAGGTCGTTCGCCAGTTCACCCGCCCCCTGCCCCGCGCCGATCTTCGCCTCGACGGCGTGCCGCCACGTCGCCCACGGATCACTCCAGGCGTCGACGCGGAACGACCACGAGCCTTCGGTGTCCGGCACGATCACGGAAGCGAACCGGTCCAGTCCGACGCCGTGCGGCACCATCCTGGTCTGGCGCGCGATGCGATCCTTTGGCCCGCGCCAAGCGACGGTGGCCGCGATGGCGTCGTGCCCCTCGCGCCAGACCGTTGCTTCAACCGGGATGTGTTCCCCCGTCACGGCTTTCGCCGGATAACGGCCACCGCTGACCGCCGGGGAAACATCATCGATGCCGAGTCGTCCACTCATCGGCTACGCCCTCTCGCCGTGTTTCGCGCGGCAGAACCGCGGGCCCGTTCAGTCTGCCTTGCTCGATGCAGCAGGTCATCACCGGGGACTACTACAACTGTCCGTACCCATTCCGGTGGGCCCGCACACCCCGGCGCGTCCAAACTCTTGTGCCCGCGCGGGCGGTGTGTCCATGGCCATTCGACCTGCCTCCGCGATCATCGGGGAAGGATTCGCTCGAATGCCGCGCGCCACGCCGACCGTCTCCTGGATGAGACCTGATCTGGTTAACACGCTGGTAACGCGAAGGCTGCCAGTGGATGACCTGTTCGCCGACCTGAAGTGTGATACCGGCTGATACCGCGCGGTATCATCGGTCCATGGCAATGACACTGCGGTTGACCGACGAAGAGACGGACGACCTGCGGAGGACCGCTGAGCGGGAGAACCGGTCCATGCAGGAGGTCGCCCGCCAAGCCATCCGCGAGTACGTCCAGCGTCGTACGAGGCTCCGCGACGAAGCGTTGGCGCGCATCGTCACCGAGGACGCCGAACTGCTCGACCGCCTCGCCCGGTGATCGACTACGTGCAGCTGGACGACCTGCTCGCCGCGGCGCGTGCGGCGTTCGGCCACGAGGCCGAGGTGCGCGACTGGGGGCTGCTCGAATCGGCGCTGATCCGGCCGCGGGCGACGGTGTTCGGCAACGAGGCGTACCCGTCCCTGGACGAGAAGGCGGCAGCCCTCTTGCACTCCCTGGCGCGCAACCACGCGCTGGTCGACGGCAACAAGCGCATCGCCTGGGTGTCGACTCGTCTCTTCTACGTCCTCAATGGTCTCGACGTCCGAGTCCCGTCGGTCGACGTGGGTGAGAAGTTCGTCGTGTCGATCGCCGCCGGGGAGTTGGACGTGCCGGAGATCGCGGATGCCCTCGGGAACTGGACTCGGCCCCTGCCTTGAGAGCCCGCTCGCGGATCTCGCCGCGTCACCGAAGCGTGAGCCTCCCTCGATTCCCGTCGCACTCCATCCCCGCTACTCCGAATGCGACGATCAAGAACCCCGCCCCGCCGCCCCTGAAACCGCTGGCAGCACCACCACCCACCTGTATCGATCCCGGTACCGATCCTGCAAACCCTTGCGGTCTGGGCGCGGAAGCTTGGCCTGTTCCGCCCGTCGGGAGATAAGGTCCGACGCCATGCGAGCACTTCGCCGGTTCACCGTCCGAGCCAGCCTCCCGGAGCCGTTGTCCTCCCTGGGCACGCTCGCCACCAACCTGCGCTGGACCTGGCACCCGCCGACGCAGGACCTCTTCGCGTCGGTCGACCCCCAGGTCTGGTCCGAGGTCGGTGGCGATCCGCTGCGCCTGTTGTCCGTCGTGTCGCCGGACCGGCTGGAGCGGCTCTCCCGAGACGAGCAGTTCCTGTCGCACGCCCAAGCGCTGGCCGACGACCTCGACCGCTACACGCAGGGGCCGCGGTGGTTCCAGCGGAGGCAGGAGGAGGTGCAGGCGCGGCGGGAGCACGGCAACCACGAGCTGGCCCCGCTGCCGTCGGCGATCGCGTACTTCTCCATGGAGTTCGGCGTCACCGAGGCCCTGCCCAACTACTCCGGCGGTCTCGGCGTGCTGGCGGGCGACCACCTGAAGGCGGCGTCGGACCTCGGCGTGCCGCTGATCGCGGTCGGCCTGCTCTACCGCTCCGGCTACTTCCGCCAGTCCCTGTCCCTGGACGGCTGGCAGATCGAGCACTACCCGGTGCTGGACCCCCGCGCCCTCCCGCTCGAACTGCTGACCGAGCCGTCGGGCGCGCCGATCCTGGTGCACGTGGCCATGCCGGGCGACCGGGTGCTGCGCGCCAAGATCTGGAAGGCCCAGGTCGGGCGGATCCCGCTGCTCCTGCTCGACTCCGACGTCGAGGAGAACGACGAGGACCTGCGCGGCGTCACGGACCGGCTCTACGGCGGCGACCAGGACCACCGCATCCGCCAGGAGATCCTCGCGGGCATCGGCGGCGTCCGGGCCGTGCGCACCTACTGCGAGCTGACCGGCCACGCGAAGCCCGAGGTGTTCCACACCAACGAAGGGCACGCGGGGTTCCTCGGGCTGGAGCGCATCCGCGAGCTGACCACCACCGAGGGCCTCGACTTCGACCAGGCCATCGCCGCGGTCCGCGCAGGCACCGTGTTCACCACGCACACGCCCGTGCCCGCGGGCATCGACCGCTTCCCGGTCGACCTCGTGCAGCACTACTTCGGCTCCGAGACCCTGCTGCCGGGCGTGAGCACCCAGCGGGTCCTCGCGCTGGGCGCCGAGGACAACCCCGGCCTGTTCAACATGGCCCACATGGGCCTGCGGCTCGCGCAGCGCGCGAACGGCGTGTCCAAGTTGCACGGCGAGGTCAGCCGCGACATGTTCCGCGGCCTGTGGCCCGGCTTCGACACCACCGAGGTGCCGATCCGCTCGGTCACCAACGGCGTGCACGGCCCGACGTGGGCGGCGACCGAGATGTCCAAGCTCCTCGGCGAGACCGAGGAGTCCGGCATCGGGATGCGCTTCGAGCCCGTCACCGACACCCGGCTCTGGGAGTTGCGCACCGAGCTGCGCGGTCGACTGGTCGACGAGGTCCGCCGCCGCGTTCGCGCGTCGTGGCTCCAGCGCGGCGCGTCGGCGTTGGAGCTGGGCTGGACCGACTCCGTGTTCGACCCGGACGTGCTGACCGTCGGCTTCGCCCGCCGCGTCCCGACCTACAAGCGGCTCACGCTGATGCTGCGCGACCCGGAGCGGCTGCGCGCGATGCTGCTGCACCCGGAACGCCCGGTGCAGCTCGTCGTCGCGGGCAAGTCGCACCCGGCGGACGACGGCGGCAAGGCGCTGATCCAGCAGATCGTCCGCTACGCCGACGAGGCGGGCGTGCGGCACCGGATCGTCTTCCTGCCCGACTACGACATGTCGATGGCCCGCTACCTTTACTGGGGTTGCGACGTGTGGCTGAACAACCCGATGCGCCCGCTGGAGGCGTGCGGCACGTCCGGCATGAAGTCCGCGCTGAACGGCGGCCTCAACCTGTCCATCCGGGACGGTTGGTGGGACGAGCTGTACGACGGCAGCAACGGCTGGGCCATCCCGACCGCCGACGGCGTGCACGACCCGACCCGTCGCGACGACCTGGAGGCCACCGCTCTCTACGAGCTGCTCGGCAACCAGGTCGCGCCGCTGTTCTACGACCGCGGCGAGGACGGCACGCCGACCCGCTGGCTCGCGATGGTCCGCCACACGCTGGCCTCGCTCGGCCCGGCCGTGCAGGCGTCGCGGATGGTGCGCGAGTACGTGGAGACGCTGTACGCGCCCGCCGCCGCCTCGGCCGAGTCGGTCGTGGGCGAGGGCTTCCGCGGCGCGAAGGAGCTGGCGGACTACCGGCAGCGCCTGCGCGAGGCGTGGCCGCGCGTGCAGGTGCTCGACTCCGAACTGCACACCGACGGGCACCCGACGCCGGTGCTCGGCGCGCCGGTGACGGTCCGGGCCAGGGTCGAGCTGGCAGGCCTGGAGCCGTCGGAGGCCGACGTGCAGGTCGTGCTCGGGAAGGTCGGCGACGGCGACGAGCTGCACGACGTCGTCACCGCGTCGATGGCCTACGCGGGCAACGGCAACTACGAGGTGGAGGTGCCGCTGCCGCACGCGGGCACCCTCGGCTACACCGTGCGGATCCTGCCCCGGCACGACCTGCTGGCATCGCCCGCGGAGCTGGGCAAGGTCGTCCTCGCGGGCTGATCAACGCCCTCCGGGGTATCCGGCTGTCATCGATTCCCGGCAGCCGGATACCCCGGTGGTGGTCGGCGATCCGGGTCGCGATGCCGGGACGCGGTCTTCGGGGGATCAGGAGATGGTCAACCGGGCAGCGGTGTCGGCGACCCGCGGCAACCACCCGGCCAACGCCGAAGCCTCCGCCATCACCGCCCGAGCGGCGGCGTTGTCCCCGCCGGCCATCAACCCCCTGGCCACCGTGGCCAGGGAATCCGCCCGACCGAGGGCGTCCTCGGCCCCGTCTGCGCTCTCCCTTCCCATCCGCACGGCTTCCGCCACGTCGCCCTGAAGCAGGGCCACCTGCGCCAACGTCCCCAGCAGCCGGTACCGGGGCAGTCCGAACCCCATGGCCCCGTCCGCGGCCCGCGTGGCCATGGGCACCCCGACCGGGGCGGGCAGCAGCCCGGCCTCCACGGCGGACGCGGTGGCCCCGGCCATCGACCCCATCAGCAACGCCCGGTCGCGGTCCTCCAGGTCGTCCCGCGCGACGACCTGGCTGATCACCTGCAACGCCTCCACGTACCGGGCGGAGGCCGTCAACACCACGACCCGCGCCGAAGCGGTCATCAACAGGTCCGGATGAGCCGCCACCACGGTGGTGAGCGCCGACGAGGCCCTCTCCAGATCGCCCGCCCGCACCGCGTCCGCCACCACGGCCACCAGCGGCGACGCCTCCATCTCCGCGGCGGCCCGCCCGGACAGCCGCGGCAGCGAGAACACGTACCAGCCGGGTGACGTCGTGGCCGCGCTGCGACGTGGCCACAGCTCGTGCGCCAGGCACGCCGTGGCACCCACCGCGACCCCGAACGGGCCGACGAGCCAAGCGCCGACGACCACCCCGACCGCCACGAGCGCCGACGTCATCCCGGTCGCCCACAGCCGCCGCCGAACGGGGGAGCGCACCGACCGGGCCCCGACGCGGATCACGACCGGCAGGGCGCACAGCGCGATCCGCAGCCGGGGCGTCGACCACGCGCGCAGTTCACGGCCCACGCCGAAGATCACGTACGTGACGCGCAGGCGCCAGACCAGCACCCCGAGCAGGGTGCCGACCTGGAACGCGGCCAACTCCAGCAGGAGACCGCCGAGCGCGCCGACGAGCCCGGCCACCCCGTGGCCCCAGACGATCACGACTACGACGACGGTCAGCAGCGGTCCGGACCTGAGCGGCTTCACAGGTCCGGGAGGCTACGTGACGGCTTGCGTGCCACCTTCCCGAACGGGCAGGCCCGCCGCTGCCCACCCGCGGAAGCCGCCGATCAGGTCGGTGGCCTTCGGCAGGCCGATCCGCTGGAGGTCGCGCGCGGCGAGGCTGGACGAGTAGCCCTCGTTGCACAGGACGACGACGGTGGTGTCGGCGGTGAAACCCGGCAGGCGGTGGTCGCCCTCGGGGTCCAGCCGCCACTCCAGGACGATCCGCTCCACCGGGATGGAACCGGGGATCTCGCCGTCCGCCACCCGGTTGTGGAGGGGACGGGTGTCGATGACGAGGGTGTCGCCGTCCCGCAGGGCGTCCAGCTCCTGCGGCGTGACCCGGCTCAGCTCCGCGCGCGCCTCGGCCAGGTAGGTGTCGATGCCGCTCATGGGCCCTCCAGGTCGGCCAGTTCGCGCAGCTGCTCCAGGGGGAGCCGCAGCGCTGGAAGTGGGGGGATCACCGTGGGGATGTCAGCCAGGCTGGCGTACTCCCTGGTGGGGACCAGCGGTGGCGAGTAGGCGTGGACGCTGGCAGCGCCCGCGGTGCCGGTGTTGCGGACCTCGTGCGCCCGGCCCGAACCGAAGCCGATGGAGTCGCCTGCACCGCGCGCGGCGTGCCGAACCGGGCCCGCCGGGTAGCGGTAGCTCTCCTGGAGCTCCCCGGTGAGCACGGTGAACGACCCGGACGCCCCGCCGTGGTCGTGGGGTTCCGTGTGCTGGCCGGGCAACCACGAGAGCAACCACAACTCCACGCCCTCGGTCAGCCCCAGTCGAGCCCACCAGCGTTGAGCGGGGTCGAAGTCGAGGATCTCCAGCAGTGGCGTCGTCAGCTCGCTGGTGACGAACGAGGTCAGGTCGCGGAGTTCACGTGGGGTCCAGAGCTCTCGTTCGGGGTGGATGACGTCCCGGAGGAGGCGAACGTCGAGATTCGGGTGCAGGTCGGCCTGGGTGAAGGTGGCTTGGGTGTGGGTGGTGTGGGTGTGGGTGGCTTGGGTGACGGTGGCGGTCAACGTGGCTCCTGAGGGCTACTGGTGTGAACGGGTAGCGGTCAAGACGCGACACGGGACTAGCGGAGTCCGCGTCGCGTCCCGCTACAGCCGCACGACGCCACCAGGAGGAGGTCGATCGTGCGGTCGCACCAGGTGATCAGGGAGCGGGCCACGGAGGTGATGTTGTCATGGACGACTGGAGTTCGGGTTGGGTGTCCCAGGGGGTGAAAATGGCTCTGGGGCCGAGGTTTTGGGGGTGCTGCTCGGTGTGGTGTTTGGGGGGTGCTGTTCTTGGTTGGTGGGTTGGGTTCCCCCCGAGGCGCGATTGTCTCCATGTCCGTCCGCTACGCGTCAAGGCGGGAAAGATGCCTTGACCCGTAGCGGACGGACATGAGGGCGCTGGGGATCGGGGGCAGGGAGGGGTCTGGGCTCTCTTTTGGTGCGTGCTTCTGTTTTGGCCCACGGTTGTTCGAATTGTTGGCATGCGACTTGGAGTTCGCGAATCAATCCGGTGACCAGCCATTCGGCTTGGCTCGATCTTCGGCCTTGGTTGGCCGAACTGAAACCGGTCCGGTGCAGCTCAGTCAGTCGCCAGTCCAATTCAGCTGAAGCCGACCGACCCGGCCGGCTTCGATCTGGTCCAAGCCGGCTTCACCAGGCTCAACTCGACCGGCCCAGCCAACTCGGCTCGGCTCGATCGGCGGCAGCCCGATTCGGCGCAACTCAGCTGGACCGGCCCAACCTGGTGCGGCGGGACAGGCCAGGCCAGTCTCGCCCGACCCGGTTAGCTCAGGTCAATTCGACCCAGTTCGGATTGCGCGAGCCCGCCCTGGCCAATCTGGTGAAGCTCGACTCAATTCATGCCGGCCCGGCTGGTCCCGGCTGGTCCGGCTCAGCTCGATCTGGCCCAGTTCTACCTGGTCAACCCGCTCTGGTCTGGCCAAGGCCGGCCTGACCTGATTGTCCGGTCCGGCTGATCGCCCGCCTAGGCCCTGTCCGGCCTTCCTCCTCGCCCTGGCCCGATCCCGGTCCTTTCCATCGCCTAGTTCGGTGCCCTGAGCAGCAGCAGTGAATGGCCCGAGATCGTCACCCTGGACCCCGGCTGCAACAGGCCCGGTGTTGCTGGAGCGCCGTCCCCGGTTGTGGTGTCCAGCATGGGTTCGAAGTGGGCGCCGTATTCAGCTGGTGGTAGGACCACCTCGATCTGGTCCGCTCCCGCGTGCAGCAGCAGTAGCCAGGAGTCGTCCGAGACCAACTCGCCTTCCCTTGAGCGGGAAAGGCTGTTCGAGCCGTCGATCCACATTCCGAGAGTGCGCCTGCCCTCGTCGAACCAGTCCGTTTCCGCCATTTCCTCGCCGTCCGGCCTCAGCCACACGAGGTCCGGTTCGCCGGAGGCCGTTGTTCGGCCTTCGAAGAATTCCGGTTGGCGCAGGGCCGGGCTGCCTGCGCGGAGGGTGATCACGCGCCTGGCGAAGGCGAGCATCGAGGTGGCTTCGTCGGTGAGCTTCCAGTCCACCCAGGACGTTTCGTCGTCGATGCAGTACGCGTTGTTGTTGCCGCCTTGGGAGCGCCAGAGTTCGTCGCCCGCCACGAGCATGGGGGTGCCGGTCGACAGCAGGAGGGTGGCGAACAGGTTGCGGGCCTGCCTCGCCCTGAGCGTGACGATGCCGGGGGCGTCCGTTTCGCCCTCCACGCCGCAGTTCCAGGAGCGGTTGTCGTTCGTGCCGTCCCTGTTGTCCTCGCCGTTGGCCTCGTTGTGCTTGCCGTTGTACGAGACGAGGTCGCGGAGGGTGAAGCCGTCGTGGGCGGTGACGAAGTTGATGGACTGCCACGGGCGGCGCAGGTCGTCCGCGTACAGGTCCGAGGAGCCGGAGAGGCGGTAGGCGAGGTCGCGGACGCCGATCGCGCCGCGCCAGAAGTCGCGGACGGTGTCGCGGTAGCGGCCGTTCCACTCGGCCCACTGGACGCCGAAGTCGCCCACCCGGTAGCCGTCGCCGGTGGCGTCCCACGGCTCGGCGATCAGCTTGCAGCGGGACAGGACCGGGTCGGTGGTGATGGCCGTGAGCAACGCCGAGTTGCGGTCGAAGTAACCGCCGCCGGGGCGGCCCATGGTGCTGGCGAGGTCGAAGCGGAAGCCGTCGACGCCCAACTCCGTCGCCCAGTAGCGCAGCGAGTCCGTGACCAGGCGGACCACCTGGGGGGACGCCGCCTCCAGGGTGTTGCCGCAGCCGGTGATGTCGAGGGTGCCGCCGCCCGCCACGTGCAGGTAGTAGCCGGGCGCGTCCAAGCCGCGGAAGGACAGGGTGGGGCCGTCCGGGCCGCCTTCGCAGGTGTGGTTGAAGACGACGTCGATCAGCACCTCGATGCCCGCCGCGTGCATGGCGGCGACCATGGTCCTGAACTCCTCCACCTCGTGCCCCTGCTCGCTGGCGTAGGCGGGGTGGGGGGCGAAGTAGCCGAGCGGCGAGTAGCCCCAGTAGTTGTGCCTGCCCTCGCGCATGAGCGCGGGCTCGTCGATGAACGCGTGCACGGGCAGCAGTTCGATCGTGGTCACGCCGAGGCGGACGAGGTGCTCGACCACGGCGGGGTGGGCGAGGCCCAGGTAGGTGCCGCGGAGGTGCTCCGGGACGTCCGGGTGCTGGCGGGTGAAGCCGCGGACGTGCAACTCGTAGACGATCGCCTCCTCGAACGGCACCTCGGGCTTGGTGCCGGTGTCCGGACCGCCGGGGGACGTCACGACGGACAGCGGAACGTGGCCGAGGGAGTCGACGACCGACGGCGGGCCCGTCATCGGGTCGCCGACGTAGCCCAGCGCGGCGTCGAGGTCGGTGAGCAAGCCGGAGATGCGCTTCGCGTACGGGTCGAGCAGCAGCTTGGCCGGGTTGCCGCGCAGGCCGCGCGACGGGTCGTACGGGCCGTGGACGCGGTAGCCGTAGCGCTGGCCGGGGGTCACGCCCGCCACCAGGCCGTGCCAGACGCCGAACGTCCGCTCGGTCAGCTCGATCCGGTTCTCCGTCCCGTCGTCGCTGATCAAGCACACTTCCACCGCGTCGGCGGAGGGCGCTGACACGGCGAAGCGGACGCCCCCCGCTTCGGGGTGGGCGCCCAGGGGGAACGGTCGGCCCGCGAGCACGGGTGAGTCGGCTGCCATACCCCGATCCTGTCAGGCCGCACCGACAATCGGTGAGTGAGTGAGCCCGACTCCAGGCCCGGTCGAGCGAGTTCATCCATGTCGGCTAATCGGGAGCACCCACCCCGCCGCACCCCTGTCGGGGGACGGTCGGAAAGAATGGGTCACGTGACCGACCACGGGGCGAGGCAGGGCACTGTGCAGAGTTCGGAAGTCGACGTGACCGATCTGGTCGTCCACATGGCCGGTGTCGCCGTGCGGCGCGGCAGGACCACGCTGGTGGGCGACATCGACTGGAGTGTCGAACTGGACGAGCGCTGGGTGGTGCTCGGGCCCAACGGCGCGGGCAAGACGACCCTGTTGCGCCTGGCCAGCGCCGAGCTGCACCCGAGCAAGGGCAAGATGCACCTGCTGGGTGAGCGGATCGGCAAGACCGACGTGCGGGAGCTGAAACCGCGGATCGGGCTGTGCTCGGCGGCGCTCAACGGGCGGGTCCCCGCGGACGAGAAGGTCGTCGACGTGGTGGTCAGCGCGGGCTACGGGGTGATCGGCCGCTGGCGCGAGGACTACGACGCCACGGACACGACGCGCGCCAAGGAGCTGCTGGGCACGCTCGGCATCGACCACCTGTCGGAGCGCACCTACGGCACGCTGTCCGAGGGCGAGCGGAAGCGGACCCTGATCGCCAGGGCGCTGATGACCGACCCGGAGATGCTGCTGCTGGACGAACCGGCCGCCGGACTCGACCTGGGCGGTCGGGAGGACCTGGTGGCCCGGCTGTCCGAGCTGGCGATGGACCCGGACGCGCCCGCGATGGTGCTGGTCACGCACCACGTGGAGGAGATCCCGCCGGGCTTCACGCACGTGCTGCTGCTGCGCGAGGGCGGGGTCGTCGCCCAAGGGCTGCTGGACGACGTGCTGACCGAGGAGAACCTGTCCGCGACGTTCGCGCAGCCGCTGGAGCTGCAGCGGTCGGGTGACCGGTACTTCGCCCGCCGCAAGGCGGTGTGACCGGTGGTCGACCGCGAGGTGCGGGTGCCGCCGATCGTCGACCTGACCCGTCCGAACGACGCGCGGGTCTACGACTACCTGCTCGGTGGTGCGCACAACTTCGCCGTCGACCGCGAACTGGCCAAGCAGGCCGTGGCCGCCATGCCGATCATCCGGCAGGTGGCGCTGGCCAACCGCGCGTTCCTGCACCGGGTGGTGCGGGTGTGCGTGAACGCGGGCATCCGGCAGTTCCTCGACCTCGGGTCGGGCATCCCCGGCGTCGGCAACGTGCACGAGGTCGCGCAGGCCGTCGACCCGAGGTGCAAGGTCGCGTACGTGGACCTGGACCCGGTGGTGCACGCGCACGGGCAGCTGATCCTCTCGGACACGCCGAACACGGCGCTGATCAACGCGGACATGCTGGACGCGCCCGAGGTGCTGGGCCACGAGGCCGTGCGCGGGCTGCTGGACTTCGACGAGCCGATCGCGGTGCTGGCCCTGCTGTCACTGCACTTCGTGCAGGACGAGCAGGACCCGGAGGGCGCGCTGGCCGCGTACCGGGAGGCGATCCCGGTGGGCAGCCTGCTCGCGTTGAGCCACCCGACGCCGGACCCGACGTTCGAGGGCCTCGACGAGGCGATCGACCTGTTCGAGCAGGAGTACGTGGCTCCGCCCGCGGTGCGCGGCTACGACCGGTTCGCCCGGTTCTTCGATGGGTTCGAGCTGCTGGAGCCGGGCATCACGACGCTGTCGCACTGGCGGCCCGACCGCGAGGGCGCCGAGGAGGTGCCCGTCCACGGCGGGCTCGGAGTGAAGTCGAGTCGATGACTACCGGGCGGTAACCTGCCGTAAGGCAGTGTGCTGGAGACCTGGTCGAGGAGGACCTGTGGCTGAGTTCGTCACGCTGGAAGTCGACGGCGGTATCGGCACGATCCGGTTGGCCCGTCCACCCATGAACGCGCTGAACAAGCAGGTCCAGGACGAGATCCAGGCGGCCTCGCGGGAGGCGACCGAGCGCGCGGACGTGTACTCGGTGATCGTCTACGGCGGTGAGAAGGTGTTCGCCGCGGGCGCGGACGTCAAGGAGTTCGCCCGGATGTCGCACGCCGAGATGACGGCCCGCGCGTGGGGGCTGTCGTCGGCGCTGAGCGCGGTCGCGGGCATCCCGAAGCCGACGGTCGCGGCCATCACCGGCTACGCGCTGGGCGGCGGGTTCGAGCTGGCGCTCGGGTGCGACCGGCGGATCGCGGGCGACAACGCGAAGCTCGGCCAGCCGGAGATCCTGCTGGGCGTCATCCCCGGCGGTGGCGGCACGCAGCGCCTCGCCCGGCTGATCGGTCCGAGCCGGACCAAGGACCTCGTCTACACCGGCCGGTTCGTCACGGCCCAGGAAGCCCTGGCCACCGGCATGGTCGACGAGGTCGTGGCGCCGGACGACGTGTACTCGGCGGCCCAGCGGTGGGCGGGCCAGTTCGTCGGCGGCCCGGTGCTCGCCTACGCCGCCGCGAAGGCCGCCATCGACGGCGGCCTCGACACCGACCTCACCAGCGGCCTGAAGCTGGAGAGCCACCTGTTCGCCGCGCTGTTCGCCACCGAGGACCGCGCGGTCGGCATGCAGTCGTTCATCGAGAACGGTCCAGGAAAGGCCAACTTCAGTGGCAAGTGACCCCGCTTCCCCAAATCCGACACCGCAGCCCCACGCGACCGCCGAGCAGATGGAGGCGGCGTGGAAGGACCCCAAGCTCGCCAACGTGCTCTACCACGACTGGGAGGCGGGCACGTACGACGAGAAGTGGTCGATCTCGTACGACGAGCGCTGCATCACCTACGCCACGGACCGCTTCCGCGCGGTCTCGGGCGGCGTCGGCCCGTACGAGCACGCGCTGGAATTGGGCTGCGGCACCGGTTTCTTCCTGCTGAACCTGATGCAGGGCGGCGTGATCAAGAAGGGTTCGGTGACGGACCTGTCGCCGGGCATGGTCGAGGTCGCGCTGCGCAACGCCGACAACCTCGGCCTGCCGGTCGACGGCCGGGTGGCCGACGCCGAGCGCATCCCGTACGACGACAACACGTTCGACCTCGTCATCGGGCACGCGGTGCTGCACCACATCCCGGACGTCGCCGCGGCGATGAAGGAGGTCCAGCGGGTCCTCAAGCCCGGTGGGCGCTTCGTGTTCGCGGGCGACCCGACGAACGTCGGCAACTTCTACGCCCGCAAGCTCGGCCAGCTCACCTGGTGGCTCACCACGAACGTCACCAAGGCGCCCGCGCTCACCGGGTGGCGCCGCCCGCAGGAGGAGCTGGACGAGTCCTCCCGCGCGGCCGCGCTCGAAGCGGTGGTGGACCTGCACACGTTCGACCCCGCCGACCTGGAGCGCACCGCTCGCGCGGCGGGTGCCCGTGAGGTCAAGGCCGTGACGGACGAGTTGTCCGCCGCGCTGTTCGGCTGGCCCGTCCGCACGTTCGAGGCGGCCGTGCCGAAGGGCAAGCTCGGCTTCGGCTGGGCGATGTTCGCCTACCGCGGCTGGCAGCGGCTGTCGTGGCTGGACGAGAACGTGTTCGCGAAGGTGCTGCCGCGCGAGGTGTTCTACAACGTGTCGATCACCGGCCGCAAGCCCCTCTAGGTGGGGTACGGGTTCTCGCTGGACGACGTGGCGTACCTGCGCTCGGACGCCGGGTGCGCCGCGTCGGCCGAGGTGGCGCGGCGGCCGCTGACGGACCGGCTCGCCGACGTGACGGCCGCGCGCCGGATCGCGGGTGAGAAGTTCGCGGCCGTGCTGGAGACGGTGCTGCTGCGGCGGCGGGCTGCGGTCAAGGTGGACGGTTCTGGCGACTGGCTGTTCACCGACGACGCGCTCCAGCAGGCGACGGCGTCACCGGTCGGGCGGCACCGCGCGTCGCGGTTCGCCGGTCGGGTGGTGCACGACGTGACGTGCTCGGTCGGCGCCGACCTGGTGGAACTGGCCAGGGTCGCCGACCGGTGCGTCGGCTCGGACCTGGACCCGGTGCGGCTGGCGATGGCCCGGCACAACTGCGGGCCGGACCAGCCGCTGCTGCGGGCGGACGCGCTGACCCGCGTGTCGCGGGCGACGGCGGTGACCGCCGACCCGGCCCGCCGGGACTCGGCCGGGCGGCGGACGTGGAAGCCGTCGGACTTCCTGCCGCCGCTGGACGAGTTGGCCGGCACCTACGCGGGCGTGGACCTCGCGGTGAAGTGCGCGCCCGGCATCGACTTCGCCGTCGCCCCGTGGGCGGACGAGGTCGAGCTGGTGTCGCTGGACGGCGGCGTGCGCGAGGCGTGCCTGTGGACGCGGGGGCTGGCGACGCCCGGTGTCACCCGCCGGGCGACCGTGCTGCGGCAGGGGAGGCCGGAGTGGACGATCACCGACGCCGAGCCCGACGACTGCCCGGTGCGCGCGCCCGGCGAGTGGATCATCGACCCGGACGGCGCCGTCGTGCGGGCCGGGCTGGTCCGGCACTACGCCGCCCGGCACGGACTCGGGCAGCTCGACGAGCGGATCGCGTACCTGACCGGGGACGAGCCGCCGCCGGGCATCCGCGCGTTCCGGGTGGTCGACCACGGCCACTACAGCGAGAAGTCCCTGAAGACCGTGCTGCGCAAGCACGACGTCGGCCGCCTGGAGATCCTGGTGCGCGGTCTCGACGTCGACCCCAACACTTTGCGGCGCAGGCTGAAGCTCGCCGGGTCGGCCGAGGCCACCGTCGTGCTGACCCGCGTCGGCAGCGGCCCGGTCGCGATCCTCTGCCACGCGGAACGCACCTAGGGTTCCAGCTCCGCGATCCCGTTCCGGGACGCGGTCAGGTGTTCGTCCGCGCCCACGACGGTGTCGTGCGCCTCGACGCCTTCGGCGATCACGGCTCCGGGCAGCACGACCGACCGGTGCACCACCGCGCCCGGCTCGACCACGCAGCCGGGGAACAGCACGCTCCCCCGGACGTCGGCCCCGGCGGGCAGGTCGCCTGCCACCAGGTTGCCGTCGACCCGCCGCGGTTCCGGGCCGCCCAGGGTGTTCGGCGCCCGCAACGCCTCCGGGTGGTCGATCAGGCCGAGCTGGCCGGAGTGGTAGCGCTCGACCGTGCCGATGTCCGCCCAGTACCCGGTGATCGGGTGGGCGAGCACCTTGCGGCCGGTGGCGATCATCGCGGGCAGCACGTCGCGGCTGATGTCGTGCTGCCACCCGTGCTCGCCGAGCGCGGCCAGTTCGTCCAGCACCTTCACCAGGGTGTCGATGCGGAACAGGCAGAACGCGGTGAAGACCAGGTCCGACGTGGGGTCCGGCGGCTTCTCCACCAGCCGCCGCACGGTCAGGTCGTCGTTCACCTCGACCATGCCGAACAGCTTCACGTACCGGCGTTCGATGGCCTGGACGCCGATCGTCACGTCCGCGCCGCTCTCGCGGTGCGCGCGGAGCATCGGCCCGTAGTCGTAGGAGTACACGTGGTCCGCGTGCTGCACCAGGAGGTCCCGCGCCCCCGGCGCGAACAGGTGCTCGGCGTTGGAGATCAGCGCGTCCGCGGTGCCCAGTTCGGGTGCGCGCTCCGGCAGCGGACCGGTGAACGACGGGTCGCGGACGAGGTCGTCGTGCGGTCCGAAGTGGACCTTCAGCGCGGTGCCGTCCCAGCTCCGCAGCAGGTGGTCGATGAGGTCGCGTTCGCGGTGCAGCGACATCAGCACCAGTTCGGGGATGCCGGAGCGCAGCGCGTTGTCGACGCTGAAGTCGACCAGCCTGCACGACGCCGCGTACGGGACGAGGGGTTTGCACGTCCGCGCGGTGAGCGTGCCCATGCGCTCGCCGAGTCCGCCCGCCAGCAGGGCCGCCCTGACCTCGTCCATCACCACGTCCTCCCCTGCGGTTCGCGTTCCGGGAGCAGCGAGCGCAGCAACCGGACGGAGTTCTCGACGCTCTGCTCCCTGGGCAGCAGCGCGTCCTCGTGCTCGACGTACAGCACGCCGCGGAAGCCCTCGTCGAGCAGCGCGGCCATGACTCCTGGCCACGGCAGGTCGCCGGAACCCAGTGCGCGGAACCGGATCGCCGGGCCGGGCCCGTACCGCGACCAGCCCGCGCCGGGCGGTTGGTCGACGCCGGTCCACCGCTGGAGGTCCTTGGCGTGCGCGGCCCCGAGCCGGGTGCCCCAGCCGCGCACCACCGCCACCGGGTCGTAGCCGACGGCGGCGAGGTTCGCGACGTCCAGGCACAGCCGCACGTCCGCCGCGTCCAGCAGGCGCCGCGTGCTGTCCGGGTCGTAGGCGACCTGCTTCGGGTGCGGTTCCACGAGCAGCTGGACGCCGTTCTCGGCGGCCAGCTTCAGCACGGGGGTCGCGGCGTCCAGCCAGGCCTCGACGTTGTCCGCCCAGGACACGTCGCTGTGCCACCAGGACAGCCAGCGCGACAGGTCCGGCACGCCGAGCATCAGCCGCGCCTGCGGTGCCCCGAGGTCGGCGGCGATCCGGATCGCCTGCTCGGCGTGCCGGACCGCGTGCGCGCGCTTCTCGTCGGGTGTCCCGGCGAGCACCGGGTCGGTGTGCGGGCCGTGCGGTCCCAGCAGGAGTTGCGCGTCGCGGCTGTTGCTGACGCACGTCACGGCCAGGCCGGACAGGGTTTCGCGCAGCTCGGACCGGTAGGCCGCGTCGCTCGCCCAGCGGTCGGCGTCGACCAGTCCCGAGGTGGTGTCGGTGGGCAGGTCGACGGCGTCCACGCCGGTCGCACGGGCGGCGGCCACCGCTTCGTGCAGGCCGTCACCGCCCCACGCGGCCAGGCAGAGCCCGAGCGCGATCGGACCGGTGGCGGTGGTCGGTTTCGGCGCGGGGCGCCGCGGAGCCGCCGGGGTCAGGGTCCACGCGCAGTCGTCCAGCGCCCAGTCGGGCACCCCGGCCGTCAGCGCGGCCTCGATCGTCGCGTTGGGGTCGGTCACGACGACGACCTCGCCGAGCACCTCGCCCCGGAACTCGGCCAGGAACTCCGGGCACCCCAGGAACACCCCGCCCCCGGCGGCCACGGTCCACTCGCCTTCGAGCCCGGCCGCCGCGGCGGCCGCCCGGACACCGAGGCCGAGTTCGCCGATCGCGCCGGTGACCAGGTCGCCCGCCACGCCGTCGCCGTCCAGCCAAGCCCGGCACACCACCGGGGCCAGCGCGGCCACCGCCGCCTTCGGGAACGCCTGCCGCGCCAGTTCCCGCGCGGTCGCCACGCCGAAGTGCTCGCGCAGCACCGTGTCCGGTCCCCGGCCGTCCAGCGCGCGCACGGCGGCGCGCAGCCCGGACAGGCCGAGGTCGTACGCGCTGCCCTCGTCGCTGCCGAGGTACTCGCAGCTCCCGACCCGTACGGCGGGGGAGCGCCCGTCCCCCGCCAGGAACCCGGAGCCGGTGCCGCACACGACCGCGACGCCCCGGCCGGACAGCGGTGGCGCCACCAGCCAGGGCAGTGCGTCGTTCGAGACGACGAACCGGCCGCGCAGGCCCGCCCGTTCGGCGGTCCGGCGCAGGCGTTCCAGCTCCGCCCCCGGATCGCGCGGATCGACCGTGGCCGTGGCGATCCAGCCCTCGCCGACCTGGCCACCCGATGAGGTGGCCAGGTCGGCGAAGACGGTCCGCAGCACGGCGTCCGCCGCGTCGGCCCCACCCGATGCCGGGTTGACCGACCCGTACCGCCGCCTGCCGCCGGGCCAGGTGACCGAGGTCGTGGTCCCGCCGGCATCGATGGTCCACAGTGGACTCAAGATCGCTCCCTCGTCAGGGCCTCCCGCACCTCGGCGGAGGTGACGTCCTCCACGATCGCCGTGGTGCCCAGTTCGACCGGCAGCACGAACCGCAGGCTGCCGTCGCGGATCTGCCGGATCTTCGTCAACGCGCCGAGGACGTCGTCCACGTCGACCTCGACCCCCAGGTCCACCAGCGACACCGGCAGGCCCAGTCTTCTGATCAGGGCGATCACCCGGTCCGCGGTCGCCGGGTCCACGACCCCGCGCGACCTGGCCACGTCGACCGCGACCGCCATGCCGAACGCGACCGCCTCGCCGTGCAGCACCGGGCCGTAGTCCGTCACGGTCTCCACGGCGTGGCCGATCGTGTGCCCGAAGTTCAGCGGTCGGCGCAGGTCCGCCTCGTACGGGTCGCGGCCGACCAGTTCGGTCTTGATCGCGCTGGCCGCGTGCACCAGCACGTCCACCGCGGGGGAGCGGCACTCCACCAGGTCGTCCACGTTCCGCTCGATGTGGTCGAACAGCGCGGGCGAGGCGATCACGGCCTTCTTCACCACCTCGGCGAGTCCGGCCCTCGCCTGCCTGCGGTCCAGCGTTCCCAGGTACTCCAGGCAGGAGATGACCGCGCGGGGCTGGTAGAACGCGCCGACGAGGTTCTTGGCCTCGCTGTGGTCGACCGCGACCTTGCCGCCGATGCCCGCGTCGACCTGGGCCAGCAGCGTGGTCGGCATGATCACGTACGGCACCCCGCGCATGTAAGCGCTTGCCACCCAGCCGACCGTGTCGGCGATGACGCCACCACCCAGTGCGATCACCACGTCGCGTCGGGCGAAACCCATCTGCGCCAACCAGTCCATCAGCTCGAACGCGGTCGTGGCGGACTTGCTCTTCTCGCCGCTGGGCACGGAGGTCGTGCCGAGCAGTTGGCCCTGGCTCCGCAGCGCGTCCACGATCCGGCCGGCGTGCAGTTCGGCGACGACGTGGTCGGTGATCACCACGGCTCGTCGACCGTCCAGCTCGGCCAGCAGCGCGGTGATCGCGGCGTCGACGTCGGGCACCACGTCGATCCGGTAGCTGTCCTCGCGGACCACGTCGACGTGCACGACGGGAGGTCCGTCGGGCAAAGGGATCAGATCGGTCACCAAGTAATCGGGACTGTCCATCTGTCTCCTTTCGGGGGTCACCCGATAGGTACCGGCTGGCAGCTTCTCCGTGTCGGCGTTACGTTGGGTTCACAGTCGCTGAACTCAACGTAACCCAATCAGTGAGGGGAGGCAGTGTTGGCAGGTTCGCCGCCAACCCGACCGAACACCAGTGGACTGATCTTCGCCGCCACGAGCTGGGGGCTGTTCTGGGGCGGCTGGGCCGGACTCCTACCCGAGGTCAAGGACCAGATCGACGCCACCGACTCGGAGTTCGGCCTAGCCCTCTTCGGCATCCCGCTCGGTGCTCTGCCCGCCATGGTCATCACCGGAAAACTCGTGTCTCGATTGCGCGAAAGGGCACTCCCGCTTGTACTTTTGGCCTTCGCCGTGGCGTGCGCGCTACCCGGTTGGACGTACTCGCCGGTGACGTTCGCCGCCGCCCTCGTCTTGGTGGGAGCGGCTTCCGGGGCGATCGAGGTTGCCCTGAACGCCACCACCGCCGCGCACGAGGCGCGGGACGGTGCCAGGCTGTTCAACAAGGTCCACGCCGCCACACCGCTGGCGATGGTCGTCGCCGCGCCGTCGGTCGGCTTGGCGCGCCAAGCGGGCGCGTCCTCGCGCGAGGTGCTGCTGGTCATCGCCGCGTTCGTGCTGGTGAGCGCTTTCCTCTCGATCGACCGGTCCGGCTGGCGTTCCCGGTCCACTTCGGACCCCGCGGTCCGCACCCGCTCGCTCACTCCGGTCCTCGTCTCGTTCGGCCTGGTCGCGGCGGTGGTGCTGTTCATGGAGAACGCCGTCGAGCAGTGGGGCGCGATCCACCTGGAGCAGAACCTCGGCGCGGGCCCGCTGCTCGGCAGCGCCGCCCCCGCCGCGTACATGATCGGCCTGGCCGCCGGGCGGTTGCTGGTCCAGTGGCGGGGCGAACGCTTCTCCGGTCTGACGGTGGTGGTGTTCGGCAGCGTCCTCGGCGCGGCGGGCCTGGTGCTGGCGGTGGCCACCGAACCGGCGGGGTTGCCCGCGGCGTTCGCGCTGGTCGGGTTCGCGCTGGCGGGCATCGGCCTCGCGCCTGCGCTGCCGACGTTGCTGGGCATGGCGGGCAAGTCCGCCGACGACGAACGCAGGCCCGCGGCGATCACGACCGTCACCACGATCTCCTACCTCGGTTTCCTCGGCAGTCCACCGCTCGTCGGGCTGATGGCCGCGGGCTGGGGGCTGTCCACCGCGTTCGCCGTGGTCGCGGCGGGTGGGGTGCTGGTCGCCGTGGCGACCACGCTGCTGCGCGTCCCCGAGCCGGAAGGGGCCGCGAAGTGAGGGCGCTGGTCGTCGGCAGCGGTTTCCTCGGCGCGGCGATCGGGGCCCGGCTGCGGGCGCTCGACGTGGAACCGGTGGTGGCGTCCCGGCACGCGCCCGCCACGGCGTCCTCCCGCGGGCTGCCGTGGCGGGAACTGGACGTGCGCGATCCCGTGGCGTGCCGCGAGGTCGTCGGCGACACCGATGCGCTGGTCGTCGTGCACGGCCCCTCGGACATCACCTGGTGCGAGCGGAACCCGGCCGAGACGGCCGCCGCGCACGCGGGTGGCGCGGCCACCATCGCGGCTGCCGCCGACGGCCGACCGGTGCTGCTGATCTCGACCGACAACGTGTTCGACGGCACCCGCGCCAGCAGCGCCGAGACCGACGAGGTCTCGCCGGCGAACGCCTACGGGAAGGCGAAGCTGGTGGCCGAGCGGACGCTGCTCGACACCGGGTCCGCGCTGGCGCTGCGGGTGAGCCTGGTCTACGGCTGGGAGCCCGACGGCATCCGGCCGAACTTCTTCACCACGTGCGTCCGGTCGCTGCGCGACGGCAGCGGCGTGGACGTGCCGGACGACCACTGGAACACCCCGGTGCTGGTCGACGACGTGGCCGCGTGGACGGTCGCGCTGCTGCTCGCGGGCCGCACCGGACTGCTGCACCTGGGCGGCCCGGAACGGCTGACCCGCTACGCGTGGGCCCGGCGGATCGCGTCGGCGATCGGCGCCGATCCGGCGCTGGTGCGCGGTCGACCGCGGGCGGAGGGCCACTACGCCAGCCGACCGGTCAACGCCTGCCTGCACAGCACCAGGGCGCACGAACTCCCCGAACTGGCCGCTCTCGCGCCGCTGGGGGTGGACGAGGGAGCGCGCGCACTGACCAAGAACGCCGAAGACGCTGCGAACGACATCGCGGAGGACTGAGGACCGATGAGCAAGCACCTGTTCCTGGCCAGCAAACGAGCCGTCGCCACCTACGCGCCCGACCCCGAGACCGGTCTGCTCAAGGCGTGGCTGGCACCCGGCGGCACCGGCAACGTCGTCGCCGAGCAGGCGGGCTACCTCGACGTGTCGTGGATCGTCAGCGCCGACACCGACGACGACCACCTGGCCTCCGAGCAGAACCCGGACGGCATCGTCACCGAACTCCCGTCCGGCCGCGAGATCACCGTCCACCCGCTGCGGCACGACCGCGACACGTTCCGCGTGGTGCAGGACTTCCTGACCGCCGAGCTGATGTGGGCGGGCAACAACTACGGCTGGGACAGGTGGACGACGCCGACGTTCGGCGAGGAGACCCGGCTGGCCTGGGCGGCGTTCGACGAGTTCACCGAGGACTACGCCCGCGAGCTGCTGGCCCGTTCCGCCGACGTGGCCGACCCGGTCTACCTGGTGCACGACTACCAGCTCGTCCGCGTTCCCGCCCGGATCAGGGCGGCCCGGCCGGACGCGCCGATCCTGCACTTCGTGCACATCCCGTGGCCGTCGGCGGACTACTGGCGCATCCTGCCCAAGCCGGTGCGCACCGGGATCATCGAGGGGATGCTGGCCTCCGACGTGATCGGCTTCTTCGCCGACCGCTGGTCGCGCAACTTCCTGGCCTGCGTGGAGGACCTGTTCCCGGACGTCGTGGTGGACCGCGCGGCGAGCACCGTCACGTGGCGCGGCCGGACCTGCCAGGTGCGCACCCAGGTGCTCGGCTACAGCCCGGAGACGCTGCACCGCAGGCGGTCCACCCTGCCCGAGGGCATCGAGGAGTGGGCGGGGGAGCACCGGCTGGTCGTCCACTCCGGACGGACGGACCCGATCAAGAACGGCTGGCGCGCGGTGCGGGCGTTCGTCCAGGCCGTCAAGGAGAACCCCTCGCTGGAGGGCACCCGCATGCTGGTGCGGATGAACCCCAACCGCCTCTACGTGCACGCCAACTCCGACTACGTCCGGCGGGTGGAGGAGGAGGTGGCCGCCGCCAACGCGGAACTGGGCGCGGACACCGTGCGGACCCACTGCGACAACGAGGTCAACCACAGCTTCGGCTGCTTCGAGCGGGCCGACCTGCTGGTGTTCAACTCGACCGTGGACGGCCAGAACCTGAGCGTCTTCGAGGCCCCGCTGGTCAACCGCCGCGACGCCGACGTGATCATGTCCGAGATGCTGGGCGCGGCCGAGGTGCTGTCGGAGGTGTGCCGCTCGGTCAACCCGTTCGACGTGTCCGAGCAGGCCGAGGCCATCGCCGCGGCGCTGCTGGCGTCGCCGGAGGAGCGGGCCGCGTCGGCGCTGAAGCGCCGCGAGGCCGCCGAGCCGTGGACGCTGGAACGCTGGGTCGACACCCAGCTCGGCAGCCTGGGGCTGCGTTGATGCACCCGGTCACCGGCGTGAACCCGAAGGACGACGCCTACTACGAGCTGGGCGACGTGCGGCTGGTGCGCGGCGAGGGCGTGCGGATGTGGGACTCCGACGGCCGCGAGTACCTGGACTGCGTGTCCGGCACGTTCAACCTGGTGCTGGGGCACAACCACCCCGCCGTCGTCGCGGCGATCAAGGGCCAGGTGGACGACCTGGTGTTCGCCAGCTCGTCGTTCCAGACCGACCCGACGAACCGGGTGATGCGGCAGCTGGTCGAGCTGACCCCGGACAACCTGACCAGGGTCAACCTGCGCAGCTCCGGCGGGTCGACGGCGAACGAGGGCGCGATCAAGATCGCCCAGTGGCACACCGGCAGGAGGGACGTCATCGTCCCGTTCCGCGGCCACGTCGGGCAGACCGTCGCCGCGGCGGGCTGGAACGGCTCCGCGCGCATCCGGGCCCCGTTCCAGCAGCACATGCCCGGCGCGCTGCACGTGCCCGACCCGTACTGCCACCGCTGCTTCTACCGGCAGGAACCGGACAGCTGCGGGAAGCTGTGCGTCGACCGGATCGACGACTTCATCACCTACGCGTCCACGGGGAGCGTGGCCGCGATGGTCATCGAGCCGATCAGCGGTGTCGGCGGCAACGTCGTGCCGCCGCCCGGCTACCTCCAGCGGCTCAAGGAGTTCTGCGTCGAACGGGAGATCGTGCTGATCTTCGACGAGAACCAGACCGGCCTCGGCCGGACGGGCTCGCTGTTCGCCGCCGACCACTTCGGCGTGGCGCCGAACATGATCACGGTGTCGAAGGGCCTCACCGGCAGCGGCCTGCCGCTCGCGGCGATCATCACCGAGGAGGAGCTGGTCGGGATGCCCCGCAACCTGCACGGCTTCACCTACGGCAGCCACACGCTGTCCGCCGCCGCTGCTGTCGTGACGCTGGACATCGTGCGGGAGCCCGAGTTCCTGGCCAACGTCCGCGCCACCGGCGAGGTGATCCTCGACCGGCTGACGGCGTTGCGGGAGCGCTTCGACTTCCTGGACGACGTGCGCGGGGTCGGGCTGATGCTCGGCGTCGAACTGGCCGAACCGGACGGGTCGAAGTCGCCACGCCTGGCGACCGCGTTGAGCAGGGCGCTGGGTGAGCTCGGCGTGATCACGCGGGTGTCCGAGCACGGCTTCGGCAACGTGATCGAGCTGCGGCCGCCGCTGATCCTCACGGTCGCCGACGCCCACCTGATCGCCGACCGGTTCGCCGAGGCCCTGGAGGCGGTGTGGACCAGCTCGCCGTCGCGCTGACCGCCACGGGTCCCCGGCTGACCCGCGACCCGTTGGAGCGCCACGGGTCGCCCGGCGTGCTGGTGCGCACCGAGCTGATGGGCGTGTGCCGGTCGGACCTCAAGGAGATCACCGGCGTGCGCGGGGGGCCGAGCCAGTTCGGGCACGAACTCGTCGGCGTGGTCGAGGACGGCGTCCTCCCGGTCGGCACGCGGGTCTGCCTCGACCCGAACGTGCCGGTCCGCCGGGGCACCGGCTTCGCCCGCGGGCTCTGGGTTTCCGGAGCGGAAGCCGACCTGGTCCGCGCGCTGCCGCGAGCACCGGACGGGGTCGACGCGCGGACGCTGGTGTTCGCCGAGCCCACCGCGTGCGCCGCGCACTGCGTGGCGATGGCCGAACAGCACCTGGGCACACCGCCGCGCACGGTCACCGTGCTCGGCGCGGGTGTCGCCGGTGTGCTGATCGCCGGACTGGCGGACCTCGCGGGCGCGGAGGTGGCGCTGCACAACCGGGGCGCGGATCGCCTGGCGTTCCTGGCCGAACGGGGTGTGCTGACCGCCGCGCTCGGCCGGGCCGTGCCACCGGACAGCCAGGACGTGGTGGTGGTCGCGACCAGCTTCGTCTTCCCCGACCTGCTGCGCGACGCGCTGGCGCTGGTGCGGCCGGGCGGGGTGGTGATGCTCTACGGCGGCACGAAGGCCGGTGACCGCCTGCCCGGCCTGGACTGCGACCTGGACACCGTGCGGCGGAGGGAATCCGCGTGGATGGCGGGCTGGCACGGCAAGCCGGTCGTCGTGGGCGGCAGCTACGGCACCGGTCCGGCGGACTTCCCGCGGGCGATGGCGGCGCTTTCCAGCGGGCTGGTGGTGGAACCGCTGATCACCGGCGAGGTGGCGCTGGCCGACCTGCCCGCGGAACTGGACCGGCTGACCACCGACCGCGTCCTGGGCAAGGTGCTGGTGACGCCCTGACGCGGTGACCACGATCCTCACCGGGAGGGTGGACCTTCGCGGCACGCCCTGAGCGGCGCGAAACCCGGCCGGGGTCAGTGGTCGCCGCCCCTGGCGTCCCACCAGGCGAGCACCCTCGTGGCGTACAGGGTCAGCCACTTCGACGGCTCCCCGGCGGGCACGTCGACCTCGAACCACACCTCGCCGGTGTCCTTGACCGCCTGGAGCCAGGTGCCGTCCGGCTGCCGGGCGGCGCGGACCAGGCCGATCGCCTCGGCCATCCGCGGGTCCGGCGGTGTGCCGTCGACCAGTGAGGCCCGGCGGAAGTAGTCGCTCGCGTTGAGCACCTCGCAGTACCAGCGAATCGGGTAGGAGAAGGTGCTCGCCCGCTCCAGCGCGGGCTCGCCCGTCGAGAGCCTGCGGAAGAGGCCGCGCTGGAGCAGGTACTCCTCACCGGAGTGCCGTGCCGCCCGTGCCGCGTCCGTGCCACCCGTCGCGATCTCGTGGGCGAGCAGGCCCTTGAGGGAGTTGAGCGTCGAGTGGAGGGACGACCGCGTCGACCCCTCGACCCACTCGCAGTTCCAGCCGCCGTCCGGCAGCCGGTGCTCGACGAACCAGTCGGCGAGGTGCGGCAGGTCGACGCCGAGCCACACCCCGTTCGCGAGCGTCATGGCGTTGATGCAGCAGTCGACCTCGCCGCCCCAGTACGGCAGGTCGTCGTACTCCCACCGGCAGTTCGCGGCAAGGAGGTCGGCGGTGCCGCGCAGCGCGGCGGGGTCCAAACCCCACTCGCGCAACGTGGTGAGCGACCACGTCGTCGCGGTCCACGGCTGCGCCACGTCGCTCTGGAACTCGTGGCCCGCGGGGAAGTACGCGCCGCCCGCCCACTGGCCGTCCGGGTCCTGGAGCGCGAGCAGCCGCGCGCCGAACCCCTCGGTCGCGATCTTCGCCCGCGTCGCCTCCCAGACCTCGGGCGGTTCGCCGACGAGGTCGCGCTCGACCTGCCAGCGCAGGGCCGGATCCGAGTCGAGGAGCCACGGGATCGGTGCCATGCGGCGACCCTAGGCGAGGCCGAGCACCGCGGCCAGACCACGATCGCGGTCGGCGGACCGCTCGGCGGGCAGCAGGTAGACCGGCATCCCGACCGCCACGGCGGCACCGTCCTTGACCGGGTCGTCGCCGACGTACAGCACGGACCCCGGCGCCAGTCCGAGCTCGTCGCACGCCAGCGTGAACAGCGCCGGGTCGGGCTTCTCCACGCCGTGCTCGCACGACAGCACCACGGCGTCCAGCGCGTCCAGCACGCCCGCGTCGGCGAGCGCGGGCCGGATGTCCCAGCCGATGTTGCTGAGCACGCCCACCTTCACCCCGCGCTCGTGCAGCGTCGTGATCACCCGCGCGGTATCCGGGTACGGCGTCCACGCGGCCGGGTCGGTGAGCGCCCGGTAGATGGCCTGGACCACGACCGAGCTGTACGGGCCGGACTCGGCGATGAGCGCCGTCCACACCGCGCGGTGCTGTTCGCCGGACACGTCGCAGCCGCGCCGGGCCGCGATCCCCTCCGGTGAGTCCACGACGGCGAGGACCCGCGTGATCACGTCGTCGCCGACGGTCGCGCGGGCCGGGTCGAGCACGGACCTGTCGTCGAACAGGGTGCCGGAGAAGTCGAACAGGACTCCGCTGAACACTGTGGACCTCCACTCGTTTTACCGGGGGCTGCCCCGAGCGGCACCGCCCAAACCGGTGGCCGGGGGTTCCCGGCCACCGGGTCGCCTACGCGGAGGCGATCAGGTGAACGCCAGACCGTCCACGGTGCCCGTGCCGCCGGAGGTGAGCCCGGCCGCGGTGAGCGCCTGCCGCGAGCAGCTGTACCCGCCGCCGTCGAAGTCGACCTCCTCGGAGCCCTTGTCGTCGGAGAGCCGCTTCGCCCGCACGGCCGCGTCGATCGACCCGCCGGGCGCGAGCGTCGTGCTGGTCGGGGACACGGTCAGGTGGAACGGCTGCGAGTGGTCGATCGGCTGTTCGCCGTCGCGGAACGACGGCGGCGCGTCGGCCGGGTTCGAGCCCCACGCGGTGTTCGCCGTCGTGCCGAGGGTGTAGTCGAGCCTGCCGCCCTCCCGCGCGAACGACTCCGGCAGCCACGGCTTGGTGGACGTGCGGCCGTTCACCTTGAGCGACTGCACGTACGGCGCGTCGGCCGCGGCCCGCGGAGCGGTGATGGTGATGTCCTTGCCGCCGTCCCGGTCGAGCGCGGCCGGAGCCGAGCAGACGCCGAGCACGAGCGCGGCGGCGGCCAGGGCGGTGGTCGGGGCGCCTCTTCGCTGCATGGACGCGGACCATACCCACCGTCACCGATCAGCTCCAGACGGTGAGGAGTTCTTGGCGTCAAGCAGACAGGGCACGCGTGTAGGCGTCGGGATCGGACGCGCCCTCCGTCGCCACGCAGAGCACCGAACGACCCGGCGCGCCGTCGGCGCGCCACGCCGCCAGCGTCGCCGCTCCGCACTCGCCGATGGTCAGGCCCGCCACCGCCAGGTCGCGCATCGCCTGCGCCGCTTGGGTGTCCGTCACGGTGATGGTCCCGGTCAGCCCGTGCAGGAGGGTCGGCCAGGCCACCGCCGACGGCGTCGCGCAGTCCATTCCGGCCATCGTCGTCCCCGGAGTGCCCACGGCGGCCATCCGACCCACGACGATCGACTCGGTCACGCAGGCCGCGGTGGCCGGTTCGACCGCGATCACCGCCGTGCCCGGCCGTTCGTGGACGGCCCAGCGGACCGCCGCCGCGGCCAGCGACCCGACGCCGGTCGGCACCAGCAGCACGTCGACGGGCACGTCGATCTCCCGGAACAGGGTCGAGTACCCGTCGATCACCCACTCGGGCGGTCCGGTGGCGGGTTCCAGCGCCGTGTCCGCGACGAGCGCGGCCCCCGGCCTGGCCGCGTCCCGTTCGGCCAGCGCGACGGCGGCGTTGTAGTCGCCGTCCACCCGGACGACGTCGGCGCCCTCGTCCGCGATCAGGTCGGCCCGGCCCGCGCTCGTGACGGCGGGGAGGTAGATGCGGCAGCCGAGCCCACGTTGGGCGGCCACGCGGGCGACCGCGCGGCCGTGGTTGCCCGCGCTGGCCGCGACCAGCACGCGGGTGTCCGGGTGGGCGCGCACGGTCCGTTCGATCGCCCAGGAAGCGCCGAGGATCTTGAACGCGGGCAGGCCCAGCCGGTGCGACTCGTCCTTGAGGCGAACCCCCTCCACCGTCCGGATCGGCGTCGGCCGGTAGCCGGGCAGGCTCCGGTGGAACGCCTGCACCTCCGGGCCCGCGGGCCGGGGCACGGCTTCCGGTCGCTGGTGGGGGTTGGCGGTGTAGGTCATCGGCAGAAGTCCTTCGCGGTGGCGATGAGCGCGCGGGCGCACTCGACCGTCCCTTCGAGGCCCACCCACTCGACCTCGGCGTGCGCGCCGTCGCCGGGAGGTCCGAAGAGGACGGTCGGGATGCCGGCCGCGGCGAGGAACGCCGAGTCGGCCCAGTAGGAGGCGCCCGCCAGTTCCGCCGGACGGCCCAGCGCTCCGGTGACCGCGTCCACCACCGCGCCGACGAACGCGTGGTCGTCGGCGGTCTCGAACGGCTCGCGGGACAGTGTGGTGCGGCTGGTGGCCCGCACGCCGCACGATTCGAGCAGTTCCGCGACGTCGCGCTCCACGTCGGCCACCGTCTCGCCGGGCAGCGTGCGGCGCTCGACCGTCAGCACGCACAGGTCGGGCACGGTGGACTCCTCCCGGCCGCCGGTGATCAGGGACGCGTGCAGTGTGCCCGGTCCGAGCCGCGGGTGCTCGCGTCCCCGGAGCGCCTCGTTGAGCCGGTCCAGCGCCACCAGCACGGGCCCGGTCTTGAGGATCGCGTCCTCGCCGAGGTGCGGCCGCGACCCGTGGGCCGCCTTGCCGACCACCTCGATCTCGGTCCACACGAAGCCCTTGTGCGCGGTCACGACGGTCAGCTCGGTCGGCTCGCACACGATCGCCCCGTCGGCCGTGAGCCGTTCGAGCACCTGCTGGACGCCGATGCTGGAGTGCTCCTCGTCCGACACCGCCGCCACGACCACCTCGCCGCCGATCCCGGCCCGATCGGCTTCGCGGCAGGCGATCAGGGCGGCGGCCAGCCCGGCCTTCATGTCGTACGCACCGCGCGCGTAGAGCCGGTCGCCGTCGACCCGTGCCGTGAGCGGCCCGGTCAGCCCGACCGTGTCCAGGTGCCCGCACAGCAGCAACGTCCGGCCGTCGCCGGTCCGGTTCGAGCGGACGACCACGCTGGGCCGTCCCGGTGTGTCCTCGACGACCTCCACCCGCAGACCGGCCGCTTCGGCCCAGCCCGCGACGAACCCGGCGATCTCCGCCTCACCCGCCGCGCCGGGCACCAGCGAGGGGTTCACCGAGTCGATCTCCACCAAGCGGATCAGCAGCTCCACCACGTCTCGCTCCATGCCCCCGATCCTGTTGGCCGGGCGGGGTAAGCACAAGCGATGGCTACTTCGCGGGAGGTAAGCGATGCTTATCGTCGTGGACCCCCGCCTGCTGGCCACCCTGGAAGCGGTCGTGCGCACCGGTTCGTTCGCCGCGGCGGCCGCGGAACTGGGCTATAGCCCTCCCGCCGTGTCCCAGCAGATCGCCGACCTCGAACGGCGGGTGGGCCTGCGGGTGCTGGAACGCCGCCCGGTCCACCCGACCCAGGCCGGGCAGGTGCTGCTGGACGCCGAGTTCCGCCTGCGCGCCGTGCTCGCCGCGGCGGCCACCGAGCTGGACGCGGTCCGCGACGGCACCACGGGCCACGTGCGGCTGGGCGCGTTCGCCTCGGCCGCGGCGCACCTCGTGCCCGGTGCGCTGGCGAGGCTCTCCGGCGTCCGGATCGCGTTGCGGCAGGTGGAAACGGACGCGGCCCACGTGGCCTTGGTCCGCGGCGAGCTGGACCTGGCGCTGACGTTCGACTACGACCTGGACCCGGTCCCGCTGCTGGCGGGCCTGCGACGTCGGCTGGTCGTCCGCGAGCCCGTGGTGGCGGTGCTGCCCACCGCGCATCCGCTGGCGTCCCGAGCGGTGGTGGACCTGGCCGACCTCGCCGGTGACACGTGGGTGGCGACGCCCCAGGCCTGCCTGCGCCTCGACGCGGTCCGCGAACTGGCGGCCGTGCGCCCGGAGCTGAGGTTCGACGGCGACGACTTCCACACCGTGATCGGCCTGGTGGAGGCGGGCCTGTGCGTGGCGCTGCTGCCGCGCCTGTCGCTGCGCCACTCGGCGGCGGCCGTCGTGGCCAGGCCGTTGGCGGGCTCCCCGCTGACGCGCGACGTGTACGCGACCCGTCTCGACACCCGCCGCACCCCGCAGGTCGTGCTGACGCTGGAACGCCTGCTGGCGGAGGAAGCGGACCGCATCGACTACGGTCCTCTGCTGTGACCAGCATGTGGGGCTCGCCCGTGACCGCAAAGTGGAGCCGCTCCCGCCGTGATCCGGCCCAGGTCAGATTCCTGACCCTGGCATCACTGCGGTGGATGCTGCGGCACCGCGCCTACACGCCGTGGTACCTGGTGCGGTACTGGCGCCTGCTGAAGTTCCGGATCGCGAACCCGCACATCGTGCTGCGCGGAATGGTTTTCTTGGGCAAGAAGGTCGACATCCACTGCCGACCGGGCTACGGGCGCCTGGAAATCGGCCGCTGGGTGCACATCGGCGACGGCAACGCCATCAGGTGCCACGAGGGTTCACTGCGGATCGGCGACAAGGCGGTGTTCGGCAAGGACAACACCGTCAACTGTTACCTGGACATCGAGATCGGCGCGGCCACCCTGGTGGCGGACTGGGTGTACATCTGCGACTTCGACCACGTGACGTCCGACATCACCATGCCCATCAAGGACCAGGGAATCGTGAAGTCACCGGTGCGGATCGGGCCGGACACGTGGCTGGGGACGAAGGTGACGATCACGCGGGGGAGCGTGATCGGGCGGGGGTGCGTGGTGGGCGCGCACGCCGTGGTCCGGGGCGAGGTGGCGGACTACAAGATCGCGGTGGGAATTCCCGCGAGGGTGGTCAGGGATCGGCGCGAGGACTACGAGGCGGACGCGGTTCGCCGGGCTGCGGTGGAAGACATGGCCCGGAAAGCGGCAGAGGCCTTGGAAAAGGCCAAGAGGGCCTGAGCTGCGTTTCGGGTCCAGGCCCAGGCCTGACCACGGCGGCCCGCCAGTGGCCGGTCCGAGGGCAAGGGAACCGAACTCCGGACTCAACCCGAACTCCCGGTCTAGCCACAACTTCCAGGGACAGGGGCCCAACCCAACCCGGCCTCGACGGCAAGCGGAAGCACGCAACCAAACCCCGAACAGACCCCCTCCCGCACCCCGATCCGAAGCGCCCTCATTGGTGTTCTTCGTTTGTCAAGGCATCTTTCCCGCCTTGACAAATCAAGGGCACCAATGGAGATACTTGCGCGAGCGGGGTGAGGGAGAAACCCGGGATGGTCCGCGAGGATCCACGGCGGCCTGTGGTGACCCGGAACGGTCCAGTGGTTCCGATGCGTTTCACCCCGCTCGCGCAATTATTTCAATGCCCGAACAGGGTTTGTCAAGGCGGGAAAGATGCCTTGACAAACCCTGTTCGGGCATGAAGGCGCTGGGGATCGGGGTGAGGGTGGGGAGTGGGCGCTACCAGTGGTGCTCGGTTAGGTCGGTGCCCCAGTTCACGAGACCCGACTTCCTGACCACGAGACCCGACTTCCTGACCACGAGACCCGACTTCTGGCCACGAGACCCGACTTCCTGACCACGAGACCCGACTTCTGGCCACGAGACCAAGCTCCGAACCTCGAGTCCCAGACGAGACGGGCACCGCGAGCAGCGCCCAGAAGGGGGCGACCAGGCCGACGAGGAGCGGTCCGGACAGCGCGCGCGCCACCGCGGCCACCCACGCCCACTTGTTCACCGGGCGATCATGGTGTCCGAAGCGAAGCTTCGGAGTCTTCTGCGGCGAAGCCGTGCCTTCTTCTTCCCGAAGCGCACCCCCGCATCCGAGATCAGCCGAACATGTTCCCCGTCGCGATCTTCGGCCGCCCCAGCACCACCGGCGCGCCGACGGCCGCCGCCCGGTACACCTCCACGGTCCCCGCCGCGATCTTCGCCCAGTCGAAGTCCGTCGCCAGCCGCGCCTTCGCGGCCCGAGCCCGCCGAACCGCCGCGACCCGGTCGGCCAGCACCGACCGCACCGCCACCCCGAGCCCGTCCACGTCGCCCGGCGTGAACGACACCCCGGTGTCCCCGTCCCGCACGACCTCGCCGAGCCCACCCGCCGTCGATGCCACCAGTGGTGCTCCCGCGGCGGCGGCCTCCAGCGCCACGATCCCGAACGGCTCGTACTTGCTCGGCAGCACCACGGCGTCGGCCGCGGCCAGCACGGCCGTCAACTCGCGATCGGACAGGTGGCCGACGAAGTCGACCGCCCGCCGCACCTTGTGCTTGCGCGCCTGCTCCACGAGCCACTCCGCGTGGCCGCCCTCGCCCGCGACGACCAGCCGGGTCCCTGGATGGGCGCGGCGGATCCGGGGGAGTGCCGCCAGCAGGTCCTGCACGCCCTTCTCCCACTCCAGCCGCCCGAAGAACAGCAGCAGCGGGTCGCCGTGCGGGCTGTACCTCTCCCGCGCCGCGGCGACCTCGGCGGGCTTGACCTTCCAGCGGCGGGGCTCGATCCCGTTGTGCAGCACGGTGATCCCGCTCGGGTCCACCTCGAACAGGTGCGCCACCTCGGTGCGCATCGCGGCCGAGCAGGTGATCAGCGAGTCGGCCCGGTTGGCCAGCCACCACTCGACGGAGTGCACCTGCTGGTTGAGCGTCTGCGACAGCCACCCGCTGTGCCGCCCGGCCTCCGTGGCGTGCACGGTCGCGACCAGCGGCACCCCCGCGGCCTCGGCGAGCGAGACGGCCGGGTGCGTCACCAGCCAGTCGTGCGCGTGCACCACCTCGGGTCGCCACCCCCGCAGCAACACCAGCCCCGCACGGGTCATCGCGTGACCCATGGCCAACGTCCACGCCACCAGGTCGCGCTCGAACACCAGGTGCGCGGGATCCTCGGCGACCCGGATCAGCCGCACGCCCTCGGACACCTCGTCCGTCGTCGGGTGGGTGATCGCGTCGCTGCCGGACGGCTGGCGGCACAGCACGACGACGTCGTGCCCCTGCGCGCCGAGCTGCGTCGCGACCGCGTGGACGTGCCTGCCGAGCCCGCCCACGACGACCGGCGGGTATTCCCAGGACAGCATCAGCACGCGCATGGGACATCCTCGCATCCCCTGCGGTGGCCCAGTCCCCGAGCGTCGAGATGCCCGAACGGGCCGTCGACGGCCCGCAGTTCGGCCGCGCGGGCGACGTCCCCGCGCCGGGACACGAGTTCGCGGAACCGCTCCGCGTGCGCCTTCGCCCGGTAGCGCGCGTAGTCGGCCGCGGAGTCCTTGGTGACCATGAACGCCCAGTCGCTGGACAGCGCCAGCAGCGCCTCCCGCACGGCCTGGTCCAGCACCGGGTCCCTGGTGCTCCCACCGACGTCCAGCGCCAGGAGTTCGCGCTGCACCTCGGCGTTGCCGTGCACGACGTCCGACACCTGCGGCCCGGCCCACGTGCCCCAGTCCTTGCCCGCGCCCCACGACGACGGCGGCAGGTCGACCCGCCCGCCGAGGTGACCGGCCTCCAGCGCCCCGCGCAGCGTCGTCACGCGCACGCCCGCCTCGGGCAGCGCCCGCAGCACGGCCTCCAGCCACGCCGGCCCCTCGTGCCACCAGTGCCCGTACAGCTCGGTGTCGTACGCGGCGACCACGAGGCTCGGCCGCCCGTGCTGCTCCTTCAACGCCCGGAGCCTGCGCACGACCGCGTCCACGAAGTCCGCCGCGTGCCGCTCGACGACCGCGGCCGCCGCGTCGGGTTCGTACGGCTGCTTGTTCTCGGGGGCCACGTCCACGCCCGTCACCCGCGACGGCTTGAGCCCGGTGGGGTGGTCGAACGTGTGGAAGTCGCGGTACGCCGGGTCGCCGGGGTAGCCGACCTGCGGCGACCACACCCGGTAGGACACCTCCAGGTCGCGGCCGAAGCACACGACGTCCGAGTCGCCGACGGTCCGCGCGGCCGCCGTGTCGCCGTCGAGCGCGGGGCCGTCGACCATGAACCGCCGCACGCCCGCCGCCGCGTACCCCGCCTCCATGCCGGGCGCGTAGCCGCACTCCGGCGCCCAGATGCCCTCCGGGGTGGAACCGATCCGCAGCGCCGTGTCCTGGAGTCCGGTGCGCAGCGCGAACGCCCGCAGCCGCGGGTCGAGCAGCGGCTGGAACGGGTGCGTGGCCGGACCGCCGAGCAGCTCGACCGTGCCGCTGTCGACCAGCGGGCGCAGCACCGGTGAGAACCCGTGCCGCCAGCGCGTCTCGAACCTCTCGACGGCCCACGCTGCCTGCCGGTGCTCGTACGCGCTGACGGTGGCCAGCCGCCGCCCGGCGTACTGGGCGCGAAGCTGCCAGTTGCCCAGCCAGTCGTGCACGCCGCGCAGGCTGTACGGGTCGTCGAGCTGCGCGGCCAGCACCGGCGTGACGCCGAGCGTGAGCACGTCCCGGCGCCCCTCCGCGGCGAACCGCTCCAGCAGGTCCACCACGGGCAGGTACGAGTGCGCCCACGCCTGGTAGAGCCACTCCTCGCCGACCGGCCACCCGCCCTGGTGCGCGAGCCACGGCAGGTGGCTGTGCAGGACCAGGCAGAACGTGCCCTCGTCGGTCATGTGCGGACCGCCACGGCCACCAGGTCGAGGCTGGTGTCGAGGTCGTCGGCGGTGATGTCGAAGTCCTCGCTGCGCACCGACGTGACGGCGGCCAGCAGCTCGGCCGACCACTCGCCGCCGGACAGCACGACGTCGACCTGCGCGTCGATGATCGACCCGCCGAGCGCCGCGTCCAGCCCGCGCAGCCGCGACCCGTGCCGCAGCCCCGCCAGCAGCTCGACCCGCAGGCCCGGCACGTCCAGCAGCTCGTGCAGCTCGGCGGGCGCCAACTCCCTGGTGTGGAACGGGTTGTGCGGCTTGTCCAGCCCCGGCGAGAACGTCAGCCGGTTCGGCGTCGTCATCAGCAGCCTCCCGCCGGGCCGCAGCACCCGCACGCACTCCGCGACGAACTGCTCCTGGTCCCACAGGTGCTCGATGACCTGGAGGTTGGCCACCACGTCCACGCCGCCGGTCCGCAGCGGCAGCGCGGCCAGGTTGCCCCGCACCACGGCCAGCTCCGGGTAGGCGGCGCCGACGTGCGCCGCGGTGAACGCGTCGTAGTCCAGCGCGATCACCCGCGCGGCCCGCTCGGCGATCAGCCGGGCGCCGTAGCCCTCGCCGCACCCCGCCTCCAGCACGACCGCGTCCGCGCAGTGGCGCAGCAGGTCGAGGTAGGCCGCTTCGTGCCTGCGGAACCAGTAGTTCTCGACGTCGATACCGGGCACGGTCCGCTCACCGGTGAGGGGCAGGGGCGCTGGCGTCACCCGGCCAGAGTAGTGGCTCGTTACTCGCTGGTAGCAAGTCGGCCGTCGGTGACGGCACGTATTCGCGATTAACTCGAATGTGTTCGGCATTCTGTGCAATAGGAGTCCAATTGACTACCTGCTGATGGCGCAACGCCGGAGAAACCCTCCGTGAAATAGACACAATCGGGTGACCCGCTGCCGCAGCGTCTTGATCTTCCATGTCAGCGTTTTGCCTGTTGGGCGGGTGCGCTGGACCGCTTCGTCGCTACCGCGACAGGCTTGCGCAGGCTGGTTGGCCATGCCCCGTCTCGGTACTCTCGGCCAATCTTCAACAAGGCGGGATGAGTGGTCAGCCATGGGTGCAAAAGAGCAGGAAGTTGTTCCGCTGCACGCGGGTTTCGACGTCGTGTACCGGGGTTTCCACCGACGCCAGGTCATCGATCACCTCGACAACCTGGAAGACCAGCTGCGCTACACCAGCATCGATCGCGCGGAAGCCATGGCTCAGGCCGCTGACCTGCGCAAACTGCTGGAGATGACGCGTCAGGACCTGGAGGAGTCGCGCACGCGGGTCGAACGGCTGGAGATGTCGCCGTCCACGACCGCGGGGGCGACCGAGCGCCTGCACCGGATGCTGATGCTGGCCGAGGACGAGTCGGCCGAGCTGCGGATCAGGGCGGACCGCGAGGTCACGTCGTTGCGGCAGCGGACCGAGGTCGAGCTGGCCGAGCTGCGCGCCGACGCCGAGCGCGAGATCGCCCAGTTGCGCGCGGAGGTCCAGGAGCAGTCGCGGCTGGCCCGCGAGGCCGCGGCCCGCCGCACCGCCGAACTGGACCAGCGCGAGGTCGACCTGGAGCGGCGCGCCGCCGAGATGGAGGCGCACCACGTGCAGCGCAAGGCGCAGGTCGACGCCGAGTGCGAGGCCGCGCTGGAGCAGGCCCAGCTCGACGCCGACATCCTGCTGGAGGAGACGGCCGAGCAGTGCAACAGGCTCGAAGCCGAGTCCGAGCAGCGCCGGGAGAAGGCCCAGACGTTCTTCGACCTCACCATGACCCGCCGCCGCAACGAGGCCGCCCAGCACCTCGCCGAGCAGGAGTCCATGGCGAAGGCCAGGGGCGAGTTCGTCGTCAAGGTCGCCAGCCGTGAGGCGCAGCGGCGCATCGCGGAGATCCAGCAGCACGCGGAGGAGTTGCAGGAACTCCGCCGCACCGTGGCCACGCAGCTGTCCGCGGCCCGTTCCGCGCTCGACGCGGCGGCCGACCGGGTGCCCGGACTGATTCCGGAACAGGTTTCCAGCAGTGAGAACGGCGCGATAGCCCTGCGCGCCTGAGTTCGGGGAGTCGTTCCATGACCAGCAGACGACGCTGGCTGCCGTTGGCGCTGGCCGCGCTGCTCGTGCCCGCGGGTGCCACCGCGTTCGCGTTCACCGTGTACGGCGAGGAGTTGACCGAGGCGCTCCAGTTCTCCTCCCAGGCCCCCACCCCGGTGATCAGGGGAGCGGTTCCGCCGCTGCCGCCGGTGCCGGTCGTGATCGACGTCCCGCTGCCACCGCCACTCCTCCCGCCGGCGCCTCCGACGCCGGACGTGGTGCAGCGCAACGTGACCACGCTCTTCACCTCGAACGGCGTCAAGGGCATCACCTTCACGCCGGGCACCGCGGACTTCGTGGGCCCCGGCCACGAGGTGCAGACCGGCGTGGGCAACCTGCTGGGGCGCACCGGGGGCGCGGCGATCACCCTCGTCTCCCACGCGTGGAACGGCGAAACCGCCTCGCACCGCTGCGACGTCCTGGCGATGGAACGGGCGATGCTCGTGCGCGACTTCCTGATCAGCCGCGGCGTGCCAGTGGGAGCGATCAAGACAAAGGTCATCGTCGATCCGGTGTGGGGACCGCCGTCCGACGGCGGCCCTGCCGTCGACGTCCAGGTGAGTTAGGACGGTCATGGCAGGTGCTGTCGCGTTCGTGTTCGGTCTGTGCGCTCTGTCGTTCGCCGCGGGCTGCGTGGTGACCGCCATCATGCTGCGCAACACCGACCCAGCGGAGGAACAACGACCACAGCAGCACCCGACCATCCCGCAGGCCGAAACCCCACTCCCGGAAGAGCCGGAACTCCACTGGCCCCCGGACGACTTCACCAGCAAACCGATCCACCGCAACCCGGTCATGGGCCTGCGGGGCCCGCCAACACTGCACCTGGCACCAGTCCCGGACTCCACGACCGCCCCACTGCTCACCTTGGTGGAGCAGGTGAAGACCCGCCCACCAACGCTGTCGCTGGTGGGCGGACCTTCCGAGCCTCATCCGGCCACCGAGTCGGACGACGAGATCGCCCGCCCGAAGACGGCCGAGAAGGACCCGGCCACCGACCACCCGACCACTTCGCCCAAGACGCCGCACACCCTGGACCAGCCAGCCGGACGGTTACCGGCCGACGCCCCAACGGCCTTGCCGCCAACAACGGACAACTCGGCACCCCCCACTGAGCAGCCACGGATCCCGGCCATCCCGCAGGCGATCGCCAACACAACACCCTCGGACGAGCAGGAAGCGAGACCCGACAACGCCAAGGCTGAAACGCAGCCAACCACCCAACCGCAGAAACACCACCCCGACCAGCCCCACAAGGCGAAGCCAGCGCCAAAAGATCCCGCGCACAACAAAAAGCGACGGGAGATCAAGCTAAAACTGGTCCCCCAACCAGAAACCGCTCAAGAAGCAGCAGCGCCACCAGCGGCAATGGAGCCGGACACTATGTTCGCCTCCCGCTCAGGCCTGGTAAGCGAGCAGCAAGAAGCAACTGAGCCACTAGTGCCGGAACAGGGCGTAGGCTCAAAACCAGAATCCACAGTCCCAGCCCAGCAAACCCTGACCAGGAACGACGAGTTCCGCAAACGCTACCTACGCACTTTCGAAGCCGCCCGCCGCAGGTCAAACCACTAACGCGCAGCAAACAGAAGCACGCAACGAAAAGACGCCCGCACTTCCCCCGCCGCCCCGATCCGAAGCGCCCTCATCTTTGATCTTCGTTTGTCAAGGCATCTTTCCCGCCTTGACAAATCAAGGTCAAAGATACGAGACAATGAAGCGAGCGGGGTGACGACCCTTTGGCAACGCGAGCGGGGTGACGGGACTTCCACGACGCGAGCAGGGTGCAGAACTCCGACAGTGCAAGTGGGGCGCAGGACTCCGGCGACGCGAGCAGGGCGCGGGAAGACAGGCCCTGGCGACGCGACTCGGGCCGATGGACTTCCGCGAGCGCCAGCGGGGTACTGGACCCTCAGGAACGCGAGCGAGGTGTGGGTGACAAGCCTCGACGAACGCGACCTGAGCTTGCGGACTCCCGGCAAAGCCGGCAGGGCTAACGGACTTCCGGCAACCCGAGCAAGTGACCGCCCCACATCGCGAGCGGGCGCGGGACTCCAACGACGTGAGCGGGGTGCAATGGAACAGGCCCCGGCAACGCGACCGGGCCAACGGACCTCAGGCAAAGGCGAGGGCTGTCGGACGCCCCGGCAAAACGAGTGGAGTGACCGGCGCCCCGGCGGCGCGAGCGGGGCCGAGTGCCCGGCTACGCCGGCGGAGCGACCGGCACCCCAGCCGCCCCCGTTCCATCACCGCTTGCGGAACTTCCGAAGCATCTGCTGGGCCTGGGCGCGCTTCCGCGGGTCCTTGGCCATCTGCTTGGCCGAGTCCGTGACCCGTCGGCCCTGCGGGCTGCGCACGAAGGCGGCGATCTTGCTGAACAGCGAAGCCATGGGATCCTCCAAATGGGGTTTGTTCTTTATGTCCCCTTCCGGAGCCTCCACCAAACCTAGAACGGCGAAATGCTCACCCCGAGCGCCCCTGGTCCCACGTGCGCTCCGATCGCCGAACTCACCTGCGTGACCATGTACTTCCGGGCTCCGGGGATCTTCTTCCGCAGCCGTCGCATCACGTCGTGGGCCCGGTCTTCGGCCGCGAAGTGCTCGACCGCGACGTCGACCCGTTCCTCTCCGGCCTTCTGGGCGGCGATGTCCACCATCCGCCGCATCGCCCGGTCTGCGCCCAGCACCTTGTCCAGCGGTGTGATCTGCCCTTCGGTCATCGTGAGCAGCGGTTTCATCGACAGCGCGGTGCCCAGCATCGCCACGGCGGGGCTGATCCGGCCGCCGCGCTTCAGGTACTCCAGGGTGTCCACGTAGAGCAGTTCCGTCCCGCGCCGGAAGCTGTGCGAGGCGGCCCCGATCACCTTCCGGACGTCCCCGCCGCGGGCGGCGGCTTCGGCGGCGGCAAGCACCGCGTAGCCGAGGCTCATGCCGCAGGTCCCGGTGTCCACCACGTGGACGGGCACGCGAACCTGCTTGGCCGCGTTGGCGGCGGCGGTGACCGTTCCGGACAACCGGGACGACACGTGGATGGAGACGACCGCCTCGGCGCCCGCCGCGGCGGCGTCCGCGTAGGCCCAGTAGAACGATCCGGGATCAGGGGGGAGCGTGGTCACCGTGAGGTTGCCGCGCATGGCGTTGACCATGGTGGGAACCGAGATCCTGGACTCGTCGTCGACCTGGTCGCCGATGCGGACCTGGATCTGCGCCACGGTGATGCCAAGCTCGTCGGTCAGGGCGGACGGCAGGCACGCGGTCGAGTCCGTGACTATGGAGACACGCCGGTACATGAAATCGGACCCTAGCCGCACCGGTGGAGCATCGGTTGGCGTCTGCTTCTTAACCGATCAAGTGGGCTGAGCGGGGCACCGTGAGTACCGTCACGCTTGCAAGGTGCTTGCCGCCGCTTGCACCGCAGCTACTCGTGGGTAACATGAGGGTGGTCGACACCACCATGCCAATGCGGCGAGGACATGGCAGGGTCGCACCAACCCGGCGACCAGCGCGTCTCCCAGCAGTCGCCTAGTCACGTCGCCGCCCGTCCGCAGGAGGTCGAAGAGGACCTATGAACATTGTCGTCCTGGTCAAGCAGGTGCCTGACACCTGGTCCGAGCGCAAGCTCACCGATGCCGACCACACCCTTGACCGCGAATCCGCGGACGCCGTCCTCGATGAGATCAACGAACGCGCGGTCGAAGAGGCGCTGTTGCTCAAGGAGGCCCACGGCGGCGAGGTGACCGTCATCGCCATGGGTCCGAGTCGCGCCACCGACGCGATCCGCAAGGCGCTCTCCATGGGTGCCGACAAGGCGGTGCACGTCTCCGACGAGACCCTGCACGGCTCCGACGTCTTCGGCACCGCCAAGGTGCTGGCGAAGGCGATCGGCACCGTCGAGGGCTTCGACCTCGTCATCGCGGGCAACGAGGCCACCGACGGCCGCGCGGGCGCGATCCCGGCGATCCTGGCCGAGTACCTCGGTCTGCCGCAGGTCACGCAGCTGCGCAAGCTGACCGTCGAGGGCACCACCATCAAGGGTGAGCGCGAGACCGAGGAAGGTGTCGCGCACCTGGAGGCGACCCTCCCCGCGATCGTGAGCGTCACCGAGAAGATCAACGAGCCGCGGTACCCGTCCTTCAAGGGCATCATGGCCGCGAAGAAGAAGCCCGTGACCACGCTCACCGTCGCCGACCTCGGGGTCGACGCGGGCGAGGTCGGTCTCGGCGGAGCCTGGTCCGGTGTGGTCGAGGCGTCCCCGAAGCCCCCGCGCACCGCGGGTCAGCGCATCGACGACGAGGGGGCGGGCGGTTCCAAGATCGCCGAGTACCTCGTCGGCCAGAAGCTCATCTGAAGGCGAGGGTTCACATGTCTGAGGTACTCGTCCTCGTCGACCACGTCGACGGCGACGTCAAGAAGGTCACCTATGAGCTCCTATCCGCCGCGCGCCGTCTCGGCGAGCCGTCCGCGGTGGTGGTCGCCGCGCCCGGCACCGCGGCGAAGGTGAGGGAGTCGCTGGGCCGCTACGGCGCGGCCAAGGTGTACGCGGTCGAGTCGGACGACGCGGTGAACTACCTCGTCACGCCGAAGGTCGACGCGCTCGCCACGATCGCGGGCACGGCGTCGCCCGCCGCGATCCTGGTGTCCGCCACGATCGAGGGCAAGGAGGTCGCGGGCAGGCTCGCCGCGCGCCTGGTCTCCGGTCTGCTGGTCGACGTCGTGGACGTCGACGAGGACGGCACCGGCACGCAGTCCATCTTCGGTGGCGCGTTCGTCGTCAAGTCGAAGATCACCACGGGTATCCCGGTCATCACCGTGCGCCCCGGTGGCGTCGAGGCGTCCGAGGCGGAGGGCGCGGCGGTCGAGGAGACCGTCGAGCTGACCGCCGTGGACACCGCGAAGGCCACCAGGGTCACCGGCCGCGAGCAGATCGTGGGCGGCGACCGCCCCGAGCTGACCGAGGCCTCCGTGGTCGTCTCCGGTGGTCGTGGTGTCGGCAGCGCGGAGAGCTTCGACGTCGTCGAGAAGCTGGCGGACAGCCTCGGCGCGGCCGTCGGCGCCTCGCGCGCCGCCGTCGACTCCGGCTACTACCCGCACCAGTTCCAGGTCGGGCAGACCGGCAAGACGGTGTCCCCGCAGCTGTACATCGCGCTGGGCATCTCCGGCGCGATCCAGCACCGCGCGGGCATGCAGACGTCGAAGACGATCATCGCGGTGAACAAGGACAACGAGGCGCCGATCTTCGAGATCGCCGACTTCGGCGTCGTGGGCGACCTGTTCACCGTCGCACCGCAGCTCACCGAGGAAGTCTCCAAGCGCAAGGGCTAGCAGCCACCGCACCCACGCGCTGAGAACCGCCCGGCTCACGTCCCCCGTGAGCCGGGCGGTTCCGCGTCACGGCGTGCTGGCCCGCCACTCCGGGGCCGCCGGGCGCTCGACGAACTCGACCACGCCCGCGTCGGGGATCTCCCGCAACACCGCCAGCACCTCCGCGGGCGTGGCCCGGAAGAACTCGCGCCGGGGGTTCACCTGGTTGAGCCGCCGGTCCGCGAACCGCTCGTGCAGCACCTTCAGCAGCCCCACCGCGTCGTGGTTCTGCACCAGCGCGTGCACGTCGAACCGGAACGGCACGGACGCGTCGCCCAGTTCCCGAACGCGGTCGTAGGGGTCCAGCCGCCGCGTCATCCCGATCTGCACGACCCCGTCGCCGAACGCCCCGATGTTGCTGATCACGTAGACGTGGCCCGCGCGCGCGTTCCCGGCCAGCTCCTCCACGACCAACCGGCCCGCCTCGACCTCCTCCATGCGGGACCGCAGCGCCAGCGCGGCCACGGACTCGCCGTCACCCCGCCGGAGCAGCGCCGCCAGGGAGCTCTCGACGTGCGCCTGCTCCTTGTCCCACTTCGCCCGCGCCCGCTCGTAGTCGCGGGCGGCGGCGGCCTGCTCCTTCATCTCCTCGCGGATCGCGCGGGCCTCTTCCTTCTCCGCTTCGAGCTTGGCCCGGAAGTCGGCCGTCAGCACGATCTCCGCGCACCTCAGCCGGTGGTAGCGCTCGTCGATGCCGATCTCCATCGACTGGCCCAGCCGGGCGATCGTCTCGGAGATCTTCGTCAGCCGTTCCACGGAGTTCTGCCGCGACTGCGGCTTGACGGTCCGCACGCAGTTGTCGGCCTCGGTGTTGTACGCGCGCAGCAGGAGCTTGGAGAAGTCGTCCACCATCTTCTTGCCCTCGACCAGCGACCCGTTGACCTGCCAGTTCGTCGTGGCCGTCACGGCGTTGCCGGTGCGCACGAACGCCTTGGTGTCCTCCTTGATCGCGACGATCCGCTCCTTGTAGCCGACGGCGTCGTCCAGCGGGTGCGCGTAGGCGTACACGCCCGCCGCCTGGAGCATCGCGGTGTCCGAGGCGTTGATCAGCTCGTCCCGCACGGCCTCCAGTTCCGCGCGGGCGCGGGACACCTGCGCGAGCACGTTCTGGAGCTGGCCCTCCATCATCCGGATCCGCTCGACGCGCGCGGAGTCGTCGTAGATCCCGGCGGTGGCCAGCGCTTCCCGCAGCTTGGTGTTCTCGGCCTCCAGCGCCTTGCGGCGGCTGCCGAAGCCGTTGGTCGCCGGAGGTGGGATGACGGGCACGCGGATCCGGGGGACGGGAGCGGTCAGGTGCGCCTGGGCGACGGGACCCCAGAACTGCCAGCCCGCGGGGGCGGGCGGCCAGGAGGGGTCCGGGGCCCAGCCAGGGGGAGGCACCCATCCCTGGGGCGGCCTCGGCCATCCCGGTGGTGGGCGGAACCGCCTGACCTCCACGTGGAATCTCCTTGCGTGAGCGGGTGGTGGACTCGCCGAGGCCTGCCGAGCGGCCGTTGCTCCGCGCCGGCAGGCCTTCCTGAGCGGAACCTGAGAACCGGCCATTCATCGAGATGGCACGAACGCGTCACCGCTTCGACCTGCCGGTGGTTCCCAACTGCTCGGTAAACCTTGAACCATGACGCAGCCGCAACTGCTTGTCAGCACCGCCCGGCCCGCGACCGGCACGCCAGGGTACTCCCTCCTGGTCGCCCGTGACAGCGCCGAAGTCGTTGCCGCGCAACGGCTCCGCTACCTGGTGTTCGCCGACGAGGTGGGTGCTTCGCTGCACACCTCCGTACCTGGGCACGACGTCGACCGGTTCGACGAGTTCTGCGACCACCTCGTCGTGCGCGACGACACGTCGGGGGAGATCGTAGGCACGTACCGGATGCTGCCGCCCGACCGGGCGCGCGAAGCGGGCGGCTTCTACTCCGAGACCGAGTTCGACCTGGCAGGACTGGCGCACCTGCGCCACTCGCTGGTGGAGACCGGTCGGTCCTGCGTCCACCCGGACCACCGCAGCGGCGCCGTCGTCAGTCTCGTCTGGGCTGGAATCGCGCGGTACATGCTGCTGTCGGGCCACACCTGGCTCGCGGGCTGCGCGTCGGTGTCGCTGGCGGACGGTGGCGAGCACGCGTCCGGCGTCTGGGAGACCGTGCGCGCCAAGCACTACTCGGACGAGGAGTTCCGGGTGCGCCCGCTGAACCCGTGGACGCCCGGTCCCGCGCCCGCCAGGGCGGTGCTGCCGCCGCTGCTGAAGGGCTACCTGCGGATGGGCGCGAAGGTGTGCGGCCCGCCCGCGTTCGACCCCGACTTCGGGGTCGCCGACCTGTTCGTCCTGATGAACCCGTCTCGGATGGACAAGCGGTACCTCAAGTTCTTCCTGGGGGAAGCGCCGTGACGCACGCGTGGATGCCGCGCTCGCCGTGCGGGGACGGCTGCCTGGATCGTTCCACCCCGACGGTCGGTCAGCTGAGGGCCGCGTTCCGGCTGGTCGCGGCGGCCGTCGTCCTGCTCTGCGGGGTCTTCGTCCTCGTCCTCCGCGGGAACGCCCGCGAAACCGTGCTGCGGCAGTGGTTCCGCGTGCTGCTCCGGGCGTTCGGCGCCCGGATCGCCGTGCACGGCCCGTCCCGGTTCCAGGAGACGCCCGGCCGCGGGGTGCTGGTGGTCAGCAACCACGTGTCCTGGCTGGACGAACTGGCCATCGACGGCGTGCAGCCGATCCGCATGGTGGCCAAGCGCGACATCCGCGACTGGCCGGTGCTGGGTCGGGTGATCACCGCGGCCCGGACGGTCTACCTGGACCGGGAGCGCCTGTCGCAGCTGCCCGGCACGGTCGCCGAACTGGCGTCCGCGCTGCGGGACGGGGCCGCCGTCGGCATCCACGCCGAGGGCACGACGTGGTGCGGTCTGGCGTCCGGCGGCTACCGGCCCGCGCTGTTCCAGTCCGCGCTCGACGCCGGTGTCCCGGTGCGGCCGGTGGTGCTGCGCTACCGCCTCGCGGACGGCACGCCCACGACCAGTCCGGCGTTCGTCGGGACGGACGCGCTGTTCGACTCCATCCGCCGCGTCGTCCGGCTGCGGGGGCTGGTGGTCGAGGTGCACGTGCTGGACGAGATCGCCCCCGGCCGCGCCGCGACCCGCCGGGAACTGGCCGCGCTGGTGCAGGGGGAGGCCGAACGAGTGGTGCACGGCACCCCCACCAGGGCGCACGTCCTCTTGACCTCCACCCCGGTCGAGGTTGAACGATAGGCTGGTGAGCATCACCGACAGCGCCGAGAAGAGCAGGTTGTGGGCCCCGGACCGCCGGGGGCCGACCGCCGGGATCGTCCTCCTGGTGACGCTGCTGGCGTTCGAGGCGATGGGCGTCAGCACCGCGATGCCCAGGATGGTCTCCGACCTCCGGGGCGACGAGCTGTACGCCTGGCCGTTCGTCGCGTTCCTGGCGGCCAGCGTGGTCGCGACGGTGCTGTCCGGCCGGTTCTGCGACCTGCGCGGCCCCAAGCCCGTGCTGCTGGCGGGTCCGGTGGTGTTCCTCGCCGGTCTGCTGATCGCCGGGTTCGCCCAGGACATGGGGACGCTGCTCGGGGGCCGGGTGCTCCAGGGCTTCGGCGCGGGCATGCAGATCGTCGCCATCTACGTGGTGATCGGTCTCGTGTACCCGGAGCGCGACCGCCCCGCCGTGTTCGGCGCGCTGTCCGCCGCCTGGGTCGTGCCGTCGCTGGTCGGCCCGGCGCTCGCGGGCTTCTTCACCGAGCAGCTGACCTGGCGGCTGGTGTTCCTCGCACTGGCCCCGCTGGTGCTGATCGGCTTCCTGCTGCTCGTCCCGGTGCTGCGCACGCTGCCGAAGCACGTGGACAGCGCCGTCACCGCCCGTCGAGGTCTGCTGCTCGCCGCCGTCGGCGGTGGCGTGGGCGTCTCGGCGCTGAGCTGGGCCGCCCAGCACCCGCGCGGGCTGAACCTGCTGCTGGGCGCGGCGGGGCTGGCCATGCTGGTGCCGTCGCTGCGCGTCCTGCTGCCCAGGGGCACGCTCACCGCCCGCCGCGGCCTCCCCGTGACGGTGCTGGCCCGTGGGATGCTCGCGGGCTCGTTCTTCGCGACCGAGGCGTTCATCCCCCTCACCCTGACCTCCGTCCACGGCTACTCGCCGCTCGCGTCCGGCATCCCGCTGACGCTGAGCGCGCTCGGCTGGACGACGGCGTCGCTGTGGCAGTCCCGCAAACCGGACATCCCGCGCGGCACGCTGATCCGCTGGGGCTTTGTGCTCAACGCCACGGGCATCGCGGGCGTGACGCTGATCGCTCCCGAGTGGGGTCCGGCCTGGGCCACCGCGCCGCTGTGGGCCATCGCGGGCGCGGGCATGGGCCTGGCGATGTCCAGCGTGAGCGTGCTCGTGCTGGCCGCGTCCACGGACGCCGACCGCGGCTTCAACTCGTCCGCGGTGCAGATCAGCGACATGCTGGGCTCGGCGTTCCTGGTCGGCGTCGGCGGCGTCGTGATCACCGCGTTCGCCTCGACCGCCGCCCCGACGGCCGCGATCATCCCGTTCGACCTCGCCATGGCGGCGCTGGCGGTCCTCGGCGCGTTCCTCACGGGTCCGCGCACGAAGGCCGTTGCCTGAACGGGCTACCCTGGGAGCGCGATGGCCTACCTCGATCATGCTGCCACCACGCCGATGCACCCCGATGCGATCACGGCGATGACGCGGGCTTTGTCCACCCTGGGCAACGCCTCCTCGCTGCACACCTCCGGCAGGCGCGCGCGCCGGGCCGTGGAGGAATCGCGGGAGGACATCGCGGACGCGCTGGGCGCCCGGCCGTCCGAGGTCATCTTCACCGGCGGCGGCACCGAGAGCGACAACCTGGCGGTCAAGGGCGTCTTCTGGGCCCGTCGAGCGGCCGACCCGCGCCGCAGGCGGATCCTCGCGTCCGCCGTCGAGCACCACGCGGTGCTGGACGCGGTGCAGTGGCTCGCGGACCAGGACGGCGCCGAGGTGACGTGGCTGGAGACGGACTCGCACGGCCGCGTGCACCCCGAGGTGCTGCGCGAGGCGCTCCAGGGCGACGACGTGGCGCTGGTGACGGCGATGTGGGCGAACAACGAGGTCGGCACGATCAACCCGGTCGCCGAGCTGGCCGCCGTGTGCGCCTCCCGTGGCGTGCCGTTCCACACCGACGCGGTGCAGGCCGTGGGCGCGGTGCCGGTCGACTTCACGTCGAGCGGGGCCGACGCGCTGACGATGACCGGCCACAAGGTCGGCGGCCCGTACGGCGTCGGCGTGCTGCTGCTCGCCCGCGACGTGGCGTGCACGCCGCTGCTGCACGGCGGCGGCCAGGAGCGCGACGTCCGCTCCGGCACCCTGGACGTGCCCGCGATCGTCGGTCTCGCGACCGCCGTGCGGCGGGCCGTGGAGGACCAGCCGCACAACGCCGTGGCCGTGGCCGCGCTGCGCGACGAGCTGATCGCGTCGGTGCGCCGGGTCGTGCCGGACGCGATCGTCAACGGCGACCCCGGTGAGCTGCGGCTCCCCGGCAACGCCCACCTCACGTTCCCCGGCTGCGAGGGCGACAGCCTGCTGATGCTGCTCGACGCCAAGGGCATCGAGTGCTCGACCGGATCGGCCTGCACGGCTGGTGTCGCGCAGCCCAGCCACGTGCTGCTCGCGATGGACGTCGAACCCGCGCTGGCCCGCGGTTCGCTGCGGTTCTCGCTGGGGCACACGTCGACCGCGCAGGACGTGCACGACCTGGCCGAGGCGATCGGCCCGGTCGTGGACCGCGCGCGCAGCGCGGGCCTGGCGGGCATGCGGCGCTCCCGTGGCAAGAACGTCAAGGCGGAGGTGTAGCGGGATGCGGGTGCTCGCGGCGATGAGCGGTGGGGTCGACTCCGCGGTGGCGGCCGCGCGCGCGGTGGAAGCGGGTCACGACGTGACCGGCGTGCACCTCGCGCTGTCCGCCAAACCCGGCACGCTGCGCACCGGCGCGCGGGGCTGCTGCACCGTCGAGGACGCGCACGACGCCCGTCGCGCGGCGGACCTGATGGGCATCCCGTTCTACGTGTGGGACTTCGCCGAGCGCTTCACCGAGGACGTGGTGGACGACTTCGTCGCGGAGTACGCGGCCGGTCGCACCCCGAACCCGTGCCTGCGCTGCAACGAGCGGATCAAGTTCGAGGCGCTGCTCGACAAGGCCATCGCGCTCGGGTTCGACGCCGTCTGCACCGGCCACTACGCCCGGCTGTCCATTGAGGACGGTCTGGTCGAGCTGCGCCGCAGCGCGGACGACGGCAAGGACCAGTCGTACGTCCTGGCCTCGCTGACCCGTGAGCAGCTGTCGCACGCCATGTTCCCGTTGGGGGGCAGCACGAAGGCCGCCGTCCGCGAGGAGGCGGCCGCGCGCGGTCTCGGCGTGGCGGAGAAGCCGGACAGCCACGACATCTGCTTCATCCCGGACGGCGACACCCAGAAGTTCCTCGGCAACCGGATCGGTGAGTCGCCGGGGCTGCTGATCGACGACGAGACCGGCGCGGTGCTGGGCCGCCACGCGGGCGTGCACGAGTTCACCGTCGGCCAGCGCAAGGGCCTCGGCATCGACGCACCCGCCCCGGACGGCCGTCCCCGGTACGTGCTCGCGCTGGAGCCGGTGTCGGGCAACGTCCGCGTCGGCGCGGCGGAGAAGCTGGCGGTGACGGAGATCGTCGCCGTCCGCGCCTCCTGGCCGAACGGCGTCCCGCTGGACGGGCCCGTCGAGTGCGTCGCCCAGGTCCGCGCCCACGGCGGCACGGCTCCGGCGGTGGCCGAGCTGGTCGGCGACGTGTTGCGGGTCCACCTGCGCGAGCCGCTGACGGGCGTGGCCCCCGGCCAGGCCGTGGCGCTGTACCGCCCGGACGCCTCCGGCGACCTCGTGCTGGCGAGCGCCACCATCGACTCCACTGGCTGACAGTCACCGCCGTTCACCCGTTAGGCCGCAACGATCCCCGATCGGAGTCTTCGTCGACGCGTTCGGTCGTGGCACGCTCCTCCGCATGACGCAGAGCGGGACGAGAACGGCGGCGGACCGGCTTGAGCTGGTGGCCGGTCAGTTCGTCAAGGAGATCGGCGAGACCGGTGACGACGAGGTCCGCGACGCCGTCGAGGCCGCGACCGGCGACGCGCTGGCCCCCACCGACCGCGAAGCGACCGCGGACGCCGTGCTGGTGTGGTTCGAGGACGGGGACGACGACCTCGCCGACACGCTGGTCGACGCCACCTCGGAGCTGAACGGCACGGGCGTCATCTGGGTGCTCACGCCGAAGATCGGGCGCCCTGGCTACGTCGAGTTCGCCGACATCAGCGAGGCGGCGGTGGTGGCGGGCCTGGCGAGCACGTCCGGCACGCCGATCGCGGACGACTGGACGGCCACCCGGCTCGTGGTGCCGAAGACCGACCGGCGCCACACCACCTTCGGCTGAGGTCTCACGGCAGCGAGTACCAGGTGGCGGCTCCGAGCAGCGCCAGGTAGGCCACCGAGGCACCCGCGACCACCCGTGTCCGCTGCCGCTCCTCCAGCGGCGTGAACGTGAGGAGCCACGCCAGCAGCGGCAGCACGAGCACGCCGTGCATCGCGACCCCGTGGGCGGGCTTGAAGATCCCGGCGGTGCCGTACGCCTCGGCGGCCTGGCCGCTCCGCACGGCCGTCGCGCCGCGGGCGATCATCAGGCCGCCGAACGCCATGGCGCTCAGGAACGTCGCCGTCCCGACGCGCACGGCCAGCAGCATGCTCGGCGTCAGGTGCTCCGCCCGCCACGCCGTGACGAGCAGCCACACCACCGAGAAGATGATCACGCCGCCGCCGACGGCGAGCCCGGTCGAGACGGCCGAGTCGAACGGCGTCTCGTCGTTGAAGTGCGACGGCACCTCCCGCCACGCCTGCACGGTGATGCCGAGGACCTCGGAGATCGAGGCCACGGTGAACAGCGCGACGACGAACGGCTTGACCCGCACGAGCGTCCCGACCCAGACGACGGTGGCCAGCGTGAGCCCGAACGACAGCCCGAACGTCACCGGTTTCCGCCACGACACCGGTCCCTCCCAGGGCCCGCCGTCGACGGCGAACACCAGGAGGTGGAGCAGCCCGCTCGCGAACAGCACGATGCCGACCCGGTAGCCGATGCGCGTTGTCATGGCACCGAATCGTGCACGGGTCGAACGCGGAAGGCGTCAGCCCGGAAGCGGCACCGCTCCCTACGTCGGGAGGCGTACGGCGGTGTGCGGCCGGATCAGTGCGGAACGGACATGGCGGCGGAGGCGAACTCCGCCCACCGCGAGGAGTGCGCGGCGGGCAGGCACACCCAGTCGCGCATCGGACGTCCGTTTCCGGACGGGTCGAACAGGTGCGCGTCGCCCATTTCCAGGGCTTCGGCGTGGGCTCGGGTGCCTTCCCCGAGGCGGCACGCGAGTTCGCCCTCGTGCAGGCACGCGAAGGCCTTGCCCTCGACGTCCTTGAGGGCCGGTTCACCGAACAACTTCGAAGCGCGAACCCCGTAGGGACCGAGCTGGGTGACGAGCCCGTCGAGCGCGTCGGTGTCTGCCACCCGCCCAGCGTGACACCGCCCGGTCAGGGGGTCCAATCGGTGTTCGAGCCGCACAGCACCACGCACGGCAGCTCACCAGGCACGTTGCCCGCCAGGAAGGCCGCGAACGGCACCGCCGCCGCGGGCTCCACGGCCAGCCGGAACTCTTCCCACAGCCGGTCGCGGGCGGCGAGCAGCTCGGCATCGGTGACGAGCAGCGACGTCGTCCGCGCCGCGCGCAGGACCTCGAACGGCAGGTCGCCGATGCGGGTGGCGCCCAGCGCGGACGAGGCGACGGACTCCACCGGCCCGTCGACCGGCGCACCGGCTTCGAGGGCGTTGTGCAGGGCGGAGCAGCCGACCGGCTCGACCGCGACCGTGAGCCGGTCGCCGACGGCCGACGCGATCCCGGACACCAGCCCGCCACCGCCGACCGCCACGGCCACGCTGTCCACCTCCGGCAGGTCGGCGACGATCTCCAGCCCCACCGTGCCCTGCCCGGCGATGACCAGCGGGTCGTTGTACGCCTCGACGTACGTGCCGGGGAACTCCCGCGCGGCGACGACGGCCTCGGCGTACGACGCCCCGTGCCGGACCAGCTTCGCCCCGGCGGCCTCGATCCGCCGCACCTTCCCCTCGGGCGCCGACGTCGGCACGAACACCGTCGCCGACACCCCGAGCAGCTGCGCGGCCTTCGCGACCCCGAGCCCGTGGTTGCCGCCGGACGCCGTGACCACGGTGTCCGGCCCGCCCCCGGCGATCAGCGTGTTCAGCGCGCCGCGGATCTTGAACGACCCGGTCAGCTGGAGGTGCTCCAGCTTCAGCACCAGCGGGCGGCCGTCCACCTCGACCCGCCACAGCGGGGTCCGGCGGGCGTGCGGGCGGATGCGGTCGGCCGCGGCGGCGACGTCGATGGTCATGCCACCAGGATGCGGTACCCGAACCGCACGACGGTTATGGCTCCCGTCACGATGAGGACGGCCAGCACCGCCAGCCCGAGTGCGATCAGCGCGCACGCGATCCACGACCGCGACGGCTCCTGCTCCGCCACGACCAGCTCGTCCTGGATCTGCTCGGTGGCGGCCTGGTGCAGCGCCATCAGCCGCGTGCGGGCCGTCTCGGTCTCGGCCGCGCCCTCGCCGCCGGTCCAGTTCATCGCCGTCAGCCGCGCCACCGGTGTCTTGTACGCGTGGTGGAACGCCAGCACCTCCACGTCGTCGCGGACCTCCGACAGGTAGCTCCACCGACCGGCCTGCACGGCATTGCCGAGCAGGCGGTAGACGGCCGCGAGCTTGTCCCGGAGGTCCAACCGGGTGGGGTAGGTCCCGACGAGCCCGGCGAGCCTCTGCCGCGCGCGGAGGACGCTCGCCAGATCGCCTCGCGTGAGTTCTTGGGCCGCTCGGTGCAACGTCACCTCGACTGGCATGGCCCACATGCTCTCAAGCCGCGCAATGGGCTGCCGATTCTTCGCCCGATCGTAGGATTGTCAGGTGTTCCCCGTAACGGTGGTGTCATTCGGTTTCGCCTGGTGGCTAGGGCTCTACCTGCTCGCAAGGGATGTGCGAAAACCGCTGCTGCGCCGAACGGCGGCTGGACTGCTCGTGTTCGCGGTGGTAATCGCTTTCGACCCGGTTCCGCCGGTGCTGCTCGCGGTGCCCGCCGTGGCCTGGGCGGGTGCGATCACGTGCTGGCTGCCCGCTCGTTTCGAGCTGTGGTGGCGTTTCTCGGTCGTCCCGGTTCTCGCGGCGGCGGCTTTCTTCCCGGTCGTCGCGGTGGTTCCACTCGCGGTGGCCTTCGGTCTGTTCCTGCGCCACCGCCCACGTCGCGTCGTGGCGGTGCCTGCGGCCGCGACGCTGATGTTCGGGATCGGCGCCGCGCTGCTCGGTTTCGGCCTCCTGCCGAAACCCCTGGTGCTCGGTTCCCTGGCGGTGGACCTCGTCCTGTTCGGCATCGCGGTCGCGGTGGCGGACGCGTTCGACGAGGGCGAGGCCGTGCGCGCCGACATGGTCCGCTCGCTGGTGGTCTCGCTCGGCACGGCGGTGCTGTTCGGCGCTCAGGTGGTGGTCTTCATGCTCAGCACCGGGGCCCGGTTGGAACCGCTGCTGTTCGGCACGATCGCCGCCGCCGTCGCCGTCCAGGTCCTGGCGAGCCCGTTGTCCGCGGCGGCCGACAGACTGGTCCTGCCCGGCCTCGCGAAGGACCGCGCCGCACTCCGCGAGGTGATCGACGCCCTGCCCCGCCGCGACCCGCTGGCCGAGGTGGACGACAACGAGTTCGCCCGCCTGACCCGCCGAGCCCTCAGCCACTACGGCGACCTCGGCAAGCTGGTCGCCAGCCCGTTGGCGAGCCTCCCCGTCATCACGACCCGGCTCGCGGCCAGGGGAGTGGCCGACCAGCCGGTCGAAAGGGCCGTCGAGCTGAAGGCTCTGCTGCTGGAGTGCATCACCCGCTTGAAACCGCGGGACGGCGATTTCGGCACCAGCGACGAATGGCGCCACTACAACGCGCTGTACTTCTACTACATCGCCGGAATCCGCCCGTACAGCGTGCGCACGAAACGCGAAGACCTCGACCCGGAATCGAAGAAGGCCCTCGCGTGGTTCGTCGGACAGGTCCCGGAGCGGACCCTGCACAACTGGCAGAACGCCGGGGCGAAACTGGTGGCGGCGGACCTGTCCTCCCAGGTCGAGCACCGGTGACTGGCAGGAGTTGGCAGCGTTCGGCGTGGTTTCGGCAGTGCCGCCGACCCTAGCTTTCGGGTCATGGACAACAACGACCGACTTCTCCGCTTCGCACTCAAGGCCGACGGCGTCGGCGCGGCGGCACTGGGTGCGCTGGCCATGCCGTTCGGCACGGAACTGGGCCTGCCGGTGATTCCCATCGGCATCTTCCTGCTCGCCCTCGGCGCGGGCATCTTCTTCGTCGGCGTGCACCCGCGCCGCACGCTGGTGAAGATCGTCATCCTCGTCAACCTGCTGTGGGTGGTCGACAGCGTGCTGACCGCCGAGCTGGGCTGGTTCGGGATCACCGCGCTCGGCACGTGGCTGGTGCTCGCCCAGGCCGTCGTGGTCGCCGGGGTGGTGGTGCTGGAGGCGGTGGCGCTCAACGCCGCTTCGCGGCAGCCACGAACCTGACCTCATGCGGTTCAAGGTCTTCGGGGGCCTCTGCATATCGGCCATGTGATCAAGCTTGAAGCCGATTCCACGCCGTGAAACCAATCCCATTGTGCGGGGATAACCGTTTCAGGAAAAGGAGTGGTGTGGGAGTACGGGGCGCGACGTGCTCCCACACCACGATCGGGGGATGCTCGGCCACGGTGAGCACCGAGACCGTGACCGTAGGTGGTCTGGGCCGTGGCCGTCAATGGGTCTAGACCTTTTAACAGTTCCGAGGCCTAGTGGTCGTCCGGCAACACGAATCGGCGAGACTGTTTCGATGGTCGACCAGAACTCCACGCCCCTCGGCAAGCGCCCCCTCGGCAGCCAGGGTCTCCTCGTCTCCACCCAGGGCCTCGGCTGCATGGGCATGAGCGACCGCTACGCCGCGGAGTCCACCGCGACCGTGCGGCGCGCGCTCGACCTCGGCGTCACGTTCTTCGACACCGCGGAGGGCTTCGGCCCGTTCACCAACGAGGTCCTGGTCGGCAAGGCCGTCGCGGGCCGCCGCGACGACGTGCAGCTGGCGACGAAGTTCGCCGTGGAGCTGGACGACGACGGCCTTTCGCACGACGTCAACGGCACCGCCGAGTACGTGAACCGGGCCGTCGACCGCTCGCTGAGGCACCTCGGCACCGACTACATCGACCTGTACTACCTGGAGCGCGTCGACCCCGAGATCCCGATCGAGGACACGATGGACGCGTTGGCCGACGTGTTCATGGCGGGCAAGATCCGCTACATCGGCCTCGGCGACGTGTCGCCGGAGGTCATCCGCCGGGCGCACCTCATCCACCCCGTCACGGCCGTGCAGTCGGAGTTCTCCCTGCTCTCCAGGGGACCGGAGCGCGACGGGGTGCTGGCGACGTGCCGCGAACTCGGCATCGGGTTCGTCCCGAGCGCGCCGCTGGGCCGCGGTGCGATCACCGACGACCGCCTGAAGGCGCTGGCGGACGAGAAGGGCGTCACCCCGGCCCAGTTCGCGCTCGCCTGGGTCCACGCGCACGACAACACCACCCCGATCCCCGGCACCAAGCGCCCCGAGCGGGTGGAGCAGAACGTCGCCGCCGCGGGCATCAAGCTGACCACCGCCGACCTCGCCGCCGTCAACGCCGCGTTCCCGCAAGCCCAGCCCGCCGCGCACCGATAACCGCTGGCGCGAGTCCGGGCGCACCTCGATCATCGACGCGTGATCGAGGTACCGGAGCTGGTCCGGCAGAAGGCGGCGCACCTGGGCGAGCCGGGGGAGCGCTGGCTGGCGGCTCTCCCCGACGTGGTCGCCGACCTGGCCGCCGAGTGGTCCCTGACCCTCGGCCGCCCGTTCGCCGAGGGCAGCGCCTCCTACGCCACCGGTGCCCGCACGGCGGACGGTGAGCAGGTGGTCCTCAAGCTCGTCGCGCCCGGCCACGACACCGCGAGCCAGGTCCGCACGATCCGGGCCGCCGACGGCAACGGCTACGTCCGCCTGTTGGCCACGTCACCCGCCCACGACGCCCTGCTCCTGGAAGCCCTCGGCGCGGAGCTGTCGCTGCCGCCCGAGCCGACGCTGGACGTCCTGGTCCGCCTGCTGCGCCGGGCGTGGCTGCCGCCGACCGAGCCCGCCCAGCCGAAGGCCGAGGACCTGGCCGAGCTGGTGCGCTCGCTGTGGCACGGGCACGGCAGGCCCTGTTCCCAGCGGGCGTACAGCCAGGCCATGCGCTTCGCGGACCGCCGAGCGGGCTCCGACCCGTCCACCCACGTCGTCGTCCACGGCGATCCCCACCCCGGCAACGCCCTCCGCGTCCTGGCGCCCCGCCCCGGCGCGGAAGCGGGCTACGTCTTCATCGACCCGGAGGGCTTCGTCGACGACCCGGCGTACGACCTCGGCGTCGTCCTCCGCGACTGGTGCGACGAACTCCTGGCCGCCCCCGACCCGGTCGCCACGGCCCGCCGCTACTGCGCCGTCCTGGCCGACGGCTCCGGCCTGTCCGCGACCGCCATCTGGGAGTGGGGGTTCCTCGAACGCGTGTCCACCGGCCTGTACCTCCTCGACTTCGCGGGCCACGACGCGAGCGCCCGCTTCCTGCGCACGGCGGACCTCCTGGCCGGTGCGACACTGTCGACGTGAACACGACCCCTTGGAAACCCGGCTCCGCCACCGGCATCGGCTCACTGCCCGGCACGGATCCGCGCGAGGCGTCGCGCATCGTCCTCGGCGAGCTGCCGTTGTTGCCGCACCTGCCCGAACTCCCCGATCGGGGAGTGGGAGCCGACCTCGTCGGCCGCACCGCCGGTCTGCTCGTGGACATCCCGATCGAGGTCGTCCCGTCCGGCTACCGCGTGACCGCGCACCCCGGCCGCGACCACCGCCGGGCCACCGACCTGATGCGCTACGACCTCGACGCGTTCGAGGAAGCCGTGCAGGACGTCAACCTCAAGCCCGAGGTCGTGAAGATCCAGATCGCCGGGCCGTGGACGTTGATGTCGAACGTGGAACTCGTGCGCGGCCACCGCGTGCTGACCGATCCGGGCGCGGTGAAGGAGTTCACCGAATCCCTGGCCGAGGGGCTGCGCCTGCACGTCGCGGAGGTCCGGAAGCGGACCGGCGCCCAGGTCGTCGTGCAGGTGGACGAGCCCGGACTGCCCGCGGTCCTCGCCGGGCTCCTGCCCACCCCGTCGAAGCTCGGCACCGTCCGCGCCGTCCCGGAACCGGACGCCCGCGACGTCCTGGCCGCGATCATCGACGTGGCGGGTCCGGGCGCGATCGTCCACTGCTGCGCCCCCAAGCCCCCCGTCACGCTCTTCCGCGAAGCGGGCGCGACGGCCGTGGCCCTGGACGTCTCCCTGCTCCGCGGCGCGGGCAAGGAGGTGGCCGACGAACTCGGGGAAGCCTGGCAGGCGGGCACCTCGCTGTGGCTGGGGCTGGTGCCCAGCACGGACCCGGACGCGAAGATCGACCTGCGCGGCCTCGCGAAGCCCGCGTTGGAGCTGGCCGACCGCCTGGGCTTCCCGCGCACGGTGCTGACCGACCTCGCCGTGCCCACACCCACCTGCGGAATGGCCGGGGCGTCCGACCGCTGGGTCCGCCGGGCCCTCTCCCTGACCCGCGACCTGGGCAAGGCGTTCCTGGAGCCGCCAGAGGACTGGTGACCCCGGCGACCGGCGGCTAGTCTTCCCGACTAATTAGGCAACTTTCTTACCAAAGGGCCACCGCCGCCGGTCCGCACAAGGAGTCCCATGCGTCTCACCCACGCCCTCGTCACGGCGGTGGCGGTCACCGGACTGGTGGCGGTGCCCGCCCAGGCCGCCCCGGTAGGCCAGATCCGGCTGGACCAGATCGGCTACGGCTCCACGGAGAGCAAACAGGCCTACCTCCTCGCGCCCGCCGCCGCGGACGCCGCGTTCGCCGTCCTCGACAGCTCGGGCCGGTCCGTGCTGACCGGCAGGGTGGGCGCGTCGCGCGGCGGTTGGAACGCGGGCCACACCGCCGTGCAGCCGATCGACTTCAGCGGGGTGACCAGGACCGGCACGTACCGGATCAAGGTCGCCGGGACCACCTCGCCGACGTTCAGGATCGACGAGCCGGAGAAGCTGTTCGCCCCGTTGGCGGCGAAGAACGTCGAGTTCTTCCAGGCCCAGCGCGACGGGGCCCACGTCGTCCCCGGCCGCCTCAAGCGCAAGCCGTCCCACCTGACCGACCGCGAGGCCCACGTCTACGACACCCCGGTCTTCAAGGGCGAGGGCGGCGACGAGGTGGCCGAGCCGCTGAAGCGCGTCGGCGGCCCGGTGGACGTGGAGGGCGGCTGGTTCGACGCGGGCGACTTCGTCAAGTTCACCCACGCCACCTCGTACTCGCTGGCGGAACTCCTGTACGCGCAGCGCATCGCCCCGACCCCCGCGCTCGCCGCCGAGACCCGGTTCGGCCTCAAGTGGCTCGACAAGGTGTGGGACGGCGAGAGCAAGACCCTCATCGCGCAGGTCGGCATCGGCACCGGCAGCGAGGAGCACGGCTTCGTGGGCGACCACGACGTGTGGCGGCTCCCGGAAGCCGACGACGAGCTCGACGTGCGACCCGGCGATCTCGAGTACTTCATCAAGCACCGCCCCGTCTTCCGCGCCGCGGCGCCCGGCGAGCGGATCAGTCCCAACCTCGCGGGCCGCGTCTCGGCCGCGTTCGCCCTGGCCGCCCAGGTGGAGCGCGACCCCGTGGTGGCGCGCCGGTACCTGGAGGAAGCCGCTTCGGTCTTCGCCCAGGCCAGGACCGCGGACGTCGGCGAACTCGTGACCGCGTTCCCGCACGCGTACTACCCCGAGGACTCCTGGGCCGACGACCTGGAGTTCGGCGCCACCCAGCTGGCCCTGGCGGGCAAGGCCCTCGGCGACCGCCGCGCCGCGGGCTGGGCCACCACGGCCACCCACTGGGCCAAGGTGTACCTCGCCAGTGGCGACACCGACACCCTGAACCTGTACAACACCAGCGCTTTGGCCCACACCGACCTCGTCCGCGTGCTCCGCGCGGGCGGCGTCCGCAACGCCGAGGTCACCGAGGCGCAGTTGGTCGGCGACCTCCGGCGACAGTTGCGGCAGGGCCTCGACGCCTCCGCCACCAGCCCGTTCCGCACGGCCGTCGACGTCACGCAGTTCGACGCCGCACCGCGCAGCTTCGGCCACGTGGCCACGGCGAAGCTCTACCGCGGCCTCACCGGCGACCGGACCTACGACGCCTTCGCCACCCAGCAGCGGGACTTCACGCTGGGCTCCAACGCCTGGGGCACCACGCTCATGATCGGCGTCGGCACCACGTTCCCGAACTGCCCGCAGCACCAGGCCGCGAACCTCTCGGGTGACCTGGACGGCGGTCGCAAGGTCCTGGTGGGCGCGGTGGTCAACGGTCCGAACGGCGCGGACCTGTTCGGCGACCTCGGCGACATGCCCGCGGGCTCCGACCCGTGCACCAAGACCTACACCAAGCAGTTCGACTCGGCGACGTCCGTCTTCGCCGACGACCTGCGCTCCTGGCCCAGTTCCGAACCGGCGATCGACTTCACCTCGATGGCCGCCCTGGCGTTCACGCTGACCGCGCGGGGCTGAGTCACAGCCGGTCGAACGGCTCCGCGTACCGGAACCGGCCGTTGAGCGCCTCGGTGTAGGCGCTCAACGGCCGGGCCTGGAAGTGCGGTGCCCATTCGGCCACCGGCGGCGTGATCCCGTACTCCGCGGCCAGCCGGAACCCGAACCGCGAGTAGTACTCCGGGTCGCCCAGCAGCACGACGAGCGGCTCCTCCAACGCGTCGGCGATCCCCAGCACGGTGTGCACCAACGCCTTCCCGACGCCCGCCCGCTGGTGCGAGGGCAGCACGCTCAACGGCCCCAGGCCAAGCGCCTTGGCACCGTCCACAGTGGCCCGCGTGCACACCACGTGCCCCACCACGGCCCCGTCCACCTCGGCCACCAGCGACAACGCCGGAATCCACCCCTCGTCGGCCCGCAACCAGTCGACGAGCTGGTGCTCCCCGCCCGGTTTCGCGGCGAACGCGGCCTCGGTCACCGAGCGGATGGCTTCCACGTCACCGGGTACTTCGCGTCGAATCAGCACCCGCCCAGCCTAGGCGCCGCCCACCGGAGCACCGCTGGTTGTCCAAACGGCGGATGTGAATCAGATTCACTTTCTCTACGCTCGGCGACATGAGGCTGTTCCTCCTGCTCCTGGCGGCGACGCTGGCGCTCACCCCGACCGCGGGAGCGGCGCCGGACGACACCGCCGTCCACGTCCAGGGCGGGAAGTTCCGCGACGAGCAGGGTCGGGAGATCACCCTGCGCGGCTTCAACGTCTCCGGCACGGCGAAGCTCGCGGAGAACCGCGGCCTGCCGTTCGCGACGACCGCCGACGCCCGGCTGTCGGCGTCCGCCATGAAGCGGATGACCGGTGCGAACGCGGTGCGGTTCCTGGTCACCTGGGCGTGGGTGGAGCCCGAGCCGGGGCGGATCGACCACGGGTACCTGGACCGCGTGGCGGAGCAGATCGGCGCGTTCACCGACGAGGGGATCCTGGTCTACCTGGACTTCCACCAGGACCTCTACTCGCGGCACCTGTTCAACCCCGACAGCTGGTACACCGGCGACGGCGCGCCCGCGTGGGTGGTGCGGGCGGGCGGGTACCCGCGCGAGTCGTGCGGGCTGTGCGTGCACTGGGGCCAGAACATGAAGAACAACGGCGCGGTCACCGCGGCGACGTACGACTTCTGGCACAACCGCGAGATCACCACCTCCGCCGGGCCGGTCAGGATCCGCGACGCCTTCCTGCGGCAGGCCGGGGAAACCCTGCGGCACCTCAAGGAGAACCTCTCCGCGAGCGCGTTCCGGCTGCTGCTCGGCGTCGACCCGATCAACGAGCCCTACGCGGGCCGCTACGACTCCGGGCAGACGAGCGTGGCGTGGGAACGCGACCTCCTGTGGCCGTTCCACCAGCAGTTCCGGGCGGTGATGGACGACGAGGGCTGGGCGGCCAAGGCCGCGTTCGTGGAGCCGCTGGTGTTCTGGAACCAGAACGTCGAGTCCTTCGCCGAACCCGGCGGGCTCACCGCCGTGCCGCACCTGGGCGACCGGTACGTGTTCAACTCGCACTTCTACGACGGCAGGGCGCAGTCCGGGATCCTCAAGCCGGGCAAGGCGGGCGACGGCGAGTACCGCGCGGACTTCGCCCGGATCGCCGACCGGGCGGCGGCTCTCGGCACGACGTCGATCGTGTCGGAGTTCGGCCACCCGATCTCCGGGTACACCTCGGACAAGACCCCGAGCGTGCTCAAGGCGATCTACCAGTCGCTCGACTCCCGGCTGTCCGGCGCGGACTGGTGGGCGCGGCCCGCGAGTTCCGGCCCGGCGCTGTCGGGCAGCCAGTGGCACTGGGACGTCTACTACGGCAGGCACCGCGAACTGATGAACGACAACCCGAACAAGGTGAAGACCGACGGCGACGCCATGAACGACGAGCACTTCTCCGCCGTGCGGCTGGACGACTCGGGCGAGCCGCGGTTCACCGTCGACAGCAGGCTGGTCGACCGGCTGTACCCGCGCGCGGTGGCGGGCGACGTGGTCGCGTTCACCTACGAGGACCTGGCCAGGGACGGCTCGACCACCCTGTCCTGGAACCGGGTCCCGCAGACCATGCCCGCCGTGCGGGCCCTGGTCGGCAGCGGTCAGTTCGGCGTCCTGGTGTGGCGTTCCAACGGCGTCGCCGCGCCGACCGAGCTGCACCTGCCCGCGACGTTCGCGGCCGCGAGCACGACCGTGGTGAGCGACGTCGGCGACGTGGCGGTGACGGGGGACCGGTTGCTGCTCACCACCGCGGTCGGCGGCCTGCACTTCGCGCTGGTCGCGAACACCCCGGCGTCACCGGAGCAGCGCGCCGCCGCCGCTGTCGAGCTGCGTGACTGGGTCCAGCGGACGAACCCCTGAGGGCATCTCCGCACCGCGCAGGAAGCTCATCAGCACCGCGCGGAACGCCCGCGCCGCACCCGTGGGCGCGACGTCCGTGCGGTGGGCCAGCGCGATGGTCCGCCGGGCGCCCGGCGACGCCAGCGGGGTGCCGTGCAGCAGCGGGCGCGTGGCCAGCACCATGCTCGGCACCAGCGCGATCCCCAGCCCGGCCTCCACGAACCGCAGCACCGCGTCCATCTCCCCGCCCTCCACCGAGAACCGCGGCTCGAACCCGGCGGCGTGGCAGGCCGCCATGGTGGTCTCCCGCAGGTCGTAGCCCTCGCGGAACATCACCATCGGCTCGTCCCTCAGGTCGCTCAACCGCACCCGGTCCTTGCCGAGCGGCTGCGCCGAGGCGACCACCAGCTCCTCGGCCAGCAGCGGCACGGCGGTCAGCGACAGCCCCGGCGACACGATCACCAGCGCCAGGTCCAGCGCGCCTGCGGTCAGGTCCCGTTCCAGGTCGCGCGATCCGTTCTCGGTGACCAGGAGCCGGATGCCCGGATAGGCGTCGTGGTACCGCTTCAGCACGTCGGCGAACAGGCTGCCGCACAGGCTCGGCGGCGCGCCGACCCGCACCCGGCCGCTGCGCAGCCCGACCAGTTCGGCGACCTCCAGGCGCGCGGTGTCCACATCGGACAGGATCCGCAACGCGATCGGCAGCAGCGCCTCGCCCGCGGGCGTCAGGGCCACGTTCCCGCGAGCCCGGCTGAACAGCTCGGCCCCGAGCTCCTTCTCCAGCGCCTGGACCTGCTTGCTCAGTGAGGGTTGCGCCACACGCGACTCCTCGGCGGCCCGCGTGAAGTGCCGCGTCCGGGCCACGGCCAGGAAGTACGCGAGCTGCTGGAGTGTCATAGCCACAGACTATCGAAACGAGGCTTTCGATGTATTGGACGACTCGTCGAACTCGCGCCTAGCGTCGCTGACGTGCAAACACTCCGGCTGTACCGGTCGACGATCGGCAAGAAGGCCGTCATGGCGGTCACCGGCATCGCCATGCTGCTGTTCGTCGTCGGGCACATGATCGGCAACCTGACGATCTTCTCCGGACCCGCCGCCATCGACGGCTACGCCGCCTGGCTGCGCGAGCTCGGCATCCTGTGGCCGCTCCGGTTCGGGCTGCTGCTGTGCGTCGGCCTCCACATGGTCGCCGCGGTCCAACTCGCCCGCCGCGCGCAGAAGGCCCGACCCACGCGGTACGAGCACGGCCGCCGACCGCAGAGCTACGCGGCGCGCACCATGCGCTGGGGCGGCGTGATCATCACCCTGTTCCTCGTCTACCACCTGCTCGACCTCACGGCCGGTGTCGCGAACCCCAACGGCGTTCCCGGCGCGGTCCACGACAACATCGTCGCCGACTTCCGGCTCTGGTACGTCGTGCTGGCGTACACGATCGCCGTGCTGGCGCTGGGACTCCACATCCGGCACGGCGCGTGGAGCGCCCTCCAGAGCCTCGGCGTCACGGCCCCGCGCGGCATCGCGCTGGTCGTCGCGGTCGTCATCTGCGCCGGCTACCTGTCCGTTCCCGCAGCAGTCGTTCTCGGAGTGGTGAGCTGATGTACACCGAAGGCACCCCGATCGCGGACACCAAGGCCCCGACCGGCCCCATCGAGAACCGCTGGGAGCAGCGCCGCCTCACCGCGCGCCTGGTCAACCCGGCCAACAAGCGCAAGCTGTCCGTGATCGTCGTCGGCACCGGCCTGGCGGGCGCGTCGGCGGCCGCGTCGCTCGGCGAACTCGGCTACCGCGTCACGTCGTTCTGCTACCAGGACAGCCCCCGCCGGGCCCACAGCATCGCCGCCCAGGGCGGGATCAACGCGGCCAAGAACTACCGCAACGACGGCGACAGCGTGCGGCGGCTGTTCCAGGACACGGTGAAGGGCGGGGACTTCCGGTCGCGCGAGTCCAACGTGCACCGGCTGGCGGAGCTGAGCGTGCGGATCATCGACCAGTGCGTCGCGCAGGGCGTGCCGTTCGCCCGCGAGTACGGCGGCCTGCTGGACACGCGGTCCTTCGGCGGGGCGCAGGTGTCCCGCACGTTCTACGCGCGCGGCCAGACCGGCCAGCAGCTCCTGCTCGGCGCGTACCAGGCCATGGCCAGGCAGGTCGCCGCCGGGACCGTGACGTCGTTCCCGCGCACGGAGATGCTGGACCTGGTCGTGCACGAGGGCCGCGCTCGCGGGGTCGTGGTGCGGGACCTGGTGACCGGCGAGGTCTCCGCGCACACCGCCGACGCCGTGGTGCTCGCGACCGGTGGCTACGGCAACGTGTTCCACCTGTCCACCAACGCCAAGGGCTGCAACACCACCGCGATCTGGCGGGCGCACCGCCGCGGCGCGCTGTTCGCGAACCCGTGCTTCACCCAGATCCACCCGACGTGCATCCCGATCTCCGGCGACCACCAGTCGAAGCTGACCCTGATGAGCGAGTCCCTGCGCAACGACGGCCGCGTGTGGGTGCCGCTGCGGAAGGACGATCCCCGCCCGCCAAACGACATCCCCGAGGCCGACCGCGACTACTACCTGGAGCGGATGTACCCCAGCTTCGGCAACCTCGTGCCGCGCGACATCGCCTCCCGCGCCGCGAAGAACATCTCCGACGAGCGCCAGGGCGTCTACCTGGACTTCGCCGACGCCATCACCCGGCTCGGCCGCGACACCGTGGAAGCCCGCTACGGCAACCTGTTCGAGATGTACCAGCGGATCACCGGCGAGGACCCGTACACCGTGCCGATGCGGATCTACCCGGCCGTGCACTACACGATGGGCGGCCTGTGGGTCGACTACGACCTGCGCAGCACCATCCCCGGCCTGTTCGTGGTCGGCGAGGCCAACTTCTCCGACCACGGGGCCAACCGGCTCGGCGCCAGCGCGTTGATGCAGGGCCTGGCGGACGGCTACTTCGTGCTGCCGAACACGATCGGCGACTACCTGGCCGACGGCCCGTTCGGCCCGTTCACGCCGGACGTCGGCGAGGTCCAGGACCGCGTCGCGGCACTGCTGGCCGTGCAGGGGGACCGCACGGCCGAGTCGTTCCACCGCGAGCTGGGCAGGCTGATGTGGGACGAGTGCGGCATGGAACGCGACGAAGCCGGGCTGCGCAAGGCGCTCGAACGCATCCCGGAACTGCGCGCCGAGTTCTGGCAGCGGGTCAAGGTCCCCGGCACCGGGGAAGCCCTCAACCAGGAGCTGGAGAAGGCCGGGCGGGTGGCCGACTTCCTCGAACTGGCCGAGCTGATGTGCGTGGACGCGCTGCACCGCACCGAGTCCTGCGGCGGCCACTTCCGGTCCGAGAGCCAGACCCCCGACGGCGAGGCGCTGCGCGACGACGACGGGTTCGGTTACGTGGCCGCGTGGGAGTACACCGGCGGCGAACCCGTGCTGCACAAGGAAAACCTCGAATTCGAACACGTGCGCCCCAGCACGAGGAGCTACAAGTGAAGCTGACCCTGCGGATCTGGCGGCAGTCCGGCCCGACCGGCGCGCTCGTGACCTACCCGATGGACGACCTGTCGCCCGACATGTCGTTCCTGGAGATGCTCGACGTGCTCAACGAGTCGCTGGTGATGAGCGGCGAGGAGCCGGTGGCGTTCGACCACGACTGCCGCGAGGGCATCTGCGGCATGTGCGGGCTGATGATCAACGGCGTCGCGCACGGCCCGGAGAAGGCCACCACGGCGTGCCAGCTCCACCTGCGGCACTTCTCCGACGGCGACACCATCACCGTGGAACCGTGGCGCGCCAAGCCGTTCCCGGTCCTGCGCGACCTCGTCGTGGACCGGTCGGCCCTGGACCGGATCGTCGAATCCGGCGGCTACATCAGCGTCCCCACCGGCAGCGCGCCGGACGCGCACGCCACACCCGTGCCCAAGGAGTCCGCCGACGCCGCGTTCACCTCGGCCGCGTGCATCGGCTGCGGCGCGTGCGTGGCGGCCTGCCCGAACGGCTCGGCGATGCTGTTCACCGCGGCCAAGGCGACCCACCTCGGCTCGCTGCCGCAGGGCCAGCCGGAACGCTGGAGCCGCGCCCAGGACATGGTCCAGACCCACGACGACCTGGGCTTCGGCGGCTGCACGAACGCGGGCGAGTGCGTCCCGGCGTGCCCCAAGGGCATCCCGCTGACCACGATCGCGCAGCTCAACCGCGACCTGCTCCGTTCCCACCTCCGGTGACGCGCGCACGGGGTTGAATGGGGTCATGAGCTGGTTCCGCCGACGCCGCCCCGATCCCCTGCCCCCGGTGCACCTGCCGAGCCCGCACGAGGCCGCGGTGGCGTTCTGGCAGGGCTGGTCCGACCTGCTGCCGACGGTGAGCGCGGCGATCGGCGACGGCGAGCCGAACCGGGTCGAGAACGAGCTGTGCGAACTCGTCGCGGCCGTCCACCCCGACCTGCACTTCTCGCTCGAACGCGGGCACCGGGCCATCTACGCGCTGGTGGTGAGCGGCCAGGAGGACCCTGGGCTGCGGCCGTACACCGACGCGTGGATCGAGGCGGCGCCGCCCGAGGACATGATCTGGGAGTACCACGACTCGGTGCCGCCGGTGCCGGACCCGACCGAGGTGACGGTGAACCTCGCCGGTCACCGCCTCCGGTTGGGGGACTTCCGGGTGGTCGCGCAGGTGACGGACGGTGCGGTCGACGTGGCCGTGTACCACCCGGAGCTGGCCGAGCTGGAGGAGGAGGCCCGCCGTGCGATGACGTTCCTGCCCCTGGACGTCACCCTCGGTGAGCGGCTGGCGGGGGAGTGGCTCGGACGGGTGGAAACGGCGTCCCAGGAGCCCGCGTCCACGATCGACCTCCTGGAGCTGCGGGAACTCGTGCGCTCACTAGCCCAAGTGGACGACCAGCCCTCGTCCGGGTCTTGAGTCCGAAAATGTCGGACCCGCTCGATACGCTCCACCCGTGACCAGCAACGAGGATCTCAACCCCACCTCAGCCGTAGTCGAGGGCGTCGAGGACGTGCCGACCGACGCCCGTGAGCGGCACGCCGCACTCGCGGAGGAACTGCTGGGCCACCAGTTCCGCTACTACGTGCTCGACTCACCGACGGTGACCGACGGCGAGTTCGACGCGCGGTTGAAGGAACTGGAGGCGCTGGAGGCCGCGCACCCCTCCCTGCTCACGCCCGAGTCGCCGTCGCAGCGCGTCGGCGGCACGTTCTCGACCGAGTTCACCGCCGTCGACCACCTCGAACGCATGCTCAGCCTCGACAACGTGTTCGACGTGGACGAGCTGCGGGGCTGGTTCGAGCGCATCGAGAAGGCGTTCAGCGGCGACACGCACTACCTGTGCGAGCTGAAGATCGACGGTCTGGCGATCAACCTGCTCTACCGGGACGGCAAGCTCGTCCGCGCTCTGACCAGGGGCGACGGGCGCACCGGCGAGGACGTGACGCTCAACGTCCGCACCATGTCCACCGTGCCGCAGCGCCTGACGGGCACCGCCGAGTACCCGGTGCCCGCGCTGGTGGAGGTGCGCGGCGAGGTGTTCATGCCCGTGGAGGGCTTCACGGAGCTGAACGCGAAGCTGGTCGAGGCAGGCAAGCCGCCGTACGCGAACCCCCGCAACACCGCCGCGGGCTCGTTGCGGCAGAAGGACCCCAAGATCACCGCGAGCAGGCCGCTGCTGCTGATCTGCCACGGCATCGGCAAGCGCGAGGGCTTCGAGCCCACCCGGCAGTCCGAGTCCTATGAGGCGCTCAAGGCGTGGGGCCTGCCCGTGTCGACGCACACCAGGGTCCTCGACTCGTTCGAGGAGGTGAGCAAGCACGTCGAGCACTGGGGCGCCCACCGGCACGACGCCGAGCACGAGATCGACGGCATCGTCGTCAAGCTCGACGAGGTGGCTCTGCAACGCCGCCTCGGCACCACCTCCCGCGCCCCGCGGTGGGCCATCGCGTTCAAGTACCCGCCGGAGGAGGCGACGACCACGCTCCTGGACATCCAGGTGCAGGTGGGCCGCACCGGCCGCGTCACCCCGTACGCCGTGATGGAACCGGTGAAGGTGGCCGGGTCGACGGTCGCCAGAGCGACCCTGCACAACGCCAGCGAGGTGGAGCGCAAGGGTGTCTGGATCGGCGACCGCATCGTCATCCGCAAGGCGGGCGACGTGATCCCCGAGGTCATGGGGCCCGTCATCGACGTCCGCCCGGCCGACGCCCACCCGTTCGTCATGCCGTTGGCGTGCCCCGAGTGCGGTTGGCAGCTGCGGCCGATGAAGGAGGGCGACGTCGACATCCGCTGCCCCAACGCGCAGGCCTGTCCCGGCCAGCTCCGCGAGCGCCTGGCGTACCTGGGCAGCCGTTCCGCGCTCGACATCGAGGTCCTCGGCTACGAGGCCGCCGTGGCGCTGGCCGACTCCGAGGCCTACGCCGACGAGGGCGACCTGTTCTCGCTGGACGCGGACAAGCTGCTGGAGGTGGAGCTGTTCCGCACCATGCACGGCGTCCTCTCCGCCAACGCGCAGAAGCTCCTGGACAACCTGGAAGCCGCCAAGCAGCGTCCACTGTGGAGGATCATCGTCTCCCTGTCGATCCGCCACGTCGGCCCGACCGCGTCCCGCGCCCTGGCCCAGGAGTTCGGCTCCATCGACCGCATCTCCACCGCCTCGGAGGAGGAGTTGGCGTCCGCCGAGGGCGTCGGTCCGACCATCGCGCTGGCGGTGCGCGAGTGGGCCGAGACCGAGTGGCGCCAGGACGTCGTCCGCAAGTGGCGCGAGTCCGGGGTGCGCATGGAGGAGACGCGCGACACCAGCATCCCCCGCAACCTGGAGGGCCTGTCGATCGTGGTGACGGGGTCCCTGGAGACCTTCTCCAGAGATGAGGCGAAGGAGGCCATCCTGTCCAGGGGCGGCAAGGCGGCGGGGTCGGTGTCGAAGAAGACCGCGTTCGTGGTGGTCGGTGATTCTCCGGGGTCCAAGCACGACAAGGCCGTTCAGCTGAAGGTGCCGGTACTGGACGAGGCGGGCTTCCGCGTTCTGCTGGCGGAGGGGCCCGACGCCGCGGTCGAGGTGGCGACCGTCGGAGCTTCGGATGAGTGAGGTGACCGTTCGCGCCGCCCACCCCGATGAGTGGGAGGCGGCGGGCCGAATCACCGTCGCCGCCTACTTCGCGGACAAGCACATCGACTCCCGGACCGGCGGGTACGCGGACGACCTGGGGGATGCGGCGACCCGCGCGGTGGAGGCGGAGCTGCTGGTCGCCGTGGCCGGGCGTGAGGTGGTGGGAACGGTGACCGTGGTCCATCCCGGTACCCGGTGGTCGGAGGTCTCCCGGGAGGGCGAACTCGAATTCCGCATGCTGGCCGTCGCGCCCGCGGCTCGGGGGCGGGGTGTTGGTGAGCAGCTGCTCCAGGCCGTGATCGACCACGCGAAGGCCGCGGGGGTGCGACGGCTGGTGCTCAGCAGCTCGGAACACATGACCACGGCGCACCGGCTGTACCGCCGGCACGGTTTCGAACGCCTGCCCGAACGCGATTGGCAAACGGTGTCCGGTTTGACGCTGCACGCTTTCGTCCTGAACCTGGGCCACTCGAACGAGTGAGCTGTGAGGGCCGTTGAACGGCCCGAACTGTCGGACCCCCGCCGTAGCGTGTGTGTCGGGGGGTCCTGCTCGATGGGGGACGCCTGGTTTGCGCTGTGGTGGGGATGCGGGTCCTTGCCCGGACCGTGCCTCTTTGCGACATCTCGACCCTGACGCGGCTCTTGGCTCAATCTCGACGTGACTCTTGGTCCAATCCCGGCCCGACCCGACGCGGCCTTGCCTCGATCCCGACTCGGTCTTGGCTCACCTTCGCCGGGCATTTCGGGCTCTGCTTCCGTCTGATCTCAATCCTCGCCTTGTCGGGCTTCGTACGGCCAGTGGTCTCAATCTCGCCTTGTTCCGGCTTTGGTGCGGTTGGTGGTCTGGGCCCTCGCCTGGTTGTTCGGTCCTGGTTCGGGCTATGAGCGAACCCTTCACCGAGCATTCCGGCCTGGTCTCGACCTGTGGATTCGGACCCTCGCTTGGTTGTCCCGGCCCGCGTTCGGCCTCTGGGCCCCAACTCCTGCCAAGCCATTCCAACTCAGGGCCGACCTCTGCTGCCGAGCTTCGCCCGACTGTCCCGGCCCGCCGTCGATTTGGCCCAACTCTTGCGGCCAAGCCCCGAGCCCTGTTGCTGGGGGTGCAGGTGCGGTGGGCCTCGTCACCCCGCTCGCTTGATTGTCTCCATTGGCACCGCACGCTTGTCAAGGCGGGAAAGATGCCTTGACAAGCGTGCGGTGCCAATGAGGGCGCTTCGGATCGGGGAGCCGGAGGGGGTTGGGTGTCGGGCGGGCTGCGTGCTTCCGCTTGGTGGTCGGTTGTGTGCTTTCCGTGGTGCCGCTGCCGCTGCCGCTGCCTGTGGCTGTGTGTGCTTCTGCGTGCGGCTTCTCGGGCGTGTTCTGTGCCACTCCTTTGCCCTGTGCTGCTTGTCCTGCAACGACTTCCGCCGTCTCGCGTAGATCGATCAGTTCCCGGTTTCTTGAAGTCCACCAGATGTCCGCCCCTCTAGAATCCGGATGTGATCCGCTTCGAGAGTGATCGACTGGGCGGTCTGCACCGCTACTCCTACCTGCCCGGCGAGGACGTGCCCCTGGACGATCCGTGGCCCGGTCTCTTCGAGGAGTGGTCTGAGGACGGGGTTTTTCTCAGTCGGACGCCCATGACCGAGTACGCGGTCAACAACGTCAACTGCGAGGAGGTGGCGGTTTACCTCGGGTTGTTGTGGCGGCTCACCGAAGGTGGGCACCGGTTCGCGATTCCGTCCTACTACCGCGATGAGGCGGCGCGGTTGGTTGGGCGGGAGCCGCAGTTCGTCGACTGGGAGTACAACGTCGAGGCCGGTGCGCCGGATGTGGATGCTCGGGACCAGGGGTTCGTTCCAGGGCGGGCCTGTGTGCCGTTTCGGCCTGAGCCCACGGTCTGGCAGCAGGAGCACGCTGGGCACGCCGGGCTGTTCGACCTGCGTGCGCCCAGTGATCTGGTGGCCATGCTCCGCGCGACCATCGGTGACGCGGCTGCCGAGGTCACGGTGTTCGCGGTGCGGGATCGTGAGCGGTTGCTGGCCGGGCTCCGCGGTCGGGACAGACCCGAACTGACCGATCTGCTGCAACCGGGGGACGTCTTCGCCGACCTGGCGATCGGTGTGGACGAACCCTATTCCGATTCCATCATCGTCGCGTCGCACGAGGACCTGACGGCTCGGCTCACCGAGGTCGTCGTGCACGCCGAGCGGCGGATCGCCGAGTACGAACCGGCGGAGCTAGCGGACATGCCCGCGTTCCTCGACGCCATGGGCAGGCTCAGCGGGTTCGCCTGACTCGTAGATCAACTCGTACAGCGAGCGGTCCCGGCCAGCGACCAGGTACAGCAGGTCCACCAGGCGTTCGTGGTCCAGAGTCCGCAGGTGCGACCGCAGTTCCACGTCCTCCGCGTCGGCGGGCGGCACCTCGTGGCCGCGGTCGAGCAGCACGAGGCCGACCGCGACGAGGTGCTTGCAGAAGAAGCCCTGCTCGCCGTACGGGCACGAGCACTCGCCCGCCAGGTGCCCGTCGCGCCAGGCCAGCTCGACCTGGTAGGAGTCGGCGCCCTCGACGCGCGCCGCCACGTGCCTGCGCAGCACCCGCAGCTCGACCACCGAATCCCGGTACCCGAGCCCGCGCCAGAACGACTTGGCGCCCGCTTTGTGCTGGAGCATCTCGGTGCTGAGCGTCGGCATGATCGTATTCAACTACGAGCCGCGAATTCACCCGCACGTGTGGTGAGCATCGGCGCCCAGGGTCGGACCGGCGCCGATGCCCGCGGGGCGTCGTCAGCCCGAGTTCTTCTCCAGGTCCAGCAGCGTCACCGCGGCCCGGAAGTACTTGTTGGTGCCCAGGTCGCGCACCGTCTTGATGTTGAACGCCGCCTTCAACTTCTCCGCGTCGCCGTCACTCACCCCGGACAACGCCGCCACCGGCGCGTCGAGGATGTCGGTGAGCGGCAGGTTCTCGTACGCCTTGTCCAGCAGCGAGTCGAGGTTGACCGAAACAGCCATGAACGCGTCCTCCTGGTACCCGAAGGGGATGGTGCGCGCCGATTGTCACCGCCCTGCGCCGGAACCGCAGCGCGAAGTCCCCGCCTGTGGTTACGTGGACCGCGTGCTGCAAGCCTGCCTGAACGGCGCCCGCGCGCGAGGGGTCCACCCGGCTCTGCCGATCTCACCCGCCGAACTCGCCGCCGACGCCGCGGCGGTGGCGCTGCTCGGCGTCACCGCACTGCACCTGCACCCGCGCGACCTGGTCGGCCTGGAGGTCCTGGCGGGTCCGGAGGTGGCGACGACCGTGGCGGTCGTCCGCGCCGCCGTCCCCGGCGTGGAGATCGGTGTGACGACCGGCGCGTGGATCCAGCCGGACCCGGTGCGCCGCGCCGAACTGGTGGCCGGGTGGGCCGGTCTCGCCGCGGGTCGGCCGGACGTGGCGAGCGTCAACGTCCACGAACCGGGGTGGCTGGAGGTCTGCGCCGCGCTGCACGGCGCCGGCATCGGGGTCGAACTCGGCGTCTTCCACGAGCGGGCCGCGCACGCGCTGGTCGACCACGGCCCGCCGCCGGGCACCAGGAGGGTCCTGGCCGAGGTGCGGCCCGGAACCGACCCGATCCCGACGGCGGAAGCCCTGCTGCGCCTCCTGGAGCCGCTGGGCCTACCGGTGCTGCTGCACGGCGAGGACGACACGGCGTGGCGGGTGCTGGGCTACGCGGCCCGGTTGGAGCTCGACGCCCGCATCGGCCTGGAGGACACCCTCCACCTGCCGGACGGCGGCCTCGCCCCGGACAACGCCTCGCTGGTCACCCTCGCCCGCCGCACCCTGCGCAACCTCGGCCCGCGCTAGCGCGGTGACCGCCGACCCCGGCGCGGATCGGTGGTCACGCGCTAGGCGGGACTGATCGGCTCCTGCAACTCGGTCACCCGCTGGTCGGGTTCCGCCGACCAGTCCAGGTACAGCTCGCGCGACGGTCCCGTCGACCGGTGGCCGTTGTCGTCGATCCACCGCGCCAGCGCCTGCACGCCGGGCATCACGTCCTCCATCGGCCCGCGGTGCACGTAGGTCGCCATCCGCTCGACCGCCGGCAGGTCCACGACCTGGAAGTCACCGGACGCCGACGCGCCGACCTCGACGCCCGCGTGCACGAGCACGCCCTCGGGCAGGTCGTCGTAGTACGCGATCCCCGGCCCGGTCGGAGTGACGCCCGCCGCCTCCAGCCTGCGGAACAGCTCCTCGTACAGCGGTCCGATCACCGGGGTGATGTGCTCGGGGGTGAAGCTGGCGGCCACGCCGCTCAACTCGGCCAGCCGCACGGCCGGAACGCTCTTCACCACGACGTCTTCTGAAGGCATGAGGCCCTCGCTCTCGATCGTTCGGAGCCTCGCCTCGACACCGACCAGCCTGGCCGTGTCGGCCGCTATCGCCGCTTCCAGCTCGACCTGGCGCAACCGCAGCATCCCGCGCAGCTCCTCGACGCCGACCTTCTCGTCGAGGATGCCCCCGACCTGGACGAGCGTGAACCCGAGGTCCTTGAGCGCGATGACGCGGTTGAGCCGGGCGAGCTGGGCGCCCTGGTAGGAGCGGTAGCCGGTGAAGCGGTCGACGTGGGCGGGCCTGAGCAGCCCGATCTCGTCGTAGTGGCGCAACATGCGCACCGACACGCGGCCGTGCCTGGCGAAGTCCCCGATGCTGAACATGACGCCTCCGAGTCAACGGCCTCACACGGTGTGAGGGTCAATCCGGCAGCACGACCGACACGATCCCGGCCAGGTGGGCGAGCCTGGCGACCTCGGCGGCGCGGAACATCGGCCCGCCGGGCCGTCCGACGAGCAGCACGCGGTCCGGCTTGCCGAGCGGGGTGGCGGCCAGTTCGGTGCCCAGCTCCCGCCAGGTCTCGGGGACCCAGTCCTCCTCGCCGTCGAGCACCGTGGCGCGCTGGAGGGGGAACCACGGCGGGTCCGTCATGCGGGTCTCCGGGGCCGCCGAGCTGGCGGTGATCCGGAAGACGCCCTTGGCGTTGTGGCCCAGCACGACCGCCCAGCCCGCGCGGATGATCTTGGGGACGCCCTCGGTGAAGACGGCGAGGCCCTTCGCGGGCTCCTCGGCGACCTCCTCCACGAGCTCCAGCTCGCGGTGCGTGTCCAGCACGCCCGCGTACGGGCGCACCGCGTCGACCTCGACGCCCTCGATGGACTCGGCCGCGGTGATGAGCACGTCGGGGAGCCTGCCGGAGGGGAGTTCGACCACGAGGTCGTCGATCGCCACACCGCCGCCGCGTTCCACCACGTCCACGCTGAGGATGTCTGCCCCGATCTCGCCGAGCGCCGAAGCGACCGCACCGAGCGTGCCGGGACGGTCCGGGAGTTGAACCCGGATCAGGAAGGACACGGTGAACGCCTCCATGCTCATGCGCGGGAGGTGACCACCCGAGCGGTTCGGTGAGCGGTACGCGCCACGTGCCCGTTCCCGCCGACCGATGATTGTCGCAGACGAACTATCGCTTTCCGGCAATCCTCCGACAGTTGCGGCCCGGTAAAATCACGACCCCCCGTTCGGCTGCCCCCGGCAACCCGGTCGGAGCCGGTGCTGACCTCGCCATAGACTCGTGAGGTCCAAAAAACCGACTACCGACCCACGGGGGTTGACGAGGTGCCCAGCATCTCCCGCGACGAGGTCGCGCACCTGGCCAAGCTGGCCAGGCTGGCCGTCACCGACGACGAGCTCGACCTGTTCGCCGGTCAGCTCGACGTCATCCTGCAGTCGGTGTCGGCGGTGGGCGACATCGCCACCGCCGACATCCCGCCGACGTCGCACGCCGTTCCGCTGACCAACGTGTTCCGCGAGGACGTGGTGCGCCCGAGCCTCGGCCAGGCCAAGACGCTCGCGGGCGCCCCCGCCGCCGAGGACGGCCGCTTCCGCGTGCCCCGAATCTTGGGTGAGGAAGCATGAGCCTGATCCGCAGCACGGCGGCCGAGCTGGCCGCCAAGATCCACAGCGGGGAGACCTCGGCGGTCGAGGTCGCCCAGGCGCACCTCGACCGCATCGCCTCGGTCGACAAGGGGATCAACGCGTTCCTGCACGTCGACGCCGAGGGCGCCCTGGCCGCCGCCAAGGCGGTCGACGACGACGTTGCCGCGGGTCGCCCGGTGGCGTCCCCGCTGGCGGGCGTGCCGCTGGCGCTCAAGGACGTGCTCGTCGCCGAGGGCATGCCGACCACGTGCGGGTCGAAGATCCTCGAGGGCTGGCACTCGCCGTACGACTCGACCGTGACGCGCAAGCTGCGCGAAGCGGGCGTGGTCATCCTCGGCAAGACCAACATGGACGAGTTCGCGATGGGCTCCTCCACCGAGAACTCCGCCTACGGCCCGACCCACAACCCGTGGGACCTGGACCGCATCCCCGGCGGCTCGGGCGGAGGTTCCTCCGCGGCCCTGGCCGCGTTCGAGGCGCCGCTGGCCATCGGCACGGACACCGGCGGCTCCATCCGCCAGCCCGGTTCGGTGACCGGAACGGTCGGCGTGAAGCCGACCTACGGCTCGGTGTCCCGTTACGGTCTCGTTGCGTTCTCGTCGTCGCTCGACCAGGCCGGGCCGTGCGCCCGCACCGTCCTCGACGCGGCGCTGCTGCACGAGGTCATCGCGGGCTACGACGTCATGGACTCCACGTCCGTCGACGCCCCCGTGCCGCCGGTCGTGGCCGCCGCCCGCGAAGGCGCGTCCGGCGACCTGTCCGGCGTCCGCGTCGGCGTCGTCGCGGAGTTCAGCGGCGACGGCTACCAGCCGGGCGTGCTGGCGTCGTTCGAGGCGGCCGTCGAGCAGCTCCGGCAGCTCGGCGCGGAGGTCGTGCGGGTCTCCTGCCCGAGCTTCGACTACGCGCTGCCCGCGTACTACCTGATCGCGCCCAGCGAGGCCTCGTCCAACCTGGCCCGCTTCGACGCCATGCGGTACGGCCTCCGGGTCGGCGACGACGGCACCCGCAGTGCCGAGGAGGTCATGTCGCTGACCCGCGAAGCCGGTTTCGGCGCCGAGGTCAAGCGCCGCATCATGATCGGCACGTACGCGCTGTCGTCCGGCTACTACGACGCGTACTACGGCTCGGCGCAGAAGGTCCGCACGCTCATCGCGCGCGACTTCGACGCCGCGTTCGCGACCGTGGACGTCCTGGTCTCGCCGACCACGCCCACCACCGCGTTCAAGATCGGCGAGCGCTCCGGCGACCCGATGGCCATGTACAAGGCCGACCTCTGCACCATCCCGTCGAACCTGGCGGGCAACGCGGCGATGAGCGTCCCGAGTGGACTGTCCGCCGACGACGGGCTTCCCGTCGGACTGCAGATCATGGCTCCCGCGCTGCAGGACCACCGCATGTACCGGGTGGCCGCCGCCTACGAGGTCGCGCGCGACGCCGCCCAAGGCGGTCCGCTCATCCAGCGCGTCCCGCTCCTGGAAGGGATCTGACGATGAGGAAATCCCGAGTTTTCTTCGGCCTGTTCGGCGCCGTCGCGGCCGCCGCGAGCGCGTTCTCGACCCTGCGCACCGCCAGGGGCGACAAGGACAAGCTGGCGTTCGCGAACGCGGCCGCCAACATCGCCGTGGCCGTCACCGCCGCCGCGCTGGCCGTGCGAGGACTGAGGAAGGACGGCAAGGCGTGACGAGCGTGGCCGACCTGATGGACTACGCCGAGGTCGTCGAGCGCTTCGACCCGGTGCTGGGCCTCGAAGTGCACGTCGAACTGCACACCAACACCAAGATGTTCTGCGGCTGCGCCAACGTCTTCGGCGGCGAGCCGAACACGAACGTGTGCCCGGTCTGCCTGGCCGCGCCCGGCGCGCTGCCGGTCGTGAACGGCGTCGCGGTCGAGTCGGCGATCCGGATCGGTCTCGCGCTTAACTGCGAGATCGCGGAGTGGTGCCGCTTCGCGCGGAAGAACTACTTCTACCCGGACATGCCGAAGAACTTCCAGACGTCCCAGTACGACGAGCCGATCGCGTTCAACGGCTACCTCGACGTGACGCTGGACGACGGCGAGATCTTCCGCGTGGAGATCGAGCGCGCGCACATGGAGGAGGACACCGGCAAGTCGCTGCACGTCGGCGGCACGGCCGGTCGGATCCACGGTGCCGAGCACTCGCTGCTCGACTACAACCGCGCGGGCGTGCCGCTGATCGAGATCGTCACGAAGATGATCCCCGGCACCGGCGAGCGCGCTCCCGAGGTGGCCCGCGCGTACGTCAGCGCGCTGCGCGACCTGCTCAAGGCGCTCGACGTGTCCGACGTCCGGATGGACCAGGGCTCGCTGCGCTGCGACGCGAACGTCTCCCTGAGCCCCAAGGAGACCGGCGCGCTCGGCACCCGCACCGAGACGAAGAACGTGAACTCGCTGCGCAGCGTCGAGCGGGCCGTGCGCTTCGAGATGTCCCGCCAGGCGGCGATCCTCGTCGGGGGCGGCGAGATCGTGCAGGAGACGCGGCACTTCGAGGAGGCCTCCGGCACGACCCGGCCGGGTCGCAAGAAGGAGACCGCCGAGGACTACCGGTACTTCCCGGAGCCCGACCTCGTGCCGATCGCGCCGTCGCGCGAGTGGGTCGAGGAGCTGCGCCTCACGCTGCCGGAGATGCCCGCGCAGCGCCGCAAGCGCATCCAGGCCGAGTGGCAGCTCACCGACGCCGAGCTGCGCGACCTGGTCAACGCGGACGCCGTCGACCTCGTCGCGGCCACCGTCGAGGCGGGCGCGACGTCCGTCGAGGCGCGGTCGTGGTGGGTGTCGTACCTGATGCAGCAGGCCAACACCCGCGGTGTGGAGCTCGGCGCGCTGCCGATCACCCCTCGGCAGGTGGCGAAGGTCGTCGCGCTCGTCAACGAGGGCGCGCTGACCAACAAGCTCGCCCGCGAGGTCGTCATCGGCGTCCTCGACGGCGAGGGCGAGCCGGAGCAGGTCGTCGAGGCCCGCGGCCTCAAGGTCGTCTCGGACGACTCGGCGCTGGAGAAGGCCGTCGACGAGGCGCTGGCCGCGCAGCCGGACGTCGCGGACAAGATCCGCGACGGCAAGGTCGCCGCCGCCGGAGCCATTGTCGGCGCGGTCATGAAGGCCACCAAGGGCCAGGCGGACGCGAAGCGGGTTCGCGAACTCGTGATCTCCCGCTGCTCCTAGCAATTCCACGTCGGAGGCGTTGTCCAGTCCGCTTTGTGCGGTCAGGACAACGCCTCCGTTGTGTTAGCGGCCTGCTCCGATCGGGTGGTGCAAGCCGTCGTGGCCGATCCGAAAATGCTGGTCAGGGGTGACCTGAGCCATATTCTTGGTCGCTATGGGTGAAATTACTCATCGCGCACGCGTCCATCTGTGTCAGGCTTAGTCCGTTCACCAAACCGGGGGGTTTGGGAATGATCATGAAATACCGGATCAGGTAACCGACCCCGACGGGTCGCTAGTTGTTAGGGGAGAACAACTCATGGCTGCTGAAACCGACCCCAAGTCGATCAACGACATCGTTGTCCTGGACGGCGAGCCCGCTCCTGGCGATCCCGGCACCGGCGGTGAGGAGACCGAAGGCGGTCCGTACCAGACGCACAAGGAGCCCGTGCCCGGTAGCGGCGGCGGTGGCGCTGTGCCGAACGGTGGCCCGTACCAGACCCACGCCGAGCCGGTGCCCGCGAAGTAGACCAGCTCGAACGATGATCATCGGGTACTGGCCGCCGAACGGTTCCGCACCGACTGGCAGTCAGTACCCGATTATCGTTTGTGCTCTTATATGTTAGTGCCTGCGTCATCGCCGAAGAGAGCGCCGCGAAGCCTCTCCCGTTCCGCGGATCCCGAAGAGGCCGTCCGCCGCGCGCGTGAACTCCACCGCACCGGCAAGGCGACCACGGTCGCGGGCAAGCACTTGAGGGCGGCCTCGCTCCTGCGCCGCGGCCTGGCGCTGCTCGACCACCACAGCGTGGACGACGTCACCCGCGTCGAGGTCCGCACCCGGCTCCTGGTCACCCTCTCGTGGTGCCTGGCCGAGACCAGCCACGTGGACGACGGCCTCGCCCTCCTGGCAGGCGCGCGCGAAGACCTGAGCCCGTTCCCGGACTTCCCGGAACGCGACGAGCTGCTCAGCCTGCTGGACGGCAACCGCGGCGTCCTCCTGTTCCGCGTCGGCAGGCTGGAGGAGGGCATCACCCACGTCGACTCGGACGTCGACTACCACGAACGGCGCCTGGCCGAGGGCACGGGCGACGTAGCCGGAATCGTCAAGTCGCTGGTCGTCGCGCTCACCAACCGCGGCAACGCCTACGGCGAACTGCACCGCATCAGCCAGGCGACCCGCGACCTCAACCGCGTCGTGGACCTCGCCACCGAGCACCGGATGCCGTTCAGCGCCGCGATCGCGACCCACGCGCTCGGCAACGTGCTGCAACGGGCGGGCGACCTGCCCACCGCGCTGCGCCGCTACGAGGACGCGAACCGCGCGTACCAGGAGCTGGAGCCGGGGATGCTGCTCCGGCTGCGCATCGACCAGGCCGAGGCCATGATCAGCGCCGGGCTCGTGGACGAGGCCGGGCAGCACCTCGACGAGGTGCTGCCGGAACTGCGCAAGCAGCGCGTCGGCCAGGACATCGCCGAGGCCGAACTCCTCCGCGCCGCCGCCGCGCTGCTCGACGGCGAACTCCCCGTGGCCAAGCGGATGGCGAACGCCGCGCAGCGCAAGCTCGTCCGGCGCGGCAGCCCGGCGTGGGCGGCGGTCGCGGGCCTGATCGCGCTGCGCGTCGACGTGCTGCGCGCGCTCGGCAGCCGCCGTCCGTCGAAGCTCGTGGTCGACCGCGCGCTGGAACTGGCCGGACGGCTCGCCGCCCAGAAGCTCCCGGACCAGGCCGCCGTCGCGCACGCCCTCGCCGTGCGCGTGGAAGTCCGCCGGGGCAACACCACCCGCGCCGCCGAACTGCTCCGCGACGTCCCGCGCACCCGCCGCACCAGCCCGATCGACCAGCGGATGCTGCTCCGGCTGTCCCGCGCCGAACTGGCGCTGGCCACCGGGAACCGCCGCGTCGCACTCGCGCAGGCCAAGGCCGGGCTGGCCGAACTGGGGCGGATGCGCGACCAGATGGGCGGGTTGGAGCTGGTGTCCGGCACCGCCCTGCACGGCCGTGAACTGGGCGAACTGGCGGTCCGACTGGTGCTGGACGGGACCGGGTCCGCCGTCGAGGCCAGGCGCCTGTTCACCTGGCTGGAGCGCACGCGCGCCCAGATGTACCGCTACGAGCCGGTCGAGTCCGCTGTGGACTCCGAGCTGGTCGAGAGCATCGCCGAGGTCCGCCAGCTCAGCCGCGCCCTGCTCCGCGCCCGCTTGGACGGCCTCCCGACCGCCACCCTGGAGGTCCGCTACGCCACCAGCCAGCGCGACGCCATGCGCCTGGGCTGGAGCGCCAGCCCGTGGGGCAAGGCGCGTCCCGTCGCCCACCTCGGGGAGGTGCAGGCACAACTGGGCGACCGCGCCATGGTCAGCTTCGCCTCGTCCGGCGACGACATGGTCGCCGTCGTGGTCGCGGGCGGCCGCGTCCGCATGGTGCGCCTGGGCTCCGCGGTGGACGCCACCGAAGCCGCGCTCCGCCTGCACGCCGACCTCAACGCACTCGCCCCCGACCACCTCCCAGCCCCGCTGGCGGAGGTCATCTCAGCCTCTGCCCGCCGCCAGGCGGACCGCCTGGACCGCCAACTCCTCCAGCCCCTGGCGGCCTTGCTCGGCGACCGCGAACTGATCATCGTCCCCACCGGCGCCCTCTACGTGGTCCCGTGGGGCGTCCTGACCCTGTGCAAGTCCCGCCCGACCACGGTCGTCCCCTCCGCCACCGCCTGGCTGGCCACCAGCCAGGCCGCGGCGAACTCGGCGACCGGCGTGCTCCTGGTCCGCGGCCCCGGCCTGCAAGCCGCCGAGGGCGAGATCGACAAGCTGGCCGGCTACCACGTGGACGCCACGTCGCTGGGCGGCGAAGCGGCCAGGGTCAGCACGGTGCTGGAGGCATTGGACGGCGTCACCCTCGCCCACATCGCCGCGCACGGCGAACACGAACCGGAGAACGCCCTCTTCTCCAGACTGGAACTAGCAGACGGCGCCCTCTTCGCCCACGAGGTGGGCAGGGTCAGACGACCACCGAGACAGGTGGTGCTGGCAGCGTGCGAACTGGCCCTCAACCGCATCAGACCAGGCGACGAGGCACTGGGATTCGCAGGAGCGATGCTGGCCAGCGGCGCCCACACGGTGATCGCCGCCAGCAGCCGCGTAGGAGACGAACCAGCCGCAGCCGCGATGGGCGACTACCACAGAGGCCTGGCCTCAGGCTCCGCACCAGCAGTAGCACTGGCAGACGCAATCGCGATCGACCCACTACGCAGACCTTTCGTGTGCCTGGGGTCGGGCTAACAACACACATACAACACAGCAAACACAGCAACAAGAGCGAAGCCCAACCAGCCGCTAGCCGCCAGCGGAGCAACGGAAGCACGCGACCAACTCCCGAACAGACCCCCTCCGTGCCCCCGATCCGAAGCGCCCTCATGGCCGATCGCGCCGGGTCAAGGCATCTTTCCCGCCTTGACGCGGACCGAGCGGCCATGAAGACAATTGCGCGAGCGGGGGGAGGGAGTGCCCTCGCGGTGCAAGCACGGGAAGCGAGCGCGCTCACGGTGTGAGCAGAAAAGCACCACCGATCACCCGCGCCGAGCCTCAACCCGCAGCAGCAACCCGGCGATCAAGCGAGCCAGCCTCAACCCATGGCAGCCCACGGCACCAACCCGCCTGCCGCGGCACACCCCGACCCACCCTCAGTCCTTGCTCCCACCACTGGAGCTGTCCCGCAGCACGATCACCACGCGGTCATCGCTGGAGATCGGCGTCCCGCCCGCCTTGTTCACCGTTCCCACCAACGCCGTGTTGTCGTCCAGCGCCACCAACGGCCCGATCCGCCCGAACCCGTTCTCCTTGTCCAGGAACGGTTCCGGCTTCCCCGTGAAGCTGCCCTCGGCGTTCATCGCGATCATCTGCGTGCCGGGGACGTTCGACGTCGCCACCCACATCATGTTCGACAGCGACGCGCACCCGCCGACACCCGGCTTGTCCGGCCACGTCCACGCGGGTGAGCCGAGGGGCTTGCCCGCGTCGATCTTGTACAGCACGTCCGCGGAGGCCGTGGAGTCCGTGACCCACGTCTTCGTGCCGTCGGCCGACACGCACACGCCGCCCGGCAGCCGCAGTCCGCTGGCGATCACCGCGGACCCGGTGGTGGGGTTGCCCTTGGCGGGCTGCCCGGCGGAGTCGATGCGGAGCAGCTTCCCGGCCAGGGACGCCGGGTCGGCGGCCAGGGCGGGGTTGCCCGCGTCGCCGGTGGCGACGAGGAGCGCGCCCTCGCGGTCGTAGCTCAGGGCGCCGCGGTTGCCGGTCGGCCCCTTCGGGATGCCGGTCAGCACCGGCTTGGGGACGTCGCCGGGGGCGATGCGCATGACCCGGTTGTCCGTGTCGGTGGTCAGGTAGACGTAGACGAGCTGGTCCTCGCCGTACGTCGGCGAGAGGGTGAGCCCGGTCAGTCCGCCGTCGCCGGAGGCGTCGACGGGGAAGCTCGCGACCTCGACCGCGTCGACGTCCTTGCTGACCTTGAGCAGCTTGCCGGTGGTGCGCTCGGTCGCCAGCGCCGTCACGACGCCCGTCGACTGGTTCACGTCCATCAGCGCAACCCCGGAGATGGGGTTGAGGCAGGTCGCCACGACGGCGGGGTTGAAGTCCTTGCAGCCCTCCGGCGGGGGCACGGACGCGGGCGGCTGGCCCTGCTGCTGCTCGCCGCCGCCCTGCGGGAGACCGCCGGGCATCTCGGGCGTCGGGCCCGCCTGCGGGGTGAGTTGCGGCTGGGCGCTCCAGCCCGCGGCCGACGGCTGCTCGGGGAAGTCGGCGCAGCCCGCCGAGAGCAGGCCGATGGCCGTGCTGGCCAGCACCGCGCGGAGCAACCGCTGAGGACGTGACACGAGGACCAACACTAGGCGTGGTGCCGTGAACCCGAGGTGAGCGGCGCGGGCGGGTCCAGGTCGCACAGGGCCCGGTGCACGGCGTCGACCCGGTCGACCAGGAGCAGCAGCTCCTCGACGACCTCGTCCGGCGCCTCCAACGGCAGGAAGTGGGTGGTCGGGAGCACCCTCACCCGTGCCTGGGGGAGTGCCCCGGCCGGTCCGGCCATGCTCTCCGGCGACGCCAGCACGTCGTACCTGCCCGCCAGGAAGGTCGTGGGGCACGTCACGCCGGTCAGGTCCTGCCGGGGTGTCCGCCCGAGCGCGAGCGCCAACGTGAAGTACCAGCTCCAGTCGTGCAGCAGGAACCGCCGCATCGACCCGGCCACGGCCTCCGGCGCGCTGGACGACAGCACCAGCCCGCTGTGCCGGATCAGGTAGGTCGTCACGTCGTTGATCGGCAGCCGGTGCAGCACGAGGTCCAGCAGCGGACCGGCGGCGCGCAGCGCCTTCGTGCCGGTCACGCCGATGAGCCTGCGCAGGTCCGACGGCACTCCGGCGATGCCGAGCACGCTCTCGAACGAGTCGCCCGGCGCGCCCGCGACCAGCATCAACCCCGACACGCGGTCCGGGTGCTCCAGCGCCAGCTCGGCCGCGACCGTCACGCCCATCGACCAGCCGAGCACGACGCACGACTCGATGCCCGCGTCGTCCAGGACCGCGAGCGCGTCGGCGACGTGGTCGGCGAGCGCGATCCGCGACTCGTCCTCCGGGCGCGCCGACCCCATCGTGCCGCGGTGGTACCAGCTCAGCACCCGCACGCCCGCCGACGGCAGCAGCAACGCCGGCCACGTCTCCGGCGTCGTCCCCAGACCGGGGCACAGGAGGACCGCGGGCCCCTCCGAGGAGGTCCGCCACACCCTGATCCGCGTGCCGTCCGCGCTGATGACGTCGTGCTCCCGCATGCCGAGCAGTGTGCCGTAGCTTGACCACGTGACGCTCATCGTGCTGGTCCCCGACGACTACGGCCTGTCGGCGCTGTCCTCCGTGGACGGTGTCCGCGCGGTCCGCTACCAGCCGGGCGAACCGCTCCCGCCGGAAGCCGCGGAGGCGCGGGTGTTCGTGCCCAAGTTCCTCCAGGGCACCAACCCCCGCGAGGTCTACGCGCAGCTGCCGAAGCTGGAACTCGTGCAGCTCCTCAGCGCGGGCGCCGAGCGGTTCGTCGGCCAGGTCCCGGACGGCGTGCTGCTCTCCACGTGCCGCGGCGCGCACGGCGGCAGCACCGCGGAGTGGGCGATCGGCGCGCTGCTCGCGATCTACCGCGATTTCCCCGTGTTCGAGGCCGCCCGCCTGGAGCGCCGGTGGGACTACCACGTCACCGAGACCCTCCAGGACAAGCGCGTCCTCGTCGTCGGCGCCGGTGACCTGGGCGAGCAGTTCCGCCGCAGGCTGGAGCCGTTCGACGCGACCGCCACGCTGGTCGGCCGCACGGCCCGCGACGGCGTCCACGGCATGGACGAGCTGCCCGACCTGCTGGGCGCGCACGACGCCGTGCTGATCGTGGTGCCGCTGACGGACGAGACCACGGGCATGGTCGACGCGGAGTTCCTCGCCGCGATGTCCGACGGCGCCATCCTCGTCAACGCCGCCCGCGGCCCGGTGGTCGACACCGACGCCCTGCTCGCCGAGCTGACCAGCGGTCGGCTGCGGGCCGCGCTGGACGTGACCGATCCGGAGCCGCTGCCCGCCGAACATCCACTGTGGACGGCGCCCGGCCTGTTCCTGACGCCGCACACGGCGGGCAGCTGCACGGGCGCCGAACGGCGTTCCTACGCCGTGGTGGCCGCCGAGATGACCCGGTTCGCGGCCGGTGAGCAGCCCGCCAACCTGGTGAAAGGCGACTACTGACCCACGGTTTCGGCATCCGCACCAACCGGTCTGGCGGAATGGGCTCTCGCCAATGCGGCCGGAGTCTCCTATCGTGCCGGTTCGTGGCTACTCACGACGATCGCTCGACCAGCTCCGGCGGCTACCCCGACGACGGTTTCTACCCGGCGAGCGGTTCGAGCGGAGGCGTGCACCACTTCGACGACGGAACGCAGTCGTTCGACTCCTCCACGAAGGCCTTCGACAACACCGGCTACACGCCGATCGACACCGGCTACAACGACCCGGTCGACCCGGTCGAGTCGCACTACGAGGACGAGGACGACCGCCGCAAGGCGTTCGGCTGGAACGGCGGCACCGACCTCGGCCTGTTCGTGCTGCGCGTCGGCCTCGGCGCGGCGTTCGTGGTGCACGGCCTGCAGAAGGTGTTCGGCCTGTTCGGCGGGCCCGGCATCGACGGCTTCGCGAAGTTCCTGGAGACCTCGGGCTTCCGCGAGGCCCGCATCCTGTCCTGGGTCACCGGCGTCACCGAGCTGGGCGGCGGCGTCCTGCTCATCCTCGGCCTGTTCACCCCGCTGGCCGCCGCGGGCATCCTCGGCGTCATGGCCAACGCCATCGTCGTGAAGTGGGGCGGCGGTTTCTTCGGCGCGCCGGGTGTGGAGCAGGAGGCCTCGTTCGCCGTCATGGCCTTCGCCCTGCTGTTCACCGGCCCCGGCCGAGCCGCACTGGACCGCGGCCGCTCCTGGTTCCGCCGCCCGCTGCTCAGCGGCTTCATCTTCCTGGTCATCGCCGCCGCGGCGGTCGTGACGACGCTGTACGTGTTCCGCTCGGTCTAGGCGCGGTCGGCGGCCACCACGTCGTGGCTCCGCCCGCCAAGCCGGCAGAAGTCCGGGGGGCCCGCCATCGCGGACCCCCCGGACCTCCAACTACCGCGAGGGGTCGCGGACGGCCCCGGTCGACGCGTCCGTGGTGAGCCGCGCGTACGCCCGCAGCGCCGCGGTCACCGGGCGCACCCGGTCCACCGGTTGCCACGGCCGCTCACTGGCATCCATCTTCGCCCGCCGCTCGGCCAGCACGTCCTCGTCGACGAGCAGTTCGAGCCTGCGCTCGTGCACGTCGATGAGGATCCGGTCGCCGTCCTGCACGAGCCCGATCGCGCCGCCACCCGCGGCTTCGGGCGACACGTGCCCGATCGACAGCCCGGACGACCCGCCGGAGAACCGCCCGTCGGTGATCAGCGCGCACTTCTTGCCCAGCCCCGAGCCCTTGAGGAACGCGGTCGGGTGCAGCATCTCCTGCATCCCCGGCCCGCCCGCCGGGCCCTCGTAGCGGACCACGAGCACGTCACCGGCCTGGATCTCCTTCTTCAGGATCACCGACACGGCCTCCTCCTGGCTCTCCACGACCCGCGCTGGGCCCTCGAAGCGCCACAGCTCCTCGTCGATGCCCGCCGCCTTGATGACCGCGCCGCGCTCGGCCAGGTTGCCGCGCAGCACCGCGAGCCCGCCGTCCTTGGTGAACGCGTGCTCCACGTCGTGGATGCAGCCCTTCGCCGCGTCGGTGTCCAAAGAGGACCAGCGGTTCGACGTGGAGAACGCCTCGGTGGTCCGCACCCCGCCGGGGGCGGCGTGGAACAGCTCCACGGCCCGCTCGGACGGACCGGCGCCGCGCACGTCCCACTCGCCGAGCCACCGCTCCAGCGACGGGCTGTGCACCGAGTGCACGTCCCGGTGCAGCAGGCCACCGCGGTCCAGCTCACCGAGCAGCGCGGGGATCCCACCCGCCCGGTGCACGTCCTCCATGTGGTAGTCCGAGTTCGGCGACACCTTCGACAGGCACGGCACGCGGCGGCTGATGTCGTCGATGTCCTGGAGGGTGAAGTCGATCTCGCCCTCCTGCGCGGCGGCGAGGATGTGCAGCACGGTGTTCGTGGAGCCGCCCATCGCCATGTCCAGCGCCATGGCGTTCTCGAACGCCTTGCGGTTCGCGATCGTCCGCGGCAGCGCGGTCTCGTCGTCGTCCTCGTACCAGCGCTTGCACAGCTCGACGACGGTCTTGCCGGCCTCGACGAACAGCTCCCGGCGCGCGGCGTGCGTCGCCAGCGTGGAACCGTTGCCCGGCAACGCCAACCCGAGCGCCTCGGTCAGGCAGTTCATCGAGTTCGCCGTGAACATCCCGGAGCACGACCCGCACGTGGGGCAGGCCGACCGTTCGACCTCGTCCAGAGCGGCCTGGTCGACGTTCGAGTTCGCCGACGCCGAGATCGTCGTGATCAGGTCGCTCGACGGGATCGCGACCCCGTCCACGACGACCGCCTTGCCCGCCTCCATCGGCCCGCCCGACACGAACACCACCGGGATGTTCAGCCGCAGCGCCGCGTTCAGCATGCCCGGCGTGATCTTGTCGCAGTTCGAGATGCACACGATCGCGTCGGCCTGGTGCGCGTTCACCATGTACTCGACGGCGTCCGCGATCACCTCGCGCGACGGCAGCGAGTACAGCATCCCGCTGTGCCCCATCGCGATGCCGTCGTCCACCGCGATCGTGTGGAACTCGCGCGGCACGCCTCCAGCCTCGCGGATGCCCTCGGCGACGATGTCGCCGAGGTCGCGCAGGTGCACGTGACCCGGCACGAACTGCGTGTACGAGTTCGCGATGGCGATGATCGGCTTGCCGAAGTCGGAATCCGTCATGCCGGTCGCCCGCCAGAGCGAACGGGCGCCTGCGGCGTTGCGGCCGTGGGTGGTGGTGCGGGACCGGAGCGGGGGCACGGCTCCTCCAGAATCTGGGGACAGCGAACGATTCAGACGCCTGGTGGGCGTGACGAGCAGGTCGGACCGGTGGCTCAGACGTTACTCGTGCGCAACTCCGCGGCGACGAGCAGAGCGGCCAGCGCGAGGGTGATCACGTGCACCACCGTGCACCACAGGCAGATCTTCCCGATCAGGAACACCTCCGCCGCGACCAGGTACACGACCATCAGCACGCCGATCGCGACCGACCCCAACCGGGCCCAGCGGATCCACGGGTTCGGGCTGCGCCACGCCTGCGGCAGGCACAGGAGGGTGAGGAACGCGTAGAAGGCCGTGCCGAGGTCGGCGACCGGGACGCCGAACAGCCTCGACTGCTCGCTGCTGGTGACCGACGCGCAGTCCACGACGCTGTTCTCCGCGCAGACGAGCAGCTCGGGGGAGGCGTGGTGCGCGATGGTGAGGTAGATCGACGTGGCCAGCCCCGCGAGCGCCAGCAGGAGGCTGATCAGCGGGACCCGTGAAGTCTTGAGCACGGCGTGGACTGTACGGAGGGCGCGGGTTGGGCCGGCGTGAACCGCGGCGCCGCGTTGCTCGATCGGGTGGTCTTCCCACGCCCGCGCCGTGCGGGTCCCTGAACCGCCTCAGGAGCGTTCGGCGCGTTCCCTGTCGGCGTCCGCGCCGTCGGCCGGAACCGCTTCGACCTCGGTCGCCTCGGCGGTCTCGACCGCTTCGACTTCGGCGTCCTCCTCCGCGGCGGGCTCCTCGACCTTCGCCGCGGGGGCGGTGATCCGGCCACCGCTCACGGCCGCCAGCGCGGGCAGGTGCATCATCCGCACCGCGGGCAGCTTCACGAGCTCGTCGTCCGCCAGCACCACGCTCAACCAGGACTTCTCCGACAGCTTGATCGCCTTCACGTCGGTCCACGCGACCGTGCGCTTCCCGAACAGCCCGCGCGCCACGATCTGCTCCGCGGTCACCGTCGTCCGGTTCCGCACGACCCACACGGCGAACGCCACCGGCAGCGCGTACAGGGCGTAGAGCACCGGCACCCCCGGCACGGCGAACGCCACCGGCGTCACGCAGATGAACCCCACCCCGACGGCGAGGAGGGCGACGGCGGGGATTCGGAAGACCAGCTTGTCCACGTCCGCCATGGTCGCACCGTTCCTCCTGGCGGGTGACTCCGGGCCGGGTTCGTGCAGCACGTCACGTCCACGATCCGGGAATTCGATCCCGCCCAGTTGACGATGTCGCGGATTCACGGTTAACGTCACCGTCATGCAGCGCACGCTCGTTCTCGTACTTCCCAGGCGCGTCGACGCCTAGGCAGAGCAGCTGCGTCGACGCGCGACCCTCGTACGACCCATCCGGGTTGTCGAGGGTTTTTTCGTGCCCGGACCCCCAGGTGGGCCCACCACCGCATCCGACCCCACGAGGCAGACAGATGACTAGCGCAACCTCGCGACAGGCCACTGGCGAGTCGCCCCGCCCCGGCCCGCGGCCCAAACCGGCCCCGCCGAGCGGAGCCCCGATCCGCGTGACCGGTGCCCAGTCGCTCGTCCGTTCACTCGAAGCCGTCGGCTGCGAAATCGTGTTCGGCATCCCCGGCGGAACGATCCTCCCCGCGTACGACCCGCTCCTCGACTCCACCAAGGTCCGGCACGTCCTCGTGCGCCACGAGCAGGGCGCGGGCCACGCCGCCACCGGGTACGCGCAGGCCACCGGCAAGGTCGGCGTGTGCATGGCCACCTCGGGGCCCGGCGCGACGAACCTGGTCACGCCCCTCGCCGACGCGAACATGGACTCCGTCCCGGTCGTCGCGATCACCGGGCAGCAGAGCCGTGCGCTGATCGGCACCGACGCGTTCCAAGAGGCCGACATCTGCGGCATCACGATGCCGATCACGAAGCACAACGTCCTCGTGACCGACCCGGCGGAGATCCCGCGGGCCATCGCGGAGGCGTTCCACCTGGCGTCGACGGGCCGACCCGGCCCCGTGCTGGTGGACATCCCCAAGGACGTGCTCCAGGAGATGACCACGTTCTCCTGGCCGCCGGAGCTGCGCCTGCCGGGCTACCGCCCGACCACGCGACCCCACGGCAAGCAGGTGCGCGAGGCCGCGAAGCTGATCGCGCACGCGAAGAAGCCGGTGCTCTACGTCGGCGGCGGCGTCATCAAGGCGAACGCGAACGCGGAACTGCTGGAGCTCGCGGAGTCCACGGGCATCCCGGTCGTCACGACGCTGATGGCGAAGGGCGCGTTCCCGGACTCGCACCCGCAGCACATGGGCATGCCCGGCATGCACGGCGCGGTCGGCGCGGTCGCCGCGATGCAGGAGGCGGACCTCCTGGTCGCGCTCGGCGCGCGGTTCGACGACCGGGTCACCGGCCAGCTGTCGTCGTTCGCGCCGCACGCGCAGGTCGTGCACGCGGACATCGACCCGGCGGAGATCTCCAAGAACCGCCGCGCGGACGTGCCGATCGTCGGTGACTGCAAGGAGATCATCACCGAGCTGATCGACGCGATCCGCGTCGAGGTCGAGCACATCGACAAGAGGGTCGACCTGGCGCCGTGGTGGGGCTACCTCAACGGGCTCAAGGAGACCTACCCGCTCGGCTACGACTGGCCGACCGACGGGACGCTGTCGCCGCAGTACGTCATCGAGCGCATCGGCTCGCTGGTCGGACCGGACGCGCTGTACACCGCAGGCGTCGGCCAGCACCAGATGTGGGCGGCGCAGTTCATCAAGTACGAGAACCCGCGGACGTGGATCAACTCCGGCGGCCTCGGCACGATGGGCTACGCGGTCCCCGCGGCCATGGGCGCCAAGGCCGGAGCGCCGGAGAAGGCGGTCTGGGCGATCGACGGCGACGGCTGCTTCCAGATGACCAACCAGGAACTGGCCACCTGCGCCATCGAAGGCCTGCCGATCAAGGTCGCCGTCATCAACAACGGCAACCTGGGCATGGTCCGCCAGTGGCAGAACCTGTTCTACGAGGGCCGCTACTCGCAGACGGACCTCGGCACGCACAAGCACCGCATCCCGGACTTCAAGCTGCTCGGCGAGGCCATGGGCTGCGCCGGTCTGCGCGCGGAGTCCCGCGACGAGGTCGACGCGGTCATCAAGCAGGCCATGGAGATCAACGACCGACCGGTCGTCATCGACTTCGTGGTCGGCAAGGACGCCCAGGTGTGGCCGATGGTCGCGGCGGGCACCGGCAACTCCGAGATCATGGCCGCGCGCGGCATCCGCCCACTGTTCGATGAGGACCTGTGATGACCCGGCACACCCTGAGCGTTCTGGTCGAGGACAAGCCCGGTGTGCTCGCGCGCGTCGCGGGCCTGTTCTCCCGGCGGGGGTTCAACATCGAATCCCTGGCGGTCGGCCGGACCGAGTACCCCGAGATCTCCCGGATGACCATCGTCGTCTCGGTGGACGAATTGCCACTGGAGCAGGTCACCAAGCAGCTCAACAAGCTGATCAACGTGATCAAGATCGTGGAGCTGGAGCCGACCGCTTCGGTTCAGCGGCAACTGCTGCTCGTGAAGGTCAGGGCCGACGCGACGGTCCGCAGCCAGGTCCTCGAAACCGTGCAGCTGTTCCGCGCGAAGGTCGTCGACGTCTCGCCGGAGGCGGTCACGGTCGAGGCCACTGGCACGTCTGACAAGCTCGACGCGCTGCTCCGAATGCTGGAACCGTACGGGCTCCGCGAGATCGTGCAGTCCGGCATGGTCGCGATCGGCCGCGGCGCTCGTTCCATCACCGCCACCGCGGTGCGCTAAAAAATCATCTTTTCGTTGGTAGGGAAGGAACAAGTAAACCCATGAGCGTCGAGATCTTCTATGACGACGATGCGGACCTGAGCATCATCCAGGGTCGCAAGGTCGCCGTGATCGGCTACGGCAGCCAGGGCCACGCGCACGCGCTGAGCCTGCGCGACTCCGGCGTCGACGTGCGGATCGGTCTCCTGGAGACCTCGAAGTCCCGTGCCAAGGCCGAGGAAGAGGGTCTCCGCGTGCTCACGCCCGCCGAGGCGTCCGCCGAGGCCGACCTGATCATGATCCTGGCTCCGGACACCGCCCAGCGGCACATCTACGCCCAGGACATCGCGCCGAACCTCAAGGACGGCGACGCGATCTTCTTCGGCCACGGCTTCAACATCCGGTACGGCCTCATCGAGGCCCCGTCCGGTGTGGACGTCGCCATGGTCGCCCCGAAGGGCCCCGGCCACCTCGTGCGCCGCCAGTTCGTGGACGGCAAGGGCGTTCCCGCGCTCATCGCCATCCACCAGGACGCGACCGGCAACGCCCAGGCGCTCGCGCTCTCGTACGCGGCGGGCATCGGCGGCACGCGCGCGGGCGTCATCAAGACCACGTTCAAGGAAGAGACCGAGACCGACCTCTTCGGCGAGCAGGCCGTGCTGTGCGGCGGCGCGTCCGCGCTCGTGCAGACCGGTTTCGAGGTCCTGACCGAGGCCGGTTACGCCCCCGAGATCGCGTACTTCGAGGTCCTCCACGAGCTCAAGCTCATCGTCGACCTCATGTACGAGGGTGGCATCGCCCGCATGCGCTACTCCATCTCCGACACCGCCGAGTACGGCGACCTCACCCGCGGCCCGCGCGTCGTGAACGCCGCGGTCAAGGAGGAGATGAAGAAGATCCTGGGCGAGATCCAGGACGGCACCTTCGCGAACGAGTGGGTCGCCGAGGACGAGGCGGGCCGCAACAACTACAAGAAGTTGCAGGCCGAGGGCGAACAGCACCCGATCGAGGAGGTCGGCAAGAAGCTGCGCGGCCTGATGTCCTGGGTCGACCGCCCGCTCACCGACACGGTCTGATCTGCGCTTTCCCCCACGGAGCCCGCGATGCCCAAGGCGTCGCGGGCTCCGGTATACCTAGGGCATGACCGAGAGCGCGCCGATCTACGACGACAAGGCACACGTGCGGGGCAACCTCGACCTCACGAAGGCCGAGTGGCAGCGCGGCGGCGACGACGCCGACCCGGACGGCGAACACGTGGAGATCGCCTTCGTGAAGCACACGGACGACGTCACCTACGTGGCGATGCGCAACTCCGCCCACCCGGAGGGCCCGGTGCTCGTGTTCACGCCAGCGGAGTGGGACGCCTTCATCCTGGGCGCGAAGGACGGCGAGTTCGACGAGCCCTGGTAGCTCCAGGTCGGGTTGGAAGTCTCCAAGACCAACGACCAGCGACACGCAGGAACCAGTGCGGCGTGGGGCGGCACTCGACCGGTGACGGGTCCGGCGGGGCGGAGACCAGCGGTCGGCCTGAGACAGCCACGCGGTCAGAACGACCAGCAGCGAGGCAGTGCAAGTCGCCACGGACATTCACCAGGACCCAAGCGGAAGCACGCAACAGAAAGACGGCCGCACTTCCCCCGTCCCCCCGATCCGAAGCGCCCTCATCTTGGAGATTCGTTTGTCAAGGCATCTTTCCCGCCTTGACAAATCAAGCTCAAAGATCGAGACAATGACGCGAGCGGGGTGACGAGCCCCAAGAACGCGCAATCGGGAACAGGCCCCAAGGCCAACGCGGAGCGATCAAGCCCCAAGCAGAACAAGCAGGGCGTCAACCCACGAAGACGCGGTAGAAGCAACAAGCCCTCAACAAACCCCGCGGAACCCTTCCCGCCGAACGCCCACCCGCCGGCCCGAACCCCCCGCGGAACCCTCCCCACCCAAGGCCCACGCACCCGCCCGCAACCCCCAGGACACCTTCGGACCACCGAACACATCCACCCCCTCCCACACCGTGAGACCGCAGGTCAGCGGGACACCCGTACTGGTGAATCCCCTGGTGAACTGGGACACCCGACGTCCGCGGGTGAGATCTCGCTGACTAGACTCGTTAACAGTCCGGACACATTGCCGTGGCCGGTCGGCGCGGCTGCCGACGGCGCCATTCCGGCCGCGGCCCGCGCTCCCCATCTGATCCCCGATGCCCTGGGAGCAACGTCCGTGAGCACGAGCCGACCTGTTGTCCTGATCGCCGAGAAGCTGGCCCCCTCGGTGCTCGACGTTTTCGGTGACGGGATCGAGGTGCGCCACGTCGACGGCACCGACCGTCCCGCGCTGCTCGAAGCCGTCGCCGACGCCGACGCGCTGCTCGTCCGCTCCGCCACCAAGGTCGACGCCGAGGTGCTGGCCGCCAGCACCCGCTTGAAGGTCGTCGCTCGCGCGGGTGTCGGGCTCGACAACGTCGAGGTGCCCGCCGCGACCGAGCGCGGGGTCATGGTCGTCAACGCGCCCACGTCGAACATCGTGTCGGCCGCCGAGCACGCCGTGGCGCTGCTGCTGTCCGTCGCGCGCCAGATCCCCGCGGCCCACGCCACGCTCCAGGCGGCCACGTGGAAGCGCAGCTCCTTCAACGGCATCGAGCTCAACGGCAAGACCGTCGGCGTCGTCGGCCTCGGCAAGATCGGGCAGCTGTTCGCGGCCCGCGTCGCGGCGTTCGGCGTGAACCTCATCGCCTACGACCCGTACGTCGCCGCGGCTCGCGCCGCGCAGCTCGGCATCGAGCTGGTGACGCTGGAGGAGCTGCTGGAGCGCGCGGACGCGATCTCCATCCACCTCCCGAAGACGCCGGAGACCAAGGGCCTCATCGGCGCGGACCAGCTGGCGAAGGCGAAGCGCGGCGTGATCATCGTCAACGCCGCCCGCGGTGGTCTGGTCGACGAGCAGGCGCTGGCCGACGCAGTGCGCGAGGGCCAGGTCGGCGGTGCCGGCATCGACGTGTTCTCCACCGAGCCGACCACCGAGAGCCCCCTGTTCGGCGTTCCCGGCATCGTCGTGACGCCGCACCTCGGCGCGTCCACGACCGAGGCGCAGGACCGCGCGGGCACGGACGTCGCGCGCTCGGTGCTGCTCGCGCTCGCAGGCGACTTCGTGCCGGACGCGGTGAACGTGCAGGGCGGTGGCGTGGTGGGCGAAGAGGTCCGCCCCTACCTGCCGCTGGTGCAGAAGCTCGGCACCGTGCTGGCCGCGCTGTCGACCAAGGCGCCGACGTCGGTCACCGTCGAGGTGCGCGGCGAGCTGTCCAACGAGGACGTCGCCGTGCTGCCGCTGGCGGCGCTGCGCGGCGTGTTCTCGCGCGTCGTGGAGGAGCAGGTCACCTTCGTCAACGCGCCGAACCTGGCGTCGTCGCTGGGTGTCGCGGTCGAGCTGGTGAAGGAGCCGGAGAGCGCGAACCACCGCAGCCTCGTCACGGTGCGCGCGGTGCAGGCGGACGCCACGGTGCTGTCGGTGTCGGGCACCCTGACCGGGCTGAACCAGGTCGAGAAGATCGTCGGCATCAACGGCCGCAGCTTCGACCTGCGGGCCGAGGGCAACGTCCTGCTGCTGGAGTACCCGGACCGGCCGGGCGTCATGGGCACCGTCGGCACGCTGCTCGGCGAGGCCGGGGTGAACGTCGAGGCGGCGCAGATCAGCCAGACCACCGACGGTTCGGACGCGTTCATGCTGCTGCGCGTGGACCGCCCGGTGGACAACCAGGTGCTGGACCCGATCGGCGCCTCGGTGGGCGCGCACAAGGTCAGCTCGGTCAGCTTCGAGTAGTGAGCGTCCAGGGGGCGTTCCGGCCCCGGAACGTCCCCTGGAGCTTTGCCCGGATTGGGTATAAGCGAATACGCCCGCCCGAGCGACAGTTGACATCTGGTAAGCAATTCTGTGGGTGCCGTCACTCGTTCGGAGTAATATCCGGGTGATGTTGACCGATTAAATTCCCCCCAACGAGGTTGACCGAGGTGCCGTAGAGGGCACGGCACCCCCGTGGGCAGTCCTACCTGGTCCTCCCCCCTGCCCGCGCGGTCGTATCCGGCCTCGGTTGGGGCATGTTGTGAGTCGATCTCGCATTCTCGCCAGGTCAGCGGGCCCAGTGCTCGCCGCGATCCTGGTAGTCGGCGCCACCGCGGGCACCGCGGTCGCCGCAGACGACCCGAAGGCGGAGGCCGTCGCCGCCGCCAACGGTCTTCCCGCCGCTTCCCTGCAGCTCAAGGTCTCGCCGCGGCTGAAGACCACCACGGGCAAGGTCACCGCGTTCGTCGAGCTGGAGGCGAAGCCCGCCGTCGACGCGTACGACGAGAAGAAGAGCCAGGGCGGCAGCAAGGAGCAGGCCAAGCAGGCCGCCAAGGCCACCAGGAGCGACACGACCAAGGTCACCGACCAGGTCGTCGGCCAGCTCAAGAGCACCGACTCGTCGACGAAGGAGGTGTCCCGCACCTCCAACGGCGTTCCCGGCGTCATCGTCACCGCCGACGCGGAGAAGATCCGCGAGCTGGCGAACCGCTCGGACGTGAAGTCCGTCCGCACCGTCGTTCCGAAGACCCGCACCAACTCCAGCGCGGTGCAGCTGACCAACACCATCAAGGCGTGGCAGCAGTACGGCAAGCTCGGTGAGAACGTCCGGGTCGGCATCATCGACACCGGCATCGACTACACCCACGCAGACTTCGGCGGCCCCGGCACGACCGCGGCGTTCGAGGCGATCGACGAGACCAAGGTCGACCCGTCGTACTTCCCGACCGCCAAGGTCGTCGGCGGCACCGACTTCGTCGGCAACGGCTACGACGGCGGCAGCGAGGACCCGGTCCTCAACACCCCGAAGCCGGACCCGAACCCGATCGACTGCAACAGCCACGGCTCGCACGTCGCGGGCACGGCGGCGGGCTTCGGCGTCAACGCCGACGGCACGACGTTCACCGGCGACTACGCGAAGCTGACCCCCGAAGCGCTCAACGCCATGAAGATCGGCCCTGGCACGGCCCCGAAGGCGCTGCTGTACGCGCTGAAGGTGTTCGGCTGCGAGGGCTCGACCAACGTGACGTCGGTGGCGCTCGACTGGTCGCTCGACCCCGACGGCGACGGCGACTTCTCCGACCACCTCGACGTGGTCAACCTGTCGCTCGGCAGCGACTACGGCGCACCGGACGACCCCGACAGCCTCTTCGTGAAGAAGCTGAACAAGAAGAACGTGCTGACCGTGTTCTCCGCGGGCAACGGCGGCGACCTCTACGACATCGGCGGCTCGCCGGGCTCCTCGCCCGAGGCCCTGACCGTGGCCAGCACCCGTGACGCGTACGTGCTGCGCGACGGCGCCGAGGTCAAGGCCCCCGCGGCCGCCGCGGGCGTCAAGCCCGGCCAGTACAGCCAGAACTACACCGGTTTCGCGACGCTCGACCTCACCAAGCCCGTCGTGAAGCTGACCGACCCGACCAACCTCGACGGCTGCCAGCCCTTCTCGGACGCCGACAAGGCGCTGGTCGCGGGCAAGTTCGCCTGGCTGGAGTGGGACGACGTCGACGCGACGCGCCGCTGCGGTTCCGGTGCGCGCACGAACAACGCCCAGGCCGCGGGCGCGGTCGGCGCGCTGTTCTCGTCCTCGCTGGAGAACTTCAACGCGGGCATCGCGGGCAACGCGGGCATCCCGGTCTTCCAGTTCACCGGCACGGCCACCGCGGCTCTCCGCCCGGCGCTGAACGCGGGCACGCTGGAGGTCCGCTTGGCGGGCAGCCTGCGCACGTCCACCCCGACCTACGACCCGTCCATCAGCGACACCCCGAGCTCGTTCACCTCACGCGGTGTGCGCGGCCCGGTCGTGAAGCCGGACGTCGCGGCCCCCGGTGACACCATCGCCTCGGCGCTGGTCGGCTCCGGCAACGGCACCCTGGTCATCTCCGGCACGTCCATGGCCGCCCCGCACACCTCGGGCATCTCCGCCCTGGTCCGCGAGGCGCACCCGGACTGGACGACCGAGGAGGTCAAGGCCGCCGTCATGAACAGCGCGAGCGCTGACGTGAAGGAGAACGGCAAGACCTTCGCCCCCAACCGCGTGGGTTCCGGTCGCATCGACGGCAAGGCCGCCCTGGACAACCAGGTCCTCGCGATGGTGCAGGACGATCCGGGCAACGTGAGCGTCTCGTTCGGCACCGTCGAGGTCGGCGGTCCCGTGTCGCTGTCGAAGACCATCAAGGTCGTCAACAAGAGCGCCAAGTGGGTCGAGTACTCGGCGGGCTACGAGGCCATCACCTCCATCCCCGGTGTGAGCTACCAGCTCTCCTCCGGCACGGTGCGGATCAGCCCCCGCGGCGTCGCCAAGGTCAAGGTGACCCTGAAGATCGACAACCCGGCCGCGCTGCGCAAGACGATCGACCCCACGGTCGACCCGTTGCAGCTCGACGTGCCCCGGCAGTTCCTCGCCGACGCGTCCGGTCGCGTGGTCCTCACGCCGAAGTCCGGCACGACGGTCCCGCTGCGGGTGCCGGTCTACTCCGCCCCGAAGCCGGTCTCGAAGATCACCACGGCCGACTCCCTCCAGTTCAAGGGCAAGGACGAGCAGGCCGTCCTGAACCTCAAGGGCAAGGGCGTCAACCAGGGTTCCGGTTCGCAGGCGTACCGCTCGCTGATCAGCGTCCTGGAACTCCAGGGCACCTCGCCCAAGCTCAAGGCGTGCGGCAAGAAGGTCACCGAGAACTGCACGATCAACGACACCGCCAAGGGCGGCGACCTCCGCTACGTCGGCGCCGCGTCCACCGCGCCGCTGGCCAAGGCGCAGGGCGTCCCCGAGGAGTCGCTGCTCGCGTTCGGCGTCGCGACGTGGGGCAACTGGTACAACCTCGGCAGCAACACGATCCCGTTCGTCGACATCGACACCACGGGTGACGGGGTGCCGGACTTCGAGACGTTCGCCACCAAGCTGACCGACACCGACCTGGTGGTCGCCACCACGGTGAACCTCGCCACCGGTGCGACCGTCGACATCCAGGGCGTCAACGGCCAGTTCGGCGACGTCGACACGAACGTCTTCGACACCAACGTCGTCGTCCTGCCGGTGCTGCTCACGGCGCTGGGCCTCGACCCGACCAAGGACACCTCGCGCGTGTCCTACCAGGTCGGCGTCGCGGGCTTCTACCTCGCGCCCGGCACGAAGAACGGCCTGGTGGACTCGATCCCCGGTTCGTTCTCGTTCGACCCGCTCAAGCCGGGTCTGTCCGTGCAGGGTGGCGGTGACGCCGCGCTGTCGTACCTGGCCAAGCCGGGCACGGCGCTCGTGGTCAACCGCGACGCCGCGGCGCTGGCGAAGGACAAGGCCGACAGCCTGCTCGTGCTCAACCACCACAACGCCACCGGCGACAAGGCGTCCGTGGTGAAGGTGCGCGGGTCCGGCGGCTCTGGCTACTGATCAGTACTGCTCCATCCGAGTGTCGGCCGGCCGGGGACTTCCCCGGCCGGCCGGTCTCGTTACACACTGCGGGTGACGCCCGATTAGGTGGTATGGACCGTCTAGGTGTCCCGCAGTACGGGAGAAGTGACCACGAAAGTGTGTCCGGGAACCGTTTGAACTCCCGATTGCCGGTAGCCTTTCGCAAAGGAAAGTAAGTCCCGACAATTGGGACTGATACCTGGGAGGTGTGTGGATGCGGCTCGCAGTGATCCCAGGAGACGGGATCGGGCCCGAGGTCATCGCCGAAGCGCTGAAGGTGCTCGGGGAGGTCGTTCCGGCGGCCGAGATCACGCGTTACGACCTCGGCGCGGCTCGCTGGCACGCCACAGGGGAGTTGTTGCCCGAGTCCGTGCTCGGCGAGTTGCGCCAGCACGACGGAATCCTGCTCGGCGCGGTCGGCGACCCGTCGGTGCCGAGCGGAATCCTGGAGCGGGGGCTGCTGCTGCGGCTCCGCTTCGAACTCGACCACCACGTGAACCTGCGGCCCGCGCGGCTGTACCCCGGTGTGCGCAGCCCGTTGGCCGACGCGCCGGAGATCGACCTGGTCGTCGTGCGGGAAGGCACCGAGGGCCTGTACGCGGGCAACGGCGGCCTCCTCCGCAAGGACACCCCGCACGAGATCGCCACCGAGGTCAGCATCAACACCTCGTTCGGCGTCGAGCGGGTGGTCCGCGACGCCTTCGCCCGCGCGTCCAACCGGCCGCGCAGGCACGTCACGCTGGTGCACAAGACGAACGTGCTGACCCACGCCGGGTCGCTGTGGTCGCGCGTGGTGGAGGAGGTGTCCCTCCAGCACCCGGAGGTCACCGTGTCCTACCAGCACGTCGACGCGGCCACGATCCACCTCGTCACCGACCCCGGCCGCTACGACGTGATCGTCACCGACAACCTGTTCGGCGACATCCTCACGGACCTGGCGGCGGCGGTGACCGGCGGCATCGGCCTCGCGGCCAGCGGCAACCTCGACGTGACCCGGCGCAACCCGAGCATGTTCGAGCCGGTGCACGGCAGCGCGCCGGACATCGCCGGGCAGGGCATCGCGGACCCGACGGCCGCCGTGCTGTCGGTGGCCCTGATGCTGGACCACCTCGGCGAGCACGAGTCCGCCCGCCGGATCGAGGCCTCCGTGGCGTTCGACCTGGCCACGCGGGACCACCAGTCACCGGGGGCCACGTACGCCATCGGTGACCGGCTCGCGGCCCTGGTCTCGTCGAACGTCCGCACCTGATCGTTCGCAGGCCCTGGAAGCGCCCGCCAGACCACCCGGTCCGGCGGGCGTTTTCGCGCGCACGACCGGAAATCGGAAGATGTCGACTCTTTGCGTGATGCTGCTCACTTCTTGCGCAACACTGGTCCGCGAGCACCAACTCCAACGAAGGAGATCGCGGTGGTTGTGTCACGCAGGACTTTCCTCGGATCCGCCCTGGCGGCGTCGGCCCTGGCGGGAGTGGTCCCCGCGGCGGCGCGGGCGGCCAGTCCGCCGGGAGACGTGGTCGGCAAGATCACCGTGGGCTACCAGGGCTGGTTCGCCGCTCCCGGCGACGGCTCGCACATCAACGCCTGGTGGCACTGGAGCAACAACTGGGGCCAGGCCCCGTCGCCGTCCAACACCGCGATCACCGCGTGGCCGGACATGCGCGACTACGCCCGCGGCTTCCCGACGGCCTACCAGAACCTCGGCAACGGTCAGCCCGCGACGCTGTTCTCCAGCCACGACCAGTCCACGGTGGACACCCACTTCCGCTGGATGCGGGAGAACGGCTGCGACACCGCCGCGTTGCAGCGCTTCAACCCGTTCGGCGGGGAAGGGCTCACCCGCGACGCGATGGCCGTGAAGGTCCGCGCCGCCGCCGAGGCCAACGGCCGCAAGTTCTACATCATGTACGACGTCACCAACTGGGTGAACATGCAGTCGGAGATCAAGACCGACTGGACGACCAAGATGTCCGCGAACGTCTCCTCGCCCGCCTACGCCCGCCAGAACGGCAAACCCGTCGTCTGCATCTGGGGTTTCGGCTTCAACGACGACGGCCGACCGTTCGCCCCCGGCCCGTGCCAGGACGTGGTCGACTGGTTCAAAGCGCGGGGCTGCTACGTCATCGGCGGCGTCCCGACCCACTGGCGCACCGAGACCGAGGACTCCCGGACCGGGTTCGCCGGGGTGTACCGCTCCTTCGACATGCTGTCGCCGTGGATGGTGGGCCGGATCGGGAACGTGGCCGACACGGATCGCTTCTACACCAACGTCAACCAGCCCGACCAGGCCGAGTGCAACGCCCGCGGCATCGACTACCAGCCGTGCGTGCTGCCCGGCGACCTGCCCGCCCGCCACCGGGCGCACGGCGACTTCATGTGGCGGCAGTTCTACAACGTGGTGCGGCTGGGCGCGCAGGGCATCTACATCTCGATGTTCGACGAGTACAACGAGGGCAACCAGATCGCCAAGACCGCCGAGACGGCGGCGTTCCTGCCCGCGGGGTCCGGGATGCTCGCGCTGGACGAGGACGGCGTGGCCTGCTCGGCCGACTACTACCTGCGGCTCACGGCCGACGGCGGGCGGATGCTGAAGGGGCAGATCGCGTTGACGCCCGTCCGGCCGACCCCGCCCGTGCTCGGCGGCGGCCCGCTGCCCGTGGTCGACCTGGCCAGGGGGAAGCCGACCTCGCAGAGCAGCCAGACGCAGGGCTACGGGAGCGGCGCCGTGGTCGACGGCAACACCGACACCTACTGGGAGAGCGCCAACAACGCCTTCCCGCAGTGGGTGCAGGTCGACCTGGGGTCGGCCGCGGTCGTGCGGAGGCTGGAGCTGGCGCTGCCCCCGTCCTGGGGGCCGAGGACGCAGACCATCGCGGTGCAGGGGAGCGTCGACGGCGGGTCGTTCACCACCCTCGTGGGCTCCGCCGGGTACGCGTTCGCGCCCGGCACGACGATCGGGCTGCCCGGCCGCGACGTCCGGTACCTGAGGCTGGTGTTCACCGGCAACACCGGCTGGCCGGCAGGCCAGCTGTCGGCCCTGCGGGCCTTCGCCTAGCGAGGTGCCAGGTCACCCGGCGCGGCTCCGGTCGGGTGACCTGGCACACGGCGAGTTGACACCCGATCTCCCCAGCGAACAGCATCACCAGGCTGCCCGTGGGGGAAGTCCGGTCGAACTCCGGCGCTGACCCGCAACGGTAGGTCCGGTCCCGCGAGGGGGCGGACGAGCCCGATCACCCATCGGCGGCGTGCTGCTCCAGCTCCTGCCGTGGTTTGCGGGACGGGGACCGTTCGTCGGTCGCTCGCGCTCAGGCCACCTGTTCGAAGGGTGACCGGTGACCGCGGTTCGCGTGGCCAGGACCAGTCCGCTCGTCGTGCTGCTGGTGGTCGTGCTGCTCGTGTCCGTGGTGGCCGGTGTGGCGCTCGGGCCGGTGAGCATCCCGTTCGGCCGGGTCGTCGGGTTCCTGCAGGCGGCGGTCACCGGAGGCCGGATCGAGGCCGTGGACGCGGGCCAGTACCGGATCGTGTGGGACATCCGGCTGCCGCGCGTGCTGCTCGCCGCCGTGGTCGGCGCCGGGTTGAGCGTGGTCGGGGTGGCCGTCCAGGCGATGGTGCGCAACGCGCTGGCCGACCCGTACGTGCTGGGGATCTCGTCCGGCGCCTCGGTGGGGGCGACCGCGGTGGCGACGCTGGGGCTGTTCGCGTCGCTGGGGATCTACGCGCTGTCGGTGGCCGCGTTCCTGTCCGCGCTCGGGGCGACCGCGCTGGTGTACCTGGCGGCGCGCACCAGCGCGGGCCTCACCCCGTTGCGGCTGGTGCTGACCGGGACCGCCATGGCGTACGGGTTCCAGGCCGTGACGCTGCTGCTCGTGTTCCAGGCGCCGCACGGGGAAGCGGCGCGGGCGGCCATGTTCTGGCTGCTCGGCAGCCTCGGCGGCGTGACGTGGGGGTCGCTGCCGGTGGCCGCGGTCGTGGTGCTGGCCGGGATCGCGTACCTGCTCGCGGGCGCCGGACAGCTCAACGGGTTGTCGATGGGCGACGAGACCGCCACGACGCTGGGCATCGACGTCGGGCGGATGCGGCGGCGGCTGTTCGTGGTGACGGCGGGGATGACCGGGGTGCTGGTCGCCGTCAGCGGCGCGGTCGGGTTCGTCGGGCTGATGCTGCCCCACCTGGTGCGGATGGTCGTCGGGTCCGACCACCGGCGGGTGCTGGTGGTGGCGCCGTTGGCCGGCGCGAGCTTCCTGATCTGGGTGGACGTCGCCGCGCGGATGGTCGCGGCACCGGAGGAGCTGCCGCTCGGGGTGATCACCGCGGCGCTGGGCGTGCCGTGCTTCGTGTTCCTGATGCGCCGCCGCGGCTACGTGTTCGGGGGCGGCTGATGGACCTGGAACTCGACGCGATCTCGGTCGCCGGGATCGTGAACGGGATCTCCCTGACCGCCGGGAGCGGTGAGGTGGTCGGCATCGTCGGCCCGAACGGGAGCGGCAAGTCGACGACGCTGCGGTGCGTGTACCGGTCGTTGAAACCCAGCGGTGGCGCGGTGTTGATCGACGGCCGGGACCTGTTGTCCCTGCCGCTCAAGGAGAGCGCGCGTCGGCTCGCGGCGCTGACCCAGGACAGCCACGTGGAGTTCGACTTCACCGTCGCCGAGGTGGTCGCCATGGGGCGGCTGCCGCACAAGGGCGCGTTCGACCGGGACACCGAACGCGACCACGACCTCGTCGCCGACGCGCTGCGGCGGGTGGACGCCGGTCACCTCGCGACGCGCAGCTTCTTGACCCTGTCCGGCGGCGAGCGGCAGCGCGTGCTGATCGCGCGGGCGCTGGTGCAGGAACCCGACGTGCTGGTGCTGGACGAGCCGACCAACCACCTGGACGTCAGGCACCAGCTGGACGTGCTGGCGCTGGTGCGCAGCACCGGCCTGACCGTCCTCACGGTGCTGCACGACCTGAACCTCGCGGCCGCGTACTGCGACCGCATCCACGTGCTCGACGGCGGTCGGGTGGTCGCGGGCGGCAAACCCGCGGACGTGCTGACCCCGGACCTGATCGAGGCCGTCTTCGGCGTGCGGGCGCACCTCGTCCCGCACCCCGTGAGCGGCGTACCCCAGCTCCTCTTCGAACACCCGGAGGCCTCCCCGTGAGACGACTGCTCGCCCTCTGCCTGGTCTTCATCACCACCGCGTGCGGTGCGACGGTCGCCCAGGACACCTCGGCCACCGACCCGGTGACCGTGAAGAACTGCGGGCAGGACGTCACGTTCGACCGCGTGCCGGCCAAGGTCGTCACGAACGACACGGGGATCGCGGAACTGATGTTCGCGCTGGACCTGTCCGACCGGATGGCCGGGTACGTGATCGGCGGCGGCCAGACGGCGGACCTGGCCACGTCACCGTTCAAAGCTGACTGGGACGAGGTGCGGAAGCTCGGCGAGAAGATCAACAAGGAGGTCGTGCAGGCCGCGAACGCCGACCTCGTGTTCGCGGGCTGGAACTACGGCTTCTCGGAAAGCACCGGCTTCACCCCGGACGCGTTGAAGGGGTTGGGAATCCCGACCTACCAGCTCACGGAGGCGTGCCGCAACGGCCTCGGCAAGCAGCGCGGCATCATGCCCCCGCTGGACGCCCTGTACGAGGACCTGCGCAACCTCGGCAAGATCTTCCGGGTGTCGGACAGGGCGGAGCGGCTCATCAGCGGCTACCAGGCCCAGATCAGGTCGGCGGAGAAGCTGATGGAGGGCAAACCGAGGCCCAAGGTCTTCCTCTACGACAGCGGCCTGGACCAGCCGTTCACCTCGGGCCGCAACGCCGCACCGCAGGACATCATGGCGAAGGCGGGCGGCGACAACATCTTCGGCGACCTGGACGACAGCTGGACGACGGTCGGCTGGGAAACGGTGGTGGAACGAAACCCGGACGTCATCCTCATCAACGACTACGCGGACGGCGACAACAACACCCCGGAGCAGAAGAAGAACTTCCTGGAGACCTACGCCCCCCTCGCGGGCGTACCAGCGGTACAACAGAAGAAGTTCTTCGTCCTGCCCTACGCAGCCTTGGTGGAAAGCCCCCGCAACCCAGCAGCCATCGAGTCCTTGGCAAAATTCCTGGCCGGATGACCACCACCAGCACCACACGCTGCCGCCGCCGCAGCAGCAGCAGTGATGACCAGACTCACCCACCCACCCACCCACCCCACCCACGGAAGCACGCAACAGAAAGACACCCGCACTTCCCCTGTCCCCCCGATCCGAAGCGCCCTCATCTTGGAGATTCGTTTGTCAAGGCATCTTTCCCGCCTTGACAAATCAAGCTCAAAGATCGAGACAATGACGCGAGCGGGGTGACAGGCTCCCCAGCCGCTGCGGACGGGGGCGGAATCTCGAGGTCACCGCGACCGGGGCAATGGGATCTCGGGTACCGCGACCGGGGCAACGAGATCCGAAGTGGCCGCGAGCGGGAGCAACAGCATCCCGAGCAACGGCGACCGGGGTGACAGAACCCCAAGCCCCCACGACCAGGGCGACAGAACCCACCCAACGGCGGGGTAGCGGAATCCCAGCACCCACGACTGAGTGACAGGTTCCCAATCACCCACGACCAAGACGACAGAACCCCAAGCACCCACGACCAGGGCGTCAGAACCCCACCCAGCCAAGACCGAGGCAGGCAACCCACCACCCGCACCCCGAAGTCCACCCAAGATGTGGGAACTCAAGTCCGATGCTTGGTACCAACCCCAAACCTGTGGCACCATCGCCGGGTGGCTCTGAACACCGTGATCATTATTGACGAGCGCGCCGGGTAGGTGCTTCCCAAGCACCCGGCGCGCTGACCTCTCGCATCCGCGGGGGGTCTTTTTGTTTTCCGGACTTGCCACCCGCCACCACTTCGCCAGGAGAAACCCGTGAGCAGCCTGCCGCTCGGCGACACCTTCCACGTCTTCGACACCACCCTCCGGGACGGTGCGCAGCGCGAGGGCATCACGTACTCCGTGACCGACAAGTTGGCTGTCGCCCGGCTGTTGGACGGTCTCGGTGTCGGGTTCATCGAGGGCGGGTGGCCGGGTGCCATGCCGAAGGACACCGAGTTCTTCGCCCGTGCGGCGGCGGGGGAGTTGGACCTCAAGCACGCCAAGCTGGTCGCGTTCGGCGCCACCCGCAAACCCGCCACGAAGGTTCACGAAGACCCGCAGGTCAGGGCGTTGCTGGAGGCGAACACGGACGTCGTCACCCTGGTGGCGAAGTCGGACCGCAGGCACGTCGAGCTCGCGTTGCGGACCGACGAGGCGGAGAACCGCGCGATGGTCCGCGACACCGTCCGCCACCTCGTGGAGCACGGCAAGCGGGTCTTCGTCGACGCCGAGCACTTCTTCGACGGCTACGCGTACGACCCGGACTGCGCGATCCGGGTCTTGGAGTCCGCTGTGGACGGTGGGGCGGACGTCGTCGTCCTGTGCGACACGAACGGCGGCCAGCTCCCGCTGGGGCTGGCCGAGACGGTCGGACAGGTGATCTCCCGCACGGGTTTCCGTGTCGGGATCCACTGCCAGGACGACACGTCCTGCGCGGTGGCGAACACCGTTGCGGCGGTGCAGGCGGGGGCGACCCACGTCCAGTGCACCGCGAACGGGTACGGCGAACGGGCGGGCAACGCCGACCTGTTCGCCGTCGTCGGGAACCTCGTGACCAAGCTCGGCCTTCCGGTGCTACCCACCGAATCGCTGGCCGAGCTCACCCGCGTCTCCCATGCTCTTGCGGAGATCGCGAACCTCGCCCCCTACGCCCACCAGGCCTATGTAGGGGCGTCGGCTTTCGCTCACAAGGCGGGACTGCACGCGAGCGCGATCAAGGTCGATCCGGAGCTGTACAACCACATCGATCCGGACACCGTCGGCAACGGCATGCGGGTACTGGTCACCGAGATGGCGGGTCGGGCGAGTCTCGAACTCAAGGGACGTGAGTTCGGCATGGACCTGACCCGCCGACCCGAAGCGGTCACGAACGCGGTGCGCAAGGTGAAGGAGCTGGAGGCGCAGGGCTGGTCGTTCGAGGCCGCGGACGCCTCCCTCGAACTGCTCCTGCGCCAGGAGTTGTCCGAATTGGACGAAGCGCCGTTCCGGCTGGAGTCGTACCGGGTCGTGCTGGACCGCAGGCCGGACGGCGAGATCGTGTCCGAGGCCACGGTGAAGGTGCACGTGGCCGGTGAGCGGGTGATCGAGACGGCCGAGGGCAACGGGCCGGTGCACGCGCTGGACGCCGCGCTGCGCAAGGCGTTGCTGCCGCACCTGTCCTGGTTGGACAGTGTGGAGCTGTCGGACTACAAGGTGCGGATCCTGGCAGAGGACCCCGGCACGGACGCGGTCACGCGGGTGCTGGTGGAGTCGACCGACGGCGAGCGCGAGTGGACCACGGTCGGGGTGCACGGCAACATCGTGGAGGCGAGCTGGCTCGCCCTCTGCGACGCTCTGGTGCACAAGGCGATGCGGGTCCGCGCCCTGGTTTAGGCTGGTCCCGTGCGCATCGCCCGAATCGCCCAGCCCGATGGACTCGCCTTCGCCAAGATCGAGGGCGAGGGTGACGACCTGACGGCCGTCGAGATCAAGGACGAACCCTTCGGCGGCACGCCGACCTTCACGGGTCGGCGCTGGCCGCTGGCGGACGTCCGGCTGCTCGCCCCGTTCCTCCCGCCCAAGATCATCGGCGTCGGCCGCAACTACGCCGCGCACGCCGCCGAGATGGGCAACGAGGTCCCCGAGAACCCGCTGATCTTCTTCAAGCCGAACACCGCGATCATCGGCCCCAACGCCGAGATCAAGCTGCCCGCGATCTCCGAGCGCGTCGACTACGAGGGCGAACTGGCCGTCGTGATCGGCATCGGCGGGCGCGACATCCCCGCCGAGCGCGCCAGGCAGTCGATCCTCGGCTACACGATCGCCAACGACGTGACGGCGCGCGACCTGCAGAAGGCCGACGTGCAGTTCACCCGCGCCAAGGGGTTCGACACGTTCTGCCCGCTCGGCCCGTGGGTCGAGACCGAGTTCGACCCGAGCGACGTGGCCATCCGCACCGAGCTGGACGGCGAGGTCGTGCAGGAGGGCCGGACGTCGCAGCTGCTGTTCGACATCGGCGAGCTGATCGAGTACATCAGCGCCGTCATGACGCTCCGCCCGCTGGACGTCATCCTGACCGGCACGCCCGCGGGCGTCGGCCCGATGAAGGCCGGGCAGTCGGTGTCCGTGACCGTCGAGGGCCTCGGCACGCTGACGAACCCGGTCGCCAACCGGTAGAGCGCTCAACTGGCAAAAGTCCACCCGCAAAGGTTTGCGCCGACCAGCGCGGACACCTCCGCGCTGGGCTGGTCGGCCCAACCTCGCGGTCGCAGGTACCGCACGCGCGTACTGGCGGGTAACTTCCCGTGTTCATCAGGCCGTGGGGCCTGGTGGAGGTGGCCAAGTGCTCAACGTCGAGTGCCCCCGCGTGCTGCTGGTCGACGCTTCGCAGCTCATCACCGAGGGGCTGCGGATCTCGCTCAACCGCGCGCGGTCCTTCCGCGTGGTGGGCATCGCGCACACCGTCGCGGACGCCCGCCACTGCCTGCGCGACCTCGCGGTGGACATCGTCGTGACCGACGTCGACGTCCCCGGCGACGGCCCGCTGCGCACGCTCCACGACGCCGTCGCCTACCGCCCCAGGGCCAGGGTGGTCGTCCTGTCCAACCGGGACAGCCGCCACTGGGCCGCGGCGGCGCTGGACGCGGGCGCCGCCGCCTACCTGCTCAAGACCTCGCCGCTGAGCGAACTCCTGCCGGTGATGCTCGCCGTCGCGCACGGCGCCACCGCCACCGTCGACGTCCACCTCGGCGAACTCGCCAGGCTCCCGTCCCGGCTGCCGCCCCCGTCGGCGCTCAACCGGTTGAGCGCCAGGGAGTTCGACGTCCTGGCCGAGGTGGCGAAGGGCCTGGACAACCAGCGCATCGCCCAGCGCCTGTTCATCAGCACCGACACGGTGAAGTCGCACGTGCGGGCGATCCTCCGCAAGCTCGGTGCCAGGGACCGCGCCCACGCGGTGGCGATGGTGCTCAACGAGTCGGGCGCGGTCGAACCGGGCGCGTGACCTAGGTCCGCTCGATCGTCGCGGGCTTCCGGCGGGCGAACGCGGGCGCGTGCTCGGGCCGCAGGCCGATCGCGACCATGTACGCCGGAACCCCCTGGAGCACCGGGAACCGCTGGAGCACCTTGATCGGCAGCGGCACGCCCGCGCTGCCGACGTCGACCTTGCCGTCGAGCGCGCGCCGCAGGAAGGCGTTCTGGATCACCCGCTGCGCGCCCTGGGTGGCGGCGGTCGGCAGCCACCGCCTGCGCCGCACCTTCGCGAGCACCGAGGGCGTGACCCGCCCGCGCCGCAGCGGAGCCGCGAGGATCGTGGCGGCCGCGACCGCGTCCTGCACCGCGAGGTTGATGCCGACACCGCCGATGGGCGACATGGCGTGCGCCGCGTCGCCGATGCACAGCACGCCGTCGCCGTGCCAGCGCCGCAGCCGGTCCAGCTTCACGTCGAGCAGCTTCACGTCGTCGAGCGACTCGACCGCGTCCATCCGGTCGGCCAGCATCGGCACCAGCGCGACCATGCGGTCGCGGAACGCCTGGACGCCCGCCTCGCGCAGCATCCGGTCGGTGCCCTTGCGGATCAGGAACGCGATCTGGAAGTAGTCGCCGCGGTCGAGCATCACCAGTCCGCTGCTCCTGCCGAACCGCGCGAGCCCGCCCGTCGGGTCGTCCTCCCCGCGCGGCACGCGGAACCACCACACGTCCATCGGCGTGCCGAACGAGTGCGCCGGCAGCCGCGATTCCGCGCGCACCAGCGACCCCCGCCCGTCGGCCGCCACGACCACGTCCGCGGCGATCTCGCCCTCGACGCCGTCCGCGGTGCGGTAGCGGACGCCGGTGACCTTCTGGCCTTCCTTGCGCAGCCCGGTGAACGCGGTGTTCATCCGCAGCGTGAACGTCGGCTCCAGCCTGCCCGCGTCGGCCAGCAGGTCGAGGAAGTCCCACTGCGGCACGAACGCGATGTGCTTGTGCGGACCGGGCAGTCTGCTCAGGTCCGCCACGGTCGCGGGCCCGCTGTCGAGCAGCACCCGCATCCGGTCCATCAGCTGGTGGGGGACCTCGGCGAACGCCGGTCCGAGCCCCAGTTCGTCCAGCAGCGTCAGCGTCGACGCGTGGACCGTGTCGCCGCGGAAGTCCCGCAGGAAGTCGTCGTGCTTCTCCAGCACGGTGACCTCCACCCCCGCTCTGGCGAGCAGCAGCCCCAGCACCATCCCGGCGGGACCGCCTCCGACGACGACGCACGTGCTCCGTTCCATGACCCCTCATTTCAACGGTAGTTGAATAAGCTCAGCGTCCTCCTGCGGTACTCGTGCGGTCAAGGGGGAAAAGGGCGGATACCCTGATCGGGCCATGAGCAACGTTTCCGTTTCCCCAGAGGTCCGCGTCCGCTTCTGCCCGTCGCCGACGGGCACACCGCACGTGGGGCTGATCCGCACCGCCCTGTTCAACTGGGCGTTCGCCCGGCACAGCGGCGGCAAGGTCGTCTTCCGCGTCGAGGACACCGACGCCGCGCGCGACTCCGAGGAGTCCTACGCCTCGCTCCTCGAAGCCCTGCGCTGGCTGGGCCTCGACTGGGACGAGGGCCCCGAGGTCGGCGGACCGCACGAGCCGTACCGGCAGAGCCAGCGGCGCTCGGTCCACGAGGACATCGCGAAGCGCCTGTTCGCCGCCGACGAGCTCTACGAGTCGTTCTCCACCAACGACGAGGTCGAAGCGCGCCGCAAGGCCGCGGGCCAGGACCCGAAGCTCGGCTACGACAACTTCGACCGCGACCTCACCGACGAGCAGAAGTCCGCGTTCCGCGCCGAGGGCCGCGAACCCGTGCTGCGACTGCGGATGCCGGACAGCGACATCACGTGGACGGACCTCGTCCGCGGTGAGATCACCTTCAAGGCGGGCAGCACGCCGGACCCGGTCATGGTGCGGGCGAACGGTGTTCCGCTGTACCCGTTCGTGAACCCGGTCGACGACGCGCTCATGGGGATCACCCACGTCCTGCGCGGCGAGGACCTCCTGCCGTCCACCCCCCGCCAGATCGGGCTGTACCAGGCGCTCCAGCGCATCGGCGTGACCGAGTTCACGCCGGAGTTCGGGCACCTGCCGACCGTCACGGGCGACGGCAACAAGAAGCTGTCCAAGCGGGACCCCCAGTCGAACCTGTTCCACTACCGCGATCTGGGATTCCTGCCGGAAGGCCTGCTGAACTACCTCGCGCTGCTCGGCTGGTCCATCGCGGAGGACAACGACATCTTCAGCGTGGAGGAGATGTACGCGGCCTTCGACATCGCCAAGGTCAGCTCGAACCCGGCCCGCTTCGACCTCAAGAAGGCCGAGGCGATCAACGGGACGCACCTGCGCGCGCTCCCCGTCGAGCAGTTCGTCAGCGCCGCACTGCCCTACCTCGCGGCCGACGGCGTGCTGCCCGCCGAGCCGAGCACCGAACAGGTCGCCCAGCTGGCCGAGATCGCGCCGCTCGTCCAAGAGCGACTGGCGCTGCTGTCCGAATGCTCCGACATGGTCCGTTTCCTTTTCGTGACAGAGGAAGCGTTCACGCCGGAGCCCGCGTCCGCGGCCAAGGCGCTCGGCCCCGACGCCGAACCCGTGCTGCGCGCGGCGATCGACTCGCTCCAGGTCCTCCCGGAGTGGACGACCGAGGCCATCCAGGACGCGCTCAAGACGTCCCTTGTGGACGGACTGGGCCTCAAGCCGAAGAAGGCGTTCGCCCCCGTGCGGGTCGCCGTCACCGGCCGGACGGTCTCGCCGCCGCTGTACGAATCCATGGAACTGCTCGGCAAGGATCGCTCGATCGGCCGATTGCTTCGAGCGCTCGGTGCAGCCTGACTGCTGCGTTCGGTGGGTCAAGCGGCGCTTGACCGTGCAAGAACCGGCAGATATCACCTCCTTAGCCGAATCGGCCGAGGGGTGATCGCACCTAGCCTCACGGGGTGACAACTGCTTCCCCGACTTTCACGCTCAAGAGAACCGGCGAAATCCGCGCAATCTCGCTCGACGTCGACGACACCCTCGTCGACTACAGCACCTCGTCTCGAGCCGCGCTGGCCTCGATGGTGGGTAACGCCGACGCGTGGACGTTGTGGCAGCGGATCACCGACGACCACTGCACGAGGTTGCTGGCAGGGGAACTGCAGTACGAGACGATGCGGAACATCCGGACCCGCGCCTTCTTCGCCGCCCTCGGCGAGGACCTCGACCAGGTGGAAGCCACGCGCCGCGAAATGCTGCGCCAGGAGGTCCTCGCCGACGGCTGGAGCCTGTTCCCGGACGTCGTCCCGTGCCTGGAGTGGCTGCGCGCCACAGGGCTCCCCATCGCCGCCGTGAGCAACGCCTCGGGCCGCCACCAGCGGGTCAAGATCGCCGCGCTCGGCCTCGCCGAGTACTTCGACACCGTGCTCATCGCGGGCGAGGTCGGCGCCGCCAAACCGGACCGCATGATCTTCGACACGGCCTGCTCCGACCTGGGCGTCCCGCTCACCGAAACGGTGCACGTGGGCGACCGGCTGTACGCCGACGCGATCGGAGCCCGCGACGCCGGGATGCGCGGGGTCTGGCTCAACCGCCAAGGCCCCCGCGAAGGCGCGATGCCCGCGGGCATCAGCACCATCAGCAGCCTCGCCGAGCTACCCGAACTGCTCGTCTGCGAACTCTCCACCGCGCACGCCTGAACACCCGCTGCACCCGCCCTCACCTCGCCCGATGGGCCGAGGTGGGGGCCGATTTCACTTCTGCGGCCACCGTGGTCTAGTATTCATCTCGTTGGAACGAGCGGCCCTCAGCGCGAAGAGCGGGAGAGCTGATCAGGAAAACATTGGGGTATGGTGTAATTGGCAGCACGGCTGATTCTGGTTCAGTCAGTCTAGGTTCGAGTCCTGGTACCCCAGCTGCAGAGCAGAAATCAGAGTCTGATACGCTGCTCGCGCAAGAAGCAAGAACAGCAAGACGGCGATCTGAAGTCGGATCGCACATAGCAGTACAATTGAATTACCTAGGGCCCCGTCGTCTAGCGGCCTAGGACGCCGCCCTCTCAAGGCGGTAGCGTGGGTTCGAATCCCATCGGGGCTACAGATCTGGAAGAGCCATGCGACTTGAAGACGTCGCATGGCTCTTCCGCGTTTCACACTGGGGCTCTCGCCCCTGAAGCCGAAGGCTTCAGAATGCAACCTCGCGCCAAGCGTCCCCGCGCAATCGTGGCGCAACGGGAGTCGTTCGCCAGTTAAGAGCAGGTGAGCGGTGTGCTGGAGGCGATAGCACCTGCCTGCCCGGTAAGTGGGCCATCTTCGGCATCCCCCTAGGTGCGTTAATCGTCCGCGGCATCCTCAGTGTTGTGCGAACAAAGGTCGTGAGTGTTTTGGCACTCACGACCTCCGTGTGCGTTGTAGCTTGTGCGGGCATTGTTAGAGGCGGGTTTGCAGGGCTTCTGCGGCTGCTAGTAGGTCTGCTGCCCACCTTGCGCCAGGGCGTCTGCCCATGCGGTCTATGGGGCCGCTGACCGAGATGGCGGCCACCACTTGGCCTGCGCTGTCCCTTACCGGGGCGCTGACGCTGGCCACGCCTGGTTCGCGTTCTGCGACGCTTTGGGCCCAGCCTCGTCTGCGCACCTCCAGCAAGGTGCGTTCGCCGTACACGGCGTCCGCCAGGACCGAGCGTTGTGTGCCTGGATCGGACCAGGCCGCGAGGACCTTGGCGCCCGAGCCCGCTGTCATGGGCAAACGTGCGCCTATGGGGACGGTGTCCCTCAGGCCGCTGGGGGGTTCGGCTGCCGAGACGCAGATCCGCTGCATGCCGTCCCGGCGGTAGAGCTGGACGCTTTCGCCGGTTATGTCGCGCAGGCGTGGCAGGACCGAAGCTGCCGCGTCGAGCAGGGGGTCGGTAGCGCCGCCTGCCAGTTCTGCCAGTGCCGCGCCTGGACGCCAACGGCCGTCGGAACCCCGTCGCAGGAGGCGGTGGACTTCCAGGCCCACCGCGAGCCGGTGCGCGGTTGCCCTCGGCAACCCCGTCCGGTTGCAGAGTTCTGCCAGTCCACACGGATCCTTCGCGACGGCGTTCAACACGGCCACAGCCTTGTCCAGCACGCCGATCCCGCTATGCTGTCCCACAGCTCGATACTAACTTCCCGGTATCTGGGAAGTCCAGAAGTTATCGGGAGCCCCCGCTCGTGAGAGAGCTCCCAGCCACGAACCGACGGGATGAAGCGATGGGCCGCACACTCGCGGAGAAGGTGTGGGAGGCGCACGTCGTGCGCCATGGCGACGGCGCCGAGCCGGACCTCCTCTACATCGACCTCCACCTGCTGCACGAAGTGACCAGTCCGCAGGCGTTCGACGGGCTGCGGCTCGCGGGACGCGGGTTGCGGCGGGTCGACCTGACGATCGCGACCGAGGACCACAACGTCCCGACCGTCGACATCGACCAGCCGATCGCGGACCTCGTGTCGCGCACGCAGGTGGACACCCTGCGGGCCAACTGCGCGGAGTTCGGGGTCCGGCTGCACCCGATGGGCGACGTGGAGCAGGGCATCGTCCATGTCGTGGGCCCGCAGCTCGGGCTCACGCAGCCGGGCATGACGGTGGTGTGCGGCGACAGCCACACGTCCACGCACGGCGCGTTCGGGGCGCTCGCCTTCGGCATCGGCACGTCCGAGGTCGAGCACGTCATGGCGACGCAGACGTTGCCGTTGCGGCCGTTCAAGACCATGGCGATCACGATCGACGGCGAGCTGCGCGACGGCGTCACGGCGAAGGACGTCATCCTCGCGGTCATCGCGAACATCGGCACCGGCGGTGGCCAGGGCTACGTGCTGGAGTACCGCGGCGCGGCCATCGAGGCGCTGTCGATGGAAGCCCGCATGACGGTGTGCAACATGTCCATCGAGGCTGGTGCGCGGGCCGGGATGATCGCGCCGGACGAGGTGACGTTCGAGTACCTGGAGGGGCGTCCGCACGCTTCCGTTGGGGCCGAATGGGATGCCGCGGTCGAGTACTGGAAGACCCTGCGGACGGACGACGACGCGGTCTTCGACCGCGAGGTCCACATCGACGCGAGCACCCTGACGCCCTTCGTCACGTGGGGGACGAATCCCGGACAGGGGCTGCCGTTGAGCGGCTCCGTGCCGGACCCCGAGGCGATCGGTGACGACAACGAGCGGGTCGCGGCCGAGAAGGCGCTGACCTACATGGGTCTCGAACCGGGCACGCCGCTGCGGGACATCAGCGTGGACACGGTGTTCCTGGGGTCGTGCACGAACGGCCGCATCGAGGACCTGAGGGCCGCCGCGGCCGTGCTGCGCGGCCACCAGGTCGCCGACGGCGTGCGGATGCTCGTGGTGCCCGGCTCGATGCGCGTGCGGGCCCAGGCGGAATCCGAAGGGCTGCACGAGATCTTCCTCGCGGCGGGCGCGGAGTGGCGCCAGGCGGGCTGTTCCATGTGCCTCGGCATGAACCCGGACCAGCTCAAACCCGGTGAGCGCAGCGCCTCCACGTCCAACCGGAACTTCGAGGGCAGGCAGGGCAAGGGCGGGCGGACCCACCTCGTCTCGCCGCTCGTGGCGGCCGCCACGGCCGTCCGCGGCACCCTCTCCTCACCCGACGACCTGGCCTGAGAAGGGAATCCGAGACATGGACGCGTTCACCACCCACACGGGCGTCGGAGTGCCGCTGCGCAGGTCCAACGTGGACACCGACCAGATCATCCCGGCGGTCTACCTGAAGAGGGTCACCCGCACCGGGTTCGAGGACGGCTTGTTCGCCGCCTGGCGCAACGACGAGCACTTCATCCTCAACACGGAGCCCTTCAAGTCCGGTTCCGTGTTGGTCGCCGGCCCCGACTTCGGCACCGGGTCCTCCCGTGAGCACGCCGTCTGGGCGCTCATGGACTACGGCTTCCGGGTCGTGATCTCCTCCCGCTTCGCCGACATCTTCCGCGGCAACTCCGGCAAGCAGGGCCTCGTGGCCGCCGAGGTCGAGCAGTCGGACGTCGAACTGCTGTGGAAGCTCCTGGAGACCGAACCGGGCACGGAGGTGACCGTTGACCTGGCCGAGAAGACAGTCCGCGCAAAGGACTTCACCGCCGCCTTCCAGATCGACGACTACACCCGCTGGCGCCTGCTCGAAGGATTGGACGACATCGCCCTGACCTTGCGCCACGCCGATCTGATCGACGACTTCGAGTCCCATCGCCAAGGTTGGCTGCCCACCACGGATCCGCTTCCGACGACGTGAGGGAAGGCCTTGGATTCCTCTCCCACGTGGGGGAATCCAAGGCCGCCAACCCCCTCCCAAAGTGCCCCTGGAGGGGGTTTCCGTCCCTCGACAGAGCGCAATTGCCCACGCCACAACGAAAAATATGGCGTGGCGATTGGTATTTCCCTTCATATGGGCTTACCGTGGCCATCAGTCGGCCCGACTAAGGGCCGTAAGCGTCCTGGGAGGGACTGACGGTGAACAAGGCCCAGCTCATCGAGGCGCTGTCCGAGCGTCTTGGCGACAAGAAGAACGCCGCTGCTGCAGTGGACGGGCTCGTCGACGTGATCGTTCGCAGCGTCCACAAGGGCGAGAAGGTGAACATCACCGGGTTCGGCGTGTTCGAGAAGCGCGCCCGTGCGGCGCGCACCGCTCGCAACCCGCGGACCGGCGAGACCGTCAAGGTCAAGAAGACCAACGTGCCCGCGTTCCGCGCGGGCTCGACGTTCAAGGACGTCGTGAGCGGCGCCAAGAAGCTGCCGCGTGTTGCCGCTGCCGCAAAGGCTCCGGCCGCCGCCGCGACGACGACCACGCGTGCGGCTGCTGCCGCGAAGCCCGCCGCCGCCACCAAGGCGCCGGCGACCCGCAGCACCACCGCACGCACGACCACGACCCGCACCGCGCGCGCCACCACCGCGCGCACGGCTGCCGCGGCCACCAAGGCTCCGGCGACCCGCAAGACCACCACCACGGCAGCGGCGAAGCCCGCCGCCGTGAAGGCTCCTGCGGCCGCCAAGGCCCCCGCCAAGACGGCTGCCGCGAAGGCACCCGCCGCCGCCAAGACCGCAGCGGCGAAGCCCGCCGCCGCGGCCAAGAAGGCTCCTGTCGCCAAGGCGGCAGCGGTCAAGGCTCCCGCCGCCGCCAAGGCAGCGGCGAAGCCCGCCGCCGCCAAGAAGGCTCCGGCGGCCAAGAAGAAGTAGCACCACCTCCCCCCAGGGGGAGCAGCACCAACGCCCAGGGCCCGATGCGGACGCGCATCGGGCCCTGGCGTTTGCCGTTCAGGCGCAGGTGGCCACGAGTCTGATGGAGCCGACGAGAGCCGCGGTGAAGCCGTCCAACTCCTCGGCGGGGATCCAGTACTCCCGCAACGCCCTTCCGCCCGCCTGCTGGGGTTCGTAGCGGTCGAGGAAGTCTTTCCGCACCTCGAAGGCGGTGACGTGCCCGACGCCTTCGTTCGGCACGTCCCACTCCCGCGCGATCCTCGTGGCGCAAACCTCGGTGAGAACGGGGTAGAAGAAGGGCTGCGCGGGCAATCGCGGCGGCCATGCGGTCCACCCCGAAGCGGCGACCAGGTCCAGTTCCGCTTGTCCGGTGGGACGCCACAGGGTCGTCGCCTCGCGCGTCATGGCGCAATCGTGCCGTGATCGGGGAAGTCGGGTCGAGTGGATTGCGGCCCGCCCGTAGTTCCGCGGTGCGCGGGGATATCGCGAAACCCGTGGAGCAATTCCGTGGACGTCGACGGCGGGAAGCCCGAGGCTTGGTTCCGTGGAACCTGATACCCGGCAGAACCGGAAGGCCTGGGAAGCGGCGTCGGAGAAGTACGTCCGCGAGTACGCCGAACTCCTGGAACAGGCCCGCGACTCGTCATCGCTGTTCCCGTGGGAACTCGACCTGCTGCGGCCGCTGGTGGAATCCGCGCCGGTCGTGGTGCACCTGCAGAGTGGTCACGGGCTCGACGACGTGGCGCTCGTCCGCGCGGGCGCGCGGCTCGTGATCGGCGTGGACTTCAGCCGGGTGGCCGTCGCCTCAGCGCGTCGTCGGGCCGTTGAACTCGGGGTTCCCTGTGAGTACGTGGTCGCCGAACTGCCCGGTGCGCCGTTGCGGGACGGGTGCGCGGATCTGGTCTACACGGGCAAGGGCGCGCTGATCTGGATGCCGGACCTCGACGCCTGGGCGGCGGACGTCGCGCGGCTGCTGCGGCCGGGAGGGCACCTGTTCGTCTACGAGGCGCACCCCGCGGTGCCCCTGTGGACGTGGGACGAGGACGAGCCCCGGATCCGGTCCGACCGCGGGTACTTCGACGCGGGGTACGTGAACGACACGTTCCCCGGCAACGGGGCCGTGGAGTCGCAGGCGACGTTGGGCGGGATCGTGTCGGCGGTGATCGGTGCGGGGTTGGAGGTGCGGCACCTGGGGGAGCACGCGGAGCCGTTCTGGCGGGCCGGTGGGGTGGACGCGGCGGCTTGGCGGGGGAGGCTGCCGAACGCGTTCTCGCTCGTGGCGCGGAAGGGCTGAGGGGGCCCGCCTCTCACGCGGCGGTGCGTCACGCGCTCGCTCGGGCCGTGGCGCACTTCTTCCTTGTTCGTGCCGCACGTTCCTGCTGCGGCTGGAAGGAGTGAGGGCGTTCCTGGAGTGTTCTCCCTCACTCCGGTTCGTGCCTGGAGGTTGGGGTCTGGGCCGGGTTCAGAGGATCTTTTGGTCCGGTGTGCCTTTCCGGTCGCTGCTCCGTTCGGCTCGCGCCAGTGCCGCACCGGTGTGGTTCGGGGGCAGGGTGTTCGGAGGCGCCGCGCTGCGGTGGTGTTCCCTCCCCCCGCTCGCGCGATTGTCTTCATGGCCGTCCGCGCCGCGTCAAGGCGGGAAAGATGCCTTGACCCGTAGCGGACGGCCATGAGGGCGCTTCGGATCGGGGGCAGGGAGGGGGCTGGTCGGGAGCTGGTTGGGTGCTTCCGTTTGCCTGGGTGCCTGGGTGCCTGGGTGCCTGGGTGCCTGGGTGCCTGGGATTACGGCTTGGGGGCTGGTAGTGCGCTGGGGAGGTAGTGGGCTGAGACCAGGCGGGGCCAGGCTGCTTGGGAGTCCGATGTGGACCAGTCCGGTTGGGGGTGGGTGAAGGCGAGCAGCCAGAGGCTGCCCTTCTTGCACGGGACGTCCGACAGGCGCAGGCCGCCGAACTTCGCCAGCTTGCTCACCAGGTCCGGGATGACGCCGCCCTGGCTGGAGACGACGGGGACGCCGGTGGTCGCGGTGATGTCCAGGAAGCGCACCAGGCCCGCGTCGGGGTCCGGCCAGTAGCCCTCCTCCGACAGCCTGGGCTCGCGTCGGACCGTCGTCCTGAGGTCGTCCGCCACGCCCTGCGTGGTTTGCACGCAGCGGACCCTCGGGGCCGCGTGGACCCGTGACGGGGCGAACAGCGGCAGCAGGGCGCGCAGTGCCTCAGCCTGGTGCCAGCCCGCTGAGCTCAGGGGGCGCAGGTCGTCGTCGCCCGCCCAGTTCTCGCGCTTCCCCGCCTTCGCGTGGCGGACCAGGAGCACGGTCTTCAGGTCCGCGGGCACGAGGGCGAACGCGCCCAGGACGTCGCGGTCCAGCGAGCGGGTCACCAGGGCCGCGGCCTCGTCCACCGGTAGCCAGCGCAGGTCGTCCGACTCGTTGTTCGGCACGAAACCGCCCCACAGGGCCTTCGCGCTGAAGTAGTCGACGACCTTGGGGCGGCCGAACGCCTTGTAGCGCACCTGGGACACGTGCCGTCCGAGCACGGCGTGGTAGCCGGTCTCCTCGAACACCTCCCGCACGGCCGCGGCGGGCACGGTCTCGCCCGAGTCGAGCTTGCCCTTGGGGAGCGACCAGTCGTCGTAGCGCGGCCGGTGGACGACCGCGACCTCGACGGTCCCGTTCTCCTCCCGCCACAGCACCGCACCAGCCGCCCGAATCGTGTCGGTCGACAACACGCGTCTCCTTAGATGTGTTCAGCCCTGCGCGCGGTGTCGGCGCAGCATCTCGGCCTGGTGATCGCGCACGACCGTGCCGTCGGAGGGGGACGCGTCCCACTCGCCGTCCGACCGCAGCACCCAGCAGCGGGTGGCGGGCTCCAGCGCCGAGTCGAACATGTCGTCGAGCTGGGCGGTCAGCTTCGGGCCGGTGACGCGCAACTGCACCTCGACCCTGCGGTCCAGGTTCCGGTGCATCATGTCAGCGCTGCCGATCCAGTGCTCGTCGGCGCCGACGAAGTGGAACACCCGCGAGTGCTCCAGGAACCGGCCGAGGATCGAGCGGACGTGGATGTTCTCGCTCAACCCGCGGATGCCCGGCTTGAGCGCGCACACGCCCCGCACCACGATGTCCACCCGCACACCCGCCTGCGACGCGCGGTAGAGGGAGTCGATGACCTCCTCGTCCACCAACGAGTTCACCTTGATCCGCACACCGGCGGGGTGACCGGCGCGGACGAGGTCGATCTCGTCCTGGATGCGCTCCACGATGCCGCGCCGCACGCCGTAGGGCGCGACCAGGATGCTGCGGTAGTTGTCCTGCCGCGCGTACCCGGTCAGCACGTTGAACAGGTCGGTCAGGTCCGCGCCCACCGACGGCTCGGCCGTCAGGATGCCGACGTCCTCGTAGAGCCGCGCGGTCTTCGGGTTGTAGTTGCCCGTGCCGATGTGGCAGTACCGCCGGATCGTGGAACCCTCCTGGCGCACCACCAGCGAGGTCTTGCAGTGCGTCTTCAGCCCGACGAGGCCGTACACGACGTGCACGCCCGCCTTCTCCAGCTGCCGCGCCCACTTGATGTTCGCCTGCTCGTCGAACCGAGCCTTGATCTCCACCAGCGCCACGACCTGCTTGCCCGCCTCGGCCGCGTCGACCAGCGCGTCCACGATGGGGGAGTCGCCGGAAGTCCGGTACAGCGTCTGCTTGATCGCCAGCACGTGCGGGTCCGCGGCCGCCTGCTCGATGAACCGCTGCACGCTCGTGGAGAACGAGTCGTACGGGTGGTGCACCATCACGTCGCCCTCGCGCAGCGTCGCGAACACGCTCTTCGGCGTCTCGCGCTCACCGAACGCGGGGTGCGTCGCGGGCACGAACGGCGGGTCCTTGAGCGCCTTGCGGTCCAGGCTGTACAGCTGGAACAGGCACGACAGGTCCAGCAGACCCGGCACCTGCACCACGTCGTCCGGATCCACCTCCATCTCGCGCAGCAGCAGCTCCAGCATGTGCTCGGTCATGTCGTCCGCGACTTCCAGCCGCACCGGCGGACCGAACCGGCGGCGCGCCAGCTCGCGTTCCAACGCCTGCAACAGGTCCTCGTCGCGGTCCTCCTCCACGTCGAGGTCCGCGTTGCGGGTGACCCGGAACGCGTGGCACTCGATGACCTCCATGCCCGCGAACAGCTCGCCGAGGTGCGCGGCGATGAGCTTCTCCAGCGGCAGGAACGTCGCCGAACTGCTGCCCCGGTCCGCTTCCACGCGCACCAGCCGCGGCACGTTGTCCGGCACCTTCACGCGGGCGAACCGCTCGGTGCCGCCCTCCGGGTCCCGCACCGTGACGGCGAGGTTCAGCGACAGCCCCGAGATGTACGGGAACGGGTGCGCCGGGTCGACAGCGAGCGGCGTCAGCACCGGGAACACCTGCTCGCTGAAGTAGTTCGACAGCCGCAGCCGGTCGAAGTCCGTCAGCTCGGCCCAGGTCACCAGGCTGATGCCGTGGCGGTCCAGGCCGGGACCCACGTGGTCGAGGAAGGCCCGCGCGTGCTGCTCCACGAGTTCCTGCGTGCGCTTGAAGATGTTCGCCAGCTGCTCGCGCGGCGTCAGCCCGTCCGCGCTGCGCACCGACAGGCCGGTCTCGTCGCGGCGCTTCAGGCCCGCGACCCGGACCATGTAGAACTCGTCCAGGTTCGACGCGAAGATCGCCAGGAACTTCGCGCGCTCCAGCAGCGGCTGCGACGAGTCCTCGGCCAGCGCCAGCACCCGCGCGTTGAAGTCCAACCAGGACAGCTCGCGGTTGAAGTAGCGGTCGTCCGGCAGGTCCGCCGTCGTCGCCGCGTCTGCCGTGACGGCGGGGGGCGACGACGGGACCGAACGGGCACCGGTCGTGACAGCGGGTGGTGATTCGACGGCAGGGTCGGACGTCCCCCCACGACGGGTCGCCGGTCGGGGCTTGCGCCGCGGGGTGCTCGCGGACGTGCTCGTCCGGGTCCTTCGCTTCGGCGTGGCCTTGTCGTCGCTGTCGTCCGTGGTCACACCTGCATTGTGCCGTGTCGAACCCGTTATCGCCCCGATCGGTGGCGACTACCGGGTGAACTCCCCGTCACACTCGGGTGGAATTAGGCCGGGCGGACCACGCCGACCACCGAGCCCTCCCCGTCGCGACGGAGAGTGACGCGCTGGCCCGGTCGGAGCGATCTCCAGCCGCCCACCGCGACGGCCTCCGCCGGCACGTCGACGAGCAGCCCGTCGTCGCGCAGCACGGTCGCCGACCCGTCGGCGTGGAAGGCGCTCACGGTCGCCTGCTCGATCATGCGCGGACCCTAGCCGCACACCGGCAGCAGAGCGGCCGTCCGGGACCCCAACCCCAGCGCCGACGCCAGCCGCAGGTCCTCGGCGGTGTCCACGTCGGTGCGCAGCGACGGCCACGGGCCGAGGAGCGCGACCGCGCCGGACGCGGCGTGCGCGTCCGCCGAGCCGACGCCGAAGCGCGGGTCGAGGTCGCCGCCGGGCGCGGACAGCAGCAGCGTCGTGCCGGTGCCCTGGCGGTCCGGGCAGAACGCCCGGCCCACCGCGGACTCGACGGCGGCGGCCAGCTCGTCCGCTCGCAACGCGGGCAGGTCGGCTTGCAGAGCGCCCACCACGGACAGCGGATCACGGGCGCGCAGCAGGTGGGCGCCGTGGCGGAGCGCGGGGTTCAGCCCCTCCGGGCCTGGCGCGGACTCGACGCCGAGCGCGCGGAGCTCGGCGACCACGGCCGGGTCGGAGGTGACGGCCAGGACGTGCCGGACGGCCTTCACCGCGGCGGTGATCGTGTCCAGCGCGAGCGCCAGGGCCAGCGCGGCGTGCGCGCCCGGATCGCCGGTGCCGCAGTCGGCCGCGCCGAGCAGCCTGGTCTTGGCCCGGTCGAGCGTCTTGACCGGTACCACGAGGTCGACTTGGTGGCGCACCTCGCCATACTCCCCGATGTCGGCTGGACCTGGCCGGGGCACCCGAGGAAGACTCCAGGTCCGCGGTGGACGACTGAGGGAGAACACGTGGTCAGGGAGAAGGGCGGCTTCTGGGTCGGGGTCGCCGCGGCGATCCTCTACCCGATGGCCGGGGCGCTGGGCAGGCGTCGCACGGTGCACGGCGAGCGGCTGCCCGCGAACGGCGGCGCGCTCCTGGTGATGAACCACGTGTCCCACCTGGACCCCTGCTACGACGCCGTGTTCATCCACGGCCGCGGCCGGGTGCCGCACCTGCTCGGCAAGCACAGCCTGTGGAACGTGCCGGTCATGGGCACGATCCTGCGCGGCGCCAAGCAGATCCCCGTCTACCGCGGCACCACCGACGCCCAGGACAGCCTGCGCGCCGCGCACGAGGCGCTGGCGACCGGCCTGGTCGTGCTGATCTACCCGGAGGGGACGATCACCCGCGACCCCGACGGCTGGCCGATGACCTCGCGGACCGGTGTCGCCCGGCTCGCGCTCCAGCACGACGGCCCGGTGATCCCGGTCGCCCGGTGGGGCACCAGGGAGATCTACGACGGCTACTCCAAGAAGTTCCGGCCGTGGCCGCGCAAGACCGTGGTGACCCTGCTCGGCGAGCCGGTCGACCTCAGCGCCTACCGCGACCAGCCGCAGACGCACGAACTGCTGCGCGAGGTGACCGACCTGGTCATGGGTGAGGTGAAGGACCTCCTCGCCGAAATCCGCGGGGAGCAGGCTCCGGAGGGCTTCCACGCCTCCGCGAAGAACCAGGACGAGAACTGATGAGCGTGCAGCGGGTGGCCGTGCTGGGTGCCGGGTCGTGGGGCACCGCCTTCGCCAAGGTGATCGCCGACTCCGGGCCGGAGGTGGTGCTGTGGGCCCGGCGCGACTCCGTCGCCCGGTCCGTCAACGGGTCCGGCGTCAACGAGGACTACCTCCCCGGCACGAAGCTGCCGTCGAACCTCAGCGCCACCACGGACGTGGCCGAGGCGCTGGACGGCGCGCAGGCCGTGGTGCTGGCCGTGCCGAGCCAGACCCTGCGGGCGAACCTCGTCGGCTGGCGCGACTCGCTGCCCGAGGGCGCGACCCTGGTCAGCCTCGCCAAGGGCGTCGAACTGGGGACGCTCAAGCGGATGAGCGAGGTGATCCGCGAGGTCGCGGGCGTGCCGGAGGACCAGGTCGCGGTCGTCTCCGGACCCAACCTGGCCAAGGAGATCGCCGCCGAGCAGCCCACCGCGACGGTCATCGCGTGCACCGACCACGACCGCGCGGTCGCGCTCCAGCAGGCCTGCTCCAACGGCTACTTCCGCCCGTACACGATCACCGACGTGGTCGGCTGCGAACTCGGCGGCGCCTGCAAGAACGTCATCGCGCTCGCCTGCGGCATGGCGGCGGGGCTCGGGTTCGGCGACAACACCATGGCGTCGATCATCACCCGCGGCCTCGCCGAGACGGCCCGCCTCGGCGCCGCGCTCGGCGCGGACCCGCTGACCTTCGCCGGTCTGGCTGGCCTCGGCGACCTCGTCGCCACGTGCGCGTCGCCGTTGTCGCGCAACCGGACCTTCGGCCACCGGCTCGGCCTGGGCGAGAGCCTGGCGCAGGCGCAGGAGGCCGCGCACGGGCAGGTCGCCGAAGGCGTGAAGTCCTGCTCCTCCATCCGGGAGCTCGCGCAGCGCCACGCCGTCGACATGCCGCTCACCGAAGGCGTCCACATGGTGTGCCACGACGGCATGGACCCGCGCACCCTCGGCGCCGCGCTGATCGGGCGCGAACCGAAGGCGGAACGCCAGTGACCGCGCGGTCGACCGACCGGGAGTACGGCGACGGCACCCGCGTCGTGCACGCGGGCGCTCCCGAACGCCTGCCCGGCGGCGCGTTCATGGGCAGCCCGGTGTTCGCGTCCGCCTACCACCTCACCGGCGAGGACACCTACGGCCGCGCGAGCAACCCGACGTGGCGCGCGCTGGAGTCGGCGCTGGGCGAGCTGGACGGCGGCGAGTGCGTCCTGTTCCCGTCCGGCATGGCGGCCATCTCCACGTTGCTGCGCCTGGTGCTCCGCACGGGTGACACGGTCGTGCTGCCCTCCGACGGCTACTTCCTGACCAGGAAGTTCGTGGCGGAGCACATGGACGTCGTCGTCCGCGAGGTGCCGACCGCGGGCCCGTGGCCGGACTTCGACGGCGTCTCGTTGGTGCTGCTGGAAACCCCGTCCAACCCCGGCCTCGACGTGTGCGACATCACCGCCCTGTCCCACGCCGCGCACGCGGCGGGCGCGCTCGTGGCGGTCGACAACACGACCGCGACCCCGTTGGGGCAGCAGCCGCTGCGGCTCGGCGCGGACGTCGTCGTCGCCAGCGACACGAAGGCCGTCGCGGGCCACAGCGACGTGCTGCTCGGCCACGTGTCCACAACGGACGGTGTGCTGGCCGAGCGCCTGCGCGGGGCCCGCACGGTCGGCGGCGCCATCCCCGGCCCGTTCGAGGCGTGGCTGGCCCACCGCGGCCTCGGCACCCTCGACCTGCGGCTGACCAGGCAGGCCGCGAACGCCGCCGCGCTGTACGACGTGCTCCGCGTCCACCCGGCCGTGACCGGCCTGCGCTGGCCCGGCGCCCCGCAGGACGAGGCGTACGCGTTGGCGGCCCGGCAGATGCGCCGCTTCGGCGGGGTGCTCACGTTCCAGCTGGCGAGCATCGCCGCCGTGGACGCGTTCCTCGGGAGGTCCAGGCTCATCGCCGCCAGCACCAGCTTCGGCGGCCTGCACACCAGCCTCGACCGCCGCGCCCAGTGGGGCGATCCCGTTCCGGAGGGGCTCGTCAGGCTGTCCGCCGGGTGCGAGGACACCACCGATCTGGTCGCGGACGTGCTGGCGGCGCTGACCTGACCGCGCGTCGACACGCGGGGAGTGGCTCGATCGGGTGAGACGGCTCCCAGTGGATGGGACGTGGTTGAGCGGGTGGGAACGGGCTGCCAGAATCGCCGGGTGTTGTTGCGCGCGATGATCGACGGGCGGGGTCACATCGACCTCGGCCTGGTCGCCAGCGCGCTGTGTCCTCCTCGGTGATCGCCTCGCGCCCTGCCGGTCGGTGACGACCGGCGCCGCTTTGATCCCGAAGGACACCCACCTCATGTTCGCCGTTCCCGACAACACCATCGCCCTGCCCGAATCCCGTGCCGCCGTGCACCCGGTTCGCATCGCGCTCGGCTACGCCGTCGACCGCGCCTCCTGGCGCCACCTCCTCCGCTACGACCCCGACCAGCGGTTCGCCGCGCTCGTGGAGCGCACGGCGGACGACGAGGTCTGGCTGATGAGCTGGCTGCCCGGCCAGGAGACCGACCTGCACGACCACGGTGGCTCCACCGGGGCGTTCACGGTGGTCAGCGGCTCGCTGACGGAAACCGTGGCCACGTCGCACGCGCAGGTCCTGCACAGCCTCGGCGCGGGCCAGTCACGGGTGTTCGGGCCGAACTACGTGCACCGCGTGCGCAACGACGGGCCGGACCCGGCGGTCACCATCCACGTCTACCGCGACGGTGGCCGGGCCATGACCCCGTTCCGCTTCGACCCGCTCGACGGGCCTACCGCCGTCCGCTGACGTGCTCCGGCACGGCCGTGCCCCCGTCGAGCAGGGGGCACGGCTCGGGCGTCCCGTAGGTCGTGCGCACCGGCAGGACCCCCGCCCACGCCGGGGAGTCGAGGTCCGCTTCCTCGTCGTTCGGCGGGCCGGTGCGGATCTTCACCGAGGCCTCCGCCAGGTCGAGGGCGAGCACGGCCGTGGCGGCCAGTTCGCGCGGCGTCGGCTGCCGGGCGTGGTCCCACGACCCCGGCGAGAGGTGCTCGGCCAGCACCCGCAGCGCGTGCCCCTTGGCCTCCGGGTCGAGCACCGGCTTCGCCACCCCGTGGACGACGGCGCAGCGGTAGTTCATCGAGTGGTTGAACACCGAACGGGCGTAGACGATCCCGTCGAGCAGGGTCACGGCGACGCTCACCGGCGTCCCCGCCCCGGCTTCGCGCAGCGTCCGCGCGCCGGTGGACCCGTGCAGGTAGAGGGTGTCGCCGTCGCGCCCGTACCCGGTGGGCAGCACGACCGGCGCCCCGTCGACCACGACGGCGAGGTGGCACACCAGGCCCGCGTCGAGCACCTCGTGCAGGGCGGAGCGTTCGGTCACGGCGCGCTTCTTGCCGCGCTTGATCGTGCTGCGCGGCGTGGTCGACAAGGTCATGACCCCATCGTGGGCCGTAAAGTGGCATCCTAGAAGGACCAATTCCAACGTATTCGGAAGTGCCACTTGTCGGACACCGCGTTCCCGGTCACGCTCGACCGCTCGTCGCCCGAACCGCTCGCCGTGCAGCTCGCGGACGCCATGCGCACCGCGGCGGCCGAAGGGAGGCTGCGCCTCGGCGACCGGCTGCCGTCGACCAGGGCGCTGGCCGAGCGCCTCGGGGTCAGCCGCACCGTCACGGCGGCGGCCTACGAGCAGCTGCACGCGGAGGGCTGGATCGCGGGCAGGCACGGCAGCGGCACCTACATCACCACCACCCCGCCGGGCGCGCTCAAGGGTCGCACCAAACGCGCGATCCCGACACCCGCGCCGCGCGAGGTCGTCGACCTCGCGCCCGGAGCGCCCTGGGCGGGCGGGCTGGACAAGGCGGCGTGGCGGCGCGCGTGGCGGGCCGCGGCGGACACGATGCCGCTGCTGCGCCCGCAGCGCGGGGGGCTGCCGGAGTACCGCGAGGTCGTCGCCGAGCACCTGCTGCGCCACCGCGGCCTCGCCGTGCTCGGCGGGCTGCGCGAGGAGCTGGTGCTGGCCACCGGCGGCACCACGGCGGCGCTGACCGAACTGGCCGCGGCCGTGCTGAAGCCCGGCGACGCGGTGGCCGTGGAGGAGCCCGGCTACCAGCGCGCGGTCGGCGCGATGCGGGCGGCGGGCCTGCGGGTCGTGCCCGCGCCGGTCGACGCCGAGGGCCTGCTCGTGGAGGGCGTGCCGAAGGGCGTGCGCGCGGTGTACTGCTCGCCCGCGCACCAGTACCCGATGGGCGGCCGGATGTCCGCGGGACGCCGGGTCGCGCTGGTCGAACGCGCCCGCCGCGACGGCTGGCTGGTCATCGAGGACGACTACGACGGCGAACTGCGCTACGACGTGGCCCCGCTGCCGCTGCTGGCCGCGCTCGCCCCCGACGTGGTCGTGCACCTCGGCACCACGAGCAAGATCCTCACGCCCACGCTGGGCACCGGCTGGATGGTCGCGCCCGAGTCGATCGCCAGCGCCGTCCTGGCCCACCGCGACCGCACCGGCACCGGGCCGTCGCCCGCCGGGCAGCGCGTGGTCGTGGAGCTGGCCCGGCACGGCGACCTCGGCAGGCACCTGCGGAAACTGCGCCGCGAGCTGTCGGAGAGGCGCGCGCTGCTGGTGGAGGCGCTGGCCGCGGCGGGTGTACCGGTGCTCGGCGACGACGCGGGCGCGCACGTCGTCGTGCAGGTGCCGACCGACGAGGCCGAGCGGGACCTGCTGGCCGCCGCCGAGCGGCGCGGCTTCCGGCTGGACGGGCTGGCCCGCCACCACGCGGGACGGCCGAGGGTCCACGGGGTCGCCATCGGCTACGCGGCGTGCTCGCGGGAGCAGTTGACCTCGGTGCTCCCCGTGCTGGTCGAGCTGCTCATCGCCGCTGCTCCGCCGCGTTAGCCCATCCGAGTAGTCTCGGGCCTCATGACACAGCGCAAGACCAGGGTCGCCGTGGTGTTCGGCGGCCGGAGCACCGAGCACACCGTCTCCTGCGTTTCCGCCGGAAGCGTGCTGCCGAACCTGGACCGCGACCGCTTCGAGGTCGTCCCGGTGGGCATCACCGCCGAGGGCGCCTGGGTGATCGGCGCCGACGACCAGCTCGCGCTGACGATCAAGGACCGCGAGATGCCGACGCTGGCCTCGCTCGTGCCCGCGGGGGGCGGCGAGCTCGTGCCGACCGAGCCCGGCAGCGTGGTCGGGGCCGTCGACGTGGTGTTCCCCCTGCTGCACGGCGCGTGGGGCGAGGACGGCACCATCCAGGGCCTGCTGGAGCTGGCGGACGTGCCCTACGTCGGGCCGGGCGTGCTGGCCAGCGCGGTCTCGATGGACAAGGAGTACACGAAGAAGCTGCTGGCGGCCGAGGGTCTGCCGGTCGGCACGTTCGAGGTGCTCAAGCGCGGCCAGGACACGCTCACGCCGGAGCAGCGCGACCGCCTGGGCCTGCCGGTGTTCGTGAAGCCGTGCCGTGCCGGGTCGTCCGTCGGCATCTCGAAGGTCGTGGACTGGGCGCACCTGGACGACGCCATCGCGTTCGCCCGCCAGACCGACCCGAAGGTGATCATCGAGGCCGCCGTGGTCGGCCGCGAGATCGAGTGCGGCGTGCTGGAGTTCCCCGACGGCCGGATCGAGGCGTCGCTGCCCGCCGAGCTGCGCGTCGTCGGCGGCTCCGTCGACTGGTACGACTTCGACTCGAAGTACCTCGACGACGTGTGCGAGTTCGACATCCCCGCCAAGCTCGACGACGACCTCACCGAGCGGTTGCGCGCCATGGCGATCACCGCGTTCCGCGCGCTCGACTGCCAGGGGCTGTCACGGGTGGACTTCTTCGTCACCGAGTACGACGAGCTGGTGATCAACGAGATCAACACCATGCCCGGCTTCACGCCCATCTCGATGTACCCGCGCATGTGGGCGGTCACCGGGGTCGATTACCAGACCCTCCTGACCACCCTGATCGAGACCGCGGTCGCGCGCGGGACCGGCCTGCGCTGACCACCGTCAGCCCTGCGTCGGGATGGGGCCCTTCGGGAGCGAGTCGCGGATCGTCGTGGACACGTCCTGCAGGGGGCCCGTCCCCGCGTCGGAAGGAACGGTGAGCGCGATGAACACCGGCCGGTCGACGGCGAACCACGTGGAGGCGTCGGGGCCCTGGACCTCGAGCCACTGCACGTCCGAGATGACCCGCAGCTGGGAGGTCGGCGTCAGCTCGCCCGGCCGGTCGAGGCCGCACCGGAGCACGAGCGGCGAGTGCTCCGCGTCGCCCCACGCCACGGCGCCGGGAGGCGCGGGCGTCGCCAGTTCGCGGCGCGGCAGCATCGACCCGTCCGAGACGAGGCTCAGCGGCAGCTTCCCCAGCAGCGACGTGCACTCGGGGGACTCCGCGGCGGGAGCGGTCACCGGCACGAGGGCCAGCGGACCGGAGTTGCCCGCGGTGGGCAGGGCTGGGTCGGCGGCACCCGACGTGCCGAGAACGAGCCCGACCGCCGCCACCGCGACCGCCAGCAGCACCGGGAGGCCGATGGCCACGGCGAGCAGCGGTCGGGGCAACGACGAGACGGACTCGGATTCGGTCGGCTGATCCTGTGGCACAGCCCTATGACAACACGTCGCTACAAGTTGACCACCGGGCAGGTCAACGTCCGGGTGATCCCCTCCACGTTCTGGATGCGGGCGACCACGAGCTGACCGAGCTGGTCGACGGTCTCGGCGTCCGCCCGGACGATCACGTCGTACGGACCCGTGACGTCCTCCGCGGACGAAACCCCCGGAATACCGGCGATCTCCCCCGCGACGGCGGCTGCCTTCCCGACCTCGGTCTGGATGAGGATGTATGCGTGCACCACGGCGTGCCCCTTCGTCGCGACAGGTTAGGTCGGGGTAGGAACTTGACCAGCAACGTACCGCAGTTGGAGTTCCGAATGCTCAGAACGGGAGGCAATCTTGCGTCCGGACCCACCGCAGGACGCGGACACGGTTGCCGAAGTGGGTGAGTTCGGTCTCATCCGCCGCGTGACGGCAGGTCGGACCCAGCCCCCCACCACGCTGCTCGGACCCGGTGACGACGCGGCGGTCGTCGCCGCGCCCGACGGGCGGGTGGTGGCGTCGACCGACGTCCTCGTCGAGAACGTCCACTTCAGACTCGACTGGTCATCTCCCGAGCACGTCGGCAGGAAGGCCGCCGCGGTCAACCTCGCCGACATCGCCGCCATGGGCGCGATGCCGACCGCGCTCCTCATCGGACTGGCCTGTCCCGCGGACACGCCGGCGAGCGTGATCGACGGCATCACGGCAGGACTGTGGCAGGAGGCCGCCGTGGCGGGCGCGGGCGTCGTCGGCGGCGACATGGTGAGTTCCGAGACACTGGTGATCTCCATTACCGCGCTCGGGGACCTCGGTGGACTGGAGCCGGTCGTCCGATCGGGAGCGCGGGTCGGCGACGTCGTCGCCGTGTGCGGCAAGCTCGGCTGGGCCGCCGCGGGCCTCGCCGTCCTCAGCCGCGGCTTCCGCTCGCCCGTCGCGGTCGTCGGCGCCCAGCGCACCCCGTCACCGCCCTACCCCGCGGGCCCCCGTGCCGCGCTGGCGGGCGCCACCGCGATGATCGACACCTCGGACGGGCTGCTGGCCGACCTGGGCCACGTCGCCGACGCGTCCGGCGTGGGCATCGACATCCGGACGGAGCTGCTGGACGTCCACCCCCGGCTGATCGACGTGGCGTCGGCGCTGGGCGCGGACGCCCGCCACTGGGTGCTCACCGGCGGCGAGGACCACGCCCTCGCGGCCACGTTCCCCGAGACGGGCGTGGTGCCGGAGGAGTGGCAGGTGATCGGGTCCGTGCGGCACGGCGGCGGCGTCACGGTGGACGGCCGCACGTACGAAAAACCCCCTGGTTGGGAGCACTGGCGGTAGGTATCTTGGAGGCCATGGAACTATGCACGGTCACGTATGACCATCCAGACGCGGTGAAGCTGATCGACAGCGTCCAGAAGGTCTACGTGGAGCGCTACGGCGACGAGGACATCACCCCCGTCGACCCGGCGGAATTCGCCCCGCCCCACGGGTACTTCGTCGTCGGGTACCTCGACGGGGAGCCCGTCGCCTGCGGTGGGTGGCGGGCGCACGACTCGGCAGCGGAAGCCCCGCTGCGGGTCGGGGACGCGGAGATCAAGCGGATGTACGTGGTCGATTCCGCGCGGGGGCGGGGGTTGGCGCGGGCCGTGCTGGCGGACCTGGAGCGGTCGGCGTTGGCGGCCGGTCGGCGGCGGCTGGTGCTGGAGACGGGGAAGATCCAGCCCGAGGCGATCGGGCTCTACCAGAGCAGCGGGTACGAGCGGATGTCGAACTTCGGGACCTACCGGGACCATCCGTTGAGCCTGTGCTTCGGGAAGGTGCTGGGGGAGGGCTGAGGGCCGGTCTGGGTTGGTCTGGCCAGGGTGGTGGCGAGGGCTGGCTTGCTGGTCCGGTCGGGCGTGTTGTTTCTAGGTCGGTGTGTTGTGCGAGCCCGGCCTGGGGCGCTTGCCCGCATCCGTGAGTGTTGCCGGCTTGCTCGCCTGCGGGTGTGGTCTGTTTGTCACCCGATCCAGCTATCCACAGGGTGCTCCGACGGCCGAGAACTGTCGGACCCCCGCCGTAGCGTGTGTGTCGGGGGGTCCTGAATTTCGGGGGACGCCTGGTTTGTGCTGGTCAGGGGGCGGATCTTGGGTGGCTTGTGTTGTCAGGGGTCGCGGGCAGGTCTTGTTCTTTCGGCGTTGCTGGTGCGGCTCTGCCTTCCAGTGGTGTTGGTCGGGGATTGGTGTCCCCGTTGCGCGATTGTCTTCATGTCCGTCCGCGCCGCGTCAAGGCGGGAAAGATGCCTTGACCCGTAGCGGACGGACATGAGGGCGCTGGGGATCGGGGGCAGGGAGGGGTCTGGGCTCCCTCGGGGTGCGTGCTTTCGCCTGGCTGTGGTGGGTCGGGGTGCGTGTATCCGCTTTGCTGCGATGGGCCGGCGTGCGTGAGTCCTGCTTCCTCGCTCCGCCTCGCCGTTCCTCGCTCCGCCTCGCCGTGCCCTGCTCTCGTTCTCGCTACTCGCGCCGCTCCGCCGCTCCGTCGCGCCGTTCCCGGTCCCACCGTTCCCGCTTCGTCACATCCCTCGAAGTGACCACCCGGTCAGCTCTCCGTCCTCGGGTCCGTTGGGCGGTACCTTGGGGTTTCGATCTTCGGGGGGAGAGCCGGTGGAGTGGCCGCATCGACCGCTGGTGTTGAGCGAGCGCACGTTGCGGCGTGGGTGGGAGACCGGGTGGGCTTTGGTGTTGCCCCTGGTGGTCGGTTCGTTGACCTGGTTCGCCACCGGTGCTGCTTGGCTCGTGCTGCTCGCCGGTGTCGTCTTCGGTGTGCTGTTCTTCCAGATCGCCCGGCCTCGCTTCGAGGCGCCGCCGGGTCGGCACGTCGCTGTTGACGATGGCGCGTCGACCTCCGCCGAGCCGGTTTGGGCGCAGGTCCGGTGGGTCTCGTCGGCTCGGGTGCCCCGTGTCGTGCCTGTTGTCGCGTTGGCCTCCGCTCGTGGTGGTGAGGTGCGGCAGGTGTTCCGGGTCGCCTGCGGGGACGCGCCGGTGCAACTCCGGGCTGATGGCATTCCGTTCGCGGCCGAGCTGGTTTCCGCGCACCCGCCCCTGTTGCGGGTTGCGGGGGAGGAGGCCGTCGCGTTGCGGCAGAAGCATCCTGTGGACGTTTCCGTGCTCGTCGACCCCGATTACGCCGCGCCGCCGGAACCGCCGACCGCGCCGCCGTTGGCCCAGTGGTGGCAACGGTTGTACGCCCGTCGTGCGCGGGCGCTGCTGGCTTCCGGTCCACAGTGGATTCCCGTTCGGCTGGTGCCCGCGCCGGTCGGGGCGCACACCCCCTGGGTCGTGGTGCGGCCCAGCGACGGGCACGTGGTGGCCCGGCAGTACCTGCCGCGCGCGCTGTCGGGGGTGCCGGAGGGGCCGCACAGCGCGTTGCTGGGCGTGGCGCGCGGGTCCGCCGTGCTGGACGAGAACGAGGCGGGCGACGCCGTGGACGGCGTGCTCTACGGTCATGGGTGGTCGAACCCGGTCCTCCTGCGCGGAGTGCGCATCCGCCACGTGGGCCGACGGCACTGAGGAGGACGTGGTCGTGGCGATCTACGCGTTGGGCTCGCACGAACCCGAGATCCACCCGGAGGCGTACGTGCACCCCGACGCCACCGTGATCGGCGACGTGAGGATCGCGGCGTTCGCGTCCGTGTGGCCGCAGGCGGTGCTGCGCGGCGACTACGGGCGCATCGAGATCGGTGCGCGCACCAGCGTGCAGGACGGGACGGTCATCCACTGCACCGAGGTGCACCCCGCGCAGATCGGCGAGGAGTGCGTCATCGGGCACAACGTCCACATCGAGGGCGCGACCATCGCGGACCGCTGCCTGATCGCGTCCGGGTCGGTCGTGCTGAACGGAGCCGTGGTCGAGGAGGGCGCGATCGTCGGCGCCGGGGCCGTGGTGTCGTTCGGAGGCCACGTGCCCGCGCGGTCCATGGCGCTCGGGGTGCCCGCGAAGGTGCGGCCGGGGCACGTCGTGCCGGAACGTGCCTGGCAGTTCGCGGTGGACCGGTACGTCGCGAACATCGCCTTGTACCGCAAGGAACTCCGCAGGCTCGACTGAGATAGGGTCACGCGCTGTGCCTGGACGTCCCTTGAACGAGATCGTGGAAACCGGATGGGCTGAAGCACTCGCCCCCGTTTCCGACAGCATCGCCGCAATGGGCGAGTTCCTGCGTGCCGAAGTCGCCGCGGGCCACACGTACCTCCCAGCAGGCGAGAACGTGCTGCGCGCGTTCCAGCAGCCCTTCCACGAGGTGCGCGCCCTCATCGTCGGCCAGGACCCGTACCCGACACCGGGCCACGCCGTCGGCCTGAGCTTCTCGGTGTCCCCGGAAACCCGCCCGATCCCCAAGAGCCTGATCAACATCTACAAGGAGTACGTCGAGGACCTCGGCTACCCCACGCCGTCCAACGGCGACCTCACGCCGTGGACCGAGCAGGGCGTGCTGCTGCTCAACAGGTGCCTGACGGTCCGTCCCGGCGCCTCGAACTCCCACCAGGGCAAGGGCTGGGAGAAGATCACCGAGCAGGCCATCCGCGCCCTGGCGGCCCGCGAAGAGCCCATGGTCGCGATCCTGTGGGGCCGCGCGGCCCGCAACCTCCGCCCGATGCTCGACCCGGTGCCGTGCATCGAGTCCGCCCACCCGAGCCCGCTGTCGGCGCACGGCGGGTTCTTCGGCTCCAAGCCGTTCAGCAAGGCCAACGAGCTGCTGGCCGGGCAGGGCGCCAAGCCGATCGACTGGAAGCTGCCCTAGCCGCCCGCTGTTCGCGAGCAGAGCCGAGCCGCCCGACGAGACCTCTTCGTCGGGCGGCCCTTCGCCGTGGTGACCTGCGGAGCTCGTCCGCTGCTCGGTCGAACGGGGGACGTCTCGCGAACCCGGCCGATAACGTCGGTGCGGTGCGGGGGAAACGGGATCTGCTGCTGGTTTGCGGCGGAGCGGCGGTGTCGGCGTTCGGCAACGCGGTCTCGCTCATCGTGCTGCTCCTGCACGCCCAGCGGATCGGCCCGCTCGCGGTGTCCGGTGTGCTGGTGGCGAGCATGGTCCCGGTGGCGCTGGGGGCGCCGCTGGCGGGACTGCTGGTGGACCGGCTGCGCAACCGGAGGCTGCTGATCGGGGCGCTGGTGCTCCAGGGCGTGGCGCTGGTCGGGATCGGGGCGTTCCTGGACCACCTGCCGGTCGTGCTGGGACTGCTGGTGGTGCAGGGCTGCGGGCAGGCGGTGGCGAACCCGGCGGCGTCGTCGCTGGTGCCGAAGATCGCGGGTGAGGACGCCGCGACGCGCGGCTACTCGTGGCTGGCGACCGGGCGGACGATCGGGATGCTTGCCGGGTCGGCGGGCGGGGCGCTGCTGATCGCCTGGGTGGGGTTCCGGAGCGCGCTGCTCGTGGACGCGGGCACGTTCCTGGTCGAGGCGCTGCTGCTGGTACTGGTGCGGGCCGAACGGGATCCGCGCGGCGACCCCGACGAGCACGCGCCGGTCCGGTCGGACGCGATGGCGGGACTGGCCTTCGTGCGGACGGACCGCGTGCTGCTGGTCGCGGTCGGCGGGATGGCGTTCGCGATCGGCTGTGTGGTCCTGATCAACGTGGCCGACCCGTTCTACGTCGTGGACGTCCTGCACGGGAACGAGATCACGATGGGCCTGCTCCAGTCGTGCTGGGTGATCGGCGTGCTGATCGGCGCCCGGCTGGCGGGTCGGGCGACGTCCGAGCGCGGTCTGGTGCTGGCGCTGGGTTTCGGGGGGTGCGTGATCGGACTGGCCGTGTGCCTGCCCGCCGCGTTCCCCGCGGTGGCCACGACGGCCGTCGGCTGGCTGATCGGCGGCGGCGCGAACGGCGTGCAGGGCGTGGCGCAGCAGGGCCTGATCAGGCTGCGCACGCCGGACGCGCTGCGGGGCAGGGTGTTCGCCGCGGCGAGCTCGCTGGTCGTCGGGGCGAACCTCACCGGCACGGTCGTCGCGGCGGGCGTGGTCGGCGCGCTGGGGCCGCGCTGGGCGTTCGCGATCGGCGGCGCGGGCGCGCTCCTGGCCGGACTGGTCACGCTCGTCCTGAGCGCCTCACCGAAGCCGGAAACGACGAAGGCCCGGACGCCGTGGCGTCCGGGCCTTCGTCGTTAGAGCCGAAGATCAGCCGCGCACAACCTTGCCCGCCTTGATGCAGGAGGTGCACACGTTCAGCCGCTGGCGCTGCGAGGAGGAAACCTTCGCGCGCACGGACTGGATGTTCGGGTTCCACCGGCGGTTCGTCTTCCGGTGTGAGTGCGAGACAGAATGGCCGAAGCCCGGCCCCTTGTTACAGACGTCGCACACGGCAGCCACGTCAGCCACTCCTTAGGGTTGCTCATTTCGTACTCACGCCCCGGCGGGCGCGCAAGCGTGCACAAGCCTCAGCCGGGCATGGCAACACCGATGAGGGTAACCGGTGTGCGGTGCCACGACCAAACTGGGGTGCTGCCGACGCGGGTGGATACGCTCCCGCCATGCAGGTCCTCGATGCTGGTGCGGTGCGTCAATGGGCGGACGCCTGTGTGCGGTCCCTGGACGCGAACCGCGAGGCGATCGACCGCATCAACGTGTACCCGGTCCCCGACGGCGACACCGGCACGAACCTGCTGCAGACCATGAGGTCGGCGCTGGACGCCCTGCTGCGGGCGCCCGCCGAGGCCCGCGACGCGGCGGGCACGTCCCTCGCGGCGCTGGCCAAGGGCGCGCTGGCGGGTGCGCGCGGCAACTCCGGGGTGATCCTGTCCCAGGTGCTGCGCGGGCTCGCGGAGACCGTCCAGGGGGCGTCCACGATGACCGGCGGCGCGCTGCGGCAGGCGCTGCACCGGGCGGACGAACTCGCCACCGCCGCGGTGTCCCAACCCGTCGCGGGCACGGTCCTGTCCGTCCTGCACGCCGCCGCCGAAGCCGCGGGCGACGGGCCGGACGACCTGGAGCACGTGATCACCTCCGCCGCCAAGGCCGGGGCCGCCGCGCTCGCCGACACCCCCCGCCAACTGGCCGTCCTCGCCAAGGCCGGGGTCGTCGACGCGGGCGGCCGGGGACTGCTGGTGCTCTTGGACACACTCGCGTCCGTCATCACCGGCCGCGAGGAGGAGACCCACGACGTCCCGGTGCTGCCGCGAACCCCTGAATCGCTGACGACCGGCCGGGAAGGCGGGTCCACCGAGTTCGAGTACGAGGTCATGTACCTGCTCGACGGCACGACCGAGGCGGGCGCCGACGGGCTGCGCGCCGCGCTCGGCGGCCTCGGCGACTGCGTGTCCGTGGTCGGCGACGGCGCCGAGCTGTGGACCGTCCACGTGCACTGCAACGACATCGGCGCGGCCGTCGAGGCGGGCATCGGCGTCGGCCGCCCGCACCGCATCACCGTCGCCAGGTTCGCCGACCAGATCGCCGCGCAGGCGTCCCGCTTCGTGCGCGACCGGGCGGTCGTCGTGCTGGTCAGCGGCGAGGGCGCGGTCGAGCTGTTCCGCGCCGAAGGGGCCGTCGTGGTCGACCTGGCCACCGTGGAGGCCCCCACCCCGGCCGACCTGCTGGCCGTGCTCGTCAGCACCCGCGCCCGCCACGTGACCGTCCTGCCCGGCACCTCCGGCTTCGACGACCACCTCGCCGAAGCCGTCACCCAGGCCGTCACCGCCGGCCAGGACGTCGTGGTCGTGCCGACCCTGTCCCCGGTGCAGGTGCTCGCCGCCATCGCCGTGCACGACCCGTCCCGCCGGGCGGGCGACGACGTGGTCGCCATGGCCGAGGCCGCCGCGGCCACCCGCCGCGGCGAGCTGGCGGTGTCGGACCGCGAGGGCATCACCTGGGTCGGCCGCGTGTGCACGGGCGACCTCCTCGGCATGCTCGACGGCGAGGTCGTCCTGATCGAACCCGGCCCGGCCGACGCGGACGCCGTCGGCGACCTCGCGTGCAGGCTGGTCGACCGGATGCTCGGCGGCGGGGGCGAACTGGTGACGGCCGTCCTCGGTGCCGACGCCCCGCCGGACCTCTCCGACCTGCTGGAGGGCCACCTCCGGCTGAGCCACCCCGAGGTGGAGCTGACCGTCTACGCCGGCGGTCAGCCGGACGCGATCATCTTTGTCGGTGTCGAGTAGTTGAATGGGCGGCGATGACCACCTTTGACGAGAAGCTGGTGTCGGTGCTCGGCAAGAAGAGCGCCGACGCGCTGGAGGCCGGGCTCGGCCTGCTGACGATCGGCGACCTGCTGCGGCACTACCCGCGCCGGTACGACGAGCGCGGGAAGCTGACCGAGATCGCGAGCCTCGAACTCGGCGAGCACGTGACCGTGCAGGCCAAGGTCAAGACGGGCAGGAAGCGCGCCATGAAGAACCGGCGCGGCTACATGTTCGAGGCGACCATCACCGACGGCGCGAACGAGCTCCAGCTGGTGTTCTTCGGCGCGCCCGCGCACGTCGCCGAAACCGAGCTGCTGCCCGGCAGGCAGGCGATGTTCGCGGGCAAGGTCGGCCGCTTCAACAACAAGCTCCAGCTCGCGCACCCGGACTTCGAGGTCCTCAAGGACGAGGCGCCGGAGTCGTCGGCCGACCGCTTCGCCCAGGCGTTCATCCCGGTCTACCCGGCCGCGCAGGGCATCCAGTCGTGGAACATCGTCAACTGCGTCAAGCAGGTCCTCGACGTGTGGGACGGCGTCCCCGAGGACTCCGACCCGCTGCCGCCGCGGCTGCGCTCGTCGAAGTCCCTCATGCCGCTGGAGGACGCGCTGCGCGCGATCCACCGCCCGGACAGCTGGGCGATGATCACGCTGGCGCAGCAGCGGCTGAAGTGGGACGAGGCCATGGCCGTCCAACTCGCCCTGGCCCAGCGCAGGCAGTCCGCGGGCGCCCGCCCCGCCCCCGCCTGCCCCCCGCGGCCGGGGGAGATCCTGGACGCGTTCGACGCGCGGCTGCCGTTCACGCTCACCAACGGGCAGCGGGAGATCGGCGAGGAGATCGCCCACGACCTGTCCGGCGCGCACCCGATGAACCGGTTGCTGCAGGGGGAGGTCGGGTCGGGCAAGGCGCAGCCACTCGAATCGCTCGTCCTGACGCCTGGCGGATTCCGTCGAATGGGTGATCTGGCGCAGGGTGACGAGGTCATCGCGGCCGACGGCGAGGTAACGGTGATCACCGGCGTCTTCCCGCAGGGAGAACGAGACGTCTACCGGGTGGTGCTGTCCGACGGGAAGACCGTCGAATCGGATCTCGACCACCTGTGGGCGGTCAACACCTCGGTGCGCCGTGACCGCGGGAACCCGCTGAAAGTGCTGACGCTGGGGGAGATCCGCGACGACCTCCTGAGCGCCAACGGGGCGTCCAAGTGGCACCTGCCGACGATCGCTGCTCCGGAACTGGACTCCGTCGAGGAACGACCGGTCGACCCCTACGCGCTCGGCCTCCTGCTGGGCGACGGCAGTCTGCTGAACGGCCGTGTCTGCTTCACGAGTGCGGATCCAGAGCTGATCACGGAGTTGACGACCCTGCTGCCCGCGGGGTGTCACCTGGTCAAACCGAAGTGGGCCAACCGGTACGACTGGTTCGTCGTGGGATGTAGGCGCGGGACGAACCCGGTGCTGAACGCCTTGCGGGACATCGGCGTGTACGGCCACTCCTCACACCACAAGTTCATCCCCGATCCCTACCTGAACGCGCCGGTGAAAGATCGACTGGCCCTGCTTCAAGGCCTTTTGGACACCCACGGAACCATTGATCGTCGAGCTGGATCGGACGTGAGCTTCCTTTCGGCCTCGGTTCGACTGGCCGAGCAAGTCTCGTGGCTGGCGGAGTCGCTAGGCGGCACGGGCCGAGTGCGCGAAGTCCAGAAGATGGGGAACACTTACCGCCAAGTCAGCATCCGGCTGCCGAACGAGTTCGCACCCTTCCGGCTGAAGCGGAAGGCCGACTTGGTCGAGGTCGGGGAGAAGCACGCCAAGCCTGTCCGAGCGATCCGCGAGGTCGAGTTCATTGGGCGAAAGCCCGTTCAGTGCATCTCGATCGCTCATCGAGACCAGCTCTACGTGACTGACCACTTCGTCGTCACGCACAACACGATGGTCGCCCTCAGGGCGATGTTGCAGGTCGTCGACTCCGGGCGGCAGGCCGCCATGCTGGCGCCGACCGAGGTGCTCGCGGCGCAGCACGCGCGGTCGTTGAACGAGATGCTGGGCGACCTCGCGCAGGCCGGGCAGTTGGGCGGGGCCGAGTTCGCGACGCGGTTGACGTTGTTGACCGGGTCGATGAACGCGCCGCAGCGCAAGAAGGCGATGTTGGAGATCGTGTCCGGCGAGGCCGGGATCGTGGTCGGCACGCACGCGCTGATCCAGGACAAGGTGACGTTCGCCGACCTCGGGCTCGTGGTGGTGGACGAGCAGCACCGGTTCGGCGTCGAGCAGCGGGACGCGCTGCGGGGGCGGGCGCAGGAGGGCGCGTCGCCGCACGTGCTGGTGATGACGGCCACGCCGATCCCGCGCACGGTGGCGATGACCGTGTACGGCGACCTGACCGTGTCGGCCCTGCGCGAGCTGCCGCAGGGGCGGTCGCCGATCAGCACGTCCCTGGTGCCGTTGGCGGAGAAGCCCCAGTGGCTGTCGCGGGCGTGGCAGCGGATCCACGAGGAGGTCGCCAAGGGGCACCAGGTGTACGTGGTGTGCCCGCGCATCGGCGACGGCGAGGCGGACGACGAGGGGGCCGAGCCGCCGAAGGAGGACGCGTCGGACCGGCGGCCGCCGCTGGCCGTCGTGGACGTCGCGAACCGGTTGGCCGAAGGGCCGCTGCGGGGGATGGCGATCCAGATCCTGCACGGCAGGCTGCCCGCGGACGAGAAGGACGCGGTGATGCGGTCGTTCGCGGCCAACGAGACCAAGGTGCTGGTCGCCACGACGGTCATCGAGGTCGGCGTGAACGTCCCGAACGCCACCGTCATGGTGATCATGGACGCGGACCGGTTCGGCGTCAGCCAGCTGCACCAGCTGCGCGGCCGGGTCGGCCGGGGCAGCGCGCCCGGCCTGTGCCTCCTGGTCACGGAGATGCCGGACGGCACGTCGACCATGGAACGGCTGCGCGCGGTCGAGTCCACGTTGGACGGCTTCGAGCTGGCCCAGCTCGACCTGGAGCTGCGGCGCGAGGGCGACATCCTCGGCGCCGCCCAGTCCGGCAGCCGCTCGGGCCTGAAGATGCTGTCGCTGCTGAAGGACGAGGACCTGATCCGGGAGGCGCGGGTGGAGGCCCAGCAGGTGGTCGAGGCCGATCCCGACCTGGCCGCCCACCCCGGTCTCGCGGGGCTGGTGTCGGGCCTGCTGGACGAGGAGCGGGCCGAGTACCTGGAGAAGGCCTGAGCTAGCATCGAGTCCATTGTGCGCCGCTTCCTCGCCGTGGTCCCCCTCGTGCTGCTCGCCGCCTGCGGGTCGGCGCCGCCCGCGCCCGCTCCGACGACGTCGCAGGTCAAGGGTGAGTTGGCCGTGCTGGCCGAGTCCATCACGGCTCGCCGCGCGGAGTTGAAGACGGCGAAGTTCCACACCGAGGGCTTCGCGTCCGACGGCGGCACGACCGAGGTGCGCAACACCGCCGACGGCGTGATCAGGCAGGAGTCCGACGGCGTGTTCGGGGCGTTCACCCTGGACGTCGACGCGGGCGGCGCTTCCCGCAAGATCGACCTCGTGGTGCTCCAGGACGGCACGTACGCGCGCCTCGACGGAGCCGTCATGCCCGCGGGCAAGACGTGGGCGAAGTACACCGCCGAGAACGGCGGGGAGATCTCCGGCCTGCTGCGGGGGTTCGGGCCCAGCGCCATGGCGGGCGCCGAGCTGGACTACCTGGAGCCGACCGCCGCGCTGGTGCTGCGGAAGGCGTCCGAGCAGCTGGACGGCGTCCCGGTGACCCGGTACGACATCGCCGTCGACACGGTCAAGATCGCGAAGCTGCTGGACGACCCGGACATCCAGCTCCAGCACACCCAGCTGGCCGAGTACGGCGTGACGATCACCGCGTTCGCCTGGGTCGACGCGACCGGGCTACCGCTGAAGGCCGAGTACCGGTTCGAGCAGAACGGCAAGGTGGTCAAGAGCTCCACCACCCGGTTCACCGACTGGGGGAGCGCGGTGGAGGTCGTCGCCCCGCCCGCCGAGGCGACGGTTCCGGCGGACCAGCTGCCGGAGTAGTCAGTCCAGCGCGGACAGGTCGATGGCCTCCGCGCCGAAGTCGAAGCCGTCCGGCGGCACGGAGTGCGCCCAGTTGAGCCAGCCGCCCCGGTGGCGCGGACGCGACGGCAGCTCACCGTCCAGCAGGAGCGCCACGTAGCAGCCGTAGTCGATGGCGAAGCCGTCGTACAGCGTGCCGGGGTGGTGCTTGTCGACGATGCCGCGCCGCAGCACGTGCAGCAGGCGGGCGTCGTAGAGCACGTCCACGGCCGGGTGCTCCGAGCCGACCGAGTGCTCCAGCAGGAACGTCCGCGAGCGCCGTTTGCCCACCACCTCGTCCACGAGCTTGCGCAGCGTGGTGCGGGCGGCGGGGGTGGAGTCGATGGCGGCCTGCTTGTCGCGCAGGTACCAGTCGCGGGCGGCGCGGCGGACGTCCTCGAGGTCGATCAGGTCCGAGTGGGCGTTCTGCGCGGCCAGCGCGGCGATGTTGATGGCGTCGCGGGGCACGCCCTCGGCGGCGCGGACCAGTTCCAGGAAGGCGTTGCGCCGGAACGTCTGCTCCACGAACGCGGCGGCGTCCTCGGGGGCCGTGGTGCCCACCATCCGCACCAGCAGGTCCTTGGAGTGGTTGAAGAACAGCTGCCCGAAGAACTCCTGCGCGTCCGTGCGGGCCCGGTTGAACACCAGGAAGTCGTCCAGGCTCACCGCGGTGGCCGCGTCCGCGCCCAGTTCGATGCCGATGTAGTCGCCCGCGGCACTGGGAACGCTGAACCGCGACCGGCGCTCGATGGCGGCGATCTTCACGGTGATCCCCGGAACGGGCAGGACGCCGCGCCGCAGCAGATCGGCCAGCAGGGGCTGGAGGTCCAGCGGGACGCTGCTCCACTCGTCGAGCAGCAGCCAGATCCGCCGCCGCCCCAGCGTGCGGGTGATGCCGCGCAACGCCCGGCTCAACGGCCCGAAGACGACCCGGTGGCGCTCCACCCCGGTGCGCCGGAGCCGGTTCTCGGCGGACGTGGTGTCCTTCCGCTCCGCGGACACCTTCCCCGACGGCGTGGAACTCACCTCGAAGCCGTGCCGGACCTCGCTCGACCCCCCGAGCTTCGACTCCCGCTCGACCTCGCCCACCACCTCCACGCCCGTGGCCGCGTCGGCCAGCGCGTCGAGCGAACCGAGCATGTCGTGCTCGCTGTCCACGGCGACGGACAGCAACTCGTCGTGAACGGCTTCGAGCGTGTCCACGAGCAGCTGGGTGCCGCGCTCGGCCGCGCTCACCGTCCCATCGGTGTGCAACCCACCGGCGGACCCGAGCGTGCGCAGGTCCAGGTAGATCGCCAGGTCACCGGCACGATCGATCACGTCGCTGAGGTAGAGCAGCGCGTGCGTCTTGCCGGTACCCCGACGCCCGTACAGGACCTGGTGGTCGGTGGAGTGCAGCATCGCCGAGAACGACCCCGCACTGACGTAGGTCGTGGCGAGCGTGTACCGATCGGTGTTCTCGGCCCGTCGGGGAATCCTCATCAACGCCTGGTTCAGATGCCGCTGCCTGTTGGTCGTCACCAGTTCCAGCCTGGCGTGGACACAGCGCCACCGAAAGCGCCCAACCGGCCCAGCACCGCACTCCAAAGCGCAGCGAGTCAAATCAAGAAAACGGAACCAACCCACCAATTACCCAAGAACGCAGTAAGAGCAAGCCCCGCAAAACCGGACAAAGGCACGACGCCCACACCTCCGGCGTCACCCCGATCCGAAGCGCCTTCATGCCGTCTTTCGTTTGTCAAGGCATCTTTCCCGCCTTGACAAACGAAAGACGGCATAGAAACAATCACGCGAGCGGGGTGACGTCACCCCAAAACTAGGATTCCTTCGACTTCTTCTGAATGGGAAGCTTCGCGGTGGGCGCGTCCACCGCTACCTGCTTCATACCGTTCGCCTTGGCGGAAGCAGGAGCCCCGGGATCCTCCGGCAACGGCCCCAGCACCGACACCGCCTGCAACACCGCCGCCTGCGCCGCGGCGAACTGCTCCGTCAACGTCTGGTGCATCGTCCGCAGCGTGCTGACCCGCTCGTTCGCCTCGGTGACCCGCCGACCGGCGTGCTCGTCGGCCTCCCGGACGGTCTTCTCCGCTTTCGCGGACGCCTCCGTGGTCAGCGATTCGACCTTGGCCAGCGCCTCGGACTCCAGTTCGGCCAGCAGCTTCTCGGATTCGGCCTTCTTCACGGCCAGCGTCTCGTTCAACTTCTTCTCCGCGGCCACTCGCTTGGCCTCGGCGTCGGCCACGATCTTCTCGGCGGCCACCTTCGCCTCGACCAGGTGCTGCTGGTGTTCCTTCGTCAGCTTCGCGCGGAGGTCGTCGTATTCCTTGTCCAGGTCGTCGTGGTACTTTTTGTACTTCTGCTCCAACGCCGCGCGCGACTTCTCCAGCTCCGCGGCCTTGGTGTCGTACTCCGCGATGACCCGCTCGGTCTCCGCGCGCGACTCGGCCACCAGACCGGTGTGCTCGGCGGTCATCTTGGACCGGAGTTCCTCGACCCCCGCCTCCAGCTCGGCCTTCCGCGCCTCGAACTGCTTGTCCAGCTCGATCCGGTGCTGCTGGTGCTGGGCCTCCAGCTGCCTGCGCCGGTCGTCGGTCTCGGCGTTCTTCCGCTGGTGCAGCGCCTTCTGCTCGCCCGCGAACCGGTCGGCCTCGGCGCGGGTCGCGTTCGCGTGGTCCACGGCGGCCTTGCGGATGTCGGCGATCTCCTCCTCGGCCAAGCCCATCATGATCCGGACGCGCTCGGTGACGTTGGAGGCGCTGATGGGGCTGGAGGCGAGGTTGGACAGCTGCGCCTTGACCTTGTCCAGCTCCGCTCTCGTGCCCGCGACCACCTTCGACAGCTCGGCCACCTGCGCGGCGGCGGCGTCACGGCTGCGGCTGGCGTTCTTGAGGTCGAACTCCAGTCGGGTGACGCGTTCGTTGACCTGACGCTGGTTGTACCCGCGCAGGACGACGTCGAAGTGAGCTGTGCGGGCAGCTGTCTGCCCATTCCCATCGGGCCCGGCCATGGGGCAACCCTACCGAGGTTTCCGACCGGCAAGTCACCCGAAGCGGCGAATCCCACCACATCAGCGCAACCTCGTTGGGTACCGCCGTGAAGAGGGCCACACCTACTGCATTCGACGCAACCTGGAACGAGTTCGGTTACCGGGGGTGAGGGGCCGGTGATCGGACGCTAACGTCGGCCCTGCTCGCGGGGGCTGCGCTCGGGTCCGCGCTGCGGCACACTCTTCCACCACGGCCCAGCTCACGGCGGGGCCGACGGACGAGTCGACCGTGCAGCGAACCGATCAGGATGACGTCCGTCACGTGAGATGGAACTCCCGAGGGGCGGGAAGCGCACGGTAACGTTCCGACGACCCAGTCGAGTTACCGGGAGGGAACGCCGCTATGTTCCGCAAGGTGCTTGTCGCGAACCGCGGCGAGATCGCGATCCGGGCGTTTCGTGCCGCCTACGAACTGGGCGCGGGGACGGTAGCCGTCTTCCCGCACGAGGACCGGAATTCGCTGCACCGGCTGAAGGCCGACGAGTCGTACCAGATCGGCGACCAGGGCCACCCCGTCCGCGCCTACCTGTCCGTCGAGGAGATCATCAAGGCGGCCCGCCAGGCGGGCGCCGACGCGGTCTACCCCGGCTACGGCTTCCTGTCGGAGAACCCGGAGCTGTCGCGGGCGTGCAAGGACGCGGGCATCACGTTCGTGGGCCCGCCGACCGAGGTGCTGGAGCTGACCGGCAACAAGGCGCGCGCCATCACGGCCGCCCGCGAGGCCGGGCTGCCGGTGCTGGAGTCCTCCGCGCCGTCCGCCGACCTGGACGAGCTGCTGGCCGCCGCCGAGGGCATCAACTTCCCGGTGTTCGTCAAGGCGGTCGCCGGTGGCGGCGGTCGCGGCATGCGGCGCGTCGAGGACCCGTCCGCGCTGCGCGAGTCCCTCGAAGCCGCCATGCGCGAGGCCGAGTCGGCGTTCGGCGACCCGACCATGTTCATCGAGCAGGCCGTGGTCGAGCCCCGCCACATCGAGGTGCAGATCCTCGCCGACGGCGAGGGCAACGTGATTCACCTGTTCGAGCGCGACTGCTCGGTGCAGCGGCGCCACCAGAAGGTCATCGAGATCGCGCCCGCGCCGAACCTGGCGCCGGAGATCCGCGACCGGATGTGCGCCCACGCCGTCGCGTTCGCCCGGCACATCGGCTACCGCAACGCGGGCACGGTCGAGTTCCTGCTGGACCCGAACGGCAACTACGTCTTCATCGAGATGAACCCGCGCATCCAGGTCGAGCACACGGTCACCGAGGAGGTGACCGACGTCGACCTGGTCCAGTCGCAGATGCTCATCGCCAGCGGCTCCACGCTGGCCGACCTCAACCTCAGCCAGGAGACCGTGCAGCTGCGCGGCGCGGCCCTCCAGTGCCGCATCACGACCGAGGACCCGGCCAACGGCTTCCGCCCGGACACCGGCGTGATCAGCGCGTACCGCTCGCCCGGCGGCTCCGGCATCCGGTTGGACGGCGGCACGATCGGCGCGGGCACGGCCATCGGCGCGCACTTCGACTCGATGCTGGTCAAGCTCACCTGCCGCGGCCGGACGTTCGCCGCCGCGGTGGCCCGGTCCCGCCGCGCGGTCGCGGAGTTCCGCATCCGCGGCGTCTCCACGAACATCCCGTTCCTCCAGGCGGTGCTGGACGACCCGGACTTCTACGAGGGCCGCGTCACCACGTCGTTCATCGAGAAGCGCCCGCACCTGCTGACCGCCCGGCACTCCGCCGACCGCGGCACCAGGATCCTCACCTACCTGGCCGACGTGACGGTGAACAAGCCGAACGGCGACCGCCCGGCGAGCATCGACCCGCGCGACAAGCTGCCGGTCGTGGACCTGAAGGCCGAGCCGGTGCCCGGTTCGCGGCAGCGGCTCGCCGAGCTGGGCCCGGAGGGCTTCGCCGCGTGGCTGCGGGGCAGCCGCGCGGTGGGCGTCACCGACACGACGTTCCGCGACGCCCACCAGTCGCTGCTCGCGACCCGCGTGCGCACCAAGGACCTGCTCGCGGTGGCCCCGCACGTGGCCCGGCTGACCCCCGAACTCCTGTCGCTGGAGGCGTGGGGCGGCGCGACCTACGACGTGGCGCTGCGGTTCCTCGCCGAGGACCCGTGGGAGCGGCTCGCGCAGCTGCGGGAAGCCGTGCCGAACATCAACCTCCAGATGCTGCTGCGCGGCCGCAACACCGTCGGCTACACGCCGTACCCGGCGGAGGTCACGTCGGCGTTCGTGCAGGAGGCCACGAAGACCGGCATCGACATCTTCCGGATCTTCGACGCCCTCAACGACGTCGAGCAGATGCGGCCCGCGATCGAGGCCGTGCGCGAGACCGGGACGGCGCTGGCCGAGGTGGCGCTCTGCTACACCTCGGACCTGTCCGACCCGGACGAGCGGCTCTACACGCTCGACTACTACCTCAAGCTGGCCGAGCAGATCGTCGGCGCGGGCGCGCACGTGCTGTGCGTCAAGGACATGGCCGGGCTGCTGCGCGCTCCCGCCGCGTCCCGCCTGATCACGGCCCTGCGCAAGGAGTTCGACCTCCCCGTCCACCTGCACACCCACGACACGGCGGGCGGGCAGCTCGCCACCTACCTGGCCGCGATCCAGGCCGGGGTGGACGCGGTGGACGGCGCTTCGGCGTCGATGGCGGGCACGACGTCGCAGCCCGCGCTGTCGTCGATCGTGGCCGCGACCGACCACACCGAGCACGCCACCGGGCTGGACCTGGAGGCCGTGTGCGACCTGGAGCCGTACTGGGAGGCGACCAGGCGGATCTACGCGCCGTTCGAGTCGGGCCTGCCCGCGCCGACCGGCCGCGTCTACAAGCACGAGATCCCCGGCGGCCAGCTGTCGAACCTGCGCACGCAGGCCGTGGCGCTCGGCCTCGGCCAGCGGTTCGAGGACATCGAGGCCGTGTACGCCGCGGCCGACCGGATGCTCGGCCACCTGGTGAAGGTGACGCCGTCGTCCAAGGTCGTCGGCGACCTCGCGCTGCACCTCGTCGGCGCGGGCGTGACGCCCGCCGAGTTCGAGGCCGACCCCGGCAAGTTCGACATCCCGGCCTCCGTGATCGGCTTCCTGCACGGCGAGCTGGGTGACCCGCCCGGCGGCTGGCCGGAGCCGTTCCGCACCAAGGCGCTCCAGGGCCGCGCGCCCGCCAAGGGCGTCGAGGAGCTGTCCGACGAGGACCAGGCCGGGCTCGCGGACAACCGCCGCGCGACCCTGAACCGGCTGCTGTTCCCGGCGCCGACCAAGGAGTACCTGGCCCACCGCGAGCAGTACGGCGACACGAGCGTGCTGCGCAGCAAGGACTTCTTCTACGGCCTCAAGCCGGGCGAGGAGTACTCGGTCGACCTGGAGCCCGGCGTGCGGCTGCTGATCGGCCTGGAGGCCATCGGCGAAGCCGACGAGCGCGGCATGCGCACCGTCATGGCCACGCTCAACGGCCAGCTGCGGCCGATCTCGGTGCGCGACCGGTCCATCGCGGCGGAGGCCCCCGCGGCCGAGAAGGCCGACCGGGGCAACCAGAACCACGTGGCCGCGCCGTTCGCGGGCGTCGTCACGCCGTCGGTCGCCGAGGGCGACCAGGTCGAGGCGGGCCAGACCGTCGCGACCATCGAGGCGATGAAGATGGAGGCCTCCATCACCGCGGCCAAGGCGGGCAAGGTCGCGCGCCTGGCGGTGCGGCCGGTGCAGCAGGTCGAAGGCGGCGACCTGCTGATCGTCCTGGAGTAGTTCGACGGAGCAGTGCGACACCGACGGGTGTCCTCCGGTGCGACGAGCAGCGGAGGGCACCCGTTCGGCTGCTCCAGGCGTGTGGCGTCGTTCCACCGTCCGGGTCACGTGCCGGGAAACCGGTTCCGCGCCCACCAGCATGGAGTGCTCCCCACCCGTAGAGGAGCCCGTGTTGGACGAAGCCGCCCTCCGCGTCCCGCCGCTCAGCCCGGCCGACGAGGACCTCCGCGAGCTGCTGCGCGCCGAGTTCGCCGCCCGCTGGCCCGACTCCTCCCGCGCGCTCGACGCCGTCGACCGCTACGCCCTGATCCCCGTCGGCACGCTCCTGCGCTCGCTGCTGGTGCTGCGCGCCGCGCTCGCCGTCGGCGGCGACCTGAACCGCGTGCTGCCCGCCGCGATCGGCGTGGAGTGCGTGCACGTCGGCAGCCTCGTGCACGAGGGCCTGATGGGGCGCGACGACATCCGCCACGGCCGGGTCGCGGTGCACCGCCGGTTCGGGCCGGAACGGGCGATCGTCGCGGCCAACTCCCTCTACTTCCGCGGGTTCGGGCTCATCGAGGAGTGCCGCGACCGCGGGGCCACCGCCGACCAGGTCGCCGAGGCCACCCGCATCCAGGCCGACGCGGGCGTGCAGGCCAGTCGGGGCGCGGAACTCGCGCTGGCCGGGGATTCCGCCCACGCCCCGGCGGAATACCTGCGGATCGCGAAGCTCAAGACCGCCGTGCTCGCGGCGGCCTGCCGCATCGGCGCGGTGCTCGGCGGAGCCACCCCGGACCAGGCCCGCGCGCTCGCCGGGTTCGGCGAGAACCTGGGCATGGCAACGCACCTGAGCACCGAGCCCAAGCCGTCACGACTGCCGTCGGCGGAGCGCCTGGTGCAGCAGTACGGCGGTCGCGCCCGCCGCAAGCTGCGCAGGCTGCCGGTCGGTGCCAGCCGCGATCGTCTGGCGCAGTTGACCAAGTTGTGCTGATGCTGTGAGAACCTGCCGGGCATGAACGACCGCTACCAGACGATCGCCGACATCGAAGCGACCGAGCAGGAGGCCCCGCACCTGGCCCAGGAGGTGGTCGACTGGCTGGTCGAGATCGGTGTCGTGGTGAAGGAGCGGACCAACTGCGCCTGTGGCATCGGTCACGCGCCCGGCCCCAACTTCGACCGCGCCGTCGTCAACGGCGACGACGAGCTGCGCACACTGGCCTGGAACGGGCTGCGCGTGGAGGTCGGCCGCGCCGTCTACTACGCCAAAGCGCCTGATCAGGCCATCTTCTGCCCGCACTGCGACGCCGAGGTCGACCTCGACCGGATCGCCGACGCGTTCGAGGAGTGGCAGCACGGCGCCGACGGCACCCGGCCCTGCCCCATCTGCACCAGGGAACTGGATCCGAACGGCTGGCGTTGGGAACCACCGTGGGGCTTCGGCGCGCTGGGACTGACGTTCTGGAACTGGCCGCCGCTGCGCCCGGAGTTCGTCCTTGAGCTGTCTGCCCGTCTCGGTCACCGGACCGTGCTGGTCGCCGACAAGCTCTGAGGCCAAAGAAGTGTGACTATGGCCTGGCGGAACGGTGGAGGTGCCATGAAGAAGACCACGGGTGCGCTGCTCGGATTGGCGGCGGCGGGAATCGGCTGGGCGGTGCGGGGAGTGCCCGCGGCGTTGGGCGGCAAGCCCGATCCCGCGTTGCTGCGGCGGTCGCCGCGGTTCCGCGACGGCACGTTCCACAACGTGAAGAAGACGAGCACGATGCCGGACGCCGAGAGCGCGGGCGTCTTCCGCGAGTTCCTCTTCGGCGGCGGTCGGCGCACGCCGTCCGGACCGGTGCCGCTGGTCGGCCCGCCGTCGGGTCCGACGAGCGCCGAGGGCCTGCACATCACCTGGTACGGCCACGCGTCGTCGCTGGTGGAGATCGACGGCGCCCGCGTGCTGTTCGACCCGATCTGGAGCGACCGCTGCTCGCCGTCGGAACTGGTCGGCCCCAAGCGGCTGCACCCCGTGCCGCACGAGCTGGTCGACCTCCCGCCGATCGACGCCGTCGTGATCTCGCACGACCACTACGACCACCTCGACCTGCCGACCGTGCGCGCGTTGACGGAGTCGGGGACGGCCCCGTTCGTGGTGCCGCTGGGCATCGGCGCGCACCTGCGCCACTGGGGCGTGCCGGAGTCGCGGATCGTCGAGCTGGACTGGGACGAGCACCACGAGGTCGCGGGCGTCCGGCTGACCGCCACGGCCGCGCAGCACTTCTCCGGCCGCGGGTTCAAGCGCGACACCACGTTGTGGGCCTCGTGGGTGGTCGCCGGGCCGAAGCACCGCGTGTTCTACAGCGGCGACACCGGCTACTTCGACGGGTACACCGACATCGGCTCGGAGCACGGGCCGTTCGACGCGTCGCTGGTGCAGATCGGCGCGTACAGCACCGGGTGGCCGGACATCCACATGACGCCGGAGGAAGGCGTGCGCGCCCACCTCGCCCTCAACGGCGGACTGCTGATTCCCGTGCACTGGGCGACGTTCAACCTGTCCGTGCACGACTGGTCCGAGCCCGTCGACCGGGTGTGGCGCGAGGCCAAGGCGCACGACATCGCGCTGGCCGTGCCGAAGCCGGGCGAGCGGATCGACGTCAACGACCCGCCCGCCGTCGACGGCTGGTGGCAGGCGCTTGCCTGAGGTCCACTCCGTCGCGCAGCGGCAGGGCGCGGTCGTCGCCCGCGCGGTGTCGCTGCCGTCGGGTGGCCGGGCCCTCGCGAAGCTCGCCGGTGAGGTGCTGGGCGCCGACGTGCGCACGGTTCCGGTCGGGGAGCACGAGTCCCCGGTCGTGGACGGCATCGCCAACCGCGCCGTGCTGCTGGAGAACCGCGCGGCGCAGCGGGCGGCCCTGAGCACGAGGTCGAAGGTGCTCACCATCGGCGGCGACTGCGGCGTCGAACTCGAACCCGTCCGCGCCGCCCGCGAGCGCTACGGCCGGACCCTCGGGCTCGCGTGGTTCGACGCGCACGCCGACCTGCACACCCCCGCGACCTCGCCGTCGCACGCGTTCCACGGCATGGTGCTGCGCGCCGCGATGGGCGACGGCGACCCGGACTTCACCGCCACGCCGAGGATCGGCGGCGGCCGGACCGTGCTGCTGGGCGCCCGGTCGATGGAACCCGCCGAACGCGAGCGGGTGTGGCGCGGCACCGTCCGCCACCTGCCCGTGCACGCGGCCCGGCACTCCGCCATGGCCGGGAACGCCGTGCTGGAGACCGACGCCGACGAGGTCTACCTGCACGTCGACCTGGACGTGCTGGACCCGGCCGAGTTCGACGGCGTCGGCTGCCCGACACCGGGCGGGCTGACCGTGCCTGAACTCGTGGGCTCGATCCGCGCCATCGCGGCGGCGACCCCGGTGATCGGCGCGGGCATCACCGAGTGCGCGACCGACGACCCGGCCGCCCTGCGGGTGCTCGTCCCGCTCCTCGAAGCCGTCGGGGCCTGCCTCGGCTTCGGGACGCACCTGGGACGATGAGCCCGTGACGAGGATCGTGGCAGGCTCCGCGGGCGGCCGCCGCCTGCGAGTGCCGCCGAAGGTGACCCGCCCCACGTCGGACCGCGTCCGCGAGGCGCTGTTCAGCGCACTGGAGGTCGTTGTCGACCTGGACGGCCTCCGCGTGCTCGACCTGTACGCGGGCTCGGGAGCCCTCGGCTTCGAGGCGCTGTCCCGCGGCGCGGCCGCCGCCACCTTCGTCGAGGCCGACCGCCGAGCCGCCGACGTGCTCCGCGCCAACACCCGTGAACTCGGCTTCCCCGACGTCTCCGTGATCGGCCGCCCCGCCGAATCCGTGGTCGCCGTTTCCGCTGACGGGCCGTTCGACCTGGTCTTCGCCGACCCGCCGTACGCCGTCACCGACGCCCAGCTGGGCAAGGTCCTGGACGCCCTCGTCCTCAACGGCTGGACCGCCCCCGGCACCGTGCTGATCGTGGAACGCGCTTCCCGCAGCCCCCGCCCCCTCTGGCCCAGCCCGGTGGAATCCTTGCGGGACAAGCGATACGGCGACACCACGCTGTACTGGGCCGAACACCGAACCCCATCGGGGTGATCAGCGACACGGACCCCTCTGGATGCGTCCGACCGGGTGCTAACGTCCAAAACCATGACGCGTGCCGTGTGCCCCGGCTCCTACGACCCGGTCACCAACGGACACCTGGACATCATCGGCAGAGCGGCGAAGCTCTTCGACGAGGTCGTAGTCGCCGTGCTCATCAACAAGAACAAGAAGACCCTGTTCTCCGTTGAGGAGCGCACGGACATGCTCGCCGAGGTCACCGAGCAGTGGCCGAACGTGCGCATCGACTCGTGGCACGGGCTGCTCGTGGAGTACTGCCGCGAGCACGACATCAAGGCCATCGTGAAGGGCCTGCGCGCGGTCAGCGACTACGACTACGAGTTGCAGATGGCGCAGATGAACCACCAGCTCAGCGGGGTGGACACGCTGTTCATGCCCACCAACCCGATCTACAGCTACCTGGCCAGCTCCCTGGTGAAGGACGTGGCCACGTACGGCGGCGACGTCTCCACGCTGCTGCCGCCGACGATCGAACGCCGCCTGATGCGACGCCTGGAAGAACGCCGCTGACCCCGTGCGGCCACCCCACCGCCGCCCGCCCCACCCCGCGGACCCACCCCACATCTCCCGGTAAAACCGGACACGCCCACCGATCTCCCCACCCCGATGGGACCGGCAGGGCAGACTGATCCGGTACTGGACGTTGTGTTGCGAGGAGAGTGACGTGTACCGGGTGTTCGAGGCCCTCGACGAACTGGTCACGATCGTCGAGGAAGCGCGTGGAGTGCCGATGACCTCAGGGTGCGTCGTGCCGCGTGGCGACGTACTCGAACTCCTCGACGACGTTCGTGATTCCATCCCCGCCGAGCTGGACGACGCGCAGGACGTGCTCGACCACAAGGAAGAGCTGGTCGGCAAGGCCGCGCACGAAGCGGAGACCGGGGTCAGCAAGGCCCGGTCCGACGCCGACCGGATGCTCTCCGAGGCGCACTCGGAGGCGGAGCGGATGCTCGCCGAGGCGCGCGCCCGTGCCGAGCGCATGGTCGGGGAGGCCGAGAACCAGGCCGAACGCACCGTGGCGGCCGGTCGCCAGGAGTACGAGGACCTGGTGGGTCGCGCGCACTCCGAGGCCGACCGGATGGTGCAGGCCGGTCGGGCCAGCTACGAGCGCGCCGTCGAGGAAGGCCGCGCCGAGCAGGTTCGGCTGGTCGACCAGACCGAGGTCGTGGCGGCCGCGCACGCGGAGTCCGCTCGGGTGCTCGACGCGGCCCAGTCCGAGGCCATCAGGCTGCGCAACGAGTGCGACGCGTACGTGGACGGCAAGCTCGCCGACTTCGAGGACCTGCTGGCGCACACGCTGCGCAGCGTCGGCAAGGGGCGCTCGCACCTGCGGGGTCCGGCCGTCGCCAGCGTGTCGGCACCGTTCGACTACCACGACTGAACGCAGCGTTCACCTGCGGATTTCGTCCACGGCCCACTCGTCGCGTACCCTGGAGCGGCTGGCCGTGGTAGGTCCCCCGACAGCGAAACCAACACATCATGTCTGAGCATCGTCACGCCTCCGCGCGTCCCACAGCAACCGGGCCCTGGGTTATCGACACCAGGGACATCGGTCGTAGAGCGGGCTCCAGCCGCGCTTACCAGCGGTCGGTCCCCGCGGCAGGTCTTGGCCTGCTCGACGTGATCGCGGTTCCGGATGGCGGGGCGGTGGAGCTCGACTTGTTGGCGGAATCGGTCGTGGAAGGCGTGCTGATCTCGGGCACGGCGATCACGGACGTGGCGGGGGAGTGCTCGCGCTGCCTCGACCCGATCGCCGACCACGTCGAGATCAAGCTGATGGAGTTGTTCGCGTACCCGGACAGCGCCACGGATGAGACCACTGATGAGGACGAGGTCAGCCGGATCTCCGATGATCTGATCGACCTCGAACCTGTGGTGCGGGATGCCGTCGTGCTCGCGCTGCCGCAGGTGCCGCTGTGTTCGCCGGACTGCCTTGGGCTGTGCGTCGACTGCGGTGGCAAGCTGGCGGAGCTTGGGCCCGACCACGGGCATGAGACGATGGATCCCCGTTGGGCCGCGTTGCAGGAGCGGTTCGGCGGGAATCGTGATAACTCGGAGGAGAACTAGTCGTGGCCGTCCCGAAGCGGAAGATGTCGCGCTCGAACACGCGCTCGCGCCGCGCCCAGTGGAAGACCAGTGCCGTGCACTTGGTGGCGTGCTCGAACAAGGCGTGCCGCGCCCCCAAGCCCCAGCACATCGCCTGCCCGACCTGCGGCCAGTACGACGGCCGCCAGGTTGTTCAGCCGGCCTGAGTCTCCTGGCGAAGGTAGCGGCGAACCGTGGGGGGTAGGTCGTCGCGTGATCGGTCCGCCGATCGCGCCCCGTTGCTCGAAGCGCTCGGCGTCCAACTGGACGCCGAGCTCCTCGTGCTCTCCTTGACACATCGGTCCTATGCGTACGAGAACGGCGGCTTGCCGCCGAACGAGCGCCTCGAATTCCTGGGCGACGCGGTTCTCGGACTCATCGTCACCGATCACCTCTACAACACCCACCCCGATCTGCCCGAGGGGCAGCTCGCCAAGCTCCGCGCCAGCGTGGTCAACATGCACGCACTGGCGGGTGTCGCCCGAACGCTGGGCGACGACGGACTGGGCGGCTACCTGCTCCTCGGTCGCGGGGAAGAGCTGACCGGCGGCAGGGACAAGGCGAGCATCCTCGCCGACGGCCTTGAAGCCGTCATCGGCGCGGTGTACCTGGAATACGGTATCGATACCGCGCGCAAACTTGTGCACAAGCTGTTCGACCCGTTGTTGGCCGAGGCGCCCTTGCGCGGCGCGGGCCTCGACTGGAAGACCAGTCTTCAGGAACTCACCGCCTCAGCAGGCCTTGGAGTGCCCGAGTACCGGGTGGACGACCAGGGTCCGGATCACCGCAAGGAATTCACCGCGACCGTGGTCGTGGCGAGCAACTCCTATGGCTCAGGCGATGGTCGTACCAAGAAGGAAGCCGAGCAGAAGGCGGCCGAGGCCGCCTACCGCGTGCTGTCGGAGCAGGCGCACCGTGATCAAGAGGCGGTCGCGACCGAAAACGGCCATGCTTCTGGTAACTCGGCTTCATCCGAGACCTCACCCACCGAGGAAGTCTGACGCCGATGTACGCCACCAACGTCCGAACCAACCGACGCGCACGCTCCGCCAACCGCCCTTCGCGCCCGCTGAGCGCAAGCCGCAGCGGCGGCATCCAGGGGCTGGTGCTGGTCCGCGACACCGCCCAGGCGGGTGGGTGGATGCTCAAGCCCACCAAGCCGCAGGCCGCCGCGTACGAAGACCTGGAAGCCCTTGAGGAGCTGCAGGCCGCTCGCGCGACCGAAGCCGCCACCGAGGACACCCAGGCTGACGCCTGAGCCACACCTGATTGACTGAGCCGTGCCCGAACTCCCTGAAGTAGAGGTCGTTCGCCGCGGCCTGGATGCCCACGTCCCCGGCCGAGTCGTCTCGGCCGTGGAAGTGCTGCACCCGCGAGCGATCCGCCGCCACCTCCCCGGTGCGGCGGATTTTTCCGCGCGCCTGTCCGGTCAGACCATGCTCGCCGCCCGGCGCCGCGGCAAGTACCTCTGGGTCGACCTCGACGGTCCGGGGACCACCGACGGCGAAGCCATGCTCGCCCACCTCGGCATGAGCGGCCAGATGCTCGTCCAACCTTCGGGGACCCCGGACGAGAAGCACTTGAGGGTCCGCATCGCGTTCGCCGACCAGGGCCCGGAGCTGCGCTTCGTGGACCAGCGCACGTTCGGCGGCCTCGCCCTCTCGGACATCGTCGAGGTGGACGGCACCCGGCTCCCCGAGCCGGTGGCCCACATCGCCCGCGACCCCATGGACCCGAGGTTCGACCCGGTGGCGGCGGTCAAGGCCCTCCGGTCGAAGAGCACCGAGATCAAGCGCGCCCTGCTGGACCAGACGCTCGTCTCCGGCATCGGCAACATCTACGCCGACGAGGCGCTGTGGCGGACGAGGCTGCACGGCCTGCGGCGCGCGGACAAGCTCACCAGGGCGAAGGCCGCTGAGCTGCTCGGCCACGCGACGGACGTGATGAACGAGGCCCTCGGCCAGGGCGGCACGTCGTTCGACGCGCTGTACGTCAACGTGAACGGCCAGTCCGGCTACTTCGACCGGTCGCTGTCCGCCTACGGCCAGGAGCACAAGCCCTGCACCCGGTGCGGCGCGATCATCGTCCGCGAGCCGTTCATGAACCGCTCGTCGTTCTCCTGCCCGGTCTGCCAGCCCAAACCCCGTTAGTTCGCTGATCAGCGGAAATGCCCGCTGATCCCTCCCGGTGCTCCGCTGTGGACACTACTGCGCAAACCGTAGTACTGTTCACGGCACATCACCGGGGAGAGCCATGGACACAAGTCAGTTGTTGAAGGGGGTGCTGGACCTCGCCGTCCTTGCGGTGCTCCGCAAGGAGGACGGGTACGGCTACGACGTGCTGCGGAGACTGCGCGCGGGCGGTCTGGACGAGGTGGGAGACGCCTCCGTCTACGGAACCCTGCGCAGGCTCTACAACGCCGGTCTGCTCACGTCGTACGTGGTGCCCAGCGAAGAGGGCCCGCACCGCAAGTACTACAGCCTCAACGAACCGGGCCGGGAGCGCCTGGCCGAGTCGGGAAGGACATGGCGGTCGTTCGCCCACACGCTGGACGACTTGCTGGGGGTGGTCGCATGAGCAGCACGCACACTCGCGCGGAGGTCCAGGACTACCTGGACCGGATGCGCGCCGCGCTCGCCGATCTGCCGGACGTCGAGATCTCCGAGATCATGGACGACGCGGGCGGGCACGTGGTCGAGGTGGCCGACGAACTGGGCGAGGAGTTCTCCGCCGAGGCGCTGACCACGAGACTGGGCACCCCGGAGGTCTACGCCCACGAACTGCGCGTGGCGGCGGGCTACCCGCCCGCGAAGAACGCGGTGGTCGTGGCGCCCCCCAAGCCCGCCTTCACCGCCAGGTTCGCCTTCTGGGCGCTGGTGGCGGGCACCGCGGCGGCGTTCGGCATGGGCATCGGGGGCCGCGACGGCTTCCTGCTGGCCGTGCTGGTGGGCGTCTTCGTCGTCTGGGCGATCGTCCTGCTCCACCGCAAGCCGGATCTGATCGGCCAGGTGGGCGACCTCCCGGAGACCCTCGCCCTGAAGGCCGCGCTGGAGCAGGCCGAGCAGGGCCAGGCCGCCAAGTCCATCGGCTACCTCCGGTCGCTGCAACCGGCCTGGTGGCTTGCACGGGCCGTCCTGATCGCCATCGCGGGCCTGGTCATCGGCGAGATCGCGTTCTTCTTCTTCGCGCTGGGCGTCGCGGCCCTGGCCCTGTACTCGGGCCCCCGTGCGAAGACGGATCGCCGCTGGCTGTGGGTGAGCCTCCCGGCGGGCGCGTTCGCCGCGGGCACGCTGCTGTTCATCATCGGCTCGGTCATCCCGAACGCCACCTTCGGCAACAACAACTACTCGACGACGTCCTACGGGCCGCCGACCCCGGAGTTGCCGACCAACGTCTACGTCTTCGACAAGGACGGCAAGGCGCTCACCGACGTCTACCTGTACGACGAGGACGGCAGGCCCCTGGAGACGTCGTTCTACGGCTGCTCCCGTCGCGGTTCGGACTACCGCGAGGACAACAGGTACCCGAGGCCGCGGGTCGACTACGACAACCAGGGCAACTGCCGCGAGATCGGTGGGGTGCCGTTCGCGGTGTCGATCCCGACCCCGATGTCGTTCCCGGAGTCCCCGACCGCCCCCTCGACCCCGTCGGCTCCGGTGGGGTCCTCCGACTCGGTCACGCCACCCTCGAGCGTGTCATCGGCGCCGTCGACGGTGCCTACTTCGAAGTGACCGCGGAGGAGCGGGGCCGGTCGGGGGTCCCGCTCCTCCACCTCACTGCTGGGTGGGTTCGCCGAGCCTGCGCAGCAGGGGCGTGGCGGCGAGCAGCAGTTCCTGCTCGGACGGCGTCAGCTGCGCCAGCCGGTCGGACAGCAGTTCGGCTTCGCCGTGAGCCATCGAGATGATCATCTCCCGGCCCTGCCCGGTCAGCTCCACGATCGTGGCGCGGCCGTCGGCGGGGTCGGGCTCGCGGTGCACCAGCCCCGTGGCCTCCAGGCCGGTGACGACGGTCGTCGCGGTCGGCTGCGAGCACAGCGCCCGCACGGCGATCTCGCCGATGCGCATGGGGCCGTGCATGGCTAATTCCGACAGCACCAGCATCTGGGTCGGCTGCAGGCGCCGCACCGACGCCGTCTGGCGAAGGCTGCGTACCAGCCGGTGCACCGCCACGACGAGCTGCAGTGCTTCCTGGTTGGTCACACTGGTGGTGGTCATCAACGGGCCTCCGCTTGCTCACTCTGAGGTGAGCGATTGTCCGAATTCGGACAGGACATTCGCACTTTCGCACCACTCGTGTCCAGCACCCGCGACGAATAGTGGCCTCCTGCGACCCGCGACCACACCTTTGTCGTAGTGCTGCAGGTCGCGGTCTCCCAAACCACCGCCATCGGGATGAAAGAACGCGAGTTGTCAAAACCATGTCAATTCCGGCATCGGCGGCGTCAAGACGGCGTCAACGAACGCACGTCCGGGTGACCTCCGGGCGCACTGTGCGTCCATGCCGGAACGAGCTCACCACCGGGCAGACTGACCGACGTGGACGATCGACGCAGACGCGGCGAGTTGCGCATCTACCTCGGGGCGGCGCCGGGTGTCGGCAAGACCTTCGCCGTGCTCGGCGAGGCCCACCGACGGCGGGAACGCGGCACCGACGTGGTGGTCGGACTGGTCGAGACGCACGGCCGCGAGAAGACCGCGGAACTGCTCGCCGGCCTCGACGTGCTGCCGCGCACGTCCGTGGAGCACCGCGGGCTCGCGATCGGGGAGATGGACGTCGACGGGCTCCTGGCCCGGCGTCCCGAGGTCGCCGTGGTCGACGAGCTGGCGCACACCAACGCGCCCGGCTCGCGCAACGCGAAGCGGTGGCAGGACGTCGAGGAACTGCTCGAAGCCGGGATCGACGTGCTGTCCACGGTCAACGTGCAGCACCTGGAGAGCCTCAACGACGTGGTGCAGCGGATCACCGGGGTACCGCAGCGGGAGACCGTTCCGGACGAGGTGGTGCGCCGCGCCGAGCAGATCGAGCTGGTCGACCTCACCCCGGAGGCGCTGCGGCGGCGGTTGGCGCACGGCAACGTCTACCCCGCGAGCAAGATCGACGCGGCGCTGGGGAACTACTTCAGGCTGGGGAACCTGACGGCGCTGCGGGAGATCGCGCTGCTGTGGGTGGCCGACCAGGTCGACGTGGCGCTGAGGCGCTACCGGGCCGAGCAGCGCATCACCGAGACGTGGGAGACCCGTGAACGGGTCGTCGTGGCCATCACCGGCGGCAAGGAGAGCGAGACGCTGATCCGGCGCGCGCGCCGGGTCGCCACCCGTGCGGGCGCCGAGCTCCAGGTGCTGCACATCCTGCGCGGCGACGGCCTGGCGGGCGCCGCTCCGGCCGCGGTCGCCCGGTGGCGGACGTTGGCCACCGATGTCGGGGCCACGTTCCACACGGTCGTCGGCGACGACGTGCCCACGGCGCTGCTGGAGTTCGCGCGGGGGACCAACGCGACGCAACTCGTCATCGGCACGTCCCGGCGGACCCGGCTGGCGCGGCTGTTCTCGGAGGGCATCGGGGCGACGGTGCTCCAGGAGTCCGGGCCCATCGACGTGCACATGGTGACGCACGCGCAGTCCGGGACCGGGTGGCGCGCGGCGGTGGCGAGCAGCCCGCTGCGGCCGTCCCGGCGGGTGCTGGGGTGGCTGCTGGCCGTGCTGGCCCCCCTGGCGGCCACCGCGGTGGGGGTGGTGCTGCGCGACGACCTGATCCAGTCGACGAACGTCCTGGACTACTTCCTGGCGACCGTGCTGGTCGCGCTGGTGGGCGGGCTCGGGCCCGCCGTGTTCGCCGCGGTGTTCTCGGCGCTGCTGCTGAACTTCTACTTCACGCCGCCGCTGTTCACGTTCACCGTGGACACCCAGCAGAACGTCGTGACGCTGGTCGCGATGGTCGTCGTCGGGGTGATGGTGGCGCTGGTCGTGGACCGCGCGGCCAGACGGGCCGCGCAGGCGGCTCGGGCGCGCACCGAGGCGACGCTGCTGGCCTCCTACGCGCGGACGGTGCTGACGGACCCGCACCCGCTGGTGCGGTTGCTGGAGAAGGTGCGGGAGAACTTCGGGCTGGCGTCGGTGGTGCTCCTGGAGCGCGTCGACGGGGACTGGACGCGGGTGGAGAGCGCCGGGGTGGTGTCCGCGGACGAGCCGGACGTGGACGTCCCGGTCACGCCGGACGTGCGCCTGGTGCTGCGCGGCCGGGTGCTGCCCGCGTCGGACCGGCGGGTCCTGGAGGCGGCCGCGGGCCAGGCGCTGCTGGCGTTGCGGCAGCAGCGGATGGCGGACCAGGCCAGGGACGCCCAGCGGCGGGCCGAGGGGACCGAGCTGCGCACGGCGTTGCTGTCGGCGGTGGGGCACGACCTGCGGACGCCGTTGACGTCGATCAAGGCGGCGATCGGCAGCCTGCGGGACGAGGAGCTGGTGCTGTCCTCTTCGGACGTGGCGGAACTGCACGAGGCGGTCGAGGTCTCCGCGGACCGGCTGAAGGGCTTGATCGACAACCTGCTGGACTCGTCGCGGTTGGCCACCGGCGCCGTGCGACCGCTGTTCCGGGCGGTGGGCATGGACGAGGTCGTCGCCCGCGCGCTGTCCGGTGTGGACGACGTGCGACGGGTCGAGGTGGACGTCGACGAGCACCTCGCGGCGGTTCGTGCTGATGTGGGCTTGTTGGAACGGGTCGTGGCGAACGTCGTGGACAACGCCCTGAGGTACGGCGGCGGCGCGGTGGCCGTGCGGGCCAGCGTGCACGCCGAGAGGGTGGAGTTGAGGGTGGTAGACCACGGACGCGGCTTGCCGCGCGGTGCCGCCGAGGAGGTGTTCGCACCGTTCCAGCGGCTGGGGGATCGGGATGCGACACCGGGAGTGGGATTGGGGTTGAGCGTGGCCAAGGGGTTCACGGAGGCGATGAACGGGACGATCAAGGCCGAGGACACGCCGGGCGGGGGCTTGACCGTGGTGATCGCCCTGCCGGTGTTCACCGAGGAGCAGGCGTGACCAGGGTCCTGGTGGTGGACGACGAACCGCAGATCGTCCGCGCGCTGCGGATCAACCTCACCGCGCGGGGCTACGAGGTCCTGACCGCCCACGACGGCAGGACGGCGCTGACCGAAGCCGCGGAGGGGAAACCGGACGTGGTCGTCCTCGACCTCGGCCTACCGGACCTGGACGGCAGCGAGGTCATCGCGGGCCTGCGCGGCTGGACCTCGGTCCCGATCATCGTCCTGTCCGCCAGAACGGACTCCTCCGACAAGGTCGCGGCACTGGACGCCGGAGCCGACGACTACGTGACCAAGCCGTTCGGCATGGACGAGTTGCTGGCCAGGCTGCGAGCCGCGGTCAGGCGATCGGCAGCCTCATCGGCCTCCGGGGAGGACGCGGTGGTGACCACCGCTTCCTTCACCGTGGACCTGGTGGCGAAGAAGGTGCACAAGAACGGCGAGGAAGTGCACCTGACCCCCACGGAGTGGGGCCTGCTGGAAATGCTGGCCCGCAACCGCGGAAAACTGGTCGGCCAGAAACAACTGCTCCAGGAGGTCTGGGGCCCGGCCTACGCCAAGGAAAGCCACTACCTGCGCGTGTACCTGGCGCAGCTACGACGAAAACTGGAGCCGGAACCCTCACACCCAAGGCACCTGCTGACCGAACCGGGAATGGGCTACCGCTTCGAACTCTAAGAGGAGCTGCGGCTTGCACCCACGCAAGCTCAGGTCAGCAGCGCGGAAGCACACCCGCTGAGTGCTCCAGCCATGACACCGCCCACCAGCCGGGCCAGCAGGCACTGGCAAGCACCACACAAACGCACCCTGGTCGCCTGGGAGCACGCAACCCACCAGACACCCGCACTCCCCCCGCCGCCCCGATCCGAAGCGCCCTCATGGCCGTCCGCTACGGGTCAAGGCATCTTTCCCGCCTTGACGCGGCGCGGACGGCCATGAAGACAATCGCGCGAGCGGGGCGACGATCCCTGACCCACGGCCCTGACCCACGGCCCAGCCAACGCCCCCAACCCCACCTCAAGGCTTGGTCGGATCCCCAGAAGTAGGAGGCACGGTCTCCGAGGTCTCGGACGGCACACTGGGAGCAGCCGACGAACTGCTGGACGGCGAAGGCGGGTTGCTGGGCGGCCGCTTGGTCGTCTGGGGGACGCTGACCTCCGTCTCGGTCTGCGTCACCACGACCTCCGGCGCGGCGGGCTCCCCCTCGGCAGGCCCGGCGGCGTTCCTGGCCTGCTCCGACCGCGGCTTGCCGGAGACCGTGATCACCACGGTCGAGGTGCTCCCGTCCGGCGCCACGCTGACCGAGGTGCTGGTGGTCACGGGTTGATCCGCCTCCACCTCGGCCTGCGCCTTCGGGGGGCCCGCTTCCGAAGGCGCATCGCCGCTCGTGGCCAGCATCGACGCGAGGGTCGCGCAGATGGTGGCCACCAGGACGCCACCCGCTGCCAGGAGCACCACCGTCGAGACCTTCTTCTCCGGTGACTCCGACTGCTCTTGCTCGAACACACCATCTCCCTGTGGAAACCCGGACGGATGGTTCCGTGCTCGATTCATCGGCGGAAAGCGCTGGTAGCCGCACCTTTCGGGGCAGGTCTCACACCTTCGTGTGTCACACCGCTACTCGACCGTCACTGTTGTCCCGTGCCGTCGTTCGAGGACGGCGGCACGGTGGGCTCGGTGGTCGTCGTGGTGGGTTGGGTCGTCGTCGGCGGGGTCGACCTGCTGGTCGTGGTGGTGATCTCCGCGGTCGTGGTCTTGGTCGGAGGCTTCGACGTCTCCACCGGAGTGGTGTCCTCGACCGTGGTGGTGGTCGTCGTGCCGTCCGGCTGGGTGACCGTGGTGACCTTGGTCCTGCGCGGGGTGGTCGTGGTGGTGGGCGGAGCCTCGACGGAGGAGAGGGCGTCCACCTCCGCCTTGGACGGCGCGGTGGAGCTGGTGAGCGCCGGGGCGCTGCGGAGGGTGCTCTTGGAGACCACGTCCTCCAGCGGGCTGCGGCTGGCCGGGGTGGCCTCCTGCGAACCCGTGAGCGCGGCGACGGTGGCGAAGAGCGTCGCCACCACGACGCCCGCGGCGGCCAGCACCACCCTCGGGGAGATGCGGGCCTTCGTGCTGTCGGTCGCCGGCGTCTCGTGCTGCCCGTCGTTCACACCATCTCCTGTGTTCGTCGCTCGTGGCGGGAGGGCCGCACTGGTGCGGCCCCATTGGGGTGAACGAGTGGGCGGTGGACTCGTCACGGTCCGGGGTTGGGGTTGGTCCACTTGGTGGACCGAGGTCTCGACCCGGCTAAGGGGAGACGGTGCGGCGAGGCGGCGTCGGGGGATCGGTCACTCCAACGTGCGGCCACGATGGCGCACCGTACCACCAACGGGTGAACTTCAAAGTGCCGTGCGTCTGGCCGGCAGGATGTCCCCGTGTCTTCAGGAGAGCCGGACGTCAGGCTGACGGCGTGGGTGCGGGGCGAGGTCCAAGGCGTGGGATTCCGGTGGTGGACCCGTGCCAGGGCGCTCGAACTCGGTTTGGTCGGCAGCGCGTCGAACCTGGGGGACGGACGGGTCGAGGTGAACGCCGAGGGCCCGGAGGTCACGTGCAGGCAGTTGTTGGTCGCGCTGCGTTCAGGGGATACACCCGGACGGGTGGACGCTGTGGTAGAACGTTGGTCCGATCCGAGGGGAAACCTGGTCGGTTTCGTAGAGCGTTGAACGAGTTCTGCTCCAACGGCGTAGTAAGTCGATGTGGAGCCCGGTGAAGATGTGGTCAGGCAGTTGTACGGTCGCTGGCGCGGACCGTTGCACGGCTATGTCCTCCGAATGGTCGGCGGCGACTACCAGCACGCCGAGGACATCGTCCAGGAGACGCTGTTCCGCGCCTGGCGCCACTCCGACGAGCTGAGCCCCGAGCAGGCGGGCCCCTGGCTCTACACCGTGGCGCGCAACCTGGTGGTCTCCGGCTACCGGCGCAGGGTCGCGCGCGCCACGGAGATCCCGATCGAACCCGCCGACCTCCCGCCCGTGGCCGACGAGGTGGATCACGTGCTCCAGAGCTGGCAGGTCGCCGAGGCGCTCCGCGTGCTGAGCGCCGACCACCGCGGCGTCATCATCGAGCTGTACTACCGCCGCCGCACCGTGACCGAGGCCGCCAAGGCGCTGGGCATCCCGCCGGGCACCGTGAAGTCCCGCAGCTTCTACGCCCTCCGCGCGCTGCGCGACGCGCTGGCCGAGAGGGGGGTGACCGAGTCGTGAGCTGCTTCCAGATCACGTCGCTGGGCGCCTACCTGCTCGGTGCGCTGGACCCCGCTGAACGCTCGGTGTTCGAACGCCACCTCAACACCTGCGCGGTGTGCCGCGAGGAGCTGATCCGGCTCGCCCCGCTGCCCGGTCTGCTCGGCCAGGTGACCCTGGCCGACCTGGAGCTGCCGTTCGACGACCCGGACCCCTACGACAACCAGCCGCTGCCGCCGCTCGCCTTGGTCCGGCCCGCGCCCGAACCGGAGCCGAGGAAGTCGCGCAGGCCGTTGCTGCTGCTCGGCGTCGGTCTGGTGCTGGTGCTGCTCATCGCGGCCGGGGTGTTCGTGCCCCGGCTGACCGGCGGCGACGCGGTCCCCGTGGCCGACCCGGCCCCCACGTCCACCTCGCCCGCGCCGCCGACCTGGTCGGCGATGGACGGCAAGACCGGTGTCGCCGCGTCCGTGGCGATGGTCAGCCACGGCTGGGGCACCGAGGTGCGGCTGAAGCTGAAGGACGTGAAGCCCGGCCTGCGCTGCATGGTCGTGCTCTACGCCAAGAGCGGCACGAAGGAGATCGGTGGCTGGTGGGGCACCAGCGAGGCGGAGGGCGAGGTCATCCCCGGCTCGTCGTCGTTCGCCGTGGACGGCATCGACCACATGGAAGTGATCGCGGACCAGCAGGTGCTGGTGACCCTGCGGCCACCTGTCTGATCATCGATCCGCTGGTCAGGGGTCACGCCTCCCGCGTCCGCCGCGAGCCCACCGGTAGTCTCCACCGGATAAGTTCCGAACCAGGACGCGGAAGGCCGACCAGACGTGCACCTGAAGAGCCTGACGCTGAAGGGTTTCAAGTCCTTCGCCTCGGCCACGACGCTGCGCTTCGAACCCGGCATCACCTGCGTCGTCGGTCCGAACGGATCCGGCAAGTCGAACGTCCTGGACGCCCTCAAGTGGGTCATGGGCACCCAGGGCGCCAAGGACCTGCGCGGCGGCAAGATGGAGGACGTCATCTTCGCCGGCACGTCGGGGCGCGCCCCGCTGGGCCGCGCCGAGGTGACGCTGACGATCGACAACGCCGACGGCGCGCTGCCCATCGACTACTCCGAGGTGTCGATCACCCGGCGGATGTTCCGCGAGGGCGCGACCGAGTACGAGATCAACGGCAGCTCGTGCAGGCTCATGGACGTCCAGGAACTGCTGTCGGACTCCGGCATCGGCCGCGAGATGCACGTCATCGTCGGCCAGGGCCAGCTCGCCGCGATCCTGGAGTCCAAGCCGGAGGAGCGCCGCGCCTTCATCGAGGAGGCCGCTGGCGTCCTCAAGCACCGCAAGCGCAAGGAGAAGGCGCTGCGGAAGCTGGAGGCGATGCAGGCGAACCTGACGCGCCTCACCGACCTCACCGCCGAGCTGCGCCGCCAGCTCAAGCCGTTGGGCAAGCAGGCCGAGATCGCCCGCCGCGCCCAGACCGTGCAGTCGGAGCTGCGCGACGCCAAGATGCGCCTGCTCGCGGACGACCTGGTCACCCAACGCGGCCAACTCGCCCGCGAGGAGCAGGACGAGGCGACCGCCCGCGCCCGGCGCGCCGAGGTCGAAGCGGCGTTGCAGGTCGCGACCGTCCAGCAGAACGAGCTGGAGGAACTGGTCGCCGCGGACGCGCCGAAGCTGTCCCGCGCCCAGGACACCTGGTACCGGCTGTCCGCGCTGGAGGAGCGCCTGCGCGGCACCGTCCGGCTCGCCGTGGAACGCGCCCGGCACCTCTCCGCGGCCGTCGAGGCGCCGCGCGGCGGCCGCGACCCGGACGAGCTGGAAGCCGAGGCGGAGCAGACCGCCGAGATGGAGGCGGAACTCCAGGAAGGCGTCACGGAGGCCCGGATCGGGCTGGCCGAGGCGCTGGAGATCCGCAGCGAGCTGGAGCGCATGGTGTCCGCCGCGGAGAAGGCGCACCTCGCCGCCGTGCGGGCCATCGCCGACCGCCGCGAGGGCCTGGCCCGGCTGTCCGGCCAGGTCGAGGCGCTGCGCAGCAAGACGAACGCCACGTCCGAGGAGATCGAGCGCATGTCCACCGCGCTCGCCGAGGCCGTGGAGCGGTCCGAGCTGGTGCAGCTCGAACAGGCCGAGCAGGAGGCCACGACCGGCACCGAGGACGAGGGCGACCTCGGGCTCGACGACCGCCACCGGCACGCCGTTGAGGCCAACGACGCGGCGAAGAGCCGGGTCGAGGAGCTGGTCAGGGCCGAGCGGACCGCCGAACGCGACATCGCGTCGTGGCGGGCCCGCGTGGACGCCCTGTCGCTCGGGCTGACCCGCAAGGACGGCGCGGGCGCGCTGCTCGCCGCCGGGTCGCGGCTGCCGGGCCTGCTCGGGTCCGTGGCCGCGCTGCTGACCGTGTCGCCGGGCGCGGAGGTGGCGCTGGCCGCCGCGCTGGGGCCGATCGCGGACGCGGTGGCCGTCGCTGGTGGGCACGACGCGCTGGAAGCGCTGAAGTTGTTGAAGGAGCACGACTCCGGGCGTGCGGGCGTCCTCGTCGGCGGTGCCCGTTCCACCGTGGACACCCGTTCGTGGCCCGCGCTGCCGTCCGGCGCGCAGTGGGCCGTGGAGCTGGTGCGCGCCCCCGACGGGCTGCTGCCCGCGCTGCACCGGGCGCTGGACCGCGTGGCCGTGGTGGACGGTCTGGACGCCGCCCGCGACCTCGTGCGCACCGCCCCGGACGTGCGCGCGGTGACCCGCGAAGGCGACCTGTTCGGCGAGGACTGGGCGATCGGCGGGTCCGGTCGCAGCCAGAGCGTCATCGAGGTGCAGGCCGCGGTCGACGAGGCCGAGGAGAAGCTGGCGGTTGCCGAGCACTCGTTGGAGGGGTCCGCCGCCGCGCTCGACGGCGCCCGCGCCGAGCAGCAGGCCCGCCGCGCCGAAGTGGCCGCGATCAAGGAGGAGCTGAACGAGGCCAAGGTCCGCCGGGCCAGGTCGTCCGAGCGGCTCAACCGGCTCGCGCAGGCCGTTCGCTCCGCCGAAGCCGACGTGGAACGGGTGCGCGGCCAGCGCGCGAAGGTCGAACTGGCCCGTGAGGAAGCCCTCAGGCAGCTGGAGGAGCTGGAAGAACGGCTGCTCATCGCCCAGGAGGAGCAGACCCTCGACGACGAGCCCGACACGGCGCACCGCGACGAGGCCGCCGCCGAGCTCGCGGGCGCCCGGCAGACCGAGATGGACTCGCGGCTGGCGCTGCGCACGGCCGAGGAACGCGCCCGCGCCGTGCAGGGCAAGGCCGACGCGCTGCGCCGGGCCGCCCGCGCCGAGCGGGAGGCGCGGGAACGCGCCCAGCGCGCGCACGCCGCCCGTGCACACGGCGCCGTGGTGGCGAACGCCGTCGTTCGCGGCGGTGAGCTGGCGCTGGAGCGCATCGAGGAGTCGCTGCGGCGGGCCGTGCACGAGCGCGACGTCGCCCAGGAGCGGCGGGCCAAGCACGAGGCGCTGTTCACCCAGGTGCGCGGCGTGGTGCGGGAGATGTCCGGCGAGCTGGAGAAGCTGACCGACGCCGTGCACCGCGACGAGGTGCTGCGCGCCGAGCAGCGGATGCGCATCGAGCAGCTGGAGACGAAGATCGCGGACGACTTCGGCATCGGGCTGGAAGACCTGGTCAACGAGTACGGCCCGGACATGATGATCCCGCCGACCGCGCCGGAGATCGCCGAGTACGAGGCGGCGAGGGAACGCGGCGAGCAGGTCACCGCGCCGCAGCCGATGCCGTACGACCGCGACACGCAGGCCCGCCGCGCGAAGCGCGCCGAACGCGACCTGTCGCTGCTGGGCAAGGTCAACCCGCTGGCGCTGGAGGAGTTCGCCGCGCTGGAGGAGCGCTACAAGTTCCTGTCCAACCAGCTTGAGGACATCAAGGCCACCCGGCGCGACCTGCTGACCGTGGTCAAGGACGTGGACGACAAGATCCTGGAGGTCTTCACCGCGGCCTACGAGGACGTGGCGCGCGAGTTCCTGGTGGTGTTCGCGACCCTGTTCCCCGGTGGCGACGGCAGGCTCGTGCTGACCGACCCCGACGACATGCTCACGACGGGCATCGAGATCGAGGCGCGCCCGCCCGGCAAGAAGGTCAAGCGCCTGTCGCTGCTGTCCGGTGGCGAGAAGTCGCTCGCGGCGGTCGCCATGCTCGTCGCGATCTTCCGCGCGCGGCCGTCGCCGTTCTACGTGATGGACGAGGTCGAGGCGGCGCTGGACGACACCAACCTGCACCGGCTGATCGGGCTGTTCGAGCAGTTGCGGGAGAAGTCGCAGCTGCTGATCATCACCCACCAGAAGCCGACCATGGAGATCGCGGACGCGCTCTACGGCGTGTCGATGCGCGGTGACGGCATCAGCCAGGTGATCTCGCAGCGGCTGCGCGGCCGGGGCGCGAAGCCCGCGGTGATCGAGTCGACCGGCAAGGTGCCCGACCGGGTCGCCGAAGCCGCGGTGGCCGTCGCCGACGGTGCTACCGCGACGGCCGAGGCCACGGTGGCGAAGCTGGAGGCCGAGGCGGCCGCCGGTGTCGCAGCGGACGCCGTTGTCGAACCTGCCGAAGCCGCTGTCGAGCCCGTGGACGGTGCTGTCAGATCCACTGAGGCGGCTGACGTGCTCGTGGACGCCGCTGAGCCAGTCGTCGTGCCCGCGGACACCGCCGGGGCCGGTGTCGAGCCCGCGGGAGCCACCGTCGAGCCTGGTGGGGCCGCTGAGCCCGGTCCGGCGGGCGAAGCCGCCGACGAAACCCCGGTCGACTGAACGTCGACCGGTGAAAGCCCTGGTGGAGGGCTAGTTGTAGCGACGCCTGGACGACGAGCGCTGACGCGGGGCTTCGGACGAGTCGGGCTGCTGCTCGTTCTCGTCGACCACGAAGTTCGACTGCGAGTCGGACTCGGGGAGCATCGGCGGCTGCTGGAACAGGCCCTCGTACTGGGTGTTGCCGAGGGCGCGGCCGGACGTCGTGCTCTTGTGCGTGTTCGCGGCCTGCTCCTTGGGGAGCAGGTCAGGCGCCGTCTCGGAGAACAGGGCGTCGTGCGTGTGATCGATGATGGGATGACCTTCCTTGCCGGTCACGCGCGCAAGTCGGCTGCGCGTTTCCAACGGATCGGCCCCGCCGAGACTTCGGCTGGGGCTGGCGGGCGCCCGGTCACGTGACCTGGGGTCGCCTCGACATCCAGTATCGCACGTTTGTGCGAAGCACGTCGGGCATTAACACGCGCCACGCGGGTGCGTTGCGGCACCCGCGTGGCGCGCGGGCCTACTCCTCGCGGCTGTTCACGTCCATCGCGGCCGCTTCCTCTGGCGTGGGGGCGGTGCCGCCGAGGTGCGCGGGCAGCCACCAGCGCTCGTCGTCCTTCGGCTTCTCCGGGTACTCCTGCTGCGCCTGGTCCAGCAGCTCCTGCATGCGCTTGCGCAGCTCGGCGTTGACCGCGTCGTGCTTGTCGCGCGGCTGCGGGTGCAGCGGCTCGCCGATGAGGATCGAGACCGGCACGTGCCGCTTCGTGAGGGTGCGCGGCCTGTCCTTGGTCCACAGCCGCTGCGTGCCCCACAGGGCCATCGGGACGAGCGGCACGCCCGCCGACGCGGCGAGGCGGTTCGCGCCGGACTTCAGCTCCTTGACCGTGAAGGCGCGGTTGACCGTCGCCTCGGGGAAGATCCCGACGATCTCCCCGGACCGGAGCGCGGCCAGGGCCTCCCGGTAGGAGGCCAGGCCTGCGCTCCGGTCGACCGAGATGTGGTGCATCCCCCGCATGAGCGGGCCCGCGAAGCGGTTGGCGAAGACCTCTTGCTTCGCCATGAACCGCACCAAGCGCTTGGCGGGGAGCGCGCCGAACCCGGCGTAGATGAAGTCGAGGTAGCTGACGTGGTTGCTCGCCAGCACCGCGCCACCTTCGCGGGGTATGTGGTGCGCACCCACCACGTTGATCCGATGGTCGAGCACTCGGAACATGAGCTTGGCCGCGGCGATCACCGGGGGGTACACGCGATCTGACATGACCGGAACGGTAGCTGGCCCGACTACCCGTCGGTACCGGTGTCCTCCTTGCCGCGCATGGCGCGGGGTACGCCCGCCAGGTCCTCTTCGTTGCAGAGGAGCTTGAGGTCGTAGTACGGCGAACCCTTGCGGTCGTCGTAGTCCAGGTGGACGGCGATCACGTCGACCGGCTCGCCGAGCCAGTCCTGCGTCTGCCTGAGCCAGGACGCCGCCCGTTCCAACGCTGTGGGCAGATCATCGTCACGGAACTCGACCGGGCGGTAGGGGACACCCTGTACCGCGTCCCGCCGATTTGCGGGCAGGGGCAGGTCTACCGCCACCCCGGTTTCGTTGAGTTCGAGTTGGATCGTTTTCTCACTCACCTTGGAAGGGTCTCCCAACCGCTGAGCGGCTGCAAGCCCGTGCACGTTTCAGACGTTCGGAATCGTGGAAGCGAGGTGGCCGAGACGCGACGTCATGGCCCCGAAATCAGCGGGCTGAACGGTGTTCCACGGTAGTCCGCCGGTGGACACCTGGTACTGCAGGTAACGGCCGCCTGCCGTGTCGAAGAAGGTCAACGGCTTGGGGCAGCGCGCCTTCTTGCCGAGCCGGTCCCGGCGTGCCGCGTACAGCTGGCCACCGCCGAGGCGGGGTTCGGCCAGCAGCTTCCGCAACGCCACGGCCTGCTGCTCCTGGGGCGTCGTCGCGTACCGGTTCTGCTGGAGGAACCCGTCCGACTCCTCGCGCTGGTGCCGGGGCTTCTCCAAGGCGTCCGCGGGCAGCGAGATCAACGACCCCTGACCCGCCTTGACCTCGGGGAGGACGGCCACGAGCGCCTGCGGCGCGTCCTCGGGCCGCACCGGCTCCACGACGAAGTGCTTGTCCGGTGTCAGCACGACCCGGATCGCGTCCTTGCCCGACACCGCGACGAGCGCGGTCCGGGCCTCCTCGTCACCGTGGTTGAAGTACGCGTAGAACTCCGTGCCCGCCTCCGCGATCAACCGCAGCGACCGCCCGAGGTCCGGGTGCACGGCCCGTCCACGCGCCAAGCCGAGCCGTTCCAGCGTCGCCCACCCGCTCTCGAACAACGCCAGCGCGCCGCCGAGATCACCCTCCGCGACCGCGTCGGAATCGAAGTCGACCCGCGTGTACAGCGCCCGGTGCAACTCCGGCAGCCCTTCGGCCTGCCAGGCGTTGTAGAGCGCCACCACGGGCAGCACAACTCGACTCCGCAACACGTCGTTCCCCCGCTCGTCCTGTGTCAGCCACCGATGACGGGCGGCGCGACCATCGTCCCGTCACCGAAGTACTCGTCGCTCGGCTGGAGGTACTTCGACGAGTGCTCCAGGTCGTCAGCACCCTCACCCCTGGCACCCTGCCCGGCGCCTCCCATCGCACCGACCCCACCGGCCGCGCCACGCCCACCGGCGGCGGCCCCACCGGGCCCGAACCCACCGGCCCCGGCACCAGCGCGACCACCTTCACCAGCGGACACGCCCGCGGACCCACCGAACTGACCAGCGGCCGCAGCCCCACCGGGCCCGAGCCCACCCTTGCCCGCCCCGAGCCCACCACCACCGGCGCCACTGCCTCCGCCGAGCCCGCCACCACCGAGGCCGCCCCCGCGGCCACTACCTGCACCACCACCGCCGCCGGCACGGCCGGCACCGGTTCCACCGGGACCGCCGGGTCCGTTCGGCTTGTTGGCGGGGTTGCGCGGGTCGTTGGGCCCGAACGGCACGAAACCGTTGGGCGTGTCGAGCCCACCGGGAACGCCGACGGTCGGCCGACCGGGCGTTCCGACCGGCGGCCGGTTGGGGTCGTTCACGTCGGACGGCCGAGTGACCCCGTCATCGGTGTTGCTCGGCCGAGTCGTGTCGTTCTTCCCGCCGGTGTCCTCGTTCCCACCCGTGGTGTCCCCACCACCGGGCGGCGTGAACCCCTTGATCTGCTCGCCGGACCCGTTGGAGTTGTTGCTGCTGATACTGCTCGTGCTGGTCTGGCTGTTCGTGAACTGCTCGTTGTTGTTGATCTTCTCGATGTTGTTGTTCAGGCTTTCCGAGCCACCGGCGTCGATCTCGGCCGTGGAGTCCGGCGGAGCCTCGAACGTCGGCATGTTGGACACCGCGTAGTTCGTCCTGTCGGCGTAGGCGTTGATCACGCGCATGTTCGCCTCGTCGACGCCCTGGCTCTCCTCGACCGCGTTGTCGTAGTCGGTGTCCCACGGCGTGTAGTCGTTGTACCAGGGCTTGTCCGGCACCTCGACGGGTTGCTGCACGGAGTTCTGGGCCGTTCGGAAGGCCGAGCCGATCTCCGCCACGGCGGTCGAGCCGCTGTCGGCGCTGCTGCTGGTCATGTCGGCCCAGGTCGACAGCGGAGAGGTCGAGGCCCTCATCGAGTCGCCCGCCGCCCCGCTCCAGGTCGCCCCCGAGTCGGTGACGGCCTTGTTGATCAAAGTGCCGATGTCCGCCTGCAGCCCGGACACCTTCGCCCACGCTTCGTTCCCCGCGTCGATCACCTGGGGATTGCCGTTCTTGAACCACCCGTAGACGGCTTTCGCGCTCACGCACATGCCGACCGGACCGGAGAAGAAGTTGCCCACGTCAGACGAGGCCATCGGTTACCCCTTCAGGTTCTGGACCACGAGGGCCGCGATCTGCTCGGTGGCGGCGCAAGGGTCTTTGTACTGCGGCAGCGCGGAGTTCTCGGTGATCAAGCTGACCGCGATCGCGTTCTTGCTGGACGTGCCCACCGCCGTGTAGCAAGAACCCTGCGCGTTCGTCCCGTCCCAGTTGGTGGCCGCGTAACCGGAGACCTTTGTCTCCTTGATGACCGGCAGGTTCTGGCTCTTCACGTTCTTGGTGATCGACTCGATCGTGTTCCCATTGCTGGAAATAGTAACTTCGTACGTGATTCCCTCAAGGACCTTCTGGGCTCGGAAGGTGCAGTTCGCGCCGAGCGGGCTCGTTCCGGGTTCGGTCGCCTTGAAGGGGCCGAGCGGGGCGACCTGAGCAGGGGTCAAGGCATCGCAGGGCTTGTCCGCGAACTTGCTGGAATCGAGTTCCACCCCTTCGAACGAACTGCCCGAAGTGGTGGCGGTGCTAGTGGGACCGGCGCTTTTCCCGGTTGCAGCGCTGGTTGCCGACGTTGCCTTTCCCCCGTTCGTTCCGGTGCACCCGGATACGAGGAGGATCGACGTGGTCGTCGCCAGCAGGACCAAAAGGGTGGGCCTCAACACGGTCATTCCTTCGGCTTCAACGAGTCGCGGGCTGCGCTGTCCGTCTGGCTGTAGTCCTGCATCGACTGCTTGATGTTGTCGATGGTCTTCTGGAGAGCTTCACGGGCCTTCTTGTTCGCCCACGCGTATCCGCCCTCGGTACCGCCTGCGGATTTGCGGATCGCGTCGGTGGCGTTCTCGCTGTAGGGGTCTTGGCCCGGAGCCGGGGTCGCGGCGAGCGCGTCGGAGTGCCTGGAGGCGTCCTGGAGCTTCTCGATGGCCGCTTCCAGGCCTGCGATCAACTGCGGTGCCTGGTCGATGTCGACCTGCATGGCCGTCGTGCCCGCGCCGGTGCCTGCGCTCGAGCCGATGGCGGCGCCGACCGCTGCGCCCGCCGCGCCCGCGGTGATCGCGTTGAATCCGATGAGTGCCATGACTCCGTGCTCCCCTCACACCCAGTCCTGTAGACGATGATGACACGCGGCCGGTTCCTCGTCCGGCGATTCGGCACTCGTCAGTCGTCCAGGGGGGCGCAGCGCCACGTCCACTTCTCCCTCCTCGGCGTCCCACCCAGTGGCACCCGGCCGTTCGCCCACAGCAGGGTCGCCCACGGTTCGTGGCCGGGCGGGGCTTCGGGGAACAGGCGGTGGACGGTTCGCCGCACCAGCAGCGGTGAGGGGGTGAAGGGGGTGCCCAGGCCGGAGGCCGCGTCGCCGGTGTGGACCAGCAGCTCGTCGCACGCCATGCCCACGACCCCGGACACGTCCGGTGAGCCGAAGTCGTGCCAGCCGCGGTCGCCCGGAGCGCCGCCGTCCAACGCCCGCGCCAGCACCTCGGTGAACGTCCGCAGCGTCCTGACCAGCTCCGCGGGCGGAGCGGTGGGGCGCACGGCCAGGTCCATCGTGCTCAGCTCGACCGGGCCTGCGACGAAGTCCGTCGCGTACCAGAGCACGGTGTCGCAGACGTGCGCGACGGCTTGGGCGACGGTCCACTCCATGTCCGGGATCGGCGTCGTCCAGTCCGCCGCGACCGTCGAATCCAGGTACTCCGCGCACTCGCCCGCGACGGCCCGGAGATCACTCGTGTCCACGCTGGAAAACTCCCTCGCTTCGGTCGGCTTCGAGGGTGACCATTCCAGACATGTACGACACCCGTTTCGCCGTTCCCGGCGACCTCAGCGCCGTCCTCGCGCTGCTCGTCCGCCTCCAGGCCGACAGCGCCCACCACATCGGCTACCTCGGTGAGACACCCGGTGAACTGACCGAGGAGCTCGCCGAGTTCGAACCCGACTGGCCGTCCTGCACGGTGGTCGCCACCGACGACTCGGGCCGCGTGTGCGGCGTGCTCAGCGTCGAAGTCGACGCCGAGCTGAACCGGGCCTGGCTGCACGGGCCGTTCGTGGACGTGCCGGTCAACCACCCGGCGGGCAGCCGGATCTGGGACCAGACCGCCGACGCGCTCTACCGGACGGCCGCCCGCCTGCTCGACGCCGTGCCCGACCGGGAGCTGTTCGGGCACACCGACCACCGGCGGCTGGAGGCGTTCGCGACCCGGCACGGGTTCGCGAAGGGCAAGCCGTCCAGCGTCTTCGTGCTCGACGGCGACGGTCTGAGGGCTCTTCTCCTGCGTGAGGCGGGGTGTCCGCGCACCGGCCCGGCGCGGGAGATGCGGGTGCTGCCGACCGACGCCGCGGTGCACGAGGCGGTGGCCGTGCTGCACGAGCGGTGCTTCCCGCGCACCTACCTGTCCGGGGCGACGCTGGTGGGCGAGTCGACCGACCGGACCGTCGTGGTCGCCATGGACGGTGATCGGGTGCTCGGGTACGCGACCGGCAAGGCGCAGGCCGAGGAGTACTACGTCGACTTCGTCGCGGTGGAGCCGGACCTCCGAGGTCAGGGCGTGGGGGCGGCGCTGGTCACGGAGCTGGTCTGGAAGCTCGCGGCCGAGCACGGGGCGCGACCGCAGGCCGCGGCGTCGATCCTGGCGGGCAACGAGTCGTCGGAGCGGATGTTCGGGCGGCTGGGGTTCCGGCTGCACGTCGAGCTGGTGGCGTACCGGTCAAAGGTCGCGTGAGGCGACCGGTGCCCTGTGCCGCAAGGAGAGCAGCCCGCCCACCACCAGCGTGACCAGCACCCCGAGCGGGGTGTACCAGGGGTAGGCCAGGACCTTCGCCGTGGCGCTCGCCGCGGCGAAGCTGATCTCCAGCGACAGGTCGGGGCCGACGAACTTGACCCCGAGGATGACGAAGGCCATCACGACGACGGTGGTGACGAACGCGACGATCGCGTCGACCTGCTTGGCGGCCTTGAAGACCAGCCCCAGGAAGAACGCGCCGAGCAGCGCGCCGTAGGTGAAGCCCGCGATGGACAGGCCCTGCTCGACGATCGGGTTGCCCCGCTTGGTGACGGTGGCGAACAGGCCCGCGCAGACGATGAGCAGCCCGGCCCAGATGACGGTCCAGACGCGCCCGTGCCTGAAGACCTCCGCGTCGGTCAGCTCGCGCCGCACGACGTTCTGGTAGACGTCCGTCACGGTCGAGGACGCGAGCGCCCCCAGCGAGGAGCTCAGCGCGGCGGCCAGGATGCCCGCGATGACGAACCCGGACAGGCCGGACGGCATGTCGTTGACGATGAAGCTGGCGAACAGCTCGTCGTTGTTGCCGAGCTTCAGGTCCTGCACCGGCTTCGCCGCGTTGTAGAACGCCCACAGCATCACGCCGATGAACAGGAACAGCGCGAACTGCACGAACACCACGACACCGCTGGCGATCAGCGCCTTCTGGCTCGCCCGCACGTCCTTGGTCGCCATCAGCCGCTGCACGATCAGCTGGTCGGCCCCGTGCGACGCCATCGACAGCACCGCACCGCCGACCAGGGCCGTCAGGATCGCGTACTGGCTGGTCAACGGGCTGGACGACACGTCGATCACCTGGAACTTGTCGGCGTCGACGGCCCGCCCGAACCAGCCGTCCGGCAGCTTGCCGGACAGCACGACGATCACCGCGACCGCGCCCAGGACGTACCAGAGCATCTGGATCGCGTCGACCCACACGACCGCCCGCACACCGCCGAAGAAGCTGTAGAGCACCATCGCGACGCCGAGCGCCAGCACGATCAGCCAGTACGACGCGGTCACGCCGTAGCTGGCCAGCACGACCTTGACCGGGATCGCCGTGGCGAACAGCCGCAGCCCGTCGGCGAGCAGCCTGGTCAGCAGGAACGTCACGGACGCCGTGCTCTGCAGGCCCTTGCCGAACCGCTGCCCGAGGAACCCGTAGGCCGTCACGAGGTCGCCGGCGATGTACTTCGGCAGCAGCACGAACGACACCACGATCCGGCCGAGCAGGTAGCCGATCGCCAGCGACAGGAACGTCATCCCGCCCGCTTCGGGCGTCGCCAGGTACGCGATCGTCGGCACGCTCAGCACGGTCAGCGTCGACGTCTCCGCGGACACGACGGACACGCACACGACCCACCACGAGATGCGCTTCTCGCTGACGAAGTAGTCGGTCGACGACTTCTGCCTGCCGCCGATCCACACCCCCAGCAGGGGCATGCCCACCAGGAAGATCGCGATGATGGCGAGGTCAAGGGCGCGCACTGGGGCCTCCTGGAGGTGTGCTGATCCTCAGTCGGGTGACGGGAGTGCCCGCCGGGTCCGGCAAGCGAAGTGGATCACGGCCCGGCGTGATGGCGCCGAGCAGGCGAGGGCCGGACGCGCCGGTGGCGCTCGGCGCGTTGGCGGGGACGCCGTGCCAGGTCAGGAAGCCGAGCAGGGCGCTGAGGTAGGCCTCCTTGGCGTCCGACGGCAGCCCCAGCGAGTCGCTCGTGACGAGGTCGACGCCGTCGAGCGCGCGGGTCAGGGCCGCGACGACTGCGGGGTTCCGCATCCCGCCGCCGGACCCGACGACGATCCCCGCGCCCCGGCACGCGTCGGCGATCGTGCGCGCGGTCAGCTCGACCAGCGTCGCCACCATGTCCTCGCCGCGCACCGTCTCCGCGGTGTTCCGGTGCAGGTGGGCGAGGTCGAAGTGCTCCTTGCCGGTCGACTTCGGCGCCGGCCTCGCGTAGTAAGGGTCGGCGAGCAGCGCGTCCAGCAGGGCGGGGACCACCGTGCCGCGCAGCGCCAGCTCGCCGTCCACGTCGTGCGTGCGCAGGCCGTGCGACAGCTCCAGCACGGCCGCGTCGAGCAGCGCGTTGCCCGGCCCGGTGTCGTAGGCGACCGGAGGGCGGCCGGGCGCCACGACCGTGACGTTGGCGATCCCGCCGATGTTCAGCGCGACGGCGGGACGGCCGGTGGACGCCGCCAGGTCGGCGAGCCACAGCGCGTCCAGGGTGCTCGCCAGCGGCGCTCCGTGACCTCCCGCTGCGACGTCGCGCACCCGCAGGTCGGCCACGACCGGCAGCCCGGTCGCCTCGGCGATCCACGCGGGCTGGCCGAGCTGGAGCGTGCCGAGGCACCGGCCGTCCTCGACCCAGTGGTGCACGGTCTGCCCGAGCGAGGCGACCAGGTCGGCGTCGCCCATCGCGACCGCGGCGGCGGCGAACGCCTGCCCCAGCCGGGTGTCCGCCTGGCAGATCTCCTCGGCGGATCCGGTGCGCACATCGGCGGGGAACGGGTGTTCGGCATGCCGCAGCGGCGTCAGCACCACGGTGTCGCCGTCGAGCCGGAGATCGGCGAGGGCGACGTCGACGGCGTCCATCGACGTACCCGAGATCACCCCGATGACCTTCATGTCGTGTGGTCTATTGCACACGGCGTTGGACCGCAAGGCCTGCTCGTGGGTAATTCGCCGATCGTGAGCGTGGTTTGTCGGCTGGTCACACGGGGCATCGTGCGAGGATGACGCCCGTGTCGACCTCGTCCGTGATCTGGATCGTTGTAGCCGTCGTGGCCGTGCTCGCGGTCGCCCTCGTCGTCGGTGTCGTGCTGGCCCGCCGGAGGCGGATCAGCCTCGCCAAGGAGCAGGAGACCCCGAAGGCCGCCGGGTACAAGGCGGGTGGCGCCATCGCGTTCGCCCCGTCCGAGCACCCCGTGGCCGAACGCACGGAGGTCGACGGCCAGCCCGGTGTCGGCGACGACGCCGCGGTGCCTCGCGATTCGGTGAAGCGCCCGCTGGTGGACGTCGCACTGCCCGACGCGGCGGTGGTCGCCCCCGCACCCGAAGTCGAGCCCGAGCACGTCGACGACGAGCCCGCGCTGGACGAGATCGAGCCGACCTCCGGCAGGCTGGAACGGCTGCGCGGCAGGCTTTCCCGGTCCCGCTCCACGTTCGGCACCGGTCTGCTCGGCCTGCTCGGCGCAGGCGACCTGGACGAGGACTCCTGGACCGAGGTCGAGGACACGCTGCTGCTCGCCGACCTCGGCGCGGCCACCACGATGGAGATCGTCGAGACGCTGCGCGCGGAGATCGTGTCGCGCGGCGTCCGCAGCGCGGAGCAGGCGCGCGCGCTGCTGCGCGAGGTGCTGGTCGAGAAGCTCCGCCCGGAACTGGACCGCTCCGTCCGCGCCCTCCCGCACGCGGGCGGCAAACCCGCCGTGGCACTGGTCGTCGGCGTCAACGGCGTCGGCAAGACCACCACCACCGGCAAACTGGCCCGCGTCCTCGTCGCCGACGGCCGCACCGTCCTGCTGGGCGCGGCGGACACGTTCCGCGCCGCCGCCGCCGACCAGCTCCAGACCTGGGGCTCACGGGTCGGCGCGGACACCGTGCGCGGCCCGGAGAACGGCGACCCGGCCTCGGTGGCGTTCGAGGCGGTCAAGCGCGGCATCGAACTCGGCGTGGACACGGTGCTGATCGACACCGCGGGCCGCCTGCACACCAAGACCGGCCTGATGGACGAACTCGGCAAGGTCAAGCGGGTCGTGGAGAAGCAGTCCGAGGTGGACGAGGTGCTGCTCGTCCTCGACGCCACCACCGGCCAGAACGGCCTCACCCAGGCCCGCGTGTTCGCCGACGTCGTCGCCATCACCGGCATCGTCCTCACGAAGCTCGACGGCACCGCCAAGGGCGGCATCGTCTTCCAGGTGCAGCGCGAACTCGGCGTCCCGGTCAAGCTCGTCGGCCTCGGCGAAGGCGCGGACGACCTCGCCCCGTTCGAGCCGGGCGCCTTCGTGGACGCCCTGCTCGGCTAATCAGGTTGCTCCCGAACGGACCCGAACGGATGATCGGATCGTGGACGCGCTAGCCGAGAGTGCCATCAGGGGATCGTTCGTCAACTGCTCGAAGGGCGAGGCGAAACGCCTGACGCTGCCGGGCAGGCTGATCGACGTCGAGTGGTCGGAACTGGACTTCCTCGGCTGGCGCGACCCCAGGGCGGTCAACAACGCCTACGTCGTGCTCCCGCGCCCGGACGGCCTGGTGGGGCTCGCGCTGCAGTCCGCGGCCCAGCCGAAGGGCCGGGTCAAGCAGTCCATGTGCGCCTTCTGCTGCACGGTCCACGGCCAGGCCGACGTGTCGCTGTTCTCCGCGCGCCGGGTCGGCGCGGCGGGCAAGCTCGGCAACACCGTCGGCACGTACGCCTGCGCGGACCTGGCGTGCTGCCAGTACACCCGCGGCAGGCGCAGCGCGTCCGGCCCGAAGGCGACCGAGTCGCTGAGCCTGGACGAGCGCGTCGAGCGCACGGTGTCGAACCTGAACCGGTTCGTGGACGAGGTCCTCATCGACAACGCGTGAGGACCTCGTCCACGCTCTAGGCGGGTGTGAGCACGCCGACCCTGGAGCGGATGAACTCGCGGATCGACGCGGTCACGTAGTCGACCATCTCGTCGGTCAGCCTCGGGTGCACGCCCAGCCAGAACGTGCGCTCGGTGACGACGTCGCTGTTGGTCAGGTCGCCCACGACGCGGTACTCGGCGCCCTGGTAGGCGGGCTGGCGGGTGAGGTTGCCGCCGAACAGCAGCCGGGTCGCGATCTTGCGGCCCTCCAGGAACGCGATCAGCTCGGCCCGCCGGAACGGCAGTTCGCGGCCGAGCGTCAGCAGGAACCCGAACCAGCTGGGATCGCTGTCCCTGGTGGCCTCGGGGAGGAGCAGCCCCGGCACGTCGGCCAGCCCGTCGCGCAGCCGCTGCCAGTTGTGCTTGCGCGCGGCCGAGAACCGGTCCAGCTTCGCCAGCTGGGTCACGCCGAGCGCGGCCTGCTGGTCGGTGGACTTCAGGTTGTAGCCGATGTGCGTGTACGTGTACTTGTGGTCGTAGCCCTGCGGCAGCGTGCCCAGCTGCCAGCCGAAGCGCTTGTGGCACGTGTCGTCCTGCGCGGGCTCGCACCAGCAGTCGCGGCCCCAGTCGCGGACGGACTCCACGATCTTGCCCAGCTTGAGGTTCCCGGTCGCGACGCAGCCGCCCTCGCCGGTGGTGATGTGGTGCGCCGGGTAGAAGCTGACGGTGGCGAGGTCGCCGAACGTGCCGGTCAGCCTGCCCCGGTAGGTGGAGCCGAGCGCGTCGCAGTTGTCCTCGACGAGCCAGAGGCCGTTGTCCCGCGCGATCCGCGCGATCTCCTCGACCTCGTAGGGGTTCCCGAGGGTGTGCGCGAGCACGATCGCCTTGGTCTTCGGGCCGACCGCGGACGCGACGGCCTCGGCGGTGGCGTTGTACGTGCCCAGCTCGACGTCCACGAAGACGGGGACGAGGCCGTTCTGGATGATCGGGTTCACCGTGGTCGGGAAGCCCGCCGCCACCGTGACGACCTCGTCGCCGCGCTGGAGCCTGCGCTCGCCGAGGCTCCGCGACGTCAGGGCGGTCACCGCGACCAGGTTCGCCGACGACCCGGAGTTCACCATGTACGCCTTGCGCAACCCGAACACGCGGGCCATGGCCGATTCGAATTCCCGAGTCGACCTGCCCGCGACGATGCGCAGGTTCAGCGCGGCTTCGACGACCGCGACGCGGTCGTCCTCGTCGAACACCGCACCCCCGGTCAGGATGGGTGTTTCACCGGGGATGAAGTCGACCGTCTCGGATTTCTCGCTGTGGTATTTCCGCACGGCCTCTAAGATTTCCTGTTCGAGGCTCATGCCGCCGCCCATTCGGTGCGGGGGACCACCACGGTCTCCAGGTGCTTCACCACGGACGCCGGGGACAGCTGGTCGTCGTTCTCCTGCTGGAGCCGGGCCGCGACGAGGCGCGCGCCCGAGTGCGCCAGCAGCCCGCAGACGGCCTCGCGGATGTTCTCCACGGTCTGCTCGGCCGGGTGCAGCGACACCGCGCCGCCGATGGCCGCGAGCCGGTCGCCGTGCTGGAAGTGCACGCACATCTGCGGCAGCACCACCTGCGGCAGGCCGTGGGCGATCGTCGCCAGCAGGCTGCCCGCGCCGCCGTGGTTGATCACCAGGTCGCAGGTCGGCAGCAGGTCGTGCAGCGGCATCCCGCGCACCACGCGAACGTTCGCGGGCAGGTCGCCGTCGTGGTCGAGACCCCATCCCGCGGCCACCACGACCTCGGTGTCGATCTCCTCCAGCGCCTTCAAGGTGGTGTGCAGCACCTCGGAGTGCTTGCCCCGGATCGGCACGTTGCCCAGCGTCACGGCGACCCGCTTGCCCAGCGGCCGCTCCAGCAGCCAGTCCGGCAGCACGGCGGAGCCGTTGAACGGGACCCAGCTCATCGGCAGCGACTCGGCGGGCGGCTTGCCGACCTGCATGCTGCGCGGGCAGACGTCGATCCAGCGCACGGGGGGCGGCGGGGCGCCGTGCAGGCCCCACTCGCTGTAGAGGGGAGCCAGGCGCTGGTCGACCAGCGCGTCCACCTCCGGGGGCAGCGTCAGGCCCCAGCCGTGCTTCACCGTCGGGATGCCCAGCTTCGCGGCCACGACCGGGCCCGCGTACTCCCACGACGTGTGCAGGAGGACGTCGGGCCGCCAGCGTTCCGCGATCTCGAACAGCCGCCCGACGTTGCGCTCGGCCAGCGGCCCGTAGTAGTCCGCGACGTGCTCGGCCAGCGACGCGACGCCCGCGTCCTGCGGTGGACGCCGGGCGTGGTCGGCCACGAGGTCGCTCAGAGCGACGTCGTCGCCGAGGGAGATCGCCGACACGCCCGCCGCCGAGGACACGCCCGCCATGGACTTCGGCATCGCGACGACCACGTGGTGACCAGCACTTCGAAGCGCCCACAGCAGCGGGATCATCGGGTAGAAATGCCCCTGATTGGGGCAGCTTGTAACCAGTACCTTCATGGCGATGCGCCGCCTTCTCCGGTCGTTGTTGCGATATGGCGGAATGGCGATTCTCGTGGTAAAACGATAGGGAAATCGTGAGTTGGCCAACACCCCTGACAAGCCCCTAACGTAGGTTTGAATTCGCGCTAGGGGTGGTTGCGCTGGTGGGCGAATTCGATCGAAGGGGCTTTCTTGCGGACACGACTCCGGGTTCTCGGCGGCACGCACTCGGACCTGCTGGCGTTGCGCGACTGGCTCGTCGCCGCGCCGGACTTCCACGATCGGGTGACCTTCGACTTGCCTGGTACCCGACCGGGGGAGAAAGGTGGCATGGCCACCGTCCTCCTGGTGGTGCAGGGGCCCGGCGGGGCGCCCGCGCTGACCGACGCGGTGTCGGCGTGGCTCGACCGGCGGGAGCGCGACGTGGCCGTGGAGATCACCGCTCCGGACGGCGGCGTCACCGAGATCACCGCGTCACGACCCCGCCTGGAGTGAAGTGCGATTACCCGAGGGGGCCCGGTCCCGCGCCGTGCTCATGGGCACGAGCCTCGCGGCCGATCCCGCCCTGTCCGAGTTGCCCGAGGTGCGCGGCGACCTGGAAGACCTGGCCACGGCGTTGACCAGCGGCGGACTGCGCTGCTCAACGCCTGCGGACCGGACCGTTCGGGCGCTCGGCGAGGAACTGGAGAAAGCCGCCTCGCAGGCCGAGGAACTGCTGTTCGTGCACTACGCGGGCCGCGGCCTACTGGACGGGCGCGGCAGGCTGTTCCTGGCGGTGCCGGAAACCCGCCTCGAACTGGTGCGCTGGACCGCGCTGCCGTTCCGGGACGTGCGCGACGTCCTGCTGGACGCGCCTGCCCGCCACCGCCTGCTCGTGCTCGACTGCCGCTTCGACGCGCGGGCCTTGGCCGCGCTGGGGGATCCGCGGTCGGTGCTGGCCGGGCAGTTGGACATCAGGGGTGTGCCGACGCTCGTCGACACGGGTGCGTCGGGTGCTGACACCCTGACCCGCCGCCTGGTCGAGGTGCTGCGCGCCGACGTGGAGGTGGACCGGTTGAGCGTTGCGTACCGGGCACTGCTCCGTGGAGTGGGGTCGGCGAGGGTGTGGCGGGTTCGGGGTCAGAGGGGTGAGGGCTTGAGGGCTAAGAGGTCGAGGGGGGAGGGACAAGGGCTGAGGGTCGAGAAGTAGGGAGTTGAGAATTAGGGATCATTGTTGTTGCGCGGTGGATTGTTTCAGGTATCGCTGCGCGACACCGCCTCGCGGTAGTGGTGGGTCAGCCGGCTTGCGATGGCCAGCACCTCGGGCAGGATCCGGGCGACGGCGTCCTTGGTCAGCCGCCCCTCCGGCCCGGACACCGAGACGGCGGACAGGGTCGGCGCGCCGACCAGCGGCACGGCGATGCAGCGCACGCCCAGCTCCTGCTCGCTCTCGTCCAGCGCGTACCCCTGCTCGGCGATCTGCCCGAGCGAGTCCAGCAGCTCCTGCGCGTCGATGATCGTGTTCGGCGTGTAGGCGGGCAGCCCGGTGCGCTCCAGCAGGGCCAGCACCTCCGCGCGCGGCAGTTGGGACAGCATCGCCTTGCCCACCCCGGTGCCGTGCGGCAGCAGCCGCCTGCCGACCTCGGTGAACATCCGCATCGAGTGCTTCGACGGCACCTGCGCCACGTACACGACCTCGTCGCCGTCGAGCACGGCCAGGTTCGCGGTCTCCTCGACCTCGTCCACCAGCTCGGTCAGGTACGGCCTGGCCCACGTGCCGAACTGGCGTCCGGCGCTCTCGCCGAGGCGGATCAGGCGGGAGCCGAGGGTGTAGCGGCGGTTGCGGTTCTGCCGCACGTACCCCAGCGTGACAAGGGTGCGGATGAGGCGGTGGATGGTGGGCAGCGGCAGGCCGCTGGTGGCGGCCAGCTCCGACAGGCTCGCCTCGCCCCCCGCGTCGGCCAGCCGTTCCAGCAGGTCGAAGGCGCGTTGGAGGGACTGCACTCCGCCTGAGGACTCGCGCGTCATGATCACTCCCGTACTAGACCGGGTGGAGTCTAGCCACCGTTGCAGTTCCGCTATGCAAAAACTATAGTCCGCGAAGTAGAAAAGTGACTCCCGAAACGAGGTGGACCTCCATGCCCGACATCCGCGTCCTCGGCGGCCAGGTCGAACGGGATGAGGAGGTCCTCACCCCCGAGGCGCTCGACTTCGTGGCGGGTCTGCACCGGGCGTTCGCCGCCACCCGCGACGACCTGCTCGCCCGCCGCTCCGCGCGCCGCGCGCAGGGGACGCTGGACTTCCTGCCGGAGACGGCGGAGGTCCGCGAGTCCGAGTGGCGGGTCGCCGAAGCGCCGCCGGAGCTGACCGACCGGCGCGTCGAGATCACCGGGCCGACCGAGCGGAAGATGGCGATCAACGCCCTCAACTCGGGCGCCAGGGTGTGGCTCGCCGACCTGGAGGACGCGAACACCCCGCACTGGGAGAACGTGGTCTCCGGCCAGGTCAACCTCTACGACGCCGCGCGCGGCACCATCGAGTTCACCTCGCCCGAGGGCAAGCACTACGCGCTCAAGGACGACGTCGCGCGCCCGGCGATCGTGGTCCGACCGCGCGGCTGGCACCTCGACGAGCGGCACCTGGAGATCGACGGCCGCCCCGCCGTGGGCGCGCTGATCGACTTCGGGCTGCACTTCTTCCACAACGCGTCGCTCGGCAAGCCGTACTACTACCTGCCGAAGATGGAGAGCCACCTCGAAGCCCGGCTGTGGAACGACGTGTTCACCGCCGCGGAGCAGCAGTTGGGGATCCCGCACGGCACCGTCCGCGCGACCGTGCTGATCGAGACCATCCCGGCCGCGTTCGAGATGGAGGAGATCCTCTACGAGCTGCGCGACCACGCTTCGGGCCTCAACGCGGGTCGTTGGGACTACCTGTTCAGCATCATCAAGTACTTCCGCGACGCGGGCGCGGACTTCGTGCTGCCCGACCGCAACAGCATCACCATGACGGCGCCGTTCATGCGCGCCTACACCGAACTGCTGGTGCGCACGTGCCACAAGCGCGGGGCGTTCGCGATGGGCGGCATGGCCGCGTTCATCCCGAACCGGCGCGACCCGGAGGTCACCGCCAAGGCGCTGGCGAAGGTGCGCGACGACAAGACCCGCGAGGCGAACGACGGCTTCGACGGCTCGTGGGTCGCGCACCCCGACCTCGTTCCGGTGTGCGAGGAGATCTTCGACGCCGAGCTCGACGGCAAGCCCAACCAGCTCGACCGCCTGCGCGAGGACGTGTCCGTGACGGCCGCGCAGCTGCTCGACCTCAAGGCCACCGGCGGCGAGGCGACCAGGGCGGGTGTCGAGTCCGCCGTGGACGTCGGCCTGCGCTACCTCGTGTCGTGGTTGAGCGGCAACGGCGCGGCGGCCATCCACAACCTGATGGAGGACGCGGCGACCGCCGAGATCTCCCGTTCCCAGCTGTGGCAGTGGGTGCACAACGAGGTCGTGCTCAGCGACGGCACCCCGGTGACCGCGGACCTGGTGCGGGAAGTGCTGGCGCGCACCAGGTCCGAGCTGTCCGGCGAGCACGTCGACCTCGCGGCCGAGCTGTTCGAGCAGGTCGCGCTGTCGGAGGAGTTCGCGGACTTCCTCACCGTTCCCGCCTACGCCCGGATCCCCTGACGTGGCGAGGACGTCGCTCGACGCGGTGGCGGTCCAGGCCGCCACCGCGCGGCTGTCCGATGTGGAACGGGTGCTGCCGGACGGCCGCCAGCCCGTGCACACCTGCTACGTCCCCGCGTCGAAGGTGACCGCGGGCGTCGTCCGCGACTGGGGCGAGCAAGCGCTTGCCGCACTGGAGACGCACTCCGCCGCGCTCGCCGCGGTGCTGCCGGAGGACCTGGCCCCGAGGATCCGGGACCGGGTGCGCGCCAAGCTCGCCGCCGAACCCGTGGAGGACCTGCGGATCGACTTCGAGGACGGCTACGGCGCTCCGGACGACGCCGTGGAGGACGACGACGCCGAGCGCACCGCGCGGATCGTCGCCGGCTGGCGGGAGGAGGGCGTGCTGCCGCCGTACGTCGGGCTGCGGATGAAGTCCTTCGACACCAGGGCGTTGCGCGAACGCGGCATCCGGACGCTCGACATCTTCCTGACGGCGCTGGGTGATCCGCCGCCCGGTTTCGTCATCACGTTCCCCAAGGTGACGTCGGTCGACCAGGTGGAGGTGTTCGGCGAGGTCCTCGACCTGTTCGACCTCCCGCTGCGGTTCGAGATCCAGGTCGAGACCACCCAGTCCGTCGTGGACCCCGAGGGCAGGCTGGCGATCCCGCGGTTCATCGCGGCCGGTCGCGGCCGCGTTTCAGGTCTGCACTTCGGCACCTACGACTACACGGCTGGCTGCGGACTCGGTGCGGCGCACCAGCACCTGGCGCACGGCGCGTGCGACTTCGCGCGCAACGTGATGCAGGTGGCGGCGGCCAACGCGGGCGTGCGGGTGTCGGACGGCTCGACCAACGTCCTGCCGGTGGGGGACGCCGTGGCGGAGGGCTGGCGGGTCCACTACGGACTCGTGCGGCGCTCGTTGGCGCACGGCTTCTACCAGGGCTGGGACCTGCACCCGGCGCAGCTCGTCACGCGGTACGCGGCCGTGCACGCGTTCTACCTGGAGGGCGTCGACGCGGACGCGCGCCGGTTGAAGGCGTACGTGGACCGGGCGGGCGGCACGGTGCTGGACGAGCCCGCGACCGCGCAGGCGCTGTCGTCGTCGTTCCTGCGCGCGCTGGACTGCGGGGCGCTGGACGAGGCCGAGGTGCTGCGGGTGACGGGGCTTCGCGTCGAGGACTTGAAGGCGCTGGCGAGCCGGAGCGCTTAGCGCTGCCGCGCGCCGAGTGGTGCGTGATCGCACGTTGTCGTGCGCCGATCGGCGAGAGCCGGTGGCATCAACGGCCGATCGGAGTGTCGGCCCGCCGGGTCGGAAGCCCGGCTAGTGACGGGTGAGCGCCCGGCTCACCGGGGCGCTGGGCACGACGCGGAGGGCCAGTTCGCGGTCGGCGCAGACGGCCTGGGCGTAGCGGACGAGTTCGCGCGCGGCCTGGTCGCAGGCGGACACGGAGGAGAGGTCCAACGTCAGCACGTCGATGTCCGGACGGTCGGCCGACTCGAAGAAGGCGGTGACCATGCGCTTGAAGTCCGGTGCCGTCGTCGCGTCCAGCGAGCCGGAAACGGTGATCACGGCTTCGTCGTCCAGGAAAATCGTGACCGGCGAAAGCCCCCGTTTGACATCACTCATGTTCGCGAGAGTACGGCCTTTTGGTCATCTTGCTGTCACTGTCGGGTGCTCTGTGAGGCACGAGATTCCGCCAAAAGAGTGATTTGTGCCACTATCGGGTTAACTGCGCAGGTCAGGGGTGGTGGACGTCCGCCCACCACCCCTCGATTCCGGCTAGAACGCGGGCAGCGTGTCCCACGCGTGCCCGGCGTCCTGCGCGTCGTCGCGCAGCACCGCGCCCTCGATGAGCCCGTACGGCCGGTCGGCCGCGTAGAAGACCTCGTTGTCGTTCTCCAGCCCGAACGCGCTGAGGTCCACCAGGAAGTGGTGCTTGTTCGGCATCGACATCCGCACCTCGGCCACCTCGGGCCGCGCCAGCAGCACTGCCTCGCCCATCGCGTACAGCGTCTGCTGCAACGAGAGGCTGTGCTTGGTCGCGAACGCCGCCAGCAGCACGTCGCGGATCTCGGCGAAGCTCTTCGCCCAGTCCACGTCGGTGCCCAGGTAGCGCCACCGGGCCGTCACGGACGTGGCCAGGATGCGGTCGTCCGTCTCCTTCAACGTCGTGTACGGGTCCTTCGGGTACCCGTGGAACTCCGACCCGGTCGACTTCAGCACCACGAGGTCGCGCAGCCCGGACACGACCCACGCGTCCGACCCGTCGACCGTCACGGCGGTCGTGCGCTTCTCGCCGGAGCCCTGGACGAACGAGTGGGAGTTCGCGTCGATCCGGTTCCACCCGTGCTCGTCGATCAGCACGCGCGCGCCGGTGATGGCGTCCTGCGAGGACACGAAGTGCCGCCCGAGCCGCAGGGCGAAGTCCTCGATCTCGCCGACCGGGGCCTGCTTGGCGAACGCGTACACGGTGTTCTTCTGCGTGTCCGTCGCGAGCACCTTCGCGTTGTCGCCCGTGTGGTGCGTGTCGGCGAGGTCGCCGCGCAGCGAGGTGCTGACCGTCAGGTCCTTGATGGTGTGCACGGACCCGTCCCGCGACACCGTGACGAGGCGGTTCTCCGCCTTCCCGTACTGGTTCGGCCCCAGGATGATGGTCATGGGTCAGCTCCCTCTGGTGATCTGTGGACGCGTGGTCACGCGACGACCTTGCGCAGCCGCAACGCGGCGATCTTGGCCAGTTCGCGGTTCACCACGCGGAGTTCGGTGGCGGGGTCGTTGTCCATCCGGGTCGCCAGGTCCGCGAGCATCTGCTCACCGCTGAGTCCGGTGGCGCACACCAGGTAGATGTGGCCGAACCGCTCCTCGTACGCCAGGTTGGCGGCCACGAGCCGGTCCGCGAGTGACCCGTCGACACCGGACTGCTCCGCGGACGACCACTTCGCCGAGACGCCGTCGTGCTCCGCGCGTTCGCCGATCCGCGGGTGGCCCGCGATGGCGCCGAGGATCTCGTCGGTGTCGAGGTCCACCTCGGCCGCGGCGACCAGCGCGTCCAGGTCCGGGTAGGGCCGGGCGGCCACGACGGAGTTCACCCAGCGGGGCACCGCGAGGCATTCGGCGAGCAGTGGTCGGAGGTCGTCCGCCGGTGCGGAGTTGAAGCCTGGAAGTCCCGGCACAGGGCGTTTCCTTTTCTGTATAGCGGAATTCCTTTTCCGCAGTGAGGGACGGTACGAGCGGCGTCGAGTGCTGTCAACAGTCTTGCGCTCTTCCGCATTTGCCGCCTACGCTCTCGTTGTACGGAAATTAACTTCCGCATTGTGGAAGGATTGCTCATGCGGTTCGACGTCAACCTCTCGATCCTGTTCACCGAACTGCCGCTGCTCGAACGACCGGCAGCCGCCCGTGCCGCCGGGTTCGACGCGGTCGAGTTCTGGTGGCCCTTCGCGGTCGCCCGACCGGACGAGCGCGAGGTCGCGGAGTTCGTCGGCGCGATCACCGACGCGGGCGTGCGGCTCGTCGGCCTCAACTTCTTCGCGGGCGACCTGCCGAGCGGCGACCGCGGCCTGGTGTCGTGGCCCGGTCGCGAAGGCGAGTTCAAGGCGAGCGTCGACATCGCCGTCGGCATCGCCCGTGAAACCGGCTGCCGCGCGTTCAACGCCCTGTACGGCAACCGGATCGAGGGCGTGGACCCCGCCGAGCAGGACGCGCTGGCGCTGCGGAACCTCGCGTTCGCCGCCGACGCGGCCGCGGCGATCGGCGCGACCGTACTGCTCGAACCGGTCAGCGCGATCCCGGCCTACCCGTTGCTCACGGCGGCCGACGCGCTCGCCGTGATCGACCGGCTCGGCAAGCCGAACGTGGCTCTGCTCGCCGACCTCTACCACCTCGCCGTCAACGGCGACGACCTCGACGCCGTGGTCACCGAGCACGCCCGGCGGATCGGCCACGTGCAGATCGCGGACGCCCCCGGCCGCGGCGAACCCGGTTCCGGCGAGCTGGAGCTGGACCGCTACCTCGCCCAGCTCGACGCAGGCGGCTACCAGGGGTTCGTCGGAGCGGAGTACCAGCCCACCGGCCCCAGCGCCGACAGCTTCGGCTGGCTGACCAGGGAGGAAGACCAGTGACGACCATCGGGTTCATCGGCCTCGGCATCATGGGGTCGCCCATGTCCGGGCACCTCGTAGCGGCGGGCCACCGGGTGACCGGCTTCGACCTCGGCGCCGACCCGGTCGCGAAGCTCGTCGCGGAGGGCGGCACGGCCGCCGCCGACATCGCGGACGCGGTGCGCGGCTCGGACGTCGTGATCACCATGCTGCCCAACCACCCGCAGGTCGAGGAGGTCGTCCTCGGCGACGGCGGGGTGCTGGAACTCGCGGCCGAGGGCACGTTGCTCATCGACATGAGCACGATCCGGCCGGAGACCTCGGTGGCCGTGGCGAAAGCCGCCGCGGAACGGGGGATCCGGGTGCTCGACGCGCCCGTGTCCGGCGGCGAGGCCGGGGCGAGGCAGGCCACGCTGTCGATCATGGTCGGCGGCGAGGAGGCCGACTTCGCCGCGGCCCGACCGGTGCTCGACGCCGTCGGCAAGACCGTCGTCCACGTCGGACCGCACGGCGCGGGCCAGGTCGTGAAAGCGGCCAACCAGCTGATGGTCGGCGGCATCTACGCGCTCGTCGCGGAGGCCATCGTGCTGCTGGAGGCGTCCGGTGTGGACGCCAAGGCGGGCCTCGACGTGCTCGCGGGCGGCCTGGCCGCCAACCGGATCCTGGACCTCAAGCGGGAGACCATGATCGCCCGCGAGTTCGCGCCGGGGTTCCGGATCGACCTGCACCACAAGGACATGGGCATCGCGCTCGCCGCGGCCCGGCAGGTCGACGTCGCACTTCCGGTGACGGGGCTGATCGCCCAGCTCATCGCGGCGGGACGGGCGCAGGGGTACGGCTCCCTCGACCACTCCGCCCTGCTCAAGGTCATCGAGAACCTCTCCGGGAGGGCGTAATGCCGAAGGTCCCCGTCATGCAGGCCGTCATCGAGGTCCTCAAGTCCGAGGGCGTCGACACCGTGTTCGGCTGCCCCGGCGCCGCGATCCTGCCGTTCTACAAGGCGATGGAACTCGACGGCACGATCGAGCACCTGATCGTGCGGCACGAGGAGGGCGCCACGCACATGGCCGACGGCTGGTCGCGCACGACCGGTGGCGTCGGCGTCGCGATCGGCACGTCCGGTCCGGCGGGCACGAACATGATCACCGGGCTGTACACCGCGCAGGCCGACTCGGTGCCGATCCTGTGCATCACCGGCCAGGCCGTGTCCACCAAGCTGCACCAGGAGGCCTTCCAGGCCGTCGACATCGTCGAGATCGCCAAGCCGGTCACGAAGTGGGCGGTCCAGGTGAGGGAGGCCGCGCAGGCTCCGTGGATCTTCCGCGAAGCCTTCCGCGTCGCTCGTTCCGGCCGGCCGGGGCCGGTGCTGATCGACCTGCCGCTGGACGTGCAGAAGCAGGAGATCGAGTGGGACTCCGCGATCGACGCCCCGCTGCCCGTCACCAGGGCGGTGCCGCACGGTCCACGCGTCGAACGGGCGCTGGACCTGCTGCTGGCGGCCGAGAGGCCTCTGCTGCTCGCGGGCGGCGGCGTGATCCTCGGTGAGGCGCACGACGAGCTCCTCGAACTGGCCGAGTACCTCCAGGTGCCGATCCAGGCGACCCTGATGGGCAAGGGCGCGGTCGACGAGGACCACCCGCTGTACGCGGGCATGACCGGCATCCAGACCTCGCAGCGCTACGGCAACGCGTCGTTCCTGGAGTCGGACCTGGTGCTGGCGCTGGGCGCGCGGTTCGGCGACCGGCACACCGGTGACCTGGACACCTACCGCGGAACGCGCACCTTCGTCCACGTCGACTCGGAGCCCACGCAGATCGGCCGCGTGTTCGGGCCGGACCTCGGGATCGTGGCGGACGCGAAGCTGTTCCTGCGCGCGATCATCGACCTCGCCCGCTCGCGGGGCGCCGGTCGGCGGGCGGGGGAGTGGGTCGCACGCGTCCAGGAGCTGAAGGCCACCCTGACCCGGCGCGAGGACTTCCCGAACGTCCCGGTCAAGGCGCCGAGGGTGTTCAAGGAGATCAACGAGTTCTACGGCCCCGACACGTACTTCGTGACCGCGATCGGGCTCTACCAGATCTGGTCGGGGCAGCACCAGAAGGCGCACAAGCCGCGGCACTACCAGGTGTGCGGCCAGGCCGGTCCGCTCGGCTGGGAGATCCCGGCCGCCATCGGCGTGAAGAAGGCGTTGAAGCACTCCGAACCCGGCGCGGAGGTGGTCGGGATCGTCGGCGACTACTCGTTCCAGTTCCTGGTCGAGGAACTGGCCGTCGGCGCCCAGTACGACGTGCCGTTCGTGCTGATCATGCTCAACAACGAGTACCTGGGCCTGATCCGCATGGCCGAGGACCACGGCGGCTACGACATGAAGTACGAGGTCGACATCCACTACGACGTCACCGGGTCGGACAACGTCAAGATCATGGAGGCCTACGGCTGCTCCGGTGTCCGGGTCACCGAGCCCGAGCGGATCCGCGAGTCCCTGGAGTGGGCGCGCAAGGAAGCCGACCGCACCAGCCGACCGGTCCTCGTGGAGATCATGATCGAACGCGAGGGCAACACGGCCAACGGGTCCTCCATCGCCGCGGTGCGCGAGTTCGAGCCGGTGCCGTGACCGGGCGTCACGGCGGTCACGTCCTGGTCGCGCCGGACAAGTTCAAGGGATCGCTCACCGCCCCGCAGGTCGCCGACGCCGTGGCGCGCGGCCTGCGGGAGGCGGTCCCCGGCCTGGACGTGCGCTGCCTGCCGGTGGCCGACGGCGGTGACGGCACGGTCGACGCCGCCGTCGCCGCCGGTTTCACCCGCGTCGGCCGGTGGGTCACCGGTCCGGTCGGCAAACCCGTCGCGGCCTCGTTCGCGGTGCGCGGCGGCACGGCCGTCGTGGAGGTCGCGGCGGCGTCCGGCCTGGCCGGGCTGCACCCGTTGGCTCCTTTGGCGGCGACCAGCCGCGGCACCGGCGAACTCCTGCGCGGCGCGGTGGACATCGGCTGCACGCGGATCGTGCTCGGCGTCGGCGGCAGCGCGTGCACCGACGGCGGGCGCGGGATGCTGGAAGCCCTGGAGGGCAAGGACTTCACCGACATCGACGTCGTGCTGGCCAGTGACGTGGACAACCCGCTGCTCGGCCCGAACGGCGCGGCGGCGGTGTACGGGCCGCAGAAGGGCGCTTCCGCGGCCGACGTCGAGGTGCTGGAGGAACGCCTGCGCGCGTGGGCCGACGAGATCGGCCACGAGTTCGCCGACACCCCTGGGGCGGGCGCGGCGGGCGGCATCGGCTTCGCCGCGCTGGCGCTGCTGGGCGCGCGCCGCCGACCGGGCATCGAGGTGGTGCTCGACCTCGTCGGCTTCGCCGACGCGCTGCCCGGTGCCCGGCTGGTGATCACCGGCGAGGGGTCGCTCGACGCGCAGACCAGGCACGGCAAGGCGCCCGCGGGCGTGGCGGCGGCGTCCGGGGGCGTGCCCGTGGTCGCCGTGGCGGGCCGGTGCGAGGTCGATCCTGCCGAGATAGGCCTGAAGTCCGCCTACGCCCTGCTCGACGTCGAACCGGACGTGACCCGCTGCCTCGCCGACGCCGAACGGCTGCTCGTCCTGCTTGCCGGTCGCATCGCGGGGGACTGGCTGGAAGAGTGAGCCGCATGACCTTCGACCTGGTGTTCCGCGCCCGCAGAGTGGTCACGCCGGACGGCGAGATCTCGGGTGCCGTCGGCGTGCGGGACGGTCGCGTGGCGGCGATCGAGCCCGCGCTGGACGGCGACCGCGTGATCGCGCTCGCCGACGACGAGGTGCTGCTGCCCGGACTCGTGGACACGCACGTGCACGTCAACGACCCCGGCCGCAGCGAGTGGGAGGGGTTCGAGACCGCGACCCTGGCCGCCGCGGCGGGCGGTGTGACGACGATCGTCGACATGCCGCTCAACAGCCTGCCGCCGACGGTCGACGTGGCCGCGCTGGAGGTCAAGCGCGGGACCGCGCGCGGCCGGGTCCACACCGACGTGGGGTTCTGGGGCGGCATCATCCCCGGCAACCTGCCCGACCTGCGGGGCCTGCACGACGCGGGCGTGTTCGGCTTCAAGTGCTTCCTGCTGCACTCCGGCGTGGACGAGTTCCCGCAGGTCCAGCCGTCGGAGTTCAGTGCCGCCCTTGAGGAGTTGGGGTCGTTCGACGCGTTGACGATCGTCCACGCGGAGGACGCGCACACCGTCACCGACTCGCTGCCGGACTACGCCGGGTTCCTCGCGTCCCGACCGCCGTCGGCCGAGACGATCGCCATCGAGCAGGTGATCGAGACCGCCCGGCGGACGGGCGCTCGGGCGCACGTCCTGCACCTGTCCAACGCGGGCGCGCTGCCGGTCATCGCGGCCGCCAAGCGGGACGGCGTCAAGATCACCGTCGAGACCTGCCCGCACTACCTGACGTTCACCGCCGAGGAGATCGGCGACGGCGCCACGCAGTTCAAGTGCTGCCCGCCGATCCGCGAGGCGGCCAACCGCGAGGGGCTGTGGCGCGGACTCGCCGACGGCACGATCGACCTGGTCGCCAGCGACCACTCGCCGTGCACGCCGGAGCTGAAGGCGGGCGACTTCGCCACGGCGTGGGGCGGCATCGCGAGCCTGCAACTGGGCCTGCCCGCCGTCTGGACGCAGGCCAGGCAACGAGGTCACGCGCTGACCGACGTGGTGCGGTGGATGGCGTCGAGCCCCGCCGACCAGGTCGGCTTGGCGAACAAGGGGCGCGTCAAGGTGGGCGGTGACGCCGACTTCTGCGTGTTCGCGCCCGACGACGCGTTCGTCGTCGACCGCGCGAAGCTGCGCCACCGCAACCCCGTCACGCCGTACCACGGTCGTCCGCTCGCGGGCGTCGTGCGGCAGACGTGGTTGCGCGGCAACGAGATCACCGGAACGGAACCGCTCGGGCGGTTGCTGAGCAGAGGAGACGCATGAGCGAAGTGCCCGGCTGGACGAGGCTCCCCGACCTGGCTTCCCGCGCGGTCGGCGGCAGCGTGGTGTGGGCCAACGACGAGTTCTTCGCCGAGCGCGAGAACCTCATCAGGCCGCCCGAGCCCGCGTACCAGACCTACACCTTCGGTCACAAGGGCCAGGTGTACGACGGCTGGGAGACGCGCAGGCGCCGGTCGCCGGGCAACGACCAGGCCGTCGTCCGCCTCGGACTGCCCGGTGTCGTGCGCGGGGTCGTGGTCGACACGGCGTTCTTCACCGGCAACTACCCGCCGCACGGGTCGGTGGAGGCCACCTCGGTCGAGGGCTACCCGTCCCCGGACGAGCTGGCGGCGGCCGACTGGGAACCGCTCGTGCCCAAGTCCCCGTTGGGCGGCGACCAGAAGCACTTCTTCGACGTCGCGGTCGAGCACCGGTACACCCACGTGCGGCTGACCATGCACCCCGACGGCGGCGTGGCCCGGCTGCGGGTGTTCGGCGAACCCGTCGCCGATCCCCGCTTCCTCGTCGCGGGAGCGCTGGACCTGGCCGCGCTGGAGAACGGCGCGCAGGTCACCGACTGCAGCAACATGTTCTACAGCTCGCCCAGCAACCTGATCGCCCCCGGCCAGGCCACGCTGATGGGCGAGGGCTGGGAGACCTCGCGCCGCCGCGACGACGGCAACGACTGGGTCGAGCTGAAGCTGGCCGAGGCGGGCACGATCACGTTGGCGGAACTGGACACCAGCCACTTCAAGGGGAACGCGCCGGGCTGGGCCTCGGTTCTCGGCCGGGACGCCCGCAAGGACCCCGACGCGTGGTTCGACCTGCTGCCCCGGACGAGGCTGCAACCCGACACCCGCCACCGGTTCCGCCTGGCGGGCGAGGTCGAGGTGACGCACGCGCGGCTGGACATCTTCCCCGACGGCGGAATGGCCAGGCTGCGGCTCTTCGGCGCGCTCACCGCGAGCGGCCACGAGGCGCTGACCCGTCGTTGGGTGGACCTGTTGCCCGCCGAGCACGCCAGGCTCATCGAGGGCTGACCGCATATCGGTACTCCCGGGGGGCGGGCAATCGCTCTCCAGGTTGATTGTCCTGTGCGACCCCAGTCGGTTGTGCGTCCTGGTTCCCCGCTGCCAGCCTCGGTCCGTCCGCCGGTCTTCCGGCGGACGGACAGGATCTGGGGAGGAACCTGTGCGATCGATCATCAGGGCGTTCGGTGCCGTGATCGCTAGTGGTCGCGACCGTTAGTTCGTCAGGGGTCAGGCGGCCAGTGGTGGAGGTGTATGGCGGTCGTAACGGCTGAGTCGGATCAACAACTGGTTGAGATCGGCACGCGTTGATGTCCAGTCAAAGGGCCGAGCCGTCACGTTGTATCGGTCCCGAAAGGACAGAATCCGCTCGGTCACGTCGTCGAGATCGAGGAAGTCGTCGGAGCCAGTGCTTTACGTTGCACGACCGAAAAGTAAATCTCCACCTGGTTGAGCCAGGAGGCGTGCACGGGCAAGTGCACCATGTGCGCGTTGGGCCAGGCGTCGGACATGCGGGCCGCGGCTGCCCAGTTCTTGCGGGACGCGCCCTGGTCCACCACCCAGAACACCCGCCTGGCGGAGGCGTACGACTCGGTGGTCATGACCTGCTCGACCAACCGGGTGAACGGGACGATACCGGTGGTGGGCTCGCATCGTCCGAACACCCGAGCCCGGTGCACGTCGTAAGCGGCGAAGTGGGCCAGAGTGCCCAGCCGGGCTTATTCGTGCTCGACCCGCATCGCCCGGCCAGGACCGGCGGGCAGACTGGAATGGATGCGGCACCGCGCCTGGACACCGGGCTTCTCGTCAGCGCTGATCACGAAGTCGTTGTCACCCAAAAGTTCCCCCTCCCACAACCGGTCGTACAGGTCCGGCACTCTGGCGGCTTTGACCGCGAAGTACGGGGCACGAGGGAAGATCCACGACCGGTGCTGCCACGGTTTGATCGCGTCCGCGGCCAGCCACCGACGCACCGTGGACGCCGACACCCGCTCGCACGCGCCCCGACCGACTGCCTCGCGAGCTAATTCCGGGCAACTCCACCAGGCCAGCGCGACACCGGCCTGGGCGGGCAGTTCACAGGCCAGCGCCTTGACCTCGGCCACCACCGCGGCAGGAAAGACTCGTGGCCGTCCGCTAGGTGGCCGGTCGGCCAGACCCGACAGGCCATCTCGGCAGAATCGTTTGCGTCACTTGCGGACCGTGTCCGCGGTGACACCCAATCTGCGCGCTGTCACCGCGTTGGGAGTGCCGTCGGCGGCAGCCAACACGATCCGGGCCCGCAACACCTGACGATGCTCGGCACGACCCCGGCGGACGACCGCCTCCAGCGCCCGCCGGTCGGACTCATCGAGAATGACCACATACAGACTGGACGGCCCCACACGACACCCACCCGAGGAAGATCGACTATGAGGGCGTGACGGTATCGGGCAGCATGGACCACATGGCCGTCCCGCCCGAGTCCACCAAGACCTCGCTGCGTCAGCGTCTGCTGGCACGAGCACGAGAACGCTGGCCCCAATTGGACGATCTCACCGTCCGCCACCACGGCGCGTTCGCCTATGTCACCGGTCGCCTTCCCGACGGCACACCCATGCCGCTGTTCCGGCTGCGCTACAGCGGATCCGCCACCACCTGGGGCTTCGCCATCTATCGCGCCAGCCACGACGACTACGAGGACTCGATCCTGCCCAGCGGGTACCACGCCGGCACACCACAAGAAGCACTCGACTGCGCCTGCGGGCTCTACCTCAACGACCACACTGCTTGGATGCAACCCCTGACGAACTAACGGTCGCGACCACTAGCGGAACGATGCTCATCGGGGCGGGGGTCGCGGGTGCGGCTCCACCGGCACGACAGGAGGTGGACCTGCGGGTTCCATCGCGTGGGCGCCGTGCGAAGAGGTGCCGGAGGTCGAGTGCGGCAAGCTCAGCCTGCCCATCGACTGGAACGAGCCGCGCGGCGAGAAGTTCGACCTCGCCGTCGCCCGCCGCAAGGCGACCGACCCGGCCAAGCGCGTCGGCATCATGCTGGTCAACCCCGGTGGTCCCGGCGGTTCCGGCGTCAACTTCGCCTTCGGCGCGGACAGCTACTTCAGCCCGGAGGTGCGGGCGAGCTTCGACATCATCGGGTTCGACCCGCGCGGTGTTGCCCGCAGCCGGCCGGTGCAGTGCTCGGTCGAGCTGCTGAACAAGCAGGTGTCGCCGTACCCCGAGAACGACGCCGAGTTCACCGCGCTCAAGGCGTACAACCAGGAGCTGGCGAACGACTGCCGCGCCAGGAGCGGTCCGATCTTCGACCACGCCGACACCATCGCCGTCACCAACGACATGGACGCCCTCCGGCACTCGCTGGGTGAGCGCAAGATCAACTACTGCGGCCTCTCCTACGGCACGATCATGGGCAGCAGTACGCCGAGCGCTTCGGCCACCGCATCAGGGCCATGGTGATCGACAGCAACATGGACCACAGCCTCGACGTGAAGGGCTTCAACAGCACCGAGGCCGCGACCGCGGAGGACTCGTTCCGGGAGTTCGTGAAGTGGTGCGACCGCACCGAGTCCTGCGCCCTGCACGGTCGTGACGTCGCCGCGTACTGGGACGACCTGCTCGCCAAGGCCGACCGCGGCGAACTGAAGGACCCCGACGACCCGACCTACGTGGTCAGCGCCGCCGACATCACCGGCCTCGCCTTCAGCATCTTCTACGGCCCCGACTGGTCCTACCTGGCGGACTGGCTCGACCGCCTCGGCTCCGGCACCCCGGCGCCCGGAGCGTCCGCGTCCGCGTTCGCCGACGAGGTCGCGCGCAACCCGTTCCCGGCCGTCTTCTGCCAGGACTTCCAGTTCCGCATCAAGAACAACCGCGAACTCGACGGCCTCGTCGCGGACGCCAGGCGCCTCGCCCCGCACGTGCGCGGAAGCGCGCTCGGCCACTACGCCATGACGAGCTGCATCGGCTACCCGCCGAAGGCCAGCAACCCGCAGCACCGCCTGCGCATCACCACCGCGCCGAAGATCCTCATGCTCAACGCCCTGCACGACCCGGCCACCGCGTACGCGTGGGCCGCCAACGCCCACCGCCAGAGCCGCGACAAGACCGTCCTGCTCACCTACGAGGGCTGGGGCCACGGCGTCTACGACCGCTCCACCTGCACCCAGGGCGCGACCGACGCCTACCTCATCACCCTGACCGTTCCCCGCGACGGCACCCGCTGCGCAGCGGTGGAACCGCCGACGACGACCACCATGGACACCAGCAGCACCACCACCGACCTGCCGGCAGGCCCGAAGCCGGGCATCCCCGGCTGGCTGCGCTGACGTGAGGCGGCAGGGGCACCGACCATGTCCGGCGCCCCTGCACCGCCTCCGGACCCTGGCACCCGTGGAGGACCACGAGCGCCGCGGGCAGCATTGGGAGTCGGCGGCCCCCGGCGTGACCATCGGGATCAACTCGGTCGTCGGCGCGGGCGGCGCCGTGACGCGGGACGTCCCCGACCACGTGCTCGCAGCCGGTAACCCCTGCCGCGTGGTGCGCGAGGCGTAACGCCGTTACCGAAAGTGTTCGCCAAGGTCATCCGCCCCGATCGAGACGCGGAACCAGTACCTGAACAGATCAACGCCACCAGCGCACAGTCACGGCCGGAAATCCAGGTTCGTGACCGGAACTTGTCCGATAAAGCGCGCGAAACCCATCCGTAACACCAGCCACCTCACAGTTCACCTCCGCGAAACCTTCGGCGCAACCAGCCGAAACAGGACACTTCGATGCTCCCTGCAACCGACATGCAGTGGAGGTCGACGTGAACACAGGGGACACCGCCTGGGTGCTGACCAGTGCCGCACTGGTGCTGTTGATGACGCCGGGACTCGCCTTCTTCTACGGAGGCATGGTCCGTTCGAAGAGTGTGCTCAACATGATGATGATGAGCCTGGGCGCCATGGGCGTCGTGGGTGTCCTCTGGGTGCTGTTCGGGTACTCCACGGCATTCGGTGACGACGTCGCCGGTGGCCTCGTGGGCAATCCGGTCGACTTCTTCGCCCTCGACGGCCTGCTGGACAAGGAGTCCTTGTTCGGCACCCTCCCGAGCACCGTGTTCGTCGCCTTCCAGGCGATGTTCGCGATCATCACCGTGGCACTGATCTCCGGCGCGATCGCCGATCGCGCCCGCTTCGGCCCGTGGCTGCTCTTCGCGGGCCTGTGGGCCACGATCGTGTACTTCCCGGTCGCCCACTGGGTGTTCGACTTCGACGTCAAGGACGAAGCGGGCAACGTGACGAGCGCGGGCGGCTGGATCGCCAACAAGCTCCTCGCGATCGACTTCGCCGGTGGCACGGCCGTCCACATCAACGCCGGTGCCGCGGGTCTCGCGCTGGCCATCGTGCTGGGCAAGCGCGTCGGCTGGCCCAAGGACCGGATGAAGCCGCACAGCCTCCCCCTGGTCGTGCTCGGCGCCGGTCTCCTGTGGTTCGGCTGGTTCGGCTTCAACGCGGGTTCCGCGCTGGGCGCCAACGCCACCGCGGGCGTCACCTTCATCAACACCACCGTCGCCACCTGCGCCGCCATGCTCGCCTGGCTGCTCGTGGAGCGGATCCGCGACGGCCACGCCACCACGCTGGGTGCGGCGTCCGGTGTCGTCGCGGGCCTGGTCGCGATCACCCCGGCGTGTTCCGCGGTCACCCCGCTGGGCGCCATCGCGGTCGGTGCGATCACCGGTGCGCTCTGCGCCCTGGCGGTCAGCCTCAAGTACCGCTTCGGCTTCGACGACTCGCTCGACGTCGTCGGCGTGCACCTCGTCGGTGGTCTGTCCGGCACCATCCTGATCGGCTTCTTCGCCAGCTCCGCCGCTCCGGCGGGCATCGACGGCCTGCTCTACGGTGGCGGCGTCGACCAGCTGTGGCGCCAGGTCGTCGGTGCTCTCGCGGTCATGGCGTACTCGTTCGTCCTCTCGCTGGCACTCGGCTACCTGGTCAAGCTCACCGTCGGCTTCCGGGCTGACGAAGAGGCAGAGGTGAGCGGCGTCGACGAGGCCGAGCACGCCGAGACGGCGTACGAGTTCGGCGGCTTCACCGGTTCGCGTGGAGCCGGCAAGGTCAGTGCGGCCGCGGGCGCGTCCGCGGTTCTCGAGGGGAGCAAGTCGTGAAGCTCGTCACCGCAATCATCAAGCCGTTCACCCTCGACGACGTCAAGGCGTCGCTGGAGCAGCTCGGCGTGCTCGGCATGACGGTCAGCGAAGTCCAGGGCTACGGCAGGCAGAAGGGCCACACCGAGGTCTACCGCGGCGCCGAGTACGCCGTCGACTTCGTGCCGAAGCTCCGCATCGAGGTGCTGATCGACGACACCGCCGTGGAGAAGGTCCTGGACGCGGTCGTCGAGGCCGCCCGCACCGGCAAGATCGGTGACGGCAAGGTCTGGGTCACGCCGGTCGAGACGGTGATCCGAGTTCGCACCGGGGAGCGCGGGTCGGACGCTCTGTAGGGCAATGACGTCAGCGACGGGGCATGCGGGAGCGTCATCCGCATGCCCCGTCCGGCCGATTACGGGGAAGGCGGCCTGATGGACAGCGTCTCGGCCGAGGCGAACTCTGGTTCGGAGATCGTGACCGCTGACGACCTGGTGAAGGCCCGCGACAGACTGCTGGCCCCCGGGCGCAAGCGCCTCACCGGCGAACTGCTCCGCGAAGCCCTGGTCGACCTGCACGAGTTCTGGCTGACCGCGCACGCGGCGAGCGCCGGGGTCACGGGTCCGGGGATGGCGCTGGTCGCCGTCGGCGGGCTCGGGCGCCGCGAGCTCGTGCCGTACTCGGACCTCGACCTGGTCCTCGTGCACAACGGGCACAAGGGGATCGACGCGATCGCCGACAAGCTCTGGTACCCGCTGTGGAACTCCGGCGTCGGCCTCGACCACTCGGTCCGCACGGTCGGGGAAGGCCTCCGGGTCGCCGCAGGCGACCTGCGGACCGCGCTCGGCCTGCTCGACGTCCGCCACCTCGCGGGCGATCCCGAGGTGTCCCAACGACTCGCGGACAGCGCGCGCCAGGCGTGGCGCTCGAACGTCCGCACCCGGCTCGACGAGATGAGCGAGTCCGCGCAGCGCCGGTGGGCGCGCAGCGGCGAGATCGCGCACCGCGTCGAGCCCGACCTCAAGCACGGCCGCGGCGGTCTGCGCGACATCACGCTGCTCGACGCGCTGTCCGTCGCCCAGCTCACCGACCGGGCGTCCGTCGAGGTCAACGACGCCCGCAGGCTCCTGCTGGACGTGCGCACCGAACTGCGCCGCGTCGCCCGCAAGCCCAGGGACGTCCTGCGCGCCCAGGACGGCGACGAGGTCGCCTCCGCGCTCGGCCTCGCGGACCGCTTCGCCCTGGCCAGGGCCCTGTCGTCGGCCGCTCGCACGGTGGTCTACGCGGTGGACGTGGCCATGCGCACCGCCCGTGCGGCTGCCCCCAAGCGAGGGCTCGGCGCGTTCGCCAGGTCGCCGCTGCGGCGCTCGCCCGCCCGCCGTCCGCTGGACGAGGGCGTCGTCCTGCACGGCACCGAGGTCGCGCTGGCCCGCGACGCCATGCCCAACCGCGATCCCGCGCTGCTGCTGCGGGTCGCGACGGCCGCCGCGCGCAGCAAGCACCCGATCGCCTCGGGCACGCTGTCGCGCCTGGCCGACTCCGCCCCGGAGCTGCGCCAGCCGTGGCCGCGCGAGGCCCGCGAGGAGCTGCTGGCGCTGCTGGGCAGCGGTTCCGGGCTCATCGACGTGGTGGAGGCGCTGGACCGCACCGGCCTGTGGGGCAGGCTCTTCCCCGAGTGGGGCGCGGTGCGCGACCTGCCGCCGCGCGACGCCGCGCACATGTGGACGGTCGACCGGCACCTCGTGCAGGCCACCGCGCACGCCGCGCGGCTGGCGACCACGGTGTCCCGGCCGGACCTGCTGCTGCTCGGCGCGCTCGTGCACGACATCGGCAAGGGGCGGCAGGCCGACCACTCCGAGGTCGGCGCCGCGCTCGCGACCCAGATCGGCGAACGGCTCGGCCTGTGGCCGCACGACGTGGAGACGCTGGCCTCGCTGGTCCGCCACCACCTGCTGCTGCCGCACACCGCGACCCGCCGCGACGTCGAGGACGACGCGACCGTGCACCGCGTGGTCGACACCCTCGGCGGCGATCCGGTGCTGCTGGAACTGCTGCACGCCTTGGCCGAGGCCGATTCCCTGGCCACCGGCCCCGGCGTGTGGACGGACTGGAAGGCGTCGCTGATCGCGGACCTGGTGCGGCGGTGCCGGACCGCGATGGCGGGAGACCCGCTGCCCGACCCGGAACCGCTGGACGACGTGCAGCTCGAACTGGCCGCCAAGGTCGCCGCCTCCGACAAGCCGGACGTGCTGATCACCCCGGTCGACGGCGCCGCGCTCGTCACGATGGTGGCGCCGGACCGGCCGGGCGTGCTGTCGCGGGCCGCCGGCGTGCTGGCGCTGAACTCACTGGAAGTGCACGCGGCGACGCTGCGGGCCCACCGGGGCGCGGCGGTCGACGTGTTCACGGTGTCGCCCAGGTTCGGGTCGCTGCCGGACGCGTCCCTGCTGCGCGAGCAGTTCGCCAGGGCCGTGGACGGGTCGCTGGCGCTGGCGGACAAGCTCGCCGCCAAGGAACGCGACTACGGCGGCCCGCCCCAGGACCCGCCGCCGGCCAAGGTGCTGTGGTTCGACGACGAGGCCACCGGGGCCGTCGTGCTCGAACTGCGCGCGGCGGACCGGATCGGCCTGCTGCACCACGTCGCCGACGCGCTGGAGCAGTGCGGCGTCGACATCCGCTGGGCCCGCGTCGCCACCCTCGGCGGCACGGTCGTGGACTCGTTCAGCCTGACCAAGGACGACGGCGAGCTGGACGCGACGGTGCGCAAGAAGGTCGAACGGCTGGTGCTCGCGGCTTCCCGGTGAAGTCGCGTAGTTCTGCGCACAACCGATCGGGGTGCTCACCCTCCCGGAACCCCCTCCCGGGAGGGCAGGCTCGTCCTGCGACCCGAGGGGGGTGCGGGTCGCGCCGGTGGAGGGGGCGGCTCGTCGAGGGGTTGAGCCGCCCCCGTCTTCGGATGAACCGGACTAGTAGGACACGCGTCCTCCTACTATGGAGTTGATGACTGCCGTCGCGGTTCGGCCACGCTCTCTCGTTGTCCTGGCCGGTTTGCCGGGGGCGGGCAAGAGCACCTTGTTGGCGCGCCTCGAATCGGGAGGCGCACCGGTGGTGGTGCTCGACTCCGACCAGGTGCGCGCCCGGTTGCGCGCCGCCTTCCCCGCGAACCTGCCCTACCGCTACTACCGCCCCCTGGTGCACCTCGTGCACCGGCTGAGGGTCCTGCTCTTCGCCGTGAGCCGCTCCGGTCTCCTGGTCGTGCACGAGCCGTCGACGCGGCCCACGACCAGGGCGTGGCTCGTGCTGATCGGCGTGCTCACCGCCCGCCACCGGCACTTCCTGTGGCTCCAGGCCACCCCCGAGCAGGCCATGGCGGGCCAGGTCGAGCGCGGTCGCCTCGTGCGCGGGACCTCGTTCGCCCGGCACGTCCGGCGCGCGGCCTGGCTGCGCGACCGGTTCGCCGAGGGCTGGGTGCCGCGCGGCTGGCACGCGCTGACCGTGGTGACCCGCCGGGATCGGGTGCGGCTGTCCGTGACACCCGGCTGACACGGGGCGGCTACGCTGACGTGCGTGCATGCGTGTGAGTTGCACGCATGACAGCTAGCGCTTATCCGACGACGTGCGAGGTCTGGCGGCACCGTGTTCAACACCCTTTCCGACCGGCTCACCTCGGTCCTGCAGAACCTGCGGGGCAAGGGGCGGCTGTCCGAGGCCGACATCGACGCCACCTGTCGCGAGATCAGGGTGGCGCTGCTGGAGGCCGACGTCGCGCTGCTCGTGGTGCGGACGTTCATCGCGAAGATCAAGGAGCGCGCCAAGGGCGCGGAGGTCTCCGGCGCGCTGAACCCGGCCCAGCAGGTCATCAAGATCGTCAACGAAGAGCTGGTCGGCATCCTCGGCGGTGAGACCCGCAGGCTGAACCTGGCGAAGAACCCGCCGACCGTGATCATGCTCGCCGGCCTCCAGGGCGCCGGCAAGACGACGCTCGCGGGCAAGCTCGCGAAGTGGCTGCACGGCCAGGGCCACACGCCGATGCTCGTGGCGTGCGACCTCCAGCGCCCCAACGCGGTGAACCAGCTCCAGGTCGTCGGCGAGCGCGCTGGTGTGCCCGTGTTCGCCCCCGAGCCCGGCAACGGCGTGGGCAACCCGGTTGACGTGGCCCGCCGCGGCATCGAAGAGGCCCGGCGCGCGCAGCACGACGTCGTGGTGGTCGACACCGCGGGTCGTCTCGGCGTCGACGCCGAGCTGATGCAGCAGGCCAAGGACATCCGCGACGCGGTCCAGCCGGAAGAAGTCCTGTTCGTCGTCGACGCGATGATCGGCCAGGACGCGGTCAACACCGCGCAGGCCTTCGCCGACGGCGTCGGCTTCACCGGTGTCGTGCTGACCAAGCTCGACGGCGACGCCCGCGGTGGTGCCGCGCTGAGCGTCCGCGAGGTCACCGGCCAGCCGATCCTGTTCGCCTCCAACGGCGAGAAGCTGGAGGACTTCGACGTCTTCCACCCCGACCGGATGGCCAGCCGCATCCTCGGGATGGGCGACATGCTGACCCTGATCGAGCAGGCCGAGCAGGCCTTCGACCAGGAGAAGGCCGAGGTCGCCGCGCAGAAGATGGGCTCCGGCCAGCTCACGCTGGAGGACTTCCTCGAGCAGATGCTCGCCATCCGCAAGATGGGTCCCATCGCGAACCTGCTGGGCATGCTCCCCGGCGCGGGCCAGATGAAGGACCAGCTGGCCATGCTGGACGAGAAGCACCTCGACCGCGTGCAGGCCATCATCCGCGGCATGACGCCCGCCGAGCGCGACGACCCGAAGATCATCAACGCGTCGCGCCGCCTGCGCATCGCGAACGGCTCGGGCGTGAAGGTCAGCGACGTCAACGACCTCGTCAACCGCTTCTTCGACGCCCGCAAGATGATGTCGCAGATGGCGGGCCGCTTCGGCATGCCGGGCGGCGGTGGCGGCAAGACCAACCGCAAGGGCAAGAAGGGCAAGAAGGGCAAGGGCAGCGGACGCGGCCCGACCCAGCCGAAGATCAAGGGCGGCTTCCCCGGCATGTTCCCCGGCGGCATGCCCGGCATGGTCCCCGGCGCGGGCGGCGCTCCGGAACTGCCTCCGGGCCTCGGCAGCCTGAACGACCTGCCGCCCGGCTTCGACCCGTCGAAGTTCAAGTTCGACAAATGAGTGGTCTGCACCTGCGCGGCGTCGTCCTCCCGGACGGCGACCAGCGCGATCTGTGGGTGGTGAACGGCCGCATCCGGACCCGCGAGGTTCCGGGTGCGCGCACCGTCGTCGACGGCGGCTACCTCCTGCCGGGCCTGGTCGACGCGCACTGCCACGTCGGCATCGGCCCGAAGGGCCCCGTCGACCTGGCGGAGGCCGCGGTGCAGGCCGAGATCGACCGCGACGCGGGCACCCTGCTCCTGCGCGACTGCGGCGCCCCGCTGGACACCCGCCCGTTGCAGGAGCGCCTGGACCTCCCCAGGCTCATCCGCGCGGGGCGGCACCTGTCCCGCCCCAAGCGCTACATCCCGTACCTCGGCACGGACGTCGAGGACCCGGCCGACCTGCCCGCGGCCGTGGCCGAGCAGGTCGCCTACGGCGACGGCTGGGTCAAGCTGGTGGGCGACTGGATCGACCGCGCCCAGGGCGACCTGGCCCCGCTGTGGTCCGACGACGTCCTCACCGAGGCGATCAAGGTCGCCCACGAGGGCGGCGCCCGCGTGACGGCGCACGTCTTCGGCGAGGAAGCAATGCCGGGCCTGCTGGCGGCGGGCATCGACTGCATCGAGCACGGCACCGGCCTCACCGACGACACCATCGCGCAGATGGCGGCCTCCGGCGCCGCGCTCGTGCCCACCTTGGTCAACATCGAGACGTTCCCCGGCATCGCGGACAACGCGGGCAAGTACCCGGCCTACGCCAGCCACATGCGCGCCCTGCACGCAGGCGTGGGGTCCACGGTCGCCAAGGCGATCGAGGCGGGCATCCCCGTCTACGCGGGCACGGACGCGGGTGGCGGCATCGCCCACGGCCTCATCGTCGACGAGGTCGAGGCCCTGCACCGAGTGGGCATGACCACCGAACAGGCCATCGGCGCAGCCTCCTGGACCGCCCGCGAATGGCTCGGCTACCCCAGCCTCACCGAGGGCGCGGCGGCAGACGTGGTCGTGTACGAAAACGACCCCCGCACCAACCTGGATGCCCTGCGCCACCCAAAGATGATCATGCTACGAGGCCGCATCCACTAACGGCCACATCAAGCAGACCCACCGCCCTCGCCCTGCCTCACCCGGCCACGGGCGTTCCTCGCGCTGCACACCTTCAGGCCACAACACCCCAGGCCCTGAATCCAGCCCAAGGGCCAGCGGCAGTTTCTCCAACCCCGAACCAACGGGCAGGCTCGGCCTCGAAATCAACCCCCGGACCAACGGCCAGCGTCAGGGCTCTGGACCCAACCCCGAACGCAACCCAACCAACCGGGAGTAGTCCAGACCCCACCCTCACCCCGATCCCCAGCGCCTTCATGCTTGGCAGGCCTTTGTCAAGGCATCTTTCCCGCCTTGACAAACGACTGCGAAGCATCGAAACAATCGCGCATCGGGGCGTTTCCCTTCAAGACGCACCTTCAAGACACCCCAAGACACCCCCAAGACCCACGTCCAAAACCCCCACCCCAAAACTCACTCCACAGCACCCCTCAAAGCCTCCATCCGGGTTGACCTTTTCGGTCCCCACACCCATCACCAGTACTTTCGTGCAAGTGGAGGAACCGAACCCCAACCGCGCACACTGGGCGTTCGCCGCCTTCTTCACCGGCTTGGCCGGCTACTACCTGTCGACCCTCGCGGTCACCGCTCTCACGGCTGACCGCTTCGAGGAGTTCGACGTCACGAACCCCCCGGCCCTAGGGCCCCTGCTGCTCCTCCTCTTCCTCCCCAACGTCCTCCTGGGCGCGGGCCCGGCGGCGATCTCGAAGCTCAAGGGCGGTGGTCCGATCGAAGACTTCGGCCTGAAACCCACCTGGCGCGACGTCAAGGTCGGCTTGGCCTGCGGGGGCCTTTCCCTGCTCGTAGCCTGGGTGGTCGGGGTGGTGCTCCTCAGCGTCCGGAGGGACACCGCCGACACCAGATCCGCTCTGGAGGACATCGGCCTGCTGTCCGGCGGCAAGTCGGTCTGGCTGGCCGTGGCCGCGCTGTTCGTCTTCCTGGGCGCTCCCATCACCGAGGAACTCCTCACGAGGGGCGCGCTCTGGAAGGCCCTGGAGCACCACCGCGTTCCCCGCTCCACGATCCTCGCCCTCACGGCGTTGATCTTCGCTTTCCTGCACGAGGAGTCCTGGCGCACGCTCGGCCTCTTCGCTCAGGGCATGGCCATCGGCGCCGCCCGGATGATCACCGGGCGGACCTCGTCGAGCATGGTGGCGCACGCCACGAACAACCTGCTCCCAGCGGTGTACCTGTACGTCGGCGCCTCCTGATTAGGGTGATGTCCCGTGAACCCACCGCTCGAACCCCCACCTCAGGGCCTGCTGGCCAGCGTCCGCGCGGTGAGCCGGGAACCCGAACCGCGACGGGAGGGGCAGCGCTGGGGTTTCGGCGCGTTCCTGCTCGTCGAGGCCGTTTTCATCCTGAGCGCGGTGTTCATCACCGCCATCGCCACCACGTCCGGCGCGGACGTCTCCACCTCGATGTCGTTCCTGCTGATCGGCTCGATCGTGCCGACGGTGCTGGCGGCGGGCGTGGCCGTGGTGATCACGCGCGTGCGCGGCAACGGCCCGCTGATCGACCTCCGCCTCGACTGGAACTGGGCGGACGTGAAGGTGGGCCTCAAGCTGGGGGCGCTGGGCATCCTGCTGACGCTGGTGGCCGCGACGGTGTGGGCGAAGGTCGTCGGCAACCAGAACGCGACGTCGGCGATCGGCGAACTGGTGGAGGGCACCACGATGCCCGTCGCGGTGGCCGTGGTGATGTTCCTCTACGTCTGCTTCGTCGGCCCGGTCTGCGAGGAGCTGATCTACCGCGGCCTGCTGTGGGGCGCGATCGAGCGCCAGGGGTGGAGCCGCTGGGCGGCGTTCCTGCTCACGACGCTGATCTTCGCGGTCAGCCACCTCGAACCGCTGCGCACGTCGCTGCTGATCGTCATCGCGCTGCCCATCGGCATCGCCAGGCTGATCACCCGCAGGCTCACGGCCAGCGTGGTGGCGCACGTGGTCAACAACTTCCTGCCCGGCCTGACGTTCCTGCTCATCGCGCTCGGGGTGATGCCCGCGTGATCGACCTCAACAGCGACCTCGGCGAGGGGTTCGGCGTCTGGCGGCTCGGTGATGACGAGGCCCTGCTGGACGTCGTCACGAGCGCGAACGTCGCGTGCGGCTTCCACGCGGGCGACCCGTCGACCATGCGCCGGGTCTGCCGGCAGGCCGCCGAGCGCGGTGTCGCCGTCGGCGCGCAGGTGTCCTACCGGGACCTCGCCGGGTTCGGCCGCCGCTTCGTCGACGTGGACCCGGCCGAGCTGGCCGACGAGGTGCTGTACCAGGTGGGCGCGCTCGACGCGTGCGCCAGGGCGGCGGGCACGGCGGTCGCGTACGTCAAGCCGCACGGCGCCCTCTACAACGCGGCCGTGCACCACGAGGCCCAGGCGAGGGCCGTCGTCGACGGCGTCAGGGCGTTCGGCGAACTGCCGGTGCTCGGCCTGCCCGGCTCCCGGCTGCTGGCCGCCGCCGAGGCCGCCGGGCTGCCCGCCGTTCCCGAGGCGTTCGCGGACCGCGGGTACACGCCCGAGGGCACGCTGGTGCCGCGCCGGGAACCGAACGCCCTGCTCGCGGACACGGACGCCATCGTCGACCGCGCGCTCCGCCTTGCCGAGCACGGCGAACTCGTCGCCGTCGACGGCACGGTCCTCAAGACCGGCGCTGCCTCGCTCTGCCTGCACGGCGACACCCCCGGAGCGGTCGCCCACGCCCGCGCGGTGCGCGCCGCGCTGACCTCCGCGGGGGTCGATCTGGTGGCTTTCACCCGGCCGATTCGGACCTAGGCCAGGCCGTCTGGCAGAATGGCTGGTTGTTCGCCGAGGCCGGACCCTCTCACCGTGCTGTGGCGCCATGTTCTTTGGGCTTTCCCACCCGTGCCCCACTCGGGTGACGAGCGCCCGCACCTTGGTATACGAGAGCTTGAGGAGTACCAGTACCCGTGGCCGTCAAGATCAAGCTGCAGCGGCTTGGCAAGATCCGTCAGCCGTACTACCGGATCATCGTTTCGGACGCTCGCACCCGCCGCAACGGCAAGGCCATCGAGACGATCGGCAAGTACCACCCGAAGGAGGAGCCGAGCTTCATCGACGTCGACTCCGACCGGGCGCAGTACTGGCTGGGCGTCGGCGCGCAGCCGACCGAGTCCGTCCAGCGCCTGCTGGAGATCACCGGCGACTGGCAGAAGTTCAAGAAGCTGCCGGGCGAAGAAGGCACCCTGAAGGTCAAGGAGCCGAAGACGCCGAAGGCGGAGCTGTTCGCCGCCGCGCTCGCCGCCGCTTCGTCGGAGCCGATGGCCGATGCCACCACCCCGAAGAAGAAGTCCGCGAAGAAGGCTGACGCGGAACCTGCCGCCGAGGCGCCCAAGGACGAGGCGTGAGTTTGTTGGCTGACGCCCTCGAACACCTCGTTCGGGGCATCGTCGACCACCCGGACGACGTCCGGGTGACCTTGGTCACCACTCGTCGCGGTCGCACCCTCGAGGTGCACGTCCACCCGGACGACCTCGGCAAGGTGATCGGGCGCGGCGGTCGCACCGCCACCGCCCTGCGCACCGTCATGGCCGGTATCGGTGGCCGTGGCGTTCGCGTCGACGTGGTCGACACCGACCGCTAGCCAACACAAGCACAACAGAAGTAGGGCATGGACGTCGTCGTCGGCCGCGTGGCCAAGGCGCACGGGATCACCGGGGAACTCTCCGTTGACGTGCGCACCGATTCACCCGAGATGCGGTTCGCACTCGGTTCGGCACTGGTCGCGAAGCTGCGCGATGGAACGACGCGCACCCTCACCGTCGCAGCCGCCCGGAACCACTCCGGGCGGCTGCTGGTGCGTTTCGACGAAGTGCTGACCAGGGACGTCGCGGAGTCGTTGCGCGGCACGCTGTTGCTGGGCAGCACGGACGACCTGCCGCCGACCGGCGATCCGGACGAGTTCTACGACCACGAGCTCGAAGGTCTGACCGTCGAGATGCTGGACGGGACGAAGGTCGGCACCGTGAAGGAGATCGCGCACGGCGCGGGCGGCGAGCTGCTCGTCGTGAACCGCGAAGGCGGTGGCGAGCTGCTGGTGCCGTTCGTGCGCCAGATCGTGCCGACCGTGGACGTGAAGGCGGGCAAGGTCGTCATCGACCCGCCGGAAGGCCTGCTCGATGCGGATTGACGTTCTGACGATCTTCCCCGAGTACCTCGACCCGATCAGGGCCGCGCTGCTCGGCAAGGCGATCGACAAGGGCTTGATCAGCGTCGACGTGCACGACCTCCGCGACTGGACGCACGACGTGCACAAGGCCGTGGACAACAGCCCGTACGGCGGCGGTCCCGGCATGGTGATGCGGCCTCAGGTCTGGGGTGACGCGCTCGACCAGGTGTGCGCCGGGGACCCGGCGCCGCGGCTGGTCGTGCCGACCCCGGCGGGACGGCCGTTCACCCAGGCCCTGGCGCACGAGTACGCGGCCGAGCCGCGGCTGGTGTTCGCCTGCGGGCGCTACGAGGGCATCGACCAGCGCGTGATCGACGACGCGTCCACCCGCATGCGGGTGGACGAGGTCTCCATCGGCGACTACGTGCTCGTCGGCGGCGAGGTGGCGGTGCTGGTGGTGGTCGAGGCCGTCGTCCGGCTGCTGCCCGGTGTGCTCGGCAACCCGCGCTCGGCGGCGGAGGACTCGTTCTCCGACGGCCTGCTCGAAGGGCCCAGCTACACCCGTCCCGAGGTGTGGCGCGACCTCTCGGTGCCGGACGTGCTCCTTTCCGGCAACCACCGGCTGATCGACCGCTGGCGGCGTGACCGATCGCTCGAACGGACGCTCCACAGGCGTCCTGAACTGCTCGAAGCCCTCCCCGCGGAGTCCTTCGACAAGCACGACCGGGCCCTGCTCGACCGACTGCGGTCGGTGGAGGAGTAGGGTCGATTTCATTCCGGAGGTGCCCATCTGGCACACTGGACAGGTTGCTGCAGCCGGTTGTTCTTTCCGGCGCGCGCCGCAAGCCCGCCCCCAAGGTGTCGCACACTGAAGCTTCATTGCGCTCTGGGGGAGTACGCGAGACACATGAGGACGAGGACGGACCACCGATGAACACCCTGGACGCTCTTGACGCCCAGTCGCTGCGCTCCGACATCCCCAGCTTCCGGCCGGGCGACACGCTGAAGGTTCACGTCCGGGTCATCGAGGGCACGCGCGAGCGGGTCCAGGTGTTCCAGGGCATCGTGATTCGCCGCCAGGGTGGCGGGATCCGCGAGACCTTCACGGTTCGCAAGGTCTCCTTCGGTGTCGGCGTCGAGCGCACCTTCCCGGTGCACTCCCCGAACATCTCGGAGATCGAGGTCGCGACCCGTGGCGCAGTGCGTCGCGCGAAGCTGTACTACCTCCGGGATCTGCGCGGCAAGGCCGCCAAGATCAAGGAGAAGCGCACCGCCAAGCCGGGTGCCTGACAGCACCTCGCATCCCTACGCGTAGCCTGCCTACGTGGCAGACCCCGTGCGTTCGTCCGCTGACGACAACGATTCAGAGCCCCAGGGCGAAGATCGTGTCAGCAACTCAGCCGAAACCCCCGATGCCGAGTTCGAGTCCATTCCGGACTCGGCCGGGGGCGGCAAGTCCAAGGCGAAGAAGAAGACCCCGCTGTGGCGTGAACTGCTGATCCTCGCGGGAACCGCCCTGGTGCTCACCTTCGTGATCCAGACGTTCCTGGCGCGGGTCTACGTGATCCCGTCGGCGTCGATGGAGAAAACGCTGCACGGTTGTCCCGGCTGCGTGAACGACAAGGTGCTCGTCGACAAGATCACCTACGACTTCGCGGACATCTCCCCCGGCGAGGTCGTCGTGTTCCGCGGCCCCGACGCGTGGGGTCAGAACGACATCCAGTCCAACCGTTCGGACAACCCGGTCGTCGCCGCCCTCCAGAGCGCCGCTTCCGTGGTGGGCCTCGCGCCGCCGGACGAGCGCGACTTCGTCAAGCGCGTCATCGCCACGGGCGGCCAGACCGTCCAGTGCTGCGACGACCAGCACCGGCTCATCGTCGACGGCAAGCCGTTGGACGAGCCGTACATCTACTGGCAGCCGGGCACCGGTCCCGAGGACCACGACCCGTTCGAGCCGGTGAAGGTCCCCGAAGGACACCTTTGGGTGATGGGTGACAACCGCACGAACTCCACCGACTCCCGCAAGCAGGGTGGCGGCGGCGTGGCGGGCACCGTCCCCGAGGAGAACGTCATCGGCAAGGCGCGCGTGATCGTCATACCGCCCTCACGCTGGGGCGGGATCAGCGACCACAACCCGCAGAGCATCGCCATCGGCGCTCCGGAGTGGCAGCGCGGCCTGCCCGCGGGCGTCGCGATCGTGGCGGCGTGGCCGGTCCTGTTCGTCGGTCGGCGGCTGCGCGAGCGCCTCTTCGCCGGTCGCTGACCGGATCCACACACCAGGTCTGGGTACTCTGAGCGGGTGGTAGACGTCGTGCCCTCTCGAGGCCCATCCGATGATGACCCCTATCGCTCCAGCGATGAGGAGGCGGTCGAGGCCTGGCGAGAGCGCGCGCGGAAGGCCCAGAAGGGCAAGCGCAAGGGCTCGTTCTGGCGGGAACTGCCGATCCTGGTGGTCGTGGCCTTCGGGCTCGCGTTCCTGATCCAGACGTTCCTGGCGCGCGTCTACATGATCCCGTCGGAGTCGATGGAGCAGACGTTGCACGGCTGCAACGGCTGCTACGGCGACCGCGTGCTGGTCGACAAGGTCACCTACGACTTCAGCGAGCCCGCCCCCGGCGACGTGGTCGTCTTCCACGGGCCGCAGAGCTGGCAGAACGACTTCGTGACGCAGGAGCCGACGAACGCGATCCAGAAGGGCCTCCAGGGCCTCGGAGCGCTCATCGGTCTCCCGTCGGCCAGCCAGGAGGACTTCGTCAAGCGCGTCGTCGCGGTCGGCGGCCAGACGGTGAAGTGCTGCGACGACAAGAACCGGGTGTCCGTTGACGGGAAGCCGCTCGACGAGTCGTACCTGTACTGGGCGCCGGGCCAGAGCACCGTCCAGGAGTCGTTCGCGGACCTGACGATCCCACAGGGGTTCCTGTTCGTGCTGGGCGACAACCGCAACGACTCGTGCGACTCGCGCTGCCAGGGCGACGGCCGTGAAGGCGGTCTCGTGCCGATCGACAACGTCGTGGGCAAGGCCCGCATGATCGTGCTGCCGCCCGCGCGCTGGCAGGGCGTCTCGGACCACAACCCGCAGGGCCAGACCGTCGCCATGGGCGCCCCGGCGTGGCAGGACGCGGTTCCCGCGGGCATCGGCATCGCCGCCGCGTGGCCCGTGCTGCTGCTGGGCAAGCGGGCGCGGGCCAGGTTCCGCCGCAAGACCCTGGGATAGGGTCGTCGGGTGATCCGCAACCCACCCCGCGTGGTCGTTCGGCGGGACGCAGGGATCTGGGCCCTGCAGGCCGCGCTCGACCGCCGTGGACTCGGACCCGTCGCCGGGGTCGACGAAGCAGGCCGCGGCGCGTGCGCGGGCCCGCTGGTCGTGGCCTCGTGCGTGCTCAAGCCCAAGGACGCCACGCGTTTCGAGGGCCTCACGGACTCCAAGCTGCTCACCGCGGCCGCCAGGGACCGGATGTACGACATCGTGCTGGCCCGTGCGCTGGACTACGCGGTCATCGTCATCCCGGCCGCCGAGGTCGACCTGATCGGCGTGCACGTGGCCAACATCGAGGGCATGCGGCGCGCCGTGGCCCAGCTCTCCAGCCACCCCGGTTACGTGCTGACGGACGGGTTCCGCGTGCCGGGCCTGACCGCGCCGAGCATGCCGGTGGTGAAGGGCGACCGGGTCGCGGCCTGCGTCGCCGCCGCGTCGGTGCTCGCGAAGGTCACGAGGGACCGCATCATGGCCGGCATGCACGACACGTTCCCGTTGTACGGGTTCGACGTGCACAAGGGCTACTGCACCGCCGTGCACACCTCCGCGCTGGTCGAACACGGCCCGAGCGCGGAGCACCGGTGGTCGTATGCGAACGTGGCGTCGGCCGCGATCCGGCACGGACTTGAACCGCCACACCGTGTGGCGCGCAGTGTGGCCGCGATCGGCGTGGTCCAGAATGGGGCACCCCCGGTTGCGGGGGCGGCAGGGCTCGCGACGAGGAGGGGCGCGGATTCGATGATTACCCGCGCGGAGGCGTAATGAGTGCAGAGGATCTCGAAAAGTACGAGACCGAGATGGAGTTGTCGCTGTACAAGGAGTACCGCGACATCGTCAGCCAGTTCTCGTTCGTCGTGGAGACCGAACGGCGGTTCTACCTCGCCAATTCGGTGGACGTGCAGGTTCGCAACGCGGACGGCGAGGTCTACTTCGAGGTGCGCATGTCCGATGCCTGGGTGTGGGACATGTACCGCCCGGCCAGGTTCGTGAAGAACGTCCGCGTCATCACGTTCAAGGACGTCAACGTCGAAGAGTTGGACAAGCCCGACCTGCGACTTCCCGAGGGCGGACCGTTCGACACCTGACCCACCGGCCGAACGCCGACCCCGGTCTTCAGGGGACCCCTCCGCTCGCGGAGGGGTCCCCTGAAGGCTGTCGTGCGCCTAGCACGCCCCTCCGACAATTCCCGCTGCTCAGGCCGTTCAAGATCGCGACCTGTCCACACCCCCACCACCTGTCCACAGTTCCGGAATTCCCCCTGGCCGCTCCCCGCCCTCCTGGGCAGAGTCGAACCAGACGACCGAGGGGGAACGACAGATGGTGGACGTGGCCGAACGCACCCTGGGCAAGCAGGGCGAAGACCTGGCGTGCGAGTACCTGGAGCGCCAGGGCCTGGTGGTCCTGAGCCGCAACTGGGCCTGCCGCGAAGGCGAACTGGACGTGGTCGCCACCGACGGCGACCAGTTGATCGTCTGCGAGGTCAAGAGCAGATCCGGCGTCGCGTTCGGCAGTCCGCTGGAGGCCGTGACGCCGGAGAAGCTCGCCCGCGTCCGCAAGGCGACCCAGCGCTGGCTGATGGCGTACCGCGTTGGCTGGGTGTCCATCCGGTACGACGCCATCTCCGTCCTCTGGCCACCAGAGGGTGAAGTTCGGCTGCACCACCTGAAAGGCCTGTGATGGGCCTCGCGAGGGCGTGGTCCGTTGCCCTCTTCGGCGTCGACGGCGTGGTGGTCGAGATCGAGGCCGACGTGGGCGCGGGCACGGTCAAGACCCAGTTGCTCGGCCTGCCCGACGCGGCCCTGCACGAATCGAAGGACCGGGTTCGTGCGGCGATCCGCAACAGCGACCACGACTGGCCGAGCCAACGCGTCACCCTCGGCCTGTCACCGGCAGCTCTTCCGAAGGGCGGCGCGGGCTACGACCTGGCACTGGCCTCGGTCGTCCTGGCAGCGGCCAACTCCGTGCCTGCCGATCGCCTCGCCACCACCGTCCTGCTGGGCGAACTGGCCCTGGACGGCAGGTTGCGCGGTGTCCGCGGCGTCCTGCCCGCCCTGCTGGCCGCCAGACGAGCGGGCCTGTGCCAAGCCGTGGTTCCCACCGAGTCGCTGGCCGAGGCTTCGCTCGTCGACGGCCTGCGGATCCACGGCGCCACCTCCCTGGCTGAGGTCGTCGCCTGGCTCAGGGGCGACGACACCGTCCTCCAACCAGCGCCGCCACCGGACTCGCCTGCACAACCACCGTCAGCCGACCTGGCCGACGTCCTGGGCCAACCCGAGGCCAGGTGGGCCTTGGAGGTGGCCGCCGCGGGTGCCCACCACCTGCTGCTCAGCGGCCCACCCGGCACCGGCAAGACCATGCTCGCCCAACGCCTCAGCGGTCTGTTGCCACCGCTGACCAACGCGGAGGCGCTGGAGGTCACCGCCATCCACTCGGTGGCGGGCCTCCTCTCCGCCGAGGCCCCGCTGGTGTCCGCCCCACCGTTCATCGCCCTGCACCACTCGGCCTCGGTGGCCGCGTTGGTGGGCGGCGGCACCGGTCTGGCCAAACCGGGCTCGGCCAGCAAGGCGCACCGCGGCGTCCTCTTCCTGGACGAGGCGTGCGAGTTCAGCAGAGTCGGCTTGGACGCCCTGCGCACCGCCTTGGAGGAAGGCGAGGTCCGCCTGGCCAGGCAGGCGGGCACGGTCCGCTACCCGGCCCGCTTCCAGTTGGTGCTGGCCACCAACACCTGCCCCTGCGCCCCACCGAAGGAGATCGACTGCACCTGCTCCCCACGAGACCGCCGCAGGTACCTGGCGAAGCTCTCCGGCCCTCTCCTGGACCGAGTCGACCTGCGCGTGAAGATGCGCCCGTTGATAGCCATGAACGGCGCCGAGATCACCACACCGGAACCCACCTCGGTGGTGCGCGAACGCGTCCTCAAGGCCCGCACCAGAGCCTTCGAACGCTGGTCGTCCCACGGCGAACCATGGCGCACCAACGCCGAAGTCCCCGGCCCGTCCCTACGCCGAGAGTTCGCCCTACCCCGCCAAACAACAGCACTGCTGGACCGCGCGCTCTCCATGGGCGCCCTCACAGGCCGCGGCGCGGACCGCTGCATCAGAGTCGCCTGGACCTTGGCCGACCTGGCAGAAGCAGACCGCCCAACAGCAGCCCACGTAGCAGCGGCCCTCGAATTCCGGGAACGCCGCTCGACCTACTGACCCACCACAACCCCACTACCCACCACACGGCCGTTGCGATGCTGCTCACCCAATCGCGGCGTCTCACCGACCACCACCCACCGGCTACCACCGACCGGCCACTACCCAGCCACTACCCACCTGCCACCACCCACTGGCACCACCCACCGGCCATCGCACGGCCGTCGCGATGCTGCTCAACCCAATCGCGGCCTCTCACCGGCCACTACCCACCTGCCACCGGCCGCTCCGGCCATCGCACGGCCGTCGCAATGCCCCTCAGCCCAATCGCAGCGTCCCACTGATATTCAGTCCCACCGGTGCCCCTCTAGCCGCGGCCTGAACCGACCTAGCCGCGGCCAAAACCGACGCGAGCTTGATCGCGGTGCTTGTCCAGCCGCACCAAGCCTGGCTCGTCGCAAAGTCCAACTGCGACTGCCCGGTCACTGCCAACCCAGCGTTCCCCGACCCTCAACCGGCCCAGGCCGGTTGAACGACCTGATCGTCCCCGTCCCCTGAACCTTGGCCGACCAAGCGGACGCAGATCGCCCAATAGCAGCCCACGTAGCAGCGGCCCTCGAATTCCACGAACGCCACTCCACCCTCTAACCCACCGCAACCCCACTACCACCGCTGGCCATCACCGCTGGCCACCACGCTGGCAGCCAGCCGCCAGGCGCCGGTCGCCATCGCACGGCCGTCGCGATGCTCCTCGACCCGATCGCAGCGTCCCACCGGCGTCCCACCCGGTTATGCCCCGAAACGACTCCGTACTTGACCGCGGTGGCTGTCCAGTCGCAGCAACCCTGTCTTGTCGCGAGTTGAGCTGCGGCTGCCCAATCAGTGCCAACCGCAGCGTTCTCCAACCTCAATCGACCGCAGGACGGTTCGACGACCTGATCGGCCCTGATAGCCAAAGCTGCCGAACTTGTCGACATGTCGTTTGGTCGCCATCCACGTGTCCGCAGCCCCCGATCTCCGCAGACCCGCTTCTTCGCCGACCCACCCCGGCCACCACCTACCCAACCCATCCCACAACCACAGCACCACGCCAATGCACGGGGTCTGGGCCGTTGTCTCAGACAGTCGCGAAGCCGAGCAGCGCTCACGCATCCGCTCAGCCTTCATTGGTTCCACGAGCTTCCGCATCGCTGCCTGAACAGGTACCGGCTACGGAGCCCACCAACGTCGTTCCCCAGGTCTGATCAACTTCGACCAGGTCTGATCACTCAGCTCGACCATCAACGGTCTGGTGCCACATGCAAGGGCGTGAACTGCTCAGTTCCACTCCACGTGGACTGACGGCGTGTGCTCCATTCTGCGGCTGATCGCTAAACAGCCCACCGGTTCAGCCGCCATGCCAATGGCAGCCGGGCGGTCAAATCCGTCTGACCGTCCATCGTCAGCCCACTCCACGCACTCGGTTGATCAAGTACTGCCTGCACATCCGGCCGCACTCGATCAACCGGTCTGCTCGACGCCCGCATGTCCTGCGCCACAACCGTTTTCGTCCGACCGCCACCCAACTTCCAACGGCGGCAACAAGAACTCACCAACGGAGGTCGTCATGAGTCTCGATCGCGTTCGGCTGGCCCGCGCCTACCTCTCACGCGTCGCGGAACCGCCCGCGGCCGCCCTCACCGCGTTCGTCGCCGAGGAAGGTCCGGTCAAGGCCGCTGAACTGGTCAAGGCGGGCAGGGTTCCGCCGAGTGTGGAAGGGCAGACGTCGGCGAGACGAGCGGAGGACCGGGCCGAGGACGATCTGCGGCGGGTTGCGGAGATCGGCGGGAGGCTCGTCATTCCAGAGGACGAGGAATGGCCTGAGTGGCCGTTCAACGCGCTTGCCCTTGCCGCGGCGCAAGGGTTGCGGTGCGGGTTGGCGCCGCTGGCTTTGTGGGTGCGGGGCAAGGCGAACATGGCGGAGTTGGCCGAACGGGCGGTGGCGGTCGTCGGGTCCCGTGCGGCGAGCGGGTACGGGCAGCACGTCGCCGCCGAGTTCGGGCACGGGCTCGCGGAGGCGGGCATCGTCGTGGTGTCCGGTGCGGCGTACGGGATCGACGGGTGTGCTCACCGAGGGGCGCTCGCCGCCGATGGCGTGACCGTCGCGGTGCTGGCCTGCGGGGTGGACGTGGCCTACCCGGCCGGGCACGCCGGTTTGATCGCGCGCATTCCCGAGCGCGGCCTCGTGGTCAGCGAATACCCGCCCACGCACACACCCGCACGGCACCGCTTCCTGACCCGCAACCGGCTCATCGCGGCGCTCGGCGACGGCACGGTGGTGGTCGAGGCCGGTCGGCGCAGCGGGGCGAAGAACACGGCTGCCTCGACGTCCGCGCTGGGAAGGGTGCTGATGGCGGTGCCGGGGCCGGTCACGTCCGCGAGTTCCTCCGGCTGCCACGAACTGCTGAGGTCGGGGGAGGCCATCGCCGTCAGCAGCGTCGCGGAGGTGATCGAGTCGACCGGGCGGTTGGGGGTCGACCTGGTCGAGTCGACGCGGCGGTCATCGCCCACGGTCGGGCCACCGCAAGGGGATGCCGTTCGAGTGCACGAAGCGCTCGGGCTGACCGGTGGGCACAGCGCCGACGTGATCGCGGTCGAATCGGGAGTCGCTTTGTCGACAGTGAGGGCGTTGTTGCCCGAACTGGAGATGGCAGGCCTGGCGGAGCGGGTCGAATCCGGATGGAAACGCTCTCATGTGTAGACCGGGTGTGGCGATGCTTGACCAAGGGCCACCGAGAGCGCAGCGTCATCCCCTATGTCCTTGCCGCCGCCCGCACGGACTCGTCGTGTCGACCTCGTCCGGTCGCGTGCCGAGCTGCCCGCGGACGTCCGCGCGGTCTTGGACTCCTACGAGCGCCACCTGGCTTCCGAGCGCGGTCTGTCACCGCACACTGTGCGTGCTTACCTCGGTGACGTCGTGGGTCTTCTGGTGCACGTGGCCAGCGGCAACACCGCTGACGCGACCGTCGAGTCGATCGATCTCGCCGCGCTGCGCTCCTGGCTGGCGGCGCAGTTGGCGGCCGGGGCGAGTCGCACGACGATGGCCCGCCGAGCTGCGGCGGCCCGCGCGTTCACCGCCTGGGCGACCCGCGCCTGCCTGCTCGCGGAGGACCCCGGACCGCGGCTTTCGGCGCCTCGTCCGCACCGCACTTTGCCCGCCGTACTGCGCCAGGACCAGGCCGAGGCGGCTATGTCCGTTGCAGATTCTGCAGCGGAGAATGGTGATCCGGTTGCGCTGCGTGACCAAGCCGTGGTGGAGTTGCTCTACGCAACGGGCGTTCGAGTCGCCGAGTTGTGCGGTCTCGACCTCCACGACGTGGACTACTCCCTGAGGGTGATTCGAGTTCTTGGCAAGGGCAGTCGCGAACGCACTGTGCCGTTCGGCGTTCCGGCCGAACGTGCGGTACGACGTTGGGTGGAACGAGGTCGATCGGCGCTGGTCAGCGACGGTGCACCAACAGCGCTGTTCCTGGGGGTCCAAGGTCGTCGACTAGATGCCCGTACCGCTAGACGGGTTGTTCACGATGTAGTGGGTGCGGTACCCGGTACGGCCCCCCTCGGGCCGCACGGACTTCGCCACTCAGCGGCGACACACCTTTTGGAAGGGGGAGCGGACCTGCGCACAGTCCAAGAACTCCTTGGTCACGCTACGCTCGCAACAACTCAGCTCTACACACACGTCACTGTCGAACGGCTGAAGGCGATCCATGACCGAACCCACCCCCGTTCCTGACGTCGCAGGGGGAGGTTCGCGGACCGCAACCGTGGACACCCCTTCCGCCGCGCACGTCGGAACCACGTCGGAGGCGCACACCCCGGCGGGGACCAACGGTCACCGCATCGACGGTGACCCCCTCCACAACGGGAGTGCCGTGGCGAACGGCCATGCCGTTGTGCTCTCACCACCGGCGCGCAACGGCTCCCAGCGCCCGGCCCACCCGGCGTCCGAATCCCGCACCGCGGACGACGTCGAGGCCGGGATCATCGCCCTGTGGCAGAAGTACGGCAAGTCGCACGAGCAGGTCGTCCGCGACCGACTGGTCCTGCACTACGCACCGCTGGTCAAGTACGTCGCAGGCCGAGTCGGCACGGGCCTGCCCGCCCACGTCGACGTCGGTGACCTGATCCAGTCCGGCATCTTCGGGTTGGTCGACGCGATCGAGAAGTTCGAGTTCGAACGCGGTCTCAAGTTCGAGACCTACGCCATGCAGCGCATCCGCGGCGCGATCCTGGACGACCTCCGCTCCCAGGACTGGGTTCCGCGTTCGGTCCGCTCCCGCGCACGGGACGTCGAACGAGCACTGGAACGCCTCGGCGCCCAGTTGCAGCGGACACCGACGGACCGCGAACTCGCCGTCGAACTCAAGATCGGCTTGGCGGAACTCCGCGAGCTGTACGCCCAACTGCAACTCACCAGCGTGGTCGCACTCGACGAACTGATCGCCGCAGGCCGCGGGGGTACCGGGGCAGGCGCGTCGCTGGCCGAGTCGCTTCCCGACAACCACGCGGAAGACCCGGTCGCGACCCTCGTCGACCTGGACAGCCGCCGCCAACTGGCGGACGCCGTGGCACAACTGGCAGAACGCGACCGAATAGTGGTCACCCTCTACTACTTCGAAAACCTGACCCTCGCCGAGATCGGCAAGGTCCTCGGCGTCACCGAGTCCAGGGTCTGCCAACTGCACACGCGAGCGGTGCTCCGCCTCCGCACCAAGCTCAACGAGCAGTCGGACTGACCACCCCACCTCAAGACCGCAGGTAGGCCGCACGTGGCCGGAAGCACCCACTTCCGGCCACACCCAGCTAACCGACACCAGCTCTACCGCCCAGCTCGCCACCAACCGGCTGGCTTTGCCGCCCGGCTAACCGACACCGGCTCCGCAGTCCGGCTCACCGGTGCCCGGCTACCCGCCGCTCGGCTCGACGCTGCCCGGCTCACCAACACCCGCCGGGTTTGCCGCCGGGTTTGCCGCCCGGCTTGCCGCCCGGCTTGCCGCCCGGCTTGCCGCCAGCATCGGCGTACCACGGTGCGCCGCTGCCCGAAATTTCGCCTGTACCGGCATGCCGGCAACACCGATATTCGAACTGCCGCCAGCATCGCCGCCCGTTACCTGCACCGTTGGCGGTAAACCGACAATGGCTAACCGCTGACGAGGTCTCGGCTTGACCATTGGGATTGATCTTGACCGCCGGGATTGATGTGGATCAGGTTCGGTTTCGCTGCCGTTGTCGCTAACCGGACCGACCTGGCCATGCCACCGCGGTCGTGAGCTGGCTCGGCCTGTCTCGCTGCTCCTGTCGCCAGCTGAGGCCGACTGCGCCAAGGCGTCTACCGGCGCATGCGTTCAGCCCGATGGATCATCTGGCTCCCACAGGTGAAGCGATGGTCTGCGCCCTGAACCAGCCGCAGGTCCGGAGGCGCGCGAACGTCCGCGCGGTGGACCGGCGCGAGGTCGTCGTGGTGGTGCGCGGGTGGAGGTTGTCGCTGGTGGTAGGGGTAGTAGGCGGATGCGGCCCGGGGAGACCAGTCTGATCGGGTTGAGGTACTCCAGGCCGCGTCGTGCGCCCCAGTGCAGGCAGGCCTTGGTGGGGCAGCCCGCGTGGCCTGGCAGGAGGGTGCCGATCTGGTTGCCGCGTTTGGTCGGTGTGCCCGCGCGGACGGTTGGGGTCACCGGTTCGTACGTGGTGCGCAAGCCGTCGGGGTGGGCCAGTGACACCACCGGGCGGCCTCCCACCTCGCCCGCGAACAGCACCGTGGCGTCGGCGGCGGCCAGTACGGGTTCGCCTTCGGATCCGCCCAGGTCCACGCCTCGGTGGCCCGGGCCGTACGGGGTCGTGGGAGCGGTGAAGGGGCGCAGTACCGGGTGGGGTGGGGCCAGTGGCCAGCCGTAGTCGCCGCGTCGGGCCTCGGCGGGGGTCGGTGGCGTCAGCACCGCGATCGTCGCGCCTGCCAGCAGCGCCACCAGCGCGCGCACGATCCGGCCAGCGTCGAAGTGCCTTGTCGCGGGTCCGCGCGGGGTGGTGGCGGGTGGTGTGCGCATGGGTTCACGGTCCGGTGTGACCTGCGTCGACGCCACCGCGAACCTTGGATCTGTGGACAACTAGTGGGCCTGTGGACAACCGGAGGCCCCGGTTCGGACTTCGGGTGCCTTCGGCGTACACTTGTTCCACGCCCCGTCTGAGTACGGGACGACTTCGCGTGCCACTGCTGACCCGATCCCTTTCGAGTGTGGTCGAGTCACGGCGTCCGGCGGTCCCAAAGGTCAACATTTCTTCGGGTCTGGGCGGCGGCAGGGCACTAGGGCGGTGTGCCATCCCGGCTCATCGCGACAACCGGAACGCGCGTGCCGGCTGGTCCGGTGCGCCTGATCGAAAAGGTGCGAACCCGGCTATGGCCGTCGTCACCATGAAGCAGCTGCTCGACAGCGGCGTGCACTTCGGGCACCAGACTCGTCGGTGGAACCCGAAGATGAAGCGCTACATCTTCACCGAGCGCAACGGCATCTACATCATCGACCTCCAGCAGACGCTGACCTACATCGACCGGGCGTACGAGTTCGTCCGCGAGACGGTCGCGCACGGTGGGTCGATCCTGTTCATCGGCACCAAGAAGCAGGCGCAGGAAGCGATCGCCAGCGAGGCGCTCCGCGTCGGCATGCCCTACGTGAACCAGCGCTGGCTGGGCGGCATGCTCACCAACTTCTCGACGGTGCACAAGCGTCTTCAGCGCCTCAAGGAGCTGGAGTCGATGGAGCAGACCGGCGGTTTCCAGGGTTTCACCAAGAAGGAAATCCTGATGATGAACCGCGAGAAGGACAAGCTGTCCCGCACGCTGGGCGGTATTCGCGACATGGCCAAGGTGCCCTCCGCGGTGTGGATCGTCGACACCAAGAAGGAGCACATCGCCGTCGGCGAGGCGCGCAAGCTGCACATCCCGATCGTCGCGATCCTGGACACGAACTGCGACCCGGACGAGGTCGACTTCCCGATTCCGGGCAACGACGACGCGATCCGGTCCGCGGCGCTGCTGACCAAGGTCGTCGCCGAGGCGGCCGCCGCTGGTCTCATGGCCCGCTCGGGTGCGCGCAACAACGCGGCTGACGGCGACGACAAGCCGGAGCCCGGCATCAACGAGCCGCTGGCCGAGTGGGAGCAGGAGCTGCTGACCAGCACTCCTCCCGAGACGCCGGTGGCCCCCGAGGTGGCCGAGGCCATCGCCGAGGACGCCCCGGTCGCCGAGGTCGAGGCGCCTGCCGACGAGCCCGTCAAGTCCTGATCTGAACCGCGCCACGCCCGTGAACGCGGGCGTGGCGCGCTCAGCACTAACTCGCGCGTAACCCCCGTCGGCACCGCCGACATCGGGACCGCAGAAGGAACGGAAATCGCACGATGGCGAACTACACCGCCGCTGATGTGAAGCGCCTCCGCGAGCTCACGGCCGCGGGCATGATGGCCTGCAAGAACGCGCTCGAGGAGACCGACGGCGACTTCGACAAGGCCGTCGAGATCCTGCGTATCAAGGGTGCGAAGGACGTCGGCAAGCGTGCCGGTCGCACCGCCACCAACGGTCTCGTCACCGCCGAGGACGGCGTGATGGTCCAGTTGCTGTGCGAGACCGACTTCGTCGCCAAGACCGACGGCTTCCAGGAGTTCGCGGCCACGGTCCTCGCAGCCGCCAAGGCCTCGCGTGCCAACGACGTCGCGACCCTGCTGACCAGCGAGATCGACGGCAAGACCGTCGCCACGGTGGTCGAGGAGTACTCGGCGAAGCTGTCCGAGAAGCTCGAGGTCGGCAACGTCGCCGTGTTCGACGGCACCGTCACCACCTACCTGCACCGCCGCTCGGCGGACCTGCCGCCCGCCATCGGCGTGGTCGTCGAGTACACCGGTGACAACGAGGCCGTCGCCGCTGACACCGCGAAGCAGATCGCGGCCATGCGGGCGAAGTACCTGACGCGCGAAGACGTCTCCGACGAGCTGGTCGCCAACGAGCGCCGCATCGCCGAGGAGACCGCTCGCGAAGAGGGCAAGCCCGACGGTGCGATCGCCAAGATCGCCGAGGGCCGCGTGAACGGCTTCTTCAAGGACGTCGTGCTCCTGGAGCAGGCTTCCGTGAAGGAGTCGAAGAAGACCGTCAAGGCAGTGCTGGACGAGGCCGGCGTAGCGGTTACCCGCTTTGCCCGGTTCGAGGTCGGTCAGGCCTGATTCGCGTGAGGGCGGGGTTGCTGCGCATCGCAACCCCGCCTTCGCCGTGTCCAGACTTCCAGCGCCGCGAGGAGGACCTGTGAGCGAAGACGTTGATGGTTACAAGCGCGTGATGCTCAAGCTCGGTGGGGAGATGTTCGGCGGCGGGGAGGTCGGGGTCGACCCCGACGTCGTCGTGGTCGTCGCCCGCCAGATCGCGGCCGTGGTCCGCACCGGCGCCCAGGTCGCCGTGGTCATCGGCGGCGGCAACTTCTTCCGCGGCGCCGAACTGCAGCAGCGCGGCATGGACCGCAGCCGCGCGGACTACATGGGCATGCTGGGCACCGTGATGAACTGCTTGGCGTTGCAGGACTTCCTGGAGCGCGAGCACGGCATCGACACCAGGGTCCAGACGTCCATCACGATGGGCCAGGTCGCCGAGTCCTACATCCCGCGACGCGCCATGCGGCACCTCGAGAAGGGCCGTGTCGTGATCTTCGGCGGCGGCGCGGGCATGCCCTACTTCTCCACCGACACGACGGCCGCGCAGCGCGCGCTGGAGATCGGCTGCGAGATCGTGCTCATGGCGAAGGCCGTGGACGGCATCTACACCGCCGACCCCAAGATCGACCCGGACGCGCTGATGTTCGACAACATCACGCACCGGGAAGTGCTCGAACGCGGACTCAACGTGGCGGATTCCACCGCGTTCAGCCTGTGCATGGACAACAACATGCCCATCATGGTGTTCAACCTCCTGACCGAGGGGAACATCGCGCGGGCGGTGCGTGGTGAGAAGATCGGAACATTGGTGAGCACCCCCGGTGGTCGCCCGTCCTTCTAGACCCGCTGGGACCAGGCTTCGGGCCTGCCCCGGCTCGCACTAAGGAGTTGCCGTGATCGACGAGACCCTCCTCGACGCCGAAGAAAAGATGGAAAAAGCGGTGTCCGTGGCGAAGGACGACCTCGCGGCCGTGCGCACGGGCCGTGCCTCACCCGCCATGTTCTCGCGCATCGTCGTCGACTACTACGGTTCGCCGACCCCGCTGAACCAGTTGGCGAGCATCGCGATCCCCGAGGCGCGCATGGCCGTCGTCAAGCCGTACGACGCCAGCCAGCTGAACGCCATCGAGAAGGCGATCCGCGACTCCGACCTCGGCGTGAACCCCAGCAACGACGGCTCGATCATCCGCATCGTCATCCCGCAGCTCTCCGAGGAGCGCCGCCGGGAGATGGTGAAGGTCGCGAAGACCAAGGGTGAGGACGCCAAGATCACCATGCGCAGCATCCGCCGCAAGGCGAAGGAAGAGATCGAGCGCATGGTGAAGGACGGTGAGTCCGGCGAGGACGAGGGCACTCGCGGCGAGAAGGAACTCGAGTCGGTGACGCAGAAGTACGTGCACCAGATCGACGAGCTCGTCAAGCACAAGGAAGTCGAGCTGCTCGAAGTCTGATGGTGACGTGGGAGTCGTGATAGGAGCACAGCAGGTGCCAGGCGGTGGTGAGCAGGACGCGCAGGCGCCGTCCAGCAGCGCGGACGGCGTGCAGAAGCCGTCACGAGCGGGACGGGATCTGCGGTCGGCCATCCTGGTCGGTGTCGGTCTGGGCGGCCTGGTCCTCGTCTCCCTCTTCACCGTGCGGCAGGTGTTCATCGCCATCGTCGCGGTGGCGGTGGCGGTGTCGATCTTCGAGCTGGCCCGTGCGCTCAAGACGAGCGCGGGCATCCAGGTCGCACTGGTGCCCGTGCTCGTCGGCGGCCAGGCGGTCGTCTGGCTGGCCTGGCCGTACGAGCGCGCGGGCGTGCTCAGCGCGTTCGTGATCACCATTCTGGTGTGCCTGGTCTGGCGCCTGAAGGACGGTGCGGACGGCTACCTGCGGGACGTGACGGCGTCGATCTTCACGGTCGCGTACGTCGCCATGTTCGCGGCGTTCGCGGTGATGCTGGTCGTGCCGGACGACGGCGCGTACCGGGTGATCGCCTTCATCCTCGGCGTGGTGCTGTCGGACACCGGCGGCTACATCGCGGGCGTGCTCTTCGGCAAGCACCCCATGGCTCCCGCCATCAGCCCGAAGAAGTCCTGGGAGGGCTTCGCCGGGTCGATCATCGCGGGCATGGTCGGCGGCGCGCTCACGGTGAGCCTGCTGCTGGACGGCCAGTGGTGGCAGGGCGTGCTGTTCGGCATCGCCCTGGTGGTCGTCTCCACCACCGGCGACCTGATCGAATCGCTCATCAAGCGCGACCTCGGCATCAAGGACATGGGCACGCTGCTGCCCGGCCACGGCGGCCTGATGGACCGCATGGACTCGCTGCTGCCGTCGGCCGTGGTGTCCTGGCTGCTGCTGCACCTGTTCGTGCCGTAGAACGGCCCCGCCTCAGTCGTCGTACGGGTCGTCCACGTTCGCGCCGGTCTCGTCCTCGGACAGCGTGATCGCGCGGGACGCGTCGATCACCGAGAACGTGGCGCCCGCGTGGTCGCGCACCTCGGTCGTGCGACCGTAGGGCGTGTCGTACGGCTCGACCGTCACCTGCCCGCCCAGTTCGCGCACCCGGCTCGCGACCGAGTCCGCGCCGATCTCGGGCGCGGCCGTGAAGTAGACCATCCAGTGCGCGGGCACGTCCCGCGGGAACGAGCGGCGCCCCATCCGCTGCCTGCCGAGCACGCTCTCGCCCGCCACGGACCAGACGGTGTAGTCGACGGTGTGGCCGTCGCCGATCTGCATCACGTCGAAGTTGCACAGCTCCTTGAAGAACGCGTCCGCCGTGCCGCCGTCACGGGTGTTCAGCTCGGCCCACGCGTAGGCCCCGTGCCCCGTAGTGCCGAACCGCCAGTCCGGTGGCACGTGCCGGAACCCGATCACGCCGCCGGTCGGGTCGCTGATCAGGGTGGACTGCGTGTGGTCCGCCTCCTGGCTCGGGTTGCGCAGCACGTAGCCGCCCAGCGCGAACACCTTCTCCGCGGTCGCCCGCGCGTGCGGGGTGCGCAGGAACAGGGTCCACGCCGTGTACTGCTCGGGCAGCGCGCGGTCGACGGGCAGGCCCGCGACGGGCACGCCGTCGAGCACGGCGACCGCGTACCCCTGGTCGTCGACGTAGTCCCAGCCGAAGAGCCCGGTGTAGAAGTCCTTCGCGGCGGCCAGGTCGGTGACGGGCAGTTCGGCCCAGCAGGGCGCGCCCGCGTGCAGCTCGGCCAGGGCGGGGGAGTTCGGCGTGATGGACAAGGACGCCTCCTTCGAGCACTGTCCTTGATCACGCTACGCCGTGGTCGTCTGGAATAGCACCGCCCATCGGGCCTAGCGCTCTATTGTCGTGGGGTGAAGGGTTTCGTGCGGGCGGCGTGGGCGGCGGTCCGGCCCGCCGACGTCCTGCCCAGCCCGAACATCTGGCACTGGCCCGAGGTCTACCAGGTCGAGAACCGCGCGCAGGACGTGGACGGGGACCTGTGGCGCGCGTTGCGCGAGGAGTGCGACTGGGCCGGGCTGGACGTGGTCGACGTCGGCTGCGGTGACGGGTTCCACCTCCCGGTGTTCGCCGCGACCGCGCGCACGGTCACCGGCGTCGAGCCGTACGCGCCGCTGGTCAAGCGGGCCAAGACCCGTGCCGAAGGGCTTGCGAACGTCTCCGTGCACGCCGGTCCCGCGCAACGGCTGCCGCTCCCGGACCGCAGCGCGGACCTCGTGCACGCCCGCACGGCGTACTTCTTCGGCCCCGGCTGCGAACCGGGGATGCGCGAGGCGGACCGCGTCCTGCGGCCCGGCGGCGCGCTGGCGGTCGTGGACCTCGACGGTGCGGCCTCGCCGTACGGGCCGTGGCTGTGCGCCGACGAACCCCGCTACGACCCGGCCGCCGTGGCGGAGTTCTTCGCGGACAACGGGTTCAGCGTTCGGCACGTGACCGCGCGGTGGGAGTTCGAGCGGCGGGAGGACCTGGAGTCCGTGCTGCGCATCGAGTTCTCCGCGACCGTCGCCCAACGCGCCATCGACGAGACGCCGGGGCTGTCGTTCCCCGTCGGGTACCGGGTGCACGTGCGCCGCAAGCCGACCGGACTCGTCCTTCCCTAGCCCGTGGCGCGGGAGTCGCGGTCGCCCAACTCCGCCGATCCGCCCGAATGGCCGGCTGACCGTAGGATTTCGTTCGTGGAGAACCGAATCGCGAACAGGATCGGACGCCCCGTCGGCGTCATCGGGCTTGGCTGCTGGCAGCTCGGCGGCGACTGGGGCCAGGTGGAGGAGGGCGACGGGATCGCCCTCCTCCACGCCGCGGCCGACGCGGGCGTGACCTTCTTCGACACCGCCGACGTGTACGGCGACGGCCGCAGCGAGAAGCTGGTCGGCCAGTTCCTGCGGGAACGGGACGACTCGGGCGTCTTCGTGGCGACCAAGATGGGTCGGCGGGTCGAGCAGGTGCCGGAGAACTACAGCCGCGAGAACTTCCTCGCGTGGAACGACCGCTCGCGGGCGAACCTGGGAGTGGACACGATCGACCTGGTCCAGCTGCACTGCCCGCCGACGCCGGTGTACTCGACCGACGAGGTGTTCGACAGCCTCGACGAGCTGGTGCAGGCCAAGCGGATCGCGGCCTACGGCGTGAGCGTCGAGACGGTCGAGGAGGCCCTCGCGGCCATCGCGCGGCCGAACGTGGTGAGCGTGCAGATCATCCTGAACGCCTTCCGCCTCAAGCCGCTGGAGCGGGTGCTCCCGGCGGCGGCCGAGGCGGGTGTCGGGATCATCGCGCGGGTGCCGCTGGCGTCGGGCCTGCTGTCCGGGCGGTACACCGCCGCGACGACGTTCGGGGAGGACGACCACCGCACGTACAACCGCAACGGGGAGGCGTTCGACCAGGGCGAGACGTTCTCCGGCGTGCCGTTCGACGTGGGCCTGGAGGCCGTCGAGCGGTTGCGCCCGCTGGTGCCCGCGGGCGCCACGCTCGCCCAGTTCGCGTTGCGCTGGATCGTCGACCAGCCGGGTGTCACCGTCGTGATCCCCGGCGCGCGCAACGCCGACCAGGTCAAGGGCAACGTCGCCGCGGCCGACTTGGCGCCCCTCTCGTCCGAGGCGTTGGCCGAGGTCACGGCCGTCTACGACGACCTGGTCCGGCCGCACGTGCACGGCCGCTGGTAGCTATTCGGGGTTGTCGGTGTCCTCTTCGACGTCCGGTTCGCCCAGGATCGCGTAGATCTTGCGCCTGGCCTCGTCGAGGACCTCGACGGCCCTGCCCTTCTGCTCCCTGGTGCCCGCGTGCGCCATCTGCTGCATCGCGGACCCGAGGTGCCGCGACGCCGTGCGGAGCTTGGCCGCGACGACGTCGGCCTCGTCGTTGACCTGCTCCCACGGGGTCGCGCCCTCGCTGTTCGCGGCCTCGGCCGTGCCCGTCTCGGTGAGCGTGAACAGCTTCTTGCCGCCCGCTTCCTCGGTGGACGCGACCAGGCCCTCGTCGGCCATCATCTGCAGCGTCGGGTAGACCGAGCCGGGGCTGGGCCGCCAGACGCCGTCGGTGCGCCTGCCCAGTTCCTGGATCATCTCGTAGCCGTGCATCGGCCTTTCGGCCAACAGCGCCAGCAGCGCCGCGCGGACGTTGCCGCGCCTCTGCCTGCCGCCGTGGTGCGGCCCGCCGCGCCTGCCGCCACCGCCGCGACCCCACGGGGGGCCAGGGGGGAAGGGCATCTCGGCGTCGGGCGGGAACGGGGGAGGCGGTGGGCCTCCGAAGCCGCCGCCGAAGCCGCGACGCGGGTCGTCGAACCCGCCGGAGCGGTGGTGCCGGTGACCGTGGTGGTCACGGTGGTTGAAGGGGGATCGCATCTGGCTGCTCCTCGCACTGGGTATCGGTAGGTACGAGCTAACGATATATCGGAACGTATCGCGATGCAACGGCGACTATCGGCAGAGTGGTCGGGAGCACCCACTCGGTCATGGGACACTGGTAGGTGCTATGACTGCCCTCCCCCTCGTCTTCGACGCACCCAAGCGCGGCCTTCCCCCGCGCCACCTGGCCGACCTCTCCGCCGAAGGGCGTCGAGAAGCCGTCGCCGCGCTGGGCGAAAAGCCCTTCCGGGCCGCGCAGCTGTCGAACCACTACTTCGGCAGGCTCACGTCCGACCCGGACGCCATGACCGACATCCCGGCGGCCACGCGCGCCGCGCTGGTCGCCGAACTCATGCCGCCGCTGTTCACCGAGATCCGCTCGGTGGCCTGCGACGACGGCACGACCCGCAAGACGCTGCTCAAGGCGCACGACGGCACGCTCGTCGAGAGCGTCCTCATGCGCTACCCGGACCGCGCCACCCTGTGCATCTCCAGCCAGGCGGGCTGCGGCATGGCGTGCCCGTTCTGCGCCACCGGCCAGGGCGGCCTCCAGCGCAACCTGTCGACGGCGGAGATCGTCGACCAGGTCCGCCGCGGCGCCGCCGCCATGCGCGACGGCGAGCTGCCCGGTGGTCCGGGTCGGCTGTCGAACATCGTCTTCATGGGCATGGGCGAGCCGCTGGCCAACTACAAGCGCGTGATCGAAGCCGTGCACCGCATCTGCGACCCCGCGCCGGACGGCCTGGGGATCTCGCAGCGGTCCGTCACGGTGTCCACCGTCGGCCTGGTGCCCGCGATCCACCGCATGACCGAGGAGGGCCTGCACGTCCGCCTCGCCGTGTCGCTGCACACGCCGGACGACGAACTGCGCGACACCCTCGTGCCCGTCAACACCAAGTGGAAGGTGTCCGAGGTGATGGAGGCGGCCCGCGGGTACGCCGACCGCACCGGCCGCCGCGTGTCCATCGAGTACGCGCTGATCCGCGACATCAACGACCAGGGCTGGCGCGCGGACATGCTGGGCAAGCTGCTCCGCAAGCACCTGGGCCCGCTGGTCCACGTGAACCTGATCCCGCTGAACCCCACGCCGGGGTCGAAGTGGGACGCCTCGCCGAAGCCGGTGGAACGCGAGTTCGTGCGGCGGGTGCTCGCGCAGGGCGTGACGTGCACCGTGCGCGACACCCGTGGGCAGGAGATCGCGGCGGCGTGCGGACAGCTGGCGGCCGAGGGCTGAGCTCGTCCGCCGTTCGCCCGGAACCGGTTGCGCGCGGCCGGGGTTGGTGCGGGCGGGCAACAGGACGTGTCCGGTTGGGCGCAATGGCCGAACGTGGCACCTCCTCGGGATAGCATCCGGGCGTGGGCGAGCCGTCGAAGCTGGTTGCGGGCAGGTACCGCACGCTGCGGGAACTCGGTCGCGGTGGCATGGGTGTCGTCTGGTTGGCCGAGGACGTCGTCATCGGGCGGCGGGTGGCGCTCAAGGAGTTGCGGACGTCGTCGCCGGTCGAGGCGGAGCGGGTCCTGCGCGAGGCGCGGACCGCCGGTCGGTTGAACAGCCCGAACGTGGTCGGCGTCCACGACGTGATCATCGAGCACGGTGCGACGTACCTCGTGATGGAGCTGGTGGAGGCTCCGACGCTGGCCGACGTGATGAAGCGGCGCGGGGCCCTGCCCGCCGAGCAGGTCGCGTCGATCGGGCTGCACGTGCTCAGCGCGCTGGAGACCGCGCACGCCGCGGGGATCGTGCACCGGGACGTGAAGCCCAGCAACATCATGGTGCTGCCCGACGGCGGGGCGAAGCTGGCGGACTTCGGGATCGCGCGAGCGATGGACGACCCGCGGCTGACCGCCACCGGCAGCATGATGGGGACGCCCGGCTACATGGCGCCGGAGCTGTTCAACGGGCACGTGCCCTCGCCCGCGACCGACCTGTGGGGGTTGGGGGCGACGCTGTTCCACGCGGTCGAGGGGCGGTCGCCGTTCCTGCGCGACACGACGGCGTCGACGATGCACGCGGTGCTGTACGAGCCGCCGGTGTTGAAGCTCGGGTCGGGGCCGCTGGGCGCGGTGATCATGCGGTTGCTGTCGCGCGCGGCGGAGACCAGGCCGTCGGCGGCGCAGGTGCGCGAGATGCTGCGCAAACCCGGCGAGCCGGAGACGGTGTTCATCGAACCGGTCACGTCGTACGCCACGCGGCCGGTGGACACGCCGCTGTGGGCCGACGACGACGGGCCCGATGAGGACGGGCCTGACGAGGACGGGAAACCAGGGCGCCGCAAGGTCTTCCTGGTCGCGGGCGCCGCCGCGACGGTCGTGGCGCTGGCGCTGGCCGGGGTGTTCCTGCTCAAGCCGGACGAGAACGGCGAGGCGTCACCGGGGCCGGTCAACGCGATCGGGTCGTCGTCCAGTGCCGCACCGAGCAGCAGCGCGCCGTCGAGTGAATCAGTCACGCCGACGACGTCCGCGACACCGTCCACGGTGACCGTCACCAAGGAGCCCGATCCGCCGCCGTCGACCACGTCCCCGACCGTGCAGCCGCCACCGGAGTCCGTTGCGCTGCAACGCTTCCGCAACGCCGCGGGCTTCCACTACACGGGCACTGCGAAGGTCGCGCCACCGGCTGGGTTCACCGTCGAGGGCGGGATCGGCAAGCTCCTCGCCAACGCCGATCCGGGCACGAAGCCGCTCTACTCGTGCGCGATCAAGAACTCGCAGGACCGGATGTCGTCGCTGTCGGCGGACTGCGAAGGCCAGTCCGTGCACGGGTTGCTGGGCCACGTGCTGGCCGCCAAGCCCGCTGATCTGCCCGCGCTGCCGCTGTTCCGCTGCAACGCGGGCTCGCACCACTTCGATTCGGTGACCACCGACTGCGAGGGCCAGTCCGTCGAGTTCCAGCTCGGCTGGGTGCTCGGCTAGACGTCGCGGAACCGTCGCACGGCCATCGCACCACGCGGACATAGGCCGAGCACGGTGGTGCCATGCGATGCCAACCCCTGCTGGTCGCCGCCGTGCTGGCCGCGTCCTCCCTGAGCGCCACACCCGCGCTCGCCGTCCTCGGTGGCGCGGAGTCGACCTCGGCGTACTCGTTCGCCGGGTCCTTCCAACCGTCCTACCCCAAGCCGCCGCGGGCCGACGGGCACGGCTGCGGCGTGGAAGTCCTGGCGCCGCAGTGGGTCCTGACGGCCAGCCACTGCGCGGGCAAGAACCCGACCAACGCCAAGACCGGCGTCCCGCGCGGCTGGCGGGTCCGAGTCGGTTCTCTCGACACCACCTCCGGCGGCGAGGTCGCCGAGGTCGACCACTACTACCGGCTGGCGACCGCCACCGACGAAGGGGGCTTCTGGGGCAAGGACCTCGCGCTGCTGCACCTGCGCACCCCGGTCAGGGCCAAGCCCGTGCGGATCGCCTCGACCACCCCGCCAGACGGCACGCCCGCGCGCATCCTGGGCTGGGGCATGACCTGCGAGGACAGCGCGGATCCCCGGTGCTTCCCCACGCGGCTGCACGAGGCGGACACCGCCGTGCAGCCCATCTCGACGTGCACGGTCGCCGCGCCCGTCGGCGAGCTGTGCGTCGGCAGCCGGGACGGCCGCGTCGTCGCGGCCAACATGGACTCCGGTGGGCCAGCCCTGGTCCGGGAGGGTGGCGAGTGGGCGTTGGCCGGTGTGGTCAGCGGTCCCAGCGGCGAGGGCGAGCCGGTGCTGTACACCGACGTGACCAGGCACGTCGACTGGATCAACGGCATCATCTCCGGCACCGACGTGCCGCCGGACGACGTGATCCCGAACGTGGAGGGCTCGGTGGGCCTCGGCGGCTGCGTCGGCTCGGTGGTCCGCCCGCCGGGCGCGGCTCCGAAGGACCCGGCGCTGCTGTTCACCAACGGCCACTGCGTGCAGGGGGAACGGCCCGCGCCGGGCGCGGCGCTGGTGGACCAGCCCGCCGACCGCGAGGTCGCCATCGCTGACCGGCAGGGGTACCCGCGGGCCACGGCCCGTGCGAACCGCTTGGTGTACGCCACCATGACCGGCACCGACATCGCGCTCTACCGGCTGGACCAGACCTACGCGCAGCTGGCGGCGAAGGGGGCGCGGGTCTTCCGGCTGACGTCCAAGCCCGCGCGTGCGGGTGATCCGCTGACCCTGGTGCACACCAGCGGCCGTTCGGCCTGCACGGCCGAGGCCGTGGTCGAGCACCTGCGCGAAGGCGGCTACGAGATGGACGACTCGATCCGCTACGCCGCGAGCGCGGACTGCGCCCCGTCGCACGGCCAGTCGGGATCACCGCTGCTGGCCGCCGACGGCGTCACGGTGGTGGGCGTGCACAACACCCACAACGTCGCCGGTGAGCAGTGCACCGACGACAACCCCTGCGAGGTCGGCCCGGACGGGACCACGACCGCGGTCCAGGGCCGCGCCTACGGCCAGCAGGTCCACCTGGTCGCCGCCTGCCTGGGCCGCGGGTCGCGGCTGGACCTGCACCGCCCGGACTGCGCGCTCACCAGGCCCTGAACCCCGGTGCCCGCCCCGATCCGGGGGCGGGCACCGGGTGCACGCGCTGGTCAGCGCGTTGGGACCGGTTCCCCCTCGCCCGTCACGTCGTAGTCCGCGCGGGCCGCCTGGATCAGGTCGATGTGCTGCTCCGACCAGTCGCGCAACGCGCTGAGCGGCGCGACCAGGCTGCGACCCAGGGGGGTCAGTTCGTAGTCGACCCGCATCGGGACAGTGGGGTACACCGTTCGGGTGATCAACCCGTCGCGGGTGAGGGCGCGGAGGGTCTGGGTGAGCATCTTCTGCGTGATGCCCTCGACCTTCCGCCGCACCTCGCCGAACCGCTGCGGCCCGTCCTCCAGCGCGCCGATGGCGAGCGCCGTCCACTTGCTCGCGACCATGTCCAGGACCTCCCGGCACGGGCACTGCTTCAGGTAGACGTCACGGGTGGTGGGGGTGCATGGTGTGTCCACCTGAGTGTTGTACCACCTCAGCACCGGTTTCCCTGAGGTACCTAGGGCAGAAAAAGGTGCCTGATTGCGAATGGATACCTGGTGTCTCAGGATGTGGAGCATGAAGGCAATCACGCAGCAGACGTTCGGTGGTCCGGAAGTCCTGGTCGTCTCGGAGGTCGACCGCCCCTCGCCACTGCCCACCGAGATCCTGGTCAGGGTGCACGCCGCCGGGGTGAACCCCGTCGACTGGAAGACCCGTGCGGGCAGCGGGATGGCCGGTGTCCTCGGGGAGCCGCCGTTCATCCTCGGCTGGGACGTCTCCGGCGTCGTCGAGGAGGTCGGGTTCGGCGTCACGACGGTGAAGCCCGGCGACGAGGTCTACGGGATGCCGTGGTTCCCCCGCGCCGCCTCCGCCTACGCCGAGTACGTCACCGCGCCGTCCCGCCAGTTCGCGCTGAAGCCCACGAGCATCTCGCACGTCGAGGCGGCGGCGTTGCCGTTGGCCGTGCTCACGGCGTGGCAGGCGCTGGTGGACACGGCGAACGTCCAGGCAGGGCAGCGGGTGCTGGTGCACGCCGCCGCGGGCGGGGTCGGGCACTTGGCCGTGCAGATCGCGAAGGCCAGGGGCGCGCACGTGATCGGGACCGCCGGCGAGGGCAAGCACGAGTTCCTGAAGTCCATCGGCGCGGACGAGGTCGTGGACTACCGGACCACGCGGTTCGAGGACGTCGTGTCGGACGTCGACGTCGTCATCGACCTGGTCGGCGGGGACAACGCGATCCGCTCGGTCGGGACGCTGAAGCCCGGCGGCCTGCTGGTGGCCATCCCCAGCGGTCTGCAGGACGGCGTGGCCGAGGCGGCGGGGAAGGCCGGGGTGCGGTCCACGCCGTTCCTGGTCGAGCCGGACGGGGCCGCGCTGACCGAGATCGCCGCGCTGGTGGACGCCGGGAAGATCCGCGTCGCGATCGAGGCCGCGCTGCCGCTGGCCGACGCGGGCAAGGCGCACGAACTGGGGGAGACCGGGCGCAGCACCGGGAAGATCGTGCTGTCCGTGGTGGAGTGAGCCCGCTCGGGACGGGCTTGGACCTCCAGGCCCGTCCGGACGGCTAGCGGCGCCAGGAGGTGCGGCTGCGGATCTGGTCGCGGACCAGCACGGCGATCATGGCGATGCCGATGAGGACCAGGAAGAGGTTCTCGGTCCGGCCCTCGTGGTTGCCGATGATGAGCGCGAAGACGCCGATGGTCGAGGCCCAGCCCGCGAGGCGGATGGCCTTCGGGAACGAACCGTGCCAACCCCACTCGGCGGACGGCTCGTCGTGGACGTCGACAGCCGGACGCCTGTCCAACTCCGAAGACGAAGACACAGCTGCCACGACCTTCCTGATCCGGTGGTTCGCGGTCATTTTCGCACACGGGGGTGGGTCGGGCCGGGGGTGGTGGCCTGTGTGACGGGGGTCGCCGCCGGTGGTTCGGGGTCCTGGGGTGATCGGTCAACTTTCGTCGTTGCGCGAAGCGACCATCGTGCGCCGACAGGGCTGGTCCGGTCTCGTACGTTGGGGGAGTGACTACCGTCGTGCAGCGCTTCCTGCCCGAGTTCGTCGGGGTTCGGGAGCTGCCGTCCGCCTTCGTTCGGGACGTCGTCGAGCGGGCGCGGCGGGTCACCCCGTGGCGGGTCGGCTCCGAGGTGTTCGGGCTCGTCTGCGTGCTGCTGCTGGACCTGCTGCCCGGCTGGCTGAGCGAGCAGCACCCGGCGGGGTGGCAGCTGGTGGGGTTGGCGCTGCTGTTCACGGCGCTGTACCTGCTGCGGCTGGCGGCTCCCGCGGTGGCGATGCTGATCACGCTGCTGCTGGTGTTCGGGACGGACATCGGTGGCGTGACCCTGATGCTGGTGGTGGCCTACTCCGCCGGTCACCGGATCATCGCCTGGCAGCGCGCACTGCTGACCGCCGTCCTCGGCCTCGCGGTGCACATGCTCCAGTGGGAGGGCGGGATCCCGGGGCTCGGCGGGTTCTTCGGGTCCTTCGTCATGCTTTCGGTCTACGGCATGGTCGTCGTCCTGCCGTTCCTGGTCGGGCGGTACATCGCGCAGCGCAACGCCCTGGTCGCCGCCTTCCAGGAGCGCGAGGAGCGGATGCGCCGGGAGCGGGCGATGCTGACGCGGCAGGTCCGGCTGCGGGAGCGGAACCGGATCGCGCAGGACATGCACGACAGCCTGGGGCACCGGCTGAGCCTGATCTCCGTGCACGCGGGGGCGCTGGCGCTGGACGGCGAGCTGGGGGAGAAGCAGCGGGAAGCCGTGCAGGTCCTGCGCAGCGCGGCGTTGACCGGCATGGAGGAGCTGCGCGGCGTCATCGGGGTGCTCCGGCGGGACGACCCGCCGGAGGAGGACCTGGCCCGGCGGACCGTCGAGGCGATCGACGAGCTGGTCGACGGGGCGAGGCGGGCCGGGGTGCGGGTCAGCCTGGTGCGGGGCGGGGTGGCCTGCCCGCTGCCGTCGAAGGTGAGCCACGCCGCCTACCGGGTGGCGCAGGAGGGGCTGACCAACGCGAACAAGCACGCGCCGGGGGCGAGCGTGCAGGTGACGGTGAAGTACGAGCCGGACGCGCTCGTGGTGGAAGTGCGGAACAACCCGCCACGGGCCGGGCTCGTCGTCGAGGGGGCGGGCGTCGGGCTGATCGGGTTGGGCGAGCGGGTGCGGGTGGCCGGTGGGCTGCTGCACGTGGGGCCGCTGCCCGCCGGGGGGTTCCGGATCGCCGCCGTGCTGCCGTACGAGGACACGACGGTGGCCGAGGAGCCGGACGACAGCCACGAGGTGCAGGCCGCCGAGGCCGCCATGACGCGGTCCAGCGTGCGGAAGTGGGCCGGGGTCGGGTCGATCCTCGCCGCCGGGCTGGTGGTGGTCGTCATCGTCGGCGGCTACACCTGGATCGGCATCCAGCCCGTGACCAACGTGGTGCAGCACTCGTTCTACGACTCGGTGTACATCGGTCAGCCGGAGGCCGAGGTGCGGTCGCAGCTCAAGAACGGGGACACGGCCGCGGCGATCGGCGACCTGCGGGCGAAGGCGGCGCCCGAACCGCCGGGAGCCGCGTGCGAATACCGTCTGTCCGACCAGCAGACCTACACCTCGGGCGGCCAGCTGGTCCTGCGGTTCTGCTTCGCGCGCGGCGAGGTCGTCGAGAAGAACTCCCACATGCAGAGGATCTGAGTGAGCGTGATCCGGGTCTTGATCGCCGATGACGAACCGCTGATGAGGGCGGGCATCAAAGCCATTCTCGGCACCGCGACCGACATCGAGCTGGTCGCCGAGGCCGGTGACGGGCGCGAGGCGGTGCAGATCGCGCTCGAACGGCGGGTGGACGTGGCCGTGCTGGACATCAGGATGCCGCGGATGGACGGGTTGGCCGCCGCGCGGGAGCTGCGGTCGGTGGCGCCGTCCGTGCGGGTGGTGATGCTGACCACCTTCGGCGAGGACGACAACATCGTGCGGGCGCTGTCCGACGGGGCTGCCGGGTTCCTGCTGAAGGACTCCGCGCCGGAGGAGCTGCTGCGGGCCGTGCGGGCCGTGCACGTCGGCGAGGCGTACCTGTCGCCGATGGTGACCAGCCGGGTCGTCGGGATGGTCGCGCACGCCGGGCAGCCGCGGCGGCAGGAGGCGAAGCGGCAGGTCGAGGGGCTGACCGAGCGCGAGGTCGAGGTGCTGGCGCTGCTGGGGCTCGGCATGTCGAACGCCGACGTCGGGCAGCGGCTGCACATGAGCGAGGCGACGGTGAAGACCTACGTGAGCAGGCTGCTCGCGAAGCTCGGGCTGACGAACCGGGTGCAGGCCGCGCTGCTGGCCAGGGACGCGGGCCTCGCGGGGTGAGGAACGCGAAGAGGGCCGCCCCCGATCGGGGACGGCCCTCGTTCACGTGGTGGGGGTCAGGCGTGTGCGCGTCGACCGGTGACCAACCGGTAGATGCCGAGCAGCACCAGCGCGCCGAGGATGGCCAGGAGCCAGGTGCTCAGGTCGAAGAAGTTGTTGATGTCGCTGTTGAACAGCGCGCGGCCGATGAAGCCGCCGAGGATGGCGCCGACGATACCGATCAGCATCGTGATGATGATGCCGCCGGGGTCCTTGCCCGGCATGATCGCCTTGGCAATGGCACCCGCGATAAGACCCAGGACGATCCAGCCCAAGATGCCCACGGGGGCTCTCCTTCCAGCGGGCCGCGGTGGGCTTTTCCCTCGCGGCGTCGAGGATGGAGTGCCCTGGATCCGATCGACCTACTCTTGATTTACCATTCTGTTATCCGAGTACCGCCATGCGGCCCATCGGGGCGCTTCCGGAACAATGGACGGTGATGGACTCCTCCCCGCTCTCCCCCAGGCCCGCGTCGCAGCTCAGCCCTGCTCCGCGCTCGGTTCTCCTCCTCGGGTCGACCGGTTCGGTCGGCACCCAGGCCCTTGAGGTCGTTGCCGCCAACCCCGACCGCTTCTCGGTCGCAGGCATCGCCGCGGGCGGGGCCGATCCGGCCGCGCTGGCCCGCCAGGCGATCGAGTTCGGCGTCCACGCGGTCGCCGTGTCGCGCGCCACGGCCGCGGAGGACGTCACGCTCGCCCTCTACGCCGAGGCGCAGCGCCGCGGCTACGCGAAGGGCGAGTTCCGGATGCCCCGCGTGTTCGCCGGGCCGTCCGCCGTGCTCGACCTCATCGACTCGACACCCGCCGACGTGGTGCTCAACGCCATCACCGGCTCGCGCGGCCTGGAGCCGACGCTGCGCGCGCTCGGCACCGGCGCGCTGCTGGCGCTGGCGAACAAGGAGTCGCTGATCGCGGGCGGCTCGCTGGTGCTGAACGCCGCCAAGCCCGGCCAGCTGGTCTCCGTCGACTCCGAGCACTCCGCGCTCGCGCAGTGCCTGCGCGGCGGCCGGGCGGACGAGGTGGACCGGCTGGTCCTGACCGCGTCCGGCGGCCCGTTCCGCGGCCGCACCCGCGCCGAGCTGGCGGGCGTGACGTCGGCGGACGCCATGGCGCACCCCACGTGGGCGATGGGCCCGGTCATCACCATCAACTCGGCGACCCTGATCAACAAGGGGCTGGAGCTGATCGAGGCGCACCTGCTGTTCGGCGTGCCCTACGACCGCATCGAGGTGGTCGTGCACCCGCAGTCGGTCGTGCACTCCATGGTCGCGTTCACCGACGGCTCGATCCTGGCCCAGGCGAGCCCGCCGGACATGAAGCTGCCGATCGCGCTCGGCCTCGGCTGGCCGGACCGCGTCCCCGGCGCCGCCCAGCGGTGTACTTTCGAAGTGTCGACGGCGTGGACGTTCGAGCCGCTGGACAACGACACCTTCCCGGCGGTCGAACTGGCCCGGCACGCGGGCTCGACGGGCGGTTGTCTGCCCGCGGTGTACAACGCGGCGAACGAGGAGGCCGTTGACGTCTTCCTCGACGGCAACACGGCTTTCACCTCCATCGTGGACACTGTCTCGCGAGTGCTCGCCGAGGCGGATGGATGGGCGCACGAGCCCGCCGACGTCGCCGAGGTGCTGGCGGCGGAGGACTGGGCGCGCGCACGGGCACGGGAACTTGTGGCCACTTCGGTGGAGTCTGGAAGGGACTGAACGTGGTCGTCAACATCCTGGGCGTCGTGCTGTTCGCGCTGCTCATCGGCGTTTCCATCGCCCTGCACGAGTTCGGCCACCTGCTGACCGCGAAGGCGTTCGGCATGAAGGTGACCCGCTACTTCATCGGGTTCGGGCCGAAGATCTGGTCGTTCCGCAAGGGCGAGACCGAGTACGGCCTGAAGGCGATCCCCGCGGGCGGGTTCTGCGAGATCACCGGCATGACCGCGCTGGACGAGGTGCACCCCGACGACGCTCCGCGCGCCTTCTACCGGCAGAAGACGTGGAAGCGCGTGGTGGTGCTCTCGGCGGGCTCGATCACCCACTTCATCGTGGGCTTCATCGTGCTCTACGCCATGGCCGCGACCATGGGCCTGCCGAACCTCAAGAACGAGCCGATCATCGCGTCGATCAGCGACTGCGTGCAGAGCAGCCCGGCGACCGACGCGTGCGCCCCGAACTCCCCGGCCCCCGCGAAGAGCGCGGGCATCCAGCGGGACGACCAGATCATCGCCGTCGCGGGCCAGGCCACGCCGACGTGGACCGACCTGCTGAGGAAGACCCAGGAGCGCAGCGGCCCCACGGAGTTCACCGTCCTGCGGGACGGTCAGGAGCTCAAGGTCACGATGGACGTGCCCAAGGTGACCCGCGAGTACAAGAAGACCGACGGCTCCACGGAGACGCGCGAGGTCGGCGCCATCGGCGTCGGGTGGATGTCGAACTTCGACTACAACCCGATCACCGCCGTCGGCGGCGCGACCGCGTTCACCGGCACGATGTTCGTGAACACCTGGCAAGGGCTCCTGAAGTTCCCGGAGAAGATCCCGGCCGTGATCAAGGCCATCGGTGGCGGGGAGCGCGACCTGGAGTCCCCGGTGAGCGTCGTCGGAGCCAGCAGGCTCGGTGGCGACGCGGCCGAACAGGGCCTTTGGCAGTTCTTCCTGCTGATGCTCGCCGGCCTCAACTTCTTCGTCGGGGTTTTCAACCTCCTGCCGCTACTTCCACTCGATGGTGGGCACATTGCGGTGAACCTCTACGAACGGGTGCGAGACTGGCTCCGCAAGCTCCGCGGCAAGCCCGCCGGTGGACCGGTGAACTACATGCGCCTCCTGCCGCTGACCTATTTCGTCATCTTCATCGGTGGCGGCATCACGCTGCTGACCGTCACCGCCGACATCGTCAACCCGATCAGACTTCCCCAGTGAGAGGTGCTATTCCATGAGTGACGGCGTCATGCTCGGTATGCCGGCATTGCCGCCGCCGGTGTTGTCCGATCGTCGAAAGACCCGGCAACTCATGGTGGGCTCGGTAGGCGTGGGCAGTGAATTCCCGGTGTCCGTCCAGTCGATGACCACGACCCTGACCTCGGACGTCAACGCGACGTTGCAGCAGATCGCGGAACTCACCGCGTCCGGCTGCGACATCGTCCGCGTCGCCTGCCCTTCGCAGGACGACGCGGACGCGCTCGGCGCCATTGCCAAGAAGTCGCAGATCCCGGTGATCGCGGACATCCACTTCCAGCCGAAGTACGTGTTCGCGGCCATTGAAGCGGGTTGTGCGGCCGTTCGGGTGAATCCCGGGAACATCCGCAAGTTCGACGACCAGGTCAAGGAGATCGCGGCCGCCGCGAAGGACCACGGCACCCCGATCCGCATCGGCGTCAACGCGGGTTCGCTCGACCCGAGGCTGATGGCCAAGTACGGCAAGGCGACGCCCGAGGCGCTGGCCGAGTCGGCCCTGTGGGAGGCGTCGCTGTTCGCCGAGCACGACTTCCACGACATCAAGATCTCGGTCAAGCACAACGACCCGGTCGTCATGATCAGGGCCTACGAGCTGCTGGCCGAGCAGTGCGACTACCCGCTGCACCTCGGCGTGACCGAGGCGGGTCCGGCGTTCCAGGGCACGATCAAGTCCGCCGTCGCGTTCGGTGCCCTGCTGCGCCAGGGGATCGGCGACACGATCCGGGTCTCGCTGTCCGCTCCTCCGGTGGAGGAGGTCAAGGTCGGCATCCAGATCCTGCAGTCGCTGAACCTGCGACCGCGCAAGCTGGAAATCGTGTCCTGCCCGTCCTGCGGCCGCGCTCAGGTCGACGTGTACACGTTGGCGGAGCAGGTCACCGCGGGCCTTGAGGGCATGGAGGTCCCGCTGCGCGTCGCCGTGATGGGGTGCGTCGTGAACGGGCCGGGCGAAGCCCGCGAGGCCGACCTCGGTGTGGCCTCCGGCAACGGCAAGGGCCAGATCTTCGTGAAGGGCAAGGTCATCAAGACCGTGCCCGAGCACCAGATCGTGGAAACCCTGATCGAAGAGGCGATGCGCCTCGCCGAGGACATGGAGCCCGTCGAGGGTTCCGTTCCCGCGGTCAGCGTGAGCTGACGGCTCGGGCCGAGCGGCTCCCACCGGTGGGAGCCGCTCGGCCTTCGCCGTCCGACCAGGCAGGACACACGGCCGGGGCAAGCGCAATCCACCGTTCATCTGGCAGGCTGGAGACGTGCTCAGGTTGGCCGGTGCGCGGCTGCTCGACGGACGGGATCTGCCCGAGGTTCTCGGGCTGTTGGAGGCCGATCCCGTGGCCTCGTGCATGGTCGCCGCACGAGTGGAAGTGGCGGGTCTGGACCCGTGGCGGCTGGGTGGCGAGGTCTGGGCCTGCGACCACCGCGCGCTCCGGGGCGCACGGGTCGACGGCCTGTGCTTCGCGGGCCCCAACCTCATCCCCCTCCGGGGGAACCCGTCCGCCCTCCGCGGTTTCGCCGACCGGGCTCGCCGCCGGGGCCGCATGTGCTCCTCCCTCGTGGGTCCCGCCGAACAGGTGCTCGGCCTCTGGCAGGAGCTGCAACCGGACTGGGGTCCTGCGCGGGAAGTCCGGGACGACCAGCCCCTGATGGCGCTCGGCACGACGGCGAACATCGACCCGGACCCCCTGGTCCGCCCGGTCCGCCCGGACGAGCTGGACCGCTACCTCCCCGCGGCCATCGCGATGTTCATCGAAGAGGTCGGCGTGGACCCGTGCGCGGAGGACGGCGGCACCAGCTACCGGGCCCGCGTCTCCGAACTCATCGCGGGCGGCCGCGCCTTCGCCCGGTTCGAGAACGGCGAGGTCGTCTTCAAGGCCGAGATCGGCGCGCTCTCCAGCAAGGTCGGCCAGATCCAGGGCGTGTGGGTCCGTCCTGACCGCCGAGGCCACGGCATCGGCACCGCGGGCACCGCGTCGGTGGCCGATCGACTGGTCAGGGGCCTCGGCCGGACGGCCAGCCTCTACGTCAACGGCTACAACGAAATCGCCAAGGCCGCCTACCAGCGCATCGGATTCACCCAGGTCGGCCAGTACGCCACGGTCCTCTTCTGACGCGTTGCGGCATACTGCCGCCGTGCGGGTGAACCCTGAGTTGACCGTCGTGTTGAGCGCCCTGCTGGTCGTGACCGGCTGCGGCCTGTTCGAGTCGAGGCCTGGTCCCGACCAGATCACCTCCGACTTCCTGGCCCGCCTCTCCAGCGGCGACACGCAGGCGGCGGCCGCGATGACGGACGACCCGGCCAAGGCCAAGGACTTCCTGGACAAGGTCCGCGCCGCGCTGAAGCCCGAATCCGTCACCGTCAAGGTGGAGCAGGTGCGCAACGCCGCGGGCGAGGGCGCCACGGCCGACGCGACCGTCACCTACGACTGGAACCTCGGCCGCAACCACGTCTGGAACTACCAGAGCAAGGTCGAACTCCGCCGGGAGGACGACGACTGGAAGGTCCACTGGCTGCCGTCGCTGGTCCACCCGAAGCTGGCGGCCCAGCAGAACCTCGCCGTCGCCGAGCTCACCCCGAACCTCGCACCGGTGCTGGACCGCGCCGGGGAACCGCTGCTGGCGCCCGAGACCGTCGTGTCGATCCTGCTCGACCGCAAGGAGGCCACCGACCTCCCCGCGGTCACCGGGGCGTTGGCCACCGCGCTGACCCCGTTCGACAAGGCGATCACCCAGCAGTCGATCACCGACGGCGCGGCGAAGGTGCCAGACGGGCAGGTCTACCAGGTGGCCGCCCTGCGCGACGCGGACTACCAGTCGGTCAAGCCGCAGATCTACGAGCTGCCGGGCGTCCGGTTCAGCACCCGGACCGGGCTGCTGCCGCCGGTGAAGAACTTCGGCTCGCAGGTCCTCCCCGCCATCCGCAAGTCCGTGGAGGAGCAGGTCGCGGGCCGTTCCGGCTTCCGCGTGCACACCGTGGCGGCGGGCGGTGAGGAGTTGGAGGACCTGTTCGAGAAGCCGTCCGAACCCGCCAAGGCCGTCGACACCGCCCTGAGCAAGGCCGTTCAGGTCGCCGCCGAGGACGCGGTGGAGCCGTTGAAGGAACCCGCGATGCTGGTGGCGATCCAACCGTCGACCGGCGACATCCTCGCGGTGGCGCAGAACGAGCCCGCCGACGCCCAGGGCGCCATCGCCCTCACCGGCCAGTTCGCCCCCGGCTCCACGTTCAAGATCGTCTCCGCCGTCGCGGCGCTGGAGGACGGCAAGCTCCAGGCCGACACCGCCGTCCCGTGCCCCGGCAAGACCACCATCGACGGCCGCCGCGTCGTGCCGAACGACCACGACTTCGACAAGGGCACCATCCCGCTGCACAGCGCGTTCGCCTTCTCCTGCAACACGACGTTCGCCGAGATCGCCGCCGGCCTGCCCGCGGACGCCCTCACCAAGACCGCCGACAAGCTCGGCCTCGGCGTCGACTTCGAGATCCCCGCCATCACCACGATCACCGGCTCCGTCCCCCCGGCGACGGACGTCGTGGAACGCGCCGAGGACGGCTTCGGCCAGGGCAAGGTCCTGGCCAGCCCGTTCGGCATGGCCGTGGTGGCAGCCACCGTCGCCAAGGGGCAGCAGCCCGTCCCGTCACTGCTCCGCGACCAGGAGACCAAGGTCGACCACCGCTCGGCCGTAGTGCCGCCCGCGGTCCTGGAGCCGATTCGCCAGATGATGCGCGAGGTGGTCGAGGTGGGCACCGCCCAGCTGCTTGTCGACCTGCCCGACGTGCGCGGGAAGACCGGCACGGCCCAGTTCGGCGACGGCGTGAACTCCCACGGCTGGTTCGTCGGCTACGAGGGCGACGTGGCCTTCGCCACGCTGGTGCTGGGCGCGAACTCCTCCATCCCGGCGGTGGAGACGACGGGCAAGTTCCTCCGCGCGTTGGGCTGAATGGCCTAAATGTGCTATCGTGTAGCACATGGAGATCGGTGTTCGAGAACTGCGGCAGAACGCGAGCGCTTACCTGAAGAGGGTCGCCTCCGGCGAGTCGATCACGGTGACCGACCGCGGAGTCCCCGTCGCCGTGCTCGTACCACCGCCTCGTGACGCGTCGCTGCGCGAGCGGCTTCGGCTCAACGGTGAACTGCTCCCCGCTGACGCGAGCCGCAGTGTGCTGCTGGAGCCCGCAGTGGAATCCGATCTCGACGCGTCCGCAGAGCTGGAATACCTCCGAGAGGACCGTCTGTGATCTACCTCGACTCTTCCGCGCTGGTCAAGCTGGTGCGAAAGGAAGCCGAGAGCGCGGCCCTCGGTTCGTGGCTGAGGGACAACGACCACCCCGTGGTCAGCAGTGCCCTGGTCCGAACCGAGGTCATCCGCGCGGTCCGTCGTGATTCGGAGCGCCTCGGTGCCAGGGCCATGATGGTGCTTTCCGGCGTGGAGACGATGCCCATGACCTACGACCTGCTGGACGAGGCAGGCACGTTGCCGGGTGACCTGCGCTCCCCGGACGCGATCCACCTGGTGTCCGCGCTACGTCTGAGGGGCGACCTCGACGCGTTCGTCGCCTACGACAAGCGGCTCGTGTCAGCCGCCCAGGACGCAGGGCTTCCGGTGGTCACGCCAGTCCCCTGACCACGTGATGGGCGTCCCGAATCGCGCCCGTACTGTGGAGGGCATGTCCGTGCGTGCCGCCCTGAAGCCAGGTGAGCAGTCCCCCCGTCGTTCCGTGCCTGCTTCCATAGCCCGCCCCGAGTACGTGGGCAAGCCGGGCCCGACGAAGAACAACGACCCGTGGGTGCAGCCACCCGAGGTGATCGAGGCCATGCGGATCGCGGGCCGCCTCGGCGCGCAGGCCCTCCAGGAAGCGGGCAAGGTCGTGGTGCCCGGTGTGACCACGGACGAGATCGACGCGGTGGCGCACGAGTTCCTGTGCGACAACGGGGCGTACCCGTCGACGCTCGGCTACCGGGGCTTCCCGAAGTCCTGCTGCACCTCGCTCAACGAGGTCATCTGCCACGGCATCCCCGACTCCACGGTGGTGGAGGACGGCGACATCGTGAACATCGACGTGACCGCCTACATCGGCGGCGTGCACGGCGACACCAACGCGACCTTCCTGGCGGGCAACGTCAGCGAGGAGAACCGCCTGCTGGTCGAGCGCACGCACGAGGCGACGATGCGGGCCATCAAGGCCGTGAAGCCCGGCCGCCAGCTGAACGTCGTGGGTCGGGTCATCGAGGCCTACGCGAACCGGTTCGGCTACGGCGTGGTGCGCGACTTCACCGGTCACGGCATCGGCCGCTCGTTCCACAGCGGCCTGGTCGTCCTGCACTACGACGCGCCGCACGTCCCGACGATCATCGAGACCGGCATGACGTTCACGATCGAGCCGATGATCACCCTCGGCGGGATCGAGCACGACACGTGGGCCGACGACTGGACGATCACCACCAAGGACAAGAGCTGGACCGCCCAGTTCGAGCACACGATCCTGGTCACCGACGACGGGGCCGAGATCCTCACAGTCTGCTGAGCAGCTCGACGAGCGCCGCGGCGACCTGCTCCGGGCGGGTCGCCGCCGCCAGGTGGTGCAGGTCCAGCTCGCCGACCGGCCAGCCCAGCGCCGCGGCCGCCGCCGCGTCGGGCGCGTACTCCGCACTCAGCCGCAGGTAGGCGGACGCCCCCGGCCACGGCACCGAAGGCCGCTGCTCCTTCAGGAACTCCAGCGGCACCTCGGGGGCCTCCTCCAGGATCTCCGCGAGCTGCACGGGGTCCGGGATGAGGGTCGGCAGCACCTCCGGCGGGAACCAGCGGTCCCAGCGGGGCATGACGTCCTCGCGGGAGATCTTCCGCATGTGCGCCATGAGTTCCGGCGAGAACGTCTCGCGCCAGCTCTTGCCGGGCGTCGGCAGGTGGGCGTCGAGGTAGACGAGCCCGCCGACCGGGGTCTCCAGGGCGTCGGCGAACGCGGGCAGCAGCGGACCGGCGCCGCTGTGGCCCACGAGGACCACCTCGCCCTCGACGTCCGAGTCGTCGACGGCGTCGGCGAACTCGCCGATCATCCGCTGGTGCACGGGCGCGGAGTTGACGCTCACCCGCAGGTCGAGCAGCACCACCGGGTGGCCGTGGGCGGTGAGCGCGTCGGCGAGCGGTCGGAGGGTGGCGGGTCCGAGGAAAGGGCTGTGCACCAGGACCGTGGTGGCGGGAACGTCGACCATGGGGGGAATGATGTCAGCCTGGGCCGGTGGACGGGGGGAGTGCGGTCGTGACGGGTGCGCTGCTGGTGGCCGGGACCACCTCGGACGCGGGCAAGAGCGTCCTGGTGGCGGGCATCTGCCGCTGGCTGGCGCGCGAGGGGGTCCGCGTGGCGCCGTTCAAGGCGCAGAACATGTCGAACAACTCGGTGGTCACGCCGGACGGCGGCGAGATCGGCCGCGCGCAGGCCGTGCAGGCCGCCGCGTGCGGGCTGGAGCCGAGCGTCCGGTTCAACCCCGTGCTGCTCAAACCCGGCGGCGACCGCACGTCGCAGGTGGTCGTGCTGGGGCGCGCGGTCGGCGAGGTGTCCGCACTGTCCTACCGGGACCGCAAGGCCGAGCTGTTCCGCACGGTGCTGTCCACTTTGGACTCGCTGCGGAACGACTACGAGGCCGTGGTGTGCGAGGGCGCCGGGTCGCCGACCGAGATCAACCTGCGGGCCAACGACATCGCGAACATGGGGCTGGCGCGGGCGGCGAACCTGCCGGTGCTGGTGGTCGGCGACATCGACCGCGGCGGCGTGTTCGCGCACCTGTTCGGCACGCTCGCGCTGCTCGACCCGGCCGACCAGGCGCTGGTGACCGGGTTCGTGATCAACAAGTTCCGCGGCGACCCGGCGCTGCTGGAGCCGGGGCTGCGCCAGCTGAAGGGGCTCACCGGCCGTCCGGTGTACGGCGTGCTGCCGTGGCGCGAGGAGTTGTGGCTCGACGCTGAGGACTCGCTGTCCTACACCGCGGACGGCGTGATCGGCAGGCCTGCGCCACCCGTCGGCGAGCAGTGGCTGCGGGTCGCGGTCGTGCGGCTGCCGCGGATCTCCAATGCCACGGACGTGGAGGCGCTGGCGTGCGAGCCGGGGGTGTCGGTCCGGTTCGTCACCGAGCCGTCCCGGATCGCCGACGCGGACCTCGTGGTGCTGCCCGGTTCCAAGGCCACCGTGACCGACCTGGCGTGGCTGCGCGAGTCCGGGCTGGCCGACGCGATCACCGCGCACGCCCGGCGCGGTCTGCCGGTGCTCGGGGTGTGCGGCGGGTTCCAGATGCTCGGCACCCGCATCGAGGACGCCGTGGAGTCCCGTGCGGGTGTGGTCGACGGGCTCGGCCTGCTGGACCTCGACATCCGGTTCGAGCCCGCCAAGACGCTGCACCGGCCCACCGGCACGGCGTTCGACGAGCCCGTCACCGGCTACGAGATCCACCACGGCCGGGTCGTCCGCCGCGGCGACCTCGACACCCTCGTGGCGCTGCCGGACGGCACCGGTGAGGGAGTGCTGGCCGGGGCGGTCGCGGGCACGCACTGGCACGGCCTGCTGGAGAACGACGCGTTCCGCCGGGCGTTCCTGCGCTGGGCCGCGGCCAAGGCCGGTCGGGACGGCTTCGAGCCCGCCGCGGACGTCGACTTCGCCGCCGCCCGCGCCGCCCAGCTCGACCTGCTCGGCGACCTGGTCGCGGACCACCTGGACACCGCCGCCGTGCTGGACCTGCTCGCGGGCGGCGCACCGGCCGGGCTCCCGTTCGTCCCACCGGGCGCGCCCGCCTGACGGCATCGCTGGAGCGGACGTCGACCCTGGTGAACGCCGCCCGCGAGCGGGCGCTCAGGTGAGCACCAACTCCCGCTGACGGGGCTTGATCGCGGTGCTCGCCATGCCCGCGATCACCAGCAGAGCGGCGGCGCAGCGCAGCACGGTCAGCTCCTCGCCGAGGACGAGCCACGCGGACAGCATCCCCGCCACCGGAACCAGCAGCGAGAACGGCGCGACGGTGCTGGCGTCGTACTCCTGGAGCAGGAACCCCCACAGGCCGAAGCCGAGCAGGGTCGAGATCCACGCGACGAACCCGAGCGTCGCCAGGCCGGACCAGGAGAACGCGGCCAGCGCGGCCAGGTCCGCCTCGACGCCCTCGAACAGCAGCGACAGGCCGAACAGCGGCAGCACCGCCACCGCGCTCACCCACACGATGAAGTTGAGCGCGTCCGGCGACTTCGCGTGCCGCGTGACCACGTTGGCCAGTCCCCAGCAGGCCGCGCCCGCGATCACCAGCGCGAAGGCGTTCAGCGGGCTGCCGACGCCGTAGTCGAGCGCGATCACCAGGATGCCGACCGAGGCTATGCCGATGCCGACCAGTTGCGTGCGGTGCGGGCGTTCCCGCAGCAGGACGGCCGCGAACACCACCGTGAAGATCGCCTGGCTCTGCAGCACCAGCGACGACAGGCCCGCGGGCATGCCGGCGTCCATGCCGGTGAACACGAAACCGAACTTCGCGACGCCGAGGACCAGCCCGACCGCGACGACCCACTTCCACGCGACCTTGGGCCTGCCGACGAAGAAGAGGGCGGGGACGGCCGCGACGAGGAACCGCAGTCCGGAGAACAGCAGGGGCGGGAAGTTCTGCAGGCCGATCTTGATGGCGACGAAGTTCACGCCCCAGATGGCCGCGACGAGGACCGCGAGAGCAGCGTGCCGTGGTTTCACCTGATCGAGTCTGAGCGAGCCGATAGTTAAGCACTAGCGATATCTACTTCATCCAAGGGTTTAGCATTGCTTCATGATGGATCTGGGCAGGCTTCGCGCGCTGCACGCCGTCGCGACCCACGGATCGGTCGGCGCGGCGGCGTCCGTGCTGGGCTTCACGCCCTCCGCGGTGTCCCAGCAGATCGCCAAGCTGGAACGCGAGACCCGCACCACGCTGCTGGAACGTCGAGGCCGCGGGGTCGTGCTGACCGACGCCGCGTACGGGCTCGCCGCCACCGCAGGGCAGGTGCTGGCCCTGGTCGAGGAGGCCGAGGTGACCCTGGAGGAGCAGCGCGGCGCCGCCGTCGGCACGCTCACCATCGGCGCCTTCGCCACGGCCGCGCGCGGACTGCTGCCGGTGGTCCTGGGCGACCTGGTCACGCACCACCCCGCGCTGGACGTCCGCACGGTGGAGATGGATCCGCCGCTCGCGCTGGAGGCCGTGGCCCGCGGCGAACTGGACCTGGCCGTCACCCACGACTGGGTCAACGCCCCGCTGGCCGTGCCGGAGTCGCTGTCCCGCAGCGCACTGGGCGAGGACTACGCCGATGTGCTGCTGCCCGTCGCGCACCCGCTCGCCGACCGGCCGTTCCTCGTTCCGGAGGACCTGGCCGGGCAGCGCTGGATCTGCCAGCCGGAAGGCACGATCTGCCACGACTGGCTGGTGAAGACGTTCCGCGGCGCGGGCATCGAACCGGACCTCGCGCACCGGGTCGGCGAGTACGAGACCCAGGTGGCACTGCTGGCGGGCGGCATCGGCGTCGGTCTGCTCCCCAGGCTCGGCCGCGGCGCGCTGCCGCCGACCGTCCGGGCCGTGCCGCTGCACCCGACCCCGACGCGGCGGCTGTTCGCGGTGTGGCGCGCCAAGGCCAGCAGGCGTCCCGCGATCACGGCCGCGCTGGCGTCGCTCACGGGGTGCTGGGCCCGCCGGAGCACCGCGTAGGGCCGAGGCGCGATCAGCACGTGAACCGGACGTCGTGGTCGCGGCCGGGGGCGAGGAACTCCAGCAGCGCCAAGCCTTCCTTCGTCAAAGCGGTGCGGTCCTTCGCGGACACCTTGCGGTACGGCGTGATGGCGAGGACTCCCTTGTCGGCCTTCCAGGTGCCGCTGAGGAACCCGTCCAGCAGGAAGCTGGGCGGGAACACGCCGTTCAGCACCCCGCCCCAGCGCTTGCGGTGCTCGTCGCTCATGATCCGCGTCCGGTCGGCGTGCGACAGGAGCACGTTGTCGAAGTCGGGCAGGAACCGCGGCGGGGCAGGGGTTTCCGGGTCCACGACGACGCCGTCCGGCACGTCCAGCAGCTCCCGCCCGGCCTCGTCGCGGTAGGTCTTCAGGTCCAGCCGGTCGACCACGGCCCGCAGCCCGGTCAGCCGCGACCACGCCGCCACGTCCGCGACCGTGGCGGGCCCGAATACCGCCAGGTACCGCAGCACCGCCTCGTCCGGGGCGGCCTCGGCCGGGATGTCGGTGCCCAGCCACGTCGACGCGACGGCGTTGAGCGGCGACCCGCTGCGCCCGAAGACACCGCGCGGCGGCACCTGCACCATGGGCAGCAGGAACTGAAGCAGCCCGCCCAACCCGCCGACCCCGTGGTCCGGCCACCGCTCGGTCAACGCGGCGACCAGTTGCGCGTTCGTCAGCGGTGCGGCGTCGAGCAGCGGCTTGGCCGCCGCGATCAGGTCGGCCAGGTCCACGCCGCGCAGGTCGCGGGCGAAGGCCGCGGTCGCCGTGCGGGCCAGCATCGGCTGGAGCGCCGCCCGCAACCGGACGCAGTCCCGTGCCGTGACGAGGTGCAGCGTGCCCCGCATCAGCGTCGTGCGGACGGCCGTGCGGTCCACCAGCATCGAGCCGACCTGGTCGGCGTCGAAGTCCCGGAGCCGAGACCACAGCGCGATGTACGGCGAGGCGGTCGCCTGCGCCTGCAACCCGACCAGGCGCTCGATCGCCTGGTCGGGTGGCAGGTCGTGCCGTTCCAGCAGCATCTGCCTGGCCAGCGTAGTGCGGTTGAGCGTTCTGGTGGTCAACATCTACGGGCTCCGGAAAGGAGACGAGGACTTCCGCTTTGGCGCCATGGGGCCACTGTGCGGGTGATCGCGGACACCCGCGGTCCTCGATCTCACTCGCCGTGACGCTGCAGGATGTCCTCCAGGAAGCCGCTGGCCTCGGCCGCCGCGCGGATCGGGTCGCGGTCGCGGACGGCGTCGAGCAGACCCATGTGCGACACCGGGGGGTCCAGGTCCTCGTCCACGGTCGCCGTGATGCTGGCTCGTACGGTTTCGTTCAAGCCGCGGTACAGCTCGGTCAACAGCGTGTTGTGCGACGCTTGGACGAGCAGCCCGTGGAAGGCGGCGTCGTGCTCGATCATCCGCTCCCAGTCCTTGGCCGCCATGGCCGCGTCCCGCTCCGCGAGCAGCGCGGTCAGCTTGCGGAGGTCGTCCTCGGTGCGGTGGGTCGCGGCCAGTCGGGCGCCCTCGACCTCCAGCGTGCGCCGCACCTGGAGCACCTCGCGCAGTTCGCTGCCGCACAGCCGCCGCACCGCGCCGGAGATCTCGCTCGTGGCGCGCACGAACGTGCCGTCGCCCTGCCTCACCTCCAGCAGTCCCGCGTGGGACAGCGCTCGAACGGCCTCGCGCACGGTGTTGCGACCGACGCCGAGGGCCTGCACCAGTTCCGGCTCCGGCGGGATGCGGCGGCCGACCGGCCATTCGCCGCTGCTGATCGCACCTCTCATCTGGTCGATCACCTGATCGACGAGGCCCGCCCGCCGGGTAGTGGCCAATGGCACAACGAAGTCCTTTCATCCGAACATCCCATGTCTGGGACAGTAGTCGGGTGACGATTCCGCGATCGATACCGTCAAGTGACAACACTGCCACCGATAGTGGTGTTTCCGCGACGGTTCAGGTACACGGAGTGGTTGAACCCGTAGGACGACACCGGCAAGTGGTGGTCACCGGGGGAATCCTCTTGGCAGCAGGTGTCACCCTCGCCGCCGCCAACCTGCGACCCGCGGTCACCAGTCTCGCGTCCGTCCTCGGCGACGTCAGGGCCGGTCTCGGCGTCTCCGCGAGCTGGACCAGCCTGCTCACCGCCGTTCCCGTCCTCTGCTTCGGCGCCGCCGCCTTCGCCGCCCCGTGGGTCGGCAGGCGCCTCGGCCTCAAGCGCGCGGTCGGCGCCGCGCTCCTGGTGCTGACCCTCGGCCTCGTCCTCCGCGTGGTCGACGGTCCGTTCGTGGTGCTGGGCGGCACGTTCGTCGCGTGCGCGGGCATCGCCGTGTGCAACGTCCTGATCCCCGTCGTGGTCAAGGACTCGTTCCCCGAGAAGATCGGGATGATCACCGGCGTCTACACGGCGGCCATGGCCGCCGGAGCCGCCCTCGGAGCCGCCCTGACCCCGCCGCTGGAGGACTCCCTCGGCTCGTGGCAACTCGCTGTCGGCGCCTGGGCGCTGCTGTCGCTGGCCGCGCTGCTGCTGTGGCTGGCGGGCTCCCGCCGCGGCGTGGCGGGCCGGGTGCGGGGGACCCCCGCGGGCCGCTCGCTGCTCCGCAGCCCGTTGGCCTGGGTGATGACGGTGTTCTTCGGCATCCAGGCGCTGCTCGCCTACACCGTCATGGGTTGGCTGCCCGCGATCCTCGGCGACGCGGGCGTCGACCGCACCACCGCGGGCTTCCTGCTCGCGATCACCGTCGTCCTCGGCGTCCCGGTCAGCCTGGTCGTCCCGCCGCTGGCCGCGCGGTGGCGGTCGCAGACCGGGATGGTCGTCGTGCTGGGCGTGCTGTTGCTGGCCGGTGTGCTGGGTCTGGCGTTCGCGCCCGGCGTCTGGCCGGGGCTGTGGGTGTTGTTGGTGGGGCTGGGGATGGGCGGGATGTTCCCGTTGGCGATCGTGATGGTGTCGCTGCGGACGTCGTCCACTTCGGACACCGCGCGGTTGTCGGCGATGACGCAGAGCATCGGGTACCTGCTGGCGGCGACGGGTCCGTTCGCGTTCGGTCTGCTGCGCGAGTCGACGGGCGCGTGGACGGTCGCGATGGTGGTGCTGGCGGGCTTGGTGGTGGTGCTCACCGCGCTCGGTTCCATCGCGGGCCGTCCCCGCACCGTCTGACTAGTCGAGCGGCAGGTTCAGCAGGGCGTTCTCGACCAGTTCCGGCATGGCCGGGTGGATCCAGTACTGGCCCTTGGCCATGGTGCGGGCGTCCAGGCCGAAGCTCATGGCCTGGATGAGGGGCTGGATGACCGTGGGGGCCTGCGGGCCGATGATGTGCGCGCCCAGGAGCTTGCCGGTGGCCGGGTCGGCGAGGACCTTGGCGAAGCCGCTCTGGTCCTCCATGGCCCAGCCGTAGGCGATGGACGCGTACGCCTGCGTGCCCTTCACGTACCGGATGCCCTGCTTGACCGCCTGCTCCTCGGTGAGGCCCACGGAGGCGATCTGCGGCGATGAGAACACGGCCGACGGGACGTACCGGTGGTCCGACTTCTTCGGCGAATCCGGGTGCAGCAGGTTGTGCTGCACGACCCGGCCCTCGTGGTTGGCGACGTGCTTGAGCTGGTGCTCGGAGCTGATGTCGCCGAACGCGTAGATGCCGTCCACCACGGTCTTCTGGTACTCGTCCACGACGATCCGGCCGTCCGGGTGGGTGGTCACACCGGTCTGGGCCAGGTCGAGCAGGTCGGAGTTCGGCGTGCGGCCGACCGCGACCAGCAGCGTCTCGGCCTCCACGGCCTCGGCGCCGTCCGGACCCTCCAGGTGCAGGCGGAGACCGCCGTCGGTGCGCTCGGCGCGCACGGTCTTGCGCTGCAACCGGACGTCCCACTTGTCGGCCGCGAGCGAAGTGAAGCGCTTGGCGATCTCGCGGTCCTCGTGGCGCAGCAGCAGGTCCGAGCGGGCGATCAAAGTGACCTTCACGCCGAACGACGAGAACACGTGCGCGAACTCGTTCGCGACGAACCCGCCGCCGAGGATGATCATGCTCGCGGGCAGCTCGTCGAGCCGCATCACCGTATCGCTGGTGTGGTAGTCGACGGTGTCGAGGTCCACGACGTCCGGGACGACCGGCCTGCTGCCCGCGCCGATCACGAACCGGTCGGCGGTGATGACCTCGCCGGTGCCGGTGTCCAGCGTCTTCGGGCCGACGAACTTCGCGGTGCCCTGGTAGACGGTCACGTTCGCGTTGCCCTCGGACCGCCAGCGCAGCCCGCCTGCCGAGATGGGGTCGATGCGGCCGAAGATCCGGTCCCGCACGTCCGCCCACCGCACGCCGTCGAGGTGCTCGTCGACGCCGAACTTGGCCGCTCCCGACGGGGTCGACGCCACGTCCGCGGTGTGCACGAACATCTTCGTCGGGATGCAGCCGACGTTCAGGCAGGTCCCGCCGAACACACCCTTCTCGACGATCGCGATCTGCTGGTCCGCGAACCGCTCGTCGGGGATCGAGTTCCCGGAGCCGCTGCCGATGATGACGAGGTCGAAGTGCCGCACGATGCCGTCCTGCCTGGTAGGTGGTGTGCCTACTCTCTCAAACGGGCAGGACGGCCGTGCGATTCCCGACTAATCCTGCTGAAAGACGGGGGTAATGATTGCCCGCGCGAGCGTGTGGAACGCCAGGTTGAAGCTCACCACGGCGGGCGAGGCGTCCCCGTCGACGTCCAGCGCCTCGACGTCCACCGCGTGCACCACGAAGTAGTACCGGTGCGCCGGGTCGCCCTCCGGCGGGGCCGCCCCGCCGAACGCCCGCGTGCCGTAGTCCGAGCGCACGTGGAACGCGTTGCCCGGCAACGTGCCGTCGTCCTCGCCCGCGCCCGCGGGCAGTTCCGTCACCGACGCGGGCAGGTTCACCGCGACCCAGTGCCAGAACCCCGACGGCGTCGGCGCGTCCGGGTCGAAGCAGGTCACCACGAAGCTCTTGGTGCCCTCGGGAAAACCGGACCAGCTCAACTGGGGTGACGTGTTGCCACCCGCGAACACCTGGGCCTGCGGCAACGTCTCGCCGTCGCGCACGTCCGCGGACGTCACGCTGAACGACGGCACCGCGGGCAGCAGCGAGTAGGGATCGGGAGCGGCGGGGCGTTCAAGGCTCATCGGGTCCTCCACTGGAGATCACGGGTCGATTCGAGCCTAGTGCGGCCGATCGGGTGGCGCAGTTTCCTGTTTCGCAACCACGCGGGCCGTCGAGCGTCTTCACTGGGTGTGCGCTTCTCGGGGTGAAGCGCTTGGCCACACTTGGGGAGGGGTAGCCATGACCATGCGCATGCGAGCCGCAGCAGTCCTGTTCACCGCGTTCGCGGCCGTGCTGACGATGGTTTCCGCGGCGTCCGCCGCACCGGGCACGCCGTTGCTGACGAACGTCCGGGTCGGGGCCCATGCCACGTACGACCGGATCGTGCTCGACTTCACCGGGCCCAAGCCGACGGTGCCGTTCGCGCAGGTCGTGCCCGAGCTGACCTACGACGGCTCCGGCCACCCGGTGAACCTGCCCGGCACGTACTTCTACCAGGTCGTGACGTGGCCGGGAGCCGCGCACGACGACAACGGCAACCCGACGTACACGGGGTCGCGGAAGTTCGAGACGCCCCAGCTGTCGAACGTCCAGGCGTTCGCGATCACCGGCGACTTCGAGGGCCAGCTGACCGTGGGGCTCGGCTACCGCCGCGCGACCTGGCAGTCCGTGATGGTCCTGGAGAACCCGACGCGCGTCGTCATCGACATCGGTGTCTAGCCATTGGGCACCGCACGGGGAAAGGCCCCGCTCGGATGACCGAGCGGGGCCTTTTCACGTCCGGGCTACGCCGCGGCGGTCACCGCGGACGCCGCCGGCTCCAGTGCGTGGGCCAGCACCTCGCGGACGTCCGCCACCAGGTGCACGGTCAGCGCTTCCCTGACCGACGCGGGCACGTCGTCCAGGTCGGGCTCGTTGCGCGCCGGGAGCAGGACGGTCGTGATGCCCGCCCGGTGCGCGGCCAGCAGCTTCTGCTTCACGCCGCCGATCGGCAGGACGCGGCCGGTCAGCGAGACCTCGCCGGTCATCGCCACGTCGGCGCGAACTGGCCTGCCCGAGAGCAGGGACGCGAGCGCGGTCGTCATGGTCACGCCCGCGCTCGGCCCGTCCTTCGGCACGGCCCCGGCGGGGACGTGGACGTGGACACCGCGGTCGGCCAGCGAACCGACGCCGAAGCCCAGCTCGTCGTCGTGCGCCCGCAGGTAGGACAGCGCGATCTGCGCCGACTCCTTCATCACGTCGCCCAGTTGCCCGGTCAGCGTGACGCCGCTCGCGCCGGAGTCCTTGGCGGACAACGAGGCCTCGATGAAGAGGACGTCGCCACCGGCGCCCGTGACGGCCAGACCCGTTGCCACGCCGGGAACCGAGGTGCGCTCGGCCGATTCCGGCGTGTGCTTCGGCTTGCCGAGGTAGCCGCGCAGGTCGGGCACCTCAACGCCGATCGGGAGGAGGTCCTCGTCGAGCGCGACCTTGGCCGTGACCTTGCGCAGGATGCGCGCCAGGCCGCGTTCCAGTTGCCGCACACCGGCTTCACGGGTGTACTCGCCTGCCAGCTTGCGCAGGGAGTCGTCCGAGATGGACACCTCGTCCTCCGTCAGACCGGCCTTCTCCAGCTGGCGCGGGAGCAGGTGGTCGCGGGCGATCGTGACCTTCTCGTCCTCGGTGTAGCCGTCGAGCTGCACGAGTTCCATGCGGTCGAGCAGTGGCGCCGGGATCGTGTCGAGCACGTTCGCCGTGGCCAGGAACACCACGTCCGACAGGTCGAGGTCGACCTCCAGGTAGTGGTCGCGGAACGTGTGGTTCTGCGCCGGGTCCAGGACCTCCAGCAGCGCGGCCGTCGGGTCGCCCCGGTAGTCCGAGCCGACCTTGTCGATCTCGTCCAGCAGCACGACGGGGTTCATCGTGCCCGCCTCGGTGATGGCGCGGACGATCCGGCCGGGCAGCGCGCCGACGTACGTGCGCCGGTGGCCGCGGATCTCGGCCTCGTCGCGCACGCCGCCCAGCGCCACGCGGACGAACTTGCGCCCCATGGCCCGTGCGACCGATTCACCCAGCGACGTCTTGCCGACGCCGGGAGGCCCGACGAGGGCCAGCACGGCTCCGCTGCGACGGCCGCCCACGACACCCATGCCGCGGTCGGTCCTCCTGCGGCGCACCGCCAGGTACTCGGTGATCCGCTCCTTCACGTCGTCCAGGCCGGAGTGGTCGGCGTCCAGCACCGCGCGGGCGCCGAGGATGTCGTAGGAGTCGTCGGTGCGGTCGTTCCACGGCAGTTCCAGGACGGTGTCCAGCCACGTGCGGATCCAGCCGACCTCGGGGGACTGGTCGGAGGTGCGCTCCAGCTTGTCCACCTCGGTGAGCGCGGCCTTGCGGACGTGCTCGGGCAGGTCGGCGCCCTCGACGCGGGCGCGGTAGTCCTGCTCCTCGGTGGCGGGCTTGCCGTCCAGCTCGGCCAGCTCCTTGCGGATCGCGGCCAGCTGCTGGCGCAGCAGGAACTCCCGCTGCTGCTTCTCCATGCCCTCCTTGACGTCCTTGCGGATCGTCTCGGCGACGTCCAGTTCCGCCAGGTACTCGCGGCCCCACACCAGCAGCTTCTCCAGCCGCTCGGTGACGTCGCTCGTCTCCAGCAGCCAGACCTTCTGGTCCTCGGTCACGTACGAGGCGTACCCGGCCAGGTCGGCCAGCGCCGACGGCTCGTCCACCTGCTGCACGGAGTCGACGACCTGCCACGCACCCCGCTGCTGGAGGATCGTGGTCACCAGCGCGCGGTACTCGCGGGCCAGTTCGTCGGTGCGGTCGTCCGCGGGCGGGATGTCGGCGACGGTCGCCTCGACCCACAGCGCCGCGCCCGGCCCGGTCGTCCCGGTGCCGATCCGCACCCGTTCGGTGCCGCGCACGACGGCCGCGCGCTCACCGCCGGACAGCCTGCCGACCTGCTCGATCACGGCCAGCGTGCCGACCTTCGAGTACTTGCCGTCCAGTCTCGGCACCAGCAGCAGCTGCGCCTTGTCGCCGTTCTCGGCGGCGGCGGTGGCGGCCTCGACGGCGGCACGGGCCTCGGCGTTGGCGTCCGCACCGGAAAGCCGGATGGGGACGACCATGCCGGGGAGCACGACCACGTCGTCGAGGGGCAACACCGGAAGAGCCAGAGTCCTGCCCATCAAGTCACCCTCCAAAGTTGAGTCTATTGGGCTCAACCAAGTGGAGTCGGGGATTGTTTCCGCTGGGCGTTCGCTCTGAGCGAGCGCCTAGGGTGTGCCGATGAGGAGCCTCGACCTGGACGGGCAGCGCCTGACCGAGTTCCCCGACCTCCCGCCGGACCTGTGGGAGCTGAGCGCGTACGACAACGACCTCGCGGCGTTGCCCGACTCGCTCTGGGAGCTCAGCGAGCTGCGGATGCTCAACGTCGCGGCCAACCGGATCGGCGAGCTGTCGCCGAAGATCAGCGGGCTCACCACGCTGCACACCCTTGATCTCGGGCACAACGCCCTGACCTCCCTGCCGGATTCCCTTGGCGACCTGACCTCGCTCGACCGGTACCTGTACCTCGGCGACAACCGGCTGACCTCCGTGCCCGAGTCGCTGGGCGGCCTGGTGAAGCTGCGCTACCTCAACATCACCGACAACCTGCTGACGTCGCTGCCGTCGACGTTCGGCGGGATGGTCGGCCTGCGCGAGCTGCGGCTCTACGGGAACCGGTTGGCGGAGCTGCCCTCGTCGATCGGCGACCTCACGCGCCTGCGCGAACTGCACCTGCGCGGAAACCTGCTGACGACCCTGCCGGAGTCCATCGGCGGCCTGGTCGACCTGCGCGAACTCGGCCTGCGCGACAACCGGCTGACCGCGCTGCCCCTGTCGGTGGGCGACCTCGTGGCGCTGCGGGTCCTCGACCTGCGCAACAACGCGCTCACGTCGCTGCCGGACGTGCTCGGGCACCTGCCGGCGCTGGAGAAGCTCGACCTCCGCTGGAACAAGCGGCTCGTGATGCCCGTGTGGCTGCTCGACCTGGAACGACGGGGCTGCGTCGTCCTCACCTGACCGCGGCGCGGTTGGATCGGGGTTGATCGACACCGCGTCGGTGTCCGACCGGGACCGGCCATCACCCCGTCATGAGCCCGTTGGCCCGTGCGATCTCCCCGATGTCGGCCGGTGTGCCGGACATGATCGTGCGCACGTGCTCCGTGACCAGGTCGACCGGCCAGTCCCACCACGCCGCCCGCAGCAGCAGGTCGATCTCCTCGTCGGAGTACCTGGCCTTCACGGGTTTCGCGGGGTTGCCGCCGACGATCGTGTACGGCGGCACGTCGGCCACCACCACCGCCCCGCTGGCGATGATCGCGCCGTCCCCGACGGTCACGCCGGGCATGATCATCGAGCGGTAGCCGAACCACACGTCGTTGCCGACGGTGGTGTCGCCCTTGGACGGGTTGGCCAGCATGAGGTCGACGGTCGACTCCGCCCAGGAGCCGCCGAAGATGGTGAACGGGAACGTGGAGACGCCGCTGGTGAGGTGGTTGGCGCCCGCCATGATGAACGTGGTGCCCGCGGCGAGGGCGCAGTACTTGCCGATGACGAGCTTCTCCTCGCCGTAGGAGTAGAGGACGTTGCGGCGTTCGAACAGGGTCGCGTCGTCCGGGTCGTCGTAGTACGTGTAGTCGCCGACCTCGATGTTCGGCGAGTTGATCAACGGCTTGAGCAGCACGACCCGCGGGTGGTCCGGCAGCGGGTAGAGCTGGTCCGGGCTCGGGGCGATGGGCACGGCGGGTCCTCTCAGGCGGGGAGCAGGGTGCGGAGGCCGCGGACGACGCTGCGGCGGAACGTGGCGAAGTCGTGGCCGCCGGGCGCCTCGTGGTAGTCGACGCGGTACCCCTTGGCGCGCAGCACGGTGCGCAGGTGGCGGTTGGCGGCGCGCTGGTCGACGCCGGGGGACAGGGGGCTGGCGCCGGTTTCCAGCGAGCCGACGTCCACCCAGAACCGCAGCGGCAGCAGGGGAGCGTCGGCGTACTGGCGGGTCAGCCATTCGGGCTCGGAGTCCTTGCCCCAGCCCGTTCCGCCGTACCCCCACCAGTGGGAGCCGGAGCAGGACAGCACGGCCTCGAACACGTCCGGACGGGTCAGCGCGGCGTGGGCGGCGGCCAGGCCGCCGAGGCTGTTGCCCGCGATGACGGCGCGGTCGGCGACGGCGTGCAGCGAGCGCACGAACGGGACGACGCGGTCGGCGAGCAGCGCGGCGAAGTCGGGGTCGCAGGCCAGGTCGGCCATGCGGCCCGCCATGCCGCCGGTGTTGTGCACCATCGCCACGACGGCGGGCGCGATCTCGCGGCCCATCAGGTTGTCCAGCGCGGTGGGGAGTTCGGCGACCAGCGGCCAGCACTCGCCGTCGAGCAGCACCACCAGCGGGTGCACGTCCGCCTGCCGGTAGCCGGGTGGCGTGTAGACGGTGATCGTCCGGTCGTCGAGCCGGTGTTCGGTGAGGGCCCCCCGGTCCCCCGGCCGGGCGTCGAACCAGTCGACCTGCTCGGCGTCGGGCAGGTGCAGCACGGAGTCGCGGTGTGCCGGGTCCGCGGTCCGTTCACCCGCGACCAGCGCCATCTGCGGGAACAGCCCGCGCGGGTTGACCGGGTCGGCCAGCATGCGGGCGCGCGCCTCGACCATGAGCCGCCCCAGCGCGGCCAGGTCGTCGCGGTCGGCGTCGGGGAACGGGTCGTCCACCAGGTACTGGTAGCAGGTGACCACGTCGGACGCGACGACCGCGTCGAGGTGCCACACGTCCGTGCCCGGCACCTGCCGCATCGGGTGCGACAGCGCGTTCGGGTCGTCGAACACCTGCGCCCGCACCGACACCTGCCGCTCCGGGCCGATCCAGACGAACGTCACCCGAACGGTGTCGTCGTTGATGCGCTGGACCAGCGGTCCACCGGACTCGACCAGGTCGGCGCGCAGCCGTTCGGTGGCGGCCACCGGGTCCAGTTCGGCTTCGGCGGCGAACCGGGCGAGGCGATCCGACACGTCATCCCCCTAATGCGACAAAAGTTGCGTTATTGTCTCCACGTCCACCCCGACGACGCAACCGGATATCCGATGAGCACCCGCCCTGGAGGCCGTTCCGCCCGCGTCCGCGACGCCGTGCTGGCCGCGACCTGCGCCGAACTGGCCGAGCACGGCTACCCGGCGCTCACGGTCGACGCCGTCGCCACCCGCGCGGGCGTCCACAAGACCACCGTCTACCGGCGCTGGGGCAGCGTCGACGACCTCCTCGCCGACGCGCTCGACCACTCGCGCGACACCCAGTGGCCGCTGCCGGACACCGGCACCGTCGAGGGCGACCTGATCGCCATCACCACCGAGGTCGCCGAGGCGTTCGGCCCCGGCGCGGTGCCGACGGCGATCGTCGCGGCCGCGTTCCAGTCACCGCGCGCCGCCGACGCGCTCCGCGACTTCTACGCCGTCCGGCACGCCCAAGCGGCCAAGGTCGTCGTCCGGGCGGTCGAGCGGGGTGAACTCCCCGCCGCCGTCGACCCGGTCGAACTGGTGCGCACGGCCTGCGCGCCGCTGTTCTACCGGGTTTTCATCACCCGCGAACCCGTGGACGTCGCCGTGGCCGAACGCGCGGCCCGTGCCGCGCTGGCCGCCGCCCGCGCGGGCGTGATCTAGCATCCGGAGCCGTGGACAAGACACGATTCGGGTGCTGGCTGGTCGCCGCCCTCGCCGCGGTGCAGACGGTCTCGACGCTGCTGTCCTCACTCGCCGCGGAACTCGTCGTCATCGCCGTGCTGTTCAACGCGGTCGCGGGCTTCTCCACGTTCCTCCTCCTGCGCCGCCCGGACCGCAACCGCTGGCCGCTCGTCGTCTGGACCGCCGGCTTCTTCGGGTGGCACGTCACCGGCCTGGTCACCATGGCGGGCATCGTGACGACCGACCTGGACGCCGCGTTCCTCATCGGGTCCCAGCGCGAGCTGTCGATCGCCTACCAGGTCGTCCTGGCCACGCTGGCGGGCTTCGCCGTGCACATCCTGCTGCCCCGTCCTAGCGGGGTCCGGCGGCGCTGAGCAGCAGCACGCCCGCTTCGGGGTCCTCGCTCGGTCGGAGCAGCGAGAACGTCCACCGCTTGCCGTCGACGCTCGCCGTCGTGGTGCGGAACGCCCGCACGGACCGGCATTCCCACCAGCACCCCAGCTCGGGCCTGCGGGTCGCGAACCGGTCGAGCAGGTCGATGGTCCTCGGGTCGTCCGGGTGCCGGTCGGCGTGCATGCGGAACTGGCGGAACACGTCCTGCGCCAGCGGTTCCCACTCCGGCACCCGGTCGCGCAGGGAGGGATCGGTGAGCAGCAGCACGAGGTTGCGCTCCGACAGCCGCCACAGGTCCAGGTAGTCCGGGTTGGCGGTGACCAGGTCGAAGTTGCGGTCCACCGCCGCGGCGGGGCCCGGCCAGGCGTCCACGAGGGGGCTCAGGACCTCGGCGAGGTCGGCGTGCGGGTCGGCCGCCGGGCGCAGACCGGCCAGCGCCAGCACGTGGCCGTGCGAGTCGGGGTCCAGGCGGAGGGCTCGCGACACGGCGTCGAGCACCTGCCGCGAGGTGTCCACCCGGCCCTGCTCCAGCCACGTGTACCAGGCGAGGCCCACACCGGACAGCGCCGCGACCTCCTCCCGCCGCAGACCGGGGGTGCGGCGGCGGGTGCCACCCGCCAAGCCCACGTCGGACGGGGTCAGCCGCTCGCGGTGGGCGCGGAGGAACGCGCCCAACTCCTGTTTGCTCGCCACACCCCGAGCCTATGACCGCCGGTAACCGCATGAACCGACGTCTCGTTCCGTGGACGCGGAGCCCGCAGGCTGGTGCCATGACCGATCAGCTCTGGCGCCGCGACCCCGACTCGTCCACCCGCGCCACGCCGCGCCCGTACATCCGCGCCTTCGTCCCGCCCGGCGGGCTCGACGACGCGATCGCCTTCTACGAGGAACTCCAGGGCGTGGAGGTCGACCTGCGCACCCCGTACCCGGAGAAGGGCCTGGACATCGCGACCGTCGGCGCGTTCCTGCTGGTCGAGGGCGCGGAGGAGGTCCTCGAACCGTTCCGCGCGACGCACGGCACCCTGCTCGTCGCCGACCTCGACGTCTACGAGGACCGGCTCGTCGCGCAGGGCGCGGAGGTCCTGGACCCGAGGATCGACGTGCCGACCGGGTCCGGCCTCACCGCGCGGCACCCGGACGGGACGGTCGTGGAGTACGTCCACCACCGCCCCCAGCCGCACGAGCGCTAGCGGTCCAGGAACTCGTCGATCGCGGCGAACACCCGGTCGCGCACGGGTTCGGCGGACAGGAGCAGGTCGTGCATGCCGCCCGCGATGGCGAGCGACGTGACCCGTCCGCCGAGCTTCGGGGCCCAGCGTTCGATGTGCTCCACGTCGAGCACGGTGTCCGTGACCATCGCGCGCTCGGAGAAGGCCTTCGCGTGCAGGTGGCTGGCGTCCGAGCGCAGCACCAGCACGGGCACCCGGACGTCCAGGCCCGCGTGGAGGCGGAAGTGGCCGAGGCGGATGGCGCGCAGCCAGCCCGCGTGCACCGGGAACGCCTCGATCGGCTTCCAGGCCAGGTCGAAGTCCCATTCGCCGTGGTGGTCGCGGTGGATGCTCTCGCCGTACACCGGGCCCAGGCCGGGCTTGACCACGAGCTTCGGGGACAGGCGGCCGACGCCGCGCACCACGGCCGTGCCGACCGTCTGCATGATCCGCGGCTCGGCCAGGTCGAACCACGGGCTGTTCAGCACGAGCGCGTCGACCACCTGGTCGGCGCGCCGCTCGTGCGCCCACAGGCTCGTGATCAGGCCACCGGTGGAGTGGCCCATGACCACCAGCCGGGAGTGGCCGTGCTCCACGCGGATGATCCGCGCGGCCTCGTCCAGCTCCTCGTGGTAGGCCGCCAGGTCGGTGATGAAGTTCGGCGTCTCGCCGGGCTTGAGGGACCGGCCGTACGCGCGCAGGTCGACGGCGTAGAAGTCGTAGCCGAGCGCCGCGTAGTGCTCGGCCACGTGCCGCTGGAAGAAGTAGTCGGCCCAGCCGTGCACGTACAGCACGGCCCCGCGGGTCGCCTCGGGCGCGCGGTGCCGCACGAGGGTCGCGGTCGCGTCGCCGCAGGCCACGGGCAGCGCACGGGTTTCGAAGTCGGCACCAAGCACGTCAGCGGTCATCGGGGCAGTCTGCCCGCTGATTGGCCCGTTCCGGCAGGCCGCCGCGCGAATCGTGTCTAACCTGGGGTGATGACCGAGGAGATCGAACGTTCGACGGCCATGGTGCGCTTCCCGGGGATCAGCCCGCGCGCGTACGAGCACCCGGCCGACCGCGGCGCGTTGGCGCTGATGCGCGCCGTGCCGGGCATCGGCCCCGTGCTCCAGGCGGTGGCGGGCGCGTTCACCGAACGCGGGGAGCGGCTCGTCTACCTGGCGTCGTCCATCAGGGTGGGGCCGAAGCAGTACCCGAAGATCGACCGGATCAGGCTGGAGACGGCCGCGACGCTCGACATCGACCCGGTGCCCGAGGTGTTCGTGCAGCGCAACCCGGTGCCGAACGCGTTGACGCTGGGCATCGACAAGCCGTTCATCGTGCTCACGACGGGCCTGCTCGACCTGCTCGACACGGAGGGCCTGCGGTTCGCCATCGGCCACGAGATGGGTCACGTCCTGTCGGGCCACGCGCTCTACCAGACGATCCTGCAACGCCTGATGCAGCTCCAGAACAGCCTCGGGTGGATGCCCGCGGGCTACTGGGCGATCCGCGCCGTCATCGCCGCGCTGCACGAGTGGTACCGCAAGACCGAGCTGTCCTGCGACCGCGCGGGCCTGCTGTGCGCGCAGGACCCGGCCGCGGCCCTGCGCGTGCACATCGCCATGGCGGGCGGCATGGACACCTCGCAGATCGACACGGCGGAGTTCCTGAAGCAGGCCAAGGAGTACGAGCAGGTCGAGGACATCCGCGACAGCGTGCTCAAACTGGTGAAGACGTGGCCGCTGACCCACCCGCTGGCCGTCGTGCGCGCCGCCGAGCTGCAGAAGTGGGCCGCGTCCGAGGAGTACCGCGCGATCCTCACCGGCGAGTACCAGCGCCGCGAAGACGACCGTCCCACCAGCACGTTCACCGATGACATCAAGTCGGCCGCGAAGTCGTACAAGGAATCGATGAGCACGTCCGAGGACCCGCTCATGAAGGTCTTCAACGAGTTCGGCGAGGTCGTCGCGGGCACGGCGGGCAAGGTCTGGAGCAAGTTCGGGAACCCCCCGAACAACTGACGTTGGGCTGAACGGACCAGCTTTGTCGGACGTCTGGCCTAACCTCCTCGGTAGTACCGGCACGCACTGAGGAGGCCCCCGTGGGGGAGATCAAACGACGTTTCGCCGTACTCGTGGTCGCGGCGGCGGCCATGGCGGCCGCCGCCCTGCCCGCGTCCGCGGACGTGCAGATCGTGGGCGGTGAACGCGTGTCGATCGCGGACCACCCGTGGGTCGTGTACCTGACCGACGCGAGCGGCAACCAGTTCTGCGGCGGCACCCTCGTGGCGCCCACCAAGGTGCTGACCGCCGCCCACTGCGCCGTGGGGCGCAGCGCGAGCGCGTTCCGGGTGGTCTCGGGCCGCGAGGACAAGCGGAGCAGCGCGGGCGTGGTCAGCCTGGTGTCGAAGGTGTGGATCCACCCGGACTACGTGGCGGCCGACCGCGGCGAGGACGTCGCCGTGCTGACGTTGCGCAGGTCGGTGCCCTACGGGGTGCTGCCGCTGGCCGAGGCCTCGGACGCCGAGTTGTACACGGCTGGGGCCTCCGCCGCCGCTTACGGGTGGGGGCGGACCGGTGAGCAGGGGGCGTCGTCCCGGTACCTGCTCGGGGTGACGTTGCCGATCACGTCGGACGACGCCTGCGAGGCGGCCTACACGCAGTACTCCCCGGAGCAGATGGTGTGTGCGGGGGTGCCCAAGGGTGGGGTGGACACCTGCCAGGGGGATTCCGGTGGGCCGTTGGTGGTCGGGGGGAAGTTGGTCGGGGTGACCTCCTGGGGTGAAGGGTGTGCTCGGGCCGGGAAGCCGGGGGTGTACGCGCGGGTGTCGGCGTTCGGGGCCGTGTTGGCGCCGGAGTTGGATGAGGGTGGGGTGTAGGGGGCTGTTCTTTGGTCGGGGGTGTTCCACTGTGGGTTGGTCGTGGTGTCGATGTGTAGCCCCCCTGGTGTGTTCACCCCGCTCGCGCGATTGTCTCCATGGCCGTCCGCGCCGCGTCAAGGCGGGAAAGATGCCTTGACCCGTAGCGGACGGCCATGAGGGCGCTGGGGATCGGGGTGGCGGAGGGGGTCTGGGTGTCCACTTGGGTTGCGTGCTTCCGCTTGGGTGGCAGGTAAGCCTGGTTGTGTGCTTCTGCTTGGGTGGTGGGTGGGTCTGGTTGGGTGCTTTTGCTTGGTCTCCCGGCTGGCCGACACGCCGATCACCGGCAACTACGGGCAGGCGGGTGCCGTGCTGGTCTAGGGGCCCGCCAGGGGGTGCCCGCCGTGTGCGGCGGGCAGAACGGTTGCGGCTGTTGGGAAATGCCGCGGACACCGCCGACGTGGTGATCGTCGTCGGTGTGCCGGGAACTCGTCGAGCCGCTGTCGTGGACAACGGCGTCGGGCTGAACAACGACGGGCAGGGACCGCGGTTCGGGTGTGCCGTGGGCTGGACCGGCCGTGGTCCGAGCTGTGGCCGTCGTTGCGGCGGCTGTCCTAGAGGACCAGGCCGACGGACATGGTGAGGAACACCGCCGCGCACACCGCGTCCAGCGCGGTGGTCACGCCCGGTCGGCGGAGCCTGCCCGCGACGCGGCTCGCGGCGATCACGATCAACAGCTCCCACAGCGCGGCCAGGCCGAGGAACACCACGGCCAGCATCGCCAGCTGGGCGGTCGGGTGGCCCGCGCCGATGAACTGCGGCAGGAACGCCAGCGAGAACAGCAGCATCTTCGGGTTGGTGGTGTTGGTCAGGAAACCGCGCCGGAACGGTCGGTCGGCGACGACCTCCGGTGCCTCGTCGGCTCCGGTCTGCCTGCGCAGCAGGCCGCGGGCGATCGACAGCGCCAGCCACAGCAGGTAGGCGGCGCCGATCCAGCGCAGCGCCACGAGCACCGCCGGGTAGCGGGCCAGCACGACGCCCAGGCCGGAGATGACCACGCCCACCTGGACGAAGCTCGCCGAGTGGATGCCCGCCAGCGCCCACAGGCCCGCGCGGGTGCCGGAGCGCATCGAGGTCCGCAGGAGCAGGAAGGCGTCCACGCCCGGCGTGAGGACGACGACCACGCAGGCGATCAGGAAGGCCGGTAGTTGACCGAAGTCGAGGAACACGCGTAGACCTCCCAGATTTCCGGACAGACCGTTGTGATCTGTGCAATACGCCGTTGAATCTCCGGCAGCATGAAACCCTAACAGGAGGATCTGCGGTTCTAGTCCCGGCGGTTGCGGACAAAAGCCGGTCGCTACGGTGGGTAGTCGTTCGTCCACTTGCCGTAGAGGAGTACTCCGTGCGGACCACCGTGTCGCTAGTCGCTGCCATCTCCGCCGTGTTCGCCTCCGTCGCCCCGGCGCACGCGATCGTCGGCGGCACCGAGGCGCCGGACACCCCCTGGGCGGTCGCGCTCACGGACGCGAACGGTCACCTGTTCTGCGGTGGCGCGCTGGTCGCGCCGGACCGCGTGGTCACGGCCGCGCACTGCCTGACCGAACGCCTCTCGCTCACCACGCGGGACCGCGCGCCGGACTCCATCCGCGTCGTGGCGGGTCAGACCGACCTCCGCCGCAAGAGCACGCCCGCCAGGGTCTCGAAGGTGTGGCGGCACCCCGACTTCCGCGAGGTGGGCAAGGGCGACGACGTGGCGGTGCTCACGTTGAGCGCGCCGGTGCAGCAGCCGACCGTGCCGCTGGTCGACGCGGGCGACACCGCGAGCTACGCGACGGGCACCGAGGCGACCGTGCTGGGCTGGGGGCGCACGGCCGAGGGCGAGAAGCCGTCGCCGGTGCTGCGCCAGGTGGGCGTGCCGATCGTGTCGAACGCCGATTGTGCCCGCGCCGTCCCGAATTTCCGCCCCGACGGCATGGTGTGCGCGGGACTCCCGGAGGGCGGCAAGGACGCGTGCGAGGGCGACTCCGGCGGTCCGATGGTCGTTCGCGGCAGGCTCGTCGGCGTCGTGTCCTACGGCAAGGGCTGCGCGCGTCCGGGCGAGCCGGGCGTCTACACGCGGCTGGCCGCCTACCGATCACGTCTGTGAACCGGTTCCCCTGTGATATCCAGGCGGATGTGCGCACATCACAGTTCCACGCCACGCTGCGCAGGCAGTGGGCGGCCGACCTGACCACAGCTCAGCTGTACGCGTTCCTGCGGCTGCGCGGCGAGGTCTTCGTGGTCGAGCAGTCCTGCGTCTACCCCGACCTGGACGGCCGCGACCTCGAACCCGGCACCCGGCACTTCTGGCTGGAGGTCGACGGCACACCCGAGCCGGTCGCCTACCTCCGGCTGCTGGAGGAGCCGGACGGCACGTTCCGGATCGGCCGCGTCGTGACGGGTCGCGCCGCGCGCGGCCGCGGCTACAGCCGACGGCTGGTGGAGGCCGCGCTCGTCGAGGTCGGCAAGGTGGACTGCGTGCTGGACGCGCAGACCTACGTCGTCGACTTCTACGGCTCGTTCGGCTTCGCGGCCGAGGGGGAGGAGTTCATCGAGGACGGGATACCGCACCTGCGGATGCGCCGGTCTCGCTGATCACCCGCACCGCGCGGTCGACGTCCGCGTCGGACAGGTCGGCCCGCGCGGTCAGCCGGAGCCGGGAGACGCCGTCCGGGACCGACGGCGGCCGGAAGCAGCCGACGACGACGCCGCTGGTGCGGCACGCCTCGGCCCAGTCGAACGCGGCTTCGGCCGACGGCGCCTGCACGGACACGACCGCGGCGGCGGGCGTGCTGGCGCGCAGACCGGCCGCGCGCAGCCGTTCGGCCAGCTCCTGGGCCACGGCGACCACTCGCGCGGGGCGGTCCGGCTCCTCGCGCAGCACCTTCAGCGCGGTCAGGGCCGCCGCCGCGCTGCCCGGAGCGAGACCGGTGTCGAAGATGAAGCTGCGGGCCGTCTCCACGAGGTGCCGGATGACGCGGCTCGGTCCGAGGATCGCGCCGCCCTGCGCGCCGAGGGACTTCGACAGGGTGATCGTGGTGACGACGTCCGGCGACTTCGCCAGGCCCGCCGCGTGCACCGCGCCCCGCCCGCCGTCGCCGAGCACGCCGAGGCCGTGCGCGTCGTCCACGACCAGCGCCGAGTCGTGCTCGCGGCACGCGGCGGCCAGCTCGGCCAGCGGCGCGAGGTCGCCGTCGACGGAGAACACCGAGTCCGTCACGACCAGCGCGCGGCGCTTGCCCCTGGTGGCCAGCGCGTGCGTGACCTGGGGGACGTCGCAGTGCCCGGCGACCACGACGTCGGCCTTGGACAGCTTGCAGCCGTCGATCAGCGAGGCGTGGATGTACTGGTCGGCCACGATCGCGGTGCCCGGCCCGGACAGCGCGGTGAGCGCGCCGAGGTTCGCCGCGTAGCCGGAGGAGAACACCAGCGCGGCCTGCGCGCCGCAGAAGTTCGCGAGCTCGTACTCCAGCTCCATGTGCAGCTCGGTGCTGCCCGTGACCAGGCGCGACCCGGTCGATCCCGCGCCCCAGCGCATCGACGCCGCGGCCGCGGAGCCCGTCACGCGCTTGTCGCGCGCCAGCCCGAGGTAGTCGTTGCCCGCGAGGTCGAGGTCCGTCGACGACGCCGGTCGCGGACGCAGCCTGCGGGTCAGTCCGGCCTTCGCGCGGGCCTCCGCGCGGGTGTCGATCCAGTCGAACACCGAGTCACCTGTGCTCACGCTCACGGCGGCAGTCTCCCACCGGCCCGATACGGTCCTGGCGTGCGGACCACCCAGCTCGACCTCTTCGGGGCCGACTTCACCGCCGATCCGCACCCGGACCTGCGCCGGCTGCGGTCCGAGAGCCCGGTGCACCTCGATCCGGCGACGGGGTTGTGGCTGGTCAGCAGGTACGCCGACGTGCGGGCGGCGCTGGCCGATCCCGAGGTGTTCCGCCCGGACAACGCGCTGACCGCCGTGACCCCGATCCCGCGGCCGGTGCTGCGGGTGCTGGCGCGGGCCGGGTTCTCGCTGCCGCCGACGCTGGCCAACAACGGCACGGACACCCACACCGGCCTGCGCCGCCTGGTCGCCGGGTTCCTCACGCCCGCGCGGGTGGCGGCGTTCGAGGACCGGATCGCCGCGCTGTGCGAGGAACGCCTGGACGACCCGGTCGACCTGCACGCCGACCTGGCCCGCGACCTGCCGTGCGTGGTGCTGATGGAGGTCCTCGGCATCACCGGCGTCGACGTGCCCGCGCTCAAGGCGTGGAGCACGGCGTCGCTGGAGCTGTTCTGGGGCAACCCCTCCGCGGGGCGCCAGCACGAGCTCGCCGTCGAGGCGGGCGCGTTCCACCGCTGGCTGACCGCGCGCATCCGGGCCGCGTCGCCGGACGGCGACGACCTGTTCAGCGCGCTGGTCGCGCACGGCACACCGGTCCGCGAGGCCGCCGGGCTCTGCTACTTCCTGCTGATCGCGGGCCAGGAGACGACGACGCAGCTGCTCAGCACGCTGCTGGACCGGGTGCTGCGCCACCCCGACCTGTGGCGGCGGCTGGCCGACGGCGAGCCCGGCCTGGCCGCAGCCTGCGTCGAGGAGGTGCTGCGCCGCGAACCGCCCGTGACGACGTGGCGGCGGGTCACCGGTCGCCCGGTCACGCTGTCCGAGGTCGACCTGCCCGCGGGCGCGCCCCTGCTGCTGATGCTCGCGGGCGCCGGATCGGACCCGGACGTGTTCGCCGAGCCGGAGTCGTTCTGCCCCGGCCGTTCCGGCGCGCGCAGGCACCTCGCGTTCGGCTACGGCAGGCACTTCTGCCTGGGTGCGGGCCTGGCGCGGCTGGAGGGCGAGGTGGTGCTGCGCACGGTCGCCCGCCGCTTCCCCGACCTCCGGCTCACGTCGGTCGAGCCGCCGCCGATGCTCGGGCTGCTGTCCTTCCGAGCCCCGCTCAGCGTCCCCGTGATCCGCGAACCGCGGGGGACGCGGGTGTGATCAGGCTCGCGAGGGGTTGGTCGGCGCTCGACGGGATGCGACGATGCGAGCGCTGTAGGGGTGTGCGAGGAAGCCGGTGCGAATCCGGCGCGGTCCCGCCACTGTGACCGGGTAGGAGAAATCCGGGAGTCAGGAACTCGACCCCCGAGTCTCCATCCACCGGACACGGGCGTGGACACCCGAGGAAGGACCTCCCCGCATGACCTCGCGCTTCCCCTTTTCCGCCGTCGTCGGACACGACGACCTGCGACTGGCCCTGCTGTTGAACGCGGTGCACCCCGGTATCGGCGGTGTGCTGGTCAGGGGTGAGAAGGGCACCGCCAAGTCGACGGTCGTGCGCGCGCTCGCCGCGCTGCTGCCCGAACTGGCCGTCGTGCCCGGCTGCCGGTTCGGCTGCGACCCGCTGGTCGACACCGAGTGCCCGGACGGCCCGCACCCCGGTGACGCGGCCGAACGCCGTCCCGCCAAGCTGGTCGAACTGCCCGTCGGCGCCACCGAGGACCGCCTGGTCGGCTCGCTGGACCTGGAGCGCGCCCTGACCGAGGGCGTTCGCGCCTACCAGCCCGGTCTGCTGGCCGCCGCGCACCGCGGCGTGCTCTACGTCGACGAGGTCAACCTGCTGCACGACCACCTCGTGGACCTGCTGCTGGACGCGGCCGCGATGGGCCGCGCGCACGTGGAGCGCGAGGGCGTGTCGATCTCGCACGCGGCGTCGTTCCTGCTGGTCGGGACGATGAACCCGGAGGAGGGCGAACTCCGGCCGCAGCTGCTGGACCGCTTCGGGCTCACGGTCGCCGTGCGCGCGTCGCGGGACGTGGCGACCCGGACCGAGGTCATCCGCCGCAGGCTCGCCTACGAGGCCGACCCGGAGGGCTTCGCCGCCCGCTGGGAAGCCGCGGACGCCGAGTTGGCCGAACGGATCGTGCGCGCCCGCGCGGCGCTGCCGACCGTGGTGCTGCCGGACGCCGAGCTGCGCCGGATCGCGGGCGTGTGCGCGGCGTTCGAGGTCGACGGGATGCGCGCCGACCTGGTCGTGGCCCGCACCGCGTCCGCTCACGCCGCGTGGCGGGGCGCGGAGACCGTGGAGGAGGCCGACGTCGAGGCCGCCGTGCGGCTCGCGCTGCCGCACCGCAAGCGCCGCGACCCCTTCGACGAGCCGGGCCTGGAGGAGGAGCAGCTCGCCGACGCCATGAAGCAGGCGGCCGAGCACGCGAACGACGAGCCCGAACCGGACGGTCCGCCGGAGCCGGACGGACCGGACGGCGGTGGCGGTCAGCCCGCTCCCGAGCAGCAGGGCGAACCCCAGCAGGGCGAACCCCAGCAGGGGAAGTCCGGCTCGCCGGAACGACCTCCGGCCGTTCCGGCACCCGCGTTCCGCGCCCGGCTGCTCCAGGTGCCCGGTGTCGGCGAGGGCGCTCCCGGCAGGAGGTCGCGGGCCCGCGCCCGCACCGGCCAGGTCGTGCGATCGTCCACTGTGGACGGTTCTGGGCTGCACCTGGTCGGCACGCTCGCCGCCGCCGCGCCGCACCAGAACTCCCGTGGCCGCAGCGGTCCCGGACTCCTGCTGCGCGCGGGTGACGTCCGGCTCTCCGTCCGCGAGGGCAAGGAGGGCAACCTCGTCCTCTTCGTCGTGGACGCGTCCGGCTCGATGGCCGCCCGGCAGCGGATGTCCGCCGTCAGCGGCGCGGTGATCTCCCTGCTCCGCGACGCCTACCAGCGGCGGGACAAGGTCGGCGTGGTCACGTTCCGCGGCTCGACCGCCGAGGTGGCGCTGCCGCCGACGACCTCGGTCGACGCCGCCGCGGCCCGCCTGCGGCGGATGCGCACGGGTGGCCGGACGCCGTTGGCCGACGGTCTGCTGAAGGCCCGGAGGCTGCTGGAGATCGAGCGGCTGCGCGACCCCCGCCGCCGTCCGCTGCTGGTGCTGCTCACCGATGGCCGGGCCACCTCGACCGGCGCGGGCGGCGACCCGATGCGGGACGCGCTGCGCGCCGCCGGTCTGCTGGCCGCCGACGGCACCGCGTCCGTCGTGGTCGACTGCGAGCACGGCCCGATCCGCCTCGGCCTGGCCGCCAAGGTCGCCGTCGCGCTCGACGGGGCCTGCCTGCGATTGGAAGAACTGTCAGCCGACCAGGTCGCGGGCGTCGTCCGCGCGGCCCGCGCCGCCTAGGAGATCCCGGTGCCCCAAGGACGACCCACCGCGGTCCCGAAGGACGGCCTGACCACCCGGCAGCGGCGCAACCGGCCGCTGCTGATGGTCCACACCGGCGAGATGAAGGGGAAGTCGACCTCGGCGTTCGGCCTCGCGCTGCGCGGCTGGAACCAGGGCTGGTCGATCGGCGTGTTCCAGTTCGTGAAGTCGGCGAAGTGGAAGGTCGGCGAGGAGGAGGCGTTCAAGGCCCTCGGCCGGGTGCACGACGAGACCGGCGCGGGCGGGCCGGTCGAGTGGCACAAGATGGGCGAGGGCTGGTCCTGGACCCGCAAGCAGCGCACCGAGCAGGACCACGCCACCGCGGCCCTGGAGGGCTGGCGGGAGATCTCCCGGCGGATCGCCGACGGCGTTCACGGCCTGTACGTTCTGGATGAGTTCACCTACCCGATGCACTGGGGCTGGGTGGACGTCGACGAGGTGGTGGCGACGCTGAAGGACCGGCCTGGCCACCAGCACGTCGTGATCACCGGCAGGTACGCCCCACCCGCCCTGCTGGACGCCGCCGACCTGGTGGTGGAGATGTCCAAGGTCAAGCACCCCATGGACGACGGGCAGAAGGGCCAGAAGGGGATCGAGTGGTGAATCGGCTGGTGGTCGCCGCCCCCGCGTCGGGCAGCGGCAAGACCACCGTGGCGACCGGGCTGATGGCCGCCCTGCGCCGCTCCGGCAGCAGGGTCGCGCCGTTCAAGATCGGTCCGGACTACATCGACGCCGGCTACCACGGAGTGGCGACTGGCCTGCCCGGCCGCAACCTCGACCCCGTGATGGTGGGGGAGCAGAAGGTCGCGAGCCTGTTCGTGCACGGTTCGCGCGGCGCGGACATCGCCGTGGTGGAAGGCGTGATGGGCCTGTTCGACGGGCGGATCGACACCGAGGGCATCGGGTCGACCGCGCACGTCGCGAAGCTGCTGGCCGCGCCCGTGCTGTTCGTGGTGGACGCCCGCGGCCAGTCCCGCAGCCTCGCCGCCCTGCTGCACGGGTTCCGCGGCTACGACCCGACCGTGCGGATCGGCGGCGTGGTCCTCAACCAGGTGGGCTCCGAACGGCACGAGCAGGTGCTGCGCAGCGCGTGCGCCGAGGTCGGCCTGGAGGTCATGGGCGTGCTGCCGCGCGACCCGGCGTTCTCGCTGCCGTCGCGGCACCTCGGGCTCGTCACGGCCGTCGAGCACGGGGCGGAGGCGCTGGCCGCCGTGGACGCCATCGCGGACGCCGTCGCCAAGCACCTCGACCTGGACGCGATCCGCAGGCTCGCCGCCATCGCGCCCGCCATGGCCGTGCCGTCGTGGAGCGCGTCCGCCGAGGTCGAGGCGGTGAGCGGGTCGCCGGTCGTCGCCATCGCGGGCGGGGCCGCGTTCACCTTCGGCTACGCCGAGCACGTCGAACTCCTGCGCGCCGCCGGAGCCGACGTCGTGACCGTGGACCCGTTGCGGGACGAGGAACTGCCGGAGGGCACGTCGGGTCTGGTGCTGCCGGGAGGGTTCCCCGAGCAGCACGCGGAAGGGCTGTCGCAGAACGTCCCGCTGCGCGCGGCCGTCGCCGAACTGGCCCGCTCCGGCGCTCCGGTGCACGCCGAGTGCGGCGGGCTGCTCTACCTGGCCCGCAGGCTCGACGGCCTGGAGATGTGCGGCGTGCTGGACGCGGACGGGTCGATGTCGCCGCGGCTCACCCTCGGGTACCGCGACGCCGTGGCGCCGGTCGACTCCGTGCTGGCGCAGGCGGGCCAGCGGATCACCGGGCACGAGTTCCACCGAACGGTCCTCACCCCGTCGAGTGGAGCGCAGCCCGCGTGGCAGTGGCGGGGCCACGACCGCCGTCCGGTCGCCGAGGGGTTCGTGGTGGGCGGCGTGCACGCGTCCTACCTCCACACGCACCCGGCGTCGTCGCCTGATTCGGTGGCGCGGTTCGTCCGGGCGTGCGCAACGGCGGAAATGCCGTATGAGGCCACTCGATAGTGGAGGGAGACCAGACGGTACGGTCGGCCCCTCTCCCCCGAACACACTCTGTCCCCACAGGAGCAACACGTGATGCCAGGTCGGATCTCGTTCGTGGGCGCCGGTCCGGGCGCCGCCGATCTCATCACCCTGCGGGGCGCGAAGCGGATCGCGGAAGCGGACGTCGTCGTGTGGGCGCCGAGCGTGGTGGACGCCGAGTGCGTCCGCGAGCACGCGCGCGCTGACGCCGAACTGGTCGACTTCACCCGCGTCCCGGCCGACGAGGTCGTCGACGTCTACCGCCGGGCCGCCGCGGGCAGGCTGAAGGTCGTGCGGCTGCACGCGGGCGACCCGTCGCTGTGGAGCGAGGTGCAGGACCACTACGACACGTGCGGCAGGCTCGGGCTCGACCTGGAGATCGTGCCCGGTGTGTCCCAGTTCTCCGCCGCGGCGGCCGTGATCGGCCGCGAGCTGACCACGTCCGACGTGGCGCAGTCGCTGATCCTCACCGGTCCCGAGGGCAGCGAGCACCTCCAGGAGTTCGCGGGCCACGGCACCACCATGGCCGTGTCCCTGTCCGCCGCGCGCACCGGCCAGCTGGTCGAGAAGCTGCGTGCGGGCGGGTACCCCGAGGAGACGCCGATCGTGGTGGCGTACAAGGTTTCCTGGCCGGACGAGACGGTCGTGCACACCACGCTGGCCGACCTCGAAGCGGCGGTGAAGGAGCACAAGCTCTACCGCACCACGCTGTTCCTGGTCGGCAAGGTCCTCAAGCCGTCCAGCCGGGCCCGCGGCGCGGGCTTCCGCAAGTCCGACGCGCCGGTGGAGGCGTCCGACGAGCCGGTGCGCAAGGCCCGGCCGTCGAAGTGGTCGGTGCGCGCCGGCCGCAACGGCCGCGTCGGCGCGCGCGCCGAGGTCGCGGACGTCGTAGCGCTGCCCGAGGTCGTCGTCGACCCCGCGCCGGAGACGGAGACCTCGGTCGCCGCCTGGTCCGCCGTGCACGGCTGGCAGGAGAGCGCCCGCCGGTCACGGCCCGCGGCCACCGAGACGGCCGAACCCGCTTCGGACCCGAAGCCGCGCGCGGTCGCCGCGGCCACCCCGATCACCACGGTCCGAGCCAGCACCACGCCGCGCAAGCCCGTGGCGCGGGGCAAGCGGACCAAGCGCACGAGCTGACCCGTGACCGCCGATCTCCGGACGCTGCACCGGTTCGCCACCTCGACGGGCCGGACGTGGGACCAGGTGGCCGTCGTGGACGCCGCCACCGATCCCGACGCCGCCGTGAACGTCTGCCGGGCCCGTTCCGCGGTGCTGGTGCGCAACGCGCCGGTCGCCGAACTGGCGCGTGGCCTGGCGGGCTGGCGGCGGGCGCTGGTCGTCGCCGAGGACCTCGGCGGCCCGGCGGAGCAGGTGTCCACTGTGGAGCCCGCGGACGCCGTGGTGCGACCGTGGCGCGCGGCGGACGTGTTGTGCTTGGCGGACAACGAGTTCGCGGTCGACGCGGTCGGCTGGGCGTTGCCGGACGACCAGTTCGCGCACCGCGACGGCATGGTGGCGAACACCGAGGTGCGCGCACTGGCGTTGGCCCGACTCGCACCCCGCCCCGGCGTGCTGGTGTGGGACATCGGCGCCGGCCCCGGCGCGGTCGGCGTGGAGTGCGCTCGCCTCGGCGCGGCCGTGATCGCCGTGGACCGCGATCCGGTGCAGTGCGTGCGGATCATCGCGAACGCCTCCGCGCACCGCGTGGACGTGCGGGTCGTGGAGGCGGAGCTGGCCGACACCATCGGTGACCTGCCCAGGCCGGACGCGGTGTTCGTCGGTGGCGGCGGCGCGGCGGCCGTGGCGATGTGCGCGAAGGCAGGCGCGCCGCGGGTGGTCGTGGCGCTGCCGGACCTGGACCGGGTCGTGCGGGCGCGGGACGCGCTGCGCGACGCGGGCTACGTCGTGGAGGGCAGCTTGCTCTCGTCCGCCCGCCTGGTCGGCGGCGCGCTGTCGGGTACCAACCCGGTGACCGTGTTGTGGGGGAGCAGGAGGTGATCGGCCTGTTCGCCGCCACCGAGGCGGGCAGGAGAGACCTGGTCGAACTGGGCCCGTTCCTCGGCCCCGACACCGTGGTCCCGGACGGCCCGGTCCGCCCGGCACTGCGTCGCCTGTGGCCGAACCTGGACTCGGCGGTGCTCTTCGTCGGCCCCGAGACCGCCGTGAGCCTCATCGCGCCCCTGTTGCGCGACAAGCGCTCCGACCCCGGCGTGGTGTGCGTGGACGGCGACTTCGTCGTGTCACTGGCAGGCGACGCGAACGACCTGACCAGACGAATCGCGGACCTCCTGGACCGCACGCCGGTCGTCGGGTCCGCATCCGAGGACGGCCCGCTGGACGAGCTGGTCGAGCTGCTGGACGCCACCGCGGACGGTGACGTCGCGGGCTGCGAGGCGGCGTTGGCAGCGGGCGAACACGTACTGCTGGTGAACCCGCTGGGCTTCCCCCTGCCCGCACTCCCGGACACGGTGCTGTCCCACGGCGAGGCGGACTGGAAGATCGTGATCGACGACCGCTTGCCCGCGGCGACCAGAGCGGACCACGAGGTCCGCCTGGTGCCACGCACACTGGTCGTCGGAGTCGGCTCGGGCAGCGGCGTGTCGACCTCAGCGGTAGCGGCGGCCTTGGCAGAACTCGAAGCCCGAGCGGGCCTGGACCTCCGCGCGGTACGGGCTTTCGCCACAGCGGACCGCAAAGCGGAAGAGCAGGGAATCCTGGAAGCAGTGGAGGACTGGGGCTTCTGGCACGGCGACACCACAGCGCCACTGCTCACGTTCTCCCCGGAAGCCCTGTCAACGGTCCCGGTACCAAACCCCAGCGACGCGGTGTCCACGGCCATCGGCTCACCCAGCGTCGCGGAGGCAGCAGCCCTGCGCGGCGCTTCGGACCTGGCAGCGGGCGGCCCGGTGGAACTCGCGGCGGAAAAGGTCAAGGGGGACAACGTCACCGTCGCCGCAGCCCGCGTACTCCCACGCGGCCGCCTGGCCGTGATCGGCCTTGGCCCAGGCTCAGCGGACCAACGCACACCACAGGCGGACGCAGAACTGCGCCGAGCGGCCTTCGTGGTCGGAACAGCGGACTGCGTGAACCAGATCCGCCACCTGCTACGCCCGGGCACAGGCATCCACACCCACGGCGCGGTGGAGTTGGCGGCCTCAGGCCTGGCGGTCGCCTGGATAGCACCAGGAACCGGTCCAGAACCCCCACAAGCAGCAAGCACCAGCGTGGAAACAATCCGAGTCCCAGGCGTAGCAACCACCTGACGCACGGACACCAACCGGAAGCACGCAACCCGCCTCCGAACAGACCCCTCCCCGACCCCGATCCGAAGCGCCCTCATTGGTGCTCTTCGTTTGTCAAGGCATCTCCCCGCCTTGACAAATCAAGGGTACCAATGGAGACGATCGCGCGAGCGGGGTGAGGGAGTCCCGAACCACGAACTCACCACCCACATTCCCTTCAGGTGAACCAAAGACATCCGGCACCGTCCCATTTGGGCAGTCCCAACTTCCCTACCTTCGACGGGTCATCCGAACCCAAGTCACGACTACCGTCCCTCCGCATACGGCCCGATCTCCTCCGCGGCCCTGCATTCTGGAGAGCATCCATGCGTCTGCGTCGCCTTGTCGCCGTGGCTTGTTGTGCGAGCGCGGTGTCCCTGTTCGGCGGGATGGCCCAAGCCGCGCCCCAGACCCCCGCCGACCTCCAACTCGTGGCCACGCGCGATTCCCTCCTGGCGACCCACTTCTGGTACGCCCAGACCTTCGAGGGCAAGCCCGTCCTCGGTGGCTACTACGCGAAGCACGTGAACAAGCGCACCCGCGAGGAGACGATCCAGGACGGCCGGATCAAGGTGGAGGGCCTGGCGTCCACCACCCCGTCGGTCGGCACCGAGCGGGCTGACGCGACCGTGGACCAGCAGGTCGCGGGCGATCGGGCGGCGACCGAGCTGTCGGTTCTGCCCGGTACGCAGGCGAAGCTGGTGTACGCGGTGGTGTCGCGGACCGAGCGCGGGTCGGTGCGGACGATCGTGGACGCGGGGTCCGGTGAGGTCATCAAGACCGAGGACATCGTGAAGCGGGCCGAGGGCAGCGGGAAGGTGTTCGCGCCCAACCCCGTCGCGTCGCTGCGGGACGCGACCCTGACGGACCAGGACGACGCCGACGCCGCCGTGCCGAAGAAGGCCTACAAGACCGTTCGGCTGTCCGATCTGGACACTTCCGGCTACCTGACGGGCAAGTACGCGAAGCTGGTCGGTCCGGCGAACGAGCTGGCGTTCGCGAAGAACCGGAGGTTCGACTACACGCGTTCGGACGACCGGTTCGAGCAGGTGATGGCCTACCACGGCATCACGGACTCCCAGAAGTACATCCAGCGGCTCGGGTTCCGGGACGTCAACAACGAGGCGCAGGACGTCACGACGATCGGGTTCGAGGAGGACCAGTCGTACTACGACCCGTCGACCGACCAGATCACGTTCGGCACGGGCGGCGTGGACGACGCCGAGGACGCGGAGATCATCTGGCACGAGCTGGGTCACGCGATCCAGGACGCGCAGGTGCCGAACTTCGGGCAGAGCATCGACGGCGGCTCGATCGGTGAGGCGTTCGGCGACTGGTGGGCGATGATCATGTCGGTGCCGCTGCAGAAGGACTCCGCGGCAGCGCCGCTCGCGTGCATCGGCGACTGGGACGCGGTTTCGTACACCGAGGAGGCGCCGCACTGCCTGCGCCGCACGGACACGGACCTGACGGTCGCCGACCGCGAGTACCAGGTGCACTTCGACGGCCAGATCTGGTCGCGCGCGCTCTTCGACATCTACAACGAACTCGGCCGCAACGAGTCGGCGCGGGTCGTGCTGGAGGCGCAGTTCTCCTACACCCCGGACACGACGTTCGCGCAGGCCGCCGAGACCACCGTGGCCACGGCGAAGGCTCTGTGCGGCGACCGGGCCGCGGCCAAGGTCAAGGCCGCTTTCGTGGCTCGCGGAATTCTCTAGGACATCTGTTCGTAATCGTTCGATCGCACTCGGTCAACGGTCAAGGCCGTCCGCAAAGCCGATCGGGGGTTGCCCTGGTCGGCTTCGTGGCCGTAGCCATGAGTTCCCTGCATCTTCATGGAAGGACTCCAATGGCGAACACCCTGCATCGCCTGGTGAAGTTCATCGTCCTGTCCGCCATCGCGGCCGTGGTCGGCGTGCTGACCGCCGTGCCCTCGTCGGCCGACGTGACGCCGTTCATCGTGGGCGGCACCCGCGCCACGATCAGCCAGTACCAGTGGACGGTGTACCTCGCGAGCACCAGCGGCTCGCAGTTCTGCGGCGGCACCCTGGTGACGGGCAACAAGGTCGTCACGGCCGCGCACTGCGTCTCCGGGCGTTCCGCGTCGAGCACGCGGGTCGTGTGGGGCCGTGAGGACAAGCAGAGCACCGCGGGCATCACCGCGAGCGTGACGCGCATCTGGGTGCACCCGAGCTACCGGAGCGCCAGCAGCGGCTTCGACGTCGCGGTGCTCACGCTGGACCGTTCGATCAGCTCCGCCTACCTGCCGCTGGCCACCCCGTCCGACACGGCGCTGTACGCGGCGGGCACCAGCGCGACCATCCTCGGCTGGGGCACGACCTCCTCGGGCGGCTCGGCGTCGCGCTACCTGCTGAAGGCGACCGTCCCGGTCACCTCGGACGCCACCTGCAGGACGGCGTACTCGAACTACAGCAACACGTCGATGGTGTGCGCGGGCTTCCCGCAGGGCGGCGTCGACACGTGCCAGGGCGACTCGGGCGGTCCGATGGTCGCGGGCGGCAAGCTGATCGGCGCCACCTCGTGGGGCCGTGGCTGCGCGGGTGCCGGTTACCCCGGTGTCTACGCCAGGATCGCCGCCTACTACTCCGTGCTGACCACGCAGATCAACTCCTGACCGGGCACGCCCACGACCGGGTGATTTACCCGGTCGTGGGCGCGATCGGTGCTCGGATCGAGCCATGCCTCAACGACTTCTCGCACTCATCGCCGGGCTCGCCATCGCCGCCGCTGTTCCTGCCACCGCCGTGGCCGCGCCGAGCGCGCTGCACGACTGCGGCACCAAGGTCGAGCAGAGCGTCGGCATGGGCTGGTGCCAGGGCACCGGCACCTTCACCATCGAGGTCACCTGCGCCGACGGGACGTCGGTGACGGGCTCGTGGATCAGGATCACCAACGGCTACGGCGTCCGCTACCTGTCCTGCTCGCACCAAGCGCTAGCGACCGGTGTGACCATCGTCGAAGCCGCCTAGGAACCGACGCCACTGGACCGGCGGAAAATCAAGCGCCGGTCCGGTGATGTTCTTGGAGTCCCGCACAGCGACCCGAGCGGCAGGCCACGAGACTTCGACACAGCCACCATTGCCGCTGCCGCTATGGGTGCTCTTGCGCCAAGCGACCTCGACGCAGTTGCCGTTATCGCCGCTATGGCTGCTCTTGCGCCAGGTCTCCTGGGTGCTCATCGATACCTCGCGGTTCGTAGTGCTCGCTCCCCAAGTCGGCGAGCATCAACCGCGATTCTTCCCCATCGAGCGCCAGCTGATCGAGTCGTTCAGCCATCAGGCGGTAGGTGGCGACAGGCATCGGTTCGTCCAGGAAGAGGCTCGCAACCTGTTGCTCGATGTAGACCACCGACCGGTACCGGGCATAGTCCATGATCATGAATTGGCCGCGAAGCCAGCTCGCTCCAGGGCTGCCCAGCGGAATCACCCGGACGATGATGTTGCGCCAGTTGGACATGAGCACGAGGTGCATCATCTGGTCTTCCATCACCGAGCGTCTGCCGGCCACCATGCGCAATGCGGCTTCGTGGATGTAGAAGATGTAGTTGGGCGCATTGCGGGTGTGCAGCAGGGACTGGCGACTCATCCGAGCCTGTATTCGCGGTTCGATCCCGGCCTCGGGTACCGCCAAACCTGCCCGGATCATGGCCCGCGCGTAGTCGGGTGTTTGCAACAGTCCAGGCACCACCATCGATTCGTAGTTGATGATTTGCGTCGCCGTGGACTCGTGTCGGATGAGTGTTCTCAGCTCGTCCGGCAGGCCGGGGTCGTGGTTGTGGATCAGGTACTCGTTGTCCAGCTGTCGGTGCAGGGCCAGGATTCGGGCTGTCGTGTGCGGGTCTGCTCCACACATCCCCAGGTAGTAGGCGACGTCCGTCTCGCTCGTGCCGCGCGACCCGTGCTCGATGTGGGAGATCCGCGAGGGCGACCAGTCGAGCACCTCGCCGAGTTCCTTGCCCCGGAAGTGGGCGTGGGCGCGCACCTGCGCCAATTCCTCGCCGAAGGTTCGGCTGTGCACGCTGGTGCGCACGATGTCCGAGTCGCGGTCGTCCCTCATGATTGAAATATACCGGCGGCGGTGTCAATTGCCCCGATTGTTCACTGCAAAGCATTACTAAACGACATTTTTGACCGTTGGGAAATAGACTCGCCCACATGGATGACTTCATACCGATGCCCGAGGGCTGGGAGACCGCGCTGGCGGTCGTCGCGCACCCGGATGACCTGGAGTACGGCGCGTCCGGCGCCATCGCCCGCTGGACGGCCCAGGGGAAGACCGTCGCGTACGTCCTGGCCACCAGGGGCGAGGCGGGGATCGACTCGATGCCGCCCGAGGAGGCCGCGCCGGTCCGGGAGCGGGAGCAGATCGCCAGCGCGGCCGTGGTGGGCGTGGACACCGTCGAGTTCCTGGACCACCGGGACGGCGTGATCGAGTACGGGCTGCCGTTGCGGCGGGACATCGCGGCGGCCATCCGCAGGCACAAGCCGGACGTGGTGATCACCGGGAACCACCACGAGACGTTCCCCGGCGGGTTCCTCAACATGGCGGACCACCGGGTCGTGGGCCAGGCCGTGATCGACGCGGTGCGGGACGCGGCGAACCGGTGGGTGTTCCCCGATCTCGGCCTCGAACCGTGGGGTGGCGTGCAGCACGTCGCGGTGGCCGACTCGCCCAGGTCGACCCATGCGGTGGACATCACAGACACCCTGGACGTGGCGATCGAGTCGTTGCGCGCGCACGCCGCCTACCTGGCCGCATTGAGCGGGGACATGGCTGACGCGGACGGATTCCTGCGCCGGACCGCGGCGATGACGGGGGAGCGGTTCGGTGGACGCCCCGCCGCGAGCTTCGAACTGCTCGACATGTGAAACACCGGAGTTGGCCGTGGCCCCTCGCTTGTGGATGCTGTGACGCATGCACGGTGAACAGCACTACCTCGTGGGCCTCGACCTGGCCGGGCGCCGCGTCGTCGTGGTCGGTGGAGGCACGGTGGCGCAGCGGCGGCTGCCGCGCCTGGTGGCGGCGGGGGCCGTCGTGGACCTGATCTCGCCCGAGGTGACCCCCGCGGTCGAGGGGATGGTCGACGGCGGGGAGGTGACGTGGCACGCGCGCGGCTACGCGCCCGGTGACCTGGAGGGCGCCTGGTACGTGCTGGCCTGCACGTCGGTCCCCGAGGTCAACGAGCAGATCGCGGCGGACGCCGAGGCGGCCCGCGTCTTCTGCGTGCGGGCGGACATCGCCGCGCTCGGGACGGCCGTCACGCCCGCCGTCGGCGGGCACGACGGGCTGCTGGTCGGCGTGCTCGCGGGCGGGGAGCACCGGCGGTCGGCTCGGGTGCGGGACAGCCTGCTGACGTCCCTGCGGGACGCGACCGTGGTGGACCACCACGAGAAGCTGGCCGGTGTGGCGCTGGTCGGTGGCGGGCCCGGCGACCCGGACCTGATCACCGTGCGCGGACGTCGACTGCTGGCTCGGGCGGACGTCGTGGTGGCCGACCGGCTCGCGCCGCGCGAACTCCTGGACGACCTGCCGCCCCACGTGGAGGTGGTGGACGCCTCGAAGATCCCGTACGGGCGGGCCGCGTCGCAGGAGTTCATCAACACGACGCTGGTGGAGAACGCCAAGGCCGGGAAGTTCGTGGTGCGCCTCAAGGGCGGCGACCCGTACGTGTTCGGGCGGGGTTTCGAGGAGTTGCTGGCCTGCGCCGAGGCGGGGGTGCCGGTGACCGTCGTCCCCGGCATCTCCAGCGCCTTCGGCGTGCCGGCGATGGTGGACATCCCGGTCACCCACCGGGGCGTGGCGCACGAGGTCGTCGTCGTCTCCGGGCACGTCGCGCCGGACGACTCGCGGTCGCTCGTGGACTGGGACGCGCTGGCCCGGTTGCGCGGGACGCTGGTGATCCTGATGGGCGTGGAGAGGTCGCGAGCGTTTGCGGACGTGCTGATGGCCGGTGGCCGTCCGACGGACACACCGGTGTCGGTGATCCAGGAAGGCACCACGCGGACGCAGAGGGTCGTGCGCTCCACATTGGACAAGGTCGCCGACGACATCGTGTCGGAGAACATCCGGCCGCCCGCGATCATCGTGGTCGGAACGGTGGCGGGGCTGAGCGCGCACCTCTGAGAGCGGAAGACGAAAGGGCCCCCTGGAGAACCAGGGGGCCCTTCGCGTGTCTAGCTCAGATCAGAACGAGCGGGCCGGACGCGGACGACCGGCGCCACTGGAGGCGGTGGCACTCGCGCCACCGCGGTAGCCGCCCTCGCTGCGTCCGCCACTGGCACCGCGGTCACTGCGACCACGACCGCCGCGGAACTCCGAGGTGCGTCCGCCACCGGAGCCGAAGGGGCCTCCACGTCGCGGGCCGCCGCGGCGGCCGCCGCGCTCGGGGATCACGGGCTCGATGACCGGCTCACCGCTGGGCACGCGAGCGCCCGTGATGCGGATCAGGTCCTCGTTGCCCGGAGCCACTCGCGTGCTCTCCGGACGGATGCCCGCGCGGGCGGTGAGGCCCTGGACGGCGCGACGCTGGTCGTGGGTGACCATCGTGACGACGACACCGGACTGGCCCGCGCGCGCCGTGCGACCGGCGCGGTGCAGGTAGTCCTTGGAGTCGGCGGGCGGGTCGACGTGGACCACGAGGCTCACGTCGTCCACGTGGATGCCGCGGGCCGCCACGTCGGTCGCGATGAGCACCGGCGTGGTGCCGTCGCGGAACTCGCTCAGAACCCTGGTGCGGGCGCTCTGCGCCTTGCCGCCGTGCAACGCACCCGCGTGCACGCCGACCGAGCGGAGCTTCTTCGCGAGGCGGTCCACGTGGTGCTTGGTGCGCACGAACATGATCGTGCGCCCCTCGCGGGCCGCCACCTCGGTGATGACGTTCTGCTTGTCATCGGCCGACACGAACAGCAGGTGGTGCTCCATGGTCGTGACGCTGCCCGTGGGCGGCGCGACCGAGTGGGTCACCGGGTTGTGCAGGTACTGGCGGACCAGCTTGTCCACGTCGCCGTCGAGCGTCGCGGAGAACAGCATGCGCTGGCCGTCCTGCGGGGTCAGGTCGAGGATGGCGCGGACCTGGGGCATGAAGCCCATGTCGGCCATCTGGTCGGCCTCGTCCAGTGCGGTGAACCGCACGTCGGACAGGTCGCAGGTGCCCTGGCGGACGTGGTCCGACAGGCGGCCCGGCGTCGCGATCAGGAGGTCGACACCACGGCGCAGCGCGTCGATCTGACGCGGGAACGACGTGCCGCCGACGACCACGCGGGCCGACAGGCCGAGCGACCGGGCGTACGGGGAGAGGGCTTCCTCGACCTGCATCGCGAGCTCACGGGTGGGCACCAGGATCAGTGCGCGCGGCATGAGCGGCTTGGCCCGCTGGCCCGACAGGCGGGACAGCAGTGCCAGACCGAACGCCAGCGTCTTGCCGGAGCCCGTCTGGCCGCGACCGAGCACGTCCCGGCCCGCGAGGGCGTCGGGGAGCGTGGCGGCCTGGATCGGGAAGGGGGAGTCGATGCCCGCGGCGGTCAGCGCGCGGAGCAGTTCATCGGAGAGGCCGAGCTCGGCGAACGTGGGCATCGGGCCTTCAGGCACGGTGCTCTCGATGTGTTCGGCGACAGTGGAAGGACCGGCCTCAGCGAACTGGGAGCGGCCATTGCCCTGGCCAGAGCGACGCGGCCGCGGCTTGCTGCTGCGGAACGCCGGACGCTCGGAACGGCCCTGGGACGTGGGTGGCAAAACAAACCTCCGGGACATGGCACGTCTCGGGGATGCTCCGCAGTTGAGCAGCGGGTCGCGGCGCCGATCGCAAGGACGAGCCCGACGCGTGTTGTCGCGCCGATGGTTGTTAGGAGCACCGATGACCGACCCGAGGTGGCCTCGCGAGCACAGGAAGTTGTACAGGCATTTGTGCGGTGCAAGCACCACTCTAGCTGATCACCGGAAGTGCGCGTCGCGGGTAGGGGGGATCAGGGGTCGTGTTCTTGCGCACAGGCGCGCGCGAAACGTGCGCCCCCGCGATGGCCGCCGGGCGGAACGTCGACGTTTCCGCTGGTGGAGTGGGGTTGTGGGGAGAACGTGCGACGGCAGGCTGCCTGGACACCGGTCCTGAGCCGCGACCCGCGAAAGGCGGCGCTCGCCCCGACGTGGCGGATTCGGAGCGGAACGGGACGGGTTCCGGGCCTGGTTCGACCCGGAACCCGCCGCCGCTCGTGCTCAGTTCAAGCCCGCCGCGTCCACCAGGGTCACCATCAGCTCGTGCGGATCGGCCAGTTCCGGCGCCAGCCCGCGAGCGGTGAACCAGGTGGAGACGTTGCGCACGTCCCGTTCCAGAATGGACTCCGCGAGCGGGTTCGCGACCAGGTCGACCACCTGCGGCAGGTCGATCAGGACCAGCCTGCCGTCGTGCACCATCAGGTTGAACGCCGAGAGGTCGCCGTGCGCGACGCCCTCGGCGGCCAGCATGGTCAGCGTGTCGACCAGCTGGGTCCACAGGTCGACCAGTTCGTCCGGATCCGGCCTGGTCTGCGCCAGGCGTGGAGCCGCGGTGCCGTCCTCGTCGCCGAGGAACTCCAGCAGCAGCTCGGTTCCGCTGCGCTGCACCGGGTACGGCACCGGAGCGCCGAGCAGCCACAGCCTGCCGAGCGCGGCGAACTCCGCCACCGCCCACTGCTCGGCGATCAGGTTGCGGCCGAACGAGCTGCGGTTGCTCATCGCGCGCATCTCGCGCGACCGCCGCATCCGACGGCCTTCGAGGTAGCCCGCGTCCCGGTGGAACATGCGGTGGTCGCTGCCCCGGTACCGCTTGGCGGCCATGAGGCAGCTCTTCTCGGAGCCGGACCGTTCCACCAGGAACACGTCGGCTTCCTTGCCGGTCTTGATGATCCCCAGCTCGCGGTCCGCCGCGCCCAGCTCGGTGACCACCCAGTCCGGGAGGGGTGTCGGGCCGTGGTCGGCGTCGTCCCAGGTGGACCACCGGTCCGCGCCCTCGGGTTTGTCGGCCTCGCTCAGCGCGTCCTCGCGCAGGCGGGCCAGGTTCGTACGTTCCTCTTCCGTCAACCGCCCCGTGCGGTCGCGGTCGTCGGTTCGCTTGGCCTTCTTGCCCCGACGCATCCTGGTGTCGACGTCGTCGTAGGCGGATTCGTACTCGTGCTCGCGCACTGGTGGGGTTCTCCTCTGGAGCCAGGTTGCTTGCACCCCACCTGGGCGCGCGTGAGTTCGCGGCTAGCCGAGGGGGGCGGGTGGACGGGCTGGTGCCGCGTCTCGGACGGTCGTCTTCACAGCGGCACCTCCTCTTGTCCACCGGCGGACCTGCTCCACCGGGTAGCGCCCGTCCAGTCTCGCAAAGCTGCTTCCGGGGACGCAACCGGATTAATCAGGTGAACAGGTCGGCGGTGCGGTCGCCGGTCTTCTCCATGCGCAGCCCCGCCGTCCTGGCGACCTTGACGAGGCCGTTGAGGTTCTTGGGCTCGGCGCGCGAGGTCGAGAGGGCGCGGGCCAGCAGTCCTTTGTGGGCCTTGTTGAAGTGGCTGACGGCCTTGCGGACGCCGTCGCCGTCCTCGCTGACGACCCGGACGGTGACGGCGTGGGGAATCCTGGCGAGGGTGGCGTAGGTGCCGGACCGCAGGTCCACGACGAAGTCGTCGATGGCGGCCAGCGCCGGTTCCAGCGCGGGCCGCCAGAGGGTGCCGAGCGAGCCGATCCGCGGGAGGGTCGAGCCGCCGGAGAGGCGGTAGGCGGGAATGGGGTCACCGCCGCGGACCACGCCGAACAGGGCCGACGCGACGGCCAGGCGGTGATGGGCGCGGTCCCGTTCGCCCTTCTTGAGCGAGGGGACGTCCAGCGCGTCGTAGAGGACACCGGTGTAGCGGGAGAGCGCGGGCATCGTCGGGGAGTGCCGCAGCCGCGCGTTCCTGGCGACCTCGTCCGACTGGCGTTCGGAGAGGGCCAGCGCGGTGAGGCTGCCGGGGACGTCCGCGGCGAGTTCGACCAGGGCGTTGGCGATCTTCTCCCGGACGGGGTTGAGATCGGGGCAGGTCAGCTCGGTGTGGTCGAGCGGTGCGCCCGTTCCGCCGAGGGCCTTGGTCTCCGAAGGGGGTAGCAGCACCAGCACCCGCTGAGAGTAGGTCAGGGGCGGGGCTCACCCTCGTGTCGGGGGAGCAGGAACGGGGTCGCCAGGAGGAGGACGCCCGCGGCGGCGAGGGCGGTGCGGGGGCTGGTGGCGGCCGCCAGCAAACCCCACAGGGCGGTCGTGGCGGCGGTGGTGGCGTTGCCGGTGATCGACCACGCGGACAGGGTGCGGGCCACCCGGTCGTCCGGCACCTGGTTGAGGCGGTAGGTGGCGAAGACCGGGTTGAACACGCCAACGCAGGTGATCAACCCCAGTTCGACGGCGATGACCAGCAGCAGTCCGGAGGTGCCCTCGTGGACGAACGCCAGGCCGAGCGGCCAGCACGCGCGCAGCGCTCCGGCGGTGAGCATGACCCGGTGGCCGCCGAACCGCCTGACCAGGAGTGGCGACAGGCGTGCGCCGATGAGTCCGCCGACGCACGGGGCGGCGAACGCGAGGCCGTACTGCCAGGGGGAGAAGCCGAGCGGGCCGAGCATCAGCACCGCCATCAGCGGTGCCGCCGCCATGATCAGGCCGTTGACCAGGATCGTGTTGAGGAACAGCCTGCGCAGCGCCGGGTGGGTCAGGATGAACCGCCAGCCCTCGAGCAGGTCCCGCCGTCGGAGCCGGGGCGCGCCGGTCCTGGTGGGACGGGGTTCCCGTCCGCCGATCGCCCGGAGCCCCGCCGCCGACAGCAGGAAGCTGACCGCGTCGGCCACCACGGTCGTCACCGGCCCGAGCACCCCGATCGCGACGCCGCCCAGCGGCGGCCCCAACGCGGTGGCGGTCCAGGCCGTGGACTCCAGACGCCCGTTGGCGACCAGCAGGTCCTCGGGCCGCACCAGCGCTTTCAGGTGCGCGCCCGCCGCGGCGTTGAAGGCGATGCCCGACGCCGCAACGACCACCGACACCACCAAGAGGTGGAGGAAGGTGAGCCCGCCCAACGCGAACGCGGCGGGAACGCTCAGCAACGCCGCGAACCGGACCAGGTCCGTCATGATCATCACCGGCCGCTTGCGCCGAAACTCCACCCACGGCCCCAACGGCACAGCCACCACCGTGCCCACGGCCAACCCGGCGGCCGCCAACATCGACACCTCGGTCGGTCCCGCGTGCAGGACGAGGATCGCGATCAACGGAAACGCGTCGAACGCCAACCGAGAACCAACAGCACTGACCCCATAAGCAGCCCAAAGCCACCCGAACCCCCGCCCCAGCTTGGCCACGGGAGGATCAAAGCGAGCGTGCGACAACGGGTCAAACGCCAGCCCGCGCACCCTGTCACCGCCAGGCTGGTGCCCGCGCCGGGCAGCAGACCCGGGCACACGGCAACTCCACCACACCACAAAGCCCCGCTGACCAAAGGTCAAGCGCTCCAACAACAGTCCCGTGCACAACTCCAGACCGCTGACGACGTGTCCGCCCAAGCCGCCGTCCCGCACACCGACATAACCGACCGCCTACTGCCCAAGCCAAGCCAAGCCAAGCCAAAGCCAAAGCCAAAAAACCCACCAGACCAACAAACTCAAGGTCAGGCCCACAGACGTGGCCGATTTTACTCGGGGGATTTGACCCTTAAAATTGGTGATCGGGCAGGCTTTCGGGACTGCCCTTTTAGCCCGATCAAGGGTCAAATCAAGGGGTCCCCGAGTCAAATCGGCCACAGCACGACGGCGGCGTAGCCAGCACGCACAGCACGGCGGCGGTGAAGCCAGCCCAGCAGTCCGACAGCTACGAAGTCGGGCTCACAGCCCGACGGCAGCGGAGCCAGCGAACACGGCCCGACGGCGGTGAAGCCAGCCCAGCAGCCCGACAGCTACGAAGTCGGCTCACAGCACAGCGACAGCGGAGCCAGCACGCACAAGACGCCGACGAACAGGCCAACCAACCGCCGCCGAACTACCCGAACGTCAAATCGGTCGCAGCCGCATCCCTGCCGGCCAGCCACATGCCCAGCGCCTCACGCGACCCAGTAACCGCAGGGCCTCGACCAAGCGGGCGCCCCGAAGCAGGGACCAAGCGGTACCGGAAGACTCGTCGGTTCAGGTGGGTACTGAGCATCACTCCTTCGCGGTAGATGGCGGCCGACACCTCCTCCGGCACCTCACGGTTCCTTCCCAGGCCCCGCAGGACGTCCTGGTGGTGGATCCCCAAGTCCCCCAGCAGGAACGCCGAGCCGAAGCGGCCGAACGCGGACGGGTTCTCGGCCCAGCGCCGACCTGCCGCGGTCAGGTCGGCGCGGGACCGGGGGCGGGCTCGTTCGACGATGTCGGCGTTCACCCGGTCGATGCGCAGACCTCCGCGCAGGTACGGGGCGGCCTGGTCCGTACCCGTGACGTGGGCCAGCACATCTCTGGGCGTCCAGCCTGCGCAGAGGGTGGGAGCGGTGCTGAAGTCGGTGTCGGTCAGTCCTTCGATCGTGTCCATGAAGCGTGCGCGTTCACGGCGTGCGGCGGCCTCGGCCGGAAATTTCACGTGCCGAGGAGTAACAGTTACCCGTCGGTAGCGTCAACCGGGCTGGCCGACGCAGAACTGGTTGCCGTCCGGATCCGCCAGCACGGTCCAGGTGAGGCCGGGAACGGTGTGCTCGGCAACCTCGGACGCGCCCAGTTCCACCAGGCGGAGCACCTCCGCCGCGCGGTCCTCCACGTGCATGTCGAAGTGCACCCGGTTCTTGCCGGGGGCCACGTCCTCCACCCGTTGCAGGCCGAGTTGGACGCCGCCCCCGGTGGCGGGCTTGAGGACGAGGAACTCGCCCCAGTCGTGCTGGATCGCCGTGCCGAGCGCCTTGGTCCAGAACTCCGCGAGCTTGTGCGGGTCGCTGGTGTCGATCGTGATCATGCCGATGGCGAGGGTCATGGGGGAGACGGTAGGGACGGGGTCCGACATTTTTCGGCGCGGACGCCATGACCTGCGCGAACAGGGGGGTTTTGGAGGAGGCGGGTGGGGATCCCGACCGCGGTGGCCGCCCGCTCGGCGGACCGGCGCCCGCAGATCGGCAGGGCGGGGTGGCGCGACGCGCGTTACCCGTTGGAACTGGGCGGACGGACTTCACTACGCTGTTCGGACACCGTTCCCACGAGGAGTACCCATCGTGATCACCAGGATGTCGTCGCTGTTCCTCCGCACCTTGCGCGAGGATCCGGCCGACGCCGAAGTACCCAGCCACAAGCTGCTGGTCCGCGCCGGCTACGTCCGCCGCGTCGCACCGGGCGGGTACACCTGGCTGCCGCTGGGTCTGCGCGTGCTGCGCAACATCGAGCAGGTCGTGCGCGAGGAGATGGACGCCTTCGGCGCGCAGGAGATCCAGTTCCCCGCGCTGCTGCCGAAGGAGCCCTACGAGGCGACGAACCGGTGGACCGAGTACGGGCCGAACCTGTTCCGCCTCAAGGACCGCAAGGGTGCGGACTACCTGCTCGGGCCGACGCACGAGGAGCTGTTCGCGCTCACCGTGAAGGGCGAGTACAACTCGTACAAGGACTACCCGGTCACGCTCTACCAGATCCAGACGAAGTACCGGGACGAGGCGCGGCCCCGTGCGGGCATCCTGCGCGGGCGCGAGTTCCTGATGAAGGACTCGTACTCGTTCGACCTGACGGACGAGGGCCTGTCGGCGTCGTACCAGGCGCACCGCGAGGCGTACATCAGGATCTTCGAACGCCTCGGCATGGAGTACGTCATCGTGTCGGCGACGTCCGGCGCGATGGGCGGCTCGGCGTCCGAGGAGTTCCTCGCGGTCGCCGAGACAGGCGAGGACACGTTCGTGCGCAGCACGGAATCCGACTACGCCGCCAACGTGGAAGCCGTCACGACGCCCGCGCCGCCCGAGCAGTCCATTGAGGACAAGCCCGACGCGCAGGTGCACCACACGCCGAACACGCCGACCATCCAGACGCTGGTCGACCACCTGAATGACGCCGGTCTGGGACGCACGTTCACCGCCGCGGACACGTTGAAGAACGTGCTCGTGAAGACCCGCAAGCCCGGCGAGAAGGACTGGACGCTGCTCGCGGTCGGTCTGCCCGGCGACCGCGAGGTCGACTTCAAGCGCCTCGAAGCGGCGCTGGAGCCCGCCGAGGTGGCGATGCTCGAAGACGTCGACTTCGCGCGCAACGGCTTCCTGGTCAAGGGCTACATCGGCCCCGGCGCGCTGCTCGCCAACGGCGTCCGGTTCCTGGTCGATCCGCGCGTCGTGCGCGGCACGGCCTGGGTGACCGGTGCCGACAAGGCCGACCACCACGTCGTGGACCTGGTCGCGGGCCGCGACTTCACCGCCGACGGCGTCATCGACGTCGCCGAGGTCCGCGCGGGCGACCCGTCGCCCGACGGCCACGGCGTCCTCGAAGCCGCGCGCGGCATCGAGATCGGCCACATCTTCCAGCTCGGCCGCAAGTACGCGGACGCGTTCGCGCTCGACGCGCTCGACGCGAACAACAAGCCGATCCGGATCACCATGGGGTCCTACGGCGTCGGTGTCTCGCGGCTGGTCGCGGCCATCGTCGAGCAGAGCTACGACGAGAAGGGCATCATCTGGCCCCGCAACGTCGCACCGGCCGACGTGCACCTCGTGGTGGCGGGCAAGGACGAGGCCCTGCTGGCGGGCGGCGAGAAGCTGGCGGGCGACCTGAATGCCGCCGGGCTGAACGTGCTGCTGGACGACCGCCCCAAGGTGAGCCCCGGCGTGAAGTTCAAGGACGCGGAGCTGATCGGCGTCCCGACGATCCTGGTCGTCGGACGCGGCCTGGTGGACGGGGTCGTCGAGGTCAAGGACCGCCGTTCCGGTGAGCGGGCGGATGTCGCCGTCGACGCCGTCGTGCAGCACCTGGTGGACCTGGTTCGCAGCTGATCACCGGCTCGCCCCACCTCCGGGTGGGGCGAGCTCGATCACCTTCTCGGGTCGGCCGGAATTGTCGGACCCCTGGCGTAGCGTGAAAATCGGAGGTCCTCCTGGCTGGGGGGACCTCCGATCGACGGCGGCTGCGGCTGCGGCTGCGAGGTGGCCAGGTTCGGGAGCCCGAGGCCGAGGTGCCGCAGGCGCGGGTGCTGGCGAAGAAGCCAGGCTAAGCCACGTCCGCGACTGCCAGGCGGGTCAGGTAGCGCTTGGTGACGCTGCCGCCGTGGTCGTCGATCAAAGCGCTGACGCACGTGAGCAGCCCCGCCTGGCGGTCCGGGCGGAGGGCTCGGTGGTTCGAGTATGTCAGGAGCAGGTCGATGTACTCGTCCGTCGTGTACGTCCGGTCCCACTCGTAGTCGTGGAAGGTGACCGGGCCGAAGCGGCCCGACTCGTCGAACTCCGCGGAGTCCGCGGGGATCTCGGCCGCTGCCTGCTGGCGCAGGTCGGGTGGGGTGGTGGGGTCGAAGCGCTCGTAGCAGCGCTGGACGTCGACGAAGAACGGAACGGTGCCGCCGAGGACGTGGTGGGTGGCGATGACCGCCAGCCTGCCGCCGGGGCGGAGGGCGTCGGCCGACTTGGCCATGCGGACGGCGGGGTCGATCCAGTGGAACGCCGTCGCCGACAGCACGAGGTCGAACGGCTCGGCCGGGAGCGGCCAGTCCTCGAACGCCGAGACGACCACCTCGACGTCGGGCAGGTCCGCCAGGTTGCGGGTCGCCACGGCGGCCATGGCGGGGCTGAGTTCCACCGCGGTCACGGTGCAGCCGGCGCGGGCCAGCGGGCGGGTGGCCTGGCCGGTGCCGGGGCCGATCTCCAGCACCCGCGGGCCGGGGGCCAGGTCGGTGAACAGCGCCGGTGGGTAGTCCGGCCGGATCCGGTCGTAGCGCTCGGCGTCCTCGCCGAACGTGGTGCGCAGGTGCTCCCGGTCCGCTTCCGCGAAATCGGTCACGAGCGGAGGACGGCCGCCAGCACGGCCTCGGTGTCGGTGAGGTCGGCCAGCACCGCGTGGGCGCCCGCCTCGTGGAGTTCGGCGACGCTGAAACGGCCGGTGGCCACGCCGATCGCGGTGGCTCCGTGGTGGAGCGCGGCGGTGATGTCGTGCGGGGTGTCGCCCAGCACGACGACCGAGTCGACGGGGAAGTCGTGGCCGTGCTTCTCGGTGGCCAGGCGGATGGCCTCCAGGACCAGGGCGGGACGCTGGTCGGAGAGCGAGCCGTAGCCGCCGATCTCGAAGTCGACGTGCGGGTCGAGGCCGTACGCCGCGAGCTTGTGCCTGGCGATCTCCACCAGGTTGCCGGTGACGACGCTCTGCACCACGTCGTCCCTGCGCGCCAACGCTTCCAGGACCTCCGCCGCACCCGCGAGGGCCCGGCCGCGCGTGGCGAGCAGCGGGTGTTCGCGCTCGGCCACGGCGATGAGCTCCCGGTGCAGCGCGCCGATCAGCTCGTCCGTGGCCTCGAGGTCGTGCAGCGTCAGGAGTTCGCGGGAGATCGCCATCTCGGTGCGGCCGGGGAAGCTCGGGACGTGGCGCAGCTCCACGCCGGTCGCGGCGAGCAGCGCGACCTCGTACCAGTTGTGGCCCAAGCCCATGGCGTTGATGAGGGTCTGGTCGATGTCCCACAGCACCAGCGTCTTCACGCTCACTCCTGCTTCAACGGCTTGACGGAGTCGACCATGGCCTGGAGGTCGGCGTCGGAGACCGGGGCAGGCGCGCCCGCCGGGCCGCCCTCCAGGTCGCCGTTCGCCATGAACACGTGCAGGCTCTTGCTGCCCTTCAACACGAGGATCTTGATCGCGCCCTTCGACGCCAGGCACTCGTTGCCGGTGGTGGTGATCACCGAGTCGACCTGGAAGCCGCTCACGGTCGTGTTCGGCAGGGTCACCGGCCGCGGCTCGCTCAGCGCGACCGTGGCGGTGCCGGACTTGTAGTACTGCTTGCTCAGCTTGTCGGCCACGTCCTTCGCCACCGCGCCGGGATCGGCCTGCGCGACGACGGCGCCACCGGTGTTGCCCCGGTTGTAGTTCTTGCCCGCGCACTCGTAGTCGCCGTACGTCGTGATGCCGGTCATCTTCACGTCCGGCAGGCCCTCGATGAACCCGTTGGTGCTGGAGGTCTTCCACGTCTTCGGCGAGTCGTAGCTGAACGCCACCGCGGGCACGGGCAGGCACCGCCACTCCGCCGCGTGCGGTTCGCAGGTCGCGGCGGCCTTCGAGGACGACGTCGGCGCCTCCGACGTGGTCGACGCGGGCTGGGACGTGGAGGACGTGGTCACGGCCTGGTCGTCGGACTCGCGCGTCACGAGGAACGCCGTCAGTCCGCCCGCGGCCAGCACGAGCAGGACGACGGCGGCGATGATCGGCCACCGGGGGCGCTTCGGCGGCTCGGGCGGGCCGCCGGAGAACACGCCGAGACCGCCGTACTGCGACTGCTGCTGCGCGGGGAAACCACCGGTCGGCGGGTACTGGGGCTGCTGCGCGGGAAAACCACCGGTCGGCGGGTACTGGGGCTGCCCCCAGCCGCCCTGCTGACCTCCCCAACCGCCTTGTCCGTCCCCTGGATGAGTCACGGTCCGAACCTACCTTGCGGCACCGACAGGAACGGAATTCATCACGCGTTGACTTCGGCGGGGCCCGGACGTGCGCTCCAGTCGTAAATTCAACGCGTGATGATTCAACAGGGAGGCAGCCGTGGCCGCATCCCGCGACCAGCGCCCCGTGGTCACCTGCCTGCTGCGGCTGTGGGACGCGGGCCTGCCGCTGAACGCTGCGTGCCCGGCTTCCTGGTCGTGGCGGTCGTCGGACCGGCCGTCGTCCTGCTACCCGGCGAGGAAGCTGAACCGGACCTTGCGGACCGGGTTGTCGACGTTGGTGTCGACCAGACAGATCGACTGCCAGGTGCCGAGCGCCATCACACCGCCCAGCACCGGGACCGTCGCGTACGGCGGCAGCAGCGCGGGCAGCACGTGGTCACGACCGTGGCCGTGGCTGCCGTGCCGGTGCCGCCAGCGGTCGTCCGCGGGCAGCAGCTCCCGCAACGCCGCGAGCAGGTCGTCGTCGCTGCCCGCCCCGGTCTCCAGCACGGCCAGGCCCGCGGTCGCGTGCGGCACCCACACGTGCAGCAGGCCGTCGCCGTCCACGTCCGCCAGGAACCGCTCGGCCGCGCTGGTCAGGTCGTGGACGACCTCGTCCGAACCGGTCCTGATCTCGATCTCTTCGCTGCGCACCCGCCAACGGTAGGCAATTCGCGTGCGGCGGGCACGTCGGTGGGGGACGATCGCCCGATGATCCACACCGCCGTCGTCACGGGAGCCAACCAGGGAATCGGCGCCGCCACCGCGAAAGCGCTGGCCAAGCAGGGGATCAACGTCCTGGTCTCGTTCCTGAGCTACGAGCCGGACCCCGATCCGAGCATCCCCGAGGCCTACTTCACCAGCCGTGGCTCCTCCGCCGACGAGGTCGTCGAGGCGATCACCGCGCTCGGTGGCCGCGCGCACGCCGTGGAGGCCGACCTGGCCCGACCGGAGACCGCCGCCGAGCTGTTCGACGAGGCCGAACGGGTCTTCGGGCCGGTCGACGTGCTGGTCAACAACGCGTCCGGCTGGGTGCAGGACACGTTCCTCGCCGAGGGGACCGACCAGTTCGGGCGCGCCCAGCGGCCGGTCACCGGCGACACGTTCGACGCGCAGTTCGCCGTCGACGCCCGCGCCACCGCGCTCCTGATCGCCGAGTTCGCTCGGCGGCACATCGCCCGCGGCGGCAACTGGGGCCGGATCGTCAGCCTCACCTCCGGCAGCCCGCAGGGGTTCCCGAGCGAGGTGTCCTACGGCGCGGCCAAGGCGGCGCTGGAGAACTACGCCATGTCGGCCGCCGCCGAGCTGATCGGCCACGGCATCACCTCCAACGTCGTGCACCCGCCGGTCACCGACACGGGCTGGGTCAACGACGAGGTGCGCGCCCGGTTCAGCGTGGCCGAGGCGGGCGAGGTGGCCGACGTGATCGCGTTCCTCTGCTCGGACGCGGCCCAGAGGGTGACCAGGAACGTACTGCGCATGGCGTGAACGGCTCGGTAGCGTCGGGGGCATGCGCAACGCGTTCGGTGGCGAGTTCGACGTTCCGGTCGGGTACCTGAACACCGCGAGCATCGGGATTCCGCCCCGTGCGGTCGCCGACGCCGTGGCGGAGGCCGTGCGGCGGTGGGCGAGCGGCGCCGACCAGCCGCCCGCGTTCGACCTGAGCGTCGCGACGGCGCGCGAGGCGTTCGGGCGACTGGTGGGCATGCCCGCCGAGCAGGTGGCCATCGGGGCGTCCGTGTCGCAGCTGGTGGCGATCGTGGCGGCGAGCCTGCCGCGCGACTCGCGGGTGCTGGTGGCGCGCGGGGAGTTCACCAGCCTGACGTTCCCCTTCGCCGCGCTCGGGCACACCGTCACCGAGGTGGACCTGGACGAGCTGGCGACCGCCGCCGCCGGGCACGACCTGGTCGCGGTCAGCGTCGTGCAGTCGGCGGACGGCCGGATCGCGGACCTCGACGGCCTCCGCGCGACGGGCGTGCCGGTGCTCCTGGACGCGACGCAGGCGCTCGGCTGGCTCCCGCTGTCCCTCGACTGGGCGCGGTGGGTGGTCGCGGCGGGCTACAAGTGGCTGCTGTCGCCACGCGGGACCGCGTGGCTGGCCGGTCGGCCGGAAGCCCTCGCGACCGCCGTCCCGGTCTCGGCGAACTGGTACGCGGGGGAGGACCCGTGGGCGACGGTCTACGGCCTGCCGCTGCGCCTGGCCGCCTCCGCGCGGGCGCTGGACACATCACCCGTCTGGCTGGCGCACATCGGCGCGGCCGTTGCCCTTCCGTGGCTGGCGTCGCTGGATCTCGCGGCCGTGCGGGACCACGACATCGGGATCGCGAATGAACTGCTGGCCGGTCTCGACCTCCCGCCAGGCAACTCCGCGATCGTCACCCTCGACCGGCCCGACGCCCAGGAACGCCTGGTCAAGGCAGGTGTGAAGGCGAGCGTGCGCGCCGGGAAAGTCCGGCTCGCCTGCCACCTCTACACGACGCGGGACGACGTCGAACTCGTGCTCAAGGCGCTGACCTGACTGTCGTCGGATACCGTTTCGTCCTGTGTCGGCCCCCAAGGAGTCACCCGAAGAGGTGACACAGCAGCTCCCCCGGATTCACCCTCCTGGGGTGACGGACACCGCCCCGCTGTGGCGTTCGGAGATCGGCAAGCTGGATTCGCTGATGACCACGAACACCACCGGCCACCAGCCCCCGCCTCCCGCGCCGCGCCCACCCGCGCCGCGGAACCTGCCCTTCAAGGCGCTCGGCCTCGTCGCCGTGGCCCTGGTCGCCGCCCTCGTGTGGCTCCTGGTCGACTCGATGGGCAGCGAGAACACGGCGACCCCCCCGACGACCACGTCGACCACGCCGGAGGGCGAGTTCGAGTTCACCAAGTCCGAGCAGGTCCCGACGCCGCTGAAGGTCACCGCGTGCGCGGACCACGCCTACGGGCCGACCAAGGACTTCCTGGCCAAGACCCCGTGCGAGAAGCTGGTCCGCCAGCTCTACACGACGACCCTCGACGACGGCCGCACCGCCTACACGTCGCTGTCCGTCGTGACCATGAAGAACGCGCAGGACGCGGCCAAGCTCAAGGAGCTGACCAGCGCCGACGGCACCGGCAACGTGAACGACCTGGTCCGCGAGGGCGCGGCGACGGTGCCCGAGCTGAAGACCCTCGCGTCCGGCGGCTACTCCTCGACGCTGAAGGACCGCGAGGTCGTCATCGTCGAGACGGACACCGTCAAGCACGGACCGGTCGAGGCCGAGCACAACAAGCTCATGAAGCGGATCAGCACGGACGCCTTCCGCCTCGCCGCCGACCTCGCGGGCTAGCCGACCGCGGTGCCGGGCATGGCCAGGCCCGCGGGCAGCAGACCACCGGTCTTGCGCCAGCGGGTCGCCCGCACGGCGCTCGCGGTCAACGCGTCCAGCGCGGTGCGCCGCAGGTCGGCGTCCTCGGTCCGCTCCAGCACGCCGCGCCACGCGACGCACGCGTCGACCTCCACCGCGACCAGCGCCGCGATGGACGACGCCGAGTCGGTCACCGGCGCGGGCGGCAGGTAGGCGGGCGCGGGCGGCACCGGCGTGGCCGACGCGTCGCGCAGCAGCCGCTCGGTGGCGTCCCGGCGGGCCCGGTGGGCGTTCGCGCCCTCGGCGGTCTGCTCCGCCTGCTGCACGAACGCGCTGACCAGGCCGTAGGTCCACACCGCGGCGTGCTCGGCGGCCAGCGCGTCCTGCACGGCCTGCACCGCGTCCCCGGACGGCTTGCCACCCGTGGGCGCGGTCGACGACGGCTGAGTCACGACATGACCTCCAGCAGGCTGGCGCAGCCCGCGACGACGGACCCGAGCAGACCCGCCCGGTAGGTGGGCACGGTCGCCAACAGGTCCGTGCCCGACTTCTGAGCGGCCGTCAGCGCCGCGACGACCTCGTCCGGCGTCGCGCTCGACGGCGGGGGCGCGGCGGACGTGCTGGAGGGCGCTGAGGCGGACGACGACGGCCCGCTGGGCCGCGCGCGGTCCACCTCGGCCTGCAGGAGCCGCGCGTGCTCGGTGCGGGCCTCCGCCACCTCGGTGACGCCCGCGGCGGTCGCCAGGGCCGCGTCCGCGCGCGCTTGGACCGCCAACTCGGCCAACGGGTCGGGCGGCGGGGGAGCGGGTGGCGGTGTGGTGCACGCGACTGCCAACGGCGCGGACGCTGCGGCGAGCAGCACCCGGCGTCGGCTGAACAGCGGACCACGGGATTCGGCGATCACGTGGAGCGATCCTGCCAGAGTCGCCGTGGTCGGCGGTGGCCGTGGAAGTTCTCCGAACGAGATAGTCTGAGCGACCACGACCGGCGAGTGCAGCGTCGGCCGGGGTTCCCATGCCCGTGTGCTGCACCTGAGACTTGTGGGAGTAACCAAATGTCCAGCCCGCCGCGCGGAGACCTCGCCGCGCAGCTAGAACCCGTCGTGCAGGAGGCGGTCGCGGCCATCGGCTTCGACCTCGAACTGCTCGACGTGCATCAGGCTGGGCGTCGCAGGCTGGTCAAGGTGGTCGTGGACGCCGAGCACGGCATCGGACTGGACGAGGTGGCCCAGGCCAGCCGCGCCGTCGCCGCCGCGCTCGACGAAGTCGACCACCTGATGGCAGGTCCGTACACGCTCGAAGTCACGTCGCCAGGCGCCGACCGCCCGCTGACGAAGCCGCGCCACTGGCGGCGCGCGAAGCTCCGGCTCGTCAAGGTCAAGCAGCCCGATTCGGTCGAGTGGTTCGGCCGCGTCGGCCAGTCCGACGACGACGGCGTCGTGCTGCTGGTCAAGGGCGAGCTGCGCCGCGTCGAGTACAGCGCGATCGAGCGCGCCGCCGTGGAGATCGAGTTCAAGCCCGCACCCGTCGCCGAGCTGTCCCTCCTCGAACCGGGGCAGCACGACGACGACCCGAACAACGAATCGAAGGAGGAGTCGAGGTGAACGTCGACATCGCTGCTCTCCGCGCGATCGAACGGGACAAGGACATCCCCTTCGAGGTCGTGCTGGAAGCCATCGAGACCGCGCTCCTGACGGCCTACAAGCACACCGAGGGCCACCACGGGCACTCCAGGGTGGAGATCGACAAGAAGACCGGCGCCGTCCGCGTGCTGGCCCAGGACCTCGCCCCCGACGGCACCGTCGCCGACGAGTGGGACGACACCCCCGAGGGCTTCGGCCGGATCGCCGCGACCACGGCCAGGCAGGTCATCCTTCAGCGCCTGCGCGACGCCGAGCACGAGCGCACCTTCGGCGAGTTCTCCGCCAAGGAGGGCGAGATCATCGGCGGCGTCGTCCAGCGCGACGCACGGGCCAACGCCCGCGGCATGGTCGTCGTCCAGGTGGGTGACACCGAAGGCGTGCTGCCCCCGGCCGAGCAGGTGTCCGGCGAGACCTACGAGCACGGCTCGCGGCTCAAGTGCTACGTCGTCGGTGTCTCGCGCGGCGCGCGCGGCCCGCAGATCACCCTGTCCCGGACGCACCCGAACCTCGTGCGCAGGCTGTTCGCGCTGGAGGTCCCGGAGATCGCGGACGGCACCGTGGAGATCCCCGCGGTGGCACGTGAGGCGGGTCACCGTTCGAAGATCGCGGTGAAGTCGACCGTGTCCGGCGTGAACGCCAAGGGCGCCTGCATCGGGCCCATGGGGGCCCGCGTCCGCAACGTCATGAGCGAGCTGGCCGGCGAGAAGATCGACATCATCGACCACTCGGACGACCCGGCCACGTTCGTCGGGAATGCCTTGTCCCCGGCCAAGGTTGTGTCCGTCACGGTGCTCGACGAGCGCGCGAAGACCGCGCGCGTCGTGGTGCCGGACTTCCAGTTGTCGCTCGCCATCGGCAAGGAAGGTCAGAACGCGCGGCTCGCCGCGCGGCTGACCGGATGGCGCATCGACATCCGCAGCGATGCCGAAGCGGCGGGCGCCGCACCGGCCGGGGCGACCGCATCCGGTTCGGCTGAATGAGTTGTAGGGGATAGACTACTCAGTGGTTGAACGTCGGGGATCGGTTGCAACGCACATCGGCCCAGCTCGTACGTGCATTGGATGCCGCACTCGGACGTTGCCCTCCGAGCTGCTGCGCGTGGTGGTGGTGGACGGGACGCTTGTTCCGGACACCCGCCGACGGTTGCCGGGTCGGGGCGCTTGGTTGCACCTTGATCTCGATTGCCTCACGAACGCCGAGAGGCGACGAGCGTTCCCCAGGGCCCTCAGGGTCCAGGGGCCGCTCGCCGCCGATCACGTGCGTGAGCACCTCGAGCAGCATGAGAAGGCCGCGGGAACGTCTCGCGGCGAGGAGTAGGGAAGCAGGTCGACCCGTCATGAGTCAGCCGTGAAGCTGAAGACATGAACGCGCGACGTTAAGACGAGGTCGACGGGACTGCCGCCGACCTCATCACCTGAGGAGAGCAGTGGCAGGGAAGGCCCGTGTGCACGAGCTTGCAAAAGAGCTCGGCGTCACCAGCAAAGAAGTACTCACGAAGCTCGCCGACCAGGGCGAGTACGTGAAGTCCGCGTCCTCCACGGTCGAAGCCCCGGTGGCTCGTCGACTGAGGGACGCGTACTCCAAGACCGATGCGAAGCCGAAGCCCGCAGGCCGTCCCGGCCCGCCGAAGCCGTCGGCACCCGCACCGGCCCCGTCCGTGCAGTCGGCGCCTGACACCAGGTCCGACGCCAAGCCCGCCGCGAGCGGTCGCCCCGGCCCCGTGCCCGGCCGCCCCGGTCCCATGCCCGGCCCGAAGCCCCCGGCCCCGAAGCCCGCGCCGCAGCAGCAGCCCGCTGCCGCTGCCCCCGCGCCGGCTCCGGTCGCCCCCGCGGCCAAGGCCCCGCAGCCCCAGCAGACCCCGGTGGCTCCCGCCGCCGCGGTCGCCCCCCCGTCGGCGCCCGCGCCGACGTCCCAGCCGCAGAAGCCCGCAGGGCCCCGTCCGGGTCCGCGCGTCGCTCCGCAGCCCGCACAGCCCGTGCAGCCCGCGGCCCAGCAGAGCCCGTCCGTGGTTCCGCCGCGGCCGCAGTCGCCGAAGCCCGCCGGACCTCGTCCGCCGCGGCCCGGCAACAACCCCTTCGGCGTCGGCGGTGGCGCTCCCGCGCCGCGTCCGTCCGGCCCCCGTCCGGGCGGCCAGCCCGGTGGTGGCCAGCCCGGTGGCGGCGGCAACCAGGGTGAGCGCGACGGCGGCGACCGCCGTCCGTCGTCCAAGCCCGGTGACAGCCGTCCGGCCGGTCCCCGTCCCGGCGGTTCCGCCGGTTCCGGCGGCCCGCGTCCGAACCCCGGCTCGATGCCCCCGCGTCCGAACCCCGGCATGATGCCCGGTCGTCCGGCGCCCGCTCCCCGTCCCGGTGGCGGCGGCGGTCGTCCCAGCCCCGGTGGCGGCGGTGGCCGTCCCGGTGGCGGTGGCGGCGGCGCTGGTCGTCCCGGTGGCGGTGGCGGCGGCGCTGGTGGCGGCTTCCGCCCCGGTGGCGGCGGTGGCGGCGGCGGTGGCTTCCGTCCCGGCGGCGCAGGTGGCGGCGGTGGCGGTGGCGCTGGTGGCGGCTTCCGCCCCGGCGGTGGCGGCGGTGCCCCGGCCGGTGGTGGCGGCGGTTTCCGCGGTCGTCCCGGTGGCGGTGGCGCCGGTCGTGGTGGCACCGCTGGTGCCTTCGGCCGTCCCGGTGGCCCTGCGCGTCGTGGACGCAAGTCCAAGCGCCAGAAGCGCCAGGAGTACATGGACAACATGCAGGCCCCCTCGGTCGGCGGCGTTCGCCTGCCGAAGGGCTCCGGCGAGGTCGTCCGCCTCCCCCGTGGCGCCTCGCTGACCGACTTCGCCGACAAGATCAACGCCAACCCGGCCTCGCTGGTGCAGGTGCTGTTCCACCTCGGTGAGATGGTCACGGCCACGCAGTCCGTGTCGGACGAGATCCTGGAGCTGCTCGGCTCCGAGATGAACTACCAGGTCCAGGTCGTCTCCCCCGAGGAAGAGGACCGCGACCTGCTGGGCACGTTCGACATCACCTACGGCGACGACGCCGGTGGCGAGGACGACCTGGTCATCCGACCGCCGGTCGTCACCGTCATGGGTCACGTCGACCACGGCAAGACGCGCCTCCTCGACACCATCCGCAAGACGAAGGTGCACGAGGGCGAGGCCGGTGGCATCACGCAGCACATCGGCGCGTACCAGGTGCGGACCGAGCTCGAGGGCAACGAGCGCCTGATCACCTTCATCGACACCCCCGGTCACGAGGCCTTCACGGCCATGCGTGCCCGTGGCGCGACGTCCACGGACATCGCGGTCATCGTGGTCGCGGCCGACGACGGCGTCATGCCGCAGACGGTCGAGGCGATCAACCACGCGCAGGCGGCAGGTGCGCCGATCGTGGTCGCGGTGAACAAGATCGACAAGGAGGGCGCGAACCCGGACAAGATCCGGCAGCAGCTCACCGAGTACAACCTGGTGGCCGAGGAATACGGTGGCGACACCATGTTCGTCGACATCTCGGCGAAGCAGGGCATCAACATCGACGGTCTCCTGGAGGCCATCCTGTTGACGGCCGACGCCTCGCTCGACCTGCGGGCCAACCCGAACATGGAAGCGCAGGGTGTCGCCATCGAGGCGCACCTGGACCGCGGCCGTGGCCCGGTCGCGACCGTCCTGGTCCAGCGCGGCACGCTCCGCGTCGGCGACTCGATCGTCGCCGGTGGCGCCTACGGCCGTGTCCGTCGGATGGTCGACGAGCACAACGTGGACGTCATCGAGGCGACCCCGTCCCGCCCGGTGCAGGTCATCGGCCTCACCTCGGTGCCCGGTGCCGGTGACACGTTCCTCGTCGTGGACGAGGACCGGGTCGCCCGCCAGATCGCCGAGCGCCGCCAGGCACGTCAGCGCAACGCCATGAACGCCTCCAAGCGCAAGCGGGTCAGCCTGGAGGACCTGGACGCGGCTCTGAAGGAGACGAACCAGCTCAACCTGATCATCAAGGGCGACAACTCGGGTACCGTCGAGGCACTCGAGGACGCGCTCCTGAAGATCGAGGTCGGCGACGACGTCGAGCTGCGGGTCATCCACCGCGGCGTCGGTGGCGTCACCGAGGGCGACATCAACCTCGCCATCGCCGACAACGTCATCGTGTTGGGCTTCAACGTCCGTGCGGAGGGCAAGGCCACCGAGCTGGCCAACCGCGAGGGCGTCGACGTCCGCTACTACACGGTGATCTACCAGGCGATCGACGAGATCGAAGCGGCCCTCAAGGGCATGCTCAAGCCGGAGTACGAAGAGGTTCAGCTGGGCCGCGCGGAAGTCCGCGACGTGTTCAAGTCCTCCAAGGTCGGCACGATCGCCGGTTGTCTCGTGCTCTCGGGCGAAATGCGCCGCAACGCGCGGGCCCGCCTGCTGCGCGACAACAACGTCATCCAGGAGAACCTGCCGATCAGCTCGCTGCGGCGGTTCAAGGACGACGCGACCGAGGTCCGCGAGGGCTTCGAGTGTGGTCTGACGTTGGGCAACTACAGCGACTTGAAGGTCGGCGACATCGTCGAGACCTTCGAGATGCGCGAGAAGCCCCGCGCCTGATAGTCCAGGGTGCAGGTGCGGGGCCGTCCTTCGGGCGGCCCCGCACCTTTGCCCGCTACCGCTCCACCCACGGTGATGCCTGTGTTCGTAGGTTCACTCGAGCTGGACCTGTTGCTCGGCGACGTCCACTCGTTGAAGGAAAAGCGTTCCGTGGTCCGCCCCGTGGTGGCGGAGTTGCGGCGCAAATTCGAGGTCTCCGCGGCCGAAGCCGGTCATCTCGACCTGCACCGCCGCGCGTTGATCGGGGTGGCGGCCGTTGCCGCGGACGCCGACCATGTCAGGGATCTGCTGGCCAACTGCGAACGACTGGTGGCCGGTCGACCCGAAGTCGAACTGCTCTCCGCCAGGCATCGCCTGCTTGGTCCGGAGGACGAGTAAAAGAGGAGAACACCGTGGCCGATCAGGCACGGGCTCGCAAGCTCGCCAAGCGGATCTCGCAGATCGTCGCGTCGGCGATCGAACACGAGGTCAAGGACCCGCGGCTCGCCAGGGTGACCATCACCGACACCAAGGTGACGGGCGACCTGCACGACGCCGTCGTCTACTACACCGTGCTCGGCGAGAAGCTCGACTCCGAACCGGACTACGCGGGTGCGGCCATGGCGCTGGAGAGCGCCAAGGGCGTCCTGCGCAGCATGGTCGGGGCGCAGACCGGTGTGCGGTTCACGCCCACGCTGGCGTTCATGACGGACACCGTGCCGGACGAGGCGCGGCGGATGGAAGAACTGCTGGCCAGGGCTCGTCACCGGGACGAGAAGGTCGCCAAGATCGCCATCGGCGCCGAGCCCGCCGGTGAGGCCGACCCGTACAAGGCGCCTCGCGAGGACGACGACGACACCGACGAGGACTCGTCGAAGAGCTGATCCACCGCACAACGGGCCGGCCCCCTCGGGGACCGGCCCGTTCCGGTTGAAGTGACCACCTGCACAATTTTCGGCAGCACCGATCCGCTCGGCGGAGTTAACGTGTCGCAGTGCCCCAAGACCTGACCGCCGAGCTGGCCGCGGCCGCCGCCGTCCTCGCGACCGCCACCGACGTCACGCTGCTGGCCCACGTGAACCCCGACGCCGACGCGCTGGGCAGTGCGCTCGCGCTGGGACTGGCCCTGCACCGCCGAGGCGCGCAGGTCCGCGTCTCCTTCGGCGCGCCGGCCGACGTCCCGGAAACCCTGCGAGGACTGGACGTCGCGGGTCTGCTCGTGCCCGCCGCCGACATCCCCGCCGTGCCGCCCGTGCTGGTGGCGCTCGACGCGGGCAGCGTCGGCAGGCTCGGACCGCTGGGCAACCGCGTCGCGGCCACGATCGAAGCGGGCGGCCAGGTCGTCGTCCTGGACCACCACGTCTCCAACCCCGGCTTCGGCACGGTGAACGTCGTGGACGACCGCGCCGAGGCCACCGCGCTGGTCGTCCTCCGGCTCCTGGACGTCATGGGCGTCGAGGTCGACGAGCCGATCGCCCGCTGCGTCTACGCGGGTCTGGTCACCGACACCCGGTCGTTCCGGCACGCCAGTTCCTCGACCCACCTCGTGGCCGCCCGCCTGATCGACGCGGGCGTGGACGCCGAGGCCGTGGCGCGGCCGCTGATGGACAGCCACCCGTTCGGCTACCTGAGCATGCTCGCCTCCGTCCTGAGCCGCGCCACCCTGGACCAGGACGCGGCCAACGGCCTGGGACTCGTGCACGCTGTGGTCACGCTGGAGGACGCCAGGGGACTCCGCCCGGAGGAGGTGGAGAGCGTCGTGGACCTCATCCGCACCGCCCGTGAAGCCGAGGTCGCCGCGGTGCTGAAGGAACTCCGCCCGTCCACCTGGTCGGTGTCGCTGCGCTCGGTGGGCGAGGTCGACGTCCGCGAGGTGGCCCAGCTGCTGGGCGGCGGCGGTCACCGCCGGGCCGCGGGCTTCACCGCGAAGGGCCCGGCCGAGCAGGTGCTGACCGACCTCCTCGAAGCCCTCGCCCGCTCGTGACCGACGAGCGCGTTCCGCCGAGGCGGGTGCTCGGCCTGGCCGTTCCCGCACTGGGCGTCCTGGCCGCCGAACCCCTCTACGTCCTGGTGGACACAGCGGTGGTCGGCCACCTGGGCGCACTCCCGCTGGCGGGCCTGGCCCTGGGCGGCGTGCTGCTGTCCCAGGTGGCCGCCCAGCTCACGTTCCTCGCCTACGGCACCACGGCCCGCGCCGCGCGCCTGCACGGCGCGGGCCGCCGCCAGGAGGCCGTCGAGGAGGGCGTCCAGGCCACGTGGCTGGCACTGGGCGTCGGTGTCCTGCTGATCGGGCTGGGCCAGCTCTTCGCGGGTCCGCTCGCCCGTCTGCTGGCGGGCGACGGCGAGATCGCCGCGGCGGCGGTGAGCTGGATCAGGATCGCCCTCTTCGGCGCTCCCTTCATCCTCGTCACGCTGGCGGGCAACGGCTGGATGCGCGGCGTCCAGGAAACCGCGCGCCCGCTGCGGTACGTGCTGCTCGGCAACGGCCTGTCCGCCGTCCTGTGCCCGCTGCTCGTCTACCCGGCGGGCCTGGGCCTGGAGGGGTCGGCGATCGCGAACGTCGTCGCCCAGGTCGTCTCCGCGTGCCTGTTCTTCCGCGCCCTGTTCGCCGAGGACGTGGCGCTGCGCCCGGTCCCGGCCCTCATGCGCGCCCAACTGGGCCTCGGCCGCGACCTGATCGTCCGCAGCCTCGCGTTCCAGGCCTGCTTCGTCTCCGCCGCCTCGGTGGCCGCCCGGACGTCGATCTCCGCCGTGGGCGCGCACCAGGTCGTCCTGCAACTGTGGATGTTCCTCGCGCTGGTGCTGGACTCGCTGGCCATCGCCGCCCAGTCGATCGTCGGCGCCGCGCTGGGCGCGGGGGAGCGGGTCAAGGCGCGCCGGTTCGCCTGGCAGATCACCGGCTACGGCCTGGTCTTCGGCATCGGGCTCGGCGTCCTCTTCGCCGCACTCGCGGGCGTCCTGCCGAGGGTCTTCACCACCGACCCCGGCGTCCTCGCCGAGATCCCGCACGCGTGGTGGTTCTTCGTTGCGCTGCAACCCATCGCGGGCGTCGTGTTCGCGCTGGACGGCGTGCTGCTCGGCGCGGGCGACGCCGCGTTCCTCCGCACGGCCACGCTCCTGTCCGCCGGGATCGGCTTCCTGCCGATGATCTGGGCGTCGCTGGCGTTCGACTGGGGCCTGGTCGGGATCTGGACCGGCCTGTCGCTGTTCATGGTGCTGCGGTTGGTCACGCTCCTCCTGCGCACCCGGTCGGAGCACTGGTCCGTGGTGGGCGCCGTCCGATAGGTGGGATGTGTCCAGGAGCACCACGCGGAATCGTTACCACCAGGCAAGTGTTCCCGATGTACTGGGTGAACCCACTACCCGAGGAGCACCGCCTTGCCGGTCGATCGCGCCACGAAGCAAGCGTGGCTGATCTGGACCACCGCCATCGTCATCTACGTCGCCGCGCTGTTCCACCGCACGTCCCTGGGCGTCGCCGGCCTGGAAGCGAGCGAGCGGTTCGGGGTGGGTCCCGCCGCGCTGGGCACCTTCACGGTGCTCCAGATCGGGCTCTACGCCCTCATGCAGATCCCCACCGGGCTCCTCGTGGACCGGTTCGGCCCGCGTCGCGTCCTCACCGCGGCCGCGTTCCTCATGGGCACCGGTCAGGTCCTGTTCGCCATCGCCGACTCGTACCCGCTCGGCCTCGCCTCCCGCGCCGTCCTCGGCATCGGCGACGCCATGACGTGGGTCAGCCTGCTGCGCCTGGCCGCCGCACACTTCCCGGCCCGCCGCTTCCCGATCATCGTCTCCCTCTCCGCCGCGCTCGGCGGCGCGGGCAACCTCGCGGCCACCGTCCCGCTCACCCTGCTCCTGGGCGGAGCGGGCTGGACGTGGACGTTCCTCGTCGCGGGCCTGGCCACCGCCGCGTACGCCGCGGTGGCGTTCTGGCGGCTGCGCGACATGCCCGCGGGCGTGCCCGTGCCGGTGCTGGAGCCCGAACCGCTGCGGACCGTGCTGCGCAAGGTCGCCACGGCCTGGCGCGTCCCCGGCACCCGCCTGGGCTTCTGGATGCACTTCTCCACGATGTCCACCCCGGCCGTCCTCGGCCTGCTGTGGGGCTTCCCGTACCTCGTCGAAGCGCAGGGCATGTCCCGCGCGGGCGCCAGTTCCCTGCTCAGCCTGCTGGTCATCGGCGCGATCACCGCGGGCCCGGTCATCGGCGCGGTCATCTCCCGCAAGCCGGAGGCGAGGATGCCGATCGCCGCCTGGTTCCTCGGCGGGGCCGTCGTCGTCTGGACCGTCCTCCTGGCCTGGCCCGGCGGCGTGGTGCCCACCCCGGTCGTGGTGACGGCGTTCCTGGTGCTCTCGCTGGGCGGCCCGATCTCCGCGATCGGCTTCGCGCTGGCCCGCGACTACAACCCGATGCACCGGGTCAGCACGGCCACCGGAGTGGTCAACGTGGGCGGCTTCGCCGCGGTCACCGCCTCCGCGCTGGCCGTGGGCGTGCTGCTCGACCTGTTCGACTCGCTGGTGCCCGCGCAGGCGTACCGGATCGCCTTCCTGTCGCTGGGGGCGATGCTCCTGGTCGGCGTCTGGCGAACGGCCGTCTGGTGGCGCCGAGCCCGCACGGCGGTGTTCGAAGCGGAGGCCAGGGGCGAGCGCGTACCGGTCCAGTTGCGGCGCAGGCGCTGGGACGCCTACACCGCAGCCTAAGATCCTCGCTCGTGTCCGCAACTCCTCGCCAGCCCCGCCCCTCCGTCCCGCCCGGTCTGGTCGTCATCGACAAGCCGGACGGCATGACCTCCCACGACGTCGTAGCGCGCGTCCGCCGGATCCTCGGCACCCGCAAGGTCGGCCACGCGGGCACGCTCGACCCGATGGCCACCGGCGTGCTCGTGCTGGGCATCGAACGCGCCACCAAGCTCCTGGGCCACCTCGCGCTGGACAGCAAGGCCTACCTGTCCACGATCAGCCTCGGCTCGTCGACCACCACCGACGACGCCGAGGGCGAGGTGCTGTCCACAGTGGACGCCTCGGACGTCCCCGAGGACGCCGTCCGCGCGGGCGTGGCGAAGCTGACCGGTCCGATCCAGCAGGTCCCCAGCGCCGTGAGCGCGGTCAAGGTCGACGGCAAGCGCGCCTACGCCCGAGTCCGCGACGGCGAACAGGTGGACCTGCCCCCGCGCCCGGTCACCGTCCACCGCTTCGACGTCCTGTCCATCCGCCGCGAGGGCACGACGACCGAACTGGACGTCATGGTCGAGTGCTCGTCGGGAACCTACGTCCGAGCGCTCGCCCGCGACCTGGGCGCGGACCTCGGCGTGGGCGGCCACCTGGCCGCGCTGAGGCGCACCCGCGTCGGCCCGTTCGACCTGCGCACGGCCAGGACGCTGGAAAAGCTCGAAGCCGACCCCGGCCTGTCCCTCGACCTCGACGCGGCGGTCGCCACCGCGTTCCCGCGCCGCGAGATCGAACCCGCGGAAGTGGTCGCCCTCTCCCACGGGCAGCGGCTCCCTGCGGGCGGTTTCGACGGCACCTACGGAGTATTCGGCCCTGATGGACACGTCGTGGCACTGGCGAAGGACGAGGACGGTGTCGCCAGGTCGGTGGTAGTCCTTTCCCCCGCCGGGTAGCTAACGTTGGTGCCCATGGCGAGATGGGTGTGGCCGACAGCGGCCGGAGTGGTGACTTCGTTGATCGGGATCGCCATCAACCTGGCGACGGAGTGGAAGGCCAACCCCTTGGCCTGGGTGGCGGTCGTGGTGCTCACCGGGTTGGGGGTGGGTGTCGCCATGCGCGTTCAGGCCGCTCCTGCTTCGTCCGGCCCGGTGCCTGGTCGGGGTGGGGTGCACAACTCGGTGAGCGGGACGGTTCACGGGCCGGTGATCCAGGCGGGGTCCATCGGGACTTACCACGACCGGTCGGTGAACCAGACGGCCATCGCGCACGAGAACAGCACGATTCATCAGGCTGGGCGGGATATTCGGTCGGATGGGGCTCCGTAGGTTGATGGGTTAGTGGGGTCCTGTTGCGTGGGGTCGTCTGTGGGTCCTGGTCGTAGGTCCGTTTGTGGGTCCGGTTCCGTGGGGCCGGTTGTGGGTCCGGTTGGTTTGTGACGTTTTTGTGGTGGGTGTGGTCGATTTGACTTGGGGCCCCTCGATTTGACCCTTGATCGGGCTAAAAGGGCAGGTCCGAATGCCTGCCCGATCTCCAATTTTAAGGGTCAAATCCCCCAAGTAAAATCGACCACGCTTGGTTGAGGCGTGACATGCGGTGTCTTTTGTTGGGTGGTTTTGCTCGGCCAGTTGACGTGTGATCAGCGGAATTCAGGCGCGCGTCCGCGTGGTCGATTTTACTTGGGGATTTGACACTTACGCTTGGTGATCGGGCAGGCTTACCGCCTGCCCTTTGGTCCGATCAAGGGTCAAATTCGGGGTCCCCAAGTCAAATCGGCCACTCCCCGGATCACTTAAAGCGCTACCGCTTGTCGGATACCACCCGCCCGAACCTTGCGCGCGACACCAGCGATCGCGACACCACCGACCGTGACCCTGCGCGCGACACCAGCGGTCTCGACACCGCCGCGCCCCCCTCACCGGAACCCCCACCGGAAGTGACCCGGTCGCGGGCGGCCGTAGGCTTCCTCCCGTGCAACGCTGGCGAGGGCTGGATCACCTACCGGGCGGCTGGGGCCGCTGCGTCGTCACCATCGGCGTCTTCGACGGGGTCCACAAGGGGCACCAAGCGCTGATCAACCGGGCCGTCGAGCTCGCGGGCACACGTGGTGTCCCGAGTGTCCTGATGACCTTCGACCCCCACCCCTCCGAGGTCGTGCGGCCGGGTAGTCATCCGGCCCAGCTGACGACCCTGCGGCGTCGGGCGGAGCTGGTCGAGCGGTTGGGGGTGGACACCTTCTGCGTCCTCCCGTTCACGGTCGAGCTGTCCAGGATGCCCGCCGACGAGTTCGTCCACGAGGTGCTCGTGGAGCGGCTGCACGCGGCGGCCGTGGTCGTGGGCGAGAACTTCACCTTCGGTCAGAAGGCCGCGGGCAACGTGGACCTCCTGCGCCACCTCGGCCAGAGGTTCGGCTTCGTCACCGAAGGAGCAGACCTAGTGACAGACACCGGGGCGGGCGCGGGCGACAACGCGGTGACCTTCTCGTCCACCTACATCCGGGCCTGCATCGACGCGGGTGACGTGGCCGCTGCCGCCGCCGCGCTCGGGCGTCCCCACCGCCTGGAGGGCATCGTCGTCCGGGGTGACGGCAGGGGCAAGGAACTCGGGTTCCCCACGGCGAACCTCTCCATGACCAGGTTCGCGGCGGTGCCCGCGGACGGCGTCTACGCGTGCTGGTTCATCCACTCCGACGGCCGCAAGCTCCCCGCGGCGGTCTCCGTGGGCACCAACCCGACGTTCTCCGGTCGGGAACGCCGGGTCGAGGCGTTCGTGCTCGACGTGGACGAGGACTTCTACGGCCAGCGGGTGGCGCTGGACTTCGCCACCAGGGTCCGGGGCCAGTTGAAGTTCGACAGCAGCGACGCCCTCGTCGTCGAGATGCACCGGGACGTGGACAAGGTCCGGGCGTTGCTCGACCAAGACCGGCCTCAAGGGTGAAAGCGCGCTTGTCGCGCGGCCGGGCCTGGCAAGATGCCTCCCAAGAACGTTGAGAGCAGGACAAGGAGAGGCGCGGCAGGTGGAGGACCACAAGATCGTCCAGCGCAACATCGCGTTGCAGCGCGAGTGGTACGGGGAACCGCTGGGTGACCGGGTGCGCCGACTGGTGGTCGCCTTCCGCGTGTCGCAGGCCCAGCTCGCCGACGTGCTGGGGATCAGCGCGCCCATGCTCAGCCAGGTCATGTCCGGTCGCCGGGCCAAGATCGGCAACCCGTCCGTGCTCGCCCGGATGATCATGCTCGAACGGAAGGTCCTGACCGCCGACGTGGCGACCGGCGCGCCCGAGGCGCTCCAGCGCGCGCTGGAGGAGGTCCGGGTCTCGAAGCCGACGGTGAGCCGCGACTCGCTGCCGGTCAACGGCGCGGGCGACGAGGCCCTCGTGCTCACGAACCTGCGCCGCATCGCGGACCGCCGCGAGCTGTCGCAGGCGGCCGACGTGCTCGGTGAGGACTTCCCGGCGTTGGCCGACCTGCTCCGCCGGGCAGGCCGGGGTCGCTGAAAACGGGTGGACCCGCCCCCGTCCGCTCTGCACAATCAAGCCGTGCCGTGAATCGCCGTAGTGCGGTCGAGCACGCCGGGCGCTCCGGTCGGATGCCTGCCTGGTAATCTCGGCAGTTGGGTCTGGCTGCGTTCCGTGGCGGCCAGTACCGACTAACCCCATCCGGATCTCTGGTGGGGCCGCACGGAACCGAACACGCACAAGGAGAACCACCTAGTGGCACTGACCACTGACCAGAAGAAGACCATCCTGACCGAGTACGGCGTCCACGACACGGACACCGGCTCCGCCGAGGCCCAGATCGCCCTGCTGAGCAAGCGCATCAGCGACCTGACCGGGCACCTCAGGACCCACAAGCACGACCACCACTCGCGTCGCGGGCTGCTGCTGCTGGTCGGCCGTCGCCGCCGGCTGCTCAACTACCTCGCGAAGGTGGACATCAACCGCTACCGCTCGCTCATCGGGCGACTCGGTCTGCGTCGTTGACACGCACCGAGGGGGAGTGACCGACTTCGGTCGCTCCCCCTCGGCGTACGGCCCGGTTCCGGTGTAGAACCAGACCGGGCACAGATCCAAAGAGGAACCAACAGGGCCAGCACGCCGCGAAACGGGACGACCAGTTCGCCGGTCCTCGGTAGTGGTTCCCTGGACGGGCTGAGCGCCAAGGGGCGCTCGCGAACACGCCAGGGGACTTCGATCGAAGACCGGCCTCGTCCGAACCGCGATCCCGCGCCCGAGCGCGCTGCGGCCAAAAGACGAACGAGGAGTTCACTGCATGACTGAAGTAGAGGTCCACGAGACCGCCGCCGTGATCGACAACGGCAAGTTCGGCACGCGCACCATCCGCTTCGAGACCGGCCGCCTGGCCCGTCAGGCCGCGGGTTCCGTCGTCGCTTACCTGGACGACGAGACCATGCTGCTGTCCGCCACGACGGCGTCGAAGCACCCCAAGGAGCACTTCGACTTCTTCCCCCTCACGGTGGACGTCGAGGAGCGCATGTACGCCGCGGGTCGCATCCCCGGCTCGTTCTTCCGCCGCGAAGGTCGCCCGTCGACCGACGCGATCCTGACCTGCCGCCTGATCGACCGGCCGCTGCGTCCGTCCTTCGTGGACGGTCTCCGCAACGAGATCCAGGTCGTCATCACGGTGATGAGCCTCAACCCGCAGGACCTGTACGACGTCGTGGCGATCAACGCCGCGTCCGCGTCGACGCAGCTCGCGGGCCTGCCGTTCTCCGGCCCGATCGGTGGCGTCCGCGTCGCCCTCATCGAGGGCCAGTGGGTCGCGTTCCCGACCTACGAGCAGCTGGAGAAGGCCGTGTTCGACATGGTCGTCGCCGGCCGTGTCGTCGGTGACGACGTCGCGATCATGATGGTTGAGGCCGAGGCCACCGACAACGTGATCGACATGATCTCCGAGGGTGCGACCGCTCCCACCGAGGAGGTCGTGGCCGCGGGTCTCGAAGCCGCGAAGCCGTTCATCAAGGTCCTCGTCGAGGCGCAGGCCGAGCTGGCCCGCGTCGCGGCGAAGGAGACCGGCGTGTTCCCGACGTACCCGGCGTACCAGCCGGACGCGTTCGCCGCCGTGGAGGAGGCCGCTTCCGCGGACCTCTCCAAGGCGCTGACCGTGTCGGGCAAGGCCGAGCGCGAGTCGGGCATCGACGAGGTCAAGACCGCCACGCTGGACAAGCTGGCCGCCGCGTTCGAGGGTCGCGAGAAGGAGATCGGCGCGGCGTTCCGCTCGCTGAACAAGAAGCTCGTGCGCCAGCGCATCCTGCGCGACAACATCCGCATCGACGGCCGCGGCCTGACCGACATCCGTTCGCTGGGTGCCGAGGTCGCGCTGATCCCGAGGGCGCACGGCTCTGCGCTGTTCGAGCGCGGCGAGACCCAGATCCTGGGTGTCACCACGCTGAACATGCTCCGCATGGAGCAGCAGATCGACTCCCTCACGCCGGAGACGCACAAGCGCTACCTGCACCACTACAACTTCCCGCCCTACTCGACCGGTGAGACCGGCCGGGTGGGTTCGCCGAAGCGCCGCGAGATCGGCCACGGCGCGCTCGCCGAGCGGGCGTTGATGCCGGTGCTGCCGAAGCGCGACGAGTTCCCCTACGCGATCCGCCAGGTCTCCGAGGCGCTGAGCTCCAACGGCTCCACCTCGATGGGCTCGGTCTGCGCGTCGACCATGTCGCTGCTGAACGCCGGTGTGCCCCTCAAGGCGCCGGTGTCCGGCATCGCGATGGGTCTCGTCTCCGACGAGGTCGACGGTGAGACGCGCTACGTCGCCATCACCGACATCCTCGGCGCCGAGGACGCGTTCGGCGACATGGACTTCAAGGTCGCGGGCACCAAGGAGTTCGTGACCGCGCTCCAGCTCGACACCAAGCTGGACGGCATCCCGTCCGAGGTGCTGCGCAAGGCGCTCGGCCAGGCGCGCGACGCGCGGCTCACCATCCTGGAGGTCATGGCCGAGGCCATCGACGCCCCGGACGAGATGAGCCCGTTCTCGCCGCGCGTGACGTCGGTCAAGATCCCGACGGACAAGATCGGCGAGGTCATCGGCCCGAAGGGCAAGATGATCAACTCGATCACCGAGCAGACCGGTGCCGACATCTCGATCGAGGACGACGGCACGATCTACGTCGGCGCGGCGGACGGCCCCTCGGCCGAAGCGGCGATCGACATGATCAACGCGATCGCCAACCCGCAGCTCCCGAAGGTCGGCGAGCGCTTCCTGGGCACCGTGGTGAAGACCGCGGCGTTCGGCGCGTTCGTCTCCCTGCTGCCGGGTCGTGACGGTCTGGTCCACATCTCCAAGCTGGGTGGCGGCAAGCGCATCAACAAGGTGGAGGACGTCGTCAAGGTTGGCGACAAGCTCCGCGTGGAGATCGCCGACATCGACCAGCGCGGCAAGATCAGCCTCATCGTGGTCTCCGAGGAGACCGCCGCTCCCGAGGCCGCTCCCGCCGACGACGACGCCGACGCCCCGGTGCCCGCGGAGTCCGCGGCTCAGTGACGATCAGCGACATGGCGGCGGCCGCGAGTGCTCCTGGCACTCGCGGCCGTCCGCGTCTGGCGACCCCCGGCCATCTCCAGAAGCCGGGGACGACGCGACAGCTCGAACCGTCGGTGCGCCGCAGCGTGCTGCCGTCGGGCCTGCGCGTGATCACCGAACAGATCCCCACGGTGCGCTCGGCGTCGGTCGGCCTGTGGGTGCAGGTCGGCTCGCGCGACGAGCGCCCCGAGGTCGCGGGCGCCGCGCACTACCTGGAACACCTGCTGTTCAAGGGAACCGCGAACCGCACCGCCGCGGCCATCGCCGAGGAGATCGACGCGGTCGGTGGTGAACTCAACGCGTTCACCGCGAAGGAGCACACCTGCTACTACGCGCACGTCATCGACGAGGACCTGCCGCTGGCGATGGACCTCGTGTCCGACGTGGTGTTCGAGGCGCTGTGCGAGGAACGCGACTTCGAGACCGAACGCGGTGTCGTGCTCGAAGAGATCGCGATGCGCGACGACGACCCGGAAGACCTGCTGCACGACGCGTTCTCCGAAGCCCTGATGGGCGGGCACGTCCTGGGCAAGCCGGTGCTCGGCACCGAGGAGTCCATCGGCGCGATGAGCCGCGACGCGCTGTTCACGTTCTACAAGCGCCGCTACACGCTGCCGAAGATGGTGCTCGCGGTCGCGGGCAACGTCGAGCACAACCAGGTGATGCGGTTGGCGCGCAAGGCACTGGGCGACCGACTGCGGCGGGAGAGCAGTCCGGTCGCACCGCGCGCGGGTCGGGCGCGCATCGCGTCGGCTCGCAAGCTGGTGCTGCACACCGACGACACCGAGCAGGCGCACCTGATGCTGGGCGTCCGCGCGCTGGACCGGCACGACGAGCGGCGGTTCGCGCTCAACGTGCTCAACGCGGCGCTGGGCGGCGGCATGAGTTCCCGGCTGTTCCAGGAGATCCGCGAACGACGTGGCCTGGCGTACCAGGTGTACTCGTCGATCGGGTCCTATGCGGACACCGGCAGCCTGTCGGTCTACGCGGGCTGCCAGCCGGACCGGCTCGGCGACGTCGCCGGGGTGATCCGCGAGGTGCTGCTCCAGGTCGCAGACGAGGGCATGTCGGACGCGGAAGTGGCTCGTGGCAAGGGCCAGCTGCGCGGCGCGCTCGTGCTCGGGCTGGAGGACACCAGTTCGCGCATGTCCCGCATCGGCAAGGGCGAGCTGAACTACAGCGACCACCTGTCGGTGGACGACACCCTCGCCAGGATCGACCAGGTGACCGCGGACGACGTGGCCCAGCTGGCGAAGGAACTGCTCAGACGGCCGGTCGCCGCCGCCGTGGTCGGCCCGTACGACCACGCCGACGACCTGCCCCCCCAGGTACACGAGGTGATCTCTTGACGAAGCGTTCCGAGTCCGACGGGCCACTGCGCGTCGGTGTCATCGGCGCACTGGGCCGGGTCGGTGCCGAGGTGTGCGCCGCGGTCGAGGTGAGCGGCGACATGGAGCTGGTCGCCCGGATCGACGCGGGTGACGAGCTGTCGACCCTGGCCGACGCCCGCGCCGAGGTCGTCGTGGACTTCACCCACCCCGACGTCGTGATGGACACGCTGCGGTACTGCGTGGACAACGACGTCCACGCCGTCGTCGGCACCTCCGGGTTCGACGCGGCGCGGTTGCGGACGCTGGCGGAGTGGTTGGAGGGCAAGCCGGAACTGGGCGTGCTCATCGCCCCCAACTTCGCCATCGGGGCCGTGCTGTCCATGCGCTTCGCCGAGATCGCCGCCAAGTACTACGAGTCGGCGGAAGTCGTCGAGCTGCACCACCCGCGCAAGGCGGACGCCCCGTCGGGCACCGCGGCGCACACGGCTCGGCTGATCACCCAGGCCCGCCAGGCCGCCGGGTTGGCTCCGATGCCGGACGCCACCACCCAGGAGGCCGACGGAGCCCGTGGCAACCTCGTGGGGGACGTGCGGGTGCACTCTCTGCGCATCGCGGGTCTGATCGCCCACCAGGAGGTCGTGTTCGGCACCGAGGGCGAGACGTTGACGCTCCGGCACGACTCGTTGGACCGCAAGTCCTTCATGCCCGGTGTGCTGCTGGCCCTGCGGTCGATCCACGACCACCCCGGCTTGTCCGTGGGGCTCGACGAGTACATGGACCTGTAATCGGATGAAGACCCGCACCGTCGCGCTGCTGCTGACCGCCGTCCTGGCGGTCTACTTCGTGCTGCTCGGCGGCAAGGGCGTGCTGCTGATCGGCACAGGTGACCCCGTGGGCATCGGGCTGGGCGTCGGTGTGCTGATCCTGCCGCTGATCGGCGCGTGGATCGCCTGGACGAACCTCCGGTTCGGCCTGAAGACGGAGAAGATGGCCCGGCAGCTCGCCGACGAAGGCGGGCTGCCGGACACGAGTTCACTGCCGCGCAGGCCCTCCGGTCGGGTCGACCGCGACGCGGCCGACGCGTGGTTCGAGGAACGCCGCGTCGAGACCGAGGCCGAGCCGAACGACTGGCGCTCCTGGTTCCGGCTCGCGCAGGCGTACGACCTCGCGGGCGACCGCGGTCGGGCCCGCGAGACCATGCGCAAGGCGATCGCGCTGTTCGGCTGACCGCGGACGGGAACCGGATCGGTTGCCCGCCGGTACCGCGCGCTCACACCGAGTGCGAGATACCGAATGATCATGTGTTCGACGGTCGGGTGAATCCCTGTTCATCCGACCGTCACTCGTTTGCCACTTGGCTTGTCCGGTGGACAGTTCATACCGTAACGGTGTTCGCTTTCGATGGAAGGGCTCACCGTGGGTACCCGAGTGCGGCTGCTGGTCGCGTTCCTGGTCATCGCTACGGCTCTTGGAGCGTCGATCGTGATGACCTGACCTCCGTCAGCCCAAGGCCGCGACACCGCGGTCCTCGGCGTGGTCGTACACGTTCGCCCAGTGCGTGAAGACCTCGTGGGACTTCTCCGTGCTCAGGGCCAGCGCGTCGAGCACGGACTGCTTCTCCTCATAGAACGCGATGGCCCGCTCCTCCTCCAGGAACACCGTCGTCAGGTCGGATTCCGCGTACGCCACCGGTTTCGCGTTGCGGTTGAACGTCATCAGGGCCGACGGGTAGCGCAGCGCGGGGTGCCCCGGCGCGGAGAACGGGACGACGCGCAGCGTCACGTGCGGCCACCCGCACATGAACGCGAGCCGCATCATCTGGTCGTGCATGGTCCGCGAACCGCCCACGTTGAGCCTCAGCGCCGCCTCGTGGACGTAGAACGTGGACCGGACGTTCTCCTGGCCCCGCAGGTGTTCCTGCCGCTCCAGCCGCACCCGGAGCACCTCGTCGACGTCTCCCGCGCCCGTCGTCTCCAGCAGGGATCGCGCGTAGGCCATGGACTGCAGCAGGCCGGGGATCACCATGGTGTCGTAGCTGGTGAGCGTGAGCGCCGTTCGCTGGTGCATCACCAGGCACAGCAGGCCGTCCGACGTGATCCCGATGTGGCGTCGGACGAAGTACCCGACGTCCGGCTCCTGCGCGAGCCGCATGACGCGCTCGCGGGTCGCCTTGTCCGCGCCGCTCTTGCCGAGGAACGTGCCGATCTCCCAGTCGCTGGTGCCCCTCCAGCCCTTCTCCAGCTTGCTCAGCTTCGCGGTCGACCACTCCAGTTCCTCGCAGAACGTGGTGCCGCGCAAGCCACCGCTCTTGCGCGCCTGGCGCAGTTCCTCGCCGAGTTCACGGCTCTGCGCGGTGGTGAAGCGCGCGGGCGGCTTGTCATCCGTCTCCATGACGCTCGACGGTAGTGCCCTCGGAGGGGTGGAACAGGCTGCCAGGCAAGGGATTCCGCCCCAAGGGAGTACTTCGGCGACCTTGTTGGCCGTAGGTCCGAGGTCAGTGCAGCCAGCCCGCCATCATCGCGGGCGACGCCGCCAGGATGGTGAACCGGGCGAACCGGCCCACCGCGCCGGTAGCCACGAACAGCGCCGTCGACATGCCCGCGAGACCGGCCAGCACGGTGGTGAACATGAACGGCGGCAAGCCGATCACCGAGCTGACCGCGTGCGTGCCGAACATCCAGCGCGGGTGCCGGTGGCAGCGGTCGCGCACGTTCTCCAGGCGCGCCTTCCACCTCAGCTTGAACTCCGAGCCCGGCTTCTCCGGCCGCTCCTTGCGCCGCAGGAACGCGGGCAGGTGGAGCGATCCGCGCGCGGCGAGGAAGTACACCAGCTTGCCGAGCACCTGCCCGACACCCACCACGAGACCGATCAGCCAGCACGAGATGTGCGGCTGCTGCGTCACCAGACCCAGCACGAACAGCTCGATGCTGATCACCGGGAGGATCGCCGAGCCCACCGCGACACCGAACGTGAGGCACAACCAGGCTAGGACCACCCGGTCGAGGCTAGCAACACATCAGTCCCGCAGGAGTAGTGCCAGCCCCCCGGTCATCCGGATTTCGCGCAGTGGACGCCCGCCCGCGTCCAGCGTTCGCACGGTGCCGTCCGGCGCCCAGCCGATGCGCGTGTAGAACGACTTCGAGGCCGTGTCCGCCTCCGGGATCCACACCACCGCGCGGGTCGCGCCCTGCTCCCGCAGCGCGTGCGCGGCCGTGGCGACGAGCCGCCCGCCGTGCCCGCGCCGACCCCAGCGCGGCTCCACCAGCAGGCTGCTGACCAGCGCGGTCGTCTCGGCGTCGGGGGGCAGCGCGCCGCCGACGTCCTGCACCTCCTGGTCCGGCGCCGAGCCCGCGACGACGAAGCCCACGATCCACTCGCCCTCGGTCGCGAGGAAGACGTGCGCGTGCTCCACGGCGTCCGCCCACGCCTGCTCGGCCTCGGGGAAGTCGAACCTCTCGAAGACCTCCGGCGGCAGCAGGCCGTCGTACGCCGTGCGCCAGGTGTCGAAGTGGATGCGGGTGATCACCGCGACGTCATCGGGCTGTGCGGGGCGCACCGCGGCATCGGCCATGGGTCGAACCTAGTGGTTCGGCCACCAGCCCGGCCTCGTGGGCCAGCACCGCGGCCTGCACGCGGTTGCGCACGTCCAGGCGGTCCATCAGGGACGTCATGTACGCCTTCACCGTCCCCTCCACCAGGTGCAGGGCGCGGCCGATCTCGGCGTTCGACAGGCCGGCCCCGACGAGCGCGAGGACGTCGCGTTCGCGGCTGGTGAGCGTCTCGACGCGGGCGCGGGCGGCGGTGGCGCGGGTCAGGCGGCCGCCGTGGAGTTCGGCGATCACGCGCTGCGCGATCCGGGGCGAGAGGTAGGCGGCGCCGTCGGCGACGGCGTGGACGCCCGCGAGCAGTTCGCGCGGGTCGCCCGCCTTGAGCAGGAAGCCGCTCGCGCCGCCGCCCAGGGCCCGCGCGACGTAGGCGTCCTCGCTGAACGTGGTCAGGATGACGACGCCCACCCCCGGAACGAGCCGGTGGATCTCGTCGGCCGCGTCCAGGCCGTCGAGCACCGGCATCTGCACGTCCAGCAGCACCACGTCCGGGCGGTGGGCGACGGCCAGGTCGACGGCTTCGCGGCCGTCTGCGGCCTCGGCGACCACCTCGATCTCGGTGTCGGTGCCCAGGATGGCGCGGATGCCCGCCCGCACCAGGCCCTCGTCGTCGGCCAGCAGCACGCGGATCACTCGGCGTCCCTCCTCATCGTCGCCACCACGGCGAACCCGCCGTCCGGTCGGGGCGCCGCGTCCAGGACACCGCCCGCGAGCCGGACCCGTTCGGCCAGGCCGATCAGGCCGTGGCCGCCGGAACCGGCGCCGGGGGCCTTGGCCGGCGCGTTGACGACGCTCACGACCAGGTCCGTGGCGGTGTGCCGGACGCGCACCTCCACCGGTGCGCCGGGGGCGTGCTTGGCGGCGTTCGTGAGCGACTCCTGCACGACCCGGTACGCGGTCCGCGAACCGGTCGGGCCACCCGTCAGCCGCACGTCCATGCCGGACGCCGCGGAGCGGTGCACCAGCGACGCGATGTCCTCGGTGTCGTCGCGCAGCAGACCGATGATCTCGCGCAGCCGCTCGGTCGCCTCCCCGGTGCTGGCCCGCAGCTCCCCGATCGCGGTCCGGTGCGGTTCGGCCAGGTCCGGCGACAGCTCCAGCGCGCCCGCGCGCAGGGCGATCAGCGTCAGCTCGTGGCCGAGCGAGTCGTGCATGTCCCTGGCGATGCGCGTGCGCTCCCGCTGGCGGGCCAGGCGGGCGTCCTGCCGCAGCCGTTCGGCCAGCGCGAGGTGCTGGCGGCGGTAGCGGCCCGCGAACCACGGCAGCAGCACGGAGAACGCCAGCGCGACCGGCGCCTCCGCCCAGCTCCACGGCTCCCGCGCCAGCACCGCCGTGCACACCGCGCCGACGAGGGCCGCGACCACCAGCGGCCGCACGCCGTCGACCCGGCGACCGACCAGGTAGCCGGGCGCGAGCAGCAGCAGGCCGAGCAGCACCCTGGCGGGTGGGACGGAGCCGGACGACGTCACGGCGAGGGTGTTCCACACGACCACCGGCACCGCGACCAGCAGCAGGATCACCGGGACCACGCTACAAGCCGGGCCGTGGCGGTGGCGGAACCCACGACCCGGCTTGTCGGACAGGGGCGCGAACATCGTCGCGAGGACGATCGACCTCAAGAGCCCCATCACGGTGGCAAGTCTAGAAATCGCAGTTCAGAGGCGCAGTGGACGAACGGAAGCCGGTGCTACCGACCTTCGTCGGTTTTTGTCGGTGCTCGGTGGGAGTATCTGGACCGTGCAGACGATGAACGCGGACGTGGCCCGGCGGATCGCCCTGGCGGCGCAGGGTTTCACCGACCCGAGGCCCGCCTCGCCGCCCGGCAGGCGGCACCTGCAGCGCGTGCTGTCGCGGGTCCAGCTGCTCCAGCTCGACTCCGTGAACGTCGCCGTACGCGCGCACTACATGCCGCTGTTCAGCAGGCTCGGCTCGTACGCCCCGGCGTTGGTCGACGACGCCGCGTGGTCGCACTCGGCGCGCAAACCCCGGCTGCTGGTCGAGTACTGGGCGCACGAGGCGAGCCTGATCCCGGTCGAGGACTGGCCGCTGCTGCACTCCGGTGCGAAGCGGGCCGGGTGGTGGACCAACTACCGGGCCATCTCCGACCGCGCGCCCGAACTGGTCGACGGGATCATGACCGTGGTGAAGGAGCAGGGGCCGATCGGCGCGGGGGCGATCGAGCGCGCGCTGCTCGGCGAGGGGTCGCGGTCCACGGGGCCGTGGTGGGGGCGGTCCGAGGTCAAGCAGCTGTGCGAGTACCTGTTCGGCCTGGGGGAGCTGACCACCGGCTCCCGCAAGAGCTTCGAACGGCTGTACGACCTGCCGGAACGGGTGATCCCGTCCGAGGTCCTGGCGCTGCGCGTCGACGCGGCCGAGGGCGCGCGGCAGCTGATCACCCGGTCCGCCGTGGCGCTGGGCGTGGCCACCGAACCGGACCTGCGGGACTACTACCGGCTGGCGCCACGGGCCAGTCAGCAGGCCGTGGCCGAACTGGTCGAGTCGGGGGTGCTCGAACCCGTTGCCGTGGAGGGGTGGACGGCGCCGGCGTACCGGCACGCGTCGGCCAAGGTGCCGAGGAAGGTGCTGGGGCGCGCCCTGCTGTGCCCGTTCGACCCGCTGATCTGGGAACGGGCGCGCACCGAACGCATCTTCGGGTTCCGGTACCGCATCGAGATCTACGTGCCGGAGGAGAAACGCGTCCACGGGTACTACGTGTTCCCGTTCCTGTTGGACGGGGAACTGGTGGCGCGGGTGGACCTGAAGGCCGATCGTGCGAGCGGGGTGCTGCGGGTTCAGGGGGCGTTCGCGGAGCCTGGCTGTGAGACAGGCCGGGTGACGGTGGAGTTGGCGGCCGAGTTGCGGCACATGGCTGAGTGGTTGGGGTTGGGGGATGTCGTCGTGATGCCGCGAGGGGATTTGGCTGGGGCGCTCCAGGGGGTGGTGAGGGGGGCTGTGTGAGGGCGGCTTGGAGGGTGGGCACTTTGGGCGGGGGATTTGAGGGGGTGAGCTTGTTGGGTGGGCGCTTGGGTGGGGGGTTGGTTTCGTTGGCTCTGCGTTGATCCGCGCAACCTGCTCGGCTCACCAGGGCCAGCTCGCTCTGCCTTGCTTCGCCTGCTGTGCCCTGTGCCGCTTTGGCCGCCCCTTGCGCTGCTACCTCGCCCAACCTTCACCAGCTTGCTTCGCCCAAATCCCGCCTCCCGCCTTGTCCTCCGTTCGCGGTGGTTCCCCCTCGCCCCCGCTCGCGCGATTGTCTCCGGCTTTGCCCTTCGTTTGTCAAGGCGGGAAAGATGCCTTGACAAACGAAGGGCAAAGCCGAGGGCGCTTCGGATCGGGGGCAGGGTGGGGAGTGTTCGGGGTTGGTCGGGTGCTTCCGTTCGTTGGTTGTGCTGGTCGTTGTGTGGAAATGGAAACGGCGTGCGCATCGGGGGTGCGCACGCCGTTGGTCCTTTGTGGATGTTGGTCAGCTGGTGGCTGTTGTCACCAGTGCCTCGCCGCTGCCCGTCCTGCCCGTCACGAAGAGGCTCGGTTCGGTTTCCGGGGCGGTGGTGGAGACTTCCAGGTCGCTTCTGGCCTGGCCGGAGCGGGAGGTCACGTCGATCTTGGCGTTGACGCCCGAGCGGATGCCGATGCGGATCGCGCCCGAACCCGTGGCCAGGGTGATGCGGCCCGAGGCCGCGTCCGCGACCGTGACGTCGCCGCTGCCGGTGCGGATCTGGACGTCGTGCTGCACCGCGCCCAGCCAGACGTCGCCCGTGCCGGTGTAGAGGATCGTGTTGCCGCCGATCGAGGAGACCTCGACGTCGCCGCTGCCGGTCTTGGCGCGCAGGCCCGCCAGCATCGGGCCGAGGCGCAGGTCGCCGGAGCCGGAGTTGACCTCCGCCTGGGCGTCCGCGCGGTCGGCGGTGATGTCGCCGGTGCCGGTCGTGACGTCCAGCCTGCCCGCGGAACCGGTGACCGCGACGTCGGCGGAACCGGTCTTGCTCGCGACGTGCGAGCCGGACGGGGCGCGCACGACCACTGCGAGCGGGATCGCGCGCAGCGGCAGGGCCTTGGAGGACTGGACCTTCAGGCGTTGGCCGATGAGGTCGATCCTGGCGTCGCGGACCGCCTCGGAAGGACCGACGGGCTGCGGCTTCTGGTTGGTGCCGCCGAACTGGTCGTTGACCCAGCTCAACAGGCCGCTGAGACCCGCGGTCCACGACTCGCCCGCGGACGGGTCGTAGCGGACCTCCACGTGCACGCCCGGCTCGTCGACCAGGTGCACCTGCACGCGGCCGGAGATCAGCGAGATGTCGATCTCCACGACGCCGTCGACGTCGAAGCTCTGTTGTCGGACCACATCTGACTCAGTCATGACCACTTCTCCCCTTAACCCTGTACCCAGCCGCGGACCTGCGACTTGGCGCCGCCGCCCTTGGTGTCCTCGTGGTCCTTGGTCGACTCCTGGTGGCCGCCCCACGGACCGCCCTGGCCCCACGGGCCCTTGGTGCGGCCGTGGCCCCCGCGCGAGGAGTTCAACGCACCCTGCACGGCCTGCGACACGAACGTGTTGAGCGAGATCCCCTGGGTCGACGCGGCCTGCTCGGCCTTCGCCTTCAGCTCGTCCAGCAGGCGCAGCGTGATGCGGCTGATGTCACCCGTGGCGTCACCGAAGCCGCGCAGGGGAACTTCCTGCCGCGGCGGTTCGTCGTGGGAGTGGGGGTCCGAGTCGTCGGAAGGTCCGCCGGTGACGACGACCTGCACGTCCCGGCCGTCCAGCCGGACCTCGACCACGCGGTCGTCCAGCGATGCCGTGACCTCGGCGGCGAGGTCGGACAGTGCGTTCATGATGGCCAGCCGCGCGGCTGGCTCCAGCGCGCCGGACAACGCGGCGGCCGTGCGTCGGGTGTTGTCGTCCCCGGCGGACGCGGCGGTCGCGAGGTCCTCGCGCAGCGATGCGATGTACGGCGAGAGATCCATGACATCACTATGACGTCATGGATGACATCAGTCAAGGGGTGGATGATGTCATGAAGGCGTCGTGGTGATGTCAATCGAGGGTGGGATGGCTGAAGAGGCCGGGTGTTGAGAAAGGATCTTGTGGTATTGGGCACAGGCGTCGAAAAAGGTGTCCAACCTGCGCGGGCTAGGCTTCCCGGCGTAATCGAAGCTGGAGAGAGGGCCTGTGGTCGTGACCGAGACGGTGTCGCCGAAGGTGCAGTTGATCGCGAAGACGGAGTTCTTCCCGCCGTCGGATGTCCCCTGGTCCACGGACACCGACGGTGGTGAGGCGCTGGCCGAGTTCGCGGGCCGCGCGTGCTACCAGTCGTGGAAGAAGCCGAACCCGGCGACGGCCACGAACGAGGGCTACCTCCGGCACATCCTCGAGGTCGGCCACCTGTCTGTGCTGGAGCACGGGTCGGTCACCTTCTACATCACCGGCATCTCGCGGTCGCTGACCCACGAGCTGATCCGGCACCGCCACTTCTCGTACTCGCAGCTCTCGCAGCGGTACGTGCCCGAGCGCGACGCCGCCATGGTGGAGCCCGAGGTCATCGCCTCGGACCCCGAGCTGCACGCCCGCTTCCAGGCGGCGGCCGAGGCCAGCGTGGCCGCGTACACGGACCTGCTCAAGGGCCTGGAGGAGAAGTTCGCCGACGTGTCCAGCGCGACGCTGCGCCGCAAGCAGGCGCGGCAGGCCGCCCGCTCGGTGCTCCCCAACGCCACCGAGACCCGGATCGTCGTCAGCGGCAACTACCGGGCGTGGCGGCACTTCATCGCGATGCGCGCCTCCGAGCACGCCGACGTGGAGATCCGCGACCTGGCCGTGGAGTGCCTGCGCCAGCTCCAGAAGGCCGCGCCCAACGCGTTCGCCGACTTCGTCATCGCGGCCCTCCCGGACGGCAGTGAAGTGGCGTCCAGCCCGCTCGTCACCGAAGGCTGAGGGCCGCGATGAGGCGGTTGGTGGTCGACGTCCGACCGGGCGACTACAGCGTCGCCCGGCTGGACCCGGACGCACCGGTGCCCGCGGGTCTGCTGGAGGCGTCCGGCCTGGTCTCCGTCACGCGGACGCCGGACGAGCTGTCGATCCTGTGCCCGACGGAGGTCGCACCCGAGTCGGACACCGGCGAGCACGGCTGGCGGCTGCTCACGGTCCGCGGCCCGCTGGAGTTCACCCTCACCGGCATCATGGCGGCGCTGTCCGGCGAGCTGGCCGCGGCGGGCGTGAGCCTGTTCGCACTGTCCACCTACGACACCGACCACCTGCTGGTGAAGGGCGAGAACCTGGAGCGCGCGGTCCGCGCCCTGAGCGAGGCGGGCCACGAGGTCGTCCGGGGCTGAGCAACACCGGAGCCCCTTCGACCGATAGAACCAACAAATCACGAAACCGTGAAACCCGGCGGCCTTCCGGACGGTCTCAGCTAGGGTCCGGCTGGTCCATTCGGTTGAGGAGTCGCGTCGGTGAACGGACAGCAAGGTGTATCCGCGCAGCCGCGCGTCATCGCGGGCAGGTACGCCCTGCTCGTGGAACTCGGCCGCGGTGGCATGGGCGTCGTGTGGCGGGCCCAGGACAACGTCATCGGCAGGCACGTCGCCATCAAGGAGCTGCACCTCCCGGACGGCGTCCCCACCGAGGAGCGCCACGTCCTGGAGGAGCGGGTGCTCCGCGAGGCGCGCGCGGCGGGCAGGCTGAACGACCCCGCCGTGGTGACGGTGTTCGACGTGGTCGTCGAGAACCGCATGACCTACATCGTGATGGAGCTGGTCGAGGCGGCGACGTTGTCGACCCTCATCAACCGGCAGGGCCCGATGCCACCCGAACGGGTGTCCTCCATGGCCCAGCAGTTGCTGTCCGCGTTGGAGGCCGCGCACGCCGCGGGCATCGTGCACCGGGACGTGAAACCCGGCAACATCATGGTCCGCCCGGACGGCCGGGTGAAGCTGACGGACTTCGGCATCGCCCAGGCCGTGGACGACCCGCGCCTGACCACCAGCGGCAGCCTCATCGGCTCCCCGGCGTACATGGCGCCCGAGCGCATCCACGGCAACGAGGCCTCGCCCGCCTCCGACCTGTGGGCCCTCGGCGCCACCCTCTGCTACGCCATCGAGGGCGTCAGCCCGTACGAGCGCGCCTCCACGGCCTCCACGCTGCACGCCATCATGAACGAGGTACCCCGCCTGACCAGGGCGCACGGCGTGCTGGCCGCGGTCATCACCGGTCTGCTGATGCCCGACCCGAAGGCCCGCCTCAACGGCCCGCAGGCGCGCGCCATGCTCGAACGGCAGGCCGCCAACCCGACCCCTCCGCACGGGTTCGCGCCCACCCAGGCGTCGACCGCGAACTACCCCGGCGCCCAGCAGCCCAAGAAGAGCACCGGCCGCCGCGTGGCGCTCATCGCGGCCGCCGCCATCGCCGCCGCCGCGGTGTTCACCGGCGGCATCTACACCCACAAGTTCTTCTCGACCACGGCCGCGGGCGGCGCCGCGGCCGCGCCGACGCTCACCTACGGCGAGACCGGCGACATCCCGGTGTTCGAGCTGTACGACAAGTTCTGCTCGGACGGCAAGTTCGAGAAGGCCAGCCAGTTCAAGAGCGGCAGCCAGGTGGAGTGCACGTCGTCGCACAGCCTCCAGGTCTTCACCGATTCCGAGACGCTCGGCTCTAGGAAGGACCTGACCTACCCCGGTGTCGCGGCGCTGAGCGCGTACGCGGAGAACTACTGCTCGATGTTCTTCGCCTCGGGCCGGGTCGAGTACGACGACAAGGCCAAGCTGGAGTTCGGCGCGCTGGTGCCGACCGCCAAGGCCTGGGACCCCGACAAGGGCAACGGCGACCGCAAGGTCTTCTGCGTCGCCTGGAGGGCTGACGGCGGCAAGATCGACAAGTCGATCGTCGTCGAGGAATCCTGACCGTCCCGGAGTAGCGTTCACCCCCATGGGTGTCGCACGAGTTGAGCGCAAGCAGTTGAGCGATCTGTTCGAGCAGGTGGGGCCGGAGGCCCCGACGCTGTGCTCGCCGTGGAAGACCAAGGACCTGGCCGCCCACCTGGTGATCCGCGAACGGCGGCTGGACGCCGCGCCGGGCATCCTGCTGAAGCCGTTCGCGGGCCACACCCGGAAGGTCCAGGACTCGTACGCGGCCAAGCCGTGGACCGAACTGGTCGACCTGGTCCGCCAGGGCCCACCGGTCTACTCGCCGTACAAGCTGGCGGACGAGCTGGTCAACGCGGGTGAGTACTTCATCCACCACGAGGACGTCCGCCGCGCTCAAGAGGGCTGGGAGCCCCGCTCGCCCGACCCGGCCCGCGACGCGTCGCTGTGGAAGGCGCTGAAGTTCACCGGCAAGCTCGCCTACCGGAACAGCCCGGTCGGCCTGGTGTTCCGCAGGCCCGAAGGCGACTCGGTCACGCTCAAGCAGGGCCAGACCCCCGTCGTGGTGACCGGCGAGCCCGGTGAACTCGTGCTGCTCGCGTCCGGCCGCAAGGCCGTGCGGGTCGAGTTCGACGGCGACGAGTCGGCCGTGGCGGCGGTGCGGGGCCTCAACACGGGCATGTGACGGGTCACGGCCGGTGAAGTCGATCACGCGGGGCGACCACCGCCGTCCACCTCGGTGATTACGGGTGGGTGCACTGGAGGTAGCGTTTGCCCCATGACCGGATGCCCGACTGCCTCACCCGGCCGCCCTTTCGGCCGCGTGCTCACCGCCATGGTCACACCGTTCGACGCCCAAGGGGCAGTGGACCTGGACAAGGCGCAGAAGCTCGCCAAATACCTGGTCGAGCTGGGCAACGACGGTCTCGTGATCAACGGCACCACGGGCGAGAGCCCCACCACCGACGAAGCCGAGAAGGCGGACCTGGTCCGCGCCGTCGTCGAGGCCGTCGGCGACCGCGCGACCGTGGTCACCGGCGCCGGTTCGTACGACACCGCGCACAGCGTCCAGGCGGCCAAGCGGGCCGAGGACGCGGGCGCGCACGGCATCCTCGTGGTCACGCCGTACTACTCGCGGCCCACGCAGCGCGGCCTCGTCGCGCACTTCACCTCGGTCGCCGACGCCGTCGGCCTCCCCGTGATGCTGTACGACATCCCGCCGCGCTCCATCGTGCCCATCGAGGTCGCCACCCTCCAGGAACTGGCCGAGCACCCGCGCATCGTCGCGGTGAAGGACGCCAAGGGCGACCTCGTCGCGGGGCAGCGCGTGATGGCGACGACCGAACTGGCGTACTACTCCGGTGACGACCCGTTGAACCTGCCGTGGCTCTCGGTCGGCGCCGTCGGCGTGGTGAGCGTGATCGGCCACCTCGCCGCGGACCGCCTTCGCACGATGATCGACGCCTTCGAAGCGGGCGACGTGGCGGGAGCGCGGGCGATCAGCCACGGCCTCCTGCCGTTGCTCCAGCCCTTCACCCGGATGCCCGGTGTCACCTACGCGAAGACAGGGCTGCGGCTGCGCGGTGTCGACGTGGGCGAACCGAGGCTGCCGTTGGTGCCATCCACGCCGGACGAGATCAGCGCCATCTCCGCCGATCTCGCAGCCGCCGCCGTTTCCCTTGGGGTTTCTGCATGAACGTGCCCACCACGACTCCACCCGCGCTGCCCGAGGGCGGACTCCGCATCGTCGCCCTCGGTGGCATCGGTGAGGTCGGCCGCAACATGACCGTGTTCGAGCACGCCGGACGGCTGCTCGTCGTGGACTGCGGCGTGCTCTTCCCGGAGGACGACCAGCCGGGCGTCGACCTGATCCTGCCGGACTTCCGGGCCATCGAGGACCGCCTGGAGGACATCGACGCCCTCGTCCTCACGCACGGCCACGAGGACCACATCGGCGCGGTCCCGTTCCTGCTGAAGCTCCGCCCCGACCTGCCGGTCGTCGGCTCCCGCTTCACCCTCGCGCTGCTCACCGCGAAGTGCCGCGAACACCGCCAGATCCCCAAGGTGGTCGAGGTCAAGGAAGGCGAACGCCGCTCATACGGCCCGTTCGACCTGGAGTTCTTCGCGGTCAACCACTCCATCCCGGACGCGCTCGCGGTCGCCATCCGCACCACCGCCGGCCTGGTGCTGCACACCGGTGACATCAAGCTCGACCAGCTGCCCCTCGACGGCAGGCTCACCGACCTCGCGGGCTTCTCCCGCCTGGGCGACGAGGGCGTCGACCTGTTCCTGGTCGACTCCACCAACGCCGAGGTCCCCGGCTTCGTCGTGCCGGAACGCGAGATCGGCCCGGTCCTCGACAACGTCATCCGCCAGGCGAGCCAGCGCGTCATCGTGGCCTGCTTCGCCAGCCACGTGCACCGCGTCCAGCAGGTCCTCGACGTGGCCGTCGCGCACGGCCGCCGCGTGGCGCTGGTGGGCCGGTCGATGGTCCGCAACATGGGCATCGCCGCCGACCTGGGCCTGCTCAAGGTCCCCAACGGCCTGTTCGTGGACCTCGACGAGGCCATGCGCCTCCCGGAGAACCAGGTCCTCTTCGTCTCCACGGGCTCCCAGGGCGAACCCCTGTCGGCGCTGTCGAGGATGGCTCGCGGCGAGCACCGCCAGATCTCCATCCAGGCGGGCGACACCATCGTGCTGGCCAGCTCGCTCATCCCCGGCAACGAGAACGCCGTGTTCGGCGTGGTCAACGGCCTGGCCCGGTTGGGCGCGACCGTCGTCCACCAGGGCAACGCCAAGGTCCACGTCTCCGGCCACTCGCCCGCGGGTGAGCTGCTGTTCCTCTACAACGCGGTCCGACCCAGCAACGTCATGCCGGTCCACGGCGAGTGGCGGCACCTCCGCGCCAACGCCGCGCTGGCCGTCAGCACCGGGGTGGACCCGGATCACGTGGTCATCGCCGAGGACGGCGTGGTCGTGGACATGATCGACGGCAAGGCGGCGGTGTCGGGCCGAGTGGTCGTGGGCCACGTCTACGTCGACGGCCTCTCGGTCGGCGACGTGGGCGAATCCACCCTCTCCGACCGGCTCGTGCTGGGCGAGGGCGGCTTCATCTCGATCAGCGTCGCGATCGACAGCAACAACGGTCGCGCGGTCTCACCGCCCACCGTGTCCGGGCGGGGCTTCTCCGACGACCCGAAGGCGCTGGACCAAGCCGTCTCGCTGGTCGAGATGGAGTTGTCGCGGACGGAAGCGGAAGGGATCACCGACACGCACCGGATCGCGCAGGCCGTGCGGCGGGTGGTCGGTCGCTGGGTGGCGGAGACGTACCGGCGCAGGCCGATGATCGTGCCCACGATCATCGCCGTTTAGTTGCTGGGGCCGCCTTCGGGTGGCCCCGGTTTTGTTTTGGCTCTTGTGGGCTTGAGCTCTTGTGGGCGTGGGCCGGGTTGTGTGGTTGGGGTGCTGCGGGGGTTGGGCTGGGCTGCTGCCGGGGTTGGGAGGCTGGCCTCGGCTGCTGCCGGAGTTGGGAGACTGCCTCGGCTGCCGTCGTGCTGTGGCCGATTTGACTTGGGGCCCCTCATTTGAGCCTTGATCGGGCTAAAAGGGCAGGTGGAATGCCTGCCCGATCACCAATTTTAAGGCTCAAATCCCCAAGAGCGTTATGCGTAGAACGCTCCAGGCCGAAAATGCCCAGAATAAGCGCAACGGCCTCTACCGCTAAGATCGTTTTCCTCTCACAGAAGACGATGCGCAGGAGAAGCCGTTGCAACCCAAGGCTATCACCGGCCTGGACCTCGACCAGGTCACCCATCTCGTCGACCGGGTGGTCGAGGTCATGCCCTGGGACCCCCGCCGAGCCCTGGATCCGACCCAGGCGGTGGTGATGACCTTGCAATACCTGCGCCACAACACCGCCCAGGTCGTGCTCGCCTTCCACTACAAGGTCGCGCAGTCCACCGTCAGCCGACTGATCCGAGCGATCACCCCGATCCTGTCCCGAGGCTTGGCGGACTTCGACCTCGACGAGGACCTGCCCGCCACCGCGCTGCTGGTCGACGGCACGTTGATCCCGACCGGAAACCGGACCGGACGGCCGGAGTTGTACTCCGGGCGCCGGCACCGGTCCGGGATGACCGTGCAGGTCGTCGCCGATCTCACGGGTCGGGTGATCACCACGTCCTATCCGGTGTCGGGCAGCATCTCCGACCTGGAGGCGTTCCGCGCGTGGGGCCTGGCCGACCGTCTGGACACCCCGGACACGGTCGCGGACAAGGGCTACCAGGGCACGGGCATGATCACCCCGACCAAGAAACCCAAGAACCGCGAACCCGACCCCGACCGGATCGCCGCGAACAAGGTGCTGTCCGGAATCAGGTCCGCGGTCGAACGCGCGATCGCACATCTGAAGAACTGGAAGATCCTCGGCACCGGCTACCGCGGACGACTGAGCGAACTCCCGGCTCTGGTCCGCACGATCATCCGCTTGGAGCGGTTCCGAACCTGCTGGTAGACGAATCTACGCATAACGCTCCAAGTAAAATCGGCCACGTTCGTGGCCCTTGTCCTACTTGGGTGGTGGGTTGCGCTAGCGCTTCGGGTGGGAAACAGCCGCAGCGGGAAGCTTTAGATCAGCCCAGCCAGCCGAGTCCTGGGTGCCAGGGCTCCGGTTTTGAGCGCTGCGGTCTTAAGTGGCAGGTACGTCAACCCCAGGCAGCCACCCTGGCCCTGGGTACCCCGAGCCTCAGTCGTAGGCATCCCAGCGCCCCTGGCCAGCGGCCGACCCGGCTCAGGCCGGGCTGCTCGCTTCCGCTGCTTCCGCTTCCGCTGCGGCGGCTTCGGACAGGTGGTTCACGATTCGTTCCAAGGTCAGCAGGTCTTCGGGTGTCAGTGTTTCCAGCAGTGTGCGGAAGTGGTCTGCTCCGGCTGCTTCCAGACGGGTCACCAGGGCTCGTCCGCTTTCGGTAGGCTCGACCAGCCGGACCCGTCGATCGCTGGGGTCTTCCCGCCTGGCCACCAGGCCCTGTGCGGCCAAGCGGTCGACCAGGCCGGTTACCGTCGCGGATCCGACGCCGAGTCCGCGAACCAGTTCCTGGCTGGACCTCGCCCCGCCCATCGACAGCATCAACAGCACCTTGAGCTGCTGCATCGTGAGGTTGACCTGCAGCAACGGGTTCGTGTGGGTGGACGCGATGTGTCTCTGCAACTGGCGCTGGGCCAGTACAACCCTGTCTACCAGTTGAGTCTTCGACGCGTCCCGCACCACCTGAAGGTAACAGCTTCATGAGCGTGCGTTAATCTTTCGCTTCACGCTAAATGTCTGCCCCAGGCTAAATGTCTCGCTGGAGTCGCCGCATGACCTCGTTGGCCAGACTGAGCCTCGCCAACCGCGCCCTCGTCGCGCTGGTGGCGATCATCGCCGCCGCGTTCGGGATCTACGCGATCCCCTCGCTCAAGCAGGAACTGCTGCCCTCCCTGGAGTTCCCGGCCGCCGTGGTCGTGGCGCCGTTCCAGGGCGCCAACCCGGAGCTGGTCGAAGAACAGGTCGCGAAGCCGATCGAGACCGCCGTGCGCGGTGTCGCGGGTGTCACGGACGTGACGTCCACGTCCCGCGACGGCGCGGCGACCGTGCAGGTGCAGTTCGACTTCGGGCTGCCCGTCGCGGACGTCGTGAACGACCTACAGCAGGCGCTGACCCGGATTCGCACGCAGCTGCCCGAAGGTGTCGACCCGCAGGTGATCGCGGGCAGCACGGACAACCTGCCCGCCGTCGTCCTCGCGGTCAGCGCGGACGGGGACCAGCGCGAGCTGGCCGACAAGGTGAACGGGACCGTCCTCCCCGAACTCCAGGCGCTGACCGGGGTCCGCGAGGCCGCGGTGACCGGTGCGAGCAAGCAGAACCTGTCCATCACGCCCGACCCCGCGAAGCTGGCCGCGGCGAAGGTCGCGCCGACTGCGATCCCGGAAGCGTTGCGCGCCAACGGTGTCTCCATCCCGGCGGGCACGCTGACCGAGGGCGACAAGAGCCTGAGCGTCCAGGTCGGCGGCAAGCTGTCCACTGTGGACGAGGTGCGCGAACTGCGCGTGTCCGGCGCCCGGCTGGGCGACGTCGCGACGATCGAGCAGACGCCCGCGCCCGCCACGTCCATCACCCGCACCAACGGCAAGGAGAGCCTCGGCATCTCGATGACGCTGGCGCCGGACGGCAACGCCGTCGCGCTCTCGCACGCCGTGCGCGACAAGCTGCCCCAGCTGGCCTCGACGCTCGGGTCGGGCGCGGCGCTGACGATCGTGTTCGACCAGGCGCCGTTCGTGGAGAAGTCCATCGAGGGCCTCACGTCCGAGGGCGCCCTGGGGCTGCTGTTCGCCGTCCTGGTGATCCTGATCTTCCTGTTCTCCATCCGCTCCACGCTGGTCACGGCGGTGTCCATCCCGCTGTCCGTGCTGGTCGCGCTGATCGCGCTGTGGATCGGCGACTACTCGCTCAACGTCCTCACGCTGGGCGGTCTGACCATCGCCATCGGCCGGGTGGTGGACGACTCGATCGTGGTGCTGGAGAACATCAAACGACATCTGTCCTACGGCGAGGACAAGCGCCGTGCCGTGCTGGACGGCGTTCGCGAGGTCGCGGGCGCGGTGACCGCGTCGACGTTGACCACGGTCGCGGTGTTCCTGCCGATCGCCGTCGTCGGCGGCCTGATCGGCCAGCTGTTCTCCGCGTTCGCGATCACCGTCACGGTCGCGCTGGTCGCGTCGCTGCTGGTGTCGCTGACCGTGATCCCCGTGCTGGCGTTCTGGTTCCTCAAGCCCGGCAAGGACGACGGTCCCGAGGCGGCCGAGCGCGAGCGCAAGAACATCCTCCAGCGCATCTACGTGCCGGTCCTCCGGTTCGCCACGCGCAGGCGCCTGGTCACGGTGCTCATCGCGGTGCTGGTGTTCGGCGGCACGCTCGGCCTGGTGCCGTTGCTGCAGACCAACTTCATCGACTCCTCCGGCCAGAACACCCTGAGCCTCAAGCAGGAGATGCCGGTCGGCACCAGCCTCGCGGCCACCGACGCGGCGGCCAAGAAGGTCGAGGACGTGCTCGGCGAGTTCGACGAGGTCGAGACCTACCAGGTCACCATCGGCTCGCAGCAGGGTTTCGCGGCCTTCGGCGGCGCGGGGAACGCGTCCACGGCGTCGTTCTCGGTGACGTTGAAGGAGGACAGCGACACGACCGCGATCGAGGAGGGCCTGCGCGAGCGGGCCGCCCTGCTGACCGACGCCGGTGACATCACCGTCGGCGCGGGCGGCGGTGGCGGCGGGTTCAACGCCAACACCGTGGCCGTGTCCGTCACGGCGGCCGACGCGGACGTGCTGCGCACGGCGTCCGACCAGGTTCGCGACGCGGTCCAGGGCACGACCGGCCTCGCGGACGTGACCAACGACCTCGGCGACAGCGTGCCGCGCGTCCAGATCACCCTCAACCGCGCGGCGGCTGCCCCGACCGGGCTCACCGACGCGGCGGTCGGCCAGCTGGTCGCGCAGGCGTTCCGCGGCGCGACGATCGCGCAGCTCACGCTCGACGGCGAGTTGCAGGACGTGGTGCTGCGCGGCGGCCCGGCCCCGACGGACCTGGAGCAGGTCAAGGCGCTCCCGCTGGCAGGCGGCCTCAAGCTCGGCGACGTCGCCACGGTGTCGCAGGTCGACGGCCCCGTCCAGATCAAGCGGGTCGACGGCGACCGCAGTGCGACGGTGTCGGCCACCGCGACCGACCAGAACATCGGCGCGGTCACGGCTGAGCTGCAGACGAAGCTCGACGGCCTCACCCTGCCCGCGGGCGCCGCGTTCTCCATCGGCGGCGTCAGCGCGGACCAGCAGGCCGCCTTCGGCGACCTCGGCCTCGCGCTGCTGGTGGCCATCGCGATCGTGTTCCTGATCATGGTGGTCACGTTCCGCAGCCTCATCCAGCCGCTGATCCTGCTGGTGTCCATCCCGTTCGCGGCGACCGGTGCCATCGTGCTGCTGCTGGCCACGGATACCGCGCTCGGCGTGCCCGCGCTGATCGGCGTGCTGATGCTCGTCGGCATCGTGGTGACCAACGCGATCGTGCTGATGGACCTGATCAACCAGTACCGGGACCAGGGGATGGGCATCGAGGAGGCGGTGATCGAGGGCGGCAGGCGCCGGTTGCGGCCGATCCTGATGACCGCGGCCGCGACCATCTTCGCCTTGGCGCCCATGGCGTTGGGCATCACCGGCAGCGGCGGCTTCATCTCGCAGCCGCTCGCCGTCGTGGTGATCGGCGGCCTGGTCAGCTCGACGCTGCTGACCCTGGTGCTGGTGCCGACGCTCTACACCATGGTGGAGAACACCAAGGAGCGCTTCCGCCGCAAGCCCGTCGAGGCGGACGAGCCGGAACGCGAACTGGTGCACAGCTAGCAGAACAGCCGGTCGGCGCGGGGAGTCCCGCGCCGACCGGATCGTCTAGGAAGCCGACCCCTCCTGGCGGTCCACGGCCTGCGCCCGCCACGGGCTGCTGCCCGTCGTCGGCCGGGTGGGGTCGTGGAACGTCGGCAGGTCGAGTTCCGCTGCCCGCAGCGGCACCAGGCCCGTGGTGATGGCCAGCATGATCCGCTCGTGCGCCCGCCTCGCGTCGCCCGCTCGGTCGGCCGCCAGGTCCGCCAGGTCCACGGGGGAGCCGAAGTGGACCTTCAGCGCGGGGCGGGTGCGGACCGAGCGCCACCACGACGTCAGGTACGGCAGGAGGTCGCGCCAGCCGTCCGGGTGCAGGTTGCCCCAGTACATGGCCTCGTGCGCGCCCCACTGGCTGACCGGCACGACGACCGCGCCGCTCGTCAGGGCGATGCGCGCCACACCGGTCTTGGCGCGTTCGGGCCACATGCCGGGGTCGAGGCTGATCCGGCCCTCGGGGTAGACGGCGATCGGGTCGCCGCCCTTGCGGAGGGCGTCGACGCTGCGCTGCATGGCCTCGCCGACGTTCGTCGAGCCCCGGTCGACCCGCAGGTGGCCGGACCTCCTGAGCAGCGGGCCCATCACCGGGGCGTCGAGGAGGCCGCCTGCCAGCATGAACCTGGGTGCGACGCGGATGCGGCGGCACGCGGCCACCAGCACGAGCGGGTCGAGGTTGCCGATGTGGTTGGAGGCGAGCAGCAGCGGGCGGCCGCGCAGGGACGCCGGGATGTCGCCGGTGACTTCGAGCCGTCCGGTCGCACCGATGACGACTCGGTTGACCGCGATCAGCGCACGCCACAGAAGAGGGGTGGACACAGCGGGCAGATTACGGCGTGTCGGAGGTTCGCTCTGGGCGTTCCGGGCAACCATGGCGCTGGACCTTCTCATGCCCGATCGGGTGAGTGGCCACCGGTGACCCCTCTGGTGCCGGTGTGACCGGATTGACCAGTGCGACTAGGAAAAGGAATACGGTAGGACGCTATGGCGGGCCGAACGGGGACCTCTGGCAAGGGCACGACACGCGGCAAGACCGGGTCGAAGCCCCGGTCGGGCACATCCGGGACGCGCGCCAAGTCCTCGGCGCGGAAGGCGCCCGCCCGCAAGGCGCCCGCCCGCAAGGGCCCTGGGCTGGTGGCCCGCGGCGTCGGCGGTCTTGGCCGCGCCATCGGCGGCGTCCGACTCGACCCGGCCCTGCGGCGTGACGGGCTCGGGGTGCTGTTCATCGCCCTGGCCCTGATCACCGCCGCGGGTGTCTGGTGGCGGGCGGGCGGCCCCGTGGGGGCGTGGGTCGACGTCGCCGTGCGCAGCTCGGTCGGCAACGGGGCCATCGTGCTGCCGATCGTGCTGCTGGTGGTCGGCGTGGTCCTGGTCCGCACCGAGCCGAAGCCGGACACCCGGCCTCGGCTGGTGGTCGGCGGCCTGCTCATCGGCGTGGCCGTGCTCGGCCTGCTGCACGTGCTGGGCGGGTTGCCCGCCGACACGGTCGCGCGGCGCACCGCGGGCGGCGCGCTGGGCTACCTCTCCGGCGGGTTCCTCGCGCAGGGCCTGACGGAGTGGGTCGCGGCCCCGTTGCTGATCCTGGTCGGCCTCTTCGGCGCGCAGCTGATCTCCGGCAAGTCCGTGAACCAGCTGCTGGACGCGGTCAAGCCCGGCGCGGTCGAGCGCTTCGACGGCGACGAGGACCTCGACGCCCTCCCGGAGGAGGGCAAGACCGTCAAGCTGCGCAGGCCGTCGCGCAGCCGCCGCCAGGCCGTGGCCAAGGACACCGCCCAGCCCGAACTGCCTCTGGACGACGAGGACGAGACCCCGGTCCCGCCGCCGCGCCGTCAGCCGAAGGAGAAGGTGCCCGCGGTCGCTGCGGCCACCGTCGAGAAGCCGAGCAAGGAACCGCTCGTCTCCCGCGCGGTCGAGGGCGACTACAAGCTGCCGCCGCCGACCGTCCTCAAGGACGGCGACGCGCCGAAGACCCGCAGCAAGGCGAACGACCTGATGATCGAGGCCATCTCCGGCGTCCTCGACCAGTTCTCGATCGACGCGCAGGTCACCGGCTTCACCCGCGGCCCGACCGTCACCCGCTACGAGGTGGAGCTCGGGCCGGGCGTGAAGGTCGAGAAGATCACCGCGCTGACCAAGAACATCGCGTACGCCGTCGCCACGGACAACGTGCGCCTGCTCGCGCCGATCCCCGGCAAGTCCGCCGTCGGCATCGAGGTGCCCAACAGCGACCGCGAGATGGTGCGGCTGGGCGACGTGCTGCGCGCACCGACCACGATCAAGGACAACCACCCGATGCTCATCGGGCTGGGCAAGGACATCGAGGGCAACTTCGTCACGGCGAACCTCACGAAGATGCCGCACCTCCTGGTGGCCGGTTCCACCGGTTCCGGCAAGTCCAGCTTCGTGAACTCGATGCTGGTGTCGCTGCTGGCGCGGGCCACGCCGGACGAGGTCCGGATGATCCTGATCGACCCGAAGATGGTCGAGCTGACGCCGTACGAGGGCATCCCGCACCTGATCACGCCCATCATCACCCAGCCGAAGAAGGCGGCCGCCGCGCTGTCGTGGCTGGTGGAGGAGATGGAGCAGCGCTACCAGGACATGCAGGTCAACCGGGTGCGGCACATCGACGACTTCAACCGGAAGGTGAAGTCCGGCGAGATCACCGCGCCGCCCGGCAGCGAGCGCGTCTACCGGCCGTACCCGTACATCATGGCGATCGTCGACGAGCTGGCCGACCTGATGATGACCGCGCCGCGCGACGTCGAGGACGCGATCGTCCGCATCACCCAGAAGGCCCGCGCCGCCGGGATCCACCTGGTGCTGGCCACGCAGAGGCCGTCCGTGGACGTCGTCACCGGCCTGATCAAGACCAACGTGCCGTCGCGGCTGGCGTTCGCCACGTCCTCGCTGACCGACTCGCGGGTCATCCTCGACCAGCCGGGCGCGGAGAAGCTGATCGGCATGGGCGACGCGCTGTACCTGCCGATGGGCGCCTCGAAGTCGGTGCGCGTGCAGGGCGCGTTCGTCGGCGACGAGGAGATCTCGGAGATCGTCGACTTCGTCAAGAACCAGGCGCAGCCGGAGTACACCGACGGCGTCACGGCGGCGAAGGCCGGGGAGAAGAAGGAGATCGACGCCGACATCGGCGACGACCTCGACGTGCTGATCCAGGCGACCGAGCTGATCGTCACGTCGCAGTTCGGCTCGACGTCGATGCTCCAGCGCAAGCTGCGCGTCGGCTTCGCGAAGGCGGGCAGGCTGATGGACCTGCTGGAGACGCGCGGCGTGGTCGGCCCGTCGGAGGGCTCGAAGGCCCGCGAGGTGCTCATCAAGCCGGACGAGCTGGACTCCGTGCTGTACCTGATGCGCGGTGGCGGCGGCCCGGAATCCGACGACTGACCGGTGCGGGGCGGGCCCGGAAAGGCCCGCCCCGACATCCGGGACTACTTCGCGTAAGCCGCGGTCTTCGCCTGCACGTCGTACTTCGCGAGCGCGTCGGCGGTGCTCACGGAACTCGCACCGAACTGGCGGACCGCCGCGTAGTACGTGTCGGCCGTGCGGTTGCACGCCCAGTTGCCCGCGCACTGGAAGTACATGTCGGACTTGAAGTTGTTGTCGATCCGCAGTCGGCTCGTCTCGTTGAACCGGCCCTGCTTCTTGTAGTTGCGGTAGCCGAAGTCGTGCCGGTGGCAGGCGGGCAGGAACTTGAAGCCGAAGGGGTTGTCCGGCGACCAGGAGCAGCCGTCGTCCGACCAGTCGAGCTGGTCGGCGTTCGGCCGCTGCGCCTTGAGCGAGCTGAACTGCGCCAGGGTCTTGCTGAACAGGTAGTTGTCCGTCACGGCCGGGGCGTTGATGGCCGCCGCGGCGGTACCGGTGCCCAGCACCAGCGCGAACACGGCGATGACCGCGGCGATGGTGGTGTGGGACGCGCGGCGCAGGGTTTTCGCGAGCAAGGTGGTGCCCCCTCGTGCATAGGTGTGATGTGGTTCATACATCTACCTGCGGAACCTATGTCACCCCTATACGGAGGAATGCCCCGGAAGAGCGGGTGAACCTCCATCCCGTTCACCGGAGCGGGTGGGGGTCACCCACCCGGACGTGGACCGCACGCGACGCGACGACGTGCGGAACGGGGATCCGGCGACCGCCCGCCCGGCACGGGGAGCGCGCGAGCCGGACCCCTCAGACCGGCTCGACCGCTTCGGCGCCCGTGCCGGGCCTGCCCCGGTGTGGTCACAGCGGGCCCTCGTCCTGGTCGTCGCCGCGGTCGAGGAAGCGGTGGATCGCGGGTTCGTCGGGGACCTCGGTGTCCAGCTCGGGGTCGACCAGGCGTTCGGCGATCGGCACGGCTTCGTCGACCCACGCGGGCTGGAAGTCCTCGCTGGGCAGCAGGCCGTGGCGGCGGGCGAACTCCTCGGCCGACTCGCGGATGGACTCCCGCAGCGTGCCGATGACGACCGTCTCGGCCGTGTAGGTCAGTTCCACGAGCAGGGCGCGGACGCGGTCGAGCTGGTCCTCCTCGCCGGTCGTGGCGGCCAGGTGGGGCCAGAGCCTGCGTTCGAAGATCTCGACGAACTCGGCGGCGATCTTGTCCGTCTCCTCGCGCAGCACGGTGAACTTGTCCAGCACGTCGTCGCTCGGCAGGCCGAGCCCGGTCAGCCGGTTGCCCGCGTCCAGGGCCCAGCGGCGGCAGTGCGGCCAGCCGTGCCGCCAGCGGACCAGGCCGAGCTGCACGGCGCGGCGCAGCAGCCGCGGTCGGAGGCTGCCGGTCGGGACGAGCCTGCTGATGTCGCGGACGCGGACGCGGACCCAGTCGTCGGGGCCCTCGGCGTCGCCGACGCCCAGGACGGCGGCGACGCTGGCGCCCTTCTCCCGCGCCACCACCAGCTCCGCGATGGCGGGCAGCGAGAAGCCCCTGGACTGCAGGCGCTGCACGAGGGTGAGGCGCTCCAGGTGCGACAGGTCGTAGTGCGCGATCCGCCCCTGCCTGCGCGGCGGGTGCAGGACGCCCTTGGTCTGGTACATCCGGATCGTGCTGCTCGGCAGTCCGGAGCGCGCCGCGAGTTCGTCGACGGTCAGGTGCTCGCCGCTGGGGGAGGCCACGCCCGCCATCCTGACCGTGCGGCACTCGCACAGTCAAGACTCTTCTAGTGAACGCTCGAACGGTTAGAGGTGCAGCAGCATCCGGGAGTTGCCCAGGGTGTTGGGTTTCACGTAGGAGAGGTCGAGGAACTCGGCGACGCCCTCGTCCACCGAGCGCCGGATCTCCTCGTACACCTCCGGCGACACCGGGGTGCCGTCGATCTCGACGAAGCCGTGCCGGGCGAAGAACTCCGTCTCGAACGTCAGCACGAAGATCCGCGACAGCTCCAGCTCCCGCGCCACGGCCACCAGCTGGGCCACGATCCGGTGACCCAGCCCCCGGCCCAGCGCCAGCGGGTCGACCGCGACCGTCCGGATCTCGGCCAGGTCCTCCCACAGCACGTGCAGCGCGCCGCAGCCCCGCACCACGCCGTCGACCTCGGCGACCCAGAACTCCTGGACGTTCTCGTACAGGGTGACCAGGGGTTTCGCCAGCAGCACCTTGCCTACGTACTGGTCGACCAGCGCCTTCATCGCCCGCACATCGCTGGTGCGGGCCCTTCGCACGACTACGCCACTGCTCACGACCGCTGAATTTAGTGCCGTGCCGGAACTCCGCCGACGTCACGTGTCCCACCGGTGGTACGGGAGTGAATTCCAGTCAACGCACCTCGGCCGGTTACCCTGGGCGCGTGTCCACTCCCACCACGTCCAAGCGCGTCGCCATGCTCACTCTCGGGTGCGCCCGCAACGAGGTCGACTCGGAAGAACTCGCCGGTCGGCTGACGAGCGGCGGGTGGGAGCTGGTCGACACCGACGACGGCGGCGCGGACGTCGTGGTGGTCAACACCTGCGGTTTCGTCGAGTCCGCGAAGAAGGACTCCATCGACACGCTGCTGGCGGCGTCGGACAGCGGCGCGAAGGTCGTCGCGGTCGGCTGCATGGCCGAGCGGTACGGCGCGGAGCTGGCGTCCAGCCTGCCCGAGGCCGACGCGGTGCTCGGCTTCGACCACTACGCCGACCTGGCCGCCCGCCTGGACGACGTGGCCGCGGGTCGCTCGATCGAGTCGCACAAGCCGGTCGACCGCCGCACGCTGCTGCCCCTCACGCCGGTGCAGCGGCCCGCCGCGGTCGCCAAGGACGACGTGCAGGTGCCCGGCCACGGCTGGGGCCCCACCAAGGTCATGCGCAAGCGCCTGGACACCGCTCCGGTGGCGCCGTTGAAGATCGCGTCCGGCTGCGACCGCCGCTGCTCGTTCTGCGCGATCCCGTCGTTCCGCGGCTCGTTCGTGTCGCGCCACCCCGACGAGGTCGTCGCGGAGGCCCGCTGGCTGGCCGAGCAGGGCGTGCGCGAGCTGTTCCTGGTGAGCGAGAACTCGACGTCCTACGGCAAGGACCTGCCGCGTGAGCTGGGCGGCGGCAACGCGCTCGATCTCCTCCTGCCCCGGCTCGCCGAGATCGAGGGCGTCGACCGGGTCCGCGTGTCCTACCTCCAGCCCGCCGAGACGAAGCCCGGCCTGGTCAAGGCCATCGCGACCACCCCCGGCGTCGCCCAGTACTTCGACATGTCGTTCCAGCACTCCAGCGAGTCGGTGCTCCGCCGCATGCGCCGCTTCGGCTCCACGGACTCGTTCCTCGGGTTGATCAAGCAGATCCGCGAGCTGGCGCCCGAGGCGGGCATCCGCAGCAACGTGATCGTCGGTTTCCCCGGTGAGACCGAGGAGGACGTGGCCGAGCTGGAGCGCTTCCTCACCGAGGGCATGCTCGACGCCGTCGGCGTCTTCGGCTACTCCGACGAGGACGGCACGGAGGCCGAGGACCTGCCGGACAAGCTCGACGCCGACACCATCACCGCCCGCGTGACCCGTCTCACCGCGCTGGTCGAGGAACTCACCTCCCAGCGCGCCGAGGACCGGGTCGGGCAGGAGGTGGTCGTCCTGGTCGAGCACGAGGAGGACGACGAGTCCGACTGCGTCGGCCGTGCCGCCCACCAGGCGCCCGAGGTCGACGGCGAGTGCGTGGTCATGGAGGCCGAGGGGCTCAAGGTCGGGGACCTGGTGCGCTGCGTCGTCGACTCGTCCGAAGGCGTCGACCTGGTCTGCACCCCGATCGAGGTCCTCCCCAGAGGCGGTCCCCGATGACCGACGTGGGCGGGGAGCCCGCGGCGACACCCGTGCCGCTGCTGAACATCGCGAACATCCTCACGATGTCGCGCCTGGTGCTGGTGCCGGTGTTCCTGGCAGCCCTGTTCACCGCGGACGGCCAGGAGACCGGGTGGCGGCTCGCCGCGTTCGCGGTGTTCGCCATCGCGTCGTTCACCGACCACGTGGACGGCAACCTGGCCCGCAGGCTCGGGCTCATCACGGACTTCGGCAAGATCGCGGACCCGATCGCGGACAAGGCCCTCACGGGTGCCGCGCTGATCGGGTTGAGCCTGCTCGGCGAGCTGCCGTGGTGGGTGACCGTGGTCATCGCGGTCCGCGAGGTCGGCGTCACGCTGCTGCGCTTCTGGGTCATCCGGCACGGTGTGATCCCGGCCAGCCGGGGCGGCAAGGCGAAGACGCTCGTCCAGGTGCTCGCCATCGGCCTCTACCTGCTGCCGCTGCCGTCGTGGCTCGCCCCGGTGGCCGTCGTGTTCATGGGCACCGCCGTGGTCCTCACCGTCGTGACGGGCGTCGACTACGTCATCCGCGCCGTGCGCCTCCGCGCCCGCGGCCGCCGCGCCGTGGCGGGCGCGTGACCGACCCCGCCGCCGTGGTCGCGCTGCTGCGCGAGCGCGGCGAGACGGTGGCGACCGCCGAATCGTTGACCGCCGGTCTCGTGACGGCCGCCCTCACGTCCGTGCCGGGCTCCAGCGCCGTCGTGCGCGGCGGCCTGGTCGTCTACGCGACGGACCTCAAGCACGCGCTCGCGGGCGTGGACGAGGCCCTGCTGGCCGCACACGGCGCCGTGCACCCCGAGGTGGCCGGTCAGCTGGCCGAGGGCGCACGGACGCGCTGCGGGGCGACCTGGGGCCTCGGGCTGACCGGCGTGGCCGGTCCGGACCCGCAGGACGGCGTCGCGCCGGGCACCGTGCACGTCGCCGTGTCGAGCGAGGCCGGAACGTCGGTGGAGACGATGACTCTGGGTGGCGACCGTCACGATGTGCGCGCCGCCTCCGTCGACGGTGCCCTCACCCTCCTGGTGAAGCGGCTGACCAGCACTTCCGGGTGACGTGCCCGGTGGATTCCGTGGCCGAGCGGTGAACGGGTCGGGAACTCGACGGCCCCGCCACTCGTTCGCCCTTGGCGGACGTGTCCCGAAGTAACTGCCCGTTGTCCGGGTGTATCGGTAACGTGGGGGCACGGCCGGCCGGAAGGAGGCGCGCGATGACCGTGCTGCTACGCGAGGCGATCGGTGATCGTCTCCGCCATGCCCGCACCACCCAACGCCGCACGCTGCGCGAGGTCTCCAGGACCGCCCGTGTCAGCCTGGGGTACCTGTCCGAGGTGGAGCGTGGCCGCAAGGAGGCCTCCAGCGAGTTGCTGGCGGCGATTTGCGAGGCGTTGGACCTGCCCCTGTCCGAACTACTGAACCGGGTCGCGGGCGACATGAGCGCCCTGGAGCCGGTCACCAGTCCGGCGGCGCTCACCAAGCGCCCCGAACCCGCCAAGGCGGGACTGGAGCCGAGTCTGGACGCGGGCACCCTGGTGCCGGCCGTGATCGGCAACGACCTGTCCGACCTGCGGCTGCAGCCCGTGCTCAGCCACAGGCTGTCCACCTCGATCAGTCCGCCGCGCGGTGCCGTGGTGGCGGCCTGAGATCCACGCGCGCGACCACAGCGCCGAGCGGGGGACACCCCGTCTCGGCGCTGCCGCGTACAACGAGTTGGCCACGCCGGGTGGGGGTTGCCGACGATCCCCGCACGCGACGGGGCAGGATTGACCATGCCGACGACGAAAGTCGCGGGGCGGTCTCAGGGTGATCCCCGATATCTCCCCGTGTCGGTGGAAGCAGCGCGGCACAACTGACACGATGGAACCAACACCGGCACCGGGTCGTTGCCAATCACGAGCGCGAGCCAGGAAAGTACGGAGAAGGCAGGCGTAGGAGATGGCCAACCCTTTCGTGAAGGCGTGGAAGTACTTCATGGCGTCGTTCTCGTCGAAGATCGATGAGCACGCCGATCCGAAGGTGCAGATCCAGCAGGCCATCGAGGAGGCGCAGCGGCAGCACCAGGCGCTGTCCCAGCAGGCGGCCGCGGTCATCGGCAACCAGCGCCAGCTCGAAATGAAGCTCAACCGCCAGCTCGGCGAGGTGGAGAAGCTCCAGTCCTCCGCCCGCCAGGCACTGGTCCTCGCGGACGAGGCCAGGGCGAAGGGCGACGAGAAGAAGGCCGGGGAGTTCGAGAACGCGGCCACCTCGTTCGCCACCCAGCTCGTCACCGCCGAGCAGGGCATCGAGGACCTCAAGACCCTGCACGACCAGTCGCTGCAGGCGGCGGGCCAGGCCAAGCAGGCCGTCGAGCGCAACGCGATGGTGCTCCAGACCAAGCTGGCGGAGCGCACGAAGCTGCTCAGCCAGCTGGAGCAGGCCAAGATGCAGGAGCAGGTCTCCTCGTCGCTGCGCCAGATGACCGAGCTGGCAGCGCCGGGCAACACCCCCTCCCTGGAGGAGGTCCGCGACAAGATCGAGAAGCGGTACACCACCGCCCTCGGTTCCGCGGAGCTGGCGCAGAACTCCGTGCAGGGCCGGATGCTGGAGGTCCAGCAGTCGACCACGCAGATGGCGGGCTCGTCCCGCCTGGAGCAGATCCGCGCCTCCATGGGCGGCGGCAAGGTCGCGGGCGAGGTCACCAGCGGTTCGTCGACCAGCGCGGCGGCGAGCATCCAGCAGGAGATCGCCGCACGCGTCCAGCAGACCCAGAAGATGCCGCAGCAAAACCCGCCCGCCAGCCAGAGCTAACCCGAGGACGTCGATGAGCAGCCGGATGGGGCCCCGCAAGAAGACCGCGGGAGAGATCGCGCAGATGGTCGGCGGTCAACTGCAGGGCCCCGTCGCGGATCAAGTTCGTCGACGTCTGGACGCCTGGAACAACCCGGTGGCGAAGCTGGACCGCCGCCACCGGCGGGCCGGGCGGGCGATGACGGTGTGGTTCAGCCTGCTGGCGGTCCTGGCCGTGATCGGCCTGTTCACCTTCCTCGGCGTGTTCGCGGTCGAGATCGGGGTGGGCGCGGCCGTCGGCGGCGCGGTCGTGGGCGTGCTGGCGTTCCGCACCGGTTCGAAGATGCGGCAGATCACCGCCGCCAAGCAGCACCTGGCGCTCACCGCGCCGCCACCGCGGGTGCCGCTGCCCTCCCACTCCTCGACGGCCCGCCAGCCGATGCAGAGGTTGGAGGACGCCGAGGAGACGTTGCAGGAGCTGCTCCGGCAGCTGAACTCGACCTCGTTGACGTCGGTTCCCACGGAGTCCCTCGACCAGGCCCGCGCGACCAGTGTGGAGGCCGCCGCGGCCATTCGGGCCGTGTCGGCGCAGCTCCAGGCCGTGGAACGGGCCCGCGACACCGCGCCACCCCTGGACCGGGGTCCGCTGATCGAGGGCGTGCGGCGGTTGCGCGGGCAGCTGGACGAGGGCGTGGACGGGTACTGCGTGCTGGTCGCCGAGGCGGGCCGCGCCCTGGCCGCCAGCACGGCCGTCGACCACCGGCACGCCCTGAACGACGCCACGGACCACCTGGCCGGGTTGGCGTCGGCCCTGCGCGACCTGTCCCGCTGAGCCGGGAAGCGCTGCTCGCGGCGTCGAGATCCGGGTTCGCGCGGTCGTCGCGGCTCGCGACACCCCAGTGTCCCGCTCATCCGGTATGCCCGGATGCACTCCCGGTAGGCTGATCATCGGTGATGCACCCGCAGATCGGCTCGGGGCCATCTGCTCGCACCCCATTGCTTCACACAGAGTAGTCAAGTTGACCCGATCCTGTGGACAACCTCAAGAATCTTAGTGCCTTCGTGTGATTATCAGACCGTTATATAGCCTCATTGGCTACGTGGCGTGGCAGGATTCCGGGGTCGGACAGGGGCGTCCGGCAGAACTGCCGGGAGGGCACTGAGTGGCGTTGTGGACCGTGCACGGCGATGGTCGGACTACCGACGGTGAAGCCGTGGCAGCGCAGGAGCGGCTGAGCTGGCCGCTCACCATCGGCTTCGGCGCCCAACACCTCGTGGCGATGATCAGCGCCACGGCCCTCGTCCCCGCGGTCACCGGGCTCCCCGTCAGCACCACCCTCCTGTTCTCCGGCGTGGGCACCCTCCTGTTCCTGCTCCTCACGCGGAACCGGGTCCCCAGCTACCTGGGCGCGTCGTTCGCCTTCATCGCCCCCCTGGCCGCGTCCAGGGAGGACGGCGTCGCGGCGCAGTTGGGTGGCGTCCTGGCGGTGGGACTCCTGGTGATCGTCGTGGGCATCGCCGTCAAGGCGCTGGGCGTGCGGCTGATCGACACGGTGATGCCCCCGGTGGTCACCGGCGCCGTGGTCATCCTCATCGGCCTGAACCTGTCGCACTCCGCCACGGACTCGTTCTCCCGGCAACCGCTGCTGGCCGCCGTGACCATGGGGCTCATCCTGCTGGCGGGGGTGCTGGGCAGTGGGCTCGTCTTCCGCCTGTCGGTCCTCTTCGGTGTGGCGGCCGGCTGGGTGCTGGGCGGCGTCCTCGGCGACATCTCCGACGACAGCCTCCAAGCGCTGCGGGACGCGGCGTGGGTGGGTCTCCCCGGCTTCCAGACCCCCGAGATCCGGCCCTCGGTCACCCTCCTCTTCCTGCCGGTGGTGATCGTCCTGGTCGCCGAGAACGTGGGCCACGTCAAGGCGGTGGCCGCCCTGACCGGCCGCGACCTCGACGGCAGTGTCGGCGACTCGATCATCGCCAACGGCCTCTCCACGCTCCTGGGCGGTCTGGGCGGCGCGTCCGGCACCACCACGTACTCCGAGAACATCGGCGTGATGGCGGTGACCAAGGTCTACTCGACGGCCGCCTACGCGGTCGCGGCCTGCGGTGCCGTGCTGCTGGCGTTCTCCCCGAAGTTCACCGCGGCCATGGCCACCATCCCGCCGGGAGTGCTCGGCGGCGCCACCCTCGTCCTCTACGGGCTCATCGGCCTCATCGGCGTCCGGATCTGGATGGACAACCGGGTGGACCTGACCAACCCCGCCAACGCCATGGTCGGCGGCGCCGCTCTGGTGGCGGGCGTGGGCGACCTCACCCTGAAGCTGGGCAGCGTGGAAATGGGCGGCCTGGTCTGGGGCTCCCTGCTGGTCGTCATCCTGCACCCGGTGATGCGCAGGCTCAGGGCCGCCCGCAAGGCTCAGACGGGCCCGTCGTAGACCACCGCGCTCGGTGCCGGCGGAATCCCGGCGGTTCCGCTCACCCCGCGAGGCCCACCTGAGCCAACCGGCTACCCGACGCGCAGGGCCTTGTTGACCCGCCGCACCAACCCCGGCCCCTCGTAGATGAACCCCGTGTACACCTGCACGAGGTCCGCTCCGGCGTCGACCATCCGCCGAGCGTCGTCCGCCCCGAAGATCCCACCCACCCCGATGATCGGCAGCTTCCCCCCGGTCTCCCGGCTCACGAACCGGACCACCTCGCGGGCCCGTTCGGCCAACGGCCGACCGCTCAGACCGCCCGCCTCACCCGCGAGCCCCTGGTCCGCCGCAGCCAGCCCGTTCCGGCCCAGCGTCGTGTTGGTGGCGATCAGCCCGCTGACCCCGTGCTGGTCGCAGACCTCCAGCAGTTCCCCGATGGCGCTGTCGGCCAGGTCGGGGGCGATCTTCACCAGGATCGGCTTCCGGACGCCACCGCGCGCCAGCTCGTCCGCCGTGGAGGTCAACCCGCCCAGCAGTTCGGTCAACGCGGTCCGGTCCTGAAGGCTCCGCAGACCGGGGGTGTTCGGCGAGCTGATGTTGACGGCGAAGTAGTCCCCCCACCGGTACAGCGCGCGCAGCGAGGCGCGGTAGTCCTCCACCGCCTCCTCCACCGGGGTCACCTTGGACTTCCCCAGGCTGATCCCCAGCGGCACCCTCAGCGGGCCCAGCCGCTCCAACCGGGCCGCCAGCGCCTGCGCCCCGGCGTTGTTGAAGCCCATCCGGTTGACGATGGCCTCGCTCTCCCGCAGCCGGAACAGCCGCGGCCGCGGGTTGCCGGGCTGCGGGTGGCGGGTCACCGTGCCGACCTCCACGAACCCGAAGCCCATCGCCGCCCACGCGGGCAGGGCGCGGCCGTCCTTGTCCATCCCCGCCGCGAGCCCCACCGGGTTCGGGAACCGCACGCCGAACACCGTGCGCTCGTTCCGCGCGCCGGTGCCGAACCGCAGCGCCGGGCTCAGCCTCGACAACGCGCCGAGGGTGGTCTCGTGGACCCGCTCCGCGTCGCCGCCGTGCAGGCCGAACAACGCCTTGCGGATCACGCGCTTGTAGACCACCGAACGACCTCCTGGAAGTAGACCCAGGTCAGCCTACTGTTGGCAGGTCGGGCACCAGTACGAGATGCGCGCCATGTAGTCGTCGCCCTGCGTCTCCACGAGGATGCGGTCACCGCACTTGCGGCACGGCTTGCCACCCCGCTCGAACACCCAGTGCTGGTGGCCGCGCCCGCGCTGCCCGGTGGTGCTCTGCTCCGGCGCCCACGCGTTCGCCAGCAGCAGCTTCCGCGACAGCCGCACCGCCTCGGCCGCGTCCACGAAGGACACCGGCGCCCACGGCGACGCGCCCAGCAGGAAGCACACCTCGGTCTTGTAGAGGTTGCCCACTCCCGCCATCACGCGCTGGTCGAGCAGCGCCGGGCCCAACTGCCGGGTGGGATCGGCGGTGAGCCTGCGCACTGCCTCGTGGAGGTGGTCGTCCGACCAGTCCTCGTCCAGCAGGTCGGGGCCGAGGTGGCCGACGAGGCCGCTCTCCTCCGAGGTGGGGACGAGCTCCATGTCGTGCAGGGCGAACCCGATCGCGATCCGGTTCTCCACCTCGATGATCGCCCGCACCTGGTGGGCGGGCCGCTGCCACTTCTGGCCCGGCCGGTAGAGGTGCCAGGCACCGTCCATCCGGAAGTGGCTGTGCAGGCTCAGCTCACCGGAGAACCGCATGAGGATGTGCTTGCCCACCGTCCGCACCCCGAGCACCGAACGCCCGCTCAGCGCCCCGGAGGGCAGCCGTGGATGCCGCAGCTCCGCACGGAGCAGCGCTTTGCCCGCCAGCGCCTCGTTGAGGCGGTGGCCCGCCAGGAAAACCGTGTCACCCTCTGGCACTGGTGTCGAACGCCACCTTCAGGCCGAAGCCGATCAGGACGGACGCCGTCAGGCGTTCCGTCAACTCCTTCACGCGCGGCCTGGTGAGCACGACGGCCGCCCGCCCCGCCAACCAGACCACGACGAGCTGCCACACCTGCCCGACGCCCACGTGGATGCCCACCAGCAGAGCCGCCCAACCCGCCGCGCCGGTGTCGGCGGGCAGGAACTGGGGGAGCAGGCTCAGGTAGAACACGCCGATCTTGGGGTTGAGCACGTTCGTGGTGAACCCGATCCGCAGCGCCTGCCCCGGTGTCACGCGCGGCGCGGGCACCTCCGCCGCGACGGCCCGGCCGCGCCACGACCTCCACAGCGCCGACCCGCCCAGCCACAGCAGGTACAGCGCGCCCGCCCAGCGCACCACGTCGTAGGCGAGCCGCGAGGTGACCAACAGCGCCGTGAGGCCCGCGATGCTCGCCGCGCCCCACACGAGGCAGCCCAGCGTCGTCCCGAAGCCGCCGAAGACCCCGGCGCGCCTGCCCCCGCCGAGCACCATGCGCAGCAGCATCATGGTGTCCAGACCAGGGGTGATCGTCAGCAGGACCGCGGCGGCGGTGAAGGCGAGCAGGGCGGCCACGCTCACGCGTCGACCGCTTCCTGGATCTCCTCGTCGTCGAAGTCCCGGTGCACGGCCCGGCGGCGGCTGCGGCTGACCCGCAGCACCCGCGCGAGCAGCAGGTTGAACGCCAGCGCGACCTCGCGGGCGCCGGGCGTGCCCCACTCGTGGATCGGCATGCACGCGCCCTGCGCCTGCTGGACGGCCAGTCGGTCCGGCAGTGCGACCGGCATCACCAGCGGGCCGAAGATGTCGCGCAGCTCCTCGATGCGGAACTGGTGCTCGTGCGAGCGGGGCCGGACCCGGTTCACCACCACGCCGAGGGGTTGCAGGTCGGCGTTGTTCTCCCGCTCGTTCTGCACGGCCTCGAACGCCCGCTGCACGCCCGCGACCGCGAACATGGTCGGCTCGGTGATCAGCAGCGCCCGGTCGGCCGCGACGAGCGCGGAGCGGGTCAGCTGGCCGAGCGAGGGCGGGCAGTCGAGCAGCACGAGCTGGTACGGGTAGTCGTCGTCGCGGTCCTTGATCAGGGTCAGCGCCTCGCGCAGTCTGCTCAACCTGCTCTGACCGGGGTCGGGGTGGTTCAGCGACTCCGCGTCCTCGGAGCCCGCTAGCACGTCGACCCCCTCGCCCCAGGTGCTCGGCGCGATCGCCTTCTCGAGCACCTCCAGCGTGGGTTCTCGCAGGACGTCGTAGATGGACGCCTCGGTCTCGGCGGGTTCGAGGGTGGAGGTGGCGTTGCACTGCGGATCCAGGTCGATCACCAGCGTCCGCACGCCACGGCGGAGCGCGGCCGAGGCGAGACCGAGCGCCACCGTCGTCTTGCCCACGCCACCCTTGAGGCTCAGCACTGCGACCGTATGCACGGGGTGCAGCCTACGGTCTTTACCAGATCTGTTCCGAACTTCGGTCGGCCCCCGCCGGTCGGCGTGCGCTGTCGGTACCACGCTCTACGCTCTACGACCATGCGACCGGACGCCGTAAACAGGGTGCTCGACGCCGAGCTGATCGCCGCGCGGGAGCGCCGGGGCGGGGAACCGCCCAGGGTGCTCGACGTCGGCGGCGGCACGGGCGTGTGGGCCGTGCCGCTCGCCGTGGCCGGCTGCGCCGTCACCGTCATCGAGCCCAGTCCGAACGCGCTGGCGACCCTGCACCGCCGGGCCCGCGAGGCCGGGGTGGCCGACCGCATCACCGCGGTCCAGGGCGACACCGAGGCGCTCGGCGAGCTGGCGCGCGAGGGCGAGGCCGACCTGGTGCTCGGCCACGGGCTGCTGGAGATCGTGGACGACGCCGGGGTCGCGGCGTCCGCGCTGGCGGCCGCCGCCGCGCCCGGCGGGGCGGTGTCCGTGCTGGTGGCGAACCGGTTCGCGGCCGTGCTGCACCGGGCCATCGCGGGCAGGCTGGTCGACGCCCGCCGCCTGCTCGACGACGCCGCAGGTCAGCTGGCGGGCACCAAGGACCCGCTGCTGCGCCGGTTCGACATCGACGGCCTGGAGGCGCTGATCATCGCCACTGGGCTGAAGGTGGAGGTGTTGCAGGGTTACGGCGTGGTGTCCGACCTCGTGCCCGGATCTGTGCTGGAGTCGAGTCCGGGCGCCGCGGAGGCGCTCGCGGAGCTGGAGCTGGCGGCCGCGACGCGATCACCCCTGCGCGACGTCGCCGCACGTCTGCACGTGCTGGCCCGCAGGCCGGCGTGACGTGAAATTTTCTTTCGAAAATCTTGTGAGGAAAGCGTTATTCAGCGACATTAGGACCAGTGAAGGCCGCGGACGTGTCGACGTAGGGATCGGTGGATGGGTTTTCTCGAGGGCCCTCAGGAGCCGGACGACCCGGTTTTAGGGGAACTCTCCAGCCACGACGTCGACCACTACTTCCGGTCGGGCGTGGACGAAGCGGACCGCATCCGGGTCGACATGCTGCTGCACCAGCACTTCCGCGAACGCGGACTCGTCGACGGGGTGTCCGAGATGGTCCTGAACCAGCTGCTCGGCTACGGGCTGGAGTACGTCAAGGGCCTGGTGCGCTCCGGAGGGATCTTCGCGAGCTCCCGCCGTCAGGGGCGCGGGGTGCGGCAGCAGGCCGTCCCGCCGCACGACGTCGAGGACCTGTCCAGCGAGGTCGTCTGGGACGGGTTCGAGATGTTCCGCGACCGCGGGCTGATCGGCGGCAACTGGTCGCCGTTCGACGGCCTGTCGCTCAAGCAGTACTACGCCAACGCCTGCGTCCTGGCGTTCCCGAACACCTACCGCAGGTGGCAGCGGGGTCGGCGGGACTGGGAGGACGTGGAGCTGCTGGAGGCGTGGTCCACCGTGGACCAGCTCCACGGCGACCGGTCGGCCGAGGACACCGTGGTGACGCAGGCGGTCCTGGATTCGCTGTTCAAGCACATCGGGCACGGTGACGGCGCGCTGCTGGAACTCGTGCGCGGCGGGTACAACCCCGCCGAGATCGGAGAGTTGATGCGGCTCAAGCCCCACACCGTGGAGGTCCGCATCTCGCGGGCGCGCGCGGTGGCCCGCAGGTACCTCAGCCGCGAAGGCGGCCTGTGATGTCGTCCTCGCCGATCGACGTCAGCACCGAGCGGCACCGGAGGATCGTCGACTCCGAGGGGACGCTCGGCGGGTCCTCGCTGGGCGAGGTGGGTGCCGCGAGCCTCGCGAAGCGCGCGCAGGGCAGCAAGCTGGACGAACTGGTCGCCCGCGCGGCGGCCGTCAAGGCCGTGCCCCCGCCGGAGCCCTCGATCGCCGTGCTGTCGTCCCGCCCGGACGACCTGGCCGCCGAGGTCGCGCTGGCGATCAGCGGCGACCGCCCGGCCGTGGAGCGCCTGCTCGGCTCGATCCGCCCGCTCGTGGTCCGGTACTGCCGGGCCCGCATCGGCCGCCAGGAGCGCTCGTTCGCGTCGGCGGACGACGTCGCCCAGGAGGTCTGCCTCGGTGTGCTGACGGCGTTGCCGTCCTACCGGGACCAGGGCCGCCCGTTCCTCGCGTTCGTCTACGGCATCGCGGCGCACAAGGTCGCGGACGCCCACCGCGCGTCGTCGCGCAACCGCTCCGAACCCGTCTCGGACGTGCCGGACGCCCCCGAGACCGAGGCGGGCCCCGAGCAGCGAGCCATGCGCGGTGAGCTGTCCCGCGAGATGGCCTCCCTGCTCAAGGTGCTGCCGGACAAGCAGCGCGAGATCCTGCTGCTGCGGATCGTCGTCGGCCTGTCCGCCGAGGAGACCGCCGACGCCGTGGGCTCCACGCCCGGCGCCGTGCGCGTCGCCCAGCACCGCGCCCTGGCCCGCCTGCGCAAGGTGATCGGCCCCGAGGTCGTCAAGGACCGCGACTGACCTGACGTCGTAGTTCTTCGGGTTTCCGCAAAAGTGCGGATAATTGCGGAACGATTCTCCCTGTCCGGTTAAGCGGGAAAAACCACGTTATGAAAAACGTGGAAATTCCGGTACCGGTACGGCTTGGATAAGTGGCATTTGCATTTCTTATGGATTGGTATTTGCTTTCGGAAATCTTGTGAGTCCGGTCTTGGTCGGTGACATGTACATAGGTGAAGGTGGAAAATTCATGAACGTTGGGACAGGCCGATGGGTGCTCACCTGAGGAAACGCTGGTCGTGCGAGGAGCGCTTCGCGCTACCCGCTGGTGAGCGGCACCGTCGGTGGTCCGTGCGACAGTTCGCAGAGGATGAATTGGTGAGAGATGCAGTGCGCGCGGGTTTCTCGGTGTTCCGCGACGCCGGTCCGCTGAAATGCGGCGAAACCAGCCGGAACAGCGCGCACGCTGTGGGCGTGCGCATTTCCAGGGCCCGTACGACCGCTCGTGTGCACACGAATTGCAAAGGGGGCCTGTGATGGCGGGTATTGGCAACGCTGTTATCGGGGCTGACCGTCCGTCCCGCAACGACCTCCGTCTCGGTTCCACGGCGAAAGCCGCGGAGAACAGCAGTGGACGCGAGTCCGCGTCCTGCCCGGACGACATCGCCGAGGACGTCGTCGCGGCGATGAAGGGCGACCGCAAGGCGGTGGCGCGCCTGCTCACGGTGATCCGACCGCTGGCGGTCCGCTACTGCCGCGCCCGCATCGGCCGCCAGGAGCGGTCGTTCGCGTCGGCGGACGACGCGGCCCAGGAGATCTGCCTCGCCGTCCTCAAGTCCCTGCCGTCCTACCGGGACCAGGGCCGCCCGTTCCTCGCGTTCGTCTACGGCATCGCGGCGCACAAGGTCGCGGACGCCCACCGGGCTTCGTCGCGCAACCGCTCGGAGCCCGTCGCGGACGTGCCGGACGTGCCCGAGACCGAGGCGGGCCCGGAGCAGCAGGCGCTGCGCGGCGAGCTCTCGCGCGAGATGGTGGAGCTGCTGAGGGTCCTGCCGGAGAAGCAGCGGGAGATCCTGCTGCTGCGGATCGTCGTCGGCCTGTCCGCCGACGAGACCGCCATGGCGATCGGGTCGACCCCCGGCGCCGTCCGGGTGGCGCAGCACCGGGCCCTGACCAAGCTCCGCAAGTCGCCCACCGCGGAGCAGATGAGGTGAGCGGCGGACGGGCATGAGCGACACCGGTCGTTTCTCCGACGCGCTGGCCGCCACGTACGACCTGATCTTCGCCGACTGGGACGAGAGCCGGGCGCGGCAGGCCGCCGCGCCCGCGCCGCTGGTCCCGCGCGGCTCACGGATCCTGGACTGCGCGTGCGGCATCGGCACGCAAGCGCTTGGCCTGGCCGCGCTCGGCCACCCCTGTCGACACCGCCGCAGCGCAACGCGAACGGCACCGTCACGTTCCAGCTGTGGCACTGGAACGCCGAGGGCACCCACTACGACCTGGAGCACTTCCAACTCGAGCCGCGCGGCGACGAGTGGGTCACCGCGGTCCGGCGCGCGAGCTACTGGGCGCCGCCACCCGCCAGACCGGCGGACAGCGTCGCGGCGACCACCAGGTACGGGTTCGCCGACAGGTCGAACGACTTGATCTCCAGGTTGGCGTTCGCGCCGCTGATCAGCCGCAACGCCGTCTCGCGGTTCTCCAGGCCCCACGCGGCGAACGAGGCCGCCCAGTGCGACGGGACCAGCCTCAGGTAGCTCGCCACGGACGGCGAGCCGATCGCCGTGAGGGCGGGCAGGTGCTCCAGGACCCCCGCGGTGAACCGCTCGGCCTCGTGGGACAGCCCGAACCGGCCCTCGCCGCCGGTGAACAGGTTCCGGCCGTCCCGCCACAGGCTCAGGTGCAGGTGGCCGCCGTTGCCGACGCCGGTCGTGGTGACCTTGGGCGAGAACGACGGACAGCTCGACCTGCCGCGCGTGGCCGTAGGCGGGCCCGGTCGTCGCGGGCACGTACTCGTCCGTGCCCCCCTTGCCGACGGCCCACTCGACCTCGAACCCGGCCTCGGCGGTAAAGCCCGTGTCGGCCAGCCGGTCGACCGCAGCCTTCGCGGCGAGGCGCTGGTCGAGCGCGTACGGCCGCCCGTCCTGGTGGTGGCGGTCGGCCGGGGCCCACGCCCAGCCGGCCAGCGCGGTCAGCCGGGTGAGGTCCGGGTGCCGCCGCAGGTCGCCGACCGGGCCGCCCGCGAACCGGCCGTCGATGATCGAGTCCTGGAGCAGGAACACGTCGAACACCGGAGACGCGCCCACGCCGCCGCCCAGCTCCCGCAGCGGCACGGACTTCACCCTGGTGACGCCGCTGTTGCCGACCCAGGTGACGGCCACGGCGACGTGGACCGCGTGGGCTTCGAGGAGCTGCTGACCGAGGCCGACCACGTCAGTCCGCTCGGCACCAGCCTGTTCGACTCCTCCGTCGGGCTCGCGGTGCGCCGCTGGTGCCCGCCGGTGCTCGACCTGGAGCCGCACGCGTCCGCCGAGGAGTACCTGGCCCGACGGCGGTCGCTGGGCGCGGGCGAGGTGAACCGGGCGTTCCTGATGGCCGCCGACGTGGACACGTACCTGGTCGACGGCGGCCTGTCGCCCGAACTGCTGCTGGACCACCGCGAGTTGGCGGCCGTCACCGGGGCCGCGTCGTTCGAGGTCGTCCGGTTGGAGCGGCTCGCCGAGGAGGTCGTCGCCTCCGGGTGCACGGCCTCCGGGTTCGCCTGACGCCGTCCGGGCCCGGCTGGCCGCGTCGACCGCCGTGGGCGCGAAGTCCATCGCCGCCTACCGGGTCGGCCTGGCGCTGCGGCCGGAACGGCCCACCGCGCCGGAGGTGGCCGACGCGGCCGCCCGGTGGCTCGCGCGCGGCGGCTGGTGCGCGGACGAGGTGCTGTCGCGCTTCCTGGTGTGGGAGGCGCTCGACCGGCGGCTGCCCGTGCAGTTCCACGTCGGCGACTCCGACGCCGACGTGCACCGCTGCTGCTGACCGACTTCCGGCGCGCCCTGTCCGACTTCCTGGCCTCCGCGATGTCGTCCGGCGACCTGGTGGAGGCGGACGCCGTGCGCGTGGCTCACCTGATCGGGCACGAGAACACGCGCCGGGCCTACCGTTTGGACTAGAGTCTCGAACGGGCGTTCGATCAACGGGGGTGAGGTGCGGGGTGGGGCGGAGCGCGAACCTGCCGCGCGGCCTGGTCGACCGCTTCATCGCGCGCGACGGCCGGTGGCCGGACGACACCGGCTGCCCGATGCTGCACGTCGACATGGACGCGTTCTACGCCGCCGTGGAGATCCGCGAGCGCCCGGAGCTGGTCGACAAACCCGTCATCGTCGGAGGGGTCGGCAACCGCGGCGTCGTGTCGTCGGCGAACTACATCGCCCGCGAGTTCGGCGTCCGCTCCGCGATGCCGACGGCCCACGCCCGAAGACTCGCCCCGCACGCCGTCTTCCTGCCGCCCAGCTTCGGGCTCTACCAGGAGACCTCGCGCGGGGTCATGGCGATCTTCCGCGACATCTCGCCGCTGGTCGAACCGCTGAGCCTGGACGAGGCGTTCATCGACGTCAGCGGTGCCCTGCGGCGGATGAACGCCACCTCCGGCGCGATCGCCGCGCTCATCAGGACCCAGGTCCAGGAGTCCTACGGCATCACCTGCTCGGTCGGCGTCGCGCCCACGAAGTTCCTGGCGAAGCTCGCGTCCGGCATGTGCAAGCCCGACGGCTTCATGGTCGTGCCCAGGACGTCCGTCCTCGACTTCCTGCACCCCCTCCCGGTGTCCGCGCTGTGGGGCGTGGGCAAGAAGACGGCGGAGCAGTTGGACCGCGTCGGCCTCGAATCCGTCGGGGCCATCGCCGCCACCCCGCTGCCGCGCCTCCGCAAGCTCCTCGGCGTCGCGCTGGCGGAGCACCTCCACGCGCTGTCCCAGGGCCACGACGACCGCGCGGTCGTGCCGGAGTCGAAGGAGAAGTCCATCGGCGCGGAGGAGACGTTCGAGGTCGACCACTTCGACCGCGCGCTCCTCAAGCGGGAACTCCTCCGCCTGGCCGAGAGGTCCGCGAGCCAGCTGCGCGCCAAGGGGCTGCGCAGCCGCACCGTGTCCATCAAGGTCCGCTTCTCGGACTTCTCCACCATCACCCGCTCCCGCACCCTCCAGGTGCCGACCGACCTGACGCACGAGGTGTACGCCACCAGCTGCACCCTCCTCGACGACCACGTGCCGGACGGCGCCGTCCGGCTCATCGGCGTGCGGCTGGAACAGCTCGTGGAGGGCGACAGCGGCGAGCAGTTGATGTTCGACGCCCCCGAACGCGGCTGGCGGGAAGCCGAACAAGCCGCCGACCAGGCCCGGTCGAAGTTCGGTCTGGGCGCCATCGGCCCGGCCTCCCTGCTCGGTTCCCAGCCCCGGCGTTCGGGCGCGACGGAGCCGAAGCCGGACAGGTGAGGGGCTTTCGCCTCTCCGGGGTCCCGCCGTTCGGGTACTGACCGGCCCACTTGCGACCACGAACGCCCGCGTTGTTGCAGGCTGGTGGGATGGAATCCGAGGTGGCGCGGTTCTGGGGGCTGCTGGACCCCGTGGGGCACGCCCTGCTCGACGCTGTCGGCACCGTGCGCGAGTTCGAGCCCGGCGCGGTCGTCTGCCACGAGGGCGAGCCGTCGCAGCACGTGCTGGTCGTCCGGCGCGGCCTCATGCGGGTCACGGCGACCTCACCCGGCGGCCACGAGAAGGTGCTGGCGATCCGCGGGCCGGGCGACATCGTGGGGGAGCGGTCCGCCGTGGACGGTCTGCCGCGGTCGGCGAGCGTTCGCGTGCTCGGGGAGGCCTCGGCGCTGATGATCGCGCAGGACCGGTTCACCGAGCTGTGCCGCAGGCAGCCGCACATCGCGTGGGCCGTGCTCACCGTCGTGGTGTCGAGGCAGCGCGACGCCGACCGGCAGCGCATCCAGTTCAGCGGCACCTCCACCCAGCGCGTAGCCGCCGTGCTCCTGGACGTCGTGCTGCACCGCGGCGTCGGGTCGGCGGGCGCTGTCGCGTTGAGCCAGGAGGAGCTGGCGAGCGCCGCGGGCACGTCCCGCGAGTCCCTCGTGCGGGTGCTGCGGTCGTTGCGCCAGCAGGGCATCGTGCGCACCGGCAGGCGCCGCATCGACATCCTCGCGCCCGACCGGCTCTACGACCTGGTCGGATGACTTCGCCGTTCTGGGGCATCTGACGCGGAAGGCCCGCGAAATCGGGCCTACAACTGGGGAGTCACCGAATCCAGGGGGTCTCCCGACATGACCAGGCAGCAGATCGAACGACTCGGCACCACCATCGTCTTCACCGTTCTCCAGGTGGGAGCGATCATCGTCATGCTCTTGCAGCTCAACGTCTCCGGCCTCGTCGCCGTGGCCGCCGCCCTCGTGATGGCGGGCGGCTTGGTCGCCGTGCACGACGCGTGGCGCGAGATCCGCGACACCCCGGAGGAACTAGCCCCGGAACGCGATCTCGTCAACTCGTGAGCCTCCGGTTGTCCACAGGCCAGGGAGTTGTCCACAGATCGGCCGGGCCCAGTGGACCGAGGGGTGGGCCCGGCCGATCCTGGACACATGCACACGACCAACCGCACCCTGATCGACCTGGACGCACTGGCCACCCTGTTCCGCCACGGCGTGGCCACCACGACCGAACTCCTCCAGCTGGGCCTCAGCTCGACGCTGCTGCACCTCCGCTGCCGTCTGGGCGGCCCGTGGCAGCGCCTCCTGCCCGGCGTCCTGCTCCTCAGCGGCTCACCGCCGACCCGAACGCAGCGAGTCCAGGGCGCTCTCCGCTACGCGGGCCCCAACACCCTGCTGACCGGCTTGGACGCCCTCCACCTGCACGGCATCCGCACCGTCCCCGCGGCGGGCCCGGTCCACGTGCTGATCCCGCACCGCCGCCAACTGGAAGCGCCACCGGAAATCCGCGTGACCCGCACCCGCGGCATGCCGAACCCGATGCTGCGCAACAACTTCCTCACCGCCCCACCCTCCAGGGCGGTCCTGGACGCGGCCCGCCACCTCCCGCTCGCGGCCCAACGCGCCGTGCTCGCCGAAACCATCCGAGCGGGCACCGATCCAACCGACCTGCACCCCCGAGGCAGCCCCACCCTGCGGGCCGCCCTGACCGCCCTGCCGCCGGGCCCGACGGAGGTCATCACCAGATCCGGCCTGCCCCAACCCAGGTGGCACATCCCCCTGCACACCCCGGAAGGCCGCCCACTCGGCACCGCCGACGCCTGGTGGAACTCCCTGGGCCTGGCCTGGCAGTTCCGCACCACAACCCCACCCCACCACCTGAAGGCAGCAGGCGTACTGGTGGTCCACACCACCAAGAACCAGTCCCCAGCAGAGATAGCCGCCCAACTACGCCGAGCAGCAACCCACGCCACCACCCGCCCCCGCCCAGACGTGATCCCCGGCTGACCACCGGCACGACCGACCGTCGTTCAAAGTCCTGACCACCACCGGCCAGACTCGCCCAACCAGCTTCAACTCCACCACCCGCATCAGCCAGATCCAACCTGCCGTAGCCGCTCCTTTCTCCTCCGCCCGCCGTCCGCCGTACCTCCGCCTCCGCCCGCTGTCTGCGCCTATCGCAGCCATCGCCCTTGCGTCATCACCCAGGCAGGCTGACCACCGGCACGATCGGCCCTGGTCCGGAAGTCCTGATCACCGCCGGGCGTACTTGACCCCGACCAACTCGATCCACCACCGCATCAACCGGGTCCCGACCTGCGGTAACCGTTCGGCGGGCGTCTGCACCAGTCGCCGCCGTGACCCTTGCGTCAGCATCCAGGCTGACCACCCGGCATGACCGGACTGTCGTTCGGAAGTCGTGATCGCTGTCGAACGGGCTTGACCCAACCAGCTTCGAATCCACTGCCCGCATCAGCTTGATCTCGACCTGCGGTGGCCATTCGTCCGGCGTCTGCACCGGTCGGTGCCGCCACCCTGATCCTGCTCAAGCCTGCGGCAGCCGCCCCATTCGGCGTCGACCAGTCCCATCCCACGTGTGCGCCGACCAACGCCCCACCGCGTCCACTATCAGCCCACATACCCGAATCGGATCAACGAGCGGCGGTGCTGTTAGTACTCCACCGACTGATCGGCCCGCCGAATCCCGCCTCGTTGCCCGTTGGCTTCACCCGAGCTCGCCGTCCGGCACCAAGCGATCGACCACTAACCGGTCCCGCTCGGTCCCTGATCGATCGCCTCGATGCGCGATCCCAGCACGGCCGCTGCGTCAACTGATCAACTTCGTCCGACAACACCCGCAGGAGCCGCCGATGCCCACCGGTTCGCGCACCCGACTGTCCCGAGACCCAGTTGTGGTGATCTTCGAAGGCCGTTCACGCGGCCGACATTTGTCCTCACAAGCGCGCGTGGCACGGTGATCGGAGCAAGGACACGACAGAAGCGATCACAATTTCTGCTGGAGTTGATGTCGTTACGCCATCAGGGTGACCTGTTTACCGGAAGTCTGTAGCCGGACCCGTCCGGCGGTTTTCAGGGCGCTCGACGGGCTGCACCTGCAGGAATGCGGTTACGCGCGGTTTCGATACGGGTCCGGGGCGTCACCTCACGGTGGTCTGACCGTTGACCCGTGAGGATGATGGTGACAGAACCAACCGCTTGGGAGCCCAGACTGGGTAGTCGGCGGGCTCTGCGGATCGTATCCTGGGGGATGACGCCCCCAGGGGGGGCGTCCGCCGGGACCGGCGGCAACCGTGAACACCGGCGCCCGCGACCGCTGTGCCGGAGGAGGAGCCATGCCACTCTCCGAGCACGAGCAGCGACTGCTCGACCAGATCGAGCGCGCGCTCTACGCCGAGGATCCGAAGTTCGCATCCACCGTGCGCGGCGCCAAGCTGCGCAAGCCGTCTCGACGGCGCCGTTTCCAGGGCATCGCTTTGTTCGCCGTGGGTGTGGCGCTGCTCGTCACGGGTGTGATGTTGCCGAAGCTCGCCGGAATCCCGGTGGTGAGCGTGGTCGGCTTCCTGTTGATGTTCTTCGGCGTGCTGGTCACCCTGACGACACTTCGTCGTGGTGATCAGGTCGCCGAGGAGTCGGAACAGGAAAGCAGCCGGCCGAGCCGCAACCGCAGCTCGTTCTCACAAAAGATGGAAGAACGTTTCCGTCGACGCTTCGAGGACGAGTAGAACTCCGAACCGAAGAACCACACCGCGCCCGCCCCGCCAGGGGCGGGCCGCGGTGTCTTCGCGCGCGACGACCGGTCCAGCCACACCCTTCAGCGCCGACGACCGGGAAACTGCTGCCGCACAGCCGAGCCAGCCCTGAACGCGATCAACGCACCGGCGATCAAGCCCGGAACGAGCACCGCACTTGATCGCCGAAGGTCCTCGCTGGTGGCTCACGGCAGCACCGCCCGCGACCACTGACCACACACGGCTGACCGCAGAAGGCTGCCATCCCAGACCTGCTGCCAGAAGTAGCCCTCGCAACCCACAGACTCACCGCCAGCCGCCAGCCGCCAGCCGCCAGCCGCCAGCCGCCAGCCGCCAGCCGCCAGCCGCGACTCTGCGGCCCGGACTCTGCGGCCCGGACCGCGCCGCGTGGCGCGACCCGGCTCACGACAGCGGCCCACGACACCGGCCCTGCCCAAGCGCACTCAACGCCAACCAGAACCCAAGCGGATCGTGGGTGCCCAGCCCCAAACGGCGGGTGCCGGCCTCAGCGGAACTTCGGCACCCGCGAAACCCCGTCAGTCCGGAAGATCAGCCTGCGCGGTGGGGTGGAGCACCGAGCGGGGGAGGAACTTTGCCCGTAGGGCCAGGGGGGCGTTGCGGTTGAGGCTGCGGCGTACGTCTTCTACCGCCCGTGGCAGTTGCGGGTCTGCTTCGGGGGTGCTGCTGTACCAGGACCGTTCGATGGCGCCCACCACGGAGCGGAGGCCGTCGCGGCCCTGTTCGTCCAGGTTGTGGGCGCGGGCCATGCGGCGGGCCGCCACGCGGACTGTTTCGGTGGGTGGGATGCGGGTGCCGCGGTCCACCGACTCGGCGATCAGTTCTTCCCACGCCGCGTTCGCCGCCTGGGCTCCCAGGCCCGCGATGGAGTGCAGGCGGTTGCGGCGGCGTACCGCGCGCACGCCTGCCGGGGAGGCCGCGCCCGCCAGCAGGAGCAGGGGCACCGCCAGCCACCAGGAGAACAGGGCTGTGCCCAGCGCCAGCGTGAGGACCCAGAACGCGGCCGCTGCGGCCGCCACGGCCGGGCGGGCCCACGGCAGGCGGTTGAACGCCGCCAGGGTGCCCAGGCGGGGCATGAGGAGCAGCAGGGCGGTGAGCAGCGCCGCCAGACCACCGGTGACGGCGATCGTGATCCAGTGCCACGTCGGGGTTTCCTCGACCGGGGTGGCGCCCGCGAGGTCCTGGGTGTCCACCACCGGTGCGGCGGAGCTGGAGGGGACGACGGAGGAGGACGCCGCGGCCGCGGACGGGTTCTCCTCGTCGGTGGCCGCGGTCTGGCCGTCGTCGCCGGTGCCGCCGATGTAGGACGGGACGACGCCGCGGCCGTCGGTGAGCGGCGTCGGGTCGAAGACCATCCAGCCGTGGCCCGCGAAGTAGATCTCCACCCACGCGTGGGCGTCGAGGCTGGTGATGGTCTTGTAGTCCTCGGTCGGGTAGCCGCCGGTGAAGCCGATGGCGACCCGAGCGGGCAGGCCGACGGAGCGGGCCATGACGGCCATGGCGGCCGAGTACTGCTGGCAGTAGCCGGTCTTGCCGTTGAACACGAAGTCGACGAGGGCGTCGGCGTTCGCGTTGCCCTCGGTCTTCGTCGAGTACTTGAAGCCCTGCGTGCCGTCGGTGAAGTACTCGTACAGCGCCGTGGCCCTGTCGAACTTGGTGTTCGTGCCCTGGATGATGGTCCTGGCCAGCGTCGTGATGGACGGGTCGATGCCGTCGACCTGGAAGTACACCGGGTCGACGCCGTCGGCGCTGCCGTTGGCCCGCCGCAGGTCGTCGGCCGACGGGTTCTCCAGCACGGTCTCCAGCGTGTACGGGCCGACCTTGTGCTTGCGGAGGCTGTAGACCATGCCGCGGGTGGAGTCGTAGCGCCAGGTCTCGTCGGTGTTCTCGATCTTGCGTGGCTTGCCGTAGACCGGCAGCCACACGTCGTTCCAGCCGACCGGGTCGATCTCGATCCTGGTGGTCTCGCCGTCGCCTGGGTCGCCCGGCTGCGCGGGGAGATCACCCCTGGCCGCGCTGCCCTCGGACAGCGCGCCGCCGACGGACCACTCGCCGCTGGCGGGGTCGTACTGCTGGAGCGTCATCGCGCGGAGGTACGCCGCCTCGGGGAGGCCCCGGACGTGGAACATCTCCCTGGTCTCACCCTGGCTGAGCATGCCGCGCAGCTCGGTCATCGGCTTGAGCCCGAGCCCGTCCGCGCCGCCGCCGACGGAGTTGCCCGTGCCGGGCAGCCTGCCCACGGTGCCGATCAGGGTGAAGGTGGCGCCCGCGAGCAGGGCGATCACCACCGCCATGCTCGCCACGGCGGTCGCGGCGCGGCCGGAGCTGCTGCCCCCGGTGCCGCTCATCCGCCCTCGCCAGGCTTCGTGCCGGTGCTGGCCGTCGACCACCAGGAGCAGCGCGAACGAGGCCGCGCCCAGCACGAACGTCCACAGCGGCAGCATCTCGTCGGCCAGCGACGCGGGCACGGCGAACACGCACAGCAGCACCAGCCCGGACGCGGCGGGCGCCGCGGCGCCGACCGCGAGGGTGTCGACGAGCACCGCGACGAGACCCATCGCGAGCATGATCAGGCACCGCATCGCGGGGCTCTCCGCGACCGGCGGCACCCCGGTCTGGACCTCGCTGATCGAGTTGCCGAGCACCGTCCACAGGTCGCCAAGCGACTCGGGGCCGGGCAGCACGACCAGGAAGCCGGTCCTGGTGAACAGCATGACCAGCAGGGAGAGCAGCGCGAAGACCTGGCCGATCCCCACCAGCGGGGCGGGCAGCCGGAACGAGCGGAGCACCAGGCCGGTGCCGCTGATCACGGCCACCGAAAGCAGCACGTAGAGGATCCACAGGCTGCCCGTGACGACGCCGGAGAGCGCGGTCGCCGAGCACACCACGGCCAGCGCGGCGACGGCCGGGGTCACCGACATCACCCCGTTGTCCGACTCGACCGCTCGCCCCGACATCAGCCCACCTCCGTGCGCACCACAGGACCGCGGTTGCCCGCGCTGTGGCACAGCTCTTGCCAGACCTGGTTCATCGGGCTCGCGGGCCTGGCGATCGAGACGCCCCAGCCCGCGATGTGCAGCAACCGCTGCGTTTCGGTCACGTCGGGCGACGGGTCCTCGGACGGACCGGCCCACTCGCCGACGTCGAGCAGCACCGCGAGGCTGCGCATCCCGCGCGGCCGGTAGCGGACGAGCCCGTCCACGACGGCCGGGGTGCACGCGCCGAGGACGGCGATGACCTCCTGGCCCGCGCCGGGGTCGACGCCCGAGGCGAGCTCCCGCCGGTGCGAGGGCTGGAGCGCGGCGAGCGAGTCGAGCACCACGGCGTCGCTGTGGCCGCCGTCACCGGAGCCCCCGGCGAGGACGCGGCCGTCCTCGACGACCAGTTTGACCTGGTGGCCGAAGCGGTGCAGGTGCAGGCAGATGCTGGCGGTCAGCGACACGGCCCATTCGAGGCTGGCGCTGGGACCGCTGCCGCGGTGCGCGGTGAGCCGGTGGTCGAGCAGCACGGTCGTGCCGCCGCGCCACGGGCGTTCCTCCACGCGCACCATCAGCTGGTCGCGGCGGGCGGTCGAGCGCCAGTGGACCTTGCGCAGGTCGTCGCCGTGCCGGTACTCGCGGACGATCGCGTCGTCCTCGCCCTGGCCGCTGCGCAGCCGGATCGAGCCGTCGTCGCCCGCGCCCATGCCGGAGCCGCTGGGCAGGCCGTTGAGCCCGGTGATCCGGGGCACCACGACCAGCCTGCTGCGGCCCGCGAGTTCGCGGTCGTACTCCACCAGCCCGAACGGGTCGGTGATCCGGGCCATCAGCGGGCCCACCTGCTGGATGCCGCGCATGACGGGCTTGAGCGGGTACCGCAGCGCGGTGGCCGTGCTGCGGGGCAGCCGTTCCACCACGAAGCGGGGCCTGCTGCCGAGCGCGTACGGGACGTTGTCCTCCAGGAGCAGTCCACCGGTCGGGAGCCGTCCGGTGCTGCGCAGTTCGACGCGCACCTCGGTGGCGGAGCCGACGGGGACCCGGCTGGGGTGCAGGAATCGGGACGCGTGCAGGCCGACGCGGGCACGGGTGGCCAGCCAGGCGGCCAGCAGCGGCAGCGCGACCACGAAGGCCGCCACCCGGAGCAGGTCGCGCTCGTTGAGGACGAGCGCGCACAGCCCCGCCGCGAATCCCGCAGCGAGCAGGCAGCGGCCGCGGGTCGTCAGGCCGGACAGGGCTCCGCGCATCTCAGCGATTCGTCCCTGCGTTCTGGGTGTACTGGCCGTTCGGCGACGGCGCCGCCTGCGGCACGGGCACCCGCTGGAGCAGCGAGCGGACCAGGTCGGCGGGGGAGCGGCGGGAGGCCTGCGCCTCGGCGGTGAGCACCAGCCGGTGCGCCAGCACGGGGACCGCGACGGCGTGGATGTCGTCCGGGACGACGAAGTCGCGACCCGCCAGCGCGGCCTGCGCGCGAGCGGCGCGGACCAGGTGCAGCGTGGACCGGGGGGACGCCCCGAGCCGCAGTTCCGGCAGCCTGCGGGTGGCCGACACGAGTTCCACGGCGTACCGGCGGATCTCCTGCGACAGGTGCACCCGGCGGACCGTCTGCACCAGCTTCAGGATCTGCGCGGCGTCCGACACCGGGCGCAGCTCGTCCATCGGGTTGGTGCCCGCGTGCTCGTCGACCATGGCCAGCTCGGCCGCCGGGTCCGGGTAGCCGATGGAGACGCGCACGGTGAACCGGTCCCGCTGGGCTTCCGGCAGCGCGTAGGTGCCTTCCATCTCGATCGGGTTCTGGGTCGCGATCACCATGAACGGCGCGCCGAGCGGGTAGGTCTTCCCGTCGACCGTGACCTGGTGCTCCTCCATGCACTCCAGCAGCGCGGACTGCGTCTTGGGGGAGGCGCGGTTGATCTCGTCGCCGACCACGATGTTCGCGAACACCGGGCCCGGCCGGAACTCGAACTCGTTGCCCTGCCGGTTGTAGATCGACGAGCCGGTGATGTCGCTGGGCAGCAGGTCCGGCGTGAACTGGATGCGGCTGACCGTGCAGTCGATCGAGCGGGCCAGCGCCTTCGCCAGCGACGTCTTGCCGACGCCGGGCACGTCCTCCACCAGCAGGTGGCCCTCGGCCAGCAGGGCCACGAGGGAGATCCGGACGACGTCCGGTTTGCCGACGAGGACCTTCTCCACGTTGGCGGCGATCCGCTGGACCGCGGTGTGCAGTTCTCCGAGCACGTCGTCAGGTCGTGTCTGCGGGGTGTGGGCAGCACTGTTCACCGTGGGTTTCACGGTAGGCGCGCTCTGCCCGAACGCGTGGTCCGGGAGTGCGGCTGGCTGGGTACTCGGGGTCACTCGACCTCCTGGAGCGGGGCTCGCCCGCGACCGGTGCTCGGAAGCGGTGAGCGTTTCACGCAGTGTGTCAAACCAGGGCGAAGTGCCCTACCCCCGATTCGACAGGATCCTGACGTTGGTTAGGACGTGCGGGGTTGCACAGCGGTTCATTTTCCCCCTGTCTCCACGATCCCCCACCACCGGCGTGCGCGAACCCGTTTTCACCGGTTTTGCTAGCCCATCCGGGTGGCAAAACCGGTGTTCGGACTCACTCGGGGAGGTGGGTGTCGCGCGCTTCCCCCACCGCAGTCCACCTCGCTCGCAAGCCTCCTACCTGCGAATATGCCTTTCGGCTCCCATTGGAAACACCCGTTTCAGCGTTGACTGTGGTGAAAAGTGGGGTACTGTGGCGCCCGGTGGGGCTGACGGGGGCTCCACTGCCGCTCGGAGTCCGGTCGGCAGGAGGTGGAGGTGCCATGTTCCTCGGCACGCACCTCCCCAGGCTGGACGACAAGGGTCGGCTGACGCTGCCCGCGAAGTTCCGGGATGCGCTAGCGGGGGGTGTCATGGTCACCAAGGGCCAGGACCACTGCCTCTTCGTGTTCCCGCGAGCGGAGTTCGAGCAGATGGCGATGAAGGTCTCGGCCGCCTCCTTCACCAACGAGTCGGTTCGGGCCTACCAGCGCTACCTGTTCGCCAGCACGGACGAGCAGCGGCCGGACGGGCAGGGCCGCATCTCGATCGTCCAGGAGCTGCGCAACTACGCCGGGTTGACCAAGGAGTGCGCGGTCATCGGCGCGGTCAACCGGTTGGAGATCTGGGACTCCCAGGCCTGGCAGCGCTACCTCGAAGCCCATGAGGGCAGCTACGCCGAAGTGCGGGAGGAGGTCCTCCCTGGCGTCTTCTGATCGGCCGTGAGTTGCACGACGTGGTTCGGGTGCCGTGAGGCCTCGGTCCGCTCGGCTTTCGGCCCTGGCGCACCTTCCCCGGCGCCAGGTTCGACGGGCGGGCGGGGACCTGACGACACCCGACCCCCACGTTGTGGCGGTCGATCACGAAGCAAGGGAGGGGGCTTGAGATGGCGGAGCGACCACAGCACGTGCCGGTCCTGCTGAACCGCGTCCTCGAGCTGTTCGCCCCCGCTCTGGCCGACCGGCCCGCCGTGGTGGTGGACACGACCCTCGGGCTCGGCGGTCACGCCGAAGCCCTGCTGCGGGCGCACCCGCGGCTCACGTTGATCGGCCTGGACCGCGACCCGCAGGCCATCGAGCTGTCGAGCAAGCGGCTCGCCGACTTCGGCGACCGCGTCAAGTTCGTCAACGTCACCTACGACCGCATCGACGAGGCCGTCGAGGACCTGGGCCTGTCCAAGGTGGACGGTGTCCTGATGGACCTCGGCGTGTCCTCGTTGCAGCTGGACGCCGAGGACCGCGGGTTCGCCTACTCCAGGGACTCGCCGCTCGACATGCGGATGAGCGCGGGCACCGGCCAGACCGCGGCGGACGTGCTGAACACGTACCCGCCGGGCGACCTGGTCCGGATCCTGCGCGACTACGGCGAGGAGCGGTTCGCCAAGAAGATCGTCAGCTCGGTGGTGCGGGAGCGCGAGCGCGAGCCCTTCACCAACAGCGGGCGGCTCGTGGAGCTGCTGTACGCCGCCGTGCCCGCCGCGACCAGGCGGACCGGGGGCCACCCGGCCAAGCGGACGTTCCAGGCGCTGCGCATCGAGGTGAACGAGGAGCTGGAGTCGCTGCGGCTCGCGCTCCCCGCCGCGCTGTCGGTGCTCGGAGTCGGCGGCCGCCTCGTCGTCGAGGCCTACCAGTCGCTGGAGGACCGGATGGTCAAGCGGGCGATCACCGAGGTCTCGGTGTCGCGCAGCCCGCAGGGCCTCCCGGTGGAACTGCCGGGCTACGGGCCCGAGTTCAAGCTCGTCACCAAGGGCGCGGAGCTGGCGAACGAGCAGGAGATCGAGGAGAACCCGAGGGCGGCACCGGTGCGCCTGCGGGCCGCCGAACGGATCAAGGAGGCATCATGACCGCACCAGCGAGAGCGGGTGGCACCTCCCCGTCTCCTCGGCCCCGCCCGGAGAAGCCGCGCGAGCGCGCCCTCAAGTCCGTTCCCGAACCCGCGGGCGGCGGGCGTTCCCGGTCGGCCGCGACCGAGCGGGCCTACGCCCGGCGGGCGCAGCGCACCCAGAACCTGCGCGGTGGCGCGGGCGCGCCGCAGCGCCAGCCCAGCCCGGTGGCGAAGGCGCCGTTCGTGGTGATGGTGATGGCGGTGCTGATCGTCGGCCTGGCCACGATCATGTGGCTGTCGACCCAGGCCGCCGCGGACTCCTACAAGCTCCAGGAAGCGCACAACCAGGCCACGCAGCTCTCGCTGCGGGTCGAGCAGCTGCGCCGCGAGGTCGCGCTCGCCGAGTCGCCGACCAAGCTCGCCGAAGCCGCGGCGAAGCTCGGACTGGTGCTCGCGGGCGACCCGGCGAAGCTCAAGCAGCTCCCGGACGGCTCGGTCGAGGTCTACGGCAAGCCCTCGGCGGTGGAGGCGCCCGCGCCCCCACCGCCGCCCTCGTCCCCCTCCACGGCGCCGAGCGCGCCGCCCAGTTCGGGTCAGGCCGCGATCCCGCCCGCCGGTGAGTCGCAGCAAACCCCTGCCGACCAGCAAGCCCAACAGCAGCAAGTGGTGCCAGGAGGTTAGTCATGCCGGGGCCCAGCAGCGGCAGGCCAGCTCGACGTCCGCTGTCGGTGCGGGCCACCCGTCCGGCCAAGCGGCGTGGAGCCAACGCCCGCGTCCGCCTCACCGTGGGTCGGGTGCTGCTCGTCGGCGCCCTCCTGCTGGCGGGGATCAGGCTCGTGCAGGTGCAGGGGTTCGAGGCCGCCGAGCTGTCGCTCAAGGCCCAGCAGCAGCGCGCCACGCCGCAGGACATCCCCGCCGAGCGCGGTGCGATCCTGGACCGCAACGGCAACCAGTTGGCGTTCAGCATCGAGGCGCGCGCCCTCTACGCCGTGCCGCAGCTGATGCGGAAGAACTGGGCGGAACTCCAGGCGAACGACTCGAAGCTCGGCAGCTTCGAGGACCGCGCCAAGGCCATCGCCGCGGTGTTCCAGCAGGTGCTGGGCACCGAGGTGAACGGGCAGAAGACCGACGAGGCGACCATCGCCGAGCGGCTGCTGCGCGACACCACCTACATCGAGCTGGTGGACAACGTGGACCCGGTGAAGGCCGCGGCGATCCGCAAGCAGTTCAACGAGATCGGCTCCGAGTTCCGCGCGGTGCGGGTGTACCCGAACGGCAAGCTGGCGTCGAACGTCATCGGCGCGGCGAACTGGCGCAAGGACATGACGCCCGGCGCGACGCACGGCCAGCTCGGGCTGGAGAGCTCCCAGGACGTCCTGCTCGCGGGCAGCAACGGCCGCCGGGTCGTGGACACCATCCAGGGCGGTGACGTCGTGATCCCCGGCGCCGACCGCGACCGGGAGCTGGAGCCCGCGACACCGGGCAAGAGCCTGGAGCTGACGCTCGACATCGACACCCAGTACGTCGTGCAGAACATGGTCACCGACTACACGGCCAAGAGCGGCGCGAAGAGCGGCTCGGCGGTGGTGCTGGACAGCAAGACCGGCGAGATCCTGGCCATGGCGAACGACAAGACGTTCGACCCGGCGGACTTCGGCAAGGCCACCGAGGACGAGAAGCGCAACATCGCGGTGACGTCGGTGTACGAGCCCGGCTCGGTGAACAAGATCATCACCGCGGCGGGCGCGATCGAGGACGGGCTGTACAAGCCGGACGAGGTCCTCACGGTGCCGGGCCGCATCCAGGTCGCCGACCGGTGGATCAACGACGCGTGGCAGCACGGCAACCTGGACATGACGTTCGCCGGGGTGTTCGGCAAGTCCTCCAACGTCGGCACGCTGATGGCCGCGCAGAAGCTCGGCGAGGAGCGGTTCGCCGAGCTGCTGGTCAAGTTCGGGCTCGGCAAGCGCACCGGCTCCGGCCTCACCGGCGAGGAGGCGGGCCTGGTCCCGCCCCCCAACCAGTGGTCGGGGTCCACGTTCGGCAACCTCCCGATCGGGCAGGGCCTGAGCATGACGCTGCTGCAGATGACCGGGATGTACCAGGCGATGGCCAACGACGGCCTGCGCATCCCGCCCCGGATCATCCGCGCCGAGGTCGACGGCAACGGCTCCCGCAAGGAGACCGGGCGGCCCGAGGCGGTCCGCGTGGTGAGCCCGGAGACCGCGAAGACGGTGCGCGAGATGTTCCGCTCGGTCGTGCAGTCCGCGCCGGGGCAGACCGGCACCGGTGCCGCGGCCGCCCTGTCCGGCTACCAGATCGCGGGCAAGACGGGCACGGCGCAGCAGATCGCCCCCGACGGCCGGTACAGCAGCAGCGAGTACTGGATCACCTTCGCCGGCATCCTGCCCGCCGACAGCCCGCGCTACGTCGTGGGGATCATGCTCGACGGGCCGTCCGGCACGCCGTTCAGCGGCTCGGCGGCGCCGCTGTTCCACGACATCGCCTCGTACCTGGCCCAGCGGTACCAGGTGCCGCTGTCCTCCGAGCAGTCCCCGCTGATCACGCTCACGCCGTGAGCACGGGTCGCTACCGGACGTGATCTGCGTCCCACCCGCCCGCTCGAGGACCGAACGGTCCGCCGGGCGGGTCTCCCGTCCACCCCGATCGGTGACCGGATGTCCCCGCGAAGCCCGCCGCCGGTCCGATCGGGACAGTGCGGCGGAAGCCGTGGCGCGGGGAACCGCGGCGGCCTGACCGGCGTCACAAGCGTTGTGGCGCCGGGGGATCCGGTCCCGGTCGGAGCAGGCGCGGTCGTCGGAGCACCCCTCAGGCGGTGTAGTTTCCGGGCGGGACGACGAGATGTCCACCTTGGACCACCGAGCGGTCGGAGAGTTCGATCTTGGCTGATCATCCGCCCAACGCGCATGCGCCGGTCGGCCACGCTCCGTGCGCCGGTAGCCTTCCGCGCGTGCCTGCCAAGCTCCAGGGCAAGGTCGCGACCGCCCCGCCTCGCCCTTCCCGCATCCAGCCTGTCGCCGTGTCCGAGCTCGCCTCGGTCGTCGACGCGCACCTGACCACGCCCACCTACGCCCACGTGCGGGTGAGCGGCGCGACGCTGCGCGCCCAGCACGTGGTCCCCGGAGACCTGTTCGCCGCACTGCCGGGCGCACGGGCGCACGGCGCCGACTTCGTGGAGGGCGCGCTGGCCGCGGGGGCCGCCGCCGTCCTCACCGACCAGGCGGGCGCCGAACGGCCCGCCCTGCGCGACGCCCGTGTGCCGGTGCTGGTGCACCCGGACCCGCGCGGCGTGCTCGGCCCGCTGGCCGCCCGCATCTACGGCTACCCGTCCACGAAGCTCGCGGTCTGGGGCATCACCGGCACGTCCGGCAAGACGACGACCAGCTACCTGGTCGAGTCCGCGCTGCGCGCCGCGGGCCACCGCACCGGCCTCATCGGCACGGTCGAGACCCGCATCGCCGGTGAGCGCCTGGACAGCGCGTTCACCACGCCCGAGGCGCCGGACCTGCAGGCGCTGCTCGCCGTCATGGTCGAGCGCGAGGTGCTCGACGTCGTGATGGAGGTGTCCAGCCACGCCCTCGACCTCGGTCGGGTCGCGGGCACCGAGTTCGCGATCGGCGCGTTCACCAACCTGTCGCAGGACCACCTGGACTTCCACCCGGACATGGAGGACTACTTCCGGGCGAAGTCGCAGCTGTTCGACGGCCGCGCCCGCACCGAGGTGGTCTGCGTGGACGGCGAGTGGGGCCGCCGCCTGGTCACGCCGGACACGGTGACCGTGGCGATGACCACCGACGCCGCGTGGACCTCCGGCGACGTGGCCGTCACGCCGACCGGCGAGCAGTCGTTCACCGCGCACGGCCCGGACGGCCTCGAACTGCCGATCACGCTGCGGCTGCCCGGCGCGTTCAACGTCGCCAACGCCCTGTTGGCCATCGGCTGCCTGCACGCCGCCGGGGTGGCCACCGCCGACATCCAGGAGGGCCTCGCGGCCGTCCGGGTGCCCGGCCGGATGCAGCGCGTCGACGAGGGCCAGGAGTTCACCGCCGTCGTGGACTACTCCCACAAGCCCGCCGCCGTGGCGCTGGCGCTCGACGCCGTCCGCAAGCAGGTCGAGGGCAAGGTGATCACCGTCCTCGGCTGCGGCGGCGACCGCGACACGGCCAAGCGGCCGCTGATGGGCGAGGAAGCCGCGCGCCGCAGCGACCTGCTGGTCGTCACCGACGACAACCCGCGCAGCGAGGACCCGGCCGCGATCCGGTCGGCCATGCTCGCGGGCGCGCTCGCGGTGCCCGCCGCCGAGCGCGGCGAGGTCGTGGAGATCGGCGACCGCGCCGCCGCCATCGAGCACGCCGTCGCCCAGGCCCGTCCCGGTGACGTCGTCGTCGTCGCGGGCAAGGGCCACGAGACCGGTCAGGAGGTCGCGGGTGTGATCCAGCCGTTCTCGGACGTGGACACCCTCGCCGCCGCGATCAGGGGAGCCCGTACGTGATCCAGCTCAGCCTCGCCGAGATCGCCGAGGTCGTCGGCGGGACGGTGCACGGGCCCGGTTCGACGGTGTCCGGCTCCGTCGAGTTCGACACCCGAAAGATCGGTCCCGGCAGTCTCTTCGTCGCGCTGCCCGGTGTCCGGGTCGACGGCCACGAGTTCGCCGCCGCCGCGGTCGCCGCTGGCGCGGTGGGTGTGCTGGCGGCCCGCGAGGTCGACGCCCCCGCCGTGGTCGTGCCGCCGGTGAGCGACGCGCACTCCCGCTCGGTGGCGCTGACCGGCGACACCGACGGCTCGGGCGCCGCCGTGCTCGCCGCGCTGGCGAAGCTGGCCCGGCACGTCACGGACCGGCTGTCCGCCGAGGGCCTGGTCGTCGTGGGCGTCACCGGCTCGTCCGGCAAGACCTCCACGAAGGACCTCATCGCCCAGCTCCTCGAACACCTCGGCCCGACGGTCGCGCCGCCCGGCTCGTTCAACAACGAGCTGGGCCACCCGTGGACGGTGCTGCGCGCGACCGAGGAGACCAAGCACCTGGTGCTGGAGCTGTCCGCGCGCGGTCCCGGCCACATCGCCGCGCTCTGCCGCACCGCCCCGCCGCGCATCGGCGTCGTGCTGAACGTCGGCACCGCGCACCTGAGCGAGTTCGGGTCGCAGGAGGCCGTGGCGAAGACCAAGGGCGAACTGGTCGAGGAGCTGCCCGCCGACGGCGTGGCGATCCTCAACCTGGACGACCCGCTGGTCGCCGCGATGGCCGACCGCACCAGGGCCCGCGTGGTGTTCGTCGGCCAGCAGTCCAAGGCCGACGTGCGCGCCGAGGGCCTCGAACTGGACGACCAGGCCCGCCCCCGCTTCACGCTGGTGACGGCGGAGGGCAGCGCGCCGGTCGAGCTCGGCCTGCACGGCGCCCACCACGTCGGCAACGCGCTGGCCGCCGCCGCGGTCGCGCTGGAGCTGGGCGCCACGACCGCGCAGGTCGCCGAATGGCTTTCCGCCGCGAGCAGGCGGTCCGACCGCCGCATGGAGGTCACCACCCGTCCCGACGGCGTGACCGTGCTCAACGACTCCTTCAACGCCAACCCGGAGTCGATGAGCGCCGCTTTGAAGACGCTCGCCACCATGGCGCGCGCGGGCAACCCCAGGCGTCGGGCCTGGGCCGTGCTCGGCGTCATGGGCGAGCTGGGGGACAACACCGTCCAAGCGCACGACGAGATCGGGCGCTTGGCGGTCCGCTTGGACATCAGTCGTTTGGTTGTGGTCGGCGAGCAGGCGAGGCCGATGCACCAGGGCGCGAACCTCGAAGGTTCGTGGGGAGAGGAGTCGGTGCTGGTGCCGGACGTCGAGGCGGCGATCGCGCTACTGCGCGAGGAGCTGCGGGGAGATGACGTTGTGCTGGTGAAGGCATCGAAGGCCGCCGCGTTGTGGCGGGTCGCGGACGCGCTGCTGGAGGCGGGCACCAAGTGAAGAGCATCCTGATCGCCGCGGCCATCGCGCTGCTCGTCTCGATCATGCTGACCCCGTACCTGATCAAGGTGTTCTCCCGGCAGGGGTTCGGCCAGGAGATCCGGGAAGAGGGTCCGCAGAGCCACAAGACCAAGCGCGGCACGCCCACCATGGGTGGTGTGGCGATCCTGATCGCGATGTGGGCCGGGTACCTCGGCGCGCACGCGGTGAACGCCATGTCGGACTCCGCGCAGGGCCAGACGCCCAGCGCGTCCGGCCTGCTGGTGCTGATGCTGACGACGTCGCTGGGCATCGTCGGCTTCCTCGACGACTTCATCAAGATCCGCAAGCAGCGCAACCTGGGCCTGAACAAGACCGCGAAGCTGGTCGGCCAGTTCGTCGCCACCATCATCTTCGCGGTCCTGGTCATGCAGTTCGCCAACCGCGAGGGCATCACGCCCGCGTCGGTGAACCTCTCGTTCGTCCGCGACATCCCCGTGGTGTCGTTCGGCGTCGTCGGCTTCGTGGTGTTCTGCTACGCCTCGATCTCCGCCTGGTCGAACGCCGTCAACCTGACCGACGGTCTGGACGGCCTCGCGGGCGGCAGCTCGGCGATGGTGTTCGGCACCTACGTGGTGATCAGCTTCTGGCAGTTCCGCTACAACTGCTCCACCTCGCCGCTGGCGGGCTGCTACGACGTGCGCGACCCGCTGGACCTCGCGCTCGTGGCCGCCGCCGCGATGGCGGGCTGCATCGGCTTCCTGTGGTGGAACGCGGCCCCGGCCAAGATCTTCATGGGTGACACCGGCTCGCTCGCGCTCGGCGGTCTGGTGGCTGGTCTGTCCATCGCCACCCGCACCGAACTGCTGATGGTCGTCATCGGCGGCCTGTTCGTGGTCGAGGCGTTGTCGGTGGTGCTGCAGGTCGCGGTCTTCCGCACGTCCCGACGGCGGCTGTTCCGCATGGCCCCGTTCCACCACCACTTCGAACTCGCCGGGTGGGCCGAAACCACGGTGATCATCAGGTTCTGGCTGCTCGCCGGGATCTGCTGCATGCTGGGTCTCGGCCTGTTCTACAGCGAGTGGCTGACCGCGGTCGGGAGCTGACCCGGTGGCGACCTTCCTCGACGGCAAGCACGTCCTGGTGGCCGGAGCGGGCGTGACCGGCCGCTCCGCCGCCGAAGCCCTGCTGGCCGCCGGTGCGCAGGTGACCGTGACGGACGGCTCGGCCGACCGGCTGCTCGCGCTGGAGACGCTGCTGTCCGGTGTCGCGCTGGTGCCCGGCCTGACCGAGCCGCCGCGGGGCACCGATCTGGTCGTCACCAGTCCAGGCTGGCGGCCGGAGAGCCCGCTGCTCGCCGCCGCCACGGCCGCGGGCGTCGAGGTCATCGGCGAGGTCGAGCTGGCCTGGCGGATGGCCGCCGAGCTGGCCGACCCGCCCGTGTGGCTCGCCGTCACCGGCACCAACGGCAAGACCACCACCGTGGGGATGCTGGAGTCGATCCTGCGCACCGCGGGCATCGACGCGGTCGCGTGCGGCAACGTCGGACTGCCCGTCGTGGACGCCCTGCTGGCGGGCCACCGGGTGCTGGCCGTCGAGCTGTCCAGCTTCCAGCTGTACTGGTCGCCGTCGGTCCGCCCGTTCGCGGGCGTGCTGCTCAACCTGGCCGAGGACCACCTCGACTGGCACGGCGGCATGACCGCGTACGCCGAGGCGAAGGCGCGCGTGCTGTCCGGCGAGATCGCCGTCGGCGGCGTCGACGACACCCTCGTGGCCGCGCTGCTCAAGGCCGCGCCGTCGGCCAAGCACGTCGGCTTCACCCTGGACGAGCCCGTCGAGGGCCAGCTCGGGGTGGTGGACGGCCTGCTGGTCGACCGCGCGTTCGGCGTGGACGAGCGGCTGATCGAGGTCGACCAGGTCCGCCCCGCCGGTCCGCCGGGGCTGTCGGACGCGCTGGCCGCCGCCGCGCTGGCCCGCGCCTACGGCGTCCCGGCCGTCTCGGTGAGGCAGGGCCTGCTGAACTTCCGGCCCGGCGCGCACCGCGCGGTCGTGGTGGCGACGTCGGAGGGCATCACCTACGTCAACGACTCCAAGGCCACGAACCCGCACGCGGCCGTCGCGTCGCTGCGCTCGCACGCCAGCGTCGTGTGGCTCGCGGGCGGGCTGCTCAAGGGCGCCTCGGTGGACGACCTCGTCGCCGCCGAGGCGCACCGGCTGCGCGCCGTCGTGCTGTTCGGCGAGGACCGCGACGAGATCGCCGCCGCCCTGCGCCGCCACGCCCCCCACGTCCGGTGCGCGGTGGTGGACGAGACCGACCAGGACGCCATGACCACCGTCGTCCACGCGGCTCGTGAACTGGCCCAGCCCGGCGACGTGGTGCTCCTCGCACCCGCCGCCGCGTCGATGGACATGTTCACCGACTACGCCCACCGCGGCCACGCGTTCACCGAAGCGGTGCTGGATCTGGTCGAGCACGAGCGGTCGCACGCCTGATCGATGTGGGAACGGCGTGAGGTTCCGGTCCCGGATCGGATCGAAATCTGGTCACCACTAGGATTTGGCGCATGATCGCCGTCGCGGACCTGCGACACGCGCCGGATGTTCGGTTCCCAGTGGCTGACGCGGGAGACCATGGGCCCATGACTGCGGTGGTGGGGGCATGACGGTGGTGGACCGGCCGAAGGGCGGGGCCAAGGCCGCCAAGCCGCGGCGCAGGGTGGTCGGGGTCAAGGGGTCGTTGACGGCGTGGCTGGGTCGCCCGCTCGCCGACTTCCACCTGCTGCTGGCGATCTTCGGCCTGCTGACGGCCATCGGGCTCGTGATGGTGCTGTCGGCGTCGGTGCCCGGTGAGGTGGCCGTCGGCCAGTCGGCGTACTCGGTGTTCCAGAAGCAGCTCACCTACGTGGCCGTCGGCGCCGTGCTGTTCTGGGTGGCGCTGCGGGTCCCGCTGCGCCAGGTCCGGCACCTGAGCACGATGGCGATGCTGGTGTGCGTCCTGCTCCTCGTGCTGGTCCTGACGCCGTTGGGCACGGACATCAACGACACCCGCTCCTGGTTCGTCGTCGGCCCGGTGTCCTTCCAGCCCGTCGAGTCGGCCAAGCTCGCGCTCGCCCTGTGGGGCGCGCACGTGCTGGTGACCAAGCGGGCGCTGCTCAACCAGTACCGGCACCTGCTGGTGCCCGTGGTGCCGGTCGGTCTCGGGATCTTCACGCTGGTGATGCTCCAGCCCGACCTCGGCGGCACGATCACGCTCAGCGTCGTGCTGCTGAGCCTGCTCTGGTTCGTCGGAGCCCCGATGCGGGTGTTCGGCGTGCTGCTGCTCGGCGCGGTCGGGGGCGCGGTCGTGCTCGGCATCGGCGCCGCCTACCGGCTTGAGCGGCTGGTGTCGTTCCTCGACCCCGAGGCCGACCCGCTCGGCAAGGGGCTCCAGGCGAAGCAGGCGGAGTACGCGCTCGCCGAGGGCGGCCTGTTCGGCAAGGGCCTCGGCCAGGCCAGCTCCAAGTGGGACTACCTGCCGAACGTGCACTCCGACTTCATCTTCGCGGTGATCGGCGAGGAACTGGGTTTCCTGGGCTGCGCCGTGGTCCTCGGCCTGTTCGCCATGCTCGCCGTGGTGGGGCTGCGCATCGCCGCGCGCAACACCGACCCGTGGATCCGGATGGTCGCCGCGACGCTGACGGTGTGGCTGGTCGCGCAGGCCGCGATCAACATCGGCTACGTCGTGCGGCTCCTGCCGGTCACCGGCATCACCCTCCCGATGATCTCCTCCGGCGGCACGTCCGTGGTGACCACCATGATCGTGTTCGGCCTCCTCGCCAGCTGCGCTCGGCACGAGCCGGAAGCGGTGTCCGCGTTGCGGCACATCGGTCCCGGCCGCGTCGGCGGGGTGCTGAGGCTGCCCGCGCCGGAGGCCTACAAGCCGCCGCCCAAGCGCAAGCCGGTGCGTCCGTCGACGCCGCCGCGCGCGCCGGGCAGGCGGGCCGCCGCGCCCCAACCGCCGGACGAACGGCGGATGGCCGGTCGTTCCGCACCACCGTCGGAGTACCGTCGCCGCGAATCGCGCAAGGCGACCCAGGACAGATCGGCCCGCAACCGCCGCACCGGTCGTGACGGGCGCTAGCAACAACCGTGCAGTCGAACTAGGAGGAAACGCGTGACGGGGCAGGACCGGGTTCCCCAACGGGGCGGACCGTGCGTGGTGGTCGCCGGAGGCGGCACCGCGGGGCACATCGAGCCCGCACTGGCCCTGGCCGACGCGGTCATGAGGTTGCGGCCGGACGCGCGGGTCATCGCGCTCGGCACCGAGCGCGGCTTGGAGGTGAAGCTGGTGCCCGCCCGCGGCTACCAGCTGGAACTCATCCCGCCGGTGCCGATGCCGCGCAAGCCGACGCCGGACCTGCTGAAGCTGCCGCTGAAGGTGCGCGACTCGGTGCGCCGGACCAGGGAGATCCTGGAGCGGTACCACGCGGACGTCGTGGTGGGCTTCGGCGGCTACGTGGCTCTGCCCGCGTACCTCGCGGCCCGCGGCCGGGTGCCGATCGTCGTGCACGAGGCGAACGCGAAGGCGGGGCTGGCGAACAAGGTCGGCGCCAAGTTCGCCGAGCGCGTCGCCGCGGCCGTCCCGGACTCGGGGCTGGCGGAGGCCGAGGTCATCGGCATCCCGCTGCGGCAGTCGATCACCGGGCTGAACAGGATGGCGCTGCGCGCGCAGGCCCGCCAGTACTTCGGGCTGCACCCGCACGCCCCGACGCTGCTGGTGTTCGGCGGCTCGCAGGGCGCGCAGTCGCTCAACAAGGCCGTGGCCGGCGCGGCGTCGGCGTTCGCCTCGGCGGGCATCGGCGTGCTGCACGCGCACGGCCCCAAGAACACCCTCGCGGTGCAGTCGATGGCGGGCGCTCCGGCGTACGTCCCCGTGCCGTACCTGGAGCGGATGGACCTCGCCTACGCCGCGGCCGACGCGGTGCTGTGCCGGTCCGGCGCGATGACCGTGGCCGAGGTGTCCGCGGTCGGGCTGCCCGCGGTGTTCGTGCCGCTGCCGATCGGCAACGGCGAGCAGGCGCTCAACGCCGGACCCGTGGTGGCGGCGGGCGGCGGCATGATGATCATGGACGCCGACCTGACCCCCGAGCGGGTCGTCCGCGAGATCGTGCCGCTGATGGCCGACCGCGCGCGGCTGGCCGCGATGAGCGCGGCCACGCTGGGCACCGGACGACGTGAAGCCGACGAAGTTCTCGCCAGGATGGTGCTAGAGGTGATCAAGAAGTGAGCACGCTGGAGCGGGTGCACCTGGTCGGCATCGGCGGGGCGGGGATGAGCGGCATCGCCCGCATCCTGCTCGCCCGCGGCCTCCAGGTGTCCGGGACCGACGCCAAGGACTCGCGCACGGTGCTCGCGCTGCGCGCGCAGGGCGCCCACGTCGCGGTCGGCCACGACGCGAAGAACCTGGACCAGCTCGACGGCGGTCCGACGGCGGTCGTGGTGTCCACCGCGATCCGCGAGGACAACCCGGAGCTGGTCGAGGCCCGTGAGCGCGGCATCACCGTGCTGCGCCGCGCCGAGGCGCTGGCCGCGCTGATGCTCGACCACCGGGTCGCCTGCGTGGCCGGGACGCACGGCAAGACGTCGACCACGTCGATGCTCACGGTCGCGTTGCAGCACTGCCGCGTCGACCCGTCGTTCGCGATCGGCGGCGACCTCAACGAGTCCGGCGCCAACGCCCACCAGGGCACCGGCGGCGTGTTCGTGGCCGAGGCCGACGAGAGCGACGGCTCGTTCCTGTACTTCTCGCCGTCGGTGGCGGTCGTCACGAACGTCGAGGCGGACCACCTGGACCACCACGGCACCGTCGAGGCGTACGTGGCCGTGTTCGACTCGTTCCTGGAGCGCATCGAGCCGGACGGCGTGCTGATCGTGTGCGTGGACGACCCCGGAGCGGCCGCTCTGGCCGAGCGCGCGGGCAAGCGCGGCATCCGGGTCCGCCCGTACGGCCGGTCCGCGTCCGGCAAGGGCTCCGCACGCCTGATCGGCTTCCGCCCGCACGGCGGGGGTGGCATGGCGACCGTCGAGCTGGACGGCGAGGAGGTCGAGGTCGAGGTCGCCGTCCCCGGCGAGCACATGGCGGGCAACGCCCTCGCGGCGCTGCTGGCCGGTCTGGAGCTGGGCGCGGACCGCGAAGGCCTCCTGGAGGGCCTGGCGGCGTTCGGCGGCGTCCGGCGCCGGTTCGAGTTCAAGGGCCGCGAGGCGGGCGTGCGCGTCTACGACGACTACGCCCACCACCCGACCGAGGTGTCCGCGCAGCTCACGGCGGCCCGCCCGATCGCGGGCGATGGCAAGCTCGTCGTCGTGTTCCAGCCCCACCTGTACTCGCGGACCCGCACGTTCGCGACCGAGTTCGGCGCGGCGCTGGGCCTGGCCGACGAGGTCGTGGTGCTGGACGTCTACGGCGCCCGCGAGGACCCGGAGCCCGGTGTGACCGGTGCGCTGGTCACCGAGGCCGTGCCGCTGGCGCCGGGGAAGGTGCACTACGAGCCCTCGTTCGACCGCGTTCCCGCGCTGGTGGCGGGCCTGGTCGCCGAGGGCGACCTGGTCGTCACGATGGGCGCGGGCGACGTCACGATGCTGGGCCCGGAGATCGTCAGCGAGTTGGGGCAGCGGGCATGAGCACGCCGGTTCGCGGTCGGCCACCCCGCACCGCCGGGACGTCGTCGGCCGCGGACCGGGCTCGCGCGCGTCGAGCCCGGCGGGTGCCGGGCCGGGTGACCCGCCGGACCGTGGTGAGGCGGCGAGTTGTCGCCGTCCTGGTGCTGCTGAGCCTCGTCGGGCTCGTCGTCGGGGTGTTCTTCACCCCGTTGCTGGGCGTGGACGACGTCGACGTCCGCGGCGCGAAGGAACTGACGGTCGAGCAGGTCAGGGCCAAGGCCGCCATCAAGCCCGGTTCGCCGATCGTCCGGATCGACGTGCACGGCATCGCCGACCGGGTGCGGCAACTGCCCCGCGTCGAATCCGTGGAGGTGGCCCGCAGCCTGCCCGGCACGGTCCGCCTGACCCTCGTGGAGCGCTCGCCGGTCGCCTTCGCGAAGTCCACCGACGGCGTCCACCTGGTCGACGCCTCCGGCAGGGACTACGCGACCGTGGCGCAGCCGCCGATCGGGCTGCCGGAATTGCTGCTGCCGGTGGAGGCGCAACCCGCGCTGAAAGCGGCGGTGGGCGTGCTGACGCAATTGCCGGAGAAACTGCGGGCCGAGGTTTTGACGATCGCGGCGCAAACCGGCGCGGACGTGAAGCTGGCCCTGGCCGCGGGCCGTGAGGTGCGGTGGGGGAGCCTCAACGACACCCCGCGCAAGGCCGCCGTTCTCGAAGTGCTGCTGACCAGGGACGGAACCGTTTTCGACGTGTCCAGCCCCGAGCTTCCGACGGTGTCCTGAGCAGTACCGGAAAATCCTTCGTGAATCGGCGGGCGGGCATTGATACTTCCGGCATGGATATCACCGGAACCCGTGTCGACCCGCCCTTCGCCGGTACCGAACGCGACCAGCTGAACGGTTTTCTCGACTACCTCCGTAGCACGATCGTGTACAAATGTCAGGGCCTTTCGGACGAGCAGGCGACGCGCTCGACGCTGCCCTCGCCACTGCTCACGGCGGCCGGAATCGTGAAGCACCTGAGGTGGGTGGAGGCGTACTGGTTCGAAACGGTCCTCGTCGGCAAGCCCGACCGGGCGCCCTACACCGCCGAGGATCCGGACGCGGACTGGCGCGTCGAGACGGGCGAGACGATCTCCGGATTGCTGAACGACTACGCTGCGCAGTGCGCGGTGAGTCGCGAGACCGTCACGGACCTGGACCTCGACCACGGGGTGCCGTTCCGTGACAAAGGCACCGTTTCCGTGCGCTGGGTGTTGATCCACATGGTCGAGGAGACCGGTCGGCACGCGGGGCACTTGGACGTCGTGCGCGAGCTGCTGGACGGTCTGACCGGCGAGTAGTGGTAGCGCACAGTGCTGAAAGGTGTCGCGACCTACGGCGTGGCTGCTGGACCGACGCACCACTGGTGCATACCGTCCAGCAACAACATACGGGGTTGACATAACTCTAGACCTCTGGTTGAGGTCGAGGGTTTCAATCCGGGTGGAGGTCCTTCCGGGCTGACCCGGCGACCACCATCCAGCGCATGGGCACGAACACGATCAGGAAGGCGGATCCGATGACGCCCCCGCACAACTACCTCGCGGTGATAAAGGTCGTCGGTATCGGTGGAGGCGGCGTGAACGCCGTCAACCGCATGATCGAGGTCGGGCTCAAGGGCGTCGAGTTCATCGCGGTCAACACCGATGCACAGGCACTGCTGATGTCCGACGCCGACGTCAAGCTGGACATCGGCCGCGAGTTGACCCGCGGACTCGGCGCCGGGGCGAATCCCGACGTCGGCCACAAGGCCGCGGAAGACCACCGCGAAGAGATCGAAGAAGTACTCAAGGGCGCCGACATGGTGTTCGTGACCGCCGGTGAAGGTGGCGGCACGGGCACTGGTGGCGCGCCCGTCATCGCGGCCATGGCGCGCAAGCAGGGCGCCCTGACCATCGGTGTCGTCACCCGGCCGTTCTCCTTCGAGGGGAAGCGGCGCGCGAAGCAGGCCGAAGAGGGCATCCAGCAGCTGCGCAACGAGTGCGACACCCTCATCGTCATCCCGAACGACCGGCTGCTGCAGCTCGGCGACATCGGCGTGAGCCTGATGGACGCCTTCCGCTCCGCGGACGAGGTGCTGCTGTCCGGTGTCCAGGGCATCACCGACCTGATCACGACCCCCGGTCTGATCAACCTCGACTTCGCCGACGTGAAGAGCGTGATGTCCGGGGCCGGTTCGGCCCTGATGGGCATCGGCTCGGCACGCGGTGAGGGCAGAGCCGTCACCGCCGCGCAGAAGGCGATCAACTCGCCGCTGCTGGAGGCGTCGATGGAGGGCGCCCACGGCGTGCTGCTGTCGATCGCGGGCGGGTCCGACCTGGGGTTGTTCGAGATCAACGAGTCGGCCTCGCTGGTCCAGGAGGCCGCCCACCCGGACGCGAACATCATCTTCGGAACGGTCATCGACGACTCGCTGGGCGACGAGGTCCGGGTCACGGTGATCGCCGCGGGCTTCGACAGCGGCGGCCCGACGCACAAGAAGCTCGAACCGCAGGTGCTGAGCTCCCCGCAGCGGGGAACCGTGGTCACCGGGCAGGCGGGGCAGGTGAGCCAGCCCGCACCGGTGGCACCCCAGCCGCCGGTCGAACAGGCCCCGCCGATCCCGCCACGACCCACGACGGTGCCCCAGCAGGCCCAGCCCGTGCAGAACACCGGGGCGTTCCAAACGCCCCAGCCGACGATGCCGCGGACGTTCTCGCAGAGCAACCTGCCGAACCAGCACGGGACCGGGTCCTCGCTGCCGAGCCGGCCGTTGCCGGTCACCGACGATCCGGACGACGAGGTCGACGTGCCGCCGTTCATGCGGCGCTGAGTGGATCTTGGGGAAGGCCCTTCGCGGAGACGCGGGGGGCCTTTTCGTTTGGGTGGGGTTGGGGTGGTGGGGTTCTGGTGGTTGTTGCGGGTGCGGGTGGTTGTTGCGGTGCGGGTCTTGCGGTCGTTCCGGTGGTCGATTGGTGGGATCTGGCGGTTCTTGCGGTTTGGCGTGGCTTGTGGGTTCGGCGGTTGGTGCAGGTTCTTGCGGGGTTTCGGTTGAGGCTGGCGGGCATTTTTTGGATTTCGAAAAATGTCAGACCCCTGTCGTAGCGTGTGTATCGGGGGGTCTCGCTCGATAGGGGACGCCTGGTTTGTGCTGGTCAGGGGGTGGGCCTCCTCCCCCCGCTCGCGTCATTTTCTCGATTGCCACCCCCGGTTTGTCAAGGCGGGAAAGATGACTTGACAAACCGGGAGCAGCAATGAGGGCGCTTCGGATCGGGGGCAGGGGAGGGGTCTGGACTCGGCCTGGTTGCGTGCTTCCGCTTGGGCCGGGGGTGAGGGGCGTGCTTCCGCTTGAACTCGGCAGTTGTACGGTCCGGCCGCCTCATCTCAGCCCGTCCCACCGCTGTCTCAGCCCGAGCACGGTCGCTCCGTCCCGCCGCTGTCCCGTCCCCCAGCCTGGCTGCCCCGTCCCACCGCCATCCCGTCCCACCCAACCGCCCAGCTCCACCGGGCTGCCTGCGCCCACCCCACCTCGACCGCCGGTCCCGTCCCACCGCCGTCGAGATCCCTCGCCGTGGCTCGTGGAAAGCTGTACCCGTGCGCATCCGTCGAGTTCTGACCACCCGTGACGGTGGCGTGTCGAAGCCGCCGTTCGAGTCCTTCAACCTCGGGGACCACGTTGGGGACGACCCGGCTGCCGTCGAGGCCAACCGCAAGCGCCTGGCCGAGGGCATCGGGCTCGATGCGGATCGGCTCGTGTGGATGGAGCAGGTGCACGGGCGGACCGTGACCGTCGTTTCCGGGCCGCTCGGTGCTCCCGCTGAGGCGACTGACGCGCTCGTCACGGCCGAGCCGGGGTTGGCGTTGGTCGTGTTGACGGCCGACTGCGTGCCGGTGCTGCTCGGGGATCCGGTGTCCGGGGTCATCGGCGCTGTTCACGCTGGGCGGGTCGGGGCTCGTGTGGGTGTCGTGCCCGCTGCCGTGAAGGCGATGGTCGGGCTCGGTGCGGCCGTCGAGCGGATCGAGGTGCTGCTCGGGCCCGCTGTCTGCGGGAAGTGCTACGAGGTGCCCGCGACGATGATGGCCGACGTGGAGAAGCACCTGCCGGGGAGCGCGTCGAAGTCGCGGGCCGCCAAGCCCGCGCTCGACCTGCGCGCCGGGTTGTGGGCGCAGCTCGCCGAACTCGGGGTCGGCAAGCTCGGGATGGACCCCCGGTGCACCTTCGAGGAGCGCACGCTGTTCAGCCACCGGCGTGAGCCCGGTACCGGACGGCTGGGAGGGGTGATCTGGGTTGACCCGTCGTGACGAGCTCGCCGCGAACCTGACCGAGGTCCGCGAGCGCATCGATGCGGCTTGCGCGGCCGCAGGGCGGTCACCAGCCGATGTCGAGCTGCTGGCGGTCACGAAGACCTTCCCGGCGTCTGACGTGGCACTGCTGAGCGACCTGGGGCTCTCGGCGTTCGCGGAGAACCGGGACCAGGAGGCGTCGGCCAAGGTCGTGGACTTCGCCGAACTCCGGCCCGACGCGCGGGTGACCTGGCACATGGTGGGGAACGTCCAGCGGAACAAGGCGCGGTCGGTCGCGTCCTGGGCGGACCAGGTGGACACGGTCGACTCGGTGCGGCTGGCCGACGCGCTCGCCAAGGCGGCGGCCCGGCGCGGGCGGCCGTTGGACGTGCTGATCCAGGTGAGCCTCGACGGCGATCCGGCTCGCGGCGGCTGTCCGATCGCGGACGTGCCGGCGCTGGCTGATCATGTCGCTGGATCGGGTGAACTTCTCCTGCGCGGTGTGATGGCGGTCGCACCGATCGACATGAACCCGGCGAGCGCGTTTTCCGTGCTCGCGGCAGAGGTATACCGCTTGCGTGGTGATCACCCCGCTGCGACTGTTGTCTCAGCGGGGATGAGCGGGGACCTGGAAGATGCGATCGCGCACGGAAGTACCTGCGTGCGTGTCGGAACGGCGCTGCTGGGAGGCCGAACGCTAGCCTCGCCGTAACTGTATGGAACCTCAGGGGTGGCCGCACCGTCCTTGGTGGTGGGAATCGCGGAGGAAGGGTCCCCTGGCAATGAGTGGATTTCACAAGCTGAAGGCCTACTTCGGGATGGTTCCCGCCGAGTACGCGGACGACCCTGGGGCGTACGAGGACGAGCGCGGCCGCTACCAAGCCGACTACCGGTCCGAGTACGGCGCCGAGGCGGAGGAGTACGACCCGTACCCTGAGCGTGGAGGGCGTCGTCGCGTGTTCAGCGGGACGAGGTCGGAGTACCGGTCGGAGCTCGACGAATCCGACGACTTCGAGCCGGAGGCCCGGTCGCGGTCCACTCGCCGCAGCTGGAACACCGACGCACCCGTCCACGGTGCACTGGCTGTCGAGCCGGTGCGCGAGCCGATCAGCAGGCCCAGGCCTGCGGTAGAGCAGGCGGGCCACCCCTTGGGGCGCATCATGACGTTGAACCTGCGCAGCTACAACGAGGCGCGGACCATTGGCGAGAACTACCGCGACGGCACCCCGGTGATCATGAACCTCACCGAGATGGACGACGCGGACGCCAAGCGGCTCGTCGACTTCGCGGCTGGTCTCGTCTTCGCCATGCGCGGCTCCATGGACAAGGTCACCAACAAGGTGTTCCTTCTCTCACCACCCAACATCGACGTCACAGCGGAGGACCGCAGGCGTCTAGCCGAGGGTGGGTTCGGAAGTCTCACCTGAGTGGTGGCACAGTTGAGGGGTGGATGTCCTCCTGTTCGTGCTGTACTACCTGCTGTTCTCGTTCTGGCTGCTGCTCACGGCACGTGTCGTGGTGGAGCTCGTCCGGTCGTTCGCCAGGGAGTGGCGTCCGGCTGGAGGGGTCGCGGTGGCCCTGGAGACCGTGTACACAGTGACCGATCCACCGATCCGCTTGTTCCGCCGGGTCATACCGACGGTGCGGATCGGGGGCATCGGGCTGGACTTGTCCATTATTGTGCTGTTGCTGCTCGTTATCATTCTGATGCGAACGGCAGATCCCAGGTGACGGGGACCAGGGATGCCAACAGCCCAGGAGTGCGTGAGGTGATCTGATGCCGTTGACCCCCGCTGATGTGCACAATGTTGCATTCAGCAAGCCACCGATTGGCAAGCGGGGCTACAACGAGGACGAGGTGGACGCGTTCCTCGACCTGGTTGAGGGCGAGCTCGCCCGCCTGATCGAGGAGAACAACGAGCTGCGCCAGCAGGTCGAACAGCTCGACCAGCAGGTCGAGACTGCGCGAGCCGACCTCGACGACGCCCGTGCCAAGGTCTCGGCCGGTCCCGTCGGCCCCAGTCGTGTCGTGGAGGAGCCCCGTCGCCTAGCGCCGGTGCCGCCGCCCTCGGTCATGGAGCAGACGTCCCCCAGTAGCGGTGGTGACCACCACGTCCAGGCGGCGAAGGTCCTCGGACTGGCCCAGGAGATGGCCGACAGGCTGACCGGTGAGGCGAAGGCCGAAGCCGACGGCATGCTGTCGGAGGCCCGGACCAAGTCCGAGCAGTTGCTGTCCGAAGCGCGGTCCAAGGCGGACACCATGGTCAACGAGGCGCGCACGCGTGCCGAGACCATGTTGAACGACGCCCGCACGCGTTCGGAGACGCTCGAGCGGCAGGCCCGTGAGAAGGCCAGTGCGCTCGACCGGGACGCCCAGCGCAAGCACGCCGAGGTGATGGGCAACATCACGTCGGAGAAGAACGCGCTGGAGAAGCAGATCGACAAGCTGCAGACGTTCGAGCGCGAGTACCGCACGAGGCTCAAGACCATGTTGGAGTCCTCTCTGCGCGACCTGCAGGACCGCGGCCCCGCCGCGCCGTCCGACGGTCGGGCAGGTGGCCAGCAGGGCTACTCGTTCGGGGCGCGCGCCGAGGCGGGCTGATCCACGTACGACGTACCGCGCGCTGAACTAGGGTGCGGAACGTGCTCTACATCGTTCTACTGCTGGTGCTGGCAGCCCTCGGGTTGCTCGTCCCCGCGCTCACCACGTCCCAGCACGTCTGGGCGTGGTTGTCCGTGGGAGCGAGCGGAGCGGCCGCGTTCGTCCTGGTGCTCGACTGGTATCTTCGCCGCCGGTCGAGCAACGAGGCCGCGGTCGTCCCGAGGGCTGCCGGTCCATCGGCTCTTGATCAGAAGATTAGCGCTGATGATCAAGACGAGCTGGACCGGGGGCCCACTGAGGCCCCGATTTCGCCCGATCAGGGCACCGAGCCCGTCGAGGAGGACACCGACGCGGCCGACCTGCTCATCGTCACGGACCTCACGGCCGAGGTCCGCGTACTCGACGAGCGCCCCAGGTACCACCTCGCCGCCTGCACCTGGCTGGCCACTCGCCCCACTTTGGCGCTGCCCGTCAACGAGGCCCGCCAACTCGGCTTCACCCCGTGCGCGATCTGCGGCCCGGACAACACCCTCGCGGAAACCCACCGCACCTCGCTGAAGACTTGACACCGCCACCAGCTCACCGCCTTCGTCACCCTTAGCCTTGAACACGGGTCTCACCACGAAACGGTTCACTCGATCGTGTGAGATGTGCCGGCTGCAAAGACCAAGCAGAGTGAGCGGCGAAGACGAGGCAAGCGACTAGAACGTGGCAGATTGCCCTGCGAAGACGAGGCAAGCCACTACAACATGGCAGATTGCCCTGCGAAGACGCGGCAGCGTCCTACAACATGGCCGATTGACCTGCGAAGACGCGGCAAGCGTCCTGGAACGTGGCCGATTGACCTGCGAAGACGCGGCAAGCGTCCTGGAACGTGGCCGATTTTACTTGGGGGATTTGACCCTTAAACTTGGCATCGGGCAGGGCTTACCACCTGCCCTTTTAGCCCGATGAAGGGTCAAATCGAGGGGCCCCAAGTCAAATCGGCCACAGCACGCTGGTAGCCGGAGACGCCTCAGGCAGCAGGCTGGAAGCCAGAGACGCGTGGAGCCGGGCTGAATGCCGAAGCGACCCAGAACCGGGCCACAAGCCGGAAGCCTGAAGTCGGGCCAGCAGCGCGGGCCGGAATGCCTGGAGCCTGCCTGGTGGCCAGAGGTGCCCGGGGTCGGCAAGCAGGCGGGAACAAGTGGCTTGCCCGCAGGCGTTACGCTTGAACCATCAGGCGTGGATCCGGCCATCACCGGGGAGCTTCCGGAAGAACGGGCTTCGGCCTCAGTAGAACCGGACGGGGTCGGCCCGTCACAGCCGATCAGAGTGGCCGTCGCGTGAGCGTCGGCAAGCGGGGTGGTACCGCGGTGCGCCGAACAGGCGCGTCGTCCCCGTGAGCCGGATCGACGCGCGAGGAGCAGCACCATGGCGTACCCCAAGGCGGGCGAGGGCGCAGTTCCCTCCCAGCCGTCCTTCCCCGATGTCGAGCAGGACGTGCTCGCGTACTGGAAGGCCGACAGCACCTTCCAGGCCAGCGTCGACGCGCGGCCCGCGGGTGACAACGGCGCGAACGAGTTCGTCTTCTACGACGGTCCGCCTTTCGCGAACGGCCTCCCGCACTACGGCCACCTGCTGACCGGCTACGTGAAGGACGTCGTTCCGCGCTACCAGACCATGCGCGGCAAGCACGTCGAGCGCCGGTTCGGCTGGGACACGCACGGCCTGCCCGCCGAGGTCGAGGCGGAGAAGCAGCTCGGCATCTCGCACAAGAGCGAGATCGAGGCGATGGGCATCGAGAAGTTCAACGACGCCTGCCGCACGTCGGTGCTGCAGTACGCGGACCAGTGGCGCGACTACGTGACCCGCCAGGCCCGGTGGGTCGACTTCGACAACGACTACAAGACCCTCGACCTGGACTACATGGAGTCCGTCATGTGGGCCTTCAAGTCCCTGTACGACAAGGGCCTGGTCTACGAGGGCTTCCGGGTGCTCTGGTACTGCTGGCGCTGCGAGACGCCGCTGTCCAACACCGAGACCAAGATGGACGACGTCTACCGCGACCGGCAGGACCCGGCCGTGACGGTCGGCCTGCGCCTGGAGACCGGCGAGCTGGCGCTGATCTGGACGACGACGCCGTGGACGCTGCCGAGCAACCTGGCCGCCGCGGTCAACCCGGACGTGGACTACGTGACCGTCGAGGCCAACGGCGAGCGCTACCTGCTCGCCGAGGCCCGCGTGGCCGCGTACGCCCGCGAGCTGGGCGAGGAGCCGCCGGTCGTCGCGCGGGTCAAGGGCAGCGACCTGATCGGCCGCAGGTACACGCCGCCGTTCGACTTCTTCGCGGGCCGCGAGAACGCCCACCAGGTGCTGGCGGCCGACTACGTCACCACCGAGGACGGCACGGGCATCGTGCACATCGCCCCCGCGTTCGGTGAGGACGACAAGGTCGTCACGGACGCCGCGGGCATCGAGGTCGTCGTCCCGGTCGGCCCGAACGGCGAGTTCACCGCCGAGGTGCCGCCGTACCAGGGCGTGCACGTGTTCGAGGCGAACAAGGCGATCATCCGCGACCTCAAGGCCGCGGGGCTGCTGCTGCGCCACGAGACCTACGACCACCCGTACCCGCACTGCTGGCGCTGCGACAACCCGCTGATCCAGCGGGCCGTGTCGGCGTGGTTCGTCGCCGTGTCGCAGTTCAAGGACCGGATGGTCGAGACCAACCAGCAGATCAACTGGGTGCCGGAGCACATCAAGGACGGCCAGTTCGGCAAGTGGCTGGAGAACGCGCGCGACTGGAACATCTCGCGCAACCGGTTCTGGGGTTCGCCGCTGCCCGTGTGGGTGTCGGACGACCCGGAGTTCCCGCGCGTCGACGTGTACGGCTCGCTGGACGAGCTGGAGCGCGACTTCGGCACGCGCCCGACGGACCTGCACCGCCCGCACGTCGACCTGCTGACCCGCCCCAACCCGGACGACCCGTCCGGCGGGGCCACCATGCGCCGCGTGCCCGAGGTGCTGGACTGCTGGTTCGAGTCCGGGTCGATGTCGTTCGCGCAGGTCCACTACCCGTTCGAGAACGCCGAGTGGTTCGACGACCACTTCCCCGGCGACTTCATCGTCGAGTACAACGGCCAGACGCGCGGCTGGTTCTACACGATGCACGTGCTGGCCACGGCGCTGTTCGACCGGCCCGCGTTCGTGAACGTGCTGGCGCACGGCATCGTGCTGGGCGACGACGGCCAGAAGATGTCCAAGTCGCGCAAGAACTACCCGGACGTCAACGAGGTGTTCGACCGCGACGGCTCGGACGCCATGCGCTGGTTCCTGATGTCCTCGCCCATCCTCAGGGGCGGTGACCTGGTGGTGACCGAGCGCGGAATCCGCGACGCCGTCCGCCAGGCCGTGCTGCCGCTGTGGAACTCCTGGTACTTCCTCGCGCTGTACTCCAACGCCGCCGGCCGCGAGGGCACCTCGCGCACCGATTCGCAGAACGTGCTGGACCGGTACGTGCTCGCGAAGACGCACGACCTGGTGAGCGACGTGCAGGCCGCGATGGACGTGTACGACATCTCCGGGTCGTGCGCGCAGATCCGCGAGTTCCTGGAGGTCCTGACCAACTGGTACGTGCGGCGTTCGCGTGACCGCTTCTGGGCCGGTGACGCCGACGCGATCGACACCCTGCACACCGTGCTGGAGGTCGTGAGCCGCGTCGCCGCCCCGCTGCTGCCGCTGACGACCGAGGTCGTCTGGCGCGGGTTGACCGGTGGCCGTTCGGTGCACCTGGCGGACTTCCCGGTCGCGGCCGACCTGCCCGCCGACGCCGCGCTCGTCACGGCGATGGACCGCGTGCGGCAGATCGCGTCCACGGCGTCGTCGCTGCGCAAGGCGAACAAGCTGCGCGTCCGGCTGCCGCTGGCGAAGCTCGTCATCGCCGCCGACGAGGTCGCGTCGCTGGAGCCGTTCTCGGGCATCCTGCGCGACGAGGTCAATGTCAAGGCGGTCGAGCTGACCACGGACGTCGACGCGCACGGCCACTTCCAGCTCGCGGTCAACGCCCGCGCGGCCGGTCCCCGGATCGGGCGCGAGGTGCAGACGGTGATCAAGGCCGTGAAGGCGGGCGACTGGACGACCACGGAGTCCGGTGCGATCGTCGCCGCGGGCATCGAGCTGTTCCCGGAGGAGTACGAGCAGCGGCTCGTCGCCACCGACCCGGCCGCCACGGCCGCGCTGCCCGGCGGCGGCGGCCTCGTCGTGCTCGACACCGTCGTCAGCCCCGAACTGGCCGACGAGGGCGTCGCGCGCGACCTGGTCCGGGTGGTCCAGCAGGCCCGCAAGGACGCGGGCCTCGACGTGTCCGACCGGATCGTCCTGACGCTCCAGGTGCCCGAGTCGGTCGTCGGCGCGGTCCGCGCGCACGAGGCGTTCCTCGCGGGCGAGACCCTGGCGGACGCGGTCACCCACGGCGCGGTCGCCGAGGGCTCCGACGGTGTCGTCGGCGACGGCGTGAAGGTCCGGGTGCACGTCACCCGGAGCTGAGGTCCCGACGCGCGGGGGCGCCTGCCGAGCAGGCGCCCCCGCGCGCGTTCGCTAGTCCGCCCTGCCCTGCTCCAGCTCGGTCCGCAGGTTCTTCAGGCACCGCCCGCGCGTGGGCCCGATGCTGCCGCGCGGCATCACCAGCGCCTGGGACACGGCCTCGTACTGCGCCCGCCCCTCCAGCACGGTCAGGCGCAGCAGTTCCTGGCAGCGGCGGGGCAGTCGGCCGAAGGCGGCCCAGAGGGTGCGGTCGCGCTCGTCGCGCAGCGCCTCGACCTCGGGCAGGCCGAAGTTCGACGGCACGTCCTCGGTTTCGCCGGTCGTGACGCGCTTCGACTCGGGCCACGTGCGCCTGGCCTCGCGGCGGGCGGCCACGACGAGCCAGGCCACGAGGGCGCGGGGTTCTCGCATGCGGTGCAGGTGGCGCAGGAAGCCGAGCCACACGTTCTGCGCCACGTCTTCCGCGGCCTGTCTGTCCAGGCCGTTGCCCCTGGCGACGTGCCAGATCAACGGGGTCAGGTCGGACACCAGCGCGTCCAGGGCCTTGCGGTCGCCCGCGCGCGCGGCGTTCAGGCACGCCGCGTGCCGGTCGATCCCGGTCAGGTCTTCCCACGGGGTGTCGGGGTTCTCGATCAACGTCCACCACCATCCGAACGGCACCGTGCGGAGCCGACCATACGGTACCGTATGGAGTTGTGGCCGAGCGGAGACGACGGACTCGGGACGACTGGACCGGCGCGGCGCTGCGGGCGCTGGCCGAAGGTGGCCTGGCCGCCGTCGCGGTCGAACCGCTGGCCGCGCGCGTGGGCGCCACGAAGGGCAGCGCCTACTGGCACTTCCCCAGCCGCGACGCGCTCCTGTCCGCGACGGTAGAGCGCTGGGAGCGGGAACACCTCGCGGAAATGCGGGAACTGGTCGGCGCCGAGACCGATCCGATGGTCCGGCTGCGGCTGATCTTCGGCCGGGTCATGGCCGAGTGCGGCGGGGCCTGCGCGGTCGAGTCGGCGCTGCTGGCCGCCGCGGACGACCCGATCGTGGCGCCGGTCCTCAAACGGGTGACCGAGAGGCGCCTGCGCTACCTGGAGGAGCTGTTCGCCTCGCTCGGCTTCTCCGCCGAGGCGAGCCGCAGGCGGGCCCTGCTGGCGTACTCGGTCTACCTCGGGCAGGCGCAACTGCGCGCCACGACCCCGCACGTCGTGTGCGAGCACCTGGTGCTGCTCGACGACGCGCTGGTCGCCTTGAGCGCGCAGGGCTGAACGCCTCCGGCGCTGGGAGCAAGACCGACGAGGCCGCGCGCAAGGCTCTGAACAGGGGCTCCGAAGTGTGCGAACAGGACGTCACCGCGGCCGGGACGAGGTCGGCGAGATCGACCCCGCCCCGGCCGGTTGGCCGAGCCGCTGGAGCGGTGACCGCGATCCCCGCCAGGGTTTCCGGGCCCGGCGAAGGACCGCGGAACTCCCGGCGAGGGTCATCGCGCTAGGCGCCCAGCGTCCACACGGCGTGGGCGATCGCGTCGGCGTTGCGGTCGAGCGACGTCGCGTTGACGTTCGCCGTGGTGTCGCACGAGCGGTGGTAGCAGCGGTCGAAGGCGACGCCGGACGAGCCGCCCCACTTCGCCGCCTGAGCCGCCGTCTTCACGACCTCCGCGCCGGAGAACGTGCCGCCGGTCGCGATGCCCGCCCGCGCGAACGCGGCGTGGTCGGAGCGCCCGCCGACCTCGGTCAGCTCGGTCTGCACCCCGATCGAGCTGAAGTAGCCGGTGATCACCTGCTGCACGGCCACCGAGCCGGTGGGCTGGCTCGCGCCGGAGTAGACGAAGTAGCCGGGGTTGGGCGAGCCGGTCATGTCGAAGTTCAGGTAGGTCTTGATCTTCGACTTCTCCGTGGCGGACAACGAGTTCACGTAGAACGTCGAGCCGACCAGGCCCAGCTCCTCCGCGCCCCACCAGCCGAAGCGCAGGTGCTTCGTGAACGCGGCGCCGCTCGCCTTCGCGGCCAGCGCCACCTCCAGGATCGATGCCGAGCCGGTGCCGTTGTCGTTGATGCCGGGGCCCGCCGTGACGCTGTCGAGGTGGCCGCCGACCATCAGGACGTTGTTCGCGTCGCCGCCCGGCATGTCCGCGATCAGGTTGTAGCCGGTCGCGCCGCTGCGGGTGAACGTCTGCACGCGGGTCGTGAAGCCCGCCGCGTCCAGCTTGCCCTTGACCCAGTCGATGGACGCCTTGAAGCCCGGTCGGCCGTGCGCGCGGTTGCCGCCGTTGGCGTTCGCGATGCTCTGCAACTGGGCGAGGTCGGCCTGGACGGCGGCCACCGAGATGTTCGGCGCGGCCAGTGCGGCTGGCGCCGAGACCGCGGTGGCGGATCCGGTGCCGATGAGGACGCTGGTGATCATCAGGGCCGGGATCGTCCGGCCGAGTGCTGTTCGCAGCTTCACGGGTTCAACTCCATGCAGGGAGTGGATGGGATGGGGTCGGCGCCGGACAGGGGTGGCGCACGACCCGCCGATCAACATGCTCCTCCGCGGAGGCGTCCCGCTAGGTTCGTTCGGTTGGTTCGTCCCTCGACGGAGGAATCGTTCGTGACCCTGCGCACTGAAGTGCGGAAAGATCACCTGTCTGATTAGTCCAATTCAGTGTCGCGGGGAACAATGGGGTCACCGTCGAGCATGGTCCGGGAGGTCGCGTTGGGAATCACGGCCATCCTGGGCATAGGCTCGGCCGTCCTGCTCGTCTCGGTCATCGCGGTGCGGGTGTCGACGAAGGTCGGTCTGCCGTCGCTGCTGCTCTACCTCGCCATCGGGGTCGTCCTCGGCGAGAGCGTGCTCGGCATCGACTTCGAGGACGCCGACCTGACCCGGTCGCTCGGCACCGTCGCGCTCGTCCTGATCCTGGCCGAAGGCGGTCTGACCACCCGGTGGTCGGCGGTGAAACCGGCGCTGGGGCTGGGGATCGCCCTGTCCACCGTGGGCGTCGGCGTGAGCGTCGCCGTCACCGGCGCGGCGCTGCACTACCTGCTCGGGCTCGACTGGCGCATGGCGCTGCTGTGGGGCGCGGTGCTGTCGTCCACCGACGCCGCCGCCGTGTTCAGCGTGCTGCGCGCGGTCGGGGTGAGCAAACGCCTGACCGGTGCGCTGGAACTCGAATCCGGGATCAACGACGCGCCCGTGTACATCGCCGTGGTGCTGTTGGCGTCACCCGATCCGATCACGTGGACCGCGCCGCTGCTGCTCGTCTACGAGCTGGCGGTGGGTGGGCTGATCGGGGTGGCGCTGGGGTGGCTGGGCGCCTCCGCGCTGCGCCGGGCGGCCTTGCCCGCCACCGGTCTGTACCCGTTGGCGACGGTCGCCGTGTGCGTGGTCGCCTACGCCGTCGGCGACCTGGCGCACGCGTCCGGCTTCCTCGCCGTCTACATCGCCGCGCTGGTGCTGGGGAACTCGCGGCTGCCCCACCGCTCGGACACGCTGTCGTTCGCCGAGGGGCTCGGCTGGCTGGCGCAGATCGGGCTGTTCGTGCTGCTCGGGCTGTTCGCCTCGCCGGGCCGGGTGCTGCACGCGCTGGTGCCCGCCCTGGTTGCCGGAGCGGTGCTGGTGCTGCTGGCCCGGCCGTTGTCGGTGGCGTTGGCGGCCGTCCCGTTCAAGGTGCCGTGGCGGGAGCAGGTGTTCATCGCGTGGTCCGGGCTGCGCGGCGCGGTGCCGATCGTGTTCGCGCTGATCCCGGTGATCCAGGGCGTGCCGGGGGCGCAGGACCTCGTGGACGCGGTGTTCGTGCTCGTGGTGGTGCTGACCCTGTTGCAGGGCAGCACCCTGCCCGCGCTGGCGAAGGTGCTCGGCCTGGTGCGGGCGGGGGAGGCGCACGAGGTGCAGGTCGACTCGGCGCCGCTGGACGAACTGGGGGCGGAGCTGCTCCAGGTGCGGATCCAGAAGGGGTCCAAGATGCACGGCGTGTACCTGTCGGAACTGCGGCTGCCGCAGGGGGCCGTGGTGAGCCTGGTCTCCCGCGGGGGCAAGGGTTTCACGCCGCAGCCGACCACCCGGCTCCAGGTGGACGACCAGCTGCTCGTGGTGTCCACCGAGGCGGTTCGGGACGAGGCCGAGAAGAGGCTGCGGGCGATCGACAGGGCGGGTCGGTACGCGCGGTGGAAGGGCGAGGACGGCGGCAAACCGGCGTTTCCCAGCATCTGAGCGGGGCTCGACGGGCGGCGGTTCCGTCGGCTAGCGTCGTTCGCGAAAGGTCATGAGCGCCAGCGCGAAGCCCGTGCTAGCTGGCCGGCAACCCTCCTCCGCGGTGGGGTGCCCACGGTGAGGACCTGGCCCGGCGCGCAGCGCGTCCGGGCAAGCGCGGGCCCTTCGCCGGGGTCCCCGGGACCCGAAGGGCCACCACCATGACCATCGCCATCCCCCGCAGCACCGCTCCCGCCGTTCCGGGTGTCGTCGGGTCCTCCCTGCGCGTGCCGCTGGTGACCGGGGAGCGCGTGGAGTACGCGAACCTCGACCACGCCGCCAGCGCGCCCTGCCTGGAGCAGGTCCGGGACGCGGTCGACGAGCTGCTGCCCTGGTACGCCAGCGTGCACCGGGGCGCCGGGTTCGCCTCGCAGGTGTCCACGCGGGTCTACGAACAGGCCCGGCAGTCCGTCCGCCGGTTCCTCAACGCCCGCTCCACCGAGGCCGTCGTCTTCACCCGCAACACCACCGACGCGCTGAACCTGTTGGCGCGCAGCCTTCCCCGGCACACCTCGGTCGTGCTGTTCGACGCCGAGCACCACGCCGCGCTGCTGCCGTGGCGCGGACCGAACGTCCGGCGCGTCGCCACCCCGTCGTCGGCGGAGGCCGCGGTCGCCGTGCTGGACCGCGAACTCGCGTCCTGCCCCGTCGGCCCTCGGCTGGTCGTGGTGACCGGCGCGTCGAACGTGACCGGTGAGCTGTGGCCCGTCGCCGAACTCGCCAAGGTCGCCCGGCGGCACGGCGCCCGGATCGCGCTGGACGCCGCGCAGCTCGCCCCGCACCGGCCGGTGGACGTGCGGGCGCTCGACGTGGACTACGCGGTGTTCTCCGGCCACAAGGTCTACGCGCCGTTCGGCGCCGGTGTGCTGGTCGGGCGTTCCGACTGGTTGCAGGCCGCCGAGCCGTACCTCGTCGGCGGCGGAGCCACGAAGCTCGTCACCGACCACGGCGACCGCCTCGGCGTGGCGTGGTCCGCCGTGCCCGAGCGGCACGAGGCCGGGTCGCCGAACGTCGTCGGCGTGCACGCGCTGGCCGTCGCCTGCGACGTGCTCGGCCGCCACTGGGAGCAGACCGAGGAGCACGAGCGGGTGCTGCTCGCCCGCCTGCGCGCCGGGCTCGCGACCATTCCGGGGCTGAGCGAGCTGAGCCTGTTCGGGTCCGACCACGACCGGGTCGGCGTGGTCAGCTTCACGGTCGGCGGGCACGACGCCGGCTACCTCGCCGCCGCGCTATCCGCGGAGTTCGGCATCGGGGTGCGCGACGGGGCGTTCTGCGCCCACGTCGCCGTGACCCGGCTGCTGGACGGGGTCGGGGCGCACGAGCACCGGGCGCTGCGGGCCAGCCTCGGTCTCGGCAGCACCGCCGACCACGTGGACCGGCTGGTCGCGGCGTTGCGGACGCTGGTGACCGAGGGTCCGAAGTGGAGCTACGTCGAGCGCGACGGGCGCTGGGTGCCCGAAAACGACGAGCGCCCGCTCCCGCCGTTCCTGTCCTGAGCGCCTGCTGGGACAATGGTGGGGTGACCACCCAGCCCGTCCTCGACGCGACGCCTGCCGCGCTGCCTCGCCGCCGCGTGGCGCTGCTCGCCTCGGTGGCCGTGGTGGTGCTCGCGCTCGACGTGTTCAGCAAGATCATCGCCGTGGCGGAGCTGGAGGGCCGTGAGCCGGTCGAGTTGCTCGGCGGCGCGCTGTACCTGCCGCTGATCCGCAACCCCGGCGCCGCGTTCGGGCTCGCTGGCGGCTGGACCGCCGTGCTCGCCCTGATCTCGATCGGCGTGGTCGGGTTCATCGGGTGGATCGCGCGCAAGCTGCGGTCCGGCCCGTGGGCCGTCGGGCTGGGCATGGTGCTGGGCGGCGCGCTCGGGAACCTGGGCGACCGGATCTTCCGCGCGCCCGGCCCGCTGCGCGGGCACGTGGTGGACTTCCTCTCCCTGTTCGACCCCTACGGCCGGGTGTGGCCGGTGTTCAACCTCGCCGATTCGGCAATCTGCGTGGGTGGCGTGCTCATCGTGACGATGGCGCTGCTCCAACGCGACTACGACGGCACTCGTGCTGTGAAGAAGGAAAAGAAATGAGCGGGTATCGCACCCTGCCCGTGCCGGACGGTCTCGACGGAATGCGCGTCGACGCCGGCCTGGCGAAGCTGCTCGGGCTGTCGCGGACGGTGGTCGCCGCGCTGACCGAGTCCGGTGACGTGGTGCTGGACGGGCAGCCCGCCGGGAAGTCGGACCGGCTGGTGGCCGGGGCGACCCTGGAGGTCACCCTGCCCGAGCCGCCCCGGCCGGTGCAGATCCAGGCCGTGCCGGTCGAAGGCCTCGTCGTGCTGCACCAGGACGACGACATCATCGTGGTGGACAAGCCGGTCGGCGTGGCCGTCCACCCGAGCCCCGGCTGGACCGGGCCGACCGTGGTCGGCGGCCTCGCGGGCGCGGGGATCCGGATCGCCACCTCGGGGGCCGCCGAACGCCAGGGCGTCGTGCACCGCCTGGACGTCGGCACCACCGGCGTGATGGTGGTGGCGAAGAGCGAGAACGCGTACTCGGCGCTGAAGCACGCGTTCAAGGAACGGACCGTGGACAAGCTGTACCACGCGCTGGTGCAGGGGCACCCTGATCCGATCAAGGGCACCATCGACGCGCCGATCGACCGGCACCCCAAGCACGACTACAAGTTCGCGGTCATGGCCAACGGCCGTCCCAGCATCACCCACTACGAGGTGGCCGAGGCGTTCCGGGCGGCGTCGCTGCTGGACGTGCACCTGGAGACCGGGCGCACGCACCAGATCCGGGTGCACTTCTCGGCGCTGCACCACCCGTGCGTCGGCGACCTGACGTACGGGGCCGACCCGACGCTGGCCAAGCGCCTGCACATCACGCGGCAGTGGCTGCACGCCCGGACCCTGGGGTTCCACCACCCGGCCGACGGGCAGTGGGTGTCGTACACCAGCGAGTACCCGGCGGACCTGTCGAACGCGCTGGAGCAGCTGCGCGCCGAGGGCTAGTCGTCGATCGTCCAGACCAGGGTGTTCAGGTCGGTCTCCGGCCTGGCGCTCCAGCGGACCGCGGTGATCGCGGTGTCCTCCGGGAGCACGTAGACCGTGTGGCCACCCGCGGTCTCGCCCGGCTGGACGCCGATCTTGTGCGGGGGGCGCGACGAGAGCGACACGGGGGCCTTGGCCACCGGTTCGCCCGTGCGCGCCATCAGCACCAGGTACATGTCCGGCAGCGAGTTGAACGGGATCGCGCCGGTGTTGGTCAGCTCGGTGTGCACGACCACCGCCCGCTCGCCGTCCGCGAGCTTGTAGCCGGCGGCGGTGAAGAGGAAGTCCGCTGGGTCGACCACCTCGACCAGCTGGATCGAGAAGTGGGCGCCCTCCAGGCCCTCGGTCTCCAGCGAGGTGCCGATCTTGCCCGTGCGCTGGCCCGCCGCGCCCTTGGAGCCGCCGAACATCGGCTGCTGGTCGCCCCTGGCCCAGCCCGCGGACTGGGGCGGGCCCCACGTCTGCTGCGGCTGGGGCGGCTGCTGCACGGGGAACGGCACGCTGGGCGGTGCCTGGTACTGCGGGTAGGGGCGCGGGGCGGCCGGGGGACCGCTGTAGTTGCCCCACGCCATGCTGTTCGCGAGGGCCCTGCGGATGCCGTTGGGGTCGCACTCGACGCCGACCAGCAGCGGGAGACCGCTCCCGGACAGGGTGATCAACCTCGACGCGGCCTCGCGGGGGTCCATGCCCAACCGGGCGGCGACCTCGTGCACGGCCGCACGGCCCATCTCCGCGATCATGGCGAGGAGGCGGGCGTCAACGGGATCAGGCGATACCACGATCCGAACGCTACCTGTCCCGTGAGATCACCGTGTGGTCGCCACCCCTCGCCGGGGTTGGTGTCGAAGCCTCCCCGTGGGTGGAGGAGGTGCGGGTCGTCGAGGCGGTCCTGCGTGTACGGGAGGAGGGGAGTTCCGACTCGATGCCTACTTCCCGTGGTGGTTGGTCGGCTTTGTCAGGCGTTGACTGCTCCATCAGAGTGACAAGAGAGTGAACCTGGGACACCTTTGGATGCCCGGACGTTCAGTTAACACAGTTAACTCAACGCTGGAGGGGTGCTATGCGGACGACAGAGGCCGGTCCGGAGAAACTCGGGGGCGAGTACCTGCAAGACCCGCACGCCGTGCACGAACGGCTGCGGAGCGCGGGCCCGGTGTCGGAACTGGTCCTGCCGCGCGGGCTGAAGGTCTGGATGGTGACGCGGCACGAGGAAGCGCGCACCGTGCTGTCCGATCCGCGCTTCAGCAAGAACTTCGCCGCGGCGGGCGACCTGTTCGGCAAGCACCTGCAGCCGGGGGCGCCGCGTCGCGAGTTCGACCAGTCGTTCGCCTCGCACATGCTGAACATGGACCCGCCCGACCACACGCGGCTGCGCAAGCTGGTCAACAAGGCGTTCACGGCCCGGCGGATGGAAGCCCTGCGGCCGCGCGTCCAGGAGATCGCCGACCGCCTGCTGGACGAGATGGCGGGCAAGCCGGAGGTCGACCTGCTGGACGCCCTGGCGTTCCCGCTGCCGATCACGGTGATCTGCGAACTCCTGGACGTGCCGCTCGACCAGCGCGACGACTTCCGGGTCTGGTCGGGGACGCTGCTCACCGACTCGACCCAGGAGGAGATCAACCAGGCCGCGGCCTCGATGTACGGCTTCCTGGCCGGGCTGATCCAGAGCAAGCGGGAGAACCCCGGCGACGACATCTTCTCCGCGCTGGTCCACGCCAACGAGGACGACGACCGGCTCAACGAGGCCGAGCTGATCTCGATGGCGTTCCTGCTGCTGGTCGCGGGCCACGAGACCACGGTCAACCTGATCGGCAACGGGGTGCTGGGGCTGCTGCGCAACCCGGACCAGCTCGCCGCGCTGCGCGCCGACCGGTCGCTGCTGACGAACGCGGTCGAGGAGTTCCTGCGGCTCGACGGGCCGATCAACCTGGCGACGTTCCGCTACACCGCCGAGGAGGCAGAGCTGGGTGGCGTGACGATTCCGGCCGACGAGCTCGTGCTGGTGTCGCTGCTCGGCGCCAACCGCGACCCGGAGAAGTTCCCCGAGCCGGAGAGGATGGACATCACCCGCTCGACCGGCGGGCACGTCGCGTTCGGGCACGGCGTCCACTTCTGCCTCGGCGCCCCGCTGGCGCGGCTGGAGGGCGCGATCGCCGTCGGGTCGCTGCTGGACCGGTTCGACGTCGAACTGGCGGGCGAGCCGGGGAGGGCGCTGCGGTGGAAGGACAGCACGCTGTTGCACGGGCTGGAGCGGTTCCCGGTTAGCCTTTCGGCTCGTGGACCACGATGAGCTGCTGAAACTGGACCGGGCGCACGTCTGGCACCCCTACGGGCCGATGCCGGGCACCCGCGCGCCGCTCGTCGTCGAGTCCGCGGAGGGTGTCCGGCTGCGCCTGGACGACGGTCGGGAACTGGTGGACGGCATGTCGTCCTGGTGGGCGGCCATCCACGGCTACCGGCACCCCGTCCTGGACGCCGCGGTGCGGGGGCAGCTGGACCGGATGAGCCACGTGATGTTCGGCGGGCTCACGCACGAGCCCGCCGTCCGCCTCGCGGCCAAGCTGGTGGACATCACCCCCGCGCCGCTCCAGCACGTGTTCCTGTGCGACTCGGGCTCGGTGTCGGTCGAGGTCGCGGTCAAGATGTGCCTCCAGTACTGGCGCTCCCAGGGCAAACCGGCCAAGCGCAGGCTGCTGACCTGGCGCGGCGGCTACCACGGCGACACGTTCCAGCCGATGTCCGTGTGCGACCCGGAGGGCGGGATGCACGCGCTGTGGCGCGGCGTCCTGCCCGAGCAGGTGTTCGCCGACGCGCCGCCCGCCGAGATGGACACCGCGTACGTGCAGCACCTCGCGGACCTGATCGAGGAGCACGCCGACGAACTGGCCGCGGTCATCGTGGAGCCGGTCGTGCAGGGCGCGGGCGGCATGCGCTTCCACGACCCGCGCTACCTGCACGTGCTGCGCGAGTTGACGCTGGCCAACGACGTGCTGCTGGTGTTCGACGAGATCGCCACCGGCTTCGGCCGCACCGGCGAGCTGTTCGCCGCCGACCACGCGAACGTCAGCCCGGACGTGATGTGCGTCGGCAAGGCCCTGACCGGCGGCTACCTGACCATGGCCGCCGCGCTGTGCACCGAGCGGGTCGCGGACGGCATCAGCCGCGGCGACGTGCCGATCCTGGCGCACGGGCCGACGTTCATGGGCAACCCGCTGGCCTCCGCCGTGGCGTCCGCGTCGATCGACCTGCTGCTCTCGCAGGACTGGCGCGGCGAGGTGCGGCGGATCGAGGCGGGGCTGGAAGCGGGTCTCGCGGACGCGCCCGGCGACGTGCGGGTGCTCGGGGCCATCGGGGTCGTGCAGCTGGACCACGAGGTGGACATGGTCGCCGCGACCGCCGCCGCCATCGACCACGGCGTGTGGCTGCGGCCGTTCCGCGACCTCGTCTACACGATGCCGCCGTTCGTCTGCACGGACGACGACGTCGCCGCCATCTGCGCGGCGGTCGTGGCGGCTGCGAAGGCGGGATAACGATCCGGGGTTGGCTCGTAATCGAGGGCACCCGCCACCCCGTCCGACCCGCGGCACCGCCGTAGGGTGTTGCCCCGTGAGCGTCCTCGTGATCACCGGTACGGATACCGAGGTCGGCAAGACGGCCGTGACCGCCGCCCTTGCCGCGGTCGCCTCCGCCGACGGCAGACGGGTCGCCGTGCTCAAGCCCGCGCAGACCGGACTGCTGCCCGGCGAGCACGGCGACGTCGACGAGGTCGTCCGCCTCGCGGGCCCCGTCACCATCCGTGAGCTGGTCAGGTACCCGGATCCGCTGGCGCCCGCGACGGCGGCCAGACGTGCGGGCAGACCCACCGTGTCGCCGTCGGACATCGCCGCGGCCGTGACCGAGCTGGACGCGACGCACGACCTCGTGCTGGTCGAGGGCGCGGGCGGGCTGCTGGTGCGGTTCGACGAGAAGGGCACGACCATCGCCGACGCGGCGTGGGCGGTCAACGCCCCCGTGCTCGTCGTCGCCGCGGCCGGTCTGGGCACGCTGAACGCCACCGCGCTGACCGCCGAGGCGCTCCTGCGGCGCGGCCTGGAGTCGTTGGGCGTGGTCGTCGGCCGCTGGCCTGCCGCACCCGACCTCGCGGCCCGCAGCAACCTCACCGACCTGCCGGAGGCCGCGGGCGGTCCGCTGCTCGGCGTGCTCCCCAACGGCGTGACCAGGCTGCACCCGGCCGACTTCCTGGACGTCGCCCGAGGCGCGCTGTCACCGTGGTTCGGCGGCACGTTCGACCCGGAAGCGTTCGCCTCGCACTACGTGTAGGGGGTGACGTTCGTCGCGCGGACTCCGTCCGTGCCGTGGGGCACACTTGCTCGAACGCCCGTCTGCCGAAGGAGAAGTCGTGACCGCAGCACCCGAGCAGGTCGACCGCAGCACCGACGTCGTGGACGTGGCACGCGAACAGGTCCTGGAGCGCGGTGTCGGCCTGACCGAAGCCCAGGTGCTGGAGGTCCTCGAACTCCCCGACGACCGGGTCTCCGACCTGCTCGCGCTCGCGCACGAGGTGCGGATGCGCTGGTGCGGCCCCGAGGTCGAGGTCGAGGGCATCGTGTCCCTCAAGACCGGCGGCTGCCCCGAGGACTGCCACTTCTGCTCGCAGTCCGGCCAGTTCCCCTCGCCCGTCCGCTCGGCGTGGCTGGACATCCCCGGCCTGGTCAAGGCCGCCCGCCAGACCGCGGACACCGGCGCGACCGAGTTCTGCATCGTCGCGGCCGTGCGCGGCCCGGACAAGCGCCTGCTCTCCCAGGTCCGCGACGGCATCAAGGCCATCCGCGACGACGGCAACGACATCCAGATCGCCTGCTCGCTCGGGATGCTGACCCAGGAGCAGGTCGACGAGCTCGTGGCGATGGGCGTGCACCGCTACAACCACAACCTCGAAACGGCCAGGTCGCACTTCCCGAACGTGGTCACCACCCACTCGTGGGAAGAGCGCTGGGACACCCTGCGGATGATCCGCGAGGCGGGCATGGAGGTCTGCTGCGGCGGCATCATCGGCATGGGCGAAACCCTCGCCCAGCGCGCCGAGTTCGCCGTGCAGCTGGCGTCGCTGGAACCCGACGAGGTCCCGCTGAACTTCCTCATCCCGAACCCCGGCACCCCGTACGAGAACTACCCGGTGGTCGAGGGCCCGGACGCCCTGCGCGCGGTCGCGGCGTTCCGCTTGGCCCTGCCCCGCACGATCCTGCGCTTCGCGGGCGGCCGCGAGCTGACCTTCGGCGACCTCGGCGCCAAGCAGGGCATGCTCGGCGGCATCAACGCGATCATCGTCGGCAACTACCTGACCAACCTCGGCAGGCCCGCCGTGCAGGACCTGGAGATGCTGGACGAGCTGAGCATGCCCATCAAGGCGCTCAGCCAGACGCTGTGAAGGTGGACGTGGCGTACTGCTCCTACTGCGGCAAGGACGCGGAAGGCGACCACGAGGCGTGCGCCAAGCGCCTGACCGTGATCGACCCGCCGCGCTACTGCGCGCAGTGCGCCAGGCGCATGGTCGTCCAGGTGACCCCGGCGGGGTGGACGGCCAGGTGCAGTCGCCACGGCGAGATCACCGAGTCGCGGTAACCTCGCACCGAGCTTCGGGCGCACGAGGAGGTCGCGGGTGGCGGAACAACCGGTGGACGACAGGGCGGTCCCGCTCCGCGTCCAGCCAGTCCTGCCCCAGTGGGTGTTCGAATTCCACCCCCCACGCCCACGGGTCGTGGTGAAGCGCGACCTCCTCCCAGCCGCCTGCCTGCTCGGTGCCATGTCCGTCTTCGCCCTTCCGCTGGGCTGGCTGTGGTCCCGCCTGGCACCGGGCCAGAACAAGGTCGTGCAGGACGGTGGCCAACTGATCTCGGTCGGCGGCGAGAGCTACCACGCCCTGGACGCCTTGATGATCTTCGTGATGATGGGCCTGGGAGCGGGCTTGCTCACCGGCATCGCGGTGTGGCTGCTACGCGAACGCCGAGGCCCGGTGGTCATGCTCGCAGCGGTGCTCGGCTCGGCACTGGCCGCCTACCTCGGCCAGAAAACCGGCGTGGGCATGGCAGCGGACCACTACGCGGCCACCGGCCAGCTGAACATCGGCGACACCATCATGACCGCCCCGGTCCTGGAAACCTGGTGGGGAGTAGTCGCCTGGCCCCTGGCCACAGCCCTGGCCTACGGCTGCCTGGCAGCGTGGAACGGCATGGACGACCTGGGCCGCCGCCTCGGTTAGACCACTTGGGTTGAACCGCTCGCGTTGACCAGCCCCAGCCCTCAAGCCTGGTAGCCGCAAGGCGCGCACCAACGCTGCGCCACGGACCCGTCCCGCCCCAAACTCGGCAGCAAACGAAAGCACGCCGGCAAGCCCGAGGGGCCAAGCCCAAAATCAGGAACTGATCACAAAGCTGTCCCCTCGTGCACCTTCCACTTCAACGGCGTGTTCAGGTCGAAGTTCCCCGCGTTCAGGAACACCCACTGGGCCGTGTCAACCCGCGAAGTGTCCGAGCGCGCCTCTTCCTCCTTCATCGCCCACACCCGAGCGTCCAGGAAGGCGTGCAGCCAAGCGGCCTCGCCACCACCCCGCGCAGGCGAGCGAGGCTCCGGACCGGTCGGTACCGGACGGTCTCAGCCCACCCGGTAGTCGGAGTCCGGCACGTCGGTCACGAACATGTGGCCGGGCGCGTGAGTGATCGCGAACGGTGGTTTTGAGGCCACGAGGGCGGATTGGGGTGTCACGCCGCACGCCCAGAAGACCGGAACGTCCCCTTCCTCGGGGTCGACCGGGTCGCCGAAGTCCGGAGTGGACGGATCGTCGATGCCCAGTTCCGCCGGTTCGCCCACGTGAACCGGAGATCCGTGCACGGCGGGCATCAGGCCGCTGATCCGCTTCGCCGCCTCCACCAGGTGTTCGGGGATCCAGCGCATCGACACGACCATCGGCCCGTGCATCCGGCCCGCCGGACGGCAGGCGCGGTTCGTCACGAACATCGGCACGTTGCGGTTCTGGTCGACGTGCCGCAGCGGCACGCCCGCCTCGGCCAGCGCGCCCTCGAAGGTGAAGCTGCAGCCGATGAGGAACGACACCAGGTCGTCGCGCCAGAACGGGGTCGCGTCGGTCGGCTCGGCGGTCAACTCGCCGTCCCGCCAGACGCGGTAGCGCGGGATGTCGCTGCGCAGGTCGGCGGCGGGCGCCAGGATCGTGCGGTGGCCGCCCGGTTCCGTCACGTCGAGCACCGGGCACGGCTTGGGATTGCGCTGGGCGAACAGCAGGACGTCGTACGCCCAGTCCGCCGGCACCGCGATCAGGTTCGCCTGGGCGAACCCGACCGCCAGTCCCGAGGTGGGCCCGCTCGCGCGGGCCCTGACCTCTTCCGGTGTCACGTCAGCTCCCGTCCCAGCGTTTCCGGCAGTCCGAGCAGGGCCACGACCGCGATGCCGTACGCGGCCGCTCCGAACACCATCGCACCACCCACGCCCATGCTGTCGGCCATGAAGCCCACGCCCGCCGGGAAGAGGGCGCCCACCGCCCGGCCGAAGTTGTAGGTGAAGCCCTGGCCGGTGCCGCGCACGTCCGTCGGGTACAGCTCGGCCAGGAAGGAGCCGAAGCCGCTGAAGATCGCCGACGCGCAGAACCCCAGCGGGAAGCCGAGGAACAGCACGACCGTGTTGGCCCCGGCGGGGATCTGCGTGTAGAGCATGATCAAGATCGCGGACAAGACGGCGAAGAGCGCGAAGGTCTTCTTGCGCCCCAAGCGGTCCGTGATGAAGCCGCCGCAGACGTACCCGATGAACGCGCCGGAGATCAGGAACGCGTAGTAGCCCGTGGTGTTGATGACCGACAGCCCGCGCTCGGTCTTCAGGAACGTCGGCAGCCAGGTCGCGAGGGTGTAGTAGCCGCCCTGGACGCCGGTGGCCAGCAGGGCCGCGAAGAACGTCGTCCGACCCAGCCCGCCCTTGAAGATCGCGGAGAAGTTGCGGGTGCTCTTCTCCCGCTGCTCCACCGTTCCCGGCGCGTCCTGCACCGAGCGGCGGATGTAGAGGACCAGGACCGCGGGCAGTGCGCCGGTCCAGAACATGATGCGCCACGCCATGTCCGGGCCCACGAACGAGAACACGAACGTGTAGACCACCACCGCCAGCCCCCAGCCGACGGCCCACGCGCTCTGGATGAACGCCACCGCCCGACCGCGGTACTCGGGCTTCGAGTACTCGGCCACGAGGATCGCCCCCGCGGCCCACTCACCGCCGAAACCCAGCCCTTGCAGGCCGCGGAACACCAGGAGCATCTCGTAGCTCGTCGCGAAACCGCAGAGGACCGTGAACACGGCGTAGGTGATGACCGTGATCAGCAGCGTCTTCACCCGCCCCACCCGGTCGGCCAGGACACCGGCCGCCGCACCGCCCAGCGCGGAGAGGACCAGGGTGGCCGTGTTGAGCAACCCCGCCTGGCCCTTTGAGATGCCGAAGAACGACGTGATCGCCACCAGGCTCAGGGGGAGGACCCAGTAGTCGTACGAGTCGAGGCCGTAGCCGCCGAAGGCGCCGATGAAGGCGCGCTTGCCGCGTTGGCCGAGGGACCGGAACCAGCCATCGGGGGTTTGGGTGATGGGTGTAGTGCTCATGGGCACCTCGCAGTGGGTGGTGAGCGGTGTGTGGTGGTTCACACGGTAGGGGATTGTTGAACAATCCGGCAATGGGGCAATTGGGGGAATGTTTGGGGTGGGTTTTGGCGGGCTGGGTTGGTCTCTGGTGCTGTTTGAGGTCCGGCGGTGTTCTTTGGCGGCTCTGCGTCAGCTCTGCAGCGTGCATGGCCGTGTGCGGGGGCGTGGTCACCCCGTTCGCGCGATTGTCTCCATGGCCGTCCGCGCCGCGTCAAGGCGGGAAAGATGCCTTGACCCGTAGCGGACGGCCATGAGGGCGCTGGGGATCGGGGTGGCGGAGGGGGTCTGGATGCCGCTTGGGTTGCGTGCGGCCGCTGTCGGAAACCAGGCCCGACCCATGTCGATCTTGAGTTCGAGCCCGAGTTGGAGTGCGTCCCGGCTCGAAATCCTCGGCCCTGCTCGGCCGGTCTGGACCGCTCTGCCTGGCCTGCTGCCTCGGACCCTGCTTGGCTGGTCTGGGTCGCTCTGCCGGCCTGCCGCCCCCCGGCTCGTGCCCAACCCTCCTCCCCCGCAAACGCTTGGTCTGCGGAGGGCGGTCAGTTCGGGTGCGGGACGTGGCCGAACTCGGCCAGCGGTACTGGTACGGCGTGCAGGGCGTCGAGGATTCCGGCCTCGCGGTGGAGCATTCTGCGCACCAGGCGCAGGCGGCGTGCTGGTGAGGTTTCCTCAAGCAGGTGTTGGCGGTCTTCCAGGGCCAGCAGGCAGTCTCCCGCCAGCAGGTACGACAGGAGGTCGTGGGTGGTTTCCGCTGGTGGTGGGGACCAGTCTTCCTGGTGCCAGGCCGCCGCGCAGTAGCGCTGGTGGGCCGCTCTCGCCGAGTCTGCCATCAGGGGAAGGACCTCGGCCACCGGTTGCGGGGTGGGGGTGTCCGGTAGCCATTCCACCTCGCCGACCAGGTACGGGGCCGCTGTGTGGTCCACCGAGAGGAGGCGGAAGCGTTGTTCGCCCCTGGTGACGATGTCGAACCTGCCGTCGTTGAGCCTGCGGGCCTCGCGCAGCAGGGCTGAGCAGCCGACGTCGCGCAGCGAAGCGACGTTGTCGGTGCCCATGGCCCAGCCCTCGCGGATGGAGATGACGCCGAACTGGCGGTCCGGCAGGACGCCGGTGACCAGGTCGACCGTCAGCTGGCGGTACCTGGGTTCGAAGATGTGCAGCGGCAGGGACGCTCCGGGCAGCAGAACGGTGCCCAGCGGGAAGAGGGGGAGCGTCTCGGTCACACCGCCACGTTACGACGTGGCGGTCGTGCCCGCCGGACGGCCGGTCGACGGGGGGCGCAGCACGGCGAACTGGTCGGTCACCAGTATTCCCCTTGCGCTGAAACGGAAAAGGGCGGCCGGTCTGCCGCCGGTGGGGCCTGGGGGGCTCGTGTCGCCCGTTGGTTCCAGCAGGCCACGTCGGGAGAGCACCCGTTGCAGGTTCGTCGCGGAGACGCGGTAGCCCAGTGCCGCCGAGTACAGCTCGCGCAGCGCGGAGATGGTGAAATCCGGTGGGGCCAAGGCGAAACCGAGGTTCGTGTACGAGAGCTTCGACCCCAGGCGCTGCCGTGCCTTGTGGATGATCGCCCGGTGGTCGAACGCGGTGACGGGCAGGTCGTCGACCTGGAACCACCCGGTGTCGGTAGGGACCACCGGGTCTATGTCCGAGGGGACCAGCCCGAGGAACGCGGTGGCCACGACGCGCGGGCCGGGGACCCGGTCGGGGGCGCTGAAGACCGACAGCTGTTCCACGTGGGAGAGCTGCCTGACGTCCACCTTCTCCGCCAGTTGCCTGCGGATGGACGCCTCGATGTCCTCCCGGTCGCCGAGCGCGCCGCCGGGGAGTGACCAGCGGTGAGCGTGCGGTTCCCGTGCGCGTTGCCAGAGCATGACCTGGAGTGATCCGGCTCTCACCTGGAGTACTGCGGCCAACACCTCATGTCCCGCGAGACCCACGGGCTGATAGTATCGGCCAAGTTTTCGACCCAAAGGCGAAAACCTCGGAGAGTTGCGAGGAGGACCCCATGGTCGCTACCGCATATGTGGAGCGAACCTCTGACGGCGCGTACGACGGCATCGAGGCCGACGCGTCCTGGCGCGCGGAGGTGCTCGAACTCGCACGTCAGCGCGACGCGGTCATCCTCGCCCACAACTACCAGCTGCCCGAGATCCAGGACATCGCGCACCACACGGGCGACTCGCTGGCGCTGAGCCGGATCGCGGCCGCCAGCGACGCCTCCACGATCATCTTCTGCGGCGTCCACTTCATGGCCGAGACGGCGAAGATCCTGGCGCCGGAGAAGACCGTGCTGATCCCGGACGAGCGGGCGGGCTGCTCGCTGGCCGACTCGATCACCGGCGACCAGCTGCGCGAGTGGAAGGCCGAGCACCCCGGCGCGGTGGTCGTGTCGTACGTGAACACGACCGCCGAGGTGAAGGCGGAGACGGACATCTGCTGCACGTCGTCGAACGCGGTCGACGTGGTGGCGTCCATTCCGGCCGATCGCGAGGTGCTGTTCCTGCCGGACCAGTTCCTCGGCGCGCACGTGAAGCGCGAGACCGGTCGCGAGAACCTGCACATCTGGGCGGGCGAGTGCCACGTGCACGCGGGCATCAACGGGCCGGAGCTGGCTGTGCGCGCGGCCGAGAACCCCGAGGCCGACCTGTTCATCCACCCGGAGTGCGGCTGCGCCACGTCGGCGCTGTACCTCGCGGGCGAGGGCATCGTGCCCGCGAACCAGGTCCGCATCCTCTCGACCGGCGACATGATCACCGCCGCGCGCGGCACCTCGGCGAAGTCGGTGCTCGTGGCGACCGAGGTCGGGATGCTGCACCAGCTCCGCAAGGCCGCGCCGGACATCGACTTCCGCGCGGTGAACGACCGGGCGTCGTGCAAGTACATGAAGATGATCACGCCGACCGCGCTGCTGCGGTGCCTGCGCGAGAACAAGGACGAGGTGCACGTCGACCTGGAGATCGCGAAGCGCGCGCAGGCGTCGGTGCAGCGGATGATCGAGATCGGCAAGCCCGGCGGCGGCGAGTGAGGCCGAGATGGGAGGCCCGTGCCGACCTCGTCGTGGTCGGCACGGGGGTGGCGGGCCTGACGGCCGCGCTGCGCGCCCACGAGCTGGGCCTGCGGGTCCTCGTCGTCACGAAGGCCAGCGGTCCGGACGGCAACACGCGCTGGGCGCAGGGCGGCGTCGCCGTCGTGCTGCCCGGTGAGCACGACGAAGGCGACACGGTCGGCGCGCACATCGGCGACACGCTCGTCGCGGGCGCGGGACTGTGCGACGAGGACGCCGTCACGGCGGTCATCTCCGGCGGGCCGGCGGCGGTGGAACGGCTGCGCGAGCGCGGCGCGGTCTTCGACGCCAAGCCGGACGGCCACCTGGCCCGCACCCGCGAAGGCGGCCACACGGCGTTCCGCGTGGTGCACTCCGGAGGCGACGCGACCGGCGCCGAGGTGGAACGGGCGCTGCTCGCCGCCACGGCCGACGGTCGGCTTCCCGTGCTGGAGCAGCACGTCGCGGTCGACGCCCTGCGCACGCCGCTCGGCGTCGTGTGCGGACTGCTGGTGCTCGACGGCAACGGCGTGCCCGGCGCGATCGGCGCGCCCGCCGTGCTGCTCGCCAGTGGCGGGCTCGGCCAGCTGTACCAGGCGACGTCCAACCCCGAGGTCGCGACCGGCGACGGTCTGGCGCTGGCGATGCGGGCGGGCGCGATGGCGGCGGACGTCGAGTTCGTCCAGTTCCACCCGACCGTCCTCTACACCGGACGCGGCGCGCGCGGCCGGTGCCCGCTGGTCACCGAGGCCGTCCGCGGCGAGGGCGCGGTGCTGGTCGACGCGACCGGCGCGCGGGTCATGAAGGGCGTGCACCCGCTGGAGGACCTGGCTCCCCGCGACGTGGTCGCGGCGGCGATCACCCGGCACATGGCGGGCGGGCCCGGCGGAATCGACGACCACGTGTTCCTGGACGCCACCGGTCTCGGCTCGATGGCGACCCGGTTCCCGACGGTCCACGCGGCCTGCGTCGCGGCGGGCATCGACCCGGCGCACGACCCGATCCCGGTCGCCCCGGCGGCGCACTTCGCCTGCGGCGGCGTGGTGGCCGACGTGGACGGACGCACCGCGGTCACCGGTCTGTACGCGGCGGGCGAGGTGGCCAGGACCGGCCTGCACGGCGCGAACCGCTTGGCCTCCAACAGCTTGCTGGAGGGCCTGGTCGTCGGCACGAGGGCCGCCGAGGCCATCGCGGCCGACCTGGCGCTGGGGATGCTGGCCGACCCGAAGGCCGCGCTCGACCCCGTGCTGCCGACCGCGCCGGTGGCCGACCGCGACTCGCTGCAACGGGTGATGAGCCGGTACGCGGCCATCGGTCGCGACGCGGAGGGCCTCGCGGTCGTCGGCTCGGTGCTCGACCTGTCCACTGTGGACCGGGTGCTGGACACCCGGCGGCTGGTGGAGGACGCGGCGCTCACGCTGGCCGCGCGGGCGCTGATCGCCGCCGCGGCGGAACGCACCGAATCCCGCGGTTGCCACGTGCGCACGGACTTCACCGCGCGCGACGAGGTGCGCTGGCACCGCAGCCAGGTCGTCCGGCTCACACCGAGCGGCCAACCCGTACTCGCGGATCCCGTTATGGCTTGGGGAGCGGCATGACGACACTCGACCTGGACGACGCCCGCCGGGCGATCGCGACCGCGCTCGCGGAGGACCTCCGCTACGGCCCGGACGCCACGACCGAGGCGACCGTGCCCGCGGACGCGGTGGCGGTCGCCGAGCTGACCCCGCGCGCTTCCGGTGTGCTGGCCGGGATCCCGGTCGCGCTGGAGGTGTTCGGCGCGGACGTGGAGATCCTGTCCCAGCGTGCCGACGGCGAGAAGGCCGTGCCCGGCGAGCCCGCGCTCGTCCTGCGGGGCCGGGTGCGCGACCTGCTCACCGCCGAGCGCACGGCGTTGAACTTCCTCACCCACCTGTCCGGCGTCGCGACCGCCACGGCGGCGTGGGTGGACGCGGTGGCGGGCACCGGCGCGCAGGTCCGCGACTCGCGGAAGACGTTGCCGGGCTTGAGGTTGCTGGAGAAGTACGCGGTCCGCTGCGGCGGCGGGGTCAACCACCGGATGGGCCTCGGCGACGCGGTGCTGATCAAGGACAACCACGTGCTCGCGGCCGGTTCGGTGCGCGCGGCCATGGCCGCGGTACGAGCACACGCGCCGCACCTGCCGTGCGAGGTCGAGGTGGACAGTCTGGAACAGCTGGACGAGGCCGTCGACGAAGGCGCGGAACTGGTGCTGCTGGACAACTTCACACCCGAGATGTGCGCCGAGGCAGTGCGCCGGGCGGGGGGAGTGACACTGGAGGCGTCCGGCGGCCTCACCCTGTCGGTGGCACGTGCGTACGCGGAAACCGGCGTCGACTACCTGGCGGTCGGCGGCCTGACCCACTCGTCACCCGCGCTGGACCTGGGCATGGACCTGCGCTAGCCGATCGGGCTCGTCGCGAACGGGTGCAGGTACGGGAGCTGGACCATGCGGTCGGCGCCGTAGAGGCGGTGCGCGAGCAGGACGGTCAGCCATGGTGCGCTGAACCCGGCCAGGCACAGCGGTTCGGCTTCGGCGAAGTTCAGGAAGCACGCGGCCCGCAGCGGGTCGGCGGTGAACTCGACCACGGCGTCGTGGTCGAAGGACAGCCACCGGCCCGCTGCGAAGCACAGCGTGCGCGTCTCGGTGACGACCGTCCGGGACGGGGAGTGCTCCCGCCACTGCGGCGCGGACCTCTGCTCCGCGCGGCTCTTGGCGATCGAGTTGCCGACGGCGTTCGCGGCCAGGCCCGCGGCGATGAACAGCGGCGACCCGAAGAAGAAACCGCTGTTCGTCTGGTAGCTGACGTTCATCCCGTAGAACCGGGAGTACTGGACCGAGACGTCGCAGAACGACGTCTCGCCCGGTGCGAGGCGCACGGGGGTGAAGACCGGCTGGGGCAGACCACCGCTGGTCAGGTGCCGGTACAGGTGGGTGGCCGCCGACCACGCGTCGTACCACTCAGTCGAATTCGTCATACCCGTCCCGTGCTCCGCGCTCCATCCCCCCAGAAGATCATCCGGATGGCGGTTCCGGTCCGCAATCGTGTGGGTTCGGGGTCCGAGGGCGGACTTCCAGCCGCAGCTGTTCGGCCTTTGTCCCCCAGGGGCGTGCCCGACGGCCGTCACAGCCTCCGGTTCGCCAGTACCGGCAGGGTGCGGCGGGCGTTCTCGACCGCCTCGGTGTCGATGTCCACGACCAGCATCCCCGTGTTTCCGCCGAGGCTCTCCACGACCTCGCCCAGTGGCCCTACCGCCATGCTGTGGCCGACACCCGTCGGAGCCGTGGTGTCCAGGTCACCGGGATCGGCCTGGCCGCAGGCGAGCACCCACGACGTGCAGTCGAGCGCCCGTGCGCGGGCCAGCAGTTCCCACTGCTCCACCTTGCCCGGCCCGGAGCCCCACGACGCGCCCAGCAGCACGGCTGAGGCGCCCTGGTCCGCCAGCGCGCGGAACAGTTCGGGGAACCGGATGTCGTAGCAGGTGGCGATGCCCAGCGTGGTGCCGTCGATCTGGATCGTCACGGGCTTCGCGCCGGGGGCGACGGTGCTCGACTCCTGGAAGCCGAAGGCGTCGAACAGGTGGATCTTGTCGTAGCCCAGGTGCACGTCCGCCCCGGTGACCAGCAGCGTGTTGGTCACCCGGCCGTCGTCCACGGGGGTGAACATGCCCGCGACGACGATCACGCCGTGCTCCACGGCGATCGCGCGCACGGCCGCCGCCCACGGGCCGTCCAGCGGTTCGGCGATCGGCTCGAGGGACACCCCGAAGCGGCACTGGGTGGCTTCCGGGAACAGCACGACCCGTGCGCCGTCGGCGGCGGCCCGGCGGACGCCGTCGCGCACCAGTTCCAGGTTCGCCGTCGGGTCGGTGGTCGAGCTGATCTGGCAAAGCGCTACGCGCACGGCGAGGTCCTCTCCGGGGGTGTGAACAGTATGACGTCAGCCGGTCGAGAACTCCGCCGCGAGCATCCTGACCTGCTGGAATCCCGCACAGTGCCGCTGTCCGGCGCCCAGGGGCGGTGGAGGAGGTGCGCCCACCGCCCCCGCCGATCGGCTGACGCCGTCCACGGGTACGGACTAGGGTCGGGTGTCGTGCGCTTCCTGTTGCCCCCCGTCCTGCTCGTGGCCGCCATCGGCGCCTCCGCGTGCACCGGCACGACGACACCCAGCGCGGAAGGCACGAACGACAACAGCTCGATCGTCCTCGCCGACGCGACCGAGCCCGCGACGCTGAACCCGTTGCTGGGCTACGGGTCCAAGGGCGTCTCCAAGATCTTCGACGGGCTGGTGGAGCACCGGGCGGACCGCACGCTGCGGCCGCAGCTCGCCGCCGAGGCCCCCGTGCCCGCGGCCGACGGCCTGTCGTGGACGGTGAAGCTGCGGGGCGACGTGAAGTTCACCGACGGCACGGCGTTCGGCGCCGAGGACGTCGTGGCGACCTACCGCGCGCTGCTCGACCCGGCGTCCGGGGCGACGGTGCGGTCGACGTTCGCGATGCTCACCGGCGTCGAGCAGTTGGACGCGCAGAACGTCCGCTTCACTCTGTCGACGCCGTACGCGCCGTTCCCGAACCTGCTGGTGCTCGGCATCCTGCCCAGCGAGGCGCTGGCAGCGGGCGGTTCGCTGGCGGCCAGCCCGGTCAACACCGCGCCCGTCGGCACCGGCCCGTACCGGCTGACCGAGTGGGCCAGGGGCGAGAAGATGGTCCTGGAGGCGAACCCGGCGCACATCGAGGGCGACCCCGGGATCAGGAAGGTCACGGTGATCTTCGTCCCGGACGACAACACCAGGGCCCAGCGGATGGAGAAGGGCGAGTTCGACGGCACCGACCTGCCGCCCCGGCTCGCCGCGAACTTCGCCCAGGCCAACGGGATGCGGGTCATCGACCACCGCACCGCCGACCTGCGCGCCATCACGCTGCCCACCGCCAACCCGGTCACCGGCGACCCGGCGATGCGGCTGGCGCTCAACGCCGCCGTGAACCGCCAGGGCATGATCGACAACCTGCTCGCGGGCAAGGGCACGGCCGTGAGCACCCCGGTGCCCGCCGAACTGCCCGAGTTCGTCGACCCCGACTCGACGTTCCGCTACGACAAGGCGCAGGCCGACTTCCTGCTCGACCAGGCGGGCTGGGTCAAGGGCGCGGACGGGCTGCGGTCGCGCGGCGGCGTGGTCGCGTCGTTCACCCTGGTGTACCCGACCGGCGACGTGGTCCGCAGCGACCTGGCGACGGCGTTCGCCGCCGACGCCAGGGCCGTCGGCGTGGACGTGCAGCTCGCCGGGCTGAGCCGCGAGGCCATCGCGCCGAGGCTCGGCAAGGACGCCGTGCTCGGCGGTGACGGCGATCCGTTCGACCCGGACCAGACCCTCTACGGGATGCTGCACACGGGAGCGACGGGCAACTCCGGCGGCTACTCCAACCCCGAGGTCGACTCCGCGCTGGACGCGGGCCGCACCCTGCTCGACCCGGCCCAGCGCACGGCCGCTTACGTGCGGTTCCAGCGCGCGTACCTCGCCGCGCCCGGCCTGGTCACCCTCGCCTTCGTCTCGCACACCTACGTGGTGCGCGAGAACTGGAACGGCTACCAGCAGGTGGTCGACCCGTCCGACCACGGCGGCCTGTCGTGGGGCCCCTGGTGGAACCTGCAGAAGTGGACGGCGAAGTAGTGGACCTGGAACTCCTGCGCGCCGACACGCCCGCCGCTCTCGACCGGGTCTTCCTGGACAGCGCCGGGTCGTCGCTGCCGCCCACGCCCGTGCTGGAGGCCCAGATCGGGCACCTGCGGCGCGAGGCCGAGATCGGCGGCTACCTGGCCGCGGGTGAACGGGCGGACGACCTCGAAGCGGGCTACGGCGTGCTGGCCGAGCTGCTCGGCGCCTCCGCGGACGAGATCGCGTTCTCCGACAGCGCGACCCGGTCGTGGCTGAGCGCGTTCGACGCCGTTCCGCTGGCCGCGGGCGACCGGGTGCTGATCACCGAGGTCGAGTACGCGGGCAACGCCGTGCCGCTGCTGCGCCGCGCCGAGGAGACCGGCGCGACGGTCGAGACCGTGCCGTCCGACGCGCTCGGGCAGGTCGACGTGGCGGCGCTGCGCGAACTGCTGGACGAGCGGGTCAAGCTGGTGTCGCTGGTGCACGTCCCGACCAACGGCGGTCTGGTGAACCCGGTCGCCGAGGTCGCGTCGGCGGCCCACGAGGTGGGCGCGCTGGTGCTGCTGGACGCGTGCCAGTCGATCGGCCAGCTCCCCGTCCGCCTGCACGACCTGGGCGTGGACATGCTGTCCGGCACCGGCCGCAAGTGGCTGCGCGGACCGCGCGGGACCGGCGTGCTGGCGGTGCGCCGCGAGGTCGCGCACCGGCTGCGGCCCCGGCTGGTCGACCTGCACAGCGGCTCGTGGACATCGCCGACGACCTACGAGCTGCGCGACGACGTGCGGGTGTTCGAGCTGTGGGAGTGCTCGGTCGCGGCCAAGCTCGGCCTGGTCGAGGCGGCCCGGTACGCGCTCCGCGTGGGCGTGGACACCATCGCGGCCGAGGTCGGCGACCGCGCCGAGCGCCTGCGCGCCGGACTCGCGGAACTGCCCGGAGTGCGGGTCCGCGACCAGGGCGACCAGCAGTGCGGCCTGGTCACGTTCACCGTCGAGGGCGTCGCCGCGACCGACGTGAAGACCCGGCTGGCCGCTCAGGGGGTCACCGTCACGACCAGCACGGTCAGCTCGACCAGGATCGACATGGCCCGGCGCGGGCTCGACGAGGTAGTGCGGGCGTCCCCGCACTACTTCGTCTCACCCGAGCAGGTCGACCAGGCGGTCGACGCGGTCAGCAGGTCTTGCCGATGACGCGCGGCACGCAGTCCGCGTAGCCGAGGAACAGGTCCACGGCGGTGTTGTTGCGGGCGACCTGCGTGGCGATCTGGGTGTCGCGCGGGTAGAAGCCGTTCAGGCCCGACGCGGACTTCGGGTACATCTCGAAGGTGTAGCTCCAGATCTTGTGCGTGGCCCACATCCAGTCGTTGATGCCGCCGTCGGTGATGTACAGGTCGCTGGACTGCTGCGGCGTGTAGCCGTTCAGCGCGGCCATCTGCCTGCCCAGCGTCGCGAAGGAGTTCGCCTGGTCGGCGTTGAGGCCCGTCGCGGTGTCGTTGTAGGTGTAGCCGTAGGGCCACAGGATCAGCTCGGAGTAGGTGTGCCAGTCGATGTGCGCCTTGATCTGCTGGACGCCGCCGACCACGCGGGAGTTCGTGAAGTCCCGCACCCGTGCCGTTTCCGGCGCGGAGAACGCGCTGGTGCCGCGGTAGGTGTCGCTCGACCCGCTGCCGCTCGACCCGCCGCAGCAGCCCCACTGGTAGCCCCAGTTGCGGTTGGGGTCGGTGCCCGTGGCCGTCGAGTTCGGCTGCCGGTTCTTGCGCCAGCCGCGCAGCGTGCCGGCCGCGATGTCGTACTCCGCGCCGTCCGGGTTGACGCTCGGCACGACCCAGATCTCCCGGCTGTCCACCAGCGCCTTGATCGCGGAGTTGGTGGCGTAGCCGTCGGTGAAGCGCTTGATGATGTGCAGGCACATCTCCACGGTCAGGTGCTCGCGGGCGTGCTGGTTGCAGGTGAACAGCACCTCCGGCTTCGCCTGGTCGACCGCGGGGTTGTTGCTGATCTTCAGCGCGTGCAGGGCCCGGCCCTGGTAGGAGTTGCCCAGCGACGACAGCCGCACCAGGTTCGGGTGGTCGGTGACGGTCTGGTTCAGCTCCGCCGTCAGCTCGGCGTAGTTGTGGTAGCCGGTGTAGCCGGACGGGAAGTCCATCGTGCCGATGTCGGCCGTGCCCAGCTGGGCCAGTTGGGCGTCGGCGTCGCCCTTGGGCTTCACGGTCAGCCCGGTCGCGCGCAGGGCGCGGACCTGGGAGCGCTCGGCGATCACGGTCAGCTTGTCGCCGTCCATCCCGAGCACGTCGACCCCGGTCCGGGAGACCTTCGTGCGCGCCTCCGGGTTGGTGGCGGTGACCTCGTAGACGGTCCGCTCACCCCGGACGGCCGTGGTTCCGGCCGTGACGGGGGCTGCGGTGACGATCAGGGCCAGGCACGCCAGAGCGACCAGGCCGCGTCGTTTCGAGAACATGTGCGTCTCCATCTCAGCAGGGTTTTGTGACGGAGTGGTGCTCTTGCAGCGTGTACCGGTCCGCGATGCCCAGCTAGCGCCGTTCGCCGGGTTCGTCGTGCTCCGCACCGGGCTGACAGTTGACACAATTCCGCTTCGCCTAGTCTTGGGGGCATGCTCAACCGCACCGACCTGCGAGGCAGTGTCCCGTCGTCAGCCGAACTCCGCGCGGTCCTCCCGCGTGCCGACGTGGACGTGGACGCGGTGCTGCACCAGGTCCGGCCAGTGGTCGAAGCGGTGCGCGAGCGCGGTGTCGACGCGGTGATGGAGTACACCGAGCGCTTCGACAAGGTGCGCCCGGCGTTCGTGCGGGTGCCCGTCGCCGAGATCGCCGCGTCCCTGGACGGGCTCGACCCGGCCGTGCGCGCGGCGCTGGAGGAGTCCATCGCGCGGGCCCGCAAGGTGCACGCCGAGCAGCGCCGGACCGACAAGTCGGTCCAGGTCGTGCCCGGCGGCACGGTGACCGAGCGCTGGGTGCCCGTCGCCCGCGTCGGCCTGTACGCGCCCGGCGGCCTCGCCGTGTACCCGTCCAGCGTCGTGATGAACGTGGTCCCCGCGCAGGCGGCGGGCGTGGAGGCGATGGTCGTCTGCTCGCCCCCGCAGGCGGAGTTCGGCGGCCTGCCGCACCCGACGATCCTCGCCGCCGCCGCGCTGCTCGGCGTGGACGAGGTGTGGGCCGTCGGCGGAGCGCAGGCCGTGGCGCTGCTGGCGTACGGCGGCGTGGACACCGACGGTGGCGCGCTGGAGCCCGTCGACCTGGTGACCGGGCCCGGCAACCTGTACGTGACGGCCGCGAAGCGGATGCTGCGCGGGCTCATCGGCATCGACGCCGAAGCGGGCACGACGGAGATCGCGGTCCTCGCGGACTCGACCGCCGACCCCGTGCACGTGGCCGCCGACCTGATCAGCCAGGCCGAGCACGACCCAGCCGCCGCGAGCGTGCTGGTGACCGACTCGGTCGAGCTGGCCGACGCCGTGGACGCCGAGCTGGAGCGCCAGGTCCGCGCGACCAAGCACCACGAGCGCGTGCGGACGGCGTTGAGCGGCAAGCAGTCCGGCACCGTCCTGGTGTCCTCCGTGGACGACGGCCTGCGCGTGGTGAACGCCTACGCGGCCGAGCACCTGGAGATCCAGACCGCCGACGCCTCCGCCGTCGCGGCGCGGGTCCGGTCGGCGGGCGCGATCTTCGTCGGCCCGCACTCGCCCGTGTCGCTCGGCGACTACTGCGCCGGCTCCAACCACGTCCTGCCCACGGGCGGCTGCGCCCGGCACTCGTCCGGGCTGTCGGTGCAGACGTTCCTGCGCGGCATCCACGTCGTCGACTACTCCGAGGACGCGCTGCGCGAGGTGGCCGACCACGTCGTGGCGCTGGCCAACGCCGAAGACCTGCCCGCGCACGGCCAGGCCGTGACGGCGAGGTTCCGGCGGTGAAGCCCATCGGCGAGCGCGTGGAGCTGTCCGACCTGCCGCTGCGCGAAGACCTGCGGGGGCGCACGCCGTACGGCGCGCCGCAGCTGGACGTGCCGGTTCGGCTCAACACCAACGAGAACCCGTACCCGCCCACGCCCGCGCTGGTCGCGGACGTAGTGGCGGCGGTCGCGGAGATCGCGGGCGAGCTGCACCGGTACCCGGACCGCGACGCCACGGCGCTGCGGGCCGACCTCGCCGCCTACCTGGCGGACGCGACCGGGGTGCCGCTGACCGAGCGGAACCTGTGGGCCGCCAACGGGTCCAACGAGATCCTCCAGCAGATCCTCCAGGCGTTCGGCGGCCCCGGACGCACCGCGCTGGGGTTCGAGCCGTCGTACTCGATGCACCCGATCATCGCGGCGGGCACGCGGACCGAGTGGTCGCCGACGCCCCGCCGCGAGGACTTCTCGCTGGACACCGCGCGGGCCGCCGAGATCGTCGCCGAACGCCGTCCGGACGTGGTGTTCGTGACCAGCCCCAACAACCCGACCGGCCAGAGCGTGCCGCCCGCCGAACTCCGGGAGCTGATCGCCGCGGCGCCCGGAGTGGTGGTCGTGGACGAGGCGTACGCGGAGTTCTCGCCGCGCCGCAGCGCCGTGGAGCTGATCGAGGAGTTCCCGGCGAAGCTGATCGTCAGCCGCACCATGAGCAAGGCGTTCGCCTTCGCCGGGGGCAGGCTGGGCTACCTGGCCGCCGCGCCCGCCGTGGTCGACGCGCTGCTGCTCGTGCGGCTGCCATACCACCTGTCGGCGCTCACGCAGGCCGCCGCCCGCGCGTCGCTGCGGCACGCGGCCGAGACGCTCGGGTCGGTGGCGAAACTGGCCGCCGAACGCGACCGGGTCGCGGAGTCGTTGGCGGGCCTGGGTTTCCGGGTCGTGGAGAGCGACTCGAACTTCCTGCTGTTCGGCTGGTTCGAGGACGCGCACGTCACGTGGCGGTCCTATTTGGAGCGTGGCGTCCTGATCAGGGACGTCGGCATCGCAGGGCACCTGCGGGTCACCATCGGAACGCCGGAGGAGAACGACGCCTTCCTCGCGGCGAGCAAGGAGGTTCGTCGGTGAGTCGGGTCGGCAAGGTGGAGCGCGCCACCAGTGAATCGTCGGTGTACGTCGAGATCGACCTCGACGGCACCGGTCAGGTCGAGATCGGCACCGGGGTCCCGTTCTACGACCACATGCTCACCGCCTTCGGTGTGCACGGCAGCTTCGACCTCGTCGTCCGCGCGACGGGCGACGTCGAGATCGACGCCCACCACACCGTGGAGGACGTCGCGATCGTGCTCGGCCAGGCGCTGCGCGAGGCGTTGGGCGACAAGAAGGGCATCCGCCGGTTCGGCGACTGCTGGATCCCCATGGACGAGACCCTCGCGCACGCGGCGGTCGACGTCTCCGGTCGCCCGTACTGCGTGCACACCGGCGAGCCGGAGCAGTTCAACACCTTCACCATCGGCGGCAACTACCCGTTCGTGCTGAACCGCCACGTCTTCGACTCGCTCGCGTTCCACGCGCAGATCGCGCTGCACGTCCGCGTCGAGTACGGCCGCGACCCGCACCACATCACCGAGGCCGAGTTCAAGGCCATCGCACGGGCCCTCCGCGCAGCCGTCGAACCGGACCCGCGGGTGGCGGGCGTGCCGTCCACCAAGGGCGTCCTGTAATGCCGAAGGAGTACGTCGCCATCGGGCTGCTGGCCCTCGCGGGCTTCCTGCTCGGTGGCGTGTACAGCACCTGGAAGACCGCCAAGGCCGTCGCGGTCGTGCTGATCGTCTTCGCGGTGGTCGCCGTCGGCGGCGCCGTGGCCTGGATCCTCTAGCTCCCGAGCAGGTCGGCCTCCGCCAGCAGCGCCTCGGCGTTCGCGACCAGGAAGTCGCGCGGCTCCGGCGGGCGGAGGTCGATCTCCGCGACGGCGGTCAGGGCGATCACGTCCGTCTCGAACCCGCCCCTGGTCGGGTCGTGGTGCCCCGCACCGGTCCGCATCCTCGGGCTCCACACCGCCACCTGCGGTCTCCAGTAGACGGGCCGGTCGGCCTTGGTCCGCTTGACCACCACCAACCGGTCGTGGTCGTCGATCGGCACCGCGCGAACGGAACGGCGCGCGATCGGCGTTCGTGCTGCCAAGGGGCCACCTCCGGGTCGTTCGACGAGTGGTCGCCAGCGTCGCACCCGCCCGTGGTCACGGCCCCGCCGCGAGCTCCGACAGGTACTCCGGCGGCACGGCGGCCGCCAGCCAGACGCCGTTGGCGCTGACCCGGAACTCGTGCCCGTCCGCCCGCATCGCGGCCGCGTCGACCACCAGCACCACGGGTTTCCCCCGCCGCGCCCCCACGCGCTGCGCGGTCTCCACGGTCGCGGACAGGTGCACGTCGTGCCGGTTCATCGGGCGCAGCCCGTCGCGGTGGATCTCGGGCAGCACCCGGCCCACGGTCCCGTGGTAGAGCACCGCCGGCGGTTCGGAGACCGGCAGGTCGAGGTCCACGGCCACGCTGTGGCCCTGGCTGGCCCGGATCCGGTCGCCGTCGATCGCGAAGCGCTTCTTGTCGTTCTGCTCCACCACCTCCACCAGCTGGGCGCGGGTCACGCCTCGGCCGAGTGCGGTGAGCAGGTCGTCGATGTCGACCCAGCCCGCGGCGTCCAGGCGCAGGCCGATCTCCTCCGGTGCGTGTCGGAGGTGTCTGGAAAGCCGCTTGGACAAGCGGACGATGTCCTTCTCTTGCATGCCGCACAGCTCAGCACGCCGGATCCCGACCCCGCCACCGGTTTCCGCAGTAGCCTGGCGCTGGACGTCGGGGAGGGCGTCCACGGGGGTGGGGTGCGTGCTGCTTCGTGTCTTCGGTCTGCTGCTGTCGGGTGTGCTCGCCGTGTTCGGCCTCACCGCGTCGCACCAGGTGCTCGAACCGGACCGGTCGGTGCTGCTGCACAACGTGCGGACCGGCAGGTGCGCGGACGTGCCGGGGTACGGGGCCGGCACGCCGGACGGGCCGGTCAACCAGTTCACCTGCGACGGCAGCGCGCGCGACAACCAGCGCTGGGTCGTGCGCTACGAGGGGCGGTCGCCGAGCAAGCGGCTGACGTACTCGATCTCGAACGCCGTCGACGGGCTGTGCCTCGACCTGCCGGACTTCGGCGCGGTGCGGCCCGGTACGAAGGTCGGCGAGTTCAAGTGCCGGACGGCCCAGGACAACCAGCTGTTCTTCCTCGTCCGCAGACCGGGCACGGACGCCGTGTGGATCGTCAACCTGGCCAGTTCGCTCTGCCTCGACGTGGATGGCTTCGGCACCGGCAGGAACGACGCGCGGCTCACGCTCTGGCACTGCAGCGACGAGGACGACCACCACTGGCGGCTCGACGGGGAGTAGCTCAGGTGCCGCCCTCGGTCACGGCCTTCAGCTTCGGGGCGCCGGGGCCGTCCGCGGCCTGCGCGTCGTCGAAGTTGTGCAGGAAGCAGCTGCGCAGCGACAGGCACCCGCAGCCGATGCACGACGTCAACCGGTCGCGCAGCCGGTTCAGCGAGTCGATCCGCGCGTCCAGCTCCTCCTGCCACGACTGCGACAGCCTGCTCCAGTCGGCCTTGGTCGGCGTGCGGCCGTCCGGCAGGGTCGCCAGCGCGGCGTGCACGTCCTCCAGGCTCAGGCCGACGCGCTGGGCGGTGCGGATGAACGCCAGCCGCCGCAGCACCGACCGCGCGTACCTCCGCTGGTTGCCCGATGTGCGGTGCGAGGAGATCAGTCCGCGCTCCTCGTAGAAGCGCAGGGCGGTGTGCGGCACACCGCTGCGCTCGGCCACCTGACCGATGGTCAGGCTCTCCGGCAACTTGGTCACCCGGTCGATCTTACGTCTTGACCTCCACCATAGTCGAGGTTGGAGGGTGTTGGCATGACGGTGACGAGGGAAATGGGTTTCGCCGACCTCCCGGCGCTGTACGGCAGGATGACCGGCGACGAGAAGCACGACTGGGCGGCGGCGTCGACCCTGGACGTGCTGTGGGTGCTCTACGACCGCGTGCTGGACGTGGCGCCGGACCGGGTCGACGATCCGGGACGGGACCGCTTCCTGCTGTCCAAGGGGCACGGGCCGATGGCGTACTACGCGGTGCTGGCGGCGAAGGGGTTCCTCGATCCGTCCCTTTTGGACACGTGGACCGGGTGGGACTCACCGCTGGGCCTGCACCCGGACCGCGTCCTGGTGCCCGGCGTGGAGATCGGCAGCGGGTCGCTCGGCCACGGCCTGCCGATCGCCGTGGGGGTGGCGCTCGGGCTGGGGCTCCAGGGCGGGGAGCAGCGCGTGGTCGTGCTGGTCGGCGACGGTGAGCTGGACGAGGGCAGCAACCACGAGGCGATCGCGCTGGCGGGCAGGCTCGGGCTGGAGCGGCTGACCGTCGTGGTCGTGGACAACCGGTCCGGCACGCACGGCTGGCCGGGCGGAGTCGCCGCCCGCTTCGCGGTCGAGGGCTGGGAAGCGACCACAGTGGACGGTCGCGACCAGGACGCGCTGCACGGGGCGTTCCTCACGCCGCACGTCGGCACGCCGCTCGCGGTCGTGGCGGAGGTCCGATGACCACCATGCGCGAGGCGTTCGCCCGGACCGTGACCGAGGCGATGAAGACGGATCCGCGGGTGGTGGTCGTGCTCGCGGAGATCTCGCGGGACGTCTTCCCGGCCACCGATCGGGTGATCAACGTCGGCATCCGCGAGCAGGCGATGGTCGGCGTGGGGGCGGGGCTGGCGCTCAGCGGGCTCCGGCCGGTCGTGCACAGCTACGCGCCGTTCCTGGTCGAGCGCCCCTTCGAGCAGGTCAAGCTCGACTTCGGCCACCAGGACGTCGGGGGAGTGCTGGTGAGCATCGGCGGCTCCTACGACGACCCCGGCTGGGGGCGGACGCACCAGGCGCCCGGCGACGTGGCGCTGGTCGACACGTTGCCGGGCTGGACCGTGCACGTGCCCGGCCACCCGGACGAGGTCGTACCGCTGCTGCGCGCCGCGCTCGCCTCGGACGACCGGGTCTACCTGCGGCTTTCGCTGCGCGTCAACGCCCGTGCGTACCCGGTGGCGGAGGGGTTCACCGTGGTCCGCAGGGGGCGGCTGGGCGTGGTGCTGGCCGTCGGGCCGGTGCTGGACCCGGTGCTGGAGGCGACCGCCGACACCGACGTGACGGTGCTCTACGCGGCGACCGTGCGCCCGTTCGACGCCGAGGGCCTGCGCCGGGCCGTGCACGCCGCCGACCACGCCGACGTGCTGCTGGTCGAGCCGTACCTGGAGGGCACGTCGACCCGCCTGGTGACCGAGGCGTTGGCCGATCTACCCGCACGGGTGCGATCCCTTGGCGTGCAACGAGAAGCCGAACTGCGCGCGTACGGCACGGCGGAGGACCACGACGCCGCGCACGACCTCGACGCGCTGGGGGTCGCGGCGGCCGTGCGGCGGATGTTCGGTCACGGGGGTCAGGCATGATCTAGCCCTGTGAGAGTGCCGAGAACCCTGATCTGGACCGCAGCACCCACGGCGGAACTGCAACGAGCCCTGCACCGGGAGGGCTCGGGCCCGGCCGCGCTGGTGCCCGTGACCTCCGGCACGGTGCTGCTGCCCGCGCGGCAAGGCGGTTTCGCGGCGGCGCTGAGGCTGGCCGAGCGGTGTCGGGAGATCGGCGGCACGGCGCTGGTGCTGCGGTGGGCCGGGGCGACGCGGGTCGGCTCGGACGGCGTCCGCACCACCTACCGCGGCTCCCTGCCCTCCGCGATGCGGCTGACCGGCCCGATCACGTGGTGGCTGCTCAAGGGGCGGGAACGCGGTGAGACGGACCTCACGGCCGACGTGACCCAGGTCGTCGGCCTGGTCGACGAGGGTCGCGCGGACACCCACGTGGCCGGGCTGCCGTCGGCGCGCACCGGGTTGGCCGACCTGCCGATCAACACCCTGCTGCCCGTCGTCCCGGTCACGCAGGGCGCGGCGCCGCCCGAACCGCCGCTGACCTAACCTGGACGCGTGGCACGAGTCGTCGTATTGGACTACGGATCCGGCAACCTCCGCTCGGTCGAGCGCGCTCTCCAGCGCGTCGGCGCCGACGTGGAGGTGACGGCCGACCGCGCAGCCGTGCGCGAAGCCGACGGCCTGCTGGTGCCCGGCGTCGGCGCGTACGCGGCCTGCATGGACCAGCTCAACGCCATCCGCGGCGGCCGGATGATCGGCGAACGCCTCGCGGGCGGCCGTCCGGTGCTCGGCGTGTGCGTCGGGATGCAGATCCTGTTCGACCGCGGCATCGAGCACGGCGTGCTCACCGAGGGCTGCGGCGAGTGGCCGGGCACGGTCGAGCGGCTGGACGCGCCGATCGTGCCGCACATGGGCTGGAACACCGTCCGCCCGGCCGAGGGGACGAAGCTGTTCGCCGGTCTGCCCACCGACACCCGGTTCTACTTCGTGCACTCCTACGGCGTGCGCAAGTGGGAGCTGGAGCCGTCGGACGTCATCAGGCCGCCCCTGGTCACGTGGGCCGAGCACGGCACGGACTTCGTGGCGGCGGTGGAGAACGGGCCGCTGTGGGCGACCCAGTTCCACCCGGAGAAGTCCGGCGACGCGGGCGCGCACCTGCTGGAGAACTGGCTGAGCACCTTGAACTAGGCTGAATGGCGTGACATTCACGCTGCTCCCGGCCGTTGACGTGGTGGACGGCCGTGCCGTCCGGCTCGTACAGGGCGAAGCCGGCACCGAGACCAACTACGGCGAACCGCTGGACGCCGCCCTCGCCTGGCAGCGCGACGGCGCCGAGTGGGTGCATCTGGTCGACCTCGACGCCGCCTTCGGTCGCGGCAGCAACCGCGAGCTGCTGGCGCGCGTCGTCGGCGAGCTCGACGTGGACGTCGAGCTGTCCGGTGGCATCCGCGACGACGAGTCGCTCGCCGCGGCCCTCTCGACCGGCTGCGCCAGGGTCAACCTGGGCACGGCCGCGATCGAGAACCCCGAGTGGTGCGCGAAGGTCGTGTCCGAGCACGGCGAGAAGATCGCCGTCGGCCTCGACCTGCGGATCACCGAGCGCGGCCACCGCGTGTCCGGCCGCGGCTGGACGACCGACGGCGGCGACCTGTGGGAGGTGCTGGAGCGGCTGGACCGCGACGGCTGCGCCCGCTACGTCGTCACCGACGTCGGCCGCGACGGCATGCTCCAGGGTCCGAACATCGAGCTGCTGCGGGACGTCTGCGCGCGCACCGACGCGCCGGTCATCGCGTCCGGCGGAGTGTCCAGTGTGGACGACCTGATCGCGCTCGCCGCGCTGTCCCGCGACGGCGTCGAGGGCACGATCATCGGCAAGGCGCTGTACGCGGGCAACTTCACGCTGCCCGAAGCCCTGGCCGCCGTCCGCGCGTCCGCGGACAGCCGACCCCTCGGGTAGACCGATCGGGCCCTGCCCGGTCGAGGCTCACGAGTTGTCATCCCGTGGGATGGTCCGGGACCATCCCACGGGATGTTGTCCGCTGAGCAGGGGGCTCGCCACGGTGTGAGCCATGCCGTTCCCCACTCCGGCGGTCCACGCCGACCAGGCCCCCACCGGCCGCGCCGTCCCGAAACCCGACCTCCCGCAGCGGAAGGCGGGCGCGAGGTGACCGACTGCTCAGGCTCCTGGAAGCGCCCGGTGCTGCGCGCGGCTGATGGCCGCGTTGATCTCCCCGACGACGTGGACCTCCGCCGCCTCGCGCTCGACCCCGGTGTCGGCCAGCACCCCCGCCGCCGTCCCGGCGCCCTCGGCGAGCAGGCCGAGCAGCAGGTGTTCGGTCCCGACGAAGCTGTGCCCGAGCCGTAGCGCCTCCCGCACCGCCAGTTCCAGCGCCTTCTTGCAGTGCGTGGTGAACGGCTGCTGCTCCGAGGGCTGCCTGCTGGTCTTGTCGAGCTTCAGCAGCAGCGTCATCCGCGTGCTGCCCTCGGCCGCCTCCAGGTGGTGGATCGTCTTGGCGCCCAACCCGTGCGACTCGTCGAGCAGGCCGAGCAGCAGGTGCTCGGTCCCGATGGTCTCGCTGAACCGCGCGTGGTGCCGCGCCAGCACCACGACCCGCCGCGCCCGTTCCGTGTACCGGTCGAACGACGGCTTCGACAGCGCTTCGGCGTCGGGCGACTCCCGCGGCACGAACCGCTTCTGCGCGGCCTGCTTGCTCACGCCCAGGCTCTCGCCGATGTCCGTCCACGACGCGCCGCACCGTCGGGCCTCGTCCACGAAGTGCCCGATCAGGTGGTCGCCCAGTTCGTCCAGGTGCCTGCTGAGCAGCACCGCGGCGGTCAGCCGGTCGAGCACCGCCGTGTGCTCGGACGCGACGGTGACGATGAGGTCCGTGAGCTGAACGGGTGCCGTGATCACCCGTCAACTCTAGGTTGACGAATTCCGTAACGTCAACCGCCGGTTGACGGCACGATCGAGATGCCGATGGACCCGGCGCGCCCGCGCCGCAGCTTGCTGCCCCACAACGTCAGCTTCCCGGCGATCCCGTACTTCTTGGCGACGAGCCCCCGGACGCGGTCGCTGCCGACCTCGTCCAGCAGGGCGGCCCGCGCCTCGACGGACTCGCCGGTCGGCTTCCCCTTGATGTCGCACGGCCCGACGAGCACCTTCCCGTCGCGCCGGATCCGCTTCACCTTCCCGGCGTCGGTGGCGCTCCACGCCGCCAGTGCGTCCCCGTCCCGCACCACCCACACGGGCGTCGGGACCGCCCGGCCGTCCTTGCGGAACGTCGTCAGCAGCAGGTACTTGCCCTCACCCAGTTCACTGGTCACAGCCGAACCCTAGTGCGTTCCGGCGATCGGGGAATGGCGTGGAAAGCGACGGCAGTTCATCCCATCAAATGACGAATGGCCTCCGGGGGCTTCCCCGGAGGCCATTCGTCAACGCCGTTCGGCCACTACCCGCCGAGCAGGTCGGTGCCGAGCCCCTTCATCTTGGTCGACATCTCCACGCACTGCGGGGCCTTGGCGAAGGCGTCCTTCAGCGCGGGGTCCTCGCTCAGCTTCTTGATCTGCGTCTGGAGCGTGGCCTGGTCGGCGCCCTCTCCGAGCTTGCCCACCTGCTCCATGAAGTCGGGAGCGGCCGGGTCGAGCGCGGCGAGCTGGTCCTTGGTCTTGGCGAGGGTCGATCCGTTCTCGTTGAAGAACTTCACGAGTTCGACGTGCAGGGCCTCGGCCTCCTTGCTGGGCGGGCCGAGCTTCTCCAGCTTCTTCGCGGTGTCGGTCATGCCCTCGCCCGCGGTGGTGGCGTACTTCATCAGCGCTTCCTTCTGCGCCACCGGGTCCGGCGCTTCCTGGAACGCGAGCTTGAGCACCTCGACCAGGCCTTCCATGGTCGGCGTGATGCCCTCGCAGAACGCGCCGGTCCACGCGACCGGGTCGGACTTCGCGGCCGCGGGCGCCGACGAACCGGTGCTGGAACCGGAGGTGGCCGTGGTGGTCGCGGCAGGCGTGGACGAGCAACCCGCCACGGCCAGGACGGCGGCGGTGATGACGCCGGACAGCACGGTGAACTTCTTCACGCGGTTCCCCCCAAAGGAATGTGGAATGTCCCCCGACATCGCGAATGACGTTACTCGATCGGGTGAAATGGGATTCGATCGGGTTGTCCGGAGTGCCGCATTCCATTTCCGGCGCTGGTGGGGCCTTTCCGGCGGTGACCGCCCCGGCCGACCCGCCGCGCGCCGGACCGTAGGCTGGTCGGCATGTCCGTCGCGGTGCGTGTGATCCCTTGCCTTGACGTCGATCGCGGCCGGGTGGTGAAAGGGGTCAACTTCACCAACCTGGTCGACGCGGGCGACCCCGTGGAGCTGGCTCGCGCCTACGACGCCGAAGGCGCGGACGAGCTGACGTTCCTGGACGTCACGGCGTCCTCCTCGGACCGCGAGACGACGTTCGACGTGGTCCGCCGCACCGCCGAGCAGGTGTTCATCCCGCTCACCGTCGGCGGCGGCGTGCGCCGCCCCGAGGACGTGGACCGGCTGCTCCGCGCAGGCGCGGACAAGGTCGGCGTCAACACGGCGGCGATCGTGCGCCCGGAGCTGCTGGGCGAGCTGTCGCGGCGGTTCGGGGCGCAGTGCATCGTGCTGTCCGTGGACGCGCGGCGCGTGCCCGAGGGGGAGAAGCCCACCCCGTCCGGCTTCGAGGTGACCACCCACGGCGGCCGCGAGGGCACCGGGATCGACGCCGTCGAGTGGGCCGCGCGCGGGCAGGAGCTGGGGGTCGGCGAGATCCTGCTGAACTCCATGGACGCGGACGGCACGAAGGTCGGGTTCGACCTGGAGCTGCTGCGGCTGGTGCGCGCGGTCGTGGACGTGCCGCTGATCGCCAGCGGCGGGGCGGGCGCGGTCGAGCACTTCCCGCCCGCGGTCGAGGCCGGGGCTGACGCGGTGCTGGCGGCGAGCGTGTTCCACTTCGGCCAGCTGCGGATCTCCGAGGTCAAGGACGGCCTGCGCCGGGCGGGGGTCGAGGTCCGGTGATGCCGAACTCGACCGGGCGGTCGGGCGTGCCGCCGGAGGTGCTCGTCGCGTCGGTGGTCGCGGTCGGTGGGGCGCTGCTGTTCCTGCTCGTGGGCGTCATCAGGTGGCAGCTCGACGGCGACGCGGAGTGGTTGCGCTTCCCGGTCATCGTGGCCGTGCTGGAGATCGTCCTTGCCGCGGGTCTCATGGTCGGGTTCCGGCCCGCGCGGCTCACCTCGATCATCGTGTTCCTGCTGCTCGCGCTGCTGCACCTGCTCGCCACGCTCAGCAACGGCCCGGTGTGGGCCCGTGTCGTCACGGGCGTCCTGTCGGCCGCGCACGTCTACGGCCTGGTGCTGCTCAACACGGCCCCGGCGCTGACCTACCTCAAACGCGGAGGATCCCGCTGATGCTCGACCCCGCTATCGCCTCCAGGCTCAAGCGCACCGCGGACGGGCTGGTGTGCGCGGTCGTGCAGCAGCGCGGCACGGGCGAGGTGCTGATGGTGGCGTGGATGGACGACGCCGCGCTGCACGAGACCCTGACGACCCGGCAGGCGACGTACTTCTCCCGCAGCAGGCAGCGCCGGTGGCGCAAGGGCGACACGTCCGGGCACACGCAGCACGTGCACGAGGTCCGCCTGGACTGCGACGGGGACGCGCTGCTGCTCGTGGTCGACCAGACCGGCGCGGCCTGCCACACCGGCGACCGCACCTGCTTCGACGCGGACGTCCTGCTGGAGGACTAGCCGATGTCGCCCGTCAGGTAGCGCTGGAGGTTCGGCCCGACGGCGGCGGCGACCGTGTCGACGTCGGCGGAGGCGAAGGGCTCGAACTTCACCACGTACCTGATGATCCCCATGCCGATGACCTGCGACGCGCACAGCGAGGCCCGCAGTTCGACCCGGTCGACCCCGAGGCCCTCGATGATCTTGGCGAACACGTTGTTGAGGAAGAACTCCCGCATGGCGGACGCCACGCCCTCGTGGCTGGTCACGCTGCGCACGAGCGCCGCGAACGGGCCGCCGCCGCTGGCGTCCCAGATGCCGACGAAGTTGCGCGCGATCCGCTCGCCGGTCTGCTCGGGCGGGCCGTCGAGGAGGCGTTCGACCAGCGCGGTCGGGTCGAACGGGAGCTGGAGGACGGCCTTCGCGAACAGGTTCTCCTTGCCGCCGAACCAGTGGTTGACCATGGCGGCGTCGACCCCCGCCTTCGCGGCGATGGACCGCACGGTGGCACCCTCGTACCCGCGTTCGATGAACACCTCACGGGCCGCGTCGAGCAACGCGGTCCTCGTGTCCTCGCCGCCCGCCCGCCGTCCGCGGCGCTTGGGTCCGGTCTGCTCGCCTGCTGCGGTCACGCCACCATCATCCCGCCGATCCGGGTAATTTTCAACAAACGATGAAATCTGGTGCGGCCCGAAGAGGTCCGGTATAGGTCGTCACGGCAGAATGGCCGCATGGTCAGCGTCATCGGAGCCGGTGCAGGCTCGGGTCTGGGTGAAATCAGCCCCACCCGTGAGGAATTCCGCGAGCTCGCCACCGAGCGCCGGGTCATTCCGGTCATCCGGCGGCTGCTCGCCGACGCGGAGACGCCCGTCGGCCTCTACCGCAAGCTCGCCGGGGACCGGGCGGGCACGTTCCTGCTCGAATCGGCCGAGAACGGCCGGTCCTGGTCGCGCTGGTCGTTCGTCGGCGCGCGCTCCTCGGCCGCGCTCACGGCCACCGGCGGCGAGGCGTACTGGACGGGCGTCCGCCCGGTCGGCCTGCCGGAGGGCGGCGACCCGCTCCAGGCGCTGCGCGAGACCATCGAGGTGCTGCGCACCGACCGCCAGCCCGGCATGCCGCCGCTCACCGGCGGCATGGTCGGCTACATCGGCTACGACGCCGTGCGCAGGCTGGAGAAGCTGCCGAACCTCGCCGAGGACGACCTCAAGGTCCCCGAGCTGGTGATGCTGCTGGCCACCGACCTGGCCGCGCTCGACCACCACGAGGGCACCGTCACGCTCATCGCGAACGCCCTGAACTGGGACGACTCGACGCGCAACGTCGACGCCGCCTATGACGACGCCGTGGCGCGGCTGGAGCAGATGACGCTGGACCTGCAGAACCCCGCTCCGTCGACGGCCGCGGTGTTCACCCGGCAGCGACCGGAGTTCCTGCGCCGCCGCACGCCCCAGCAGCACCACGAGGTGATCGAGAAGGCCAAGGTCGCGATCCGGGCGGGCGAGGCGTTCCAGGTCGTGCTGTCGCAGCGGTTCGAGATGCGCACGGACGCCGATCCGCTGGACATCTACCGCGTGCTGCGCACGTCCAACCCGAGCCCGTACATGTACCTGCTGCGCCTGGACGACTTCGACATCGTCGGGTGCAGCCCCGAGTCGCTGGTGACGGTGCGCGACGGCAAAGCCACCACCCACCCGATCGCGGGCACCCGCTGGAGGGGCGTGGACGAGGAGGAGGACGCCTTGCTGCAGAAGGACCTCCTCTCCGACGAGAAGGAGCGCGCCGAGCACCTCATGCTCGTCGACCTCGGGCGCAACGACCTCGGCCGCGTCTGCAAGCCCGGTTCCGTGACGGTCGTCGACTTCTTCAAGGTCGAGAAGTACAGCCACGTCATGCACATCGTGTCCACCGTGACGGGTGAACTGGCCGAGGGGAGGACGGCGTACGACGCGGTCGCGGCCTGCTTCCCGGCGGGCACGCTCTCCGGCGCGCCGAAGCCCCGTGCGATGGAGCTGATCGAGGAGCTGGAACCGACCCGGCGCGGCCTGTACGGCGGCGTGGTCGGCTACCTGGACTTCGCGGGCGACGCGGACACGGCCATCGCCATCCGGACCGCGATGGTGCGCGACGGCGTCGCGTACGTGCAGGCGGGCGGCGGGATCGTGGCCGACTCCGACCCGGTGGCCGAGGACAACGAGTGCCTGAACAAGGCGGGCGCGGTGCTGTCCGCCATCGCCACCGCGCAGACCATGGCGCCCGCGGCGAGTCCGACGAGTGTTTAGGCGTCCACTGTGGATGGTGGTGCTCCTGTTGCTGCTGGGAGCGCTGGCGCTGTGGGGCGCCTCGGGGCTGACGTGGGCCACCGAGGCGGTGGAGCGGCCCGGTGCGGCCGCCACGACGATCGCCAGGTCCGGCGCGGACGTCGCGCCCGAGCTGGTGCCCCTGGCCGTGCTGTGCGCGGCCGCCGTCGCCGCCGTGGTGGCCCTGTCGGGCTGGGTTCGGCGGGTCCTGGGCGGCATCGTGCTGGCGGCGGGCCTCGGGGCGGCGTGGATCGTGCTCGCGGCGGGCGGCGACCTGCCTCCGAGGGCGTTGGCACTGCTCGGCGCTCTGCTCGTGGTCGCGGCGGGCGTGCTGCTCCTGGTTCGCGGACAGGCCATGCCGCGCCTGGGCGGCAGCTACCAGACGCCCGCCGCGGCGAAGGAGTCCAAGGACCCCGACAAGGACCTGTGGCGCGCGCTCGAACGCGGCGACGACCCCACCGATCGGAGCTGACCCGTGGCTGACGAGGGGCTGACACGCCCGCGCCGCACGTTCGCGCACGTCGCACCCGTGTGTGCCCTGCGGAGCTGGGCCGATCGCACCACCCCCGTGGCCGACCGAATTGTCCGGCGGGGTTAGCATCCATGCGGCGGGAAGGGGATCGTGACGTGTGCGAACTTGCGACCGAGGTAGTTGGCAGTGGGGCACCGAATTCCGGGCTGACGAGCAAGTGCGAGGTGTCCGGGTGACCGTTCTCGAATCGATCATCGAAGGCGTTCGTGAGGACCTCGCCGTCCGCGAGGCCGCGCTGCCGTTTCCCGAGCTGCGCGCGCGCACGACGAAGGTCGCGCCGCCCCAGGACGTGATGTCGGTCCTGCGTGCTCCGGCCGTCGGCGTGATCGCCGAGGTGAAGCGCCGCAGCCCCTCCAAGGGCGATCTGGCGGCCATCCCGGAGCCCGCGGACCTGGCCATGGCGTACGAGGCCGGTGGCGCGAGCGTGATCAGCGTGCTGACCGAGGAGCGGCGCTTCGGCGGGTCGCTCGCCGACTTCGACGCGGTCCGCGCGGCGGTCAAGATCCCGTTGCTGCGCAAGGACTTCATCGTCAGCCCGTACCAGGTGCACGAAGCGCGGCTGCACGGCGCGGACCTGGTGCTGCTGATCGTGGCGGCGCTGGAGCAGAACGCCCTGATCGCGCTACTCGACCGGGTGGAGTCGCTCGGCATGACCGCGCTCGTCGAGGTGCACACGGCCGAGGAGGCCGACCGCGCGCTGGAGGCGGGCGCCAGCGTGATCGGCGTCAACGCGCGCAACCTGCACACGCTGGAGGTCGACCGGGACGTGTTCGGGCGCATCGCGCCGGGGCTCCCGTTCGAGACGATCAAGATCGCCGAGTCCGGCGTGCGCGGACCGGGCGACCTCATGTCGTACGCGGGCCACGGCGCCGACGCGGTGCTGGTCGGCGAGGGTCTGGTGACCGCGCCGGACCCGAAGGTCGCCGTGAACAAGCTCGTGACGGCGGGGTCCCACCCCGCCTGCCCACGACCAAGTCGTTAAGGAACCCTGGAGGAGCGCATGTCGCCAGTCGGCACCGTTGGGAGCGGTCAGTTCGCACCCACACCGCACGACCCGGACGAGCGGGGGCACTTCGGCCCCTGGGGCGGTCGGTACATGCCGGAGGCGCTCATCGCGGCGGTCGACGAGCTCGCCGTCTTCTACGAGAAGGCGCGCATCGACCCCGACTTCCTCGCCGAGTTCGCCCGGCTGCTCAAGGACTACGCGGGCCGCCCGTCGCTGCTGACCGAGGCGAAGAAGTTCTCCCGGCACGCGGGCGGCGCACGCGTCTTCCTCAAGCGGGAGGACCTGAACCACACCGGTTCGCACAAGATCAACAACGTGCTGGGCCAGGCGCTGCTCACCAAGCGCATGGGCAAGAAGCGCGTGATCGCGGAGACCGGGGCGGGCCAGCACGGCGTCGCGACCGCGACCGCGTGCGCGTTGATGGACCTCGACTGCGTCGTCTACATGGGCGAGGTCGACACCGAGCGCCAAGCGCTCAACGTCGCCCGGATGCGCCTGCTCGGCGCCGAGGTCATCCCGGTCAAGACCGGCTCGCGCACGTTGAAGGACGCGATCAACGAGGCGCTGCGCGACTGGGTCGCCAACGTCGACGACACGCACTACCTGCTCGGCACCGCGGCGGGCCCGCACCCGTTCCCGCTGCTGGTGCGCGACTTCCACCGGATCATCGGCATCGAGGCGCGCGCGCAGATCCTGGAGCAGATCGACCGCCTGCCCGACGTCGTCGCCGCGTGCGTCGGCGGCGGTTCGAACGCCATCGGCATCTTCCACGGCTTCATCGACGACCCGGCCGTCCGCCTGGTCGGCCTCGAGCCCGGCGGCGACGGCGTCGACACCGACCGGCACGGCGCCACGCTCACCAAGGGCACGCCCGGCTCGCTGCACGGCGCCATGTCGTACGTGATGCAGGACGAGGACGGCCAGATCACCGAGGCGCACTCCATCTCGGCCGGTCTGGACTACCCCGGCGTCGGCCCGGAGCACTCTCACCTCAAGGACATCGGCCGCGCCGAGTACCGGCCGATCACCGACGCCGAGGCCATGGAGGCGTTCGCCCTGCTCTCGCGCACCGAGGGCATCATCCCCGCCATCGAGTCGTCGCACGCCCTCGCGGGCGCGATGCAGATCGGCAAGGAGCTTGGCGAGGACGCCGTCATCCTGGTCAACCTGTCCGGCCGCGGCGACAAGGACATGGACACCGCGGTGAAGTGGTTCGGGCTCGGCGTCGAGGGGGAAACGCGATGAGCAGGCTCGCTCCGGTCTTCGACCAGTGCCGCGCGGAGAACCGCGCCGCCCTGATCGGCTACCTCCCCGCCGGCTACCCGACCATCGAGGGCTCCAAGGACACCCTCCGCACGATGGTCGACTCCGGCTGCGACCTCGTCGAGGTGGGCCTCCCGTTCTCCGACCCGGTGATGGACGGCCCGACCATCCAGGTCGCAGCGGAACAGGCGCTGCGCGCGGGCTTCCGCGTCCGTGACCTGTTCGGCGTGGTCGAGTCCGTCGCCGCGGCGGGCGGCCAGGCCGTCGTCATGACGTACTGGAACCCGATCCTGCGGTACGGCGTGAACAGGTTCGCCCGCGACCTGGCCGCGGCGGGTGGCCTGGGCCTCATCACCCCCGACCTGGTGCCGGACGAGGCAGCGGACTGGATCGCCGCGTCGGACGAGCACGACCTGGACCGGATCTTCCTGGTCGCACCGTCCTCAACAGAGGAACGCATCGACCTGACCTCGAAGTCCTCGCGCGGCTTCCTCTACGCGACATCGGTCATGGGTGTCACCGGAGCCCGCGACGTCGTCTCCAACCTGGCTCCGGAGCTGGTCAAGCGGGTGCGCGAACACACCGACATGCCCGTGGGCGTGGGCCTGGGCGTCCGCTCGGGCGCCCAGGCGGCAGAGCTGGCGGCGTTCGCCGACGGCGTCATCGTCGGCTCGGCGTTCGTCACGGCGGCAGCAGACAGCCCCGCAACCGTCCGCGCACTGACCGAAGACCTGGCAACCGGCGTCCGAAGCGCAGTAGCAACAGCCTGACCTGCTGAAACGCCGCCCCAGTCACATCGGGGCGGCGTTTCGCTTTTGCTCGATCGGGTGAACATCCAGGCGCAGGCTCCCAGAACACCCGAAATTGTCGGTGCTCCTGCGGACAGTGGGTCCCATGAACAGGACGCCCAGGACAGCCCTACTCCGCTCCCCGAGTTCTTCACCGGCCGGGAGAAGCCGACGCGCGAGCGATGAACGACAACGACCGCACCGTCGTGCTGACGGCTGGGGCGCACCAGGACGCCCGCACCCTCTGAGCTGGCCTACGAGACGTGGCCAGGCGAGCGGCACCGGCAGACCTGTTGGAAGCAGCGGCCCGAGGGCCGGATGAGGATGCCGTGTCCTTGGACATCCGCGACCAGACACCAGTGCTCACGGACACCTCCGGCCCGGACGCCCGAGGACACCTGAGCGAGCCGGACCAGCCGCCCCCGAACGTGCACTTCGAGACGGCTCAACGGCACCCACAACATCCACCACTTCTGGTCACCGACCTGACACTCGGCACACGCCGACGGACGACGCCGAGACGTACAGGACAGAAAACAGCTCCAAGGGAGGCTCAAGAAGCCGCCACCCAGACCCCATGCCCAGGCGGGAGCACGCAACCAGACCAGCTGCCCGCTCAGGCAGGAGCACGCAACCGGGCCCGCTGCCGCCCAGCCAGGAGCGCACAACCAAGCTGTTTGCCGCTCAGGCGGGAGCACGCATCCAGGCTGTTTGTCGCTCAGGTGGGAGCGCGCAACCAGATCCGCTGCTGCTCAAGGGAGCGCGCAACCAGGCCCGCCACCGCTCAGGCGGGAACGCTCAACCAATCCGCTACCGCTCAAGCGGCAGCACGAATCAAACCCACCACCGCCCAAACGGAAGCACGCACCGAAAGGGAGTCCAGACCCCTCCCTGCCCCCGATCCCCAGCGCCCTCATGTCCGTCCGCTACGGGTCAAGGCATCTTTCCCGCCTTGACGCGGCGCGGACGGACATGGAGACAATCGCGCCTCGGGGGCACCTCAACCCCGCCCTGAACGCTGAGAACCCACGACACCGGAAACCAGCCCCAACACCTAACTGGAGAAGACCAGCCCTGACCAACTGACCAACCTCCCTGGCCAGCCCAGCCCCAACCAGCCCACTGGACTGGTCAGCCCTGACCCGCTAACTGACCCGCCCGCCCAACCGCCCCGACCAGCCGACCCCACCAACCGCCCAGCCCACTGACCCCACCAACCGCGCAGCCCACTGACCCACCCACTGATCGGCACACCCCCACCCCGACCGGCAGACTCCCCACCACCAACCCACACCAACCAACCCACCAACCAACCACCCACCACCAACAAGCGGAGCCCCAATGACCTTCTGGTACGTCGTCGCGGCCCTGGCGGTCGTATCCGCGATCGCCGTCCTCCTGATCCGCCGCTCCAAATCCCCCACCCTCCGCCCGTCACCCCCGGACGACTCCTGGCTCTCCCGCCCACAACCAGGCGACATCTGGTGGGCGGACGTCCCCTTCCGCGACGGTGAAGGCGCGAAGGTCCGCCCCTGTGTCGTCCTGCGCACCCACCGCAGACGCGTGGACGTCCTCCGCATCACCAGCCAGGACAAGAGCGACCGCACCGATCACCTCCGCATCCCCACCAAGGGCTGGGACCCGAAGGCGACCCACGACAGCTACGTGGACCTGTCCGAACCGTTCCGCTTGGCCGACCGCGCTTTCACCCGCAAAGCGGGCCGCATCGCCACCACCTCGTGGAAAGCGGTCCGCGACCAGCACCCCACCGGCTGGGCGACCTGAGCGACGACCGGGCTGGTAACGAATCGGGACTCTGACGGAGGCCTGACTTGCTACCGGCTACGGTGGTCGCCGTGGTGACGACCTACGCGTCCGGCGCGTTCCTGGCGACGATCCCGAGCCCTTCCCAGGGTGTCTGGCAGCTCGGCCCCGTTCCGCTGCGGGCCTACGCCCTCTGCATCATCGTGGGCATCATCGTGGCGATCTGGTGGGGTGAGCGCCGGTTCGTCGCACGGGGTGGGCCCGCGGGCGCGGTGACGGACATCGCGGTGTTCGCGGTGCCGTTCGGCCTGGTCGGCGGGCGGTTGTACCACGTGGCGACGGACTACCAGAAGTACTTCGGCGAGGGCAAGAACCCGCTGGAGGCGTTGGCGATCTGGAAGGGCGGCCTGGGCATCTGGGGCGCCATCGCGCTCGGTGCGGTCGGTGCCTGGATCGCGTGCCGTCGGCACGGCATCCCGCTGCCCGCCATGGCTGACGCGGTCGCGCCCGGCGTCGTGCTGGCGCAGGCCATCGGCAGGCTCGGCAACTACTTCAACCAGGAGCTGTACGGCGGGCCCACGACGCTGCCGTGGGGTCTGGAGATCTACGAGCGCGTCGACCCGGCGACCGGGTTGAAGGACGACCTCGCCGGCGTGGCGATCGACCACACGCCGATCGACATCGTGCACCCGACGTTCCTGTACGAGCTGCTGTGGAACGTCGGCGTGGCGATCCTGATCGTGTGGGCGGACCGGAAGTTCCGGCTCGGGCACGGGCGGGTGTTCGCGCTCTACGTCGCGGGCTACACGGCGGGCCGGTTCTGGATCGAGCTGATGCGGACCGACCCCGCGACCCTGGTGTTCGGCCAGCGGGTCAACGTGTGGGTGTCCGTCCTGGTGTTCATCGGCGCGGTGGTCGCGTTCATCCTCACGAGGAACCGGGGCCCGCGGGAGGACCTGTCGATGATCCCGGCCCTCGGCGCGGACAAGGCGGTCATCGCCGAGAAGGCGGCGACGGACCCCGCGAAGACCGAGGACGGGCCCGACGCGTCCACCGGGCACGAGCCGGAGGCCGTGAAGGTGCCGGAGACCGGGCACGAGCCGGAGACCGGGCACGACCCTGAGGCTGAGAAGGTGCCGGGAACCGTGACGGTGCCGGAGGCCGTGAAGGTGCCTGCCACCAAGCCGGACGCGGACGTGAAGGCCGAGGAGAAGCCCGTCGAGGGCAAGCCGTCGGCGGAGAAGTCGGAGTAGCGCGCCTACCATCCCGTCATGCGCATCCTCGTCGTCGAAGATGACGACCGGGTGGCCCGTGGGCTGCTCACCGCTCTGAGGCACGCGGGCTACGAGGTCCACCGGGTCGGCACGGCCGCTGCCGCGCTGGCGGCGCCCGCCGCCGACGTGGTGCTGCTCGACCTCGGCCTGCCCGACGGCGACGGGCTCGACGTGCTGCGCGAGCTGCGTCGCCGCGAGGGCACCGCGGTGATCACGGTGACCGCCAGGGGTGAGGAACGCGAGCGCGTGCTCGGTCTGCGGGCGGGTGCGGACGACTACGTGGTGAAGCCGTTCGGCACGGCCGAGCTGCTCGCGCGCATCGAGGCCGTGCTGCGGCGCACCCGCACCGCGCGGGCGTCGTCGGAGTCCGAGCGGTCGTTGCGGCTCGGACCGCTGGTCCTCGACGCGGCCACGCGTGTCGTGACGCTGCGGGACGTGCCGATGTCGTTGACGCGCAAGGAGTTCGACCTGCTCGCGCTGCTCGTCGGCCGGGCGGGCGCGGTGGTCAGCCGCGACCTGATCGTCGACCAGGTGTGGCAGTCGCACTGGGAGGCGCCGTCGCGGACGTTGGACACGCACATCGCCGCGCTGCGCGGCAAGCTCGGTGACGGGGTGCGGATCGAGACCATCCGCGGTGTCGGCTACCGGGTGACCGAGGCCTGATGCTGCGGCGGCTGCTGGTCCTCATCGTGCCGCTGCTGGTGGCGTTGGTGGCCGCGCTGGGCGTGCCGCTGGCGTTCGCGGTGGTGCAGGGGGAGACGCAGGAGACGTACCTGGACCGGCTCGGCGACGCCAGCCGGTTCGCCTCGCTCGCGGAGAACGCGCTGGCGTCCAACCGCCTGACCGCCCTGCGCGGCGAACTGGAGCGCTACGACCAGCTCTACGGGATCGCGGTCGCGCTGGTCGGCACGGACAACCGGGTCATCGCCGGTTCCGGCACGCCCATCGATCTGTCCCAGCCCGCTCTGGAAACCGGGCTGCGGGCGGCGTTCGGCGGTTTCCGCGGTGACACCGACCAGACCGTGTGGCCGTGGGAGGACACCCGGCTCGTGGTGGTCGAGCCCGTCGGCCGGGACAGCGAGGTCGTCGCCGCGGTCGTCACGGTCTCGCCGACCGACCGGCTGCGCGGGTCCGTGCTCCGCCAGTGGGGGATCCTCGGACTCCTCGGGCTCATCCCGATGATGGGCGTCGTGCTGGTCGCGTGGCCCATGTCCCGCTGGGTCCTGCGTCCCGTGCGCCGCCTGGACGAGGCCACCGCCGCCGTCGCGGGCGGTCGTCTGGACACCCGCGCCGACGAGGTCGGCGGTCCGCCGGAGCTGCGGCGGCTCGCGCGGTCGTTCAACACCATGGTCGACGTGGTCAGCCGCGCGCTGCGCAGGCAGCGAGCCTTCGTGTCCGACGCCTCGCACCAGCTCCGCAACCCGCTCGCCAGCCTCCGGCTCGCGGTCGACAACCTCGCGCCGCACGTCTCCGGCGAAGGTCTGGAAGCCCAGCGGATCGCCGTGGACGAGGCCGAGGAGATGGGGCGGGTCCTCGACTCCCTGCTCGCCGCGACCAGGCTCGACAGCGCGTCCGCCGCCGAACCGGTGGAACTGGACACCTTGCTCGCCACGCACGTCCCGGGGTGGCGCGCGCTGGCCGAGCAGGCGGGCATGTCGTTGACCGTCGACGTGCCGGAGGACCTGGCAGTGCAGGCCCCGCCCGGTGGTCTGGGCAGCGTCCTGGACGAACTCGTCGGCAACGCCGTCAAGCTCTCCGGCGGCACGTCCGTGGTCGTCGCGGCCGTGCCCGCTGGCCCGTGGGTCGACCTGCACGTGACCGACGACGGCGGCGGTCTCCCCGAGGACGAACGAGCCGAGGCGGTGCGCCGCTTCTGGAGGTCCCCCAAGCACCAGAACACCGCGGGCACCGGCCTCGGCCTGTCGATCTGCGCCGAACTCGTCACGTCGGCGGGCGGTGAGTTCCGCCTGGACGCCGCCGAGCCCCACGGCTTGGACGCCGTGGTCCGGCTGCGGGTCTGACGGTCAGGGGCGTTGGCCCGACTGGTCCACGATGGACACCGCGGAGGCCGCGCGCTCCGGGGAGCCGAGGTACTCGTAGGTCGTCGGGTCGAACACCAGGACCGTCGGCTTCGGGCCCGCCGACGCGCTGGGCGGCGGCGACGCGCCTGCCGGAACCGGCCAGGTGATGCCGATGCCCGGCTTGCCGGTCGCGTCGCGGACGTCCGGCAGGACCTCCAGACCGGGGACCCTGGAGGCGGCCTCGAACAGCGCCGCGCGGGTCTCCGGCGACAACAACGCCCCGTCGATCAGGTGGAGGATGTCCTTTCCCCTGGCGTTGACGTCGCCCGGCTCCCCGCCGGCGTTGCGGTCGAGGTAGTCGAGCATGGCGTCGGTGGTGGTCGGCAGGTCGGAGCGGTAGGCGGGTTCCGGCACGCACTCCTCGGACACCCCCTGAACGACCTCGGTCCCCTTCACCACCGCTTTGCGGCCGTCGACGCAACCGGGCAGCGGCGTCGAGGAGCCGTCGACGACGAGGCCGTCGCGCGTGCCGTCCACCGACCGCCAGCTCTCCCGGCCGTTGTCGCGCGCGTAGACGAACTGGTCGGGTCGGGGCGGGTCGTGCGGCGCGGTCAGCGCCCGCGCCGCCGCCAGGGTGAGCACCTGGACGGCGTCCGGGCGAGGCACGGCGGGGTGGTCGTTCCGCGGAACGAGGGTGATCGCGGCGGCGACGGCGGCCGCGAGGCCGATGGTGGTGCCGCCCAGCAGCGCGAACCGGGAGCGGTGGCGCAGCAGGCGCACCGGCGCGGGGGTGGTGGTGCCCGCGACCACGCGGGCTCGGGCCGCGGCCAGGTCGTCGAGGTCGGGCAGGAGGGTGTCGTCGGCCAGTTCGCGCACCAGGGCCAGGTCATCCATTGCTGAACAGCTCCTCGGGGACGTCGGTGGTGGAGAGGGCTTCGCGGACCTTGCGGCGGGCCCGGTTCAAGCGGGACCTCACCGTTCCCACGGGGATCGCCAGCGCCGCGGCCACCTCCTCGTAGGTGAGCTGCTCCCAGGCGATCAGGAGCAGCACGTCGCGGTCCGGGGCGGACAGCGCCGCCAGCGCGGTCGCCAGCGTGCCGCGCATGGCCCGCGCGGTGACGTCGGCGGCCACGCGGTCGGCGTGGCAGGTCACGTCCGGTGCCGGACCCGCCGCTTCCAGCAGGCGGTAGCGGCGGACTTCGGCGCGCCGGTGCTGGGCGACGAGCCTGGTGGCGATGCCGTAGAGCCACGGCCTCGCGTCGGGGCGGTCCGCGTCGTAGCGGTGGCGCTTGTCGAACGCGACCAGGAACGTCTCGGCGACCGAGTCGTCGGCCGCTTCACGACCCAGGCGGCGGGCCAGGTAGCGCTGGATGTGCGGGGCGTGGCGGTCGAAGATCGCGGCGAAGTGCTCCGGCTCTTGCCGCGACCGCGCGATCAGCTCCGCGTCGGTGGGTGTCATGGGCGCCTTTCGGGCTGAGGTCTCACCGGCTATCGGCGCAACTCGCCAAAGGGGTTCACGACGACCTCCGGCCGGGGTGGTCGGAGCGGACGGAGCAGGGGTGACCCGGTGGTCAGCGCTTGACCGAGCGGAACCAGCGTTCGGCGCCGGGGTGCAGCGGCACCTGGCCGGTGGCGATGCCGGTGCGGATGTTGATCCTGCTGGCCTCCGGGTGGCCTGCGACGATGCGCTCGGACTCGGTGAACACCGTGCGGGTCACCACCTCGCCCACGTCGTCGGACAGGGAAGTCGTGGCCAGCAACAGGTTCGGCACCGAGACCGTGTCGTTCGCGGGCAGGTCGCCGTAGGTCGTGGCCGGGATCGTGACCGGGACGTACGGGCCGGGGAACGACTTCGCCAGTGCCAGCGCCTGCTCGGCCAGCGGCACCAACCGGATGGGGAACCGGCCCACCAGACCGCTTATGGCAGGGGTGGGGATGCCGGTGAGCGCCATGAACGCGTCGATGGTGCCCGCTTCGAGTTGCCGCGCCGACTCGGCGTGGGCCATGCGGACGTCGTCCGCCCGCACACCGAGCAGCAGGAGGAGCCGCCGGGCGGTGAACTCCGTGCCGGACTCGACCGGGCCCAGGGAGACGCGGCGGCCCGCCAGGTCGGCGAACGTCCGGATGGGCGAGGCCTCCGGGACCACCAGGTGCAGGAAGCTGTCGTAGAGCCTGCCGATGGCGCTGATGCCGTCCAGGTCGGCCAGGTCCGCCACGGAGTCCAAAGAGGACAGTCCAAGTTGGGCGGTGCCCGCCTTCAGCAGCCGGAGGTTCTCCACGGATGCGCTGCTGGGCCTGGCGATCACGCGCGTGTTGGGCATCTGGTCGGCCAGCGCGGCGGCGAGCGCGCCGCCGATCTCGCGGAACACCGCGCCGTCCGGACCCGTCGCCAGCACCAGCTCGGCGAGCTCGGGCGTGGGGGTCGACGTGCACGCGGCGACCGGCAGTCCGGCCGCGAGGGCGGCCAGCAGCACGGTGCGACGGCTGGGCGACACGGGACGGAGCGTACGCCGGGGCTCGGGTGAACGGCGCGTGGCGGAGTTGTTACGTCAGATGAATCCCAAGTTTCCGCGGGAGTCCTTGTTGCGCGGACCGGCTGTGCCCAGGATCACGAACCAACTCATCCCGCCATCCGCCCCCAATGGAGGAGACGTGGCAGCCAGCCCACCCAGAGCAGCTGTGCGCAAGCCGCTCTACCGGCACCTGTACTTCTGGGTGCTGGTCTCGATCGTCCTCGGCGTGATCGTCGGTTACGCCTTCCCCGTGCAGGCCAGTGGTATGAAGTGGCTGGCTGACCTGTTCGTCGCGCTCGTCAAGGTCGTCATCGCGCCGACCATCTTCTGCACGATCGTCGTCGGCATCGCCGGACTCGGGAACCTGGCCAAGGCGGGCGGGCTGGCGCTCCGCACGATCCTCTACTTCACCGCCATGACGACGGTCGCGCTGGCGATCGGCCTCATCGTGGTCAACGTGGTCCAGCCCGGCCACCACGGCGCCACCATCCCGATCAAGGACGGCGTCGCCGACAAGACCCTCGAAGACGCGTCCAGCGCCGACACCGGCATCACCGGCTTCGTGCTCAGCCTCGTGCCGAAGTCGTTCGTCAGCGCGTTCACCGACGGCCAGCTGATCCAGGTGCTCGTGATCGCCGTGCTCGTCGCGGTCGCCGTGGCGGGCATGGGCAAGCGCGGCGAGAAGGTCGTGTCCGCGCTCGACACGTTCGCCAAGGTCATGTTCGGCGTCATCAAGATCGTCATGTACGCGGCCCCGATCGGCGCGTTCGGCGGCATCGCCTACACGATCGGCAAGTTCGGCGGCAGCATCCTCGGCAAGCTCGCCTGGCTGATGGGCTCCTTCTACGTCACCTGCCTGCTGTTCATCTTCGTCGTCCTCGGCGGCGTCGCCTGGTACGCCGGGTTCAACATCCTGAAGTTCATGCGGTACATCAAGGACGAGATCCTGATCGTGCTGGGCACGTCGTCCAGCGAGACCGTCCTGCCGCGCATGCTCGTCAAGCTGGAAGCGGCGGGCGCGGAGAAGTCCGTCGTCGGCCTCACCATCCCCACCGGCTACTCGTTCAACCTCGACGGCACGTGCATCTACCTGACCATGGGCGCCCTCTTCATCGCCCAGGCCACGGGCACGGAAGTCAGCCTCGGCACCCAGATCGGCCTGCTGCTGTTCATGCTGCTCGCGAGCAAGGGCGCGGCGGGTGTCACGGGCGCCGGCCTGGTCACCCTCGCGGCCTCCCTGCAGGCGTTCGAGGCGAACAGTGCCATCCCGGCGGTCGGCATCGCGCTGATCGTGGGCATCGACCGGTTCATGTCCGAAGCCCGAGCGATCACGAACGTCATCGGGAACGGTGTCGGCACCCTCGTGGTCGCCCGCTGGCAGGGGCAGCTGGACCGGGAACGGCTGCGGGAGGTGCTCGACAACCCGTCGCTCGTGGACGTCGACCACCTGATCGAGCAGCAGAGCGGTGACGATGACGGTGATGTCGAGGGTGGCGGCGACGGGAAGCGGGAGGTTGTTCCGGCGGGAGCGCACTGACCATCCGGCCGCGAGTCCCCGCCGTCGCGCACACCCCACCCACGCAGCGCGGCGGCGGGGCTCGCCTTTCCAGGGTCGCCCTATTGGGCGGCCCTGGTTTTTGTTCACCCGAAGGGGGATGTGGAGGGTGTCTTTTGGGGCTGGAAGTGTCGGACCTCGGTCGTAGTGTGTGCGTTGGGGGAGCCTCACGGGTGGGGGACTTCTGGTTTGGGCTGGTCAGGGGTGTTTGTGGGTGTGTCCGTGGGGTGTGTCCGTGGGGTGTGACGGTGGGTGTGCCTGTGGGCTCGTCACCCCGCTCGCTTGAGTGTCTCGATCTTTGACCTTGATTTGTCAAGGCGGGAAAGATGCCTTGACAAACGAAGATCAAAGATGAGGGCGCTTCGGATCGGGGCGGCGGGGGGAGTGCGGGTGCCTGGTGGGTTGCGTGCTTCCGCTTGGGCCCTGTGGGTCAGGGGTGTGGTCATGTTGGGCGCTGGTTGGGCAGGGTTGTGTCCTGCTCGGGTCGGGGTGTGAGGTTCTTTGGGTCTTGGGGGCCAGGGGTGCGGCTACCTGATCTTGAGGGCTGGGGGTGGCGGCCTATTTGGGTCTGGCGGGCCGAGGTGTGGGCCGCTTGGACTCTGGCGGTCCAGGGGGTGGCCACCCGGTCTTGATGGGCCGTAGGTGGCGGCCATGGGCTTGGCGAGTTGAGATACCGGTCGCGTGCCCTGGTGGAGGGGTGTGGTCGCGCTCGGGCTCCGGTGACCGTTTTGTGCTGGTCTGGTGGCCGGTCTTGCCGTGACTCTGCGCTACTGCCGGATCGGCTGGTCTGTTATCGGGCGCTAACCGGTGCGTACCCCTGCTGACCAGTACGGTTGTCCCGAGAACGCCTGGGTGTGGCGGTGTCGGCAAGCTCTCATCGACCTGCGAGGGCTGTTGCGCTCGGATATGCTGCGTTGTTGTAACCGGTTTCGTGGTGTAGGCCCACTGTCGTTCCGGCAGCCTGAATCGTTACGCGATCATGCGCAGGACCACCCATTGGAGGGTGATTCCACGTTTCGCGACTGTTAAGGTCGCGTCAACACGCGGGCCACCGTCGTCCCGTGCCCAGAGACCGCGGTTTCGGTCTGAGCACGAGGACATCGTTCTTCACAGGACGACGAAGGAGGTCTGCGCTGTGATCTTCTCCGCCATCCCGGCCCCCCAGGGGCTCTACGACCCCACTGCGGAGCGTGACGCCTGCGGTGTGGCCATGGTGGCCGACATCGCTGGTCGGCGGTCGCACGGGATCGTCGACGACGCGCTGACGGCCCTGGCGAACCTGGAGCACCGGGGCGCTGCCGGGGCCGAGCCGACCAGTGGTGACGGTGCGGGCATCCTGCTCCAGTTGCCGGACGCGTTCCTGCGGGCCGTGGTCGACTTCGAACTGCCGGAAAGCGACAGCTACGCCGCGGGCATCGCGTTCCTCCCCCTCGACCCCGACGACCGGGCCAAGGCCGTCGCGATGGCCGAGCTGATCGCCGCCGAAGAGGGTCTCACCGTGCTCGGCTGGCGGGACGTGCCGGTCGACGCCGAAGCCGCCGGCGTCGGTCCGACGGCGCTGTCCGTGGTGCCGCACTTCGCGATGCTGTTCGTGGCCGCGGCCGACGGCGAGAAGGGCGTCTCGCTCGACCGCCTCACGTACTGCCTGCGCAAGCGGGTCGAGCACGAGACCGGTTCCGTGAACGTGGGCACGTACTTCCCGTCGCTGTCCGCCCGCACGCTCGTCTACAAGGGGATGCTGACGACCGGGCAGCTGCCCGCGTTCTTCCCCGACCTGCGCGACGAACGCCTCGCGTCCGCGATCGCGCTGGTCCACAGCCGCTTCTCGACCAACACGTTCCCGTCGTGGCCGCTCGCGCACCCCTTCCGGTACGTGGCCCACAACGGCGAGATCAACACCGTCCGCGGCAACCGGAACCGGATGCGCGCCCGTGAGGCGCTGCTCCGGTCCGACCTGATCCCCGGCGACCTGACCAGGCTGTTCCCGATCTGCGACCCCGAGGGGTCGGACTCGGCCTCGATGGACGAGGTCCTGGAGCTGCTGCACCTGGGCGGTCGGTCGCTGCCGCACGCGGTGATGATGATGATCCCCGAGGCCTGGGAGAACCACGCCTCGATGAAGCCCGCGCAGCGGGCGTTCTACCAGTTCCACGCCAGCCTGATGGAGCCGTGGGACGGGCCCGCCTGCGTCACGTTCACCGACGGCACGCTGGTCGGCGCGGTCCTGGACCGCAACGGCCTGCGGCCCGCCCGCTGGTGGCAGACGGCCGACGGCCGCGTCGTGCTGGCCAGCGAGACCGGTGTGCTGGACGTGCCGCCGAGCCAGGTCGTGGCCAAGGGCCGCCTCCAGCCGGGCCGCATGTTCCTGGTGGACACCGCGGCCGGTCGGATCGTCGACGACGCCGAGGTCAAGGCCGAACTGGCCGACGACCACCCGTACGACGAGTGGCTGCACGCGGGCCTGCTCCAGTTGGACGACCTCGCCGACCGCGAGCACGTGGTGCAGAGCCACGAGTCGGTCGTGCGCCGCCAGCTCACCTTCGGCTACACCGAGGAGGAGCTGCGGATCCTGCTCGCGCCCATGACGATCGGCGGCATGGAGCCGCTGGGCTCGATGGGCACGGACACCCCGGTCGCCGCGCTGTCGAAGCGCTCGCGGCTGCTCTACGACTACTTCGTGCAGAACTTCGCGCAGGTGACGAACCCGCCGCTGGACGCGATCCGCGAGGAGATCGTCACGTCGGTGTCGCGCGTGATGGGCCCCGAGCAGAACCTGCTGAGCCCGTCGCCGGTGTCCTGCCGCCACATCCAGCTCGACTACCCGGTGATCGACAACGACGAGCTGGCCAAGCTCATCCACATCAACGACGACGGCGACCTGCCGGGCTTCGCCTGCACGGTCCTGTCCGGGCTGTACGAGGTCGACGGCGGTGGGGACGCGCTCGCGACGGCCATCGAGCGGGTGCGTCGCGAGGCGTCGGAGGCCATCGCGAACGGCGCCCGCACGCTGGTCCTGTCCGACCGCGACTCCGACCACCGGATGGGGCCGATCCCGTCGCTGCTGCTGGTCTCCGCGGTGCACCACCACCTGGTGCGCACCAAGGAGCGCCTGCGCGTCGCGCTCGTCGTCGAGACCGGCGACGCCCGCGAGGTGCACCACATCGCGGCCCTGCTGAGCTACGGCGCGGCGGCGATCAACCCGTACCTCGCGTTCGAGACCATCGAGGACATGGTCGGCACGGGCGCGATCACCGGCATCGAGCCGCGCAAGGCCGTGCGGCAGTACGTGACCGCGCTGGTCAAGGGCGTCCTGAAGATCATGTCCAAGATGGGCATCTCGACCGTCGGCGCGTACACCGCGGCGCAGGTGTTCGAGGCCATGGGCCTGTCGCACGACCTGCTCAACGAGTACTTCACCGGCACGGTGTCCAAGCTCGGCGGCGTCGGCCTCGACGTGCTCGCCGAGGAGGTCGCGATCCGGCACCGCAGGGCGTTCCCGGACAACCCGACCGACCGCTCGCACCGGCGGCTGGAGGTCGGCGGCGAGTACTCCTACCGCCGCGAGGGCGAGCTGCACCTGTTCACGCCGGAGACGGTGTTCCTGCTCCAGCACGCCACGAAGACCCGCAAGGCCGACGTGTACCGCCAGTACACCGAGGAGGTCGAGCGCCTCGCCCGCGAGGGCGGCACGCTGCGCGGCCTGTTCGAGCTGCTCACCGAGGGCCGCACGCCGATCCCGATCGACGAGGTCGAGCCGGTCTCGGCCATCGTCAAGCGCTTCAACACCGGCGCCATGTCGTACGGCTCCATCTCGGCCGAGGCCCACGAGACCCTGGCCATCGCGATGAACCGGCTCGGCGGCCGGTCCAACAGCGGCGAGGGCGGCGAGGACCGCGAGCGCCTGTACGACCCCGAGCGGCGCTCGGCCGTCAAGCAGGTCGCGTCCGGCCGGTTCGGCGTGACCAGCGAGTACCTGGTCAACGGCACGGACATCCAGATCAAGATGGCGCAGGGCGCGAAGCCCGGCGAGGGCGGGCAGCTGCCCGGCTACAAGGTGTACCCGTGGATCGCGCGCACCCGGCACTCCACGCCGGGCGTCGGCCTCATCTCGCCGCCGCCGCACCACGACATCTACTCCATCGAGGACCTCGCCCAGCTCATCCACGACCTGAAGAACGCCAACGAGCAGGCCCGCGTGCACGTGAAGCTGGTCAGCGAGATCGGCGTCGGCACGGTCGCGACGGGCGTGGCGAAGGCGCACGCCGACGTCGTGCTGATCTCCGGCCACGACGGCGGCACCGGCGCGTCCCCGCTGAACTCGCTCAAGCACGCGGGCACGCCGTGGGAGATCGGGCTCGCCGAGACGCAGCAGACGTTGCTGCTCAACGGTTTGCGCGACCGCATCACGGTCCAGGTCGACGGCGCGCTGCGCACCGGCCGCGACGTCGTCGTCGCCGCGCTGCTCGGCGCGGAGGAGTTCGGCTTCGCGACCGCGCCGCTGATCGTCGCGGGCTGCATCATGATGCGCGTCTGCCACCTGGACACGTGCCCGGTCGGCGTGGCGACGCAGAACCCGGTGCTGCGCGAGCGGTACACCGGGCAGGCCGACCACGTGGTGAACTTCTTCGAGTTCGTCGCGCAGGAGGTCCGGGAACACCTGGCGGCACTGGGTTTCCGCACGATCGACGAGGCCGTCGGCCACGCCGAGCTGCTGAACACCGCGCCCGCCATGGACCACTGGAAGGCCAGCGGCCTCGACCTGTCGCCGGTGTTCGCGGTGCCGGAAACCCGGTACCCGTCGGCGAAGCGCCGGATCCGCGACCAGGACCACGGCCTGGAGCACGCGCTGGACCGCACGCTGCTCCAGCTCGCCGAGGGCGCGTTGGAGGACGCGATCCCGGTGCGGCTGGAACTGCCGGTGCGCAACGTGAACCGCACGGTCGGCACGCTGCTGGGCGCGGAGGTCACCCGCCGCTTCGGCGGCGACGGCCTGCCGGACGACACGATCCACGTGACCCTCACCGGGTCCGCGGGCCAGTCGCTCGGCGCGTTCCTGCCCGCGGGCGTGACGCTGGAGATGGTCGGCGACGCCAACGACTACGTCGGCAAGGGCCTGTCCGGCGGCCGCGTCGTCGTCCGCCCGCACGAGGACTCGGCGTTCGCCGCCGAACTCCAGGTGATCGCGGGCAACGTGATCGGCTACGGCGCGACCAGCGGCGAGATCTTCCTCCGCGGCCGGGTCGGCGAACGCTTCTGCGTCCGCAACTCCGGTGCGGTGGCCGTGTCCGAGGGCGTGGGCGACCACGCGTTCGAGTACATGACCGGCGGCCGCGCGGTGGTGCTCGGCCCGACCGGCCGCAACCTCGCCGCGGGCATGTCCGGCGGCATCGCGTACCTGCTGGACCTCGACCCCGCCAACGTGAACAAGGCGATGGTCGAACTCCAGCGCCCGTCCCCCGACGACCTCCGCTGGCTCAAGGAGATCGTCACCCGGCACCACAAGCTCACCGGATCCGCGGTGGCCGCGTCGCTGCTCGGCGACTGGCCCCGGCGTTCCGCGTCGTTCACCAAGGTCATGCCCCGCGACTACCAGCGCGTGCTCGAAGCGATGAGGCTCGCGCGCGCCGAAGGCCGGGACGTGGACACGGCGATCATGGAGGCCTCCCGTGGCTGACCCGCAGGGTTTTCTCAAGCACGACCGGGCCGACGCCGAGAAGCGCCCCGTCACCGAGCGCGTCGAGGACTGGCGGGAGGTCTACCTGGACCTCGAACCGGAGGCGCGGGACAAGCAGGTCCGCACCCAGGCGAGCCGCTGCATGGACTGCGGCATCCCGTTCTGCCACTCCGGCAGCGCGGGTTGCCCGCTGGGCAACCTGATCCCCGAGTGGAACGACCTGGTCCGCCGCGGTGACTGGGAGTTGGCGTCGGACAGGCTCCACGCGACCAACAACTTCCCCGAGTTCACCGGCAGGCTGTGCCCCGCCCCGTGCGAGGCGGCGTGCGTGCTGGCGATCACCCCGGACGCCGGGGGAGCGGTCGCGATCAAGCGCGTCGAACAGGCCATCGCCGACGTGTCGTGGGAGCAGGGCCTGGTGCACGCCAGCCAGTCCACGGTCTCCTCCGGCAAGGAGGTCGCCGTGGTCGGCTCCGGCCCGGCAGGCCTGGCCGCCGCCCAGCAGCTCACCCGCGCGGGCCACCACGTCACGGTCTACGAGCGCGACGACCGCCTCGGCGGTCTGCTGCGCTACGGCATCCCCGAGTTCAAGATGGAGAAGAAGGTCCTGGACCGCCGCTTGGCGCAACTCCGCAAGGAGGGCACCAGGTTCGTCACCGGCGTCGAGGTCGGCGTCGACCTGACCGTCGACCAGCTGCGCGGCAAGTTCGACGCCGTCGTGCTGGCCGTGGGCGCGCTGCGGGGCCGCGACGACACCACGACGCCGGGCCGCGAACTGGCGGGCGTGCACCTGGCGATGGACCACCTGGTGCCCGCGAACCGCGCGGTGGAGGGGGACGGGCCGTCGCCCATGTCCGCCGCGGGCAAGCACGTCGTGATCATCGGCGGTGGCGACACCGGGGCCGACTGCTACGGCACGGCGGTCCGAGAGGGCGCCGCGTCGGTACTGCAGCTGGACCAGTACCCGCAGCCGCCGTCGCAGCGCGACGACGAGCGCTCCCCGTGGCCGGTGTGGCCGTGGATCCTGCGCACCTACGCCGCCCACGAGGAGGCGGGCGAGCGCAAGTTCGCCGTCGCCGTCGAGAGCTTCGTGGGCGACGCCGAGGGCAACGTCCGCGAGATCAGGCTCCGCAAGGTCCGCGTCGAGAAGGACGCCGACGGCCGCCGCCAGGTGGTCCCGATGTCCGAGGAGATCGAGGTCCTGCCCGCCGACCTGGTGCTGCTGGCCATCGGCTTCGAGGGCGTGGAGCACATGCGCCTGCTGGACGACCTGGACATCACCCTGACCCCGCGCGGCACCATCTCGTGCGGCGCGGACTGGCAGACCACCGCCCCCGGCGTGTTCGTCTGCGGCGACGCCCACCGCGGCGCTTCCCTGGTCGTGTGGGCGATCGCCGAGGGCCGCTCGGTCGCCAACGCGGTGGACCGGTTCCTCACCGGCTCCTCCGACCTGCCGTCCCCGGTGATCCCCAACCTGATCCCGCTGGCGGTCGTCTAGACCCGCTGCCCGGCCGCGACAACGGAGTCGCGGCCGGGCAGTGCTCTCCTTGAGACCACGGCCAGGTACTCCTCCGAGCTGAGGTACGGCCGGTCGTGGCGAGCGCCGTCGTCGGACCAGGCGACGGCGACCGGGCGCGAACTGCCCCCGAAGCAGAACTCGCGGACCGCTGCTTCGACGTCGGCCAACGGGATCGCGTAACGCGGGTGGTCCCAGGAGGGGATGAAGGGGTCTCCCAGCACGGCGGGGTCTGCCGGGGGGCGAGTTGCCGGACACGAACTCGGTGTCCCACCGCAAGACGCCAAACCCGTGGCGCGGTTGATCGCGACGACGAGTTCGTGGGTCGCGGTCCACGTGAACGGCGGCTCCGAGAACGTCTCGGCGGTGAGTGGCTGATCGGCGAAGTACAGCGCCGCGACCTCGCCACAGACCAACGGCCTTCTCGGATCACCGCTGTCCAGGGTGGTCATGACCTCGGTGATCAACTGCTCGACCTGCTCCTCGGTGGTGCAGTGCCGATAACCGTCGTGGATCGACGCGAAGAGCAATCCGGGCAGTTCGACTTCAGCCGTTCTTGAGAGCCGTGAGGAACGCGGTGAACGCCTCGGTGGAGATGGTGAGGCGGTCGTCGGTTGGGGATTTGCTGTCGCGGATTCCGGTGTGACCGGGGTGGCGGTCGAGTTCGACGCAATCGTTCGCGTTCGCGCCGCTGTAGCTGCTCTTGCGCCACCTGGTGTTGTTGATCGTCATCCTTGAACACTCCCTGGCGTGTGGCCCATTACCTCGGCCACGACACGGAGTCGCGGCCGAGGTAATGCTCAGCCGTTCTTGAGAACCGTGAGGAACGCGGTGAACGCCTCGGTGGAGATGGTGAGGCGGTCGCCCATAGGGGACTTGCTGTCGCGGATTCCGGTGTGACCGGGGTGGCGGTCGAGTTCGACGCAATCATTGGCGTTGCCGCCGCTGTAGCTGCTCTTGCGCCACCTGGTGTCGTTGGTCGTCACTCCTCGAGCACTCCTAGCTGTGAGCGGATCAATGTGGCCGACGCGTCCGGCTCCAGCGCTGCCTCGACGGTGTCGTCGTACATCGCCAGAAACCGCTGCACGTCACCTTCATCTTCCACCCACGCACCGCCGATGGAGTGCTCCACGTAGACGGCAGGCGTGTACTCCGCCTCCCGGTAGCCGATGATCGCGCAGCCTCCGGACATGGTGCCGTAAGCGCCCGCGCCGAACGGGATCACCTGGATCGTGATGTTGTCGCGCTCGCCCAAGGCCAGCAGGTGTTCCAACTGCTCCACCATCACAGCGGGGTCGCCAACGATCCGGCGGATCACCGCTTCGTCCAACAAGGCGTGGAGTTGGAGCGGCGCGGGGCCCTCCAAGCGCTTCTGCCGACTCAAACGGGCGGCCACGTAGCGTTCGACTTCGGCTTCCGGGTCGCGGAACCGATGTGCGCTGTCGTGGATCGCGCGGGCGTAGGCCGGGGTTTGCAAGAGGCCGTGAATGACCAGCGGTGCGAGCACCCGCATGTTGTCGGCTTCGGATTCGGCGCGGAGGAACGCGCGGAACTCCTTCGACGACCCGACGGGCATGGTCAGCCGGACAGCCCGCTGGCCCGCGTCTTCCCACAGTTCCAGCGCGCGGGCGCGGTCGGCGTCGGTGCCGCCGTAGGTCTGGAGCATGGCCTGCACGGCAGGCCAGGACGGGCGCAGGTAGCCGGATTCGTACCGGCTGACCGTGGCCGCGTCGACCCGCAGCAGTTCGGCCACGGTCTCGGCGAGCGTGGCCGACCGCTCCCTGACCACCTTGAGGTGCTGGCCGAGGCGCTTCTTGCGTGGGGTGGGAGTAACAGCCATGGGAGCAGCCTAAAGCGAGACATGTTCGAGCAACATCACTCAATCGTGGAATGTTCATCAGGGGCACTTGTCACTTAAGTTCGGTGTTGTGAGCCGTGGTCTCTTCGCGGATTTCGGTGCGGCTCACCGGCGGCGGGGGCGGTTGGCCCCCGCCACCGTCATCGAGCCGTGGGAGGTCGCCGATGTTCAGCTGGCACGACGCCGAAGGGCTTCGGCACGCGATCAGCCGCGTCGACCACCCGCTGCCGCCGAGGCCGGGCGAGTCGATCACGAGCCTGTGCGGGCTTGAGCTCGGGCTGACCCGCGAGGACTTCCCGCAGCTCGCGCAGTACCGGCCGCACAAGAAGACGTGCTTCGGCTGCGACGCGGTCTGGCGCGAGCGGTCCGGGATGCGGCCCAACCCGGCTGCGGCGCGGTGATCGGCGCTGATCTGGAGCACTGGCTGACCCTGCTCCGGCGCAGGCGGTGGGTGCTGCACGTGGGCGGCGACCCGAGCGGCCCGGAGTGGATCGCGGCGCACAAGCGGCAGGAGGGGTGCGCCGACGTGGTGATCATCCGGGACGAGCGCAGTGCCACCGCGTGCCGGATCCCGGGGGACGGGTTCACCGACGTGCTCGAACCGCTGTGGGTGACGTGGGTGTACTCGGCGAGTCCGGTGTGGACGCTGCGCGCGGTGCTGACGCTGGCCGCGCCCGGTTCGCCGGACGAGCCGGTGTGCCTGATCCCCGCGCCCCCGCTGTGCCGGATCCCGCGAGCGGGCCGCCGCCCCGTCGTCGTGCGACCGCTCGGCTGATCGCGCTTCCCGTTGTGTGGACCGGTCTTTCCACCAGTGGACGATGAACCGGACGTCGTTCCGTCGCGTATGGACGGTCAAAGAGGTTTCATCGAACCGCCTTCGCTTTCGCCCGGCATGAAACGGAGTGCTGAAATGAGCCCTGTCCATTCCCTTCGCCCGAGACGTCGACTGCTCGGTCTGCTCGCCGTCGTCACCGCGAGCGGGATCACCGCCGCGACCGTGTTCGTCATGTCGAACCAGGCGAGCGCGGTGTCGGCGCCGTCCGGCGCGGGCTGCGCCGACGTGCACGTGATCACGGCGCGCGCGTCGGGCGAACGTCCCGGCGAGGGCATCACCGCCACGATGGTGAGTCGGATCGTGAACGCGAGCGACCAGACCGTGAGCAGGGCTTCGGTCGACTACCCGGCCACGCTCGCGAACTACGCCCGCAGCTCGGCGCAGGGGGTGACCGAGCTGAAGGCCCAGCTCACCGCGCAGGCCCAGCAGTGCCCGGACCAGAAGATCGTGCTGGCGGGCTATTCCCAGGGCGCCCACGTGGTGCTCGACGTCCTGGGTGGCGGCGGTGGCGGCGTGCTCGGCGCGGCGACCCCGCCGATAGCCGCGTCGATCGCGAACCGCGTGACGGCCGTCGCCACCTTCGGGGACCCCCGGCACGTCGCGGGTCAGCCCTTCGGCCTCGGCACCGCGACCCGCGACGGCCGCTTCCCCCGGTCGGCGGCCCAACTGCGGGTGCTCGCCGGGTTCGCGGACCGGATCCAGACCTTCTGCGACGCCCGCGACACGTTCTGCGACAGCGGCGCGAGCACCATCGTGCACCTCACCTACATGAACCGCCACAAGGACGCCGCCGCCGACTTCGTCCTCGACAAGGTGGGCGGTTGACCGACCGACCGCCCCCGTGACTACCCCACCGCGCGCACCGACCGGATGTGGCTGATCGGGAACTCCCGCGGCCCTCCGTCGGTGGTGGTGGTCAGGCTCCCTGACGTGTGCCCGACCGGGGTGACCACGTGGCCCGCGGTCTGCCGAGGACCGCTGGCCACCTCGATCTCCACGGACGTCCTGGTGACCAGCGCCTCGGCCAGCAGGATCACCTCGGCGTCCGGCAGGAACAGCGACTGGTCCCGCAGCAGCCGCGCGGTGCTGATCCGCGGCGACTCCGCCTGCTTGGGCGGGGGCGGTGGTTCGGGCTGCTCCCGCCGCACCAGCTCCGCGGCCAGCCGGGTGACGTCGGACCGGCTCAGCGGGGTGCGCCAGTGCGGCCTGCCGGGCGCGGGTCTCGGCCGGTTCGGCACGATCCGGCGCCGCTCCGACCTGCCGATGATCGGGGTGCCCGCGAGGTCGGACGAGGTGGGCGCGTAACCCGCCGCCCGCAACGAGTGCAGGGTCTCCTCCGCGGGTTTAGACGAGGCCAGCACGCCGGCTCCCAGCACCACGAGACCCAGCGCCTGCAACGACCGGTGGTGCGCGATCTCCTCCAGCAGCACCGGGTCCGAGGTCCGCACGCAACACGCCACCGGCGTGACGGTCACCTGCCCGTGCCGCCGTTCCACGTCCCGCACCAGGTACGTCAACGGCTGCGGCAGCTCGGTCTCGGCGACCGACTCCAGGTCCGCCAGCACCTGGTCGGCGGTGCGCCCGCGGTCCAGCGCCCGGCGCACGCTGTCGGCCGAGAACCGCCACACCGAGGCGGTGTCCCGCTCGTCGACGTCGGCGGCGGAATCCAGCAGGGCGCTCAACTCCGCGGTCGGCAGCCCGGTCACCACGGCCGTCAGGTCGGCCAGCAGCCGCGCCACCCCGGTCGCGGGCGGCAGCAGCCGGTCCGCGGCCTCCTCCAGCCCCTCGTCCAGGAGCAGGGCCCGCCCCAGTTCCGTGAGGCACCCCAACGACACCAGCCCGAGCGCCTCCGCCTCGGCCAGCGCCGCCGCCGTCCCGGCCGCGTCGTGCACGGCGGGCACCCGCCACGCCAGCTCGGCCACCACGTCCGCCGGGTCGAGCAGCACGCGGTCGGACTCCTCGGCGAACCGCGCCAGCACGCCGGAGCGGATCGCGGCCCCGAGGTCGGACACCTGGTCCGCCAGCGCCGACCGGGGTTTGGCGGCGGCGGGCGCCCAGTTCATCCGGGGCCACGCCCTGACCAGGGCGACCAGCCGCCGCGCGGGCGGGGACGCGCGCCACGCGTCCGACGTGGTCGACGGCAGCAGGTGCTGCGGCGCGTCGCCGCCGTGCACCAAGGCCCTGCGGTCCAACTCCTCCACGGCCAGCAGTTCCGCGTGCACGGCCAGTTCCACCCACAGCCGCACCCGCTGCTCGTCGGCGCGCAGCGCGGCGGCCATCCGGCGCAGCTCGCGGATCCCGATGCCGCCGCCGTACCGCCGAACCGCGATGGACTGGGCGTCGCACAGCTCGACCAACCGGGTCACACCATCCACAGTGGACGAAGCGGGCGCGGAGGCCGAGTCCTCCACGCTGTTCCCGACCCGCTCCGACCGCCGCGGCGCGGGTGGCGCGGCCGTGATGCGGGCGGGCGGCGAGTCGATCGGCCGCAGTCCGCCGATCGTGCGCAGGCAGCCCTCGCCGATCGGCCACAGCAGCGCGGCCTCCCGCAGCCGGGTCAGCGCGCGGTCGAAGTCCCCGTCCCGGCACGACACCCGCAGCGCCTTCGCCAGCACCTCGACGGACATGCCCTCGCCGAGGAGCAGCGCCGTGTTGAGCACGTCCAGGCAGCCCTGGTCGAGCGCGTCCACGGCGCGGCGGACCGAGGAGACGACGGCCAGGTCGTCGGCGAGCCGCCGCAGCGAGTGCGGTTGCGACTCGGCCGCGTCGGCGCGGCGCAGGAGGACCTTTTCCAGCTCGGCCGGTTCGAGCTGGTGCAACCACGTCGCGAGCGCCGATTTCCTAGCCACTCAGCTGATTATGCACATCTGGACCACACCGAATAGGTGTTTTCGGGGCGGTGAGCGAATAGGTCACCAATGGGGGAACGTAGGCTGGGGGGCGTGGAATTCATCGGCTTCGGCGAACACGCCATCGACTTCTTCGACGGCTTGGAGGCCGACAACTCCAAGGTGTACTGGGAGGCCAACAAGGCCACCTACCAGGAGGACGTCCGCGCGCCGATGCTCGCGCTGCTGGCCGGTCTTGGGCCGGAGTTCGGTGAGAGCAAGGTTTTCCGGCCTTTTCGGGACGTGCGGTTCAGCAAGGACAAGACGCCCTACAAGACGCATTGCGGCGGCATCGTCGAACTGGGTCGCGGCGGTGGCGCCTACTACGTCCAGGTCGGCGTCGAGGGATTGCTGGTCGGCGGTGGCTCGTTCTTCATGGCGTCCGACCAGCTCGCGCGGTTCCGCACCGCCGTCGCCGACGACCGGCGCGGCCGGGAGCTGGAGAAGATCCTGGCGAAGTTGGAGAAGTCCGGCTGGGAGGTCCGCGGCGACCGGCTCAAGACCAAGCCGCGCGGTGTCGACCCGGAGCACCCCCGGCTGGAACTCCTGAAGCACCGGACGGTCTACGCGGCCAAGGTGTGGCCGCCGGACGACACCCTGCACGAGCCCGGTTGCGGCGAGCGGGTCGTCACGTCGTGGCGGCAGCTGAAGGCGTTCAACGAGTGGTGCGCCGACCACGTGGGCGTCAGCGAGAACCCCCGGCGCTGATCCGCCGCGCGATCAGCGCCCAGACGCCCCACCCCAGCCCGATGCCGACGACGTCGGTCAGCGCGTCCAGCACGTCGCCGCTGCGGTGCAGGGGCGTGATGAGCTCCTGGAGCACCTCGGACAGCGCCGCGTAGCAGACGAGCGCGAGCAGGACCCACCGCGGCCGGGCCAGCAGGCCGGTGAACGCCAGGAGGGCGAACAGCAGGCAGTGGACGACCTTGTCCGTGCCCGGCGGCGCGCTCGGAACACCCGACTCCGGGGTGAACAGGACGATGACGCTGAGCGACATCGCGACCACGAACGGAAGATATTTTCGCACCAGCACCCCTGTGTCACCCGTGTTACCCCTGAATATCGTGCCTGTGAGGAACTTACCGACGGGTAGTTCGGGATCGGTCCAGTAAAGGGGACTATCCTCTCCCAACGTGAGTCGACGCGCAAAGATCGTCTGCACCATGGGCCCCGCTACCTCGTCCCCTGAGAAGGTGCGAGAGTTGGTAGCGGCCGGTATGGACGTGGCGAGGATGAACTTCAGCCACGGCAGCCATGCCGATCACAAGCAGGTCTTCGACACCGTTCGCGCAGCCGCGAACGAGTCGGGCCGTGCGGTGGGCATCCTGGCGGACCTGCAGGGCCCCAAGATCCGTCTGGGCCGGTTCGCAGCCGGTCCCGTGGAGTGGCGCACCGGTGACATCGTGCGCGTGACCGTCGAGGACGTGCAGGGAACGCACGACCGGGTCTCCACCACCTACAAGGAACTCGCCAAGGACGCCAAGGTCGGCGACCGGCTGCTCGTGGACGACGGCAAGGTCGGCCTCGTGGTCACCGACATCGAGGGTCCGGACGTCGTCTGCGAGGTGACCGAAGGCGGTCCCGTCAGCAACAACAAGGGCTTGTCCCTGCCGGGCATGGACGTCTCCGTGCCCGCCATGTCCGAGAAGGACATCGAGGACCTGGAGTTCGCGCTCTCGCTGGGCGTGGACTTCATCGCGCTGTCCTTCGTCCGCTCCCCGGCCGACATCGACCTGGTCCACCAGGTCATGGACCGGGTCGGCGCCCGCCGCCTCCCGGTCATCGCGAAGATCGAGAAGCCCGAGGCCGTGGACAACCTGGAGGCCATCGTCCTGGCCTTCGACGGCGTCATGGTCGCCCGCGGCGACCTCGGCGTCGAGCTCCCGCTGGAGCACGTGCCGCTGGTGCAGAAGCGGGCGATCCAGATCGCCCGCGAGAACGCCAAGCCGGTCATCGTGGCGACCCAGATGCTCGACTCGATGATCACCAACTCCCGCCCGACCCGCGCCGAGACGTCCGACGTCGCGAACGCGGTGCTGGACGGGGCCGACGCCCTCATGCTGTCCGGTGAGACCAGCGTCGGCCGCTACGCCATCGAGTCCGTGCAGACGATGAGCCGCATCATCGTGGCCGTCGAGACCGAGTCGACCGTCGTGCCGCCGCTGACGCACGTCCCGCGCACCAAGCGCGGCGTGATCTCCTACGCGGCCCGCGACATCGGCGAGCGCCTGAACGCCAAGGCGCTGGTCGCGTTCACCCAGTCCGGCGACACCGTGCGGCGGCTCGCCCGCCTGCACACCCCGTTGCCGCTGCTGGCGTTCACGCCCGAGCAGGAGGTCCGCGCGCAGCTGTCGCTGACGTGGGGCACCGAGACGTTCCTGGTGCCGCGGGTGGAGTCGACCGACGAGATGGTCCGCCAGGTGGACCTCTCGATGCTCGACATCGGCCGCTACCAGGCGGGCGATCTGGTGGTCGTCGTGGCAGGCTCCCCTCCGGGGACCGTAGGCTCCACGAACCTCATCCGAGTGCACCGGCTCGGCGAGGACGACCACGCCTAGGAGTAGACGTTGACAGAGGCTGCCCGTGCCGCGGCCGCGCGATTCGCGGCCCAGGACGCCCCGTTGGACAGCGACGGGGTCCCGCACGGGCAGCCCGTGCTCGACCGGCTCGTGGCGCTGCTCGACCTCGAACGCATCGAGGAGAACATCTTCCGCGGCGTGAGCCCCGCCGAATCCCCGGTCCGGGTGTTCGGCGGGCAAGTCGCGGGCCAGGCCCTCGTGGCGGCGGGCAGGACCGTGCCGCCCGAGCGCCACGTGCACTCGCTGCACTCGTACTTCATCCGCGGCGGCGACCCGACGGTGCCGATCGTCTACGAGGTCGACCGCATCCGCGACGGCCGTTCGTTCACGACCAGGCGCGTCGTCGGCATCCAGCACGGCAAGGCGATCTTCTCCCTGTCCGCCTCGTTCCAGAAGGACGAGACCGGCATGGACCACGCCGAGCCCATGCCGGACGTGCCGGACCCCGAGTCGCTGCCGACCTACGCCGAGGCGTCCCAGACCTACCACGACCGGCTCGGCCACACCCGGCTGCCGCGGCCGATCGACGTCCGGTACGTCACCGAGCCGCCGTGGGAGTCCCGCGAGGACGGTCCCGGCGAGGCCCGCAGCCAGGTGTGGATGCGCGCCGACGGCAAGCTCAGCGACGACGACCTGCTGCACGTGTGCGTGCTCGCCTACGCCTCGGACATGACGCTGCTGGACTCGATCCTGGTCAAGCACGGCGTCTACTGGGGCACCGACAAGGTCCTCGGCGCGAGCCTCGACCACGCCATGTGGTTCCACCGCCGGTTCCGCGCCGACGAGTGGTTCCTGTACGACTGCGCGTCCCCCAGCGCCTCCGGGGCGCGCGGACTGGCCACCGGCAGGTTCTTCACCCGTGACGGCAGCCTGGTCGCCACGGTGGTCCAGGAGGGGCTGCTGCGGGTCGTCTCGTGAGCGCCGCACCCCGCCCCGGCGCCACCTGGACCGCGTGGCACAGGTTCGGCGCCGACCTCGTCACGAGCCCCGGCGTGCACCGACCGTCGGAGTTCTCCGCCCTGCTCGCCTCGACGATGAGCGACGTGTGGGGCCGGACCGTCGTGGACGCGGGCAGCGGCGCGGGCCTCATCGCCGTCGCCGCCCTGTCCGCGGGCGCGAGCCACGTCGTCGCGCAGGACCGCGACGAGGCCGCGCTGCGCGACACCGCGGCGAACGTCGAACGGCTGCTGGGCCCGTCGGCCCGCGACCGGCTGTCGCTGTGGCAGGCCGACTTCACCCAGCTCGGCGTGCTGGACGCCGACGTGCTGGCGGTCAACCCGCCCCAACGCCCCGCGCACCTGCTCGCCGCCGTGGAACCGGAACACCGCCACCTGCACGACGGCGGCGGCCAGGACGGCCTGGACGGCCTCCGCCTGGTCCTCGCCCACGCCCGCTGCCACGAGGTCCGCAGCACCGCGGCCGACGTCCTGCCCCTGGCGGCGCTCCAGCGCACGCCGCGCCGCCTGACCGCCGCGGTCCTGCCCGTGCACGAGTCGTGGCGACCGCTCGTCCACGCGTCGGAGGCACAGGTCCTGGTGCTGGCGTTCGACCGGAAGTGACCTGCGACCTGTCCGAGGTGCGGGCGAAGCCCGAGGTCCGGCCGGTGTCGAACGGGTGTGCGGCGCGACCCCCCGTCGGAACGGCCGCTACGGTTCCGGCGGCGCGACGGCGCTATGACGATCGTCCCCTCGCACTGCGGCCGGATTTTAGGCAGGCTGTGCCAATGACAACCGAGGCAACGGCACGGATCGCGGTAACCGGACTGGCTGTGATGGGCAGCAACCTGGCCCGCAACCTCGCCCGGCACGGACACCGGGTCGCCGTCCACAACCGGTCCTCCAGCAGGACCAAGCTCTTGATCGAACAGCACGGCCACGAAGGCGACTTCGTCCCGGCCGAGACGGCGGAGGAGCTCGTCGCGAGCCTCCAGAAGCCCCGCCAGATCATCATCATGGTCAAGGCGGGCGCGCCCACCGACGCGGTGATCGACGAGCTGGCACCGCTCCTCGACGAGGGCGACATGGTGATCGACGGCGGCAACGCGCACTACGCGGACACCCGCCGCCGTGAAGCGGCGCTGCGCGAGATGGGCCTGCACTTCGTCGGCGCGGGCATCTCGGGCGGCGAGGAGGGCGCGCTCAACGGCCCCAGCATCATGCCCGGCGGCTCCAAGGAGTCCTACGAGCACCTCGGCCCGGTGCTGGAGAGCATCGCGGCCGTCGTCGACGGCACCCCCTGCTGCGTCCACGTGGGACCGGACGGCGCGGGCCACTTCGTGAAGATGGTCCACAACGGCATCGAGTACGCCGACATGCAGCTCATCGCCGAGGCGTACGACCTGCTGCTGCGCGCGGGCGGCAAGACGCCCGCCGAGATCGCCGACGTGTTCCGCGAGTGGAACGAGGGCGACCTGGAGTCGTACCTGATCGAGATCACCGCGGCGGTGCTGTCCCACGTGGACGCGGACAGCGGCAAGGCGCTGGTCGAGGTCATCGCGGACGAGGCCGAGCAGAAGGGCACCGGCCGCTGGACCGTGCAGGAGGCGCTCGAACTGGGCGTCCCGGTCACGGGCATCGCCGAGGCCGTGTTCGCCCGCTCGCTGTCCGGCCGCGTCGACCAGCGCAAGGCCGTCCGCGACGCGTTCGGCGCGGCCGAGGTGGCCAAGACGGTGACCGGCGGTCTCGTCGACGACGTCCGCCAGGCGCTTTACGCGTCCAAGGTCGTCGCGTACGCGCAGGGCTTCGACCAGATGCGCGCGGCCAGCAAGGAGTACGGCTGGGACCTCGACCTCGGCGCCATGGCGACGATCTGGCGCGGCGGCTGCATCATCCGCGCCCGCTTCCTGGACCGCATCCGCGAGGCGTACGACGGCAGCCCGGAGCTGGCGTCCCTGCTCGTGGACGACTACTTCCGCGAGGCCGTGCAGAACGCCGAGGCGGCGTGGCGCCGGGTCGTGGTCGGCGCCGTCCAGGCTGGCGTCCCGGTCCCCGGCTTCGTGTCCGCGCTGGCGTACTACGACGGGCTGCGCTCCGAGCGCCTGCCCGCCGCGCTCATCCAGGGCCTGCGCGACTTCTTCGGCGCGCACACCTACCGCCGCACCGACCGCGAGGGCAGCTTCCACACCCTCTGGTCCGGCGACCGCACCCAGGTCGAGGCCTGATCGGCCGTCCTCCTCCCGGACCCCGGTCCGGGAGGAGGACGTTCACCGGCCCAGGTACCGCGCGACGTCCTCGTGGCACACCTGGACCGGTCGGGCCGTGTCGACCACCAGCCGCTCGTCGGTCCGCGGCTCGTACTCCAGCTTGCGCGCGAGCACACCGTCCCAGTCCGGGTAGGTCCAGCCGGGCACGTCGTCCGGCCGGGTCCGCACCCGGTGCCGGTGCTCGTCCTCCGCGCACCGGGTCTCGATCACCACGTGCCGCACCCCGCACTCCGCCGCCAGTTCCCGCCACCCGTCACGGGCTTCGCGCACCGGGTTGACGGCGTCCGCGATCACGGTGAACCCCCGGCGCAGGTGGGGCGCCGCCACGTCGTGGGCCACGCTGTACGCGGCCACGCCGGTCTGGTCGGGCGTCAACCCGTTGCGGCGCATCGCGGCCTCGATCTCGTCCACCCGCAGCAGCACCGCGCCCGTCCGCTCGGCGAGGTGCCGCGCGAGCGTGGACTTGCCGGTGCCCGGCAAGCCGCCGAACTCCACCAGCGTTCCCGTCACGATCGTTCTCCTTTACACCGTGTACAGTCACTCGTTATACACGATGTAAAGGAGTCTGGTCGTGACGTCCCGCGCCCTGTCCACCGCCGCCACGCGGGAAGCCGTGATCGCCGCCGCGCGGACGTTGCTGGCCGCCGGCGACTGGCAGCGGTTCACCCTCGACGCCGTCGCGAAGGCCGCCGGGGTCACCAGGGTGACCGTCTACAACCAGGTGCGCTCCAAAGCGGGCTTGCTCGACGCGGTCCTCGCCGACGTCGTCGAACGCGCGGGCATGGACCAGCTGCTGACCGACACCGGTGACCGCACGGGCCGCGAGGCGCTCGCCTTCGTCGTGGGGCGCACGTGCGCCTTCTGGCACGCCGAACGGGCGGTGCTCCGGCCGTTGTTCGGCCTGGCCGCGATCGACCCGGACATCGCCGCCAACCTGGAACGGCGGGAGCGGTGGCGTGCGGACCAGCTCGACCGCCTGCTGGACCGGCTGGTGCACGTCCGGCCGCACCCCACCGTCCTGGCCGGGCTGGTGGCCGTGACCTCGTTCCCCACCTACGACGCGCTCGGCTCGCTGGATCCGGTCGCGGCGGCTGACCTGGTGCTCCGCCTGGCGACCAGCCTCCTGCGCTGATCGAGGTGGTGGTGCCGTGATGATGTGAGTGACCCTCATGACAGCCGGGGGGCGGGTTAGCGGCAGAATCCCTCCATGATCCGAAGGTCACGACTGCTAGCCCTGCTCGCGTCACTGACGCTCGTGCTCGGTCTCCCCACCGGCGGCGCAGCCACCGCCGTGGACGCCAACCCCCTCGCCGCCGACCTGGACGGCATCCTGTCCGACCCCCGCCTGGTCGGCGCCACGGTCGGCCTCGTCGTCAAGGACGCCGAAACCGGCGAGAACGTCTACACCAGAGCGGGCAACACCCGCTTCCAGCCCGGCTCCTCGGCCAAGCTGGTCACGTCCGCCGCCGCGCTGGACACGCTCGGCCCCGACCACCGCTGGGCGACCGAACTGCGCTCGTCGGGTTCCGTGCAGGGCACGAACCTGACCGGCGACCTGTTCCTGCGCGGCACCGGCGACCCGACCATGCTGGCCGCCGACTACGACGACCTGGCCGCGAAGCTCGCCGCGACCGGGGTGCGCACGGTGACCGGCTCGCTGGTGGCCGACGACAGCTGGTTCGACTCGATCCCGCTCGGCACCGGCTGGGCCTGGGACGACGAGCCGTACTACTACAGCGCGCAGACGTCCGCGCTGAGCATCGCGCCGGACACCGACTTCGACACGGGCTCGGTCGCCGTCAAGGTGAGCCCCGGCGCCGCCGCGGGCCAGCCCGCGCAGATCACCCTGATCCCGCCGGTGGAGCTGACCGTCCGCAACAACGCCACCACCAGCACCAACGGCGGCGTCTTCGTGCACCGCACGCACGGCACGAACGTCGTCACCGTCGGCGGATCGCTCGCACCGGGTGCCGCGGCCTACTACGAGTACATCTCGATGAACGACCCGACCACGCTCGTCGCAGGCCTGTTCCGCAAGTCGTTGGCAGCTCACGGGATCACCGTGACCGGCGGCACCGAGTTCCGCGCGACGCCCGCGGGCGCGCAGGTCCTGGTCGACCACCAGTCCATGACGCTGCGCCAGCTGCTGACGCCATTCCTCAAGCTCAGCAACAACATGCACGCCGAGACCCTCATCAAGTCCATGGGCCGCAAGGTGTCCGGTCAGGGCACCTGGCCCGCGGGTATCAGCGCGCTGGAGGCGGCGCTGCCCGGCCTGGACGCGAACCCGTTGACGATGAACCTGTTCGACGGCTCAGGACTGTCCAGGATGGACCTGCTCTCGCCCGACCTGTTCGTCTCGCTGCTGCGCAAGGCCCGCACCAAGCCGTGGTTCCAGGACTGGTACGCGGCCCTGCCGATCGCGGGCGTCCAGGACCGCTTCGTCGGCGGCACGCTGCGCAACCGCATGGGCGGCACGGCGGCCGCGAACAACCTGCACGCCAAGACCGGCTCGATGACGGGCGTGACCGCGCTGTCCGGCTACGTCACCAACGCCGACGGCCGCAAGCTGGTGTTCTCGTTGATGCAGAACAACTTCGTGTCCAGTCCGCCCCGTGACATCGAGGACGCGATCGGCGTCCGCCTCGCGACGGACAAGGCCGGTCAGGCGCAGCCGCAGGTGCGGTCGAAGCGCCAGGAGGCCCCCGCGCCGACCAAGGGCGACCGCAGGCTGGACCTGGAGTGCGCCTGGACCAAGTCCTGCTGATCCGGATCCACCGGACGAGCCCGCCACGACCCTCGTGGCGGGCTCGTCCGCTTGGTCCACGGCAGCAGGTCACCGAGACCGGGCTGTGCTTCGCGGGACCGGTCGCGTGACCCCCTGCGGGATCCCTAGCGGCTCGCGGCGGTGCGGAGCGGTTCCAGCGCGTTGCGGCCGGGGTCGACCAGGTAGACGCGGGCGGCGGAGATGTCGAAGTACATGCCGACCAGGCGGAGGGCGCCCGCGTTCACGGCCTCGCGCACGGACGGGTACGTGAGGAGGTTGTCCAGTTGTTGGGCGACGTTGGTGACGCTGAGGCGTTCCACGACCGGCAGGTCGTCGGCGCGGCTCGGTTCGTGGAAGCGGATGAGGCTGGGGTCGGCGTGGCGCAGCCACGAGTGCAGCGAGGTACCGGGGCGGGTGCCGCCGTTGACCAGCGCGCTCATGGCGCCGCAGTGGGAGTGGCCGCAGACGGCGATCGTGGAGACCCCCAGCACGTCGACGGCGTACTCGATCGCGGCGCCCATCGAGTCCTCCGCGCCCGCCGCCGGGACGAGGTTGCCGATGTTGCGGACGCAGAACAGGTCGCCCGGGCCGCTGCTGGTGATCAGGTTCGGGACCACTCGGGAGTCGGCGCACGTGATGAAGAGCTGCGTGGGGCGTTGGCCGCGGGCCGCCAGGTCGGCGAGGAAGGGGCGGACCAGCGGGGCGGAGTTCCGCTCGAACTCGTGCATGCCGAGGATCATCGGGTCGGTGTCGCCGCGCTGCGTCGGGAGCACCACGTCGGCGGCGTCGGCGGGGCGGGTGCGCTGCCAGTGCGACCACGGCGCGAACCAGCGCGGCAGCGGGGACGGGGGCGTCTTGCGGAGACCGGGTTTGCCGCCGATGGCCTTGCCGAACCAGGTGTCGTGCACCTCGTCCACGTCGACCTGGCCGCCGAGCCGCTGGTAGCCGCCGCGCCAGTCGTCGATCGCCTCGAACGCGGCGTGGTCCATGAAGTCGATGTGCAGTTCCAGCACGACCCGCCTGCCCAGCGGGACGCGGCGGAGTTCGCGCACGAGCCTGCTCACGCCGAGGAACACCAGGGAGCCGCGGATCGAGACCCGCCAGCCCTCGGGTTCCTCGTCGACGCGCACGGTGCTGTGGGTGACGCGGTACAGCGACCTGAGCACGGCGATGGCCATGCCGATCAGGACGCCTTCGACCAGGCCGAACGCGAGCACACCCGCGACCGTGCCGAGGTAGGGGGCGATCTCGCCGTGCTGAGCGAGCTTGCGCACCCGGTCGGGGTTCACCAGCCGGAGGCCGACCACGAGCAGGACGCCCGCGAGGGCGGCCAGGGGGATCAGTTCCAGGAGGCCGCCCAGCGCGACCACGAAGACGACCGTCCAGCAGCCGTGGAGGACGGTCGCGGCACGGGTGCGGGCGCCGGCGGCCACGTTCGCCGAACCGCGGATGATGCCGCCGCTGACCGGGAGCCCGCCCAGCGCGCCGGACACCGCGTTGGCCGCGCCCTGGGCCACCAGTTCGCGGTCGAGGTCGGCGCGCTTGCCGTCGTGCAGCTTGTCGACGGCCACGGCGGAGAGCAGCGACTCCATGCTGGCCACCAGCGCGACGGTGACCACCGCCAGCGCCACGCCCCCGACGCTGCCCTCCGGGATCCTCGGCAGGACCACGTCGGCCAGGGGCGCGCCCGGCAGGTCCACAGTGGACACGGTGAGGTGCAGGGAGGCCGAGGTGATCGTCGCGGCCAGCACGGCGGCCAGCGGAGCGGGGACCGCGGCGGAGCGGGGGATCCTGGGCCACATCACCATCACCGCGACCGCCACGGCGCCGACGGCCACCGAACCGAAGTGGGAGCCGTGGAGCTCCGCGGGCAGCTCGGCGAGGTTCGCCAGCGTGGTGGCGTGGGCGTGACCGCCCAGCACGATCACCAACTGCCCCAGGGCGATGCTGAGGCCGATGCCCGCGAGCATGCCGTGCACGACGGCGGGGGAGAGCGAGAGGGCCAGCCTGGCCACCTTCGTCACGCCGAGGACGATCTGCACGAGTCCGGCGGCGAGGGTGATGGCCGCTGTGGCGGCCCAGCCGTACTTGAGGATCAAGCCCGCGGTCACGACGACGAGGCCGGTCGCCGCACCGCTGACCTGGAGCGGAGCGCCGCCGAAGAGGCCCGCGACGATGCCGCCCACGGCTGCCGCGATCAGGCCGGAGATGAGTGGGGCGCCCGTCGCCGCCGCCACGCCCAGGGAGAGCGGGACGGCGAGGAGGAACAGGACGAACGAGGCCGGGAGGTCGAAGCGGAGGGACGCAGGGAAGCGGGGCGGAGGACCCGCGGTGGTGTGCTCGCCTGCGTGGGACTTGTTGGAGCGGGGGCGGTTCATGGAGGCCTTTCGTCCGGCGTGCTTCGGAAGCCCGCGCGATGACGTGGGTGCGTTCTTGGGGCTCGGTGCTGTCGGCTAGCGCCGTGTTCGTGGGGGGAAGCCGCGTTGTGGAGGCAGTGCTGGGTGCAGCGCTGGATTTGGCGCTGGGTTTGGCGCTGGAGGCAGCGCTGGGTTCGGCCGGAGGGCGGCGAGTGCTGACTCGGCCTCGGCGCGGTGAGAAGGGGACGCCACAAGGCACCTCCGTGTCGGCACCGTGGACGTGTCGGCACAACCCGCGTCGGGACTCCCCGAAGCGTGATCGGGAGGTCGCGTCCTGTCCATGATGGACGATGGTGTGGGGGGATCGACACCGGTTTCAGCCGGACGTGTCGATCATCAGGGTGAGGTCACGCCAGGTAGTGCGATGGGCGTGGGAGAACCGTGGCGGAACCGAACCCGGTCGGGGGGCGGGGTTGGTTCCGCCACGGTCGGTGCCGGACGGGCTGATGGGGGATGGTGCGTCGTCCGGGGTGGGGGCGCCTGGGTCGCTTGTGCGGGATCCGGGGGCGAGGTTTGGTGCGGCTGGCGGCTGGCGGCTGGCGGCTGGCGGCTTTGGCGTGGCTGGCGACTTGCGGCGTGGGTGGCGGCTGCTGCGGCGTGGCTGGCTGCTGCTGCGGCGTGGCTGGCTGCTGCTGCGGCGGTGTGGCCGTGGCTGCTGTTGTGGTGGGGGTTGGGTTTGTTGCTGGGGGTGCCCCCGAGGCGCGATTGTCTCCATGTCCGTCCGCGCCGCGTCAAGGCGGGAAAGATGCCTTGACCCGTAGCGGACGGACATGAGGGCGCTGGGGATCGGGGGCAGGGAGGGGTCTGGGCTCCCTCGTTCTTGGGTGCGTGCTTCCGCCTGGGCGGTGGCGGTTTTTCGTTCTCCGCTTGGTGGTGGGCCTGGTTGTGTGCTCCCACTTGGCGGTGGTGGTCGTGCGTTTGCTTGAGCTGTGGTGAGTTGCGTGGTGTTTCTGTTGAGCTGTGGGCGGTCTGGTCTTGTGTGCGTTGGGCTTGAGTTGTGGCGGGCCGGTTGCGTGAAGGGGCTCCGGGTCTTGGCGCAACTCGCTTGTCGGTGGTGATGTGCGCCGCTTGGCGTTCTGCCTCCGGTCATGGCTGACCGTTGGCCGTTTGGCTGGCGTGGTGTCCTGGCCTGGCCGGGGTTGGGCGTGGGTGTGCCCTGGTGCTGTGGGTGGGGTGTTGTCAGCCGACTTTGTGAAGGTGGCGGTGGCTGCCGCCGCCCGGGGATTGTTCGCCTGACACCGTTAGGCACAGTTGGGCGCTCAGGTAGGCGCGGCAGGGTGCCGGTAGGCGTCTGCTCCACCAGCGGGTGCGGCAGGTTGGGCAGCGGCCGTGTTCGTCCGGCTGGTGTTCGTCCAGCAGGGCCTTGAGGGCTGCGACTATGCGGGGTAACTCCGCCCTCGCCAGTTCGGCGACGGTTTGGTCGTCGCCACGGGCCGCCAGTTGGGCGACCGTGGCCAGGTGTTCGTGCAGCGACTTGTCGAGCTGGCTGAAGACCGTCACGGACATGTCAGCGCTCCCCGACCGCGTTGGTGGGAATCCTCCAGGCGACGGCTCGTCGTCGTCCCGTGGCGCTGGTCATGGCAGGAGCCTCCGGTTCCTCCTCTGCGACCTCGGGTGGTCGCGGGAACGTGATCCGTGCAGCGTGCGACCGCGCGGTGGAGAACTGCAAGTTGCAGTACACGATTGGATGACGTCTCTTTGCCTGGTTTGTCATCTCGTCACAGACTGTGCATGACCCAGGAGGTACCGGAGATGGCACGGGGCAGCAGCCCCACGTTGCGCAAGCGCAGGCTCGTGAGCGAGTTGCGGAGGTTGCGCGAGGTGGCGGGTCTGACCATCGAGGAAGTCGGCGAGCGGCTGGAGTGCTCGGCTTCGAAGATCAGTCGGATCGAGACCGGTCGGGTGGGTGTCACGCCGCGCGACGTGAGGGACATGCTCGCCGCGTACGGCGCCGACGACCTGCTGCTGGACGAGCTGGTGCAGTTGGCCCGCGAGGCCCGCCGCAAGGGTTGGTGGGACGAGTACGGCGACATCGCGCCCGGCCGGTACATCGGGTTCGAGGCGGACGCCGAGTTCGTGCGCACCTACCAGGGGCTGATGATCCCCGGTCTGCTGCAGTGCGAGGAGTACACGCGCGCGCTGATCCGCGAGGTGCTGCCGGACGCCGCCCCGAGCGAGGTCGAGCGGCGGGTGAAGCTGCGCAACGCCCGCCAAGCCCTGCTGCGCGAGGAGGACCCGCTGCGGCTGCACGTGGTGATCGACGAGGCCGCCCTCCGCAGGCTCGTCGGTGGACCCTCGGTGCTCCGGGCGCAGCTCCGGCGACTCCTCGAAGTCGGCGCGCCCCCCAACGTCACCCTCCAGATCGTCCCCTTCGCCTCCGGTGGTCACGCTGCGATGGACGGGCCGTTCGTGATCCTGAGCTTCCCCGAGCGGCTCGATCCGGACGTGGTATACATCGAAAGCACTAGAAGCGGCGTCTATTTGGAGCAACCATCGGACGTGGAGTGGTACTCCGGGATCTTCGAGCGGCTCTCGGCCACCGCGCTTGATCCAGCGGCGTCGGCGGAGTTGCTCGAAGCTATGACGTACGCACTTTCCTCAGAACTGGAGTGAGTTCGCCGTGGAACCAAAAACCGATTTGTCGGGAGCGAAGTGGCGCAAGAGCAGCCGGTCGTCCGCGGGAGGCGCGGATTGCGTGGAGGTCGCGCTCGTGCCCGTCAGCGCAGGTGTACGTGACTCGAAGAACCCGTCCGGTCCGGTGCTGGGCTTCGACGGACCCTCCTGGGACCGCTTCCTCCGCACCACCAAGCACGGCGGATTCGACCTGAACTGATCGTCCGGGGCACCACCCCCGACGGGGGTTCCCCCTATCTTCCCCCAGGGTCTTCTACGACCAGGGTCTGGTTTGTGGTCAGACCGGGGAACGACGCGGCGTAGCCCGCGGTCCGATGTTCGCGGCACCCCTTTCCGGTGGACTGTGTCCATTCACCGGAAAGGGGTTCACGTCGTGTCGTCACGCGTTCCCGTTTCCGTCGTGCCGTCGCTCGGCCACCTCGTGCCGGCGCTCGTCGCCTTCGGGTTGGCGAACCTGTTCTCCGCGCACGCCGTGCCGCACCGCCTCGACCACGGCGCTTCGGCCGCGCTCGCCGTGCGCCGCCGCCGCTCTGGCGCACCTGCGCCGCTCACGGGTCCTCGCCGCGGTGCTCGTGGCAGACCTCTTCTTCAGCGACCGGCTCACGGCCCCCGAGCACGGGGCCGCGGTCCTGCTCGGGCTGGGGCTCGTCGCGCTCACCCCTGGGGGACCGAATGGGATTCGTGACCGACGCGCTGGCCGGGCTGGCGAGCCTGCCGCAACCGGCGGTGGTGGCCGTGACCGGGGCGTTGACGCTGGCCGAGTGCACGCTGGGAGTGGGTTTCCTGGCGCCGGGCGAGACGTCGCTGCTGATCGCGTCGACGACCGTCACGACGGTGCCGAGGTTCCTGGTCATGTGGCTGGTGGTCTCGGTGTGCGCCGTGGCGGGTGACAGCATCGGGTACCTGCTCGGCCGCCGCTACGGCGAGAGGCTGCGCGATTCGAGGATCGTCCGCAAGCTCGGGCAGCGGCACTGGGACCGGGCGGGCGACCTGCTCCGCAGGCGAGGTGGGACGGCCGTGTTCACCGCGCGGTTCCTGCCCGTGGTGCGGACGCTGGTCCCGGCGTCGGCCGGAGCCTCGAACCTGCCGTACCGCCGGTTCCTGCCTGCCTCGGTCGCGGGCGCGATCTGCTGGTCCGCGCTGCACATCGGCATCGGCTCGGCGGCTGGCGCGTCGGCGAAGTACGTGGAGTCGGTGCTCGGCGGTGTCAGCTGGGTCCTGTTCGGCGCGGTCGCCGTCGCAGGCGTGGTCTACGCGCTGCGCCGCCGGACCAAGGAGAAGCAGGAGCGCGAACTCGAAGAGGTGTCCTGAAAAGGGCGAAGAGGGCCACCCCCTACCGGGTGGCCCTCTTCTTCTGATGGGGACGTGGGTCGGCCGGCGTTCCGCCGCCGCGGGCTGGATGCCCCTTGCACGCCGGACGACCCACGTCGATCAGGGAGATGGTGGAGGTTCGGTTCCACCATCTGGTCCAACCTCCCCCACCGGGTTTCGCCCTGTGTGGTTGGCCGGACACGCTAAGCGTAAGAACGCGGCTACAGCGCGACTGGAGTCGGACTGAAGTGATCTCTAGGCTCAGGGCGTGGGGCACAGCACTTCGGCAAAGGACACGTCGGTGGAGCACGACAACCCCGAGTCCCTCCGGTTCGAGGTACTCGGCCTGCTGCGGGTGATCCGCACCGGTCGCGAGGTCGACCTCGGTGCGGCCAAGCAGCGTGCCGTCCTCGCCGTGCTGCTGCTCAACCGCAACATCCCGGTGAGCCGCGACCACATCATCACGGCCGTGTGGGGTGACGCCGCGCCGACGAGCGCGGTGAACCTCGTGCAGACCTACGTGGCCGGATTGCGCCGCGCGTTGGAACCCACTCGCGCCCGGCGCGCGCCCGCCGAGCTGCTGACGTCGGTCGGCGACGGCTACCTGCTGCGGGTCGAGCGCGGCGCGCTGGACCTGGACGCGTTCGAGTCGGGTGCGGCGGAAGCGGGCAGGCTTCGGGCCGCGGGCGACCTCGCGGGCGCCGCCCGGCTGCTGGAGGACGGGCTCGCGCTGTGGCGGGCCGAGCCGCTCGGCGGCATCGCCGGGCTGTTCGCCGAGGTCGAGCGCGGCAGGCTGGTGGAACGCCGGTTCGCCGTGCTGGAGGAGCGGGCCGAGCTGCGGCTCGCCCTCGGCCAGGGCGCGGACCTGGTCGGCCAGCTGACCGCGCTGGTCGGCGACCAGCCGCTGCGGGAACGCGCGCACGGGCTGCTGATGCGCGCGCTGTGCCAGGCGGACCGCCAGGCCGAGGCGCTGGCCGTCTACCGCGAGGCCCGACGCGTGCTGATCGACGAACTCGGCGTGGAACCCGGACCGGAGCTGCGGCGCGTCCAGATGGCCGTGCTCGCGGGCGACGACCCCGAGCCCGGCCGTGCGGCGGCCCCGGTTGCCCCGCCGACGCCCGTCGCGCCGGTCGGCGGCGCCGTGCCCGCCCAACTGCCGCGGGCCCCCGCGTCGCTCATCGGCCGCGAGGCCGAGCTGCGCCGCATGGACGAGCTGCTCGCCGACGATCCGGGCGGCGGCCTGCTGCTGGTCGTGAGCGGCCCCGCGGGCGTCGGCAAGACCGCGCTCGCCCTGCACTGGGCCCACCGGGTCCGCGACGACTTCCCGGACGGGCAGCTCTACGTCGACCTGCACGGCTACGACCCGAACCAGGACCCGCTGGACGCGGGCGAGGTGCTCAACCGGTTCCTGCGCACGCTCGGGGTGCAGCCCGCCGAGGCGCCGGTGACCGTCGAGGAGCGCTCGGCGCTCTACCGCACGCTCGTCGCGGACCGCCGCATGGTCGTGATGCTGGACAACGTGCTCGGCTCGACGGAGCTGCTTCCGCTGCTGCCCGGCTCGTCGTCGTGCGTCGTGGTGACGAGCCGCAGGCGCCTGGTCGGGCTGGTCGCGCACGCCGAGGCCAGGCTCGTGGAGCTGGACATGCTCACCCCGGAGGCCGCGGTGGAGGTGCTCGGCCGGGTCGCCGGTCGCGGCGAGGGCGTCGAGGCGGACGGGCTGCGGAGGCTGGCGGAGCTGTGCGACGGGCTGCCGCTGGCGCTGCGCATCGCCGCGGCCAGGCTCGCGGTGTCGCCCACGCTGCGCGTGGCGGACTTCGTGGCGGAGCTGGACGACGAGCGCGGCAGGCTCGCCGCGCTCGGCCTGGAGGACGGTGAGGGCCCCGTGCGGGCCGCGCTGGACGCCTCGCGGCGCGCGCTGCCGCCGCTGGCCGCGCGGCTGCTCGCGCTGGTCGGCCTGCACCCCGGTCCGCACGTCACGCCGCTGGTCGCCGCCGCGCTGGCGCGGGTCGACGCGAGCCAGGCGCAGCGGGCGCTGGACTCGCTGGCGGCGGCGAACCTGCTGTCGGTCGGCGAGCCCGGCCGCTACGGCGCGCACGACCTGGTCCGGGTGTACACCAAGACGTTGGCGGGCGAGCTGGCCCCGGACGAGTGCCGCGAGGCCACCGGCCGGATGCTCGACTACTACCTGCACGTCGCCGACGTCGCGGACGGGCTGCTGCCGATCAGCCGGGGCAGCGTCCAGGTCGAGCCGAAGCACCGGCCCGCCGCCGCGCCGAAGCTGGCGTCGTCCGCCGACGCGATCGGCTGGCTGGAGGCCGAGGAGGCGAACCTGCTGGCCGTCGCGGACCTGGCCGCGGACAGCTCGGCCCCGGTCTTCGACCGCGACTGGCTCGTGCACGCCTGGCAGCTCGCGTACGCCCTGTCGCGGTACTTCTGGCTGCGCGCCGACCACGGGACCTGGCTGCGGATCACCGAGTCCGGGCTGCGCGCGGCGACGGAACTGGACGAGCCGAACGCCAAGTTCGTGATGCTGTTCAACCTCGGCACGGCGCTGCTCCGGTTGCGGCGCCCGGACGAGGCGCTCACGCGGCACGGCGAGGCTCTCGACGTGGCACGGGCGAGCGGCGACGTGGACCAGCAGGCGCGTGCGCTCACGACGGTGGCGGACACGTTGCAGGACGTCGGCCGGATCGACGAGTCCGAGGCGCACTACCGGGAGGCGATCGAGGTGAGCCGGAGCGCCGGGTCGCGGTGGACCGAGGCGAACGCGCACCACAACCTCGGTCTGCTGTACCTGGCAGGCGGCCGGGTCGCGGAGGCGCAGCCGTGGCTGCGCGCGGCGCTGGTGATGTACCGCGAGGTCGGCGAGCAGTGCGGCGAGTCGACCTGCCACGCGGACCTGTCGGTGGCGCTGCTGTCGGAGGGCCACTTCGAGGAGGCGGCGGGGAGCGCGCGGTCGGCGCTGGTGCTGGCGACGGACGCCGCGAGCCCGTACCACCAAGCCCTGGCGCACGACCAGCTGGCGACGGTGTTCGACCGCCAGGGCGTGCCGGGCGCGGTGTCCCACTGGCAGCGGGCGCTGGCGTTGTTCACCGATCTGGACGCGCCGGAGGCCGACCAGGTCCGGGCCCGGCTGGCTCGCACACGGGCGGTCTCGCCGACCGCGGTGTGACGATTGGTCTATACCTATTGACATCGAGCACCTGATCTCCTTACGTTCAGCGCAACGAGTCACGGGTGAGCCGTGACACACATCCCTGCTCTCAACACACCTGCCAGGCCGCCGCCAGGTGCAGGAGGTTTGCCGTGCCCAGAAAGCTGGTGCCGGTGTTGGCGATGCTCGCCACGCTGGCCGGACTCTTGATCGCCGTAGCCAACCCAGCCCCGTCCAGTGCCGCGGGCAACGAGGACTGCCGCCCCGACGGCCTCTACAAGACGCCCGGCGTCGACGTGCCCTACTGCTCGGTCTACGACACCGCTGGCCGCGAGTCGATGGACGCCAACCACTCCCGCCGCGTCATCGGCTACTTCAGCAGCTGGCGCACCGGCAAGGACGGTTCGCCCGCGTACCTGCCCAAGGACATCCCGTGGGACAAGGTCACGCACCTCAACTACGCGTTCGCGCACATCGACAACCAGAACAAGATCTCCGTTGGTGACACGAGCGCCACCAACGCCTCCACCGGCATGGAGTGGCCCGGTGTCGCGGGCGCCGAGATGGACCCGTCGCTGTCCTACAAGGGGCACTTCAACCAGCTGACGAAGTACAAGAAGCAGCACCCGAAGGTGAAGACGCTGATCTCGGTCGGCGGCTGGGCGGAGACCGGCGGCTTCCTGAAGCCCGACGGCACCCGCGACGCCAACGGCGGCTTCTACAAGCTGGGCCAGAACCAGGCGGCGATCAACACCTTCGCCGACTCGGTCGTCACGTTCCTGCGCACCTACGGCTTCAACGGCGCGGACATCGACTACGAGTACCCGACGTCGAACAACAACGCGGGCAACCCGGACGACTTCGCGCTGGCCAACGCCAACCGCGCCACCCTGTGGGCCGGGTACGAGAACATCATGAGGACGCTGCGCGAGAAGCTCGACCGCGCGGGCGCCGCCGACGGGAAGCACTACCTGCTGACCGCCGCCGTTCCCGCGTCCGGCTGGCTGCTGCGCGGCATGGAGGCCTTCCAGGTCACCAAGTACCTGGACTTCCTCAACGTCATGACCTACGACCTGCACGGCTCGTGGAACCACTTCGTCGGCCCGAACGCCGCGCTCTACGACGACGGCAAGGACGGCGAACTGGCCGCGGGCGGCGTCTACACCGCCCCGCAGTACGAGGGCGTCGGCTACCTGAACACCGACTGGGCCTACCACTACTTCCGCGGCGCCATGCAGGCGGGCCGGATCAACATGGGCCTGCCGTTCTACACCCGCGGCTGGCAGGGCGTTTCCGGCGGTGTCAACGGACTCGGCGGCACGGCGGCACTCCCGGACCAGACGAAGTGCCCGACGGGCACCGGCGGCAGCGTCGGGTCCACGACCCCGTGCGGCAACGGCGCGGTCGGCATCGACAACCTGTGGCACGACAGCACCGCGGGCAACGCCGAGGTGCCGTCGGGCGTGAACCCCATGTGGCACGCCATGAACCTGCAGAACGGCATCACGCCGGACTACCTGACGGCGTACGGCCTCACGCCCGACACCGACCCGACCGACCGGATCAGCGGCACCTACGCCCGCCACTACGACACGACGCTCGTGTCCCCGTGGTTGTGGAACAGCACCAAGAAGGTGTTCCTGTCCACTGAGGACGAGACGTCCGTCGCCACCAAGGCGAAGTACATCGCCGACAAGGGCATCGGCGGCGTGATGATCTGGGAGCTCGCGGGCGACTACCGGTACGACGCCGTGAAGAAGCAGTACACCATCGGCGACACGCTGATCACCAAGATCAACCAGGGTCTGAGCGGCGCCGCCCCGTACGGCAACCTCAAGGCTTCCACCCCCACCCCGGCCGACGTCCTCGACGTCTCGGCCACCGTCGGCGGCTTCGCGCTCGGCGACAGCAACTACCCGATCACGCCGAAGCTGAAGATCACCAACAACTCGACCACCACCATCCCCGGCGGCGCCAAGATCGAGTTCGACTACGGCACCAGCGCGCCGGGCAGCATGACCGACCAGTCGGGCTTCGGCCTCCAGGTCGTCACCAAGGGGCACACCGGCCCCAACGTCGGCGGTCTGCGCGGCGACTTCCAGCACGTGTCGGTCACCATGCCGACGTGGCAGTCGCTCGCGCCGGGTGCGAGCGTCGACATCACCATCAACTACCAGTTGCCGATCACGTCCCCGTCGAACTTCCGCTTCACGTTCGGCGGCAAGACGTACGCGATCGCGTCGGACCACCCGCGTGGCGCGGTCGGCAACCCGCCGACCAGCACCACGACGTCGACGTCGACCACCACGTCGACCACGACCACCACCACGACGACGACCACCACGACCACTCCGCCGAACTGCACCGCGGCGGCCTGGGAGCGGACGAAGGTCTACCTCGGCACGAACGCGGTGTCGTGGAAGGGCCGCAAGTGGACGGCCCAGTGGTGGACGACGGGCGAGGAGCCCGGCACCACCGGCGAGTGGGGCGTCTGGCGCGACAGCGGCGCCTGCTGATCACCCGACGACCAGGTGAAGGGGCGCCTCCGGCTCAGGCCGGAGGCGCCCCTTCGTCGTGGGTGGGGTAAGGCCCCCGCACCCGTAAGGCACGTGAACCTCCGATGCCCACAGGCACCCCTTACGGCGACTCTCAGTGTCACCAACGAAGACGACACCGGGAGTGAAGATGAGCCTCGAATGGACGCCCGAAGCGATCAAGGCGGAGATCGACTACCGGCACGGGACGATCCGGGCCGACGCGGAGCACGTGCGGGTGGTGCGGCGGACGTCGCCGCGCAAGCCGTCCTGGTGGACGAGGGTGGCGGCACTGGCCCGTCCGGACCTCCAGTGGCAGCGCGAGGTCCAGGGCAACGCCGCCTGAGGTGTGCGAACATGCCACCCGTGGCACGTCTCGGTTCCGGCATCCCCCTGGTGGCCCGCGGTCGGGAAATGGCTCGGCTGCGGGCTTCGCTCGCCTCCGCGGCCGGGGGCGCGGCGTCGGCGGTGCTGCTCGCCGGTGACGCCGGGGTCGGCAAGACCAGGGTGGTCGACGAACTGGCGTCCGGCTCGGACACCCTGGTGCTGACGGGCCGCTGCCTCGACGTGGGGGAGATCGGGATCCCCTACCTGCCGTTCGCGGAGATCCTCGGCCAGGTCGGGGACCGGGGGCTGCTCGACATCACCGCGCGGCCCGCGCTGGCGCGGCTGCTGCCCGAGCTGGCGCTGCCCGCGGGGCACGACGACGCGAGGGAGAGCTCCAACCAGCCGACCCTGTTCCCGCAGGGGCGGCGGTCCGAGCAGGACGTCGGGCAGTTGCAGCTGTTCGACGCGGTGCACGGGCTCCTCGGCGACCTGGCCGAGCGGCGGACCGTGCTGCTGGTCCTGGAGGACCTGCACTGGGCCGACGCGTCGACCCGCTACCTCCTGTCGTTCCTGCTGTCCCGGCTGCGGTCGCAGCGGCTGCTGATCGTGGGCACCTACCGGTCGGACGACCTGCACCGCGCGCACCCGTTGCGGCCCCTGCTGACCGAGCTGCTCCGGCTCCCCGTCGTGGAACGGGTCGAGCTGGCGCCGTTCGGGGCCGAGGAGTCGCGCCGGTTCGTGGACGCGCTGGCCGACGAGCTGCCGGAGGACGTGGTCCGCGAGGTCGCCGAGCGGTCCGAGGGCAACCCGTTCTTCGCCGAGGAGCTGCTCGCCGCCGCGAGCTGCCTGCCCAGCGGCGGCATGCCGTCCGCGCTGGCGGACGTGCTGCTGACCCGCATCGAGCGGTTGGGCCCCGGCACCCAGCACGTCGTGCGCGTCGCGTCCGTCGGCGGCCGCCGGGTGAGCCACGACCGGCTGCGGACCGTCGCGGGCCTGGACGACGTGGCGCTGGACGCCGCGCTGCGCGAAGCCGTGCAGCACCACGTGCTGCTGGTCGGCGAGGGCGACGAGATCTACGCGTTCCGGCACGCGCTGCTGCGCGAGGCCGTCTACGGCGACCTGCTGCCCGGCGAACGCGTCCGGCTGCACGCCGCGTACGCGCGCTACCTGACCGGCCGCGAGGGGCGCGGGTTCGCCGCGGGGCTGGCGTACCACAGCCTGGAGAGCCACGACCTGCCGCGCGCGCTGGCCGCGTCCGTCGACGCCGGGCAGGAGGCGCACCGCACGGGAGCGCCCGCCGAGGCGCTGCGGCACTTCGAGCAGGCGTTGAAGCTGTGGGACGCGGTCGCGGAGGACCAGCGGCCGACGGACGTGACCGAGCTGGTGCTGCTGAGCCGGGCGTCCTGGTCGGCGGGCACGGCCGGGCAGCCCGAGCGGGCGCTCGCGTTCGCCCGGTCCGCGACCCGCGTCGTCGACCCGGCGGACCCCGAGAAGGCCGCCGAGATGTGGCGGCGGGTCGCGCAGGCGTCGCAGGGGATGGACGGGCACGACAAGGAGATGTACGAGGCCGTCGACCAGGCGTGGCGGCTGGTGGAGGACCGGCCCGCGAGCCAGTCCCGCGCGTGGGTGCTGGCGGTGTCTGCGTCCTGCCTGCGCTACGCCCGCGACCTCCCGCTGGCACGGGAACGCGCGGAGATGGCCGTGCGGGACGGGCGCGCGTCCGACGCGGCGGGGGCGGTGGCGGACGCGCTGGCCACGTTGGGGCTGCTGGACGACAGCGACAACCGCACCGAGTCGGCCCGCGAGCACCTGAACGGCGCGATCGACTGCGCGGTCGAGGCGGACGCGGTCAACACCGAGCTGCGGGCGCGGTACTTCCTCGGCCTGCACCACTACGACCGCGGCGAGCTGGCCGAAGCCCTGGAGGTGTTCGAGCTGGCCTCGGACCGGGCCAGGGACAAGGGCATGACCTGGAGCGGCTTCGGGCTGGAGGTCCGGGTGCTGCTGGCGCTCACGCTCTTCCACCTCGGCCGCTGGGACGAGAGCGCGGAAGCGGCCGAACCGCCCGGTCCGGCCGTGTCCAGCACGATCATCGCCAGGCTGGCCGCGGCGGGCACGCACGTGGCCGTCAGCCGAGGCGACTTCGAGCAGGCCGAGCGCCTGATCGGCGAGCTGCGCAAGGACTGGCACCGCGACCTCCAGATCGCGCTGATCACCGGCGGCACCGGCGCCGAGCTGGCGCAGTGGCGCGGCAAGCCGGAACAGGCCGTGGAGCGGGTCTCGGACGCCATCGACTGGACCCGCCAGCTGGAGGGCGAGTGGTTGCTCGCAGGCATCCGGCTGGGAGCGCTGGGCATCGCCGGTCACGCGGACGTGGCGGCCCGCGCCCGTCGCCGCCGCGACAAGACCGGCGAGGCGAACGCCGTCGCCGAGGGCCACCGGCTCGCGGACTACTCGCGGGCGACGGCCGCGAACGGGGTGCCGCGCACCGGGGTCCTCGGTCCGGAGGGCCGGGCGTGGCTCGCCAGGGCGGAAGCCGAGGAGAGCCGGCTCGGCGGTGCGGGCGACCCCGAGCTGTGGGCGCGCGCGGTGGCGGAGTTCGGCTTCGGCGCGGTCTTCGACCACGCCGTGTGCCGGTGGCGGCTGGCCGAGGCGCTGCTGGGCGCCGACCGCCGCGATGAGGCCGCCGTGCACCTGCGGGAGGTCGGCGAGTTCGCCCGCGGCGTCGGAGCGGCCCCGCTGCTCGACGCCGTCACCCGGACCGCCCGGCGGGCCAGGATCACCCTGCGCGCGGACGAGGCCGAGCCGCGCGACCACGTGGACCCGTTCACCCCTCGGGAACGGTCCGTGCTCGGCCTCGTCGCGCTGGGGCGCACCAACCGCGAGGTCGGCGAGGAGCTGTACATCAGCGAGAAGACGGTCAGCGTCCACCTCACCCGCATCATGGCCAAGCTCGGCGCGGGCCGCCGCGCCGAAGCCGTGGCCATCGCCTACGACCGCGGCCTGCTCGACCAGTCCTAGGCGCGCTCCACCTTGACCCACAGCGCCGCGTCCGCCGTGGAGCCGTCCTCCGACAGCTTCGCGCTCAGCAGCGACGGACCCGGCACGCTGCGGTAGGGGTTGGACGGGAACCACTGGGTGTACACGTCCCGCCACACCTCCTGGAGGACCTTCGGGAACTCGCCGGAGCTCTCGAACACCGCCCACGTCCCGGCGGCCACGTCCAGCGCGTCCAGGTCCTCCGGCACGTCCGCGCCGGTGGCCGCGGCGTAGTAGAAGTCCAGCTCGGTGCCCTCCTCGAAGCTCTCGTCGACGTTCATGCTGACGTTGAGCACCCCGGCGGGCTCCTGGTCGGACAGCTCGCCGATCCGCGTCCGCACCTCGGGGTCGAGGCCCTTCACGAACTCGACGATCGCCGGGTTCATCCCCTCGTGCACGAGCGGCACCCGCTTCTTGCGGCCGACCACCCTGAACTCGTCCTTCTCCACTACCCGGTACCGCATGCTGCTGCTCCCTTCGACGACGAGGCGGAAGGACATCCGTGGCTGGGACCGCAACGCCGCACCGGTCCGCCGGGCCTCGCCCGGACCGACCCCGTGCACGGCGCGGAACGCCCTGGCGAACGCCTCGCCCGAGCCGTAGCCGTACCGCACGGCGATGTCGAGCAGCGTCTCCTCGCCCGCCAGCACCTCGGCGCCCGCGACGGTGAGCCGCCTGCGCCGCACGTACTCCGACAGCGGCACGCCCGCCAGCGCGGAGAACAGCCGCCGCAGGTGGTACTCCGACGTCAGCGCGATCCGCGCCAGGTCGGCCACCTCGATCGGCTGGTCGAGGTTGCGCTCGACGTGCTCCATCGCCTGGTTCAGCCGTTCCAGCACTCCGGCCTCCCTTCCTCGACACCGAAACTAGGGACCGCACACCCTGCCCGACCCGACATCCCGTGCCCGACCCGGTCGGGTCGTGCGACCACGGGAGGACACCGCGTCATCCTCTGGGGTGAGGACGGAGTGGGCGCTGGGAGTGATGTCCGCGCACAGCCCTGATCCCTAGGTTTTCCCTTGTCAGCGAGACGTTGAGGGAAATGGGGCAGGGAATGTCTGCAGTGGTGTCCGAGACGGGCCGGGTTGGCACGCAAGCCGCCGTCGCCGCCTCCAGCCTGGTGAAGGTGTACGGCAAGGGCGACACCGCGGTGCGGGCGCTCGGCGGCGTGACCGTGACGTTCGAGGCGGGCCGGTTCACCGCCATCATGGGTCCGTCCGGCTCCGGCAAGTCGACCCTCATGCACTGCCTCGCGGGCCTGGACAACGTGGACGGCGGGTCCGTCCACGTCGGGGGGACCGAGATCACCGGCCTCAACGACAAGGACCTCACCAAGCTCCGCCGCGACCGGGTCGGGTTCGTCTTCCAGGCGTTCAACCTGCTGCCCACGCTGTCCGCCGAGGCGAACATCCTGCTGGGCCTGGAACTGGCGGGCCGCAAGCCCGACAAGCAGTGGTTCGACACCATCGTCGACGTGCTCGGCCTGCGGGACCGGTTGAAGCACAAGCCGTCCGAGCTGTCCGGCGGCCAGCAGCAGCGAGTGGCCTGCGCCCGCGCCCTGGTCGCCCGCCCGGACGTGGTGTTCGCCGACGAGCCGACCGGCAACCTGGACTCGCGCTCCGGCGCCGAGGTCCTCGACTTCCTGCGGATGTCCGTGCGCAAGCTCGGCCAGACCGTGATCATGGTGACCCACGACCCCGTCGCCGCGTCCTACGCCGACCGCGTCGTGCTGCTCGCCGACGGCCACCTCGCGGGCGAGATCCAGAACCCGACCGCCGACTCGGTGCTGTCCGCGCTCAAGCACCTGGGGGCGTGATGCTGAAGACGATCATCGCGGGCATCAGGGCGCGGACCGCGCGGCTCCTGCTGTCGTCGATCGCCATCATGCTCGGCGTCGCCTTCGTCAGCGGCACGCTAGTCCTCGGCGACGGCATCACCGAGGGCATGGAGGACGAGTTCGCCAAGAACGCCCGCGGCGTCGACGTGTCGATGACGCTCGCGGGTGAGGGCCCGGAGTCCGAGACCGGCATCTCCCAGGCCACGCTCGACAAGGTCCGCGGGACGCCGGGGGTGGAGGGCGCGGACGTCCGCAGCCTGATCTCGGCCGCGCTGCTCACGGCGGACGGCAAGGCCAAGCCCGCCACCGCGGGTCCGATCGCCACCACACCGGAGCTGCGCGAGTACGACCTGAAGGACGGCCGCTTCCCCGCGTCGCCCACCGAGACCGCGGTCGACGTGCGGGCGCTGGCCACGGCGAAGCTGTCCATGGGCCAGCAGATCACCCTGCTGGACGAGGAGGACGGCAAGCACTCGTTCACCATCGTCGGCACGTTCGCGCAGGGCGCCAACTCGATGTCGCTCGGCGGCAGCGAGCACCTCGTGATGGTGCCCGAGGCGCTGAACGGGCTGTCGAAGGAGGTCCGCGGCTACCAGCTGGTCGTGAAGGCCAAGCCCGGCGTGACCCAGGACCAGCTCGCCGCCGACCTCAAGAAGGCCGTCGGCGAGAACCAGGGCTACTCGTTCGAGACCGGCGCGCAGCTCACCACCAAGACCCTGCGGCAGATCAGCCAGCAGTCGGGGGAGATGACCCAGCTGCTGCTCGCGTTCGCGCTGATCGCGCTCGTGGTCGCGGCCATGGTCATCTACAACACGTTCACCATCCTGGTCGCCCAGCGCACCAGGGAACTGGCCCTCATGCGGTGCGTCGGCGCGAGCCGCGGCCAGGTGTTCGGCAGCGTGATCGCCGAAGCCCTCGTGATGGGCTTCCTCGCCTCCGTGATCGGCCTGTTCGCCGGGATCGGCGTCTCCGCGCTCATGCAGTCCGTCATCGGGTCCGTCTCCGGCGACAACACGGTCATCCGCCTGCCCGTCACGCCCACCACGGTGCTCGCCGCGTTCGGCGTCGGCGTGCTCATCACGGTGATCTCGGCGGCGCTGCCCGCCCGCAAGGCGACCATGGTCGCCCCGGTCGCCGCGCTGCGCGCCCAGCTCGACAGCGGTGAGGAGGTCGCCCGCACGGGCAAGCTGCGGATCGCGTTCGCCGTGCTGCTCGGCCTGGTGGGCGTCGGCGTGGTGTTCCTGGGGATGGGCATGGAGGAGGAAGCGGCCCTGCTCGTCACCGGCACCGGCACGATGCTGCTGCTCGCCATGGTGGTCACGCTCGGCCCGGTGCTCGTCGGACCGGTCAACCGGGTGCTCGGCGTCGTGCCGAGGGCGCTGTTCGGCGTCCCCGCCAAGCTGGCGTCGGGCAACGCGGGCCGCAACCCCAAGCGCACCGCGGCCACGACCGCCGCGCTGATGATCGGCGTGACCATCGTCAGCCTGGTCACCGTGGTCGCCACCAGCGCGAAGGAGACCGCGAACGCCGAGGTCGACCAGCGCTTCCCGGCCGACTACACGGTCAGCTCCTCGGTCTACAGCAGGCCGTTGCAGCAGGACCTGGTCGACCAGCTCGCCGCGGTCCCCGAGGTGGCCAAGGTCGCGCCGATGGCGGGCTACGCACCGAGGAGCGACAGCGAGTCCGGGGAAGGCGGGGAGGCCTCGTACGGCGTCTACCTCATGGCCACCACGCCCGAGGCGATCGGTGACCTGGTGCGGCCCAAGGCGACGTCGGGCAGCATCACCGGGCTCAAGAAGGGCGAGGTGGCGATCAGCACCTCGTTCGCCAAGCACTCCGGACTGGCCGTCGGCGGCACCCTCACCCAGGGCCGCGGTGCCACGAAGCAGGACCTGAAGGTCGTCGCGGTCGTCGACGGCATCGACGGCAGCGGACTCATCACGATGGACACGCTCGACGCGTTCCAGCCCGAGACCCGCGGCTTCGAGAGCGTCATGGTGAAGCTCAGGGACGGCGTCACCACCGAGGTGGGCCGCAAGGCCGTCGAGAAGGTCACCGACGCCTCGCCAATCGCCGTCATCGACAGCGCCGCCGAGACGAAGGCCCAGCTCAACACCCAGGTGGACCAGGTGCTCGGCTTCATCTGGGCGCTCATCGGCCTGGCCGTCATCATCGCCCTCTTCGGCATCGCCAACACGTTGACCCTCTCGGTGCTGGAGCGCACCAGGGAGTCGGCGCTGCTGCGGGCGCTGGGCCTCACCAAGGGTCAGCTGCGGCTGATGCTGGTGATCGAATCGGTGCTCATGGCCGTCATGGGCGCCGCGATCGGCCTGGTCCTCGGCATCGGCTTCGGCTGGATCCTGGTCGAGGCGCTCTCGTCCGACAGCTTCGGCCTCACGTTCGCCGTGCCCGCCGGGCAGATCGGCGCGATGCTCCTGGCCGCCGTGATCGCCGCGATGATCGCCGCCGCCATGCCCGCCAGGCGAGCGGGTCGCACCTCGGTCGTCGCCGGGATGGCCGAGGCCTGACCCGAAGGCCCGTCCCCCGTCGGGGGAGGGCGAGCCGTCACCCCGGTGCCCCGCGTCCTCACGGCGCGGGGCACCGGCGCGCGGGTGGTCCTACCCGGCCAGGCCGCGGAGCAGGCCCTCCAGGTCGCGTTCGCCGTCACGGGCTGCGCGCTGTGCTCCAGACCGCCGCGGATCAACCGCCCGGCCTCGGGGCGGAAGACCAGACCTGCCCACGCCTCGTGCTCCCGCAGCAGCCCTTAGGCCAGGTCCTCGGGCGCGATCGCGCGCTTGACCGCCGGCGACCACCCCCTCGGGCAGGGCGGTGAAGGCGCGAAAGCGTCAAGAACGCACTTCAGGCATATCAGGGATTACGGGGGATACCGACATGGACACGTCCGGCACCGTCTTCAACGCGGACTGCCCCAGCCACCCGACCCTCGACCAGATCGCCGACAAGTGGTCGATGACGGTGATGGCGGTCCTCGACGAGCCGCGCCGGTTCAACGACGTCAAGCGCCGTCTCGAAGGCGTGACCCAGCGGGTCCTGACCCAGACCCTGCGCCGCCTGGAGCGCAACGGGATGATCGAGCGCCGCGTGCTGCCGACCTCCCCGATCGGCGTCGAGTACCGCCTCACCCCGCTCGGCGAGTCCCTGCGCGGGCCGTTCGGCGGGGTGTACGACTGGGCGGTCGCCAACGCCGCCGAGATCCAGGCGTGCCAGGCGGACCACGACCTCCGCGCGCAAGGCTGAGCCCCCGCAGGCAGGACGTCCGATCCGACGGAATCGCTGGACGCGCGAGGGTGGGCGATGTCGGGTGGGAATTCCTCGTCCCCGCGCGTCACGTTCGGCGGCGCGGGCCCTCTACCCAGGTGCGGGGTTGGCTCGGGCGAGGGCCGGGCCAACCCCCGCCTCTTGCCCCGCTGGGCCGTTCGGCGCACAGTTCATCCGGAGTTCACCCGTACTGGTGCTGCCGCCATCACCTCGTGCTGCTGAAATCACGGACGGCGTCGTGTTCACCACACGGCGCCACCGGAGCGGTCGGAAGGTCACGGAAGGATGTCGACAGCGGTGCGCCTGCTTGACAGCGGTAGCCGCCACGTCGACTGTGAGAGCGCTCTCACTCTGCCGGGCACGCCCGGCGAGCGCGTCGAGGAGGACGGATGAGCAAGACTCTGGTCGGTCGTGCGGCCGCGGCCGTGGTGGCCGTCCTGGCCGTGACGAGCGTCGCGGCGTGCGGGGGAGAGGCGGGTGGCTCGGACGGCAAGGTCAAGCTGTCCATCGGCGTCTTCTCCGACTTCGGGTACGACACCCTGCTCAAGGAGTACCAGACGGCTCACCCGAACATCGAGGTCGAGCAGCGCAAGGTCAAGATGGAGCAGCACCACACGCAGCTCGCCGCGCAGCTCGCGGGCGGGCGCGGCGCCGCGGACGTCGTCGCGATCGAAGAGGGCAACGTCGCGCAGTTCCGCCAGTCCAAGGACAAGTTCGTGAACCTCGCGGACCACGGCGCCAAGGACCTGGAAAGCCAGTGGGCCGCCTGGAAGTGGAACCAGGGCACCGCCGACGACGGCGCGTTCGTGCTGGGACTCGGCACGGACATGGGCAGCCTCGCCCTGTGCTACCGGCGCGACCTGTTCGAGAAAGCCGGACTGCCCGTCGACCGCGAAGAGGTCGGCAAGCTGTGGCCGACGTGGCAGGACTACGTCGCCACCGCGCAGACCTTCACCGACAAGACGCCGGACGTGAAGTTCGTCGACACGGCGCTCAACGTCTACAAGGCGATCCTCGACCAGACCGAGGAGGGGTACTTCGCCAAGGCGGACGACTCCTACATCGGCGGCGACAACAAGGACGTCAGCGACGCGTTCGCGCTCGCGGCGAGCCTCGGCGAGAAGAAGCAGACCGGCGCGCTCCCCCCGTTCAGCCAGGAGTGGAACGTCGCGCTGAAGCAGGTCTCCTTCGCCACCACCACCTGCCCCGCCTGGGCGCTCGCGCTCATCAAGGCGGGCGCGGGCGACGAGGCCGCGGGCAAGTGGGACGTCGCGGACGCGCCCGGTGGCGGCGGCAACTGGGGCGGCTCCTTCCTGGCCGTGCCGAAGCAGAGCGCGCACCCCGAGGAGGCCTACGAGCTGGCCAAGTGGCTCACCGCCCCCGAGCAGCAGAAGCGGATCTTCAAGGAGACCGGCAACCTGCCGAGCGAACCGGTGGCCTACAAGGATCCCGAGGTCACCGCGACGGTCAACGAGTACTTCAACAAGGCGCCGGTCGGCCAGATCTTCGGCAACTCCGCGGAAAGCCTGAAGCCCGCCTACCGCGGCACCAAGGACTCCAAGGTCACGCCGGTGTTCAGCAACGCCCTGTTCAGGGTCGAGCAGGGCAAGCAGAGCACGGCGGACGCGTTCGCGCAGGCGTTGAAGGAAGCGCAGGACGCCGCGAAGTGACCCGGACCAACCAGGGGCGGAGCAGGACCGCGGTCCTGCTCCGCTCTTCGTCCCCCCGTGCGCCGGGAGCCGTGGATGGCGGTTGAGGCACCGGCGCGCACCGACGAGCGGCGGTGACCGCTCCCGCGGCAGGCCGCCGAGGACGCGCCCCACCCGGTCATCGCCCCGTTCTCCCCGGTGCTCGGCGTCCAGTCCCACGGTGATGCCGCGCTGAGCCACCCCCATGCCGCAAGCCCCTTCCCAGAGAGAGGAGCGGGCGCTTCCTCCCCCGCCCGAACGCGGGGGCGTCCGCGCCCAACACCCTGATGACCACGACCGACCCGGACAGCCGAGTCGGACGGGCACCCGCGCCCGCCCTCGACGCCGACACCCTGCGATTCCCGGCTGACTTCGTCTGGGGTGCGGCCACCGCCGCGTTCCAGATCGAGGGTTCGACCACAGTGGACGGTCGCACGCCGTCCATCTGGGACACCTTCGCCGCCACCCCCGGCAAGGTGCTCAACGGGGACAACGGGGACCCCGCGTGCGACCACTACAACCGGTCCGCCGAGGACGTCGAGCTGATGTCGCAGCTCGGCCTGGCGGCCTACCGCTTCTCCACCGCGTGGTCCCGGATCGTGCCCGCCGCCGACGGCAAGTCGGAGCCGCGCGGCCTCGCGTTCTACGACCGGCTCGTGGACCAGTTGCTGGCCAAGGGCATCACGCCCGTCGCCACGCTCTACCACTGGGACCTCCCGCAGTGGCTGGAGGACCAGGGCGGCTGGCGCAACCGCGACACCGCCTACCGGTTCGCCGAGTACGCGCAGCTCGTGCACGGCCACCTGGGCGACCGGGTCGCGCTGTGGAGCACGCTCAACGAGCCGTGGTGCTCCTCGTTCCTCGGGCACCACAAGGGGATCCACGCGCCGGGGCTCACGGACTCCAAGGCGTCGCTGGAAACCGTGCACCACCTGCTGCTCGCCCACGGCCTCGCGACGCGGGCGATGCGCGCGCAGGCCACCGAGGAGCACCGCTTCTCGCTGGTCCTGAACTTCACCCAGGCGTGGGCTGACAACGATGACACGGCCTCGCGGGACGCCGTGCGCAAGGTCGACGGCCTGCACAACCGGATCTTCCTCGACCCGGTGCTCGGCCGCGGCTACCCGACCGACGTGGTCGAGGACGTCGCGTGGCTCGGCGACTGGCAGCGGGTCGTCCAGGACGGCGACCTCGACGTCATCGCCACGCCGATCGACTTCCTGGGCGTGAACTACTACAGCCCCACCCGCGTCGCCCCCGCGGCCGACCCGGAGGTCGTCACCGAGGGGCCGTTCCCCGGCCTGCGCGGCGTCGAACTGCTGGAGCCGCGCGGCGAGCTGACCAGCTTCGGCTGGGAGCAGAACGCCGACGCGTTCGCCGAACTGCTCACCCGCCTCGGCCGCGACGCGCCGGGCCTGCCGATCGTGATCACCGAGAACGGGTCGGCGTTCGCCGACGAGGTCGACGAGCTGGGCCGGATCGAGGACCCGCAGCGGGTCGCGTTCCTGCTCGACCACCTGCGGGCCGTGCACCGGGCCATCGAGGCGGGCACCGACATCCGCGGGTACCTCGCGTGGTCGCTGCTGGACAACTTCGAGTGGGCCGAGGGCTACAGCCAGCGGTTCGGCCTCGTGCGCGTGGACTACGAGACCCAGGAGCGGACGGTGAAGCGCAGCGGGGCGACCCTGGCGCGCATCATCACCCGCAATTCGATTCCCGCCACCGGGTACGAGGTGGAGTAGGGCCAGGCCCCCCACCCTGGGTTTTGAGGGGTGTCCCAGCTCACCGAGCCGGGACACCCCTCAAATCATTTGCGACCGATATTCCGCACCAGACCCACGGAGAGTTGTTCACGCTGGTCCGAACGGGGAACATCCGCGTTAGGTAGTCGCACCGACACGGTCCGTACTTCGACGGCGCTCAGGCACTGCCCTTGCGGACTCGATCGCCCCGGATATTCCACGCCGAACGCACGGAGAGTTGTTCGCGTCGATCCGAGCGCCGATGGTCCGGCGTTCGCTGGTCGCACTGGCGCCGCCCGTGCTCCGGGCGCACTCGGGCGCTGTCACCTGCGGCCTCGGCGGATACCCCACGCCGAGCCCACGGTGTGTTGTTCGTGTCGATCCGAGCGCCGATCGCCCGGCGCTCGTTGGTCGACCTGACGCCGCCCGTGCCCCCCGGAGCACTCGGGCACCGCCGCTTGAGGACTCGACACCGCGTCGAGCCGTGTCCCGTGTTCAGGGCTCGACGGCTCCGCCGGTGGTCGACCCCCGCTCGGGCACCGCGCGCCGGAACCGGGCAGCGCGCCCACGCCCGACGGCCGCGATCCCGTGCCGGACCCGGCAGCGACCCGTGCTGGAACGGGTGGCGATCCCGCGTCGGAACCGGCAGCGACCCGCATCGGATCGGACAGCGCCCCCGCATCGGAACCGGCGGCGGGCCCCATGCCGGAACCGGCAGCGGTTCCACGTCATAACGGGTGGCAAGCCCGTGTCGGAACCGGTGGCGACCCCACTTTCGAACGGATGGCAAGCCCACACCGGAATCGGCAGCCGCCTCCCCGTCGAATTCCGCGTTCGGATACCACGACTCGCCATGCCTGCGGCATTGGAGCCTTCCGCAAGGCTTTTCGGCGATCCCACTTCCACTCGCGAGAAATAAGGGTACCCCGCCCATGGGGTCCCCCAATTTCTACATTACTCGCGAGGTCTGACAAATACGGTGGGTTGTCAGCGTTAATGCAGAGCGCTCGAAAGAGTGTCTATTGAAACGTCAAAAGCACATCGGGTAGCAAGAATATCGCCCGATGGTGGCATCAAGTCGACTGGCGGCGCACCAAAATGGTCGGTAGCACCTCGCGGCGAGCGCGGACCGGTTCGTCGCGCAGCAGCCGTAAGAGGTGGGTGACCATGTGCGCGACCTGGTCGTTCGAATCCTGCTTGATCGTCGTCAGCGGCGGCTCGGTGTGCGGGGCGATCAGCGGGTGGTCGTCGAAGCCCACCACGGCCACGTCCTCCGGGACGCGCTTGCCCGCCTCGCGCAGCGCGTCGAGCGCGCCCGCGGCCATCAGGTCGCTCGCCACGAACACGGCGTCCAGGTCCGGCACGCGCTCCAGCAGCACGGTCATCGCCCGCTTGCCGCCCTCGCGGTCGAAGTTGCCGCTCTCGGTCATCAGCGCGGTCATGGCCTCGTCCGCCCCGACGGCCGCGCGCCAGCCCTCGACGCGGTCGATCGACGAGTACTCGTCGACCGTGCCGGTGACGCTGACGATCTTCTTGCGGCCCAACGACACCAGGTGTTCGGTCGCGACGACCGCGCCGCCGATGTTGTCGTTGTCGACCAGGTGCAGGCCGCGCAGCGGACCCCACGGGCGGCCCGCGTACACGACCGGGAGCGGGAGCTTGCGGGCGACGGACGGCAACTGGTCGCCCTTGTGCGGGGCGAACAGCAGGGCGCCGTCGACGTGGCCGCCCGCCAGGAAGCGCTCGGCGCGGGCTTGGTCCTCGGGGGAGTGCACCAGCATCAGCACCATCTGCACGTCCGCCGCGGCGAGCGCGCGGGCGGCGGCCCTGATCAGCTGCCCGAAGTGCGGGTCGTCAAAGATCTTGGGCTCCGGCTCGGAGAACACGACCGCGACCGCGTCCGTCCGCCGGGTGACCAGCGAGCGCGCCGCGTGGTTCGGCGTGTACCCGAGTTCCACCACCGCGGCCGTCACCGCTTCGTGCGCCTCGGGACTCACCCTCGGCGACGAGTTCAGCACCCGTGACGCCGTCGCCCTCGACACGCCCGCCCGCTCGGCGACGTCCTCCAGGGTGGGTCGCGCCGCGCGTTGCGGTTGGACGGACACGGGCACCACTCCTCGGCGATCGACGAACCGGCTCAGCTTAGCCGGACCGCATTCGATCAGGAGCGCTCCCACGGCTCGCGCTCAGCGAGTTCCACCGATTTCCGCGTGTGCCGTCGTGGACGGTGTGCGCAGCGGTGCGGGCGTGGGCGTGATGGACAGCCGCAGCAGCCCGTCCTCCCGTCGCACCGCGGTTTCCAGGCCCGCGCGGGCCGCCGTGCGCACGAGACCCGCCTCCGAGGGCAGGCACCACGCCACGAGCTCGCGGTACCCCGCGGCCCGCGCCGCGTCCGCCAGCGTGCACAGCAGCGCCGTGCCCACGCCGCGGCGCTGCCACGCGTCCTCGACCAGCAGCGAGATCTCGGCGGTGTCCGGAGTGGACGTTCGGATGAGCTGGCCGAGCGCCACGACCTGGTCCGCGCACTGCGCCACCACGGTGCTGCCCCGCGGCGGGCTGAGCAGGCGGTGCAGCCAGCGGCGCGGCAGCGTGCGCATCCCGGAGTGGTAGCGGGTGAACAGGGTGCGCATCGAGCACCTGGTGTGCAGCCCCGCCACGGCTTCCTCGTCGGCCACACCGCCCGGCCGGAGCACCAGCGCCATGCCGTCCTCGCTGATCATCGCCGTCGGCTGCGGGGTCGGTGTGCCCGACTCGCTGAGCAGGTCGATCAACGCCGCCGCCCTGGCCAGTTCCACCTGGGTGAACGGCGACCAGCCGCGCCGCGCCACGACGACCGTGCCGTCACGGGTGAGCAGGCGCGCGTGGTGGCCCGGCTTCTCGTCGTCCAGGTCGCCCTCGGTGCCCACCGGCAGCACCACGACCGAGTCCGCGGCCAGCACGGCGCGCAGGGCGTCGCACGCGCTTCCGGGGTGCCGCACGGCGTTTCCCGCCGCGCGCAGGGCCGCGGTCGGCGCGTCGACCAGGTCGCGCACGTCGGCGTTGGTGATGCCGACGCACCGGCCGCCCTCGGCGCGGATCGCCTCGACCAGGTCGGCGGGCAGCAGGCCCGGCCCGGTCTGGACGACGATCTCGTCGATCACGCCGCCGGGCACGGGGATGACCGACAGCGCGAGCACGTTGCAGTCGCGTTCGGCGAGTCTGATGGTGACCCTGGCGAGAGCGCCGGGACTGTCGTCCAGCTGGACGCGCAGTCGCCAGGTCAGCGGTGTGGTCTTCCCGGTGGACTCCATCGCTCCAGGGTTCCGAGTCCCTGTTGCCGATGGGGGACGGCCTTGTTTCGACTTCCGCTCAGGAGTCGCAGGACGGCGGCGGCAGCGGGTTGAGCGGGCTGCACGGCCATTCCCTGGTCGTGGTGGTCGTCGTCACGACGGGGGGCGGGGTCGTCGTCACGGGCGGCGGCGCCTCGGTCGTCGTGGTCTCCGGCGGGGGCGCGGCGGCGGGGGGCGGCGTCGTCGTGGTGGTCGTGGTGGTGGTCGTCGTCGTGGCGGACGACGACGGAACGCTGGAACTCGATTCGCTCGGGGACGAGGACGATCCGGACGGGCCGGAAGGAATGACCGTCATCCACGAGGACCCCTGCTTCGTCGGCTCCCCCGGCTTGTTCCCGGAACCGTCGAGGAGCACGCCCAGCATCACACCCGCCAACGCCGAAGCCGCGACGGCCCCACCGCACGCGGCCCAGAGCACTCGCACAGCAAGCTCCTTCGCAGGGAACACAAGAACATCACGTGAAGAAGGATTCGCTCGAGACAGTACAGGTGGTTCGACCCCGGATAAATGAGTCGGGTGAACTTAATCGAGCCATTCCAGGTCGACCGCTGATCCCCAGAACTCCGCATACCGATCGATCTCGGAGCGCACTTTTTTCCGCGTGGGCGCGCTGACCGGGAAGAAGGGCTCGACGGCCACCTCGGTGCGCTTGCCTTTGCGCTCGAAGCGCCACACGCCAGCGAACTTTCCGTCCACCAGGAGGACCGGGGACAGCCAACCTTGAGGCCGGTACACACGGTCGGGTGAAATGCCGTCGAGGAACCGGCTCGCGTGCCTGGTGGCGGCGATGACGTACTGGTCGAACGCGGGCAGCAGCCGCACGCCCCGCGCCCGCTCGGCCCCCGCGAGGTCCGCCACGTCCTCGGCGCGCGCCCAGTACGGCTCGCCCTCGACGTCCACCGGCTCGATCCGCTCGCCGAGCGCGCGGAACACCCGGCCGCCGTCCGCCGGGCTCACGCCCCACCAGCGCGCGAAGTCCTCGCGCGTCGCGGGGCCGTGCACGGCGAGGTACCGCAGCGCGATCTCCTCGACGGCGGCGGGCGAGGCCTCGCCGAACTCGACGGCCCGGTCCAGCCACCCGTCCGGCCGGGTGAACCGGACGCCGGGCCCGGCGCTCGACCCGAACACCAGCCTGCCCTGGAACGACGCCGGCTTGAGGTAAACGCCCCAGCTCTCGCGCAGCTTGTCGCCCAACTCGGCCGACCCGGTGGCGGCGGTGATCTCGTCGGCCAGCTCCGACCGGGACAGCAGCCGCCCGTCCAGCGCCTCGGCCACGGCGGCCAGCAGCCGGTCCAGCTCCGGCTCGGTGATGTGGAAGTTCCGCAGCCAGACCGGCTTGCGGTAGTGCCGGTAGGTGCCGAAACCGCTCTGCCACAACGGGTACTCGGCCGCGGGCAGCAGGTGCAGCGTGCCGCGCATCGACCACGTCTTGACCAGCGTCCGGTCCGTCCACAGCGCCCGCTCCACCGCGTCCGGCGCTAGGCCGTCGACCCGTGCGCGCAACGTCAGCTCCGCGGACGACATCACCTGCGCGTGCAGGCCGCACAGCTCGGCGACGACGTCGAGCGCGTCGGCGGCGGGTCGGCGCTCGGCCAGCCCGTGCCCGCGGGTGCGCCAGGCGGCGACCTGCTCCCAGGTCGTCACCGCTTGCCCCGCATCACGTCCAGGTCCTGCTGGATGCGCGCCAACCTGCGGTCGATGCTGCCCGTGCCCGCGATCCGCGCCAGCACGAGGCTCGCTCCGGACAGGCCCGCCACCAGCACCGCGCCGGTCATGTGCCACGTCGGCGCGTCGCCGGTGCAGGTGAAGACGTCGGTGAACCGGTCGTTGGAGCAGGTCGCGAACGGCACCGCGGCCAGGCCGATGCTGGCGACCGCGACTCCGCCGAGCAGCGCCGAGCCGAACGTGCGCATCAGGTCGAACGCGGCGTTCGCCGTCCCGACCGCGGCGATCAGGAACAGCAGGGGGACAGGGCTGGGGAACGGCCCCGCGGCGGCGCAGCCGAGCATGAGAGCACCGACGACCACCTGTCCGACGGTCGTCTCCGTGCTCGTTCGTGAAACCACCGGGGGACCCTAACCCGCCGTGCGGGCCCGACGTCAGAACTTCGTAAGGCCGCAACCAGCCCGTGGGCGACGCCCGCGTGGTCCTCTTTCCCGTAGGTGAACCGACTTGGTGAGGAGGGTGGGACATGTCCCGGAAGAAAGTGGTGGGCGCGGTCGCGGTCGTGCTGGTCGTGGGGATCGGGGTGGGCCTCGCGCTGTTCCAGCCGTGGCGGCTGGTGACGACCAGGACGGCGAACGAGGCCCTGCTCGTGCCGCGGACGACGAGCAGCGCTTCGACCACCAGCGCTCCAGGGAGCAGCGCCGGAGCGGCGCCGGTGGAGTCCGCGGCGCCCGCGCCCGCACCCCCGAAGGGGCCGGTCGCGCTGGCATCGGGACCTTTCCGCTCGCTGGAGCACGCGACCACCGGGTCCGCGACGCTCGTGCGGCAGACCGACGGCACCCACGCGGTGCAGTTCGAGGCGCTCGCCACCAGCGACGGCCCGGACCTCTACGTGTACCTGTCCGACAAGACGTCCGACTCGACGGACGCGGCGTTCGGCAGCGGTTTCACCAGCCTGGGCAAGCTCAAGGCCAACGAGGGGAACCAGGTGTACGCGGTTCCGGCCGACGCAGACCTGGACGGCGTGCGCAGCGTGGTCATCTGGTGCAAGCGCTTCTCCGCGGGCTTCGCCGTAGCACCGCTGGAACGCGCCTGAGACCCGCGTGAAACATCCCCGGTGGTCTGGTCCAGATAGGGCCGTTTTCCCGTATTGACGTATCTGGTCTAGACCTCATAACGTGGTCTGCGACACACAACGTCCCTTGCTGGTGGGTGGGCGAAAGCCCCATCGGCGAGGAGTCGGCTCACTGGGGTGGGCCATCCGTGGACGGCGGCGCGGTCTCTCCCCGCGCCGCCGTACTCGGATCTCCGGTGGGACACTGGTCGTGATGCTCACCAGGACCATCGCGATCCACTACGTCCGGGCCGCCCTGCGCGGCGCGCTCCGTGGTGGCCACGACGTGACCCCCGTCCTCGCCGCCGCCGGGATCAGCCAGTCCTTGCTGGCCGACGACCGCGCGCGCGTCACCGCCGAGCAGTACACCCACCTCATCCAGGCGCTGTGGGACGAGCTGGACGACGAGCTGATGGGCTTCGGCCCGAAACCCAGCAAGCGCGGCACCTTCCAGACCATGTGCCTGTTGGCCGTGCACTGCCCCGACCTGGGCGCGGCCCTGCGAAGGGGTCTGGACTTCTACGACCTGCTGGACTCCCGCCCCGCCATGGGTTTGGTGGAGGACGGCGCCGACGCGTACCGCCTGGAACTGGACCTGTCCGACGCGGACGACCCGGACCACTTCCTGGCGGAATCCCTGCTGGTGCTGTGGCACCGCTTCTCCAGCTGGCTGATCGGCCGCCGCATCCCGCTGCGCCGAGTGGACTTCAGCTACCCGGAACCACCGCACGGCGGCGAGTACCACCTGATCTTCGGCTGCCCGCTGACCTTCGACGCACCGGTCACAGCACTGCGCTTCGACGCCAGGTTCCTGAGGATGCCGGTGGTGCAGGACGAGGGCGCACTGCACCGCTACCTGCGCGGCTCCCCGGCAGAACTGCTGTCCCGCAGGGACTACGGCGCGAACACGGCAGGCCTGGTCCGCCGCATCCTGGGCAACGGCATCACCGGCGGCCTCCCGGAGGTGGCAGCGAGGCTGGGCGTCAGCGCGCCAACGCTGCGGCGGAAACTGGCCACCGAGGGCACGTCGTTCCGCGAGGTGCGGGAGCAGTTGCTGCGCGACCAAGCGGTGGCCAGCCTGGTGCGGGGCGGGGAGTCGGTGGAAGAACTGGCGCTGCGCTTGGGTTTCTCGGAGGCCAGCGCGTTCCACCGGGCCTTCAAGCGGTGGACCGGCAGCAGCCCTGGGGCATATCGGGCGGGAAGTTCTTGAGGCGCTCGCGACTTGCCCGACACCGGCCCCAACCAGAACTCGGACCCGACCCGAACCCAATCCAACCCACCGGCCCCCGGCCCCAACTCATCCCCGAACGCAACCCGACCCCACCGCGTTCGAACCCACTCCCCGGCCTCACCCCGATCCTGAGCGCACTTCATGGCCCTTCCACTTTGTCAAGGCATCTTTCCCGCCTTGACAAAGTGGAAGGGCCATGGAAATAATCCGCGATCGGGGTGAGACCGGACTGCCTCCGCCGTCCACGCCACCCCACCGCATCCGAAGACGCACAACAGGTAGCGCAGCAGGTGATCCGGACCCACGGCCAGCTTGACTTGGGGCCCCTCGATTTGACCCTTGATCGGGCTAAAAGGGCAGGTGGTAAGCCTGCCCGATCACCAATTTTAAGGGTCAAATCCCCCAAGTAAAGCCGGCCGCGCCGCGAGTCGCGCACGCTCGCTACGCAGTGAGCAGTGAGCAGTGAGCAGTGAGCAGTGAGCAGTGAGCAGTGAGCCGGAACTGGAGCAGTGAGCCGGACCCGTGCCCCGGACCCATGCCCCGCGACCCGTGACCCGTGAGCTTTGGGCCACCAGTCGTGCGGTGACCCCAAACCCCTGCAAGCCCTAGAAGTTCTCCCCCCGAGCCGCTCGCTCGCGCAACGATGCCGGCGGCCGGAACCGCTCCCCGTAAGTATCAGCCAGGTAGTCCGCCCGCTCCACGAACGCCCCCAACCCGTACGAGTTCACGTACTGCAACGTCCCCCCGGACCAGGGCGCGAAGCCGAACCCGAAGATGCTGCCGATGTTCGCGTCCCGGACGCTCGTCAGGACCCCTTCGTCCAGGCACCGCACGGTTTCCAGCGACTGCACGAACAGCAGCCGGTCCGCCACGTCCTGCTCGGCCACCCCGGCGTCGTCGCGCGCGTACCGGGTCAGCAGTTCCGGCCACAGGAACTTCTTGCCGCCCTCGGGGTACTCGTAGAAGCCCGCCCCGCCGGATTTGCCGGTGCGGCCCAGTTCCACCAGTTCCTCGATCACCTTGAACGCCGGGTGGGTGCCCAGCGCTGCCGCCGACGGGTCGTCCGCCAGCGTCTGGTCGCGGATCTTGAGCTGGAGCGTCAACGTCACCTCGTCGGACACCGCGAGCGGACCCACGGCCATTCCCGCCTTGCGCGCCACGTTCTCGATGAGGGCCGGGCGGACGCCCTCGGCCACCATCGTCACCGCCTCGGTGACGTACGTGCCGAACGTGCGCGAGGTGTAGAAACCCCTGCTGTCGTTGACGACGATCGGCGTCTTGCCGATCTGCAGCACGTAGTCGAACGCCTTCGCGAGCGTCTCGTCCGACGTCTTCTCGCCGCGGATGATCTCCACCAGGCGCATCTTCTGCACGGGGGAGAAGAAGTGCAGCCCGATGAACTTCTCCGCGTCCGAAACGGCGGTGGCCAGGCCGGTGATCGGCAACGTCGACGTGTTCGACGCGATCACGGCGTCCGGCAGCGCCGCGGCCTCGGCGGCGGGCAGCACCTTCCCCTTCAGCTCGCGGTTCTCGAACACCGCCTCGATGACCAGGTCGCACCCGGCGAGGTCGGCGTCGGAGTCGGTGGCGGTGATGCCCGCGATCCCGTTGGCGCCCTTCGACGCCGCTTCCAGGGTCACGTCCTTGAGCACGACCTCGATGCCGGCCCTGGCGCTCACCTCGGCGATGCCCGCGCCCATCATGCCCGCGCCGAGCACGCCGAGCTTGGTCGTCTTCCGGCGGTCCACACCGGACGGTCGCGAGCCGCCCGCGTTGATCTCGTTGAGCTGGAACCAGAACGCGGTGATCATGTTCTTGGACACCTGGCCGGAGGCCAGCTCCAGGAAGTACCTGCCCTCGATCTGCAACGCGGTGTCGAAGTCGACGAGCGCGCCCTCGACGGCGGCGGCGAGGATCTTCTCCGGCGCCGGGTACGCGCCGTGGGTCTTCTTGCGCAGCACGGCGGGCGCGGCGGCCAGCAGCTGGTAGACGTTCGGGTCGCCGACCCGCACGTCCTTGATCGCGAAGCCGGGCCGGTCCCACGGCTGCTGGGGCGTCGGGTTCGCGGCGATCCACGCCCGCGCCTTGGCGACCAGCTCGTCGCGGTCGGCGGCCAGCTCGTCCACGAAACCGGCTTGCAGCGCGCGCGAGGGCCGCAGCTGCTTGCCCTCCATCAGCAGCGGCAGCGCGGCCTGCAACCCCAGCAGGCGCACCATCCTGGTCACGCCGCCACCACCGGGCAGCAGGCCGAGCGTCACCTCCGGCAGACCCAGTTTGATCTTGTCGTCGTCCACCACCACGCGGTGGTGGCACGCCAGCGCGATCTCCAGACCACCGCCGAGCGCGGCCCCGTTGATCGCGGCCACCACGGGCTTGCCCAGCAGTTCGAGCCTGCGCAGCTGCGCCTTCACCCCCGAGACGCCCGCGAGCGCCTCGTCGGAGTTCTCCGGCGTCACCCGGATCAGCAGGTTCAGGTCACCACCGGCGAAGAACGTCTTCTTCGCCGACGTGATCACCACGCCGGTGATCTCGTCGCGCTCGGCTTCGAGCCGGTCGACGGCCTCGCCCATCGCCTCCTGGTACTCGGCGTTCATCACGTTCGCCGAGCCGGACATGTCCATCGTCAGCGTGACGACGCCCTCGGCGTCCTTCTCGTAGTGCACAGGCACCGGTCAGATCCTCTCGATGATCGTGGCAATGCCCATGCCGCCGCCGACGCACAGCGTGGCGAGGCCCCGGCGCAGGTCCTGGCGCTCCAGCTCGTCGAGCAGGGTCGACAGGATCATGCAGCCGGTGGCGCCGAGCGGGTGGCCCATGGCGATCGCGCCGCCGTTGACGTTGATCTTCTCCTCGGGCAGGTCCAGGTCGCGCTGGAACTTCAGCACCACCGACGAGAACGCCTCGTTGATCTCGAACAGGTCGATGTCCTCGACGGTCAGCCCGGCGCGGTCCAGCGCCTTGCGCGCGGCGGGCGCGGGCCCGGTCAGCATGATCGTCGGCTCGGTGCCGATCACGGCGGTCGCGATGATCCGCGCGCGGGGCGTCAGGCCGAGGTCGCGGCCCGCGCGCTCGTTGCCGATGAGCATCGCGGCGGCGCCGTCGACGATCTGCGACGAGTTGCCCGGCGTGTGCACGTGGGTGATCCGCTCGACCGACGGGTAGCGGTCGATGGCGACCGAGTCGTACCCGAGGTCGCCGTGGAACTGGAAGCTCGGCTTGAGACCCGCCAGCCGCTCCAGGGTCGTCTCCGGCCGGATGCCCTCGTCGACGGCCAGCAGCAGCGTGCCGTTCTGGTCCACGACCGGCACGATCGAGCGGTCGAAGTAGCCCTTCTCCTGCGCCAGCGTCGCCAGCCGGTGCGACCGCACGGCCCAGGTGTCGACGGCCTCGCGGTCGAAGCCCTCCAGGGTCGCGATCAGGTCCGCGCTCACGCCCTGCGGCACGAAGTTCGTCGCCATGTTCGTCTCGGGGTCCGCCGCCCACGCGCCGCCGTCCGAGCCCATCGCCACCCGCGACATCGACTCGACACCACCCGCGACCACCAGGTCCTCGAACCCGGACGCGACCTTCGCCGCCGCCATGTTCACCGACTCCAGGCCGGACGCGCAGAACCGGTTGAGCTGCACGCCCGCCGTCCGCTGCGCCCAGCCCGCCGCCATCACGGCCGTGCGCGCGATGTCCGAGCCTTGCTCGCCGACCGGCGACACGACGCCGAACACGACGTCGTCCACCGCCGAGGTGTCCAGTGCGTTCCGCTCGGACAACGCCCTCAGCACCCCGGCGGCCAGCGTGACCGGCTTGACGCTGTGCAGCGACCCGCGCTTTCCCTTGCCGCGCGGCGTGCGCACGGCATCGAAGATCAAGGCTTCGCTCATGCACCCGACGGTAGGCCGGTGGCGAGAACTTGCCCATGACCGACCGGGGTGACCCTTTCGCTCACTTGAGCGGTCCAGAAGTTCCACTGACCAGGCGTTGGTGATCAGCGACCGACAAATTCGCTCACGTTCACCACTCCATCCGTAGCTCGATGGTCATGGCAGACCGCGCCGCCCGGTGCTTGGGTGGCGGTATGCCGAAGCGCCGTTCCGCCTGGATGACCGAGGACCTCGACCAGCTGCGCGAGCTGACCCGCACGTTCATGGCCAAGGAGATGACGCCGAACCAGGAGCGCTGGGCGGAGCAGAAGCACGTCGACCGCGACCTGTGGACCAAGGCGGGCGAGGTCGGGCTGCTCTGCCTGTCGATCCCCGAGGAGTACGGCGGGGGCGGGGGCACGTTCGCCCACGAGGCCGTGGTGATCGAGGAGCAGGCGCGCGCCGGGGACAGCGCGTGGGGCAACAGCGTGCACAGCGGCATCGTCGCCCCCTACCTCCTCGCGTACGGCACGGAGGAGCAGCGGCTGCGGTGGCTGCCGAAGCTCGCGAGCGGTGAGTACGTGGGCGCCATCGCGATGTCCGAGCCCGGCGCGGGCTCCGACCTCCAGGGCATCAAGACCAGGGCGCTGCGCGACGGCGACGAGTACGTCGTCAACGGCTCGAAGACGTTCATCACCAACGGCAGCCAGGCGGACCTGGTCGTCGTGGTCGCCAAGACCGACCCGGCCGAGGGCGCGGCGGGCACGTCGCTGATCGTCGTGGAGACGGCGCAGTCGCCCGGCTTCCGCCGCGGCCGGGTGCTCGACAAGGTCGGCATGAAGGGCCAGGACACCGCGGAGCTGTTCTTCGACGACGTGCGCGTGCCCGCGGCCAACCTGCTCGGCGGCACGGAGGGGCAGGGGTTCCTCCAGCTGATGAACCAGCTGCCGCAGGAGCGGCTGATCATCGCGGTCGCGTCCATCGCGGGCATCGAGGCCGCCGTCGCGATGACGCTGGAGTACGTGAAGGACCGCACCGCGTTCGGCCGCGAGCTGATCAAGTTCCAGAACACCCGGTTCACCCTCGCCGAGTGCGCCACCGAGGCGGCCGTGACCCGGTCGTTCGTCGACGACTGCATCCGGCTGCACCTGGACGGGCAGCTCGACGTCCCCACCGCCGCGATGGCCAAGTGGTGGTCGACCGAGCGGCTCTGCCGGGTCGTGGACGAGTGCGTGCAGCTCTTCGGCGGCTACGGCTACATGACCGAGTACCCGATCGCGCGGGCCTGGGCGGACGCGCGCGTGCAGAAGATCTACGGCGGGACGAACGAGATCATGAAGGAGATCATCGCCCGGTCGCTGTAGCGGGTCTTCGCGGAACAGGGGAGAACCATGAAGCAGGGACCACTGGCCGGGCTGCGGATCGTCGAACTGGCCGGGCTCGCGCCCGCGCCGTTCGGCGCGATGGTGCTCGCCGACCTCGGCGCGGACGTCATCAGGGTGGACCGGATCGGCGGCGACCCCGGCGCGGTGCCGGGCGACCCGCTGGGCCGCGGCAGGCGGTCGGTCGGCATCGACATCCGCACGCCGGAGGGCGCGGCGCTGGTGCTGCGCCTGGTCGACCACGCCGACGTGCTGATCGAGGGCTTCCGGCCCGGCGTGACCGAACGGCTCGGCATCGGCCCGGCGCAGTGCCTGGCCCGCAACCCGACGCTGGTCTACGGCCGGATGACCGGCTGGGGGCAGGACGGGCCGCTCGCCGAGCGCGCGGGCCACGACATCAACTACATCGCCCTCGCGGGCGCGCTGGAGCCCATCGGTCGAGCGGGCGAGGCCCCGACCGTGCCGCTGAACCTGCTCGGCGACTTCGGCGGTGGTGGCCTGCTGCTGGCGATGGGCGTGCTCGCCGCGCTGTACGAGCGGGAGCGGTCCGGGCGCGGCCAGGTCGTGGACGCGGCGATGGTCGAGGGCGCGGCGCTGCTCACCACGTTCCTGCACGGGATGCGCGCGGCGGGCGGCGAGAAGGGCGAGCGCGGCACGAACCTGCTGGACGGCGGCGCGCCGTTCTACGACGTCTACCGCGCGTCCGACGGCCGGTACGTCAGCATCGGCGCCCTGGAGGAGAGGTTCTTCGCGGAGCTGGTCACCGTGCTGGGGTTGCCGGAGCTGCCGAACCGGCACGACCCGGCGAACTGGCCTGAGCTGCGGGAACACATCGCGGCGGCGGTCGCGACGAAGACCAGGGACGAGTGGGCTGAGCTCGCGGCGGGCACCGACGCGTGCCTGGTGCCCGTGCTCGAACCCGGTGAGGCGCCCGCGCACCCGCACAACATCGCGCGCGGGGTGTTCCTCGACGTGGACGGGGTGGCGCTGCCCGCGCCCGCTCCCCGGTTCGACCGCACTCCTGCCGGTCGACCCCAGCCACCCGTACGGGCCGGAAAGCACACGAACGAAGTACTCGAGGAGCTCGGTCTCGCCGACATCGAGATTACGGAACTGCGTCGGACCGGAGTTATTGGCTGATCAATAAATGGGCAGCGAAATACCGCCGGGAAAGAATCACGGCACTGAAACACAGTGATCACGCAGAGTGCTCACCGAGCGGCGCTCGGGGCGCTGGCGGGATCCTCGGGGTGTGCTGATGGTTCGCAAGTACCTCGGTGCTCTAGCTGGGGGTTGTCGGACGAGACGCCCGTACCCAGGTCATCGTCCCCTCAGGACTGGTCCTTGAGCGGCCATTCGGGTGATGCCGACACCCCTCCAGCGTCTCAAGCGGTCGATCTCAGGGCCGGACGGGCGCGGCGTGCGTGTTCGACGTTCATCATCCGGGTGAATGGGGGAGCATGTCGGGTGACACGGCGTGCGTCCGGCGGTCACCGAAGGCCGTCGCGCGTACCTGAGCGGACGGAGTGGCTTGACGTGAACACGAAGAAGGTGGTCGTGCTGGCGGCGGTCGCGCTGGTGCTGTTCCTCCTGATCACCCGCCCGGTGGAGTCCGCTGACGCGGTCTCGCAGGTCCTCGCCTGGTTGCGCGAGGGAGCCGAAGCGATCATCACGTTCTTCCGGAGCCTCTTCGCCTAGCCCTCCGGGGCTCGTCCCACCCGCCCTCCCGTGTCTCGCGGCCCGCTCCGCGCTGGGCCGCGAGACCTGCTCACAAGTCATCACCCACGGTGACATGACGCGTCGAGCGTTGGACCTTATGGGTGGAATAGGGGCTATAACACCCTGGTAACGGGGTTATCGACAAACAAGGGTCTAGCGATCTCCCGAACCCTTGAATACGGTGCGCTGCATTGGCTGATCTTCGACCCCAGGGAGGCACAAATGGTCGAGGACTCCGGAGTCGACGAACTGCTTAGGCAGTGGGCGGCGGAGCGGTCGGACGACGCTGAGATGCAGGAGGTGAACCGGATCAAGAACGCCTGGCTGGCGGAGGCACCACCCAGCGCGTCACCGGGGATCCCCTCCCAGCGGGCGAACGGTGGTCCACGGGGAGTGGTGCGGGTCGAGTCGGCCAGCCCCGCTTACGTGGCGGCGATGAGGAGGAGGGCGCCCGAGGTGCCCGAGGTCCTCCTGGAGGCGGCGGCGAGCTACTGGCAGCTCGTGGGCGACCTCGCCGAGGCGGAGCAGTGGTGGGACGCGGGCATCAGCCCGCTGGACCAGCGCGCTCTGGACTACCGGGTGGCCGGGCTCCTGCCCGCCGACCTCGGTCGTCGACTCGGTCCGATGACGGTGCTCCAGCACCTGCGTCGGGGCAGTGCGGCGGCGTGGTGCGTCGCCAGGCTGCAGCGGCAGCGCCGGGACGGCGTGGCCTAGGAGGTCGGCGGTCCGGATACGGGAGTGGGCTCCGAGTGGAGCCCCAACCCTTGGGTCACCCGGCCCTGGACCTCCAACCGCAGTACCGCCGGTGCTAGCTTTGACGTGTGTCCGGCGGCCCGATCACCTCCCAGCGACTGGCTATCGCACTCGTGTGCGTGGTCGCGCTGGTGGGCTGTTGCGGTCTCGCCTGGTGGCAGTGGACGAGGTTCTCCTCCGCCAGCGGGACCTTCCAGAACCTCGGCTACGTGCTGCAGTGGCCGCTGTTCGGACTCTTCCCGGCCTTCATGGTCTGGCGCATCCGCAAGCTCGACGCCCAGCGCAAAGCCGAGCCGCCCGTGGTCGCGCCCACGCCTGTCGTTACCGTTGACGCCGTCAGGGCACCCGCCGTGGACTCCGACGACGAGCTCGCGGTCTACAACCGCTACCTCGCCGAGTTGCACGCGCGGGACCAGCACTAGCGGAACGAAGGCGGTCGGACGGGCGATGAGCGGTGCGTTGAACCGGTTCAGGTTCATGGCCTACGTGGTCGGTATCGGGTTGTTGCTGCTGGTCGTGGCGATGCTGTTCAAGTACGTCGGCGACTCGACCGGCATGATCAAGCTCGTCGGTCCGGTGCACGGCTTCCTCTACGCCATCTACCTGGTGATCGCCGTCGACCTCGGGCTCAAGTCCCGGTGGTCCATCAAGGGCACGATCCTGGTGCTGCTCGCGGGCACGATCCCGTTCCTGTCGTTCTACGCGGAGCGCAAGGTGGTCGAGCGCGTCCGGGAGGGCGTCCCACTGTGAGGCGACCCCTGTTGACCTGCGCCCCGGCAGGCGAATAGCGTCTGGCGGTATCAACTGAACACGGCCGTCGATGGCGCGCGGAAGAGTCCCCGCAAGGGGCGCCGAAGGAGCAACTCCTCCCCGGAATCTCTCAGGCACAGGTACCGCGCGACGCAGGCAACTCTGAAAAGCAGGCGCACCCGTGCGCCTCGCCCACGGTGCAAGTCGCGTTCGCGCGACGAAGCTCTCAGGCTCATGACAGAGGGGGAGGCTCGCTCTCTAGTGAGGAGTCTCGCCGATGACCGTGTTCCACCTGCCCGCCGCCGGTCGACCAGCCGCGTCCGCGCGGCCGTCGGCCGTTGAGCACGCCCACCAGGGAGGACCAACCCAGATGGAAAGCCGTCGGACGCCGCTGCACGCCGAGCACGAGGCCCTGGGCGCCATGTTCACCGACTTCGCGGGCTGGCGGATGCCGCTGCGCTACGACAGCGAACTGGCCGAGCACCACGCGGTCCGCAAGTCCGCGGGGCTGTTCGACCTGACGCACATGGGCGAGATCGTGCTGACCGGCCCGGAGGCGGGCGCCGCGCTGGACCACGCGCTGGTGGGCCACAGCTCCGCGATCGGCGTCGGCCGCGCCCGCTACACGATGATCACCCAGGCCGACGGCGGTGTGCTGGACGACCTGATCGTGTACCGACTGGGTGAACTCGAGTACCTCGTCGTCGCCAACGCCTCCAACGCCGAGCTGGTGTTCGGCGAGCTGGTCGCGCGGGCGGAGGACTTCGACACGACCGTCGTCGACCGGTCGGCGGACTACGCGCTGCTCGCCGTGCAGGGGCCGAACTCGACGGCGATCCTGGCGGGCCTCACGCCGACCGACCTGGCGACGGTGAAGTACTACGCCTCCTACCGGACCGAGGTCGCGGGCACGCCGGTGCTGCTGGCCAGGACGGGCTACACGGGCGAGGACGGCTTCGAGCTGTTCGTGCCCCCGGCCGGTGCTCCCGCGGTCTGGGCGGCGCTGCTGGAGGCAGGCAAGGCGCACGACCTGCGGCCCGCCGGGCTCGGCTGCCGCGACACGCTGCGGCTCGAGGCCGGGATGCCGTTGTACGGCAACGAACTGAGCACCGCCCGCACCCCGTACCACGCCAACCTCGGCCGGGTCGTGAAGCTCGACAAGCCCGGCGACTTCATCGGCCGTGACGCGCTGGCGGAGGTCGCGGAGTCCGGTGTGGACACCACGCTCGTCGGGCTCAGGGCCGAGGGCCGCCGGGCGCCGAGGCACGGCTACACCGTGCTCGACGCGGACGGGGCCGTGGTCGGCGAGATCACCAGCGGCGCCCTCTCCCCGACGCTCGGGTACTCGGTCGCGATGGCCTACGTGGCCAAGGGCAGCGCCGAGCCCGGCACCAAGCTGGCGGTCGACGTCCGGGGCAGGCAGGAGCCCGTCGAGGTCGTCGCACTGCCGTTCTACAAGCGCGCCAACTGATCCGTCCCAAGGGAGACCACATGTCGGACCACTTCAACTCCTCCCTCGCGGAGTTCGACCCGGAGGTGGCGGAAGCCGTCGCCGCCGAGCTCGCCCGCCAGCAGAACACGCTGGAGATGATCGCTTCGGAGAACTTCACCCCCGTGTCGGTCCTCGAAGCCCAGGGGTCGGTGCTCACCAACAAGTACGCGGAGGGCTACCCCGGCCGCCGCTACTACGGCGGCTGCGAGAACGTCGACGTCGTCGAGCGGCTGGCCATCGCGCGGATCAAGGAGCTGTTCGGCGCGGGCTTCGCCAACGTGCAGCCGCACTCCGGCGCGCAGGCGAACGCCGCCGCGATGTTCGCGCTGCTGAACACCGGTGACACGATCCTGGGCCTCGACCTGGCGCACGGCGGTCACCTGACGCACGGCATGCGGATCAACTTCTCCGGCAAGCTGTACAACGTGGTGCCGTACCACGTGTCCGATTCGGACGGTCTGGTCGACATGGCCGAGGTCGAGCGCCTCGCCGTGGAGCACCAGCCGAAGCTGATCGTCGCGGGCTGGTCGGCGTACCCCCGTCAGCTGGACTTCGCGGAGTTCCGCCGGATCGCGGACTCCGTCGGCGCGTTCCTGATGGTCGACATGGCCCACTTCGCGGGCCTGGTCGCCGCCGGTCTGCACCCCAGCCCGGTGCCGCACGCGCACGTGACCACGACGACCACGCACAAGACCCTCGGCGGTCCCCGCGGCGGCGTGATCCTGTCCAACGACGCGGACATCGCGAAGAAGGTCAACTCGGCGGTGTTCCCCGGCCAGCAGGGCGGTCCGCTGGAGCACGTGATCGCGGGCAAGGCCGTGGCCTTCAAGCACGCCGCCAGCCCGGAGTTCGCCGACCGCCAGCGCCGCACCGTCGAGGGCGCGAAGATCCTCGCGAACCGGCTGACCCAGGCCGACGCCTCGGCCGCGGGCATCAAGGTGCTCACCGGCGGCACGGACGTGCACCTGGTGCTCGTCGACCTCGTCGCGTCCGAACTGGACGGCAAGCAGGCGGAGGACCGCCTGCACCAGGTCGGGATCACGGTCAACCGCAACGCGGTCCCGAACGACCCGCGCCCGCCGATGGTCACCTCCGGCCTGCGCGTCGGCACGCCCGCCCTGGCCACCCGCGGCTTCGGCGAGGCGGACTTCGTCGAGGTGGCGGACATCATCGTCGCCGCGCTGCTGGCCGACCCGGACCTCGCGGAGCTGCGGTCGCGCGTCGAGGTGCTGGCCGCCAAGCACCCGCTCTACCCGACCCTCTGACACCCGGTCCCACCAACGAGAACGGCCCCCCGCGGGTGCGGGGGGCCGTTCTCGTCATTACTCACCGCGAAGCGAATGAGCGGCAAGTCCTGTCACCGGTCGTGCACTGAAGCCCGGCCCCTTCCCCGGGGCCGGGCTTCACCGCTCTACCGGTGGTTCCCCACTGCTACGCGGGGGCCGTGACGCCCGGCGGGAGGCACTCGACGTTGCGCTTGCCGTTGGGCTGGATCACGAACCAGGTACCGCCAACGCCCTGGCCGGCCCACTTGCCCGGACCCGGGTCCTTGGAGTACGTGTACAGGCCCCAACCGTCGATCGTGACCTGCTCGGTGCCGTCAGCGCGCTTCAGCGTGCCGACGAGCGCGGGGTCGACCCCTTCGAGCTGCGGGGTGGAACCCGCGGGCACGACCAGCGGCGGCCAGGTGACGGCGCACGCGTCGTTGCAGTTCGACACCGGCGGCTTGGGGGTGTCCTTGTCGAAGCGGTAGAGCGTGCGACCGTCGCCGTCCTGCACGACGTCGCCCATCTTGTCGACGGTCTTGGCGACCAGTCGGATGTTCGAGACCGCGGGTGCGGCCGCGGCGGGCTGCTCGGGTGCTGCGGCGGCGGGCTCGACGGCGCTGGTCTGCGCACCGGCGGCGGGCTGTTCTGGGGCGGCGGCGGGAGCGTCGTAGCCGTAGTCACCCGGCGCGGCAGCTGCCTCCACCGCGGAACCGGTCTGAGCCACGTTGGTGCCCTGCACGCCAACGGCGTTGGTGCTCCACATGACCAGCGCGAGCACGGTTGCCATGCCGCCTGCAACGGCGATGGCGATGCGGTTACGTCGGATCACTTCTCAACTCCTCCTCGTCCGTTCATTCGCTTCATGGAGCAATACGGGGGGACCGCGTGAGCGGTTCAGAACCGAACCGAAAACAATCTCGGGCCGAACTAGAGCTACCCGTCTTGGCACAGGAGGCTCGTGGTGGTCGCAACCGGTGGAGTAGCAGGTCAGCTTGCTGCTGTCGTCGAAAAGGTGCTCGGAACGCCCCTCCCGATCGGACTGCGCGCGTGGGACGGGAGCAGCGCGGGACCCTCGAACGGCCCAGTGGCGGTCATCCGGTCCAAGCGCGCGCTGCGCCGTCTGGTGTGGAACCCGAACGAGCTGGGCCTCGCGCGCGCGTACGTGGCGGGGGAGCTGGACGTGGAGGGGGACCTGACCGACGGCCTTGCCCGGTTCTGGGCGCTGGCCCGCCAGGGCGCGCTGCGCGTGGGCAAGCCGAAGACCGCCGACCTGGTGGGCGCGGCACGGGTGGCGCTGCGCCTCGGCGCGCTCGGCCCGCGTCCCGCCGCGCCCGGTGAGGAGGCCCGGCTGTCCGGCGCGCGGCACACCCGCAGCCGCGACAAGGCGGCCATCGCGCACCACTACGACCTGAGCAACGACTTCTACCGGCTCGTGCTCGACCCGAGCATGGCGTACTCCAGCGGGTACTGGACGTCGGACGGTCACGGGTACACGGTCGCGGACGCGCAGCGCGACAAGCTCGACCTGGTGTGCCGCAAGCTGGACGTCGGCCCCGGCACGCGGATGCTCGACGTCGGCTGCGGCTGGGGGTCGATGATCATCCACGCGGCGAAGCACTTCGGCGCCAGCACCACCGGCGTCACGATCTCCCGGCAGCAGCACGCGCACATCAAGAAGCGCGTCGCCGACGAGGGGTTGGAAGACCTGGTGACGGTCAAGCTCCAGGACTACCGGGAGATCGACGCCGAGCCGTTCGACGCGATCTCCACGATCGAGATGGGCGAGCACGTCGGCGAGGAGAACTACCCCGAGTACGCAGGCACCCTGCACCGGCTGCTGAAGCCCGAGGGGAGGCTGCTGCTCCAGCAGATGTCCCGCGGCGCCAACGCCCCCGGCGGCGGCGCGTTTATCGAGTCGTACGTGGCGCCGGACATGCACATGCGGCCCGTCAGCGCGACGGTCGGCCACCTGGAGCGCGCCGGCCTGGAGATCCGTGATGTGGAAGCCCTGCGCGAGCACTACGTTCGGACGGTGCGCGCCTGGGCCGAGACGCTGGAGGAGCGGTGGGACGAGGTCGTCTCGCTGGTCGGCGAGGGCCAGGCGCGGGTGTGGCGGCTCTACCTCGCGGGTGGGGCGCTGACCTTCGAGGAGGGGCGGATGGGCGTGGACCAGGTCCTCGCTGTGCGGCCGAGCGTGAACGGGACCAGCGGGATGCCGCGCACGCGTGACTGGGTGGTGCGGTGAACGCCGGTGCCTTCGGCCTGAACGTCCTGTTGACCGCGGTCTTCGTGCTGGTGCTGGTGTCGGCGCTCTTCACCGCGGCGAAGTCGCGCGGCCGGTACGACGTGATCGACGTGTTCTGGGGAGTCGGCTTCGCCATCATCTCGGTGGTGACGCTGCTGATCGCAGGCCCGACGCCGCGCGGCCTGCTGGTGGCGCTGCTGACGGTGCTGTGGGGCGTGCGCCTCGGCCGGCACATCCACTCGCGCAACCGCGGCAAGGACGAGGACCCGCGCTACGTCGCCATCCTGGAACGGCGCGGCGTTTCCGGCATGTACCGGATCTACCTCACGCAGGCCGTGGTCATGGTCCTGGTGTCGCTGCCGGTGCAGGCGGCGTCCTACGAGACCGCCGCGCTCGGCCTGCTCGACTACCTGGCCGTGCTGGTCTGGGCGGTCGGGTTCGCGTTCGAGTCGATCGGAGACCGCCAGCTGGCGAAGTTCCGCGACGACCCGGCGAACAAGGGCCGGGTGATGGACCGCGGGCTGTGGCGCTACACCCGGCACCCGAACTACTTCGGCGACGCCTGCGTGTGGTGGGGCCTGTTCCTGTTCGCCACCCACCACTGGATCGGCCTGCTCACCGTGGTCGCGCCGATCCTGATGACGTTCACCCTGGCCAAGGGGACCGGCAAACCCCTGCTGGAGAAGGACATGGCGAGCCGCAGGCCCGGTTACGTCGACTACGTGAAGCGGACCAGCGGTTTCGTGCCGTGGCCGCCGAAGAAGCCGGTGTAGTTCTTGCCGGGCTCTCACCGGGAGGGGCCAGACTCCGCGTGTGACGAGCACGGTGCTTCTGGCCGACGATGATCGGGCGATCCGCGAATCCCTGGTGCGGGCGATGAAACTGGAGGGGTACCGGGTCATCCCGGTGCCCAACGGCGTCCAGGCGCTGAACGAGGTGCGCCGCTCCGGCGTGGCCGCGGCGGTGGTCGACGTGATGATGCCGGGCGTCGACGGCCTGGACGTGTGCCGCGTGCTGCGCCCGACCGGCTTCCGCGTCCTCGACCGCGGGCCCGGTGTCGCGCCCGAGGACACCGCGCGGATCTTCGACCGGTTCCACCGCGCCACGGCCGCCCGCTCGCTGCCCGGTTCGGGACTGGGGCTGGCGATCGTCCACGAGGTCGCGACCACGCACGGCGGCACCGTGTTCGCCCGCTCACGACCCGGAGGCGGGGCGGAGATCGGGTTCACCCTGTGACCTGTCGGCACGCCGGGACCAGCGCGGATCGCGGCACTAGGGTGGCCGGGTGGGCAACGAAAACTCCTTCCCGCGCCAACACGCGCGCACCCAGCGGTTCTCCCTCGGCGCACCGAGGACCTTCTCCGTCGCACCCGGCGGTTCACACGTGCTGTTCCTGCGCGTCGCGACGGCCACGAGCCGCGCGAACGGGCTGTGGTCCCTGGACACCGCCACCGGCGTCGAGACGCTCGTCGCCGACCCGGCGGTGCTGCTGACCGACCCCGAGGACCTCTCGCCGCAGGAGCGCGCGCGGCGCGAGCGCAGCCGGGAGTCGGGCGCGGGCATCGTCGGCTACGCGGTCGACTCCGCCGCGCGCCAAGCCGTGTTCGCCCTGTCCGGCAGGCTGTTCCTGGCCGACCTGGTGTCGCACGAGGTGCGCGAGCTGCCCGCGGCGGGCTCGGTGATCGATCCGGGGCTGGACCCGACCGGCGCGCGCGTCGCCTACGTGGCGGACGGGACGCTGCACGTCGTGGACCTGGCGAGCGGGGTGGACACCGCGCTGGGCCACGACGACGACCCCGAGGTCACCTGGGGGCTGGCGGAGTTCATCGCGGCCGAGGAGATGAGCCGGTTCCGCGGCTACTGGTTCGCGCCGGACGGCACGGCCGTGCTGGCCGCGCGGGTGGACAACACGCCCGTGCCGCGCTGGCACATCGCCGACCCGGCCAACCCGGCGACGCCCGCGACCGAGATCGCCTACCCGGCGGCGGGCACGTCGAACGCGCTGGTGAGCCTGTCCGTGCTGGGCTTCGACGGCACGTCCGTCGCGGTCGAGTGGGACCGCGACACCTACCCGTACCTGGCGTCGGCGCACTGGTCGGGCGGCGGCGCGCCCCTGCTGCTGGTGCAGACCAGGGACCAGCGGACCGCGCTGGTGCTGGCCGTGGACACCGCGACCGGCGCCACCGAGGTCGTGCACACCGACACCGACCCGCGCTGGGTGGAGATCATGCCGGGCGTGCCGGTGTGGACGCCGGACGGCAGGCTCGTCCGGATCGCCGTGCGCGACGGCGCGAACCGGCTCGTGGTCGGCGACGACGAGTGGACGCCGGACGGCTTCCAGGTGCGCGCGGTGCTCCAGGTGACGGCCGACGACGTGCTGCTGACCGCGTCCGAGGACGACCCGACGCAGACGCACGTCTACCGGGTCACGGCTGGTTCCGTCGAGCGGCTGTCCACTGTGGACGGCGTGCACTCCGCCGTGCGCGGCGGTGACGTCCTGCTGCTCGCGTCGGCCTCGCTCGACTGGTTCGGCTCGAAGGTCACCGTGTCGACGGGGCAGGAGATCGCGTCGTTCGCCGAGACCCCGGTGCTGACGCCGGAGGTCCGGCTGCTGACCGCGGGGGAGCGGGACCTGCGCGTGGCGCTGCTGTTCCCGACCGGCCACGTGCCCGGCTCGGCGAAGCTGCCGGTGCTGCTCGACCCGTACGGCGGGCCGCACGCGCAGCGCGTGGTGTCGGCGCGCAACGCCTACCTCGCCTCGCAGTGGTTGGCGGACCAGGGTTTCGCGGTGCTCGTCGCCGACGGCCGCGGCACGCCCGGTCGTGGACCGGTGTGGGAGCGGGAGATCGCGTTCGACTTCGCGGGCTCGACGCTGGAGGACCAGGTCGACGCGCTGCACGCCGTGGCGGCCGAGCACGAGGACCTCGACCTGTCGCGCGTGGCGATCCGGGGCTGGTCCTACGGCGGCTACCTGTCGGCGCTGGCCGTGCTGCGCAGGCCGGACGTGTTCCACGCGGCCGTCGCGGGCGCTCCGGTGACCGACTGGGCGCTCTACGACACGCACTACACCGAGCGCTACCTCGGCCTGCCGCAGGAGCGGCCCGAGGTGTACGAGGCGAACTCGCTGATCGCCGACGCGGCGAAGCTGGAACGGCCGCTGATGATCATCCACGGGCTGGCGGACGACAACGTGGTGGCGGCGCACACGTTGCGGCTCTCGTCCGCGCTGGTCGCGGCGGGCAGGCCGCACACCGTGCTGCCGCTCAGCGGAGTCACGCACATGACCCCGCAGGAGCAGGTCGCCGAGAACCTGTTGCTGCTGCAGGTGGAATTCCTGAAGCAGTCGCTGGCGTGAGCCGAGGGGGAGCCGGGGAACCGGCTCCCCCCAACGGTTCTACGCCAGGGACTGGCGCACGGTGTACGGCGGGATGGAGCCGGACAGCAGCGCCAGGTCGTCGATCGTCTCCGGCTGGTAGCCCGAGGTCTTCAGCCGCTCGGTCATGAGCGCGGTCGGGTCCTCGACCACGTCCGCGCGGCCGAACAGGTACGCCCACTCGTGCTCGTCCGAGCCGTAGTAGACGGTCGTGTCGAACACCTCGTTGAACCGCTGGAACGAGCGGATCAGCGTGGTGTTGCGCCACATGGTCTGGCAACCCGCCTGCGTCACGACGACGCCGCCGGGCGTGAGGAGCGCCTTGCACATGCGCAGGAACTCCTCGCCGTACAGGCGGTTGTGCTGCGCCTCCTCCTCGCGCTCGTCGGGGAGGTCGACCAGGACGATGTCGTACCTCGCCCCGCCGTCCGCTTCGGCGGCGCTGCGGATGTACTCCCACCCGTCGATGTACTTCACCCGAACGGGGCCGTTGCCCGCTTCGGCCTCGGCCAGCTCTGCCTGCGAGTAGCCGTACGGCAGGTGCTCGGCGCACAGCTTCACGGCCTGGGAGTCGATGTCGATGTGGTCGACGGCGGTCGCGCCCGCCGCGACGGCCATCTGGCACACGACGCCCTCGCTGGAGCCGATGACCAGCACGCGGTCGACCCGGTCCGCGAGCAGCAGCGCCGGGACCATCAGCGCCTCGTGGTAGGTCAGCTGGCTGAAGTCCGTGCTCTGGCGGTCGTCGTCGCAGAACAGGGACCGGCCCTGCGCCGTGTCGGCGATCACCAGGTGCTGGAACTCGGTCTGCACGTCGACCACGACGTCCTCGACGTTCCAGACGCGGGTGAGGCCGTCACCCAGCGGTTCGCGGATGGAGCTGTCGATCGTGGTCACGCCTTTTCCTCACCAACGAGAGCCGGGACGCGGTTGCCCCGGCTGATCATGTCCGTCCGTGTCGACGCGGCGCCCAGCGCCTCGGCGAGCAACTGCACCGCAAGCGCGGGTTTCGCCTTCGTACCGCAGGTGAACACGTCCACGAACACCGATCCGACCTCCGGGTAGGTGTGGATGGACGCGTGCGACTCCGAAAGCAGGGCCAGCACGGTGACCCCCTGCGGATCGAACTGCTTGGAGATCACCTCCAGCACCGTGGCATTCGCCTGGGTGAGAGCCTCACCGAGCGCATGTCGCAGGAACTTCTCGTCATCGAGGATCTCGGGGCTCACGCCCTCCAACTCGGCGAGCACGTGCTGTCCTGCGAACAAGCCGACCGGCTCCGTCTCGCACGGAACTTCGGACATCAATCACTCCAAACATCTTCAATGGGACCGAACTGTGGACATCCGGGGTGCGCTCACCGCACGCAGTAGGTGGCCAACGGGCCGAAACCGTTGAAGGCCACCGAGGAGTAGCTCGACGTGTACGCGCCCGCGCCGAGCAGGTCGACGTGGTCACCGGCCCGCAGGTCGAGCGGCAGGTCGTAGCGGACGCGCTGGTAGAGCACGTCGTCGGCGTCGCAGGTGGGACCGGCCAGCACGACCGGGCCGCGTTGCCCGTCGTCCTTGCCGGTGCGCAGCGGGTACGCGATGGCCTCGCCCTCGGTCTCCGCCAGACCACCGTAGCGGCCGATGTCGAGGTAGACCCATCGCCGTTCGTCGGAGTACGACTTCCGCGACACCAGAACGACCTCCGAGCGGATCACGCCGGACTCGGCGACGACCGCGCGGCCGGGTTCGATCATCACGTTCGGCAGGTGCTCGCCGAAGTGCCTGGCGATCGACGCGGTGATGGCCTCGGCGAAGTCCGCCAGCGGCGGCGGCTCCTCCAGGTACGCCGACGGCAGGCCGCCGCCGAGGTTGACCGTGGACAGCTCCAGGCCCTCGGCCCGCAGCTTCGCCGTGATCGCGCCCGCGTCGGCGATGGCGCCGTCCCAGCCGTGCGGGTCGAGCTGCTGGGACCCCGCGTGGAACGCCACGCCCAGCGCGCGCAGCCCCAGCCGGGACGCGAGTCGCAGCAGGTCCGTGGCCATTTCCGGGTCGCAGCCGAACTTCTTACCGAACGGGTAGGTCGACCTGTTCGCCTCGACGAAGATCCGCAGCAGCACGGCCGAACCGGGCGCGTGCTCGGCGATCGCCCGCACGTCCTGGTCGCTGTCGGACACGAACAGCCGCACGCCCCGGCTGAAGGCGTACGCGACGTCCGCGGCCTTCTTGATCGGGTTGCTGTAGGAGATCCGCTCGGCGGGCGCGCCCTGCGCGAGGCACAGGTCGATCTCCGCCGGGCTCGCCACGTCGAACGAGCTGCCCTCGGCGGCCAGCAGGCCGACGACCTGGGGCTCCGGGTTCGCCTTCACGGCGTAGAAGACACCGACGCCCGGCAGGGCGGACGAGATCGCGGTGTAGCGCTCCCGCACGGTCTCCAGGTCGATGACCAGGCAGGGTGTGGCCGGTTGCTCATGATCCAGAAAACGGCGGATGCGAGCTTGTGCCTCCTCGCGCCCGGTTCCAGCGGGCAACGGCGTCGGCGGGGCTACCGCCGGTGTGGCAACGCTCTTAGTCATTCCGCCAGGGATCTCCCATCACACCGTGTTCGGGCACGGCCGTCCACTGTAGGTGGTGTTCGGGAAAAACGGGGTACTCGATCCGGTCAATGTGATCGATCAGGCGTTGCGGAGCTCGATCAGCGACACGTCCGGCGGCGCTCCGACGCGGACCGGCGGCCCCCAGAACCCCGCGCCGTTGCTGACGTAGACGGGCATCCCGTCGACCGTCGCCAGGCCGGAGACGACCGGCTGCTGGAGGGTGACGGCGTAGTTGAACGGCCACATCTGGCCGCCGTGGGTGTGCCCGGACAGCTGGAGGTCCACGCCGAGCTCCGCGGCCCGGGTGGCCTGCACGGGCTGGTGCGCGAGCAGCACGACCGGGGTGGACGCGTCGCGGCCGTCCAGGGCCCTCTCCATGTCCGGGCCGTCGCCGTAGGAGCGGCCGGTGACGTCGTTGACGCCCGCGAGGTCGAACGCGGCGCCGTCGCGGGCGATGGTGAGCCGCTCGTTGCGCAGCGGGTTCACGCCGAGCCTGCTCAGCTCCGCCAGCCACGGCTGCGCGCCGGAGAAGTACTCGTGGTTGCCGGTGACGAAGAAGCTGCCGTGCCTGCTCACGAGGTCGCGCAGCGGGGCGGCGGCCTCGCCCAGCTCCTCGACCGAGCCGTCGACGAGGTCGCCGACGATGGCCACCAGGTCCGGCTGCAGGCCGTTGATGGTGTTCACGATGCGCTCGGTGTGCGACCGGCCGAGCAGCGGGCCGAGGTGGATGTCGCTGACCACGGCGATCCGGAACCCCGAGAGCGCCGGGGAGAGCTTGCCCAGCGCGACGGGCACGCGCTTGACCACGGGCCCGCCGAGGGCCTGGGTGGCGCCGTAGCCGACGACGCCGGTGGCGGCGAGTCCGCCCGCCACGGCCAGCGAGCGGGCGATGAACAGCCGCCTGCTGGTGTCGACCGGTCCGGCCGGGGGTTCCTCGACCGGTGCGACGTCGGGCTCGGCGGGAACGGTCACCGGCGCGGGCACCTGCTCCCGCCGCCACTTCCGGTTGAGCACCGCCCGCGGCACCTCCAGCACGGCCAGCAGCAGCGTGAGGTAGAGCGTCATGGCCAGCCACAGGTATCCGGGCCAGGCCAGCAACGCCGCGAGTCCGGGGCTGAGGTACCTGCTGCCCGCCAGGCCCGCGAACAGGAGCAGGAACATGGCGATGACCGCCGCCGCGCCCAGCTTCCTGCCGCGGGCGGTCGTGGTGGTGTCGCGGACCAGCCGCTTCCACAGGTAGAGGTGGGCGAGCCCGCACGGCACGCCGATCAGCAGCAGGAAGATCACAGCTCAAGTGTCCACGTTCGGGTGTTTGTCCGGTGTCCGACCCCACGATCGGCCATTCGGGTTGTCGTGTCACGGCCCTCGGACCGCCCGGTCCGGGCGTGCACCGGTTCCGCGGTGCAAGGACGGGCATAAATGCGGAAGGTGACCACGATATTCCTTGTCCTACCCTCTTGGAATCAAGTATTGACAGGTTATCCGGGCCGCTGTCACGCTCCCCGCAGCAACACTGAAACCGCTTGCTCCGCTGGAGGAAGCACAGGGGCGTAATTGCCCTGGTTTCCCGGCGAGGTGGAAAGGAGAAATCAGGCAACTAGGTGAGGGTTACCTTTTTTCGTCGACAAGGGAACCTTCGTTGGGGATAGCGGCTGGAAAGAGGCGACACGATGACCTCGACCTTTGACGACGTGCGGAAGTCCATTTTCCTCAACGGCCACGACCTGACACCGCGCGAAGTCGCGGACGTCGTGCGGCGCCCGGTGCGGCCCCCGGTGGACGTCGATCCCGAAGCGCTCGTGCGCATGGAGAACTCCCACGGCCTCAAGCTCCGGCTGATCGACCTCGGCCTCCCCCTCTACGGGGTAACGACCGGTTTCGGCGACAGCAGCACAAGGCAGATCTCCGCGGCCAAGACCGCCGAGCTGCAACGCAACCTCGTCCGCTACCACCTCAACGGCACCGGCCGGGAAAGCAGCCCCGAGGTCGTGCGCGCCACCCTGCTGATCCGGGCGAACTGCCTGGCCAGAGGACATTCCGGCGTCCGTCCCGCGCTGGTCGCGCGACTGCTCGCCCTGCTGGAGCACGACGTCCTGCCGATCATCCCGGAACGCGGCTCCGTCGGCGCGAGCGGCGACCTGGTCCCCCTCTGCTACGTCGCCAGCGCCGTCATCGGCGAGGGAACCGTCCGGTACCTGGGCCGCGACCTGTCCGCCGTGGAAGCGCTGGCGGCGTGCGGCCTCGAACCGTTCGTGCTGGAGGCCAAGGAGGGCCTGGCGCTCATCAACGGCACCTCGTTCATGTCCGCGTTCGCTGTGCTGGCGGTCGACGCGGCCAAGGAGATGGCCGCCGTCGCCGACCTGTGCACCGCGCTCGGCGCGCAGGTGCTGCTCGGCAACCAAGGCCACTACAACCGGTTCATCCACGAGCAGAAACCGCATCCCGGTCAACTGTCGAGTGCGGACAACATCCGCCGGTTGTTGGACGGGTCCGGACTTTCGCGCACTTACGGAGACGTGTTGACCTCCGATCCGATGCCGTCCGGAGCGGGATTCCACCACCTCGACCACGCCGTTCAGGATCGCTATTCACTGCGCTGCGCTCCCGCTGTCACGGGCGTGCTGCGCGATGTGCTCGAATGGGCCGAGAAATGGGTCACGATCGAGATCAACTCGACCAACGACAACCCGCTCTTCGACAGCGCCGAGAACGCCGTGCGCTCCGGCGGCAACTTCTACGGCGGTCACATCGGCCAGGCGATGGACGGCCTCAAGCTGGCCGTGGCCAACGTGGCGGACCTGCTCGACCGGCAGCTCGCGCTCGTCGTGGACGAGAAGTTCAACAACGGCCTGCCCGCGAACCTGGTGCGGCCGTTCGCCGAGGACGACTGGCGGGCCGGTCTGCACCACGGGTTCAAGGGGATGCAGATCGCCGCGTCCTCGCTGACCGCCGAGGCGCTGAAGCTGACCACGCCCGCGAGCGCGTTCTCCCGGTCGACGGAGGCGCACAACCAGGACAAGGTCAGCATGGGCACGATCGCGGCCCGCGACGCCCGGACGGTGCTCGAACTGACCGAGCAGGTCGCCGCGATCCACCTGCTCGCGCTCTGCCAGGCGGCCGACCTGCGCGGGCCCGAGCTGCTCAGCCCTGGCACCCGGCCCGCGTTCGACCTGGTTCGCGAGCACGTGCCGCCCGTCGACGTCGACCGGCGGATGGACGCCGACATCCACGCCGTCGTGGCACTGATCCGCGGCGGCGAGCTGAGGAAGTCCTGCAAGTTGTTGTGACGGACGGGATCAGAGCGGCGGGATCAACCCGGTGAAGGTGCGGTTGCCCTCGCAGTGAGGGCAGGAACGGCCGTTGTCGACGGTCCTCGGCGTGCCGCCGATGACGGCCAGCACCGGGTTCGCCACGAACCCCGCGCCACCGCACAGCTGGCACACCGTGCGCACCTCGCGCGTCACCTCGAACAGGTCCGACGGGTCTTCTTCGAAATCGTCGTCGAAGCCCTCGTCGTCGTCTTCCGAGTAGTCGTCTTCCTGCTCTTCGTCCTCGCTCATCAGGGCACCACCGTACCCGTTGAGAGCTGCGCCACCGGCCCGTGGTCGGAGTACTCCGTTCGGGTGTTTCAGCAGGTACCGTGCCGTACGTCATGCGCACGCTGCTGATCGACAACCACGACTCGTTCACCTACAACCTGCACCAGTACCTCGCACAGGTGAACGGGCACGATCCGGTCGTCATCACGAACGACGATCCGCACTTCCGGCTGGCCGATCTCGACCGCTTCGACAACGTGGTGATCTCACCCGGACCGGGCGACCCCCGGAACAGGGGCGATTTCGGCCTCTGCCAGGACGTGGTGGCGCACGCGCGCATTCCGCTGCTCGGTGTCTGCCTCGGGCACCAGGGGTTGTGCCTCGAACACGGAGCGGCGGTCGGCCTCGCGCCGGAACCGCGGCACGGCCGGGTCGACCTGGTCCGGCACACCGGCGTGGACCTGTTCGAGGGAGTGCCGTCGCCGTTGCGGGTGGTCCGGTACCACTCGCTGGCGGTCACCGACCTGCCGCCGGAGCTGGAACCCGTCGCCTGGGCGGAGGACGGCGTGCTCATGGCCGTGCGGCACCGGACACGGCCCGCGTGGGGCGTGCAGTTCCACCCCGAGTCGATCCGCACCGAGCACGGCCACCGGCTGCTGGCGAACTTCCGCCGTCTCACCGAGCGGCACCACGCCGTCGCGCCCGTTCCCCCCGTCCCGGTCGCGCGGCCGACCGCCGAGCCGCCCGCGCGGGAGGTCCTGGTGCGCTCGCTCGACGAGCACCCGGACCCCGAGGCCGCGTTCGACCGGCTGTACGGCTCGTCGCCGGACGCGTTCTGGCTGGACAGCAGCCGGACCGGCGAGCGCGGGCGGTTCTCGGTCATGGGCGACGCGAGCGGGCCGCTCGCGCGGGTCGCCACCTTCGACGTGTTCGCCCGGCAGGTGACCGTGACCGGCGCCGAGGGCGTCGCCGTGCACGACGGGCCGTTCTTCGACTGGCTGGAACGGGACCTGGCGGCGAACGCCGTGCGGCCCCCCGACCTGCCGTTCGAGTTCGCGCTCGGCTGGGTCGGCTACCTCGGGTACGAGCTGAAGGCCGAGTGCGGCGGCGAAGCGGCGCACCGGTCCGAACACCCGGACGCCGCCGTGGTGTTCGCGGACCGCGCGGTGGTGTTCGACCACCAGGCGCGGCGGGTGCACCTGCTGTCGCTGACCGACGACGGCTGGTTCGACGAGGCCGAAACCGCCCTCCGCGACGTCGGCGCGTCGACCGACCCTGTGGCGGCGGTCGGGTCCGGGTCCACCGAGGTGGCGCTGCGGCACACCAGGCCGGACTACCTGGAGCTGGTCGACGCGTGCCTGGAGGCGATCACCGCGGGGGAGACCTACGAGGTGTGCCTGACGAACGCGGTGACCTGGCGCGGAGCCGTCGACCCGTGGTCGGCCTACCGGTTCCTGCGGCGCGAGAGCCCGGCGCCGTTCGGGGCGCTGCTGCGGTTCGGCGCGCTGTCGGTGCTGAGCACGTCGCCCGAGCGGTTCCTGCGGGTCGACCGCGACGGCGTCGTGCTGTCCGAGCCGATCAAGGGCACCCGGCCGCGCGGCCGCACGCCGGAGGAGGACGCGGCGCTGCGCGACGACCTGGCCACCAGCGTGAAGGACCGCGCCGAGAACCTGATGGTCGTGGACCTGGTCCGCAACGACCTCGGGCACAACGCGGAAGTCGGTTCGGTCGAGGTGCCGCGCCTCTTCGACGTCGAGTCGTACGCGACCGTTCACCAACTCGTCAGTGGCGTTCGGGCGAAACTCCGCGCGGGCAGTTCGGCCGTTCGGTGCGTTCGAGACGCCTTCCCCGGTGGTTCGATGACCGGTGCGCCGAAGATCAGGACAATGCAGATCCTCGATGGGCTGGAAGGGGGACCCAGAGGGGTCTACTCCGGTGCGCTCGGTTACTTCTCGCTGTCGGGATCAGCGGACTTCAGCATCGTCATCAGGACGCTCGTCGTCCACGACGACAAGGTGAGTTTCGGCGTCGGCGGAGCCGTCATCGCCCTCTCGGACGGCGCCGAGGAATTCGAGGAGACAGCGGTCAAGGCGACCGCGATGCTCCATCTGCTCGACACGTCGTTTCCCGGCCGGTAGTCGCCCGTTTCCGCGACGCGGAATGTCCCACGATGTGGTTAACGGCCCGTTTCCCCGCGTTGACCCGCCGGCGGGCGAGGTCAACGCGGCGAAACGACGACGTCAGGAAGCGTGCGCTTCCTGGAACTGCACGACCAGGCCCTGCGGAATGCGGCCACGGTCGGAGATCTGGTGCCCCTGAGCACGCGCCCAGTCGCGAATCGCCTGCGCCTGAGCCTTGTCACCAGCCTTGACGGTGCTCTTGCCGGTGCCCTTGCGCTGCTTGCGGCCACCCGCGCGACGAGCCTTGGCGACGAAGTCGCCCAGCGACTCGCGCAACTTGTCCGCATTCCCCTTCGACAGGTCGATGGAGTACTCCACACCGTCAAGCGCGAAGGTTACGGTCTCGTCGGCTTCGCCGCCGTCGAGGTCGTCGATGAGTTGGACGACGGTCTGCTGTGCCACTGTTCCTCCGTATGTGCTCGCATAGCGCGTGCTGCCGTCGACTGTAACTTCGCCACACGCTTCGGGGTCACCATAGTGCACAACTTGAATATCGGCTAACCTTTGAGAGTCAAAATGTGACCGAGCCCCCCGGTCGGGTCATTTTGGCACCTGACGTTTAAATGCACGCCAACCCGACGTCCGATACCGGCACAATCGGTGCACGCGAGGGCGGCGAGGACGCCTATCCTGGAGGCGATACCCACCCAGGGTAGGGAAGGCCGGGAGTGATGCACGGGTACACCTCGAACAAGGACGCCTACCTCAAGCGGCTCCGTCGCATCGAAGGCCAGGTGCGCGGACTCCAGCGCATGGTCGACAACGACGACTACTGCATCGACGTCCTCACCCAGATCTCGGCGGCCACCAAGGCGCTCCAGGCGGTCTCCCTCGGCCTGCTCGACGAACACCTGAAGCACTGCGTCGCCCAAGCCGCCGCGGAAGGCGGAGAGGTGGCCGAGGAGAAGATCCGAGAAGCCAGCGAGGCCATCGGCCGCCTGGTCCGCTCCTAGGGCCCCTTTCCCGCGAGGACGACCTGATCCAGTACAGTTGCCCCCTGCCGGCCCCCGTAGCCCAACCGGCAGAGGCAGCGGACTCAAAATCCGTCCAGTGTCAGTTCGACTCTGACCGGGGGCACGCACAGGATGCACACCGCACGTCGGTGTGCATCCTTTCTGCTATCCGGGGCTCGTGCGCACCTGTGCATATGTGCGTCGCGGTTACCCGTTCGTCGCATCGCGGTGGTGGTGGGCGCTCCGAAGGTGAATGGAGCGGCTTGTCGGAGCACGTTCTCCGGTCGTGCGGGTCGTGACGGCGGGTTTTCGTCGTGGGGCGGGATGTTGACCTTCGTATTTGGGCCGCGGTGTCGGTCGGTCCGAGTGGGGACGGCTTGGAAGGGTGAAGCGCGGGGAAAGCCGGTCGTGCGCGTGTAGACGGTGTGCGAATGGGCTACCGGGATCGGGTCCTCAGAGGACGGGTGGGCCGGTGCGCTTTCTGCCGATCTGTTGACTCCGGGTAACCGGTCGTCCTGGAGGTGCGAAGCTTGTCGTATGGGGAGTGCGAAGAAAACGAAGGCCGTCAGGGGGAAGAAGAAGGGGGCGTCCGCGAAGGCCGGGCGGTTGGCCGGAGCGGTCAGGAGTCCCTGGTTCCTCGCGGTGGGCGGGGTCATCGCGTTGCTGAGCCTGGTGGCCGCGGTATTCGGGCCGGTGCCCGATCTGTTCAAGGACGAGACGAGCGTGGCGAACTTCCGGGCCGAGCCGGAGAACAAACCGGGTGTCACGGAGTTCGCGTTGCCGTTGGACGCCCGGTTGGAGGAGATGCCTTCCGGCGGCGGCTTCTACTGCTCGCCGGACATCGTGGAGTGGCTTGAGGAGGTCGGGACGGAGATTCCGCCCTACCAGCGGATCGCTATCCAGAACACGGCCGAGGAAGGCGCGATGCTCGCGATGTCCAACGTGCGCGCGGTCGACGTGCGGAAGTACGAGCCGCGGCCGGTCATGGTGTTCGAGTGCCCGGACGGGGGCAGCAGCGACAGCGCGCTCCTGCACCTGCGGCTCGACCGGGACCCCCAGGCGCAGGAGGTGGACAGGCAGTCGAACGAGACGAGGCCGTTCGCGTTCAACCTCGAACCGGGGGAACGGGGCGGGATCGTGGTCGTGCTGCTCGGCGACCGGGGCCACAGCTACTCCGGCAGGCTCGTCGCCGACATCTCCTCCGGCGGCCGGACGAAGACCGTCGACCTGCCCCTCAACGGCCGTGTCGACGGGTTCGACCGGATCAGCCCCGGCAAGTACGGGAAGGTGGTCGTGAAACCCGGCCCGGAGCCGGGGACGTTCCACTGCGTCGAGTACTCGTCGGCGGATCCGGAGAACCGCGATCCGAAGTCGGACCTCACCGAGTGCACGCCGGACCAGGCGCGGGCGAAGTTCGCCGGGATCGGGTAGGGCGCGGGATGCGCAGGTGGGGATGGACGGCGGTGGCCGCCGTGCTGCTCGCGGCGGCGGGGATCGTCGCGGTCCGGGTGGTGAACGCGGGTGACGAGGCGACGGGCACGAGCAGCGCGGTCGCCACGACCACGAGGAGCGCGGCGACCACGACCGCGGCGGCCGTTCCTCCGGTCGACCCGGCGCCCGACACCCCGACCGAGGTGGTGGACGTGGTCGCGGTCGACGCCGGGGGCGAGCCCGCGGCCGGGTACGCGGTCGAGGCCGGATCGCCCGTCGAGGGGTGCTACGCCTCCGAGGCGGCGGTCGGCCCGAACATCGTCGAGTGCTGGCCGTCCGCGGCGGGCGCGAACGTCTGCTGGGTGCGGAGCGGTGGCGTCTCGCTGCTGTGCGGCGTCGAACCGTGGGAGAAGGTGTTGCGGCGTTCGGAGTCCGCGAAGCCGGTCGACCGGGTCGAAGCGCTTCCCTCGCCCAAGCCGTGGGGGATCGAGCTGGCCGACGGGACGAGGTGCTCGCTGCGCAACGGCGGCTCCTGGGGCGGTCGCGCCGACGGGTACACCGGCGCCTACTCCTGCCGGGGGAAGGGGAGCGTGGTCCTCAGCCCGCCGGACGGGAAGGGGCTCGTCGACCGGAGCCGTTCCGCCTGGACCGTGCTGGTCGGCGACCTCGGCGACGGCAACCCGGAGTTCCCCGAGCCCGTGCGGGTCCGGGTGGCCACCGCGTACTTCGCGGCGTCGGCCTGACTCCTCCGGTCATCGGACCGCGAAACCGGTGCGCCGCAAGGGGTTCACCGTTCGCTGTCTGTCGCGGTCCTGAGGGCGGGGTGGTCCGGCTCTCGGTGGAAACGGTGTCGCAGCACAGTTCCGGGCCGTTCTGGGACAGCACCGACGTCGCCGCTACCCCCAACGCGCAGGAGGCGGCCGAGGCGAGCACCGCGACGGCGGATCTTCCGGCTGACCGGGGCGAATCGCCCACCACACCGCGGTATTGACCGCGGTGCACCGGCTCTGCCGCCGTCAGCCGGAAGTTTCCGGTTTCCGTTGGCGGGCCCGTGGCGGCCGGCTGCCGGGTAGCGTCGTGGCCATGTACGTGAAGCTGTGCGGCTTGCGCACCGAGGCCGATGTCGCCGTCGCCGTGGACGCGGGCGCCGACGCGGTCGGGTTCGTGTTCACCAAGAGCGCCCGCCAGGTCGACCTGGACACCGCGAAACGGCTCGTGGCGGCCGTTCCGCCCACTGTCCTGGCGGTCGGCGTGTTCGCGGGCGTCCCCGCTTCCGAGGCGGGCGGCCTGGCCGTCGCCGCGGGCGTGGGCGCGATCCAGCTGCACGGCGACTACCCGCGCGAGGCGTTCGAGGAGCTGGCGGGCCTGCCGGTGGAACTGGTGCGCGCGACCGCGTTGCGCGCCGACACCGACCTGCGCGTCGGCGCGTACGGCGAGCACTACCTGCTGCTCGACTCCCCGGTCCCCGGCTCCGGCCACCGCTGGGAACTGGACGCCCTGGCCACCCGCCCCGACGGCCCGTGGCTGCTCGCGGGCGGCCTGGACGTGGCCAACGTCGCCGACGCCGTCACCCGCTCCCAGCCGTGGGGCGTCGACGTGTCGAGCGGCATCGAGTCGTCCCGCGGCGTGAAGGACCACGGCCTGATGCGCGAGTTCGTCGCCGCGGCCCGCCCGCGCTGAACCGCCACGCGACCACCACACGACGTCCACATCCGCCTGCTTGCCTTGGCGCATGGCTGACATCACCTACCTGGACGACGTGGCGGGCTCCCGCGCGGGCCACGACTACAAGCGCGCCCTGCTCGAAACCCTGGCCCCGACCTCGGCCCACACCGTCCTCGACATCGGCTGCGGCCCCGGCACCGACCTCCCCGCCCTGGCGGCCTTGGCGGGCACCACCATCGGCGTCGACCACGACCCGACCATGGTCGCCGAAGCCCGCCGCCGCACCTCAGCCCTCCCCGGCGTCCGAGTCCTCCACGCCGACGCCCACGCCCTGCCCCTGGCGGCCGCCTCCGTGGACCGGGCCCGCGCCGACCGCGTGCTCCAACACGTCGCGAACCCACCCGGCGTCTTGACGGAACTCCACCGCGTCCTCCGCCCCGGCGGCCTGGCGGTCCTCGCCGAACCGGACTGGGAAACCCTCACCGTGGATCCGGGCGATCTCGACACGGGCCGCGCGCTCAGCCGCTTCCTCCGCACCGACGTCGTCCGCAACGCCGTCGTCGGCCGCCAACTACCCCGCCTCGCGCAGGCGGCCGGCCTGGAGATCCGCTCGGCCACAGCCACCGCCCCGGTGCTGCGGGACTTCACCGAAGCCGACCGCGTCCTCGGCCTGACCCGCACCGCGAACCGCGCCGCACAGGCGGGAAAACTCACCCGCGCCGCGGCCGCGACCTGGCTGACAACGCTGACCACGGGCCCGTTCCTGGCCTCGGTGGTGCTGTACACCGTCGTGGTCGCGGCACCGCGCTGACCTGGTGCCGTGGTGCCCGCACGGTGTGTTGCACACGCGGTCCCCGTCGGCGGTCGTGGTGCGCCGGTTGCCGAACTCCGCCGGAGGGCTAGGACGCGAAGAAGTCCAGCAGCAGTTGGTTCACCTCGTCGGGCTTCTCCAGGTAGCCGAGGTGGCCCGCGTCGGCCACCTCGGCGTACCGGGAGCCGGGGATGGCGGCGGCGACCTCGCGGGCCAGGTGGGGTGGGAGTGTGCGGTCGTCGGTGAAGCCGACCACGAGGCACGGGACCGAGATCCGGCGGTAGTCGGCGAGGCGGTCGGTGAAGTCGTTGAGCGCCATCTGGGCCCGTACGCCCGCGCCCACCACGGAACCGCCGTACTCGAACAGTTCCAGCCAGTCCCGCGCCTTCCGGGGGTCCTCGAGCGTGGCGGGGGACAGGTAGCGCAGCGCGGTGATCGCCGAGTAGTACCCGTCCGGCAGCTTCACGCCGGAGTCGTGCAGTTCCAGTTCTCCCGTCGACAACGCCGTGCGCACCGGGTCGGGGCGGCCGTAGGCCGCGAGCAGCGCGGCGTGCGACACGAGGTCCGGTCGGGCCAGTGCGAGTTCCTGCGCCACGCGTGCGCCGAGCGACGTGCCCGCGACCCTGGCAGGCCCGCCGCCGAGGTGCTCGATGAGCGCCGCGGTGTCGCCGACCATGTCGTCGACGGTGAAGCCGCCCGCGCACTCGTCGGTCGGCGGGATGCCGCGGTTGTCGAACGTCGCGACCCGGTAGCCGGCGGCGACCAGCGCGGGCACCTGGTGCGCGCGCCACACGCCGCCGGGGCTGCCGGTGCCCATCACCAGCACGACGAGATCACCTTCTCCGGTGACCTGGTAGTTGACGGTGATCCCGTTGAGCGGAGCGGACGGCATGGCAAATGCTTACGGCAGCGCTGACGACGGTGTCAACGGGACCCGCCCCGACTTCGGTGTCCCGACCCCGCGCCGCGGTTGCGGCTACCGTGGAGGTTCACCGAGCGAGGGGGTTCGATGGCGAAGAACGGTCCGACCTACGACCGGCGGGAGCAGTACGACCAGATCGTGAGCGGTCTGCTCGACGGCGAGCGCGTGATCGCGGTCTACGACGCCATCGGCGCGGGCACGGGGTTCATCGGCATCACCGACCTTCGGGTGATCATCCAGGACAAGTCGTTCGTGGGGAAGAAGACCGCGCTGGTCTCGGTGCCGTACTCGAAGATCAGCAGCGTCGCCGTGGTGTCGAACAAGAGCTGGGGCGGCAGCTTCTTCAGCACGTCCGCCATCGCGGTCACGGCGGGCACCCACGTGCACGAGATCGAGTTCCGCGGCTCGGAGAAGGCCCACCACGTGCACAACGTGGTGCTGTGGCACATCACCCGCTAGCTAGGCTTCGGGAATGGGCGACCGCCGAGCGATCCTGTCCGGGTCCACGTTCGAGGAGCAGATCGGGTACGCGCGCGCCGTCGTGGACGGCGACTGGGTGTTCGTGTCCGGCACCACGGGCTTCGACTACGCCACGATGACGATCTCCGACGACGTGGTGGAGCAGGCCGAGCAGTGCCTGGCGAACATCGGGGCCGCGCTCGCCGAGGCGGGGTGCGGGTTCGGCGACGTCGTGCGCGTCCGCTACCTGGTCCCGGATCCGGCCGACTTCGAACCGTGCTGGCCAGTGCTGCGCCGGACGTTCGCCGACGTCCGGCCCGCGGCCACGATGATGTCGGTCGGGCTGGCGGACCCGCGGATGCGCATCGAGGTCGAGGTGACCGCCCGCAAGCGCTAGCGCGGCCCGTTCGCCGCCCACTCGATCGCGGGGCAGCGGTCCATCACCATGGACAGCCCGGCAGTGCGGACGCGGTCGAACGCCAGCTCGTCGACGACGTCGAGCTGGAACCACACGGCTTTCGCGCCGATCGCCACGGCCTGGTCGGCGAAGCCGCCCGCGCTGGACGAGCGGCGGAACACGTCGACGCAGTCGACCGGGAACGGGATGTCCGCGAGCGTCGCGTAACCCTGCTCGCCGTGTACGGTCGGCGCGCTCGGGTGCACCGGCACGATCCGCTTCCCGTGCCGCTGGAGGAACTTCGCCACCCCGAAGGCCGCGCGCGACGGGTTGTCGCCCAGTCCGACGACCGCCCAGGTCTCGCACTTCGCGAGCACTTCGCGGATGGTGTCCGGATCGCCCCACGGCTCGTTCGTCATCCACCGATCGTACGTCCCGGACGAGTATGAACATTTAGTGAAACACTTTCGCATCCGTCTCGGTTGCGTGATCCTGGCGGCACCCGTCCGCCGCGGAGCCTCCGAGAGGACTCTTGATGCGCGTCATCCGATCAGCCCTCGTCGCCGTCCTGCTGACCGGACTGGTCGTGCCGACGGCCAGAGCCGACGTCCCCGCGCCGGGCCTGTTCTACCTGCAGAGCGTCACGACGGGCCTGAACGCGGCGGTCACCGGCAACACCGTGGACCAGCACCGCCCGAAGGGCAACGAGGACCGCCAGCAGTGGAACCTGCGGGCCGACGGACGGCTGGAGGAGGGCGGCCGCTGCCTCGGCCGGTCCGGCGACCAGGCCGCGATGCAGGCGTGCGACAGCGCGGACACCCGCTGGGAGATCAGCTCCGATGGCGACCGCCTGCGGCTCAAGGTGCCCGGCGCCGACCGCTACCTCAAGCCCGCCACCCCGTTGGCGATCGGCGCGGGCGGCGACCAGTGGTACCTGACGCCGGTGAACCCGAACCGCCAACCCGCGCTGCCGGACGGCGAGCGGACGCTCGACCAGGTCACGTTCCTGACTTCGCACAACGCCTACGCGAACGGCGTGGACGGCGGGTTCGCGGGCCCGTTCGCGAACCTGTTCCCGAACCAGGCGCGCGGGATCAACCAGCAGCTGGCCGACGGCGTGCGCGGGTTCATGCTGGACGTCCACCAGACCCCGGACGGCGCGATCCTCTGCCACAACAGCTGCAACCTGGTCAGCAGGCCGGTCGCGCTGTGGGTGGACGTCCAGCGGATCGTGGACTTCCTCAACGCCAACCGGAACGAGTTCGTCACGGTCTTCCTAGAGGACTACGTCTCCGCGGACGTGCTGCGCGCCGAGCTGGCGCGGGTCAACGGCCTGCAGAACGTGCTGTACCGCCCGGACCAGACCGGTGTGCGGCAGAACGGCTGGCCCAGGATGGCCGACCTGCGCTCCCGCAACCAGCGCCTGCTGATCTTCACCGACCACGCCGCCGACGGCCGTGAGAGCTCGGGCGTGCAGTACCAGCGCGACTGGACCGTGGAGAACCACTGGTCCATGGGCGGTGGCGTCGGCGCGTCCGACTGGTCCTGCTACAGCCGCTGGAACGACATCCCCCTGTCCCGCACCGAAGGCGGGTTCCGCAGGCTGTTCGTGATGAACCACTTCCGGGACGTCCCGATGACCGGAACGGTCACCGACGACAACACCAAGCTGGCCAACCGCGCGCAGCGCTTCTGCGAGCCCGCCGCCCGCAAGAAGCCGACGTTCCTCGCCGTCGACCACCACCACCTCGGCAACCCGAGGTCAGCGGTCGACACGCTGAACACCTATCGCTACTAGAGCCGGTCGAGGAAGACCGCAGCCCGGCGCGGACAGCGTGAACGCGCTGTCCGCGCCGACGCACGCCACGGCGAGGTGGGTCTGCTGGCCGTAGCCGATGCCGCGCCTCACGGTCACCGCGCCCGCCGCGTCCACCTCGCACGGGTTGTTCTGGGTGCAGCGCTTGCCGTTCTCGTTCGTCGTGTTGTTGACGCCGACCACCTTGCCGCTCGCGGCGTCCACGATCGGCGAGCCGGACGTGCCGCCGACCGTGTCGCACGGCGCGGTGTAGCGGATCGAGTCGCGCCACGTCCACGCGCCTTCGCGCAGCTCGTGCGCGAACCCGTCGAGCGAGCAGGAGTACATCCGCTTCCAGAAGCCGGACACGACCCGGATGTCCGCGCCGACCGCAGCTCGCTGGGGCGAGAGCTCCAAGGCCCTGCCGCCCAACGCCTCCACCTGCGCGTAGGTCTGGTCGAGCCGGTAGAACGCCACGTCCGTGGACGTCATCGTGGCGTAGGCGACCGATTTCGCGTGCAGCGTCCCCAAGATGGTCTTGCCGGTGGGGTCGAGCAGCGTGAACGTCCGGTCGCTCGGCTGGTCGACGACCACCTCGCCCGCCGCCATCAGCTTCACGCAGTGCCCGTTGGACATCACCAGCGCCGTGTCGGACGGCTTCGCCGACGGTGTCCGCACCACCGCCCCGGAACAGCCGCTCAACGCCACGGTCCCGGTGAAGTCCACCCCGGTCACCGCGTGCGCGGGAGCCGGGGAGAGGGACAGCAGCAGGGCCACCACCAGCGAACGCTTGATCATCCCGGCATCAAACCAGGAGCGGATCGCTCCCACCGGAAGGATCACTTAGCCCGATCGGGCTACAGGCTCACGTGGAATAGTCGATCGTCGCGGACAAGGCGGGTCGATTCGATTCGGTGGGTGAAACGATTTCAGAGCGTGGAAATGCGGCTTTCCCGATGGGCGAGGTCTTCAGTAGCCTGCACTTTCGAGTGAATCGTCGCTCAGATTTCGCTGTTTTGTTTCACTCTGGGTGATCAAGCACGTGCTGTCGCGTACGCTCGATGGTGACTCAATCGTTATCGACAACGGGTAACCAAATCGCGTTTTCCGACGAAAAGGGGCCTGCGGCTATCGGGCGAGTCCCATTCGCGGCTTCGGTCGGATGTCAACGCGGTCACCATGCGTGCGGTGCCGGTCGGCTGAATGGGACGAACTTTCCGGAAAAGTCTCCCCGAGTGGCGGTAACGAACACCTCTAGTAGCTCGATTGACCTCTCGACAAGCAACACGGCGCAGGGTCGAGCAATAACCCTTCGGTAACCCGAAAAGTGCGGTTCTCCGTGCGGATCGCTGGACGACCGAATGCCGTCATTCTCGAAGAGAGGCCATCGTGGGGAAAACCTCGTCGGGCGGAGCCGTGCCCATCGTGCCGTCCGACCTGGGGAAACTTGGCGCTCAACTGGGAAAAGGCGGCGAGGCCACCGTTTTCGACCTGCCAGACCTCACCTATCCGGATGTGCGGGGACCGCTGGTCTACAAGCGCTATCAGCGACCCCACGACTCACCGCAAAGCCTGCACAGGGTCGTCGCCTCTCGAAATGCGCTGGACGACGCGACACGCGCGAAACTCGACGCCATGACCGCATGGCCGGTGCGCGTGGTAGAGGAGAACGGCCACGCCGTCGGCATTGTCATGCCGCGCATTCCCGATCCCTACTTCGACCTGGTCGACCGCAACGCCGGTCCCAAGAAGTCACTGCGCGAAGTGCAGAACCTCTTCATCGACCCCGCTCGCGCACAGCGGTTCGGACGGCCCGCGCCGACCGAGGAGCAGCGGTTGCGGATCTGCCGCGACTTCGCGGGCGGGCTGGCGTTCCTGCACCGCGAACTCAAGATCGTGGTCGGCGACGTCAACCCCAAGAACGCGGTCTTCCGGCTCGACGCCGAGCCGATGGTGCTGTTCCTCGACTGCGACGCCGTGCGGCCCACGAGCATCGTCGCCACGGTCAAGCAGCTCAACTTCCCCGACTGGGAGCCGCCTGAGGGCGGTGCCCTCAACAGGACCACCGACCACTACAAGCTCGGGTTGTTCATCCTGCGCTCCCTCTCGCCCGGCGCGGGCTCGTCGGTCAACACCGATCCTGCGGCTGCGGCGAGTCTCGACCCCGAAGGGCTCGCGATGCTCCGGCGGGCGGTGGGTCGGGTGCCCGCGGACCGGCCGACGGCACGGGAGTGGGAGGTCTACCTGCGCAGGCTGCTGGGCGAGAGCCTGGTGCCGCCCCGGTTGGGCGAGGTCAGACTGGACCGCACGTTCGTCCTCACCGGGCAGCCCGTCGTGGTCGAGTGGGAGGCGCGCGACTCGACCGAGGTGGAGATCACCGCAGGCTCCTGGTCGGCGCGGGCCGACGCACGGCGGTGCCGGGGCACGACGTCGGTCGTGCCGACCGGGTCCGGCTGGATCGACGTCCGCGCGGTCAACAACCTGGGAGCGGACCACCGGCGGGTCGGTCCCGTGACCGTGGTCGCGCCGCCCGAGGTCCAGCCGCTGCCGGTCCCGATGCCGCAGGTGCCGTGGCCACTGCTCGGCCAGGCCGGGCCGCCGCGCGCGGTGCTGCCGCCGCTGCCCGCGGTCGACGTCCGGCCGATGGCGCCGGACGCGTTCACCAAGGGCGGTCGAAAACCGTCGCTGCCCTCCGTGCCGGTGCCCTTCGGCGCCGGGTTCCCGTTCGACCTGCAAGCGATGTTGACCGAAGCGCCCGAGCTCGACCTCGGGTTCCACGATGGTGAGGGGGCGGGCCGATGAGCTTCTCGATGTGGCTGGCCAGGTTGTCCGGCGCGAGGGTGTCGATTCTGGAGAAGGCACCGGGGGACGTCAACAAACATGCCGCGATGGGCGGTGTCCTGCTCAGCACCTCGGGCGTCGCTGCGGTCTCGGCGTTCTTCGCGCTGTACTCGGTGCTGGAACTGCCCGCCTACGCGGCGGTGATCGCGGGCCTGGTGTGGGGCGTGATCATCTTCAACCTGGACCGGATGCTCGTCGTCACCATGACGCGGAGCAACGGCTGGCTGCTCAACCTGTTCGCCGCGATCCCGCGGGTCGCGCTCGCGGTGGTGATCGGGACGATCATCTCGATGCCGCTGGTGCTGAAGATCTTCGAACCGGAGATCAACAGCGAGCTGATCGCGATGCAGGCCGAGACGACGAAGACCAATCAGAACAAGGTCGCCGACGCGTTCGCCAAGATCACCGAGCTGGAGGGCGAGGAGCGCAAGCTGCTCGACGTCCTGTCCGGGAAGTCCAGCGCCACCATCTCCGACGACCCGGACGTGAAGGCGGCGAAGGCCGGGCTGGACACCGCGGACAAGGCCTTCCAGGACGCCAACCAGTTGGCGCAGTGCGAGTTCGACGGCGCCTGCGGCACCAACGTTCCCGGCGACGGCGAGTCCTACCGGCAGAAGAAGCAGGCCGCGGACGACGCCAAGGCGATCCGGGACAAAGCGCAGTCCACGCTCGACGAGGCCACGGCCAAGGTCACCAAGCGCATCCAGGACGGGGCCTCCACCGAGACCGACAACGCGAAGAAGCGCCTGCCCGAGGTCCAGGGTGATCTCGACCGGCTGCGCAAGGACCGCGAGGACCTGGAGAAGCGCGGCAGCACCGCCACAGCGGCCGACACCGGCCTGCTGGCCCGGTTGGAGGCGCTGGACCGGATCACGGGCGGCAGCCCCAGCGGAGGCCAGGCGCACACCGCGCTGTTCCTCCTCTTCCTGTGCATCGAACTGCTCCCCGTGGTGGTGAAGCTGATGGCGGGCTTCGGGCCCGAGACGCTCTACGACCGGATGGCCAAGCGGGACGACGACGGCACGGACGCCAACCACCGGGTCTGGTCGGACCGCGACCGCGACCTGGAGGTCGACCGCGCCGACCAGAAGTTGGCGATGGAACGCCAGCAGTTGGACGCGCAGACGCAGGCCCACGCGCAGACCGCGCAACTGGTCGCCACCAAGCAGACCGACCTCGCGAAGAAGGCCATCGACGTGTGGGCGTCCGTCGCGCACCAGCGCACCGACGAGGAACTCAACCGCTGGTACAACGCCAACGCGGGCAACGACGACCGCCTCACGGCGCGCATCCCCAAGGTCGGCTCCCCTCGGCCGAAGATCAATGGGGGCAACGCCGACGCTCTCACAGCGCGCATCCCCAAGACGCAGCTCCCGCGGCCGACCGCCAACGCCGCAGGCGTCGAAGACCGCCTGACCCGGCCGATCTCCAAGGTCGATCTCCAGCGCCCCAACGGTGTCCGTCCCAACGGCGCGCCTTCCTCCACCCCCACCCCCTGATCGGAGACTCCCCGATGGAGAGCGACAACGCCAAGCTCCTGCCCTTCTACCTGGTGATCGACGTCTCGGTGTCGATGTCCGGTGCGAAGCTCAAGCAGGTCAACGAGATCATGCCCGCCGTCGTCGACGCGCTCGCCGACGCGCCGATCCTGTCCGACAAGGTCCGCTTCGGGCTCATCGACTTCGGCACCGACGCGACCGTGCGGCTCCCGCTGTGCGACCTGCTCGACGAGAACGTCACCCTGCCCTCGCTGACCGTTCGGGGAGCGACGTCCTACGCGGCCGCGTTCCGGCTCCTGCGCTCCGAGATCGAGAGCAACGTCAAGCAGCTCAAGGCCGACGGCTTCCAGGTGCACCGGCCCGCCGTCTTCTTCATCAGCGACGGTGAGCCCACCGACGGCGGGACCGAGTGGCAGGACGCGTTCCGAGACCTGACCGAGAACTTCCCGATCTACCCGAACTTCGTGCCGTGCGGTGTCGACGACGCGAACCCGAAGACCCTGGCGCGCCTGATCCACCCGGCCGCCGGCCCCAAGGCGATGCAGATGTACCTGATGGAGAACGGGCAGAACCCCGCCCACGCGATCTCGGCGATGGCGGAGATCCTCATCTCCAGCATGCTCGCGTCGGGACAGAGCCTGACCCAGGGCAGCTCCGGGCTGATCCTGCCCGCCAAGCACGACCTGCCGTCGGGCATCGCGGCGCACTCGTCGGACGACTTCGTCTGATGGACACGTCGACCGGAGTGCGTGCCGAAGAGGCTCGTCCGACGCCCGTCGAACCCGAGCGGCCGCCGACCTGGCAGGGCCGGGTGGATCCCTTCGCCGTGGGCGATCCGGGTCGGGCGGCGCTACGGACCGTGCCGATTCCCGACGAGAGCGCGTGGGACCGCAGGGACACCGTCCTCGACGGGGTGACGTTGCTCGACGGCCGCAAGCACGTGGGCGTGGTGCGGGCGGCCAGCGTGCGTGGTCTCGCGCACCGCGCGTACGGCACCGTGCGGCAGGACGAGTACGGCTACCGGCGCACGAAGGACGGCCGCCACCTCGTCCTGGCAGTGGCCGACGGGGTGTCGTCCGGCAAGCTCTCGCACCTGGCCGCCGCGATCTTGGCGCGCAAGGGCACGGAGCTGCTGGCGGACCAGGTGGCGGCCACCGGACCCGCCGCCCTGCGGTGGCCGGACTTCATCCGCGTCATGGCGAACCGCGTGGAGTCGCGGGGACGGCGGCTGCTGGCCGACCGGGGGACGCCGAACGCGGAGAGCGTCCCGGTCCGGGCGGTCGCCGAACTCCTGGCGTCCACCGTGCTGTACGCGGTGGTCGACCTGGTGCCGGTGAACGGCGTGCACGAGGTGCAGGTGCTTTCGGTGGGCGACTCGTCGGCGTGGGTGCTGCGAGAGGGCGGGCGGTGGGAACCGCAGCACGCCGTGAAGAACGACGGGGCGGTGCTGCACTCGTCGTCCGTGCACGCGCTCCCGCTGCTGTCCGGCACCGAGCCGGTGCCGGTCCGGACGACCGTCGCCCCCGGTGAAGCCCTGGTGTTGATGACCGACGGCATCGGTGACCCGCTCGCGGGCGGCACAGGTGAGGTGGGGCGGTTCCTGACCGAGGTCTGGTCGACGCCGCCCGCGTCCGGGCTGGAGTTCGCCGCCCACGTGGGGTTCGCGCGCCGGAGCTTCGACGACGACCGCACGGCTGTCGCGTTCTGGCCGGTCGCCTCGGCATGAGCACCCACGTCATCGGTCTGGACGAGGTCGGCCCGCTGGGCGAGCTGCTCGGCGCGGGTGGGCAGGCGAAGGTCTACCGCGCCCCGAACGTCTCGCTGGCCGACGTGCCCGGACCGCTGGTGTACAAGGAGTACCGGACCGGGCAGGCGCCGCCGCACGGGCTGGCGGCGGTGGTGTCCCGCAGGCTGCGCATGGACGAGGTGACGCGGCGGAGGTTGGACGCCGCCACCGCGTGGCCCGTCCGCGCGGTCGAGGAACGCGGTGAGGTGCGGGGCGTCCTCCTGCGGCTCATCCCCGAGGAGTTCTTCGAGGACCGGGTGAAGCCGAGCGGGACCCGTGCCCGCACGCTGCGCGAGGTGCAGCACCTGTTCGTCGAGCCGCGGCGCGCGGAGCGCTTGGGGATGCCCGCTCCCACGGCGGCCCAGCGGGTGCTCGTGTGCCGCGACTTCGCCAGTGCGGTGCACCTGTTGCACCGCAACGACCTGGTGATCGGTGACCTGAACCCGAAGAACGCCGTGTTCCGGCTCGGCGGCAGGCCCTGCGTGATGCTGGTCGACTGCGACGCGATCCGCATCAAGGGGGCGGCGGCCGTGGTGCGACAGCTCAACGCACCCGACTGGGACCCGCCTGAGGCGATGCTCAGCCAAGCGACCGACCGCTACAAGTTCGGCCTGTTCGTCCTCAGGTGCCTGAGTCCCGGAGCGTTCGCGTCGATCTCGCGCGACCCGAGCCGCGTCGACGGGGTCCTGCCGGGGGAGGGACCCGCGTTGCTGCGCGCCGCGCTCGGCGGCGATCCGGGCGGGCGGCCGACGGCGCAGACGTGGGGCCGCTACTTCGACGCGGTGCTGGCCGGGTCGACCGAGCCGACCGACCGGTCGTCGCGCACCACCCCGCAGATGACCACGTCCGGCTGGAGGCGGGACGCGAAGACCAGGAGATGGGTTCCGGTGACCTGACTTGACCGACAGCACTTGCGTGGTGTGCGGCTCCCCGCCCGCCGACCGCTACGTCGTGTCGCTGCACGGCGAGGCGACGTGCGTCCGGCACCCGACCGACGGGACGTGCGCGCTCTGCGGACGGCCCCGACACCGCGGCCAGCCGGGGTGGTCCCGGTTCACCGCCACGGCCGCGCGCTGTCCGACCTGCGCCCGCCAGGCGGTGGAGACCCAGGAGGAGGCCAGGAAGCACATCCCGTTCCTGCGCGCGGAGATGGCGAAGCTCGGCATCGAACTCGCCCAGCGGGTGCGGGTCACGCTGGTGGAGCCGGACCGCATCAACGGCGACGGTGGCGGACTCTGCCTCGGACGAACCCTCCAGCGAACGTGGCTGGAGACGTCGGTGACGGACGTGCTCGGCATCGAGATCATGCGCGGGCTCACGACGGCCCACTTCGGGGCGACGGTCGCGCACGAGATCGGGCACGCGTGGCTCGCCCAGCGCGGCGCGCGGGACCTGGCACCACCGCTGGAGGAGGGGGTGTGCGAACTGTTCGCGGGTGCCTGGCTCAAGCGCCAGGAGTCCGGGTTCGCCGCGGCCCTGCGCCGTTCGGCGCTGAAGAACCCCGACCCCGTGTACGGCGCCGGATACCGGATGGTGCGCGACTCCGTCGTGTCCCACGGCATCACGGCCGTCCTCGACTCGGTCTGCGGGCGGGGACGACTGCCATGAGGACGAGTGGGAGGAGAACGGCGTGGAACTCGAACGGATGAGTCGGGCGATCCTGGTCGTGGACATCGAGAAGTCCAGCGAGCGCACCGATCCGCAGAAGGCGGAGCTGCGCGCCGCCCTGTACCGGGTGCTGCTCGGCGCACTGGACGCCGCAGGCCTGACGCAGGAGCGGCGCAGGCTCGACGACCTCGGCGATGGTGTGCTGGCGGTGCTCGACTCACAGGTGCTGCCGCTGCTGCACCCGTTGGTGGACGAGGTCGTCGAAGGGCTCCGCCGGTACAACGCGACCGTGGATCCGCCCGCCTGGATGAGGTTGCGACTGGGAATCCACTTCGGATTGGCCGCGCGCGACGCGCACGGCTGGGTCGGTGACGACGTGACGACCACCTTCCGGATCGTCAACGGGGCCGGGGTCAAGGCAGCCCTGCACGCCCTGCCCCGAGCGCAGTCGATCGTGGTGGTGTCGGACGCCGTCCACCAGTCCGTGCTGCGCCACGGCTACAGCGGGGTCCGTTCGGAGAGCTACGGGGACCTGCTCGACGACGGGCGGAAGGTGTGGGTTCGCGTCCCCGGCTACGCGACGCCGCCCCGCCCGGTCGCGGAGGCGCCCGCTTCGTCGCGCGCCGAGGCACCGGTGGTGAAGAAGGTCTCCATCAAGGCCAAGGGCAACGTGTTCAACGCCGACACGATCGGCACCGTCGACGCCCGCGTGAACTTCCGGGCGGGGTCGTGAGCGACGAGCAGCCCGCGGAACAGCCGGAGGCGGCCGACGCGGCCGCCGGCGACGCGGGGAAGCAGGCGGGTGAGGAGAAGCCGAAAGCCGACGACAAGTCGAAGTCCGACGAAGCCTCAGCCCCCGAACCGGAGGGGCCGAGCGCGAAGGACACCGCCTCGGACGCGACGAACGCGCGCAAGCTCCACCAGGACGCCCGTGCGATGGAGAACGCCATCGCCGCGCTGCTGGGCGTGCGGGACGGCATCGGGAACGTCTTCGTCGCCAACACGATCGGCCTCGTCGACGCCGGTCTCCCGCGGGCGACCGGGTTCCACCACGGGTCGGTGCCCACCGGTCCGATCTCGGAGGAAGCACTCCGGTCGGCGACCGCGACCTTCGTCGAACCGGCCAACTACCGCGAGCTGCGCGACCGGCTGCGCGACCAGTGGCTGGTCCTGCTCCGCGCGCCCTCCGGCTGGGGCCGCACGGCCACCGCCCTGAACCTGCTCGGAGTGGAGTGCGCCCAGGGCGTGGACAAGCTCAGCCCGGACACCGACCTGCGGTCCCCGACCACCCCGGTGGAGCTGGAGGCCGATCGCGGATACCTGTTGGAGACGCTGGAGTTCGACCAGGCGGCGTCGCTGCGGGAGTTCTCGCTCGACCAGTGGCGGCGCAGGCTCTCCGACGCCAAGGCGCGGATGCTCGTCCTCGTCAGCGCGGACACGCCACTGCGGGAACGGGAGCTGATCGACTACGTGGTCGACGGCGCGCAGCGTTCGGACGACCGCGCGCTGGTGCTGAGCCACTTCCAGGCCGGGTTGACGACGGCGGGCCGGGACAGGCAGGACCTGGCCGACTTCCCGGAGTTCACCGACCTGGTCGAGGAGGTGGTCGCCCGCACGCTCCGGGCAGGCGACCTCGCGGACTTCGGTCGCGGCCTCTGCCTGGTCGTGCTGGGGGAACTGGGCATCGAAGACGTCCGCCTCCGCTACGCCCGCACCGCCGAGTCGGCTTTCCGGGAGTGGTTCGACGCCTTGCCGAACAACGAGCACCGCGCGTTCGCGATCGCGCTCGCGGTGCTCGACGGGATGCCGCTCGCGACCGTCGCCGAGGCAGGCACGACGCTCGCCAGAGCCATCCAGGAGGTGGAGGTCCCGGACCTGCGCGACCGCACGCGGACCGTGTTCGCGGTCCGCACGGCCAACCTCGTCGAGCGGGTGGAGGCCGAGATCACCCTGGCCGTCGACGACAGCGACCTCGGCACGCTGTCGGCGGAAGTGGTCCGCTACCTCGATCGGCACCGGCCCCGCAAGGTGCTCGAACACGTGTGGCGCGAGTACACCGAGGCGCACGGCGTCGTCCGCGACTGGCTGTGCGCCCTGGGCAGTTCGCCGGACCGGCACGTCCGCATCCGCGCCGGGGTCGCGGTCGGGTTGCTGAGCCTGTCCGAGTTCGACCACGCGCGCAGGCACGTGATCGAACCGTGGGCCGAGAAGAACCTCTACTGGGAACGCCAGGCCGTGATCGGCGCGCTGCGGCTGCCCGCGATGAAGCCCGAACTGCAACCGCTGATCAACCGGATGATCGACCAGTGGCTCAAGGGGAAGGCCGCGACAGGCAGGAGGGTGGCGGCCGTCGCCGCGATGGGCACCCTGCCGATCATGACGACCGCCCAGGTCCTCAAGCGGCTGCGGAAGGCCGCGGACACCGACGAACCGCAGATGATCATGGCCGTCGCCGACTCCGTCACGAACCTCTCGCTGGAGATCGACCGGCTCGACCTGGTGCTCGGCGCGCTCCTGTCGTGGTCCCGGTCGAAGAAGGTCGACCTGCGCACCACGGCGTTGACCTGCGTGCTCCAACTCGTCGTGTACCTCCAGGTGTCCGAGGACGGCAGCACCGACCCGTGGCCCGGCCTGCTGTGGGTCGCCGACCTGGACCGCCGATCGGACGAACCCGCGCTGGGGGTAGTCGTCGGGACGCGGCGGCTCAACCGGAGGCAGGCGGTGGTGTCGCTCGTCGCGCAGGTGCTGGAAGCCCCGTACTTCATGACCGAGGCGTTCAAGGTGATCCACCAGTGGGTCAAGACGGCCGATCGCGACCCCACCCAGAGGCAGCCGCTCGGCGCGCTGCTCGCCGACGTCGCCAGGGCCACCGGAGGCCCGGCCACCCTGCGGCTGTACCTGGCCGAGTGGGCGCGAGCCCGACGCGGCCCCACTGACGCCGCGAGCGCCCTGCTCGCCGCACTCGACACAGAGGAGGTCCCGGCATGATCGCCAGGAATCCCGTCCAGCCCACCCCGCCACTGCTCACCCGCGTGGAGATCAAGGTCGGCGAGATGATGTTCAAGAACCGGCCGGTCCCCAGCCACGACCGGGCGACCGTCTTCCTCGACCGCTACGGCCGGTACCACCACCTGACCGAGCAGTTGCCGCTCGGCGGGGTCTCGGGCTACAAGACCCTGTTCCTGGTCGACACCTCGGTGCGCTCCCAGGACCTCCAGCTGCACCTGCCCAGCCAGGACCAGGCGTCCTACTTCACCGCGAAGGTGACCGTGACCTGGCGGATCAGCGATCCGGTCGAGGCGGCGAAGACCAACCTCACCGACGTCATGCCGGTGGTGAGGCCGCACGTCGAGCGGGTGCTGCGCGACATCGCCGTCACGTTCCCGATCGAGGACGGCACGGCGGCCGAGCGCGCCATGGTGCACGTGTTCACCGGTCGATCCAGGCAGCCGCTCCCCCAGGGGATCAGCGTGCTGAGCTGCGACACGGCGCTCACCCTCGACGCGAACACCATCAACCACATCCAGCGGGTCAAGGCGGGCGCGCGAGGGCACCTGGCGAACAAGGCGGACCTGGTGCACTCGGTGATCGAGGCGTCGGCGGAGCAGCAGCTCGCCGAGATGAGGAGCCAGCACGAACTGCACCTCAAGCGGATGGAGCACGCGTACCAACTCGAACTGGAGCGGCAGCGGGTGGAGATGTACAGCGGCGCCCAGCAGAACCAGGACAGGCTGGTCGCCATCACGCTGGCGAACGACCCGACCCAGGCGGCCGCTCTCCTGAAGCTGATGATGCAGCAGCAGCAGGCGGAACTGGAGGACGCGCGCGGAGTGCTCGACGTGACGCTCAAGCACGGCCTGGTGAACCGCAGCGACGTCGCGGCGATCGTGGGGCAGGCGACGTCGACCATCTCCCAGGGCATGACCGGAGCCTCTGCCGGCAGCCAATCCCGGCCCCTGTCGCACGTCCCCCGCGCCGCGGCCTACCTGGAGGACGCCCTCACCGCCGAGGTGGTGTCCGACTCGTCCGGCGCGATGTTCGACTCGCTGGACGATGAGGACGAAGACGAGGACGACGTCTAGGTCGTGTTTCAAAGGCTATGACCAGCGGCGTGTCGATACCTGAAACGTAGCGAGGTCTCCGGTAGACGGGTGAGCGACCAAGCAAACCCATAACACCGGAGACCTCGTGGCCAGCGTAGCGGC
>JAEBDY010000001.1:0-941458 GCA_049997955.1 Umezawaea sp. cmx-9-4 | reverse complement strand
CGCCGGAGCCCACCGCCGGAGCCCACCGCCGGAGCCCACCGCCGGAGCCCACCGCCGGAGCCCACCGCCGGAGCCCACCGCCGGAGCCCACCGCCGGAGCCCACCGCCGGAGCCCACCGCCGGAGCCCACCGCCGGAGCCCACCGCCGGAGCCGCCGAGCCGCCGAGCCGCCGAGCCGCCGAGCCGCCGAGCCGCCGAGCCGCCGAGCCGCCGAGCCGCCGAGCCGCCGAGCCGCCGAGGGCACGCTAACCATCTGCCGCCGACGGCCGTCAAATACCCAGCAGTGACACCACCGGCCCCGCAAGAAAGTCCAGCCGCCTGCGGACTAGTTCACTCCCACCACCTCCACGAAGCACTGCCCCTAAGCCACCCACATAGGCACAGGCGCGCCGGTCGCCAACGACGCCGCCCGGATCACCTGGATCCGATGCGGTCTCAGCCGCAACGCGGCGAACCCCGGTGAACCCGGCCCATCAGGCCACAGCGTGGCCGGGTCGTAGCCCTTCGCCAGCGCCGCCCACGCGTCGGCCAGCTCCGCTTCCGGCACCCACGAAGCCTCGCAGTCCAGGAACGCCGCATCGTAATCCGGCGACCAGTAAGCGCACGTCAACGCCGGTTGTGCGGCCAGGTGCGCGACCTTCACCGGCGTCCGCCGCGTCCCCACCACGCCGGTCATCGTGGCGAAGTCCCACACCGGGTGCATCACCCGTGACCGCGGCCGCCCTCGGCGGTCTGTCGTGCTCACCACGCTCCACACGATGCGCCCGACGATCTCCGCCAGGTCTTCCGCCAACTCCGCCTGCTCGACTCGGTACGCCGTCACCATGCCAACTCCTCAACCAAGGTTGCGCAACTGCGGTTGAGCATTCCATGATTTCGTCGTGGACGCCACTCCTTTGCGTGAAGACCTGTCCCTGCTGCTCACCGCCCTCACGGCGTGGTCCCAGGACGAGGTGGTGCGGCAGCTGGCCGCGGAGGGCTTCGGGGATCTGCGGGTGTCGCACGGCTACGTGTTCCAGCACCTCCAGGCGGGCCCGGTGACCGTGCGGGAGCTGGCGAAGAAGATGGGCGTCACCGCGCAGGCCGTGTCGAAGTCGACCGGAGAACTGGAACGACTGGGGTACGTGACCCGAACCCAGGGCGCTGACCTGCGAGTACGGCTGATCGAGCTGACCAGCGCGGGCCACCGGGCCGTCCTGGCGGGACGGCTGGCGCGGGCGGGCGTGAACGCGGACATGCGGCTGAGGCTGGGCGAGGACGCGGAGGCGTTCGACAAGGCGTTGCGGACGTTGGCCGAAGCCACCGGTGCGCTGGAGGAGTTGGCGAAGCGGCGACTGCGGCTGATCGGCTGATGGGTCGGGGCTACCCACCGGTAGTACCGTCGGGAGTTCACCTTCGGCTCCTGGGAGGTCAGCGATGACCGCAGTGGACCCCGAGAAAACCGGTACCGACAAGCACGTCGACGAACGGGCGGCGCGACAGGTCGCCGAGCAGGCCCGCGAGACGCGATGGCGACGACCCAGCTTCGGCAAGGAACTGTTCCTCGGCCACTTCCGGCTGGACCTGATCCACCCGCACCCGAGCGGGGACGCCGACGGCAAGCGAGCGGGCGAGGAGTTCCTCCAGCGGCTCAAGGACTTCTGCGAGAACGAGGTCGACGCGACGCTGATCGAGCGCGAGGCGCGGATACCCGACGAGGTGTACGCCGGGCTGAGGCGGCTCGGGGCGTTCGGGATGAAGATCAAGGCCGAGTACGGCGGCCTCGGGCTGTCGCAGGTCTACTACAACAAGGCGCTCATGCTGGTGGGCTCGGTGAGCCCGGCGATCGGGGCGCTGCTGTCGGCGCACCAGTCGATCGGGGTGCCGCAGCCGTTGGCGCTCTTCGGGACGGAGGAGCAGAAGCGGGAGTTCCTGCCGCGCTGCGCGGCGGGGGCGATCAGCGCGTTCCTGTTGACCGAGCCCGACGTCGGCAGCGATCCGGCCCGGCTCGGCACGACGGCGACGCCCGTCGAGGACGGTGCGGCGTACCTGCTGGACGGCGTGAAGTTGTGGACCACCAACGGTGTCGTGGCCGAACTGCTGGTCGTGATGGCGGCCGTGCCGGACAAGGGCATCAGCGCGTTCGTCGTGGAGGCGGACTCCCCCGGCGTCACGGTCGAGAACCGCAACGCGTTCATGGGGTTGCGCGGCCTGGAGAACGGGGTCACGCGGTTCCACCGGGTCCGGGTGCCCGCGGCGAACCGCATCGGCAAGGAGGGCGCGGGGCTGAAGATCGCGTTGACGACGTTGAACACCGGCCGTCTCTCGCTGCCCGCGTTGTGCGCGGGCGCGGCGAAGTGGTCGGTCAAGATCGCGCGCGAGTGGTCGGTGGAACGGGTGCAGTGGGGTCTGCCCGTCGGCAAGCACGAGGCGGTGGGCGGGAAGGTCGCGTTCATCGCGGCCACGGCGTACGCGCTGGAGGCCGTGGTGGACCTCAGCAGCGAACTGGCCGACGCGGGCGCCAACGACATCCGCATCGAGGCCGCGCTGGCGAAGCTGTACGGCTCGGAGATGGGGTGCCTGGTCGCGGACGAACTCGTGCAGGTCCGCGGCGGCCGGGGCTACGAGACGGCCGAATCCATGGCGGCACGGGGTGAGCGGGGCGTCCCCGCCGAGCAGGTGTTGCGGGACCTGCGGATCAACCGGATCTTCGAGGGCTCGACGGAGATCATGCACCTGATCATCGCGCGGGAAGCGGTCGACGCCCACCTCTCGGTGGCGGGCGACATCATCGATCCGGAGGCCGACCGGGGCCGCAAGGCCAAGGCAGCGGCGAAAGCCGGTGGTTTCTACGCCAGGTGGCTGCCGACGCTGGTGCTCGGCAAGGGCCAGGTTCCGGGGTCCTTCGCCGAGTTCGGTCCACTTGCGACACACCTGCGGTTCGTGGAGCGGTCGAGCAGGAAGCTGGCGCGGCAGACGTTCTACGCGATGTCGCGGTGGCAGGGGAAGATGGAGCGCAAGCAGCGGTTCCTCGGGCGGATCGTGGACATCGGCGCCGAGCTGTTCGCGATCAGCGCGACGTGCGTGCGCGCCAACGCGGACGGCGGCAACGCGGTGGAACTGGCGGACGCGTTCGGCAAGCAGGCACGGGTGCGCGTGGACGAGCTGTTCGAGCGGCTGTGGACCAACACCGACGACTCGGACCTCCTGCTGACCAAGAAGGTCATGGCAGGCGAGTTCACGTGGCTGGAGGACGGGGTCCTGGACCCGTCGATCCCCGGCGCGTGGATCGCGGACTCGACGCACCACGAGTCGAAGGCGGAGGACGTGCACCGGTCGACGGGCGGGTGACCGTTACACGGGACAGGCGGTTGGTGCGGCGCGGCGCCTGTCCCGTGCGGTCGTGTGGGGCTACGTCCCCCGCATCCCCACTCGACTCCCCGGTGCAACAGAAGGAACTTCACCCTCCAGGAGGAGGTTCCGGTAACGCTAAGCCACATTGGCCCCGTTGCGTCTAGGACAATTGGGTGAAATACCAAGATGAGCGCCGCTCGACTACTTTCAGAGAGTGATCGCTTCCCGCTGGTCGAAGACCAGGTCGCGGGCAGCGGTCAGGCCCACGGCCAGCGCTCCGCTGAGCACCGCGCCGTCCCCCAGCTCACCCGCGACGATCCGCGGCACGAGCGGGGTCGTCCGGCGCAGCGCGAGTTCCATCGGCTCCTGGAGCAGCTCGATGTTCGTGCCGACGCCCCCGCTGAGCACGACCAGCTCCGGGTCCAGCACGGCGCTCACGGCGGCCACGAGGTACGCCAGCCGTTCGGCCTCGTCGTGCACGACCTCCAGCGCACGGGAGTCGCCTGCCTTCGCCAGCACGAACACGTCGCGCGCGCTGCGCACCTGCGTCAGCCCGATGGCCTTCGCGTGGTCCACGACGGAGTGCGCGGCGGCCGCACCCTCGAACTGGCCGCGCACCCGCGGATCCTCCTTGGACTCCGCGTACGGCAGGTAGCCGACCTCGCCCGCCGCCCCGTGGGCTCCGCGGAACAGCTGGCCGTCGATGACGATGCCCATGCCGATCCCGGTGCCGACGGTGATCGTGACGAACACCCCGACCCCCCTGGCGACGCCGTAGGCCATCTCGCCGACGGCGGCGAGGTTCGCGTCGTTCTCCACCACGAGACCGGGGCCGAGCACGGCCTCCAGGTCGTCCAGCAGGCCCTTGCGCTCCCACCCCGGCAGGTTCGGCGCGTGGTGCATGCCCCGCCCTCTGGTGTCCGGCACGCCGGGGCTGCCGACGACCTTCGTGATCACGTCGTCCAGTTCCAGGCCCGCGTCGTTCACCGTCCGGACGGCCAGCTCGCGCACCTTGCGCATGAGCGCGTCCGCCGACCGGCACCGGTTGCGCTCGTCCACCCGCGCGATGACCGACCCGCCGAGGTCCGCCACGGCGGCGCGGATGCGCTGGCGGCCGATGTCCACGCCGAGCACGTGCGCGGCGGCCGGGTTGGGCTCGTAGACCACGGCTGACCGGCCCGGCCCGTCCGTCGTCCGGCCAACGGGCCTGACCAGGCCGTGGCGTTCCAGGTCCAGCAGGGCCTGGCCGACGGTGGGCTTGGACAGCCCGGTGTCCTTGGCTATCCGCGGCCGCGTCGACGGCCCGTCGAGGCGGAGTCGGTCGAGCACCGCGCGCTGGTTGAGCGCCCGCATACCCGCGGGTGTGCCCACCTGGGGCGCTTTCCGCACGTTCAACTCTTCCTCCGTCACGGCAATGGCCGCGATTCTAGTTCCGGGACAACTCGGTGGCGGCGACGCCACACCCACCACCGTTCAGGCAGTTGGAGCAGCGGGCAGACAGGTCAGCGGACAAATTGGTCCACCGATCTTGACAACGATGTCAGGAACCGGTTGTGCTGTCGCGCGGGTCGAGCATCGAGTCAACCGGAAGGCGTGCGCAATGGGGCACATGCGGGGGAGAAGATCCCGTTTGGCGCTGGTCGGCGCCACTGTCACAGCAGTGGTGATGGGTAGCGTGGGAAGCTGGTCGCCTGTATCGGCCGCACCGGAAGAGCCAGCTGTGAGCGCAGACGTCTTCTCGTCCTCCTTCGAGGAGGGACAACCGCAGCCCAAGTGGGCGAGCACGGTGGAAACCGATGCTCAGGGCAACCCCAAGGCCTCGGGCGTCAACGGCACGGACTCGGTGAGCATTCCCGGGAACGTGACGGACAAGATCGTCGACGTGCAGGCCAACTCGGAGAACGCCGAGGGCGGCGAACTCAAGGAGAACCTCGTCGACGGGAACATCAACTCGAAGTGGTTGACGTTCACCAGCACCGGTTGGGCTCAATTCCGCTTCTCGGAAGCGACGACCGTGAAGCGGTACGCGCTGACGTCCGCGAACGACGCGGCGGTGCGCGACCCGAAGAACTGGACGCTCCAGGGTTCGACCGACGGCCAGACCTGGACCACGATCGACACCCGCGCGGACGAGGTCTTCCCCGAGCGGTTCCAGACCAAGCCGTTCGAGACGGCGAACACGACGGCGTACACCCACTACCGGCTGGACATCACCGCGAACGCGGGCGGCGTGAACCTGATCCAGCTCGCCGAGGTCCAGTTCTCGGACGGCTCGACCACGCCCGCGCCGGAGAACATGCGCACGGTGGTCGGCAAGGGCGCCAGCGGCGGCTACAACGCCAAGGCCAACGTCGGCTACACCGGCGTGAAGGCGCTGCGCTACCAGGGCACGCACTTCGCCACGGGCCGCGGCTACTCGTACAACAAGGTGTTCGAGGTCGACGTGCCCGTCACGAAGACCACCGAGCTGTCGTACATGCTGTTCCCGAACTTCATGGACGACGACCTGAACTACCCGAGCACGTTCGCCGCGGTGGACCTCGCGTTCTCCGACGGCACGTACCTCAGCGACCTCGGGGCGCGCGACCAGCACGGGTTCGAGCTGTCGCCGAAGGGCCAGGGCGCGTCGAAGGCGCTGTACACCAACCAGTGGAACCGGCTCGCGTCGGTGATCGGCTCGGTCGCCGACGGCAAGACGATCAAGCGGATCCTGGTGGCGTACGACAACGCCAAGGGCCCGGCCGGCTTCGACGGCTGGTTCGACGACATCACCATCAAGTCCGCACCGTCCACTCCGGACTACCAGCGGCCGACGGACTACGTGCGCACCACCCGCGGCACGAACTCCAGCGGTAGCTTCTCGCGCGGCAACAACTTCCCGGCCACCGCGGTCCCGCACGGGTTCAACTTCTGGACCCCGATGACCAACGCGGGCTCCATCAGCTGGCTGTACGAGTACGCGAAGAACAACAACCGCGACAACCTGCCGACGCTGCAGGCGTTCACCGCGAGCCACGAGCCGAGCCCGTGGATGGGTGACCGGCAGACGTTCCAGGTGATGCCGTCGATCGGTGCGCCGACCGCGGACCGCGCGGTGCGCGCCCTGCCGTTCAAGCACGAGAACGAGACGGCGCAGGCGCACTACTACAGCGTCGAGTTCGAGAACGGGATGCGCACGGAGATCGCGCCGACCGACCACGCGGCGGTGTTCAAGTTCGGCTTCACCGAGGCCAGCTCGAACCTGGTGTTCGACAACGTGAACAACAGCGGCGGGCTCACGCTCGACGCGGCGAACGGTGTCGTGTCGGGGTACTCGGACGTCAAGAGCGGCCTGTCCGTCGGCGCGACCCGGATGTTCGTCTACGGCACGGTCGACCAGCCGGTGAAGTCCAGCGGCAAGCTGACCGGCGCCGGACGCGACAACGTGGCCGGCTACTTCCAGTTCGACACCAGCGCGCAGAAGACCGTGCACCTGAAGATCGCGACCTCGCTGCTGAGCGTGGACCAGGCGAAGAAGAACCTCGAACTGGAGATCTCGCCGCAGGACACGTTCGACTCCGTGAAGCAGCGCGCGCAGCAGGCGTGGGACAAGCAGCTGGGCATCATCGAGGTCGAGGGCGCCAGCGAGGACCAGCTGACCACGCTGTACTCCAGCCTGTACCGGCTGTACCTCTACCCGAACTCGGGTCACGAGAACACCGGCACGAACGCCGCACCGGTGTACAAGTACGCCAGCCCGGTGACCCCCGGCACGAGCGCGGGCACGCCGACGCAGACCGGCGCGAAGGTCGTGGACGGCAAGATCTTCGTCAACAACGGGTTCTGGGACACCTACCGCACGACGTGGCCCGCCTACACCCTCTTCACCCCCAAGCTGGCCGGTGAGATGGCGGACGGCTTCGTGCAGCAGTACCGCGACGGTGGCTGGGTCTCCCGGTGGTCCTCCCCCGGCTACGCGAACCTGATGACGGGCACCAGCTCCGACGTCGCCTTCGCGGACGCCTACAACAAGGGCGTCACCAACCTGGACGTCCAGGCGACCTACGACGCGGCGGTGAAGAACGCCTCCGTGACACCGCCGAACGACAACGTCGGCCGCCACGGCCTGGACACGTCGATCTTCAAGGGCTACACGTCCACCGCGACCCGCGAGGGCATGTCCTGGGCGATCGAGGGCTACGTCAACGACTACGGCATCGCGAACATGTCGAAGACGCTGTACGACAAGGCCGCCGCGAACGACCCGCGCAAGCAGGAGTACCTGGAGAATTACGAGTACTTCACCAACCGCGCGCAGAACTACGTGAACATGTTCGACCCGGCCACGGGCTTCTTCCAGGGCCGCAACCCCGACGGCACGCGCCGGGTGCCCGCCGCGGACTTCAACCCGCAGGAATGGGGCTACGACTACACCGAGACCGACGCGTGGAACATGACGTTCTCGGTGCCCCACGACGGCCAGGGCCTGGCGAACCTGTACGGCGGCCGTGAAGGCCTGGGGAAGAAGCTCGACGAGTTCTTCTCCACGCCGGAAACGGCCAAGTTCCCCGGTTCCTACGGCGGTGTCATCCACGAGATGACCGAGGCGCGGGACGTCCGCATGGGGCAGCTCGGCCACAGCAACCAGGTGTCGCACCACATCACCTACATGTACGACTACGCGGGCCAGCCGTGGAAGACGCAGGAGAAGGTCCGTGAGATCACCTCGCGGCTCTACCTCGGCAGCGAGATCGGCCAGGGCTACGCGGGCGACGAGGACAACGGCGAGCAGTCGGCGTGGTTCCTGTTCAGCGCCCTGGGTTTCTACCCGTTGCAGATGGGCAACTCGACGTACGCGGTCGGGTCGCCGCTGTTCACCAAGGCGACGCTGAAGCTGGAGAACGGCAAGAAGCTCGTGGTGAACGCGCCGAAGAACAGCGCGAAGAACATCTACGTGCAGAACCTCAAGGTCAACGGCAAGGTCTCCGACAAGAGCTACCTGAACCACGACGTGCTCGCGGCAGGGGCGACCCTGGACTTCGACATGGGCCCCAACCCGTCGAAGTGGGCGACCGGCGCGGACTCCGTTCCGCCGTCGATCACCAAGGGCAACGAGGTGCCGAAGCCCCTGCGGGACATCAGCACCAGCGGCAAGTTCACCGGTCCGGCGGCGGTGGTCGACGACACCTCCGGCACGCAGGCCGCGGTCGACGCCCTCCAGGTCGACCTGCCGAACACCAAGGAGAAGGCGGAGTTCTACACGCTGACGTCCGGCAAGGCCGCGGGTGACGCGAAGAACTGGGTGCTCAAGGGTTCGCTCGACGGCAAGACGTGGACCACGGCCGACGAGCGCAAGGACCAGAAGTTCACCTGGCGCCAGCACACCCGCGCGTTCAAGATCGCCAAGCCGGGCTTCTACCGGTACTACCGCCTGGAGGTCGCGGGCGGCGCCACGCTGTCGGAGTTCGAACTGCTGGCCAAGCCCCCGGTGACGGCCACCAGGACGATCACCGAGCAGGTCAACGGGCCGTTGCAGGTGCCGTCCGGCGTGACGGTGGTCGACGGCGCGACGATCAGCGGGCCGATCACCGTCAACGCGGGCGCCTCGCTGTACGTGTTCGGCGGCAAGGTGAACGGGCCGATCTCGGCCAACGGCGCGGGCTCCGTGGTCCTCGTGGACACCCAGGTCGGCGGGCCGGTCAGCGTGACCGGCGCGACGGGCGGGGTGAACATCGAGAACACCAAGGTCGGCGGACCGGTGAGCATCGTCAACAACAAGGCGCCGGTGGTGCTGGCGGCCAACACGATCGGCGGGCCCATGACCGGGAGCGGGAACACCCCCGACCCGGTGAACAACGGGCTGCCGAACAGCGTTCAGGGTCCGAAGGCGGGGCAACTCGCGGGCCTGTAAGGATTTGTGAGTGAAAAGGGGAGCCTCCGACGGGGGCTCCCCTTTTCACTCACCAGGACATCTCGCGGCAGCGTTGAGCCGAGTCGCCGGGCTCGACCTGGAGCGTGGCGTGCTCGATGTGGTAGCGCTCGGACAGCAGGGCCTGCGCGATCCGCAGCACCTCGGCCGGGTCGGCGTCGTGCGCGATGGTGAGGTGCGCCGACGCGACCTCCATGCCGGAGGTCAACGTCCACACGTGCAGGTCGTGCGCCTCGGTCACACCGGGCAGATCCGCCAGGTCCGCTTGCACGGCGGCGACGTCCAGGCCTTCCGGCGCGTGCTGGAACAGGATGTGCAGCGCGTTGCGGGCCAGCTTCCACGTCCGCGGCAGCACCCACAGGCCGATCGCGACACCCATGACCGGGTCGGCGTAGCGCCAGCCGAAGACGAGCGTGGCCAAGCCGCTCAGCAGCACGCCGACGGAGCCGATCAGGTCCGCGAGCACCTCCAGGTACGCGCCCCGGATGTTGATGCTCTCCTTGGCGCCCTCGCGCAGCATCAGGAACGACACGGCGTTGGCCGCCAGGCCGAGCAGCGCGGCCAGGACCACCGGCAGCCCCGGCACCGCGGGCGGGTTCCCGAAGCGGCCCGCCGCCTCGTACAGCACGTAGCCGGCGACGCCGAACAGCAGCACCGCGTTCGCCAGCGCCGCGAGCACCTCGGCCCGGTACAGGCCGAACGTCCGGTTGCGCCCCGTCGTCGCCCGGCGGGCGACCATGATCGCGGCCAGCGCCATGCCGATCCCGAGCACGTCGGTCAGCATGTGCGCGGCGTCGGAGATCAGCGCCAGCGACGACGTCGCCCACCCGACGACGAACTCGACCACCATGAAGACCGCGCCGATGCCGAACGCGATCCACAGCTTCCCGATGTGCTTGCCCGATGCGCTGGCCGCCTCCGCAGGCGACACACCGTGCCCATGCCCGTGACCCATGCAAGGAACATATAGCGACATGCGCATGTGTGCAATGTGACCGACTACTGACGCCAGGTAGGCCCCGCCAGCCGTCCCAGGATCCGGACGGCCTTCGGCGAGAGCCTGCTCCCGAACCGCACCAGCCGCGATTCCGGCGTCACCGGCACCACCAGCCGATTGTGCCGAACAGCCGCCACCACCGCCGTCGCAACTCGCTCAGGCCCGTACCCGCGCAGCTGGTAGGTCCTGGTCACGGCGTCCCGTTTCACCTGTTCGGTGGCCGCGTCGACACCGGCGAACGTGGCACTGCGGGTGATGTTCGTGTGCACGACGCCGGGGCAGATCGCGCTGACCCCGATGCCCTCGGGCTTGAGCTCCTCGGCCAGGCACTCGGCCAGCATCAGCACGGCGGCCTTCGTCGCCGAGTACGCGGGCAGCGCTTTGGAGGGGAAGTAGCTGGCCATCGACGCGGTCACCACGACGTGCCCACCCTCACCCCGTTGCACGAGCTGAGGGATGAACGCCCGCAACGTGTGCACGACACCCCACAGGTTCACGTCCACCACGCGCCGCCAATCGGCTTCGGACGTGTCCAGGAACGACCCGGCCACCACGACGCCCGCGTTGGCCATCACCACGTCCGGCACCCCGTGCTCGGCCCGGATCCGCTCCGCCACCACCCGAGTGGCCTCGGCGTCCGCCACGTCCAACTCGTACGCGTGCCCCCGCACCTCCCGCGCCGTCCGCTCGGCCGCCTTCCCGTCCACGTCGACCGCGACGACCTCCGCCCCGTCCACCGCGAAGGCCAGCGCCGTCGCCCGCCCGATCCCGCTGCCCGCCCCGGTGATCACCACCAGTTCCCGCTTCTCGGGCACGCCGTCCACGAACTCCCGGACCATCCGCGCCACCGCCTGCGGATGCGTGCGGGGCGCCCAGTGCGACGCCTGCAACGACCTCCGCGTCAGGTTCGACACCCACGGCTTCGCCGCGTCCAGGTGCCCGGCCTTCACGAACGGATCCCGCCGCAACTCGAGCTGCAACACCGGAACGGACACCACCCGAGGCGCGGGCGCACTCCCCACGTTCGCCCGGTACAGCCCCAGCCCGTTGACCAGCTCCCGGTGCTGAGCGTGCAGGCGCGTCCGCACCGCCCGGAACCGCCACAGCAGCTCAGGCACGACCGGCACCTTGAACCCGGAGATGTACCAGGAGTGCCGCAACAGGTTCAGCACCTTGACGGGATGCCGCCGGTTCTTCGCGACCCAGTCCGACACGTGCCCCAACGACGGCCCGGAGATGCTGGTGAACGACGCGAACAACTCGGGATGGACCTCGACAGCCACCCAGGCTTGCGTGGACCCCCAGTCGTGCCCGACCAGGTGCACCTTCCGCCCAGGCGCCACGGCCTGCACGACGGCCACCAGGTCCTCGACCAACCGCTCAACCCGATACCCCGCGGTGTCGGCAGGCCGCCCGGACCCCCCAGCCCCACGCGTGTCGTACCGAACCACGTGAAACCGCCCGACCAACCCCTCGACCACCCCGTCCCAGACCGAGGAGGTGTCGGGGAACCCGTGCACCAACACCACGGTGGGCGCAGCGGGATCCCCTTCCTCCACCACCCGAAGCCGCAGGTCACCAGCCACAACAGAACGCTCCCGCACCGGCTCCATGCCACCCGAGGGTAGGGGGTAAAAACCCTCGCCGACAGTGCGCTAGGATCATTGCAACAGCTACGGCCCCCGTAGCTCAGGGGATAGAGCACCGCCCTCCGGAGGCGGTGGCGCAGGTTCGAATCCTGCCGGGGGCACATCGCACGAACAGAGCCCCGACCAGCGGAAACGTGGTCGGGGCTTCGTCGTGTCCGTCCGGCCGAGACCGGCTGAATCCGGTCGTTAGCGGCTGTCCACGCGCCAAATACGCGCCAAAGTTTTCAGCCCTGTTTGTGCCCCAGAGCAGCCTGATCGCGCTGCCGCACCGAGGCAGCCTCACCGTCCAGGCATTTGGCGTAGATCTTGTGCAGGATCTCCACCGAGTGCCCCGCCCACTCCGCGACCGTGGTTGGCGGCACTCCCCCGTGAACAGCCGACCATCCGGCGCCGTGCCGAACTGCCTGATGTGGCGGCCCACTGCGCTGCTGGACACGAACCGCGGCCAGCAGCGTTCGGACCTGAACCGGGTTTGCCACCGACCGCCGATCGACCGTGTTCACCGTCTTCGGCGCTGTCCACTTCAGCGCTGGCACCGGATTGGACTTGAGCAAGCCGAGTTCAAGGTAGAGGTAGCCTTTCGCCGACCTGAACGCGGTTCCGTTCGACGCGTTCACCTCCGTGCGCGCCGCAGGACCTCTCGCAAGGCTCGTGCGTTCTTCGCCGTCTGGCTCGACCCACCCTTCTCGGCTACTGCGGTGACGGCCGTGATCTCGCCATTGGCACCGCACTTCGAGGCGCAGTCCACGGCGAACGCGAGAAGCGCCTCACAACCGCGGACCGGCTTGTCGCACAGCACCAGCGGTAGAGCAGCTTCGAGCGCGGACCACACCAGGGCAGGTGCCCCCATGTCCACCACAACACGCAGCGCCTCGACCAGTTTGTCGAGCTGGACCAAGCCGGTGCGGGCCAGCACGGCGAGCAGTTGTCCGAGCAGTGCGGTGTCGAGTTGGCCGCGAGCCGCGAGCACGAGGATCGCATCGGCCCACGGCTCCCGGTCCTGCGGGCGGTGGGTTCCCGCGCTCCACGCCAACGCCATGTGCACCGAGTACCCCGCCGGCCCGCCCGACTCCGCGAGCAGCGGCAGGGTCGGGGCTCCTCGGCCTTTCGCGGATGTCATGAAGTACTGGCGGACCGCGATCATGTCGCGGTGGTGCGGCAACTGGGCGATCCAGAACGGCTGGGGAGGTTGCTCGTCTTGGTCCTCCTCCGTGTACGGCTTGATCAGCGCGGCCACCGCTTCCGGCAGCGGAGGGTCGACGACGAACCCGGGGCATGATCGCTTGAGGAAGGCGTTCCTCTGATGCGCCGTGCGGGGGTCCCAGTCCTCCGGCTTCGAGTCCTGGTGGGGCATTCCCCCGGTGGTGAGCCAGTGTGCCAGGCGCTTGCCCGCGTCGGACCCGAGCTCCCCGGCGGCGGCGATGACCGCGTCGTCGGTGGTCGGGGTGACGCGCAGCAGGGCTTGGGCCAGGTCGACCGGTCCGGGGGTGATGTCCAGTTCCTCGTAGGCGGCGAGGCGTTCCACCAGGACTGGGGCGTCCAGTGCACCGGTGGCCCGCGTCGGCACGGCCAGCAGGAACGGCGGCGGACCAGACCGCACGGCGTCCGCGACCTCGATCATGCGTGCCAGGAGCACGTCACCGGCCAGGGTTTCGGAGCGAACGGTCAAGAAGTCGAGCTTTCTGGGCGGCTCGTCGCGCACCGCCCTGGCCACGTCGTACAGCTCGACCGGCCGGTGGTCGTGGTGCCAGCGGGGTTCCTTCCGGGTCACCGGCTCCAGCGCGACGGCGAGCGCGGCCCGGTCGAGGTGGGCGTGCCGGACCAGGCCGTCCAGCGCCCGTTCGAACGCCACGACGTCCTGGTCGCCCGCGAGTACCGCGGCGACCTCCTCCGCGACCTCCTCCGCCGTGCCGATCGGACCTGGCACGGAACGCGGAACGGGAACCGCGGGCAATATGTCGACGAACCGCTCTACGGTGCCGGCCGTCGGCAGGCCGAACAGCTCCGCGGCCTGCCTGGAGAGTCCCGGACCGAGCCGTTCCGCCGCGGTCCGCAGTTCCGGCAGCACCGAGTCACCCGCCGCCTTGAGGTGCCGGGCGACCACGGCGAGGGCGCGGTCCCGCAACGCCGATTCCTGGTTGTCGAAAGCTATCGCCGCGCTCCTCACGACCTGGACCGCACGTGCCGGATCCCGCTTCGCGGTCTTGTCGAGCCAGGACAGTTGAGCCCGGACGAGCTTCTTCTCGGACCGGAGCAGGACCCGCTCACCGGCCTCGGTCAGCAACTCCGGCTCGACCGACCCGGTCTCGTCCAACACGGCCAGTACCTCTTGGGCGTACTCGACCACCGGCGGCGACCCGTCCAGCAGAGTCAGGTAGTCCCTGGCCAGGACCGCGTGTTCGGCGGGCGTCGGCGACATGGCCCGCAGGAGCTGCAGTTCGTACGACAGCTCCGGCCGGGTGCCGTCCTTGAGGAGACGTTCGACGCCCTGGTCCAGGAGTTCGACCCGCACGGCGGCGATCCGCGCGTCCTCGGCGGGCGTGAGGTCGACCGAGGTCAGCAGGTTCCAGAGCCAGACCTCGACATCGGGGAAAAGCGCGAAGCACCTGCGCGCCAACTGGACGCGGTCGAGCAGTCCAGGTTCGACCGCGCTGACCTCGGCCAGTACCTGCAGCGGCAGGTCGACCCCCGGTCGGGTCAGGGCTAGCGGGAGCAACTGGTCGGTCCACGGGTCGGCGAGCAGCCTCTCCCGCATGTCCTCTCCCGACACCCGGCCCTTGAAGTCGGTGGTGCGCAAACGGCTCCCGACCCACCGGTCGTGCAGCCAGGCGGTGAGGAAGCCGTCGGTCGTCGGGAGCGGGCACCCCGTGTCGTGCACGAGGTGTTCGAGCAACCAGAACCCGAACGTGCGCCAGGTCGGCTCGTACTCGCTCAGGAACCCGACGAGTTCGACGCGCCACTCGACGGGCCGCAGCTCCAGAACGGCCACCAGCCAGGTGCCGTCCTCGGTCATGGACGTCAACCCACGCTGCCGCTCCAGGTCGCGGAGGTAGTCGGCTGCGGCGGAGGCACTGTCCTGGCAGCCCAGTTCGGCGGCCACTTGGGCGTCCAGCAGGTTCGTCGGCTGCCCGTACACGTACTCGAGTTCCAGCGCGGCGCGGCGGGTCGCCAGCGCGGCGCCGAACTCCTTGCGCCGCAGTGGTGTCAAACCGTCCAGTTCCCGGATCACACCGGTCACATCCCCGGCCTCCACCACGTCCATCAAACTCATCGCGTTCCCTCCGTCGACTGGTCCTGGACGATGCGCACTGCGAGCGCGTGCTCGCACGGCCCGCGCCCGCCCCGGTACTTCGCCCACCACAGGCAGGTGCAGCTCAGCCGCCCCGCCTCGTCCATCCTCGCGTCGACGGGGGCGTACACCCGCACGGCCGTCGCACGTCGCAACACCTGCCGCACGACCAGAAGCCGCTCCGGACTGGGCAGGCACACCGCACCCGGTGCGGCCCTGCTCACCGGCCGCAACGACTTCCCCGTCTGCACCACCCACCGCGTCGCACGGGCACTGGAGGACTTCAGCAACGCCCGCAGCACAGCGGAGGCCTCCACCGCAGACGCCCCAGCCCGCAGCTCGAACCCCGCCGCCAACACCTGCGCCTCCGCGAACCCACGCACCCACCGCACGGGCGGAGGTGAGTGCAAGTCCGAGTCGAGGAAGTCATCGCGGACAACCTACGGCCTGGCACCGACAAAAGTGACGCACGGAAACAACATCGCCTTCCCCGGTGGTCTTCGTGACGTACCGGACCGCTCGTGGTGCGGGAATCTGCGGAGTTCAGGTCGTGAAACGGGTGCCGCGGCGCCAGACCGCGCGGGTGTTGAGGGTGTCGGAGATGGTGGTGGCGGGGTCGCCGTCGATGAGGAGGAGGTCCACGCGCAATCCTTCGGCGATGCGGCCCCGGTCGGTCAACCGGAAGCGCCGGGCGATGGTGGCGGTAGCCGCGCGCAACGCCTGCACCGGGGTGAGGCCTGCCCGGACGAGGTGCTGCAGTTCGTGGTGGACGCTCGCACCGTGGGCGAGGCCGCCGCGGAACGGCTGGGCCACGGACGCGTCGGTGCCCACCAGCAGGTCGACGCCCGTATCGCTGAGCACCTTGATGGTGTCCAGCACGTCCTGGAGGTCACCCCTCGGGTACAGGTTGAAGCTGGAGCGCGGCGTCTTGTCCGAATCCTGCCGGGGGCACATCGTTTGACCAGCACGAACAGAGCCCCGACCAGTGGAAACGTGGTCGGGGCTCTGTGGTGTTCGTTCGACTGAGAGTGGCTGTCCGTGCCGAATACGCGCTGAAGCTCTCCGTTGGCGCGAGCTACTTCGGTGATCCGCTCACGTGGAAGTCCTTGTCGTTGCGACGGGCCGACGCGTTCGTCGTGAACGTTCTCCCGCTGGGCGCTAGTGGTCGGTTTCGTCGTCGAACTCGCCGATGAGCTGTTCGAGGAGGTCCTCCAGCGCGGCTATGCCGACCACCGTCTGCTCGGCGTCGGTGACCAGGGCCAGTTGGGACCTCGCGCCGCGCATGGCGGTGACCGCGCGGGCGACCGGGAGGTCTACTGCGAGTGTCAGCGGGGTCGTCATCAGTGTGTTTGCGAACGGGTCGGTGCCGGTGGCTGTGGCGCGCACTACCTCGCGGATGTGGAGCAGGCCTACGAAACCGCCCTGCTCGTTCACCACTGGGAAGCGGGAGCGGCCGGTTTCGCGGCTCAGCAGTTCTACCGCGCGGGCCGTGGTGTGTTCTGCGACGGTGACCGTCTTGTTCCTCGGGATCATGATTTCGGCGAGGGTGGTGTTCTGCAGGTGCAGCATCCTGGTCAGAAGGCGTTGCTGGGCCTCGGGGATGAGGCCGTGTTCGCCCGACTGGCGCAGCAGCATCAGCAGGTCGTCCGGGCGGTGCGCTTGGGCCAGTTCGTCTTGCGGCTGGACCTTCAGGAGGCGCAGGAGTGCGTTGGAGCAGCCGTTGAGCGCTGACAGGAGCCAGCGGACGGCGTGCGCGAAACCGCGGAAGGGCAGTGCCAGCAGCAGTGCTGAGCGCTCGGGGTGGCTGATCGCCCACGACTTCGGGGCCATCTCGCCGACCACCATGTGCAGGAACACCACCAGCACCAGGCTGATCACGAACGCGATGCCGTGCGCCACGGCGACGGGGAGGCCGGTCAGCAGGAGCAGGGGGTCCAGCAGGGTGGCGACGGCGGGTTCGGCCAGTGCGCCCAAACCCAAGGTGCACAGGGTGATGCCCAACTGTGCGCCCGCGAGCATGAGTGAGAGTTCACGCACGCCTGCGACGGCCGCACGGGCGGCGCGGCTGCCCTGCGCCGCTTCCTGCTCCAGCCGGTGGCGCTTGGCGGAGATCAGCGCGAACTCGGCGGCGACGAAGAAGGCGTTGCCCACCAACAAGGCCAGTGAGATGGACAGCGACCATCCGATGCTCATCGGCCCGACACCTCGTCAACGGCGACCTGGTCCTCGGTGCGCGATGCCGGTCGGTCGTGCAGGAGGACCGTGCCGGGCACGTTCCTGACGACCGCGGCCACCCGCACGAGCACGTGGCGCGAGGGCGGTGGCTCGTCGTCGAGCGACGGCACGGGGACGACGACCTGGATCTCGTCGCCCACGCGGGCGGTGCGGCCGAGGCGGCTCAGCACCAGGCCGGAAACCGTGTCGTAGCCGTTGTCGGTCGGCAGCGCGATGCCGGTGGCGTCCTCGATCTCGTCGATGCGCAGCCTGCCCGGCACCGCCCACGACCCGTCGGGCCTGCGTTCGACCGCGTCGGGGATCAGGTCGTCCTCGTCGTGGATCTCCCCGACGAGCTCCTCCGCGAGGTCCTCCAGCGACACGACGCCCGCGAAGCCGCCGAACTCGTCGACGACGCAGGCGGTCTGGCGGTGCTCGGTGCGCAGCCGCTCCAGCACCGCGGGCAGCGGCAGCGTGGTGGGCACGAGCACGGCGGGCGAGGCGATGCGACCGATCGGCGTGCCCGCGCGTTCTTCGGGGTCGATGGTGAGGACCTCGGCGAGCCCGACCATGCCGACCACGTCATCGAGGTCGTCCCCCACGACGGGGAAGCGGGAGTGCCCGGTGTCCAGCATCTCCACGATCCGCGACACGGGCTCGGCGGCGCGCACGGTGTGCACCGACACCCGCGGGGTCATGGCCTGCTCGGCCACCAGGCCGCGGAAGTCCAGGCCGCGGTCGAGCAGCCGGGACAGCTCGGCGTCGAGGTGACCCTGGGCGCCTGCCTCGTCGATGATCTGGTGCAGGTCCTCGGGGGTCGCGCCCTGCGGCAGTTCCTCCACCGGTTCGATACCCACGGACCGCAGCAGCCTGTTCGCCGCGGCGTCGAAGAACCGGATGACCGGTCCGGCGACCGCGAGGTAGACCAGGGTCGACGAGCTGAGCGCCTTGGCCAGCGTCTCGGGCTTGGCGATGGCGAGGTTCTTGGGCACGAGTTCGCCCAGCACCATCTGGACCACGGTGGCGAACACCAGCGCGATCGCCACGGACACCGACAGCCGCGCGGCCTCCGACAGCCCGGAGAAGCCGAGCAGACCGGCCAAGCCGGAGCCGAGCAGGGGTTCGGCGACGAAGCCGACCAGCAGCGCGGTGACCGTGATGCCGAACTGGGCGCCGGAGAGCATGAAGGACAGGCGCTGGGTCACGCGGTAAGCGCGCTCGGCGGACTCGTCGCCCGCCTCGGCCATCTGCCGCAGGCGACCGCGGTCCGCTGCCATGTAAGCGAATTCCTGGGCGACGAAGTACCCGGTCGCCGCGGTCAGGACCAGGATCGCGAGCAGGCCCCAGAGAATCAACATGCCGCGTCCCCACCCGACGGACCAGGCAGGAAAGCGGCACTGGGAAACGACACGCTGTTCAGCCGGGCAGGACCCGGCTGACTACTGCACCCCTCGGGGTCACCAGTTGACGGCATGCACTCGACACTAGCACGCGGCACTGTATGGTTCTGGTGGATCATCGACGACCCGGGAGGAGGCCTTCGCATGAGCGACGCGCTGGTCAGGATCGGGGAACTCGCCGCTCGCGCCGGTGTCAGCATCCGCACCGTCGACTACTACACCGGGCTCGGCCTGCTCTGCCCGGCGAAGCGCACCGCGTCCAACTACCGCCTCTACGACCCCGCCGACGCCGACCGCATCGGGGTGATCCAGCGGCTGGAGACGCAGGGCGTGAGCCTGGAGGAGATCTCCCGCGCGCTGGGGTCCCAGCCCGCGGACGTGGCGGACCTGCTGACGCGGATCAGCTCGGACCTTCAGGTGTTGCAGGCGGCGATCGACGCCGCGGGCCCCGAATCACAGGGGCTGCTGGCCGCCATCGCGGGCCGCGTGCACTCGCTGATCACCATTGCGCTGCAGATCCCGCCGGACCTCCCCCTGACCTGATCGAGTTATCGCAAGATTCATCCGAATTCCGGTTTGGCATCACCCTGCGACCGCTTCCACGGGATATCGCGGTCGACCATCCGCGCGTTACCCCGGGACACGGGATCCCTTACCCGACAACGGGTTCGGACCTCGATTCGCCTGCGCCAGGGCTTCTCACCACCGTTTGCACCGGACTCCGATGCAAATTCCACTAATCACACCCGGATTCCACGGCGGCACCCACCCTGGCCGACAGCGAGACCATTTCACCCGATAGGGTCACCTCTTCATCGCGATCAACCCGACGAAAGGACGTGCAGAATGGCTATTTCCGCCAACCTGGACAAGCAGCTCGACAAGGCCTACGAGAACCTCAGCATCGCCGAGGTCCTCGACGCGCCGGTCGCCGCGCTCGCGGGCGTCAGCGACGCCGACGCGGAGAAGCTCGAAGCGGCCTTCGGCATCAAGACCGTGCGAGACCTGGGCACCAACAAGTACTTCAAGCTCGCGGCCGCGCTGACCGACCTCGGCACCTCCGCGAGCTGATCCAGCGCCGCGGTCCTGTCCGGCGCTTCCCGCCGACCGGGACCGCGGCCGCCGGTGTCCTTTGCGAACGGTCACGCCTCCGCTAGTCAACCGGCGGAGGCGCATCGACGCGATCGCATGGCGTTCGACGCCGAGCACGTCGAGGGGCCCCGACCGCGCCACAGGCGCGCGGGAGTGCCCAGGCTCGACCAGCGCGGAACGCGCCTTCACAACGCCCACTTCCCGGCCCGTGCTGTCGTCACCTGGCCGTTAGGCGCGCGGCGACATCGCCGAACATTCGTGGTTCCACCGCCAGGGCTCGGGGGCGATGAGTTTTCGGTGGGTGGGGAGTCTTCCTGTCGACCGGAAGTGGGAGGTGGCGTGGTGGTGGAGTTGCGCGAGGTGTTGGAGGCCCATGTTGGAGGTGGGTTGGTGCCTGGGGCGGTGGGGTTGGTCGCTCGTGGTGGGCGGGTCGAGGTCGAGGTGGTCGGGGACGTTGATGTGGACGGGTCCGCGCCGATGGCTCGGGATTCGATCTTCCGGATCGCGTCGATCACCAAGCCGGTCGTCGCGGCCGCCGTGATGGTGCTGGTGGAGGACGGGCTGGTCGGGTTGGACGAGCCGGTTTCCCGGTGGTTGCCGGAACTGGCTTCGGTGCGGGTGGTGCGGGATCCGGCTGGGTCCGCTGAGGACGTCGTGCCCGCCGAGCGGTTGTTCACGGTGTTCGACCTGCTGACCTTCCGGGCCGGGTACGGGTTCCCCGACGACTTCTCGCTGCCCGCCGTGCGGTTGTTGTTCAGCGAGATGCGCCAAGGGTCGCCACAGCCCCAAGGGGTGGTCGGGGCGGACGAGTGGGTGGGCCGGTTGGCTCGGGTGCCGATGCTTCGGCAGCCCGGTGAGGCCTGGCTGTACAACACCTGTTCGGACATCGCCGGGGTGCTGGTCGCGCGGGTCGCCGGGTGTTCGCTGGGGCGGTTCCTGGCCGAGCGGGTCTTCGGGCCGCTGGGGATGGTGGACACGGGGTTCTTCGTGCCCGCGGCGAAGCTCGGGCGGTTCACCAGCTACTACCAGCCGGACGGCAAGGGCGGGGTGGAGCTGGTGGACGAGCCCGACGGGCAGTGGAGCCTGCCGCCATCGTTCGAGTCGGGGGCGGGCGGACTGGTGTCCACAGTGGACGACTGGCTGGCGTTCGGGCGGATGCTGCTGGGTGAAGGGCCTCGGGTGCTGTCCGAGGAGTCGGTGCGGTTGATGACCACCGACCACCTGACGCCGGAGCAGCGGGAAGCCGGGTCGCTGTTCCTGGAGGGGCAGGGGTGGGGCTTCGGCGGTTCCGTCGACGTCGCCGCCGTCGACCCGTGGAACGTGCCGGGCCGGTACGGGTGGGTCGGGGGAACCGGGACCGCCGCCCACGTCGTGCCCGCCACCGGCACGGTCTCGGTGCTGATGAGCCAGTTGGGGATGACCGGACCCAGCCCGCTGCCGCTGATGCGGGACTTCTGGAGGTACGCGGCGCGCTAGGCGCGGGCCAGCCAGTCCAGCGCGGCCTCGGCGCGGTCGAGCACCGAGACGTGGCCGTCGGTCGGGCACAGCCACAGGTCCGCCGTCGGGCAGCGGCGGGCGAGCCACTCGCCGTGCGCGCTGGGCACCACGCGGTCCTGCTCGCCGTGCACGACGAGCACCGGCGCGGTCACCATTGCCGGGTCGAAGCCCCACGGCGCCACGAGGGCCAGGTCGTCGTCGGTCAGGCCGCCGAAGCCCGCGGGCATCGCGGCCCCGGCGTTGGCGCCCAACGACTTCCACGTGCTTTCGAGTGCGGCGTGGTCGGCGGGGGTGAACACCTCGGGGTCGAAGTCGGTCGACGCCAGGTGGTTCTCCAGCGCGAGCCTGCCCGCGACGGCCGCGCGCAGTTCCGAGGCGCCCGCGGGAGCCATGCCCGCGAACCAGTCCAGGCCGTCGGCGGACAACGGCGCCGGCCCCGAGATCGGCACCACCGACGTGACGCGGTCGGGCAGCAGGGCACCGCACGCCAACGCGTGCGGACCGCCGCCGGAGTGGCCCGCCACCGCGAAGCGGTCGAGGCCGAGCGCGTCGGCGATGGCGGCCACGTCGGCGGCGGCCGAGGCGATGTCCCGGCCGGGCAGGCGGGTGGAGCCGCCGTAGCCCGGCCGGTCGTGGCTCAGCAGTCGGACGCCACGGCTGGACGCGGCTTCCAGCAGTGGCTCCAGCAGGTCACCGGTCTGCGGCGAGCCGTGGTGCCAGAACACCGGCAGTGCGCCGGAACCGCTGTCGTGCACGCGCACCGTGCGCCCGTCGGGCAGGTCGAGGTCCACCCGGCGACCCTACCCGCGAGGTCACACGTCCCGCCTGCTCAGCACGAGGTAGCCGCCGAGCAGGGCGAGGGCGGCCCACGCGGCCAGCACGAGCAGGCCGGTCCACGGGCCGACCACCGGGTCGGCCTGCATGCCCACCTTCATGATCGAGGTGCCCGCCTGATCGGGGAAGTAGCGCGCGAAGTCCCTGAGACCCGGCACGCTGGTCGCCAGCGGGGACAGGGCGAAGACGAACGACAGCACCAGGGTGAGCGCCAGAGCGGTGTGGCGCAGCATCGTGGCGACGCCCAGCGCGAACAGGCAGATCCCGGTCAGGTACAGCGGTGTGCCCAGCAGGACCCGCAGGGCGCCGTCGCTGGAGAACGACGGGCCGTACCCGCCCAGGGTCCACTGCGCGGTCAGGAAGGTGGCGAACACCGTCGCGTACGAGAGGACCAGGGACACCAGGGCGCACGCGGCGATCTTGGCGGTGTAGAAGGCGGCGCGGTTCGGGGTCGCGGTCAGCGACACGCGGATCAGGCCGCTGCCGTACTCGCCGCAGATCGCGAGAACACCGAACGCCACCAGGGCGAGCTGCCCGTAGAGCACGGTGAGCAGGCCGTCGGTGACCGGCTCGAAGTCCTCGCGCACCAGGGGAAGTCCTCGCTCCAGTGCGATGCGGACGGACGTGAAGCTGACGGCTCCCAGGCCGGTGCTGATCAGGAACACCAGCGCCAGCGTGAGCACCGTCGACCGCAGGGAGCGGATCTTGGCGAGTTCAGCCCTGAGCACCCGTGCCTCCTCGGTGGTCGACGGCGTCGGACGTGAGCCGGAAGAACGCGTCCTCCAGCGATTCCCCTGGGGCCCCCAGCTCCGCCACCCCGGTGTCGGCGAGCAGCCTTCCCCGGCCGATGACGACCAGGTGGTCGGCGGTGACGGCCATCTCGCTCATCAGGTGGCTGGAGACGAACACCGTCCGGCCCTCGGCCGCGAGCTTCCGCAGGAGCGTCCTGATCCAGCGCACGCCCTCCGGGTCGAGGCCGTTGACCGGTTCGTCCAGCAGCAGCACCTCGGGGTCGCCGAGCAGCGCCGCGGCGATCCCCAGGCGCTGCCCCATGCCCAGCGAGAAGCCGCGGGTGCACTGGTCCGCCACGGACCGCAGGCCGACCAGGTCGATCACCTCCCCCACCCGGCGGAGCGGGATCCGGTTGGTCCGCGCGAGCCACGTGAGGTGGTCGCGCGCGGACCGACCGCCCTGGGTGGCGCTCGCGTCCAGCAGGGCGCCGACGTGGCGCAGCGGTTCCGGCAGGTCCCGGTAGCGCTTGCCGCCGATCAGGGCCTCACCTCGTGACGGCCGGTCCAGGCCGAGCAGCAGCCGCAGGGTCGTCGACTTCCCGGCGCCGTTGGGGCCGAGGAAACCGGTCACCCGGCCCGGTTCGACGGTGAACGCCAGCCCGTCGACCGCGGCTGCCCGTCCGTAGAACTTGGTCAGTTGTCGCACTTCGATCACCGGACGAGCCTCCCGTGCCCCCAGCGGGCGCGCATCGGTCTCGCGGTCGATCGGGAAGTCGTTGTCGGGCCCGGAAATCCACCTCCGGGACGTCATTCCCCAGGATGAGGTGGCGGGTGCGCCCGCCCAGTACCGTGATCCGGTGGCTGACTTCCGACACCTGCGGCCGGGTGAGCTGGTGGCGTTGGACTGCCTGGCGGCGCTCGTGCTCGCGGGCCTCTACCTGTCGCTGTCCGGCCTGCCCTGGCTGGCGGCGGCGCTGGCGCTCCCGGTCGCCGTGCGCAGGCTGTGGCCGGTGCCGGTGTTCGCGGTCGTCGTGGCGGTGTCGGTGGCGGCCTCGGTGGTGGACCTGGTGCGGGAACCGTTCGTGGCGGCGGCTTTCGCGCTGTACCGGGTCGCGGTGACGCGACCGGGGACGTGGCGGGTGCCCACGACGAAGATCGGGGTCGCCAGCGTCGTCGTGCTGCTCGGGAGCCTGGTCGTGGGATCGCCGGTGGACAGCGGCGTGTACGCGTTCCTGGGGTTGGCGCTGCTCGGCATGGCGTGGACGGTCGGGCGGGCGGTCCACGAGCGGCGCGCGTACGCGGTGCGGTCGGCCCGGCAGCTCGCGGCCCGCGCGGTGGCGGAGGAACGGCTGCGCATCGCCCGCGAGCTGCACGACGTCGTGGCCCACAGCATCGGCGTGATCACCGTCAAGGCGGGTGTGGCCAACCACGTGCTGGCGACCCGGCCGCAGGAGGCGGGCGAGGCCCTGAAGGTGATCGAGACCTCCAGTCGCGCGGCACTGGCCGAGATGCGGCACCTGCTCGGCGTGCTGCGGTCGGGAGCCCCCGAGGAGACCGATCTGCGGCCCGCGCCTGGGTTGTCGAGCCTGGTGGAGCTGGTGGACCGCGCGAAGGCGGCCGGGGTCGAGGTCGACGCGCGGATCCGTGGTGTGGAAGGGCTGCCCGAGGGGATCGACCGGTCGGCCTACCGGATCGTGCAGGAGGCGCTGACGAACGTGATCAAGCACGCCGCGCCCGCCCGGTGCGCGCTCGTGGTCGAAGTGGACGGTGGTGGGCTGCTGATCGACGTGACCGACGACGGACGGGCCGTGGAGTGGTCCCCGGAGGGGCACGGGCTGATCGGGATGCGGGAGCGGGTGGCCCTGTACGGCGGAACGTTCGACGCCGGTCCACGGGCGGAGGGCGGTTTCGCCGTGCGGGCCCGGATCCCTTGCGGGACACCGTGATCCGGGTGCTGATCGCGGACGACCAGGCGTTGCTGCGGGGCAGCTTCCGCGTGCTCGTGGACGCCGAGCCGGGGCTGGGCGTGGTCGGCGAGGCGGAGAACGGGGCGGAGGCGGTGTCCCTCGCCCGCGTCCACCGGCCGGACGTGGTGCTGATGGACGTGCGCATGCCGGTGATGGACGGCATCGAGGCGACTCGGATGATCTGCGGCGCAACGGAGTCGCGGGTGGTGATGCTGACGATGTTCGACGTGGACTCGTCCGTGTTCGCCGCGTTGCGGGCCGGTGCGAGCGGCTTCCTGCTCAAGGACATCCCGCCCGCCGAGCTGCTGCGCGCGATCCGCGTCGTGGCCGACGGCGAGAGCCTGCTCGCGCCGACGGTGACCCGGCGGCTGATCACCGAGTTCTGCCGCGGCCCGGAGAACCCCCGGCCCGCGCCGGAGCTGGCCGGGGTGACCGCGCGGGAACGCGAGGTGCTGGTGGAGGTCGCCAGGGGCCTGCCGAACGCGGAGATCGCCCGGAAGCTGCACATCAGCCAGGCCACGGTGAAGACCCACCTGAGCCACCTGTTCGACAAGCTCGACGTCCGCGACCGGGTGCAGCTCGTGATCATCGGGTACGAGACCGGACTCGTCACGCCGGGCCGTGGCCGCTAGACCAGCTCCTTGCGGTACCAGACCTCGGCGTACGGGCCCTCGGAGAACGCGGGCACCTCGGCGTACCCGTGCTTGAGGTACAGCGCGCGGGCCTCGACCAGGTCGAGCCTGGTGTCGAGGACGATCCGCTCGGCGCCCAGCTCGCGCGCGGCGGCTTCCACGGCCTCCATCAGGCGGGCGCCGCCGCCGGTGCCGCGCCGGTCGTGCCGGACGAACACCCTGGTCAGCTCGACCGTCGTCGCGTCGACCACCTTCAGGCCCGCGCACGCGGCGGGCACACCGCCGTGGCGGCCGACCAGGAAGATCCCGGTCGGGGGCGCGAGGTGGTCGCTCGGGGCGCCCGCCAGGCCCTCCTCGATCTCCGTCGGCGTCGAGTCGCGGCCCTCGTGGTGCTGGTAGTAGCGGTCGGCGACGTCGACGAGGTAGCTCCGGAGCAGTTCCAGGGCTTCGTCGGAGCCGACGGGTGCCGGGGCGACCGTCCAGGTCGGGCCAGTGGTCATGCGGCACAGTGTCGTCGGGCCGCAGGTCGGAGCGCGCGCCATTTTCCGGCAGTGACTCGTGGATTCCTGTCCGGATGGAAATCCGCAGGAATCGTGGCGAATGAACTCGTTCGGGTTAACTCTGAGCAGGTTAATTGCACTTGGTAACACGAACGAGGGCATCCGCGACATAGCACTCAGAGCACCAGCGGAATTTCAAGGACGAAAACCTGCCAGCCACACCGAAACGGCGCGGTGCCCGAACAGCAGACCGCGCAGTCCCCTCACGGAGGGCCGATGGCCACCTCACCGAACACGCTCATGGATGAACTCAAAGCATTGCGCCGTGGCCGCGGAGTGCAGGCTCCGGGTATCGACCGGCAGGTCGGACCCGCATTGCGCGAAGCATGTGGAATCCTTGAATCCGACGGCGCCGAAGTGGTCCGGGACAAACTCCGCACCTGGGTCCACTCGCTGGTCCGCGCCTTTCCCGAAGACCTCCGGCTCGCCGTCACGACGCCGCTCGCGCTGCACGACGAGGCGCAGCACGCGTTCCTCGCGCACCGGATCCAGTGGCTCGCCGACCGGGCCGAACGCGACTCGCGCACCATCCGCCGCCGCATCGACGACGGCCTGACGCGCCTGGTCGAGGCGGCTTCCAGATACACCGCGCACGTCACCGCCACGACCCCGGACGGGTGGCACATCCAGCAGCTCCACGTGCTGCTGCGCCTCGACGGACCCGTCCCCGCGTGCACCGAGCGGTGGACGATCGCCGCCGAACGGGACGGCGTGGACGAGATCCAGTGGCCCGTCACCGCACGCCGCGGCGGGGGCGAGTTCTCCGGCGACCACGACATCCGCGTGGTGCACGGCGCGCTGCTCACCAATGGCGGCCTCCGCCTCCCGCGCGCGCTCCGGGCAGGGGAAACGCAGGAATTCTCACTCGACGTGCGCATTCCTCGAATTCACCCGATGCGCCCGGTCCACCAGTTCCGCACGTCCCGCCGGTGCGACCGGTTCGACCTGGTCGTCCGGTTCCACCCGGATCGCCTGCCCACCGAGGTGCACGGAATCGGCGACTTCACCGAACCGCCCGCGGTCAATCCGGTCGGAGAAGTCGAGATGTCCTTCCGCGACGTGGTTCCCGGTCTCGATTGCGGAATCCGCTGGGCCTCGCGACCGGCCGAGAACGGCCTGCGCCGACCCGCGTCGACAATCGACCAACGGGTGTCCGCGCCTTTCGAGAACGTGGTCACGAGCGGCGGGCCGTCGTGGACCGCCCACCTCGACCGGACGGGCACCTGACTCCGGCGACCCCTTGACATGCACCCTTCCGGCTGCCTAAGTTTCAGGCAGCCGGAAGGGTGCATTTCTGTGGACGAGGTGTTCAAGGCGTTGGCCGACCCGAGTCGGCGCAGGCTGCTGGACAGCCTGAACGCGCACAACGGGCAGACGCTGCGGGAGCTGTGCGCCGGGCTGGAGATGGCGCGGCAGTCGGTCAGCAAGCACCTGGCGCTGCTGGAGGCCGCGAACGTCGTGACGACGGTGTGGCGCGGGCGCGAGAAGTTGCACTACCTGAACGCCGCGCCGATCATCGCGATCGCGGACCGGTGGATCGACCAGTACGTCCGGGGGCGGGTCGAAGTGCTCGCCGACCTCACCAGAGCATTGGAGTCCGAGTCGATGGACAAGCCCGAGTTCGTCTACACGACCTACATCAACACGACCGCCGAGAAGCTGTGGGAGGCGCTGACCGATCCGGCGTTCACCAGCCGGTACTGGGGTGCGACGTTCGAGTCCGAGTGGACGCCGGGCGCGACGATGAGCTGGACCGAGGGCGGGCTGAAGACGGTGGACCCGGCGCAGGTCGTGCTGGAAGCCGAGCCGCACCACCGGCTTTCGTACACGTGGCACACGTTCACGCCGGAGTTCGGCGAGGTGCACGGGATGAACGCCGAGGTGATCGCGGCGATGGCGGAGGAGCCGCGGTCCAAGGTGACGTTCGACATCGCGCCGCACGGGAAGATGATCAAGCTGACCGTCACGCACGACGGGTTCGGGCCGGACAGCACGGTGCTGGCGGGCATCACCGAGGGCTGGCCGGAGATCCTGTCGAGCCTGAAGTCGTTGCTGGAGACCGGCAAGCCCCTCTGAGGGAGGTCTCGGAGGCGGGTGAACGCGAGCAGGCGGTCCGCCATCGCCGGGACGGGATGCGGAGAACGCACGCTCGCGGTCCGCCGCCGACGGGTTTCACACATCCCATCAGCGGCGGAAAGAAGGGGTGGCGTCCGGTCGTGTCGGCGATGAGGCCGGTCCGGCTTCGCCATCACCGGGAATTATCGGGAAAACCCCAGCGTGCGGCACCTGACCACCATTTTCACACCGGTGGCCGCGCCCGCGGAAGTTTCGTTGCCCGAAAACGGCGTTGTCGGTGGTCCGGCATTGAATCGGCGAATCATGAACGGGGCGTCGCGCTTTCCCGTGAGAAGCAAACCGGGAGGCGCGACCTGCGGTTTCACCGCGATGACCTTCCTGGACCGAACCCGCGAAAAGGCGCTCGACCGGGAACCCGGCCACTTTCCCTATTGGCTGGGCACCGTGCGCACAGGTACCTTTTGTCCGCACGGGATGAACACCGAGGTGCTCTGTGGAATCACGCTTACTTTCGCCGTCCATGCACTGCCAGGACGATCGTTCGGCCACGTCCGCATGACGGCGCCGGGACACTCGTCGTCCTTGACGATGGCGCATTCCGCCCCTCGATCCGGCCAACGGGTGAAACTGGCTCGCAACTGGGCGAATTCCCTCGGTGGGACCGCCTACATCCCACTGGAGATCGCCCAGTTCGCCGTTCGGCTGGAGAACGTCGTGGACCGGCTGGCCGACGCCGTCCTGGCCGACCGGTTCGTGCCGGACGACGTGAGGGCCGCGGGAGCCGCCCTGGTCCGGTGGGGCTGCACGGGAGTGGACAGCCTCCAGGTGACCATGGAGGTGCTCGGCCGTGGCCTGCTCGCGCTGCCGGACCTGCCCGGTCCGGCGCGGAGTGCCGAGCGGGTCGTGCTGGTGCTGGGCTCACTGGCCTCCGGGTACACCGAGGAGCTGCGGCTCGTCACCATGGAGCAGCAGGAGAGCATGAGCCAGGCCCTGCTCAGGTCGCTCTGCGAGTCGCGGCAGCGGCTCCGGGCGATTGAGGCCCGGTTCGACGACGTGGTCGCGAACTCGACGAACGGGATCGTGCTGACCGACGAGCACGGCGCCTTCCTGCGCACCAACGAGGAGCTGGGCGAGATCCTCGGCTACTCGCGGGCCGAGATGGCGGGGCTCGCGCTGTTCGACCTGGTGCGGCCGGAGGAGGCGGAACTGCTCCGCGACGGCTACGCCAAGCTGCTCGGCGGCACGGCGCTCCGGGTCCAGAGCGAGCAGCGGCTGCTGCGCAAGGACGGCGACAGCGCGTGGGCGACGCTCACCGTGACCGCTCCGCTGCCCGACGACCCCGAGTGCCGGTTCGTCGTGGTGGTGGAGGACCGCACCGAGCTGAACCTGCTGCACGGTCAGCTCAACCACCAGGCGCTGCACGACATGCTGACCAGGCTGCCGAACCGGCAGTACTTCACCACCAGCCTGGAACGGGTGCTGCGGCACGCCGCCCCGTCGACCGGCATCACCCTCTACCTGCTGGACCTGGACGCGTTCTCGCTGATCACGCACGGCCTCGGTCGCCGGGTGGGCGACCTGCTGCTGGAGAGCGTCGCGCACCGCCTGGAAGCGCTGTTCGACGGCGAGGACGCGATGGTCGCCCGGTTCGGCGCTGACGAGTTCGCCGTGCTGGTGGAGAACTCCCCCACCACGCCGGACGCGGTGAGCACCGTGCGGCGGATCAACGAGGAGCTGTCCGAGCCGGTCTACGTCGACGGCCACGGCATCGCCTCCCCCGCCAGCATCGGCGTGGTCGACCGGCCGCCCGCCGGGATGGACGCGGCCGCGCTGCTGGAGGCCGCGGAGATGACCCTGGCCAGGGCGAAGCACAACGGGCGCACGCAGTGGGCGCTGTTCGACCCGCACCAGGACTCCCGCGACCGGGAGGTGTTCGGCCTCGCCGTCGCCCTGCCCGGCGCGTGGGAGAACGGTGAGCTGAGCGTCGTGCACCGGCCGCTGGTGCGGCTCGACGGCGGCGGGGTCGTCGGACTGGACGCGCTGCTGTCGTGGGACCACCCGCACCGCGGCCGATTACCGCACGAGCGGTGCGCGGAACTGGCCGAGGAGACCGGGCTGATCCTGCCGCTGGGCAGCTGGCTGCTCGGTTCCGCCTGCGGCGACGCCCAGAACCGGCGGGCGGAGCCCGGCGACGACCGGCCGCTGCACGTCGGGCTCACGCCGAACCAGTCGTCCGACCCGGACCTGCTCAGCCGGGTGCTGAGCGTGCTCGACCACACCGGTCTGGCCGCCGACCGGCTGTGGCTCGGGATGCCCGCGGCCGCGCTGTCGCGGGACGGCGGTGAGGCGGCGGAGAACCTGCGGCTGCTGGCGAGCGCGGGCGTGGCCACGGAGATGCTCGACTTCGGCACCGCCCCCGGCGACCTCGCGCACCTGGAGGAGCTGCCGGTGCGGGCGGTGCGGATCGCCCGCTGGATGGTGCGGCGGCAAGCCCGGTGCGACCGCGAGGACTCGCCGGTCGCGTCGGCGCTGCGGGGAATCCTGTCCGTCGTGCACAGCACCGGAACGACGGTGATCGTGGACGGCGTCGACACCGAGCGGCAGGCCGAGTGGTGGCGCCGCGTCGGTGCCGACATCGCCCAAGGGGCGTTCACGACGGTCTAGTGCGGCGTTCTCACGGCCGGACTTGGCGGGGTGGTGGTGCCGACGTCACGCGACACCGTCAGCGGGTCCGGCCTCGCCGGGTCTCGTCACCGCGCTCGCGGCGAGCAGCACCACGCCGCCCAGCCCGGCGACCGCGAGGTTGGCGACCAACTCGTGCCCAGCGAGGAAGTCGATCCGCGGGATGACGACGCGGTTCACGAAGTTGAGCAGGAAGCCGAAGATCGGCTGGTACCACAGGTGGTCGATCGCCCCGCTGATCCCTTCCGCGACGAGGACGACACCCACCAGTTCGAGGGCTTTGCGCATGGTTCGACACTAGGCCGCCGACCTGGGGCGGACATCGTTCCCCCGGATCGGGCGGGTCGTCCCCAAGTAGCCGAAAACTCCGACTTAGGTATCGATCGCGCCGGATCGGCGGGTCGGATCGGTACGTTCGGGCCATGAACGGCTCGACGCGGAAGCGCAGCCCGCGGGACTGGGCGGTGGACATCACGATGTTCGCGATGTCCCTGGTGTTCGGGCTCGGGATCGCGCTCGACCGCGTGACGAGCAACCAGATGCCCGATCCGCAGTGGCTGTTCCCGCTCGACGTGGTCACGTGGGTGATCTCGCTCGTCGGGCTGTGGTGGCGGCGCCGCCTGCCGGTGCACTTCGCCGCGCTGATGGTCTTCTTCGGCGCGTTCTCCGAACTGTCCGCGCTGGCGCAGATGATCGCGCTGTTCACCGTGGCGATCCACCGGCCACCGCGCACGACGATGACCTTGTTCGCACTGTGCCTGCCGATCACGGCGGTGGCAGTCGTGATCAGGCCGGAGCCCGAGATCCCGTCGGAGGCGCTGCTGGCGCTCGGGATCTCGGTCCAGGGCGCGGCGGTCGGCTGGGGGCTGTTCATCCACCACCGCCGCAGGCTGATCGAGTCGTTGCACGACCGGGCGGCTCGGGCGGAGACGGAGGCCCACCTGCGCGCCGAGCAGGTGCAGCACGAGGTTCGCGAAGCCATCGCACGGGAGATCCACGACGTGCTGGGGCACCGGCTGTCGCTGTTGAGCGTGCACGCGGGAGCGCTGGAGTACCGGCCGGACGCGCCTGCCGCGGACATCGCCCGCGCGGCGCGGGTGATCCGGGAGAACTCGCACCAGGCGTTGCAGGACCTGCGGGAGGTGATCGGGGTGCTGCGGGCTCCGGTCGGCGAACTGCCGCAGCCCACGTTCGCGGACCTGGCGCAACTGGTCGCCGAGTCCGCCGGGGCGAACCTGCGGGTCGCGTTGCGGTCCGAGGTGGTGGGGGATGTGCCGGACACGGCTGGGCGGACCGTCTACCGGATCGTGCAGGAGAGCCTGACCAATGCCCGGAAGCACGCGCCGGGGTCCGAAGTGGACGTTTCGGTGTCCGGGTCCGTCGAGGAGGGGTTGACCGTGTCGGTGGTGAACAGCCGGGCGGTCGCTGTCGCGCGTGCCGTGGAGGGGCGCGGGTTGCTCGGGCTGGCCGAGCGGGTCGCGATCGCGGGCGGGACGTTGGAGCACGGACCCACCGGAGCGGGTGGCTGGCGGGTCTCGGCGTGGATACCGTGGCCGTCGTGACGGGACGAGGCGTTGTCGGTGTGCTCATCGTGGACGACGATCCGCTGGTGCGGGCCGGGTTGGCGATGATGCTGGGTGGAGCGCCGGACATCCTGGTCGTCGGCGAGGCCGGGGACGGGGCCCAGGTGCTGCCGCTGGTGGATCGGCTGGCGCCGGACGTGGTGCTGATGGACATCCGGATGCCGGTGATGGACGGGTTGGCGGCCACCGCGGCGGTGCGCGGGAGGGCGGGAGCGCCCGAGGTGATCGTGTTGACCACGTTCGACGCGGATCAGCACGTGCTGCGGGCGTTGCGGGCCGGGGCGGCCGGGTTCCTGCTCAAGGACACGCCTCCCTGGGAGATCGTGGAGGCGGTGCGGCAGGTGGCCGCCGGGCTGCCCGTGCTGTCGCCCGCTGTCACGCGGCGGTTGATGGCCCGGGTCGCGGCCAGTGGGCAGGACGAGCGGAAAGCCGGGGCCGTGGCGCGGTTGGGGATGTTGAACGCCCGTGAGCGGGGGGTGGCCCTGGAGGTGGGGTTGGGGCGGTCCAACGCCGAGATCGCCGGGGTGCTGCACATCAGCGTGCCCACGGTGAAGACGCACGTGTCGAGCGTGTTGACGAAGTTGGACTTGAACAACCGGGTGCAGATCGCGTTGCTGGTTCATGATGCCGGGTTGTTGGAGTGATCGGTGGGGTCGGCGGGGTCGTGTGGTGGGCGGGGTCGGGTGGGATTGGGTGGGATCGTCGCCCCGCTCGCGTCATTGTCTCGTATCTTTGACCTTGATTTGTCAAGGCGGGAAAGATGCCTTGACAAACGAAGATCAAAGATGAGGGCGCTTCGGATCGGGGCGGCGGGGGGAGTGTGGGCGTCTGGTGGGTTGCGTGCTTTCGTTTGGGGCGGGTGGCGCGGGGGCGTGCTTTCGTTTGGGGTGGGTGGATGCGGGGGCGTGTTTTCGCTTAGCTGAGGTCAGCTGGGTGTGCGCTTCCGCTTGGCCTGGGAGGCGCGGGGCGTGCGTCTGCTTTGCTGCGGTGGGCTGGGTTTCGTTCTTCTGCGTGAGCCGAGGCTGGTTGGGTGCGCGTGTCCGCTTTGCTGCGACGGGGCGGTGTGGCGTGTCGACTGGTGCCCTGGGGCGCTAGAAGGCTTCCTGGGCGTGTGGGACGTAGTGCTGTTCAAGAGTGGTGATGTCTTCTGGTGACAGGGTCAGGGTTGTTGCCGCTACCGCGTCTGCCAGGTGGTGGCTCTTGGTGACGCCGATGATCGGGGCGGTTACCGCCGGCTTGTGCAGCATCCACGCCAAGGCCACCTGGGCCGGTGGGACGTTGTGTTCCCCTGCCACTGCCGCTGTCGCTTCCACGATCTTGCGGTCCGTGTCTTCCGTTTGCCTGTACAGGGTTTTGCCGAAGGCGTCGGTTTCGCTTCGGGTTGTGGTTGTGTTCCAAGCCCTGGTCAGCTTGCCCCTGGCCAGCGGGCTCCACGGGAGGATTCCCACGCCCTCGTCGTGGCAGTACGGGTGCATTTCGCGTTCTTCCTCGCGCATGATCAGGTTGTACTGGTCCTGCATGGACACGAACCTGGTCCAGCCGTTCAGGTCTGCCGCGTGCTGCATCTGCGCGAACTGCCACGTCCACATGGAGGAGGCGCCCAGGTAGCGGACCTTGCCCGCGCGCACGAGGTCGTGCAGGGCCTCCATGGTTTCCGTGATCGGGGTGTTCGGGTCGTAGCGGTGGATCTGGTACAGGTCGATGTAGTCCGTGCCGAGCCTGCGCAGGCTGGCGTCCACCTGGGTCGTGATCGCGCCGCGCGAGAGGCCCGAACCGTTGGGGCCGTCGTCCATCTTCCCGTAGACCTTGGTGGCGATGACCACGTCGGCGCGGTCGGCGAACTCGCCCAGCAGTTCGCCGACGATCTCCTCGCTGGAGCCGAGCGAGTACGAGTTCGCCGTGTCGAACGTCGTGATGCCCGCTTCCAGCGCCTGGCGGACCAGCGGGCGCGCCTCGTCGATCCCCATCGACCACGAGTGCGTGCCGCGGGTCGGGTCGCCGAAGCTCATGCAGCCCAGCACGATCCTGGACACCGCCAGTCCGGCGCCGCCCAAACGCAGGTGTTCCATCCCGCACCTCCCCGTCTACCGTGCCCCAGCCCGGTGCCGCGCGCACGGCGGGGAGAGCACCACGGACCGGACAGCGCCGGCAACAGCGAAAAGACTTGACGCTTCAACTGTGATGTACCCTTCGGAGGTGACCGCAGATTCGCCGCGCTGGCTCACGGCGGCACAGAAGGCCGCGTGGATCACCTTCAGCGGCGTGTTGATCAAATTGCCGTACGCGCTCGACGCGGACATGCGCGGTCGAACGGGGTTCAGCCACTTCGAGTACCTGGTGCTCAGCGTGCTGTCCGAGAAGCCCGACCGGACGCTGTCGATGAGCGAACTCGCCTCGCTGAGCAACGCCTCGCTGTCGCGGATGTCGCACGTGGTCACGCGGCTGGAGAAGAGGGGTTGGGTCAGCCGCTGCCCCAGCACCGACAACGGCCGCGTCACCAGGGCCCGCCTGACCGACGCGGGGTTCGAGGTGCTGGTCGACGCCGCGCCCGGCCACGTGAACACCGTGCGGGAACTGGTGTTCGACGCGCTGACCCCGGAGCAGCAGGAGCAGCTGGCGGCCATCTCGGCGCAGATCCTGAGCCGCCTCGACCCCGGCGGCGAGTGGCCGCCGGGGGAATCCCGGCCGGTCGCGGGCTCCTGAGCCCCAACCCCGACCACGGTCAGCGCAGAGGAGTCACGATGCCCGCCGTCCTGCTCGACCTGGAAGGCACGCTGTTCGCCGAGGGGGAGGCGCTGCCCGGTGCCGCCGAGGCGGTGCGAGTCCTGCGGGAGCGCGGGTTCGGCGTGCGGTTCCTGACCAACATCGACTCCAGGCCACCCGCGGCCGTCGCCGCCGAACTGGCGGGCTACGGCCTGGACGTGCCCGTCGAGGACCTGTTCACGCCGGTGTCGGCGGCGCGCGAGCTGTTCGCGGGTCTGCCGGACGCCGTCGTGCTCACGCTCGTGTCGACCGGTCTGAGCGCGGAGTTCTCGCACCTGCCCGCCACCGGGGACCACACGCACGTGCTGGTCGGCGACTGCCGGGACGTGCTCGACTACGCCGCGCTCGACGGGGCGTTCCGGGCGCTGCGGGCCGGGGCGGAACTCGTCGCGCTGCAACGGGGGCGCTACTTCCGGCGGGACGACGGCGACCACCTCGACACGGGTGCGGTGGTGGCGGGGCTGGAGTACTCGGCGGGCGTGGAGGCCAGGGTGCTCGGCAAGCCGTCGCCGGACTTCTTCGCGCTGGCGGCCCGGTCGCTCGGGCTGGCCGCGGCGGACTGCGTGGTCGTCGGCGACGACGCCACGACGGACATCGCGGGCGGGCTGGCCGCGGGGGCGCGGACGGTGCAGGTGCGCACCGGCAAGTACCCGGCCCAGCACGCCGAAGGCCTTGTCGGACGAGCGCATTCGGTGATCGACTCGATAGCGGACCTGCCTGAGCTGCTGACCGGAGGACCCACGTCATGATCACACTGGCGCACGTGAGCGACGTCCACATCGACGGCGGCGAGCGCAACGCCGCCCGCACCACGCGGGTGGTCGAGTACCTGGCCGCGATGCCGGGCCGGGTCGACGCGGTGGTGATCAGCGGCGACCTCACCCAGGAGGGCAGGCCCGTCGACTACGCCGCGCTGCGGGACATCCTGGCGCCGCTGGAGGTTCCGGTGCTCTGCTGCCCCGGCAACCACGACGAGCGCGGGGCGTTCCGCGCCGGGATGCTCGGTGGTGAGGGATCCGAGCCGGTGAACCAGGTGCACGAGGTGGCGGGCGCGTCGATCCTGCTGTGCGACTCGCTCATCCCCGGCAGCGACGCGGGCAGGCTCGGCCCGGAGACGCTGTCCTGGTTGGACTCCGCGCTGACGCGGTCGGACGGGCCCGCGTTCGTGGTGCTGCACCACCCGCCCGTGCCGGTGGGGATCCCCGAGCTGGACGCGATCCGGCTCCAGGACCCGGACGACCTGGCCACCGTGCTGGCCCGGCACCCGCGGGTGGCCGGGGTGCTGTGCGGGCACGCGCACTCGGGCGTCGCGTCGACGTTCGCGGGCGTCCCCGTGCGGGTGGGGCCGGGCGTCAAGTCGACGACGTTGTTGCCCTGGGAGCACACCGGCGACCCCACGGACCTCGACCTGCCCGTGGGGCTGGCGTTCCACCTGTACGACGACGGCGTGCTGACCACGCACTTCCGCTCACTGTGAGGGTGGCGCGGACGCCGGTCGGAGCCCGTCAGAACGGGAAGTGGTGGTGCTCCCCCGCGACGGTGATCCAGCGGGTGTTCGTGAACGCCTCCACGGCCCAGCGGCCGCCGAACCGGCCGTACCCGGTGGACCCGACGCCGCCGAACGGGACCTGCGGCTCGTCGGCGACGGTCTGGTTGTTGACGTGCACGATGCCGGTGCGCAGGCGGCGGGCGACGGCGAGACCGCGCCGGGCGTCCTCCGTCAGCACCCCGGCGGTGAGGCCGTAGTCGGTGTCGTTGGCGATCGCGATGGCCTCCTCGTCGCCGTCCACCGCGATGACGGTGACCACCGGCCCGAAGATCTCCTCGTAGTAGACCCGCATCTCCGGCCGCACCTGGTCGAGGACCGTTGCGGTGTAACGGGAACCGTCCGGGTCGCCGCCGCCCGCCCGCACCCGCGCGCCGTGCGCGACCGCGTCCTGGACGAGTTCGGCGACCCGCTTCGCGGACCGGTCGTTGATCATCGGGCCGACGACCGTTCCCGGATCGGTCGGGTCGCCGTGCGGCAGCAGCGCCACCTTCGCCGCGAGCTTGGTGGTGAACTCCTCGGCGATCGAGCTGTGCACCAGGATCCGGTCGGCGGACATGCAGATCTGGCCCGCGTTGTGGAAGGCGCTGAACGCCACCGCGTCGACGGCGTAGTCGACGTCCGCGTCGTCCAGCACCAGCACGGCGTTCTTGCCGCCGAGTTCCAGCACCGCGGGCTTGAGGTGCTGCGCGGCGGTGGTGCCGACGACGCGGCCGATGCCGGTGGAGCCGGTGAAGTTGACCACCCGGACCCGCTTGTCCGCGATCAGCGCCTCGGCGACGACGGCGGCGTCCTCGCGGGCGTTGGTGACGACGTTGAGCACGCCCGCCGGGAGCCCGGCCTCGCGCAGCACGTCGGCGAGGAACAGGCCGCACGCGATCGGGGCGTCCTCGCTGGGCTTGAGGACGACCGTGTTGCCGACGGCCAGCGGAACCGCGATGGCGCGGATGCCCAGGATCAGGGGCGCGTTCCACGGAGAGAAGGCGCCGACAACACCGACCGGTTGGCGCACGGCCATGGACAGCTGGCCGCCGGTGTCGCTGGTCAGGACCTCGCCGAGCGGCTGGGTGATCGCGGCGGCCGCCTCGCGCAGGATGTTGGTGGACAGGGCCGCGTTGAAGCCCGCCCAGCCCGCCACACCCCCGACCTCGTTGGCCATGATCTCGATCGCCTCGGGGACGCGGGCCTCGAAGACGTCGGCCGCCTTCAGGAAGACGCGCCGCCGGGCCGTCGGCGACATCGCGGCCCACGCGGGGAAGGCGGCTTCGGCGGCGTCGACCGCGCGGACGACGTCGGCCGCACCACCCGCGGCGACGGTCGCGTAGACGGCGCCGGTGTAGGGGTTGAGGTCCTGGGTGGTTCGCCCGTCCAGGGCGGGCACGTCCTCGCCGCCGATGAACAGTTCGCGGTTGATCGTCACGGAACCCACTCCTTGGCTATTCCAGTTCGAGCGAAATCCTGAAAGCGGACCCGAGCGCCGGACACCGGTACCGACCTTCGTACCGCACGCAGCACCAGTGCGACCACCACCGGCGCGGTCGGCTGGATCCACGGGCCGTCGCCCCGGCACCGGTCCGAGCCGGTGCCGGGGCGACGGCACCGGAGCGCAAGTTCGTCCAGCGAAATTTAGTTCGTTGCACTTGCGTGGCAGTGTGATCCCGGCGACCAGGAGGCGTCAAGAGGCCCGCAACTACGATGTCGGGAGCACCGCGACCACCGGGTCCGGTCCTCATGAGACGGGGCGCGACGTGCGGGAAGCGGCAGAGGACACCGCGGGCCCGTTCGAACGGGGCCTGGCGGTGCTGCACGCCGTGGCGGCCGACCCCGAGCCGCGGGTGCGCCGCGTCGACCTCACCAAGGCCACCGGACTCGCCCGGTCCACAGTGGACCGGATCACCGCGACCCTGCTGCGCCTGGGTTTCCTGCGCGCCGAGGGGCAGAACCTGCTGCTGGCGCCGCGCGCGATGGAACTCGGCAACGCCTACCTGGCGTCCTGCGGCCTCGTGACCCCGTTGGCGCCGCTGGTGACGCGGCTCGCGGACGAGCTGGACGAGTCGGTGTCGCTGGCCGTCCCGGACGCCGACGGGGCGCGGCTGATCGCCCAGTCGACCCGGCGGCGGGCCATGTACCTGGCGTTCCACGTCGGCGGGCTGCTGCCCGACGACCGCAGCGCCGCCGGGGTCGCGCTGGCCACGACGTGGGACGAGGACCGCTACGAGCTGTGGCGCGACCGCCGGACGGCCGACCCGTTGGACGCGGGTTTCCCCGCCGTCCCGACGTTGACGCGGGCGGTGCCGGACCGCGAGGCCGAGTTCCGCGCACGGGTCGCCGAGGCCGCCCAGGAGGGCTGGTCGCTCGACGACCAGTGGGTCGAACCGGGCCTGCTCGCCATCGCCGCGCCGGTGTACGACCCCGACGGCCGACCGGTCGCCGCGGTGAGCGTGCTCAGCCACACCAGCAGGCACACCGCGAAGACGTTCCCGGACGCCGTGCTGCCCGCGCTGCGGGAAGCCGTGTGGGACATGGAAGCCGCGCTCCGACGGCCGACCGGCTCGGGCGAGCGGGCCGTGCCGACCGCCGACGAACTGCGGTCCACGAAGGACGAACTGGGCATGGAGTTCCTGGAGACGCTGGCCCGCGGGATCGCCGTGCTGAAGGCGTTCCGCTTCGCGCCCGGCGGTCTGACGATCTCGACGGCCGCCGCGGCCAGCGGACTCCCCCGCGCCACCGCGCGGCGGGCGCTGCTCGTGCTGCGGGAGACCGGGTACGCTGAGAGCGACGGCAGGGTGTTCGCGCTGAGGCCGACCGTGCTGGACCTCGGGTACTCGCGGCTGTCGTCGCTCACGCTCGCGGAGATCGCCGAGCCGCACCTCAAGGCGCTCACGGCCGTCGTCGGCGAGTCCGTGTCGATGGCCGTGCTCGACGGCGACCAGGTCCGGTACGTGGCGCGGGTCGCGACCAAGCGGATCATGCGGATCGACATCGCGGTCGGCACCCGGTTCCCGGCGCACGCCACGTCGATGGGCCGGGTCCTGCTGGCCGACCTGCCCCCCGCCGACCGCGCCGCCCTGCTCGACCGGACCGACCGGACGCCGTTGACCAGCCGCACGCTGGTGTCGACGGAGGACCTGGGCGCCGCCGTGGACGTCGTGGCCCGGCAGGGCTGGGCGATGGTGGACCAGGAGTTGCAGGACGGGCTGCGGTCGTTGGCGGTCGGGGTGCGCGACCGGTCCGGGACGGTCGTCGCGGCGGTCAACACGGCGCTGCACGTCGGCCGGGACACCGTCGAGGAGACCGTCGAGCGGCTCCTCCCGCCCCTGCTCGACACCGCCGCCCGGATCGAGGCCGACCTCGCGGTGGCCTTCGACCAGGCGCAACTCGTCGTGCTCTGAGACGCGCTGTGGTCGCGACCACAGTCCTCGTTCAAATTCAAACTACCGGCGTAGTGTTCGACCTGTGGTTGAAGAACGAACTCGTCGTCGATCGGAGCCCGTCATGACCGCCTCCCTCACCGCGAGCGCTTCGGTCCGCACCAGCGTCCAGGTGCCCCTGCGGTTCGGCGACGGCTTCAGCACCACGGCCGAGACGGTCACCTTCCACGGGCTCGCCGACCACGCGGAGCACCTGGCGATGGTGTTCGGGGACCTGTCCGCGAACCCGGCGCCGCTCGTCCGGATGCACTCCGAGTGCCTCACCGGCGACGTCTTCGGCTCGGCCCGCTGCGACTGCGGCCCCCAGCTCCGCGAAGCCGTCGAACGCCTGTCGAACGAGGGCGGCGTGCTGCTCTACCTGCGCCAGGAGGGCCGCGGCATCGGGCTGTACAACAAGCTCGACGCCTACGCCCTGCAGGACGACGGCCTGGACACCTACGAGGCCAACAGCGCGCTCGGCCTGCCGGAGGACGGCCGCGACTACACCGCCGCCGCGCAGATGCTGACCGCCCTGGGCGTCGACACGATCGACCTGCTGTCCAACAACCCCGACAAGGGCGCGCAGCTCAACGCCCACGGCATCACCGTGCGCCACCACGTGCCGACCGGCGTCTTCGCCACGCCGAGCAACCTCGGCTACCTGCGGGCCAAGGTCGAGCGCACCGGGCACACCATCGCACTGGCGGGCTGACAGTCCACTCAGGACTGTCACGGGTGTTGGCGCAGGCGGCGCAGCGCGATGGCCAGTTGCAGGCGCAAGCGTCCGGAGGGGTCGCGGACCGACCAGCCCAGCAACTCCTCCACGTGCGTCAGCCGGTCCTGCAACGTGGAGTGGTGCACGACCAGTGCGGCGGCGGCCGTGCGCAGGCTGGACGTGGTGGCCACGGCGACGAGCGTCGCCAGTGCCCAGGGAGCGGTGGAGCGGGCGCGTTCCAGGTCGCGCACATCCGGAACCGGTTCCGTACCGGGGCCGACGGCCTCGGCGAGCACGGCCAGACCGCCCAGTTCGTCGGCGTGCACGACGCCGGGGCCGGGGTCCTGCTCGGTGCCCGCCGCCGTGAAGCGCAACGCCGTGCGCGCGGCGGCCCACGACGACGGCAGGTCCGCCACGGCGACAACGGGACCGACGCCGGCCCTGGCCGTGGTGACGTCCTGGTCGGCGGCCAGCACCTTCGCCCGGCCACCGACCAGGGCGACCGCTCGGGCGGCGGTGCCCAGGCCGAGCCTGCGGGCGGCGCGCAGACGAGCGGGTTCGGCGACCGAGGCGTCCAGCACCGCGGCCACGTCGTCCGCGGGCGCGGGCCCACGGGTGCGGGCGAGCGCGCCCCGAGCAGCGGACAGGGCCCGTTCGAGGACCATGGCCTCGACCGGGCCCGCCGGGCTGGCGCGTTCGAGCCAGAGCGCGGGTGGGCCACCGGGGTGCAGAGGAGCGCTGAGCCACGTCGGGTCCGGCGGGCCGCCGGACGGCTGGACGGCGCCGGTCGCGTCGACCCGGAGGTCGACACCGCGATCGGCGTCGACCAGCCGGGCGGCGCAGCCGGTGAGCACGGCCGCGCCGCGGACGACGGGTTCGAGCCCGGCGCGGCCCTCGACCAGCCGGTCGAAGTAGGCGATCACCTTGACCGCCGCGCCCGCGTCGGGATCGAGCGCGCTCAGCCTGCCGACGAGGTCTTCCACCTGTTCATCGTGCCACCGGCTCAGATGCCGAGCACGCGTCGCAGCCAGGGGGCTCGCGGTCCGCCCGCGGTCTGCGAGATCAGCGCCTGCGGGGCGAGCAGTTCGAACCCGTGGAACCCGCCGGGCCACACGTGCAGCTCGGCTTCGCCGCCCGCGGCCCAGATCGCGGACGCGTACGCGACGACCTCGTCGCGGAACGTCTCCGCCGAGCCGACGTCGAGGTAGGCCGGCGGCAGCCCGGACAGGTCCGTCGCCCTGGCGGGGGCGGCGTACGGCGACACGTCGGGTCCGCCGCGCTCGTCGCCGAGCAGCGCGGTCCAGCCCGTGTCGTTGGAGATCCGGTCCCACACGCCGACGCCGACCATCTGCCGCGCCGACACCGACTCGTTGCGGTCGTCGAGCATCGGGCAGAACAGCAGCTGCGCGGCGAGCGCGGGGCCACCCCGGTCGCGGGCCATCAACGTCGTCGCGGCGGCGAGACCACCGCCCGCGCTGGCGCCACTGATCACGATGCGCTCGGGGTCGATGCCCAGCTCCTCGGCGTGCTCGACCGTCCACACCAGACCGGCGTAGCACTCGTCGACCGGCACCGGGTGCGGGTGCTCGGGCGCGAGCCGGTAGTCGACCGACACGACGGCCAGTCCCAGCTCCTGCGCCAGGTCGAACGCCTTGGTCGAGTCGGCGCCCCGGTTGGAGCCCATGACCATGCCGCCGCCGTGGACGTAGTAGATCGCGCCGACCAGGCCGGTCGCGCCGGTCGGCCGCAGGATCAGCACCGGGATGTCGCCGTGCGGGCCCGGCACGGGCCGCTCGGACACCTCGAACGCGCCGTCGCGCTCCAGTTCCTCCGTGGTCGCGTCACGCCCGAGGCCGCCGGACCGCATCAGGGGGATCAGCTCGGCGGTGATCGAACTCGGCAGCTCGGACATGGTTTCGAGCGCGGCGGCCAGTTCGGTGTCGAACGGCGGCGGCGGGCCGACGCGGGTCGAGTCGGACTCAGTGGTCGTCATCGGGTCTCCTCGGTGCTCGGGGTCACTCCGGCGTGACCACCACGACCATCGTCGGCTCGGCGGCGGCACCGTCGACAGTGCCACGCGGCGGAGATGACCCGCCAAATGGCGGTTGGGGTCGGGGGATGGACGCACGGCGGCTTCCTCGCCGTGGTCGACCACGGCGAGGTGCACCGGGCCACGCAGGCGCTGTTCCTCGCGCAACCGCCGCTCTCCCAGTCGAGCCGCTGAGCTCGATGATCAGGGCGTTTGCTCGGCGGGGTCGGCATCGCCGTGCTCGCCGACTCGTGGGCGCCGCTCGCGCGGCAGGCGGGCGCGCTCGTGGTCAATCTCGAACCGCCCGCGCACCTGCACCTCGCGCTGGTCTGGCGGCGTGAGGCGGTGTCGCCGGTCGCCGAGGCGTTCCCGGAGGTGGCGCGGACCGTTCGACAGGCGTTCCCTATCTCCACGAACGGGGTCGCGTCTTGGACGCCGTGCCGGTCGAGCTGGTGCGATCGGGAGCATGACCACCCCTCGGATCGCACTCGTCCCGTGGGCCGATGAGCGGCGGTGCCTGCCTCCGAGGAGGCTCCCGGGCGCACGGCCGTCGCGCTGCGGGAGCCCCTCGGGCGGCGGGTCTAGGCGTTCCAGTCCACGAGCTGGACGATCACGCCGTTGGGGTCGCGCACCTGGAAGGCCCGCTCGCCCCACTCCTCGGAGGTGAGCGGCATCGTGATCGTGACACCCTCCTGCTGGAGGCGGGCCAGTTCGCCTTCCAGGTCGTCCACGACGAAGGCGAGGATGAGCCCCGTGGCGTGCACGTCCCGCTGGTCGTCGGGCAGGGTCGGGAGGCCTCGGCGCAGGAAGATGACGTGGATCTTCGCGTCCTCGCGGGTGAGCGAGGCGAAGCCGTCCGCCGCCATGGCCTCCTGGAAACCGAAGTGGTCGATGAGGAACTTGCTGGACGCGGGGACGTCGTCGACGTTCATGGACACGGCTGAAGAGGTGATCCGCACTGGCACTCCTTTTCTCTGTACGTTGTACATTGTACGCTGTAAAAAGTAAGGATGCACGTGGGTGACGATCGAACGAGCGCCGGGGATCCCGCTCGCACTCTCCAACTGCTCTGGCGGGAGGCCGGGGCGGTTCCCCGGCGCGGGCCCCGGCAAGGGCTGACCGTGGACGCCGTGGTCGACGCGGCCACCTCGCTGGCGGACGCCGAAGGCCTGGAAGCGCTGACCATGCGGAAGGTCGCGTCGGCGTTGGGCGTGGTCGCGATGACGCTGTACACGTACGTGCCGGGCAAGGCCGAACTGCTCGACCTGATGGTGGACTCGGCCTACGCGCGGATGGAGCGGGTGTCCACCGCGGGCTCGCCGTGGCGGGAGCGGGTGGTGGCCGTCGCCCTGGAGAACCGGCGGTTGTTCGAGGCGCATCCCTGGGTGGCGCGGGTGTCCACCGTTCGGCCGTTGCTGGGGCCGGGGCAGATGGGGAAGTACGAGCACGAGCTGAACGCGTTGGACGGGATCGGGTTGTCCGACGTGGAGATGGACGCGGCGCTGACCTACGTGTTGAGCTTCGTGCAGGCCTGGGCGCGCAGCGCCGCCGACTCGGCCGTCGCCGCGGCCGAGAGCGCGCTGACGGACGGGGAGTGGTGGGCGGCCAGCGCTCCGCTGCTGGAGCGGGTGCTCGCCCCCGGGGTCTATCCGCTGGCCGGGCGGGTGGGGTCGGCGGTCGGGGCGGCGCTCGGGACGGCCTACGAGCCGGGGGCCGCCTACGAGTTCGGGTTGGGGAGGGTGTTGGACGGGTTGGCCGTGCTGGTGGAGCGGTAGGTCGGGTGGCCTCCGCGTGAGGTGCTGGTTGGGCACCGGGCGCGTGGGGAACCTTCGTGGTGCGTCCGGACGTTGGACGGTTGTCGAAGGGATGAGGCATGGCCATGTTGCGCAAGCTCGCGGTACTCGCCACGGCGGCTGCCGCGGCCAAGAAGTACGCCCAGCAGAACCCCGAGAAGGTGAGCAGGCTCGCCGACCAGGCGGGGATGTTCCTCGACCGGCAGACCAAGGGGAAGTACCACCACCAGATCGACGGCGCCGTGCGGAAGGCCAAGAACGCCTCCAGGCCCGGTTACTGAACGCCGCTTGCGGCCGGATCGCCTCGCGGCGGTCCGGCCGTTCGCGTTTCCGCTGGTCCGGGGCCTGCGAAAAAAGTTCGAAGAAAAGTTCGCCCGTGTGTCGATCGGGCGGGTTCCCGTTCGACGCAGGGGTACAGGGCAGGGAGAAGGTCCCGCCCAGGACGACCTAGGAGCCTGTTGTGCGTTTCATGGTGATCATCAAGGCCGACGAGAAGACCGAAGCGGGCGCCATGCCGAGCGAGGAGCAGCTCACGGCCATGGGGAAGTTCAACGAAGAGCTGGCGGGCGCGGGTGTGATGCTGGCCGGTGAAGGGCTGCACCCCAGCGCCAAGGGTGCGCGGGTGCACCTCAAGGGCAACGAGAAGACCGTGGTCGACGGGCCGTTCGCCGAGACCAAGGAGCTCATCGCCGGGTTCTGGATTCTCGACGTGAAGTCGCGCGACGAGGCGATCGAGTGGGTCAAGCGGATGCCGACGTTCGAGGGCGAGGACTCGGTGATCGAGATCCGCCAGGTGTTCGAGGCGTCCGACTTCGGCGACGAGTTCACGCCCGAGCTGCAGGCCGCCGAGAACGCGCTGCGGGAGCAGATCGGCCAGTAGCTGTTTGCACGGCCGTCGCGGTTGCGGTAATCAGTGGCTGTGACGGCTTCGGAGGCACACCGCGCGATCGACGCGGTCTGGAGGATCGAATCGGCGCGGGTCGTCGCCGGTCTCGCACGGATCGTGCGGGACGTCGGGCTCGCCGAGGAGCTTGCGCAGGACGCCCTGCTGGCCGCTGTGGAGCAGTGGCCCGTCGAGGGCGTCCCGCGCAATCCCGGCGCCTGGCTGATGGCGACCGGGAAGCGCCGGGCGATCGACCTCATCCGGCGGGAGCAGAACCTCCGCAAGAAGGTCGAGGTCCTGGGGCACGAGCTGGACCCGCTCGGGGCCGCGCCGGAGGTCGAGGACGCCCCTGAGATCGACGACGACCTGCTGCGGCTGGTGTTCGTGTCGTGCCACCCGGTGCTGTCGACCGAGGCGCGGGTGGCCCTGACGTTGCGGCTGCTGGGCGGGTTGTCCACCGACGAGATCGCCCGCGCGTTCCTGGCGTCCGAGCCGACCATCGCGCAGCGGATCGTGCGGGCCAAGAAGACGCTGGCGAAGGCCGAGGTGCCGTTCGAGGTGCCCCCGCGCGAGGAGTGGCCCGCGCGGTTGTCGTCCGTCCTGGAGGTCGTGTACCTCGTCTTCAACGAGGGGTACTCGGCCACCGCCGGGGACGACTGGCTGCGGCCGTCGTTGTGCGGCGAGGCTTTGCGGCTGGGCCGGGTGCTGGCCGGGCTGATGCCGCTCGAACCCGAGGTGCACGGGCTGGTGGCGATGATGGAGATCCAGGCCTCCCGCTCGGCCGCGCGGGTGGGGCCGGACGGGCGGCCGGTGCTGCTGCTCGACCAGGACCGCGGGCGGTGGGACCACATGCTGATCAGGCGCGGGTTGGCGGCGCTCGACCGCGTCGAACAGCTGGGCGGCGCCGACGGGCCCTACGCGTTGCAGGCGGCCATCGCCGCGTGCCACGGGCGGGCTCGGACCGCCGGCGACACGGACTGGGGGCGGATCGCCTCCCTGTACGACACGTTGGGCAAGGTGCTGCCGTCGCCCGTGGTGGAGCTGAACCGGGCGGTGGCCGTGTCGATGGCGCACGGGCCCGCGGCCGGGCTGGAACTGGTCGACGAGCTGCTGTCCGTGCCCTCGTTGAAGGGTTACCACCTGCTGCCCAGCGTGCGCGGGGACTTCCTGGTGAAGCTCGGCAGGCTGGACGAGGCCCGCGGCGAGTTCGAACGCGCCGCTTCGCTCACCCGGAACGGCCGGGAGCGGACGTTGCTGCTGGAACGCGCGGCCGCCTGCGCCTAGGTCAAGGCCTGGTCCACGGAACGCTGTCGTAGGCGTCGGTCACGAGCTTCATGCGGGCCTCGTCCACCGGGAAGTCGACGTCGTCGATGCTGCCCACGGCGACGATGCCCCTGGCGTTGGTGAGGAACGCGGCGTCGAACGACGGCAGGTCCTCCAGGCGGATCTCGGCCAGTCGCGGCGGCACGGCCAGTGCGGTGTTCACCAGCTGCATGGTGATGCCCAGCAGCACCGGGGCGTCCGGCCAGACGACCGTGTCGCCGTCGAAGAAGCCGATGTTGGTGGTGGCGCCCTCGGTGACCAGGCCGTCCGGCGTGACGAGGAGGGCGTCGTCGTAGCCGGCGTCGCGGGCCAGTTTCCGGTGGTGCGCTTGAGCGAACCCGCCCAGGTGCTTGAGGTGCGGGAACGGGCGGGTGTACGGGACGGAGAGCAGCCGCTGCGGCGCGGCGGGGGGCTCGCCGGGCGGGTCGACCGTGACCATGACCGACAGGGCGTCGTGCGGTTGGAACACGTAGACGCGCAGTGAGGCGTCCACGACGTCGTCGGCCAGGGCGTGGCGGATGTGCCCGCGGACGAGGTCCTCGTCCAGGTCGCCGCCGAACACCTCCCCGGACGCGGTCCGCAGCCTGGCCAGGTGGAGGTCGAGGCCGCGGACCCGGTGGTCGCGGACCTGCATCGCGGTGAAGTTGCCGGTGGTGGACATCACCGGGTGCGCGAGGGTTTCGGTGGTGGCCGGCAGGCCGTCGATCTCGATGCGCGTCATGGTCCATCCCTACACCACGGGGGTCCGCGGCGGTGAGCGGATCGGGGGTCCGTTCACCGCCGCGGACGTCAGCAGGCGCCGCCGTCGCGCCAGACGCCCCACTGGCCGGTGGTGCCGGGTTCCTCGCCCTGGGTCCACCACTGGGCCGTCCACCTGCGGCTGTTGTGGGAGACGGCGTTCGTGGCGTTGTAGACCTTGGCGCGGTCCCAGGCCGCAGGGCAGGTGCCGGGCAGCGTCGTCGTGGTCGTCGTGGTCGTCGTCGGGGTGGTGGTCTCCCAGGGGACCTGGGTCGACCGGTAGAAGTTGATGCCCTGGGCCGTCCAGCGGGGGCCCTGGGCGGCCAGGCGGAGCTTGAACCGGTCCCAGTTGTGCGTGGACCACGGGGACCAGCCGAGTTCGGCGATGGCCGCGAGCCGGGGGAAGGCCATGAACTCGATGTCGGCGGAGGTGGCGATGGTCTCCGTCCACAGTGGAGCTTCCACGCCGCGGACGGCGGACTCGCCGACGCCGGAGACGTGGGCGGCGGGGTTCCAGTCGTAGGCGTCCTGCACCTCGATGCGGCCCGCCCACTCCAGGCCCAGCGGCGTTCCGGCGTGGTACTTCATGTCCAGGTAGGCCTTGTTGGCCGGGGACATCAGGACCTTCTGGCCGCGGGCCGCCGCGGCGGCGACCACGGAGTTGGAGGTGCTGGTGCCCCAGTACTGCGGGACCGCGCCGGTGTCGGTGGTGGTCTTGACGAACTCGTGCCAGCCCATGGGCTGCTTGCCGTACTTCTTGACGATGGGCAGGGTCCGGTCCATGAACGCCTGGTAGTCGGCGTCGCTGGTGGCCTGGGCCTCGTCACCGCCGATGTGGAAGTACGGGCCGGGGGTGATGGCCGCGATCTCGCGGACCACGTCGTCGACGAACTGGTACGTCACGTCCTTCGAGACGCAGAGCGAGCTGTAGCCGACGGCCGTGTCGGTGCGCAGGGCCGGGGCCACGCCGTTGCAGTTCAGCTCCGCGTACGACGCGAGCGCGGCGTTGGTGTGGCCGGGGAGGTCTACTTCGGGGATCACGGTGATGAACCGGGAGGCCGCGTAGGCGATGATCTCCTGGTACTGGGCCTTGGTGTAGAAGCCGCCCGCGCCGCCGCCCACCTGGGTGCTGCCGCCGACCGTGGTCAGCCTGGGCCAGCTGTCGATGGCGATGCGCCAGCCCTGGTCGTCGGTCAGGTGCAGGTGGAAGTAGTTCACCTTGTACAGCGCCAGCTGGTCGAGGTACTTCTTGACCGCGGCGACCGGGTGGAAGTGCCGTGCCACGTCGAGCATCGCGCCGCGGTGCCCGAAGCGCGGGTGGTCGAGGATGGCGGTGCCGGGCAGCGTCCACGGTCCGGTTTGGACGGTCGCGGCCTCGACCTTCGCGGGCAGCAGCTGGCGCAGCGTCTGCACGCCGCCGAAGAGGCCTGCCGCCCTGTTCGCCCTGAGCACGACCGTCGACGCCGTGACGTCGAGCTGGTAGCCCTGGTCGCCGACGGAGGCGTTGGCGCCGGTGAGCAGGAGCGCGATGCCGTCGGTCGGGGTGCCGGAGGCGTCGGAGACCGGGAGGGCGAAGCCGGTGGACCTGCGCAGGACGCCTGCCAGGTAGTCGCCGACCGAGCGGGCCTCCGCGTCGCCCGCCTGCGTGTAGATCTTGGACGTGCTGGTCAGCGTGTGCGTGACACCGGCCGTGGCCTGCACCGACACGGGCGCGGGCACGAGGCTCCCGAGGGGTTCGGCGGCCTGGGCGACGTTCGAGGTCTGGCCGCCCAGCGTCCAGACGACCGTCCCACCGGCCACGAGTGCCGCCGCGGCGAGGGCACGACCCGCCCGACGCCATCGACTTCCTTGGAGCGCTTGGGTTTCCACGTCGTCCTCCTCGGTCGAGCCGTTCCCACGTCCGCAGACTGCTGAACCACCGCCTCCTTTGTCAATGGTCTGTACCACTTGACCTCCCCCGCTCCCCGCCGAACCACCGTGACGGCGCAGCGAGCGCGGTGGCCGAGTGGCCTCGGGGAGAACCCCGATCTTTGCCGGGAAACCTGTGCAAAGAAATCTCTGCACGCTACCGTCGGGGCATGTCGCAGCCGGAGGAGATCGTCGACCCCGCGGTGCTGAAGGCCATGGCGCACCCGCTGAGGAGGCGCATCATGGCCGAGCTGAGGCGCGGACCGGCGTCGTCGACGACCCTGGCGGCGGCGTTGGACGAGAACACCGGATCGACGAGCTACCACCTCCGCGAACTGGCCAGGCACGGGTTCGTCGAGGACGAGCCCTCGCTCGGCAAGGGCAAGGAGCGGTGGTGGCGGGTGGTCCGCCGGGATCTGCGGTACCCGCGACGCAGCGCGCGGACCCCGGAGATGGCGGCCGCGCTGGACGAGTTGAACAACGCGCAGCTCGCCGAGGACCTCCAGGCCTGGACGAGGTTCCAGGCGCAGAGCGGGGACATGGGCACCTGGGGCGACGCGGTCCCGTACTCGCGGGGGTCGATCGTCGTCACGGAGGACGAGCTGCGGGAGTTCTTCGAGGACTACCTGGCCCTGGTGAAGCGGTACTGGCGCGAGGACGTGCCCGCTGACGCGCGGGAAGTCCTGTTGCGCTTCATCGCTTTTCCCAAGGCCGAATGAGGCCTGGGTCGCCGAGCGGCAACTCGACGACCCAGGGAGGAAGCAAGCACCACAACACGCCCCGAGGGGCGTGCCTTCACGAGCACCCACTTCCACGGAAAGGAGAGCATCCGTGCTGCTCCGAAGCAAGTTCACGGCTGCCGCGACGGCGGTGGCCCTCCTCTGGACGGGGGCCGCGACAGCCGAGGCACGAGGGCTGAGCGCGACCATCCGGTACACCGAGCACGGCATTCCGCACATCGTGGCGGCCGACTACCGGCGGCTCGGGTTCGGTCAGGGTTACGCGGCGGCGACCGACAACGCGTGTTCGTTGGCGCAGACGATGTTGACGACGTCGGGCACGCGGTCGCGGCACCTCGGCGCGGACGCGAACCCCGGCAGCGGGTTGTCGCGGGCGAGGACGAACCTGGCCAGCGACCTGTACTTCCAGGGGATCAACGACACCGGGGTGGTGGAGCGGCTCCTCGCGCGGAAGGACCGGACGGGTCCGTCGCCCGAGGTGCGCGAGGCCGTCGCCGGGTACGCGGCCGGGGTGTCGGAACACCTGCGGGAGAAGAAGATCACCGATCCGGCCTGCGCGGGTGCGGCGTGGGTGCGACCGATGACCGAGATCGACGTCTACCGGCACGTGTACGCCCTCGGCATGGTGTTCGGGCAGGGCTCGGCGGCGGACGGGATCGCGGCGCAGGACCCGGAGCTGTCGATCGGCAGCAACGCGATCGCGCTCGGCGGCGCGCGGACCGCGAACGGGCGGGGCATGTCGCTGGCGAACCCGCACCTGCCGTGGAACACGCCCGACCTGCGGTTGTGGCAGTCGCACCTGACGATCCCCGGCCGGATGGACGCGGCGGGCGCGGGCGTCGTCGGCGTCCCGTTCCTGTGGTTGGGCCACAACGCGACGATGGCGTGGAGCGGCACGGCGGCGGACACGACCAGGACGTTCACGCTGTTCGCGCTCGAACTGGTGCCGGGGTCGCCGACGAAGTACCTGGTGGACGGCAAGGCGGAGGACATGGTGCGCCGCGACGTGACGGTCACCGTGCAGGACGGCACCACCGTCACGAGGCCGCAGTGGTGGAGCCGGTACGGGCCGGTCGTGCGCGCGGCCAACGGGCAGGAGTTGCCGTGGACGGCGGAGACGGCGTACTCGCTCGCCGACGCGAACGCCGAGAACCTGCGGTTCGCGAACTCGATGGAACGCCTGTCGCGGGCCGGTGACACGGCGTCGGCGTTCCGGGCGCTGGAGGAGACGCAGGGCCTGCCGTGGATGAACATCTTCATCACGGACTCGCGGGGCAGGGCGAGGTACTCGCAGCTGCACAACGTGCCCAACGTGACCGACGAGCGCGCGGCGCGCTGCAACACCGACCTGGGGAAGCGGACCTGGGCCGCGGACGGGCTCGCCGTGCTGGACGGGTCGCGGGGCGACTGCGCGTGGGGTCGGGACGGCGACGCCGTGCAGCCCGGCGTGTTCGGGCCGTCGTCGCTGCCTTCCCTGCGGCGCGACGACTACCTGGAGAACTCGAACGACAGCTACTGGCTGACGAACCCGGCCCAGCCGGTCACGGGGTACTCGCGGATCTTCGGCACGACGGGCACCGAGCGCACCGTCCGCACCCGCGGCGCATTGAAGGACCTCTCCGACGGTGTCAAGCACACCCGGCAGTCGTTGCAGGACCTGATGTTCTCCAACCACGACACCGTCGCGGACCTGGCGGTCGACGACGTGGTCCGGCTGTGCCGCACGTTGTCGGCGGACCTCGCCGAGGCGTGCGACGCACTGTCCACCTGGGACCGGAACCACGACGTCGGCAGCCGCGGCGCCCTGCTGTTCGACCGGTTCTGGACCAGGGTGCGGAGCACGGCGGGCAGCGCGGTCTGGAAGGTCCCGTTCAGCGCGGCCGACCCGATCGGCACGCCGAACACGCTGAACACGGACGTCCCGGCCATCGGCGAAGCGCTGGCCGCCGCCGTCGGCGAACTGCGCGCGGCGGGCATCCCGCTGAACGCACCGCTGGGCGACAACCACTACGTCGTCCGCGGCGGTGAACGGATCCCGATCAACGGCGGCACCGCGGGACTGGGCGTCTTCAACTCCATCCGCGGCCCCTGGGACCCGGCCAAGGGCTACACCGAGATGCAGCACGGGGCCACCTACCTGCACGTGGTGTCGTTCGACGGGGACGGGTGCCCGGACGCGGCGACGCTGCTGGCGTACTCCCAGTCGTCCGATTCGACGTCTCCGCACTTCAGCGACCAGACGAAGCTGTACTCGAAGAAGCAGTGGGTGACCGAGCGCTTCTGCGAGCGGGATGTCCTCGCGTCACCGGAACTGCGGGTCGTGCAGGTGCGACAACGCTCCTGAACTGGGAAGTCCACGAGGGCCGCTCCTGATCGACGGGAGCGGCCCTCGCCGGTGTTATCAACGCTTCCACATCAGCGGTAGCGTAGATACGATTCTCGTGTTAGCGTTGCTTCCATGAGCACGAGAACGCGGATACTGGAAGCAGCGGCCGAGCTGCTCGCCGCGTCGCCGATCGCGGACGTGTCGACCAGGGCGGTCTGCGAGGCCGCGGGCGTCGGCGCCCCGGCGCTCTACCGGCAGTTCGGCGACAAGGAAGGCCTGCTCTCGGCGGTCGTGGACCACGGCTTCGAGCGGTACCTGGCGGGCAAGCGGGCCGCCGTGCCGTCCGCCGACCCCGTGCGGGACCTGCGGGACGGGTGGGACGCCCACGTGGCGTTCGCGCTGGCGAACCCCAGCTACTACCGGCTGATGTACTCCCCCACCGTGAGCGGCACGCCCGCCGCGGCGGTCGAGGCCCACCAGTTGCTGTTGCAGGTCCTGGAGCGCTGCGCCGCCGCGGGCAGGCTGGGCGTGTCGCCCGAGGTGGCCGCGCAGATGGTGATGTCGGCCAACACCGGCGTCGCGCTCGTGCTCATCACCCGGCGCGAGCTGTACGCGCCGGACGTCTCGACCCGTGTCCGGGACGCGATCCACGCGGCGATCCTCGTGCCCACCGGGGACGCGGTGGGCCACGACGACGGAGCGGCCTCCGCGCTCGGCGCCCGGTTGCGCCGGTCGCCGCCGGACAGGCTGACGGCGGCGGAGACGGACCTCTTGCAGGAGTGGCTGACCCGCCTCACCGACTGACCCGGCACGAATCCAGCAGCACCAGCGGTTGGCGCAACGGCGCCAACCGGCGATACCCCACACCCTCGAGGAGCAGGACATGAGCAAGCGCGTCGCCATCATCACCGGTGGTTCCCGTGGCATCGGCCGGGAATCCGCCGAGCGGCTCGGCCGGGACGGCTTCGCGGTCGTCGTCAACTACGCGGGCAACAAGACCGAGGCCGACGCGGCCGTGGCCGCCATCACCGGAGCGGGCGGCGAGGCCGTCGCCGTCCAGGCGGACGTGGCCGAGGTCGACCAGGTGAGCGCCCTCTTCGACGCGGCGGAGTCCGCGTTCGGCGGGGTCGACGTGGTGGTCCACGCGGCGGGCACGATGTACCTGTCGCCCGTGGCGGACATCGACTTCGACGCCTTCGACCGCATGCACCGCACCAACGTCCGCGGCACCTTCGTGGTCGGCCAGCAGGCCGCCCGCCGGGTCCGCGAGGGCGGCGCGATCATCACCTTCTCCACGTCGGTGCTCGGCCTGCGGATGCCGAACTACGCCCCGTACGCCGCGACCAAGGGTGCGGTGGAGGCCATCACGATGATCCTGGCCAAGGAGCTGCGCGGCAAGGACATCACGGTCAACACCGTCGCCCCCGGACCGACCGCCACCGCGTTGTTCCTGGACGGCAAGGACGAGGAGACCATCGCCTCCCTGGCGAAGGCCGCTCCGCTGGAGCGCCTCGGGCAACCCGCCGACCTGGCCGACCTCGTCGCGTTCCTCGCGGGCCCGTCCCGCTGGATCAACGGCCAGGTCGTCCGCTCGAACGGCGGCATCGTCTGACCCTCCGCGAATCCTGAAAGGACAGTCGTCATGAACAAGATCGTCGTCATCACCGGAGCGTCCAGCGGCATCGGCGAACTCACCGCCAAGGCCCTGGCCCGCGCGGGCCACACCGTCCACGCCGGAATGCGGAACACCAGGAGCCGCAACGCCCCCAAGGTCGCCGAGTACGCGGAGTACGCCGAGCACCACGGCGTCGACCTGCGGTCGGTCGAGCTGGACGCGTCCAGCCAGCCGTCGGCCGACGCGGCGATCGCCGCGGTCCACGGCGAGCACGGCCGCATCGACGTGGTGATGCACAACGCGGGCCACATGGTGACCGGCCCGGCCGAGGCGTTCAGCCCGGAGGAGATGGCGCAGGTGTTCGACACCAACGTGCTCGGCGCGCAGCGGGTCAACCGCGCGGTCCTGCCGCTGCTCCGCGCCCAGGGCAACGGCCTGCTGCTGTGGACCGGCAGCACCAGCACCCGAGGTGGCACGCCGCCGTACCTCGCGCCGTACTTCGCCGCCAAGGCCGCGATGGACGCGGTCGCGGTCAGCTACGCCGCCGAGGTCGCCCGCTTCGGCATCGAGACGGCGATCATCGTGCCGGGCGCGTTCACCTCGGGCACCAACCACTTCCCGAACAGCGGCCGTCCGGCCGACCAGGCCACGGTCGCCGCGTACGAGACCCGCTACGCCGGGCTCATGGAGCAGGTGTCGGAGCGGCTCGCCGCCATCGCACCGCCGGACTCCGACGTGTCGGCCGTCGCCGACGCCGTCGTCGAGGTGGTCGGGATGCCGGACGGCACCAGGCCGTTCCGCACCCACGTCGACCCGGCGAACGACGGGGCGGAGGAGGTCTCGGCGGTGGCGGACCGGGTCCGGGTCGAGTTCCTGGAGCGCATCGGCCTCGGCGACCTGCTCACCCCAGCGAGGGTCTAGCCGTTGCGTGCGCCCGGTGGGTGGTCAGGACGCTGACCGCCCACCGGGCGCACGTCAGTGCGCTCCGCCGCAGCACTCGTGCGGCTGCTCGATCTCGGCGGGCTGGAACACGCCGCCCGCCGCGGGTTCGACCAGCAGCACCAACCGCCCGTCGCGGTACTCCGGCCGCACGAACCCGCCGGTGTCCACGCGGGTGTCCGGCGTGACGGCGGCCCCGATGCCGATCACCTCGTCGATCGCCGTCGCCTCGACGATCTCCGCGACGTGGTGGACGCCGGTCATCCTCGACTGGCCCGCGAACCGGACGCAGCGCCCCTCGGCAGGCGGGTCGATCTCGGTGCCGGGTGCGAGCCCGCCGGTGATCCGGGCCGACACCACGGACACCGCGACCGTGCCGGTGCGCTCGACGTGGGTCAGCACGAGGTCCGCCGCCACCTCGGCCCTGTCCAGCGCGGACAGCACCTCGCGGTCGAAGTGCGCACCCACCGACGTGAACTCCGGGACCAGCCGCACCCAGCGCACTAGATCACGTCCACGAACACCGGGTTGGCGTAGAACCAGAGGTCGCCCCACGGCTCGGAGTCGCCGACGACGTCCATGACCGGACCGCCTTCCGCGGTGAGCTGGTTGCCGTCCGACCCGCGCACGCGCAGGTAGAACGGGCCGGAGACGTCGCGGAACACGTAGGTGAACTTCGCCCGGTTCTTGGTGACCTCGAAGGACTTCACCACGGTCGTGCCGGGCGCGGACAGCGTGTCGCGGTCGGTCACCGGGCCGGTGACCGGGCCCGAGATGAGGTCGAGCTTCGCCAGCTTCGGCACCACACCGGAGAAGTTGGGCCCACCCGCGCCGGTCACCTCGACGGTGACCTCGACCGAGCCGCCGCGCTTGACGAACGTGCGACCGCCGAGCGTGACGCCCCGGTTGTCGCCCTCTCCCAGTGCCCGGACGCGCAGGTCGAGGCCGTCGATCAGCCTGCCGTGCACCGCGATCACCTTGCCGGCCTGGAGTCCGCGCATGACGTCCACGTAGGACCGCGACCGCGAACCGACCACGGTCTGGCTGTAGTAGCCGGGGAAGTAGTCGCCGAACCCGGTCTGCTTCACGCCGGAGTCGACCGGGGCGCCCTTGCTGCCGGTCTTGTCGTAGTCCTGCGGGCCGGGCGTGATCGTGTCGTTGAAGACCTGGTGCACGTCGGAGGTGGAGGTGATCCACCACGGCCTGCCCTCGGCCAGCATCGAGTCCCAGAGCCCGCCGACCTTGGCGGTCATCCAGTCGAACCCGCCGTAGGTGCGGTACGGGTTCTCCGTCGCGGTGGGCGCGTAGCCGGGGTGGCTGTCCGTGCCGGGCGACGAGTCGTAGTAGCCGCGAGCGCCGCCCCGGCCGCCGGACGCCTTCGAGATGCCCGCGGCCTGGTGGCCGGGCGCGCCTTCCATGCCCACGGCCACACCGGGGGCCGCGTCGCGCCAGCCGCGCAGCTCGTGCGGGCTGTCCACGCCGCGCCGGGACGGGTGGTTGGCGAACATCAGCGCGATCTCGGTCCGTCCACTGAGGACCTGCGCCTCCAGGAAGCGCAAGGCCGCCAAGGCGTACGGCTCGCCGTCGGCCGACGTGGACCGGGTGAGGAGCCCCTTGCCGCCGTTGGCGACCGGCGTGGCCAGGATGCCGCCGTCGTAGCCCGCCTCGAAGGCGCGCAGGATGTCGACGGTGTTGCGGTCCGGTGGCAGGAACACCGTCGCGTGTTCCGCGCCGGGGATGTTCCACTCCAGGCCCTGGTAGACCAGCACGTCGCGGTTCGACCTGCGGGCCCGCTCGATGTCCGGCGTGACCTGGTCGATGGAGAGCTTCTCGTGCGCCACGCCACCGTGGTCGGTGATGACCATCCAGTCCAGCCCGTGCTTGCGCGCCTGGGCGACCTGCTGGGCGACCGTGTACTGGCCGTCGCCGGAGTACTGGGTGTGGATGTGGTGGTCGCCCGCGTACCAGCGCTGCGGTGCTCCCCACTGGTTCGTCGGCTGCGGGGTCGCGGCGGCCGTGCCCGCTCCCGTGCCCGCCAGCGCGGCGCCCCCGACGGCGACGCCGAGTCCGGCGAGGAACCTCCGGCGGGCGACCGCGATGGGCCGGTCGTCCGCCGGGTCCTGCCAACTGCCCTCGACGGGCTCTACCTCGTGGTGGTGGTGCTCATGGCCATCGTGATGGTGGTGCGACATGTCCTGGGCTCACCGTTCGCGGGTCGGCAGCTACGTCGTCGCGGAGTATGTCCAGGCAGGAGACTTGACAACGTGGGACAACCGGTGAACACCCGATGAACCCTCACGTCCTATCGCGCACGCTTGGCATTAGCCGTCACCGCCTCGACGACGGTCGGCCACACGTCGACCGGGAGGTCGTGCGCCATGCCCTCGATGACGATCAGCTCGGCGTCCGGGATCGCCGCGGCCGTGGCCTCGCCGCCGGACCTGTCGATCAGCGGGTCCTCGGCTCCGTGGATCACCACGGTCGGCGTGGTCACCCCGCGCAGCGCCTCGGTCCGGTCGGGCGACGCCATGACGGCCGCCAGGTGCCGCAGGGTGCTCATCGGCCGGTTCGCCCGGTCGTAGCTCGCCGCGATCCGCTCGCGCGCCGCGTCCTCGTCCACCGAGAAGCCCGGTGAGCGGGTCAGCCGCGACGACACGAGGCGCTGCTCGATGGTCACGTCCCGGTCACCGGAGGGGCCCTGGGCGAACGTCGCCACGATCTCGGGCCTGCCCCGCCCCACCGCGGGGTCACCGGTCGTGGACATGATCGAGCACAGGCTGAGAACGCGTTCCGGGTGGTCAATGACGACCTGCTGCGCGATCATGCCGCCCATGGACGCCCCGACCAGGTGCGCCCGCTCGACCCCGAGCCCGTCGAGCAGCCCCACCACGTCGGCCGCCATGTCGGACAGCAGGTAGGGCGCGGTGGAGAGGTCGCCCGCGGCCAGCGCGGCGAGGTCCGGCACCGGAAGGTGGTCGAACGCGGTCGAGAGGCCGACGTCCCGGTTGTCGTACCTGACCACGTGGAAGCCCTGCGCGGCGAACAGGTCGCACAGCTGGAGGTCCCAGCTGATCATCTGGGCGCCGAGACCCATCACGAGCACCAGCACCGGGTCCTCGGGATCGCCGAAGGTCTCGTACTCGAGTTCGAGGTCCTGGAACTTCACTCTTGGCATGCGCGACGGCCTTTCCACAATTCGAATGTTCACATGGGTGAATTCCTTCATTCTGCCCGGTCGTGCATAAAACTGGGGAAAAAGTTCCGGTACGGGAAATCGTTGACCTAACTGGTCTGGACCACAGACACTGGCCGTCTCCCCAAAACCCTGCGAGGAGACCTGATGACCCGTTCACCCCTGCGCGGCAAACTAGTCGCAGCAGCCCTGTCCGCCCTGCTCACGGTAGCCGGCACCCAGGTGGCCACGGCCTCCGAACCCGCACTCGACGGCGATGTGGCGATCGCCGCGCCCGTGACGTTCACCCATCCCGGCGTGCTCGTCAGCAGGCCGCAACTGGAGTTCACGCGCACCAAGGTGCTCGCGAACGCGCAACCGTGGAAATCCGCTTACGACCAGATGATGGGGAGCAAGTACGCGTCCCTGACCCGCACGCCGAAGCCGCGCGCGGTCGTGGAATGCGGTTCGTACTCGAACCCGAACCACGGCTGCACCGACGAGCGCGAGGACGCCATCGCGGCCTACACGCTGTCGCTGGCCTGGTACGTCACGAAGGACGCCAGGTACGCGAACAAGGCGATCGAGATCATGGACGCGTGGTCGCCAGTCATCAAGGACCACACCAACAGCAACGCCCGCCTGCAGACGGCGTGGTCCGGGTCGTCGTGGCCCAAGGCGGCCGAGATCATCCGGTACACCTACACCGGCTGGCCCGCGGCGAACGTGAGCCGGTTCGCGACGATGCTGCGCACCGCCTACCTGCCGGAGATCCAGGCCGGCCTGGCGAACACGAACGGCAACTGGGAACTCAGCATGATGGAGGCCTCGATCGGCATCGCGGTCTTCCTGGAGGACAGGGCCGCCTACGACAAGGCCGTCTCGATCTTCCGCACCCGGCTGCCCGCCTACGTCTACCTGACCGGTGACGGCGCCCTGCCGAGGACGCCGCCCGGCAGCGGCATCGACACCCGCGCGGAGATCGTGGGCTACTGGCACAACCAGTCCACGTTCCAGGACGGCGTCAGCCAGGAGACGTGCCGCGACTTCACCCACACCGGCTACGGCCTGGCCGCCGCGGCGCACATCGCCGAGACGGCCCACCACCAGGGCCAGGACCTGTGGGGCGAGAACCAGGACCGGATGCGCCACGCCTACGGCCTGCACGCCCGCTACCAGCTCGAAGCGATGCCGTCCTGGCTGTGCGGCGGCACCCGCAAGCAGAACCTCGGCCCGACGACCGAGGTCGCGTTCAACGCGCTGAACACCCGACTGGGCATCGCCATGGCCAACACCCAGCGCTACACCGAGCAGCAGCGCCCTCAGGGCACGGACAACCTGTTCATCGCCTGGGAAACCCTGACCCACGCCCAGAACCCGTCCTGATCCCCAACGCCAGGACGTCCGCGTAGCTCGGCACGCCGTCCGCGACGGGTCCACCGTCGCGGACGGCGCACGCCGTCGCCACGGCGGCGTGCAACGCGGCCCGGAACAGCAGCGACCCCGTGCTGATCCGCCGAACCCCGAGTTCCGCCAACCGCTCCAGCCCCAGCTCGGGAACGTGCAGCACGTTGAGCGGCGCGTCGACGGCGGCGACCACGGCCGCGATCTCGCGCTCCACCGCCAGCCCCGGCACGAACACCCCGTCCGCGCCCGCGTCCAGGTAGCGCAGCGACCGGTCCACAGTGGACTCCCGTTCGACCCCGACCCAGTGCGTGTCCACGCGGGCGTTGACGAACAGGCCCGGCGCGCCCTCCTTGACCGCGCGCACCAGGTCCGCCTGCTCCACCGGATCGGCGAGCACCCCGCCCGGCCTGCCGTCCTCGATGTTGACCCCGGCCACGCCCAGCTCGGCGAGTTCCGCAGCCAGGTCCCCGACGTCCGGGCCGAACCCGGCCTCGACGTCCACGGTCACCGGCACCGGCAGGCCGACGATCCGCCGGGCCAACGCCACCGTCTCGTCGCGCGTGGCGCCCTCGCCGTCCGGCAGCCCGGCCGCCGCGGCCACTCCCAGGCTCGTCGTCCCGATCGCCGCGAACCCGGCGGCGTGCAGCGCGGCGGCCGAGACGAAGTCCCACGCGTTCGGCAGCAGCAGCGGGCGATCGGCGTGGTGCAGGTCGTGGAACGTCATCGGGTCAGTCCTCCCGCGATGGCGAGCGCGTGCCGCTCACCGGGACAGGCGTGCGCGCCGAGCCCGAAGGGGTGGTCGGTCAGGTCGATCTCCACCACCGTGCCGTCCGGCGCGATCCGCCGCGTCACGGGCACCGGCGGGTGGACGCCCGCGACCAGCGCGGCCGTGGCCGCGCAGGCCTGCACCAGCAGCCCGATCCGGTTGGCGGTGACCTCGTCGTGCCCACCGCACACCGCGACCAGCCGGGCCAGCGCGCGATCGGCCTCGTCGGTGATCGCCGTGTGGGGCTGGTAGGACCGGGCGACCAGCTCGACGTCCTCCGCCGCGACGGGCAGGCCCAGCGCTTCCGCCAGCACCGCCACCGGGCTGCTCCGCCTCCGCGAGGCCAGTTCCCGCAGCGCTTCGGGATCGACGGCGGCCAGGTCGGCCTCGACCAGCGCACGACGCCGCCGGTGCGCGGCCCCTTCGCTGAAGCGCGCGACGGACGCCCGCAACCACGCCACGCCGTCAACGGCGTCTGGCACCGGCGGAACGGTGTACTCCGGATCGGTCAACATGACCGCAACGCTAGGACCTGGACGTTTCGGTGCGCGCCGAAACGTCGAGCGCCTACGGTGGGGCCGTGGAAGGACTGGCGGACCTGGCGGGACTGCTCGCGGACCGCACCCGAGCCGCGTTCTGCGTCGCGCTGCTGGACGGCCGCGCCTGGACCTCCGGCGAACTGGCCGCGCACGCGGGCGTGGCCCCGTCCACCGCGAGCGAGCACCTGAGCCGACTGGTCGCGGGTGGCTTGCTGGTGGAGCGCAGGCAGGGCCGCCACCGCTACGTGCAACTGGCCGACCAGCGCGTCGCGCACCTGCTGGAGGACCTGGTGGCCCACGTCGAACCGGCGAAACCGGCGGGCACCCTGCGCTCCACCACGGCGTCGGCGGCGCTCGCCAGGGGCCGCACCTGCTACGACCACTTCGCCGGGCGGCTCGGGGTGGCGATCACCGACGCCATGACCGCCAAGGGCTTCCTCACCCAGGCGGAGGGCTTCACCGTCACGGAGGCGGGCGTGGCCTGGCTGACCGGCCCGCTGGCCGCGGACCCGACGGCGCTGCGATCGGCGAAACGCCCGCTGGGCCGCCCGTGCCTGGACTGGACGGAACGCCGAACGCACCTGGCGGGCACGGCGGGAGCCCACCTGTGCCTGCACTTCCAGGCGAAGGGCTGGGTTCGCCGCGTCGGCACCACCAGAGCGGTCCGCGTCACCCCCGTCGGCGCGGCGGCCCTGCGGGACCTGCTTGACCTGGACGCGACCCGGCTCGGCTGAGGAAGATCGGTTCGAGTTTCCGAGAGCCGCACCGAGGCCCCGGAGTGGCCGCTCGTCGACCGCCGCTGGGTCCCGACCCCGAACGGGGTACGGTCGACCACGATCGAGGGCGCACAGCGGGCGCCCTCGATCGCCAAGCCCTAGAGCAGTCGACCGCTCCAGTGGGCCAGCCACTCGTCGTTCACGACGTCCACGAGCACGCAGGTGATGTTGTCCGGCCCGCCTGCCTCGTTGGCCAGCGCGATCAGCTTCACCACGACCTCGTCGCGGTCCTCGGTCGTGGTCAGCACCGAGAGGATCGCCTCCGGCGGCACGACGTCCGACAGCCCGTCCGAGCACAGCAGGTACCGGTCGTTGACCTGGGCGTCGTGCAGGAACACGTCCGGCTCCGGCGAGTTCCCGGCCTGGAGCGCACGCATGAGCATCGAGCGGCGGGGGTGCAGGACGGCCTGCTCGGCGGGCATCCGGCCCTCGTCCACCAGCGCCTGCACCATCGTGTGGTCGCGGGTGACCTGCTGGATCTCCCCGTCCCGCACCAGGTAGCACCGGGAGTCCCCGATGTGCGCGACGGCGAACTTGGCGCCGTCGACCCAGAGCAGCGCGGTCAGGGTGGTGCCCATGCCGCGCATCCGCAGGTCCTGCTCCGCCATGTCGGTGAGGCGCAGGGCGACCTCGTCCATCATCGCGGTCAAGGCGGGCACGGGGTCGCCGCTGACGTCGTAGTGCGCCAGCACGTCGATGGCGGTGGCGCTCGCGATCTCGCCGAACGCGTGCCCGCCCATGCCGTCGGCGACGGCGAACAGCGGCGGCTCGGCGCAGGCGGAATCCTCGTTCAGCTCGCGGCGGAGCCCTGGATGGGAGCCAACGGCGTGGGCGAGCCGGTTGTGCGTCATGACAACAGTGAAACATTGGTTGATTCAGTTCACAAGCAGAACCACTGTGCATCGGTTGTGAACTAGGGTGTACGGCATGGACCAGGACGCCACCGTGAGCGCGGGCGACATCGCCCGCCTCGTCGACGTGGGGCGTGCCGCCGTGAGCAACTGGCGTCGACGGCACGAGGACTTCCCGCAGCCGGTCGGCGGCACGGCGTCCAGTCCGCTGTTCTCCCTCAACCAGGTCGAGGACTGGTTGCGGCGCAACGGGAAGCGCGTCGACGTGTCCCCCGTGGAACGCGCCTGGCAGTGGCTGCGCGGCGCGGGCGACGACCTCTGCCTCGGCGAGCGGGTGGCCGAGGCGGGCGCGGCGCTGCTGTCGGAGAACGGCGGCACGCTGGCGCCCCTGGCGGCCGAACGCGGGCCGTTGGCGGCGTTCGAGTTCCTCTGCGCGCGCTACCTGGAGGCGCATTCACGCCAACTGGACGCGACACCCGCGGACGTCGCCGCGCTCCTGGTCCGCCTGACCAGGCCGGACGGCGGCACGCTGTACGACCCGGCGTGCGGCCTGGGCACGATGCTCGTGGACACGCCCGCCGCACGGGTGCTCGGGCAGGAGATCGACGACGCCACCGCGACCATCGCCGCGCACCGGTTGCGACTTCGATCACAGCCGGGCGAGATCGCCGTCGGGGACGCGTTGCGGCAGGACGGTTTCGCGGGCGAACTGGCCGACGCGGTCGTGTGCGACCCCCCGTTCACCGAGCGGTCGTGGGGCTACGACGAGCTGTCCGGCGACGCGCGCTGGGAGTACGGCTTGCCGCCGCGCGGCGAGTCGGAGCTGGCCTGGGTGCAGCACTGCCTGAGCCACGCGAAACCCGGCGGCCTGGTGGCGATCCTGATGCCGTCGGCGGCGGCCACCCGCAGGCCGGGTCGCCGGATCAGGGCGAACCTGCTGCGCGCCGGAGCCCTCCGGGCGATCGTGACGCTGCCCGCCGGCCCGGACCTGTGGCTGCTGCGCCGTCCCGAGACCGGTGACCGCACGCCGTCGCACGTGCTGCTGACCGAGGTCGGCGACCTGTCCACTGTGGACAGGAGGTGGGCCGCGTTCCAGAAGGACCCCGCGGGCGGGCACTCCGTGCCGATCGTGGACCTGCTGGACGAGGACGTGGACCTCAGCCCGGCCGTGCAGTCGTTGCGGCGCAGCGGGGGCGAGGACACGCACCTCGCGTTCGTGGAGGCGCTCACCGCGCTGACCAAGACCGCGCTGCCGACGCCGGAGCTGGACAAGGCGTCGCAGCAGGCGCCGCCGATGACCACGATCGGCGAGCTGGCCAAGGCCGGGCTGCTGGTGATGAAGCACGCGAGCGCGAAGCTCACCACCGGCAACGGCGAACTGCCGGTGCTCACGGCGGACGACCTGGCCGCGGGCGTGGAGCCGTCCGAGCGCACGGCCCCGGACCCGGACCTGGTCGAGGTGGAGCCGGGTGACGTGGTGGCGTCGCCGATGGGCACCGCGCGGGTCGTCGGCTGCCACGCCGTGCTGGGCCCGTACCTGGCCGTCTACCGCGTCGACCCGAACCGGCTGGACCCGTACTTCCTCGCGGGCGTGCTGCGCGCGGCGGCGTCGAGGGCGCACCAGGGGTCGAGCCGGGTCGACGCCCGGCGCACGCAGGTGCCGCGGCTGCCGCTGGCCGAGCAGCAGGCCTACGGACGGGCGTTCCGGCAGTTGAGCACGCTGGAGGACGCGCTGCGCGAGACGGCCGTGCTGGGGGAGAGCGTGATCCGGCTAGGCTTCGGCGGTCTGGTGGACGGTCACCTCCGACCGCGGAGCTAGGACGGTTGGGAGGCCGGATGCTCATCGCCGATCGGTACGAGCTGGACGACCTGCCGCTCGGCCAGGGCGGGATGGGCGCCGTGCACGGCGGCTACGACCGCCACCTGGACCGCCGCGTCGCGGTGAAGTTCCTCCAGCTGCCCGGCAGGCGCGACGAGGAGATGGAGCACCGCTTCACCCGCGAGGCCCGCATCCTGGCGAAACTGGAGCACGCGGGCGCGCCGGTCCTCTACGACTTCGGTGTGTTCGAGTACCGGATGTACCAGGTGATGCAGTTCATCGACGGCGTCACGGTCGCCGACCTGGTGGGCGAGCACGGTCCGCTGCCGGTGCCGTGGGCCGCGTCGATCGCCGCGCAGGCGTGCGCCGTGCTGGCCGCCGCGCACAGCCTGTCGATCTGCCACCGCGACCTGAAGCCGACGAACCTGATGCTGTGCCCGGACGGCAGCGTGAAGGTGCTCGACTTCGGACTGGCGGTGCTGCGCGAGTCCGACGTGGCCCAGTTCACCCGGTGGGGCCAGATGCTGGGCACCCCGGCGTACATGGCGCCGGAGCAGATCCAGCGCGGGAACGCCGAGCCGCGCAGCGACCTGTACGCGCTGGGGTGCGTGCTGCACGAGATGCTGACGGGCAAGCAGCTGTTCACCGGCGACACGGCGTACACGGTGTTCGACAAGCAGGTGAAGCAGCGGCCGTCGTCGGTGCCGAGGATTCCGGTGGCGCTGGACGAGCTGCTCCAGGACATGCTGGAGAAGGACCCGGAACGCAGGCCCGCCGACGCGACCACGCTGTTCGCCGGGCTGCTGCCGTTCGCCGTGGACCTGCCCATGCTGCCCGGTTTCCTGACCCCGTCCACGACCCCCAGCCCGGACCGCATGTACGCGCGGGCCGTCGGGCGGGTGCTGGAGGACTAGCGGGGCAGGACGGTGGCGCCCGCGCGGGCCACGATCTCCTGCAACGCGGCCACGTGCCCGTCGAACGCGGTGCGGCCGGCGTCGGTGAGCCTCGCGGAGGTGCGCGGTCGTTTGCCGACGAAGTGCTTGCGGATCTCGACGTACCCCGCGTCCTCCAGGGTGGTCAGCTGCTTGGACAGCGCGGAGTCGGACATCCCGATGCTGTCGCGGAGGAACTTGAAGTCCGCCCACTCCGCCGCCGCCAGCAGCGACACGATCGACAGCCGGGTCGGCGCGTGGACCAGGTCGTCGAACTTCGGTTCGGTCATCGGGTTCCCTTCGCGGCGCGGTCCAGCATCGTGGTCCGCACGCGGCGCATCAGGACCGGCCCGCCCACGCCCATGAGGACGGCGCACACGAGCGAGCCCCACGTCGCCGCGTAGGGCGTGTCGAGCGCCCCCAGCACGAGGGTGGCGGGCAGCGTCACCGCCAGCACCCCGAGGACGAAACCCGCGATCGGCAGGGCGCCCGCGTTGCCGAGCAGTGCGCTGCGCGGCTGCGCGTCGCGCGCGGTGCGCATCACCACCACGCCCACGGCGGCGCAGAGGCCGAGGACGAACACCGTGGTGCCGATGCCGATCACCAGGCCGTTGCCCGTGTCGACGGCGGTCGAGAAGCCGACGACCAGCAGGCCGACCGCCCACCAGAACCAGTTCGGGGTCAACGCCCGGTCGATGACCTGCTCCTGTCGCTGGCGGATCTCCGCGAGCGCGTCGGCTGCTTCACGGGGTGGCGGTCGCTCGTTCATGGCGGCTCTCCTGGTCTCGTGGGTCACGAGACCAGGATGCCATCAACTTTCCCACTTGGAAAGTACTTTCCTCGATTACGGTCCACGCTGGCTGTAGAACTCGCTCAGCACCAGCATCGCGGCCCCGGCGGCGACCAGGTCGTCGCCCAGCGGGCTGACGCTGATCTCGACCTCCAGCCAGTCCGACCGCGGCACCTGCTCGCGCACGACCTCGCGGATCGCGTCGACGTAGAAGTCCGGCGCGCCCTGCACGACCCGGCCCCCGAGCACCACGTGGTCGAGGTCCAGCAGCTGCACGAGCCCCGCGACGGCCATGCCGAGCACCGACACCGCGCCCTTGAGGTCACCCGCGGCGACGGCGAGGTTGTGCACGATCTCCACGCACCCGGACCGGCCGCACGCGCAGCGCGGGCCGCCGAGCTGGATGGTCGTGTGCCCGTACTCCCCCGCGTTCGTGCGCGCGCCCCGGTGCACCTGCCCGTCGAGCAGCAGCCCGACGCCGACGCCCGTGCCGACGATCACCAGGGCGGCGTGCCGGAGCTCGTCGCCGCGCCGCCAGGCCTCGGCGATGATCGCGGTGTTGGTGTCCTTGTCGACCACGACCGGCAGGCCGAGCCGGTCGGCGGCGAGGTCGCGCAACGGCACGTCGTGCCAGCCGACGAGGCCGGTGGCGTCGTGCACCACGCCGTCGCGGTGGTCCAGCGGGCCGACGAAGCCGATGCCCACGCCGAGCAGCCGCTCGTCGGACACGTCGTTGCGGGAGCGCACCACGTCGACCAGGTTGGCCAGCTCGTCCACGAACACGCCCGGCCCGAAGTCCCCCGGCAGCGCGGTGACCGTGCGGTCCACGACCGCGCCGGACAGGTCGGCGAGGACGACGCGCAACTCGTCGCGCTCGACGGCCGCGCCGAGCGCGAACCTGCTGGAGGACACGAGGCTGACGAGCGTGCGGGGCTTGCCGACGCCGACGTTGCGCCGTCCGGAGTCGACGAGGAGACCGTCGGCGATGAGCCTGCTGACGATCTTGGACACGGCCTGGGGGGTGAGCCCGCTCCGCTCGGCCAGCTCGACCCTCGTCATGGGTTCGCCACGGCGAGCCAGTCCCAGCACCACCGCGTCGTTGTAGCCACGCAGGAACCGCAAGTTCGCCACGGCGCCATGATCGCATGAGTTGTCCGTTTTGGCTGGCGATTACACCACAGCGTTGCTTTAATATGTCCCATGTCAGCTGACCTCCGCACCGGCGTGATCGGGTACGGGATCGCGGGCCGCGTCTTCCACACGCCCCTGATCTCCTCCACGCCCGGTCTCGCGCTCACCGCGATCGTGACCACCGACCCCGAACGCCGCGCGCAGGCCGTCGCCGCGTACCCGGACGTCGAACTGCTCGACACCGCCGACGACCTCCTCGCCTCCGGCGTCGACCTCGTCGTCGTCGGCAGCCCGAACAAGACCCACGTCGACCTCGCGCTCGCCGCGATCGACCGGGGCGTCGCGGTCGTCGTGGACAAGCCGTTCGCCCCGACCGCCGCCGAGGCGCGTCGCGTCGTCGAGGCGGCGAAGGCGAAGGGCGTCCCGCTCACGGTCTTCCAGAACCGCCGCTGGGACAGCGACTTCCAGACCGTGCGGGAGGTCGTGGCGAGCGGGAAGCTCGGCAACCTCACCCGGTTCGAGTCGCGCTACGAGCGCTGGATCCCGGAGATCTGGGACAACTGGCGCGAGTTCGGCGCCCCCGAGGAGGCGGGCGGGCTGCTCTACGACCTCGGCGCGCACCTCGTCGACCAGGCCCTCCAGCTCAACGGCCCGGTCCGCAGCGTGTACGCCGAGCTGAACCGCCGCCGTCCCGGCGCGCTCGTGGACGACGACGTGTTCGTCGCGCTCACCCACACCAGCGGCGTCCGCTCGCACCTGTGGGCCAGCGCCGCCGCGACCAACCACGGCCCGCGCTTCCGGCTGCTCGGCGACCAGGCCGCGTTCACCAGCCACGGCATGGACGGCCAGGAGGACGCGCTCGTCGCGGGCCTGCGGCCGGGACAGGAGGGCTGGGGCGTCGAACCGGAGTCGGCGTGGGGCTCCCTCGGACTGCTGGACGACACCAAGCCCGTGGAGAGCGAGCGCGGCGCGTACGAGCAGTTCTACGTCCAACTCGTGGCGGCGCTGCGCGACGGCGGCCCGCTGCCCGTGGACCCGGAGTCGGCCATCGCCGCCCTGGAGATCATCGAGGACGCGTTCGAGTCCGCCAACACCGGACAGGTCGTGGCCGTATGAGCGCGGAACTGCTCGCCGAACTCGCGGCGCAGGAGGAACGGCTGCTGTTCACCCGTTTCGACAACGACACCGCGCTCGCGCTCGGGGCTCACCTGTTGGAGGCCGCACGCGCCGAAGGGCTCTCCGTCACCATCTCCGTGCGACGCAACGGGCAACGGATCTTCCACGCGGCGCTGCCGGGAACGTCGGCCGACAACGACGACTGGCTCGACCGCAAAACGCGGGTCGTCGACCGCTACGGGCGGAGCTCGTACTACGTGGGCACCCAGTTCAGGGTCGGAGGCAGTACCTTCGAGGAGTCGTCGAGACTGGATCCCGGTCTCTACGCGGCGCACGGCGGGGTCTTCCCGGTGATCGTCGAAGGTGTCGGCCCCGTCGGCACCGCGGGCGTCTCCGGGCTGCCCCAAGCGGAGGACCACGCGTTCGTCGTGGCACAGCTGGAGAAGTTCCTCGGTCTACAGGAGGCTCAGTGACACAGGAGCGGTACGGGGTCGACGACATCGACCTCGAACAGCCGAACCCGGCCAGGATGTACGACTACTACCTGGGCGGTGCGCACAACTTCCAGGCCGACCGCACGCTCGCCGAGCAGGCGATCCAGGTCATGCCGTGGATGCGCGAGGCCGTGCGGGCCAACAGGGCCTTCCTGGCGCGCGCGGTGCGCTACTGCGTGTCGCAGGGCATTCGCCAGTTCCTCGACCTCGGGTCGGGCATCCCGACGGTCGGCAACGTGCACGAGGTCGCCCAGGGCCTGGCCCCGGAGAGCCGCGTCGCGTACGTCGACATCGAGCCGGTCGCGTACGCGCACAGCAAGCACCTGCTGCGCGACAACCCGAACGCGACCGTCACCAGGGCGGACCTGACCGTGTCGCAGGACGTGCTCACCGCGCCCGCCGTGCTGGAGATGATCGACTTCAGCAAGCCGGTCGCCGTCCTCGCCGTCGCCGTGCTGCACTTCCTGCCGGACGAGCGCCGCCCCCAGGACGTCCTGGGCGCGTACCGCGACGTCGTCGTGCCGGGCAGCTACGTCGTGATGTCGCACGTGACGTCCGACCACAACCCGGAGCAGGCCGCCGGCGCGCTGGCGGTCTACAAGCGGTCCGCCAACCCGGTGTACACCCGCAGCCACGCGGAGATCACCGCGATGCTCGACGGGTTGGAGCTGGTCCCGCCCGGTTTGGTCGACGCGACCCAGTGGCACCACGACCACACGCCCGAACTGACCCAGCGGACCGAACACGTCGGGTTCTACGCCGCGGTCGCGCGGCGGAACTAGGGAACAAGTAGCGTGGTTCCATGAGTGACACCGAAGTCCTTGAGCAGCGACTCCGTCTGGGCAACGGGTTCGGCCCGAGCGATCAGGGCCGAGTGGTCCACGCCCTGGCCAACCTCGCACCGCACCTGAACACCTGGCAGCCGGCGCAGGTCGACCTGGCACTATCGGTGAAGGAACGCGGGCAGAAGGACCAGAAGGTCACGTTCGAGGCGTTCCTCTCCGGGTGGCCGCCCTTCGTCGCCACGTCGCACGAATCCGAGTTGGACGTCGCGCTGACCGAGGTCCGCAAGGAAATGATCCGGCAGATCGAAGACGCCAAGTCCCGCCGCGAGCCCCGCAAGCACGACAAGCAGAAGCCGGGCATGTAGCACCGTGAGGGGGCGTGGGCCCAGCCCACGCCCCCTCACCGCTTCTCGGTGGGTCCGGGCGGGTTGCCGATCACGTTCCAGTGAGCCCAGGACCGATCGCCGGACCCCCTGACGAGCGCGGGGGTCCCACGACTTCGGCGGACCGCCGCCACACCCCGATCGGAAGCGCTACGCCTGACGTCCGCGCTGCGCCGCGACCGCACCCGCGCCGACCACGAGCAGCAGCACGGCCAGGCTCCAGCGGCGCTTCGTCTCGGTGCTGCGGTCGGACATCGCGACCACCTCCTCCACCGGCCGGTCCACCTCGAAGGTCTGCTTCGACACCGGTCGCGGCGCGGTCGGGGTGGTGGCCGTCGCGACCGGCGGAGGGGGCACCGGCGCGCCCGCGGGCACGATCGGGTTCCCGGTCGTCGGACTGGTGGGTGGGACCGCCGCCTCGGAGACCGTGGTCGGCGAGGGCGAAGACGAGCGCGCGGGCGGTGCGGGCGTGGTCGGGACGGTCGTGGACGGCGCGGTGGTGGTCGTCGTCGCGGCCGGTGGCGGTGTCGTGGTGGTGGTCGGCGGCACGACGGTCGGCGGTGGCGCCTGGTAGCAGCCCGCGGAGTCGATCGTGCGGGCCGCCGGGCGCGCGGACAGGCGGGTCACCTCACCGGTCCCGTCCAGCGGCACGCGGTACAGCGTGCTCTGCCCGCGCTCGTCGTTGTTGGTCGCGTACAGCGCCCCGTCCGGCCCGAAGACGGCCGCGCCGTACCCCGGTCCGTCCGGCATCGGCACGCGCGGGCTCAACGGGTGGACGTGGCCGGAGTTCGGGTCGATCGTGACGACCTCGGGGTGACCGAACAGCTTGGTGGCGACGCCGTAGAGGAGGCCGTCCGCGGGGTTGTAGTCGAAGTCGTCGACGGAGACGAAGATGTCGAGCGGCCACAGCACCCTGGCCCGCACCAGGCCGAGGAAGTCGGCGCTCGCGGGGTTGATGTCCACGACGTACACCGCGTCCCCGGAACGCACGTAGAAGTAGTCGCCGTGGACGGTGCCCGCGACGGCCTGGACGAGCGCCAGGTGGGGAACACGGCCGAGGTCGGTGGTGATGCCCTGGCGATCGACCCTGATCACCCGCCCGGACCGTGAGATGCCGTAGTACACGCCCTGGGCGGCGGAGTAGCCGAACGCGTTGAGCCGCTGGTCCAGCACGGTCACCGTCGTCGCGGCGCCCGAGGGCAGCTCGACCGAGAGCAGCGTGGACGGTCCGCCCACCGAGGCCGCCTGCACCTGGAGCGCCACGCACGCCAACGCCGCGACGAGGATCACCGCAACCGGTCCATGGCCGCCTGGAACGCGTCCGGCCCGATCTTCGCGCCGCCGCTGAAGGGGTTCTGCAACTGGTAGGTGGCGTACAGCAGGAGGGTCATCGTCGCGGCCAGGGTCGCCATGATCACGATGTGCGACCGGACCCGCGCGCCGCCGAAGAGCAGGGCGAGCCCCAGCGAGAGGAGACTGCCCACGATCATGGTGAACCAGACGACGGAAGTGACACCATTACCGGACGCGTTGATCCGATCCTGTCGCGCCTCGTAAACATCCCACAGCTTGGTCGCCGCTTCGGCCTTGCGATCGGTCTGCCACTCGTCGTCGACCGGCGATTGCGCGACGACCGCCCTGAGTTGGTCCAGCTGCGTCCACCCGATCGACGTGACGGCCTTGCCGTTCTGCATCTTCGGCCATTCTTCCTTGATGACCGTCGACATGTAGGCGCGGGAAAGATCGCGCACCTTGTTCTTCGTCGCGTCGGGCAGCGAATCGCTCGCCCACGCGGCGGCCACGAGGCCGTCCGCTTCGCGGTAGGACGTCCGACCGGCGGAGCCGGTCGCGTCGAACAGCGCGATCAGCACGAACGCGACGAGAACGGCGTTCAGCCCGGCCACGATGGAGAAGACACCGCCCGCGGCGGCGTTGTTCTCCTCACGACCGTCCTCCGGGCCGAATCGTCGCATCAGATAAGCGGCGCTCGCGGCGACCACAGCGGCCACGCCAACCCAGATGATGCCACCGACGTATATGTTCATCCGATTCCGATCACCCTCAAAACAAAAGGGCCCCGAAAGTGATGACGAAATCTTCGGAACGCCCGCATGACGTTCAACAAAGTAGCAGGCTTTTGCATGCCGACACGCCAATGGAGCACCCGTTCAGCCAAGTGACCCATTAGAATTCATCATTCGAGTGACAATCGTGCACGGGATGCCGTTCCGAGCACGTGATCTCCCACGATCGGGTCGCGGCGCCCCGCCCAGCCGCCCGGATCGGCCCAACAGGACATCCCTCGACCACGGTCGGTCACCCGCCATTCGGCGGACCAGGCCCCACGACGTCGTGAGGGGACCCTCGGCCGGACCCCCTCACGACGAACGGCGGGTCAGTCGCAGAACACCTCGGCGATCAGGTCGTCGACGCCCTCACCGGAGCCGCCGTCCGGCGACGAGGTGAACGAGGCGTCGAGCCGGACGCGGCCGTCCTGGCTGGCCAGCATCAGGCTGCTGTAGCCGGGGATGCCGCCACCGTGGCCGATGACCGTAGCCCCGCACGGCAGCCGCTCCTGCTCCAGCCCGAGCCCGTAGCCGGGCGACACGTCGGTCGTCTTCTTCATCTCGGCGGCCTGGGCGGGCTTGAGCAGCTCGCCCTTCGCGACCGCCGCGATGAACCGGTCCAGGTCCGCCGTCGTGGAGATCATCTCGCCCGCCGCGTGGGCGACGGACGGGTTGATCCTGGTGATGTCGACGACCCGGTCGCCGACCTTGACGTAGCCGTGGGCGTGCGGGCCGGGCACTCCGACGCGGTCGCCGGGCACGGACGTGTCGCGCAGCCCCAGCGGCTGGAGCACCCGCCGTTCGACGGCCCGCGCGTACGGCTTGCCGGTGATCTCCTCGATCAGCAGCCCGGCGACGACGTAGTTGGTGTTCGAGTAGCTCCACCGGGTTCCCGGCGGGAAGTCCAGCGGCTGCGCCGTCGCCACCGCGACCAGCTCCCGCGGCTCCCAGTGCTCGTAGCGGATCGCCTCGAAGCCCGCGGGGTCGAGGGGCAGCCCGCCCGTGAAGTTGTAGAGCCCGCTCGTGTGCTGGAGCACCATCCGCACGGTGATCCGGTCCCCGTCGGGCAGCAGGCCCGGCAGGTAGCGCGACACCGGCGCGTCCAGGTCGACCTTCCCCTCGCCGACCAGTTGCAGCACGACGGTCGAGACGAACACCTTCGTGATGCTGCCCACGCGGTACCGCCCGTCCGTCGGCACCGGCCGGTCGCCGCCCCACTCGGCCACGCCCGCGCGGGCCGTGAAGCCCCGCCTGCCGTCGGTGATCCGCACCTGCACGCCCGCCGCGCCGTTCCGGGCGACCTCGTCGACCGCCCGCTGCACGACGTCGCGGTCGATCCGCTCGGCCGTGGCGGTGTCGGCGGTCGCCGTCCCGCCGACCGCGAGCGCGGCCAGCCCGACGACCGCGCCCAGCACACCGATGCGCTTGCCCGTCCTGCTCATTCGCGTCCTCCCCGGGAATCCGTTGACGGGGGGAAGTCTTCTCGGGTCGGCGAGCAGGCCACGACCCTCCACGGGCTGATCCGCGGAGCGACTTCCGGCGTTCGCGAACCCCCCGAAACCCCCACGAACCACCCCTAGTGGTTGCGGCCCGTGAAAACGGTTGCAGGCAACAAAATCGATTCACCCACTAGGCCGTTCGAGTGACACAACTGGTCTAGACCTTGACCGTTCAGTGGTCTGGACCACATGTTTCTCACAACCTTGCTTTCCCTGCCGTGACCAAGGAGCCCGATGACCAAGATCCGATGGCATCTCACAGCGTGTTTCGCGGCGGTCGCCGCGTTGGTCCTCGGCCTCACCGTCGTGCCCGCCGCGAGCGGCGCGGGCGGTGTGTCCGCCACGTTCTCGAAGGGCTCCGACTGGGGCACCGGGTACGAGGGCAAGTACACCATCAAGAACGGTTCCACGTCGACGCTCGCGACGTGGACCGTCGAGTTCGACATGCCGGCGAACCACAAGGTCAGCTCCCTGTGGGACGGCACGCAGACCGCCAGCGGCCAGCACGTGACCGTGAAGAACTCGTGGAACGGCAACGTCGCTCCCGGCGCGTCCGTGAGCTTCGGCTTCAACGTCACCTACACGGGCGCCTTCGCCGCCCCCGGTGGCTGCAAGCTGAACGGCGCCTCGTGTGACGCGGGTGGCGGCACGACCACCACCACCACGACCACCACGACGACGACCACGACCACGACGACGACCGGCAACACGACGACCACCACCACGACGCCGCAGCCCGGTGGCAAGAAGAACCTGGGCTACTTCGTGCAGTGGGGCGTCTACGCCCGCAACTACCACGTCAAGAACATCCACACGAGCGGTTCCGCCGCGAAGCTGACCCACATCAACTACGGGTTCGGCAACGTGAAGAACGGCCAGTGCACGGCCAACGATGACACCTTCGCGGACTACGACAAGTTCTACGACGCCGCCAGCAGCGTCGACGGCACGTCGGACTCGTGGGACGCCGGTTCGCTGCGCGGCAACTTCAACCAGCTGCGCAAGCTGAAGAAGATGTACCCCCACATCAAGGTGCTGTGGTCCTTCGGCGGCTGGACCTGGTCCGGCGGCTTCGGCCAGGCCGCGCAGAACCCCGCCGCGTTCGCCGAGTCCTGCTACAAGCTCGTCGAGGACCCGCGCTGGGCCGACGTGTTCGACGGCATCGACATCGACTGGGAGTACCCGAACGCCTGTGGCCTGAGCTGCGACACCAGCGGCTTCGCGTCGTTCAAGAACCTGTCCCAGGCGCTGCGCTCCCGCTTCGGCTCCGGCAACCTCGTCACCGCGGCCATCACGGCCGACGGCAGCGACGGCGGCAAGATCGACGCCGCCGACTACGGCGGCGCGGCGCAGTACCTCGACTGGTACAACGTCATGACCTACGACTACTTCGGCGGCTTCACCCCGCAGGGCCCGACGGCTCCGCACTCGCCGCTGACGTCGTACAACGGCATCCCGCAGGCCGGCTTCAACTCCGACGCGGCGATCCAGAAGCTGAAGAGCAAGGGCGTGCCCGCCAGCAAGCTGCTGCTCGGCATCGGCTTCTACGGCCGCGGCTGGACCGGCGTCACGCAGGACGCGCCCGGCGGCTCGGCCACCGGCCCGGCGCCCGGCGCGGTCGAGGCGGGCATCGACGACTACAAGGTGCTCAAGACCAAGTGCCCCGCCACCGGCACCGTCGCGGGCACCGCGTACGCCAAGTGCGGCAACGAGTGGTGGAGCTACGACACCCCGTCCACCATCGGCGGCAAGATGACCTACGCCAAGAACCAGAGCCTCGGCGGCGCGTTCTTCTGGGAGCTCTCGGGAGACACGACCAACGGTGAACTGATCACGGCCATGAAGAACGGCCTCGGCTGATCCGAGTACTGAAGAGGGCCCGCGGCGCTTGCCGCGGGCCCTCTTTGCTTTGCGCCTGCTCACGGTGGGTTGGCGCCCACTCCACCTGATCGGGTGACAGCGAGAAGGCCCCTTTTTGTCGGACCCCGTCTGTTCACTGGTCCTATGAGAAACGACGGATTTCCCGGGGTCTGGTTCCTGCTGCTGAGCCTATGGCGGTGGGCGTTCACACCCGTCCGGCGAACGGCGGTAGCTGTCGTGCCCGCTGAGCCACGACGCCGCCCAGCAGAGCAGCGCTCGGGTGGCAAGCCGCTGCCGGCCAAGGCGTCGATCCCACCTTGACCGGCAGCGGCCGGGCCGAACGGTCAGCGCACTAGATCGTCAGGCTCCAGGTGTCGATGGTGCCGATGTCCTGCGCGGCCACGTCCTGCACCTTCAGCTTCCAGTCACCGTTGCGCAGCTCGGTGGACAGGTTCGCCGTGTAGGTCGTGTCGATGTTGTCCGCCGAGTCGTTGCCGGAGGCCTTCAACCGGTAGGACGACCCGTCGGGAGCGACGAGGTCGACGACCAGGTCACCGCGGTAGGTGTGCTTGATGTGCACCTCCACCTGCGAGGTGGACGAAGCGTTCCCCGTGCAGCCGGCGATCGTGATCGTGCTGGTGACGGCAGCGCCGCGGTCCGGGATGGCGACGTCGGTGTCGTTGGTCTTCTTGTCGCACCCGGTGGGCGGAGGGGTGGTGGTGCCGTAGGGGCTGGTCGCCTTGTTGGCGGCGTACATCAGCATCGGCTTGACCTTCGGCCAGAACGTGCCCGCCTGGCACGAGTAGGTCGGGAAGAAGCCGCTGCACGATCCGCTGCTGGGCCCGATCTCCCAGACGAAGCTGGCCACGCCGAGGTCGTCGTACACCCAGTCGTCGGTCGCGCCGGCAGCGTTGTAGAGGACCTCACCGGGCTGACCGGAGGTCCACCCGGAACCGGCGATGGCCTGGAGCTCGGTGCCCATCTTGCGGAGCGAGGCGTCGTTGCCCGCCTTCTGGCTGGCGTCGTAACCCCATGGGAAGAGAATCAGGTTGGAGTAGCTGTGCATGCTGACGACGACACCGGTGGTGTCGGCGGGAGCCGCGTCGCCGGGGGCGGTGCCGCGCTTGTCCTTGTAGAGGCCGCGCCACAACGCCTGCAGCGCCTTGGTCTCGACCTCGGAGTTCGCGCTCGGGCCCTTGTAGGTCTGGTCGCAGGGCTGGCTCGACGTGCCCTGGCCGCCCCAGTGCGAGTTGGTGTTGCGGTTCAGGTCGACGCCGAGCTGGCTGCTGGCCGAGCCCGAGCAGTTGGAGCCGTTGGTGCCATTGGCGTTCTTGCGCTGGTAGATCGGCGAGTTGCCGCCCTGCTGCACGATGTTGACGCCGTCGGGGTTGGCCTGCGGGACGACCCACACCTCGGTGGTGTCGAGCAGCGCGGTGACGCCCGCGTCGGTGCCGTAGCTGGAGGTGAGGTGGTCGATCCAGCGCCACGCGACGTCACCGGTGGTGAGTTCGCGGGCGTGCAGCTGGCCCATGACGAAGAAGCGGGGCTTGGGCGCGTTCGGGTCGAGCGCGCAGTCGCCCGCGTTCTTCTTGGTGATGCAGATGGCTCGCAGGTCGTAGCCACCGGCGCCCTGGGTCTTCTTCCACGAGTCGCCGTAGTCGACCAGCGTGGAGAGCGTCGGGTACTGGGCCGCGACGGCGTCCAGGTGCGAGTGGTGGGCGTTGACCGTGCGGTAGCCGCCGTAGAAGGTCTCGTTGATGTCGGCCGCGTCGAAGGTGGTCGACTGCGACTTCTTGGCGGGCGGCGTCCACTGCGGCGGCGCCATGACCTGGTCGACGACCGCGGTGAAGCCCGCCTGCTGCAGCCGGGCGCCCTCGTCCTTGCCGCCGAGCACGAACAGGCTGTCGCCGTCGCGCTGCTCCAGCACGTCGAAGCCGCGGCTGAGCAGGTTCTGCGACTGCTCGCCGAGCGGCGCGTGCACCTTGTAGACGTAGGTCGGACCGGGCTGGGCGGCCGTCGTGACCGGCAGTGGACCAGCGGTGCCAGGTACACCGCTCGTGATCACCGCACCCGCGGTCCCGAGGGCGACCGCGATGGACACCATCGAACGTTTTCTCGACAACACGGTTGTTCCTCTCGCAGGGTTGAGCTGGAGAATGAGGCACGAACCGCGTTCCGCACACCCTCCGACCGGCCATACATGGGCGTTATGGGCCAAGAGAGGGAGCCGTGTCGAGTGGCGCGGCACCCCGCTGTGGGGGTAGGCCTGAGCCATGAACGACGAAGAGATCATCGCGCGCATCACGCACCTCGTCGCAGAGGAGCACGAACTGGAGAACTCGAAGATCGGCGAGGGCCTCTCCACCGACGAGGTCCAGCGGCTGCAGCAGATCGAAGTGGGCCTGGACCAGTGCTGGGACCTGCTACGCCAACGCCGCGCACGCCGAGCAGCGGGCATGGACCCGAACACAGCCGAACCCCGCCCGGAAAGCACAGTGGAGAGCTACCGCCAGTAGCCCCACCAGCCGCCCGCCCACACCCAGGCTCCGCCCGTCAAGACCACGGGCAGGGGTCGGCAGGGCGCGCCGGAACCCACGATCAAGACTTCGACCGCGCACGACGGCGCACGACATAGCTCGCCCGGTCGGCTCGGCTCGGGTCGGCTCGGCTCGGCTCGGCTCGGCTCGGCTCGGCTCGGCTCGGCTCGGCTCGGCTCGGCTCGGCTCGGCAAGCAGGCAAGCAGGCAAGCAGGCAAGCAGGCAAGCAGGCAAGCAGGCAAGCAGGCAAGCAGGCAAGCAGGCAAGCAGGCAAGCAGGCAAGCAGGCAAGCAGGCAAGCAGGCAAGCAGGCAAGCACACCGGTCAGGCCGATCCGCAACGGAACCGATCTATTCAGCTCGATCCGCAACGGGACCGGACCACTCAGTTCGGCCCACAACGGGACCAGCCCACTCAACTCGATCCACAATGCGACCGATCCACTCAGCTCGGCCCACAACACAGGCCGAACAAGTCAGCTCAGCCCACAACGCGGCTGCTCCGGTCAGCTCGGGTGGTCCACAGCCGCTGCCGCCAGCCCAACTGGTCCGGTCACAGTCGCCACGCGCGGTGCTCGACCCACCGCTCACGCGAGGAGCGGGCCACGGAACGTGGCCGATTTGACTTGGGGATTTGAGCCTTAAAATTGGTGATCGGGCAGGCTTTCGGGACTGCCCTTTTAGCCCGATCAAGGCTCAAATGAGGGGTCCCCAAGTCAAATCGGCCACAGCACGCTGAAAGCCGAAGACAGCCTCGCGAGCACGCCGAACCCCAAGACAGCCTCGCAGCCACACCGGAACCCGAAGAGAGCCCTCGTAAGCACACCGGAAACCCAAGACAGCTTCATGAGCACACTGAAAATCGCCTCACGAGCCACCGGAAGACGGCCTCGCAGCCACATCAGAACCCGCCCGATCCGGTCCCACCGCCTACTGCCCACCGCCCACCAACCACCGGCCGACAAGACGGACGACCACACCGGACTCATCCGATCCAACCCACCAACCACCGCCACCAGCCCCACCGGCACCGGCCACCGGCCACCGACCACCGACCACCGACCACCGACCCACACAACCAACAAAACGGGCGACGACCCGCTCCCCTCGACAGACCTAAGCCTGTTCCCGGATGCTCGTCAGCGCCAGATCGGCTGCCTCACGGGCCACCTGGCACGGTTCAACCACACGGGGCGCGGGTTTCGGAGTGGTGCGCATCTTCACCGTCGTGGTGAAGATCTGGGTGTCGGTGATGCCCACGACCAGGGCGCAGGCGCCCTTCCTGCGTTCATCCGTGGGGGCGTTGAGCAGGGTCGGGTAGTCCTGCAGGGGGGCTTGGAGTTCGAAGAGCTGGAAGGTGCTCTTGAGTTCGTAGACGCGGTCCAGGCCGCCGTTGCCGTTGCCCGTGGTGAACGTGAAGGTCACGTGCTGGCCGCTGGTGCCGTCCGTGTCGTCCCACACGCACACCGGGCCGTTGGGGGTGCCTTCCTCCGTGCCCCCGACGCCCTGCATGCCGAGCGTCTTGAGCTGGGGGTCCGACAGCATCCTGCAGGGCTTCTTGGCCGCTTTGGTGGAGTCGAGCGGTGTGCGGACCCTGGGGGCGCCGTGTTGGGTGGTGTCCCCGCCCCCGGAGGCCTCGGACCCAGCGGACGCGGCTGTGCTGTCCGCGCATCCCGTCGCGGCCAGTGCGATGGCGGTGAGCAGTAGCAGGGTGCGCACAGGGAATGTCCTCACAGCTCGGAGTTCTTGCCGGGGAGCAGTGTGCCCGCAATCGCACCGGGCGATCTACAAAAACTTTTCCACAGCTGAGTTCGCGCGGAGCCGGTAGTCCAATGCGGTGTGTCGTCTACCCGCTCCGACCGTGCGCACGGCCTGGCCGATGGCCTTCCTCGACCCGACCAGGACGACCAGCTTCTTGGCCCTGGTCACGGCCGTGTACAGCAGGTTCCGCTGGAGCATCATCCACGCGCTGGTGGTGAGCGGGATGACCACGCACGGGTACTCGCTGCCCTGTGAACGGTGGATGGTCATCGCGTAGGCGTGGGTCAGTTCGTCGAGTTCGCCGAACTCGTAGTCGACGTCCTCGTCCTCGTCGGTGCGGATGGTGAGCTTCTGCTCGACCTGGTCCAGTGCCGTGACGACGCCCATGGTGCCGTTGAAGACGCCGTTGGCGCCCTTGTCGTAGTTGTTGCGGATCTGCGTGACCTTGTCGCCCAACCGGAAGACGCGGCCGCCGAAGCGGCGTTCCGGCAGGCCTTCGCGGGCGGGTGTCAACGCCTCTTGCAGCACCGTGTTCAACGCGCCCGCGCCCGCCGGGCCGCGGTGCATCGGAGCGAGGACCTGGATGTCGCGCCTGGGGTTCAGACCGAACTTGGCCGGGATGCGGCGCGCGACCACGTCGACGGTCAGGGTGGCGGCCTCTTCGGACTCCTCGACGGGGAACAGGAAGAAGTCGGGCAGGCCCTGGACGATCGGGTACTCGCCCTCGTTGATCCGGTGCGCGTTCGTGACGACGCCGGACTGCTGGGCCTGGCGGAAGATGTGCGTGAGGCGGACGTTCGGGACGGGGCTGCCCTGGCACAGCACGTCGCGCAGCACCTCGCCAGCGCCGACGGACGGGAGCTGGTCGACGTCGCCGACGAGCAGCAGGTGCGCGCCGGGGGCGACGGCCTTGATGAGCTTGTTGGCCAGCAACAGGTCCAGCATGGACGCCTCGTCCACGACCACCAGGTCGGCGTCCAGTGGACGGTCGCGGTCGAACGCGGCGTCGCCGCCGGGCTTCAGCTCCAGCAGCCGGTGCACGGTCCTGGCCTCGTGGCCGGTCAGCTCGGTGAGGCGCTTGGCGGCACGGCCGGTCGGGGCGGCCAGCACTACCTTCGCGCCCTTGGCGGCGGCCAGCCGGACGATGGAGCGCACGGTGAAGCTCTTGCCGCAGCCCGGTCCGCCGGTGAGCACGGCGACCTTGCTGGTCAGCGCGAGCTTCACCGCCTCCTCCTGCTTGGCCTCCAGCGACGCGCCGAGCCAGGCGAACGCGCGCGTCCAGTCCACCGAGGAGAAAGCGGGCATCCGTTCCTCCGAACCGGACAGCAACCGCCTCAACTGGCCTGCCACGGAGATCTCCGCGCGGTGGAACGGGACCAGGTAGATCGCGGCGACGTCCTCGCCGTCCAGCGGCAGGACCTCGCGGACCACGCCCTCCTCGTCCACCAGCTCCGCCAGGCAGTCGATCACGAGTCCGGCGTCGACCTGGAGGATCTTGATGGCCTCGCCGATCAGCGACTGGTCGGGCAGGAAGCAGTTGCCGTTGCCGGTCGCCTCGGACAGCGTGAACTGGAGCCCGGCCTTGATCCGCTGCGGGCTGTCGTGCGGGATGCCGACGGCCTTGGCGATCACGTCGGCGGTGCGGAAGCCGATGCCCCACACGTCCGACGCCAGCCGGTACGGCTCCTGGCGGACGACGTCGATGGACTTGTCCAGGTACTGCTTGTAGATCCGCACGGCGAGCGAGGTCGACACCCCGACGCCCTGCAGGAAGATCATGACCTCCTTGATCGCCTTCTGCTCCTCCCAGGCGGCGGCGATCGCCTTGGTGCGCTTGGGTCCGAGCTTCGGCACCTCGATCAGCCGCTCGGGCGTCTGCTCGATGACGTCGAGCGCGTCCACGCCGAAGTAGGTGACGATCTTGTCGGCCAGCACCGGCCCGATGCCCTTGATCAACCCGGAGCCGAGGTAGCGGCGGATGCCCTGGATCGTCGCGGGCAGGACGGTCGTGTAGTCGTCCACGAAGAACTGCTTGCCGTACTGGGGGTGCGAGCCCCACCGGCCGCGCATCCGGATCGACTCCCCCGGCTGCGCCCCGAGCAGGGCGCCGACGACGGTCAGCAGGTCACCGCCGCCGCGGCCGGTGTCGACCTTCGCGACCGTGTAGCCGGTCTCGTCGTTGGCAAAGGTGATGCGCTCCAGCACGGCCTCCAGGACCGCTCCCTCGCCCGACATGCCGCAAGCCTAGGCGCACACCTGCACACGACCTTCACAAATCGCCCCTGACCTCTCCACCCCTCGGGCATACAGTCGCCGCATGACTGGGGGACAGCGGCGGGTTCTGGTGGTCGAGGACGAGCTCGCCATCGCGGAGTCCGTGGCCGCGCGGCTGCGGGCAGAGGGGTTCGCGGTCGAACTGGCCCACGACGGCCCGTCCGCCGTGGCCGCGGCTCGGGCCGACGAGCCGGACCTGGTCGTGCTCGACGTGATGCTCCCCGGTTACGACGGCCTGGAGGTGTGCCGTCGGATCCAGGCGCACCGGCCGGTTCCGGTGCTGATGCTGACCGCGCGCGGCGACGAGACGGACCTGCTGGTCGGGCTCGCGGTCGGCGCGGACGACTACCTCACGAAGCCGTTCTCCCTGCGCGAACTGGCCGCCCGCGTGCACGCGCTGCTGCGCCGGGTGGAACGGGCCGCGCAGCCGCGGTCCGAGTCGCGCATCGAGCTGGCGGACCTGGAAATCGACCTGGTGGAAAGGCGGGTTCAGCGCGCGGGCGTGGAGGCGCACCTGACGCCGACCGAGTACGAGCTGCTGGTGCACCTCGCGGAACGTCCGCGCGCGGTGCAGCCGCGGGAACGGCTGCTCAGCGAGGTGTGGGGATGGCACGACAGCACGGGAGCGCGGACGGTCGACAGCCACATCAAGGCGTTGCGCCGCAAGCTCGGCGCGGACCTGATCCGCACGGTGCACGGCGTCGGGTACGCGCTGGAGGTGCCCAGGTGACGGTGTTCCGCACGATGGTCGCGATGCTGGTCGAGGAACTCCCCCGGCCGCTCGACCCCGTGCGGTCGATCAAGCTCAAGCTCGGCATCCTGCTGGTGGCCTCGGGTGCGGCCGGGTTCGCGTTCTTCTGGTCGCAGATCGGCTGGCTGCCCTACCGGAGCACGATCGGGTCGCTGTTGATCGTGCTGTTCACCTCGCAGGTGCTCGCGCACGGCATGACCCGGCCGCTGCGCGAGATGACGGCCGCGGCGCGGGCGATGCGGGCGGGCGACTACTCGCGGCGGGTCCGGGCGACGGCGCGGGACGAGGTGGGCGAGCTGGCGAGCGCGTTCAACCGGATGGCGGCCGACCTGGCGGCGGCCGACCAGCAGCGCCGCGAGCTGATCGCCACCGTGTCGCACGAGCTGCGGACCCCGATCACCGCCCTGCAAGCGGTGCTGGAGAACGTGGTCGACGGGGTGACGCCCGCCGACAGCCCGACCATGAGGACCGCGCTGGCCCAGACCGAACGGCTGGGCAGGCTCGTCACCGAGCTCCTCGACCTGTCCAAGGTGGACGCCGGGGTCCTCGCGCTCAAGCGGGAGGAGTTCGAGGTCGAACCGCTGCTCGCCGACGTGGTCGCGGAGGCGGAGGTCTCCGCCGCGGCCGGGAAGCGTGGTGTGCACTTCACCCTGCTGGTGAGCCCGCCCGGCGCCACCGCGGTCGCCGACCGGGCGCGCCTGCACCAGGTCGTGGTCAACCTGCTGGACAACGCCGCCCGGCACGGCCCCGCCGACGGCCGGGTGGACGTCCGCGCCCTGTCCACCGCGGACGCACTCGTGGTCGAGGTCGAGGACGAGGGTCCCGGCATCGCCCGCGAGGACCGCGAGCGCATCTTCGAGCGCTTCACCCGAGGGGAACGGGCCGGTGGCGGCGGCACCGGACTCGGCCTCAACATCGCCCGCTGGGTGGTCGACCTGCACGGCGGCTCCATCGCCGTGGTCGACGGCCCCGGCTGCCGCATCCGCGTGACCCTGCCCGTCCGCCGCGACCCGCCCGTCCGCTGAACCTCCCCGCCCCCCTGGACGTCCCTGATGCTGAACGTCCCTGCTCCTCGAAACCGGAGTGATCCCATGAACGACAAGCCTGTCGTCGGCGTGCCCAGGAAGCTCGGTCTGCGCCGCATCGGGGCCGTTCCCCCGACCACGATGCCGGTCCGGTCCGCGGCCGCGAAGCCCGAGACCGCGAAGCCCGAACCCGCTGGATCGAAGGCCGCGGAACCCGTTGTCGAAGAACCCGCGGTGGAGAAACCCGTGGCGGAGGAACTCCCCGTCGAACGGACGGTGGCGGAGGAACTCCCCGTCGAACGGACGGTGGCGGGTGGGCGGTCCGCGGCCGTGGCGGTACCGCCGGGCGCGCAGGCACCGCCGCTCACGCGGGCCGCGCCGCCGTTCCCCCCGGTGTTCCACCGGGACCCCAAGCCCCTGTGGCCCGCTCCGGAGGACCCGGCCCCGCGCCGCGTGCTGTACGCCGGCGCCGCCGCGGGGCTCGCGGCGGCGGTGATGGTGCCGCTGGACGTGCCCGGCATCGGCTGGCTGCTCACCGGTGTCGTCGGCGTCGTCGGGGTGTTCACCGCGACGAGGCGGCGCTCGCCGGAGAGCATCGCGTGGGCGGTCGCGGCGCTGCTGCTGCTGAGCGTGTCCGCGTTCCTCACCGCGGACTGGGTGTTCGCCCTGTGCCTGATGGCGGCGTGCGCGGCGGGGTCGCTCGCGGTCACGGACGGGCGGACGTTCCGGGGGGTGGTGGCGGGGATCGCCGCGGTGCCGATCGCGGCGATCCCCGCCATCAAGTGGGCCGCCCGCGGCCTGAAGGAGACCCGGCCCGCTCCGCGCGGCCAGAAGCTGGGCCGGACGGTCCTGATCAGCGCGGGCCTGCTCCTGGTGTTCGTGCCGCTGCTGGCGAGCGCGGACGCGGCGTTCGCCGACCTGCTGGGGAGCCTCGTCCCGACGATGGACATCGGGTCGCCGTTCGAGTGGGGCTTCCTGTTCTGCGCGGTCGGGCTCGGCGCGGTCGGCGCCTGCTACGTGCAGGCCACGACGCTGCCGCTGGACGGGGAGCCGAGCGAGCGGCGCGCGGTGTCGCGCCGCGAGTGGGCGGTCCCGATCGGCGTGCTGGTCGCGGTGTTCGTCGTGTTCGTCGGCGTGCAGCTGGCGAGCCTGTTCGGCGGTGACGCCTACGTGCAGCGCACGGCCGAGCTGACCTACGCCGAGTACGCCCGCGGCGGGTTCTGGCAGCTCCTCGCGGTCACGGTGCTCACGCTCGTGGTGATCGCGGTGGCGACCAGGTTCGCGGCGACGGAGACGGCGGCGGACCGGCTGTGGCTGCGGGTCCTGCTCGGCGGCCTCGCCGGGCTGACGCTGGTGATCGTGGCGTCCGCGCTGAGCCGCATGTGGGCCTACCAGCAGGCGTACGGGTTCACCGCGCTGCGGCTGCTGGTCTTCGCCTGCGAGGTGTGGCTGGCCGTGGTGTACCTGATGGTCCTCGCCGCGGGCGTGGAGCTGCGGGCGAGCTGGCTGCCGCGGTCGATGGCGGCGACCGGGATCGCGACGCTGCTGGTGCTGGCCGCGATGAACCCGGACCGGTTCATCGCCGAGCACAACGTCGACCGCTGGCGGGCGACCGGGAAGATCGACCTCCCCTACCTGTCCACGCTGTCCGTCGACGCGGTGCCCGCGTTCGACGCGCTGCCCGCCGACGTGCGCCTGTGCCTGCTCGTGCGGATGAAGTCCGACATCGACGGCACCGGGCAGTGGAACGCCTGGAACCTGAGCCGGGAACGGGCCCGCCCGATCCTCCATGACGTCCCCTGGGAGCGCGAGTGCACCCTCATCGGGTACACCACGACCAGGTGACAGCGGAGCCGTTCCGGATGGCGGGATCCGCTCACTCGTTCGGGCCATCACGACCGTCAGCGACCTGTGACAACAGCCACTGGCGGTATGGGTAAGGGGACAACATCCGTTACCCGGAGGTAAAGTCGCAGGTCGAAGGGCTGGCACTGCGGCCGCCCGAAGGCTGCCTGACCGGTCGTCCCACCGGGTGCGGAGCAGCTCCCCACCATCCGGAGGATGATGTGCGTTCTTGCTCGGCTGGCCTGATCCTGTGACCGTGGTGCAGGAAGAGCTGATTCCCACCGTTCCACCCGCGCTGTTCGACGCGGCTCCGGCCGCACCCGAGCGGACGCTCGTCGACGTGCTCGCGGACACCGCCCGGCGGTTGCCGCAAGCGTTTGCGCTTGACGACGGCACCACCGCCCTGACCTACCGCGGCCTGCTCGCCGCCGTGGACGAACTGCGCCAGAAGCTCGCCGCGGACGGCATCGGCCTCGGCGACCGGGTGGGCGTGCGGGTGCCGTCGGGCACAGTGGACCTGTACGTCTCGATCCTCGCGGTGCTGGCCGCCGGCGCGGCGTACGTGCCGGTGGACGCCGAGGACCCGGACGAGCGCGCGGACGTCGTGTTCACCGAGGCCGCGGTGTGCGCGGTGCTCGGCCCGGACCGCGAACTCGAGCTGCGCGGCACGCCGATGGGCCTGGTCGGGGCGCCGCGGCCGACCAACGACGCGTGGATCATCTTCACGTCCGGCTCGACCGGCAAGCCCAAGGGCGTCGCCGTGACGCACCGGTCGGCGGCCGCGTTCGTGGACGCCGAGGCGCGGCTGTTCCTCACCGACGACCCGATCGGTCCGGACGACCGGGTGCTGGCCGGGCTGTCGGTCGCGTTCGACGCGTCCTGCGAGGAGATGTGGCTCGCGTGGCGGCACGGCGCCTGCCTGGTGCCCGCGCCGCGCTCGCTGGTGCGCACCGGCATGGACCTGGGGCCGTGGCTGGTCGAGCAGGAGATCACCGTGGTGTCCACGGTGCCGACGCTGGCCGCGCTGTGGCCGACCGAGGCGCTGGACGACGTGCGGCTGCTGATCTTCGGCGGCGAGGCGTGCCCGCCGGAGCTGGCCGAGCGGCTGGCCGTCGAGGGCCGCGAGGTGTGGAACACCTACGGGCCGACCGAGGCGACCGTGGTGGCCTGCGCGGCGCGGTTGACCGGCGACGGTCCCGTGCGCATCGGCCTGCCGCTGGACGGCTGGGAACTCGCCGTCGTGGACGAGCGGGGCGAGGTCGTGCCGATGGGCGGGACCGGCCAGCTCGTCATCGGCGGTGTCGGGCTGGCCCGCTACCTGGACGAGGCCAAGGACGCCGAGAAGTACGCGCCGCTGCCCGCTCTGGGCTGGGGGCGCGCCTACCGCAGCGGCGACCTCGTGCGCGCAGAGGCCGAGGGCCTGCTGTTCCTCGGCCGGGCGGACGAGCAGATCAAGCTGGGCGGCCGTCGGATCGAGCTGGGCGAGGTGGACGCGGCGCTCCAGGCGCTGCCGAACGTCGCCGGAGCCGCCGCGGCCGTGCGCACGACCAAGGCGGGCACGCAGCTGCTGGTCGGGTACGTCGTGGCCGAGCGGTTCGACCAGGCCGACGCCGTGGAGCGGCTCCGGGCAGCCCTGCCCGCCGCGCTGGTGCCGCTGCTGGCCGTCGTGGACACCCTGCCGACCAAGACGTCCGGCAAGGTCGATCGCAACGCCCTGCCGTGGCCGCTGCCGTCCCTGGAGACCACCGGACCGGTCGTGGAGATGGACGGCACGCAGGCGTGGCTGGCGGAGCTGTGGGGGCAACTGCTGGGCTCCCCCGCGACGAGTCCCGCCGACGACTTCTTCGCCAGCGGTGGCGGCAGCCTGGCCGCCGCGCAGCTGGTCTCGCTGATCCGCGCCCGCTTCCCCAGCGGCTCGGTCAGCGACATCTACACCTACCCGTCGCTCGGCGCGCTGGCCGCGCGGCTGGACGAGTTCGCCGCCGAGACGGCGTCCGTGCGCGAGGTCGCGCCGACGCCCCGCTCGACGCAAGCGCTCCAGACGTTGCTGATGGTCCCGCTGTTCACCCTGGTCGGTCTGCGGTGGACGGTCGCGCTGGCCGCGATCAACAACGTGCTGGCGTTGACCGGCACCTACACGTGGGCGCCGACGATCTCCTGGGCGTGGGTCGCGGTCGGCTGGGCGCTGGTGATCAGCCCGCCGGGACGGCTCGCCATCGCGGCGGGCGGCGCCCGGCTGCTGCTGCGGAACCTGCGCCCCGGCACGTACCCGCGCGGCGGGAGCGTCCACACCCGCCTGTGGGCCGCCGAGCGGCTCGCGGAGCTGAGCGGCGCCACGAACCTCGCGGGCTCCTGGGTCACGCACTACGCGCGGGCACTCGGCGCGAAGATCGCGGAAGGCGTGGACCTGCACTCGCTGCCGCCCGTGACCGGCATGCTGAAGCTCGGCCGCAACAGCGCCGTCGAACCCGAGGTCGACCTGTCCGGCCACTGGCTGGACGGCGACCGGCTGCACATCGGCAAGATCCGGGTCGGCGCGGGCGCCACGGTCGGCGCGCGCAGCACCCTGTTCCCCGGCGCCCGCATCGGCAAGCGCGCCGAGATCGCCCCCGGCTCCGGCGTGGTCGGCTCCGTGCCGACCGGCCAGCGCTGGTCCGGTGTGCCCGCGATGAAGGACGGCAGGTCGTCGCACCGCTGGCCGAAGGCCCGGCCGCCGCGCTCGCGCCGCTGGTCGCTGGCGTACGGCGCGACGTCGTTCGGGCTGAGCGCCCTGTCCGCCGTGACGGCGCTGCCCGCGCTGCTGCTGGTCGGCTACTTCCTGAGCGGCACCGCGGGTCCCGCCGACGCGCTGGGCACCGCGCTGCTGACCGTGCCGGTCGCGACGATCGCCTGGATGGCGTCGTACGCGCTGGTGGTGCTGGTGTCGGTGCGGCTGCTGAGCATCGGCCTGCACGAGGGCTACCACCCGGTGCACGGGCGGATCGCCTGGCAGGCCTGGACCACCGAACGCCTGATGAACATGGCCCGCAGCAGCCTGTTCCCGTTGTACGCCAGCCTGTTCACGCCGGTCTGGCTGCGGGCGCTCGGCATGAAGGTCGGCCGCCACGTCGAGGCGTCCACGGTCGTCGCGCTGCCGAAGATGACCACGGTCGGCGACGGCGCGTTCCTGGCCGACGACACCATGGTCGCCTCCTACGAGCTGGGCGGCGGCTGGCTGCGGATCGCCGCGGCGCGGATCGGCAAGCGCGCGTTCCTCGGCAACTCGGGCATGACCGCGCCGGGTCGTTCGGTGCCGAACCGCGGCCTGGTCGGCGTCCTGTCGTCCACGCCGAAGCGCGCGAAGGCGGGCAGCTCGTACCTCGGGATGCCACCGATCAAGCTGCCGCGCACCGTCGAGACCGGCGACCAGAGCCGCACGTTCGACCCGCCGCGCAAGCTCGTGATCGCGCGGGCGCTGGTCGAGCTGTGCCGGGTCGTGCCGGTCATGGCGTCGGTCGCGCTGGCCGTGCTGGCGCTCGCGGGCTTCGAGTTCCTCGCCGGGTACGGCTTCTGGGCCGCCGCGCTCGGCGGCGGTGTGCTGCTGCTCACCGCGGGCGTCGTGGCGTGCGCGGTGGCGCTCGTGGCGAAGTGGACGCTGATCGGCAGGTTCCGCGCGCGGGAGTACCCGCTGTGGAGCGCGTTCGTCTGGCGCAACGAGCTGGCGGACACGTTCGTCGAGGTCCTGGCCGTGCCGTGGCTCGCGGGCTCGGTCGCGGGCACCCCGCTGATGAACCTGTGGCTGCGCGCGATGGGCGCCCGCATCGGGCGCGGCGTGTGGTGCGAGACCTACTGGCTCCCGGAAGCCGACCTGGTCCGTTTGGACCAAGGGGCAACGGTGAACCGGGGGTGCGTGGTGCAGACCCACCTGTTCCATGATCGGATCTTGCGCATGGACCAGGTGACGCTCAGCGCGGGCGCGACGCTCGGGCCGCACGGGATCGTGCTGCCGGGCTCGACGATCGGCGCGCACACGACGGTGGGGCCCGCATCCTTGGTGATGCGCGGCGAGGACGTGCCGTCGGGCACCCGCTGGCTCGGAAACCCGATCTCGGCATGGCGCTGAAGGACTCCTACCTCCCCGCACACGGCAACACGGGATACCGGGTAGCGCACTACGACCTCGAACTCGACTACAAGCCGATCGCCGCCAGGTTGTCGGGTCGAGCGCGGCTGACCGTCGTCGCGGTCGAGGCGCTGACGGCGTTCGCGCTCGACCTCGGCACGTTCAAGGTCGACCGGGTGCTCGTCGAGGGTCTGCCGGTCCGGTACACGCACGGCGGCGGCAAGCTGCGCGTGCGGACGGGCAGGCCGATCGCCGCGGGCACGCGGTTCGCGGTCGAGGTGCGGTACGTCGGCACACCGCGGCCGATCCGCACGCGGGCGTGGGGCGACCTGGGCTGGGACCAGCTGACCGACGGCGCGATCGTGGCGAGCCAGCCGATCGGCGCGCCGTCGTGGTTCCCGTGCAACGACACCGTGCGGGAGAAGGCGACCTACCGGATCACGGTGACCGCGCCCTCGCCGTACACCGTGCTGGCCAACGGGATCCTGATCGACGGCAAGGTCGGCGGCAGCACCACGACGTGGGTGTACGAGCAGGACGTGCCGATGGCGACCTACCTCGCGACCGTCCAAATCGGACAGTACGAGGAGCTGGAGCTGGCCGACGGCCAGCCCGCCGCCGTGCCGTCGAGGCTCGTCGCCAAGTTCGCCACCGACTTCGGCCGCCAGCCCGCGATGATGGCGCTGTTCGAGCGGCTGTTCGGGCCGTACCCGTTCGGCCAGTACTCCGTCGTGGTCACCGACGACGACCTGGAGGTGCCGATCGAGGCGCAGGGCCTGTCGGTGTTCGGCGCCAACCACGTCGACGGCAGGCGCGGCTTCGAACGGCTGGTGGCGCACGAACTGGCGCACCAGTGGTTCGGCAACAGCGTCGGACTCGCCGACTGGCGGCACATCTGGCTCAACGAGGGCTTCGCCGCGTACTCCGAGTGGCTGTGGTCCGAGGAGTCCGGCGGCGCCTCGGCGTCGGTGCTCGCGTCCAGGGCTCGGGCCCTGCTGGCCCGGCAGCAGCAGAACCTCAGGATCGGCGACCCCGGCGTGGCCGACATGTTCGACGACCGCGTGTACCAGCGCGGGGCGTTGACGCTGCACAGCCTGCGCAAGGTCCTGGGCGACGCGGCGTTCTTCTCGGCGCTGCGCGAGTGGACGCACACCTACCGGTACCGCACCGCCACGTCCGACCAGTTCGTCGCGGTCGCCCAGCGGCACACCAGCCTGCCGCTGGGTCCGTTCTTCCGCTCGTGGCTGCACGAGGGGAAGCTGCCGTCCTAGATGACGTCGAGCTTGGCGAACGCGCGCAGCGCGGAGGGGGCGTAGCGGCTCAGCAGCCGGACCGCTTTCGCCTCCGGTGTCACGGGAACGATCGCCTTGCCGGTGCGGACCGCGCGGACCACCTCCTCGGCCACGCGCTCCGGACCGAAACCGCGCAACGCGTACAGGCGTGACGAGCGGGCCTGCTTGCGCGCCTGCTCGTCCGCTCCGACGCCGGAGAACGTGGTGGTGGCGGTGATGCCCGTCTTCACGATGCCGGGGCAGATCGTCGACACGCCGATGCCCGCCGGGGCGAACTCGGCGCGGACGCAGTCCGACAGCATGAACACGGCGGCCTTGCTGGTGGCGTAGGCGGACAGCGCCTTGGACGGCAGGTGCGCGGCGGCGGACGACAGGTTCACGATGTGCCCGCCCTCGCCGTGCTCGACCATGAGCTCGCCGAACACGCGGCAGCCGTTGACGACACCCAGCAGGTTCACGTCGAGCACCCGCCGCCACTGCTCGGTGGAGGTGCTGAGGAACGACCCCGAGTGGCCGATGCCCGCGTTGTTCACCACCACGTCCGGGACGCCGTGCTCGGCCACGACCTCGGCGGCCCACCGGCGCATGGCCGGTTCGTCGGAGACGTCGACCCGGTAGGCGCGGCCACCGGTCATGGCGGCCGTCTCCCGAGCGGACTCGATGTCCACATCGGACACGACGACCTCGGCGCCCCGTGCGGCGAACGCCAGCGCGGTGGCGCGGCCGATTCCACTGCCACCACCGGTGATCACGACCAGTTCGCGCTTCGGGCCGGTGTCGTGGATGAACTCGGTGACCAGGCGGGCGACCGCCGGCGCGTGGGTCAGCGGCGCCCAGTGGCCCGCGATCAGGGTGCGGCGGCGCAGGGTCGTCACCCAGCGCTCCAGGTCGAGCGGCGTGGTGTCGACGTACCGGTCGTTCCGCGGTTGGACGACCTGCACCGGGATGTCGGTGCGCCGGTCGCGCGGGGCTTTGAGGCGGGGCAAGACGTTGGCCCGGTATAGGGCGATCCCGTGGACGGCGTCGCTCTTGAGGGTCTTCGCCGGGCGCTGCCGAACGCCTTCCCGCTTGGCGAGCACGCTGCCCCAGCGGCGGGCCAGTCCCAGCTTCCACGCCAGCGGCGCGAGCACCGGCAGGTGGAACGCGACGACGTACCAGGAGCGCAGGAGTTGCCTCAGGTGCTTGGGGGTGGGGCGTTTCCGCGTCCAGTGCCCCAGGTGGTCCAGGCAGGGACCGGAGATCGACGTGAACGAGGCGATGCGCGCGCCGGGTTCCGTGACGGCCTCCCACGACTGGATCGAGCCCCAGTCGTGCGCCACCAGGTGCACCGGGCGGTCCGGGCTGACGGCGTCGACCACCGCGAACAGGTCCCGCTTGAGGAACTCCAGCCGGTAGGCGTCCTGGTCGCGAGGCCTGTCCGAGGCGCCCGCGCCGCGCACGTCGTAGGTGACGACGTGGAAGTCCTTGTCCAGCAGGGTGACCACGTCGTCCCAGACCGCGTGGGTGTCGGGATAGCCGTGCACCAGCACGACCGTCGGCGCGGTCGGATCACCGTGCTCCTGGACCGCCAAGCGGATGCCACCGGACAGCACGTTCACAGTTCCTCCAGGACGAGTCGGTCACCGGTCCACGCGATTCCGGATCCCGCGGAATCGCCGGTGGCACGAGCCTCCACCCCCGGCAGTTCCTGCGCAGCTTCGTGAAAGCTACGCCATGGTCGGCACAGCACGTCGGCGGGAACGAGCCTGACCCGTGCGACCGAGCAACCTCCAAGCCGAGCACCGCGTGACAGGTACTGACCGGTGGCCCTTGACCACCGGGCAAGCCGTGACGACGGCAGAACTGTTCCCTGGCGCGGAAGGACTTCCGGGTTGTCGCTTTCCACGGTCAGGCCACCGAGCACTCGCGGGGCGACACCGAAGGCGGTGGGGCGTGTGGAGGTCAGGCGCGACCGGCTGCGGCGCTGGTCGTTCGCGCTGGTCGTGGTCGCGCTCCTCACCGGGATGGCGGTCGCGATGGTCACGACCGCTGCGGAGCAGACGCCGACCATCGACGAGCCGGTCTACGTGGGCGCGGCGGTGGTCTACCTGGAGCAGCACAGCCTGCGGTACAACCCGGAGCACCCCCCGTTGGGCAAGCTGGTCGTGGCGGCCGGGCTGGCCTTCGCCGACGCGCGCCTCGACCCCGCTTTCGCCGGCGACCAGACGCAGCTCGGCAGGCACGTGCTGTACGAGTCGGGCAACGATCCGGGGCGGCTGCTGCTGTTGGCGCGGCTGCCGATGATCGTACTCACGCTGCTGTTCGGGCTGGTCGTCCTCGCGTTCGCCAGAGATCTGGTCGGTCCCGTCGGCGGGTTGGTGGCACTTGCCCTCTACGCGTTCTCACCCGACGTCATCACGCACGGGTCGCTGGCCACGCTCGACGTGCCCTCGGCCGGTTTCCTGCTGACGTCGGTCTGGTTGCTGTGGCGGGCGCGGAACCGCCCCGCCCTCCACCTGCCCCTGGCGGGCTTGGCCCTCGGCGCGGCCCTCGCCACGAAGATGAGCGCGCTGGGCATCGTTCCCGTGCTGTTGCTCCTGGCCGCGTTGTCCATCAGGTTCGCCCGCCGCGCAGGTGACCCCGCCACCCGGCCCGCCTGGCTCGTCGGGCTCGGCGCGGCGGTCGCCACGGCGCTGATCGCGGTCGCCGTGGTGTGGGCCTCGTACCTCGCCGTCGACCCGAAGCTGACCTGGGAGGCACCACAGGACCTGCCTGCCGCCCACGGTCTGCGCGCGTTCGTCACCTGGCTGCCGTTCCCCGAGCCGTACCGGGACGGGATGCGCGTCCAGTTCGGCTTCGAGGACCGGGTGTGGGGCGGTTTCCTGTTCGGCAGGCACTACCTCGGTTCGCTGTGGTACTACCTGCCTGCCGCGCTGGTGGTGAAGACGCCGCTGGGCGCTCTCGTGCTCTGGCTCGCCGGTGCCGCCGCGATGGTGACGGTTGCCCGCCTGCGCCCGGCGACGCCGTACGTGCTCGTCCCCACGGCCGTGCTCCTGGCCGAGGCCATGACCGGCGACCGCGACCTAGGCGTCCGGTACGCGATCTTCATGCCGATGTTCCTCGCGGTCGCGGCGGCAAGCGTGGTCGCCCTGCGCCAGCGGTGGACTCACATCGCGGTGGCGGTACTCGTCGTCTTCGCCGCGGTCAGCTCGCTGCGCACGTTCCCCCACTACCTGCCGTACTCCAACGAGGCGTTCGGCGGACCGGCGAAGACCCACCTGCGCCTGCACGACTCGAACGTCGACTGGGGCCAAGACCTGGGCAGACTGGGAGAACACCTGAAGCAGCACTACCCGGGCGAACGGATCTGGCTCGTCTACAAGGGCAGCGGCCTACCGTCCCACTACGGCATCAACGCCACCGACCCACGCGACGTGCCACAGGACGAGGTGCGCGGACTGCTGGTCGTGTCGAACTCCGCCATAGCCAAGGCCGACGACCGCCTGGCAGGGCTGATCAACAGCAGCACGCGGATCGACCAGGTCGGCCACTCCATCACCATCTTCCGCAGGAAGTGACGTCCACGCGGGTCCACCGGGACGGGGAACGATTTCACCGGTCCGGCGGCACAGCCACGTTCCCCGGCCGGTGAGTGGGCGACAGGTTCATCGGCTACGTCTTCGTACACATACCCTTATCTGAGGGATACTAGGCAGCGGTTCACTCGGTTTGAGGACCCGGTTTCCCCTGATTTGATCTCGCCTCCCGCCGCGCACCCGGAGCGACCCTGTCTGACGTACGGCAGCGGCAGAGCCTTGGTTCCGCGTCACCTGCTTGGCTTTGTCGGCGTGGAACGTCCTCGTTGGCGAGCAACTTTCACGGCCTGATCAGTGCGGTATTCGCAGCGGATTGCGGACCGTTGCTCCGCTACCTGCCGACGGGCTGGACGATATCCGGGCCGCCGGTGTGCGGCGTCGGTACGTAGCCTTGTTCCGGCTCCGGCAGTGCCGACACACATGTCGCGGAACATGCGTTGACCAGTAGAGGCAGGACGTCCGTGCCGACCCAGCGGGAAATCCACACCTGACGCAACTCCTGGTCGACCGGCCCGTCGCAGACGCTGCAGGTCCGTACATCTGTGGCGCCCCACACGCCAGGATCGAGCGCGGCGAAGTTCGTCTGGTTGGCGCGGGTCACCGGCTGCAGGGCCGGAAAAGGTGGCCGGAACTTGACGTTGCCGTAGAGGACGCGTGTGCTCACCGTACTGTCGGCGAGCCTCAGGCACCTGGTGAGTTCGTACGGGTACCAGTGCAGCCGGTGCGACGTGTAGGGCTCAAATATCTCGAGGTTGGTCATCGCTCCGATCTCGGGTGGGATGCGCACCAGGTTCGTGCCGTAGAGAACCAGACGCGTCACCGCCGTCAGCTTCGCGATCGTGGGCGGCAAAGTGATGATCTGCCGCCGTTCCACAGCGCTCAACCCCGTGAACGGGGCGAACATCGCCCGACCGTCCGCAGCCGCCTCGTCGATCAGCGCCAGCAGGTGTCGCCAACCCGCTGCTGCCTCGTCCTGCCTGTCCTCGTGGAAGGAGACGGTCACCGGTCGAGTCGACTTCGAGCGGCCGACGCACTGACACCGATCCCGGTCGGGGCCACCTGATGAGGATCCGACCGCATCGGCGAACCGGTTGGGGAACAACTGCGGTGCGCTCTCATCTTCCGACACCTGTGAAGCGTATCGATGGCATAGGCAACCGTTTACCTACCGTGGTCCATCTGTTCCAAGTGCCTGGAACCTGACCTGCACACAGCTGATGGTGACGGCGTCTCCACAGCAGGGCGACCAAATGGAACTGAAACCAGCCCGCGCCAGAGGTAGGCCCAAGAGGTCTTTGGTTACGTCTTCGCAACACATACCCTTTTGGTCAACAGGGTAGGGATGTGGGAGTCCAGCGCCGCGATCACGGATTCGTTCTACGTCTGCCGATGACGGCCGCGGCGAGAATGCCCGCGGTGATGCCGCCCAGCAGGACCGCGGCCATCACGGAGCGCGGTATGAGTGGCTTGAGGAGGAACTGCGCCACCAGTGACCAGCCCGCGAGCGCCGCGAAGTAGGCGAGGACGGCAAGCCGCTTGCCTCGCGACTTCCACCGCACCACACCCGCGACGACGACCAGGAGCAACCCGCCCACGCCGATCAGATACCCCACCCGAGCCCCCGTGTTCGTCCGCTGTCGACGCGGTGGGATACCCGGTATCGCAGGACTTCCACTGCGGCGAATGGCCGACTTCATCGACGTGACCCTTTCGCAAGATCGGCCGGCCGGGGCGCCTGCCCTGGTCAGAGGGCAGGCCCAAGGCCTTGGTTGCGTCCTCGTACCGCATGCCTTTTGGTGAAACGACGACTGCAAACCCGACGGCCACGGATAAGGCCTTTGATCGCGTTAGGATCTCGTAGTGGGTCTGTCGATTGTGGAGTGGTCGGAATCGCGGCGTACCCAGGTATTCGATGCGCTTGGGCAGGCCTCGCACTGGACCACCCGGAATGGGCGTGCGGTCTGGCGTCCGTGGTCTGATGGTGAACGGTGGTCTCGCACGATAGTCCTGCTCGACGGGGCGAGCCCGGTCGCCGTGGCCGGGGCGTTCCGCCCGCGGCTGCACGCGTCACGGGAATGGGTCCACGTAGAGGTTTCTCCCCCTTACCGCGGCCGAAACCTGGGTGCACGGGCTCTTGCCGAACTTCGCCGAGTCCTGCCCACGACCGCCCAACCGCTCCGCGCGAAGGTCGAGGCGAACTCGTCGGGCGCGCGATTCGCAGCACGGCAAGGCATGCGGGAGATCCAGGGCTTCCGACTGGTGAAGGTGGTCGTTCCCACCGCGCCACAGGTTCCAGGCGTGTCGATCGACGCCGAGGCCGACGACGCGGCGGTGGTCGCGTGGCGTGACCTGTACGTGGCAGGACATGGTTGGGATCCTGCCGGCGACGTCCCGTTGGCCGTGTGGCGGGAACTTGCGCCGCGTGGCCAAGTGGTGCGCGTGACACGCGACCACGTCGTCGGTATCGCCTTCGTGATTGCCGACGGTGCCGAATTCCGTTTCGTGGGAGGGGCGGTGGACCGCCGGGATCCGGATGCGCCGGCGATCGCCGAACAACTGCTCGCCGGTGCTGCGGGTATCGCATCCGGTGCTCTGCTCGTCGAACTCGACGACTGGATGTGGGACGTCGACGAAGTCCTGGGAGGGCTGCCGCACGAGGTTCTCGACCGAAGCCTGGTCGTCGCGGATCCTCCCGTGCGTCCACCGCACCCGGAAGGCTGATCTTCAGGTCACGGGCCGCCTACCGCCCTCCCTCGCACACGTCACCGAGATTTCTCCGGGGCCGTGTCGATCTGCGGGTCGCTCGTTCGACATGTGGGTGCGAAGGTCGAGAGGCGGCCCCGGTGGATGAGGAGAACGTGATGTCGAAGTACCTGTTGGTCATGCGGGGCACCGATGAGTCGAACGCGGTGATGATGGCTTCGATCGACGAGGCCATGGCTGCTACCGGTCGGTTCATCGAGGAGATGATCAAGGCTGGTGTTCTTCTCGCGGCTGAAGGGTTGGACGATCCTGCCAAGGGGGTCGTGGTCGACTTCAGCGGTGAGACGCCGGTGGTCACCGATGGGCCGTACGGGGAGACCAAGGAGTTGTTCGGGGGGTTCTTCCTGCTCGACGTCGCCTCCAAGGAGGAAGCGGTCGAGTGGGCCAGGCGGGTTCCGGCGGTTCGCGGGTCCAAGATCGAGGTTCGGCGGGTGCCGGGGCACGACGAGGTTCCGCAGGGCAATGGGTGACGGTCAGGTGCCAGGGCAACGGGTGAGCGGTCCGGGGCCGACGGGCACGGCCGATGTCGAGGCCGTCTGGCGGATCGAGTCGGCGCGGATCGTCGCCGCGCTGGCCCGGTTCACCGGTGATTTCGGGCTGGCGGAGGACGCGGCGCAGGAGGCGGTGGCCGAGGCGCTGGTGGCGTGGCCGCTCGACCCCCCGGCCAACCCGGTCGGCTGGCTGAGGGCCGCGGCCCGGCGGCGGGCGATCGACGCGATCCGCCGCCGGACCGCCCTCCAGGACCGGTACGCCCTGCTGGCGGCCAATCCGGTGGTCGACGAAGAAATCGAAGAGGAATACGACCCCGACAGGATCGACGACGACGTCCTGGCGCTGATGTTCGTCAGCTGCCACCCGGTGCTCTCCCCCGAGGCACGGGTGGCGCTCACCTTGCGCGTGGTCGGCGGCCTGTCCAGCGAGGAGATCGCCCGCGCGTTCCTCGTGCCCGTGCCGACCGTGCAGGCCCGCATCACCAGGGCCAAGAAGACGATCGCGGCCGCCGGGGTGCCGTTCGAGCTGCCGCCTGCCGACGAGCGCCGGGAACGGCTGAACGCCGTGCTCAGCGTCCTCTACGTGATCTTCACCGAGGGGTCGACCGCCACGTCCGGCGACCGGCTGCTGCGCCCGGACGTCGCGTACGAGGCCATCCGGCTGGCCCGCACGCTGGCCGCGCTGCAACCGGACGAGCCCGAGGCGCACGGCCTGCTCGCGTTGTGCGAGCTGACGGCCGCGCGCTTCCCGGCCCGGACGGGTCCGGACGGTTCGCCGGTCCTGCTGGAGCACCAGGACCGGCGGCGGTGGGACTTCTCGGCGATCCGCCGTGGGCTGGCCGCGCTGGCCAAGGCGTCGACCCGCGGCCTCGGCCCCTACGGGCTGCAAGCCGCCATCGCGGCCACCCACGCGTCGGCCCCCTCGGTCGAGGCGACCGACTGGGAGCGGATCGTTGGGCTCTACGAGGCGCTCGGCCGGGTCGCGCCCTCGCCGGTGGTCGAGCTCAACCGGGCCGTCGCCGTGGCCATGGCCTCGGGTCCGGCGGAAGCCCTGGCCATCGTGGACGAGCTGATCGCCACCGACCGTCTCCCCGGTTCGCACCTGGTCCCGACCGTGCGCGGGGAGCTGCTGGCCCGCCTCGGCAGGCGGGCGGAGGCGCGCGCCGAGCTGGAGCTGGCGGCCCGGCTGTGCGCCAACCAGCGCGAACGCTCGGTGCTGCTGCGCAAAGCGTCCGCGCTGGGCTGACCGCGTGGACGTCGGCGGCGGGACGGGCGCAGCTGGTCCAACGATCAGCGGATGGTCTTCAGCACGTCGTCGATCGCGGTGGCGATGAGGTCCGGGCGTTCGGTCACGATCCCCTCGTGCGAGGTGTTCTCGGCGACCACGTGCTTCCGGTTCGGCCCGGCCTGCGCGAAGCGGGCCTGGGCGTCCCGCCACAGCTCCGCCGCCTCGGGGGCGTCGACGAACGGGGTCTCGGACGCGACGATCGCGGTCACCGGCACGTCGTTCGGCCAGGACAGCTCGTGGTAGACGCGGTGGACGGGGGCGTAGTCGACCATCACGGCGAGCAGTTGGCGGTTCTTCTTGGTCGAGTCCTGGGCCAGCAGGGCGGTCCGCTGCTCCTCGATGACGGGTGCGAACGCCGTCAGCATCTCGTCGGTGAAGAAGTCGGGCACGTTGGCGTCGACGAGGACCGCGCCGGACACCCAGCCGGGGTTCTTGGTCACGAAGTTGGTGGCGACCTCACCCGCGATCGAGTGCGAGACCAGCACGACGTCCTTCGTCACCCCCAGCTCCGTGAGGCCGGCTTCCAGGTCCGACACCGCGTTCTCCACCCTCCACGGCCCCGAGACCTCGTCGCTCTCGCCCTCCCCCGCCCGGTCGTAGGTGATGACCTTCGACCCGGTGGCCTTCGCCAGTCGCGGCGCCAGGTCCTTCCAGTACGACGAGCTCAGCCCGCCGCCCGCGTCCAGGACCAGGGCTGGCAGCTTGCCGTCCACGACGTGGAAGACCAGCTCGTGCTCGGCGTTCGTCACCTTGTGCGTCCGGGGTTCGGCCGGTGCGGGCGTGCTGGGCGTCGAGCTGCTCGCGGCGGTCGGTGTCGAGCACGCCGCGAGCGAGGCTGCCAGGAGCACCGCGGAGGTGAGTGCGATCGCCTTGCGGCGCAGGGGAATCAAGTGTTCGGCCATGTCGAGAACCCTAGGAATTCCCTGACCGCTCAACGATCCGGCCACCCGGCCGATCCGTGATGGTGCCAGCCGCACCACCGGCACGGGGGCCTGCCCCGTCACCTGGTGAGGAGCGGCTCTAGTTCTTGAGGCCCAGTTCCTCGGCGATGCGCTTGGCGACCTCGTAGGTGTCGCCGCTCGGCTCGGTCGGGAACGTCGTGGTCTGCGAGGTCCACTGGCTGCCGGTGGCGCACCAGTCGATGTTCGGCGGCACGCCGCTGTCGACCGTGCCCGCGAGTTCGGTGAAGAAGCGCTCCCAGCGGGGCTGGTAGTAGCTCGACACCATGCCCTGCCACTCGCGGTTCGCGTAGTCGCGCAGCACGCCGCAGGCCTTCTCCGACCAGATGCTGATGATCCCGCGGGCGTCGCGTTCCAGCGCCGTCTTCTCCGCCGCGGTGCCGCCCCACGCCTTCGCGCTCTCCAGCCACGTGCCGAGCAGCCAGTCCTTCTGCGTGCCGAGGATCTCGTCGGTGCTCCTCATGTACGAGAGGAACCGGTCGGTCAGCAGGTCGAGCGCGGGGACGTCCTTCGCCGCGTACGCCTTGGCGATCTCCTCCAGCGTGGCGCGGGCGCGGTGGGCGAGCACCTGCCGCGTCACGTCGACGAGGTCGTACCGGTACGTCTCCTCGTCGCGCACCGACTGGTCGGCCTGGAGGAGTTCGCCGAGCACGGGGTCGAACTCCTCGGCCGAGTAGCGGGGCTCGGTCGGGCCGAAGTAGGACGAGGAGGTCACCTTCAGCGCGGGCAGAGCGGTGAACGGGCTCTCGTACGGGCCTTCGCCGCTCTCGTGGTTGGTGGCGCGGAACGAGTACGCGGTGTCGAGCAGGATCTCCCACGCCTCGCGCACGTGCGGGTCGTCGCCCGAGCCGTAGCGGCGCTTCGCGTAGGCGAGGATCCAGCCGTCGAGGTTGACGGGCCTGTCGCGCCACACCATCTCGCCGAACAGGTCCTGCACGACGGGGTTGAGGTGCGTGCCCTCCAGCACCATCGCGGTGCCGACGAGCTTGCCGCGCTTGGACTCCGGCATCAACCGGATCTCCGGCAGCGTCTGACCCGGTTCGGTCAGGTTGCCGAACATGCCGAGCCTGCCGCCGAAGTTCTGGATCGTGCCCCACGCCCACGGGGCGCCCCAGAACGCGTCGGTCTTCTTCCACGCCGGGCCGTCGTCGGCGTCGAGGTCGAGCACCAGCACGCGCTTGCGGTCGATCGCCTCGATGAGCTCCTTGTACGGGTTGTCCTGCCACGCCTGGAGCACCCACGTGGACGTGGGGTGGGCCTTCGTCAGCGCGTCCTGCACGGCCTTGCCCGCGGCGCCGATGTCGACGCCGCCGAGTTCGCCGCCCTCGTGGATCAGGTCGTTGGAGTAGTGCGTGGTGTCGCCGAACCGCTTGCTCTGCACCTCGTAGAACTTCGCGGCGACCTTGGCGAACAGCGGGTCGGTCGGCGCGAGCCAGTACGGGCGCGGGTGGCCCGCGTAGCCGCCCTGGGGGATCACGTTCGCGCCGGGGTTGCGGTCGGCGAACACCTGGTCCGGCACGTGGCCCTCGAACGCGGGGAACACCGGCGTGATGCCGAGTTCGCGCATCCGGTCCGCCACGCGCCTGCCCAGCTCGGCGCGGCGCTCGATGAGGTCGGCGCTGACCGGGCCCGCGTGCACGCCGCCGGACGGGTCGTAGCCGCTGGTCGAGCCGTACCACTGCCACGGTTGGAACGAGGGCTGCGTGATCCAGGCGCGCACCTCGGACTCGGACATCCCGAACGACTGGAAGGCGTCGTACCAGACGGCCTCCTGGCCGAGGAGGACGAGCGCGCGGTTCACGCCGCTGGCCGCGAGGTAGTCGATCTCGCGTTCCCACTCGGTCCACGTCCAGTACGGCATCGTGTAGCCGTAGACGGTGAAGTTGTAGGCGTAGCGCTCGGTCAGCGACGTGCGCCGGGTGATCGGCTGCTCCGGCGCGGGCAGCTGCTCCGGCAGGTCGAGCCGGTCGCCGTTGGTCGACAGGTGGCCGCCCGCGACGTACTTGAGCCACCAGTTGAAGCCGGAGACGATCGCGACCTCGCTGGTGCCCGACAGGAGGATGTTCCCCGTCGTGCCGCCGATCTGGAACGTGTCCGCCACGCCCTCGCCCGAGGGCGTCGTGCTGATCTCGATCTGCGCGGCACGGGCGGTGTCGCCACCGAGCAGGCGGGTGATCGCCCCCTTCGCCGACGACAGGTCGACGAAGGACTTGGCGGTCATCCGCACGTCCGTGACCACGAGCGCGGCCAGCAGGACGACGACGACGGCACCGGCGAGTGCTTTGCGCGGCACGGTGGACTCCACTTCAGCGGGTTGATCCCGATCTTACGGTCGGTGCAACCAACCGGCCGTCTCAACCCGTCTACCCGGGTGACGGGGAAGTCGAAGGTGCGGAGCGCGGTGGTGTCGATCATCTGTGCGGGGGCGTTGGGCGGCTGCGGGAGCTCCGACCCAGGGGGTGCTACGCCCGTCGACCGCACGGCCACGGCGTCCGTCCAGCCGTCCGCCGAAACCCCGACCGAAACCCCGGCGGAAACCCCGGCCGAGCCGTCGCCGACCTCCCAGTCGCCCGCGGCGCGGCCTCCCGCCCCCCAGCCGCCCACGCTCGCGCCGCGCGCCAGGGAACTGATCGACGAGGCGAAGCGGGCCCGCCGGGACACGGTGGTGCTGACCGTCTCGACGGTCCCCGGCGAGACCGGGGCGACCGCTCGGGCGCTCCGGGACCTCGGCGCCACGGTCGAGTCCACCGACGCGACCGTGGGCTACATCCGGGCGACCGTGCCGATCGCCGTCGCCGCCCAGGCAGCCACCCTCGCAGGCATCTCCCGCGCGGACGTCGAAGAACCGATCGGCGTCCCCGACCCGACTCCCTGACGGGCGCGGCGGCCCCGTGCGCTGAGGTGCGGGGGCGTCGCCGAACGCGGAACGGCCCCGCACCTCGTCGAGGTGCGGGGCCGTTCCGTTCGGGCTGGGAGTGCTAGACCACCGACTGCACCAGCACGGTGCCGCGGCCGACCGTCGCGCCTTCGGCGGTGACGACGAGCAGCTCACCGCGCAGGATGCGGCCTTCGCCCGGCTGGGCGCTCGCGGTGACCGTGCCGTTGACCGTCCACGTCGTGCCCGCCGCGCGGTCGGCGTGGGGGTCGGACACCGTCACGTTGCCGAGTGCCGACGACGCGAAGAAGTCGATGTAGTCGTACTCGGTCGTGCCCGCGGGCACGGCGTAGCCGTCCACGACGACCCTCCACAGGCCGGCGGCCGGGGCGGCGGTGATGACCGACTCCTCGGAGTCGCCGTCCGCCGACTGCTTCGACAGCACGCAGGTGCCGGTCGTGCAGTTGTACAGCAGCAGGTCGAGGTCGGCCGAGATGTCGCTCGTCCGGCCGATGGTCGCGCTGACCGCGCTGGCGCCCGCGGGCACGGTGATGTCGTACGACTGCGTCGCCAGGTTGGCGATGCTGGGCCGTGCGATCTTGGCGCTGGTCAGCTGACCGCCCACGAGTCCGCCCTTGAACGCGGACAGCGAGTTGGTCACCTGGTAGGTCCGCGCGACCGGCTGGCCGAGCGGGGCGGACGCGATCGTGTCCGGGTTCGGGCTGACCGTGGTGCCCAGCACCGACGCGGTCACCTTGTACGGGGCCTTGTCGACGTCGGACGTGCGACGGGCCTCGACCACGATCTCCCAGACGCCCGGCAGCGGGTTGCTGACCGTGCGGCTCAGGGGCGTGCCCGGCGTGCAGCCCGCACCGGCGTCCGGGTTGTAGCAGGACGTGGAGCTGGTGGCGTCGAGCGGGATGCCGGTCGGGTCGACGCGCAGGAAGCGCACCTGGCCCTTGCCGGGGTCGCCGCCCGCGACCATGTCGACCTTGAGCGCGCTGGCGCCCTTGGGGACGCGCACGAGGAGGCTCGTGACCTGGTTGCGGGCGATCTCACCGGACTTCGTGACCGCGTACTTGTTCGCCGCGCTGAAGTCGTTGGCCGCGAAGACCGTGTTCAGCGTCTTCAGGTCGATGCCCGGCGTGGACGGGTTGTCCAGGCTGAGGACGGCGGAGTGCACGCCCGCGGCCTTCGGCTTGACCTTCACGGTGAAGGACACCGGGGTGTTCAGCGGCAGCGTGACGCTGTTCGCCGAGTCGAACGACCTGGTGTCGCCGTCCCAGTCGACCTTGTACTTGACCGGCTTCGCCGACCCGGTGGTGCGGGTGAACGTGTAGGTGCGGGTGTAGTCCTTGCCGATCGTCACGCCCTCGCGGTCGTGGATGCCGACACCCCGGTCCGCCACGGGCTTGAGCTGCGCGGACAGCGCGGTGTGCACCTCGACCGAGGAGGTCACGACGTCCTGCGAGCCGTTGCGGGTCAGGACGTTGTAGGCGGCCTTCACGTCGAACTGGCCTGCGCCCTGCTCGTACGCGCCGAGGTCGTCGTTGAAGTCGGCGCCGGACTTGATGGCGTTGCGCAGCTTCGCGACGTTGGGCCGCTCGCCGCCGTGGGTCGCCTTGTACGCGCTCACGAGCAGCGCGGCGGCACCGGTCGCCTGCGGGGAGGCCATCGAGGTGCCGTTGAACATGGCGTAGCCGGTGGGCAGCTCGTACGTGCCCGCGACGGGGCCGGGGACCTGCCAGCGCGGCACGGTGGAGATCGCCGAGCCGGGCGCGGTGATGTCCGGCTTGAAGCCGCCGTCCTCACGCGGGCCGCGCGAGGAGAAGCCGTGCAGGCCGTCGGACTGCTTGGTCACCGAGCCGTAGTTGGACAGCCAGGTCTGCTTGGTGATCGACGAGCCGACGCTGAGGGCGTCCGTGGCCACCGAGGGGTCGCCGACGGTGTTCGCGCCCGCGCCGCTGTTGCCCGCGGAGATGAAGATCTGCATGTTGTACTCGGAGATCGTGCGGTTGTAGAGCTCCGCACGGGCGTTGTTGCCGTCGTTGAGCGCCGGCAGTCCGCCGATCGAGATGTTCACGACGTCGGCGCCGTTGCGCGCGGCGTACAGGACGCCGTCGAGCAGGCCGCTGGCGGTGCAGGCCGTCGAGGTGAGGCAGACCTTGACCGCCATCAGCTTGGCGCCGGGGGCCGCACCGGTCATCTTGCCGCCGAACATGCCGTTGGCCGACGTGATGCCCGCGACGTGGGTGCCGTGCGCGGCCGAGATGCCGAGGTTGACGAAGGCGGTGCCGCCGTTGTCGTAGACCGACCTGTCGGTCTGGACGACGAACGCGATCCGCTCGGCGAGCGGCGTGGCGGCGTTGTCCGTGCCGAAGAAGCCGACGTCCTTCTTGTACTTGTAGTCGATCATCGCGGTCTGGTCGGTGAAGTCACCGTCCTGGTCCAGGTCGACCCGGACCTCCTTGGTGGCGATGTCCTGCAGCACCGCGAACGCGTCCAGCTTGTCGCCGTCGCGGTTGATGTCACCGCCTACCTCGCTGGTCGCGGCGCCGAGGTCCTTCGCGGTCTCCCGGAACAGGCCGAGCGAGTACGGGCCGCCGGTCGCGGGCGCGGTGTAGTTCACCCCGCCCGAGGTGAAGGCGCCGGTGTAGCGCTCCTTGCCCATCGTGACCCACGTGCCGTCGTTCTCGGCGGGCGCGTTGGCGTTGTACCAGTCGACGATCTTGCGCTCGCCGGTCGTGGTGGTCGCGAGCGCCGGGTGGTCGAGGTCGACGCCGGAGTCCAGGATCGCGATCGTCGTGCCGCGGCCGTCCCACTTGGAGTGCGACTGGGTGAACTGCGCGGCGCCCGTGTCGCCGATCGGCATGTACGGGTTGTTCTTGGGGGTCTTCGCGTCCGGCGCCTTCTGCGGCAGCGGGTTGCTCGCGCCCTGGGGCTTCGGGTCGTCCACGGCGATGAGGCCGTCGACGTCCACCGCGTTGACCGACTTGAGCTTGGCGGCCTTCTCGGCCTGCCCGCGCGGCAGCGTGACCTTGATGTAGTCGACCTCGCGGTCGGTCGTCTCGACCACGGCCCCGAGCGACTTCAGCTCGGCGGTGGCGGCGTCGACCTTGCCCGCTTCAGCGGCGACGAGGAGCGTGACGTCGGCCTTGCCCGCCTGCTCGGCCTCGACGAGGAAAGCGCGGTCCTGCTTGTCGAGCTGCTTGTCGTTCTGCGTGGGCGGCAGCGGCTGAGCGAGTGCGGGGGCGGCGGCGAAGCCGAACCCAGTCGAACCCAGCACGGCGGCCAGAAGGGCTGCGCTGGTGCGGTGTCTCCACCGAAGTCCTGACTTGATCACGACGCGAAAACCCTTCGTGGGGGGAGAATGGTGGAAGCACATCTCTCCGCGCGCGAACGGGCAATAGGACAATCAGCCTATTAACGAAGTCCATATTGGACTGAAAGGGGTCTTGCCCTTGAGCCTTTTTCAGGCTAGTTACCGTTATTCTGATAACGGTTGATGCACAGGAGATCCAGTCAAGGGCTGAACGAAGGGAATGTCAATCCATGTCAACGGTGAATACGACGACCTTCGGCCCCAGTGGTAACGAATTGCCGTAGCGACCGATGTCCCGTTATCCGGGGTCCAGCACGGGGTGACGTCGAGCACCAGGGGAACACCGGGGTGGTACCGCCCGTTCTACTAGTGGTCGGCACCAGGGTGCTGCGCCCGGCGTCGGTTCGCCCGGACGTCCCCTCGGCCGGTGCGAGCCCACCCCGAGACGCTGGTGGCGCGCCCCTTCACGCCGACCGCCGTCGGCCGGACGGAAACCCCCCTTCCGCACCCGGCCGACGGTCTCCCACCTCCTTCGACGGCACCTCGAAGAACCGTCGGATCCCGTTGCCCACCTGCCGCACGACGACGCGCGTCAGGGACGGGCCGCCGACCGGGTGACATCCCGAAGTCCCGCTGGTTGGACGACCTTGACGCGGCCGTGGCACCGCCGCAGTCTCGAAGACGTGAACCGAGTTCCGCTCCTGACCCGACGTCGCCACGTCGACTTCGGGCGCACGTGCTCCTGCCGCTGTCCGTAGCGGAGGACCACCCGGTCACGTTCCCGCTGCGCACCAAGGAGCCCCGATGTCCGCACGGATCGGCAATCCCCGCCCGGCCTCCAGCGCCCACGACGCCGCACGAGCAGCGGAGGTCCCGGCATGAGCGTCGTGCCGCGCCAGTCGCAACGAGACCTGGCCGACGTCCTGCGGGGCGCCCTGCGCGACCACCCGCAGGCGGTCAGCATCGTCACGGCACAGGGCCCGGAAGGCCCGGTGGGCGTGACGGTCAGCTCCTTCACCTCGGCCAGCATGCGCCCGCCGCTGATCGTCGTGTGGATCGGCGACGGCGCCTCGGCGTGGCCGGTGCTGCGAACGGCGCCCCTGTTCGCCGTGCACCTGCTGCACGCGGGCCAGAGCGACCTGTCGGACCTGTTCGCCAAGACCGGCTCGGACCGCTTCGGCGAGCAGACCAACTGGCGGTCCGACGCGGACGGCGTCCCGCACCTCCTGGACGCCCCGCTGCGCCTGCGCTGCCGCACGGCCAGACGGATCGCCGTGGGCGACCACGTGGCCCTCGTGGGCGAGCCCCTGGAGATCCAGCACACCGGCGGCACCCCGCCGCTGGTGCGGTTCCAGGGCCGCTACACGTCGGTCGACTGACCGATCCCGGATCAGCACTCCTGAACGCGCCAGACGCGTTCGACAGCAAGGCCAGGCCCCTCCTCGGAGGAAGCTCGGCCCTACCCGGTTATCGGACTACCCACGAGTAGACACCTGCCTCCACCACGCGACGCGCATCCGGACGAAAATCGGGTGCTCGGGTTGGGGCGGGCTCGGGAGATCAGTAAGCTCACCCCCAGCCAGCGGACCATGACCGAGTGTGGCGCGAACGACCCGGACCGGCACCCTGCCGTCCCCGTCGAGCGCGACCCCCGAACGAGTGAACTTTGGAGCGTCCGTGCCCAGCGCCCGTCGGTGTGCCAGCCGCTTCGTGGGCTTTTGCCGATCACGGAGGACGACCGGCGTCCGCTCCGCGAACGGTTCGCGGGCCTGAACGGCGATGGTCGACCAGCCGGGGACGACTCCCGAACCACGAACAGCGCTCGACGAGTTCCCCCTCGTCCGGGAGGACTTCGCGCACCGCTGGACCGCGCTGATCGACAACACGGTGATGGCCAACATGTCGCGCGCCGAACTCGAACAGGTCCTGGCCGCGTTGACCACCGAGGTGCTCCGGGCGGTCAGCGCCGACCCGCCCGTCGCCGAACTGGGTCGCCGGATCGGCCGGAGCATGGTCGAGCACGACTTCATCTCCTCGGAGACCCTGGAGCGGTCGATCGCGTACATCGGCGAAGCGCTGATCCCCCACTTCCACCTGCCGCCGACGTGGACGGGCAGGCTCGTGCGGGTCCTCGGCTCGCTGGCCGCCGGCTACAGCGAAGGGCTGCGCGACCGCACGCTCGACCAGCAGGAGCTGAGCAAGACCGCCGCCGTCATCGCGACCCGCAGGGCCGAGGAGGCCCGGTACGACAGCGAGACGAAGTTCCAGGCGGTGTTCAACTCCTCGGCCTTCGGCATCGCCGTGATCGGCATCGGCGACCGGCTGCTCGACTTCAACGAGGCGCTGCTCAACCTGCTGCACTACGAGAAGGACGCGCTGCGCTCCGTGGCGCCCAGTTCGCTGCTGCACCCGGAGGAGCGGGAAGCGATGACCCTCGTCATGCGGCGGATCGTGGCCGGGGACCTGGAGCACTTCCGCGGCGAACGGCGGCTGCTGCGCGCCGACGGCGAGATCGTGGAGACGCTCATCGCCCTGTCGCTGGTGCGCACGCCCACCGGTGATCCCGCGTACTTCGTGTCGATGATCGAGAACATGAACGAGCTGCGGGCGTTGCAGACCCAGCTGGTCCGGCAGAGCCTGCACGACGTGCAGACCGGCCTGGCCAACCGGGCGCAGTACCTGGGCTGGCTGGAGAACGCGGCGGGCACCCAGGGGCCGGACAGCCTCGTGCTCGCGCACTTCGACATCGACGGGTTCCGCGTCGTCAACGACGCGTTCGGCCACGACGTCGGCAACCGGATCCTGCTGGACGTCGCGAACCACCTGCGCGCGGTGTTCGACAGCGTCGGCCGGATCGCGCGGATCGGGCCGGACGAGTTCGGGGTGCTGATCAAGGACCCGAAGGACACGCGGTCCGTGATCGCGCTGGTCGAGGACGCGCTGGAGCTGCTGACCGAGCCGGTCTACATCCGCGAGCACGGCATCGGCGTCACGGCCAGCGTCGGCGTCGTCGCCCGCCCGTCCCGCGGCGCCGACGCCTCGGAGCTGCTGCGGTGCGCGGACATCACGGTCGGCTGGGCGAAGACCGACGGCAAGGCGCAGTGGGCGCTCTACGACCGGGAGCGCGACCTGCGCGACCGGGACCTGTGCGTGCTGACCGCGTCCATCCCCGGCGGTCTGGAACTGGGCGAGTTCCGCGTCGACTACCAGCCGGTGTACTCCCTGCGGGACCGCGAGCTGGTCGCCGTGGAGGCGAAGCTGCGCTGGGACCACCCGGAGCGCGGCCTGCTGGACCCCGAGGAGTTCCTGCCGCTGACCACCAGCACCGGCATGGTGCTGCGGCTGAGCCGCTGGGGCCTGGAACGCGCCTGCACGGACGCGGGCGGCTGGTTCGGCGAGTTCGGCGACCGGGCGCCCGTGCTGAGCGCGGACCTGACCGCCCGGCACTGCCAGGAGCCCGAACTGGTCGCCGAGATCTGCAGGCTGCTCCAGCGCACCGGCCTGCCCCCGGAACTGCTCCAGTTCGAACTGCGCGAGTCGCTGCCCGCGATCATCACCGAGGACCAGGTCGACGAGCTGGACATCCTGGCGGAGCGCGGCGTCCGGCTGGTGCTGGACCGGTTGACGAGCGGCAAGATCTCCGGCGAGCGCTTCCGGCAGATCCCGTGGCGCGGGATCAAGTTCGCGGGCGCGGTCGCGCACGGGCTGGACGACGGCGCGCACCCGGTCGACGAGAGCGCCTCGGTGGCGCTGGTGCGGTGGTCGAGCGCACTCGAGATGCCGCTGATGGCGGAGGACGTGCGCTCGAAGACCGAGGCCACGAGGCTGGCCGAGCTGGGCGTCTCGTACGCCCAGGGCCCGTTCTTCGGCGAACCGATGTCGGCGGCCGAGATCCGGGCCCTGCTCGCGGGCTGATTCTCTTGGCAAGTCCTGGGTGTTCGCTCAGGTTCCTCACAAGTCGCGGCGCGACAGTGGAGCCATGACCGAGACGCGACAGGATTTCCCCGCCATGAGCGGGTCGTTGAACGACGAGGCCAAGGCGCCGGGGTTCTGGCGCCGCACCTCCACGAGGCTGACCGCCGCCGCGTTCGCCGCCGCCGTGGTCGCCGGGACCGCGGGCGGGCTCATCGGCGCCGCGAGCGTTCCGACCGCGGTGACCGCGTCGGTGACCAGTTCCGCCATCGCGAAGACCTCCACCGGAACGTCCACTGTGGACGTGAGCGCCATCGCGGCGTCCGCGCTGCCCAGCGTGGTGCAGGTGAACGTGGCGGCGGCGCAGGGCAGCGGGATCGGCTCCGGCGTCGTGCTGAGCGCCGACGGGCGCGTCCTCACGAACAACCACGTGATCTCCGGGGCCCAGCAGATCTCGGTGACCACCAGCGACGGCAAGGAGTACGCGGCCGCGGTCGTCGGGGCGGACCCCGACAGCGACCTCGCCGTGCTGAAGCTGACCGGCGCGAGCGGACTGGCGCCCGCGACGTTCGCCGACTCGTCCACGGTCGCGGTCGGCGACCAGGTCGTGGCGATCGGCTCACCGGAAGGCCTCCAGGGCACGGTCACGTCCGGGATCGTCAGCGCGCTGGACCGCACGGTGAACATCGCCGGTGAGACCCGCCGCTCGGCGGGCACGAGCTACCAGGCGATCCAGACCGACGCGTCGATCAACCCCGGCAACTCCGGCGGTCCGCTGCTGAACGCGGCGGGCCAGGTGATCGGGATCAACTCGGCCATCTACTCGCCCGCGACCGGCGCCGACCAGGCGGGCAGCGTCGGGATCGGCTTCTCCATCCCGTCCAACCAGGCGACGCAGATCGCGAACCAGCTCATGGCCTCGGCGAACTGAGTCCCTCCAGGACGGACGTGCGCACCGGCGGTCGCTCTTCGAGGAGCGACCGCCGAACGCTCAGCGCACCACCCGGTAGCGCAGGTGCGTGACGCCCTTGGACTCCACGACCCTGGTCTGCTCCAGGACGATGGGACCGGGCCCGAAGTGCTCCAGCAGCCGCACCCCGCCGCCGAGCAGCAGCGGGACGACGCTCACCTGGATCTCGTCCAGCTTCCCGGCGCGCAGCAGTTGCTGGGCCGGGTCGGCGCCGCAGACGGACACGACCTTGTCGCCCGCGGCTTCCTGCGCGAGCTCCAGCGCGCGGTCGACGCCCTCGGTCACGAAGGTGACCCGCGGACTCCACTTCCCCTCGACGGGCGGTTCGTGGGTGAGCACGAAGATCGGCACGTCGATCGGGTGCCCGTCCGCCCAGCCGCCCGCGATGTCGAACGTCCGGCGGCCGCTGATGATCGCGCCGCCGGAGGTCGTCCACTCGTCCACCACGGGTCTGCTGGCGGTCGGCGGGGCCAGCCTGCGCTCCACCCGGTTCTCCTCCGGTCCGGCGGCCATCCAGGCGAACAGGCCCTCGCCGCCGCGGCCGAGCGGAAACTCGGTCCCGTCGTCCGGTCCGGCGATGAACCCGTCGAGCGACATGCTGAGGTCGACGATGACGCTGCCCATGACTCCTCCTCGGCGATCGGTTGTCGGAGGTGAGACCGGCCGGGCGCGGAGAACTCGTCGCGCGGGAGGTGGAGCGCCTCCCGCGCGACGAGGTGCTCAGTTCCAGTCGGGGCGGATCGGCATCCGGGCCTGGGTGCCGTCGAGCTTCACGCCGAGCACCTGGTGGAGCTGGACGTTGTTGCGGTCGAAGCCCAGCCGGCTCGCCGCGAGGTACAGGCGCCACACGCGCGCCCGTGCCTCGCCGACCTCCTCGACCGCCTCGTCCCAGTGGTCGTCGAGGTTGCGGGCCCACGCCGCCAGCGTCAGCGCGTAGTGCTCGCGGATGTTCTCCTCGTGCCGCACCTCGAACCCGGTGTCGGTCATCAGCGACACGAGGTGGCCCGGCCCGACCAGTTCGCCGTCCGGGAACACGTACCGGTCGATGAACCCGCCGGTCCGCGCGCGCTGGAGGTTGTTCGGGCGGGTGATGCAGTGGTTCAGCATCCGCCCGCCCGGCTTCAGCTTCCCGTACAGGGACCTGAAGTACGCGGGCAGCTTCGCCTTGCCGATGTGCTCGGTGAGGCCGATGGAGCTGATCGCGTCGAAGCCCCCCTCGCGCACGTCCCGGTAGTCGAGGAAGCGGACCTCGGCCAGGTCGGACAGCCCGGCCTCCACGATCGCCTTCTGCGCCCACTCGGCCTGGTTGCGGGACAGCGTCACGCCGACCGCCCGCACGCCGTAGTGCTTGGCCGCGTGCATGACCATGCCGCCCCAGCCGCAGCCGACGTCCAGGAGCCGCATGCCCTCCCTGAGGCCCAGCTTGCGCGCCACCAGGTCGTGCTTGGCGAACTGGGCGTCCTCCAGGGTCGAGCCAGGCTCCGGGTAGACGGCGCAGGTGTAGGCCATCGACGGACCGAGGACCCACTCGTAGAACCTGTTCGACACGTCGTAGTGGTGCGCGATCGCCTCGCGGTCACGGGCCTTCGAGTGGCGCATCCCGTGCAGCCGCCGCTCCTGGGCGGGCACCTCGACCCTGTTGTTCACCCGCACGCGGCCGAGCGTGGCCAGGAGGTTGAGCCGCTGCGACCACGGCACCTCCCGCAGGCTCAGCTCCGACAGGTGCGCGAGCGCGCCGTGCACGTCGCCGACGATCTCCAGGTTGCCCGTCACGTAGGCACGGGCGAGCCCCAGTTCCCCTGGCGCCGAAGCCAGGTAGGACAACGCCAGGGGCGTGCGCACCTCGATGCGCGTGCCCGCCCCCTCCGGACCGGCGCGACTGCCGTCGTAAGCGCTGAACTCGACGGTCTGGTCGCTGCCGACCACCTGTTGGAACACCTCCGCCAGCCGCATGGGCCCCGGCTCCTTTCTACCTTCGGAGAACGCACTTGGCGTACAGGCCGGGGAGACGACTCCCCTTGTCGTACCGCCCCTTCAAGGCCAGGTAGGCCTCGCCGTTGTAGTGCCGCCAGAACTCCGCTTCCCCGTAGTAGGAGTCGGAGTACAGCGACTTGTGCCCACCCAGTTCGGACACCTTCGCCTCGATCAACCTGTTGCGGCTGCCCATTTCCTCTCCCGGGCGGAGCGACACCGTCGACCAGAAGCCCACGTTGACGTACAGCGCGTCCGCGTCCATCGGGTAGAGGGGCCACCCCGCGCGGTCGCGCAGGCGGACCGGGCACAGCCACACCGGGCTGATGCCGATCTCGCGTTCGAAGAAGTCGAGGAACTCGGGCAGCCGGTCGACCGGGATCTCCACGTCCTGGATGACCGGCTCCTGGACGGCTCTGCTGAGCCGGTCGCTGAGGCCGTGCCGCCGGTCGAACGCGACGATCTTCCGGTACACATCGGACCGCAGGTACTTCTTGGGCCACAGCTTGCGGACCACCGGGTGCTGCGCGCCGAACGCGCGGGAGCACCAGAACCAGTCCGTGTCCCAGCGCCAGAGGTAGTCGCGCACGGTGAGGTGGTCCGTCCGGCGCGACTGGATCGAGCGGTAGTAGACGGCGCCGCCGGTGTAGTCCGAGGTGGCGGGCGCCTCGTCGGTGAAGTTCGCCAGCGTCAGGTACGCCTCGGTGCCGCCGAAGACGGTCCCGTCGACGAAGTCGACCCGTTCGCCCTGGTACTCGCCGTCGGCGCAGACCCCGGCGATCACCTCGGCGCACTCGCGCGCGTCGCCGAACGGAACGTGCCGCAGCCGCACGAACGGCTGGACCGGCTCCAGCTCGATCTCCAGCCGCAGCGCGTAGCCGAGCGTGCCGTAGGAGTTCGGGAAACCCCGGAACAACGGGTCTTCCGGGTGCACGACGACCACCTCGCCGTCGCCGGTGAGGATCTCCAGCTCCTTCACGGACTCGTGCGGCAGTCCGTTCCGGAAGGAGCTGGACTCGATGCCGAGCCCGGCGACCGCGCCGCCGAGGGTGATCGTCTTGAGCTGCGGGACGACCAGCGGCACGAGTCCGTGCGGGAGGGTCGCGTCGACCAGGTCCTCGTAGGTCGTCATGCCCTGCACCTGCGCGGTGCGGGCCTCCGGGTCGACGGACAGGACCCGGTCGAAGCGGGCAACGTCGAGTCCGCCCGCCTGGTCCTGGCGGAAGCGGAAGAGGTTGGAGGTGGGCTTGGCGAGGCGCACGGGACTGCCCGCGGGGATCGCGGCGTACTGCTCGCGCAGTGCCGCGACTGCTTCGGAGTGGGCTCCGGGCCGAGCCGCATGCGCAGGGTGGCTGCTCACAGGTCCGACGTTAGGCCGCGAATTCGTTCTCGGCATCCCCAATTCACCCGACTGATGTCGACCGTTCCCACACTGTGGTCGAACGAAACCTCCGAGCAACGAACAACCGGACATTACCGACGAGTAGAACTCGGACTACGCTGCCGCCATGACCCACGCCACGCACGAGGTCACCAACCAGGTGCCGCCGCTGTCCGGTCACGACGTCGCCGCGGACCCCGCGCTGCTCGACGCGCTGCACCGCGGCGGGGCGGGCTGGGCCGAGGCCGAGGTGCACGAGCTGGGCAGGCTCGCGGGCCTGCCCGAGACCCTCGACCTCGCCCGGCAGGCGAACGAGAACCCCCCGGTGCTGCGGACGCACGACCGGTACGGGCACCGGATCGACGAGGTCGAGTTCCACCCGGCGTGGCACCGGCTGATGGGGACGGCCGTGGGCCACGGGCTGCACGCGGCGCCGTGGCGCGACGGCCGGCCGGGCGCGCACCTGGCCCGCGCGGCGAAGATGTTCGTCTGGAACCAGGCCGAGGCGGGCCACGGCTGCCCGATCTCGATGACGTACTCCGCCGTCCCGGCGCTGCGGACGACCCCGGAGCTGGCGGAGCGGTTCGAACCGCTGCTCGCCTCCACGGAGTACGACCCCGGCCTGCGCGCGCCAGAGGGCAAGCGCGGGCTGATCGCGGGCATGTCGATGACCGAGAAGCAGGGCGGCTCCGACGTCCGGGCGAACACCACCACCGCCCGGCCCGCCGGCGACGGCACGCACGTCCTCACCGGGCACAAGTGGTTCACCTCGGCGCCGATGTCCGACCTGTTCCTCACGCTGGCGCAGGCGCCCGGCGGCCTGTCGTGCTTCCTGCTGCCCAGGGTGCTGCCCGACGGCACGCGCAACGCGATGTTCCTCCAGCGCCTCAAGGACAAGCTCGGCAACCGGTCGAACGCGTCCGCCGAGCTGGAGTACGACGGCGCGGTCGGCTGGCTCGTCGGCGAGGAGGGGCGCGGTGTGCGGACCATCATCGAGATGGTCAACATGACGAGGCTGGACTGCGTGGTCGGCAGCGCGTCCGGGATGCGCTTCGGCCTCGCCCAGGCCACGCACCACGCGGCGCACCGCAAGGCGTTCGGGAGCTACCTGGTAGACCAGCCGCTGATGCGCAACGTGCTGGCGGACCTGGCCGTCGAGTCCGAGGCGGCGACCACGGTCGCGATGCACCTCGCGGGCACGACCGGCGCGTTCCGCAGGCTGGCTCTCGCGGTGACCAAGTACTGGGTGTGCAAACGCGGTCCGGCGCACGCGGCGGAAGCGCTGGAGTGCTTGGGCGGCAACGGGTACATCGAGGAATCCGGGATGCCCCGGCTGTTCCGCGAGTCGCCGCTGATGTCCATCTGGGAGGGTTCCGGCAACGTCGCCGCGCTGGACGTGCTGCGCGCGATGGGCCGGGAACCCGAGTCGGTGCAGGCGTTCCTCGCCGAACTGGACACCGCGCGCGGCGCCGACCGGAGGCTGGACGCGGCGATCGACGACCTGCGCGCCGACCTGTCGGACGTGACCGACCTGGAACTGCGCGCCAGACGACTGGTGGAGCGGATGGCGTTGGCGTTCCAGGGTTCACTGCTCGTGCGGTTCGGCCACCCGGCCGTCGCGGACGCGTTCTGCGCGTCCCGGCTCGCGGGCGACTGGGGCGTCGCGTTCGGCACGCTCCCCCGCGGCGTGGACACCGGCGCGATCGTCGAACGCGGCCTGCCGAAGCCTTGACCGTGGACGGCACGAGACTGCTGGACATCCTCGCGGACGAGGTCCGCCGCCTGCGCGTGCTGGCGGGCGGCGACCTCACCGCTCCCGTGCCCACCTGTCCCGGTTGGACGGTCGGCGACCTCGTGGAGCACGTCGCCCGCGGCTTCCGGACCGTGGTGGACAAGGAGTCCGACCCCGTGGACCTCGCTCCACCCGCGGCGCTCGACCAGGCCTACGCGGCGCTGGCGGCGGCGTTCGCCGAACAGCCGGACCACTTCTGGATCCGCCGGATGGCACAGGAGTCGGCGATCCACCGGTTCGACGCCGAACTCGCGCTGGGAGCCCCGCTGACGCCGTTCCCGGAGGACTTCGCGGCCGATGCGATCGGCGAGATGCTGGACGTGTTCCTGCGGCGGGAAACGCACACCTGGCCGCAGGACTACGCCGCCGACCTGACCGAGTGGGGCACGCACTGGCTGCGCGTCGCGGACTGGCGGGTCGACGTGCACCCGACGGGCGTGGACGTGGCACCGATCGACTCCGCCGACGCGGACGCCTCGGTGCTCGGGCGGCCGGGGGCGGTGCTGCTGTGGCTCTACGGGAGGGGTGAGGACGTGGTGGTCAGCGGGGACCAGGACCGGATCGCGCAGGTGCGGCGGCTGTTGACCACGGCGATGAACGCCACGTGATGGTTGGGTGCTGTTGCTGTAGCTGTTGCGGGTGCTTGGGTGGCTTTGGGTTGCAGCTTCTGGGGTGAGCGGCTGCGGGTGGCGTTGTGGTCTGCGTTCGGCTGCCGTTGTGGTCTGCGTGTTCAGCTGCCGTCGTGCTGTGGCCGATTTGACTCGGGGACCCCTTGTTTTGACCCTTTGTCGGGCCAAAACGGCAGGTGGTGAAGCCGCAGCCCGACCAATTTTAAGGGTCAAAACCCCCGAGTAAAATCGGCCACGTCTGGCCCGCTAGCCCAAGGAAGTGGTGGGTCGCCAGCCTGCCTCAAGCCTGTGGCGGGTTGCCTGCTTCTCCCATGATGATGGTGGTGGGTCGGCAGCCTGCCCTGCATCTGCGATGGTCGCCTGCTCACCCCAAGACCTTGGTGGGACAAGCTGCTTTGTCACGTGATCGCATTGCGTGGTCGATTTTACTTGGGGTTTTTGGCCCTAAAATTGGTCGGCTTGCAGCTATTCCACCTGCCCTTTTGAGCCGACAAGGGCCAAAAAGAGGGGCCCCAAGTCAAATCGACCACACCACCGGACACAGATCGACCACCAACACCCCGCCGCACAGCTCTCGACCACGACACCACCGGCGCACAGCGATCGACCACCACCCACCGGCGGACAGCACGTGACCCACCGGCGGACAGCACCAACCAAGACCCGCTCTACAGCCCCAACTCGCGCGCGATCAGCATGCGCTGGACCTCGCTGGTGCCCTCGCCGATCTCCAGGATCTTGGCGTCGCGGTAGAACCTGCCTACCGGGTACTCGTTCATGAACCCGTAGCCGCCGAAGATCTGCGTGGCCTCGCGGGCGTTGTCCATGGCGGCCTCCGAGGACACCAGCTTGGCGATGGCCGCTTCCTTCTTGAACGGCTCGCCGCGCAGCATCTTCGCCGCTGCCGCGTAGTAGGCCAGGCGCGCGTTGTAGGTGCGCACCTCCATGTCGGCGATCTTGAACTTGATCGCCTGGTACTCGCCGATCTTGTGGCCGAACGCCTCGCGCTCGCCCACGTACCGCAGGCTTTCGTCGACGCAGCCCTGTGCGAGGCCGACGCCGAGCGCCGCGATGGCGATCCGGCCCTCGTCCAGCGTTTGCAGGAACTGGGCGTAGCCGCGACCGCGTGTGCCGAGCAGGTTCGCCTCGGGCACCCGGCAGTCCACGAAGGACAGTTCACGCGTGTCGGAGGCGTTCCAGCCGACCTTGGAGTACTTCTGCGACACGCTGAAGCCCGGTGTGCCGGACGGCACGATGATCGCCGAGATCTCCTTGCGGCCGTCGGGCTTCGTGCCGGTCACGGCCGCCACGGTCACCAGGCCGGTGATGTCGGTGCCGGAGTTGGTGATGAACGCCTTGGTGCCGTTGAGCACCCAGTGGCCGTCCTCCAGCTTCGCGGTGGTGCGCAGCGCGCCCGCGTCGCTGCCGCCGCCGGGCTCGGTCAGGCCGAACGCGCCCAGCACCTCGCCCGCGCACATCTTCTCCAGCCACTGCCCGCGCTGCTCGTCGGTGCCGAACCGGAACAACGGCATGGCACCGAGCGAGACGCCCGCCTCCAGGGTGATCGCGACCGAGGAGTCGACGCGGGCCAGTTCCTCCAGCGCCAGGCAGAGGGCGAAGTAGTCGCCGCCCATGCCGCCGTGCTCTTCGGGGAACGGCAGGCCGAACAGGCCCATCCGCCCCATCTTGGCGACGATCTCGTACGGGAACTCGTTGCGCTCGTAGAAGTCGCCGATGACCGGGGCGACCTCGTCGCGCGCGAACTCCTTGACGGTCTTGCGCAGCGCTTCGTATTCCTCATCGAGGCGGAAGTCCAACATCGGTCACTCCTGGTGGGGGACTACGACGGCTAGGGTCTGGTCCAGCGCGACCTGTTGGCCCGCTTGGACGTTCACTTCGGCGAGCACGCCGTCGACGGGTGCGACGACGGTGTGCTCCATCTTCATGGCCTCGACGACGAACAGCGCCTGGCCCTCGGCGACGAAGTCGCCGGTAGAACACCGGACCACCAACACCGTTCCGGGCATCGGACTGGTCACGGGACCTGCCGCACCCCCGCCCGCCTTCCCGGCCGATTCGAGGGGTTCGGTCTCGGTCAGCGCCCACGACCGGCCTTCGGAGCCGAGCCAGAGCACCCGGCCCTCACGGGCCGTCGCGTACCGGCGGGTGCCGACGACTAGGTCGCCGTCGCGGAGCACGGCCGTCGTCCGGACCGGCTCGCCCTCCCCCACGACGACTTCCGCGCCACGAACCCGCACCTCGGTCGTCCCACGCCCGGCGACGTCGACCCGGACCGTCGTCCACGCGTGCTCGCCGACGCGCCACCCGCCCACCTGGTCCCACGGGTCGGTGCCGCGCCCGGCGAGCGACAGCTGCCGCTCCAGCGCGGCCGCCGCCAGCACCTCGTCCGGCACGTCGTGCGTGACCAGGTCGTCCAGCTTGCGCTCGACCAGGCCGGTGTCCAGGCGCCCGGCTCGAACGTCCACATCGGACAGCAGCGCGCGCAGGAACGGGATGTTCGTGGTGACGCCGAGCAGCACGGTCCGCCCGAGCGCGGCGTGCAGCTTGCGCAGCGCCTCCTCGCGGGTCCGGCCGTGGGCGATCACCTTGGCCAGCATGGGGTCGTAGTCGCTGCCGACCCGCAACCCCACCTGGAGCGCGGAGTCGACCCGCACGTCGTCCGGCTCGCGCAGCGCCAGCACCCGGCCGCCGGTCGGCAGGAAGCCGCGCGCGGGGTCCTCGGCGTAGATGCGGGCCTCGACCGCGTGCCCGGTCAGCGGCACGTCGGTGAAGTCCAGCGGCTCGCCGGACGCCACCCGGAGCTGCCACTCGACCAGGTCGACGCCGGTCACCAGCTCCGTGACCGGGTGCTCGACCTGGAGCCGGGTGTTCATCTCCATGAAGAAGTAGTCGCCGGACGTGCCGTCGACGATGAACTCGACCGTGCCCGCGCCCAGGTAGCCGACGGACTTCGCGGCGTCCACGGCCGCCCGTCCCATCGCCGCGCGGGTCTCCGGGTCGAGCAGCGGCGACGGCGCCTCCTCGATGATCTTCTGGTGCCGCCGTTGCAGGCTGCACTCGCGTTCCCCGAGGTGCACCGCGTTCCCGTGCGCGTCCGCGAGCACCTGGATCTCGATGTGCCGCGGGTTGGTGACGAACCGCTCGATCAGCAGCGTGTCGTCGCCGAACGAGCCGCGCGCCTCGCGCCTCGCGGACTCGATCGCGTCGCGCAGCGCCGCGTCCTCGTGCACCAGCCGCATCCCCTTGCCGCCACCGCCGGCGGACGGCTTGAGCAGCACCGGGAAGCCGATCTCGGCGGCGGCCTCCACCAGCGCGTCGTCGCTCATGCCGGGCTCGGTGCGCCCCGGCACCACCGGCACGCCCGCCGCCCGCACGGTCAGCTTCGCGCGGATCTTGTCGCCCATCGCCTCGATCGCGTCCGGGCTCGGGCCGATGAAGACCAGCCCCGCCTTCTCGCACGCGCGGGCGAACTCCGCGTTCTCCGCCAGGAAGCCGTACCCGGGGTGCACGGCCTGCGCGCCCGTGGTCAGCGCGGCGTCCACGATCCGCTCGATCGAGAGGTAGCTCTCGCGCGCGGCCGCGGGTCCGATGCGCACCGCCTCGTCCGCCTCGCGCACGTGCCGCGCGTCGGAATCGGCGTCGCTGTACACCGCGACGGACCGGATTCCCATCCGCCGCAAGGCCCTGACCACTCGGACCGCGATCTCGCCGCGGTTGGCCACCAGCACACTGTCGAACATGCCGCTCACATCCGGAAGATGCCGTAGGAGACCGGGTCCAGCGGCGCGTTCGCCGCCGTCGACAGCGCGAGCCCGAGCACCGTGCGGGTGTCCATCGGGTCGATCACGCCGTCGTCCCACAGCCGGGCCGTGGAGTAGTACGGGTTGCCCTGGTCCTCGTACTGCGCGCGGATCGGGGCCTTGAAGGCCTCTTCGTCCTCGGCCGACCACTCGTCGCCGAGCTGGTCGCGGCGCACGGTCGCCAGCACCGACGCGGCCTGCTCGCCCCCCATGACGGAGATGCGGGCGTTCGGCCACATCCACAGGTAGCGGGGCGAGTACGCCCGCCCGCACATCGAGTAGTTGCCCGCACCGAACGAACCGCCGATGACCACGGTGAACTTCGGCACCCGCGCGCACGCCACCGCCGTCACCATCTTCGCGCCGTGCTTGGCGATCCCGCCTGCCTCGTACTCGCGGCCGACCATGAACCCGCTGATGTTCTGCAGGAACACCAGCGGCACGGACCGCTGGTCGCACAGCTCGATGAAGTGCGCGCCCTTCACGGCGGACTCGCCGAACAGGATCCCGTTGTTCGCGACGACGCCCACCGGATGCCCGTGGATGCGCGCGAACCCCGTGACCAGCGTCGAGCCGTACTCCTTCTTGAACTCCTGGAACCGGCTGCCGTCCACGATCCGCGCGATCACCTCGCGCACGTCGTACGGCGTCCGGCTGTCCGTCGGCACGACCCCGTAGAGCTGCTCCGGGTCGACCGCGGGTTCCTCGGTCGGCTCCAGCGTCCACGGCCGCTCGGCCCGCGGCCCCAGCGTGCTGATGATCGACCGCACCATCCGCAGCGCGTGCGGGTCGTCGTCGGCGAGGTGGTCCGTCACACCGGACGTGCGCGAGTGCAGGTCGCCGCCACCCAGCTCCTCGGCCGTCACCACCTCACCGGTGGCCGCCTTCACCAGCGGCGGACCGCCGAGGAAGATCGTCCCCTGGTTCCGCACGATCACGGCCTCGTCGCTCATCGCGGGCACGTACGCGCCGCCTGCGGTGCACGACCCGAGCACCGCGGCGATCTGCGGGATCCCGCGAGCGGACATCGTGGCCTGGTTGAAGAAGATCCGCCCGAAGTGCTCGCGGTCCGGGAACACCTCGTCCTGCCGGGGCAGGAACGCGCCGCCGGAGTCGACCAGGTAGACGCACGGGAGGTTGTTGTGCAGCGCCACTTCCTGGGCCCGCAGGTGCTTCTTCACCGTCACCGGGTAGTAGGTGCCGCCCTTGACCGTCGCGTCGTTCGCGACGATCACGCACTCCCGCCCGGACACCCGCCCGACCCCGGTGATGATCCCCGCGGCTGGCGCCTCGTCGCCGTACATCCCGTCCGCCGCCAACGGCGACAGCTCCAGGAACGGCGATCCGGGGTCGACCAGCGCGTCCACCCGGTCGCGCGGCAGCAGCTTCCCGCGCGCCACGTGCCGTTCGCGCGACTTCTCCGGCCCACCGCGCCCGGCCTTCGCGAGCTTCGCCCGCAGCTCGTCCACGAGCGTGGCGTGCTCCTTCGCGTAGCGCTGGAACGCCTCACCTGACGGATCGGCGGCGGTACGCAGGACCGGGGCGTCCATGGGCTCCTCGCACGGTAGTTAGCAGCCGTTAACTCCACCGATGTTAGCGGCTGTTAACAGGCCCGTCCACCGAAGCGTCCCAGGACAGCGGGAGTCCGGCAGCCCGAACAGGACCACCGGACTCCCCCGCCTCAGCCCGTGACCGCCGTCAGCGCGGGCAGGTACCCGAGCCTCTGGCCGTTCTTGTTCGGGTGGTACGACTCGTCGACGGGGAAGCTGAGGCTGTTCAGCCACCAGTCCCCGGAGCAGATCTCGTGCCCGGTGAACGCGGTGCGCACGTCCCTGTAGGTGAACGACTTCGCCCCGGCCCGCCCGGAGATGACGGTCGCCAGCACGTCGGACGCCGAGTTGATCGCCGCCCGCTTGGTGTCGCTGAGCCCCACGTTGCACGATCCCGGCACCTTGTAGATGCGCGGGTACCCGAGCACCACCACCTTCGCCGACGGCGCCCGGTTCCGGATCTGCGCGTACACGCCGTCGAGCAGCCCCGGCAGGGTGTTCTGGGCGTACGCCTTGGCCGTGTTGGTCCGGTTCACGCAGTCCTGGTCGGACCCGAACGTGCAGGTGGTGATCACGTCGGTGAACCCGGCGTCGTTCCCACCAATTGAGATGGTCGCCAACGTGGTGGCCGCCGACAGCGACGCCACCTGACCGGACAGCACGTCACCGGTTCGCGCACCGGAACAGGCGACAAAGGCGAACGAGTCAACCGAATGCGCGGCGGCCCACAACGCTGGGTAGGAATAGTTGCTGCGTTTGCAGGAACCACTGGAAGAAATGTAGGAACCCGTACCGAGACCGGACGAGTAGGAGTCACCGAGAGCAACGTAGTTGACCGCCGCAGGGGCAGCAGCCGCAGGTAGAGCGGTGGACAGAACCGCAGCGGCGGCCATGGCAGCCATGACCAACAACCGGGCAGGACGCATCGAGGTCTCCCCAGGAGAAGCAACGCAGGGTGTGATGCCGAGCACAATGATTGTTACCACCAGGTGCACCTATATAAATAGATCAGGTCAAGAGTTAACGATCCGAAAAATGATCTAGAAAACAACCACCGCTCCCCACCCCACCCCGGCGAGGTTCACGCTCACTAACACCCTGGACCTAGGATGGCCCACGTGCCGGACACCGACCCCGCCAAGCCGAGCCGCCGCGACCAGATCCTGACCGCCGCAGCCGAACTCTTCGCCCGCCACGGCTTCCACGGCGTGGGTATCGACGACATCGGCGCCGCCGTGGGCATCTCCGGCCCAGCCCTCTACCGTCACTTCCGCAGCAAGGACGCGATGCTGGGCGAAATGCTGACCTCGATCAGCGAACGCCTGCTCGACGGCGGCCAAAAACGAGTGGAAGCCTCCACAGCCCCGGACGACGCCCTGCGGGCACTGGTCGGCTGGCACGTCGACTTCGCCTTGGACGACCCCGCACTGATCACGGTCCAGATCAGAAACCTGGCAAACCTGACGGACCCGGACCGCAGACGCGTGCGCGCACTGCAACGCAGGTACGTGGAGGTGTGGGTGGAAACAATCCAGCAAACAGTGAAAGACGCAGACGAACCAACGGCCAGAGCAGCAGCACACGCAGTCTTCGGCCTGATCAACTCCACCCCGCACAGCGCCCACCTCGACCGCGCCCAAATGGCAGCCCTGCTGACCCGCATGGCCCTGGCCTCCCTGACAACGGCAGGCGCACTGGAGGAATCCCCCAGCCCTGCCCTCTGAGGACAGAAGGCAAGGGCGCAACGGCGCAACAATGACAGGACCAAGTCAAGCAACCCGAGCAAGAGAAGCTCACCAGACCAACGAACAAAAGCCAGGGCACTGAACGCGGCCGATTTTACTCGGGGGATTTGACCCTTAAAATTGGAGATCGGGCAGGCATTCGGACCTGCCCTTTTAGCCCGATCAAGGGTCAAATCAAGGGGTCCCCGAGTCAAATCGGCCGCAGCACGACGGCAGCGGAGCCAGCGCCACAGCAAACCAAAAACCGGAGCCGGAAGCGAGATCCAGCGAGCCGAGAACCAGAAGCGGCGAACTGCGAACTGCAAGCCCCGAACCGGAACCCGAAGGCCGGAAGCCGGGTGGCCGGAGGCCGCGAATTGGACGCCGAAGGGCCGAGGGCAGAAAGCTGCGAACCGGGGTCGGAGGCCGGAGGCCGGAAGCCAGGAGCCAGGAGCCAGGAGCCAGGAGCCAGGAGCCAGGAGCCAGGAGCCAGGAGCCAGGAGCCAGGAGCCCAAGTCGACCGCCCGCCCACCAAAAGCTCAAGTCGGCCAACCGCCACCAGCACCAGCACCAGCACCAGCACCAGCACCAGCACCAGCAGTCAACCCCCAGGCCACCCCCGCCGAAACCCGCATCCACCCACAGCGATCACCCCTCGAAGAACACCCCAAAACCCCCCATTTCGACCATCGCCGATCACCGAACCAGCTCGCAAACAACCACCCCCACCCCCTCCCACCAGCCCTTAAACACCCGACTGGCCACACACCGTTGCCATTCCGTAACCTGGTGAGCAATGGGCGACGCACCGGCAAACAACAGCGACGGGTGGCCGGGTTTCCGGCTCCTCTCCCGCTTACCCGCGTGGTTCCGCTTCGTGCTGGTGGCTTCCGTCGTGTTCATCTGCGGCGTGATCGCTTCCCGCCCCGCGGGCGCCACGGACGACCGTCCCCTGTCCCCGGACGTGGCGGCCGCGGCCAGAGCGGTCCAGTCCATGGCCGCCCCGTCGAGGAACCACGACCCGTTGGACGACTTCCCGGCGGATTTCAGCCAGGTCCAGGGCAGGGACCCCGCCGTGGTGATCACCCAGGACGGCGTCAAGAGGGCCATTCACCCTTCCGGCGGGTGTTCCGGCCCGGCGGGTGACACCGAGTGGAACTTCGGTCTCGCCTGCAAGGCACACGACCTCGGCTACGACCTGCTCCGCTACGCCGAGAGCAAGGGCCAGCCGCTGGGTCCGTTGGCGCGCAAGTCGATCGACCTGCGGCTCGCCGACGACATGCACGCCCAGTGCCGCGCCAACCCCCGCGGCTCCGAGACCCAGTGCCACGTCGTGGCGCAGGTCTACGCGGGTGGTTTGAGCTTCAACTCGTGGCGTCAGCGCTGGGGTCCGCCTGGCCACGAACCGGTGCTGGCGTGGGGTTTCGGCAGCGCCATGGTGGTCTTCCTGCTGCTGGCCCGGTTGCCGGGCCGCAAGCGCGGCAAGGCGATGACCCAACCCGACTTCCTGCCGCGTCCGGCGACCCAGGACCGCTACGCCACGTTCCTGCGCCTGGCGAGCCTGGGGCTGGTGGTGCTGGGGCAGTCCGTGATCACCGTCATGCACTGGGCCGGGGTGAGCGCCAACTGGTTGTGGCTGCTGACCTGGGTGCTCCAGGCGATCCCGATCTTCTTCTTCGCGGGCGGGCACGCCAACGTGCTGGCCTGGCAGGAGGTGAAGGCGGACCACGGCGGCTACGGCAGGTACCTCTCCAGCCGGATCGCCTGGCTGCTGCGCCCGATCCTGGCGTTCATCCTGGCCTGGCTGGTGCTCCCGCTGCCGCTGGAACTCCTGGACGTCCCCAAGGACCGCGTGGAGGCGTTCGGCAGGCTCATCGCCCACCCCCTGTGGTTCCTGGGCGTCTACCTGGTCGCGGTGGCCGCGACCCCGCCGATGGCCTGGCTGCACCGCAGGCTGCGCCTGGGCACCCCGCTGCTGCTGCTGGTCGTCATGGTCTCCGTCGACGGCATCCGGGTCGTCTTCGACTGGCGCACCGGCGGCTACCTCAACCTCATGCTGGGCGCGCTGCTGCTCCAGCAGCTGGGTTTCTTCTACGCCGACGGCAGCCTGCGGCGCATGTCCCGCAAGGTCCTCGGCGTCCTGGCGTCCCTGACGGTCCCGGCGCTCCTCGGCCTGATCACCTTCGGCGGCTACCCGCGCACGATGATGGGCCTGCCCGGCGAGGTCGGCTCCAACCTCAGCCCGCCGACGGTGTGCCTGCTGGTGCTGGGGCTGGGGCAGCTCTGCCTGGTCGCCCTCCTGCGCGACCGCGCGACGACGTGGCTGGCCGGCGGTCGGCAGTGGAGCGTCGTCATGTTCGCCCGCACCGCCCCCATGACCGTCTACCTCGGGTACCTGACGCTCCTGGCCGCCGTGGTGGGCGGCCTCGGCCTCCTGGACGCGCCCGACGCGGCCGCGTTCACGGTGGCCGACTGGCTGGCCCGCCCCCGCTGGCTCGCGGTCCTGGTGCTGCTCCTCATGCCGGTCCTGCTCGTGTTCCACCGCTTCGAGCGGCACGCGTCGCTGTTCCCCGGCTTCCACTGGACGTCAGCCGAGTCGCACAGGTCCCGGCTCGCCGCCACCCTCGGCGTCGCGTTCGGCGCCTTCGGCGTGCTCGGCTTCGTCGCCACGGGCTTCGCGGGCACCAGCGCCACGCTGATCGTGCTCCAGGTCGACCCCCTGCAGAACCTCATCCACCTCCTGCTGGGCTGGTACCTCCTGCACGCGGCCCGCGCGGGCACCTGCCACGGCCGGTGGTCGTGGCTCCTGACCGCGATGGCCTGCGTCCCCCCGCTGCTCGTCCTGGAGCCCAACAGCCTCGGCGTGGGCCTGCACGTCACCACGATCGTGCTGGCGCTGCTGGCGGCGGTCGCGAAGCAGCACCCAAGTCACCAGGCCGAACACCGGCAGCCAGAGGAGGCGCTGGCCTAGCCACGCCACACCGCCGGGGGTGGTGAGCAACCCCGGCAACGGCCCGAACGCGGACCCGACGAGCGTGACCGCCACGAGCGCGCTCTGGTGCACCAGGAAGATCGGCAGCGCCTTCCGGTTCAGCCACCCCACGACGCGCGGCAGGAACACCGGCCGCACCACCAGCGCCGCCCCGATCTGCGCGAACGCCAGCGCCAGCGCCACCGGGGTCGGCGGCGCGAGGTTCGAACGCTGCCCCGGCACGCCGACGGCGCTGGCCGAGTACCCGCCGTACCGCACCAGCAGCACGCACCCGAGAGCGCCGAGCACCAGCAGCGGCCAACCCCACGAACGCCGCAGCCCCACCCGCGCCAGGTGGACACCGAGCTGCCACGGCGCCCACCACACCGCGATGACGTTCACCGCGCCGATGTCCAGCAGCACCAGGGCGACCGGCACCGCCACGGCGATCACACCGAGACGCCGGTCCAGGAAGCGGAACACCGGCATCAGCGCGGACAGCGCCAGGTACGCGCCGAGGAACCACAGCGGCGTGGTCACCAGGTGCACCACCACCAGGAACGTGACCTGCGGCAACCCCCGGAACCACAGCCCGCCCAGCACGACGAGCCACACCAGGAGCAGCACGACCACGGCGACCACCACGCGCCGCACCCGACCGAGCAGCGGCGTGGTGGACCGGGCCGCGGCGAAACCGCCGACGAAGAAGAACAGCCCCAAAGTCTGGAGCACCCAGGTCGCCGGGGTGAACTCCGGCATGAGCCGCAGCGGGCTGTCGATGGAGATGCCGTTGACGCCCGCGACCGTCGACGTCACCAACCAGTGCCCGATGACCACCCCCGCGATGGCGAGCGCACGCACCGTGTCGACCACCGGATCACGACCGCTCACCGCGCACCCCCGAACCACCGTTCCCGGAACCACGACGCCGTCCACCCGCCCGAAGTCCACCGGAGCCTGCCACTCCCGCCGCGGCCAACCAGTACCCCGCCATCACCACGGCCGCGAGGACGTCCGCCACCAGGTCCCGACGCCGGTCTTCCCGCGACCGGTCCGGCTCCTGGCCGCTCACGACGCCTCACCCACCACGACCCGAGCGATCTGCCGCAACACCGGCCCGCCTGCCCGGTAGTACTCGTCGTGCGCCCCGTCCCCGCCGTCGAGCACCCGTGCCCCGAACTCCGGAGCGGCCGGATCGTTCCCGTGCCCGAGATCCCACAGCCGCGCCTTCGGCACCCACCGGGTCCAGTCACCGGAAGACCGCGCGGCCCACACCCGAGCACCGGTCCGGAGCTCCCCCACCGACGCGGCCCGAACACCGGGGCTGCCGGTGAACACCAGGTCGTCCGCCCCGGGCAGGTCCGCCAACGCGCACACGACCGACCCGTAGCTGTGGCACAGCAGCGAAACGTGCGCGGCGGGCAGTCCCCGCACGAACGAGGACAACGACTCCGCCCCCTCGCGGGCCGATCCGCCGGTGGCCGCGTCGATGCCCAGCCCTTCGGGCGTCTCGTAGCCCAGCCACGCGATCACCGCGACGTCGTCCCGGCCTGCCTCGGCCCGCACCGCGCGGGCCGTCCCCAGCAGGGCGTCGAACCGCTGGACGTCCACATCGGATCCCGGCACCACCACCGCGATGTGCTTGGCGCGCAACGGGTCCCCGAGCGCGACGACGAGTCGCCCCCGTCCGCCGGGATCGAAGTGCACCACCCGCACGTCGGCCGGGAGGTCCGGCAGCGCCCGAACACCACCGGCCGGGGAAGGCATCGGCGTGAACAGGACGAGGAGGGCTGTGAGGAACGCGATCGTTCGAGGCATGACCGAAAACTAGGAAGACCGCACCCCCGCGTTCGTCACACCGCGGAGCCACTACCCCGGTACGACAAGACCGCTCTCGTACGCCGCGATCACCGCCTGGGCGCGGTCTCGCAGACCCAACTTCATCAGCACCCGGCTCACGTGCGTCTTCACCGTCTGCTCGGCGACGAACAGGTGGCCCGCTATCTCCCCGTTCGACAACCCCTGCGCGATCAGCCGCAGCACCTCGGTCTCCCGCTCGGTCAACGCGGTCAGCTCACGCGGCCGGACCCCCTTGCCGGGCTGGGACTTCACGAAGTCCTCGATCAGCCGCTTCGTGATCGACGGCGCCAACAACGCCTCACCGCGGGCGACCACCCGCACGGCGTCGAGCAGCTCGCGAGCGGGCGCGTGCTTCAGCAGGAACCCGCTGGCGCCCGCGCGCAACGCCTCGTACACGTAGTCGTCCAGGTCGAACGTGGTCAGCACCAGCACCTTCACCGGATGCGAGTCGCCGCAGAGCAGCTTGGTGGCAGCGAGGCCGTCCATCTCGGGCATCCGGACGTCCATCAGCACCACGTCGGGCAGCAGCCGCCGAACGGCGGCGACCGCGGCGATCCCGTCGCCCGCCGACCCGACCACCTCGATGTCGTCCTGCGCGGACAGCAGCGCCGAGAACCCCTCGCGCACCATCTCCTGGTCGTCGACCACGAGCACCTTGATCACTTGTCCCCCAACGGTATCCACGCCAGCACCTCGAACCCGCCATCTTCGGACGCGCCCGCGGCGAGCGATCCGCCGTGGACGGCCACCCGCTCGCGCATCCCGGCGAGTCCGCGGCCGCCACCGCCGCCGAGCGAGGCGCCACCGGGAGTGTTGCGCACCAGCACCTCGACCGACCCGTCCACCAGCCGCAGCACGACGGACACCGCGCCACCGGGCGCGTGCCGGGCCGCGTTCGTCAGCGCCTCCTGCACCACCCGGTACGCCGTCAGCCCGACGGACTCCGGCACGTCGAGCGCGGGCAGCTCGACGGAAGCCGAAGCGCGCTCGGCCAACGCCGGGATCTGCGCGATCCCCGGCTGCGGCGCGCGGGCGGCTTCCTGGTCGGCGCTGCGCAGCACCCCGAGCAGCCGCTGCATGTCCGTGATCGCCTCACGGGCCGCCGCGCCGAGTTCGGCGAACTCCCGCACCCCGGCCTCCGGCAGCTCCGCGATCCGGTAGGGCGCCGTCTCGCACCGCACGACCACCATCGACATGTGGTGCGCCACGACGTCGTGCATCTCCCGGGCGATGCGCGCCCGTTCCACCAGCGCCCCCTTCTCCGCCCGTTCCCGGTCGATCTCCAGCTCGGCCCGCCCGCGGGCGCCGAACCCGTACCCGACCAGCAGGACCAGTCCCAGCACGACCGCGGACTCGGGGTAGAAGCCGACCCCCTTGAGCACACCCGCGAAACCGAGCAGGCCGAGCGTGAGCCAGCCGGCGGTGAGCACGACGGAGCGGGAGTAGAGCAGTGCGACCCCGAGGACGGTGGGCAGGTAGAAGCACCACTGCCAGCCGTTCATCACCGGGGCGGACGACCCGTGCACCAGGACGTCGACGACCAGGCCGAACGTCGCGACCCGCCACCCGGTCAGCGGGGAGCGGACCAGCAGCGCGTACGAGCCGACGACGACCGCGAAGTACAGGGGCCAGGCGCCGTCCGGCTCGTGGAGCCGCACGTAGTCCGAACTCGCCACGATGGCGACGACGACCGCGTAGGCCATGATCGCGGCGACACCGAGCCGCCGGAAGCGGACGGGCAGGGTCCCGAGTGCCGGTGTGTGGTCCCGCAGGGCCACGACCTGGAGCAAGGAGCGGATCACCAGCCGATGCTAGGTCGGTGGGTCGCGCGGGTCGTGCCGCTGTGGGGTGACATACCCGGGTATCACCCCGTACGGACCGCCACAAGGCATTGCGACATCCGATCACCAACCGGTAGGCAGTGGAGGACACGGGTCGGGCAACCCGCGCCGCAGGCCCACGTGGTGAAAGATGGTGGTAATGACCTCGCAGCATGATCCGGATCGCTGGTCACGGCTGACGGCCGTGGCGGGCGAGGCCTTGGCCGCGGCCAAGGTCGGGGAGGACGCTGTCGCGGTCGACCTCGTCACCGGCTACCTCAGCGGTTCACCCGAGGGCGACGAGGAGATCAGGGAACTCGTGCTGCTGCTGTTCTCCGAGTGCAGCGGGATGGTCGCGGCGCTGGGCTCCGGCGGGGCCACCCCGGTGAAGATGCAGGTCTTCGACGAGGACGGGCAGGAGGTCCCGATCGACGACGCGGACCCGCCCGTGCGGACCGCGATCCGCACCCTGCTGGCCGAGGTGCACGGGGACGAGGAAGCGGCCGCGGAGCAGATCGAGATCGCCCTCGCGAACGGGGCGCCGCAGGAGCTGGCGACGGTCGTGCTCCAGGCGCTGCGCTGGACGGTGAAGCTGGCCGCGGAGTGCCAGACGCGCGACCTCGACGTCCCGGACTGGATCACCACGTCGCTGGAGGAATGACGTCCGAGTGCCCCCCGGCTACGCGCCGGAGGGCACTCGGGTCGGCAGGAGTTCCCGCACCAGCGCCCCGACCTGGTCGGATTCGATGAGGAACGCGTCGTGGCCGTACGGCGACGTGACGACGCGGAGGTCGTCGGCGGTGGTGATGCCCGCGGCGAGTTCCGCCTGCTGCGCGAGGGGGAACAGCCGGTCGGTGTCCACGCCCGCGACGATCGTGCGGGCGGTGACGCGGCCGAGCGCGGCCCGCACCCCACCTCGGTCGCGGCCCACGTCGTGGCTGTTCATCGACTCGGTGAGGACGACGTAGCTGTCCGGGTCGAAGCGGCGGACCAGCTTGTCCGCGTGGTGGTCCAGGTAGGACTCGACGGCGAACCTGCCGTCGCCCTGGGGTTTCCGGCCGAAGCGCGTCGCCAGTTCGGCCTCGGTGCGGTAGCTGATGTGCGCGATCCGCCGGGCGATCCCCAGGCCCAGCACCGGATCCGCGCGGACGGCGTGGACCTGCGCGGAGGCCAACGCGATCTGCTCGGCCGAGGAAGCGGCCGGGGTCGCCAGCAGCAGCAACGACCTCAGCCGGTCCGGGTGGCCGACCGCCCACTCGACGGCCCGCATCCCGCCCATCGAACCGCCGAGGACGGCCGCCCACGCGTCGATGCCGAGGGCGTCGGTCAGCGCCGCCTCGGCCGCGACCTGCTCACGGGCGGTGACCAGCGGGAACCTGCTGCCCCACGGCTTGCCGTCCGGAGCGGTGGACAGCGGACCGGTGCTGCCCTGGCAGCCGCCCAGCACGTTCGGGGCGACGACGAACCAGTGCGCGGGGTCCAGCGGCCTGCCGGGCCCGACCAGCGCGTCCCACCAGCCGGGGGTCGGGTGGCCGGGCTCGACCGCGCCGGAGACGTGGCTGTCGCCGGTGAGCGCGTGCTCGACCAGGACCGCGTTGGAGCGGTCCTCGTTCAGGGTTCCCCAGGTCTCGTAGGCGAGCTTGACCGCGGGCAGACCTGCCAGCGGGCCGTCGTGGGTGAACCACCGACGGCGGCCGTTGGGGTCCCCCTCGCGCCACCCGCCAGCGGCGCGAGGGGTCTCTCCACCAGTGGTCACAGAGCGGACTTCGCCGCGCGGAACCCCGCTTCCAGGTCGGCCTTGAGGTCTTCCAGACCCTCGATGCCGACGGACAGGCGCACCAGGCCGGGGCTGACGCCCGTGGTGACCTGCTCGTCCGGGGTCAGCTGGCTGTGGGTGGTGCTGGCCGGGTGCACGATGAGGCTGCGCACGTCGCCGATGTTCGCCAGCTGGCTGAACAGCTCGGTGCCGTCCACGAAGGCGCGGCCCGCGTCCACGCCGCCGCGCAGCTCGAACGACACGATCGCGCCCGCGCCCTTGGGCAGGTACTTCTTCGCGTTCTCGTGCCACGGGCTCGACGGCAGGCCCGCGTAGTGGACCTTCTCCACCTCGTCGCGCTGCTCCAGCCACTCCGCGAGCGCTTGCGCGTTCGCGACGTGCTTGTCGATGCGGAGGGAGAGCGTCTCGATGCCCTGGATGATCAGGAAGCTGTTCAGCGGGGCGATGGCCGCGCCGGTGTCCCGCAGCAGCTGGACGCGCAGCTTGGCCGCGAACGCGCCGTGGCCCAGCGCGGGCCAGTACTGGAGGCCGTTGTAGCTGGGGTCGGGCTCGTTGAAGTCCGGGAAGCGGTCCGTGCCGAAGTCGAAGGTGCCGCCGTCGACCACCACGCCCGCGATGGTCGTGCCGTGGCCGCCGAGGTACTTGGTCGCCGAGTGCACGACGATGTCGGCGCCGTGCTCGATCGGGCGAACCAGGTACGGGGTGGGGACGGTGTTGTCCACGACGAGCGGAACGCCGACCTCGTGCGACACCCTGGCCACCTCGGCGATGTCCAGCACGTGCGAGCGCGGGTTCGCGAGCGTCTCGGCGAAGAACAGCTTGGTGTTCGGACGGGCCGCCGCGCGCCACGCGTCGAGGTCGTCGGGGTCGTCCACGAAGGTGACCTCGATGCCCAGCTTCGGCAGCGTGTAGTGGAACAGGTTGTACGTGCCGCCGTAGAGGGAGGCGCTGGAGACGAAGTGGTCACCCGATCGGGCGAGGTTGAGGACGGTCGCTGTGACCGCCGCCGACCCCGAGGCGAACGCGACCGCCGCGATGCCGCCCTCGAGCGCCGCCACCCGCTGCTCCAGGACGTCCTGCGTCGGGTTGTTGATGCGCGTGTAGATGTTGCCCGCCTCGGCCAGGCTGAACAGCGCCGCACCGTGGGCGGTGTCCCGGAAGACGTACGAGGTGGTCTGGTAGATCGGGGTCGCACGGGCGCCGGTCGCCGGGTCCGGGGTGGCTCCTGCGTGGACCTGCTTGGTCTCGAACGACCACGCTGAGGTGTCTGCGGGCATGGCTGTCTCCTGGTCTGCGGATCTTGGTTTCGCGGAGGTGGACTGGATCAGGCGCGGCCGGGACAGGCCATGCTGGTGACACGCACGTGGTCGACGTGCCGTCTGGTCACGAGCAGACTCATGAGGGGGACGCTAGTCCGAATGCCGATCCCACGACAGGGCGTCCACCCCGTGGGACGCCTATCGTTCCGGGTCATGCGCACCGCACTGATCGGCTACGGGCTGGGCGGCTCGGCCTTCCACGCGCCGTTCCTGAGCACCACCCCCGGCCTCGAACTGAGCGCGGTGGTGACCGGGAACCCGGACCGCGCGGCCGAGGTGCGGGCCAGGTACCCGTCAGCGGAGGTCCTGTCCTCGTTGGACGACGTGTGGGCGGGCGAGTTCGACCTGGCGGTGGTGACGACACCGAACCGCTTCCACAACGCCCACGCGCGGGCCGCGCTGGAACACGGGCTGCACGTGGTCGTGGACAAGCCGTTCTCCGGGTCGTCTGCGGAGGCCCGCGCGTTGGTGGAACTGGCCGCCGGCCTCGGCCTGGTCGTGGCGCCGTTCCACAACCGGCGGTGGGACGGGGACTTCCGCACCGTGCGGCGACTCGTGGAGGAAGGCGCGCTGGGGGACGTGCACCGGTTCGAGTCGAGGTTCGAGCGGTGGCGGCCGGAGTTGAAGGACACGTGGAAGGAGTCCGGGGATCCCGCGGACCTCGGCAGCATCGTGTTCGACCTCGGGACGCACCTGGTCGACCAGGCGATCGCGTTGTTCGGGCGGCCGGTGGACGTGTACGCGGAGATCCGGACGCTGCGGAGCGGGGCTCGCGCCGACGACGACGCGTTCTTGGCCCTGACGCACAGCGGTGGGGTGCGGTCGCACCTGTGGGCCGGGGCGTTGGTCGGGGATCTCGGGCCGCGGTTCCGGGTGCTGGGTGGTCGCGGGGCTTACGTGAAGTACGGGATGGATCCTCAGGAGGAGCTGCTCAAGGGCGGGGTTGTGCCTGGTGAGGGGTGGGGGGTCGAGGCTGCCGCTGAGTGGGGGGTGTTGCGGACGGGGGACTCGGCTTCGTCCGTTCGCACTGAGGACGGGGATTACCGGGGGTTCTATTCCGGGGTTGTGGCTGCTGTTTCCGGTGGGGGTTCTCCTGTGGATCCTTGGGATGCTGTTCTTGGGCTTGAGGTTATTGAGGCTGCTGTTTTGTCTGCTCGTGAGCGGAGGGTTGTGGAGTTGTGATCTCGTCGCCCCGCTCGGCTTCGGCCAGGTGAGGGCTGGGTCCAGGGATCCAAGGCAGACGAGTCCCCATTCCCCAGCGTGCCGAGTCGATCATGTCCTGACCACCCCGCCGGACGGAAGTCGTGGGCGTTCGGTTGGTCAACGGTCACCGAGACCACTCGATCCGGTGTTACCGCCCGGTTGGGTCGTGCTGCGAGGGCCGGGAGCGCCACTGTGGTCGCATGGCACCACTCCCCCTCCTCCTCGCGGCCTTCGCCGCGGCTCTCCCGTTCCTGCCGGTGGACGAGATCACGCCCCCGCCCGGTCCCTCGTCCACGATCGTGCTGACCACGTCGTCCGAGGCCGAGGGCGTGCGGTCGGTGAGCCTGCACTGCGAGCCCTCCGGCGGGACGCACCCCCTGGCCCGAGCGGCGTGCGACGACCTGCTCCGGTCCGGCGGGGACGTGCAGGCCGTCCAGGACTCGGACTCGTTGTGCACGTTCGACTACCGGCCGGTGCACGTGACCGCCACCGGCAGTTGGCGCGGCGAGCCGCGGAGCTTCGACCACGTGTACCCGAACGCCTGCGCGATGCGCGTGGACACGGGCGCGGTCTTCCAGTTCTGACGGCCTTCCGACGGTCTCAGGTGGCGCCGGCTAGGGTCGGGCGACCTGAGTTCCGTTGGGGGGAACAGTGGACGACTTCCTGCTCTACACCGTCGGCGCGCCCGTCACGTTCCTGGCGCTCGTCCTGGGGATGGCGCTCGCCGCGCGGCGCATCCTCGGGATGCGGGTCGGGCTGACCAGGACGACCATCGCGACGCTGCTGTCGATGTCGTTCACCGGCAACCTGTTCGGGTCGCTCGGCGACACCGAGGGCGCCGGGACGGCCTACGCGTCCGTCCTGTTCGGCGTGACGCTGCTGTTCCTGATCGGCATGCTGGCGCTGGCCGAGGTGATCGTGCCGACCGGGTCGATCCCGCCGCCGGTGGACTGGTTCCGCGCGGTGCGGGGCCGGATCGCGCGGACGCGGCGGTACTCCCGGATCACGGCCATCGCGGTGCGGCACGGGCTGGGGCCCTACCTGCGCGGCCGGGAACGGACCGACACGGCGCTGGCGCGGTCGGTGCGGCTCGCGCTGGAGGACGGCGGCGTGACGTTCGTGAAGCTCGGGCAGGTGCTGTCGACGCGGCCGGACCTGCTGCCGCCCGAGTTCATCGACGAGCTGACCCTGTTGCAGGACACCGTGCCGTCCGCGCCGTGGGACCAGGTGCGGGCGGTGCTGGTCGAAGACCTCGGGCAGGCGCCGGAGGACGTGTTCGCGGAGTTCGACGAGCGGCCGCTGGCGGCGGCGTCGATCGCGCAGGTGCACCTGGCCCGGCTCAAGACCGGCGAAGAGGTCGTGGTGAAGGTGCAGCGGCCCGGTGTGCGGAAGGTCGCCGAAGGCGACCTGGACATCGTGGCGCGGCTGGCGAAGACGTTGCAGGAGCGCACCAGGTGGGGTCGGGCGATGGGTGTGCTCGACCTGGCGAACGGGTTTTCCGTCGCGCTGCGCGAGGAACTGGACTTCCGGGTCGAGGCGCGGAACCTGGCGACCGTGGCCGCCGCGTCCTCCGGGCAGGACGTCGGACTGCCCGGCGTGTTCGAGGACCTCTGCACGGCGAGGGTCCTGGTGATGGAGAGGCTGTCCGGGGTGCCGATGCACTCCGCCGGTCCGGTGCTGGACGAGCAGGGGGCCGACCGCGGGGCGCTCGCCACCACGTTGCTGTCGTACCTGCTGCGCCAGGTGATGCTGGACGGGGTGTTCCACGCCGACCCCCATCCGGGCAACATCATGCTGCTGACCGACGGTCGACTCGGGCTGCTGGACTTCGGCTCGGTCGGCCGGATCGACGCGCAGCTCCGGTCGGCGCTGCGGCGGCTGCTGCTGTCCATCGACCGCGGCGACCCCGCCGGGCTGTGCGACGCGCTGCTGGAACTCGTGGCCAGGCCGGACGAGATCGACGCGCAGCAACTGGAGCGGGCGCTCGGCCAGTTCATGGCCCGCCACCTGAGCGCCGGGATGCGGCCGGACGTCGAGATGTTCGGCGACCTGTTCCGGCTCGTGTACCGGTACGGCCTGAGCATCCCGCCGGAGGTCGCGGCGGTGTTCCGCGCGCTCGCGACGCTGGAGGGCACGCTCGGCGCCCTCGCCCCCGGCTTCAACATCGTGGTCGAGTCGCGCGCCTTCGCCAACGCGCAGATCGACGAACACCTGACGCCGGAGTCGGTGCGCCGCACGGTCGTCGAGGAACTCCACTCCGTGCTGCCGATGCTGCGCCGCCTGCCCCGGCGGGTCGACCGCATCACCAGCGCCTTGGAGCAGGGGCGGCTCGGCGTGAACGTCCGGCTGTTCGCCGACGACCGCGACCGCCGGTTCGTCACGGGCCTGCTGCACCAGGTGATGCTCACCGGGCTGGGCGCGACGGCCGGGGTCATGGCCGTGCTGCTGCTCGGCGGCACCGGCGGCCCACAGGTGCTGCCGGGAGTCGACCTGCACCACCTGTTCGGCTACAACCTGCTGGTCATCAGCGTGCTGCTCGGGCTGCGCGTGGTGGTGACGATCTTCCGCCCCCAGGGGCGCTTGACCTAGCAGCCCCGTTCCCGAGCGGAAGTAAGCTGCGAACGGAAGGGTCCTCTTGAAAGGCGACGACTTGAGCATCTACGACATTCCGGTCAACACGATCTCCGGCGAGCCGACCACGCTGGACTCCCTGCGCGGCAAGGCGCTCCTCGTCGTGAACGTGGCGTCCAAGTGCGGACTCACCCCCCAGTACACCGGGCTGGAGCAGCTCCAGAAGGAGTACGGCGCGCAGGGCTTCTCGGTCGTCGGCTTCCCGTGCAACCAGTTCAACGGCCAGGAGCCCGGCACGGCGGAGGAGATCGGGACGTTCTGCTCCACGACGTACGGCGTGACGTTCCCGCTGTTCGAGAAGATCGAGGTCAACGGCGGCGACCGGCACCCGGTCTACGCCGAGCTGACGAAGACCTCCGACGCCGACGGCAACGCCGGTGACGTGCAGTGGAACTTCGAGAAGTTCCTGATCAGCCCCGAGGGCGAGGTCGTGGCGCGGTTCCGGCCGACCACGAGGCCCGAGGACGAGCAGGTCGTGAAGGCGATCGAGGCCGTCCTGCCCGCGTGACGCGCGGTGGGGAGCCCCTGCGCGGGGCTCCCCGTCACGGGCGCGAGGAGTGGAACGCCCAGGCGTCCGCGATGATGTCCTCCAGGGCGGGCTTGGCCTGGCGCCAGCCCAGTTCGGTGCGGGCCTTCTCGGCGGACGCGACGCTCGCCACCGGGTCGCCCTCGCGGCGGGGCGCGACGCGCGTCGGCACGCGGTGGCCCGTCACCTCGCGCACGGCCTCGACGACCTGGCGGTTCGAGAAACCCCGGCCGTTGCCCAGGTTGTAGACCTTGTGCTTGCCCGGCTCGGCCGCCTCCAGCGCGAGGACGTGCGCGGACGCCAGGTCCTCGATGTGGATGTAGTCGCGCACCGGCGTGCCGTCCGGCGTCGGGTAGTCGTCGCCGAACAGCAGGAACTCGTCCCGCTTGCCCGCCGCCACGTCCAGCACCATCGGGATCAGGTGCGTCTCGGGCGTGTGCCGCTCGCCGAGGTGCCCGCTGGCTCCCGCCGCGTTGAAGTACCGCAGGGACACCGCGCCAAGGCCGTGCGCCTGGCACTCCCACGGCAGCATGGTGTCCATAATGGACTTGCTGGCGGCGTAGGGGTTCTGCGGGTCGATCGGCGAGTCCTCCGCCAGCGGCTCCAGCCCGGCGTCGGCGTACATCGAGCCGGTCGAGGAGAAGATCAGCCGCTTGACGTCGTTGGCGCGCATGGAGTCCAGCAGCGTCATCGTGCCGCGCACGTTCACGTCGAAGTACAGGTCGGGCTTGCGCACCGACTCGCCGACGGAGATCTTGGCCGCGAAGTGCAGCACCGCGTCGAACGTCGAGTCGACCACCTGCGCCGCCGCGCTGAGCGGCAGCTCGTGCAGCACGGCGCCCTCGGGCACGTTGTCCACGAACCCGGTCGACAGGTCGTCCAGCACCTCGACCTCGTGCCCGGCCGCCACCAGCGCCGCGACCGTCGCGCTGCCGATGTACCCGGCACCGCCCGTGACCAGCAGCTTCATCCAAGACTCCCAGACTAGTGGTCCCCGACTCGGCACCGACCCTACGCGGGACCACCGGAAGGCCTGACACATCGGACGTCTGTAGTCTCGCGGCGACGGTCCACGGACAGAGGAGCAGCGATGTCGGCTTCGGCACCACAACGGCACATCCGAGTCGTCGGACTGCTCCCCGAGAAGCGCGAGGAGTACCTGCGGCTGCACGAGGTCGTGTGGCCCGACGTGGAGGGTCGGCTCACCGCCAGCGGCATCACCAACTACTCGATCTTCGTCCTCGGCGACCGGCTGATCTCGTACTACGAGTACGTCGGTGATGACTACGAGGCGGACATGGCTCTCATCGCCGCCGACCCGACCACCCAGGAGTGGTGGACGCTCACCGACCCGTGCCAGGTCCCGGTGCCGGAGGCCGCCGAGGGCCAGTTGTGGGCGGACGCCACCGAGGTGTGGCACCTGAGCTGACGCGGCCCGCGCGCGGAGCCGTCGGAACGGCTCCACGCGCGCCCGGTCAGCACTCGATGACGTTCACGGCGAGTCCGCCGCGAGCCGTTTCCTTGTACTTCACCGACATGTCCTTGCCGGTGTCGCGCATGGTCTTGATGACCTTGTCCAGCGACACGAAGTGCGAGCCGTCGCCGCGCATCGCCATGCGGGCCGCGGTGATCGCCTTGATCGCGGCCAGCGCGTTGCGCTCGATGCACGGGATCTGCACGAGCCCGCCGATCGGGTCGCAGGTGAGCCCGAGGTTGTGCTCCATGGCGATCTCGGCGGCGTTCTCCACCTGTTCGGGCGTGCCGCCGAGCACTTCCGCGAGCCCGCCCGCCGCCATCGAGCAGGCCGAGCCGACCTCGCCCTGGCAGCCGACCTCGGCGCCGGAGATGGACGCGTTCTCCTTGAACAGCACGCCGACCGCGCCCGCGGTGAGCAGGAACCGGACGACGCCGTCGTCGGAAGCCCCTGGCACGAAACGGGTGTAGTAGTGCAGCACCGCGGGCACGATGCCCGCCGCGCCGTTGGTCGGCGCGGTGACGACGCGGCCGCCCGCGGCGTTCTCCTCGTTGACCGCCAGCGCGAACAGGGTCACCCAGTCCATGACGCGCAGCGGGTCGGTGGCGAAGTGCTCGCCCGCCAACGACTTGCGCATCTCGGCAGCCCTGCGCCGCACCTTCAACCCGCCGGGCAGGATGCCGTGCTCGGTGCAGCCGCGCTCGACGCACTCCTGCATGACCTGCCAGATGCGCAGCAGCCCGGAACGGATCTCCGCCTCGCTACGCCACGACTGCTCGTTCTCCAGCATCACCGAGCTGATCGACAGCCCGGTCTCCCTGGTGCGGGCCAGCAACTGGTCGCCGGTGAGGAACGGGTGCGCCAGCGGGGTGTCGTCCGGCTTGATCTTGTCCGCGCCGCTGGCGTGCTCGTCCACGACGAACCCGCCGCCGACGGAGTAGTACACGGCGTGGTCAAGCGACTCCCCCGCCGAGGTGAACGCCTCGAAGCGCATCCCGTTGGGGTGCACTGGAAGCGACTTGCGGCGGTGCATGACGAGGTGCTTGTCGTGGACGAACGCGATCTCGTGCCCACCACCCAGCCGCAGCCGCCCGGTCCGCTTGATCTCCTCGAACCGCTCGTCGGCCGCCGCGGGGTCGACCTCCTCCGGCCTGCACCCCTCCAGGCCCAGCAGCACGGCCTTGGGGCTGCCGTGGCCGTGCCCGGTCGCGCCGAGCGAGCCGAACAGCTCGGCCTGCACCCGCGCCGCGCCGTCCAGCAGGCCCCGCGAGCGCAGCCGGTCGACGAACATCGACGCCGCGCGCATCGGCCCGACGGTGTGCGAACTGGACGGCCCGATGCCGACGGAGAACAGGTCGAAGACGCTGATCGCCATTAGCTGCCCGTCAGTTCCGCGTACTTCGCGGCCGTGAGGAGCCCTTCGGCGTTCTCGACGCGGACCTTGAACAGCCAGCCCGTCGCGTACGGGTCGGAGTTGATCAGGGCCGGGTCGTCGACGACGCCCTTGTTGATCTCCACGACCTCGCCGCTGACCGGCGCGTACAGGTCGCTGACCGACTTCGTCGACTCCAGCTCGCCGCACACGTCGCCGGAGGTGACGCGCTCGCCGACCTCGGGCAGCTGCACGAAGACCAGGTCGCCCAGCGACTCGGCGGCGTAGGAGGTGATGCCGACCGTCACCGGCTCCTGCGTGCCGGGCGTCCAGTCGACCCATTCGTGCTCGGGGGTGTAGAGGAGGTGTTCGGGGTACTCCACAGCGGCACTCCACGGGGCTCACGGCAGGCGCGCGACAACAGCGCCGACCTCGGGGTCGGTCCGACTCCCCCTCTGTCGTGGGACCTGAGAGCTTCACCGCGCGAACGCGGCTTGCACCGTGGGTGCGCGCCGGAGCACGCTTTCCAGAGTCGCCTCGCCCGAGCGGTTCTCGTTGCCTGAGAGTGTGCGGGGTACTTGCTCCTTCGGCGCTCCGGGCACTGCCGGAGTCTCTCCCGCTCGGGTTGCGGCGCCGTGCTGGCGCCTCGGCCGTTCTTCAGTTGGCGATCGTGCTGAAAGCTATGTGGCCGCCGATCGGGTGTCAACGCGCGTACGGGCGGTCGCGCCGAGCCGTGTTGTGCCGTTCACACAACCGACCCCCTACCGGGTAGTGCCGTGGGCACGATGACAGCCAACCGGGCATGCCGGACCTTTGAGGCAGCAGCCCAGCTCCCGCTCTCGAAGTCGAAGGAGTCACCGTGCGGATCGCCGTCCCCCGCGAGATCAAGAACCACGAGTACCGCGTCGCGCTGACCCCTGCGGGCGCTCACGAGCTGGCCAGCCGCGGCCACGACGTGTTCGTCGAGGCGGGCGCCGGTCTCGGGTCCGCCATCACGGACGACGAGTACGTGGCGGCGGGGGCGAAGGTGCTGGGCACGGCCGACGAGGTGTGGGCCGAGGGCGAGCTGGTGCTCAAGGTCAAGGAGCCCGTCGCGGCGGAGTACCCCCGCCTGCGCGCCGGGCAGGTGCTGTTCACCTACCTGCATCTGGCCGCCGACCTGCCGCTGACCGAGGCGCTGATCGCGTCCGGCACGACGGCCATCGCGTACGAGACGGTGCAGACCGAGAACGGCGCCCTGCCGCTGCTGGCCCCGATGTCCGAGGTCGCGGGCAGGCTCGCCCCGCAGGTCGGCGCGTTCGCGCTGATGAAGCCCTCCGGCGGCCGGGGCGTGCTGCCCGGCGGCGTGCCCGGTGTGGCACCCGCGCGGGTCGTCGTCATCGGTGGCGGCGTGGCCGGGGTGAACGCCGCGACCATCGCCGTCGGCATGGGCGCGGACGTGCAGATCCTCGACACCAACGTCGACCGGCTGCGGCAGGTCGACGCCCGGTTCGGCGGCAAGCTCCGCACGATCGCGTCCAACCGCTTCGCGGTCGAGGAGGCCGTGCGCGAGGCGGACATGGTGATCGGCGCGGTGCTCGTGCCCGGCGCCAAGGCCCCGAAGCTGGTCAGCAACGAGCTGGTGGCCCAGATGAAGCCCGGCTCGGTGCTCGTCGACATCGCGATCGACCAGGGCGGCTGCTTCGCCGACTCGCGGCCCACGACCCACGCGGACCCGACGTTCCAGGTCCACGACACCGTCTTCTACTGCGTGGCGAACATGCCCGGCGCCGTACCGCGCACGTCGACCTACGCGCTGACCAACGTGACCCTGCCGTACGCGGTCGCGCTGGCCGACCGGGGCTGGCAGCCCGCGCTGCGCGCCGACCGGTCCCTCGCGCTCGGCCTGAACGTGCACGCCGGTCAGCTCGTCAACCTCCCGGTGGCGGAAGCCCTCGCGCTCCCGCACACCCCCCTCGACCAGGTGGTCTGACCACTGCGTGACGGGCCGGGCAGCTACCCCGGTAGCTGCCCGGTTCGCGTTTCGACGCCCGCGATCACGCAGTTCAGGCCGTACTCGAACTGGGCGTCGGACTCCCACAGCTCCGGGACGTCGAACTGGGCCGTGAACAGCGGGAACCGCTCGCGGTACCGCTCCACGAGCGCCCCGACCCACTGCTGGTCCGGCGTCTTGGCCGCGGAGGTCTCCTCCTGCCACCTGACCTCGGCGGACGCGAAGCCGACCACGTAGCTGATCACCGTGCTCCCCGCGCGGCTCGCCTCCACCAGCGAGAGCCCGGTGCCGTGCAGCACGGTGAACATCGACTCGGCCAACCCCACCGCGTTCGGCCCGATGTTGGGGTAGCGCCCCTGCACCTCCGGGAGCCACGGGTGCCGGTGGAACAGCAGGCGGAACCGCCCCATCAGCACCCGCACCTCGTCGGTCCACGCCCGGTCCAGGTCCGGCGCGCCCACCTCGCCCAGCACCTGGTCCAGCGCCAGTTCCAGCACGGCGTCCTTGGTCGGCACGTGCCAGTACAGCGACATCGGCGCCACCCCGAGCCGGGTCGCGATCTTGCGCATCGACAGCGCGGCCAGCCCGTCCGCGTCCAGCGCCTCCACCGCGGCGGCCACGATCGCCTCGCGGCTCAGCGGCGACGCCTGCGCGGACGCGGGCCTGCGCTCGGCCAGCCACACGCTGTCGAGCACCGGGTCCCGCGGTTTGTCGGCCACAAGCGGTGGATCCTATGCGGGGACCCGCTCGGCGCGCCGCAGCATCAGCCCGGACAGGATCCCCCCGAGCAGCGCCGCGCACGCGCCCACGACGAGGCTGACCGACATCCCCGACACGAACGCGTCGCGCACCGACCTGGTCAGCTCCTCCGAGCCCGCCGCGGCCTGGAGCGCCGACGTCATCGACCGGTCCGCGCCCTCCGGGAGCGCGTCCGGCAGCGCGGCGGCGAACCGCGCGGACAGCAGGCTGCCCAGCACGGCGATGCCGAACGAGTTGCCGAGTTCGGTGAGCGTGCCGTTCAGCCCGGACGCGATACCGGCCCGTTCCGGCGGAATGGCGCTCATCAGCGCGTTCGCGGCGACCGGCATCGCGATGCCGACGCCTGCGCCGATCAGGACCAGCCCGGCCAGCGTCGCGGTGTAGCCGCCGTCCGCGGTGGAGAACGACAGCGCCAGCAGGCCGGCGGCGACCCCGGACATGCCGAGCGTCATCGTGTTCCCGGCGCCGAACCTGGCGCCCAGCCCGGCGCAGAGGTTGCTGACCACCAGCACCGCCACGGCCATCGGCGCGACCCGCACGCCCGCCTCCAGCGGCGAGTAGCCGAGCACCGACTGGAGGTGCTGGGTGAGCAGGAACAGCGACCCGCCCATGCCGAACGCCGCCAGCACACCGCCCGTGACCGCTCCGGAGAACCGCCGGTCGGCGAAGAAGGCCAGGTCCAGCATGGGTTCCGGGGTGCGCCGCTCCCACCAGCCGAACGCGACCAGCGCCACGGCGCCGACCGCCAGCGCGGTGACCACGCGCGTCGAGCCCCACCCGTGCTCCGGCTGCGAGATCACCGCCCAGACGAGCGAGGTCATGGCGATCGTGGACAGCACCGAGCCCGGCAGGTCGGGCCTGCGGACCGTCGGGTCCTTCGACTCCGGCACCAGCAGCACGACGGCGGCGACGGCGAGCACGGCGATCGGGACGTTCACCAGGAACACCGAGCCCCACCAGAAGTGGTTGATCAGGAAGCCGCCGATGACCGGGCCGCCCGCGAGGCCGATCGAGGAGACCGCGGCCCAGACGGCGATCGCCCTCGGCCGTTCGCGCTCGTCGAAGAGCTGCACGAGCACGGCGAGCGTGCCGGGCATGAGGAACGCGGCGCCCAGGCCCATGAACGCCCGCGCGGCGATGAGCGCCTCCGGCGTGCCCGCGTAGGCCGCGACGGCGGACCCGACGCCGAACACGACCAGTCCCGCGACCAGGGCGCGCTTGCGGCCGAACCGGTCGGACAGCGCGCCGGACGTCAGCAGCAGGCCCGCGAGCACGAGCGAGTAGGCGTTGATCATCCACTGGACGTCCGCCGTGCTGGCCCCGAGGCCGGTCGAGATGGACGGGATGGCCACGTTGAGCACGGTGTTGTCGAGCACCACGACCATCACCGACAGGCAGAGCACCCCGAGGACGAGCCAGCGCTGCGGATGCGGGTGAGTTCCCACGACTTCCCCCTTACGTTGTACGACTGTCGTACAACGTACGAGAACCTCGGGCGTGCGACAACGGATTTGTCCCGGAGCGGAATCGAGGGCGTGAAAAAGCGACCCGCTCAACCAGCCTGGGGGTCACTGGGAGCGGGCCGCCAGGCACAAGCTTAGACAACAACAGGCCGTCATGCCCAGTTGCCCTACCGATTCGAGACATTGGACCTTCGGGATCGTGGACCACTGCCCGTGTTCGATCCTCAAACAAACGAGTGAATTACCCGAGCACCAGTACTCCCGGAGGCCCCCACGACCGATGCACCTAGCAAGGGGCAGCGTCACTACGCAGCGAGTTCATCCGCTCTCACCCCGTTATCCCCGGAAGCCCGAGCACACTCCGATAGGAGCGCACATGGCTGAACCACAGGGCTGGATCGACTGCCACGACCCCTTCGGCAGGGACCGCTCGATGACCGTCCTGGTCGAGGACGACCGGGTCCTGCTGGTCGCGCCACCCGGCGAGTCGGCTGTGATGTCCGCCACGCAAACCCGTCGGCTGCACCAGTTGCTCGACCTGGCAGCGGCGAGTTCCACCACCCCCGAGCAGAGGTGACGCACGGTGGAAGAGGCTCTGCGCAAAGCCGTCCTGCAACGGCTGGCGCTGCTCGACAAGGTCGCTGAACAGGGCGAAGCGGAGTCGCTCGTCCCGCTGGCGCGCTCCGAGATCCACCGGCTCGCGGACGGGTGGCGGCTGCTGCTCACCGTGCACCAGCCGGACGAGGACAGCCGGTGCCGCGCCTGCCCCGGCTGGCTGCGACGCCGCAGGTGGCCGTGCCAGATCTGGACCATGGCGCACCAGCACCTCATCGGCGAGGGGGTAGCTCACCGCGACCGCCGCAAGCCGTTGCGCAATCCGTTCACCCGATCGGGGATGAGCGAGAGCGCCGCGGCCGAACCGGCGTTCCCCACCACCGAGTACGACCTGGAGTACGACGAGGTGCCACCGGAATCGTCGGCGGAACTCACCGCGGAACTCCCCGTCGTGCCCGCGGCCGCCAAACCCGGCGTCCACCGCGCCCCGGTCGCGAGCAGGCCGCGCCACGCGCTGCCGGATTGACCGGATCGCGCGGGGCGAGCGTTCCCACTAGGGCAGGATGACCCCGAGCGGGGCCACGACACCCGCACATCGGGAGGGAACGCGTGCACGACGGCAGTGGGCGCATCGTGGTGCAAGGCCTGACCAAGCAGTTCGGTCCGGTCACCGCGGTGCAGAACCTGAGTTTCACGGTCGAACCGGGTTCGGTCACCGGCTTCCTCGGCCCGAACGGTGCGGGCAAGACGACGACGCTGCGGATGCTGCTCGGCCTCGTCACGCCGACCGCGGGCACGAGCTTCATCAACGGGCGTCCGTTCCACCAGCTCGGCAACCCGGCGCGGGTGGTCGGCGCGGTGCTGGAGGCGCAGGGGTTCCACCCCAAGCGCACCGCCCGCAACCACCTGCGCGTGTACGCGGCCGCCATCGGCGTTCCCGACCAGGCCGCGGACCACGTGCTGGACCTCGTCGGTCTCGGCGCGGCGGCCACCCGCAACGCGGGCGGCTTCTCGCTGGGCATGAAGCAGCGGCTCGCGCTGGCGACCGCGCTGCTCGGCGACCCGCAGGTGCTGGTGCTGGACGAGCCCGCGAACGGCCTCGACCCCGAGGGCATCGCGTGGCTGCGGACGTTCCTGCAGAGCTACGCGCGGGCGGGCCGCACGGTGCTGATCTCCAGCCACCTGCTGGCCGAGATCGAGCAGACCGTCGACCAGGTGGTGATCGTCAGCCGCGGTCAGACCATGTACTACGGCAGCCTCGACCAGCTCCGCGGATCGCAGCGCAGCCGGGTGCTGGTGCAGCCGTCCGACGCGAGCGCGCTGGTGGCGGCGTTGCAGGCGGAGGGCGTGTCCGGGATCGAGCAGGTCCCGGACGGCAGGCTCGCCGTCAGCGGCGTCGACGCCAAGCAGGTCGCGGACGCCGCGCTCAAGGCCGGGGTGTCGATCTACGGCATCCAGGAGGAGCGGGTCGACCTGGAGCAGCTGTTCTTCCAGCTGACCAACGGCCAGTACACCGCCGCGGGCCCGAACCCGTTCGCCGGACCGCAGCAGAGCGGCTACTACGCGCCGCCGACGCCGTCCGGGCAGTTCCCGCAGCAGGGCTACCCGCCCCAGCAGTTCCCGCCGCCGGACTACCAGCAACAGCAGCAGTACCAGCAGCAGCCGCCGCCGGGTTACCAGCAGCCGCCGCCGCAGGACTACCAACAGCAACAACCCCCGCCGGGCTACCAGCAGCCGGGTCAGGGTGGATACGGGGGCGGCAGCTGATGTTGATGAACCTGGTCAAGGCCGAGTTCCGCAAGACGACCACCACCGGCCTGTGGTGGGGGATCATGATCCCCACGGTGCTGATCGCACTGGGCTGGGCGCTCGGCACGGGCGCCATCGGCAAGAGCATCATGGACGTCGTCAACAGCAACGACGCCGAGGAGCTGACCCGGCTGCTGGGCATCGACTCGTCGCAGTGGCAGGTGTCGGTGTTCGGCATGGCGCGCAGCATCAACATCGCCACCGTGTTTCCGATGATCTTCGGCGGCCTGGCGATCTCCAGCGAGATCAGCCGGCGCACGATCACCACCACGTTCCTCACCGCGCCCAACCGGGTCGCCGCGCTGACCGCGAAGCTGCTCGTCTACCTGGCGTGGGGCGCGATCTTCGGCGTCGCCATCGTCGCGGCCGTCAGCGTCGGCATCGTCATCACCTCCGACTCGGCCGCGCTGCCGGACGCCACCGGGTGGATCGCCATGGCGGGCGTCGGCATCCTGTCGTCGATGCTGATGACCATGTTCGGCGTCGGCGTCGGCGCGCTGATGACCAGCCCGATCGCCACGACCATCGTGCTGATCCTGTACATGCTCATCCTGGAGAACGGCATCCAGCTGGTGCTGGCCGCACAGGGCGTGCCGTCGATCATCGGGTTCCTGCCGAACGGCGCGGTCAACGGCCTGACGGGCTCGGTCGCGGCCAACCTGTTCCTGTCGACGGCGGGCGTGGTGCCGGACGAGCTGAACGAGGTGATCCGCGGCATCTCGGGCGCGCTGGGCGCGTTCGACTGGTGGCTCAGCGGCCTCATCTTCCTGGTGTGGACAGCGATCTTCTTCCTGGGCGGCTGGGCAGCCACCCAGCGCAAGGACATCACTTAATGGTCGCTGCTCCGCAGACTCCGGCTCGGCCGCTGTGAGTCGGCAGTTCGTGTCTCGATTTTTTCGAGTGGGGCAGGGGACTTCGTCGCCTGCCCCACTCGAAAAAATGGTGACCCGACCTACCGACGCGGCCTCGCGTCGGAGGCGGGTGGGTGGATCCGCCAGGACGTCACCTGGTTGAGCTAGGACTTCTTGTTGCTGCCGGGCCCGTGAGCTGTGTCGCGGGCCCGGTTTTTGTTGTGGCGCTGGTGTTTGGCGTAGGTGGCGGATTCGCTGCTGGTACCCGGTTCAGCGACCCCTTTGGTTCGTGATGAAGTTGTCTCGGGGCCGGTTTTGTCGGTGGGGCGTCCTAGCCTGGGGGTGTGACTACCTCTGTCCCCGACACGTCGGGCTGGATCCGCAAGTTGGCTCGGGCCTGCTGGCGGCACCGGTCCCTGGTGCTGCTGTCCCTGGTCGCCGCCGTGCTCGGCGTCGGGTTGCAGGCCGCCGGTCCGCTGCTGGTCAAGCTGGCCGTGGACGACGCGGTGCTCGGCCGGACAGAGCGGCTCGCGATGCTGGTGGCGGTGCTGGTCGCGATGGAGCTGCTGACGTTCGGCACGGCGTTCCTGCGGCGCTACCTCGGCGGACGGCTGGCGCTGGACGTGCAGCACGACCTGCGGCAGGGCGTGTTCGGCGCGGTGCAGCGGCTGGACGGCGCGAAGCAGGACGTGCTGCGGACCGGGCAGGTGGTGTCGCGGTCGATCACCGACCTGCAACTGGTGCAGAGCCTGCTGTCGATGGTGCCGCTGGCCGTGGGCACGGTGGTGTTCGCCGTCGCCGCGCTGGTGGCGATGCTGTGGCTGTCGCCGCTGCTGACGGTGGTCGCGCTGGTGATCGTGCCCGCCGTCGGGTGGATCGCGGCCCGCAGCAGGCTGGTGCTGTTCCCGGCGACCTGGTCGGCGCAGCAGCGCGCGGCCGACCTCGCGCAGCACGTCGAGGAGACGGTCACCGGCGTCCGCGTGGTGAAGGGCTTCGGCCAGGAGGCGCGCGAGGTCACCCGGCTGGAGGGGCAGGCGCGGTCGCTGTTCGCCGAGCGGATGCGGGCGGCCCGGCTGACCGCGCAGCCGACGGCGACCCTCACCGCGCTGCCTGCCGTGGGGCAGGTGGCGGTACTCGCGCTCGGCGGGTGGATGGCGTTGGACGGCCAGGTCAGCCTGGGCACGTTCCTGGCGTTCGCGACGTACGTGGCGAACCTGGTCGGGCCGACCCGGCTGATCTCCAGCCTGATGGTGAACGCGCAGCTGGCGCGCGCCGGGGTCGAGCGGGTGTACGAGCTGATCGACTCGCAGCCGGACGTGGTGGACAAGCCCGACGCGGTCGACGTGCCGACCGGGCCGGTCGGGATCTCGCTGTCCGGGGTGACGTTCGGGTACACGCGCAGCGAGCCCGTGCTGTCGGACGTGACGCTGACGGTGGAGCCCGGCGAGACGGTGGCGCTGGTCGGCACCGCCGGGTCGGGCAAGTCGACGGTGTCCTTGCTGCTGCCCCGGTTCTACGACGTGCACGAGGGGTCGATCGCGGTCGGCGGGGTCGACGTGCGCGACCTGGGGCTGTCGTCGCTGCGCGGGACCGTCGGGGTGGTGTTCGAGGAGGCGTTCCTGTTCTCGGACACGCTGCGGGCGAACATCGCGTACGGGCGGCCGGACGCGACGGATGAGCAGGTGGTCGCGGCGGCGCGCGCGGCGGAGGCGCACGAGTTCGTGCTGGCGCTGCCCGCCGGGTACGACACCGTGGTCGGTGAGCGCGGGCTGACGCTGTCCGGCGGTCAACGGCAGCGCGTGGCGCTGGCTCGGGCGCTGCTGACCGATCCCCGCGTGCTGGTGCTGGACGACGCGACCTCCGCCGTGGACACCGCGACGGAGTCGGCGATCCACCACACGCTCGCGGCCGTGACGGCGCAGCGGACGACGTTGCTGATCGCGCACCGCCGGTCGTCGCTGGCGCTGGCGGACCGGATCGCGGTGCTCGACCGCGGCCGGGTCGTCGACGTGGGCACGCGGGCGGAGCTGGACGGGCGGTGCGCGCTGTTCCGCGAACTGCTGGCCGGGCCGACCGACGCGATCGAGCAGGTCGACCCGAGGGCGGACACGCCGCTGGAACCCGGTCCGGACGGCACGACGCCGTCGCTGTGGCCGACGTTCGACCCGGAGGACGTCTCGCGGCTGGCGTCGGAGAACCGGACGGTGAAGCCCGTCGCGCAGGGCGGTCCCGGCAGCTCGACGTCGGCGCTGGCCGGCGGGATGCCCGCGACCCCGGAACTGCTGGCCCAGGTGGAGGCGCTGCCGCCGGCGAACGAGCGGCCGCGCCTGTCCGGCGACGACCCGACCGCGCCGGACCCCGGCTTCCGGCTGCGCAGCCTGCTGCGGCCCGCTCGGTGGGCGATGACGGCGGTGGGGCTGCTCATCGTCGTGGACGCGGGTCTGGCGATCGGGCTGCCCACGCTGGTCCGGTACGGGATCGACCACGGCGTGCTGGAGGCGTCGACCACCGCGCTCTGGATCGCCGCGGGCCTCGGCCTGCTGCTGGTGGGGCTCAACTGGTTCAGCACCGCGCTGAACACCGTGCTGACCTCGCGGGTCGGCGAACGGCTCCTGTACGTGCTGCGCGTCCGCAGCTACGCCCACCTCCAGCGGCTCGGGCTCGACTACTACGAGCGCGAGATGGCGGGTCGCATCATGACCCGGATGACGACGGACGTGGACGCGCTGTCGACGTTCCTGCAGACCGGGCTGACCACGGCGGTGATCAGCGTCCTGACCGTCGGCGGCATCGCCGTCGCGCTCGCGCTGACCGACTGGGGGCTCGCGGTGGTGGCGCTCACCGTGCTGCCGGTGCTGCTCGTGGCGACCTTCTTCTTCCAGCGGCTCTCGTCTGCGGCGTACACCGAGGCGCGCGAACGGGTCAGCGTCGTCAACGCCGACCTGCAGGAGAACGTGTCCGGCCTGCGCGTCTCGCAGGCGTACACCCGCGAGGGCAGGTCGGCGGAGGCGTTCGCCGAGCGCAGCGACGCGTACCGCGTGTCCCGCCTGCGGGCGCAGCGGTACATCGCCACGTACTTCCCGTTCGTCTCGATGCTGTCGGGGGTGGCGCAGGCCGCTGTGCTGGCCGTGGGCGCCTACCGGGTGGCGGCGGGGACGTTGACGCCCGGCGTGCTGCTGGCGTTCCTGCTCTACCTGGGTCTGTTCTTCGCGCCGGTGATGCAGCTGTCCGGCGTGTTCGACGGCTACCAGCAGGCCAGGGTGGGTCTGCGGCGCATCGGCGACCTGCTGGCCACCCCGAGCAGCGTCCCGCCTGCGGCTTCTCCGGTCCCGGTGGTGTCGCTGCGCGGCGAGGTGGAACTGCGCGACGTGACCTTCAGGTACCAGGGCACCACCGAACCCGCTCTGGACCACGTGTCGCTGCACGTGGCGGCCGGCGAAACCGTGGCGCTGGTGGGCTCCACCGGCGCGGGCAAGTCGACGCTGGTGAAGCTGATCGCCCGCTTCTACGACGCCACCGAGGGCACCGTGCTGGTGGACGGGGTCGACGTGCGCTCGTACGACCTGTCGGCGTTCCGCCAGCGCTTGGGCGTGGTGCCGCAGGAGGCCCACCTGTTCGGCGGCGACGTGGCGGACAACGTCCGCTACGGCCGCCCGGACGCCACCGACGCCGAGGTGGAACAGGCGGTCCGCGCGGTCGGGGCGCTGCCCGTGGTGACGTCGCTGCCGTCGGCGTTCCACCAGCAGGTGGGCGAACGCGGCCAGGGCCTGTCGTCCGGCCAACGCCAACTGGTGGCACTGGCGAGGGCCGAACTGGTGGCCCCGGACCTGCTCCTGCTGGACGAGGCGACAGCCGCCCTCGATCCCGCCACCGAGTCGGCGGTGCTGGCGGCCAGCGACCACCTGGCGGGCAAGCGCACCACGTTCGTGGTGGCCCACCGCCTGGCCACGGCGGCACGAGCGGACCGGATCGTGGTCCTGGAGGGAGGCAGGATCGTCGAACAGGGCACCCACGGTGAACTGCTGGAGGCCAACGGCGCGTATGCCCGTTTGTGGCGCTTCGGCCAACCGGACGACCAGGCCGCCTGAGCCCGCACACCACCCCTGGGCCCCAAGTGGAAACACCACCCGGCCCACCAGCTCAAGCGAATCACCACCCGACCCCCAGCCCCAGCGGAAGCACCCACCCGGACCATCACAGCCAGGTGGAAGCACCCACCCAGCCCCGGCCCATGCGGAAGCACGCACCCGAGGAGACCCCAGCCCCCTCCCCACCCCCGATCCGAAGCGCCCGCATGTCCGTCCGCTACGGGTCAAGGCATCTTTCCCGCCTTGACGCGGCGCGGTCGGACGTGGAGACGATCGCGCACCGGGGGTACCCACCCCGACCAGGCATCCCCCAACCCGCAGCGGCCCTCGGACGTGGAAAAGACGACCAACCGGCCCAACCCACGAAGCTCCGTCGGCAAGAAGTACGCCCAACACCCCCGCACATCAGGTGACTTCACGCCCGATCGGGTACACACGAACGGGACGTCCGGTTCGTCCGGATCCCCACGCACCACCTCGACGCCGTCGGCTCCCCCGACGACGGCCCGACGCAAGGTCCGGCGGTTCGCCACACCCGAACCGCGCCCCAGCAGGCGAGGAGGTCTCACACCGGGGTTGGTCCAGGTCGACAGCGACGTCACATCAAGGAATGCTCAAGTACCTGCAACACGAGCGGGATCCTGATCGATCCTGTGACTGAGCACTCGTTGGCAGGCGCATCCTCCGTATGAAGTGGCATACACGGGGGACTAACCTGGCAGGGAGTTATGTCGACACCAAGAGCGAGATGGATAGAGGCGAGCGGCAGCCGTGTCCAGCAGTAGTCCTGCGTCACAGTTCGGCCCCAATGAGTGGCTGGTCGAGGAGATGTACGAGCAGTTCCTCGCCGACCCGTCGTCCGTAGACCCGGCGTGGCACGATTTCTTCGCCGACTACAAGCCGACGCAGAGGGCAGCGGGCAACGGGAGCGTCGCAGCCCCCGCCGCCGGTGCCACCACCACACGCGCGGCCGAGAACAACAACGGTCAGGCTGCGACGGCCACTAAGCCCGCACCCGCGCCGAAGCAGGCCGCACCGGCCGCCAAGGCACCCGCGCCCGCTCCCAAGGCGGCGGCGCCGAGCAAGCCCGCTCCGCAGCAGGCCGCCAAGGCCGCGCCGGTGAAGCCCGCCGAGGGCGAGGAGCAGAAGCAGCTCCGGGGCGCCTCGGCCGCCATCGCGAAGAACATGGAGCTGTCGCTCACGGTTCCGACCGCGACGAGCGTGCGCGCCGTGCCCGCGAAGCTGCTGGCCGACAACCGCATCGTGATCAACAACCACCTGAAGCGGACGCGGGGCGGGAAGGTCTCCTTCACGCACCTGATCGGCTACGCGGTCGTCCGGGCGCTCAAGGCGTACCCGAACATGAACCGGCACTACGCGTCGATCGACGCCAAGCCGTTCGTGGTGACCCCGGAGCACGTCAACTTCGGCCTGGCGATCGACCTGCCCGGCAAGGACGGCGCGCGCACCCTCGTGGTGGCCTCGATCAAGGGCTGCGAGGACATGACGTTCACGCAGTTCTGGCAGGCCTACGAGGACCTGATCCGCAAGGCCCGCGGCGGCGGTCTGGGCTCCGAGGACTTCGCGGGCACGACGATCTCGCTGACCAACCCCGGCACGATCGGCACGAACCACTCGGTTCCCCGCCTCACCGCGGGTCAGGGCACGATCGTCGGCGTCGGCGCGATGGAGTACCCGGCGCACTTCCAGGGCACCAGCGAGCAGGCCCTGACGGACATGGGCGTCAGCAAGGTCATCACGCTGACCTCCACGTACGACCACCGGATCATCCAGGGCGCCGAGTCCGGCGAGTTCCTGCGCCGCATCCACCAGCTGCTGCTGGGCGAGGACGGCTTCTACGACGACGTGTTCACGTCGCTGCGGCTGCCGTACGAGCCGATCCGCTGGGTCGCGGACATCCCCGAGGGCTCGGTCGACAAGACGGCCCGCGTGATCGAGCTGATCGACGCGTTCCGCACCCGCGGCCACCTGATGGCGGACACGGACCCGCTGAACTACCGCCAGCGCAGCCACCAGGACCTCGACGTCCTGTCGCACGGGCTGACGCTGTGGGACCTGGAGCGCGAGTTCCCGGTCGGCGGTTTCGCGGGCAAGGAGCGGATGAAGCTCCGGGACATCCTGGGTGTGCTGCGCAACTCGTACTGCCGCACCGTCGGCGTCGAGTACATGCACATCCTGGAGCCCGAGGAGCGCAACTGGATCCAGGAGCGCGTCGAGGTCCCGCACGAGAAGCCCCCGGCCACCGTGCAGAAGTACATCCTCAGCAAGCTGAACGCCGCCGAGGCGTTCGAGACGTTCCTCCAGACCAAGTACGTCGGCCAGAAGCGGTTCTCGCTCGAAGGCGGCGAGACGGTCATCCCGCTGCTCGACGCGGTGCTGGACAAGGCCGCCGAGCACGAGCTGGACGAGGTCGTCATCGGCATGCCGCACCGCGGCCGCCTGAACGTCCTGGCGAACATCGTCGGCAAGCCGATCTCGCAGATCTTCCGCGAGTTCGAGGGCAACCTCGACCCCGGTCAGGCGCACGGCTCCGGCGACGTGAAGTACCACCTCGGAGCCGAGGGCAAGTACTTCCGGATGTTCGGCGACGGCGAGACGAAGGTGTCGCTGACCGCGAACCCGTCGCACCTCGAAGCGGTCGACCCGGTGCTCGAAGGCATCGTGCGGGCCAAGCAGGACATCCTCGACAAGGGCGGCGACGGCTTCTCCGTCCTCCCGGTCGCGATGCACGGCGACGCCGCGTTCGCGGGCCAGGGCGTGGTCGCGGAGACGCTGAACCTGGCGCTGGTGCGCGGTTACCGCACCGGCGGCACGGTCCACGTGGTGGTGAACAACCAGGTCGGCTTCACCACGGCGCCGGAGAACTCGCGGTCGTCGAAGTACTCGACCGACGTCGCGAAGATGATCGGCGCCCCGATCTTCCACGTGAACGGCGACGACCCGGAGGCCTGCTACTGGGTCGCGAAGCTGGCGGTGGACTACCGGCAGGCGTTCAACAAGGACGTCGTGATCGACATGGTCTGCTACCGGCGCCGCGGCCACAACGAGGGCGACGACCCCTCGATGACGCAGCCCGCCATGTACGACGTGATCGACACCAAGCGCTCGGTGCGCAAGACCTACACCGAGTCGCTGATCGGCCGCGGCGACATCTCCGTCGAAGAGGCGGAGAAGGCGTTGCAGGACTTCTCCAGCCAGCTGGAGCACGTCTTCAACGAGGTCCGCGAGCTGGAGAAGCACCCGGCCAAGGCCAGCCCGTCGGTCGAGTCCGAGCAGCAGGTTCCCGCGAAGCTCCCCACCGGGGTCAGCGTCGAGGTGCTGGAGAAGATCGCCGACGCGCACGTCAACCTCCCGGAGGGCTTCACGCCGCACGCGCGCGTCAAGCCGGTCCTGGAGCGGCGCGCGAAGATGGCCCGCGAAGGCGGCATCGACTGGGCGTTCGCCGAGCTGCTCGCGTTCGGCTCGCTGACGCTCGAAGGCCGCCTGGTCCGCCTGGCGGGCCAGGACTCGCGTCGTGGCACGTTCGTGCAGCGGCACTCGGTGCTGGTCGACCGGAAGACCGGCGCGGAGTACACGCCGCTGCAGAACCTGTCGGACGACCAGGGCAAGTTCATGGTCTACGACTCGGTGCTGTCGGAGTTCGCCGCGCTCGGCTTCGAGTACGGCTACTCGGTCGCGAACAGCGACGCGCTGGTGCTGTGGGAAGCGCAGTTCGGCGACTTCGTCAACGGCGCCCAGCCGATCATCGACGAGTTCATCTCGTCCGGTGAGGCCAAGTGGGGCCAGCGTTCCGACGTCGTGCTGCTGCTGCCGCACGGCCACGAGGGCCAGGGCCCCGACCACACGTCGGGTCGCATCGAGCGGTTCCTCCAGCTGTGCGCCGAGGGCTCGATGACGATCGCCGTGCCGTCGACGCCCGCGAACTACTTCCACCTGCTGCGCCGCCACGCCCTCGACGGCGTGAACCGGCCGCTGGTGGTGTTCACGCCCAAGTCGATGCTGCGCCTGAAGGCCGCGACCAGCCCGGTCGAGGACTTCACCGAGGAGCGGTTCAAGTCGGTCATCCAGGACCCGACGAAGCCGGACCCGTCGAAGGTCACCAAGGTCGTGCTGTGCAGCGGCAAGATCTACTACGAGCTGGCGGCCGAGCAGGAGAAGCGCACGGCCAAGGACACCGCGGTGGTCCGGGTCGAGCAGCTCTACCCGGTGCCCGCCCGCAAGCTGACCGAGGCGCTGGAGCAGTACCCCAACGCCACCGAGGTCCGCTGGACACAGGAGGAGCCCGCGAACCAGGGCGCGTGGCCGTTCTACGGCCTCGCGCTCCCGGAGCTGCTGCCCGAGCGCTTCCGCGTGGTCCGCGTGTCCCGCCGCCCGATGGCCGCCCCGTCGGCCGGGTCGAGCAAGGTGCACGAGGTCGAGCAGCGCGAGATCATCGCGAAGGCGTTCGACTAGAGCTGATCCACCCCGAGCCGCCGGAACCGAGCACCTGGGTTCCGGCGGCTCGGCCGTTCACGGAGGACCCCGATGTACTTCACCGACCGCGGCATCGAAGAACTGGAAACCCGCCGGGGCGAGGAGGAGGTCACCCTCGCCTGGCTGGCCGACAAGCTCCGCGCGTTCGTCGACCTGAACCCCGAGTTCGAGACGCCGATCGAACGCCTGGCCACGTTCCTGGCCCGCGACGACGAGGACGACGAGTGACCGAGGCCCTGCCCGCGCACCGCGGACAGGGCCTCCGTTCTCCCGTGGGAGCTACCAGGCGTACGCCTCCGGGGCGGGCTTGGAGCCGTTCGGGCCGGGTGCCGGGAAGAGTTCGTCGAGCTTCGTGAGCACCTCGTCGTCCAGCTTCAGCTCGGCGGCGCGCAGTGAGCCGTCCAGCTGCTCCGTGGTGCGCGGGCCGATGATCGGGGCCGTCACGCCCTCCTGGTGCAGCAGCCACGCGAGGCCGACGTTGGCCGGGTCCTCGCCGAGGTCGGCGCACAGCTTCTCGTAGGACTCGATGGCGTCCTGGTGCTTGGCCAGCCCTTCCTTGGCGCGGCCCGAGTTGCTGCGGCCGCCACCGCCCTCGCGCTGCTTGCGCAGCGCGCCGCCGAGGAGGCCGCCGTTGAGCGGGGACCACGGGATGACGCCGAGGCCGTAGTGCTTGGCCGCGGGCAACACCTCCAGCTCCACCCAGCGGTTGAGCAGGTTGTAGATGGACTGCTCGCTGATCAGGCCGAGGAAGTGCCTGGCGCGCGCGGCTTCCTGGGCCTGGGCGAGGTGCCAGCCCGCGAAGTTCGACGAGCCGAAGTAGAGGACCTTGCCCTGCTGGCGCAGGACGGAGAAGGCCTCCCAGATCTCGTCCCACGGCGTCGCGCGGTCGACGTGGTGCATCTGGTAGAGGTCGATGTAGTCGGTCTGCATGCGGCGCAGCGAGTCGTCGCAGGCGCGGCGGATGTTCAACGCCGACAACAGGGTGCCGTTCGGCCAGTCACTCATGCTCCCGTAGAGCTTGGTGGCGATCACGGTCTTCTCGCGGCGGAGGCCGCCGGTGGCGAACCACCGGCCGATGATCTGCTCGGTGACGCCCTCCCCCGCCTTCCAGCCGTAGACGTTGGCGGTGTCGAAGAAGTTGATGCCGTGCTCGTGGGCGCGGTCCATGATCGTGAAGCTGTCCGGCTCGGTCGTCTCGGGGCCGAAGTTCATCGTGCCGAGGCACAGTCGGGACACGGAAAGACCGGATCGTCCGAGGTTCGTGTACTCCATGCCCCCAGCTAACCCCTGATGCGGGCGGGTCGCCACGTGGAGCTGCTCCAGGTGGCTTCCACAAATTTGACAGTATTGACCTCGAATATTCGACACTGCCATTTCACCCTGTCGTGGAGTTAGTTTCATCTCGGTTCAACCCAATTCCCTGCGGAGGACCCAGATGATGAATCAATTGCGTCGAGGCGCCGTGATCACGGCACTCGGCCTGACCGGGGCGGTCCTGTTCGCCCCGGTCGTCACGGCCGCGCCGCTGGAGGAGGCCGTCCTCGCGGCGTCGGGCGCGGAGGCGGTGCCCGGTAGCTACCTGGTGGTGTACAAGAACGGCGTGAACGCGGACGCGAACGCGCTCGCCACCCGCTACCGGGGAAAACTCGGTCGCTCGTTCAGCTCCGCCGTCCGCGGCTTCTCGGTGCGGGGGCTCTCCGAGCAGCAGGCGCGGCGGCTGGCCGCCGACCCGGCGGTCGACTACGTGGAGCAGAACGCGGTCGTCCGGGTGCAGGACACGCAAACCGATCCGATCTGGAACCTGGACCGGATCGATCAGCGCGAACTGCCGCTCGACAAGAAGTACACCTACGACAACACGGCGTCGAACGTGACGGCCTACGTCATCGACACCGGAATTCGCAAATCCCATTCGGAATTCGAAGGTCGCGCGAGTTACGGATACGACTTCATCGACAACGACCCGAACGCCGAGGATTGCCAGGGGCACGGCACGCACGTCGCGGGCACGGTCGCGGGCAAGACCTACGGCGTCGCGAAGAAGGCCAAGATCGTCGCGCTGCGCGTCCTGGGCTGCGACGGCACCGGCTCGTTCGAGGGCATCATCTCCGCGATCGACTGGGTGACGGCGAACGGCGTCAAGCCGGGCGTGGTCAACATGAGCCTCGGCGGCAACGGCAGCAACGCCACCATGGAGAACGCGGTGCGCAAGTCCATCGCCGCGGGCTTCACCTACGCCCTCGCGGGCGGCAACAGCGGGCAGGACGCGTGCCAGTTCACGCCCGCGCGCACTCCGGAAGCCATCACGGTCGGCGCGGTCGACCAAGCGGGGAAGAGGTCGGTGTGGAACTCCTCAGCCAGCTCCAACTTCGGCACGTGCCTGGACGTCTGGGCGCCGGGTACGGCTATCCGTTCGGCGTCGCACTCCGGTGACACCGGCTCCACCGAGATGGGCGGCACGTCCATGGCGAGCCCCGGCGTGGCGGGCGCGGCAGCCCTCTACCTGGGTGTGAACCCGAGCGCCACGCCCAAGCAGGTGCGCGACGCCCTGGTCGCCAACGCCACCAGGAACCTGCTGACCGACATCAAGACCGGTTCGCCGAACCTGTTCCTGTACACCGGTTCCGCAGGTCAGAACCCGCCCAACCCGCCCACCGGCAAGCTGACCGCTGCGACCTCCCCTGCCTCGCAGACGATCGGCAACGGGCAGGTCGGCCGCACCGCGGTGACCGTCCAGGGCGGCGCGGGCACGGTCCGGCTGTCCGCGACCGGCGGACCGCAGGGCTCGCTGAAGTTCTTCCAGCCGACGACGATCTCGGCGGCCGGGAGCTCGCAGCTGTCCGTGTACACCGGGTTCGGTGCGGCGGGCACCTACCCGATCACGATCACGGCGACGGACGGCGTGAACAGCGCCACCACGACGTTCACGCTGACCGTCAGGTAGCTGCGAGCACCGGGCCCGGCATCACTCCCATTCCCAGCGAATGCCGAGGATGCCGGGCCCGGTGTCGTGCGCGACCAGGTGCGCGCTGTGCGTCGTGCCTATCCACAGGTCCCGGACGTCGGTTTCCGGGTGCTGCGAGGTCTCCTGGCGGAACCGGTAGCAGCGCACCGGGACGGCGTCGGGGTGGAAGTTCACCTGGAGCACGTAGTCCCGTGCGCCGCGCAGGAACCTGCGGTCCGTGACGTGGCTGATCCCGCCGGGGTTGGACGTGATCCGGTAGTCGACCAGCGCCGTGTCACCCGTGCGCAGCATCCGGTCGAAAAGCACCTCGGCGATGAGGAACCCGTGCTCCTCCTCCGTGCGCACGCGTCCGAGACGGCACGCGCCCCGCGCGGAGATCGTCCCGACGCTCTGGTCCTCCTCGTCGGCCCGTTGGATGGCGAGGAACCGGTCGATGCCGTCCTCGTCGGCGCGCAGGACCGCGCTGGACCGGAACTCCACCTCGCGGCCGTCCGGCCCGACGGTCATCACGTCGCGCCAGGTCAGGTAGGTGACGGGTGTCGGCTCCAGGTGGTCGACCTTCAGCATCAGCTCGTTGAGGCCGTCGGCCTGGACGTCCCAGATGCCCTCCAGGGTCAGCTCCCGCTCGGCGGTCTGCTCGGTCCACCGGCCGCGCGGCCGCTTCGGGCCCAGGCTGCACAGCAGGTCGTCGACGCCGAGGACCTCCTCCAGCAGCTTCACCACGCGCAGCGACTCGGGGCGTTCCGGCCTGCTGCGCCCGCGCCGCCAGTAGCTCAACGTGGACACGCTGACCTGCGCGCCGCGCCGGGCGAGGTGGTGCTGGATCCGTTCCAGGCTCAGCCCGCCCGCCTCGATCGCACGCGTGAGCGCGTCCCCGAAGTCCTCCGCCACGAGGACGAACCATACGTGATCAAAAGCACTAGCGGCGGGCTTCTCCGGCTCGCCAAACGGCGTAGGTCAGCGGGACGCCGGGCCGGTAGGCCAGGTGGGTGGCTGAGGGGGCGTCCAGCACGTGGACGTCAGCGCGGGCACCGGGCCGCAGCACGCCGATGTCGTTGCGGCGCAGGGCTTGCGCACCGCCCAGCGTGGCGGCCCGAACGGCTTCCTCGACGCTCATCCGCATCTGGAGGACGGCGGTGGTCACGCAGAAGGCCATCGAGGACGTGTACGACGAGCCGGGGTTGCAGTTGCTCGCCAGCGCCACGGTCGCGCCCGCGTCGAGCAGGCCCCGCGCGTTCGGGAGCGGTTGCCGGGTCGACAGGTCGCACGCGGGGAGCAGCGTGGCGACGGTGTCCGAGCCCGCCAGCAGGTCGATGTCCTTGGCGGACAGGTACGTGCAGTGGTCGACGCTGGCCGCTTCGAGTTCGACGGCCAGCCGCACGCCGGGACCTTCGCCGAGCTGGTTGCCGTGCACGCGCAGCCCGAGGCCCTTCGCGGCGGCGGCTTCCAGGACGGCCCGTGATTGGTCCTCGTCGAACGCGCCGGTCTCGCAGAACACGTCCGCCCAGCGCACGTGCGGGGCGACGGCGTCGAGCATCTCGCCGCACACGAGGTCCACGTACTCGTCCGCGTCGATCCCGGCGGGCACGAGGTGAGCGCCGAGGAAGGTGACCTCGTCGGCGTACCGCGCCGCGAGCTTCGCCGACCGCAGCTCGTTGGCGACGTCGAGCCCGTAGCCGGTCTTGGTCTCGATGTACGTGGTGCCCTGGCTGACGGCTTCGGCGACGTGCTTCCGGAGGTTCGCGGCCAACTCGTCGTCGGACGCGGCACGAGTCGCACCGACCGTGACCGCGATTCCCCCTGCTGTGTAGGGCTTTCCCGCCATCCGCGCGCCGAACTCGGCGGTCCGGTCACCCGCGAACACCAGGTGCGTGTGGCTGTCCACCCACCCCGGCAGGACGGCCCGACCCTCGACGTCGACGCTCGTGTCGGCCGGGGGTGCGTCCGACGCGGACCCGACCCAGACGACCCGGTCACCCTCCAGCACCAGAGCGGTGCCGGAGACCTCGGGGTCGTTAGTGGTCAGCTCACCGATGCCGGTGATGAGGGTGCTCATCGACGCAGGAACCGCTTCCAGGCCTCAGCGGGGAACGCGAGGTGCGCCCCGGTGTTCTTGGAATCGCGAACGGCGACCGCAGGGCCCGTGAAGGCGACCTCGACGCAATTGCCTTCAATACCATCGCCGCTGTAACTGCTCTTGCGCCACTCCACTACAAACACCTCTTCCACTAGGCGAGCATCCGCTCGATCAGCGCCACCGACTTCTCGTGGCTCATGGCCTTGGCGGACACGTGTTCGAAGACCAACCTAGCCTGCGCGACATCGCTTTCGTCCTCAAAATGCGACGCACCGGTCGGGTACTCGATGTACAGCATGTCCTGGTCTTCCGGGTCAGGAAACTCCAGCAGGGTGAATGCCCCGGTCAGCCCTCCATGGATGCCAACTTCCCCGGACAGCACCCGGAGGGTGACCGATGGCAGATCGGACATGATCACCAGGTGCTCCAACTGCTCGGCCTTGAGTTCCGAATGCCGCTCCATCCTGCGCAGAGCTGATTCGTCGATCAGCGCGATCAGTTTCAGCGGGCGCTCCTCATCGGTCAGGCGGCGTTGGCGACGCTTCCGGATCTCCACCTGGTTGGCGAGTACCGACTTGGTCCTGCGCAGTTGGCTCGCCTCGAACACCGCCTGCATGTAGGCCGGGGTCTGGAGCAGCCCCGGTACATAGGAGAGGGACATCTCCCGTACTACCGCCGCCTCGGTCTCCAGGTCTGCATACCCCAACCCGTTGTGCCCGTACTTCACCCACCAGCCTGGCTCCAAGGCATAGCGCACATCGTCGAGGAGTCGCGGCACGTAGACGTCGTAGACGTCCATCATCGAGCGGGCGAGGTGGACGTCGACCCGTGACTCGCCCGCTTCGATGCGGTACATCGAGGTGCGCTTCTTGTCGAGCGCGAGCGCTGCCTCGTCGATGCTCATCCCCGCCTCCTCGCGCATCTGACGTAGGCGGCGTCCCAGCTTTCGGCGGCGGAATGGTGGCCGTGTCATGGAGCCATGATGACTTTCGGGACTGGCAGAACCGGGAATCCCATCACCCGTTCGAGCAATGCCTACCGTCTTGGGCGATGACCTTCCCCGCCACCACGACCGTTGCCACGTCCGAAGCAGTGGCCGTCAGGACCACCTGTTCGGGTAGCGATCCGGCTGTGCGCACCGAGTCCAGCCGGATCACGACGAGGTCGGCCGGTGCGCCGACGCCGATCCGGCCTGCTTCCGGCCAGCCGATCGAGGTGTGGTTGGTGAGCGCCGCCATGAGTTCCGCAGGCGAGAAGCGGCCGCGTCTGCCGGTGCGGAGGCGTTCGCCGTGTTCCAAGGCGCGCGACTCCAGCAGCGGATCGATGACGGCGTGCTGGTCGCTGCCCAGGGAAAGCGGGCTGCCGGCGTCGACCAGTTCGCGGGCCGGGCCGATGCCGTCGGCCAGGTCCGCCTCCGTGGTGGGGCAGAAGCACGCGCCCGTGCGGGAGGACCCGAGCAGCCCGATGTCCTTTGTGGACAGGTGGGTCGCGTGCACCGCCGTGGTGCGAGGCGACAACGCGCCCGCCTCGTGCAGGAGCTCGGTCGGGGTCATGCCGTACGCGGCCAGGCAGGCCTCGTTCTCGGCGGGCTGTTCGGACAGGTGGACGTGCAGCGGGTTGTCCGGGAACGCGGCGGCGACCTCGGCCAGTTCCGCGCGCGGCACCGCCCGCACCGAGTGGATGGCCGCGCCGATCCTGGTCATCGGGTCGGGGCGCAGCTCCGAGACCCGTGCGGCCCACGCCGACGCGGTGCCGTCGGTGAAGCGCCGCTGGACGCCCTGCACCGGGATGTCGATACCACCGGCCAAGTAGCAGGTGTCCAGCAGGGTGAGCCTGATGCCCGCGTTCGCGGCGGCCTGGCGGAGGGCTTCGCCCATCTCGTTGGAGCGGTCGTGCAGGTAGTGGAACTCCCCCACCGCCGTGATGCCGCTGACCGCCATCTCGCGGTACACCGACGTCGCCAACGAGAGGTAGCTCTCGGGGGTCAGCGAAGCGGCCACCTCGTACATGGCTTCGCGCCACGTCCAGAACGTGCCGCCGTCGCCGTGCGTCCGGCCCCGCAAGGCCCGGTGGAACGCGTGCGAGTGGGCGTTGGCGAAGCCCGGCAGCACCACGCCCGGAAGGCGAACGGCGTCACCAGGAGCGTCCGAAGTGGACAGCCGGACGATCACGCCGTCCACGACGTCGACCAGGACGCCGGGAACCACGCCCTCGGGCAGCCACGCCTGCTCGCACCAGTAGCCCGTCACGTCGCCAGGTGCTCCAGGGTCGTCGCCAGCGCCACGACACCGGCGGCGCAGTCGTCCGACGATGCGAACTCCTCCGGCGCGTGGCTGATGCCGGTGGGGTTGCGCACGAACAGCATCGCGGTCCGGGCGTGGGCCGCGAGGATGCCCGCGTCGTGGCCCGCACCGGTCGGGAGAGCGGGCACGCCGCCCAGGACGGCGGCGAGGGAATCGCGCAGTTCGGGGTCGAAGTGCACGGTGTCGCCGTACGACTCCTCGGTGACCTTGAGCGCACAACCCTCGTCGCGGGCCGCCTGCTCGGCCGCCGCCGTGATCTCGGCGACGACCTCGCGGGTCCGCGAGTCCTCCTCGGCGCGCGCGTCCAGCCAGACGTCGACCGAGGACGCGATCACGTTGGTGCCACCGGGGTTCGGGATCAACCGGCCCACGGTCGCCCGTGCGCCGCCGGTGGCGGCCCGCCGAGCGGCGAGGACCATCTGCGACGCCGGGAGCATCGGGTCGCGGCGGTCCTCGATCAGCGTCGCGCCCGCGTGGTTGCCCTCGCCGGTGAAGCTGAACCGCCACCGCCCGTGCGCCAGGATGGAGGACGCCACGCCGACAGGGACGTCCAAGCCCCTCCCCTGCTCGACGTGCAGCTCCACGAAGTCGCCGATCATCGACAGCGCCCGCTCGTCCTTGCCCATCCGCAACGGGTCGAAGCCCGCCCTGTGCGCGGCCTCGCCGAAGGTCACGCCGTCCGGGTCGGTCAGCTTGCACGCGGCCTGCGGCGAAATCGCACCCGTCATCAGCCTGGAACCCAGGCAGGCCACGCCGAAGCGACCCCCTTCCTCCTCGGCGAACACCACGACCGCGAACGGCCGGGTGGGGATGAACCCCTTGGCCTGCAAAACGTCCACGGCCTGCAACGCCGACACGACACCCAGGGGCCCGTCGAACGCCCCACCGCCGGGCACCGAGTCCAGGTGGCTGCCGGTCACGACCGCGTCGCGGCCGGGCTTGCCCCACCACGCCCACAGGTTGCCGTTGCGGTCCGCCCGCACGTCCAGGCCGCGCTTGGCCGCCTCGGCGGTGAACCACTGGCGCAGCTCCAGTTCCGCGGGCGCGAAGGCGTGGCGGGAGTACCCGCCGCGCTTGGCGTCCCGGCCGACATCGGCGATGTCGGCGAGCAGGTCACTCATGGGTCGACATGGGGATGCGCACGCCCCGCTCGTCGGCGACCTCGGAGGCCCGGTCGTACCCGGCGTCGACGTGCCGCAGCACGCCCATGCCGGGGTCGTTGGTCAGCACGCGCTCGATCTTCTGCGCCGCCAACGCGGTCCCGTCGGCCACGGTGACCTGGCCCGCGTGGATGGACCGGCCGATGCCGACCCCGCCGCCGTGGTGGATGGACACCCAGGTCGCGCCGGAGGCGGTGTTCACCATGGCGTTGAGCAGCGGCCAGTCCGCGATGGCGTCGGAGCCGTCGGCCATGGCCTCGGTCTCCCGGTACGGCGAGGCCACGGAGCCGCAGTCGAGGTGGTCGCGGCCGATCACGATCGGCGCGGACAGTTCGCCGCTCGCGACCATCTCGTTGAACTTGAGGCCCGCGAGGTGGCGTTCGCCGTAGCCCAGCCAGCAGATCCGGGCGGGCAGGCCCTGGAACTCGACGCGCTCACCGGCCATCTTGATCCAGCGGGCCAGCTTCTCGTTGTCCGGGAACAGCTCCAGGATCGCCTTGTCGGTCTTGGCGATGTCCTCCGGGTCGCCGGACAGCGCGGCCCAGCGGAACGGGCCCCTGCCCTCGCAGAACAGCGGCCGGATGTAGGCGGGCACGAAACCGGGGAAGTCGAACGCCCGCTCGCAGCCGCCGGTCTTGGCCTCGCCGCGGATCGAGTTGCCGTAGTCGAACACCTCGGCGCCGCGGTCGAGGAACCCGACCATGGCCTCGACGTGCGCGGCCATCGACGTGCGGGCGCGGTCGGTGAACTCCTCCGGCTTGGTGGCCGCGTAGTCCTGCCAGTCCTCCAGCGCCACCCCGACCGGCAGGTACGCCAGCGGGTCGTGCGCGGAGGTCTGGTCGGTGACGATGTCGACGTCCACGTCGCGGCGCAACAGCTCCGGCAGCACCTCGGCCGCGTTGCCCACGACACCGACGGACAGCGGCGTGCCGGAGGCCTTGGCCGCCAACACCCGCGCGATGGCGTCGTCCAGGTCGTCGGCGACCTCGTCCAGGTACCGGGTCTCCAGACGGCGCTGCACGCGGTGCGGGTCGACGTCGACGCAGAGGGCCACGCCCTCGTTCATCGTGACGGCCAACGGCTGCGCGCCGCCCATGCCGCCGAGACCGGCGGTCACCGTGAGGGTGCCGCGCAGGGTGCCGTCGAAGCGCTTGTCCGCCACCGCGCCGAAGGTCTCGTAGGTGCCCTGGAGGATGCCCTGGGTGCCGATGTAGATCCACGAACCGGCGGTCATCTGGCCGTACATGGTCAGACCCGCGGCCTCCAGCCTGCGGAACTCGGGCCAGTTCGCCCAGTCCGGCACGAGGTTGGAGTTCGCGATCAGCACGCGCGGCGCCCACTCGTGGGTGCGCATGACCCCGACCGGACGGCCGGACTGGACCAGCAGCGTCTCGTCGTCAGCCAGGTTCTCCAGCTCCCGCGTGATCGCGTGGAAGCTCGGCCAGTCGCGCGCGGCCTTGCCGGTGCCGCCGTAGACCACGAGGTCCTCGGGGCGCTCGGCGACGTCGGGGTCGAGGTTGTTGTGGAACATCCTCAGCGCGGCCTCGGTGGACCAGCTCTTGGCGGTCAGTTCCAGGCCGCGAGCTGCCCGGATGGATTGGACGCTGTTCTCGTTGCTCAACGGAGGGCTCCACTTCGAATCAAAGTTTCAGCGGCCGCGATTTCGGGCGCGAGGTGCCGGTCCGGGCCTGGACCCTGGACGGTCTCGCGGAGCTTCGCCACGGCCGCCGCGGTGGCGGGCGCGGGCTTGAGCGGCGCGCGCAGGTCCAGCGCGCGGGCGGCGGTGAGGAGTTCGATCGCGAGCACGGTGGTGAGCCCGTCGACCGCCTTGCGCAGCTTGCGGGCGGCGGCCCAGCCCATGGACACGTGGTCCTCCTGCATCGCCGAACTCGGGATCGAGTCGACGGACGCGGGCGCGGCCAGGCGCTTCAGCTCGGACACGATCGCGGCCTGCGTGTACTGGGCGATCATGTGGCCGGAGTCGACGCCGGGGTCGTCGGCGAGGAACGGCGGCAGGCCGTGCGACCGGTTCACGTCCAGCATCCGGTCGGTGCGGCGCTCGGCGATGCTGGCGACGTCCGCGACCGGGATGGCCAGGAAGTCCAGCACGTAGGCGACCGGAGCGCCGTGGAAGTTGCCGTTCGACTCGACCCGGCCGTCGGCCAGCACGACGGGGTTGTCGATCACGCTCGCGAGTTCGCGGTCCGCCACGACCTCGGCGTAGGCGACGGTGTCGCGGGCGGCGCCGTGCACCTGCGGCGAGCAGCGCAGCGAGTACGCGTCCTGCACGCGGGTGCAGTCCGGGCCGCGGTGGCTCTCCATGATCTCCGAGCCGTCGAGCAGCGCGGCCATCCGCGCGGCCGACGCCGACTGGCCCGGATGCGGGCGCAGGGCGTGCAGGTCGGCGGCGAACACCCGGTCCGTGCCCAGCAGCGCCTCGACGCTCATCGCGGCCGTGAGGTCCGCCAGGTCCAGCAGGGCGTGCAGGTCGCTGATCGCCAGCACCAGCATGCCGAGCATGCCGTCGGTGCCGTTGATCAGCGCCAGCCCCTCCTTCTCGGCCAGCACGACGGGCTCGATGCCTGCCTTGCGCAGCGCGACACCGGCCTCGACCAGGGTGCCTTCCGAATCGCGCACCATGCCCTCGCCCATCAGGGCGAGCGCGGCGGCGGACAGCGGCGCCAGGTCACCGGAGCAGCCCAGCGAGCCGTACTCGTGCACGACGGGCGTGATCCCGGCGTTCAGCATCGCGGCCATCGCGTCGACCGTCACGGGCCGCACGCCGGTGTGGCCGGTGGACAACGTCCGCAACCGCAGCAGCTGGAGCGCGCGCACGACCTCCCGCTCGACCTCCGGCCCCGCCCCGGCCGCGTGCGACCGGATCAGCGACCGCTGCAACGCCGTCCGCCGGTCCGGCGGGATGTGCCGGACGGCGAGCGCCCCGAAGCCCGTGGACACGCCGTACGTCGGCTCCTCCGCGGTGGCGAGCCGCTCGATGTGCGCCCTGGCCGACGCCACCAGCTCCCTGGTGGCCTCCGGGACCTCCACCGGCACGCCGTGTCGGGCGACGGCCTGCACGTCCTCGCGGGTCAGCGGCTTCGGACCCAGCTGCACGGGTTGCACCATGTGCCCATCACAACCCCCCGAGGCCGTTTCCACGACCCCGGACCGGGCGACTCCGTCTGGCATCCCAGACATCACCTCGTTGAGGTGGGTCCGACGTGCCGGGACCACCCCTCAGGGCCCCGGCACGTCGAAGATCAGCGCCTGCCGAGCCAGGACATGTCCGGGTAGAGATCGATCCGCGCGGAGTTCGCGATGGCGATCAGCCGGTCGGCGGGGATCGCACCACTCCTGTCCGAGTTCGGGCGGACGCTGAACCACCGGTCGGGCGCCAGTTGGACGGCCACGCCGTACCCGCCCACGACTGCCCGCATCCCGCGGACGACGGTGGGCTCACCCTTCAGGAAGGGCCGCTGCGAACCCAGCGCTGCGGTGAACGACAGGCCCTCCCACTGGCCGTCGGACACTTCGACGCGCCAGTCGTCCGGTGTGCCGAGCACGGCGTGCCACCCGGATCCCACCAGCAACGGGACCGGCGAGGTGACCGGGTCCGCCCTCACCGACCGGACCACCTGCTCCAGCACGGCCTGGTCGTCCGGCATCCGGTCCACGATCACGGACACCGCGGCGCGGCCCGCCGGGTCCGGCAGCCAGGTGAACGCGGTCGACCCGTTTTCCTCGTTGACGGAGAGTTCGCCCGTGAGACCGCCGACCACGTCGTCCGGCACGAGGTCGTCCCGGTACCGCCAGTAGGTCATCGCCACCCAGGGCCCCGCCCAGGCCGAGGGATCCAGCTCAGGGGTCAAGGGCTCCCCCATCCAGGTGCGGCTGACAGAGCCGTCCGGGTGGTAGTTGCGGGCCTGCTCGGAGTAGCCGTCAGGCAGCCAGCCCGGCGCGTACCCGACCGGGAACGGGGGTGCCGCGGGTGGCGGGGGTTCGGCCAGGTTCTGTCGCAGGGCGAAGGCTCCTCCGGCGACGATCAGCACGCCGACGACGGCCGCGGCCACCAGCACGAGCGCTCGTCTGCGCCTCGGCGGGCGGTGCAGGGACGCCAGCACCCGACCGGGAGCGGGGGCGCGGTCGGCCTGGCGCTGGAGGGCCTCGCGGATCAGGTCTTCGGTGTTCATCGGGCCTCCTCCAGCTTGTCGGCGGCGCGCAGCGTCGTGAGCGCGCGGGAGATGTGGCTGCGGACGGTCACGGCGGCGCAGCCGAGCACGTCGGCGATCTCGTCGTCGTCGAACCCGTCGTAGTAGCGGAGCACCACGGCCGCGCGCTGCTTGCGCGGCAGCACGGCGATGCGGCGCAGCATGGCGTCGCGCTCGTCGTAGCGGCCAACGGCGTCGGCGGTCGTGGCGCCGACCGCGTCGAGCGCGGCGTGGGACATGGCGACGTCCTTGGCCGCCCTGCGCCGCCGCCACGACAGGTACTCGTTGGTGATCATCCGTTTCACGTAGGCCGCGGGCGCGTCCAGCTCACCGATGCGCTGCCACCTCTGCTGCGCCCGGAGCAGGCACTCCTGGACCACGTCCTGCGCCAACTGCGCGTCGCAGGTCAGGACCGTCGCGTAGCGGAGCATGGGAGTGACCTCGTCAGCCGCGAAGTCCTCGAAACTTCGGCTCATGCCCCTCCAACGCGCGGGTGGCGGGATTTGTTGAGTCCGGTTTTTGTCGGACCCCTTCTTTACCCTGTCGGCATGGCGAGAGTGACGGTCGTCGACGAGACGACATCCGGGACGACGACCGACCAGTGGATGCTCGACGTGGCGGAGGAGCGGCTGCCGCTGCGCGAGGTCATCCGGCGGCGGGTGTTCCAGGAGGTCGCGGAGTTCAACGCGCGGTCGGGCGTGGTGTTCCGCGGGCTCGTGCGGCCGACGGACGCCGAGGCGGAGCTGAACGGGTTCCGGCTGCGGGAGCACCGGCGGATCGACCCGGAGAAGCAGACGGCGCTGGCGCTGGAGGCGTTCGGGCGCAACGGGTTCGTCGTGCTGGTCGGCGACCGGCAGGTCGAGGAGCTGGACGACGTGGTCGAGCTGCCGCTCGGCGTCGAGGTCACGTTCCTCAAGCTCGTCGCGCTGGTGGGTGGCTGATGAAGGACGTCGAGAAGGCCATCGCGGCCGACGACATGCCCGCCGTGCTCGACAGCGTGCTGCGCGGGGTAGTCAACTCGCACTACAACTGGGGCCGTCACCTCGCGGGTGTCATCACCTCGCTCCGAGCCCTGCCGGAGGCGGCGCGGCGGCGGTTGGCGGACCTGTGCGCCGCCGAGCACGCCAGGTCCACCGGCGACCGGCGGTCCTCGCTGCTGGTGCTGGTGGCGTTCATCTCGGACGGCCTGCCGGACCAGGTCCTCGTGGCGGAGCGCCGGGACGCGCTGGCGACGCGGGCGCGGTTCGCGTCCTTCTGGCACGGCCACGGCACCGCCGCGATCGCGACCGCGGAACTCGCGGCCGGGCGCGAGCTGAGCCCGGCCGTCATCGCCGTGATCCGGCGGGCGGCCACCGAGAACTACCGGTTCGACAACACCGTGGAGCTGGCGAAGGGGTTCACCGAACCGGTGCTGAACGTCGGCGAGCGGTGGTCGGACCAGGTGCTGGAGGACCTGCCCGCGCTCGGTGAGCCGTGGCGGCGGCTGGTGGCGCACGCGACCACGGCCACGGCGGCGAAGCCGAACGCCAAGTGGGAGGCGAGCGGGCGGGAGCTGATCGCCGAGATCGGCGAGGACGCGGTGCGCGCCACCGTGCTGCCGTGGCTCGCGCTGGTCGGCAAGCCCAGGACGCTCGTGCTGGAGCGCTCCCCCTACGGGCCGGACATGAACGACGCGTTCGACCCGTACAACGCGAACGCGGTGCGCGGGCTGGCGTGGCTGCTGTCGTTCCTGCCGCCGCACACCGGCACGGCTCGCGCGCTGGGCGCGCTGGTCGAGACGTCGCTGCGCAAGGTCGCCGGCATCGGGCCCCGCAACCCGAAGGTCGCGAACGCGTGCGTGGTGGCGCTGACGCGGCTCGACGGCGAAGCGGTGCTCGCCGAACTGGCCCGGCTCGCCACGCGGGTGACGTTCAAGGGGACGTTGAAGCTCCTCGACGCGGGGCTGGAGGCGAAGGCCGCGGCGCTCGGGCTGAGCCGCGCGGAGATCGAGGAGCTGGCCGTGCCCGCGTACGGCCTGACGGAGGTCGGGCGGGCGGTGGTCGAACTGGGCGAGACGACCGCCGTGCTGGCCGTGCAGGGCCCCAAGGCCGTGCTGTCGTGGCGGTCGGCGGCGGGCAAGCCGGTCAAGAGCGTCCCGGCCGCGGTGAAGCGCGACCACGCCGAAGAGCTGAAGGAGCTCAAGGCGTCGGTCAAGGACCTCGACAAGATGCTGACGGCGCAGGCGGAACGGCTCGACCGGCAGTTCCTGGCGCAGCGCACGTGGGCTTTCGGGGCGTGGCGCGAGCGGTACCTCGACCACCCGATGGTCGGCACGATCGCCCGCCGTCTGCTGTGGACGGTCGACGGGGTCGCGTGCGGCTTCGCCGACGGCGAACTGCGCGACCTGGCGGGGAACCCTGTGCCTGCCGGCGGCGTGGTGGAGTTGTGGCACCCCATCGGCAAGGAGACCGCCGAGGTCGTCGCGTGGCGCGACTGGCTGGAGCGGCACGGGATCACGCAGCCGTTCAAGCAGGCCCACCGCGAGGTGTACCTGCTGACGGACGCGGAGCGGACCACCCGCGTCTACTCGAACCGGTTCGCGGCGCACGTCCTGCGGCAGCACCAGTTCCACTCGCTCGCCGCGATCCGCGGGTGGCGCAACAAGCTCCGGCTGGCCGTGGACGACTCGTACCCGCCCGCCACGCGCGACCTGCCGGGGTGGGGGCTGCGGGCCGAGTACTGGATCGAGGGCGACGGCGAGGAGTACGGCGTCGACACGACGGAGTCGGGCAGCTACCTGCGGCTGCGCACCGACCAGGTGCGGTTCTACCCGGTCGACGCGCCGCACAGCCACGCCCACGCCGGCGGCGGCGGGTACACGGCCCCGCTCGGCGTGGATCCGGTCCCGCTGGCGGACGTGCCCGCGCTGGTGCTCAGCGAAGTGCTGCGGGACGTCGACCTGTTCGTCGGCGTCGCCAGCGTCGGGAACGACCCGACGTGGCAGGACGGCGGTCCGGACGGCCGGTTCCGCGACTACTGGTCGTCCTACGGCTTCGGCGAGCTGAACCAGACCGCCCAGACCCGCCGCGACCTGTTGACGAAGTTGGTGCCGCGGCTGGCGATCGGCGGCCAGTGCACCATCGAGGACCGGTTCCTGCACGTGAAGGGCACCCGCAACACGTACAAGATCCACCTCGGTTCCGGCAACATCATGATCGAGCCCGCCAACCGGTACCTGTGCATCGTGCCGAAGTCGGAGACGCACAGCGACTACCTGCCGTTCGAAGGAGACCGGACGCTGGCCGTCATCCTCAGCAAGGCCTTGCTCCTGGCCAAGGACGCGGAGATCACCGACCCGACCATCCTCAGCCAGCTCTGAAAGCGGCATGATCGTTCCATGAGGGTTCTGGTGGTGGGTGCGAGCGGTCTGGTCGGTCAGCACGTGGTGGAGCGGTTGCGGGAACGGCGGCACGAGGTCACGGCCGCCGCCCGCACCGCGCGGGAGGGCGTCGACCGGACGTTCGACGCCACGACGGTCACCGAGGCGGAGCTGGCCGGTCTGCTGGCGGGCCACGACGGGGTCGTGTTCGCGGCGGGCACGGACGACCGGGTGGTCCCGCGCAAACCGTCGTACCCGCACTTCCACCAGGGCAACGTGGAAGCGGTGGTGAAGCTGCTTGGCGCGGCCAGGAAGGCGGGCGTCACCAGCGCGGTCGTCCTGGGCTCGTACTACACGCACTTCGACCGCGAGCACCCCGAGTGGGAGCTGGCGATCACGCACCCGTACGTCCGCAGCCGGGTCGAGCAGGCGCGGGCGGGCCGGGAGGCGGCGGGCCCGAACCTGCCCGTGGCCGTGCTGGAACTGCCGTTCGTCTTCGGCCGTGCCGGTGACCGCCTGCCGAACTGGTCCGGTGGCCTGGACAGGTGGGTCCGCTCCCGCTCGCCGCTGCTGGCCCCGCCCGGCGGCAGCGCGGCCACGACCGCTACCAGCGTCGCCGAGGCCGCCGTGCGCGCGCTGGAGGAGCGTTCGGGCGCGGACGTCCCGGTCGTGGACGAGAACCTGACGTGGAAGGACCTGATCAGCCGCGTCGCCACCGCGGCAGGCCACTCCCGCGAGGTCCACGACCTCCCCGGCGTCGTGGTGCGGGGCGCCCTGAACCTCACCGGGCTGGCGCAAACACTGACGGGGAAGCAGTCCGGCATGAATCCCGCCCGACTGGGTGATTTGATGCTGCGCGAACTCTTCGTGGAGGTGGAGCCACCGCGTTCGATCGACCACGCCATCCGGGAAACGTTTCCGCGCCACTAGCGCTTTCGGCCACGGCAAAGGGGAACTCCCATCCCATCGGGCCTGGAATCACGCGCCGAGGCGAATCGGAACCACGACACTTCCGTTGGCTTTTTTCGCCAACCCGGGAACGGAGGAACGCACTAGCCTCGATCGCATGGGGATCAGCAGCGACGTGCCCGCACTGCGACGCGGACTGGCCGTGCTGCAGTTCCTGGCGGGCAGACCGGGTCCGGTGTCGGCCACCGCCGTCGCCCGCGAGCTGGCGTTGCCGAGGTCCACGACGTACCACCTGCTGGCCGAGCTCACCGAAGCCGGATTCGCCACGCACTTCCCCGAGGAGCGCCTGTACGGACTCGGCGTGGCGGCGTTCGAGCTCGGCTCCGCCTACCTCAGGCACGACCCGTTGGAACGCCTGGCGAGACCGGTGCTGCGGCGGCTCGTCGACCGCGTCGACCGCACGGCGCACCTGGGCGTCCTGCACGGCGCCGAAGCCCTCTACCTGGTGCGGGAGCAGCCGAGGCAGCCGCAGTCGATCGTCTCCGACGTCGGCGTGCGCCTCCCGGCGCACCTGACCGCGTCCGGTCGGGCGATGCTCGCCCACCTGCCGGCGGCCCAGGTGCGGGCGCTGTTCCCGTCCGCCGGGAGCTTCGTGGACCGCACCGGCCGCGGCCCGCAGAGCCTGCCCGCGCTGCGCACCCTGCTCGGCACCGAACGCCGTCAGGGCTGGTCGGTCGAGGACGGTTACGTGACCGGGGGTTTCGCGTCGGTGGCCGCCCCGGTCTTCGACCACGGCGAACGCCCCATCGCCGCCATCACCGTGACCTTCCGCCACGTGTGCGACTCCGAATGCGGGCAAACGTGGCCGGAACTCGCCGAGGACGCGCTACTCGCGGCCGAGGAACTCACCACGCGCATCGGCGGCCGTCCGACGAAGTGAGAAAAGGGCCGCCCCGATCGGGACGGCCCTTTTCCCGTTAAAGCGTCAGAGCTTCTCCTTCGACAGGAAGTCGGCCGCGACGTTCGCGATCGTCTCCTTGTCGACGTCCACGCGCTTGACCAGTTCGGCCAGCTTCTCCGTGGTGAGCGCGGCGGACACCTTGTTCAGCGCCGCCTTGCCCTTGTCGTCCAGCGCGTCGGACCGGAACAGCGGCACGACGTTCTGCGCCGGGTACAGGTTCTTCGGGTCCTCCAGCTCGACGAAGTCGTTCGCCTTGATGTCGGCGGACGTCGTGTAGAGGTTGGCGACCTGGACGGTGCCCGCCTTCAGGGCGTCCACGGTGACCGGGCCACCGGCGTCGGTGGTCTTGATCTCCTTGAACTTCACGCCGTAGACCTCGTTGATCTTCGCCTCCCAGCGCTGGGCCCACTCGCCCGCCGCGCCGAGCACGAAGTCCGGCTTCGAGGCGAGGTCCGCGACGGACTTCACGCCCGCGTCCGCCGTCGCCTTCGACACCACGAGCACGTCCTTGTCCTCCGCGGCGGACTTCTCCAGCACGGACAGCCCGGACGGGGTCTTGGACTTGAGCGCCGTGTACACCTCCTCGGGGGTGGTGGTGGCGTTCGTCTTGTCGAAGTAGTTGAGCAGGTTGCCGGTGTACTCGGGCACGACGCCCAAGGACTTGTCCTGCAACGCCTTCACGAGGAGTTCGCGGGCGCCGATGCCGGACTTCACGGTGGTCTTCACCCCGGCGGTCTTCAACGCGCCCGCGTAGACCTCGGCGAGGATCTTGTTCTCGGTGAAGTCGGCCGAGCCGACCACGACCTCACCCGACGCGGCCTGCTGGCCGCTGCCGCTGAGGTCTTCCGCGGAACCGCAGGCCGACACCAGCAGTGCGGCCGCCGCGACGACCACGGCCAAGGAGCGCTTCATGCCGTGCTTCCTCCTGAATCAGGCTGAGCGGCGGTTGCCACCAGCTTCTGCGAGCGTTTGCCCTTCTTCGGGCCGGTCGGTTGTCCGGCCAGCCGCAGTCCACGGGGGACGATGGTCTTCTGCACCGCCGCCAGCAGCAGGTCGAGCGCCACGGCGACCAGTGCGATGAGCACCGCGCCGCCGACGAACTGGCCGTAGTCCAGCACCCGCAGGCCGTCCAGCAGCGGACGGCCGAGCGTCTCGATCCCCACGTACGCGGCGACCGAGGCGGTCGCCACGACCTGGAGGGTCGCGTTGCGCAGGCCGCCGATGAGCAGTGGCAGGGCGTTGGGCAGTTCCACCTGCCACAGCACCTGGCCGCCGGTCATCCCCATGCCGCGGGCCGCGTCCACGACGCCGCGGTCGACGTCCTGGATGCCGGCGTAGGTCCCCGCCAGGATCGGCGGGACGGCAAGCACGATCAACGCGATCAGCACCGGACCTGTTCCGCCGCCGGCGATGAGGTACAGGAACGTGACCAAACCCAGCGTCGGCAGTGCGCGCAGCGCGTTGCTGCCGCCGACGAGGAACGTGCCGCCGCGGCCGGTGTGGCCGACGAACAGGCCGAGCGGCACCGCGATGGCGCTCGCGCCGAGCACCGCGCCGAGGCAGTACAGCAGGTGCACGCCGATCCGCACCGGGTTGCCCTTGGAGCCGCTCCAGTTGAGCGGGTCGACCAGCCACGCGAAGGCTTCCGCGAAGATCACGGCTTCACCTCCCGCAGGTTGTTCCACGGCGTGAGCCACTGGCGCAGCGCCACGAGCAGGCCGTCGACCAGCAGCGCGAGCAGCAGCGTCAGCACGATGCCGACGATGATCGGCGCGAGGTAGCGGCTGCGGAAGCCGTCGGTGAACAGCACGCCGAGCCCGCCGGTGCCGATCAGGGCGCCGACGCTGACCAGGCTGATGTTGCTGACCGACCCGACCCGCAGACCTGCGAACAGCACCGGCACCGCGAGCGGCAGCTCCACGGTCAGGAACCGGCGCAGCGGCCGGAAGCCCATCGCCGTCGCGGCGGCGGTGATCTGCGCGGGCACCGCGTCGAGCGCGTCGCTGACCGGACGGGTCAGCAGCGCCGTGGTGTAGACGGTCAGGGCGATGACGACGTTGTTGATGTCGAGCACCTGCGTGCCGATGATCGCGGGGATGATCGCGAACAACGCCAGCGACGGCACCGTGTACACGATGTTCGCCGCGCCGAGCAGCGCGCCGCGGAACCAGCCGTAGCGGTGGCACACCCAGCCGAGCACGACGGCCAGCACGACCGAGATCACCAGCGGCAGCAGCGACAGGTAGACGTGCTCCAGCAGCATCCGCCAGATCGCCCCCCGCGTGCCCGCGTCGCCGAGGTACTTGCCGAGGTCGCCCAAGGTCAGCCCCTGCTCTCGCGCAGGGCCTCGATCACCGCGAGCACCTGCGTCGCCGTCACCACGCCGACCACCGCGCCCTCGGCGTCCACGGCCACACCGAGGCCGGACGGCGACGACAGCGCGGAGTCCATCGCGCCGCGGATCGACTGCCCCACCTCGAACAGCGACCCGCCGGGCTTCAGCACGTCCTCGGTGAGCCGACCGTCCACAGTGGTCCCCGGCGGCAGCCAGCCGCGCGGGCGCCCGCCCTCGTCCAGGGCCAGCCGCCACCCTGGCGCGGCGTCGGCCGGTTCGCCGACGACGATCGTCGGCACCGCGCCGACCTCGACGCCGGAGGCGTCCACGAAGCTCAGGCTGCGGTAGCCCCGGTCCTTGCCGACGAAGTGCGCCACGAAGTCGTCCGCGGGCCGGGCCAGCAGCTCGGAGGGCTTGTCGTACTGGGCCAGGATGCCGCCCTCGCGGAACACCGCGACCTTCTCGCCGATCCGCACGGCCTCGTCGATGTCGTGCGTGACGAAGACGATCGTCTTGTCCAGTTCCGCCTGGAGGCGCAGCAGCTCGTCCTGCAGTCCTTCCCGGACGACCGGGTCGACCGCGCTGAACGGCTCGTCCATCAGCAGCACCGGCGGATCCGCGGCCAGCGCCCGCGCCACGCCGACGCGCTGCTGCTGACCGCCGGACAGCTGCACCGGGTACCGCTGCCCCAGCTCGGTGGGCAGCCCCACCAGCTCCAGCAGCTCGGCGGCCCGCGAGCGCGCCTTCCTGCCGCTCCAGCCCAGCAGCAGCGGCACCGTGGCGACGTTGTCCAGCACGGTCCGGTGCGGGAACAGCCCGGCCTGCTGGATGACGTACCCGATGCCGCGGCGCAACGTCGGCGGATCGACGGACAGCACGTCTTCCCCGTCCACCAGGATCGTGCCGGACGTCGGGTCGATCATGCGGTTGACCATGCGCAACGACGTCGTCTTGCCGCAACCGGACGGTCCGACGAAGACGGTGATCGTGCCGGCCTCGACCGTGAGGTCCAGGCCGTTCACGGCGATCGTCCCGTCGTCGAACCGCTTGGTCACGGCTCGGAACTCGATCACACGAGATCCCTCCGGTAGGGACGGCCGCCTATCGGCCGCTCTCACAGCAAGCGAAGTTCAGGAGAAACGACCCTAGCCCGAACGGCTGACGTCGGCAGGTCGTTCCACCATCTGATCGCCGCTGCCCCGCGGACGGCGGCTCGGCCCGCCCGCGCGGCCTCGCGACCAGCTCCCCGAGGCCACTCACTACTCTGCTCCGGTTGTGGGTACCAACGAGCCGATCGACCGAGTACGAACCCTCCTGGCGGAGCGCGGTGTGCACGCGCGCAAGCTGCGCCCGGTGCTGACGCTGCTCGGTCGGGACTGGCACACCCTCGCCGAACTGGTGCGGCTTCCCGCGGTGCCGCGGCGGACGGTGCAGGAGTTGCTGACCGCCGCCGAGGACGACCTGGAGACGCAGGGCGAGCGGTTCCGGCTCGCGCCCGACCGGGCGGCGGCGTACGCCGAGGCGTTCGGAGTGGACGAGGGCCTCACCGACCCGGTGAACACGTTGGTGTCGCGGCACACCGACACGCTGCGGTCGATCCTCGCGGACATCGCGAACGTGCCCGCGCCGCTGTCGGCGCTCGACCACGTGCAGGCCACGGCCGACACCGCCCTGAAGCGGGCGCTGTGGCTCGACTCGACGTACGACCTGGGCGGCCGCAGGCTGCTGTGCCTCGGCGACCACGACCTCACGTCGCTGGCGGTGTGCGCGGTGAACCCGGACGTCGAGGTCACCGTCGTGGACGTGGACGACAGGCTGCTGGAGTTCGTCGACGCCCTGGCGTCCGAGCGCGGCTGGAACGTCCGCTGCCTGCACGCCGACTTCCGGTTCGGGCTGCCGCCTTCGGTGCTGGAGTCCGCGGACCTCGTGTTCAGCGACCCGCCGTACACGCCGGAGGGCATGGGCCTGTTCGCGGGCCGCGCGATCGACTGCCTCGCGGACCCGGCGCGCGGCCGGGTGCTGCTGGCGTACGGGTTCAGCGACCGGACGCCCGCGCTGGGCCTCAAGGTGCAGCAGGAGCTGCAACGGCTCGGGCTGGTGTTCGAGGCGATCCTGCCCGCGTTCCACCGCTTCGACGGCGCGCAGGCCATCGGCAGCGCGGCCGACCTGTACGTGTGCCGCCCCACGTCCCGGAAGAGCGCGAGTTCATCGGGCAAGACCGGCATCTACACCCACGGCCCCCAGTCGCTGGAGGGCGCGGGGCCCAGCAGGGACGCGCTGGAGGTGCTGTCCGACCTCGCCCCGCGCCCCGAGTCCTCGCCGCCGCCGAAGCCGCGCAAGCCCGGCTGGTCCGAGCCGATCGGCAAGGGCGCCGCGTCGCTCGCGGTGGACCTGACCGGCGACCCCGGCCCGTGGCTGTTGCGCACCCTGCTCGCCAGCGTGCCCGCGCGGCTGGCCGCGCTGGTGCCGAACAACCACCCCAACGTGTCTAGCGAGAAGGGCCAGCACGAGCTGACCTCGTTGGTGGACAGCCGTTTCCGGCTCAAGTTCCTCCGCGGCACGCCCGACAACAAGCACACCGTCGTCGTGGCGGAGCAGGTGCTCGCCGGCGAGCTGAGCCCCGGCAAGCTGGTCGTCCGCGAGGTGCTGCTGCGCGCCCACGGCAAGTTCGGCAACGTGTGGCGCGAAGCGCTGATCACCGCGTCGCGCGGCGAGCTGACCAAACGCGAGGCGCGGGAGCGCATCGACGCCGCCGTCGGCGAGCACCCCGACCTGGACGTGCGGCTGGTGGACCTGCCGCGGCACCGGATCGCCGCGCTGCTGCCGCTGGTCGAGGCCTCGGTGGCGGACTAGCCCGCGCGCGGGACGTGCAGCGGGCCGAGCGCGAGCAAGGCCCGGAACTCCTTGGCGGGCACCGGACGCGAGAACAGCCAGCCCTGGTAGGCGTCGACGCCGACGCCGCGCAGCACGTGGAACTGGGTCGCGGTCTCGACGCCCTCGGCGACGCACTTGCGCCCCATGGCCCGCGCCATGTCCACGACGGCCCGCGCGACGGCGAAGTCCGACGAGTCGTTGCCGACGCCGGAGACGAACCGGCGGTCGACCTTGATGATCTGCGCGGGCAGGTCCTTGAGGCGGGCCAGCGACGAGTAGCCGGTGCCGAAGTCGTCCACGGCGAACTGCACGCCGCGCTGCACCAGCTCGTCCATCGACTGGCGCACCCGTGACGGCAGGTCGACCAGCGCGGTCTCGACCAGCTCCAGCACGACCCGGTTCCACGGGATCCCGGCCTCGGCGATGGTGTCCGCGACGATGTCGACGAACTCCGCGTCTCCCGGCACGAGACCGGACAGGTTGACCGCGATCGACACCGTCCTGCCGTTGTGCATCGGCCACGTCGAAGCCTCGCGCAGCGCGGTCTTCAGCACCCAGCGGTCCAGGTCGCGCATCAGGTCGCCCTGCTCGGCGACCGGCAGGAACACGTCCGGCGGCAGCAGACCGCGGTCCGGGTGCGGCCAGCGCACGAGCGCCTCGGCCGTGATCACCGTCCCGTCGACGCCGACCACGGGCTGGTAGTGCAGCTGCAGCTCGTCGTTGGCCAGCGCGTCGCGCAGCTGGCCCTCCAGGTGCACCTGCCGGTCGGCCGAGGCGATCAGCGCGGCGCTGGCCAGCGACACCCGGCCCGCACCCCGCCTCTTGGCCTCGAACATCGCCGCGTCCGCGAAGCGCAGCAGGTCCGCGCCGGTCGTGCGGGCGCCGTTCGGCACCGACGCGCCGATCGACGCGGACACCCGGACCAGCTGGCCGTGCACCGGAACGGCGGTGCGCAGCAGCCCGGCGACCTTGGTGGCCAGCACGTCCACCCCGCCCGCCTGCTCCAGGTCGGCGCAGATGATCACGTACTCGTCACCGGACAGCCTGGCGGCGGTGCAGCCCTCGGGCAGCCCGTCCTCCAGCCTGCGCGCCAGCGCGACCAGCAGCTCGTCGCCCGCGTCGTGGCCGAGGGAGTCGTTGACCCGCTTGAAGTTGTCGATGTCGCAGAACAGCACCGCGACCTTGGCCCGGTCCGGGCCGTCCAGCAGCTCGCCGAGGATTTCCTTGACCAGCGCCCGGTTCGGCAGCCCCGTCAGCTCGTCGTGCGTGGCCTGGTGGCGCAGCGCCTCGGCGGTGCGGCGGCGTTCGGTGATGTCCTGGAACACGATCAGCCAGAACCGGCGGCCGTCGTCCTGCACGGACAGCGCGATGTGCAGCTCGCAGTACACGCGCTCGCCGTCCGGGCGGATCAGGATGCGCTGCGGGATCTTGTGCGTCCGGTCCGCGCCCAGCGCGGTCATCCGGCCCACCGACCGCAACCTCGACTGGTTGTCGTCCGGGTGGGTCATCTGCTCGGCCGTCACGCCGCGCAGCTCCTCCAGCTCCATGCCGAGCAGGTCGCACAGGGCGTCGTTCGCGTCGACCAGCCGCTCGCCCTCGTCGAACAGGCCGATGCCGACCGGCGTCAGCGACACGAGGTCCGCGAACCGCTGGCTGGACCGCTTCATCCGCGTCTCGGCGGCGCGCTGCTCGGTGATGTCCTGCGCCGTGCCCACCGCGCGCGGCCGTTCGCCCGGCTGGCCCTCGATGACCACGCCGTACGCGCGGAACACCCGGACCTTCCCGTCGCGGCGGGTGATCCGGTGCTCGCACTGCACCGGCGACTGGTCGGCGACCAGCTGCCGCCACAGCTCGTCCACCCAGGCTCGGTCGTCGGGGTGCACGAGGTCGAGGTAGGTCTGGTAGGTCGTCTTCTCGCCGTGGGGCACGCCGAACAGGTTCATCAGCATGTCCGACCACACGGTCTCGTCGGATTGGAGGTCCCACTCCCAGACCCCGAGCCGGGCCGCCTGCTGCGCGTCGGCGAGCCTGCGCCGGTCCTCGCGGAGCTGCCGCTCCAGCACGCGGGCCTCGGTGACGTCCTGGACCGTGCCGTACAGGCGCTGGACCTTCCCACCGAGCCCGAACTCCGGGCGCGCACGGCAGATGTAGACCTTGTCGTTGTACTTGCTGCGGACCTCCACCTCGACGGTCGACTCGTCCACGGCGCTGAGCAGCCTGTCGCGCAGCTCGTCCAGCTTGCCCATGTCGTCCGGGTGCACGCCGTCGACCAGCCTGGCGCCGGGCGCGTACTCGATCTCGTCGTACATCTCGACGAGCACCTCGCTGCGGTGCATCGCGAGGGTGTCCACCTCGAACGCCCAGCTGCCGATCCTGGCGATCCGCTGGGCCTCCAGCAGGCGGCCGCGTTCGACGGCCAGCTCGTGGTCGGCCCGCCACTGGGCGGTGATGTCCCGGATGTAGCCGGTGATGAGCTGCGCGCTGCCGTCCGCGGCGAGCTTCGCCTCGGCGACGCCGCGGATGCGCCGGGGCTCGCCGTCCGGGCGGATGATCCGGTACTCGATGTCTATGGCGTCGCCGGACAGCTCCCGGTTCGTCCAGTAGCTGGCGACCACCTCGTAGTCGTCCGGGTGCACGACGGCCAGCACGGCCTGCGCGCCCGGCACGACCGACCCCGGTTCGAGGCCGAGCAGCTCGTAGTGGGAGTCCGACCACACGGTCACGCCCGTGGCCGGGTCGTACTCCCAGGAGCCGATCTCCGCGACCCGCTGCACGGTGCGCAGCCTGCGCTGCTCGTCGCGCAGCGCGTCCGCCACCGTGGCCAGGTCGGAGACGTCCACCAGGAGCACGGCCTGGAGGCCGGTGCCGGGGACGGGGTTGCGCACGACGCGCACCGGGAGCGGGACGCCGCTCGACCGGTGGAGCCGGAGGTCCGACTGGTCGCCGAGGAGGATTTCGCTGAGCCGCTTGCCGACCAGGACGTCCGATGACTCGGCCTGCGCCAGCTCCACGGCGGCCGCGTTCGCCTGCATGACGACGCCCTTGGAATCGCACAGCAGGGACGGGGCGTCGGGGAGCGTCACGCCGTCCAGTGTGACGGCCTGTCGCTGGGCAGGCTCAAGCGCCACCGAAGCGTTCCCGGTCCGCTTGGGCACGGCCCCACCCTTCCCGCGTCGACGCCTGTCGCGGCGCAGGGGTGATCAGCCGGCGGACCTGGCTGCACCGAATTGCGACAGAGACGCGTCCCTCTCCTCGGGCATTCACCCGAGGAGAGGGACGGTAGCGCTTCGGAGCGTCGTCGCCCACCCCCTTCACGGGTAACGGGCGCCCACAGTCGTGGATGCGCTTTCCCGGAAGGTGACGGACGGGTGAACCAGGGCCGGAATCCCGGCCTGTTCCTGCGGGATCAGGCTACGCCGTCAGCCCGCGCGGCGGCGGCGACCGCGGCCGCGACTTCCGGGCCGACCCGCGGGTCGAGGGCGCTCGGCACGATCCGGTCAGCGGCCAGGTCGTCCGAGGCCACGGCGGCGATGGCGTCGGCGGCCGCGAGCTTCATGCCCTCGGTGATCCGGCGCGCGCCCGCGTCCAGCGCCCCGCGGAAGATGCCGGGGAACGCGAGCACGTTGTTGATCTGGTTCGGGAAGTCGCTTCGGCCGGTGGCCACGATCGCCGCGTGCCGATTCGCCACGTCCGGGTGAACCTCGGGGTGCGGGTTCGACAGGGCGAACACGATCGAGTCGGACGCCATGCTCGCGATGAGGTCCTCGCCGACCTGCGACGAGGAGACGCCGAGGAAGATGTCGGCTCCCCGCAGGGCCTCGGCGATGCCGCCGCGCAGCCCGCCGCGGTTGGTGACGGCGGCCATCTCGTCCTTGACGGGGTTCAGGCCGTCGCGGCCCGCGTGGATGATGCCGCGCGAGTCGACCAGCGTGACCTCGCCGATGCCCGCGGCCAGCAGGATCCTCGCGCACGCGATGCCCGCGGCGCCCGCACCGGAGACGACGACCCGCTGGTTCGCGATGTCCTTGCCCAGCACCGTGTTCGCGCCGCGCAGCGCGGCCAGCGCCACGACCGCCGTGCCGTGCTGGTCGTCGTGCATCACCGGGCAGTCCAGGGCCTCGATGACCTTGGCCTCCAGCTCGAAGCAGCGCGGCGCGGAGATGTCCTCCAGGTTGACCGCGCCGAACGACGGCCGCAGCCGGACCAGCGTCTCGACGATCTCGTCCACGTCCGTCGTGTTCAGGACCAGCGGGATGGAGTCGAGGCCGCCGAACGTCTTGAACAGGGCGGACTTGCCCTCCATGACCGGCAGCGAGGCCGCCGCGCCGATGTTGCCGAGGCCGAGGACGGCGGTGCCGTCGCTGACCACGGCGACCAGGCGGTGCGCCCACGTGTACTTGGCGGCCAGCGAGGGGTCCGCGGCGATCGCGCTGCTGACCTTCGCCACGCCCGGCGTGTACGCGATGGACAGGGCGCGCGGGTCCGCCAGCGACGCCGTCACACCGAGGCTGAGCTTGCCGCCGACGTGCGCGTCGAAGATCTCCTCGTCCGTCGGCTGGGTGGTGGTCACTGGCTTCTCGTTCAGAGCGGTCACGGCGTGGTCCTCCTGCGGTGCGAGCCTGGCGGCGCACCGCGACCAGCGTTGTCACGCTCGATCGACGGGGCCTGAATAAGTGCGAACGGACTCGCTTTGCGGTCCGCTCTGGTGACGCGGTCGGGTCAGCATGACAGCGATCAAGATTTGTGTCTGCGGCGCGCGTCACACTTCCGTCGCAGGTCAGAGGGGGTTTACCAAGACGTCCGTCCGGTTTATTGGACCGCTCGGTCCGTTTCCGCAGGCAGAATCGGTCAAGATCAGCTCGCGCTTTACCATTGGGGACATGCGAGTGAGCGAGACGAAAATCCCCGGAAGTTGGGAATTCACCCCAAAGGCGTTCCCGGACGACCGGGGCGTGTTCGCCGCCCCGTTCCAGGAGTCGGCGTTCGTCGAAGCGGTCGGCCACCCCCTGCGCCTGGCGCAGACGAACCACAGCACGTCGAAGCGCGGCACCATCCGCGGCGTCCACTTCGCCGACGTGCCCCCCGGCCAGGCCAAGTACGTCTACTGCCCGCGCGGCTCCCTGCTCGACGTGATCGTCGACCTCCGCGTCGGGTCGCCGACGTTCGGGCTGCACGACGTCGTCCGCCTCGACTCCTCGACGCTGAACTCCGTCTACCTGTCCGAGGGCATCGGCCACGCGATCATCGCCCTGGAGGACGACACGACCATGGCGTACCTCTGCTCGGAGAGCTACAACCCCACCGGCGAGCGCGGCCTCAACCCGCTGTGCCCGGAACTCGCCATCCCGTGGCCCGCGGACGTGACCCCGATCCTCTCGGAGAAGGACTCCGCCGCTCCCGGCCTCTCGCAGGCGCTGGCCGACGGGGTCCTCCCGGACTACGACGAGTGCCAGGCCTGGTACGCGAAGCTCCGCACTACCTGAGCCGCCGCGGCCGGGGCCACAACCGCCACCGCACTACCCCGACCACCTCGGCGGGCCCCAGCGTCCGCGAGTCCGTCGACCCGAACTGGTTGTCGCCAAGTACTTGCCACAAGCCACTTCCGCGCTGCTCGTGGGCACGTTTGATCGACAGCTGACCGGGCCTCGCCACCCACCTCACCAGCACGAGGTCCCCCGCCCGTGGCGGAATCCCGTACCGCACCACCACGACGTCGCCGTCCCGAACCGTGGGGACCATCGACGGTCCCCGCACCCGGAGCAGCGGCAACGGGTTCTCACCATGCGGTGCCAACGATCACCTCCGCCTGCCGCGCGTTCCTGTCCGGAGTAGGGTCCTCCACGTCGGAGCATTCACTGTCAGGGAGGCAAGATGCGACTTCTGTCGCGCATCCGCCAACTCCGCCGCCCACTGCCGGAGGCCACCGCGCACTGCGACCTCCCGTGCGGTGTCTACGACCCGGCTCAGGCCAGGATCGAAGCGGAGTCGGTCAAGGCGGTACAGGAGAAGTACCAGGCGAACGAGGACCCGGAGTTCCGGGAGCGCGCGATCCTGATCAAGGAGCAGCGCAGCGAGCTCGTCAAGCACCACCTGTGGGTGCTGTGGACGGACTACTTCAAGCCGCCGCACTTCGAGAAGTACCCGGAACTGCACGACCTGTTCAACCGCGCCACCAAGGCGGCCGGTGCCAGCGGCACCAAGGGCTCCATGGACCCGGCCAAGGGACAGGACCTGCTCGACCTGATCGCCCAGATCGACAAGATTTTCTGGGAGACCAAGGCCGCGTAGCACGCAGCCCCTCAGAACGGCGCTGACCAGCGGAATCATCCGTTGATCAGCGCCGTTTTGCGTTGCCGCGACCGCACATCCAGTCCACAGTGGACAGTCTCCGCGGGCGGGCCGGGCCACCTCGTGGCCACCTCGACGAGGTGCGCGTCGAGGGCTCCTCGTGCTCGGCGACGGGGAGGTGCGCGGGTCGCTGCGGCATGATGGGCGGGTGCGTGCCGCCAACGTTCGGGGAGCCCGGTGAGCGGGGGTTATCTCAAGGGGCGGCTGCGGCGGGAGGACATCCTGGCCGCGGCGGTCGCGATGTACGCCGAGGCGGGGTACCACGGGTCGTCGCTGCGGGAGATCGCGCGGCGGGTCGGGATGACCCACGCGGGGTTGCTGTACTACTTCCCCAGCAAGGAGGCGCTGCTCGCCGCCGTGCTGGAGCGGCGCGACACCGAGGACAGCGCGCGCCTCTCCGCGCCGCCGGGTCTCGACGCGTTGCGCGGGCTGGTCGCGTTGGCCGCCCACAACGTCCGCCACCCCGGCATCGTCGACCTGTACTCCCGGCTGGCCGCCGAAGCGGTCGCGGCCGACCACCCGGCGCACGACTACTTCGAGCAGCACTACGCGATGGCCCGCGACTTCGCGGTCAGGTCGTTCCGCGCGCTCGCCGAACGCGGTGAGCTGCGCGAGGGCGTCGACCCGGAGTTCGCGGCGCTGAACTTCGTCGCGCTGATGGACGGCCTCCAGGTGCAGTGGCTGTCGAACCGCGACCAGGTGGACCTGGTCGGCGCGCTGCGCGCCTACCTGGGGGGTCTGCTCGCGGTGCCGCTCGACTGACCCCGTGAACGCCGACAGGGGCGCCCCCGAACGGGGACGCCCCTGTCGAACGCGGGTGCGTGCTTAGAAGTAGTGGCCCCGACCGCCGACCGGACGGCCAACCGCACCGAGCACGGCGAGGATGGCGCCGATCACCAGCAGGATCGTGCCGATGGTCGTCAGGATCGAAATCCCGGCCAACCAGCCGACAACCAGCAGGATCAAACCAAGAACGATCATCACAACCTCCATGTGTCTTGAGCGGGGGATACCCAGCGCACCAGGGCCCAAACACGAACGAGTGAAAACAAAGTGGGTTTTGCCATAAGGCGCTGGTCATCCCCGCCGCACTAGGATCCGGACGGTGAGCAAAATTGGTCGCTACTCCGTCTACCTGCTGCGCCACGGTCAGACCACGTGGTCCGAGTCCGGGCAGCACACCGGGCGCACCGACATCCCGCTGACGCCCAAGGGTGAGCAGCAGGCGCGGCGGGCGGGTGCGGTGCTGGCGCGGCTGCGTGGCACGTCGGTGCCGCCCGCGCTGGTGCTGACCAGTCCGAGGCAGCGCGCGCTGCGCTCCGCGGAGCTGGCCGGCCTGGCGGTCGACGACGTCACCGAGGACCTGGCCGAGTGGAACTACGGCGACTACGAGGGCATGACGACGCCGGAGATCCGCGAGACGCACGAGGGCTGGACCGTTTGGACGCACGAGATCCCGAACGGCGAGTCGGCGGACGAGGTCGGCAAGCGCGCGGCGGCGGTCGTGGCACGGGTGCGGACGGCGCTGCTCGGCGGTGACGTGGTGCTCGTCGGCCACGGCCACTTCAGCCGCGTGCTGATCGCGACGTGGCTGGGCCTCGGCCCGCGCGACGGTGTCCACTTCGGACTCGACCCGGCGGGCACGTCGGTGCTCGGGGACGAGCGCGGCGACCCGCAGGTGCGCCACCTCAACGTGCCGTCGTGGGACTGGGACTAGTGCCGATCCGCAGGGCCCGCCCGGAGGACGTGCCCGCGGTGGTCGGGCTCGCCGAGGAGCTGGCCGAGTACGAGCGGGCGCGCGCCGACTGCCACCTCACCGCCGAGCAGCTGCACGACGCGCTGTTCCGCCCGGCGCCCGCGCTGTTCGGCCACGTGGCCGAAGTGGACGGTGCCGTCGTCGGAACGGCCTTGTGGTTCCTCAACTTCTCGACGTGGCGCGGCACGCACGGCATCTACCTCGAAGACCTCTACGTGCGGCCCTCGCAGCGGGGTTCGGGCCTGGGCAGGGCGCTGCTGACCGAGCTGGCGCGGGAGTGCGTGGCCAACGGGTACGCGCGGCTGGAGTGGTCCGTGCTCGACTGGAACGCGCCCGCGATCGGCTTCTACAAGTCGCTCGGCGCGCTGCCGATGGACGAGTGGACGGTGTTCCGCCTCACCGACCAGGCGCTCGTCGACCTGGGCACGACGGGCTGATCCGGCCCGCACGGGTCACATCCCCCTGATCAGCCTCTCGTCCGCCGGGTGCATCGCGGTCAGCCGCCGCACGACGGCGATCAGCAGCACGCTGGCCAGCGCGAGGAACACCGCTCCGACCCACGCGGGCAGCAGCGGGGCGGAGACCTCGGCACCGAACAGCCGCACGCGCGCGCTCGCGGCGGTGGCGGCCAGCCCGACGAGCCACGACAGCCACCACGCGAGCACCTGCCTGGTCACCTCGGCGCGGCGGGGCTCCGGAGCGCCCGCGGCCGCGATGTCGGCAACGGCCTGGTAGGGCGCCCACAGGTTGAGGACCGGCACGAACCACACGCCGACCACCCGGCGCGGGCTCCAGCGGTGGACGCGACCGGGCACCTCGGCGTTGAGCCGGACCCGGTGGAGCCACACGAGCAGCACCGGCACGGTGCACGCGAACAGCAGCGCCACGAAGTAGCGCAGCAGCGGCACGGCGATGGACAGCAGCTGCACGCCCGCCTGCGCCGTCAGCAACGCGGACAGCAGACCCGCCTGGGTCGAGACGACGTGCGTCCTGAAGGGGATCGCGGAGTCCACGGCACTCCCCCTCCGGACGCGCTGACGGGCCGGATTCTAGATCCACTCGACGCGCGGGCCAATCCACCGATCAGTTCGAGTCAGTGGTGCTTGACGCCGACCGCGCCGTAGGAGAGGCACGAGGCGGGTCCGGTGTCCTCGCCGTCGTCGTGCCACCTGTTCGCCGGGACGAGGCCCGGTTCGACGAGGTCGAAACCCCTGAACAGCTCCGCGACCCCGGCCTTGGCACGGGGGGTGAGGGTCGTGCCGGTGAGCACGCCGAGGTCGGTGACCTTCGCCATTAGCTCGGGTTCGAGGTCCGCGGTCAGGTGCGAGATCACCAGGTGGCTGCCCGGCGCCATCGCCTCGCGGTACTTCGCGACCACGTCGGCGGGCCGGTCGTGGTCGGACAGGTACGGGAGGATGCCGACCATCACGACCGCGACGGGCTCGTCGAGGTCCAGCAGCCGGGTGGACTCCGGGGCGTTCAGCACGGCGTCCGGATCGCGGACGTCGGCGTGCACGATCGCGGCGGTGGCGCTGCAGCGGAGCATCGTCCGGCCGTGCGCGACGGCCACCGGGTCGTTGTCGACGTACACGACCCGGCAGGTCGGGTCGACGCGCTCGACGACCTCGTGGACGTTGCCCGCGGTCGGGATGCCGGAGCCGAGGTCGAGGAACTGGCGGATGCCCGCGTCGGCGCACAGCCGCACGGCGCGGCGCAGGAAGGACCGGGCGGCGCGGGCGGCCTCGTCCACGGGGAAGACCTTCGTGGAGCGCTCGGCGAACTCGCGGTCGACCGCGAAGTTGTGGGCGCCGCCGAGGTAGTAGTCGAAGAGCCGGGCGACGTTCGGGCGTTCGGCATCGCCGTTGGTCGTCACCCACTTCGGGCGCTCTTCCACCGCACACCTCACCCTGGAACGTCCCGGAGCAGCGCGAACTCTTCGCCGCACGGTATCCGGCTACTCCGTTCGTGTCCATCCGCCAAAAGTGAACACGTAGGGTGATTATTACTGGTGGAAGCTACCTGAACGAAACCCGACCGGGGGAAATCCCCCGGCCGGGTCACCTGGTTAAACGCCTGCCAGTGACTGGATCCACGGGCGGTAGCGGGTGATGTTCGTGTAGTTGGAGACGGTCGCGCGGTCACTCGTGGAGGCCACGCCGACCTGGTAGTAGCGACCGTCCGCCGGGCTCGTGGCGAACATCGGGCCGCCGGAGTCACCGCCTGCCGCGATGCCGTTGCCGCGGCGCACCGACACCGCGATGCCACCGCGGTAGTCGCGACCGGTCACGCTGGTCACGGTGGTGTTGGCGACCTTCAGGTAGCGCGACTGGCAGTTGATCTCGGGCTGGTTGGTGCAGGTGGCGCCCCAGCCGTAGAGCTGCACGGTCTGGCCCGTGCGCACGGCCGTGGTGGTGCCGAGCGGCGCGTACGTGGTCGACACCGCCCGGTCGATCCGCGCCAGCGCGAGGTCGACGGACGGGTGCTGGGTGATGCTGACCGCGGTGACCAGCGTGCCGCCGCTGCTCTGGTCGAGGCTGCCGACGCGGAACGTCTTCGTGCCCGCGCCGGTGACGCAGTGCTGGGCGGTCAGGATCCAGGTGGGCGCGATGATCGTGGCGGAGCAGGTCTCGCGGCCGTTGACGAAGAGCCGGGCCGCCCAGGGGGCGTTGGACGCGGTGCCGCCACCGATGATGAACGGTGTCACGCCGCCGGGGGAAGGCTGGGCCGAGGCGATGGGCGCCAGGGAGGCGAACGCCACGAGTGCCGTGGCTCCGCCGATCAGCGCGGACAGGGTGCGCTTGAATCGCATGTGATGTCACCTAACGAACGCAGGGAGTGGTGAATTCACCACCCACAGCGTCACGCTTTCGGGTGACGCACGACACCCTCCGATAGTTGGCGAAATGCCAGACGTTCGGGGGGAGGCCAAACGCACTAATCGCCCAAATCGGTCTATTCCGGCAGCAGACCCGAGAGGGCTGGGCTATTCGCCGGCGTCGGGCTCGTCGATCCCGAGCGTCCAGCGCCGCACCGGGTTCGTGAACAGCAGCGCGATCACCACGACGACGTAGATGCCGATCAGCGAACCGATGAGCTGCTGCCCGGAAGGGCCGTACATGTACCAGGCGACGCCCAGCAGCAGGAGCTGCACGACGATCGACGGCGTGCGCGCCCAGCGCTTGCCGAGCACCAGCCCGACACCCGCGGCCAGCACGCCCGCGCACACCACGGTGAAGTAGCCCGCCTCGCCGAGGACCTTGCCGGTCGACTCGGCCCCGTCGAACGCCCGCACGACGAGCGCGACGGCGAACGCGATGCCCGCCAGCCCCTGGAGCGCGGTCAGGACGCCTGCCACCCGCGCGGCCCCCGGGACCTGGGTCTGGATCGCCACCTGCGAGCCCCTCACAACGGTGCATAACGGTCTGTGGTCGTCACGGATCGTAGGCCACCCGTCCGGACCTCCCATCCGGCAGTCGGAGGCGCGAAGATCAGGGGGTCTTCGGCTTGCCGGCGGTCCGCTGGGGTGCACTTGCCGTGGACGGGCTACAACGCGTGGGAAAGGAGATTTGGACCACTTTCGTGCGCTCAACGGCCCTCGTACGAGGGAAGCGCGGACAGCCCGTGGTCACGCGCTGTCCTACTCTGCTGAGGTGCGCGCACTTCTGGTGGTCAACCCACAGGCGACATCGACCACGGCCGGAGGCCGGGACGTGCTGGCGCACGCCTTGGCCAGCGCGGTGAAGCTGGACGTCGTCCAGACGCAGCACCGGGGCCACGCGGGTGACGTCGCGGCCCAGGCGGCCGTCGACGGGTACGGCATGGTCGTCGCGCACGGTGGCGACGGCACGGTCAACGAGGTCGTCAACGGCATGCTCCGCGCCGGGCTCTCACCCGACCTCCCCATGCTCGGGGTGGTCCCCGGCGGTTCGGCGAACGTCTTCGCGGGCGCGCTCGGCCTGCCGCGCGACCCCGTCGAGGCCACCTACCGCCTCCTCCAGGCGATCGAGCACGGCACGAGCCGCCGGGTCGGGCTCGGCAAGGTCGCGTCGAGCGGCCCCCTGACCTCCACGACGTCCGAGAACGACCGCTGGTTCACGTTCAACGCCGGTGTCGGCTGGGACGCGGACGTGGTCGCGGACGTGGAGCAGCAGCGCGCCAAGGGCCGCGAGGCCAGCCCTTCCCTCTACGCGCGCACCGCGCTGTCCAGCTACGTCGTCCAGCGCAGGCGCATGCCCTCGCTGACCGTGCAGATCCCCGACGAGGAACTGATCACGGACCTGCGCATGGCGTTCGTGTCGAACACCGACCCGTGGACGTACCTGGGTGGGAAGGCGATCCGCCTCAACCCGTCCACGTCGTTCGACAACGACCTCGGCCTCTTCGCGCTGCGCAACCTCGGACTCCCGACGGTGCTGCGGTACGTCAGCCATCTGCTCGTGCGGGACGGAAATCCCAAGGGCGGGAACCTCTTGCGCCGCGACGACGTTGAATATGTTCGGGTGACCAGCAAGGAGCCGGTCAACCTCCAGGTGGACGGTGATCTGCTCGGTGATTGCACCGAAGTCGAGTTCACGTCCGTTCGGGAAGCGATCACCGTCGCGGTGTGACCATCGTGTGATGATCTTGCGACCGACCTGCGATGTTCGCTCAAAAACGAACCTCGTAGAGTGAAACCGCTGGTGAACGGTGTCGATCTTTTGGGTGAGTTCACTCACCGGGTTAGTGCTAACCCCTTGACATCCCCGCCGTTCGTGAAAGCATTCACAAGCACCCCAAAACGACCGCTGACGATCGGCGTGCCTTCGAGCGCGCCTAGCTGAGGAGTAGTTCCAATGGACTGGCGCCACCGCGCAATCTGCCGCGACGAGGACCCCGAGCTGTTCTTCCCCGTGGGGAATAGCGGTCCTGCGCTCTTGCAGATCGCCGAGGCGAAGACCGTCTGCCGCCGCTGTCCCGTCGTCTCCGACTGCCTCGCGTGGGCTCTCGAAAGCGGCCAGGACGCCGGCGTGTGGGGCGGGATGAGCGAAGACGAACGTCGCGCACTCAAGCGCCGCAACGCCCGCACGCGGGCCCGGAGCAACGCCTGAGTCGCAAGACCGGCAGTTAGCCCCGAAACCAAGACAGAGCAAAACGTAGAGCCCGACACCGTGCCAGGTGTCGGGCTCTACGTTTCTCTGGTTGCACACCCTCCCGCATGACCACGAGGCGCCGCTGAGGCTGGTCGCCACGTGTGCACCGGGATAGTTTAACGCCGCCCTCGGAGAGGCACGCGCAGGACCGCCTCAGTACCGCCTCTGGGCCTCCGCCGCAAGCTCAAGGAACCCCTGAGTTCGGATTCCACGAGGGTCCGGACGATCTGCAGACCGAGCCGTTCGGTGCGCTCCAGCGAGAAGCCCTGCGGCAGCCCCTTGCCGTCGTCGGCGATCACCACGTCGAGCCAGCGGGCCGACCGCTCCGCGTGCACCACGACCTCCCCGCGCTGGCCAGGGGCGTAGGCGTGCTCGAACGCGTTCTGCACCAGCTCGGTCAGGACCATCACCAGAGGGGTCGCCAACTCGGCCGCCACGACCCCGAACGGGCCCTCGCGGCGCACGGAGACCTGGGTCTCGGTCGTGGCCACGTCGCTCATCATCGGGATCACCCGGTCGATCACGTCGTCCAGGTCGACGCGCTCGTCCACCGACATCGACAGCGTCTCGTGCACGAGTGCGATGGACGTCACCCGCCGCACGGACTCCGCCAGCGCCTCGCGGGCCTCCTCGTTGCTCGTGCGCCGCGACTGCAACCGCAGCAGCGCGGCCACCGTCTGCAGGTTGTTCTTCACCCGGTGGTGGATCTCGCGGATCGTGGCGTCCTTCGACATCAGCGCCCGGTCCCGCCTGCGGACCTCCGTGACGTCGCGGCACAGCACCAGCGCGCCCGCCGGGTTCCCCCGCGGCCGCAACGGCAGCGCGCGGAACAGCACCGACGCGCCGCGGCGCGACTCGGCCTCCATGCGCATGCTCGGGTTGCCGTCCACCGCGGCCCGGAACCGCTGCGCGATCTCGGTCGCGTCGAACGGGTCGTCGATCAGCGACCGCGTCAACGGCGCCAGGTGCACGCCGACCAGGTCGGACGCGTGGCCCATGCGGTGGTACGCCGACAGCGCGTTCGGGCTGGCGAACACCACGGCGCCCGCCGCGTCGATCCGGATGAACCCGTCACCGACGCGCGGGCTCGTGTGCACGTCCGGCGACGGCTCGGTGGTCGGGAACGTGCCGTCCGCGATCATCTGGCACAGGTCGGCGGCGCTGCCGAGGTAGGAGATCTCCAACGGGCTGGGCACGCGCGGCACGGCCAGGTTCGTGTTGCGGCTGATGACCGCGATGACCTGCTTGCCCAGCCGCACCGGGATCGTCTCGCGCCGCACCGGCACCCCGAGGTGCCACAGCGGGTCCTCCTCGCGGCAGATGCGCGACTCGATGATCGCGCGCCGCAGCTGCGGGTGCTCCTCGACCTGCATGGAACTGCCGACCACGTCCTCCGGGTGCGCGGTCGGCGCCGTCGTCGGCCGGGCCTGCGCGACGCAGAGGAAGGTGGCGTCGTCCAGCGGCACCCACAGCAGGAAGTCCGCGAACGACAGGTCCGAGAGCAGCTGCCACTCGGCCACCACGAGCTGCAGGTGGTCGACGGCGGCACCGGACAACCGGGTGTGTTCGGCGAGCAGATCCGTGAGGGTGGACACGCGTCATACAACCACGGTTCGGACCGCCGCCAGTGCTCAGGTGAGGTCGTGTCACACTGGGATGAAGCCAGTGAACTGATGCTCAAGGAGACACCCATGTCGAAGCGTGCCCGCAAGCGCCGCGATCGCAAGAGTGGTGGCGCCAACCACGGGAAGCGCCCCAACGCCTGATTCCAGGCCGTGCGAAAGGCCCCCTGGGAGCAATCCCAGGGGGCCTTTCGTGTTCGTGGGGAGGAGTTTCCTGCCTACTCCTCGACGATCCGCACGGTCGTCGTCCGCGCCTCGACGACCGCTCCGTGCTGCACCAGCGTCTCGTGGATGCGCGCGCGCAGCCGTTCCTTCAACGTCTCGGGCGCGTGCTCACCCCCGCACTTGCGGGCCAGCAGCAACTTGAGGTGCTCCTCGATGCCGTACTGCTCCAGGCACGGGTGGCACTCCTCCAGGTGCTTCTGCAGCAGCTCCTTGCGCTTGACGTCGCATTCCTGGTCCAGGAACAGCCAGACCTCGGAGAGGACCTCGGAGCAGTCCGTGTCGTGGGGTTCGCCGCAGTTCATCGCCCCGCCACCTCTTCTTCGGGCTGACCGTTGCGCAGGAAACCGCGCTCACGCGCGACATCGGAAAGCTGCTCGCGCAGCTGGCGACGGCCCCGGTGCAACCGGGACATCACCGTGCCGATGGGGGTGCCCATGATGTCGGCGATCTCCTTGTAGGCGAAGCCTTCGACGTCGGCGAGGTACACCGCGATCCGGAACTCCTCCGGCAGGCGCTGGAGGGCTTCCTTCACGTCGTTGTCCGGCAGCAGGTCCATCGCCTCGACCTCGGCCGACCGCAGACCGCGCGACGTGTGGCTCTCCGCCTTCGCGAGCTGCCAGTCCGTGATCTCGTCGGTGGGCGACTGCAACGGCTGCCGCTGCTTCTTGCGGTACCCGTTGATGTAGGTGTTGGTCAGGATCCGGTACAGCCACGCCTTCAGGTTCGTACCCTGCGAGAACGAGGCGAAGGCCGCGTAGGCCTTCAGGTAGGTCTCCTGCACCAGGTCCTCGGCGTCGGCCGGGTTCCGCGTCATCCGCAACGCGGCCGCGTACAGCTGGTCGAGCAGCGGCATCGCGTCGCGCTCGAACCGAGCGGCCCGCTCCGCGGGTGTCTCATCCGTCGGGTTGGCCTGCGAACGGGTGGCGGGCACCGCGCTCCTCTCCCGCCGACCCGATGATGGCGCGACGGCTACTGCTGGCTGGGACGCGTCCCAGAATACGCGGGCCTCGTCCACCGGGCCGTCCACCGGCCGCTGCTCCATCACCTCGGTAACCACAACCGTCCAAACGCGCCGCCGAGTCCCGACATTCCCCCCGATATCGTTCAGCCCATGGCCGGACGCGGGACCCCCGCCACAGCCCTGCTGGAGAAGCAGCGCGTGGCGCACACCCTTCACTCGTACACGCACGACCCCCGGCACGAGTCCTACGGGTTGGAGGCGGCCTCGGCCCTGGGGTTGGTGCCGGAGCGGGTGTTCAAGACGCTCGTGGTGGAGATGGACGGGGTGCTGGCTGTTGGTGTGGTGCCGGTGACCTCGCAGTTGGACCTGAAAGCCATCGCCGCCGCTTTGAAGGGGAAGAAGGCGAAGATGGCCGAGGTGGGAGCCGCCGAGCGGGCCACCGGGTACGTGGCCGGGGGGATTTCACCGTTGGGGCAGAAGAAGCGGCTGCCGGTGGTGGTGGACGTGTCGGCGGAGGGGTTCGAGACGGTGTTCTGCAGTGCGGGACGGCGGGGGTTGGAAGTGGAGATCGCGCCAGGGGATCTGACCCGGTTGACCAATGCCGTGGTGGCTCGCATATCGGCTTGAGTGCGGTGTGGTCGTTGTGCGTGGGGAGGGGACGCACACCGAACAGCGCTGGTCAGAGCATCAACATCCTGCCGCGCAGTCTGGGTGACCCACCACCTACTTGAGGTCAGCGTTCTGGCCGTGGCCGATTTTACTCGGGGGATTTGACCCTTAAAATTGGAGATCGGGCAGGCTTTCGGGACTGCCCTTTTAGCCCGATCAAGGGTCAAATCAAGGGGTCCCCGAGTCAAATCGGCCACAGCACGACGGCGGCTGGGCCAGTGCTGGGGTGGACGGGAGCTGCCATCGGCTGCTTGTGGTCGCCGGAAGCTGGAGTCGGCTGCTCGTGACCGTCAGAAGCCGGAGCCGGCTGCGTGCGGCCGTTGGAAACCGAAGCCCGCGGGTTGTCGGACCTGCGCGTAGAGGTCGCGGTGGTTCCCCCTACGCCACCCCGCTCGCGCAATTGTCTCGATCATTTTCCTTGATTTGTCAAGGCGGGAAAAATGCCTTGACAAACGAAGAAAAATGCTGAGGACGCTTCGGATCGGGGCGGCGGAGGGGGAGTGCGTCGGGTTGGGTGCGTGCTTCCGCTTTGCCGGGTGGGTCCAGGCCGTGGTTCCGCTTGTCGGGTGGGTCCCGGGCCGTGCGTCCGCTTTGTTGGCGGGTCCGGGTCGTGCTTCCGCTGGCCGTAGCTGGGCTCAGAGCGTGGGTCAGACCTCTAGTGGACGGAGGATGCGGGGTAGCCACTCCGTTACCGCTCGGTGCAGTCCCTCTGCGTCTGCCTTCAGCGAGTGGTCGCCCTTCAGCAGCACCACCTCGCGGCGGTGGGCTGGTTCGGGTCTTCCGAACGGGTCTGCTTCGCCCTGCACGATCAGCGTCGGTACTTCCACCCCGGCGAGTTCCGCCGCCCGGCTCTTCTCCGGTTTTCCGGGTGGGTGCAACGGAAAGGCCAGGCAGAGCACGGCTACCGCCAAACCCTCCACCGACGTTCGGCACGCCACCCGCGCGCCCGACGACCTTCCCCCGAACAGCAGCGGCATGCCGTCGAACCACCTCACCCCCAGGTCTTCGACCACCGCCAGCCACGCGGTGTCCAACTGGCCCGCGGGGGCTGGGGCTCTTCGGCCCGCTACCCGGTACGGCTGTTCGACCAGGGCGACGTGGACCCCTGCGTCCACGGCTGCGCGGGTGGCCGAGACCAGGTCCGGGGAGCCGATTCCCCCGCCTGCGCCGTGGCCGAGCAGCAGGGCCGCCCTCCCCTCCGCCGAGCAGTGCAGTTCGGCCCTCGCGGGGCCGTGCGGCGTGTCGACGAGGATGCTGGTCATGACAGTTCGAACAGCGTCGGCTCGGGCATTTCCGCCGGGGTGAGGGAGATCGGGTTCATCAGTTCGGGGCTGTTGTTGCGGACGTTGTTGACCGCCATGGAGACCGGGCGGAGTTCCAGTGCGTCCACCAGCGGCTGGTCGGGGGTCAGGAGTTCCGACGGGTCCGCAGAGTCCGGGTTCAGCCACGAGCCCCAGTGCGACGTGGGCAGCAGCAGGGGCATCCGGTGGTGCACGGAGGTCATCTCGCCGATGGCGTCGGTGGTGAGCACGGCGCACGTGATCACCGCCTTGCGGCCCAGTTCCTCGTCCGGTTGCCACCAGACCGACCAGATTCCGGCCATAGCCAGACTCGAGCCGTCATTAGGGTTGATGAAGAAAGGTTGCTTCCTGCCTTCTCCCGGCTGCCATTCGTACCAACCGTCGGCGGGGATGATGCAGCGCCGTTTGGCGGCGGAGTCGCGGTAGGACGGCTTGGTGAGCACGCTCTCCGACCTGGCGTTGATCATCTTCGCCGCGCCGGACATGTCTTTCGCCCAGTGCGGGACCAAGCCCCAGCGCATCACCCGGAGACTGCGCTCCGTGACCGACGGGTCGGGTTCGCCGTCCGCGTCCCTGGGGTGCCTCTCCACCACTGCCAGCACGTTCTTGGTGGGGGCGATGTTGTAGTCCGGGCCGGGGGCGTCGCCCTCCGTGGCGTCCACCGCGTCGAACTCCGCCGCCAGCAGCGCCGGGTCCTTGGTGGAGGCGTACCTACCGCACACTCCAGATCACCTCCGCGCCCAGATCAACTCCTGGGCAAGCCATCGTCGCACGTCGTCAGCACCGGTGCGACCGCTCGACCACCTGATGCGGAATCATCGACCCATGACTCAGCAGTGGTCCGCTCCCACCGCCAACGGCCCCGTGCACGCGACGGTACCCGTGCCTGGCTCCAAGTCGATCACCAACCGCCTGCTGCTGTTGGCCGCGCTGGCCGACGGCCCGTCCGTGCTGCACGCGCCGCTGCGCAGCCGTGACAGCACCCTGATGGTGGAGGCCCTCCGCTCCTTGGGCGTCGACGTCGTCGACGGACCGGACGGGAGTTGGGTGGTCACCCCCGGCGCGCTGCACGGGCCCGCTGACGTGGACTGCGGGCTGGCGGGGACGGTCATGCGGTTCCTGCCGCCCGCCGCGGCCATCGCGACCGGGGAGATCCGGTTCGACGGCGACCCGCACGCGCGGCTGCGGCCGATGGGGACCGTCCTGTCCGCCCTGCGCGCGCTGGGCGCGGACATCAGCGGTGACGGGCTGCCGTTCACGCTGAACGGGACCGGGTCGCTGCGGGGTGGGGACGTCACGATCGACGCGTCCGGGTCGTCGCAGTTCGTTTCCGGCCTGCTGCTGTCCGGCGCGCGCTACGAGCAGGGGGTGCGGGTGCTGCACGACGGCAAGCCCGTGCCGTCGCTCCCCCACATCGCGATGACCGTCGAGGTGCTGCGCGCGGCCGGTGTCGAGGTGGACGACCAGGAGCCGAACACCTGGACGGTCGTACCCGGTCCGGTGCGCGGGCGGGAGTGGCACGTGGAGCCGGACCTGTCGAACGCGACGGTGTTCCTCGCGGCGGCGGCCGTGACCGGTGGCGAGGTCACCGTGCCCGGCTGGCCGACGAAGACGACCCAGGCGGGCGACGCGGTGGGCGACATCCTCACGCGGATGGGCTGCGAGGTGGTGCTGGACGAGCGCGGGCTGACCGTGCGCGGGCCGGAGCGGCTGGCGGGGCTGGACATCGACCTGCACGACGAGAGCGAGCTGACCCCGACGGTCGCCGCGCTGGCCTCGCTGGCGGACGGGCCGACGCGCATCCGCGGGGTGGCGCACATCCGCGGGCACGAGACGGACCGGCTGGCGGCGCTCGTCGCCGAGATCAACGGGGTCGGCGGCGCGGCGGAGGAGACCGAGGACGGGCTGGTCATCGACCCGAAGCCGATGCGCGGCGGACCGTGGCGCGCGTACGCCGACCACCGCATGGCGACCGCGGGTGCGATCATCGGCCTGGTCGTGCCGGGCGTCGAGGTGGACGACATCGGCAGCACCTCCAAGACGATTCCCGACTTCCCAGGAATGTGGGCGACGATGCTCAACGAGGTCCGCTGACGTGAGCCGTGGCGACTGGCACAAGCTCGACGAGTCCGACGTCCGGGTGCGGCCGGGGAAGGGGACCCGGCCGCGCAGCAAGAAGCGGCCGGAACACGCGGACGCCGTGCCCGCGATGGTGGTCGGCGTGGACCGCGGGCGCTGGACGTGCGCGCTGGACGACGACCCGAACCGCCTGGTGACCGCCATGCGGGCGCGGGAGCTCGGGCGGACGCCAGTCGTCGTCGGCGACCGGGTCGGACTGGTCGGCGACGCGACCGGGCAGCCGGACACGTTGGCGCGCATCGTGAAGGTCGCCGAGCGGAACAGCGTGCTGAGGCGCACCGCGGACGACACGGACCCGTTCGAACGGGTCGTGGTGGCCAACGCGGAGCAGCTGATCATCGTGACGGCGCTGGCGGACCCGGTGCCGCGCACCGGGTTCATCGACCGGTGCCTGGTCGCGTCGTACGCGGGCGGGCTGACCCCCGTGCTGTGCCTGACGAAGGCGGACCTGGCGAGCCCGGAAACCCTGCTCGCCGCGTACGCCGAACTGGACCTCGTGGTGGTCGTGACGAGGTCCGACGAGGACCCGAAGCCGTTGCGGGAGCAGATGGCCACGAAGGTGTCCGCGCTGATCGGCCACTCCGGTGTCGGCAAGTCGACGCTGATCAACCAGCTCGTACCCGGCGCGAACCGGGCGGTCGGCGTGGTCAGCGGCGTCGGCAAGGGACGGCACACGTCCACGCAGACCGTGGCGCTGCCGCTGCCCGAGGGCGGCTGGGCGGTGGACACGCCGGGCATCCGCTCGTTCGGGCTGGCGCACATCACGCCGGACGACATCGTGGCCGCGTTCCCCGGCATGCGGGAGATGGCCGAGGAGTGCCCGTCGGGCTGCGGTCACCTCGGCGCGCCGGAGGAACCGGACTGCATGCTGGACGAGCTGGTCACCACGGGTGTGGCGACGCAGGGGCGGTTGGACTCCCTGCGCCGCCTGCTGACCTCGCGGGCAGGCCTGGAGGAGCACCCGGACTAGCGGCGGCGCCTGCTCAACGGCGGCCGAGGTACGCCAGGAGCCGGTCGGCCGGGGTGTCCGGTTCGACCGGCTCGGCGAAGCGGGCCGGCCGGTCGGCGTCGCTGACCAGCAACAGCGCCAACGGGTACAGCTCGTCCGCGAGCGCTCGCGGGATCGGGCGGACCTCGCCGCACGCGCGGGCGATGTCCCACCCGTGCACGGCGACCTCCAGCGCGCCTGCCCGCGCCACGATGTCCGTGGTCACCGGGCAGCCCCCGATCGACACCTCCGGGCGGCCGTCCTGCGCCGTCCACGCGCCGAGCAGCTGCCGGGCGTGGTCGCGCGTGGCGGTGACCGGGTCGTCGGTGTCGACCGGGGTGGGCTCCAGGCCCACGTGCCCGTCCTCGGCGGCCTCCCGCAGCGCCGTGAGCGAGTCGACCAGGTGCCACAGCAGGGCGCGCAGGTCCCAGTCGTGGCACGGCGTCGGGCGCGACAGGGCGTCCGGGGTGACCGCGTGCAGGCAGCCCAGGGTGTAGGTGACGGCCCGTTCGAGCAGGCCCACGTGGCTCACGGCGCGATCGAGGACGGCAGCCCGAACACCTCGAACAGGGAGGCGTCCAGGAAGTTGACCACGTGCGCGATGCCCTTCTCGCCGATCGTCAGCACCTGGAGGGTGAACGGCTTCCCGCCGATGTACAGGCCGAACGCGGGCTGCCCGTTCGCCCGCGTCGGCACCATCCGGATGTCGCCGGGGCAGCGGATCTCCAGGTGCGTGCCGACCGCGACCGGACCGCGGTACCAGGACGTGAACGGCGGCATCTCCCAGACGACGTCGGACGTGAACAGGCCGATGATCGCCGGGATGTCCTTGGCCTCGAACGCCGTCACGTACCGGTCGAGCAGTTCGCGCTGCGCGGCCGTCGACGGCTCGACCACTGCCTCCTCGGTGACCTCGGCGAGCTGCGCCCTGGCGCGCTGGAGGATGCTGTTGACCGCCGCGGTCGAGGTTTCCAGCAGCTCCGCCACCTCCGCGGCCCGCCACTTGAGGACGTCCCGCAGGATCAGCACCGCCCGCTGCCGCGGCGGCAGGTACTGGAGGGAGGCGACCAGCGCCAGCCGGATCGTCTCGCGTTCGGTGACGATGGACGCCGGGTCCGCGCCGACCATCTCGTCCGGGACGGGCTCCAGCCACGGCACCTCCTGCCCGTCGACCAGGTCGTCGGTCGGGTCGCAGTCCGCGCCGAGGCCCGTGGGCAGCGGACGGCGGGTGCGCTTCTCGATGGCGGTCAAGCACGCGGTGGTCGCGATCCGGTACAGCCACGTCCGCAGCGACGACCGGCCCTCGAACCGGTCGTACGCCTTCCACGCGCGCAGGTACGTCTCCTGCACCAGGTCCTCGGCGTCGTGCACCGAGCCGAGCATCCGGTAGCAGTGCGCCAGCAACTCGCGCCGGAACGGGTCCGAGAGCTGGATGAAGTCGTCCGCCATGGCCGTGCCTCCCTGTCCACCAGTACAGACCGCGTCAGAGCCCGGAACTCATCGGAGTTCCGGCGGGCGCGGTCGTCGGGTTCGTATGAACGGATGGGGTCGTTGACCGGTTCGGGTGCTCGTGCGCCCGCGTCCATGTCGTGGGATCGGGGTCGCGCGGTAGCCTGCGCGCCATGGCGCAGGTGACTGGAATCGGCGGCGTCTTCTTTCGCTCCAGGGACCCCGCCCGGTTGGCGGTCTGGTACCGCGACAACCTCGGGGTGCCGATGAACGACCACGGGACGGTGACGTTCCACTGGGACGACTCGGCCACCGACGAGAACCCGGGGACCACGACGATCGCGCTGTTCGCCAACAACACGGACTACCTGGGGGAACCGGGGCAGCGGGCCATGTTGAACCTGCGGGTGGACGACCTGCGGATCCTGCTGGCGAAGTTGAAGGCTCGGGGGGTCGAGGTGCTGCCCCAGACCGAGGATTCGGAGTTCGGGCGGTTCGGGTGGTGCGTGGACCCGGAGGGGAATCGGATTGAGCTCTGGGAGCCTGCTGAGGGGATGTGAGGGGGCTCGGTGGGGTCCCTGGTGTGAGACAGGTGCGGGTGGGATTGGGTGCGGGTGCGAGACCGGGTGCGGGTGCCGGTTGGATTGGTTCGGGTTGAGCGGTGGGTTGGGTTCGGGTTGAGCTGGTAGGTCCGGTTTTGGGTGGGCGGCCTCCCTCACCCCGCTCGCGCGATTGTCTCCATTGGCGCCCTTGATTTGTCAAGGCGAGAAAGATGCCTTGACAAACCAAGAGCACCAATGAGGGCGCTTCGGATCGGGGGCAGGGAGGGGTCTGTTCGGGCCCTGGGTGCGTGCTTCCGCTTTCACCGCTGAACAGTTGCGTGCTTCTGTTGGCCGTCGGGGCTGGTGAGTTCTTCTGCATTCGCTGGCTGGCCGTGGGGGCGGTTGCGTGCTTCCCGTGGCCGCCGGGCTCGGTGAGTGCTCCCGCTTTTGCGGCTGGCCGCCGGGCTCGGTGAGTGCTTCCGCTTTCGCGGCTGGCCGTTGGGCTTGGTTCGGTGCTTCCGGTTTGCGGCTGCGGTAGGCGGGTGGTGCTGCTGGCTACATGAGGTCCAGCAGGAACGGGAGTTCTTGGCGGGCGTACCAGGCCAGTTCGTGGTCTTCCGCGCTGCCCAGGGTGAACTCGGCGTCCGGGTCGCCCAGGTCTGCCTCGTCGATCACCTCTGCCGCTGCTCGGACCGCGTCCTCCGCCTCCGACGTGTCCAGGTGGATCGCCGCCACCAGCTCCATCGGAACCGGGCCTGAGACCTTGACCACCGAGAAGTCCAGGTCTGGGCGGAGTTTCACGTCCTCGACGTCCACCGAGACGACCGCCCTGCGTGGCATCGCCTTGTCGTCGGTGCCCAGTTCCGCCGCCAGCAGGCGGATCGAGGCGCGGGCCGCGTCCAGCATGGCCGCGTACTCCAGCTCCTCCGTGTCGCCTGCCGCGTACGACTCCCGCAGAGCCGGCGTGAGGGCGAACGCGGTTCCGCCCACCGGGCGGAACTCGTCGGTTTCCACCAGGTCGCGCAGCATCGCCACAGTCGCCGGGAGGTAGACCCTCATTCCGACACCGTCCCCATCAGTTCTTCCACGGATTCCTCGACCATCGCAGCTAGGACGTCCACATCGGACATGGCGTCCCGGTCGGCGTTGAGACCGAAGTAAACACCACCGTCGTACGACGTGACGCCAATCGACAGGGCTTGGTTCTTGGCCAGCGGGACCACCGGGAAGATCTCGGTCATCCTCGCGCCCGCCGCGTAGAGCGGGACCTGCGGGCCGGGGACGTTCGTCACGACGACGTTGAAGAGCCGTCTGGAGAACGAGCTGGCCGCGCGGGCACCCAGTGCGTGCAGGGTCGGTGGGGCGAAGCCGGAGACCTTGACCAGGGTGTCCGCCGCCACCGACTGGCCCGACTCCTGGTGCGCCCGCATCGCGTGGCTGACGTGGTGCAGTCGGACCACGGGGTTCGGTTCGCCCACCGGCAGGTCGACCAGGTAGGCCGCGACGCCGTTCGAGCCGTCCTCGTCCCGCACCGACAACGGCGCCATGGCGCGCATCGTCGTGTGCGCCGAGACGACCTCGCCCCGCGACATCAGCCAGGACCGCATGGCGCCGGACAGGACCGCCAGGACGCCGTCGTTGATGGTGCCGCCGTGCGTGCGGCGGATGGCCCGGAACTGGTCGAGCGTGCCGCGGGCCACGGCGAAGCGGCGGGCGGGTGAGATGCGGACATTGAGCGGGCTGCCGGGAGCCGGGGTGGAAGCGGTGCGGAGCGCCGACGCGAGGCCGCCCAGCGCGCCGGTGACCTTCTGCACGGTCGCCATGGTGTCCATCGCGGCCGAGCGGACGTTCTCCACCAGCTCGCCCGGTCGTTGCACGGCCTCGGCCACGGCGTCCGCGACCAGCTGGAAGCCGCTGGGTTCCGGTTGGGGCATCCACAGGCTTTCCAGCGGCCGGCGCGGGGTCGGGGAGACGTCCAGCATGACCTGGCCGATCTCGATCGCCCCCACCCCGTCGACGACGGCCTGGTGGGTCTTGGTGATGACCGCGATCTGGTTGCCCTTCAAGCCCTCCACCAGGTACGTCTCCCACAGCGGGCGGGTGTGGTCCAGCGGCCGGGACATGAGCCGCGCGACCAGGTCGTGCAGCTGCGCGTCGTTGCCCGGCTTGGGCAGCGCCGACCTCCGCACGTGGTACGTGACGTCGAAGTCCGGGTCGTCCACCCACACCGGCCTGGCCAGCCTGCCGGGCACCTGCACGACCTTCTGCCGGTAGCGCGGCACGAGGGGGAGGCGCTGCTCGATCAGCTCGACCAGGCGGTCGTAGTCGAACCCCGTCCTCGGCCTCCGGAACACCGCGACCCCACCGACGTGCATCGGCGTCGTGGCGTCCTCCAGGTACAGGAACGAGGCGTCCAACGCGGACAGGCGATCGGGCATGCGATCAGGTTATAGGTCGGTGCCGCCGACAGCGGGCAACCAGCTCCTCCACCGCCCTGACCTCTTCGGGATCGCGGCCGTGGCGGGCGAGGCGGATCTCCGCGGCGGCGGGCATGGCCTGCCGGACCGCGTCGTCGACGCCCGCCAGGAACGACCGGACCAGACGGGAGCGGGCCGCTCGGCGCACCGGGCGGAGCTTGCCGACGGCCATCGCGAGCCAGCTCAACGCCAAGTCAACGCGGCGGTCGCCACGGGCGGCGCAGGCCCAATCGATGGCCACCGGGCCCTCGGGGCCGAGGACGACGTTGCCGGGGTGCAGGTCGAGGTGCAGCAGCGCGCCGTCGGGCGTGCCGGGCAGGAAGTCCGGGGCGGGGACCTCGTCCAGGCGGTGGTGGAGCTCGGCCAGCTGGCGGCCCAGCGCGGCGGCGCGCCACGGCCTGCGGTCCAGCTCGACCGACATCCGGGGGCCGGGGACGTACTCCATGACGAGGCCCTCGTCGTCGACGCCGTGGACCCTCGGGACCGGAATGCCGCGTTTGCGCAGGTAGCGCATCAGCTCGGCTTCGGGATCGAGGTCCCGGCCGTCGCGGTTCCGCTTGACCAGGAGGCCGTCCGGCCGCAAGAAGACGTCCGCGTCCTGACCGCTGGCCAAGAGGCGGGCGCGGTGCGCAACGCTGCGCTCGCCCGAGCTCATGTGACGATCCTCGTGGATGACGCCGCCGATGCAAGCCCCTGAACCGGCATGGCACCCTTTTGACCGTGGAAATCTCCCCCAAGGACAAGTTCGTCACCGTCTACGGCCGCAAACCGGTCCTCGAAGCGCTGGACGACCTCCGCCTGGACGTCGACAAGGTGATGCTGGCCGAAACGGCGCGCGGCGCGGCCGCCAGGGAGATCCTCGACGCGGCCAAGCGGCGCGGGGTGCGCGTGCAGCGGGCCACCGAGCAGCGGGTGAAGGTCCTCGCGGGCAACGGGCGGCACGACCAGGGCGTGCTCGCCGACGTGGTCGCGCCCCGGATGCTCCCCCTCGACCTGGCGCTGGACCGGCCGGAGAAGCCGCGCGGCGTCCTGGTGCTCGACGGCATCACCACGCCCGCGAACGTCGGCATGATCCTGCGGACCGCGACCGCGGCGGGCATGGACGGCATCGTGGTGCCGCGCCGCGGTGTCGCGTCGATCGACCCGCTGGTCGTCAAGGCGTCCGCCGGGGTCGCGTTCCGCGCGCCGATGCTGCGCTGCGCGACCGCCGCCGAGGCCGCCGCGAACCTCCGCGCCCACGGCTACCCGCTGTTCGCGCTGGACGCGAACGCCAAGGAGTCGATCTACACGGCGGACCTGCCGGAACGGGCGGCGTTCGTGCTCGGCAGCGAGACCAACGGCATCTCCGACGACGTCCGCCCGCACGTCACCGGCTGGCTGTCGATCCCGATGTTCGCGGGCGTCGAATCGCTCAACGTCGCCAGCGCCGCCGCCGTCCTGTGCTTCGAGGTCGTGCGCAGGCGGGAGGCCGCGAAGTAGTCGACTGGACCCGCCGCGTTCACCCAGCGGCGGGCCCAGCGAGTTCCGGCGGGAATTGCTGCATCCAGTTCACGTAGTAGTGGTAGACGTGCGCCGTGCCCGAGAATCCGCCTCGGCATTCCGCGAGCGACATTTCGCCACCGGTTTCCGCGACGCTCCCGTGCACGGTCCACCGGTCGAATTCGGATTCGCACTGGGCGACCACCCGGAAGGAATCCGCGGGCCCGAAGTCGCAGAACACAGCGACCACTTCGCCGTCGAGAACCTCGTGGTAGGCGGGCGAGCACCCACGGGGCGGCGGCTGGAGGTCGTCCGCGGCCGACGCGGAGGCCATTCCCCCGAGCAGGACCACCGGAGTGGCGAGAACGGCCGCCACGATCGCGACGAACTTTCGCATGTCTGCCCCTTGAATTCGAAGACCGCCAGCTCCGAAGTTACGCAGCCATGCTGATGAACCACAATGACCGAATGGTGGAGTCCCTGCTTGCGGGCCGTCACCACCATTAACCCTCACGTGGCGTCCTTACCAGGGCGCGACAATCCGCGCGGGTGTACCCGGTGAACGCTCTGGGTGGACGTGCCCGGTCAGCGCGCCAGGAGTTCGGCGACCGTCGCCACGGAGACGCCGTCCTCGTTCAACCGCCACAGCGTCGCCTGGTGCTCCTCGACGGACGCGCTCGCCGACGCGTCCGACACGACGGTCACCTCGTACCCCAGGGCCAGCGCCTTGGCCGCCGTGGCGCCCACCCCGTGCTTCGTGGACACCCCGGCGATCACCACCGACTTCGCCCCGAGGTCCCGCAGGTCCGACACCAGCCGCGTACCGGTGAACGCGTCGACCCCGGTCTTGGTCACCAGGTGCTCCCCCCGCCCCGGCAGCAACGACTCGACCACGTCGTCGGCCCCGTCCCCGCGCAGGTGCCGAACCACCACCACCGGCGCCGCCGCGAGGTCGAACGCCTCGCGCAACCTCACCACGGCGTCCACCACCGCCGAACCCGCGATGGGCGCGAGCGGCATGTCGAGGATCCGCTCCTGCACCTCCACCAGGACCAGGACCGACCGAGCGCTGAGCACGAAGAAACCACCTGACTCCACGAACGTGTTGATCTTCAGCGTAGCAGCGGAAACCCAAGCAGCACACCGAGTTCGCCAACCGTGGCCGATACCGAGGTGTGGTGCACGCCAACCATCCCGGCCGCCGCGGCACCCCGCACGTTGATCGCCAGGTCGTCGACGAACACGCACTCGCCCACGGGGAGCCCCAGGCGCTCGGCGGTCAACTCGTAGATCTCCGCGGACGGCTTCGCCATCCCCACCTCGCCGGAGATCACCACGGCGTCGAACAACCCGTCCCACTCCTGCGGGGGCGCCCACAGCCCGTCCGCGTTGGACAGCAGACCGGTGAGGACACCGCGACCGCGAACCTCCCGCACGACCGTGAGGAGCGGGGGCTCGACGGCGAAACCATCGCCGAAGTCGGTGAGCACACCGCCGAAGTCCAGAACCAGTCCACGCAGCACGGGTGCAACCTACGCCGATCGCTGGATCGGGTGATCGCGGTCCGAGATGTCGGAGTGGGCACTCGGTACCTGGGTCACGTCGTCGTGGTTCGAGTGGGAGCTGAAGTGCCGTCGCAGTTGCGCACGTTGGGGTCGTTGGAGTTGCCGGTGGTCGAAGCGCCAGTAGTGCCCGCCATGCGAGTGGCCCCGGAGAGACGGCTCACGGAGGAGGACGCTCGGCGGCTGCTGACGTTCGTGGTGGAAGCGCTGGACGGACGACGACCGGTACCGCAGTTGATCGGGGTGATGGGCGAGGAGGCCGTGCGGGAATTGCGGGTGGTGAACGGGCGGATGCGGCTGGGGAGGGTGAGGGTTTGCCGAGTGGCGTCGGACGCGGCGGAGATTTCGGGGACCGTGCTGCGCGGAGAGCGGGTGCACGCGTTGGCGGCGCGGGTGGAGCATTCGGAGGGAGGGTGGATTTGCGTGGTGTTCAAGGTCTTGATGTGAGGGTGGATCGTGGTTCGGTGTTGGTTGGCGGTGTTGGTCGGTGGTGTTGGTTGGCGCATTGATACCTGCTGCGCGGTCCGGGTGACCCACCACCTACTTGAGGCCGGCGTTTTAAGCGTGGCCGATTTTACTCGGGGGATTTGACCCTTAAAATTGGAGATCGGGCAGGCTTTCGGGACTGCCCTTTTAGTCCGATCAAGGGTCAAATCAAGGGGTCCCCGAGTCAAATCGGCCACAGCACGACGACGGCTGGGCCAGTGCTGTGGTGGTTGGGGGTCGCCATCGCCGCTCGCGCCGCTGGGAGCCGAAGTCGGCTGCTTGCGCACCGCCGCAGTCATCTGCGTGCGGTCGCTGGGAGTCATCGCCCACGGCTCGTCGGACCCGCGTGTAAAGGTCGCGGTGGTTCCTCCTACGCCACCCCGCTCGCGCAATTGTCTCGATCATTTTCCTTGATTTGTCAAGGCGGGAAAGATGCCTTGACAAACGAAGAAAAATGCTGAGGACGCTTCGGATCGGGGCGGCGGAGGGGGAGGGCGTCGGGTTGGGTGCGTGCTTCCGCCTGCCGGGATGGGTCCAGGCCGTGCGTACGCTTGCCGGGTGGGTCCAGGCCGTGCGTCCGCTTGCCGGTGGCGGGGCTTGAGCGGCTTCCACTTTGCCGGAGCAGTCGGGCCGTGCTTCCGCTTGCCGAGTGGGTCCAGACCGTGCTTCCACTTGCCAGTGGCAGGGCCTGGGCTGCACTTCCGCTTGCCGAGTGGGTTCGGGTCGTGCTTCCGCTTTGCTGGCGGGTCCGGGTCGTGCTTCCACTAGCCGGTGGCGGGGTCTGAGCCGCGCTTGCGCTTGCCAGGTGGGTCCGGTGCCGCGCTTCCGCTGGCCGGGTGGGTTCAGGTCGTGCTTCCACTTGTCGGTGGCAGGGTCTGGCCGCGCCTCCACTTATCGGTGGCGGGGCCTGGGCCGTGCTTCTGTTTGCCTGGTGAGTCCGGTGCCGTTGCCGCTTGGGTCGTGGTGGGCCTGGTTGTGTGCTCCGCTTGGCCGTGGTGGGCCCTGGGTGTGGAAATGGGAAGAGCCGCCCTGGTGGGGCGGCTCTTCCCATTGTTCAAGACTTTACCTGCGGGGGCCCTTGCGGGCTGATTTTGCTTGGGCGCGGGCTGCTGCTCGGCGTTCCTTGCGGGTGCCTGCGGCGTCGTCGCCTGCTGCGTCGTCGTCGTGGGCTTCCGCTTCGCCGTCCTCGTTCGGGCCGGAGTAGCTCAGGCGTTGCCTGCCCGGCTCGTCCAAGCCCTTGCCGCGCAGCGCGGGCGGGATCGCCGAGCCTGCTGACAGCTGGGCCAGCGCGGGGCCCGCCGGGGCTTCCGGGGCCTTGGCGGGTGCGTCTGTTGCCGCTGCCGCGCGTGCGCGTGCGCGGCTGCCGGTGAGAGGGCCCGCGCCGTTGCTCAGCGAGACGGGGATGGGCGGTGCGGCCACTGGTTCCGGTTCCGCTGCCTCCACCTGGAGGTTGAAGAGGAAGCCGACCATTTCCTCCTTCAAGGCGTCCAACATCCTGTTGAACATCTCGAAGCCCTCCCGCTGGTACTCGATCAGCGGGTCGCGCTGGGCCATCGCCCGGAGGCCGATGCCCTCCTTGAGGTAGTCCATCTCGTAGAGGTGCTCGCGCCACTTGCGGTCCAGCACGGACAGCAGCACGCGGCGTTCCAGCTCGCGCATCGCACCGGGACCGACGCGGGAGTCGATGTCCGCCTCGCGGGCCTTGTACGCGCTCAGCGCGTCGGACTGCAGGAGTTCCCGCAGCGACTCGCGGGTGATGTCGTCCTCGCTCTCGACCAGCTGCTTCCAGTCCAGCTGGATCGGGTACAGCGTCTTCAACGCCGTCCACAGCTGCTCGAAGTCCCAGTCCTCCGAGTAGCCGTCGGCGGTCGCGCCGTCCACGTACTCCTCGACCACGCTGGTGATCATGTGCTCGACCTGCTCGCGCAGGTCCTCGCCGTCCAGGACGCGGTGGCGCTCGGCGTAGATGACCTTGCGCTGGAGGTTCATCACCTCGTCGTACTTGAGGACGTTCTTGCGGATCTCGAAGTTCTGCTGCTCGACCTGCGTCTGCGCGCTGCGGATCGCCCTGGTGACCATCTTGTGCTCGATCGGGACGTCGTCCGGCACCTTCAGCCGGGTCATCACCGTCTCGACCATCGCGGCGTTGAAGCGCCGCATCAGCTCGTCCTTCAGCGACAGGTAGAACCGGGACTCGCCGGGGTCGCCCTGGCGGCCGGAACGACCGCGCAGCTGGTTGTCGATGCGGCGCGACTCGTGGCGCTCGGTGCCGAGCACGTAGAGGCCACCGGCCTCGCGGACCTCGTCGGCCTCCGCCTTGACCTCGCGGGAGACCTCCTCGATCAGCTTCGACCAGGCGGCTTCGTACTCCTCCGGGGCCTCGACCGGGTCCAGGCCGCGCTCGCGCAGCTCGTGGTCGGCGATGATGTCCGGGTTGCCGCCCAGCACGATGTCGGTGCCTCGGCCTGCCATGTTCGTCGCGACGGTGACGGCGGCCTTGCGGCCGGCCTTCGCGATGATCAGCGCCTCGCGGTCGTGGTGCTTCGCGTTCAGCACCTCGTGCGGGATGCCGCGGCGGACCAGCAGCTTCGACAGGTACTCGGAGCGCTCGACGCTCGTCGTGCCGATCAGGACCGGCTGGCCCTTCTCGTGGCGCTCCGCGATGTCGTCCGCGACGGCCTCGAACTTCGCCTCCTCGGTCTTGTAGACGAGGTCGGGCTGGTCGGAGCGGCGCGCGGGGCGGTTCGTCGGGATCGGCACCACGCCGAGCTTGTAGGTCTGGAAGAACTCGGCCGCCTCGGTCTCGGCGGTACCGGTCATGCCGCCCAGCTTCTTGTACAGGCGGAAGTAGTTCTGCAGGGTGATCGTGGCGAGGGTCTGGTTCTCCGCCTTGATCTCCACGCGCTCCTTGGCCTCGATGGCCTGGTGCATGCCCTCGTTGTACCGCCGACCGGACAGCACACGGCCGGTGAACTCGTCGACGATCATGACTTCACCGTTGCGGACGATGTAGTCCTTGTCCTTGGTGAAGAGCTCCTTGGCCTTGAGCGCGTTGTTCAGGTAGCCGACCAGCGGCGTGTTCGCGGCCTCGTAGAGGTTCTCGATGCCGAGCTGGTCCTCGATGAACGTGACGCCGACCTCGGAGATGCCGACGGTGCGCTTGCGCTCGTCGACCTCGTAGTGGACGTCCTTCTTCAGCAGCGGCGAGAGCCGGGCGAACTCCTGGTACCAGCGCGACGACTGGTCGGCGGGGCCCGAGATGATCAGCGGGGTGCGCGCCTCGTCGATGAGGATCGAGTCGACCTCGTCGACCAGGCCGAAGTAGTGGCCGCGCTGCACGCACTCGTCCAGGCTCCACGCCATGTTGTCGCGCAGGTAGTCGAAGCCGAACTCGTTGTTCGTGCCGTAGGTGATGTCGGCGTTGTAGGCCACGCGCCGCTGCTCCGGCGTCAGCTCGGACAGGATCACGCCGACCGTGAGGCCGAGGAAGCGGTGGACGCGGCCCATCCACTCCGCGTCGCGCTTGGCGAGGTAGTCGTTCGTCGTGATCACGTGCACGCCCTCGCCCGCCAGGGCGTTGAGGTACGTCGGCAGCACCGAGGTCAGGGTCTTGCCCTCACCGGTGCGCATCTCGGAGATCTGCCCGAGGTGCAGGGCCGCGCCACCCATGAGCTGCACGTCGAAGGGCCGCTGGCCCAACGTGCGCTTGGCGCCTTCGCGGACGACGGCGAACGCCTCCGGCAGCAGCTCGTCGAGGGTCTCCCCGTCGGCGAGGCGCTTGCGGAACTCGTTGGTCTTCTCCCGGAGTTCCGCATCCGTGAGGTCTACGACTTCGTCTTCCAGGTTGTTGATGTGCGCTGCGATGTTGCGCAGGCGCTTGAGCATCTTGCCCTCGCCAGCGCGGAGCAGTCGGGACAGCACCATCCGGGTCGACCTCATTACCTCATCGCGACGCGCCCGATCTGGGCGCCTTCCACCAGGCTCGACAAGCCCGCTCTAGCCGACATCGTAGGCAAGACCGAAGCCCGTGTGCACCGACACAGGCAGGAACCGGTCCAGAACGCGCTGTGACAGGTCCCCGAGAGCGCCGCGCACGACAGGTACAACGGCTCAGGAGCCGCAATGGTGCCGCGAAACGCCGGGATCCCCCGAAGCGGGTGCTTCGGGGGATCCCGGTCGAAGGTCGATGGGCGGCTGAACCGGGTCAGGCGAGCCGGATCACGCCGTAGTCGAACCCCTTCCGCCGGTAGACGACACTGGGCCTGCCGCAGTCGGAATCCGCGAACAGGTAGAAGTCGTGTCCGACCAGTTCCATCTCGTAGAGGGCCTGGTCGACCGTCATCGGCTTGGCGGGGTGCTCTTTCTCGCGGACGATCCGACCGGGGAGGTTGTCCTCCAGCCCTTCGTCCCAGCGCTGCTGAGCAGGCACTCCGGCCATGCTCGCGTCGTCTTCTGAGGGGTCGGGGGCTTCGAGCAGAGCTGTCTGCCCGAGCCGCACGCGTTGCGCGGACCCGTTCGTGTCGGTGGGGGTGAGGACTTCCCCGAGGCCACTGGTCGCTTCCGCGACGGATGTCGGGCCACGTCGCCCGTGGTGCACGCGCCTTCTGTCGTGAGCCCGGCGCAGGCTGTTCTCCAACTTGCTGACCGCCGAGTCGAGCGCGGCGTAGAAGTCGCCCGCGCAGGCTTCGGCGCGGACAACTGGTCCGCGGCCCTTGCCGGTGATCTCGACCCGCTGGCAGTTCTTCGCCTGCCTGCGGTTCGGCTCGTGGAAGAGTTCCACGTCGAAGCGGATCACCTTGCGGTCGTAGCGCTCAAGCCGGGCCAGCTTCTCCGTCACGTGCACCCTGTAGTGATCGGGCACCTCGACGTTGCGGCCCTTAACGACGATGTCCATACACGACCTCCCTCGCTTTGCTGCGAGCTGTGGCTTGGATCAGTGCGGCACCGGAATCGCGATCAGCAGTCGCGGATTGTTGTCGAGGGGGACCTCAACAGCCTTCCGGCGCCTGGGTCATGGGCTTTTCGCCTCCTCCCCACCGGGCCGGGAACGCTGATAGCGCAGCACGTTAGCCCGGTATTCACCTCAGCGACAGCCCCCGAGGCGGGGGAACTCGGAGAAAAACGCCCTGTCACGTTCCGCGACGGAAACTGGCCACTGGGCGTGCCATCGGAGTCACTCCGAGCAGTTCGCGGCGCTCGTGACTCACCCGGATGGCGCAGTGCGCGCGGAAGACCACTCGGCAGAGTCACCGCCGACTTCCCGCTCCGGTTGACCGTCATGTTCGGCCAACGGCCGACGTGGACAGGAGGTTCCCGGCCGAGCGGAATAGATCCAATCCATTGTTGATGCTTATCCGTCGTCACTCTTGCGAGTGGTTTGGAGAACGTGATCTTGCAGTGGATCTCCGTCGCTGGGTGTGAGCGGGATTAGCGGGACTTTCGCGACAACCCGGTCGGCCGAGCGCGTCAACCCGCTGGTGACCACCACCGGTGGGCCGCCGCGGACGTGAGGGCGAGCACGGCGTTCACCTTGATCTTGGCGGTGTCGAGGACCCTGGCGCACTCGGCGGCCGTGGCCCCGGTGGTGACGACGTCGTCGAGGAGGACCACCGGGGTGCCCGGCGGCGGCAGGGCGCCGGTGGTGCGGACGTGGCCCGCGAGGTTGGCCCGGCGGGCGGCCGCGGGAAGGCCCGCGGAGTCGCGGGTGCCGGGGGTGAGGAACAGGGCAGGGGCCACGGCCACCGGGACGCCGTCGACGGCACGGGCCTGAGCGGCGGCACGGGCCAGGCGCAGGACGTGGGGGCCGCCTCGGCGGCGGCTGGCCGAGCGGCGGGACGGGGCGGGGACGAGCCACCACGTGCCGTCGTCGTCCGGGCGGGCCTCGGGGACGTGCCGGAGGGCCTGGCCGAGGAGGGTGCCCAGGCGGGTGGCGAGGTCGTGGCGGCCGCGCTCCTTGAAGGCGAGCACCAGCTCCCGCGGAGCGCCCTGGTAGTCGGCCAGGGCGTACGTCGGACGGCCCGGCAAGTGCACGCGGATCGGACCGCCGAACTCGGCGAGGCAGGTCGGGCAGCACGCCTCAGGACCACCGCAGCCCGCGCAGCGGGGTGGGAGGACCAGGTCCAGGAGTTCGGTCAGCACGGGGTCGAGGATGCACCGGAGCACCGACAGTTTCCTGGCCGCGACTCCGTCGCGGCGGCTCGGCCGCGGCCTCGCGCGGGAGTCGGCACGTGGAGTCAAGGGTCCCCTGGTGAACAGGGCCCCCGGAAAAGAACGCTAGCGGAGAGGACCGACAAAACCTGAAGGTGAACACGGGTCACGTTGCTGGCCGGGCGGTGGTCTTGGAGCGGCGCGGGGCTGGGGTGGGTCAGCGCTGCCGCAGTGGTTCTTGGGAGCGGCGTGGAGGCTTCCGCGGCTGCGCAGAGAGCCGTTCACAACACAGGTCTCGGAGCGGTGCGGAGGGTTGGGGCGTGCGGAGCGTGTGTCGCTGTCTTGTCGAGTTGGAGAAGGGTTGGCCTTGGTCAGCCTGGGTAGAACACGTAACCGTTGGGGTCGGGTTTGACCTGGCTGCTGCGCCAGACGTCGCCTACCTCGCCCGCGCTCCAGAGGCCGGTGCGGTCGAGGGCCAGCACGGGGCGGCCGGGGGCGGCGGCGATGGAGGTCACGGGCACGGTGAGGTTCGAGGTGTTGTAGCGCTCGACCTTGAGGCCGTCGATGTTGAGGCGGACGACCGGGCTGCTGGGCAGCGAGGTGCCCGCCACCAGGACGTCCTGCGCCAGCCAGTCGACGGTCTTGACGACGCCGTCCAGCGAGGTCGGCTGGGGGCGGGGGACGCGCAGGGCGACCGAGGAGTCGTCGTTGCGGACGACGGCGGCGATGAAGAGCTTGCCGTTGATGACGCAGGCGACCCTCGTGCCGTCCCTGGAGAGGCGGAGTTCCTCGATGTGGCCGAAACCGGTCAGCTCGGTGGCGTTGACCGGGTTGTCGCTCAGGACACCGCCGTCGCCGCGGACCACGCGGATCACGTTGGTGCCGTCGATGACGGTCCACACCTCCCCGCCGGGCTGGCCGACGGTGTCGGCAGGCAGCCACGTGGGTCGGGTGAGGCTGGCGGCGGGCAGTTCGACCTCGCGCAGCGCCTCCTCGGCCGCGCCCACTCGGAGGCGGACGGCGTTCGGGCCGATGCGGCTCACGACGGCGAGCTGCGAGCCGTCGAGGGACTGGGCGCCGCTGACGATGTTGTACTCGCCGGTGCCCGCGGGGCCCTTGACCTGGGTGTCCTCGGGCAGCTTCACGAGTTTGCCGCCCGTCGCGACCATGCCGCGCGCCTCGGCGGTCGGCGTGATCAGCGCTTCCCCGGACTGCACGTCCGCAGTGCGCCAGTCCCCCTTCTCGGTGGAGATGATGGCCCCGTCGAGCAGCACGCGCACCCGGCTGCTCGTGACGCCCGCCAGCGACCGGACGACCTGCGCGACGATCTTCTTGCGGGCCGTCGGGCTCGGCTCGCCCAGCCGGGTGAGGTCGACCTCCAGCGCGCCGTCGTTCGCCTCGCTGGTGGGTTTGTTGATCCCCGCGTCCGGGCCGAGTTCGCTGAACAGGGCGCCGCGCATCGCGTTCGATGGGCCCTTCACCAGCAGTTCGATCACCCGCTGCGGAATGCCGCTGGTGGGCGGCATGACGACGAACCGCGGGTCGGGCACCAGGACGTTGCGGTTCTTGTCGTAGAAGAACAGGACCACGCGCTGGTAGTTGCGCATGAAGTCCGCGACCGTGACGAGCACGCCGACCGGGGGCGTCGAGATGCGCCACTGCCCGTCGACCTGCTCGACCTGCACCGGCTCGTTGAGGTCACCGCCCTGCTGCACGAACGAGCTGTCCTGCAGCTCCAACCGCCCGACGTTGCGGCCCAGCAGCTGGACCGTGCGCTGCTTGGCGTCCGACGGCAGGTCGGCGTCGCCGGTGCTCGGCACGGTGTTGAAGGAGTTGTCGATGATCGTCGGCGTGCCCTTGGTGTTCCACGTCTTCCGCGCGTCCGGGGTGAGGTACGCCTTCGCGGCGGCGTAGTCGACCTCCGGGCTGGCCGACGCGAGGATGAACTCGCGGACGATCTGGAGCGCGTCCAGGTTCTTCTCGGGCTCCGGGGCCTCGGCGGACGGCGCCCGCGACGACGACGGGCCCAGCGGCTTCGGGTTGGTCTGGGTGGGGATCGCCGCGCAGCCCACCAGCGGGAGCAGCGCCACCAGCAGGATCAGGACTCGCGCACGGCGCTTCACTTGGCTTCCTCCCGCTCGGACCGCGCGGACTGCTCGGACGCGTCGAGCCCGGCGGCCGGGTGCGCGGGCTGCCAGGCGACCTCGGACGACTCGTCGCCGTCAACCGGCTTCTCCGAGTCCCAGGTGATCTTGGCGGGCTCGGCCGCCTTCTCCGAGTCCCAGGCCAGCTTGGGCGGCTCCACGGGCTCGGGCGGTGGCTCCGCGGGCCGGGTGTCCGACTCGATGTCGTCGACCGGCTTGGCGGGCTGCCAGGTGAACTCGGCCGGGGCGGGCTCCACCTGCTCCGGCGAGTCGGCCGCGTCCGCGTTGTGGTGGGCGGGCAGGTCGGTCGGCTGGAGCGGCAGGGGGCTGCTCGCGATCTCGTGGCCGTGCGTGCACGGCAGGGTGAGTCGGAAGACGGCGCCGTAGCCGCGCTCGCCCCACGCCTCCAGCCAGCCGCCGTGCAGGCGGGCGTCCTCCAGGCTGATCGACAGGCCGAGGCCGGTGCCGCCGGTGCGGCGGTTGCGGGACGGGTCGGCGCGCCAGAAGCGGTTGAACACCAGCTCGGCCTCGCCGGACCGCAGGCCGACGCCGTGGTCCCGCACGGTGATCGCGACGGCGTTGCCGTCACCGCGCACGGTCAGCTCCACGGGCAGGCCCTCGCCGTGGTCGACGGCGTTCGCGAGGAGGTTGCGGAGGATGCGCTCCACGCGCCGGGAGTCGAGTTCGGCGGTCACGTCGTGGTCGGGCATGTCCATGACGATCGTGGTGCCGTTGCCCTTGGCGATCGCCCGCACGGCGTCGTGCGCGCGGCGGGCGAGCACCCGGACGTCGACCGGGTCCGCCGCCAGCTCCTCGACGCCCGCGTCGAGCTTGCTGATCTCCAGCAGGTCGCCGAGCAGCGACTCGAACCGGTCCAGCTCGTCCACCAGCAGCTCCGTCGACCGGGCGAGGCCGCCGGGGAACTGCTCTCGGGAGGCGTGCAGCACGTCCGCTGCCATCCGGACCGTGGTCAACGGGGTGCGCAGCTCGTGCGACACGTCGGACGTGAAGCGCCGCTGGAGCTGGCCGAAGTCCTCCAGCTGCTGGATCTGCTCCTGGATGCTCTCGGCCATCTCGTTGTACGACTGGGCGAGGCGGGCGACGTCGTCCTCGCCGACCACGATCATGCGTTCGTCCAGGCTGCCGTCGGCGAACCGCTCGGCGACCTCGGCCGCCTGCCGGACCGGGCGGACGACCTGCCGGGTGACGAGGTTCGCGATCACCGCGAGCAGCAGCAGGAGGACCAGACCGCCGACGACGAGGGTGTTCTGCACGACCTCGGCGGTGCCCTGCTCGCTGGTCAGCGGGAACAGCAGGTAGAGCTGCATGGCGCGGGCCGACGTGCTCACCGGGACGCCGACGACGAGCAGCGTGGTGGGGCCCGTCTCGCGTTCCACGGTGGTGATCTGGCTGCCGGAGAACCCGCCCTGGACCATCTTGGCGAGGCCTTCCGGAACTTCCAGGTACGGCCCGACGGAGTTCGGCAGGCCGTCCGCGCCGCGGTTGCCCGCGTCGTCGAAGACGGGCTCGAACGCGCCCGCGCCCGAGCTGGCGACGTCCTGGCCGGAGCTGGCGGTGTTGAGCTTGTTCACGGCGCTGAGGAAGCGCGTGCGCACGGTGTCCGGACCCGGGTTGAGCCCCAGCAGGTCCGGCTGCACCGCGGCGGCGCTGGCCTTGGTCTGCTGGATCGCGGCGTTGGTCTTGGTCTCCAGCAGCTGGTTGGTGATCTGCATCTGGAGCACCATGCCCAGCACGAAGACGACGGCCGAGGACAGCGCGAGGGTGCTGACCACCACCCGCAGCTGCAACGACCGCCGCCACAGCTCGCCGAACGCGAGCCACCGCCTGCGCGCCTGCTCCACCGCACGTCGTCCGTGGCGGACGACGGGGAGGAGCAGCCGCGTGCGCCACGTCATCCCCGGCGCTCCCGGCGTGTCACGGAGGACCGGCCTTGTACCCGACCCCGCGGACGGTCAGCACGACCTCCGGGTGCTCGGGATCGCGTTCGACCTTCGACCGCAGCCGCTGGACGTGCACGTTCACCAACCGGGTGTCGGCGGCGTGCCGGTAGCCCCAGACCTGCTCCAGCAGCACCTCCCTGGTGAACACCTGGCGCGGCTTGCGCGCCAGCGCCACCAGCAGGTCGAACTCCAGCGGCGTGAGCTGGATCGGCCTGCCCTCGCGCAGCACCTCGTGGCCCGGGACGTCGATGCTCAGGTCACCGATCGCCAGCGTCTCCGCCGGCTCGTTCTCGGTCCGCCGCAGGCGGGCCCTGATCCGCGCGACCAGCTCCTTCGGCTTGAACGGCTTGACCACGTAGTCGTCCGCGCCGGACTCCAGGCCCAGCACCACGTCCACGGTGTCGCTCTTCGCCGTCAGCATGACGATCGGGACGCCCGACTCCGAGCGGATCGCCTTGCACACGTCGATGCCGTTCATGCCGGGCAGCATCAGGTCCAGCAGGACCAGGTCGGGCTTGAGTTCGCGCAGCGCGGGCAGGGCCCTCGCCCCGTCGGCCACCACCGCGGTGTCGAAGCCCTCACCCCTCAGCACGATGGTCAGCATCTCCGCCAACGCGGGGTCGTCGTCCACCACCAGCACACGTGCCTTCATGCCCAACATCGTCGCACTGACGGCCGGCCGTTCGCGCACCGCCCAGCGATCATCGCTGCTGGTCGTCGCGCGGGTTCGATCCGTAACCAGCTGGTGCTGTCGTTCCACCAGGCCACCTCGCCCTGTTAGCGCCGCTGAGCGGTTGTCTGGGAGTAATACGCGGTGCGCTCACTATTCGTTACCGAAAGTGTCGAACCAACCCCTAAAGCCCACTCGTACGGACTAAAGATGCCGGTTCAACGACCCTCGCCAGCGTGGACAGTATGTGACACTCAGCGACCAAATAGGTGATCAAGAAGAGGAGAGATATTCACATTCGCTGAACCGTCGAGCACTTCCCACGGCCCGAGCCAGCCGTCCGCGGCCAGTCCGTCGTAGACCGCCGAACAGCGCTGTTGGAGTCCACCGTCCGATTCGTAGAGGTCGCGGGCGCGCTCGACGTCCGCCCGCTCCCGCCGAGCGGCGCGGTCCGCGGCGACCGCCGTCGGCACCCGCAGGAGCAGTTGCAGGTCCGGAACCGGCGACCCGAACCGGTCGACCTCCAGCGCGCGCACCCACTCCACGAACTCGCCGCGCGCGTCCTGCCCCAGCCGGGCCGCGCCGTACGCGGCGTTCGACGCGATGTACCGGTCCAGCAGCACCACGTCGTACTGGGCCAGGTCCGCGCGGATCCGGTCGGCGGCGCCCCGCCGGTCCAGCGCGTAGAGCACCGACATGCCGTGCACGGAGTCGGTGAGGTCGCCGAGCCTGCCGTGCAGCGCGTCGCGCACCAGTTCGGCGTGCACGTCCTCGTCGTAGCGGGGGAACGCCCCCGTCGCCACCTTCGCGCCGCGCTCGGCCAGCTCCGCGGTCAGCGCACCCGCCAGGGTCCGCTTGCCCGCACCGTCAAGTCCTTCGATAACCACGAGCTTTCCCACCGCCACACCCTAGTTGTGCGGCGCGTCGTCACCTTCGGACGCAGGCAATCGCCGTAATCGTCCCAAGCTTGTAACCCACATGGGTGAAACGAGATCTTCCGGTCACCGGATCGAGTGACTACGGTGAACCAACACTTCGGCGTGCGGAAGGTGGTGCCGCGGTGACCGCGGACTTCGGGCACGCCGGTCCGGCTGTCGAGCCGACCGGCCTCCCGACCGAAGAATTGCCCGCCTCACTAGCCGAAACTCTGCGCTACGGACCGTTCCACCGGGCACTGCGCGACGCCATCGCGCACCGAGGTCTCTCGCTGGCCCGGCTGCGCGCGCACATCGAGCAGCTCGGCGTGCAGGTCGGCCAGTCGACGCTGAGCTACTGGCAACGCGGGCTGCGTCACCCGGAAGTGCCCAGGGCGATCCCGACCGTGCGGGCGCTGGAGGTCGTGCTCGAACTGCCGACCGACTCGCTGACCGCGCTGATCGGCCCGCGCCAGTCGCCGAACGCGTCCCGCCCGACGCCCTCCGCGTTCGCCGAGCTGGCGTCCGCGTGGGCGGACACCGCTCCGCTGCTGTCGGAGTTCGACGCCATCCCCGAGTCGTCCCGGTCGAACGCCGACCTGGAGATGCTGTGCGTGCACGACGCCGTGATGATCGGCGGCCAGCACGAGCAGCGCACCGTGACGACCCGGCTGGTCGTGCGAGCCCTGCGCGCCGGACCGGACCGCTACCTGGCCGTGCACCAGGGCGACGAGGGCAGCCGCATCGACAGCGCCGTCATCCGACCGGGTGAAGGGTGCCGCCAGGGACGGCTGCGCAGGCAGGCCGCGTCACGGGGGCTCGCGGTGGAACTGCTGTTCGACCGTCGGCTCGCCGAGGGCGAGGAGCACGTGTTCAGCTACACCGTCGTGGACGACACCGGCGGCCCCACGCCGGGCCACCACCGCACGTTCCGCGACCCGTGCCGCAGCTACCTCGTGCAGATGGGCTTCCACCGACGGGCCCTGCCCGCCAGGTGCACCAAGCAGTTCCGCAGCGGCCTCACGGCGACGCCGGTCGACGTGGACGAACTGGTGTGCGGCCTGGGCGGGGTGGTCAGCGCGTACTTCTCCGACGTGGGCCCGGGAACAGCGGGTGTCTCCATCGAGTGGAGCTGACCGCATTTTTGGTCGCTGCTCCGCAGACTCCGGCTCGGCCGCCCTGAGTCGGCAGTTCGTGCCCCGATTCTTCGAGGTGGGCAGAGACTTCGTCCCCGCCCACCTCGAAAAATGGTGACCCGACCTACCGACGCGGCCTCGCGCGGGAGTCCAGCAGCTGACTCAGTAGCGGTAGTGGTCCGACTTGTACGGGCCCTCGACGTCGACGTCGATGTACTCCGCCTGCTCCTTGGAGAGCTTGGTCAGTTCGCCGCCCAGCGCCGCCAGGTGGATGCGCGCCACCTTCTCGTCGTGGACCTTGGGGAGGCGGTACACCTCCTTGTCGTACTCCTCGTGCTTGGTGAACAGCTCGATCTGCGCGATCACCTGGTTGGAGAACGAGTTCGACATGACGAAGCTCGGGTGGCCGGTGGCGTTGCCCAGGTTCAGCAGGCGGCCCTCGGACAGCACGATGATCGACTTGCCGGAGGGGAAGACCCACTCGTCGACCTGCGGCTTGATGTTGATCTTCCGGACGCCGGGGTAGCGGGCGAGGCCCGCCATGTCCAGCTCGTTGTCGAAGTGGCCGATGTTGCCCAGGATCGCCTGGTGCTTCATCGACGCCATGTGCTCCGCGGTGACGACGTCCTTGTTGCCGGTCGTCGTGATGACGAGGTCGGCGATCTCCAGGACCGTCTCCAAGCGCTTGACGTCGTAGCCGTCCATGGCCGCCTGGAGCGCGCAGATCGGGTCGATCTCGGTGATGATCACGCGGGCGCCCTGGCCGCGCAGCGACTCGGCCGCGCCCTTGCCCACGTCGCCGTAACCGCAGACCACGGCCACCTTGCCGCCGATGAGGACGTCGGTGCCGCGGTTGATGCCGTCGATCAGCGAGTGGCGGATGCCGTAGCGGTTGTCGAACTTCGACTTGGTGACCGCGTCGTTGACGTTGATCGCCGGGAACAGCAGGGTGCCCGCCGCGGCCAGCTGGTAGAGCCGCATGACGCCGGTGGTGGTCTCCTCGGTCACGCCGCGGATGCCCTCGGAGATCTTGGTCCACTTCGAGGGGTCCGCCGCGAGCGACGCGCGCAGCGTGTCGAGGACGACCTTCCACTCCTCGGAGTCGTTCTCGTCGTCGGCGGGGACGACACCGGCCTTCTCGTACTGCACGCCGTTGTGGACGAGCATCGTGGCGTCGCAGCCGTCGTCCAGGATCATGTTCGGCCCGCCGTCGGGCCAGGTCAGCATCTTCTCGGTGGCCCACCAGTACTCCGGCAGGGACTCGCCCTTCCAGGCGAACACCGGGACGCCCTTCGGCTCCTCCGGGGTGCCGTGGGGGCCGACGACGACGGCCGCGGCCGCGTGGTCCTGGGTGGAGAAGATGTTGCACGACGCCCAGCGCACCTCGGCGCCCAGCGACACGAGGGTCTCGATCAGCACGGCGGTCTGCACGGTCATGTGCAGCGAGCCGGACACGCGGGCGCCCCGCAGCGGGTACACCTCGGAGTACTCCTCGCGCAGCGCCATCAGGCCGGGCATCTCGTGCTCGGCGAGCCTGATCTCCTTGCGGCCGAACTCGGCGAGCGAGAGATCGGCGACGGCGAAGTCGATGCCGTTGCTGTTTTGGAGCCTCGCGGCCTCGATGTCGGCGGTCATTCGCAATTCCCTCCACGGCAGCACTAACGGGTCAATCGACCCTACCGCCGCCACGCCGGGCCGGTCCGTTCGCCGTGATCGGGTGGCCCATGGCCCACTATGGCCCTTCGACCTCACCAAGCGGAGCTGCAGTAAGGATCGACGATGCTCATTCCAGGCCCCGACACACGGGTCGTCGAGTTGCGGGTGCACGGCGTGCAGGGCACGACCCCGCAATCGCTCGTGGACGCGGTGGCCGCGGTCGACGTCGCGGGTGACGGGCTGGGCCGGATCGTGCGGCCCGCCGACCGGCTGCGCAGGCCAGGACCGGGCCCGGTGCTGCAGGCGGAGGGTCGTCCGATCACCCGCGTGGTCGAGGGGTACGTGTGGGGCGCGATGACGTCCGGCGGCTGGGCGAAGGCGATGTGGGCGGTGCTGTTCCCGTTCAGCCTGGCGAACGTGGCGCACTGGATGCTGCCGCCCGTTCCGGAGCGCAGCACGCCCGCGCACCTGCTGGGGATCGGCCTGCGGTCGCTGCTGCGGCTGGCCGCGCTGCTGCTCACGGTGCTGCTGGTGGCGCAGACGGCGGTCGTGACGCTGGACCTGCTGGCCGCGCAGTGCCTCGCGCCCGGTGCCGCGTGCCTGGCGGACGTGGTGCCCTCGTCGCTGCGGACGACGCCGTGGGTGCGGACCGCGGTCGGGCTGGCCCCGATCGCGCTGATGGTCTTCGTGCTGGCCCGCCTCTCCACGGTGGACTGGCGCGTCGACCGGCCGGAGCCCGCGGGCGACGAGCCGGAGGCGTCCGTGCTGCCCGGCGCGCACGTCGCCACCGACCCCGACACCCCCGCGCTGCGCGCGCTGCACGTCGTCGCGGCGCTCGGCGGGATCACCGTGATCGCGCTCGGCGGTCCCCTCGGCCCGCTGGTGGCTCCCGGCGGGCACGGCCTGGCGATCACGGTCGCCAGGGTGCTCGGCCTGGTGCTGGTCGGCGCCGCGGCGCTCGCCGTGATGCTGCTGGACGACCCGACCGGCGGCGCACCGCACCGCGGCGGCCGCTGGCTGCGCGCGGCGCTGGGCCGCCGTTCCCGACGTGGACTGGTGCTCGCCGCGAGCGCGTTGCTGGTGGTGTCCGCGTGCTTGGTCGACCAGCTGCCGCCGCGGATGCCCGGCGTGGACGTCGGCGTGCAGGTGCTCGCCGCGCTGCTGGTGCTGGTGTGCGTGCTGTTCGGGCTCCTGCTCGCGCCCGCGGCCCTGCTGGCCCGCCCGGCGTGGGCCGGGCAGCCCCGCGAGCTGCGGCCGTGGGCCGGCGGCTGGATGGCCGCGCCGGTGCTCGCCGTGGCCGGTCTGCTGGGCGGCGGCTTCGGCGCGGGCGTCGCGCTCACCGCGCGGTGGCTGCTCGGCGGCGGGCTGCCGCTGCCCATCGGCTACGGCTACATCACCCTGCTGTGGGGTGTGGCGGGCGTGCTCGGCCTGCTCGCGGGCGTCTTCGTCCTCGCGACCACCGGCATGGTCCGCTGGAGTTCCCTGCGCCGGGACCGCGAGTGGGGGCGCGAGGCCTCGCTGCTGCACTCCGGCCGGGCGCGGGACGTCAAGGTGGCGGCACGGGCGTGGTGGTGGGCCAGGTGGGAGCGCAACCACGGCCACCACGTCCTGCTGATCCTCGCGGCCGTGCTGGTCGCGGGCGCCGTCCCGACCATCGCGCTGCGACTGCGCCAGATCGAGCCCGCCGCGTGGACCAGGCCGTTCTCCGCATTCGGCGTCCTCGTGCTGGGCTTGCTCGCCGTAACGCTGCTGCGCGCGGTCTGGCTGGCCGCCCGCCGCCCGCAGTCCGGGCGGCGGCTCGGGATCATGGCGGACATCGCGTCGTTCTGGCCGCGCGAGGCCCACCCCGTCGTGCCGCCCTGCTACGCGTTGAAGGTCGTGCCGGACCTGGTGGCGCGCACCCGTGAACACCTCAAGGACCGCGGCACCCGCGTGGTGCTGACCGGGCACAGCCAGGGCAGCCTGCTGGTCGCCGTGGCGGCCGCTCGCCTGCTGGAGGTGCTGCCACCGGAGGACCGCGAACGCGTCGGCCTGCTCACCGCCGGGTCGCAACTGCAGTGGGCGTACCCGAGGGCGTTCCCCGCCGTCGTGCCGCACAGCTCACTGGCCGCACTGGCGGGCGGCCTGGACGGCAGGTGGCGCGCGCTGTGCCGCGGCACGGACCCGCTGGGCGGCGCGGTGACGACGTGGGGCAGGCAGGTGTTCGACGGCATGCTGCTGGGCGTCGGCTACCTCCCGGACGGCACGGAGGGCGCACTGCCACCGGCCGTGCGCGGCCCGAACGGCGCACTGGTGCTGGGCGGCGACCACTGGCTACCGGACCCACAACGCGGCCCGTTCCCAGGCAGGCGCTGGGCATCGGGCGTCTGCGGCCACACGGACTACACGGCCGACCCGGAATGGGACAGGGCGGTGGCGATAGCGGCAGGCCTGAGCCGAGTCGACTCCCCTGAACCGTCGAACGGCTCCCTGCCATCACTACCCGTCGCACGCCGCGCACTGATCCCGCAGATGAAACCACTCCGGCAACCTTCGGAACCGCAGTCGCCGTAAGGCTGTGGGTTGGTGAAGCTGTGAGCGCAGTTGCCGGATGAGGTGGGTAGGGATTCCGGGACTGGTTGCACACCGCGGGCCTGCACGCGGCCGTTAATCGAGACCCCGGATGTGCTGGGACCTGGCTACCCGGCCCAGACCTGTCGAGCCTGGATACCAGCCCTGGTCTCGCTTCCAACTGGTCGCTACCGCCCCGGACCTGCGTGAGCCGGCTGCCCGCCCCAGACCACGTGAGCCGGTCACCCAGCCCGGACCTGCTTCCAGCCAGTTGTCCGGCTCCGGACCTGCGTGAGCCAGTCACCCAGCCCTGACCTGCTTGAGCGGGCCGCCCAGCCCCGGACCTGCTCGACGCCGGCGTTGTGGCTCGTAGACATGCCACCCACCATCAAGCTTCCGAGCAGTCCTCCCCCTGCCCCCGATCCGAAGCGCCCTCATTGGTGCTCTTCGTTTGTCAAGGCATCTTTCCCGCCTTGACAAATCAAGGGCACCAATGGAGATACTCGCGCGAGCGGGGTGAGGGATCCCTGCCGCCGCGAAACGACGCCGCGAACACCCGACGAACCCCGACCTCCCCCCGCTCGCACAAGTATCTCCATGGTCGACCGTGCCGAGTCAAGGCGGGAAAGATGCCTTGACACGGGACGGTCGACCATGAGGGCGCTTCGGATCGGGGGCAGGGAGAGGACTGAGTTCAAGACAAAGCGAACTTCGCAGTTCCCCAAAGGGTCAAAACGCCGCGACGCCGGAAGGCCGTCGGCTCAGTCGAAGACCACTGGCCGCACAACGGCGCGACCTCCGGACCGGGCCATGGCGAGGTTGGTCAACTACGCATCGCACCACCGCCGCACCGACCTCAATGGACAGTCGTTCGCAGCGGAAACCCCTACCTCTCAAGGAACTCACTGCGCACCACTCCCCCGACGAACGTCACGACCGGGGAACCACCCACCGCGCCTACTTCGTCCAGGCGTTCTCTGCCACCGGCGACCGGTCCCGCAGCGGTTCCCACCATTCCCGGTTCTCCGCGTACCACCGCACCGTCTCCCGCATCCCCCGCTCGAACGGGATCCGCGGTTCCCACCCCAGCTCACGCGTGATCTTGGTCGAGTCGAGCAGGTAACGCCGGTCGTGGCCCGGCCGGTCCGGCACCTCCTGCTTGAGGTCGGGCGACAGCCCCAACTCGTCCAGCACCAGGTCCGCCAGTTCTTCGACGCTCGCCTCCACGCCCGTGCCCACGTGGTAGGTCTCGCCGATCCGGCCGCGGTCCAGGACCGCCTCGATCGCCCGCACGTGGTCCAGCGCGTGGATCCACTCGCGACGGTTGTCCTTCGACGTGTAGACCGGCAGCGGCTGCCCGTCGAGCGCTCGGGTGGTGAACAGCGGCACCACCTTCTCCGGGAACTGGTGCGAGCCGTAGTTGTTGCTGCAGTTGGTGATCGTGATCGGCAGCTCGAACGTCTCGTGGTACGCCCGCACCGCGTGGTCGCCGCCCGCCTTGCTCGCGTTGTACGGCGTGCGCGGCCGGTACGGGGACTCCTCGGTGAACGCGTGCTCCGCGTCCAGCGCCAGGTCCCCGTACACCTCGCACGTCGACACGTGGTGGAAGCGCTCGACCCCGGCCTGCCGCGACGCTTCCAGCAGCGCCTGCGTGCCCAGGACGTTGGTGCGGAAGAACCGCGCCGGGTCCAGGACCGCCAGGCTGTTGTGCGACTCGGCGGCGAAGTTCACCACCACGTCGACGCCGTGCTCCCGCAGCGCCTGCTCGGCGTCGGCGATGTCGGCGTGCACGAACGAGATCCGGTCCCGCACGTCGGCCAGGTTCGTCTCGGTGCCCGCGTAGGTCAGCGCGTCCAGCGCCACGACGTGGTCGGCCGGGTGCTCGTGCACCCAGTGGCGGACGAAGTGCGATCCGATGAAACCGGCGGCTCCGGTCACGAGGAGGGTCGTCATGGCCCCGACGCTACCGGCGGAGCCACTCCTCCGGGCCCGCGACGAACCCGTCCAGCGCTTCCGGCGTGCGGGCCCGGATCCGGAGCCACTGCCGGGAGTCGTCGCGCAGCAGGAGGTCGGGGGCCGTGAACCACCGGGTCTCCGCCTCGTCCGGGTAGGTGGGCAGCGGCAGCCGCGTGCACCACCGCTCCAGCACCGCCACGTCGTCCTCGGCGAGCTCCAGGCTGCCGGACAGCTCCTCCGGCTCGACCAGCGATTCGGACATGACCATCTCCACGCACGCCACCGAGAAGCGGTCGAGCCAGGGGCTGATCGCCTCGGCGTCCGGGTCGGCCAGGTTCACCCACATCACGACCTGCGGGTCGTCCTCGCCGAGTGCCTCCACCGGCACGCCCCAGTAGGCGACCGACTGGTTCTCCTCGCGGAAGACCAGCATCCCGTACTCCACGAACAGCCGGTCCGGCGGCACCAGCCGGTCCTGGTTGCTCGTCAGGTCCTCGCGCCGCCCGAGCAGCCGGTACGCCTCGCGCATCGCGGCGGGCAGCCGGACGCCCAGACGGACCTCGGCGGCGTCGAGCTCGGCGTCGGAGCAGCCGTCCCCGTCGGTCAACGGCGACACCCACTCGGCCGCGAAGTCGCGGATGAACACCCACGCGGCGTCGCGGTCGTGCAGGGCGCCGGCGACGCCGGACTCCATCGACATGACCGCGACCCTAGTGACCGTCCGGACGAGTGGTACCCGAACGGTGCAACTTGGAGTTCTTTGGAGATTTCGCCGTAACACGACGACAACGGTCCTCGATGAACCGACCACCCCACACACACCGAGCGCGAGGAGTGCGGCAGCGGATGGCCGAAACCACGATCGGGACAGAGCAGGACGACGACGTCCGGGATGCCGACCCGAGCCGGTCCGACAGCCGGGAGCTCGATCCCGGTGTGCTCGCACAACTCACGGCGCTGCGGTCGCTGGTCGACCGGGCCGTGGGGACGCACGACCTCGACCAGGCGGTGGGGACGCGGTTGGCCGCCGCCGTCGACGCCGCCAACGCGGAGGCCCTCGCGCCCGCCCCGCGGCTGGCGCGGATCCAGGCCGACCTGGTCGACGCCAAGGACATCGCGGCCGGGGCGCCGACGGTCGTCGCGGTGATCGAGGGCGTCGTCATGACGCTGACCGGCTGACGGCGTGCGGGAGTTGCCCGACGAGCAGTGGCTGATCCGGCACGCCGACAGCGTCGTCGACCGGATCGGTGTCCCCTACTGGCACGGCCTCGCGGTCGGGTTGAAAGCGCTTGCCACGCGGGACTACGCGGAGGCGGGGCAGAGCCTCGCGGAGGTGGTGCGGGACGAGCCGCGGAACGCGCACGCCCACTACTACCTCGCGCTGGCGCTGTTGGAGGGCAAGCGGCCCCGGCTGCACGCTTCGGAGTGGATCACGGAGGTCGGCGTGCACCTGAGGCACGCCGGGGAACTACCCCAGGCCGGGGTGCTCACGGCGCTGGTCAGGGAGGACCACGGGCTGCACTGGCTGCGGAGCGACGCGCTGCCGGACGACCTGGCGGCGCTGGTCCGGCGGGTGGATCCCGGTCTGGCGGCGGAGGTCCTCGTGCACGTCCCGGCTCCGGAGAGCGGCGTGTGGACCGCGTTGAGGACCAGGCTCGGCTGAGACCGGTGTGGTCGGCCGCCGAACGGGAGGCCGACCACACCGGGGATCAAGCGCGCTCGCCCGGTTTGACCACGGGCTCCGAGGTCAGCTTGCCCTGGTCGCGCAGGGCCAGCACGGAGTGGCTCTTGCCGTAGAGGAAGTACACGACGACGCCCGCCGCCATCCAGATGAGGAACCGGACCCAGGTCAGCGCGGTCAGGTTCAGCATCAGCCACAGGCAGGCGAGGATCGCCAGGATCGGCACCAGCGGCACGAGCGGGGTGCGGAAGCCGCGCGGGAGGTCCGGGCGGGTCTTGCGGAGGACCAGGACGCCCGCCGAGACGAGGATGAACGCGAACAGCGTGCCGACGTTGACCATCTCGGCCAGCTTGCCCGCCGGGAAGAAGCCAGCGGCCAGTGCGATGAGCGTGCCGACCAGGACGGTCACCTTGACCGGGGTGCCGTTCTTGCCGGTCTTCGCCAGCCCCCTGGGGAGCAGGCCGTCGCGGGACATCGCGAACAGCACGCGGGTCTGGCCCAGCATGAGCACCATGACGACGGTCGTCAGACCCGCCAGTGCGCCCACCGAGATGATGTTGGCCGCCCAGTCGACCCCCAGGTTCGCGAACGCGGTCGCCAGGTTGGCGGGCGTGCCGTCCGCGGACGTCTTGAGGTCGGTGTACGGGACCATGCCGGTGATCACCAGCGCCACCGCGACGTACAGCACGGTGACGATGAGCAGGGAGCCGATGATGCCGCGCGGCAGGTCGCGCTGCGGGTTGCGGGTCTCCTCGGCCGCCGTGGCGACGACGTCGAAGCCGATGAAGGCGAAGAACACCAGCGACGCGGCGGCGAGCATCCCGTACACGCCGAAGGTGCTGCCCTCCTGCCCGGTGATCAGCGAGAACAGCGACTGCTCAAGCCCGCTGGAGCCGACGCCCGTGCCACCGGTCTCGGCGGGCGGGATGTACGGCGAGTAGTTCGACGCCTTGATGTAGCCGATGCCGACCACGATCACCAGCAGCACCACGAGCACCTTGATGGCGGTGATCACCTGGCTGACGCGCGACGACAGCTTGGTGCCGAGCACCAGCAGCACGGTCAGGGCGACGACCAGCAGCACCGCGCCCCAGTCGAAGTCGACCGACCCGACGGCGACCGTGGTCTTGGCCTCCAGCCCCACCTGCGCCAGCACGATCTGCAGGTAGGAGGACCAGCCCTTGGCGACCGCGGCCGACCCGACCGCGAACTCCAGCACCAGGTCCCAGCCGATGATCCACGCGACCAGCTCGCCGAACGTGGCGTAGGAGAACGTGTACGCGCTGCCCGCGACGGGCACGGTGGACGCGAACTCGGCGTAGCAGAGGGCCGCCAGCCCGCAGGCGATGGCGGCCAGCACGAACGACAGCGAGACCGACGGTCCCGCCAGGTCGCCCGCGGTCTGCGCGGCGACGGTGAAGATGCCCGCACCGATGACCACCGCGACGCCGAACACCATCAGGTCCCAGGACGTGAGGTCCTTGCGGAGCTTGGTGTCCGGCTCGTCGGTGTCCTCGATGGACTGCTCGATGGACTTGGTGCGCCACAGCCCGTTCCCCGGCACGGTGGTCCTCCTCTTGCAGGGTGGAGTACGACCCTTCACCCTAGGGGGCCACGCGCGCCGGGGCGCGTCGACGAGATCAGGTTCCCCCTTACGCCGACCCGGGGCCTGCGTCGGCCAGGGTGCGGTCGAGGTCGGGCTCCAAGTAGATGAGCCGGGCGGCCGGGACCTTGTTGCGCACGCGCATCTCGGCGTCGTTGATCGCCTCGGCGGTCTCGGCCACGGTCATGCCGGGGTTGAGGGCGATCTTGGCGGCCACCAGCAGCTCGTCCGGGCCGATGTACTGGGTGCGGATGTGGATGACCCGCTCCACCTTGCCCTTGGCCAGCTCGTCCTCGATCACGTCCAGCTCGGCGGGCGCGGAACCCTCGCCGATCAGCAGGCTCTTCATCTCGATGATCAGGATGACCGCGATGACGCCGAGCAGCACGCCGATGGAGATGGTGCCGATCGCGTCCCACACCGGGTCGCCGGTGATCGTGGCCAGGCCGACGCCCACCAGGGCGAGGATCAGACCGATCAGCGCGCCTGCGTCCTCCAGGAGCACGACGGGCAGCTCGGGCACCTTCGACTGGCGGATGAACTGCCACCAGGTCGCGTTGCCCTTGACGAGCTTCGACTCCACGATCGCGGTCCTGAAGCTGTAGGTCTCCAGGCCGATCGCGACGACCAGGATGACCACCGCGACGATCGGCGACGTCAGCGCCTCGGGGTGCTGGAGCTTGTGGATGCCCTCGTAGAGCGCGAACGCCGAACCGAGGGTGAACAGCATCAGCGCGACGATGAACGAGTAGAAGTACCGGTCGCGGCCGAAGCCGAACGGGTGGTTGCGGGTCGCCGCGCGCTTCGAGGTCTTCTGCCCCAGCAGCAGGAGCCCCTGGTTGGACGTGTCGGCCACCGAGTGCACCGACTCCGCGAGCATCGACGACGACCCGGTGATCAGGAAGCCGACGAACTTCGCGACGGAGATTCCCGCGTTGGCCACCAGCGCGGCGATGATCGCCTTGGTTCCGCCCCCTGCTGACACTGTTTCTCCCGTGTTGTTTGGTCGCTGCTCCGCGGACTCCGGCTCGGCCGCCATGAGTCGGCGGTTCGGCTGCCGATTTTTCTCGGGTCGGGGAGAGACTTCGTCCCACCCAGCCCGAGAAAAAGGGGAACCGACCTACCGACGCGGCCTCGCGTGGAGTCGCCCAGTCCGGAAAGTGTGAATTGTCGGGTGCACCCTAACCGGCTCGGTGGGGTCAAGACCCGGCGGTCGCCCGGAAAAGCAGGGCGGGTTCCGCGGTGGCGGAAGTCACGGTTGCGGCGGGGTCGCTGGCGGGCATCCAGAGGGATTGGCCCTTGGTGAGGTGCAGCTCGTCGCCGCGGACGTTGTGGACGCGGACGTCGCCGCGGACGCAGAGCAGGATCTGGGGGCCCGTGTCGTCGATGTGGACCTCCGTCCCCGCGACGAGGTCCAGGCGGGACAGTTCGAACTCGGAGGACGGGGTGCGGTAGACGGCCAAGCCCGGCGCCACTTCCTCGCCGCGCTGCACGGGCATGTCGCCGCAGGTGAAGTCGAGCACGCGCAGGAGTTCCGGCACGTCGACGTGCTTGGGGGTGAGGCCGCAGCGCAGGACGTTGTCGGAGTTCGCCAGGATCTCGATGCCGGTGCCGTGCAGGTAGGCGTGCAGGTTGCCCGCGGGCAGGTGCACGGCTTCCCCCGGCTGGAGGACCAGGCGGTTGAGCAGCAGGGCCGCCAGCACGCCCGCGTCGCCGGGGTAGGCCTCGCCCAGTTCCAGGACCGTGCGGCACTCCAGGTCGAACTCGCCGCGCTCCTTGACGTGCAGCACGCACGCGTCCAGCACCTGCGGCAGCAGCAGGTCCAGCGCGGTCTGCGGCAACGTGATCAACGTGGTGAACAGGGCCCGCAGGCCCTGGGCGTCCGGCTGGCCCGCCAGGAGTTCGGCGTAGGGCGCGAAGTCCGGCGCGTCCAGCGAACGCAGCAGCGTGGCGCTGCGGTGCGGGTCGCGGAACCCGGCCAGCGCGTGGAACTCGGTCACCGCGCAGATCAGCTCCGGCTTCGGCGACGGGTCCTTGTAGTTGCGGATCGCCGCGTCCATCGGGACGCCTGCCCGCTCCTCCGCCGCGAAGCCCTCGGCGGCCTGCGCCGCCGACGGGTGGGCCTGCAGGCTCAGCGCCTCCTCGGCGGCGAGGACCTTCATCAGGAACGGCAGCCTGCCGCCCCAGCGGGTCGCGAACACCTCGCCGAGCTGGCCGCGGGGGTCCTCGGCCAGCAGGTCCAGCAGCGATCGCTTCGAGCCGTCCGGCCCCACCACCCGCGACGGGTCGCCGGGGTGCGCGCCCATCCACAGCTCGGCCTCGGGGTGCGGCGCCGGAACGGTCTTGCCGAGCAGCTCGGAGATGGCCGTGCGCGAGCCCCACGCGTACGGCCGGATCGCGTTGTGCAGCAGTTCCACGGTCTCGTCCACTCCCTCGTCGGCGTCAGACCGCCGGTGCGTACAGACCCGGTCCGCCCAGCGTGCCCGCGGCGAGACCCAGGTAGAGCGCGGCCAGCTCGAACCGCAGTGCGAGCAGCGCGGCGCACACGGCGTCGCCACCGGTCACTTCCTCCGCCGGTTCGAGCACATCGGCCCCCGGCAACGTCTCGTACGCGGCACGGCGGGCCATCTCGGCGAGCTGCCCCTGGCGCACGGCGAGCAGCAGCACCCTCACCTGACCGGTCGGTTCGTCGTCGGGGTCCGCGAAGAGGTCGTCCGCGGACGTGGACTGGACGGCACGGCGGTGCAGGACCGACTTGGTGAGCGCCTGGGGGTACCCGCCGACATCGCTCACCACACCCGCGTAGCACGCCAGCATCGCCGCGCCGTGCGCCCCGACCGCCGTCGCCGGGTGGTCGAGCCCCCACAGCAGCGGGGTGCGGTCGGCGATCCGCAGCGCCAGCGACTTCGCCGGGTTCACGAACGACTCGTGCATCGGGTGGTCCCGCTCGGCCTCGCGGTCCAGCTCGTCCGCGATCAGGCCGATGTCCGTCTTGAGCAGGCCGAGGGCGTTCAACGCGATCAGCCAGGCGCCGAACGCCCGCGCGAACCCGAACCCCTGCGGCACGGGCACCCGCGGCGGGATCAGCAGCGCGTGGCCCGCCGCCGACGCGGCCACCGGGCCCTCCGGCTCGGCGGTCAGCAGCACGCGCGCGCCACGGCGGCCCGCGCGGTAGATCGACTCGGCCAGCACGGCGTCGCCGGGGTCCTCGGTGTGCGCCAGCACCACGTCCAGCGCGCCGACCCACGGCGGAAGCTCGTCCGCGACGACCACCGGCACCGGGCAGCCCGGTCCCAGCAGCGCGGAGGAGAGCTTCGCGACCGACGTGCCGACGCCGGGACGGGTCAGCAGCACGAGCGCGCGCGGCCGTTCCTCGAAGATCCTGGCCACGCCCAGCTCCGCCGCGACCTCCGCGGTGGCGCGGACCTGCGCGCCCGCGTGCGCGGAGGCGCGCAGCCAACCGCCTGTGTCGTTCTCACCGATCCGGGCGGAGTCGTCCAGCAAGCTGTCGTCGAACACGCCAGGTCACCCGGCCGTCGGGTCCTGGTCGGCGTCCAACCGCACGGCCTCGTCGAGCAGCAGCACCGGGATGCCGTCCGTGACGGGGTACGAGCGGTGGCACACCGAGCACGTCAGGAAATCGGCTCCCGGATCGGCCGCGGTGCCGACCAGCAGCGCGCCGTGCTCGGGGCACGGGCACGCCAGGATCTCCAGCAGCTGGGCGTCGAGTTGCACTGCCATTGGTCGTTCCCTTTCGTCAGCCGCGCACGATCGCGAGGACTTCGTCCCGCAATGCGGCGACCGCGTCGGAGTCGGCGGCTTCCACGTTCAGGCGGAGCAGCGGTTCGGTGTTGGAGGCCCGCAGGTTGAACCACGAACCGTCGGGCAGCTCCACGGTGAGACCGTCGAGCTCATCCAGGGTGACGCCGTTCCGGGCGCCGAAGGTTGCCTTGATGGCCGAAATCCGGTCCGCCTGGTCGGTGACGGTGGAGTTGATCTCACCGGAAGCCGAGTACCGCTCGTACTCGCGGGTCAGCTCGGACAGCGGTTCCGGCTGCTCGCCCAGCGCGGCCAGCACGTGCAGCGCGGCCAGCATGCCGGTGTCGGCGTTCCAGAACTGCCGGAAGTAGTAGTGCGCGGAGTGCTCGCCGCCGAAGATCGCGCCCGTGGTCGCCATCTCGGCCTTGATGAACGAGTGGCCCACGCGGGTGCGCACCGGCTTGCCGCCGTGCTCGGCGACGATCTCCGGCACGGCCTTCGAGGTGATCAGGTTGTGGATCACCGTGCCGCCGGGGTCCTTCGCCAGCTCGCGGACGGCCACCAGCGCGGTGATCGCGCTCGGCGACACCGGCTCGCCGCGCTCGTCGATCACGAAGCAGCGGTCCGCGTCGCCGTCGAACGCCACGCCCGCGTCCGCCTTCTCGGCGACGACCCTGGCCTGGAGGTCGACCAGGTTCTTCGGGTCGAGCGGGTTCGCCTCGTGGTTCGGGAAGTTGCCGTCCAGCTCGAAGTACATCGGCACCACCTCGATCGGCAGGCCCTTGAACACCTCGGGCACCGTGTAGCCGCCCATGCCGTTGCCCGCGTCCACGACGACCTTCAGCGGACGGCTCCGCGACAGGTCGACCAGGTCGAGCAGGTAGGCCGCGTAGTCGGCGAGCAGGTCGCGCTCGGAGCGCGTGCCGGGCGTGACGCCCTCGGCGTCCGGGACACCGCGCTCGGCGTCCTCGCGGACCTGCGACAACCCGGTGTCCTGGCCTACCGGGGAAGCGCCGGCGCGGCACAGCTTGATGCCGTTGTACTGCGCCGGGTTGTGGCTCGCGGTGAACATCGCGCCGGGCAGGTCCAGCTTGCCGGACGCGAAGTACAGCATGTCCGTGCTCGCGAGCCCGATGCTGATCACGTCGACGCCCTGCGCGGTCACCCCGTCGGCGAAGGCGCTCGACAGCTCGGGCGACGAGTCGCGCATGTCGTGGCCGATGACGACGGCCCGCCCACCGACGAGGCGGGCGAACGCGGCGCCCAGGTCGCGGACGACAGCGGCGTCGAGTTGTTCGCCCACCACACCACGAACGTCATAGGCCTTGACGACGCCGGACAGATCGCGCACGCGGACACTCCTCGGCTGGACTTCCTCGACTGCGGCGGCTCTTGACACCGCCCGGTCGGAAGCCTACCGGTGACCCGCCGGGCTACTCAGTCCTCGTGCGGATCAGGCAGCACGCGCAGGTGGCCCCGCCGTATGTTGCCCGTCTGGAGATCGCGCTGCAGATCGCGCACCTCCAACGGCCGATCGGCCCGTCCCGCCTCGCGCACCGCCTCGGCCAGCGCCGTCAGGTCGTCCACGGTCGGCTCGGGAGCCGCGAACTCACCCTGGTACCTCACGACTTCCCACCCGCGGGGGGCGGTGAGCCTCAACGCGTGCTCCTCGCACAGGTCGTAGCTGTGCGGTTCGGAGTACGTGGCGAGGGGACCGACGACAGCGGTGGAGTCCGCATAGGCATAGGTGAGCGTGGCGACTGCCGGGTTAGCGCACCCGGTTCGCGAGCACCGTCTCACGCTCCGCACGGCGGGGACGATAGCGCGTCCGGCGTGAGTCGTGTCGGAGGCACGCTGGTTTTGGCGTGAGACACCTCTCGTCCACGTATCCGGAGGCCGCGTTCGAGTACCTCCCGAGCAGGACAACTAGGCTGACCGACGTGGTTACTGCTCGGGGTTCGTGGCGACAGGGTTCTCCGCGGCGACGCAATCGCGACAGGCACGGAAGAGGCCTGCGCGGGCCGCTGTACCCGGCGACCCTCCCCGCTGCCCGGAGCCGGGCCGAGCGGTTCGACGCCCTGGTGCTCGAAGCGCTGGAGCCGATCGAGGCGCGGTGGCGCACGGAGCTGACGCAGCTGGACGTCGCGGTGGACGACGTGCCGGACGTGCAGCCGACCGACAGCGAGGACGGCGGGGTCGTCGAGGACGGCAACGTCCCGCTCGCCCGGCTCATGCCCGCGGCCTCCGACAAGTCCGGTGGGCCGACGCGGGCGCGGATCGTGCTGTACCGGCGGCCGCTCGAAGCGCGCGCCAAGGACGGCGCCGACCTCTCCGACCTGGTGCACGACGTGCTGGTGGAGCAGGTCGCGAACTACCTCGGCCTCGACCCGGACGTCATCGACGGGGAGTAGCCGCCCTCGACGGGATGGCCGTCAGCAGGGTGAACAGCACCGCGGCTCCCTGGAGCAGCAGCAGGAGCTCGCGCACCGACCCGGACGCCTCGACGCGCACCTCGCTCGCCGTGGTCGGCACGGTGACGCCGACCTGGTGGCCCCACACGCGGGACACCGGGGCCGGTCGGCCGTCGACCACCGCGCGCCAGCCGGGCTCGTCCTCCGCGGCCAGCACGAGCACCCGGCCCTCCGGGCCCTCCGAGACGCGCATGGCGGCCGACGGCGGTCCGGACTCGACCGGGGCGATGCCGGGGACGCCGAGTTCCACGGGCGGGTTGCCGCCGGACCGGGCGCGGCGGGCGAGTTCCGGGGACAGCAGGACGGCGTTGCCCGCCGCCAGTTGGAGTCGCAGCACCGGTCGGCCGTCCGTCATCGGCGGCGCGTCGGCGACCAGGTCGCCCGCGGCGGCGCGCAGCCCGTCGGCCGTCGGGCCGTCCGGCAGCACGACGAACGCGACGCCCGCCGTGGCCGCCTGGGCGAGCGCCAGGCGAGCGGCGTCGGGGGTGCCCCCGGTCAGGTCGCGGGTCCAGCGGTTCAGCCGGGCCGGGCTGGAGGACGTCGGCACGAGGTCGTCGTCGCCGAAGGACGGCATCCGGCCCGCGACCTGGCGGGTGCGCTCGCCGTTCGCGCCGAGCACGAGCACGGCCCGCGCGGTGCGCGGCAACTCCTGCGCGACCGTCGACGGCAGTTCGGCCGCGCCGGTCCGCAGCGGGCCTGCCCGCAGACCGAAGACGCCGGAGCACGCGAGGCCGACGACGGCCAGCACGCCGACCACGGACACCAGGTGCCGCACGCGAACGCTCGCGGGCGGTCCGTCCCGCCTGCACGCCGCCAGGACCACCCACAGCAGGCCCCAGCCGAGCAGCACGAGCGGCGCACCGGTCCAGCCGTACTGGGCGGGGCCGCCGGTCAGCGGGGACATCGGCACGGCGAGCAGCGCGGCGCCGGCGAGGACACCGAGGACGACCACGCCGAGTCCGGGCAGCATCGCCCGGTTCGGCCGCAGCGCGAGGCCGCCGAGTGCGGCCAGCAGCACCACCGCTCCCACGAACGGCAGCGCTCCCGGCCCGCCGGGCCGCAGGGCCACCAGGTCGAGCGGGCCGACCTCCGGGGTGGCCAGGACCGCTCCGGTGCCGTGCAGCACGACGACCGGGTGCTGGAGGACGACCGCGGGCCACGGCAGCAGCAGCGCCATCGGCAGCAGCACGACGGCGAACAGCCCGGCGACCCGGCGCCTGCCCTCCCCCGGCTGACCGGGCACGGCGACGAAGCCGATCAGCGCGCCGATGATCACCAGCACGTGCACCAGCGGCGAGAACGCGCCGACCACGGCGGTGGCGAACGCGGTGCCGGACACCACCGGCAGCCAGGACCGGCCGCCCGCGCCGCGCAGCACGCCGAGCACACCGGCGAAGACCAGCGGGGCGAGGACGTGGACGACGACCACGTCGAGGCGTCCCTGGCTGACCGCGGAGGTCGCGGCGGGCAGCAGGCCGTAGGCGGCGGCGACCACCGCGCGCACCGGGCGGCGGACCCGCATGCGCCTGCTGGCGACGTACGCGCCGAGCGCGGCGATCGGCGCGTCGAACAGCAGCAGCAGCGCGACCACGGCGGACGGGCCGCCGAGGACGGAGCCGAGGAGGCCGAGCACCGCGAGCGACGCGGGGGCGGGCGCGGTCGTGCCGCCGCTCACCGGGTGCCACGCGGCGAGGTAGCCCGACCACGTCTCGCCGAGGCCCCGCACGGGCAGCAGGCGACCGCCGGACAGGTCGAGGCCGAGCCTGCCCGCGTTCGCCACCAGCGCGAACAGGGTGAGGCCGACGACCAGCAGCAGCGGCGGGCCGAGCAGCAGGGACCGCAGCACGCGGGCCCGGTCGACCTCCACGAAGACCAGTTCGGGTTCCGGCCGGGCTCCCCTGGGCACCGGCGACGGCCGCGGCTTGGGGCTCGGCCGCAGCGCGGGAGGGAGCACCGCCGCCTCGGTCGCCACCGGCACCACGGTCGCGGGACGGCGCAGGCCGCTGGTCGCCCGTGCCGGGTGGCCCCGGCCGAGCACGCCCGCGGGCAGGGCGTCCGGGCCGACGACCCGGCGCCGGGTGTCCTTCTCGGACCGCGGTGGACGCCAGCCGCTCGGCCTGCCCTCGTCCTCCGGCAGCCTGCCGAGCGTGACGTCCGCCTCGACGCGGCGGCGGATCAGGTACGAGGTGGCCGAGCGGACGGCGTTGCGGAACCTGGTCGTGCGGCTGGTGACCAGCCCGCGGACCGCGCCCGAGCCGCCTCGCCTCGACCTGCGGGCGGCGAGCAGCCCGGCCCGGCCGCTGAGCAGGTAGCGCAGCGCGCCGAACTCGCCGCGCGCGTCCGTCCACCTCCTCAGCAGCACGAACCCGATCGCGCGCAGCACCTGGAGCGCGGCGAGGCGGGGCACGCCGAGCAGGAACGACGGCGTGGACGTGTTCGCCAGGAACGTGCGGAGGCCGTGCGCGCGGTCGACGCCCCGCAAGAGCGGACCGGGGCGGGCGGCGACCGCGTCGAGCCTGCGCAGGCCGCGCGACGCGGCGCGGACGTGCCGCATCCGGGCCACCGGGACGCACAGCACGAGGTGTCCTGCGCGGTTGGCGCGCCAGCCGAAGTCGATGTCGTCGCGCAGCACCGGCATGCGCTTGTCGTAGCCGCCGAGGTCCTGCCAGACCCGGCGCTTGACCAGCGAGCCCGCCGAGGACACCGCGAGGGCCTCGGTGCTCTGCTCGAAGCGCGCGCCGCCGTCGGAGCCGAAGCGGCTCCAGTCCGGTTCGGCCGGGCCGATGCCGGTCTGCCGGTGGCCGGAGGCGTCCGTCGAGACGCCCGCCTCGACGACGAGCCTGGGATCGGCCCAGTCCAGGACCAGCGGGCCGAGCACGGCGGCACCCGGCGACAGGTCGGCCGCGGTCAGCAGCGAGGACAGGCAGTCCGGTTCGGGTGCGCTGTCGTCGTGCAGCAGCCAGATCCACTTGCCGGGGTCGCCCCAGCGCCGCACGGCGTGGTCGACGGCGGCGTGCACGGCGGCGGCGAACCCGGTGCCCCTCGACATCCCGAGGACGCCGTCGAGGATCCGGTCGGGCCCTTCGGCGGCCTCCGCGAGCATCTTCGCCGTGCGGTCGGTCGACCCGGTGTCGACCGCGATGACATGACGAGGCCTCGGTACTTGGCGGCGCAACGCCGAGAGCGCGGTGCCGAGCCACTGGTCCCCGTCGTGGCAGACCAGCACGGCCAACACCGGCGCGGTCCGAAGCCGCGGAGTGGTACTGCTCACCAAGTGCCCACTCCCGTGCCGCTCGCCGCCTTACCTGTCCGATGAGCATTCCTCACGGCAGGCCGGTTCGGCGAGCTTTCACACGGCGCGCTTCTTGAGCTTCCTCCGCTCGCGTTCGGACAGGCCGCCCCAGATGCCGAAGCGCTCGTCGTGCGCCAAGGCGTACTCCAGGCATTCCGAACGCACCTCGCAGCCAAGGCAGATGCGCTTGGCCTCGCGGGTGGATCCGCCCTTCTCGGGGAAGAACGCCTCCGGGTCGGTCTGCGCGCACAGGGCGCGCTCCTGCCAGTCCTGCTCGTCAGTCGGGTCGTACAACTCGGTCAGCACGGCCAGCTCCTGCGCTGGGCCCTCCAACCGGTCCACGACACGATCCCCGTCGATTTCCTGCATGCAGTCCGCCTCCTCGCCTTCCGCTCTCCCCGGTTGGCGGACACCACTCGCCGTCCCACAACAGCGAATGACACCGATGTGATTACACCTGCGTCACAGCAAGGGGTCAAGCCGAGTCCACAGGACGGGGGATATTCCCGCGAATGGCCCCAAAACCCTTGACTAGCAGCACAGACGGTGATTGGTCCCATGCTGGCAGCGATGCCCGCAGCTCCAACGGCCTAGAGGCCACTCCGCGGGACAGGCCACACTGATGGGGTGAAGCGATCAGCTGTGCGACCCAGTCCACTGTTCCTGGGTCTGTTGGCGGTCACGGCAGCGGGGGCCGTGCTCACCACCTTCGGCGTCGAAACCGGTCCCCTCGCCGTTACGGGAACCGTCCTGTTCATCCTCGGCGGATGGGCGGTTTCCTTGTGCCTGCACGAATTCGGCCACGCGATCATCGCCTACCGCGGCGGAGACCACTCCGTGGCGGGCAAGGGTTATCTGACCCTCGACATCCGCCGCTACACCGATCCAGTGCTGAGCCTCGTGCTACCGCTGGTGCTACTGGCGTTCGGCGGAATCCCTCTTCCGGGTGGCGCCGTGTGGATCAACCACCACTCCCTGCGGTCGAAGGGGGTGCAGTCGATGGTCTCCTTGGCAGGGCCGTTGACCAACCTCATGCTCGGGCTGCTTCTCGCCGGATCGGTGGCACTTTTCAACCCGTCCGTGGCACTCGCGGCTGCCCTCTCGTACCTCGCCTACCTCCAGATCATCGCCTTCGTGCTTAACATGCTGCCCATCCCCGGCCTCGACGGGTGGGGCATCTGGGAGCCGTACATGCCGTACAAGGCGCAGCAGTTCGGCGCCAAGGTCCGGCCGTGGGCGCCGCTGGCGCTGTTCGCCGCGCTGTTCGCGTTCCCCGCCGTGGCGAGTGTGTTCCTCGACCTCGGTGAGTCGGTGTTCGAGCTCATCGGCGGCCGCATGAGCTTCGCCGATTTCGGACAGTCCAACTTCATGTTCTGGCGCTGACGAAGAGGTGGAGAACAGCCCGTGGGAGGATCGCGCCCTGTGAAGGTCGTCGTTTTGGTGGGTGGCGTTGGCGGTGCCCGGTTCCTGGTCGGGCTGAAGGCCCTCCTGGGGGCCGGACCGGGGAACGAGGTCGTCGCGGTGGTGAACACCGGTGACGACGTGTGGATGCACGGGCTGCGGATCACGCCCGACCTGGACACGTGCATGTACACGCTCGGCGGGGGCATCGACGCCGAGCGCGGCTGGGGGCGGCAGGACGAGTCCTGGACCGTCAAGGAGGAGCTGGCCGCCTACGGCGCCGAGCCCACCTGGTTCGGCCTCGGCGACCGCGACCTGGCGACGCACCTGGTGCGTTCGCGCATGCTCCGGGCGGGCTACCCCCTCTCCGCCGTCACGGAGGCGCTGTGCGCCCGCTGGGAGCCGGGGGTGACCCTCCTGCCGATGTCCGACGACCGCGTCGAGACGCACGTCGTCGTCGAGCAGGACGGCGAGCAGAAGGCGATCCACTTCCAGGAGTGGTGGGTGCGGTACCGCGCCGAGCTGCCCGCGCTGTCGTTCGCCTCCGTCGGGGCCGATGCGGCCACGCCGGGTCCGGGGGTGCTGGACGCGATCGCGTCGGCGGACGCCGTCGTCCTGGCCCCGTCCAACCCCGTCGTCAGCGTCGGGACGATCCTCGGCGTGCCGGGGATCAGGGACGCGCTGCGGAAGACCGAAGCAGGCGTGGTCGGCCTGTCGCCGATCATCGGCGGCAAGCCGCTGCGCGGGATGGCCGACGCCTGCCTTGCGGCGATCGGCGTGGAGACGAGCGCCGAGGCCGTCGGGCGGCACTACGGGTCCCGCAAGTGCTCCGAGGAAGGCATCCTGGACGGCTGGCTGGTGCACACCGGCGACCGCGCGGACATCGACGGCGTGGCGGTGCGCGCCGTTCCGCTGCTGATGTCCGATGTGGACACCACGGCCGCGATGGCCGCCGCCGCGCTGGACCTCGCGGGTGTCGACGTTGGCTGACCACTCCGCGTCCGGGGGGATCGAGCTGCTGCCGGTCCCCGGACTGCCCGAGTTCCGGCCGGGCGACGACCTGGGAGCGGCGATCGCGGACGCGGCGACGTGGCTGCGCGACGGCGACGTGGTGGTGATCACCAGCAAGGTCGTGTCCAAGGTGGAGGGTCGGCTGGTGACCGTGCCCGCCGACCCGGAGGAGCGCGACGCCGTCCGCCGCACGTGGGTCGAGGCCGAGTCCGTGCGGGTGCTCGCTCGCAAGGCCAGGACGCTGATCACGCAGAACAGGCTGGGGATCGTGCAGGCCGCGTCGGGCGTCGACGCGTCGAACGTGGCGGGCGACGAGATCGCGCTGCTGCCGGTCGACCCGGACGCCTCGGCCGCCGCGCTGCGGGCGGACCTGTTGGAGCGCTTGGGCGTCGTGGTCGGCGTGGTGATCACCGACACGATGGGCCGGGCGTGGCGGATCGGCCAGACCGACGCCGCGATCGGCTCGGCGGGCCTGGCCGTGGTGCACCGCTACCGGGGCCAGGTCGACGGCCAGGGCAACGAACTCGTGGTGACCGAGGTCGCGGTGGCCGACGAGATCGCGTCCGCCGCCGACCTGGTCAAGGGCAAGCTCGGGGGCACGCCGGTCGCCGTCCTGCGTGGACTGTCCATTGAGGACGACGGCTCGACCGCGCGCGACCTGACCCGCCCGATCGAGGAGGACCTGTTCCGCCTCGGGACGGAGGAGGCCATCGCGCAGGGGCGTTCCGAGGCCGTGCTGGTGCGCCGGTCCGTGCGGACGTTCACCGGCGAACCGGTGGACCCGGCCCTGCTGCGCCGAGCGGTGGCGGCCGCACTGACCGCGCCCGCTCCGCACCACACCAGGCCGGTGCGGTTCGTGCACGTGCGGTCCCGGCGGGACGCCCTGCTGACCGCGATGCGGGACCAGTGGGAAGCGGACCTCCGCGCGGACGGCTGGGACGACGAGCGCGTCGCCAGGAGGGTCAAGCGCGGCGACCTGCTCCACGGGGCGACGGAGATCGTGCTGCCGTTCCTGGTCCGCGAGGGCGCACACGACTACCCGGACGCCCGCAGGTCCGCCGCCGAGGTGACGATGTTCACCATCGCGGGCGGCGCGGCCGTGCAGGGCCTGCTGGTCTCGCTGGCGGCCGAGGGCGTCGCGTCCTGCTGGGTGTCGTCGACGATCTTCTGCGCGGACGTCGTGCGACGAGTGCTGGACCTCCCTGTCACCTGGGAACCGCTCGGCGCGGTGGCCATCGGCCATCCCGAGGACCCGCTGACCCCGCGCGCACCGCGCGACCTCGACGAAGGACTAGTGGAACTGTGACGCTGCACGCGGACGCCGTGTCGACGCTGACCGGCTGGACACCCGTGGACCGGGAGCAGGAGTCGCTGAAGCAGGCGTACCTGGGCTTCCTGGCCGCACGGGAGGATGCCTGCGCCAGGTCGTGCGAACCGGGCCACCTCACCGCGTCCGCGTTGGTGCTGGACGCGACGGGCGAACGGACCCTGCTGACCCTGCACCCGCGCGTGGGCCGCTGGCTGCAACTGGGCGGCCACTGCGAACCGGCGGACGAGACCCTGCTGGCGGCGGCGCTGCGCGAGGCAACGGAGGAATCCGGCATTCGCGGCCTGCGCATCGAGGCGAAGCCGATCCACCTGGACGTCCACCCGATCACCTGCTCACTCGGAAAACCGACCCGTCATTTCGACGTGAGGTTCCTGGTACGGGCTCCGGTGGGCGCACAGCCGGTGCGGAGCGCGGAGTCGGTGGACCTCCAGTGGTGGCCCTTGGACTCCCTGCCGGCGAACGTGGACGACCTGACGCCGATGATCGACGCGGCTTTGGCGCGGTTGCGGTAGGCCGGGGACGGCGTTGGGGCATCGCTCGGAACGAGTCCATAGCGGATCCCGGACTTGAGCCTTGCGGTTAAGGGCCTGGATTGAACTTGCGATCTCGGACTTACGGCTTCGGCTTCGGCTCACCCTGGAACTACGACTCCGACCCCCTGGACCTCACTCTCAGAAGCCAACCCTGGCCTCCGGACCAACCTCCAGAGCCAGGGCTTCAACTTCGGCTCTGACTCTGGCTTGGCTTGGTTTGAAATCTCGCCCACCAACCAACCCGCACACCCGATCAAGCCCACACCCCTCCCTGATCCCGATCCAAAGCGCCCTCATCCGGCTTTTCGTTTGTCAAGGCATCTTTCCCGCCTTGACAAACGAAAAGCCGGATGGAGATAATTGCGCGAGCGGGACCAGGGCGGGGACACCCAGCAGCAGCGCCCCGACCACCACCGGAAGCCGGAGCCAGAGTCAGGACCCAAGATCCGGAGCCCAGAACCCAAAGCCCAAGACCCCAGAACAGGAAGACAAAGTCCCACCCCCGCTCGCGCAATTGTTTCCATGCTTTGCTTTGATTTGTCAAGGCGGGAAAGATGCCTTGACAAACGAAATCAAAGCATGAACGCGCTGGGGATCGGGGGCAGGGCGGGGGGTCCGGCCTCTGTCAGGCAGGCAGTCATGTTGGCGGTAGTAGCGCTGGCGCATGTAGGCAGTAGTAGCGCTGGCGCAGCGTTGGCAGTGGTAGCGCTGGCGCATGTTCGCGGTAGCGGTAGTAGCCCTCGCGCTCACATCGCGCGGTAGTCCCGAGGTGAGAACCTCGGGGCGAACCTGGGCTTTCGAAAACCTGAGGCCTCGATGTACCTGACTGCTCGGTGGCGCTGCGGTGCGTAAGGCGCGAGGAGTTCGGCCATTCCCTCGTCGTCCAACGGTTTCCCCAGCAAGGCCCACCCGACCACCGAAGGAATGTGGAAGTCGCCGAAGCTGACCGCGTCCGCGTCCCCCCAGCACCGCTGCGCGATCTCCGCCGCCGTCCACACACCAATCCCCGGGATCAACCGCAGCAGGTTCCGCCCGGCTTCACCGCGCAACTCCGCGGCCTTCTCCAACCGGTGAGCCACCTGCGCGGCAGCGATCAACGCTCGTCGGCGCGAACTGTCCACCCCGGCCTTGTGCCACTCCCAGTCGGGAATCCCCAGGACCGCTCGCGGGGTGGGCCCGACCCGCATCCCCATCGGCACCGGTCCCGGAGCAGGTTCCCCGAACCTGCGGCAGAGCTCGCGGTACGACCGGCGAGCTTCCGTCCCGGTGACCTTCTGCTCCAACACCGAGGGCAGCAGCAGGTCCCACACCCGGCCCGTCGACCCCAACCTCAACCCCGGCTTCCGCCTTCGGGTCTCCGCGATCAGCGGGTGGTGGCCGACGAAACCGGCGTCGTCATCGTCAGCCCCCAGCAGGGCGGGCAGGCCGTCCAGCAGCCACTCGGCCCCGTCGCCCCAGGCCTCGGCCTCCACCGACGACCCCGGCCGCCGCACGCACAGGGTGCCGGGACCGAGTGGTGTGTTCGCGGTCAGCCACACGGCCCCGGCGGCGTCCTGCTGGTACGTCGGATCACCCGCTCCGCGGCGGAGCGGGTGGAGCACCGAACCCACGTCCAGTGGGAACGGCGGCAGCCAGGTCCTAGACATCGGCCGAGAAACGCACCCCCGCCTCGGGCAGCACGACGTCGGGCCACACCCGCGCCCCGCCGATGAGTTCGCACCGCGCGCCGATCACCGCTCCGTCACCGATCACCGCGTCGCGCAGGACCGCGCCCGCCTGCACCAGCGCGCCCGCGCCCAGGACCGATCGTTCCACCACCGCGCCCTCGCCGATCACGGCGCCGTCGAACACCACGGAACCCGAAACCACCGCGCCCGCCGAGACGGTGGCGTTCGCGCCGATGGTCGTGCCACCGGACAGGACCGCGTCCTCGTGCACCTCCGCGCCGCCGAGCACGATCGCCTCACCGGGCTCCGAGGGCAGCGCGGACGACGGGGCGACACCGCGCACGAGGTCCGCCGAGCCCTGGACGAAAGCGGCGGGCGTGCCGAGGTCCAACCAGTAGGTGGCGTCCACGTGGCCCTGCACCCGCGCGCCGCGCTCCAGCAGACCGGGGAACGTCTCGCGCTCCACGGACACCGGACGGCCCTCGGGGATCTCCAGTACGACCTCGCGGCGGAACACGTAGCAACCCGCGTTGATCTGGTCGGTCGGCGGGTTCTCGGTCTTCTCCAGGAACGCCGTCACCCGGCCCTCGTCGTCCGTCGGCACGCAGCCGAACCGGCGCGGGTCGTCGACCTTGACCAGGTGCAGCGTGACGTCCGCCTCGGCGGAGCGGTGCGTTTCGACGATCCCGCGCAGGTCGACGCCGGACAGGATGTCGCCGTTGAACACCATCACGTCGCGCTCGCGCAGCTTGTGGGCGACGTTGCGGATGGCGCCCGCCGTGTCGAGCGGCACGTCCTCCACCACGTACTCCAGCTCCAGGCCGAGCTTGGCGCCGTCCCCGAAGTAGTCCTGGAAGACCTCGGCCTTGTACGAGGTGCCGAGCACCACGTGGGTGATGCCCACGGCCCTGATCCGCGACAGCAGGTGCTCCAGGAAGGGCACGCCGGCTGTCGGCAGCATCGGCTTCGGGGCGGACAGGGTCAGAGGACGAAGTCGGGTTCCCTTGCCACCGACCAGAACCACCGCTTCCACGCCGTGCAGCTCCGACATGCCCGTTTTTCCTCCTCCACTAACACGCAACGACCGATTCGAATACTGTGGCAGACAGCATCCGATAGACGGGCAGTGGTCCCTGGCGGGCGCGTGTCAGAAATCGGGAACGCCGGCACCCCCAGCCGGCCCTAGGCAACGCAGGAGAGATCCGAATGGACCCCCGCGACCGGGCCGACGCGCTGCTTGCCCGTGCACGAGCACGTGGCGCCCACGTCGTCACGCCGGACAACATGACCTCGCCGATGGACTCGTCGGCCACGCAGCAGATCCCGCGGACCGTGGTCAACGCGGTCGACCCGCGCGGCCTGGACCCGGAGTCGACGATGGTCATCTCCGCGCAGATGGCGTCCGGCGGCAGACGGCCGCCGCAGCAGCACCAGCCGCAGCAACCACCGCAGCAGCAGTACCAGCAACAACAGCCGCCGCAGCAACCTCAGCAGCAGTACCAGCAGCAGCAGCACCAGACCGAGCCCGTGCAGCGCGGCGGGCCCGGTCAGCTGCCGACGGTGCAGCAGGCGCCCGGTGGTCGGCCGAGCCTGACCCAGCGGCTCAGCGGCGACCAGCCGCCACCGCCGGGTCTGAGCCAGAGGCTCAACGGCGACGCGTGACCAGCTTCAGCCGCAGCCCGAGTCCGAGTCGAACGGCCAGCAGCACCGGGGCCCACTGAGGGCCCTGGTGCCGGTCGGACAGGTACCGGTAGGCGCTGCTGTGGTGCGCCGCGAGCATCCGCGCGGACGCGCCCGCGGTCGAGTGGCCGCCGATGTGCACGACCTCGGCCTCCGGCACGTACACGTTGAGCCAGCCCGCGCGGCCGATCCGGTCGCCGAGGTCGACGTCCTCGAAGTACATGAAGTAGCGCGCGTCGAAGCCGTCGACCGAGTCGAAGGCCTCGCGCCGCATCAGCAGGCACGAGCCGGACAGCCAGCCCGCGGGCCGTTCGACGATCTCGGTCTTCTCCTGCCGGTACTCGCGGGTCCACGGGTTCGCGGGCCAGACCTTGCCGAAGACGGCGTGGCCGAGGCCGCGGCCGAGCGACGGCAGCAGCCGGGCGGACGGGTAGACCTCACCGGTCGTCTCGCGGATCAGCGGGCCGAACGCGCCGCCGCGCGGCCAGCGCTTCGCCGCTTCGAGGAGCTTGTCGAGCGAGCCCTCGCCCCATTCGACGTCCGGGTTCGCCAGGACGATCCAGCCGACGTCGTCGGGCAGTGAGGCGACGCCGCGGTTGAGGCCGCCGCCGTAGCCGAGGTTGCCGCCCGTTGGCAGGAAGGTGACCTCGTCGCGTTCGGCGGCGGCGCGTTCCGGCTCGCCGTCCTTGGACCCGTTGTCCGCGAGGACCACGCGGACCGGCAGCGTGGTCGCCTTGGCCAGCGTGTCGAGGAAGCGGTCGAGGGTCTCACCCGGCGAGTAGGTGACGGTCACCGCCGCCAGTGCGTCGCCGTAGCGCGTGGATTCGGTCACGCGCCACATTGTGCACCGTCAGTGGTGGTGGACGTGGTGCACCACCGCGTGCCCCTTGCCGCGCGCGATCAGCAGGCGGTTGACCGGCACCGTGACCACGAACGCGACGGCGAGCGAGAACGCCAGGGCTCCCCAGAACAGGAAGCTCGCGACGCCCGAGTCCATCGCGCCGGGCACGACGACCATGACCGCGTTGTCGACCACCTCCATGACGGCGATCGACACGGTGTCGGCGGCCAGCGCGAGCTTGACCGCGGCGGCGAGGCCGATCCCCGCCTTGAGGACGCCGCGCAGCGTGAGCGCGTAGCCGAAGAGGAAGGCGAGCGCGACGGACAGCACGACCGTGCCCCACGTGGGCAGACCGGCGGACGTGCCGATGACCATGCCCAGCACCTCGCCGATCGCACAGCCGGTGAGGCAGTGCAGCGTGGCCGAGACAGCGGTGGACCAGGAAGCGTTCATGCGGGCCACTATACCCCTGGGGGGTATGCATCGCACCGGCGAAGACCCAGGGTTGAGCCGAACGGGGTACTAGCGGCCGCGGCGGTGCACGAGGTGCGCCCGCGAGTACGCGAGGCGGTGCCGGGCGGCGCTGGTGGACCAGGTGAACGCCTTCGCGCGGACCTGGGCGTCGGTCGCCAGCGCGGCGCGGCGGGACGGGTCGTCGAGCAGCTCGGCCAGACCCGCGGCGATGTCGCCCGCGCCGACGCCGCAGTAGGCGACCGCGTCGCCGCCGACCTCGGGCAGGCTGAGCCGCCGGGTCGTGAGCACGGACGCGCCGCACGCCATGGCCTCCAGCACCGGCAGGCCGAAGCCCTCGCCGAGGCTCGGGTACGCGACCAGCTCGGCACCGCCGAGGAAGCCCGCCAGCTGGTCGAACGGCAGGTAGCCCGCGCGGATCACCCGGATCCGGTGCGGCACCACGTCGAGCGCGCGCTCCACCTGGCTGTCCCAGCCAGGCTGGCCCGCGAGGACCAGCGCGGGCGGGTTCGGGCGGCCGACGCAGGCCTGGGCGAAGCCGCGGATGAGCGCGGGCACGTTCTTGCGCGGCTCCAACGCCCCCAGGAACGCCACGTACGGCAGGTCGCCGAGCCCGAGGGACCGGCGGACCACGGCGGCCTCGTCCGGCGTGGGCGGGTGGAACCGATCGGTGTCCACGCCGTGCTGGGCGATGTGCAGAGCGCGGCGGTCCGCTCCGGCGACGCGCGCCAGCTCGGCCGCCGTCGCCTCGCTCGGCACGACGCACAGGGCGGCGCGGCGCAGGGACGCGCGGGTCCAGCCGCGGAAGAAGCGGGCCTTCACCGAGGAGTGCAGGACCGGGTCGGTGAAGAACGTGGCGTCGTGCAGCGTCACGACCGTCGCGACCCGGTTCGCCAGCGGCATCGTGTAGTGCGGGGAGTGCAGCACGTCCACGCCGAGCCGCGCCACGATCCGCGGCAGCGTGGTCTGCTCCCACGTGAGACGCGCGGTGCGGGTGGCGACGGACTCGGCCGCCACCAGGACCCGCGACGACGGCGCCATCCGGGTGTACAGCTCGGCGTCGCGCGGCTGGCAGACGACGCTGAGCCGAGCACCGTCCGCGTCCAGCGCGGCCACGAGCGAGTCGACGTACCGGCCGACGCCGCCCCGGTCCGAGGGCACCGCGGTGGCGTCGATCAACACGCTGGGTTCGACGATGGGCACGGACTGAGACTAGTGCTGTCGACCGCGCGATCTACCGCCTGTTGGTCATGTGACCCGCTGTCGACGAAGTTCGAGGTGCGCGTTCCACGTGTCGCGCGCGGCTTTCTCCCAGCTGAACGCTTCGGCACGGCGCAGACCAGCGCTTACCATGCGGGCAGCGGCAGTCCGATCGTCCACAACGGACCTGATGGCGGCTGTGAGCGCCCCCACATCGCCACGCGGTGTGACGAGTCCCGCCCCTCCGGCCACTTCCACCAGGGCGGGCGCGTCCGAGTGGACCACGGGTACACCGGCCGCCATCGCTTCCAGCAGCGGCAACCCGAAGCCCTCGGCGAGGCTCGGCACGACGAGCACGGCCGCACGGCGCAACGCGTACACCAGTTCGGTGTCCTCCAGACGACCGAGCACCCGCACGTGCGGCGCGTCGGCGTCCACCTCGCCCCACCCCCGGGGACCAATCAAGACAAGGGGAATCCCCGACCCCCTCGTCGCCTCGACCAGGAATTCCAAGCCCTTGCGGGGTTCCAGGGTGCCGATGGCGAGCACGTACCGCTCCGGCAGCGCGATCCGGGCCTCCTCCGGCCACGCCGTGACCCCGTGCCCGATCACGTGCACGGGAGCGGCGCCGGGCGCGTGGCGCGCGAGGTCCCCCGCGACCGCGCGGGTGGGCACGACGACCGCGCCCGCCCTGGCCGTGGCGCGGGCGATCACCTTGCGGTGCCACGCGACTCCGCGCCTGGTCAGCGTTTCCGGGTGCGTCCACGGCACGGCGTCGTGCACGGTCACCACGACCCGGCCCCCCGGCGGCGCCAGCGGCGTCGGCGCGTGCACCGAGTCGCCGCCGGGCCAGTACGGGATCCCGTGCTCCCAGGCAGCGATGAGGGCCCGGCGCGGCAGCGGCAGCACCTCCGGCCCCTCCACGCCGGGGATCACGGCCGCCCGGACGTCCGGGTGGCGGCTCACGACGCCGGTCACGGTCCACCCCGGTGGCGCGGTCGCGGCGAGCGCCGCGGCCAGTTCACGGGTGTACCGCCCGGTACCGCCGGGGACGGGGGCGAGCAACTGCTCGGCCAGCACGACGAGCTGGGGCACGTGCCGTACCGTCTCACGCCGTGTCCAGTCCCAGCACGGTGGTCGTGGTGACCTGGCGCGGCCGCGAGCACATCACCGCCTGCCTCGACGCCCTGGCCGCCCAGAGGAGTCCACACCGGACACTCGTGGTCGACAACGCGTCGGACGACGGGACGGCCGAGCTGCTCGCCGCGCACCCGAGCACGCCGGACGTGGTGCGGCTGCCCCGCAACCTCGGCTACGCGGGCGCGCTGGCCGCCGTGCTGGACCAGGTGGACACGCCGTACGTGGCCTGGCTGAACGACGACGCCGCCCCCGATCCCACCTGGCTCTCGTCGCTGGAGGAAGCGCTCGACGACGACCCCCTGGTCGCCGCGGCCACCTCCTCGATGGTGCTCCCCGACGGCGCGACCCAGTCGGTCGGCGTGGCGCTGACCGCCGACGGGCACGGCGTGGACGTGGTGCTCGCGGGCCGGGACGTGTTCGGCTTCTGCGGCGGCGCGGCCCTGCTCCGGACCGACGTCCTGCGGGACGTGGGCGGCGTGCCCGCCGGGTTCTTCTGCTACTACGAGGACACCGACACGGCCTGGCGGCTGCGGCTGGCCGGGTACCGGGTGGTGTCCGTCGGACCCGCGCGGGTCCGGCACCGGCACGGCGCGAGCACCAGGCCCGGCTCCGCCCCGTTCCACCGGTGGAACGAGCGCAACCGGCTGCTCATGCTCCTCCGGTGCGCCCCCGCCGCCGTCGCGGTGCGGGAAACCGCTCGGTTCGCGGTGATCACCGCACTGCTCCCGTTCCGCTCCGGAGTGCCCGACGCGGCGAACTTCCGGGTTCCGCTGCGCCTGCGCGTGCTGGCCGAAGTGCTGCTCCGCTCCCCGTCCGCGCTGGTGGCGCGGGTCGGGGTCGGGCGCCGTTCGACGGTCTCCCGCCGTGACGTGTGGCGCACCTGGGCGGGCCGGTAGCCCCTTCGCCGCACGACACGCGCAGTGATGAGGCAGGCTTACCCCGCACAGCCGTCGTGGAGCGAGGAGACTGATGGTGCTGCCCGCCGTATCCGTGGTCGTGGTGAACTACCGCGGCGCCGAGGACACCATCACGTGCCTGCGGGCCCTGGCGGAGCTGTCGTACCCGGTGGACAAGCTCCAGGTGGTCGTCGTGGACAACGCCTCGGGCGACGGCAGCGCCGAGCGCATCCGCGCCGCCGTGCCGTCCGCGACCGTCGTCGAGTCGCCGGAGAACCTGGGCTTCGCGGGCGGGTGCAACCTCGGTGTCGAGTCCGCGACCGGCTCGGTGCTCGCGTTCCTCAACAACGACGCCCGGCCGCACCCCGACTGGGTGCGCGCGGCCGTGCGGGTCCTCCAGGCCGAGCCGACCGTGGGCGCGGTCGCCAGCAAGGTGCTCGACTGGGACGGGACCGACATCGACTTCGTCGACGGCGGTCTCACCTGGTTCGGCATGGGCTACAAGCGGCACGCGGGCCGGCCGGACGACGGCAGCCACGACGCGCCGCGCGACGTCCTGTTCGGCACCGGCTCGGCGCTGTTCGTCCGCACCTCGGTCTACCGGTCGCTCGGCGGGTTCGACGAGCGGTTCTTCATGTTCTACGAGGACGTCGACCTCGGCTGGCGGATGAACCTGCGCGGCTGGCGCGTCCGCTACGAGCCCGCGTCGCTGACGTTCCACAAGCACCACGCCTCGATGTCGTCCATCGACCACAGCCGCGAGCTGTACCTGCTGGAGCGCAACGCGCTCGCCGCGCTGTACAAGAACTTCTCCGACGACACGCTCGCCAAGGTGCTGCCCGCCGCGCTCGCGCTGGTGGTCCGCCGGGCGACCGCGCGCGGCGAGATCGACGCCACGCAGCTGGAGATCACCCGCAGGCCCGAGAACGTCGCCGACGACGCCGCGCCGGTGCCGGTGGACCGCAAGGCGCTGGCCGGGTTCCTGGCGATCGACCAGTTCGTGGAGCTGATGCCGTCGCTCCAGGAGTCGCGGAAGGTCGAGCAGGCCAAGCGGGTCCGCAGCGACCGCGACCTGGTCCCGTTGATGCGCAAGGCGATGGAGCCCGCCTACCCGCTGCCGCGCTACCTCGCCGCGCACGACGTCCTGGTCGACGTCTTCGGGCTGGACGAGGTGTTCGGCAGGCCGCGGCGGATCCTGATCATCACCGGCGACGCGATCTCGGTCAGGATGGCCGGACCGGCGATCCGGGCGTGGAACATGGCCGACGTGCTGGCGGGCGAGCACGAGGTCAAGCTCGTCACGGTGAACCCGCTGTGCGCGCCGCCGGAGGCCCCGTTCGCCGTCTCCGGCTCCAAGCCGCGGGACCTGGCCCCGCACATCGGCTGGGCCGACGTGATCGTGCTCCAGGGGCACGTGCTGGAGATGGTGCCGGAGCTGAAGCGGGCCGCCTCCACCAAGATCGTCGTGTGCGACGTGTACGACCCGATGCACCTGGAACTGCTGGAGCAGGGCAAGGAGGCGACCGACGAGCAGCGGGCGCTGGACATCGTCGGCGTGACCCGCGTGCTCAACAACCAGTTGCAGCGCGGCGACTTCTTCCTCTGCGCGTCCGAGCGGCAGCGGCACTTCTGGCTCGGCCACCTCGCCGCGCTCGGCAGGCTCACGCCGACGCTGTACGACAACGACCCCACCGTCCGCTCGCTGCTGTCCGTGGTCCCGTTCGGCCTGCCCGGCAAGCCGCCGCAGCGCACCGGTCCGGCCATCAAGGACGTCGTGCCCGGCATTTCGAGCACGGACAAGGTCGTGCTGTGGGCGGGCGGCGTGTACAGCTGGTTCGACCCGCTGACGCTGATCCACGCCGTGCACCGCCTGCGGGACGACCACCCCGACCTCAAGCTGTTCTTCCTCGGCATGAAGCACCCGAACCCCGAGGTGCCGGACATGGACATCGCGGGTCAGACCCGCGCGCTGGCCAAGCGGCTCGACCTCGTGGACTCGGCGGTGTTCTTCAACGAGACGTGGGTGCCCTACCACGACCGGCAGAACTGGCTGCTGGACGCGGACTGCGGCGTGACCACCCACTACGAGCACGTGGAGACCACGTTCGCCTTCCGCACCAGGGTGTTGGACTACCTGTGGTCGGGGCTGCCGATCGTCACCACCGACGGCGACTCGTTCGCCGAACTCGTGGAGCGCGAGCGGCTGGGCGTCGTGGTCCGCTCCGAGGACCCCGACGAACTGGCCCGCGCGCTGGAGAAGGTCCTCTACGACGAGGAGTTCGCCGCGGGCTGCCGCGAGCGGATCGCCGTGGTGCGCGAGCGTTTCACCTGGGAGACCGTGCTCGCGCCGCTGGTCGAGTTCTGCCGCAACCCCCGGCCCGCCGCGGACCGGCTGCCGGGCAGCGCGCCGCTCGTCCGCAACGTCCCGCTGACCACGAGCGCGAAGGTGCGCCGCGACGTCAAGCTCGTCCGCGAATACCTCGACCAGGGAGGACCCACGGAATTGGCCAAGCGCGCGTCCGGCCGGGTGTTGAAGAAACTGCGCGGCGGCGCACATGGCTAAGCCGCTGCGCGTGCTGCTCGACGGCACCCCGCTGCTGGGCCACCGCACCGGCATCGGCCGCTACACCTCGGCCCTCGCCGAGGAGCTGGCGTCCATGCCGGACGAGGTCGACGTGCGAGCGGTCGCGTTCACCCTGCGCGGCTGGAGCGCGCTGCGCACCGTCCTGCCGCACGGCGTCGAGGCCCGCGGCCTGCCCGTGTCCGCGCGGCTGCTCCGCCAGTTCTGGCTGCGCTTCCCGTTCCCGCCGGTCGAGGTGCTGGCGGGCTTCACCGACGTCATGCACGCCACCAACTTCGTGCTGCCGCCCACGATCCGGGCGGGCGGCGTCGTGACCATCCACGACCTGGCGTTCCTGGTTTCGCCAGGCGACCTGCCCGAGTCCGACGCGCGCCTGCCGGAACTGGTCCGCCAGTCGGCCGAGCGCGCCGACGTGGTCTGCACCCCGACCCAGGCGGTCGCCCGCACGGTCGAGGAGCGCCTGGGCATCGAGCCGGACAAGATCGTGGTGACACCGCTGGGCGTCGACCCGGCCTGGTTCGCCTCACGGCCCCCGAACGACGCCCTGCGCGCCCGTCTGGGCCTGCCGTCGCAGTACCTGCTGTTCGTGGGCGCGGGCGGGCCGCGCAAGGGCCTGGAGACGCTGATGAAGGCCCACGCGAGCGACTCCTCGCTGCCGCCGCTGGTGCTGGCCGGGCCGCGCCAGTCCGGAGTGGACGGACGGGTCATCCGCACCGGGTACCTGGCCGACGTCGACCTGCGCAGCGTCGTGGCGGGCGCCTCGGCCCTGGTCCTGCCGTCCCGCGACGAGGGCTTCGGCCTGCCCGTGCTGGAAGCGCTGGCGTGCAACGTCCCGGTCGTGTGCTCCGACGTGCCCGCCCTGCGCGAGGTGTCGGGCGGCCACGCCCTGCTGACCCCGGTCGGCGACGCCGACGCGCTGTCGCACGCCATGTTCGCCGCCGTGGAGACCCCGCCGACCGCCAGCGCCCAGGTCGCCCGCCGGACGCACGCGGCCGAGTACACCTGGCGGAGGTGCGCGGAGGCGACACTCGTGGCGTACCAGCGAGCGGCGGGCAGGTAGGGCGGCGGTCAGCCCGCGTCGACGCGGGCGAGCAGACCTAGCGCCGGGGCGACTGGTCGTCCGCGTCGTCGCGCGAACCGGTGATCGTGTTCCACGAGACCTGCCGGGACCCGGTCACGGCGGCGACGCAGCGGAGGAAGCGGCGGCGGTCGCCGTCCTGGCCGCGGGTGGAGGTGGCGGGGATGCGCCCGTGGTCGGACATCTGAAAAGGTTCTCGCAAGCGCGCAGCGTTATCCAGTCCTCCGGACCGTCACCACCCCATCGGCGCAAGCGTGGGCTGTTTGCGGGCGGGGTCGTTCACTGAGAGCATCCATTCCGCCTCGTCGACGACTAGCTAAGAGAAGGCAAACGAGATGAGCTTCAACGCCGTGTGGTCCGTCCAGGACGCCGACGAGTCCGGTGAGCAGATGACCGTGACGACGCCGGAGGAGGTCGACGCGCTGCTCGCCAGGCTCGCCGAGCCCGGCGCGGGCGCCGCGGTGATCGAGCACCAGGAGCGCGCGCTCATCCCCGACACCGAGGGGCTGCTCGGCGCGCCCGGCGAGGTGAAGATCCCGGACCACGACGTGGCGGCCGCGGTGAGCAGCGGCTTCGGCTACCTGACCTACGCGGACCCCGACCAGGACTACTCGACGCTCGTCGGCGAGGAGGGGTCGCCGGTGTACGCGTCGGAGTACGTCGACTACCCGGCGGGCAGCGGGGTCCAGGTGGGTCTGCTCGCGGCGGCGTTGAAGGAGTTCCTCCTCACCGCGCAGCGGCCGTCGTGCGTCCACTGGCAGGACGCCTAGGACACCAGCGACGGGCGCTCCACGTCCCACCGGGAGTTGCCGAAGCTGCGGATGCCGGAGACCAGCCGGTCCACGTCGGCCTCCGGGCGGACGACGAGCCGGACGAACTGGCCGCTCATGCCGAGCTTGTTGCCGCACTCGCGGATGAAGATCTGCTGCTTGTGCAGCAGGTAGTCCCGCAGTTCGATGCCGTCCACGTCCGGGGCGAGCTTCACCAGCAGGAAGTTCGCCTGGGACGGGTACACGTCCAGTTCGGGCAGCCGCGACAGCTCCATGCCCATGCGGTAGCGGTCCATCGACAGCTTGACGAGGCTCTCGCCGTACTCGTCGAGGTGGTCGCCGAGCATGAACACGAACGCCTCGGCGAGCGAGTTGAGGTTCCACTTGGGCAGCGTCGACGCCATGCGCTTGGCCAGCGCCGGGTTCGCGACGAGGTAGCCGAAGCGGACGCCGTGCAGGCCGAAGTTCTTGCCGAGGCTCTTGAGCACCACGACGTTCGGCCTGATCATGGCCTCGCTGACGACGGACGGGTTGCGCTCGACCTCGACGAAGTCGATGAACGACTCGTCGATGACGACCAGGTCCAGATCGGCCAGTTCGTCCATGAACCGGATGATCTCCCGGCGGGGCAGGTAGCCCCCGTCGGGGTTGTTCGGGTTGCACAGCACCGCGACCTTCGAGCCGCGGGTCCTGATGAACTTGAGGTAGGCGTCGATGTTGAGCTCGAAGCCCTCGCTCTCCTGCAACGGGAACATGTCGACGCGCTTGCCGGTCTCCATGGGCTGGTCGGTCCACCGGCCGAACGTGGGGATCGGGATCGCCACGCTCTCCTTGATCCACAGGTGGTCGATCCAGGTGATGATCTCGGTGGACCCGTTCGACATGGCGATCGTGGCGGGGTTCAGCTTCAACGTCCGCGCCAGCTGACCGGAGATGGCGTCGGTGCTGCTCGGGTAGAACTTCAGGATCGATTCGAGGTTGTTGGCCAGCGCCGCGAACATCTGCGGTGTCGGGAAGTACGGGTTGCACGGGATGCAGAAGTCGACCATGTGCTGCGCGCCGTCCCCCAGCTTGCGGGACAGCTCGAAGAAGGACGGGCTGTGCGCGGTCTTGCCGAACACGTCCGAGTCCACACCATGCCGCACGTGACCACTCCCCTGCTCGCCAACGGAGCCCGCTGGAACCGGGCGCGTCTACAGGTGGGGATACGTGCGGTCCGGACGACCGGTTCACGGCGCGGTCTCGGACGGGTATCGGCTAGGTCACGGGCGGCCTGACGAGCCCCGCGGCGAACGCCGCCGAAAGCGCTTCCCGCCAGGGGCGCAGCGGGGTGAGCCCGGCGCGCTCCCACGACTTCCCGGACAGCACCGAGTACGCCGGGCGCGGGGCCGGGCGGGGGTACTCGGTCGACGGGCACGGCCGCACCCGGCCCGGATCGGCGCCCAGCTCCTCGAAGATGGCGCGGGTGAAGTCGTACCAGGTGGTCTCGCCGCCGCCGGTGCCGTGCAGCACGCGGTCCGCTGGCTCGCGCCTCGACGTGACGAGGTCCGCCAGTTCCACGAGTCCGGCCGCCAGGTCGCGGGTCCACGTCGGCGAGCCGCGCTGGTCGTCCACAACGGACACCGTGTCGCGTTCCTCCTCCAAGCGCGCCATGGTCTTCACGAAGTTGCCACCCGAGGCGCCGTACGCCCACGCGGTGCGCACGACCCAGGAACGCCCCCAGGCGGCCAGCACCCGCTCCTCACCCGCCAGCTTCGTGCGCCCGTACGCCGTGAGCGGCCCGGTCCCGTCGGACGGCTCGTAGGGCCGCACGGCGTCGCCGGGGAACACGTAGTCGGTGGACACGTGCAGCAGCGGCACGTCGTGCCGCGCGCACTCGACCGCGAGCAGCTCCGGGCCGAGCGCGTTCACCGCGAACGCCCGCTCCTCGTCGGTCTCCGCCCGGTCGACGGCGGTGTAGGCGGCGGAGTTGACGACCACGGGCCGCATCCCGCCGTCGCGGGCGGTAGCCGCGAAACCGGCGACCGCGTCCGCGACGCACTCGGCGTCGGTGATGTCCAGCTCCGCCGACGACGGCGCGTGCACGAGCCCGTCGCGCGGGCCGGTCTCGACGAGGTCGCGGCCGAGCTGGCCACGACCTCCGGGCACCAGCAGTGCGAGCGCCATCAGCCGTTCGCCCGAGCCTTGAGCTTCTCCCACCACGGCCGGTTGTCGCGGTACCACGCCACGGTGCTCGCGAGCCCCTCGGCGAAGTCGACCCGCGGCGCGTACCCCAGTTCGGTGCTGATCTTGGTGATGTCGACCGAGTAGCGGCGGTCGTGGCCCTTGCGGTCGGTCACCATCTCGACGGACGACCAGTCGGCGCCCATCGCCTCCAGCAGCCGCTCGGTCAGCTCGCGGTTGGTCAGCTCGGTGCCGCCGCCGATGTTGTAGACCTCACCGGCGCGGCCGGCCTCGGCGACCAGCTGGATGCCGCGGCAGTGATCGGCCACGTGCAGCCAGTCACGGACGTTGAGGCCGTCGCCGTAGAGCGGCACCTTCCCGCCGTCCATCAGGTTCGTGACGAACAGCGGCAGCACCTTCTCGGGGAACTGGTACGGACCGTAGTTGTTCGAACACCGGGTGATGCTGACCGGCAGTCCGTGCGTGCGGTGGAACGCCCGCGCCAGCAGGTCGGAGGACGCCTTGGACGCCGAGTACGGCGAATTCGGCTCCAGCGGGTGGGTCTCGGGCCAGGAGCCCTCGTCGATCGACCCGTAGACCTCGTCCGTCGACACGTGGACGAACTTGCCGACACCGGCGTCCAGCGCGCCCTGCAACAGGGTCTGGGTGCCGAGCACGTTCGTGAGCACGAAGTCGGCGGACCCGGTGATCGAACGGTCCACATGCGACTCGGCCGCGAAGTGCACGACGGTGTCGACGCCCTCCATCACCCCGGCGACGGCGGTCGGGTCGCAGATGTCGCCCTGGACGAACCGGTAGCGCGGGCTGTCGGCGGCGGGCGCGAGGTTCTCCTCGTTGCCCGCGTAGGTGAGCTTGTCGAGCACCACGACGTCGGCGTCGGCGAATGCCGGGTAGGCGCCGCCCACCAGCTCCCGGACGTAGTGGGAGCCGATGAAGCCCGCCCCGCCTGTCACCAGAACACGCATGCCCAAGTCCTTTACACCGGTGTAACCGTCGCAGTGGGTCACCTAGTAAAGCGTGCAACCCACCAGGTTGTTACAGCGTCTCCCGTATAAGAAGAACAACCAGCGCCCATGGCACCTGGCCCACTAATCTTTGCTTGAGAGCACCGCGCACGGGGGAGGCACCACTCGTGGAGGGCAGACCGCCACTGGCGAGCGACCAACCAGGACCTATCCGGGTTGGTGCGAGCCCCGCACCCCAGCGTTCGACCACGCTCCGAGCACTTCTCATCACGGGGCGTTCCCTCCTCGCGCTGCTGTCGACCGCTGTGATGGTGGTCACCTGGTACGGCTGGAACTTCTTCCGCACGCTCGACCAGGGCACCACGACGACCGACGTGATCGCCGCCCAGCTGGGCGAGGAGGTCGCGGGCGTCGGGCGCAAGCCGCTCGACGGCGCCGTCGACATCCTGATGGTCGGCATCGACAGCCGCGTCGACGCGCAGGGCAACCCGCTGGCGCCCGAGGTGCTCGACCTCCTCAGCGGCGGCGTCGCCGACGGCGAGATGAACACCGACACGGTGATCCTGGTGCACATCCCGATCGACGGCACCCGCGCCCGCGCGTTCTCGTTCCCGCGCGACTCCTACGTGGAGATCGCGGACGGCTTCGGCAAGCACAAGCTGAACTCCGCGTTCGCGCGGCAGAAGAACACCGTCGCGGAGGAGTTGGCCGCGCAGGGCGCGGACCAGGCCCGGATCAACGTCGAGTCCACGACCGCCGGCCGCAAGACGCTCATCAAGACCATCGAGAACCTCACCGGCGGCTCGGTCACCATCGACCGCTACGCCGAGGTGAACCTGGCCAGCTTCTACGAGGTGACCAAGGCCATCGGCGGCGTCGAGGTCTGCGTGAACCAGGCCACCAGCGACTACAAGTCCGGCGCGAACTTCATCGCGGGCGCGCAGACGATCGAGGGCGCGATGGCGCTGTCGTTCGTGCGGCAGCGCGAGGGCCTGCCCAACGGCGACCTCGACCGGATCGCCCGCCAGCAGGTGTTCATCGGCGCGCTGGCGAAGAAGGTCCTGTCGACCGGCATGCTGACCGACATCGACAAGCTCGACGACCTGGTGGCCGCGGTGCAGAAGTCCGTTGTGCTCAGCCAGGGTTGGGACGTCACGACGTTCGCCGAGCAGATGCAGGGCCTGGTGAGCGGCAACATCGAGTTCCGCACCATCCCGGTCGGTGACACGATGGACACGTACGGCGACGGCAACGTGATCCAGGTCGATCCGGCGCAGGTGAAGAACTTCATCAGGAACCTGGCGTCCGACGAGACGTCGGCGCCGAGCAAGTCGAACGTCCCGGTGACGCCCAACGGCCAGGTGACCGTGCAGGTGTACAACGCCGCGGGCACCGCGAAGCTCGCCGCCACCGTGCTGGACTCGTTGGAGGGCAAGGGTTACCTGCGCGGCGAGGCGGGCACAGCCGCCACCCTGCTCGACTCGACGGTGGTCCGCTACGCCCCCGGCGACAAGGCCGTGGCCGACAAGCTGGCCAAGGAGTTCGGCGACATCGTCGTCGAGGAGGACGAGTCGCTGACCAGGAACCAGCTCGCGGTCTACGTCGGCGCCGACTACAACCCCGTCGAGGACCGGTCGGACCCCGCGGGCACGCCGGGCACGTCGGTTCCCGGTGCGCCTTCGACCTCCCAAGCCCCGCCCGCCATCAACGCCGGCGGCCTGGTGTGCGTGAACTGAGGCGTCCGTCTCCGTGAATACGGCCGCCTGAGCGGCCATCCGCCGGCTAGCCTTGCGGTTCACCCCATTCACCGAGGAGGACGCTGTGAGGGCTGCCCTGGGCGTGGTCGGGCGCGTGCTGGTCGCGCTGCTGTCGGCGACCGTGCTCGCGGCCTCCGGGTACGGCTGGGCCACGCTCAAGCGGGTGCAGCAGAGCGTCAACAAGACCGACGTGCTCACCGTCCTGTCCGACGTGCCGAACGCGCCGCCCGTGCTGGACGGCGCGACGGACATCCTGCTCGTCGGCAGCGACAGCCGCACCGACGCGCAGGGGAACCCGTTGCCCGCCGACGTGCTGCGCCAACTGCGCACCGAGGCGGCCGAGGGCGTGAACACCGACACGCTCATCGTGCTGCGCATCCCGCACGACGGCGGGAAGGCCACCGCCATCTCGATCCCGCGCGACACCTCCGTGCCGATCCCGGACCTCGGCGAGGACAAGATCAACGGGGCGTACGGGCTGACGAAGTACGCCACGGTCCGCAGGCTGGAGGGCGAGGGCGTCACCGACCGGGCCGAACTGGAGAAGCAGGGCGACCAAGCCGGGCGGCGGGCGCTCGTGCAGGTCGTGCAGGACCTCACCGGGGTCCGCGTCGACCACTACGCGGAGATCAACCTGTACGGCTTCTACCTGCTCACCCAGGTGATCGGCGGCGTGGAGGTGTGCCTCAACGCGGGCACCAGCGACCCGTCGTCCGGCGCGAACTTCGGCGCGGGGCGGCAGCGGGTGACCGGCGGCGACGCGCTCGCGTTCGTGCGGCAGCGCAACCTGCCCGGCGGCGACCTCGGCCGGATCCGGCGGCAGCAGGTGTTCATGTCCGCCGCCGTCGCCGAACTGCTGTCCGCGGGGACGTTCACCGACCAGGCCAAGCTCACCGGACTGCTGGACGCGGTCACCAAGTCGGTCGTGGTGGACGAGAAGCTCGACCTCGTGACCCTCGCCCAGCAGGCGAAGGGCGTCGCGGGCGGCAGCGTGGAGTTCGCCACCATCCCGGTGGCCGACGCCGACGCCCGCAACGAGCGCGGGCAGAGCGTCGTCCGGGTCGACGTGGCCACCGTGAAGGCCTTCGTCGGCAGGCTGCTCGGCCCCACCCTGGTCCCCAGCACGCCCCCGAGCCCGCCCCAGCGCATGGCGGGTGGCAAGGTGGTCGGTCTGGACGGCGCACACCGGGCCGTCCAACCCGAAGTGCCTTGCGTCGACTAGGAGATGCACCACCGTGAGCGTCACCGAAGCTCTGTTCGCGCCGCTGCTGGCCGCCGGGCCTGGACGACCGCTGATCACCCACTACGACGACGCGGACGGCTCGCGGGTCGAGCTGTCGCGGGCGACGATCGCCAACTGGGCCGCGAAGACCGCCAACTGGCTGCGCGACGAGCACGACGTCGAGCCGGGTGACCGGGTCGCCGTGCTGCTGCCCGCGCACTGGCAGACCGCAGGCGTGCTGCTCGGCGCGTGGTGGAGCGGCGCGACCGTGACCGACGACCCGATCGGCGCCAAGGTCGCCTTCGTCGTGCCCGGCGGCCTCGCTCCGGGCGCGGGCGTGGTCGCCGTCGCCTCCCTGCACCCGATGGGCCTCGGCCTGCGCGGTCAGGAGCTGGGCGGCGCGGTCGACTTCCTCGACGACGTCCGCGTCCACGGCGACGACTTCACCCCGTACGGCCCCACCCCCGGCGACACCCCGGCGCTCGGCACGTCCACTGTGGACGTCGTCGTCGCGGAGGCCCGCACCCGCGCGGAGGTCCTCGGCATCGACGTCGACTCGCGCGTCCTGTCCACTGTGGAGTGGAACCAGCCGGACGGTCTCCTCAACGGGCTGCTGGCCGTGCTCGCGGGCGGCGGCTCGCTGGTGCAGTGCAGCAACGTGAACGCCGACCTGCTGCCCGCCAGGCGGATCAGCGAGAAGACCACCCTGGAGCTGGGCGGCGCGGCGTAGGCCTCACGTCGTTTTCCCGCCGGACAGGGGACTTCTCCTCGGCCACGCTGAGGTCATGAACAAGATCGAGGGCAAGGTCGCACTGGTCACCGGCGGCAGCCGCGGCATCGGCGCCGCGGTGGCCGTGCGGTTGGCACGGGAAGGCGCCGACGTGGTGCTGACCTACGAGCAGGACGAGGACAGCGCGGCGGCCGTGGTCCGCCGCATCGAGGCCGCGGGCCGTCGCGGGCTGGCGCTCCAGGCGGACAGCGCCGACGTCGACGCCGTGACGGGCGCGGTGGAACGGGCGGTCGCGGCGTTCGGCAGGCTCGACGTCCTCGTCAACAACGCGGCCGTGTTCCTCTTCGGCCCGTTGGAGGACTTGGGGCCCGAGGAGTTCGACCGCACGGTGGCGGTGAACGTGCGGGCGCCGTTCATGGCGGCGCGGGCGGCAGTGCGCCACATGAACGACGGCGGGCGGATCGTCAGCATCGGCAGCAACATGGCCGAGCGGGCGGCGTTCCCCGGCTTCAGCCTGTACGCCATGAGCAAAACGGCGCTCGTCGGCCTGACCAAGGGCCTCGCGCGAGAACTGGGGCCGAGGGGCATCACGGTGAACCTCGTCCACCCCGGCCCGACGGACACCGCCGCGAACCCGGCCGACGGCCCGATGGCCGACGCGATCCGGAGCTTCACCGCGCTGGGCCACTACGCCACGGCGGACGACATCGCGGGCACCGTCGCCCACCTGGCCGGACCGGACTCCCGGTACACGACCGGCGCGGTGATCAACGTGGACGGCGGCTTCGCGGCCTAGTCAGTCGCGCTGGCGCTTGGCGTACGACCGCGTGATGACGACGAGCACGGCGACCACGACCACGGTCAGCGCCGGTGACCCGATCACCATCACGTCGACCGGCAGCGCGTAGGCGAGCGGCACCCGCAGCGCGGCGTCGACCAGCAGGCCCACGCCCCACAGGAGCGTGGCGAAGCGGACCGTGCGCCGCACCGCGGGTGACTCGCGGTACCGCTCCTCGACCGCGGGCGCGGTCTTCGCCACGAACGCCAGCAGCAGCGGCCTCCTGGCGAGCAGCGACCCGAGGAACACCAGTCCCAGCGCGAGGCTGATCAGCGAGTCCTTGGCGATCACGAACCGCGCGTCACCCGTGAGGAACAACGTCAGCAACCCGAACGCGAACAGCCCGAACATGAGCGCCGCGGTCCCGTCGACCCGACGGCTCCGCACGACCCCGACCACCAGCACGAGCCCCGACACGGCACCGCCCGCGGCGAGCGCGATCCACTCGCTCACGCCGACCTGGCGCAGCAGGTAGTACCCGCCGACGGGCAGTGCGAGGTCGATCAGGAGGGTCGGCAGCAGCGACCTGATCCGGCTGTCCATGGGCGCGGACGTTAGCCGTGGGGGCCTTCCCGGCCCCCACGGCACCACCTCACGCGGGCACGGACTCCCGCGACCGCGACTTCGGCAGGAACCGGTCCACCGAGTAGGCCCCGCCGTTGAACCCGAGGGCCAACGCGGCGACCGCCAGCACCAGCACCAGCTGGTACCCGTTGGGCGCCAGCATCCCGTTCGGCAGGTGCACGAGCACCAGCGCGCCGACCATGTTGGCGGCCAGCAGCACACCGACCACCGGCAGCGCGGCTCCGACCAGCAGCATCGCCCCGCCCACCAGCTCCACGACGGCCGCGAACCAGGCGGACGCCGTGGCCATGGGGATGCCCATCTGCACGAATGACGCGGCCGTGCCGTCCATGCCGTACTCGAAGAACTTCTGCCAGCCGTGCGCGATGAACACCGCGCCCACGCCCAGTCGTCCGATCAGTGCAGCCAGATCCCGCACGCGCTCCATGAACACTCCCCGATTCGTTTCGATTTGAACGATATTCTAGGGAATGCAAACACTGTTTCGGACAGGTCCAAGCTGTCGAAACGCTGTCAGAATTGGGCAAGCGTTTGCGCACCGCGCACGAGAACGGCCCGGGAGCAGTGCTCCCAGGCCGTCCACAGTGGTCTAGCCCTTGAGCAGGGCGCGGGACATGACGACCCGCTGGATCTGGTTCGTGCCCTCGTAGATCTGGGTGATCTTCGCGTCCCGCATCATCCGCTCCACGGGGAAGTCGCGGGTGTAGCCCGCGCCGCCGAACAGCTGGACGGCGTCGGTGGTGACCTCCATCGCGACGTCGGAGGCGTAGCACTTGGCGGCGGCGGTGATGAAGCCGATGTTGGGCTCGCCGCGTTCGGCCTTGGCGGCGGCGACGTAGACCATGTGGCGGGCGGCCTCGATCTTCATCGCCATGTCGGCCAGCATGAACTGGACGCCCTGGAACTCGGCGACGGCCTTGCCGAACTGCTTGCGGTCCTTGACGTACGCGATGGCCGCTTCGAGTGCGCCCTGCGCGATGCCGACGGCCTGCGCGCCGATGGTCGGGCGGGTGTGGTCGAGGGTGCGGAGCGCGGTCTTCAGGCCCGTGCCGGGCTCGCCGATGATCCGGTTCGCCGGGATCGCGCAGTTCTCGAAGTGGATCTCACGGGTGGGTGAGCCCTTGATGCCGAGCTTGCGCTCCTTGGAGCCCACGACGAAGCCGGGGTCGTCCTTGTGCACCACGAACGCCGAGATGCCGTTGGACTTCTTCTCCGCCTTGGGGTCGGTGACCGCCATGACGGTGTACCAGGTGGACTCGCCCGCGTTGGTGATCCAGCACTTAGTGCCGTTGAGCACCCAGTGGTCCCCGTCCAGCAGCGCGCGGGTGCGCATGGACGCCGTGTCGGAACCCGCCTCGCGTTCGCTGAGCGCGTAGGACGCCATGGCCTCGCCGGAGGCGATGGACGGCATGACGACCTGCTTCAGCTCCTCGGACGCGGACAGCAGGATCGGCATGGTGCCGAGCTTGTTGACCGCCGGGATGAGGGAGGAGGACGCGCAGACGCGGGCGACCTCCTCGATGACGATGCAGGTGGCGACCGAGTCCGCACCCTGGCCGTCGTACGCCTCGGGCACGTGCACGGCGGCGAAACCGGACTTGACCAGGGCGTTGAGCGCCTCTACCGGGAAGCGCTCGTTCTCGTCGACGTCGGCCGCGTGGGGCGCGATCTCCTTGTCGGCGAGCGAGCGGACGGCCTCGCGCAGCGCGTCGTGCTCCTCGGCGAGCTGGTACGTGCCGAAGCTCGGGTCCACTTGTTACCTCCCAGTAGGGCCTACTGGGTCGATGTTAGCGCGCGTTCACATCCCTGCGCACGGGTGCCTTTCGACACGTCGGAAGGCACCCGTGCGCGAACTAGAGCGCCTTCTGCAGCGCCGCGTCCTTGTCGAGCACCATCTGTTCCAGGTCGGACTGGAACACCGCGATGCGCTCCTGGAGGGCCGGGTCCGACGCGGCGAGGATGCGCACGGCCAGCAGGCCCGCGTTGCGGGCGCCGCCGACGGCCATCGTGGCGACCGGGATGCCCGCGGGCATCTGCACGATCGACAGCAGCGAGTCCATGCCGTCCAGGTACTTGAGCGGCACTGGCACGCCGATGACCGGCAGCACGGTGGTGGAGGCGACCATGCCGGGCAGGTGGGCGGCACCGCCCGCGCCCGCGATGATCACCCGCAGGCCGCGACCGGCGGCCGACCGCGCGTAGTCGATCATCCGCTGCGGGGTCCGGTGCGCCGAGACCACGCTCACCTCGTAGGGCACGTCGAACTCGGCGAGCGCCTCGGCGGCGGCCTTCATCACCGGCCAGTCCGAGTCGCTTCCCATGATCACGCCGACCTGCGTCACTGCTGCTGCCCTCCGTGGATGTCGTACCCGTCCAGCCACACGCCGTCGGACAGCCAGTGCGCGGCGAGCCTCGCCCGCTCGCGCACGTCCTCCATCCGCTCCCCGAGCAGCGTCACGTGGCCGATCTTGCGGCCCGGCCGCTCCGCCTTGCCGTACAGGTGCACGTGCGCGTCGGGGAACCGGGCGAACAGGTGGTGCAGCCGCTCGTCGGGACCCATCTTCGGCGCGTCCTGAGCGCCGAGGACGTTCGCCATCACGACGGCGGGAGCGGCGAGGTCGGTGACACCGAGCGGGTAGTCGAGCACGGCCCGGAGGTGCTGCTCGAACTGCGAGGTGCGCGAGCCCTCGATGGTCCAGTGGCCGGAGTTGTGCGGGCGCATGGCCAGCTCGTTCACCACCACGCCGTCCGCCGTCTCGAACAGCTCCACGGCCAGCAGGCCGACGACGCCCAGCTCCTCGGCGACCCGCAGCGCCAACTCCTGCGCGGCCTCGGCGACACCGGGGTCGACGTCCGGAGCGGGGGCCAGCACCTCGACGCAGATGCCCTCGGACTGCACGGTCTCGACCAGCGGCCACGCGGCGCCCTGGCCGAACGGCGACCGCGCCACCAGCGCGGCCAGCTCGCGGCGCATCGGCACGCACTGCTCGACCATCAGCGGCGTCCCGGCGGCCAGCAGCTCGTCCACGACGGTCTGCGCGCTGTGCGGCGTGTTCAGCATCCACACGCCCTTGCCGTCGTACCCGCCGCGCACGGCCTTGAGCACGCACGGCCAGCCGTGCTCCGCGCCGAACCCGAGCGCGTCGGCCGGGGAGTTCACCTCGGCGAACGGGGGGACGGGCAGCCCCATGGCGGAGAGCTTGCGGCGCATCACCAGCTTGTCCTGCGCGTGGATCAGCGCCTCGGGGCCGGGGTGCACCTTCACCCCCTCGGCGACCAGGGTCCGCAGGTGCTCGCCGGGCACGTGCTCGTGGTCGAACGTGACCACCTCGCAGCCCTTGGCGAACGCGCGCAACGCGTCCAGGTCGGTGTGCGTGCCGAGCACGACGTCGCGCGCGACGAGCGCGGCGGGATCGGAGTCGGAGACGGCGAGCACGCGCAACGACTGGCCGAGCGGGATTGCCGCCTGGTGCGTCATGCGGGCGAGCTGGCCGCCGCCGATCATTCCGACAACGGGAAGGCCGGTACGGGAGTCCACGGGACGGTCACTCTACCTGCACAAACGTGGACTCCCGACACCGGCTACACCCGGTGGGCCCGCTTGACCCAGGACCAGGCCAGCACCAGCAGCGCCGCCGCGAGGACGAGGAAGATCCCGGCCTCGATCCACTGGAACAACCCGAGCCGCTCCAGCGGCTGGAAGTCGGAGTAGGTCCCGGCCACCCCGTTGGCCTTGAGGCATTCGACCTGCGCGTCCCACCCGCCGCGGCAATCCACGTTCTGGTCGACGATCGGGACGCCGTTCGCGTCGGCGTTGCCGTTCGCGACGTAGAGGGCGTAGTCGGGGACCTGGCCCTCGTACGGCGAGTCCCACGGCTGGAACGTGCGCACCGGCGGCAGGTAGTACGCCCGAACCCACTGGACGACCACCATCCGCACGACGGTGAACCCGATCAGCGCGAGCGCCATCGCGGGCAGCACCCGCCGGGTGACCGCGCCCGCCGCCACGCCCAGGGCGAAGCCGAACAGGGTGTGCCCGATCTGCACCTGCGGAGCGACCTCGAACCAGGCGGTGAACGGCTGGTTGAACCTGTTCCCACTCGCCTCGCGCAGGCTGTTGACCATGTCCTCCGTCGACAGCCACACCACCGTGGCGAAGGCGGTCGCGGCGACCCCGAGCAGTGCGACCTGACCGGCCAGCCAGCGGGTGCCCCGAACGTCCTGCCCCCACACGACGAGGTTCGTCCGCGCCTCGTGCTCCCGAGCCAGGAGCGGCGCCCCCCAGAACACCGCGACGGCCGCGCCGAAGAGCAGGTTGAAGTACAGGGGATCCCAGAGCAGCCGGAAGTAGAAAGCGGGCAACGAACTCAGCTCCTGGTCCGTCGCCACCCCCGCGAACACCATCACCGCCGCGGCGGCGGCGACCAGGCCAGCTGTCACCAGGACCACCGCGCGGTGCCTGCGCCACGCCACCCAGAGCAGGTCTCCCCAGCTCACCCGCGGTTTCGTCACCGTGGTCATGCCGAACCCCCCTTGCGCGTGGCCGACAGGCGTGCCAGCACGTAGTCCTCCAGCGTCACCGGCCGCACCACCCACGGTGCGGACACCGCTGGCGTGGACGACACCCGCACCAGGAACAGCGACTGGCCGTCCGAGTGCTTGTCCCACAGCACTTCCCCCTCCACCGGCGGCTCGTCCGCCCGCGGTCCCACCACCATCACGTGCGCCGCCAGCAGCTCGTCCAGGTCGCCGCCGACGAGCAGCTTGCCGTGCGCCAGCAACAACAGGTGGTCGGCCACCCCCGCCAGCTCGGTGACGATGTGCGTCGACAGGATCACGGTCGTCCCGGACTCGGCGACCTCGCCGAGCAGTTCCCGCATCACCTCGGTGCGCGCCAACGGGTCCAGGTCCGACAGCGGCTCGTCGAGCAGCAGCAGCGACGGCCGCGAACCGATCGCCACGGCCAGCGCGACCTGCGTGCGCTGGCCGCCGGAGAGCTGCCCGCACCTGCGGTCCAGCGGGATGTCGAACCGCTCCAGCCACGACTGCGCGCGCGCCTGGTCCCACACCAGGTTGAGGCGTGCGCCCAGCTGGAGCATCGCCTTCGGCGTGAAGGACCGGTAGACCGGCTTCTCCTGCGCCACGAAGGCGATCCGCTCGCCCTCGCGGAACACCACCTCGCCCTCGTCCGCCCTGAGCAGTCCGGAAAGGACGGTCAGCAGGGTCGTCTTGCCAGCGCCGTTGGCGCCCACCAGCGCGGCGACCCGGCCAGCGGGCAGGTCGAACCCGCAGTCCCGCAACGCGTCCGTCCGCCGGTACCTCTTGCCCAGCCCCTTCGCCCGCACGGCGATGTCGGCGGTTTCCACCACAGCCGTCATGGCACCTCGATCCTCTCCCCCTCGGCGAGCACCGACCCGACCAGCGCGTCGATGTCCTCGTTCTCCAGTCCGGCGGCGCGCGCCTCGTCCACCCAGTCGACGAGCTTCGCGCGCACCCGCTCCATCACCTCGGGATCGACCGATCCCAGGGTGGCCTTCACGAACGTCCCCGATCCCTGCCGCGCCTCCAGCAGGCCCGCGCGTTCCAGCTCGCGGTAGGCCTTCAGCACGGTGTTGGCGTTCACCCCGCTCGTCGCGACGACGTCGCGCACGGTCGGCAGCCGGTCGCCCGGCTTCAGCCAGCCGAGCCGCAACGCCTCCCTGACCTGCCTGGCGAGCTGGAGGTACGCCGGGAGGCCGCTCGCCTTGTCGATGCGGAACTCGACCACGCCACCTCCAAATTGTGTCACTCAACTAAGACACTAGCTAAGTGGCCCACTTGATCGGCTGTCAAGTCCCGGAACCGCGAACGCCCGCCGCTCCGGGGAGCGGCGGGCGTTCCGGCAGGGAGTCGGGTGTCCGCCCGGAAGGGTGCTGGACAGGGGTTCAGCGCCCTGGCGCGGCACAGGGCCGCACGTGGTTCGGAGGGTCAGCGGCCCAGCGCGGCGATCAGCGCGCACGCGCCCCGGTGGGTGGCGGGGAGGTGCTCGGACCAGACCTTGGCGGGACCGGTGGGTCTTACGTGCGGGTCCACGGCGAGGCGGTCGGCGGCCAGCACCCGGAGGGTGGAGAGCCGCTGGGCCAGCGACGCGTCGCGGCGGGTGAGGACGACGGCGACCGACGGGCCGAGGGTCGCCAGGGTCTCGCCGCCGTCGAAGACGACGCGCAGCACGTCCGAGAGCAGGGTCATCGCGACCACGCGGGACCAGCCGGTGGCGCGGGTCAGGTCCAGGGCCACCAGCACGAGCGCGTACCGCTCGTCGGGCGCGGGGGCCTCGCGGTACAGCTCGGCCAGCCGGGTGCGCAGGTAGCCGCGGGTGGCCAGGCCGGTCAGCGGGTCCTCCGCACCGCGGTCGCGGACCTCCTCCGCGAGGACGTCGGCCCAGCCCAGCGCGGTCAACCGCAGCATCCGCGCGGGCATGGCGTCGATGTTCGGGGAGACCATGCCGCAGTCGCCGTCGAGCACCGCGTGCAGCGCGGCCAGGTCCAGCAGCGTCTCGCCGAGCCCGGCGCCCGCCTCCGCCCGCGCCCGGCCGAGCCTGACCAGCGCGTCGTCGGGGTCGGCCGTGTCCAGCATCGCGGCGCAGACCTCGTCCACCTCCCGGAGCGGCCAGTCGCCGGGGAACGCCCAGCCCGCCGCGAGGCTCGCCGTGCGCCACCTCGACTTCAAAACGCGTTCCGCCTGTGCGACACCCACGTGGGTCGTCTCCCCTCCCGGTCGGTTCACTACGACGGGACGCGGACGGGGGTTCGCCGTGACGGGATTTCACCCAACCAGTCGGGGGGCTTGAGGTGACGGTGAGCGACATCGTCAGTCACACTGGCCGCTGCGAGGGAGGAAAAACGTGGCGACCGTTCCTGCTGACGTCCAGGGACCGAGCGACGCAGAGCTGATCGACTCTGTGCGCGGCGGGAAGATCGACGCCTACGGCGAGCTGTACGAACGCCACGTTTCGGCGGCCTACAACCTGGCCCGCCAGCTGACCCGTTCGCCTGCCGAGGCGGACGACCTGGTGTCCGAGGCCTTCGCGAAAGTACTGGACACGCTCCGTGGTGGGCGGGGTCCGGATTCAGCCTTTCGCGCATACCTTTTGACCGCTTTGCGGCATACCGCGTACGACAAGACCCGCCGCGACAAGAAGGTGGAACTGTCCGACGACGTCTCCGCGGTGTCCGGGGTGTCCACCGAAGCGGTGAGCGTGCCGTTCAGCGACACCGCCGTCGCCGGGCTGGAGCGGTCGATGGCCGCGCGGGCGTTCTCCCGGCTGCCCGAGCGCTGGCAGACCGTGCTGTGGCACACCGAGATCGAGGGCCAGTCGCCCGCCGAGGTCGCCCCGCTGCTCGGGCTGACGGCCAACGGCGTGTCCGCGCTCGCCTACCGCGCCCGCGAAGGCCTGCGCGAGGCCTACCTCCAGGTGCACCTGACCGAGACCACGTCCGACCGGTGCCGCGCGACCGTGGACAAGCTGGGCTCGTGGACCCGCGGCGGCCTGTCCAAGCGCGAGACCACCCAGGTCGAAGCCCACCTGGACGAGTGCGACCGGTGCCGCGCGATGGCCGCGGAGCTGGCCGACGTCAACGGCTCGCTGCGCGCGATCGTCGCGCCGCTGGTGCTCGGCATCGGCGTCACGGGCTACCTGGCCGCCGCCGGGGCGGGCAAGGCCGCCGCCGCGACGGTCGCCGCCGCGGCCGCCGCCGGAACGGGTGGCGCGGCGGGCGCGCTGGGCTCGCTGCCCCGGCAGCTGTTCGGTGTCGCCGCGTCCGGGGCCGCGCTCGCGGTCGCCGTCGCGATCGGCCTGACCTCGGGCGGCGACCAGGGCATCCCGGCCGTCGCCCAACCGCCCGCCGTCGTGACCGCGCAGCCGGTGGTGCCGCCCCCGGCCCAACCGGTCGTGCCGCCCGCCGCCGTGCCGCCGCCCGCTCCCGCGCCGCGGCCGGACCCGCCGTCACCCGCGCCTCCCGCGCCTCCCGCGCCACCTGCTCCGACCCCGGCTCCCCCCGCCGAACCCCCGCCCGCCGACCCGCCCCAGCCGACACCGCCCACGCTCGTGCCGACGGTGCCCAGCGGGTTCGCGCTCGTGCCCGGCGAGGCGCCGAAGGCCCTGCCGATCACCATCCGCAACACCGGCGAAACCGTGTCGGACCCCGCCAGCACCGCGCTGACCCTGCCGCCCGGCGTGCGCTCGGTCGGCCCCGTCGGGTCGTTCGGCGGCGCGCGCCTGCTGGCGCTGGACGGCGCGGCCGAGCAGTCGGTCACCTGCCCGGCGGGCACCGGCACGGTGGGCTGCTCGACCGCGCAGGGCATCGCGCCCGGCGGCACGGCGACGTTCGTCTTCAACCTCCAGGCCGACGCCACGTCGACCGGCGGCACGATCACCGGCACGGTGTCCGCTGGCACCACGCTGGCCGTCCAGGTGTCGGTCGCCGTCGAGGTCCAGCCGGTGCGCGACGACCTCACGCTGGCCGTGACCAGGTGGCACGAGGTGTTCTGGGACCCGCGGCTGGACGTGACGGTCACCAACACCGGCACGAACGCGGGCCCGATGACGCTGACCCTCGCGACCGACGACGGCATCGTGCTGGTCGCGCCGCACGTGGGCTGCTCGGTGCAGCGGCACCGCGTCGAGTGCCGGGCGGACCTCCAGCGCGACGGGACGTACCGGATGTCCGCGTGGGCGTTCGGGCTGCCGTTCCGCGGCGGCACCGTGCGGGTCACCGCGACCCTCGGCACCGCCACCAAGACGGTGGAGGTGCCGGTGTCGCTGACCCCCGGCGTCCACCCGCCCGTGGTCGAACCGATCGTCCCGCCGACCACGACCACCACGACGACGACCGCACCTCCGACGACCACCGGCACCACCACTCCCACGACCACACAACCGCCCGTCACGACGACGACTCCGCCACCGGCCGAGCCGGTGGTCCCCGACCCGACGACGACCACCCCTCCGCCGGTCGTGACGACGACTCCGCCACCGACCACCACGACGCCGCCCGCGCCGACGACCCCGCCGTGCCAGCCGCCGCCCCCGTGGTGGCCCCCGCAGCTCGGCGACCTGCTGCCGGGCTACTGCCCGACCCCTCCGTAGTCGGTTGATCACTCATCCGTAAACTGCCGGGGTGCTGCCAGTCGTACGCCGGGCCTTGGGCCATCTGCCGGAACCCGTCCGCTTCCTGCTGAACAAGCACCGCGAGCTGATCAGGTTCGCGGTCGTGGGCGGAACGACGTTCCTCGTGGACAACGGCGTCTGGTACGCCCTGAAGCTGACGGTGCTCCAGGAGAAGGTCGTCACGGCCAAGGCCATCGGCATCCTGGTCGCGGTCATCGCGTCGTACGTGCTGAGCCGCGAGTGGTCGTTCCACACGCGCGGGGGTCGCGAACGTCACCACGAGGCCGCCCTCTTCTTCCTCGTGAGCGGCGCCTCGGTCGGCTTGAACCTGCTGCCGCTGTGGGTCTCGCGGCACTTCCTCGGCCTCCAGCACCCCGCGGTTTCCCTGGTCACCGAGGAGGTCGCCGACTTCGTCAGCGGCTCGATCATCGGCATGCTGGTCGCGACGGCGTTCAAGTTCTGGGCCATGAAGAAGTGGGTCTTCCCCCAGGCCGACGCCCGCCCCGATGTCGTCCGGGCAACGAGGCGGTTGCGAGCGGTCACCGAAACCGAGGACCGCGAGGTCGCCTGACCTGCGCCTCAACCCGGTCTCCGTACACTGCTTGGGTGTCCGCAGTAGAAAACGTGGTTCTCCGGTTCCCCGAACCGTTCCGCTCGCTGGCGTTGAAGCACCGCGAACTGCTGAAGTTCGCCGTCGTCGGGGGCACCTGCTTCGTCATCGACACGGCCATCTTCATCGGCTTGAAGACAACCGTCCTGGTGGACAAGCCGGTCACCGCGAAGATCATCGCCACACTGGTCGCGACGATCGTCTCGTACGTGCTGAACCGCGAGTGGTCCTTCCGCACCAGGGGTGGCAGGGAACGCCACCACGAGGCACTGCTGTTCTTCTTGATCAACAGCGTGGGCATCGCACTGAACTCGCTACCGCTGTACGTGTCGCGATACCTGTTCCACTTCCAGGAGCCGCACGTCAGCAGGTTGGCCGAGGAAGTCGCGGACTTCGCCAGCGCCCAGATCATCGGCACGCTGATCGCCATGGCCTTCCGGTGGTACGGGTACAAGAAGTGGGTCTTCCCCGATGCGGACGCCCGGCCCCGGAAGGGCCAGGGCGCGCCGGAGGAGATCTCTGAAGACATCGAAGGACTCGGGCGCAGCTAACCCGCCCGCCCGGCACCAGCCCGGCCCGGCCCCCTCCAGCCTTGCCACAGGTCGCAGCAGGCAAAGCACCCACCCAACCCGACGCACTCCCCCTACGCCGCCCCGATCCGAAGCGCCCTCAGCATTTTCCTTCGTTTGTCAAGGCATCTTTCCCGCCTTGACAAATCAAGGAAAATGATCGAGACAATCGCGCGAGCGGGGTGGCGTAGGGGAACCCACCACGCTCCCACCAGCAGCTATGAACCCAAGAAGCCGTTGCTCGACTCGGCGTGCATTCCCACCCTGCGGCAGGCCACACCCAGCACCCAGCCTCGTGCGCCCCTCCACCTTGCCCCCGCTTGGTCAATCCCCCCATCACCGCGGCGAGTGATCCGACCGCCAAGCCACCCCCACCACGTCCTGAGCCTTGGGCACCGGCAAGAAAACCGAAAACGTCGCCGGCCGAGCGGTGGACAGTTCCAACCTGCCACCATCCGCGTCCACCAGCGCTCGGGCCAGCGACAACCCCACACCGGTCGACCCACCACCGGACACCCCGCGCTCGAAGATGTGGCCGGCCAGCTCGTCCGGCACCCCCGCACCCCCGTCGCTGACCTCCACCACGATCGCCGATTCGTCGCTGCGCGCGGACAGCACCACCGGCCCCTCCCCGTGGCGCAGGGCGTTGTCCAGCAGCACGCCGATCGCCTCGCGGAGCCTGCCAGGGGTGGCCCTGGCGAGCATGCCGTCGGGCACGCGCACCTTGAGGGCCCTGCCTTCACCGCGCAGCGGTTCGCGCCACTCCTCGGCGATGGCCGACAGCTCCGCCCGCAGGTCCAGCGGTTCCGCGTCCACCGATCTGGCCGCGCGGGCGGCGGCCAGCAGTTCGTCCAGGACCTCCGCCAGCCGTTCCGCCTGCTCCAGCGCGGCACCCGCCTCGGCCGCGGTGTCCGGCTCGTCGTGGTCCGCCAGGGCCTCCAGGCGCAGTTGCAACGCGGTCAGCCTGCTCCGCAGCTGGTGGGACACGTCGCCGACCAGTTCGCGTTCGCGCTGCACCAGCAGCGCCAGCGCGGCAGCGGACGTGTCCAGCGCCTCGGACACCAGGTCCAGTTCGGCCACGCCGTGCCTGCGGTCGTCGTTGCGGAAGTCGCCCGCGCCCAGCCGGGCCGCGCGGGCGGCCACGTGGCCCAGCGGTTGGGAGAGCTTGCGGGCCGTGACCGTCGCGACGACCGTGCCGGTGGCGACCGAGAGCACGAGGAGCAGCACGACGGACACGGCTACCTGCGCCTGCTGGGTGCGCATCGGGCCGGAGGGCATCTCCAGGCGCACGATGCCCGCCTGCGCTATCGGCACCTCCTCCGAGAGCACGTCGGAGCCCAGGTCCGGGCCGGTCTCCTGTTCGCCGTTGTTGGAGCGGACGTAGAGGTGGGCGCCCTGCGGGATCGCCACCTGCACGGTGTCCAGCGAGATCGGGGTACCGGCGGCGATCTGGTCGTCCAGCGCCGCGGCGATGCGCCGGGCGCTCGCGGCCAGGTCGGAGTGCGCGCCGTCGTCGACCAGCTGCAACGCGGTCCAGCCGAGCGGGATGCCCAGCACGAAACCGGTGACGGCTACCGCGAGCATGATCGCCCGCATGATCCGGGTGCGCACTAGTCCGCGTTGAACCGGAAGCCGACGCCGCGGACCGTCGCGATGCGCTTCTCCACCGACTTCAGCGTGCCGTCGCCGAGCTTCCGGCGCAGCCACGACATGTGCATGTCGAGCGTCTTGCTGCCCTTCAGCTCGGGGTCGTTCCACACCTCGGAGAGGATCTCGTCCCGGTTCACGACCTGCCCGGACCGCTGCATGAGCACGCGCAGCAGCTCGAACTCCTTGTTCGCCAGCTGCACCTCGCGCCCGTCGACGGTGACCCGGCGCGCGGCCAGGTCCATCCGGACGCCGTTGACCTCCAGCGTGCCGGGGGCGCGGCGGCGCAGCAGCGCGCGGATGCGGGCCATCAGCTCGGCCAGGCGGAACGGCTTGGCGACGTAGTCGTCCGCCCCCGCGTCCAGGCCGACGACGAAGTCGACCTCGTCCGACCGGGCCGTCAGCATCAGCACGGGCACGCCCCTGCCGCCCGACCGGAGTCTTCGGCACACCTCCAGCCCGTCCATCCCCGGCAGGCCGAGGTCGAGCACCAGCAGGTCGATGCCCCCGGCGACGGCCAGTTCCAAGGCGGTGGGACCGTCGTTCACGACGTGCACCGCGTAGCCCTCGCGCTGCAGCGCTCGGGACAGTGGATCGGCGATCGCCGGGTCATCCTCGGCCAACAAGACCACGCTCACGAACCCACCCTAGGCCTGGCACGATGCCTCGTGTGGAGACCTACGAGAGTGATCTTGATCTTGCCCGTCTGCTGGCCGACGCCGCCGACCTGATCACGACGTCCCGATTCCGCGCGCTGGACCTGGTCGTGGACCGCAAACCGGACCGCACGCCGGTCACCGACGCCGACACCGCCGTCGAGGACGCCGTGCGCGCCCTCCTCGCCGAACACCGCCCGGACGACGCCGTCGCGGGCGAGGAACGCGGCGGCGAGGTCGGCCCCGGCCGCACCTGGGTGCTGGACCCGATCGACGGCACGAAGAACTTCCTGCGAGGTGTACCCGCCTGGGCGACCCTGATCGCGCTCGTGGTCGACGGCACGCCCGTCGTCGGCATGATCAGCGCCCCCGCGCTCGGCCGCCGCTGGTGGGCCGCGTCAGGCACGGGCGCGTTCTCCTCGGACACCTTCGGCGTGCGGCGCCTCTCGGTGTCCCGCGTGGCCGAGCTCGAAGACGCCTACCTGACCACGACGCACTTCGGCTCGTGGGCCAAGCACCACTCGCAGGACGCCTACCTGGCGCTCATGGACGCCACGTGGGAGAACCGGGCGTTCGGGGACTTCTGGTCGCACTGCCTGGTCGCCGAAGGCGCGATGGACATCGCCGCGGAGGCCGTCGTGAACCCGTGGGACGTCGCGGCGGCGCAGGTGCTCGTCACCGAGGCAGGCGGCCGCTTCACCGACCTCAAGGGCGTCGGGCGCTACGACCAGGGCAGCGCGCTCTCGACGAACGGCCTGCTGCACGACGCCGCGCTCAGGGTGCTTGGGGGCTGAGCACGCCGACCGCGCCGCGCGCGACCTGCGCCCACACGAGCCTGCCGAACAGGTAGTGGCAGGCCACGTCCTCGCTGCTGAACCGCGCCCAGTCGTACCGGTTGCCCTGCTCGCGCCAGAACACCTCCCAGCCGTCGCCCTCGCGGGTCAGGCACCAGGTGTTGTCGGCCTCGGAGCCGATGGACACGACCTCGTCGGGCACGCCGACGGAACGCAGCCAGCCTGCCAGCGCCTCGGTGTTCATGACAGCTCCATCAGGTAGCCCAGCGCGACGAGGTCGGCGACGGGGTAGGTCGTGCGGTAGCGGGTCCCGCCGCCCGGCTGGCCGAACCAGGGCGTGGAGATCGTCCGCCACACGGGGATCGGCCTGCTGACGACGTACCGGCGGTAGCCGGCGGCGAGGTCGGTCGGCGGCAGCGAGCGACCGGCGAACCTGGTGCCCGCGGCGGCCAGGACGCGGCCCTCGGGGGTGCCGAAGCGGTCCACCTCGGTCCCGGCGGGCAGCACGTCGGGCCTGCCTGCCTCGTAGCCCCCTTCGGGGTGCACCGCGGCGGGCGGCCAGACGTGCTCCAGGGGGTCGGCCGAGCGGACGAACTCGGCGTCCCAGTCGCGTTCGTGCCTGCCCGCCTGGGGGTCGTAGCCGTCGGTCAGGTTTCGCACCATCGGGTGATCCGGGCCGAGCGCCCGTGGCGTGCGGTGCGGCTGCGGGTCCACGGGGCTGACCAGGTCGGCGTGCGGGTGGTCCTGGGGCGAGAACCGCAGGCCGTCGACGTAGTCGGCCTCGGCGGCCGAACGCTCGACCTGCTGGAGCGGACGGGTGCTGGGCCGCGGGTTCGCGCCGCGGGGGAACGCGCGGAAGAAGAGGACCCCGAACAGGTCGGAGGCGGCCACGTCCTCGGGCCTCTTCGGGTCCTTGCCCGCGGCGGCGGGAGCCGAGGTCTGCGGTTGCTGCGACTGCGGCGCGGCGGTGGACTTCTGCTCGGCCTGCTTCTGGGCGGCGGCCTGGTCCGTCGGGCGCGACTGGTCCGCGGTCCGCTGACCAGGCTGCTCCGACCGCTGGCCGGTGACCGGGTCCGCGAGTCGCTGGGACACCGGCTGGTCCGTGCGCTGCACCGCGCCGACCACACCTCCCGCCGCGGCCTGGGCGGCGGGAACGGCGGGTGCGGCGGGCGTCGCGGGGGTCGCGGAGCCGAGGCCGGGGGTCTGGGTCTGCGCGGGTGGCGCCGTCGTCTGCTGGGCCGGAGCCTCCACGGGCAGCAGCGGGCGGTCGAGCAGGGCCGCCGACTGCGCCACCGTGCCGTCGGTGGTCGGCACCAGCGGCTGGACGTCGAGCGGCGCCTGGACGACGTGCGCGGACGCGACCGGCTGGGGCAGGGCCGACGCGACGGGCGCGGCGGGCGGCAGGTTCAGCGCCGGCTCGGGGCCAACCACGGCGGCGACCGGTGCGGCGACCACCCGTGACACCTCCGGCACCACGTCCACGAGGGGCGCGGCGACGTGCGCGATCGGCGCGGCCACGACGGGCGCGACACCGGACACCACGTTCGCCACCGGCGCGGTGACGGCGGGCACGACCTCGGCAACCAGCGGCAGCGCGCCGGTCACCGGAGCGACCACGGCGGGCAGGGCGCCCGTCACGGGAGCCACCACGGCGGGCAGGGCGCCCGTCACGGGAGCCACCACGGCGGGCAGCGCACCGGTCACCGGAGCCACCACGGCGGGCAGGGCGCCCGTCACGGCGGTCACCGGAGCCGCCACGGCGCCCACGGTCTTGTCGACCACGCCACCGACGGTGTCGAGCAGACCGCCGCCGTGCGAGCCGGGGTTGGGGTTGCACGGCGGGCTGGTGGCGCCGACGTCGACGCCGCTGTCCAGCCGCACCGACGTGGCCAGCGTGTTCGTGAGGTTCGTGGCGTTCGCCGCCACACCCGCGACGGCGGTGTCCAGGCCCAGCAGCGCGGTCGGGTGGCCGGCGGCGGCGGCCGACTGCGCGGCGTCGTTGTTCTTGGCCAGGTTGACCAGTTCGCGGACCAGCTCCACCTTGGCCGCGCCGATCTGGTCGGCGCCGTGCTCCAGCCGGTCGGCGGCGGCGTGGCAGCCCTTGGCCGCGGTGTTCAGGTCGCCGTCCGGGGCGACCACCCCGTTCCAGTGCTTGCGGGCGGCGTCGCCGGTCGCGCCGGTGATCCCGGTGAGCGCCTTGGTCGCGGAGCCGTCGGAGTCGCCCGCCAGTCCGGTGATCCGGTTGCCCGCGTCGCGCCACGCCGTGGCGGACGTGCGCATCGCGTCCTCGTCGGCCTCCGGCCAGGTGACGCCCGCCTTCGCGGCGACCTCGACGAGTTCCGGTGGTAGTTGGATGCCCATCGTCGCGCCCCTCAGCTGTGGACGTCGCGCAGCGAGCCCGCGGCGCCTCCGTCGACCTGGCCGTACGTCTGCGCGGTGGCGGCGAAGCGCTCGCCGACACCGCCGAACCGGGCGGAGAGCCCGTCGATGGTGCTCAGCGACTCGTCGGCCTTGGCCACGTGGCCGCCCGCGAAGCTCTGCCCGATCGCGTCGGTGCCCCAGCACAGGCCGATCGAGTCGAGCACCCCCGACAGCTCCGCGACGATCCCGCCCGCCCGTTCGGCGAAACCGGTGAACTCGCCCGCGCCTTCGTTGAGCCGAACCAGATCCGCGTCGAACCCGCTCATCGCGTCCTCCCCACGTCGTCCATCCAGCTGTCGCGCAGCGCGAAGTCGTCGTCCTCCGGCGGCGGGCGCCTCGGCGGCGGGGCGATCTCCTCGGGAGCGAGGTCCGCGGTGCCGCGCACGAGCGCCGCCGGATCGGTGTCCGCGGGCAGCACGGGCGCCAGGGTCCGGTAGGTCCGCTCGGCCGCCTTCGCCGCGGCGGCCTCGGTGGTGCGGAGGATCAGCTCGGCCAGCTGGTCGGGCCGGTGCACGCGGTAGGCGTTGTCCGCCAACTCCAGCCCGGTGAGCGCGCCGCCCGTGCCGACGGTCGCGGTGACCGTGCCGTCGTCACTGGTCACCGATGCCTTGATCCTCGCCAGGTCGCGCTGCACGGACGCCAACTGGTCGCGGCTGCGCCGGTAGTCGGCGAGCAGCTCCTCGACCTGGCCCCGGTGATCTGACGTCACGGCCACCTCCGGTTCACGCGCGTTGGACGTGCGACCACGCCACCCGGTTCCCGGTGGTTGTATCTCCTCATGAGCCCCATCACCTTCGAAGACCTGACCCCTGGACGGATCATCCCGCTCGGCGAGGTCACCGTCGAGCGCGAGGAGATGCTGGCGTTCGCCGAGCGCTTCGACCCGCAGCCGTTCCACCTGGACGAGCAGGCCGGGAAGCGGTCCCTGCTCGGCGGGTTGGCCGCGTCCGGCTGGTTCACCGCGTCGCTGTGGATGCGGCAGTACGTCGACCACGTGCTGGCCGACTCGACGTCCCAGGGCTCGCCCGGCGGGCGCGACCTGAGGTGGCTCGCCCCCGTGTTCGCGGGCGACGTGCTGCGCTGCGAGCTGGAGGTCATCGGCGCGCGCGTGTCCCGCAGCCGCCCCGAGCTGGGCCTGGTGGAGATCACCGGGGCGGCCTACCGCGGCGCGGAAGCGGTGTACCAGCTGACCTTCACCGGCGTCTTCTCCTCCGGGGTCAGCCGCGGAGCGCCCTGACGACGCGCGACGGGCTGGGGCGGCCGAGCCGCTCGGCCATCCACGCGCTGGTGTCGGCCATCTTGTCGAGGTCCACGCCGTGCCGGACGCCGAGGCCGTCGAGCATCCACACCAGGTCCTCGGTGGCCAGGTTGCCGGTCGCCGACTCCGCGTACGGGCAGCCGCCGAGCCCGCCCGCGGACGCGTCGACCGTCGTGACCCCGGACTCCAGCGCGGCCAGCGTGTTCGCCAGCGCCTGGCCGTAGGTGTCGTGGAAGTGCACGGCCAGCGGCTCGACCGAGTCGAAGCCCGCCAGCAGCGCCTTCACCTGGCCCGGCGTGGCGACGCCGATCGTGTCGCCGAGCGAGAGCTGCGAGCAGCCCATGTCCAGCAGCCGCTTGCCGACCCCGACGACCTGCTCGCGCGCGACCGGGCCCTCCCACGGGTCGCCGAAGCACATCGACACGTACCCGCGGACGTCCAGCCCTTCGGCGCGGGCGCGCGTCACGACCGGCTCGAACATCGCGAACTGCTCGTCCAGCGTGCGGTTGAGGTTGCGGTTGGCGAACGTCTCGGTGGCGCTGGCGAAGATCGCGATGTCCCGCACCCCCGCCGCCAGCGCCCGGTCCAGCCCGCGGTCGTTCGGCACGAGCACCGGGTAGCGGACACCGGGCCGTTGTTCCAGCCCTGCCAGCAGTTCCTCGGCGTCGGCCAGCTGCGGCACCCACCTGGGGTGCACGAAGCTGGTCGCCTCCAGCACGGTCGACCCGGCGTCGGCGAGACGGTCCAGGAACTCCAGCTTCACGTCGACCGGCACGATCGCGGACTCGTTCTGCAGCCCGTCCCGCGCCCCGACCTCCCAGATGGTGATCCGCTCCGGCAAACCGCTGCCGGGGACCACATCGGGGAGGTTCACCTCACGCGCGCCCACCGGCCACCTCGTTCCCCGGCCGGAAGTCGTCGTCCGGGTTGTCGTTGATCTGGCGGTACAGCAGCGAGTGCACGCGCTCGACCTTCGGGATGTCGTCGAACTCCAGCGGCTCGTCCGACGCCGACTCGATGATCAGCGTGCCGCAGCCGAGCACCCGGTCCAGCAGGCTGTGCTCGAACCGCACGCTGTTGATCCGCGACAGCGGGATGTCCAGACCGGTCCGCTTGAGCACGCCCTCGCGGGCCATCACGCGGTCGCTGGTGACGATGAAGTGCGTGGTGCGCCAGCGGATCAGCGGCGCCAGCGTCAGCCAGGCGACCAGCAGCACCCCGACCACGGCGAGCCCGATCTGCGCGAGCGTCGCCCACGACTGCTCGGCGACCAGCGACGCGGTGAAGGCGAACGCGGCCACCACCACGAGGAGGAAGAACACCGGGAGCAGGAGCATCTTCCAGTGCGGGTGGTTGTGGATCACGACGTGCTCACTGGGGCTGAGCAGGTCGTCGGGGTACGCCACGGCGATCCTCCGGTTGAGCGGCGCTGAACGGACGAGCCACGGTACCGCCGGACACCTGGCCCGGTCGGGACCTTCGGCGTGTTCGTCACACCGAGCGGAGGTGAACGACATCACCTGCGGAAACCGTGTGGTCCACGCCGTCGTCCGCGCGCACCACGAGCGTCCCGTCGACCGCCACGTCGTGCCCGGTCCCGACCAGCTCACGACCCCCGCTCAGCTCCACCCGCACCCGCTGCCCGAGCGTCGAGCAGTGCTCGCGGTACTGGTCGAGCAGCCCGGTCGAGCGCGGGTCCCCGCCCGACCAGCGCCAGTCGAACTCCATCTCGGACAGGGGCACCAGCAGGCGCTCGGCGATGTCGGTCCGGTCCAACTCCGTCGCCCCCTGGTCGGCCAGCGAGGTCGGCGCGAGCCCACCGGGACCGGGCACGACGTCGGCGGGCAGCGGGGCGACGTTCAACCCGATGCCCACCACCACCGCGCCGGACGACGCTTCGGCCAGCACCCCTGCGCCCTTGCCCCGCTCGGGGCCGAGCAGCAGGTCGTTCGGCCACTTCAGCGCGGCACCCACGCCGACGGAGTCCGCGACCCGCATCAGCGCCAGGCCGGCGATCAGCGTCAGCCACGGCAGCCGCGCCGGATCCACGCCGACCGGCCGGAACAGCACGCTCACGTACAGCCCGCTGCCGGGCGGCGACGCCCACGTCCGCCCCCGCCTGCCCTGCCCGGCGGTCTGCTCGTCCGCGATCAGCACCGTCCGGTCGGGCGCTCCGTCGGCGGCGGCCCGCACGAGGTCGGCGTTGGTGGACTCGGTGCTGGGGGTGAAGTCGACCGAGGCGTACGGCCCGACCAGGCGGGACCGCAGCGCGTCGACGTCAAGAGGCGTGCTCACCCGCGCCATCCTAGGAAGACGTCCGCCCCGCCGCCGGTCGGAGCGGACGAGCGGCGGGGTGGACCGGTCAAGCCTGCAACCTCCACCTCGCTGGAGGTCAAGCGAGCCCCTTCCACCGTCCCAGTGACGTGAGCTACTGATCAGTACAAGCTCGTGGACCTGTGGTTAGGCTGCCGAGCCATGAGCAGTGCCACGGAACCGGTCGGCGACGAGGCCGACGTCCACACCACGGCCGGGAAGCTGGCCGACCTCTACCGCCGCACCGGGGCGGCGGTGCGCGCGGGCTCGGAGCGTGCGATCGAGAAGCAGCACGCGAAGGGCAAGAAGACCGCTCGCGAACGCATCGACGCGCTGCTCGACCCCGGCTCGTTCATCGAGTTGGACGAGCTGGCCCGCCACCGCTCGACCAATTTCGGCCTGGAGGGGAACCGCCCGTACGGCGACGGCGTCGTGACCGGCTACGGCACGGTCGACGGACGCCCGGTGTGCGTGTTCAGCCAGGACGTGACGATCTTCGGCGGCTCGCTCGGCGAGGTGTACGGCGAGAAGATCGTCAAGATCATGGACCTGGCCCTCAAGACGGGCAGGCCGCTGGTCGGGATCAACGAGGGCGGCGGCGCGCGGATCCAGGAGGGGGTCGTCTCCCTGGGTCTCTACGGCGAGATCTTCCGCCGCAACGTCCAGGCGTCCGGCGTGATCCCGCAGATCTCGCTGATCATGGGCGCCAACGCGGGCGGCCACGTCTACTCGCCCGCGCTCACGGACTTCGTCGTGATGGTCGACCAGACCTCGCACATGTTCATCACCGGCCCCGACGTGATCAAGACCGTCACCGGCGAGGACGTCGGCTTCGAGGAGCTGGGCGGCGGCCGCACCCACAACACGAAGTCCGGCAACGCCCACTACCTCGGCAGCGACGAGGACGACGCCATCGCGTACGTCAAGGAACTGCTGTCCTACCTGCCGTCGAACAACCTCGCGGAACCCCCGGTCTTCGACGCCCCGCAGGACCTCCTGCACGGCACGGTGGAGGACTCGGTCACCGACGAGGACAGGGAGCTGGACACCCTCATCCCGGACTCGGCGAACCAGCCGTACGACATGCACGAGGTCCTCACCCGCGTCCTGGACGACGGCGAGTTCCTGGAGGTCCAACCCCTCTTCGCCCCCAACATCCTCATCGGCTACGGGCGGGTCGACGGGCACGCGGTGGGCATCGTCGCGAACCAGCCGACCCAGTACGCGGGCTGCCTGGACATCGACGCCAGCGAGAAGGCGGCCAGGTTCGTCAGGACCTGCGACGCCTTCAACGTCCCGGTCCTCACCTTCGTGGACGTCCCCGGCTTCCTACCGGGCACGGACCAGGAGTGGAACGGCATCATCCGCCGAGGCGCGAAACTCATCTACGCCTACGCGGAAGCAACGGTCCCGCTGGTCACCGTCATCACCCGCAAGGCCTACGGCGGCGCCTACGACGTCATGGGCTCGAAGCACCTGGGCGCGGACATCAACCTCGCGTGGCCAACAGCCCAGATCGCCGTCATGGGAGCTTCGGGAGCGGCGAACATCGTCCACCGCAAGACCTTGGCCAACGCGGTGAACGAGGGCAAGGACGTGGACGCGCTGCGGGCACAGCTACAGGCGGAGTACGAGGACACCCTCTGCAACCCTTACGTGGCAGCGGAACGCGGCTACGTGGACTCGGTGATCCCCCCGTCGTACACCAGGACGTACGTAGCAAGGGCCTTGAACGTGCTGAGGGACAAACGAGAAACCATGCCCCCCAAGAAGCACGGGAACATCCCGCTGTGACCGCCGACGACCGCCCTCTGCTCCGCGTGGTCAAGGGAAACCCGGACGACGCGGAACTGGCAGGCCTGACAGCGGTGGTGGCCGGCTTGGCTGCGGCACCAGCGTCGGCACAGGCATCGGCACCGGTGTCGGCATCGGGCAGATCGGACTGGGGCAACCCAGCCCACCGCGTGCGCGCACAACTGATGCCGGGCCCAGGAGCCTGGCGAGCCTCAGGCAGACCGCATTAAAGCCACACGACCCAAGCAAAGCACGGCCCGCTCCGCCACCGGCAAGCAAACGCACGCACCCGACCCACCACCGGAACGCGGACGCACACACTCGACCCACCCGGCGAGCGGACACACGCTCTCGATCCGCCACAGCAAAGCGGACGCACACACCCGACCCACCACCGGCAAGCGGACACACGCACCCGACCCCGCCACAGCAAAGCGGAAGCACGCACCCAACCCGACGCACTCCCCCTCCGCCGCCCCGATCCGAAGCGTCCTCAGCATTTTTCTTCGTTTGTCAAGGCATCTTTCCCGCCTTGACAAATCAAGGAAAATGCTAGAGACAATTGCGCGAGCGGGGTGACGTAGGGGGAACCACCGCAACCTCTACGCGCGAGTCCGACGAACCATGGGCTTCGACTTCCAGCGACCGCACGCAGCCGACTGCGGCTTCCGACGGTGGAGCAGCCGATGGCGACTCCCGATCACCACAGCACTGGCCCGCCGCCGTCGTGCTGTGGCCGATTTGACTCGGGGACCCCTTGATTTGACCCTTGATCGGGCTAAAAGGGCAGTCCCGAAAGCCTGCCCGATCACCAATTTTAAGGGTCAAATCCCCCGAGTAAAATCGGCCACGTCCAGAACGCCGACCTCAAGTAAGTCGTGGGTCACCCCGACCACCCCGACCACCCGGACCGCGCGGCAGATGGTGGTGCTTGGTGCGCCGACCACCACCACCGGATCACCGAGCAGGTCCCCTCAACACTCCACCCGCCTGCTGTTGACCTCCACGGGTGCGGCTCCCAGTACCACCACCTCCCGGCACCGCTCCCCCACGGCAGGCACGTGCAGCCGCAGCAGCAACCACACCGCCAACCCGTCCCGCTGCAACTGCGTCCGCACCACCTCGACGTCCCCCGCCCGGACCGCCTCGGCCACTCCCGCCAAACTCCCCACCGATGCGGCATCGGCCCGCGCGGCGACGACGACGGATGACATCACCCGCTCCTCCGCCACGTCAGCGGAGTTCGCGAACGGCCACACCGGTACCCCGTACCCCACCGGGTCGGCTGCCAGGACCCGCCCGACCACCGCCACTCCGACCACGACGGACAGCACGACCGCCACTACGGCGAGCCGCGACCCGGCAGGACGGGGGCGCGCACTCACCAGTGCCCAACGCTTCACCAAGCCCAGCGTGCCCAACCGCACACCCACCTCGCATCGGTAGTTCTACGCGACCCCATATGCTCCAGATCGAATAATCAGAACGGAGCACAGCGGTGCCGGCCCTCCGCCCCCTGGCCTGATCGAGGTGGTGGAGACCAGCCGCGAGGGCAAGCGGCCGGAGCGGACCACCTACCGGCTGACCGACCTCGGACCGGACGTCTTCCGCGCCGAGGTCCTGACGCACCTCTCCGAGGTGGGCCCCGAGCACCCGCGGTTCGCCATGGCCGTGCGGCACCTCCACACGCTGCGCCGCGACGAGGCCATCGCGGAACTCGTCAGGCGGGCGCACGCGCTGAGGCAGGAACTGGCCGTCGCGGACGTGACGATCGCCGAGCTGACGGCGCGGAGCGTCGAACCCCTGTTCTGGATCGACCACGAGTACACCCGCGCGATGCGGCAGGCCGAGCTCGACCGGGTCGAGCGGCTGATCGACCAGCTCTCCACCGATGAGCTGACCTGGCCCGAAGCGGTTCACCGCCGCCTTCAAGAGCTCGAGGAGGACCGGCGATGAGCCGGCAAGCGAACCCGTGGGCGGCGCTGTCCGCGCTGTGCATCGGCTTCTTCATGATCCTGCTGGACACGACGGTCGTGAACGTCGCGATCCCGTCCATGATCGAGGAACTCGACGCGGGGCTGAACGAGGTCATCTGGGTCAACAGCGTCTACCTGCTGACCTACGCGGTGCCGCTGCTGCTGACCGGCAGGCTCGGCGACCGCTTCGGCCCGAAGCGGCTGTTCATGGCGGGTCTGGTGGTGTTCATCGGGTCGTCGCTGTGGTGCGGGCTCTCCGGCTCCGTGGAGGCGCTGATCGTCGCGCGCGGCGTGCAGGGCCTTGGCGCGGCGATGATGACGCCGCAGACGATGGCGTTCATCACGCACCTGTTCCCACCCGCCAAGCGCGGTGGGCCCATGGGCATGTGGGGCGCGGTCGCGGGTGTCGCGACGGTCACCGGGCCGCTGCTGGGCGGGGTCCTGGTCGACGACCTCGGCTGGGAGTGGATCTTCTTCGTGAACGTGCCGGTCGGTGTCGTCGCGCTGGTGATGGCGGCGGTGCTGGTGCCGGACTGGCGGCCGGGCACGAGCCACAGCTTCGACCCGCTCGGCATCCTGCTGTGCTGCCTCGGCCTGACGCTGGTGGTGTTCGGCGTGCAGGAGGGCCAGCAGTACGCGTGGGGCGAGGTGTGGGGGCCGATCACGATCCCCGAGGTCATCTCCGCGGGCGTGGTGCTGCTGATCGCGTTCGTGGTGTGGCAGGCGGTCAACAAGAAGGAACCGCTGCTGCCGCTGCGGATCTTCGCGAACCGGAACTTCTCGCTGGGCAACGCGGCGAACGTCGTCATCGGCTTCGGCGTCACGGGCCTGTTCCTGCCGCTGATCATCTACATCCAGTCGGTGCTCGGGCTGTCCGCCGTCGAGTCCGGTCTGCTGACCGCGCCGATGTCCCTGCTGTCCGGCGTGATCAGCGCGATCTCCGGCAGGCTGTCCGACCGCCCGTGGGCCCGGTTCCTGCCCGCCGCCGGGTTCACGCTGCTGGCGACGGGCATCGCGCTGCTGACGTGGCGGCTGGAACCGGACATCGCGAGCTGGGAGCTGATCCCGGAACTGCTGGTGTGCGGCGCGGGACTCGGCATGGTGTTCGCGCCGCTGGCGAACATCTCCACGCGCGGCGTCGACCGGAAGCTGATGGGGGCGGGCTCCGGCATCTTCAACACCTCCCGCCAGATCGGCTCGGTGCTGGGCAGCGCGGCGGTCGGCGTGCTGCTCCAGGTCCGCCTGGACAGCCACCTCGCGGACACCCGCGGGAACTACCCGGTGGCGTTCTCCGACGCCGCGGGCGACACGATGTGGATGCTGGTCGCCGTGCTGCTCGTCGGCACCGCCTGCACGCTGTCGATGCGCAGGCCCGCCGCCGTGCCCGCGCAGGACGCGGTTCCGGTGAAGCAGGGAAGCTGAGGACGGGGCCGAAGCCAGCACTAGGCTGATCACGTGCGCCTAGTGCTGGCTTCGGCCTCCCCCGCCCGCCTGTCCGTGCTGCGCGGAGCCGGGATCGAGCCCGTCGTCCGGGTGTCCGGCGTGGACGAGGACGCGGTGGCCGCCGCGCTGGTCGACCCGAAGCCCGCCGAGGTGGTGACGGCGCTGGCCGTCGCCAAGGCGGAGGCGGTGCTGCCGCTGGTCGCGGCGGAGTTCCCGGACGCCGTGGTGATCGGCTGCGACTCGATGCTGCTGACCGCCGACGGCACCCTGGAGGGCAAGCCGGGCACGGTCGACAAGGCCCGTGAACGCTGGCGCCGCATGGCGGGCACGTCCGGCACGCTGCTGACCGGCCACGCCGTGCTGCGGCTGCGGGACGGAGAGGTCGTCGCGCGCGGCGCGGACAGCGAGCCGACGACGGTGCGGTTCGGCCGACCGGGCGACGCCGACCTGGAGGCCTACCTGGCGACCGGCGAGCCGTTGCAGGTCGCGGGCGCGTTCACGCTGGACGGGCTGGGCGGCTGGTTCGTCGACGGCATCGACGGCGATCCGTCGAGCGTCATCGGTATCAGCCTGCCGCTCACCCGGCGGCTGTTCGGCGAAATCGGCGTCCAGGTGTCCGACATGTGGTAGCCCTGGTCACAACCGGGGGTTTTCGGGAAGCTCGACCCACGTTCACCGCGTTGGGAAGAGCTGAGATGAACGAATTTCTGACCCGCCGCCGCCACATCGACCTCGGCCGCAGGAAGAGCACGGGCTGACGGGGACGAGCACCTCGTCCCCGCCCCTGCGCACACCTCGGAGAAGTCGTGTCGTTCATCCGCACGTACACCAAGCCGAAGGTCTTCGGCTCCGCAGTCCTCGCCGGGCTCGTGCTCGGCGCCCTCACCGGCTTCCTGGCCAAGCAGACCGGCCAGACCTGGCTCGTGACGACGTTGACCAAGATCGGTGGCGTCTTCACCGACCTGCTCCAGCTCACGGTCATCCCGCTCGTCTTCACCGCGATCGTCGTGGGCATCACCAGCCTGCGCAGGCTCGGGGGCTCCCGCACCGCGGCCCGCCTCGGCGGCAGGACGCTGTTGTGGTTCGCGATCACCTCGCTGATCGCCGTGTTCATCGGCCTCGCCATCGCGATCGTCTTCAAGCCCGGTGACGGTGTGCGGGTCACGCCGTCCGAGTCCGCCGTCGAGCGGCTCGCCGCCCGCGACACCGGCTCGTGGAGCGCGTTCCTCGACAGCCTCGTGCCGTCGAACCTGTTCAGCGCGTTCACCGAGGGCGAGGTGCTCCAGGTGGTGTTCATCTCGCTGCTGATCGGCTTCGCCGCGTACGCCATCGGCGACCGGGCCGCCCCGTTCGTCACGCTCACCCGCTCGGCGTTCGACCTGATCCAGAAGGTCGTGGGCTGGATCGTCCTGTTCGCCCCGATCGGCGTGTTCGGCCTGCTCGGCTCGGCGTTCGCGACCTACGGCAACAGCTTCGTGAAGCCCCTGTTCTCGCTGATCGCGGCGGTCTACGCGGGCTCGCTGCTGGTCCTGTTCGTGGTGTACCCGCTGCTGCTCAAGTTCGTCGGCAAGATCAGCCCGGTCGTGTTCTTCGCGAAGGCGTGGACGGCGATCCAGTTCGCGTTCGTGTCCCGCTCGTCCGGCGCCACGCTGCCGCTGAGCAGGCAGACGGCGGAGAACCTCGGCGTCGACCCCGACTACGCGAGCTTCGCCGTGCCGCTGGGCACCACGACCAAGATGGACGGCTGCGCCGCGGTGTACCCGGCCATCGCGACGGTGTTCATCGCGAACCTGTTCGGCATCCAGCTCGGCGTCGGCCAGTACCTGCTGATCATCGCCGTTGCCGTGTTCGGCGCCATCGCGACCGCGGGCACGACCGGCTGGTTCACCATGCTCACCCTGACCCTCGGCGCGGTGAACCTGCCGCCGGAGGTCATCGCGACCGGTGTCGCCGTGGTCTACGCGATCGACCCGATCCTGGACATGATGCGCACCGCGACGAACGTGGCGGGCCAGATCACCGTGCCGGTGCTGGTCGCGCGCGGCGAGGGCCTGCTGGACGACGAGGTGCTCAACGCCCCGAGCGCACCGCCGCTGCTGTCCGAGCCCGCTCCCGCTCGCGAGCCCGTCCCGGCCTGAGCCCTCAGGCCCCGCACGACCGGAGGTCGGCGGCCGCTGGTGCGACCGCCGGCCACCCCGGCAGCTCTTCGAGCGCGTTCACGGCGGCCGTGCAGCCGAGCAGGGACTTGGCGTCGGTGAACGAGAACACCTGCGCGTAGGACCGCTTGCAGCCCGTCGGGTCGCACGGGCGCTGCACGGCGACGACGTCGACGACCTGGTCGCCGTCGACGTCGTGCAGCGCCAGGTAGCCGCCGGTCGCGAGGTAGCGCGCCTGGTCGCGGGTCCACGTGCCCGCGCGGCCGACCAGCACCTCGCCCAGCAGCTCATCACCCGCTTTGCCGCGCACGAGGCACACGCTGACCTCGGCGGACACGCACTCCAACGACTCGGCGTCGATCTGCCCGCCGGACGCCACGACGGTCGACTCGAAGATGTTCGGGCCCGCCGGACCGGTCACCCTGATCCGGCCGCCGCCCTCCCCGACCAGCACCTCGACCACGTCCTCGCCGACCTTCCGCTCCACCACCGGGTGGCACGCGGTCGCGCCGCAGCGCAGGCCGCCATCGGCCGACGAGGAGTCCTGGACGGCCGGATCGGGAGCCGACGGCGGTCGCAGCGCGTACGCCGTGACCAGGCAGCCGACGATCACGAGCACGGCCGCGCCCGCCGCGACCAGCACGGACCTGGGTGCCTCCGCCACGTGTCCCCCTCCGAGAAGCCTCCGGTGGAGGACGATTCTCCTGGAAAGTGAGCATGCTCTCGGTCACGAGGTTACTGGTGGGTCACTAAGCTGCTCGGTGTTCCCCGAGTCGTCGTCGCCTGGGAGGTAGGACGTGGTGGCACTGCGCAAGGTCCTCGTCGCGAACCGCGGTGAGATCGCCGTCCGGGTCATCCGCGCGTGCCGTGACGCCGGACTCGCCAGCGTGGCGGTCTACGCCGATCCGGACCGGGACGCGCCGTTCGCGCGACTGGCCGACGAGGCGTTCGCCCTCCACGGCGGCACGTCGGGCGAGACCTACCTGTCCGTCGACAAGCTCCTGGACGTCGCCAAGCGCGCCGACGCCGACGCCGTGCACCCCGGCTACGGCTTCCTGTCGGAGAACGCGGAGTTCGCCCAGGCCGTCATCGACGCCGGGTTGACCTGGATCGGGCCGAGCCCGCAGGCCATCCGCGACCTCGGCGACAAGGTGACCGCCCGGCACATCGCGACCCGAGCCGGGGCCCCGCTGGTGCCCGGCACGAACGACCCGGTCAACGGGCCGGACGAGATCATCGCGTTCGCGGAGGAGCACGGCCTGCCGGTGGCCATCAAGGCCGCGTTCGGCGGCGGTGGGCGCGGCCTGAAGGTCGCCCGCACGCTGGAGGAGATCCCCGAGCTGTTCGACAGCGCGGTCCGCGAGGCGGTCACGGCCTTCGGTCGCGGCGAGTGCTTCGTGGAGCGCTACCTGGACAAGCCGCGGCACGTCGAGGCGCAGGTGCTGGCCGACCAGCACGGCAACGTGGTCGTCGTCGGCACCCGCGACTGCTCGTTGCAGCGGCGGCACCAGAAGCTGGTCGAGGAGGCCCCGGCGCCGTTCCTGACCGACGAGCAGCGCGCGTCGATCCACAGCTCCGCGCGGGCCATCTGCCAGGAGGCCGGCTACTACGGCGCGGGCACGGTGGAGTACCTGGTCGCGCTGGACGGCACGATCTCGTTCCTGGAGGTGAACACCCGGCTCCAGGTCGAGCACCCGGTCAGCGAGGAGACCGCGGGCATCGACCTGGTGCGCGAGCAGTTCCGCATCGCCGCAGGCGAGGAGCTCCGGTTCACCGAGGACCCGACGCCGCGCGGCCACTCCATCGAGTTCCGGATCAACGGCGAGGACGCGGGCCGCGGCTTCCTGCCCGCGCCCGGCACCGTGACCACGTTCACCGCGCCGTCGGGCCCCGGCGTCCGCGTGGACGCGGGTGTCGAGAGCGGCAGCGTCATCGGCGGGCAGTTCGACTCGCTGCTGGCCAAGCTGATCGTCACCGGCGAGGACCGCGCGCAGGCGATCCAGCGGGCACGGCGGGCACTGGACGAGATGGTCGTCGAGGGCATGGCGACCGTGCTGCCGTTCCACCGCGCGATCCTGCGCGACCCGGCGTTCACGGCCGAGAACGGCTTCACCGTGCACACGCGGTGGATCGAGACGGAGTTCGACAACAGGATCGAGCCGTTCGCGAACCCCGCCGAGGCGGGCGAGGACGAGCCCCGGCAGACCGTGGTCGTCGAGGTCGGCGGCAGGCGCCTGGAGGTCTCGCTGCCCGGCGACCTCGCCGTCGGAGGCGGTGGTGGCGGTGGCGGTCGCGCGGCGGTGAAGTCCAAGCCCCGCAAGCGCTCCGCGAGCGGTGGCGCGGCGGCGTCGGGTGACGCGGTGACGGCCCCGATGCAGGGCACGATCGTCAAGGTCTCCGTCGAGGAGGGCCAGGTCGTCGCGGCGGGCGAGCTGGTCGTCGTGCTGGAGGCCATGAAGATGGAGAACCCCGTGACGGCCCACAAGGCGGGCACGGTGACCGGTCTCTCCGCGGCTCCGGGGTCGACGGTCACCCAGGGAACCGTGCTCTGCGAGCTGAAGGACTAGGTTCGACGGTGTGAGCGAGCCCGACATCCGCATCGGCGACGCCGAACGCGAAGAAGCACTCAAGGCGCTCGGCGAGCACATGAGCGCCGGTCGGCTCGAACTGGACGAGTACGGCGACCGCTCCGCCCTCGTCACGACCGCCAAGACCCGCCGCGACCTGCTGGCGCTGTTCGCCGACCTGCCCCAGCCGCACCCGCGGTTCGAGCAGGCTCAGCGGCCGGAGCCGATCACCGGCGAGGTGCACCAGCGGCACTTCTCCGGGTCGCCGGTCAGCCACCGGCTGCTGCGCGCCGCCGTCCCGTTGGCGGGCATCCTCGCGGTGGTGCTGTTCTTCGCCGTCAAGAACCCGCTCATCTTCCTGATCGTCCCCGCCATCGCCATCCTCGCGGGCAGCGTGCTCGGCGACGACCGGCGCGACCGTCGGAGGCGGCGCTGACCCCGCCGACCCTGCTGCTGCTCGACCTCGACGGCGTGCTGCGGCGCTTCCCGCCGGACGCCCCGATCGAGGACGCCCACGGCCTGCCGCGCGGCGCGCTGGCCCGTGCGGGCTTCGCCCCGGACCTGATCACACCCGCGCTGACCGGCTCGGTGCCGGACGAGGTGTGGCGGGCGTCCGTCGTGGACCGGCTCGACGCCCCTGGCGCCGCCGCGGCCGTGGCGGAGTGGTCCCGGCCGGGCGAGGTGGTGGTCGAGGCGCTGGACCTGGTGCGGCAGGCGCGGAAGCGCTGCCGGGTCGCGCTGCTCACCAACGCCACCAGCAGGCTGCCCGAGGACCTGCGGCTGCTCGGGCTGGACCGCGAGGTCGACGCCGTCGTGTCGTCGGCGCGGATCGGCGTGGCGAAGCCGTCGCCCGAGGCGTTCCGGCGCGCGCTGCGGGTGCTCCAGCACTCGCCCGGCGGCACGGTGTTCTGCGACGACAAGGCGGAGAACGCCGCCGGGGCCCGGTCCACCGGCATCGACGGCGTGCACACACCGACGACGGCCGCGCTGCGCGAGGCGTTGCTGCGACGGGGTCTGCTGGACGACTCGCCCGTCGTCGAGCTGCCGGTGGTGGCCGACGAGGTGCTGCTGGTGCTGCCCGAGCGCGAGGACGCCGACCGGCTGGCGAAGGAGCTGGCCGAGCAGGGCTGGGCGCCCGCCGCCGTGCACAGGGAACTCCTGGCGGGCGAGGACGACGCCGAGGCGGCCGACTGGGTCGTGGAGCTGCTGACCGCGCCCGACGGCCGCCCCGCGGGCTCGCGCCGCGCGTGGCTCGACGCGCTCGCCGAGCAGCACGACGGCTTCACCAGCGACAACGGCTAATGTGACCCCGTGGAGCCAGTCGAGATCAACGCGGGCGAGTACTACCTGCGGCAGCTGCGCGCCGACGACCGGATCGACGACGGCGCGGCGCTGGTCGCGGCGTTCGCCGACCCGGAGATCCGCCGCTGGCAGGGTGGGCTGCTCGTCACCGACGCGGAGTCCGCGCGCAAGTACGTGGAGTTCCGCACCTGGCAGTGGGAGAGCGACCAGCGCTACTCGTGGGCGGTGTGCGACCAGCTGCTGGGCAACCCCGTCGGCGAGGTCGCGCTGAAGGACGTCGACCCGCACAACCGGTCGGCCGAGCTCGTCTGCTGGACCGCCGCCGAGCACCGCGGGCACGGGATCGCCGTGCACGCCGCCACCGCCGTGGTGCGGTTCGGCTTCGGGGGCGTCGACCTGCACCGGATCAGCTACCGCCAGGCCGTGGGAAATACTTCCTCCCGGAGGGTGGCGGAGAAGGCCGGGTTCACCCCGGAGGGCCTGCTCCGCGGCGCCCAACTGGTCGACGGGGAGCACCACGACCTGCGGATCTGGTCCAGGCTCGCGACCGACTAGTCACCCGCAGCCGGGGAACCACCCCTGGCCGGCACTACCGTAAACGCCCATGCGGCGTCTCCTGCCTATCGCGCTCGCCCTACCTGCACTGATCCTGCTCGGCTGTTCGACGCCGACCCAACCGACCGCGGACCACGGGTCCGAGGTCCCCCCGTCGGAAACCACCACCACGACCACGACCGTCCCGCAGCTGCCGAGACCGCGGGAGGTCAAGCTGGACGGCCTCGACCCCTGCGAGGTGCTCAGCGAGGAGCAGCGCGCCCAGCTCAGCCTCGACCACGCGCCCAACGCCTACGTCGACGCCACCTTCGGGGAGTCGAAGGTGTGTTCGTACCGAAGTGGCATCAGCGGGAACGTCATGCGCATCGCGCTCGTCACAGTGGAGGGCATCGGGGTGTGGCTGTCCGAGAACGCGCAGGTGGAGCCTGAGTTCACCACCATCGGCGGGTTCCCGGCGATGGTCATCCGCACGCCGGGGCTCGACGACGTGTGCAACGTGGAGGTGGACGTGGCCGAGGGGCAGTTCCTGGACATCATGTTCCGGGACGGCGGTAACGAGAAGAAGGCCAACCAGGACACCCTCTGCGCGGGAGCCGAGCGCGCGGCGGAGGCCGCGTTGAGCGGTTTGCTCGAACAGCGCTGACCCACTCGGGGGGAACTCCGTTCAGCCCCTCCCTGGTGGTCCGCCCAGATGGCTAGAGTGTCGACCGAGAACGACGTTACGCAGGAGGCCTGGATGCCGTCCGAGGTAAGTGGTGCAGACGTCGAGGCGTTCCTGACCACCCACACGCTCACGGTGGAGCCAGGTGCGATCCCCGGTCTTCGCAGCGCCTTCACCAGCGCGCTGACGAAACTGGACGAGCAGATCGAACTCGCGGTCACCGAGGTCAGGGTCCGGCCCTGGGCGGGCGACGGCGTGAGCGTGGAAGCCGCCGAGAAGTTCAACGAGCGCGCCTTCGAGTCCGGCGACTCGGCACTGGGCGCGCTGACGAGCTACCAGCGCCAGCTGAAGTCGGCGATGGAAGCGCTGGACCTGGTCGAACAGCAGTACCTGGCGATGGACGAGGACGCCACCGGTCTGATGAAGCAAAGCGGCTGCTGACACCGCAGGAGCAGGGCCGGTCGCGAAGCGAGGGGAAATCTTCATGCCCGACGGACACCGCTGGAACGGGTACAGCCACGAGGAGCTCTACAAGCAGATCAACGCGGGGCCGGGGCCGAAGGCCTCGCACGCGTCGATGGAACGCTGGCAGGGCGTCTCGGCGGCACTCGTGGAGATCAACAGCGAGTTGCACGCCGGTGTGCTGAAGTCCGGCGCGAGCTGGGAGGGCAGGGCGGCCGACACGGCGCGCGCCGGTCTCAACCCGCTCGCCGCCTGGGCGGACGACGCCCGCACCGGCGCCGACGTGATGCGCGTGTCCGCCGAGATGCAGGCCGACTTCATCAGCAAGGCCCGCTCCGACATGCCCGCCCCCGTGCCGATCACGGCCGAGGACCCCGGCAAGTTCCTGAGCGCGTTGACGCACCTCGTCGGCGGCCAGACCGACTACGAGCAGCAGGAGAAGGCGCACAGCGCCGCCGAGCAGCGCGCCCGCGAGGTCATGGCGACCTACGCGTCCAGCACGACCACCAACACCAGCACGCTCGGCCAGTTCCACCAGCCGCCGCAGCTCGTGATCAACGCCTCGCAGTCCTCGCTCGGGTCCGTGCACGGGATCAGCGGCGGTATGGGCGGCGACTACGGCGTGGTCTCCGGCAGCCGCGGTGGTGTCGGCGGCGGCGTGCGCCCCGTGCCCCAGCAGGGCGTCCGACCGGTCGTGGCGCCCACGGGCAGCTCCACCGGCGCGGCGGCCTCGACCACGTCCGGCTCCTCCGCCACCGGGACCGCCGGGACCACCCGCACCGGGGCCGGTGCGGGCACGGCGTCGTCCGGGGTGATCGGCGGTTCCGGCGGCAGCGGTGGCGGTGGCGGTGGCGGTGGCGGTGGCGTGATCAGCGGCAGGCTGAACGCCAAGTCCCGCAAGGACGGCACAGCGGCCTCGGCCTCCGAGGACGGCAACCCGGACCGCGTGGGCGGTCAGGGCGGCGGAGCGGGCAGGCAGGCGGGCATGACCGCCGCCAGCGGAGCCGAGTTCGGTCCCGTCGCCGCCCCGTCGCCGCACCACGCCGCGACCCCGGGCCACGGCGGCTCGGCGGGCGTGACGGCGGGCGCGGCGCAGGACAACGACACCGTGCACCGCCGGGCCACCCCGATGGTGCCGATGCAGAGCTCGTTCGACCCGTTCGGCAACGTCGGCGGTCGCGCCAACGCCAACGGGGAGGAGGACGGCGAGCACAACGCCGCCGACTACCTGCGGGAGACCGACGACATCTACGGCATCGGCGGGATGATCTCGCCACCGGTGATCGGGGAGAACCAGACCAGCTGATGACGATGTTCGGAATGGACCTGGGCACGACCGACCTGCGCGAACCGGTCACCATCTCGGCACTGGAGTTCGACGTGCTGTGGGAGCACCTGCGGCTGGAGATCATGCCGCTGGTGCTGAAGGTGCCGTCACCGGGCAAGACCCACGCCGAACGCGCCGAGTTGGAGCGCACGGCGTGGTCGAGCCTGGAACGCCGGGGACTGGGCAAACCGGTATCGCTGGACCCCGTGCTGGAAGACCTCCTGCACCTGCTCAACCGCCCGCAGAGCGAGATCGACGGCAGGCTCTGGCTGGGCAGGAGCGTCCGCGTGCTGGCGGCGACCAAGGGCCAGTCCGGCGTGCTCGCCGTGCTGGACGGCGACCAGCTCACGCTGCGCGCGGCCTCGGGCGAAAGCCTCCCCCGAGAAGCCCTGTCGGTACTGCCCCAAGCCCCCGCGGGCCCAGGCCACTCGATCACGCTGCCCAGCGCGGACCTGGACGCGGCGGCAGCCGCGGCCCGCACCCCGGAAGAGCTGGAAAACGCCCTGAACGCACGCGGCATCCGCCGCGACGACGCGCACACGCTCGCGGAAATGATGCGAGCCGCGAACAACCGGGGCCAGTTCGGCGCGGCCGCACGGGACAAGTGGGGCAAACGCAGGCGCCCGGAACGCGTGGTCGCGTTCTACGACACGCCAGAGGGGCGGTACGTCCAGATGCGCCGTGCCAGCCCAGGTCAGCAGCCGTGGAGCACCGTGTCACCCGTGGACCACCGACGGTTGGAGCACCACCTGACGGAGCTGTTGACCGGACAGGAGTAGGTCGGGGCTGGCGCGGCCCGAGGGAGGGTGCTCGGGTCCAGTTACGACACTGACCGGGGTAAGCGGTCCTGGGCTGACCTATGGGCACCAATCCGACCTGAGTGCCCCGGCCCAAGTGGCACCCGGATGCATACCAAGGCAAGTGGCCCCGACAACAAGACCCACAGGGCAAGCCAGCCTGCCCGGCCCTCGCCCGAATTCGCCTCTGCCCGATCCAGGTGCCCCCGGCCAATCTCATTCCGAACCCAACCAGACCTCACCGGCCCCCGGCCCGAACTCCACCCCGAACGCAACCGATCCCACCGGCCCCCGGCCCAGACTCGGCCCCGAACGCAACCCGACTCCACCGCGTTCGAACCCACTCCCCGGCCTCACCCCGATCCTGAGCGCACTTCATGGCCCTTCCGCTTTGTCAAGGCATCTTTCCCGCCTTGACAAAGCGGAAGGGCCATCGAAATAATCCGCGATCGGGGTGAGACCGGACTGCCCCCGCCGCCCCACCGCATCCGAAGACGCACAACAGGTAGCGCAGCAGGTGATCCGGACCCACGGCCGGCTTGACTTGGGGCCCCTCGATTTGACCCTTGATCGGGCTAAAAGGGCAGTCCCAAAAGCCTGCCCGATCACCAATTTAGGGTCAAATCCCCCAAGTAAAGCCGGCCGCGCCGCGAGTCGCGCACGCTCGGCAAGCCGTGCGCCACCAGCCGAAGCCCAGTAAGAAGGGCTCGCCAGTCAAAGGCCCAGCAGGAAATTGCCCACTACCCAAGGCACGGTAAGAAAGGGCCTAACTAGCCCAAGCCCGGCAGGAAGCGGGTCACCGGCTTGCCCTCAGCAGGTAGCAAGTCACCAGCCGAAGTCCAGTAGGCAGCCAGGCCACCTAGCCAAGGCCCAGCAGCCATCCGGCCAAGGACCAGCAGGCAGCAAGCCCAGCTCAGCAGGTGAAAAGGTCAGCGGCTTCAGTTCGGTAGGCCGAAGGCCACCGGCGAAAGCGTGACGAGCTGCGAGCCGCCGACTCCGCCCGGTAGGCCGAAGGCCACCACCCAACGAACCGACAACCACCCCGCCCTACGGGCGGATCAGGACCCGATACCCCGACAGGGCTTGGTGCGGAGGTCCGCCACGTAGTCGTCAGGAGCCCCCGCCGCTTCCGCCGCGTCCGCGACGACCCCCAGGTACCGGGCCGACGGGAGTCCGCCCTCGTACGCGTCGAGGACGTACAGCCAGGCGACGACGGAACCCTCCAGGGTTTGCACCCTCAGGCGGATCTTCTTGTAGAGACCCAGCGCTCCTTCCCAACGGTCCAACCGCGACTCGTCGCGGGGGGACACGTCGTAGAGGACGGCGAAGGTCTGGTTGTCGGGGTCCTCGACGATGGTGGCGAGCGCGCCCTCCCAGCCGAGGTCCTCGCCACCGAACGACAGACGCCAACCAGCGAGCCAGCCAGTCCCCGCCATCGGGGAGTAGGGGGCTCGCTCCATCATCTGGTTCGGATCCATGTTCGACCCGTACGCGGCATAGAGCGGCACGACCGACAGCCTAGCGACACGGCGATCACCTTGAGGAACCCAAGACCGGACGACACGGACAACGACCCGACCGCGTACGGTTGTGCGCGGCCGTTGCCGCTGTCTGAGGAGGATCTCGCGTGACCCGCATCGTCATCATGGGCGGCGGCCCCGCAGGCTATGAAGCCGCTCTCGTCGCAGCTCAGCACGGGGCCGAAGTCACGGTCGTCGAGAGCGACGGCGTCGGTGGCGCCTGCGTGCTCTACGACTGCGTTCCCTCCAAGACCTTCATCGCGTCCGCCGGTGGCCGCAGCGCGTTCCGCAATGCCGGTGAGCTGGGCATTCACACCGACGACAACGCCGCCGAAGTGGACCTTCCGGTCGTACACGGTCGGGTGAAGGGGCTTGCGCTCGCGCAGTCCGCCGACATCCGCGCGCGGCTCCAGCGCGAGGGTGTCCGGATCATCAACGGCACGGCGAAGTTCTGCGACGACACGCGTGGTCTCGCGCAGCACCGGGTCGTGGTCGACTCGAACGGCGAGAGCGAGACGCTGGCGGCCGACGTGGTGTTGATCGCCACAGGTGCGACCCCGCGCGTGTTGCCCGGCTCGGAACCGGACGGCAAGCGCGTCCTGAACTGGCGGCAGATCTACGACCTCCCCGAACTCCCCGAGCACCTGGCCGTCGTCGGCTCCGGTGTCACGGGTGTCGAGTTCGCTTCGGCGTACACCGAACTGGGCGTCAAGGTCACCATGGTGTCCAGCCGCGACCGGGTGCTGCCGCACGAGGACGCGGACGCCGCCGCGGTGCTGGAGGACGTGTTCGCCGAGCGCGGCACGGCCGTGGTGAAGCACGCGCGGGCGGACAAGGTGGAGAACGTCGGCGACGGCGTGAAGATCCACCTGGAGGACGGCCGCGTGCTGGAGGCCAGCCACGCCCTGATGGCGGTCGGCTCGGTCCCGAACACCGCGGACATCGGCCTGGACAAGATCGGCATCGAGCTGGGTCGCGGCGGGTACATCCCGGTCGACCGGGTGTCGCGCACGAACGTGTCCGGCGTCTACGCGGCAGGCGACTGCACCGGCCTGATGCTGCTCGCGTCGGTCGCGGCCATGCAGGGCCGCATCGCGATGTGGCACGCGCTGGGCGAGGGCGTCAGCCCGGTCAAGCTCAAGACGGTCGCCGCGAACGTCTTCACCAACCCGGAGATCGCGAACGTCGGCATCAGCCAGCACGCGATCGACTCCGGCAAGGTCCCGGCCCGCACGATCATGCTGCCCCTGGCCACGAACCCCCGCGCCAAGATGGAGGGTCTGCGCCGCGGCTTCGTGAAGCTGTTCTGCCGCCCGGCCACCGGCGTGGTCATCGGCGGCGTCGTGGTGGCCCCGAACGCGAGCGAACTGATCCTGCCCATCGCGCTGTCGGTGCAGAATCAGCTCACGGTGGAAGACCTGGCCACCACGTTCTCCGTCTACCCGTCGCTCTCGGGGTCCATCACGGAGTCCGGCCGCCAGCTCATGCGCCACGACGACCTCGATTGATGGTCGCTGCTCTGCAGACTCCGGCTCGGCCGCCTGAAGTCGGCAGTTCGTGCGTCGATTTTTTCGAGTTGGGCGGAGACCTCGTCCCCGCCCAACTCGAAAAAGTGGTGACCCGACCCACCGACGCGGCCTCGCGAAGCACAGCTCGGCCGCATCGGCACGTGACTAGTCCTCCTTGTCCACCCAGTCCAGGGTGCGGGTGACGGCCTTCTTCCAGTTCTTGTACTCGCGGGCGCGCTGGTCCTCGTCCATCGACGGGTCCCACTGCTTGTCCTGCGCCCAGTTCGCGCGGATGTCGTCCTCGCCCTCCCAGAACCCGACGGCGAGCCCGGCCGCGTAGGCCGCGCCCAGAGCGGTGGTCTCCGCGACCACCGGCCGGATCACCGGCACGCCCAGGATGTCCGCCTGGAACTGCATGAGCAGCTCGTTGACGACCATCCCGCCGTCGACCTTGAGGGACGTCAGCTCCACCCCGGAGTCGGCGTTCATGGCGTCGATGACCTCGCGGGACTGGAACGCCGTGGCCTCCAGCACCGCGCGGGCCAGGTGGCCCTTGTTGACGTACCGGGTGAGGCCGACGATCGCGCCTCGCGCGTCGGACCTCCAGTACGGCGCGAACAGACCCGAGAACGCGGGCACGAAGTACGCGCCGCCGTTGTCCTCGACGGTCCGCGCGTGGTCCTCGATCTCGGAGGCCGTGCCGATCATGCCGAGGTTGTCGCGCAGCCACTGCACCAGCGACCCGGTGACCGCGATGGAGCCTTCCAGCGCGTACACCGTGTCGTTCGTGCCGATCTTGTAGCAGACCGTGGTGAGCAGCCCGTTGTTGCTGAGCACCTTCTCCGTGCCGGTGTTGAGCAGCACGAAGTTGCCGGTGCCGTAGGTGTTCTTCGCCTCGCCGGGCGACAGGCAGGCCTGGCCGAACGTGGCGGCCTGCTGGTCACCGAGGATGCCCGCGATCGGCAGGCCCGCGAGCGCACCCCGTTCCCTGACCTGGCCGTAGACCTCGGACGACGACCTGATCTCCGGCAGCATCGACATCGGGATCTTCATCTCCGCGGCGATGTCCGAGTCCCACGTCAGCGTGTCGAGGTCCATCAGCAGCGTGCGGGAGGCGTTGGTCGGGTCGGTGACGTGCACGCCGCCGTCGACGCCGCCGGTCATGTTCCACAGGACCCAGGTGTCCATGTTGCCGAACAGCAGGTCGCCCGCTTCGGCCTTGGCGCGGGCGCCGTCGACGTTGTCCAGGATCCACCGGACCTTGGGGCCGGAGAAGTAGGTGGCCAACGGGAGGCCGGTCTTCTCGCGGTAGCGCTCCTGGCCACCGCCCAGCGCCTCCAGCTCCTGGCAGATCTTGTCGGTGCGGGTGTCCTGCCAGACGATCGCGTTGTAGACGGGCTTGCCGGTGGTCCTGTCCCACACCACCGCGGTCTCACGCTGGTTGGTGATGCCCACGGCGACGATGTCGTTCGTGGTCAGGTCGGCTTTGGCGAGCGCGCCCGCGGCGACCTGGCGGGTGTTCGACCAGACCTCCTCCGGGTCGTGCTCGACCCAGCCCGCCTTCGGGAAGATCTGCTCGTGCTCCTTCTGGTCGACCGAGACGACCCGACCGGAGTGGTCGAAGATCATGCACCTGGTCGAGGTGGTGCCCTGGTCGATCGCGGCCACGTACTGGGTCATGCGAAGTGTCCTCTCATCTTCAGACCGGGAGTACCAGGTAGAGCAGGGCCGCCAGCGCACCGCCGACGAACGGGCCGACGACCGGGATCCAGGAGTAGCCCCAGTCCGGGTTGGCCTTGCCCTTGATGGGCATCAGGAACGCGTAGGCGATGCGTGGACCGAGGTCGCGAGCCGGGTTGATGGCGTACCCGGTCGGACCGCCGAGCGACGTGCCGATCACCAGGACGACGAACGCGACCCCGGCGTAGCCGAGCGCGGAGTTGCCGAAGTTCGGCAGCCCGCCCTCGGCCATCTTCGCGCCGGGGCTGAGCAGGATCCAGATGACCAGCACGAACGTGCCGATGATCTCCGTGACGAGGTTCCACGGGGTGTTCCGGATGGTCGGAGCGGTGGAGAAGATCCCCAACGTCCCGCCCGGCTCGTCGTGGGCGTCGAACTGGAGCTTGTAGGTCGCCCAGGTGAGCATCGCGCCGATGATCGCGCCGACCATCTGGCCCGCGAAGTAGACCGGCACGTCGCCCCAGGGGGTCTTGTCGCTGATGGCGAGACCGAGGGTGACAGCGGGGTTGAGGTGCGCGCCGCTCTCCGCGGCGACGCTGGCGCCGGTGAAGACCGCGAACGCCCAGCCGATGTTGATGAAGAGCGTGCCCGCACCGTTGCCGTTGGTGTTGCGGAGCACGTGGTTTGCGACGACAGCGGTACCGAGCAAGATCAATATCGCGGTGCCGATGGTTTCCCAGACGAAGATCGAACCTGCACTCACTCGCCAGCCTCCTCGCCGTGCGGCGGACAGGGCGGAGGCGCGTTCGAGCTCGGGTTCGGCCGCGCTGCCCACCCCGTGATGCGACCTGACGCTAACCGCCGAACTGATCGGTTGTCTACGGTCCAATCGTCAGTTCGGGCCGTTTTGGGGTCGTTCGCTCCTGGTCAGCACATCACAGACCGTTAGAGCGCGCCAACGGAGAGCCCACGATCCCCGAATGTCCGTACCTACGGGTAACGTGCTGGGAGTCAGCAGCAGGTCAGCGCAGGGAGGCGTTTGTCGTGGCCACGCGCAAGCCCCGGACAGCAGCGGTGCACGAGCAGACCGAGACCGAGGTCGAGGCGGCCGTCACCGGTCGCATGGGGCCTCTGGAACGCGAGGAGTCCTGGCGACGCCTGGAGACCGAGACCTTCGACGTCGTCATCGTCGGCGGCGGCGTGGTCGGGGTCGGCGCCGCGCTTGACGCCGCGACGCGGGGCCTCCGGGTCGCGCTCGTCGAGGCCCGCGACCTGGCCTCCGGCACGTCCAGCCGATCCAGCAAGCTGTTCCACGGCGGCCTGCGATACCTCGAACAGCTGGAGTTCGGGCTGGTCCGCGAGGCCCTCCGGGAACGCGAGCTGATGCTCAACCGGATCGCTCCCCACCTGGTCAAGCCGGTCGCGTTCCTCTACCCGCTGACCAAGCGCCTGTGGGAGCGGCCGTACACCGCGGCGGGCCTGTTCCTCTACGACTCCATGGGCGGCCGGCGGTCCGTCCCCGGCCAGAAGCACCTGACCAAGGCGGGCGCGCTGCGCATGGTGCCCGCGTTGAAGCGGGACGCGCTGATCGGCGGCATCCGCTACTTCGACGCGCAGGCCGACGACGCCCGCCACACGATGATGGTCGGCCGCACCGCCGCGCACTACGGCGCCGTCGTGCGGACGTCCACCCAGGTCGTCGACTTCCTCCGCGAGGCGGACCGGGTGTCGGGCGTGCGGGTCCGCGACGTCGAGGACGGCCGGGAGACCGACGTCCGGGCGCACGCCGTGATCAACGCCACGGGCGTGTGGACCGACGAGCTCCAGCGGCTCGCGGGCAGCCGCGGCCGGTTCCGCGTGCGGGCCAGCAAGGGCGTGCACATCGTGGTCGCGCGCGACCGGATCGTGTCGGAGTCCGGCATGATCCTGCGCACCGAGAAGTCCGTCCTGTTCGTCATCCCGTGGCGCAACCACTGGATCGTCGGCACGACCGACACGGACTGGAACCTCGACCTGGCGCACCCCGCGGCCACCCGCAAGGACATCGACTACATCCTCGAACAAGTGAACTCCGTGCTCGCGACCCCGTTGACGCACGACGACATCGAGGGCGTCTACGCCGGGCTGCGGCCGCTGCTCGCGGGCGAGAACGAGTCCACGTCGAAGCTCTCGCGCGAGCACGCCGTCGCGCGCGTCTCCCCCGGCCTGGTCGCCATCGCGGGCGGCAAGTACACGACGTACCGGGTGATGGGCGCGGACGCGATCGACGCGGCGTCGGTCGACGTGCCGGGCCGCATCCAGCCGTCGATCACCGACAAGGTCCCGCTGGTCGGCGCGGACGGCTACCACGCCCTGGTCAACCAGGCGGACCAGCTGGCCACCCGCTACGGCCTGCACCCGTACCGCGTGCGGCACCTGCTCGACCGGTACGGCTCGCTGGTGCACGAGGTCCTCGGGCTGTCGCGCGACAACCCCGAGCTGCTCAAGCCCATCCCCGGCTCACCGGACTACCTCCAGGTCGAGGCCTACTACGCGGTCAGCCACGAGGGCGCGCTGCACCTGGAGGACGTGCTCACCCGGCGGACCCGGATCTCCATCGAGTACCCGCACCGCGGCGTCGAGAGCGCCGAGCCGGTCGCCCGGCTCGTCGCCGACGTGCTCGGGTGGGACGAGGAACAGATCAAGCGCGAGGTCGAGGTCTACAACTCGCGGGTCGAGGCGGAACGCGAGTCCCAGGCCCAGGCGAACGACGAATCCGCGGACGGGGTGCGCGCGGCGGCCCCCGAGGCTCGTCCGCAGCTCATCGAACCCGTGTCCTGATCTCCACCGCGAACTTCACCGTGCCCGACAAGACCTCGGTTTCCGCTCTCCGCTGAGGCAGGATCCGACGATGAGCTCCCCACTCGACTGGTGGGTGTCGTTCGACCACGGGGTCGCCTCCGGTGACCCGTGGCCGGACGGCGTCCTGCTGTGGACCCGCGTGACGACCGGCCTGCCCAGGTTGAGCATCACCTGGGAGGTCTCGCGGACACCGTCGTTCGAGCAGCTCATGGCGTCCGGCACGGCGTGGGCGACCGCCGAACGCGACCACACGGTCAAGGTCCCGGTCACCGGGCTGCGCCCGCGCACCGCCTACTACTACCGGTTCCGGGTCGGCGGTGTCAGCTCCGAGACGGGCCGGACGACGACCGCTCCCCACGACGAGTGCGACCTGCTGCGCTTCGGCGTGCTCCGCGGTCAGGCGCACGCCCACCTCGCCCAGCGCACCGGTCTGGACGCGGTCCTGCACGTCGGCTCGCTGCCCACCGACAAGCGGATGCTGGCCAGGTACCGCGCGAACCCCGAGGTGCGGCGGCTGCACGCGGCCCACCCCGCCGTCGTCACGGGCGGCGCTCACCTCGACTGGCAGCCGGTGCGGGACGGTCGGCGCTTCCGGGGGCTCACGTTCGGCAGACTGGTGGACGTGATCGTGCTCGACCAGCGCACGGGGACCGACCAGGAGCAGCGCGAATGGCTCGCCGAGGGTGTGCGCGACAGCGACGCCAGGTGGAAGCTGATCACCGCTCACACGCTCGACGACGACGTCGTGACGAAGGTGCTGCGGGACGCCGGGGAGCCGAACGTCGTGCTGATCTCCGACTCGGCGTGCGAGGGGGAGTCGGGCGCGGTGCTGGAGGTGACCCCCGCCGAGGTGCGGGTGAACGGGCCCGGCGGGGGGCCGGCGCGGGTCAAGCAGGCCGCCGCACCGTGAAGGGGAGGCCCGCGGGCCTCCCCTTCCGGCTAGGCCAGTGCCGCGAGCGCGGTGTGGACCATCACGCGCACGCCGACGAGCAGGGCGCGTTCGTCCAGGTCGAACGTCGGCTGGTGCAGGTCGCGCTGCGGGCTGACGCCGTCCCACACGCCGAGGCGGGCGAACGAGCCGGGCGAGTGCTCCAGGTACCAGCCGAAGTCCTCGCCACCGGAGGACTGCACGGTGCCCGCGAGGGCGTCCTCGCCGAGCGCGGCCTCGATGCCCGCCCGCATGAGCAGCGTCGAGTCGCGGTCGTTGACGACCGGCGGCACGCCGCGGCGGTGGTGCAGGTCGAACCCGACGCCGGTGGGCGCGAGCAGCGCGGCGACCAGCTCCTCGACCAGCGGCACCAGCTCGGCCCAGATCTCCCGGTCACCGGTGCGCAGGGTGCCGCGCAGGACGCCGTCCTGCGGCACGGCGTTGGCCGCCTCGCCCGCGTGCACGGCGCCCCAGACCAGGACGGTGCCCGAGCGGGGGTCGACGCGGCGCGACAGCAGCGACGGCAGGCCGGTGATCACGGTGCCCAGCGCGTTGACCAGGTCGGCGGTCAGGTGCGGGCGGGAGGTGTGGCCACCGGGCGAGGTGAGCCGCAGCTCCAGCAGGTCGCTGGCCGACGTGATGGCGCCGATGCGGGTGCCGACCCGGCCCACTTCCAGTCGGGGGTCGCAGTGCAGGCCGAAGATCCGCTCGACGCCGTCCAGGCCGCCTGCGGCGAGCACGTCCAGCGCGCCGCCGGGCATGACCTCCTCGGCAGGCTGGAACACCAGCCGCACGCGGCCCGGCAGTTCGGTCGCCGACGCCAGCGCGAGGGCGGTGCCGAGCAGCACCGTGGTGTGCGCGTCGTGCCCGCAGGCGTGCGACGCACCGTCCACTGTGGAGGAGAACGGCAGGCCGGTGTTCTCCCGCAACGGGAGCGCGTCCATGTCCGCGCGCAGCGCGACGCAGCGGGGGCCGCTGCCGATGTCGCAGACCAGGCCGGTCCCACCCGGCAGGATTCGCGGCTTGAGGCCGACCGAGCGCAGCAGACCGGTGATCAGCTCGGTCGTGGCGAACTCCTTGCGCGACAGCTCCGGGTTCGCGTGGAGGTGCCTGCGCCAAGCGACGACCTCGGCCGCGTTCGCGGTCAGCCAGTCGTCGAGCCAAGAGGGACCACGTCCCTCGCCGGGATCATCCACAGGGGCAATGCTCACCCCCTGCCTGCTCAACAGCACGTCGGACTCCTCCCGTGACAGATCGGTCCGCGAATCGACGACGGTCATGCCGTACCTCCGAGAGCAGCGGCACGTTCGGCAGCGGCGGCGAGGAGTCTCGCGCGCTGGTCCGGGTCCGTGGCCGCGGTGATGGTCGTCCAGGCCATGGCCAGAGCACCTTCGAGCACGGCCTGGTCGGCGGAAGCCGAGGCACAGGCGTTCGTGAACTCGATCTGGTGGTTCACCGCGTCTCCGCAGTCGATGGCGATGGTCGGGTGGATAGCGGGCAGCACGCGGGTCACGTTGCCCATGTCGGTGCTGCCGATCTTCTCCCGGCGTTCCCGTTCGGGACTGAGGGGATGCCTCCCCAGCGCGACCGCGGCCTGCCGGTAGGCGTCCGCCAGCCACGGGTCCGGGGTGAGTTCGGCGTAGATCGGCGAGACCTTGACGACCTCATGGGTGCAGCCGGTGGCCAGGGCCCCGGCGTGGAAGCAGGCCCCGATGCGGTTCTCGAGGCGCTGCAGTGATTCGAGGTCCTCGGCTCGCAGGTCGAACATGGCGGCCGTCTTGGCGGGCACGACGTTCGGCACCGTGCCGCCGTCGATGACGATGCCGCTGACCATCTGGCCGGGTTCCAGGTGCTGGCGGGCCAGGCCGATCGCCACCTGGGCGACCGTGATCGCGTCCGCCGCGTTCACCCCGAGGTGCGGGGCGGCGGCGGCGTGCGACTGCCTGCCGGTGTAGTGGACCTCGACGTCGGTGATCGCGAGCGACCGCGCGGCGACGGCCTCGTACCGCGCCGGGTGGACCATCATGGACAGTGCGACGTCGTCGAACACGCCGCGCTCCAGCATGAGCACCTTGCCGCCGCCCACCTCCTCGGCGGGCGTGCCGATCGCCTTCACCGTGATGCCCAGCTCGTCGGCCACGTCCCGCAGGGCCAGCGCGGCACCCGTGCTCGCGGCCGCGATCACGTTGTGGCCGCAGGCGTGGCCGATGCCCGGCAGGGCGTCGTACTCGACGCACAGGCCGAGGACGAGGTCGCCGTCGCCGTAGGTCGCGGTGAACGCGGTGTCCAACTGGGCCACACCCCGCTCGACCTCGAAACCCTCCCTGGCCAGCAGGGACGCGACCTTGTCCGCGCTGCGGTGCTCCTGGAAGGCGAGTTCGGGCTCGGCGTGGATGCTGCGCGAGAGGTCGACCAGCACCGTCGAGTACCGCTCCACGGATGAGCGTGTGCTGATCTTGAAGTCGGTACTCATTTGCTTCCATCCTGCATCACGTCCCGGCGGGGCGAAGTCCCCTCCCGGTGATCAACGACGGCCGGTCACGACGATGCGCCAAACGGCGGCCGGGGTTCGGCCTGACCGATCACTGCCTCGCGATTCTGACCGGACGACCGTATCCCGGATGCCGTTTCCCAGCAGATGGAACGCTTCGGGACTCAGCCCGCCTTCCTGCCCTTGCGCCACTTCGCGTACCTGCGCTTGTTGCGCCAGTAGACGAAGGCGAAGAGCAGCACCGCGATGCCGCCGATCCAGAGCTTGTTCTTCGTGTTGGGGTTGACCGAGTTGCCCGGTTCCTGCTGGGGGTTGAGGTCCGGCCCCGTGTTCGACGGGGTGACGACCTCCGTCGGCTGGGCGACGGCGTGCGCGACCGGGCCCACCGCCGCGGAGGCGGGCGCCACCAGTGTGAACGCACCGGCCAGCGCGATGAGGAGAGCCACGCACGCACTGGACACTGATCGCCGCATGGTGACCAGGCTAGTCACCGCGCGTCTCGGACACCACTGTCAGTGGTCGCTCAACCAGGTGTGCAATCACGCGCTGTATCCCTCCTCTCAGCTGTTCGGAGCCGCCGGCACGACCCTTGCGCACATAGGCGTTCCCTGTGCGGCCGAGTCCAACCTCGAACCGGATCGCCGTGTGGACGACTTCGGGGAGCCGGAGCGGGGGTGGCGGGGGACCCGCGGTGCCCGACCGGGGGCTCGCGCCGGGGGTGGGCGTTCGCGAGTCCTCGTCCGGGCACCGCGCGTCCCCCGCCGGGACGTCCCCGACCCCGCGGCCGGGCCACCGCGGGAGTCGACGCCGGGGTGTCCGGGTCGCGACGCTGGGTGTTTGGCCGTTCGACTCGCGGGGTCATCGGGTGGTGAACGCCTGAAGGATGCGCTCGGCCGCCAGAGTCGCGGTCAACTCCCCCTCGCGGACCTGGCGTTCGAGCTCGGGCGCCAGCGTGCGGACCTCCGGGTGCGAGCGCAGGCTGGTGAGGAGCTGGTCGCGGACCATCGCCCAGGTCCAGTCGACCTGCTGGCGCTTGCGCCGCTCGGCGAGTTCACCAGCCTCGGTGAGCGTGGTCCGGTGCTTCTCGACCTGGTCCCACACGTCGTCGAGGCCGGTCCCGGTCAGCGCGCTGCACGTGAGCACCGGCGGGTGCCACAGCGCGCCCGCCGGGCGCAGCAGCCGCAGCGCGCCCGCCAGTTCCCGCGCGGCCTTCCTGGCCTCCTGCTCGTGCTCGCCGTCCGCCTTGTTGACCGCGATCACGTCGGCCAGCTCCAGCACGCCCTTCTTGATGCCCTGGAGCTGGTCGCCGGTCCGCGCGAGGGTGAGGAACAGCGAGCAGTCGGTCATGTTCGCGACGGCCACCTCGGACTGCCCGACGCCCACCGTCTCGACCAGGACGACGTCGTGGCCCGCGGCCTCGACCAGGACGATGGTCTCCCTGGTCGCCTGCGCCACGCCGCCGAGCGTCCCGGACGTCGGCGACGGCCGGATGTAGGCGGCCGGGTCGACGGACAGCCGGGCCATGCGGGTCTTGTCGCCGAGGATGCTGCCGCCCGTCCGGGTCGACGACGGGTCGACGGCCAGGACGGCGACCCGGTGCCCGGCCGCGGTCAGCTTCGTGCCCAGCGCGTCGATGAACGTCGACTTGCCGACACCGGGAACGCCGGTGACGCCGACCCGGCGCGCGCCGCCCGCGTGCGGCAGCAGCTCGACCAGCAGCTCCTGCGCCGCCGCGCGGTGGTCGGCCCGCGTGGACTCGACCAGCGTGATCGCGCGGGCCAGCGTGCCGCGGTCACCGGCGAGCACGCCCTTCGCGTACGCGCCGACGTCGACGGCCCTAGGCATGGCCGAGCTGGGCGGACAGCTTGCCGAGCAGGTCGCCCGCCGCGTCCGCGATCACCGTGCCCGGCGGGAAGATCGCCGCCGCCCCGGCCTCGTGGAGCGCGTCGAAGTCCTGCGCCGGGATCACGCCGCCGACCACGATCATGATGTCGTCGCGGCCCAGCCCCGCCAGCTCGTCGCGCAGCGCGGGCACCAGCGTGAGGTGCCCCGCGGCCAGCGACGACACGCCGACCACGTGCACGTCCGCCTCGACGGCCTGCCTGGCGACCTCGCCGGGGGTCTGGAACAGCGGGCCGACGTCGACGTCGAAGCCGAGGTCGGCGAACGCCGTCGCGATCACCTTCTGGCCGCGGTCGTGCCCGTCCTGCCCCATCTTGGCGACCAGGATGCGGGGACGACGTCCCTCCGCCTCGGCGAACTCCTCCACCACCGCGCGGGTGGCGTCCACGTTGGACACGGACCCCGACTCCTCCCGGTACACACCGGAGATGGTGCGGATCTGCGCCGAGTGGCGGCCCCAGACCTTGCCCAGCGCCTCGGAGATCTCGCCGACGGTGGCCTTCGCCCGCGCCGCCTCGATCGCCAGCGCGAACAGGTTGCCCTCGCCGTCCGCGGCCCTGGTCAGCGCGTCCAACGCCGACTCGACGGCGCCGGAGTCGCGCTCCTCGCGCAGCCGCCGCAGCTTCTCCAGCTGCTGCGCCCGCACGCCCGCGTTGTCGACCTTGAGCACGTCGATCTTCTCGTCGAACTCGACCTGGTACTTGTTCACGCCGATCACCGGCTGCCGCCCGGAGTCGATCCGCGCCTGGGTGCGCGCCGCGGCCTCCTCGATGCGCAGCTTCGGGATGCCCGCCTCGATCGCCTTCGCCATGCCGCCCGCGGCCTCGACCTCGGTGATGTGGCCCCACGCGCGGTGCGCCAGGTCGTTCGTGAGCCGTTCCACGAACGCGCTGCCGCCCCACGGGTCGATCACCCGGGTGGTGCCGGACTCCTGCTGGAGGAACAGCTGCGTGTTGCGGGCGATGCGCGCGGAGAAGTCCGTCGGCAGCGCGAGGGCCTCGTCCAACGCGTTGGTGTGCAACGACTGCGTGTGCCCCTGCGTCGCGGCCATCGCCTCGACGCAGGTGCGGGGAACGTTGTTGAACACGTCCTGCGCGGTCAGCGACCACCCCGACGTCTGGCAGTGGGTGCGCAGCGACAGCGACTTCGGCGACTTCGGGTCGAAGCCCTTGACCAGCTTGGCCCACAGCAGCCTGGCGGCGCGGAGCTTCGCGACCTCCATGAAGAAGTTCATGCCCACGGCCCAGAAGAACGACAGCCGCGGCGCGAACGCGTCGATGTCCAGCCCGGCTTCCCGGCCCGCGCGCAGGTACTCCACGCCGTCGGCGAGGGTGTACGCCAGCTCCAGGTCGGCGGTCGCCCCGGCCTCCTGCATGTGGTAGCCGGAGATGGAGATGGAGTTGTACTTCGGCATCCGCTGCGAGGTGTAGGAGAAGATGTCGGAGATGATCCGCATCGACTTCGCGGGCGGGTAGATGTAGGTGTTGCGGACCATGAACTCCTTGAGGATGTCGTTCTGGATGGTCCCCGCGAGCTGTTCGGGGGCGACACCCTGCTCCTCGGCCGCGACGACGTAGAGCGCCAGCACCGGCAGCACGGCGCCGTTCATGGTCATCGACACGCTCATCCTGTCCAGCGGGATGCCGTCGAACAGCTGGCGCATGTCGTAGATCGAGTCGATCGCCACGCCCGCCATGCCGACGTCGCCCGCGACGCGCGGGTGGTCGGAGTCGTAGCCGCGGTGGGTCGCCAGGTCGAACGCGACGGACAGGCCCTTCTGCCCGGCCGCGAGGTTGCGGCGGTAGAAGGCGTTCGACTCCTCGGCGGTGGAGAACCCGGCGTACTGCCGGATCGTCCACGGCTGGTTGACGTACATCGTCGGGTACGGCCCGCGCAGGTACGGCGCGATGCCGGGGTAGGTGGCGAGGAAGTCGAGGCCCTCGGTGTCGGCGGCGGTGTACACCGGCTTGACCCCGATGCCCTCCGGCGTCTCCCACATGAGCGCGTCCGCGCCCTTGCCCGTGGTCTCGTGCAGCACCCGCTGCCACTCGTCCACTGTGGACTCGGCCGGGTCTCCGAGCGGGACGTCGGCGAAGTTCGGGATCATCACGCCACCTCCAGGGCCGCGAAGGTGTGGTCCAGCACGTCCAGCGCCGGACAACCGGTGAAGACGAACTCGTCGATCTCGGCGTCGGACTTCTTGCCCGCCAACAGGATCCGCTCGGCGCCCGCCGCGCGCAGCGCGTCGGCGACCGGCACGGCGAGTTCGCCGTAGCTGGTCTCGCTCCCGCACAGGCACGCGATCCGCGCACCGCTCTCGCGGAACCTCGCGACCACGTCCTCGACCGTCTTCGTCGGTCCCGCGTTCGGCGTGTCGATCCCGCCCGCCTGCAACAGGTTCGCCGCGAACGACGCCCGTGCGGTGTGCGCCGCGACGGGGCCGAGCGTGGCGAGGAAGACCGCCGGCCGGGTCCCGTGCGCCGCCAGGTGCGCGTCGGAGCGGTCGCGCAGCGACTCGTACGCCTGCGCGTACCGGACCGTCGGCAGACCGCCGGTCGGGGCGGCGGGTGCTGCCGCCCGCGCGACCGGCTTCTCGGCCAGGTCCGGGAACTCGCTCACGCCGGTGATGGCGTCGGTGCGGTCGGCCAGGTTCGCCGACCGGGCCGCCCACGTCGCGGCCAGCCGGTCGGCGACGAGACCGGACCGCAGCGCGGCCACGATCCCGCCCGAGCGCTCGACCTCCTGGAACCACGCCCACGCGGCGTGCGCCAGGTCGTCGGTCAGCCGCTCCACGTACCAGGAGCCGCCCGCCGGGTCGATCACGCCCGCGAGCCGCGACTCCTCCAGCAGCACGGACTGGGTGTTGCGCGCGACGCGCCGGGCGAAGTCGTCCGGCAGGCCGATGGCGGCGTCGAACGGCAGCACGGTCACCGCGTCCGCCCCGCCGAGCCCGGCGCCGAAGCAGGCGATGGTGGTGCGCAGCATGTTCACCCACGGGTCGCGGCGGGTCATCATCGCCGTGGACGTCACCGCGTGCTGGAGCTGCGGGGTCGTCGCGCCCGCGACCTCCGTGACGCGCGCCCACAGGCGGCGGGCGGCGCGGAACTTCGCGATGGTGAGGAACTGGTCGGCGCTGGCCGCGTAGCGGAACTCCAGCTGAGCCGCGGCCTCCGCGACGGTCAGGCCGGAGTCCGTGAGCGCCCGCAGGTAGGCGACGCCAGCGGCGAGCGAGGCGCCCAGCTCCTGCGCGTCGGAGCCGCCCGCCTCGTGGAACGGCAGGCCGTCCACGACGACCGCGCGCAGCTCGGGGAACGACTTCCGGGACCGGCCGACGAGGTCGAGCAGCGCGCCGAGGTCGGCGTCCGCGCCCGTGCGGGCCAGCACGCCGATCGGGTCCGCGCCCAGGTTGCCGCGCACCTCGCTCGGCAGCAGCGGCCGCTCGTCGAACACCTCCAGCATCGCGCGCCCGGCCTCGGTGAACTCGGCTCCGCCGTCGACCACGACGGGGGCGAGGTCGAGGTGGACGTCCGCGAGCACGTCGTCCAGCGCCGTCGCGGGCAGCCCGGCCGAGCCGACCTTCAGCCACAGCGAGCCGACGCCGTTGAGCAGGTCGGCCATCACCGCGTTCTTGGCGACCGCGGGATCGGGGTGCGCGTGCAGCTGGCGGACCAGCCAGCCGCCGTCCACCGCGCCGTGGGGCTTCCCGCCGCGCACGTACGGGGCGACACCGGGAAAACCGCTCGGTGGAGCGACGTCCTCCGCCGTGTACAACGGGGTGATGGGGATGCCGTCGTAGGTTGTCGAGACGAGGGACTCGAACGGGGCTCCCGACTTCCGCAGGACCCCGTCCACCAGCTCACGCCAGCGTTCTCGGTCAGGCGTCGGGAACTCGGCGGCCAGGGCCAAATCGCCGGACGGTTCCATCATGCTCCGAAGTGTCGCGGACATGCAGTGGGGCGGCTATGTGAGGTTCACCGCTGTGAACGATGCGGTGAGCATTCCACGGGGCGCTGGTGTCCGATGCCCCTACTCGACCCCTAGTTGTGGAGAATGACCGCGTGGTTACCGAGCAGCCCGAGCGCCTGATCGGGGAGCGCTACCGACTGCGCCACGTGCTCGGCCGGGGATCGATGGGCGTCGTGTGGGCCGCCCACGACGAGGTCCTGCGCCGCGACGTCGCGGTCAAGGAGGTGCTGCGCCCTCCCGGCACCACCGACGTCGAGGCCGAGGTGCTGCGCGAGCGCACCATGCGCGAAGCCCGCTCGGCCGCCCGCCTGTCGCACCCCAACCTGGTGACGCTCTACGACGTCGTGCAGCTCGACGGTGACCCGTACGTGGTGATGGAGCTCGTGCCGTCCTCCAGCCTCGCCGACCTCATCCGGTTGCGAGGACCGCTCACGCTGGAGCAGGGGGCGGCCGTCGCGGACGCCGTGGCCGCCGCGCTCGACTCCGCGCACAAGGCGGGCATCGTGCACCGCGACGTGAAGCCCGGCAACGTCCTGATCGCCGACGACGGGCGGATCAAGCTCACCGACTTCGGCATCGCGCGCAACGTCGCCGACGCGACCATGACCAGCCGCGGCATCATGCTCGGCACCCCGTCGTTCATCGCGCCCGAGGTCGCCTCCGGTGGTGCCCTGACCACCGCCGCGGACCTCTGGAGCCTCGGCGCGACGCTGTGGGCCGCCATGTCCGGCCAGCCGCCCTACGACGGCACGAACGTGCTGCGCACCATCAACGCGGTCGTGCACGCCGACGTGCCGCCACCGGTCGGCGCTGACGAGCTGGCCCCGGTGATCGCGGGCCTGATGGTCAAGCGGCCGGACGAGCGGATGGGGCTCGCCGAGGTCCGCAGGCTGGTCCGGCCGCTGATGGCCGATCCGGGCGACGACCTGTTCCCGGCAGACCAGCCCACACCCGACCGGGCCCCCGCCGCGACCCACGGGATCCGCGCCGCCGTCCGGCCACCGGTGGTCGTGCCGAAACCCGTCATCCCGGACGACGCGCCGCTGGCGGCCGACCCCGGCCCGCTGCCGTTCGTGCGGTCGACCGCGCCCGCCCGGTCGCTGCGCGCGTCCCGCGGCCCGGTGGCGACCGCGCTGCTCGTCGTGACGTCGCTGCTGGTCTTCGCCGTGGCGGGCGTTGGCGGGTTCGCGGTGACCCGGCTCGTCGCGGGCGCTCCGCTGCTGCCGCCGGTCCGGACGAGCGCGCCGAGCGTGCCCGCCATCGAGTCCACCCTCCAACTGGTGCCCAGGACCGCGTCGGCGGCGTCCGCCAACGGCGACCAGGGCGCGGAGTTCACCATCGGCGTCGGCGCGGACTGGACGACGTTCGTGGAGCAGCGCACCAACGAGGACCTGCCCGCCAGCACGGTCGTCCACCTGGTCGCGCCCAACGGCCTGTACGAGGCAGCCGTGCAGCGGTTCGGCGGCTACTACCCGAAGTGGCGGACCGAGAACTACCTGGCGCTCGTCCGGTCGCGCTGGCCGGAGGGCCGGTACTTCTCCGAGGCGCTCGCCGACCTGCCGGACGTGCCGGGCAACGAGTTCGACACGACCCTCCAGTTCAGCTACCGGACCGTGGAGCCCGGCCTCCCGCTCGCGAGGTCGGCCGAGCAGGCGGGCGCCGACCTGCGGCGATCGCGGTTCTCCCGCGTCCTGCCGCACGGCGAGGACCTGTGGGTGGTCGAGGTGGTGTTCCCCACCGACCAGGAGGAGACCGGCCGCGCCCAGCTGTTCGACCCCATCGTCGGCACGTTCTCCGCGGCGGGCTGACCGCGGTTACGCTCACGCGGTGACCGGGAAAAACGACGAGAAGAACGCTCTGGACGCGCTGGCCACCGAGGCCGCCGAGGAGCTGGCGAACCGCACCGGAGTGGCGAAGCACGACGTCGCCGTGGTGCTCGGCTCGGGCTGGCGCCCGGCCGCCGACCTGATCGGCGAGCCCGCCGCGGAGGTCCCGATCGGCGACCTGCCGGGCTTCGACGCCCCCACGGCCGTCGGCCACGGCGGCACGATCCGCTCGGTGCCGGTCGGCGACAAGAACGTGCTGGTCATGCTGGGTCGCACGCACGGCTACGAGGGCAAGGGCATCGCGAAGGTCGTGCACGGCGTGCGCACCATCGCCGCCGCGGGCGCGCGCACCGTCGTGCTGACCAACGCCGCGGGCGGCCTGCGCCAGGGCATGACCGTCGGCCAGCCCGTGCTGATCAGCGACCACCTGAACCTGACCGCGTCGTCACCGCTGGTGGGCGCCCGGTTCGTGGACCTGACCGACCTGTACTCGCCGCGGCTGCGCGCCGTCGCGCTGGAGATCGACCCCTCGCTGGAGGAGGGCGTGTACGCGGGCCTGCCGGGCCCGCACTTCGAGACGCCCGCCGAGATCCGGATGCTGCGCACGATGGGCGCCGACCTGGTCGGCATGTCGACCGTGCTGGAGGCCATCGCGGCCCGCGCCGAGGGCGTGGAGGTGTTCGGCCTGTCGCTGGTGACGAACCTGGCCGCGGGCATCACCGGCCAGCCGCTGAACCACCAGGAGGTGCTGGAGGCGGGCGCCGCCGCCGCGTCCCGCATGGGCGGGCTGCTGCGCGAGCTGGTGGCCAGGGCATGAGCCTGTCCCCCGCCCTGCGCGACGCCGCGTTCCGCTGGATCGCCGACGACCCGGACCCCGCGGCCCGCGCGGAACTCCAGGGGGTGCTGGCGCAGGCCATGGGCGGAGCGCCGGGAGCGGCGGAGGACCTGGCCGACCGCATGGTCGGGCCGCTCACGTTCGGCACGGCAGGCCTGCGCGGCCCGGTCCGGGCGGGTCCGAACGGGATGAACCGCGCCGTCGTCGTCCGCACCACGGCGGGTCTGGCGGACTGGCTGCGCGCGAACGGCCACACCGGCACCGTGTTCGTCGGCCGCGACGCCCGCCACGGCTCGGAGGACTTCTGCCAGGCAGCGGCGGGTGTGCTGGCCGCCGCGGGCTTCACCGTCCGCGTCCTGCCCCGCCCGCTGCCGACGCCCGTGCTGGCGTTCCTGGTCCGCAAGCACGACGCCGTGGCCGGCGTGCAGATCACCGCGTCGCACAACCCGCCCGCCGACAACGGCTACAAGCTGTACCTGGCGGGCGGCGGCCAGATCGTGCCCCCGGCGGACCGCGAGATCGAGGCGGCCGTGGCCCGCGTGCCCGCCGCCGTGTCAGTGCCGACGTCGACCGACTGGCAGCAGGTCTCGGACGCCGAGGTGGACGAGTACCTGGAACGCGTCGCGACCCTGCCGCACGGCACCGCTCGCGACCTGCGGGTGGCGTTGACCCCGATGCACGGTGTCGGCGGTCAGACGGCCGTGGAAGCGTTGCGGCGCGCCGGTTTCACCGACGTGCGCGTCGTGCGGAACCAGGCCGTTCCGGACCCGGACTTCCCCACGGTGGCGTTCCCGAACCCGGAGGAGCCCGGCGCGGCCGACGAGCTGCTGGCGCTGGCGGCGGCGGAGAACGCCGACCTGGCCATCGCACTGGACCCGGACGCGGACCGCTGCGCGCTGGGCGTGCGCGGCAGGGACGGCACGTGGCGGATGCTGCGCGGCGACGAGACGGGGGTGCTGCTCGGCTCCCTGGTGCTGTCCACACTGGACCGGACCGCCCACCCGGACCCGTTGGTAGCGACCACGATCGTGTCGTCGTCGCTGCTGGGCGAGATCGCCGAGGCGCAGGGTGCCAGGTACGCGGAGACCCTGACCGGCTTCAAGTGGCTGGTCCGCGCGGGCGAGGGCCTGGTCTACGCGTACGAGGAGGCCCTGGGCCACTGCGTCGACCCGGATTCGGTCACCGACAAGGACGGCATCTCGGCCGCCGTGCTGGCCTGCGACCTGGCCGCCACCCTCAAGGCGGCGGACAAGACCCTCCTGGACGCCCTGGACCAGCTGGCCGTCGACCACGGCGTGCACCTGACGGACCAGGTCTCGCTGCGGTTCACCGACCTGTCCGCCATCGGCGCCCTCATGGCCAGGCTGAGGCGGTTCCCGCCGGACGGCTTCGCCTACGAGGACCTGATGCCGAAGGCGGACGTCGTCCGCCTCACCGCACCGGGCGTGCGCGTCGTCGTCCGCCCGTCCGGCACCGAACCGAAGCTCAAGGCGTACCTGGAAGTGGTGGAACCGGTCGCGGACGAACTACCGCCCGCCCACGACCGGGCCCGTGAACGCCTAGCGGAACTCAGGGCACAGGTGGAACGGCTGCTCAGCTGATCAAGGCGATCACCAGGCAGAGGATCGAGATCGCCAGCGAGACGCCCGCCACCACGTAGGGGCGTCTCGCGGGCGGACTCACCGGCCGACGCCTCTCCTCGGTGAAGGCAGCGACCGCGATCCGGCCGAGGATGTAGCTCACCGCGCAGAGGAAGACACCAGCACCCAGGATCATCGTGTTGACGTCCCACGGACTGTGGTCGAACGTCGGCCACACCCCGACAAAAACCAGCGGCAACCCGATCAGGCCACTGCTGATCGACAGACCGCCACCCCACGTGATGCGCTTCTCACGACTACTGGACCGCATGATTGAAGTGTCCATGACCCCCTCCTGTATGTGACTACTAGGACGCACACGAGCCACACTGGTTCCATGCCCCGCTTGTTGATCATCCACCACACCCCGTCACCGGCGATGCACGAGATCTTCTCGGCAGTGCTGGCCGGAGCGTCCACGCCGGAAGTCGAGGGCGTGGAAGTGGTGCGGCGCGCGGCACTGGAGGCAACCGCGTCGGACGTGCTCGCGGCGGACGGCTACCTGCTGGGCACGCCCGCCAACATCGGCTACATGTCAGGCGCGCTGAAGCACTTCTTCGACACCGTCTACTACCCGTGCCTGGATTCGACAGCCGGACGACCGTACGGGCTGTACGTGCACGGAAACCTGGGCGTGGAGGGCGCGGTGACCAGCGTCCAAGGCATCGCGAAGGCCCTCGGCTGGAAACCGGTGGCAAAGCCACTGGAATTGACGGGCACACCGGACAAGGCGGCACTGGAAGCCTGCTGGGAACTGGGCGCCACCACAGCGGCAAGCTGCTGAACGGCCCCACCGGCAAGCAACTGAACGGCACCACCGGCGAGCAGCTGAACGGCACCACCGGCAAAGCGGAAGCACGCACCCAACCCGACGCACTCCCCCTCCGCCGCCCCGATCCGAAGCGTCCTCAGCATTTTCCTTCGTTTGTCAAGGCATCTTTCCCGCCTTGACAAATCAAGGAAAATGATCGAGACAATTGCGCGAGCGGGGTGGCGTAGGGGGAACCACCGCGACCTCTACGCGCGGGTCCGACGGGCCGTGGGCTTCGGTTCCGGTGGCCGCACGCAGCCGACTGCTTCGGGGGTGCCAAGCGGCCTACTCCGGCTTCCAGCGGTGGAGAAGCCGATGGCGACTCCCGATCACCCCAGCGCTGGCCCAGCCGCCGTCGTGCTGTGGCCGATTTGACTCGGGGACCCCTTGATTTGACCCTTGATCGGGCTAAAAGGGCAGTCCCGAAAGCCTGCCCGATCTCCAATTTTAAGGGTCAAATCCCCCGAGTAAAATCGGCCACGTCCAGGACGCTGACCTCGGCTTAGCCGTGGGTCACCCGCCCCCCGCCCCCTGGCCTTCCGGGCCCCCGGCCCCCCGGACCGCGTGGCCGGTGTTGGTGCGTCGACCACCGCTGTTGGGCTTCCGCTGTGGGTCGCCCGGACCGCGCAGCAGATCACCCGGGGCCTTACCGGTTGATCGACTTCATGCTGCCCTCCGAATACCGGTCACCTGACACCGCGTCGGCGGGCACTGCGGCCTCGATGGCGGTCAGTTGCTCCGCGCTCAAGGCCAGAGATGCCGCCGCGACGTTCTCCTCCAGGTACTTGCGGCGCTTGGTCCCCGGAATCGGCACCACGTCCGCTCCCCGGTGCTGCACCCAGGCCAGTGCGATCTGACCAGGCGTGACGTCGTGTTCGGCGGCGACCGCTCGGAGCGACTCGATGAGCGCCTGGTTCTTGGCCAGGTTCTCCTCGGCGAACCTGGGCTGTGCGACCCGGCGGAAATCGCCGGGCTCCAGGTCGTCGGTGGACGTGATGCTCCCGGTCAGGAAACCGCGGCCGAGCGGCGAGTAGGCGACGATGCCGATGCCCAGTTCGCGGGCCGTCGGAACGATCTCCTCCTCGATCTCCCGCGACCACAGGGACCACTCGAACTGGACGGCCGTGATCGGGTGCACGGCGTGCGCGCGCCGGATGTTGTCCGCGCTGGCCTCGGACAGGCCCAGGTGGCGGACCTTGCCCTGCTCGACCAGCGCGGCCATCGCGCCGACGGTCTCCTCGATCGGCACGGTCCGGTCGACGCGGTGCTGGTAGTACAGGTCGACGTGGTCCAGGCCGAGGCGCTTCAGCGAGCCCTCGGCCGCGGACCGGACGTAGTCGGCGTCGCCGCGGATGCGGGCGTGGCCGTCCGCGTCGCGTTCGGCGATGCCGAACTTGGTGGCCAGCACGACGGAGTCGCGGCGGTCGGCGATGGCGCGGCCGACCAGCTCCTCGTTGGTGTGCGGGCCGTAGGCGTCGGACGTGTCGAGCATCGTGATGCCGAGGTCGAGCGCCCGGTGGATCGTGGCGACGGATTCGGCTTCGTCGCTGCGGTCGCCGTAGAAGGCGCTCATGCCCATGCAGCCGAGTCCTTGCGGGCTGACTTCCAGCGGGCCGAGAAAGCGGTTGGTCATCATCGTCCTCAGGTGTTGGTGAGGCGGAGCATTTCGGCCGTGTAGCGGTCGCCCGCCACGGCCGGTACGGCGGCGTCGATGGCGGCGAGGTCGTCGGCGGTCAGCTCCACGGCGACCGCGGCGACGTTCTCCTCCAGGTACTTGCGGCGCTTGGTGCCGGGGATCGGCACGACGGTCGACCCGCGGTGCTGCACCCAGGCGAGCGCGAGCTGCCCGGCGGTCACCCCGCGGTCGGCGGCCAGCGAGCGGACCGCGGTCACGATGGCCGTGTTGCGGTCGAAGTTGTCCTGTGCGAAGCGCGGCAGGCCGCGGCGCATGTCGTCCTCGCCGAGGTCGGCGAGCGAGGTGACCGCGCCGGTCAGGAACCCCCGGCCGAGCGGCGAGAACGGCACCACGCCGACGCCCAGCTCGAAGCACGTCGGCGCGATCTCGGCCTCCACGTCGCGGGTCCACAGCGACCACTCGCTCTGCAACGCCGAGATGGGGTGCACGGCGTGCGCCCGGCGGATCGTGGCGGCGCTCGCCTCGGACAGGCCGAGGTGCCGCACCTTGCCCTGCTCGACCAGTTCCGCCATGGCGCCGACGGTGTCCTCGATCGGCACCGCCGGGTCGACGCGGTGCTGGTAGTAGAGGTCGATGTGGTCGACGCCGAGCCGCTTGAGCGACGCGTCGCACGCCTGCCGGACGTACTCGGCGTCACCACGGACCTGGTCGGGCCCGCGGATGAAGCCGAACTTGGTCGCGAGCACGACGGAGTCGCGGCGGTCGGCGATGGCGCGGCCGACCAGCTCCTCGTTCGCGCCCGCGCCGTAGACGTCCGCGGTGTCGAGCAGCGTCACGCCGAGTTCCAGCGCGCGGTGGATCGTGGCGATCGACTCGCCCTCGTCGGCCGCGCCGTAGGACTGGCTCATCCCCATGCAGCCGAGGCCCTGCGGCCCGACCTCCAGCGAACCCAGAAATCTGGTGGTCATCTCGTCATCCCCCGGTGGTCGGTGTGCGGAAAGGTGCGGGGCGGCGTCACGCCGTGGCCGCTTGGACCTGCTCCTCCTCGGCCATGAGCCTGGAGTAGAGGTCGACCTTGTAGTCGAGCACAGCGAGGCTCGACTGGAGTTCGGCGATGCGGGCGCGGACGTCGGCGCGGTGGTCGAGCAGGATCTGCTGCCGCGCGCCCCTGGTGACGTTGCCGATGTGCTGGAGCTGCGCGTACTCGCGCATCATCTTGATCGGCATGCCGGTGGTGCGGAGCCTGGTCAGGAAGACGAGCCAGTCCAGGTCCGCGTCGGAGTAGGTCCGCCGCCCGCCCGAGTCGCGGGCGGGCGGGTCCACCAGGCCGATCCGTTCGTAGTAGCGGAGGGTGTCGATCGACAGCCCGCTGTGCGCGGCCGCCTGGGCGATCGAATGAGTCACCCCACGACCGTAGGAGCTGGAGTGCACTCCAGGTCAAGCCCAATCGCTCAGACGGGCTTGGGCAGTGCCCAAGCTTCGAGGTGGGCGGCCATGCCGGGGACGTCCGTCTGCTCACGACCGAGTGCGCGCACGAGGTCGAGCGCGTCCTCCTCGTCGGCGTCGACCCACCAGCCGTTGATGTCGCAGAAGGCGACGACGGCGACCCAGGCGAGCCGCCAGTTGCCCTCGACGAGTGGACGGGTGCGGACGATGGAGTCGAGCAGGGACGCGGCCTTGAGCCACAGCGTGTCGTAGGCCTCCACGCCCAGAACGGTGGCGCGAGGCCGGTGAGCAGCGGAGTCGAGCAGGCCGAGATCGCGCACCACGAGATCGCCGCCGGTCACCGCGGTGGCCAGCACCAGCAGATCACCGGCATCCAGGTAGTTGATCACACTGTCAGTTGATCACAGAGGTACGACACTTCTTCACGGGTCAGGCGGACCCGAGGCGGTCGAGCAGGCCCCGGTACTTGGGCATCACCCGGCTGAGCACCTCTCCCAGCTGCTCGTCCTTGTGCAGCTGGGCCCACCGGTCGGCTAACGCGAGCCGCACCACATCTTGCTTGGACCGGCCTTCGGCAGCCGCGAGTTCCGCGAGCCGCCGACTCTCCTCGTCGTTCAGACGCAGGGTCATCGCCATTCCGATGACGGTACCAATCTGATACCACAGACACCAGGATTCGTTTTATAACATTGTTACGATACGATGGACGGGTGCCTCGACCCAAGACCCACGATGACGCGCTCCGCGTGCGGCTGCTGAACCGCGCGGGCGAACTGCTGTCCAACGAGGGACCCAGTGCGTTGAGCTTGCGCCGGCTGGCCGCGGACGTCAATACCTCGACCACCGCGGTGTACTCGCTCTTCGGCGGCAAGCCCGCGCTCCTCGACGCCCTGTACGACGAGGGCTTCCGCCGCTTCGGTGAACGCCTCGCCATGGTGCCCGAGACCGACGACCCGGTCGAGGACCTCATCCAGATCGCGATGACCTACCGCGAGAGCGCGCTGCAGGACCGCCAGTTCTACGTGGTCATGTTCAGCAAGGTCGTGCCGGACTTCTCGCCGACCACCGAGACCTACATCGCCGCGTCCGGCACGTTCGTCCCGGTGGTCAAGACCGTGCAGCGGGCCATCGACAACGGGTCGTTCCTGGAGAACGAGGCGCCCGAGGTCATCGGCCTGGCGCTGTGGAGCATCTGCCACGGCCTGGTCAGCCTGGAGATCTACGGCATCCTGCCCCCCGGCCTGGAGATCGCGCCGGTGTTCGAGCGGACCGTGCGGGCCAGCGCGGACGGCTGGCGCAAGCGCTAGAGGGAACAGACGAGATCCGGGGAGGCGGCCGCCGCGAAACCTCCCCGAACCCCGCCCTAGAACTGCCCTAGTCGGACAGTCCGCTGCGCAACGCGGTGATCAGCTCGCCGTCGGCGGTGTCGCCGTCGAGAGACCAGATCATCGCGCCGCCAAGATCGCGGTCGGCGATGTACCGACCCTTGCGCTTGATCTCCACGGCGTCGTCCCAGGTCCAGAAGGTCGTGCCGTCGAACAGCCAGGCGTGGCCCGCCCTGGTGTCCCGGTGGACCTCGAACTTGGACAGCTGGCCCTTGAGGACCTTGTAGTCCTCGAAGCCCGCCTCGTACGTGCCCGGCGCCGGGCCCGTGGAGGTCTGGAACAGACCGTTGTTCGCGTTGGTCACGCCGGTCCAGCCGCGGCTGTAGAACGGCACGCCCAGCACGACCTTGCTCCTCGGCGCGCCCCGCGAGAGGTACGCGTCGACGGTCACCTGGGAGCTGAACGCCGACGCCGACGGGTCGCCCTTGGGCGTCCGCACCGACGACTGCTGGTTCGTGACCGCCTCCCACGCGCCGTGGTAGTCGTAGCCCTGGAGGGTCGCGAACGTGAGGTCGCGGAACACCTTGCGGGTCTCGACACCCCGGTCGAGCTGCACCGGGTCGGCGGGGAGGAACGCGGTCAGGTCGTACTTCTTGCGCGTCGACCGGCTGAGCTGGTCGAGCTGCTCGCGGTACTCCGAGACGAGGGCGGTGAAGTTCACCTTGTCCTCGGGGCGCACGACGTTGCCCGCGTTGCCCTCGCTCCCCGGCCACTCCCAGTCGAGGTCGATCCCGTTGAACACCCCGGCGGCCGCGCCGGGCGCGTCCACCAGGTTGCCCTTGATCCACAGGTCGAGGCAGGACTTCACGTGCGCGGTGCGCGACTCGGGCGTGAGGGCGGCGTTCGAGAAGTACTTCGAGCCGGTCCACCCGCCGAGCGAGATGTTGACCCGGAGCCTCGGGTTCTTCGCCTTGAGCTCCTTGAGCTGGTTCAGGTTGCCCGACAGCGCCTGGCCCGCGACGTCCGCGACGCCGTCGACGCTCTGCTCGGCGGTGAACGGGCGCTGGTAGTCGGCCCACGGGTCGCTGCTGTAGCACTTCCCGGACTCGTCCAGGAACCCGAACGCGTAGTTCAGGTGGGTCAGCTTCTTCGCGCTGCCGTTGGCGACCAGGTCCTTGACCAGGAAGTTGCGGTCGTAACCGCTCCACTGGGTGTAGTACCCAACGGTCCGCTGCCCATCCCCGTGCCCGTGGCCGTACGCCTCGACGTCGGCGTTGGCCGAGGGCGCGAGCGATGCGGACAGGGCTCCGGCCAGAAGGACGGACAGCCCCATTCTCCTACTCGACATGCTGCTCCTAGCGAGGCGGCGGTCACGGTATGTGGTCCAGACCACGGTAGGACCAAGGTCTAGACCACTTCTACGACCGTTCGGCGCAATCCGCGCCCGCCGGGACGCCGGGAGCGGGTCAAACAGCCCCGTAGAGGCGGTCGCCCGCGTCGCCGAGCCCCGGAACGATGAACCCGGAGTCGTTCAACCGCTCGTCGATGCTCGCCGTGACGAGCCGAACGGGCAGCCCCGACTCCTCCAGGAACTTGACCCCCTCCGGCGCCGCGAGCGCGCAGATCGCCGTCACGTCGGTCGCCCCGCGCCCGGTCAGCAGCTTGATCGTGTACGCCATCGACCCACCGGTCGCCAGCATCGGGTCCAGCACCATCACCGGGCGGCCCGCGAGGTCGGTCGGCAGCGACTCCATGTACGGCGTCGGCTGCAAGGTCTCCTCGTCGCGCGCCAACCCGACGAACCCCATCTGCGCGTCCGGGATCAGCCTGTGCGCCTGGTCCGCCATCCCGAGCCCGGCCCGCAGCACCGGCACCAGCAACGGCGGGTTCGCCAACCGGTACCCGGTCGTCCTGGCCACCGGCGTGTGCACCCGCTCCTCGGCCACCGGCGCGTTCCGCATCGCCTCGTAGACGAGCATCACGGTCAGCTCCTGCACCGCCGCCCGGAACGCCGCGTTGTCGGTCCGCGCGTCCCGCATCGTGGTGAGCCGCGCCCTGGCCAGGGGGTGGTCGACAACAAGCACGTCCATGCCGCGCAGACTATCCGCCGCACGCGCGTTCCGGGCGGCCACCGGGACGCCGTGCCCGGCGATAGCCTCACGACCATGGCGGACCACGTTCGGATCGGTGTGCTCGGCGCGGCTCGGATCGCCCCGGCGGCGGTGATCAAGCCCGCGCGCACGTCGAGGGCCGCCGTGGTGGTGGCGGTGGCCGCGCGGTCGCGGGACAGGGCGCGGCGGTTCGCCGACCGGCACGGGATCGGGCGGATCCACGACGACTACCAGGCGCTGCTGGACGACCCCGCGGTCGACGCCGTCTACAACCCGCTGCCGAACGGGCTGCACGGGCGGTGGACGCTGGCCGCCCTGGCGGCCGGGAAGCACGTGCTGTGCGAGAAGCCGTTCGCGGCCAACGCGGACGAGGCCCGTGTCGTCGCGGAGGCCGCCGCGGCGAGCGGACTGGTGGTGATGGAGGCCTTCCACTACCGCTACCACCCGCTGGCGCGGCGGATGGAGGAGGTCGTGGCGAGCGGCGAGCTGGGCGAACTGCGGCACGTGGAGGCGCACATCCGCTTCCCGCTGCCCAGGTTCTCCGACATCCGCTACGACTTCGCGCTCGCGGGCGGCTCGATGATGGACGCGGGCTGCTACGCGGCGAACATCGTGCGGCTGCTGGGCGGCGAGGAGCCGGAGGTGCGGTCGGCGCGCGCCCTGCTGCGCTCCCCGGACGTCGACCGCGCGATCCAGGCCGAAGTCGTGTTCCCCTCGGGCCACACCGGCGCGGTCCACGCGTCGCTGTGGTCGCTGGGCGCACCGCTGCGGCTGTCCGCCAAGGCCGTCGGCACGGCCGGGGAGATGACCGTCCTCAACCCGCTGATGCCGCAGCTGCCGCACCGGCTTTCCGTGCGCGCCAACGGGAACAGCCGGGTGGAGCGGTTCGCGAAGCGGCCGACGTACGCCTACCAGCTCGACGCGTTCACCGACGCCGTGCTGCACGGCAAGCCGTACCCGACGACCCCCGCCGACGCGGTGGCCACCATGGCACTGGTCGACGGCGTCTACCGGGCGGCCGGTCTGCCGATCAGGCTGCCGACCCCCGCGTAACTGGGGACACGAGCGCCCGCGCCTCCTAGACTCGCCGGTGTGAGCGACGAGCTGGTCCCCAACGACCCCGGTCGGATGCGCGCGTCCGACACAGACCGCGAGCGCGTGGCGCAGGTGCTGCACAAGGCGGCCGCCGACGGCAGGCTGGACCTGCACGAACTGGACGAACGGCTGGGTGCCACCTACTCGGCGAAGACGTACGGCGAACTGGTGCCGATCACGGCCGACCTCGGCGTGCCCCCACCCGCCGCGATGCCCGCCGTGCGGCAGACCGCGGCGCTCGACCGGATCGGGGGCGTGCCGGGCTCGACCGTGTCCTTCGCGTTCTGGTCCGGGTGCGACCGCAAGGGCGACTGGGTCGTGCCGCGCTACCACAACGCCGTGGCGATCATGGGCGGCGTGACGCTGGACCTCACGCAGGCCCGGTTCGCCGAGGCCGAGGTGACGATCAACGTGTTCGCGTTCTGGGGCGGGGTGGACATCATCGTGCCCGAGGAGGTGACGGTGATCGTCAGCGGAATGGGGTTCATGGGCGCGTTCGAGAACCGGACCACGTCCACGCCGTCGGTGCCCGGTGGGCCGGTGGTGCGGATCACGGGGTTGGCGCTGATGGGCGGGGTGGACGTGAAGCGGCCCAAGCGGAAGAAGATCAAGAACAAGGACAAGCCGGAGTTGGAGTACTGAGGTCCGGGTGATCTGCAGGGCCGCGGTGGCTTTGGGTGCGCCGCGGGTCTGGGGTTTTCTCCGTGCTCCCGAAGCACAGCCGTGCGCCCTTGCTCCCTGTCTGCGGCGGCTCGTGCTGAGGTCATCCCCTTGCCCCCGCTCGCGTCATTGTCTCGATCTTTGCCCTTCGGTTGTCAAGGCGGAAAAGATGCCTTGACAACCGAAGGGCAAAGCTGAGGGCGCTTCGGATCGGGGGCAGGGTGGGGAGTGCTCGGGTTTGGTTGCGTGCTTCCGCCTTCCCCGGTTCTCTGCGCTTGCTCTGTTGGCGGCTGGTTCGGGGGTCCGTAGTTGTGGTGTGGATCTCTCCTGACCTGCGTAAACCTGTTCGCTTGGGACGGGCGTGCCAATCCGCTTAGAGTGGGCCCATGGCTGCCGATCCGTCACCATCGCCGTTGGCACCGTTGCCACCGGCCCTTGCCGATGCCGTTCGGGATGACGCTTCGCTGCGTCGGTTCCTGCACGGTCTGCCCGGTGTCGACCAAGTCGGCGTGGAACAGCGCGCGGCCGGTTTGGCGACCCGCAGCATCAAGAAGGCCTCGAAGATGTGGGCCATCGACACCGCCATCTCCATGGTCGACCTGACCACGCTCGAAGGCGCGGACACGGCCGGGAAGGTGCGGTCGCTGGCCGCCAAGGCCCGTCGGCCCGATCCGGATCGGGCCGAGGTGCCGAAGGTGGCCGCTGTCTGCGTGTACCCGGACATGGTGGCCACCGCCGTCGCCCAGCTCGAGGGCACGGGGGTGCACGTCGCCAGTGTCGCCACGGCGTTCCCGTCCGGGCGGTCGATCATGGCCGTGAAGCTCGCCGACACGCGGTTCGCGGTCGAGCAGGGTGCTGACGAGATCGACATGGTGATCGATCGCGGCGCCTTCCTGTCCGGCAACTACGGCGCGGTGTTCGACGAGATCCAGCAGGTCAAGGAGGCGTGCGGGGACGCGCACCTCAAGGTGATCCTGGAGACCGGCGAACTGGCGACCTACGACAACGTGCGGCGCGCGTCGTGGTTGGCGCTGCTCGCCGGTGGTGACTTCATCAAGACGTCGACCGGCAAGGTGGCGCCCGCGGCGACGCTGCCGGTGACGCACGTGATGCTGCAAGCCGTGCGGGACTGGCGCGAGCTGACCGGTGAGCTGCGCGGGGTGAAGCCCGCGGGCGGGATTCGGAGCACCAAGGACGCGATCAAGTACCTGGTGGCCGTGCACGAGGTCGCCGGACCCGAGTGGTTGACCGCCGACCTGTTCCGGTTCGGCGCCTCGACCCTGCTCAACGACCTGCTGATGCAGCGGCGGACCCAGTTGGACGGCCACTACAGCGGCCCCGACTACGTGACGGTGGACTGAGGACTATGAGCCAGCCCTGGGAATACGCTCCCGCCCCCGAGTCGCGGGACATCGCGAACCTCAAGCCCGCGTACAAGATGTTCGTGGACGGCAAGTTCGTCGAAGGCTCCGGCGAGCCGCTGAAGACGATCAACCCCGGCACCGAGGAAGTCCTCGCCGAGGTCAGCACGGCGGCACCGTCCGATGTGGACACAGCGGTCAAGGCCGCGCGCCGCGCGTACGACCGGGTGTGGAGCAAGATGCCCGGTGCCGAACGGGCGAAGTACATCTACCGCATCGCGCGGTTGATCCAGGAGCGCTCGCGCGAGCTGGCGGTGCTGGAGAGCCTGGACAACGGCAAGCCGATCAAGGAGTCGCGGGACGTCGACGTGCCGACGGCCGCGGCGCACTTCTTCTACCACGCGGGCTGGGCGGACAAGCTGTCCTACGCGGGGTACGGGCCGGCCCCGCGGCCGCTGGGCGTCGCCGGCCAGGTCATCCCGTGGAACTTCCCGCTGCTGATGGCGGCGTGGAAGATCGCGCCCGCGCTGGCGACCGGCAACACGGTGGTGCTCAAGCCCGCCGAGACGACGCCGCTGACCGCGCTGGTGCTCGCCGAGATCATCCAGCAGGCCGACCTGCCGCCGGGCGTGGTGAACATCCTGCCGGGCGCCGGGGACATCGGCGCCGCGCTGGTCGAGCACGCAGACGTGAACAAGGTCGCGTTCACCGGCTCGACCGACGTCGGCAAGCTGATCCAGCGCCAGCTGGCCGGTTCCGGCAAGAAGCTGACCCTCGAACTGGGCGGCAAGGCGGCGAACATCGTGTTCGACGACGCGCCGATCGACCAGGCCGTCGAGGGCATCGTCAACGGCATCTTCTTCAACCAGGGCCACGTCTGCTGCGCGGGGTCCCGGCTCCTCCTCCAGGAGTCCATCGCCGAGGAGTTCCTGGAGAAGCTGCGGATCCGGGTGTCGACGCTGCGCGTGGGCGACCCGCTGGACAAGAACACCGACGTCGGCGCGATCAACTCGCGCGAGCAGCTCACGAAGATCCAGGAGCTGGCCGCGGCGGGCGAAGCCGAGGGCGCCGAGCGCTGGACGAGCGCGTGCCCGTTGCCGGACAAGGGTTTCTACTTCGCGCCCACGGTGTTCTCCGGGGTGTCGCAGGCGATGCGGATCGCCCGCGAGGAGATCTTCGGGCCGGTGCTGTCCGTGCTCACCTTCCGCACGCCGGACGAGGCCGTGGCGAAGGCGAACAACACGCCGTACGGGCTGTCCGCGGGCATCTGGACCGACAAGGGCTCCCGCATCCTGTGGGCGGCGCAGAAGATGCGCGCCGGCGTGGTGTGGGCCAACACGTTCAACCGCTTCGACCCCACCGCCCCGTTCGGCGGCTACCAGGAGTCGGGCTTCGGTCGCGAGGGCGGCCGGGCCGGGCTGGAGGCGTACCTCGATGTCTGAGAACCGCATTGCCGTGGCGAAGACCTACAAGCTCTACATCGGGGGCAAGTTCCCCCGCTCGGAATCCGCCCGCAGCTACCCCGTGACCGACAGCAGGGGCGCGTTCCTGGCGAACGCCGCCCAGGGCTCGCGCAAGGACGCCCGCGACGCGGTTTCGGCCGCCCGCAAGGCTTTCGCGGGCTGGTCGGGCGCCACGGCGTACAACCGCGGCCAGGTGCTGTACCGGGTGGCCGAGGTCCTCGAAGGCAGGCGCGAGCAGTTCGTCGCCGAGGTGTCGGCCGCCGAGGGAGTCGCCGCGAAGAAGGCGCAGGCCCTGGTGGACACCGCGATCGACCGCTGGGTCTGGTACGCGGGCTGGACGGACAAGATCGCCGCCGTGCTGGGCAGCTCGAACCCGGTCGCCGGGCCGTACTTCTCGTTCTCCACGCCGGAGCCGACCGGTGTCGTCGCGGTGCTGGCCCCGCAGCAGTCGTCGCTGCTGGGCCTGATCAGCGTGGTGGCCCCGGTGATCGCGTCCGGCAACACGGCCGTCGTGGTGACGAGCCAGGACCGGCCGCTGCCCGCGATCACGCTGTCGGAGGTGCTGGCCACGTCCGACCTCCCCGGCGGGGTGGTGAACCTGCTGACCGGCCGCACCGCGGAGATCGCGCCCTGGCTGGCGTCACACGCGGACGTCAACGCGCTCGACCTCACCGGTGCTCCCGACGCGATCCGCGCCGACCTGGAGCGGTCCGCGGCGGGCACCGTGAAGCGCGTCCTGCGGACCCGTGCCGGCGAGGACTTCACCCGCGAGCCGGACATCAGCCGCCTGCGGGCGTACCTGGAAACCAAGACGGTGTGGCACCCGATGGGCGTGTGACGTGATCACCAGCACCGCGGCCGCCGCGAACCACCCGAGCGCGGCGCCCGCGGTGTTGGTCACCAGGTCGTCCACGTCGAAGATCCGGTGCCCGGCGGTGAGCTGAGCGGTCTCGATCCCCAGCGACGCGCCGAAACCGAGCGCGACCGTCCGAACGCGACCCAGGTTCCACAGCCACCTCCCGAAGAACCCCAGCGGGACGAACAGCAGCACGTTCAACGCCATCTGCTGGAACGTCAGCGTGGCCAGCGCCTGCGACGCGGGCAGCCCGTGCATCGCCAGCTCCGTGCCGACGTCGGCGACCCACTGGAACGGCACCGGCTGGAAGACCTGCCCCGGCCGCGGACCGCCCAGCGGCAGCAGCACCAGCCCGACGAGCGCGCAGCCGTACAACAGGGCGGCGCTGGTGGTGAACAGGCGCTTCGGCCTCGCCAGGACGAGGACGGGCCACAAAACGGCGAAGCCGACCAGCCCCCACCCGATGGCCACGAGCTGTGCGTTCGTCATGGTTCGAAGCTATGAGCCGACCCCGTGCTCGGACATCGGTCGGAGAGCCCTCGCCGGGGCATCCCCTCGGCCGTTCGGCCGACTCCCGGTGTCCTCCCGCAGGCTGATCAGTCGTACGCACCAGGGACCAGTGCCGCCGCGAACAGCCCGCGCAGCGGGTCCGTCGAGCCGATCATGCTGACCCGGCAGGCCTCGTTGTACTCGGCCGGGTCCAGCAGGCCGAAGTCGATCCGCCTCCCGGCGTGCAGGGCCAGCTGGCGGAAGAACGCCCGCTGCGCCCGGCCGTTGCCCTCGCGGAACGGGTGCAGCGCGTTCACCTCGGCGTAGAAGTGCGCGAACCGGTCGAGAAAGCGCTCGTCGTCCACAGTGGACAGGAACTGCTCGGCCGCCAACTGCCCGAACACGTCCTGACCGCAGGACTCGACGTGCGCCCAGTGCGCGAACATCGCCGTGCGGCTCAGGTCGACCCGCCGGACCTCCCCCGCCCACGGGTACACGTCGCCGAACAGGTGGCGGTGGAACGCCCGCAGGTGCGCGAGGTCGAACCGGCCGGGCAGCGTCACGGCCTTGAGCTGCGCGTCGCGCAGGAACGTCGCCTCGGCCTCGATCCGCCGCAACAGCGCCGCGTCGACCACGCCGAGCTTGTTGACCAGCACCTTCGAGCCGGGATCGAGGTAGGGATCCTCGGCGGTCACGGTCGGAGCAGTGCCTCGATCCGCCGCGCCACGGCCTCGTCCGCCCCGACCTCGCCGCGCACGACCGCGCGCGCGGCCTCCAGCGCCTCGGTGGACACCTCCAGCCCTTCGAGCCCCACCGACGCCCGCGCTTCCGCGACGGCCGTCTCGGGATCGCTGGTGAGCCTGCGGAAGTACCGCCGCATCGCCTCGTGCGGGATCGGCGCGCTGCTGGGCTCGGAGTCCGCGAGTCCGCCGCGGGCGGAGCGCCACGGCTCCTCCTCGTGCGCCATCTCGCTCAGCTCGTGCCTGCTGAACCCGCCGTACCGCTCGACCACCGACCGCACGACCGCGCGTTCGGACTCCGACAGCCCCGACGGGTCGCCTTCCTCCCACGAGTGCACCTCGTGCAGGCCGACGTGCCTCCGGTAGACCTCCGGCACCACGGGACCGCGCCGCCACGCCTCGATCGGCGCGTCGAACAGCGGCGTGCCGTGACCGGCGAGGTGCCACGCCTGGCTGTAGTAGAGGAGCTTCTGCAGCTTCATCGGCGATTCGGGCCCGGTGGCGGTCAGCAGTGCGGCCGCCACGTCGTGGACGTCGGCCATGCCACCTCCCGAAACACCCGCCGAGCTGCGGTTACAGCTACTCGCATCGTACCGGAGCAGGAGGTCAGCCGGTACGCCAGTCGAGCCTGCCGTCGTGCGTGACCAGCGGTTCGCAGTGGCCGAGCCTGCTGCGCTGCTCCAGCGCCGTCGCCACCTGGTCGAGCATCTCCGTGACGGACGTCCACTCGGGTTTGACCATTTCGTGGCACTCGCGGTCCCACTCCACGACGCAGCCGGACAGCACACCGGGCCGCATGTCCACGGCGAGCGCGTCACCGCAGCCGTCGAACGCGATCGGTAACCACATCGGGTGAAACCCGGTGGTCGGCGTGCCCGCCTCGGTGGCGAGTTCGGGCGGCCAGAAGCCGCGTTTGAGGCGCCACGAGCGCAGCGCGTCGGTCGGTCCGATCGGCGTGTAGAACGGCGGCAGGACCTCGGCGAAAGCCAGGTTCTCCGTGCCTCCGCACACCGACCACCAGGTCCGGAGCTCCTCCGGTGGAACGAGTCCTGTTTCCTGCGAAAGCGCCTGCACCGCGGCCGGGTCCTCGCCAACGCGCAACTCGGAACCGGTCACCGGGGCGTGCTCTCCGAGCCAGTCCACTATCCGCTTCCAGTGCACCAGAACACCCACGTGTCCATGATCAAGGCGACCCGACGGCCGTGGTACCGCCCATCGGGGCAGGATCGGGGCGAACCGGCTGGTCGAAAGCCCACACGGCACCGCCGCGGATGGTGCACGATTCCCGTGGAACGCCGGGGAGGGCTGCTCCGTCGAACGTTCGGGAAGAGGGGTGGACCGGTGGTGGAGAAGAGCTTCGGGGTCGACACCGACGCGCTGACGTCGTTCGGCACGACGGCGGCCGGGTTGGGGACCGAACTGGGCGCGGTGGGCACGTCGACGCTCACCGGCGTCGACTCGCTGCCCGCCGACGCGTTCGGCGAGATCGGCGGCGAGGTCGGCCTGGCGGCCGCGTTCCAGCAGGCCGCGAAGGCCCAGCTGGACGCCGTCGCGGCCGCCGCGGCCGGGCTGTCCGGCTTCGCGACCGCCGTCGCGGACGCGGGCACCGCCTACACCGAGCAGCAGGCGCAGGCCAAGGACGACCTCAACCGCAGCTACCAGGTCTGAGCAAGGGGAACGAGATCGTGGTCGACGTTGCGGGCTTCATCTCCACGCTGGTCCAGCCGATGCGCGACCACCTCGCCAAGCTGGACGGCGACACCGGGGGCGCGACCCGCGCCGCGGACGCGTTCACCAAGGCGGGCACCGCGCTGACGGACATCGACGGGCGGCACACCGGGGCCGCCAACGCGGTGCTCGGCACCTGGTACGGCGACAAGGCGAACACCTTCCAGTCGCGGGTCGCCGCGCTGTCCGGCGGCGTGCAGGCGGTGGCGCGCAACTGCACCACCGCGCAGACCGCGACGACGACGGCGGTGAGCGCCGTGACGAGTGGCCGCACGGCGATCCAGGGCCTGATCGACGAGTTCATCTCCTACGCGACGCCCCGGCTGGCGGCGGCGGTCGGCGCGGGCCTGTTCGGCGGGCCGGGCGCCTCGATCGCCGTGGCCGCGTCGATCGCGAGCGAGGCGCACAAGTACGAGGGCAGGTCGGCGGGCGAGCTGCAGAAGGTGCGGGACGCCCTGACCGCGGCCGTGTCCCAGCTGAACGGGTTGGAGAAGCCGGACCTGGGCGCGCTGAAGGCGTTGGGCGACCCGATCGGCATCGAGCTGAGCGAGGGCACGACGTCCACGTCCGGCGCAACCACCGGCACGGGCACCGGCCAGGACCCGGCCGCACCGCCTGCCGCGGGCTCCTCCGGGAGCGGGAGCGGTGGCGGGTCGGGTGGCGGCGGCACCGGCGGCGGTGGCGGCGGAGGGAGCAGCGGTGGAGGTGGCGGTGGAGGTGGCGGAGAAGCCACGGGTCCACGGCTGCCGGTCGCGATCCCGCCGCAGCCCGGCTCGGGCGTGGGCGTGAACCTGCCGGACGGCAGCAGCGCCGAGGCGCCGAACGAGCAGGCCGCCGCGGCCGTGCGCAACGCGCTGTCCGCGCTCGGCACGCCGTACGTGTGGGGTGGCGCGAACCCGCCGCAGGGCACGGACTGCAGCGGCCTGACCCAGTGGGCCTACGCGGGCGCCGGGTTCGACCTGCCGCGGCCCGCGTCGTCGCAGGCGATGGGCTCGTCGGTGCCCGCGGACCAGCTGCTGCCCGGCGACCTGGTGGTGTGGAGCGGCCACGTGGCGATGGTGATCGGCAACGGCCAGATCGTGGAGGCGGGCGACCCGGTCCAGGTCGGCAGCCTGCGCACCAGCAACAGCGGCATGGAGTTCTACGGCTTCTACCGGCCGACGGGCTGATCAGCGCGGGGCGTACATGATCAGCGCGACCCCGACCAGGCAGACCAGCGCGCCCGCGACGTCCCACCGGTCCGGCCGGTAGCCGTCGACCAGCGCGCCCCAGGCGAGCGATCCGGCCACGAACACCCCGCCGTACGCGGCGAGGATCCGGCCGAAGTCGGCGTCCGGCTGGAGCGTCGCCACGAAGCCGTAGAGGCCGAGCGCGATCACCCCGCCACCGATCCAGAGCCAGCCGCGGTGCTCCCGGACCCCCTGCCAGACCAACCAGGCGCCCCCGATCTCCGCGACCGCGGCGAGCACGAACAGCAGGACCGAACGCAGCACGACCATGTGACCAACGTAGTGACCGCCGTTCCGGCAGACTGGGTGGTCCCGGCAGACTGACCGCGGAGGAAAGGGGGTGGCACGTGGGTGATCTCGACGACCAGGTGGGCGCGGAGATCGACCGCGCGAACCGGCGGGTGGCCGACACCGAGCAGCGGGTCGCCGACCACCTGGCCCGCGGCGGTCCGGTCCTCGGCAGCGCGTCCTCGGCCGACGGGGCCGTCACGGTGATCACGCCACCCGGTGCTCCGCCGCAGGAGGTCCGCATCGAACCCGGCGCGCTGCGCATGGGTCCGGACGCGCTGGCCGACGAGATCGTCCGCGTCGCCGCGCGCGCCGCCCGTGACGCGGGCGCCCGCCTGCACCGCTCCCTGGGCCGGGTCGTCGACCCCGGCACCGCCAACGGTCTCGCCGAACTCGGCTTCGCGCCGTCGGACGACACCCACCAGTACGGATCGGAACGGTGGGTCCGGTGACCGAACTGGACCGGGCGGAGCAGCGCAGGCAGGCCTCGGAGCAGCTGACCGAGGTGCTGGCGAACTCCACGGGCACGGCCGAGCACCCGAGCGGCATGGCCGTCGCCACGGCCACCGCGACCGGTGAGCTCAGGTGGCTGCGGCTGCACCCGCACGCGCTCGGGCAGGGCTCCAGGGCCGTGGGGCAGCTCGTGGTCGAGACCGCCCGGCTGGCCACCGACGCCGCCGTGCAGCGCGGGTACAACGAACTGGCCAAGTCGTTGGGCGACAGCACCGCCATCGCCATCGAGGGCTTCGCCGGGCCGCCGCCGTTCCGCGCCGCGGCCGACGCCGCGGGCCAGGCGCCGTACTCCGCCGCGCCGCCACCCGCTTCCCACCAGCGGCACGCCGGGGTCCAGTCCGCTTTCCAGGCCGACTCCGCACCCTCGTACGACGGCACGGTGCAACCCCCGTTCGACGACGGGGCCCAGTCCGCTCGACCATTCGCACCAACCCCGGCGCCACAGGCGCAGGCCGGTCGCAAGCCCCGCCCGCCCGTGGACGACGATGACGACGCTTACTTCGCGGATCCGTTCGGCACCGGCGGTTTCCGCCGTTGATCCACCCCGTAGGCTTTGCCGCGCATCCGCACGGCATGGCGTGACCTGGAGGTCTGATGGCGCAGGACATCGTCCCTATCGAACTGGGGCTGACCCAGGGGGACCTGGTCACGCTGTGGGCTCCCCGCTGGCGCGAGGAGGGTGAGGAGTGGGAGGCCTTCCTCGGGCACGAGGAGGACCTGTACGCGTTCCCCGACGCCGCGCACCTCGCCGCCTTCGTGCGCAAGGTGGAGGAGCACGACCTGGCCGACCACCCGGCGTGGCACGCGGTTCCCGCGCTGTCGGTCGGTGACCTCTCGCCGGACGAGAACCACCAGTTCGACCTGGTCGGCGTCCCCGAGCTGGTCGCGGACGACCCCGACACCTGGGTGATCGGCGAGCTGGCCGACGTCATCGCGATCGTGCGCTCGCTCGCGGACGTGTGCGAGCTGGAGAAGGTGCACGAGATCCTGGACTCGGCGGAGGGCTTCTCGCTCCTGCCGCAGGGCACGCTGCCGTTCAGCGGCCGCGAGGGCACCGCGCTGTGGACCGAGCTGTCCGAGGTCATCGCCGAGAAGTGGGACGAGGTGCTGGACGCCATCGACAGCGTCGTGACGACGCCGGACGTGGACGAGAACGTGCTCGCGGGCGCCCAGAAGGAACTCGCGATCCTCCAGGAGGCGCAGGCCGCCGCGGCGGCCGAGGACGACGACGCCGATGAGGACGAGGACGCCGAACCGACCGGCTTCTGGGCCGAGGTCGGCATCGACCCGATCAAGGTCATCACCGGCCAGGGCGAGTACTACACGCTGCGCTGCTACCTGGACGACCAGCCGGTCTTCCTGGGCCGCAAGGGCCGCATCGACGCGTTCACGTCGCCGCGCGCGCTGTCCCGCTTCCTGGTCGAGGCCGAGGACAACGACCTCGCCGAGGTGTCGACGTACCAGGAGGTCGTGGTCAAGGCGACCGGCGGCGACCTGGAGGTCGACGTCGACCCGGACAACGTCTACGTGCTGACCGGTCTGGACGAGGACATCGCCGACGGCCCGGACTCGGTCGACCCGACGCAGCTCGACCTCGCGGTGGAGCTGTTCGAGGACGCCGCCGAGTGGGCGCACGACGACAGCGTGAAGCTCGCGCTGAACAAGTCGGAGAGCCTGGGCTGGCTGGTGTCGTACGTGCTCAAGCCCGACCCCACGCGGCTCGCGCCCAGCGCGCCGTTCGAGGCCGAGGTCACGTCGTGGCGCGCGCTGTCCGCCGCGTTCGAGGACCGGCTGAACATCCACTAGCACCTGCGCGAAGAGGCCCCCTCGCCGTTCGGCGAGGGGGCCTCTTCGCTGTTCCCTAGGCCTTGAGGGCGGCGTAACCGGGGACGATCACGTCGTCGATGATCGCGTTGCGCTCGGCGAACGGGATGAACGCGGACTTCATCGCGTTGACCGCGAACGTCTCCAGGTCGTCCCAGCCGTAGCCGAACGCCTCGACCAGCGCGGCGTTCTCGCCGGACGCGGAGCACTGGCTCATCAGCCGGTTGTCGGTGTTGACGGTGACCCGCAGGCCCGCCTTGTACAGCTTGTCGAACGGGTGCTCGGCGTGCGTCTTGGCGATGCCGGTGTGCAGGTTGGAGGTCGGGGCGACCTCCAGCGCGATGCGCCGGTCGCGGACGTAGCTCGCGACCCGGCCCAGCTCGGCGCGCTCACCGTCGAACTCGATGTCCTCGACGATCCGCACGCCGTGGCCGAGGCGCTCGGCGCCGCAGAGCTGCACGGCCTCCCACACGGACTCGACGCCCGCGGCCTCGCCGGCGTGGATGGTGAAGTGCGCGTTCTCCTTGCGCAGGTACTCGAACGCCTCCAGGCCGCGGGTGGGTTCGAAGCCCGCCTCGGGACCGGCGATGTCGAAGCCGACGACGCCGGCGTCGCGGTACTTCACGGCCAGCTCGGCGTACGGCAGCCAGCCGTCGTTCTGGCGCATGGCGCACAGCAGCGTGCCGACGCGGATCTGCTTGCCCGCGGCCGCCGCGGTGCGCTCGCCCTGGCGGAAGCCCTCCTGGATGGCCTCGACGATCTGCTCCAGGCCGAGGCCGCGCTCGGTGAACAGCTCGGGGGCGTAGCGGATCTCGGCGTAGACCACGCCGTCCGCGGCCAGGTCCTCCGCCGCCTCGGCGGCCACGCGCACCAGCGCGGCCTCGTCCTGCATGACGCCGCAGGTGTGCGCGAAGCCTTCGAGGTAGCGGACGAGGGAGCCGGAGTCGGCGTTCTCGCGGAACCAGTCGCCGAGCTGTGCGGCGTCGGTGGTGGGCAGTCCGGGGTGGCCGGACGCCTCGGCGAGTTCGATCACCGTCTGGGGACGGAGGCCACCGTCGAGGTGGTCGTGCAGCAGCACCTTCGGTGCGCTGCGGATGGCCTCCAGGGAAGGGGAAGTCGACATGGCGGACACGTTATACCTGGCGACACGCCGTGCGATCAGCGCTACAAACGATCTTGGCGGCCTTATGATCAAATCTCGCGTTACCTTGATCGCGGGAAACAACCCGGTCGTGTGTCCACAAGACGTTGCGCAGTCGTGATGCGCTACGGTCCGCGATCGAGATTTGAGCTTTAGTCACTCACACGGTCGCGAATCACGCGCAGGAGTGGTCTGCTTCCCCGCGATTACCACCGAGTAGCCTCCCGGTCGTTAACTCCGATGGAGTAGTCACTCCTCGGAACCGGGCGATCTGGGCCAGGGGGTGGTACTAACTCGACCCCCAACCTGGATAGGCTCCCGGAAGTCTCCCCCTCCCCTGGACGAAGGCATTCAGCCGTGACCGAGAACACCAGCTCCACGATGTCCTTCGACCGGATGCGCAACATGCTCACGCGCGCCGCGGAGATCCGTGAGAGCGAGCAGCAGCAGATCTTCGATGCTCTGGACGAGATCCACGCGCGGATGTCTCCGCTCGAGTCGCTGGGTTCCGTTCGCAAGCGCCTGTCCGAGCTGCCCGACCGGACCGAGGTCAGCGTGCTGGCCGAACGCCTGGACGAGGCTCTGTCCAAGCTGGAGGCGCAGGACACCGCCGTCCAGGGCATCAGCCGAGCCGTCGACGGTCTCGTCGACAAGCTCGCCAAGCCGTTCGCGCAGCTCGACGGCCGCCTCGACGGCGTCGCGGGCCGCTTCGAGGGCGTCGCGGGCCGGATGGACGGGCTTGAGGACAAGCTCTCCCACATCCACAAGCGCATCGACGACCTCGACGGCCACCTCGACAAGCAGGACCACAAGACCGAGCAGCTCCCCGCCCTGGTCACCGGCCCGCTGCGCGAGCGCATCGAGGCGCTCGAAGCCTCCCTGCGCGGGCGTCTCGACGAGGTCGACGAAGGCGTGCACGAGCACCTCGACGGCACCCGCGAAGGACTGCAGAAGTCCCTCACGGACTCGGCCACCGCCCTCCACGGGCGACTGGACGAGACCCGCGACAACCTCAACTCCACCCGCGACGGGCTCCACTCGTCGCTCACGGAGACCCGCGACTCGCTGCACACGTCCCTCGCGGACACCCGCAGCACGGTCAACGGGAAGCTCGACGAGGCCCGCGAAGCGCTGCACACGGCGCTGGAGGAGACCCGCGACCAGGTCGACGCCACCGACCGCCTCGAAGCCTTGGCCCAGAGGTTGGAGCAGGTCACCTCGCGCCTGGACACGATGACGAACCGGCTCGACGCCGTCGAGGACGACTTCACCGCGCGCCTGGGTGAGCTGTCCGGGGTCGTGGAGCAGGGGCTCGTCAAGGTCGAGGGCACCGTGGCGGCCCGCCCGGACGCCGAGGCGTTGACCTCGCTGGTGCGGAAGAGCAACCAGGAGTCGGAACTGCGGATCGGTGGGCAGCTGGACGAGGCCATGGCCACGTTCGCCGAACTGATCCTCGGCGGCGGATCGTCCTCGCCGCCCCCGCCGCCCACGGCGCTTCCCCGGCCCCAGCGCCGGACCCGGAAGAACGGGCAGAAGCCTCCGGGCAAGGAGCACATGGACGACGACGAGATGGCCGCCGAAGGCGCCTGATCTTTGGTGAAGGGCCCGACTTCCCTTGGGGAGTCGGGCCTTTTGCGTTTTTTGGGGGTGGTGGGTCGTGGGTTCGTGGTGGGCTCGGCGGGTTCGCGGGTCTGGTGGGTCCGATGAGTCTGCGAGTCTGGTTGGTCCGGTTGGTCCGGTGGATTCGTAGGTCCGTAGGTCCGCAGGTTCGGTGGGTTCGTAGGTCCGCAGGTTCGGTGGGTTCGGTGATTCGGTGATTCGGTGATTCGCGGCGTCACCCCGATCGCCAAGTGTCTCCATGGCTGCCGTCGATTTGTCAAGGCGGGAAAGATGCCTTGACAAACGGACAGCAGCCATGAGGAGGCTTCGGATCGGGGTGAGGCCTAGGTCTGGGTGTCTGGGTCTGGTCGGGTTGCGTGCTCTGGGGGCTTTTACTTCCCTTCCCCTCCCCTTCCACTGGGTGAAGGGTGCGTTGGTGGCTCGGACCATGTGGTGTGCGGTCGTGGAGTGTCGGTGTGCGGATTTTTCTGCGCGGAACCGTGTGCGGTGTGCGGGTTCAGTGCGCGGATCCAATGTGCGTGAGCTAGTCCGCATGTGTGGTGTGGCGGACTCCAGTGCGCGGGTCCGGCATGGTGTGCGTGAGTCCCGATGCGATGTGCGTGGTCCCGATGTCGTGTATGCGCGAACCCCGGCCTGCGTGCGCGGGTCCCGATGTCGGGTGTGCGAGTTCCAGGTGCGGGTGCGGGTGTGGGGTGTTGGTGCTGGTGTGGTTAGGGTTCCAGGGCTGATTTTGCCCAGGCTGCTATTTCTGGGTTGTTGCAGGTTGCTGCTTCTTGGTAGACCTCGCGGGCGGACTGGTGGTCGCCCTTTGCCGCCAAGGTTCTGCCCAGGCCGTGCAGGGCCAGGGGGGTGGTGGTCTTGTCGTTCGCTGCCAGTACCTGGCGGAACTGGATTGCCGCCTGGTCGAAGTCCTTCTGCGCCAGCAGTGCCTCGCCCAGGCCCAGGCGGGCGTGTTGGCCTTCTTGGCCTGGTCTGGTTTCTGCCGCTGCTTGGAAGGTTTCGCGGGCCTGTTCCGCTGCCTCGCGCTTCAGGAGCAGGTGGCCCAGGTTGATCCGGGACAGGTAGGCGTAGTGCGGGTGTTCGGTGTCGATCGCTTGGCGGTAGACGCGTTCCGCCGCGGCGTTGTCGTCCTGTTCCGCGAGCACTGCCGCCAGGGCGAACGCGGCTGCGGGCAAGGTTGGCTGGTGTTCCATGGCTCGGCGGAAGGCCTCGCGGGCGAAGTCCGGGCGGTTCGCCGAGTGGGCGGCGTCGGCGATGTCGTACGCGTCCGCCGGAGTCGTCATCGCCAGGAGGTCCGGGGCTGCGTCCTCCGGCAGTTCCGATGTTTCTGCCGCTACGACGTAGTCCAAGACCTCGAAGCCGCCGGTCACCCGGCGGAGCAGGGCCACCTGGGAGGCGATGGGGGTCGTCGCCCACGTGAGGCCGGAGGTGAAGACCTCCTCCGTTGGTTCTACGCCCACGGTGATGCGTTCCAGGTACTTCGGGAACAGGCGGACCAGTTCCGGTTCGGTGACCGGGCGGCGCAGGCCTGCTCGGCGGGCGTCCAGGGCGGCTCGGGTGATGGCCTGGCCCGCGGGGCTGTCGCGTCTGCCCGTGCGGAGCCTGCGGACGAGTTCCTCGCCGTCCACCAGGACTTCGCCGATGCTCGCGGTGCCGGTGAGGCGGGGTTCGTCCGGGTAGTCGTCGCGGGCCGCGGCCAACTCCGCCGCGGTCAGCTCGAACGGCAGGTCCACGATCGTGGCCCTGGCCAAGGCCGCGCGGGCGACCGCGCCCACGTCGGAGCCGTTGCGCAGTGCGGCCTCGTGGTCCGCGGTGGTGATGGTGCCCACGAGGACCGCTCGCTCAGCCCAGAAGTCGAGGACGCCCGCGGTGAGCTGGTCCAGGTCGGTGGAGGTGAGGTCGCCGAGGAAGACGACCGCGTTCTCCAGCGGCAGCACCGGGTCCAAGCCCGCCAGTTCGGCCACCGCCCTGGTGTGGCGGGGCAGGACCAGGTCCGCGTCGGGGTGGGTGTGGCGCAGCGCTTCGGCGAGGGTGCGGGAACAGCCCGCCTTCACGTCGCCGCGCAGCAGGACGAAACGCCGTGCTCCCAACGCGTAGCGGAGTGGTCGGTCGGCCGCGCGCGGGACGTACGGGTTGGCGCCGTCGGTGTGCCTGGTCCTGGTGGCGCCGTAGTCCACATCGGACACTGCCCGCGCCTTCGTCGGCGGCCACTGGCGCACGAGCGGGCCGATGGCGGCCCGCCACTCGTGCTCGCCCCTCGTCTTCTTCCGGGCCACCTCCGCGCGCCTGGCGAGCACGACGGCCACCAGGCCGGCCACCACGAGCACCAGGGCGACGGGGAACGCCGCCGCCGGGAGGGTGGTCCGGTCGACCGACGCGGAGACGGCGAGTGCCACCCCGACGGCCAGTGCGACGCAGCCGCAGCGGAACACCGTGCGGGCACGGCGGAGTTCGGTGCTCAGGGGAACCACGATCAGCCTCGGATGGTGTCGATCACCAGCGGTCCAGGTGATGCCGCCGAGTCGGCTACCGCGTAGCCGCCTGTCAGCGCTTCCAGTGCGTACGGGACGGCGTCGGGGGTGTCGGTGCGCAGTTCCAGCAGCGGCTGGCCCTGCTCCACGCGGTCACCCGGCTTGGCCAGGCAGAGGACGCCCGCGCCCGCCTGCACCGGGTCCTCCTTGCGGGCGCGGCCCGCGCCCAGCCGCCACGCGGCGACACCGACGGCGTAGGCGTCCAAAGTGGACAGAACACCGGAGTCGGGTGCGGTGACGACGTGCTTGTGCTTGCCGACCGGTAGCGGCGCGTCAGGATCGCCGCCCTGGGCGCGGATCATCCGCGCCCACGTCTCGTACGCCCCGCCGGAGGCCAGGACCTCGGCCGGGTCGACCGAGATCCCCGCCTGGGACAGCATTTCCCGCGCCAGGGCCACGGTCAGCTCGACCACGTCGGCCGGTCCGCCGCCCTTCAGGACGTCGACCGACTCGGCGACCTCGACGGCGTTGCCGACCGCGACGCCCAGCGGCACGGACATGTCCGTGAGCATGGCGCTGATCCTCAGCCCGTGGTCGACGCCGATGGCGACCAGCGCGTCGGCCAGGGACCGGGCCTGCGGCAGGGTCTTCATGAACGCGCCGGAGCCGACCTTCACGTCGAGCACCAGCGCGTCGGCGCCCTCGGCGATCTTCTTGCTCATGATCGAACTGGCGATCAGCGGGATGGCCTCGACCGTGGCCGTCACGTCGCGCAGCGCGTACAGCTTGCGGTCGGCCGGGGCCAGGCCCTCGGTGGCCGCGCAGATCACCGCGCCGACGGACGACAGCTGGGCGGCGATCTCGTCCAACGACAGCTGGGCACGCCAGCCGGGGATCGACTCCAGCTTGTCCAGCGTGCCGCCGGTGTGGCCGAGGCCTCGGCCGGAGAGCTGGGGCACGGCCGCGCCGCACGCCGCGACCAGCGGCGCGAGCGGCAGGGTGATCTTGTCGCCGACGCCGCCGGTGGAGTGCTTGTCCACGGTCGGGCGGTCCACGTCCAGCGAGAGCCGGTCACCGGACAGGACCATCGCCCTGGTCCAGCGGGCCGTCTCGGACGACTCCATGCCGTTGAGGAAGATCGCCATGGCCAGCGCGGACATCTGCTCGTCCGCGACGACGCCGTGGGTGTAGGCGTCGACGACCCAGTCGATCTGCTCGTCGGTGAGGCGGTGCCCGTCGCGCTTGGCCCGGATCACGTCGACCGCGCTGAAGCTCATGGCAGGTCCTCCGGCCCGAACGCGTCGGGCAGCACGTCGCTCATCGGCAGCACGCCCCGCGGGGTGTCCACGAGGCACGTGGCGCCGCCCAGTTCGTACAGCACCTGGCGGCAGCGGCCGCACGGCATCAGCAGGTCGCCGGTGCCGCTCCGGCAGGCTACGGCGACGAAGCGGCCGCCGCCGGTCAACCGGAGCTGGCCCGCCATCGTGCACTCCGCGCACAGCGCCACGCCGTACGCGGCGTTCTCCACGTTGCAGCCGACCACGATCCGGCCGTCGTCGCACAGCGCGGCCGAGCCGACCTGGAGGCCGGAGTACGGGCAGTAGGCGTTCCGGGCGGCCTCCACCGCCCGTTCCCGCAGCAGCTCCCAGTCGACGTCAGCCACGGCGGTACACCACCCCGTCGGCCGCGGGCATTCGCAGCCGTTGCGACGCGGCGGCCAGCACGACCAGCGTGACCAGGTGCGGGGCGTAGGTGGTCAGTTCGCTCGGGACCTCGTCGACGCTGTAGTAGACGCCGTACAGCAGGCCCGCGGCGATGATGCCCGCGGCCGCGGCGAACCAGCGGCGGCGGATGAGCTGCCAGACCACGAGGGCGGCGAGCAGGAGCACCGCGCCGTAGATGAGCGCGAGGAACGTCTTGCCACCGCTGCGCAGCTGGAGGCCGTCGGCGTAGCCGAACAGCGCGGCACCGCCGAGCAGGCCACCCGGCCGCCAGTTGCCGAAGATCATCGCCGCGAGGCCGATGAAGCCGCGGCCGTTGGTCTGGCCTTCGAGGTAGCCGGGGTTGCCGGGGTTCAGCACGAGCGCCGCGCCGCCGATGCCCGCGAGAGCACCGGACATGATGACGGCCGCGTACTTGTACAGGTAGACGTTGACGCCCAGCGACTCCGCGGCGGCCGGGTTCTCGCCGCACGACCGCAGCCGCAGGCCGAACCGCGTGCGCCACAGGACCAGGTAGCTGCCGATCACGAACAGGATCGCCAGCATGGTCAGCGGCGAGACGCCGGTGACCAGGCCGCGCAGGACGCCCGCGATGTCGGAGACGGCGACCCGCTGCTCGTCCTCCAGCGTCTTCAGCCAGTCGGACAGGCCGCCCGCCGAGTACGTCTCGAACTTCGGCACGGCCGGGGACTCGCGCGGGTTGTTCGAGATCGGGAAGAAGATCAGCGTCGACAGGTACTTCGTCAGGCCCGCGCCGAGCAGGTTGATCGCCACGCCGGAGACGATGTGGTTGACGCCGAACGTCACCGTGGCGATGGCGTGCAGCAGACCGCCCAGCGCGCCGAACACGGCGGCGGAGACCAGCGCGGCCCACGGGCCCCACTGGTAGCCGGCCCACGCGGCACCCCAGGTGCCCATGATCATCATGCCTTCGAGGCCGATGTTCACGACGCCCGCGCGTTCCGCCCACAGGCCGCCGAGGCCCGCGAGCAGGATCGGCAGCGCCAGCCGGACGGCCGTCTGGATGGTGCCGGACGACGTCAGCTGCGGCACGCCGGTCAGGTACGAGGTGGTGGACAGCAGCGCGATGGCACCAGCCATCGCGATCATGCCGAGCGCCCAGCCCGGCAGGGTCTTCTTGCGCTGCGGGGGGATGGACGACAGCGGGGCTTCGACCAGCGCGGTCACGCGGCACCTCCCACGGGCTCGGCGGTGCCGAGCTGTCGGCCGACGCGCCGTTGTTCGGCGGCCAGCTCGTAGCGGCGGACGACCTCGTAGGCGACCACGACGGACAGCACGATCGCACCCTGCATGATCGTCACGATCTCCCTCGGCACGCCCACGTTGTCCAACGCGAGCCCCGACTTGTCCAGGAACGCCCACAGCAGCGCGCCGAACGCGATGCCACCGGGGTGGTTGCGGCCGAGCAGCGCCACGGCGATGCCGGAGAACCCGATGCCCGCGGGGAAGTTCAGGTTGTAGGTGTGGTCGCGGCCGAGGATCTCGGGCATCGCGATCAGGCCCGCGATGGCCCCGGAGAGCAGCATCGCGACCAGGATCATCTTCTTCGCGCTGACGCCACCCGCCGCGGCGGCGGTCGCCGACTCGCCGGACGCGCGCAGCTCGAAGCCGAAGCGGGTGCGGTTCATCATCACCCAGTAGCCGATGCCCAGCGCGGCGGCCAGGAACACCAGGCCGAAGATCGTGCCGGAGCCGCCGAGCGAGATGCCGGGCACCCAGCCGGACGACGCGATCTCCGGCGTGCGGATGTTGTTGCCCCGCAGCTCGCCGAACACGTCGTCGCGGATCAGGTAGGCGGCCAGACCGAGAGCCAGGCCGTTCATCATGATCGTGGAGATGACCTCGTTGACGCCGCGCGTCACCTTGAGGATCGCCGGGACCGCGGCCCACGCGGCTCCCGCGAGGGCGGCGACCAGGATGATCGCCAGGGTGTGGATGCCGGGCGGCAGCGCCACGGAGCCGCCGAACACGGCCGCGACGACCGCCGCGACCCGGTACTGGCCCTCGACGCCGATGTTGAACAGGTTCATCTGGAAGCCGATCGCGACCGCGAGGGCCGCGATGTAGTACGTGCCGGTGCTGTTGATGATGTCGACCGCGGTCGTGCCCTGGCCGACCTGCGTCACCATCGCGCCGAACGCCTCCAGGGGGTTCGCCCCCGAGACGACCAGCGCGACTCCGCACAGCAGTGCGGAGAACAGGATCGCCAGCGCGGGCGGAAGCAGGTTGCCGCGCACCTTGCCCATCAGCGCTCGCCTTCCTGGTCGGTCCCTGCGACGAGCTCGGCAACCGCGTCGCTGGTGCTTCCCGCACCGGTCATCGCGCTGCCCAGGTCCTCCGGGGTGACGGTGTTGGGGTCCGCGTCGGCGACGAGCCTGCCGCGCAGCATGACCTTGATGGTGTCGGACAGGCCGATCAGCTCGTCCAGGTCGGCCGAGATCAGCAGCACGGCCAGGCCCGCGGCCCGCGCGCGCTTGATCTCGTCCCAGATCAGCGCCTGCGCGCCGACGTCCACGCCGCGGGTCGGGTGCGACGCGATGAGCAGCACCGGGTCGCCGGACAGCTCCCGGCCGACGACCAGCTTCTGCTGGTTGCCGCCGGACAGCGCGGCCGCGGCCACGTCGATGCCCGGTGTGCGGACGTCGAACTCGTCCACGATCCGCTGGGTGTCCTGCTTGGCGCCCGCGATGTCGAGCCAGGCGCCCCTCGCCGTGGGCTTGCGGGTCTGGTAGCCCAGGATCCGGTTGGCCCACAGCGGTTGCGTGAGCAGCAGGCCCTGGCGGTGGCGGTCCTCGGGGATGTACCCGATGCCCGCCTCGCGCCGGGCGAGCGTGCCCAACTTGCTGAGGTCCTTCGAGGTGCCCTCGGCGTTCACGAGCACGACGTGCCCGGACGACGCCCGGCGCATGCCCATGATCGTCTCGACCAGCTCGGTCTGGCCGTTGCCCTCGACGCCCGCGATGCCGACGACCTCGCCGGAGCGGACCACGAGGTCGATGCCGTCGAGCACCGGCCGGGTGCCCTCCTGCGCCACCAGCGCCAAGCCCTCGACGCGGAGCACGTCGCGGTCGGTGACCGTGGACTCCCTGGTCTCCGGGCTCGGCAGCTCGCTGCCGACCATCATCTCCGCGAGCTGGCGGGAGCTGACCGCCTTCGGGTCGGCCGTGCCGACCGTGGTGCCGCGCCGGATGACCGTCACGGAGTCGGCGATCGCGCGCACCTCGTCGAGCTTGTGCGAGATGAACAGGAACGTGAAGCCCTGCTCCTGCATGCCGCGCAGGGTGGCGAAGAGCTCGTCCACCTCCTGCGGCACGAGCACGGCCGTCGGCTCGTCGAGGATGATCACCTTGGCGCCGCGGTAGAGCACCTTCAGGATCTCCACGCGCTGCCGGTCCGCGACACCGAGCCGCTCCACCAGCACGCCGGGGTCGACGCTCAGGCCGGTGCGGCCCGCGAGTTCGAGGATCCGCTTGCGCGCCTTGCCGCCGATGCCGTGCAGCGCTTCCGCGCCGAGCACGACGTTCTCCTGCACGGTCAGGTTGTCGGCCAGCATGAAGTGCTGGTGCACCATGCCGATCCCGACCTTGATCGCGTCGGCAGGGGTGCGGAAGTGGACCCGGTCGCCCGCCACGTCGATGGTGCCCTCGTCGGGTTGCTGCATCCCGTAGAGGATCTTCATCAGGGTGGACTTGCCCGCGCCGTTCTCACCGCACAGGGCGTGGACCTCACCGACCCGGACGCTCAGGTGGACGTCGCTGTTGGCCACGACCCCCGGGAACCGCTTGGTGATGCCGGACAGCACGACGGCGGGCGGGCCATCGGGATCCCCGATGGCCGCTGGCAGGTCGGCGGAGGTGGAACTGCTCATCGTTGAAAACTCCCACTACGACGTGCTGGGCCCCACGAGACGTGCTCGCGGGGCCCAGCACGACCGGCAGTCTGACGTCAGCTGCTCGGCTTGTCCGAGACGGTGATCTTGCCTTCGACGATCTGGGCCTTGTAGCCCTCGAGGACCGCGGTCAGGTCGGCGTCGATCTTGCCACCGGAGGTGGAGTAGCCGACACCGTCGACCTTGAGGTCGAACACCTTCGGCAGGCTCGCCAGGTCGTTCTTCGCGACGGCCTTGACGAAGTCGAAGACCGCGACGTCGACGCGCTTGAGCATGGACGACACGATCACGTCCTTGGACTCGGCGACCGTGGCCTGGTTGTACTGGTCGGAGTCGACGCCGATGGCCTTGACGTTGCCCGCCTTGGCCGCGGCGAAGACGCCCTTGCCGGAGGCGCCGGAGGCGTGGTACAGCACGTCAGCGCCCGCCTCGACCTGGGCCTGGGCGACGACCTGGCCCTTGGCCGGGTCCTGGAACCCGGTGAAGTCACCGGCCGGGGTCAGGTACTTCTGCTCGATCTTGATGTCCGGGGCGGCCGCCTTGGCGCCCTGCACGTAGCCCGCCTCGAACTTCTGGATCAGCGGGATGCCGACGCCGCCGACGAAGCCGACGTGGCAGCTCTTGCTCTGGTACGCGGCGATGACGCCCGCGAGGAAGGAGCCCTGCTCCTCGGCGAACACCAGGCCGGTCACGTTCGGAGCGCCCTCGACGACGCCGTCCACGATGCCGAACTTGACGTTCGGGAACTCGGGCGCGACGACCTTCAGCGACTCGGCGTAGGCGAAGCCGACGCCCACGATCGGGTTGAAGCCGTCGGTCGCGAGCTGGCGCAGACGGGTCTGCTTCGCGTCCTCGGCCTCGTTGGGAGCGGCGGTCAGCTCCTTGACGTTCTCGGCCTTCAGGCCCAGCTCGGACTTGGCCTTGTCCAGACCGGCGGCGGCGGAGTCGTTGAACGACGCGTCGCCACGGCCACCGATGTCGTAGGCCAGGCCGACCTTGAGCGCGCTGCCGTCCACCTTGGCGGCGTCACCGGCGGCGCTGCTGCTCGCGGCGGCGGCGGCCGGAGGCTTGTCGGCCAGCTTGCAGCCACTCGCGGCGGTCCCGCTGGAACCCCCGCTGTTGCTGGTGCTGCCGGAGTCCTTGGCACACGCTGCCATCGACATGACGCTGGTCAGCGCGATCGCGGTAACCGCGATGCCCCGCATTCGACGACGCACGGCTCGTCTCCCTCCCTGCTCAACCGAGCAGACATTCCCGACAACAACGCCGTCGGGCCTTCCGAGTGGCGAACCGTACCCCCTGGTAATGGCCACGGGACGCACGCCGGCTCGCACGTGACCTAATCGTTGATGCGATCGACATCGTTCGCCACTCGACGTAACCCGGCCGTCTCTGGGTGTGGCCGGCGAGCGCGCGTTCCGGCGGTCGCGGCGCTCCCCTGGAGGTCAACTGTGGAAATCCGACACCGAAGTCCCCGGTGGACGAACCCGCGCGAACCGGATGGGTGAGGCGTGCGCGGAGCAGGTGGCACGCGCGCGCCACCTCGGCGTCGGGACCTGGTCGGGGTACCGGCCGCCGCGCCCCGTTCTCCGGGGAACCCGTCATTCCCCTTGGTGAACGGTTTCGAGCGCGCGGATCGATCCAGGTCACCCAGAAGAACGACTGCGTGTTCCATCGATCACAGAGCGGGTGCGGTCGTTGGGTCCGTCGGTGTTCACAGGTCTAGCATCCGATGGTCAAGGTCTTTCTCAATAGTTGAACCGGAAGACCAACCACCACTGACGTTGGAGGCCGTTGCGCATGGCCAGTACCACCGCGACCAAGCGGGAGGGCACGTCCCGAGGGGGCGGCACGCTGTACCGCGGCGATCTGGGCATGTGGTCATGGGTCGCCCACCGCATCACCGGTGTCCTCACCTTCTTCTTCCTGTTCGCGCACGTGATCGACACCGCGCTCGTCCGCGTGTCGCCGCAGACGTACGACGCCGTGATCGAGGTGTACAAGAACCCGTTCGTCAACCTGATGGAGATCGGCCTCGTCGGCGCGGTGCTCTACCACGCGCTCAACGGCATCCGCATCATGCTGGTCGACTTCTGGGAGAAGGGGCCGCGCTTCCAGCGCGCCATGCTCTGGGCGACCCTCGGCATCTGGGTGGTCGTCATGATCCCCGGCGCCTACTTCATGATCGAGCGGACCCTGTCCGACCTGTTCGGGGGCAAGTGATGTCGAACGCACTCGGTCTGGCCAAGCCGCGCGCACCGCGCAGGCCCGCCGCCCGCCGCAGCAACTTCGAGCTCTACAGCTGGCTGTTCATGCGCATCTCCGGCATGGGCCTCGTCGTGCTGGTGCTCGGGCACCTGTTCATCATGAACGTCCTCGACGGCGGCGTGCACCGCATCAACTTCGGTTTCGTCGCGGGTCGCTGGGCGTCGCCGTTCTGGCAGATGTGGGACCTGGCGATGCTGTGGCTGGCGCAGATCCACGGCGGCAACGGCCTCCGCACCGTGATCAACGACTACGCCCGCAAGGACGCCACCCGGTTCTGGCTGAAGATCCTGCTCTACGTCTCGATGGTGTTGATCATTTCCCTCGGCACGTTCGTGATCTTCACCTTCGACCCGAACATCACCGACTGACGCGCTGCGGGAGAACGTGAAATGCAGTTCCACAAGTACGACGTAGTGATCATCGGTGCGGGTGGCGCGGGTATGCGCGCCGCCATCGAGTCCGGTCAGCGCGCCCGCACCGCGGTGCTGACCAAGCTGTACCCGACCCGGTCGCACACCGGCGCCGCGCAGGGCGGCATGTGCGCCGCGCTCGCGAACGTCGAAGAGGACAACTGGGAGTGGCACACCTTCGACACGATCAAGGGCGGTGACTACCTGGTCGACCAGGACGCCGCCGAGATCATGGCGAAGGAGGCCATCGACGCCGTCCTCGACCTGGAGAAGATGGGCCTGCCGTTCAACCGGACGCCCGAGGGCAAGATCGACCAGCGGCGCTTCGGCGGGCACACCCGCAACCACGGCGAGGCCGCCGTGCGCCGGGCCTGCTACGCGGCCGACCGCACCGGTCACATGATCCTCCAGACGCTGTACCAGAACTGCGTCAAGCACGGCATCGAGTTCTTCAACGAGTTCTACGTGCTCGACATCTGCATGACCGAGACGGCCGACGGCCCGGTGTGCACCGGCGCCGTCGCCTACGAGCTCGCGACCGGCGAGATCCACGTGTTCCAGGCCAAGTCCGTGGTCTTCGCGACCGGCGGCTTCGGCAAGGTCTTCAAGACCACGTCGAACGCGCACACCCTGACCGGCGACGGCATGGGCATCGTGTTCCGCAAGGGCCTGCCGCTGGAGGACATGGAGTTCTACCAGTTCCACCCGACCGGTCTCGCGGGCCTGGGCATCCTCCTCACCGAGGGCGCCCGCGGCGAGGGCGCGATCCTGCGCAACGGCGACGGCGAGCGGTTCATGGAGCGGTACGCGCCGACCATCAAGGACCTGGCGCCGCGCGACATCGTCGCCCGCTCCATGGCCCTCGAAGTGCTGGAGGGCCGCGGCGCGGGTCCGAACAAGGACTACGTGCTGCTGGACTGCACGCACCTCGGCGCCGAGGTGCTGGAGACGAAGCTCCCGGACATCACCGAGTTCGCCCGCACGTACCTCGCGGTCGACCCGGTGACCGAGCCGGTCCCGGTGTACCCGACGGCGCACTACGCCATGGGCGGCATCCCGACCAACGTCCACGGCGAGGTGCTGCGGGACAACGACCACGTCGTCCCCGGCCTGTACGCGGCGGGCGAGTGCGCGTGCGTCTCGGTGCACGGCGCGAACCGCCTGGGCACGAACTCCCTGCTGGACATCAACGTGTTCGGCCGCCGCGCGGGCATCGCCGCCGCGGAGCACGCGCTGACGCACGAGCAGCTCGACCTGCCGGAGAACCCGGCCGCCGCCGTCGAGGCGCAGGTCGCGCTGGTTCTGTCCGAGCACGGCCACGAGCGCGTGGCGGACATCCGGATCGCGTTGCAGGCCACCATGGACGCGAACGCTTCGGTGTACCGCACCGAGGACACGTTGAAGCAGGCGCTGCACGACGTGCAGGCGCTCAAGGAGCGCTACGCGCGGATCACCGTGCAGGACAAGGGCAAGCGGTTCAACACGGACCTGCTCGAAGCGGTCGAACTGGGCTTCCTGCTGGAGCTGGCCGAGGTGCTGGTCGTGGGCGCGCTGGCGCGGAAGGAGTCGCGCGGCGGTCACGCCCGCGAGGACTACCCCACCCGCGACGACACGAACTTCATGCGCCACAGCATGTACTACAAGCAGGGCGACGCGCTCAGCGCCGACATCCGGCTTGACTACAAGCCCGTGACCTTTACCCGGTACCAGCCGATGGAGCGCAAGTACTGATGACCGCCTCTACTGCTGAACAGACGTCCGCCTCGGGCTCGAAGGGCTCCGAGCCGCCGGTGCCCGAGGGCGCGATCACCGTCACGGTCAAGATCCGGCGCTTCAACACGGAGTTCGACGACGAACCGCGCTGGGACTCCTTCGAGATCCCGGCCCTGCCGTCGGACCGCGTGCTGAACCTGCTGCACTACGTGAAGTGGTACCTGGACGGCACCCTGACGTTCCGCCGGTCGTGCGCGCACGGCATCTGCGGCTCGGACGCGATGCGCATCAACGGCGTGAACCGGTTGGCGTGCAAGGTGCTCTTGAAGGACCTGCTGTCCGCGGGCGGCAAGCCGACCACGATCACCATCGAGCCCATCAAGGGCCTGCCGGTCCACAAGGACCTGCTGGTCGACATGGAGCCGTTCTTCGAGGCGTTCCGCGCCGTGCAGCCGTACCTGATCAACTACTCCCCCGAGCCCACGCGGGAGAGGTTGCAGTCGGCGGCGGACCGCGAGCGGTTCGACGACACCACCAAGTGCATTCTGTGCGCCTGCTGCACCACGTCGTGCCCGGTGTACTGGTCGGACGGCTCGTACTTCGGCCCCGCCGCGATCGTGAACGCGCACCGGTTCATCTTCGACAGCCGCGACGAGGGCGCCGAGGAGCGGCTGGACATCCTCAGCGACAAGGAAGGCGTGTGGCGCTGCCGCACGACCTTCAACTGCACCGACGCCTGCCCGCGCGGCATCCAGGTGACGAAGGCGATCCAGGAGGTCAAGCGCGCGCTGCTGTTCAAGCGCGTCTGACCTCCCCCGCTCACGACGAAGCCCCCACCCGGAACGCTCGGGTGGGGGCTTCGTCGTGGTCAGAGGCCGAGTTGCGCCAGCTTCGCCTCTTGTTCGGCGGCGCGGCGGGCACGGGCCTTCCTGGCCCGCAACGACCTCAGGTACATCAGCAGGCCCAGCAGGACGCCGAGGACGGCCACGCCGGTGACGGGCAGGCCGACGTTGCCGAAGGCCGCCTCCATCGGTGTCTTGTCGGCCAGGTGCCTCGGGGTCGCCCTGTCCGGCACGCCGCTGGGCGCGGCCGTCTCGGTCGGCTTGGCCTCGGTGGTCTTCTTCTTCGCCTGCGGCGCGCCGTCGACCAGCTTGCCGACGCCCTCACCGGTGAGGGCGAAGCCGTAGTCGAGCAGCTTGGCCGCCTGGTTGGTGATGCTGGTCGGCTGCTGCTCGCCGCGCAGCATCACGACCACCAGCCGCTTGCCACCGCGTTCCGCCGCGCCGACGTAGGTGTTCAGCGCGTCGTCGGTGAACCCGGTCCGGCCGCCCAGCGCGCCCTCGTACGTGCCGAGCAGCTTGTTGTCGTTGAAGACCTGGACCGTGCCCCGCCCGCTCTGCGCGGGGAAGGCGATCTGCGGGGTGCTGATCGCCTTGGCGAACTCCGGGTACTTCATGGCGGCGCGGAAGATCAGCGCGACGTCGTAGGCGGAGGTGCTCGTGCCCGCGGCGTCCAGGCCGGACGGCGTGATGGCGCGGGTGTCCAGCGCGCCCAGCTCGGCCGCCAGCGCGTTCATCTTGCGGATGGCGCTGGGCACCCCGCCCAGCCGCCGCGCGAGCGCGTGGGCCACGTCGTTGCCCGACGCCATGAGCAGCGCCTGCATCAGCTGCTCGACGGTGTACTCGCCGCCGTTGCGCAGGCCGATGCAGCTGCACTCCTGGTCGATGTCCTCCTGGGTGGCCACGACCGTCGTGTTCAGCGGCAGCTCCTTGGCCACCACCGTGGCCAGCAGCACCTTCATGACGGACGCGGGCCGCTGCCTGCCGTGCGGGTCGAACGCGGCCAGCACGCTGCCGCTGTCCAGGTCCGCCAGCAGCCAGCTCGCCGCGGTCAGGTCGCCGGGGACCGGCTTCGCGTTCGGCGGCAGCACCGCGGCGCACTCGGCCATGCGGTCACCGCCCACCGGCGTCTCCGGGACCGGGAGCGGGCTCGGCGGCTTCGTGCCGTCCGGCACCTGCTCCGACGTGTCCACCGGCGGCGGCGGGCTGAGTCGGTTGTCGCACGGGGACGTCTGCGCTTTGACGGGCCTCGCCGGAACTGCTTGCGCGGTGCCGATCGGCGTGGCCAGTGCGGCGGTGGCCATCAGCGTGCAAGCAGACAGAACCAGGGCAAGGGCGGGCCGTCGAACGGTGGAAGGCACCCGACCAGGCTATCCACCCCCGTCGAGTGACTTGCACCCACCACGTCCGATACTGCTCGGGTGAAGCTCACCCGGCGGATGTCCGCGTTCCTGGCCGCCTTCGGGGTGTGGTCGTGGGTGATCTGGCCCACCTTCCTGCGCAACATCTGGAAGGACCCGCGCTCGTGGGACGACGGCGCCACCGCGTTCTTCACCGTGCACCTCGTGCTGGTCGTGGCGTCGCTGACGTTCGGGACCGTCATCGGGGTGCTCGGGGTGCGCGGCCTCCTGGCCTCGCGCGCTCCGCGTTCCTGAGGTTCCCACCACCACGTCCTGGAGGCTCGTCCCGTGGAATTCGTTCGGCTGCTGCTGGTGTTCCTGCACCTGCTCGGCATGGGGATGCTCGTCGCGATGTTCTTCCTGCAGATGCGCGCGGGAGCGGGCGCGGCGTTGAACAAGGGCTGGCTGCACGGCGCCGGGCTGCAACTGGTCACGGGGCTCGCGCTGGTCGGGCTGTCGCCGTTGACGGACGAGGAGTACGACCACGTCAAGATCGGCGTGAAGCTGCTGGTGCTGGTCGTGATCGGCGGTCTGGCCATCGCCTACGCGCGGAAGCCCGCGGCACCGACGTGGCTGCCGCGGGCTTTGGCCGGGTTGGTCGTGCTCAACGTGGGCGTCGCGGTTTTCTGGACCTGAGGGTCAGGCCCGCCAGCAGACCCGCACCGACGAGGCTCGCGGCGGTGCGGGTGCTGGGGCGACTGGTGACCATGATCGTCGGGCTGATGACGGCAGGCGGCGGCGCCGGGATGGGCTCCTCCGGCAGGTTGTCCCTCGCCGTGGCCGTCCAGGCCGTGATGAACAGCATGAACTGCGCGACCAGGTTGGCGAAGACCAGGATGCCGATGACCGGGCCGAAAGCGGCGCCCGCGGGCGAACTGGTGACGCTGGACAGGTAGATCGTGGCCACCTGCTTGAGGATCTCGAAGCCGATGCTCGCCGCCAGGGCGCCCTTGACGGCGCTGCGCCAGGTGACCGGGTCCCTGGGGAGCTTCGCGAGCACCCAGATGAAGACGAGCCAGTTCGCGGCCAGGCCCAGCACGATGGTGCCCACCTTGAGGAGGAACTCGGCCCACCCGACCCCTTCGAGATCCACCAGGCGGAGGAGCAGGTTGGCGAACCCCGATCCGGCCGCGGTGATGCCGAAGGAGACCACCAGGGCCAGACCGAGGCCCAGCAGGGCCAGGAGGTCCTTCAGGTAGGTCTTGAGGAACGGGAGGTCGGCCTTCGGGCGGCCCCACTGGGCGGTGAGGGCGTCGCGCAGGTTGGCCATCCAGCCGAGACCGGAGTAGGCGGCAACCACGAGGCCGAGGATGCCGACGGTGCCCTTGGACTCGATGGCCTGCTCGACCACGTCGTTGAGGGTCGCACCGAGGGCTCCCGGAACCGCGTCCTGGATGCCCATCCTCAGCTCGGTCAAGAGGTCCGGCTGGGACGACAGGACGATACCGGCGACGGCGAAGGCAATCATGAGGATCGGGACCAGCGACAGCACGCTGAAGTAGGTCACCGCGGCGGCGTAGTGGGAGCCGTAACTCTCGGTGTACCTCTGGACGGCCCGCATGATGTGGTCCAGCCACGCGTGCTGACGTCGGAGCTTGTCTATCTTGGATTCGCTTTCCGCCACGGGGAGACGCTACCCAGAGCTACCTTGGGCTGCACGTTGGTGCTGTCGTGTCGGGCAGTCTGGTTGTGGGGGTTCTGAAGGGCGCCGGTGGTTCCGTTCGTGCAAAGCAGGTAGCGCTGCAGGTGGTCCGGGGGCGGCCGATTTGACTTGGGGACCCCGCATTTGACCCTTGATCGGGCTAAAAGGGCAGTCCGAAGGCCTACCCGATCACCAATTTTAAGGGTCAAATCCCCAAGTAAAATCGGCCGCTACGCGGGTCGAGCGCATGACACATCGCGGCCAATCGGCATTTCAAGCTTGAAAAGCAGGGCCCTCACCTGGGCGAACACAGCTGCCTGCCCATTAGCACGCAGGCGTGGTCGATTTTACTTGGGGGATTTGACCCTTAAAATTGGAGATCGGGCAGAGCATTCCATCTGCCCTTTTAGCCCGATCAAGGGTCAAATCGAGGGGCCCCAAGTCAAATCGACCACACCCACCACCAAGACCTGTACCGCCGCCTGGACCCACTCCACCGACGAACCCGTCCCAACTACGGACCCATCCCACCGGACACCACCGACAGGACCCAACAGGACCCCCGCCAGAAGCAAGGACCACCCCTACGCAGGCGCGAGGAACCCGATCCGCTCATAGGCCCGCGCCAACGTCACCGAAGCGACCTCCCGAGCCCGCTCAGCCCCCCGAGCCAGCACCTTGTCCAGCTCGACCGGGTCGTTCAGGTACGCGCTCACACGGGCCTGCACGGGCGTCACGAACTCCGTGAACACCTCGCCCAGGTCCTTCTTCAGGTCCCCGTAGCCCTTGCCCTCGTAAGCGGTCTGCAACTCCGGCACCGACTGGCCGGTCAACGCCGAGTAGATCGTCAGCAGGTTGCTCACACCGGGCTTGTTCACCGGGTCGAACTCGATCTCGCGGCCGGTGTCCGTGACCGCCGAGCGGATCTTCTTGGCCGACCTCTTCGGGTCTTCCAGCAGTTCGACCATCCCACCCGGCACCGACTTGCTCATCTTCGCCGTCGGGTCCTGGAGGTCGAAGATCTTCGCCGTGTCCTTGACGATGTGGACCTCCGGGATCCGGAACGTCTTCCCGTAGCGCTTGTTGAAGCGCTGGGCCAGGTCGCGGGTCAGTTCCAGGTGCTGGCGCTGGTCCTCGCCGACCGGCACGTGGTGCGCCTGGTACAGCAGGATGTCCGCCGCCTGAAGGATCGGGTACGTGAACAGCCCCACGCCGACGTGGTCGGCTGTCTGCTTGGCCGACTTGTCCTTGAACTGGGTCATCCGGCCCGCCTCGCCGAAGCCGGTCAGGCACTGCATGATCCAGCCCAGCTGGGCGTGTTCCGGGACGTGGCTCTGCACGAACAGGGCGCTGCGGTCCGGGTCGATGCCGAGCGCCAGCAGCTGCGCCGCCGAGACCCTGGTGTTCTGCCTGAGGGTCTTGGGGTCCTGCTCGACCGTGATCGCGTGCAGGTCGACCACGCAGTAGAACGCGTCGTGCGTGTCCTGGAGGGCCACCCACTGCCGGACCGCGCCCAGGTAGTTGCCCAGGTGGAACGAGCCCGCCGTCGGCTGGATGCCGGACAGGACTCGGGGACGGCTGGTGGGGGCTGCTGCGCTCTCGGTCGACACGGGGCTGATTGTGCCGGGTGCTCAGGCCTGGGTGGTGGCCGGTGCTGGTGTGGGGGTGTCCGAGGCGGGCGGGGTGACCACGCGCTGGTTCTGCTCGGACACGACGACGCCCTTGCGGCGGCGCAGGAAACCGGTCACCAGACCGATGACGCCCACCGCCACCGCGCCGACGCCCACAGGGCCCGCCAGGGCGCTGTCGAACGCGGTCTGCGCCAGCGTGCCGTCAGCGGCCAGCGCGACCCCCGGCAGCAGCAGGACGGATGTGGGGCACACGACGACCAGACTCAAAGCCGCACTGCGACCGCGCACTGCCGAGCCTCCTCAGAAGACAGCCGTCACCGTTTCGGGTGAACTGTGTGGCCTGGATGTCGCGACGGTACCGAAGTTGTGCGATTGTCATCCGCCACTCCGGTGAACGCGATCGGCCGAAGGTTAGCGGTCGACCGGCGTGCGCTCCACGAGTGGGGTCTTCCTCACAGTTTCGACTCGGCCGTACGTCGTGGTGCGCTGCCTCGCCGGGCGGCCCGCGAGCGCGGCCGTCGCCTCCAGTTGCCGGGCCGTCCGCGCGGACCCGTGCTCGGAGCCCGCCATGCGGCTGATGGTCTCCTCCATGAGCGTTCCGCCCAGGTCGTTCGCGCCGCCGCGGAGCACCTCGGAGGTGCCCTCGTCGCCGAGCTTCACCCACGAGACCTGCACGTTGTCGACCCGCCCGTGCAGGGCGAGGCGGGCGAACGCGTGCACCGCGCGGTTGTCGCGGCGGGTCGGGCCGGGGCGGGCGACACCCGCCAGGTAGATGGGCGCGTTGCGGTGCACGAAGGGCAGGCCGACGAACTCGGTGAGGCCGCCGGTCCGGTCCTGGAGGGCCGCGAGCGTGCGGAAGTGTCCCAACCAGTGGCCGGGGTGGTCCACGTGGCCGTACATCATCGTGGACGACGAGCGGATGCCCACCTCGTGCGCGGTGCCGACGACCTCCAGCCACGTGGCGGTCGGCAGCTTGCCCTTGGTGAGGACCCAGCGGACGTCGTCGTCGAGGATCTCGGCGGCCGTGCCCGGGATCGTGTCGAGACCGGCTTCCTTCAGCTCCTGGAGCCACTCGCGGACGCTCACGCCCGCCTTGGCGGCGGCGCTGACGATCTCCATCGGGCTGAACGCGTGGACGTGCATCCCGGGCAGCCGCTTCTTGATCGCCCGCACGACGTCCGCGTAGTACGTGACCGGCAGCTTCGGGTCGATGCCGCCCTGCATGCAGACCTCGGTGGCGCCCGCGTCCCACGCCTCCTGCGCCCGGTCCACGACCTCCTCGGTGGACAGCCGGAACGCGTCCGCGTCCCGCTCGCGCTGCGCGAAGGCGCAGAAGCGGCAGCCGACGTAGCAGACGTTCGAGAAGTTGATGTTGCGGTTGACCACGTAGGTGACGTCGTCGCCGACCACGCTCGCTCGCAGCTCGTCGGCGAGGCGGGTCATGGTCTCCAGCGCGTCGCCGTCGGCCGTCAGCAGCGCCATGGCCGCGTCGGTGTCGTCCAGGATGCCCGCGGGGTTGTCGGCGGCGAGCTTCAACGCCCGCCCCACGTCCTCCGGGAGCCGGGAGATCGCCTTGGGCACGCTCAGGGACGACCAGTCGCCGTAGACGGTCTCGAAGTCGCCGCGACGGTCCTCCGAGCGGCCCTCGGTGTCGATGGACGTGTTCAGGTCGGCGCGGCCGTAGGTGTCGACGCCGCCGTCCGGCTCCTGCCACTCGCGCCCGACGACCTCCGCGGAAGCGTTTGCTAGCCCGTCGGCCTGCGCGAGCGCGGCGACGTGACCGGTGAGCCTGCTGTCGATCCACTGGCCCGCCATGGCCCGCACGTAGCGCGGGTAGACGTTGAGGCGCTCGTGGAGGTCGTAGCCGACGGCCCTGGTGCGCTCGACGAGTTCGTCGATGTGCGGCCACGGGCGTTCGGGGTTCACGTGGTCCGGGGTGATCGGCGAGACGCCGCCCCAGTCGTCGATCCCGGCGCGCAGCATCATCGGGAACTCGTCGCCGACGAGGTTCGGCGGCGCCTGCACGCTCGTGGTCGACGGCATCAGCAGCCGGGCGACCGAGATGGTCGCGGCCAGCTCGTGCAGGTCGGCGTCCGGCATGCCGCGCATCGCCGTGTCCGGCTTCGCGCGGAAGTTCTGGATGATCACTTCCTGGATGTGCCCGTACTGCTGCGCGATCCCCCGGATCGCCATCAGCGACTCGGCGCGCTCCGCGATCGTCTCGCCGATGCCGATCAGGATGCCGGTGGTGAACGGGACGTTCACCCGGCCCGCGTCGGTCAGCACCCGCAGGCGGACCGCGGGCTCCTTGTCCGGGCTGCCGTAGTGCGGCCCGCCCTTCTCGCTCCACAGCCGCGTGGCCGTGGTCTCCAGCATCATGCCCATGCTGGACGCGACGGGCTTGAGCCGCTGCAACTCCTCCCAGCTCAGCACGCCGGGGTTGAGGTGCGGCAGCAGGCCGGTCTCCTCCAGCACCGCGATGGCGCACGCCCGCACGTAGTCGAGCGTCGACGAGTACCCGCGCGCCTCCAGCCACTCCTGCGCGGCGGGCCACCGCTCCTCGGGGCGGTCACCGAGGGTGAACAGCGCTTCCTTGCAGCCGGCGGCCGCGCCCTTGCGCGCGATCTCCAGCACCTCGTCGCGCTCCAGGAACGCGGCGGGCAGCTTGTGCGGCACGGTCGCGAACGTGCAGTAGTGGCAGCGGTCGCGGCACAGGCGGGTCAGCGGGATGAACACCGACCGGCTGTACGTCACGACACCCTCGCGGCCCTCCGCGCGCAGGTGCGCGTCCCGCACCCGGCCCGCGGCGCCGAACAGCTCTTCGAGGTCGTCGCCGCGCGCGTGCAGCAGCACGGCGGCCTCGGTCACGTCGAGCGCGACACCGTCGTTCGCCCGGCGGAGCGCCCGCCGCATCGCGCTGGGGCTCGGCACGGGCTCTGGCGCGTTGAGGGAGATGTCCACTGCCACGTCAACGACCCTAGGCGGTGGAAATTCCTTCCCGTGGATCGAGTGAGATGCCGCACTCGTGTCGCTCAACGCGTGACCAGCAGCAATTCCGTGTTCCGGTCCACGGGCGCGCCCAGTTTCGCCGGGTTCGCGTGCAGGTCGTTGAACGCGAACTCCCGCCCCAGCGAAGCGAGTCCGGTCGCGGAGAAGTCGTCGTAGCCGGTCTCGTAGGGCGCGTCGACCTCGACGAGCGTGGTGAACAGCGACAGCGTGCCGTCCCCGTTGTCCGCGATCTCGATCACCCGTGCGTGTTGCGGGTAGTCGACGTGCGCCGCCGTGTTGATCTCCCAGAACGCCCGCGCCGGGGTCGCGTGGCCGTGCGCGGTGATGGCGTTCGTGTGCGTGTGCCCGTTGACCCAGGCGACCACGTTCGGGAACCGCTGGAGCAGGGCCACGAGCGCGTCGCCGTTCAGCCGGAGGTCCAGCGGCCTGCGGCGGTCCGGCAGCGGGTTCGTCATCGTCGTGCTGGTGTGGTGGCTGAAGAGCACGAAGCGCTCGTCGGTCGCGGACTGCTTGACGAGGCGGCCGAACACGTCGTAGTAGCGGGAACTGCCGCGCTTGAGCACGTTCTCCAGCCACTGGTACTGGTGCAGCCCGATCGAGCCCTCGGAGAACCCGCCCAGCGTCGTGGTGTCCAGGCTGACGCCCGTGACGCCGGGCGCGATCCGGAACGTGTAGAACACGTCCACCCCGTCCGCGTTGTCCGGCGTGAACCCGTGCCCGACCGGACCGGGCCCGGTGTTGCTCGGATCGAGGTGCGCCCGCACGAACTCGGCCGTGCTGAACGGCTTCCGCCGCGCGTCCGGGGTCACCGTGCGGACGAACCCCCGGTTCGAGGCGAGCACGGCGGCCGCGTCGAGCACGTGCGCCGGGTCGGTCATCGCACGGGCGATCGCGGCGTTCCCCGCGTCGTCGAACCCCATGACCTTGGTGCTGCCGGTGTAGAGCCCGTCGATGATCGGCAGCCCGTCCGGCAGCGTGCCGACCACGCTGTCGTCGTGGTTGCCGAACGTCGAGTACCAGGGGATGTTCAGCCCTTGGCTGGTGATCGGCCGGATGGCCGCGTCCAGCAGCCCCTGCACCCTGGGGAAGCCCAGCGCCTTGTAGTCGTCGACGAAGGACGATTCCGGCTGCCAGTACGTCCTGCTGCCCGAGTCCTGCACGCCCTCGTACCGGGTCGGGTCACCGGTGTTCGGCGTGAACTCCCCGCCGTTGAGGATCTTCAGGTACCAGTCGAGCTCGACCTGCTCGTGGTTGTCGGTGTTGTCACCGGTGGTCATCATGAAGTCGATCGGCCGCCCCGTGAACGGCCCGCCGCGCAGGCCGTTCACCCGCCGCACCAGCGCCGCCGACGTGTGCTGCGCGAAGAGTTCCTGCGCCCGGTGCGCCCCGCCCCCGATCAGCGGGTGCGTGTACTCGAACCGCGCCGGGCTCTGCGCGTCCACCAGGTGCATGTCGGTGAACTGCACGAAGCACGCCAACGCCGTCCGCCGCTCGGCCCGCGCGGGGTTGGCGACGGCCAGGTCGGGCCGCACGACCACCGGCCACCCCGGCCCGGCGGCCAACCGCCGGTACCCGGCGATCCCCACGGGCGTCGCCGCGGTCTCCAACGTCGTCCCCGCGGTGGCCGCCCAAGCAGGCGGAGCGACCCCCAACCCCCACAGGGCACCCGCCCCCACGACCCCGGTGGCCCGGAAGAAGTCCCGACGACTCAGCGACCCCATTGACGCTCCCCTCTCGACCTGGGGGAACCGTTCCACGGAACCTACTGGCGAGTCACCAACTCCGGGTGAATGTCGCCCGAACGTCCCCGAGCCGGTCGTCGCGCAGGGGCGTTGGGGCAGGTGGGAGGCATTCTCGGTGGCTTCGGGGACACGGATTGACGACCACGGCTCAGTCCTCGTACCGCACGGTCACCGGCGCGTGGTCGGACCAGCGCTCGGCGTACGTCGCGGCACGTTCCACGACCGCCGACACCGCCCGCTCGGCCAGCCCCTCGGTGCTGATCTGGTAGTCGATCCGCCACCCGGAGTCGACGTCGAACAGGTCACCGGTCGTGCTCGGCAAGCAGGTCACGGACTGTTCGTTCCAAGCCGGGCAGCTTCTCGGTCAGGGCCTGCCACACCAGGGCATCGTCAACGGTCGCGTAGCCGTGGATCAAGATGTTGCGAAATGCCACGATGCCGCAACTCCGGAACCGCCGCCGCAAGCTCGGCATCGACCTTCGACAGGTTGTTCAGCGCTTCGCCGATGATTTCGAACTGCCGCTCGACCGCAGAGCGCAACATCGCGTCCGCCTGGTATTGCGCGAAGGACTTGCCCTCGGGGAACTCGGCCAGCAGCTCGGCGGCGCGCGAAGCGTCCCACAGGCACGTGCGAGGATCACGCCGCATAGAGCGTTTCCCTGGTCTCCATGACCTGCTCTCGGAAGTACGGGTTGCGGATGCTGGAACTGCTCACGAGGTCGACAGGGCGTCCGAAGATCCGCTCCAGCCCTTCCTTCAGGGAGAAGTAGCTGTCGAAGTAGTCGAAACCCTGCCGGGTGTCGAAGTCCACGAGGATGTCCACGTCGCTGGACTCGAGGTCGAACGACTCCCCGAGAGCCGAACCGAACACGTCAAGGCGTCGAACGCCCAGCCTCAGGCACAGCTCTTCGACATCGGGCAGGGTGACTGCGATGATCTCGCGCACTTTCGCCACCTCCTGGTCCCGATTGTGCCTGATCTCAGGCCCCCGGCTCAGTCCTCGTACCGCACGGTCACCGGCGCGTGGTCGGACCAGCGCTCGGCGTACGTCGCGGCACGTTCCACGACCGCCGACACCGCCCGCTCGGCCAGCCCCTCGGTGCTGATCTGGTAGTCGATCCGCCAGCCGGAGTCGACGTCGAACGCCTTCCCGCGGTAGGACCACCACGTGTACGGGCCGGTGGCGTCCGGGTGGAGCTTGCGCACGACGTCGACGTAACCGGAGTCGAGGACGGTGTCCATCCAGGCTCGTTCCTCCGGCAGGAAGCCGGAGGACTTCTGGTTGGTCTTCCAGTTCTTCAGGTCGACCTCGCGGTGGGCGATGTTCCAGTCGCCGCACACGACGACCTCGCGGCCGTCGGCGGCGGACTTCTCGCGCAACTCCACGAGGTGCGGGAGGAACTCGGCCATGAACCGGTCCTTCTCGTCCTGCTTGGGGGTGCCGACGTCACCGCTGGGCAGGTACAGGCTGGCCACGACGACGCCGGGCAGCTCCATCTCCACGTACCGGCCGCTGAGTTCGAACTCCTTGGCGCCGAAGCCGATCCGCACGGCGTCGGGCGCGACGCGGCTCAGCAGCGACACGCCGCTGCGGCCCTTGACCTCCGAGTGGGCGTGCACGACGTGCCAGCCGTCCGGCTCGCGCACCTCGTCGTCCAACTGCCCCGGCTCGGCCCGGACCTCCTGGAGGCACACGACGTCCGCCTCGGTCGCGGCGAGCCACTCGAGGTAGCCCTTCTTGGCGGCGGCACGCAGGCCGTTCACGTTCACGGTCGACACGGTCAGCACGCGGAAAGCCTAACCACGGGCCGCGGTGGTGAAGCCGTACGGGTAGCGCGCCGAGCACCCGGTGCAGCGCGCGACCAGCCCGAGCATCCCGACCAGCACGCTCGACGCCTCGGCGGGCACGGCTTCGAGCGGCTCCCCGTACGCCTCGGTGATCAGTCCAGGCCACTCCGGGTCGCACGCGCACGTCATCAGATCCGCGTCGCCGCCGCGGAACCACTTGGAGAACATGGGACATATCAGACCATCAGGTCGGCGCGCACTCGCTGTCGGAGGTCGGGGCGACGAACTCCTCCTTCACCCAGCGGCCCGTGTCGAGCATCCGGTACCCGTTCTCGACCTTGCGCTCGGCCCGCGTCACCGCGTCGCGCTGCAACGTCGACAGGATCGGCTGCGTGTCGACGGGCCCGGACCGCACGTTGAGCACGTCGGCCGTCACGGTCATCCGGCACACGGTCGTCGCGTCCGCCTCCCCCATCGGCTTCCCGCCGTTGGCCGCGTACATCAGGCCCGCACCGACCAGCACCCCGATCACGATCAAGCCCCGCACCGGAATCCCGAACATCACTCGCCTCCCCGTTGAGCCACCCACCTGCAGGTATAGCCACTGGGAGGCCGGTGTGGACGGTTCGACGGCGGAACCACTCCGCAGGCGAACCGAACGGGCGGCGGCGTCACCGAGGGTGCCGAACGGCGGGCGGCCCGGCAGGGACCGCCCGCCGACGCTACCGACTCCCTGCGCCCGCCTGCGGAACGGTCGGCGACGGCGCGGGCGGGTCGGTGTCCGGGACGGACAGGACGGAGTAGTGCCAGCCGGAGAGGCAGTACGTTCCGCAGGTGCCGATGGTGAACTCGGCGTGCCCGTGCTCGAACTGCCACGGGCCGCGAAGCCGCACGGTGTACGGGCCGGCCGGGAGGTCGGTGAACTCCAGCCTGCCCGTGGGTCCGGTGGTCGTCGTGGCGGCGAGCAGACCCGAGATGGCGTCGAACGCGGAGACCTCCACACCGGGCAGCAACTCGTCGGCGTCGGCGATCGTGTCGAAGTCGCGGTCTTCGTAGAGCACGCCCCACGTGCCGCCCGGCCCGGCGCCCGGCACCCGCGCCCTGTCGCGGACCTCGGGGTAGCCGACGGGGTCGTCACCGGGGCCGAAGTCGCACGCGACGGACACCGAGGCGAAACCCGCCGCCTTCGCGGGCACGACACCGGTGATCGTGAAGGTCCGCGACCGGCCCGCGCCGACGGTGACGCCCGCCGCCGCCCAGCCCAGGTCGCCGAGCGCCATGTCCACGAGGTGCGGCCCCTCGCCGCCGCTGCGGTCGCAGCCCGCCTTGACGCCGCTGATGTCCGAGTCGCCCTTGTTCGTGAGCACGAGGGTCATCTCGACCGCCTGGCCCACCTCGTAGGAATCCTCGACGAACGCCATCGAGGCCTCGAACCGGTCGCTGAGCGGCCGGACCCCGCGGTGCTCCGAGTGCTCGTCCCCGCGGACGTCGACGTACGCGGTGCTCGGCACGACCCAGCCGTCCGGGGCGCCGTGCACGAACACCCCGTAGGTGCGCAGGGGGAGGTCGTCGAACCGGAACCCGCCGTCCGCTCCGGTGAGGGTCTTCGGCGGGTTCGGCCCGTTCCCGGAGAGGGCCACCCGGACGCCTTGGAGGCCTTCACCGGCGTCGGCGGCGCCGTTGTCGTTGGCGTCGCCGTAGACGAGCCCGCTGACCGATCCCCGGCCCACGTCCGGAGCGGTCATCGGGATGGCCGCCTCGACGGTGTTGTTGAGGGACGAGGAGTCGCCGTTGGAGGAGATCGAGAAGCGGGTGACCGGGTTCCCCTCCCAGTTGTAGACCCTCGCCTCGACCGTGACGACCAGTTTCTGCCCGGCCGGGATGGAGGCACCGGGGAAACCGCTCAGCGGGCCGTAGCCGTTGGTGCTGAAGTGCGATCCGGACACGGTCTGGTTGGAGGCCCGCACGTTCGTGGCCGTCGCGGTGCCGTGGTTGGTGACCGTGACCTCGACGGGGATGGTCTGCCCGACGAGGTACGGGCCTTCGCCCACCTCGACGGTGATCCCCGGATCGGCGCCCCCGGCGGTCCCCGGTCCTTCGGCGTGCGCGGTCGCGCACAGCGTCCCGCTCAGTGCCAGTGCCGCGACGAGCGCGACGGATGTGCGCGCCGAACGGCGCGCGAAGTTCACGGACAAGGTGATCATCCCCCCGAGAAGGCTCCACGAGGTGGAGCGGGCCCCCCGGCCCGAGCAGGAACGTAACGCCCCCAGACCACCCGTGTGCACGGCTTGCGCCACCCGGCGGGTTTTTCACCCGGACAGTCGAAGGGCCCGACCGGAAACCCGGTCGGGCCCTTCGACGTGCGAGGTCAGGTCAGAAGGAAGCCATCTTCTTCTGCAGGTTCTCGTCCAGCGTCGCGAGGAAGTCCTCGGTCGTCTGCCACTCCTGCTCCTTGCCCACCAGCGCGGCGAGGTCCTTGGTCATCTTGCCGCTCTCCACGGTCTCGATGACGACCTGCTCCAGCAGCTCCGCGAAGCGGGTGACCTCGGGGGTGCCGTCGAGCTTGCCGCGGTGCTTCAGGCCACCGGTCCACGCGTAGATCGACGCGATCGGGTTCGTGGAGGTGGGCTTGCCCGCCTGGTGCTGGCGGTAGTGCCGCGTCACGGTGCCGTGCGCCGCCTCGGCCTCGACGGTCTTGCCGTCCGGGGTCATGAGGACCGACGTCATCAGGCCCAGCGAGCCGAAGCCCTGCGCCACGGTGTCGGACTGGACGTCGCCGTCGTAGTTCTTGCACGCCCAGACGTAGCCGCCCTCCCACTTCATCGCGGCGGCGACCATGTCGTCGATCAGGCGGTGCTCGTAGGTGAGGCCCTTGGCGTCGAACTCCGCCTTGAACTCCTCGTCGAAGATCTTCTGGAAGATGTCCTTGAAGGCGCCGTCGTAGGCCTTGAGGATGGTGTTCTTGGTCGACATGTAGACCGGGTAGTTGCGCTGCAGGCCGTAGGAGAACGAGGCGCGCGCGAAGTCCTCGATGGACTTGTTGAAGTTGTACATGCCCATCGCCACGCCGCCGTCGTCGCCGTAGTTCGCGACGACGTGCTGGATCGGCTCGGAGCCGTCCGCGGGCTGGAAGGTGATGGTGAGCTCACCGGCGCCGGGGACCTTGAAGTTGGTCGCCTTGTACTGGTCGCCGTGGGCGTGGCGGCCGATGATGATCGGCTTGGTCCAGCCCGGCACCAGGCGCGGGATGTTCGAGATGATGATCGGCTCGCGGAAGACGACGCCGCCGAGGATGTTGCGGATCGTGCCGTTCGGCGAGACCCACATCTTCTTCAGGCCGAACTCCTCGACCCGCGCCTCGTCCGGCGTGATGGTCGCGCACTTGACGCCGACGCCGTGCTTCTTGATGGCGTTGGCGGCGTCGATCGTGACCTGGTCGTCGGTCGCGTCCCGGTGCTCGATGCCCAGGTCGTAGTACTCGAGGTTGACGTCCAGGTACGGGTGGATCAGCTTGTCCTTGATGAACTGCCAGATGATCCGGGTCATCTCGTCGCCGTCGAGTTCGACGACGGTGCCCTGCACCTTGATCTTGCCCATGTTCTCGGACTGCTCCCTTCGAGTTCCTACTCGCGACCCGCGCAAGCGGTACAAGCGTACTGCTGAGGCGTGGATGCCGTCGGTCGACCGTGACATAAACGACGCCGCGACTTCACCGAGCCTGCCATGAGCCGACGGAACGCGCGGAACTGACCGGTAGGTTCCGGTGATCACCTACGCTTTCCCCGAACGAGTGATCTTGGGGGGAAGCAGTTGTCCACCGGACCAACCCACGCCATGAGCGGCCTGCTGGCGTGGGCCGCCGTCACGGCGTTCGCCGCCAACCACCCCATCGGCCAGTTGGAGCCGCAGAGCTGGGCCGTCGGCGCGGTGCTGGCGACCGGCGCGGCCCTGCTGCCCGACCTGGACCACCCCGGATCGACCGTGTCGCGCACGTTCGGGCCGCTCACCCAGGGCATCTCCGGCGGCGTGAGCGCGGTCAGCGCGTTCGTCTACCGGACCACCCGCACCAAGCGCGACTCGAAGCGCGAGGGCGGCCACCGCGGCCTGACGCACACGCTGGTGTTCGCGCTGTTCTCCGCCGTCGGCACCACCGCGATCGTGCAGACCAGCCAGAAGTGGGTGCTGCCGCTGCTGATGTTCATCTTCGCGGGCCTGGCCGTGCGCGGGATCATGAACGACTGGTGCCCCAAGCAGGACGCGCTGCTGATCACCGCCGCGTCCGCGGCGATCACCTGGATCTGCCTGTCGTGGACGGCGCAGACGTCGGCGAGCGCGGCGGCGTGCGGGCTCGCCGTCGGCATCGGCTGCGTCGCGCACTACTTCGGCGACGCGATCACCGAGCAGGGCTGCCCGATGCTGTGGCCGATCCCCCTCGGCGGCAAGACGTGGTTCCCGGTCGCGCCGCCGAAGGTGATGCGGATGAAGACCGGCGGCAAGGTCGAGATGGCCGTCATCGGACCGATCATCACCGTGCTGTCGGTGTGGCTCTCGGCCGCCGCGCTGCAGAACGCGGGCGTCCTGCCGTTCCTCGGCGGGTTCGACCTGCTGCCGATCTGAACGGTGTTCACCGACCAGCCATTCGGCGGCTACCGCCGCATCACCCGATCGGACTAACCTCTACGGCCAGGACCAACGCCGAGGAGGCGCCAGTGCAGGGCAGCACCTGGCTGGGGCTGGACGCGGGCCACCGCACCCCGGACGACGTCGACACCACAGCTCTCCACCTGCACGCCGCCCTGCTCTACGACGCCCGCGTCGTGTGCGCCCACGAGGTCGACGAGCACCACGCGATGTCGTTCCGGCTGTCCGAGTACCCGTCGGAGAACACCATCTCCACGCTGATCGAACGCGGCTACGGCGTGGCCGTGCACAACGGCTCGCTCCAGCAGCTCGCGGGCCCGGAAGCGTTGCGGCGCGGGGCCTTGCGCGCCGCGATCGCCCACCGCGACCGCGTCGAGGGCCGCGCGCTGCGGTTCCCCGGCCAGCGCGCGCTGCGCGGCCGGTACGGGGTCTCGGACATCCTCGCGTTCAGCGCCATCGACGAGGTGCTGCCGCACGGCGTCAAGAGCGTCGACGCGCGCGGCGACCTCCAGCCGTCGTTCCAGCACGGGAAACTGGTGCTGCGCTGCCCCTAGCCGGGATGGGCTCCGACGGTGTCGCGGATCTGCGCGCCGAGATCGCTGGCTCCCTCGCGGGCGCAGTGCGCGCAGCAGAAGAACCGGCCCTCCACCTCGACGCCGTGGCCGAGGATGCGGCAGTCGCAGTGCTCGCAGCGCGGTGCGAGGCGCTGGATCGCGCACTCGAAGCTGTCGAAGGTGTGCACACCGCCGCTCACCGTGCGCACCTCGAAGGCCATCCAGTAGTCGTTGCCGCACACGTCGCAGGTCGCCATGACGGGGAGCCTGGGGCAGGTGTCGGCGGCCCGCAACTTTTCAGCCGTCGAGTTCGGCGACGAGCTTCTTCGGGGCCACGGCCCGGTAGGCGTCGTCCACGACGTCCGCGATGACGCCCCAGTCGACCGGCACGTCGAGGTGCACGCCGAGCCAGCCGCGGTGGCCCACGTAGGGCGGGCGGAAGTAGTGCTCGGGGTCGCTGTCGACCAGCAGCTCCTGCGCGCCCGGCGGTGCGGCGCACCAGAAGGCGACGCGGTCGTCGTGGTGCAGGCCCGCGAAGGTGACGAAGGTCTTCTTGCCGCGCACGAACCACGTCGGCTCGCCGTGGCTGAGCCGTTCCGTGGTCTCCGGCAGCGCCAGGCACAACCGGCGCAGGTGGTCGAGCGGGTCGTCCATGCCGACAACATAGGCACGGGCGAGCGCGCTGACCACCGACCGCTGCAGGGCGGGCCGGTGGTCAGCGCACCTGATCAGCCGACGGTGTTCTGCACGGCGGTGATCAGCTCACCGTTGGCAGTGCCCTCCGGAGGGCACGCCACCGAGGTCCTGGTTCTCCGCGCGGGCGACCTCGCCGCCGACGCGCTCCGCGATCGCCTGCGCGCCGACGTCCGCGACCGGTTCGGAGGCCGCGCGGCGAGCACTCCGACCACCAGCGGTGGCATCGGGGCGGCTCCGCCGAGCGCCGCCCGCCTTCGCCTGGCTGAACTGGACATGCAAGGACTCCAAGTGCGCTCGTGGCGCCTGGGCACCACACAGGGCACGGCAGCCGACCGGGCGGCGGCGGACATCCGGTCGGAGTTCGTGATCAGTCGGACACCCTCAAGCTAAGTGGACTAGACCACTGAGGTCAATGGCCCGTAGAGGTTCGCCCACTCGACGGCGGAAGTTCACGCACCTGCTTCACGTACCGGTGGACGGGCACCACGACCGGCCCGCGGTCGCTGGGCACGTGGCGCTCGAACGCCCCCGCGTCACCCCACCCGGACCGCTCGTAGAACCGCCGGGCCCGCGCGTTGCCCGGCACCACGGCCAGCCACGCCCTCGCGTGACCGCTCCCCGCCACCACCCGCTCGGCCTCGGCGAGCAGCACCCCGGCCACCCCGGCACCCCGATGCCGGGCGGACACGTAGACCTGCTCGACCTCGTCACCGACCACCATCACGAACCCGACGAGCTCACCACCGACCACCGCGACCGTCGTGGCCCCCACCAACTGCCGCGCCCGCACCCCGAACGACTCCTCGGTCCGCAGCGCGAGCAGCGCGTCGGGCACGTTGCCCAGGTGACCGTCGCACCAGCCGCAAAACCAGATGTCGGCGACGGCCGTCGCGTCGGCGTCGGTCGCGGGTCGGAGCGTCGCGGATTCGCGGTCGGTCGGCATGCGCCGAGTGTAGGAACGCGCAGGGGTCCGCCGGTTTCCACTCGGGGCGGACCCGGCCACGGTCGGCAGTGCGGCAACCCCTGTCCAACGCTGCCGCGCGACGCACTCCACGCGATCTCGACCAGATGCCCTACAACGCCAGTCGTCGTGCGGCGGCGTGAACCTCACGCGGCGATCGCGGATGAGACGGCTCCTCGGATCGATCTCGACGTCATGCGGCAGGTCCGCCGATTGATCATCCGACACCTCGTCCTGATCCTCACTCGGGTGTGCAGGCCGAGTTGCCCCGGCGGGAACAGCACGGCTGGTGGAGATGACCGCCTGGTCGATCACGAAGGGGGATCGTGGAGGGCCCTGGTGCTCTTGCTCGGCGCCGCAGGTGGTGCGGTGGCAGGAGTGCTGACGTACCTGGCGGCCGCCAACGTCGCGGCAGCGGTTCTCGGCGGCTTGACCGCGTGCGGTGCCGCCATCGCGTTCTTCCAGTCGCATGTCGGGCACGACAACGCTTCGGACTGACCTGCGAATGCGCGGCACCTGCGCCGGAACGAGCAACGCCGAGTCATCAGCACGGCGAGGCGCGAGGTGACGCGGGCAAGGCCTGCCTGTGCGGAGCAAGGCAGGCGTGGGCGCAGCCCACCGATGGGGGTCCGGGGGCGCGGCCCGCCGGGTGGGGCGTGGGGGCTTCGCCCCCACAAGGTACGGACCAGGCCGGACTCGAACCGGCGTGCTCCCGCTCGAAGTGAGAGGGCGCGACAACCACTGCGCTACAGGTCCCCGTACGAGCCGGGCCGGATTCGAACCGGCGTCCTCCCCACGAGCTGTGGAGCGCGACACCCACTGCGCTACCGGACTCGTCACCAGCCTAGTGGTTCGGCGTTGCGGAGGTGACCAGATCAAGCCCATCGGAGCAACGGGGCGGCCGTCAGCCGGTCGGGTGATCAACTCGGGGCCGGGGCCGTTCGGCTGGTTCGGTGGCACACAATAGGGTCTGGTCCGCGGGGTCACTGATGATGGGCGGTTTCGTGCGCGCGGTCGACTACTACGAGGTGCTGGGCGTCGGGCGTAGCGCGTCCACCAGGGAGATCAAGTCCGCCTACCGGGCCCTCGCCAAGGTCGCCCACCCCGACGCGGGTGGCAGCGGGGACGGGTTCCGGACGCTCCAGGAGGCGTACGAGACGCTCCAGGACCCGGTGCGGCGGTTCCACTACGACCGCGTCGGGACGACGAGCACGGTCGCGACCAGAACCGCGGCGCGGAACCGGCGGTCCACGAAGCTGCGGGTGTTCGGCGACGACCCGAACTTCGTGCCGCCCCGGCCGCGGGTCGACCTCGGTGACATCCCGTGGTGGCACCTGGTCGACCTGACGCAGCGCGTGCGGTACGTGCCGACGAGCGGGCCAGGTCACGCGCCCGCGCTGGCGGCGATCGGCGGGTGGCTGCTGCTGTTCCTGGCGGTGGCGGTGTTCGGGTTCTCGCTGGTGCTGCTCGCGGTGTGGCTGCCGCTGGTCGCCGCCGCGGCCCTGGCGGCGTTCAAGCTCGTCCGCAGGTACCTCCGGACGATGCGGGCGGACCGGGTGTTCGCCGGGCGGTTCGACACCGGCATCGTCCACGGCCAACCGGAGGAGCGGATCTGCGAGCGGTACAGCGCGGACGTGCTCGGCGAGTACCTGACCCGGCTGCCGGGGGCCCGGATCTTCCACGGGCTGTCCTGGCCCGGCTCGGTGTTCGCCGACATCGACCACGCCGTGCTGTGCGGGCGGCGGCTGGTGCTGATCGAGTCGAAGTCGTGGTTGCCCGGCCACTACGGCGCGGACGACGACGGCACGCTGTGGCGCAACGGCCACGTGTTCCGCGGCGGCGGCACGATGCTGCCCGAGGGCCTGGCCGCCTACCGGCGGGCGCTCCCCGACCTGGAGGTGCGCGCCGCGCTGCTGATCTACCCGAGCCGCGAGGGTGGGATCACAACGGACGAGGACGAGAACCAGTTGGTCGTGCCGATGACGCCCGACCAGTTCGTGGAGGACTTCGGCGAGTGGTTCGCCGAAGACCCCGCCACGGTGGACCGCGAGGCGCTTCGGGTGCTGCTGAACCAGGTGGTGGCTCAGGCCCGCGCGGCGGGCGCCTGAGCGACGAGGTCGTCCGGCCCCTTGCCCGCGAGCTGGCGCGCGGTGTCCACGTACAGGTCGAGCAGCAGGCTCATGTCCACGATCTTGCGGCGCACCTGGTCGGCCTTGGTGCCCTCCTTGGTGAACGGCGGCGGGAAGAGCGTGATGCCCTCCCACGGTGCCGCGCGCGCCGCCTCGGAACGCCAGTCCGGCCAGTAGCAGTCGGCGTAGAACTTGGTCAGCGCGCCGCCGAGGAACCACTCCAGCATCCCGCTGTAGGTCGAGTCGATGCTCTCCCACTCCAGCGTGTCCGGGGCCCAGTACCAGAGGCCGCCCGGCGGACCGTCCAGCGCGGTGCCGTTGAGCGCGAACCGGCCGCCGAGCAGGTCGTAGCCGACCGTCATCTTGCCCACCTCCTCGTACTCGCCGAGGGCGGGCAGTGCTCCGCCGCCGCCGAGCAGGCGGACCCAGTTGTCGATGACGAGGCCACCGGTGTGCAGGGCGATCGCACCGAGCGCGGAACCCGCGGTCACCTGGAGCCTGTGCAGCGTGCGCCGCGCGGACTCCGGGCCGACCGGCAGGACTTCCACCGACAGCTCGGACTTACCGATCAGTCCCTGCACCCAGGGCCATGCGGGACGGTCGACGTCGACGAGCTCCTCGACCTGACGTGGTGCGCTCACGCGGACCATTCTCACCTACTCCGGCGCTTCAATCACCCATTCCGGGGCCTTGAGCTTTTGAACTTGTACAGGACGTAACCGTGGGGAAGAACACGTAACGTTCGCCCGGCTTGATTCGATCGCTGTTCACAGGCCTCTGAACAGGTGCTGAGTACCCGGCGATGATCGACCCCGGAGTCGGCGGGCAGATCGGCCGACTCTGTAGTTTGGCCCACATGAGCGCCGACCTGGTGGGCCGATGGAGCTTTGACCACGGCTACCACAGCGCGATGGAGGACGAGGAGCTCGTGTTCCGCGCCGACGGCACCGGCTGGTGCGAGTGGGCACGGCCGGGGATCAGCGAGTTCACCGTGTTCGACTGGACGCCCACCGGCCCCGGCGCCGTCCGGGTCGTGCCGAACCGCGCGGCCCGCGGCGAGTTCGAGACGATCGTGGAACTCGAACTGCCCGACCCGGTCGACGCCGAGTACTCGATCGTCGAGGAGACCAGGCCGCTCTACCCCGGCATGGAGGTGCTCGCGCTGCGGATGGCACTGCCCTTCGCGGTGTTCCGCGGCGAGAGCTACGGGCTCTCCAACCGGGAAACACCGACCGGCGACCGGCCCTACCTGTCGTGGCTGGACGACGAGCTGTAACCGTCTCGGCCTCGTATCGCGGACGCCACGGCCTTACATTGCCCGCGAGACCACTAGTCAGTTCGGAGCGTTACACCAATGCAGTCGCATCACGAGTTGGTCGGCACGCAGGTCTGGCGGACGTCGTTCGACCACCAGGTCCGCCTCACGCTGGTCGCGCACCCGCGGCTCAGCGCCGAACTCGTCGTGGAGGTCCCGTTCGAGCTGTGCAGCGGGGTTGGCGAGTCGCACGAGATCAAACCGGGCGAACCCGGCACCCTGACACCGGTGCTCGGGCTGTTCATGAAGACCGTGACGTCGGTCGACGTGACCGAGGACGAGTCGCTGACGCTGGAGTTCGAGGACGGCTGGTCCCTCGCGGCCAGACCGGAGGGCGACTTCGAGTCGTGGAGCATCGTGGAACTGTGACGGTCACCTGACGCCGGTCACCGTCCACCCCGGGACGTCCGCCTCGGCACTGGACCGCACGGTGAACCCGTTGGGCGGCAACGGTTCCGGCAGGTCGGTTCGACCAGCAACTCCAGCGCGTCTCCCCGCGACCAGCACAACGCGGCCAAGGCGGCGGCGGAGAAGACGTAAGGTCTGCGCGTGCGCATTCCCGGACTGGTGAACCTGCAACCGCTCGGATCGGGTGGGTTCGCCACCGTCTACCGCGCGCACCAGGTGCAACTCGGGCGCGATGTCGCGGTGAAGATCGACAACCGGGTGCTGGGCAGCGAGCGCGACCGGCGGCGGTTCCTGCGCGAAGCCCACGCGGCGGCGCGGCTGTCCGGGCACCCGAACGTGGTCGCGGTGCACGACGCGAACATCACCGAGCAGGGCATGCCGTACATCGTGATGGAGCTGTGCACGGGCGGGTCGCTGCACGACGTGCTGAAGGAGAACGGGCCGCTGCCCGCCGAACGGGTCCGGCACCTCGGGGTGCAGTTGGCGGACGCGCTGGCCGCGGCGCACGCGGAAGGCGTGCTGCACCGGGACATCAAGCCCGCGAACATCCTCGTCGACCGGTACGGGACGGCGAAGCTCGCCGACTTCGGGTTGGCCGCGCTGCTCGACGCGGCGGGTGGCAGCACCGTCACGCGCGACGCGCTGAGCCCCAGCTACGCGCCGCCCGAGGCGTTCGCGATGGCGGCCCCGACCGTCACCGGCGACGTGTACGCGCTGGCCGCGACCCTGTACGACCTGCTGGCGGGCAAGCCGCCGCGGCCGGTGCCGTGGCCGATCGAGTCGTTCGACCACCTCGGCGAGGTGCTGCGCACCCCTGTGCCCCAGGTGCCCGGTGTGCCCGACGAGTTCCACCAGATCCTGGTGCGGGCACTGCACCCGGACGTGTCGGCGCGGACGCCGACGGCGGCGCGGCTGCGGGACGAGTTGCGCGGCGCGGTTCAGGTGGCGGCACCCGCTCCCGTCCCGCCACCACCGGTGCGCCGAGCCCCGGAGACGGTGCCGGGCACGAGGAAGCGGTGGCCGGTGGTCGCCGCGGCGGTCGTCGGGGTCATCGCCATCGGCGTCGGCGTGTGGTTCGCGATCCCGGACGGTGGCGGACGGTCCACGCCGAACGCCAGTGGAACGTCGAGCACCGGAACGGCGCAGCGGGCCGCGGACGACGAGCTGCCGCCGCCGTACCTGAAGACGTGCCCGACGGGGTACTGCGTGGCGGAACCGACCTGCTTCCGGGGGTTCGTCTCTATCAGCGGCCAGGCGACCACCGCCCGCAAGGCGGCCAGTTGCTCCGACGACCACTACTGGGAGGCCTTCGCGGGCGGGTGGTTGTCCGGCGGGATCCCCAAGGTCGACGACGACGAGTTGCTGACGGCCCCGGAGATCGCGGGTGTCTGCACCAAGGCCGCGATGGCGGCCAACACCCGGCCGACGGTCGACACGTCGACCTGGCAGCTCGGCGTCGTCGGCTTCGAGGAGGGCGACCGCAACTACTTCCTCTGCATGGGTTCGCCGGAGGAGGGCGGCGAGTTGACCACGAGCGCCTTCGGGTCAGGCGGCTAGCAGCACGGGCTCCGGCGTGCGCGTGATCCGGCGCGCGTGCACGAGGAGGCCGAAGGCGACCAGTGCCAGCACGCCCGCGATCGGCGGCAGCAGCGTGATGCCGACGGTGTCGATGACCAGACCGCCGAACACCCCGGACAGGCCGACTCCCAGGTAGATGGCGGAGGCGTTGAGGGACAGCAGCAGGCCGCTGTTGGCGGGCGCCAGTTCGATCAGCCAGTTCTGGATGGGCGGGTTGACCGACCAGGTGAACATGCCCCAGACGAACAGCGCGATGCCCGCGGTGACGGTGGTCGTGGTGGTCAGCGGCAGCGTCACGAGCACCACCGTGAACACGGTGAAGATGACGTGCAGCAGGCGTTGGCTGCCGAAGCGGTCGGTGAGCCTGCCGCCGAGGGAGTTGCCGATCGCGCCGCCGACGCCGTAGGCGAACAGCAGCAGCGAGATCGCGGTGCCGTGCACGCCTGCCGTCGCGCCGAGCAGCGGCGAGATGTAGGTGAACACGCTGAACGCGGCGAGGCAGGCGAGGACCGTCATGGCCAGCACGGGGACGACGCGGCGGTCGGCGGCGACGGCGAAGCGCTCGCGGACGCTCACCACGGGCGGCGCGGCGACCTGCGGGACACCGAGGCGGACGACCACGGCGGCGATCAGCGAGGCGACGCCGACGAGCGCGAAGACGCCCTGGTACCCGATCGAGCCGCCGAGCAGGCTGCCCGCCGGGACGCCGATGACCAGCGAGAACGTCAGGCCGCCGAAGACCGTGGCGACCGCGCGGCCCCGGTGCTCCGGTGTCGTCAACGCCGTCGCGACCAGCGTGGCGGCCGGGGTGTACGCGGCGGCGCCGAGCGCGCTGACGACGCGGGCCGCCATGAGCAGCGGGTAGTTCGGCGCGAGGGCGGACAGGACGTTGCCGAGCGCGGAGACGACCAGCGCGACGACCAGGAGCTCGCGGCGGTTCCAGCGGCCGGTGAGGGCGGCGAGGACGGGCGCGGCGACGGCGTAGGACAGGGCGAACACGGTGAGCAGCTGGCCCGCCGTGGACAGCGACACGTCGAGTTCGCGGCTCACGGCGGGCAGCAGGCCGGACAGGATGTAGCCGCTGGTGCCCACGGTGAAGGCTCCGGCGGCGAGCAGGTAGGTGCGGGCGGACATCGGGCTCCCAGCATCGGCTCAGTGGTTCGACGTGAACCGTACTACGACTTTCATCGAACTACGATGGCTATCGTACGATGGGTGACATGGACAACGCCCTGGAGCACCCCGACCGGCACGAGATCCGGATCGAGGCCGTCCTGCACGCGCTCGCCGACCCGGTCCGCCTGACGATCGTGCGCGCCCTCGCCACCTCGGACACCGGCATCGCCTGCGGCGCGCTCGAACTCGACGTCAGCAAGTCGACCCGCACCCACCACATCCGCACGCTCCGCCAAGCCGGGGTGGTCCACGTCCGCCCGGAGGGGACGTCCCGGATCAGCACGCTGCGCCGCGACGACCTCGACGCGCTCTACCCCGGACTGCTGGGCGGAATCCTGGCGGCGGAGCACTGACGAACCATTTCCGCAATTATGCGGAAATGACGTGGAATAGCCTCAACCTGACCGCTGCATACCGCCGAACGCGCGAAAGAATGACACTTTCGAACGATTCCGCCGGGCCTCGCTAACCATTCGTTGACATTTTCTGGACATCCGCTGCTCCAGAAGAGCGAACCGCTGAACTGCTGGGGTACGGGCGGCTAGGGTTGGCGCGTTCAGCTCCCTGCCTGCCCAATTGGAGATCGCGCGCGGTGGACGTTCTACTCGGCCTTTCGGAAAAAATCGCGTTGGCGACCCTCATGATGTTCGTGGAGGAAGCTTCGAACACGGAGATCAAGGAGCGGTACGGCTTCACGATCGACAAGAAGTCCCGCGAACGACTGGAGGGCCTGGGCTACATCAAGGCCCGCAAGTCGAAGGAACTCCGCGGAGCCTTCGTCCACGAACTCACCGAACAGGGCTGGGTCCGCTGCCGTGAGGAACTGGCCTCCGAAACGCCGCCCGGCGCGCCGAAGGCCTACCGCCTCGCGTACGGCTACGCCCGCTCCATCGACAGGTTCCTGACCAGGTCGAAGCTGACGATGGCCGACTACTTCGTGCCCGACGGCACGGCGAAGGCCGCGACAGCCCCGGCGGTCCCCGTGGTCGAGGCGGTCGAGGCGTCCGAGCCCGCTCCCGCGGCCGTCACGCCGGAGGAGGAGATCCGCACCGCCTACGACTCCCTCGCGTCCCGTCCGAGGGCGTGGGTGAACCTGTCCCGGCTGCGCGGCGCGCTCCCCCACCTGTCGCGCGACGAGGTCGACGAGGCCCTGCTGCGGCTCGACCTGGAGCCGTGGGCCTACCTGATCCCCGAGGCGAACCAGAAGACGCTGTCCGAGGCCGACCGCGACGCGGCCATCCACGTCGGCGGCGAGGACAAGCACCTGCTGTCCATCGAACACGGCTGAGGAAGCCGGGCATGGACGCGCTGGAGCGCAAGGCACTGGAGAACCTGCGGTTCGACTGGGCCCCGACCCCGGAGGACGTGTGGGACCCGACCACGCCGCACGTCGAAGGCCTCAACGACATCGCGCTGAAGACCGTCATGGACGCGTACGAGGACGCCAGGGCAAGTCGTGGCGCGAGCCCGCTGGGCGTCGCCATCACCGGCCAGCAGGGGTCGGGCAAGACGCACATGCTCGGCGCGGTGCGGGCCGAGGTCCAGCGGCGGGGCGGGTACTTCTTCCTGGTGAGCCTGCTGCACGGCAGCGACTTCTGGCAGAACATCGTCCACGCCCTGCGCTCCGGCCTGCACTACCCCGGCCTGGGGGGCGAGAAGCAGCTCACGGTCGCGCTGACCCGGCTGGCGAACCGGCTGGACCTGCCGGACGACGCCCGGCTGCAGGTCGTCGGCGAGGAGCCGCTCACCCCGTGGGCGCTCGACGAGGTCGTGCGCGCGCTGGACAGGGTCGATCCCCAGCGCGGCCACGAGTGCAGGCACACCGCCAGGGCGCTGGTCCTGCTCTCGTCCAAGGACCTCGCGGCGAGCGAGGTCGGCGAGTCCTACATCGTCTCGGCGGGCGAGGCCGTGCCCGGTGAACGGCACCAGTGGGGCATCCACCCCGCGTCGAAGACCCCTCACCAGATCGTCGGCGAACTGTCCCGGCTGCTCTCGCTGACCGGCCCGAGCCTGGTGGCCGTCGACCAGATCGACACGCTGATCTCGCAGTCCCAGCGGCCGACCGACGACGCGCAGGCCGACACCGGGGTGACCGACGACTCGCTGCTGGACCAGATCGGCGGCGGCCTGATGGCGATGCGCGAGACGATGCAGCGCACGGTGTCCGTGGTCGCCTGCCAGAACCAGGTGTGGGAAAGCCTGGGCAACCGCACCAACGGGGCGGTGATCTCCAGGTTCCGCCAGGCGTCACAGCTCAAGGGGGTGCCGTCGGCGGAGATCGGGCGCGCCCTGGTGGTGACCCGGTTCCGGCCGCGGTTCGCCGAGGTGGGCTTCGAGCCGCCGTTCCCGAGCTGGCCGGTGCTCCCCGAGGCGTTCTCCGGGGCCGTGCGGTTCACGCCGCGGCAGCTCTTCAAGGAGATCGACCAGCACATCAGGACCTGCCTCGACGCGGACACCCTGGTGACGATGGCCAGCCTCACGAGCAGGGTCGGCCTGAAGACGCGGCGCAAGCCCGCGGTGGAAACGGTGTCCGACGACCAGATGGCCGCGCTGGACGAGCGGTTCGCCGCGCTCGCGCGGGCAGCGGACCTGAGCGTCGCGCTGGACAAGGGCGGCGAGGACTCGCGGATGCCCACGCTGCTGACCGCCGGGCTGCACACCTACATCTTCGAGCAGGGCGACGCGCGGGAGCAGTACTCGCTGGACCCCCGACCGGGAGCGAACCCCTCGCTGCACGCGAGGCTGCGGCGGATGCTGGACGAGAAGTCCGACGACCAGGCCCACTGGTCCTTCCGCGCCGTCGCCACCAGTCACGCCGGGGCGGCGCAGAACCGCATCGAACGGTTGCGCGTCGCCGCGGGCCTCGACGTGAACGTGCCGAAGCGCAAGGCCTTCCTGCTGCGCACGGGTCCGTGGAAGACGAACACGAAGAAGACCGGCGAGGTGCTGGAGGCGTTCCGCGCGGCGGGCGGCGTGTTCCTCGACCAGGTCGACCCGGACGACCTGAAGGCGTTCGCCGCGCTGGAGGAGCTGTGGAGCACCAACCCTCCCGGCCTCAAGCCGTGGCTCCAGCAGCGCAGGCCCGCGAGCACGACCGCGTTGTTCCGCACCGTCTTCGGTGAGCCGGAACCGTTGCCGGAGGCGGAACCGGAGCCACGGGACCCGGACCTCCCCGAATTCCACGGCGACCACGCCGGATGGCCGGACGAGGACCTCGACGGGGACCTCGACGTGGCCGAGACCCCCGCTCCGAAGCCGGTTCCCACCGTCCCCCCTGGTTTCCTCTCGCTGGGCGAGAGCGTGGAAACCGGTGGCCCGGTGCCGATCCCGCTTGAGGCGCTGCGGAAGCACGCGGTGATCTTCGCGGGCTCGGGGTCCGGGAAGACGGTGCTGATCCGCAGGCTGCTGGAGGAGTGCGCGCTCCAAGGCGTGTCGGCCATCGTGCTCGACCCGAACAACGACCTGGCCCGGCTGGGTGACGCGTGGCCGCAGGCGCCAAGCGGCTGGAACGCGGGCGACGACGGCAAGGCCGCCGACTACCTCGAGCACACCGACGTCGTGGTCTGGACGCCAGGGTGGGAATCGGGGCGGCCGCTGAGCTTCCAGCCGCTGCCGGACCTGGCCGCGCTGGCGGGCGACCCGGACGAGTTCAGGCTCGCGCTCGACACCGCCGTCGCGGGCTTGGCGCCACGAGCCCGCGCGGACGGCTCGACCGTGAAGGCGGATCTCGCGCGGGCGGTGCTCAAGGAGGCGCTGGCCTACTTCGCCCACACGGGCGGCACGAACCTCGAATCGTTCCTCGACCTGCTCGCCGACCTGCCGGACGGCGTCACCTCGCTCACCAAGGGCCAGGGCATGGCAGCGGACATGTCCCAGACCCTCACCGCGGCGATGATCAACGACCCGCTGTTCGGCGGCGCGGGCACGCCCGTCGACCCCGGCATCCTGCTCACGCCCGCGCCGGGCAAGCGCTCCCGGATCTCGGTGATCAGCCTCATCGGGCTGCCGACCGACGAGCAGCGGCAGAGCTTCGTCAACCAGTTGCAGATGGCGCTGTTCGCGTGGATCAAGCAGAACCCGGCGGGCGACCGTCCGCTCGGCGGGCTGTTCGTGATGGACGAGGCGCAGACCCTGGCGCCGTCCGGCGCGATGACGGCGTGCACGTCGAGCACGCTGGCACTCGCCTCCCAGGCCCGGAAGTACGGGCTGGGCCTGGTGTTCGCCACGCAGGCGCCGAAGGGCATCCACAACCGGATCGTCGGCAACGCGGCCACGCAGTACTTCGGCTTCATCAACAGCCCGACCCAGGTCGCCGCCGCCAAGGAGATGGCCGCGGCCAAGGGCAGCGCCGTCCTGGACATCTCGCAGCTCAACGCAGGCCAGTTCTACGCCGTCGGCGAGGGCATGCCGTTCCGGAAGGTCCGGTCGCCGATGTGCCTGAGCCACCACCCGTCCAGCGCTCTGACCAACGAGGAAGTCCTGGTCAGGGCCCGCACCGAGCAGCAGTAGGAGACGCACGCACGTGGACCTCGTCATCCAGGGGCTGGTCAAGGAGTTCCAGGAAGTCCAGAGCCTCGCCGAACTCCCGCAGAGCGAGGCGTTCGAGGCGTTCGCCGCGTACTGCGTGCTGAGCTCCTACTACGAGAACGAGTTCATCCCCGACGACTTCCGCACCGGCGGCGGCAACGACCTGGGCATCGACGCGTTCGGCGTCGTGGTCAACGGGGAGCTGCACCACGACGTCGAGGACGTCCGGGCCGCCGTGGACGCGGCGTCGAGGCCGGACATCCAGATCGTCGTCGTGCAGGCCAAGACCAGTTCCGGGTTCGAGACGAAGGTCGTCTCCGACCTGGCCGAGAACCTGTGCCACGTCATGAGTTCCGACCCGCTCCCCTACCAGGCCTCGGAGGACGTGCAGGGCCTCCGGGACTGCGTGACCGCGATCTACGCCAACATCGGCAAGCTGTCCAGCAGGCTCCCGCAGCTGCACGTCCACTACGTGACCACCGGTGACCAGGTGGCCGACATGGTGGCGCAGAAGGCGCACTCGGCGGAGAAGCAGCTCGCCGAGCCGGGGCTGTTCGAGGTCGTGGAGTTCCACTGCGCGACCCGGAGCGAACTGCGCAAGCTCTACCGGCGGGCGACCACCAAGGTCGCGGCCACGTTCCCGATGCCGAAGAAGGTGTCCTTCCCCAAGGCACCCGGCGTCGACCAGTCGCTGCTGGGGCTGCTGGCGGCGAAGGACCTCGTCCAGCACGTCCTCGGCGACGAGTCCGGGCGGCTGCGCAAGGCGCTGTTCAACGACAACGTCCGCGACTTCCAGGGCTACAACGACGTCAACTCCGAGATCCGCGAGACGCTGCGGGACCCGGTGCGGCGGGAGCGGTTCGCCACGCTCAACAACGGCATCACCATCGTGACCCGCGGGCTGACGGTGGTCGGCGACGAGGTCCACGTCGACGACTTCCAGATCGTCAACGGCTGCCAGACCTGCCACGTGCTGTTCGAGCAGCGCGACCTGCTCACCGACAGCGTCCACGTCAGCGTGCGGATCGTGCACTCGCAGGACGAGGACCTCATCAACGGCATCGTGGCCGCGACGAACCGCCAGACCGTCGTCACGGAGGAGGACCTGTCGGTCCGGGAGGACTTCCACCGGCTGCTGGAGGACTTCTTCCACCGCGGCCGCGACAAGCAGCAGAGCCTGTACTACGAGCGGCGGTCGAAGCAGTACAGCGACAGCAAGCACGTCGAGAAGACCCGCGTCATCGCCAGGGGCCAGCTCACCCGCGCCTACGTCGCCATGTTCCTGGAGGAGCCCGCCCGGTCGGGGCACCTCAAGTCGCTGCTCGAAGCCCGCGGCAGGGAGCTGTTCGCCCCCGACCAGCAGCCGATCCTCTACTACACCGCGGCGGCCACGCTGTACCGGGTGGAGTGGCTGATCCGGAACCGCCGCATCCCGAACAGCTGCCGCCCGGCGCGCTACCACCTGCTGGCCGCGATCAAGCTGAGGCTGCTCGGTCCCGACAAGCTGCCGCACTCGTCCAAGACCGCGGTGAAGCAGTGCCAGCGGATCCTCGACGTCGTGTGGGACCCGAACGAGTCGGAGCGCCTGGTCCTCGAACTGCTCGGCCCGCTGCAACGCGCGATCGAGGCCGAGCCGGGGACCAACGTGCGGTTGGGCGAGATCGTGCGCACCCAGCGGTTCGCCGAGAGCGTCCGGCGCGAGGTGCTCGGCTCCGCTGGCTAAACCCGGTTGCGCGCCGCCGTAGCGTTGATCGACGTGCGCGCGTGGGGTTCCAGTCAGTTCCGGCTCGCTGTGGCCGGTTTCCGGAGGTATTCGACCTACCGACAAGCGATGATCGCGGGTACGGCCACGAACGTGGTGTTCGGCCTGTTGAGGGTGGCCGTGCTGCTGGCGGCGCTCGGGTCTTCGGCGAGCGGGAGCATCGCCGGGTACGACGTGGCCGCGACGGTCACGTACGTGTGGCTCGGCCAGGGGCTGTTGTCGTTCGTGGTGCTGTGGGGTGATTCGGCGCTGGCCGACCGGATCCGCACCGGGGACGTGGTGGTGGACCTGTACCGGCCGTGGGACCTGCAGTGGGCGCTGCTCGCGCAGGACCTGGGGCGGGCGGCGTACTGCGCGGTCACGCGGTTGGTACCGCCGGTGCTGGTCGGGGCGTTGTTCTTCCCGTTCCGGTGGCCGACGCCCGAGCGGTGGCCGGTGTTCGTGGTCAGCGCGGTGCTGGCCGTGCTGGTGAGCTTCGGGATGCGGTTCCTGGTGAACGTGTCCACGTTCTGGCTGATGGACAACCGCGGTGTGGTGGCGATGTACGGGGTCGGCACGGGGATCATGTGCGGGCTGACGGTGCCGCTGGACTTCTTCCCCGAGTGGGCGCGGCTGGTGCTGTGGTTCACGCCGATGCCGGCGATCATGCAGGGCCCGATCGACGTGTTCATCGGCCACGGTCCACTGTGGATCACCGTCGGCCACCAGGCGTTCTGGGCGGTGGCGCTGTTCCTGCTGGGCAGGCTGGCGCTGGCGCGGGCCGTGCGGAAGGTCGTGGTGCAGGGTGGCTGACGCGATCTACCGGAAGATCCTGCACGCGCGGCTGCGCGGGCAGCTGTCCTACCGGGGCTCGTTCCTGCTGGACTGCCTGGCCCAGGCCATCGCGCAGGGCGGGGAGCTGGTGGTGATCCTGGTGCTGTTCAACCGGATCACGGCGCTCGGCGGGTTCTCGGTGGACGAGGTGCTGCTCGTGTACGCGTTCGCGAGCACCGCGTTCGGGCTGTCGGACCTGTTCGCCGGCCAGTTGAACGCGCTGCCGTTCTACATCCGGGAGGGCACGTTCGACGTGCTGCTCCTGCGGCCGTTGGGGACGTTGCCGCAGCTCATGGCGTCGGACCTGCCGCTGAAGCGGATCGGCCGGGTGTTCGCCGGGCTGGTGGTGCTGGGCTACGCCCTGCTGCACAACGCCGTCGCGTGGACGCCGTGGACGGTCGGGCTGCTGGTCGTGACGCCGCTGGCGGGCGCGGTGATCTTCAGCGGGATCTGGGTCCTCGCCTGCTCCGTGTGCTTCTGGCTGGTGGACGGGCAGGAGCTGACGAACACCGTCACCTACGGCAGCAACACCTTCACCTCCTACCCGATCAGCGTGTACTCGGGCTGGCTGCGACGGCTGATGGCGTTCGTGGTGCCCGGCGCGTTCGTCTCCTACTACCCGACGCTCGCGCTGCTGGACAAGCCCGATCCGCTGGGAGCGCCCGCCTGGCTGGGGTGGGTGGCGCCCGCCGTCGCCGCGCTGGTCGCGGGCCTGGCGGGCGTGGTCTGGACGTTCGCCGTTCGACACTACCGAGGGACTGGATCATGATCGAGGTGCGCGACCTGCGTCGGGAGTTCCGCGTCAGCGAGAAGGCGGGGTTCCTGCGGCGCACGCACCGCGTGGTGGCGGCGGTGGACGGGGTCAGCTTCGACGTGGCCGCCGGTGAGGCCGTCGGGTACGTCGGGCCGAACGGGGCGGGCAAGTCGACCACCATCAAGATGCTGACCGGCATCCTGGTGCCCACGTCCGGGACCGTGCGGGTGTCCGGGGTCGACCCGTCGCGGGAGCGCAAGGAGCTGGCGCGGCGGATCGGCGTGGTGTTCGGGCAGCGCAGCCAGCTCTGGTGGGACCTGCCGTTGCGGGACAGCTTCGAGCTGCTGAAGGCGATCTACCGGGTGTCCACCCCCGACTTCACCACTCGACTCAAGGAGTGCGTCGACCTGCTTGAGCTGGGCCCGTTCCTGACGACGCCGGTGCGGCAGCTGTCACTGGGCCAGCGGATGCGCGGCGAGGTCACGGCGTCCCTGCTGCACGCCCCGGAACTGCTGGTGCTGGACGAGCCGACGATCGGGCTGGACCTGGAGTCCAAGGAGCGGCTGCGGGAGTTCCTGGCGGAGCTGAACACCCAGCGCGGCACGACGTTGCTGCTGACCACGCACGACCTGGACGACATCCAGCGGCTCTGCCCGCGGCTGATGGTCATCGACCACGGGACCGTGCTCGCCGACGGCCCGCTGGCCGACCTGCGGGCCGAGGTGAGCCCGGAACGGGTGCTCGTGGTGGACCTGGAGGAGGCCGTCCCACCGCTGGACGACCTGCCCGGTGTCACGTCGGTGCGGGTGGAACTGGGCGGCAAGCGGCAGCACCTGGCGTTCCGCCGGGACGTGACGACGGCGGCCGCGCTGATCACCACCGTGGCCGCCCGCGCGGAGGTGCACGACCTCGCCGTGGTCGAGCCGGAGATCGACGACGTGGTGCGCAGGTTGTACGAACGCCGCCACGCGGGACGGAGTGTCGGTAATGTCGGACTTCCACAAGACGGTCGATGACGAAACTGGAGTTCCCATGCGCGCTTCCCGGTCGCTGGCCACCGTTGTGCTGGCACTTGGACTGGCAGGTGCTGCCTCCGGGTGCGATGCCGTGAACGAGGCCACGAACGCCGCGAACTCGGTCAACGACGCCGCGAACAAGGTTCAGCTCTGCATCGACGCGGTGAAGCTGCTTGGCTACACGCCGGACCTGAGCAACCCGCAGGCGGCGGTGGACGACGCTCACAAGAAGGCCGAGGAGATGACCAAGCTCGCGGAGCAGGCGGGCGACACGACGCTCAAGCAGGCCCTCGAAGCGTCGGCGCAGCAGTTGAGCTCGGTCACCATCAGCGACCTCGACCCGGCGTCCGCCGCGGGGTGGCTGCAGCAGAAGCTCGACAAGCTCAACGCGCTGAACACCGCCTGCGCCAGCTGACGAAGTTCACCCGCGTGCCCGCACCCGTTGGGGGAACGCCTTTGTGCCGGTTGAAACCAATCCTTGGTGGCCTGTTGCGCACCGCTCCGGCGTCCTACTCTGGTGGGCATCGGAGGTGCAGAGAGATGCAGGCATTGGTAGGCGACAGGTTGCACGTTCACAGCCGCGCGGTCGGCGTCGAGGAGCGCTTGGGCGAAATCCTCGAAGTCCGCGGCCGGGAAGGTGCTCCCCCGTACCTGATTCGCTTCGTGGACGGGCATGAAGGCCTGGTGTACCCGGGTCCCGACTGCCTCGTCGAATCACGCACGAAGAGCTGAACCTGTCGCCAAGGCCGGCAACGGCCTTGGCGACAGCGGGTAGGGCTCACCCGAGGGCGACCTCGATCAGCGCCTCAGCCAGCTGGGGCGTGGCCGCCGCGACCCCGGACCAGCGCCGGGTCAGGTCGTGGTCGAACGTGAACGGCCTGCCACGCAGGTCGAGCAGCACACCGCCCGCCGCGGGCACGGTCACCAGCGCCGCGGCGAGGTCCATGATCCGGTGGGTGTCCGAGCCGGGGTCGATGAACGCGTCGACCGACCCCTCGGCGACCAGCGCGGTCTCCAGGCACGTGGTGCACAGGATCCGGATGCGGTCCGCCCGGCTCGCGACCCGGTGCCACGCCTCCTCGGTGCCGCGCTTGGGCCGCATGAGGCACACCGAGGCGCCGTCCAACGTCGTGCGCCCCGTCGTCCGGTAAGGCGTCGGCTCACCGACGCGCGCCCACCACGACCGGCCGGTGTCGAACCACACGGTCAACGCCTCACTGGGCACGCCGTCCCGCACGACCACGCCCGCGAGGCACGACAGCGGCACCCCGAACGCGGCGTTCGCCGAACCGTCGACCGGATCGATCACCAACGTCTCCGCGGACCCGTTGTCGATGAACCCGGCCTCCTCGGACAGCAGGTTCGCACCGTTGCGCTTCGCCGCCTCCGCGATGGCCCCCTCCACGATCGCGTCGACCCGCATGGTCGGCGTGCCGTCAGCACCATCGGCGACCTCCTCGCGCAGCTCCAGTCGGGTGTGCGCCAGCCGCGCCTCGCCGTACGCCACCGAAGCGGCACGGGCGGTCGCGGCGAGCGCGGGGTGGACGTCGGCGGGCATCTCGGGTTCCGGCACGGGCCAGGTGATGCGCAACTGGCGTCTCCTTCATCGGGACTCTGCTGGGTGACCTGCCAGGTCTTCCTACCCGGTTTCAGGCCGGAGCACACGGTCGTGAGGCCTCACCGCGCGGTGAACCCGGGCTTCGGGGTGTGGTCGACGGCTGTTGGCGTCGCCAGGCGAAGTGCTCGATCCGGCGGCCGAGACCAAACCTGAGGCGAGGGGCAGGACCACCGCTGAAGCCGAGGCCAGGGCCGCAGACGTGGCCGATTTTACTCGGGGGATTTGACCCTTAAAATTGGTGATCGGGCAGGCTTTCGGGACTGCCCCTTTTAGCCCGATCAAGGGTCAAATCGAGGGGTCCCCGAGTCAAATCGGCCACAGCACGACGGCGGCTGGGCCAGTGCTGGGGTGGACGGGGGTCGCCATCGGCTGCTTGTGGTCGCCGGGAGCTGGAGTTGCCTGCGTGCGGCCGCTGGAACCGGAGCCCACGGTTCGTCGGACTCGCGCGTAAAGGTCGCGGTGGTCCCCCTACGCCACCCCGCTCGCGCAATTGTCTCCACCATTTTCCTTGATTTGTCAAGGCGGGAAAGATGCCTTGACAAACGAAGAAAAATGCTGAGGACGCTTCGGATCGGGGCGGCGGAGGGGGAGTGCGTCGGGTCGGGTGCGTGCTTCCGCTTTGCCGGGTGGGTCCAGGCCGTGCTTCCGCTTGTCGGGTGGGTCCGGATCGCGATTCCACTTGGGTGGTGGGTCCGGCCGTGCTTCCGCTTGCCGGTGGCGGGGCCTGAGCCGTGCTTCCGCTTGCCGGGTGGGTCTGGTCGTGCGTTTCGGTTGGGCGGTCGTGGGGACTGTCGCAGGTGTGCGTTTGTGCTCTGGGTCGGGTGGATGTGATTGGTGCGTTGCTGGGCTGGAAAGCCGAAAGGGGCGGCTTGTGGCCGCCCCTTTCGTTGTGCTGTTGTCGATCAGATCAGGCCGAGGGCCTTCACCGCGTCGCGCTCCTCGACCAGTTCCGCCACCGAGGCGTCGATGCGGCCTCGGGAGAACTCGTCGATCTCCAGGCCCTGGACGATCTCGTAGCGGCCGTCCTTCGCGGTGACCGGGAACGAGGAGATCAAGCCCTCCGGGACGCCGTACGAGCCGTCGGAGACCACTGCGGCCGAGGTCCAGTCGCCTTCCGGGGTGCCGTTGACCCAGCTGTAGACGTGGTCGAGGGCGGCGTTGGCCGCGCTGGCCGCCGAGGACAGGCCCCGTGCCTCGATGATCGCCGCGCCGCGCTTCGCGACCGTCGGGATGAAGGTGTTCTCCAGCCATTCCTGGTCGTTCACGGCCTGGGCGGCGGTGGTGCCGTTCACCTCGGCGTGGAACAGGTCCGGGTACTGGGTGGCCGAGTGGTTGCCCCAGATCGTCAGCTTCTTGATGTCGGTGACCGACACGTCGAGTTTCTTCGACAGCTGGGCCAGCGCTCGGTTGTGGTCCAAGCGGGTCATCGCGGTGAAGCGCTCCGCCGGGACGTCCGGGGCGTGCTGCTGGGCGATGAGCGCGTTCGTGTTGGCCGGGTTGCCGACCACCAGGACGCGGACGTCGTCAGCCGCGCCCGCGTTGATCGCCTCGCCCTGGGGCTTGAAGATGCCGCCGTTGGCCGAGAGCAGGTCGCCCCGCTCCATGCCCTTGCTGCGGGGGCGGGCGCCGACGAGCAGCGCGATGTTGACGCCGTCGAACGCGGTCTTCGCGTCGTCGGTGATGTCGATGCCGGACAGCAGCGGGAACGCGCAGTCGTCGAGCTCCATGGCGGTGCCCTCGGCGGCCTTGACCGCTTGCGGGATCTCCAGCAGGCGCAGGCGAACCGGGGTGTCCGCGCCCAGCAGGTGGCCGGAGGCGATGCGGAACAGCAGTGCGTAGCCGATCTGGCCGGCCGCACCGGTGACGGTGACGTTCACGGGCGTGCGGGTCATGAGCCTTCCCGAATGACGGTCCAGGGGGCGGAGTCCTCGGGTGGCACGACCACTAGGCAGGACAGACCTGTCAGCGGCGGTCTCTGCACCGGGACCGCGCGCCGGGCGGTTTCGCCCGACTCGCGCAGGTTACCAACTGGCCAACGCCGACCGCCGGTGCGGTGAGCAGCCTCTCAGGTGGTTAGGTGGGCGGCGTGGACGACGAGGTGATCATCGGCGAGGACTACGCCGACGCGGTCCTGTTCCAGCAGACGTGGGAACGGCGGAGCTTCGACCGCTGCGACTTCAGCGAAGCGGACATGCGGGGGCTGGTGACCAAGGGCTGCACCTTCACCAACTGCACGTTCGCCCGCACGGACTTCGGCGACTCGAAGCACACGGCGACGGCGTTCCGCTCGTGCACGTTCGACCGGACCGTGCTGGCGGGAGCGTCGTTCACGTCGTGCAGCCTGCTCGGGTCGTCGTTCACGGCGTGCGTGCTGCGGCCGATCACCGTGCACGAGACCGATCTCACGCTCGCGAGCCTCGCCGGGGCGAACCTGCGCAAGGTCGACCTGCGCGGTCTGCGGATGTGCGAGGCCAACCTCAGCGACGCGGACCTGCGGGACACCGACCTGCGCGGCACCGACCTGCTGGGCGCCCGGCTGCTGGGCACGAACCTGGGCGGCGCCGACCTGCGCGGCGCACGGCTGGACGCCAACGGGTGGGTCCAGGCGAAGATCGGCGGAGCGACCGTTGACCTGTCGATGGCGATCGCGTTCGCCGCCGCGCACGGCCTGGTCGTGGAAGAACTGGGCGGCGGGAACTAGCCCCGCCGCCCTGCCGCTAGTTCTGCGCTTCCTGGTGCGAGACCTCGACCAGAGCGCCGTCCGCGACCATGTCCTCCACCGAACTCGGGAACAGGTACGCGGTGCCGCCGCCCGGCTGCTCGAACCACGGCACGGCCACACCGGTCAGCACCTCGACCGGACGCCGCAACCGGTAGACCCGGTACGCGCGGTTGATCCACGACGGCACGAGCGACCGCTCCTCGAACGGCGTGCCCGCGGCGTAGACCAGGTTGCCCACGGGCTCGCCGAACCGGTCGACCTCGAACCCGACGGGCAGTTCGACCATCTTCTTGTGCCGGAAGAGCGTGAGCGGCGGTTCGCCGTTCATCGGCTTGATCGGCCAGCCGCGCTTGCCGCCCGAGTCGGACTGCTGCTGCGACTCCTGGCGCGGCGCGTCGACCCGCACGGGCTTCGTGCTGATCGGCTCCGGCCTGGGCGGCTCGACCCTCGGCAACGGCTCCGGACGCGGCATCTCCGCGCGCGGCAGCGCTTCCGGACGGGGCATCTCCGAGCGGGGCAGCGGCTCCGGGCGCGGCGGTTCCGCGCGGGGCAAGGGCTCCGGACGGGGCATGGGGGCGACCTGCACGGCCTGCGGCGGCATCGGACGGCCGTCGCGGAACCCGTTGACGCCGTTGAGCGGCGGGCCCTGCGGTCCACCGGGCGGCGGACCCTGCTGCGGGCGCATCTGCTGCGGCGGGGGCTGCCTGCGCGGCGCGCGCCGACCCGTGAGGACCAGCTTGCCGATCAGGTACGAGGCCGCGTCCTCCAGCCGGTCGAACCGGCTCGGGACCTTCGGGCCGTTCTCGTACCAGGCGACGACCCAGCTGTTGCCCTCGGTGCGCAGGTTCCACGTGCGGTCGACGGGCTCGCCGATGCGGTACGCGGAGGGCGGCACGTCGAGGTCGTCCAGCGCCCGGCGGACACCGGACAGCTCGCGCTCCTCCTCCGGCGTGACCTGCCTCGGCACCTCGGGCTCGACCGGCTGCGGTTCGACGACCACGGGCTCGATGTCGAACTGGGTCTCCTGGTCGACCTCGAACCGGGTCGTCACGTCGGAGTGCCTCGGGTCGGCCTCGACCTCGAACTTCGGCACGACGTCGACCAGGTCGGACTCGACGAGCGGTGCTTGTTCCACAACCGGTTCTTCGACCGGGAGCGGTTCCGGTTTCGGTTCGACCGGCAGGGCGTCGCCCGCCGGTTGCCGCGCTGCGGCGAACGGGCTCCACGCGGCGGTGTCCTGCTCGACCCCGGCGCTCTCGTACCGGTTGGGCGCGAACAGGTCCATGCCCTCGACGTAGGACTCCCGGCGGTACCGGTCGTCGCGCGGCGGCGTGGGCTCGGTGTCGAAGTCGAACTTCACCCGGTACGGCGGACCGTCCTGCGCGGCGTCGAACTGGCGCTGGTCGAACTCCAGCGCCTCCTCGGCCTCCGCGCCCGTGGCGGGCCGCAGGTCGACGAGGTCCACCAGGTTCGCGGTGTCCTCGACGTTCGGCTCGTCCACCGGCATCGGCTCGGGCCTCGGCTCGACCAGCTGGTCCGCGGGCTGCGACTCGGGGTCGCGGTCCGGCTCGGCGCGGAACCCGTGGTCCACGTCCGTGCGGAACACCGGCTGCGCGTCGAAGTCGTCGGCGGGCTGGAAGCTCGGCCCCGGCTCGGCCCGCAGCAGTTCCGGTTCGGCGTCGGACCGGTGCTCGGGCTCGGCGTCGAAGTCCGGCTTCGTCCGGAACGCCGCCGTGGACGGCTCGTGGAAGTCCGTCTCGGACCGCGATCCCGACTCGGGGTAGAAGTCCGTGCTGGGCTGGAAACCGGCCCCCGGCTCGTCGCCCTCGACGGGGAAGTAGTTCGAGTCGGCGGCGTAGTCGGACTCGGGCTTGGGCGCGCGTTCGGCGTGGAAGTCCTGTCTCGGCTCGAACTCCGCGTCCGCCCGCTCCACGGGAACGCCCGCGGTGGGGAAGAAGTTCTGGTCGGTGCTCGACCCCTGCTCCGGCTTGGGGCTGCCATCGGGGAAGAAGCTGCCCTCGTCGCCGAAGTCGGGCCTGGGCCGCGACTCCGACACCGTCGCAGGCGGAGCGTCCAGGCCGGACGGGGACGGCAACCTCGGCTGCGCACCACCCTCGGGGAAGAACTGCTCCTCCACCACGGGGCCCTGACCAGGCTGGGCGTTGGGGTCCGGGAAGTAACTGCCCTCACCGCTGAAGTCCGGCCGCGACACCGCTTCGAGCGGGGCGTCCAAACCCGACGGGGACGGCAACCTCGGCTGCGCACCACCTTCGGGGAAGAACTGCTCCTGCACCACCGCGCCCTGGTCCGACCGGGGGCTGCCGTCCGGGAAGAAGCTGCCCTCACCGCTGAAGTCGGGCCGCGACACCGCCTCGGGCGGAGCGTCCAAACCCGAGGGAGACGGCAACCTGGGCTGAGCGCCACCTTCCGGGAAGAACTGCTCCTCCACGACGGGGCCCTGACCAGGCTGGGCGTTGGGGTCCGGGAAGTAACTGCCCTCACCGCTGAAGTCCGGCCGCGACACCGCCTCGGGCGGAGCGTCCAAACCCGACGGGGACGGCAACCTCGGCTGCGCACCACCCTCCGGGAAGAACTGCTCCTCCACGACGGGGCCCTGACCCGACTTCGTCTCGTCGCCGAAGAAGTTCGAGTCCGACTCCACCACGGGCTTCGCGTCGGGTCGGGCCGACGCCGACTGCGTCGACGGGGTGCCCGGCTGGACCGGCTGCGGGGCGGCCCCGTTCTCGGGGTAGAAGTCCGTGCTGGGCTGGAAACCGGCGCCCGGCTGGTCGCCGTCGCCGGGGAAGAAGTTCGTGTCGTCGCCGAAGTCCGGCTTCGGCTGGAACTGCGTCGCCTGGTCGTGTCCACCGGACTTGGCAGGCTGCTCGTCGTCCAGCACCGGCAGCGGCGCGGCGACCGTGGCGTGCGGGTCGTACGGCTGCGTGGAGCGGTCGTCGTCCTCACCGAACGGCGAGAACTCGTCCGCCTCCGGTTCGGGAGCCACCGGCACGGCGGGCTTGGGCAGGGGCGTGCCGGGGGGCGCGGTCGGAGCACCGAGGTTCGCGGCGGCGCCGACGCGCGACTCCTCCGACACCTCGGGGGCCTGGAACTCGGCGGCGCGAGCCCGCTCCACCAGGTCGTTCTCCGGCGGAATGCCGTAGGCGCGCAGGTAGTAGCCGACGGCGGCGGGCCAGATCCAGTGGCCGTCGGTCTGGAACGCCACGGGCACGACGGACGGCGAGTCCTTGTCCAGCACGTCGACGTCGAAGCCCCGACCGGCCACCGCGACCGGCGCGCGGTCCAGGTAGTCGAGCAGCGCCTCGCGCTCGTGGTCCGGGATCGGCGGGCGGTTGACCGACGGGCGGCCGTCCGCCCCGACGCCGTCGAAGACGCGGGCGGTCCGGAAACCGCGAGGAGCCTGCGGGGGCGGTGCGGCGGCCTGACCGGACGGCAGCCACTTGCGCAGCCACTCCGGCACGTTCTCCTCGGCGCGCGGGAAGAAGCGCATCTCGTCGACGTAGGCCTGAGGTGGTGGCGGGGCCTGCCACTTCGGCTCGGCGCGGTCGAAGTCGAGGTTGTAGCTGGCGGGCTGGTCGAGCTGGTAACGGGCGTTCGACCAGCTGCCACGGCCCTCGCGGTGCATTCCCGCGCGGAGACGGGAGAACAGGGCGGAGACCTCCTGCGGAGGCGTCCACCCCTGCGCACTCCCGTCGGCCGTCCGCACCTCTGCGGACAGCTCGAAGTAGCGACCGGTCGCGCGGTAGTCCGCGACGACGTGCTGCCAGCCCTCGGGGGCGGCGCGCATCAGGGTCAGCCCGATCTGCTTGACCAGAGCGTCCTGCTCTGTCGGGTTCAACGGCTTCGGCTCGGACACACCAACATCTTCCCCCGCGACTCCGCGTACCGGAACGGCCCCCTGCTGGGCCGAATCAGAGCACCACCACGCCGGCCCGACCATAACCCGATCGGAGCGCGCGGGAAAACCGAACCGGAGCGGCCTAGGGGCTAGGGGGTGGAGGTCTGGGGCGGCGGCGGGGTGGTGGTGGCTTCCGCCACCTCGACCAGGCTGCCATCGGCGAGCAGTTCGCGCACCGCCCTGACCAGGAAGAACCCCGTCCCCCCGCCCTGCTGGCCGAACCACGGCACGGCGATGCCCTTGACGGCCGTGACCGGCCGCTGGACGCGGTACACGTGGTAGCGGCGGTTCAGCCAGTCCGGCGGCAGCGAGCGGTTGCCGAACATGGTCCGCGCGGCGAAGACGAGGTTCCCGTTCTCGTCGCCGAACCGGTCGATCTCCACGCCCGGTTGGAGCGAGACCGGCTCGCGGTCGCGGAGCAGCGACAACGGTGGCTCGTCCGGCAGCGGCTGGATCTCCTGCACGGGCACCGGGGTCGTCGGCGGCGCGGGGGCGACCGGGGCCGCCGGGGCCTGCTGAGCCCGTGCCGCGTCCTGCTCCGGCGACCACAGGAGGGTGCCGAGCAGCGCCTTCCCGGCGGCGGCGGCGTTCGGGAAGACGGTCGGCCTGCCGCTCGGGCCGCGGTTGGCGTCCCAGAACTGGAGCTGCCAGCCGCTCTCGGTGCCCGGCGCGGGCTCGATGACGACCGCGTCCAGCCTCGGCTCGACGATCCCGTACTCGTGGGGCGCGACGCCGAAGCGGTTCAGCCGCTCCTGGAGCTGCGCCAACGACCGCCGGTCGTGCTCGGCGATCTGCCGCGGCCGGTACTCGGGCAGCGGGAGCGACTCGGTCCCGCCCGTCGCGACCAGCGTCGCGGCGTCCTGGAGCGCCTCGTCGACCGGCGGGACCCGGTAGCCGTTGTCGTGGATGTGCTGCACGAGCTGCGGCACCGGGTTCACGTTGTGCTTGCGGAAGTAGTGCGGGACCGCGCCAGACCACACCCACGTGCCGTCGGTGTGGAACGACTGCGGCACGTCCGGCTCGGAGTCCGGCTGCAGCAGGTCGGGGCCGTAGCCGCGGGCGGCGAGCACGGCGGGGGCGTTCTCCAGGTACTCCAGCACGTCGTCGCGGTCCTGCGGGTGCACGGCGGGGCGCGGGGCGATCGGCCTGCCCTGCTCGTCACTGCCGTCGAAGACCGGGGCCTCGTAGAGACCGGGGGCGGCCGGGTCGGACCCGGCGGTCTCCCGCATCCACGCCGGGACCTCGTCGCGCGGGAACATCTCCGGCTCCTCGCCGAAGTGCTCCGGCGACGGCCGGTGCGTCCACCGCGGCTCCTCGGTCCAGTTGTACTCGACCGAGTAGGCGTTCGGGTGCGCCAGGTGGAACCGCGCCGAGGACCACGTGCCCTGGCCCTCGCGGTACATGCCCGCGCGGAGCTCCAGGAAGAAGGGCAGCGCCTCGTCCGGCAACGCCCAGTCGACCGACTGGCCGAAGATGTTCAGCACCGAGACGGGGGCCTCGACGTACGTGCCCACCGCGCGGAAGTCGAGGAAAAGCTGGCTCCAGTCACCCGGCAACCGGTGGACGAGCAGGGTCGTGACCGAGCCGAGGATCGCGTTCTGGTCCTCCGGCGACAGCCGTGGCTGCGTGGACGTCATGCCTTCTGCTCCTCGTTGCCTGCTTCTGCGACCTTGGCGCGCAGCCAGTCCGGGATGAACGCCTCGTCACGGGGGAACACCTCCAGGTCGCGCGCCCAGGACTCGGCCGGGATCGGCGGGTTCCACAGCGGATCGTGGTCCATGTTGTAGGAGAAGTGCATCCGACCCGGCGCGTCCACCGTGAGCCGCGCCGAGAACCACGTGCCCCGACCGGGCTTGTGGTGCAGCTGCCGCAGCTCGGCGAACACCCCGGTGAGCCCTTCCGGGGGGAACACCTCGGCCGTCTTGCCGTTCTCCAGGTACACGGCCAGCTCGTAGTCGTGCACCTTCGCGTTGAGCCGCACCAGCAGGTCGATCCGACGCCAGCCCTCGGGCTCCACTTCGAGCAGCATGGCGCCGATCCGCTGCATCAGCTCTTCCTCGCGGTCGTCCGACTCAGAAGTCGGACGGCCAGAGGGCTGCGTTGTGGTCATTGGGATAGCTCCTGACGTGGATCTTGAAGCGACCGTCCGGCAGTGTCTCGCGCCACCGGGTCTGGTAAGTGTGCGGGTGGTCCTGTCCTGGTTCCCGGATCGCGAACGTGTCGACCAGTTCGATCGACCCGCCCGAGGCCGCCTCCAGGTCCGCGCGGTCCCGCTCCATTTGATACCAGGTCTCCTCGCGCACGAACGCGGGCCGTTCCAGACCCGAGTTCTGGTCGCGCTGCTGGCTGGAGACGTTGATCAGCTCGCCGGGTCCGCCGGACTCCTTGCCCTGGTGGTGCCCGCCGTCCGCGATGTTGCGGTTGTCCGGGCCCTTGCCCGCCAGCGCGCCGGCGTCGGTCTGCGACGTGGTGTCGCGGCGCAGTTCCGTCCCACCGTCGTAGACGGGCGTGCCGCTCGTGGCGATCGTGTTCGACCGGTCGTCGGTGAGGAACTTCCACCGCCCGCTGTCGACGTCGTAGACCGCCGTCGGACGCGGGTTGTTCAGCTCGGCGCTGAACGGCGGCGCCGTGTGGACGTGCGAGACCGCGCCGTCCCCACCGCTCTGGAAGGTGCTGTACGGACCGCGCTCGTCGGTGAGGACGAACCGGGTGCCCGGCGGCAGGTCGCGGGTGACGAACGGGTCGTTCGGCCGGACCGGCCGCTCGACGGCGGCCACCTGCTCCGGCGTCCACCCGCTCGTGTCGCCGTCGACCCGCACGACCCGGACGACCTGGTTGTCCGCGTCGCGCAGCGGCTTGCCGTTGTCGCCGAGGACGACCTCCTGGGTGAGGCGCACCTCGCCGTTCGGCGGGTCCGGCCACGTCGGCGTCGTGGCCGCGCCGGTGCCGTAGTAGGGGTCGGTGGTGATGTCCGCGCCCTCGGGAGCCCGCGCCATCTCCGGGTTCAACCGCCCGCGCTGGCCGGAGTCCGTCTCGACGTGGCTGAACCCGCTGTCGTCGACGAACACCCGGCCGCGAACGCGTTCGCCGTCCGTGACCACGTACTCCGTGTCCGCGGCCAGCGGCTGCCCGTCGTGCTGGGTCAGCGGCCGGTTCTGCGGCAGGTCGGTGACCTCGACCCGGTGGGTCGTCGCGGGCCGCTCGTAGGTGACACCGGGCTCGGGACGACCCTGCGCGTCGGTGCTGAACTCCTGGAAGAGCGGACCGCGGTCGACGTTGTAGTTCGAGCCGGGGATCGGGTTGGCCACCTCGGGATTCGGGCGGCCGCCCGCGTTCTCCGGAGCGGCCACCCACCTGGGCGTGCCGTTCTCGTCGGTCTGCACGGTGCCGCGGTGGTTGCCCTCGGTGTCCGTGACGTCGAAGCGGGTGTTCGGCGGCAGGTCCGTGCGCGCGGTGAACGCCTCGCCCGGCCGCGGCGCCATCGGGTCGCCGGGGTGGATCGTGCGCTCGCCGTTCGCGGGGGCGGGCGGTTCGGTGATCGTGACGGGCCTGGTCACGTCGACCTGCCGGCCACCGATCTTGACCTTGTCGTCCTGCGTGAGCGGCGACCCGTCCGAGCCCGCCACGAACACGTCGTTGCGGTTGCCCACCTGCACGCGGTAGTCGGCGTCCGGGTGCGGGTGCGCGATCTCCGGGTTCACGCCGTCGCGGGTGTTCGGCGCGATCGCGTCGACGCTGACCGCGCCCTCGGCGTCCACGTGCACGACCGAGCGGAGCTGTCCGCTCTCGTCGAGCACCTCGATGCGGGTGTCCAGCGGCAGCTCGCGGCCGTCGAACAGCGACTGGCCGTCCGGCAGCCGCACCGTCTGCTCGTACGACGTGGTCGGCTCGGTCCACGGGGTCTGGACCTGCGGGTGGTGGTTGCGGTCGGTGTCGCCGCGGTGCTCCGCGTCGATGCTGTCGGCCAGGTCGCCCGTCGGCGTGCGGCCGGGCGGCATCCCGTTCTCGCCGACCGGCGTGCTCGTGCCGTCCGGGTCGAACGCGTGCCAGCCGCCGTCCGGCGGGATCCGCGGGCCCTGCTGCCCGTTCGTCGTCTCCGGGGAGCTGGAGTAGACGTTGCCGTGCCGGTCCGACCACGCGAGGCTGTCCGGCGCGATCACCTGCTGACCGGTCTCGCGGGCCACGTGCGCGGCCAGGCTGTTCTCGCCGCCCGCCGCCGCGTCGCAGCCGACGAGCACGATCGGCCGTCCCGCGAGGTCCGGGTGGTTGTTGATCAACTCGACCAGTTCGGCCCGCGTGTAGTGCGTCTCGCCGATCCGGACGCCGTCGCCCGCGGTGTGCACGTCCACGACGGCGTGGTCGCCCGCCGGGATGCGGGAGGAGAGGTCGCGCAGCGGGGCCTCGGCGTGCAGCGCCACGCCCGCCGGGGTGACCTCGCTGGACCGGATGGCCTGCTCCACCCGTGGCGACACGTCGCCGAGGGGGGTCGGGCCGGTCGGCGCGGGCGTCGCGTCCGCGGGCGTGCCGTCGAACGCGCCGTTCTGGGCGTCGGCGACCGACGCCGTGTCCGGGGTGAGGACGGTGCTGCCGTCGGGGCCGACCGTGCCGAAGTCGGGCGGCAGGACCCGGCCGTTCGGCGGCGGTGACGGCACCTCGTGCAGGACACCCGCTTCGCGCAGGCTGTCCAGGTTCACCCGGCCCGTGGCGTCCGCCAGGCTCGGGTCGAACACCGGCTGCAACTGGCGCGCGCCACCCGGCTGGTCGAACGCGGGGGCGACCGTCGCCAGCTCGACCAGCATCGGCCGGTCCAGCACGTAGACGTGGTAGCCCTTGCCCATGCTGTCGGGCAGGATCGCGCGCTCGCCGAAGCCGTACGGCTGACCGTCCGGCCGCAGCGGCGACAGGAAGTCGCCCTGGGGGCTGCCGAACCGGTCGAGCACCGTGCCCGCGGGAAGCTCGACGATGACCCGCGCACCCACCGCGCCCTGGTTCGGCGGCCACGCGATCGGGCCGTCCACCGTGCCGTCGGTGGTGTGGTGGCGCATGAACTCGTCGAACGTGCCGTGCGGCCCGTACGGCTGGTAGGTCGGCTCCACGATCGACGCGACCCGCTGGTCGTACGTGCCGACCTCGCGGTCGCCGGGACCGGTGCTCTCGTGGACGGGGACGTACGGACCGTCCTGCGAGAAGCCCGGCACGACACCCGTGGGGTTGCCCCAGACGTTCTTGTGGGGATCGGTGGCCGGGTCCGCGCTCGGGCCCGGTTCCGTGCCCCGGCTGGCGGGCGCCGGGTCCTGCGGCCACTGGTGGCTGGAGACCGGGGAACTGCCGTCCGGGTTCGGGGTGCTGGTCGGGTCCGGGGTGGTCGTGGGGTGCTGGTGGGCGTCCGGGGTTCCGGGGCGGGGGTCGGGGGTTCCGGGGCGGCCGTCCGGAGTTCCCTGGCGGCCGTCCGGGGTCGCGGGGCGACTGTCGGGGGTTCCGGGGCGGCTCTCGGGGGCTCCAGGTCGACTGTCCGGGGTCGCGGGGGTGCGGCCGTCGGGGGTGCCGGGAGTGCGGGGGTCCGGGGTGCGCGTGTCCGGGATTCGGGAGTCGGGGGTGCGGGGGTCCGAGGGGCGGGAATCCGGGATTCGGGGGTCCGGGGTGCGCGCGGGGGCGTCGGTGCGGGCCATGGGGGCGTCCGGCCGGGTGTGCGCGGGACCGGTCGGGGCGCTGGGGCCTGCGTGCTGGGGTGCGGGGCCGCCGGGCTGGGGGCCGAAGCCACCGGGCTGCGGGCCGAAACCGCTGGGGGACGGCGTGAAGCCGCCCGGCTGCGGGCCGCGTGGTTCGGAACCCGCGTGCTGCGGGGCGGGGTTGTGGAAGGCCTGGGGGGCGACGGAGGTCGCCGAACTGGCACCCACCGCGTCCGTCGTGTGGGAGGGGCGGGTCGGGTCGGTGAACAAGCCACCCGACATCGCCGGTCCACGGCCTCCGGCGGGCGGCACGAAACCACCCTGGTTGTCGGGACCGCTGCCCGGAGCCGTCCCACCGGGAGTCGGCGCGAACCCACCAGGAGCGGGCGTGCTGTGCGGCGCGGCACCGGAAGCACCAGGAGTCGGTCCTGCGGCGGGGGCGGCGTGGAAACCGCCCGGAGCACCGTTGGGAACCGGGCTGAAGCCACCGGGAGCCGCGTGCGAACCAGGCGCACCAGCGCCCGGAGTCGGACCGCCGGGAACGTGCGAGCCGGCAGGAGCCGGACCGCCAGGAGCAGCGTGCGAACCAGTGCCTGGCATCGGCCCGCTGGAGCCGGAAGCGGGCGAACCGGCGGGAACCGGACCGGACGCGCCAGGGGTGGCGGGTGAACCAGCCCCCGGAGTCGGACCGCCGGGAACGTGCGAGCCGGCAGGAGCCGGGCCGGAAGCACCAGGAGCGGGGGAACCCCCTGGGCTGCCCGGAGTCGGACCGCCCGCACCGGGAGCGGGCGAGCCGCCGGGTGCGGGAGCGGAACTGCCGGGAGTGGGCGAGCCGCCGGAACTGCCAGGAGTCGGGCTTGCGCCACCAGGGGTGGGACCGCCGGACGAGCCGGTTCCTCCCGGAGTGGGGCTGCCCGGAGTCGAGCCACCAGGAGTCGCGCCTCCGGCCGTCGAGCCACCAGGAGTCGCGCCACCTGGGGTCGGGCCGCCAGGGGTCGAGCCGCCAGGGGTCGAGCCGGCGGGTGCCGAGCCGGCGGGTGCCGGACCGCCAGGGGTCGGGCCGCTGGAACCGGGAGTCGGACCGCCCGGCGTCGACCCGGTCGAGCCGGAGTTGCCAGGTGTCGGGCCGTTGGGCGTGCCCGCGCTGCCGGGAGAGGTGCCGCCGGAGCCGGGGGTGGGCGAGCCGCTGGGCGTGCCCGCGCTGCCGGGAGTCGTGCCGCCCGAGCCGGGGGTGGGTGAACTGCCGCCAGGGGTGGGGCCGCCGAGGCCGGGTGCGGTCGGGGCGCCGAGCCTGCTGCTGACCGAGGACGGCGCCGCGCCGCCTGCCGGGGCGGGGCCGCCTGCCGCGGGAGTGCCGCCCGTCGGGGCGAAGGTCGGGCTCGGGGTGGGCGTCGGAGCGCGGTCGGGGGTGTTGCCCGCGGCGCTCGGGGTCGGGGCGGGCACGCCCGGTGCGGGCGGGGCCGCGACGGTGGAGGCGCTGGTGGTGTCGGTGTGCGGGCGGGGTGCGGTGGGGGCGTCGGGCGTGCCGCCGCCCGCCGGGGCCGGGGAGCCACCGGGAGCACCGCCACCGGGAGAGCCACCGCCAGGAGCGCCGCCCGGTGCACCGCCGGGCGGAGTGCCGTTTGAGCCGCCGCCAGGAGTGCCACCGTCGGGCGGGGTGCCGTTGGAGCCGCCGCCGGGCGGGGTGCCGTTGCCCGCGCCGGACGGGTTCGGGCCCAGGTCGGGCGGGCCGCCGCCGGTGCCGGGCCCCAGGTCGGGTGGGCCGCCGCCGGGACCGCCGGGGTTGATGCGCGGGGGCTCGACGGTGATGCCGTCCTTGGCCCCGCCGATGCTGCCGGAGACCGCGCCCGACGTCGCGCCGAGCAGCACGTCCCTCGCGCTGATGTCCTGGCCCATGGCCACGGACGTGCCGACGGAGCTGACCGCGCCCTCCGTCGCGCCGCGGGTGGCGCCCACGGCCACCTGGCCCGCGATCCCGCCGCCCTCGAACTTGAGGCCGCCGGACACGCCGCCGACCAGACCCGAGACCGCGCCGCTGATGGCGGCTTCGCCGGTCTTGCCCCAGTCCCAGTCCTTGCGCTCGCCGGAGAGCATCTGGATGCCCTGGATGGCCGCGTCGATGCCCACCGAGATCGCGACCTCCTTGAGGATCGCGATGATCAGCTGCCGGAACGTGAACTGGACGATGAGCCGGGTGGCCTGCTGGGCGATCGGGATGCCCGCGGACGCCGTGCCGAACGTCGCGAACGCGGCGGCGATCAGCGCGGCGATCTCGATGGCCAGCGCGATCAGCGAGGCGATGATCGACAGCTTGGTGTACTCGACCTCGAGCGCGGTGCCGTCGCAGCTCTCCGCCAACTGCTCGCAGATCTTCTTGAGCTTGGGCAGGTAGGACTCGTCGCCGTCGGAGAACTTCTTCCAGTACTCCTGGAAGGCCACGGCGGCTTCACCGACCTGGCTGGCGACGACCGTGCTCGCGGCGCCGTTGCCCTGGTCGATCACGCCCTGCACGCCTTCGGCCGCGGCGCGGTACGCGTCGGCCATGCCCCGCAGAGCGGTTTCATCGCCCTCCGGCCAGCTCTGCCCGACCACGATCGGGAAGAGCCAGGTGACCTCGCTCGGGATTTCGATACCCACCCGGTGCCCCTCAGTAAGTCTTGGATATGCCCGCGGAGTTGCCCTGGTCGGAGCCCTCGTACGCGTCGGCTGACTGGTCTACGCCCTTGCGGATGTCCCCGAGGGCGGTCGTGAGGTTCTTGAAGGCGTCGCCGGTGGCCTTGGCGTTCGGCACGTACGACTTGGCGAACGCCTGGCCGGACTCGTCGCCGCCCCAGCAGTCGCCCGCACCGCTCAGCGCCGAGTCCAACGCCTTGAACACGCCGTCCAGCGCGTCGGCTGACGAGCTGAACTGGGTGGCGCCCCGGCGCATGCCCTGGACGTCGACGTCGAAGCCGGTCACCAGCTGCCCCTCTCCATGACGCTGCCGCCCTCTTCGTCGTCATCGGCCGGACGTCCGCGCGGCGGCGGGGTCGACGACGGCGGAGTGGGCACGGGTGGTGCCTTCGGGATCAGGTCGGCCAGCGAGGGCACGCCGGGCAGCATCTCGGAGAGGTCGATGCTCGGCCCCTCCTGCGCGGTCGCGAGGACCTCGTTCAGCTCCGTGCGGGACTTCGCGATGGCCGCGATGACCGTCTCGGTGGCGACGCGGGCGAGCTTGTCCGGTGTGGTGCGCTCGAACGCGTTCGGCGAGAACTCCAACGAGGTCAGCGCGCCCGCCGAGTCGACGCTCGCCGTCACGCTGCCGTCCTTGGAGGTGGCGGTCGCGGTGATCGCCAACGCCTTGGCCTGCGCTTCGCGCACCTCGGCGGTCTTGCGGTGCAACTCGGACATGAGCGAGTCCACCTGCTCGCGCATGGCGGCGTTGCGCGCTTCCAGTTCCGCCCTACGTCCGTTCGGATCGGTCACGGCCGTCCCCTCGCTCAGGTCGTCTTTGGGTCCTGACGCTGGAGGAGGGCGTCGGGTTCCCGCCGCGGCGTGGAAAGTCGCGACCTTTTTGTCGGTGGTCCCCGGCAGAGTGGGGGTGTGCTGCGCCCCTACCGCCAACTGGCCGGAGTCCCCCACCTCGTCTCCCTGCTGCTGTGGTCCATGGTCGGGAGGGTCCACCTGACGGGCACACCGCTCGCGCTGTCGTTCCTCGTGGCGGGGTGGACGGGGTCGTACGCGCTGGCGGGCGTGGTCGGCGGGGCGCTCACGCTGGGGCTCGGCGTGGCGGGTCCGCTGCGCGGCCGGGCGGCGGACCGGGCCCCGGCCGGGAAGCTGCTGCTGGCCACGGGCGGGATGTACGGGGTCGGGATCGTGGTGCTCGGGCTGCTGCCGTCGGTCCTGCCGAGCGGGGCGTGGCCGGTGGTCGTGCTGGTGGCGTTCCTGACCGGCCTGTGCACGCCGCCGGTGACGCAGCTGACGCGCGCGAGCTACCCGAGGATGACGAAGGGCCACGTGCAGCAGGCCGTGTACACGGTCGAGGCCTCGTTGCAGGAGTTGACGTACATCGTCGGCCCGCTGATGGCGGCGATGCTGGTCGCGTTCGCCAGTCCGCGCACCGCGATCTGGCTGTGCGGGGTGCTGGCGGTGGCCGGGGCGCTCGGCTTCCTGTTCGCGCTGCGCCGGGCCGGGTTGGACCAGCCGGTGCCGAGGGAGCAGCACAGCGGCCGGTCCCTGCTCGCGGACGGCGGGCTGGTGCTCGCGCTGATCGCGGCGACCTGCACGGTGATGGCGCTGGTCTCGGTCGACATGGTGATCATCGCGTGGGCGCGCGACGCGGGCAGGCCCGCGATGGCGGGTGTCCTGACGGCGGTCTGGGGTGTCGGGTCGGTGCTGGGCGGCCTGGTCATCGGCGGGCTGCGCGGTGAGCCGCGGTTCGCGCTCAGGACGGGCCTGATGGCGCTGGGCGTCGCGGCGCTGGTGCCCGTCCTGCCACCGGTGTCGACACCGTCGTCGCCGTGGCTGATCGGGGTGGTCCTGCTGGTGGGCGGATTGGCCGTCGCGCCGACGATCGCGGCGAACAACGCCCGGATCGGCGGACTGGCGCCGGACGGCCGGAAGGCGGAGGCGTTCGGCTGGCTGTCGACGGCGGCCACCGCGGGCTCGGCGTTGGCGCTGCCCACCGCGGGGTGGCTGCTGGACCACGTGGGGCCCGCCGCCGCGGCGGGTTCGGCGACCGCGGCGGCCGTGATCGGCACGGTCCTGGCCCTGCGCGTGCGCCAGGTCGCGCCCGAGGTCGCCGAGGCCGGGACCAGCGCGTGATGCGAGGATGGAGCCCGTGACGGCGACGATCCTCAATGGCAGGGCCACCCGAGACGCGATCTTCGAAGACCTGCGCGAGCGGGTCGCGGCGCTGGCCGAGCGGGGCGTGACCCCCGGCCTGGCGACCGTGCTGGTCGGCGACGACCCCGGCTCGCACTCGTACGTGAAGGGCAAGCACACGGCGTGCGCGAAGGTCGGCATCACGTCGATCCGCCGCGACCTGCCCGCCGAGACGACGCAGGCCGAGCTGGAAGCCGTCATCGACGGGCTGAACGCGGACCCGGCGTGCACCGCGTACATCGTGCAGCTGCCGCTGCCGAAGCACCTGGACGCGAACGCGATCCTGGAGCGCATCGACCCGGCCAAGGACGGCGACGGCCTGCACCCGACCAACCTGGGCAAGCTCGTGCTGGGCGAGGCCGCTCCCCTGCCCGCCACCCCGCGCGGCGTGGTGGAGCTGCTGCGCCGCTTCGACGTGCCGATCTCGGGCGCGAACGTGACCGTGGTCGGCCGCGGCGTGACCGTGGGCCGCCCCATCGGCCTGCTGCTGACCCGCCGCAGCGAGAACGCGACCGTGACCCTGTGCCACACGGGCACGAAGGACCTGGCCGCCGAGGTGCGCCGGGCGGACATCGTGATCGCGGGCGCGGGCAGTCCCGGCCTGATCACGGCGGACATGGTCAAGCCCGGCGCGGCCGTGGTCGACGTCGGCATCACCCGCACCGAGGCAGGCCTGGTGGGCGACGTGCACCCGGACGTGGCCGAGGTCGCCGGGTTCCTGGCGCCGATTCCCGGTGGCGCGGGACCCATGACCATTGCGATGCTGCTGGCCAACACGGTCGAAGCCGCAGAGCGCTCGCTCACGACGGCGTAGGCGGAGCGGTGGAACTGATGCCCGAGCAGCGCTGGCGGTCGGCGGCTGGCCAGCACCTGCCGTTCGCGCTGGTGCTGGGCGTGGCCCTGGTGGGTCTCGTGCGGATCGTGCAGTACCACTGGCGGCAGGGCGTGGTGCTGATCGGCATCGCGCTGCTGCTCGCGGCGCTGCTGCGGGTGCTGGTGACCGACGAGCAGGCCGGTCTGATCGCCATTCGCGGCCGGGGTGTCGACGCGCTGCTCTACTCCGGATTGGGCGTGGCCGTGATCGTGGTGGCGATGACCATCACCGGCGGCCCCTTCAGCAGGTAAGAGGGACATGCGGAAACTGACCTACTACGTGGCGACGTCGCTGGACGGCTTCATCGCGGCCGCCGACGGCGCGTTCGACGCCTTCCCGGTCGAGGGCGACCACATCGAGATGATCTTCAAGGAGTACCCGGACACCCTGCCCGGCGTGGGCAGGGAGATGCTCGGCATCAACGCTCCCAACACGAACTTCGACACGGTCCTCATGGGTCGGGCGACCTACCGGGTGCCGGGCGCGGGGCCCAGCCCGTACCCGCACCTGCGCCAGTACGTGGTGTCGACGACCGTCACGGACACGCCGCCGGACGTCGAGGTCATCGCCGACGGCGTGCTGGACAAGGTCCGCGAGCTGAAGGCCGAGGACGGGCTGGGCATCTGGCTGTGCGGCGGCGGCAAGCTGGCCGCCGCGCTGCTCCCGGAGATCGACGAGCTGGTCCTCAAGGTCAACCCCATCGTGTTCGGCACCGGCATCCCGCTGTTCGACGGCGAGTTCCCGGTGGAGAGGTTCACCACCGGCACGCCGAGGGTGTTCACCAGCGGTGTGGTCGTGACGACCTTCACCAGGGCCTAGCGGCCCGGTCGCCCGCCTGCGTTGAGCCGGGCGGCCTGGCGGGTCAGGTGGTCGCGTTCGGCGAGGTTGGGCGCTTTCCGGGCCGCCTCGACGTACAGCCGTGCCGCCGTCGCCAGGTCGCCGTCGCGCTCGTGGAGGTACGCCGCCACCGCCGTGTGGCGGGGCAGCGAGTCGTCCAGCGCCGCGAGCGCCGCCAGCCCGGCGCGCGGTCCGTCGGCCTCGCCGACGGCCACCGCGCGGTTGAGCCGGACGACCGGGCTGTCGGTCAGGCGCACCAGCTCGTCGTACCACTCGACGACCTGCACCCAGTCGGTCTCCTCCGCGGTGAGCGCGTCGGCGTGGAGCGCCGCGATGGCGGCCTGGGCCTGGAACTCGCCCAGCCGGTCGCGGTGCAGGGCCGCCTGGAGGATCTCGACCCCCTCGGCGATCGACACCGTGTCCCACCGGTCGCGGTCCTGCTCGGCGAGCGGGACCAGGCTGCCGTCGGGAGCGGTCCGGGACGCGCGCCGGGCGTGGTGGAGCAGCATGAGCGCGAGCAGCCCCGCCACCTCGGGGTGGTCGATCGCGGCCGCGAGCTGCCTGGTGAGGCGGATGGCCTCGGCGGCGAGGTCGACGTCACCGGAGTAGCCCTCGTTGAACACCAGGTAGAGGACGCGCAGCACGGTGGCGACGTCACCGGGCTGGTCGAACCGCACCCCGGACACGGTGCGCTTGGCCCGGCTGATCCGCTGCGCCATGGTCGCCTCGGGCACCAGGTAGGCCTCGGCGATCTGGCGGGTCGTCAGCCCGCCGACGGCGCGCAGCGTGAGCGCGACCGCCGACGACGGCGTGAGCGACGGGTGGGCGCACAGGAAGTAGAGCTGGAGCGTGTCGTCCGCCCCTGGCACGGTCCCCGGCTCCGGTTCCTCTTCCACGAGGTCCTCGCGCTTGCGCCGGGCCGCGTTCGCCCTGGTCGCGTCGAGGAACCGGCGCCAGGCCACGGCGATCAGCCAGCCCTTCGGGTCCCGCGGCGGGTCGGACGGCCACGTGCGGACCGCTTCGACCAGCGCGTCCTGCACGGCGTCCTCGGCCGCCGCGAAGTCGGCTCCGCGGCGGACGAGGATGCCCAGCACGCTCGGCGTGAGGCTCCGGAGCAGGGCCTCGGTCAAGTGGGAGGTCACTCGGTGATGGTGGGCGGCGCGGTCAGGAACGGGCGCAGCTCAAGCCACTCGTGGATCGGCTTCCCGCCCGCGCCGGGGGCGGCCGACAGCTCACCGGCCAGCTCGACGGCCCGCTCGTAGCTGTCGACGTCGATCGTCATCCAGCCCGCGATGAGGTCCTTGGTCTCGGCGAACGGCCCGTCGGTGACCGGCGGGCGACCCTCGCCGTCGTACCGGACGAACGTCCCCTCGGGGGCGAGCGCCTGACCGTCGACGAACTCGCCGGTCTTCTCCAGGCGGTCCGCGAAGTCCTGCATGTACTGCATGTGCGCCGAGATCTCCTCCTGCGTCCACCGGTCCATGGGCACGTCGTTGACCCCCTTCGGAGCGCCGCGGTAGTGCTTGAGCAGCAGGTACTTGGCCATGGTGGTTCTCCTCGGTGCTGGTGCGACCCATTCTGGTCACCTTCACGGCAGGGACGGAGCCGGACACGGGTTCTCGACATCACCGCCGAAACTTTTTCCGCCGGCGCGGATCCGGTCAGCGGAACAGCACCGCGAACCCGTCCAGCATCCGCTGGAGGCCGAACTCGAACACCTCGTCGAGGTCGAAGTCGAAGGGCGTGGCGACGACGCGGGAGAACGCCGGGAACGCGCCGGAGTCGATGACCTGACCGAACAGGCCGTCGTTCGCGTCGACCCACTGGTCGGCGGACAGGCCGGTATCGGCTTCGGCGTGCGCCTCGGGCTCGATGTTCACCGCCGTCCCCCGCACGTAGCCGAACAGCGTGATGTGCGTCCGGAAGATCGTGGTCAAGTCCTGACCGTGCTCCTCCAGCGCGCGCAGCACCCACTCGGCGTGGTGCAGCAGGTTCGGCATCGGCTGCGGGCGGGTCAGCGAGACGATCGTCGGCAGCCACGGGTGCGCGCGGTAGGCAGCCCACTGCATCCTGGCCACCAGTTCCAGCTGCGCCCGCCAGGTCGGCGGCGGCACGGCGGGCAACCGGTGCCTGCCGAACACCTCGTCGGCCATGAGCAGCGCCAGTTCGTCCCGGCCGCGGACGTGCTTGTAGAGGGACGTGGTCGGCACGCCGAGTTCGGCGGCGACCGCCCGCATCGAGAGCCCGGCGAACCCGACCTCGTCGGCCGTGTCGATGGCCACCCGCACGACCTGCCGACGGGTCAGCCGGGCGGTCGCGTCGCGGCGCGGAGCCGACCGCCTGCTCGGCGCGGGCGTGGCGACGACCGTGCCGACCCGCGGCACCGCGTGGACCAGGCCCGCGTCCCGCAGGGTCGCCACGACCTTGGTGGCCGTGGCCATGGCGACGCCCCACTCGGCGGCGATGCCGCGCACGGACGGCACCCGGCTGCCCGGTGAGAGGTCCCCCGACTCGATCCGCTGCCTCAGTTCGGCGGCGATCCTCAGGTACGGCGGGTCTACGGCCACGACTCCCCCTGCACTAGTGCAGAAACCCGGATTTCCCCTTGGTGAAGGGATGTCTGCGACTTTGTACATCGTACTCAGCGAACGGCGTGGAGGTTTCGATGAAGGTGTTGATCTCGGGGGCGGGTGTGGCTGGGCCGGTGCTGGCCCACTGGCTGCGGCGCGGCGGTTTCGCCCCGACCGTGGTGGAACGGGCTCCCGCGCCGCGCGTCGGCGGGCAGGCGATCGACGTGCGCGGCGTCGCGCTGGAGGTCGTGGACCGGATGGGGCTGCTGGACGAGCTGCGGGCCGCGTCCACGGCCATGCGCGGCATGTCGTTCGTGGACGACGACGGCGCGGAACTGGTGCGCAGCACGGAGGAGACGCTGACCGGCGGCGTGATCGACAGCCCCGACGTGGAGGTCCTGCGCGACGACCTGAGCGCGATCTTCCTGCGCGGCAACGAGGACGACGTCGTGTTCGGCGACTGGATCACCGCGCTGGACGAGCACGAGCACGGCGTCCGGGTGTCGTTCGGCAGCGGCGCGGAGGAGGAGTTCGACCTCGTCGTCGGCGCGGACGGGCTGCACTCCGCCGTGCGCGCGCTCGTGTTCGGCGAGGAGTCCCAGTACCTGCACCACCTGGGCGTCTACCTGTCGGTGTTCACCACGCCCAACTTCCTCGACCTCGACCACTGGCAGGTGTTCCACCGCACGGAGGGCCGGATGTCCGGCGTCTACAGCGCGCGCGGCGGCACCGAGGCCCGCTCGATGCTCGGGTTCGAGGCACCGCTGCTGGACTTCGACCACCGCGACCTCGACGCGCAGCGGAAGCTGATCGCCGACCGGTACGCGGGCGTGGGCTGGGAGACGAAGCGGCTGCTGGCGTTCATGGAGGACGCGCCGGACTTCTACTTCGACTCGATGAGCCAGGTGCGGATGGAGCGCTGGTGGCGCGGCCGGGTCGCGCTCGTCGGCGACGCGGGCTACTGCGGGTCGCCGCTGTCGGGGCAGAGCACGAGCGCGGCGATCGTCGGCGCCTACGTGCTGGCGGCCGAGCTGAAGGCGGCGGCGGGCGACCACCGGACGGCGTTCCCGCGCTACCAGGAGGTGCTGCGCGAGTACGTGGCGCGCAACCAGGCCCTCGCCACGGACACCCCCGGCGAGCAGGCGACGCCCGAGAGGCTGGCGGCCGCCGCGAACGCCCTGGTGCTGCCCGCCTGCTGACCTAGGGTGTGGATCATGCGTCCGCGCCTGCCGTACGACGATCCGGGAACACCCGACGTGCGCGGCCCCGCTCACCTGCTGTGGTGGCTGGTGAAGGTCCAGCGCGGCCGGGTCGCCGTCGCGGTCGTGGTCAGCAGCTCGTGGATGGTGCTGCTGACGCTGCCGCCGCTGATCATCTCGCGGGCCATCGACGAAGGGCTCCAGCCGGGGAACACCCGCGCGCTGGTGTGGTGGGCGCTGGTGCTGCTGGGTGTCGGGGTGGGCAACGCCCTGCTCGCGATGCTGCGGCACCGGCTGATGTCGTTCATCCGGATCGACGCCAACTACCGGACCACGCAGATCGTGCTGCGCCAGGTCGTGCGGCTCGGGGCCTCGTTGCCGCGCCGGGTGTCGACGGGCGAGGTGGTGAACATCGGCAGCACGGACCTCTGGCACATCACGCGGGTGATGACGATCAGCGGACCCGGCGTCGGGTCGGTGGTCGCGTTCGTCGTGATCGGCGTGCTGCTGTTCTCCGTGTCGCCGCTGCTGGCGTGCGTGGTGCTGGTGGGCGTGCCGCTGCTGGTGGGGCTGCTCGTGCCGCTGCTGAACCGGATGCAGACCACGGAGACCGGCTACCGCACGGAGCAGGCGGCGGTGACGGCCCGCGCGGGCGACATCGTGGCCGGGCTGCGGGTGCTGTGCGGGATCGGCGGCAAGGAGGTGTTCGCGGAGCGGTACCGGACGGCGTCGCGGACGTTGCAGGCGCAGGGCTACCGGGTCGGCGCGGTCACGAGCTGGATCCAGGGGCTGGGCGTCGGGCTGCCCGCGCTGTTCGTCGCGGGGGTCACGTGGCTCTCCGCGCGCATGGCGGCGACGGGCGCGATCACGGTCGGCGAGCTGATCGCGGTGTACGGGTACGTGGCGGTGCTGATCACGCCGGTGTGGTTCTTCATCGAGGGCGCCGAGGACCTGACCCGCGGCCTGGTCGCGGCGCGGCGGGTCGTGCGGCTGCTCGTGCTGGAACCCGACGTGGTGCGGGACGGCTCCCGGCCGGGCCCGACCGGGACCGCCGACCTGCACGACCCGGACTCCGGCCTGGTCGTGCCCGGTGGGCGGATGCTGGCCGTCGCGGCGGCCCGGCCCGCCGACGCGGTGGCGGTCGTGGACCGGCTCGGCCGGTACGTCGACTCCGGGGCCACGTGGGGCGCGGTGCCGCTGACCGCCATGGCGCTCGACGAGGTGCGCCGCCGGATCCTGGTGGCGGACAACGACTCCCACCTGTTCGCGGGCGCGCTGCGCGAGGCCGTGGCGGGGCGGGAGGACCCCGACGACGCCGCCATCACCGCCGCCGTGCGCACGGCCGTCGCGGCGGACGCCGTGCCGGACGGACTGGAGACCACCGTGGAGGAGCAGGGCCGGACGCTGTCCGGCGGCCAGCGGCAGCGGCTGCGGCTGGTGCGGGCGCTGCTCGCCGACCCCGACGTGCTGCTGCTGGTCGAGCCGACCTCGGCCGTGGACGCGCACACCGAGGCGCTGGTCGCGGCCCGCGTGCACGAGTCCCGGCGGGGCCGGACGACCGTGGTGACCAGCACGTCCCCGCTGCTGCTCGACCAGGCCGACGAGGTGGCGTACGTGGTGGACGGCAGGGTCGTGGCGACCGGCACCCACCCGGACCTGCTGGCCCACCCCGGCTACCACGCGCTGGTGTTCCGGTGACCGGGCGACTGCCGGTCGCGGACGCGGCGCAGACCCGGCGCGCGATCGGGCGGCTGATCCGCGCCGACCGGCGGGCGATGACCGTCGTCCTGCTGCTCAACGGCCTGGCCGCCGCGGCGGCGCTCGGCGGGCCCTGGCTGCTCGGCCGGATCGTCAACGAGGTGCGCGACGGCGCCGAAGCGTCCACTGTGGACAGGTTGGCGCTCGGCATCGTCGGGTTCGGCCTGGCTCAGGTGCTGCTGACCCGGTTCGCCCGGTACGCCGGGCACCGGTTCGGTGAGCGAGCGCTGTCGACGTTGCGCGAGCAGGTGGTCGACCGGTCGCTGGCGCTGCCGACGTCGGTGGTGGAACGGGCGGGCACCGGCGACCTGATGACCCGCAGCTCGTCGGACGTCGCCACGATCGGCACCACGCTGCGCGACGGCGTCCCCGAGGTGTTCATCGCGGTGCTCCAGGTCCTCTTCCTGTTCGGCGCGGTGTTCTTCCTGCACCCGCTGCTCGGGGTGTGCGGGCTGGTGGCGGCGCCGGTCCTGTGGTTCAGCACCCGCTGGTACCTGCGGCGGGCGCGGACCGCCTACCTCGCCGAGGCGCGCGCGAACTCCGAGCAGGCCGAACACCTGGCCGCCAGCGCGGAGGGCGCGCGGACCGTGGAGGCGCTGGGGTTGGAGCGGCGGCGGATCGACGGCGGCGACCGGCGGATCAGCACCGGCTTCGCGGCCAAGCGGCGAACGCTGTGGCTGCGCAACGTCTGGTTCCCGATCCTCGACACCGCGCACACGCTGCCGGTCGCCGCGATGCTGGTCGTCGGCGGCTCCCTGCACGCGCGCGACGTGGTCAGCCTGGGGGCGGTGATCGCCGCGACGCTGTACATGTGGCAGCTGCACGAGCCGTTCGACCGGGTGTTCCAGTGGATGGACCAGTTGCAGACCGGCAGCGCCGCGCTGGCCCGGATCGAAGGCGTCGGCGCGGCGGCCGTGGCCACGGCGACGACCACCGCCGTGCCCGTCGACGACCGCTTGGTCGTCTCGGGCGTGCACTACGCGTACCGCGAGGGCCACGACGTGCTGGTCGACGTGGACCTGGCCGTGCGACCCGGTGAACGACTGGCGATCGTCGGCCCGTCCGGCGCGGGCAAGTCCACGCTCGGCAGGCTGCTGGCCGGTGTCGACGCGCCCCGAACCGGCCGGGTCACCGTCGGCGGCGTACCGGTGGCCGAACTGCCCGCCGACGAACTGCGCCGCCGAGTACTGCTGGTCACGCAGGAACACCACGTCTTCCTCGGCACGCTGCGGGACAACCTCGCCATGGCCGCGCCGCACGCGGACGACGACGCCATGCGCGCGGCACTGTCCACAGTGGACGCGCACTGGGCGGTGGACCTGGACGCGGAGGTCGACAACACCACCCTCGACCCGGCCCAAGCCCAACAGGTGGCACTGGCACGGGTCGTGCTCGCCGACCCGCACACCGTGGTGCTGGACGAGGCAACCGCACTGCTGGACCCGACAACGGCCAGACACGCCGAACGCGCCATGGCAGCGGTACTGGAAGGCCGCACCGTGATCGCCATCGCCCACCGCCTGCGCACAGCGCACGACGCCGACCGGGTAGCCGTGATCGACAACGGCAGGATCACCGAACTGGGCAGCCACAACGAACTCGTCGCGGCAGAGGGCGTCTATGCGGCGCTGTGGCGATCGTGGCAGGGCTCGTAGCTAGGCAGCGGCCCGACAACCCACCGCACAGGCGGTCAGGCTGACCAACCCACGACCAACGCAAGGCGAGGGCCGCAGACGTGGCCGATTTTACTCGGGGGATTTGACCCTTAAAATTAGTGATCGGGCAGGCTTTCGGGACTGCCCTTTTAGCCCGATCAAGGGTCAAATCAAGGGGTCCCCGAGTCAAATCGGCCACAGCACGACGGCGGCTGGGCCAGTGCTGGGGTGATCGGGGGCCGCCATCGGCTTCTCCGCCGCTGGAAGTCGCAGTCGGCTGCGTGCGGTCGCTGGGAGCCATCCCCCGCGGTCCATCGGACCCGCGCGTAGAGGTCGCGGTGGTTCCGCCGACGCCACCCCGCTCGCGCAATTGTCTCCACCATTTTCCTTGATTTGTCAAGGCGGGAAAGATGCCTTGACAAACGAAGAAAAATGCTGAGGACGCTTCGGATCGGGGCGGCGGAGGGGGAGTGCGTCGGGTTGGGTGCGTGCTTCCGCTTTGCTGTGGCGGGGTCGGGTGCGTGCGTCCGCTTGCCGGTGGCGGGATCGCTTGCGTGCGTCAGCTTGTCTGGTGGGTCCGGGCCGTGCTTCCGCTTGATTGAGGCGGGGCCGGGTCCGTGTGTCCGCTAGTGGTGGTGGGGTCGGTGGCGTGTTTCCGCTTGGACAATCTCCCGGCTAGCGGAAGTCGCGGGAGCGTGAAGGGATGCGCAGGTCCAGGTGTTGCAGGCGGTCGGCGAGGATGCTGACCACGCCCTCGGCGATCTCCACCGTGCCGCGCACCAGCAGAGCCGGGCTGTTCAGGGCTGTGCGGCGGTACCTGGCCCAGAGGCCGGTGGAGCAGACGACGTTGACCATGCCTGTTTCGTCCTCGATGTTGAGGAACGTGACGCCGCCCGCCGTGGCGGGGCGTTGGCGGTGGGTCACGGCGCCGCCGATGAGGATCCTGGTGCCGGGGTGGAGGTCCGCCAGGCCCGCTGTGGGCAGGGCGCCCAGTGCGGTGAGGCGGTCGCGGACGAACTGGGTCGGGAAGCTGTCCGGGGACAGGCCGGTTGCCCAGACGTCGGCCACTGCCAGTTCGATCTCGTCCATGCCGGGCAACGCGGGGGCGGTCGTGCCCACGACGGTGCCGGGTAGGCGGTCCGGGCGCATCTTCGCCACGGCTCCCGCCGCCCACAGGGCTTCGCGGCGGGTTGTGCCGAAGCAGCCGAACGCGCCCGCGGTCGCCAGCGCCTCCACCTGCGGAGTGGTCAGGCGGAGCCGAGCGCCCACGTCCTCCAGGTCGCGGAACGGGCCGTTGAGGTCGCGCTCCGCGACCAGTGCCTCGGCCACCGCCTGGCCGATGGTGCGCACGGACGCCAAGCCGATGCGGACTGCCTGCGCCCCGTCGTGCCGTTCGAGGTTGGCGTGCGGGAGGCTGGCGTTGACGTCCGGGCCGAACACCCGGACGCCGTGCCTGCGGGCGTCGGCGACCAGCGACTGCGGCGAGTAGAAGCCCATCGGCTGGGCGCGGAGGAGCGCCGCGCAGAACGCGGCCGGGTAGTAGAGCTTGAACCAGGCGCTGACGAACACCAGGTGCGCGAAGCTCAGCGCGTGGCTCTCCGGGAAGCCGAAGTTGGCGAACGCCAACAGCTTCGCGTAGATCCGGCCCGCCAACTCCTCCTCGATGCCGTGCTTGGCGCAGCCCGCGTAGAAGCGGTCGCGCAGCCGTTCCATCCGGTACGTGGACCGCTTGGCGCCCATGGCCCGGCGCAGCTCGTCCGCCTCGGCCGGGCTGAAGTCCGCGACGTCCACGGCGATCTGCATCAGCTGCTCCTGGAACAGCGGCACGCCGTAGGTGCGGTCCAGCGCCTTCTCCAGCCGCGGGTGGTCGTGCTGCCACTTCTCCTTCCCGTTGCGGCGCCTGATGTACGGGTGCACGGAGCCGCCCTGGATCGGGCCGGGGCGGATGAGCGCGACCTCCACGACGAGGTCGTAGAACTTGCGGGGCTTGAGCCGCGGGAGCGTCGCCATCTGGGCGCGGCTCTCGACCTGGAAGACGCCGACCGAGTCCGCGCGGCAGAGCATGTCGTAGACCTCGCCGTCCTCCAGGTCGATGCGGCCCATGTCGACCTCGACGCCGTGGTGCTCCCCCACCAGGTCGATCGCGTAGTGCAGCGCGGACAGCATGCCCAGACCCAGCAGGTCGAACTTGACCAGGTTGATCGACGCGCAGTCGTCCTTGTCCCACTGGAGGACCGTGCGGTTCGCCATCCTGGCGGGCTCGACCGGGCACACCTCGCTGACCGGGCGGTCGCAGATGACCATGCCGCCGGAGTGGATGCCGAGGTGGCGCGGGAAGTTCTCCAGCTGCGCCGCCAGTTCCACCACGGGCAACGGGATCCCGCTGTCCGCCACGGTGTCGCGCAGCGGACCCCAGCGGTCGATCTCCCTGCTCCACGCGTCCTGCTGGCCCGGCGAGTAGCCGAGCGCCCGCGCCATGTCGCGGATCGCGGACCTGGCGCGGTAGCTGATCACGTTCGCGACCTGCGCCGCGTGCCTGCGGCCGTACTTCTCGTAGACGTGCTGGATCACCTCCTCGCGCCGGTCCGACTCGATGTCCAGGTCGATGTCCGGCGGCCCGTCGCGGGCCGGGGCGAGGAAGCGCTCGAACAGCAGCTCGAAGCGCACCGCGTCGACGTTCGTGATGCCGAGCGCGAAGCACACCGCGGAGTTCGCCGCGGAACCCCTGCCCTGGCAGAGGATCCCGTTCTCGCGGCAGAAGCTGACGATGTCGTGCACGACGAGGAAGTAGCCGGGGAAGCCGAGGTCCTCGATGATCCGCAGCTCGTGCTCGACCTGCTGGAACGCCTTGGGGTTCTCGCCGACGGAGAAGTACCGCCTGGCCGCGCCCTCGCGGGTGAGGTCGCGCAGGTGCTCGATCTCCGTCTTGCCGGACGGGGTGTCGAACGGCGGCAGCTTGGGCGCCACCAGCCTGAGGTCGAACGCGCACCGCAGGCCCAGCACGGCGGCCCGGTGCACGGCGCCGGGGTAGCGGGCGAACCGGCGGGCCATCTCCTCGCCGGACCGCATGCACGCCGCCGCGGCGGGCGGCAGCCACCCGGCCATCTCGTCCAGGCTGCGCCGCGCCCGCACGGCGGCCATCGCCGCGGCCAGCCGGGCCCGTGACTGCGTCGCGTAGTGCACGGCGTTCGTGGCGACCGTGGGCAGGCCGAGGTCGGCCGCCATGCCCGCGAGGAGGTCGTTCCTGGTGCTGTCACCGGGAAAACCGTGGTCGGTCAGCTCCACGAACACGCGTTCCGCGCTGTACAGGTCGACCAGCCGCCGCAACTGCGCGAACGCCGCCTCAGGCCCTTCGCGGTCCAGCGCGCGGCGCACCGCGCCCTTGCGGCAGCCCGTGAGCACGACGCAGTTCTCGCGGGTGTCGGCCACCACCTGCTCCAGGTCGTAGACCGGCCGCCCCTTCTCCGCGCCTTCGGCGAGCTGGCCGTTGGTGATCGTGCGGCACAGCTCGTAGTAGCCGGTCTCGCGGAGGGCGAGCAGCAGCAGGTGCTCGCCCTCCGGGTCCGGAACCCCGTTCTGCGGCTGGGAAAGGCCGACGCTCAGCTCCGAGCCGAACACCGTGCGCACGCCCAGCTCCCTGGCCGCCTCGGCGAACCGCACCACGCCGTACATGCCGTCGTGGTCGGTCAGCGCGACGGCGTCCAGCCCGAGCTGCTGCGCCGCCTCCACCAGCTCCTCCGGGTGGCTCGCGCCGTCCAGGAAGCTGAAGTTGGAGTGGGCGTGCAGCTCGACGTAGGGCGTGCGGGTCTGCGTCACGCCCAGCTCGTCGACCCGCAGCCCCTGTTCAGGGGACGCCTCGTACCGCTCGCGGTGGTGCGTCCAGGCCGGGCTGTCACCACCGTCGCCCTGGTACGGCTTGCCGGACAGCGCGCGTTCCAGGTCGGTCCAGCGCACCGGCGGGTTGTTCCACCCCATCAGAACAGCTCGTCGGGGGCCCGCCTCGGCAGCGGGATCAGCATCGGCGGCGGCGTCCAGCCGAACCACGCCAGGTACGCGGGGGCTTCCCGCTGCTCCCCGGCCTGGTCGATCTCCCCCATCTCCCGCAGCCAGTCCACGATCCCCTGGTAGTCGTCGGTCATCAGTCGTACACCCCTTCCACTGCCCACCGGCCGCCCGCGCGCACCAGCAGGAACGCTTGTTCCGTCCCGTTCTCCCCCGCGGTCAGCACCTGGAGGCGCGCCGCGCGGTGAGCCGCCTCGGCGTCCCACCACCGCTCGTCGACCGGCCACGGCCCGGCCCAGCCCCGCACCGCCTGGGACCTGCTGCCGAGCAGCACCCGGTGCGGTGGCGCGGTCAGCTCGTACCGGCCGGTCACCCCGACGTCCACGCCCGCCTCGTCCACCAGCGCGACCGGCACCGGCTCGACCGGCACCGTCGCGGGCGAAGGCGCGGGCAACCGGGCGGGCCACGGCTGGTCCGGATCCGCGGCGGGCACGCGCTCGTCGCCCCACGGCACGAACCGCACCCGGTCCGCGGGCCCGCGCCCACCACCCAGCACCGGTGTCACCACTGCTCCCGGCCCCAGCAGCCCCTGGACGTGCACCAGCGCCCGCGCCGCCCGGTCCGCCACGTCGCCCTGGCTCTGGTCCAGCAGCCCCAGTTGCAGGGCCGCCGCGCCCACCACCTCCTCGGGGTCGAGCCGCAGCACGGTGATGCCGGACGTGAGCCGGGTGGTCGTCAGCCACCCGTCGAGCTGCCACCGCACCCGATCCGCGATCCCCTGCGGTGTCAGCGGTTCCGCGCACCGCCACACCCGGCTCAGCTCCTCGCCGTTCTCGGTCGTCGCCCGGATCCCCAGCCGCGTGCACGCCAGCCCCTTGGCCACCAGCCCGACGTGCAACCGCTCGGCCAGCCCCTTCGCCAAGAACGCCGCCGCGTCCACCCGGTCCACCGGCGGGTCCGGGTTCTGCGTCACGGACAGCTCCGGCGGCGGTGTGCGCCGGTCGTGCGCCCGTTCCTCCAGCCCGCGCGCCAACCGGTGCGCGTAGACCGCCTCCCCGCCGAACCGCGACGCCACATCCCGTTCCGGGACGTTCGCGAACGCCCCGAGCGTCCGCAAACCCAGTCGCCGCAACAGGTCCACGAGTTCAGTCCGGCCCTTGCGGCGTTCGGACGGCTGGTCCAGTTCCGCGATCCCCAGCGGCGCGAGGAACTCGTCGACTTGCCCAGCGGGCACGATCAGCCCTCGGTGCGCCGCGAGCGTGGCCGCGAACAGGCCGTCGGCGATCCCCACCTGCACCTCCACCCCCGTGGTCTCCGCGACGTGGTCGATCAGCTTCTCCGCGGCTTCCTCCGCACCCCCGAAGTAGCGGACGGGCCCCTGCGCGGGCACCGCCACCAGCCCCGGCCGCACCACCTCGATGCCCGGAGCCAGGTGCTCCACGGCGGCGGCGACCGGCTCGAACACCCGCGCGTCCCGCTCCGGGTCGTCCTCGAACAGCACCACTCCCGGACACCGCGCCTGAGCGGCACGTTTGCGCTGCCCCCTCCGCACCCCCTCGGCGCGGGCCGTCGCCGAGCAGTGGACGACCTCGTTGCCCAGCACCACCGCGGCGGGCACCTGCGCCGGTGACGCGGCCGCTGCCGAGGCGGCCACCACCGGCCAGTCCTGGCACCACACCGTCAACGTCCGCACAGCGGCCACCAGGCCTTCCGCCACAGGTGGACGATCCGGAAACGCCGCACCCGCGCAGCGCGGCCTCGCGGCAGCACCACCGCCAGCCGGTCACCACGCCGCCCGGCCACCAGACGGGCCGTGCGGCGGCCCGCCCCGGACAGCGCGGCGAACTCCTCCGCGTCGAGCACGTCGGACTGCCGCTCGGAAACCCACCGCATCCCCGCGGACCGGACAGCGGGACCGGACCGAGGCGCGCTCTCCGCCCCGGTGAGCCGAACCGAGCAGCCGACGACCGGCAGCACCGAACCGACCCCCGCTTCCACCCACGGGGTCCGGCCACCACCGGGCAGCACGAACAGCCGCGCTCGCGAAGCAACACCCATCACCCGGCCACCGCCCACACCGCAAGCCGGAACGGGCCAACTCCACCGACCACCACTCCGAACCGCGCCCCGCAGCCCTTCACCCGGCCACCACCACGACCGGCCGCATCACAGACAGACCCACGCCGGAACCGCGACACCAACAGCCGCAGCCGCGACACCGCGATGTTCGCCCGGCCATCACCACAACCCACCGCACCGCACCGCGGGTGGAACCAGGCGAAAACCGCGACATGACCGGCCCTCGCCGCGAACCCCGACCCCTCACCCGCCCGGCACCGACAGCACCGGGTCGAACCCAGGACACGGCCAGCCGCAGCCGCGAAACCCAACTGCCGCAACCCGCTGCACCACACGTGGCTCCAAACCGGAACCGCGACACGGCCAACCGCGACCGGGAAACCCGGCCGTCGCAACGGAAGTTCACCCGGCCACCGCCGCAACCGGCCGGACCGCAGGACGTTTCGGGCCGATGCCGCCGCCGGGCGCGGGGAGCAGCAGGTCGGTGCGCTTCGGTCGCGACGCCGCGCCGCGGCCGCCCGCGTGCACCACCACCTCGCGTTCGGCCAGCACCCCGTGGCCGACGCCGAGCCCGCTCCACCGGCCCTCGCCGATGCTCAGGTCCACGTCCGCCCCCGGCCACGTGCCGAACGGGACCAGCACCGCCTTGCGCTGGCGGGCTCGGGCGGACAGCCTGCGAGCCGTGTGCGGTGTGACGGGCACGGCCACCGACACGAGGTCGATGCCGTCGAGCAGGGCGGCGACCGTGCGTTCGACCACCGCCGGATCGCTGCCAGGCCTGGGAACCAGCGCCAGGCGGTGCACGGCCACACCCAACTCCGCCGCGGCGAGCACGCCGAGGTTCGGGAGGCCGACCACGGCCGCCCAGCAGCCCTCGGCCGTTGCCGTGGCGAGCAGGGCGAGCAGCAACGATGTCGATCCGCGTACCGACACCGTGCTGCCGCGCCGCAAGCCGCCCCACGGGAGCAGGTCCGCGAGTTCCCCGCGAACCGGCAGGACCCGCCCCGTGATCTCGGTGGCTGGTGTGGTCAGCCCGCCGGTCGCGTCTACCCCGAGCGCGACCGACATCGCCGTTGCCGACCTGGACACCCAGCCTCCTCCCACCGTCCGTGAGCACCCCTGAACACGGACCGCCGTGGGAAGTCGGCGGCTTGCTGTCTATCGAACATGTGTTCGAACGACGTGGTCGATCTTATCGGGTTCGGCCTGCCCGGTGTCAATGCCCGGGGACCGTTCGGGTGAAACGCGTCAGGGCCGCCACTCCGGGGAGTGGCGGCCCTGACGCGGGTGGGACCTAGTGGGCGAAGTGGCGCGTGCCCGTGAGGTACATCGTGACGCCCGCGGCCTCGGCGGCGGCGATGACCTCGGGGTCGCGGACGGAACCGCCGGGCTGCACGACGGCGCGGACGCCCGCGTCGAGCAGGACCTGGAGGCCGTCCGGGAACGGGAAGAACGCGTCGGAGGCGGCCATCGCGCCCTGGACGCGGTCACCGGCGCGGGTCACCGCGAGCTTGGCGGAATCGACCCGGTTGACCTGGCCCATGCCGACGCCGACGGTGGCGCCGTCCTTGGCCAGCAGGATCGCGTTGGACTTGACCGCGCGGCACGAGCGCCACGCGAACGCCAGGTCGGACAGCTCCCGCTCGTCCAGCGGCGTGCCGCAGGCGAGGGTCCACTTGGCGTGGTCGTCGCCCTCGGCGTCGATGACGTCCTTGTCCTGCAACAACAAGCCGCCGGACACCGGGCGCATCTCCACGCCCTGCCGCACGGGCGGCTCGGCGACCAGGATGCGGACGTTCTTCTTGCGGGACAGCACGTCGATCGCGCCGTCGGCGTACGACGGGGCGATCACGACCTCGGTGAAGATCTCCGCGACCTGCTCGGCCATGTCCACGGTGACCTCGCGGTTCGCCGCGATGATCCCGCCGAACGCGCTCGTCGGGTCGCACGCGTGCGCCTTGCGGTGGGCTTCGGCGATGGCCGAGGCCCCCTCCAGCGCGGACACCGCGATGCCGCACGGGTTGGCGTGCTTGATGATCGCGACGCACGGCAGCTCGTGGTCCCAGGCGGCGCGCCACGCGGCGTCGCCGTCGAGGTAGTTGTTGTACGACATCTCCTTGCCGTGCAACTGCTGCGCGGACGCGAGCCCGGTGCGGCCGTCGCCCTGCGTGTACAGCGCGGCCTTCTGGTGCGGGTTCTCGCCGTAGCGCAGCACGTTCGAGCGGTCCCAGGTCGCGCCGACCCAACCGGGGAAGCCGGTGCCCTCGTCGTCCGAGGTGAGCGCGGCGCCCATCCACGAGGCGACGGCGACGTCGTAGGAAGCGGTGTGGCGGAAGGCGTTCAGCGCCAGCAGCTGCCGGTCCGCGAGGGTGAACCCGCCCGCGGCGACCTGCTCCAGCACCCACTCGTAGCGGGTCGGGTCGACCACGACGGCGACGCTGGCGTGGTTCTTCGCCGACGCGCGGACCATCGCGGGGCCGCCGATGTCGATCTGCTCGACGCACTCGTCGACCGACGCGCCGGACGCGACGGTCCGGGCGAACGGGTACAGGTTCACCACGAGCAGGTCGAACGCCTTGATGTCCAGCTCGTCCAGCTGCGCCAGGTGCTCCGGTCGCCGCGTGTCCGCGAGCAGACCCGCGTGCACGCCGGGGTGCAGCGTCTTGACCCGGCCGTCCAGGCTCTCCGGGAACCCGGTCACCTGCTCGACCGGCACCACGGGGATGCCCGCGTCCGCCAACGCCTTCGCGGTGCCGCCGGTCGAAACGATCTCGACTCCGGCCGCGTGCAGGCCGGTGGCCAGTTCGAGCAGCCCCGACTTGTCGGACACCCCGATCAGGGCCCGGCGAACCGGTCGCCTCTCGGCAGGAGTGGTCACGGAATGCTCACCTTTCGTCCGGTCACGGTGCGGCCCTCGCGGGCCAGGCGGGCGACCACGTCGACGAGCAGTCGACGCTCCACCACCTTGATGCGCTCGTGCAAGCTGTCGGCGTCGTCGCCGGGTTCGACCGCCACCGCCTCCTGGGCCAGGATCGGCCCGGTGTCCACGCCCGCGTCGACCAGGTGCACGGTCGCGCCGGTGACGTGGACGCCGTAGTCCACCGCGTCGCGCACGGGGTGCGCGCCGGGGAAGGCGGGGAGCAGTGCGGGGTGCGTGTTCAGCATCCGGCCGCCGAAGCGGGCCAGGAAACCGTCACCGATGATCTTCATGAACCCGGCGGAGACCACCAGGTCCGGTTCGTGCTCGGCGACCGCCTTGGTCAGGGCGACGTCCCACGCCGCGCGGTCGGCGTGGTCGCGCAGCTTCACCGAGAACGCGGGCACGCCCGCGCGCTCGGCGCGGGCGAGGCCCTCGATGCCGTCGCGGTCGGCGCCGACGGCGACCACCTCGACCGGGTAGTCGGGGTCCTGCGCGGCGTCCAGCAGTGCCTGGAGGAGGGTGCCGGAGCCCGAGACGAGCACGACCACCCTCGCGGGCACTGGAAGCCTGAGGGTGCTGGGTTCTGCGGCGTTCAGCGTGTCTCCTGGCGGGCCGGTGCGGGAACGTCAGCCGGGCGAGGGCCAACCATCGCCGCAGCTCAGCCACCAGCCTAGGCGTTGCCCGGCAGGGCTTGCCGGTCAGGTCCGGGTTCCGGGGACCCGTCGTCCGGGTCGTCGTCCGCGGACGCCTCGTCGTCGACGTCCTCGTCGTCGACGTCCTCGTCCGGGTCGGCTTCGTCCGGGTCGTCCTCGGGCTCGTCCTCGTCTGCTTCGTCCGCGGGCTCGTCGTCCGGGTCGTCGGCCTCGTCCTGGAGTTCGTCGTCGAAGTCTTCCTCGGACTCCTCGGACTCCTCGGACTCCTCGAACTCCTCGGCCAACTCGTCTTCGAGGGCCAGTTCCTCGTCCACGTCCTCGTAGTCCTCGTACTCGTCCTCGGCGTCGTAGTCCTCGTCCTCGTACTCCTCTTCGGCGTACTCGGCTTCCTCCTCGGCGGGGATCTGCTCGACCGCGGGCGCCTGCGCGGCGGGAACGCGCTTCGGCCGCGGACCGGCGAACCAGGCGACGAACGACCCCGGCAGCACGAGCCAGCCCAGCACGAGCACCGCGAACAGACCGGCGGGCACGGTGACCGGGTTGAAGACCCCGTCGCCCAGGTTGCCGCCCGCCGTCGCGGCGAGCACCAGCGACACCACCGCGACCGTCACGCCCGCGACGAGCACCGCGCGCAGGCGGGTCGACGGCCGGTCGGAGACCTTGCGGCAGTACCAGCCCACCAGTCCGCCGAGGAGCAGCGGCAGCAGGAGCAGGCCGGGCAGGAAGCCCAGCTGCTGCTCGGGCAGCGCGGCCAGCAGCGGGACCGCGGGCACGTCGCCGCCGGTGAAGCGCATCGGCGTCATCGTGACCTGGCCGATCGAGAAGCCCGAGCCGACCACGTACGACATCGCGGCGATGATCGCGTTCGGCAGGTAGCCGAGGCACAGCAGGAACATGCCGAGCCCGACGCCGAACGTGGAGTCCGCGCCCGCGAACAGGCCGTTCGTGGTCGACCAGGAGAATGCCAGCCCGAGCGCCACCAGCAGCGCGCCCAGCCCGCCGAGCACGAACAGCGCCAGCAGCGCCGCCCGCAGTCCCCGGCGGGCGATCGGGTCGACGCGGTCGATCAGCACCTCGACCAGCCCGCAGCGCTGGGCCACACCGATCGTCGCGGCGACACCGGACACCGCGGCGCAGCCGAAGAACGCCACCGCGGGCGTCGCCCGCACCGGACCGTCCTCCATCAGCAACGCGATCGTGCCACCGGTGATGGCGTGCGCCCCGGCGATGCAGAACACCACGCCACGGGCCTGGAGCGGCTCGTACAGCCCCAGCCGGTCCGCGGCGCCCGCGGCCGCGCGACCGGCCAGCAGCATCAGCAGGGCGGTCGGCAGCAGCGGCAGCACACCCAGTTGGGCGGCGCCCTCGAAGCGCAGCGGCACGTGGTGCGCCACCAGCCAGCCGGGAGCGGCGGCCGTGAGCACACCGGTGGTGGAGAACGCGGCGTTCGTGGCCGTCGCGGCGATCAGGGCGAGCAGGGCGGCGACGACGGCGTAGCCGATCACGACGGAGCCCGCCGCGGTCATCACCAGGACCCGCACTCGTTCCGCACGGGAGAACTCGGGTGGGCGCACGTCGGTTCCGCCGTGCGTGGAGGGTTGCAGCACCGGCACCGTCCCACTCTGTCAGTCGTACTGGGCCAACCAGGTGAGGCACGCCGGACACGGCAGGAGGGGTGGCCCCGGACCACCCGGTGCCACCCCTCCGTGGAGCGTCTTGCTCAGCCCTGCTGCTGCGGCGGGCCGCCGAAGCCGCCGGGCGGCGTGCCGGGCGACTGCTGCTGCTGGCCGAACTGGCCGGGCTGCGACAGGTACGACGTCGGGCCGGGGGCCTGCGCACCGGGCTGCTGCGGCTGGACCGGCGCACCGAAACCGCCGGTCGGGGGCTGCTGCTGGGGCTGCTGCGGGGCCTGGCCGTACTGCTGCTGCGGCTGCTGGGGCGGGAACCCACCGGTCTGCGGGTTCCAGGTGCCGGGCTGCGGCTGCTGCTGGTGGTTGAACGGGTTCGCGGGCTTGGGCTGCAACTTGAGGATGCCCGCCTCCACCAGGATGGCGCCGACGACCGCGGCGGTCTGCAGCAGCGAGACGATGAACAGCACGATCTGCATGCCCTCGATGTCGGCGCTGCTCTTGATCATCCCCTGGAGGATGACCAGCGTCGACACGATCGTCAAAGGCGCGGCCGCGTACAGCAGCCGAGGCGCCTTCGGCAGCACCGACAGGCCGGCCAGCACACCGACCGCGTACATGTACTCGACCGCGCTGAACAGCGGGACGTCGTCGGCGAAGGCGAGCAGGAACGAGATCAGCGCGAGACCGGCCGCGACGAGCGGAAGGATAAAGCCCAAGTTCAGGCCCATCGCCGGCTGCGCCGGGCCGGGTGCCCCCGGCTGTTGCTGAGGGGCGCCGTACGGGACGGACATGGTGAGGTTCCTCCTCCACCGAGGGACTACGAGCGGCAGCAAAACGCTAGCCGATCCGAGTAGTCAGACGATGACCGGATCGGATTGGTTCCGCCACTTGAGGGGGCCAGTAGATCACGGAACGTGGCGGACCAGGGGTTTGTGCGCCCGATCGGGGCGATCGAAGTGGAAGTTGTCCACAGGTTGCCCGGTCATCCACAGGCAAGATCGACATCCGGGGGTCCGAGACCTACGCCGGTAGACTGGCCTCGGGGCCGTCCCCCGGTGAGGGTGGGGGATGTTCAGGGGTGACGCGCGCGTGAGGGCTTCTTCTCGTTGCCGGTCAGTGGGCGCGCGGATCATGCGCGGCTGCTTGGCGGTGGTCGAGCGGTTCGCCTGAAACACGAAAGGCCGAGCCCCCGTACCGGGGCCCGGCCTCCGCGTCAGCGCAACGGCTCGATCAGCCGATGGACTGCATGATCTCCCGCATCAGGGCGGCGGTCTCGGACGGCGTCTTGCCGACCTTGACGCCCGCGGCCTCGAGGGCCTCCTTCTTCGCCTGGGCGGTGCCCGCGGAGCCGGAGACGATGGCGCCCGCGTGGCCCATGGTCTTGCCCTCGGGGGCGGTGAAGCCCGCCACGTAGCCCACGACGGGCTTGGTGACGTTGTCCTTGATGAACGCCGCCGCGCGCTCTTCGGCGTCGCCGCCGATCTCGCCGATCATCACGATGGCGACGGTCTCCGGGTCGGCCTCGAAGGCCTCCAGGGCGTCGATGTGCGTGGTGCCGATGATCGGGTCGCCGCCGATGCCGATGGCGGTGGAGAAGCCGAAGTCACGCAGCTCGTACATCATCTGGTAGGTCAGGGTGCCCGACTTGGAGACCAGGCCGACCTTGCCCGCGCCGCTGATGTTCGCGGGGATGATGCCCGCGTTCGACAGGCCGGGGCTGATGAGGCCGGGGCAGTTCGGACCGATGATGCGGGTCTTGTTGCCGGTCGCGACGGCGTGCGCCCAGAACTTCGCGGTGTCGTGCACCGGGATGCCCTCGGTGATCACGACGGCGAGGCCGATGCCCGAGTCGATCGCCTCGATGACGGCGTCCTTGGCGAACTTCGGCGGGACGAAGATCACCGTGACGTTCGCGCCGGTCGCCTCGATGGCCTCGGCCACGGTCGCGAAGACCGGGAGCACGGTGCCGTCGAAGTCGACCTTCTCGCCCGCCTTGCGCGGGTTCACACCGCCGACGATGTTCGTGCCGGACGCCAGCATGCGCTTGGTGTGCTTGGTGCCCTCACCGCCGGTCATGCCCTGGACGATGACCTTGCTGTCCTGGTTGATGAAGATGGCCATCGGTCAGACCCCCGCTGCTGCGAGCTCGGCGGCCTTGTCGGCCGCGTTGTCCATGGTGTCGACGACGGTGACGAGCGGGTGGTTGGCCTCGGCGAGGATCCGCCTGCCTTCCTCCACGTTGTTGCCGTCGAGGCGGACGACGAGCGGCTTGGTCGCCGCGTCGCCGATGATCTCCAGCGCCTGCACGATGCCGTTCGCGACCGCGTCGCAGGCGGTGATGCCGCCGAAGACGTTCACGAAGACGCTGCGCACGTCCGGGTCGTTCAGGATGATGTCGAGGCCGTTCGACATCACCTCGGCGGACGCGCCGCCGCCGATGTCGAGGAAGTTCGCGGGCTTGACGCCCTTGTGCTTCTCACCGGCGTACGCGACGACGTCCAGCGTGGACATCACGAGACCGGCGCCGTTGCCGATGATGCCGACCTGGCCGTCGAGCTTCACGTAGTTGAGGCCCTTGGCCTTGGCCTTCGCCTCGAGCGGGTCCTCGGTCTTCTCGTCGACCAGCGCGGCGTGCTCCGGGTGCCGGAACGCGGCGTTCTCGTCGATGGTGACCTTGCCGTCGAGGGCGATGATCTTGCCCGCGGGGTCGCGCACGAGCGGGTTGACCTCGACCAGCGTGGCGTCCTCGGAGACGAACGTCTCCCAGAGCTTCACGATGACGTCGGCGACCTGGTCGGCGACCTCGGCCGGGAACTTCGCGGCCGCGACGATCTCCTGGGCCTTCGCCAGGTCGACGCCCTTGATGGCGTCGATGGCGATCTTGGCCAGCGCGTCGGGGTTGGTGGCCGCGACCTCTTCGATCTCCACGCCGCCCTCGACCGAGGCCATGGCCAGGAAGGTGCGGTTGGAGCGGTCGAGCAGGAAGGAGAAGTAGTACTCCTCCGCGATGTCGGACGCGGTCGCCACCAGCACGCGGTGGACGATGTGCCCCTTGATGTCCAGACCGAGGATGGCCTCGGCCTTCGCCTCGGCCTCGTCCGGGGTCTCGGCGAGCTTGACGCCACCGGCCTTGCCGCGGCCGCCCGTCTTGACCTGGGCCTTCACGACCACGGTGGTGCCGTACTGCTCGGCGAGCGCCTTGGCCTCGGCCGGGGTGCTGGCCACATCGCCCGGAAGTACCGGAACGTTGTGGGCGGCGAAGAGATCCTTCGCCTGGTACTCGTACAGGTCCACTCGGGTCTCCTGCGACGTCGGTGTCGGACACCGCGTCCTGGAAGTGGTCCTCGAAGGTCCGGCGCTCCAGGTGGAACCCAGGGCACGGTCTTCAGGCGCTCACACGCACCAGGTACCACCTGGAACGCCGGCGGAGCAGTTCGAGGACCGGCTGGACGCGGCTGGGCAAGAGATTATCGACCTGCGTGGACCGTCCGCACGCCGTACCCGGTGAGGTCCGTCATAACGGCGGTGAGGTCGATCACGACAACGTGGTCAGACGGGCTGCGAGACGTGCTCGCGGACCCAGTCGACGATCTCCGTCGTGGTCGCGCCGGGGGTGAAGATCTTGGCCACACCCATCTCGGTGAGCCTCGGCATGTCCTCCTCCGGCACGATCCCGCCGCCGAAGACCACCACGTCCTCCGCGCCCTTCTCCTTGAGCAGCTCGATGACCCGCGCGAACAGGGTCATGTGCGCACCGGAGAGAACGGACAGGCCGACCGCGTCGGCGTCCTCCTGCAGCGCGGTCTCCACCACCTGTTCGGGTGTTTGGTGGAGTCCGGTGTAGACGACCTCCATGCCCGCGTCGCGCAGCGCGCGCGCCACGACCTTGGCACCGCGGTCGTGACCGTCCAGTCCTGGTTTGGCCACCACCACCCGGATCCGACCACTCATGGCTGTCTCCCGTTCGTCGTCGCGGGGATCGCCCGCGTTCGCAGACTAGGCCGGCGGTTCAGCGGCGGGAAGCCGACAGGGCCGTGGCCGCGAGCAACGCCACCACGGAGGCCACCGCCAGCCACAGCCCCGGCCCCGGCGCCGCGTCCGTGACGCGGGCGGACGTGAGCGGGTGTTCGAGCGCCCGAACGGCCGTCACCAGGGCCGCGCCGAGCAGCAGGGCCGCCGCGCGCGACGGCCGGGCCAGCAGCGCCAGCCCGGCCGCGGCCACGACCGCCAGCGCACCGGCGAGCAGGCCCCACGAGCCGACGCGGAAGTCCAACAGCCCCACCGGGTGGAAGTCCGGACCGCGCAGCACCGGCAGCGCGAACGCGCCGAGCGCCAGCAGGGAGCCGATGAGGGTCAGGGCGACCACGGGGAGCGGCGCCTGGTGCCTGGTCGGCTCCACCTCCTCGCGTTCGAGCGCGCCCGCGAGTGCGGCGGTCACGGCGGCGGCGATCGCGAGGACGACGGCCAGGACCGTGAACCACACGCCGTTGCCCGGCTTGACCGAGCCGATCTGGGTGGCCGCGAAGACCGCGTCCAGCGCGCCGCCCGCGGCGAGCGGCAGTGCGGCGAGCGCGACCGCGAAGGCCGGGCGGGCGGAGGCCCTATTGCCGATCAGCGCGGCGGAGAGGACGGCCACGACGATCAGCGCGGGCCAGAGCAGGCGCTCGGCGTAGCCGACGGGGAGCGGCAGGCCTTCCGGGACGACCAGCTGGGCGGCGAGGACGCCGCCCAGCGCGCTCGCGGCGGCCAGGAGGCCGAGGACGCCCGCGGTGAGGTGCAGGCGGCGTTGGCCGGGGAGTTCGACGGCCTTCTGCTCGGCGAGCTCACCGGCGTCCTGCCCGAGGACCTTGGCCAGGACGGCGTGGGCGACGGCGGCGAGGAGCAGGAGGACGGAGCCGATCGATACGCCGAGGCCGTCCGCCGTGAGCCCGGCGACGAGCGGGGGCAGGGCGAGGGCGGCCAGAGCGGCGGCGACGGCCAGCAGGCCGCCGCGGCGGTTCTCCGGGGCGGGGTTGCTGGCGGCCAGCACGCCCGCGGCGGGAGCGGCCACGGCGAGGAGGAGGCCGCCGATCATCGCCAGCGCCGGGGCGTCCAGGGGCCCGCCGGTGGGGATGAGGGGGTCGGTGGACGTGATCGGGGCCATGAACAGGCCGATCGCGGCGACCGCCCCGGCCGTGACCACGAGTCCGAGGAACCGCCGGGTGCTCGCCTGGTCGGCGTCGTCCTCGGACGGGGTGGCGACCGCGGCCAGTACGCCCGCCGCCAGGACCAGGACGTGACCCGCCACCAGCAGCCAGAGACCGGTGCCGGGGGTGAGCGGGGTGAGGCTCGTGGGGCGGAAGAGTTCGGGGCGGGTGGCGTAGGTGGTGTCGACGGTGATCTGGAGGTCGACCAGGAGGCGGCCGGGGGCGAAGAGGGCGGTCACGGCCAGTACTCCCGCTGCCACAGCCGGGTGGTTCTTGAGGAAGGTGGCGGCCAGGGCCACCGGCAGGAACGCCAGGAGGAGGAGAAGGGGCCACGCGGTGAACGCGGGCGGGACGTCCTCCGTGACCACGCCGGTCAAAGGGCCTGCGGCGGAGAGGAGAGCGCCTGCGGCGGCCAGCCCGAAAGCCACTCGGAGCCGGACGGGGGCCGGAAACGCCGTGTCGGCGCCGGCCACGACGGTGTCACGGGTGGTTCGGGTCATCGGCTCGACGCTAGCAAGTCGGGTGAACGGGTGTGCGGGCACGTGCTTTGGGCGGGGGTGGATGGGCTGGATGGAGTAGGGAGAGGGGTGGGTGGAGTGGGGGTTTTGGTGGTTGGGAGGGGTGGGGTTGGGAGGGGTGGGTTGGGAGGGGTGGAGGGGCGAGTGGGGGTCGCTCGGTGAGGTCGGGGCGGGTTGGGGCTGCGTTGTTGCCTGGGGGTTTGCTGCTTGGGTTTGTTGTTCGGGCTTCACTGCCCGGCCTTCATCGGAATTCCGCAACTCGCAACATCCAGGCCGCATCCCCAGGTTCCAGGTTCAGGTACCGGCTCTAGAGCCAGATCCCAGGCCACAACCCACGACGCCCAGCCGTAGCCCCGGCTCTCCAGCCCTCACTCCCGGCTCAGCTTCAGGTCTGCCGCCTTACGACACTGGCTGTAGCCCCAGATCCCAGCTCCAGGCCACGTCCTACAACCCCTGGCACTCGGCACTCGGCACTCGACACTCGGCCAGCAGTGCTCAGGTCCAGGTCCAGGTCCAGGTCCAGGTCCAGGTCGCAGACTGCGGGCCCATGCGTCGCAGTTCACAGGCCCAAGGTCCCTGTGCGCAGTGCGCAGTGCGCAGCGCGCTGGTCCAAGGTCTCTTGCTTAGGTCGTAAGCACGCAGCGTCAAGGTCATTGTGTAGGTCCTTGGGCTCAGGGCCAGGGCTCAAGGTTTCCGTCTTCGGATCGCTGTTGGGGCATGTCTTCGGCAGTGCCCGGTGTCCGGTGCTGCTGGATCCCCCCGCTGCGCAATTGTCTCCATGTCCGACCGCGCCGCGTCAAGGCGGGAAAGACGCCTTGACCCGTAGCGGACGGACATGAGGGCGCTTCGGATCGGGGGCAGGGAGGGGTCTGGGCTCCCTTGGGGTGCGTGCTTCCGCTTGGGCTGTGGGTGGTCTGGTCTGTCTGGTTCGTGCGTCTGTTTTGACTGAGGTGGGTCGGTTTGCACTGGTCACTTGAGTTGGCCGCTTGAGTGGCGGTTGCGCGGCCTCGCTTGGCCGCTGAGTTGGCGGTGGCCGGTCTTGTTTGGTCGGTTGAGTTGGTGGTGGCTCGGTCGCGTTTGGTCGCTTGGCTGTGGTGGGGCCGGTTGGGTGTGTCGACTTTGCTGGCCTTTGGCTGGGCGATGGTTGCTGCGGTGGGTCAAAGGTCTGGTTGTGCGCTTTCGGCTGGTTGTGGTGTAGGTCGTCCTGGCGCTGAACTTGGTGTCGGATGTGTCCGGTTCATGTGGTTGTGGTGTTGCTGTTGTTGTGGGCCTGGTGTTGGGGAATGACGAAGTGGGCTCTCGTTTGTTGTTGGGTGGATGACCTACCTTCACCCTTATGGGGAATCTCGGGTTGCGGCGGCTGACGGATGCGCTTTTGCGACGCGCTGGTTCCGGGGCGCACGCGGTCAGGGAAGTGTCCGATCAGACGGTCAGCGTGTTGAAGGCCGTTGCGACCGTTGGCGGGGTTCGCGGGGTCGCGGTCGAGGCCGCCTGGTTGGCCGCGCACGCCGTGTTGTACCCGTGGGGGGTCGTGGCGCAGCAGTTGCGGCCCGATGAGCACTTCCGGCACTACCGGACCGACCTGCTGCCGCCCCGGCAGCGGGGGCTGGTGGTTTCCGCCATGGACGCCGCGGGCATCCCCATCGTGTTGATTCACGGGATCGGGGACAACAGGTCCGCCTTCGCAGTGCTGTCGGGGGCGCTGCGGAGGCGCGGCTTCGGGGTCGTGCACGCGGTCAACTACAGCGTGCTGACGGCGTTGACCGGCGATGTCCGCCGGTCCGCCGCTCTGCTGGGCGAGCACATCGAGCGGATCTGCGAGCAGACCGGGTCGGACCAGGTCCACGTCGTCGGGCATTCGCTCGGCGGGTTGATCGCGCGGTACTACGTGCAGCGGCTGCACGGGGACGCGCGTGTGCGCACGTTGGTCACCCTGGGGACGCCGCACGGCGGCACGCTGACCGCGTACCTGCTGCCGACCCCGCTCACCCGGCAGCTGCGACCGGGATCGGACCTCCTCACCGAACTGGCCGAGCCGGGCAAGCCCTGCCGAACCAGGTTCGTGGTCGTGTGGAGCGCGATGGACCAGGTGATCGTCCCGCAGCGCAACGCCCGATTGGCGCATCCGGGGTTGCTCGTCGAAGAGCACCAGATACGTGATTCAGGTCACCTGTCACTACCCGTCGATCCACGCACTCTGCACACGGTCGTCGCTGCCATCACCCGTTCGGATGACAGCCCTCAACACCGCATCACGCCTGGACGCGCCGGGTTTGCGGACTCGGACGTGACTGAACGTCACGACTCATGCTCGTAGCCGTTGGACGAACCGCTATTCGGTAGACATCGACGGCGGGGATTGCCGACGGGCCTCCGACCCCGTTATGTTCCCCCGGTCCGTTGTCACGGTCTGGTCACACGCAAGGACATAGAGTCGGAACCCCCGACCGACTCTCCGGGATCCCCCGCCCGGGTCCGACTGGACTCCCCGGAACACGGAAGGCCCGGCTTTGTCTCAACACCGCTCCCCCGGCGGCCAAGCAGGTACCGATGTGCTCGACGAGGCAGTCACCCGCGCCTCGACCCGAGTGGTGAGCACTCACCGCCTGCCGCCGCCACCGTCCGCGCTGCGCGGACGGATCGTCGTCGCCGCTGTCGCGCTCGGTGCTTTCGCCGCCGCAGGTGCAGGTCAGACACTGCAGGCAGTCGGTTCCGACTCCTCCTCCGACGAAGTGACGCCGCTGGCCAACGCCAGTGACGGCGCGGCCGCGTTCGGCGTCGGCGGCACAGCCCTCGACGCCGCCCCGCAGGTGCTGCCCGTCGCCAAGCGCGTCGACGCCACGGTCGAGGCCAACAAGCTCGTCAAGAGCCAGCGGATCACCGAGAAGCGCGAAGCCGACGAGATCGAGGCCAAGCGACCCAAGGTCTTCCGCCCCGCGCCCGGCATCTTCACCTCCGGCTACGGCGGCCGCTGGGGCGAGATGCACTACGGCATCGACATCGCGGGCCCGATCGGCGACCCGATCTACGCCGTCGCCGATGGTGTCGTGATCGAGGCCGGTCCGGCAAGCGGTTTTGGCCTCTGGGTCCGGGTCGAGCACTCCGACGGCACCGTCACCGTCTACGGCCACATGCAGGACTTCTCGGTGCAGAAGGGCCAGAAGGTCGCCGCAGGCGAGCAGATCGCCAGGGTCGGTAACCGCGGCTTCTCCACCGGGCCCCACCTGCACTTCGAGGTGTGGAACGCGAGTGGCATGAAGATCAACCCGCTGCCCTGGCTGAACGAGCGCGGCGTCACCCTCTAGAACACCCGCTCCGCCGCGCACGACGCGCGGCGGAGCCGTGTCACGAGCGGAACTTGAAGCGGCGGCGCTCCCACGGGAGCCGGTGCACGAAATAGCCGCACGCCACCCGCCAGACCGAGCACATGCGGCGCCCCCTGGCGCAGACCCGGCAGCCGTTCCTGAGGTCGTGGAGGCCCAGGAGCGCCCGCCAGGCGGCGGCCAGTCTCCGGGCTTCGAAAGCGGTCGTCCGGGACTCCTCCAGCGCCGCCAGGCGGTCGACAGCGTCGAGATAGCCCGCCACGCGTTCGTGCAGCAACCTCGCCAAGACCTCATCCACACCGAGCACCCCCACATCCGGGCCTGGTCGGCCCGATGGTCGCGTTGGGGTCATGAAAGCGCACGGCACCGACAATTTTTGAACGCGGTGCTTTTGACCTGCGGAAAAGGCCGGGCCGCTTGCGCGACCCGGCCACTCCCCCGGTTGTACCTCTCCCCCTTGCGACGGGCCTGCCGCCCCCGCGCGGTATGGCCCTGTCCCCCCTGTCGGTCGCGGGTCCCCCTGATCCCCTCCTACCCCGAACGAGGAGGCCAGACCGGTTCCGACAACCACTAAGACGCGTGGGGGGTGGGGAGGTTGCACTGGGATTGGGGAGGAGTTTTTGGGGATTCGTCGAAAGGATTAATGGAACTGTTGTGCGTCGGAATTAGGTAATGGGTCGGGTGTCGTGCCCCCGGTCGCGCAATTGTCTTCATGTCCGTCCGCGCCGCGTCAAGGCGGGAAAGATGCCTTGACGCGTAGCGGACGGACATGAGGGCGCTGGGGATCGGGGGCGGGGAGGGGACTGGGCCCAAACCGCTTGGTTGGGCTGGGTTTGGGGTTGGGTTTGGGGACCCGGTTCTTAGTTGGGTCTGGGGGAGGCTGGGGCCGTGGTCGGGGTGGGTGGAGCACCCAGGTTGCGGGGTCGAGCCGGGCCGGGGGGAGTCGGTCAGGGGGGCAAGGGGTGGTTTGTGGTGGGAAGCAAGAACGCCGCCTGCCCGGCCGGTGGCGGGAGGCGGCGTTCTGGGGTGCGGGTCAGAGTTTGGTGATGGGGACTCCGCCGATGAGCATCAGGCGGACCGTGCCCGCGCTGCCGAAGTCGATCGTGGCCGTGGCCCTGGGGCCCGAGCCGTCCACCGCGATCACGCTTCCCAAGCCGTACTTGTCGTGGGTCACGCGGTCGCCGACGTCGAGGGTGATCGCCGGGGCCTCGTTCCAGCCCTTGAACTGGGACGTGCGCATGCCCCTGGCCGCCAAGCCCGCTTGAGCGGAGTCGCCGCCGCCCCTGCGCCACGTGGTGGCCGCCGCCGGGCTGGAGCGTTCCGGTTCCACCCGGCGCCAGTCCAGGAGGTCTGCCGGGATCTCGTCCAGGAAGCGGGACGCCGGGTTGGCGGACGGTTGGCCCCAGGCCGAGCGGACCAGGGCGCGGGAGAGGTAGAGGCGTTGCTGGGCCCTGGTGATGCCCACGTACGCGAGGCGGCGTTCCTCCGCCAGTTCCTGCGGATCGCCCAGCGCGCGCATGTGGGGGAAGATGCCGTCTTCCCAGCCCGTGCTGAAGACGACCGGGTACTCCAGGCCCTTGGCGGTGTGGAGGGTCATCAGGGTGACCATGCCGTCGGAGTCCGCGTCGGGGATGGAGTCCGCGTCCGCCACCAGGGAGACGCGTTCCAGGAAGGCCGCCAGGGAGCTCTCCGTCGGCAGGCCCTCGTCCTCGGCGGGGATGTCGACCACCTCGATCGCCTCCGCGTCCGAGGACACGGGAGCGACGGCGCTCAGGTCGCCGAACTCGCGGGCGACCGTCACCAGTTCGTTGAGGTTCTCGACCCGCGTGTGGTCCTGGGGGTCCTCGCTGGCTTCGAGTTCGGCGCGGTACGCCGTCTTCTCCAGCACGGCCTCCAGGATGTCGGCCACGTCGTCGCCGCGTTCCACCAGCTTGCCCAGCTCGTCCATCAGGTCCGTGAAAGCGGCGATGGAGCGCTGCGAACGCGGGTTCAGGAACTGGACCTTGCCCGCCACGGCATCGCGGAGGGCGGCGTGGAAGCTCATGCGGTACTTCTCGGCGTGGTTCGAGACGCACACCTCGGCGCGGTCGCCGATGCCGCGTTTCGGGACGTTCATGATGCGCCGCATGGACACCGTGTCGTCCGGGTTCGCCAGCGCGCGCAGGTAGGCGAGGGCGTCGCGGACCTCGCGGCGCTCGTAGAAGCGGACGCCGCCGACCACGCGGTACGGGAGGCCGAGGCGGATGAAGATCTCCTCGAACACGCGCGACTGGTTGTTCGTGCGGTAGAAGACAGCGATCTCGCCGTTGGTGGCGTCGCCGCCGTCCACGAGCCGGTCGATCTCGCTCGCCACGAACGCGGCCTCGTCGTGCTCGTTGTCGGCGACGTAGCCGACGATCTTCTCGCCCTCGCCGAGATCGCTCCACAGGCGCTTGTCGCGGCGGTCCGGGTTGCGGGAGATGACGGCGTTCGCGGCGGTCAGGATGTTCTGCGTGGAGCGGTAGTTCTGCTCCAGCAGGATCGTCGTGGCCTGCGGGTAGTCGCGTTCGAACTCCACGATGTTGCGGATCGTCGCGCCGCGGAAGGCGTAGATCGACTGGTCCGCGTCGCCGACGACGCACAGCTCGCCGGGCGGGACGTCGTCCGCGCCGGTGCCCACGAACTCGCGCACCAGCGTGTACTGGGCGTGGTTCGTGTCCTGGTACTCGTCGACCAGGACGTGGCGGAAGCGGCGGCGGTAGTGCTCGGCGACGGCCGGGAAGTTCTGCAGCAGCTCGACCGTGCGCATGATCAGGTCGTCGAAGTCCATGGAGTTCGACTCGCCGAGGCGGCGCTGGTAGGACGAGTAGACCTCGGCGACCCGGCGCTCCAGGTCGTTGGCCGCCTGGGACGCGGCGGTCTCCGCGTCGACCAGCTCGTTCTTGAGGTTCGAGATGTGGATGGCGAGCGTCCGGGCCGGGTAGCGCTTCGGGTCGAGGTCGAGGTCCCTGGCCACCAGCGTGATCAGCCGGCGCGAGTCGTCCGAGTCGTAGATCGAGAAGTTGGACGACATGCCGAGGGTCTTGGCCTCGCGGCGCAGCACGCGCACGCACATCGAGTGGAACGTCGACACCCACATGGACCGTGCGCGGGGGCCGACCAGGTCGGCTACGCGTTCCTTCATCTCGGCCGCGGCCTTGTTGGTGAAGGTGATCGCCATGATCTCGCCGGGGTGGACCCGGCGTTCGGCGAGCAGGTACGCGATGCGGCGGGCGAGGACCCGCGTTTTACCGGAGCCCGCACCCGCCACGACCAACAGGGGCGAGCCGGTGTGCTCCACCGCCCGCCGCTGTGCCGGGTTGAGGTCGTCCAACAACCTGGACGGCCGGGGGGACGGGGGACTCGCGGGCAAGTCGAACAAGGCGCTCATCGTGGGGCCACGTTACCCGCCCGGTACGACGAGCGGTTGCGCTCACCGCCGAGGCGGTGAGCGCAACCGGTTTCAGGAGCTCGTGTCGAACGTGAAGGGCACGCCCGCGTGAGCTTCGGCGCCACCCACTCCGCGCAGGTAGGCGTCGATCGTGTCGTGCACCGTCTCGGTGCCCCTCGCGTTCAGCGTGAGCACCGGCCAGAACCGACCGGGCTCGACCACCGCGGGGTTGACGCACTCGACGCCGCCCTCGACCTCCGCGCACGACCAGCTCTCGCCCGTCGAGCCCAGCAGGCGGAGCTGGGCGGGCCACGACACGAAGACCGTCGCGCCGTCCGACCTGCTCTCGCTGGCAGCACCCGCCGTCACCGAGAACTCGAAGTCCGAGCCGTGCATGTACCAGTAGTCGCCGAAATCCTTCACGCCCCTACCGCTGGCGAGTTCCACCGAGCCCTGGTCGGCCCTGGCGGGCGCGGCGACCGAGCGCTGCGCCTCCTCGGCCGGTGGAGCACCGGCCGCGACCGTCGCCGAACCGAACGCGAGGGCCAACAGCGTGCCCACCGCGACCAATCCGGCGACGACCCTGCTCTTCCGCATGGGGATCACCTTCGCCCGTTTTGTCGACTGTTCACGATCCCACAATCAACGTGACACGACCGAGTGAAGGATCTCCACGAACGAGCGTCAGCTCATAGGCTGGTGTCGATGCTGACCGTGACGCCCTTGCGCCGGTAGTTCACCGACTTCTCGCGCACCGACGCGTTGAGCGGGCTGTCCCCGTACTTCCTCGTGCTGCCCTCGATGACCAGCGTCGGCAGCTTCAGGCCGGGTCGTTCCAACTCCGGGTGGGTCGCCTCCACGTCGGTGTCGTCGACCTTCTCGACCTTCCACTTCTCGCCGTTGATCGACAGGATGTCGAAGCCCTTCGGCACCTCGAGGCGGACCGTCCGCTTCTTGTTCTGGGTCCTCGCGCCCAACGTCACCGCGAACTCGAACCTGCCGCCGTGGACGTACCAGAACGTGTCGCTGATCTTCACTACACCCTTGCCCGGCTCCAGTTCCACGCCGGGGAGATCCGTCGGCTGCTGCGCGGTCTGCGCGTTCGCGATACCGGCGGTCCCCGCCGCCGTCCCCGCCAAGGCCGCCGCGGCGGCCACCCCGAACACAGTGCGCCTGCTCACCATCGAATCTGACATGTCGCCACCCTCTGTGTTGTCGCACCCCTTGGCACTTCCATCGACGTGCGACCCGAGGACGTTTCACCCGTGCCGGACGCGATGACGGATCGTGACCCAAATATCGCTGATCAGCCCTCCGAGGGTGAGATGAACACGGAATCCCGCGGTCCGGAGGGGCGCGCGGATCGCGGACTGGCAGGGTCGGGTGGTCGTGTGGCACAGTGGCGGCGTGCTGACGACCCACTTCGAGTTTTTCTACGGGAACCGGACTCCGGCTCCCGTGGTCGCCTAGCGCGCAAGCAACCACTGAAGCCCCGGAGTCCTCGGACACCGGGGCTTTCGTCGCTTCGGGGGCCGGGACTCGATCAGAGTTCGAGAGGTCACACCCCATGAGCACCACCGAAACCCCCGTCGTCGCGCCGGACATCGACGAGCTCCGCCAGGAGATCGACCACCTGGACAAGGAGCTGCTGCGGCTCGTGAAGAGGCGCGCCGAGGTGTCCAAGATCATCGGAGCGGCGCGGATGGCCGCGGGCGGGACGCGGATCGTGCACAACCGCGAGATCGACGTGCTGAACCGCTACAAGGAGCTCGGGCCCGACGGCAAGGACCTCGCGATGATCCTGCTCAAGCTGGGTCGCGGGGCGATGGGGCGCTGAGGAACGCGCGCGCCGGGCTTCGCCTGCGAGGATCGGGCCTGCGGGGTTCACGCCGAGTCCCGCACGGCCGCGGTCCCGCCGAAGCGCCGGGAAGGCGGCGTCTCCGAACGTCCGGGACGGGTCAGGACGGTGTCGGAGGGCGTTCGGCCAGCGCACGCCAGTGCGGCGCGTGGGTGGCGCGGACCTCCGCCAGGTCGGTGTCGGTGCACCGGGAGTCGTCCGGGACGTACGCCAGCGGGTCGTCCAGCAGTGGCTCGGGGAGCCGGAGCAGGCCCTCCACCAGGGCGTGCAGGCAGAGGGCGGCGTAGCCGCGCAGGTAGCCGCCCTCCTGGGTGAGCACCAGCGGGAGTCCCAGGTCCGCCACCCGGCGGCCGATCCGGCGGTAGCCGTCCGCGGTGAGGTTGTGGCGGCCGTTGGGGTCGAACGCGGAGCCGTCGAACCCCGAGGCGCACACCAGCAGGTCCGGCTGGAACTCGCGCAGCACCGGGAAGGCGATCTCGTCCAGCGCGCGCAGGTAGGCGGTGTCGCCCGCGCCCAGGGACAGTTCGACGTTGACGTTGCGGCCGTCGATGCCGATCTCGTCCGGCGCGCCGGTCTGGGTGTGGTTGGTCCCCCACGGGCCGTGGCGCATGTGCAGGGACACGGTCAGCACGTCCGGCTGGTCCAGGAAGACCTCCTGGGTGCCGTTGCCGTGGTGGACGTCCCAGTCGAGGACGGCGACCCGGAGGCCCGCGCGACGAGCGGTCTCGGCGACCAGCGCCGCGTTGTTGACCAGGCAGTAGCCGTCGGCCATCGTCGGCTGGGCGTGGTGGCCGGGCGGCCTGACCAGGGCGTACGCGATCGGGGTGCCGTCACGGACGGCGTCCAGGGCCGCCAGGGCGGTGCCCGCGGCGGCGCGGACCGCGTCCCAGGAACCGGGGCCGACGACGGTGTTGACCTCCAGGGCGACCCTGTCGGGGCCCGCGCACGCCTCGCGCAGGGAAGCCAGGTAGTCCGCGGTGTGGACGCGCCCGAGCTCCTCGTCCGTGGCGAAGCGGCCGGTGCGCCACGTGAGGTGCGGCGCCACCGGCCCGGTCAGCAGGGCGTGGCGGAAGGTGCGCAGGCGGGCGGCGTTCTCGGGGTGCTGTTCGAGGACGTCGAGCCAGTCCCAGTCGCCCGGCAGCTCCCACAGGCCCTCGCCCGCGTCGTGCGCCAGGCACGCGTCGTGCCAGAAGATCTCCACCTGCACCGGGATATCAGGGGGATCACCGATGGTCCAGCGGTTGTCGCCAGGCACACTGGAGCCATGGACATAGTCATCGGCCTCATCGCAGGCATCATCGCCATCGTCGGGGTGCTGGCCGCCTTGGCGCACGACGGCTACCTCGCCATGCTCGGCTCGGCGGCCAAGAACAAGGCCGCCGCGGGCGCGCCGATCGCGCAGTACGTCCGCGGCCGGTACACGATCGCGGGTGTCACGACCGTGGCCGCGCTGATCGGCCTGTTGATCACCGCGGGTGACAGCACGGCGTCGGACATCATCGGCGCGCTGATCGCGGGCGGCAGCGGGTTGGCCGCCACGAGCGCGCTCCAGAGCAGCCGCAAGCGCCTGAACAGCGGCGGATGACCTAAACGGCCGCCAAGTCCAGCAAGTTCACACTTCAGGGTGTCACCCGGTGTCACAAAGTGGCCCCGGACAGCTACCACCGCCACCTGCACCTACCCTCAGGTAGGTGTGGGTGCTCGTGGGCACCGGTTCGGCCCCGTGATCCCGCACCGCGCTAGGGCGGGAGGGGTCTGGACAGCATGGACGACGGAGCGGAAGCACCGGGTTCGGGCAAGCACCGGCTGCACGAGCGGCCGATCGGGTGGCCGCCCGCCGCGAGCGGGCCGGAACACGGGTCGACCGCGCACGCGCGAGCCGCCTTCGGCCCTCCGGGTCACGTGCCCGCGCAGCGCCGCGGCAGGCCCACCCCCGATCCGCTGGTCGACAGCGACGGCAGCGGGCTGCGGAAGTTCGACATCGGCCTCGTCCCCGCGTCCGTCACACCGCCCCGCACGTGGAAGCGCGCCGCCTGGTTCGCCGTCGTGGCGTCGGCGGGCGTCCTGATCGGGCTGGCCTTCGCAGCGGCGAAGCTGGTCGGCGGCAGCGGGCCGGTCGAGCGCATCGGCATGCCGGAGTACCCCGCCAACCTGCCCATCGTGACCGATTTCGGCACCCGCACGTCCGAGCCCGTCCCGAGCGCCCGAGCCCCGGAGACGAAGCCCCAGGCCCCCGGACCGGCGTCCTGGACGCCGGCGGCGACGGCGAGCGGCGGCCCGGAGAGCAGCAGCACCTCCGGCGGAGCCGGTCGAACGACCCCGACGGCACCCGGCACGTCCGACGTCCCCGACGTCCCCGGTGCGCTCAGCGACACCTCCGGTCCGACGTCCCCGACGGTGACCACCGTGCCGAACGAGGAGAAGCCGCTGGTCGACTCGACGGCGATCGCCAACCGGACCGAGAAGTTCTACGAGGAGATCGCGTCGAACAGCGACACGGCCCTGGCGATGACGACCGAGGCGTTCCGCTCGAACACCGGGGCGGTGCTGGAGCAGCGGCTGGCCGACGTGTCGCTGATCGAGGTCAAGCGGATCAGCGTCGACCCGAGCAAGGGGATCACCGTCAGCACGCTGCAGATCACCAAGAAGGACGGCACCGCCAGCACCGAGCACCGCGAGCTGACCTTCACCTTGAGTGGTGACCCTCTGATCAACGCCGAACGGCTTACAGCAATCGGCTAACGGTCATTCGCGAACGCACAGCGGAACGCCGTGCGGTAACCGCTGCTCCATTCGAGCGACACCGTCCTACCGCTGAACGCCACGAAAAGGTGAATACGCAAATCGAACTGGCTTTGAGCAGGTCAACCACGGTACGAGTTCTGGCGACCAAAAAGGTACGGAGGAGTTGCCAGTGCAGCGGCCTACGACGACCGGCAGACGGCACAACCGCGCCGGATCGATCACCGTGGAAGAGCTGATCAGGAAGCAGCCGATCCCCATCCGCATCCCCTCCATCGAAGAGGCCGACACCAACGTCCTGGTCCAGGACGTGCTGGGCCTGGAGGAGGACAGGTACCACCGCCGCCCGAACCGGGCCGCCAAGGCCGCGGGCCTGGTGACCGGCGCGCTCGTGCTGTTCGCCTCCGTCGTGGCGGCGTCGATCCTGGCGGGCAGCCGTCGCGACAGCGCGGAGCCGCCCACCGCGGCCCCCATCGAGCTGAGCGGCTCGACCGCGCTCCGACCCGACCTGCTCAGCGCGCGGCTCGGCAACGAGGCCGCGACGGCGCCCGCGACCGACGCGGGCACCCCCGCGCCCACCGCCGTCCCCCCGGCGAACCAGCCGCTCGCGGCGGACCCGACCCCCGAACCGAGTGCGACGTCGAGCGCGGTGGTCGCGCCGCCCGCGACGCCGTCCACCTCCCAGCCCAGGATCGACGTCGTGCGCAGGTTCTACGAACTGCTGCCCGCCAAGCCCGTGGAGGCCTCCCGGCTGCTGACCGACGATCTGGTCGGCGCCGACACGGTCGCCTTCGTCCGGTCCTGGAGCACGATCAAGGCCATCACCGTCGAGAGCACGACCCTGCAGCAGGACGGCAGCGTGCTGGCCGAGGTGTCGATGCAGGAGCTCGACGGGCGGTGGCTCAGGGTCGAGCAGCGCTTCTGGTTCGCGGACACGTCCACGCCGAAGATCATCGCGACCGAACTCCTCTCGGCCCAGCGAAGTTGACTGCCCGTAGCCGATAACCCCCATAACCTCACCCAGAGTTTCCTTAAATAAGGTTTAACCCCAGAAAATCCCCCAAAGGGGTTACAAGCGGGGTCACGATTCGGTATCCATGTTCCCGGTCAGTGAACACAAAGCAGTTGCCGGGAAGGTGTGACCAGCGGTGTCGAACGAGGACAAACGTCGTCGGCGAGATGGATCGACCGCTCAGCTCTCCGTGGCTGAGCTGCTCGCCAGGCGTGAAGCCGAGACGCAGGAGATCCCGGTGTACCGGGACGACGAAGAGGACACCGTCCGCTTCCAGGCCGTGACCCCTCCGGCCGCCCTGTCGACCGTGCCCGTCTCCCGCCAGTCCCTCTCCGGCCGTGAGCTGCACGTCGCCGAACTGCTGCGCCGCGAAGGCCGTCCCGCCGACGAGGAGCGCGGCGGCATGAAGATCAGCAAGCTGGTCGCCATCGCCAGCGGCGGCGTCGTCCTCTGCGGCACGGTCGCCTTCGGCGCCTCGCAGTGGCTGAGCTCCCCCGACGAGCGCCCCCTCGCCGACGTCCGGTTCGACGACCGACCGGCGGCGCGCAACTCCAACAACACTGGCGGCATCGGCGCGCTGGCCCTGCCCGGCCAGCTGCCCGGCACCTCCACCGCGGAGACCGGCACCACCCAGCAGCAGACGCAGGAACAGGCCCCTCAGCAGCAGGAACAGCCGCGTTCGGTGCCCACCCAGAGCACCCAGGCACCCGTCGCGCAGGCTCCCGTCGCGCAAACCCCCGACGCGCAGACGACGCAGCCCGCCGCCCCGACGTCCGAGTCGACCTCGGAGCGGCCCACGCCGGACAAGGGCACCCCCACGACGCCGGACCCGACCACAACGACGCCGCCGACCAGCAGCACGTCGCCGTCCGCGTCGACCCCGTCGACCGGCTCGTCGAAGCCCCCGTCGTCCAGCACACCGCCTTCCTCCTCCGCGCCTTCCTCCTCCGCACCGACCTCCTCCGCGCCGTCCACCGGCATCGGCCTCGGCCTCAGCGTCGGCGGGTTCGACTTCTTCGCGGAGCTCTAGGGCTTCCGGCTAGTCCGTTCGGCCCCAAAACGAACGACATTCCCGTGAACCGGTGACGGTGCGGGCGGGTATCGGGTATCCCTTCGCGATCCGTGCTCGACGGCGCGTGACCTGCGCAACGGTCCGAAAGCCGCCGTCACGGCCGGGGTAGGCTCTGCGGGCGAGTAATAGCCCGACACGGCGATGAGCGGTGGCCTACCCTTATCCGCCAACCGGAGCGCATGACGAGGAGCCCCAGCGTGAGACCTGCTGCACCTGCCGCGGTCCCGCAGCACCCACGCGAGGTGGCCAGGTGAGCGGCGAAGGTCAACTGATCGCCGACCGCTACCGGTTCCTCGACAAGATCGGTAGCGGCGCCATGGGCGTCGTCTGGCGGGCGCAGGACGAGCGGCTCGGTCGGATCGTGGCGGTCAAGCAGCTGCTGCTGCAGGCCGGCATGGACACCCGTGAGCACGACGAGGCGATCCAGCGCGCCATGCGCGAGGGCCGCATCGCCGCGAAGCTGCACCACCAGAACGCCATCGCGGTGTACGACGTGGTCGAGGAGAACGGCGCGCCGTGCCTCGTCATGGAGTACCTGCCGTCCTACAGCCTCGCGGACACGCTGTCCGAGTACGGGGCGCTGGACCCCCTCCAGGTCGCCAGGATCGGCGCACAGGCCGCCTCAGCGCTCGCGGCGGCCCACGCGGCGGGCATCGTGCACCGCGACGTGAAGCCCGGCAACGTGCTGATCGCGGACAGCGGCCTCGTGAAGATCACCGACTTCGGCATCTCGCGCGCCACCGACGACATCACGGTCACCAAGACCGGCCTGATCGCGGGCACCCCGGCCTACCTCGCCCCCGAGATCGCCAGGGGCTCGGACCCGACGCCCGCGTCGGACGTGTTCTCGCTCGGCTCGACGCTGTACGCGGCGGCCGAGGGCGAGCCCCCGTTCGGCCTCAGCGAGAACACCCTGGGCGTGCTGCACGCGGTCGCCGCGGGGCGGATCAACCCGCCGTCGCAGGACGGCCCGCTCACCGACGTGCTGCTGCGGCTGCTCAACGTCGACCCGGCGGACCGCCCCACGATGGGGCAGGCCCGCGAGCTGCTGGCGGCCGTGGCCTCCGGCCGCAACCCCAGCCTGACCGGTCTGCGGGCCGCCAGCACGCCCGGCGTGCTGCCCGTCGCCGGCCCGACGGCCGTGCTGGACCCCAACCGCACCCGCGTGGTGTCGGCGGGCTCCCCCGGCACCGGCTACCGGACGGGGCAGAACGCGCAGCCCCGCACCGTGGGGCCGTCGCGGCCGGTCGCGCCACCGCCCGGCTCGGGGAACCGGCCGCTGGCGATCGCCGCCGCCGTGCTGGTGGGGCTGCTCCTGATCGGTGGTCTGCTGGCGATGCTGGGCGTGTTCAACAAGAGGGACGAGGCGCCGACGTTCCCCGGCTCGGTCAGCTCGTCCTCGACGCCGCCGCCGCCGGCCACCACGACGGTGGTGACGACCACCACCCAGGAGCCCGAGCCGACGACCGAAGAAGAACCCACGACCACCACGACGACAACGACCACCACCACAACGACCACCACAACGACGACGAAGCCGCCTCCCACCACGACGACCACCACGACGACCAAGGCGTCGGTGCCGACCACCACCACAACGCCGACGACTACTACGACTGTGGAACTCGGCGGTTGAGGTACCTCGTAAGGTGGACCCACACACGGACGGGTTAAATCGAACCCAACGCCGTGTCGCTACGTTTGTGCCCTAGTGGCGGTAACCCGCAGTTGGGTCGCCACTGACGAAGACACACCGCAATCACTCATGGGAGCAGCCGTGACCGACGATGGTCGCCTGGTCGCAGGCCGCTACCGATTGGGAACCCGAATCGGTAGCGGAGCGATGGGCGTCGTTTGGCAGGCGCACGACCAGCGCCTGCACCGCATCGTCGCGGTCAAGCAGCTCCTGCTCCAGCCCGGCCTGGCCGCGGCGGACACGGACGAGGCGAAGCGCAGGGCCATGCGCGAGGGGCGGATCGCCGCCCGCTTGCAGCACCCGCACGCCATCGCCGTGTACGACGTCGCCGAGGACGACGGCCAGCCGTGGCTGGTCATGGAGTACCTGCCGTCCAAGAGCCTCTCCACCGTGCTGTCCGAGCGCGGCACGCTGTCCCCCCGCGACGTCGCCTCGATCGGCGAGCAGGTCGCGTCGGCGCTGACCGCGGCGCACAACGCGGGCATCGTGCACCGCGACATCAAGCCGGGCAACATCCTGCTCGGCGACGAGGGTGTCGTGAAGATCACGGACTTCGGCATCTCCCGGGCCACCGGCGACGTCACGGTCACGGCGACCGGGATGCTCGCGGGCACCCCGGCGTACCTGGCGCCCGAGGTGGCGAAGGGCTACGACCCCGGTTCGCCGTCGGACGTGTTCTCGCTGGGCTCCACGCTCTACGCGGCGATCGAGGGCGCGCCGCCGTTCGGCCTGAACGAGAACACCATCGCGCTGCTGCACCAGGTCGCGGCGGGCAAGGTCGTGCCGCCGAAGCAGGCCGGACCGCTGACCGCGCTGCTCATGCGGTTGCTGCGCCCCGAGCCCGAGGACCGCCCGACCATGGCCGAGGCGCGCGAGGCGCTGGCCGCCATCGCCGCGGGCCGGGCCGCGCCCGAGTTCCCCATGGCCGCCCCGCAGGTGAGCCCGCCGTCGTGGCGCGGCACCCCCGTCTCGTCTGACCTGCAGACCCGCGCGATGTCGCAGCGCGCCGCGGTGAACACGCCGCCGCCCGGCACCCGGATCGACATGCGGCCGGGTCCGCCCCAGCAGCAACCGCAGCAACCGCAGCAGCACCAGCCTCCGTACCAGCAGCAACAGGCCTACCAGCAGCCGCGTCCGGCCGCCGTGCCGCCGCAGCAGCGGCCGCCGAAGCGGTCGGCGGGAGCAGCCGGTTCAGGGCCGGGCAAGCAGCGGTCCACGATCATCACCGCGCTCGCCATCGTGGCCGCGGCGGTCGTCGGCATCATGCTGGCCAGCTTCCTGTCCAGCGGTGGCGGTGGCGGCGACAAGGAAGCCGTCAAGGAGCCAGGCAAGTCGGCCTCCGCCCCGTCCGGGGCGAACCCCCCGAGCGGCGAGGACGACTCGCCGGAGGCGGGCGGCGGCTCGAAGCAGCCCCCGAAGGTCTCCGGTGCGCCGGACCAGGCCATGCAGAAGCAGATGATCGAGGACTACTTCGCGCTGGCCCCGAACGACCCGGACGCGTCGTACCAGTGGCTGCTGCCCGCGATGCAATCGCAGAACGGCGGGCTGGCAGGCTACAAGGGCTTCTGGACCACCATCGAGAGCGTCGACGTCGAGAAGATCACGCTGAACGAGGACCTCGCGCACGAGGTCTCGCTGAAGTACACCAAAAAGGACGGCACCGTCAGCAAGGAGCGCAAGCTCCTCGTGCTGAACTGGTCCGGGTCCGAGGTGCTCTTCCAGCGGGAACAGCCTCTCGGGAACTACTGAGTCAGCTCGCCGCCGCGGCGTCCTTGAGAGCGTCGAGGAGGCTCGCGGCGGCCGGGTTGGCGGTGCCCGCCTCCCGGAAGGCCGCGTAGATGCCCCGGTGCGGTTCGGGCCTGCGCAGGCGGCGGACCACGACTCCGGGGTGGGCGACGCCGAGGCCGAGCTTCGGGACGATGGTGACGCCCAGGCCCGCGGCGACGAACCCCTGCGCGGTCGGGTAGTCGTCGGACTCCACGACGAAGTTGGGCGCGAACCCCGCGCCCGCGCAGGCGTCGAGCACGATGTCCCGGCACGCGCCCGCGGGTAGCGCGGCGTCGACCCACGGGTCGTCCGCCAGGTCGTTGAGGTCGAGGACCCGCTTGCGGCACAGGTCGTGGCCGCGGGGCAGGACCGCCAGGTACGGGTCGTCCAGCAGGTGCACGAGCTGGACGCCGGGGGCCGCTTCGGCGTTGCGGGGGTGGACCACGATCGCCACGTCCGCGCGGCCGGCGACGATCTCCAGCATCGGGTCCAGCGGCTCGGTGAGCTTGAGGTCGAGCTTCACCGACGGGTGCTCGGCGCGGAAGCGGGCCACGGCCGGCGGCACGAGGGCCGCGCCCGCGGTGGCGAAGTAGCGGACGCGGAGGCGGCCGGTGCGGCCCGCGCGGAGGTCCGCCAGCGCCGACTCCGCCTCCACCAACCGGTCGGTGATGCTCGCGGCGTGCTCGGTGAGCAGCTTCCCGGCCTCGGTGGGCCGGACGCCGCGGCCCGCGCGTTCCAGCAGGGCCATTCCCGCTTGCTTCTCCAGCGCCGCCACCTGCTGGCTGATGGCGGACGGCGTGTAGCCGAGGTTGGTGGCGGCGGCCGTGATGGAACCGCTGGTCACGACGGCTCTGAGCACCTGCATCCTGCGTACGTCGAGCATGGCTCGACCTTACAGTTCTGCTACAAGGTCATGCAGTTCTTTTCACTTGTGCTGACGCTTCGGCGGAAGCATCGTTGACCCGTGAACAAGCCCGGCACGATGATCAGGTTCGGTGTCCTCGCGCTCGTCTGGGGTTCGAGCTTCCTGTGGATCAAGATCGCGCTGACCGGCCTGTCGCCGGTGCAGATCGCGGTCGTGCGCACCGCCCTGGGCGCGGCGGTGATCGTCGCGCTCGTCTACGCGCGTGGTCACCGGCTGCCGCGGTCCCGCCGGGCGTGGGGCCACCTGTCGATCGCCGCGCTGTTCGGCAACGTCATCCCGTTCATCCTGTTCGCGGTAGGCGAGCAGACCGTCGACTCCGGCGTGGCGGGCGTCATCAACTCGACCACGCCGCTGTGGACGCTGGCGATCGGGCTGCTGCTGGGGTTCGAGAAGCAGCGCGGCGGTGCCCGGCTGGCGGGTCTGGTGCTGGGCTTCGCCGGAACGCTGCTGATCTTCGCGCCGTGGCAGCAGGCGGGCCTGGCGAGCTGGGGCGCGCTGGCGTGCCTCGCGGCCGCCGCGAGCTACGCCGTGGCGTACGTCCACATCGGCCGGACGTTGTCCGGCCAGGGCATGACGTCGATGCAGCTGTCGTCGACGCAGCTGGTCATCGGCACCGGCCTCACCGCGCTGGTCGTGCCGGTCGCGGGCCTGCAGCCGGTGCACCTGAACCTCCCCGCGCTGGTCGCGGTCGGAATCCTGGGCGTGTTCGGCACGGGGATCGCGTTCATCATCAACTACCGCCTGATCGAGGACGAGGGCCCGACCAACGCCACCACGGTCGGCTACCTGCTGCCCGTCGTGTCGGTGCTGCTGGGCGCCGCGTTCCTGGGCGAGGAGCTGAACGTCCGGGTGGTCGCGGGCATGGTCGTCGTCCTGTTCGGCATCGCGCTGACCCGCCGTAGCCCGATCACGGCCATCGCCCCCGTCGACACCCGACCGGTACAGCCGGTTACCCTGAAGTGATTGACAATCACACAGGGTGTGAGGTCTCCTCGGCCAGTTGAGACGGATTTCCTGGGTAAATAGCCGTAAGTGAGACGTACGTCTCCCCCGATAGCGTGGTTCCTGAGCTAATAGCGTCTCGGAGCGCTGTCTCAGACGTCTCTTCCCATGAGAGCGTGAACAACGCAGGTAGGGAAGGGATGAGCAAGATGGCCGAGAACACGATCATCACCGCAAGCACCACGTTCCAGCTGCTGGTCCCCGGCATCGCGCCGGCGCCGGTCGAAGCGGAACTCCAGTACAACCCGGAAGACCCGTACGCGGTCGCCGTCCTGTTCCACACCGGGCAGGGCAAGGTCGAGTGGATGTTCGCCCGCGACCTGCTGGCCGACGGTCTGCTGACCCCGTCCGGCGAGGGCGACATCATGGTGCGGCCCGCGGCCGACGACCCGGAGCGCGTCCTGCTGGAGCTGAACGCCCCCACGGGTTTCGCGATCCTGTCGGCCGAGGCCGAGCACATCGCCGAGTTCCTCGACCTCACCTACGACGTCGTGCAGCCCGGTGAAGAGGACCTGTGGATCGACTTCGACCGGGAGTTGGCGAAGCTCGTCGCGAGCAGCTGACCGACCGCTAGCCTGCTCGACGTGAACGCGATCGGCGGTCGGTACCTGCTCGGGGAGCGGATCGGCAGCGGCGGTATGGGTGTGGTGTGGCTGGCTCACGACGAGCTGCTGCACCGCGAGGTGGCGGTCAAGCAGCTCAAGCTGCCCGACCTGGCACCGGCGGCGTCCGAGGTGGCCCGCACCCGCGCCATGCGCGAGGCCCGCATCGCGGCCCGGCTGCAGCACCCGAACGCGATCGTGGTCTACGACGTGGTCGTCGAGGACGACCTGCCGTGGATCGTCATGGAGTACCTGCCGTCCCGCAGCCTCGCGGCACTGGTCGAGGAGCGGGGACCGCTGTCCCCGGCCGAGGCCGCCAGGATCGGCGAGAAGGTCGCCACGGCACTGGCGGCGGCGCACGCGAAGGGCATCGTGCACCGCGACGTCAAGCCGGGCAACGTGCTGATCGGCCACGACGGCGCCGTGAAGCTCACCGACTTCGGCATCTCCCGCGCGACCGGCGACATCACCATCACCGAGGCGGGTGCCCTCGCCGGCACCCCCGCCTACCTGGCGCCCGAGGTGGCGCGCGGTGACCAGCCCGACACCAGGTCGGACGTGTTCTCGCTCGGCGCGACGCTCTACGCGGCCATCGAGAACCGGTCCCCCTACGGCGACAGCGACAACAACCTGGGCCTGCTGCACCGGGCCGCCACGGGCAGGCTGGAGCGCCCGACCCGCGCGGGCCCGCTGCTCCGCCCCCTGGAACTGCTGCTGGCGGTCGACCCGGCGATCCGGCCGACGGCCGCCCGAGCCGTCGCGCTGCTGGAGGTGCTGCCGACCGAGGTGGTCCCCACCCCCAGGGGCATCCCGGCTCCCCTTCCCGGTCCGACGCGACCCGTGGCGCGACCCGTGGCGCACCTCTCCCCGCGCCCACCCACGCCCGTCCACCACGCCGTTCCGCCGCCCCGGTCACGCCCCCGGTGGCTCGTGCCGGTCGTCGCCGCGTGCCTGCTGGCGGCGGTCGCCGCGGCCGCGGTGTTCTTCCTGCCCCTCGGCGACCGGTCCCGCGGCAACGCCCAGCCCTCGACCGGCACCACGTCCACCACCCCGAAGGTCGTCGCGCTCGACGCCACGGTGGCGTCGAACTTCGTGCTCGGGTACTACCGCTCGATCAAGAACGAGACGCGGACCTCGTGGAACAAGATGGCAGAGGGGTCGCGGCCGCCGTACGCCGACTTCGTGCGGACCATGGCGGAGTACGACCAGGTGGTCCCGGAGCCGAACCCGGAGGTGGCCGCCAAGGGCGACGGCTACCTGGTGCTCGTCAAGGTCAGGTTCACCACGAGGGGCAAGACGACCGTCGAGACCCGCCGGATCGCGGTGGAGGTCGTCGACGGCGAGCTGAAGATCGACAAACCTGTCGGGTAGTCGCCACGTCCATCTGAGACGACCATCAGCGTCGCCTGTGGACAGTCGGCCGGTTAACCTGCTCGCGTGGTGAACGCGGTCGGCGAGCGGTACCTCCTGCTGGAGCAGGTGGGCGCCGGCGCGATGGGCGTGGTGTGGCGCGCGCACGACGAGCTGCTGCACCGCGAAGTGGCGGTCAAGCAGCTCAAGCTCCCCGACCAGGACCCGGTGGCGACCGAGGTGGCCAGGAACCGCGCCATGCGCGAGGCCCGCATCGCGGCCCGGCTCCAGCACCCCAACGCCATCGGGGTGTACGACGTGGTCGTGCAGAACGGCCTGCCGTGGCTGGTGATGGAGTACCTGCCGTCGCGGAGCCTCGCGGACCTGCTGGCCGAGCACGGGCCGATGCCCCCGGCCGAGGCGGCGCGGATCGGCGGCAAGATCGCGGCGGCGCTGGCCGCGGCGCACACGGCGGGCATCGTGCACCGCGACGTCAAGCCGGGCAACGTCCTGATCGGCTACGACGGCACGGTGAAGCTCACCGACTTCGGCATCTCCCGCGCGGTCGGCGACGGCACGCTCACCGAGGCGGGCATGATCTCCGGCACCCCCGCCTACCTGGCCCCCGAGATCGCCCGCGGTGACGCGCCGGACGCCAGGTCGGACGTGTTCTCGCTCGGCGCGACCCTCTACGCGATGACCGAGCACCGCTCCCCCTACGGCGCAACGGACAACAACCTCGGCCTCATCTACCGCGCGGCCACCGGCAAGATCGATCCGCCATCCCGCTCCGGCTCGCTGACCGGGCCGCTGAAGCGGCTGCTGGCGAACGAGCCGTCGAAGCGCCCCACCGCCGCCGAGGCCGTCGGCCTGCTGGAGGTCGGCGCGCCGACCCCGGTCGTCCCGAAGACCGGCAGGCCCAAGCCCGGATCCACGCGCAAGTGGCTCGGACCCGCCGTCGCGGGCCTGGTGCTGGTGGCCGGTGTCGCGGGCGTGCTGAAGTTCCTGCCGCCCGCCACCGACGACCGGGCGTCCACCACGTACAGCGAGACCGCGAACGGCCCGGAGGCGAACTTCCCGGCCCTCGACCCGTCGACCACGGAGCAGGTCGGGCCTCCCGGGGAGCCGAGGCCCGCGGACGCGGCGGCGGAATTCGTGCGCGCGCACTACACCTTGGCCGCCTCGGAACCCAGCAAGGCGTACGAGAACCTGGCCGAGGACTACCGGCCGCCGATCGACGAGTACACGTCGTTCTGGGGCCAGTTCGACGAGGTGCGGACGGACGTCCTGACCGTGGCGGCCAAGCCAACCGGCTTCACGGTGGACGTCCAGCTCACGTTCCTGGTCGGCGGCGGTTCGGATGTCGAGACCTACCGGCTCGACGTCGAGACCGTCGAGGGCGTGCAGAAGATCGTCAGCTCGGCCAAGATCTGAGCGCCTGCTCCAGCAGCGCGTACCCGCCACCGCCCACGACGACGCCCATCAGCGAGCCGACGAGCACCTGCGCGACCGTGTGGTCGCCCAGCGCGACCCGCGACCAGGCGACGAACACCGCGGGCAGGACGAGCAGCAGCAGCCACGGCCCGTGGACGACGGTGCCCACGACCACGGCGGCGAACGCCACGGCCGAGTGCAGCGACACCTTCCACTTCAGGCCGAACGTGATGGCCATGCTGACGACCAGCGACGCGAACATGCTGCCCGCGAGCGCCAGCATCTGGTGCGGCGCGCCGCCCAGCACCAGCACGGCCGTGCCGACGGCCAGCGAGCCGCCCGCCGCGACCAGCGGGACCAGCCTGCCCTCGCGGTTGGTGACGTGGTGACCGTCCCAGCGTCCGCTGCGGGCGCCCTTGACGATGACCACCATCGGGATCACCGACGCCGTGATGGCCACGACCAGCCCCCAGACCACGGACGGCCAGACGGCGCGGGTCGCGGCGGCGGCCACGGCGAACGGCAGCGTCAGCACCCACACCCACGGTGCGAGCACCTCGGTGGCGAAGCGGGCCAAGCGGTGGATCGGTGCTGCGGTCGTGCTCCGGACCACCTCAGACCAGCCTGCGGTCGGAAGCCCAGCGGGACAGCTCGTAGCGGTTGGACAGCTGCGTCTTGCGCAGGACGCTGGACACGTGCGTCTCGACCGTCTTCACCGAGATGAACAGCTCGGAGGCGATCTCCTTGTACGCGTAGCCGCGCGCGAGCAGCCGCAGCACGTCCCGTTCGCGCGGGGTCAGCAGGTCCAGCTCGGGGTCCCGGATCGGGGCCGCGCCGGGCCGGTCGGCGAACGCGTCCAGCACAAAGCCCGCGAGCCGCGGCGAGAACACCGCGTCGCCGTCGGACACCCGCACGACGGCGCGCACCAGTTCCTGGCTGGAGATCGTCTTGGTCACGTAGCCGCGGGCGCCCGCGCGGATGACCGCGATGACGTCCTCCGCGGCGTCGGACACCGACAGCGCGAGGAACACGACGTCCGGCAGCGCGGTCCGCACCTGGGCGAGCACCGCGGCGCCACCGCCGTCCGGCATGTGGACGTCGAGCAGCACCACGTCCGGCTTGTGGTGGGCGATGCCCGCCACCGCCTCGCCGACGGAGCCCGCCTCGCCGACGACCTCGATCTCGGCGCTGATCGAATCGAGCTCGGCCCGAACCCCCGCGCGGAACAGCGCGTGGTCGTCGACCAGGAACACCCTGACCCGTTTGCCGTCGGTCACGACCTGGCCTCCTGCTTCCTCGGCATCTCCAAGTGCACCTCGGTGCCCTCCCCGGGACCGGTGCGCAGCTTGGCCTCCCCACCGTGCCGGACCATTCTCCCCCGGATCGAGTCGGCGAGGCCATGCCGGTCCTCCGGAACGGACTCCTGGTCGAAACCCCTGCCCCGGTCGCGCACGAAAACGGTGACGCTGTCCTCCTCCACCTCGCCGTAGACGCTGATCTCCGCCACCCCGGCGTGCTTGGCCGCGTTGACCATCGCCTCGCGCGCCGCCTGCACCATCGCGAGCAGGTTGTGGTCCAGCGGGCAGTCCCCGACGACGACCTGCTGCACCGAGATGGCGAACGTGTCCTCGACCTCCCCCGAGGCCAGGGCGATGGCGGCGGACACGGTGGTCGGCCGGGAGGCCTCGCCGACGTCGCGGCCGTAGAGCCAGTCCCGCAGCTGGCGCTCCTGGCCGCGGGCCAGCCTGCGCACCTCGCGCGGGGCCTCGGCCTGCTTCTGGATCAGCGCCAGCGTCTGGAGCACGGAGTCGTGCAGGTGGGCGGCGATCTCCGCCCGTTCCTCGGTCCGGATGCGCGCCCGGCGCTCCTCGCCGAGGTCGTTCACCAGCTTGATCCACAGCGGCACGGTGAGCAGCGCGACGCCCGCCAGCGTGGCGAGCACCGCGACCAGCGCGAACTGGAGCTGGTCGAGCTTGTAGGTGTTGAACAGCAGGACCCCGATGCCCAGCGCGACCAGCGACACGCCCGACACCATCCGGATCAGCGTCGACCGGCCGCCGCTGCCGAACACCCCGCTGCGGGCCCCGTCCCGCCAGCGTCGTCGTTGAGCCTCGTCCGCCTCCCGCCAGACGACGGCCGCGCCCACCAGCGCGACGGCCAGCGGGCCGATCACCCAGCCGCTGATCGCGCCGGTCAGCAACGTGACCAGCACCGCCGCGCCCAACCCCAGCGCGAGCAGACCGATGGCCTGCTGGCGTTCCCTCGGCTTCGGCGGCACCTCACCCGGCGCGTTCACGGTCCGCTGCGGCACGAAGACCCACAGCAGGCCGTACGCGATCACGCCGACGCCGTTCAGGGCCGTCAGCGCCGCGAACACCGCGCGCACCCAGAACACCTCGACGCCGAGGTGGTCGGCGATCCCGCCCGCCACCCCCGCGACCACGCGCCCGTTGCGGCGCCTGCGGACCGCGAGGTCCGTTCCCGCTGCCGTCTCCACCTGCGAACTCACCACACGATCGTCACACGCGCCCGGACGGGAGTCATCAGGGTTCCACCCGAGGTGGTGTTCAGGGTGCTTCCCCGATGTGCGGGGCGGGTGCCGGACCGCAGACTCGGTGACGTGAGTGGGAATGCGACAGCAGCGAACGTTGAAGAGACGTTGAAGGACTTCTGGGTCAGCAGGCCCAGGCGGCCGCACCGCGGGCGGAAGATCGCCGGTGTGGCCGAGGGCATCGCGGAGCGGTACCGGATCGACCCCGTGATCGTGCGGGTCGCTTTCGTCGCGATGGCGTTGTGCAACGGTGCCGGGGTTTTCATCTACCTGCTGGGCTGGCTCGCGCTGGCGCAGGAGGACGACGAGGTGTCGCCCGTCGAGGCGCTGATCGGCAAGGGCCGCAGCTCGACGCCGGTCCCGCTGACGGTGCTGCTGTGCATCGCGGTGTTCCCGGCGACCGGGTTCTTCTTCGACGGCGGTTTCACGATGGTGGCCGGGGTGCTGCTGTCGGTCGGGGCCATCTACCTCCTGCACCAGAACCGGGGGGCGCTGAACCGGCCCGCCCCGATGACGACCACCTCGACCACGGACCAGGTGAACACCATGGGCACGAGCCAGGAGAGGACGGCCGACACGCCGCCCGCGTGGGACCCGCTGGGCGCCGCGCCGTTCGCGTGGGACCTGCCGGAACCCGGCCAGTCGATGGTGCGGTCGCCGGAGCCCCCGCCCGTGCGGCGGTCCCGGCGCCGGTCGCCCGTCACCGGGCTCACGCTCGGCGCCGCGCTGCTGGTCGTGGCCGGATCGGTGATCGCGGGCCCCTACAACGCCTGGTTCACCCCGTTGCACACGCTGGGCCTGGTCGTCGGCGTCATGGGCGTCGGTCTGATGGCAGGCGCGTTCACCCGCGGCGGCCGCGGCCTGATCGGCCTGGTCATCCCGCTGAGCCTGGTCGGGGTGTTCGGCACGATGGTGAACTTCGGCGGGTTCGAGGACAGCGACTACCTCGGCGACCGCACCGAGAAGCCCGTGGCGATCTCGGAGGTGCAGGACAGGTACGACACGAGGGCGGGCACCATCGAACTCGACCTGACGGCGCTGCCGACCTCCGGCACCGTCGAGACCGAGGTCTTCGCCAGCGTCGGCACCGTCCAGGTGACCGTGCCGAAGAACGCCGACGTCGAGGTGATCTGCGAGACCGAACTCGGGTCCGTGCAGTGCCTCGGCAAGCAGAGCGACGGGCGGGCGCCCGCGTTCGACTTCACCTCCGACGGCGAGGACAAGCTCGCCGGAGGCCTCAAGATCGTGCTCAAGGCGCACGCCGGACTGGGAGAGGTCGTGGTCAACCGTGGCTGACCAGGAGGTGGAGTCGCGCGGCGGCTTCGACGTCGTGACGTTCGTGTTCGGGATCGGAGCCCTGCTGGCCTCGGCGTTCGTGCTGACCGGCGGCGACTACTGGCCGGACTTCCTCGACCTGCGGTGGGTGGTCGCCGGTGGCGCGATCGTCATCGGGCTGGGCCTGCTGCTCGGATCGGTGCTCCGCCAACGCCGGTAGACCTCCCACCCACTCATGACGAAGGCCGTGGCCCCCCTCGGGGGTCACGGCCTTTGTCGTGGTTCGGGTTACTCCCACTCGATGGTGCCCGGCGGCTTGCTCGTCACGTCGAGCACGACCCGGTTCACGTCCGCCACCTCGTTGGTGATGCGGGTGGAGATGCGCTCCAGCACCTCGTACGGCAGGCGCGTCCAGTCCGCGGTCATGGCGTCCTCGCTGGACACCGGCCGCAGGACGATCGGGTGGCCGTACGTGCGGCCGTCGCCCTGGACGCCGACGCTGCGCACGTCCGCGAGCAGCACGACCGGGCACTGCCAGATCGTGCGGTCCAGGCCCGCGGAGGTCAGCTCCTCGCGGGCGATGGCGTCGGCCTGGCGCAGGATCTCCAGGCGCGGGCCGGTGACCTCGCCGATGATCCGGATGCCGAGGCCGGGACCGGGGAACGGCTGGCGCTGCACGATGACCTCCGGCAGGCCCAGCTCCGTGCCGACCCGGCGGACCTCGTCCTTGAACAGCGCGCGCAGCGGCTCGACCAGCTTGAACTGGAGGTCGTCCGGCAGTCCGCCGACGTTGTGGTGGCTCTTGATGTTCGCCGCGCCGGTGCCACCGCCGGACTCGACCACGTCCGGGTAGAGCGTGCCCTGCACCAGGAAGTCGTAGTCGCCGTCGACCTGGAGGTCCCGCGCGGCCTGCTCGAACGCGCGGATGAACTCACGGCCGATGATCTTGCGCTTCTGCTCCGGGTCCGTGACGCCCTTCAGGGCCTCCAGGAACCGCTCGCGCTCGTCCACGGTCACCAGCTTCACGCCGGTCGCGGCCACGAAGTCGCGCTCGACCTGGGTCCGCTCCCCCGCGCGCAGCAGGCCGTGGTCGACGAACACGCAGGTCAGCCGATCACCGATGGCGCGCTGCACCATGGCGGCCGCGACCGCGGAGTCGACGCCGCCGGACAGGCCGCAGATGGCCTTGCCGTCGCCGATCTGCTCGCGGATCCGCTCGACCTGCTCGTCCACGATCGACGAGGTCGTCCACTGCGGCTTCACGCCCGCGATCTCGTGCAGGAACCGGCGCAGCACCTCCTGGCCGTGCGGCGAGTGGCCGACCTCGGGGTGGTACTGGACGCCCGCGAACCGGCGGGTGGTGTCCTCGAACGCGGCGACGGGCGCGCCGACGCTGGTGGCCGTGACGGTGAAGCCCTCCGGCGCCTTGGTCACGCAGTCGCCGTGGCTCATCCACACCGGGTGGTGGCCGGGCAGGTCGTCGTGCAGCCTGCCGCCGCCCTCGGTCACGCCCAGCTCGGTGCGGCCGTACTCGCGGGTGCCGGTGTGCTCGGCGGTGCCGCCCAGCGCCACGGCCATCGCCTGGAAGCCGTAGCAGATGCCGAACACGGGCACGCCCGCGTCGAACAGGCCGGGGTCGACCTGCGGCGCGCCCTCCTCGTAGATGCTGGAGGGGCCACCGGACAGGACGATCGCGAGCGGGTCGCGTTCGAGCAGTTCCGCCACGCTCGCGGTGTGCGGCACGACCTCGGAGTACACCTGGGCCTCACGCACGCGACGGGCGATCAGCTGCGCGTACTGCGCCCCGAAGTCGACGACGAGTACCGGTCGGTTGCTGGTTTCGGACACGGCGCAAGGATGTCAGACGTGAACGAAGAACTCCTGACCGGAGGCGGTCTGAACGAGGTCGTGCGGATCGGGTCGACCGTCCGCAGGCCCGCCGGTCCGTGGGCTCCGCGCGTGCACGGGTTGTTGCGGCGCTTGGCGCCGTCGGGATTCGTGCCGGAGGTGCACGGCGTCGACGACCGGGGTCGCGAGGTGCTGTCGTACCTGCCGGGTGAGGTTGGCCACCCGCCGCTGGACCCCTCGTTGCGCGGCGACTCGACGCTGGTGGCGTACGCGCGGATGGTGCGGCGGCTGCACGACGCGTCCGTGCCGCTGGTGGGCACCTCGGGCTGGCAGTTCCCGGCGCGCGACCCCGCCGAGGTCGTCTGCCACGGCGACTTGGCGCCGTACAACGTGGTGTTCTCCGACGGCCTGCCCGTCGGGGTGATCGACTGGGACACCGCCCACCCCGCGCCCCGGTGGTGGGACGTGGCCTACGCGGTCTACTGCCTGGCGCCGTTCTCGCCCGCGTTCGGCACGCCCGAGGAGCAGTGGCGGCGGGCCGAGCTGTTCTGCTCGGCGTACGGCTGCCCGACTGGTGGACTGGTGGACCACGTGCTGACCCGGTTGGCGGACATGGTGCGGACCATCAGGGAGGATCCCGCGTTCCACGTCCAGCGGGCCGAGCGCCACGACGAGCTCTACCTGTCGCACGTCGAGCACGTCCGAGCCGCTCGGGCAGCACTGGCATACCGTTGACGCATGGACGCGATCACTCCTCAGCCCCGGCCCTGCTGGATCGCAGGCCACCCCGAACAGGGTGCGCGGGAGATCACCGTGCACCACCCGTACGACGGGACGGAGGTGGCGACGGTCGCCGTGCCCGGCCCCGAGCAGATCGAGCGCGCCGTGGCCGCGGCCGCGGCCGTGGCGAAGGACTTCCGCCGCACGCCCGCGCACGTCCGCGCGGCGGCGCTGGAGCACGTGTCCAAGGCGCTGGCCGAACGCGAGGAGGAGATCGCGGAGACGATCACCGCCGAGAACGGCAAGCCGCTCAAGTGGGCCGAGATCGAGGTGCGCCGCGCGGTCAGCGTGTTCAAGTTCGCCGCCGAGGAGGCGCGCCGGTTCGACGGCGACCTCCAGAGGCTGGACACCGACGCCAACGGGGTCGGCCGGATGGCCCTCGTGCGCCGCGTCCCCCGCGGGCCGGTGCTGGCCGTCGCCCCGTTCAACTTCCCGCTGAACCTGGTCGCGCACAAGGTCGCCCCCGCGCTGGCGGTCGGCGCGCCGGTGATCGTCAAGCCCGCTTCGGCCACCCCGCTGTCGGCGTTGCTGCTCGGCGAGTTGCTGGCCGAGACCGACCTCCCCGACGGCGTGTTCTCGGTGCTGCCGGTCCGCGGCGGTGACATGGAGGCGCTGGTGTCGGACCCGCGCCTGCCGGTGATCTCGTTCACCGGGTCCACCGGGGTCGGCTGGTCGCTGATGGATTCCGCGCCCCGCAAGCACGTGGTGATGGAGTTGGGCAGCAACAGCGCGGCGATCGTCTGCGCGGACTGGACCGACCTGGACTACGCGGCCTCGCGGATCGCGACGTTCGGGAACTACCAGGCCGGGCAGTCGTGCATCGCGGTGCAGCGGGTCATCGTGGACCGCGCGGTGGCCGACGCCTTCGTGCCGAAGCTCGTGGCGGCCGTGTCGGCGTTGCGGACGGGCGACCCGCACGACCCCGAGGTCGAGGTGGGCCCGTTGATCGACGAGGACAACGCGGTGCGCGTGAAGGAGTGGATCGACGAGGCCGTGTCGCTGGGCGCCAAGCTGCACGTCGGCGGAGGGCGGTCCGGGACCTCGGTGGAGCCGACCGTGCTGGAGGGCGCGCCACCGGAAGCGTCGGTGTGGCACCAGGAGGTGTTCGGCCCGGTGCTCGTGGTGTCCGTTGTGGACGGTGCCGCGGAGGCCTTCGCCGAGGCCAACGCGACGGAGTACGGGTTGCAGGCCGGGGTGTTCACGCGGGACGTGAAGGTGGCCTTCGACGCCGCGGCGGAGTTGGAGGTCGGCGGGGTGATCATTGGTGACGTGCCTTCTTACCGGGCGGACCAGATGCCCTATGGCGGGGTGAAGGGGTCCGGGACCGGACGTGAAGGGGTGCGGTCGGCGATGGAGGACTTCACCGAGGAACGCACGATGGTGTTGACGGGGATCCAGCTCTAGGGCCGGTTTTTGTCGGTGGTGGGTTGTAGCGTTCTGTTTCGGGGGTCCTGCGCGCAAGGGGACCTCTTGTAGGCATGGGGGTGGCCTCCCCCCGCTCGCGCGATTGTCTTCATGGCCGTCCGCGCCGCGTCAAGGCGGGAAAGATGCCTTGACCCGTAGCGGACGGCCATGAGGGCGCTTCGGATCGGGGGGCAGGGTGGGGCCTGGGCTTGGCCTGAGGTTGGGTTTCGTTCTGGGCGGCAGGCAGTGCTCGAAGATCGGCCACCCGCCGAAGCGCGGAGCCAGGGCGTCGTGCGCGGCGCGGAACGCCTCCAGCAGCGTGCCGCCCCGGCTGTGGACGGTGCCGACGGTGCGCCGCAGTTCGTCCAGGAAGTGCCTGCTCTGCGCGATGGCGGCTTCGACCTCGACCCGACCGCGAGCCACCGCGCCACGGCCGCCGACGAGCACCTCGGCACCCAGCGCGGCCACGTTGTCCAAAGTGGACGCCGCCCATTCCCCCATGCGCTCAGGCTAGCGAGTCCGGACCTCCACGAGCGGCAGTCGCAGCGCGCCGGGCGCGGACGCGGGCACGGCGGGTCGCACCGGGGCGACGGGCGCCAACCGCTGGTACCCCGTCCCCTGCTCCGGACGCCGGTCGGCCTCGCCCTTGTTGGGCCACAACGAGAACGCGCGCTCGGCCTGCGCGGTGATGGTCAGCGACGGGTTGACGCCGAGGTTCGCCGAGATGGCCGCGCCGTCGACCACGGACAGGCCGGGGTAGTTGTGCACCCGGTGGTACGGGTCGATGACGCCGTGCTCGGCGTCCTCGCCGATCGGGCAGCCGCCGATGAAGTGCGCGGTGAGCGGGATGTTGACCAGCTCCCCCCACGTGCCGCCGGGGATGCCGCCGATGTGCTCCGCGGTCAGCACGTTCGCCCGGTGACCCGCCGGGATGAACGTCGGGTTCGGCTCGCCGTGGCCTTGGCGCGAGCTGAGCCCGTGCCGACCGAACAGGCCGCGCTTCGCGAACGTGGTGATCGAGTTGTCCAGGCTCTGCATGACCAGCAGGATCAGCGTCCGCTCGCTCCACCGCCGCACCGACAGCAGCCGCAGCAGGCGGCGCGGGTGGCGGACCGCCTGGCCGAGGAACTGCAGGAAGCGCGGCGTGCTCGACCCGCCGTCCGTCGCCAGCGTCTGCAGCATCCCCATCACGTTGCTGCCCTTGCCGTACCGGCACGGCTCGATGTGGGTGATCGCGTCCGGGTGGAACGACGACGTGATCGCCACCCCGCTGGTGAAGTCGCGGTCCGGGTCGACGGTCTGCCTGGCCGCGCCGACGATCGCCTCCGAGTTCGTGCGGGTCAACTCCCCCAGCTTCGGCGACAGGGCGGGCAGCGTGCCGTCGGCGCGCATCCGGTGCAGCAACTGCTGGGTGCCCCACGTGCCCGCGGCCAGCACGACCCGGCCCGCCGTGATCGTGCGCTTCCCCCTGTGCAACGTCGCCCCGGTGCGCTGGGTGTGGACCTCCCAGGTGTCGCCGGTCTGCTCCAGGCTGGTCACCGTGGTCCTGGGCAGCACCTTCGCGCCACCGCGTTCAGCCAGGTGGAGGTAGTTCTTGACCAGGGTGTTCTTCGCCCCGACCCGGCAGCCCGACATGCAGCTGCCGCACTCGGTGCAGCCCGTCCGGTCCGGCCCGGCGCCACCGAAGTACGGGTCGGCGGCCTTCACGCCCGGCTCGCCGAAGTACACGCCGACCGGTGTCGGGTGGTAGCTGTCGGCCACGCCCATGTCGCTCGCGACCTGCTTCATGACCACGTCGGCGGGCGTCGTGGTCGGGTTCGTGACCACGCCCAGCATCCGCGACGCCTGGTCGTAGAACGGGGAGAGCTCGGCCTCCCAGTCGGTGATGTGCGCCCACTGGCGGTCCGCGAAGAACGGCTTGAGCGGCCGGTACAGCGTGTTCGCGTAGACCAGCGACCCACCGCCGACGCCCGCGCCCGCCAGCACCATCACGTTGCGCAGCAGGTGGATGCGCTGGATGCCGAAGCAGCCCAGCCGGGGTGCCCACAGGTACTTGCGCAGGTCCCACGACGTTTCCGCGAACTCGTCGTCCGCGAACCGCCGCCCGGCCTCGACGACCGCGACCCGGTAGCCCTTCTCCGTCAGCCGCAGCGCGGCGACGCTGCCGCCGAACCCGGAGCCGACCACGACGACGTCGAAATCCACGTTGTTACCGGCGAGTTCACCCATGTACCCGAGAGTAGGGGTTACCTCCGGTAACGCCTAGATCCGAACCGGTTCAGACGCCGTGGCTGTCCAGCCAGGCGAGGACCGGCGGGGCGAGCCAGAAGAGCACCAGCCAGGCCAGCAGCGCCACACCCGCCACGGACGCGATGACCAGCACGACCACCGACCCGGCGAAGCCCGCACGGCTGTCCTTCGCAGGCGGGGTCCCGTCCTCGACCACCTCCGCCCCGGAGTCGTCATCGGCCAGTCCCAGCTCGACCAGGTCGTCCACGTGGCCCTTCCTCGGTTCCGGTCTGCACCCCTTCGACCCCACCCTACCGAGGAGGTCGAGCAGCAAGATCATCTAGCGGTGTCCTGGGCGGGCCCGAGGTCTGCTAGCGCGGGCGCGGAGGGCCAGGGGTCCCCCGGTGGTGCGGGCCCCTCGACGCACACGGTACGGGTGGGGTCCGACAGTTTCAGCGGGTCGGAGGTTCACCCGGAAGTGTTGCGATGGAGGAGAAAACGCGATTTCACCCCAACGAGTGAAGAGGGTAACGGCGTCGGCGAGCGCTCGATGGGGACTCGTGAGCACCACTTCGCCAGACGAGTCCGCGGGACGGCCGACGATGTCCCACCGCACGCGCACCACCACCCGATCCGCACAGGTCAGCGCCGCTGTCGGGCTGGCGCTGCTCGCGGCCGCGTGCGGCGGGACGAAGGGTGCGAGCAGCCCGGCGCCCAGCACGGTGGCGACGAGCGCGACGCCGACCACGGTGGCGGCGAGCGCGACGCCGACCACGGCCGCGACCCCGTCGCGCGACCTGACGCCGCAGGGGTTCATCGCCAAGGACTTCGGGCAGTTGGCAGGCCTCGACTGCACCAGCGACCTGGACTCGTGCGCGATCAGGTTCAGCGTCGACAAGATCGAGGTCAACCCGCGGTGCCACCAGTACGGCTCGCCCGCCACCGGGGGTCGGAAGACGCTGCTGCTGCACGTCACGATGACGACCGGGAACCTCAGCGAGAACGGGTCCCGGCTGGCCCCGTCGATCTTCAACCCGTTCTCGCTCAACGGCATCGCCGACGACGGGTTCGTGCAGGAGGCGAAGCCCGGTACCTGCACCGACCAGGACGAACGGCTGTCGGACACGATCCTGCCCAACGCCCGGTACGCGGGAACCGTGGAGGTCGAGGTGGCCGAGGCGTCCACGTCGGTCGCCTCCGCGTACCCGATGGCGTCCAACGGGAGCCGGGGCTGGGTCTGGAGGATCGGCTGACACGACGACGGGCGCCTCCCGAAGTACTCGGAGGCGCCCGTCGTCGTGCGCGGGTCAGCCGCGGATGGTGAGGCCGACCTTCTGGAACTCCTTGAGGTCCGAGTACCCGGTCTTCGCCATCGCCCGGCGGAGTGAGCCGAACAGGTTGGTGACGCCCCTCGGGTCCACGGACGGGCCGAACAGGAGGGTGCGGAGGTCCACCTCCTGGTCCACCCCCGGCGAGACGAGGCTGCGCGGAACGGACGGGTGGGCGCTCGCCGCGGTCCAGTAGAGGCCCTGGCCGGGGGCTTCGGTCGCCGAGGCCAAGGGCTCGCCGAGCATCACGGCGTCCGCGCCGCACGCGATGGACTTGGCGATGTCACCGCTGGTCAGGGCGCCACCGTCGGCGATGACGTGGACGTACCGGCCACCGGTCTCGTCCAGGTAGTCGCGACGGGCCGCCGCAGCGTCGGCGATGGCGGTGGCCATGGGGACGCCGATGCCCAGCACCGAGTCCGTCGTGGTGACGCCCGGCGTGTAGCCGTAGCCCACGATGACGCCCGCCGCGCCGGTGCGCATGAGGTGCATGGCGGTGCGGTAGTCGCCGACGCCGCCCGCGATGACCGGAACCTCCAGGTCGGCGATGAACGACTTGAGGTTGAGCGGTTCGCCGTCGCGGAGGACGTGCTCGGCGGAGATGATCGTGCCCTGCACGACCAGGATCTCCACGCCCGCGGCCAGCAGGTCCGGGGTCAGCTCGGCGGCGCGCTGGGGGCTGACGCGGACCGCGACGGTGACACCGGAGTCGCGGACCTCCTTGATGGCGGCCGCGACCAGGTCCAGGCGGACCGGAGCGGAGTGCAGCTCCTGGAGCACCTTGACCGGGGCACCGGGGTCGTCCGTGTCCTCGGTCGCCTCGACCAGGCGGAACAGGGCTTCCTCGACGTTGGCGTGCCTGGCCCACAGGCCCTCCGCGTTGAGCACGCCGAGACCGCCCAGCTCACCGACCGCGACGGCCGTGCCCGGCGACACGATGGCGTCGGTCGGGTGGGTGATCAGCGGGATGTCGAAGCGGTAGGCATCGATCTGCCACGACGTCGAGACGTCCTTCGACGAACGGGTCCGCCGGGAAGGGATGATCTCGATGTCGTCCAGCTCGTAGGCCCGCCTCGCGGTCCGGCCCATGCCGATCTCGACCAGATCGCGCACTTGTCTTCCTCTCAGCGGGTGGTGTAGTTGGGGGCTTCGACGGTCATCGTGATGTCGTGCGGGTGGCTTTCCTTCAGGCCCGCAGCCGTGATCCGCACGAGCTGCGCGTTCTGCAGCTCCGCGATCGTGCGGGAACCCGTGTAGCCCATCGCCATGCGGAGACCGCCGACGAGCTGGTAGGCCACCTGCGCGAGCGGACCGCGGAACGGCGTGCGGCCCTCGATGCCCTCGGGCACGAGCTTGTCCTCGGACAGCACGTCGTCCTGGAAGTAGCGGTCCTTCGAGTACGACTTGGTGTCGCCGCGCCCGGACATCGCGGCGAGGGAACCCATGCCGCGGTAGGTCTTGAACTGCTTGCCGTTGACCAGGATCAGGTCACCGGGGGCCTCGGCGGTGCCCGCGACCAGGCTGCCGACCATGACGGCGCTCGCGCCGGCGGCGATCGCCTTGGCGATGTCGCCCGAGTACTGGATGCCGCCGTCGCCGATCACCGGCACGCCGGTCGGGTAGCACGCCAGGTACGCCTCGTGGATCGCGGTGATCTGCGGGACGCCGACGCCGGCGACCACGCGGGTCGTGCAGATCGAGCCCGGTCCGACGCCGACCTTCACGCCGTCCGCGCCCGCGTCGACCATGGCCTGCGCGCCCAGCCGGGTCGCGACGTTGCCGCCGACGACGTCCACCGTGTCGCCGAGCTCCTTCTTGAGCTTGGACACCATCTCCAGCACGGCGCGGGAGTGGCCGTGGGCGGTGTCGACCATGAGCACGTCGATGCCCGCGTCGGCCAGCGCCATCGAGCGCGCGAACGCGTCGTCGCCGACACCCACGGCGGCGGCGCACAGCAGCCTGCCGTCCGGGTCCTTCGACGCCAGCGGGTACTGCTCGGTCTTGACGAAGTCCTTGACCGTGATCAGGCCGCGGAGCTTGCCGTCGCCGTCCACGATCGGCAGCTTCTCGATCTTGTGGCGGCGCAGCAGGCCGAGCGCGGCCTCGGCCGACACGCCGACCTGCGCGGTGACCAGCGGGCCCTTGGTCATGACCTCGCTGACCTTGCGCTTGTGGTCCACCTCGAAGCGCATGTCGCGGTTGGTGATGATGCCGACGAGCTTGCCGGACGGGTCCGTCACGGGAACGCCGGAGATCCGGTAGCGGGCGCACAGGTCGTCCACGTGGGCGATCGTGTCCTCAGGCGTGCAGGTCACCGGGTCGGTCACCATGCCTGCCTCGGAGCGCTTCACCGTCTCCGCCTGGCTGGCCTGGTCCTCGATCGACAGGTTGCGGTGCAGAACGCCGATGCCGCCCTGGCGGGCCATCGAAATAGCCATCCGCGACTCGGTGACGGTGTCCATGGCGGCGGAGGCGAGCGGGATCCGCAAGGTGATGTTGCGGGAGATCCGGGTGCTGGTGTCGACGTTGCTGGGCACGACGTCGGATTCCGCAGGCTGCAACAGGACGTCGTCGAAGGTCAGTCCCAGCATCGCGAACTTGCTCGGGACTCCGTCAACGTTGAGCTCGCTGGTCATAGCGGGTGACAAGCCTTCCGTCGTGCTGCGGTCCCACCACGAGCGGATCGGGCTTCCGCTTGGGGGCAGCATCTGATTCTCGACCCCGCGGGCAGGTCTGGGGCGTTCACGCCATGGTATCTGGGCGCTCGCACGCCCCCGCCCGGTACCGTGCGGGGTCGTGCCGCACGACGCCTTGCCGCCAGACCCCTTCGCCGAGGATCCGGAAGATCCCGCGAAGGCCATGGTCGAGCCAGAAGAAGACCACGAACACCCCGAGATGGGCGATGAGGAACGCGCCGAACTCGTGGGTGACCTGAGCGACCTAGCGGTGTACCAAGCGCTGCTGGAACCCAGTGGCGTAAGGGGGATCGTGGTGGACTGCGGCGAATGCGAGGAGCCGCACTTCCACGACTGGGCGCTGCTGCGCGCCAGCCTCGAACAGCTGCTCAACGACGGCCGCATGCGTCCGCACGAGCCCGCGTACGACCCGGACCCGTCGTCCTACGTCACGTGGGAGTACTGCCGCGGGTACGCCGACGGCGTCACCGCCACCGAGGACGCCCGCTGACGATGTGACGAAGCCCGCCCCGGAATCCGGGGCGGGCTTCGTCACATCGGGGCTACGGCGTCGTCGTGGTGTCTTCCGACCTCGGCGTGATCTCCCCGGTCGTCTCGTCGGTGGGGTCCGGCGGCGGGGGCGGAGGCGGCGGCGGAGGTGGTGTCTCGCTGGAGGTGGTCTCCGGCGGCGGAGGCGTGGAGCTGGACTCCGACGGGACCGTGGAGTTCGACGGCTCGATCGGCTGAGCGCTGCTCGACACGACCGTGGTCTTCGTCGGCTTCGGCTTCTTGGTGGTGCTGTTCACCGGCGTGCCCGCCGTGGTCGGCGTCGTGCTGACCAGCTCGTCCAGCAGCTTCGTGCGCGTCTCGGACAGGTCGACGTGGCCGTCGTCCGCGGACACCTGCGGGAGGGCGACCCCCGCCTTGTCCAGCGCGTCCTTTGCCTCGTTGACCTTGCCCTCGCGCAGTGCGGCGCGGGCGTTGTCGAGGTCCGTCTTCACGGCCACCGCGGCTTCGACCGACCGGGCGTGGTCGGAGTACAGCACGCGGGTGATGCCCCAGAGCGGGTCGCCGGGCTGCGCGTCGCGGGCCACCAGGCTGACGCCGGTGAACGCGATGGCGAGCACGGCCGCGGCACTGGCCAGCGGGATGAGGAAGCGGTGCCGGGATCGAGGCGCCGGGTGGGCGGCCGCGATCGTGGCGATGGCGGTGTCCGTGTCGACCAGGTCGGAGATGGCCTGGCTGTCGACGTCGTGCCGCCACGCGAGCAGCAGTGCGTTGAGGTCGTCCTGGACGAGGTCGCCCACGCGGTCGGGGTCCTTGCCGCCCAACGCGTCGAGCAGGGCGTCGTCCGCCTGGATACCGGTCAGGTCACCGGCGAACAGGTCGCCGCCCGTGCCCGTCGAGTCATCGTCCGAGGGGAGCGGTGCTCTCCCGTGCTGTCCGCGCACGACTTCTCCGTTGTCCTTCTCGTGCTCGTGCTGATCGGCCACTCAGACCACCTCCTCGGCTGCCAACGTCTTGCGGAGCCTGGACAGCGCGCGGTGCTGCGCCACCCGGACGGCTCCGGGAGTCGACCCGACCGCGTCAGCGGTCTCTTCGGCCGACAACCCGACCACCACGCGGAGCAGCAGGATTTCCCGCTGCTTCTCGGGCAGGATTCGCAAGAGCTGGGCCATTTGCCCAGTGAGTTCGCCTTGCATGGCCCGCTGTTCCGGGCCCGCTTCGGTCTCGGGCCCGTCCGGGACCTCGGAGACCGGTTCGGACCGGTTCCTGGCGGCGGAGCGGTGGGAGTCGGCCACCTTGTGCGCGGCGATGCCGTACACGAACGCGAGGAAGGGCCGACCTTGGTCGCGGTAGCTGGGCAGGGCCGTCAACACCGCGAGACACACCTCCTGGGCCACGTCGTCCGCCGAAGCGAAAGACCTTTCCTGTCTTCCGACTCGGGCGCGGCAGTACCGCACCACCAGGGGACGGATCGAAGCCAACAGGCGCTCGATGGCGGGCCTGTCACCTTCGACGGCCGCGCCTACTTCGGCGTCCAGTCCGTCCCCCAAGTTGGTCATCGCAGACAGCAGCCCTGGTGTTACGCCTTGGCGTATCGACAACAAACAGCACAAGACGATCGACGTCACCCGTACTGGTGACTCACACGGTACCGGCCAGGTGGGCAAATGGCGGAGGGAGGGGCACCTAGGCCCCTCTGACCTGCCCTCACGCGCAGCCGAATCCAGCCCGGCGACAAGTCACCGGGCTGGATGAGGATACCCGCAGTCGTGATCTAGGACACGAGACCGCGGCGGAAGCCGTGGGCGACCGCCTGAGCGCGGTCGCGGACACCCAGCTTGCGGAACAACCTCCGCGCGTGGGTCTTCACGGTGTCTTCGGACAGGTAGAGCTCTCGCCCGATCTGACCGTTGCTCTTGCCCTGGCTCATGCCGCGCAGCACCTGGAGCTCGCGCTCCGTGAGCTGGACACCGGGATCCGAGGGCTGACGGGGGGCAGGCACCGACGTGCTCGCGAGGGTATGGGCCAGCGCGGCCACCAACTCGGGACGCGAGGCGTCCCAGCGGAGGTATCCACGGGCGCCACCCGCGATCGCGGCGGCAATGCTGCCCGCGTCGTCCGGGGCACCGAACACGATGACGTTGGCCTGCGGGTTGGCCGAGACGAGTCGCCGGGTCGCTTCAACACCGGTCGGGACGGCGCGCTGGGTACCAACCAGCACGACGTCGACTGGCTGCCTCGAAAAGCGAGCCAACAACTCGTCACCGTGCGCTACGCAATCAATGCGACTAACCCCGGGGACGGCCGACATGACACGGGTGAGGCCCTCCCGCACGCTGCGCCGGTCGTCGCAAATAAGGACCGTAGTCACGGGGACTCCTTCCTGCAGCCGAGTGACGTTTCATCTCCCCTATCGGACGCTGGAGGCCCAACCTTGACACGATCCGGTGCTTAATCCGTCAAGAACTTCGACCGGGGGTCTGCGTTCGGGGGTTCCCCGGAACGGAGCAGCGCCGTCGGGACCCAGGGCGAATCCCGCGCCAGCCGTCGACCGATCGGGTCAGCCCTGCGTAACACGCAGCTCAGGGCCTCGGTAGCCCGTACGAGAGGATTACCCGCCGCAGATGGGTCATGGTCGACGAGCACGAGTGCCGTCGGCCAGATCAACGACCACAGGTCTCGTTTGGTAACGTGACTTAGGTCACACTCTAGCAGCTCAACCCCCCGAGCCACCCCGTCGGCGGTCCCCCACACGACCAACGACGTGCCCAGGACGACTTCCGACTTGAGGACGTGGCGCACCGCCCCGGCGTCACGGGCCGTCGCCACGGCGGCCTCGGCGGGCGCGATGGCGGCCCCGGCACGCCCCTCGGCCAGCTCGATCTCCGCCGCCACCCACCCGTGGCGCACCTCGGTCCGCCAGCAGCGGGGCTCCACCCTGGTGTGCAACCGCCGCGCCTCGTGCGTCCGACCAGCACCGATGGCGTCGGCGGCCAGTCCGAGCAGGGCATCCGCGCGGGCGCCCGCGGCGTCGACGCCGTCCTGGTCGGCCGGACCGGCGGAGGGAGCGGTCGCCAGCGCACGGGCGTCGAATCCCCGAGCGACGGCGTGACCGCCCAGTTGGCGGCGGTGCGACGCGAGCGCGGAGGCGGCCAGGGAGGCGATCACCTGGTCACGGTCGTGCAGCAGGCCTCCCAGCAGGGTGGAAGCGGCCGCGTAGTGCCCCTGCCCGCCGAGCACCACCGCGGCGAGCCAGCGCTCGCGCGCCGACCCCTCAGGGAGGGTGCTCCAGACGGGTGCCTCCGGGCGGTCGCCGAACGCGGCCCGTCTCAACTGGTCTTCCACGGTTACATCGTGCCCCGTTCGGACGACTCAATCAGCAGACGGCCTGCTCGATCGCCGCCGCCGCCGCTCCCAGGTCATCGATCCGCTCCGCCGTGGAAGGGACGACACCGCGTTCCCAACCGGGACCGCCCACGAACAGACGAGCCCGCTGCCTCGTTCGCGGCAACGCCGCGAGCGCCCCCGGATCGGCGTAGCGCGGGAGCTGCGCCCAGAGGACCACGGCGGCGGGCGCGACGCGCTGCACGGCGGACCTCAACGCCGCCGCGGGCAGGGCCGCGCCGAGCTGACGAATCCCCACCCCGCGTTGCGACAGAACTGCCGCCAACGGGTACAGCGGGATGTTGTGGCGCTCGTCCGGCATGCACGCCAGCAGCACCGGGCGGTGGTTGCGGGGAGTGGTCACCAAGGGCGTCACGCGGATCATCGCGGCCAGCACGCACTCGTTCAGGAGGTGCGAAACCTCGACCCCGGCCCCCGAGTGCTCCCACCGCGCGGCCATCGCGCCGAGCAGCGGCCGGACCACCTCGTCCCACGTCGCGATCACCCCGTCCGCGCCGAGCGAGTCGGCCAGGATCTGCTGCGCGGCGACCGAGTCCATCGCCAGCACCGCCCGCCCGAGCCCTCGCGCGGGCCGACCCGCGCCCGGCATCCTGAGCCCCCGCCCACCCGTGGCGGCCTCGACCTCACCACCGGTCAACACCGGCGCGGGCGCGGGCTCCTCGGTGGGCAACGACCGCGGCAGCGGCACGCGCGACGCCAGCGCGTACTGCGCGGCCTCCGCCGACGACGCGCCCCGCAGCAGAGCCCGCTGCATCAGCTCCAAGCGGGCGATGTCGCCCGGCGCGTACCGGCGGTGTCGCCCGGTCGTGTGATCACTGGGGCCGAGGCCGTAGCGCCGGTCCCACGTGCGCAGGGTCGCGGGAGCGATTCCGAGGCGACGGGCGACGGCGGCCACCGACAACATCAGCTGGGAGACCGGATCTTCTTCTGCCGCGCCGATTTCCGGCTCGCCGCCGGTCGAGGCGGCGGGGTGTTCCGGATGCGGCATCACGCGGACATCGTCCGGTCACGCAGTCCTCGCGGCAACTCCGAGGGGTGAACAGGTTTGAACACGAGGTGATCACCCATCGGCTTAATAACGAGCTTTCTGGCGCTAGCCCTCTTGAACAAGTTTTGGCGCGGTTCTACGGTGGATCAAGATTAAGCCAAATGGAGCAGTCCACAGCAGTGGGCCAAGGAGGCGGTCTCGACATGGCGGACACCCGAAGGCTCCCCGGACCCAACGCCGACGTGTGGGACTGGCAGATGACCGGGTCTTGTCGCGGAATGGACAGCGCGTTCTTCTTCCACCCGGACGGAGAACGAGGGCCCGCGAGGGCGCGCAGGGAAGCACGGGCCAAGGCGGTCTGCCTGGCCTGCCCGGTGTTGGAGATGTGCAGGCGGCACGCGCTGGCGGTGCAGGAGCCGTACGGGATCTGGGGAGGGCTGTCGGAGTCGGAACGGGACAACATCATCAAGTCGCGGAAGCGCCACCTGGCACTGACCTGACGAACGGCTTGGCGGCCCGCTGTCGCCGGGGTGCGGTCGACTTGTCGAGGGAATCGACCGAACACGACGCCGGCGGACACCGAGCCGAACCACCACAAGCCAGGACATCAGCGCGATCAGCACGGAGAAGGCGCTGATCAAGCAGGCGCGAGGTGCGGTCGACACGCGCGAAGCGCCGACCAACAAGACAGGACGTCAGCGCGATCGGCTCAAGAGGGCGCTGACCAAACAGGACATCAGACCAGTCGCTCAACGAGGACAACGAGCGACACGCACCAATGCGTCGGCCGCGAGGGCGCCGACCACAACGGCGCTGATCGTTCACGGCCCCAGGGCCACGTTGAAGGGCGGGACCTCCACACGGAGGCCCCGCCCTTCAACACTTCAAGCACGGCTGAACAGGCGTCCCCCATCAAGTGAGACCCCCCGAATCAAGGCTGGCCAAGGAGTCCGACAGTTCCGAAAACCAGCCAGAGGAAAGGCCAGCAACTCCCTGACCAGGCACAAGACGCCTGCCAGTCGCAGAAGCACCCAGGCGAGGTCGATTTTACTTGGGGGATTTGACCCTTAAAATTGGTGATCGGGCAGGCTTTCGGGACTGCCCTTTTAGCCCGATCAAGGGTCAAATCGAGGGGCCCCAAGTCAAATCGACCGCCTCACACCCCACCCGAACGCACGCAACCCAGCCACTCACGGCACACCTGCCCACACAGCCGCACCGCCCACGCAGCCGCCCGCCCACGCAGGCTGGCACCCACAGCCGCACGTCGGACAGCTGTGCAGCAGGAACAAGACGGGACCCACAGCCCACCCTCACCCCAACGCAAAGGGGCGACCCCCAGAACCTGGGAGCCGCCCCTTCACCACATCCGACCTGGCCGGGCTAACCGACCTGGGCGTGCAACCTAGTGCCCGTGCCCGTGCCCGTGGCCTCCGGCAGCCGCGGGCTCGTGCTCCTTCTTCTCCACGATGGCGCTCTCCGTGGTGAGCACCATGCGGGCGATGGAGGCGGCGTTGGTCACCGCGGACCGGGTGACCTTGACCGGGTCGATGATGCCCCAGTCGAGCAGGTCGCCGTAGACCAGCGTGGCGGCGTTGAAGCCGAAGCCCCAGTCGCCTTCGCGGACCTTGTTCACCACGACGGCGCCTTCGAGGCCGGCGTTCGAGGCGATCCAGTACAGCGCGGAGGACAGGGCCTCGCGGACGATGGCGACACCGGTCGCCTCGTCGCCCGTGCGGTCCAGTCCGCCGTCGAGCACCTTGGCGGCGTGCACGAGTGCGGAGCCGCCGCCGGGGACGATGCCTTCCTCGACCGCGGCCTTGGTGGCGGCGACCGCGTCCTCGATGCGGTGCTTCCGCTCCTTGAGCTCGGTCTCGGTGGCGGCGCCGACCTTGATCACGGCGATGCCGCCGGAGAGCTTCGCGAGCCGCTCCTGCAGCTTCTCGCGGTCCCAGTCGGAGTCGGTCGACTCGATCTCGCGGCGCAGCTGCTCCGCGCGACCGGCGATGTCGGCCTTCGCGCCGCCGCCGTCGACGATGGTCGTGTTGTCCTTGGACACCACGATGCGACGGGCGGAGCCCAGCACGTCGAGGCCGACCTCGGACAGCTTCAGGCCCACCTCGGCGGCGATGACCTGGCCGCCGGTGACGACCGCGAGGTCGTCCAGGAACGCCTTGCGGCGGTCGCCGAAGAACGGCGCCTTCACGGCCACGACGCGGAGGGTCTTGCGCAGGGCGTTGACCACCAGGGTGGACAGCGCCTCGCCCTCGACGTCCTCGGCGATCACGACGAGCGACTTGCCGGACTCGGCGACCTTCTCCAGCAGCGGCAGGAAGTCGGCCAGGGCCGAGATCTTCTCGCGGTGCAGCAGGATGAGGGCGTCCTCGAACACGGCTTCCTGGGCTTCCAGGTCCGTGGCGAAGTGCGCCGAGATGTAGCCCTTGTCGAACTGGACACCCTCGGTGATCTGCAGCTCGGTGAGCATCGTCGAGGATTCCTCGACGGTGATCACGCCGTCCTCGCCGACCTTCTCGATGGCTTCACCGAGGAGGGCGCCGATGGACTCGTCGCGCGAGGACACGGTGCCGACCTGCGCGATGTTCTCGCGGCCCTTCACCGGGGTGGCCTTCGCCTTGAGCGCGTCCACGACGGCGTCGGCGGCGGCCTGGATGCCGAGGCCGAGCGCGGTCGGGTTCGCACCCGCGGCGACGTTGCGGAGACCGACGCGCACCATGGCCTGCGCGAGCACCGTGGCGGTCGTCGTGCCGTCACCGGCGACGTCGTTGGTCTTGGTCGCGACGGCCTTCGCCAGCTGCGCGCCGAGGTTCTCGAACGGGTCGTCCAGCTCGATCTCGCGAGCGATGGTGACACCGTCGTTGGTGACCGTCGGGCCACCGAACTTCTTGTCGAGGACGACGTGGCGGCCTGCCGGTCCAAGGGTGACCTTGACCGTGTCGGCCAGCTTGTTCACGCCGCGCTCGAGTGCCCGACGAGCGTCCTCGTCGAAGCTGATCTGCTTGGGCATTGCCTAGCCTCTCTTGTGCGAAACGCCCCGGTAGCCCCGGGTGGGGGCCGCCGGGGCGCTTGCGTGTCAGCCGAACGACTAGTTGATGACGGCCAGCACGTCGCGGGCGGAGAGGATCAAGTACTCCTCGCCGTTGTACTTGACCTCGGTGCCGCCGTACTTCGAGTAGATGACGACGTCGCCGACAGCCACGTCCACGGGGACGCGGTTGCCCTTGTCGTCGATACGTCCGAGGCCCACCGCGATGACCTTGCCCTCCTGGGGCTTCTCCTTCGCGGTGTCCGGGATCACGAGGCCGGAAGCGGTCGTGGTCTCGGCCTCACTGGCCTGGACGACGATCTTGTCCTCGAGCGGCTTGATGTTCACGCTCACCGGGCTGACCTCCACGGTCATTCAAAGCGTTGGCAGGTGGTACGGCACCTGCCACCCCGCCGTCGCGGGGGTCGGGGCGGTGCTGGCGCCGTGTGATTAGCACTCTACCCACTTGAGTGCCAATGCTTCAACGGAGGGGCGGGTGGACTGTTCGGACCAGCCCGAAACCGCAGGTCCTAGAACACCTGGATCGTGCTCACCGGGAGGCCGGGGGTGGTGGAGAGGTCGAGGGGCGACGGCTTCGCCCCGGCGGCCACGAGGTGGGCCCCGATGGCGGCGATCATGGCCCCGTTGTCGCCGCAGAGCTTGGGGCGGGGGACGCGGAGTTCGATGCCCGCCTCGGCGCAGCGCTCGGCGGCGAGACCGGAGATCCGGGAGTTCGCGGCCACGCCGCCCGCCACCACGAGGGTGTCGATGCGGAGGTCCTGGCAGGCCCGGACGGCCTTCATGGTGAGGACGTCGGCCACGGCCTCCTGGAACGAGGCGGCGACGTCGGCGAGGGGGATCTCCTCCCCCGCGCGTTCGCACCTCTCCACCCAGCGGGCCACGGCGGTCTTCAGCCCCGAGAAGGAGAAGTCGTACTTGGCGTCGCGGGGGCCGGTGAGGCCGCGCGGGAACGCGATGGCGCAGCCGTTCCCGGTCTTGGCGAGCTTGTCGATGGGCGGACCGCCGGGGTACGGGAGGTCGAGCAGCCGGGCGACCTTGTCGTAGGCCTCGCCCGCGGCGTCGTCGACGGTGGAGCCCAGTTCGGTGATCTTGTGGGCCAGGCCCTCGACCAGCAGCAGCTGGGAGTGGCCGCCGGAGACGAGCAGGGCCAGGCAGCGCTCGGGGAGCGGGCCGTGCTCCAGGGTGTCCGCGGCCACGTGGCCCGCCAGGTGGTTGACGCCGTAGAGGGGCTTGCCGAGCGCGGCGGCGTAGGCCTTGGCCGCGGAGACGCCGACGAGCAGGGCGCCCGCGAGGCCGGGACCCGCGGTGACGGCGATGGAGTGGATGTCGGCGAGGCCGACGCCCGCGATCTCCAAGGAGCGGCGCATGGTCGGGACCATGGCCTCCAGGTGCGCGCGGCTGGCGACCTCGGGGACGACGCCGCCGAACCTGGCGTGCTGCTCGACGCTGGACGCCACCTCGTCGGCCAGCAGTTCCACCTCGCCGTTCGGGCTGAGGCGGACGATGCCGACACCGGTCTCGTCGCACGAGCTCTCGATGCCGAGGATGAGCCTGTCGGTCACGGGTTTTCCCTTACGGCGGGGCGGGCCATGGTGTACGCGTCGGCACCGGACGGCATGTAGTAGCGGCGGCGCAGGCCGATCTGCTCGAACCCGTGCGCGACGTAGAGGCCGATCGCGGGCGCGTTGTCCGTGCGGACCTCCAGGAACACCGGCGCGCTGACCTCGTCCGCGCGTTCCAGGAGGGCGCGGAGCAGGCGCTTGCCGACGCCGGAGTGCTGGTGGTCGAGGTCGACGGCGAGCGTGTGGACGCTCGCCTCGAAGTCCGGGGTGCGGCCGGTCAGGGCAAGACCGCCGTAGCCGATGAGCGTGCCGTCGGCCAGGTACGCGCCGAGGTAGTGGTTGCCCATCGCCATCTCGGAGAGGAACGAGGTCGCGCTCCACGGGTCGTCGCCGGGGAACAGCTCGTGCTCGATCTCGACGCAGCGCGGCACGTCCTCGCGGCGCAGCGGCGAGATCGTCACCAGACTGGCGCGGCTCATGCCCTGGTCACCTTCTTGCGGCCGACGGGCTCGACCGCGTCCGGCCTGCGCAGGTACAGCGGGGTGAGCGGGCCGGGTTCGGCACCCGCGAGCAGCGCGGCTGCGGCGACCGCGACGAGGGCCAGCGGGGTCGGGTGGTGCGGTTCCACGACCGGCAGGCCGAGGACGTCGGCGTAGAGCACCGCCCCCTCCCCCACGGCGGAGCGCACGTCCAGGCCGCGTTCGGCCAGGTCGGCCGGACGGTCGACGCCCGGCCCCGCGGTCCGGCGGCCGGTGGCGTCGTAGACGGCCCAGTAGACCTCCTTGCGGCGCGCGTCCGTGGCCACGAGCAGGGGTTCGCCCGTGGCGGCCGCCAGCGCGATGGCGTCGGGGGTCGGCACGGGGTACACCGGGCGGTCCAGCGCCTGGCCGAGGGCGGCGGCCGTGACCAGGCCGACGCGCAGACCGGTGAACGGGCCGGGACCCGCGCCCACGACGATCGCGTCGACGTCGGCGAACGTCCTGCCCGCCTCCGCGAGCGCGTCCCGCAGGTGCGGGGTGAGCAGCTCGCCGTGGGCCTTGGCGTTGAGGGTCACGCGCTGGGCGAGCAGCCGGGGCGGCGAATCAGCCGTCAGGTCGACCGCACCGGCGGTGACCGCGGGTGTGGCGGTATCGATGGCTAGGACGAGCACGGTTGTCAAGGGTACGGGTGTTCGAGAATCGCACTTGCCTTGACGTCGGCGTCAAGGTGGAGCATCGCCTGCGGAGGAGGTCGGGATGCGCATCGGGGAACTGGCCGAGCTGGCCGGGACGACGACCAGGGCACTGCGCTACTACGAGGCGCAGGGCCTGCTGCCCGCTCGGCGCGGGGCGAACGGGCACCGCGAGTACGACCAGTCCGACCTGCGGCTGCTCACCGAGATCCGGTCGCTGACCGGCATCGGCTTCGCGCTGGAGGAGACCAGGCCGTTCGTGGAGTGCCTGCGGACCGGTCACCCGACGGGCGACTCGTGCCCGGCGTCGGTCGCGGTCTACCGGCGGAAGCTCGCCGAGGTCGACGACCTGATCGACCGGATGACCGCGGTGCGCGACCGGCTGCGGGACCAGTTGGCGCTGGCCGAGATCCCCTTCTCCAGTCCGGTGTGCGCGACGAGTGGTGGGAGTGGCCTTGAAGACGACGACTTTGCGGACGTTGACCGATGAGACGTTCGCCGACGCGGTGGGCACCGGGACGGTGCTGGTCGAGTTCAGCGCCGTGTGGTGCGGGCCGTGCCGGATGATCGAGCCGGTGCTGGAGCAGATCGCCGAGGAGCAGCGCGGCGCGCTGGCGGTGGCCAAGCTCGACATCGACGCCAACCCGCGCACCGCGCGGGACCTGTCGGTGATGGCCGCGCCGACGTTGCACCTGTACAAGGACGGTGAACTGGTGGCGCAGGCGGTGGGCGCGAAGCCGAAGTCGCACCTCATGGCGTGGCTAGAACCACACTTGTGATGCACGGCGGGCTCGGGGGCCGGCATCGTTTGGCAGATGTTGATCCCCGCGCTCGCCTCGCCGTCCGATGAGATCGCGCTCGCCTTCCCGGAGAGGTCGCTGACCTACCGGGAACTGGCGGACGAGGCGCGGGCGGTCGCAGGCGGGCTGGCGAGGGTGTCGCGGGTGGCCGTGTGGGCGCACCCCACGGTCGAGACGGTCGTGGCGGTCGTCGGCGCGCTGCTCGCCGGGGTGCCCGTGGTGCCGATCAACCCGAAGATCGGCGAACGCGAGCTGGCGCACATCATGTCCGACAGCTCGCCGGACCTGGTGCTGGACGGGACGCTGCCGTCCGGGCCGCCGGTCGAGGTGCGCCCGCTCGACCCCGGGACGCCCGCGCTGATCATCTACACGTCGGGGACCACCGGTCCGCCGAAGGGTGTCGTGCTCCCCCACCGGGCCCTGAGCAGCAACCTGGACGCGCTGGCCACCGCCTGGGAGTGGACGGCCGCGGACGTCGTGGTGCACGCGCTGCCGCTGTTCCACGTGCACGGCCTGGGGGTCGGCGTGCTCGGGCCGCTGCGGCGCGGCGGGACCGTCAAGCACCTCGGGAAGTTCTCCGTCGCCGCCGCCTCGGAGGCGTTGAGCCGTGGTGGCGTGATGTTCGGCGTGCCGACGATGTACTCGCGGATCGCCGCCGAGGTGGAGGCCGACCCCTCGTTGGCGGCCGGGTTCTCCGCGGCGCGACTGCTGGTGTCCGGTTCCGCCGCGCTGCCCGCGGCGGTGCACGCGCGGATCACGGCGGCCACCGGGCAGGAGGTCGTCGAGCGCTACGGGATGAGCGAGACGCTGATGAACACCAGCGTCCGCGCGTCCGGCGATCGGCGGCCGGGGACGGTCGGGTTGCCGTTGGACGGCGTCGACGTCCGCCTGTCCCACGACGACGACACCGCCGACGGCCACGGGAACGCCGGGATCGGCGAGATCGAGGTGCGCGGGCCGAACCTGTTCCTGGAGTACCTCAACCGGCCGGACGCCACGGCCGCCGCGTTCGTGGACGGGTGGTTCCGGACGGGCGACATGGCCGTGCTGGACCCCGACGGGTACGTGCGGATCGTGGGGCGGCGGGCCACCGACCTGATCAAGAGCGGTGGGTACAGGATCGGCGCCGGGGAGATCGAGAACGCGCTGCTGGAACATCCGGGCGTCGCCGAGGCGGCCGTCACGGGCGAGCCGGACGAGGACCTCGGCGAGCGGGTCGTGGCCTGGGTCGTGCCCGCCGCCGGGGAGTTCCCCGGCGAGGCCGAGTTGAGCGACCACGTGGCCCGGTTGTTGTCCCCGCACAAGAGGCCGAGGGTGGTGCGGTTCCTGGAAGCGCTGCCGCGCAACGACATGGGCAAGGTCCTCAAGCGTTCCCTCGGCGCGTGAACCCCCTGGGGTGGGCCGGTTACGGGGCCCAGCTGGGGAGGGCCCGAACGCGGACCGGTGGCGAGGAGTCGGTGTCGTGGGAACGGCGGGGCGACGCCGTCGCCCTCTCGTTCGACTTCCGCTTCCTCGGCGGGTCGGTGGGGACCGCCACCGGTGACCTGATCGAGGAGGCGTTCACCGAAGCGGGCGCCGAGGGGTTGCCGGTGGTGTCGGTGATCGCCACCGGGGGCAGCCGGATGCAGGAGGGAATGGCTTCGCTGCGCCAGTTGCAGCGGATCTCCGGGTTGTGCGTGCGGCACGCGGAGGCGGGGCTGCCGCACGTGTCCGTGCTGTGCGACCCGACCACCGGCGGCATCTGGGCGTCGCTGGGCGCCGGGGCGGACGTGGTGCTGGCCGTTCCGGGAGCGCAGGTCGGGTTCGCGGGCTCACGGGTGCGGCCGGGCGACGACCCCGCCTACACCAGCGAGGGGCAGTTCGCGGCGGGGGCCGTGGACCTCGTCGTGGAGCCCGCGGAACTCGGCGGCGTGCTGGCCGCCCTGCTGCCGCTGCTGATGGGCGGCGACCTGCGGCCCGCGTCCGTGCCGCGGGCGCTGGGCGCGACGGACCTGCCCGCCGACGGGTGGGCGGCCGTGGAGCGGGCACGGGCCGCCGAGCGGCCTCGGGCGCGGGCCTACCTGGACGACTACTTCTCGGCGCGGGTGCCGTTCAGCGGGGACCGGGCGGGCGGGGTCGATCCGGGGATGCTGTGCGGGATCGGGCTGCACGAGGGGCGGTCCGTGGTCTACGCGGCGCAGACCGGCACGGCGAACACGCCCGCCGGGTTCCGGACCGCCAGCCGGGTCGTCCGGCTCGCGGAACGCCTGGGGCTGCCGGTCCTGACGCTGGTGGACACCCCGGGAGCGGCCAACGACCCCGCGGCCGAGCGGGCCGGGGTCGGGCCCGCCATCGCCGAGCTGTTCGCCACGCTGGCCGCGGCACGGGTGCCCGTCACGACGCTGGTGATCGGCGAGGGCGGGTCCGGCGGCGCGCTGGCGCTGGCCTCGCCCGACCAGACCTGGATCGCGCCCGACGCCTACTTCTCGGTGATCGCGCCGGAACTGGCGGCCGCCATCCTGAAGCGCGACCCGTCGCAGGTGGCGGCCACGGCCGACCAGCTGCGGCTGCGGCCGCAGGACCTGGTGGAGCTGGGCGTGGTCCGGGGGATCGCCGGGCCCTAGGAAAACAGCGTTCGGAGGCTCGGTCGACCACGAAGGCCCTGGTGGGGAGACCGGGTGGAGTTCTCCAGCGGCCTACTGCGGCAGTTCCCGATCCACCCACGAGCCGTGCGGGTGCAGGTGGGCCAGGCGCACGTCGTCGTCGCGGCGCTCCAGGCGGATCAGCAGGTGGTCCTCGGAGAGGCGTTCGGCCGCGCCCTCGCCCCACTCGACCGCCACCACGGAGTCGACCAGGTCGGTGTCGAGGTCGAGGTCGTCGAGCTCTTCGAGGTCGCCGCCGAGGCGGTAGGCGTCCACGTGGACCAGCGCGATGCCCCGGCCGCCCTCGGCGGGCTCGTGGACCCGTGCGATCACGAACGTCGGCGAGCTGACCCGCCCGGTGACGCCGAGGCCGACGGCCAGTCCCCGGACCAGCGCCGTCTTGCCCGCGCCCAGCGGACCCGCCAGCAGGAGCAGGTCACCACCCCGCAGCAGCCCGCCCAGTCTCCTGCCGAAGTCCTCGGTGTCCTCCACGAAGGGGAGTTCCAAGGTCTTGTTCACGCTCGTCGCCACCATTGCCGTCGACTTCCGTCCTGCTCGGCGGCGGACCGCCGAATCAAACCGATCAGGTGCCCGGTGACCAGTTCCGGTTGTTCCAACATGACCATGTGGCCCGCGCCGGGCGCGCGGACCAGTTCGCCGTCCGGCATTTCCTCCGCCATGCGTTCGGCGTGGGAGAAGGGGGTGAGCCGGTCCGCGTCCCCGCTGATGACCAGGACCTCGCAGTGGCGCAGGCCTGCCAGGGCGCGGTAGCGGTTGTGGGTTCCCAGGGTCTCCAGGAACTCCGTGAGGACCTTGACGGTCGTCTGGTTGATCATCTTCTCCATCAGGTCCACCAGCAGCGGGCTGACCTTGTGGTCGCCGAACGCCATGACCCTGATGCCGCCCCAGGTGACCTTGTCCGCCCGGCGTCTTGCCCACTCGACGAGGCCCGGCTGGAAGCCCGCCAGGCGGCCGACGCCGAGGGTGACGGGGTTGTAGCGGGACAGCACCGACTTGGAGAGGCCCGCGCCGCCCACCGCGCCGGCCGCGGTGCCGACCAGGGCCACGCCGCGCACGCGGTCCGCGAAGAGCTCCGGCCGGTGCTCGGCCAGTGCCATGATCGTCATGCCGCCCATGGAGTGGCCCACCAGGACCAGCGGGCCGTCCGGGACCACCGCGCGGATCACCGCGTCGAGGTCGTGGGCCAGCTGGTCGATGGTGCTGCCGTCCGGCGTGGAACGACCGGAGCGGCCGTGGCTGCGCTGGTCGTAGAGGACCTGGCGCACCCGCGGCTCGGTGAGCTTCGCCAGGTCGCGGCGCTGGAAGTGCCAGCAGCGGCGGTCGAGCGCGAAGCCGTGGACCAGGATCACCGTGAGTTCGGGCTCTCCGCCGTCGGCGGGGAGGTCCTCCTCCACCGAGAGGGGGACGCCGTCGTCCGCCGCCACGGTCGACTCGCGGTCCGCCGGGATCTCGCCGAGGGGCTCGTCCGCGAGCGGGTCGCCCGCCTTGCGCTCCTCCGAGACCTTCTTGCGGTGCGCCGCCGCGCCCACGGCCGCGCCGGTGGCCGCCGCGCCGAGGACACCGGTGACCAGGCCGACGGCCTTCCAGAGCGGGTTCACGTCTCGACCAGTTCCGGGATGCCGACGTAGGTGCGGCGCAGTCGGGGGCGGTGCATGCCGGTGACGATCTCGTAGTCGATCGTGCCGGTCTTGTCCGCCCATTCGCGGGCGGTGGGCTCGCCGCGGTCGCCGGGTCCGAAGAGGACGACCTCGTCGCCCTCCCGCACGTCCAGGTCGCCGCAGTCGACCATGACCTGGTCCATGCAGACGCGGCCGACGACCGGGAGGCGGCGGCCCGCCAGCAGGACCTCCATCCGGCCGGACAGGCTGCGGGGGACGCCGTCCGCGTAGCCCACCGGGACCAGGGCGATGGTGGTGTCCTTCGGAGTGGTCCAGGTCAGGCCGTACGACACCGACTCCCCCGCCGGGATCCGCTTGGTGAGCGCCACGCCCGCGCGGAACGTCATCACGGGCCGCAGGTCCACCGGCACGTGGACCGGGTTGAGTCCGTAGGCCGCGATGCCGGGGCGGACCAGGTCGAAGTGCAGGTCGGGGCGGGTGATCAGGGCCGCCGAGTTCGCGAGGTGGCGCATCGGCTTCACCCCGGCGGCCAGCGCCTGCCGGTAGGCCGTGTCGAACCGCTCCGCCTGGAGGCTGATCGACGGGTGGCCGATCTCGTCGGCGCACGCCAGGTGGGACCAGACGGCCACGACCCGGACGTCCGGCGTGTCGACGGCCTCGGCCACCAGCGCGGGCCAGTCCGCGGGCTGGCAGCCGTTGCGGGAGAGGCCGGTGTCGACCTTGAGGTGGACGCGGGCGCGCTTGCCGACGGCGCGGGCCGCCTCGGCGACGGCGCGGAGCATCCGCGGCGACGCCACGGAGATGTCCACGTCGGCCGCCACGCCCGCGGCGAAGTCCTCGCCGGGCAGGTCCAGCCAGGACAGCACGGGCGCGGTGATGCCCGCCGCGCGCAGGACCAGCGCCTCGGCGAGGGAGCAGGCGCCGAGCCACGTGGCGCCCGCGGTGAGGGCGGCGCGGGCCATGTCCACCGCGCCGTGGCCGTAGCCGTCGGCCTTGACCACGACCATGGTCGCCGCGCCCGTGCGGTCGGCCAGACCGGCCAGCACGGCCACGTTGTGGCGGAAGGCGGCGAGGTCGATGACGACTTCGGCGCGGGGGGTGGAGGCAGCCATGAGGCCAATCATGGTGTCACAGCCCGCACGGAACGAATCGCGTCCGGGATGGCGGCCATCAGCGACGACGCCGGGATCGGCGCGCCCCTGGCGGCCAGCTCGCCCGCGAGCGCGTGCACGTGGGCCGCGCTCGCCACCGCCAGCAGCGGGTGGACGCCCGCCGCCAGCAGGGAGCCGATCATGCCGGAGAGGACGTCGCCGGAGCCCGCCGTGGCGGGCCAGGCCGAGCGGGAGCGGTTGACGGCCACGGCGCCGGTGGGGTCGGCGATGATCGTGGTGTTGCCCTTGAGGAGCAGCACGGCGTTGAAGCGCTCGGCCGCCCGGACCGCCGCGGCCACGCGGTCCCGGCCGACCTCCTCCCCCATCAGCCGCGCGTACTCGCGGTCGTGCGGGGTGAGGACGACGGTGGTGTCCGGGTCGCGGGCGTCCCACAGGTCCGGGTTGTTGGCGAACATGGTGATCGCGTCGGCGTCCGCGCAGACCGGGACGCCCGCGTCCAGCACGTAGCGGAGGACGCCCTCGGCGCTCAGCCCGGTGCCGAGGCCCGGCCCGACGGACCAGGCCTGGACGCGGCCCGCGTCGGTGATGGAGCCGGTGCAGATGGACTCGGGCCAGCGGACGCGGACGGCGTCGGCCGCCTGCCCCGCGTAGCGGACCATGCCGGACGTGGCCAGGACCGAGGCCCCGGTGGAGAGCACGGCGGCGCCGGGGTACGTGGAGGAACCGGCCGCGATGCCCGTGACGCCCTGGCTGTACTTGTCGTCGCCGATCCCCGGCACGGGCCAGGCCAGCGCCACGTCGGCGCGTTCCAGCTCCATGAGGTCCGGGCCGTGCAGTTCGGGGCCGAGGCCGATGTCGACCAGCCGCACGTCGCCGCAGTCGGCCAGCGCGTGCACGGGCTTGTGGCAGCCGAACGTGACGGTGGTGTGCGCCTCGACGAACGGGCCCGCGGTGACGCCGGTGTCGGGGTCGACGCCGCTGGGCAGGTCCACGGCCAGGATCGGCGCGGTGACCTTGGCCACGTGCTCGGCGGCGGCAGGCCGGAGCGGGCCGCGGGCGGAGATGCCGACGACGCCGTCGACGACCAGGTCGACCTCGGGCAGCTCGGGCACGACCCGGCCGCCTGCCCTCCGGAACGCGGCCAGGCCCGCCGGGTGCGCCCGGTCGGGGTCGAGCAGGACGGCGCTCACGGCCACGCCCCTACGCCGGAGGAAGTACCCGGCCCACAGCGCGTCGCCGCCGTTGCCGCCCGCCCCGACCAGCAGGCCCACCCGCTTGCGACCCGCCAGCAGCTCCAGGGCGACCGTGGCCACCCCGAAGGAGGCGCGCCGCATGAGCGCGCCCTCCGGGGTCCTGGCCAGCAGCCTGCCCTCGGCCGCCTTGACGTGTTCGGTGTTCCAGAAACCGCGCATGGATCAAGCCTAGGACGGCCTACTCGACCGTGACGGACTTGGCGAGGTTGCGGGGCTTGTCGACGTCGTAGCCGCGGCTGCGGGCGATCTCGGCGGCCAGGATCTGCAGCGGCACCGTCGAGATGAGCGGCTGGAGCAGCGTCGGGACGGCCGGGATCTCGATGAGGTGGTCGGCGAACGGCCGGACCGTCTCGTCGCCCTCCTCGGCGATCACGATCGTGCGGGCGCCGCGGGCCTGGATCTCGCTGATGTTGGACACCATCTTCGAGTGCAGCACCGCGCGGCCCTTGGGCGACGGCATGACGACGACGACCGGCAGGCCCTCCTCGATCAGCGCGATCGGACCGTGCTTCAGCTCACCCGCGGCGAAGCCCTCGGCGTGCATGTACGCCAGCTCCTTCAGCTTCAGCGCGCCTTCGAGCGCCACGGGGTAGCCGACGTGGCGGCCGAGGAACAGGACGGCCTTGGAGTCCGACAGCTCACGGCCGAGCGCGCGGACCTGCTCGGTCGTGCCGAGGACCCGCGCGACGGCGGCGGGCATGGCCTCCAGCTCGCGGAACTCGCGGGCGACCTCGTCCGGGTACTTGGTGCCGCGCGCCTGCGCCAGGGCCAAGCCGACCAGGTAGTTCGCCGCGATCTGGGCGAGGAACGCCTTGGTGGACGCGACGCCGATCTCCGGGCCCGCGTGGGTGTAGAGCACGGCGTCGGACTCGCGCGGGATCTGCGCGCCGTTGGTGTTGCAGACGGCCAGCACGCGGGCCTTCTGCTCACGGGCGTGCCGCACGGCCTCCAGGGTGTCCGCCGTCTCACCGGACTGCGAGACGGCGACGACGAGCGTGTCGCGGTCGAGCACCGGGTCGCGGTAGCGGAACTCGCTGGCCAGCTCGACCTCCACGGGGAGACGGGTCCAGTGCTCGATGGCGTACTTCGCGATCAGTCCGGAGTGGTACGCCGAGCCGCAGGCCACGACGATCACCTTGTCGACGTCGCGCAGGTCCTGGTCGGACAGGCGCTGCTCGTCGAGGACGATCCGGCCGCCGTCGAAGTGCCCGCGCAGGGTGTTCGCGAGGGCTTCCGGCTGCTCCTCGATCTCCTTGAGCATGAAGTAGTCGTGGCCGCCCTTCTCGGCGGCCGACAGGTCCCAGTCCACGGTGAACGGCTTCGCGGTGGCGGGCTCGCCGTGGAAGTCGGTGACCTCGTAGCCGTCGGCGGTGATCACGACGACCTGGTCCTGGCCCAGTTCCACGGCCTGGCGGGTGTGCTCGATGAACGCCGACACGTCGGACGCGACGAAGTGCTCGCCGTCGCCGACGCCGACCACGAGCGGCGAGGAGCGGCGGGCCGCGACGACCTGGTCCGGCACGTCGGCGTGCGTCACGACCAGCGTGAACGCGCCCTCCAGGCGGCGGACCACGGCGCGGACGCTCTCGGTCAGGTCACCCGCGGTCTCGCCGTCGGCGTAGGCGCGCGCGACGAGGTGCGCGGCGGTCTCGGAGTCGGTGTCGCTGGCCATCTCGATGCCGAACGACTCCAGCTCGGTCCGCAGCGCGATGAAGTTCTCGATGATGCCGTTGTGGACGACCGCGACCCGACCGGTCGCGTCCCGGTGCGGGTGCGAGTTCCGGTCGACGGGCGCGCCGTGCGTCGCCCACCGGGTGTGGCCCATGCCCGCCGTGCCGGTGAACGCCTCCCGCCCGACCTCGTCGAGCCGGGCCTCCAGGTTGGCCAGCCTGCCCGCCTTGCGCTCGACGGTCAGACCGCCCTCGCCGTCCAGGACGGCGACGCCCGCCGAGTCGTACCCCCGGTACTCCATTCGCCTCAGTCCGTCGAGCACGACGTCCAGCGCCGACCGGTGACCCACGTATCCCACGATTCCGCACACCCGGACAGAGTAGCTAGACCACGGCCGTAACCCGAAAGCGTGAGTGGTTGAGGTTTGCGCAGGTCACAGGTCAATTTGGTGTAGACCAATCCGACCGTGTGGCGCGAGTCTCGCGAACCGACGCCATCCACTACGGTTCCAGGGGTGAGCGGCTACTCGACGAAGCAGGCGTTGGACCAGCTCAGCAAGCCCGGCAAGCACCAGGTGCTGCGGGGCGAGCTGGCACTCGTCGGGCTGCCGGGGGCGGTGTTCACCCCCGCGTCCGGGTACGGCCTGCCCGCCGTCGCGTTCGGCCACGGCTGGCTCCAGCCCGTCGGCCGCTACGTCGGCCTGCTCCGCCACCTCGCGTCGTGGGGCATCGTCGCGGCCGCCCCGAGCACCCAGCGCGGCCCGCTGCTGTCCGCGCGGCTGCACGCCGCGAACCTCCGCACGACCCTGGACATCTGCTCGGGCGTCCGGCTCGGCGACGGCGACATCAGCGTCGACCCGACCAAGCTCGCGGTCGCGGGCCACTCGCTCGGCGGCGGCGCCGCCGTGCTGGCCGCCGCGGACGACGACCGCGTTCGCGCCGTGATCACGTTGGCGGCGACCGAAACCCGACCGTCCGCTTTGGACGCCGCGCGCCGCGTCGCCGTGCCGGGACTGCACCTGGCGGGTGGCGAGGACCGGATCGCGCCGCCCGTCGGCCACGCGGAGGCCATCGCCGAGGCGTGGCTCGGTCCGGTGCAGCTGCGGACGCTGCCGAAGGTCGGCCACCTCGGGTTCGCCGAAGGCAGGCACTGGAGCGAACTCCTGTTGGACGGCAAGGGGGAGCGCGTCGCGAACAAGCTCGCGAAGGCGTTCACGACCGCCTTCCTGCTGCGCACGCTGACCGGCGACAAGGCCTACGACGCCCTGCTGGACGACGAGGTCAAGGGCGCGGACCTGACCTACCAGCGCGCGGCGCTCGCCCCCGCGCGGCACTGACCGGGTAGACCTGCGCCAACCCGGCGCTGACGGGGCGGACGGCCCGCTACCGTCGAGCCGTGACGCCAGGACAGCAACAACCACCGCCGGGCCACGGACCGCCACCCGGCCCGCCCCGCGGCGGCAACCCGGCCCTCGTCGTGGTCGCCGCCCTCGCCGCGGCGGGCGTCGCGCTCTTCTGGGCCTCGCTCGGCCTGATCAGCGTGCTGCACGCCAACGAGCACGACACCAACCCCGAACTCGCCGACGTCCTGATGAGGCAGACCGGGCACGACCCGGACACCCTGTCGCTGCTGGGGAACGCCGCCGAGTGGAGCCAGTTCCCGCCCGTGCTGCTGTTCGGCTTCGCCGCCGTCCTGCTGGTGGCGCGGAAGGTGGCGGGCGTGCTGGTGGCCTGGCTCGCCGCGCTGGCCGCCGTCGCCCCGACGGTGCTGAAGATGGTGTACCTCAACTACTTCGGCCTCACCGGGGTCGGCGTCGACGGCACCCAGGTGACCGCCGTCGTCCTCGGCGTGATCGCCGCGCTCCTGACCGTGCTGCCGCCCGTGATGGGCGCGCTGCGCGGCACGCCACCGCCCGCTGGGCCGCCTCGGCAGGGGTACGGCCCGCCGCAGCCCGGCTACGGGCCACCGCAGGGCTACGGGCCGCCTGAGGGGCAGCCGGGCCCGCCGCAGGGACAGCCGGGGTACGGGCCACCGCCCACCGGGTACGGGCCTCCGGTGCCGGGCTACGGACCACCGCCCGGTGCGCCGCGCCGCTGAGTGACGGCAGCGGGCCTCCCGCACGTGACGAAGGCCTCCCCGCCGTGGCGGGGAGGCCTTCGTGGTCTCAGGTCAGGTAGCTCTCGTTGCCGAAGTCGTCATCGTCGTCGGAGACGCGGCGCTGCGGAGCGCGGCGGGTCGGAGGCGGCAGCGGTGGCCGCACCGGGGGCGGTGGGGCCACCGGTTCGGGCGCCGGGTGCTCCCGCGCCCACCGGCTCGGACCGGGAGCGGGCGCGCTCTGGAGGAACGACCCCTCCTCGGTCTGGGACGTGCTCGCCAGGCGGGCGCGTTCCACCGCGGCCACCTGGGCGGCGAACTCGTCCGGTGCGACCTCGTCGTCCTCCAGGCCGAAGGCGAGTTCGCTCGACTTCTTCTTCGCCTCGCCCTCCCGCTGGGCCTTCGCCATCTCACGCAGGCGGTCAACCAGGCGCTTCGACTTGTCGACGAAGTCCTTGTGGCTCGCGGCGGTCGCCTTGTCCGTCTCCTCGAACTTGCGGCTGGCGAGTTCCATCCGCGCGGAGTGCTCGGACCGGATGCCTTCGAACTTCCGCTTGACGCTCTCCAGCGACTCGAACTCAGCCATCGGCCCTCACCCAGGTCATCGTGCGTTCTCCTCCCCGAGCGCGCCCTGCACCCGGCCGAGAGCCGCGTCGTCGTCGAACAGCGACCCCGTGGTGCGCCACTGGCTCGCGCCGCGCTCCGAGTCGCCACCGCCCTGCTGCTGGCCGCCGCCGCCCATCGGCGCGCCCCCCATCATGCCGCCGCCCATCATGCCGCCGGACTGCGCCGACTGGGCGCCGTCGCCCATCGACGGCAGCGTGGCCGAGCCCGCCTGGCCCGCCTGCGCCGCGGTGGTGTCGGCGAGGCCCACGTCACCGCTCGGGGTGGGCGGCCCCCACATGGGTTCCGGGGCCGGGGCGGTGGGGATCTGCGGACCGAGCACGGAGTCGGCGCGGTCGAAGCTGCTGCCGCCCACCGCCGAGGCGCCGGACGCGGACGTGGTGCCGTCCTGCGACGGCTCCCGGAACACCGGATCCGTGCCGGACCCGGCGAAGCCGGGGGCGGTGAACCCGGACGGCTGCGTGAACCCGGACGGCTGCGCCGCCGCAGGCTCGGTGAAGCCCTGCTGGGCGAAACCCTGGTCGCTGAAGCTGGGCTCGGTGAAGCCCTGCCCCGAGAAGCCCTGGTCCACGAAGTTCTGTGCGGGAGCGGGCTCCGCGAAGCTCTGACCGGCGAAGCCCTGGTCGACGAAGCTCTGACCCGTTCCCGCGAACGCGGGCTCGGCGAAGCCCTGGCCGGCATCCGCGAACGCGGGCTCGACGAAGCCCTGACCGCCGAAGCCCTGACCGCCGGAGTCGCGGTCGAACGCGGGCTCGGCGAAGCTCTGGCCCGACTCGGTGAAGCCCTGGCCGTCGGCGAACGCGGGCATCGTGGTGACGTCCGGCCTGCCGCCGGTCGCGCCGCCGTCCTCTGGCTCGTCCTCGCCGAACTCGACGCCGTACTGCTGCGGCTCACCCTCACCGTCGTCGACGCTGAGGCTGATCTCACCGGTGAGCGGATCGACCTCGGCGGTGATGGACAGGCCGTCCATCTCGATCACGGCCTTGCCGTCGGGGCCCGCCTCGATCGGGATCGCGCCGCCACCGGCGGACGCGCTGCCGGGCGTCGTGGCCGAGCCGGGCGTGAGGCCCGCACCCGACTGGCCCGCGCCCTGGGCCGAGAGGGCCTGCGCGAGGCCCGCGGCGCCGTTCTGGCCCATCAGGGCCTTGGCGGCGTCCGGGTTCTTGCTGAAGTCGAGGTCGTAGGTCTTCGGCGGGGCGTTCGGGGTGTCGACGGTGACCTTCACGTGGCCGCGCGCGTCCGGCTCGGTGATCTTGATCTCGTTGGCGCCACTGGTGATCGTGACGCTCTCCGGGTTCTTCTCCTCGCCCTTCAGGCCGTCCGGCTTGCCGCCGTCGCCACCGGGTCCGTCCGGCTTGCCGTCGCCGTTCGCGTCATCCGGCTTCCCGTCGCCGTTGGCGTCGTCCGGCTTGCCGTCACCGTTCTTGTCGAGCGGGTTCTCCGGCTTGGGCATCTCGGGGATGGGCGGCGGCGCGGGCGGGGTCGAGCCCCCGCCGCTGCCGCCGGACCCGGTCCCGGAACTGCCGGTTCCGGCGCTGCCGGTGCCCGTACCGCCCGTTCCCGTGCCGCCCGTCCCGGTGCTCCCGGTGCCGGTGCTGCCCGTCCCGGGGTCGCCGTTGCCGTCGCTGGTGTTGCCGGTCTCCCCCGGCTTCTCCGCCGGGGTGTCGACCTTCGGCGGGTCGAAGGGCTTGGTGTTGAAGGCGTCGACCTGCTTGCCCAGCTCTTCCCAGGTCTTGTCGACGGACTCCTTCGTGGTCGTGCAGATGGTGTCGAACACCTGCCACTTGCCGTCCACGTCAGCCTTGAACGTGCCCCTGATCCACTTGTTCGCCTCTTCGCGGACCAGTCGCTTCCACTCGTCGCCGTCGCCGCAGCCGTCGTCGATCGTGTAGTTCACGAACCCGGCGACGCGGCGCAGCTTCGCCTCGTCCTCGGCCGTGCAGCCGTCGACGACCTCCTTGATCTGGTCGGGGCTCAGGCCCGCGATGTCGTTGACGGCGCGAACGCCTTCGAGGACGGTCTTGGCCTTGGTGTTCACCAGGCCCGACACGGTGTGGCACGCGGCCCTGGCGACCTCGGCGATGTGGTCGATGGCGTCGGAGTGGGTGCCCGCCTTCGACGACATGCCGGTCACGAACGCGCGGGACGCGTCGGCGGCCGCGCCGTCCCAACCGGACCAGAGCTTGCTCATCGACTTCTCGGCGTCGCCCTGGCGGTCGCGGGAGTCCTGGGCGACCTGGCGCAGCTCGACGATGTCGATGTCGATCTTGTGGAAGTTGATGTCGCGCTGCTCGTCGTAGCGCTTGCGCATGTTGTCGACCGACGTGTCGACCGTGCCGCCGTCGATGATCTTCTTGGCGTACTCGTACACCGGCAGGAAGTTCTCGAAGTACTTCAGGCCGGGAGCGCCCGCGTCCAGCAGCTCGTTCGAGTTGGCCACACCGGCCCCGCCGTCCGACGCGCGCTGGGCGGACCCGTTGAGCACGTCCTGCCCGGCCTTCTTGTCCTCCTCGTGCTGGGCGTTGCGGGCATCGCCCTCGTCAGCGGCCTTCTTGCCCTTCTCGTAGGCGTCTTCCAGCCGCTCGTCCGAGCTGTCCGCCCACGGCATCGCGTCCTTGGACGCCTGCCACTGGCCGTCGCCCCAGGAGATGTCGTAGTCGTCGAGGTACTCCTCGAGCTCGTTGTTGTGCGTGCCCGTCGGGTCGTCGCGCGACTCGGTCGCGTAGTACGCGAGGAGGAGGGCCTTCTTGTCCTCGTAGGACACCGCCGGGTTGTCGGCGACCGCCTTGACCTCGTCCCAGGAAGGAGTGGCCATCACTTGCCCCCGGCGTTGGCGAGGTTCTGCGCGTTCGCCGTGTCGGACCAGTCGTAGCCGTTGGCGGAGTTGCGGAGCTTTTCGGAGAGGCTCTTCAGGGCGGCGGCGTGGGCGGCGACCGCCTCGGCGATCTTCGGCAGCCCGGCGAGGTAGCGGGAACCACCCGCGGTGTGCGCCCGACCGAAGTCGTTCGCCCCGACCGCGCTGGCCGTCACCTTCGCCTTGTACTCCTCGACGTCCGACGCGACACCCTGGATGGTGGTCGCCGACGACATCATCTCGCCCGCGTTGGCCTGGTAACCCGCCATGTGCTCCTGCCTCCCCTAAGTCCCCGGTGAGACGCGGCCATGCCCCTCCGGGTTCCGCCCAAGACTCCCAGTCCGCCCGTCCGCAAGAGACCGGTTGGACCAGTCGGTTGCCTTAGCAAACAGCAACCGCGAGCAGGTGGGAGCCGATCACCACTGCTGGGGAGGGCGCTGCTGCTGTTGCCGAGGCGGGTACGGGCCCGCCTGGGGAGGCGGGCCCTGCTGAGGCGGGAAGCCCTGGTTCGGCGGCGGGAAGCCCTGGTTCGGCGGGAACTGCCGCTGCTGCCCCCTGGCCTTGGTGATGGCGAACACACCACCACCGCCCACGACCACCCCGAGGACGAACCCCATCACCATGCCGACCACGTCCGCGCCCCCAACTCCCGATCAGTGGACCGAGGAAACCACATCGGCGAGCCTGCGCGCGGCCGACTCGGCAGCTTCGTGGCTGGTGGCCTCGACCATCACCCGGACGAGCTGCTCGGTGCCGGACGGGCGCAGCAGCACCCGGCCGGTGTCGCCCAGCTCGGCGGTCACCTCGGCGACCGCCGTGCTGACCGACGCGTCCTTCGCCACCGCGGCCTTGTCCGACACCCGGACGTTGATCAGGACCTGCGGGAGCCTGCGCATCACGCCCGCCAGCTCGGCCAGCGACTTGCCCGTGTCCGCCATGCGCGCCATCAGGCGGAGCGCGGTCAGCAGGCCGTCACCGGTCGTGGCGTGCGCCGGGAGGACGACGTGACCGGACTGCTCACCGCCGAGCGCGAGGCCACCGGCCCGCAGCTCCTCCAGCACGTACCGGTCGCCCACCCCGGTCGTGCGGAGCGCGATGCCCTGCTCGCGCATGGCGATGTGCAGCCCGAGGTTGCTCATCACCGTCGCGACGAGCGTGTTGTCCGTCAGCTCGCCCGCGTCGCGCATGGCGATGGCGATGACGGCCATGATCTGGTCGCCGTCGATCTCGTTGCCCTCGGCGTCCACCGCGAGGCAGCGGTCGGCGTCACCGTCGTGGGCGATGCCCAGGTCGGCGCCGTGTTCGAGGACGGCGGCCCGCACCACGTCGAGGTGCGTCGAACCGCAGTTGTCGTTGATGTTCAGGCCGTCCGGGTCGGCGTTGATCTCCACGACCTCGGCGCCCGCCCGGCGGTACGCGTCCGGCGCGGCGATCGAGGCGGCGCCGTTCGCGCAGTCCACGACGACCTTGATGCCTTCGAGCCGGTGCGGCGTGATCTTGAGCAGGTGCTCGACGTACTGGACCTCGGCGTCCTCGACGTCGCGAACCCGACCGATGGCGGCGCCCGTCGGGCGGCCGTCGTGGGTGAGCATCTTCTGCTCGATCTCGTCCTCGACCGAGTCCGGGAGCTTGTGGCCGCCCGCGGCGAACAGCTTGATCCCGTTGTCCGGCATGGCGTTGTGCGACGCGGAGATCATCACGCCGACGTCCGCGCCGAGCGAGGCGACCAGGAACGCGACGGCGGGCGTCGGCAGCACACCGACCCGCAGCACGTCCGCGCCCGCGGAGCTGAGGCCCGCGACGACCGCGGCCTCCAGCATCTCGCCACTGGCGCGGGGGTCACGGCCGACCAGCGCCACCGGCCGATGCGTTCGGTCGTGCTCGGCGAGCACCCGCGCCGCGGCGGCGGCCACGGACAGTGCCAGTTCGGGGGTGAGGTCCGCATTGGCGAGACCGCGTACTCCGTCGGTGCCGAACAGGCGAGCCATGATCCGAGGGTCCTCCGTGATCAACCGCACAGCAAAAGGGGCCGAAAAGCACTGCGGGAGCAGCAGTTCGATGAAGAACTGGCTGCTCCCGCAGGGTAGAGCTGGTGAAGAACCGATCAGCGCTTGCTGTACTGGGGCGCCTTGCGGGCCTTCTTCAGACCGTACTTCTTGCGCTCCTTGACCCGCGGGTCACGAGTGAGGAAGCCGGCCTTCTTGAGGACCGGGCGGTCCTCGATGTCGATCGCGATCAGCGCACGCGCGATGGCGAGGCGAAGCGCACCGGCCTGGCCGGTGGTGCCGCCGCCGCGCAGCGTGCCGAGCACGTCGAACGTCTCGGGCTTCTCGGTGGTGACCAGGGGCTCGCGGATGAGCTGCTGGTGCACCTTGTTCGGGAAGTACTGCTCGAGGCTCTTGCCGTTGAGCGTGAACTTGCCGGTGCCGGGCACGAGGCGCACGCGGACGATGGCCTCCTTGCGCCGACCAACGGTCTGCGCGAGGTGGTGTGCACCGTTCAGCGAGTGCTTGACGACGGGCGCGACAACCTCGTCCTCGGCCTCTTCGGCGTCGGTCTCGGTGGCCTCAGCCTCGGCCTCGACGGCCTCGACCTCGGTGGTGTCGGCGTCGGCGTCCGTGGCGTCAGCCTCGGGGGCGTCGACCTCGGTGGTGTCAGCCTCGGGAGCGTCGACGGCGTCGGTCTCGACGGCCTCGACTTCGTTCTCAGGGGTGGTCACAGTGACTTCCTCGGTGTGCTCGTCGCCGGTCACTGGGCGATCTTGGTGATCTCGAAAGGCTGCGGCTGCTGCGCGGCGTGGGGGTGCTCAGGGCCGCTGTAGACCTTCAGCTTGCTGCCGATCACGCTGCCGAGGCGGTTCTTGGGCAGCATGCCCTTGATTGCCTTCTCGACGAGCCGGTCAGCGCGGGTGTCAAGCACCTCACCGAAGGACTGCTTGCGCAGACCGCCCGGGTGACCGCTGTGGCGGTAGACGAACTCCTGGTCCCGCTTGTTGCCGGTGAGGGCGACCTTGTCAGCATTGATGATGACGACGAAGTCGCCAGTGTCGACATGCGGGGCGTAAGTCGGCTTGTGCTTGCCGCGCAGCAGCGTCGCGGCCTGGGTGGCGAGCCGACCGAGCACCACGTCCTGGGCGTCGATCACATGCCAGGCGCGGGTCACCTCGCCGGCCTTCGGGCTGTACGTGCGCACGGATCTACCTCGTCGTCACTTGCGTCTGGTGGACATTGCGGCGGCTGCTCCAGGCCGGATTGCCCCTCGAAAACGAGGTGGGCAAGTGGACCAGAACACACGCGGCGCGCAATGTCGCACCGGATACCGCACAACAACGTAGGAAGATACCGGTTGGGTCGTGGCCGGGTCAAAACGGCCCCCGCCAACCGGGGGGTGGAACGTGCGCGGGCCCCGGAACCGGAGGGTTCCAGGGCCCGCGAGGTCACTCTGGGTGACGTGAAGTTCTAGCCCCAGCGGGCGGTGTTCTGCTGCTCGCCCGACTGGAAGGACTCGCCCGCGGCGCGGACGGCGGTGCCGATCTGCGCGAGCACCTGCTGCAGGTCCTCGGCGGCCGTGTCCCACTTCTGCTGCGAAGCGGCGTAGGCGCCACTCGTGGCACCGTCCCACTGGGCGATGACGGGCTTGATGCGGCTCTGCAGGTTCTCCAACGTGCTCTGCAGCGTGCTCGCCTGGGCGCCGATGTCGCTCGCGAGCGTTTCCAAACCGGCGAAGTCAACCTTGATGTCCACTGAAATCCCCAAATCCTGTCATGAGCCGAACGAACGAGAAAGACGCGAAAGAAAAGCCCGCGGTCAATTAACCGAGGCGCGCAGTGATGTTGCTCATCTGCTGCGACTGCTCTTCCTGCTGCTGCAGGTACGTGGTCGCCGTGCCGGTGACCTGCTCGGCGATCTCCTTCAGAGCGGAGTTCAGCTTGATGGCGTCCTCGTCGAACCGCGTGTTCAGCACCGCGAAGGCGTCCTTGGCAGCACCCTGCCAGGTGTTGCCGATCGCGTCGATGATGCCGTTCAGGTTGCGCAGAATGCCGTCGATCTCTTCGCCCGTGGACACGATGTCGCGGCCAGCACCCATGAGCTCTTCACTACCAGTACCGAAACCTGCCATTTTGGGAAAGCCCCCTTTATAGATGTTCGGGCTGCACGTTCTCAGCTTGTACTGCCCCTACGACGGATACAGTGCCATGCCGGTTCCGCGTTGTCGCGATTTTCCCGGAAACGGTTGCTCTAGTGAACGATGTCAGGGGTGACCACCACGGTCAGTAGAGGATTTGCCCTTGCGAAAAGTCCTCGTCATCGTGGCCCGCACGAGGAAGTTGCCCCCTCGGACCGGCCACCGGCCGCGAACCGGCCGCGACCGGCGGAATGTTTGCATTCGCGACACAATTTGCATTCGCGTCCGCCTGCTTTTCCGGCGCGAGCAGTTCGGCGCCGTCGGAGAGCCGCTCGACCGGCAGCCCGCGCTCCTCGCGGAACCCGTTCGCCACCCGGCGCACGTCCGGGGACGTGGCCTGCTGACCGGGGGCCGTCCGCCGGGACCTGGCCTGTTCGGCCAGTTCGCGGTTCCGGTCGCGAGCGGCGCCGTTGCGCACCCCCGCCTCGGAGGCGGCCCGGCGACCCCTGGTCACCGCCGCCGCGAGATCCGTGCGGAACCTGGCAAACGCTTCCGAGGTCATTCCGAGCCCTCCCGCTGGATCAGCTGGTCACGGCCATCGTGCGGACCACCTGCTCGCACGCCGCGCGCACCCGCGGCGCGCCCGTTGGCGTGTACTGGCAGCCGACGCTGACCTGCGCGTCGCCCTTGAGCACGATGTACCAGTCGATGGTCAGGCCTTCCGGCCGTTCCCGGTAGTAAACGACATCCTTGTCGGCGAAGCGGGTCGACGGGGTGAAATCGGCGAGGTTCCTGGCGCTCTCGTACTCGGCCCGGAGTTCGCTCACGGCCCGGTCGCGGTCGGCGCTCGCGTCGTAGGTGAGCTTCTGCTCCTGAACCGCGATGACGTCCTTGGAGGAATCCCCGCCAATGGGTCTCATCTGCACCTTGCGCGCCGTGGGATCGCCGCCGCTCTGCTCCCATTCGACGGGCGCGGTGAAGCTGTAGTCGTACATCGCTATCTGTTTGCCTGCCGGTGCGCTTTGCGACGTGCTCGGTCCCCCGGTATTCGGCGCGCCGCCCGTGGTGAGCGCATAGGCGACGGACGCGCCAATTACCGCGACGAGCAGAACCGCTCCGCCGATGAACAGCGGAAGGCGAGACCGCCGTTTTGTCGGAATCTTGACGATCTGGACCTGGGACTGCGGTGGAAATCCCGGAGCGGGGGTCGCCGGGAAAGCGCCGCGAAAGGTCTCGGCCGCCCCGATCCGCCGGGTGATCTTGCGCGTGTCCTCGGGCGGAACGGCCTTGGGCGGCTGCGGCTGCTCCACGTTCACGGCCCGCAGCGCGCCTCGGGCGACCACGGTCTCCGGCTGGTCGATGCTCGTGGGCACGACCCCGGACTGCTCCATGACCAGCCGCGCGACCATCGGGATCCGGCTGGACCCGCCGACCAGGAAGATCCCGGTCAGCTGCCGGGGGTTCAACCCGGTGTTCCGCACCGCGCCGAGCACCAGCGCGACCGCCCGGTTGAGCGGGGCGCTGATCAGGCGTTCCAGGTCACCGCGCGTGACGTGCGCGTCGGGGAACGGCGGCGGCATCGGCACGTCGGTGTAGGCGTGGCGGGACAGCGTCTCCTTGGCGCCCCGCACGTCCTGGCGGAGGACCCGGCGGCGACGCCGGTCGGCCAGCCCCTGCCCCTCCACGAGCTGCCGCCACCCCTCGCGGTCGCCGGGCGGCACCTGCGAGCCGAGGTGCTCCAGCAGCATCTGGTCCACGTCGGCCCCGCCGAAGCTGGGGTCGCCCTTGGTGGCCAGCACCCGGAACGCGCCGCCCTGCCTGCTGATGACCGTGGCGTCCACCGTCCCGGCCCCCAGGTCGAGCACGGCGAGCGTGGAGCCCTCCGCCATGGCGTGACCCGCGGAGTGGAACACGGCGGCGGCCACGGGCTCGGGGACCAGCCGCACGTCGTTGGCGAGCCCGTTCGCGGCCTGGAGCAGCACGCGGGTGCGCACGGCGCCCCAGTCGGCGGGGTGGGTGAGCACCAGGAGGTCGACCGGCTTCCCACCGCCGACCCGCCGAGCTTCCCCGACCGCACGCGTCAGCACCGCCCGCACCACGTCGGACACCCGCAGCACGCTGGTGCCGAGCAGCAGTTCGCCCTCGTCGATCCGCCGCTTGGGGTTCGGCTCGTACCGCGACGGGTCGACCGCGGCCTGCCGCTCGGCCTCGTGGCCGACGAACAGCGTCCCGTCGGCGGCGGCGAACACGGCGGACGGCACCAGCGGCTGGCCGTCGAACACGACGACCTGCGGCTCCCGCCCGTGCACCGAGAGCGCGACGCAGGTGCTGGACGTGCCGAAGTCGACCGCGACGTGCAAACTCATCCGCCATCCCCTCGTCCGGCGCTGTCACCGGCAAGCACATGCTTACCCTGCGCCGTGGACGTCATCGCACCCGCCATGAGGTTCGTCTCCCCCAGCGCCCTCCGGTTCCCGATCGGCCGCCTTCGACTCGACGGGGCGGCACCCGGAACCCGTGCGGGTCGAGCACCTCGGGAGCGAGCAGGCCCGCCAGGACCTCGAGTGGTCCCAGAACCCCGGGCTCAGCCCCCATCGGGCACCCCTCCCCCGTCCGGCAAGCATATTGGCACTCCGCCGCGCACGTGACCGAAGTGCGAGGGGCACCGGGCGAAGCAGTCGGGCGCTCCCCCACCGGTCGGGTTCACGGGATCGGGGTCGGGGTCGGCAAGGCGAAGGGCCCGCGGCGGGTGCCGCGGGCCCTTCGTCGTGACGGTCTACTCGGGATCGACCCAGGCGAACTGGATGCGCTGCTGGCCGTTCTTGCGGGTGACCAGGGTGCCTCGGCCAGGGGGCTGCGGCGACGGCTTGAGGTTGCCCACGAGGTTGCCCTCCTCCTTGGAGCCGCTGCCGATCATGAACGGCGAGGCGATCTCCTTCAGCTTGCCGAGGATGGGGTCGAACAGGGCGCGCGAGGCGCCACCCATGCGGCGGACGGCGATGATGTGGAGGCCGACGTCCTTGGCCTGCGGGATGAACTCCGCCAGCGGTTGCAGCGGGTTCTGGCCGCCCTGGGGCGCCACCAGGTCGTAGTCGTCGACGATGACGAACAGCTCCGGGCCCTTCCACCAGGACCGGTTGCGGAGCTGGTCCTGGGTGACGTCGGGGCCGGGGAGCCTGCCGAGCATCGAGCCCCGGACGTCCTTGATCACGTCGACCAGCTGCGCGGAGGAGACCGCGTAGCTGAGCAGGTGGTCGGTGTCGATGAAGCCGAGCATCGTGCGCCGGTAGTCGACCAGCAGGATCAGGGCCTCGGACGACGTGTAGTGGGTCATGATGCCGCGCACGATGGCGCGGAGCATGCCGGTCTTGCCGGACTCGCCGTCGGCCAGCGACATGAAGTGCGGGTCGTTGTCGAAGTCGAGGTAGACCGGGGCCAGCTCGTCCTCGTCCACGCCGACCGGCACCATGTGGCCGCGGTTCGGCCTGACCTGGTCCACCTGGGCCATGAAGTCCTGGTACGGCAACAGGTCCGGGAGCAGGCGGACGGCCGGGGCGTGCGGTCCGCGCCACGCCTGCGTGACCTTGCCGATCAGGTCGGCGATGCCCGCCGCGACGTTCGTCGGGTCCGACGACGCGTCGATGCGGGGCAGCGCGGTGAGGAAGTGCAGCTTCTGCGGGGACAGACCGCGACCGGGCCTGCCGGGCGGGATGTTCACCGCGACCTTGCGGTCCACATCGGACTCCGACGGGTCACCGAGGCGCAGCTCGAACCTGGTGCCCAGCAGGTCCTTCATGGCCGGGCGGATCTCCGCCCACCGGTTGGCGGCGATGACGATGTGCACGCCGTAGGACAGGCCCTGCGCCGCCAGCTGCTGCACCAGCGGTTCGAGCGTCTCGAACTCCTGGCGGAAGTTCATCCAGCCGTCGACGACCAGGAACGCGTCGCCGAACAGGTCGTCCTTGATCTCGCCGCGCCGCTTGCGGTTGCGGAACTCGACCATGGAGTCGATGCCCTGCGCGCGGAACCGCTGCTCGCGCTCACCGATCAGACCGGTCAGCTCGGCGATCATGCGCCGCGCCTTGTCCACGTCCAGCCTGCTGGCGAAGCCACCGACGTGCGGCATCCGCTCCAGCGCGGCGAGCGTGCCGCCACCGAGGTCGAGGCAGTAGAACTGCACTTCCTGCGGGGTGTGCGTGAGCGACATGGACGTGATGAGCGTGCGCAGCATCATCGACTTGCCCGACTGCGGGCCGCCGACGATGGCACCGTGCCCCGCGGCGCCGGAGAAGTCCGCCCACAGCAGGTCGCGGCGCTGTTCGAACGGCTTGTCCACGACGCCGATCGCGACCTGGAGCTTGCCGTTGGTGAAGAAGCCCGGCGAGGTGAGGCCGCGGTCCTCGGTGGCCTGCAACGGGGGCAGCAGCGTGTCCAGCGACGGCGGCTCGTTGAGCGGGGGCAGCCACACCTCGTGCGCGGGCGGGCCCTGGCCGACGAGCTTGTTGACGACGACCTCGAGCTGGCTGGGCTCGTTGCTGTCCTCCTTCTTCTCCTCCACGACCGGCTGCACGGGCCGGATCGGTTCCTTGGGGATCTCGATGTAGTCCGGCACGAAGTAGCGCGGCCGCTTGTCGCCGCTGACCGCGGCCGACGGGCCCGCGGCCTGGAGACCGGCGGGCCGGTAGGGACCGGACACGTAGAGGGCCTTGAACCGGACCAGCGGCGACCCCTGGATGCCCAGGTAGCCGGAGCCGGGGATGGGCGGCAGCTCGTACGCGTCGGGCACGCCGATCGCCGCGCGGGATTCCGCGGCGGAGAACGTCTTCAGACCGATCCGGTACGACAGGAACGTGTCCAGGCCGCGCAGCTTGCCCTCCTCCAGGCGCTGCGAGGCGAGCAGCATGTGGATCTGCAGCGAGCGGCCGACCCGCCCGATCTGCAGGAAGATGTCGATGAAGTCCGGCTTCGCCGTCAGCATCTCGGAGAACTCGTCGATGCAGATGAACAGCGCGGGCAGCGGGTCGAGGTCGGCACCGTTCTCACGGGCCTTCTCGTAGTCCCAGACGTTCTTGTAGTTGCCCTTCGCCAGGACCTCCTGGCGCCGCGACACCTCGCCCGCGATGGCGTCCTTCATGCGGTCGACCAGCGTCAGGTCGCCCGCGAGGTTGGTGATCGTCGCGGCGACGTGCGGCGCCTTGTCCAGGCCGAGGAACGTCGCGCCACCCTTGAAGTCGACCAGGATCATGTTGAGCGAGGTCGACGAGTGCGTGGCCAGCATTCCCAGCACGAGCGTGCGCAGGAACTCCGACTTGCCGGAACCGGTCGCGCCGATGCACAGGCCGTGCGGACCCATGCCCTCCATCGCGGATTCCTTGATGTCCAGCTCGACCTGCTGCCCGAACTCGCCGATGCCGAACGGCACCCGGTAGCGGTCGCGCACCGGCCTGGGCCGCCACGCCTGCTGCACGTCGAACGTCATCGGGTCGCCGGGGATGTTGAGGAACTCCAGCAGCGGCGGGTTGTTGCTCATCGACAGCGGGTCCTCCTCGCTGCCACCGGTGTCGACGCCGCCGACCCGGTACGGCGAGAGGCGGCGGGCCAGCGCCTCGACCTCGACCAGGCTGAGCCAGTCCGGGCGGCCGAACCACTCGACACCGCTGGCGCTGCGGGCGCCGAGCTTGTCGTCCTCGATCACCAGTCGCAGGCCGCGGCGGGCGGTCAGGTTGCCCAGCGACTCGGACAGGTCCAGCAGCGTCACACCGACCAGGCCCTCTTCGAGCAGGATCTGCTCCTCGCGGGTCACGTCGCCGTCGTCGATCACGATCACGACGTGCGGCTGGTCGGCGGGCGGCGGCGCGTTGCGGGTGAACCGCTGGCGGTCGCGCAGCTGGTCGTCCAGCATCTGCTCGACCTCGGCGAGCGAGCCCGCCATCATCCGCATCTGGCCGATGCCGTCCACGATGGTCGGGTGCTGCACGTGCGGCAGCCACTTCGCCCACTCCCACTGCGACTTGGTGCGGCCCGTGGTGACGACCGCGATCAGCAGGTCGTCCGGGCAGTGGAACGTGGCGAGCTGGGCCAGCAGAGCCCTGGCGAGGCCGCGCTTGACCTCGATGTCGCCGATCAGGCCGACCGCGGCGAACCCGCGCAGCGCGATGGAGATCGGCAGTTCGGGCACGAGCGAGTGGGCGCGCACGAAGCGGCGCAGCGCCAGCGTGGCGATCGGTTCGAGCTCCTCGACCGGGCCGGTCTGCGGCGGCACGAGCCGGGTGGCCAGCCGCTGCGACCCCCGCCCGGCGCGCAGGTGGCAGAAGTCCGGGTCGTTCTGCCTGCGCTCCCACATCCGGCGGGTGGTGGCGAGCGACCACAGCATCTGCGGGTCGGGGTGGACCCACTCGCGCTCGGCGCGCTGCTCGTCGGCGGCCTCGCGGGCGCGGTCCCGCATCTGGCCGAGGTACCGCAGGTAGTCCTTGCGGTCCTCGTTCATCTCGGCCTTCTTCTGGCCCTTGCCGCCACCCATCCCACCGGCCATCATGCCGAAGGTCGAGATCATCATCATGCCCGGCATGATCATGGCGGCGGGCGCCCTGGACCCGGTGCTGAACATCAGCGCCATCATCCCGAGCGAGGACACGATCATGACGGCGGGCAACGCCTTCATCATCACGTTGCCCGGAATGATCCTCGGCACCTCGGGCGGCGGTTCGAGGTGCACCTCACCGCCGGGAGGCCGTGGGGCAGCAAGGCGTGGCGTTCGCTTGAACTGCAGCGTGCTCACCTAACAGGCACCTCTTCAAGTCGTTGTCGAACAACCCCTCGGCGCACTCCCCGCTCCGCACGGCGGGGCGCGCCACCAGCACTTCACCGACACTATGGCGCACCGTTGCGCCCGCCGGACCCGGGTCGGCGGAAAAGCCGGTGCGACGTGTTCCCCGGAACCGCCGGTGCGCGCGTGACCGGTGCGGCCATACTAGGGTCGCTCGCCGGGCTGTTGTGTCCGTTCGGCGGAACGAGCGAAACAGAAACTCAGGAGGTACTGGTGGCGACCGGTACGACGGTGTTCAGCCGGGTGACGGTGGTTGCGCCGCGGACGCGCATCGACGTCGCGCTGCCTGCCGACGTGGCGGTGGCCGACCTGCTGCCGATGCTGCTGGACATGGCCAAGGAGGCGACTCCGGACGGCGGTGTGCGGCACGGCGGGTGGTGCCTGGCGAGGCTCGGCGACAGTCCGCTCGACCCCGGGCGCACGCTCGCGTCGCTCGGAGTGGTCGACGGTGACCTGCTGCAACTGCGGCGGCGCAACGAGAACCCGCCTCCCCCGCTGTTCGACGACGTCGTGGACGCCATCGCGGAGTCGAACGCGGACAGCTTCCGCCCGTGGACCAAGGACACGGCACGCCGCTACGGCCACATCGCGGGCGCGCTGGCGCTGCTCACCGCCGCGGTCGCGCTGCTCATGTCGGGCAGCCTGATGGGCGGCAGCAGCATCCCCGTCGCGATCACCGCGGGTGTCACGGCGGTCGTGGCGCTCGCCGCGGGCGCGGTGGTGGCCCGGTCCTACGCCGCGGTCGACACCGGTGTGCTGGTGGCCGCCGCGGGCGCGCTGCCCATGGCGTTCGTGTCCGGCCTGTACATCGTGCCGGGATCGGTCGGCAGGCCCAACCTGCTGCTGGCCTGCGTGCTGGTGCTGATCTTCGCGTCGGCCGCGATCCTGCTGATCGGCCAGGGCATCACGGTGTTCGTCGCCGCGGCGACGGCCGCGGGTCTCGGCGCCATCGCGTTCCTGATCGCGACGCTGGTCGCGCACCCGACGGCGGGTGTGGCGGCGGCGACCGCCGCGGTGTCGCTCGCGGCCCTGTCGGTGCTGCCCCGGATCACGATCCAGCTGGCGAAGCTGCCGCTGCCGATCGTGCCCGGCAGCGCCGAGGACCTCAAGGAGGACACCGGGTTCCCGGAGTACGCCGTCATCGAGCGGCGCACCGCCACCGCTCACGAGTACATGACCGGCATGATCGTCGGCACCGGCTCGGTCGCCGCGGTCGCCGCGGTGATCTCGGCCTCGGACGGCACGGTCTGGGGCCCGCTGCTGGCGGGTGCCGTGACCCTCGTGCTGCTGCTCCGCGGCCGGGCCTACGCCAACGGCGCCCAGGCCGTGGCGCTGCTCGCCAGCGGCATGATCGCGGGCGCGGGCATCCTGCTCGGCTGGATGATGGACTCCACCCCCGCCACCCGGCTGCTGTACGTGTTCGGCGCGCTGGTCATCGTCGCGGCGAGCGCGCTGGTGCTCGGCGTGATCTTCCCGAACCAGAAGTTCTCGCCCGTGCTCCGCCGCACGGTGGACGTGCTGGAGGGCATCCTGATCGCCCTCGTCCTGCCGCTCGCGCTCGCCGTGATGGACCTCTACATCGTGATGCGCCAACTCATCGCGCCCTGACCCCGCGAGGACGCCTACCACCATGCGTGTTTCCCGCACCGTCAAGAAGGCCGCCTCCGCGACGGCCGTCGCACTGCTGCTCGTGACCGGACCGCTGGCGCCCGCACCGGCGGCCGCCGCGCCCGCACCGCCGAACTCCGTGCCGCCGCCGGTCGACCCGAGCGTGCTGGACAAGCCGACCGAACCCAAGTCCGACGTGACGTACACCCGCACGAACAAGGCGTGCATCTCGTCGAACACCGGCAACCGCACGATCATCCCCAAGCCGCGCGCGCAGATGGTGCTGCGGCTGGAGGACGCGCACCAGTTCGCCACCGGCAAGGGCGTGAAGATCGCGATCATCGACACCGGGGTGGAGGAACACCCCCGGTTGAAGGGCCGCGTCGAGCCGGGCGGCGACTACGTCGTGACGGCGGAGAAGGGCACGACCGACTGCGACGGGCACGGGACCGAGGTCGCGGGTGTCGCGGCGGCCAGCAGGGACCCCGACACCGGGTTCATCGGCGCCGCGCCGGACGCGCAGATCCTCGCGATCCGCCAGACCAGCGACCGGTACGAGTTCAAGGACCCGACCGGCGCGGACGTGCGGAAGTCCGCGGGCAAGGTGACGACGCTGGCGCAGGCGATCGTGCGGGCCGTCGACCGGGGCGCGAAGGTCGTCAACATCTCGCTGACCTCGTGCGACTCGCCCAAGGCCCCGAGCGCGGGCGAGCGGAAGCTCCAGGCCGCGATCGACTGGGCGGTGAACGAGAAGAACGTGGTGATCGTCACCGCCGCCGGCAACATCGGGACGGACGGCACCGGCTGCAAGGACCAGAACGACAACCAGAACCAGGACACCGTCAAGGTGATCGCCTCCCCGCCCTGGTACAGCAAGGACGTGCTGTCCGTGGCGTCGATCGGCGACAACGGCGAACCCTCGCCGTTCAGCGTGTGGGGTCCGTGGGTCAGCATCGCCGCTCCCGGCGAGAACATCACCACGATCGACCCCAAGGGCACGGGCCTGACCAACGCCAACGTCGACGAGAACGGCAGGCCGACGACGATCCAGGGCACCTCGTTCGCCTCGCCCTACGTGGCCGGGGTCGCGGCGCTGGTCCGCGAGAAGTTCCCGAACCTGACCGCGCGTCAGGTGATGGACCGGCTGACGGCGACCGCCCAGCACCCCGGCAACCCGTCCGGGCGCGACCACAAGGTCGGGGCCGGGATGATCAACCCGATCGCGGCGCTGACGGCCGTGCTGTCCTCCGAGCGCGAGGGGGCGGTGGCCCCGCAGTTCGCACCGCTGATGACGGACCTCGGCGACACCAGGCCACCGGACAACACCCGGCTCGTGGTGGCGCTGTCCGGCACCGGGATCGGCATCGGGCTGCTGCTGCTGACGTTGTTCGTGGTCCACACGACGGGCCGGAACCGGAAGCGGAACGTCCTCCGCCGAAGCTGACGCACGACGCGGAAGTGATGCCCCCGGCGCTCCATCCCGCCGGGGGCATCGCCTTGTCGGCCTTTCGACGTCGTGGTCGAAACCTCCGCCCCGCCGGTAGCGGCGGGCAGGACCACCTGAGCCGCTAGTCCTGCCCCAGCACCGGCGGCGCGGACTTCTTGGGCTTGCCCAGCACTTCCTCGGCGGAACCGGCGAGGCGGACCTTGGGCCTGTGCTCCTTGTCCCCGCCCTGCTGGCCGCCCATCGGAGCGCCGCCCATCATGCCGCCGCCCATCGGCTGACCGCTCGGAGCCGCGCCACCGCCACCGGCCGCCGCGGCAGCGGGCCGTGGAGCGCCCGTGTCCACCGGGCGGGGTTCCTGCACCGCCGTGGACCCGCCGTGCTGCAGAGGGCCCTGCTGGGCCGCCGCGGCACCGTCCACACCACCGCTGCCCACACCGCCACCACCGACAGGGCCACCGCCAACGGAGCCACCGCCCACCGAGCCGCCGCCGGGCAGCGTGCCGCTCATCGACCCGCTGCCACCACCGACCGGGGCGGGTGCGGCGCTCTCGGGTTTCGTGTCCCCGGTGGCGCCGCCGCCGGAGGAGCCGGTCGTCGTCCGCGCGGTCTCGGTCGGTTTCGCGGGCTCGGCGAACGCCCAGTCCCGCTCCGGGTACCGGTGGTCCATCACCGGCCCGGTGAACTCGGCGTCGACGCCGCTCAAGCCGTCGCACAGCAGGCGGAACGCCTCCAGGACGTCGCGCACCGACTCGTACATCTCCTTCGCCGGTTCCCGCAGTTCGTCCAGGTGCCCGATGATCCGCGCGTCGCCGTCCAACGGCAGTCCGGCCGCGCCGGACACCACGTCGGCGGTGTCCCGGAACACCTGGGACATGTCCTGCACGATCCCGCGGATGCCCTCGGCGGTCTCGTCGAGCGCGTCGCCCATCGCGGACATCGCGTCGGTCATGTCGTGGCCCGCGAGTCCGACCTTCCGCATGTGGTCCACGAAGGAGTCAGCCGAGGCGCCCTGCCACGCGGAATCCAACCGCCCCAGCGGTTTCAACAGGTCCTTCGTCACGGCCTCGGCCGCTTTCCCGGCCGCCCGCCAGCGCTCGGCCTCGTCGTGGAGGTCGTTCCAGTCGCCGACGACCGGGGCGAAGTAGTCCTCGACCAGGTCCGCGACGCCGAGGCGGCGGCTGAGCTGCGACAGGTAGTCGAGTTCGGCCCCGACCTCCGACTCGACCTGCCGTCCGTCCTTGCCTCGCATGTGGATCCCCTACCGGCGGTCGGCCTTCGTGATCTGGTGCACGGCTTCGTCCTCGGCGCCGGTGTAGTGGCCCGCCACGTCGTGCAGGCCCTCGCCCGCGGCCTTGAGCACCTCGCAGGCGCGGTCCAGCTGCTGCTGGAGCAGGCTTGCCGCGCGGCCGTAGGCCTCCGCGCTGCGGAGCGTCCTGCCGATCTCCCCGAAGCTCTGCGGGCGCAGCGGGGCTTCCCTCAGCTCCGCGCGGGCGTGGGCCAGTTCTTCGGCGGCGTCGTCGACGCGCTCGGCGTACAGCTCCAGCCAGCGGGCGTCCACGGAGATGCCGCCCGACGGCGTCCGAGCGGCGTCCGCGCTGCCCAGACGTCGACCCACGTCACTCATCCATGCCTCCCCGACGACCAGCGCGCACCACCACTCGGACGCCGCCGGGCTCGGCGTGGTTCCCCCGAGGGGTCAGCCGCCCGCGGTGTTCGGCTTGGCCGCGTCCTCCGGCAGCACGCCGCCGGGCGCGGGCACCGAGTCGTAGCTGCGGGTGGCGGAGTTCCGGTTGAGCTGCGGGCCGTCCGGCAGCAGGGCGACGATGCCCGCGGGTGCGGGCATGAAGCCGTCCTTGCCGAGGCCGAGCCCACCGCTGGTGACGGTGTCCGGGATGCCGTACTTCACCCCGCGGCCGGTGATCAGCTGGATCGGGCCGCTGTCGAAGTTCTCGATGGACGTCGTGCTCCGGATCACGCCCACCTTGCCCGCTGCCATGACGAACTGGCTGACGGCCTCACCGGTCGCGCCGACCTGGTTGATCTTCACCGGGACCAGGTCCTTGCCGCCGGGCAGCGTGGGCGCGAGGGTGACCTCGGTGTGCTCGGACTTGTTCTCCGCGGTGACGTTGTCCGCGCGCCAGCCGAGGCACATCACCACGTTGTCCTCGTTGAGGTCCACGACCTCGGGGACCTCGGTGGGGTAGTTCTCCAGGTTCAACGTCGAGATGACCTTGTTCACGTCGGACAGGACGATGTCCTTCGGCTGCACGCTGAATCCCTTGGCGAACCGGATCATGTCGCCCACCGCGACCGGGACCTCCTGCATCCCGTCCCTCAGCACGACGTAGTAGACGATCTTCTCGCCGGTGCGCTGCGCGCGGAGGATGTCGCCGACCACGGCGCCCGCGATGAAGTTGACCTGCTCGCCCACGCCGGGGATGTCGGGCGCCTTGAGGTCGCCGACCTGGCGGATGGAGTTGAGCAGGCCCGCGCTGATCGGCCTCGGGACCCGGTCCTGCAGGCGCAGCGCGTTGACGACCTTCGCGTCGGTGAGGTCGACCTGGGCGCGCACCGTGCTGGTCGACGTGATGCTGCTGTTGTCCGGTCGCTTGTAGACCAGGAACGCCTTCTTGCTGTTCTTGTCCGTCGTCACGAGCACCGAGCGGCTGCCGTCCAGCTTCGTGCCACCGCCGGAGATGCCCGCGAGGACGGTGGTCTCGAAGGTGGTGTTCGCCTCGGGGGCGTTCTGCGAGCGGTCGAACGTCGACTGGTCGCACACCGACCACTCGGCACCGATCCGCTGGTCCGTGCTGCCGGGCATCATGTCCGGCGCGTCGACGATGCCGGTCAGGCGTCCCTTGGGGATCTTCGCGAGCGCCTTCTCGCTGACGATCTTGAGTTCACCGCCGCTGAGCGACGCCGGGCTCGCGGCCGCGTCGCCGCCGCCCTGGCCGGACTGGCCCTTGTCCGGATTGGACTCGCTGAGCAGGAGCAGCCGCGCGGACGCGAGGTTGAACACGGGGATCAACTGCTTCTTCGGCGAATCGCGGACCACGTAGATCTGGCCGCTCTCCTTGCTCATAACGATCTTCGTCTCGTCGTCGAGCTTCGGATCGGGCGAGAACAGGCCCCAGATCAGGAAACCGATCATCCCCACCGCGCCGAGGACCACGCCGACGAGCGTCGCGCGGGAGTGGTTCCGCATCGGGTCGTGCAGCATCACCGCGTCTCTGCGCACCAGGGCCGACTGCATCCGGCGCAGCACGAAGCGATATGCCTGGACCTGTGACTTGGTGGTGGGTGTTGATGCCATTCTCGGCTCGCTGCTCTCCCAGTCGCGGTACGGTTCGGCAGGATATCCCGATGGGGGATGCTCTGTGAGCGGGTTGACGAGACCCGATCGGACCACCCTCCCAGGACATCATCCTCGCAGTCCGAGGCGCACCGAACACCGAGGCGAAAGAGACCAGAACGGATGTCCGTGACCACTCCACATCCGGGCCCGCCCAACCCCGGCACCGCTCGCCCGCCGGGGCCGCCTCCGCAAGGCAAACCCACGGAGCAGCCTACCGTCGCCGCCCGTCCCGCAGGTCGGGCGCGGCGCCGCGCGGCGGGCGCGAGCCTGGGGGCGCTGCCGGTCGCCAACCTGGTGGTGCTGGAGGTCGGCATCGCGATCGGTCTCGTGCTGCTGACGATCGACATCGGGCTGCTGTACGTCGCGGGCGGCATCGCGTTCGTCGCGCTGGTCATCGCGTTCGCGCGCAGGCGCGGCCGCTGGCTCACCCAGTGGATCGGCCTGACGGTCCGCTACAACCTCCGCTCGCACACCCGCACGGCCAAACGAGACGCTCCGACGGAGATGAAGCCGCCGTCGGAGGAGGAAACCTCGGTCGTCGGCCCCGAAGACCCGCGCGTGGCCCTGCTGCGGCTCGCCGTGCCGGACCTCGTCGTCGCGCACGGCCAGGACCACGAGCGCAGGCCGCTCGGCCTGGCGTGGCACCAGGGCGCGTGGACGGCCGTGCTGCTGGTCGACCCGGCGCCGGGCCTGATCTCGCCGGTCGGCAGCGCGCCGAGCCTGCCGCTCGGCGCGCTCGCACCGTGCCTGGAGGACCGGGGTGTGGTGCTGGACGCCATCTCGGTGATCTGGCACTGCTACCCCGGCAGCGCGGCGCTGCCGCCGGGCTCGCCCGCGCTGGCGTCCTACATGGAGGTGCTCGGCCCGCTGCCCGCGGCGGCCCGGCGCACCACGTGGATCGCGGTCCGCCTCGACCCCCGCCGCTGCGCCGCGGCGATCCGGGAACGCGGCGGCGGCGTGGTCGGCGCGCACCGCGCGCTGATCGGCGCGCTGTCCCGCGTGCGCAACGCGCTGGAGTCGGCGGGCGTGACGATCCGCCCGCTCGACCCGGACGAGCTGATCCGCGCGGGCATCTCGGCCGCCGAGCTGACGGCCGCCGCGGCGGGCACGAATTCCGTCTCGCTGCGCGAGAAGTGGTCCGGCGTGACCGCGGGTGGCGTTGGTCACGCCAGCTACGCGATCACCGGCTGGCCGTCGAAGGGCATGCGGGAGAACCTGAACTCGCTCACCGGCGTGCGCGCGCTGTCCTCGACGCTGTCCATGTCGATCTCGCCGAGCAGCGAGGACGGCCAGGTCGGCCTGCGCGGCCTGGTGCGCGTGAGCGCCCGGACGCCGAGCGAGCTGGACAAGGCGGACGACCGGCTCAAGGCGTTGAGCAACAAGCTGGACATCACCCTCACCCCGTTGCGCGGCCTGCAGGTCGCGGGTCTCGCGGCGACGCTGCCGCTGGGAGGCGTGGCATGAGCAGTTCACGGCTGCTGGACGCGCAGAGCCGCGGCAAGGGCATCGCGCCCGAGTTCCTGGTGTCGCCGACGATGCTGGACGTGGTCAGCCCCAGCGGCGACCGCGGCGGCATGGTGCTCGGCTCCGGGCTGAACGGCGAGCCGCTCACGATCTCCGTGCTGCGGTCCGCGCCGACCCGCATGGTCGTCGTGGGAGGCCTCTACCTGGCTCGCCAGGTCGCGCTGCGGGCGATGGCGACCGGCGCGTGGATCACCATCGCCACCGGCAGGCCCGCCGCGTGGCAGGCGGTCATGCGGGCCGTGGGCACCGGTCAGGACGGCCGCCCGTCGCCGCTGGCGCAGATGCGCAGGCTCAGCCCCGTCGAGCTGCCCAGGCCGTCCGAGGACGCGCCGCTGCTCGTCGTGCACGACGGCGGCCACGTGCCGCAGGAGTTGTTCCCGCCGCGGTCGCCGTGGCAGACGACCATGTACGTGCTCCCCTACCTGCACCCGCAGGCGACGAGCATCGCCTCCTCCGCGGACCTGGTGCTGGTCCAGCGGCTACCGGTCGGGCAGGCGCAGCTGGCGGGCCAGATCTGGCGGCTCCCGCCGCAGATGGCGCACCAGCTGACCACGTTGAAGGACGACCAGGTGATCGCGCTTGGCCAGAACCTGTGGCGTCCCCTGCGATTGGTGACGACGCCCGGCGAGACCCAGATCCTGGGGGCCGTTCGCCGCGGCGACTGACGTTCCCATTATTTCGACAAAGACCTGTGCCCCGGACCAATTAGGACCGGGGCACATTTCTTTCTTCATGTCGATCAGCCTCGGGCAGCAATTCGTTCACAGCGTGGAAAAATCTGTGGACAATTTGTCCGCAGCTATGTTTCGGGAAATTCTTGCGCTGCACGTCGCACAAGAACTATCAACTCCCGTAGGGCACGGAGCGGATCGGGCAGGACACGCTCCGTGCACACCCTGCGATGAGGGAGAACCCACACATGGGAGTTCGGGCATCTTGGGCCAGAAGGGCGGCCGTCCTCGGATTGGCCACCGGCACCGCGGTCGCGATGACCGCGGCGTTGACCGGAGCATCCGCTGGCGCTGCCCCTGAGGGCGACATTCGCGGCTTCGGCGCCGCGAAGGCGGTGAAGGACAGCTACATCGTGGTCCTGAAGGACACCGGCGCCGCCGGTGTCAGCGCGAAGACCGCGAGCCTGAGCGCGCAGTACGACGCGAAGGTCAAGCACACCTACCAGAGCGCCGTCCGGGGCTTCTCCGCGACGATGACCGAAGCCCAGGCCCGCAAGCTCGCCGCGGACCCGTCGGTCGCCTACGTCGAGCAGGACGCCGAGGTCAGCCTCTCGGAGACGCAGACGCCCACACCGTCGTGGGGTATCGACCGGGTCGACCAGCACGCGCTGCCGCTGGACAACTCCTACACGTACCCGAACAGCGGCGAAGGGGTGACGGCGTACATCATCGACACCGGCATCCGCTTCACCCACAGCGAGTTCGCCGGTGGCCGGGCCGTCTCCGGCCGGGACACCGTCGACAACGACGACGACTCGACCGACTGCGCGGGCCACGGCACGCACGTCGCGGGCACCGTCGGCGGCACCCGCTACGGGGTCGCCAAGGCCGCCAAGCTGGTCGGCGTCCGAGTCCTCAACTGCGCGGGCTCCGGCACCTTCGAGGGCGTCATCGCCGGCATCGACTGGGTCACCCAGCACCACGTCGCCAACCCCGGCCCGGCGGTCGCCAACATGAGCCTCGGCGGCGGCGCCAACGACACCGTCGACCTGGCCGTCACGAACTCCATCGCCTCGGGCGTGACCTACGGCCTCGCCGCGGGCAACAGCTTCGGCGCCAACGCCTGCAACACGTCGCCCGCACGCACGCCGAACGGCATCACGGTGGGCGCCACGGAGCGGACCGACGCCCGCGCGTCGTACTCCAACATCGGCCCCTGCCTGGACATCTTCGGGCCCGGCACGGACATCACGTCGTCCTGGCTGACCAACGACGACGCCACCAACACGATCAGCGGCACCTCCATGGCCACGCCCCACGTGGTCGGCGCCGCCGCGGTCTACCTGGCGAGCAACCCGGCGGCCACTCCCGCCGAGGTGCGCGACGCACTGGTCGACGGAGCCACCCCGGACGTCGTCACCAACCCCGGCACGGGCTCGCCGAACAAGCTCCTGTTCCTGGTCGGCGGCACCACCGGCCCGCCGCCCACCGGCTGCACCGCGCAGACCAACGACACCGACGTCGCCATCCCGGACAAGGGCGCGGGCGTGACCAGCTCCCTCACCGTGACCGGCTGCGTCGGCAAGGCCTCCACGACCGCCAAGGTGGAGGTGCACGTCAAGCACACCTACCGCGGTGACGTGGAGCTGGCGCTCATCACGCCGAGCGGCGCGGTCCGCACGCTGAAGGTGGCGAACGGCAACGACAGCGCCGACGACGTCAACGCGACCTTCACGCTGAACGTGTCCACGGAGAACGCCAACGGCGAGTGGAAGCTGCAGGCGAAGGACGTGTACGCGCAGGACACCGGTTTGATCGACAGCTGGACGCTGGACATCTAGTCGCGGGATGCGAGGGGCCCCCACCGCCGCGGCGGTGGGGGCCCTTGTCGTTCGTGAGCGAAGTCCGTTTTGAGAATTTTCGCGGACACGTAATGGTGAATAGGTGCGATTCGACCGCGGCGCAATCCCCCCATTCGGCGGGAATACCCGCTAACCCAGCACGCGCACGTTTCGGGTAATCGCGGAACGTGCGGCCAACTCGCCGTCCGGCGGGTAGTCGACGCGGACCAGCGCCAGCCCGTGCGGGGGTGCGACCGTGACCTGGCTGGAGCGCTCGGTGGACGTCAGCAGGGACGCGGGCCACGCCGGGGGTTTGCGGCCCTCCCCGACGGCCAGGAGCGCCCCTACGAGGCTGCGGACCATGGAGTGGCAGAACGCGTCGGCGGACACGCACGCGGTCAGCACGCCGTCCTCAGCGCGCGTCCAGTCGAGGCGCTGCAACTCGCGGATGGTCGTGGCGCCTTCGCGGCGGCGGCAGAAGGCGCAGAAGTCGCGTTCGCCCAGCAGGAGCGAGGAGGCCTCCGTGAGGGCGTCCAAGTCCAGCGGGCGGGGCCAGGCCAGCGTGTCCAGGCGGCGCAACGGGTGCGCGCCCGCCACGGCGTCGGTGACGCGGTACTCGTAGTGCCTGCGCATCGCGGAGAACCTGGCGTCGAACTCCGGCGGCACCACGCGCGTCCGGAACACGCGGACGTCAGCGGGAAGGGCGCGGGACAAGCGCTTGGGCAGACCGGGAACGTCCACGGTGGACGGGAGGTCGACGTGGGCGACCTGGCCGGTGGCGTGGACGCCGGCGTCGGTGCGGCCCGCCACGGTGAGGCGGACGTCCTCGCGCAGCACCATCGACAGGGTGTCCTCCAGGACACCGCACACCGTGCGGCGGCCCGGTTGCCTCGCCCAGCCCGAGAAGTCCGTGCCGTCGTAGGCGAGGTCGAGGCGGACGCGAACGAGCCCGTCGTCCCCAGCGGGGGCAACGGGCTCGTCTGCGATGAGCGGGTCCGTCAGGACTCGTCCTTCTTCTTGTCCTCGGCCTTGGGAGCCTCTTCAGCACCCTCGGCGGGGGCCGCAGCGGCGTCCTTGGTCGCGGACTCGGGCGCGTCGGCGTCCTGGTCCTTGACCTCGGCGTCAGCGTCGTCGGCAACGACGGCGGGCTTCTCAGCCTTCTCGTCCTTGGCGAACTTGGTCTTCCGGGCCGCCTCGGCCTCGGTGGCGACCAGCTTCTGCTGCACCAGTTCGATGACGGCCATGGGGGCGTTGTCGCCCTTGCGCGCCAGCGTCTTCGTGATGCGGGTGTAGCCACCGTTGCGGTCGACGAAGAACGGGCCGATCTCCGCGAACAGCTTGTGGACGACGTCCTTGTCGCGAATGACCTTCAGGATCTCGCGACGGTTGTGCAGGTCACCGACCTTGGCCTTGCTGATCAGCTTCTCGGCGTACGGCCGCAGCCGCTTCGCCTTCGCCTCGGTGGTCGTGATCCGGCCGTGGGTGAACAGCGCGGTGGCCAGGTTGGCCAGCATGAGCCGCTCGTGGGCCGGCGACCCGCCGAGACGGGGTCCCTTAGTGGGGGTGGGCATCGCTTGCTCCTCGGATTACTTTCTGATCCTCTGCTCCGGCCCAGCCGTTTTCACGGCCTTCAGAGCTGCTCGGTCTCCGCGTAGTCCTGACCGTCGTCGTGGGTGTCCACGCCGCCGTCCGCCCAGCCTTCGGCCGGGTAGTCGGCCGCAGCGGCGGACGGGTCGAACCCAGGGGGGCTGTCCTTCAGCGCCAGGCCGAGACCGACGAGCTTCATCTTGACCTCGTCGATCGACTTGGCACCGAAGTTGCGAATGTCCAGCAAGTCCGCCTCGCTGCGCGAGACCAGCTCGCCCACCGTGTGGATGCCTTCGCGCTTGAGGCAGTTGTACGACCGCACGGTGAGGTCGAGGTCCTCGATCGGCATCGCGAACGCCGCGATGGTGTCCGCCTCGGCGGGCGAGGGGCCGATCTCGATGCCCTCGGCGTCGATGTTCAGCTCGCGAGCGAGACCGAACAGCTCGACCAGGGTCTTGCCCGCGGAAGCAACCGCGTCCCTCGGCGTGATGGAGGGCTTGGTCTCCACGTCGAGGATCAGCTTGTCGAAGTCGGTGCGCTGCTCGACACGGGTGGCCTCGACCTTGTAGGTCACCTTCATGACGGGCGAGTAGATCGAGTCAACCGGGATGCGGCCGATCTCGGCGCCGGCCTGCTTGTTCTGGACGGCGGGGACGTAGCCGCGACCGCGCTCGACGACGAGCTCGATCTCCAGCTTGCCCTTGCCGTTCAGGGTGGCGATGTGCAGGTCGGGGTTGTGCACGGTGACACCGGCCGGGGGCACGATGTCGCCTGCGGTGACCGCACCGGGGCCCTGCTTGCGCAGGTACATCGTCACCGGCTCGTCCTCCTCGGAGCTGACGACCAGCTCCTTGAGGTTCAGGATCACGTCGGTGACGTCCTCCTTGACACCGGGCACAGTGGTGAACTCGTGCAGCACGCCGTCGATGCGGATGCTGGTCACGGCTGCGCCGGGGATCGAGGAGAGCAGGGTGCGGCGGATGGAGTTGCCGAGGGTGTAGCCGAAGCCCGGCTCGAGCGGCTCGATCACGAACCGAGAGCGGGTCTCGTTGACGGACTCCTCGCCGAGCGAGGGGCGCTGGGAAATAAGCACTGGGTTCTTCCTTCAGCTCAACGGCGCCCGCTATTTGACGCCGAGGGAACACCCGGTCACGGAGACCGGCAAACACGTGCGGCACACCATTCGCGCCGCCGTGGGACCCGACTCCGGCCGGTCACCTGGTGGTGACCGGCCGGAGGAGGATCACTTCGAGTAGAGCTCGACGATGAGCTGTTCGGTCACCGGCGTGTCGATCTGCGCCCGCTCCGGAGCCTGGTGGACCAGGATCCGCAGGGTCGAGGGGACGACCTGCAGCCAACCCGGGATCGGGCGGTCACCGAAGGTGGCCTTGGCGACCTCGAAGGGCAGCGTCGGCAGCGACTTCGGCTTCACGTCGATGATGTCGAACTTCGACACCCGGAAGCTGGGGATGTTGACCTTCTGGCCGTTCACGATGAAGTGACCGTGGTTGACCAGCTGGCGGGCCATCCGGCGGGTGCGGGCCAGACCGGCCCGGTACACCACGTTGTCCAGACGGGTTTCGAGGATCTGCAGCAGGTTCTCGCCGGTCTTGCCGGGGCGACGAACCGCTTCCTCGTAGTAGCGGCGGAACTGCTTCTCCAGCACGCCGTACGTGTAACGAGCCTTCTGCTTCTCCTGCAGCTGCAGGAGGTACTCGGACTCCTTGATCCGACCGCGGCCGTGCTGGCCGGGCGGGTAAGGACGACGCTCGAACGCCTTGTCTCCGCCGACGAGGTCGACCTTGAGGCGGCGCGAGATGCGCGTTGCTGGTCCCGTATAGCGAGCCATAAGTTCTTACTCCTCCCCGTGCCTCAGACCCGGCGCCGCTTGGGCGGGCGGCAGCCGTTGTGAGGCTGCGGGGTCACGTCTTGAATGGTGCCGACCTCCAGGCCAGCGGCCTGCAGCGAACGGATCGCGGTCTCCCGGCCGGAGCCGGGACCCTTCACGAAGACGTCCACCTTGCGCATGCCGTGCTCGGCGGCCTTGCGGGCAGCGCTCTCAGCAGCCATCTGCGCGGCGAACGGCGTGGACTTGCGAGAGCCCTTGAAGCCGACGTGTCCGGCAGACGCCCAGGCGATCACGTTCCCGGTCGGGTCGGTGATCGACACGATCGTGTTGTTGAACGTGCTCTTGATGTGGGCCTGGCCGTGCGAGATGTTCTTCTTTTCCTTGCGCCGGACTTTCTTGACCCCGGCGCCCGTGCGGGACTTGGGTGGCACTTCGGTGATCTCCTACCTAAAGACGCGAGGTCTTACTTCTTTCCGGCCTTCTTCTTGCCGGCGACGGTCTTCTTCGGCCCCTTGCGGGTACGCGCGTTCGTCTTGGTGCGCTGCCCGCGGACGGGCAGGTTGCGACGATGGCGAATACCCTCGTAGCAGCCGATTTCCATCTTCCGGCGGATGTCGGCCTGAACCTCGCGGCGAAGGTCACCCTCAACCTTGAAGTTGGATTCGACGTACTCGCGAAGCTTCGCGAGGTCGGTGTCACCCAGGTCCTTGACCCGGAGGTCAAAGCTGATCCCGGTAGCGGTCAGCAGCTCTTTCGAGCGCGTGCGACCAATACCGAAGATGTAGGTCAGCGCGATCTCCATCCGCTTTTCGCGGGGGAGGTCGACGCCAGCGAGTCGTGCCATACGGCGCTTGCTCCTAACAGGTGTCGCTCCAGGTCTGCTCCTCGTCCGGTTCCGGGACTGACTCGCTGTGCCGTTCCGCGTGCTTTCGCACGTGGTGTCCCGGCCCCGGCCTGGAGTCCGGGGGTGCGCCAGGCGTCGGAACGCCTGGCAGGTACGAGGAGGCTTAACTACTTTGTCGCGTCCATCTGAGGACCGCGACGAAGTGCCGAGGGGTGAATCAGCCCTGACGCTGCTTGTGACGCAGGTTCTCGCAGATCACCATGACTCGCCCGTGACGGCGGATCACCTTGCACTTGTCGCAGATCTTCTTGACGCTCGGCTGAACCTTCACGCCTGAGCTCTCCTGCTTTGCCGCGTGCCCGAGGCGGCTGCCCCGGCCACCGTGGAGGTCACTTGTAGCGGTAGACGATGCGCCCTCGGGACAGGTCGTAGGGCGAAAGCTCCACGACAACCCGGTCCTCAGGGAGGATTCGGATGTAGTGCTGACGCATCTTGCCGCTGATGTGTGCCAGGACCTTGTGTCCGTTCTCCAACTCGACTCGGAACATCGCGTTGGGGAGCGGCTCGACTACGCGGCCCTCGACCTCAATGGCCCCGTCCTTCTTGCCCATGTCCTCCGCGTTTCGTGACGGTGGTTGTACCCGGATGTGGACACGCGCTGCCCCGACTCCGACCGGCCCTTGCGGAACCACTGATCACCTGGAGCTCGACCACTGCTGGCCACCATCACAGGCATGACGGAACCGGCGCTACGTGTGCGCCACCTACCCATAGTACGCAGTTCAGCGCGACAACCCAAATCGGGTCATCCGCCCCGCCAGGATCAGCGCTCCCCACGGGCCCGCCACCCAGATCCACCACGGGTAGACCAGCTCCAGGGAGGTGATGCTGACCAGCCCCCAGATGACGAAGTTGATCATGCTGGCCGCCACCCAGGCCCGGAAGAACAGCACGGCGGCCCGGCTCTCGCCCCGCGCTTCCGGCTGGTGGAAGGCCTGGGGCACGACCTGGTGCTGGTAGGTCGGGGGCGGCTGGGGCGGCCTCGGCACGGCCTCGCGGCCGGACGGGAGGTCCGCGGTGATGGCGGCCAGGTCCGCATACGTTTGCGCGGTCCAGGCCCGCTGGACGCGGTCGTCGAACTCGGCCAGGTTCAGACGGCCCTCGGCTTGCGCGCGGGTCAGCTGCTCCACGACCACTTCGCGATCGTTGTCAGCGGCTCTCATGGTCGGCGTGTCCTCGCTCACGTCATCCATCGTGGCGTGGATCTTCGGCCAGGTCCATGGGGACAGCCCCCGTGCTCGGCGAGTCTTCTCCGCACGACGAAGGGGCCCCGCCCTCAGGCGAAGCCCCTTCGAACGCCGGGAGGGTTCAGTCCTCTTCGAGCGCCGTCAGCACCCAGGGACCGTCCTCGGTGATCGCGATGCTGTGCTCCCAGTGGGCTGCCCGCGAACCGTCGGTCGTCACGACCGTCCAGCCGTCGTCCAGCTCGGCGGTGTGCTCGGTGCCGAGGGTCAGCATCGGCTCGATGGCGATGGCCATGCCGGGCTTGAGCCTGGGGCCCTTGCCGGGCTTGCCGTAGTTCGGGAGGAACGGGTCCATGTGCATCTTGGTGCCGATGCCGTGGCCGCCGTAGCCCTCGACGATGCCGTACTCGATGCCGTCCCGCTCGCCCGCCGCGATCGTCTCCGCCTCGATGGCGAACGAGATGTCGCTGAGCTTGCCGCCCGCGATCGCCGCCTCGATGCCCGCGAGCATGGACGTGCGGGTGGCCTCCGACAGCAGCAGCTCCTGCGGGGTCACCTCGCCGATGGCCACGGTGAGCGCCGAGTCGCCGTGCCAGCCGTCGAGGATGGCGCCGCAGTCGATGGAGATGAGGTCGCCCTCCTGGAGCACCTGGGTGCGGCTGGGGATGCCGTGCACCACCTGCTCGTTGACCGAGGAGCAGATGCTGGCCGGGAAGCCGTGGTAGCCCTTGAAGGACGGGACGGCGCCCGCGTCGCGGATGCTCTGCTCGGCCAGTTCGTCCAGCTCGTGCGTGCTTACGCCCGCCTTGGCGTGCGAGGACACCAGGGCGAGCGTGCGAGCCACCACCAGGCCCGCGGCGCGCATGGCTTCCAGTTCACCGCGGGACTTGATCTCGATCATGCGTTCACGGCCACCAGGGACGAAGCGACGGAGGACTTCGAGGACGCCACCGCTCACCGCTCGCCGCGCAGGGCGCGCAGTGCGCGCTCGCTGACCTCGTTGACGTCGCCCACGGCGTCGATGCTGACGACGATGGTGTCGTAGTAGTCGAGCAGCGGGGCGGTCTCCGAGCGGTACAGCTGCTGGCGGTGCCGGATGACGTCTTCCTTGTCGTCCGTGCGGCCGCGGGCGAGCAGGCGCTCGACCACGACGTCTTCGTCGACCTTGAACTCCAGCACGTTGTCGAGCGCGTGCTCGTCCCTGGCGAGGATCTCGCCGAGGACGCCCGCCTGCGCGACGTTGCGCGGGAAGCCGTCCAGCAGGAAGCCCTCGACGGCGTCCGGCTGGGACAGGCGCTCGCGGACCATTTCGTTGGTCACGGCATCCGGGACGAGCTCGCCGGAGTCCAGGTACTCCTGGACCTCCCGGCCGAGCTCGGTCTGGTTGCTGATGTGGGCGCGGAAGAGATCCCCGGTGGAGATGTGCGGCACGCCGAGCTTCTCGCTCAACACGGTGGCCTGGGTGCCCTTGCCCGCTCCAGGCGGGCCAACGAGAACGAGTCGCACTAGCGGAGGAACCCTTCGTAATTGCGCTGCATGAGCTGGCTCTCGATCTGCTTCACGGTGTCGAGGCCGACGCCCACCATGATCAGAACGGCGGTGCCGCCGAACGGGAAGTTCTGGTTCTGACCCTCACCGGTCAGCTCCAGGAACATGTTCGGGAGGATGGCCACGATGCCGAGGTAGAGCGAGCCGGGCAGCGTGATGCGGCCCAGAACGAAGCGCAGGTACTCAGCGGTGGGACGTCCCGGGCGGATGCCGGGGATGAACCCGCCGAACTTCTTCATCTCGTCGGCGCGCTCGTCCGGGTTGAACGTGATGCCCACGTAGAAGTACGTGAAGAAGACGATCAGCATGAAGTACAGCGCGATGTGCACCGGGCTGGACTGGCTCACCAGGTGCGTCGCCACGAACGTCGCCCACCAGCTGGGGGTCGCGCCGGGGTCGGTCGAGGCCGTCAGCCGGGCGATCAGGTCGGGCAGGTACAGCAGCGAGGACGCGAAGATGACCGGGATGACGCCCGCCTGGTTCACCTTCAGCGGCAGGTAGGTCGAGGTGCCGCCGTACATGCGGCGACCGATCATGCGCTTCGCGTACTGGACCGGGATGCGGCGCTGGGCCTGCTCCACGTAGATGACACTGGCGATGATGATCAGACCGGCGACGATGACCAGGAAGAACGTCAGACCACCCTTGGCCAGGATGTTCGAGCCCTCTGCCGGGATGCGGGCGGCGATACCGGTGAAGATCAGCAACGACATGCCGTTGCCGATGCCCTTCTCGGTGATGATCTCGCCGAGCCACATGATGACGCTGGTGCCCGCGGTCATCGTGACGACCAGGACGATCAGGGTGAAGATGCTGGAGTCCGGGACGACCGGCTCCGCGCAGTTCGGGAAGAGCTGCTTGCGCACGGCCAGCGCCACGATGCCGGTGGACTGCAGGACCGCGAGCGCGATCGTCAGGTACCGGGTGTACTGCGTGAGCTTGCCCTGGCCCGCCTGGCCTTCCTTCTTCAGCTGCTCGAACCGCGGGATGACCACGGTGAGCAGCTGGACGATGATGCTGGCGGTGATGTAGGGCATGATGCCCAACGCGAAGATCGACAAGTTGAGCAGCGCGCCACCGCTGAACAGGTTGATCAGGGAGTAGATCCCCTGCTGGTCGATCTGTTCGGCGCAGAGCTTGACGTTCTTGAAGGACACGCCCGGCGCGGGCAGAGTCGCGCCCAACCGGTACACCACGATGATCCCCAGCGTGAAGAGGATCTTCTTCCGTAGGTCCGGCGTCGCGAGAGCCGAGCGGAATGCGCCGAGCACGCGAACCTCCTGAGCGCTGTCGGCCCTGGGCCGACATCGAGCGGTACCGGCCGTTCGCCGGCACTGACTTACCGCCGGGCGAATTGCCGACGGTTTTCGACCGGTCGCAGCAGGTAGCCGCCACCGACCCGGAGGACATCCGGGTTCAGCCCGCGACTTTAACAGTCATCGGGGGCAACTCCGCAGCCAGTCGTCATTCACACCTTGCAGGACGGTGGATCTTTGGGTCCGAATGGGCTCACCCGGTCAACCGGTCGAGCTGATCACCCCGTCCTCCGGAGCACCCGGACCTGCCGGGCGAACGCACAGGGCCCTCCGGGGTACTTCCACTTCAGCACCACCGTAGACGGAGCCGCACCGCAGCGGTCACGACGCCAGGTGACGGTTCGGGGACGACGAGGACCGCGGCCTCCCAGGTCCTCAGCGCTTCGCTACGGGCGTACAAAGCCGTCCGCATGCCGAGACGAGGCACCGGCTCCCCTGGGACGTCCTGGAGCCGTTCGTCGTCCGTGGATCCCCGGCGGGCAAAGCGAAGGGCCCCCGGAGCCGAAGCTCCGGGGGCCCTTCACGCGAACAGCTGACTAGAGCGCGGTGGTGGTGCCACCGGCGCCGGCGATCTTCTCGACGGCGCTGCCCGAGAACTTGTGCGCGGTGACGTCGAGCTTGATGCCCGAGACGTCACCGTCGCCGAGCACCTTGACGAGCTGGCCCTTGCGGACCGCGCCCGATTCGACGAGCTCGTCGACACCGATCGTGCCGCCCTTGGGGAAGAGGCGGGCCAGGTCGCCGACGTTCACGACCTGGTACTCGGTGCGGAACGGGTTCTTGAAGCCCTTGAGCTTCGGGAGCCGCATGTGCAGCGGCATCTGGCCACCCTCGAAGCGCGCCGGGGTGTTCTTGCGAGCGCCCGTGCCCTTCGTACCGCGACCAGCGGTCTTGCCCTTGGAACCCTCACCGCGGCCGACGCGGGTCTTGGCGGTGTGCGAACCGGGGGCAGGACGGAGGTGGTGGATCTTGATGGTCATGAGTTGACCTCCTCGACAACCACCAGGTGGCGCACGGTGTGGATCAGACCGCGGACCTGGGGGGTGTCATCGCGCACCACCGACTGGCGAATCTTGTGCAGCCCGAGGGTGCGGATCGATTCGCGGTGGTTGTGCTTGGTGCCGATGGTGCTCTTCACCTGGGTGATCTTGAGCTGTGCCATGGGGTCACGCCCCCTGCTGCGCGCGAGCGCGCAGCATTCCGGCGGGTGCGACGTCCTCCAGCGGCAAGCCGCGGCGGGCCGCGACCTCCTCCGGACGCTGCAGGCCCTTCAGCCCGGCCACGGTGGCGTGCACGATGTTGATGGCGTTGTCGCTACCCAGCGACTTGCTCAGCACGTCGTGGATCCCGGCGCACTCCAACACCGCGCGGACAGCGCCACCGGCGATGACGCCGGTACCGGCCGAGGCCGGACGCAGCATCACTTCACCGGCGGCCTTCTTGCCCGTGATCGGGTGGGGGATCGTGCCGCCGATGCGGGGAACGCGGAAGAAGTTCTTCTTCGCTTCCTCGACGCCCTTGGCGATGGCCGCGGGAACTTCCTTGGCCTTGCCGTAGCCGACGCCCACCATGCCGTCGCCGTCGCCCACGACCACGAGGGCCGTGAAGCTGAAGCGGCGACCACCCTTGACCACCTTGGACACGCGGTTGATGGCAACCACGCGCTCGAGGTGCGGGGTCTTCTCCTGGGCCGCGCCGCCGCGGCCGCCGTCACGACGGTCGCGGCGCTCTCCGCGCTCGCCCCCGCCGCCTTCGCGACGCGTGCGTCCTGGCATCAGGCGTCCCTCTCAATTCCGGTGATGTGCATTGTCAGAACTCCAGCCCGGCCTCGCGGGCCGCGTCCGCCAGAGCGGCGATGCGGCCGTGGTACGCGTTGCCACCGCGGTCGAAGACGACCGCCGTGATCCCGGCGTCCTTGGCACGAGCCGCGGCCAGCTGACCGACCTTGGCAGCGCGGGCCTTCTTGTCGCCGTCCACCGCGCGCACGTCCGCCTCCAAGGAGGTGGCCGACACGATGGTGTGGCCCTTCAGGTCGTCCACGATCTGCACGGTGATGTGCTTCGAGGAACGGTGCACGACCAGGCGCGGACGCTCGGCGGTCCCGTTGACCTTCTTGCGCAGGCGGAAGTGACGACGGGCCTTGGCGATGCGACGCGTGGTCGAGATGTCCTTGCCCACCGGCTTGCGCTTCGTAGCAGTCGACTCGCTCATGTCACTTACCCGTCTTTCCGACCTTGCGGCGGATCTTCTCGCCCGAGTACCGCACACCCTTGCCCTTGTACGGGTCGGGCTTGCGCAGCTTGCGGATGTTGGCGGAAATCTCGCCCACCTGCTGCTTGTCGATACCCTGAACGGAGAAACGCGTGGGGTTCTCGACGACGAAGGTGATGCCCTCAGGGGCCTCGACCTTCACCGGGTGGCTGTAGCCGAGCGCGAACTCCAGGTCGGAACCCTTGAGCGCGACGCGGTAACCGACCCCGTGGATCTCGAGCTTCTTCTCGTACCCCTGGGTCACACCGATGACCATGTTGTGCACCAGGGTGCGGGAGAGGCCGTGCAGCGAACGGCTGCGGCGCTCGTCGTCGGGACGCTTCACCTCGAGGGTGCCGTCCTCCGACTTCTCCAGCACGATCGGCTCGGCGATCGTGAGGGTCAGGGTGCCCTTGGGCCCCTTGATGCTCACGTCCTGGCCGTCGATGTTCACGTCGACCCCAGAGGGAACGGTGATCGGCAGCTTTCCAATGCGCGACATGCGGTCCCCCTCCCTTACCAGACGTAGGCGAGAACTTCTCCGCCTACACCCTGCTTGTTGGCCTGGCGGTCGGTCAGCAGACCACCAGAGGTCGAAATGATGGCAACACCAAGGCCACCGAGCACCTTGGGGAGGTTCGTCGACTTCGCGTACACGCGGAGACCGGGCTTGGACACCCGGCGGAGGCCCGCGATGCTGCGCTCCCGGTTCGGGCCGTACTTCAGCTCGACCACCAGGTTCTTCGCAACGTCACCCGCCTCGTCGCGGTAGCTCGAGATGTAGCCCTCGCGCTTGAGGATCTCGGCGATGTTCGCCTTGAGCTTCGAGTGCGGCATCACGACCTTGTCGTGGTATGCCGAGTTCGCATTGCGCAGACGAGTCAACATGTCTGCGATCGGATCGGTCATCGTCATGGTGACCTAGTCAACCTTTCTCACTGCGGTTCCCCAGCCCAGGGTCCGAACATCCGGTCGCGGGCAGGCCTACAGCGAAGTGGAAACGCTTCTTACCAGCTGGACTTGCTGACACCCGGCAGTTCGCCGCGGTGCGCCATCTCCCGGAGGCAGATCCGGCACAGGCCGAACTTGCGGAACACCGAGTGGGGACGCCCGCAACGCTGGCAACGGGTGTAACCCCGCACCTTGAACTTGGGCTTGGCGGCAGCCTTGTTGATCAATGCCTTCTTGGCCATCGAATCAGTTCTCCTTGAACGGGAAGCCCAGGAGCTTCAGCAGCGCCCGACCTTCTTCGTCGGTGGTCGCGGTGGTGACGACCGTGATGTCCATGCCGCGCGGGCGGTCGATGGCGTCGGGGTCGATCTCGTGGAACATCGACTGCTCGTTGAGGCCGAACGTGTAGTTCCCGTTGCCGTCGAACTGCTTGCCCGACAGGCCGCGGAAGTCACGGATACGCGGCAGCGCGATGGTCAGCAGCCGGTCCAGGAACTCCCACATGCGGTCGCCACGCAGCGTCGCGCGCGCGCCGATCGGCATGCCCTCGCGAAGCTTGAACTGCGCGATGGACTTGCGAGCGCGCCGAACCTCGGGGCGCTGACCGGTGATGATCGAGAGGTCGCGAACGGCGCCCTCGATCAGCTTGCCGTCACGGGCGGCGTCGCCGACACCCATGTTGACGACGACCTTCACCACGCCCGGGATCTGCATGACGTTGGAGTAGTCGAACTGCTTGTTCAGCTCGGCGGCGATTTCCTCGCGGTAGCGGGTCTTCAGCCGCGGAATGATCTTCTCAGCAGTGGTCATGATCAGATGTCCTTCCCGTTACGACGGGAAATGCGGACGCGCTTGCCCTCGTCGTTCGTCCGGTAGCCGATGCGGGACGGCTTGCCGTCCGCGTCGACGACCATCACGTTGGAGACGTGGATCAAGGCCTCCTGGGTCACGATGCCACCGGACTGCGCACCACGCTGGGTCTGCGAGATCCGGGTGTGCTTCTTGACCCTGGCCACGCCCTCGACCAGAACCTTGTCGGTGTCCGGGTGGGCCTGGATGACCTTGCCCTTGGCGCCCTTGTCCTTGCCGGCGATGACGACGACCGTGTCGCCCTTCTTGACCTTCATGGCTAGAGCACCTCCGGTGCCAGCGAGATGATCTTCATGAACTTCTTGTCGCGCAGCTCACGGCCGACCGGACCGAAGATGCGGGTACCCCGCGGCTCGTTGTCCGGCTTGATGAGCACGGCGGCGTTCTCGTCGAACCGGATGTAGGAACCGTCGGGACGACGGCGCTCCTTCACGGTCCGAACGATGACGGCCTTGACGACATCGCCCTTCTTGACGTTGGCACCGGGGATGGCCTGCTTCACCGTCGCGACGATGATGTCCCCGATACCCGCGTAGCGGCGGCCCGAGCCACCGAGAACACGGATGCAAAGGATTTCCTTCGCACCGGTGTTGTCGGCGACGCGCAGCCGCGACTCCTGCTGGATCACTTACAACTCCTGACCATTCCTGGCCTGCCAGATTTCCGACCTGACAGGCTCGGTCCAACGAACTACTACTTGGCCTTCTCGAGGATCTCGACGAGCCGCCAGCGCTTGGTGGCGGAGAGGGGACGCGTCTCCATGAGGCGAACGCGGTCACCCACACCGGCCGTGTTCTCCTCGTCGTGCACCTTCACCTTGGTGGTGGAGCGCAGGACCTTGGAGTAGCGGCGGTGCTTCTTGCGGTCCTCGAGCGCGACCACAATCGTCTTGTCCATCTTGTCGCCGACGACGTAACCCTCGCGGACCTTGCGGTCGTTGCGGTCCTCGGTCGTGGCTTCGTTGCTTTCGGTCATGCCGCACCCTCACCAGTGGAGACCGCGTCGGGGGAAATCGAGAGACCGAGCTCCCGCTCCCTCATCACGGTGTAGATCCGGGCGATCTCATGCCGGATCGTCCGCAGACGACGGTTGTTGTCGAGCTGCCCGGTGGCCATCTGGAAGCGGAGGTTGAACAGCTCCTCCTTCGCCTCCTTCAGGCGCAGCACGAGCTCCTCCTCGGTGAGCTCACGCAGCTCGGAAGCGGTGGTACCCGCTGCCATCAGAACTCACCACCCTCACGCGTAACGATGCGGCACTTCATCGGGAGCTTGTGGATCGCGCGGCGCAGTGCCTCGCGGGCCACGGCCTCGTTCGGGAAGCTCATCTCGAAGAGCACCCGACCCGGCTTGACGTTGGCCACCCACCACTCCGGAGAACCCTTACCGGAACCCATGCGGGTCTCGGCGGGCTTCTTCGTCAGCGGGCGGTCCGGGAAGATGTTGATCCAGACCTTGCCACCACGGCGGATGTGCCTGTTGATGGCAATACGCGCGGACTCGATCTGCCTGTTGGTCACGTAAGCCGGCTCCAGAGCCTGGATGCCGAACTCACCGAAGGTGACCCTCGTGCCGCCCTTGGCAGCACCCGACCGACCGGGGTGGTGCTGCTTGCGGTGCTTAACCCTCCGCGGGATGAGCACGACTCAGCCCTCCGTCTTCTCTTCAGCGGCCGGGGCTGCCGGCGTCTCGCTGGCCTGTGCGTCGGCCGCGGCACGCCCTGCCTCGGTGCTCGTCGGCGTGGTGCCGCTGGCACCAGAACGACGGGCCCGGTTCGGGCGGGCATCGCGGTCACGACGAGGCGCGCGGTCTGCCGCCGACGGGGCGGCGTCACGCTCACGCCTGGCGCTCAGACCACCGACGACGTCACCCTTGTAGATCCACACCTTCACGCCGATACGGCCGAACGTGGTGCGGGCCTCGAAGAAGCCGTAGTCGATGTCCGCGCGCAGCGTGTGCAGCGGCACTCGGCCATCGCGGTAGTGCTCGGAACGGGACATCTCGGCACCACCGAGACGACCGCCGCACTGCACGCGGATGCCCTTGACCTGGGGGGAGCGCATGGCCGACTGAATGGCCTTGCGCATCGCGCGCCGGAAGGCGACGCGGTTGGACAACTGCTCAGCCACACCCTGGGCAACGAGCTGAGCATCCGACTCGGGGTTCTTGACCTCGAGGATGTTCAGCTGCACCTGCTTCTTGGTGAGCTTCTCCAGCTCACCGCGGATGCGGTCGGCCTCGGCGCCACGACGACCGATGACGATGCCCGGCCGTGCGGTGAAGATGTCGACGCGAACGCGGTCACGAGTGCGCTCGATCTCCACCTTCGAGATGCCGGCACGCTCCATGCCACGGCCGAGCAGCTTGCGGATCTTGACATCCTCGGCCACGTACTCGGCGTACTGCTTATCGGCGTACCAGCGGGACTTCCAGTCAGTGGTGATCCCCAGCCGGAAGCCGTGCGGGTTGATCTTCTGACCCACTACCGGTTACTTCCCTTCGCGCTGGTCTTGCGAACCGCCTTGGGACGGGCTTCCGTCTTGGGACGGGACTCGACCTCGACGGTGATGTGACTCGTGCGCTTGCGGATCCGGTACGCGCGGCCCTGGGCCCGCGGACGGAAACGCTTCAGCGTCGGCCCCTCGTCCACGTAGACCTTCGACACCCAGAGGGTGGTCGGGTCCAGGGAGAGGTTGTTCTCGGCGTTGGCCACGGCGCTGGCGAGCACCTTCGCGACCGGCTCACTTGCCGCCTGAGGCGCGAACTGGAGCACGGCCAGGGCGTCGCTGGCGCTACGGCCCCTGATGAGCTCGATCACGCGACGCACCTTCATCGGCGTGTCGCGGACGTAGCGAGCCCGAGCCATGGCGCGCGGGTACTCCGGCGCACTGGCATCGTTGCGGGCGTTCATCGCTGCTTCCCCTTAGCTTCTTCCTAGTTCGTCGCCTAGCGGCGGCGCGACTTCCGGTCGTCCTTGATGTGGCCCTTGAAGGTGCGCGTCGGGGCGAACTCGCCCAGCTTGTGCCCAACCATGGCCTCGGTCACGAACACCGGGACGTGCTTCCGGCCGTCGTGCACCGCGAGGGTGTGCCCCAGCATGTCCGGAATGATCGTGGACCGGCGGGACCAGGTCTTGATGACGGTCTTCTTGCCCGACTCGTTGAGAACGTCCACCTTCTTGAGCAGGTGGTCGTCAACGAAGGGGCCCTTCTTAAGGCTGCGAGGCATCCTTCACTCCCTTCCTGCTCAGCGCTTCTTACCGGTGCGACGACGCCGGACGATGAGCTTGTCGCTTGGCTTGCGGCGGCGGGTGCGGCCTTCGGGCTTACCAGCCGGGTTCACCGGGTGGCGACCACCGGAGGTCTTGCCCTCACCACCACCGTGCGGGTGGTCGACCGGGTTCATGGCGACACCACGGACGGTGGGCTTGCGGCCCTTCCAGCGCATGCGGCCCGCCTTGCCCCAGTTGATGTTGGAGTGATCGGCGTTGCCGATCGCACCAACCGTGGCGCGGCAGCGGACGTCCACGTTGCGGATCTCACCCGAGGGGAGACGCAGCTGGGCGTACGGGCCGTCCTTGGCGACGAGCTGAACGCTCACGCCTGCGGAACGGGCGATCTTCGCGCCGCCACCGGGGCGGAGCTCGATCGCGTGGATGACCGTACCGACCGGGATGTTGCGCAGGGGGAGGTTGTTGCCCGGCTTGATGTCAGCCTTGGGCCCGTTCTCCACCATGTCGCCCTGGCGCAGCTTCTCGGGGGCGACGATGTAGCGCTTCTCGCCGTCCAAGTAGTGCAGCAGTGCGATGCGCGCCGTGCGGTTGGGGTCGTACTCGATGTGAGCGACCTTGGCCGGCACGCCGTCCTTGTCGGTGCGGCGGAAGTCGATCAAGCGGTATGCCCGCTTGTGACCGCCACCCTTGTGCCTCGTGGTGATCTTGCCCGACGCGTTACGGCCACCTTTGCCGTGCAGCGGACGGACCAGCGACTTCTCCGGCGTCGACCGAGTGATCTCGGCGAAGTCGGAGACGCTCGCACCGCGACGACCAGGGGTCGTCGGCTTGTACTTGCGAATGCCCATCTCTACGCAGTCCTCGTCGTCATCAGGCGGCCGGGCCGCCGAAGATCTCGATCGGCTTGCTCTCAGCAGACAGCGTCACGATGGCGCGCTTGGTGTCCTTGCGCTTGCCATAGCCGGACCGGGTGCGCTTGCGCTTGCCCTGCCGGTTGAGCGTGTTGACGCTGACGACCTTGACGCCGAAGACCTTCTCAACGGCAATCTTGATCTGAGTCTTGTTCGAGCCGGGTGCCACCACGAAGGTGTACTTGTTCTCCTCAAGGAGCCCGTAGGACTTCTCGGAGATCACCGGCGCGAGCAGGATGTCCCTGTGGTCGGGGATCACTTCTCGGCCTCCTCGGACACCTCGGAGGAGCGGGCGACGGCCTTCGCGGAACGGCCACGGGCCGGTCCAGCGATGAACACGTCGTACGCGTCCTTGGTGAACACCACGTCGTCGTTGACCAGCACGTCGTAGGTGTTGAGCTGGTCGGGCGCGATCACGTGCACACGGTCGAGGTTGCGCAGGCTGACCCACGAAACCTCGTCGGTACGGTTCAGCACGACCAGAACGCGGCGCGCTTCCGTGACCGACTCCAGCAGCTTGCGGGCGGTCTTGGTGGAGGGGGTGTCCCCGTTCACCAGAGCGCTCACGATGTGCAACTGGCCGGCGCGGGCCCGGTCGGAGAGGGCACCGCGAAGAGCGGCGGCCTTCATCTTCTTGGGCGTCCGCTGCGTGTAGTCGCGCGGCTGCGGGCCGTGCGAGATACCGCCACCGACGAACTGCGGGGAACGGGTCGAGCCCTGACGGGCGCGGCCGGTGCCCTTCTGCCGGTACGGCTTCTTGCCGCCACCGGAGACCTCGCCGCGGGTCTTCGTGCTGTGCGTGCCCTGGCGAGCCGCGGCCCTCTGGGCCACGACGACCTGGTGCAGCAGCGAGATGTTCGCCTGCGCGTCGAAGATCGCGGCGGGCAGCTCGACACTGCCGTCGGTCTTGCCGTCCGGCGTGTGCACCTCAACGGTGTTCGTCATCAGGCACCACCCTTCGCAGCGCTCTTGATGAACACCACACCGCCCTTGGGACCGGGAACCGCGCCCTTGATGAGCAGCAGCCCCGCCTCGGCGTCGATGCGGTGCACGGTCAGGTTCTGAGTGGTCACGCGCTCGTGGCCCATGCGGCCAGCCATGCGGACACCCTTGAACACACGACCAGGAGTGGCACAGGCGCCGATGGAACCCGGCGAGCGGTGCTTGCGCTGGGTGCCGTGGCTCGCGCCAAGGCCGTGGAAGCCGTGTCGCTTCATGACACCGGCGGTTCCCTTGCCCTTGCTGGTGCCGCTGATGTCGACAACAGCGCCGGCCTCGAACACCTCTGCGGTGAGCTCCTGGCCGACCTGGTACTCGGTCGCGTCCGTGGTGCGCAGTTCGGCCAAGTAGCGGCGCGGGGTCGCGCCAGCCTTGGCGAAGTGGCCCGTCACGGGCTTGTTGACCTTGCGCGGGTCGATAGCGCCAAAGGCCAACTGCACAGCCGTGTAGCCGTCGATTTCTTGGGTTCGCACCTGGGTGACCACGTTCGGCTCGGCCTTGACGACGGTGACCGGAACGATCCGGTTGTTCTCGTCGAAGACCTGAGTCATGCCGAGCTTGGTGCCCAGGAGCCCCTTAACCTGCCTGTCAGACATGGGTCTCGTTACTCTCCGCCCCAAATGGGATCAACACTGCCGCGTCCACTTACTGAATGTTGACGTCGACGCTCGCCGGCAGGTCGATGCGCATGAGCGCGTCCACCGTCTTCGGCGTCGGGTCGAGGATGTCGATCAGACGCTTGTGCGTGCGCATCTCGAAGTGCTCGCGCGAGTCCTTGTACTTGTGCGGCGAGCGGATGACGCAGTAAACGTTCTTCTCAGTGGGCAGCGGCACAGGCCCGACGACCCGAGCGCCGGTGCGCGTCACGGTCTCGACGATCTTGCGCGCGGACGCGTCGATCGCCTCGTGGTCGTAGGCCTTGAGCCGGATGCGGATCTTCTGTCCCGCCATAGTGGCTTGCCGTTCCTCTGCTTCTCGTACCGCTGCGGTGCGGTGCCTAATGGGGGTCGCTGGGGACCCTTGGCGCGCTCCGCCCCTGTTCAAATGTCACGGTGCCCGGTCCACGCGGTCGGGCGTGTCGCGCCCGATGCATAAGCCGGTCCCACTGAGATAACTCCGTGGGATGGGTCGTGCCTGACCCGCAGCACCCTGATCAGCCAGCGGCGTTAACCGATGTCCAATGACTCAGGGCGCGGACCGCTCGTGACGGGGCGGCCGAATTCTTGCGAACGCGGCCGCCCCGACGAGCAACCCGTTAAGGATGCCACACAGGTGTGCGACGGTCCAAATCGGGGTCTGCAATTAGACCAGGATCACTTGAGGATCTTGGTGACCGAACCCGCACCCACGGTGCGCCCACCCTCACGGATGGCGAAACGCAGGCCCTCGTCCATCGCGATGGGCTGGATCAGCTTGACGATCATGCCCGTCGTGTCACCCGGCATGACCATCTCGGTGCCCTCGGGGAGGTCAACGACGCCGGTCACGTCCGTGGTGCGGAAGTAGAACTGCGGGCGGTAGTTGTTGAAGAACGGCGTGTGGCGGCCACCCTCGTCCTTCGAGAGGATGTACACCTGCGCCTCGAACTCCGTGTGGGGAGTCGTGGTGCCCGGCTTCACGATGACCATGCCGCGCTCGACGTCTTCACGCTTGATGCCGCGAAGCAGCAGCGCGGCGTTGTCGCCCGCGCGGCCTTCGTCGAGGAACTTCTTGAACATCTCGATCGAGGTGACCGTGGTCTTGCGCGAGGTCTCGCGAATACCGACGATCTCGATCTCCTCGTTGACCTTGAGGATGCCGCGCTCGATACGACCGGTCACCACGGTGCCGCGGCCGGTGATTGTGAAGACGTCCTCGACCGGCATGAGGAACGGGCGGTCGACCTCGCGCTCCGGCTCCGGGATGGCCTCGTCGACCGCGTCCATGAGGCCCATGAGCTTCTCGGCCCACTCGGCGTCGCCCTCGAGGGCCTTGAGCGCGGAGACGCGGACCACGGGGAGGTCGTCGCCCGGGAACTCGTACTCGGAGAGCAGCTCGCGGACCTCGAGCTCGACGAGCTCCAGGATCTCCTCGTCGTCCACCATGTCGGACTTGTTCAGCGCGACCACGATGTAGGGCACGCCGACCTGGCGGGCCAGGAGCACGTGCTCCTTGGTCTGCGGCATCGGGCCGTCGGTCGCGGCCACGACCAGGATTGCGCCGTCCATCTGCGCGGCACCCGTGATCATGTTCTTGATGTAGTCCGCGTGACCGGGGCAGTCGACGTGCGCGTAGTGGCGCTTCTCGGTCTGGTACTCGATGTGCGCGATCGAGATCGTGATGCCGCGCTGCTTCTCTTCCGGCGCCTTGTCGATCTGGTCGAACGCGGACGCCTGGTTCAGGTCCGGGAACTTGTCGTGCAGAACCTTGGAAATAGCAGCAGTCAGCGTGGTCTTGCCATGGTCGATGTGACCGATGGTGCCAATGTTGACGTGCGGCTTCGTCCGCTCGAACTTCGCCTTCGCCACTGGATTGTCCTCCTGGACTTCGTATTGCTGGTCCGGCGGGCGGCTTCGCGCCCGCCGGACTACATGTCAGGGTCGATTGTGCGGACCCCAGGGAGACCCCCGGAGAGCCCGCTAGAACTGCGGTGCTCTGCTTCGGGTTACTCGCCCGTCGCCTTCGCGATGATTTCCTTCGCCACGTTGGTCGGAACCTCGGCGTAGGAGTCGAACACCATCGAGTAGTTCGCGCGACCCTGGGTGCGAGACCGCAGGTCACCGACATACCCGAACATTTCCGACAGCGGAACCAGCGCCTTGACGATGCGGGCGCCGCTGCGCTCCTCCATGGCCTGGATCTGGCCACGACGGGAGTTGAGGTCACCGATGACATCGCCCATGTAGTCCTCGGGCGTCGTCACCTCGACCGCCATGACCGGCTCGAGGAGCACGGGGTTGGCCTTCCGAGCGGCTTCCTTGAGCGCGATGGAGCCCGCGATCTTGAACGCCATCTCGGAGGAGTCGACCTCGTGGTACGCACCGTCGAGCAGGGTCAGCTTGATGCCCACCAGCGGGTAGCCCGCCAGCACGCCGTACTGCATGGCGTCCTGGGCGCCCGCGTCCACCGAGGGGATGTACTCCCTGGGGATGCGGCCACCGGAGACCTTGTTGTCGAACTCGTACAGGGCACCATCGGTGCTCTGCAGAGGCGCCAACGTGATGAGGATCTTGGCGAACTGGCCGGAGCCACCGGTCTGCTTCTTGTGCGTGTAGGAGTACTTCTCCACGGTGCCGCGGATGGTCTCCCGGTACGCCACCTGAGGCTTACCGATGTTCGCTTCGACCTTGTAGTCCGACTTCATGCGGTTGACGAGCACCTCGAGGTGCAGCTCGCCCATGCCCGCGATGATCGTCTGACCCGTTTCCTCGTCCAGCTGGACCTGGAAGGTCGGGTCCTCCTCGGCCAGCTTCTGGATCGCCGTGCCCAGCTTCTCCTGGTCGGCCTTGGTCTTCGGCTCGATCGCGACCCGGATGACCGGGTCGGGGAACGTCATCGACTCAAGGACGATCGGGCTCTGCGAGTCCGACAAGGTCTCGCCGGTGGTGGTCTCCTTGAGACCGATCACCGCGTAGATGTGGCCCGCCTGGGCCTCGTCCACGGGCTGCTCCTTGTTGGCGTGCATCTGGAAGAGCTTCCCGATGCGCTCCTTGCGGTCCTTGGTCGAGTTGATGACCTGGGTGCCCGCGGAGAGCCGACCCGAGTAGACCCGGATGTAGGTCAGCTTGCCGAAGAACGGGTGCGCCGCGATCTTGAAGGCGAGGGCCGCGAACGGCTCGTCCTTCGAAGGCTTGCGGAACGCGGGCGTGACGCCGTCCTGCAGGGTGCCCTCGACCGGCGGCACGTCCAGCGGGGACGGGAGGTAGTCGATGACCGCGTCGAGCATGGGCTGGACGCCCTTGTTCTTGAACGCGGAACCGCAGAGCACCGGGTAGGCGGAGCGGTTCGTCACGATCCGACGGATGCCCGTCTTGATCTGCGCGACGGTCAGCTCCTCGCCCGCGAGGTACAGCTCCATCAGGTCGTCGTCGGTCTCGGCGACGGCCTCGATCAGCTTCTCGCGGAACTCCGCGACGACCTCGTCCATGTCGGCCGGGATGGCCTCGATGGTGTAGTCGTCACCCTTCTCCACCTCGCCACGCCACGTGAGGGCGCGCATCTCGACGAGGTCGACGACTCCGATGAAGTCGCCTTCCGAGCCGATGGGGAGCTGGATCGGCAGCGGCTTGGCGCCGAGCCGCTCCTGGATGGTGCGCACGGTGAAGTAGAAGTCGGCGCCCAGCTTGTCCATCTTGTTGACGAAGCAGATGCGGGGCACGTCGTACTTGGTCGCCTGCCGCCAGACCTGCTCGGACTGGGGCTCGACGCCTTCCTTGCCGTCGAACACGGCAACGGCGCCATCGAGAACGCGCAGCGAACGCTCGACCTCGACCGTGAAGTCCACGTGGCCCGGCGTGTCGATGATGTTGATCTGGTGGTCTTTCCAGAAGCAGGTCGTCGCGGCGGACGTGATCGTGATGCCGCGCTTCTGCTCCTCCTCCATCCAGTCCATCGTCGCAGCGCCGTCGTGCACTTCGCCGATCTTGTAGCTCTTCCCCGTGTAGAAGAGGATTCGCTCGGTCGTCGTGGTCTTGCCCGCGTCGATGTGCGCCATGATCCCGATGTTGCGGACCTTGGCCAGATCGGTGAGCACTTCCTGTGCCACGGGTGTCTTCCCCTGTCTTGAGCAGCTGGTAGCAGCGCTCACTTTGGGCTGGGAGAGCCCGACCCGCATGTCGCGGGCCGGGCTTCACATCACCAGCGGTAGTGAGCGAAGGCCTTGTTGGACTCGGCCATCTTGTGCGTGTCCTCGCGACGCTTGACGCTCGCGCCGAGGCCGTTGCTCGCATCGAGCAGCTCGTTCATCAGGCGCTCGACCATCGTCTTCTCACGGCGCTGCCGGGAGAAGGTGATGAGCCAGCGGAGCGCCAGCGTGGTGGAGCGCGACGGACGAACCTCGACCGGCACCTGGTAGGTGGCGCCACCAACACGGCGGCTGCGCACCTCGAGGGTCGGCTTGACGTTGTCCAGAGCGCGCTTCAGCGTGACGACCGGGTCGGTGCCGGTCTTCTCGCGAGCACCCTCGAGCGCTTCGTAGACGATCTTCTCGGCGACCGAGCGCTTGCCGTCGACCAGCACCTTGTTGATGAGCTGGGTCACCAGCGGGGAGCTGTAGACCGGGTCGGAGATCAGCGGCCGCTTCGGGGCCGGTCCCTTGCGGGGCATTAGCTCTTCTCCTTCTTCGCGCCGTAACGGCTGCGAGCCTGCTTGCGGTTCTTCACGCCCTGGGTGTCCAGGGAACCGCGGATGATCTTGTAGCGAACACCCGGCAGGTCCTTCACACGACCGCCGCGCACGAGCACCATCGAGTGCTCCTGCAGGTTGTGACCCTCGCCGGGGATGTAGGCGGTGACCTCGATGCCACTGGTCAGCTTCACGCGGGCAACCTTGCGGAGCGCCGAGTTGGGCTTCTTCGGGGTCGTGGTGTAGACGCGGGTGCACACACCGCGCCGCTGCGGGCTCCCCTTGAGGGCCGCGGTCTTCTGCTTGGCGACCTTGTCAGTGCGGCCCTTGCGGACCAGCTGCTGGATCGTTGGCATACGCCGGCTGCTTCTTCCGTTGTTGCGTCTCGTCACACTTGCTGGCGAGCTCTGTTTACTTGATCCCTCTCTGCACCCGAGGTCGGGCGTGTCGCCCGGATCCCAAGGTCCGCAGGTAACACCGCAGGTGTTCCAGCGAGTGGAGGACACCGATGCTTCAGGCAAACCAGCACCGCCACGGGAGGGCGTTGCCGGTGCATAGGCACACGGAGCGGCCCGACATGGGTCGGGCACGAGTACCAAAGATACCTCCCTTCGTCTACTCGGGTCAAAACGGGGGTCGTCCACCGCGTGCCGGAGTGCACGGGGACCGCTACGCGGGGACCTCGGCGCGGCGGTTGGCGCGAGCGCCGGTCAGCACCACCACGGCGAGGCCCGCGAGCAGGAGCACCAGACCCGGCAGCGCTTCCGGGCGCGGCACCTGGCCGAGCCACAGCCACGCGATCAGGGCCGCGCCGGGCACCTCCAGCAGGATCAGCAGGCTGACCGTGCTCGCGGACACCCTGTCCAACGCGTAGCTGAACATCGAGTGGCCCAGCAGCTGCGCGCCCACCACCAGTCCGAGGATCGCCAGCCAGGTGGTCGGGCTGAAGCCCACCAGCGGGACGCGGAACACCAGGCAGCCCACCAGGAGCAGCGCGGCGCACACCGAGTAGCAGACGAGCGTGTACGTGGTCGTCGTGACCGACGCGCGGGCCCGTTCGCCGAACGCGGTGTAGACGGCCGCCATGACCCCGCCCGCCAACGCCAGCAGGTCCCCCACCAGCGCCGGACCGGCGGCGCTGAAGTCGGCGCCGGTGGCGATGGCCACCCCCGCCACCGCGAGGACGGTGCCCACCCAGGTGGCGGCGGGCAGGCGGTGCCCCTGCGAGCGGGCGATCAGCCCCTGCCAGATCGGCTGGGTGGCCACCAGCGCGGTCGCCGTCGCCACCGACGTGAGCTGGATGCTGGGCATCCAGGTGGCGAAGTGGGCGGCCAGCGCGACCCCCGCCAGGACGCAGTAGCGGCCCGCGCGCCGATGCGCCAGGGCCCGGAGTTCGGGGCCGCGCCTGGCCAGCGTGAACGGCCCCAGCACCCCCACCGCGAGGCTGTTGCGCCAGAAGGCCATGGCGAGCGCGGGAGCGGCGGCGAAGGCGATGAGGGGACCGGAGAACGAGACCGCCACCAGCGCTACGCAGATCGCGGCCGCGGCTCGGGGGTCGACGCGGGAGTGCACGTGGCTCATCTTCACCCGCGGCACAGCGGAACACCGGTGAGCGTGGACACAGCCGGACCAGAAAACCTCCGGACCTCGGTCGAAGCGCGCGGGTCGGGGTCCCCGCGTTCGGAGACCACCGGTCGGCGACGCCTGGCGCCGACCGTCCTGCCGGACGGGTGATTCACTGGGCGGGTGAGTTCAGATCTGGTCGCGGGCATGGCCGCGCTCGTTCCCGGTGGCGGCGAGGCGGTGGTGCTGGCGCTGCGCGGTGACGTCGTGGTGATCCGCGTCGGCGACGTGGTGGTCAAGGCGCACGAGCCGGACGCCGACCTGGCCGTGCTGTCGGCGCGCATGCGGTTGGCGGCCGATCCACGGCTGCGCGAGCTGCTGCTGCCGCCGTTGGAGGTCTCCCCCGCCCTGGTCGACGGCCGCGTGGTGACGGTGTGGCCGCTGGGGAAGCCGGTGCCGGAACGGGATCCGGGGACGGCGCCGCTGGAGGAGGCCGGGCGCCTCCTCGCCGACCTGCACCGGTTCGGGCCCGCGGACTTCGCCGGGGTGCAGCCGCCGTCCGGGGCACCGCACCGGATGGCGCGCACGGTGGCGGAGTTGCGGCAGGCCGGGCTCGGCGGGGACGCGGACACGGTGCTGCGGGCGTTCGACACGCTGCCACCGGTCGACACGCCGACGCACCTCGTGGTGTGCCACGGCGACTGGCACCTCGGGCAGATGGTCGAGGCGGGCGGCTGGCGGTTGATCGACGTGGACGACCTCGGCATCGGCGATCCGGCGTGGGACCTGGCAAGGCCCGCGGCGCTGCACGCGGCCGGGGTGCTCGACCCCGAGACCTGGGGGAGGTTCCTCGACGCCTACGTCGCGGCAGGTGGGGTGGCGGTGTCGGCGCACGACCCGTGGGCGGCGCTGGACGTGCCCGCGCGGGCGTTGGTGATCCAGATGGCGGCGCGTGCGCTGTTGGCCGCCCAGCGCGACGAGAAGGCGCTGGACGAAGCGCAGGAAGCGCTCGTGGAGACGTGCGATCGGATCGTCGCGGCACACCGACACATGGCTCGCGGCTAATATCGGACGCATCGCCGAAGGGGCGTGTACGAGCAGGAGGCCCACACGATGCAGTGTCCGAAGTGTCACGCGAACATGCGCACCTACGACCGCATGGGGGTGCACATCGACCAGTGCGATGGCTGCCGCGGCGTGTTCCTCGACTACGGCGAGCTGGAGGCGATCACCCGTCTGGAGACCCAGATGGCGACGCCCCCGCCCGTCGCGCCGCCGGCCGCCTACCCGCCGCCCGGCTACGCGCAGCCCGCTCCCGCGTGGGGCGCGCCGCAGGTGCACTACGGCCACCACGGCCACCGTCGGAAGCACGGCGGCCTCGCGGGCCTGTTCTACTCCTCCTGATCCACCCGCGGCGGCGGCCCCCGGACCAGTGGGGGCCGCCACACGGCGGTTGCGACTACCGAGAATGTGGTCAATACTTGGTAGTGACTGAGGGGAGGTCGTCATGTCCGTAGCGACCGAGGCAGCACAGATCCGCGATCTGTTCGAGCAGATCGAAGAGATCGAAGAGGTGGCGCTGACGCTGTCCGAGGACGACGTGCGCAGGCACAAGCTCGCGGGCGTCATCGCGAAAGCCCTGCGGCAGGCGCCGCCGATCCGCCCCGTCGTGGCGGGTGAGCTGCTCGACCTCACCGAGAAGACCGTGAAGGCGTGGGCGCGCGAAGGCGTGCTCGCCATCAGCAGCCAAGAGCCGCGGATGCTGCTCGAAGCCGAACGCCTCCACGAGGTGCTGCACCTCGTCTCCGACCTGCGTCGCGCGGGCCGGAACCGCGGACTGCTCGACGAGGTCCACCGCAGGCTCAGCGACCTGGCCCTGCGCGACCGCGCCGACCTCGCCGCCAGCCTGGAGCAGATGCACCGGGGCGAAGGGAACGTGGTCCGCACCGGTTGATCCAGGTCGTCGAAACCCCAGTCGCCAGTTCCCAGGCGTCCGGCCTGCGCGGGCCCGCCCGCCAGGCCTACGACCGCTTCCTCGACGAGCTGGCGCACAGCGGCTGCGCCGCGCTCGGCTACCGCGTGACCGGCCCCGAACCGCTCCCCCGCCTGTGCGTCAAGCACCTGCGCGGCGCGGACCGGGTGGTGGTCGCGTTCCCGGCCCCGACGACCGTGTGGGTGCTCCTGGTCGGCCCGCACGACGACGACCCCGGCCGCAACCTCTACGACGCCCTATACGAACTCGCGGGCGTCCGCCCGCGCAGCGGGGACAAGCGCACCAAGCCCCGCTGCTGCGACGACGACACCGGCGCGCCACCGGTCGTGGACGCCGACCTGGTCGACGACCTGGTCGCCCGCGCCCGAGCCATCACGAGGGCCCGCCGCCGCTAGGTTCGACCACATGGCACCTCAGTTCCCGGTCATCGAGCCCTACGACGACGGCTTCCTCGACGTGGGCGACGGCAACACCCTGTACTGGAAGGTCTTCGGCAACCCCGACGGCAAACCGGCCGTGGTCCTGCACGGCGGTCCGGGGAGCGGCAGCCCGAAGGGCACGCAACGCAGCTTCGACCCGACCAAGTACCGAACGGTGCTGTTCGACCAGCGCGGCTGCGGCCGCAGCACCCCGCACGCGGCCGCCCCGGCGACGGACATGAGCGTCAACACCACCGACCACCTGGTCGCGGACATCGAGAAGCTGCGCGAACACCTCGGCGTGGACCGCTGGCTGGTCTTCGGCGGCTCGTGGGGCTCCACGCTGGCGCTCGCCTACGCCGAACGGTTCCCGGAGCGGGTGACGGAGCTGGTGCTGGTCTCGATCACCACCAGCACGCGCGCCGAGACCGACTGGCTGTACCGGGGCGTCGGACGCTTCTTCCCCGCCGAGTGGGCGGCCTTCCGGGCAGGCGCACCCGACGAGGACCTGCTCGCGGGCTACCTGCGCCTGGTGTCGGACCCGGATCCGGACGTGCGGTCGCGCGCGGCCACGGCCTGGTGCACGTGGGAAGACGCCGTGCTGTCGCTGGAGAGCAGCGGCAAGGCGAACATGTACACCGACCACGCGTCCGACGCGATGGTCGCGATGGTCCGCACCTGCGCCCACTACGGCGTGCACGGGGCGTTCCTGGAGGAAGGCGCGCTGGTGCGCGACGTCGGGAAGCTCGCAGGAATCCCCGGCGTGATCATCCACGGCGCCCGCGACATGAGCTGCCCCGCCGAAGCCGCCTGGCGACTGGCCCAGGGCTGGCCGGACGCCGAACTGCACCTGATCCCCGACGCGGGCCACCGGGGCAGCCCGGCGTTCGGGGACCGGATCGGCGAGGCCACGGCGAAGTTCGCCGACCGCCGTTAAAGGCGTCCTTAACGGCGTTAAGGCGCCTGTCGGAGGTCGAACTCCTCCGGCGTGCGGACACCGTCGTCGAGAACGGCCCGGTAGATCTCGTTGGCGTTGACGGACTTGCCGTACTCGGGCCGCCCGAGGTAGGCCTTCTTGATGTCGAGGATGGCCTTGCGGGTTTCCGGGGTCAGCCGGGCGGGCAACGACCTGAGGTGGTTGAGGTCCGGCTGGCGCTCCGGTTCGTCCACGAACCAGATGTCCAGGTTCCAGTCATCACCGGCGGCCGACCGACAATTGACGCCGAGGTAGAAACCATCGGGGTAGTTGGCATCGGTGTTCCAGTCGCCGGTGTCATTGCGGAACAACACCCGTTCGACACGGTGATGACGGGCCAACTCGGCACCGATGCTCACCACGGCTTCGTGGACGGCCTTGCCCAGCGAGGAACACACCACGGTGATGTCGATGTCGCGCTTCACGAGGAGACCAAGAGCGGAACTACCAACCCGCACCGGCTCCCCCACCACGGCCAACGACTGGTTCAACCCCAAGGCGTCAACGACGGCATCCGACGCAACCTGCAACTCATCCTGCTCCGCAAGCACATCCATGCCCCCCAGTCTCACAGACCCGACCGACACGCACAGAACACGCGCAGAACCCCGGCCATGGACTAGAGGATCAGGACCCCAACGCGAACCCGAGGCACAGCACACGCGGATCACCTCACCAGCGCCTGCCGCACTTCTCCGCTCACCCCGATCCGAAGCGTCTTCATGCCCTTTTTCGTTTGTCAAGGCATCTTTCCCGCCTTGACAAACGAAAAAGGGCGTCGAAATAATTGCGCGAGCGGGGTGGGCAGGTTGGCATCGGATCTTGAAATCGATCATTCCCCCCGCTCGCCCATTGTCTCTATGGCTTTTCGTCTTTGTCAAGGCGGGAAAGATGCCTTGACAAAGACGAAAAGCCATGAGGGAGCTTCGGATCGGGGCGAAGGGGAAAGACTGGGCGACGAGCAGCCGAGTTCCCTCTTTGGTTGGGGGTCGCGGGTCTTCAAGCAAGGGCGGAAGCCAGGGTCAGCGGGATGGGCTGACAAGTCCCAGGCAGAAGTGCCAGCAGGGTGGGCTTCGCGAGCAATCGAGCAAAGCAGGGAGCCTGGGCAGCAGATGAGGGCTTGCGAGCTTCACGCGAAGCCGGCAACCAGACGGCAGGTCAGCACTCGAAGAGGGGCCGGAGTCCGAACCCAGTCGGCAAGTCAGCACTCACAGAGGTCCAAGCAGAAACCCACACCGGCAAGTCAAGCCCGCAGCTCACAGGACAAAGCAAAGGGCCCCAGGGACTCACGTCCCTGGGGCCCTTCACCTAGCTAGCTGTGACCAGCTGCTCGTACCGACTAGCGGTAGTCGCGACCGAAGTCGTAGTCGTCCAGCGGTACTGCCGCACCCGTGCCGGTGCCGAAGACGTCGGGGGTGTAGTACCCGTCGTCGTACGAGGGGATGGCGTAGGCCGCGGCCCGTGCTTCCTCGGTCGGCTGGACCTGGATGTTGCGGTACCTGTTGATGCCCGTACCAGCGGGGATCAACTTACCGATGATCACGTTCTCCTTGAGACCGATGAGCTTGTCCGAGCGGCCGTTGATGGCCGCGTCGGTCAGGACTCGGGTGGTCTCCTGGAAGGAGGCCGCGGACAGCCACGAGTCGGTCGCGAGCGACGCCTTCGTGATGCCCATGAGCACCGGACGACCGGCTGCGGGCTCGCCGCCTTCGGAGACGACCTTGCGGTTGCCCGCCTCGAAGTTGGCGCGCTCGACCAGGGAGCCGGGGAGGAACTCCGCGGTGCCCGAGTCGATGATCGTGACCCGGCGGAGCATCTGCCGGACGATCACCTCGATGTGCTTGTCGTGGATCGCCACACCCTGTGCGCGGTACACCTTCTGGACCTCGGTGACGAGGTGCAGCTGGGCTTCGCGCGGACCCATGACCCGAAGGACCTCGTGCGGGTCGGGCGTGCCTTCCAGCAGCTGCTGGCCGACGGTGACGTGGTCGCCGTCCGCGAGCGGCCCGGTGGGCGTGTTGGCGAGGCGCTGGCGCTTCGACAGCTTCTCGAAGACGATCTCCTCGGACCCGTCGTCCGGGATGAGGGTGATCTTCCAGAAGCGGTCGCCGTCCTCCAGGCGAACCCGGCCGTCGACGTCCGCGATGGGCGCCTTGCCCTTGGGCACACGAGCTTCGAAGAGCTCCTGCACACGGGGCAGACCGGTCGTGATGTCGTCACCTGCGACACCACCCTGGTGGAAGGTACGCATCGTCAGCTGCGTGCCGGGCTCACCGATGGACTGCGCGGCGACGATGCCGACGGCCTCGCCGACGTCGACCAGCTGACCGGTCGCCATCGAGCGGCCGTAGCAGCTGGCGCACACGCCGATCGGCGTCTCGCAGGTCAGGACCGAGCGGACCTTCACCTTGATGATGCCCGCCTCGACCAGCTTCGCCAGGGCGGGATCGCCCAGGTCGTCGCCGCGGTTGAGGAGCAGGTTGCCGTTCAGGTCGTTCAGGTCGTCCGCCAAGGTGCGGGCGTACACGCTCGTCTGCGCGAACTCGTGCATGACGACCTTGTCGCCCGCCTTCTCACCGACCGGCAGGGTCACGCCGCGGGTGGTGCCGCAGTCGACCTCGCGGATGATGACGTCCTGCGACACGTCCACCAGACGACGGGTCAGGTAACCCGAGTCGGCGGTGCGCAGCGCGGTGTCGGCCAGACCCTTGCGGGCGCCGTGCGTGGCGATGAAGTACTCCAGCACCGACAAGCCCTCGCGGAACGAGGCCTTGATCGGGCGCGGGATGTACTCGCCCTTCGGGTTCGTCACCAGACCACGCATACCGGCCAGCGACCGGACCTGGGTCATGTTGCCCGCCGCGCCCGACTTCACGATCATGCGAATCGGGTTGTCGTCCGGGAAGTTGGCCTCCATGACCTCGGCGACCTCTTCGGTTGCCTTGGTCCACACCTTGACCAGCTCGTTGTTGCGCTCCACGTAGGAGAGCTGACCGCGCTGGTAGCGCTTCTCGACCGCTTCCGCGAGCTTCTCGTGCTCCTCGAGGATGCCCTGCTTGGCAGCGGGCACGAGGACGTCCGAGATGGCGACGGTGACGCCGGACCGGGTGGCCCAGTAGAAGCCGGCGTCCTTCAGCTTGTCCAGCGTCCGGGCGACGGTGACCATCGGGTACCGCTCGGCCAGGTCGTTGATGATCGTGGCCTGCCGCTTCTTCGGCATGACCTCGTTGATGAACGCGTAGTCCTGCGGCAGGACCTCGTTGAACAGGACGCGACCCAGGGTGGTGTGGGCCAGCCACGGCTGACCGGGCTCCCAGTCCTCGGGCGTCTCGTTCTTCGGCGGGTTCTTGTCCGTGACGCGGATCTTCACCATCGCCTGAAGACCCAGGACCTTGCGGTCGAAGGCCATCGTGGCCTCGGCGACCGAGGAGTAGGCGTGGCCTTCGCCGAGGTCGCCTTCCCGGTGCCGGGTGAGGTGGTAGAGACCGGTCACCATGTCGAGTCGCGGCATCGCCAGGGGCTTGCCGGACGCGGGCGACAGGATGTTGTTCGAGGACAGCATCAGCACGCGCGCTTCGGCCTGCGCCTCGGCGGACAGCGGCAGGTGGACCGCCATCTGGTCACCGTCGAAGTCGGCGTTGAACGCTTCGCACACGAGCGGGTGCAGCTGGATGGCCTTGCCCTCGACCAGCTGGGGCTCGAAGGCCTGGATGCCCAGGCGGTGCAGCGTGGGTGCGCGGTTCAGCAGCACGGGGTGCTCGGTGATGACCTCTTCCAGCACGTCCCACACGGCCGGGCGCGCGCGCTCGACCATCCGCTTGGCGGACTTGATGTTCTGCGCGTGGTTGAGGTCGACCAGCCGCTTCATCACGAACGGCTTGAACAGCTCCAGCGCCATCTGCTTGGGCAGACCGCACTGGTGCAGCTTGAGCTGCGGGCCGACCACGATGACCGAACGGCCGGAGTAGTCGACGCGCTTGCCGAGCAGGTTCTGGCGGAACCGGCCCTGCTTGCCCTTCAGCAGGTCGGACAGCGACTTGAGCGGGCGGTTGCCCGGCCCGGTCACCGGGCGACCGCGGCGGCCGTTGTCGAACAGCGCGTCGACGGCCTCCTGGAGCATCCGCTTCTCGTTGTTAACGATGATCTCGGGCGCGCCGAGGTCGATCAGCCGCTTGAGGCGGTTGTTCCGGTTGATCACGCGGCGGTACAGGTCGTTCAGGTCTGACGTGGCGAAGCGGCCACCGTCGAGCTGCACCATCGGGCGCAGGTCCGGCGGGATGACCGGGACGCAGTCGAGGACCATGCCCTGCGGGTTGTTGCGGGTCGCCTGGAACGCGGCGACGACCTTGAGGCGCTTGAGCGCGCGGAGCTTCTTCTGGCCCTTGCCGCTGCGAATGGTCTCGCGCAGGATGTCGGCCTCGGCGTCGACGTCGTAGTCGCCCAGCAGGCGCTGGATCGCCTCCGCGCCCATGGCACCGGTGAAGTAGTCGCCGTAGCGGTCGTACAGCTCGCGGTAGATCATCTCGTCCATGACGAGCTGGGCGCGCTCGAGCTTGGTGAAGGTCGTCCAGATCTCGTCCAGCCGGTCCAGCTCGCGCTGGGCGCGGTCGCGGAGCTGGCGCATCTCACGTTCGCCGCCCTCCTTGACCTTGCGGCGGACGTCGCTCTTGGCGCCTTCGGCCTCAAGCTCGGCGAGGTCGGCCTCGAGCTTCTGCGCGCGGCCTTCCACGTCGGCGTCGCGCTTGTTCTCGACGCGCTTGCGCTCGACCTGCATCTCGCTGTCCAACGTGGACAGGTCGTTGTGGCGCAGTTCGGTGTTGACGCCCACGATGACGTAGGCGGCGAAGTAGATGATCTTCTCGAGGTCCTTGGGGGCCAGGTCGAGCAGGTAGCCCAACCGGCTGGGAACGCCCTTGAAGTACCAGATGTGCGTGACCGGAGCGGCCAGTTCGATGTGGCCCATCCGCTCGCGACGCACCTTGGCGCGAGTGACCTCGACGCCGCAGCGCTCGCAGATGATGCCCTTGAAGCGCACGCGCTTGTACTTGCCGCAGTAGCACTCCCAGTCCCGCGTGGGACCGAAGATCTTCTCGCAGAACAAGCCGTCCTTCTCAGGCTTGAGCGTGCGGTAGTTGATGGTCTCGGGCTTCTTGACCTCGCCGAACGACCACTGGCGAATGTCATCGGCGGACGCGAGACCGATGCGGAGCTCATCGAAGAAGTTGACGTCGAGCACGTCTTCTCTTCTCCCCTTCGGTTGTTTTGCTACTCAGGAGTGTGGGTCGGGTCAATCGGTCGGAAGCCCGCGGGAGGCGGGCTCCCGACCGTTGACCAGCGAGGTCAGTTGACGACGTCGTCGACTGAAGGCGATTCGGACCGCGAGAGGTTGATGCCGAGGTTGGCGGCAGCCCTCTCCAGGTCCTCGTCGTCGCCATCGCGCATCTCGATCGCGGCGCCGTCCGAAGACAGCACCTCGACGTTGAGGCACAACGACTGCAGCTCCTTGAGCAGCACCTTGAAGGATTCCGGGATACCCGGCTCCGGGATGTTCTCGCCCTTGACGATGGCCTCGTAGACCTTCACGCGGCCGAGCACGTCGTCGGACTTGATCGTGAGAAGTTCCTGCAGGGTGTATGCGGCGCCGTACGCCTGCATCGCCCAGCACTCCATCTCACCGAAGCGCTGACCACCGAACTGCGCCTTACCACCCAGCGGCTGCTGCGTGATCATCGAGTACGGGCCGGTGGAACGCGCGTGGATCTTGTCGTCCACGAGGTGCAGCAGCTTCAGGATGTACATGTAGCCGACCGACACGGGGTGCGGGTACGGCTCGCCGGAGCGACCGTCGAAGAGCTGCGCCTTGCCGTTCTGCTTGACCATCCGCTCGCCGTCGCGGTTCGGGATGGTCGAGCCGAGCAGCCCGGTGATCTCCTCTTCCTGGGCGCCGTCGAACACCGGCGTGGCCGTGTTCGTGTTCGGCTCCACGTGGTAGAGGTCCTCTGGCAGGTTCTTCGCCCAGTCGGCCTCGCCGTCGATGCTCCAGCCCTGCTTGGCGATCCACCCGAGGTGGGTCTCCAGGACCTGGCCGATGTTCATACGACGCGGCACGCCGTGGGTGTTCAGGACGATGTCGACCGGCGTGCCGTCCTCGAGGAACGGCATGTCCTCCGCGGGGAGGATCTTGCCGATGACGCCCTTGTTGCCGTGGCGGCCCGCGAGCTTGTCGCCGTCCTGGATCTTGCGCTTCTGCGCCACGTAGACCCGGACGAGCTCGTTCACGCCCGGAGGCAGCTCGTCGTCGTCCTCGCGGCTGAACACGCGGATGCCGATGACCTTGCCGTACTCGCCGTGCGGCACCTTCAGCGACGTGTCGCGCACCTCGCGCGCCTTCTCGCCGAAGATCGCGCGGAGCAGGCGCTCCTCCGGGGTCAGCTCGGTCTCGCCCTTGGGCGTGACCTTGCCGACCAGGATGTCACCGGGCTGGACCTCGGCGCCGATGCGGATGATGCCGCGCTCGTCGAGGTCCGCGAGGACCTCCTCGGAGACGTTCGGGATGTCCCGCGTGATCTCCTCGGCACCCAGCTTGGTGTCGCGAGCGTCGATCTCGTGCTCTTCGATGTGGATCGAGGTGAGCACGTCGTCCTGTACGAGGCGCTGCGACAGGATGATCGCGTCCTCGTAGTTGTGGCCTTCCCACGGCATGATCGCCACGAGCAGGTTCTTGCCGAGGGCCATCTCGCCGTTCTCGGTGCACGGCCCGTCCGCGAGGACCTGGCCGGACTCCACGCGGTCACCCTCGTGGACGATCGGCTTCTGGTTGATGCAGGTGCCCTGGTTGGACCGGCGGAACTTGTGCATCCCGTAGGTCTGGCGGGAACCGTCGTCGGCCATCACCGTGACGTAGTCGGCGGAGATCTCCTCGACGACACCGGTCTTCTTGGCGACGACGACCTCGCCCGCGTCGACCGCGGCGCGCAGCTCCATGCCGGTGCCGACCAGCGGCGCCTCGCTGCGGAGCAGCGGAACGGCCTGGCGCTGCATGTTCGCGCCCATCAGGGCGCGGTTCGCGTCGTCGTGCTCGAGGAACGGGATCATCGCGGTCGCGGCCGACACCATCTGCCGCGGCGAGACGTCCATGTAGTCGACGTCCTCGGGCAGGATCAGCTCGACCTCGCCGCCCTTCTTGCGGACGAGGACGCGGTCTTCGATGAAGTTGCCGTCGAGGTCGATCTGGGCGTTCGCCTGCGCCTTGACGTAGCGGTCCTCCTCATCGGCCGTCAGGTAGTCGATCTGGTCGGTGACCCGACCGTCGACGACCTTGCGGTACGGCGTCTCGATGAAGCCGAACGGGTTGACCCGCCCGTAGGAGGACAGCGAGCCGATCAGGCCGATGTTCGGGCCTTCCGGCGTCTCGATCGGGCACATGCGGCCGTAGTGCGACGGGTGGACGTCCCGGACCTCCATGCCCGCGCGCTCACGGGACAGACCACCCGGACCCAGCGCCGACAGGCGGCGCTTGTGGGTCAGGCCCGCGAGCGGGTTGGTCTGGTCCATGAACTGCGAGAGCTGGGAGGTTCCGAAGAACTCCTTGATCGCGGCCACGACGGGACGGATGTTGATCAGGGTCTGGGGCGTGATCGCCTCGACGTCCTGGGTCGTCATCCGCTCGCGGACCACGCGCTCCATGCGGGACAGGCCCACGCGGATCTGGTTCTGGATCAGCTCGCCGACCGTGCGGAGACGACGGTTGCCGAAGTGGTCGATGTCGTCGACCTCGACGGGCACCTCGGTCTCGCCGGGCTGCATGTTCGTCTCACCGGCGTGCAGGCGCACGAGGTACTCGATCGTCGTGACGACGTCGTCCTCGGTGAGCACACCGGTGCTGATCGGGCTGGCCAGGCCCAGCTTCTTGTTGACCTTGTACCGGCCGACCTTGGCGAGGTCGTAGCGCTTCTCCTTGAAGAACAGGTTCTCCAGAAGGGCCTGCGCGCTCTCCTTGGTGGGGGGCTCGCCGGGGCGCAGCTTCCGGTAGATGTCGAGCAGTGCCTCGTCGGTGCCGGCGGTGTGGTCCTTCTCGAGCGTCGTGAGGAGGGTCTCGCTGAACGAGAAGCGCTCACGGATCTGCTCGGTGGACCAGCCCAGCGCCTTCAGCAGCACGGTGACCGGCTGGCGGCGCTTGCGGTCGATGCGCACACCGACGGTGTCGCGCTTGTCCACGTCGAACTCCAGCCAAGCACCCCTCGAAGGGATGATCTTGACGCTGAAGACGTCCTTGTCCGTCGTCTTGTCGACATTGGTGTCGAAGTAGACGCCGGGCGATCGAACGAGCTGGGAAACCACCACCCGCTCGGTGCCGTTGATGATGAACGTGCCCTTGTCGGTCATCATCGGGAAGTCACCCATGAACACCGTCTGGCTCTTGATCTCGCCAGTGGTGTGGTTGGTGAACTCCGCCGTGACGAACAACGGGGCGGCGTACGTCATGTCCTTGTCCTTGCACTCCTCGGTCGAGGCCTTGACCTCGTCGAAGCGCGGGTCGGAGAAGGAGAGGGACATCGAGCCCGAGAAGTCTTCGATCGGCGAGATCTCGTTGAGGACCTCTTCGAGGCCGCCCGTCGGCGCCTCGTCACCGGCGTCGATGCGGCGCTGGAACCAGGCCTCATCACCGGTGAGCCATTCGAAGGACTGAATCTGCAGGTCAAGCAGGTTGGGCGTCTTGAGCGGTTCGTGGATCTTCGCAAATGAGACCCGCTTGGGCGCTCCAGGGATCCCCGACGTGGAGTTGGTCGCAGCAGTGGCCTTGGTCGCGCGAGAGATCGCCAAGATGCGTCCTTCCAGGGACTAATTAGCTGGCTAGCAGCGGACTAGCACGGCTGTCAAGGGTGCGGCGCCGCCGTGCGCATCCTGGTCTCGGCAGGCTTCCTCCCGGCGAGGAGGGGCCCAACAAGGGGGCAAAACGGGATGAGGGCAGCGCAAAGGAGCAGTCTAGCCACACACACGGCGACTGTCGAGAGGCACCTGGAAGGACCTTTCTCGTGTTCGGAAACAGAGTGACCCTGCCTGCGCCCACAGTCAAGATGCCACGCCCCGATCACTCCGGTGGCGCAAACCATGTTTACCGGAAGTAACCTCTTTGACCAGGGCAAACACGAGCGGAGCAGCGCCGGTGAACAGTTGACCCCTCCAAGACGGCTCCACTGGACCGTGTACACCGGGGCACAAAACGGGCTGAATAGTGTGTCCGGCGTCACGCGCCCAGGGGCTTGAAGTGGATCTTCAACGTCCCTGTGAAGGCCGTGAACGCCGTTGTCGCCTGATCCACTGATCGGACGTCTACTCCGCGTCCGCGCACTTCCGCATCTCGGCCGACTGGTCGCCGGTCTGGCCGAACATCTCCATGTTGTCGACCTTCCAGCGGCCGTCCGAGCGCTGCGCGCCCACGCGCATCATCGCGATGCCGCCGCCGGTCTGGTTGTCGGTCGTGCGCGTGGTGACCTGGTCGATGAACAGCAGGACCGTGGCGCGGTCGCCCTCCAGCGACGTGACGCCGCTGCTCACGACCCTGACGGTGACCACCAGCTTCTGCTCGGGGGCGAGGGTCTTCACCGGGCCGAAGATCGCGTTGTACTGGCACTTCGCCTTGCCGACCAGCAGCTCGTTCGCGGCGCTCTCGGTCGCCGCGACGTCGGCGAAGTTGTAGGAGAAGGCCCTCTCGACCGCCTCGCGGGCCTGGCCGCTGACCTCGGTGGTGCCGCCGGTGTCGACCAGCGCCTCGTTGAGGCGGACGTCGCGGCTCCGGGTCTGGAACCAGGAGCCCAGGCCCGCGAGCACCGCGGCGACCAGGACGAGGACCAGCGGGAGGAGCAGCGGGGACCGGGTCCGGTCCGCCTTGGTGGCGTCCGCGGCGTGGGACACCGCGTCGGCGTCGGCGTCCGAGGCGGCGTCCTTCCTGGGCGACGGCGACGGGACCCTGGTCGACGTCCTCTTGCGACCGACCGGCTTCGAACCCGACCCGGTCCTGGTGGTGCCGGGGCCTGCCACGGGCGCGGAGGCGCCGGCGGACCCGGCCTCCGACTCGGCCGGTTCGGCGCTGTCAGGTTCGGCGGTGGTCGGTTCGGCTGCGGTGACGGCCGAGGTGTCCTCGACGGCCGTGTCCGGGGAGGTGACCCGCGGCGGCGTCCCGGTGGTCGCGGCCGCGGCGGGTGCGTCCGGGAGCGGTCGGCCGTCGAGCCGCTCCTCCGGGGTCGGCTCGGAGGTGTGGCGCTTGTGCAGGCCCGCGACCTTCGGTCGGTGCGCGGGCGTGGACGGGACCGGGCGGCGGCGGGGCGGCGGAGGCACTGGGGAGTCCAATCTGATCAGGCGCCGCCGGCCGCGACGGGGCCGAGCGCGCTGAGCTTCCAACCGGCGTCCGTGCGGGTCAGGTCGGTCTGGTAGCGATTGACCTTCTTGACCGCCTGGCCGCCGTCCGGGGTCACGGTCGTCTCGACCACGGCGATCAGGTGGGCCTGACCGGCGCGGTCGTCGAGTTCGGTGACGGCGGCGTCGAGCACCCGGCTGGTGGTGACCGTCTTGGCGTCCTGGATCTGCTTCTTGCGGCCGTCCTTGCCGGTCTCGATCTCCTGGTGCAGGTCGCCCGTGGACGAGTCCAGCCAGCGCGCCAGGTCCTCGTCCACCTTGCGGTGGTCGAGGGTGGTGAAGTTCGCGATGCCGACCTGGCCGACGCGCAGCACCTCGTCGCGCTCCTCGGCGTAGGCGACGCCGTCGTTGGTGGAGCCGCTCCACCACGACACCCCAGCCCACGCCGCGTAGCCGGCGGCGAGCACCACGAGCACCGCGCTCAGCGGCAGCGCCCAACGGCGGATTCCGGTGTTCATGCGTTCTCCTAGCCCTGTAGGCCGAGCAGTTGACCGAGGCTGGTCAGCACCGGTGCGGCGGTGGCCGCGGTCCCGGTCTGCTCCTGCCCCGGCTGCGTGGTCTCGTTGCCCTGGGGTGTGGTCGGCTGGCCGCCGTACGGGGCGTTCTGGGCACCGCGCACGGCGGTGGCGCTCCCCCGTGCCAGCGCGCAGTACGCCTGGGTGTTCAGCGCGACGGGGGTGGTGTCGGTGCCCTGCCGGATCCGGGTGCCCTCGTAGCCGACGGTGCACGGCGCGGGGTCGAACACGTTGATCGCGAGGCCGAAGTGGGCGGTGCCGTCGCCGGGCGCGACGGTGAAGCCGCCGCCGACGACGATCGGGTAGGTCACGGCGATCTGCTCGAGGCCGTCGAGCCTGGTCACCAGGATGTTCGAGGTGGTCAGCAGGTTCGCGATCACGACGCCGAGGTTCGGGCCGCTCTCGCGCAGCAGCGCGGACACCTGGTCGGCCGCCCGCGGGCTCACGGCGATCAGGTTCCGGAGGTCGCCGTCGGACTTCTCCAACTGCTCGGCGAGCAGCCGCAGGTCACCGCTGAACGACCTGATCGCGCTCCCCTGCCGGGCCTGGGTGTCCAGGACGGTCAGGCCGTCCTGGAGCAGCGCCTTGGTCTCGGGCAGGTGGTCGGTCGCGGTCTGGGTGAACGACCGGGTGTTGTCCAGCAGCACCTGGAGGTCGGGGCCGACGCCGTTGAACGCGATGTCCAACTCGTCCACGACGGTGCGCAGCGCGTCCGTCGGCACCGACTTGGCGAACGAGTCGAGGTTGGCGAGGAGGTTGTCGACCGGCGGCGGGATCCTGGTGGCCGTGCGCGGGATGACCGAGCCCGCCTCCAGGTACGGACCGTCGGCGGTCTTGGGGCGCAGGTCCACGAACTGCTCGCCGACCGCGGACCGGTTCGCCACCACGGCGTCCAGGTCCGACGGGACGCGCGGGGCGTCCGGGTCGATGTCGAGGTCGACGTCGACGCCGTCGGCGGCCAGCCGCATCGCGCCGACCCGGCCGATCGTGACGCCGCGGTAGGTGACCTCGGCGTTGGTGAAGATGCCGCCGGAGTCCGCGAGCCGCATCGTCACGACGTAGCCGGACGAGCCGACCAGCCGACCGAGGCCGACGTAGCGGGCGCCGACGTAGCTGATGCCCACCAGCGCGATGACGATGAACGCGCCGATCTGGAGCTTGATCCCGCGGGGGATCATCGGCGACCACCTCCCAGCAGTCCGCCGAGCAGGTCGCCGAGCCCGGTCCCGGTGCCGATGCCCGGCACCGGGAGGTTCGGCAGGGGGAGGGGCAGCGACGGCAGCGGCTTGCCGTCCAGGCCAGGGACGCCGGGCACGAGGCCCTGCCGCGACGAGCCCAGGTTGTCGAGGACGTTGCCGAGGTTCAGGTCGATGTCCGCGTACAGGTTCGTGTAGTCGCCCTTGATGCCGTCGACCGCCGCGTCCGGGAACGGGTAGGTGAAGAGCAGCTGGAACGCGTTCGGCAGGTTCGTGCCCGCCTCCGCGAGCTTCTGCAACGTCGGCGTCAGCGCCTTCAGGTCCGCGACCAGGTCCGCCTTGCTCCTGTCGACGGTGTCGACGGCGACACCGGACAGCTCGTCCAGCGCCTGGAGCAGCGTGACGAGCTGGGTGCGCTGGTCGGCGAGCACCTTGAGGCCCGGTTCGAGGGTGTCGAGCACTCCCCCGATCTGGTCGCGCTGGGCGTTGAGCGTGCCGCCGAGCCGGTTCACGCCGTCCAACGCCCTGGTGATCTCGGTCTTGTGCCCGTCCAGCTCGGTGACCAGCGTGTTCAGGTTCGCCAGCAGTGACCGGATCTCCGGCTCGTTGCCCTCGGTGGCGGCGTTCAGCTCCTTGGCGATGTCCTGGAGCTGCGCGATGCCACCGCCGTTGAGCAGCAGGGACAGCGCGCCGAAGACCTCTTCGACCTCGGGGTTGCGGTTGGTCCGGTCGACCGGGATGAGGGCCCCGTCGCCGAGCCTCCCCTCCTCCTCGCCCTGTGTCCGATCCTTTTGGGCGGGCTTGGCGAGCTCGATGAACTTCTCGCCCAGCAACGCGGACTGGCGGAGCTTCGCGACGGAGTTGGCGGGCAGCACCACGTCGCCGTTCACGACCACGGTCACCTCGGCGGTCCAGCCGTCCGGGGCGAGGTCGATCTGCTCCACCTTGCCCACGGGGACGTCGTTGACCTTGACGCCCGCCTGCGGCACGAGGTCGAGCACGTCCAGGAACCGCACCTTCACCCGGTACGGGCGGTCGCCGAGGTCGGCGCCGCCGGGCAGCGGCATCGTGTAGACGCCGTCGAACCCGCCGGAGCCGCAGCCGGCGAGCAGCGCGGTCGACGCCAGCACGGCGGTGATCAGGGCGCGCCTCATCGAGGAACACCCCCCAGCGGCAACGGCAGCGGCAGCTTGCCCTGGCTCAGCGAACCGAGCGCCTCCGCGGGCGTCGGCAAGGGCAGCGCGCCGGTCAGCACGGGTTCGAGCTGCGAGCACACCTGCGACAGCGCGAGCGGCACCTCGCCGGGCTCGACCTGCTGGATGAGCTTGCAGATCAGCACGATCGGCGGCTGGTTCAGCTCGTTGATGTCGGCCCTGGTGTCGAGGGTTCCCGACGCGGCGTTGTACGAGTTCTGCAGGTTGCCCAGCGCGAGCGGCGCGACGTCCAGGGTCTCGGCCAGCGCCGCGCGCTGCTTCACCAGCACGCCGGTGATGCTCGCCAGCTTGTCCACGTTGGACTTCAGCACGGCGCGGTTGTCCTTGATGAACCCCTGCACCTGCCCCAGAGCGGTCGCCAGTTCGGTCAGCGCGGCGCCGAGGTTCTCGCGCTCGTCCGCGAGGAACCCGGCCACCTCGGCGAGCTGGACGGTGAAGTCGCGGACCTGGCTGTCGTTGGCCGCGAGCATGGCGGTGAAGCTCGACAGGTTGTCGACCGTGGCGAACAGGTCCTCCTTGGAGCCGGAGAGGGTCCTGGTCGCGTCGCCGAGCTGCGTGATGGTGTCGTTGAGGGCTTGGCCGTTGCCGTCGAGGTTCTTCGCGGCGCTGGTCAGCAGGTCGGACAGGGCGCCGTCCTGGTTGGCGCCGTTCGGGCCGAGCGCGGTGGTGAGCTGGTCCAGGCTCGCGTACAGCTCGTCCAGCTCGACGGGGGTCGCGGTGCGCTCGCGCGGGATCACCCCGTCGTCGCCCATGGTCGGCCCGGCGGTGTAGGCCGGGGCGAGCTGCACGTACCGGTCGCTGACCACGCTCGGCGCGACGACGACGGCCTGCGCGTCGGCGGGCACCTCTACGTCGCGGTCCAGCGCCATCACGACCCGCACCAGCTCACCCTCGGGCTCCACGTCCTCGATCACGCCGACCTTCACGCCCAGCACCCGCACGTCCGAGCCCTGGTAGAGCCCGACCGCGGCGCCGAACAGCGCGGTGACCTTCCGCTCGTTGACCCCGGAGAAGATCCACCACAGCGCCGCGGACGCCAGCAGCGCCAGCACGCACGCCATCGCCAGCACCCGACCGAGGTCGCGGCCCGCCTTCGTGGTCGCCACTCACTTCCCCCTCTGCACGCCGGGGGGCAGGCAGCCCTCTTCGTTGAACCCGACGACGCCGAGGTTCACCGAGGGGGGCAGCAGGCCGCAGATGTACACGTCGAACCAGCGCCCGTTGCCCAGGGTGTTCGCGAACACCCGGTAGAACGGCGCCATCAGCCCGATGCCCTTGTCGAGGCTGTCCTGGTTGCGCTGCAACATGGTCGTGACCCGCTCCAGCTGCTCCAGCGCGGGCTTCAGCTGCGCGTTGTTGTCCGCCACCAGCCCGGTCAGCTCGGTCGACAGGTCGCGGGTTCCCTTGAGCAGCAACGAGATCGCGTCCTTGCGCTTGCGCAGCTCGCCGAGCAGCAGGTTGCCGTCGGACAGGAGCTTCTCGAACTGCTCGTTGCGGTCGGACAGGGTCTTGGTGACGTCCCTCGTGTTGCCGAGCAGCTTGGCCAGCTGCTCGTCGCGCGAGGAGATCGTCTTCGACAGCGCGGACAGGCCGTCCAGCGCGCCGCGCACGCTCTCCGACGAGCCCTCGAACGTCTGGGACAGCACGTCGAAGCTGTCCGCGAGCTGCTTGGTGTCGATCTGCCCGACCGTGGTCGCGAGGCCGTTGAACGCCTCCTGCACGTCGTACGGCGCGAGCGTGCGGTCCTTCGGGATCGGGTCGCCGGGATCGAGCGGCAGCGACCCCTGCGGGTCCAGCGCCACGTACTTCTGCCCCAGCAGGGTCTTGATGCGGATCGTGGCCGTGGTGCGGTCGCCGACCCAGGCGTCCTTGACCTTGAACGACACCCGCACGAGGTTGCCGTCGAGCTCCACCCTGGTCACCTTGCCGACCTTCACCCCGGCGACGCGGACCTCGTTGCCGGACACCAGGCCCGCGGCCTCGCTGAACTCGGCGGAGTACGTCGCGCCGCCACCGATGATCGGCAGGTCGTCCGAGTAGAACGCGGCGACCAGCAGCAGCGCGATCAGCGTGAGGCTGACGGCGCCGATGGTGATCGGATTGGTTCGTGCCGGAACCTTCTGGCCATTCATCGTCGGCACCTCGGCTGGGTCACGGGCAGTGCGGTGATCGGGATCGGGTTCGGGATCACCGGTGGCACGGCGATCTGGCCGGTGCCCTCGCAGAGGAAGAAGTTGAACCACGAGCCGTAGGTCGCGGTGCGGGTGATCGTCTCCAGCTTGTGCGGCATCTTCTGGATCGCGGCCTCGACGACGGCCTCGTTGTCGGCGAGGTTCTTCGACACCAGACCGAGCGCGGCGATGTCGTCCTTCAGCGGCTGCCGCGCCTGGTCGAGCAGCCCGGCGGTGGTGGTCGTCAGGTCGCCGAGCGCGGTGATCGCGTCACCGATCGGCTGCCGGTCCTGCGCCAGGCCGGACACCAGCTGCTGCACCGTGGTGACCAGGGTGGACAGCTGCTCGCCGCGGGAGTTCACCGTGTCCAGCACCGAGTTGAGGTTGTCGACGACCTCGCCGATGACCTGGTCCTTGCCCGCCAGCGTCGACGTCAGCGACGCGGTGTGCCGCAGCAGGCTGTCGATCGTGCCGCCCTCGCCCTGGAGGACCTGGATGATCTCGTAGGACAGCTTGTTGACGTCCTCGGGGTTGAGCGCCTGGAACAGCGGCTTGAACCCGTTGAACAGCACGGTCAGGTCGAGCGCCGGTTTGGTCCGCTCCAACGGGATCACGCCGCCCTCGGCGAGCACCGCGCCCACGTCGCCGACGCCCTGCTCCAGCGCGATGTACCGCTGGCCGACGAGGTTGCGGTACTTGATGGTCGCGGTGGCGGACGCGGGCAGCCTGCGGTCGCCGTCGACGCTGAACCCGACCTCGGCGAGCCGCCGGTCGACCACGCGGATCTCCTCGACCTGGCCGACCCGGACGCCGGCGATGCGGATGTCGTCGCCCTTGTTCAGCGCCGTCACGTCGGTGAACCGCGCGGTGTACCCGATGGCGCTCTTGAGGCTCACGTTGGCGATCGTGATCGCGAGCAACGTGGTCGCCAGGATCGTGACGACGGCGAAGGCGATCAGCTTGACCAGCGGCGCGACGAGTCCCCTCACTTCACCGTCACCTCCGTGCCGCGGTAGAGCGGGCCGAGCAGCAGGCTGGTGAAGCTGGGCATCTGGTCGCTGTGCACGCCGACCTCGCCGCTGAGCAGCACCGCGAGCATCCGCTGCTCCTCGGGGGAGTTCGCGACGCTCTCCACCGACACGGCAGACGTCCCGGTGTAGCCGCCGTTCCCGGCCGTGGCGGGCGGCAGGACGCCGTCGTTCGCGCTGCGGGCCGCTGGCGGCGGCTTCGAGCCGTCGACCAGCGCGCCCTCCGGCGGGTACTGCGGGAACGGGTTCGGGCGCGGGACGACGTCGTAGCAGCGGGGGCCGCGCTTGTCGCCGTACACCGGCTCGTCCTGGTTCGGCAGGTACTTGCCGCGGTTCGCGGTGATCTCCATGGTGATGTGCAGGCCCGGCTCGTTCGTGCCCGCGCCGAACGCCTCGTTGATCACCGGGGCGAACTCCGTGAGCCCCTTGAGCAGGCACGGGTACTCGGGCGCGTACTTGGCCAGCAGCTCCAGCGTCGGCCTGCTCGTGCCTGCGAGCTGGATGATGTTGTTCTTGTTGACCGCCAGGAAGCTGGTCAGGTCGCGCGAAGTCGTGGTCAGCGTGCCGTACATCGCCAGCAGGTTGTCGCGCTGCTCGACGATGGTCCTGCTCGTCGTGGTCGCGTCGGTCAACGCCTGCACGAGGTCGGGGGCGGCGTCGGCGTACACGTCGCTGACGTCGGCCAGCCTGCTGATGCCCGCCTTCAGCGCGGGCAGCTGGGGGTTCAGCTCGCCGAGGTAGGAGTCCAGCTGCACCAGGGTCCGGCCGAGCGGCTCACCCCGGTTGTCCAGCGCCTGCGACACGGCGGTCAACGTGGTCGCGAGCTTCTCCGGCTGCACGGCCTGGAGCACCGGCATCAGGTCGCTGAGCACCTGCTCCAGCTCGATCGCGCTGCTGGAGCGGTCCTGCTCGATGACCGAGCCGTCGGTGAGGTGATCGCCGCTCTTGTCCTCCGGCAGCACCAGGTTCACGTACCGCTCGCCGAACAGCGTCTTCGGCAGCAGCCGCGCGGACACGTCCTCCGGGATCAGGTCGACCTTGTCCGGTTGCAGCGCCAGTTCCAGCTCGGCGCCGTCGCCGGTGCTCCGGATCGCCCGCACCTCGCCGACGACCAGCCCGCGCACCTTCACGTCCGACGCCGTGAGCAGCTGGTTGCCGACGTGGTCGGTCTTCAGCGTCACGGTCACGACCTTGGTGAACGCGTTGTTGTAGAACGCCACGGTGAGCGCCAGGAACAGGGCGATGACCGTGAGGAACACGACGCCGAGCAGACGTTGCCTGATCATCAGCCCGCGATCCTCACCGTCGTCGTGGTGCCCCAGATCGCCAGGCTCAGGAAGAAGTCGAGCAGGCTCGTGGTGACGATGGCGGTGCGGACCGCGCGACCGACGGCCACGCCGACGCCCGCGGGGCCGCCGCTGGCGCGGTACCCGTAGTAGCAGTGGGTCATGATGATCACGACGGCGAAGACCAGGACCTTGCCGAACGACCAGAGCACGTCGATCGGCGGCAGGAACAGGTTGAAGTAGTGGTCGTACGTGCCCGCGGACTGGCCGTAGAACTGCACGGTGATCGTTCTCGCCGCCAGGTAGCTGGTCAGCAGGCCGATCACGTACAGCGGGATGATCGCGACGAAGCCGGCGATGATCCGGGTCGTGACCAGGTACGGCATCGACGGGATGCCCATGACCTCCAGCGCGTCGATCTCCTCGGAGATCCGCATCGCGCCGAGCTGCGCGGTGAAGCCGGAGCCCACCGTCGCGGACAGCGCGAGGCCCGCGACGAGCGGGGCGATCTCGCGGGTGTTGAAGTACGCGCTCACGAACCCGGCGAACGCCGACGTGCCGATCTGGTTCAGCGCGGTGAAGCCCTGGAGGCCGACGACCGTGCCGGTGAACACCGACAGGCCGATCATCACGCCGATCGTGCCGCCGATGACGGCCAGCGCGCCGCTGCCGAAGCTGACCTCGGCCAGCAGCCGCAGGGTTTCGCGCAGGTAGCGGCGCAGCACGCGCGGCGTCCACGCGAGGGCGCGGAGGTAGAACCAGAGCTGGTCGCCGAACCCGTCCAGCACCTGGAGCGGGCGGGTCGCGGCCTTGCGGAGGGTGTCGCCGATGGTGGCCACCTCAGCTCCCCTTCGCCGGGACGACCGTCAGGTAGATCGTGGTCAGCACGAAGTTCACGAAGAACAGCAGCAGGAACGTGATGACCACGGCCTGGTTCACCGCGTCGCCGACGCCCTTCGGACCACCGGCCGGGTTGAGGCCGCGGTGGGCGGCGACGATGCCCGCGATGAAGCCGAAGATCAACGCCTTGAACTCGCTGATCCACAGGTCCGGGAGCTGGGCCAGCGCGGAGAAGCTCGCCAGGTACGCGCCGGGCGTGCCGTCCTGGAGGACCACGTTGAAGAAGTAGCCGCCCATCACGCCGACGACGCTGACCATGCCGTTGAGCAGGACGCTGACCAGCATCGCGGCCAGCACGCGCGGCACGACGAGGCGCTGGATCGGCGAGACGCCGAGCACCTCCATCGCGTCGATCTCCTCGCGGATCTTGCGCGACCCGATGTCCGCGCAGATCGCGCTGCCGCCCGCGCCCGCGATCAGCAGGGCCGTCACGATGGGGCTGGCCTGCTGGATGATCGCCAGCACGCTCGCCGCGCCGGTGAACGACTGCGCGCCGATCTGCCTGGTCAGCGAGCCGAGCTGGAGCGCGATGACGGCGCCGAACGGGATCGAGACGAGCGCGGTCGGCAGGACCGTGACGCTGACGATGAACCAGCTCTGCTGGATGAACTCGCGCAGCTGGAACGGCCGCTTGAACGCGCTGCGCGTGACGTCGATGCCGAGCGCGAACAACTTGCCGGTCTCCCTCAGCGCGCCCGCGCCGGGGAACGGGACGGGGCTGCTCACAGGTCACCCGCCCGGTGCTCCCTCGGGTGGGGCGTGGGGGTCCTCACCGTCCCCGCCAGCACTCCGTACCTGCTCTGCTCGGCTGGCGTGAGGCTCGCGATGATGCCCTGCTGGGCCTCGGGCGGGAGCGTGTGGATGATGCTCATGACCCGGTCCTTGCGGCGGCGCACCGCGTCCCTGTGCGGCAGGCCGGGAGTCGGCTCGATCTGCGGGACCACGCCGCGCACGTCCTCGTCCGGGGAGCCGTCGGAGTGGCCCGCGTCGCGGTGCGCGAGTTCGGCGGCCATGGTCGCCTGGTCCTTCTCCTCCGACATGCCGATCGGACCGATCCGCCGACCGTTGAGGAACTGCTCCACCACCGGTTCGCCGCTGGTCAGGAGCACTTCGCGCGGTCCGAACATCACCAGTTCGCGGCGGAACAGCATGCCGAGGTTGTCCGGGACGGTGCGGGCGACGGTGATGTTGTGCGTGACGATCAGGATCGTGGCGTCGATCTGCGCGTTGAGGTCGATCAGGAGTTGGCTCAGGTAGGCCGTGCGCACCGGGTCCAGACCCGAGTCGGGCTCGTCGCACAGGATGATCTCGGGGTCGAGCACCAGGGCACGGGCGAGGCCCGCTCGTTTGCGCATACCGCCGGAGATCTCGCCGGGGAGCTTCTTCTCCGCGCCGACGAGACCGACCATCTCCATCTTTTCGAGGACGATCCGCCGAACCTCGGCCTCGGTCTTGCGGGTGTGCTCGCGGAGGGGGAAGGCGACATTGTCGAAGAGGTTCATGGACCCGAAGAGGGCGCCGTCCTGGAAGAGGACACCGAACATCTTCCGGATCTCGTACAGCTTGTGCTCGGAACAGCGGACCAGGTCCGTGCCGTTGATGATGATCTTGCCCTGTTCGGGCTTCAGCAGTCCGACCAGGGATTTCAGGAACACCGACTTGCCGGTACCCGACGGCCCGAGCATGACGCTGACCTCGCCCGGCGGAATGCTGAGCGTGACGTCCCGCCAGATGGTCTGCTTGCCAAAGGACTTCGTCAGACCTTCGACGACCACCTCGACGCCCATCACACCTCCCGGATCGGGTCATGACACACAGGTGCAACGAGCCCGAGGCCGGGAGGTTACTCACCGGTTGGAGTAGTGGGGTTGCGGACGGATAACGCCCGAGGCGGTCGGTGGGGGTGGGCTGAGGCGGGCCGGATGCGCCGCTTCGGCTTCCTTGCTTTGACTGCTCCCAGTCGGTGGACCAGCAGGGGTTCGGATCCGTTCGGCCGCCATGCCGGCTCGACCACCGGCCTCTCAGAAGACCTCGACGACCGGCCCACTCGACCCCTGGCCTGCCGGAAGACCTCGGCTACCGGCCCACTCGACCCCTGGCCTGCTGGAAGACCTCGGCTACCGGCCTGCTCGACCGCTGTCCTGCCAGACCACCGCACTGCCGGAAGACACTGGCCGAATGCCCACCCTGCGAGCAACGACCGCACTCACCTCCCCACCCCGATCCGAAGCGCCTTCGCGCTCCCTTTTCTTTGTCAAGGCATCTTTCCCGCCTTGACAAAGAAAAGGGAGCGTTGAAATAATTGCGCGAGCGGGGTGGGGATGTTGCCCAACCCTTCAAGCATCGCTCAAAGATCCGGTCTCACCCCGAGCGCGCAATTATTTCAATGGCTCTTGCGGCTTGTCAAGGCGGGAAAGATGCCTTGACAAGCCGCAAGAGCCATGAAGTGCGCTTAGGATCGGGGTGAGGCCGGAGGTGTGGCTTCGAACTCGTGTCCGCAGGTCATGCAGGTGGCCTAGTTGGGCCGGGGGCCCGGCAGGCTTCCAGTTGAGTCGTGAGTCCAGTTGGACTGGAGGCTCCCGTTGGGGTTGTAAGTCCAGTCGAGCCACTGCCGAATACTCACTGGCCAGTCAAGCCATGGGCTGATCCCGGCGAATGCCCCACCCACCGCCCGAACTCGAACCCGTGAAATGCAAAAGGCGGGCACCCCCGGAGGGGTGCCCGCCTTTGAGCGTTGGAGCTAGATCACTTGACGGTGACCTTGGCGCCCGCAGCCTCGAGCTTCTCCTTGGCCGCCTCTGCGGCGTCCTTGGCGATCTTCTCCAGGATGGCCTTGGGAGCGGACTCGACGAGCTCCTTGGCCTCCTTCAGACCCAGACCGGAGACGACCTCGCGGACGACCTTGATGACCTGGATCTTCTTGTCCCCAGCCGACTCGAGGACGACGTCGAACTCGTCCTGCTCCTCGACCTCGGCGACAGCGGCACCGGGGCCCGCGGGGCCGGCCATCGCGACGGGGGCAGCGGCGGTGACCTCGAAGGTCTCCTCGAACTGCTTCACGAACGCGGACAGCTCCAGGAGGGTCATCTCCTTGAAGACGTCGAGCAGCTCGTCGTTGCTGAGCTTCGCCATGGTGGCGGTCCTTTCGGTAACCACGTCCGACAACAGTCGGACGCGAGTGCTTGGGTGTGTGATCAGCTCTCGGCGGGCTCTGCGGCGTCAGCGGCCGGAGCGGCGTCCGAAGACCCCTCCGCGGCGCGCTTGTCCGCAAGTGCCTGGGCCAGGCGGGCGACCTGGGAGGCGGGGGCGGCAAACAGGCCCGCAGCCTTCGACAGGTTGCCCTTCATCGCGCCCGCCAGCTTGGCGAGCAGCACCTCACGGGAGTCGAGGTCCGCAATGCGGGTGACCTCGTCCACCGAGAGGGAGCGGCCATCCATGTAGCCGCCCTTGATGACCAGGGCCTTGTTGTCCTTCGCGAAGTCGCGCAGGGTCTTGGCCGCGTCAACCGGCTCGCCTTCGATGAAGGCGATGGCGGTCGGGCCGATGAGGAGGGCTTCGAGGCCCTCCACGCCGGCGTCCTGAGCGGCACGCTTGACCAGCGTGTTCTTCGAGACGGTGTACGTGGCGCCCGTGCCGAGAGCGCGACGCAGCGTGGTGAGCTGCGCCATGGAGAGGCCACGGTACTCGGTGATGACTGCTGCCGAGCTGCCACGGAACTTCTCCGTGATCTCGGCGACGGCCGACACCTTGGTGGGCTTCGCCATGATCGCCTCCTCTCTGGGCTGGGTGTTACCGCGGCCTGAGAGGTCCCGAAACAACAAAAACGCCCCGGCGCAAGCGGCACGGGGCGTGAATCTTCGACGCGGCGAACCGCGACTGGGATGCTTCCTCGTCCTCCTGCGCGGGCCGCCCCCATTGCAACGGGGCCTTCGTTCCCTTGCGGGAAGACCGGCGGTCTTTGGTGGAACACCTCAACGTTAGCCGATGGGCGGTCGCGGCTCCAAATCGAGGCGGCATGATGTACGGGTGACGGACAGCACCGGCAGCGGACCGCAACAACCGCAGCAGCCTGCGGAGATCGATCCGGAGCAGCTGCGGCAGTTCCAGGAGTTCCAGCGGTTCCAGGAGTACCAGCGCTTCCAGGCCGCGCAGAGCGGGCAGCCCGGCCCTCCCGCGCTGCCGCCCGGCGCGGACCCGCCGATCGCGTTGCCGCCGGGGCAGACCATCTACGTCAAACCGGCGCCGAAGCCCGTGTGGCAGATCATCCTGAGCAGCAAGCTGGTGCGGTGGCTGGTGATGCTGATCATCCTGCTGCTGCTGGCGAACTACGGGTACAACCGCTGGTTCGGCGGCGGCGACGATCCGGGTGACCTCGCCGTCGACAGCGGCGGCTCCCAGGGGAACATCATCGCGCCGATCAAGGCCTACGGGAACCAGGGCACGGTCGGGATCTTCTACAAGCACGTGTCCCAGGGCTCCGATGTGCAGGCGTGCAACCTGTTCGCCGAGGACGGCAAGGCGAAGAACAAGTTCACCTCGGCGTTCGCGGCACCGGACTGCGAGGCCGCGATCCGGACCCTGAAGGGGAAGGTGCTGGACGTCGGCGCGTACGAGGACCCGATCTTCCCCGAGGCGATGCTGAAAGAGCCCCTGACCGCGACCACCGAGGTCAGCTCGTGCAAGGACCTGGCCGTGAAGGGTGGCCCGCTGCTGGGCCTCTTCGTGCTGACGCAGCAGGTCAACAAGACGTGGATCATCTCGGACTACGCGGCCGAACCCGCCGACTGCGTGACGGGCTGAACGAGGTAGCCGTGCCATCGGACGTGAGCAGGGCGGAAAGGGCCCTGCACCGCCGGATGTCGTCGGCCTGCGAGGCGGCGGTGCGCGCGGGGGTGCCGGGTCGGTTCCAGGCGTGGGACGAGGCGGGGTTGCTGACCGTCCTGGCCACCGATCCGGCGCTGGGTTTCCTGTCGACGGTGTCCGGGGTCGCGCGGGAGACCGTGGCCGCGGCGGTCGACCTCGTGCACGCGCCCGTCTGGAACGGTGTCGTGCCGACGGTGGTGGTGTCGACGGAACTCGACGAGGCGGCGGAAGAGCAGTTGTCGACGGCGGGATTCGCGCGGACGGGCGAGCGAGTCCTCGCGGTGAAACACCTGGAAGACGAGCCCGCGGCAGCGCGTTCCGAGGTGGTCGACGCCGAAGGGAGCGATCGGTTCGCGGATGTCCTGCTGGCCGGTTACGAGGTGGACGGGGTGGTCGCCGCGTTCATCAGGGCGGAACACGGGCTCCCGTCGATGCGGCGGTTCCTCGTGCTGGAGCGAGGGGCGCCGATCGCCGCCGCGGCCATGACGGTCCACGGCGACGTCGCCGTGCTCGGCGGCGCCTCGACGCTGCGGGAGCACCGGGGCAGGGGTGCGCAGTCGCGGTTGCTGCGGCACCGCCTCCGGCTGGCTGCCGAGGCAAGCTGCGCCTTGGCCGTCGCGACGGCCAGTCCCGACTCGGTGAGTGCGGCGAACCTGCGCCGGGCCGGGTTCCGCCTCCACCGGCGCTCGGCGTGGACGAAGGCCTGATCACGCGAAAGAGCCCCCGGCGACCTGGTCGCCGGGGGCTCTTTGCTGGAATGCTCGTCGATCAGACCTCGTCGACCAGCAGGTTGCGCGTGCGGTTCGGGTCGACCGGGATGCCGGGGCCCATCGTGGTGGAGACGGTGACCTTCTTCAGGAACCGGCCCTTCGCCGCGGAGGGCTTGGCACGCAGGATCTCGTCGAGAGCGGCCGCGTAGTTCTCGACCAGCTTCTCGGTGTCGAACGAGGCCTTGCCGATGACCAGGTGCAGGTTGGCCTGCTTGTCAACGCGGAAGTTGATCTTTCCGCCCTTGATGTCCTGGACCGCCTTGGTGACGTCGGGCGTCACGGTGCCGGTCTTCGGGTTCGGCATCAGGCCACGCGGGCCGAGGATGCGGGCGATGCGACCGACCTTGGCCATCTGGTCGGGGGTGGCGATCGCGGCGTCGAAGTCGAGCCAGCCGCCCTGGATGCGCGCGATCAGCTCTTCCGAGCCGACGGCGTCGGCGCCCGCGGCCTCAGCCTCGGTCGCCTTGTCGCCGGTCGCGAAAACGATGACGCGAGCGGTCTTGCCGGTGCCGTGCGGCAGGTTCACGGTGCCGCGGACCATCTGGTCGGCCTTGCGAGGGTCGACGCCCAAGCGGATGGCGACCTCGACGGTCGCGTCGAGCTTCACCTTGGAAGTTTCCTTGGCGAGCTTGGCTGCCTCCAGCGGCGAGTAGAGCCGCTCACGGTCAACCAGCTCGGCGGCCTGACGGTAGGCCTTGCTGCGCTTCATGTCTGTTCCCTAACTCAGTGGATCAGTTGTGGTGCGAGCTGCGCTGAGCTCTCCCACGTACTGCGGTGTATTTGGTGGATCAGCCTTCGACCGTGATGCCCATGGAGCGGGCGGTGCCTGCGATGATCTTCGCGGCCTGGTCGATGTTCGTGGCGTTGAGGTCGACCATCTTGCCCTCGGCGATCTCGCGGACCTGGGCCATGGTCACCTTGGCGACCTTGACGCGGTGCGGCTCGCCCGAACCCTTTTCGACGCCTGCGGCCTTGAGGAGCAGCTTCGCGGCGGGCGGGGTCTTGAGCTTGAAGTCGAACGTGCGGTCCTCGTACACGGAGATCTCGACCGGCACGACGGTGCCACGCTGCGACTCGGTCGCGGCGTTGTAGGCCTTGCAGAACTCCATGATGTTGACGCCGTGCTGACCCAGCGCGGGGCCGACCGGCGGGGCGGGGTTCGCCATACCGGCCTTGATCTGCAGCTTGATTACCGCTGACAGCTTCTTCTTCTTGGGAGGCATCTCAATACTTCCTGTTATTGCAGTGTCCGCGCGCGGCCCTGCCAGCCGCAGCGTGGCCGACGACCCCCGTGGGGATCGGTCAGATCTTGGAAACCTGGCTGAACGACAGCTCGACCGGGGTCTCGCGACCGAAGATCGACACCAGGACCTTCAGCTTCTGGCCATCGGCGTTGACCTCGCTGATCGTCGCGGGCAGCGTCGCGAACGGGCCGTCCATGACGGTGACCGACTCGCCGACCTCGAAGTCGACCTCGATGGTCGACTTGGCCGGACCGGACGCCGACTTCTTGCCCTCGGCCGCCTTCGGCTCCACCTGCGGGAGGAGGAACTTCAGGACATCGTCGATGGTCAACGGGGAGGGCTTGGAGGTCGCGCCGACGAAACCGGTCACGCCGGGCGTGTTGCGCACCGCGCTCCACGACGAGTCGTTGAGCTCCATGCGGACCAGGATGTAGCCGGGCAGCACCTTGCGCTGCACCTGCTTGCGCTGGCCGTTCTTGATCTCGGTGACTTCCTCGGTCGGCACCTCGACCTGGAAGATGTAGTCCTCCATGTCGAGCGTCTGGATGCGCGTCTCGAGGTTCGTCTTGACCTTGTTCTCGTAGCCCGCGTACGAGTGGACGACGTACCAGTAGCCGGGCGCCGCACGGAGTGCGTCGCGCATCTCGGCCACCGGGTCGACGGGCTCGGCGTGGATGTCGGGCAGCTCGGCGGCCGCCTCGTCGTCCTCGACCGACTCGACGTCGCCACCCGACTCGGGCTCCGCGTCGGTCGCGTCGTCGCCGTCGACCTCGTCGGTCGCGGACTCCTCGGTGTCCTCCAGCTCACCAACCGGCTCGACGTGCACGGAGTCGCCGTCCTTGACGGCGGCGAACACCTCTTCGTCGGTCAGGTCGGTCAGCTCGTGGGCGTCAACGCCGTTCTCGGAGGTCACTGCGGGTCTCGCTTCCTTTCGTGCATCACGTGTTCGGCCACCTCACCGGGGGCCGGCGCTGTTCGGCTCAGCCGAACAGCTCGAACACGGCCCAGCCGAAGCCCAGGTCCAAGCCGTACACGAAGGCGACCATGACGATCACGAAGACCAGCACGACCGACGTGTACGTGACCAGCTGCTTGCGCGTCGGCCAGATGACCTTGCGCAGCTCGCTGACGACCTCGCGGATGTAGCGGAAACCCCTGGAGATCAGCGACGGGCGCTTCTCCTGGGCTTCCCGCGCCCGCGTGGGGCGGCCCTTCTTCGACGCCGAGTCCTCGTCCTCGTCGGACTTGGACACCTTCTTGGCGTCGTCCTTGCGGGAAGCCGGACGAGCGGAAGCTCGACGCTCACGCCGGGCCGCAGCGGTGACCGGCCGAACCGCGCTCTCGCGCTCCTCCGGCTGATCCTGCTCGCGGTCGTCGCTCATGCCGTCCTCCACTCGCCGTGCACTTCGACGCAGGGGCGACAGGAATTGAACCTGCAACCTGCGGTTTTGGAGACCGCTGCTCTGCCAATTGAGCTACGCCCCTTTGGGACCCACCTGCTGTCCCTGGCCTTGGACGCCTTCCAGCCTCCCCATAGCTACCCACGGGGCACCTGGTTGGACTTCCAAGTCCGGAAGCATACGGCACGAACACCCGCACACTCCAACTGCCCCGGTCAGCGCACTGACTTGGACTGTCGAGCGACAGCCTACCCACACCGCGGGAGGTCGTCGGTTCGAGGGCCGTGAAAACCGCCACACCTGCCACGGTGGTGGCCGTGTCGACGCCTGGGACAAGGTGCGCGACCAGCACTTCCAACCCTTCCAGGGCGTCCGAGCGGATCGCCGAGTCCGCCACCCTCGCGGTCGACGTGATGGCGGAGACCCGAAGCCGCGACGCGGATCCGGTCGAGGGCGTGATCCGGATGGCCGCACTGCCGGGAGGGGTGTCGTCCACGGCTGCCGAGTAGGCCGTGCGGTGGCCACTTCGCCTCCCTGATCGGGTGAACGGCGTAACTGGCAATCGGACCAGTTCGATGGTCCGTTCAGTCGTGTCACCGGTCCGAGGGAGAACGTTTTCGATGAGCGCGCCGATCTTTCAGCCCCAGCTCGTGGTCCAGCCGCGCAACGGAGTGGGGACCGCCGGGTTCGTGCTCGGGCTGATCGGGTTCCTGTTCAGCTTCATCCCGATCATCGGGATCATCGCGTGGCCGCTGGTGATCGTCGGGTTGGTGCTGTCGCTGGTGGGGGTCGCGCGGGCGGCCAAAGGCGTGGCGACCAACAGGGGAATGGCCATCGCCGGGGCCGTGCTGTCGGTGCTCGGGCTGATCGTCTGCGTGCTGTGGACGGCGCTGTTCGGGGCCGCTGCGAACGAATTCGATGACCAGGCCGGGAAGGAGCACGTCGTGGTGTACGAGGTGTCCGGGGACGCCGCCGGGGCCACGGTGGTCTACTCGACGTACAGCGAGGGGAACGGGGCCACGAGTCAGGAGACGCTGGCCGAGTTGCCCTGGCGGAAGGAGATGGCGGTCAAGGGGCTGGTGAGCGGGGGGACCTTGACGGTGACCACCGGGGCCGGGGGTGGGTCGGTGGCCTGCAAGATCACGGTGGACGGGGTGGAGAAGAAGTCCGCTACTGGGACTGGGGCGTTCAGCAGTGCGTTGTGCAGTGGGTTTTGAGTGGGTTCGCTTCGGGTGGTTGAGCGGGCTGAGCTGCGGGTTTTGAGGGTTTCCGGGATTGTCGGACCTCTGTCGTAGCGTATGTGTCGGGGGGTCTCGCCGACGGGGGACGCCTGGTTGGGTGTGCCTTGGGTGGGTGATTGAGGGATCGCGGGCTGGCCGCGGTTGTCTTGCTGGTGGGTTCGGTCGGTGCGCTTTGGCTGGTGCGTTCGACCGTCGTGCTGAGGCCGGTGGGCTCGGCTGCCGTCGTGCTGCGGGTGTCTGTGTTCGGCCGTCGTTGTGCTGCGGGTGCCTGTGTTCTGCTGCCGTCGTGCTGTGGCCGATTTGACTTGGGGCCCCTCGATTTGACCCTTTGTCGGGCCAAAACGGCAGGTGGTAAGGCCGCTGCCCGACAAATTTTAAGGGTCAAATCCCCCAAGTAAAATCGGCCACGTTCCAAGCGCTCGTCCCGCCTTGGTGGTGGGTTGGGACGCTGTGCGCGCTTGGTGGCGGATTGGTCGATCTTGCGGGCCGGGTGGGTGTGGTTGGGTCGCCCGTGCGTGCCCTGGGGGGGTGCTGCCATTCAACGGCGGGCTGGGTCGCTGTCCCGCTGTGGGTGGTGGGTTGGGCAGACCTGTGCGCCGTGGTGGTGGGTGGTCAGTTGCCTCGCGTGGTGGCGGCTGGCCTGTTGTTCCCAGTTGCGGCTGGCTGGCTCTGGCTGGTCTGCGTCCGCCTTGTGGCGGCGTTTTTGTCTCTCTGCGTCTCGTCTGTCTGTCTGCCGTGTGTGGGTTGCCGACTGTGTCGGCAACCCACGGTGCTGCTGGCTTGCTCGCTACGGCAGGCGGACCAGGGCGTTGGCGCCGCCCAGCACCGACTTGCCTTCGAAGGCGGCGGTGATCGCGATTTTGAAGGTTCCGTCTTCCAGGGCCTTGGTGACCTTGGCGGTGACCTCCACCAAGGCGCCCTCGGCGTTGTCAGGGACCGGTACGGGCCTGCCGAAGCGGACTCCGTACTCGATCACCGCGCCAGGGTCGCCGGTCCAGTCGGTGACGATCCTGGCCGCCATGCCCATCGTGAGCATGCCGTGCGCGATGACGCCGGGGAGTCCGACTTCCTGTGCGAAGCGCTCGTTCCAGTGGATCGGGTTGAAGTCGAGTGACGCGCCCGCGTAGCGGACCAGGTCCGCGCGGGTGATGTGGAGGGTCAGCGGGGGCAGGGTGTCGCCCACTGCCACGTCTGCGGCGCGGATCATGCCTGGTCCTCCGTGGCGGCGGTGCCCCTGGCTACCAGGGTGGAGCGGGCGGTGGTCACTGGTTCGCCGTCTTCCGTGCCGACCTCGGCGCGGACGGAGACGATGTCGTTGCCCATGCGGGCGATGATGGCGTCCACGTGCGTCGTGACCACGAGGCGGTCGCCCGCCTGGATGGGGCGGTGGTGGGCGAACGTCTGGTCGCCGTGCACCACGCGGGTGTAGTCGAGGCCCAGTTCGGGGTCCATGACCAGGACCTCGTTGGCCTTCATCGACACCAGGATCGCGAAGGTCGGTGGGGCGATCACGTCGGAGTAGCCCGCCGCCTTGGCCGCTTCCGGGTCTCGGTGGATCTCGCCGGGGTCGCCGATCGCGTCGGCGAACTCGCGGATCTTCTCCCGGCTCACCTCGTACGCGGGTGACGGGGGGTAGGTACGTCCGATGAACGATTGGTCCAGAGCCACCGGGGCAGGTTACGCGAAGAGGCCGCCCCCGGATCGGGGACGGCCTCTTCGTGAACTCGGGGGAAACGCTGGTGTCAGCGGGTTTCCTTGTGCGCCCGGTGGGTCTTGCAGTTCGGGCAGAACTTCTTGATCTCCAGGCGGTCGGGGTCGTTCCGACGGTTCTTCCTGGTGATGTAGTTCCGGTGCTTGCACTCCTCGCACGCGAGAGTGATCTTCGGACGTACGTCGGTTGCAGCCACGGCCTTGCCTTCCTAGAGCTCGACAGCCCCGACCCAACTGGGCGACCAGGGCGGGCTTACCACCCTGGCGGGGATCCTGGCACCGGGACGACAACCGCAGAAGCGGCCGCAGTCCCGAACTTCCGAGCGACCCACCAGTGAAGGTGACCCATTCGGGGGTCCAGGGGGCGGAGCCCCCTGGCCGGGGTTTGGGGGCTGGGCCCCCAATGCGATGGCGGAACAGGCATGGCCCGCGCTCTCCGCGAGCACACCTCTCCCACCTGTGTAGCGGTGGCCGGACTTGAACCGGCGACACAGCGATTATGAGCCGCTTGCTCTACCAACTGAGCTACACCGCTTTACACGACTCGGCCGCGGTGCTTACTGCTCTGCACCGCGGCCGGGTTGTGGAGCCCCAATACGGAATCGAACCGTAGACCTTTTCCTTACCATGGAAACGCTCTACCGACTGAGCTATTGGGGCACTTGCTCCTTGCGGGGCAAGAAGAACCTTACACAATGGGGCGCCCCGAAGGGAAATCGGGGGGGCCTCTAGTGGACGAGCGTGAGCACCGTCTCATCTCGGGCTCCCCTGACCTGCACCGTTCGCGCTCCGAGCCACGCTTCGAAGCGGTCTTCGGACAGCGGGCGGGAGATCAGGTAGCCCTGGGCGACGTCGCAGCCCATGCTGACCAGCTGGTCGCGCGCCGCGTCGTCCTCGACGCCCTCGGCGACGACCGTGAGGCCCAGCGAGTGGCCCAGTTCGACGATGCTGCGGACGACGGCCATGTCGCCGAGGTCGGTGCCCATGCCGAGCACGAAGCTCTTGTCGATCTTGACCTCGTCGACCGGCAGCTGGCGCAGGTACGCGAGCGACGAGTAGCCGGTGCCGAAGTCGTCGACGGCCAGCACGACGCCGAGCGCATGCAGCCTGCGCAGCACCGGCAGGGCGCGTTCCGGGTCGGCCATGACGCCGGACTCGGTCAGCTCGAACGTGAGCAGCTGGGGCGGCACGTCGTGGTGCTCCAGCGCCTTGGCGACGCGGTCGGGGAACTCCTCGTCGGCGAGCGTGCGCACGGACAGGTTGACCGCGATGGACATCCGCAGGCCGCGGTCCATCCAGCCGCGGACGCGTTCGAGGGCCTGGTCCATCACGAAGTCGGTGAGCACGTCGATCAGGCCCGTGGCCTCGACCGCGGGCACGAACTCGTCCGGGTCGACGCGGCCGAACTCCGGGTGCTTCCAGCGCACCAGCGCCTCGGCGCCGACGACCTGGCGGCTCGGCAGCGCGACCTTCGGCTGGTAGTGCACGGAGATCTGGCCGCTCTCCAGCGCCTGGCGGAACTGGGTCACGAGTTGGAAGCGGCGCAGGAAGATCTGGCCCATGCTCGGCACGTACGAGCGCACCGGCTCGGCCTCGCTGGTGGCGCGCACGGCGACGTCGGCGCGTTGCAGCAGCACGTCGACGTCCGGGTCCTCCTCGGACTCGTCGGTCGCGACGTAGCCGACGACGGCGCTGGCCTCCACCGTGAGGCGGTCGACGGGGTACGGCACGGACAGGGCCGTGCGGAGCCGTTCGGCGATCTCCTGGGCCTCGTCGGCCTTGCGGTCGACCAGGAGCGCGGCGAACATGCCGCCCTCCAGCCGGGCGAGGGAGATCTCCGGGCCCAGTTCGTCGCGCAGCCTGCGGCCCGCGGCGACGACCATGCGGTTGCCCCAAGCCTGGCCGAGCGCGTCGGAGACGGTCGACAGGACGTCCAGGTCTATGCGCAGCACGACGGCCCTGGTGTGCTCGTGCAGCGGCTCGGCAGCGGCCTCGCGGAAGCCCGCGCGGTTGAGCAGGCCGGTCAGCGGGTCGTGGTAGGCGTCGTGGCGGAGGCGGGCGAGCAGCCTGCGGTTGTCGACGGCGGTGGCGAGGTGGCTCGCGAGGGTGCGGAGCAGCTGGATGTCCGCCTTGCCGAAGCCGCGCCACCGGCTGAGCCGGTCGTGGGCCTCGACGGCGCCGAGCAGCTGCGTCGCGCCGCGCAGCGGCACCACGAGCGCCTCCTGCGCGTCGCGTCGGGCCAGCGCCTCGGTGACGTCCTCGTTCGAGTCGACGACGCGGAAGTACCGGACGTGCGTGCCGGGGAGCTGGAGCATCGGGTCCTCGCGGACCACGCGGGAGTCGGCGTCGCGCATCCCGTCCGGCAGCGGGTCGCCCGCGACCAGGGTCCGCATCGGCTCCTGCGGGTCGGTGCGCAGCCGGAGCACGACGCGGTTGGCGTTGAGCTGCTCGCGGATGCGTTCCGCGATGAGCTGCCACTCGTCGTCCTCGTTGCCGTTCTCGTCCTGGCCCGGCGTGTTGCGCGGGCCGGTCGCGTTCTGGCCGGACCGGGCGACGCGGAGCGAGACCTCGCTGAGCGCCTCCAGGTCGCGCTGCTCGCGCAGCAGGGACGAGTACGCCACGTAGATGGCGGTGATGCCCGCGAACACCAGCGCGATCAGCAGGCCGCCCCACTGGGTGGTCGACGCGATCTCGTAGGCCACGAGGCCCGCGGAGGTGTTCAGCAGGGCGACGATCAGGGTCTGGCCGACCAGGCGGAGGCTCGCGGTGACGCGCATCCCCTTGCCCATGATCCGCAGCGCGGTCAGGCCGAGGACGCTGGCCAGCAGCGGAACGGCGATCGTGCCGAGGAACGGGCCCGCCCAGAACGGGCCGTCCGGGCCGAGGAGGTTCTTGACGCCCTGGGCGACCGCGAAGGCCACCGAGATCTCCATGAACATCAGGCCCGCGTTGTAGGCCACGCGGTTCAGGACGCGGCGGCCGAGCAGCGTGCCGACACCGGCGACGACGTGCGCGGCGAGCACCACCTCGAACGGCGCGACGAGCAGGCCGAGCACGAGCGGGATCTCGGTGAACGAGATGGTCCACGCGACACCGCTGCGCACGTCGACGTTGATGGCGAGCTGTTCGGCCAGCAGGAAGCCGATCACCAGCAGCGGACCGGTCCAGAACAGGCGGGTGTCGACCGGGTGGTCGGGCAACCAGCCGCCGACCACCACCGCGGAGGCGACCCCGGCGATCAGCAGGACGACGGCGAAGAGGTTGAAGTTCAACGACCTGTTCGCGGACCTGCCGGATCCGCGAACTGCCGAGTCCGACAGCGTGGCCGACGCGCGGTCGGACATCCAGCCTCCTCGTCGGCCCTCGTGTCGGTGGGCCGGGTCGCGGCCGTCGAACTCGGCGTGACTGAGGGGTCCCGAACAGTGACCAGGACCCCTCTAGGAGCATCAATGTACCTCGGTTGGGCGATGAAATGGCAGGTCGAGGAGGCACATACCACGTGAAGTGACGAAACCGGTCACACGGTCAGCTCTCCGCGCAGCACCGTGACACCTTGGCCCGCCAATCCCACCCTGTCGTCACGCAGAGTCATCTGGACACGTCCACCGCGTGGGGACGCCTGTTCGCCGAGCAACGACGCTCGGCCGAGGCGCGGAGCCCACCACGGGGCGAGCGTGCAGTGCGCGGATCCGGTCACCGGATCTTCCGGCACGCCGAACGAGGGGTAGAAGCACCGGCTCACCACGTCCACGTCCGGCCGGTCGCCGCGGGCCGTGACGACGACCCCGCGCCCCGGCACGTCGTCGAGCAGCACCAGGTCCGGGCGCAGGGCCCGCACCTCGGCCGCCGACCCCACCTCCACCAGCACGTCGGACACGCCCTGCGCCACGGCCTTGATCGTCACGCCCGGCAGGGCCGCGCGCAGCAGCGGCGTGGCGGCCACCGGCACGGGCGGGTCGGCCGGGAAGTCCATCTCGACCCAGCCGTCCGGGCCCGCCTTGCAGGTGAGGAAACCGCTGCGGGTGCTGAACACGGCCGAGCCGCCCAGCACGTGCGCGGTCGCGAGGGTCGCGTGGCCGCACAGGTCGACCTCGGCCGTCGGGGTGAACCAGCGCAGCGGCAGCGGCTCGCCGCCGCCGACCTCCACGAACGCGGTCTCGGCGTGCTTCATCTCCGCGGCGATGGACTGCATCCACGCCGGGTCGGCGGGTTCGGGGAGCAGGACGACTCCGGCCGGGTTGCCGGAGAACGGGCGGTCGGTGAACGCGTCCACCACGTAGATCTCCACGCGCGTCAACGCTAGACCAGCGCCGGCTCGTCCTCGGGCGCGTTCCGCGCCAGTTCCCGCCGCAGCTCGTCCAGGCAGCTCTTCGCCTGGCCCGCCGCGAGGTGCTGCGCCGCGCCGCTGCCCGACGCCTCCCGGATCAGCAGCCACACCGCCGACAGCGGCGACGGCTGCTCGTCCGCGCGCACCGCGGACACCAGCTCGCGCTGCTCGGGGAACGGGTGCAGCGCGATCTGCTCGGTCCGCCCGCGCAGTTCGGCGAAGAGGCCCGACGGAGCGCCGGCCACGAGGAGCCGGTCGAGCTTCGAGGACAGGTCGACGTTGAGGAGTTCGGACGCGCTCAGCGGCCCGAAGTTCCGGATCGTGTTCAAGGCGTACTCGAGGTCATCTGCGGCGTTCAGGAGTTCCCTGTGGGCAGAGCGTTGGAGCGGGGTCGAGGACCTGGGCGCCGCCGGGGCTGAGCGAGGCCGCGGCCCACGCAGGAACAGGCCGAACAACACCCCGACCGCGAGCGCGGACAGGGCAATCAGGATTTCGCTCATGTCCTGGTCATCGGCAGCCGGGAACACCCGACCGCCCCCTCGCGCGACAACGGGTCCGAACCGAGCGCCGACCGGTCGGCGAACTTCGGTTGGGCTGAACAGCTCGGCCGATCGGCGTGGCGGCATGATCCAGACGCCCGACCGGAGCAAGGTGGGACCACGCGGGTATTCGCGGGACAGGTCCGACCTCCTAAAGGAACAGGGAGCACGACCGGAAGAAGCGGGGAACCCGATGACCACCATCACTCCGACGACACGAGAACTGTCCGGCCGGGCGCTGGCCATGCTGCGCGCGGTCGACGCGGGCCGGGCCGAGCTCACCAGCGGCCGCGAGCCGGACCTCTACGTCGACGGCCTCCCCTGCTGCGACCGCACCGCCACCCACGACCTCGTCCACGCGGGCCTCCTGCGCGCCGCCACGGTGGTCGCGCCGGGCCAGCGGGTGCGCGCCGAGCTCACCGACGAGGGCAGGGCAGCACTCGGGACCGCCTGACCAGTCGAACATGTGTTCGACATGGGCTATGCTGCTCCGGCGGGGCCTGCACGCAAGGGAGAGGAAGCCCTTGCGCGCAGGCCTCGTCCAGTTCAAGGTCCCCCCATGCCGATGATCACCGTAGACATGTTCCCCGGCCGGACCAACGAGCAGAAGCGCGCTCTGGTGCACGAGCTGACCGAGGCGATGGTGCGGACGTGCGACGCCAAGCGCGAAGGCGTGTGGGTGGTGCTGCGCGAGGTCCAGCCGGAGAACTGGGCGATCGGCGGGACACTGGCCTCGGACCGCTAGGCCCAGATGGCCGCCGCAGCCGAGAAGTGGTCGGCCAGAGCCTGCCTGCTGGGTGGAACCACGCCCAACCTCCGACCGTGCATGGCCTCGTAGGTCGGGTAACCGTCCAACTTTGGCGAGACGTGCACCTCGAGCGTGTCGGGGTGCACGGCCAGCAGTCCGCGGTCGAGCAGTCGGTGGACGTCACCCCGCAGCAGGAAGCCCTCGTCGACCTCGTGGCGCTGGTGGATGGCGAACGCCCTCAGGTGCGCGGCCTCCAGCGCCTCCCTCGGACAGGCTCCGGTCACGGCGCAGGTGGCGCCGTACTTGTCGAGCAACGCCTGCCGGAACGACTGCTGGCCGATCCGCACCGAGACGAGGGCGATCCGGCGTCCACCGTCGATCTTCGCCACCGGCGCGGAACTCGGCGGCGTCGAGGGGATGCCCAGACCGAGCAGCATCCGCTCCGCCGATTCACGGTCGAGCGACCTGATCGAGTGCTGCTGAGCGTTGTTCACAGCCATCCGGTTCAGGTCGTCCAGGGTCAACGCACCGCTGAGCGGGCGCCACGTGCCCGCGTAGTTGGCCACGTACTTGGTCACCGTGATCGTCTCTCGGTCCGGGTCGTCGAACTCGTGCCTGCACGCCGGGCAGAGGAACTGGGGAGACAGCCTGATCCGCCTCTTGAACCCGGTCGCACGGCACTCGGGACACCTCTTCCGCACCTTCACCGCGCCCGGCTCCACGGCGATCTGCCGCACCCAGCCCAGACCGCGGACGGAGTTCTTGTCCCGGACGATGACCAGGTCCCCCTCGGCGAGCTTGCCGGAGTTCGGCACCGACGAGTCGTAGAGGTACATCAGCTCCATCACGTCCGCGTACCCGGTGTTGCCCTGGAAATGCCGGTCCTCGCCGAACGACAACAGCGACCATGCCCCCACATGCCCCCCAAACGCCGCCGACCACCGTTGACCAGTTGTACCAACCGGGTCCGACAGCGAGGGGGAGTTCGCGCATGGAGGGGGATGCGACCGGACGACGCCACAGGATCGACGTATAGCGGAACGCGAATGTGACAACAGCTGGACGAAAAACACCCCGTGACCTGTTTTCCCAGGTCACGGGGTGTTACCCAATTGTGGCGGGTGTAGGATTCGAACCTACGTAGGCGTAAGCCGACGGATTTACAGTCCGCTCCCATTGGCCGCTCGGGCAACCCGCCTTGCGCCCGGTGGTGCCGGGTGCGAACAAGAGACTACATAACCCCGTGGAGGGGTTCGCAACCGGGATACCCCGGTAACATCGTGGCTCGTCGAAAGCCCATCTACGCGGAGGTACCGAGCACGTGGCAGATCCGTCATTCGACGTGGTGAGCAAGGTCGATCGGCAGGAGGTCGACAACGCGCTCAACCAGGCGGCCAAGGAGCTGGGCACGCGGTTCGACTTCCGGGGGACCGGCACCGAGGTGTCGTGGTCCGGCGAGGAGGCGATCGCGTTCCAGTCCGAGACCGAGGAGCGGTGCCGGGCGGCGATCGACGTCTTCCAGGAGAAGCTGGTGAAGCGCGGCATCTCGATGAAGGCGTTCGAGATCGGGGACCCGTCGATCTCGGGCAAGGTCTACAAGGTGACCGGGACGCTGGTGCAGGGCATCACGTCCGAGAAGGCCAAGGAGATCGCGAAGAAGGTCCGCGACGAGGGGCCCAAGGGGGTCCAGGCGCAGATCCAGGGCGACCAGCTGCGGATCTCCGGCAAGAAGAAGGACCACCTGCAGGAGATCATCGCGTTGATCAAGGGGTCGGACTTCGGGATCGCGCTCCAGTTCACGAACTACCGGTAGCGGCGTGAAGGGCATCGTCCTGGCGGGCGGCAGCGGCACGCGGCTGCACCCGATCACGCAAGCCGTGTCGAAGCAGCTGCTGCCCGTCTACGACAAGCCGATGGTCTACTACCCGATCTCGGTGCTGATGCTCGCGGGCATCCGGGAGATCCTGCTGATCTCCACGCCGAACGACCTGCCGCAGTTCCAGCGGCTGCTGGGCGACGGGACGCAGTTCGGCCTGCACATCGAGTACGCGGAGCAGGCCGAGCCGAACGGGCTGGCGGAGGCGTTCGTGATCGGCGCCGACTTCATCGGCGGCGACACGGTCGCGCTGGTGCTGGGCGACAACATCTTCTACGGCCAGGGCTTCTCGCGGATGCTGCAGGAGCAGGTCGCGAAGCTCGACGGGTGCGTGCTGTTCGGCTACCCGGTCAAGGACGCGGAGCGCTACGGCGTCGGCGAGGTCGACGCGGGCGGGACGCTGCTCTCCATCGAGGAGAAGCCGGCGAAGCCCAAGTCGAACAAGGCGATCACCGGTCTGTACTTCTACGACAACCGGGTCGTGTCGATCGCGAGCGGGCTGAAGCCGTCACCTCGCGGCGAGCTGGAGATCACCGACGTGAACCTCGCCTACCTGGCGGAGGGGCGGGCGAACCTGGTCGACCTCGGCCGCGGTTTCGCGTGGCTGGACACCGGGACGCACGACTCGCTGCTGGAGGCCGGCCAGTTCGTGCAGGTGCTGGAGCACCGGCAGGGCGTGCGGATCGCGTGCCTGGAGGAGGTCGCGCTGCGGATGGGATTGATCACGCCGGACGCCTGCTACCGGCTCGGTGCGGCGCTCGCGAAGTCCGGCTACGGCCAGTACGTGATGAACGTCGCCCGTGAAGCGGGCGCGACGGCCTAGCGGCGGTTCGCCATCTCCTCCAGGCGGCGGATGCGCTCGACCATCGGCGGGTGCGTGGAGAAGAGCCTGCTGAGCGATCCGCCCGGCTGGAACGGGCTGGCGATCATCAGGTGCGCCTGCGCCACGACGGCTGGCTCCGGCGCCAAGGGTGCCGCCTTGGTGCCGTGGTCCAGCTTCCGCAACGCCGACGCGAGCGCCAACGGGTCACCGGTCAGCTGGGCCCCGGAGGCATCGGCCTGGAACTCGCGGGACCGGCTGACGGCCATCTGCACGATGCCTGCGGCGACCGGTCCGAGGATCGCGATCAGGACCAGTGCGAGCGGGTTCGGGCGGTCGTCGTCGCCTCCGCCGAAGATGCCCGCGAACATCGCGATGTTGGCGACCACGCTCACCACGGACGCCAGCGCTCCCGCGACGCACGAGATGAGGATGTCGCGGTTGTGGACGTGCGACAGCTCGTGGCCGAGGACGGCCCGCAGCTCACGCTCGTCCAGCAGGTCCAGGATGCCGGTGGTGCAGCAGACGGCTGCGGTGCGCGGGTTGCGGCCGGTCGCGAACGCGTTCGGCGCCTGCGTGGGGCTGATGTAGAGCCGCGGCATGGGCTGCCGCGCGGCCATCGACAGCTCCCGCACGATGCGGTGCATCGACGGCTGCTCGACCTCCGACACCGGCCGGGCGCGCATCGTGCGCAGCGCCAGCTTGTCGGAGTTGAAGTACGCGTACGCGTTGACGCCCAGCGCCAGCAGCAGGCCGAAGTAGAGGGCGGTGCGCCCGAAGAACGAGCTGATCAGCAGGATCAGGCCGCTCATCGCGCCGAGCAGCAGCGCGGTCTTCAACCCGTTGAAGTGCTTGTGCACGCTGGTTCGCCTCCGGGTTCACGTCCTCCCCCTCAACGCTCCCGGCCTGCGCGGGGTTCCTGAACCGCCCCGTACCGGACGTGTGGCGGTCGTCTCCGGGGCCGGTTCGGCGGCGGCGTCGAGCGGCGGGGGCGGCGGGACCTCGGCGGCCCACGTGCCCAGCACGTCCCGTTCGTGGACGAGTTCGGCGACCGCGCCCCCGCCGTCGGCGGTCCCCGTGCCGGGGTAGCCGAACTCCGGTGCCCAGTGCAGGGCGTCGAACGGGCACACCTCGACGCAGATGCCGCAGTAGAGGCACTGGCCGTAGTCGATCGCGAAGCGGTCGAGCACGTTGTGCGCCCGCGGCCTGGCGTGGCCGGGAGTCTCCACGACCTCGGTGTGCGACTCGATGTGGATGCACCAGTCGGGGCACTCGCGGGCGCAGATCATGCAGACCGTGCAGTTGGACTCCAGCAGCGCGATCACGCCTCGGGTCCGTGGCGGCAGTTCGGCGGTCACTGCTGGTCCTCCTCGTGCGACGACGTCTCCGCCGGGGTGACCACGTGCCGTCGCGGCCCCCAGGTGGCGGGGTCCGGCACGCCGGGCGGCAGGGTGCGGCGGCGGCTGGGCGAGGACGTGGAGTCCTCCCCCGGTTCCAGGCTGCCGGGCCACGGCCGCACGACGCGGGCGGCCAGCACGAAGTCCTTGCGCAGCGGGTGGCCCGCGAACGCGTCGGGCAGCAGGAGGTGCGCCACCGGCTCGGCCAGGTCGACGCCGAACATCTCGGCCGCCTCGCGCTCGTGCCACGCCGCGCCCGCCCACAGCCCGGCGACGCTCGGCAGCACGGCGCCCGCCTCCAGTTCGGTGCGCAGCAGCAGGCCCGCCTTCGTGTCCGGGTGCAGGACGTGGAGCAGCACGGCGTGCTTCAGCCCGCTCGCACCGGGGCGGCCCGCGTCCTCGACTCCGAGCCAGTCGAACGCGACGCAGCCGAGGTCGTCGTGCGCGAAGCGCGCCGCCGTGGACCACTGGTCCAGCGGCACGTGCGCGGTGCTCTGGCCGAACGCCGTCCGCACCACGGCTCCGGGCACCAGCGCGGCCAGGTCGGCGGACGCGGCGCTCACGAGGCGACCAGCCGGTGCAGGGCGGCGAGGCCCTCGAGCAGCGCTTCGGGACGGGGCGGGCAGCCGGGCACGGCGACGTGGACGGGCAGCACCTGGTCGATGCCCTTGGTGACGCAGTAGGAGTCCCAGTACGGGCCGCCGGTGTTGCTGCACGCCCCCACGGACAGCACGTACCGCGGCTCCGGCATCTCCTCGTAGGTCGCGAGCACCGCGGGCAGCATCACGTCGGTGACCGTTCCGGAGACGACCAGCACGTGCGCTTCTCCCCCGTCGCGCACCGGGTCGATCCCGAGGGCCGTGAGGTCGTCGGGGCCACGGCCGTCGAAGGCGGCCATCACCTCGACGCCGCAGCACGCGAGCCCGAGGTCCAGCACGGTGATGCGGAAGGTGGTGCCCCAGTCGAGGCGCGGTCCGCGCTGAGCGGACGTGGAAGCGGTCACGGCTCGAAGGCTAATACGTGGGGGCCCGCCAAGCTTGCGCCCGGCGAGCCCCCAACCCCCCTAATCCCCCCATAGGATTGCATCCTGCGAACTTCCGCTGGTTGCGTTCAAAGTCTCCAACGGAACGCCTATACGTGTCCAGAGAAATGGGTCAGAATCTAAGGATTATTTGTAGCCGAAGTGTGGTCAGGTTCAGTACAACTGATCGGTAGAACATCTCGCGGCCCGACGCGACGACCTGAGAGGCCTCCATGTCCAGCTCGGCACAGCTGCTGCTCCCGGCGGGGAATAAGCTCAGCAGGCTCCTGCACTCCCCGAACGCGCTGCTGGACACGACGTTGGACCAGCTCAGGACCCTGCTGGCCGTGCACGAGACCCGCTCCGCGCTCCGGGCCGCGCGGGTGCTGGGCCGTGAGCAGTCGAGCGTGCAGAAGCAGATAGACACGCTGAACCGGAACTTCCGAGCACTGTGCGGCGAACCACTCGTAGTCAAGCAGGGTCGTGGAAAAGATGTGCTCATCACGCAAACCGGTGAGGCGTTGGTCGAATTGGCGCGCACCACGCTGGGCGATTGGCTCGACTCTATTCACGAGTGCCGCCGAAAGCTCGGGACGACCCTCACCGTCGGCACGACCCGGTTCATGCTCGACTCGCTGGCCAAGGCGTGGCACCACGTGGCGGACGAGTTCAAGGAGCGCGACGTCGAGCTGAAGGTCGTGCACATCCGGACGCGGGACATCTGGAGCAAGCTGGAGAGCAAGCAGGTGGACGTGGTGTGCGGCAGCGTCGTGACGCACGCGGGCCACACCGGGCACCTGGACGAGTTCGACGTGATCGAGTGGCGGCGCGGCGGGCTGGCGCTGCTGACGAACCTGCCGGAGAAGCGCCTCGGCGAGAGCGCGGGCGTCGGCGAGCTGCCCCGGCTGCCGCTCGTGGTGCCGGGCGACGGGCTGATCGCCGAGTTCCTGCGCGGCTGGTTCGGGCCGGACTACCGCAACGAGCTGGACATCGCGGCGGAGATCGACGAGATCCAGTACGGCATGTCGCTGCTGCGGTCGGGGCTCGTGCAGGGCTGCATGATCGTCACGTCCGGGCTGGGCGTCGTCGCGGCGAACCAGGAGCTGCGCGAGGGCACCGGGCTGCGCGTGGTGGAGTTGAAGAACGACCGGGAGCCGGTGCTGGAGCGCCTCGTGGGCGTGTTCGCGCGCAAGGAGGAGCGGGCCAAGTTCCCCGCCGACCACCCGCTGAACCTGCTGTGGTCCGCGTTCCAGGCCGAAGCGAGCTAGGGAGTCCCTTCCGGGTGGCAGGCGCGCACACGGGGCGGCAGGGGGCCGGTGTCCGGTGTTCAGCAGGCCGAGGGCCACCAGCACGGCGGTCGCGATGTCCGGCTCCACCGGCCGGCCGGTCCGTTCGACGTGGGACACGCGCTCCACCCCTGGGGCGGAACGCCGCAAGGGCCGCCCGTCGGTGACGGGCGGCCCTTGCGCGGTGGCGACTACTCGGGTGGTGCTTGGTCCGGCCGCTGCTTGCGCCCGGCCTGCTTGACCAACCACTCCAGGCCGTTCTTCGGCCGCTGCGCTTGCGGCGCTTGGGGCTTCACCTGCTCTTCGGCGGGTTCCTGCACTGGCGACGGACCTTGGGCGTCGAGGTCGTTCACGGGCACGCTCCCTACCTGGTCGACAACAGGTGCCGTCGATCGGAGCATCGAGGGGGTGCTCGACGCTAGACCGATCAGCCCTCTGGGTGAACCCAGACAGATGACGAGAACAGATGGGGTGTCGGATCGGTGTAGGTTTCTACGCCGTCGCTGGTGCCGGGGCCACGGTGTCCAGCTTCCGCCTCGCCAGGACGGACCGCAGCGCGAGGAAGACGACCAGTCCGAACGGCGACAGCAGGATCGTCAGGACCAGGATCGGGCCCGCGACCAGCGGATGCAGGTCGAGCTTCCGGGCTTCGAGGTGGATCCAGCGGCCGATGAACAGGTCGAACGAGATGATCTGCGCCCAGAGCGCCGCCGCGCCGTACGGCTCGCCCGCGAATTCCAGGAGCGCGTCGAGCCTCGGCACGCTGACCACGCCCACCAGCTGGCCGAGGTGCGGCAGGCTCAACGCGAAGAACACGATCAGGGGAAGGGTCGTGACCCACGGCGTGCTCATGATCCTGGCCGTCGGCCCCCACCTGGGCGCGAAGACCATCAGCGCCCAGAACGGCGCCGCGAGGTAGAACGTCACGTCGAACAGGAACTCGGTGCTCATCGGACGGCCACCTCCTCCTTCTCCTTGGCGGAGACGGCCCACGCCGAGCCGAGCGCCACCGCGACCACCAGCGCCGCGACGGCGGTGAGCGTGAGCGAGTCCGGCGCGGTCACCGGCTGACCCCGCTCGGCCTGCCACAGGACGAGCAGGAACAGCAGGCCGTACCCCGCGCCCAGCACACCGACCAGGCGAACCCGCACGGCTTCGCTCCTGAGGACCGGCACGCGGGCCGCCAGGACCGTCATGAGCAGCACCAGCAGCGGCAGCACCTGGAGGGCGTGCATGCCGACGAAGTGCGGGACGCGCAGGTCCCCGCCGACCGTGCTCCAGCCCGTGCCCGCCATGACCGGGCCACCGTCCTCCAGCCCGACGGTGTGCGCCCCGATGACGCCCTTGAAGGAGTCGGTGCCGATCGCCTCGCTCTGGGCGGACGTCGGCGACGTCATCAACGCCCCCATGCCGATCCCCGCCAGGGAGATCACCGCGCCGATCCGCAGCGCCCAGTTCGTCGCCCGGTCCGCGAACGGCGTCCGCAGCACCAGGATCGAGAGGATCAGCGTGCCCGTCCACAGGATCGCGATGGACAGCCCCATGACCCCGAACACCGCGGCGTCGAACGTCGTCATCACGTTGAAGTGGCTGCCCCGCCCCCGCAGGACCTGCATCACGATCAGCGCCTGCTCGAAGAGGAGCACCACCGCCAGGACGACCGAGACCCCCCGGGCGAGGCGCTTGCCGACGTGCAGCTGCGAGATCAGCCACGCCCAGGTGATGCCGTAGACCGCGATCGAGACCGCGAACTTCAACGGCTTCAACCAGATGGGTGCCCCGACCAGGATCCGGTCGTCGACCACCAGGCCCACCAGGCTGACCACCACGACGGGCGCCATCGCCCACGCGGTGACCAGCATCGGCCGGTTCCAGCCCGTGGTTCTCGCCCTCAACGCGGACAGAGCACTCATGACGATCCCCTCGAATGGATAGCTACACTTCCCATAATGGAATGTAGCACTATCCATGTTGGGGGTCCAGCAGGTTCCGCCCGCACGGCGAAAGGCCCTCGGGAACGATCTCCCGAGGGCCTTTTCGCAGGTCGGATCAGCCGCGTGGAGCCGATCCAAGCGGTCTCAAGAGCCGCTGACCTGCACCTTCAGCTCCTACGCCCACCGGTGGCAGCCTGCTTTGAGGCGCTGTCCCCCGTTCAGGGCAGACACGAGTGACCGTGACGCACGCCCGTCGCTCGGGCGGTCGCGCAGCGCCGGTCCGGCTCAGACCTGCAGCTCGGACTCGATGCGCTTGAGCTGGTGGCGGGCCATCGCGAGGTTCGAGACGTCTCTTTCCAGCACCAGGTACAGGAAGAGCGAACCCCTGGTCTTCACGCCCCCCATCAGCCGGATCAGGTGGTACTGGCGGTGCAGCGTGATCAGGATGTCCTCGATGCCGTCGTTGAGCCCGAGCGCCGCCATCACCCGCAGCTTCGACCGGACGACCTCGGTGTTCCCGGCTGCCGCGACCTCCAGGTTCAGCCACTCGCCTCCGCCGCTAGTACCGAGCGACATTCCGCTGTCGTAGTCGACCAGCGCGACGCCGACGGCGCCCGCGATGGACATGGCCTCTTTCAACGCGATATCGATGTTCATCGAACTCCACTTCTCTGTGTCGGCTGGTGGTGGGGACGACGCGGCCGTTCTCCCGCGTTCCGGTCGCTGGCGGACACGTCTCCATGCGGAGGAGATCCTCGACGAGAGCGATGAGCCGAACGTGGCCATGCGCTAGGGGGCCAGGATCGCGCCGACCCGTTCGATCACGGGCTGGGACTCGTGGAGAAGACGACCGAGGTTCAGCCCTTTGTCCCCGAGCACGACCAGCAGCGACAGCCTGCCGATGGCGTAAACGGCCATGTAGCCCTCGCTGCCGAACACCACGGTCTGGTTGAGCGTGCCCAGGCCGATCACCTCCGCGGCCTGGCGGGCGATTCCGAGATCGGAGGCGGCCAACGCGGAGATGTGCGCGGGGTCGACGTCCTTCGCCACATCGGCGAGTATGGGAATCCCGTCCGATGCGGCCAGCACCGTGTCGGTCACTCCGGCGACGTTTTCCCGAAGCTTCCGAATTTCGACACCCAGGGCGTCGTAGTCCAATTCGCTCCACTCCTGAATCGGAAAAGCCGAACCGCTCAAGACGAACATTCCACCTCCGAAGGCCTCAGACGATTCCGCGGTGCGGGCCTGGTCCACCCCGGCGGCGAGTGGGCAACGAACCCGCCTGGCCGGAACCGCGACCAGCGGTCCGCGTCGCCGCCGTTCGAGGGCGCAGTGAAGTCAGCCCCCAGTGCGAGAAACTGAACGATGTTGCGGGTGGGGCGATTTCCAGCAGTCCACCACCGAGCATCCGGGAGATTTCGACGGTGACCGGGTAGAGGCCCCGCCCGAGTGCGAAGGCCAGATCACGCGCGGTACGCCTCCCGGTGGCGTGCGCGATGATCTCCCGTCGTTCCGCGGTCAAGGTGGCCGACTCCGTTCCGCGGGCGGCCACCACTCGGTCCCGGTAAGGCGACAAGGGGAACGGAAGCGAGGCGAGCACGCCCAGTCGGCGTGCCGTTTCCGACAGCAGCAAGTCCGGGGCGACACCCTCCTGCGCGGGAAGCAGAGGCCGATCGGTGGATTCGTCGACGAAACACCGTTCGATCTCACCCACGGCAATGGCGAACGCACCGTCCTGCGGGACGGCCACAGGTGAGCCAGGACTGTCCACCGCGACCACCGTGCCGTCGCGCAAGTGAAAAACCCCGCCCGCGTTGCCGATAACGCACAACGCGCCGGTGGTTCGATCGACGTCGCACCGCGCCAACGCGGACGCGAGAACGTCGGATGCGGCTCGATCCTCGGGTCTCAGGGTGTCACTCCGTGTTGATTCGGAACTACAGATAGACATCTGCCGAACTGATCACCCAATCAGGTAATTCACTCTGAGCGAAAGTGCGACCGTTGGGTTACTTCTTACCCGTCAGCACCGCTCGTCCAGGGCAAGCGTCACCTGATCGAGTGAATAATTCCAATTCATGAAGGAAATAACAACAACGAGAACTTTCATTTTGGATAAATGAGTTCGTCAACCCTCGAATACCAACCGCCGGGGTTCCAGACCTGTTGATCCACCTGGACGAGCAAGCCAGCTCCAAGCTCCGCCCAGGCAAAGGTGAACGAAAAGGCCCCCGGCAACGATCTTGCCGGGGGCCTTCCGACCTCAATTAGCAGCTACGGAGCCTGACCAGCAGCCGGGTTGTCAGCCCCGGAGTTCCATCGTGCAGCACTTGGGGCCGCCGCCGGACTTGCGGAGTTCCGAGATGTCGACGAACACCGGCTCGAAGCCGCGGGCCGTCAGCTGGTCGGCGAAGGCGGTGGCCTCGACCGGGAGGAAGACGTGGCGGCCGTCGGAGACCGCGTTGAGGCCCAGGCAGGCCGCGTCGGCCTCCGTGGCGATGACGGCGTCGGGGAAGAGGCGGCGGAGCACCTGTCGGGAGCCCTCGGAGAACGCCTCGGGGTAGTACGCGACCAGGGGGTGGTCGGACTGGTCGTCCAGGACGACCAGGGCCACGTCCAGGTGGTAGTAGCGGGGGTCCACGAGGTTCAGGGAGACGACCGGGACGCCCAGGACCTCCTGCGCCTCGGCGTGGGCGGCCGGGTCGGTGCGGAAGCCCGTTCCGGCCAGCAGCAGGGTGCCGGTCCAGGCGAAGTCGCCCTCGGCCTCGTTCGTGCGCTCCGGCATGGCGATGCGGCCGTAGCCGTTGTCGAGGAACCAGCGGCGGAAGTGGTCGGCCTCGGCGGTCCGCTGCTCGGCGCGGAACCGGGAGCCGAGGACGCGGCCGTCGACGACGGTGCCGGAGTTGGCGGCGAACACCATGTCCGGCAGGCCCGCCTGGGGCTCGATGACCTCGACCCGGTGCCCGACGGACTCGTAGGCGTCCTTCAGCGCGGTCCACTGCGCCATGGCCAGGTCGGTGCTGGTCGGCCGGGTGGGGTCCATCCACGGGTTGATCGCGTACTCGACCGTGAAGTACTCCGGCGGGCACATGAGGTACCTGCGGGTGGTCGGCACGCGCAGGGGCGCGGCGGGCGCGCCGAGGTCCAGTACCAGCGGCTCGTCGCCGGGGCCCAGAATGGATACCGAGGTCATGGATCGAAATGTAGATGGACGAATGACCCTCGAACAACGCCACAATATTGCGTCTTTTAGGGCACTATGTTGCGTGTGGACTCCATCGACCATCGAATCATTTCGTGCCTCATGGCGAACGCCCGATCGAGCTACGCGGAGATCGGGAACGTGGTGGGGCTGTCGGCGCCCGCGGTGAAGCGGCGGGTGGACAAGCTGCTGGACACCGGGGTGCTGCGCGGGTTCACGGCGGTGGTGGACCCGGAGCAGCTCGGCTGGGGCACCGAGGCGTTCGTCGAGGTCCACTGCCGGGGCAACGTGTCGCCGAGCGACATCCAGAACCGCCTGGAACCGATGGCGGAGGTGATGGCGGCCTACACGGTGTCCGGCGCGGCGGACGCGATCGTGCACCTGCGGGCGGCGAGCATCCACCACCTGGAGACGGCGCTCGAACGGCTGCGCGCGGTGGAGATCATCGACCGGACGGTGTCGACGGTGGTGCTGTCCCGGCTGCTGGACCGCCCGCCGGCTCCGTAGAGTCGGGGCATGGCCGAGGTTTCGCTGGAGCGCTCCGACCGCGTCGCGGTGATCACCGTTCGGGATCCCGAACGCCGCAACGCGCTGACGCTGGAGCTGTCGGACCAGCTGGCCGACGCCGTGGCGACCTGCGAGGGAGACCCCGAGGTGCACGCGGTCGTGGTGACCGGCGCGGCGCCCGCGTTCTGCGCGGGGGCCGACCTGACGGCGCTCGGCGAGGCCAAGGAGGAGGGGCTGCGGCGGATCTACGCCGGTTTCCTCGCCGTGGCGGGCTGCTCGCTGCCGACCATCGCGGCGGTCAACGGGGCGGCGGTCGGGGCCGGGCTGAACCTGGCGCTGGCCTGCGACGTCCGGGTGGCCGGGCCGCGGGCGAGGTTCGACGCGCGGTTCCTGCAGCTGGGCATCCACCCCGGCGGCGGGATGACGTGGATGCTCCAGCGCCTGGTGGGGCCGCAGACGGCCACGGCGATGACGTTGCTCGGACAGGTCGTGGACGCGGACGAGGCCGTGCGGACCGGACTCGCGCACGCCCGGTCGGGTGATGACGTGGTCGCCGCCGCGCGGGACCTGGCGAAGGCCGCCGCGGACGGGCCGAGGGACCTGGTCAGGACCATCAAGGCGTCGATGCGGAAGACCGCGGTCCTCGACGACCACGCCGAGGCCGTGGCCACCGAACTCGCGCCGCAGGTCGCGTCGATCGAGTCGCCGGAGTTCGCGGCGAGGCTGGCGGCGCTGAAGGACAGGATCAGCGGTCGCCCCTAGATCTACCTGTTACCGCAAGTACCGGTTACCAGTGGTACGCCGATCGGGCGTACGTGCTGTGACCTGCGCCGCCTTTGGCCGTCGGCGGGTGCGGGTGTGCCTACCGTCGAAGGCACCGGCTTGCGCAGCAGTTGGGACAGGGGTTCCCGAGCAGTGGTACGCGGGAGACCGTTGCTTTAACACAAACGACTACTCTCGCAAGTGCACTTGTGATGTGGGACAACAGTTCGGCCTGTCCACGAAGAGAGGGATCGGCGTAGGAGATGACTACCGACCTGGGTAACGGCGCTGCGCCTGGAGCCCCCGAAACACGCAAGCTGGATCGAGTGGTGATCCGGTTCGCCGGGGACTCCGGTGACGGCATGCAGCTCACCGGTGACCGCTTCACCTCCGAGGCCGCCGCCTTCGGCAACGACCTGGCGACCCAGCCCAACTTCCCCGCCGAGATCCGGGCGCCCCAGGGCACCCTGCCCGGCGTGTCGTCGTTCCAGCTGCACTTCGCGGACTACGACATCCTCACCCCCGGCGACCGCCCCGACGTGCTCGTGGCGATGAACCCGGCGGCGCTCAAGGCGAACGTCATGGACCTGCCCAAGGGCGGGATCCTGATCGTCAACACCGACGAGTTCAGCAAGCGCAACCTGACGAAGGTCGGCTACGCCTCCAACCCGCTGGAGGACGACTCGCTGGCGAACTTCCAGGTGCACGAGGTCGCCATGGCGACCATCACGATCGGCGCGCTGGAGGGGACCGGGCTCGGCAAGAAGGACGCCGAGCGCGCGAAGAACATGTTCGCGCTGGGCCTGCTGTCCTGGATGTACCACCGGCCGACCGAGGGCACCGAGCGGTTCCTGCGCGAGAAGTTCGCGAAGAAGCCGGACATCGCCGAGGCGAACGTGCTGGCGTTCCGCGCGGGCTACTACTACGGCGAGACGACCGAGTCGTTCGCGGTGACCTACGAGGTCGCCCCGGCGAAGCTGAACACCGGCACCTACCGCCAGATCACCGGCAACACGGCGCTGGCGTACGGCCTGGTCGCGGCGGGCAGGCAGTCCCGGCTGCCGATCGTGCTCGGCACGTACCCGATCACCCCGGCCTCGGACATCCTGCACGAGCTGAGCAAGCACAAGAACTTCGGCATCACGACGTTGCAGGCCGAGGACGAGATCGCGGGCATCGGCGCGGCGCTGGGCGCCTCGTACGGCGGCGCGCTCGGCGTGACGTCGACGTCCGGCCCCGGTGTGGCGCTGAAGTCGGAGACCATCGGCCTCGCGGTCATGACCGAGCTGCCGCTCCTCATCATCGACGTGCAGCGCGGTGGCCCGTCGACGGGTCTGCCGACCAAGACCGAGCAGGCCGACCTGCTGCAGGCCATGTTCGGCCGCAACGGCGAGTCGCCGGTGCCGATCGTGGCCCCGCGGTCGCCCTCCGACTGCTTCGACGCCGCGATGGACGCGGTGCGGATCGCGCTCACCTACCGCACGCCGGTGCTGCTGCTGTCCGACGGCGCGATCGCGAACGGCTCCGAGCCGTGGCTGATCCCGGACGTCGACGAGCTGCCCGACCTGTCGGTGGAGTTCGCCACCGAGCCGAACGCGACCGACGGCTCCGGCGAGTTCTGGCCGTACGTGCGCGACCCGGAGACGCTGGCCCGCCCGTGGGCGATCCCCGGCACGCCCGGTCTCCAGCACCGCATCGGCGGACTGGAGAAGGCCGAGAACACCGGCAACATCTCCTACGAGCCGGAGAACCACGACCGGATGGTGCGGGTGCGCCAGGCCAAGATCGACGGCATCGAGGTGCCGGACGCGGTCGTGGACGACCCGACCGGTGACGCGAAGGTCCTCGTGGTCGGCTGGGGCTCCTCGTACGGCCCGATCGGCGCGGCGGCCCGCCGCGTGCGCAAGCTGGGCCTGCCGGTGGCGCACGTGCACCTGAGGCACCTCAACCCGTTCCCGAAGAACCTCGGCGACGTGCTCTCCCGCTACGACAAGGTGATCGCGCCGGAGATGAACCTCGGCCAGCTCGCGTTGCTGCTGCGGGCCAAGTACCTCGTGGACGTGATGAGCTACACCAAGGTCCAGGGCCTGCCGTTCAAGGCCGAGGAGCTGCAGGACGTGCTCGCCGATGTGATCAAGGGGGTTGAAGCGTGACGACCATCGACCTGGGCCTGCCCGTGCTGGGCGGGCTCGACGGGGTCCCGACCACCGACGAACCGCAGAAGGCCAAGGACTACAAGTCGGACCAGGAGGTCCGCTGGTGTCCCGGTTGCGGCGACTACATCGTGCTCAACGCGGTGCAGTCGTTCCTGCCGTCCCTGGGGCTCAAGCGCGAGAACATCGTGTTCGTGTCCGGCATCGGCTGCTCCAGCCGGTTCCCGTACTACATGAACACCTACGGGATGCACTCGATCCACGGCCGCGCCCCGGCCATCGCGACCGGTCTCGCCGTCGCGCGGCCGGACCTGTCGGTGTGGGTCGTGACCGGTGACGGCGACGCGCTGTCCATCGGCGGCAACCACCTGATCCACACGTTGCGGCGCAACGTGAACCTCAAGATCCTGCTGTTCAACAACCGGATCTACGGCCTGACCAAGGGGCAGTACTCCCCCACGTCGGAGACCGGCAAGATCACCAAGTCGACGCCCGCCGGCTCGCTGGACCACCCGTTCAACCCGGTGTCGCTGGCACTGGGCGCGGAGGCCAGCTTCGTCGGCCGGGCGCTGGACTCGGACAAGAAGGGCCTCACCGAGGTGCTGCGGCAGGCCGCCGAGCACCGCGGGTCGGCGCTGGTGGAGATCTACCAGAACTGCCCGATCTTCAACGACGGCGCGTTCGACGTCCTCAAGGACGCCGACGACGCCAAGCGGCGGATCATCAACCTGGAGCACGGCAAGCCGATCACGTTCGGCCTCGAAGCCGAGTACGGCGTCGTGAAGTCCGGGTTCGCGGGCCTGGAGGTCGCGAAGATCTCCGAGGTCGGCATGGAGAACGTGGTCGTGCACGACGCCACGCTCGAAGACCCGTCGTACGCGTTCGCGCTGTCCCGGCTGTCGACGCAGGACCTCTCGCACACCGTCACGGGCGTGTTCCGCAACGTCAAGCGCACCACGTACGACGACGCGGCCCGCGACCAGGTCGAGCAGGCCAAGGCCGCCAAGAAGGCGGACCTCGCCGCGCTGCTGCGCGGCAAGGACACCTGGACGGTTCTGGGGGACTGAGCAGCAGGTCGGCCTCGGTCCGACCGAACAGCGTCGCAACGAGCAAGAGCCCCCTCCGCGTTCGGAGAGGGCTCTCGCTCGTTGCTGCTCCTAGGCCGGGCGGAAGCCTGCCTTCTGCGCGTCGGCCTCGGTGCGGAACCACACGTCGGCCCTGGTGCCGTCGAAGCTGGACGTGCCGCGGCGGAAGTAGCGGCGACCGGTCAGGGTCGCCTTCACGTCGAAGTCCGCTGCGGGCGCGTGGCCGTCCGACTTGGGCAGCACCGACCCCGGCCCGAACGGCGAACGCGGGTTGAAGCCCTCCGGCTGCTGGTACCGCGGCGCGGTCGGCGCGGGCGCCTCGCTGCGACCACCCGTTGACGGGCTGAACCCGACCGGACGCGGACGCAAGGGCTTCTGCGGCAGCGGCGCGGGGGCCACGGGCTGCGGCGGGCCGAGCAGCGGCGGGGACGTCATGGGCGGCGGACCGCCCGCCGGGCGCTGCGGACGCTGCGGCAGGCCGTTGGACCCGCGCTCCAGCAGTTCCGGCGCCAGGATCGGCACGAACGGCTGGTCGTCCGACGGCGGCAGCTGCCGGACGGTCTCGGCGGGCTCCGGGTCGTCGTCCGACGCGCCCACGATGGGCTCGAACAGCGACCGGGGGCGTTCGGAGGTCGGCTGGGCCGGGGCCTGCTTCGACGCCTTGGCCGCGGGGGCCTGCGGCGCGGGCGGCTGCGGCGCGACGGGCTCGGCGGGCTGGGGGGCGAAGAAGTCCGCGGCACGCGACTCGGCGGTCGAGGGCTCGCCGGCGGTCGGCTTCGCCGGGAAGAACTCGGTCGACTGGGCATCGGCCGGACGGGACTCCGCGGCCGAGGGCTGCGGGGTCCGCGCGGCGGGTTTCGGGGTGGGGGTCGCGGGCTTGCCGGACCGCGGCTCCGCCGGACGGGTCTCGGCCGGGGCGTTGGCGGAGGACTGCCCCGGCTTGGGCTTGGGCTCGGCGGACCGCGAGTCGACCGACAGGTACTCGGTAGCCGGGAAGTCGGTGGACGGGGACTTCGCGGTTCGGGACTCGGCCGGGGGCTGGGAGTTCGCGGCTTCGGCGGCTCGACGCGACTCGACATCGCCGGCTTCCGCGCCACGCGCCCCGGCAGCGTGCTGCTCGGTGCCACGGGACTCGACCTCGCCGGCGTTCCCGCCACGAGCGTCGGACCCGCGAGACCCAGCAGCGGCAGTGCCGCGGGACTCGGCATCGCCGGTCTCCGCACCACGAGACCCAGCGGGAGCGACACCGGCAGCTCGGTGCTCGGTGCTGCGGGACTCGGCATCGTCGGCTTTCGCGCCACGAGCGTCGTGACCGCGAGATCCGGCGGCGGCACCGGCGGCGCGGTACTCGGCACCGCGCGACTCGGCGTCGCTCGCGTCTGTGCCGCGGGTGTCGGAGCCGCGCGGCTCGGTGTTCCGCGGCACGGCGGCACCGGCCTGGGCAGCGCGGTAGTCGGCTCCGCGTGATTCGGCGTCGCGGGAAGTGGTGACGACGGTGTCGGACGTCTCGCTCCCCCGTGCGTCGGCGGAGTCGGTGCCGTCGGTGTCGGAGACCTCGGCGGTGTCGGACGCGGCGGCAGGCTCGTCCGGGTCGTCGCGGCGGTAGTCGGGGTCGTCCGCTTGGACGCCCAACTGCCCCTTGTTGGAGGCGATGTCGTCGGTGATGGCCGGGAACTGGCCGGTGAGGCTGTGCTCGGGCCACGGCTGGCGCTCGGCGTCCATGCGGGCGTCGGCTTCGGCGATGGCCCGCTGGACCTCGCCCGCCGGGATGACGGACGTCTCCTCGGTCGCGTCCTCCTCAGGGACAGCGGCCTCGGTGACCTCGGCGTCCGGGACGGTGTCGTCGGCGGCGAAGTCCTCTTCGCGGTCGTCGAGCAGCTCGTCCTCGTGCTCCGCCTCGACAGGCTGGTCGAGGTCGGGCCGCTCCTCCTCTTCCTCCTCGCGCCACATCTCGCGCGGGTGCCACTCCTGGACCTCCGGCGGAGCGGTCGGCTGCTCCACCGGCGGGGCGATGTCGGGCGCGGCGGGCGCCAGGTAGCGGGTGCGGTCGGCCGGGATCTCGGGCACCTCGGGCTGCTCGTCCAGGTCCGCGCGCCGGAAGACGGTCGGCTCCTCGGCCGGGTTCAGCGGCACCGGCTCGGCCTGGACCTCGTCCTCCGGGGCGAGCCGCTGGAACAGGCTGCGCGGCTTGTCCTCCTCGGGCACGTCGACGGGCTCGACGACACGGGTCGGCTCGGCGTTCTCCGGGATGCGGGTGAGCGCCGGGGGCAACTCGTCGTAGTTGTGCTCCGGCTCGGGCTCGGGTTCCGGCTCCACCGACTTGACGAACGGGCTGATGGGCACGAACGGGGCGACGTCGTTGCTCTGCCGGGGCTCGGGGGCGTGGAACGCGGCCGGGGTCTCCGACGCAGGCGGCTCGATCAGGCGCTGCGGCTCCAGCGGACGGGACGGCTCCGCGGGGCGCGGCGGCTCGTAGGCCCGCGGCGCCTCCTGGACGGGGCTCTGCGGCCACATCTGCTCAGCGGGCGGCGGCGCCAGCACGGCGTCGGAGTTCGCGCGGGCGCCGACGTGCCAGTCGTCGAACTCCTCGTCGCGCATCGGCGACGGCATCTGGGAAGGCGGGACCTGGGATTGGGGCCTCGCCGGTCCGGCGGGGGCGCTGAGCCTGTTCGCCTCCACCTCGGCGAGCCGCTGCTTGGCCGGACGAACCTGCACCAGCCAGGTCACCAGCACACCGGCCACGAAGGACAGCAGGCTCCACAGCCAGACCTGCCCGAAGAGCGACACCACTGGAAGTTCCTCCAACTGGCAAGTCCTGTCACGCCTGACGCGCTCCGCACGCCAGGCCGTTCACCCGGTAGTGGAAACGGTGCCAAACTACCCTGACCCCGTGGCCAGTCGCGGTTGGCCGCCCACTGGCGAACGGATGTGTCGATAGTAGGCCACCGGACGCAACTGACCAGGTCAAAGGGATCCGCGTCGCGGCGTAGAGTGCGGCGAGTGCCATCGTTGACCAACCCCGACGCCACCTCGGTGGAAGTTCACCGTCCCGATCGTGGCATCGCCTACGGCGTGACCGCGTACGCGCTCTGGGGCGCCGTCCCCGCGTACTGGCCCCTCCTGCTCCCCGCCACGTCGGTGGAGCTGCTGGCCCACCGGATCGCGTGGTCGCTCGTGGTCATGGCCGGGATCACCCTGGCCCTCGGCCAGTGGGGCGCGCTGCGCCGCCTGTCCGGCAAGGGCTGGCTGATGGTGGCGTGCGCCTCGGTGCTGATCGCGATCAACTGGGGCGTCTACATCTACGCCGTGAACAGCTCGCACGTCGTGGAGGCCGCGCTCGGCTACTTCATGAACCCGCTGGTCAGCGTCCTGCTGGGCGTGCTGGTGCTGCGGGAACGGCTGCGCCTGCCGCAGTACGCGGCGATCGGCATCGCGGTGCTGGCGGTGGTCGTCCTGGCCGTCGACTACGGCTCGCTGCCGCTCATCTCGCTCACGCTGGCCTGCTCGTTCGGCGTGTACGGGCTGATCAAGAAGACCGTGCCGCTGGACTCCACCACGAGCCTGACCGGCGAGAGCGTCGTGCTGGGTCCGATCGCCGTCGGCTACCTGGTCTGGCTGAGCGCGACCGGCGTCGGCACGTTCACGACCCACGGGATCGGGCACGCCCTGCTGCTGGCGTCGGCGGGCGTCGTCACGGCCGTGCCGCTGGTGCTGTTCGGCGCGTCGGCCCGGAAGGTGCCGCTGATCACGTTGGGGATGTTGCAGTACCTGGCGCCGATCCTGCAGTTCTGCTGGGGCGTGTTCGTGATGCACGAGGCCATGACGCCGGTCCGCTGGATGGGCTTCGGCCTGGTGTGGGTCGCGCTGCTGGTGTTCACGCTCGACGCGGTCCGGGTGGGGCACCGCGCACGCCGTGACGCCGCGGCGGAACTCGCCCCCGAGTGCCGCTAGGACCGGGGTCCTAGCGGCCCACCGGAGGTCAGTGCGAACGGGCGACGACGTACTCGCTGAGCGACTCCATCGCGTCGCGGGCCGGGCAGGCGGGGAGCTTGCCCAGCGCGGCGCGGGCCTCGTCGGCGTACTCGTCGAGGATCTGCCGGGCCTTCACCAGGCCGGACGACGTCCGCAGCAGGGCGAGCGCTTCCTCGACCTCGGCGTCGTCGGTGATGGGAGCGGCCAGCAGCTGACCGAGCCTGGTGTTCTCGGATCCGGGCTCGGCGAGCGCGTACAGCATCGGGAGCGTCTTCACGCCCTCGCGGAGGTCCGTGCCGGGCGTCTTGCCCGACTCCTCCGTCGGCGACGCGATGTCGATGACGTCGTCGGAGATCTGGAACGCCGCCCCGACCACGTCGCCGTACACGCGCAGCGCGTCGGTCTGGTCCTCGCTCATGCCGGAGAACATCGCGCCGAAGCGGGCCGCGGTGGAGATCAGCGACCCCGTCTTCTCCTTGATCGTCTTCAGGTAGTGCTCGACGGGGTCCTCGCCCTCGCGGGGCCCCATCGTCTCGCGCATCTGGCCGGTGACCAGCTCGCTGAACGTCTCGGCGATGATCCGCGCCGCGACGACGCCCAGGTCGGCCGTGAGCGCCGACGCGTGGGCGAACAGGTAGTCGCCGGTCAGGATGGCGATGCTGTTGTCCCACTTGGCGTTGGCGCTGACCGCGCCCCGCCGCATGGTCGCCTCGTCCATCACGTCGTCGTGGTAGAGCGTCGCGAGGTGCGTCAGCTCGACGACCGCGGCCGCCTTGACGACGTTGTCCCGCTCCCACGTCCCGGTGAACTGGGAGGCGAGGAGGGTGAACAGCGGGCGAATCCGCTTGCCGCCCGCCTCCACGAGGTGCAGTGACGTCTCCATCACCGGGTGGAAGTCGCTCCGCACCACGCTCCGCAGGAGTTCCTCCACCTCGGCGAGGCCGTCCTGCACCACCTCCGCCAGCACAGGGTCGACGAACTGGAACCCTGTCCCCACCTGCTCGCTACTGGTCACCCCCGAAGCCTACGTACCACTAGAAGACGAAGCCGCCTGCCCCCGCCCAATCAAGGGCGAAGGAGGGCCAGACGCCCAGGACGAGCGTGATGGCCGCGCCCAGGGTGATCGCCACGGTGGTGAACGCGCCGGGCACGGTCACCGTGGGACCGTCAGGTGCGGGTTCGCTGAAGTACATGAGCACGATCACGCGCAGGTAGAAGAACGCGGCCACCGCGCTGGCGATGAGCGCGACCACCACGAGCGGTGCGAGACCGTCCTCGATGGCCGCCGCGAACACCACGAACTTGCCCACGAAACCACTCGTCAGGGGGATGCCCGCCAGCGCGAGGAGCAGGAAGGTGAAGACGGCGGCGAGCACCGGCGACCTCTTCGCGAGCCCTGCCCACTGGGACAGGTGGGTGGCTTCGCCGTCGGCGTTGCGCACCAGGCTGATCACGCCGAACACCGCGATCGTGGTGAAGCCGTAGGCCAGCAGGTAGAACAGCGTGCCGGACAGGCCCTGCTCGGTCAGCGAGATCGAGCCGATCAGCAGGAAGCCCGCGTGCGCCACCGAGGAGTACGCGACCATGCGCTTCACGTCGGTCTGGGTGAGGCCGAGGACCGCGCCGATGACCATCGAGGCCACGGCGACGCCCCACAGGACGCCCCGCCACTCCCAGTTGGTCCGCTCGAACGCGACGGTCAGCACCCGCAGGATGCCGCCGAAGGCCGCGACCTTCGTGCAGGCGGCCATGAACGCCGTGATGGGCGTCGGAGCGCCCTGGTAGACGTCCGGGGTCCACGCGTGGAACGGGCCGACGGAGGCCTTGAACAGCAGGCCCACCACCAGCAGGCCGAAGCCCGCGAACAGCAGCGTGTCGGACTTGTCGCTGCCCGCCGTGGCGGTCGCGATGTCGGCCAGCTTCACCGAGCCCGCGTAGCCGTAGAGCAGCGCGACGCCGTAGAGGAAGAACGCCGAGGCGAACGCGCCGAGCAGGAAGTACTTGACCGCCGCTTCCTGCGAGAGCAGGCGGCGGCGGCGAGCCAGGCCGCACATCAGGTACAGCGGCAGCGACAGCACTTCCAGCGCGATGAACATCGTCAGCAGGTCGTTCGCCGCGACGAACACCATCATCCCGGCGAGCGCGAACAGCGTCAGCGGGAAGACCTCGGTCTGCATGCCGGTGCGCGAAGCCTGGGCGCGGTCCTGGACCGTGCCGGGGCGGACCGCCGCGTCGGCGACGAACGCGCCGCCGGGCTCGACGGACCGGTCGGCGATCAGCAGGACCGAGCCGAACGCGAGCAGCAGCAGCGTGACCCAGAGGAAGATCACCGGCCGGTCGACCGCGATGGCGTCCGAGAACGTGGTGACGCCCTGGGGCCTGTTGTCGTCGCTGGCGGCGTAGAGGCCGAGCGAGCCACCGGCGGCGACGAGCGCGAGCATGGTCAGCACGACCTGCGCCGCCCACCGCTGGTGCTTGGGCAGGAAAGCCTCGAACAGCACGGCGACGCACGCGGCGCCGAGCACGATCAGCACCGGGGCGACCGCGCCGTACAGGATCTCCGGCGGATCGATCAGCTGAACCTGGGCGAGGAACGTCACGTCACTTGCCTTCCTGCGCGACCGGGTCGGACACGCCGACCTCGCTCAACGTCGCCCCGATCGACGGGGTGATCACGTCCAACACCGGCTTCGGGTAGAACCCGAGCACGAGGATCAGGGCCACGAGCGGCGCCAGCACGGCGATCTCCCGCTTGTCCAGGTCCTTGATCGCGGAGCGCTCGGGGTCCTTCGCGGTTCCAGGGCCGCCCGCCACGTTCAGCAGCGCGGTGCCGCGCACCGGGCCCTGGAAGACCCGCTGGTAGACCCACAGCACGTACAGGGCGGCGAGCACCATGCCGAGCGTGGAGACGATGGTGAACACCGGCTGGTTGGGGTACGAGCCGATGAGCACCAGGAACTCGCTCACGAACGAGTTCGTGCCGGGCAGCGCCAGCGAGGACAGGCCCGCCACGAAGAACAGGCCGCCCAGCACCGGGGTCAGCTTCGCCATGCCGCCGTAGTCCTGGATCAGGCGGGAGCCGCCGCGCGACATCACCATGCCCACGACCAGGAACAGCATGCCGGTCGAGATGCCGTGGTTGACCATGTACAGCACCGATCCGGTGCCCGCCTGCGAGCTGAAGGCGAAGATGCCCAGGGCGATGAAGCCGAAGTGGGCGATCGAGGTGTACGCGACGAACCGCTTCATGTCCGTCTGGCCGACCGCGAGCAGCGAGCCGTAGACGATGCCGACGACCGCGAGGGACAGCACCACCGGTGCCAGTTCCTTGCTGGCCGCCGGGAACAGCGGCAGGCAGTAGCGCAGGAAGCCGAACGTGCCGATCTTGTCCAGGATGCCGACGAGCAGCACACCCGCGCCGACGGGCGCCTCGGCGCCCGCGTCCGGCAGCCACGTGTGCAGCGGCACCAGCGGGGCCTTGATCGCGAAGGCGATGAAGAACCCGAGGAACAGCCAGATCTGCGTGGAGAGCGGCGCGTCCTTCATGACCGTGACGAGCGTGGCCCAGTCGAGCGTGCCCTGGCCGAGCTTGTCCGCGCTGGTGACGTACAGGCCGATCACCGACGCGAGCATGATCAGGCCGCCGAGCAGCGAGTAGAGGAAGAACTTCATCGCCGCGTACTGCCTGTTCGGGCCGCCGAAGCGGCCGATCAGGAAGTACATCGGGACGAGGACTGCCTCGAAGAACACGTAGAACAGGAACACGTCGGTCGCGGCGAACACGCCGACCATGCCGGTCTGCATCGCCAGCAGGAGCGAGAAGAACCCGCTCGCGCTGCGCCCCTCCGGCAGCTTGTCCGACCAGGCGCCGCCGATGACGATCGGCATCAGGAAGGCGATCAGCGCGATCATGACCAGCGCGATGCCGTCCACGCCGAACGACAGGTGCACCCCGAAGCTCGGGATCCACTCGGCCGAGCTGGTCAGCTGCAGCCGGGCGCTCGACGACGGGTCGTACGCCACCCAGGCGACGACCGCCAGCGCGAGTTCCGCGAGGGAGAACCCGAGCGCGACGAACTTCGCGACCCGGTCGTTCCTCCGCAGGAAGGCCACCACCACGCTGCCGACCAGCGGCAGCAGGAGCAGCGCGATCAGCGTCCAGCTCACGAGAACCTCACCATCAGAAGCGCGCCCAGCACGCAGATCGCGCCCAGGAGCATGGAGAGCGCGTACGAGCGCACGAAACCGGTCTGGAGACGGCGCAACCGGCCGGAGCTACCGCCGAGCAGCGCGGCGGTCCCGTTGACGAGACCGTCCACGCCCTTGTTGTCCACGAACACGAGCGCGCGGGTGAGCCAGGTGCCCGGCCGCGCGAAGAGCGCCTCGTTGAGCGCGTTGCCGTACAGGTCGGCGCGCGCGGCGCGGACCGGGAACGACACGCGCAGCGGGCGCGCGGTCGGCTGCGGCTTGCGGCCGAAGAGGAGGAACGCGACCGCGGCGCCGACCAGCGAGAGCGCGACGCTCAGGATGGCGACGGCCGTGTGGCCGATCGCGCCGTGGGTCTCCTCCAGCTGGCCGAGCGACGGCTCCAGCCAGTCCGCGAGCCGGTGGCCGTTCTCCAGGAAGAAGCCCGCGCCGACGGAGCCGACGGCCAGCACGATCATCGGGATCTTCATCGACCACGGCGACTCGTGCGGGTGGTACTCGCGACCGTCCTCAGAGGTCTTGAGCTCCTTCCAGCGCGGCTTGCCGAGGAAGACCAGGATCAGCAGGCGGGTCATGTAGAACGCGGTCAGCGCGGCGCCCAGCAGGGCGACACCGCCGAACACGTACCCGCGCCAGCCCGGCTCGCCGAAGGCGGCCGCGATGATGGCGTCCTTGGAGAAGAAGCCGGAGAACGGCGGGATGCCGATCAGCGCCAGGTAGCCGAGGGCCCACGTCGCGAACGTGACGGGCATGTACTTCGCGAGCCCGCCCATCCGGCGGATGTTGCCCTCGTCGTTCATGCCGTGCATGACCGAACCGGCGCCGAGGAACAGCCCGGCCTTGAAGAAGCCGTGCGTGAGCAGGTGCATGATGCCCAGCGCGTAGCCGACCGGACCGAGGCCGACGGCGAGGATCATGTAGCCGATCTGGCTGACCGTCGAGTACGCGAGGACCTTCTTGAAGTCGTCGTACGCGCAGCCGATGACGCAGCCGATCAGCAGCGTGACGGCACCGATGATCATGACGACCAGTCGGCCGTCCGCGCTCAGGTTGTAGAGGGGGTTCGAGCGGGCGATCAGGTACACGCCCGCGGTCACCATCGTCGCCGCGTGGATCAGCGCCGAGACCGGCGTCGGACCCGCCATGGCGTCCGGGAGCCAGGCCTGGAGCGGGAACTGGCCCGACTTGCCGCAGGCGCCGAGCAGGAGCAGGAGCGTGATCGCGAGGACCGAGTTCGACGACAGCTCGCCCACTCGCGCGAACACGTCCGTGTACTGGGTGGTGCCCAGCTCCTTGAACATGATGAAGATGGCGATCGCGAGACCCAGGTCGCCGACCCGGTTCATCAGGAACGCCTTCTTGGCCGCCGACGCCGCTTCCGGCTTGTGCTGGTACCAGCCGATGAGCAGGTAGGAGGCGAGCCCCACACCCTCCCAGCCGAAGTACAGCGTCACGAACCCGTTGCCCAGCACCAGGAGCAGCATCGCGGACACGAAGAGGTTCAGGTAGGCGAAGAACTTCCGCCTGCCGTCCTCGTGCGCCATGTAGCCGACCGAGTAGATGTGGATCAACGAGCCGACACCGGTGATCAGGAGCACGAACGTCAGCGACAGCGGGTCGAGCCGCAGGCCGAACTCGACGTCCAGGGCTCCGACCGGGATCCAGTCGAACAGGTGGAGCTCACTCGTCCGCTCCTCGGCGCTCTGGCCGATGGTCGTGAAGAACAGCGCGAGTCCGTAGCCGAACGCCGCGATGATCGTGGCGCAGCCAAGGAGGTGGCCCCACTTGTCGGCCCGCTTACCCGCCAGCAGCAGCACGGCCGCGCCGAACGCGGGCAGGGCTAGCAGCAACCAGGCGAGACTCGCGAGCCCGCTGGCGGCAACTGGTTCCGTCACCGGTGACCTCTCAGTACTTCAGCAGGTTGGAATCGTCGACCGAGGCCGAGCGACGCGTGCGGAAGATCGACATGATGATCGTCAGGCCCACCACGACTTCGGCGGCGGCCACGACCATCACGAAGAAACCCATCACCTGGCCGTCGAGCTCCCCGTGCATGCGGGAGAACGTGACCAGCGTGAGGTTCACCGCGTTGAGCATCAGCTCGACGCACATGAACACGACGATGGCGTTGCGCCGCACCAGAACGCCCACCGCGCCGAGGCTGAACAGCAGCGCGGACAGGAGCAGGTAGTAGGTCGGGGTCACTTGTCCCCCTCCTTCGCGGGCGCGGGACCGGTGAGCGCGTGCGCGTCGGCCCGGTGGGCCGTGCCGGACACGTCGGCGACGTCGTCGTCGAGGCGTTCCCTCGCGGTCGTCTCGATGAGGGCCGAGAGCGATTCCTCCGCGACGGAGCCGTCGGGCAGCAGGGCGGGCGTGGCCACCGAGTTCGCCGTGGCGAAGACACCGGGGCCGGGCAGGGAGCCGGGGCGGTCGCCCTTGAAGCGCTCCTCGACCAGTTCGCGCTGGGTCTTCTTCTCGCCCTTGCCGTGCCGGTCCGAGTACGCCAGGACCATCGCGCCGACGGCGGCGGTGATCAGCAGCGCCGACGTCAACTCGAAGACGAAGAGGTACTTGGTGAACAGCGCCTCGCCGATGTTGGCCACGTTGCCGCCGCCCGCGGAGTTCACCGCGGCGAGTCCGACCGAGTCGACGCGGGCGAACGCCTGGGCGAGCGAGCCGACGACCAGTCCGGCGAAGCCGATGCCGAGCACCGCGGCGGCGAGTCGTTGCCCGCGCAGCACCTCGACGATCGAGTCCGAGCTGTCCCGGCCGACGAGCATCAGCACGAAGAGGAACAGCATCATGATCGCGCCGGTGTACACGATGATCTGCACGAAGCCGAGGAACGGCGCCTGCTGGACCATGTAGATGACACCGAGGCTGAGCATCGTCAGCACCAGCCACAGCGCGGAGTGCACCGCGTTGCGGGCGAACAGCATGCCGAGCGCGCCCGCGAGGGACAGCGGTCCGAGGATCCAGAACGCGACCGTCTCGCCGGTGCCGATGGTGTCCGGGACCACCGCCGCAGGCTCGGTGGCCGGCTGCGCGGCGACCAGGAAGTCCTGGGCCAGGTTGAGAAGGCTCACTTCTGAGCTCCCTTAACGCCTGACTCCGCGTTGCTCTGCCCCTGGCTCGACCCTGCAAGCAGGTCTCGGGCGAGCGCGGGCCCGTTCACGTAGTAGTCCTGCTCGTTCTCGCCGAGCCGCATGGGGTGCGGCGGCTGCTCCATGCCGGGCAGCAGCGGGGCGAGCAGGTCTTCCTTGGTGAAGATCAGCTTCTGCCTGTTGTCGTCGGCCAGCTCGTACTCGTTCGTCATGGTGAGCGAACGGGTCGGGCAGGCCTCGATGCACAGGCCGCAGCCGATGCAGCGCAGGTAGTTGATCTGGTAGTCGGCGCCGAAGCGCTCACCGGGGGAATAGCGCTCCTCGTCGGTGTTGTTGCCACCTTCGACGAAGATCGCGTCCGCGGGGCAGGCCCACGCGCACAGCTCGCAGCCGACGCACTTCTCCAGCCCGTCCGGGTGCCGGTTGAGCTGGTGCCGCCCGTGGAACCGCGGCGCGGTGACCTTCTTGACCTCGGGGTACTCCTCGGTGACGACCTTCTTGAACATCGTTCCGAAGGTGACGCCGAAGCCCTTGATGGGATCAAACATCCCCATCGCTGGCCTCCTTCGATGCTGTTGCCGCAACGGGTTCCTCGGACATGCGCGCCGACGTGCTCTCCCCGGCGGAGGCGCCGGGGATCTCCGCGACCACGGGTGTGCGTCGCGTCGGCGCCTTGGGGACTTCCAGGTCCAGTGGTGGCACGGGGTACCCGCCGCCGGTGATCGGGACCGCGTTCGGGTCTTCCTCGACCTTGCGGTCCGGCAGCAGGAGCGAGAGCAGCACCAGCACGCCGAGCGCGACCCCGAGGATGATCAGGAACTCGCGCTGGCTGAAGTCGCCGGAGTTGTTCAGCGCGCGCACCAGGGCGACGGCCACGATCCACACGAGGCTGATCGGGACGAGGACCTTCCAGCCCAGCCGCATGAACTGGTCGTAGCGCATGCGGGGCAGCGTGCCGCGCAGCCAGATGAAGAGGAACAGGAAGAACAGGGTCTTGCCGACGAACCAGAGCAGGCCCCACCAGCCGCCGTTGAAGAACCCGTCGAACAGGAAGGTGAAGGGCCAGGGGGCCAGGTGGCCGCCGAGGAAGAGCGTGGACGCGAGCGCGGAGACCGTCACCATGTTCACGTACTCGGCGAGGAAGAACAGCGCGAACTTCAGCGAGCTGTACTCGGTGTGGAAACCGCCGACCAGCTCGGACTCGGCCTCGGGGAGGTCGAAGGGCGCGCGGTTGGTCTCGCCGACCATGGAGATCGCGTAGATCGCGAAGCTCGGGAAGAGCAGGAAGACGAACCACGTGTTCTGCTGCGCCGCCACGATGTCCGCGGTGGACATGGAGTGCGCGAACATCACGACGCCGACGATCGAGAGGCCCATCGCGATCTCGTAGGAGATCACCTGCGCGGCCGAGCGCAGCGCGCCCAGCAGCGGGTACGGCGAGCCGGAGGCCCAGCCGGAGAGCACGATGCCGTAGACGCCGATCGAGGAGCAGGCCAGCACGACCAGGACGCCGACCGGGAGGTCGACCAGCTGGAGGGCGGTGCGCTCACCGAAGATCGTGACCTCGCCGCCGATCGGGATGACCGAGAAGGCGACGAACGCCGGGATGCAGGAGATGACCGGTGCGAGGAAGAACACCCACTTGTCCGCGAGGACCGGGCGGATGTCCTCCTTGAACGCCAGCTTCAGGCCGTCCGCCAGCGACTGGAGCCAGCCGTTGGGGCCGACCCGGTTGGGGCCGGGGCGCTGCTGCATCCGCGCGACGACCTTGCGCTCCCAGTTGATCATGAACAGCGTCATGACGACGAGGAACGCGAAGATCCCGACGACCTTGATCAGGATGATCCAGATCGGGTCGTCCGCGAGAAGTTCGGCGGTGGTCATGCCTTGCCTCCACTAACCGCCACGAGGGAGCCGTGGCCCGCGACGAGGTTGCGGCGCACGGTGACCGGGCCCGAGTTGCCGGGCAGCCAGACGACGCCGTCGGGCAGGTCCGCGACCTCGACGGGCAGCGTCACCGACCCGCGCTCGGTCGACACGGTGATGTCGGCGCCGAGTTCGAGGCCGAGGTGGACCGCGGTGGCCGCGGAGACCTTCGCGACCACGGGGCGGGCGGTGCCCGCGAGGTTCGGCTCCCCGTCCTGCAGCGACCCGTTGTCCAGCATCCGGCGCCAGGTGGCCAGCACGGCCTGCCCGGCCTTCGGCTGGACGAGCAGCGGAGCGGACACCGTGGGAACGGACGCCTCCGCGACGTTGGAGCCCAGGCGATCGAGATCCGCCGCTGCCGCCGCAGGGGTCTGGGTGAACAGGTCGGCGTCCATCTCGACGGCCAGGGTGTCGAGCACCCGGCAGTCCGACAGCGCGCCGGTGCCTTCGAGCGTGGTGCCGAAGTCGCGGCGGCGGCCTTCCCAGTTCAGGTAGCTGCCCGACTTCTCGACCGCCGGGGCGATCGGGAGGACGACGTCCGCGTGGGCGGTCGCCGCGCTCGGGCGCAGTTCCAGGGAGACCACGAAACCGGCGAACTCCAGGGCCCGCTCGGCGAGACCGGGGTCCGGCAGGTCGAACGGGTCGACACCCGCGACGACCAGCGCGTCCAGGGCGCCGCTCGCGGCGGCGACCAGGATGCCGTTGGTGTCGCGGCCCGCGCGGGTCGGCAGCGCGCCGTCGGCCAGGCCCCAGGCCTTCTCGACCTCGGCGCGGGCGACGGCGTCGCTGACGAGCCTGCCGCCGGGCAGCAGGGTCGGCACGGCGCCGACTTCGAGCGCACCGCGCTCACCCGCACGACGCGGGATCCACGCGACCTTGGCGCCGGTGGACTCGGCGAGCCGGGCCACCGCGGAGAACAGGCCGGGCACCTCGGCGGCGCGCTCGCCGACGAGGATCACCGAACCGCTGCCGCGCAACGCCTCCGTCACGTCGGCCGCGTGCTCCTCCAGGCCGTTCAGCGCGGCGGGCTCGCCGCCGGGAACGCAGGCGAGCAGCGTGCCGAAGGTCTTCTCCACGGCGGGCGAGGTGTACTGGCCCAGGTGGAACACCTTGGTCTTGCGGCGCGCGGCCTTGCGCAGCCGCAGGAAGACGATGGGCGCTTCCTCCTCCGGCTCGAAGGCGACGCACAGCACGGCGGGCGCGGACTCGATGGCGTTGAACGTCACGCCGCCGCTTTCCGGCGTCGTGCCGAGGATCGCGCTGGTGAGGAACTCCAGCTCCTCGGCCGAGTGCGCGCGGGCCCGGAAGTCGACGTCGTTGGTCTTGAGGGCGACGCGCGCGAACTTCGCGTAGGCGTAGGCGTCCTCGACGGTCAGGCGACCGCCGGTGAGCACGCCGACGCCCTTGGCGTCACGCGCCGCGGCGAGACCGGTCGCGGCGGTCTGAAGGGCCTCGGTCCACGACGTCTCGCGCAGTTCGCCGGTCTCCGCGTCGCGCACCCGCGGACGCAGGAAGCGGTCCTCGGCGGTGGCGTAGCGGAACGCGAAGCGGCCCTTGTCGCAGATCCACTCCTCGTTGACCTCGGGGTCGTCGCCCGCGAGCTTGCGCTGCACCTTGCCGCGCCGCCAGTCGGTGCGCTCGGCGCAGCCCGACGAGCAGTGCTCGCAGACGCTCGGGGTGGAGATGAGGTCGAACGGGCGGGCCCGGAAGCGGTAGGCGGCGGACGTGAGCGCGCCGACCGGGCAGATCTGGATGGTGTTGCCCGAGAAGTACGACTGGAACGGCTTGCCCTCGGCGACACCGACCTGCTGCTGCGAGCCGCGCTCCAGCAGTTCGATGAACGGGTCGCCCGCGATCTGCGAGGAGAACCTGGTGCAGCGCTGGCAGAGCACGCAGCGCTCGCGGTCCAGGAGCACCTGCGTCGAGATCGGCAGGGGCTTCGGGAACGTGCGCTTGTGCTCGTGGAAGCGGGACTCCGCGCGACCGTGCTTGAGCGCCTGGTTCTGCAGGGGGCACTCGCCGCCCTTGTCGCAGATCGGGCAGTCGAGCGGGTGGTTGATGAGCAGCAGCTCCATCACGCCCTGCTGGGCCTTGTCCGCCACGGGCGAGGTCAGCTGGGTCTTCACGACCATGCCGTCCGCGACCGTCATCGTGCAGGAGGCCTGGGGCTTCGGCATCGGCCGACCGCCCATCTCGACCTCGACGAGGCACTGGCGGCAGGCGCCCGCGGGCTCCAGCAGCGGGTGGTCGCAGAACCGCGGCACGACGATGCCGAGGCGCTCGGCCGTGCGGATCAGCAGCTCACCCTTGGGGGCGACGACCTCGAAGCCGTCGATCACGAGCTTGACGTGGCCCTCGGGGACCGCGACCTCGCTCTTCTCCGGTGCCAAAGTCATCAGTGGGCTCCTGCCAACACAGCGGAGTTCTTGTCGCACAGCGCCAGGAACTCGTCCTTGAAGTACTTGATGCCACTGGTGATCGGGCTGACCGCGCCGTCACCCAGCGCGCAGAACGAGCGGCCGAGGATGTTGTCGCAGACGTCGAGCAACGTGTCGATGTCGCTCGCGGTGCCGTTGCCCGCCACCATGCGCTGGAGGATCTGGACCAGCCAGTACGTGCCCTCGCGGCAGGGGGTGCACTTGCCGCAGGACTCGTGCTTGTAGAACTCGGTCCACTTCATGACCGCCCACGGGACCGACACGGTCTCGTTGAACAACTGCAACGCCGTCGTGCCGAGCATCGAACCGGCCTCGGCCGCGCCTTCGAAGTCGAGCGGCACGTCGAGGTGGTCCGCGGTGAACAGCGGGGTGGACGAGCCACCGGGCGTCCAGAACTTCAGCGGGACGCCGTCCTTCATGCCGCCCGCCAGCTCCAGCAGCTCGCGCAGCGTGGTGCCCATCGGCGCCTCGTACTGGCCGGGCCGCGTGACGTGGCCGGACAGCGAGTAGATCTTCGGGCCGGGCGAGCGCTCGCGCCCCATGGTGCGGAACCAGTCGCTGCCGCCGTTGACGATGTACGGCACGCTGGCGATGGTCTCGACGTTGTTCACCACGGTCGGCGACGCGTAGAGCCCGGCGGTCGCGGGGAACGGCGGCTTCAGCCTCGGCTGGCCGCGCTTGCCCTCCAGCGAGTCGAGCAGCGCCGTCTCCTCGCCGCAGATGTACGCGCCCGCTCCGGCGTGCACGACGACGTCGAGGTCGAAGCCGCTGCCCAGGACGTCCTTGCCGAGGTACCCGGCGGCGTACGCCTCCTGGACGGCCCCGTTGAGCCTGCGGATGCAGTGCAGCGCCTCACCGCGGACGTAGATCGCGGCGAAGTTCGCGCGGATCGCGTACGAGGTGATGATGATGCCCTCGATGAGGGAGTGCGGGTCCGCCATCATCAGCGGGATGTCCTTGCAGGTGCCCGGCTCGCCCTCGTCGGCGTTGATGACGAGGTAGTGCGGCTTGCCGTCGCCCTGCGGGATGAATCCCCACTTCATGCCCGTGGGGAAGCCCGCGCCGCCCCGGCCGCGCAGGCCGGAGTCCTTGCACTGCTGGATGATCTGGTCCGGGTGCGCGCCAAGGGCCTTGCGCAGCGCGGTGTAACCCTCCAGCTGCTCGTAGGTCTTGATCGTCCACGAGCGCGGCGAGAGCCAGCGCTTGGTCAGGACCGGAGTGAGGCTGTCAACCATGGCGTGCCCCTACTTCTTTTCCGGGAGCGGCGGGAACTCGACGTTGTCCGAGATGGACGGTGCGGTCCAGCCGTTGTCCGCGGCGATGCGGGCGCCCCGCACGGTCTCGGCGGCGGCCGACGGGCCGTCCAGGTCGGACTCGCGGCCCTCGAAGAACCCGGCGAGCTGCAACTCGGCCTGGCGGAAGTCGGTGAGCGGCGCGCCACGGGTCGGCGCGGGCTTCTCCCCCGCCTGCAGCGCGGTCACGAGCTCCAGGGCCTTGTCCGGCGTCTGGTTGTCGTAGAACTCGTAGTTCACCTGGAGCACCGGGCCGAGGTCGCAGGCCGCGAGGCACTCGGCGTGCTCCAGCGTGATCGAGCCCGGCGCGCCCGGCTCGCCGGAGGTCTCCTCCTGGCCGAGCGGCCTGCCCTCGCTGCCGAGGTGCTCGCGCAGCTTGGCGAAGATGGCGTCGCCGCCCAGCGCCGCGCACAGGGTGTTCGTGCACACGCTGACCAGGTGCTCGCCGCACGGGCGGCGCTTGTACATGGTGTAGAAGGTCGCGACCGCGCTGACCTCGGCGTTGGTCAGGTCGAGCTGACCCGCGCAGAACGCGATGCCCGCCTGGCTGACGTGGCCCTCCACGGACTGCACGAGGTGCAGCATCGGGAGCAGCGCGGACCGCGGGAGCGGGTAGCGCGAGATGAGGTGCTGCGCCCGCGCGACGGTGTCCTCGCCGAAGACGCTCGTGTCCACGGCGCCGTCGGACACGACCGGGTCGGGAACCGTGCTGGTCGGATTGGCGTTCATCGGTCACAACCACCCATCACCGGGTCGATGGAGGCCACCGAGGCGATGACGTCGGCGACCATGCCGCCCTCGCACATCGCTGGCATCGACTGGAGGTTCACGAAACTTGGTTCGCGCACGTGCACGCGGAACGGACGCGTGCCGCCGTCGGAGACCACGTGGTAGCCGAGCTCGCCGCGCGGCGACTCGATCGGCACGTAGACCTGGCCAGCCGGGACGGCGAAGCCCTCGGTCACCAGCTTGAAGTGGTGGATCAGGGACTCCATCGACTGGCCCATGATCTTGCGGACGTGCTCGAGCGAGTTGCCCATGCCGTCCGAGCCGATCGTGAGCTGCGCGGGCCACGCGATCTTGGCGTCCTCGACCATGACCGGGCCCGGCTCCAGCCGGTCCACGGCCTGGCGGACGATCCGCAGCGACTGGTGGATCTCCTCGACCCGCATCAGGTACCGGGCGAAGCTGTCCGCCGCGTTCGACGTGGGGACGTCGAAGTCGTAGGTCTCGTAGCCCGAGTACGGCTCGACCTTGCGGAGGTCCCACGGGAGACCCGCGGACCGCAGGATCGGGCCGGTGATGCCGAGCGCCAGGCACGCGTCGACGGGCAGGTAGCCCACGCCCGACAAGCGGTTGCGCCAGATCGGCTGACCGGTGAGCAGCTTGTCGTACTGCGGGAGCCGCGAGTCCATGACCTTCAGGAACGAGCGGATCTTCTCGACCGCGTCCTCCGGCAGGTCCTGCGCGATGCCGCCGGGCCGGATGAACGCGTGGTTCATCCGCAGACCGGTCAGGTGCTCCAGCAGGTGCAGGACTTCCTCGCGCTCGCGGAAACCGGCGGTCATGCCGGTCAGCGCGCCCAGCTCCATGCCGCCGGTGGCCAGCGCCACCAGGTGCGAGCTGATGCGGTTGAGCTCCATCAGCAGGACCCGGACGACCTGGGCCCGCTGCGGCACCTCGACGCCGAGGAGCTTCTCCACGGACATGCAGTAGGCGGCCTCGTTGTGCAGCGGCGCCAGGTAGTCCATGCGCGTCACGAAGGTGACGCCCTGGGTCCAGTTGCGGTACTCGAGGTTCTTCTCGATGCCGGTGTGCAGGTAGCCGATCACGGACCGGGCCTGGGTGACCGACTCGCCCTCCAGTTCCAGCACGAGGCGGAGCACGCCGTGCGTCGACGGGTGCTGCGGGCCGAGGTTCATGATGATGCGCTCGTCGCCCGCCGCTTCGGCGAGCACCTCGTCCCAGTCGCCGCCGGTCACCGTGTAGACGGTGCCCTCGGTGGTCTGGCGGGAGGCCGCGACGTCCACCGACGGACCCGCGGCGATCGTCGCCGCCTCGTCGGCCCGCGCTTCGTCGTCCCGCGCGTCGGCGGTGCGGCTGTCGCTGCCCCCGGCGGTCGTGTCGGTCCCCGTCGTCACGTCGGAGATCGACTGGTCGGCCGCCGGGTTCGGGGCGTCCCTGGTCGTGGAGCCGAGCGACTGCTCGTACGCCTTGTCCGCGGCCGCGGCGGACTCCGTCGACACGTTTTCCTTGCTCACGAGTAGGACCGCCTCTGGTCTGGCGGGGGGATCTCCGCGCCCTTGTACTCCACCGGGATCCCGCCGAGCGGGTAGTCCTTGCGCTGGGGGTGGCCGTCCCAGTCGTCCGGCATGAGGATGCGGGTCAGGCCGGGGTGCCCGTCGTAGACGATCCCGAACATGTCCCAGGCCTCGCGCTCCTGCCAGTCAGCGGTCGGGTACACCGAGACCACGCTGGGGACGTGCGCGTCGTCCACCTCGACCGAGACCTCCAGGCGGATGCGCCGCCGGTAGGTCATCGAGGTCAGGTGGTAGACGGAGTGCAGGCGGCGCGCGACGTTCGCGCCGTAGTCGACGCCCGACACCGAGCTGCACAGCTCGAAGCGCAGGGCGGGGTCGTCGCGGAGCACGGTGCAGAGGGCCAGCAGCTCTTCGCGCCGGACGTACAGGGTGATCTCGCCGCGGTCGACCGTGACCTGCTGGATCGCGTCGGCCGGGATGTCCTTGTCCCGCATGGCGCCCAGCAGCTCGTCGACGAACTCGTCGAACCAGCCGCCGTAGGGGCGCTCGGCGGCGGCCGCGGTGTACGCGGGCAGGCGGAGTCCGCCGAAGCCCGACGTGTCACCGGTGCCCGTGACGCCGAACATGCCCTTGCGGGCCTTGCCGGTCTCCAGCGGCCCCTTGCGCTCGGCGGGCTCCTTGCCGTCGGACGGACGGGCTTCGAGGCCGTCGTCCACGGGTCGCGCCGCGCTGGAGTTCTCTCCGCCTGGCTCCCTCATCGCCTGCTCACTTCTTCTTCGCGAAACGCTCGGACGACGGCATGAGGTCCGTGCTGTAGCCGCTCTCCAGGAGCGCGGCGGCACGGGCGGCACCCAGCGGCTCGTCCATGATCTTGGCGTGGATCTTGAGGATCGCGTCGATCAGCATCTCCGGCCGCGGCGGGCAGCCCGGCAGGTACATGTCGACCGGGACCACGTGGTCCACGCCCTGCACGACGGCGTAGTTGTTGAACATGCCGCCGGTCGACGCGCAGACGCCCATCGCGAGCACCCAGCGGGGCTCCGGCATCTGGTCGTAGATCTGCCGCAGCACGGGCGCCATCTTGTTGGTCACGCGGCCCGCCACGATCATCAGGTCGGCCTGGCGCGGCGAGGCGCGGAAGACCTCCATGCCGAAGCGGGCGAGGTCGTAGCGCGGCCCGCCCGTCGTCATCATCTCGATCGCGCAGCAGGCCAGCCCGAAGGTGGCAGGCCACAGCGAGGACTTGCGGGTCCAGTTGACCAGCTTCTCCACGCTGGTCAGCAGGATGCCGTTCGGGAGCTTCTCCTCGAGGCCCATGACTGTCGCCTTCCCCGGTGCTTAGTTCCAGTCGAGGCCGCCGCGACGCCACACGTAGGCGTACGCGAAGCCGACCGTCGCGACGAACAGGGCGATCTCCACCAGCCCGAAGAGGCCGAGCTTGTCCGCGGAGACCGCGAACGGGTAGAGGAACACCATTTCGATGTCGAACAGGATGAAGAGCATGGCCGTCAGGTAGTAGGCGACCGGCATGCGGCCACCGCCCACGATCGGGGCCGGTGAGGGCTCGATGCCGCACTCGTAGGCGTCGAGCTTGGCCCGGTTGTAGCGCCGCGGCCCGATGTACGGCGCGGCCGTCACCGAGAACAGCGCGAACGCCCCGGCAAGCAGGAACATGAATACGAGGGGGAGGTAGGGCTGAAGCACTCTCCGTCGTCCTTTCCTCGCTGTCGCGGCCCTGCGACCGCTGACCGATCCGCACCCTAAGGGGTGTTCTTGCCCGACTTGCCGGTGAGGCAGTCCTAACAATCCGAGGGCAGCTTGTGAAACAGTTCACAAGCTGACCCAGGGACTTGTGAAGCGATTCACAAGACCGTCGGCCAGTGTAGAACGTCACACAGAGGTGCCACACGCACCCCCTCGCAGGGCGCTGACCTGGGACGGGACCCGCCCGACGTGAGCGGGGTGATCGGCGGCGCCAAGCTCGCGGAACGACAGCGCCGCACGGGTGGCGCCAATTCGTTGGTTAGGTAAGCCTAATTTTGAGGTTAGGACTGCCTAAGTTTGCGCTATTCGGAGGTATTTCCCGTGGCGCGGGCCGGGAGAACCAGGGTGAACGGAGCGGGAAAGCTGGGAGAAGAGCGGGCGAGGGGTCCGACGAACGAAGGGCCGGACCGGTGTCGCACCGGTCCGGCCCTTCGAGTTCACGCGCTCAGGCGCTCGGCGCCATCTTCGTGGCCGCCGTGATGATGCGGTCGAACGAGTCGCCGTCCTTCGGGTCGTACAGGCCCGCGAGGAGCTTCAGGACGAGCTTCATCAACGTCTTGCGCGGCATGCCGTACTTGGTGGCCGTGCGCATGATCGTCGGGTTCCCGATCAGCTTGCTGAAGATGTTGCCGAGCCGGTAGTAGCTGCCGAGCGACTGCTCGATGCGCGCCGGGTAACCCGCCAGCGCGTGCTCGCGGCTCGGGCCCGCGGGCCGGGCGAGCGCCTGGACGACGGTCTCGGCCGCGATGCGCGCCGACTCCATCGCGTAGCCGATGCCCTCGCCGTTGAACGGGTTCACCATGCCGCCCGCGTCACCGACGAGCAGCAGTCCGTTGCGGTAGTGCGGCTTGCGGTTGAAGCCCATGGGCAGGGCGGCGCCGCCGATCTTGCTGGTGGCGTTCTCCTCGCGGAAGCCCCACTCCTCGGGCGTGCCGTCGAGCCAGTTCTTGAGCAGCGCGCGGTAGTCCGTGGTGCCGTAGGCCTTCGACGTGCTGAGGATGCCGAGGCCGACGTTCACGCTGCCGTCGCCCATGCCGAAGATCCAGCCGTAGCCGGGCAGCAGCTGGGGGTTCGCGGGGTCGCTGCGGTCCCACAGCTCCAGGTGCGACTCCAGGTAGTCGTCCTTGGTGCGCGGGCTCGCGTAGTAGCGGCGGACGGCCACGCCCATCGGGCGGTCGTCGCGCTTGTCGATGCCGACGCTCAGCGCCAGCCGGGCGCTCACGCCGTCGCACGCCAGCACCAGCGGCGCGCGGTAGGTGACCGGGGTCTTCTCCGGGCCGACCTTCGCGGTGACGCCGACGATCCGGCCGGTGCGCTCGTCGGTGACGGCTCCGGTGACCGTGGTCAGCTCGTGCAGCCGGGCGCCCGCGGCCTTGGCGGTGTTCGCCAGCATCTCGTCGAAGTCCTGCCGGGGCCGGACGACGCCGTAGGGCGGGAACGAGGCCAGGTCCGGCCAGTCCAGCTCCATCGTGACGCCGCCGCCGACGACGCGCAGGCCCTTGTTGTGCAGCCAGCCCGCCTCTTCGCGGGTGTCGATCCCGAGGTCGATCAGCTGCTTCACGCCGCGGGGCGTGAGGCCGTCGCCGCAGACCTTCTCGCGGGGGAAGCTGCTCTTCTCCAGCAGCAGCACGTCCAGGCCCGCGCGTGCCAGGTACGTGGCGGCCGTGGAGCCCGCGGGCCCCGCGCCGACCACGATCACCTCGGCGTCCTCGCCTGCCTGACGGCGGCTGGGAGTAGTCATCCCGACTCCTTGTGCATCAGTTCACAAACTCCTGTGAGTCTAACCGTGACCTGCTGAGAGCCGGCGGACCGCTCACTCGGGCTTGGTCGCCCGGTGCAGCGCGACCATGCCCCCGGTCAGGTTGAACCAGGCCACGTCCTCCCAGCCCGCCTCGGAGACCAGCTCGCCGAGGGTGCGCTGGTCAGGCCATGCGCGCATGGACTCCGCGAGGTACTGGTAGGCCGCCGGGTTGGAGGAGACGACCCGGCCGATCAGCGGCAGCAGGCGCAGGAGGTACCGCATGTAGACGAACCGGAACGGCGTGAACGTGGGCGTCGACACCTCGCAGATGACCAGACGGCCACCGGGGCGCACGACGCGGGCCATCTCGCGCAGCGCGGCGACCGTGTCGGTGAAGTTGCGCAGCCCGAAGGAGACCGTGGCGGCGTCGAACACGCCGTCCGCGAACGGCAGGTGCAGCGCGTCGGCCGCGACCTTCGGCACCGGCCGGTGCGCACCGCCCTGCAGCATGCCGAGGGAGAAGTCGGCAGCCACGCACCACGCGCCGGACGAGGCGTACTCCACGGTCGACACGGCGGTGCCCGCGGCGAGGTCGAGGACCTTCTCACCGGGCCGGGCGTCCAGCACGCGCCTGCTCCACTCCCGCCAGCGGCGGTCGAACCCGAGTGTCATCACCGAGTTCGTGCGGTCGTAGCCCTTGGCCACTCCGTCGAACATCTCGGCCACTTCGCGCGGGTTCTTGTCCAGGCCAGCTCGCGACATGCCCGAAGACTATGTGACGGCCGGGACGGTCGGCATTCCGTCCACCGCCGCGCGCCGCGGGTGGTTCTCCGCGCGGGCGCGCGCGACCCCGTGCGAGCCGGCTCGGCGGTGACGCCGCCCACGTCACGCGGCCCGGTGGAGTTCCCCGTGCTCGCCGAGGACCGCGCGGTAGTGGTCCACCAGCTGGGCGCAGAGGGCGGGCCACGTGCGGTGCCGCACGGCCGCCCTGGCGTTGTCGCCGAACTGCTTGCGGCGCAACGGGTCCCTCAGCGCCTCCACGCCCGCGCGGAGGTCCTCGGGCGCGTCGGACAGGAGGTAGCCGGTGCGGCCCGGTTCGACCAGGTCCCGCGGGCCGCCCGCGTTCGGGGCCAGCACGGGGAGCCCGCTGGCCTGGGCTTCCTGGACGGCCTGGCAGAAGGTCTCGTGGGGTCCGGTGTGGACGAAGACGTCGAGGCTCGCGTAGGCGGTGGCGAGGTCCCGCCCGGTGCGGAAGCCGAGGAACCTCGCGTTCGGGAGTTCCTTGCGCAGCAACGACTCCTCCGGGCCGTCGCCGACGACCACCACGCGCACGCCGGGCATGCCGTCCAGCGCCTTGAGGCGGTGGACCTGCTTCTCCGGGGACAGCCTGCCGACGTAGCCGACCAGGAGTTCGCCGTTCGGGGCCAGCTCGCGGCGGAGGTCGTGGTCGCGGCGCTCCGGGCGGAACAGGTCCACGTCCACCCCCCGGCCCCAGCGGTGCACGCGGGGGACGCCGTGCTCCTCCAGCGCCTCCACGGCCCAGGTCGACGGGGCCAGGGTGCGGTCGGCCATGGAGTGCAGGCGCCTGGTCCAGCGCCAGGCCGCCCGCGCGGTCAGGCCCAGGCCGTAGCTGCCCGCGAAGCCCGCGACGTCCGTCTGGTAGACGGCGACCGTCGGCAGGCCGAGGCGGCGGGCGGCCTGGAGCCCCCTGGCGCCCAGGACGAACGGGGAGGCCAGGTGGACGACGTCCGGGCGGAAGTCGGCGAGCGCGGTCAGGACCCTCCTGGTCGGCACGCCCACCGGGAGCGAGCTGACGCGCGGGAGGTCGACGGCCGGGACCCGGACGACCGGGGTGTCGCCCCAGTGGTCGTCACCCGCCCCCGGCGCGATCACGAGGGCGGGCCCCGGCAGGTTCTCGAGGATGCGGAGGACGGAGTTGGTGACCCCGTTGACGCGGGGCAGGAAGCTCTCGGTGACGATCGCTACGCGCACCGGGCCACCGTGGCGGGTCAACACCACGGGGGCGTGTCGCGGTGCGGAACGGCCGCCCAACGTCTCGCTGCCGTCTCCCGGCGTGGACAGCGTTGCCCAGGTGATCCCCGGCAGGCCACCTCGTGGACGTGTGGCGGCCATCCGGGAGGTCGACACTAGGTCGGCATGACCGTCTTGTCGTCCAGGCCCGCCCAGCCCGTCGATCCCGCGCTCGTGTCCATCGCGCTGGAGGTCGCCGGACGCCTCGCCAACGACGCCTCCGACGTGATCATGGCCACAGCGGGACGGGGTGCGCGGCCGGACGGGGAGGACTCGCCGTTCGACTGGGTCACCGACACCGACCACACCCTGGAGCGGCACACGCGGCGGGTGCTGACGACGGAGTTCCCGTCGATCCCCGTCTTCTGCGAGAACGTGGACGTGCCGGTCGAGGCGGAGTTCCGGTGGGTCGTGGACCCGATCGACGGGACGGCCAACTACGTCGCCGGGGTGCCGTGGTGCGCGTACTCGTTGGCGCTGGTGGACCGGTGGGGGCCGGTGGTCGGGGTGGTCGCCGACCCGTTCCGGGGGCAGATCTACGCGGCCGCCCGCGGACGGGGGATGCGGGCCAACGGGGCGCCCGTGCGGTTGGGGTCGCTGGCCTCCGGGCTGATCGTGTGCACCGAGATGACGCGGACGGGACCCTGGCCGGGGATGGGCGAGTTCATCACCCGAGCCGCCGCAGGCGGGACCGGGGTGCGGGTGCTGGGGTCGAAGGCGCTGGCCGTGGCGCAGGTGGCGCTGGGGCACGCCGCCGCGGCCGTGCTGCACGGCTACCACGAGTGGGACGTGGCCGGGGCGGTGGCGCTGGCCGTGGAGTCGGGGGCGGCCGTGCTGGACCGGCGCGGGGCGGGCGATCCGCTGCCGATGGACGGGCTGCTGGTCGCGGCGCCCGAGGTGGCCGAGCAGGTGCTGGACTGGTGGCAGGGGGCGCTGGCGCTGGCCCGGTGAGGCGCCGCTAGTGCGGGTCCGCGCCGAGGCTCGGGAGCTGCTGCTCCAGGAACTCCAGGTCGGTGCGGGCGCGGTCCAGCTCCGGGCGGTCGAACATCTTCAGCGCCACGCGGCCCACCTCGGTCTCGAAGGTGGCGAAGTCCCTGGCCGCCGCGAACAGGCGTTGGGACGCCGGGTGCTCCTCGTCCACCGCGCCCATGGCCCTGGCAAGCCTGGCGATGCCCCGCACGTCCTCCAGCTCGGCCTCGAACTGCCCGGCGATGCGGGACATCCAGTCCTTCGCGGGAGACGCGGGGACGGTGTCCACCACCGCCTTGACCCTGCGCACCGACTCCTCGCAGCGGACGACCACGCCGGACCACTGGTCGGCCGGGGTGGTCGGCACGTAGAGCGGGCGCGGGTACTGCGGCGGGGGCAGGGGGGTGGCCCGCTGGTTCGACTTGCGGATGGCGCCCACCATCAGGCCGAGCAGGGTGCCGGGGACGCCGCCGACCGGGATCGCGACGAACAGCGAGGCGAACACGGAGGTGACGACTCCTCCGTCGGAGGTACTGGTCGTCAGCATGAGCATGAACAGGCCGAACATCACGGCGATGCCTATCGCCAGCCCGGCCAGCACTGATCTCGCCATGACGCCCATCTCCCGATACTGCCACGTGAGACGTTCGTCAGGCGTCGAAATCGACCGTGACCCTCGTCGTGACCGGTACGGCCTGGCAGGTGAGGACGAATCCCGCCTCGACTTCCCGCGGCTCCAGGGCGTAGTTGCGGCGCATCTCGACCTCGCCGTCCACGACCAGGGCGCGGCAGGTTCCGCAGACACCGCCCTTGCAGGCGAACGGGAGGTCCGAGCGGACGCGCTGGGCGGCGTCGAGGATCGCCAGGTCCGGGGGAACCGGGACGGTGGTCTCGCGGCCGTCCAGGACCACGGTGACCTCGGCCGCCGACGCGAGGACGGCGGTGTCCTCGGCCCGGCGCGGGGCGGGCGGGGGCTCGTCCACGTAGAACAGCTCGTGGTGGACCTGGTCCTGGTCCACGCCGCGTTCGGCCAGCACCGCGCGGGCGTCCTGGACCATGGCGTACGGGCCGCAGAGCCACCACTGGTCGACGTCCGCCGCCGGGACGAGGGTGGCGAAGAGGGCGCGCAGCTTGTCCGCGTCGAGCCTGCCGGTGAACAGCTCCACGTCCCGTGGTTCGCGGGACAGCACGTGGACGAGTTGCAGCCTGGCCTGGTAGCGGTCCTTCAGGTCGGCCAGTTCCTCGGCGAACATGACGGTGTCGGTGCGGCGGTTGCCGTACAGGAGCGTCACGCGGGCGCCCGCCGCCAGGACCGTGGCGGCGATCGACAGGGCCGGGGTGATGCCCGAGCCCGCCACGACGAAGGCGTGGTGCGCGCCGCCGTCCGGGGTGAAGGTGCCCTGCGGCGGCAGGACCTCCAGGACGTCGCCCGCGCGCAGCCCGTCGACCAGGTGGCTGGAGAAGAGTCCGCCCTCCACCCGGCGGACGCCGATGCGGGGAGCGGCGCCCGCGGCCGCGCAGATCGAGTACGAGCGGCGCTCGTCGCCCTGCTTGATCGTCAGGTACTGGCCCGCGGTGAACGCGAACTCGTCCTCCAGCTCGGCCGGGACCTCGAAGGTGATGGCGACGGCGTCGTCGCACAGCCGGTCGACGTCGGCCACGGTGAGCGCGTGGAACGTCGAGCGGCGGCGGGTGGGCGCGGAGGCCGTCACCTAGATCTCCTTGATGTGCTCGAAGGGTTCCGCGCAGTCCTCGCAGCGCCGCAGCGCCTTGCAGGCCGTGGAACCGAACCGGGACAGCTCGGTGGTGCGCGGCGACCCGCAGAGCGGGCACGGCACGCGCTGCGACGGCGGGGTCAGGTTCAGCGGGATCGGGCCCGCGGCCCTGGGACCGATGCGGTTCGGCGGGGCGATGCCGTACTCGGTGAGCTTGCGGCGGCCGTCCTCGCTGATCCAGTCCGTGGTCCACGCCGGGTGCAGCGACGTGCGCACCTCGACGTCGGCGTACCCGGCCCCGGCCAGCGCGCGGCGCAGGTCGGCGCCCATCTCGTCGATCGCGGGACAGCCCGAGTAGGTCGGGGTGATGGTGACGAGCACACGGCCGTCGGACTCCGACACGTCCCGCAGCACCCCCAGGTCGGCCAGCGTCAGCACCGGCAGCTCCGGGTCGCGGACCTGCTCGGCGACCTGCCTGGCCGTGGTCACCACACCGCTCCCGGCAGCGACCGGTGCAGGTGCTGCATCTCGGCGACGAGGTAGCCCATGACCTCGGTGTGCACGCCGTCGCGGCCCGCCTGCCCGGCGACGAACGCCGTCGGGATCGGGGCGGGGCGGGTCAGGCCCGCCGCCTCGAACACCGCGTCCAGTACACCGTCCACTTCGGACCGCAGCTCGCTCGGGTCGACGGCGATACCGACCAGCCGGGTCTCGACGGCGTTGGCGTGGAACAGCTCGTCCACGAACGGCCACACGCGGTCGACCGCCGCGACCATGCGGCGGTGCGACTCCTCGGTGCCGTCGCCGAGCCGCACGGCCCACTGGGCGGCGTGGTCGCGGTGGTAGGCCAGCTCCTTCAGGCCCTTGGCGGCGACGGCCGCCAGCACCGGGTCCGCACTGCCGCGCAGGCGGGAGAACTGGGCGACCTTCCACGACGAGAACACCAGCAGCCGCACGATGGTGGTGGCGAAGTCGCCGCCGGGGCCGGGACCGCAGTCGATCTCGGCCAGGTGCACGTTGCGGAACTCGCGCTCGTCGCGCAGGTACGCCAGCGCGTCCTCGTCGCGGCCCGCGCCCTCCACCTCGCCCGCTCGGGTGAGCAGCAGGCGGGCCTGGCCGAGCAGGTCGAGCGCGATGTTGGCCAGCGCGATGTCCTCCTCCAGCTCCGGCGCGTGCGAGCACCACGCGGCCAAGCGCTGGGACAGGACGAGGGAGTCGTCGCCGAGCATCAGGCAGTAGGCGACCAGGTCGGCCGGGTCCGCGGTGGACGGGACCTCGCGGTCGACGCCCTCCAGCGCCGTGTGGAAGCCCGTGCCGAAGGCCCAGTGCGCGTCCTCCTGGTCGACCAGGGCCTCGTACGGGTTGTCGGAGCTCATGGCGCCTCCCCGGCGACGAGCACGTCAGCGCGGCTCATAGGTGCGGCACGTCCTCGGGAATGGCGTAGAACGTCGGGTGCCGGTACACCTTGTCGCCGCTGGGCTCGAAGAACGGGTCCTTCTCGTCCGGCGACGACGCGGTGATCGCCTCGGCGGGCACGACCCAGATCGACACGCCCTCGTTGCGGCGCGTGTAGACGTCCCGCGCGTTGCGGACGGCCATCTCGGCGTCCGGCGCGTGCAGCGACCCGACGTGCACGTGGTTCAGCCCGCGCTTGCCGCGCACGAAGACCTCCCACAGCGGCCACGACGTGCTCATGCGACACCCTCCCGCGCCTGCGACGACTTGCGGGCGGCGTGCGCTGCGGCGGCCTCGCGGACCCACGAGCCGTCCTCGTGCGCCTTGCGGCGGTGGGCGACGCGCTGGCTGTTGCACGGCCCGTGACCGCCGACGACCTGCCAGAACTCGTCCCAGTCCGGCTGGCCGAAGTCGTGGTGGCCGCGTTCGGCGTTCCACTTCAGCTCGGGGTCCGGGAACGTCACGCCGAGCTTCGCGGCCTGCGGCATCGACATGTCCACGTACTTCTGCCGCAGTTCGTCGTTGGTGTTGCGCTTGATCCGCCACGCCATCGACTGCTCGGTGTTGGAGCTCTCCGAATCGGGCGGTCCGAACATCATCAGCGACGGCCACCACCAGCGGTTGACCGAGTCCTGCACCATGTCGCGCTGCGCCTGCGTCCCGCTCATCATGGTCATGAGCAGTTCGTAGCCCTGCCGCTGGTGGAAGGACTCCTCCTTGCAGATGCGGATCATGGCCCGCGCGTACGGGCCGTACGAGGTGCGGCACAGGGGCACCTGGTTGCAGATCGCCGCGCCGTCGACCAGCCAGCCGATCACACCCATGTCCGCGTAGGTCAGCGTCGGGTAGTTGAAGATCGAGGAGTACTTCTGCTTGCCGTCGATCAGCTTCTCGGTCAGCTCGCCCCGGTCGGCGCCGAGCGTCTCGGTCGCGGCGTACAGGTACAGCCCGTGGCCCGCCTCGTCCTGCACCTTCGCGAGCAGGATCGCCTTGCGGCGCAACGAGGGCGCGCGGCTGATCCAGTTGCCCTCGGGCTGCATCCCGATGATCTCGGAGTGCGCGTGCTGGGCGATCTGCCGGATCAGCGTCTTGCGGTAGCCGTCGGGCATCCAGTCGCGTGGTTCGATCCGCGCCTCGGACGCCACCGTGTGCTCGAAGCGCGCCGCCAGGTCATCCACCATGAGGAGGATGTTACACCTGAACGGCGATTTCGGAAGAAACTGTCACAAACGGCGCAGTCCTCGGCGGGTGAACCACATCGCGGGCAGCAGCACGGCCCACACGACCAGCAGGAACGTCGAGATCGGCAGGACCGCGAGCGACGCGTCCCGCCCCCAGATCCGGGCCAGTTCGGTGTTGGTCGTGTCGTACTCGATCCGCACGAGCTGCCCGACCTCCAGGCCCTCGGGGTACAGGACGCCCTGCGACGGGCTCTGCACCTTGCCGTCCGGGGTCCCGAACCTGATCACGGTGCGGTTGAACGCGACGGACACCACCTCGGCGGTCGCGTTCCCGGGATTGGCCTCGATGGCCTGGTCGTCGCGCCAGGCGGCGGCCATCAGCAGGACCGCGACCATGGTCACCACCGCCCCGACCACCAGCAGCACGCGGGCGACGCCCCGCCGGGCACGGACACCGACGGGTGACCGCGGACTGGTCTGCACTGCGTCGTCCACCACAGCTGAGGAGTCTAGGGCCGGGTGGAGGAGGAATCTCAGGCGTGAGTCCATACCCTCGAAGCGTGACCACCGCACCCGCGTCGCGAACCCGACAACGCCTGCGCGTCCACACCGGACCCGCGACGGGTGAGGCCCTGCTCGACAGGCTGCCGCACCCCGACCACGCGCTCGCCTGGGTCCGTGGCGGATCAGGCCTGGTCGGATGGGGTGAGGCCGCGCGTTTCGAGGTGTCGGGCCCCAACCGGTTCGCCGACGCCGACCGCTGGTGGCGCGACTTCACGTCCACGTTGGACGTCCACGACGAGGTCGGCCGCCCCGGCTCGGGACCGGTCGCCTTCGTGAGCATGGCGTTCGCGGATGAGCCTGGTCACTCCGTGCTCGTGGTGCCCGAGGTGGTGCTGGGAAGCCGCGACGGGCAGAGTTGGATCACCACGGTCGGTCACGCCGACCCGGCCGGCATGACCCCGATCCGGCGACCGTCCACGGTCCGGTACGCCGACGGGCAACTGTCCGTCACCGACTACCGGGGGGCCGTCGCGGCGGCCGTGGCGCGGATGCGCGACGGCAAACTGGACAAGGTGGTGCTCGCGCACGACCTGCTGGCCGTCGCGGACGTGCCGATCGACCACCGGTTCGTGCTGGAGGGCCTGGCCAGGCGGTACCCCGAGTGCTGGGTGTACGCCGTGGACGGCCTGCTCGGCGCCACCCCGGAACTGCTGCTGCGGCGCACCGGGCCGCTGGTCGACTCGCGGGTGCTCGCGGGCACGACGTGGCCGCACGACGGCATGTCCGACGAGGAGCTGGAGGCGGCGCTGCTGTCGTCGCCGAAGAACCTGGAGGAGCACGACTACGCGATCCGGTCGCTCACGGACACGCTGAGGCCGTTCTGCACGACCATGTCCGTGGACGGACCGTCGGTGCTGCGGCTGCCGAACGTGTCGCACCTGTCCACCGACGTGATCGGCACGCTGAGCGGCTCGCCGTCGCTGCTGCGGCTCGGCGCGGCGCTGCACCCGACGGCGGCGGTCGGCGGCACGCCCCGCGCGGACGCCATCGCGCTCATCGAGGAGCTGGAGGGCATGGACCGCGGCCGGTACGCCGGTCCGGTCGGCTGGATCGACGGCAACGGCGACGGCGAACTCGGCATCGCCCTGCGGTGCGCCCAGCTGGAGGGTCGCACCGCCCGGCTGTTCGCGGGCTGCGGGCTCGTGGCGGAGTCGGATCCGGACAACGAGGTGTGCGAGGCGCACGCCAAGATGCGGCCGATGAGGGACGCGCTCGAAGGCCGCTGACGAAGGTCGGGGGCGGGTCGCCACCATCGTCGGTGGTGGCGGGCCGGTCGTCGCGGCCAGGCTCGGGGCGTGTCCACGACCCTGACAGCCCTGCTCACCGCCGCCACCCTCGTGGCGGCCCCTGAGCAGGCCGCCTTCGACCTGCCCGACCCCACCGGTCCGCACGACCTCGGCACCCGCCAGGTGCGCCTGGTCGACCCCGCGCGCGACCGCGAGCTGATGATCACCACCTGGTACCCCGCGCGGGCGGGCGGCGAGCCGATCGCGCCGTACCTGCCCCCCGCCTCGGCGGTGGCCTTCGACGGGGGAGCCGCCGCGATGGGCCTGCCCGCGGGCCAGGTCGACTGGGGCAGCGTGCGGACGCACGCCCGCGTCGACGCCCGTCCGCACGGCCGGTGGCCGGTCGTCCTCTACTCGCCCGGCTACGGCTCGCTGCGCACGCTGGGCACCGCGGCCGCGGAGGACCTGGCGAGCCGCGGGTACGTGGTGGTGACCGTCGACCACACGCACGAAGCCCCGTTCGTGGAGTTCCCCGGCGGGCGGCTGGAGGTGGCGAAGCCCCCCGGCGAGGACCGGCTGCGCACCGCGCTGAAGACCAGGGTGGCCGACGTGGGGTTCGTGCTGGACCGGCTGCCGTCGGTGCTCGGCTCCTCCGCGGACCTGTCGCGGGTCGGGATGTTCGGGCACTCGTACGGCGGTGACACGACCGCCGAGCTGATGGTCACCGACCGGCGGGTCGACGCGGGGGCGAACCTCGACGGGTGGCTCGCCTACGACGTCGACGGCACGCAGCCCACCCGTGCGGCCACCGAGGGCGTCGACCGGCCGTTCCTGCTGATGGGCACGCCGGGCGGCACGCGGAACGGCGAACCCCGCACCCACCTGACCTCACCCTCGTGGGGCGCGTTCTGGGAGAACGGCACCGGTTTCCGGCGCGACCTCCTGATGGCCGGGTCGATGCACTACAGCTACACCGACGTGCAGGCGTTCCTGCCGCAGCTCGACGGCGACCCCGCGGTGCGGCGGCTGCGGATCGGCACCGTCGACCCGGTGCGCGCCGTCGCCGCCCAGCGCGCGTACCTCGCCGCGTTCTTCGACCGCGCGCTCAAGCACCGGCCGCAGCCGCTGCTGCGGCACGAGTCGCCCGACCACCCCGACGTGGCGTTCGTGCGCTGACGCACGCGGGCGCCCCTCCGACGAGGGGCGCCCGCACCCGTCAGCGCTCGCCGCGGGCGAGCAGCTCGTGCGTCTCCGCGATCTTCTGCCGCGACTTCGGCTCCGCCGCGGGAGCCTTCTCCGCTGACGCGGACACGGCCGCCGCACCGGGTGCCGTGGCGGGCTTGCCCGCGGTGAACAGCCACGTCGTGAACAGGTCGTCCAACTGCTTGCCCGAGACGCGCTCGGCCAGGGCGGTGAACTGCTCGATCGACGCGTCGCCGTACCGGTGCTGCTTCGTCCACCTCTTCAGCGTCTTGAAGAACGCGTCGTCGCCGACCTCCGAGCGCAGCGCGTGCAGCGTCAGCGCGCCGCGGTCGTACACCGCGCCGTCGAACTGGTTCGCCGGGCCGGGGTCGCCGGGCAGGACGTTCCAGAAGTCCGAGTCGGCCGGGTAGGACTCGTAGACGAAGTCCGAGTTCTCCTGCGCCGTGCCCTCGCCGACGTGCTCCGACCACAGCCACTCGGCGTAGCTCGCGAAGCCCTCGTTCAGCCAGATGTCCTTCCAGCCGTGCACCGACACCGAGTCGCCGAACCACTGGTGCGCCAGCTCGTGCGCGACGACGTAGGTGTTCGCGCCGCGGCGGAAGAACGCCGTGTCGTAGTTGGGCCTGGTCTGGTTCTCCAGCGCGAAGCCGATGCCGCCGGTGACCACACCGCCCTGCGCCTCGAACGGGTACGGGCCGAAGAGGTCGTCCTGGTGGTCGATGATCTCCGGCGTCCGCTCGACGCTCGCCTTGGCCGCGCCCTCGAACTCGCCGAGGCCCTCGGCGTAGGCGTTGACGACCGGCAGACCGCTCGGGGACGTCGACTGGCGGACCTCGAACTGGCCGATCGACACGAACGTCGAGTAGGTGTTCTGCGGCTTGGTGCTGCGCCAGTTCCAGCGCGTCCAGCCGTTGACCTGCTTGGTCGTGCCGGTGAGCCTGCCGTTGGAGATCACCTCGACGCCGTCCGGCACGGCCACCGAGACGTCGAACGTGGCCTTGTCCGTCGGGTGGTTGTTGCTCGGGTACCACCACGGCGCGATGTCCGGCTCGTCGATCGCGAGCGCGCCGGTCGGGGTGCGCTTCCACGCGGTGTAGCCGTCGACCGACTTGGTGGACGGGATGCCCGTGTAGGTGACGACGACGGTGACGTCGCTGCCCTTCGCCAGGTTCCCCTTCGGGTCGACGACCAGTTCACCGCCCTGCTGGGTGAAGGAGGCGACCCTGTTGTCCACCCGGACCGACTTGACCTCCAGCAGGAAATCGAGGTTGAACTTCGAGAGGTCCTGGGTGGCTTTCGCCAGAATCGTCGTGGTGCCGGACAGGGTGTCGTTCGACGGCTGGTAGTTCAGCCGGATGTCGTAATGGGAAACGTCGTAGCCGCCGTTTCCCGAGTTCGGGTAGTAAGGATCACCGATTCCGGGTGCTCCTGGCGCCGCGGCGGCACTGACAGGGCCCGCGAGCAGCGCGAGGGTGCACGCCGTCGCCGCCCCGACCGTGATCTTCGCTCTGGAGGACATGGCTGGAAACTAGTCACCGCACCAGGGCTCGAATACCCCCGTACGTAGGCTCCTACGATTTGGCACCGGTTGCCACGGCATTCCGCAGAGAAGTGTGCAAAGCACGCAATCCGGAACGATTCACACGAATCTCCACGACCTTGATCCCCGCGGGCCGCGCGAGTTCGGCGCGGAATTGATCAGGCGTTTCGACCAGGACGTGCGGAACCCGGTAACCGGCGCACAACGCGGCCAGGTCCATGCCGTGCGGAGTGCCGAAGACCCGCTCGAACGACGCCGCGTGCTCCGGCGCGCCCTGCTCCAGCAGCGAGAAGATGCCGCCGCCGTCGTCGTTGAGCACGACGATCGTCAGGTCCGGTCGCTGCTCGCCCGGCCCGATCAGCAGCCCGTTCAGGTCGTGCAGGAACGTGAGGTCGCCGACGAGCGCGAACCCCGACCCCTCGGCGAGCGCCAGCCCGATCGCGGTCGACACGCTGCCGTCGATGCCCGCGCCGCCGCGGTTGGCGTGCACGACGAGGTCCGCGCGGGGACGGGCGACCAGGTCGACGTCGCGGACCGGGTTGGACGATCCGAGGAACAGCGTCGAGCCCGACGGCAGCGCGTCGACGAGTTCGCGCGCCACGTGCAGGCCGGTCGGCCACGGCTCGTCGCCCAGCACCGCGTCGACGGCCTTGGCGGCCAGCCTGTCGGCTTCCTGCCAGGCCGCCAGCCACTCCGGGTCCACCTCCAGCTCGCCCGCCGTCAGCCCGGTCGACGTGTGCGTCGCGGCGAACGCCGGGTCCGGCCAGTCCAGGTCCGGCGACAGGACGTGCACGACGGGCGTCCGCGAGACCAGTTTCAGCACCCCGCGCGACAGCGTCGCCCGCCCCACCACGAGCACCGCGCTCGGCCGCAGCTCCGGCGGCAGGTCGCCCGAGTTCAGCAGCAGCGTGCCGTGCCGCAGCACCGGACCGTCCGAGCCCGCCGTCGGCTCCGCGACGATCGGCCACCCCGCGTGCCACGCCAGCTCGGCGGTCTCCCCCACCAGCGAGTCGCCCACGACCACCAGCGTCCGCGGCCCGAGGTGCTCCGCGGTCGACGTCGACGTGACCTCGCGCGCCTCGACCCGCGTCCACGGCACGTCGAAGTGCCTGCCGTCCAACGCCTCCGGCCAGTCGCCGTCGCGGTCCGGCACCAGCGGGTCGCGCAGCGGCACGTTGACGTGCAGCGGCCTGCCCGACCGGGCGGTCGCGACCGCCCGGCACACCAGCGACCGCCAGGTCCCGTTCTGGCCCGCCCGCCGCTCGGCCACCGGGAAGTGCAGCGTGTCCGTCGCGGCGCCGAAGATCCCGTGCTGGTCGACCGTCTGGCTCGCCCCGGTCCGGTGCAGCTCGACCGGCCGGTCCGCCGTCACCACCAGCAGCCCGGTGCCCGAGTGCCGCGCCTCCAGCACCGCCGGGTGCAGGTTCGCGACCGCCGTCCCCGACGTGCAGACCACGGCCACCACCCCGCCCGCCTTCGCCAGCCCCAGCGCCAGGAACCCCGCGCTGCGCTCGTCGATCCGCACGTGCAGCGCCACCCTCCCCGCCACGGCCGCGGCGTGCAGCGCGAACGACAGGGGCGCGTTGCGCGAGCCGGGGCTCAGGACGACGTGCCGCACGCCGTTGCGGACGAGCTCGTCGACGAACACCATGGCCTGCGCGGTGGACGGGTTCACCCCCCTATTGTCGCCTGCGTGGCAGACCAGGAAATCTCCGAGTTGTTCGACGCGTCCAGGTGGAAGCCGATCCCCGGCTTCGAGTCCCTCACGGACATCACCTACCACCGCGCGGTGGACCAGGGCACGGTGCGGATCGCCTTCAACCGGCCCGAGGTGCGCAACGCGTTCCGCCCGCACACCGTGGACGAGTTGCACCGGGCGCTCGACCACGCCCGCATGTCGTCCGACGTGGGCTGCGTGCTGCTCACCGGGAACGGCCCGTCCGCGCGCGACGGCGGCTGGGCCTTCTGCTCGGGCGGTGACCAGCGGATTCGGGGTCGGTCGGGGTATCAGTACGCCGACGGGGAAACCGCGGACACGGTCGACCCCGCCAGGGCCGGGCGGTTGCACATCCTGGAGTGCCAGCGGCTGATCCGGTTCATGCCGAAGGTCGTCATCGCGGTCGTGCCCGGCTGGGCGGCCGGCGGCGGCCACAGCCTGCACGTGGTGTGCGACCTCACGATCGCGAGCGCCGAGCACGCCAGGTTCAAGCAGACCGACGCCGACGTCGGCAGCTTCGACGGCGGCTACGGCTCGGCGTACCTGGCCCGCCAGGTCGGCCAGAAGTTCGCCCGCGAGATCTTCTTCCTCGGCCGCACCTACGGCGCGGCCGAGATGCAGCGGATGGGCGCGGTGAACGAGGTCGTGCCGCACGCCGAGCTGGAGAACACGGCGCTCCAGTGGGCGCGGGAGGTCAACGGCAAGTCGCCGACGGCCCAGCGGATGCTGAAGTACTCGTTCAACCTGATCGACGACGGCCTGGTAGGCCAGCAGATCTTCGCGGGCGAGACGACCCGGCTGGCGTACATGACCGACGAGGCCGTGGAGGGGCGCGACGCGTTCCTGGAGAAGCGCACCCCCGACTGGTCCGACTTCCCCTACTACTTCTGATGGCCGAGGTGGTCGAGGCGGTCCCGGTCTCGTTCGACGCGCTGGAGCTGCTGGAACCGCTGGCGGCGGCGCTCGACGGCACCGGGCCCGCGGTGCGCCCGGTGCCGTTCGGGCAGGTCGTGGCCCCGGTGGTCCTCCGGGCGTGGGAACGCGGCGCGGCGCTGGTGATCACCACGTCCGGGTCGACCGGGACGCCCAAGTCGGTGCTGCTGTCCGCCGCGGCCCTCCGGGCGTCCGCCGAGGCCACGCACGCCCGGCTCGGCGGTCCGGGCCGGTGGCTGCTGGCGCTGCCCGCCACGCACGTCGCGGGCGTCCAGGTGCTCGTCCGCTCGCTGGTGGCGGGCACGTCGCCCGCCGTGCTGGACCTCGCGCCGGGGTTCCGGGCGGCGGCGTTCGCCGAGGCCGCCCGGCCCCTGCTGGCCACGCCGGGGCCGCACTACACGGCGCTGGTGCCCACCCAGCTGGCCCGGCTGGTGGCCGACGACGTGCCGGAGCTGCGGGGGTTCGACGCCGTGCTGCTCGGCGGCGCGGCGACCCCCCGGCCGCTGCTGGACGCGGCGGTGGCGGCGGGCGTGCGGGTGGTGACCACGTACGGCATGAGCGAGACCGCGGGCGGCTGCGTGTACGACGGCGTGCCGCTCGACGGCGTCGACGTGCGGCTCGTCGACGGCCGGATCGACCTGGCCGGGCCGACGCTCGCGCTCGGGTACCGGGGCGAGCGGTTCGCCGGCGGGTGGTTCCGCACCGGCGACCTGGGCCGGTTCCGGCCGGACGGGACGCTGGAGGTGCTGGGGCGGGCGGACGACGTGATCGTCACCGGTGGCGAGAAGGTGCCACCGGCGCTGGTCGAACGGGCGCTCGCGGCGGTGCCCGGCGTGCGCGAGGTGTGCGTGGTCGGGGTGCCGGACGCGGAGTGGGGGCAGGTCGTCGTGGCGGCCGTCGTCGCTGCCGGTCCGCCGCCCGCCGAGTCGGCGCTCCAGGACGCCGTGCGCTCCGCGGTGGGCCGGGCCGCCGTGCCGAAGCGCGTGCTGTTCCTGCCCGAGCTGCCCACCCGCGGCCCCGGCAAGGTCGACCGCGCGGCCGTGGCCCGCTCGTTCGGGTGACTCCAGCGGCGAGGGCGGGCGTTCACCGCTTGGCTCTGGCGGATGACGAGACGCCTGCTGGTGATCACCGCGGTGCTGCTGGCCGTGGCCTGGGCCGCTCCGGTGGTGGCGCACGCCGAGACCGCGGCACGGCTGTTCCGGGTCCACGCCACCCGTGAGGGCCTGGTCGGCGGCACCACGGCCAACGGCCACGTGATCGGGGACCGCGACCACTTCGTCGCCCTCCCGTCCCGCCGGGGCCTGTCCGGGCGCGGCTCCGGCGACCTCACGGTCCGGGTGTGCGCGAACAACGGCCGCTGCGAGTGGGCGCCGGTCTGGGACGTGGGGCCCTGGAACGCCGAGGACGACTACTGGAACGACGACCGCGAGATGTGGACCGACCTGCCCGCGGGGACGCCGCAGGCCCAGGCGGCCTTCGAGGACGGCCACAACGGCGGCGCGGACCAGTTCGGCCGCCGGGTCGGGAACCCGTCGGGGATCGACCTGGCCGACGGCACGTTCTGGGACGGGCTGCGGCTGACCGGCAACGCGTGGGTGACCGTGCAGTTCCTGTGGACCGGGTCGACGCCCACCGGAACCGTGCGGGCGCTGTCGGTCGTGCGGAACGGGCCGCGCGGCTCCGCGGGCGAGGTGGGGTTGGCGGCCCGGCACGCGCGGGTGCCGCTGGTGTGCTCGGTGGACGGCGAGAGCACCACGGGCACCGAGGGCACGTCGACCACGTGGTACCGGCTGTCCACCGGCAAGTACCTGGGCGCCGCGCACGTCGCCGGGGCGCCCGAGGTGGGCGCCTGTTGAGACCAGGACCCGTCTGCGGTGGTCAGCGAGCCATGGCCGAAGATGACCCCATGGCCACAGTCACCCAGTGGGTCGAGGGCACTCGTCCTCGCACGCTGCCGAACTCGATCGCGCCGGTGCTGGTCGGCGCGGGCGCGGCGCAGAACATCGACGGGTTCTCGCTCACCATGTCCCTGCTCGCGCTGGTGGTGTCCATCGCGCTGCAGGTCGGGGTGAACTTCGCCAACGACTACTCCGACGGCATCCGCGGAACGGACGACCACCGGGTCGGCCCGTTCCGGCTGGTGGGGTCGGGTGCGGCCGAGCCGGTCACGGTGCGGAACGCGGCGTTCGCGTGCCTGGGGGTGGCGGCGGTCGCGGGGCTCGTGCTGATCGCGATGTCCGGCTACTGGTGGCTCGTCGCGTTCGGGGTGCTGTGCATCGCGGGGGCGTGGTTCTACACCGGCGGGTCGAAGCCGTACGGGTACTCGGGCTTCGGGGAAGTCGCGGTGTTCCTGTTCTTCGGGCCCGCCGGGGTGCTGGGGACGCTGTTCGTGCAGACCGGCGAGGTGACCGGGATCGGCATCGGGGCCGCGGTGGCGGTCGGGTGCTTCTCGACGGCGGTGCTGGTGGCGAACAACCTGCGGGACATCCCGACCGACACCAGGACGGGGAAGCGGACCCTGGCCGTCCTCATCGGCGACCGGGACACGCGTCGCCTGTACCTGGCGCTGGTCGTGGCACCGTTCCTGATCACGCTGGTGATCGGCCTTCGCGTGCCGGGCGCGCTGCTCGGGCTGCTGGCGCTGCCGCTCGCGGTGCTCGGCGCGCGGCGGGTGGTGCGGGGCATGACCGGGCTCGAGCTGATCCCGGTGCTGCGCGACACCGGCCTGGCGATGCTGCTGTGGGCGGCCGTCGTCGGTGGCGCGCTGATGCTCAGCTGACCTACCAGGCGTCCTCGGTGATCGACACCTGCTCGTCGTCGTCATCGTCGCGCCGCCGCACGGGCGGGGGCGGGGCGGGCGCCTCGCCGAGGCACAGGGCGGCGATGTTCTCGCGGTCGGCGTCGAGTGCCGCGCGCACGCCGCCGTCGTGGCCCGCTTCGCCACCGAGGACCTGCCGCCAGCTCAGGTGACCGCCCGCGATCCGGCGCTGCAACGCCTGCAGCGCCATCGACGCGGCAGGCGACTTGGCGAACGCGATCACCCGGCGGATGTCCTCCGCCGACGGTTCGCGGCCCGCCGCGCGCAGCTTCTCCGCCTGGCGCATGGACTTCTCGGCCTCGGTGATCGACCTGGCCAACACGTCCTCAGCCGCCAGCACCTCCGCGGTCCGCCACCTCACCGAGCATCCCCTTCCGACTGGACACCTGCTGCGACGCAGCAGGTGTCCGTCCCGTTCCCCGCTACCACGCACCAGTGCGGCGGAACTTCTTCAACCTCTTCAGGTGGGGGGCCAGGTCCATGTCCTGCGCGGCCACCCACTTGTCGTCGTAGTAGGTGTTGGCGTACCGCTCACCGCCGTCGCAGAGCAGCGTGACGACGCTGCCGCGCGCCCGCGACGCCCGCATCTCGGCGATGATCTGGAACGCGCCCCACAGGTTCGTGCCGGTCGAGCCGCCGACCCGGCGGCCGAGCACGGTCTCGACGTGCCGGATGACGGCGATGGACGCGGCGTCCGGCACCTTGATCATCCGGTCGATGACCTGGCCGATGAACGACGGCTCGACGCGCCCCCGGCCGATGCCCTCGATGCGGGAGCCGCGGGTGCCGACCACGGTCGGGTCGCCCTCCCGCCACGCGTCGAAGAACACCGAGTTCTCCGGGTCCACGACGGCGAGGCGGGTCTTCAGCCTGCGGTAGTGGATGAAGCGGCCGATGGTCGCGCTGGTGCCGCCGGTGCCCGCGCCGACCACGACCCAGTCCGGCTCCGGCGACGCCTCCAGCTCCATCTGCTGGAAGATCGACTCGGCGATGTTGTTGTTGCCCCGCCAGTCGGTGGCGCGCTCGGCGTGCGTGAACTGGTCCATGTAGTGACCGTTCAGCTCGGTGGCGAGGCGGCGCGACTCGTCGTAGATGGCGCCCGGCTCGTCCACGAAGTGGCACTTGCCGCCCTGGCGCTCGATCAGGGTGATCTTCTCGGGACTGGTCGAGCGGGGCATGACCGCGATGAACGGGAGCCCCAGCAGCCGGGCGAAGTACGCCTCCGACACGGCCGTCGAGCCCGACGAGGCCTCGATGACCGGCGTGCCGCCGACGACCCACCCGTTGCAGATCGCGTAGAGGAACAGCGACCGGGCGAGGCGGTGCTTCAGCGAACCGGTCGGGTGGGTGGACTCGTCCTTCAGGTACAGGTCGATCCCCCACTCCAGGGGCAGCGGGAAGTGGAGCAGGTGCGTGTCGGCACTGCGGTTCGCGTCGGCCTCGATGATCCGGACGGCCTCGCGGACCCAGTCCCTGGTGCGGCTGCAACACCGGTCTAGGGAAGAAGTGGTCACGGCGCACGATAACTTCGAGGACACTGGTCCGCCGTGGACAAGTTTCGCGGGTCACTTCTCGCAGGCGCGGTGGGCGACGCCCTCGGCGCCGCCATCGAGTTCGAGCACATGGACGCCATCCGCGCCCGCTTCGGCCCCAGCGGCCTCACCGACTTCGCCCCCGCGTACGGCAAGCTCGGCGCCATCACGGACGACACCCAGATGACCCTCTTCACCCTCGAAGGCCTGGTGATCGCCCGCAGGCACGGCACCGACCCGCTGTGGGACGTGCGAGCGGCGTACGGGCGCTGGCTGCACACCCAGGGCGGCCCGGCCGTGAGACCCGAGGGCTGGCTGCTGGACGAGCCCGCGATGTTCTCCCAACGCGCGCCCGGCACGACCTGCCTGAGCGCCCTGTACGACAAGGACGCCTTCGGCACGACCAGCGACCACATCAACAACTCGAAGGGCTGCGGCGGCGTGATGCGGGCGGCGCCCGCCGCGCTGTGGTCCGAGGACATCGACGAGGTGTTCGCGCTGGCCGCGGGCACGGCGGCGGTGACCCACGGCCACCCCAGCGGCTTCCTGTCCGCTGGCGTGCTCGCGGTGATCGTGCAGCAACTCCTGGCGGGCGCGTCGCTGCTGGAGGCCACGGCCGAGGCGCGCGGCGAGCTGATCCGCTGGGACGAGCACGAGGAGCAGCTGGAACTGCTGGACCTGGCCGTGCGGCTGGGCACCCGCGGCAAGCGGCCGACGCCGGAGCTGATCGAGACCCTGTTCGGCGGCGGCTGGGTCGGCGAGGAGGCGCTGGCGATCGGCCTGCTGGCGGCGTTGAGCGCCGACTCGTTGGCCGACGGGCTGCTGCTCGCGGTGAACATCTCCGGCGACAGCGACTCGACCGGGTCCATCTGCGGCAACATCCTGGGCGCGCGCGACGGCGTGGAGGCGATCCCGGAGCACTGGCTGGACGCGGTGGAGATGGTGGACGTGCTGCACCGCTCGGCCGACGAGGCGGTGAAGACGTTCGGGTCGTCCGGGTGAGGGACGTGACTCGCGGCGCTTCGCGCGAGGCGGAGAACTCCTAGGCGGCCGAGGCGTCCGTGGGGTTCTCGCCGCGGAGCTGGGCGCGGAGGCGCTCGCGTTCGGCGCGGCGGACCGCTCCGCGCTCGTTGAGGCCCTCGGCGACGCGGCCGCGCATGCCCCGGAACAGGAACAGCGACAGCGGCAGGGCGACGACGACCCCGACGGCCATGGCGACCAGCAGTGGAACGTTGACGAGCATGAGCAGCGCCATGACCACCGCGACCATGCCCAGCCGCGCCAGCACGTACAGCGTCACATCTCTACCCAGGTGCACGGTTGCCCACGCTACGCCCCGCCGTCGCCGGGTTCGAACGCCGCGTCCGAGGTGTTCGGCCGCCCCTCGAACCGCGTGGACAGCACGACGGTCGTCCTGGTCCTCGCCACACCGGCGATCCGGCGGAGGCGGCCCAGCGCCCGTTCGAGGTCGTCCACGGTGGCGACCCGCACCTTCACTATGAAGGACTCGTCCCCCGCGACCCGGTAGCAGGACTCGACCTCGATCAGCCCGGCCAGTTCGAGGGCCACGTCGTCGTCATCGGCCGTGTCCGTCGGGTGGATGCCGACCAGCGCGGTCACGCCCAGGCCGACGGCGCTGGGGTCCACGACGGCGTGGTAACCGACGATCACGCCGGTGGCTTCGAGCTTGCCGACCCGCTCGTGCACGGCCGACGCCGAGAGCCCCACCTTCCGGCCCAGGTCGGCGTAGGTGGCGCGACCGTTCTCGCGCAGCGCGGCGATGATTTGTCGATCAAGGGCGTCCACGCGCGCAAGCCTAGGCCCAACCCGCGCGATGTCCGAACCGCGAACTTCGTCCCTTACTCCCTCTTTACCATCACCCAAGTGTTCGAGTACCTGACGGGTGAGATGCCACGATGCGGGCGGTAAGTCTGATCTGAGGAGGACGATCGTGACCGCGTCCATGCAGGTAAGTCGTCAAAGCGGCCCGGAACGGCTGCTCACGCCAGGTGAGGTCGCCAACCTCTTCCGCGTCGACCCGAAAACGGTGACCCGCTGGGCCACCGCGGGCCGGATCGGTTCGATCCGCACCCCCGGGGGCCACCGCCGGTTCCGGGAGTCCGAGGTCCAGGCGCTGCTCTCCGAGCTCACCACCGAAGCCACCGAGCCGGTGCGCCACTGAACGCGTCCCGTACGTACTCCTAAGCACGAGTAATGTCGTGGCAAAGGAGGTGGCGACCATGCTGTACGTGTTCGCGGCGATCGGTGCGCTCACCGTTTTCATGCTGCTCTGGAAGGCGTTCGGGCCTGGCAGGCTCGAAACCTCCCAATCCGGTCGGGTCATCGCGCCCGACGACGACCCGGACTTCCTCCGGAAGCTCGGTGAGCAGACGAAACGCCGCCCTGAAGAGGGCAAAGACTCCTGATCACGAGCGTGGGCCCGTGGCGAGAAGTCGCCACGGGCCCACGCTCGTGCGGGACGTCGACTAGCTGGGGAAGTCGTCGGCCACGGTGGCGGCGAGCTCCAGCAGCGCGAGCCGGGTCTCCGGCTCCAGTTTGTCGAGCTCGATTTCGGCGCCCTCTTCGAGGTGCGGGTCGAACGGGATCATCACCACGGCGCGGCAGCGGGACGCGAAGTGCGCCGCCAGCCGGTCGAGGTCGACCTTGCCGGAACCCGGCCGGACCGAGTTGATGACCGCGATCGACCTGGTGACGAGGTCGCGGTAGCCGTGCGCGTCCAGCCAGTCCAGCGTGGCCGCCGAGGTCTGCGCCCCGTCGACCGAGCCGGACGACACGAGGACCAGCGAGTCGGCCTGGTCGAGCACGCCCTTCATCGCCGAGTGCATGAGGCCGGTGCCGCAGTCGGTGAGCAGGATGTTGTAGAAGTGCTCCAGCAGCGCGACCGTGCGCAGGTAGTCCTGGTCGCTGAACGCCTCCGACACGGCCGGGTCCTGCTCGCTGGCGAGCACCTCCAGCCTGCTGGGGCTCTGCGACGTGTAGGCGCGCACGTCGCTGTACTTGGTGATCCTCGCCACATCGCGCAGCAGGTGCCGCACGGTCGCGGTGGTCTCGCGGGGCACCTTGAGCGCGAGCGTGCCGCGGTCGGGGTTCGCGTCGACCGCGATGACCCGGTCGCCGCGCAGCGACGAGAACGTCGAGCCCAGCGAGGCCGTGGTCGTGGTCTTGCCGACCCCGCCCTTGAGGCTGAGCATCGCGATCTTGTAGCACCCGCGCAGCGGCTGGTTGATCCGCGTGATCAGTTCGCGGCGCCGGACGTCCGACGGGCTCTCGCCCAGGTTGACCAGGCCGCCGCTCATCGTGTGCACGGCCTTGCGCCACCCGGTCTGCGGTGGGCGCTTCTCCTGCTTGATGAGCCGCTGCGACGACATGTCGTGCGCGGTCATCTGCTGGTGCTGGGCCTGCGGGTGCGGCGCGTGCTGGTGCGGCAGCGACTGCGGGAAGTTGTTCGGGAACGCGCCCTGCCCCTGGTACTGCTGCTGGGACGGGTCCACGTAGTGCGCGCCGGACAGCCCGCCACCCACCTGGTACGGGCCCGATGGACCGCCGCCGACGGGGTAGCGACCGGACTGGACGCCCTGGACCGGGTGCTGACCCGACGGTCCGCCACCCACGTTGTGCCTGCCGGACAGCCCGTCGCCCACGTTGTGCTGACCCGACTGACCCCCACCGACCTGGTGGGAGCCGGACGAGCCGCCGCCCACCTGGTGCGCGCCGGAGGGGCCGCCACCGACGGTGTGCTGACCCGAGGGGCCGCCACCCGCCTGCTGGGTCGGGTCGACCTGGTGTGCGCCCGACTGAGCCGGGTTGGTTTGGTTCATGTGGCCCTCCGCGCCCGCGGGCTGCGGCTGCCATGACACGTTGTGCCGCGGCTCAGGCTCCTCGTAGCGACCAGTCACCGCTGGGGTCCTCCCCTGAGCAAGCGGATCGAGACCTCCCCGACCCCCACTTGGGACGGTAGTCGGCAGCAACAGGTTCCACTAACGGGGGTGGGCATCCCACCTGGGCGGATGCCAGGGGTCAGCCGATCCCCGCGTAGGAATGCAACCCGGTCTTCACCAAGTTGATGAAGAAGAGGTTGAACACGGTCAGCAGGAACCCGAGCGTGTTGATCCACGCGGCGTTCGCGCCGCGCCACCCGGCGGTCGCACGGGCGTGCAGGTAGGCCGCGTAGACGACCCACGAGACGAACGCGACGGTCTCCTTCGGGTCCCAGCCCCAGAAGCGGCCCCACGCGGCCTCGGCCCAGATCGCGCCGAACACGATGCCGATGGTGAACAGCGGGAACGCCAGCACGGTGCTGCGGTAGGCGAGCCGGTCCAGCGTGTCGGCGGCGGGCAGCCTCGCCGCGAACCTGGTGAAGCTCTCGGGCTTGCGGTCGTTGGTCGACTTCACCAGGTAGAGCAGGCTCGCGACGCCGGGCACCAGCAGCATGCCCGCGGAGATCGAGATGACCGAGACGTGGATGACCAGCCAGTACGACTGGAGCGCGGGCTGGACGGGCGCGGCGGGCGCGTAGAGCGCGGTGCCGCCGAGGAACATCAGGATGAGGACCGGGACCAGGACGAACCCGCCGAGCCTGCGGACGGGGAACGACCGCAGCAGCACGAGCCACGTCACCACCGCCGCCAGCGTCAGCAGCGCGCCGTATTCGTACATGTTGCCCCAGGGCGCACGGCCGGTCGCGACCCCGCGCAGGACCAGCGCGCCCACGTGGAAGACGACGCCGAGCAGGGTCAGCGCGACGGCCATGCGGCCGAACCGCTCCGGCCGCGACCGCTCCGGCTTCGACGGCACGACCAGGCCGGGCTTCCAGCCGTCGCCCGTGCCGCCCGCGACGACGAGGTCGCGTTCCTTCGCCTTGACCGGCGCGCGGCCGAAGGCCTGCTCGTAGACGTAGAGGAACGTCGCGAAGAGGTAGACGCCGACGGCGCTGTTGTACAACCAGTCGCCGTAGGTCGCCAGCGTTGCGTTGACCGGCATCAGATCTCCTTGTCCTGACCAGCGGCGAGCAGGTCGCGGGACAGCCCGGTGAACTCCCCGCCGTAGCCCGCCTGGTCGGTGCGCGCGAGCCCGCCCACCTCGATGAAAGTACGCCCGTCCGGTTGGGGGGCCACCCGCACCCACACGCGGCGGCGGCGGATCGCGAGCGAGACGCCCAGACCGGCGACCATCAGCATCGAGAACACCAGCACGTAGACCTGGGTCGGATCGTGGGACACCTGGAGCGACACCCAGTCGGTGACGCCGTCGAAGCGGATCACCGTGCCGTCGTCGAGCGTGATCGCCTGGCCCACCTCCAGGTTCTCCCGCGCGACCTTGGCGAGCCGCCCCTTGTCCACCATGGACCGGTCGATCGAGAAGATCGACTGGCCGCGGCCGGAGTCGGTGCCGAGGTCGCCGCGGAACACGTCGACGGCCACCGCGGGCTTGTTCGGCGCGGGGAAGTTCGAGCTCATCAGCGTGCCGTCGAACACCGCGCTCGGTGCGAGCAGGCCGGTGATGGCGAGCTGGTTCTTGCGCCGCTCCTCGGAGTCGGTGATCTGCGGCGGGTCGAACTTCGTCGCGCCCTCGGACAGCAGCGTGATCGGGTCCACCGGCCGCCACTGCACCTCGGCCGACCGGACGGCGCCGTTGGGGAACGTGACGGTGAACTTCGGCGTGTAGCCGTGGCCCAGCAGGTAGAGGCGGTCGCCCGCGGTGCGCAGCGGGTGGTTGACCTCCAGCGGGAACGGCCGCCAGGTGCCGGAGTCGAGGTCCTCGCCGGACTGGTAGTCGATGTTCGCGAGGAAGCTCTCCGCCTGCCCGTTGTCCAGGTAGGAGGCGCTGAAGTCGTTGACCCGCACGCAGAACGGGGTGAGCTGGGTGCCGTCGACCCGCAGACCGGGCCGGAACGAGTCGAAGTTGAAGACGCCGGAGTTGCAGAACTGCTTGCCGGTCGCCTGGACGATGACCTGGCCCTCGTAGCCGAACATCTTGCCCAGCGCGAACGCCACCAGCAGCCCCAGCAGGGCGAAGTGGAAGGCCAGGTTGCCCGCCTCGCGCAGGTAGCCGCGCTCGGCGCTGATCGTGCGGACGCCGTCGGCCTCCTCGCGCTCCACCGTGCGCCAGCCCTTGAGCCGGGTGCGGGCGGCGGCGACGACCTCGTCCACGCCCCGGTCGACGTGGGCGTCGGCGTGGTGCGGCATCCGGGCCAGGTTGCGGGGCGTCAGCACCGGCTTGGCCCGCATCTGGCCGAAGTACTCCCAGAGGCGCGGCAGCAGGCAGCCGACCAGCGACACGAAGAGCAGCACGTAGATCGCGGAGAACCAGGGGCTGCCGTACACGGCGAAGAACCCGCCCCGGTCGAGCAGGCGGCCCCACCAGCCGTTGTCGGCGATGAACTCGTCCACCTCGAGCGAGTTCAGCGACCGCTGCGGCAGCAGCGCTCCGGGCAGCGCGCCGAGCGCGAGCAGGAACAGGAGTGTCAGCGCCGTGCGCATGGCGGTGAGACCGCGCCACGTGTTGCGCAGGAAGGCGAGTGCGTTCCTCATCTACAGCGGCAGCTTCAGGTCGTTGACCACGGCGACGCGCAGCCAGCCGACGAAGTCGCCCCACAGGCCCGTGACGAGCGCCAGGCCGACCATGATCAGCAGCACGCCGCCGAAGATCTGCACGCCGCGCACGTGGGTGCGCAGCCAGCCGGTGACCCGGACCGCCCAGCGGGCGCCGACGGCGATCAGCACGAACGGCAGCCCGAGGCCGAGGCAGTAGGCCAGCACGAGGACCGCGCCGCGGGCCGTGGACGAGCCGACCTCGGTGCCGCGGGCGAGCGCGAGCACGCCCGCGAGCGTCGGGCCGATGCACGGGGTCCAGCCGAGCGCGAAGACGCCGCCGAGCAGCGGAGCGCCGAGCAGCCCGGCGCGCGGGCGCTGGTGCAGCCGGACGTCGCGCTGGAGCGCGGGCACGAGGCCGATGAAGACGAGGCCCATGGCGATGGTGACGACGCCGCCGATGCGCTGGAGCAGGTCCTCGTTGAGCCACAGCGTCTCCACGAGGCCGAGCACCGCGAACGACGTCAGCGAGAAGACGACCGTGAAGCCGAGGACGAAGAGCAGCGCGGCGCCGGTGACCCGCCAGCGGCCCGACTTGGTCGACTCGCCGTCCTGCACGGCCGGGGCCTCCGCGCCGACCAGGCCCGCGAGGTACGCGAGGTAGCCGGGGACGAGCGGAACCACGCACGGGGACGCGAAGGAGATCGCGCCCGCGAGGAGGGCGACACCGGTGGCCAGCAGCAGCGGCCCAGAGGTGGCCAGCTCCGTCCAGTGGTTCACGGCTCCAGAGTAGGTAGTGACCCGGGTCGCGCGGGCACCGGAGCCCATTAGCGGAGGCCTGGATCACACCCATTCACGGTCACCTGGCATTACGAACCGTAATCACAAATGGGAAATAGATGCTAAAGCACCCTTGTGGGTGACAACTGCGGTACTTAACGTTCCTCCATGCGCTCAACTCGGCTGATCCTGCCCGCGCTCACGATGGGCTTCGTGGTCGTCGCCGCACCCCTGCCCCACAGCGCGGCGCCCGCGGAGGCCGCACCCGCGCCGGTCGCCTCCCAGGTCGTCCGCGAGGTCTTCTCCGAGGACGGCACGATCACCAAGGTCGTCGCCCCGGCGCTCAAGGCCGAGGCGAAGCCCAAGGTCTCCTTCAAGGTCCGCACGGCGGTGGTCGCGGTGCAGGAGACCGGCGCCCCCGAGGACCGGTTCGACCTGGTCTTCGTCGGCGACGGGTACACCAGGAGCGAGCAGAACCTGTTCCACGACCACGTGCTGGGCAAGTGGGCCGAGCTGTCGGCCGTCGAGCCCTTCAAGTCCTACAAGGACTACTTCAACGTGTGGCAGGTCAACGCCGTGTCGGTCGACTCCGGCGTGGACGACAACCCGCAGGGCAACGACGACAAGCGCACCGCGCTCGACATGGGCTTCTGGTGCAAGGGCACGACCCCGACCACCGAGCGGCTCCTCTGCGTGAACGAGGACGAGGCGAACTACTACGCCGGGTTCGCGCCGGAGGCCGACCAGGTCATCGCGCTGGGCAACACCACCAAGTACGGCGGCGCGGGCGGCAACGTCGCGACCGCGGCGGGCGGCAACGCCTCGGCGGGCCAGATCGTCGTGCACGAGCTGGGCCACTCGATCGGCGGCCTCGCCGACGAGTACTTCTCCCCCGGCACCTACACCGGCGCGGAGCCGAGCGAGGTCAACGCGTCCAAGCTGGCCGACGGCTCCAAGTGGGCGAGCTACCTCGGTCAGCCGTCGCCGGACGGCGGCGTGGTCGGCGTGTTCGAGGGCTCCCGCTACTTCGGCACCGGCCTCTACCGGCCGACCGAGAACTCCATCATGCGCACGCTGGGCCGCCAGTACAACCTCGTCGGCCGCGACGCGATGATCGCGGCGTTCAAGGAGAAGATCCCGGAGCTGCAGGGCACCCCGTAGTCCTCGTCCGTCCGGTGCGGACCGCTCGGGTCCGCACCGGACGATCAGGTCTCGGCGAGGAGCTCCCGCACCACCGGTGTGAGGTCGGAGGCGAGGACGCCCTCCAGGAAGATCGCCGCGACGCGGTGCCGCTTGTCCAGGATGATGGTCGACGGCACGGCGTTCGGCGGGTAGCCCCTGAACGCCAGCAGCGTGCGGCCGGACTCGTCGTAGATCGACGGGTAGGTCAGCTTCCGGTCGTTCGCGAAGTCCCGTGCGGGCTCGGGCGAGTGCTCCTTGACGTCGATGCCGAGCACCTGGACGCCGGACGGGCCGGTCTCGTCCTGCACCTTCTGCAGCTCGGGCGCCTCGGTGCGGCACGGCGGGCACCACGAACCCCAGATGTTGACCACGAGGACCTTGCCCGCGTAGTCCTCGATCGCGATCGTCTCACCGTCCTCCAGCAGGCTCGGGCCGGTCAGGCCCTTCACGACCTTGCGCTCGTCGCCGTCGTACCGGAGGCGCACCTGGCCGTCCGGGGCGACGAACTGGAACTCGCCGCCCGTGACGACCGCGTCCTTCCCGGTGGAGCAGCCCGCGACGACCAGTGCGAACGCCAGCAGTGCCGCCGCCCTCACGCCCCGGTCACCCTCGGGTTCGTCGCACCGACCGGTTCGCTGTAGGAGACGCGGACCAGCTGCTCGCCCTCGAAGACCAGGCTCGTCAGCGAGGCGAGCGAGCACTCGCGCCTGCGCGGGTCGTGCCACATCCGCTTGCCCTCCAGGAACCGCCGCAGCGTCCAGATCGGCAGCTGGTGGGACACGCACACGGCCTCGTGGCCCGCGGCGACCGCACGGGCCCGCTGGGCCGCGCCGAGCATCCGGTGCGCGATCCTCAGGTACGGCTCGCCCCACGACGGCGTGAACGGGTCGACCAGCTTCGGCCAGTGCGCGGGCCTGCGCAGCGCGCCGTCGCCGACCGAGACCCGCAGGCCCTCGAACTTGTTGCCCGCCTCGATCAGCCGCTCGTCGGTCGCCAGCTCCAGCCGGTGCGAGTCCGCGATCGGCGCGGCGGTCTGCTGCGCGCGCGTCAGCGGGGACGCGACGACGTGCACGACGTCGTGGTCCGCGAGGTGCTCGGCGACAGTCAGCGCCTGCCGCCTGCCGGTGTCCGACAGCCGGAAACCGGGCAGCCGCCCGTAGAGGATCCCGTCCGGGTTGTGCACCTCGCCGTGCCGGAGGAAGTGCACCACGGTCCGAGTCACTTTGTGGCCTCCTTGGCAGCGGCGGCCGCGTGCGGCAGCGCGTCGGCGATGGTGGAGAACTCGTCGTCGCCCATCGCGGCGTTGACGAACCACGCCTCGAAGGCGCTCGGCGGCGCGTACACGCCGCGGTCCAGCAGCGCGTGGAAGAACGGCGGGAAGCGCCACGTCTCGGCGGCCTGCGCGCCCGCGTAGTCGACGACCTCGTCCTCGGTGAAGAAGACGCTCACCAGGTTGCCCGCGTACTGCACGCGGTGCGCCACGCCCGCTTCGGTGAGCGCGGACGTGAACAGCCCGCCGAGGCGGGCCGCGTTGGCGTCCAGCGCGCGGTACACGGCGTCGTCGGCCGCCCGCAGCGTGGCCAGCCCGGAGGCGACCGCGACGGGGTTCCCGGACAGCGTGCCCGCCTGGTAGACGGGGCCCTGCGGGGCCAGCTTCGCCATGACGTCGGCGCGCCCGCCGAACGCGGCGGCGGGCAGACCGCCGGACATGACCTTGCCGAACGTGTAGAGGTCGCCGTCGACGCCCTCCAGGCCGTACCAGCCCGCGCGCGAGACGCGGAAGCCCGTCATGACCTCGTCCACCACCAGCAGCGCGCCGTCGGCGTGGCACAGCTCGCGCAGCGCGGCGTTGAAGCCGGGGAGCGGCGCGATGGCGCCCATGTTGCCCGCGGCGGCCTCGGTGATCACGCAGGCGATCTCGCCGGGGTTCTCCGCGAACGCGGCCCGCACGGCGTCGACGTCGTTGTACGGCAGCACGATCGTGTCCGCGGCCTGCGCGCCCGTGACGCCGGGCGACGTCGGCAGGCCGAGGGTCGCGACACCGGAGCCAGCCTGGGCGAGCAGCGCGTCGACGTGACCGTGGTAGCAGCCCGCGAACTTGACGATCTTGCGGCGCTCGGTGAACCCGCGGGCCAACCGGATCGCGCTCATCGTGGCCTCGGTGCCGGAGTTGACCAGCCGCACCTGCTCGACCGGGGCGACGCGGCCGATGATCTCCTCGGCCAGCTCGATCTCGCCCTCGGTCGGCGTGCCGAACGAGAGCCCGTGCACGGCCGCCGAACGGACCGCGTCGACGACCGCGGGGTGCGCGTGGCCCAGGATCATCGGGCCCCACGACGACACCAGGTCGACGTACCGGTTGCCGTCCGCGTCCCACAGGTGCGGTCCCTCACCCCGGACCATGAACCTCGGGGTGCCGCCGACCGAGTGGAAGGCCCGCACCGGGGAGTTGACCCCGCCGGGCGTGACGGTCGCCGCTCGCGCGAACAGCTCCTGCGATCGGGTGGTGTCCGTTGCCGTGTTCCTCGCTGTCACGCGCTCCAGTCTCACACGAGCTCGTCAGTGGCCTGCGCCACGTCCTGGGGAGGCTTCCGGTCCCGCGTGCGGACGGCGAGGACGGTCTGCCGGATCACGTCCAGCAGCAGCACCCCCGCGATCGTGACCAGCACGATCGAGCCGCCGATCCAGTTGCCGTGGTACCGCGTCGCGACCAGCGGCGCACGACCCTCGATGGGGTAGGAGAAGTACTGGACACCCCGCTGCCAGCACCAGTGCGCGGCGAACCCCAGCAGCACGACCAGCACCACCTCGACGACGGCGATCAACGCGCGCTTGGGCTGGTGCAGCCTCGGCGCGGAAGAGGGCTGAGGGGCGGGCTCGGCCTCGTCGGTCAACGCGGGTGCGGTCACGGGGGTGAGTTTGGCACGCAGGGGTTCAGGACGCTGTGAACAGCCCGACCGCTCGACACCGGTGCGGTGCCGACCCCGTTCGACTCCTCAGGCGCGGGTGAGCAGCCGGTGCAGGGCGGCGCGGAGCGCGTCGGGGTCGCGGGCCCAGCCGAGCACCACGGTGCCGTCGGTCAACCGGATCGGGACGGCGGTGGTGCCCTTGGGGATGGTCCAGCCGGTCCCGAGAACGGTCGCGCCCGCGCGCGGTTCGACGCCCTCGACGGCGTCGACGTCGGACAGCCGCAGCGTTTCCCGGCCCTCTCGCAGCGCGGACGGGGTGAGGTGGATCGAGTGGAGCCGCTGTCTGCCCTGCACCCACAGCGCGGTGGGGATCAGGAGTCCGAACGCGACCAGCGACCAGAACAGCACGCTCACCGGCCCGGTGAGCAGTTCCACGCCGACGCCCAGCACCGCGAACACCGGCCCCCACAGCAGCGGCCACCAGGAGGCGCCCTGCTCCGCGTAGAGGACCGGGCCGGAGTCGTTGTCCACTAGCCGAGGTTAGCGGCGAAGTAGTGGCGCGTTCCGGGCAGCAGGCTCACCACGACGGCGGCGGGCGGCAGCAGGAGCCGGGCGAGCACGCCCAGCCAGGCGACCACCTCGGCCGCGCCGGACAGCCCTGTCTCCTCCGACAGCGACACCAGGCCGATGATCGCCACGACCTCGACGGGCAGCGACACCAGGCACAGCGCCAGCCGTGCGTGGTAGCCGCCGCGCAGGAACAGGACCGCGCCCACCACGCCCGCGAGACCGAGGCACACCAGGAAGAACAGCCCCATCACGACGCCGAACCCGCCGATGGCCGTGCCCGCGACGAGTTCCCGCAGCAGCCCTCCCAACGGCCACGACAGCGCGGCCAGCAGCCACAGGACGAAGCCTGCGGTCACCACGCCGGGCCGGACGTAGGAGTTCGTGTTCTGGTCGACGCCCCGCATCCCGCCGGGGTACGGCCGCTGCGGTGACGGGAAGTTCGCGGGCGGCTGCGGTCCGGCGGCCGGGTAGTTCACCGGCTGGTACGGCGACGAGCCGTACGGGTCGGGTCGCGGTTGGTACGGCGACGAGCCGTAGGGGTCGGGTGGCGGCTGGGTCATCGTCGGTTCCCCCGCACGTAGTCGTTGGACGGGGGCAGGAACATCAGCACGATCGCGGCGGCCGTGGTGAGCAGGAACACCGAGCACCAGAGAAAGCCCACCTCCGGGCTCAGGTCCCGCACGCCACCCGCGAACGCCGCCAGCGCGCCGAGGCCGAACAGCAGGCCCAGGCCACCGAGGATCGCCAACACCACCCGCGCCCACCCCTTGCCGCCGCCCAGGTTGAGGAACCCGACCACGAACGGGATGGACGCGACCGCGAACCCGAAGGCGAAGATCCCCGAGGTGGCGAGCGCGGCGACCCGTGCGGTGGCCGCGTCCATCGGCTCCCCGGACGAGGAGTCCTCCATGAGGACCCTGGCGAACTCCTCGTGCTGGAGCGCGAACAGGCCGGGCAGTCCGACCACGATCAGCAGGGTCGCCGCGAGCCAGCACCAGAAGGAGGCGGTCAGGGTCGCGGGCCGACGCCACTCCGCGGTCTCCCACGGGGACGACGGCATGGGCGTGACCACGGGCGACACCCATCCCGGCGGCTGCTCCTGCTGCTGCCCCGGAAGCTGCACCTGGTGGTACGGCGACGCGAACGGTTCGTGCTCGGCCATGGTGGTCCCCCCGCTGTCCTACTCCTGCTCCCTCAACCAGTGTGAGGCAGAGGGACGCCACGTGAGAACAACTCCGACACCGAGCAGCACGACCGAGATCAGGCTGGCCAGGCTCGCACCCGGCAGCACCACCCAGACCAGCTGCACGAAAGCCGTGGCGGACAGCCCGGCCCGCGCCCGGCGGACGCCGCGGCGCAGCAGCCAGGCGAACAGGCCGTAGGCGAGTCCGAAGACCACCGCGGCGGCGGTGAGCGGCCCCAGGGTGCTCGCGACCGTCACGCCCGCGGGCAGCACCTTCCGCACCTCGTCCTGGTTCAGCCAGAGGAAACCGACGTTGAACAGGCCGAACACGGCGAGCGCGAGCCACACGCCCACCGCGGCCCGCAGCGCGAGGGGTGGGCGCGTGGTCTCGGTCCTCATGCTTTGCGCTGGGCGGTGAGGAAGTCCGAGGACGGCCGCAGGTTCATCAGCACGACACCGCCGATGATCAGCAGACCGGTGACGATGCTCAGCAGGCTCAGGCCGAGCACCTGGATGAAGAAGACCACCGCGCCGAGGATCATCAGCCAGGTGCGGGCCCAGCTCCGACCCGCCTTCAGCTTGGTCGCGAACAGCACGAACAACCCGGCGAACACCAGGTCGATGACCACGAAGACGCCGATGAAGAACGCGACCCCGGTCCGCAGCTGATCGGGGTTGAGGCCGATGTTCGACCGGCCCGCCGCGTCGAGGGCGGCGTCGTACGACGTCACCGTGAGCACGGCGGCGAAGAGCAGGAGCAGCGCGACCCCGAGCCACGCGAAGTACGCGTACCGCAGCTCCTTGGGAGCCTCACCGACCACCGGGCCCCCGCCCAGGTCCGCCTGGCTCAGCGGCGGGGCCGCGAACGTGTTCGGGCGCACCTCGCCCTGGTGGGGCGTCAACGGCTGCTGCTCGGGCGGAGGAGGTGGCGCGGAGGGGAAGGGAGCGGGCTGCTCCCGGTCCCCCGGATCCTGTGGAGTCGTCACACAGCGGAACGCTAGAACCGACCGGGGTCGCTGTCCACCACGACAGGCGGTGACGGCGACCCCGGGTCCGGATCGACTAGCTGGTCGCCTTGAAGTACTGGCTCGACTCGGGCTTGAACATGAAGATGATGCCGCCGACGATCGCGGCGTAGCCCACCAGCGAGAGCAGGCCCTGGATGATGCCCAGGAAGCCGATGCTGAACAGCACGAAGACACCGAGGATGCCGAACAGGACGCTGATGACGCCCAGGACGGTGAGCAGGATGCGGGCCCAGTTGGCGCCCTTGCGCATCTGCATCACGACGGCGATCCAGATGGCCGAGATGGCCAGCGAGAAGATGATCCCGCCGTAGCTCGGGCCCTGCGCCTCGATCGCGGAGCGGAACTCCGGGCCGAGGTCACCGAGGGTCTCTTCCAGGATCGCCTGGGCGGTGAAGAAGCCGATGATGCTCGACAGGATGGAAACACCGGCCGCCACCAGCCACAGGAGGTAGGCGGTGTCGATCGCCTTCGGCTTCACCGGCGCGGCGGTGTCGCTGTAGCCGAGGGGCGGGGGAGGCGGGAAGCCTCCCTGTCCCTGCTGCGGGTAGCCGCCCTGCTGCTGCCCCTGCGGGTAGCCGCCTTGCTGTGAGTAAGGGTCGTTCGGGTTGGTCATGAGCGCACGGTAAGGACCTGCGCATGTGTTTTTCAGGTGAAATCACAATCCGTTAGCTACTGGGGGTGGTTGCGCGTTGACCCACCGCTGTACCACGGAAGTGACCTGCGGTGGAAGGCCGGAACATCAGCACCAGAACAGTGGCGTCCAGCCCCATCGTGACCAAGCTGAAAGCAAGGTTGACCGGGCTGACGCTCTGCTCGAAGGCGGCCGCGAGGCCGGACACGACGACCAGGAGCCTCGCCAACCCCAGGACGATGCCGCCCGCGGCGATCACGGTGATCACGATCCGGGCCCAGTTGCGGCCGCGGGCCATGCGGTTGGCGATCGTCGCGTGGACGAGCACCACGACGACGCACGCCATCAGGCTGAACAGGACGGCGGCGGACATCGCGCCGTCGAGTTCGCTCTGACCGAGGCCCGGCTGCGCCTTGCGCAGCTCGGTGAGCAGCAGGTCGCTGCTGGTCAGCTCCAGCAGGAACGCGATCGATCCCAGCACCGCGCTGCCGATCCACAGCCAGCGCGCGAGGTCGATCGACTGGGGCGGCTGGGGCCGTTCCGCCTTGGCGGGAGGGTTCGTCATTCCCGGTCCAGCCACGCCGCGGCCTCGACGGCCCAGTAGGTGAGCACGACATCGGCGCCCGCGCGGCGGATCGAGGTCAGCGTCTCCAGGACGGTGCGCTCGCGTTCGATCCAGCCGTTCGCGGCGGCGGCCTCGACCATCGCGTACTCGCCGGAGATCTGGTACGCCGCGACCGGCACGTCCGAGATCTCCTTCACCGAGCGCAGCACGTCCAGGTACGGCCCCGCGGGCTTCACCATGACCATGTCCGCGCCCTCGGCCAGGTCCAGCGCGACCTCGCGCAGCGCCTCGCGGCCGTTGCCGGGGTCCTGCTGGTAGGTCTTGCGGTCACCCTTGAGCTGCGAGTCCACGGCCTCGCGGAACGGGCCGTAGAGGGCGGACGCGTACTTCACCGAGTAGGCGAGGATCCCGGTGTCCAGGAACCCGGCCTCGTCCAGCGCGGTGCGGATGTGGCCGATCTGGCCGTCCATCATCCCGCTCGGCCCGACCAGGTGGGCGCCCGCCGCGGCCTGGGCGACGGCCATCTCGCCGTACACCTCCAGCGTGGCGTCGTTGTCGACCGAGCCGTCGTCCGCCAGCACGCCGCAGTGGCCGTGGTCGGTGAACTCGTCCAGGCAGCAGTCCGACATCAGCACGGTGCTGTCGCCCAACTCGGCCCGCAGGTCGTTCAGGGCGGCGTTCAGGATGCCGTTCGGGTCGGTCGCGCCGGAGCCGACCGCGTCCCGCTCGGCGGGCACGCCGAAGATCATCAGGCCGCCGACACCGGCCTGCACGGCCTCCACGGCCGACTTGAGCAGCGATTCACGGGTGTGCTGGAAGACACCCGGCATGCTGGAGATCGCGACGGGTTGCGTCGCGCCCTCCTTGACGAACATCGGCAGCACCAGCTGGCGCGGCCGGACGGTGGTCTCGCTGACCAGTCGCCGCATCGCGGCCGTGGTCCGCAGGCGGCGGGGACGGTGTGCTGGGAACACTGGCTTGCACTCCCTGGAAGAAGTGGGGCGGAAGCACTGAGGCCATGCCGGGGACGTCGAGTCCCTGGCATGGCCTCAGTGGTGCATCGGGGTCCAGCTCAACTACGGCGCAGGCGCTTGGTCTTGCGCGGCGGCGGCAGCGCGCCCTCGGCACGGAGCCGGGCGGCGTGCTGGGCCAGCGCGTCGACGAGCGCCGGGACGTTCGCCTCCTCCGGCTGCACGTCGACCCGGAGGCCGAACTCGCGAGCCGTCTCGGCGGTCTGCGGGCCGATGCAGGCCACCAGGGTCCGCGCGTGCGGCTTGCCCGCGATGCCGACCAGGTTCCGGACGGTGGACGACGAGGTGAAGCACACCGCGTCGAAACCGCCGGACTTGATCATCTCGCGGGTGTCGGCGGGCGGCGGGGCCGCCCGGACCGTGCGGTACGCCGTGACGTCGTCGATCTCCCAGCCGCGGTCGCGCAGACCGGCGGCGAGGGTCTCGGTGGCGATGTCGGCGCGCGGCAGCAGCACCCGGTCGACCGGGTCCAGGATGTCGTCGTACGGCGGGAAGTCGTTCAGCAGGCCTTCGCTGGACTGCTCACCCGACGGCACGAGCTCGGGGATGATCCCGAACGACCGCACCTTCGCGGCCGTGCTCTCGCCGACGCAGGCGATCTTCACGCCGGAGAACGCGCGGGCGTCCAGACCGAACTCGCGGAACTTCTCCCACACCGCGCGGACGGCGTTGGTCGAGGTGAAGACGACCCACTGGTAGCGGCCGTCGACGAGACCCTTGACCGAGCGCTCCATCTGCGCGGGGCTGCGGGGCGGCTCGACCGAGATGGTCGGGACCTCCACCGGGATGGCGCCGTGCGAGTGCAGCCGGTCGCTCATCGCGCCCGCCTGCTCCTTGGTGCGCGGCACCAGCACGCGCCAGCCGTACAGCGCGCGCGACTCCCACCAGGAGAGCCGGGCGCGACCCGCGACGGCCGCGCCGACCGTGACGACGAGCGGACCGGAGAGGTCGCCCGCGTCGGAGGCCAGCGACGCCAGCGTGGTGTCGATGGTGCGTTGGCCGAAGCCGGTGCCGTCGACGGTCACCGCGACCGGGGTCTGCGGTGCGACGCCGTGTTCCACCAGCGAGGAGGCCGCCTCGGCGAGGTGGCTGCCGCTGGCGTGCAGCACGAGGGTGCCGGGCGCGGCCGCGAGGCCCGCCCAGTCCACCGTGCCGCGGACGTCGACCTCGGTGTGCACGGCGCCGAGCGCGACACCCGCGTAAGCGGGCACCGCGGTGCCGGCGGGAACTCCCGGCACCACGTCGAACGCGATGCTGGTGCGGGAGACGGCCTGCGCCTCCTTCACCACCGAGTCGAGCGTGAGCGGGTCGCCCGCGACGAGCCGGACGACGGTGTGGCCGTTCTTCGCTTCGGCGACCAGGTCCTTGGCCACGTCGGCGGGCTCGCCCACGGCGGGCCTGACCTCGACGCCCTCAGGCACCAGCGCGACGATGTCGCTTGGCACATCGGGGTCCGCGACCACGAGTTCAGCCCTCGCGAGCAGGTCGTGGGCCCGGACGGTGAGCAGCCCGGTGTCGCCGGGGCCGGAGCCCACGAATGCGACTCGGCCGGGGGTCTTGCGTGCGCGGGTCATCAGGGCACTCCCCATCTACGCCTCTGGGCCGCTGAGCACCGCGGCCCCGAGGTCGAGCAACTCGGCGGCCAGCGCGCGGCCGAGTTCCTCTGCTGCGGTCAAGTCACCGGTGGCGGACGCTCGGAGCATGTCGTTCTCCGGAGTCGCCGCGACCCCACGCAAAGAAAGGCGGAGGACGACACGCGTCGTCCCGTCGACCGGATCTTCCATGAGGTCTTCCACCACATCGGCCAGTGCGCCGACCGGCGCGCTGCAACCAGCTTCGAGCGCGGCCAACATGGCGCGCTCCGCGGTTACCGCGGCCCTACTGGACGAGTCGTCCAAAGTGGACTGAAGAAGGTGCTCGGTGTCGACGTCGTCGACCCGGCATTCCACTGCTAGAGCGCCCTGGGCGGGCGCGGGGAGCATCTGGATCGGCTCCAAGGTCTCGGTGATCTCGGCGGTGCGGCCGAGGCGCGCGATCCCCGCACGGGCCAGCACGACGGCGTCGAGCTCCCCGTCGGCGACCTTGCGGATGCGGGTGTCGACGTTGCCGCGCAGCGGGACGATGGTGAGTCCCAGGCCGAGCGCTTCGAGCTGCGCGGCCCGCCGCGGGGAGCCGGTGCCGACGGTCGATCCCGACGGCAGCTCCCCGAGGGTGAGGCCGTCACGGGCGACGAGCGCGTCCCGCGGGTCTTCGCGGGGCGGCACTGCGGCGAGCACCAGACGCGGGTCCGGTGCGGTGGGGAGGTCTTTGTACGAGTGCACGGCGATGTCGATCTCGCCCGCGGCCAGCGCGTCGCGCAGCGCGGAGGTGAAGACACCGACGCCGATCTCCGCGATGGGCGCGGAGGAGCGGTCGCCGGGCGTGGAGATCACGACGATCTCCACCTTCGCGCCCGCGCGCTCCAGCTCTTCGGCGACGTGGCCCGTTTGCGCGAGTGCCAGGGCACTCCCGCGGGTGCCGATCCTGAGGATGCGGTTCACCGCTTCTCACCTGTATTCATGCTCGACCCCGCAAGCGGGTCATCGGTTGCCTGCTTCGTCCGAGGTTGGCTGACGGCGGTAGGTGCGTGCGGGTCGAGCCCGAACAGCTCGCGCAGCGCCTCGGCGTACCCGGCGCCGCCGGGGGCCGAGGCCAGCTCCTTCACCCGCACGGTCGGGGTGTGCAGGAGCTTGTCGACGACGCGGCGGACCGTCTTGGCGAGTTCGCCCCGGACGGCGGCGTCCAGTTCCGGCAGCCGCGTGTCCAGGCGCAGCAGCTCGGCGTCGACCACCTCGGCGGCGCGCTTGCGCAGCGCCGTGACGGTCGGGGTCACCTCGGCCGAGCGCTGGCCCGCGAGGTAGGCGCGGACCTCCTCGCCGATGATCTCGGTGGCGCGCGCGGCGTCCTGCCCGGTGGGGGCGTCGGTGAGCCTGCGCTGCAGCGTCTCCAGGTCGACCACGGTCACGCCCGCCAGGTCGGCGGCGGCGGGGTCGACGTCCTTGGGCAGCCCGAGGTCGCAGACGACCAGCGGGCGGCTCGGGTCGCGGTCCAGCAGGGCGGCGGCCAGCAGGTCGACGCCGACGACGGTGTCCATCGAGCCGGTGCAGGCGAACACCACGTCCGCGTCGGCCAGCTCGGAGCGCAGCTCCACGAGGTCGACGGAACTGGCGGGCACGCCCTCGGCGATCAGCGACTGGGCCAGCCGGACGCCGTTGGCGGCCGTGCGGTTGGCGATGACGACCTCGCCGATCCCCGCGCGCCGCAGGTGGGCGGTGGCGAGACCGCCCATGGAGCCCGCGCCCACGACGAGCGCGCGGCGGCCGGCCAGCCCGCCCAGCTCGGCCTCGGCGTCGGCAAGGGCTTCGGAGACGACGGAGGCGCCCGCGTGGTCGATGCCGGTGTCGGTGTGCACGCGCTTGCCGACGCGCAGCGCGTTCTGCGCCAGCTCGTGCAGCGCGCGGCCGACCGCGCCCGCGTTGTCCGCGGTGTTGTAGGAGGAGCGCAGCTGGCCGAGGATCTGGGCCTCGCCGACGACCATGGAGTCCATGCCGCCCGCGACCCGGAAGACGTGCTCGACCGCGGCGGCGGCGTAGTGCACGTAGAGGTGCTCGAACAGCTCGGTCGGCTCGGCGCCCGCCTGGGCGGCGAGGACGCCGACCACGTCGTTCATGCCGCCGTGGAAGGTCTCGACGACGGCGTAGACCTCGACCCGGTTGCAGGTCGAGAGCAGCATCGCCTCGGAGACGCTGGGGCTGCGCAGCAGCTGGTCGAGGACTTTGCCCAGGTCCGGCTCGGGGACGGTGACCCGTTCGAGCACTGGGACGGGGGCGGTGCGGTGCGAGAGACCGACGACAAGCACACTCATGCCGTCACCACGTCTCCGCGAGCCGTTCGGCTCACGGTCGAGCCGATTCGCGCACTCACGGGCGAATCACCACCCTGTCCACGCCCACTCCGTTGATCGAGCCGTTCGTCGCCTGCTCGGCCGAGGCCTCGTCCGCCCGCCGCGCCACGTGGAACGACAGGATCTGCATCTCGACCGCCAGGTCGACCTTGCGCACCTCGACGTCGTCCGGGACCTGGAGGACGACGGGTGCGAAGTTCAGGATGCACTGGACGCCTGCGGATACCAAACGGTCGCAGACCGCCTGCGCCGCCTGCGGCGGTGTCGCGATGACGCCGATCGACACCTCGCGCTCGACGCAGACCGGCGTGATGTCGTCGATGTGGTTGACGGGTATGCCGCCCACGGGCACACCGGTCAGGTCCTCGTCGACGTCGAAGAGCGCGGCGACGGGGAAGCCGCGGCTCTGGAAACCGCCGTAGTTCGCGAGCGCGTGACCGAGGTTGCCGATCCCGACGACCGCGACGCTGTGCTTGCGGGTCAGGCCGAGGATGCGCTCGATGTGGCTGACGAGCACCTCGACGTCGTAGCCGACGCCCCTGGTGCCGTACGAGCCGACGTAGGAGAGGTCCTTGCGGAGCTTCGCCGAGTTGACCCCGGCGGCCGCGGACAGCTCCTCGCTGGAGATCGTCGTCACGCCCTGGTCGACCATGCCGGACAGCACCCGCAGGTACACCGCGAGGCGGGCGACGGCGGCTTCCGGGATGGCGCGGGCGCGCTCCCGGACGACGACCTCGTCCTGCTCGGGAACGGCGGCGGCGACCGGGGTGGTGGTCACGACCTCGTCACCCTCGCCCCGCTGAGCCACCACGCTGGAACTCCTCACAACACACGAAAGTCGACGCACGGACCCGTCGGCATCGGGCGGGGAAACCGCTCCGGCATCTGACGGTGTGACATGACCACCGTACCGCTTGTGAAGGCGTGCACAAAGTCGGCGATCTTCGCACGGCGGCGGCTCGCCGCTGGTCACGGGCCGTCACCTGCGGGTGGAGCCACGGATCGGGTGACGCTCGTCGCCCTTCCGGCACGGGTGGGAGGGCCTCTACCGATTCAGTTCACGACCGGTCGACCGGTGGTCGGGCGAATTCGCCGCTCCTGCGTCGACAGCCCGGTGCCATTAGCACCGTTCCACCCATTGCGCACGACGAAACCGCCTGGCCGCGAATTATTCGCGGCCAGGCGGAAAAAGGACGAAGCGGTACCGCCAGGCGAATTGCTCCACCCGGCGATACCGCTTCGCGAAAAAGCTTCGGAATTACGCGGCGGGCGGGGTGAGCACCTTGCCGATGACGAACACGGTGGCGTTCTTGGTGGGGATGTTGCCGCACAGCACCGGGGCGCCGTTGACGGTCATCGTGTCACCGGTACCGGCGATCGTCAGCTTCTGGCCGGTGAGCGAGTCGACCGTCTTGGCGGCCTCGAGGCCCTTGGCGTCGTAGCGCTTGCCGACGACGTGGAACTGCAGGATCTTGCCCAGGGTCGCCGGGTCGGCGGCCAGCTCGGCGAACTTGGCGTCGCCCAGCTCGGCGAACGCGGGGTCGTACGGCGCGAAGACGGTGATCGCGGCCTGGGAGTTCAGCGTGTCGGCCAGGCCTGCGGCGCCAACGGCGGCCACGAGCTTGGTGAGCAGCGGGTTGTTGCTGGCTGCGGTGGCGACCGGGTCGGACACCATGCCCTGCAGGGAGCCCTTGTTCGCCGGGTCCTGCGGGACGGAGGCACAACCGGCGCCGAACACGTCGGTGGTCTGGGTGACGCCGTCAGCGGCACCCGCTGCGGCGGCGGACGAACTGGTGGCCGCTGCGGTCGTGGTGGTCGCGGCACCGGCCGTGGACGAGCTGCCGGAGGAGGCGGTGTCGCTGCTGCCACAGGCCGCGATCGACAGGGTGGCGGCGGCGATCGCACCGACGATGGCGAGCTGGGTCTTCCTCACGCGGATCACTCCTTGTTGATTTCTGCTTCGCTAGTCATGGGGACATTCGAAGCGGTTGGCGATCCGGTTCGGCTTTCACCCGATGGAGTTTATTTTTCTACCGTGAAGAAGGCTGAATGCCAGCCCGTCGCCCCATCCGGGATGGGCGCCACACGTGCCTGGGGCTGCACGAATCCCGATTTGTCGGTAGCGCGGCACTCGACCGTGTGCCCGCCTGCGGACAGGTCGAGTTCGACCATCCACATCCGCCACGAGACGTCGTTGACGTCCGCCGACAGCGTCGCGTCCTGCCACGGTCCGCCGTCGGTGCGCACCTCCACCTTGGCGACGCCCTTCGGCTGGGCCCACGCCACGCCGGACACGGTCGTCCTGCCACCGCCGGTCAACCTGCTCAGGCCCTTCGGCGAGTCGATCCGCGACATCGGCTTGATCGGCCCGAGCCTGCCCCACCCGCGGTCGATCCAGTACGACTGCTTCGCGTCGAACGTCGTCAACTCCAGGTCGACGAGCCACTTGGTCGCCGAGATGTACCCGTACAGGCCGGGCACGATCATCCGCACCGGGAATCCGTGCTCCACCGGCAGCGGCTCGCCGTTCATGCCGAGCGCCAGCATCGCGCCCCGCTCGGCCTCCATGACGACGTCGACCGGCGTACCCGCGGTCCACCCGTCCGAACTGGTGCCGAACAACTGGTCCGCCCCGGACTTCACCCCGGCCTCCATGAGCACGTCGCGCAGCAGCACGCCGGTGAAGTTCGACGTCGACACGTACGGCCCGCCGACCTCGTTGGACACGCACGTCATGGTGATGGTGCGTTCGACCAGGTCACGGGACCGCAGGTCCTCGTAGCTCAGCGTCAGTTCGCGGTCGACCATGCCGTGGACGCGCAACTGCCAGTCCTCGGCGCGCAGCCGGGGCACGCTCAGCGCGGTGTCGACCCGGTAGAAGTCGTTGTTCGGCGTGATGAACGACGGCGTCCCCCGGCTCGCGAAGTCCACGCCCTGCGGCAGCTCCGGAGCGGGGGTGGTCGGCTTGATCGACCCGATCGCGGCCCGCGACCCCTCGACGTCGACCCGGTTGCCGAGGAACTGCCCGACCAGCCCGGCCAGCCCGGCTCCGACGGCGGTGGCGCCGAGCGCGATCAGGAACTTCCGCCGCTGCGGCGGCGCCTCACCGTCCTCCGCTCCCGGCCGAGCTTCCCGCTGCGCTTCCCGCGCGGCGAACGCGGTGCGGTGCAGGAAGCGGAACACGGCGATGCCCGCCACCAGGCTGGCGATCGGCGCCAGCACGCTGAGCTGCCCCGAGTCCGGCCGCGCCAGCACAGCGGCGACGCCCAGCAACCCCAGCGCACCCGCGAGGACCGACCCCGGCAACGGGTTGCGCCGGGACAGCAGCCCGGCGACGACCGCGAACCCGAGCAGCACCAGTGCCATGCCGCCGAGCAGCACGAGCTTGTCGTAGGTGCCGAACGTGCGGACCGCGAAGTCCTTGAGCTCAAGCGGGGTCAGGTCGATCGCCGTGTTGCCGACCGCGAGGAACGGCGACGACGACGGCCCGACGAACCCGGCGACGAGATGACCGACGGTGAGCGCGACGGCGACCGCCAGCACCCCGATCAACGCCGCTACCGGCGCGGCCAGGCGAGGCGGCTTCGGTGGTGTCTGTGCGGAAAGCTCCATGCTGAACATTCGACGCCCGATGCCCGGCGGTTCGCCTGCCTCGCGGCTGACCGTAAGCAGACGGTAATCAGGCGGTGGCGGTCAGCCCTGGTGAAGATCAGGTCAGGAGGGCGGCGCGGAAGCGCGGCTCCTCGACGGACCAGTAGCCGTGCTCATCGCCGTCGATGAGGATCACGGGCACCCGATCGCCGTACTCGGCGCGGAGTTCACGATCGGAGTCGACGTCCTCGGCGGTCCAGGGAACGCCCAACTCGCCGCAGATCCGTTCGACATCCAGCTTCGCCTGCTCGCAGGCGTGGCAGTCGACGCGGGTGATGAGGGTTACGTGGTGGGTCACCGGGCCCATGGTGCCGGATGAGCGGTGCCGGACGAGCCGAGCCCGCAGTCCGGGCGACCCGCCGTGCCGAGTTGGGGCAGTGGCCGACGCACCAACACCTGCCCAGGCCGGGTGGCACCGAGCGAGCCGAACAGCAGCGGGCGGCGCCAACTCCTGCCGCGCGGTATGGGCGACCCACTGCGGAAGTCGTGGTCAGCGTCCTGGTCGTGGCCGATTTTACTCGGGGGATTTGACCCTTAAAATTGGTGATCGGGCAGGCTTTCGGGACTGCCCTTTTAGCCCGATCAAGGGTCAAATCGAGAGGCCCCGAGTCAAATCGGCCACAGCACGACGGCGGCCGGGCCAGTGCTGTGGTGGTCGGGGGTCGTCATCGGCTGCTTGTGGTCGCCGGGAGCAGGAGTTGCCTGCGTGCGGCCGCTGGAACCGGAGCCCACGGTTCGTCGGACCTGCGCGTAGAGGTCGCGGTGGTTCCGTCGACGCCACCCCGCTCGCGCAATTGTCTCCACCATTTTCCTTGATTTGTCAAGGCGGGAAAGATGCCTTGACAAACGAAGAAAAATGCTGAGGACGCTTCGGATCGGGGCGGCGGAGGGGGAGTGCGTCGGGTTGGTTGCGTGCTTCCGCTTTGCCGGGTGGGTCCGGGCCGTGCTTCCGCTTGCCGGGTCGGTCGCTTGCGTGCTTCCGTTTGCCGGGTCGGTCGCTTGCATGCTTCCGCTTACCGGTGGCGGGATCGGTTACGTGCTTCCGACTTACCGGGTAGGTCCGGCCGTGCTTCCGCTTGGGCCGTGCTCGGCTGGTTGCATGCTTCCGCCTGCCGGTGGCGGGATCGGTTGCGTGCTTCCGCTTGCCGAGTGGGTCCGGGCCGTGCTTCCGCCTGCCTTCGGCCCGCTGGTCAGGTAAGTGGCATGCGGAGGCGCGAGCGGGCCAGTTTGCCTGTGGCCGAGTGCGGTAGTTCTGTGGCGAACTCGACCGCTGTTGGCACCTTGAACTTCGCCAGGCGGGTCGCGCAGTGCTGGATGACGGTGTCCTCGTCCAGTTGCGCGTCTTCGCGGAGCACCAGGACCGCCTTCACCGATTCGCCGGTTCGTTCGTCCGGTACGCCTACCGCAGCAGCCTCCGCCACCTGGTCCAGTTCTGCCAGGACCTTCTCGACCTCGTGCGGGTAGACGTTGAAGCCGTTGACGATGATCAGGTCGCCCGCGCGGTCGACCAGGTGCAGGTCGCCGTCCGCGTCCAGGTAGCCGACGTCTCCCGTGCGGAACCAGCCTTCCGCGTCCGGGCCGTGGTTGCCGTCCGGCCAGTAGCCGCTGAAGAGGTTGGGGCCCTTGACCGAGATCAGGCCCGTGCCCGGTTCGTCCTCGTCCTGATCCAGGACGCGGCCGTCGGTGTCCACCAGGCGGAGTTCCACGCCGGGCAGGGGCCTGCCCACCGAGCCCGGCTTGGGGTGGCCGCCCACCAGGGTGGAGGTCAGGACCGGGCCGGTTTCGGTGAGGCCGTAGCCCTCGTAGATGGGGAGGCCCACCGCGTTGCGCATGGCGTCCAGGACGCCCTTGGGCAGCGGGGCCGCGCCCGAGGTGAAGAGGCGCACGGTGGAGAGGCCGTCGCCCAAGCGCTCAACCGGGAGCGCCAGGACCGCCCGGTACATCGGGGGGACGCCGACGATCGTGGTGATCCGGTGCTCGCGCACCGCCTTCAGGGCGGTGTCGGCGTCGAAGCGCTCCAGCAGGACGGCCGTCGCGCCCGCGCCCGCCACCTGGAACAGGCCGGGGCCGAGGCCGTAGACGTGGAACAGCGGCAGTGCGAGCAGCACGCGGTCGCCCGCGGTGACCGGGGCCGGGCGGAGGGCGGCGCACTGGCCGACGTTCGCGATCAGCGCGCGGTGGGTCAGCATCGCGCCGCGCGGCACGCCCGACGTGCCGGAGGTGTAGCCGAGCACGGCCAGGTCCTCGCCGCCGCCGATCGGGGCGAACTCGGGCTCGTCGGCCACCAGCAGCGCGGGCGGGCCCATCACCGGGAGGAGGTCCGCGTCGCCGTCGTCGCCGAGGAGGAGGCGGGCGCCGCTGTCCGAGACCAGGCGTTCGAGTTCCCGCAGCGGCTGGCCCGGCCCGGCGGGGACGACCACACCGCCCGCGCGCAGCACGCCGAACACGGCGACGCAGAACTCCGGACCCGTGGGGAGGCGCACGACCACCCGGTCACCGGGCGAGACACCGGCGTCGACCAGCGCACGGGCCTGCGCGTTCACCGCCGCGTCCACCTGCCCCCAGGTGTACCGCGCACCGCTCGCCACGTCGATCAACGCGACGTGCTGCGGCCCGCGCAGCGCTGAAGCGCTGACCAGGTCGGCGACGTTCCGGGCAGACTCGGTCAAGGCGACCTCCTGATGAACACTCTTCACGCTCGTCGCAGTCTGTCACGCGTGGCCCGAGTCATGTAGGCATGGCTCACACGTCGCACAACCGTGACAGCTCCGCGCTACCTACTAAGGAGTAACAACACGTATGCTCGCGCCACGGCGAACCTGTGGAGGAGCCGCTACCCGATGATCTCCAGGGGACGCGCGAACAACGTCCGATCCATCCGGACGTTCCGCTCGGCGCGGAGCGCAGGAGAGCAGTCCACCACGGCCGAGGAGACGGACATCGACACGGCGCAGACGCCGTGGGACCTGGTCCGTGCCGCCCAGGAGGGCGACACGGCCGCGTTCGGTGTGCTCTACGACCGGTACGTGGACGTCGTCTTCCGCTACGTGCTGTTCCGCGTCGGCGACCGCAACCTCGCCGAGGACGTCACCAGCGAGACGTTCCTGCGAGCCCTGCGGAGCATCGGGTCGGTCAGCTACCAGGGCCGCGACGTGGGTGCGTGGTTCGTCACGATCGCCAGGAACATCGTCTACGACCACGTGAAGTCGAGCCGGTACCGGCTGGAGATCACCACCGCCGAGCTGGCGGACAACCGCGAGGTCGCGAGCGGTCCGGAGCAGGAGGTCCTCACCGACGCGACCAACGCGGAGCTGCTGAAGTGCGTCGGACAGCTCGGCGAGGACCAGCGCGAGTGCATCACCCTGAGGTTCATCCAGGGGTTGTCGGTGGCCGAGACGGCCGCCAGGATGGGGCGCAACGAGGGCGCGATCAAGGCGCTTCAGCACCGCGCGGTGCGGCGGTTGGCCACGTTGCTGCCCACCTGGTTGCGGTGATCACCATCGCAAAGGCCCCGTTCGCGTAACCCCCGTGCGCTCCTTTCGTTGTTCGGGTCAGGTCGTCGAAGTCGAGATGGTGCGGGATGGTGGGCAGAGGTATCACGCCACTTGGGCGTCGCAGGCAGCACGAGCGCTTCGCCCGTGCCGTCGAGGCACGGCCGGAGGGCGTCGACCCCGACCTGGCGGCCGAGCTCGCCGTGGTCGACCTGCTGCGGGCGGCGGCCGCGAACAGCGGGCCGGACGCGGCGGCGCGCGAACGGATGCGCAAGCGGATCCTCGACGCCGACCGCCCGACCGCGGCCGTCTCGGTGCTCAAGCCCCGGCGGTCCAGCGCGCGCGGCCGCTTGGCCGTCGCCGCGGCGGCAGCGCTCTGCCTGGTGCTGTCGCTGGCCGGGATGAGCCTGCTGCTGAGCCGCGACGCGCTGCCCGGCGACGCGCTGTACGGGATGAAGCGGACCGCGGAGTCGGCGTCGCTCGGGTTCACGTTCAGCGACGAGTCGAAGGCGCTGAAGCGGTTGGAGTTCGCCACGGCGCGGATCTCCGAACTGGAGACGCTGGCGGACAAGTACACCGCCGACGGACCGCTGGGCGCCTACCTGACGGCGTTGACGGACTTCGACGCCGACGCCGCCGCCGGATCGCGCGAGCTGTCGACGGTCGGGGCGAACTCCGACGAGCGCGTGCTCGGGACGCTGGAGGAGTGGGCCGCGGCGCAGACCGCCCGGTTGACCGAGCTGCGGCCTCGGTTGCCCGAAGCAGCGGTGACCCGATCGGTCGCGACGCTGGACCTGCTGGCCCGGATCGCGCAGCGGACGGCGGACCTGCGCGCGCGCACCGGGTGCTCGCCGGTGACGACCGGGGACGCCGACGAAGTGGGTCCACTGCCCGCGTCCGCGCCGTGCGGATCCGAGACCCCCGTTCCGGGCGCTCCGTCAACCTCCACGCCGTCCGTGCTGGTCAGCCCACCGGTGGCCACCGTCCCGCAGGCTCCCCTGCCGTCCGCGGCACCTCCGGGCACCTCGACCCCGCAGCCCGACCAGTCCGTGCCGACGACGCCGGGGTCGCCGCTGCCACCGCTCACGTCGGTGCTCCCGACAGTGCCGTCGCTCGGGTTGCCGACGATCACCATTCCGTTGCCTTTGCCACTCCCCGGACTGCCCGGCATTGCGTTCGGATCCTGATCGCTACCCTGATGCGAGAGCTCGCAGGTGACCAGGAGGCGCTGGCTGTGTCGTGGAGGCGTGTAGAGAGCTCGGCTGACCGCGAACTGGCGGCCGCGCTGGCTGGAGAGGCTTCCGCCGAGGCCGCACTCGCCGCGGCCCTGCCCATGGACGACCCGGCCGAACGGGCAACGGACCTGACCGCCGCCGCGTTCTTCGACGTCGACAACACCATGATGATGGGCGCGTCGATGTTCCACTTCGCGCGCGGCCTGGCGGCCCGTGACTACTTCAACACCTCGGACCTCGCCGGGTTCGTCTGGCAGCAGATGAAGTTCCGGGTGGGTGGGCGCGAAGACCCGCAGAGCGTGAAAGCCATGCGCGAGCAGGCGCTGTCGTTCGTGGCAGGGCGGTCGGTGGCGGAGCTGGTCTCCCTCGGGGAGGAGATCTACGACGAGCTGATGGTGGACCGGATCTGGACCGGGACGCAGGCGCTGGCCCAGAAGCACCTGGACGCCGGGCAGCGGGTGTGGCTGGTGACCGCCACGCCGGTGGAGCTCGCGCAGATCATCGCCCGGCGGCTGGGGTTGACCGGGGCGCTGGGGACCGTGGCCGAGTCCGAGGACTCGATCTACACCGGGCGGCTGGTCGGGGACCTGCTCCACGGGAAGGCCAAGGCCCAGGCCGTTCGGGCCCTCGCCGCCAAGGAGGGGTTGAACCTGCGGCGGTGCACCGCTTATTCGGATTCCGCCAATGACGTGCCCATGTTGTCCGTGGTGGGGAACGCTGTTGCCGTCAACCCGGATTCCGGGTTGAGGGAGACCGCTCGGCGACGCGGGTGGGAAGTTCGGGATTTTCGGACGGGGCGGAAGGCCGCGAAGATCGGGGTGCCTTCGGTGTTGGGGGCCGGGATGGTGGCGGGGGCCGTGGCTGCCGGGTTGGCTTATCGGCGGCGGCACGCTTGAGGGTTTGCTTTGTGGCTGAGGCCGGGCTTGGGTTTGCGGTGGGGGAACCGTACTGTCGCCAACGTCGTGCTGTGGCCGATTTGACTTGGGGCCCCTCGATTTGACCCTTGATCGGGCTAAAAGGGCAGGTGGCAGGCCTGCCCGATCACCAATTTAAGGGTCAAATCCCCCAAGTAAAATCGTCCACGTTTGCAGGAAACCCTGGGTCGCCAGTGTGGTGGGTCGATTCTTCTTGCTTTGATTTTTGGTTCTGCTCTTTGTTGTTTTCTTTAGCCCAGGAAGACGTTTCGTCGTTGGGTTAGCAGTCTGTACAGCGTTTGTTGGATTGTTTCCCTTACCTGGTCCGTCAGGTTGAAGACCAGCATGGGGTCGTCTGCCGCGTTTTCACCGAAGTTGTCGGTTTTGATCGGTTCGCCGAATTCTATGTACCACTTCGACGGCAGCGGGATCGCGCCTAGTGGGCCCAGCAGTGGGAATGTTGGCGTTATTGGGAAGTAGGGGAAGCCGAAGAGTCTTGCCAGGGCCTTGACGTCGCCGATCATCGGGTAGATCTCTTCCGCGCCGACGATCGAGACGGGGATGATGGGGACGCCCGTGTTCAGGGCTGCCGAGACGAAGCCGCCTCTTCCGAACCTCTGGAGCTTGTAGCGGTCCTTGAAGGGCTTGCCGATGCCCTTGAAGCCCTCCGGCCAGACGCCCACGATCTCGCCCGAGCTCAGCAGGCGTTCCGCGTCCGGGGTGCAGGCCAGGGTTTGGCCTGATTTTCTGGCCAGTGCGCCGAGCAGCGGGGTTTTGAAGACCAGGTCGGCGCCCAGCATGCGCAGGTGGCGCTTGCTCGGGTGTTCCTGCGCCACGGCGAAGGCGGTCATCGTGGCGTCCAGTGGCAGCGTGCCCGAGTGGTTGGCCACCAGGAGGGCTCCGCCCTCCGCCGGGATGTTGTGGATGCCGATCGTCTCCACGCGGAACCACTTCTCGTACAGCGGCTTCAGCGGGGGCATGATGACGTTGTCCGTCAGGTCGGCGTCGAAGCCGAACTCGTCCACCTCGTAGTCGCCGGCGAGACGCCTGCGGACGAAGTCCAAGAGGCCGCCCAGGCGCTGTTCCCACTCCGCCGGCTTCTCCGGGCCGGGGTCGGGGGCCACCGCGAGCGGTGGTTCCTCCAGCGCCGGGTGGTGGGGCGGGACCGGCCTCGGCCTGCGGGGCCTGGTCGGGGATGCCGGGTTGCGGTCAGCACCGTGCAACGGGATCACGCGTGCTCCTGCCACGGGGTCCAACTCCTCACTCAGTGGAACTAGCGGAGCCTGGCGGCGGCGTCGAGGAGTCCTCGCTCGATCGCCTCCACCCGGTCCGGGCCGATGAGCGGGCGCAGTCCGCGGCCGCTCACGTAGTCGTCGAAGGCCTGTCGCGTCGTCCAGCGCGGGGTGAAACCGAACTCGCGCTTGAGCAGGCTGGTGTCGACCACCCGACCCCAGTTGAGGAACCTCATCTGATCGGGTGAGAAATCGACCAGTCGGGCGCTGCGGAAGAAGCGACCGACGCTCGGCACGGCCCCGCTCGGCACGGGCAGGGGCAACCTGCCCGCACGGCGGATGGCCTGCGAGAGGAGCAGCACGCCTTCGCCACCGGCGTTGAAGACGCCGGGGAGGTCGTGCATCGCGGCGCGCTCCAGGATCGCCAGGGCGTCCTCGGAGTGCAGCAGTTGGACGCGCGCGTCGTAGCCGAGCACGGTGGGCACCACGGGCAGGGCGAAGTACCGGGTGAGCACGGTGTCGATGCGCGGGCCGATGAAGTTGGTGAACCGGAGCGTGGTGACGTCCACGTCCGGGCGGCGGCGGGAGAAGCCCCTGACGTAGCCCTCGACCTCGACGGCGTCCTTGGCGTAGCCGCTGGAGGGCAGGTCCTTCGGGCTCATGCCCTCGGCGAACACGGCGGGGTCGCGCGGGCTGGAGCCGTAGACGGCGCTGGTCGACTTCACGACCAGCTTGCGCACGTGCGGCGACTTCTGGCACGCGGCCAGCAGCTGCATCGTGCCGATGACGTTCATTTCCTTCATGACCGTCCGGCCCGTCGGACCCGCCGGGTTGGCGGTGACCGACGCGTGGACGACGGTGTCGACACCCGCTGTGGCGATCACCTTGGCGATCAGCGGGTTGCGGATGTCGGCGCGCACGAACTCGGCACGCCCCATCCGGCGCAGCAGGTCGCGCGGAGGCGGCTCGGTGTCGACGCCGAGCACCCGCTCGATGTCGGGGTTGGCGGCGAACCGCGCGGCGAGGTTGCCGCCGAGGAAGCGGCTCACTCCGGTGACGAGAACGACCTTGGGCGCCATGCGACTCCATGTCCAGGTGCTGGAACTGGTCAAGGCTACAAGCATTCGGGGGAACCGCAGCCCCTGTGAACGTTCTCTTGACGCAGGTCACGCGGGGCTCTAGCAGCTAATCACCCGATCGGACCGGGCTCGTCCCGGCAGGACGCCGGTCGCTCCCACCGGCTGGGAAACAGGACTGCCGCCGACCCCGGAGAACCGGGATCGGCGGCAGTCGAGCGCTGATGAAGAACCCGCGCGTGGGCTACTTGCCGCGCTTGCGACGCTGAACGCGAGTCTTGCGAAGCAGCTTGCGGTGCTTCTTCTTCGACATGCGCTTGCGGCGCTTCTTGATGACCGAGCCCATGCGGGTTCCTTAGCTACTAGACGTTGGTGGTTCTCCATGCTCCGGTGCAACCTACGGACGTGCGCCCGTCAAACAGGCGCGCCGACACCAGGCACGAACGGTTGCCCAGTTTACCCCGCGCCGCACACCGGTCTTGACCGGGAGGTCACCCGGCGTCGAAATACGCGTTCTGCAGGTACGCGTGCACGGCTTTCTCGGGCACCCGGAACGACTTGCCCACGCGAACCGCGGGCAGCTCTCCGGAGTGCACCAGCCGGTACACCGTCATCTTCGACACGCGCATCATGGAGGCCACCTCGGCCACGGTCAGGAACTGGACCTGAGCGAGGCTCGATCGATCGTTCTCCTTCGCAGGCATGGTTATCACCGCGTCCTTCGACACGTGTCGTGCCGTCGGCTTCCCCACCGACGGTTCGACACGCACGTGCTGCTCCCGAGAGTAGCGGGACAGGTGGGGCTACTGCGACGTGCAAAGTCCCCGATCCGCGTTCACCCGTCCTGGTGGGCCTGTCCGAGTTCCGCCGAACGGTCGCGCGCCGCCTCGATCGCCGCGAGGAACGCCGCGCGCACCCCGTGCTTCTCCAGCTCGCGGATCGCCATGATCGTCGTGCCCGCGGGCGACGTGACGGCCTCGCGCAGGATCACCGGGTGCTGGTCGCCCTGGGCCAGCATCGTCGCCGCGCCGACGGCCGACTGGATGATCAACTGACCGGCCAGGTCGCGCGGGATGCCCAGCAGGATGCCCGCGTCGATCATCGCCTCGACGAGGTAGAAGAAGTACGCGGGCCCCGAGCCGGACAGCGCGGTCACCGCGTCCTGCTGCGACTCCGGCACCCGCGCGACCTTGCCGACCGTCGACAGCAGCTCCTCGACCAGGTCGAGGTGCTCCGGCCCGGCGTGCGCACCCGCGGAAATGGCGCTCATCGCCTCGCCAACGAGCATCGGCGTGTTGGGCATGACTCGCACCACGGCGGTCCCCGCGGGCAGCCTGCGTTCGTACAGGGCGGTCGGAAGGCCCGCGCAGAGCGAGACGACCAGCGCGCCGGGCCGGATCACCGGCGCCAGCTCGTCCAGCAGCGGTTCGATGTCCTGCGGCTTGACGGCGACCACCAGCACGTCCGCCCGCGCGGCGGCCTCGGCCACGTCCACGGCGTCCGCGCCGTACTGCTTGGCCAGGTCCTCGGCCCGCTGCGGGTGCTTCTCGGTGAACAGCAGCTCCTGGGGATCGCGGCCACCCTGGAGGAGGCCGGACAGCAGGGCCTCCCCGATCTTGCCCGCGCCCAGCACGGCGATCGTCGTCATGGGGACAAGGGTGCCACGCGGGCGCCACCGGATTCGGCGGACCACCAGGGGTTCTCCGGTCGGGGAACCCCTGGTGCTCCGACCGGGTTCAGCCCGCGGGCGTGAGCGCCAACTGCCGGGACTGGCACACGAGCCGCCCGGTGGAGTCGATGACGACGGCGTCCTCGTCGAACCACTGCCCGTGCACGGCGCTGCACGACACCTGCACCCGCAGCCAGCCCGGCGCGGGGTTCGCGCGCATCAGCGCCGTCAGCTGCACGGTCGGCGACCACCCGAAGCGGCCGAGGTTGAACGTCACCGGCATCGAGATGTCACCCGCCACGATGGCGAAGTACGGGTCCGGGCGCTCGCCCTTCGGCCGCACCCACAACCGCAGCACGAGCGGATCGCCGGTCCGGCCCGTCAGGAACCCGGCGCCCTGCTGGTCCAGCCGCACGTCGCACACGGCGCCGAGCTTGTACACGCCGCCCGACTCCATGGTGCTCAGGTCGATCGAGTCGGCGGGCGGCTCGGCGGGGATGGACGGCAGGTCCGCGTAGTCCGGGATCTGCTCGGGAATCCGGCCGACGGTCACCACGGACTCGACGCAGCTGCGACCCCGCTGCTCGATCGTCGTCGAGACGACCGTCGCGGTGCGGCCGGACTTGCGGATCTCGGTCCTGAGCAGCACGGGACCGACTTCGGGAGCCCGAAGGAACTGGGAGCTGACCGCGAGGGGCGCCAGGCCCTCGGTGCCGGGAACGGCGTCGGTCGCGGTCCGAACGGCCGCTCGGGCGGCGAGCACCAGGAGGAAGCCGCCGTGCGGTTTCGGACCGATGGTCCACTCCGCGGGCAGGCTTGCCGTGTAGGTGCCGTCTCCGAGCGAACGCACTGCACTGGCGGCGGTGAACGTGGGCACCGAGCTCCTCGTACGAATCGTCATGAGCGGCTGACCAGCGAACGCAGGAAGAAGGCGACGTTGGCCGGGCGTTCGGCCAGCCTTCGCATCAGGTACCCGTACCACTGCTCGCCGTACGGCACGTACACGCGGACCACGTTCCCCTCCGAAGCTAGCCGTCGCTGCTCGGCGGGCCGGATCCCGTACAGCATCTGGTACTCGAAACTACCGGGCTTCCGGTCGTGCCAACGCGCCCGTTCGCCGATCACGTCCACCAGTCTCGGGTCGTGCGTGGCGAACATCGGGAAGCCGTCGCCCGCGAGGAGCGCGTTGGCGCAGCGGACGTAGTTCAGGTCGACCTCGTGCGGGTCCGTGTAGGCGACGCCGTCCGGCTCGGCGTAGGCCCCCTTGCAGAGGCGGACGCGGGAGCCGGAGAGCTCGCGGCAGTCGTCCAGCGTGCGGCGCAGGTACGCCTGCAGGACGGCTCCCACCCACGGCCAGCTGCGGCGCAGTTCGGCGAGCACGCGCAGCGTGGAGTCCGTGGTGGTGTGGTCCTCCATGTCGAGCGTGACGGTGGTGCCGCACTGCTCGGCGGCGGCGCAGATGCGGGACGCGTTGGTGAGCGCGAGGTTCTCCCCGAGTGCCTGGCCGACGGCCGACAGCTTGACGCTGACCTCGGCCTTCGCCGAGAGCCCGGTGGCGTGCAGGCGGTCGAGCAGCTCCAGGTAGCTGTGCACGGTCCGCTCGGCCTGCGTGCGGTTGGTGGTGTTCTCGCCGAGGTAGTCCAGGGTGACGCGGAGGTCGTCGGCCGCGAGGGATCTGGTGACCTCGACGGCCTCCGCGGTCGATTCGCCCGCGACGAACCGGCGCACGACGTCGCGGCTGACAGGGGCCGACGCCACGAGCCCGCGAACGGCGTCGTTGCCCGCCGCCGCGAGGATCAAGGAGCGCAACGGGTTCACCGGGCTGACCTTACGTGGTGAACGGCGTTCAGCGCGCGGCTCGCCACTCCAGGTGCAGGCGGGCGAACAGCAGCGACTCGGCGAGCATCCGGGACCGTTCGGCGGCACCGCGGGCCCGCCTGGTGTTGATCTCCAGCACGACCTGGCCGGCGAAACCGGAGCGGGCGAGGCCCTCGCACACGACGGCGCACGGCTGGGTGCCGCGGCCGGGCACCATGTGCTCGTCCTTGGCCGCGCCGCTGCCGTCGGCGAGGTGGACGTGGGTGAGGCCGTCGCCCATGCGCTTGGCCAGCTCGACGGCGTCGACGCCCGCCGCGGCGGTGTGCGACAGGTCGAGCGTGTAGTGCCGGTGGCCGACGTCGGTGGGGTCGATGGACGGGGCGAACGCGGTCACCTGCACGGACCGGCCCCGACCGAGCGCCCGGCGGACCGGGAACATGTTCTCCACCGCGACGTCGACGCCGCTGGAGTCCTCCAGCGCCTCGACGAGGTCGGCGAAGCCGTCGGCGTAGCGCCGCTGCCACCGGAACGGCGGGTGCACCACGACGGTGCGCGCCCCCAGCTCTCCCGCGGCCTCGACGCTGCGGCGCAGCCGTTCGACCGGGTCGGGCGACCAGACCCGCTGGGTGATCAGCAGGCACGGCGCGTGGACGGCCAGCACGGGCACGCCGGTGCGCTGGCTCAGCCGCTCCAGCGCCCGCACGTCCTGGCTGGTCGGGTCGGCCCAGACCATGACCTCGACGCCGTCGTACCCCAGCTCGGCGGCGAGTTCGAACGCGGCGCCCGCCGGTTGCGGCCAGACCGATGCCGTGGAGAGGCCGACCGGGATGGTCAAGACTTCACCAGCAGCATCGCCGCTGGTGAGACCGTCACGATCAGGCCGACGAGCACCGCGAGCAACGTGGTCTGCAGGTCGTCGGCCTTGCGGATCTTGCGGACCAGCAGCACCAGCCCGACGGTCACGCCGAGTGCGAGCACCAGCGCGGCAGCGGGGATCGCGCGCCACAGGAAGTTGAAGCCGAGCCACAGCGCGGCACCGCCGAGCACGCCGACCGCGAGCTGGCCGATCATGACCAGCCACTCCTTGACCGGCGAGCGCTCGACGTCCTCCAGCTCCTCGACGTCGTCCTCGTCGAGGTCCGCCAGACCGGCCGGTCCCTGCGCGTCGAGGCCGTCGACGGAGTAGTTGTCCGAGTAGTCGTCCACGTACGGGCCGGGGTGGGCCGCGGTGTGCTCCTGCTCGGAGAACTCCTCGTCGTCGTCGCCGAACCACTCCTCCGGACGGGCGTCCGGGAGGGGGGCGGGCACCTTCCGCGGGGAGGGCGGGGGCATCGGCACGGCGTGGGTGATCTGGGTGTCGTCCGGGCCCGGCTCGTCGGGGACGCGCGGGATGACCTCGGTCATCGCCTCGCGGACCGGTGGCGGTGGCGGAACCGGCGGGATCGGCGGACGGGCCAGGTTCGCCCGCGACGAGTCCGGCTTCGGCAGGTTGGCCCGCGAGGACTGGTCCGGCTTCGGCAGGTTCGCCCGCGACGACTGGTCGGGTTTGGGCAGGTTCGCCCGCGACGACTGCTCCGGCTTCGGCGGGTTCAGCCGCGACAGGTCCGGCTTGGCGATGTTCGGCCGAGACGGGTGCTCGGGCAGCCCGCCGGGCTTCGGGATCGACGGCAGCGCGTACTCGTCGACGATCGGCGGCACCTGCCGGGTCTCCTCGGCCGGGTCGACCGGGGGCACGGCTGGCCTGCGGGGTTCGGGGCGGCGCGGTTCGGGGCGCACCTGGTCGACCCTCGGCGGCTCGACGCGCGGCGGGACCGCTCGGGGCGGCTCCACGCGCGGCGGCACCTTCGGCGGCTCGACCCGCGGCGGCGGACCGGCCTGCACGGGCGGCGGCGCGACCGGGGCCGCGTACTGCGTGCGCTCGGCGTCCGGGTCCGGCTTGGCGCGCCTGCCGGTGCGGGTCGCGGGCGGCTCGACCGACGGGTCGATCACCTTCATCTCGCCGCTGTCCGAGTTGATCCGCTCGATGATCGCCTGCGGAGCCGTGTCGGTCGGGTCCTCCGCACGCCGACGTCGACGACGCGGCGGGGCGTCACCCGCGCTCGCGCCGTACTGGGCCAGCAGCTCAGCGACCGTCCGCTGAGTCTGCTCGGACTCGCTCTCTCGACTCATCAACTCCACCGTGCTCCGTGCTGGCCTGAACGTCCAGTGTCACCCGGCTGCCGGCCTGGAGCCGTCGGCGCGGTCTGTTCCGAGCCGTTAGTGTGGTCCAACCGCCGGAGGATGACACCTTCCCGCAGGGCCCAGGGGCAAATCTCCAGCTGCGTGAGTGACAACGCCCGCATCGTGGCGTCGGCCACGAGGGCCCCCGCGACGAGCTGGTGGGACCGGCTGGAGCTCACGCCCTCCAGCTCGGCGAGGTCGCTCGCGGACATCCGCGAGATGAACGCGATCAGCTGCCGCAGCCCGGCGTCGGTGAGGACGCGGTGGGCCCTCGGCCCGGCCGACGACGGCGCCGCACCCGTCAGCCGGGCGAGCGTGCGGAAGGTCTTCGACGTGGCGACCACACGATCAGGTGTACCCGAACGGCGTAGCTTCTTCGCCACCGAGGCCAGTTGTCCGTCCAGCCATTCGGTGGTATCGCGGATCTCGGTCCGGCTCGGCGGGTCCTTGCGGAACCTCGTCCTGGTGAGCCTCCCCGCGCCCAGCGGCACGGAGAACGCCTCGTCGGGGTTCTCGTCCATGCCGACGGCCAGCTCGAGCGAGCCGCCGCCGATGTCCAGGCTGAGGATCCGGCCCGCCGACCAGCCGTACCAGCGGCGGACCGCCAGGAACGTGTAGCGGGCCTCGTCCTCGCCGGTCAGCACCTTGAGGTCGACGCCGGTCTCGTTGCGCACCCGTTCGAGCACCTCGGCGGAGTTCCCCGCCTCGCGCACGGCGGACGTGGCGAAGGCCATCAGGTCCTCGCAGTCCAACCGCTCGGCCGTCGCCTTGGAGGCGGCGATGGTCCGGACCAGGTGGTCCGCCCCCGCCCTGGTGAGCTGCCCGGCACCGTCGAGCTGCTCGGCCAGGCGGAGCACGGACTTCTCCGAACTCATCGGCGTCGGGTGGGCACCCCGATGAGCGTCCACCACAAGGAGGTGGACGGTGTTCGACCCCACATCGAGGACCCCGAGGCGCACGCGGTGCACCGTACCCGGTCGGCCCCCTCAGGACTCGAACTTGTAACCGAGACCCCGGACCGTGACGAGGTGCTTGGGCACCGACGGATCGGGCTCGATCTTCGACCGCAGGCGCTTGACGTGCACGTCGAGCGTCTTCGTGTCGCCGACGTAGTCCGCGCCCCACACCCGGTCGATGAGCTGGCCCCTGGTGAGCACCCGACCCACGTTGCGGAGCAGGTACTCCAGGAGGTCGAACTCCTTGAGGGGCAGGCTCACCTCGACACCCTCGACCGTGACGACGTGCCGCTCGACGTCCATCCGGACCGGCCCCGCCTCCAGCACCTGCGGCAACAGCTCCTCGGCCTCGCCGCCGCGGCGGAGCACCGCGCGGATGCGGGCGATCAGCTCGCGGGCCGAGTAGGGCTTGGTGACGTAGTCGTCCGCGCCCAGTTCGAGGCCGACGACCTTGTCGATCTCGCTGTCCCGCGCAGTGACCATGATCACCGGTACGGCGGACCGCTGGCGCAGCTGCTTGCACACGTCCGTGCCGCTCATGCCCGGAAGCATCAGGTCGAGCAGCACGATGTCGGCGCCGTTGCGGTCGAACTCCTCCAGCGCCTCCTGCCCGGTCGCGGCGAGGGCGGCGGTGAAGCCCTCCTTGCGGAGCAGGAAGGCGAGCGGATCGGCGAAGGACTCCTCGTCCTCCACGATGAGCACCCTGGTCACAGCTCTCCTCCGTGCGTTGTGGCGAGTTCCTGCTCGGGCAGGGTCGGGACCCGCTCCACCTGGTCGAGGTGGGCCGGGATGCGGAGGGTGAACGTCGAGCCGGTGCCCGGCAGGCTCCACAGCTTCACGTCGCCGCCGTGGTTCAGCGCGACGTGCTTGACGATGGCCAGCCCGAGGCCGGTGCCGCCGGTGGCCCGCGAGCGGGCCCGGTCGACGCGGTAGAAGCGCTCGAACACGCGGATCTGCTGGTCCTCGGCGATGCCGATGCCGCGGTCGGTCACGGCGATCTCCACGAACCCGTCGACGAGCCTGCGGCTGATCGACACCGGGCTGCCGGGCGGGGAGTAGGCGACCGCGTTGTCCAGGAGGTTGCTCAACGCCGTGACCAGCAGCATCCGGTCGCCCTCGACGAGGAGGCCGCCGGGTTCGTCGCTGCCGATCTCGATGCCGGAGGACTCGGCGGTCAGCCGCGACCGGCCCAGCGCCTCGGACACCACGGTGTCGACCTCGACGGCGGTCAGCTCGGGCAGCTTCTCCGCGCCCTGCAGCCGGGACAGCGCGATCAGCTCGGTCACGAGCGTGCCGAGCCTGGTCGCCTCCTGCATCATCTTCGCGCTGAACTTCCGGACCTGCTCCTCGTCGTCCACGGCGTCCAGCACGGCCTCGGCGAGCAGCGCGAGCGCGCCAACGGGCGTCTTCAGCTCGTGGCTGACGTTCGCCACGAAGTCCCGCCGCGTCGCCTCCAGCCGCACCGCCTCCGACTCGTCGGAGGCGTCCACGACGGTGAAGCCCTCGGTCAGCACCTTCACCCGCGCGTGCACGGCCTCCGCCTGGCGGCCCTTGACCTCCAGCGGCGACAGGTCGACGTGCACCACCTCACCGGTCCGCCGGACGATCTCGGCGGCCCGGCGCGCCCGGTCGTCGGCGCGGTTGTTGCGCACGACCCCCAGTTCCTCGGCGCGGGCGTTGTTCAGCACCACGTCGCCGAAGCCGTTGAGGACGACGATGCCGTCGTGGGACGACTGGACGACCATCGCCATGAGGTCGGCGACGGTCAGTCCGGTCGTGGCCGAGGCCTGCTTGCGGACCGTGGCGCGGCCGATCACGAAGGCCGCGCCGCCGGTCAGCAGGAGGCCGACCACCAGTGCGAGGTAACCCATTGCGGTCACGACCGAAGTGTAGGCAGGTCAGGGGGGTCGCGGCCTAGTGCGGAACGGTCAACCGTGACTCCCGCGACACCCTTCGGTGGCCTTGTTCGCCACCCGGCCAGCCCGTGTTCACCCAGTCGTGTCCATCCGGGGTTCAGAACTCGGCGAGGTCCTCTTCGGACAGCCGCAACCCGCCCGCCGCCAAGTTCTCCTCCAGGTGCGCCACGGAGGACGTGCCGGGGATCAGGAGGATGTTCGGGGAGCGGTGCAGCAGCCACGCCAGCGCCACCTGGCGGGGGGTCGCGCCGTGCCGCTCCGCGACCGCTTCGAGGTGTTCCAGGTCGAGCGGCTGGAAGCCGCCAAGCGGGAAGAACGGCACGTAGGCGATGTCCTGGGCGGCGCACTCCTCCACCATCGCCTCGTCCTCGCGCTGGGCGAGGTTGAACTGGTTCTGCACGCACACCACCGGCGCGATCGCCCGCGCCTCGGCCAGCTGCGCCATGGTGGCGTTGCTGACGCCGAGGTGCTTGATCACCCCGTCGCGCTGGAGGTCGGCGAGTGCGGAGAAGCCCTCCCGGACGGAGCTGCCCTCGTCCATCACCCGGAAGTTGACGACGTCGATCGCGTCCACCCGCAGGCGGCGCAGGTTGTCGTGCACGGCCGAGCGCAGCTCGTCCGGCGACAGCGCGGGCCGCCACGCGCCCGCCTCGTCGCGGCGCGCGCCGACCTTCGTGACCAGCACGAGGTCCTCGGGGTACGGGTGCAGCGCCTCGCGGATGAGGTCGTTCACGACGTGCGGGCCGTAGTAGTCGCTGGTGTCGATGTGGTCGACGCCCAGCTCGACCGCGCGCCGCAGCACCGCGCGGGCCTGGTCGGGGTCCTTCGGCGGGCCGAACACGTTGGGGCCCGCCAGCTGCATGGCGCCGTAGCCGATTCGCTTCACCTTCAAGTCCATGCCCCAAGGGTGGCCGGAAGTGTCCACGGCCCGCACCTCGTGGCCACAAGCTGCCATGCTCGGACCATGGACCTGATCGAGGTGGTGCACGGCGAGCGCGAGCTGTTCGAACGTGCCGGTCACCTGTTCGACGTCGACGAGCTGGCGTGCGCGGCGAACTCGCTCTACACGTGGTGGGCGACCAACGCGGAGTCCCCGAAGGACCCGAGGCGGCTCAAGCGGCTGCGGAAGATGTACCGGCTCAGCGCGATGCTCGACCCGACGTGGTCGCAGCACGCGCACGTGATGGCCGAGCACGGCGCGGAGGTCCGGGTGTCCCCGGACGAGCTGAACGAGACGCTGCTGCTCGGCAGCCGCTTCGTGATCCTGGCGGGCGACACGTCCCGCGGTGAGCGGTCCTACAGCGTCATCTCCGCCCCGGAGGCCGTGCAGGGCATCCACGCGCTCTACGAGGCCGCCTGGCGGGCCGCCAGCCCCCTGGCGGTGCACGACGCGTCCATGGTGGAGCTGCGGCCGTTGACGCCGGGCATCCTCACGGCGTTGAACGACGGCCTGACGGACGAGGCGGCGGCACGCGCGCTGGGGCTGTCCCTGCGCACGTACCGCCGCCGCGTGGCCGAGCTGATGACCGCCATGGGCGCCACGTCCCGCTTCCAGGCGGGATCGCGGGCCCGTGAGCTGGGCCTGGTCTAGGTCCTAGCGGCCCTGGTTGGCCACGGCCTTGATGGCGTCCGCCGCCGCGTCCGGGTCGAGGTAGAGGCCGCCCCGCGTGATCGGCTGCAGCGCCTCGTCCAGGTCGTAGCGCAGCGGGATGCCGGTCGGGATGTTGAGGCCCGCGATGTCGTCGTCGGAGATGCCGTCGAGGTGCTTCACCAGCGCCCGCAGCGAGTTGCCGTGCGCCGTGACCAGCACGGTCTTGCCCTCGCGCAGGTCGGGGACGATCGAGGACTCCCAGTACGGGATCATCCGCTTCACCACGTCGAGCAGGCACTCCGTCAGCGGCAGGTCGGGGCCGAGGTCCGCGTAGCGCGGGTCGGCGTCCTGGCTGTACTCGGCGCCGGGCGCGATGGGCGGCGGCGGGGTGTCGTAGGACCGGCGCCAGAGCATGAACTGCTCCTCGCCGAACTCCTCCAGCGTCTGCTTCTTGTTCTTGCCCTGCAACGCGCCGTAGTGCCGCTCGTTGAGGCGCCAGTCCCGCTTCACCGGGATCCAGTGCCGGTCGGCGGCGTCGAGGGCGAGGTTCGCCGTCGAGATCGCGCGGCGCATCAGCGACGTGTGCAGCACCTCCGGCAGCACACCCGCCGCCTTCAGCAGCTCGCCACCGCGCTTCGCCTCGGCGACGCCCTTCTCCGACAGGGGCACGTCCACCCAGCCGGTGAACAGGTTCTCGGCGTTCCACACGCTCTCGCCGTGGCGGAGCAGGATCAGCGTTCCCACAGACATGCGGTCAGCCTAAGGGGTGGCGCCGCGCCCGCGAGCCGGGCGAGGGCGGCGCCACACCGGTCGGAGGCCAACAGGACCGTGACGCCGCCGGTCACAGCTCCCGGGGTGGGGCTTGGCGACACGGGCGCACCTTCGCCCCAGCACCGGCTACAGCGGCTGGACGTCCAGTTCCTCCGCGGTGCGCCGGTAGACCTCCCCGGCCAGCGCCGGGTCCCGAGCCTGCTCCGACGGCGTGGCCTGCTCGGCGTTCGCGAAGAACCCCCCGCTCGGACCGGGCGCGTACCTGCTCGCCGCCAGGTACACCGGCGTCCTCGCGCCCACCTCCGGCGTCACCGAGAAGACGCCGGCCACCTTGGCGAACAGCTTCATGGCACCGCCCGCGTTGGCGTTGAAGCCGGTTCTGACGACGCCGGGGGAGGCGCTGTACGCGCTCATCCCCGCGGGCAGCCGTCGAGCCAGTTCGGCCGTCGCGAGCAGGTTCAGCAGTTTCGCGGTCCCGTACACCGGCACCTGCCCGAAGCGGTCCCGCCACGAGGTCCCCAGGACGTCCGGTGCGTCGCGGTCGAGCTTGCCCCGCTTCTCCAAACCGCTGGAAACGTTGACGATGCGCGCTTCCGGGGCCAGCGCCCCGTTCGCGAGCAGCAGGTGCGTCAGCAGGAAGGGCGCGTGGTGGTTGACGACGTGCGTTCGTTCACCGCCATCGGGGGTTTCGGCGTAGGTGGGGAAAGCCGCGCCCGCGTTGTTGACGAGGATGTCGATCCGCTCCGGCCGAGCGGCGAGTTCCTTGGCGAGGGAACGGATGTCGTCCCGGACGAGCAGGCTCCCGTGGTGCGCGCCGACCAGCAGGTCACCGCCACTCCCCTGGCGCAGCGCCTGATCGGCCGCGCGAGCGCTGTCCTCGTCGCGGGTCAGGACGACGACGCGGATCCCGGCGGCCAGCAACTGGCGGGCGATGGCCGTGCCGAGCCCACCCGCCGCACCGGTGATCACAGCGGTCCTGGTCATCGGTCTCCCCCTACCTTGACGGTGATGGTCCCCACCGCGCCGTCGGCCGTCTCACTGATGTCGAGCCAACTACCGGGAGATCCCTTGGCCATGCGGATCTCGATGTCGTTGTCGTTGACGAAAGGACTGCGCCCGCGCCGGTCGTACGGCGGCGAGGCCTGCACCCGCGCCGAGAACTCGTCAGGGAAGTAGAACTCGGTCGTCAGGAGGTCCACGCCGTCGAGGAACGCCCGGTAGTGGATGTGCAGGGTCCGCGGCGTGTACCAGCCGGGCACGATCGTCAGGAACTCGACGGTGCCGTCGTCGTCGGCCACCTGCCGACCGCGCAGGAACGTCGCCGTGTCCGTGGGCCGGTAGCGCCGCAGGATCATCAACGGCATGTTCGGGAACTTGTCGGGGTCGTACGCCTGGTACCCCGAGTAGGTCCCGGACGCGTCGCAGTGCCAGATCTCGACGCTCACCCCCGCCAGGGGTTGGAGCGTGCGGGCGTCCACCGTGCGAACCCGCAGCGACAACGGCAACCCGTCCCGATCTTCCCGCACATCGCGCCGCACCAACGGATCCGCGATGTAGTAGGGCCCCGGACTGGACGCCGCCGTGGCCTGGCGCGCACCGGTTCCGTTGCCCTGGCGGAAATAACGCCGGTTGTCGATGGACCCCAACACGGTCGACAGAACCCGCCGCCGCACGCGATCACGCACGCTTCGCCGCTCGATGACCACACCACGCCCTTCAACTATGAGTCAACTTGTCTCACAGAGAGACTCCCACCAGTCCCACCTATGAGTCAAGCTGTCTCACACGAGGTCACGGATGACCGCGGAGGTACGCGACGCAATTGATTTAACCGCCCCGCTCCACCCATTTGGCACCATCGCGAAACCAACGGTCCTCAACCGCTACACGCCCCACCTGATCACCACTCGAAACAACCACTTCAAGGCCACGGCCCAAGCAACGCAGTAAAACGCGACCGCCACGTTCACCCATCACCCCGAAAGCCCACGACCTCGACGACAACTCTTCCCCCGAGCCGACTTTCCCCAGGCAGAGCACATGACGAGGCCCCCGACAACGATCTCGTCGGGGGCCTCGAAGAACTCGACCAGCACGGGTCGAAATCAGGAACCCTGCTTCTCCCGAGCCCGGAGGTCCTTGCGCAAGATCTTGCCCGCTGCCGATTTCGGGATGGCTTCGATGAATTCCACGACGCGCACCTTCTTGTGCGGGGCCACGCGTTCCGCGACGAAGCTCATCACGCCTGCGGCGTCGAGGTCGTCGGCGCCCGCCTGGCGGACCACGAAGGCCTTCGGGACCTCCTCGCCTTCGGCGTCGATGACGCCCACGACTGCGGCGTCGGCGATCTGCGGGTGGGTGAGGAGGACGGCTTCCAGCTCTGCCGGGGGGACCTGGTAGCCCTTGTACTTGATGAGCTCCTTGACCCTGTCGACGATGGTGACGATGCCGTCCGCGTCGATGACGGCCACGTCGCCGGTGTGGAGGTAGCCGTCCGCGTCGAGGGTCGCGGCGGTGGCTTCCTCGTTGTTGAGGTAGCCCTTCATGACGTTCGGGCCGCGGCACCAGAGTTCGCCGCGTTCACCCACGCCGACGTCCTCGCCGGTGGCGGGGTCGACGAAGCGGTTCTCCATGTTCGGGTAGATGACGCCCACGGTGCCTACGGAGATGTCGTCGCGGCCTTCGGGGATGGCGTGGCTGACCGGGCTCATCTCGGTCATGCCGTAGCCCTGGAGGACCTTGCAGCCCAAGCGCTTGCGGACGGCGGCGGCCAGGTCGACGTCGAGCGGGGCGGCGCCGGAGAAGATGGTGTCGATGGCGGAGAGGTCGAACTGGTCGACCAGCGGGTGCTTCGCCAGTGCCACGGCGACCGGCGGTGCGATGTAGACGCGGTCGGTGCGGTGCTCGGCGATGACGCGCAGGAACTCGGGCAGGTCGAAGCGCGGCATGGTGACGACGGTGGCGCCGACGTAGAGGCCGTTGTTCATCAGGACCTGCATGCCGTAGATGTGGAAGAACGGCAGCACGGCGAGGATGCGGGTGTGGCCGCCGATCCTGATGATCGGGTCGCTCTGCACGATGTTGGCCACGAGGTTGCGGTGCGTGAGCATCACGCCCTTGGCCTTGCCCGTGGTGCCCGAGGAGTACGGCAGGACCGCGACGTCCTCGGCCGGGTCGATCGTCACCTCCGGCACGGGACCGGTGCTCGCCAGCAGGTGGGGCAGCGCGGGGTGGCCCTCGGCGCCGTCCAGGACGACCACGTCGTCGGCGGTGAGGCCGATCTGCTGGGCCGCGGGCCAGCCGTTCGGCAGGAGCACCGAGACGGTGAACAGCATCTTGGCGCCCGCGTCGGCCAACTGGCCGGCCACCTCGTTCGCGGTGTAGAGCGCGTTGATCGTGGTGGCGGTGGCGCCCGCGCGCAGGATGCCGTGGAAGACGACCGCGTAGTACGGCGTGTTCGGGCTGAGGATGCCCACCACGTCGCCCTTGCCGATCCCCCTCTCGGCGAGCGCGGCGGCGACCCTGTCGATCGCGCCGACGAGCTGCGCGTAGGTCATCTCGGCGCCGGACGCGCCGTCGATGAGCGCCACCTGGTCGGCGCGCTCGGCGACGTTCGCGAACAGCAACTCGTACAAGGAGACGTCCGGAACCACGACGTCGGGGAACGGACTGCGAAAGACCATGCGGCTGCCTCATTCGATCGGCGGTCGGCCCTGATCGCGTCATCGTGAGTCACGCCACAGCCGAGGTCAAGGCGTACCGAGACGTTACCGACTCAGATCAATAACACTCGAATGGAGTAGCGGATGACCTTGTGGTGCGCGTGCCCGATCTGCGAAGTTGGCAGGGCCTTCACGGCTCGGCTCCCACGCACTCCACGAGCCGTGAGGGGAACCTCGCGGTTCGCAAACCCCCCGTCGAGCCGCGGCCCGCTGGACTTCCGGGCCTCCCCCCGCCCGATGTCCGTTTCAGCGGGGAATCAACGCGGGGTGGTCCGAGTTGTGACTCCCCCTCTCTCCCGGACCGCCCCGCGCTTCCCCCGCGCATTGCTCTAGGTAGCTTTTCCGCCAGGAAACGTGACTCAATTGGATGACGGGTCGGGTGTGATCTTCACCGTACGACGTCGCCTGCGGAGCATCCAGACCACACCGACGGGCACCAGGACGACGGCGAACGGCAGCACCGCGCCGATCACGATCACCAGCACCCGGAAGGCCTCCAGGAGCGCGTGCCAGCCCGATTCCAAGGCTCCGAGGAAGCCCAGCTTCTCCTCGGGGGCGGTGGGCGCGGAGCCCTGGCGGATCGACACGGTGATCGTCGACTGGGCCACCTGGCCCTTGAGCGAGTCGTACCGCCGTTGGAGCGACTCCAGCTCGGACTGGCGCTGGGTCAGCTCCCCCTCGATGTCGGTGATCTCCGACGTCGTCGCGGCGCGCTCCAGCAGCGCCCGGACGCGGTCCACGCTGGCCCGCTGCGTGGCGAGCCGCGACTCGACGTCCACGACCTGGTCGGTCACGTCCTCGGACTTCGTCTCGCGCCGCACGACGTTCGTGCCCTCGACCTCGCCGAGGCCCTTGAGCACCGCGTCCATCCGGTCGGACGGCACCCGGAGGGTCAGCGACCCCGAGGTGGTGCTGGAGTTCTCCTGGCCGATGTACCCGCCCTCGCGCGCGGTGAGGTCCTTGACCTTCACCAGCGCCCCGGCCACGTCGTCGCCGCGCAGGTCGACCTGCGCCGTCCGCACCAGCTGCCGGTTCTGCGCGGCGGAGTCCGGCGCCTTCTGGGCCTCCCCCTGGCCGGTGCCCGCGCTGTCCTTCGCCGCGCCCTGCTTGTTCTCCTGCGCGGGCGCGGGGGCCACCGCGTTCTCCGCGCCACCGCTGCTGGAGCTGAAGCCCGAACTGCCGCACCCCGCCAAGGTCACCAAGGCCAGAGCCGCGACCGCCAGTACCCGTCTGCTCATCGTGCATCCCCTCCGGTCAACCCCGTGTCAGGGGGTAGACGGAAGGAGCCGGGCGGCCAGTTGCGCCCGGCTGGTCACGATCAGGCCTCGTTCACCAGGTGCCGGAAGGCCTGCAAGTTCGCCAGGGACTCGCCGCGCGACACCCGCCAGTCCCACTCGCGTTGGATCGCGCCTGCGAAACCGATCTCCAGCAGCGTGTTGAAGTCGCCGTCCGCGGCTTCGACGACCTGGCCCAGCACGCGGTCCAGTTCGTCCGGCGTCACGGCGTGCAGGCCGATCCGGCCGACCAGGTAGATGTCGCCCTCCGCGTCGACGGTGTAGTGCACGCCGTAGAGCTTCGCGTTGCGGCGCAACAGGAAGCGGTACACGGCCTCGTGCGCCTCGTCGGGTTTGCGGCAGACGAACGCCTCCACCAGCACGGCGTGGCGGCCCACGACGAGCCAGCAGTTGGTCTGGAGCTTCTTGGTGCCGGGCAAGGTGACGAAGAACTTGCCCGGCTCCTTGTTCTCGTAGGCGAGTTCCCGTTCGTCCAAGGTGGACCGGATTACCTCGTCGATCACCGGTGGACCTCCCGCTGGAACGCGTTGCGCGCATCGGAGTACGCGGCCAACAGCGTGTCGGTCGTGCGTTCCCAGGAGAATCCTCGCGCGTGGGCGACCGCGTTGCCCGCCAGCTCCGCCCGACGGGCGGGGTCGAGGACCACGTGGCTGAGCACCCGCGCCCACTCCGCGGGGTCGTGGCCGTCGACCAGGCAGCCGGACACGCCGTCCCGCACGGCCACCGGCAGACCGCCGACGGCCGCCGCGACGACGGGGGTGCCACACGCCTGCGCCTCCAGCGCCACCAGCCCGAACGACTCGTTGTAGCTGGGCACCGCGACCACGTCGGCCGCCCGGTACACCGCCGCCAGCTCGTCACCGGCCAGCGGCGACAGGAACCGCACCACGTCGTCGATCCGCAGCTCCTCGGCAAGCAGCTGCAACGCCCTCGGCTGCTCCAGCCCGCTGCCGGACGGGCCGCCGACCACCAGCACCACCAGCCGCGCCCGCAGCGACGGGTCGCGCACCAGCAGCTCGGCCGCCGCGCGCAGCAGCACGTCGGGGGCCTTCAACGGCTGGATCCGGCCGACGAACGCCAGCGCGACCTGGTCCGGCCGCAGGTCAAGCGCGGCACGGGCGGCGCCGCGGTCGCCGGGCGTGAACCGCTCCAGGTCCACGCCGGGCGGGATGGTCAGCACCTTCTCCGGGGCCGCGTCGTACAGCTTGACCAGCTCGGCGGCCTCGACGTCGGTGTTCGCGACGAGCCGGTCGGCCTCCTCGACCACCTGCTCCTCGCCGATGACCCGCATCCGCGGTTCGGGGGTGTCGCCGTCGGCCAGCGCGGCGTTCTTGACCTTCGCCAACGTGTGCGCGGTGTGCACCAGCGGCACGCCCCAGCGCTCGCGGGCGAGCCAGCCGACCTGGCCGGAAAGCCAGTAGTGCGAGTGGATCGCGTCGTAGTAGCCGGGTTCGTGGCGGGCTTCCGCGCGCAGCACGCCCGCGGTGAACGCGCACAGCTGGCCGGGCAGCTCCTCCTTGCCGAGCCCCTCGAACGGGCCCGCGACGACGTGCCGGACCTTGACGCCCGGCGCCATCTGCACGACCGGCGGCAGGCTGGACGACGTGGACCTGGTGAAGATCTCCACCTCAACGCCCTGCGCGGCCATCCGGGTCGCGGTCTGCACGATGTAGACGTTCATGCCGCCCGCGTCGCCGGTGCCCGGCTGCTCCAGCGGCGACGTGTGCACGGAGAGCACGGCGACCCGCTTCACCGGGCCACCCTCGCGAGCGCGGCGGCGAACTCGGCGGGACGTTCCAGGAACGGCAGGTGCCCGGTGTCGGGGAACAGGATCAACTCGGCTCCGGGGATCGTCGAGGCGGCGTGCCGGGCGGCCGCGGGCGCGACCACCTCGTCGTCGGCACCGTGCAGCACCAGCGCCGGCACGTCCACGGCGGCGAGCACCGACGTGCTGTCGACGTCCCTGGCGAACAGTTCCGCGCGCACCCTCGGGGAGACCTGGAGTGCGGCGGCGGTGAGCTGTCGGATGGTCCCAGGGGCCAGTGCGAGGGCCATTCGGGCGCAGAACGCGGCCAACGCGCCGTCGTCCGTGAGCGCGGCGGGCAACGCCTCGCGCATCACCGCGCCGATCCTGCCACCCGGTCGGCCGCGCCCCAGCTCGGTGATCGCCCCGACCAGCACCAGCCCGGAAACCCCGGCGGTGCCGTGCACGCGCAGGTAGTCCGCGATCACCAGCCCGCCGTAGGACCAGCCGACCAGGACAGCGGGCCGACCGACGTGCGCGAGCACGGCGGCGAGGTCCTCGGCCCACGCGGCCGAGTCGCGGTAGCCGTCAACGGGCTCATCGGAATCACCATGACCACGCAGGTCGACGGCAAACGTCCGAAACCCGTCCAACTCGGCCCAAACCGCCCCGGACTGGGCCCAGCCGTGCACCAGCACCACAGCCGGACCGTCAACCGGACCCGCTTCGTGGACCGCCAGCCGGACACCGCCGGGGGTGAGGAGAGTTCTCTGCACGACTGGACCAACAAAGGATCCGGTCGAACACTTCCCACCAAGCTGAACGAGAACGACCCGACCGTCTCGCCCAGTGGACTGGTTGAAGGCTCAGCAGGGATGACGCCGGCTGAGGAGCGCGGGCGGACCTCGCTCGGTTCACGCCGGGGCAGGGGTCCGGCCCCAAGTCGACACATGCCACCACGGGCCTTGCACATCCCCAAACCAGCAGGGTTAAGCCTCCAACTCAACCCCGAACCCAAGCCAACCCCACCGGGCCCCGCCCCCAACTCAACCCCGAACGCAACCCAACCCCACCGCGTTCGAACCCACTCCCCGGCCTCACCCCGATCCTGAGCGCACTTCATGGCCCTTCCGTTTTGTCAAGGCATCTTTCCCGCCTTGACAAAACGGAAGGGCCATCGAGACAATCCGCGATCGGGGTGAGACCGGACCACCCTGCACGGACCCACGGACACCCACAAACAGGCGTCCCCCAGCCGTGAGGACCCCCCGATTCACACCCTACGACGAGGGTCCGACAGTTCCGAAGGAACGTCCATGACCTGCAGAGATGACAAGGAAACACAACCCTCCACCCCGCTCGCGCAATTTTTTCTACGTCTCCGTTTCTTTGTCAAGGCGGGAAAGATGCCTTGACAAAGAAACGGAGACGTGAAGGCGCTTCGGATCGGGGCGGAGGGGGAAATGCAGGCTTGCTCAGCAGGGTGGGCAATCGACCAGGGAAAGTCGGGCTTGGTCGGCAGGTGAGCAAGCATCGAGGGAAAGTCGGTCTTGCTTAACAGGTGGGCAGTCAGCCAGAGAAGTGCGAGTTTGCTCCGAAGATGAGCAATCAGCCTGGGAAGGCCGGGACTCGCGAGGTCGGAAGGCCACAGGTGCTGTTGCGAGACGCGGGAACGTGGTGCTTGCAAGACAAAGGGCGCCCCGCTCAGCGGAACGCCCCCTGTTCGTTGGTCAGCTTTCGGTCAGATCGCTGACATGGTCTGCCACTGCGCCCACGGGACCTGCCAGTCGTACCAGTCGTACTTCGCCGGCAGCGTCGTGATCGAACCGGTGACCTCCACGGGGTCGCCGATCATCGCGGTGTCGTAGTACGCCTTCGCGTCCGCCTCTGTGAGGTTCGCGCAGCCGTGTGACGTGTTGTTCTTGCCGATGTTGGCCGCGTTGTCGTTGTTCTCGTGGATGAACTCGCCGTGGTTCGAGAACCTGACCGCCCACTTCTTCAGCACGTTCGTGTAGCCGTACTGGGGGTTGTCGAAGCTCCACTGGTCGTCCTTCTGCATGACGACGAACGTGCCGTTCGGCGTGGTCAGTTCCGGGTCCGCGTCGCGGCCGAAGCTGGCCGGGTAGGTGGCCACGGTCTGGCCGTCGCGCTGCACCACCAGCTGGTGGGTCGGGGTGTCGATCTTGACGACCTGGTTGCGGCCGATGGTGAAGTCGCTGGTCACGTCGGCCGTGCCGTACGCGCCGCCGCCGTAGGCGACGCCGTAGAGCTTGGCCTCGACGCGGACCTTGGTGTTCGCGGGCCAGTAGGCCTCGGGGCGGTAGTGGACCTCCTGGTCGCTCAACCAGGCCCACGAGCCCTTCACGTTCTTGTCGTTCGTGACCGTCAGCGCCTTCTGGACGGCCGCGCGGTCGGTGATCGGGGCCTCGAACTTGATTATGATCGGGACCGCGACGCCCACCTGCTGGTCGTCGGTCGGGAACAGCGTGCCGCGGACCTGGGCGGCGGGTGCGACGGTGGTGAAGCCGCCCTTGAGCTCGACCTTCTTGCCGTCGGTGCCGGTCGCCTTGCCCGTGTACGCGTAGGTCTTGCCGTAGCCGAGCGGCTCGGTCGTCGCCCACGACTTCTTATCGTCCGCGAGCTTGCCCGCCACGGGCTTGCCCTCCGGGTTCGCGACCGCGACCTCGTCGATCGTGCCGTCCGAGACCGTGACGTTGACCGGCACGTTCACCGGCGCGTCCTTGGCGTCGACGGCGGGGACGGCCACGAACTTCGCGATCGACTCCTGCGAGCCTCCCGCGCCTTCCGGACTGGCCTTGCCTGCCTCCGTGCTGGAGCAACCCGCCAGCAGAGCCGCGCCCAGCAGGAACGCGGTCACGGCTCGAAGTTTCGTCCGCACGATCGACCTCCAGAGCCTTCGCTGTTCGTGTTCTCCCACTAGTCAAGGACGTCCCGGCACCGTCGAAGTGCCCAACCACCCGAAGTGATGCTCGTCATAGGCGCTGCGCCAGTCGGGCGAGCACGGCACGATCGCACCGTGACAAACGACCGTCGAACCGCCGTTGTGACCGGAGCGAGCGCGGGAATCGGGGAAGCCACAGCTCGCAAACTCGCCGCCGAGGGGTTCCACGTGGTGCTCGGAGCCCGCCGGCTCGATCGCCTCCAGGGTATCGCGGATGACGTCAAGGGGACGGCTCTCGAACTGGACGTGACCGACGCCGACTCCGTCGCGGCTTTCCTCGACCAGGTGCCCGAGGCGAACGTGCTGGTCAACAACGCGGGCGGGGCCCGCGGGATGGCAGGTGTGATCGACTACGCCGAGGAGGACTACCGCTGGATGTGGGAGACGAACGTCCTCGGCACGCTGCGGATGACCAAGGGCCTGATGCCCAAGCTGATCGCTTCCGGTGACGGCCACGTGGTGACCGTGACGTCGATCGCGGCCTTCGAGGTCTACGACAACGGCTCCGGCTACACCTCCGCCAAGCACGCCCAGGCCGCCCTGCACCGAAGCCTGCGCGGCGAACTGCTCGGGCAGCCCGTCCGGTTCACCGAGATCATGCCGGGCATGGTGGAGACCGACTTCTCGCTGCTCCGCTTCGACGGCGACGCCGAGCGCGCGGCAGGCGTCTACCAGGGCATGACCCCGCTGACCGCCGACGACGTGGCGGACACGATCGCGTTCGCCGTGACCCGCCCGGCGCACGTGAACCTGGACCAGATCGTCCTGCGGCCGAGGGACCAGGCGAACGCCACCAGGGTCCACCGCGCCAACAAGGCTTGACAGGGCCGCTTTCTCAACCCCCGCGCGAGGCCGCTTCGGAGTCGCGGCCGTTCAACACAGCAAGTCCACGTCCAACTGGTCCAGGACGTGGTCGATCGGGTTGGCGAAGCCGATCGAGCCGATCTCGTTGCCCGCGCAGTAGAGCCCCACGACGTGGTTGGTGTCGTCGAGCAGGACCGCGCCGGAGTCGCCGTGGTCGCCGAAGCGGTGGCCCGGCGCGGCCTGCACGCGCACCTGGTCGCGCAGCGTGCGGACGCCGAGGTCGTTGCCGAAGTCGAGCGACACCGAGGCGTCGGTGGACGCCACCACGGCTTCGGTGACGCCGGTGGTGCGGCCGCGTTTGCGGACCGCCGTGCCGACGACGGCGGCGGCTCGACCGCGCACCGGGCCCAGGTCGACGACCTCGGCGCGGCAGTCCAGGTGGATGCCGATCAGCAGCGCGGCGCCGTCCACCGAGCCGGACAGGGCGGCGCGGGCCAGGGTGCCGATGCGGTCGTCCCACGGGTGGCCGCCGTCCACGACGGACGGGTGCGCCATCGGGTCGCCGACGGCCCACGCGTCGTCCACGCAGGCCACGTGGAACGACGTCAGCGCCATCACCCTCGGACGGGCCGCGCGCGGTGTGACGAGCGCTCCCAGCGTGCCGACGACGGAGTAGTCGCCGGTGACGGCGACGTCCGGCGGCACGAACCGGATCGCCCGGCACGGGCCGACGCCGATGCCGCCGACCAGGCAGTGGTGGCGTTCGGCGCCGTGCACGCCGCCGGACCAGGCCAGGGCCCGGTGGGGCTGGAACGTCTCCTCGACCACGTCGGTGGGCACGCCGCCGTACTGGACGGGAATGGCGAAGCGCTGGCTGTGCCGCTTCACGCCGACGTACACCACGATCGCCGCGCGCCCGGTCGGCTCTCCGCCGGTGGTCTTCTCGCCGATGTCGACGCCGACCACACCAGGTCGGGCCAGCAGTTCGTCCTCGACGCGTCTCTTGATCGGCCTGATCGCCGCACGCACGTGCTCGTCCAGGTAGGCCATGTCGACCTCCGTGAAGTCCTCACCTCAATGAAACACGCGTGGTGAGGATCTGGTCACGCAAGGTCACCCGTTCGGCCGTCGGCAGGAGGGCCTTAGAACTCGCAGCCGACCAGCACGGGCTCCGGGTGCAGTTCCACGCCGAAGGCCACCCGGACGCCGTCGCGCACCTCGCGCGCGAGTTCCAGCAGGTCCTCGGTGGAGGCGCCGCCGCGGTTGGTGAGCGCGAGCGTGTGCTTCGTGGACAGCCCGACCCGGCCGCCGGGACCGAGGTGGCCCTTGCCGAACCCGGCCCGCTCGATCAGCCACGCGGCCGACAGCTTCGAGTGGCCCGCGCTCGCCGGGTAGACCGGCACGTCGACGTGCGGCCCCATCCGCTCGGAGATCCTGATCAGCGCGCCCGCCAGCGTCGAGTCGTCCACCAGCGGGTTCGTGAAGAACGAGCCCGCGCTCCAGGTGTCGTGGTCGGCGGCGTCGAGCACCATGCCCTTGCCGCGCCGCAGCTCCAGGACGGCCTTGCGGGCCGCGTCCACCGGCACCCGGTCACCCTGCGCGACGCCCAGCACCCGTGCCAGCTCGGCGTACCGGATCGGCGCGGACAGGCCGCCCGCCGTGAGCGCGAACCGGGCGCGCAGCACGACCGCGTGGTCCGTGCCCTTGAGCACGCTCGTGCGGTACGCGAGGCCCAGCGAGTCCGCGGTGCGGTGCTGGACGTTCCCCTGGCGCCGGTCCATCAGGTCGACGGACGTGAGCACCTGGGAGATCTCGACGCCGTACGCGCCGACGTTCTGCACCGGCGTCGCACCGACCAGCCCGGGGATTCCGGACAGGCACTCCAGCCCGCCGAGGCCCTGCGCGACGGCTTCGGCGACGACGGAATCCCAGTTCTCGCCCGCCTCGACGGTGAACTGCACCAGCCCGTCGCCCAGCGGGTCCGCGCGGCGGCCGGTCGTGGCCACCTGGACCACGGTCCCGGCGAAGCCCGCGTCGGCCACCACGAGGTTCGAACCGCCGCCGAGCAGCAGCAGCGGCTCCTCGGCGGCGTCGGCCGCGCGCACCGCCTCGACCAGCTCGGCGGCCGTGGTGGCCTGCAGGAACGTCGTGGCCGGGCCACCGAGCCGGAGCGTGGTGCGCTCGGCGAGCGGCACAGCGGTGCGCGCCTGGGCACTGGACAGCGGGGTGGTCACAACCGTCAACGGTAACCTCCGCGCCATGGCACGCCGCATCGAGCACCGAACCACGTCCACGTGGCCCGTGCAGGACGTCTTCAGGGCGCTGGTCGACGAAACCCACCTCCGCGACCGGCTGGCCGTGCTCGGCGGCACGGACGCGCAGCTCGTGTCGTACAGCTCGGCGGACGGGAAGACGTCCTACCAGCTCAAGCAGGGCGTGCCCGCCGAGCACCTGCCGTCGGTGGCGAAGAGCCTGCTCGGCGGCGACCTGGTGATCCACCGGGCCGAGGTGTGGACCGAGGCGGGCACGACCGGCACGGTCGAGGTGACGCTCAACGGCGTCCCCGGCAGGCTGGACGGCACGATCGTGCTCGCCGACCACGCGGGCGGCAGCAGGTCGACGCTCACCGGCCAGGTCAAGGTCAGCATCCCGCTCGTGGGCGGCAAGCTGGAGGCGATGATCGCCGAACAGGTCGCCGCGCTGCTCGACAAGGAAAACGAGTTCACCACCGAATGGCTCGCAAACCGCGCCTAGCCGCCGGCCGGGCGCGCACGCTCGGCCTGCCCACCAGGGGCACCACCAACCCGAACCGGCTGCGGCGGGTCGACCGCTGGATGGTCGGCACGCCGCTGGTCGTCGACGCCCTGCGCGCCGCGCCCGATCCGCTCGTGGTGGACCTCGGGTACGGCGCCACCCCCGTGACCACGGTCGAGATGGCCGCGCGCCTGCGGGCCGTGCGCGCCGACGTGCGGGTGCTCGGGCTGGAACTGGACGCCGACCGCGTCGCCGCGGGCGAGGCAGCGGCCGACCCGCCGCGGCTGGAGTTCCGCCGCGGCGGGTTCGAGCTGGCGGGCCGCCGTCCGGTGCTGCTGCGCGCGTTCAACGTGCTGCGCCAGTACACCGAGGAGCAGGCCCTCGCAGCGTGGACCACGATGGTCGGCGGGCTCGCGCCCGGCGGTCTGCTGGTCGAGGGCACGTGCGACGAGATCGGCAGGCGCTGCTCGTGGGTCGCGCTGTCCGCCGACGGACCGCTGACGTTCACGCTCGCCTGCCTGCCAGCCGACCTGGAGACCCCCGGCGACCTCGCCGAGCGGCTGCCCAAGTCGCTGATCCACCGCAACGTCGACGGCGAGCGCGTGCACCGGCTGCTGGGCGAGCTGGACGCGTGCTGGGCGACCGCGGCCCCGTTCGCGCCGTTCGGCCCGCGGGCCCGCTGGGTCGAGGCCGTCCGGCTGCTCGCGGCCCGCGGCTGGCCGGTGCTCGACACCCGGAAACGGTGGCGGCTGGGCGAGATCACGCTGCCGTGGGACGCCGTCAGCCCCCTAAGCTGATCAGGGTGGAGCACCGCGAGTTCATCGACCACTACACCGCCCAGGCCCGCGCGCTGCGCGCCGCCGCCGTCGAGGCCGGGCCGTCGACCCCCGTCGACACCTGTCCGCTGTGGACGGTGCACGACCTGGTCCGGCACGTCGCCGGGGTGAACGCCTGGGCGGTGGCCGCGCTGCGCGCCGAGTCCGCCGACGAGCGCCCCCGGTGGCCCGGCGCGCCGGACGAGTGGGACGACCTGCTGGTGTGGTGGGACGAGCGGGCGCTGGAGCTGGCGGACGAGCTGCGCGCCGCCGACCCGGCGAAGCCGAGGTGGACGCTCATCGGCACCGAGACCGCGGGCTTCTGGGCCCGCAGGCAGGCCCACGAGACCGCCATCCACCGGTTGGACGCCGAGCACGCCCGGCTGGGCGACGACGTGCCCCCGCTGCTGTTCACGCCGCAGTTCGCCGCCGACGGGATCGACGAGTTCCTGACCCGGATGACGGTGATCGCCGCCCGCCGCAAGCCCGTGGAGCGCGAGGGCGTGCTGGTGCTGCACGCCGCCGACGCCGGTCGCGCCTGGGAGGTGCGGCTGACGCCGGGCGAGGCGCCCGCCGTCGGACCGGTCACCGGGTCGGGCACGAACGGGGACGCGACCGTCGCGGGCACGGCCGACTCGCTGTTCCGCGCGGTGTGGGGCAGACCGAGCGGCGCGGTCGTCACGGGCGACACCGCACTCCTGGACGTGCTGCCCAGGGTGTGATCCTGGATACTCATCACCCGTGTCCCAGCCTGAACGCCGCTACGTCATCACCTTCGGCTGCCCCGACCGGACCGGCATCGTCGCCCGGATCTCCTCGTTCCTCGCCGACAACGGCGGCTGGATCGTGGAGGCGGCCTACCACACCGACCCGGACACGGGCTGGTTCTTCACGCGCCAGGAGGTGCGGGCGGACTCGCTGCCGTTCGGCGTGACCGAGCTGCGCGCCCGGTTCACCTCCATCGCGCGGGAACTCGGGGGCACCACGAGCTGGCGGATCACCGACACCGGTGAGCGCAAGCGGGTCGTGATCCTGGTGTCCAAGGAGGGCCACTGCCTCTACGACCTGCTCGGCCGGGTCGCGGCGGGCGAACTGGACGCCGACGTGGCCGCGGTCATCGGCAACCACGCCGACCTGGCGGGCATCACCAGGGCGCACGGCATCCCGTTCCACCACGTGCCGTTCCCGGCGAGCGACCCCGAGGGCAAGGAGGCCGCGTTCCGGCAGCTGCGGCAGCTGGTCGACGCCAACGAGCCGCACGCCGTGGTGCTGGCCAGGTTCATGCAGATCCTGCCGCGCGAGCTGTGCGCGGACTGGATCGGCAAGGCGATCAACATCCACCACAGCTTCCTGCCGTCGTTCGTCGGCGCCCGGCCGTACCACCAGGCGCACCGCCGCGGCGTGAAGCTGGTCGGCGCGACCTGCCACTACGTGACGGCGGAGCTGGACGCCGGGCCGATCATCGAGCAGGACGTGATCAGGGTCGACCACGGCGACTCCATCGGCGACATGGTCCGAAAAGGACGCGACGTGGAGAAGGCGGTGCTGGCGCGGGGGTTGCGGTGGCACCTGGAGGACAGGGTGCTGGTGCACGGCAACCAGACCGTCATCTTCTGAGTGCCCGGAAATCCACCGACGGCTGTCCGGTAACACCGTTTCGGTCCAGTTCCGAAACCGGGGTGAACCACCAGCCCCCCGGATGCGTGTACGAATCGCACACCGAATCCCACGGCTCGTCACACCACTCGGAGAACCCCATGCTGCGCAAGCACGTCTGGCCTCTCGCCGCGGTCCTCGCGGCGGGGACGATCGCGCTGTCCGCCTGCGGCACCACCACCGGCGGCACCGCGGCGCCCGCACCGCAGGCGCAGTCGCAGGACTCCGAAGGCGGGAACGCCAAGGACGCCACGCTGCTCTCGGGCACCGCGCGGTCGAACAAGGCGGACGAGAAGGCGGGCGACATGGCGCCCGCGGACGCGCCCACCGAGGTGAAGGAGAAGTGGGCCTCGCTGCGCTCCTCGGCGGCGGGCGAGCTGGACCCCGTGGTGGTCAACGGCTCCGGGTTCACGCTGTACCGGTTCGAGAAGGACACCGCCGCCCCGCCGAAGGCCACCTGCAACGAAGACTGCGCCAAGACGTGGCCGCCGGTGACGGTCGCCAAGGGCGGCAAGGTGTTCATCGCGGGCGTCAAGGAGGCGGACGTCGGCTTCGTGAAGCGCGACGACGGCCGCTCCCAGGTCACCCTGAAGGGCTGGCCGCTCTACCGGTTCGCCAAGGACGTCAACCCCGGCGACACCCTGGGCCAGGGCGTCGGCGGCACGTGGTTCGGCATCACCCCGGACGGCAAGAAGGCGGGTCCGGCGGAGAAGCCCATCGCGCCGGTCGCCTCGCCCGGCGCCAAGCCCGCGCAGTCCGCGACCCTGTTCAGCGGCAAGAACTTCGACGACACCAGCGGCGCCAACTTCGCCACCGGCATCGCCACCCCCGGCTGCAACGACCTGCGCGGCGGCTTCCTCTCCCTGACCGTCAGCGGCTCCATGAAGATCTGGTCCGAGGTCGGCTGCAAGGGCAAGTCCGCCGTCGTGACCGACGACGTCGTCGACGTGACCGTGCTCGGGTTCCCCGCGGGCGTCAAGTCCGCCTTCCTGGGCTGAGGCCCGCTCCCGTGAAGTCGCTGCTGGACCTGAGGAACAGCCTGACGGCGGCGTTCCCGGAGTCGACCGTCCGGTAGGACGGCACGTGCGCCACCACCTCGCCCGCGAGCTACTGCGGGGGCGGCTCGGTGAGCGTCGACCTGGAGGCGCTGGTGCGGGTGGGCCGGATCGGCGACTTCGCCGCGTTCGGCGCCGTCACCTCCCGGTACGCGGTCGCCGTGCAGGAGTCGCTCGGCCTGCCGGTCGACGGCGTCGTCGCCGGCGACGCGAAGGGCGTGGCCATCCCGTCCGGTTTCGCACGGGTCGAGGCTTTTCGCGACGGTTTCCTGACCGGCTCGGCCCAGTCCTGCACGACCCGTTACCGCTGACGGCCCGGATCCCGGTTCGCGCCGCCGTACGATTCCGCGGTGCGAACCGAGATCAGCGATCTGGACCAACTGCGCGCGACGGCCGACCTGCGCGGCGCGGTGCTCACCGGCCTCGACCTGACCGGCGAGGAGGTCCGCGGCCCGCTCGACGGCGCGCTGTTCCTCGGCTGCCTGCTCCCGCCCGCGTTGCAGCGGCGCGCGGAAGCGGCCGGGGCGCTGACGTTCCCGGCCATCCCGGACGTGCCGTACGACGTGTACCGGACCCGGCTCTACACGCCCGCCGAGCTGTTCGACGGCTTCGACCCGTCGACGCCCGCGTCGTACGCCGACACCCCGGACGCGCGGATCTACCGGCACAGCAGGCGGGTGGGCAAGCACCCCGACCCGCTGCACGCGCTGGCCGAGCGCCTGCACGACCACGCGATCACCGAGGCGCTCGACGAGGCGCTGACCGGCCAGCCGGTGGCGGTGATGGGCGGGCACGCGCTGGCCCGCGACTCCGCCGGGTACCGCGCGGCCGTGGACCTCGGCGTCGCGCTGGGCCGCGCGGGGCTCACCGTGCTGACCGGCGGCGGGCCGGGGGCGATGGAGGCCGTGCCGCTGGGCGTCCGGCTGGCCGACCGCGGCGACGTGTCGGACGTGCTCGCGCGGATCGGCGTGGTGCCGGGGTTCGGTGGCGACGACGAGAGCATCGGCCGGTGGCTGGCGGCGTTCCCCACCGACCTGCCGGTCGGTCCCGTTCCCCGCACGATCGGCATCCCGACCTGGTTCTACGGCCACGAGCCGCCCAACCCCGCGTGCGAGGTGCACGCCAAGTACTTCGCGAACTCCGTGCGGGAAGAAGGTCTGCTGACCGTCGCGACCGGCGGTGTCGTCTACACGCCGGGCAAGGCGGGAACCGTGCAGGAGGTGTTCCAGGACTTCTGCCAGAACTACTACGCCAGCGTCGGCCCGGCCGCGCCGATGGTGTTCCTGGGCAAGGACTTCTGGCTGAACGAGGTCCCGGCCGCGCCCTTGGTGCAGCGGTTGGCGCGGGGCCGCGACGCCGAGCGGTGGATCGTGGTCACCGACGACGTCGAGGAAGCCCTCGCACTGCTCCTGGCGTACCAGGCCGGGTGAACCGGCGGAGATCTTCAGCCGAGTGACAGGTTCGCCGGTCACAATCACCGTTTCCCCGACGAGCCCCGCAGGTGACACCGTGAGCGAACCAGTACTGCTGTCCAACCCGCGGGTCGCCGACCTGCCCGTGGAGGAGTGCGGCGAACCCCTCGTGAACCTCCGCACGATCGGCGAACTGGCGCTGGACGACCGCCAGGCGGATCCGGCGGGCGCCTACGTGCACCTCCGGGCCGGGGTGGTGGAGCGACTGCTCGTGGCGCAGGGCAACCTGCCTGCCGGATTGCGGCTGCTGATCGTGGAGGCCTACCGACCGCTGTGGCTCCAGGAGCGGTACTTCGAGGAGTACGCGTCGGTTCTGCGCTCGGACAATCCTTCGTGGAGCGATTCCGAGGTCCGGGTTCAGGCGAGTCGGTACATCTCACCACCGGAGATCGCGCCGCACGTCTCAGGGGCTGCTGTCGATTTGACGTTGTGCACCGAAGACGGGGAAGAGGTGGCGATGGGGACGGAGGTCAACGCGTCACCCGAGGAGAGCTCGAACGCCTGCTACACGGATGCGCCCGGAATTTCACCGCTGGCCCGGTACAACCGGCGGTTGCTGATCCACGCCATGCGCACTGCCGGAATGGTGAACTACCCCACCGAGTGGTGGCATTGGTCGTACGGGGATCGCTACTGGGCCATGCACACCGGTTCACCTGCTGCTTTGTACGGAGCCCAGGACCTGAGGCCCTGAACGACACCCCGCCAGCGCAATAGATTCGAACCATGCCAAACAGAACCGCAGACCCACCCACCCAGCCAGCCAGCCAGCCAAGAACGAAGCCAGACTCCCCCTCTCACCCCGATCCCAAGCGCCTTCATGCGCACTTCCGTTTGTCAAGGCATCTTTCCAGCCTTGACAAACGGAAGTGCGCGTAGAAATAATTGCGCGAGCGGGTTGAGAGGAATTCACCCCACCGGCCGAGACAAATCCTCCACAACCTCAGCCCCCGGCAACTTCACCAGCAGATCTCCGGGCACCAACAACTTGCTCCCCCGAACCCCACTCCCGACAACCAACTCCGGCGCCCCAGCGACCGACGGCGACAACAGCACCGGCCAGTCGGCGGGCACCCCGATGGGCGTGATCCCGCCGTACTCCATCCCGGTCAACGCCACCGCGTCGTCCATCGGGGCGAACGACGCCTTCCGCGCGTCCAACCGCCGTCGGATCACCCCGTTCACGTCTGCCCGCGCGGTGGCCAGCACCACGCACGCCGCGTACCGGGTCGTTTCTCCCCGCCGACCTGCCACGACGACGCAGTTGGCGGACGCGGACAGCGGTGACCCGTAGAAGGCGCAGAACTCGGCCGTGTCGGCCAGGGCCGGGTCGATCTCCGCCACCGCGCACCTGGCCGCGTCGGACGGGTCCAGCGAGCGGAGTGCGGCGGCCACCGGAGCGGCGACCAGGTCGAGCCGGTCCAGAGCGGGGACGGGGGTCAAGGAGCCTGCGATGGTCCACACTCCACCCATCCTGCCAAACGCGGCTTGACCTTGACGTTGCGTCAACATCTACCGTTGTCCAGGTCAGGGAGGAACACGGAGATGGCCTGGTCGATCGCCGAGGTCGCACGGATGTCGAAGGTGACTTCGCGGACGTTGCGGCACTACGACGCCATCGGTCTGCTGGCGCCCGCGTGGGTCGGGGGCAACGGCTACCGGTACTACGAGCGCGAGCAGGTGCTCCGGTTGCAGCAGATCCTGCTGCTGCGGGAGTTGGGGCTCGGGCTGGACACCGTTGGCGAGGTGCTCGACGGGCGGCACCGGGCGCTGGACGTGCTGCGCAACCACGAGCGGTGGTTGGCGGCCGAGCAGGAGCGGCTGGCGCTGCTGGCCACGACCGTGTCGAAAACGATCAAGGAGCTGGAAGGGGGTGACAACATGAAGATGGAGGAGCTGTTCGAGGGCTTCGACGCCGATCGGCAGGCCCGCTACGAGGAGGAGCTGGTCGAGCGGTACGGCGACAGCGCGAAGGAGCACATCGCCGAGAGCAAGTCGAAGATGAAGAACTGGGACAAGGCCGCCGCTGATCGGTTCATGGCCGAGTGGCAGGAGATCGGCGTGGCCTACGGGGCGCTGTTCGACGCGAAGGTGGCGGTCGACGCCCCGGAAGCGCTGGAGCTGACCGACCGCCACTACCGCTGGATCTGCCTGAGCTGGACGCCCAACCGGGAGTCCTACACGGGTCTCGGCCAGTTGTACGTCGACTCGCCCGAGTTCAAGGCGCAGTTCGACGCGCACGCCGAGGGGTTCGCGGAGTACGTCCGCGACGCCATGGCCGCGTACGCGGTGGCACGGCTGTAGAACGTCACCGGGAGCTGCAGATCCCGGTGATCAGCCGAGGCCGAACGCCTTGAGCGCCTCGCGGTCGAACGCCTCCAGGTCGTCGGGGGTGCGGCTGGTGACCAGCGTCCAGCCGTTCATCACGCAGACCTGCACCTCCAGGTCTTCCCAGGTGCCGCCCGCGTTGCGGATGTCGGTCTTGAGACTGGGGAACGAGGTCAGCATCTTGCCGTCCACGACGCCCGCCTCGACCAGCAGCCACGGGCCGTGGCAGATCGCGGCGACGGGCTTGCCCGCGGCCACGTGCTCCTGCACGATCCGCACGGCTTCGGGCTCCAGGCGGAGCAGGTCGGAGTTCGCGACACCACCGGGGATCACCAGGGCGTCGTAGTCGCTGCCCACGGCGTCGGCGAACGCCACGTCCACGTCGAAGGTGTCGGCGGGCGTGAGGTGGTGGTAGCCCTGGACGGTGCCGAGCTTCGGCCCGAGCAGGCGCGGGACGCCGCCCGCCTTCTCGACGTGCTTCCACGGGTCGGTGAGCTCGATCTGCTCGATGCCCTCTTCGGCCACCAGGAAAGCGATCTTCTTCTGTTCAGCCATGTCCTGCGGTTACCCGGAGGTCACGGCCTCACACACCGACGAGGTCGACCAGCAGCGCCCGCAGCTCACGCCGGTGCGTGACGAGCGGCGTGCGGGACGGGAAGACCTCGAACGTGCTGCTGGGGAACGCGGAGGCGGTGGCCTTCGCGACCGGTTCGGGGTGCAGCGGGTCGCCGCTCGCCGCCACCACCAGCACCGGGGCGGTCACGCGCCCCAAGACCGACGGGTCGGCGACGGCCACCTGACCGGGCAGCGCCGCCACGGCCGCGCCGAGACGGCGGAACGCCGCCGTGCGGGCCCGGAGGTAGTCGCCCGCCTCGACGCCGTCGGGGAGTTCGACCGCGTCGACGAGGTCGTCGACGGTCTGCCGGGGGCGGGGCTGGTCGAGGGTGGCGGGCAGCAGCAGCGCCACCCGTTCGAACGCGTCCGGTCGGGTGGCGAGCAGCGACACGAGCGCGCCCGCGCCGAGCGAGACGCCGATGGCGCGGGTCGCGCCGACCACGCGGGCGACGGCCCACAGGTCCTGCGCGACACGGGGGTAGGTCCAGTAGCCGTCGGGCGCGTCGGCGGCGCCGCTGTGCGACGGGAGCGTCACGACGACGCGGGTCCCCGGCAGGCCGGAGGCGGGGATGCGGGCTTCGCCCACGGTCGCGCCGAGCCCGTGGACGATCAGCGTGGTCGGCTCGCCACTGCCGTACGCCTGCCAGCGCAAACCGCTGGGCAGAGGGTTCACCAGCGAGGACCGCGCTGGATCTCGATCAGCTTCGGCCGCACGTCCACGACGTAGACCATCACGGCGACGACCCCCGCCAGCCAGAACATGCCGCCGGGGCTGCTGAGCTGGAAGACCATGAGCACGAACGCTCCGCCGCCGGTGATGCCGAGCCACGCGGGCTTGGTCAACCTCTCGGCGGCGGTGAAGGCGTCCGCCCGCTGGGTCACGGCGTGGGCGAACGCGTACACGCCCATGATCAGCGCGACCCAGCCCACCCCGTAGAGGATCCAGGCATCCAAGTACAGGGGGTTGAACGGTGGCACCCTCGAGAACAACACGCCTTCAGAGTACGTGCGTCGCGCGATCCAGGTAAGCCGGTGCGGGACGTCCCTGCCGGAACGCCCCGCACCCGGTATGGATCAGCTCACTTGGCGGTGCTGGTCGTCGACTTCCGCGGGGTGGTCGGCGCGGTGGGCTTGACGGCCGTGGTGGCGGCGGGCTTGCGCGCGGCGGTGCGGTTCGCGGCCTTGCGGGTGGTGCTGCGGACCTCGTGCGCCACCTCGCCACCGACCTCCTCGACCGTCTCGGCGATCGCCTCGCTGGCGTCGTCGATGGCGATCGCGGCCTTCTCGCCGACCGAACGGGTGCGGCGGGTGACCTTGCCCAGGACGTCGTCCGCGAGGTCGCGGGCGTCGGCGGCGGCGGACTCGGCGCGCTTCTGCGCGGCGTCCACGACCCCCTCGACCTGAGCGGTGGCCTTCTTGACCTGCGGCTGGGCGCGCAGCTTGCCCAGCGTCGCCTCGCCCTGCTCCGCCAGGTAGGTGTACAGGTGCAGCGCGGACTGGGTGTAGGCGTCGACCAGCTTGCGCAGCTCGGCGGGCTCCAGCTTCTCGCGGAGACCGGCGACATCGCCGGGCAGCTCGTCGACCGCGGACTTCGCGGCCACGGTGCGCTCGTCGATCGTGTGCTTCGCCTTGTTCAGGGCTTCGATGACGGCCTTGGTGGCCAGGTCACCGGCGCCGAGCGCGGCGAGCAGCGGGGTGCGCGCGGCGGTGGCCGCCTGCTCGCCCGCCTTGCGCAGTTCCTCTTGGCTGGGAAGGTTCGGCATGGAGATCACTCCTCGGGTTCGTTACCGTCCACATCGGACTTCGACTGCTTGGCGGCGTTCTCCCGCCGGAAGGACTCGTAAACGTCGAGCAGCACCTGCTTCTGCCGCTCGGTGAGTTCTGGTGCGACGGCGATCGCGTCGGCCAACGCGCCGCCTTCTCGCTGTTGCAGGATCCCGGCCTCGACGTAGAGCGCCTCGGCGGAGATCCGCAGGCCCTTGGCGATCTGCTGCAGGATCTCCGCGCTCGGCTTGCGCAGGCCCCGCTCGATCTGGCTGAGGTACGGGTTGGAGACACCGGCCAGCTTCGACAGCTCCCGCAACGAGATCTTCGCGCTGCTGCGCTGCTGCTTGATGTAGTCGCCGATGTCCTTGCCGAGGTCGGCGACCGCCTTGTCGATGGACTTGTCCACGTCCGTGGTCTCCTCCCGATCGGCTCGACGACAACGCTACGTGCGAGTGCTAGCAACTGCAAGCGCTCTGCTAGCAAACCGGGCGTGTGCTCCACCACAGGTAAATTGGTACTGGGAGCCGCCATGCACGAAACGCTTGACCACCGGGCCGCAGCACTGCGGACCCGGCTGGCCGACGACCTGCTCGCCGAGGGCGCGTTGCGCGATCCGCGCTGGCTGCTGGCGTTCCGGGAGGTGGACCGGCACGCGTTCCTGCCCCGGTTCTTCCGCCAGTTGACCGACGGCCGCTGGGGTCCGGTGGACGCGGACGACCCGGAGTGGCTCACGCTCGTCTACCGCGACCGCGTCTGCGTCACCCAGCTCGACGGCGACGACGGCGCGTGGTCGCGAGCGGTCGACGACGGTGCCGTCCAGGGAACGCCCACCTGCTCGTCGAGCATGCCGACGATCATGGCGATCATGCTGGAGGCGCTCGGCGCGCGGCCCGGCCACGACGTGCTGGAGATCGGCGCGGGCACCGGCTACAACGCCGCGCTGCTGTGCCACGCGCTCGGTGACGACCACGTGACCACGGTCGACGTCGACCCCGGCGTGCTCGGCCGGGCGCGCGACCACCTCACCGCGGTGGGCCGCGCACCGACGTGCGTGGCGGGCGACGGGGAGTTGGGATGGCCCGATCGGGCGCCGTACGACCGGGTGCTGTGCACGTGCGCCGTGTCGCGGATCCCGACCGCGTGGCTCACCCAGACCAAACCCGGCGGACTCGTCGTGACGACGCTCAACCGGTCGATCGGCGCGGGCCTGGTGCGGCTCGTGTCGGACGGCGGGGGCGGTGGCGAGGGGCGGGTGCTGGCGGAGGACGGCCGGTTCATGCCGCTGCGCGCCCACGCCCACGGCTGGGCGGCCGACCTGCTGGCGATCGCCCGCGACGCCCCGGCGGACGAGCGCGGGCGGACGGCGCTCGACCCGCGGGTGGTGGTCGACCCCGCCAGCCCGTTCGAGTTCTTCGCCGGGCTCGTGCTCGCGGACGTCGTGGTGGGGCACGGGGAACGCGACCGCGTGCACCTCGCGCACCCCGACGGCTCGTGGGCGCGGCTGAGGCCGCGCAACGGGTCCACGCGCGTCGAGCAGGGCGGACCGCGCGGTCTGTGGCAGCTCGCCGAGGAGGGCCACCGGCAGTGGCTCGACCTCGGCAGGCCGCGCCGCGACCGGTTCGGCGTCACCGTCGACCAGGACGGGCAGCGGTTCCACCTCGGCGACCTGAGCTGGCCGCTCTAGTCGAGCAGCTCCTCCAGGAAGCTGCGCCTGCGCGGCGGCGGGTAGTAGCCCGGCTGGGGGTAGCCGTACCCCGGAGCGGCGGGGTAGCCGGGCTGCGGCGTTCCCGGTGGCGGCGTGCCCGGCGGCGGCTGGTACGGCGGCGGAACACCCGCGGGCTGCGTGGAGTGGGTGGGCGGCGCCTGCTGCGGAGGCGGCGGCGGAACCGCTGTGGGATCGGGGTTCTCGTGCGGCAGCGGCAGCGGGACGTGGGCGGGCGGCGGCGCGTCCGCGTAGTGCTCGCGTTCGGCGGCCACGATCTGCTCCAGTTCGCCGCCGTCGAGGAAGACACCCCGGCAGCGCTCGCACTGCTCGATGTGGACACCGCCCCGGTTGATGGTCCGCATGAGGTCCTGGCACTTGGGACAGATCACAGTACGAGCGTACGCAGAGACGACACAGTTGACATCCGCGTGCCCGTGTCGACGCCCGGCGTGACGGGTGGGACATGATGCCGGGGTGTCCAGACTTCGCCAACGGGCTGTGCTCACGGGTTGCGCGCTCGCCGCGCTGCTCACGCTGATCGGCTTGTTCGTCACCGGAGCGGGCGTGGACCCGCACCTCTGGCTGGGTGGGCTGGCGGTCGCGTTCCTGGTGTTCCTCGCCCTGCTCGACCCCTGGCTGCACCGCCGCCGCGCCGCGGGCCTGGCGACCGAGCAGAACCTCGACGCCGCCACGAAGGCGCTGGCGACCGCGCTGCACCTGCAGTGGGCCGAGGAGTGCACGGCGCGCAAGTTGACCGAGCGCGGCGACCTGCTCGACCTGCACTGGACGGCCACCGAGCTGGACGTGAGCGACCGGCCGAACGCCCCGGCGGGCCACAGCGACGGCGTGGTCGGCGCTTTCGAACGCCAGCCGCACCACCGGATCGTGCTGATCGGCGAGCCCGGCAGCGGCAAGAGCACCGTCGCGATGCTGCTCACGATCGGCCTGCTGGACCGCTACCTCGACGGCGCGGTCCCGGTGCTGCTCCCGCTGTCCACCTGGAACCCCGACGTCGAGGACGTGCGGACCTGGATGACCCGCAGGCTCTACGAGGACCACCCCGCGCTGCGCAACACCGAGCTGTACGGCAGCTACACCGCGGACCTGCTGGTCGAGCAGCGCCGGGTGTTCCCGATCCTGGACGGGCTGGACGAGATCCCGCAGGCGCGGCGGGCGGAGGCGATGGAGCGGATCAACCGGGCGTTCCCGGAGAAGTCGCCGCTGGTGATCACCAGCCGGATCGACGAGTTCGTGGACACCGTGTCGCGGGTCGGGGCGGTGCCCAAGGCGGACGTGCTGGAACTGCACCCGCTCGACCACGAGGAGGTCGCGGCCTACCTGCGCACCGGCGCCGACCCGGTGACCGCCGCCTGCTGGGAGCCGATCTTCCTGCACCTGCGGGCCGAACCGCGCGGCCACCTGGCCGAGGTGCTGTCCGTGCCGCTGATGGTGTGGCTCGCGAGCACCGTCTACGGCACGGGCGTCGGCGAGCCGTCGGAACTGCTGGACCGCACCCGGTTCCCGGACCACAAGGCGATCGAGGACCACCTGGTGGACAGTCTGGTGGACCGGGTGTTCGCGAACCGCGACGCGGCCTACCAGGCGCGCGCGAGCCAGGCGTGGCCCCGTGACCAGGCCCGGCGGTGGCTGGGGTTCCTGGCGCGGCAGATGCGCGAGCAGGGGGTCCGCGAACTGGCGTGGTGGGACCTGCGGCGGTCGGTCGGCAACGCGTGGCTCGCGCTGCTCGGCGCGCTGGCGGTCGGCTCGATCGGCGGGTTCGGCGTCGGCTGGCTGGTGTCGTACGCGGGCCCCTCCAAGATCGGGCCGCTCACCGGTCTCGTCGCCGGGGTCGTGGTCGCGGTCGCCGCGCTCACGGCGTCCAGCAGGACGTTCCACGCCCGGACCGCGAAACCCCGGCTCGGGGTGTGGCGCAGCCTGGTCGTGACGAGCGGGACCATCGGCACGGCGAGCGGGCTCGCGTTCGGCGCCCTGTACGACGTGTCCGCAGGGCTGGTCGTCGGACTGGGCCTCGCGGTGGCGACCGCGCTGCGGTTCGCCACCGCCAGCTCCGCCGAGCTGACCCACCCGTCGAGTCCTCAGTGGACCATGGCGCGCGACCGCGTCGCGGTGTGGACCGGCTCCCTCGTGCTGGGTGTGGTCTTCGGCGCGGCCGCGGCCATGGTGTTCGGCGTCTACCAGACCGGCATGGTCGGTCTGGGCCTGACCTCCGGTCTGCTGCTGGGTTTCGCGCTGTCCGTGCTGCACCTGCGCTGGTGGTGGTTCACCGTGGCGCGGATCTGGCTGGCCGCGCGGATGAACCTGCCGTGGGAGCTGGTGGTGTTCCTCGACGACGCCCGCAAGCTCGGCGTCCTGCGCCAGGCGGGCGCCTGCTACCAGTTCCGCCACGCCCTGGTGCAGGACCGCCTTGCCGACAAACCGCTCCCCCGGCGGATCCGGCTCATTCCGCGCGCAGCCCCGTCGCCCCGGTAGCCCTCCGCACCGCGGGCAGCGTGCACAGCGTCACGAGCAGCACCATCCCCACGACCGCGGCGACCAGCACGCCGATCCCGGCCAGGTCGAGCGTCAGCGGCGTGCGCGTGGACCGCTGGAACAGCAGCCCGGTGCCGGAGCCGACCACCACGGCCACGACGACCGCGAGTACCAGCGGCACGGCGTTCTGCCACAGCAACGACCACGCCAGCGTGCTGCGCGGCACCCCTCCGGCCGCGAGCACCGCCAACGGCCGGCGCCGCGTGCGCACCTGTTCCAACGCCAGCACCAGCAGGCTCGCCCCCGCGAGCAGCACCACGACCAGCGATCCGCCGAGGAACAACCGCCCCAGGGTCCGGTACTCCGCAGCTTTGCGCTCGGTGTTCGAGGGAACGGCCTGCCGGACGAACGCCTGCCGCGCGACGGGCCCGAGCGTGGCACGGAGGCGGTCGACCGCGTCCGGCACGGTCGGGTCGAGGCGCACCACCAGGTAGTCGGCGTCGTAGACCAGGTCCAAGTCGGGCAGCGCGCCGGGGGTGAGGAGGATCGCGGACTCGGCCCGGCTCCGGGTCTCCCACACGACTTCGGGCAGGGCGGGCACGGTCCACTCGCCGATCACGCCCGATCCGTTCGGGTTCGCGAGCACCTCGACCCGCTCCCCCGGCACGGGCCGCTGTTCGACCGGCGTTTCACCGAGGACCCGGAACGCGTCCCCGTCCTCGCACCGGTCGATCCGCACGTTCGTCCGCAGGCTCTCGCACGACCCGACCTGCACGCCGAACCCCTCGGTCTGGCCCGGTTTCCGGACGAAGAACGACTTCGCGGGCGCCACCGACGCGACGCCCCCGGTGCCGCGCACCCGGTCGGCGAGGTCGTCGCCGCGCTCGCTCGCGGCCCCGTCCAGGTGGAGCACGAACGTGCTCCGGTCCTCCACGGTGTACTCGGCGCCCAGCACGCCCGCCTCCTGGCCCGACATGAAGGTCTGGAGAGCGATGCCGCCCGCGAGCACGACGGCGACGCCGCCGACGACCCTGGCCGCCGAGCCGCTGTCCATCTGAAGCCTGCGCACGGCGAGCTGCCACGACGGCGGGCCGCCGCGCAACCGTCCGACCGACCGCTCGACCAGCCACGGCAGCAGCAGGGGGATCCCCAGCAGCAGCAAGGCGATCGCCGCGAGCGCCAGGCCGTAGTCCAGCGTGCTCGGACGCCGCAGGAACGCCTCGGTCTGGGTCGCCAGCAGGCCGACGCCGAGCAGGATCGGCGCGAACCGCCACCACAGCCGCCGCCGGACCGGCGCGGCCTGGCGCACCACTCCGAGCGGGTCGACCACGCTGCCGCGCATGGTCACCAGCGCGGTCAGCACCGACAGCACCGGCACGACCACCACGACGAGCGCGCCCAGCACCGGGGTGGGGGTCAGGTCACTGGCGAACATGCTGACGCCGAACAGTTCGAGGTGCTCGACGAAGGCCCGCAGCACCAGGAAGAAGGCCGCGCCGAGCACCAGTCCCGCGACGGCTCCCGCCAGCGCGTCGCCGGTGGCGATCCTCCGCACCTGCCGGGAGCCCGCGCCGATCAGCCGCAGCGCGGCCAGCCTGCGCTCGCGCTCCGGACCGGCCAGCCGGGTGCCGATCGTGACGAAGACCAGCACCGGCAGCAGCAGCACGACCGCGCCGATCAGCCCGAGCGCCCAGTACCAGGGGTCCGACCCGTCCGTCACGGTGGCGGCCTTGGTGCCGAAGCCGTAGTAGGCGTTCCGGTCGATGCGCTCGATGGTCGAGTCGCCCGCGATGTACAGCAGGTGGTTCGGGCCGATCAGCCCCTCCTGCGCGATGGTCCCGACGACCTCCTGCGGGAACCTCGGGCGCAGCAGCTCCCCCTCCGGCGAGGCGAGCAGGTCGGCCAGCGCGGGCGACAGCACGATCTCCCCGTCGCCCGGAATTCGTTGCAGGCCGGGTGGAACCGGCGCGCGCGGTCCACCGGGGGTGACGTAGCTGCCCATGATCTGGTCGTTGCCGAACTCCTCGGGGGAGTACAGCCGGTACAGCGCGTCCACGCCGGGCGGCTGCTTCTCGCCCTGCTGCACCCGCGAGAGGTCCTGCCGGGCCTGCCGCTCGGTGGACGCGGTCGGCATCGACGCGCCGACGAGCAGCACCGCCACCCCGAGCCCGACGCCGACACCGGTCAGCGCGAGCCGCCGCCACGACGACCGGCCGCCGCCGAGCGCGATGCGGACGCCCAGCGCGAGGTCGTTCACCCAGCCCTTCACCCGGCGTGCTCCACCGTGCGGGACCGGCCGTCGCGCACGACGACCTCGCGGTCGGCGTAGGCGGCCACGCGCGGTTCGTGGGTCACGAGGACCACGGCCGCGTCGGTGGCACGGGCCGCGGCGAGGAACAGGGTCATCACGCGTTCGCCGTTGAGCGAGTCGAGCGCGCCGGTCGGCTCGTCGGCGAAGATCACCTTCGGTGCGGTGACCAGCGCGCGGGCGACCGCGACCCGCTGGCCCTGGCCTCCGGAGGTCTCGCCGGGCCGCTTCGCCGCGACGTCGGCCACCTCCAGTTCCTCCAGCCACTCGGTCGCCCGGCTCTCGGCGACCTTCCGCTTGACGCCCGCGAGGCGCAGCGGCAGCGCGACGTTCTCCACGCACGACAGCTCCGGGACGAGCTGGCCGAACTGGAACACGAAGCCGAACTCGGTGCGGCGCAGTTCGCTGCGCCTGCCGTCGGACAGCGAGCCGAGGTCGACGTCGCGGTAGCGGACCGTGCCCGCGTCGGGGGCCAGGATGCCCGCGACGCAGTGCAGCAGCGTGGACTTCCCGGAGCCGGACGGGCCCATGATCGCGACGATCTCGCCCGCGTCGACGGTCAGCCCCGCTCCCGCGAGCGCGGGGGTGGGACCGAACGCCTTGTGCAGGTCGGTGGCGGACAGCAGGCTCATCGGCCGACCCGCTTCGCCAGCTGGTCGAGCCGGGCGGTGGTGAGTTCGAGCCAGCGCAGGTCCGCTTCGAGGTGGAACAGGGCGTAGTCGCAGATCAGCTGGTCGGCGAGGTCGCCGTCGATCTTGCGGCGGGTCAGCGCGCGCATCGCCTCCAGGTGCGCGGTGCGCTGGGTGTCCAGCACGTCCGCGGCCTCCCGGCCGGACAGCAGCGCGAGGACGACCTTCGTGTACAGCGTGTTCTGCAGGTACGGCTCGGGCTTCTCCGGGGTGCCGAGCCACTTCTCGACGTCGGTGACGCCCGCGTCGGTGATCGCGTACCGCTTCCGGTCCGGCCCCGAGCCTGCTTCGACGCCCGCCTCCTGCACGAGTCCGTTGCGCAGCAGGCGGGACAGCGTCGTGTACACCTGCCCGTAGTGCAGCGGCCGGTCCTGGCCGAACTGGTCGTCGTAGGCCTTCTTCAGGTCGTAGCCGTGGCCGGGGCCGCGTTCCAGCAGGCCGAGCAGGGCGTGTCCGAGTGACATGCCGCGACTATACACACGCGGTATACACAGGGTTCATACTTTTGCCTCAGCAGGCGCAAAGGCAGAACGGGTGACCCGCGGGGTCCAGGTAGACGCGGAAGGACCCGCTGTCGCGCACGAACTCCGCACCGACCTCGACCGCCCACCCGTGGGCGGCCTCCAGGTCGTCCACCGGGAAGTCCAGGTGCGACACCTGCTGGACCTCCGGGTCCGGCCACGTCGGCGGGCGCCAGTCGTCCGCGTGCTGGAACTCGATCTTCACGCCGCCCTCCGGCGGGGTCAGCGTCGCCCACCCGTCGGTCGGCTCGGCGTCCGGCGGCCACCCCAGCAGCCGGGCGTAGAAGTCGGCGAGCGCTCCCGGATCGGGGCAGTCGAGCACCACGGAACCGAAGCGGACAGCGGGAGCAGGCATGTGGGACCCCTCACCTGATCGGCGGCGACGTCTAACCGGCCAACACAGATTGCCGGTTAGATCGGCACATCGCAACCGGGTTGCCGGCTACAGTGGAGAGGTGACTGGTCTGGCAGCCGGCTGGGATCACGCGAGCTCCGCGCACGATCCAGCTGTTGATGCGGAACACGATGTGGAACTGCTGCTCGCTTTCCTCAACACCCGAGATCTCGAACTCGGCACCGACGTGCTGGGCGGCGCGGCCTCGTGGCGGGCGTGGGTCACCGAAAGAGGACTGGGCCACGTGGACGACCTGACCGAGGTCCGTTCGGCCCGGAGCGCACTCAGGTCCTCCCTCGGTGAGAGCACCGCGGCGAAGCCGTTCTCCGGCACCGTCCGGATCGAGTTGAGCCGGGGCGTGCCGACGATCGCGACCACCGACGCCCTCGGCGCCGTGCTCGCGGCCGCCGCGAGGGTCGCCCTGCTGGGGTCGTGGGAGCGGTTCAAGATCTGCCAGGCGGACAGCTGCCGGGCGGCGTTCTTCGACCGCTCCCGCAACCGCTCGCGGACGTGGTGCTCGATGCAGGTGTGCGGGAACCGCGAGAAGGCCCGGCTCTGGCGCGAGCGCACCAGAGCCCTGAGCGCCTCCTAGGTGACCAGCTGGCCGATCGTGTAGATCACCAGGCCTGCGAGCGCGCCGACGACGGTGCCGTTGATGCGGATGAACTGCAGGTCGCGACCGACCTGCAGTTCGATCTTGCGCGAGGTCTCCTCCGCGTCCCAGCGCTCGACCGTGTCGGTGATCAGCGTGGTGATCTCGGCGCGGTAGTTCGTCACGACGTACGCCGCCGCGCCCTCCAGCCAGCCGTCGACCTTCTCGCGCATGGCGTCGTCGTCGACCATCCGCTGCCCGAACGACAGCAGCCCTTCGCGCACGCGCCTGCGCAGCTCGCTCGACGGGTCCTCGGCGGCGTCGAGCAGCATCTTCTTCGCCGCGCCCCACGCGGACCCGATGAAGTGCTGCACGTCCGGGTGCTCGACCAGCTGCGTCTTGACCAGCTCGGCCCGTTCCATCGTGGCCGGGTCGTGCTGGAGGTCGTGCGAGAACTCGATCATGAACTGGTCGAGCGCCAGCCGCATCGGGTGGTTGAGGTCGGTCTTCACGGCCCACGCGAAGTTCAGCAGCTCGGTGTACGCCTTGTCGCCCAGCAGCGTGTCGACGAACTTCGGCGACCACGTCGGCGCCCGCTCGGACACCACCTGGAGGACCTTGTCGTGGTTGTCGTGCACCCAGTCGTAGGTGCGGTCGATCACCAGGTCCACGAACTTGTGGTGCGCCCCGTCGGTCAGCACCTGCCCGAGCAGCTTGCCCAGCGGCGGCCCCCACGGCTTCTCCACCAGCCGCCGCACGATGCCCTGGTCGATCACCGCCTGCACGTCCTCGTCGCGCAGCACCGTGACGGCGCCCTTGACGATGTTCGACACCTCGGACGTGACCCGCTCGGCGTTCACCGGCTCCGCCAGCCACGTCCCGACCCGGCGGCTGATGCCGATCCGCCGCAGCTTGTCGCGCACCACGTCCTCGGCCAGGAAGTTCGTGCCGACGAAGTCACCCAGCGCGTCGCCGAAGGTGTCCTTGCGGCTGGGGATGATCGCCGTGTGCGGGATCGGCAGCCCCAGCGGCCGCCGGAACAGGGCCGTCACCGCGAACCAGTCGGCCAGCGCGCCGACCATGCCCGCCTCGGCGGCCGCGCGCACGTAGCTCCACGCGTCCCCTTCGTCCTCCAGGAACAGCGCGACGAGGAAGACCACCGTCGTCGCCACGAAGAACCCGGTCGCGACGAGTTTCATCCTGCGCAGGTCTCGCCGCTTGACCTGGTCGGCTGCCGTCAGTTGCTCCACCGCACCATTGTCCGTGAAGATTCGACGTTGTGCGGGTACCAGCGCTAGTCCCCAGATTGCGGCCGTTCACCTCGACGATCTTCGCGGAGATGACGGCCTTGGCCCAACGCACCGGCGCGGTGAACCTGGGCCAGGGCTTCCCGGACACCGACGGCCCCGCGGGCATGCTCGAAGCGGCCAAGGCCGCCATCGACGGCGGCCTCAACCAGTACCCGCCCGGCCCCGGCATGCCGGTGCTGCGGGAGGCGATCGCCACCCACCGGAAGCGCTACGGGACGATCTACGACCCGGACACGGAAGTGCTGGTCACGGTAGGTGCGACCGAGGCCATCGCGGCCACGCTGCTGGCCTTGGTGGAACCCGGCGACGAGGTCGTCCTGTTCGAGCCGTACTACGACTCCTACGCCGCGTCGGTGGCCATGGCCGGCGCCACCCGCCGCACGGTGGGCCTGGTGGAGGACCCGGTCACCGGCCGCTTCGGCCTGGACGTGGAAGGCCTGCGCCGAGCCATCGGCCCGCGCACCAGGGCTGTGCTGGTCAACACACCCCACAACCCGACGGGAACGGTCTTCACCCGTGCGGAACTGGAGGCCGTGGCCGCCCTCTGCGTGGAGCACGACCTGATCGCCATCACCGACGAGGTGTACGAACACCTGGTCTTCGACACCCACGAGCACATCCCGCTGGCCACCCTGCCCGGCATGGCGGACCGCACGGTGACCATCTCCGGCGCGGGCAAGACCTTCAACTGCACCGGGTGGAAGATCGGCTGGGCCTGCTCCACCCCGGAACTGGTGTCGGCCATCAGGGCGGCCAAGCAGTTCATCACCTTCGTGGGCGGAGCCCCGTTCCAACCAGCCATCGCCCACGCGCTGCACCACGAGATGGACTGGGTGGAGGGCCTGCGCACGGCCTTGGCGACCAAGCGCTCCCGCCTCTCCGAAGGCTTGGCGGAGGCAGGCTTCGCGGTGCGCCCGAGCGAGGGCACCTACTTCATCACCGCTGACGTACGCCCCCTCGGCTTCACGGACGGCGCGGAACTCTGCCGCGCCCTACCGGAGAGGATCGGCGTGGCCGGAGTACCGGTGCAGGTCTTCACCGACCACCCCGACCAGTGGAAGCACCTGGTCAGGTTCGCCTTCTGCAAGAAGGACGAGGTCCTGGACGAGGCACTGCGGAGACTGCGCAAACTGACCGCCTAGCCCCCCAGCCGCCGGAAGCACGCACCAACCCGCCGCCCCACAGCCAGCGGAAGCACGCACCCCAAGGGAGCCCAGACCCCCTCCCCGCCCCCGATCCCCAGCGACCGGAAGCACCCACCAACCAGCCCTCCCCAGCGAAAGCACCCACCAACCAGCCGCCCCCAGCGAAAGCACCAACCACCCCACCCGCCCACAGCGGAAGCACGCACCCCAGGGGAGTCCAGACCCCTCCCTGCCCCCGATCCCCAGCGCCCTCATGTCCGTCCGCTACGGGTCAAGGCATCTTTCCCGCCTTGACGCGGCGCGGACGGACATGGAGACAATCGCGCCTCGGGGGCACCCAACCAGCAGCGCGGGACCCCCAGCCAGGACCCCCAACCAGCCGCAGCACCCCCAACAAAACACACGATCGAGCGAGTATCGGATCCAATCCGGACCACCGGTCTTCCAACCCGCCATGCAAGACCTGACGAACGCCGACCTGGTAGCCCTGGCGAAGCTCCGGAACAACGACGCCTGGCGGGAAATAGTCCGCCGCCACCTCCCCCTCCTCTGGTCGACGGCCAGGTCGACAGGCCTGAAGGACACCGACGCCGCAGACGTCTGCCAGTACACCTGGCTGGCCCTGGCGGAGAACCTGCACCGCATCCAGTCCCCCGAGAAGCTCTCGGGCTGGCTGATCACCACGGCGAGGCACGAGGCCCTGCGGGTGCGGAAGATCCGCGGCCGGGAACTGCCCGTGGACCTCTGGGGCCCACCGGAACCGAATTTCCCGGGCCCGGAAGAACTGCTCCTCGCGGACGAACGGTCGGCAAGGCTCTGGCGCGCGTTCGCCGGCCTCACCGACCAGTGCCGAGACATCCTGCGCCTGGTCGCCTACGCCCCCGACCTCACCTACCGCGACGTGGCCGAGGCCCTGGACATCCCGGTCAACAACCTCGGCTCCACCCGCAGCCGCTGCCTCGCGGTGCTCCGCCGCCGGGTGGACGCGGAGGTGGGCGTGTGACCACCGACCGCGACCTGCTGGACGAGCTGGCGGCGGTGCTGGACCGGGTGGACCCGATCCCCACCTACCTGGCCGAGGCAGCGGATTTCCCACCTCCGAACGACTTCACCCTCCTCACCTGGCTGGCCGACTCAGCCCTGGCCCCCTTGCCGGGAATGCGAGGCGGCACCACCTCCCGCACCCTCCGCTTCACCGGGACCGACGCGACCACCGGGACCGACGAAGCCACCACCGTGGACCTCCACCTGGACACCATCGACGGCCGAGGCGTGCACGCCCTGGGCCTGGTCCACCCACCGAGGCCCGGCACCGTGCGGGTGTCGTGGCCGCACGGCGGCACCCGGAGCACCATCGACCACGTCGGCTGGTTCCAAGCCGACGCGCTCCCCACCGGTCCGCTCCACTTCGCCGTCCACCAACCAGGCCGCCGCACCCTGAGCACCGGGTGGTTCGTCCAGTGACCCTCCACGCCGAATGCCTGGAACAGGTGGAACTGGGCCGCCTGCCCAGGGCGAAGCAGCTGGCCCGGCGAGGGCTGAAACAGGCGACCACCCCGCGGGAACGGGCCAGGTTCCACCTGACCATGGCGTGGATAGAGCTGGACCGGGGCCACCCGGCCGCCAGCACCCGCCACCTGGACGCGGCGTTCCCCCACCTCTCCGGCAACGACCTCGCCAGGGCCAGGTGCCTCCAGGGCCTGCACCTCTGCCAGCACGCGGACCCGAGACCGGCCATCGCCCACCTCACCGCCGTGATCCGCGACCTGCGCCGCCACGGCGACCTCCGGTGGCTGGCCAACGCCCTGATCGCCCGAGGCGCGGCCCGCGCCCACGCGCTCCGCCTGGCCGAGGCCGACGCCGACTTCACCACCGCCCGCACCACGCTCCTGAGCATCGGCGAACCGGACCGGGCCGCGATCTGCCTGCACAACAAGGGTTTCGTGGCGATGCTCGCGGGCGACCTCCCCACCGCGCTGGGCCACTACGAGCGGGCCGCTCAGGACGGGCTCACGGCCGTGCACCGCCCGGAGGCCCTGATCGACCGCGCCGAAGCGCTCCTGTCGGCGGGCCTGGTGCGCGAGGCGCGGAACGTCCTCACCCCCGCGATCACCCTGCTCGACCGCTGCGGCCGCGGTTCACGGCTCCCGGACGCGGTGCTGCTCGCCGCGCGCTGCGCCTTGGCGGACAACGACTTCCACCAGGCCAGGACGCTCGCCGACCAGGTGGGCGGCTGGGTGGCCAGGTCGGTGTCCCTGCGCGCACGGCTCGCCATGGGCGAACGGCCGGCGGTCCGCCGCACCGCCACCGAGTGCGACCGCCGCGGCAAGCCGGAGGACGCCGCCGAACTCCGCCTGGCGGCGGGCATCCCCCTGCACGTCCGGCGCGGCACCGCACGGCTGCGCGCGCTGGGCTGGCTGGACACCGCCCGCCGCGCGGAGAACCGCCGCCGGGCCGTGGCCGCGTGCCGGGCGGGGCTGGCGCTGGTCGACCAGACCACGTGGCCGGGCACCGAGCTGAGGAGCATCGCGCTGGGCCACGCCCTCGCGCACCAGGACGCCCGTGCCGTCCTGCGCTGGTCACGGGTCGACGTCCCCGGAGCCGCCCCCGTGGCCGCGCGATCCGCCGAACTGAGGCTCGCTCGCGTCCAGGGCGACCACGACCGGGTCGTGGCGCTCGAACGGGAGGTCCGCCGACTGGCGCTCGCCGCCCGCACCACCGCGCCCACCCCCGTTCCACCGACCACCCCGCACCTCACCTTCACCGAGCACGACGGCGACCTCCACGCCGTCACCGTGCTCGACGGCCGGGCGCGCCTGCACCGGATCGCCCCGCTCGACCACCACGTCCGGACCCTCCGGCTGGCCGTCGAGGCGGACCGTCCGGCCGCCGTGGCCACCGCGGCCGGGGCGCTGGACGCCCTGCTCCCCCCGACCGGCGACGGCCCGATCACCATCACGGGCTCTCCACGGGGCCTCCCGTGGGCGGCGCTGCCGTCCTACCGCGGCCGTCCGGTCTCCCTGGACGCCACGACGCCGCCGAACCCCGCGCCGCTGCGCACCAGCACGTGGATCGCGGGCCCGGCGCTCACCCACGCCGACCGCGAGGTCACCACCCTCCACCGCGCCCACGGCGGCACCGTCCTGACCGGGCGATCGGCCACAGTGGACACCGCGCTGCGCGCGATGGACGGAGTGGACGTCCTGCACATCACGGCACACGGCCGGGCGCGCGGCCTGTTCTCCTCGCTGCAACTCGCAGACGGCCACTTGCACGGACACGACCTCGACCGGCTCACCCGGCCGCCGAGGATCGTCGTCCTGTCCTCGTGCGACTCCGACCTCGCCACCGCGTTCCTGCGCCGCGGTGCCGAAGCCGTGATCGCCAGCACCCTCGCCGTGCCGGACGACCGCACTCCCGCGCTCATGGCCGCCGTCCACGCCGGGCTCCGCGCCGGGCTCGGCCCGGCCGCCGCGCTGGCCCGCGCCCAACTCGCCCACGGCGACCAGGCGTTCACCTGCTTCGGATCGGGCTGAACGCGGCGACGACCTGGTGGCGGTTCGTCCGGTGAGACCACCGGTTCGCCCGAACGGCCCACTCTCCCCGCCGGGTCGCCGCGGCCGCGCAGGAGGGGACCGGGCTGTCCGGACCGCCACCCGCCCGTCCGCCCACGAGGGAGGTGACCTGCGCACTTGTCCGGAAGCGGGAGTCCATCGTGGACACCGCCGCCGACGACCCGGACCGTCCACCGTGGACCACCGGAGCCATCACCCGAACTCGTGAACAGCGACGGAAAGTGTTCACCCGGCTCAGCGACTACCCGTACAGCCGCACCAGGCAGCCCTTCCGAGTGGTTCCGCCCGATATCGTCCGAAAACGACGTCACCAGTGCTAGACATAGCACAGTGTCAGCCCCGAAAACCGGCTGTGTTCGCGGTGACCCGGAACGGTGGTGATTTCCGTGGCAGGAGCAGATGCGGTGCACAGCACCGGGTCTCTGCTGGTGCGGGCGCTCGCCGTCGGCGGGCTCACGGCGGCGGCGTGGTTGATCGGCGGCGCGGTCGCGTCCGCGAGTCCGGCCGACCACGTGCCGGACGCGGCGAGCATCTCCGAGTACGTGCACGCGCAGATCGCCGAACACCGGGTGTCCGTCGAGGACACGCAGGTGCAGGTGGAGGACATCCGCGAGCAGTGGACGACGGCGCTGACCAGCGCGCCGGTCGACCTCGGCTTCCTCGACGCCGTCCCCGCTCCGGCGGAGGACGAGAGCGAGGACGACGAGGAGGCCTCCGAGGAAGCGGAGGACTTCGAGTTCTCCGCGGAGGTCTCGCCGATCTACTCCGGCGGGATCGTCAACAGCGGCACCGAGCGTTCGGGCACGATCTCGAACTCGATCCCCCAGGAGCTGTACACGGCGAAGGTCGCGGCCAAGGTGGCCGCGCGGGTCGCCACCGCTCCCGCTCCCGCACCGGCGCCGGTCGAGGTGGCCGTTCCCGTGGTCGAGGCGGACGTGGTCGTGACCGTCGTCGACGCCCCGCAGTGGAGCATCCCGGCGATCGACGTGTCCGCCCCGATCGTCGCGGACGAGGAAGTCCCGGCGGCCGACGGCCCGGAGTGGGAGACGCCGCGGCCCGCCGCGCCCGCCCCCTCGCCGCAGCCCGCTCCGGCCCCGACGGCGCCCACGGCGTCGTCCAACGGCCACGACAACTCCGGCGGCGCCCGTGGTGGCCTCGCCGTGCTGACCTCCCAGTCCGCGCCGCACCAGCCGTCCCTGTGGACGGCGGGGCGGCGTGACGACGGGCGGACTCCCGGCAGCGTTCAAGGTCTGCCGAGCTCCTCACCAGACTGACCAGGGCACGACTGTGCCTTGAGCATGCCCGCTGACCAGTGGTTCCACCTGGTCCCGTGGCTCGTATCCCTCCAGTTGTGCACCCGGCTGTGCGTGTCCTCGGCGTTCGCGCCGTGCTGACCGCAGGCCCACCCAGGCTTCCCGACCTGCCGACCGCGCCCCAGCAGGTCGGGTGTGGCCCAGGTGCCGCACTGCCCCGCGACACCAGGGCCCGACCCCGGAACCTGCGGCAGGGACGTTCCGCCCCGAACGTCCCCGCCGCAGGTCCACGGGAACCGCCACCGACATCCCGGCACATCGAGGGGCTGTGCCGGAAGTTCGAGTGGTAGGCGCCGGTCGGTCCCCGCCGCTGCTGACGCGGCGGGGACCTCGACCCCGGAACCTCAGGCCACCGGCACGGCCAGGCCACCGTCGATCGCCGTCGCGGATCCCGCGACCTGCGCGGCCACGGAACCCAAGCGCCGCAGCGCCTCCCGCAGCACCTCGGGCGGCAACCCGTACGGCAGCCGCAGCCACCGCTCCAGCCCGCCCTGCGCGCCGAACCGCGATCCCGGCGCCAACCGGAGCCCGTGGCCCTGCGCCACCACCGCGATCTGCGTGCTCACGGGGGCGTCCAGCTCGCACCACAGGCAGAGCCCGCCCTCCGGGCGCCGGAACGTCCACTGGGGACAGTGTTCGCGCACGCTCTCGATCAGCACGTCCCGCTGAGCTGCCAGTTCGGCGCGGCGGCCGCGCAGCACGGGCTCCGGGTCGACGAGCAGCTCGGCCATCAGCAGCTGCTCGAACACCGCCGTGCCGAGGTCGATCGCGGTCCGCGTCGACACGAGCCGGTGCACGACGTCCGGCCGGGCCCGGATCCACCCGATCCGCAGACCGCCCCAGAACGACTTGCTGGCCGACCCGATCGTCACCACCAGCTCGTCCGCGAACGCGGCCATCGGCGGCGGGGCGTCGGCCGGATCGCCGTCCAGGTCGAGGTCGACCAGCGTCTCGTCGATGATCGCGGGCGTGCGGGCTCGCCGCAGCAGCTCCCCGAGCCGGGCCCGCCCCGCCGCGTCCAGCCGGTGCCCGGTCGGGTTGTGGAAGTCCAGGACCAGGTATGCGACCCGCGGCGCGGCCTGGCGCAGCGCGGCCGCGATCCCCGCGAGGTCCCACCCGTCCGGCAGGAGCGGGACCGGCACGGGGATCGCCGACATCGACTTGATCGCGTCCAGCGCGTTGGGGTAGCTGGGCTGCTCGACCAGCACCCGGTCGCCGGGCCCGGTGAACAGCCGCAGCGCCAGCGCGAGCGCGTGCTGGGCGCCGCTCGTGATGACGATCTGGTCCGGCGAGGTCGGCAGCCCTCGCGCCGTGTACCGCTCCGCGATCCGTTGGCGCAGCTCCAGGACCCCGTGCTCGTGGTACCCGTGCCCGGCGAGGTGTTCGGGCATCCGCAGCCGCACGGCGTCCATCGCCGCCGCCATGGCCGGCACGGCGGACGGCGCCGCCCGTGCCAGGTCGATCGTGCTCCGACTCGACGGCGGCAGGTCCGGCGTCTGGCTCAGCACGCCGCCGGGCAGCGTGATCCACGAGCCCGCGCCGCGGCGGCTGGCCACGACGCCCTCCTCGCGGAGCTGGTCCAGCGCCGCGGTGATCATGGTCCGGCTGACCGGGAGCACGTCGGCGATCTCCCGCTCGGAGGGCAGCCGCGTACCCGCGGGCAACTGGCGCTCCTGGACCAGCATCCGGATCCCCGCGGCCAGATCGGCGGTGCCCTGCCGGGCGCCACGCCGCCGCCAGTCACCCAGCAACCGGGCCAACCGTTGCCCGGATATGCGTCCACCTAGCGGGATTCCCTGGTCCATGAGGCCAATCATTGTCGATTGGCCCTGGAATACAAGGCCAATCGAACGCAGGATGACCACATGGCTTCTCCGCGTCTCGCCGCGCTCACGTCCGCCCCGGTCACGGTCGCCCCCGTGCGACGCCTGACCCAACTGGCCGTCGGCCTGTGGCTCTACGGCGCGTCGATGGCCCTCCAGATCCGCGGCACGCTCGGCCTGGCCCCGTGGGACGTCCTGCACGAGGGCCTGACCAAGCGCACCGGCCTCAGCTTCGGCACGATCACGGTCATCGTCGGAGCACTGGTCCTGCTCTGCTGGATCCCGCTCAGGCAACGCCCCGGCGTCGGGACGGTCAGCAACGTCGTGCTGATCGGCGTGGCCGTGGACGCCACCCTCGCGATGCTGCCCGCCCCGGCCGGACTCCTGCCGCGGATCCTGCTCCTGACCTCGGGCGTCGTGCTCAATGCGCTGGCCGCCGCCATCTACATCGGCGCCCGCCTGGGCCCTGGGCCCCGCGACGGCCTGACCACCGGTTTCTGCGCCCGCACCGGCACGTCGCTGCGGCTGGTCCGCACCGTCATCGAGCTGGCGGTGCTGACCGGCGGCTGGCTGCTCGGCGGCACCCTGGGCATCGGCACCGTCCTCTACGCCCTGGCGATCGGCCCCCTCACCCAGGCGTTCCTCCCCCGGCTGACCTGGGTCGAGGTCACCCCCCTGCCACGACCAGCTTCCTGACCTCCACGTAGGTCACCCCCTGAGCCGCCAGCACCTCGGCGACGAGCCCTCCACCCGCCAGCAGGGCGAGCACGAGGTGCTCGTCGCCGAGGTAGTTGTGCCCGAGGTCCCTCGCCTCGACCAGACTGCGCTCCAACGTCTTCTTCAACGCGCGTTCGAACGGCCGGTGATCCCCGAACAGCCACCGCCTCTTGCGCGTCTTCATCGACACCATCGCCCCCTCGCCCAGCGACTGCTCGACGCTGTCGACGATCTGGTCGACGTCGATCCCCAGCCCCCGCAACGCCTCGGTGTCGGCCTCGCTCAACCCGCCCTTGCGCCGAGCGGCCGACAAAGCCCTCTGGACGTCGTCACGGGACAGCGAGAACCCGGCCAGCACCGGCGACCCCAGCAGCGCCAGCAGCATGTGGGGCCGCCCGACTTCGGCGGCCGACTCCAGCTCGGCCTCCTTCACCGCGTCGTGCACCGCCTGCCGGGCCGCCCTGGTGAAACGCTCCCCGATCATCAGCGACCTCCGTGCTTCTTGTGGACGGCCTGCCGGGTGACCCCCAGCTCGGCCGCGATCTCCTGCCATGACCAACCCCGCACCCTGGCGTTCCTGACCTGAACGGCTTCGAGCTGCTCCAACAACCGCCGCAACGCGCTGACGGCCCGCAACCCGACCTTCGGATCCTGATCACCCGCAGCCGAGGCCAACTCCGTAGCCTTCGTCATGACGTCAACGTAGGTTGACACTCCGCGTTTGTCAACCCAGGTTGACGCCTACGGTTCACCCCATGATCGAAACCGCCGAGCGCGCCGCACCCGGCCGCGCCACCGAGGACCGGATCTTCGTGCTCCCCAACGCGGTCGTCCTGCTGGACGGCGTCACGTCCCGCAGACCCCCGGACCGCAACGGCGGCTGGTACGCGCAAACCCTCGGCACCGAGCTGGCGACCCTGCTGGCGGGCGACGGCGACCTGGCCGACCTGCTGGCCACGGCCATCACCCGCGTCGCCACCCGCTACGACCTGGTCCCCGGCGACTCACCCGCCAGTACGGTGGCGATCACCAGGTGGACGGAGGACGCGCTCGACGTCCTCGTGCTGGCCGACAGCCCGGTCGTGGTCTTCGGCGACGACACGACTGTGATAGCCGACACAAGACTGGTCGACCTGCGGCCCGTCGCCGAGACGATCACCGACTGGAAGAACCGGGAGGGCGGTTACTGGGTCGCCGAGGCCGAGCCGGAGGCGGCCCACCAAGCGGTCCGGGCGAGCTTGCCTCGCGCGGGGATCGAGAATGTGATCATGGCCACGGACGGCGTCTCGTGCGGTGTGGACGACTACGGGATCTTCCCGGACTGGCACGCGGTGCTGGACATCGCGAACACCCGCGGTCCGGAGGCCGTGCTGGACGACGTTCGGGCAGCCGAGCTGTCGGACCCCGACCGAACCCGGTGGCCGCGGCACAAGACCCACGACGACCAGGCACTTGCCGTGATTCGAGGGCTTGCTTTCGACGCTTAGGTTTCCACCCCGGGAACGCACTCCGCCTGCATTTCAGCACGGCGGCCATTGTGATGAGGAAGTTCCACTCCCCAACCGAATAGCCAACGGCTGCAGTCGAGTTCGGATAACTTCGCACACACGCAAAAAGCCCCCGGAAACCGGGGGCTTTCTGTGTTCACGCTTGGTGGCCAGGGGCGGGGTCGAACCGCCGACCTACCGCTTTTCAGGCGGTCGCTCGTACCAACTGAGCTACCTGGCCATGTAGCGGCCGGGGTGTGACCGAACGCTATAGCGACCCAGACGGGACTCGAACCCGCGACCTTCGCCGTGACAGGGCGACGCGCTAACCAACTGCGCCACTGGGCCTTGCTCTACTATTTCCTGCAGTCTAGCTTGTCACTTTTTCCAGCATAACACGTGCCCCCAACGGGATTCGAACCCGTGCTACCGCCTTGAAAGGGCGGGGTCCTAGGCCGCTAGACGATGGGGACCTTGCAACTTCCGGCAGCCCTTGTGTGGGCCACCCTCTGTCTCGGGCCCTCCAACAAGCTGTCCGTTGGAAGCTCCATAAGCATAGAGCACAAGTGCCCACTACTCCAAAACGGGGTCCGACTTATCGGCTGATCTGCGGAAATGGGCTCCGACGGGTGCCGACACACCCGCCGGAGGGCCGCTTCGGCTACCTCTGGACGGGCGAGGGGCCTCCGTCCTCGCCTGGCGACAGGCCGAGCATGTCGAGCAGGAGCCTGCAGTCGTCGGCGCCGAGGGCGCCTCGGGCTACCGCGAGCCGCGCTCGGTGGACCTGGTCGTCGGAGATCCGCGAGGGCTCCCCGGTTCGTTGGGCGGGGACGCCGCCCGCTGCTTGCCGCGACAAACCGTCGTCCTGCGTCCACAGGAACTGGCGGACTTCTAGGGACCCGCTCATGACACCCTCCCCGACTTGAGGTTGGCGCGAGGCTAAGCGACCTCGGTCAGGCGCCGCAGCCCCCCGGAGAGTGATTCCGCCGCAACGCAGTGTCACTCCCAGTAGGTGCCCGCGCGGAATCGCCCCTGAACGGGCGGGGAAGGATGGACGCATGCCTGAGGTGGAACCGAGCCCCGAGCCCACGCCGAACTCCTCCCCGATGGACCCGCAAGCGCTCTTGGCGGGTCTGTCGATCACGGACATGGAGTCGAACGTCGAGGCCTTGATGAACGACCGGATGAGCCAGCTCGACGAGATGCTGGACGGGCTGGACCAGCTCGTCGCGCGGATCGAGGGCGAGATGGGGAAGCTGGAATCCCTGGAGGACCCTCCACAGTAGACTCGAATTGTCACGCTCGGCGGTCCGCCGAGCGCAGCGGGTAGTGCCGTGATCAGCGGCACCGTGGCCGCCCACTACCCCCTGGGGGTATGTTGGACTCAGCGTCTCACGATCGAGAGGACCACGGCACATGTCCGTCACCGCCACCTTCACCGTCGCCGGGATGACCTGCGGCCACTGCGTCAGCTCGGTCACCGAGGAACTGACCGGGCTGAACGGCGTCACCGACGTCTCCGTCGTGCTCGACAGCGGGGCGGTCACCGTGACCAGCGACCGCGAACTGGGCCAGGACGAGGTGGAGGCCGCGGTGACCGAGGCCGGCTACCAGCTGGTCGGCTGAGCGGGCCATGACGACCACGGAGTCCAGGCCCCGCGGCAGCGTCGAGCTGGCCATCGGCGGCATGACCTGCGCGTCCTGCGCGAACCGGATCGAGCGCAAGCTCAACAAGCTCGACGGCGTGACCGCCTCGGTCAACTACGCCACCGAGAAGGCGAGCGTCGCGTTCCCGACGGGGATGCGGGTCGAGGACCTGGTCTCCACGGTCCGGGCGGCGGGCTACGAGGCCACGCCGCCGAGTCCGGAGCGGGCCGAGGAGAACGACGGCGAGCACAGCGGTGAACTGGGGCTGAGGCTGCGGATCGCCGCGCTGCTGGGCGTCCCGGTCATCGTGCTGTCGATGGTCCCGGCGCTCCAGTTCCCGGCGTGGCAGTGGTTCTCGCTCGCGCTGGCGAGCACGGTGGTCTGGGTGTGCGGCTGGCCGTTCCACCGCGCTGCCGCGGTGAACCTGCGCCACGGCGCCAGCACCATGGACACGCTGGTGTCGATGGGGGTGGCCGTCGCCTACCTGTGGTCGTCGTACGCCCTGGTGTTCGGCGACGCGGGCATGATCGGCATGGTGCACGAGTTCAGCCTCGTGCCGCGGCCGTCGACCTCCGGTGACATCTACCTGGAGGTCGCGGTCGGCGTGACCGTGTTCCTGCTGCTGGGCCGCTGGCTCGAAGCGCGGTCCAAGCGCAGCGCGGGCGCGGCGCTGCGCGCGCTGCTCGCGCTGGGGGCCAAGGAGGTCGCGGTCCTGCGCGACGGCCGCGAGGTGCGGATCCCGGTCGAGTCGCTGCGGGTCGACGAGCGGTTCGTGGTGCGGCCCGGCGAGCGGATCGCGACGGACGGCGTGGTGGTCGACGGCAGTTCCGCGGTCGACCGCTCGATGGTGACCGGCGAGTCGGTGCCGGTGGAGGTCGGCGCGGGCGACGGTGTCGTCGGCGGCACGGTCAACGCGGGCGGCAGGCTGGTCGTGCGGGCCACGAAGGTCGGCGCGGACACCCAGCTGGCCCGGATGGCGTCGCTGGTGGAGCAGGCGCAGGCGGGCAAGGCGGAGGTGCAGCGGCTGGCCGACCGCATCTCGTCGGTGTTCGTGCCGGTGGTGCTGGGCATCGCGCTGGCGACGCTGGCGACCTGGCTGCTGGTCGGGCGGCCGGTCGAGTTCGCCGTCACGGCCGCGGTGGCCGTGCTGGTCATCGCCTGCCCGTGCGCGCTCGGGCTGGCGACGCCGACGGCGCTGCTGGTCGGCACCGGTCGCGGCGCGCAGCTCGGCATCCTGGTCAAGGGGCCCGAGGTGCTGGAGTCGACCCGCCGCGTCGACACGGTGGTGCTGGACAAGACGGGCACGGTGACGGCGGGCAAGCTGGCGCTGGTCGACGTCGTCCCGGCCGACGGGGTGGACCGCGCGGACCTGCTGCGGATCGCGGGAGCCGTGGAGAACGGTTCCGAGCACCCGATCGCCTCCGCGATCGTGCGCGGCGCGGGCGCCGAGGTCGGCGACCTGCCCGACGTCGAGGACTTCCGCAACCGCGAAGGCCTCGGGGTCACGGCGAAGGTGGACGGCCGCGAGGTCGTCATCGGTCGGCCGAGGCTGCTGGCCGAGCACGACGTGGAGCTGCCGGACGGGTTGCGCTCCGCCGCCGATGCCGCGGAACGGGCGGGCCGCACGGTCGTCGCGGTCGCCGTGGACGGCCGGGCGCACGGGCTGCTCGCGGTGACGGACACGGTCAAGCCCACCAGTGCCGCGGCGGTGCGCGAGCTTCGAGCGCTGGGCCTGCGACCGGTGCTGCTCACCGGCGACAACTCCGTGGTGGCGCGGGCGGTCGCGGCCGAGGTCGGCATCGACGCGGCGGACGTGATCGCGGACGTGCTGCCGTCGGAGAAGGTCGACGCGGTGCGCAGGTTGCAGGCCGAGGGCCGGGTCGTGGCCATGGTGGGCGACGGCGTGAACGACGCGCCCGCGTTGGCGGCGGCGGACCTCGGGCTGGCGATGGGGACCGGCAGCGACGTCGCGATCGAGGCGAGCGACCTGACGCTGGTGCGCGGCGACCTGCTGGTGGCCGCTGACGCGATCCGCTTGTCCCGCAGGACCCTCGCCATCATCAAGGGAAATCTTTTCTGGGCGTTCGCCTACAACGTTGCCGGTTTGCCGTTGGCGGCACTGGGTTTGCTGAACCCCATGCTCGCGGGGGCGGCGATGGCTTTCTCCAGCGTGTTCGTCGTGACGAACAGCTTGAGGCTGAAGCGCTTCCGGTCGCGCGCGAGCTGAAGATTTCCGCTGTACCCCCTCCCCCGAACACCGTGCGCGTGCAACAATCCGAATTGCTGACACACCCCCGGTCAGCACCTGTGGAGATCCCCTCCGGCCCCCGCGTTCCTCCCCCTGGCGCGGGGGCCCCTCCACGCGAACGCCATGTGACCGGGGTCACACTTTCACGGGTGCCGCAATCCGACCGTTACCATATTCCGGTGCCCCTACCCTCTCTTGGTCGTTCGAAGTCCGGCCGTCACCGTCCGCCCCACCAGGACGGGGCGGAGGGCCAGCTGGCGCCCGCCGCCGACACCGATGACGAGCTGACCTCGTACCTCGCCGCGCTGGCGCCGGAGACCGCGGACACCGAGACCACCGCGTCCGGCACCAGCTTCGGCACCGCGCAGGTCTACCAGCTCCGCCTCACGCTGATGGACAACGAGCAGCTCAAGGAACTGGCCGCCGAGCGCCAGACCTCGCCGCAGGCCCTCGCGACCGAATGGGTCATGCAGCGGCTGCAGTGGGAAGCCCGCCAGCGCGGCTTCTAGAACTCTTCCGCACTCGCGAAAAGGCCCCCACCGGATTCCGGTGGGGGCCTTTTCCTCGGTACCGACTCAGATGGCCCGGACGTTCTGGGCCTGCGGGCCCTTCTGCCCCTGACCAACCTCGAACTCGACGCGCTGGTTCTCGTCCAGGGAACGGAATCCGTTGCCCTGGATCTCCGAGTAGTGGACGAAGACGTCAGCGCCGCCGTTGTCCTGGGCGATGAAGCCGAAGCCCTTTTCGGAGTTGAACCACTTGACAGTGCCCTGTGTCATGTACCTGCCTCCATCGCAGGAAAGCTCGGGGTTGCACCATGCAACCCCCGGCCGTCCCGGGGGCATCTCCTCCGCTTGCCTCGGCGAGAGAAGGGTCCGCCCGCGTGCTGTTCCGCGAGCGTGAGACACGAACACAGAAACCACGGCCTGCGAGGCCAGGGTATCGCTTGGGAGGGCTGAAGACTACAGACCGAAGCGACCAAACCGGGTCCGCCGGAAGCTGCGCCCGGACGGCCTGCTATAGGCCTGTCCACGGCCCTCGCGCCGATCTTGGGGTGATCGACACCGAAGCCCGACGCCGCGTGACCGGGATCACGAACCGCCTGGACAACGCCCCGGCGCCTCGACACGTCACTTGCACGTCGAACGTGGTTTGAGGGGGAGCAGTGGCGTTGAGCAAGGGGTTGGCGGCAGCGGTGGCGCTGGCCGTCGGAGCGCTCGTCGCGGGGTGCGGTGGCGACGGGAGCGCGGCGAGTCCGACCGCGGTCGAGCAGCAGGCGACGAACGTCGCCGTGCAGGTGCCGATGGCCGTCCGCACGACGCCCGCTGGCGGAACCGAGAACGTGAGCCCGGCCGGGCCGTTCAAGGTCGAGGTGACCGAGGGCAAGCTCGCGTCCGTCGCGCTGACCAACGCCGAGGGCGAGCAGGTCGCGGGGACACCCGCCGCCGACGGCACGAGTTGGGTGGCCGGTGAGCCGCTCGGGTACGGCAAGTCCTACACCTGGACGGGAACCGCCATCGGCAACGACGGCGCGGAAGCGCCGATCACCGGCGCGTTCACGACCGTCACGCCCGCACGGCAGATCAGCGGCAGCACGAACGTCGGCGACGACCAGACCTACGGCATCGCGATGCCGGTCGCGATCGAGTTCTCCGGCCCGGTGGCGGACAAGGCGAGCGTGCAGAAGGCGTTGAAGGTCGAGACGTCCGTGCCGACCGAGGGCGCGTGGGCGTGGCTGAGCGACACCGAGGTGCACTGGCGGCCCAAGGCCTACTGGACGCCCGGCACCACGGTGAAGGTGCACGCGGGCCTGTACGGCGTGCCGCACGGCGACGGCGCGTACGGCAGCCAGGACGTGAGCGTGCGCTTCACCATCGGCCGCGCGCTGGTCGCGACCGCGGACACGCAGGCGCACCGGTTCGTCGTCACCAAGGACGGGCAGCAGCTGTTCGACTTCCCGGCCAGCTACGGCCTGGAGTCCGACCCCGGCCGCGTCAGCCGCAGCGGCATCCACGTGGTGATCTCGAAGTCGGAGGAGGTCTCCATGACGAACCCGCAGTACGACTACGAGAACGTCAAGGTTCCCTGGGGCGTGCAGATCTCCTACAACGGCGAGTACGTGCACGGGTACGAGGGCTCGCGGTACGCGCAGGGCAACGAGAACGTGTCGCACGGCTGCGCGAACCTGGCTCCGGAGAACGCGAAGCTGTACTTCGACGAGGTCATCCCCGGCGACCCGGTGAACGTGGTCGGGTCGAGCGTCGCGCTGTCGGAGGAAGACCGCACCTACTACGACTGGACCCTCGACTGGAACGCCTGGCTCGCGAAGTCCGCGAGCTAGCCGTTCGCGGGTGGCGGACCGGGGGACCGCCACCCGCGAGGGCGCTACTGCTCGGTGACCTTCGGCGGTTCCGGGACCTCGATGCCGGACTGGCCGACGTTGCGCGAGAACGACCTCGCCCACTCGCCCGAGCTGATCATCTGGTTGATGGCCTCGTTGACCTTCGCCCGGCCCTGCACGTCGTCCTTCGGCAGGCCCACGCCGTACTTCTCGGTGCTGAACTTGGGGCCCACCACCTTGAGCAGCTCCGGGTTCGCCGCGGCGAAGCCCGCGAGGATGACCTCGTCGGTGGTGACGGCGTCGACGTTGCCCGCCAGCAGCGCGGTCACGCAGTCGGAGTACTGGCCGTACTCGACCAGCCGCACGCCCTGCGCGAACTCGTCCAGGACCTTCTGCGCCGACGTGGAACCCGAGACGGAGCAGAGGTTCTTGCCGTTGAGCTTGTCCGCCCCGGTGATCTCCTCCTCGGTGTACCGGACGAGCACCCCCTGGCCGGTCTCGAAGTAGGGACCCGCGAAGGCCACCTGCTGCTTGCGCTTGTCGGTGATCGAGTAGGTGGCGACGACGAAGTCGACCGCACCTGACATGATCATCTTTTCGCGGTCGGCCGAACGGGCCTCCGTCCAGGTGATCTTCTTCTCGTCCACGCCCAGCTGACCCGCGATGTACTTCGCGACGTCGACGTCGAAGCCGACGAACTTGCCGTCGATCCGGCGCTGGGCGAGACCGGGCTGGTCGAAGCGGATGCCGACGGTCAGGGAGCCGTCGTCGGCCCGGCCCTCCAGAGTGCTCTGGTCGGAGCTACCGCACGCGGCGAGCAAGGCCACCGACACGGCAATGGGCAGCATTCGACGCAACAACATGCGCAAGGAGACCTTTCTTCGAACCGTGCGGGCAGGGCGTCATCCGAGGGGTGCGGGAGCGGTCGCCATCGACCCGACCTCGGGATTCGCGTCTCCAATGCTACGGACGCAATAGGGTCCCCTTATGCGACAAGCGTCGCAATCGGACATTTCACTAGGCCGTTCGGGTGATAGAGCGGTGTGATGTCCGACATTTGTCTATGGCACCAGGGCTCGCTTCCCGCTGGAAGTCCGAGTTCCGCACGACGCCCGCCGCGGCGCACGGGTGCGGCGCGGCGGGTAGGGGCTGGAGATCCCGGCCACCCACGTCGCCGGATCGGCGTGCGGCTGCCAGGTCACCTGATTCGGCGTCGCCACGATTTCGTGGTGTCACGGACGAGCGCCTCCGCGTCACGACATGATGTGCCCATGGATGACGGGGAAGCCGGGCGGCACCGGCACACGGCGAAGGCGACCGAGCGGCACGTGGAACCGGATCGGACCTCCTGACGATGCTGACCAGGGTCTTCCTGCTGCTCGCGCTCGCGATCCACCTGCTCTACGCCGCGCTCCCGCTGCCGCTGCTGTCCACCGAGGGGTCGGACGCCGTCGTGCCGACCGTGCTGGCGGTGGCCCCGCTGCTCGGACTGCTGTGGTTCGGGCGGAAGCACCGGTACAGGCCGCACCACTGGCCCGTGGTGTCGCTGGGCACCGCCGTCGTCCAGTCGCTGGGCGCGATGGCGGCGATCGTGGTGCACCTGCGGCCGACCGAACTCCACCCCGCGCTGAACGTGCTCGTCTGCGTCGCGCTGTGGGCGCCGCCCGTGCTGTGCGCGTGGCTCGCCCGGCGCACGCTGGTCGCCCGGCCCGCCGACGCCCTCGGCGCGCGGCCGTACCACGTGAGCTTCCCGATCCGAGTGGTGCGGAAGGCCCTCTGGACCAACGACTCCGTGGTCGTGACCGACAGCGCGCTGGAGATCTGGATCCAGCGGGCGACCGCCGAGCCGATGGAGCTCGCACCCGGCCGGAAGCGCGGCACGCTCCCGTGGAAGAGCTTGCCGCTCAACGACATCACGGCCATCGGGGTGCGCACGGCGGTGCCGAACGAGGCGCCGTGGGCCGTGCTGCGCAACGGCCCGAGCCAGTCGGTGCCCGCGGGGGACGTGGTCGTGGCGCGGATCGGCGGCGCGGACCAGGTGCTGCCGGTGGAGGACGCCGCGAAGTTCGCGGACCTGGTCCGCGCCAGGACGGGGCGCACGCTGCCCTCGCACGTGGAGCAGCCCGTGCAGGTGCTGGACGTCCACGTCGCCGAGGTGCTGCCCGCACCGGACCCGGTCGGACCGAAGGTCCACGCGACCCGCGGGCCGGACGAGCCGCTGCCCACCGGACCGGGCCTCACCGCCCGCTGGCTGATCGCCGCGCCGCTGGCGTTCCTCGGCATCGCGGGCCTTCCGGTCGCGCTCCTGCTGGCCACGTCGGCCACCGCCGGCTTCCTGGCGTGGATCGGGGTGGCCCTCGTGGTGTGGCTGTGCAACCTGCGGGTGCCGCGGGTGTGGGGCCGGGTGGCGGTGCTGCCGGTCCCGGTGAGCCTGATGTGGCTGGTGGTCCAGCAGGAGTGGCTGTTCGCGGTGGCGCTCGTGCTGTGCCCGGTGCTCGGGCGGCTCGCGGGCGCGGTGTTCACGAACTGGCGCGGCACCGACCTCGGTGGCAGCGCGGTCGAGGTGCCGTTCAAGCTCAGCACCGGCGAGCGGCTGTTCGTCCGGAAGGACAGCTTGGTGCGCGAGGCGAACGGCAGGGGCGTGCTGCCGTTCGCCCTGTGGCTGGCCGACGTCGACCTGGTGCAGTGCGGGGTGCGCGCAGCGCCGGAAGCCGGGCAGTGGAACTCGCCGGGCGGCCACGCCATCGGGGTGTGGGACGACACGTGGCTGCGGATCGTGGCCGGAAGCCAGCAGTGGCTCCTGGCGACCACCGAGCTTCGGCTCGTCGCGGACCTGGTCACCGCGCGGGCGGCGAAAGCCGCTCCCGCGCCGCCGATCGACCTCGACCTCGCGAGCTGGTACCGGCTCCGGGCCTGGGCGACGACCAAGACGGACGGCGGGATCATGCGGATGGGCCTGCGCAAGAACGGCATCGGCTGGCGGCTCGCCGTCGCCGCCGTCGCGGGCGGCTTCGCGTTCTTGGCGGTCCCGCTCGCGGCGGCCCGTGTCCCCGGACTGGCGTGCGCGGTGATCGCACTGGTGGCGCTGGTCGACTGGGCTCGAATCCGCCCGCGCCTGCGCCGCGCCGAGTTCCACTCGTTGCCGCCCGGAAGCCCGAACTGGGGCGAGGTCCGTGCGGACCACGCCCCGGTCTTCGGCTACCAGCCCTGGGTCTGACTACGGCCTCGGAGGGTCGGGCAGGTCGAGGTTCCCGACCATCCGGGGCGGGTTCGCGGAGGTCTTGACCTCGTAGTCGTCGTCGTGCGGGTCGTTGACGTTGTTCGGCCCGCCGCTCCCCGGGATGTGCTGCGCGTTCCCGGAACCCCACCCGCCGTTGTACGGGTTCGGCACGTTCGCCTGCACGGTCGAGCCGTCCGGCGTCGTGAACGTGTGCCCCTGGGTGTTGTGGCCCGCCGTGAACTGCCCGTCCGGCGAGGTGCCGGAGCCCCAGGTGTTGGCCAGGCCCTCGTGGCGGGTCGACATGCCGCCCACGGCTCCGCCGACGCTGCCCGAGAGCGCGCCGGACGTGGCGGCGTTGAGGGTGTCCTCCACGCCGAACTTGCCGTGCGCGAAGTTGTTCAGGATGTTGCCGCCCGCACCGCCGATCGCGCCCTCGACCGCGCCGCGGCCAGCGGCTTCGACGAAGTTGCCGGTCGTGGTGCCGATCCCCTTGGACACCGCCCCGACCGTGCCGCCCGCGATCCCGGCCGCCACACCGGCGATGCCGGCGTCGAGGGTCTTGCCCGCGTCCCAGCTCGTGCGGTTGCCCGCAAGCGCTTGCCCACCTTGGATCGCCAGGTCGACGCCGACGTTGATGGCCACGTTGACGGCGATCTGCTTGATCAGCTCGCGGAAGAACATCTGCACGGTGATCCGCGTCGCCGCCTGCGCGATCGGCACGCCCGCGGTGCTCGCCCCGAAGGTCGCCACCGCTGACGCGATCATGGCCGCGATCTGGGCCGCCAGGATGATCAGCGCCGCGATGATGCTGAGCTTCGTGTACTCGATGTTCAGCGCGGCGTCGTCGCAGCCGGACGCGAGGTCCGTGCACAGCTGTTGCAGGTTGACCAGGTACGCGTCGCCCTCGACGAACTGCTTCCAGTACGCGTCGAACGCCTCCGAGGTCGCGCCGGTCATGCAGCCGAGGACGGCGGCCGAGGCGCCGTTGCCCTCCACGACCACCTCGCCGACCGCTGTGGCGGCCTGCGTCCACGCCTCGCTGAGCCTGCGCAGCGCGGTCTCGTCACCCTCGGGCCAGTCGGCGCCGACGACGATCGGGACCAGCCACTCCACCGCGCCCGGGATTTCGATGCCCATCGCTACCCCCTCAGCCCTGTCCGCCGAACGAACCCGCGTTGCCCTGGTCGACCTGTTCCCAGGTCGCCGCGGTGTCGTCCAGTTCGGTGCGGATGTCGTGGATGCCGCTCGCCATGCCGGGGAAGGCGGCGCGGGCGGTGTCCGCGGCGGGCGAGTAGCCCTGCGCGAACTTCTGGCCCGCCTCGTCGTTGCCCCAGCAGGCCCCCTCGGCGTCCATGACCGAGCGCAGCGCCTCCCACGCGTCGGCGAGCTTGTCGCCGGTCGTGGAGAACTTCGGCGACGCCGAACGCAGCGCGGTGGAGTCGACCTCGAAGCCGGTCACCAGGAGTTCCCGTCCATCATCGAGTCGCGCGGCTCGTCGTCGTCCGGCTTCTTCGGCGGCGTCAGCGGCGGGGCGGCGGGCGTGGGCAGCAGGTTCTTCAGCGACGGCGCGCCGGGGAAGAGGTCCGGCAGGTCCGGCACGTTCTGCTGGAACGGCGCCATGGCCGCGTCCGCCTGGCTCCTGGCGTCGAGCGCGGCCTGCTGGATGACCTGGACGACGGACCGGGCGAGCTTCTCGGGGGTGTTGCGCTCGAAGGAGTTCGGCGCGAACCGCACGTCCGTCACGATGCCCGCCGCGTTGACGACCACGTGCACGAGACCGTCCGGCGACGTCGCGGACCCGGTCTTCGCCACCGCTTCCGCCTGCGCCTCGCGCAACGCCGACGTCTGGCGTTCGAGGTTGGCCAGCATGGAGTCGACCTGGGTGCGCAAAGCCGCGTTCCGGGCTTCGAGCGCTGCTCGCTGAGCGGGATCGTTCATCAAGGCCTCTCTCACGGGGGGTCGGACGGGCATTGGTCCGATTGTCATGCAAAGCGAATAGCGCCACACTCCGATTGGCCCAATCGGTAACACATCCGGCGATCGGGGCGATTCCACGTGACGCCGCGGGCGTGGAATCGGTGGAGCGGGTGCATCTGGGATGATCAGTGGCAGACGCCGCGTCCTCGCCGTCGGTGGGGCCGCGCTGGTCGGCGGCGCGATGATCGTCGGGTTCCTGCTGTCCGGCGGGCCGAAACCCGTCGACGTGCGGCAGGTGCAGGGCAGTTTCGGACCGGAACCGGTGGTCAGCGCGACCTACACCACCAGCGTCCTCGGCGTGGGTCCGACGACGACCCCTCCTCCACCGCCGCCCGCGCCCGTGACGACCACGCAGGACCGGACCACCGAGCCGAAGCCGAAGCCGAAGCCCGCCCCCAAGCCGCAGAGGCCGGAGCCGCCGCGCGGCGGGCCGCCGTGGCTGGAGGACCTGGGCGGCTGCGACGACGACTACGACACCGAAGGCCTGTGCGTGCCCTGGCTGTTCCCGGTGCTGGTGGACGAGTGCGACTGGCTGCGCTCGCACGGGTCGAGGCACATCGAGGTCCGCGGCCAGGACCGGCACGACCTCGATGAGAACCATGACGGGATCGCCTGCGGCGACGGAGACCGCTAGCCCCAACACCAACGGGAACCGGGGGTCCCCCGCCCAGGGGACCCCCGATTTTCACGTTACCGCGCAGGTCCGACAGTTTCCACGAGCCTGCGCGATGATGATCTTGCTACCTCACCCCGGCCCGCTCAGCCGGTCGATCGCCGTGCCCACGCGGTCCGCCAGCAGCCCGACCGCGCCGACCGCGCGGCTCATCGGGTCGTCGGCCGAACCGCCCAGCGCCTGCGCCCTGCGGTAGCCCGCCTTCACCTCGGCCCACCGCGCGGCCTGCTCGGCGGTCAGCGTGCCGCGCAGTTCGCCCAGCTTCAACAGGTTCGCCTCCGCGCCGGAGGTGAGGGTCTGCGCCTCGCCGACGTAGTGGTCGTCGATGACGGCGGCCAGTTCGTCGTCGTTCATCACCGGCACGATGCGCTCGGCCAGCTTGTTCATGTTCCGGTAGGAGCCCTGGAGCTGGAACGGCGGCTCGGTGCGCGACGCGTCGGACTGCGCGGCGGACGCGATGTAGGCCTGGTTGTTGGCCAGCACCACCTCCTGCGCCCGGATCAGCTTGCGCAGCACCGAGAGCACCTGCTCCAGCTCGACCGACGAGTACGGGTGGCTCAGCTGGTCTGGGCGCACGGACTCGTCGCCCTTGGCCAGCCGCACCAGCAGCTCGACGTCCTTCCGGTCCCTGGTGGACAGCTGGGCCAGCACCGGGTTCGAGGTGAGCGAGTTCTCGACGTAGCTCAGCGCGAACAGGTCCTCGCGACCCGACAGCACGTCGCCGAGGTTCCACACGTCGGCGCGGTTGGCCAGCATGTCCGGGATGCGGAACCGCTTGCCCGACTCGGTGTACGGGTTGCCCGCCATGCAGACCGCGAACCGCTTGCCGCGCAGGTCGTACGTGCGGGTGCCGCCGTCCCACACGCCCTCCATCCGCCGCTGGGCGTCGCACAGGGAGATGAACTTCTGCAGCAGCTCGGGCGAGGTGTGCTGGATGTCGTCCAGGTACAGCAGGACGTTGTTGCCCATCTCCAGCGCGAACGAGATCTTCTCGACCTCCTGCCGCGCGGTGGCGTTCGGCGCCTCGGCCGGGTCTACGGAGGTGACGTCGTGGCCGAGCGCCGGGCCGTTGACCTTCACGAAGATCAGCCCGAGGCGGTTGGCGACGTACTCCATCAGCGTCGTCTTGCCGTAGCCCGGCGGGGAGATGAGCAGCAGCAGGCCCATCTGGTCGGTGCGCTTGGCGTCGCCCGCCGCGCCGAGCTGCTTGGCCAGGTTGTCGCCGATCAGCGGCAGGTACACCTCGTCCAGCAGCCGGTTGCGCACGAACGCGCTCATCACCTTCGGCTGGAACTCCTCCAGCCGGAGCTCCTTCTTCTTGTGCGCCACCAGTTCGTTGCGCTGCCGCAGGAACGACCGGAACGCCGGGACCCGCTCGGTGCGGAACGCCCTGGTCCTGGCCAGCAGCTCGTCCACCCGGAACTCCAGCTTCCGGTCCGCGATCCGCCGGTGGCTGCCCAGCAGGCCGCTCACCACGCCGGTCAGCTCGGCCGACGACTCGTGCCGGGGCAGGTCGCGGCACAGCTCCAGCGCGACGGCTTCCGGCAGGTCCGGCGAGGTCTCGCCGACGCTGGCCAGGAACGACCCCAGCCACGCTTCGACGAGCTGGCGGCGTTCCGGCAGGTCCACCGACCGCAGGTCCTCGTCGAACTCCTGGCGGGTGCCGAGCGCGCGGTGGAACCGCTCCAGCAGGGTCCGCGCGGCCGCGCTGGTCGCGAAGCCGAGCGGGGCGCTGGACAGCTCCTCGAACAGGTACTCCCCTGCCAGCGGATCCCCGATGGCGGTGGACATCTCCAGCGCCAGCGCCTCGATCGCCGGTGAGCGCCCGAAAACCGAGCGGGCACGGGCGAGCGAGGTCGCGCGGCGGGTCCAGCTCGCCCTCAGGTCGTCGTCGGCCTCGAACGCCCAGAACAGCTGGGCGGCGGCACGGGCCGTCGGCGGGAAGCGCAGCACCCCCGCGCCCGCGTGCAGGCGCAGCAGCACTTCCAGGATCCGCGCGGCGTCGTGGTCGTGCACGCCGCGCTCGTACCCCTCGTCGTAGCGGGACTCCGCGGTGCGCCGGACGACGTCGAGCAGGTCGACCTCGTGCAGCGCCTCCAGGTTCTCCGTCTCCGCGAGGATCGACGCGGCCAGGTGCTCGGCGCGGTAGACCTCGGCCGACTCCGACACCAGCAGCTGGTCCCAGAACGGCCTGGTGGCGGCGAACGCCGGATCGGTGACGGGTTCGCGGAAGTCCGTTCCGGTGATGGCGAACGACATCCGCCCGTCCTGCGGCACCAGCGTGAGGTCCACCGCCTGGGTGTTCACCGCGAACCGGTGCTTGCCCAGCTTGATGGTCTCGCCGCCGTCGGTGAACAGGTCGAGCCGGTCGCGCAGCGAGCGCCCGGCCTCCTGCCGGGCCGCGAGGAGCCTGCCCTCCAACTCCTCCGCGCGCACCTGGTCGCCGAGGTCGCGCAGGTCGCCCACGACGCTGCGGAGCTTCGCGACCATCGGGTCGGAGACGAAGTAGGTGTTCACGTCGTCCAGCGACGCGAGCGTGCCGACCCGGCGGGTCACGCTGGCCAGGATGCGGTCGGCGGAGTCGACCAGCCGGTCCGACCGGCGGGCGCGCTCGTCCAGCAGCGCCTGCTTGCGCGACGAGAACGCCTCGTAGACGTCCGTCCGCTTCGCGCCCAGCTCCGCCAGGAAGTCGTCGAAGTCGCTGAACCGCGACTCCAGGTTCTCCAGTTGCAGCAGCAGCCTGCCGAGCTGCTCGTCGCACCGCTGCGGCGAGTCCGCCACGGCCAGCGCACCGGTGATGGCCTGCCCCAGCAGGGCGAACTCGGCGGCGAACTCCGCCCGCCCCTCGGTGTCCAGCAGCCGCTTGCGGCGACCGTCCACGGTGGCCCGCGCCCGGTTGATACCGCCGAGCACCTCGCCGATGCGCTCCAGGATGCCGGTCCGCACGGTGGCGTCGGCGATGTCCAGCGCGCCGACGACCTCGGTGAGGACCTCCAGCCCCTGCGACTGCTCGGCCAGCCGCTCGGTCACCGGCTTGGCCTCCGCGACCGTCGCGATGGCGTCCGCCCTGCCGACCAGCTCGTCGATCTCGGCGTGGTAGCCGGCGAAGGCGTCCTCGCGCTGGAGGTGCGCGACGGCCCGTTGCGCCGACGTGCCCAGCTCCGCGGCGAGGTCCGCGACCAGCTCGTCGATCCGCGCCAGGTCGACGTACCGCAGCTCCCGCAGCGTGACGAGCCTGCCCTGCGCCTTGCGCAGGTCCGCGAGCCTGCGCACCCACGCGTCGGCCGACGTCGGCGTCTCGCCGCGCTGCTGCCGCACCAGGGACGCGACCTGCGCGCTCGCCTCCTCCAGCGCCGCGGCGGCCTGGTCGGTGAGCGCCTGCACGGTCTCGAACTCGTCCAAGACCTGCTCGGCCGTCACGCGCACCTGCGACAGCGGCGTGCGCAGGTCGTGCAGCTCGGCCTCGCCGAGCCAGTGGTAGTGGTCGAACGCCCGCACGCAGGCGGCGATCAGGCCCTCGAACACCGGCGCGGACGGCGCCATCTCGCCGACCATCCGGGAGATGGACAGGCAGTCGGAGATGCCCCGAACCAGGTCGGCGTTGCCGACGCGGTCCAGCGGACCGGTGCCGATGGGCTGCCCGGCGGCGTAGGTGTCCGACAGGTACGGCGTCTGCCACACCTGCATCGGGTGCACCCTGGTCGGCTCCTCCGACGCGGCCCGGAACACGACCAGCGTGCCGTCGTCGAACAGCGAGTAGCCGTGGCACGGGATCGGCGTGGCCACTTCCTTGCGGATCACGTTGTAGGGCAGCAGGAGCGACCGGCCGTCGCTGCGGGCGTGGAAGACGTAGAGCACGTCCTCGCCGTTGGTCGAGCGGATGACCCGCTCGAACTCCAGGCTCTCCACCTCGGTGTCGAAGGTCTTGTCGACCCCCGTCTCCAGGTAGTACCCGCCGGGGAAGATCAGCCCCTGGTCCTCCGGCAGCCGCTGGCACGCCTGGCCGATGCCGTCGAGCCGCACGACGCCCTTGGTGCGGGTGTTGAAGACCAGGTGCCGCCAGGTCTTCTCGTTGTACGGCAGGATCCGCAGCAGGACCAGCGGGCCGACCCGCGCGTACTGGACGTCGGCGTCCGCGAGGCTCTGCAACGGCTCGTCCACCGGCTCGTGGTAGACGCCCTCGCCGCTCTCGGTGTTGTTCTCCACCTTGACGGTCAGGTCGCCGCCGAGGGTCTCGACGAACACCTCGTCCTCGATCGAGATGTGCGGGTGCCGCCCCAGCACGTGGTTCTCGCGGACCGTGGTGGTCCACTCGAAGTCGTGCGACGGCGGGAACACGTGGTCGCGTTCGCCCCGGTTGTCCACGTAGGACACCGAGCCGTCGGGCTCGACCTGCCAGCGCAGCACCCGGACGTCCTCGGTGCGCGCGCCGGTCTGGAAGATCGCCAGGACCTTGCTCTCCACCCGGCGCAGCTGGAGCAGCCGGGTGTCCCGGTAGTACCGGTACAGCTCGGCGAAGTCGCGCAGGAACCGCGGATCGCGCAGCAGGCCGGGCAGCGCGTCCGGGTCCGCGTCCTCGAACCGGAACGCGTCGCCGTCGCGGGTGAAGCGGTGCAGCGAGAACACGTCGTCCACGGTCGTCTCGGGCTTGAGCCCGATGAACACGTTGTACCCGAACAGCATCAGGCCACCGACCTGGATGCAGTCCCGCGGCACGCAGTTGTTCGCCGTGCGGATCCGCTCGGTCCCGATCAGCCGCAGCTCGGCGCTGCCGAACACCCGGAGGCGTTCGGCGTTCAGCTCCTCGGCTCGGCCCGCGAGCCCGGCCGCCTGCTCGGCGAGCCGGGCCCGCAGCACCTCGTAGGTGCCCGCGTCCAGCTTGCCCTCGTTCAACGGCCGGGCGGGTTCCCGCGTGACGGTCACCGCCGCGTCACTTCGCCGCGAGGGCGGCGACCGGTCGCTCGGCGAGCCCGAGCTTCTTCGCGGTGTCCAGCAGTTCCGTCAGCTTGCCCGAATCCGGGCCACCGGACGAGATCAGCCGCATCAGCAGCGCGGAGACGGTCAGGTTCTGCACGTCGTTCGTGCCGAACGAACCCAGCACCCTGGTGATGTCCTGGGTGAAGTCCGCTGAGCCGTCGAGCCACGAGCCCGCGAGGTTCCGCGCCACGTCGGAGTGCTCGACGAACCCGTCGACGCTCTTGCCCATCGTGATCGCGCCGACCACCCGGTCGAAGAACATGCTCTCGCCGCCGACGATGTCGATGTCGGCCTTCTCCAGGCCCGCTGCCAGCACGGACGCCTGCGACACCGCGACCTGGCGCTGCACGTCGAGGCCCGCGAGGCGGACCTCCTTCTCCGTCTCCAGGCGGAGCCGGTACTCCTCGTGCCCGCGGGTCGCGTCGTCCAGCGCGTTCATCGCGGCGGCCTTGTCGGAGAGGCCTTCCGCCTCGCCCTTGAGCTTCTCGCGGATCGCGGTGGCGGCGACCATCGCGTTCTCCCGGTCGACGACGGCCTGGGCCATGCCGACCTTCTCCGCGCCCTCGGCTTCGGCGAGCTGCTTCTCCCGCGACACGATCGCCTCGGCCAGACCGACCTTCTCGGTGCCCTCGGCGTGCGCGAGCTGCTTCTCCCGCGCCACGGCGGCTTCCGCGCGCCCGACCTTCTCGATCGCCTCGGCGTCGCGCTCGCGGACCTGCACCTCGGCCAGGCCCTCGGCCGCCGCGGCGGCCTGCGTGCCCTCGGCGAGGCGGATCTTCGCGCGGGTGTCCAGCTCGGCGGTCTGCTGCCGGGCCTCGGCGAGCGTCAGCTCCTCGCGCGCCTTGTGCTTCGCCGTCAGCTCGGCGGCCTCGGCGGCCTTGATGTCCTTGACCAGGCCCTCCTGGGCCTCGGCCTCGGCGTGGATCACCGTGGTCTGGCGGAAGCGCTCGGCCTCCTCGACCGACCGGAGGCGCTTGATGCTCTCCTCCTGCTCGGCCACGGTCTTCTCGACCGCGATCCGCTCCCGGATCACCTCGGCGATGTCGCGCTTCTCGCCTTCCAGCTCCTTGTCCTTGGAGATGCTGGCCAGCGCGGTCTCCCGTTCGCGGCCGATCACCTCCAGCTGGCGGTCCTTCTCGATCCGCTCGGTCTCGATCGCGATCACGCGCTCGCGGTTCTTCTCCGCCACGGCGATCTCACGGGCCCGGTTCTGGTCCTGGATGCCGAGCTGCTCCTCGGTGCGGATGTGCGCGGAGCTGGCCTTGAGCCGCTCCTCCGACTGCACCTTCGCGGTCTCCGCCTCCTCGCGCGCCCGCATCGTCTCGATCTCGCGCTTCTGCCTGGTCTCCGCGTCCGCCTGCCTGCGCTCCAGTTCGAGGATGGCCTCCCGCGCGTCGACGTTCTGGCGGGTGATCTCCTTCTCCTCGCTGCGCTGGAACTCGTTGGTGCGCACGTGCTCGATCGCGGTCAGCTCGGTGATCTTGCGGATGCCCTGCGCGTCCAGGATGTTCGCCGGGTCCAACTGGGACATCGGCGTCTGCTCCAGGAAGTCGATCGCCGCGTCCTCCAGGCTGTACCCGTTGAGGTCGGTGCCGATGACGCGGATGATCTGGTCGCGGAACTCGTCGCGCTTGGTGTAGAGGTCGACGAAGTCGAGCTGCTTGCCGACGGTCTTCAGCGCCTCGGAGAACTTGGCGTTGAACAGCTCCTGCAACGTGTGCTCGTCGCTGGCGCGGGCGGTGCCGATGGCCTGGGCGACCTTGATGACGTCCTCGACGGTCTTGTTCACCCGCACGAAGAAGGTGATCCGGATGTCCGCCCGGATGTTGTCCTGGCAGATCAGGCCCTCGTTGCCCGCCCGCTTGATCTCGATGGTCTTCACCGAGATGTCCATGATCTCGGCGCGGTGCAGCACCGGCAGCACGACGGCGCCGGTGAAGGTCACGTCGACCTTGCGCACCTTCGAGACGATCAGCGCCTTGCCCTGCTCGATCTTGCGGAACAGGCGGCTGACCATGAACAGCAGCACGAGCACGACGAGCACGACGACGGCGACGACGGCGACGAGGATGCCGAAGCCGGTGGTGATGACGTCCATCAGGGTCCCCCTGCGATCAGTGGTTCGGGCCGAGCACGGAATCCGCCGGGACGACCCAGAAGAACTCCCCGTCGACGTCGTAGTCGAAGATCAGTGCGGTGCTGCCCGCGAGCAGGACGTCCTGCCCCGCCTGGCGCACCTGCACGACGGCCGACGAGCCGTCGGAAGCGGTCACCTCGGCCTGGCCGAAGTCGTGCGTGACGGTGCCCGTGCGGATCACGCACGGCCTGCCGATGAAGTCGTTGCGGGACGCCTGCGGTCCGTTCGGGAAGAGCTTGCGCAGGGGCCGGGCCAGCAGCCGCGTGAGCAGCACGCCGACGGCCAGCGCCACCACCAGCACCACCAGGCCGAGCACGATCGTGAGCGGGGACGACAGGTCGAACCCGTTGAGCAGCACGGAGCCCCCGAGGCAGGCGAACCAGGAGAAAGCGGTCAACAGCGACAGCACGACCGTCACGGGCACGTCGTCGAGCCCGAGCCCGGCGAGCGCGCCCTCGAAACCGCCCGCCTCGGCCCCGTCGCCGTCGAGCACGCCGACCGCGGCCAGCGACCAGTAGAGGACCACCACGACGAGGAGCACGCTCAGGAACGCCGTCGGGTATCCGAACGCCGTGCTCGTGAACTCCGCCAACGTGCCCCTCACCAGTGCCGTGTTGGCTGGGACTGTAACCAGCTGACCTCGGAGTTCGTGGCGCTTTCCGAGTATCGCGGTCGAGTTTCACCGGCTGCGCCGACTTCGTCACCCACCGCCGATCTAGCATTGGCGACGTGGCCAAGCAGCAGATCCCGGTGGTCGTCGTCGCGGGTTTCCTCGGCTCCGGGAAGACGACGTTGCTCAACCACCTGCTGACGACCTCGGGCGGCACCAGGATCGGGGTGCTGGTCAACGACTTCGGCAGCATCAACGTCGACGCGATGACCGTCGCGAGCCAGGTCGACTCCACCATCTCGCTGAGCAACGGCTGCCTGTGCTGCGCGGTCGACCCGTCCGACATGGACGACATGCTCACCCGCCTGGCCAAGCCGTCCGCGAACATCGACGTCATCGTCATCGAGGCCAGCGGCCTCGCCGAACCGGGCAGCATGGTCAAGCTGGTGCTGGCCTGCACCCAGCCGCGCATCACCTACGGCGGCCTCGTGGTGGTCGTGGACGCCGCCGAGTTCCCCACCACCAGCACCCGGCACCCGGAGCTCGCGAAGCACCTGCGCCTCGCGGACCTGGTGGTGCTGAACAAGACCGACCGCGCCGCCGACCTGCCCGCCGTGCGCGCGGCCGTGCCCGCCGGCACGCCCCTCGTGGAAACCACCCACGGCCGCGTGGACCCCGCGCTGCTGTTCGACACCCGGCCGCGCACACCGACGATCGGCCAACTGTCCTTCGAGGACTTGACCGACGACCACCACGACCACGTCCACGCGCTCTACGACAGCGTGGAGTTCGTGGCGGACACCCCTGTGCACCCACGCGGGTTCATGCGCTTCCTGGCCGCCCGCCCACCGGGCCTCTACCGCGTGAAGGGCTTCGTGGACTTCGGCACGGGCGACCGCTTCACCCTGCACACCGTCGGCGACCACCTGGTGCTGGACCGCGCCCCGTGGCCCCGCGGCGTCCCCCGCACGACCCAGCTGGTGATGATCGGCACCGACCTGTCCGGGGACGAGATCACCGCGGGCCTGAACGCCTGCACCACCACCGACCCCGTCGACCCGCGGGCGATGCTCGACGTCACCCGCTACCTGCGGGACTAGGCGCCGCCCGAACCCCACGCGCCGACCGGCCCGACGTAGGTGCCCGGACGCGTGGCGCCGTCCTGCTTCAGCACCGACCCGCCGGGCCAGTCGAAGACCTGCGAGTCGGTCGTGTTCGGCGGCGTGATCGTCACCGTCGTGACGTCCCACTTCTCGTTGTGGCCCTTCTCTGGCAGGAACGCCAGGTAGCTGGTCGTGCTCGCGCCGGGCGCGAGCCGCACGTCCTTGGCCTCCTCAGCGGACCGCACGAGGTCCCACGTGACGTCGTCCTGCCCCTTCAACCGCGCACCGGGAAACCCGCGCAGCACGCAGTCCGCGGTGCCGACGTTCGTCATCTTCAACGGCAACCGCAACTGCGTCGTCCCGCCCTCCGCCGGTTTCGCGTCGCCGAGCGCCACCTGCACCTTCGCGCACTGCTCCACGTCGCCCACCACGCTGCTGGTGAACGAGTCGGAGACCTCGACGTCCGCGGGCTCGCCACCGGCGGACGCACCCCCGCTCGCACCCGCCCCACCCGTGCCCCCACCACCGGTCGAGCACGCCGCGACAGCTCCGACCATGGCGAACACCGCGACCACAGCACCACTACGACCGGTGTTCCAACGCATTCCCATCACCTTTTCCGTTGTGCCGATCGGACGATGAGAAGATGCCCCACCACCCAATTCGGATGCTTCGAAGTGACATGGATCACCCGGCACAACGCACGATCAACATTGCATTTCCGCAGCTCAGACCCTTGGGTCAGCGAATCGGGTGCCACAGGCGGCACCAAGTCGACCACCGCTCACCCACGTGCCCACTCCTGTCGGTAAGCTGCACCCGAGGGCTGCTAGCTCAATTGGCAGAGCAGGAGACTTTTAATCTCTTGGTTCAGGGTTCGAGTCCCTGGCGGCCCACATCGACGCAGATCAGCCCCCGTCCACTTAGGACGGGGGCTGAGTTTCATCTACGGGCACCATGCTTTACCCATGGCTTTCCCGGCGACTCACTCCGTGTAGGCGATCGACTCCAGGACGCCAGCCGCTCCGGTCCTCGAAACCCTCCGCTTCATGTACTTGTCCTGGGTCATGGACACCTTGGCATGACCGAGCTGGTCAGCGGCAGCTCGCGCGCTCAACCCTGCGTCATCCATCATCGACGCCACGGTCTTCCGGTAGATGTGGCTGGTCAGCAGGGGGTAGCCAGCATCGGTGAAGGCCTCCTTAAGGTCGGCATTGGTGTTGGACGGGTCCCGAAGGCCTCCCAACGGCGCGGAGAACACCGGGTCGCTCGGTCGGGCGGATTCAGGCTTCCGCGCCCGCAGCATCGCAACGGACCAGGCAGGCAGTTCGAGCTTGCGGAAACCGCTCTTGCTCTTGGGCTTCGGCTTGATCACCAACCCCTGACCAGTGATCCTGATCACGGTTCCGCGCACTTCAACGGTGGCGGCATCAAGGTCTACAGCGTCCCAGACCACGGCGGCTGTCTCGCCGATGCGCAACCCTGTGGCCGCCATCATGTCGGTGAAGTCAGGCAGGTCCCGAGCCACCGCTTTCTTGTCCGCCGCGATCTTGGCGCGCAACTGCCGAACCTGGTCAAGTTCGAGCGCAACGGCCAGCTTGTCCACACTCTCGATCCGGCGAACGTCGCGCACCGGGTTGTGGTCGAACGCGTCATGCCGAGTCGCCAGGCCGAGAACGCCGCTGAGGACGGTCCGGACCATCTTGGCCACCGCATTGCCGTGGTCATCCTTGGTCTTTTTCACCAACCTGTCGACCCGCGATACGGTGATCTCCCGAAGCCTCAGATTGCCCAACGCCGGAATGATCTGTTTGTCCAGCCGGTCGCGGTAGGCGCGGCTGGTACCGGGCGACTTCTTGCCCTCCGCGACCTGTTCGGCGAAGTCGTCAAACCACAGTTCCGCGACTGCGGACAACAGAGTTTCCTTCGTAATCTCACTTCCTGCGTCCACCCTGCCCCTGTCCCGCAGCGCTTCCCTGAGGCGATTCAGAGCTTTGGTCTCAGTCTTGCCCGTCCGCTCGACAGGACGAGTGACACCGTCATAGTCCCGATAGTTGGCAATCGCCCGAAACTTGCCATTCGGGAGTTCGTGACACCTCATCTCGCCGTGGGTCCCCACGGGCAATGACGGTCGGGCCATCAGGCAGCCCCTTCCGACTGGTTCTGTACCCAGGCGTAAACGGCTTCCGGTATGAACTTGACGTACTTCCCGATGCGCTGTCCAGGAGGGCCGTAGCCCTTCGTGCGCCAGGTATAGATGGTCTGTTTCGGCACGCCGAGGTATTCGGCGAGTTCTTTGATCCCCCAGAGCTTGCTCATTCGGCTTCCTCCTTTTCGTACTTGCGGCGTCGGGTTTCGCGGACTCGTTCGGAGATGGCCGAGGCGAGTTCGCGTTCGGCGTCGTTGGCGTAGCCGGATCCGGTCCACTGCCAGTCGTTGACGACGGTGACCACGTCTTCGGTGTAGCCGAGGCTGTCGAGGACTTCCTGAGCGCGGAAGGCACGGCGTTCCCCGCGAATGGCCTTGAAGGTGGTCGAGTAGGCCTGTGACTTGGACAGGAAGTGCCCGCGGAAGCCGAGCATGTGTGCCCAGCGGAGCAGGTTGAGGTCTTCGTATTGCGGCAGGTGGCCGAGGTCCCACGCGGTTTGGATCATGGTGCGGTGGTGAGTGGAGACCCGCAGGTGGTCGATTTCCAGTTGGGACCGGATCGGCTTGTCTGCGGCTTCGGTCTTGCCCGTGCCCTTGGTGGCGTACTTCGCGACGTACCCGGCGAGGCGTTGTTCACTGATCGCGCCGGACTCGTCCTCGACCTGGTGGGCCGTAGCGGCGCGGATCGGCTGAACGTCGACCTGCTCACCCCACAGCAGCACGAGGGGCGTCCCGTCGGGGCGGACGGTGGAGACCTCGATCGAGGAGGCGGCGACGCGCACGGCGTGGTCCAGCAGTTCGGCTGTGGCCCATGCGGGAGTGTGGTCGGTGGGTCCGTTAGGTCCGTCGATGCGGATGACGGCGTGGAAGTGGACCAGGCCACGCCGTTGGTACTCGGCGACCTTGGCGTAGGAGACGCGGGCGTGGTCCTTGAAGTCGCGGATGGTGAGTCCGGCGGCGTGGGCCAGGACGCGGCGTAGGCGGATGGTGAAGCGGTGCCAGAGCTTCCCGGCGTTGGCCTGCCACAGCACCGACCCGGTGTAGTCGTAGGTGTCGTGGTCCAGGGCGCCGCCGATGCGGGGGTCGTCCTGGTGGTGGTAGCCGCCGCAGGCACAGGGGATGGTGCGGCCGTTGGCGGAAATGCGTCGGTTGTGTACGGGCCCGAACGACGGTGCGGTGAGGGTGGCGAACACGCGCGGCTTGTCCGACACGGTGACCGGCACGCCCTTGCCGCCGGAGAGGCCTGCGGTCATGAGGTGGTAGGCGTCGGCGGCGTAGCGGTCGGAGCACGAGGGGCAGACGCTCTCACGTCGGTTGCCGCACGGGACCATGATTTCCCCGCCGTGGTGTGCGACGACGCCGAGGTCGACGTGGTGGAGCTGCCACGCGCCGATGAGGCGGATCGGGGCGGCGCATCCTGCGGTGGCGAGGACTTTCGCGCGCCATTCCTGGTAGTCGGGGGCTTTGAGTCGGCGGGAGATGCGGTCTTCGAGGGTGTGCACGAGTGGTGGTCCTTTCGTTGCGGGGCAAGGGGAAGGGCGGGACACAGTGGGTGGCTGTGTCCCGCCCTCATGGGGAGCAGGCCGAGGGAGTTGCCTGCTCGTGGTCGAGGTCCCCTTGCGCGAGCGCTGAGAAGGGGTCAGGCGGCGAGGTCGGCGAGGATGCGGGCCGCGAAGTCGGCCGGGACCCTGGTGGCGTCCTGGACGTCTTGGGCGGTGACCGCGCGGCCCTCGGAGCGGACGGCGGTAACTTTGGCGTCGAGGGCGGCGAGCATCGGGCCGGGCAGCCGCAGCGAGGTCACCACGAGTGGCGCCGGGGTCGGCGGCGTGACGACGGGTGTCTCCGCTGCTGGTGGAACGTCAGCCGGGGGTGAAGCCGCGGGGACTTCCACCATCGGCGCAGGTGAGGCGGCAGGTACTTCCACGGTCGGCGCGGGTGGAGCCGCGGGGAGGTGGTGGAGGGTGGCGAGTGCGTTGTCGCGGGCTTGGTTGCAGCGGTGGGTGATGACGGGCATGACTTCGGCGATGAGGTAGACCACGGCCGGGATGACCACGTGCAGGAACACGTTTCCGGCGTTCGCCGAGCCCTTGGCGGGGAACAGGCTGGACCACACGTTGGTGATCAGGGTCGCGGCCAACAGCAGGTGCTTGAGGCGCTTGACGGCGTCGTGCTCGACGTCCAGGCCCGCCGAGAGCATCTCGGCTTCCCACCGCAGCAGGGTGATGAGGATGCCCGCGAGGGCGGGTTCCACGAGCCAGGCACCCCACCACAGCGGGTCTGAGGGGCTGAGTTTCCCGGCGAGGAACGCGTGAACTCCCGTGGCGGTGAATCCCAACCCGAGGGTGAGGAACAGCCACATGGAGCGGGTGACCGAGATGCGGAACTGGTCGGCGCGCACCGCGTTCAACAGCGGGTCGGTGGTGAGCGCGTGAAGTTGGTGCGACTCGTCCAAGCGTGCCCGGAGTCGGCGCACCGACCGGGTCTCTGTGGGCTGGTTGTCGTTGTGGGGCTTGGCTTTGCCGAACACTGGTTCACCTCCCCGGTGGTGGGATGTGTTGGAGCAGGGCGGTCACGGCGGCGGTGCGGGTGGGGTAGTCCAGTTCGCTGGACCAGCGGGCGGCGGTGTCGCCGTCCTGTCGCCAGCAGGCGAACCAGCGACGTCCGCCGTAGCGCCAGCCACGCCAGGGGCGACCGTCCCCGACCCACCCGACCCACACGTCGTCGATCAGGACGCGGTGCAGGACGGTCCCCGCGAGCCAGGGTTCGGACTCGGTCTCGGGGACCAGGCGGACGGTCATCGGCCGCGTGCGGCGCGTACGAGCAGGCGGACGAGGAGCAGCAGCACCACGGCGAGCACGAGCGCGCCGAGGACGCCGAAGGCGAAGTACATGACCGCGAGGCCGATCAGCGCGGCGGGGATGGTCTTGGCGGCGTGGGTGAGGGTGCGGCGGTTGACGGGGATGGCGAGCTGGAGCATCAGGCCACGTCCTTCTGGTTGGTGGAGACGGCAGCGGTAGGGGTGGTCTTGCGGGTGGCGCGGGGGTAGTGCTGCTGGTTGCGCTGGGAGCCGGTGAGGCCGCCGACCATTCCGGCGGTGTAGTAGCGGCGTGCGCGGGACTGGCTTTCCCAGGCGAACTGGTCAGCGCGGCACTGGAGTTGGACCGGACATCCGGCGCACACCGTCCGGGCTTGTTCGGTGCGGTCGGAGTCGGCGAACAGGTCCGGGTCTTCCTCGGCGCACGCGGCCTCAGCGCGCCAGGCGGGTGGTTCACCGGAGCGGCCGAACAGCGCCATCATCAGCGCCTTGTGGCCGGTGTAGGAGCCGTTCACGCGGCCGCCTCCGGCACGAGCGAGGAGACCGACACGGCCGGACGGGAGTCCGTGGCGGCGAGAGCCTGGCGCAACTGGGCGCAGGTGATCGAGTGCCATTCGAACGGGCCGAGGCTGCCCAGGCCGGTGATGACCGCGAGCGTGGTCGTGTCGAGGTCGACCAGGTGGCCGCCGAGGTCGGCAACGCTCACGGTCGCGGCGATGCCCAGCGTGATCCCGGAGGCGGTGTATCCGGTGGCGGCGATGTCCACCAGGCCGTGCGCGCGGTGTGTCCACACCAGGTGGGTGTCGTGCAGCAGGTCGGCCCAGTCGAGCAGGCCGGTCACCCGGTCACGAGGTGCGCCCGAGGTCAGTTCCAGGTGAACCGAGCCCGACCGGGTCGAGATCACCAACCGATCCGGGCGGGGAAGATCATGGGTGCGCATCGTGCCGCGCAGTGTCCTGAGTAGACGATCCAGGGATCGAGGCTTGTTTCTGGGCATGGCAAATCCTTCCGAGACAGTGAGGGGGTTGGTGTGGAGTGAGTGCCCTGGCCCGACTCGAAGCGGGCTACCGGCCTTGACCGGGCAGGGCTGACAAGCGAACGAGCTAGGCGACGGCCCGGAGGCCGGTACCCGCCTTGACTGCCTTGACGAGGTCGGTCATGTCGGTGTCGGAGGTGTAGGCGGAGCGGATCCGCTTGGGTAGGCGGACCTTGGGGGCGACGGCCCAGCCGATACCGGCGGTGCCTTCCTCGGGGAGCTGGTCGGCGATTGCGCCCTTTTCGCGCATGCCGTCCCCCAGGACCATGTCCGGGTGGCGTTCCGAGGTGGCCCGTAGGCAGACCCGACGCGGGATCAGGTCCCGGATTGGCAGCACGTCCTTGGTGGGTTCCTGGATCATGCATTCGAGGACGTCGTGGGTGGTGCGGCCCAGTGAGGTGATCAGCGAGCAGTCGGCCACGAGCTGGTGAGCGTGTTCGGGCCGGTAGGCCAGCATCGAGCCGATCTCGTCCAGGATCAGCCAATCGAGGGGGTATTCCTCCGATACCGGGGCCGAGCGGAGCTTGTTGCGCTGCATGCGCTTTTGCTTGCGTTCCATGTTCTCCACGAACGCACTGACCAGTTCCGCGCCGTCGGCGGGGTCGGAGGCGTAGCGGCCCTGCAACATCGGTTCCAGGGTGATGAACTCAACCAGCTTGGGGTCCACGATCCACGGCCGGACCAGGCCCGCGCGGATCATTGGCATGGCCGCGCGCATCTTGGCCAGCACGAGGGAGTTCTTGCCCGACCCGGTCGCCCCGGCAGTCACCGTGTGGCCGCCCAGGAGCGGTTGGGTCCACGGGCGGCCGAGTTCGTCCTCACCGACGAACAGCGCGGACAGGTCCACCTCCTCGACGGTTTCGGGCATGTCCGGCGAGGGGATGACGAAGTCGAACGGCTCGTCACGTTGGATGATCAGCACGATCTCACCGGGCTTGGACGCTTCCAGGGCGACACGGACCGCGCCGAGGGTCGAGGCGATCTCCTCCAGCTGAGCCACCCAGGCACGGGGAGCCTGTCCGGGGACCATCTTGATCCGGACCGTGTCCACCGAGGCCGACCAGGACCGCACCCGCATCACCCGAGGGACCATCGTGCGCAGGGTGCGCGGGTGAGTCTTGGTCAGCTCGCACACCGCCATCAGGTCGGCCCAGCGGCGCCCACGGTAAGCGCCCAACCAGCGGCGATGCCAAGCTCGCAGCACGGGGGCGGCGAGGGTGTCGAAGGTGTCGGGGTGACCCCGGTACCACGCCCCTACACCGGTTCCGGCGGCACCGACCAGGGAGCCGGTGAGGGTGGGGCCGAAGTACTCCAGCGAGGAGACCAGCGCGGCGGGAGCGGCGACCGAGCCGGGGTGACGGACCATCCAGACCGCCGCCCGGAATTCCGCACCCGGAGAGCGACGGGACTTGCCTTGAGACTGGGAGAACATCGTGTGTCCTTTCCTGGTCCGGAGGGACCGGGGCAGGGCAACGGCCGACCATCCAGGGGTTCTGGACGATCGGCCGTTGCCGAGAAGGGATGAAGCCGCGGTGAGTGGTCAGCGGCGGCGACGTGACCGCGCGGGCTTGTCCTCGGAGAGCTGGGCACGGGCGTAGGACATTTCGGTGGTCAACCTGGCCACCGAGCGGGCGAAGGTGTCGTGCAGGCCCTTGAAGCCCTCACGGCGGACGGGGATGTCCTTGACGCCTTCGCGCAGGGTCTTCATCGACTTGTTGACGGCGTCGATGGCGTTGTCGAGTTGGTGCGACATGGGTCAGACCCTCCACTCACGGGACTTCAGTTCGGTCTCGTACTTCTTGGCCTGCACCTGGAGCGCTTCCAAGTCCGCGAGCGCGGTCTTGTACATGGCCTTGAGCTGCTCCGGGGTGGCCACGCGCCACGTTCCGGGCGGCAGCCTGCGCTCGCTCATCCTCGCGATCAGCTTGTCCAGCTCGGTGAGCTGTTCCTGGGCGAAGTTCAGCGCGTGGACGAACTCGCCGTACTTCTCTTGGGCACGAGAGTTGAGTACTTGAATCTGCACGAGCACTTCCTCGTTCCGTTGTGGGTCAAGCGGTTCGGGCGGTCCAGGAGGATGGGGCCTTCAGAACACGCCACCGGCCGAGTCGGGCGCGGGTGGGTTTGGGCACCAGGACGGAGTGCGCGTGACCGGAGACAGCGCCACAGCGCATGAAGTGGGTACCTCCGAGGGTAAGCTGACCTGCGTCGATGAGCTGGTGGACCAGGTTGGCCTCTCATATCGGGACCGGCTTCATGACGTCCTTATCGGTCTTGCGCATCACCCGACGGGACGGACCGGAGAGCAGGTAGCCGAACTCGTCGACCGCGTGGCCGAGCACGGTCATGACCGCCGTCATGTCGTTGACCACCGGACGGGGCTTGGACGGCGCGGCGGGTGAGGTGTCGATGGCGGTGATCTCGTTGCCGAACAGGTCCTCGCTCACCGCTTGGTTTCCACTTCGTACATGTGGCGCTGTTTGCGGCAGTGGGTGACCACGACGAGGCCACCTCGGGTGACGTGCTTGTTGCGGATCAGGTGGTGTAGTGCTTCGGCCTCCCAGACCGGGACGCGTTCCACGCTCGTGCGGTCGAGCCGTCGGCACACCTCGATGCCGAGCGGGGCCAGCAGGTAGCCGTGGTCGGTAGCGGCCTGACTCGCTACCGCGTTGAGCGCGTTGGGCGAGGGAGCCTTGCCCGAGGGGACCTTGTGCGCTTGGGGCTTGCCCCACCCTGCTAACCGTTCGCAGAAGACGCAGATGGGCAGGTCGGCGGTGTCGGAGCCCTGATAGTCGGTGATGCCGCAGAGGGTTCGCGCCGTGGACGCCAACCGGGTTCGGATCCACACGGCCGAGGGGCCGGTGATGATGTGAGCCTTGTCCATGCTTGGTGACGCCTTTCCTCCGTGGATGCGGGATCCACGGCCACGCCAGGGCACAACGAGTCGACCTGGCATGACCGGAAATCCCGGCGCAGCAACGAAAACGCGCCGGATTCAGGCATGGGTGTATCCACTGTGGAATTGACAAGGAGCGGGATCACACATTCCGGCCCGGCTTGAACGGACCGCCGACCAACCTCGGGCGGAACGGGATCTGCGCGCCCTGGCCCGACTCGAAACGGGCTACCGGCCTGGACCGGGCAGGGCTGACCAACGGGGAGAGAGCTACGCGGCCTTCGCGGCACGCACACGCGGGACCAGAGCCATGGCCCGGAAGGACAGACCCGAGCCGAAGTCGTTGGACCACATCGACACCGTGGGGTCGACCAGGTCCACCGGGTCACCCTCCTGGAAATCGTCACCGGGATCGGTCATCAGCGTCACGGCGATCTCCTCACCCTTGCCACGCTTGCCGCTGGGACCGGCCGGGGGCTTCGCGAACAACTTCACCGTGAAGAGGCGGGAGCCGTCGAAGGCCGTAGCCGGAGACTCCACCTTGGTCTTGTCGTCGATCTTCATCTTGACCGTGGGCTCCTCGGTGACCTGGAGCGTGTAGCCCTCCAGCACGACCGGGATGTTGCTGAGCGGCATGTCCTACCTCCGTGAGATCGAGCCTGTTAGAACTATCTCTATTGAACTCCGCAGCCGCCAGGATGTCAATAGAAATAGTTCTATTTTCTGTTCTCGCAGGTGGGAGACGGTAGAGATAGACTTATCCGCACCGACCGAGGAGTGACGTGATCACCGGATACCGGGAGTTGGCAGGCTTCCTACGCGACGCGATCCAACGAGGCGAGTACCCGCCTGGTACCACGCTGCCGAAGCAGGAAGAGATCGCGGACCAGCACAGCGTCAACATCAACACCGTCCGCAAGGCGGTGTCGGTGCTTGAGGCTGAAGGGCTGGTGGACGCCGTCCGCCGCCGAGGCACAGTCGTCCGCCCGAGGCCAGCCATGAAGCGCCAAGGTGTCGAGCGGTACGCCAAGAGCAAGTGGAAGTTCGGGCTGGTCGCGTTCGCCGCCGACCGTGAGGCCTCCGGCCGGGCATGGAAGCCGACCGACCAGACCAACAAAGTCCGAATGGTGACGGCCGATCCCGAGATTGCCGAAGCACTACAGCTGGTGCCGGGGGTGACGGTCTACGAACGCGCCAGGTTGGTAAAGGACGGTGACACACCTACTCACACCCTGACGAGCTACTACAACCCTGAGCACGTCGCGGGAACTCCGCTGGTGGACCCAACTCCGGGACCTGCTACCCCAGGTGGTGGGTTTGCCGTGCTGACCATGCAGGGCCTGGAGCCGGACCGGATGACTGAGAGCTTCCACTCACGGATGCCGACACCCGACGAGATCGAGGAACTGAACCTGCCTGCCGGTGAGCCGGTGATGATCCTCAAGCGCCGCACGTACACGAAGGACGGCGTGCCGATCGAGTTCGCCCGAGGTGTACACGCGGCAAGCCGTTTCGAATGGTCCTACAGCTTCCCGATTCCGGACTGACGAACCAGGAAGGCCAGCACTTTGCCCACGACCATGATTCCGTCGCAACATCGTGACGACGTGCTAACCCTCTGGGATTACCACGACATGAAGCACGAGGTACGTCCTGCCGATATCGGGATCGGACTAGGCAGTCACGACATCGGTGTGGCAATGCGTACGGCCGAACTGTACGAGGGCGGCTACTACCCATTGCTCATTTTCACGGGTGCGAACGCACCGACGACCATTGCGCGCTTTCCACGAGGCGAGGCGATCCACTACCGCGAGTACGCGTTGGACCACGGCGTGCCGGATGAGGCAATTCTTGTCGAAACCCAGGCGACCAACACGGCCGAGAACTTCGATCTAACCAGGAAGCTGCTGCAAGACAAGGGCATTAAGGTCCAGACGGCTATCCTGATGTCACGGCCCTACCAGGAACGCCGTTCCTACAGCACGTGCAAGAAGCTTTGGCCAGAGCTGGACATCCTGTGCACGTCGCACCGTCCGCCCATTGACGAGTACGTAGAAGCGATCGGGGATGCTGAGTTCGTAATCAGCATGATGGTGGGTGACACTCAGCGGATCACACTGTTCGCCGACGCCGGATATGCCATTCCACAAGAAGTTCCTGCCGACGTAGAATCGGCATACTTGCGCCTCGCGGAAGCGGGCTACACAAGCAGGCTAGTCAAATGAAAGAGGCAACCGTGTCCGAGCAGAAAATCTCCATGACAGTTCTTCAAAGGTGGGAGGCTGCACAGCTCGAAGTGACCCATGCGGAGATGAACCTTCGCAAGCCTGGATTCGATGACTACCTATCGGAACTGCGAGATAGGCTCATCCGGGCGCATCAGAGCCTCAGCGAAGCCTACGACGCCATACTCGCCGATTCATCTCTGCCCGATGCTCTGCAAGCTGCGCTCAAGGCCGCGAGCCAGCTACATCGGGAGCGTGCCGAGAACGTTCCGCCCGTCTGAGCTGCTGTGTTCAGAGTTTCTTTTCTTCATCAAGGCGGCCCCCTCCGGGGGCCGCTGGCCGTTGGTGCCCGTTCCGACGACGGAGACCGACACCCCAAGCCCTCTGCCCCGCCCAAGGCCGCCTGGCGGCGTCCGGGCGGGCCAGGTGAGGAAGGGCGCCGCTCGCCATCGTCGGAGGAGGCACGGCCAGCGTCCCCCGGAGGAAGCCGCGGTGAGTATCAGTCAGCTCCAGAACATGCCCTCGCCGGGCGGCAGGTCTCCGAGATGGTGGGGCCACGTCGACGCTCGCGTACCAGCGGGGGCCGGGGCACGCACCATCTCGTCGACCTCCCCGAGGGCAACCACACGCGTCAAGGGGGCCGACCCAGCGCACAGTCCTGTGTGGACGGATGAGCCCCCTTGACACGCGCGGTTGGGGCGAGCCAGGTCGACGAGATGGTGCGAGGCCCCTTGGTTGAACGGAGTCATCTCACTGACTTGTACTGCTCCTTTGCAGATTGTTTTAGAGCCACAGTCTCGTGTACATTCATTCGATGAACGATGATCAAGCATCTGGCGCATCTAAGCCAGCTCGAAACATTGCGGATATTATTACTCAGATAGGGGTCGCCGAAGAAGTTTTCATTGAATCGATTGACTCTGGGCTTATTGTTCTTGACGCCAACGTTTTGCTTGCACTATATCGAATTGGAGCTGATGCACGGAAGCAAGTGCTCGAATCATTTAGGCAGGTTTCTGACCGGATCTGGGTCCCGCATCAGGCGATCGTCGAATTCCATAGAAACAAAGCTAGCGCGGTTGTAAATAGAATATCCGAGTTTAAGCGTGCTAATGCTACAGTAAAAATTGCGACCGCTGAAGCGATCTCTATTTTAGAGGCCGCAGTAAACAGTGTGGTACACCTTCGGGAAAGGACTTTCACAAGCCGACCATGGGCACCAGCCGATCTGGGGTTGGATCAAAAAGGCTTCGAATCTAGACTTGATGGCGCACTGGACGCCGCAAAGGCTGAGCTAAAAGAGCTAGAAAGTGAGCACGACTTAAGTCCTGGAGAGATGCAGAAGTCTGATCCAATTCTGCTTGAAATTGACATTCTTATTGCTGGGAAAATTGGCGATGCTTACTCAATCGACCGATTTCGGAGCCTAGTGGAGGAGGCTAGGGACTTTCGTTTTCCCAATAAGATGCCTCCAGGATATAAAGATGCAAAGGAAAAGAGTACAGATTTAAGGGCGGCTGGAGACTACGTGCTCTGGCGGCAAGTTATCGACAAGGCGGCCGCTCGCGATATTCAGTCCAATAAAGTGGTGATAATAACTAATGACGTCAAGCAGGACTGGTGGACTGTCACTGAAAATAGGCGGCGCGGAGCCCGGCCAGAGCTTGTTCAGGAGCTTAATGACTATGCGAAATCACAACTCATGCTACTGACCCTATATGATTTTGCGGTAGCCGCCAAGGAAAGACTAAATTCTTCCGTTTCCGATTCAACAGTGAAACAAATTCACGATGCTATGCCGCAACTTGAGGCCGATTCGAACAGCGGCAGGAGCGACATTGATTTGAATGATTATTCACGCTTGGCATTTGAAGAACTCGTTAGGGAGCTATTCTCGCTCATGGGTTATGAATTGTATGAAAACACTATTCATGGAGGTTTTGATTTCGATATTGTCGCCTATCCACCATTGAGTAAAGATGGTCGCTTAATTGCAATAGAGGCGGATAAAAACTACAGGCTCGTTAATATTCACCAGATTCGAAGGTTTCGCACTAAAATAAGATCAGCAGGATTCCATTCAGGCATATACGTCACCTCTTCGAATTTCACTTCCGAAGCGCAAGAGTATGTCAAGGATACTTCGATCATCCTTGTTGATGGCGATGAATTGAGGCAGTTGATTGCTGGGTATATGTAGCTTCTCTGAGTGTTCGCCAGGCTCTGTCTGAGTTGACGAATGACCAACCTCATGACTTATCCAGATCGAAGTAATCGATCTCGCTGCCTGCAGCGACTACAATCGGTTTCGGTCAGTGCGATGGTGGGATACTGAAAATAGATCCCCTCGCGCTAGCAGGACCCAGTCATGATCAACGCCATGGTTTACCCGGTCGAAACGACGGAAGACACCCACAAAGGACCATCCACAGTGACTATTCGCATTTGCTAACTTGCGAGGCGGCAGCCTGTTACGGCCAACCATGGAAGACAATGCGTGACGTAGATAAGAAATCTCTTGGTTCAGGGTTCGAGTCCCTGGCGGCCCACAACGCACGTGCTGGTGGGAATACCCGGGATTCACTCCACCCCTGGTCCGGTCGATGCCCGCTCGGCTGGTGATCGCTGGAACGGGTGACGCGGCTGGCCCGGTGGACGTCCGGGGCGCTACGCATGGCCCATGCACCTCGCCGCCGCCCTCGCGCTCAGCGCCGCCCTCGCCCAGCCCGTCCACGTCTCCGGGGCGCTGACCGTCCACGACAGCGCGCTGGCCCCCATCGGCTCGGAGGCGACCGTGGTCTCGTGGGCGACGCCGGGCGGCGGGACGTTCGTGCTGCTGCACACCAGGGGTCTGCTGCCGAACCGCGAGTACGGCGCCCACGCCCACGCGAAGACGTGCGGTCTCGGCCCCGCCGACTCGGGTCCGCACTTCCAGCACGTGCAGGGCGGTGCGACCGATCCGGCGTTCGCCAACCCGGACAACGAGATCTGGCTCGACTTCACCACCAACGCCCGCGGCTCTGGCCTGGCGATCGCGCAGGTGGACTGGACGTTCACCGACCGCCGCGCGGCGTCCGTCGTCGTCCACGCCGAGCACACGCACACCGGCGAGGGCCACGCGGGCACGGCGGGCGCCCGACTCGCCTGCCTCTCGGTGCCGTTCTAGGCGCGTGACGGGCGACTCCCCGATCCGGTGCACGTCCGCTTCCGCGCCGGGTGACAATGGGCGGGATGTCCACGGCACTCCAGACCACCAAGTCCTTGCGGATCGGCCCGTTCGAGGTCGACCCGCCGGTCGTGCTCGCGCCGATGGCGGGCATCACCAACGTGGCGTTCCGCCGGCTGTGCAGGCAGTACGGGGCGGGGCTGTACGTGTGCGAGATGGTGACGGCGCGCGCGCTCGTCGAGCGGGACGCGACGACCCTCCACATGATCACGTTCGACCGCGACGAGCACCCGCGGTCGATGCAGCTGTACGGCGTCGATCCGGCGACCATGGGTCGAGCGGTGAAGATGATCGTGGACGAGGACCTCGCCGACCACATCGACATGAACTTCGGCTGCCCCGTTCCCAAGGTGACGCGCAAGGGCGGCGGCGCGGCGCTGCCGTACAAGCGGCGGTTGTTCGGGGAGATCGTGCGGGCCGCAGTGCGGGCCGCCGAGCCCGCGGGGATCCCGGTGACGGTGAAGTTCCGGATCGGGATCACCGACGAGCACCTGACGTACCTGGACGCCGGGCGGATCGCGGAGGCCGAGGGGGCGAAGGCGGTGGCGCTGCACGCGCGCACGGCGGCCCAGCGGTACTCCGGGCAGGCGGACTGGTCGGCCATCGCCCGTCTGAAGGAAGCCGTGACGGGGATCCCGGTGCTCGGCAACGGCGACGTCTTCAGCGCGCAGGACGCGCTGAGGATGGTCGACGAGACCGGGTGCGACGGGGTCGTCGTGGGGCGCGGGTGCCTGGGGCGGCCGTGGCTGTTCCGGGACCTCCAGGCGGCCTTCGCGGGCCTGCCGATCCCCGAGGGGCCGAGCCTGGGCGAGGTGGCGGGGATCCTGCGGACGCACGCGGAGCTGCTGACCGAGCACTACGACGAGGACAAGGGCGTGCGCGACCTGCGCAAGCACATGGCCTGGTACCTGCGCGGCTTCCCGGTGGGCGGCGACCTGCGGCGGAGCTTCGCGATGGTCGGCACGCTGACCGAGTTGGACGACCTGATCGGGCAGCTCGACCACGACGCGCCGTACCCGTCGGAGGCCGAGGGGCCCCGCGGCCGCCAGGGTTCGCCCGCGAAGGTGGTCCTGCCGGAGGGGTGGCTGGACGACCCCGAGGACGCCACCGTCCCGATGGGGGCGGAAGTGATGCACTCGGGTGGCTGACCGCGTCCGGTGGGCGAGCGCGCTGGTCACGGCAGGCGCGCTGCTGCTGGGCGGCTGCGCGTCGCCGGTGGCGGGCACGGCGCGGCCGTTGCGGATCACCGAAGTGGAGCGCGAGCAGGTGGCGGGCTACTTCACCCAGCTCAACGAGGCGGGCGACAAGGGGAACTCCGAGCAGCGGAAACTGCTCCAGGACACCCAGCACCCGGACTTCCGCACGCAGGTCTGCGAACTGCGCGCGGGCACGCTGCGGATGGATCCGGCGATGTCGACCCTGCGGATGGACCCCGACTGGGAACCACCCGGCAAGCGGACGCACCCGCGCGGGGTGGTCTACGTGGTCGCGGCGACCGTGACGTTGATCGAAGAATCGGCGACCGTCGGCGTCCAGATCGGCTCGCTGCACGTCGTGGTGATCGACGGGAAGCCGTACGGGTTCGCCCCCTGCGTCGGCGGCTGACCGCCCGCGGTCGACGGCTGTCGGGCGGCAGGGCACGCAGAGCCAGGTTGATCACTGATCGTCACTAGTTCGGAGCAGTGAGCAGTCAACCAGACGGGGGAAATAACGCGTCCGCGCGTCCCGCCGGCTCAAGCGCCGCCTCTCAGGAGACGACACCAGGCAAGTAGGGAGGTGAGCGCGATGACCGCACTGCGACCCGAAGTCGCCGAATCAGACCCGAACAGGAAGCCCGAGGACCACCTCCTCGCGGTCGACGCCACCCCCTCCGAGACCACCGGTCTCGTCGAGCTGCACGAGTCGATCGCGACGCTGCTGGCGTCCCGCGGCCAGTGGCAGCAGGCGTACCAGCACCTGCGTTCGGCGCTCGACCTCGCGTACGCGGACCGGGAGGAGCAGCCGCGGGTGCCCGAGCAGCTGCGCCGCGAGGTGGACCGGCTGCGCCGCGAGCACGCCGAGGCCCGCGAGCAGAGCCTGCGCGACAGCCTGACCCACAGCTACAACCGCCGGTACCTCGACCAGCGGCTGCTGGCGATCCTCGCCGAGCGCGGCACCTCGCGGCACGGGCTGGCGATAGCCCTGATGGACCTCGACTGGTTCAAGCGGGTCAACGACACGTTCGGCCACCTGCTGGGCGACCGCGTGCTGCAACGGGTCGTGGAGCTGCTGCAGACGGACCTGCCGCCGGACGCGTTCTGCGCCCGGTACGGCGGCGAGGAGTTCGTCCTCGTCCTGCCGAGTGTGACGGCGACCACGTCCGTGAGCATCGTCGAGGCCGCCCGTGAACGTGTCGAGCGTCACGAGTGGTCTCGCGTGGCACCGGGATTGCGCGTGACGGTCAGCGGGGGCGTCGCCTACGAGCCGCCCGCGGAGGCCGTTCCGTCGCGGCCGCCGGTCAGCGCTGAACAGCAGTTGCTCCGCGCCGACAGCCTGCTCTACACGGCCAAGCAGTCGGGCCGGAACGCGGTCGCCTACCGGGAGAACGGGCGGGTGCAGCTCGCCGGGCCTGCCGCGGGCCGTCGCGCGATAGCGGATTCCAGGGTTGCCGGTTACTACTGAGGCACCTATTTCGCCTAATCGTTCACCCGTTCGGACCTGCCAGACTGCTCGGTACCGACGACTTGCTCGACCGGGATCACCGGGAGTGGTCGTCAGGAGTCGCTGTCATCCGTACTATCGACCGGACTGACACGCCGGTGTGCAACCACTGTGTCCTCGCCGTCGTCAACTTGTGATGACAACCCAGTAGTGGACTTACCTGAAGGGAGACCGGGTGCCCGACGAGCCCCGCCGTGGCGGCCCCGGTTCACGAGGCGCCGAGGAACCCGAGGAAGAGCAGGCATCAGGCCGTCGACGCCGCGCAGAAGGCGGTGGCGGTCTGAGCGTGTCGGACCTGGTGGAGCGGCACAGCCGCACCAACATCCCCCGGCCCGTTCCCGCTGATCAGCCGCCTCCTCCCCCCACCGGCCGCCGGGCAGCGCCCCCGCCGCCCCCGGTCCGCCAGCCGCCTCCCGCGCGGTCGACCGGCGTCGAACAACCCGTGCGACCCGCCGACACCGGTCGCCGCGCCGCACCCCCGCCTCCCGCGGGACGTCGGGCCGCGCCCCCGGTCGAGCCGACCGGCCGCCGCGCCGCCGACCCGAACGGACACCGCGCCGCCCCGCCCGAGGCCACCGGCCGCCGCGTCGCGCCTCCCACCGAGGCCACCGGTCGCCGGGCCGCACCCGACGCGCCGCTCGGTGAACCCACGGGCCGCCGCGCCGCCCCCGAAGCACCTGCCGCACCCACCGGCCGTCGGGCCGCACCCGAGCCGCCCGCCGAGCCGACCGGCCGCCGGGCCGCACCCGAGCCCGGCGTGCCCACCGGCCGCCGTGCCGCGCCGGAACCCGCCTTCGGCGAGCCCACCGGCCGTCGAGCGGCGCCTGAACCGCCCGTCGAGCCCACGGGCCGCCGGTCGGCCGAGTCGACCGGCCGCCGGGCCGCGCCTCCCGCCGAGTCCACCGGCCGCCGGGCCGTGCCCCCCGCCGAGTCGACGGGTCGCCGCGCCGCGCCCGAGCAGCCGAGCGGGCAGCGTCCGCCACCCATCGGCACCCGCCCGCCGCTCCCGCCGGAAGCCCACCGCGCCGCACCCCCGTCGCCGCCCGCCGAGTCGACCGGACGGCGGGCCGCTCCGCCGGTACCGCCCCTCGGCCACCCGAGCGAGCACACGGGCTCGCGTCCGCGACCCGCCGTGCCGCCGCCTGTGCCGTCCGCTGAGGGCACGGGACGCCGTCCCCGCCCTGTTCCGCCCCCTCCCCCCGGCGTGGCTCCCCTGCCACCTCGTGGGGACTCCAGCGGTCCCCGGCCCGTACCGCCGCGGATGGACACGACCGGCGCACGCCCGATCCCGCCCGGCGTGGACTCCAGCGGTCCCCGCCGCACGCCCCCCGGCCCGGACTCCAGCGGGTCCCGCCCGATGCCGCTCGTCGACGACCCCAGCGGGTCCCGCCGAATCCCGGTGGACGGTGCCGGGCCTCGCCGCGCACCCGTCGACAACAGGCTGAACCCCGCCGCGAACGAGGTCGTGGAGCCGCCGAGGGCCCCCGGCCCCGAGCGCCGCGACGAGATCGACCCGGCCAGCCTCACCACCGAGATGGAAGCGATCGGCGACGACGTCAAGAAGCGCCGCGAGGTCGACCACACGCTGGCGCGGTTCTCCGCGGTGCACGACGAGCTGGCCGAGCAGGAGCGCAAGCGCAAGGAGCGCAAGCAGAAGCTCATGCCGTGGAAGGCCGAGGAGGACGAGGACAAGACCGAGTACGCGGAGCCCGTCATCCTCGACGAGGACGGCGAGGTGCTGCCGCCGCGAGGGCGCACGCCGAAGCACTCGAAGATCGTCCGGATCCTCAAGATCATCTCGTTGACCTCCGCCATCCTGGTCTTCGTGTCCACCGGCCTCGGCTGGGGCGCGCTGATGTGGGTGGACAGCAAGTTCACCGAGATCGACGCGCTGGGCTCGAACACCGCCGCCGTGCAGGACGCCGAGAAGCAGTACGGCGACGAGAACTTCCTGATCGTCGGCTCCGACACCCGCGCGAACGCGCGACCCGAGGACGGCGTCGGCGAGGCCGGCCAGGAGGTCGGCGCCCGCTCGGACGTGCTGATGCTCGCGCACATCCCGGCCGACCGGAAGCGCGTCGTCGTGATGTCGCTGCCGCGCGACGTGCGGGTGAACCGCCCCGCGTGCGAGGGCTGGGACCCGACGAACAGCACCTACAACGGTGAGCAGATCGAGGCCGCGAAAGGCGTCCTGGCCAACGAGGCCTACGCGATCGGCGGCCCGAAGTGCGTGACCTCGATGATGAGCTCGATCACGCACCTCAACATCAACCACTTCATCAGCGTCGACTTCAACGGCTTCAAGAGCATGGTCGACGCCGTCGGCACCGTGAACGTCTGCGTGCCCAAGCCGATGAAGGACGACGAGCTTGGCGTGCTGTTCGACAAGGCGGGCAAGTACGACATCTCCGGCGACCAGGCGCTGAACTACGTGCGGGCCCGCAAGGTCTCGGGCGAGGTGTTCGGCGACTACGACCGGATCACCCGGCAGCAGAAGTTCCTGTCCTCGTTGCTGCGCAAGGCGTTGTCGAACGAGATCCTGCTGAACCCCGGCAAGCTGAACTCGTTCATCAACGCGTTCGCGGCCTCCACGCAGGGGCAGAACGTCGGCGCCGACCAGCTCCTCACCCTCGGGGAGTCGTTGCAGGGCTTGGAAGCGGGCCGCGTCAGCTTCGTGACGATGCCGCACCGCACCGAGGAGGGGCCGACGCTGAGCCCCGACGACAACACCGAGGAGTTCGTCCCCGAAGAGGCCGACCGGCTGTTCAAGGCGATCATCGAGGGCACCCCGCTGCCGGGCGAGACGCTGGAGGCGGACCCGGACGACACGTCGTCCCCGGCGAAGCCGCCGTCGGAACCGGGCAAGGGCAAGATCATCGATCCGAAGTCGGTGAAGCTGCAGGTGCTCAACGGCGACCCCGACTCGGGCGGCGCCGCGGGCAGGCTCAAGGACGCACTGGTCGCGCAGGGCTTCGACGTCGTGAGGTTCGGCGACAACCCGCCCGTCGACAAGACGGTCGTCAGGTACGGCATCGGCGGTGAGGACGCGGCGGCGACGCTCGGCGCGGCCATGCCGGGCGCCACCCTCGAGTTCGACGCCTCCATGGGCAGCGCCGTCGCGCTCGTCATCGGACCGGGCTTCGACGAGAAGGTCGTTTCCCCGCAAGGTGGAACGGCTCAGGACACGGGCAGCGGCCAGACCGCCCCTCCCGCCGGTGTGTCCATTGTGAACGGTGGCGCCGACCCCTGCGCCTAGGGCAGCTGGTCACCATCGGTTCATCCGGGGTTCATTGGACGATGTCGCTGCCGCGACGCGGTCGACGTACGCTGTCGGCATGCGTGAGGCCTACCATGACCAGCTCGGACAGCTCGCCGACCAGCTCGCCGACATGTGCGGCATGGTCGGTGACGCCATGGAACGCGCGACCACCGCGCTGCTCGAGGCGGACCTGGCGCTCGCCGAACAGGTGATCGGCGACGACGCCAAGGTCGACGACGTGCGCGCCAGCATCGAGGAGCAGGCGTACGCGCTGCTCGCCCTGCAGGCCCCCGTCGCGACGGACCTGCGCACGGTGCTAGCGGTCATCCACGCCGCGGAAAGCGTTGAGCGCATGGGAGACCTGGCGCTGCACGTCGCGAAGGCGGCCCGGCGCAGGCACCCCCAGCAGGTGCTCGGCGAGGACGTCAAGCCGTACTTCGCCGAGATGGGCCGCATCGCGGTCGAGCTCGCGCGCGAGGCCACCGAGGTCATCCGCACCCAGGACGTCGCACGGGCGCGGTCGATCGAGGACGCGGACGACGCGATGGACGACCTGCACCGCCACCTGTTCACGGTGATCATGGACAAGGACTGGCCGTACGGCGTCGCCTCCGCCGTCGACACGACGCTCCTGGGCCGCTTCTACGAGCGCTACGCCGACCACGCGGTCTCCGTGGCCAAGCGCACCGTCTTCGTCGTCACCGGCCGGATGCCCGGCTACGGCGACGACTCCGACGTCTGATCTCCTTCTCCCAAAGGGCCTCGCCGTCGGCGAGGCCCTTTTTCACGTCTGGAGCGCGGCGAGTTCCTGCACGAGCTGCGCCGCGATGCGCGCGTTGTCGGCGGGTGCCTGGGTGAGCCAGTCCTGGCCGTCCCGGCCGGGTCGCTTCAACGTCAGGTAGCGGCCCTGGTCGTTGTCGAACCAGGCGACCTGGGGAGAGCGCTCCTCGCGGCCGTGGCGCTTGCGAACCGAGGCTCCGAATTGCCCGGCGCGCAATCGTGGGCGCTCGAAAACCGCTGTCAGCGCCCGAGTCTGGCTCGCGGTGGCCGAACGTGCGGTCATCGCGCTGGTGAACGTCGCGGTGGCGAAGTCGTCCAGCCGAGGTGGTGTCGCGCTCGTCGGCATCGGCACGGCGAGCGACTGGCCCGGCCCCGGCCGGTACGGCGGGACCAGGTCGACGAGCGCGCGGACGAGTTCGGTCGAGCGGATCAGGGTCACCTTCATCATCCGCTCGTCGAGCACGGCCAGCGACGCGTGCTCACCCACCGCACCGCCGCGGGCGAGCAGCTGCCGCTCGACCGCCTTGGCGTCGAGCGAAGCGACGGCCGTGACGCCGAAGTCGTAGCGCACCAACATGGTCAGTGCTCTCTCGACCTCCGGCACGACGCGTCCGCGCAGGGCCAGGCCTCGCCCCTGGAGGTCCTCGTAGACGGCGTTGCGGATGCCGCGCCGCTCGTCCTCGGTCCGGCCCGCGTAGGGGAAGTCGAACGGGTACGGCCTGCTGCCGAGGCCGAGGTCCTCCCAGAGCATGTCGGCGGCCGGGTGGGAAAGGGAGAACGAGAACACGCTCACCCGCCGATGACGGGTGGGGCGACCATGGTGCCGTCACCGAAGACGTCTTCGGTCTCGACGAGGTACGACGGGGCCTTGTGCTCCGTGTCCTCGTCGCCCTGCCCCCTGGCGCCGCCACCGCCCATGCCGCCCATGCCCGCCGCGCCCATGCCTCCGGCGCGACCCGCACCGCCGCCCACGACCGCTGATCCGGTGGGCCCGAACCCGCCCGAGCGGTTGCCCGAATCGCCGAGCATGCCCGCGGAGCCACCGGGGCCGAAGCCCTTGGCCGCCGCCGCACCGCCGATGCCGCTACCGCTGCCCGGTCCACCGATGCCGCCGCCACCGGCACCGCCTGCCCCTCGGCCGCCGAGTCCGCCGCCGCCCGCACCGCCACCGCCGGGTCCGCCGATGCCGCCGCGGTTGGCGCCCGTGCCGGGCCTGCTGCCCGGTGGGAGTCCTCCGCTACCACCACCGCCGGGTCCGCCGGGGAACGGACCGGGGAAGAAGCCGCCGCCGGGGCCTCCCGGTCCCGTGCCGGGTCCTCCGGGTCCGGTGCCGATGCCGCCCGTGCCCGGTGGGACGAACGTCGCCGGGGTGGTGGTGCCGGTCGACCCGCTGGGGCCGAGGGTTCCCGTGCCGGTTCCAGTCCCTGTGCCTGTGCCCGTGCCGGTTCCTGTACCTGTGCCGGTTCCAGTGCCCGTGCCGGTCCCGGTTCCAGTTCCGGTGCCCGTGCCGGTCCCGCCGGGGATCCCCGGCACGTTGGTCGTTCCCGGGACACCCGTCTGGTTGGGGGGTGTCCCGGTCTGGCTGCTGCCGCCGCCGTCCATCGGAGGCGGCGGGGCGAACGCGGGCATGGTCGAACCGGCCTCCTGGAAACCGGTCGACATCGTGTTCATGACCTCGGCGGCCCGCTCGTGGGCCTGCTGCTTCTCCTCGAACTTGGCCTCGATCTTGTCGATCGTCTCGGCCCACTTGAACGGGTTCGGCTCGGCGAAGAACATCTTGTACGCGTCGGCCGTGCTGAAGTCGACCGGCTCCGGCATGGAGTTCTTGGCCGTCTCGGCGGCGTTCTGCTGGGCGGACAACCGGTTGCCGGTCAACTGCGCGGCCTGCGCGGCATCACCCGACCACTTCGCGACACCCGAGAAGTAGCCCTGCGCCGCCCCCGCCGCTTCGCCCTGCCACGCGCCCTTGCTCGCCTCGGTCGCCGACGTCAGCCCGCTCTGCAACTCCACCAGGGCGTTGCCGATCTTCGTCCAGGCCTCGCCCTGCTCGTCGGCCGTGCCGGGGTCCATGTCGTCGTTGACCATCGACTTGAGCGTCGGGTGGTCGTACCCCAGGTAGTAGGAGCTGGCGGCCGTCATCGGCGGCCGGTACGTCTCGACCACCTGCTCCAGCTGCCGCTGCTGGTCGGTCTGGTTCTGCGCCGCGCCCGCCTTGTACTTCAGGTAGTCGCCGAGCGTCAGGATGCCACCGAAGAACCCCGGATTGGCCTCCCGAGCAGCCTCGTACTCGGCCCGGAGCTCAGCCTCCGTCTGCCCCGCGTACGTGACCGTGCTCGCCTGGCTGTTGGGCGCAGGCGCGCCACCGGGCCCGGTGTTTGAGTTCGGCGGTGCCATGACGTCCCCCTCTTACTTCGGCAGCTTCGGCTCGATGGCAGTGGCGACGGCATTTGCCGCGGCGCAGGCTTCGTCCAGGGAAATGTTGGCGGACGCGACCACGTCAACCCTGGAGGTGGCGCTCACCTCAATAGCCACAGCACACGCGCTGTCGGAATAAGCTTTCTTCACGAGTTTTGCTTTCCGGGATCCGATGGTCGTGTCGGAAAACTCGGCGTTGGATCCACCGGAGACTTCTTTAAGCCCGATGTCCAGGAAGGTCTTCAAACCGAGAGAGACAGTGGTGCCATACCTGGCACCACACCCGGTGGAGCCTTCCTTCTCAATCTCGGTCAGCGGTACCTGCCCGGCCACAGCGGTGAGCTCGTCGCAAGGCTTGTAGTTCGCCAACGAAGCAGAGGCCCCGGCAGACGTCGTCGCAGGGCTCGACGCCGTCGAAGGTGAACCGGTCGAAGCGGTGGAGTCGGGTCCAGCTGACGGATTACCCGGTTCACGAGTCGAGCATCCGCCCAGTGCGGCACCCACTACCACGACCAGCAGGACACACCGAATTGCTGAACTCCTGATCAACTGCACCTTCACCTCATCTGCGATTCATCGATGGCGCGGTAGTTCTCGACAGCCTTCTGCATGGCCACCCTGGCGTCTTCCAGAGCCGTCTTCAGCTCATTCACCGCAGGCCTGATGCCTGCAGTGCCCACACCGCCGACCGCGCTCTCCATGTTGTACATGCTCAGCGCTTGACCATCGGGGCTCGTACCGAGTTTGGTCGGCTGCTCCAGCAGGTACATGGTCCTGTCTAGCGTGTTCAGCTCGAACTGAGCGGCCTCGATGGCCTTCACGTACGCCTCGGCGCCCTCGGGGCTGATGGCGAAGCCGCCGGATTCCGCCGTTTGCTTCAAGCTCTTCATGTTCGCTGTCATGGCCTGCATCGACCCGACGCTCATCGGCTCCTGTGCCGCCACCGGTCCCCCCACGAATCGTGCTCGTCAACCCAGCACGGTACCGCCTCGGGCAAACCGTGTCCTCGCTATGACGGACGTGCGGCGGCCTCAGTTCCCCTTCGGTGGAAACAGCGAAGGCCCGTCCCGACCGCTGGTCGGGACGGGCCTTCCGCAGATGTGCGGATCAGCCGAAACGGCCCGAGATGTAGTCCTCGGTGGCCTTCTGGGTGGGGTTGGAGAAGATCTTCTCGGTGTCGTCGACCTCGATGAGCTGGCCGGGCTGGCCGACGCCAAGGAGGTTGAAGAAGGCGGTCTGGTCGCTGACGCGTGCGGCCTGCTGCATGTTGTGGGTGACGATGACGATCGTGTAGTCCTTCTTCAGCTCGGTGATCAGGTCTTCGATCGCCAAGGTGGAGATGGGGTCCAGTGCGGAGCACGGTTCGTCCATGAGGAGGACGTCCGGCTGCACGGCGATGGCCCGCGCGATGCACAGGCGCTGCTGCTGGCCGCCGGACAGGCCGCCACCGGGGCGGTCCATGCGGTCCTTGACCTCGTTCCAGAGGTTGGCGCCGCGCAGCGAGCGCTCGGCCACCTCGTCCAGCTGCTTCTTGTTCTTGACGCCCGCGAGCTTCAGGCCCGCCACCACGTTGTCGCGGATGGACATCGTGGGGAACGGGTTGGGGCGCTGGAACACCATGCCGATCGTGCGCCGCACCTGCACCGGGTCCACGGCGGACGCGTAGATGTCCTCGCCGTCCAGCTGCACCGTGCCTTCGACCCGTGCGCCGGGGGCGACCTCGTGCATGCGGTTCAGCGACCGCAGCACGGTGGACTTGCCGCAGCCCGACGGACCGATGAACGCGGTCACGTTGCGCGGCGGCACGGAGAGCGAAACCTGCTGCACGGCGTGGAACTTGCCGTAGAAGAGGTTGAGGTCCTTGACGTCGATGCGCTTCGCCATCGCTACTTACCGCCCGCTCACTTGGTCTTCGGCGCCAGCCACCGCGAGATCACGGTCGCCAGCAGGTTGAACAGCGTGATGATCAGGACAAGGGTGATCGCCGCGCCCCAGATGCGGTCGAAGCCCGCCTCGGTGGGGTTGTTGCGCTCCGAGGTCATCAACAACGGCAGCGAGGCCATGGGGCCGTCGAAGAGGTTGTAGTTGATGAACGGGGCGTAGGCGGCGAGCACGAGCACCGGCGCGGTCTCGCCCATGACTCGGGCGAGGGCCAGCATGACGCCGGTGAGGATGCCGGACAGCGCGGTCGGGATGACGATCTTCGTGATCGTCTTCCACTTGGGGATGCCCAGCGCGTAGGACGCCTCGCGCAGCTCGTCCGGCACGATCTTGAGCATTTCCTCGGTCGTGCGCACGATCACCGGCACCATCAGCAGCACCAGCGCGAGCGACACCGCGAAACCGCTTCGACCGAAGCCGAACGTGGTGATCCACAGCGAGTAGACGAACAGCGCCGCGACGATCGACGGGACACCGGTGAGGATGTCGACCATGAACGTGGTCGCCTTCGACAGCCGCGAACGGCCGCCGTACTCCACCAGGTAGATCGCGACGAACAGTCCGATCGGGACCGAGATCAGGCCGCAGATCAAGCCCTGGACCAGCGTGCCGTAGATCGCGTGGTAGACACCGCCGCCGGACTGCCGGGAAAGCAGGCCGGACAACGACTTCTGCCACCAGTCGGCGTTGAGCACGACCGGGAAGCCGCGCTGCACCACGGTGTAGAGCACCCACACCAGCGGCACGACCGCGATCAGGAAGGCCAAGCCGACCAGAACGGTCGCGGCGAGGTTCTTCGCCTTCCGCACGGTGCTGACGTCCTGGAACGTCGGCGGGGTCGCCAACCGCGAGAGGTCGGCCGTGTCGGTGCTCATTCGTACTCCTTGTGACCGGCGACGATCGCCCTCGCTGCCGCGTTGACCACGAAGGTCAGCACGAAGAGCACGAGGCCCGCGGCGATGTAGGCGCCCGCGGACTTGGGGTCGTTGAACTCCGGGGCGGCCAGGGCGATCTTCGAGGCGAACGTCGCGCCGCCGTCGAAGAGGCTCCAGCCGAACGACGAGCCGGTGGCGCTGAGGATGATCGTCAGCGCGATGGTCTCACCGAGCGCGCGGCCGAGGCCGAGCATCGACGCGCTCACGTAGCCCGCCTTGCCGAACGGCAGGACGGTGGTGCGGACGACCTCCCACTTGGTGGCGCCCAACGCGATGGCGCCCTCGACGTGGGGACCGGGAGTCCGGTCGAACACCTCGCGGCTGACCGCCGTGATGATCGGCAGGATCATGACCGCCAGGACGATGCCCGCGGTGAAGATGGTGCCGCCGAGGGCGATGCTCACGTTGCCCTTGGCGAACAGCGGGATGAAGCCGAGGCTGGAGATCAGCCACTCGCCGATCGGCGTGAGCACCGGGCCGAGGACGAACAGGCCCCACAGGCCGAAGATGATCGACGGGACGGCCGCGAGCAGGTCGATCACGTAGGCGAACGGCCTGGCGAGCCTGCGCGGCGCGTACTGGGTCAGGAACAGCGCGATGCCCAGGGCGATCGGCATCGCGATGACCAGGGCGAACGCGGCCGACACCACGGTGACCAGGAACAGGTCCAGGATGCCGAACCGCATGTTGCTGATGTCGCCGGTCGACCACTCGCGGCTGAAGAGGAAGTTGACGTTGTCCAGCGCGAGCGACGGGATCGCCTGCACGAGCAGGAACACGCCGATGGCCCCGATGAGGACCACGATGAACACGCCGGATCCGGTGGCGAGACCCTTGAAGATCCGGTCTCCCGGACGGACGTGGGGTGACTTCGGTTCGACTTCCGTTTGGGGCGGAATCGGAGCCTCCGAGGGTGGCACTGGGGTGTGGGCCGCAGCCCCCCGAGGGGCGCCGGTGCTACCGGCGCCCCCTGGGGGCCTGACCACGACAGGGTCGCTCATCGCGTTGTCGGCGTCGACTCGGGAGTCTGCCGGCTACTTCAGGCGATCGCCTTGATGGCGGTCAGCAGCTTCTCCTGGAACGCCTTCGGCAGCGGCGCGTAACCGGCGTCGGTCAGACCGGCCTGGCCGTCGGTCGCCGCGACCGTGAGGAACGCCTTGACGGCCTTGGCCGTGTCGGCGTCGTAGCCCTTGGAGCAGACGATCTCGTAGGTCGCCAGGATCAGCGGGTAGGTGCCCGCGGCGGTCGAGCCGTAGATGGAGTTCAGGTCGAGGACGAGGTCGTTGCCCTCACCCTTGATCTTCGCGCCGTCGATGGCCTTGCCGACGGTCTCGGGGGTCAGCTCGACCGCGCCCGCACCGTTGTCGATCTTCGCCACGGACAGCTTGTTGTCCTGGGCGAAGGACCACTCGACGTAGGTCACCGCGCCGTCGACCGAGGCCACGGCCTGCGCGACACCGGCGGACTTCTCCTTGCCCTCGCCGAGGCCGCCCTTGAACGCCTTGCCCGCGCCCTGGGTCCAGGCGCCCTTGGAAGCGGCACCCAGGTAGAGCTGGAAGTTGTCCGTGGTGCCGGACTCGTCCGAGCGGTAGACGACGGTGATGTCCTTGTCCGGCAGCTTCGCGCTGCTGTTCAGGGCCGCGATCGCCGGGTCGTTCCACTTCTTGATGGCACCGTTGAAGATCTTGGCGGCCACCTCGCCGTTGACCGTGAGGTCGGTGACGCCGTCGAGCTTGTAGCTGATCGCCACGGGACCGAACACCAGCGGCAGGTTCCACGCCGGGTTCGACTTGCAGCGCGTGGCGGCGGCGTCGACCTCGCCCTTGTCCTTGGAGAGGGGGGAGTCGGAGCCGCCGAAGTCGACCTGCGCGGCGTTGAACTGCTTCACGCCCGCGCCGGAGCCGGACGCGTTGTACGCGACGTCCGCACCCTGGCACTTCTGCTGGTAAACCTGCACGAAGGACTCGATCGCCGTCTTCTGCGCCGACGAACCCTCGGCGTTCAGCTTCGTCTTTCCGGTGCAGTCGACCTGCTCGGTCGAGGCAGCTGCCGAAGCGCCGCCGGTCGACCCCGCAGGAGCGTTGCTGTCGCTGCCACACGCGGTGAGCAGGAGTGCGCCTGCCGCGATTAGGCCGAGCGTGGCGCCGTGCCGCTGGATCTTCACCTGAGGGTCCTCCACCTACCGAAAACGTTCGCGGTTTCGCGACGGACGTCGCCGCTCGCTACGGAAGGTAGGCAGCGAGGGTGGACGGAGCCCCTTGTCGAGATGAACGAGGGGTGAACAGGACAAGGGCACTCGGCAGGACGGGCTCATCGATACGCGTCCGTGACCTGCGCGTTCGCCTTCCGTGACGGCCCGGCTACTGCCGGCCGTACTGGACGTCCGCATCCCACAGCGTGAACCCCAAGCGGGTGTACACCCGAACGGCGGCCGCGTTGTCCGATTCGACGTAGAGCATCACTTGGCGTAGTCCCTGGTCCTTGAGGTAGCGCAGCCCCGCGACCGTCAGCGCCTTGCCGAGACCGCCGCCCTGGGCGTCGGGGTCCACCCCGACCACGTAGACCTCGCCCAGGGGTTCCGGCAGGTCGTGGACCTTGGTCCAGTGGAAGCCCAGGAGCTTGCCGTCCGGGTCGACCGCCAGGAGGAAGCCCTTGGGGTCGAACCAGTCCTCGGCCTCCTTGTGGGCGACGTCCTCGATGCTCATCGCGCCCTGCTCGGGGTGCCAGTCGAATGCCCGGTGGTTGACGAAGACGACCGCCGCCTCGTCCCGGCCGGGGACGAACGGGCGGAGCGAGACGCCTTCGGGGAGATCCGCGACGGGGAGGTCCGCGTCCAGGCGCAACCGCATGCGCAGGAGTTCGCGGACCTTGCGGAAGCCGTGCTTGGTCGCCAGGGCCTCGGCGTCCGGGTGCCCGCCGTGGGCCCACACGCGGAGGTTGTCGGCCTTCTCGACCACGGCTTCGCCCAGGTCGGCGCCCAGGCCCCGCTTGCGGTGGTCGGGGTGGACCACGAACTCGGCCACCTGGTTGCCCGCGGAGTCGCCGAGGAGGTCGAGGTGGGCGTAACCGGCCAGGACGCCGTCGACGCGGGCCAGGAGGTGGGCGCTGCCGTGGGCGCCGGGCCGCATCCTGAGGCGGACGTGTTCGCCGACGGGAGCCACGCCGTCGGTGCGCTCGGCCGCTTCCAGGACCACGGCGACCTCGTCGGCCTGGGTCTCGGACAACTCGCTGAACCAGCTCAGTTCCGCCACGCCCGCGACGGTACCGGGTTGGAGGCGTTCACCAGGGTCACGATGCGGACCTCGACGACCCGGCTCACCCGCGCGGAGCACACCGAGCCCGTTCCGACCGGGTGGTGTCGGAACGGGCTCGGCGCGCCTGCGGCGGCTAGACCCGGAAGAACTCCGCGTCCTCGATCGAGGTGGTGTCGGCCGGGTCCGCGAGCTGGTCCACACCGCCCCGGCGGACGGCGCCCGGACGCGGGGGGCGGACGAACTTGTAGCCCACGTTGCGCACGGTGCCGATGAGGGACTCGTGCTCGGGGCCGAGCTTCGCGCGGAGACGCCGGACGTGGACGTCCACGGTGCGGGTGCCGCCGAAGAAGTCGTAGCCCCAGACCTCCTGCAGCAGCTGGGCGCGGGTGAAGACGCGGCCCGCGTGCTGGGCGAGGTACTTGAGGAGCTCGAACTCCTTGTACGTCAGGTCGAGGGGGCGGCCCTTCAGCCTGGCCGTGTAGGTGGCCTCGTCGATCACCAGCTCGCCGAGCTGGATGGAGCCGTCGCCACCGGTCTGGGCCGTGCCGCGCCGGGAGCGCACCAGGCGCAGGCGGGCGTCGACCTCGGCGGGGCCGGAGGTGGGGAGCAGGATCTCGTCGACGCTCCAGTCGGAGGTGACGGCCACCAGGCCGCCCTCCGTCACGACGGCGACGACCGGCACGTCCACGCCGCTGCTGTCGAGCAGGCGGCAGAGGCTGCGGGCGCCCGCCAGGTCGGTCCTGGCGTCGACCAGCACGATGTCGTGGGGGCCCGCCTCCAGGAGTGCGGAGACCTCGGGCCGGAGTGGCCGAACCTCGTGGGGCAGCAGGGACAGCGCGGGCAGCACCGCCTCGGGGTCTGAGTCGGTGGTCAGCAGCAGCACGTCGATGCTCATCGCGGGCCCTCCTAAGTGGCTGGTGACTGGTCACCGAACCAGCCCAGCAGCGTACGGTGACCGGGCCCCGTTGCCTGCGGATGACGGAGACAATACCGGTGCGATCCACGAAAGACCCAGGTCAACAGGTCAGGGTCACAGTTGTTTCCACAAGCGTCACGCTTGTTACATCCATGTCACACGACGGCGTGCTCCTGCACGGAGTGCACATAACCGCTGTACAGGGCGTTACCGATCTTGCTTTCGTGATCGGCCACGGCTTCACGAACCACGTTCGGAAACCCGCCGTGAGCCGGGTCCTGAATCGATTTGCGCGGCACGGAGGCGTCGTCGCGCTCGACTTCCGGGGCCATGGACGGTCCGCCGGGCGTTCCACGGTCGGACTGGACGAGGTCCACGACCTCGCCGCCGGAGTTTCGCTGGCCCGGTCGCTGGGGTACCGGCGGGTCGTGACGGTCGGGTTCTCGATGGGCGCCTCCATCGCGATCAGGCACGCCGCGCTGACGGACGACAAGCCGGACGCGGTGGCCGCGGTGAGCGGGCCGTCGAGGTGGTGGGTGCGGGAGACCGCCCCCATGCGCCGGGTGCACTGGCTGCTGGAGCAGCCGCACGGGCGGCTGGCCGCGCGGGCGCTCGGCGTGCGGCTGGGCGACCGGTGGGCGACACCGCCGGAGAGCCCGCTGGAGGTGGTGCACCGGATCACGCCCACCCCACTGCTGGTAGTACATGGTGAAGATGACCACTACTTCAGCCCGGACCACGGCGTCGCGCTGCACAAGGCGGCGAACGGGCACTCCGAGCTGTGGCTGGAACCCGCTACCCGGCACGCGGAATCGGCGATGACGCCGCTGCTGGTGGACCGGATCGCCGCCTGGCTAGACCTCGCGTCCAGACCCGAAGGAAATCGATGACCACCGCCCCGACCCGCAGGACCGATCCGAAGCGCCGCCCGTCGAGGGGCCGGAAGTGGATCATCGCCCTGCTCGTGCTGGTCGCACTGCTCGTCGGCGCCGACTTCGCGCTGGCCGCGGCGGGCGAGTACCAGGTCGCGCAGAAGATGCGGACGAAGCTGCAGCTCACCGAGGACCCGTCGGTGCGGATCAACGGGTTCCCGTTCATCACGCAGGCGCTCGACGGCGACTACCGGGACATCGAGATCAGCGCCACGGGCGTGCCGGTGCAGGACCAGCTCCGGGACCTGGAGGTGCAGGCGAACCTGCTGCACACCCGCATCGAGCTGTCGAACCTGCTGGCGGGCAACACCAGGGGCGCGAAGATCGACCAGGTGCAGGGCCGGGTGAAGATCAAGGCCAACGACCTGAACCGGCTGGTCAACCAGGTCACGCCGTTCACCGACATGGCGATCGAGCCGGACACCCGCACCGAGGTGCCCGAGCCGCAGGCGAACGCGCCGCGCACCACGGCGGCGGTGAAGCTGACCGGCAACACGACGCTGGCGAGCCGCAAGATCTCGCTCGCCGCGTACGGCACCGTGACGCTCGTCGGCGGCCAGGTCGAGCTGGCGATCACCGAGCTGAAGATCGACGACGTGTCGCTGGAGCCGTTCATCCAGCAGCTCAAGCAGGCGCTCAGCATCAAGATCGACCCCGGTGTGCTGCCGTTCACCGTGACGCCGACCGCCGTGCAGGTGGAGAGCGGCGCGTTCACGGTGGAGGGCACCGTGGACAACATCCCGCTGGACCAGGGCAACGGGTGACGTGACCGGGGTGTGGGCACTGCTGGCGGTGCTGGTCGCGGTGGGCGCGATCGGCTTGCTGCTGCGGGCCCGCGAGGGCCGGATCAGGGCGGGGACGACCACCGGGCCCGCGCTGCCGGGTCCGGTGCGCGACCTGCTGCACCCGGACGCGCCGGTGACGCTCGTGCAGCTGTCGACGACGTTCTGCGCGCCGTGCGGGCAGACCCGCGCGCTGCTGGCCGACCTGGCCGGGAGGACCGACGGCCTGCACCACGTGGACCTGGACGTGACGAACCTGCCGGAGGTCGCCGCCGAGCTGGGCGTGATGCGGACCCCGACGACGCTGGCGCTGACGGCCGCCGGCGAGGAGATCCTGCGGATCGGCGGCGTGCCGAAGCGGGACACCCTGCTGGAGGCGTTGCGGGACCACCTGCCCGACGAGCGCCCGCCTACCACGAACGGGTGAAATCCGGCTGTTCCACGTAGTGGACAACACTCCCGGCATGGGGGAACTGCGGTTACCCTCGAAGCATGTACGTGCTGCTGACCAAGCGACTCGCGGTGGACCTCTGCCGCGTGCACAGCAGCCTGTGTCGCACGACGCGCTGACCGGGCGGTTCCCGGCGGTCCCCCACGCCTTGACGTGAGAGCGCGGCCGCCCTTGAACTGCCTGACGGACAACCGTGTCCAGGTCCCCAGTCAGGAGTCGCGTCGTGGTCAAGGATGCTCCGGTAGACCCGCGAGGTCCCCGCTTCATCGCGTGGGCGACCGCCGCCGTGCTCGCGGTCGTGCTGCTCACCGGGTGGTGGCCGCTGCTCGCCGCGCAGGTCGTGGTCTTCGCGTTGTCCGCGTTCGCGTCGCTCAGCCTCAACCCGTGGGGCCGCGTGTACCGCGCCCTGGTCGCACCGCGCCTCAAGCCGACGACCGAACGCGAGGACGCGGCGCCGCTGCGCTTCGCCCAGGGCGTCGGGTTCGTGTTCGCGGTGGTCGGCACGGTCGGCTACGCGACCGGCCTCACCGGTGTCGGAGTGGTCGCCACGTCGTTCGCGCTGGTGGCCGCACTGCTGAACGCGGCGTTCGCCTTCTGCCTCGGGTGCGAGGTGTTCCTGCTCCTGCGCCGCTTCGCCCCCGCCCTAGTCCGCCAGCAATAGCAGTCAAGGAAATTAGGAGCCACACCGATGAGCCGTGAGAACGTCCTGGTCTCGGCCGCCTGGTCAGAGGAGAACCTCGAAGCGCCCGGTGTGGTGTTCGTCGAGGTCGACGAGGACACCACCGCGTACGAGGGGGGCCACCTCCCCGGCGCCGTGCGGATCGACTGGAAGACGGAGCTGCAGGACCAGGTCCGCCGCGACTTCGTGGACCGGGCGGGGTTCGAGAAGCTCCTGTCGGCCAAGGGCATCTCCAACGACGACACCGTGGTCCTCTACGGCGGCAACAACAACTGGTTCGCGGCCTACGCGTACTGGTACTTCAAGCTGTACGGCCACGACGCGGTCAAGCTGCTCGACGGCGGCCGCAAGAAGTGGGAGCTGGACGGCCGTCCGCTGGACAAGGACGTCGTCGAGCGCGCCGCCACGACCTACTCCGCCCAGGAGCAGGACCTGTCGATCCGCGCGTTCCGCGACGAGGTCGTGGAGGCGATCGGCACGAAGAACCTCGTCGACGTGCGCTCCCCCGACGAGTTCTCCGGCAAGCTCCTCGCCCCGGCGCACCTGCCGCAGGAGCAGGCGCAGCGCGGCGGCCACATCCCGTCGGCGATCAACGTGCCGTGGAGCAAGGCCGCCAACGAGGACGGCACCTTCCGCTCCGACGAGGAGCTGAAGGCGCTCTACGGCGAGGCGGGCCTCGACGGCTCGAAGAGCACGATCGCGTACTGCCGCATCGGCGAGCGCTCGTCGCACTCGTGGTTCGCCCTGCACGAGCTGCTGGGCCACGAGGACGTGAAGAACTACGACGGTTCCTGGACCGAGTACGGCTCGCTCATCGGCGTGCCGGTCGAGCTCGGCAGCGGCAAGGAAGGCTGATCATGAGCGGATGCGGTGCCCCGGACCAGTCGGTGGTCCTGGAGGGCGTGAACACGACCACCGAGACGGTGCTCAGCGGCAAGGTGTTCGCCGAGGGCGCTCCCGTCGGCGGAGCGTACGTCCGGCTGCTCGACTCGACCGGCGAGTTCACCGCCGAGGTCGTGTCGTCGCCGGAGGGCGACTTCCGCTTCTTCGCCGCTCCCGGCGACTGGACGATCCGGGCGCTGCACCGCTCGGGCAACGGCCAGGCGCTCGTGAGCGCGCAGGGCCCCGGCGTGCACGCCGTCGAAGTGGCGGTCGCCTGACGACGTCCGGGGTGCACGGGGTCACACCCGGCGCTACCGGTTGAAGGGGACGGCGGTGGCCTTGGCCACCGCCGTCCCCTTCGTTCCGCGTCGTGGAGATAAACTCACCGGGTGGAACACTTCTTCACGGGGCTGCTGGTCCTCGTATCGCTGCTGATCACGTGGTTCGCCGCGTACGTGGTCTACCGCCTCTACTCCGACCAGCGCTGATGACGACGACCAATCCCGAGCCGGGCAGCGGCGACGCCGCGGTGCAGGCCGCCGCCGAACGCGCCGCGACCACCCGCGCCCGCAACACGCCCCAGTTCTCCGACCTGCCGGTCCCCGGTGACACGGCGAACCTGCGCGAGGGCCCGAACCTGCACGACCGCTGCCTGTCGCTGCTGCCGCTGATCGGCGTGTGGCGCGGCGAGGGCGAGGTCGTGTACCCGAGCATCGACGGGCCGTACCGCTTCGGCCAGCAGATCACGTTCGCCCACGACGGCAGGCCGTTCCTGTTCTACGAGGCGCGCTCGTGGCTGCTGTCGGAGGCCGGTGACGTGATCCGCCCCGCCGCCCGGGAGACCGGGTTCTGGCGTCCGCAGGAGGACGACACGATCGAGGTCCTCCTGTCGCACAACACGGGGATCATGGAGCTGTACTACGGCAAACCACGCAACCAGACGTCGTGGGAGTTCTCCACGGACGCGGTCGTGCGCACCTCCACCGCCAAGGACGTCACGGCGTCCTCGCGGCTGTACGGCGTGGTCAACAACGGCGACCTCGCGTACGTGGAGGAGCGGGCCATGGTCGGCTACCCGTTGCAGCCGCACACGTCCGCGCACCTGACCCGGTACGCGGGCTAGCCCTTCTCCGCTTCCTCCTGCTGGTGGTAGAGCGCGAGGAACAGGGCGAGCACGTCGTCGTCCGAGAGCCACCGGAGCCCGTCCGGCAGTTCCACCCGGCGGGCACGGCTGCCGAGCAGGTCGTAGTCGAGCGCGAAGCGGCCGACGGTCCGCAGTCGGCTGCCGAGCTGGTCGTAGGTCAGCTCGTACGCCCCGATCCGCCGCAGGCGGGAGCCCCAGTGGTCGTAGTCCAGCGGCCACGTCCCGACGGACCGGCGGTCCCCGCTCCAGCGCTCGTACTCGACCGCGAGCCCGGCCACGGAGCAGAGCCGCGTGCCCAGGTGGTCGTACTCCAGCGGCCACGTGCCGAGCGACTTCGGCCTGGTGCCCCAGTGGTCGTAGGCGATCTCGACGTGCCCGATGCCGCGCAGCCGGGTGCCGAGGTGGTCGTAGGTCAGGTCCGCGTGCACCGGTGATCACCCCTTGCCGCCGTCGTTAGCGCGAGTAGATCAAAAGGACGGGTCGGGCGCGGGTGGTTCGGCCGAATCGAGCGCCCCGCTGGAGGCTGTTCACCCAATGGCCACGAGGGCTAGATTGTTCAACAATCCTCCTCTAGGCCGTACGATGGAGCCATGCGGCTGCGGAGATGCGGTTCGGACGCGGTGCTGGTCGAGGTCGACTCGCTCGGCGAGGTTTCGGCCGTGCGCGCGGCCGTGCGCGCCGCCGACCTCCCGGACCTGGTGGAACTGGTGCCCGCTGCGCGCACGGTGCTCATCTCGGTCCGCCCCGGCACCGGGCTCGCCCCGGTGCGGCGGGTGCTGGAGGGCGTGGACCTGAGCCGTCCGGCGGAGGTCGTCTCGCGCGAGGTGCGGATCCCGGTGCACTACGACGGACCGGACCTGGAACTGGTGGCGAGGACGGCGGGGATGAGCGAGGCCGAGGTCGTGGCACTGCACTCGGGGACGGAGTACGAGGTCGCGTTCTGCGGGTTCGCGCCCGGCTTCGGGTACCTCGTCGGACTGCCGGAAGCGTTGCGGCAGCCCAGGTTGGACAGTCCGCGCACGAAGGTGCCCGCCGGGTCGGTGGCCATCGCGGGCGAGTTCACCGCGGCCTACCCCCGTGCCACGCCCGGCGGGTGGCGGCTGATCGGACGCACCGACGCGACGCTGTTCGACGCCCGTCGCGACGTGCCCGCACTGCTCGCCCCCGGTGACCGCGTGCGGTTCGAGGTGGCCGGGTGAGGCGGCTGACCGTGCTGCGCACCGGGCCGCAGGCGCTCGTGCAGGACCTGGGCAGGCCGGGGTACGCGCACCTGGGCGTGCCGCCGTCCGGCGCGCTCGACGGGCCCGCGCTGAGGCTCGCGAACCGGCTGGCGGGCAACCCGGAATCGGCAGCGGGGCTGGAGGTGCTGCTGGGCGGGCTCACCGTGCGGGCCGGGGCGTCGTGCACGGTCGTGGTAACCGGGCCACGGGTTCCGGTGCGGCGCAACGGGTGCGCGGTCGGTTCGCACGCGCCGGTGCACCTGGCGTGCGGCGACGTGCTGGAGGTGGGCACGCCCGAGCAGGGGCTGCGGTGCTACCTCGCGGTGTCCGGCGGCATCGACGTGGCGGCCGAACTGGGCAGCCGGTCCACCGACCTGCTGTCCGGCATCGGACCGGAACCGTTGCGGGACAACGATGAGCTGCCGCTCGGCGCGGTGACGGGTCCCGCGGTCGGCGTGGACGTGCTGGTGCCGACGCGGGTCCCGGACGAACTCGTGGTGCCGGTGCTGCTCGGACCGCGCGACGACTGGTTCGGCGACCCGGCGAGGCAGCTGCGGGACGGGCGGTGGACGGTGTCCGAGCGGAGCAACCGGGTGGGGATGCGGCTCACCGGCACGGCGTTGGAGCGCGCGGAGGGGTTCGCGGGCGAGGAGTTGCCCAGCGAGGGCATCCCGACCGGTGGCGTGCAGGTGCCTGCGGACGGCCAGCCGGTCGTGTTCCTCGCCGACCACCCGACCACCGGCGGCTACCCGATGATCGGCGTGGTGCCCGCCGAGGTGCTGCCGCTGCTGGCCCAGGCTCGGCCAGGGGTGTCGCTGAGGTTCCGCCCTCAGGACTGATTTGCCGGGGCGCGGGGTACGCGAACCTGATCGCGGGTGTTCCAGGGTGCACGGCAATCGGTTAGCGGAGTTCGTGTCGCTTTCCGGGGGTGAACTCCGCTGACCGATCACCAAATGGAGATCGGCTTCAGGAGGCTGGAGAACGGGAGCGATCCGGGAATCGGCAGGAGGGCTTTGCCGAATGCCGTGAACATTCCGCCGCTGACCGCCAGTCCATCGCCCGCCGGCGAAAACCCACCGATTCCAGCGCGGCGCGGGCAACGGGGAACACGGGCGAATTCCGATCATCGGAAAAGGCCCACAGGGCGCGCTCGCGGCATCCATTCGCGGTCCAAGGCGGTGGACGTCCACCGATCGCTCTCGACCACCACCGCGACGGCCGTGATCAGCCTGGTCGATGCCCGCCACCCGCTCACCGAGCCGGGTTCCCCGAGTCGAGCAGCGGCTAGTACTCCGACTCGTACAGGTCGGCCAGTTCCGCGGCCAGCGCGGAGGCGTCGGTCAGCGGCTTGCCGTCGAGGGTGTGCACGCGGGTGATCTTGCGGACGCTCGACACCAGGAAGACGCCGTCTGCGGTGTGGAGGTCGACCGCCGGGATCGGCTCGACCTCGACGGTCCAGCCCTCGCGCCGGGCGGCGCGGAAGAGGGCCGCCTGCGTGGTGCCGGGGAGGATGCCGAGGGTGGCGGGCGGGGTGGTGATGGTGCGGCCGCGGACCGAGAGGAGGGTCGACGTGGGTCCCTCCAGCACGCTGCCGCTGGAGGTGGTGAAGACGACCTCCTCGGCGCCGCGGCGTCCGGCCTCGCGCAGCGCCGCCATGTTGACCGCGTACGACAGCGACTTCGCGCCGAGGAGCAGCCACGGGGCGCGGTCGGCGAGACCCGGCTCGACACCGCGGTCGAGGGTGACGGCGGAGATGCCCGCCGCGCGCTGGGCCAGCACCTTCGGGTTGATCGGCGCGCCGAGGGCGAAGCCCGTCGGGGTGCCGTCGCCGCCTTCGACGCCACGCGTGTAGACCAGCTTCAACGCCATCTCCGCGCCGCCGGACCAGTTGTCCAGCACGAGCGTGGAAGCCCGTTCGAACGCCGCTCGATCCGGCTCCGGGAGTTCCAGCATCGCCGCGGACCGGGCCAGCCGGTCGAGGTGGGGATCGAACTCCCGTGGCTTGCCGTCGACGACCAGGATCGTTTCGAAGATCCCGTCGCCGCGCACCAGGCCGAGGTCGTCCACCCGCACGAGCGGGGCATCGGGGTCGGCCAACGTTCCGTCGAGAAGAGCGAGCACGCGCATACGGGCAGACTACTCACGGCCTACCATCGGCATGGTGGAGACCGCAAGTGGCCGGCAGGCGTTGCGCAAGACGTTGCACGAGCGCGGCATGCGCATGACACCCCAGCGACAGCTCGTGCTCGACGCGGTGCGCGAACTGGAGCACGCGACACCCGAACAGATCTGCACGAAGGTCCAGGCGACCGCGTCGACGGTGAACATCACGACGATCTACCGGACCCTCGACCTGCTCGACAAGCTCGGGCTGGTCCGGCACACGCACCTCGGGCACGGGGCGCCGACGTACTCGGCCGACGACCACGAGCACGTGCACCTCGTGTGCCACCGCTGCGGGCGGATGGACGAGATCCCGTGCGACCTGCTCGAAGGGCTGGCCGGAACACTCGGCGGGACTTACGGGTTCGAACTTGATGCAAGCCACCTCGCGCTGTCCGGCACGTGTCGGGAATGCCTGGAACTGGAGACCGAGTGAATTCACCGCTGCTCACCGCACCGGGTGCCGTCGCACCGTTCGACGGCGCCCCCGACCAGGGCGTGCCGTGGCACTTCGGCGACCCGTTCGCCGAGCAGCGGTCGGCGGCGCGGTCGGTCGCGGTGTTCGACCGCTCGCACCGCGGTGTGCTCGCCGTGCCCGGTGACGACCGGCTGAGCTGGCTGCACTCGTTGACCAGCCAGCACTTCTCCGCCCTCGCCGAGGGCCGGGGCACCGAGGCGCTGGTGCTGGACGTCCAGGGCCGGGTCGAGCACCACGCGGTCGTCGCGAACGTCGGCGGCACCGTGTACCTCGACATGGAGACGCGCACGGTCGAGCCGCTGCTCAAGTACCTGGACTCGATGCGGTTCTGGTCGAAGGTGGAGCCGCGCGACGCGACGGCGGAGCTGGCGGTGCTGTCGCTGGTCGGGCCGGACTCGACCGCGCTGCTGGCGAAGCTGGACGTGCCGGTGCCCGGCAAGCCGGACGAGGTGCTGGCGCTGCCCGACGGCGGGTTCGCGCGCCGGATGACGTGGCCCGGTCACGACGCCGTCGACCTGGTCGTGCCGCGCGCCGACCTCGTGGCGTGGTGGGGTCGGCTGACCGACGGCGGCGCCCGGCCCGCGGGCACGTGGGCGTTCGAGGCGCTGCGGGTCGAGTCGCTGAGGCCCCGGCTCGGGGTCGACACGGACGAGAAGACCATTCCGCACGAGGTGAACTGGATCGGCTCCGCCGTGCACCTGGACAAGGGCTGCTACCGCGGCCAGGAGACCGTGTCCAAGGTCCACAACGTGGGCCGCCCGCCGCGGCGGATGCTGCTGCTGCACCTGGACGGCTCCCGCGAGGTGCAGCCGGAGACGGGCGACCCGGTGCTGCTCGGCGACCGCGTGGTCGGCCGGGTCGGCAGCGTCGCACTGCACCACGAGCTGGGCACGGTGGCGCTGGCGCTGGTCAAGCGGTCGGTGCCGGTGGACGCGGAGCTGATGCTCGGGGTCGACGACCGGATCGTGCAGGGCGCCATCGACCCGGACTCGATTCCGCCGGACACCCCCGCGCTCGGCCGGGAAGCGGCCAGGAACCTGGGGCGCTGACGGCACCGGAACCGGTACCGGGCTGACCGGTGGCCACTGGGTGGACGAGTGGCGCGCGGTACCCGTTGCCGGTGCCCGGACCTGTGCCAGTATTTCGGCATGCCCCATCCCGGCTCCCACGGCACGCTGCTCACCGTCGCGCCCCGCGCGACGGCGTCGGTGACCGACCTGGTGGCGGCCGCGCAGAACGGTGAGCGGGTGGGCGTGAGCGTCGTCCGGGTGCCCGCGGCCGACGTGAGCAGGCTCGCGGAGACCGTGGCGGGCGTGCGCGAACGGACCGGTCTGCTGGTCCAGTTGGCCGACGTCACCGACGAACGGGTGCTCGACTCACTGCCGGACGCAGCCTCCTGCCCGATGGTCGGCTCCGACTCGGACGACGGCTGGGCGGCGCTCGTCCGCCTGCACGCCGTCCTGCGGGAACGCGGCATCGCGCCCGAGTACGAGATCACCCACGCCACCCACTTCGCCGTGCTGCGACGGCTGCTCGACGAGCACGGCCCGCCCGTCGGCGGGCGGGTGCACGCGGGTTTGCTGCTGGGTCTTCCCGAAGGGCTGCCCGGTGACGCTGAAACGCTGGTGGACTCCGTGCGACACCTCCCGGAGAACGCGTCGTTCTCGGCGGCGGGCCTGAACGGGTCGACCATCCCGGTGATGCTGGCGGCGCTGGCGACCGGGGGCCACCTGCGGGTGGGCACGGCCGACACCACCGAGTACGCCGAAGGCCAGCCCGTTCGGGACGACATCCAGCTCGTGGCTCGCGCCGCAGGGCTGGCGAAGATCGCTCAACGGCCACCGCTCGCGGTGGCCGAGGCACGTGAAGTGCTCGGTGTGCACAGTCCGGTACAGGTTTGACACCACTTTGGAAGCAGGTTCGTGTTGGCGGCTGAGCAGGATCTACCTCAGGATGAGTACGTGATCGAGGTGCGTCCTGGCGGACGCCGCCGTATCGACCGGGTGCTCGCCCCTGACTACGCAGAGGGCGTCGAGCAGCGCCCTCTGGTCGACGTGCGCGCGTTGCGCGACGAAGCGGCACAAGAAGAAACCGACCTTTCCTACCTGCGACGACTGCTGCACGCGCGGATCGACATCGTGCGTGCGGAGAAGCTGCGGCGAACCGATGGCGGTTCGTCCGTGGTCGACCAGCTGGCGACGATCCTCGCGTCCAACGCGGTGGGCCCGTCGACCGGCCTCGGCCGCTACCAGACCCACGAGCCGTCACGGGCGGACGCCCACCAGCGGCACGTCGAGGCCCTGGTCTCGGACGTCGACCTGTCGGACGTGAGCACGCTGTCGGACGAGAAGCTGGACCTGACCCTCCGGACGTTCATCGGTGAGGAAGCCTCGGTTTCCCAGCGTCGACGTCAGGTGCAGGTCGTCATGGACCAGCTGAACGCCGAGATCGCGGGTCGCTACCAGCGCGGGAGCGCGTCGGTGGACGACCTGCTCGCGACCGAGCGCGGCAGGCCGAACAGCCTGCCCCGGAGGACCGACCCGAACTAGAGCCGACCGCCCGGCACCACCCGTGCGGGCACCTAGCGGACCATGCCGCCGAACGCGCCCCACGGGGCGTGTCGGGCGGCTTTTTGGTCCTGCACGTGCAAATGCACCAACCGTGCAGCACGCCGGACACCGTTCCCAAGAAGTAGAATTTTCTTCCCGAACAGTGGACGCTCACCTAGCGTGCGATCCATGGCTGGTCGCTACCGGTGGGTGGTCCTGGGCGTGGGTGCCTTGGCGCAGGGCACGAACGCCGCCGTGTTCCTGGGTCTCCCGGCCCTGACCCCGCAACTCCGAGCCCACTTCGACCTGACCCTGCCCCAGGTGGGCCTCCTCATCGGCGCGGTCAACCTGGGCACGATGCTCACCCTCGTCACCTGGGGCGCGCTGGCCGACCGTCGCGGCGAACGCCTGGTGATGACCATCGGCGGCGTGGGCGCAGCCGCCTGCCTGGCCCTGGCCGCCACCAACAACGCCCTGCTGGCGGGCTTGGCCCTGTTCGGCGCAGGCGTCTTCGGCGCCAGCGTCAACGCGGCCAGCGGCCGAGCCGTCATGACCTGGTTCACCGCGGACCGCAGGGGCTTCGCGATGGGCATCCGCCAAACAGCCACCCCGCTGGGCGCGGCCCTGGCGGCGGTAGCCCTACCGGCGGCAGCGGCATCAGCAGGCGTCCCAGCAGCCTTCCTGGCCCTGAGCGCCTTCACCGGCCTGGTCGCGGTAGCCGTGGCCACTTTCATCCGCGAACCCCCCAACGCCACCCGCTCCCCCCGCGGCAGCCACGGCGCGGTACTGCGCGACCCCGCCCTGATCCGCCTCAGCATCGCCAGCGGTCTCCTGGTCGTCCCCCAGTTCACCGCGGCAGCCCTGATGGTGGAACTGCTGCACGAACACCGCGGCCTGGCCTTGGGCGCAGCAGCAGCCCTCTTCGCAACCGCCCAGGTCCTGGGCGGCGCGGGCAGGCTGGGCGCAGGCATGTGGTCGGACGCCGTGCGCAGCAGAGCAGGACCACTCCGAACCATCGCCGTGCTGGTGACAGCGGGCTTCCTCCTGTCAGCAGCACTGCTGGAGGCCCCGATCTGGCTGCTGGCGACAGCCCTGGTCCCCACAGCAGCACTGGCCCTCTGCTGGAACGGCCTGGCGGTGACAGCAGCAGCCGAACTGGCACCGGAAGGCAGCAGCGGCACAGCACTGGGCATGCAGAACTCAGCCAACTACCTGAGCGCCGCACTGACCCCAGCCCTCGCGGGCTGGCTGGCAGTCACCCTCTCCTGGCAGGCAGCACTACTGCTGGCAGCAACAGCAGCAACCACAGCCCGAGCACTACTACGAGACCACCCAGACGCAACGACCAAGACCACACCAGCAACCTGACACACCAGCGCCACCACGATTCGCACAACACGAACCAGCCTCAGTCACCAACGCACCACACAACTCACGACCAGCAACACGGAAGCACGCACCAACCCACCGCCACCGCCCACAGCGGAAGCACGCACCCCAACGGAGCCCAGACCCCCTCCCCGCCCCCGATCCCCAGCGAAAGCACCCACCAACCAGCCGCCCCCCAGCGGAAGCACCCACCAACCCACCGCCACCAGCGGAAGCACGCACCCCAAGGGAGTCCAGACCCCTCCCTGCCCCCGATCCCCAGCGCCCTCGTGTCCGTCCGCTACGGGTCAAGGCATCTTTCCCGCCTTGACGCGGCGCGGACGGACATCGAGACAATCGCGCAACGGGGGCACCCCAACCCCCAGCGGCAAGACGATCAGCCACACAGGCCCCTGACCAGCACAAACCAGGAGTCCCCCGAAAATCAGAACCCCCCGACGCACACACTACGACGGGGGTACGACATTTCCCGGGGACAAGGCTCCAACCTGCAAAATCCAAGGTTTCCGCCACAAGATCCCAAGGGTTCCAGGCCGCAAGATTCCGACGGCTCAGCCCACAAGCCCAACGTTCCAGCCCCACCCCACGGCTCACTCACCCGTGGCGCTCGCGCAACCCCAACTCCGACCAGAACTCCCGAAGCGACTCGTACCGGAGTGCGACCTCTTCCGAGTCCCCGGCCTCCAACGCGTCGATGATCGCGTTCACGTCCTGGGCCGACGTGTCTTCCAGCAGGTCCTTGTCCACGACCAGCTGCACCAGCCCGCCGTAGTCCAGCTCCACGGCCGAGTGCGGGTGGAAGTTCTCCAGCCACCGTCCGGTGTCGGCCAGTACCCGAGCGGGCCCGTTCTCCCCGATCGAGCGCTTCACGATGGTGTAAGCCCGAGCCACCCGGCGACGGGCGTCGGCCATGGCCACCCGCCAGGACAGCTGCCGGGCCGGGTCGTTCTGCGGGGCCAGCACGATCCGGCGCGTGTCCGGATCCACCAGCGCGAACCACGGCAGCGGCACGGTCCACGTGGTGGACACCACGTGGACGGCTCCGGCGTTCAACTCCGCCATCACGGACGCGGCCCGCGATCGAGCCTCGTCGGCCCCGGCGCTCAGCGCCTCGTCCCGCAGCGGTCCGGTCGAGTTGGCCAGGAAACCGATCAGCCCGGCCGCCGACCGAGCCCGGAGGTCGAGGGGGCAGACCAGTGGTCCAGGCCCGACGCGGGCGGCGTCGCTGGTGGGAACCTCGGCCGGGCTGATGGTCATCACGTCGAAGGGGGCGTTCTCGATCGCGCCACGCCCGTCCGAGCGGTCTCCGGGCAGCAATCTGGGCGGCGAGGCCAACTGTGACCGCAACCACAACTCCCGCTCGCGGTCTCCGACGTCGGCTCTGCTCAGCGGGCCCTTTTCGAGCGCGCGACGCACCTGATCAGCCAACGCGGGTTCGAGCGTCGACAGCGGCTCGTACACCCGGAGGTAGGCGACGAACGGTCGAGGCACGTGTGCATCGTGCCATGAGGGCCCTCGGAACAGGTTGGGCGGTGCGTCTCACAACTCCCAGGGCCTACCGCGTCGCGAGGAACCCCATCGACACGGTACGGTAGTTACCAGGAACTAGTTGTCGAGACGAGTGGGGCCGCCGTTCCCCCGGCCGCCCCCGTCCCTGTCTGAGGGGGTCGAGCCATGGGGCGCGGCCGAGCGAAGGCCAAGCAAACGAAGGTGGCCCGAGAGCTTAAGTACAGCTCCCATTCCACCGACTTTGACGCCTTGCAACGCGAGCTGTCCAGCGGCGAGTCCGCGAATGGACACTTCAGCGACGAGCGACCAGACGATCCGTCGGAAGACGGATACGACGACTACCGTCGCTGAATCAACCTGGGACTCTCAAGGGTTGAGCTGCCACAAGCAGCTCAACCCTTGAAGTCTCGGGACCTTCTAAAACGCCCTTGCGTACTGCTTGGGCGCCCTCACCTCCGCCCCGAGCTGAGCCGCTGCGTGCAGCGGCCAGTACGGGTCGCGGAGCAGTTCGCGCGCCAGTAGAACGATGTCCGCCGACCCGTCGGCGAGGATCGTTTCAGCCTGCCGGGCGTCGGTAATGAGTCCGACGGCCCCGGTGGGCAGTTCGGCTTCCTTCCGAATCGCCTCGGCGAACGGCACCTGGTAGCCCGGCCCCGAGGTGATCTTGGCGTCGGGGACCAGGCCGCCGGACGACGTGTCGACCAGGTCGGCGCCGACGTCCGCCAGCGCGCGCGAGAGCCGGACGCTGTCCTGCTCGTCCCATCCGCCGTCGACCCAGTCGCTGGCCGAGATGCGGACGAGCACGGGCACGTCCTCTCCGACTTCGGCGCGCACTGCCGCCGTCACCTCTACGGTCAACCGGATGCGGCTCTCGAAGTCGCCGCCGTACCCGTCGGTGCGCCGGTTGGTGAGCGGTGACAGGAACTGGTGCAGCAGGTAGCCGTGGGCGGCGTGGACCTCCACCAGCTGGAAGCCGGCGTCCAGTGCCCGGCGAGCGCCCGCGGCGAAATCGCGGACGAGTTCCTCGATGCCCTTCGCGTCCAGTTCGACGGGCGTCCGGTAGCTCGGGGTGAACGGCTCGGTGCCGACCCCGACGGGCGTCCAGCCGCCTTCCTCGTCCGGCACGCCGCCCTGCTCCTCGTCGAACGGCGCGTAGGTCGACGCCTTGCGGCCCGCGTGGGCGAGCTGGATGCCCGCGACGGCGCCGTGCTCGCGGATGAACCTGGTGATCGGCCGCCACGCCTCCACCTGCTCGTCGTTCCAGATGCCCGTGTCGGCGGGCGAGATGCGGCCGTTCTCCTGGACGGCGGTGGCTTCGGAGATCACCAGGCCCGCGCCGCCCGCGGCGCGGGAGCCGAGGTGGACCAGGTGCCAGTCGTTCGGCACGCCGTTCACGGCCGAGTACTGGCACATGGGGCTCACCGCGATTCGGTTCGGGAGGGTCACCGAACGCAGGTCGAGCGGGGCGAACAGGAGGCTCACAGCCTGCTCCTTCTCTTGGGGTCGCTCCCTGGTTCAAGGGGCGGCGCCGGTCGTGTTGTTCCCGTTCCGACGCGGATCACACCAGGTGGGAGCAGCGGAATTCCAGCCGATCCGGTATCCATTCCCATTCGAAGTTGATCATCGAATTGACGATATGGTGTATCACCTGCGGCATGCGTCCAATTGGGTGTACTCTCCGCTGCACGTTCGGGGTCTCCGCCGCACACACTTACTCTCAGGTACGAGTGTGCGCTCACGATGAATTCGATTTTCACATCGCCCGCCGGTACCGACGAGTAACCAGGATCCAAATGCCATTGCCCACAGCAACACAGGATCTCGCATGGCCGTCGAACAGCCTGCTGGGCCGTCTGCGCGAGGGACCGAGACAGGAACTCCTGAACATCGGGACGGTCGTTCGCTATCCGGCGGACAAGGAAGTCATCGAGCAGGACGCGAGCGACACCCACGTGCTCCTGCTGCTGGACGGCGTCGTGAAGGTCCAAGCGTCGGACGAGACCGGCAACACCGCGCTGCTGGCCATCCGCGTGGCGGGCGACCTCGTCGGCGAGATGTCCGCACTGGACCAGAAGCCGCGCTCCGCCACCGTCGTGACCTGCGGCGACATCGTCGCCAAGATGATCAGCAGCGCTGAGCTGACGGCCTTTCTGCACCGCCGCAACGACGCGTTCGTCGAATTGTTCGCGATGACGAACGACCGGCTGCGGTGGGCGAATCAGCGGCGTCGCGATTTCCTCTCGCACCCCGCGGCGGAGAGGGTCGCCCGAGTGGTGTGCGAATTGGTGCAGACCTACGGCCGCGAAGAGACCGAGGGATGGGTGCTGGGAATCCCGCTGACCAAAGTCGAACTGGCGTCGATCGCCGGGATGAAGCCGCGAACGGCCGAGAAGGCGTTCAGCGATCTGCGCAAGGCGGGCGTTGTGGTCAGCCACCTGAGGCGCAACGTGGTCGTCCCCGACCTGCAGCGTTTGCGTGAATTCGCAAGCTACTGAGTCAAGACCGCAATTTTGCGGTTTTCCATCCGATGCCGTACCGCACAGTGACTCTGCGCAGCAGCCTGTTCGAACTCCCCCGGAGGTCATTCGCCATGAGCCAGGCCAACTTTCGGCGTAGTCTGCTGGTCTGTTGCGACCTGCGCAAGTACGGAGCGGCCGACGACCAGCTCCAGCGGATCCTGCAGGAACTGCTCATCCAGAGCCTCGACCGCGCGGGCGAGGTGGCAGGCCTGGACCGCACCACGTGGCACCGCCAACCCAAGGGCGACGAGGAGTTCGCGGTCCTGCCCCCCGACAGCCCGGAACGCCCGGTCGTGGACGACTACGTGCGGGCGCTGAACGCCGAACTCCAGGCGGTCAACCGCTACCGCGTCCCCGAGGCCAAGGTCCGCATGCGCATGGCCATCCACCACGGGGCCATCGTCGACGGCGCCAACGGCTTCCCCGGCAGCGACGCGGTCCTGGTCAGCCGCCTGCTCAACAGCTCTGCCGCCCACCAGGCGCTGGAGGACTTCCCCAACGCGGACCTGGTGGTCGTGCTCTCGGAGCACCTCTACGGCACCCTGGTCGCCGCGGGCCACACGTCCCTCAAGCCGGGCGACTTCCGCAAGATCGACGTCACCGTCAAGAACTTCACCGGCCACGGCTGGATGTGGATCCCGGACGGCGACGTGCACGCGATGGCGCTCGACGGGGACGCGTCCACCGACCCGGCCCCGACGCCGACCGCCACCGTGAACCAGCGCGCCACGGCGAGCGGCGGTTCGCAGGTCTACCAGGCGGGCAACGACATCCACATCCCGCCGAAGGTGCAGAACGCGGACCTCATCCAGAACTTCGACCGCAACGACATGAAGGGCTCCAGCTTCGGCCCGAACTACCACGGGGGACCTGGCAAGAACTGATGGGAAGAACGCGATCGAAGGGGAAGCGGATGCCTGACGAAGGACTGCGCCTGCTGGCGGGCACGGTCGCGGGTGCCCTGATCAAGGCCATGGACACCCACCTCTGGACGGGCGTCCGCACCGAGGTCGCGGGTGTGCTCGGCTCCGGCGAACCCCGCCGGGTCGAGTTCGTCACCACCAGGTTGCAGGCCTCGCGCGACGAACTGGCCCTCGTGCCCCTGGAACGCCAGACCCAGGCGCGGGCGGAGTTCACCACCGAGTGGCGCGGCTCGATCCACGCGGTCCTCTGGGAACACCCGGAACTGGAACCGGAACTGCGGGCGGTGCTGGGCGCGATCAGCCCGGCCCTGCCCCGCAACCCGGTGGACGCCGCCGTGCTGCACCCGACGCCACCGGGGCTCTAGGCGTTCAGAGGTACCGGACCTGCCGGGCCTTGTCCTCCACCATCTGCCCGTGAGCGGCGTCGATTTCCGCCCGGTGCGAGGCCGAGGGCACGGCCACTTCCCACCAGGCGCCCGCTTCGGTCCACGCCGACGGGTGCGTTCGGATCACGACGACCGCCGGTCGGTGTTCGTCGACCGCTGCCTCGCGGGCCCGGCGGTAGGCATCGGCCAGGTCGTCCAGACCGTCCACGGGGAACACCGCGCAGCCGAGCGAGGCGGCGTGGGCGGCGAAGTCGGTGCGCGGCGGGGTCGCGTGGGACGTTCGGACGTCGGAGTACATGTTGTTGAACCCCACCCCGCCCTGCCCGGTCTGGAGGCGGTGGATCACCGCGTACCCGTCGTTGTCGCACACGACGGCCACGAAACCGTGCCCGGCGAAGGCGGCGGAAAACAGCTCCGAGTTCAGCATCAGGTACGAGCCGTCGCCCAGCAGCGTCGTGACCACGCCGTCCGGCCGGGCGATGGCGGCACCCCAGGCGCCCGCCAGCTCGTACCCCATGCAGGAGAACCCGTACTCGACGTCCATCGTGGACTCGCCGACGGCGCGCCACCCGCCGATCAACTCGCCCGGCAACCCGCCGGACGCCGTCATCACGTAGTCCTCGGGGGTGCTCAAGTCGTTGACCACGCCCACGACCTGCGCGTACGTGGGCAGGTCCGAGTCGGGGGTGCGGAGTCCGTCGATGTGCTCGTCCCACCGGCACCGCTCGACGACGGCCAGGTCGGCCCACTTCGACCCGGCCTGCCAGTCGCCGAGGAGGTCGGTCAGCTCCCGGAGGCCCTCGTCGGCGTCGGCCACCAGCGCCCGAGCGCCGTGCTTGACCGCGTCGAACCTGGCAGCGTTGAGCGTGAGCAGTTCGACGTCGGGGGAGAACACGGTCCAGGACGCGGTGGTGAAGTCCTGCAACCTCGTGCCGACGGCGATCACGACGTCGGCCTCCGCCGCCAGCACGTTGGCGGACGTGGAGCCGGTGACGCCGAGGGGTCCGGAGTTGAGCGGGTGGTCGTGCGGCACGAGGGTCCGCCCCGCGGTGGTCTCCGCGACGGGGATCCGGTGCTGCTCGGCGAACCTCAGCGCCCGCCCGGCGGCACCGGAGTACCGAACGCCGCCGCCCAGCACCAGGAGCGGCTTGCGGGCGGCCCTGATCAGGGAGACCGCTTCGCCCAGCGACCGGAGGTCCGGGCGTTGGCGGAGCAGGCGGTGCACCACGGGCTGGAACAGCGCGTCGGGGAAGTCGTAGGACTCGGCCTGGACGTCCTGCGGCAGCGCCAACGTCACCGGCCCGCACTCGGCTGGATCGGTCAGCACCCTGACCACCTGCGGCAGCGTGGCCATCAGCTGCTCGGGCCTGGTGATCCGGTCGAAGTACCGGCTGACCGCGCGGAACGCGTCGTTGACCGTGGTGGTCGGGTCGTGGAAGTGCTCGACCTGCTGCAGCACCGGATCCGGCGCCCGCCCGACGAAGGTGTCGCCGGGCAGCAGCAGCAACGGCAGGCGGTTGGCGTGGGCGACACCCGCCGCGGTCACCATGTTCAACGCGCCGGGGCCGATGGACGACGTGGCGACGCCGACCTGGCGGCGGTGGGTGGCCTTGCCGATGCCGACGGCGGCCAGCGCCATCCCCTGCTCGTTCTGCCCGCGCCACACCGGGAGTTCCTCGCGCGCCTCTTCCAGCGCGTTGCCCAGGCCCAGCACGTTGCCGTGCCCGAAGATCGCGAACACACCGGGGAACAGCGGCGCCTCGGACCCGTCGAACAGCTCGGTCCGCTGCGCCAGCATCCACCGGACGAGCGCCTGCGCCGTGGTGAGCTTCATGCCGTCCGCCCCTTCGCGTTCGTCACCGGGCAGCGCGGATCGAGCTCCTGCTCCGCCCAGCTGTCCCTGATCCAGGTGTGGGCGGGGTCGTCGCAGAACGCCAGCGAGCGCTCGGCGCCGGGCCCGGCCAGGACGTTCAGGTAGTACATCGGGTAGCCGGGGGCCGCGACGCACGGTCCGTGGTACCCCCGCGGGATGAGGAACACGTCCCCGTCCCGCACGGCCACGTCCTCGTCGACCTCGCCGTCGCCGGTGTAGGTCCTGTGCAGGCCGAACCCCTCGCGGGACGGCGTGATCCCGTCGCGGCCCGCGATCCGGAAGTAGTAGACCTCCTCGTTCACGACCTCGCACGGCTCGGTGTCGTCGTGCTTGTGCGGCGGGTACGAGGACCAGTTGCCGTCCGGGGTGATCAGCTCGCACGCGACGAGCTTGTCCGCGTGGTCCCACACGCCGGGGACGCCGAAGTTGGTGACCTGCCGGGTCGCGTTGCCCGCACCGCGCACCTCGACCGGCACGTCCTCGGCAGGCCCGTACCTCGGGGTCAGCCTGCGGTCGCACCTGGCCATCGGCAGCGCCAGCTCGGCGCCTTCGACGGACGACAGCGTGACGTGCGCGTCCCTTGGCACGTAAGCGAAGTCCGTGACCCTGGTGAACACGGAGTCTCGGCCGGTCAGCTCGAACCGCTCCCCGTCGACCTCCACCGAGCACCCGCCCGCGAGGGGCAGCACGAACGCCTCGAACTCGCCGGTGTCGACCACCCGGCTCTCCCCGGCGGCCAGCGCCAGCACGCGCAGACCGGTGTAGGTCCAGCCCGCTTCCGCCGGGCCGAGCCGGATCGGGTCGTCGCCGGAGGTCAGTGTCCCGAGTGGACGGTGCCAGCTCATGCCGTGTCCTCCTGGTGGGCTGCGTGGAGCACGGCGGCGGCCGACGCGACGGCGCCCGCCACGTCGCCGTCCGGTGGGTAGAGCAGCGCGCGGCCGACGACCAGCCCGCGCACGGTGGGGTGCCGCAGCGAACGCCCCCACGACGCCAGGTCGTCCTCGGGGCGGGGGGACGGCACGCCGCCGAGCACCAGCGTGGGCAGCGTCGTGCTGCCCAGCGCCACCTCGGGGTCGGCGGGCGCGGGGAGCTTGAGCCAGGTGTACGCCGACGTCACGCCCAGCCCGGCGGCCACGGCGGCGGCGCGGGCCAGGGAGGCGGAGTCCTTGCGCAGCACCAGTTGTCCGGCCTCGTCGCGGTCGTACGGCAGCGGCTCGACCATCGCCATCAGGCCGTGCTGCGCCAGCGCGGACACGGCCTGGGCGCAGGCTTCCAGCGTCGGGGCGGTGCCCGCGTCGGAGTTCACCAGGCGCAGCAGCATCTTGCCGCCGTCCAGGCCGTTGGTGGCGATCGACGCGGCGTCGTACGCGCTGAAGCGGTCGTCGATCTCCCAGTCGGCGCCCGCGAGGCCGCCGCGGTTCATCGACCCGATCACGACCTTCTCGTGCAGTCCGTCGAGCAGGAGCAGGTCCTCGACCACGTCGGGGGTGCCGAGCACCCCGTCGACCGACGGGTCCGCCAGCGCCGTCAGCAGCCGTTCCAGCAGCGACCGCCGGTCCGCCATCGCCAGGGGGTCGCCGCCGACGCCGAGCGCGCCGCGAGCCGGGTGGTCCGCGGCGACCAGGAACAGCGTTCCCCGTTCGGACAGCAGGCCCTTGCGGCCGCGCCGGGCCTGGTACGCCCGTCGGATCGAACCGGGGTCGGTGGCGCGCGTGGTCAGCAGCTCCGCCCACTGCCGGTCGGTGATCACAGGTGCTCCTCGATCTCGTGCGGTTCGGGCATGGCGTCCGCGCACGCCAGCCGGGACGCCACCAGCGCGCCCGCGACGTTGGCGTACCTGGCGATCCGCACCGGGTCCCAGCCCGCGAGCAGGCCGTGCGCCAGCGCGCCGCCGAACGCGTCGCCCGCGCCCAGCCCGCACACCACGTCGATCGGGTGCGGCGGGACCGTCCACGACCCCTCGCGGGTCGCGACCAGCACGCCTTCCGCGCCCTTCTTCACCAGCGCCAGTTCCACGCCGCGGTCGAGGAGCCGCCGAGCGGCCTCGTCGGGGTCGGCGGTGCCCACGGCGACCTCGACCTCGGTCCGGTTGCCGACGGCCACGGTCACGTGGTCCAGCATCCAGCCGATCTCCCGCCTCGCGCTGTCCACATCGGACCAGAACATCGGCCGGTAGTCGAGGTCCAGCACCGTGTGCGCGCGACGGCCGCGGTGTTCGAGCATCCTGCGCTGGGTGCCCCGCGCGGGATCGGTCGACACCCCCGTCCCGGTCACCCACAGCACCGGCACGTCCGCGACGACGTCCCACGGCACGTCCGGCTCCGCCAGCGTGAGGTCCGGCGCGATCGGCGAGCGGTAGAACAGCAGCGGCGGGTCCTCCGGCGGGTTCAGCTCGCAGAACACCACCGGCGTCCGGAGGTCGGGCGACGTCCCGACGAACTCGGAGGACACGCCGAACCCCTCCAGCGCCTCCCGCACGTAGTCGCCGAACCCGTCCGGCCCGACCTTGGTCAGCACGGCGGTCCGGCGGCCCAGCCGGGCGGCGGCGACCGCGACGTTGGTCGCGGTCCCGCCGAGCGACTTGGCGAACGTGCGCACGGCCGACAGCGGAACACCGCTCTGCTCGGGGTAGAGGTCGACGCCGACGCGGCCGACCGCGAGCACGTCCAGCGCCATCAGCCCGCGTCCCCCGCTTCGGCCGCCCGCAGTTCGTGGGACAGCGCGTCGAGTTCCGCGCCGCCCGCCATCTGCCGGGTCAACTCCTCGATGGTGATGTCGGCCTTGTCGTACGACCCGAGGGACCGGCCGCGCTTGAGCAGCAGGAACCGGTCGCCGACCGGGTAGGCGTGGTGCGGGTTGTGCGTGATCAGCACGACCCCGAGGCCGCGGTCGCGAGCGCGTGCCACGTACTTCAGCACCACGCCGGCCTGCTTCACGCCGAGCGCGGCGGTCGGCTCGTCCAGGATCAGCACCTTGGCCCCGAAGTGCACGGCGCGCGCGATGGCCACGCACTGCCGTTCGCCACCGGACAGCGTGCCGACCGGCTGCTCCACGTCGCGGAGGTCGATGCCCATCTCGGACAGCGCCTTCTTCGTGACCTCGCGGCCCTGCTTGCGGTCGAGGACCTTGAACGGCCCGAAGCCCTTGGTGGGCTCCGACCCGAGGAAGAAGTTCCGCCACACGCTCATCAGCGGCACCACCGCGAGGTCCTGGTAGACCGTCGCGATCCCGTGGTCGAGGGCCTCGCGCGGCGAGGCGAAGCTGATCTCCTCGCCCTCCACCTTCAGGCTGCCCCGGTCGTGCTGGTGCACGCCGGCCAGGATCTTGATCAGCGTGGACTTGCCCGCGCCGTTGTCGCCGAGCACGCAGGTCACCTCGCCCGCGTTGACCACGGTGGAGACGTCCCGCAGCGCGATGACGCTCCCGTAGGTCTTGCCGATCTCGGTGGTCTCGATCAGTGACGTCATCGCCGAACCCTTTCCGCTCGCCGCCGCAGCGCGTTGTTGACCAGCACCGCGGACAGCAGCATCACGCCGAGGAACAGCTGGAACCAGTCGCTGTTCCAGTTGGCGTAGACGATGCCCTGGCGGGCCATGCCGAAGATCAGCGCGCCGATGGCCGCGCCCACCGCGGAGCCGAAGCCGCCGGTGAGCAGGCAGCCACCGATGACCGCCGCGATGATGAACTGGAACTCCAGGCCGATGCCCTGGTTGGCCTGCACGCTGGTGAACCGCAGGATGTTGATCGACCCGACCAGCCACGCCGCGAACGCCGTGGTCATGAACAGGAAGATCTTGGTCCGCACGACCGGGACGCCGACGGCGCGGGAGCTGAGCGCCGAGCCGCCGATCGCGAAGATCCAGTTGCCGAACCTCGTGCGCACCAGGATGGTCGACGCGACCACGGTGAACAGGACCCACCAGATGATCGAGATGTAGAACGACGTGCCGCCGAAGGTGAACGTCGACGCGAACAGGAACCCGGCGGACTCGTAGCCGTCCGCTTCGCGCATCCCGGACACCTGGACGGTGCCGGTGACGACCCGCGTGATGCCGAGGTTGAGGCCCTGCAACGCGAGGAACGTGCCGAGCGTGACGATGAAGCTGGGCAGCCCGGTCCGCATCACCAGCCACCCGTTGAGCGCCCCGACGCCCAGCGCGAACAGCAGCGACACGAACAGGGCCAGCCAGACGTTCCAGCCGAGCTGGGTGGAGAGGATCGCCGTGACCAGCGCGGTGGACGCCGTCATGACGCCCGCGGACAGGTCGAACTCGCCGCCGATCATGAGCAGCGCCACCGCCACCGCCATGATCCCCAGCGTGGAGGCGTCGTCGAGCCAGGTCGCGACACCGCCGGGGCTCAGGAACTGCTCGGTCACGACGGAGAAGAACAGGAACACCAGGACCGCACCGAGCAGCGACCCGATCTCCGGTCGGACGACCAGCCGGTCGAGCAGGCCGGGTTTGCTGATCCGCTCGTCGGCGACGGACGACGCTTGCGCTACCACTGAGTCCACATCCTCGGCGATCCCTCTCCCTACCGGCCGGCTTCTAGCGGGTTCCGCGCTTGGCGTATTCCTCGACCTTGTCCACGTTGGACTTGTCGACGAATCCGGGACCGGTCAGCACGGGCTGCCCGCCGCCGACGGTGTTCGCGTTGTCCTGGTACAGCTTCAGCATCACGATCGGCAGGTAGCCCTGCTCGTACTGCTGCTGGTCGACGGCGAAGAGCACGTCACCGGCCTTGATCGCGGTGACCACGTCGGCGTTGAGGTCGAACGTCGCCACGGCCGCCTTCGAGGACGCGCCCTTGGCCGCGCTCGCGGCGTTGACGGCGACCTGCGGGTTCAGCGCCAGCACGGCGTCGATCGACGCGTCGGTCTGCAGCGCGCCCTTGATGCGGGCCTCGATGTCGGTCGGGTTGTTGATGTCGACCTGGAGGGTCGTCACCGTGCCGCCGAAGCCGGTCTTCGCGCCGTCGCAGCGCTGGTTGAGGCCGATGTTGCCCGCCTCGTGGATCACGCAGAGCAGCTTGGTCTTACCGGCTTCCTTGAGCTTCTTGCCCGCCTGGTCGCCCGCGATCCCCTCCTCCTGGCCGACGTGCGCGAGCGCGCCGAACGACGCGCTCTTGTCGCCACCGGAGTTGATGGTGATCACCGGGATGCCCGCCTTGACGGCGGCGTCGAGCGAGGTCTTCAGCGCGTCCGGGTTCGCCATCGACACGACGAGGCCGCCGACCTTCTGCGACACCGCGTTGTCGATCAGCTTGGACTGCGCGCCGGGGTCTCCGTCGGAGTTGTAGTCGACCGTCACGCCGAGCGCCTTGCCCGCGTCGGTCGCGCCGTTCTTGACCACGTTCCAGAACGTGTCACCGGCGGAGCCGTGCGTGACCACGGCGACCTTCAGCGGACCGCCGCTGGTGGCGGACCCGGTGTCCGGGCTGCCGGAACTGGTGGTGGTGCTCGCGCCGGGCCCGCTGCACGCGGCCACCAGGGCGACCGCGGCCACGCCGAGGCCCACGCGCAGAGCACTTCGTCTTGCAGAGCGAACAGACGTCATCGAAACTCCAATCGGTGGATACCCCGGCCCTCAGGCCGGGAAGGAGCTGATCCGTGGACGATATCGGGACCGGCAGAGTCCGAAGTGGACAGGCGACTTCGGCCTCCGTCACTAGACCGGATAGTCTGGGCGATGTGTCGGGGGCGTTGGTGAAGCGTGCGCACCGCTATCGCTTCTATCCCACCGAAGGGCAAGCGGTGGAGTTGTCGCGGACCTTCGGCTGCGTCCGCCTGGTCTACAACCGGGCATTGGAGGCCCGCACCGCCGTGTGGCGTCAGGAACAGCGACGGGTCGGATACGCCGACACGTCGACGTTGCTCACCGCGTGGAAGCAGGCCGACGAGTTCGGGTTCCTGAACGAGGTGTCGTCGGTGCCGTTGCAGCAGTGCCTGCGGCACCTGCAGAAGGCGTTCACCAACTTCTTCGGCAAACGGGCCGCGTACCCGAGGTTCAAGTCCCGCAAGACGTCGCGGGCGTCGGCTGAGTACACCCGGTCCGGATTCCGGTGGCGCGACGGTGAACTGACCCTGGCCAAGATGGACCGGTCCCTGGCCATCGTGTGGTCGCGTCCGCTGCCCGAGGGATCCGAGCCCTCGACGGTGACGGTGTCGCGTGACGCGGCCGGCCGATGGCACGTGTCGATCCTGGTCGACACCATCGTCGACCAGTTCGCCCCAATAGCGGCGGAGGTCGGTGTCGACGCTGGGCTGACGTCCTTGCTGACGCTGTCCACCGGGGAGAAGATCAGCAACCCGAGGCACGAGCAACGTGAGCGGGTGGCGTTGGCCCGTGTGCAACGGAACCTGGCTCGCAAGGCCAAGGGCTCGAACAACCGGGCCAAAGCCCGAACCAAAGTCGCCCGCGTGCACGCCCGGATCGCCGACCGGCGGCGGGACCTGCTGCACAAGCTGACCACTCGACTCGTTCGTGAGAACCAAACGATCGTGATCGAGGACCTGGCCGTCAGCAACATGGTCCGCAACCACAACCTGGCCCGCGCGATCAGCGACGCGTCCTGGTCGGAGTTCCGATCCATGCTGACCTACAAAGCCGAGTGGCACGGCCGCACGGTGATCGCCGTGGACCGGTGGTACCCCTCCAGCAAGACCTGCTCGCACTGCGGGCACCTGCTCGACACACTGCCGCTGGGCGTGCGGAAGTGGATCTGCCCCGGTTGCGGCGAGGTCCACGATCGGGACGTCAACGCCGCACGAAACCTTCTGGCCGCCGGACGGGCGGTCACAGCCTGCGGAGACGGAATCAGACCAAACCGGCGCTGGTAGTCGGTGAGGCATCTGTCGAAACCTCCCTTCCGGGGGAGAGGAAACAGGAACTGTTCGCCGTGAGGTGGACGGGAATCCCCAGTCCTTCAGGACGGGGAGGATGTCAACGTCCCTAGCCCTTTCCGATGATCTTGTTGAGGTGCGCGAGGCTGCGCGTGGTGTCCTGCACCGGGGTGTCGGTCGGACTGTCGTCACCGAGCGCGGTGTCCTGTTCGAGGACGAACCACCCGGTGTACCCCGCCTCCCGGAGGAGGGATACCAAGGCCTCCACGTCGACGTCGCCGTCGCCCAGCGGCACGTAGACGCCCTGCTGGACCGCGGCGGTGTAGCCGATCCGCCCGCTGCGCACCTCGTCCGCGATGTCGGCGCGCACGTCCTTGAGGTGGACGTGGCCGACCCGGTCGGGGTAGCGGCGAGCCAGGTCGACCGGATCCGTGCCACCGATGAGGAGGTGGCCGGTGTCCAGGCAGAGCTGGAGCTCGGAGTCCGCGAGGAACCGCTCGACCTCGGCGGTGCGCTCGACGTGGGTGCCCACGTGCGGGTGCAGCACCGTGCGCAGGCCGTGGCCCGCGGCGATGCCGGCGATCTTCGCGGAGGTCTGGATCAACGTCCGCCACTGCTCGTCGGTCAGCGCGGGACGGTCGTCGTACCCGTCGAGCCCGGTCGCGGCGGCCAGCACCAGCACCCCGGCGCCCGCGGCGGCCAGCAGCCCGGCGACCCGGTCGGCTTCCTCCACGGTGGACGGGACCTGTGGCGGGTCGTGCAGCACGACGGCCAGGAACCCGCCGACCAGGCCGAGGTCGTGCGAGGCCAGCAGCGCCTTCAGCTCCGCCGGGTCGGACGGCAGGTAGTCGGGCGGGCCGAGTTCGGTCGCGGCCAGCCCGAGGGACGCCATCTCGCCGAGCACCTGCTCGGCGTCCAGCACCCGACCCCAGCCGGGCACCTCGCACACGCCCCAGGAGATGGGGGCACCGGCGATCTTCGTCATGCTTCCACTCCCGTCAGGCGGACCGGCGCGCCGGAACGCCGGGACGCCTCGCACGCCTCGGCGAGGCGGAGGCTGATCAAACTCTCCCGCGCGGGGGACGGGTTCGCCACTTCGCCCGCGACGACCTGGGTGAAGACGGTCATCTCGTTCAGGTAGGCGCGGTGGAACCGCTCCGGGAAACCGGGGTAGGCGTCGTCCGCGACCACCGGGCCGCCGGGTTCGAGCGAGGTCAGCGGGGTGCGGGCGTCGACGCCGACGGCGAGCGAGTCCTTGCTCCCGAGCACCTCGATCCGGTGGTCGTAGCCCAGCGGGTCGTGGCGGCCACCGGCCAGCGTGGCGTGCGCGCCGCCGGCGAACTTCAGCATCACCACGGCGTTGTCCACGTCGTCGGCGTCGGCGAAGGCCTGGTTCACCAGCACGGAACCGGAGGCGTACACCTCGACCACGGGTTCCCCCACCAGCCACGGCACCGCGTCCAGGTCGTGGATCAGCAGGTCGCGGAAGATCCCGCCGGACGCGGGCAGGTAGCCGAAGTCCGGCGGCTGGGCGTCGTTGCCGATGGCCCGCACCAGGTAGACGTCCCCCACCTCACCCGCGCGGATGCGCCGGTGCAGCTCGAACACCGCCGGGTCGAACCGGCGCTGGAACCCGACCAGCACCTCCACCCCGGAGGCCTCGACGTCGTCCACCAGCGCCCGCATCTCGTCCAGGTCGCTGGCGATCGGCTTCTCGCACAGCGCGGGGACCTTCGCGGCCAACGCCGCCCGCAGCAGCGCGGGGTGCGTGTTCGTCGGCGTGGCCAGCAGGACGCCGTCACTGGCGGTGAGCAACGCGTCGAGGTCGTCGACGGCCCTGGTGCCGGGCAGATCGGCGGAAGCCAGCGCGGCGCGACCGGGGACGGGGTCGAAGAGGAGCACCTCGTCGACCCGGTCCAGCGAGGCGAGGTTGGTGGCGTGCATCGTGCCGATCCGGCCGACTCCAGCGACTCCGATCCGCATGCGGAGGGTCTCCGTCCTGGTAGGAGGTCTGTGGCGTTAGAGCGCTCTATTGGTTGGAGCGCTCCAATGCTGTAGCTTCCGTCACACGGGTGTCAAGGGGGCGTTTCCGGCTCGTGACCCGCAACGAGGGAGGTGGCGGTGGCCAGACCGACCATGGAGGACGTCGCCAAGCGGGCGGGGGTCTCCCGCGCACTGGTGTCGCTGGTGATGCGGGATTCACCCAAGGTGAGCGAACAGCGACGCAACGCGGTGCTGCGGGCGGCCGAGGAACTCGGCTACTCACCCCACGCCATGGCCCGCTCGTTGGCCAGCCGCACGTCGACCGTGCTGGGCGTGATGGTCTCCGACCTGCACAACGCGTTCTTCGCCGAAGTGGTGGACGGCCTGGACGCCGTGGCGAGGGAACAGGGCTTCGAACTCATCATCAACACCGGCGGCCGCAGCCCCGCGAGGGAACGACGGGCGCTCGACAGCCTGCTCTCCTTCCGCCCGGCTGGTCTGGCCCTGCTCAGCCCCGTGGTGCCGACGGCGGCCATCAGCAACGCGGCCGACCACCTTCCGGTCGTGCTGGTGGCCAGGTCCTCGCGCGTCTCGGGCGTCGACACCGTCAACGACGACGGCGAACAGGGCGTGGGCCTGGCCGTCGACCACCTGGTCTCCCTCGGCCACCGGGACATCGTCCACCTGGACGGCGGCGAGGGCAGCCAGGCCGGGCCACGCCGCCGCGGCTTCGTCACCGCCATGGCCAGGCACGGCCTGAACCCCGGGGTCGTGGCCAGCGAGTACACCGACGCGGCGGGTGCGAAGGCCATCCAGGAACTGCACCGGAGCGGCCGCATGCCCACCGCCGTCATCTCCTGCAACGACTTCAACGCGGTGGGCGCCATCTCCGCCCTGGAGGAAGCAGGCCTCCGCGTCCCGGAGGACGTCTCGGTGGTCGGCTACGACAACACCTCGCTGGCCGCGCTCCGGCACGTCTCCCTCACCACGATCGACCAGCCCCGCAACGAGATCGGCAGGCTGGCCGCCGAAGCCCTGCTGCAACGCGTGCGCGGCGAGCGGACGGAACCGGTCCGCCACCTGCTGCACCCCTCGCTCGTAGTCCGGAACACTACAGCTGCCCCAGGAGGATCGTCTTGAGCACCATCCCGCACTGGATCGACGGCGCTCGAACCACGGGGGTGTCCACCCGCACCAGCGACGTCTTCAACCCGGCGACCGGCGAGGTCGTGAAGCAGGTGGGGCTGGCCGACCAGGCGGACGTGGACCTGGCGGTCGCGTCGGCGGTCAAGGCCGCCGCGTCGTGGTCGGAGTCCTCGCTGGCGACCCGCACCAGGATCCTGTTCGACTACCGCCACCTGCTGCACGAGCACCGCGACGAGCTGGCCGCCATCATCACCGACGAGCACGGCAAGGTCCTGGACGACGCCGCGGGCGAGGTGCAGCGCGGTCTGGAGGTCGTCGAGTTCGCGTGCGGCATCCCGCAACTCCTCAAGGGCGAGCACTCGGAGCAGGTGTCCCGCGGGGTGGACGCGTACTCGGTGCGCCAGCCGCTGGGCGTGGTCGCGGGCATCACCCCGTTCAACTTCCCGGTCATGGTCCCGATGTGGATGTTCCCGGTGGCCATCGCCAGCGGCAACGCCTTCGTCCTCAAGCCCTCCGAGCGCGACCCGTCGGCCTCGGTGCGCCTGGCGGAGCTGTTCGGCGAGGCCGGTCTCCCGGACGGCGTGCTCAACGTCCTGCACGGCGACGCGACCGCGGTCAACGCCCTGCTGGACCACCCGGACGTCGCGGCGGCGTCGTTCGTGGGCTCGACGGCCATCGCCAAGCACGTCTACGCCCGCGGCACGGCGGCGGGCAAGCGCGTGCAGGCCCTGGGCGGGGCCAAGAACCACATGGTCGTGCTGCCGGACGCGGACCTCGACGTGGCCGCGGACGCCGCCGTTTCCGCCGGTTACGGCAGCGCGGGCGAGCGGTGCATGGCCATCTCCGTGGTGGTCGCGGTCGGCGACGTGGCCGACGCGCTGGTGGAGAAGATCGCCGAGCGCACCACCGGCCTCACCACCGGGCCCGGCACGGACGCCTCCTCGCAGATGGGGCCGCTGGTCACCGGCGTGCACCGCGACAAGGTCACGTCCTACGTGGCCGCCGGTGTCACCGAGGGCGCGAGCCTGGTCGTGGACGGCCGGGGCTACGCGCCGGAGGGCCACGAGAACGGCTTCTGGCTCAAGCCCACGCTGTTCGACCACGTGACGCCGGAGATGTCGATCTACCAGGACGAGATCTTCGGCCCGGTCCTGGGCGTGGTGCGGGTGCCGACCTTCGACGCGGCCGTGGAACTGGTCAACGCCAACAGGTACGGCAACGGCACCGCCATCTACACCGGCGACGGCCTGGCCGCGCGGGAGTTCCAGCGCCGGGTGCACGTGGGCATGGTCGGCATCAACGTCCCGATCCCGGTGCCCATGGCCTACTACTCCTTCGGCGGCTGGAAGGACTCCCTCTTCGGCGACACCCACGTCCACGGCGCGGAGGGCGTCCGCTTCTACACCAGGGCCAAGGCGGTCACCGCCCGCTGGCCCCGCCAGCACGGCATCGACCTGGGCTTCCCCACCCACGGCTGACGCGAACCCCGGTCCACGGCGCGGTGCCGTGGACCGGGGTTCGGATCAGGCGTCGACCTCCTCGCGCTCGGCGGGGGGCTTGCGCGGCCGGACCGCCTTGCGGATCAGCGGGAAGAACAGCAGCAGCGCGATGATCGCGTACACCACCACGGAGAACGGCGTGTTCACCAGGCCGGTCAGATCGCCGTCGGACAACTGCAGCGCCCGCCGCATCTGCTGCTCGGCCGCCGGTCCGAGGATCACGCCGATGATCGCGGGCAGCACCGGCAACCCGTACCGCCGCATCACGAACCCGAGCACGCCGATCACGAACATCACCAGCAGGTCGAACACGTCCGCGTTCACCGCGTACGCGCCGACGCTGGCGAAGAACAGGATCCCGGCGTACAGGTAGGGCCGCGGGATCCGCAGCAGCTTCACCCACAGCGGTGCCAGCGGCAGGTTGAGCACCAGCAGCAGCGTCAGCCCGATGAACAGCGACGCGATCAGCCCCCACACCAGCGACGACTCCCGCTGGAACAGCAGCGGTCCCGGCTGGATCCCGTACTGCTGGAACGCCGCCAGCATCACCGCGGCGACGGCCGTGGTGGGCAGCCCGAGGGTCAGCATCGACACGAGCGTGCCCGCGGCCGACGCGCTGGCGGTCGACTCCGGGCCCGCGACCCCTTCGATGGCGCCCTTCCCGAACTCGTCCCGGTGCTCCTTCGACAGCCGCTTCTCGGCGACGTACGACAGGAACGTGGGGATCTCCGCCCCACCGGCGGGAATCGCCCCGAACGGGAAGCCGATGAACGGCCCGCGCAGCCACGGCTTCCAGGCCCGCTTCAGGTCGGCCCGCCCGAGCCAGGGCCGTCCGACCGGGATCGCCTCGCTCACGTTGCGGCGCAGGTGGGCGGCGACCCACAGGGACTCGCCCACGGCGAACAGCGCCACCGCGACGATCACCACGTCGATGCCGTCGGCGAGGTGCAGGGACCCGAACGTCAGCCGCTGCTGCCCGGTCATCTCGTCCAGCCCGACCAGCCCGATGGTCAGCCCGATCAGCAGCGACGCGACGCCGCGCACCCGTGACGCGCCGAGCACGGACGTGACCGCGATGAACGCCAGCACCATGATCGCGAAGAAGTCCGGCGCGCCGATGTCCACCGCGTACTTCGCGACGGTGGGCGCCAGCAGCACCAGCATCGTCGTGCCGATGACGCCGCCGATGAAGTGCCCGATGGCCGCGGCGGCCAACGCCTGCGCCCCGCGTCCCTTGCGCGCCATGGGGTTGCCGTCGATCGCGGCCACCACCGCCGCGCTCTCACCGGGTGTGTTCAACAGGATCGACGTGGTCGACCCGCCGAACATCCCGCCGTAGTAGATGCCCGCGAACATGATGAACGCGCCGGTCGGCTCCAGCCCGTAGGTCACCGGCAGCAGCAGCGCGACCGCCATGGCGGGCCCGATGCCCGGCAGCACGCCGATCGCCGTGCCGAGCAGCACCCCCAGCGCGGCCATCGCCAGGTGCGTGGGCGTCAACGCGGTGGCGAAACCATCCATGAGCTGCGAGAACATCACAGCACCCCCATCAGCGGACCGCCGGGCAGCGGCACCCCGAGCAGGTTGTTGAAGATCAGGAACGTCCCCACCGACAGCCCCGCGGCGATCAGCGGGTCGCGCACGAAGTGCCTGCTGCCCAGCGCGTACGCCGCTCCCCAGAACAGCACCGCTCCGGAGATCGGGAACCCGACCACCCCGATCAGCGCCGCGTTGGCCAGGAAGGCACCGCACAGCACCAGCACCGTCCGCCAGTCGGACGGAGCGGACAGGTCGACGTCCTCGCCGCCCTCGGCTTCCCCACGCCCACCCCGCAGCACGTCCCGCGCCAGCAGGACGGCCACCACGAGCAGCAGCGACCCCACCAGGATCGGCACGGCCTTCGGGCCGACGGGTCCGCGCTGGGCGAAGTCCGTATGGATGCGCAGGGCGTCCACCAGCACCACCACCCCGAGGACGACGAGAACCCCGGAAACCCCGAGTTCGGAACGTTCCCTCAACCACGCCTTCGCAGTAGTCATGCCAACCCCAAGTCCTTCAACACCGTCGCCACTCGCGTGTTCTCCTCCTCCAGGAAGGAGCCGAACAGGTCCCCCGGCGCGAAGGCGTCGGTCCAGCCGTTGCGCTCCAGGGCTTCCTTCCACTGCCGGGTCGCGTGCAGCGTCGTGAACAGCTCCACCAACCGATCGCGGTCGACGTCCGAGATCCCCGGCGGCGCGACGATCCCGCGCCAGTTGGTGAACTCCACGTCGACCCCGGACTCGCCCAACGTCGGCGCCTCCACGCCGGGAATCCGCTCCGCGCCGGTCACGGCCAGCACCCGCAGCGTCCCGGCCTGGATCTGGTCCCGGTACTCGCCGATCCCGGACACGCCGAAGGCGACCTTCCCGCCGAGCACCGAGGCGAGCAGCTCGCCACCGCCGTCGAACGGGATGTAGTTGACCGTCCTGGGCTCCAGCCCCACGGCCTTCGCCATCAGCATCGGCGCCAGGTGGTCGGGCCCGCCGGGGGAGGACCCGCCACCGACCGGCACGGCTCCCGGATCGGCCTTCCACGCCGACACCAGCTCGCCCAGCGTCCGGTACGGGGAGTCCTTGCCCACCACGACGATGTCCGGCTCCTCGATCAGCTTCGCGATCGGCGTGGTGTCCAGCAGCGAGGAGGGGGACTTGTTCGTGTAGACGGAACCGACCACCCCGAGCCCCATCGACATGACGAGCTTCCCGTTGCCCCGCTCGGCCACGGTCCGCCCGAGGCCCACCGTCCCGCCCGCGCCGGGCAGGTTGAACACCTCGGCGTTGCGCAGCAGGTCCGCGTCCTCCATCGCCTTGGCCGCGGTCCGCGCGGTGATGTCGTAACCACCGCCGGGAGCGTTGGGCACCAGCACCCGCAACGCCCTGAGCTGCCCGGCCACGTTCTCACCACCGGGCGTGAGCAACGGCGGCACGACGACCACAGCCGCCAGCGCGGCCCCCACCGCCATCCAGTTCCTGATCCGCACTGTGATCTCCGCCTCTCCTGGCCTGGATGGGATGTTGCACGCGTGTTAACCGGAAGTCCCGATTGCGGGCGTAGCGGTTCTTTTGGTCTTTGTGGTCTCGCGCACCGGTCCCCCGAACGTCCTAATGTCTCTCCCACGCGACGAGGCGGGAGGCTTGATGGGTGGTCGGGGTTCGCTGGCCAGACAACTGCTCGCCTGGCAACTGGTAGTCGTCGTCGCCCTGCTGTGCGCGGTGGGCGCGCTGTCGGTCGTCCAAGCGGGCGCGAACTTCACCACCACCGAGGGACGCCGGATGCTGTCCGTGGCCGAGGACGTGGCCGCGACGGCGGGTGTGCGGGTGGCGTTGGACGACCCGCTGCGGCACTACGCGCTGGCACCGTTCGCCGAGAGCGGGCGGAGCCTGTCGGGAGCCACCTACGTGGTGATCACCGACGCCTCGCGGCGGGTGCTGACCTCGCCGGACCCGGCGCAACTCGGTGGCGCGCTGGACATCGGGGACAGCACCGCCCTGAGCGGACGGTCGTGGGTCGGGTCGCTCGGCGGCGCGATCGTGGCCCAGGTCCCGGTGATCAGCGACCAGGGCCGGGTGATCGGGCTGGTCGCGGCGGGCCAGGAGTCGCCGGGGTTCTTCGAGGGCGTGCTGGACTCGCCGGACGACGCGCTGCGGCTGCTGGGGGTGGCGCTGGCCATCGGGGTGATCGGCTCGGTGCTGCTGACCCGGCGGGTGAAGAAGCAGACTCTCGGGCTGGAGCCGCGGGAGATCACCTCGCTGGTCGAGCACCGCGAAGCCCTGCTGCACGGGATCAAGGAGGGCGTCGTCGGGCTCGATCCGCAGCACCGGATCACGTTGGCCAACGACCACGCCCGCGCCTCGCTGGACCTGCCGGAGGACTGCGTCGGCCGCGAGGTCGCGGAGCTGGACCTGGACGCCCGGCTGCTGGACGTGCTGACCGGCCGGGCGTCCGGGGCCGACCAGCTGGTGCTGCGCGCCGGGTCGGTGCTGACGTTGAACCGGATGCCCATCGCGGTGCACGGCGTGGAGGTCGGGTCCGTGGTGACGCTGCGGGACCGGACCGAGCTGCTGGTCCTGCAGAACGAGCTCGACGCCAACCGGCACGCCACCGACACGTTGCGGGCGCAGGCCCACGAGTTCAGCAACCGGCTGCACACGATCTCCGGGCTGATCGAACTCGGCGAGTACGACGAGGTGCGCGGATTCGTCCACCGGATCAGTTCCGCGCAGGGGCAGTGGCAGGTCGAGGTCGGTTCGCGGATCTCCGACCCCGCCGTGGCCGCGCTGCTGATCGCCAAGGCCAGCCTGGCCGCCGAGCGCGGCGTGGGGTTGCGCATGGACCCGGACAGCGGGCTCGGGGAGGTGGACGAGGTGCTGTCCACGGACCTGGTGACCGTGCTGGGGAACCTGGTGGACAACGCACTGGACGCGTTGGCCGGTGCCCGCGGGTGGATCTCGGTCTCGGTCGTCGAGGACGACGGGGTCGTGGTGGTGGAGGTTCGGGACTCCGGGCCGGGGGTGGCGCCGGAGATCGCCGAAGAGGTGTTCAAGAACGGGTTCACCACCAAGGCCGCCGAACAGGGGCAGCGGGGACTGGGGTTGGCGTTGACCCGGCAGACGTGCCTGCGCCGGGGTGGGAGCGTCCGGGTGCACAATGCCGATGGCGCGGTCTTCACGGCGCGGCTGCCGCGGGAGGTGGCGTTGTGATCCGGGTGCTGGTCGTGGACGACGACTTCATGGTCGCGAAGGTGCACAGCGGGTACGTGTCCCGGACGCCGGGGTTCGAGGTGGTCGGGGTGGCGCACACCGGGGCCGACGCGCTGCGGCTGGTGCACTCGCTGCGGCCGGACCTGGTGCTGCTGGACATCTACCTGCCGGACGTCGACGGGCTCGGGGTGCTGCGCGAACTGCGGGCTCGGGGCGACGAGGCCGTGGACGTCATCGTGATCACCGCCGCCACCGACGTGGACACCGTTCGCAGCGCCATGCGCGGCGGGGTGCTGCACTACCTGATCAAGCCGTTCGAGTTCGCGGCGCTGCGGGACCAGTTGGCGCACTTCGCCGCGTTGCACCGGAAGCTGGGCGGGCTGGGATCGGCGGGGCAGGCGGACGTCGACCAGGTCTTCGGGGCCCGGCCCACGTCCGCGCCCGTGCTGCCGAAGGGGCTGACCGCCCAGACCGCGCTGCTGGTGGAACGGGCCCTGCGCTCCCGGTTGGACGGGTTGTCGGCCAGCGAGTGCGCCGAGGTGACCGCACTGGCCAGGGTGAGCGCCCGGCGGTACCTGGAGCACTTCGTGGTCACCGGACGGGCCGAGGTGCGGTTGCGGTACGGGGGCACCGGCAGGCCCGAACGCCAGTACGTGTGGCTGGGCGGCTGACGATCAGTCGTCGAACCCGCCGCTGCGGCCGCGCTTGGTCACGCTGCGGCGCTTCTTCTGGGCGATCCGGCGTTCCTTCGAGCCGCGGCTCGGCTTGGTCGGACGGCGGACCGGCGGCGGGGCCGCCGCCGCGTCGCGCAGCAGGCCCGCCAGGCGGTCGCGGGCCGCTTGGCGGTTCTGCAACTGGGCGCGGTGCTCGCTGGCCGCCACCGTCAGCACGCCGTCCACCAGGCGGTTCGCCAGGCGTTCGGTCATGCGGGCGCGCAGCCACTCCGGCACCGACGGCGAGGCAGCCAGGTCGAAGCTGAGTTCGACCCGGCTGTCCGCCGTGTTCACGCCTTGGCCGCCGGGGCCGGACGACCTGGAGAACCGTTCACGGAGTTCGGCCGCCGGCAGCACCAGCGTCCGCGTCACGGTCAAGTCGTCAGCCACCCGAGCAGACTAGAACTTCGGACCGGGTGAGGTCACGATCTTTACCAGCGCGACGACCGGGGTCGCCTCAGAACCTGGGGTGGTCTCCGGCGAGCGTGGCGCGCGGCGCGTCGGCGGCACCGGCCTTGTTGACCTCGCCGAGCACCCAGGCGGGCACGTGGCGGGCGGTGAGCACGGCCAGGGCGCGGTCGACGTCCTCCGGCGAGACGACGGCCATCATGCCGACGCCCATGTTGAACGTCTTCTCCATCTCCTCGCGCTCGACCCGGCCGCGCTGGGCGATCAGGGCGAACACGGGGGCGGGCGTCCAGGTGCCGCGGTCCAGGTCGGCGCGCACGCCGGGGGGCAGCACGCGGGCCAGGTTCGCGGTCAGTCCGCCGCCGGTGATGTGCGCGTACGTGCGCACGTCCGCTTCCGCGGCGAGCGCCAGGCAGTGCTTGGCGTAGATGCGGGTCGGCTCCAGCATCTCCTCGCCGAGGGTGCGGCCGAACTCCTCGACGTGGCCCTCCAGGGGCATCCTGGCGATCTCCAGGAGGACGTGGCGGGCCAGCGAGTAGCCGTTGGAGTGCAGGCCGGACGAGCCCATGCCGATGACGACGTCACCGGGCTTGACCTTGTCCGGGCCGAGCATCTTCGACGCTTCGACGACACCGACACCGGTGCCGGAGATGTCGTAGTCGTCGTCGCCCATGAGGCCGGGGTGCTCGGCGGTCTCGCCGCCGAGCAGCGCGCACCCGGCCAGGACACAGCCCTCGGCGATGCCCTTGACCAGCGCGGCGATCTTGTCCGGGACGACCCGGCCCACGGCGATGTAGTCCTGCATGAACAGCGGTTCGGCACCGCAGACGACCAGGTCGTCCACGACCATCGCGACCAGGTCCTGGCCGATGGTGTCGTGCTTGTCCATGGCCTGCGCGACGGCGATCTTCGTGCCGACGCCGTCCGTGGAGGCCGCGAGCACCGGCTCCTTCCAGCGGTCGAGCTTGAGCTGGAAGAGGCCCGCGAACCCGCCGATGCCGCCCAGCACCTCCGGCCGGTGCGCCTTCGCCGCCCAGGGCTTGAGCTTCTCCACCGCCTCGTCTCCCGCGGTGATGCTCACTCCGGCCGAGGCGTAGGTCGCCTTGGCGCTGTCGGTCTCGGCACTCACGTCAACGTGCTCCATCGTGGGGGGATTCAGGGCCTTTGCAGGGCGTCCTCGGCACCGTACCCGGTGGGCAGAACCGGAGCCGCCGAGCCCGCTACTCCCTTGATGCCCTCCAGCAGGTGCTTGCCCATCAGCGCGTCCGCGGGCAGCGGGATCGGGTACTCGCCGTCGAAGCACGCGCTGCACAGCCGCGTCTTCGGCTGCTCGGTGGCCGCGATCAGCTGCTCCAGCGACACGTAGCCGAGCGAGTCGGCGCCGACCGAGCGGCGGATGCCGTCCAGGTCGAGGCCGTTCGCGACCAGTTCCGCGCGGGAGGCGAAGTCGATGCCGTAGAAGCACGGCCACTTGACCGGCGGCGACGCGATCCGCACGTGCACCTCCAGCGCACCGGCCTCGCGCAGCATCCGGACCAGCGCGCGCTGGGTGTTGCCGCGCACGATCGAGTCGTCCACGACCACCAGCCGCTTGCCGCGGATGACGTCGCGAAGCGGGTTCAGCTTCAGCCGGATGCCCAGCTGGCGGATCGTCTGCGACGGCTGGATGAACGTCCGCCCGACGTACGCGTTCTTGACCAGGCCGGACCCGTACGGGATGCCCGAAGCCTGCGCGTAGCCGATCGCCGCGGGCGTGCCGGACTCCGGCACCGGGATGACCAGGTCGGCCTCGGTGGGGTGTTCGGCGGCCAGCCTGCGGCCGATCTCCACGCGGGTCGCGTGCACGCCGCGCCCGGAGATCGTCGTGTCCGGCCGCGCCAGGTAGACGTACTCGAAGACGCAGCCCTTCGGCTCCGGCGTCCCGAACCGCGTCGAGCGGAGGCCGTTCTCGTCGATCGCGATCAGCTCGCCCGGCTCGACCTCGCGCACGAACGACGCGCCCACGATGTCCAGCGCCGCCGTCTCGCTCGCGGCGACCCAGCCGCGCTCCAGCCGACCCAGCACCAGCGGCCGCACCCCGTGCGGGTCGCGCGCCGCGTACAGCGTGTTCTCGTCGGAGAACGTCAGGCAGAACGCGCCCTTCAACGTCGGCAGCAGCTCCAGCGCGGCCTGCTCGATGCCGATGTCGGCGGCGGTCGCGGCCAGCAGCCCGCACACCAGGTCAGAGTCCGTCGTGGCGCCGTTGCGGGACGTGATGCCCAGCTTCTGCGCCCGCTCCAGCAGCTCGGCGGTGTTCACCAGGTTGCCGTTGTGCCCGAGCGACAGACCGCTACCGGCCGCCGTCGTGCGGAACGTCGGCTGCGCGTTCTCCCACGTCGTCGACCCGGTCGTCGAGTACCGGCAGTGCCCGACCGCCACGTGGCCCTTCAGCGACTGCAGCACCTGCTCGTCGAACACCTGGCTGACCAGTCCGAGGTCCTTGAAGACCACGACCTGGCTGCCGTCGCCCACCGAGATGCCCGCGGCTTCCTGCCCGCGGTGCTGGAGGGCGTAGAGGCCGTAGTAGGTGAGCTTGGCGACGTCCTCGCCAGGAGCCCACACACCGAAAACACCGCACTCTTCGCGCGGATCCGAATCGAGTGTGTCTTCGAGTGGGGTGGTTGTTCGGCCGGCGTCTGACTGGTCGGTGACCACCGAGTGCTCCCTAGCGACGATGTCGGTCGGCACCACGAGTGTACGGCGAACATGGGGTGAACCCACCCCATCCAACCCCGCCTGACGTGACGAAACGCACCCTCAAGCGCGCTTGCACGGCCCGATGGTCGTCTTCATGTTGCCGCCGTCGAAGCCGTTGTCGTCGGTCTGCTTCACCTGGCAGATGACGATTTCACCGGCCTTGATGTCGGCAGGGAACTGGTCGGGGGTCGCACTGCCGCCGGAGATCAGTCCCTGCAGGCCCTTCGGCTCAGGACCGTCGACGGCGAGGGAGACCCGCGGCCCACTGGAGATCTCACCGATCTGGCGAACCTTGAACCGCACCTCGCCGCTCCACTCGCTGGCACAGCCCACGACCAGGAGGAAGGCCGGGAGCAATAGGAACAACTTCTTCATCGGTCCAACCTCACCGCTCGAAGTACTTCCTCGTCACCAACCGACTTGAGCGGCAGACGCCCCCACAGCCCGTAGTGGATCAGCTGGGCCTCACCGTCGACCTCCACGTCGGCGACCTCTCCGGGAGCGGCCGCACGGACCTCGGGCACTTCGCCGGGGGCAAGCCGGACGTGCCAGGACTCCGGCACGTCGGTGCACCGGACGATCACCGTTCCGACCACTCGGAGTGGAACGTCGGTCGTGTACTTGGCGGCCAGCAGGGTGCCGAGCGCTTCGTCGATGCCATCGGCGGCGAAGTCGGCGTCGCCGGTCACCAACTGGCGCAGCGCGGCTTGTGCGTCCCAGCGCCTCAGGTCCAACTCGTGCGCGATCCGCCGGTGCCACACCCAGGCCAAGTCAGGTGCGGCAGGGGAGAACGTCCAGGTCGGCCGGTTGCCGGGGACAAGCGGCAACACTTCGGCGGCGTCGGCCAGCTGGGTGTCCAGGTACTCGATCGGCGACGCGCCGAACGGGGCGGGCGGCGGCTTGAGCTGGACCGTGCTGCCGGTGCGGAGGTACTCGACGGAGGTCTCCAGGAACCTGGCCACGTGGACCGCCAGGTCGGCGAAGGTCCAGCCGGGGCAGCTGGGGACGTTCGCGGTCGGGTCGGCTTCCGCGACCGCCTCGCGGAACATCGCCGACTGGTCGAGGAACACCTCGGTCCACCGCTGGGTGGTCCATCCTGCTGGCACGTTCTGCCTCCTGGTTCGATCGTTCTTGGTCATCGTGCCGGAACCGGCAGGTGTTCGGGTGCGTCGCAGTGCAAGCGGTCGGTGTCACGAAGGGTGGGAAATCGTGTTCGGTGTGCAACCGGAGTCGTTGCGGAACGCTTCGAAGGGGTTCCACGACGGAGCTGACGCCACGGGTGACGGCGCCGAACTCATCTCCATGCTCAGGCTTGACGCGGGGGCGCTCGGCGAGGTTCCGGCAGCTGCCGAGTTCGCGGACGCGCTGGCCAAGTTCACCAGCCAGCAGTCCGACGACCTGCGACGGGGCTCCGCTTGGTACCGCGACGCCGGAGAGGGCCTGGTCGAGAACGCCGACTCCTACGAACGCTCCGACGACACCTCCCGCGAGGGCTTCCGCAAGATCGGTGATGCCCGGTGAATGATCCCGAAATCCTCTACGGACAGTTGGCAGCGGGCGACGCGGGTCGGATCGCCGCAGCCGGAGACCCGATCAGCGGTGCCATCAGCGCGGTGGGCAGAGCCCGTGATTCGGTGAATTCCGGCGGATCGACCGCCAAGTCCGGCTGGACCGGCCAGGCCTCGGAGAAGTTCGGCGCCCGCGCGGAGCTGTCAACGAAGTCCGCGACCGTGGCGACCGAGCGGCTCGGGGTCGGTGTCGACGTCGTGCAGGCGGCCTCTCGCGCGTACTCGCAGATGCGCGGCAGCGCGGACCAGGTCATCGCGGTGTGGCGGTCGCGCTCACCGCTGATGGACGCCCAGCAGACCGCGGAACTGGCCGAGCGGGTCAACTCGTCGCTCACCAACGTCAAGAGCGGCTACGAGCAGGTCCTGCGCTCCTACGCGTCGGCGTTGAGCCAGGTGAAGCCCGGTTTCGAGGAGACCGCCAAGGCTGATCCCGGTTGGGCGAAGACCGTCGCGGCGATGCGCACGACCGCCACCGTCCCCGGCCCTGGAACGGATCCCAAGCAGGTCGCGGCGTGGTGGAAGTCGCTGACCAAGGACCAGCAGGACGAGCTGCTGCGCAGCAAGTTCCAGGAGATCGGCCAGCTGCGCGGGCTCCCGTCCGATGTGCTCAACACCGCCAACCGTGCTCGGATCAAGGACGACGAGCAGAGGTTCGGCGCGGAGCGCGACCGGTTGGACACGGCGATGGCCGACCGGGCCGCCGAGCTGGGCATCGACCCCAGCACCTCGGACGGCCAGACCAAGCTGCTCAACGACCCGCAGTACGCCTCCCTCATGGAGGACCGCCAGGTGGCGGCGACCAAGGCGGAGAACGCGGCCGCCGCGCAGAAGAGCGTCAACGACGCCGAGGTTGTCGCCGACGGCAAGGGTTGGCAGGCGTCGGACGTGCGGGTGATGGCCTACGACCCGTACGGCCCGCGGGGCGACGGTGGAATGGCAATCGCCTATGGCAACCCCGACACGGCCAAGAACCTGGCCGTCTGCGTCCCTGGTACCGGGTCGACGCTGGACAGCTTCTCCATCGAGCAGGCGGCCAACCTGCGCCAGCAGATGGGCCCGGACGGAAATGCCACCATCCAGTGGCTCGGCTACGACGCGCCTGGTTGGACGCCCGGTGAGGTCGGTAGTCCCGAGCTGGCCAAGGAGGGCGGCCAGAACCTGGTCGCCGACGTCGACGGCTACCGGGCCGCCGCGACCGGCGACCAGCACCTGACGGTGATCGGGCACTCGTACGGCAGCACGACGGTCGGCTACGCGGGTCTGAACGGGCTCGCGGCGGACGACATCGCGTTCGTCGGGTCGCCCGGTGTGGGGGCGTCGAACGTCGACCAGCTCTCGGTCGGCGCGGGGCACGTGTACGCCGGTGCCACCGAGCACGACCCGGTGGTGCAGGGCACCAGCTCCGACTGGTTCACGGCCGACGGGTCGTCGACCGGGCCGTACGACAAGGACTTCGGGGCGACCGTGTTCGGCACGCCTGAACCCGCGCACCTGGTCGACGCGCACTCGCAGTACTACGCCGAGGGCAGCGAGTCCGTGTCCAACCTGGCGAAGATCGCCACCGGGGACGGGGGGTCGGTGACGTCGCAGAAGTGGTACGACAGCCCGGTCGGGCCTTCGCTGCCCGGTTCGAACCTGCCCGGTGTCGGGCCGGTTGTCGACCTGGTGGGTGACGTCGGCGCTGGTGGGGCGGATCTGGTCGGTGATGTCGTCACGGGTGGCGGTCGGGTGGTCGGGGACCTGTTCTCCGGCAACTGGTCCGATGCCGGGCGCGGGGCGGCGGACACCGGGATGGAGCTGGTGAACGACGCGGGCGACATCGTGGTCGGCACGGTGGGCAACGTGGCCGAGTTCGGGCGCGACGTGTACGACGGGGCCGCCGGTGCGGTGAAGACGATCGGGTCGTGGTTCTAGTCGCGGGGCTTGAGCCTGGCGTTCGGGAGTTCCGGGGCCGGGAGGACTGAGGACCACTCGGTGGGGAAGGTGCCGTACGGGCCTTCCCGTTCCGCGGTCTGGGCCTGCCATTCGGCGCGGAAGCGTTCGACCTCGTCGTGGGTGCGGCCGATGAAGTTCCACCACATGACGATGCGTTCGCCCAGCGGTTCGCCACCGAGCAGCAGGAGCCGGGCCGGGCGGTCGCCGACGGCGATCGTCAGGGTCGCGGCTCCCGTTGGCAGGTAGAGGAGTTCGGCGTCGGTGACGGCCGCGCCCTCGACCTGGACGTCTCCCGCGTCGACCAGGACTCCGTGTTCGAACGCGGGGTCCACGTCCAGCTCCAGGCGCGTGCCTGCGGGCACATCCAGTTGGGCGCCGAGCAGCGGGGTGCTGGTCGCCACCGGGGACGTCGAGCCCAGGAGGGACCCCAGGAACACGGTCACCCGCGCGTCTCCGAGGGTGGTCGACGGCGGCGCGTAGTGCTCGAAGCGCGGGTCGGTGAAGCGGTCGCGGTCGGGCAGGGCGACCCAGAGCTGGACGCCGTGCAGGAGGTCCGTGTCCTTGGTGGCGTACTCGGAGTGGGCGATGCCGCGACCGGCCGTCATGAGGTTCATCTCGCCCGCGCGGACCAGCGACCTCGTGCCGACGGTGTCGCGGTGCTCGATGGTGCCCGCGAACAGCCACGACACGGTTTGCAGGCCCGTGTGGGGGTGGCCGGGGACCGCCATGCGCGGCGTCTCGGGACCGTAGTGGTCGATGAAGCACCAGGCCCCGATCAACGACCTGGCGCGCTGCGGGAGCGTGCGGCGGACGGGCTGGGCTCGCGGTCCGCCGAGCGGGACCAGGCGCGGCAGGAGGAGTTGAGGGGCGGAGCGCGTGGATTCTCCGGGCAAGACCTCGGGGCTCGCTTCCACGTTGCTCATCTGGGAAATGGTAGGAGTCGTCCCGCTAGAAGCGCAGCACCGGCAGCAGGTCCGACAGGTCGGCACGGCTGCCGGAGGCGGTGATCCGGCCGTCGGCCAGACCGTCGGCCCAGGTGAGCCTGCCCGTCGCGAGTTCGAGCCAGGTGCGGGGATCGGTCTCGACCACGTTCGGCGGCGTGCCGCGGGTGTGCCTCGGACCCGCGACGCACTGGACGGCGGCGAACGGCGGAACGCGCACCTCGACGCTGCGGCCGGGGGCGTCCTGTTCCAGCGTGCGGAGGCTGAGGCGCACCGCGGCGGCGAGCACGGGCCGCTCCGGCTGGTCGGCCCCGCCGCCGAGCCAGGGCAGCACGGCCGCCACCGCGGCGCGCATCTCGTGTGGGTCAACGGTTTTCGACGGCACACGTCCAGGCTAGTCGTGGCGCCCGCGCAGGTCTCGCCATGCGCAGGTTCCGCAGTGCCGTGGCGCCGACCACGACCGCTCACCCTGGCGCGGGTGAACGTGATCCCCTTGCCGGACAAGAAGAACCCAATGCCGCTGTCCATAACGGACACTTCATCGCCCCAGCGGGCCCACGCACAGCGCCAGAAAAAGGTTTCGGGCCCGTGGCACTCCTGCGGCACGGGCCCGAAACCTCCGAGTTCAGCTCTTCGCGCTGCGCACGGCTTCCGCGAGCAGTTCGTCCAGCTGGAAGGTCAGCCTACGCAGGTCCGTGGGGGTGAAGGTGCTCCAGGGCTCGGTGCCCGGCGAAGCACGGCGCTGCTGGAGGTAGCGGCCGTCCTCGGTGTCGAAGAACGCGACCACCCGTTCCGGGCGGCAGCGCTTGCCGTACCTGTCCCGAGCGGCGGCGCCGAAGTTCCCCGTGTGGACCAGGTTGGTGAACATCTTGACCAGCGTCTTCGCGTCGTCGTCCCGCACGCCGTGCTGCTTGAGCGAGTTCTCCAGGCCCTTGGGCGTGCCGTCGGACTTCTGGACGGCGGCCTCCAGGCTGGCGCTCGGCATGGTCACCGAGTGCCCGGTCCCGGCCGGGTGCTGCGGCAGCGCGCCGACCACCGCCGTCGGCAGACCGGACCCCGCCGCGCGCCGCAGCGTGATCCGGTCGCCGGACAGCGTGGCCACCGCGCCGAAGTCGCCGTTCGCGACCGCGAGGACGCGGACGCTCCTGCCAACCCAGACCCTGGCGTCCACCTCCGTCTGGGGGCGGACGAACATCCTGATCAGGTGGTCGAACTCGGGGTGCAGGCCGATCGGTCGCCCCAGCCCGCGGGCCTCCAGCGCGTGCCAGACCCGCAGTTCCAGGTCACGGCGTTCGCGCTCGCTCTTGCCCGGTGAGGGCACCTTGATGACGAGGGGCATCGGCCCCAGCCGCAGGTGCTCCCACACGACGTCGAACTCCTCGGTGGAGAGGACTACGGGCTCCCTCTCCACCGGCCCCCCGAAGTACGTCACTGCTGCGGTGTCTCCCCGATCACGGGTGGAGCGACGAGGCGGTCGTCGCCGAACACGTCGTCCGTCTCCACCAGGTAGTCCGCGATCTTGTGCTCGGTGTCCTCTTCGCCGTCGCCCCCACGACCGCCCGCGGCACCCATGCCGCCAGGACCCTGGCCCGGACGGCCGCCAGGGCCGTTCGCGCCACCGGGGCCGAAGCCACCGCCGGGGCCGAAGCCACCACCGGGACCGAAGCCGCCGGGACCGCCGGGACGACCCGCGAACTGCCCGCCGGGACCGCCGGCACCGCTCATGCCCTGACCGGGACCGCCGGGCAGGCCGCTGAAGCCGCCACGACCGGCACCGGGACCACCGGGAGTTCCACCGGGACCGCCCGAGGTGCCGGGACCGCCGGGACCACCAGGCCCGCCGGGACCACCGGGCCGGAAGCCGCCGGGCACGACGGGACGACCGCCGGGACCGGACTGGCCCGGCCTGAAGCCGCCGGGCGGAACCGGGCCGCCGATCGGCGGCCGGACCGGACCGGCGCCGGGCGGAAACCCGCCGGGCGGAGGAACGGGGAGTCCACCACCGGGCGGAGGCGTCGGCTGGACCGGCGGCAGGTTCACCGGCGGCTGGGTGGGCGGAGGCGTCCACGACGGGTTCGTCGTGCCGCCTCCGGTCCCACCGGTGAACACCGGCGGCTGGCTCGTGGTCGGACCCGACGGAGACACGGCGAACGACGTGGACGTGGTGCCGTCACCGCCCTTCGGCGTGAACGTCGACGAGTCCGTGCTGCTGTAGTTCGCGCTGCTGCTGTTGTAGGTGCCCGCGCCGCTCGGCGGTGGCGTGTCGATCACGACCTGCGGCGGCGGCACGAACTGGCCCAGCGTGTCGCTGTTCCACTCGCTGCTGGACTGGTAGTTGTTCATGACCGTGATGGCCTTCTGCTCAGCGTTGTCCTGAGCGGCTTCCTGGGCCTCGTGGTCCTTCTGCTGGTTGATCACGTGCAGCATGCCGACCGGACCGGTCAGGGCGCCGAGCACCTTGTCACCGGTCGACGGCGCCTCGGTGGTCACCGGCACCGGCTCCGGCATCTCCTTGCGGGCGTCGGCGATGTAGCCGCCCTGGAGGTGGGCGGAGGCCTTCATCGTGTCCGCGCCCTGGCCCGCGTCGGTCGCCCACGCCGCGAGCGGCGACAGGGCGGTCGTGGCCGCTTCGGCCGACGCGCCTTCCCAACTGGCGCCGACCTTGGTCAGTCCTTCTTGGATGGACGTGTCGATCTGACCCAGGGTCTCCGACAGCGCCTGCCACTTGTCCTCCAGCGGGATGGACGCGGCCACCCCCGGCCCGCTGTTGATCATCTTGTGCAGCTCTTCGTGGGAGTACCCGCGCCAGCGGTGATCACCCATGGTCGTTCGCCCCCTCAGGTGCGGTCGTGCGAGTTCGTGTCAAGCGGATCACGCCGGGTTGATGCGCCCCCAGGACGCGACGTTGTCCCCTTCGACCTGGCGGTAGGTGGCTTCGATCTGGGTGAGCTGCGTCACAACGCCGTCCAGCTGGGCGCGGTACGCCATGATCGCGGTGAGCGCCGCCGAGTCACCGGCGGTGAAGGTGTCGCGGTTGAACTTGTCCGCGGTCTCCCGGCTGACCGGGTCCATCGCCCACTGCTTCGCCTCAAGGGCGTCCTTCGTGTCCTTCAACTGCGCGTCGAGGACCGAGATGGCGTCCTCGAAAACCTTCCGAGCAGCGGGGATGGAAGAAGGCTCGATCTTCAGCCCTTGCTTCGACCCGCTGTAGTCGGGAAGCGGCGCCTGCGACGAACCACCACCACCATCCGCGATGAACACGGCACATCCTCCCTCAGTCCTGCACTTACCCCAGTGAGTGCAATTGAGACGACTTTAACTCTGATGCACGACGTGCCGCGACGGTTCCGCTGGTATTCGCGCAGTTCTACTCAGGACGTCCGTCACTTCGCGCTGATCGTTTGGACCACGGCCTCGGCGATCGCCTTGGCGCGCGTGCAGAGTTCACCCATCGGAACCTTGGTGCTGTCGACGCTGAGGTCGATCATCTGCCCGTCGGCCACGTCCAGGTAGATGGTGCAGCTCGGCAGCAGCGCGGTCGAGGTGCCGGTGAGCGCCGGGAAGCCACCCGCCCGCAGCGGGGTGAGCTCCCCCTTCGCCACGCCGGCGGCGTACTCCTCGACCCCGTTCTTCGCGGCGGCGACCAGCCCGACGCCGTAGGAGAGGTCGCCGGAGCCGATGCTGCACAGGGTCGCGTCCGCGTACACGGACGACTTCAGCGTCGCGGGGGCCTTGACCAGGTCGAACTGCTGCTTCTGGGCGTCGGAGAGCACGCCGCACGAGTCGACGCCGGTGAGGTCGACCTCCTTCGGCCGCGTGACCGACGGCTTCGCGCTGGTGGACGGCCGCGCGGTGGCCGAGGTGGTCTCACCCGGCCCGGTCGGCCCGGCGGCCGCGCTGCCCGGGGTCTTCTGCGAGCAGCCCGCGAGCAGGGCGACGGCGGCGGCGAGTGCCGCAGCGCGGTGCCAGTGGGTCATGGGGGCAAGGTAGCGGATCCCGATTCGCGGAAAGCGGCGATCCGGCATTCCGCGGTTCTTCGTGCGGCTGTTTTCCCGACACCCCTAAAACGTTGTGGTTGCCGCACCCGTCCGCTAGGCCAGGTCCACGACCACCTTCACGTCGTCCGGTTGCCGCTCCATCGCGTCCACGAAGCGGTCGAGCGGCACCCGGCGGGTGATCAGGCCGCCGAGCCACGTGCGGTCGGCGGCGGCCAGCGCGGTGGCGGCGGTGTGCCAGTCGGCGAGGCCCGCGTTGACCGAGCCGACGACGGAACGGTTGTGCAGCACCAGTTCGTCCAGCACCAGCCGTTCGGCGGCGAACGTGCCGTGGTCGCCGGACAGGCCGGTCAGCACGGTCACGGCCGCGCGGCGGACGGCCTCCCAGACGAGTTCGGCGACGCCGGTGCACTCGATGGCCACGTCCACCTCCGGCACGGTGTCCGCGGTGGAGTGGTAGGTCGCGCCGAGGCCCCGCACCAGGTCGGGCTTGCGGCCGGACGTTGCCCGGTCGACCACGTGCACGGCCAGGCCGCGCTGCACGGCCAGCAGCGCCGCGAGCAGGCCGATCGGGCCCGCGCCGGTGATCAGCACGGTGCGCGGGGTCAGGTGGGCGCGGCGGCAGCCGAGCAGCGCCTGGTCCCACGCCTTCGCCACGATGGACGTCGGCTCGGTGAGCACGCCGAGGTCGCCGAGGGTCGGGTCGAGCTTGATCGCGAACTTGGGCGGCACGCTCCACCTCTGCATGCCGTAGCCGTCGAGCTCCTTGATGCCGCGCTCGGTGTACTCGCCGTTCTGGCAGAAGTCCCACGCGTCGACGGCGCACGCCGAGCACGGCACGGTGTCCGGCCGCCGCACGACGCCCGCGACCAGGTCGCCCGGTGCGAGGTCGCCGCCCATCGGGGCCGCCACGACCCGGCCGAGCGACTCGTGGAACAGCACGAGCCCGGTCTTGCCGGGGGGCGGCGTGCCGAAGCCGTCGCGCACGATCTCCACGTCGGTGCCGCACATGCCGACCAGCAGGCCTTCGACCTGCACCTCGCCGTCGGCGGGCACGGGCTCGTCCCACTCCACGACCTCGGCCAGCTCCGGCTTGCCGGGCACCACGAACGCGGCCCTCATCGGCCGGACCCGTCTCGGCGGTCGCGCTCTTCGCGGGTGTGGCCCTGGCCGTAGAGCACCGCGGCGCTGTTGACCAGCGCGAGGTGGCTGAACGCCTGCGGGAAGTTGCCGGACATCCGGCCCGTCCTGGCGTCGTACTCCTCGGCCAGCAGGCCCACGTCGTTCACCAGTCCCACCAGTCGGTCGAACATCGCCACCGCCTCTTCTCGTTGCCCGGACAGGGCGAGCGCGTCCACGAACCAGAACGAGCAGGCCAGGAAGGAGCCCTCCTCGCCGCTCAGGCCGTCCACTTCGGACTGGCCGGGGTCGGTGTAGTACCGGTCGACCAGGTCGCCGTGCTTCAACGTCCGGCGGATCGCCTCGATCGTGCCGAGCACGCGGGGATCGTCACCGGGCAGGAACCCGACGGCGGGGATGAGCAGCGTGGCCGCGTCCAGTTCGGTGCCGCCGTAGAACTGGGTGAACGCGCCGACTTCGGCGTTCCAGCCCTTCGCCAGCACCTCCGCGTGCACGGTGTCGCGCAGCTCGCGCCACTCCTCCACCGGACCGGGCAGGTCGTACTGCTCGACCGCGCGGACGGCCCGGTCGAACGCGACCCACACCATGACCCGCGAGTGGGTGAAGTACCGGTCGGGGCCGCGGACCTCCCACAGGCCCTTGTCCGGGCGGTCCCAGATCTTGCGGAGGTGGCGGATCATGCCGCGCTGCATCGCCCACGACTCGGCGGACTCCGCGATCCCCCGCTCGCGCGCCAGGTGCAGCGCGTCCATGACCTCGCCGTACACGTCGAGCTGGAGCTGCCGGTAGGCCGCGTTGCCGATCCGCACCGGCTTCGCGCCGCGGTAGCCGGGCAGCCAGTCGACCTCCCACTCGACCAGGTGCCGTTCCCCGGACAGGCCGTACATGATCTGCAGGTCGGCCGGGTCGCCGGCGACCGCGCGCAGCAGCCAGTGCCGCCACGCCTCGGCCTCGCCGGACCGGCCGAAGTTGTCCAGCGCCAGCAGGGTCAGCGTCGCGTCCCGCAGCCAGCAGTACCGGTAGTCCCAGTTGCGCTCGCCGCCGAACGTCTCGGGCAGCGACGTCGTCGGGGCGGCCACGATGCCGCCGCTGGGCGCGTACGTGAGGCCCTTCAACGTGATCAGCGACCGGCGCACCACGTCGCCGTGCGGGCCGTGGTAGCCGAGGTCGCACGCCCAGTCCTGCCAGAACGCCTCGGAGCGGCGCACCTCGCCCACCGGGTCGACCTTGGCGGGCGGGTGCTCCGGGGAGTACGAGAACTCCATGACCCACGAGAGCGTGTCGCCCTCGTCGACGGTGAACACGGCCTCGTGGGCGCGCTTGCCGGGGACCCGGTACGGCAGGCGGTCGCCGTACAGCGCGACCGCCGACGGTCCGGCGACCGCGAAGATGCACTCGTCGGCGCCGTTCGACGACCGGCGCACCCACGGCACGGAGTCGCCGTAGGCGAAGCGCACCACCCACTGGAGCCGGACCTCCACGGACCCCGTCAGGCCTTCGAGCACCCGGACGAGGCGGGTGTCCGCGTCGTCGGCGGTGGCTTCCGGCGGCATGGTGTCGATCAGCCGGACGGTGCCCTCGGCGGTGTCGAACTCCGTCTCCAGCACCAGCGTGTCGTCCCGGTAGCGGCGCCGGGTGGCGGTGATCTCCGCCGTCGGCGCGATCCGCCAGTGCCCGTCCTCCTCGGTGCCGAGCAGCCGGGAGAAGCAGGACGGCGAGTCGAAGCGCGGCATGCACAGCCAGTCGACCGATCCGTCCCGCCCCACGAGCGCCGCGGTGCGCAGGTCGGAGAGCAGTGCGTAGTCCTCGATGCGTCCGGGTCCGGTGTCGTGTGCCACGTGGCGAGGCTAGCCGGACGACCACGTCCGAGCGCGGCAGGAACCCCCCCGGACCCAAGATCGACGGCGCAGGTCCGACCTCCTCGTGCGAGATGCCCTGCCCGACACGACGGCGGTGGCCGTACGTCCGCGCTCGCCGGAGGACGACTACCGGACGCCCTGACCGGCGGAGTCCAGCACGGCCTCCACCCACTGCTCCGGGGTCTCGACCTGCGGCACGTGCCCGGTGCCGGGGAGCAGCCGGGGGCTGATCGAACGGGTACCGGGGCCGGGGAGGGCGATCCGGCACCGGTCGACCGAGCACGGGTTGGAGTTGCGCCGAGCGGGAGCGGAGATCGCGAAGCGGGTGGCGGCGGAGTCGTTCGCGCCGCTGGACCGCGAGCAGCTCGCGCAGCTGGACGGCCTGCTCGCGAAGTTGCCGGGTCCCTGAGCTTCGGCTTTCAGCGGTGTTGGGTGCCGGCTCGGCTTCCAGCGGTGTTGGGTGCCGGCTCGGCTTCCAGCGGTGTTGGGTGCCGGCTCGGCTTCCAGCGGTGTTGGGTGCCGGCTCGGCTTCCAGCGGTGTTGGGTGCCGGCTCGGCTTCCAGCGTGCTGTGGCCGATTTGACTCGGGACCCCTCGATTTGACCCTTTGTCGGGCCAAAACGGCAGGTGGTAAGGCCGCAGCCCGACAAATTTTAAGGGTCAAATCCCCCAAGTAAAATCGGCCACGTTCCGTGGCTCGCCCTGGGTTCCGCAGTGGGTCGCCCGGACTGCGCGCGGGTGTTGGTCACCTGCCAGTGCTCCCCGGTGGTCCAGTGCCCCCGGTGGTCGCCCGGACTGCGCGCGGGTGTGCCGGTCTTGGTCAAAGACCGCCGCGCAGCAGGTGGTCGATGTCCTCGGGGCGACCCGGTCGGGCGAAGAACCAGCCCTGACCGGTGTCGCACCCGATTCGGTGCAGTCGCTTGGCCTGGGACGGCGTTTCCACGCCTTCGGCCGTCACGCCGAGGCCCAGGGCGTGGGCGAGCTGCACGAGGGTCGACACGATCTGGGCGTCCACGGCGTCTTCCTCGTCCGCCGCGCGCAGCCCTTCCATGAACGACCCCGCGATCTTGAGTTCGTGCACCGGCAGGTGCTTGAGGTACGCGAGGTTGGAGTAGCCGGTGCCGAAGTCGTCGATGGCGATGCGGACACCCATGTCCGACAGGGCGCGCAGGGCTTCCAGCGGCTCGTCGGCGGTGCCCATGATGGCGCTCTCGGTGAGCTCCAGCTGCAGGTGGTGCGGGGGGAGGCCGCACTCGTCGAGGATGCGCTTCACGTCGCGCACCAGCTCCGGGTCGCGGCTCTGCCGCACGGCCAGGTTCACGCTGACGAACGGGGCCGCGTCGCCGAACTCCTCCAGCCAGCGGCGGCCCTCCTCGCACGCCTTGCGCAGCACCCAGCGACCCAGCGGGACGATGAGGCCGGTCTCCTCCGCCAGTTCGATGAACCGGTCGGGCGCGAGCCTGCCGAACTCGGGGTGCTGCCAGCGGACCAGCGCCTCGACGCCGATGATCCTGCTGTCCGCCAGGCGCACCAGCGGCTGGTAGTCGACGTAGAACTCGTCGCGCTCCAGCGCGGCGGGCATGGTGGCCGACAGGGTGAAGCGGGCGACCTCGCGGGCGTTGCGCTCGGGGTTGTAGAGCGCCCACCGGGACTTGCCGTCGGCCTTCGCCCAGTACAGCGTGATGTCCGCGTCGCGCATCAGGTCGGCGGCCGTCGTGCCCTCGAGCGGCCGTTCCACGATGCCGATGCTCGCGGACACGGTCAGCTCGTGGCCGCCGATCTTGATCGGGGCCTCCAGCTCGTGCAGCACGCGGTCGGCGACGTTGACGATGTCCTGGGTGCTGTCCGAGCCCTCGACCAGGATCACGAACTCGTCGCCGCCCATGCGCGCGACGAGCTTGCCGTCGCCGGACACCGAGTGGTCCAGCCGCCGTCCGACCTCGACCAGCAGCTGGTCGCCGATGTCGTGGCCGAGGCTGTCGTTGATGACCTTGAACCCGTCCAGGTCCAGGTAGCAGAGCCCGGCCCGACGGCCGGACGCGCTGGTGGCGGCGGCGAACACGCGGCCGAGGCGCTCCAGGAACAGCGCTCGGTTCGGCAGACCCGTCAACGGGTCGTGCAGCGCCTGGTAGCGCAGCCGGTTCTGCAGCAGGTGCCGGTCGGTGACGTCCTCGATCATCGCGACCTGGTACTGCGGCTCGCCGTGGTCGTCGCGCACCAGCGACAGCGTCAGGTGCGTCCACACCTGCTCGCCGTCGGCGCGGTGGAACCGCTTCTCGGCGCGGTAGTGGTCGCAGTCGCCCGCGATCAGCTGGTCGTAGAGCCGCCAGACGTTGCCGCTGTCCTCGGGGTGCATGAGGTCGCGGATGTTGTACTGCCGCATCTCCTCGACGGTGAACCCGAGCATGTCCTGCAACGCCTGGTTGACGTCCAGGATCCGGCCCTCGATGTCCGCGATGCCGATGCCGATCGCGGCCTCGGTGAACATCGCGCGGAACCGGGCCTCGCTGGCCCGCAGCGCAGTCTCCGCCTGGTCGCGGGCGTCGAGCACGGCGGCGCGGATCGCCTCCTGCTCGGCCAGCGTCCGCTCGCGCAGCGCACGCGCGTACCCGGCGGCCAGCGCGCCCTGCAGGGCGGCCAGCCGGGACGCCATCCGGCTGTCCACGTCGATGCCCAGCTCGGTCAGCAGGTCCTCGCCGAGCAGCTGCACGGTCCGGCCGAGCGTGTCCGTGCCGGTGAAGTGGGCCTCGACGAGCCGGGCCCCGATCTCGTGGCCGGGGACCGTGCTGAACGGGTTCGCGAGCAGCGCCGAGACCAGCACCTCGGTCAGCGCCTGGAGGTGCTCGGCCACTTCGGCCCTGGTCATGGGCACGTAGCTGCTGCCGATGACCGCCGTGGCCCACGTGCGCGCGAAAGCCTCGGCCCCGGCCACCATGGCCGGGTCCAGTTCCGATCGGCTGCTGGGCACCCGCTGGTCAACCCGTTCCGTCATGTTCGTCGGCCTGCCACCACAAACGCAGAGGATACGGCCGGTAGCCCACTGGAGTCGACCATTACCACCTCCGTCCCAGCGCGGCGTAGCCGGGGAAGCGCGCCGCGGCCTCCCCGACGTCGCCGGAAGCCTCGGGGTGCCAGTACGGCATTCGGACCACTCCGGGGTCCAGGATCCGCAGGTCCTGGACCAGCGAGGTGAGTTCGGCCTGGTTGCGGTGGTTCATCAGGCGGTTGGCCACGGCCCGGTCCGCCGTGAAGTTGTGCGCGTCCCCGAGCCAGTAGTCGTGGATGCGCGCCACGCTGGGCCGTTCCGGGTCGATGTCGCTCGACACCCACTGCGGCCGATCCACCACGCGCTCCCCCTCGTCCCACCCGCGACGCCTCCATCATGGTCCACCGCCGTGAGTTGGCGCACCGCACGAACGAACGGTTCCGGGTTCGGGGGACAACGGCACCGCCCACCCAGCAGAATGCCGTTCTTGTGAAGTACCTCTGGATCGCGGGCGCGGTCGTGGTCGCCGCCGCTCTGGTGTTGACGCTGGTCAGACTGCGTGGTTCGCGGAACATGCTGGCCCCGACGATCGTCGGCGCGATGGGCGCGTTCCTGCTGGTCGGCGGCTGGCTGTTCGTCATCGACAGCGGTGTGGCCAAGAACGAGGCGATCAAGACCGGCGGCCTCGCGGGCGGGTCGGTGGTCGCGCTGTACGCGCTGTGGCTCAACGACCGGCGGCGGCGGACCGAGGAGGCGCGGCAGGAGATCGAGAAGGACCGCGCCGACCACGACCGGTCGCGGGTGGCCGACGAGCGCTTCGCCCGCGCCGTGGAACTGCTCGGCCACGAGACCGACCAGGTGCGGGTCGGCGCGCTGCACGCGTTGGCGGGCCTCGCGAAGTCCCGCGACGGGTACACCCAGACCGTGCTGGACATCCTGTGCTCGTACCTGCGGCGGCCGTTCGAGGAGGAGATCGGCCGTCACGAACTGGAGGTGCGGCTGACCGCCCAGCGGCTGATCGCCGACCTGCTGCCGCGGGTCGACCAGGTGGACGTCCCGCACTACGACCTGAACCTGACGAACGCCTACCTGGAGTACTTCGACATCTCCGGCAGGCAGGTGGGCCTCTTCACCGCGCGGGCGGCGCAGTTCCACAAGTCGAACTCGTTCCACCACACGAGGTTCCACGGCGACGCGTTCTTCACCGACGCCAAGAACAACGGCAGGCTCCACGGCCACCACGCGGTGTTCGAGGCGAAGGCCTGGTTCAGCGGCTTCACGTCCCTCGGCTTCGCGGACTTCCGGTCCACGCAGTTCCGGGGCGCCGTGAAGTTCGCCAACGGCACGTACCGCGGTGGAGTCTCGTTCGAGGGCGCCGTGATCCTCTCCGAGCCCGCCATCGACGGGCTGCTGGTCCACCGCGACCGGTCGAACGACCTCCCCGATGCTTGGGGCGTCGTCGAACTGGAGGAGGCCCGATGACGCACGGTCGGGGGATGCTGCTGGCCAGCGTGCTGGGGGCGATCGCCGTGACGGTCGCGACGGTCGTGGTGCTGCTGCTGGTGGAGCCGAAGCTGTCCAAGGCAGAGGCGGTCAAGACCGGGGGGCTGGCGGGCGGCGCGGTCGTGGCGCTGTACGCGTTGTGGCTCAACGACCGCAGGCGCCGCACCGAGGAGGCGCGGCACGAGCTGGAGAGCGACAAGGTCGCCGACGAGCGGTTCGCGCGGTCGGTGGAGTTGCTCGGCAACGAGGCCGACCAGGTGCGCGTGGGCGCGATGCACGCGCTGGCCAGGCTGACGGAGTCGACGCCGCGGTACAAGCAGACCGTGCTGGACGTGCTGTGCGCGTACCTGCGGAGGCCGTTCCGCCACCCGAGCTTCACCGAGCGGTCGGACGACCCGGACCGGACGCCCAGGGATCCCGAGCTGGCCGAGGCCGACCGGGAGCGCGAGGTGCGGCGGACGGCCCAGCGGCTGATCACCGACCTGCTGCCGTTCGGCGACGACGAGGATCCGAAGGCTTACCACCTGGACCTGACCGGGGCGAGCGTCGAGTACCTGCGGCTGTCCGGCAGGCGGGTCGGGCGGATCACCGCGCGGCGGACCGACTTCTACGGCATCACGCAGCTGGGCCAACTGGTGACGAGCAAGCCGACGCTGCTCTCCGGGGCCGTGTTCCACGGCAGGGTGTTCGCCGCCGACGCCGACTTCGCGGGCGGGATCTCCTTCCAGGACACCACGTTCGCCGCCGAGGTGGACCTCACCCGCTCGACCGTCGGCACGTTCCTGGACCTCGACACCCCCGCGCCCGCGCACCTCAAGGGAGTGCTCACCGTGCAGCCCGGCACGGGTATGCGGTCACCCGTGCGGGAGGGCTGGCGGCTGGCCGGGGCGTACCAGGTCGAGCAGGGCGCGAGCGGCGGCGCTGACCGCGGCGCCGGTGACGACCACGGTCTCCGCGACCGGCGCGCTATCCAGGCCGACGAACCGGACCAGGTCCGTCTTGAGCGAGAACGACTGCGGCACCAGCGCGACGCCGAGGCCGAAGCCGACGAAGTCCAGCAGTGAGTGGACGTCGTTGACCTCCACGCCGACCCGCCGGTCCACCCCGGCCGCGGCGAGCGTGCGGTCGACGACGTCCCGCGTGCCCCACCCGGCGTTGAAGTCCACGAAGGACTGTCCCGCCAGCTCCCCGAGTTCGACCGAGGTGCGGTGCGCCATCGGGTGATCCGGCGCGCACGCCAGCACCAGCGGTTCACAGGCCAGAGTGGACATCCGCACGTCCTTGTCCGGCGAGCGCGTCACGAACGCCACGTCGATCCGCCCGGCCCGAACCTCGTCCACGAGGTCCGCGGTGCCGCCCTGCCGCAGCCGGATCTCCACGCCGGGGTGCGAGGCGTGGAACGCCGCCAGCACGGCGGGCAGGTGGACGACGTGCAGGCACTGGAGGCTGCCGACGGACAGCGTGCCGCGCAGCAGGCCCTGCACGGCGGCGACGGCGGTGCGCGCGGCGTCGACCGAGCCGAGCGCGCGGCGGGCCTCGACCAGCAGCGCCCGGCCCGCCTCCGTCAGCTCGACCTGCCGGGTGCTGCGGACGAAGAGGGGCGCGCCCAGCTCGGTCTCCAGCGACCGGATGGAGGCGGACAGACCCGATTGGGCGACGCGGACGCGTTTGGCCGCCCTGGTGAAGTGGCACTCCTCGGCTACCGCGACGAAGTACTCCAGTTGGCGAAGCTCCAAGACTAATCACCCAAACTGCTGAATGCCATAAGCCTGTTCTGTTGGACAGCTTAATACTTCCCGGCGCAGACTTGGGTCACCCACTTCCAGGAGGTACACCTGATGCGCACCCGCCGGATCGGCGATGTCGAGGTCAGCTCGATCGGACTCGGCGGCATGCCGCTGTCGATCGAGGGCCGCCCGGACCGCGAACGAGCGCTGGCCACGGTCCGCGCCGCGGTCGAGGCGGGCGTGACGCTGATCGACACCGCCGACGCCTACTCGTTCGACGACACCGACTTCGGCCACAACGAGGAGCTGATCGCCGAAGCCCTGCGCGGGCTCGGCTCGGACGCCGACGGCGTGCTCGTGGCCACGAAGGGCGGTCACACCAGGGTCTCCGGCGGCGGCTGGGGCCTGAACGGCAGCCCCGAGTACCTGCGGTCGGCGTGCGACGCGTCGCTCAAGCGGCTCGGCGTCGAGGCCATCGACCTGTACCAGTTCCACCGGCCGGACCCGACCGTCCCGCTGGCCGACTCGTTCGGCACGCTGGTCGAGCTGCTGGACGCGGGCAAGATCAAGCAGGCGGGCATCTCGAACTTCAACCCGGACGAGATCAGGCAGGCGAACGAGATCCTCGGCGGCAGGCTGGTCTCGGTGCAGAACCAGTTCTCCCCGTCGTTCCGGTCGAGTGAACCCGAACTGGAGCTGTGCGCCGAACTGGGCATCGCGTTCCTGCCGTGGAGCCCGCTGGGCGGCATCAGCAAGGCGGGCGAACTGGGCGCCCTCAACACGGCGTTCGCCGAGGTCGCGGAGGCGCACGGCGCGAGCCCGCAGCAGGTGTGCCTCGCCTGGATGCTCGCGAAGGCGCCGGTCGTCATCCCCATCCCCGGCGCGTCGCGACCCGAGAGCATCCGCAACTCGGCCGAGGCCACCCACGTTGAGTTGACCGCCGACGAGCTCGCACGCCTGGACTAGGCGGAGGTTTCCCCGAACGTGCCCTTCGACTGGGCCAGTCGGGTGATCACCAGGTGCGGTTTGCCGGATTCGGACGCAAGATCTAGGCCGTACAGCCCATGATCTTCGACCGAATGGTGGTGTCCTGTGGTCGACCGATCCGGATTCCGCACCTGGACCACCCGGCTCGGCGCGGTCGCGGTCGTGGCGAGCGCGCTCGTCACCGCGCCCGTGTCGAGCACGACCGCGGCACCGCTGCCCGAGGGGTCCGCCGAGCACTTCGCGGGCTCGCAGATCGCCAAGCACGAGGGGAACGCGCGGACCTCGCGCGCGCTGCCGCAGTTCAGCGAGGTGCCGGGCATGGACGTGAGCAGCCACCAGGGTGACGTCGACTGGCACAGGGCCTGGGCCGACGGCGCCCGGTTCGCCTACGTCAAGGCGACCGAGGGCACCGGGTACAAGAACCCGAAGTTCGCCCAGCAGTACAACGGCTCGTACCACGTCGGGATGGTCCGCGGCGCGTACCACTTCGCGCTGCCGGACCGCTCCGGCGGGACCGAGCAGGCCGACTTCTTCGTCGACAACGGCGGAGGCTGGTCCGCGGACGGCAAGACGCTGCCGGGCGCGATGGACATGGAGTACAACCCGTACGGCGACACCTGCTACGGCCTCGACCAGGCCGCGATGACCCGGTGGGTGCTGGACTTCAGCAACCGGGTGCTCGCCCGCACCCAGCGGTACCCGACGATCTACACGTCGACGAACTGGTGGAACAGGTGCGTCGGCGGCAGCGTCCACTTCGGCCGGACGAACCCGCTGTGGGTCGCGCACTACGCCGAGGTGCTGGGCGCGCTGCCGGTCGGCTGGGACTTCCACACCATCTGGCAGTGGGACGCGGCGGGCTTCTTCCCCGGCGACCAGAACCTGTTCAACGGCAACGCCGAACAGCTCGTGCGCGTGGCGCTGGGCTGATCGGCGAGCATGAGGCAGGTGGACCACGCCGTGTCCGGAGTCGACGTGAGCGCGCAGCGGCAGGACGAGACCGACTGGACGGCGCACTGGCAGCAGGGCAAGAGGTTCGCGTACGTCCTGGCGACCGAGGGGACCGAGTACGCGAACCCCGGTTTCGCCGCGCAGTACGCCGGGTCGTTCGACGTCGGCCTGATCCGGGGCGCGTACCACTTCGCGCTGCCGGACCGGTCGAGCGGAGCGGAGCAGGCGGAGTTCTTCGTGGACAACGGCGGGGCCTGGGCGGATGACGGCATGACCATGCCTGGGGCGTTGAACCTGGAGCACAACCCGTACGGCAAGGCCTGCTACGGGCTGTCGAGGGCCGCGCTGTCGGAGTGGGTGCTGGACTTCAGCGACACCTACGAGGAGTGGACCGGCCGCTACCCCGTGGTCTACACGTCGTCGGCCTGGTGGAGCCAGTGCGCGGGCGCCGACCACGGGACGCCGAACCCGTTGTGGGTGGCCAGGTACTCGGCGACGCCGGGGGCCCTGCCCCGCAACTGGGGCGTCTACCCGGTGTGGGACCGGCCGTCACCGGCCGTGGAGCGCACCCCACCCGACCCGCTGCTCGCCCTGGTCGGGGACTGAGCCCGCACGGGGGGTCTGAGCCGTGAGGGGACTGCGGTGGGGAGGCGTCGGAAACGCCTCCCCACCAACGACTTCCTAGTCGAACAGCGCGGGAAGGGTGCCTTCCCAGGCGGCGCGGAGTTCGCCGAGCGGGAGCTGGCCGAGGTCCTGGATCTCCAGGGACTCGGACTCCGGGTCGACGACACCGACCTTGCGCCACGGCAGCTGCCGCGCGGTGCACATGTCGGTGAACCGCAGTTCCTCGCTGCGCGGCACGGCCACGAGCACGCGGCCCGCGGACTCGCTGAACAGCTGCGTGAACGCGTCCAGGTCGTCGTCGAGGAACACCCGCGCACCGGTCTCGCCGATGAGGCAGGCCTCGACCAGCGCCTGGGCCAGGCCGCCGTCGGACAGGTCGTGCGCGGCGGACACCATGCCGTCGCGCGACCCCGCCAGCAGCACCTCGCCGAGCAGCCGCTCCCGCGCCAGGTCGACCTTCGGCGGCGTGCCGCCCAGGTGGCCGTGCACGTGGTGCGCCCACTCGGAACCGCCGAACTCGTCACGGGTGTCGCCCAGCAGCAGCAGGGTTTCGCCCGCCTCGGCGCCGATGCCGGTCGGGATGCGGCGACGCACGTCGTCGATCACGCCCAGCACGCCGATGACCGGCGTCGGCAGGATCGCCGTGCTGCCGGTCTGGTTGTAGAAGCTGACGTTGCCGCCGGTCACCGGGATGCCCAGCTCGCGGCAGCCGTCGATGATGCCCTGGATCGCCCGCTCGAACTGCCACATCACGGCCGGGTCCTCCGGCGAGCCGAAGTTCAGGCAGTCCGACACCGCGATGGGCGTCGCGCCGCTGACCGACACGTTCCGGTAGGCCTCGGCCAGCGCGAGCTGCGCGCCCGCGTACGGGTCCAGCTTGGTGAAGCGGCCGTTGCAGTCGGTGGCCAGCGCGATGCCGCGGTTGGTCTCCTCGTCGATGCGGATCATGCCCGCGTCCGACGGCTGCGCCAGCACCGTGCCACCGCGCACGTAGCGGTCGTACTGCTGCGTGACCCAGCGGCGCGACGCCAGGTTCGGCGACGCGGCCATGGTGACGACGGTCTTGAGGATGTCCGCGGCCTCGGTCGGCCGGGTGAGCGACTCGGGGCCGTTGGCCACGAGCGCGTCCTGGTAGGCCGGGCGCTCGATGGGCCGGTTGTACACCGGGCCCTCGTGCGCCACGGTGCGCGGCGGCACGTCCACGACGACCTCGTCGTTCCACGTGATCACCAGGCGTTCGCCCTCGGTGACCTCGCCGATCTCGGAGGCGATGACGTCCCACTTCCGGCAGACGGCCATGAACGCGTCGACGTTCTCCGGCGCGACGACCGCGCACATGCGCTCCTGCGACTCGCTGGACAGGATCTCGGCCGGGGTCATGCCGGTCGCCCGCAGCGGAACCCGCTCCAGGTAGACGTGCATGCCGCCGTCGCCCGCGCTGGCCAGTTCCGAGGTGGCGCAGGACAGGCCCGCGCCGCCGAGGTCCTGGATGCCGACCACGATGCCCTCCTGGAACAGCTCCAGGCAGCACTCGATCAGCACCTTCTCGGTGAACGGGTCGCCGACCTGCACGGCGGGCAGCTTCTTGCGCTTGCCGCTGCCGTCGTCGCCCGCGAACGTGTCGCTCGCGAGGACGGACACGCCGCCGATGCCGTCCAGCCCGGTGCGCGCACCGAACAGGATGATCTTGTTGCCCGCGCCGGACGCGTGCGCCAGGTGCAGGTCCTCGGTGCGGAGCACGCCGACGCACAGGGCGTTGACCAGCGGGTTGCCCGCGTACGACTCGTCGAACACGACCTCGCCGCCGATGTTCGGCAGGCCGAGGCAGTTGCCGTAGCCGCCGACGCCCGCGACGACACCGGGCAGGACGCGGCGGGTGTCCGGGGCGTCCGCCTTGCCGAAGCGCAGCGAGTCCATGACGGCCAGCGGCCGCGCGCCCATCGCGATGATGTCGCGCACGATGCCGCCGACACCCGTCGCCGCACCCTGGTAGGGCTCGACGTAGGACGGGTGGTTGTGCGACTCGACCTTGAACGTGATGGCCCAGCCGTCGCCGATGTCCACGACGCCCGCGTTCTCGCCGATGCCCGCGAGCATCTTCGAGCGCATCTCGTCGGTCAGCGACTCGTCGAACTTCCGCAGGAAGACCTTGGAGGACTTGTAGGAGCAGTGCTCGCTCCACATGATCGAGTACATCGCCAGTTCGGCGTCCGTCGGCCTGCGGCCGAGGATCTCGCGGATGCGCGCGTACTCGTCGTCCTTGAGACCCAGCTCCCGGAACGGCTGCTCCTGGTCGGGCGTGGTCTCCGCGTGCTTGACCGAATCGATGTGGATGCTCACTGAACCTTCACCGCCTCCGCTGGGGTACGCACGTCGGCGGGCACCACCGAGTCCATGAGGGACAGGAACATCCCGAGTCCGTCGTCCGTGGGTCCGGTCAGCGCGTCGATCGCGTGCTCGGGGTGCGGCATGAGGCCGACGACCCGACCGTTCGCGCTCGTGATGCCCGCGATGTTGCCGCGCGACCCGTTGGGGTTGTCGCCGACGTAGCGGAACACCACGCGACCCTCACCCTCCAGTTCGTCCACAGTGGACTGGGTGGCCTGGTAGCCGCCCTCGCCCGACTTGAGGGGGACGAGGATCTCGGCGCCCTTCTCGTACCGGCTGGACCAGGCCGTGGTGTTGTTCTCCACCTTCAGCCACTGGTCCTTGCACACGAAATGCAGACCGGAGTTCCGGATGAGCGCGCCGGGCAGCAGACCGGCCTCGCACAGGATCTGGAAACCGTTGCAGATGCCCAGAACCGGCATGCCCTTGCCCGCGGCCTCGATCACGGACTGCATGACCGGGGCGAACCGGGCGATGGCGCCGCAGCGCAGGTAGTCGCCGTAGGAGAACCCACCCGGCACGATCACCGCGTCGACACCCTTGAGGTCCGGGTCGCCGTGCCACAGCGGCACGGCCTCGGCCTCGGCGTACCGCGCCGCACGAGCGGCGTCGACGTCGTCCAGCGTGCCGGGGAACGTGATCACCCCAACGCGAACGCTCATGCGTCGACCCGCCGAACCACCCAGTCCTCGATGACCGGGTTCGCGAGGAAGGTTTCGGCGATCTTCTCGAGCGTGGCGTCGTCGACCGAGTCGTCGACCTCCAACTCGAAGTGCTTGCCCTGGCGGACACCGGTGATCCCCTCGAACCCGAGTCGGGGCAGCGCATTCGCCACCGCCTGACCTTGGGGGTCGAGGATCTCGGGCTTCGGCATGACGTCGACAACGACACGAGCCACAGCAGGCTGCTCCCTGTTACAGAGGGCGGGGGATGGCTTCAGGTTACCTGACCTGCGCGTTCCTCCCGGCCACGGGTGCGCTGGACCACACTCCGCAGGTCATCACACCTTTGGGTTACGCAGCTTGATCGGCGACGACCGCCATGTATATTTGAGGAGCCGAGGCCCATGAGGGGCCGAGGAAGTGAGCGCGGTTCCCGTCCGGACGGTCGGCAGCCGCGCTTTGCGCTATCCGGACCAAGTGTCGAGGTCGACCGCCCTGGCCACCACGGGCATCACCCGCCTCCGCCACTCGCCCCCAGCGCCGTAGCACCACCCCACGACATCAGCGATCCACAACAACTCCTCCTGGCTGCTCCACATGTGCTCGTAGACGAGTGGCGTGGACCTGGGGCTCTTGCCGAAGGCCTTCCTGATGGTCCGGAGGTCGTGCTCGTCACGCTCCTCCCGGCTGTCCAGCACCAGGCGAGTCGCCTTGATCGCCTTCAGGTCGAGCACCAGCGCGGTCAGGCAGTCCTCACGGGCGCGCTCCTCGCCGTCCACGCAGCTGCGCTGGTAGACGTGCGCGACCGGGCCGCACTCGAGGAGCCGCGACAAGATGATCCTGCGGCGGGAGGGGTCCTCCTTCTTGAAGTGCACCTCCTTCTGCCCCGGCAGAAGGAGGCTCCTGAGCAGCTTGCGCAACCTGGTCAGGTCTCCGGGATTGATGATGGCGACGACCAGCAGGTACCGGTCCTTGCGGCGGGATTCGTCGACGAACGCTTGCTGTCTCACGGTGTTCACCATCGGCGGGCGCGTCGGCGTGCTGGAGGATCACCCACCTGCCCGAGCGGCGTTTCGGGCGTTTTGACCGGTGGTCCGCAAAGCTGCGGTTTCGTTGCCCTCTTCGCAAGTTTCTCGAAGATCACTTACGGCCATCAAGCGGCTACTTTGGCGTAAATCACCTGGTCGTGGTGTTCGCCCTCTGCGAGACCGGTGGCGGAACCCCGTTCGGGTCGTCAGTGTTACGAGCATGCGAATCCTGGTGCTGGGTGGAACCGTCTTCCTCAGCAAGGCGGTGGCGACGGAGGCCGTGCGTCGCAACCACGAGGTTGTGTGCGCGGCACGTGGTGCTTCTGGTTCCGTGCCCGAGGGTGCGGGGCTTGTCGTTGTCGATCGGGATCAACCGGGGGCCCTGGAGGTCCTGCGGGACGAGCGGTTCGACGCCGTCGTCGACGTCGCGAAGATGTCGGTGAACTGGGTGCGCGAAGCGCTGCACGTCCTGGGCGGGAACACGGACCACTGGACGTTCGTGTCCAGCTGCTCGGTCTACCGCGACCACTCGTCCGCCGGTCAGACGGTGCAGTCGCCGACGTTGCCGCCGCTGGAGGACGACCCGACGGCGCCGTTCGACGCGAACCGGTACGGGTCGGTGAAGGTCGCGAGCGAGCACGCGGTCCTCGACCAGCTCGAAGAGCGGGCGTTCATCCTGCGCGCCGGGTTGATCACCGGGCCCGGTGATCCGAGCGACCGGTTCGGGTACTGGCCCGCGCGCATGTCGCAGGGCGGGCAGGTGGCCGTGCCGGACTCCCCGGACCAGGCGGCGTCGCACATCGACGTGCGGGACCTGGCGGCGTGGATCGTGGACGCGGCGGAGAACCGGCTGGTCGGGACGTTCGACGGCACCGGGCCGTCGGAGCCGTTGAGCTTCTTCCTCGGGGAGATCGCCGGGGCGGTGGCGCCCGCGGGCACGCAGCTCGTGCGGGTGCCGCTGGAGGTGCTGGACCGGTTGAAGATCGCGCCGTGGGCGGGGCCGCGGTCGTTGCCGTTGTGGCTGACCGAATCGCACCTGGCGATGATGTTCCGCGACGCCCGGCCCGCCATGGCCGCGGGCCTGCGGGTGCGGCCGCTCGGCGAGACGGCGAAGGACGCGCTGGCGTACGAGCAGGAACTGGGGCTCGACCGCGTGCGCCGCGCAGGCCTGACGCCGTCCGAGGAGTACGAGCTGCTGACGGCCCTCTGACCAGGAGGTTCGGCGCGGAGGATGGTCTTCCGCGCCGAACCCGGTCAGGAGATCCAGTCCGCGAACGACCGGCCGGAGATCTTCTCGTAAGCCTCGACGTAGCTGGCGCGGGTGGTGGCGACGACCTCGCCCGGCAGCGCGGGCGGCGGCGTGTCGGACGCGCGGTCCCAGCCCGAAGCGGGCGACGTCAGCCAATCGCGGACCTGCTGCTTGTCGAACGACGGCTGCACGCGGCCCGCCTGGTAGGTGTCCGCGGGCCAGTAGCGGGACGAGTCCGGCGTCAGGACCTCGTCGCCGAGCACCAGGTTCCCGTCGCGGTCGTGGCCGAACTCGAACTTCGTGTCGGCCAGGATGATCCCGCGCTTGCGGGCGAAGTCACGGCCCTCGCGGTACACGGCCAGCGTGGTGTCGCGGAGCTGGTTCGCCAGGTCGAGACCCACGTCGGCGGCCACGACCTCGAAGCTCACGTTCTCGTCGTGCGACCCCAGCTCGGCCTTCGTGGCGGGCGTGAAGATCGGCTCCGCCAGCTCGTCCGCCTCGACCAGGCCGGGCGGCAGCTCGACGCCGCAGACCGCGCCGGTCGCCCGGTAGTCCGACAGGCCGGAGCCGGTCAGGTAACCGCGCGCCACGCACTCGACCTGCACCATCTCCAGCCGCTTGACCAGCAGCGCCCGGCCGCGGACCTCGGCGGGGATGCGCGGGTCGTCGTACGCCACCAGGTGGTTCGGGACCACGTCCGCCAGCTGCTCGAACCAGAACACGCTCATCGCGGTGAGCACCCGGCCCTTGTCCGGGATCTCGCTGGACAGCACGTGGTCGTACGCGGAGATGTTGTCGGTCGCGACGAGCAGCAGCAGCTCGTCGTCCACGGCGTACAGCCTGCGGACCTTGCCTACGGCGACCTGCGGGTAATCGGCGAGCTTGGGCACGCCGGTCAGCGTACTTCGCGCCGGAACGCCGCCCGTTCGGCGGACGGTGGCGTCAATCACGCAGGCCAGCCCCGATGCGGCCTAGTTGTTCAGACCATTTTTTTGCCGACGCGTAGGCATCCGCGCAGGTCACGGGCAGATTGCGGATTTCCCACCCGGCGAGTCAGCCTCCAAATCACGACCGCGGGCGGCTAGATTCCCCGGCATGCGCGCACCCGCCCTGCTCTTCGCAGCCCTGCTGCTGTCCGCCTGCGCCCCGGTGGACCAAAACAGTGCCCCGTCCGGTCCCACGGCCGTCGACGGCGTCCCCTGCACCAAGGACAACCTGGCGACGTTGACCAAGGGGAAGTTCACGTTCGGCACGGACCAGCCGGTCTACCCGCCGTGGTACCAGGACGACGACCCGACGAACGGCAAGGGCTTCGAGTCCGCCGTCGCCTACGCGGTCGCCCAGCAGCTCGGCTACGCCAAGGAGGACGTGGCGTGGGTCCGGGTGCCGTTCAACGCGGCCATCCAGCCCGGCGTGAAGACCTACGACGCGAACCTGACCGAGTTCTCGATCACCGAGGAGCGCAGGCAGGCGGTGGACTTCTCGGCGCCGTACTACACCGTCGCTCAGGCCGTCGTCTCGCTGAAGACCGCGCCGGTGGCCAGTGCGAAGTCGCTGGTCGACGTGCGGAAGGCCAAGATCGGCGCCCAGGTCGGCACCACCAGCTTCACCGCCGCCAAGCGGCTGGCCGCCGAGCAGGACATCGCGGTCTACAACACGAACGACGACGCCAAGGCCGCGTTGCGCGCCGGGCAGGTCGAGGCGATCGTGCTGGACCTGCCGACGGCGTTCTTCGTCACCAGCTCGGAGATGGAGGACGCCACGATCGTCGGCCAGATCCCGGCGGGCGACGGCAAGCCCGAGCTGTTCGGCATCGTGCTGGACAAGGGCAGCAAGCTCACCGGCTGCGTGTCCACGGCCGTGGAAGCGCTGCGGTCGCAGGGCAAGCTCACCGAGATCGAGAAGCAGTGGCTGACCACCGAGGGCAAGGCGCCCGAACTCAAGTGATGAGCGACCTCCAGCGGGAACGCTTGGCCTACAAGCGTTCCCGCGCTCGTCGCTCCACCGCGGTCGCCCTGCTGTCCACAGTGGTCTTCGCGGTCGTCGTCTGGTTCTCGGTGCGCAGCGCACCGGGCTGGCCGCGGGTGAAGGAGTCGTTCTTCAGCCTGGACACGGCGTGGCGGACCCTTCCCGCGGTCCTGGACGGGCTGTGGCTCAACGTCCGGGTGCTCGTCGTCGCCGAGATCGCGATCCTGGTGCTGGCCCTGGGGATCGCCGCGCTGCGGACGTTGCGCGGCGCGGTCTGGTTCCCGCTCCGCGCGTTCGCGACCGGGTACGTCGACCTGTTCCGCGGGCTGCCGCTGATCATCTGCCTGTACCTCGTCGGCTTCGGCCTGCCAGGACTGCGGCTGTCCGGCATCCCGAACGACCCGGTGCTGCTCGGCGGCATCGCGCTCGTGCTCGTCTACTCCGCCTACGTGGCCGAGGTCTTCCGCGCGGGCATCGAGTCGATCCACCCGTCGCAGCTCGCCGCCGCGCGGTCGCTCGGCCTGAACCACCGCAAGACCATGCGGCTCGTCGTGCTGCCGCAGGCGGTCCGCCGCGTGCTGCCCGCGCTGCTGAACGACTTCGTGGCGCTGCAGAAGGACTGCGGGCTCATCTCGGTGCTCGGCGCGGTCGACGCCGTGCGGGCCGCGCAGATCGAGTCGTCCACGTCGTACAACTTCACGCCGTACGTCGTGGCCGGGTTGCTGTTCGTGCTGCTCGCCGTCCCGTCCGGGCGGCTGGCGGACTGGGTGTCGCGGCGCGCCGCGCGCAGGCAGGGGGCGTGATGTCCAAGACCGAGCCGGTGCTTGGCGTGCGCGGGTTGGTGAAGCGGTACGGGGACACCACCGTCCTCGACGGCATCGACCTGGACGTGCACGAGCACGAGGTCGTGGTGCTCATCGGGTCCTCGGGCTCCGGCAAGTCCACGCTCCTGCGCTGCGCCAACCTGCTGGAGGAGCTGGACGACGGCCAGGTGCTGCTGGACGGCGTTGACGTGTCCGACCCGCGCGTGGACGCCGACGTGGCGAGGCGCGCGATGGGGATCGTGTTCCAGGCGTTCAACCTGTTCCCGCACATGTCCGTGCTCGACAACGTGACGCTCGCGCCGCGCGTCGTTCACGGCGTGCCGCGGGAGGCCGCCGACGCGCGGGCCCGTGACCTGCTGGACCGGGTCGGCCTGGCGGACAAGGCGGGCTCGTACCCGGACCGGCTGTCCGGCGGGCAGCAGCAGCGGGTCGCCATCGCGCGGGCGTTGGCCTACGAGCCGCGCCTGCTGCTGTTCGACGAGATCACCAGCGCGCTGGACCCCGAACTCGTCGGCGAGGTGCTGGCGCTGGTGCGTGAACTCGCGGGTCAGGGCCGCACGATCCTCATGGCCACGCACGAGATGGGGTTCGCCAAGCAGGTCGCCGACCGCATCTGCTTCCTCGACGGCGGCAAGCTCCTGGAGTCCGGCCCACCGGAGCAGGTGCTGGGCGAACCCACCCACGAACGGACCCGGCGGTTCCTCAGCCGCATCATCGACGCGGGCCGCCTGTAGCCCGATCGGGGGTTCAGGTTGCGGCCATTCGCACCTATGGTGCAACGCGTGCCCTCCCCGAAGAAGGCCGGTGGAGCCGCGCTCGCCAGCCTCGTCGCGCTGGTCGTCGTGGCTTCCTGCGGCACCCCCGATGCCGCCCCGAAGCCCGCCCCGACCATCCCCACCATTCCGGCCATCTCCACGTCGGCGCAGGTCAGCTCCACTCCGGTGCCGTCGAACAACGCCATCACGGTGCAACCGACAGCGACCCCGGAACCCCCCGCGGAGACGACGACCGAGGCACCACCGGCCGCCCCACCACCGCCCCAACCGCCACCGCCTCCGCCACCACCGGAGGAACCCACCACGCCACCGACGACCGAACCGCGGCCCGACGGCCCGTTCGTGCAGCAGGGCACGGCGTGCCCGGTGGAAGGGGCGATCGCGGTGAACCGCAAGCTCAAGCCGATGGTGTGCACGGCCGGAGGCGCGGGCAGGCCGCGCTGGCGACCGGTCTAGTGCGGTGCCCAGTCGGTGACGTCCAGTTCGTCGCCGACCGACAGGGTGCCGTGCCGGAGGACCTTGGCCTTCATGCCGAACGTCACCCCGCCGTCGGCCCTGCGGTACTCGGCCAGCGTCCTGGTCGGCTCGTGGCCGGTCTTCAGGCCGGTCTCCTGGTCCACGGTCGGCACCACGCAGCGCACGCAGACGCGCGAGTAGCCGAACGCCGCGGTGCCGATGGAGACCTGCCGGACGCGGTCCTCGGTGTGCGGTTCGGGCCAGCCCGAAACGACCACGTTGGGGCGGAAGCGGTTCATCGGGACGGGATCCGCGCCGCGCCGCAGGATGCGTTCGTTGAGGCCGTCGAGCGAGGACAGCGACGTCATCAGCAGGGCGTGGGCGTCGGCGAAGCCGACCCGGCCCTCGTCGTCCATCCGCCGGTCCAGGTCCGGGGGCACGCGCACCATCCGGCACGGGCGGCCGAGGGCGAGGGTGAACCACTCCGCGGCCTCCTCGCCCTGGTCCACGCCCTGGCCGTCCCACCAGTGGACCCTGACGTCGCGGCGGTCGCCGTCGAAGCGGGTCCTGTGCTCGAAGTCCTCCAGGCCCGGCGCGGTGACCAGGAGGCCGTCGTCCACCACGGTCGGGCGGACGACGGCCATCGCGGGCAGTTTGCGCTGGCTGATGAAGTGGCCATCCACGGCGTCGACCAGCATGAAGTCGCGGTCGTGGAGCAGGCCGGTCTCGACGACCGCGCTCGTGGTGAGCGCGGTCGCCGTGCACCCCTTGATCGGGTGGACGAACAGACCGTGGACGACCGGGTTCACAGGATCGGCTCCGGCACGTACCCGGCGGCGGTCGGGAACTTGGTGAGGACGTCCTCGACCTGGCCGACGACGGACTCGACCTGCTGGGCGGCGACCCCGGTGAACGACAGGCGGTCGGCCAGCAGCGCGTCCAGCGCGGCGCGGTCGAGCGGCAGGCGCTCGTCGGCGGCGAGGCGGTCGAGGAGGTCGTTCTCGGCACCCTGCTCGCGCATGGCCAGCGCGACCGCGACCGCGTGCTCCTTGATCATCTCGTGGGCCGTCTCGCGGCCGACACCGGCGCGAATGGCGCCCATCAGCACCTTGGTGGTGGCGAGGAACGGGAGGTAGCGGTCCAGTTCCCGCGCGACGACGGCCGGGTAGGCGCCGAACTCGTCCAGGACGGTCAGCAGGGTCTCCAGCAGGCCGTCCAGCGCGAAGAAGGCGTCCGGCAGGGCCACCCGGCGGACGACCGAGCACGAGACGTCGCCCTCGTTCCACTGGTCGCCCGCCAGCTCGCCGACCATGGACAGGTAGCCGCGGAGGATCACGGCGAAGCCGTTCACGCGCTCGCACGACCTGGTGTTCATCTTGTGCGGCATCGCGCTGGAGCCGACCTGGCCGGGCTTGAAGCCCTCGGTGACCAGCTCGTGGCCCGCCATCAGCCGGATGGTCTTCGCCAGCGACGACGGGCCCGCCGCGAGCTGGACGAGGCTGGAGACGACGTCGAAGTCGAGCGACCGCGGGTAGACCTGGCCGACGCTGGTCAGGACCTTCTCGAAACCGAGGTGGCCCGCGACGGTGCGCTCCAGCTCCACGAGCTTCGCCGGGTCGCCGCCGAGCAGGTCGAGCATGTCCTGGGCGGTGCCGACCGGGCCCTTGATCCCGCGCAGCGGGTAGCGGGCGATCAGCTCGTCGAGCCTGGTGAACGCCACCAGCAGTTCGTCGGCCGTGGTCGCGAAGCGCTTGCCCAGCGTCGTGGCCTGCGCGGCCACGTTGTGCGACCGGCCCGCGACGACCAGGTCGGTGTGCTCGGTCGCGAGCCGCGCGAGGCGGGCGAGCACGGCGGCGGTGCGGCCGCGGACGTGCTCCAGCGACCGCACGACCTGCAACTGCTCGACGTTCTCGGTCAGGTCGCGGGAGGTCATGCCCTTGTGGACGTGCTCGTGGCCCGCGAGGGCGTTGAACTCCTCGATGCGCGCCTTCACGTCGTGGCGGGAGATTCGCTCACGGGCGGCGATCGAGGCCAGGTCGACCTGCTCGACGACCCGTTCGTAGTCGGCGACGGCACCCTCCGGCACGTCGATGCCGAGGGACGCCTGGGCCTTCAGCACCGCGAGCCAGAGCCTGCGCTCCAGCACGATCTTGTGCTCCGCTGACCACAGGGTCACCAGCTCGTTGGAGGCGTAGCGGCCTGCGAGGACGTTCGAGATCCGGGGCTTGCTCACGGGTCGAGCCTAGTCAAGGCTCGAGTGCGATCGCCTCGTTGGTGGCCAGCTCGGCCAACTGGGCGAAGCTCAGGGGGACGCGGGTGCCGTCGTAGTTGCCCGCGACGACGAACTGGGGCCTCGACGCCATCCCGACCACCGAGCCGTCCAGCCGGTAGTGGTAGACGGTCCGGTCACCCGAGATGAACTTGTCGCCGCTGGTGCCCGTCTCCACGGAGACCAGCACCGACCCGTCCGGCCTCTTGACCACGTCGCACCGGTCGGCGTTGGACCCTCGCTGCGCGCACATCTCCTCGGGCGAGGGGCCCCACGCACCCACCCCGGCGATGGTGGTGTCCAACTGCGCGGCGCCGATCGCGCTCATGTAGGAGACAGTCCCGACGAGCACGTCGGACACCGAGCTGTCCCGCGAGTAGGCCGAGGCCTGGTAGTTCGGGCTCCACGTGCCGATGCTGGCGGCCTCCGCCCCCTGCCGTTGCAGGGCGGGGCTCAGGACGTTCACCCACATGTTGATGAGGTAGGGCTGGTCCTCGGCGTAGGTGTGGTTCCTGCGCTTCGCGTCGTTCGGCGGCCAGTCGAAGTCCAACGACGACGACGGCGGGGAGCTGGTCGCGGTCACGCCGGTGGCCGAGTCCACGTCGTTCCGCCCGGTCACGAGGAGCATGGGCAGCGTGGCGACCGTGGCGATGATGAGGGCCGTGGCGACGCCGACGCTCATCAGGGCGCGGCGGCGCTTCGTCAGCTGCTCGGCGCGGGCCATGAAGGAGTCGGGGTCGAAGTCCAGCGGTGGTTCGTCCCACACCGCTTGCTTCATGCAATCGCGCAAGTCCTGTTCGCTCACGACGCCACCTCCGTTTCCATAGCCGAGCCGTTGTTCTCCAAAGCGTCCACGGCTACCCGCAACGCCACGAGCCCTCTCGCCGTCTGGCTCTTCACCGTGCCTTCGGTGCACCCCATCACCGCCGCGACGTCCGTGACGGACAGATCCTCGAAATAGCGCAGGACGAGCACGGCACGTTGTCGGGGAGGCACCTTGATCAGCGCCTTCTGGACCAGGTCCCGTGCCCACAACCGTCCGCTGACCAGGTCGGGGTCGGCGTTGACGTCGGCCGTCTCCGGCAGTTCGCCGTCGCGCTGCTCGGCGCGCCGCCACGGCCTGCGCTTCTCGTCCAGCCAGGTGCGGAGCAGGATCTTGCGGGCGTACGCCCCGGCGTGGTCCTGCTGCTGGACGCGGTGCCAAGCCTGGTAGAGCTTCATCAGGCTCTGCTGCATCAGGTCTTCCGCGGTGTGCCAGTCGCCGCAGAAGAGGAAGGCGGTGCGGCGCAGGGAGGCGGCATGGGTCACCGCGAAATCACGAAATCCCTGTTCCTCGGACTTGCGCATGCATACCCCTTCCGCGCCATCACCTCTCCACACGCGTGCCGCGCACCAGGGGTTGCACGAGGGGTCAGGCGGTCCTCGCCAGTGCGACGGCGAGCTTGCGGCGGGCGGCGGCCCTGGGGTCGGGGCTGACCTCCACCAGCGCGTTCACCACGGTGCCGTCGACGATCGCGATCAGGTCCTCGACGTGCTCCGGGCTGATCCTCTTGCCCGCCTTGGTGAAGATCGCCAGCAGCAGCGCCTGGAGTTCGCCGGTCAGCTCCCTCATCAACGGCCGCAGGAACGGGCGGCGGCCGGTCGCGACCAGTCGCTCGTAGCGGAGCACGACCGCCTCGACGTCGCCGGAGGGGCCGAGCAGCAGGTCGAGCACCAGTTCGATGAAGGCGTCGCCGCCGCACTCCTCCGGGTCCAGCTCGTCGAGCCGGGCCTTGCCGTACGCCAGCTCCGACCGGCCGTGGCGCTCCAGCGCGACGGTGATCAGCTCGTCGAGCGAGTCGAAGTAGTACGTGGTCGAGGCCAGCGGGAGGCCAGCGCGCTCGGCGACCGCGCGGTGCCGGACGGCGTCGAACCCGCCGTCGACCAGGAGGCCGATCGCGGCCTCGACGAGCGCCTGGCGGCGGCGCTCGCCCTTCGGGGTTGCTGCGGTCATAGACGGGGATCGTCCCACGTCAATGCCCGCCGCCAGCGAGGTTGAGGCCGATCACACCACTGACGATGAGCGTGATGGACACCAGCTTGAGGGTGGACACCCCGTCACCCAGCCAGACCATGCCGATGATGGCGGTGAGCGCCGCGCCGATGCCGGTCCAGACGGCGTACGCGGTGCCGACCGGGAGCTGCTTCAGCGCCCAGGCCAGTCCGCCCAGGCTGATGGCGGCGAAGACCACGAAGGACAACGAGGGCAGCAGCCTGGTGAAGCCCTCCGACTGCTTGAGCGAGATGGCCCAGCCTGCCTCGAAGAGGCCTGCGAGCACCAGGACGAACCACGCCACGACGACACCTCCAGATTCTGGCACCAGGGTACCAAATTTCTGGTACACCCGTGCCAAAAGCCTGGGGTCAGAACTTGCCGCGCAGCTTGACCGCGATCGCCTCCACCTTGTCCGCGAACGCGGGCGACTCGCTGACCACGTACAACGTGGAGCCCGCCTTGGTGAGCTTGCTCGACTGGGCCGCGCCCTCCGGCGTGCTCAGCACCTGCCGACCGGGGACCACGACGGCGAAGACCCGGCCGCCGTCGACGTCGAACGACGCCGACTTGGACCCCTGCGGACACGCCAGCCCCGCGGGCACCGCCTGGTCGGGTGCGACCGAGAGCTCGCCAGCGAGGGCGTTGGCGAGCTCCCGGTCGACCGTTCCGCACCCACCAGGGGTGCCGTCAGCCGGAGGGCTGACGTTCCCCGAAGGCTCATCTCCCTGCATGGAAGAGCTTCCGGGGACGCTTTGGGTCAGAGGTCCGCCGCGTTCCACGGAGACGTCCGGTGTGGAGAGTTCGTACGGTGCCGCGGGCTGCTCGGCCGCCACGTCCGACTCCGAGGAGCCGGAGGCAGCGCTGGTGGCGCTGTTCGAGGACTGGTTCACGAACAGGCCCGCGCCGAGCGCGACGCCGCCGAACACGAGCACGGCGGCCATGGCGGACCCGACCGCGATGGCCGACCGCTGCCGGACGGAGGCCCGGTGCGAGGCGGCCCGCACGTCTCCCGCGTCGAAGGACGGCGGCGGCGCGTCCCGCACCGCGTCCTTGAAGAGCTCGGCGAGCTTGTTCTCGTCCACCTACATCCACCTCCTCGGCGCGGTCATGAAGCCGGTCGCAAGTCGTCGATCGCGTCGCCCAGCGCTTCGCGCAACGCCGTCAGCCCCCGTGCGGTCTGGCTCTTGACGGTGCCCTCCGAGCATCCCAGCGCCTCGGCGGCCGCCGCCACGTCCAGTCCCTCCAGGAACCTCAGCACGAGCACCGCCCGCTGTCGCGGGGGAACCCGCCGCAAGCCCTGGACCAGCGCTTCCCGCGTGGCCACGGACTCGCCGATCTCACCGTCGCCGACGGGCGTCTCGGGAAGCTGCTCAACGAAACGCTCCCTCCGCCACGGCCGCCGGGACTCGTCGATCACCGCGCGCACCACGGACCGGCGGACGTAGGCGTCCAGGGCCTGCTTGTCCCGGATCTTGCGCCACCTGCGGTGCAGCGCGACGAACGCCGTCTGCGCGAAGTCGTCCGCCCGGTGCCAGTCACCACAGAGCAGGAACGCCGTTCGGCGCACGGCCTCCCGGCGAGCTGCGAAGTACTCCGCGAACTCCTGCTCGTCGTGCTGGTCCACGCGGACTCTCTCCGCTCGTCGTGCTTGCGAATACGGGACGGAACTGATGGGCCCAACGGTTGCACGAACCCCTCACGAGATGTGCGTCACCCCCATCGTCCTCCTGACGATGGCGTTCGGTGTGCACCCGCGAGGTGTGATGTGATCCATTCGTGACCCAGATCGCACCGATCGACCTCCGCTCCGACACCGTCACCCAGCCGGACGAAGCCATGCGGATCGCCATGTCAGCGGCCGAGGTGGCGGACGACGTGATCGACCACGACCCCACCATGCGCGCCCTGGAGGAACGCGTGGCCGACCTGCTGGGCGTGGACGCGGCGCTCTGGGTGCCGACCGGGTCGATGGGCAACCTCATCGCGCTCATGATCCACCTCCACCGGGGCGACCGGTTCCTCGCCCCGGTCGGGTCGCACGTGCTGGACGCCGAACTGGGCACGGCCGCGTGGCTCGCGGGCGGCATGCCCCACCCGCTGGCGTGGGACGCCGCGCCCGGCCGCGCGTCGGCCGGGGCGATCCGGGCCGCTGCGGGCGTCGAAGGCCCGTACTACAACCTCCGCACGACCCTGTTGTGCCTGGAGAACACGCACAACTACGCGGGCGGCACCGTCACCCAGCCCGACGAGCACGCGCTGCTCGTGTCCGTGGCCAAGGAGACCGGGCTGCGCGTGCACCTCGACGGCGCCCGGCTGTGGAACGCCGCCGTGGCGCTCGGCGTTCCGCCCGCGGCGCTGACCGTGGGCGTCGACAGCGTCCAGGTGTGCCTGAGCAAGGGCCTCGGCGCGCCGGTCGGCTCCGTTGTGGCGGGCTCGCCGACGTTCATCGGCGAAGCCCGGCGGATCCGCAAGATGCTCGGCGGCGGCGTGCGGCAGGGCGGCATCCTCGCGGCGGCGGGGCTCGTCGGGCTGGACCGGATCGACGACCTCGCGCAGGACCACGCCAACGCGCGGACGCTCGCCGAGGGCCTGGTCGAGCTGGGCTGGACCGTGCCGACACCCGAGACGAACATCGTGCTGGCCGAGGTGCCGGACCTGGACGTCACCCTCATGGGCCTGCGGCACCTCGGTGTCTACGCCGGGCCGATGGGGGGCAAGTTGCGGTTCGTCACCCACCGCGACGTGACCGAGGCTGATATCAAGGAAACGTTGCGCCGGATCTCGTCAGCGAGCTGAAGGAGCGTTCTCCATGTGGATCGTGTTCGACTACGGCGAGGTCATCAGCACCCGAACCGCCGCGCTGCCCGCGTTGGCGTCGATGCTCGGGGCCCCGGCGGACCGGTTCGCCGAGGTGTACTGGGCGGTGCGCGACCCCTACGACCGCGGGCAGTCCGATCTGGACTACTGGCGGACCATCGGCGAGGAGCTCGGCGTGCCGGTGTCGCCCGAGCTGGCGGCCTCGTTGACCGAGGTGGACACGGAGGGGTGGCTGCAACCCGACCCCGAGTCCCTGGCGCTGCTGGAGGAGCTGTCCGACCTGCGGCTGGCGCTGCTGTCCAACGCGCCGTCGTCGTTCGGCCGGGCCGTGGAGGAGCAGGACTGGGCGAAGAACTTCCGGCACCTGGTGTTCTCCGGCGACCTCGGCGTCGCCAAGCCCGACCCGGAGATCTGGGCGGCGCTGGCACGGCAGCTCGACACCACGCCCGCGGACTGCGTGTTCTTCGACGACCGGCAGAGCAACATCGACGGAGCCGTCGCGGCGGGCATGGGCGCTGTGCTGTGGCTCGGCGCCGTGCCCGCGAGGGAGGAACTGGTGCGGCTAGGCCTGCTCGGCTCCGGCTGACTTGGCGGCGTTCAGCTCGGCCCGCATCTCGGCCAGCTCGGCGCGCAGCGAGCGAACCTCCGTGATCAGGACGTCATCGGCTCGCTGGAGCTGCTGCTCGACGCCGCTCAGCTTCTCCACCAGCCACGACGCGATCGTGCCGGTGATGACGCCCAGCAGCGCGATGCCGCCGACCATCAGCAGGCCCGCGACCATGCGACCCTCCCAGCTCACCGGGTAGCGGTCGCCGTAGCCGACGGTCGAGATCGTGGTCAGCGTCCACCACAGGGCGTCGCCGAACGTCGTGATGGTGGCGTTCTCCTGGTGCCGCTCGGCGTCCAGCACGGCCAGCGACGCGCACAGGCCGACCATCAGCGTGACGCCGGCCACGTAGATGCCGACGCGCTGCCGGATCTTGCCCGCGAGGCGCTTGTTCAGCACGTTGAGCACGGTGATCAGGCGCAGCACGCGGAGCTGCCGCACGATCGGCAGCACCACGGCGAGCAGGTCGAACAGGTGCCGGATGATGAACTTCGGCTTGTCCACGGCCAGCGACAGGCGCACGGCGTAGTCGACCGCGAACACCAGCCAGACCACCCAGAGCACGATCTCCAGGCCGATCCGCACGCCCGGCGTGGCGCCGTCGTCGAGCACCTGCCAGGCGTACGCGACGAGGAAGACGACCGCCAGCCCCGTCAGCGGCCACTCGGCGCGTGCCTCCCATTCGGCGAGGCGGCGATCGTCTGCTTGGAGCATCGCCCCATAGTGAACTCTCGACCTGCGGTTTTCCAGTGGTTCAGGTCTTGGACTTGCTCTTGATCGCCCCGTAGGCGGCGGTGCCGAGGAACAGCACCCCACCGACGATGGCCAACCAGAACACGCCCTTGACCACGGCGCCGAGGATGGTCAACGCCAACCAGATCGCCAACAGCACCGCGATGATCCGAACCATGTGCGCCTCCCCTGAGCTTCTTACTTCGTGAACGATCGGGTACTACCAGGAGTTCCCGTCCAGGCGCTAGGCCAGCCAGGACTTGAGCCTGCGCAACCCCTCCTCGATGTCGGCGGTCGCCCCCGCGAAGGAGAACCGCACGAACTCGTGGCCGTGCACCGGGTCGAAGTCGACGCCGGGGACGATCGCGACCCCCGTGTCGTCCAGGAGCTCGCGGCAGAAGGCCATCGAGTCGTCCGTGAGGTGCTTGACGTCGGCGTAGGCGTAGAACGCCCCGTCGGCGGGGGCGACCCGGTCGATCCCGAGGCCGCTCAACCCGGTCAGCAGCAGGTCCCGGTTCTCCCGGTAGCGGTCGACGAGCGCGTCCATCTCGGCGTACGACTCGGGTGTGAACGCTGCGACGGCGGCGTGCTGCGCCAGCGCGGGCGGGCACAGGGTGAAGTTGCCGGTCAACCGGTCGACGGCCCGGTGCAACCGCTCGGGCACCAGCATCCAGCCCAACCGCCAACCGGTCATCGCGAAGGCCTTGGAGAACGAGTTCACCACCACGGCTTCGCGCGACGTGGACCACGCGCACGCCAGCGGCCGCCCGTAGCTGATGCCGTGGTAGATCTCGTCGCTGACGAGCTGCACACCGCGTTCCGCGCACCACGAGCCCAGCGCGGCCAACTCGTCGGCGTCCAGCACGGTCCCGGTCGGGTTGGCCGGGCTGGCGACGATCAACCCGTCGATCGGCCCCACCTCGGCCAGCATCCCCACCGTCGGCTGGAACCGCGTCTCCGGCCCGCAGGGCAGTTCGACGACCTCGCACCCGAGCGCCCGCAGGATGTTCCGGTACGCCGGGTACCCCGGCCGGGCCAGCGCCACCCGGTCCCCCGGATCGAACGCGGCGAGGAAGGCCAGCAGGAACGCCCCGGAGGACCCGGTGGTCATCACCACGTCCTCCGGACCCACCTCCAGCCCGTACTGCCGGTGGTAGTGCCCGGCCAGGGCCTCCCGCACCTCCAGGATCCCGAGCTGCTCCGTGTAGCCCAGCGCCTGCTCCCGCAACGCCCGCCGCGCGGCCTCGATCACCGCCGTCGGCGCCTGGCTGGACGGTTGCCCCGCGGCGAACGACACCACGTCGCCGTGCGACCGCTGCCGTCGCGCGGCAGCCGACATCACATCCATCACGTGGAACGGCGGCACATCCGCCCGAGCGGCAACGGACAGGCGGCGCAGCTCATCAGACATGGCGTCAGGCTAACTCCGCCCGTGCCACCGCGGACCAGCGATCAGTACCCCTGGTACCCGCCCCCGCCCGCCATGGACGCCAGGCCGGGATGCCCTTCGAACCCGCCGTACCGCGAGAACGTGTACCGGACGCCGGCGATGATGTTGTCCACCGGGTTGTAGATGTCGTCGTGACCAGGCAGCTTGTGCGCCTGGAACGTGGGGTCGATGCACTGCATCAGCCCCTTGGACGGCGTGCCCGCGACGGCGTTGGAATCCCAGTCGTTGAGCGCGTGCGGGTTGCCCCCGGACTCCTTCTCGATGATCGTCCAGATCTCGTCGATGTTGGCCTCGGTGACCGGGATCCCGTTGGCCTGCAGGATCTTGATGGCCTCGCGGATCCACTCGTCGACGTTGCCCGGCGGGGGTCCGCTGGACGGGGGCGGCCCGCTGTCCCCGAAGCCGCCGAACCCACCACCGCCGCCGCCACCACCGGTGGAACCTCCGCCACCGCCGCCGGACCCACCACCGGAGCCGCCGCCCGCACCGCCGCCGGAGCCGCCTCCGGCCGACGACCCGCCACCCTGCTGCTGAGCGGGCGGGGCGGTGTCCTGCGGAGCGGTCACCGGGACCGCGCTGGACGTGGACGTCTCCGCGTCACGGGTGGGCGTCCACTGGACCGGGTTGTTCGGCGCGGGCACGAAGGGCTGCACGCTGGGGTCGCCCAACGTCGAGAACTTCGGCGCGATGGCCCCCGGTCGCCCCTTCAAGGCGCCCGACGCGCTGCTGAGCGCGCTCTCCGCGGCCTCGATCACCGGCCCGGCGTCCCCTGCGGCGTCCGCGCACAGACCCCGGATGATCGAGTCGACCTCCTCCGGCGGCAGGTCCCTGCCCCGAACGCCCCGAGCCGCGCTGAGCAGGTCCTCGCAGATCCGCGTGATCGAGGTCTTGGCCGCTTCCAGTGCGGCCGCAACGGATTCCAGATCGGCGGCCGCGCCCGTCAGCGCGTCCTTGAGGGAGTTCCCGCCCTTGGCGAACTCGCCCATGTAGGCGACGAACCCGTCGGCCGAACCGCCTTCCCAGGCGCCGTCGAGCCGGTTCACCGACTGCTGCACGGTGTTCCCGCTGTCGTCGCACTTCGTCGCGGCTTCCGTCCACCGGGTCGCCATCTCGCGAACCGCCTCGGGCTGGGCGGTGTCGACCTTCTCCGCCAGTGCGGCGACCGCCTGCCCACCGGGCAGGGCCGCCACCTCGTCCTTCGCGCTCATCGGTCACACCATCCGGAAGTTGTCGGCACCCTGGTCGTCGATGTCGGCGACCGCCTGCTGGATCGTGTCGAGCGCCCGCTCGACCTTGCCGAGCAGGGTCTCCGCCGCGGCGAACTCGGCGCCCGCGGCGGCGTCCACGTCCGAAGCGGCGGACGCCACTCCGGCGGAAGCGGCGAGCTTGCCGAAGATGTCGGCGTTCCCGTAGAGGTCGGCGAAGCCGTCGCCCACCGCGCCGAACTGCCCGGCCTGGCTGGAGACCGTGCTCCGGCACTGATCCATCGCTTCGGCGTTGATCTTCGCGACAGCCATGCCAACCCCCTTGCGTTAGTCATCTGAATGCTAGAGCCGTTCCGCGACGCGGACGGTGCTTATCGGGCGATGTCATCCATCGAGGTCGTCCAGCAGCGCCCCGACCCGCGACCGCAGCACGTCGGCGCCCGCGGGCGTGCCGTCCGCGAGGTGCCGACCGGTGCCCGTGTCGTGGAAGTCCACGAAGTCCGCGGCCCGACGGCGGCGCCCGCCGGGGTCGAGCACCGCGGCCCCGAACCGGCCGCTCAGGTACGTGCCCGCGGCGAACGGCGGCACCAGAGCGACCAGCTCGGTGGCGATGTCGTCGACGAGGTCCAGCACGGTCAGCGCGTGGCCGGTCAACACCGCCAGCACCCCGTCGCCGCCCGCCGAACCGGCCAGCGCGCGCACCCCCGAACTCCCGATGCCGAGCCTCAGGTCCGCCGCCAGCGGCGGACCTGCGAGCAGTTTGAACGCGGCCGCGAGCCACGGGTCGACCTCGTCGCCGCGCACCAGGTCCAGTTCGGACAGTTCGCCCCACCCCGCGGTCCTGGCGGGCGGATCGTGCTGGACGTGCAGGACGATCGGCATCGCGCCGAGGTCGAGGTGGTCCCACGCCGCCAGGTAGGCGGCGGAGCTCATGGTCTGTCGTGCTGGGGTCACCAGACGTCACTCCCGATGGCGGCGGGCGTGTCTCCGGCCCCCCGAGCCCGCACAGGGATCGACGCGGTGGCGCCCGGCGCGGTTCCCCGGTCAGACCTCTTGCAGCAACTCCCACACGCACCCGGCGAGGCGCGCGTTGTCGACGGGCGTGATCGTGCTCCAGCTCCGGCCGTCGGTGCTGGGCCGGACCAGGTGCAGGAAGCGGCCGGAGGTCGTGTCGTGGAACGCCACCACCCGCCCCGCGCGCACCGGCGGTCCGCCCTGCTGCGCGCGTTCGACACCGAACTGGCCGCGCGTGCCCATGCCGTCCGCCATGCGCGCCAACTCCTGCGCCTCGTGCAGCGGCAAACCCTGGCGCTCCAACGCGATCACGAGCTTCTCGGGGTTCCGGCCCGCCTCGTCCGACGCCTTGCTCAGCACGTCGTTCGGCAGGCTGATCGACCGCCCGAACCCCGCGGGCATGTCGCCCGCCACTGACACCGCGGCCTCCGCCAGCGCACTGGCGCGGGCCTCGATCAGCCACACCTCGTCGCCGTCGACCACGGCCAGCACCGCGTCCTCACCGGCCGACGCGGCCAGCCCCTTGATCTTCCGCCCGCCCGCCCAGATCCAGATGTCGATCGACACCTGCGGATTCCCCAGCAACGCCAGGGTGTCCGCGATCTCGGCCGTGACCCGGCCGCCGCGGGCCAGGCCACGTCCTTCCAGCGACGCCCACGCGTCCCGCACGAACTCCGCGCGTTCCGTGTGGGTGATCCCCGGACTCGGCACGTCCAGCGCGACGTTGCGCCTCGCCAGGCGGGCGGCCTCCCACGCGACGTCGAACTCCAGCGTGGAAAGCACGACCGAGCCGGGAGAGGTCACTTGTTCTCGGGTTCCTCACCGATGACGGACTGGACGACCAGGCGGTCGTCGCCGAAGACGTCGTCCGAGTCGACCCCGTACTTGCGCACGTGCTCGTCGTCCTCGTCGCCCTGAGCACCCCGCCCACCGGCCGCGGCGGCGGGCTGCATCATCGAGCCCGCGCCACCCCGTCCACCGGCCGCGGCCGCTCCGGCACCGCGGTTCGCGGCGCGCTCGTCACCGTCGGCCAAGGCGCCGGGCATGGCGGCCGCACCGGAGCGACCGGCACCACCGATCGTGCCGTTGCCGCCGACACCGGGAACACCGGACTTGGCCACGGGCACCTTCGGCGCCGCACCGGTACCGAGACCACCGGTGCCCCGCACGACCTGCGCGCCCTTGGCGGTGGCCGCCACCGCACCCAGCCCGACACCTGCCAGCCCGAGGCCGATCCCCAGTCCGGACCCGAGACCACCGGTCTTCGCGAGACCCGCCGCGAGGGGCGGGTTGACCACCGACGGGACGCCGGTGGTCGGCGGCGCGATGCCGGTCGAACCACCGGGAGGCAGCACCGTTCCGCCGGGGGGCAGCACCGTGCCGCCACCGGGGAGTTGCGCAGGAGGCAGGACGCTACCGCCGGGCAGGCTGCCGACGCCGCCGACCGGGGAGCCGGCGGAACTGCCGCCGGAAATACCGGGCGTGGCGTTGCCGATCCCGGAGATGCCGGTGCCGACCGGCGTGCCGGTGCTGGACGACGTGCTGGTGACCTCGAAGTTCGGCGGCATCCCGGGAACCTGGAACTGCTCGAGCGCCCCACGGCTGGCCTCGGTGTACTGCGTCAGCCCCTGGATCGCCTGCTCACGCGCCGCGTTGGTCGCCTTGACCTCTTTCGCGTGGTCCGTCTCGTAGCCGAAGAAGCCACCGACGTCGTCCACGAAGGAGGTCTCGGTCGCGCCGTTCAGCGTCGCGGGCGGCGGCATGTTGTTGCGGGCGCTGCTGTTCGACTCGCTCTGGACCATCGTGGCGGTGGAGTTGGTCTCGCCGTCGGAGTTCATCCTGCCGCCGTAGTCGGCCTCGGCCTTGAAGGCGGTACCCGCCTTGTCGCCCGCCGCACCCTGCCAGGCAACTCCGAGCTTGCCGAGTTCGCGCCGCAGGGTCGCGTCCGTCTCCTCCAGTTGAGCGGCCAGCAACCGCAACCCGTTGGAAGCGTCACCGAACGCGCGGGCGGTGTCACCGGAGTTGAACTGGGCGATCAGCGTCGAGAGTTCTCCGTTGCTGCGACCCTCGAACCGGAAGTCGGGAAGCTGCTCGTACGACATGGTTACCCCTCATACCAAGGTCTTGAGCGTGGCGAGCGCTAGTTCGGTGCCCTTCTTCGCTTTCTCACACACCTGATCGAGAGTCATGTCGTCGATCGGCAAGAAGTTCACGTACACCATTTGACCATCAGCGACGTCGACCCAGTAGCTGCACGCGTCGTGCTGACCGATCAAGTTGGTCTGAATCGCATCGAAACCGGCGACCTGGGTTTCCTTCCGGTCCACGTTGCCGCTGCCCTCGCGCCAGTAGCCGATTCCCTCATTCGGAACAAGGCCGACCTGGTAGGTGAATCGCGCGGGATTCGGGGTGTACAGGCAGACCGGGACATCGCCCTTCTTGACGAGGTCGTTGTCCGATCGCTTGCTCTTCGCGACACCCACCTGGTTCATCTGGTCGACGGTGAGCGCCTTGCACGGGTCGAGCGCGTCTACCTTGATGACGGCCGGGCGAACGGGCAGCGGCACCTTCACCGACGAGGACGACGGCGCAGAGCCGGAAGTCGTCGGCGCGGACGTTCCACCGTCCCCACCGCCGGGATTTCCACCGACCTCGCTCGTGCACCCAGCGATCAGAAGTCCCGATGCGACGACAGCGAGTCCGACACGAACTCTAGCCAGCATTCTTGGACCCCAATGCAGCTTCGACCTCTTCATCGGTGAAACCGTACTTGGTGGCGGCCGTGCGCAACTGGTCCACAAGATCGGTGAGGCTCTTCATGTACTGCTTGACCCGACCCGCATAGGAATCGTCGCCGTCGACCAAGCGCGAGTTCCAGGCGTTGGCGATGGCTTTGTTCACCTCGTCGGCCGCATCGATCTGGAGGTCGGTGACAGCCGCGGCGAGCTTTTCGCTGAGCTTGTCGATCTCGCTGTTGATGATCTGGCCCGCTTGCAGGACGGAGTCCCTGTCGACCTTGAAGCCCTGCGTCGAAGCCTGCGCCGAGCCGAACATCTTGCCCAGGGCCCCTTCGGCGGCGAACAGCGAGCCGACCGCGGCTCCAACCGCTCCACCAGCACTGGCGGCAGCGCCCAGCAGGGCGTTCCCGGCCATGTTCTCCTGTGTCACGTCGTCCTACCCCCGTACGGTCGGTGACGGTCCGGTCCCGCTTCGCAGGCTACCAACGCCGGCGTGAGACGCACCTGTGGTTGGACGAACTCCAGCCCCGACCGGTTCCGCTAGGGCGTCGCGATCTCGCCGTTCGCGGCCTTCAGGGCGATGTCGGTGCGGTGGTGGGAGCCGGTCAGGTGGACGCCGGACACGCGCTGGTACGCGTCGGTGCGGGCGTCGGCCAGGGATGCTCCCGTGCCGACCACGGACAGGACCCGGCCGCCGGTGGAGACGACGGCGCCGTCTTCGCGGCGGCGGGTGCCCGCGTGGAGGACGCCCTCGGCTTCCGCGCCGCCGATGGTGTCGCCGGTGCGGGGCCTGCCGGGGTAGCCCTCGGCCGCGATGACGACGGTGACGGCGTAGCCCTCCGCCCAGTCGAGTGGCGGGTGGGAGGCCAGCACACCGTTGGCGGCGGCCAGGAAGAGACCTGCCAGCGGGGTGCGGAGCAGCGGGATGACCGACTGGGTTTCCGGGTCGCCGAAGCGGCAGTTGAACTCGATGACCTGGGGGCCAGTGGAGGTCATGGCCAGGCCCGCGTAGAGGAGGCCGCTGAACGGGTTCCCCCGTGAGCGGAGTTCGTCGATCACGGGCTGGACGCAGGTGGTGACGATGGTGTCGACGAGGTCGGGGCCTGCCCACGGGAGGGGCGAGTAGGCGCCCATGCCGCCGGTGTTGGGGCCCGCGTCGCCGTCTCCGACGCGCTTGAAGTCCTGGGCGGGCAGCAGGGGGACGACGGTGGTGCCGTCGGTGAGGCAGAAGAGGGAGACCTCGGGGCCGTCCAGGAAGGACTCCAGGAGGACGGGGTGGCCGCCCTCCAGCAGGGTCATGGCGTGGGCCCGGGCCACGGCGCGGTCGCTGGTGACGACCACGCCCTTGCCCGCGGCGAGGCCGTCGTCCTTCACGACCCAGCGCGGACCGAATCGGTTCAGCGCGGAGTCGAGGCGTGCCGAGGTGTCGACGATCTCGCTCGTCGCGGTGGGAACGCCCGCGGCGTTCATCACGTCCTTCGCGAACGCCTTGGAGCCCTCGATGCGGGCCGCGTCCTTCGACGGGCCGAAGCACGGGATGCCCGCCGCGCGCACGGCGTCGGCCGCGCCCGCCACGAGGGGCTGTTCGGGGCCGACCACGACGAGGTCGGCGTTCCACTCCTTGGCCAGGGCGGCTACGGCCCCGGCGTCGCCGACGTCGACCCCGTAGACCTCGGCCAGCCCCGCTATCCCGGCATTCGCCGGTGCGCAGGCAAGCGCGATCACCTCGGGGTCCTTCGCCAGAGCGAGGACAAGGGCATGTTCACGGGCGCCAGACCCGATGACCAGGACACGCACGATGGAGCAGCGTAGTTGACTATCCGCGCTACCCCTCCAGTGCCTGCTCCGAGCCGGGGTGCAGGGGCACCGGAGCGGTCTCGGACGCCTTGTCGCGGGCGATGTCCTTGGCCGCCGGGTGGACCTTCTCCAGGTCGGCCTTCTTGTCGTGGACGAGTTTGGTGATGGCGCACGCGTTGGCGTCCGGGAAGTCCTCGCGGACGAGGAGGACGTTGGGCACGACGATGGTCTTCACGTCGGCGGCCATGCCGTAGGTGGCGGCGGGGATCGGGGCGACGTCGTACACGTCGTTGATCTTCTTCAACGCGTCGAGCTGGCCGCTGATGTCGATCAGCTTCACCTCGTCCTTCAAGGACGTGGTGATGTCGGTCATCTGCGCGGTGGGCAGGCCGCCAGACCAGACGAGGCCGTCGATGCTGCCGTCCTTCATGCCGTCGGCGGTCTTGGTCAGGTCGAGCCGCTGCGCCTGCACGTCGGCCGCCGGGTCGAGGCCCGCCGCGGTCAGCAGCCGGTTGGCGATGACTTCGGTACCGGACTTCGGGGAGCCGGTGGAGATCCGCTTGCCGCGCATGTCGGCGATGCTGTTGATGCCGCTGTCCGTGCGGACGAGCACCTGCGTGTAGTTCGAGTACAGCCGGGTCAGCGCCTTGATCTTCTGCGGTTGGCCGTCGAACGCGTCCTTGCCGTTCACGGCGTCCGCCGCGGTGTCGGCCAACGAGAACGCGACGTCGTAGTTGCCCGCGACGAGCTGCTGGATGTTCTGCACGGACGCGCCGGTCTCGGCGGCCGTGGCCTTCAGCTTCGTGTTGTCGCTGATCAGCTGCGCCAGCCCGCCGCCGACGACGTAGTACACGCCGCCCGCGTTGCCGGTCGCGATGGTGATCCGGCCGTCCGCCGCCTCGCACGAACCGCCGGAGGAGGCGGAGGGACCTGCCTCCCGCTTGCCGCCGCAGCCCGCGGCGACCAGTCCGACCGCCAGCGTTCCCACGGCGACCTTGAGCATCCAGCTACGCATCCTGGGTCCTCCCCTTCCGCAACACGAGGTGCACGACCACGGCAACCACCAGGAATCCGATCCCGACGGCGATGGTGATCGGCTGCAGGTACAGCAAGAGCAGGGCGGCGGGCACGCAGAGCAGCCGCTCCGGCAGGCCGGCCCGGCTGATGAGCCAGCCGCCGGTGACGACCGCGAGGGCCGCCACGCCGAGCGCCGACACGGCGGTGACCCACAGCGCGTCCACCCACGAGCGCTGGAGCAGCAGGGCGGAGCCGTTGTCGGTCAGCACGAACGCGATCGGCACGAGGAACGCGGGCAGCGTGTACTTCCACGTCTGCCACATCGTCTTCATCACCGCGCCGCCGGTGATCGCGGCGGCGGCCACCGAGGCCAGCGCCGTCGGCGGTGTCACCTCGGACAGCACGGCGTAGTAGAAGATGAACATCGCGCGTTCCGGCGCGGCGACGCCGAGGTCGGCGAGCGCGGGCCCGATGACGACCCACGAGATGATGAACGACGCCGTCACGGGCACGGCCAGGCCGAGCACTCCGACCGCGACCGCCGCGAACACCACCGTCAGCGCCAGCACCGCGGTCGGGTTCGACGACACCGCGCGGGCCGCGTCGACCAGCGCCGACGCGAGCACCTGGCCGAGGCCGGTCTTGGTGATGGTGGACGTGATGATCCCGGCCGCCGCGCACACCGCGATCACCGGCAGCGCGCCGCGCACACCGGTCGCGAGCGAGTCCGCGATGGACCGGACCCACGCCAGGAGCCAACCGTCCTCGTGCGACCGCCAGCGGGTGATCAGCGCGAACAGCGCGGCGACCCCGGAGGCGTAGACGACGGCGGCGAACGGCGGGATGCCCAGCGCCAGGAACAGCACGATGACGGCGAGCGACAGGAAGTGGTATCCGCCGCGCAGCAACAACTTCCACGCGCTCGGCGAGTCCACCTCGACCGGTTTCGCGCCGAACCGGCGGGCGTCGGCCTCCACCGCGAGCACGATGCCGAGGTAGTACAGCAGCGTCGGGACCATCGCCCACAGCAGCACGTCCAGGTAGGACGTCTGGAGGTACTCGGCGATGATGAACGCGGCAGCGCCCAGCGTCGGCGGCGACAGGATCGCGCCGATGCCCGACGCGGCGAGCAGTCCGCCCGCGTTCTCGCGGGGGTAGCCCGCCTTGCGCAGCATCGGCCACGTCACCGCGCCGAGGCTGACGGTCGTGGCGGTGCCGGAGCCGGACACCGTGCCCAGCAGGAACCCGGACAGCGCGGCGGTGCGGCCGGGCGCGGTGCGGGAGTTGCGGAACGCGGCGAAGCTGATGTCCACGAAGAACTTGCCCGCGCCGGACGAGTCGAGCACGGCGCCGTAGATCGTGAACAGCACGATGTAGGTGGCGGCGACGTCCAGCGGGGTGCCGAAGAAGCCGCTGGAATCGTTGTAGAGCGCGTTCACGATCTGGCTGAAGTCGATGCCCGCGTGCGCGAAGGACCAGCCCTGCGGCAGGAACCCTCCGTAGTAGGCGTACGCCAGGAACACCAGGCAGACGATCGGCAGCACCAGCCCGGTGGTGCGCCTGCACGCCTCCAGCACGAGCAGCAGCAGCAACGCGCCCGCGACGACGTCCAGCGCCGACAGCTGGCCCTGGCGGTCGAGGAACGCGTCGTAGCCGCCGAGCACCGGGTAGAGGCCGACCAGGAGCGCGGCCAGCGCGAGCACCCAGTCCAGCGGGCCGGGGTCGTCCGCGGCCGACTTCCACGGCCGGTAGCTCAGGAACACCAGCGGCAGGGTCAGTCCGAGGAACACCACCAGGTAGTACTGGTTGCCCTTGCTGAACGGGTCGAACACCTGCTTGAGCACCAGCAGCGCCACCACGAGCGCCGCGATCCGGACCGCGAGTTCCCAGCGCTTGCCGAGCCTGCGCGACGGGCGTTCCTCGTCGTACTCGGCGACCAGTTCGGCTACGTCGGGGCGCTCGTCCGGGGACGAGCTGACGCGCTCGACGGGACCAGCCATGAACACCCCCGATGTCGATCAACTGGGCTGACGGTACTCGTGACCGTGGTCACAGCAACAGCCTCACACGACGCGGAGGTCCACGTAGCACCAGCGCCACGACTCGCCGGGCTCGAACGAGCGCATCAGCGGGTGGGCGGTCGAGTGGTGGTGCGCGGTGGCGTGCTTGTACGGGCTGGAGTCGCAGCAGGCGACGTGCCCGCAGGTCAGGCACATGCGGAGGTGGGCCCAGCTCTCCTGGCCCAACGCGAAGCAGTCGGAGCACCCCTGGTCGGAATCGGGCATCACTTCGGCGGGGAGGGTGTTCACGTGTGGACAGGTCATGCCCGACATCCTGACGGAAGATGAGTCCATGCACGGTCCAGAGCTCCTCGTTTTGTTCCTCGGCGCACTGCTGGTCACCGCTGTCGCCCGCAAGCTGAACTGGTCGGCACCGCTGGTGCTCGTCGCGGTCGGCCTCGCCGTCTCGTTCATACCGGGCATCCCGGAGTTCCAGATCGAGCCCGAGCTCATCCTGGTGCTGGTGCTGCCGCCGCTGCTGTACTCCGCGGCGCTGGACAGCTCGTTCCTCAACATCAAGGCCAACGTGCGGCCGATCGGGCTGCTGGCCGTGGGCCTGGTGCTGTTCACGACGTTGGCCGTCGGGTTCGCCGTGCACCTGGTGCTGCCGGACCTGCCGTGGGCCGCGGCGCTGGTGCTCGGCGCGGTCGTCGCGCCGCCGGACGCGGTCGCCGCGGTGACGATCGGCCGCAGGCTCGGGTTGCCGCGGCGGGCGATGACGCTGCTGACGGGCGAGAGCCTGGTCAACGACGCCACCGCGCTGACCGCGTACAAGGTGGCCGTGGCCGCCGCGCTGGGCACGGCGGCGAGCTGGTGGAGCGGTGGGCTGACGTTCCTGCTGGCCACCGGGGTCGGTGTGCTGATCGGTCTGGTCGTCGGGATGTTCGTCCAGCTCATCCGGCAGCGGCTCGACGACGGCGTGCTGGAGAGCGGGCTCGGGCTGCTGGTGCCGTTCGGGTCGTACCTGCTGGCCGAGGAGCTGCACGGGTCCGGTGTGCTCGCCGTCGTGGTCGCCGGGCTGTACATCGGGCACAACTCGACGCGGGCCTCGTACTACACGCGCCTCCAGGACACGGCCGTGTGGCGGTCGGCGGACGCGCTGCTGGAGGCGTTCGTGTTCGCGCTGATCGGCTTGCAGCTCAAGAACATCGTGACCGACGTGGAGATCACCGGCTCGCTGGTCACGGCGGCGCTGGTGGCGCTCGCGGTGGCCGTCGTGGCCCGGTTCGCCTGGGTGTTCCCGGCGGCGTACCTGCCGCGGCTGCTGTCCGCCGGGACCCGCGAACGGGAGAAGGACACGACCTGGCAGCAGGTCACCGTCATCTCCTGGGCCGGGATGCGCGGCGTGGTGTCGCTGGCAGCGGCGTCCGCGCTGCCGCCGGAGATGCCGGGCCGGGACGTGATCGTGTTCTGCACGTTCGTCGTCACCGTCGGCACGTTGCTGCTGCAGGGTTTGTCGCTGCCGCTGGTGATCCGCAAGCTGCGCGTCACCGGCGACGAGGGGACCGGGGACGCGCTGGCCGAGGCGCAGGCGCAGCACAACGCCGCCAGGGCGTCCGTCGACAGGATCGACGAGCTGGTCGACGGCGGCGACACCGCACCGGACCACATCGTGGAGCGGCTGCGGACGCTGGCCGAGTACCGCGGCAACGCCGCGTGGGAGCGGTTGGGCAGGCAGGACTCGGAGAGCCCCGCGTCGGCCTACCGGCGGTTGCGCCGGACGATGCTCGCCGCCGAGCGGCAGGTGTTCGTGGACGCCCGCGACGCCAAGCAGATCGACGACGAGGTGCTGTTCCGGGTGATGAGGGAACTGGACCTGGAGGAGGCCGCGCTGTCGCGCGAATGACCACCGCCCGCTGTTCACCGTGACGTGGTCGCAGGTACCTCTTAACGTGGTCGGGATGACGCTCCGCGCGGCGAAGCTGCCGCCGTGGGAGTTCGGACACGAGGAGGTCGACCATGGCGCGCTCGGTTCTCGCCGGGGTGGTGCTCACCACCATGGCGCTCGTAGGCATCGCGGTGCTGCCCACCGCATCGGCCGCCCAGCAGGAGGTCGAGGGGCAGCGCGTCGAGCAGTCGCGGCACTCCGGCGGTCCGCTCGTCATCGGGCACCGCGGCTCGTCGGGCTACCGGCCGGAGCACACGCTGGCGGCCTACGAGCTGGCCGTGCGGATGGGTGCGGACTACTTCGAGCCGGACCTGGTCCCCACCAAGGACGGCAAGCTCGTGGCCCGGCACGAGAACGAGATCGGCGGCACGACGGACGTCGCCGACCGCCCGGAGTTCGCCGCGCGCAAGGCGACCAAGGTGGTCGACGGCGTCGCGCTGACCGGCTGGTTCACCGAGGACTTCACCCTGGCCGAGCTGAAGGTGTTGCGCGCCAAGGAGCGCATCCCGGCGACCCGTGCGCGCAACACGCTCTACGACGGCCGCTACGAGGTCCCGACCTTCCAGGAGGTCGTCGACCTCCAGCGGCGGCTGACCAGGGAGCTGGGGCGCGACATCGGGATCTACCCGGAGACCAAGCACCCCACGTACTTCCAGGACATCGGCCTCGCGCTGGAGCCGAAGCTGGTGGAGGCGCTCAACCGCAACGGCCTGAACCGGCCGGGCGCCAAGGTGTTCGTGCAGTCGTTCGAGGTGGCGAACCTCAAGGTGCTCAACCGGTCCCTGCGGGTGCCGATCGTGCAGCTGATCAACGCGACCGGCGCGCCGTACGACTTCACCAAGGCGGGCGACAAGCGCACGTACGACGACCTGGTGAAGCCCGCCGGGCTCAAGGAGATCTCCGCCTACGCCGATGGCATCGGCCCGTCGAAGGACCGGGTCATCCCGCGGGACGCGGCCGGTTTCCTCGGCACGCCGACGACCCTGGTGAAGGACGCGCACGCCGTGAAGCTCGTCGTGCACCCGTTCACCTTCCGCAACGAGAACGCGTTCCTCCCCGCTGACTACCGGTCCTCGACCGACCCGGCCGCCTACGGCCGCGCGTTCGACGAGTACGCGAAGTTCTTCGCCACCGGCATCGACGGGCTGTTCAGCGACAACTCCGACACCGCGGTCGAAGCGCGGTCGTCGCTGCGGCGCTAGCGAGCACGGCCTCCCGTTCCCCGTGGAACGGGAGGCCGCCTCCGCGTCAGCGTGCGGTGACCAGGTCCTCCTGGCCCGCCAGCAAACCGCGCCGAGCCAGCTCCGGCCGGACGCCCTCGCCGAACCAGTACGCCTCCTCCAGGTGCGGGTAGCCCGACAGCACGAACTCCTCGACGCCCAGCGAGTGGTACTCCTCGATCAGGTCGGCCACCTCGGCGTGGCTGCCGACCAGCGCCGTGCCCGCGCCGCCGCGGACGAGCCCGATGCCCGCCCACAGACCGGGGTGGACCTCCAGGCCGCGAACACCCGCGCTGAGGTCCCCGCCGTGCAGCGCGACCATCCGCTGCTGGCCGACGGACTGGCTCGCGCCGAGCTGCGACTGCGCCTTCCGCACCTGCTCCGGGTCCAGGGCGTCCAGTAGCTTCGCGGCTTCCAGCCACGCTTCCGCGGACGTGTCGCGGCTGATCGTGTGCAGCCGGACGCCGAACCGGACCGTCCGCCCCTGCGCCTCCGCCAGCGCCCGGACGCGGCCGATCTTCTCCGCCACCAGCGCGGGCGGCTCGCCCCACGTCAGGTAGACGTCGGCGTGCCGCGCCGCGACCGGCAGCGCGGCGTCCGACGAGCCGCCGAAGTAGATCTGCGGCGTCGGGTTCGGCGACGCCAGCACGGTCGCGCCCGCCACCCGGTAGTGCTCGCCGGAGAAGTCGAACGGCTGCCCGGTCCACGCGTTGCGCACGACGTGCAGGAACTCGTCGGTGCGCGCGTAGCGCTGGTCGTGGTCGTGCCAGTCGCCGAACCGCTGCTGCTCGACCGCGTCGCCGCCGGTGACGACGTTGAGCAGCAGCCGCCCCTTGGAGATCCGCTGGTAGGTGGCCGCCATCTGCGCGGCCAGCGTCGGCGAGATGACGCCGGGCCGGAACGCCACCAGGAACTTGAGCGCCTTCGTCTCGGCGATGAGCGCGGCGGTCGTCAGCCACGCGTCCTCGCACCAGGTGCCGGTCGGCGTGAGCACGCCGACGAAGCCGTTCGCCTCGGCGGCGCGGGCGACCTGCGCCAGGTAGTCGATGTCGGGTTCCCGCTGCGCGGGCGCGCCCTGCGCGCGGTTCGCGTGGAACCGCTCGACGATCGTCCGCCCGTCACCGGACGTCGGCAGGAACCAGTGCGGGGTCACGCTCATGAGTTGCCTCCGGTGGCGGCCTTCAGATCGGCTTCGAACCGGCGGTCGACGAACTTCGCGAAGTCCACCTTGCCGGGCAGTGCCTTGTCGGCGGTGAAAGCGTCCGCCAGGTCCTGCTCGGACTTCACCACCGCGTCGTCCAGCGCGATCGGCAGGTCACCTGCTCGGTCGACCGCCGCCCGCGCGACCTCGATCTTGAGGCCGGTCTCGGCGGCCCACACCTCCGCCCACTCCTCGCGGTGCGCGTCGGCCCAGATCCGCGCCTTCGCGTAGCGCACCACGTAGTCCTTGACGGCGGCGTTCTTGCCCGCGTCGCCAAGCGCGGCGGTCCCCGCGACCTGGAACCCGTACCCGTTCGACGTGCCGGTGCCGTCGGCCAGCACCCGAGCGCCCGCCTCCTGCTGGGCCTGCGCGGTGTAGGGGTCCCACACGGCCCAGGCGTCGACCCGCTTCTGCGTGAACGCGGCGTAGGCGTCCGACGGCTGCAGGAAGTTCAGGTTGACGTCCTTCGTGGACAGACCGGCCCCGCGCAGCGTCAGCAGCACCTGGCCGTGCGCCGAACTGCCCTTGGCGACCGCCACGTTCTTGCCCCTGAGGTCGGCGACCTCCTTGATCGGCGAGTCGGCGGGGACCAGGAAGGCGTCGCTGGAGACGTCGCCCTTGATCACGGACACCGCGGCGATCTTCGCGTTGGCGGCCGCGGCGAAGATCGGCGGCGTGTTGCCGACCGCGCCGATGTCGATCGCGCCCGCCGACGCGGCCTCCAGCAGCGGCGGGCCGGAGGTGAACGTGGCCCACTCGATCTTGTACGGCGCGTCGGCGAGCAGGTTCGCGGCCGTGAGCAGCGACTTCGCGCCGCCCTTCTGGTCGCCGACCTTCAACGTCACCTTCGCCAGTTCCTCGGGGCTCACCGGGGCGGGGACGGTGGACGACGTGGTGGCCGCCGTCCCGCAGGCCGTCAGCAGCACCGCGGCGAGCGCACCGACCAGCAGATCCCTACGCGGCTTCGACATCATCGACTCCCAGATCGGACAGCACTCGGGTGCGGAGGTCCACGAAGGACGCGCGGCGGCGCGGGCGGGTGAGGCCCACGCGGTGCTCGGCCACGATCCGGCCCTCGTCCAGCACGAGGATCCGGTCGGCCAGCAGCAGCGCCTCGTCCACGTCGTGCGTCACGAGCAGCACCGCGGGCCGGTGCTCGCGCCACAACTGGTCGACGAGGTGGTGCATCGCGAGCCTGGTCAGCGCGTCCAGCGCGCCGAACGGCTCGTCCAGCAGGAGCACGTCCGGCTCGCGGACCAGCGCGCGGGCCAGCGACACCCGTTGCGCCTCGCCGCCGGACAGGGTCAGCGGCCAGGCGTCGACGTGGTCGGTCAACCGCACCTCGGCCAGCGCCTTCTCGGCGACCGCGCGGCCGTCGACACCCCTCAGCCCCAGGGAGACGTTGCGCCACACCCGCCGCCACGGCAGCAGGCGCGGCTGCTGGAACGCGACCGAGATCGTGCCGGGCACCTCGAAGGCACCGTCGACGTCGGTGTCGAGTCCCGCCAGGACGCGGAGCAGCGTCGACTTGCCGGAGCCGCTGCGACCGAGCAGGGCGACGAACTCGCCGGGCTCGATGTCGAGGTCGACCCGGTCGAGCACCCGGCGGTCGCCGAACTCCTTGACCAGGCCTCGAACGCTCACCGCACTTGCCATCGGAGGACCCTCTTCTCGAGTGCGCGGACGAGCGCGTCGGTCGCCAGACCGAGCGCGGCGTAGACGAGCAGGCCGACCACGACCACGTCGGTGCGCAGGAACTCCCGCGCGTTGTTGATCAGGTAGCCGATGCCCGCGTCGGCGTTGACCTGCTCCGCGACGATCAGCGACAGCCAGGCCGCGCCGAGCGAGATCCGCAGGCCCACCAGGGTTTGCGGCAGCGCGGACGGGAGGACGACGTGCAGCAGGCGCTCCGCCCCCGTGTAACCGAGGACCCGGCTCGCCTCCAGCAGGCCGGGATCCGCCTGCCGGATGCCCGCGTGCAGGTTGAGGTACAACGGGAACGCGACACCCGCCGCGACCAGCGCCAGCTTCGGCTGCTCGCCGATGCCGAACCACAGGATGAACAGCGGGACCAGCCCCAGGTGGGGCAGGGTGCGGAGCATCTGGACCGGCGGGTCGAAGATCCGCTCGCCCCAGCGGGACAGACCGGACAGCAGGCCCAGCGCCACACCGATGGACGCCCCGATGGCGAACCCGCCCAGGACCCGGCTCATCGACACCAGGAAAGCGCTGCCGAGCTGGCCGTCCGCGGCCAGTTGGATCGCGGAGTCGAACACGGTCAACGGGGACGCGAGCTTGTCCGGGGGGAGCAGCCCGCTCGCGCTGGCGATCTGCCACAGGACGACCAGGGCTACCGGGCTGATCCAGCGGCGGAGATCGGGTAGGCGGAGATCGGATGGACGGAGATCGGGTAGGCGGCGTTTTCGGGATTTCGGGGTGGGGCGCGCTGCGGCTGATTCCTCATCCGGGCGTGCGAGTACACCCGCGGTGGAAATCGACACGATTTCTCCCAGCGGTGGCGGAAGGGGGAGCGGGCTTCAACGCCCGGATGGTGAAGAGGTGATCAGCGCGTGCGACAGATCGCGCTCGCCTGGCGTCGGAGATCGACGTGCAGGCGAGCGACCAGGACTTCGCGCTCACTCATGGGACCGAGTTTTGGGGTGGGGCAACACGATGTCAACGCACGGGGGTGGCGTCCCGGATGGTGACATAGCTCGGTGTGGGAGCTTTTGGGTGTGGAAGTTTGTCGGTGATGGGTTGGGTGACGGGACCGTTGTGGTTGGGCATGGGCTCGGGCCGCTGGTCGTGCCGCTTGATTCGGGCCACTGGGTTCAGGCCGCTTGATTCGGACCGCTGGTCGTGCCGCTTGGTTCAGGCCGCTGGTCGTGCCGCCTTGTTCGCGCCGCTGGTCGTGCTGGCTGGTTCGTGCCGCCCGGTTTTCAACTCCTGTTCCGGGGTCCCTGCTCTGCTGATAGCCCGCCCCCTCACCCGGCGCTCCCCTCACCCCGCTCGCGCAATTGTCTCGATCGTTGATCCCGATTTGTCAAGGCGGGAAAGATGCCTTGACAAACGGGGATCAACGACGAGGGCGCTTCGGATCGGGGTGCGGGGGGAAGTGCAGGCTCGCTCGGCTTGGTTGAGCCGGAGCCTTGCGCTCGCTGAGTCCTGCTTGGCCTGGGCCGAGAGCCTTGCGCTTGCTGGTCTGGAAATAGGGCTGGCCGGGCGGAATTGTCCGCCCGGCCAGTGTCCCGCGTCCTGCTTGTGTTTGTGTTTATTTTTGCGTTTGTGTTAGCCGAGCATGTCGTGGCGGACGATGGTCTGTTCGCGGCCTGGGCCTACGCCGATTGCTGACATGCGGGCGCCGGAGATCTGCTCCAGGTATTCGACGTACGCCTTTGCGTTTGCCGGGAGTTCTTCGAACGTGCGGCAGCCGCTGATGTCCTCGAACCATCCCGGCAGTTCCTCGTAGACGGGGACCGCGTGGTGGACGTCCGTTTGCGACATCGGCATTTCGTCGACCCTGGTGCCGTCGATCTCGTACGCCACGCAGACCGGGACCTTCTCCAGGCTGGAGAGGACGTCCAGCTTGGTGAGGAAGAAGTCGGTGATGCCGTTCACGCGTGCCGCGTAGCGGGCGATCACGGCGTCGAACCAGCCGGTGCGGCGGTTGCGGCCGGTGGTGACGCCCACCTCGCCGCCGGTCTTGCGGAGGTACTCGCCCATGTCGTCGTTCAGCTCCGTGGGGAACGGGCCGGAGCCGACTCGGGTCGTGTACGCCTTCAGGATGCCGATGACCGTGGTGATGCGGGTCGGGCCGATGCCCGAGCCCGCGCAGGCGCCGCCGGAGGTCGGGTTGCTCGACGTGACGAACGGGTAGGTGCCGTGGTCGACGTCCAGGAGGGTGCCCTGCGAGCCTTCGAGCAGCACCGTTTCGCCGCGTTCCAGGGCCTGGTTGAGCAGGAGCCTGGTGTCGGCGATGCGGGACGCGAACTTGCTGCCGTGCTCCAGGACCGTGTCGACCACGTGGTCGACCTCCATGCCCTTGCGGTTGTAGACCTTGACCAGCATCTGGTTCTTGATGTCCAGCGCCGCCTCGACCTTCTGGCGCAGGATCTTCTCGTCCAGCAGGTCTTGGACGCGGACGCCCACGCGGGCGAGCTTGTCCTGGTAGCACGGGCCGATGCCGCGACCGGTGGTGCCGATCTTGGCCTTGCCGAGGTAGCGCTCGGTGACCTTGTCGATGGCCACGTGGTACGGCATGATCAAGTGCGCGTCGGCGGAGAGCAGCAGGCTGCTGGTGTCCACGCCCTTGGCCTCCAGGCCGCCCAGCTCGTCCAGGAGCACGCCGGGGTCCACCACGACACCGTTGCCGATGACGTTCTTCACCCCGGGGGTCAGGATGCCCGAGGGGATCAGGTGCAGGGCGAAGTTCTGGCCGTTGGGCAGCACGACGGTGTGACCCGCGTTGTTGCCGCCCTGGTAGCGAACGACCCACTGGACGCGCTCTCCGAGCAGGTCCGTGGCCTTGCCCTTGCCCTCATCGCCCCACTGGGCACCGATCAGCACGACGGCCGGCATGTGAAACTCCAAGGGTTAGAACTGGGAAGGGCAATGCCGGTGCATGAGGGTAGACCAGGAGCTGATGGTGCGCGGAATCGTGCTGGCCTGCGGAAACGCCAACGTCGACAGTGCGTCGCCAATGATCACGGAGCGTAGCGATATCGCGGTGCTCCCCGTACCCTCACGACCGGGAAAAGCCCACGTCGACGCCGTGGTGTCCAATTTGGGTGATCAGCGTCTCGTAGTCGCCGGGACCGACGCCGACCTCAACGCGGTGGTCTTGCGGCTGCTGCGGACCGAGCGTGTCGCGGACGTGCCGCTGGCCTACGTGCCGTCCTCGCCGGACTCGGCCGTGGCCGCGCTCTGGGGGCTGCCGACCGACCCCGGTCGCGCGCTCGACCTCGCGCTGGGCGGCGACCCGGACAAGGTGCCGTTCCTGCGGGACGACGCGGGCGGCGTGCTGATCGGGCTCGGCGTGATCAGCCCGGTGCGCGGGGTCGGCTACTGCGACGACGACAACGTGCTGCGCGGCCAGGCGACGCGGGTGGAGGTCACGCCCGACCCGGAGGGCGGTGCGGGACTGGTGGTGCGGGTGGTGCAGAAGAGGCTGTTCGGCAAGAAGGTGGAGGCGACCGCCGGACGGGCTTTCCAGCTCGGCTGCCTGCCGACCGGGGTGAGGTCCGACGGGTTCGCGCACCCCCGCCAGATGAACAAGTGGACCTGGTACCGCCACACGGAGGACCTTCGGCTGGTACGCGGGTTGTAAGTACCGAACTAATTCTTTCGAGTGTCACCCGAAAGCATTGTTGTGGCCGGCTGATTACCCGACAGTAATTCCGATTTCCCTAGCGGAAGGTCGGAATCATGTCAACGGTCAACAATGCCGTCCGAGTGGCGGCCCTGTCATTGCTGACTACCGTCGCGCTGACCCTGGGACTCGTCCCGTCGGCGAGCGCGACACCCCCGAGCATTCCCAGCACCGCCACCGCGAAATCCGAACTGGCGGCGCTGACCGTCGCGGCGGACGGGTCGATGACGGGCTATTCGCGCGACCTGTTCCCGCACTGGAGCACGGTTTCGGGTGCCTGCAACACCCGTGAGACCGTGCTCAAGCGCGACGGCTCCAACGTGGTGGTGGACTCCAGCTGCGCGGCCACGTCCGGCCGCTGGTTCTCGCCCTACGACGGCGCCACCTGGACGGCTGCGTCCGACGTGGACATCGACCACGTCGTGCCGCTGGCGGCCGCGTGGCGCTCGGGTGCGCGGAACTGGACGACGGCGAAGCGCCAGCAGTTCGCGAACGACCTGGGCGGACCGCAGCTGATCGCGGTCACGGACAACGTGAACCAGGCGAAGGGCGACCAGACGCCCGCCACCTGGAAGCCACCGGTGACGTCGTACTGGTGCACCTACGCCAAGATGTGGACGCGCACGAAGTACAAGTGGGCCCTTACCGTTAACACCTCGGAGAAGACGGCGTTGCAGGACATGCTCGGAAGGTGCTGATGGCCGAATACTCGTCACCGTTCGTCGCGGGCCCCGGCGGGATCATGACCGACGACGTCGGCGTGATCACCGGAGAGCTCGAACTGCGCACCGTGCTGGCCGAGGACGGCGTGGCGGTGCGGACCGAGGTGCGCTACGAAGGCGCTGACGAGTGGTACGCCCTCACCGGCGGCTGCTGTGCGCTGAAGGACCCGGAGGACCTCTCCGCCGTGCACGAGCTGCTGGTGGGAGTGCTCAACCGGCCGGAGGGCTGAGGACGGGGCCGCCGCTCACGGCTTGCGCGTGGGCGGCGGCAGCGCCTCGACGGCGTCCGCCCGCGACAGGCCGGTCGCCTGGAGCAGGTCGACGGCGACCGAGCGGATCTGGGCGAGCACGACCCTGGTCGAGAACCCGTCGCCGCCCAGCTCGTTCGTGGTCGCGGTGCTCGCCGCGTCCCGCACGGCCTTGCGGGCCCCCTCGGGTCGGTCGCCGCGGGCCAGTTCGGTCCGCAGGAGGTCCACGGCGTCCGCGTAGCGGCGCAGCACGTCGGGGAGGACGTCCGGGACCTGTTCGCCGTCCCTGAGGGCGGCCAGGGCCCGGCGCGCCAGCACCCTGGTGTTGCGCAGCGCGTAGTCGACCGGCACGGCGGCCTCGCGGTAGTGGTCCAGCTCGTTGCGGCGGTGCCAGCGGATCGGCGCGATGGTCGCGATCTCCTTGCCGGCCTTGAGCGCGTCCTTGAACTCCTCGATGGCGGACTGGCTCTTGCGCAGCTGGGCGAGCACGCCCGCGGCCTTCACGGTGTCGTGCTCGGCCACGGCGCTCGCGATGCCGCGCAGGGCCGTGGACAGCTCGCACAGCACGACCTTGCCGTGCCGGTGCGCGATGGTGAGCGGGTTGGCGGGCAGCAGCGCCGTAACGGCCAGGCCGACGAGGCCGCCGATCAGGGCGTCGACCATCCGGTCCAGCCCGCCGTTCGTGCTGGGCGGCAGCAGCGTCGCCACCAGCACCGCGGACGACCCGGATTGAAGGGCGATGACCGCGCCGCCGTCGAGCAGCACGGCCGCCGACATCGCCAGCGCCACGACCAGCGCGATCTGCCACGGACCGGAGCCGATCTGCGAGATCAGCACGTCCCCGACGCCGACGCCGACCGAGACGCCCACGACCAGCTCCGCCACCCGGCGGGGCCGCTGCCCCAGCGAGACGCCGAGGCAGACGACCGCGGAGATGGGCGCGAAGAACGGGTGCGGGTGGCCGACCACCGCAGTCGCGACGAACCACGCCAGCCCGGCGGCCAGCGCGGCCTGGAGGATCGGCAGCGCGGTGCGCCGCCACCGCTGGAGCCTCCGCCCCAGCTCCGCACGCACCGCGCCCATCGATCAGCTCAAGCCGAGCGCCGCGGGCGCCTGCGGGTCGCTGTCGGCGAGGAACTTCGAGCAGCGCTCGTGCTCCTCGGTCTCGCCGATCTCGTCCGCCGCCCGCGCCAGCGCGGCGAGCGCCCGCAGGAAGCCCTGGTTGGGGCGGTGCCGCCACGGCACCGGGCCGAAGCCCTTCCAGCCCGCGCGGCGCAGCTGGTCGAGACCGCGGTGGTAGCCGGTGCGCGCGTAGGCGTACGCCGCGACCGGGTCGCCCGCCTGGAGCGCGCGCTCCGCGAGCAGCGCCCACGCCTCGCTGAAATCGGGGTAGGCGCGGACGATCTTGCCTGGATCGGTGCCGCCGTCGGAGGCGGCCTGCGCCTCCGGACGTTCCGGCAGCAGGGTCGGGTCCGGTCCGAGGAGGTTGGTCATGGGGTAATCGTGCCCCACGTGCCCCGTCAGGCCAGGAACACCCTCGCCACCACGGCCACCGCCGCGAGCACCAGGGCCGAAACGAGGACGCCGGCGACGAGCTTCACACCCATGTTGATCTCCTATGGCTCTCAGCGGGTTCTCAGCGCCGCACCCTCTCCCGTTCGGCCGTCCGGAGCAACGGAAGTCACCTGTTCGGAAGAGTGAACCGGCATTCACGCTGCTCAGGGCCCTCCCCTAGGGGTAAGTACCGGAAAGACCAGGGAGAACCTCGCTTCCTAGCGGGGCGAAGGGGACGCATCATGTCCGGGTGAACACGGGGGCAAGGGGACGCGTCGCGGAGTTCCGCGACCAGTACTGGGAGCGCGGAGAACCCGGCCGCGACACGCCGAAGCCGCTGGCCGAGCTGCTGTACCGGCTCTGGCTGGTCGGCATGCTGCTGAAGCTGCTCGGCTCGTCGTGGGACGTCGCGTGGCACTTCAAGTGGCTGCGCGACGAGCTGGCGCCACCGCACCTGATCAACACCGTCGGCACGGTCCTCGTCGTGGGGTTGACGCTCTTCCACACGTTCACCGGCTACGGCGTGGACAAGCTCGCGCTGCGGCTGATGCAGTGGGGCACGGGCGTGTTCCTGATCGCGCTGCCGATCGACCTGATCAACCACCGGGTCAACGGCCTGGACATCACGTCGTGGAGCGGCTCGCACGCGCTGCTGTACCTCGGCACCGGGATCATGCTCGCGGGCGCCGTCCGGGGCTGGACGCACCACTACCCGGTGGGTCGCGCGGGCACGTTCGGGCTCGCGGCGCTGTGGATGTTCTTCCTGGAGAACACCTGGTTCCCCAACCAGCACCAGGAGTACGGCGTGATCGCGCTCGGCGCGTGGGACGCGGGCAGGCCGGAGGCCGAACCGATCCTGCTCCAGTTCGCCGCCGACCAGATCGGCAGACCGGTCGACCGGACAGCGGTCCTCAGCTTCGCCCTGCCGATCGCGGACTGGGTGTACCCGCTGTGGGGCCTGGTCTCCACGGGCGTCGTGCTGGTCCTGGCCAGGCGCACGATCGGCAAGCGCTGGGCCGCGACCGCCGTGGCGGGCGGGTACGTCGTCTACCGCTGCCTGATCTGGCCCGTGCTGATGGGCGCCGACTTCCCGACGTCCGCCGTACCGCTGTTCCTGGTCCTCGTGGGCGTCTGCGTCGACCTGGCGCACACGGCGTCGCTACCCGCGTACTCGGCCGCGCTGCTGGGGTCGGCGGCGGTCACCGGCATCGGGTACGGCGGCATCTGGGTGCAGCAGCAGTGGCTCGAAGCACCCCCGATCCTGTACCCGTCGGCCGCGGTCACGTTCGTGCTGCTGGCGGTTTCGTGGACGGGTGTGGACTTCTGGACGCGGAGGCGGGCGGCGGTTGCTTGATCTGTGGTCCGGTTCTGTCCACGCTTGCGTGCCAACGCGACAAACAGCTGACTCAAGCAGGTTGCGGCTCTTTCTGCTTTCTGCTGACTGCTGACTGCTGACTGCTGACTGCTGACTGCTGACTGCTGACTGCTGACTGCTGGAAGATTGTCGCCGATTGGCTGACTGGTGTCATGCGCTCGACCCGCGTAGCGGCCGATTTTACTTGGGGATTTGCCCCTTAAAATTGGTGATCGGGTAGGCCTTCGGACTGCCCTTTTAGCCCGATCAAGGGTCAAATGCGGGGTCCCCAAGTCACATCGGCCGCCCCCGGACCGCCTACAGCGCTGCCCGCACCGGACCACCTCAAGCAATCCAGACTCCGGACCACCTCAAGCAATCCGAACTCCGGACAAAGAAACCGCCCCCCGGAAACTCCGAGGGGCGGTCGCCGTGCAAACGAACAGGTCAGCCGGCGATCATGCGACCGGACGACTTCAGGTGCTCGCACGCCTGCGCGATGCGGGCGCCCATGCCCACCTCAGCTGCCTTGAGGTAGCTGCGGGGGTCGTAGACCTTCTTGTTGCCGACCTCGCCGTCGATCTTCAGCACACCCTCGTAGTTGGTGAACATGTGCTGGACGATCGGGCGGGTGAACGCGTACTGCGTGTCCGTGTCGATGTTCATCTTCACGACGCCGTACGAGAGCGACTCGTGGATCTCCTCCAGCAGCGAGCCGGAGCCGCCGTGGAACACGAGGTCGAACGGCTTGGAGCCCGCTGCCAGGCCCAACTGCGAAGCCACGGCGTCCTGGCCCTGCTTGAGGACCTCGGGGCGCAGCTTCACGTTGCCCGGCTTGTAGACGCCGTGCACGTTGCCGAAGGTCGCGGCGAGCAGGTAGTGGCCCCGGTCGCCCGCGCCGAGTGCTTCCACGGTCTTCAGGAAGTCCTCGGTGGTGGTGTAGAGCTTGTCGTTGATCTCGTTGTCGACGCCGTCCTCCTCGCCGCCGACGACACCGACCTCGATCTCCAGGATGATCTTCGCCTTGACGGCTTCCTGGAGCAGGTCGGCGGCGATCTTCAGGTTCTCGTCGAGCGGCACCGCGGACCCGTCCCACATGTGGGACTGGAACAGCGGGTTCTCTCCGCGTGCGACGCGCTCCTGGCTGATGCCGATCAAGGGGCGGACGTAGCCGTCCAGCTTGTCCTTGGGGCAGTGGTCGGTGTGCAGCGCGATGTTGACGGGGTACTTCGCCGCGACCACGTGAGCGAACTCGGCCAGTGCGACAGCGCCGGTGACCATGTCCTTGACCTTGGTGCCGGACGCGAACTCCGCACCACCGGTCGAGACCTGGATGATGCCGTCGCTCTCGGCCTCGGCGAATCCGCGGAGTGCCGCGTTGAGGGTCTCGGACGAGGTGACGTTGATCGCGGGGTAGGCGAATTCGTTCGCCTTCGCGCGACTGATCATCTCGGCGTAGACCTCGGGGGTTGCGATGGGCATCGGTCGTCCTCCTCAGGTGCCCTGAACGCCGTATCAGTGGGCATCCTACGACGCCACCCGACCGATACAGTTGATCATGGGCCTACTTGGCGATCGGAGTAGCCCGAAACTGTCGGTGACCTGCGCGCAATCCCCCGTTAGAACAGCACCGCCGCCAGCTCGCGGAACCCCTCGCGGTGGTGGCTGTGGTCAGCGGTCACCAGCTGCACCGCGACGTGGTCGGCGCCCGCCGCCAGGTGCTCCCGGAGCCGGGCGGCCACCTGCTCCGGCGAGCCCCACGCGACGAGCGCGTCGACCAGCCGGTCGCTGCCGCCGTCGACGAGGTCGTCCTCGGTGAAGCCGAGCCGGAGCCAGTTGTTCGTGTAGTTCCGCAGGCCGAGGTACATCTCGATGGACGTCCTGGCCAGCGCGCGGGCGGTGGTCGGGTCGGTCTCCAGCACGACGTGCTGCTCGGGCGCGAGGAGCGGGCCCGCGCCGATGACCTCGCGGGCCGAGGCGGTGTGCTCCGGCGTCACGAGGTACGGGTGGGCGCCCGCGGTGCGGGCGGCGGCGAGCTTGAGGACGCGCGGGCCGAGGGCCGCGAGGATCCGGCGGTCGTCGGGCACGTCCAGCTCGTCGAGGTAGCCGACGAGCTTGTCGTAGGGCTTCACGTACTGGTCGCCCGCGGCTTCGGGGTGGCCCGCGCCGATGCCGACCAGGAAGCGACCGGGGTGGTCGCCCTCGATCCGCCGGTAGGTGGCGGACAGCCGCTCCGCGGAGTCGGTCCAGACGTTCACGATGCCGGTGGCGACAGTGAGCCCGCTCGTCCCGCGCAGCACGGCGGACACGGCGTCGAGGTCACCGCCGGGCGATCCGCCCAGCCACAGCGCGCCGTAGCCGAGGCCCTCCAACTCCGCGGCGGCATCCCCTTCGCCCTCCCACAGCTGCGCCGGACTCCACACCCCGAACGGTCCCAGTTCCACGGTCACTTCGGCTCCCCACGAATCGGATCGGTCGTCCCCGTCAACCGGGGCGCGAGCCCATTTAATCCACGCGGTGGCCACGCGCGCCGAGCGGTAGTTTCGATCCATGGCGAAACTCGGCACCAGCGATCTGGACGTGTCCCGGCTGACGCTCGGCGGCAACGTCTTCGGGTGGACCGCGGACCAGGAGCAGTCGTTCGCGGTCCTGGACGCGTACACCGCCGCGGGCGGCAACTCCATCGACACCGCCGACCTGTACGCGGGCGGCAAGTCCGAGACGATCCTCGGGCAGTGGCTCGCGGCGCGCGGCAACCGGGCCGACGTCGTGATCGCCACCAAGGTCGGCATGACCGAGGGGTTGGACGATCTCAGGGCCACGACCGTCAAGACCGCCGCCGAGGCCTCGCTGAAGCGGCTCGGCGTCGACCACATCGACCTGTACTACGCGCACCGGGACGACGAGGAGACGTCCCCCGAGGAGTTCATGGGCGCGTTCGACGAGCTCGTGCGCGCGGGCAAGGTGCGGCACGTCGCCGCCTCGAACTTCTCCGCGGCGCGGCTGGCGGAGGCGCTGGCGGTGTCCGACCGCGACGGCCTCGCCCGGTTCGTCGCGCTCCAGCCGGAGTACAGCCTGGTCGCCCGCTCGGCGTACGAGGGCGAGGTGGCGGACGTGGTGGCGGCGAACAACCTGTCCGCGCTGCCGTACTGGGGTCTGGCGAAGGGCTTCCTGACCGGCAAGTACCGGCCTGGCGTCGACGTGGACAGCCCGCGGGCGGCCGGGGCGGCGAAGTTCCTGGACGACCGGGGTCTGCGCGTCCTGGCGGCGCTGGACGAGATCTCCGCGGCCAACGCCACGTCGGTCGCCGCGGTCGCGCTGGCGTGGATCACCGCGCAGCCGACGGTGCCGTCCGTGCTGGCCAGCGCGCGCAACACCGAGCAGCTCGAAGCGCTGCTGCCCGTGCTCGACCTGCAGCTGTCCCGCGCCGAGGTGCAGCGGCTCACGGACGCCAGCGTTTAACTCGCCAGTAGCTTACTGGCGGTAAGTTGAGTTACGGTGGCCTTCCGGAACTGCTTCGGGAGGTCACCGTGGACGTCAACGGCAAGGTTGTCCTGATCACCGGCGCGGCCAGGGGGATCGGCGCCGACGTCGCCCGCCGCCTCGCCGCGCGGGGCGCGCGCCTGGCGCTGGTCGGGCTGGAGGGCGAGCTGCTGGCCGCGGTCGCGGCCGAGTGCGGCGGACGGGCGTGGGAAGCCGACGTCACCGACTGGACCGCCCTGGAGACCGCCGTCGAAGGCGTGGTCGAGCACTTCGGCGGCATCGACGTCGTCGTCGCGAACGCGGGCATCGCGTCCGCCGGGTTCATCCGCTCCATCGACCCCGCCGCGTTCGAACGGGTCGTCGAGGTCAACCTGCTCGGCGTGTGGCGGACCGTCCGCACGTGCCTGCCGCACCTGGTCGCGAGCCGCGGCTACTGCCTGGTGGTGTCGTCGCTGGCGGCGATCGTGCAGATCCCCGGCAACGCGGCCTACTCGGCGGCCAAGGCGGGCTGCGAGGCGTTCGCGAACAGCCTGCGCGCCGAGGTCCGCCACCTGGGCGTCGACGTCGGCGTCGCGTACTTCTCCTGGATCGACACGGACATGGTCAACGGCGCGGACGAGCACCCGGTGTTCGGCCCGATGCGCAAGGCCCTGCCGGGCTTGGCGAGCAAGAAGTACGACGTGTCCGACGTCGGCAAAGCCGTGGTCAAGGGCATCGGCAAGCGTTCGCGCGCGATCCACGTGCCCGGCTGGGTCGGCCGGATCAAGGTGTTCCGCGCGTTCACGCCGGTCGTGGTGGAACGGCGGTCCGCCGGGCTCGTGCCGGGCGGTGACAAGGCGATGCTCGACGACATCGCCGCGCGCGGGGCCGAGGAGTCGTCACGACCGGTCGGCCCCGGCGGCAGGGCGGCGATCCGCTAGAGGAGCGTGCCCTTGACGGCGTTCCACTCGCGCACGGTCGTCTCGGACAGCACCTGCGCGCCCGCGTACGGGTCGGCGGCGAGGTAGCCGAGCACCTCCGCCTCGTCGGCCGCCTCGAAGATCAGCAGGGCGCCGAGGTCGTCGCCGTACGGACCCGAGAGCAGGAGAACACCCTTCTCCACCAACGTGTCGACGTACTCGCGGTGCCTTGGCCTGACCTCCGCCAGCTTGTCCCGATCAGGGCCGTAAACGAACTGCACCGCGAACCTGGCCATGCGCACCTCCGGCGAGAACCTGTGTTGCCGAGCCGAAGCTACCCGGCGACCGGTAACGTCCTCCCCGTGGTCGGTCCCGAGCAGAACAACAGCGGCGTCGCGCGAGTGCAGGACACGCTGACCAACCTCCGCATCCAGGACGGCGCCGCCCCGGCGCCCGCCGGTCCGCTGACGCTGGAGGACCTCTACCGCCAGCACCGGATGCGGCTGGTGCGGCTCGCGCTGCTGCTCGTCGACGAGCCCGCGACAGCGGAGGACGTGGTGCAGGAGGCCTTCACCGGCCTGCACCGCAACTGGGGCAACCTGCGCGACGCGCAGGCCGCGGTCGGCTACCTGCGCACAGCGGTCGTCAACGGGTCGCGCAGCGTGCTGCGCCGTCGGAAGACCGCCCGCGACTACACACCCCCGCACGCGGTGAACGCCCGCTCGGCCGAGAGCCTCGCGATGCTCACCGCGGAGCACCAGGCCGTGGTCGCGGCGTTGCAGCAACTGCCGCCCAGGCAGCGCGAGGTGCTCGTGCTGCGCTACTACGGCGACATGTCCGAGGCGGAGATCGCCGAGGCCACCGGCATCTCGAAGGGGACCGTGAAGTCCACGGCCAGTCGGGCGCTCGACGCGTTGCAGAAGATCATGGCGGCCCGCTGACGCCCTGGCGTTCCGGCGTCCTGGCATCCCCCGCCGTGCCCGAGTCCTTGGCATCTTCTCGCCGTCTTGACGAGGTCGGGTCCTAGACCCGCCGGACCTCCACCCCGCGTTCCAGGTACGGCTCCACGGCCTGGTCCGTCGCGGCCGTGTCGGTGATCAGCACGTCCACCTGGTCGGTGCCGCAGATCTTCGTAAGCGCGCCTGCCCAGCTTCGACGAGTGCGCGACCACGACGACCCGTTCAGCGTGCGCGGCGAGCCCGACGACCGAGCCCGACGCCGCCAGGTTCGCCGCCGCCCGGCCGATGCGCTGCTTCTCGTCGGCCTTGCCGGAGTTCTTGCACCGCATCGGCAGGTCGTACGGGACGGCCTGCGCAACGGCGCCGCCGTGGGTGCGGCTGGGCAGCCGCTGCTCGGCCGGGTGGTCCAGGTCGCGGCGGACGGTGGCCGCCGAGACGCCCGGTTCGACCGCGACCTCGTCGGTCCCGAGGCGGCCGCGAGCGGCCGGCGGCTCCAGCAGGGCCGTCAGCCGTCCGCACCGGTTCACCGCCCGCATGATTCCGCGACCGGACCCATTCCGGGGCTTGGTATAGACCAATGGGCGGTGCATGCCGCAGTATCGACCCTCGTGGCACGCACGAGACACGTGGTGGCCGTCGACGTCGGCGGAACCGAGACCAAAGCAGCGCTGGTGGCGGGCACGCCGGAGCGCGTGGTCGCGGTGGAACAGCAGCGGCGGAACACGCCGAAGGGCGTTGACGGCCCCACGACGGCGGAGGCCGTCGTGGACCTGGTCGTCGACGTCGTCGACGGGTTGCGAACCGCTTCGGGGCACGACGTCGACGCGGTGGGCGTCGTCGTGCCCGGAGTGGTCGACGAGCGCACGGGCGTGGGGGTGTACTCGACCAACCTGGGCTGGAACGACTTCCCGTTCCGCGAGCGGATCACCGAGCGCACCGGGCTGACCGTCGCGTTCGGACACGACGTGCGCGCGGGCGGGCTCGCCGAGTGCCGGATGGGCGCCGCGCGGGGCCTGCGCAACGGGGTGATCATCCCGATCGGCACCGGGATCGCGGGCGCGCTGGTGCTCGACGGCCGGATCTACGGCGGCGACGGCTACGCGGGCGAGATCGGCCACGTCGACGTCGGCCACGGAGATCCTTGCGGCTGCGGGCAAATCGGCTGCGTCGAGGTGCGCGCGTCGTCCGGCGGCATCGCCCGCCGGTTCACCGAGCGCACCGGCGTCCCGGTCGGCGGCGCGGCCGAGGTGGCCGCCATGGTGCGCGCGGGCGACCACGACGCCCGCGTCGTGTGGGACGAGGCGGTCGACGCCCTAGCCAGGGGGATCGTGGTCCTGGCCGGTGTCCTCGGACCCGAAGCGGTGGTGCTCGGGGGAGGCCTCGCCCTGTCCGGCGAGCTGCTCACCGCGCCACTGGGCAAGAAGCTGGACGGGTTGATCACCTTCCAGCGACGACCGGAACTGCGGCTGGCCGCGCTGGGCGACGAGGCCGGATGCCTCGGTGCCGCGCTGCTCGCCATCGACGAGTTGGAGGGTTCATGAGCACGTGGGGCGGACCGGTGGACGTGACCTTGACCGGTGGTCGGGTGGTCACGCCGGACGGCGTGCTCGAATCCGGGTGGCTCGCCGTGCGCGACGGCCGGATCCTGGCCGTCGGCGAGGGCGTCCCCCCGGACGGGCCGACGACGGACGTGAGCGGATCGTGGCTGGTGCCCGGTTTCATCGACATCCACTGCCACGGCGGCGGCGGTGAGGCGTTCACCAACGCCGACCCGGACCGCGTGCGCAAGGCGGCGTCGGCGCACCGCAGGCACGGCACGACCACGCTGCTGGCCAGCCTGGTGTCGCGGCCGGTCCCGGAGATGGTCGAGCAGATCGCCAAGCTCGCCGAGCTGACCCAGGACGGCCTGATCTCCGGCCTGCACCTGGAGGGCCCGTTCCTGTCCGCCGCGCGCTGCGGCGCGCACGACCCGGCGATCCTGCGCGCGCCCGACCGCGACTCCGTGGCGAAACTGCTGGCCGCGGGCAAGGGCGCCGTCCGGATGATCACCCTGGCCCCCGAGCTGGAGGGCGCGGTCGACGCGGTCAAGCTGCTCGTCGACAACGATGTCCTCGCCGCGATCGGCCACACCGATGGCACCGAGGCGCAGATCCGCCCGGCCATCGACGCGGGCGCGACCGTGGCGACCCACCTGTTCAACGGCATGCGCCCGCTGCACCACCGCGAGCCCGGCCCCATCGGCGCGCTGCTGGACGACGAGCGCGTCACCGTCGAGCTGATCTGCGACCTCGTGCACCTGCACCCCACGGCGGTGCGGCTGGCCGCGCGGCACGCGGGCACCGGTCGCACGGTCCTCATCACCGACGCCATCGCGGCGGCCGGGGTGGGCGACGGCGTGTACGACGTGGGCGGCCTGGAGGTCCGCGTGGTCGACGGCGTGCCGACGCTCGCGGGCGGCGGTTCGCTGGCGGGCAGCACGCTGACCATGGACGCGGCGTTCCGCAACGCCGTCACCTCGTGCGGGCTGAGCATCGTCGAGGCGTCCCAGGCGGCGTCGACCCGCCCGGCGGCCCTGCTCGGCCTGAGCGACCGCACCGGCGAGCTCCGCGCCGGCCTCGCGGCCGACCTGGTCGTGCTGGACGCCGAGCTGCGACCGCGCGACGTGATGAGCAAGGGTGCGTGGGTCAAGGACTAGGGACCCGGCCTGGGCTAGCGTCGGAGCCATGCCCGACGACCAGGAGCGGCTGGTGGCCAACGCGCTGCGCGCACAGGCCACCAGTTCCGGCCTGCACGTGGTGCGGCCCGCGCCCGCCCCGGAACGCCCACCCGTCCTGTCCGCGTGGTGGGTGCTGCTGCTCGCGCTCCTCTTCGGACTCGCGGCAGGCGCGGTCGTCGCCGTCATCACGTTGAGCTGAACGCCCATCGCCGATGCCGGAAATGCCCGTCTCCGGGAGCCTGTACCGTGTCGTGGGTGACGGTTGCGCTCACTTCCACGATTGCCCTCGGCCCGGAGTGGCTGAACCCCGAGTACCTGCTGAAGAGCTTCGGGGGGTTCGCGCTCTTCGCACTCTGCTTCATCATCTTCGCGGAATGCGGCCTGCTGGTCGGCTTCTTCCTGCCGGGTGACTCGCTGCTGTTCACCGCGGGGCTGTTCGTGGCCACCGGCGCGCTGGACTACCCGTTGTGGCTGGTCTGCGTGCTCGTGACGGTGTGCGCGATGGTCGGCAACGTCGTCGGCTACTACATCGGCCTGCGAGCCGGGCCCGCGCTGTTCAGCAAGCCGGACTCCAAGATCTTCAAGAAGGAGTACGTCGAGAAGACGGAAGGCTTCTTCGAGAAGTACGGCGCCCGCGCGATCGTGATGGCCCGCTTCGTCCCGATCGTCCGCACCTTCATCACGGCCATGGCCGGTGTCGGTCGGATGGACGCGAAGAAGTACTTCACCTACTCGGCGATCGGCGGCATCGCGTGGGCCGCGGGTCTGACAGTCCTGGGCTTCTTCCTGGGCCAGATCGAGTTCGTGCGCAAGAACATCGAGATGATGCTGATCCTGATCGTGCTGATCTCGGTCGTGCCGATCATCATCGAGTTCATCAAGGCGAGGCGCGAGAAGAAGTCCCTGGTGCAGCAGGAGGTCGAGGACATCACGGAGGTCCTCCCGCGCGTCGACACCTCCTCGGAGGCCACGCAGGTCTTCCCGAAGGTCGACTACGACCGCTGACCCCGTACTGATCTGCTTGCGCCGCAAGGGTTTCCCTTGCGGCGTTTTCAGTGCGCGGAGAACATCGAACCGGGGTTGAAGAGGTTGCCGGGGTCGAGCGCGCGCTTGATGTCGCGGTGCACCCGCAGGCCGATGGGACCGATCTCGCGTTCGAGCCACTCGCGCTTGATCTTCCCGATGCCGTGTTCGCCGGTGACCGTGCCGCCGAGCGCGAGGCCGACGGACAGGATCTCGTCGAAAGCCTTGCGCGCGCGGGAGAACTCGTCCTCCGAACCGGGGTCGTAGACGATGGTGGGGTGCATGTTGCCGTCGCCCGCGTGGCCGACGACGGCGATGCGGAGGCCGACGTCGGCGCTGATCCGCTCGCAGCCCGCGATCAGCTCGGCGATCCTGGTGCGGGGCACGCAGACGTCGTCGGTGAGCCAGGCGCCGTAGACCTCCAGCGCCGTCAGCACCGCACGGCGGGCCGTCAGCAGGTCACGGCCCTCGGAGACGTCCTCGGTGGCGTAGACGAGGTCGGCGCCCGCGTTGGTGCACAGCTGCTCGATGACGGCCAGTTCGCGCATCCCGGCCTCGACGCCCGCGTCGGACTGGCAGATGAGCAGCGCCGCGCAGCCGGGGCCCGCGCCCAGTTCCGTCTTCAGGTACAGCTCGACGGCCTCGATGGACGTGCGGTCCATGATCTCCATCAGCGACGGCACCAAGCCCTCGCGCACGACGGCGCTGACCGCGACGCCCGCCGCCTCCGTGCTGGTGAACGCCGCCACCAGCGTCACCGGGGCCTGGGGCAGCGGCCGGAGGGCCAGCGTGGCCCTGGTGATCACGCCCAGCGTGCCCTCGCTGCCGACGAACAGCTTGGTCAGGTCGTACCCGGCCACGCCCTTCACGGTCCGGCGGCCGGTCTTGAGCAGCTCGCCGTCGGCCAGCACGACCTCCAGGCCGAGCACGGAGTCCGTGGTGACGCCGTACTTCACGCAGCACAGCCCGCCCGCGTTCGTGGACAGGTTGCCGCCGATCGTGCACCAGTCGTAGCTGGACGGGTCCGGCGGGTAGAACAGGCCGTTCTTCTCCACGGCTCCGCGCAGGTCGAGGTTGACGACGCCGGGTTCGACGACCGCGAGGCGGTTGTCCGCGTCGATCTCCACGATGGCGTTCATCTTCGTGGTCACGAGCACCACGCACCCGTCGATCGCGTTGGCCGCGCCGGACAGTCCGCTGCCCGCGCCGCGCGGCACGATCGGGACGCCCGCCGCGGCGCACGCGCGCACGACGGCCTGGACCTCCGCGGTGTCGGTCGGCAGGACCACGGCGAGGGGCGTGCCGTACGGCGCCAGCGGCATCATGTCGCGCTGGTACGCGGAGGTGACGTCGGTGTCGGTCAGGACGGCGTTCGAACCCAACGCCGCGCGGAGTTCTTCGACCAGTGCCATGCTCAGCACGCTAGCGGGGTCTTCGTCACACCGGAACCGGGGCGATTGCGACATCCGGGCACGGACGTCACCCGATGGCGGCCAAACCGTGCGGCGCCTTCCTGGGCTGTGGCGCATCATCGACGGATGGTCAACGCGGAGGCGGGGAACCCCCAGCTCACCCACCGGCAGATCCTCGCGGTGCTGAGCGGCTTGATGGTCGGCATGTTCCTGGCGGCGCTCGACCAGACGATCGTCGGCACGTCCATCCGGACGATCGCGGACGACCTCCAGGGGCTGAGCCTCCAGGCGTGGGCGACGACCGCGTACCTGATCACGTCGACCATCTCGACCCCGATCTACGGCAAGCTGTCGGACATCTACGGCAGGCGGCCGTTCTACCTCGCCGCCATCACGATCTTCGTGATCGGGTCGCTGGCCTGCACGTTCTCCACGTCGATGTACGAGCTGGCGGCGTTCCGCGCGCTCCAGGGCCTCGGCGCTGGCGGGTTGATGTCGCTGGCGTTCACGATCATCGCCGACATGATGCCTCCCCGCGAGCGCGCCAAGTACCAGGGCTACTTCCTCGCGGTGTTCGGCACGTCGAGCGTGCTCGGCCCGGTCATCGGCGGCTTCCTGGCAGGTCAGGACACCATCCTCGGCGTCACGGGCTGGCGCTGGGTGTTCCTGGTGAACGTGCCGATCGGCATCATCGCGCTGGCCGTCGTGTGGCGCGTCCTCAAGCTCCCCCACGAGCCGCACGACCACCGCATCGACTACTGGGGCGCGCTGTTCCTGACCGTGGGCATCGTGCCGCTGCTGATCGTCGCCGAGCAGGGGCGCGAGTGGGGCTGGGGCTCGGCGGGGTCCATCAGCTGCATCGTCGTCGGCGTCGTCGGCGTGGCGCTGTTCATCTGGGTCGAGTCGAAGATGGGCGACGAGGCCCTGATCCCGCTCAAGCTGTTCAGGACGTCCACGTTCACGATGATCATCATCGCCGGGTTCGTGGTCGGCATCGGCATGTTCGGCGGCATCTCGATGATCCCGCAGTACCTCCAGCTCGTGAAGGGCCACACGCCCACCGAGGCCGGTCTGCTGATGATCCCGATGACGGTGGGCATCATGGTCGGCTCGATCCTGTCCGGCCAGATCACCTCGCGCACGGGCCGCTACAAGGTGTTCCCGATCATCGGCACCGCGCTGATGGTGGTCGCCATGTTCCTGTTCTACACGGTCGGCGTCGACACCCCGATCTGGCAGCCGACGGTCTTCATGACGATCTTCGGCTTCGGTCTCGGCAACTGCATGCAGACCCTCACGATCGCCGCGCAGAACGCCGTGCCGACGCGCGACCTCGGCGTCGCCACCGCGTCCGCGACGTTCTTCCGCCAGATGGGCGGCACGGTCGGCGTCGCGGTCTTCCTGTCGATCCTGTTCAGCACGGTGCCGGACAGCATCCAGGACGCCTTCACCCGCATCGTGCCCACGCCGGAGTTCCAGGCCGCCCTGAAGGACCCGGCGGTGCTCGGCGACCCGGTCAACAAACCGGTGCTCGACGCGCTCCAGGGCGGCGGCAACGCGGGCGTCCTGCAGGACTCGTCGTTCCTCCAGCAGGTCGACCCGAGGTTGGCGCGGCCGTTCCTGGAGGGCTTCGCGGAATCGATCGACGCGGTGTTCCTGACCGGTGCGTTCGTCATGGTCGTAGCATTCGTGACGACGTTTTTCATCAAGGAGATCCCGCTGCGCCTCACGACCTCCGACAAGCTCGACACGGTGCCGCACGTGTGACGAGAACTCGCGGAAGCGGATCAGCGGGAAAAGTCGGGGCCACTTCGGGATTGCCCTGCCGAACACGCCGGGCACGGGAATCGCGTCTCGGTTCGCGGCGCGTCCCAGGGCCGAACACCGAGGTCAGGCAGGCACCGGCCCGCCGAGGACTGGCGAATTCGCCATACGGCCAGGTGAATGCGGTAATCGCCGAACGCGGAGGCGCGGGTTCTCGGTGGAAGACCGGTCGTCGTTCGGCGAACCAGCTCCGGCAAATCCGTGATCGCGCGTGTGCGATCCGTTACGACGCAAAGCTTTCCGCTACCGGTTGGGTCAAGGTCGCCCTGCGGACACCCGACCTCGACGTAGGCTGAATGCGTGGTTCTGTCCGGTTCGACCCTCACCCTCGCGCTCAGCCCGCTCAACCCGCTGGAGACAGCGGGTCCGGTAGCGGTGTGGCTGATCACCCTGGGCTTCCTGTTCGTCGAGTGCGCGTTCATCTTCGGGCTGTTCCTGCCCGGTGATTCGCTGCTCTTCGCGGCGGGCGTCATCCTGGCCCAGCACACCGGTGCGTGGAACGCGTGGCTGCTGTCCGCCGCGGCCATGCTGGTGGCGCTGGTCGGCAACCTGGTGGGCTACTACATCGGCCAGACCACCGGTACGCACCTGCTGGCCCGCAAGGGCGGTCGGATGCTGAACCGGGCGAACCTGGAGAAGGCCAGGGACTTCCTGGACCGGCGCGGGTTCTGGGCGATCGTGCTGGCCAGGTGGATCCCGTGGGTCCGGACGCTGGCGCCGATGGTCGCGGGCGCGGCGCAGATGGACAAGAAGCGGTTCCTGCTGGCCACGACGCTCGGCGCGCTGGCCTGGGTGCCGACGCTCGTGCTCGCCGGGTACTACGGCGCGGGACTGCTGACGTCGATGCCGTGGCTGGAGACGACCGCGGTCGTGGTCAGCGTCGCGTTCTTCGTGTTCGGCACCGCGTACGGCGTCTGGCGCTACCGCCAGGAGATGCAGAAGCCGATCGACCTCGACGCGGAGGCGGACCTCACACCACGTCGGTGATGAGCAGGTCGGCCCCCGCCTTGGAGGAGTTCACCATCAGGGCGTTGACGTGGTCGGTGCCGTGCAGGACGCGCTCCTCGGCCTCCGCCTGCGTCCGGCCGAAACGCAGGTGGCGGTCTATCAGCCGCTGCACGCGCAGGTCGTCGTCGATGAACAGGAACCAGGCCTCGTCCAGGACGATGCGGACGCGCTTCCACTTGTCGTAGTTCAGCAGCAGGTAGTTGCCCTCGGTGACGATGAGCGGCACGTCCGGGCCGATGGGCACGGCGCAGGCGATCGGCTCCTCGATCTCGCGCCGGAACTCGGGCGCGTAGACGATGTCCGGTCCGGCGGCCTTGAGGCGGGCGAGCAGGTCGACGTAGCCGGCGACGTCGAAGGTGTCCGGCGCGCCCTTGCGCTCGCTGATGCGCAGCCGGAGCAGTTCGCGCTGGGCCAGGTGGAAGCCGTCCATCTCCACGAGCGCCGCGTCGGCGCCCAGCGCGTCGACCAGCCTGCGCGCGAGCGTGGACTTGCCCGAGCCAGGTGCGCCGCCGATCCCGAGCAGCCTGCGCTCACCGGTGTCCACGAGCCCGCGAGCCCGGTCGAGCAGCTCGTCGAACTTCACCTGCTGTCCTGCCACCTTGCCAACTCCTCAAGCCAATCCTGCGCGGTGTTGCGCACCCTGACCGCCGCCACCGCGTTCGCCCACCCGATCGCTGCGGCGACCGGGTCCTGCCGGGCGAGCGCGACGGCAAGGGCACCGTGCCACACGTCCCCCGCGCCGTTGGTGTCGCGCACGGCAACCGCGGGCACCGGGCGTTCGTGGAACTCCCCGTCGCACGACCACGTGACCGGGTTCGCACCGTTCGTCCGGATCACCAGCGGCACCCCGCGGGCGTGCAGCTCGTCCTCGGTCAGCTCGAAAGCCGACGAGCACGCGGCGACGTCCACCAGCGGCAGCAGGTCCTCAAGCACAGGTTTCCAGCTCCCGGCGTCGAGCACCACCGGCAAACCGGCATCTTTGGCCACATTCGCGGCCGTCAGGGCCAGCTGGCCGAGGTGCCCGTCGAGCAGGAGCACGTCCGCCTGGAATACAAACGGTGTTACGGCGTCCACAGTGGCCTGGAGGGCTACTTCGGCGGCGTTGCGGGAGATCACGGTGCGCTCGCCGTCGCGCTCGCGGACGGCGACCATGCTGAGCGAGATGTGGGAATCGGGTGCCAGGTCGTGGAACTCGACACCCCGCTCGGCGAGGCCCGCGGCGGCCAGCTCGCCGAACGCGTCCCGCCCCAGCGCGGTCAGCAGCACCGCGCGGTGGCCGAGTGCGGCGACCGTCGACGCGGCGTTGGCCGCGGGGCCGCCCGGCGCCAGGTGAACACCCCTGGACTGCACCTTGTCACCCGGAGTGGGGAATTCAGCTACCTGCTGGATGACGTCCACCGTCGTCAGACCGACACACATCACCGCAACCATCGCGAACGCCTCCTAGCAGGTAGGGTCCCGTCGCAAGCGATTGCGCACACGGATTGCCGCCCAGCGGAACGGGGCTTGTTTCACATGATCACCATGCGGGAGGTCGCGACCCTCGCCGGGGTCTCCATCACCACGGTCTCACACGTCATCAACGAGACCAGGTCGGTGGCCCCGGAGACGAAGGAGCGCGTCCTCAAGGCCATCGAGGAGACCGGCTACACCGGGGACGCCATCGCGCGCTCCCTCGTGACCGGCGGCACGAAGTCCTTGGGGCTGGCCGTCTCACTGGTGTCGCACCCGTACTTCGCGGAGCTGATCGCCGCGATCGAGAACGAGGCCACGACGGCCGGTTACTCGCTCGTCCTGATCGACACGCGCGACACCGCCGAGTCCGAGCAGGCCGCCGTGCGGATGCTGCGCGGCCGCCGGGTCGACGGCCTGCTGCTGACGCCGTCGGCGGGCGCTGGTGGCGTGGTGCTGCCCGAACTCCGCCGCCTCGGCATACCGACGGTGCTCGTGGACCGGCTGACGATGAGCCAGGACATGGACCAGGTCGGGCCGGAGAACGTCCAGTCGACCTCGCAGCTCGCCAGGCACCTGGCGGAGCTGGGGCACCGGCGGATCGGCATGGTCACCGGCCAGATCGGTCTCGCGACGACGGACGAGCGCGTGCTCGGCTACCGGCTCGGGCTCGGCCGCTCCGGCCTCCAGTGGGACGAGGAGCTGGTGTCCTCCGACGGCAAGCTCGGTCCGCTGCTGGACCTGGAGTCGCCGCCGACGGCCGTGGTCGCGGGCGACCACATGGTCCTGACCAGCGTGTTGCACGAGGTGCGCGCTCGCGGCCTGCGGGTCGGGCGGGACCTGGCGATCGTGTCGTACGACGAGGTCGAGTGGTCCGAGCTGGTCGACCCGCCGCTGACGACCATGGCCCAGCCGATCGAGGAGATCGGCCGAACGGCCGTGCGGCTGCTGCTGTCGAGGATCACCGATCCGCACCGCCCGCCGGAAACCATCCGGCTCGCACCGACGTTGAAGCACCGACAGTCTTGCGGCTGTCACTGAGCGCAATATGATTTACATCAACCCCTATTCGGGACCACGTTCTCGGAGCACGTCCGTTTCGTACCTATCGTCGTTCGCATGCTCATCAGGACACCGATAGCCCGTCAATCGGGGGAGCTTCCGAGAACCGCGCAGGACGTCCCCATTCGACGCGGACGAACACTGCGGCTTTCGCCGCCCCGACAGTTCATGCGCGACCTGCTGCACCATTCGCGCAAGGTCCCCAGCGTGCCGATGCAGCGGCGGATGCGCCTGGGCGACGTGGTCGCCGCCCGCGCTTCGGCGCAGGACCACGTCAGCTGGTGCGCGATCTTCATGAAGGCCTACGCGACCGTGTCGGCCAGGCATCCGGAGCTGCGCCGCGCGTACTTCTCCTTCCCGCGGGCGCACCTCTACGAGCACCCGGAGACGGCCGCGTCGTTCAGCGTGGAGCGCACCTACGAGGGTGAGAGCGCGGTGTTCTTCACCCGGATCCCGCGCCCGGAGACACTCCCGCTGCGCGAGATCGACGCCATCGTGCGCCGCTACAAGACGGCGCCGCTGGAGAGTCTCCGCAGCTACCGGCGCATCCTCAAGCTCAGCAGCCTGCCGTTCCCGGCCCGCAGGCTGGTGTGGTGGCTCGCCGTGCAGGCCCGCGGCCCGCTGCGGGCGTACTTCCTCGGCACGTTCGCGGCCAGCACGACGGCGTCCGAGGGCGGGGCCAGCCTGCACCAGCTCTCGCCGCTCACGACGACGTTGAACTACGGCCAGTTCGAGGACGACGGCACGCTCGACGTGCGGCTCACCTACGACCACCGGGTGCTCGACGGCTCCACGGTCGCCAGGGCGCTGGTCGAACTGGAGTCCGTGCTGCGCGGCGAGATCGCGTCGGAACTTTCGGAAAACTCATGACTACTTTCGACAACCGTGTTTCGGTAGACCTGTCCTCCGAGGAATTCTGGGCGCTGCCGCCCAAAGACCGGGATTCGCGATTCGCCGAGTTGAGGCGGAATCGTCCGGTGTCGTGGCAGGCCCCCATTGAAAACCCCGTTATTCCCACGGTCGAAACGCAGGGTTATTGGGCCGTCGTCAATCATAACGAAGTTTCCGAAGTAAGTCGGAATCCCCGCGCGTTCTCCTCGGCCGCGTACTTCGGCGGCGTCACGCTGGAAATCCTGCCGCCCGCGCTCGCCGAGGCGACGCAGTCGATCATCGCGATGGACGGCCCCAGGCACTCGCGGCTGCGCAAGCTCATCACCACCACCTTCACCCCTCGCCGCATGGCCCGCATGGACGCGGCCATCCAGCGGGCCGCCCGCGACGTGGTCGCCTCCGTGGCGCACCTCGGCGAGGTCGACTTCGTCACGGGCATCGCCGAGCGGCTGCCGATCTGGACCATCTGCGAGATCATCGGCCTGCCGGAGGACCAGCGGGACCGCGCTCTCGTGCACGCGAACGCCATGATCGGCTGCAAGGACCCCGAGTTCGGCGGCGCCGACCCCGCCCAGGCGATCCGCGACGGCGTGGTCGCGTTCACCGCCATGTCGCTCGACCTGATCGACGAGAAGCGCGAGCACCCGACCGACGACCTGATGAGCGCGCTCATCCAGGCCGAGGTCGACGGCGAGCGGCTCACCGACGACGAGATCCGCGCGTTCTTCATCCTCCTGTTCATCGCGGGCAACGAGACCACCCGGCACGCCATCAGCCACGGCGTGCACGCCCTCGACCGCTTCCCCGTCCAGCGCGCCCTGCTGATGGCCGACTTCGACGCGCGCCTGCCGGGCGCGATCGACGAGATCCTCCGCTGGTCGACCCCGATCATGACCTTCCGCCGCACCGCCGTGGAGCGCACCGAACTGGGTGGGCAGACCATCGAGGCGGGAGAGCACGTCGTGCTCTTCTTCTCGTCGGCCAACCGCGATGAACAGGTCTTCACCGACCCGTGGTCCTTCGACATCACCCGCACCCCGAACCGGCACATCTCGTTCGGCGGCGGCGGACCCCACTACTGCCTCGGCGCGCACCTCGCACGGCTGGAGCTGCGGCACATCCTCACCGAGGTCTACCGGCAGCTGCCGGACCTGCGGATCGGCGCCCCCCGCTACGTGGCGGGCAACTTCATCAACGCGATCGGCCGGATGCCCGCCTACTTCACCCCCCGGAGGCGACCGTGAGCGGCAAGCAGGTCGTCACCGGCGCGACCGGGCTGCTCGGGGCGGCCCTGGTGCTGGAACTGCTGGCGCGGACCGACGACGAGGTCGTGTGCCTGGTCCGACCGGGTCGCAAGGCCGGGCCGGAGGAGAGGCTGCGGACGGCGCTCACGACGGCCGCGCGCGAGTACGGCGCGTCCGGGCTGGAGATCGAGAAGCGGTGCACGGTCATCCCCGCCGACCTCGGCAAGCCGCGCCTCGGCGTGGAGGACCTCGTCGGGGCCAAGGAGTTCTGGCACAACGCGGCGGACCTGCGGTACGAGGACCGGCACTGGGAAGCGTTGCGGGACACCAACATCGGGGGCACCCGCAACGCGCTGGACCTGGCCGAGGCGGCGGGCGCGTCGACGTTCAACCACATGAGCACGGCGTACGTGTCCGGGCGGATGGACGGCGACATCGCCGAGGTCCGGATGGACGACGTGGAGACCAACAACCGGTACGAGGAGAGCAAGATCGGGGCCGAACGCCTGGTGTCGGAGGCCACGGCGTTCGCCACCCGAACCCTGCGGCCCAGCGTCGTGATCGGGCACAGCCGGACGTACGCGCTGTGCGGCGGGCAGTCCGGGCTCTACGGCATCCAGCGGAGGCTCACGCAGTTCCGCCGGGCCCTGGGGATGCTCGGCTCGGCCGAGGACCTGGCCACGCCGATGCGGGTGCGGGCGGAAGCACCGGCGCGGGTCAACCTGGTGCCGGTCGACCTGGTCGTGGCGGACGCGGTGAGCATCAGCCAGTCCGGCTCGACGGCCGACGTGTTCCACCTGACCCACCCGGACCCGCTCCAGGTCGGGCCGGGGCTGGGCGTGATGTTCGAGAAGGCCGGGCTGCCCCGGCCGGTGCACACCGACGACGTCGACGGGTTCACCCAGCTGGAGCGGGAGTTCGACCGCAAGATCGAGTTCTACGGCTCGTACATGACCGGGCACAAGCGGTTCGACCAGAAGAACCTGGTCGACGCCGTCGGGGCGCCCGCGCTCCGGTCGTGGCGGTTCGACCTCGTCGAACTGGCGAACTACCTCGACTGGTACCGCGGGCTGCTGGCCCGCTAGCGGCGCGGCGGGTCGAAGCCGCTGCGCTCCAGCAGCGCGGCGGCCTCCAGCGCCATCCACCCGCCCAGCTGGACGGACAGGTCGCTCTCCGGCCGTCGCTCCCGAACGGGGGCGACGGCCTGCGCCGTCCACTCAGGACCGAACAGCGGACCGCTCACCGCCACGGTCCGGTTGTCCCACACGGCTTCCGCCGACGAGAACACGACGTCCGCGGCGATCTCCGCGGCCGCGGAGCGGTCCAGCTCGGGCAGCACGACCGCGGCCTGGGCCAGGTAGCGCAACAGGATCCCGCCGAACAGGCCGCCGTCACCGCCACCGTGGCCGCGCAGCACACCGTCGACCGCCAACTCCTTGGCGACCGCGCGCACCAGCCGCTCGACCCGGTCCAGCGCCGTCAGCGATTCCCGCGCCAGTTCGAGGTTCGCGCCGAGCAGGACCCCTTGGCAGTACGAGTAGATCGTCGTCTCGATCTCGCGGACGTCGCCGTTCGGGTGCACGTGCAGGCCGTCCCACGCCAACCCCGACTCGGGGTCGACCAGGCTCGCCTCCATCCAGTCCACGATGGACTTCGCGCGGTCGAGGTCGTCGTGCGAACCGCCCTCCCGCGCCAGGCGGGCGAAGAAGATCGCCGTCGGCCCGTTCGCGGGCACGTTCTTGAAGTCGTCGTCGCGCTTCCACCAGATGCCGCCGCCGCCGTGGTCTGTCCAGCCGTCGCGCAACCGGGTCGCGATCGCCGAGACCCCCGACGGCCGCGACACCCCCACGTGCTTCGCCGCGCGCTGGAGCGCCAGGCCGAGCCACGCCACGTCGTCGTAGAAGTCGTTCGTCCACCCGACCAGGTTCCGCACCCGGACGCCGCGCACCAGCCGCCGCACGACCTGGTGGCGCGCCTCGGTCGGCGCCCGCAGCTGCGCGTCGACCACGCAGTCCAGCAGGTGCGCCTGCCACCAGTAGTTGAACCGGACGTGCAGGTGGCCCCGCCAGTCCATCGGCCAGGCGGCGACGCCCAGCAGCGTGCCCGGCACGCCCCAGACCCGGCGCAGGTGCCGCGACTGCACGGCTCGCTCGGCGACTCCCGCCCGAGCGGCCATCATCTTCGGGGTGGACCTCTCGACCGTCACGAGGACATAGTGATCTCTTGACCGTTCAAGAAGCTCGGTGGAACAGGTCCCAGTGGTACAACGCCATCGCGACGGACGTGGTCAGGTTGTAGCTGGACACCAGCGGGCGCATCGGCAGCGACACCAGGTGGTCGGCCCGCTCCCGCACCGCCTTAGACAGCCCGTGCCGCTCCGACCCGAAAGCCAGCACGGCGTTCGACGGGATCCGCACGTCCGCGATGTCGGCTCCGTCGGCGTCGAGCGCGAACACCGGGCCTTCGACGCCGTCCAGCGCGTCCAGCCTCCCGACCGGCACGGCGAAGTGCAGGCCCGCGCTGCCGCGCAGGACGGTGGGGTGCCACGGGTCCACGTCGCCGATCGACAGGACTCCTCCCGCGCCCAGCCCGGCGGCGACCCGGATGACCGCGCCGAGGTTGCCGAGGTTGCGGGGGTTGTCCAGCAGGACGAGCGGGGTCTGGCGGTCCTCGGCCAGCCCGGCGACGTCGACGGCGGGCCGGGCGGTGAACCCGGCGACACCGGTCGGGTGGGTGCGGCCGACGAGCCTGGCGAACTCGGCGGGCGTCACCTCGCGAGCGGTGGCCGCCAGCACGTCGACCAGGTCCGGTGCGTGGGACTCGGCCAAGCCCAGCAGCGCGGACGTGCTCAGCGCGACGAGCGGTTCGACGGGCGCGCCGAACCGCAACGCGTGCTTGACCGCGTGGAACCCCTCCAGCAGGACGGTCTGCTCAGTGGACCCCGACGTGGTGCGAGTCGGCGTGGTGCTCACCGCGCCACCGCAGGAAGTACCCGGTCCACGACCCCAGCACGATGACGGCCACCAGCAGCTGCACCGCGCCCGCGGCGGCCTGCGGGTAGAGCACCCCGTCGATGTAGTGGTCGATGAACCCGTTCACCAGCTCGGGCTGCCCCGCGCGGACGCGGAAGAAGTCCTCGGCGGCGGTCAGCGGGCAGTCCAACGGGAACGCGATGACCAGGAGCCCCCACGTCGCCATGGCCAGGTGCGGGTAGATCAACCCGCGCCAGTGCCACGCCAGAAAGCCGCCCACGATGAGGAACACCAGGACGGCGAAGTGCAAAATCATGATCAACTCGGCCAGCGCTTGAGAGACCACGTCCACCTCCCCGTTCCAATGTAGAACGGGGGTTCCACCCAGCGCGCGTGATAAACGTGGGGTTCACCCTCGCGGCAGCGCTTGCCACGGCACTCGGCCCCCCAGATCGAGCAGCAGATCCGCCAAATGGCCCAACGGCGCCTGGACCAGCGGTCCCGGCACGACGGCGGCGAGAGCGGCCTCGTCGAACGCGACGGCCACCCCGGCCGCGCGCGGGTCGTGCAGCAGCGCCTGGACCAGACCCGAGCCGAGCAGGGCCGTGGTGAACGCGGGGTTCGCCCGCCGCACCTCGTAGCGCTGGTCGAACACCGGGTCGCCGGTGGGGGTGAACTGCTCGAAGACCCCCCACACGCTGTCCTCGCGCGGGCTGATCAGCACCCACGGACCGGGCATCGGCCGGGGCACGACGACCGCGGAGTAGGTGCGGAACTCGTGCGTCACCACGTTGTCCGTGCGCAGCACGACCTCGACGGCGAGCACGGGCACGCCGCGCCACTGGCCGACGAGCTGGAACTTGACCCGGCTGCGGTCCGCTTCGAGCATCCGGCCGACGTGCGGCACGCGTTCCTGGAAGCCCTGGTCCTCGGCGACGAAACGCCAGCCGAGGCTCGCCTCGACCGCGCGCATCCGCTGCTCCCACTCCGACACGAACCGCGGGTCCGTGAACGGGTTGCGCTTGCGCCTGGACAGCCCGACGGCGACCCCGGCACCCAGGATGGCCAGGACCACCAGCAGCAGGACCAGCCCGGTCATCAGCCTCAGCCCAGACCGAGGTCGGCCAGGTCCAGGAGGTAGCGGTAGGGCAGCCCTCTGGCCTCGATGACCTCCCTCGCGCCGGTGCCGCGGTCCACGACGGTGGCGACGCCGACGACGGTCGCCCCGGCCTCGCGCAGCGCCTCGACCGCGGTCAACGGGCTGTTCCCGGTCGTGGTCGTGTCCTCCACGGCGAGCACGCGCTGGCCGGTGACCTCGATGCCCTCGATGCGCCGCTGCATGCCGTGCTTCTTGGCCTCCTTGCGGACGACGAACGCGTCCAGCACGTCCCCCGCGGACGCCGCGGCGTGCATCATCGCCGTCGCGACCGGGTCGGCGCCGAGGGTGAGCCCACCCGCGGCGACGTAGTCCCAGTCCGAGGTGAGCTGCCGCAGCAGCCTGCCGATCAGCGGGGCGGCCGCGTGGTGCAGCGTCGCCCGCCGGAGGTCGATGTAGTAGTCCGCCTCACGCCCCGAGGACAGCGTCACCTTGCCGTGCACGACGGCCAACTCACTCACCAACCGGGCCAGTTCTGCTTTGGCACCGGCGTCCAGGACCACTTCGGTTCGCACGGGTCCCAACCTTTGCACACCCACCGGGAGCAGCGCGATCAGGTCCGGCCTCGACCGCCCGCGAACCGCGACGCGGCCTTGCGCAGCAACGCCCTCGGGATCAGCTTGCTCACCGCCACGACGGCCTTGTACTGGAGGCCCGGGATGGACAGGGCCTTGCCCGCGCGCAGGTCGGCGAGGCAGTCGTGCACCAGCCGGTCGGCGTCCAGCCAGAGGAACTCCGGGGTGGTGCTCATGTCGATCTCGGCGCGCTCGTGGAACTCGGTGCGGACGAAACCGGGGCACAGCGCCATCACCCTGACCGGTGACCCGGTGGCCTCCAGGGACATCGAGACGCCCTCGGAGAACAGGGTCACGTACGACTTCTCGCCCGCGTAGGTCGTGCCGCGGCCGGGCAGGAAGCCCGCGACGCTGGACACGTTCACCACGGCGCCGCGGCCGCGTTCGACCATGCCGGGCACGACGGCCCTGGTGAGCCGCAGGACGCTCGTCACGTTGACGTCGAGCTGCTCCTGGAGGCGGTCGACGTCCATGGTCACGAAGTCGCCGGAGCTGGCGAACCCGGCGTTGTTGACCAGCAGGTCGACGGGCCGGGAGGGATCGGCGAGGCGTTCCTCGACCGCGATCCGGCGCTTCGCGTCCGACAGGTCGGCGGGCAGCACCTCGACGGCGACGCCGTGGCGCGCGGTCAGCTGCTCGGCGAGCGCTTCGAGGCGCGAGGCGGTCCTGGCGACGAGCACGAGGTCGTGACCCTCGGCGGCGAGACGGCGGGCGAACGCGGCTCCGATGCCTGCGGTCGCCCCGGTGACCAGTGCGGTGGGCATGTGCCGAAACTAGCTGGCCGGCTTGCGGCCGAACGACGGGCGGTAGACCTCGCCGCCGCTCTCGGCGTCCTGCTCCGCGTCGAACGGGTCGACCACGTCGGCCAGTTCGCCCACGTCGCGCAGCAGCCGCTCCAACCGGGCCGGGCTGGAGTTCGGCGGCGCGGCGGCCATCACCCAATCGCCCTCGAACCACACCACGGTGACGTCCGCGCCGATCTCCTCGGCGGCGTCGACCAGGTCCGGGGTGATCAGCTTGCGGGCCGCGCCCAGCTCCGTGACGAACGCGTAGCGCGAGCCGACCGGGCCGAGCAGGTCCGGCATCTGGTCGCGCTGGAAGGGCACGCTCGGCAGCCACAGCTCGATGACCACGGACAACGGGCGGCGGCAGCGGACGCCGACCAGCACCGAGTTGACCTTGCCGTTGGTCTCGTGGTCCAGCACGTACACCTGGCGCCGACCGTCGGCGGTGAACGTCGACCCGGCCACCACGTCCCTGGCGATGCCGGTGCCGTAGTAGGCGATCGCGCCGCTCTCCCACCGGGTGGGCAGCACGTGGTCCGTCTCCTCGAACTGCCAGCCCCGCAGAGCCGCCCAGCGGCGGCGTTCGCGGTTGCGCGCGGTGCGCTGCGCCCGATCGGTCGCGAGCAGCGCGAAACCGGCTACTCCCGCCACCGCGCAGACGGTGAACCAGACCCAGGCAGGTATTCCCACAGGTGCGAGGGTAGCGGTCCCGCCGAGCATTACGAAGATCACCAGCGGGGTGGTTCGCACGAACAGATCAACCCGTTACCTCTCACGGGCGCGTCCGGGCCCGCTGAACCCGTCGGCGTGACCGTGGGGGTCCTCAACCCGGCAAAGCGGACTAACGGCCGTAACGTCACGGATGTGAGCGGTTCCGACGCAGGCCCGCCCCCGCACGGGGACGGGCCTGCGGTCCACGTCGGTCAGGAACGGCCGACGATGAGACCCGAGTTGTCGTCCAGGACGTCCACCCGGACCACGTCGCCGTCGCGGACCTCGCCCGCCAGCAGCTCCTTCGCCAGCTGGTCGCCGATCGAGGTCTGGATCAGCCTGCGCAGCGGCCTCGCCCCGTACACCGGGTCGAACCCGTTGAGCGCCAGCCAATCGCGCGCCGAGTGCGTGACCTCCATCGTCAGCCGCCGCTGCGCGAGGCGCTGCGCCAGCTTGCCGACCTGGATGTCCACGATGGACGTCAGCTCCTCGGTCGCGAGGGAGCGGAACACCACCACGTCGTCCAACCTGTTCAGGAACTCGGGCTTGAAGTGCTTGCGCACCACGGACATCACCGCGTCGTGGCGCTGCCGCTCGTCCAGGTTGGCGTCCGCGATGGCGTGCGACCCGAGGTTCGAGGTCAGCACCAGGATCGTGTTGCGGAAGTCGACCGTGCGGCCTTGACCGTCGGTCAACCGGCCGTCGTCCAGCACCTGGAGCAGCACGTCGAACACGTCCGGGTGCGCCTTCTCCACCTCGTCCAGCAGCACGACCGAGTACGGCCTGCGACGCACCGACTCGGTGAGCTGACCACCCTGGTCGTAGCCCACGTAGCCGGGGGGAGCGCCGACGAGCCTGGCCACCGAGTGCTTCTCGGAGTACTCGCTCATGTCGATCCGGATCATCGCCCGCTCGTCGTCGAACAGGAACTCCGCCAACGCCTTGGCCAGCTCGGTCTTGCCGACACCGGTCGGGCCGAGGAACAGGAACGACCCGGTTGGCCGGTCCGGGTCCGCCACGCCCGCGCGGGTCCGGCGGACGGCGTCGGACACGACCCGCACCGCCTGGACCTGGCCGACGACCCGGTTGGTCAGCTCCTCCTCCATGCGCAGCAGCTTGGACGTCTCGCCCTCCAGCAGCCTGCCCGCGGGGATGCCGGTCCACGCGCTGACCACGTCGGCGACGTCGTCCGGGCCGACCTCCTCCTTGAGCATCACCGAGGCCTCCTCGGTCGCCCTCGTGGCGGTTTCGAGGTCCTTCTCCAGCGCGGGCATGCGGCCGTACCGCAGCTCGGCGGCGCGGCCGAGGTCGCCGTCGCGCTCGGCCCGCTCCGACTCGCCGCGCAGCTGCTCCAGCTGCTCCTTGAGGTCCCGGACCCTGTCGATGGAGCCCTTCTCGTTCTGCCACCGGGCGGTCAGGGCCGCCAGGTTCTCCCGCTTCTCGGCCAGCTCGGCGCGCAACGCCGTCAGCCGCTCCTTGGAGGCCAGGTCGGCCTCCTTGGCCAGCGCCATCTCCTCGATCTCCAGGCGGCGCACCGCCCGTTCGACCTCGTCGACCTCGACCGGCCGCGAGTCGATCTCCATCCGCAGCCGGGACGCGGCCTCGTCGACCAGGTCGATCGCCTTGTCCGGCAGGAACCGGGAGGTGATGTACCGGTCCGAGAGGGTCGCGGCGGCCACCAGGGCGGTGTCGGTGATCCGGACGCCGTGGTGGACCTCGTAGCGCTCCTTGAGGCCGCGCAGGATGCCGACGGTGTCCTCCACGGTCGGCTCGCCGACCAGCACCTGCTGGAACCGGCGCTCCAGCGCGGGGTCCTTCTCGACGTACTTGCGGTACTCGTCCAGCGTGGTCGCGCCGACCATCCGCAGCTCGCCGCGGGCCAGCATCGGCTTGATCATGTTGCCCGCGTCCATCGCGCTCTCGCCCGTGGCGCCCGCGCCGACGATCGTGTGCAGCTCGTCGATGAACGTGATGACCTGGCCCGCGGAGTCGGTGATCTCCTTGAGCACGGCCTTCAACCGCTCCTCGAACTCGCCGCGGAACTTCGCGCCCGCGACCATCGACCCGAGGTCGAGCGCCACGACCCGCTTGCCGCGCAACGACTCCGGCACGTCACCGGCGACCACGCGCTGGGCGAGGCCCTCCACGATGGCGGTCTTGCCGACGCCGGGCTCGCCGATCAGCACCGGGTTGTTCTTGGTGCGCCGGGACAGCACCTGCACGACCCGGCGGATCTCCGAGTCGCGGCCGATCACCGGGTCCAGCTCGCCCTTGCGGGCGCGTTCGGTCAGGTCGACGCCGTACTTCTCCAGCGCCTGGTAGGTGCCCTCGGGGTCCGGGCTGGTGACCCGCGCCGAACCGCGCACGTTCGTGAACGCCTCGCGCAGCGCGTCCGGCGTGGCGCCGTGCCCGCGCAGCAGGTCCGCAACCTGGCCGCCGTGCTGGGCGACGCCGACCAGCAGGTGCTCGGTGGAGACGTACTCGTCGCCCATCTCGGTCGCGAGCTCCTGCGCCTTGGCCAGGACCCGCACGGCGTCGCGCGAGAACTGCGGAGCGGACATCGAGGCGCCGCTCGCGGCGGGCAGCGCGCGGGACAGCTGCTCCAGCTCCTTGCGCACCACCCCCGGATCAGCGCCGACCGCGGCCAGCAGGGGCGCGGTCAGCCCGTCCCCCTGAGCCAGCAGCGCGCTCAGCAGGTGCACGGAACCCACGTCCGGGTTCCCCGCCACCGTCGCGGCCTGCACCGCGGCCGAGACCGCCTGCTGGGTCTTCGTGGTCGGGTTGAAAGCGTCCATTCCTCACCCCATCGCCAGATGTGCGCGCCAGCCTTCCGCACGCGTTTCCACCCTGCACAACGTCAGCAAAGTTGAGTCCGTTCCGCTCAACTTGAAAAATCGCTGTGGCCTGGGCCACGTACCGGGGAGGATCGGGCCATGACCGCGAAACCCAGGCACATCACCTTCAGCAGCGTCGACCCCTACGAACTGGCGCTGTTCTGGTCGAAGGTGACCGGCTGCCCGCTGGACGACGAGGACGCACCCGGCGACCCCGAGTCGGCCGTGCTGCTCCCGAACGGTCCGATCCTGCTGTTCGTGACCGTTCCGGAGGAGAAGACCGGTCGGAACCGGGTGCACCTCGACCTCCAGTCGGACTCCACCCGCGACGAGGAGGTCGAGCGGCTGCTCGGCATCGGCGCGACCCTGGTGGACGACCAGCGCAAGCCGGACGGCCGGGGCTGGGTCGTGCTCGCCGATCCCGAGGGCAACGAGTTCTGCGTCGAGCGCGGCGCGGCCGAGATGGCCGCCACGTCCTGACGCGGAAGTGCCCTCCGCCGCGGTTGCGCAGCGGAGGGCACATCTGGGTCCTGCCTACCTCCGGTCACCCACATGTAGTAGCGAGTTGTCCACATCGCGGGTGTAGTTATCCACATTCCGCAGGTCGGCATCCACAGGCACGTGGACAGGTGCTTCACCCGTCGGTGAAGCGACCACCGGTTGGGGGATGTCCATGGAGCTCCGCAGGGGCACCTCCTTGATCATCACCACCGCGATGACGGTGACGACGGCGGCGATGGCCGTGATCAGGAACAGGGTGGCCATGGCGTCGCCGTAGGCCCCGCGCACCAGCGCCTGGACGGGTCCGGGCAGGTGGACGAGGTCGAGGGTGCCGCTGCCGGTGCCCTGCGGCGTGCCGGGCGGCAGGCCCGCGGCGATCTTGCCGCTGACCTGGCTCGCCAGCACCGACCCGAGCACCGCGACACCGGCCGTGCCGCCGAGCGAGCGGAAGAACGTGACCGTGGAACTGGCCGCGCCGAGGTCGGCCATGGAGACGTCGTTCTGGACCGCCAGCACCAGGTTCTGCATCGTCAGGCCGAGGCCCACGCCGGTGAGCAGCATGTAGGAGCCCATCAGCACGAGGTTCGTGCTGTGGTCGATCGTGGCGAGCAGCCCGAGCCCGACGACGAGGACCACCGCGCCGGACACCAGGAAGTTCTTCCACCTGCCGTACTTCGAGATCAGCTGGCCGGAGACGGTCGACGCGATCGTCAGGCCCGCCACCAGCGGCAGCGTGAGCAGACCCGCCTTCGTGGGCGAGAAGCCGCGGGAGAGCTGGAAGTACTGGCCGAGGAACACCGAGGCGCCGAACATCGAGGTGCCGACGGCGACGCTGCCGAGCACGGCCAGCGAGAGCGTGCGGTGCTTGAACAGCCGCAGCGGCACGACCGGCGAGCTGGCCCGGCGTTCGACGAAGTACGCGCCCACGAGCGCGACGGCCGCCCCGCCGAGGTAGGCGAGGGTCTCCAGCGAGATCCAGCCGAAGTCCCTGCCCGCGAACGACACCCACATCAGCACCAGGCTGACGCCGCCGGTGATCAGGAACGCGCCCGCGTAGTCGATCTTCACGTCCTTCCGGACGGTCGGCAGCTTCAGCGTCTTGGCCAGCACGCCGAGCGCCAGCACCGCCAGCGGGACGGTGATGAAGAACGTCCAGCGCCAGCCCAGTCCTGGCGTGTCGACGATGAACCCGCCGACCAGCGGGCCGCCGACCGTCGCCGCGGCCATGACCGCGCCGGTGTAGCCGCTGTACCGGCCGCGTTCGCGCGGGCTGACCATCGCGCCGATGATCACCTGCGCGAGCGCCTGCACACCGCCCATGCCGAGGCCCTGGACGACGCGGAAACCGATCAGCTGCTCCATGTCCTGGGCGAACCCGGAGAGCACGGAGCCGAGCGCGAAGATGGTGATCGCGATCTGGAAGAGCAGCTTCTTGCTGAACAGGTCGGCCAGCTTGCCCCAGATCGGGGTGGTGGCCGTCGACGCGAGCAGCGTCGAGGTGATGACCCAGGTGTACTGGGTCTGGTTGCCCTTGAGGTCCGCGAGGATCGTCGGCAGCGCGTTGGCGACGATCGTGGAGCTGAGGATCGCCACGAGCAGCGCCAGCAGGATCCCGGACAGGGCCTCCAGGATCTTGCGGTGGGTCATGGGTGTCGCTTCTGTCATCGAGTGGCCTCCGGGACCAGCAGGTGAGCGCGCAGGTCGTCGGTGAACGAGCCGAACTGGCGTGCGAACGCGCGGACGTCTTCTTCGGACCAGGCGGCGAGCGCCTCCTGGACGAGGGTGATCTGGGTCTGCCGCCGGTCGTCGAGCGTCGAGCGCCCTCGAGCGGTGGCGGAGATGAGCTGCGCCCGACCGTCTTCCCGGCAGGCCCGGCGTTCGACCAGGCCCGCCTTCTCGAGCTGCGCGACCTGCCTGCTCACCACGGACGTGTCGACCATCTGGAGCCGCGCCAGCTCGGACACGCGGCACTCGCCCCGCCGCGCCAACGCGGCCAGCAGGCCCACGGCGGCCGGGGGGAGGTCCTTCTCCTCCCACACCCGCGTGGTGATCACGTGCTTGAGCTGGAACATCCCGTGCAGCCTGCGCAGGACGTCTGCGCAGCTCTCCCTGGTCGGGCCCATGCCCATCACCTCGTTAGTTGTCAATGACAACTATATGCTCACATAGTTGTCCAATACAACTTTTTCGGGTGTGACCTGGAGGACCACCCGACAGGAGGAACCGGGGTCTCAAGAGGCCGACCGCGATGCGACACCGCGTGACTACACCGGGCCACGCATGTCTTCGAGAGCCAGACAAGGGGCGATCAAGGTACAGACCAGGAAGAATGTTCCACCGTTAGCCGGTACTCGTGCGACGCTATGTAACCAAGCTGCACTCGAAGGTGGCATCAAGGACTCAACCAGCCAGATGAAGGGTTAATGTCGTCGCGTCGGGGTTGGATGCTTGACGTGGACGGTGCGCCTTGCTGGCGCCTCTAAGAACGTGGAGACTGCGCCCGGATCATGACAGCGAACGCCGTACTAAGCCCCATCCCTACTCCGCCACACCGCGAACCGCCCCCTGGCGTCACCGCAATGGTGCGCATGATCCGGGAGAGCTTCGCGGTGGTGGAGCCGCGCTCTGAAGAGGTCGCCAAGTTCTTTTACGGCATGCTCTTCAGCCTGTCGCCAGCCACCCGTGAGATGTTCCCGGCCAACATGGAGGTGCAGCGCAGCCGCCTGCTGCGCGCCCTCGTGCACACGGTGCAGATGGTGGACCGCCCGGACGACCTCATCCCGTTCCTCCGCCAGCTGGGTCGTGACCACCGCAAGTTCGGTGTCGTGACGATCCACTACGAAGCCGTCGGCACCGCCCTGCTGGCCGCCGTGAAGAAGTACGCGGGCACCGCCTGGACCCCAGCGGTCGAGATGGCGTGGGCCGAGGCGTACACGATCATGGCCAGGTCGATGCAGGAAGCGGCAGCCGCCGACGACGGCCCGGCCTTCTGGCGCGCCACGGTGCTGGAGCACCAGCGCGTCAGCTGGGACCTCGCCGTCGTCCGGCTCATGCCGGACCACCCGCTGCCCTACCGGGCGGGTCAGTACCTCAGCGTCGAAACACCGCAGCGCGGCAGGCTGTGGCGGTACTTCTCACCCGCCAACGCCCCTCGCGAAGACGGCAGCATCGAGTTCCACATCAGGTCCGTCGAAGGCGGCTGGGTCAGCCGCTCCGTCGTCGGCCACACCCAGCCCGGCGACGTTTGGCGCTTGGGTCCGCCCATGGGCAGGCTCGGCGTCGACCGCACGTCGAAGCAGGACATCCTGATGGTCGCGGGCGGCACCGGCGTGGCGCCGATGCACGCGATCGTCGACGAGATGGCCCAGTGGGGCGAGAACCCCCGCGTCCACCTCTTCGTCGGCGGCCGCACCCGCGAGGACCTGTACGACCTGGACAACCTCCAGCGGATCGCCATGACCAACCCGTGGCTCACCGTCGTACCGGTCCTGGAATCCGACCCCGGCGCCAGGGGTGTCGAACAGGGCACCCTCGCCGACGTCGTCACCCGCTACGGCGCCTGGGAAGACCGCGACGTGCTCGTGTGCGGCTCGCCCGCCATGATCCGCTCGACGGTCTCCCGCATGCTCGTCGCGGGCACACCGCTGGACCGCATCAAGTACGACCCGTTCACCCTGGACTGACGGTTTTCGCTGGACGCTCGTTCGACGCGCCGGACTGCCTGCCCGCATCCGGCGCACGTGGTGACGGCGAGAACCACTGGGGCCACGAACGGCCGCACCACGACGTCGACGCGCAGTCGGCTTGACCTGGGGACAGGTCGAGCCGACCCTCCTCCGAACACACCGGACCGGGGTCCCCCGGAATAGCGGGCCCCCGATTTCGAGGGTAGCGCGAGGGTACGACAGTTCCCGCGCCGAAACCTCCACCTCACCAATGCCACAAAGGCGTCCCCCGCCCAGGGGGACCCCTGATTTCAACGCTACCAAGCAGCACCGACAATTTCGGGAAGACCAGAACGCGGAAATTCGTTCGCGCTGGTCAGAGATGGTTTTCGGAACCTCGGTCCAGGATTTTGTCGGACCTCGTCGGTAGAATTGAATTCGGGGGGATCCCCGATGGGCACAGGGCTTCGTTCAAGATCGAGTGTCACTCGGTGTGGCCGTCGGGCGGACTTCTATGAAATGTTTTCACGATTCCAGCCAGCCACCGAGATCGTCTACGCGTCGAGATCGCTCAGCCACGGGTGGTCGCCGTAGGTGTCCACGACGGCGGCGCGCAGCCAGGTGCGTTGACCGGTGGTCAACACCGGCAGCGCGTGGGTGAGGTCGAGGTGGTCCTTGGGGCGCGGATCGCCTGCCTTGGAGAACAGTTGGACCTCCGGTGCGAGGTACGGGATGCCGTCAGGACCGGTGTGCCGAAGCGTCGAGACCGGCCTGCGGAGGCGGGGGTTGCGGCGGGAGACCCAGTCCGCGCCGGAGGACTCGTCGAGCATCACCTGCACGCGCCACGGCTCGTCGGCGCCGGGACGGCACCAGATGTCGTGCACCCCCACCGGGAGCAGTTCGCCGGGAAGCCACGGGCGGAGGGTGCCGGGCGGGTCGGCTGCCCACCACTCCCACCCGGCCAGCGCGCGCTGGACCAGGAGCTGGTCGCGGCGGAGCAGGAGCACGTCGACGTCGCCGTGGGAGCGCCACGAGCGGCCGACGGCCAGTTCGAGCGCGTAGCCACCTGCCAGCAGCCACGGGGTTCCGGCGAACAGCCGGGACACCTCGACCGGGAGCAGCGGCTCCCAGATCACTTGCGCGGCTGGGGTTTCCAGACGACGAGCGCGGTCTCGTGGCGCCGCGGCACGAGGTCGCGGCGGTACGACTTGTGGACCGAGGCGGCGGCGTGGTCGGCGGCGGCCAGAGCGTTGGCCAGTTCCTGGGTCAACTCGGTCAGGCGGCTGCGGAGGGCGTCGACCTGGTTCTCCAGGTCGATGATGCGCTTGATGCCCGCGAGGTTGACGCCGTCCTCCTGCGACAGGCGCTGGACTTCGCGGAGCAGCACGATGTCTCGCATCGAGTACCGCCTGCCGCCGCCGGACGTCCGGCCGGGCGACACGAGCCCGAGCCGGTCGTAGCTGCGGAGGGTCTGGGCGTGCAGGCCGGAGAGCTGGGCGGCCACCGAGATCACGAAGAAGGGGGTGTCCTCGTCGGTGCCGGGCGGGAAGGGGAACCCCGAACTGGTCACGTCGACCTCCCCTTGCTTTCCAGCAGTGCGTTCAGCTCCGCCCGCGGGTCGTGTTGCGCGGTGGCGGCGACGTAGGCCTCCAGGGCCTCCTTGGCCTTGGCGTCCATGTTGTTGGGCACGGCCACCTGCAACGTGATGAGCAGGTCGCCGGTCTTGCCGTCGCGCTTCTCGATGCCCTTGCCCTTGGCCCGGAGGACTTGGCCGCTGGAGGTGCCCGCGGGCACCTTCAAGGTCACCTTGCTCTCAAGCGTGGGGACCGTCAACGTCGTGCCGAGCGCGAGTTCGGCGAACGACACCGGCACGTTCAGCGTCAGGTCGTTGCCGGAGCGGCCGAAGAACGGGTGCGGATTCACGTGGACCCTCACGAACAGGTCGCCGGTGGGGCCGTTGTTGCGGCCCGGTTCCCCTTGTCCGGCAAGGCGGATGCGCTGGCCGTCGTCGACCCCCGAGGGGATCCTGATGGTCAGCGTTCGGGTCTTGGTGCTGACGCCGTCGCCACCGCACTCGAGGCACGGGTCGTCGATGATGCGGCCGGTTCCGCGGCAGTCCGGGCACGGCTCGCTGAACGCGAACGCGCCCTGGCTGCGGGTCACCAGACCGGCGCCACCGCAGTTGACGCAGGTGTGCGGGACGGTGCCGGGCTTCGCCCCGGAGCCGCCGCACGTGCCGCAGGCGGCCGGGCTGGACAGGCGCATCGGCACCGTCGCGCCCTTGACCGCCTCGGTGAAGTCGATGCGGACGTCGGTCTCGACGTCCTCGCCGCGCCGCGGGCGGGTGGCCGAGGAGGCCGTGCCGCCGCGGCGGTTGAACAGGCCGCCGAGCAGGTCGCCGAGACCTCCGGCGCCCTGCTGGGCCCCGCCCGCGCGGTTGAACACGTCGTTGACGTCGAAGCGCCCGCCGCCGGAGCCGAAGCCACCGCCGCCGAAACCGCCGCCACCGCCGTACAGCCTGCGGGCCTCGTCGTACTGCTTGCGCTTGGCCGCGTCCGAGAGCACGCCGTTCGCCTCGGACACGGCCTTGAAGCGCGCTTCGGCCTTGGCGTCACCGGGGTTGGCGTCGGGGTGCATCTCCCGCGCCAGCTTCCGGTACGCCTTCTTGATCTCGTCGGCCGAGGCGTCGGAGGAGACGCCCAGCTCGCGGTAGAAGTCCTTTTCGATCCAGTCCCTAGCACTCACCGGACGTCTCCTCCTCTCCCGTTTGGTTCCTAGTCCTGGGACTGGTTGGCGCCCTGCGCCTGGTCCGACGCAGGCACGTCGCCCGCCTCGAAGTCGGTCACCGCGACGAGCGCGGGCCGCAGGACCCGGTCACCGAAGCGGTAGCCGCGCCGCAGGACGGCGCTCACGGTGGGGCCCGCCACGTCCGGGGACGTGCCGTGCTGCACCGCCTCGTGCACCGACGGGTCGAAGGGTTCGCCGTCGTGGCCGAACGCCTCCAGCCCGGTGTGCTGCAACGCTGCGACCAGCTTCTCCGCCACGGCCTTGAACGCGCCGGTCAGGTCGCCGTGGGCGGCGGCCCTCTCGACGTCGTCCAGCACGGCGAGCAGTTCGCCCGCCACCTGCGCCTTGGCGTTGGAGACCACGGCCTCCCGGTCGCGCTCGACGCGCTTGCGGTAGTTCGCGTACTCCGCGGTCAACCGCTGGAGGTCGGCCGTGCGCTCGTCGAGCTGGGCCTTGAACTCGGCGGCCGGGTCCTCCTCGAAGAGGATCTCGGGCGCCGCGTGCTTGCCGCCCTCGAACTCGACGTCGAGCACCTCGCCGATCTCGGGCTCGGGCGCCTCTTCGGTCTCCGGCGCCGCGCGGTGGCGTTCGCTCACCAGATCTGGTTGCTCGTCCTGTGGGTGGGTCACTTCTTCTCGTCCTCGTCGACGATCTCGGCGTCCACGACGTCGTCGGCGCCCTTGTTGTCACCGGCCGCCGCGCCGGGCGCGCCTTCGGCACCCTCGGCGCCGGGGGCGGCCCCGCCCGTGTTGGAGTACAGGGAGGTGCCGATGGCCTGCGACTCGGTGGAGAGCTTCTCCACGGCCGTGCGGACGGCGGAGATGTCGGTGCCCTTGAGCGCCTCGTTGGTCTCGGCGACAGCGGCCTTGACCTTCTCCTTGACGTCCTCGGGGAGCTTGTCCTCGTTCTCCTTGACGACCTTCTCGGTCTGGTAGACGAGGGTCTCCGCCTGGTTGCGGACCTCGGCCTCGTCGCGGCGGCGCTTGTCCTCCTCCGCGTGGGCCTCGGCGTCCTTGACCATGCGCTCGATGTCGTCCTTCGGCAGCGCGGAGCCGCCGGTGATCGTCATCTTCTGCTCCTTGCCGGTGCCGAGGTCCTTCGCCGCGACGTGGACGATGCCGTTCGCGTCGATGTCGAAGGTGACCTCGATCTGGGGCAGGCCGCGGGGGGCCGGGGGCAGGCCGGTCAGCTCGAACATGCCGAGCTTCTTGTTGTCCGACGCGAAGTCGCGCTCGCCCTGGAACACCTGGATCTGCACCGACGGCTGGTTGTCGTCCGCCGTCGTGAAGATCTCGGACCGCTTGGTCGGGATCGTCGTGTTGCGCTCGATGAGCTTGGTCATCACGCCGCCCTTGGTCTCGATGCCCAGGGAGAGCGGGGTGACGTCGAGCAGCAGGACGTCCTTGACCTCGCCCTTGAGGACACCGGCCTGGAGGGCGGCGCCGACGGCGACGACCTCGTCCGGGTTCACGCCCTTGTTGGGCTCGCGGCCGCCGGTCAGCTCCTTGACCAGCTCGGCGACGGACGGCATGCGGGTGGAACCACCCACGAGCACGACGTGGTCGATGTCGCCGACGGAGACGCCCGCGTCCTTGATCACGTTGTTGAACGGCGCGCGGGTGCGCTCCAGCAGGTCGTTCGTGATGCGCTGGAACTCGGCGCGGGACAGCGTCTCGTCCAGGAACAGCGGGTTCTTGTCCGAGTCGACCGTGATGTAGGGCAGGTTGATGCTGGCGTTGTTCGAGCTGGACAGCTCGATCTTCGCCTTCTCAGCGGCCTCGCGGATCCGCTGGAGCGCCATCTTGTCCCTGGTCAGGTCGATGCCGTTCGCGGACTTGAAGCGCTCGACCAGCCAGTCGACGACGCGCTGGTCCCAGTCGTCGCCACCGAGGTGGTTGTCACCGGAGGTCGCCTTGACCTCGACGACGCCGTCGCCCAACTCCAGCAGGGACACGTCGAACGTGCCGCCGCCGAGGTCGAAGACGAGGATCGTCTGCTCCTTCTCGCCCTTGTCCAGGCCGTAGGCCAGGGCGGCGGAGGTGGGCTCGTTGACGATCCGCAGGACGTTGAGACCGGCGATCTGACCGGCTTCCTTGGTGGCCTGGCGCTGGGCGTCCTCGAAGTACGCGGGCACGGTGATCACCGCGTCGGTGATCTCCTCGCCCAGGTACGCCTCGGCGTCGCGCTTCAGCTTCATCAGGACGCGCGCGGAGATCTCCTGCGACGTGTACGCCTTGCCGTCGATCGCGTCGGTCTTCCAGTCGGTGCCGACGTGGCGCTTCACCGAGCGGATGGTGCGGTCGACGTTGGTCACCGCCTGGTTCTTGGCGGGCTGCCCGACGAGGACTTCGCCGTTCTTGGCGAAGGCCACGATGGACGGGGTGGTGCGGGAGCCCTCGGAGTTGGCGATCACCGTCGGCTCGCCGCCCTCCAGGACCGCGACGACGGAGTTGGTCGTCCCCAGGTCGATGCCGACTGCTCGCGCCATGAATTCCTCCTGGTAGTACGTGCTGGTGGGTATCGCGTTGAGCGGTACCGGCTCAAGTTTGCCAGGTCCGCCGGACTTGAGTCCAACGGGCTCAACCTTCTTGCCTGTCCAACGGACGGCCCACCGCCGTTGTTCCCGGATCGAAGTGATCCGGGCCACCTCGCCCCGGTCAGAAGTTGGACAGCACGTCGATGATCACGTTCGTGATGCTGGTCGGGTCCTTGGCGTCGTACTTCTTCGCCCCGGTGCCCTTGGAGATCGTCGCCAGCGCCTCGGCGCCCGCCTTGTTGTTCGCGTCCAGCTCGCTGCCGTAGGCGATGGTGAACACCCGCACCGGCTTGTCGCCCGACGCGTCCTTGCCCCGGATCACGTCGACCAGCTCGGCGGGCGCCTGGATGCCGCGCGCCTTGTCGTTGACGCCGTCGGTGAGCAGCACGACGGCGTTGATCGAGTTCGGGTCGTAGGTGCCCCGCACGACGTCCACCGCCGAGTCGATCGTGTCGTACAGGCCCGTCGCGCCGTCCGCGGTCAGCCCGTCGATGTTCGCCCCGATGTCCTGCCTGCGGGTTCCGTCCATCGGCCCGATCGGCACCAGCGGCACGAAGTCGGAGCCGTTCGCGCCGATGCCGGAGGAGAACTTCCACAGCCCCACGCGGTCGGAGTCGGTGAACCCGTCGACGAGCTGGCGCATGGCGGGCTTCACCAGCTCCAGCTTCGTGGCGCCCGTGCCGGGGACCTTCTCCTCCATCGACAGCGAGGAGTCGATGCACACCAGCACGTTGGTGGGCTTGCGCAGCTTCGTCCAGCTGCCCAGCACCTTGGCGACGACCTCGCTGGTCGGCGTGCCGAGCGACTTGATCTCCGCTTCGGGCAGCCACCCGTAGGCGGACCCGTCGAGGTCGATCGGCTTCTGCTGGAAGTCGCGGAACCCGTACTTGGCGAACTCGCGCTGCACGTCGTCGGAGTGCAGGTGGGCGAGGAAGTCGTCGGCGACGGCGTTCTTGGCCTCGTCGAGCCCGTTCAGCTTGATGAACGGGTGGTCGGAGTGCAGCACGCCCTCCTTGGGGTACACGGCGACCAGCTTCGTCTTCGGCGGGTCGGTCTTCGAGCAGCCGTCGTCGTCGCTGTAGGAACCGCAGGTGTACCCGGCGTTGTAGGCCACCACGGAGTTCTCCGACATGGTCACCGCCGAGATGTACGCCAGGGCGTCCTCCGAGTCGGCCTGCCGCAGGTTCGACAGGAACGTCAGGGTGGTCTTGCCGTAGTGCACGACGGAGTGCTCGATCGCCTTCATCCGCTGCGCCACCGCCTCCTTGTCCACGTCGTCCGGACGCACCTCGCGGATGCTGCCGACGGTCGAGAACAACGCGCCGAGGGTGGCGTGCAGACCCGACGTGGAGAAGGTCGGGTTGGTCTTGCCCAGCTTGAAGGCGCCCCACTCGGGGTGCCCCTTGCTCGCCCAGAAGTGCGGGTCGCCGGACCACGTGGCCAGGTCCTCCCAGCCGATCTTCGCCTCCGGCCAGCCGAGCGCGCGGGCCATCGGCTCCGGCATCGCGATGATCGACGGGCTGGTCGTGATCGCCGGGCCCGCCTCGTCCGGGAACAGCGCCTTCGTCTCCGGCGTTGCTCGCTGCTTGGCCAGCGGCAGCCACTCCGACGCGGCGGGCGACCACACGTCGGGCTTGCGGCCGTCGGACTCGGTCCACCCCCGAGCCAGCGCGGCCATCGCCGTGCCCGAGTCGACCGACGTCACGTCGACCCCCACGCACTCGCCGTTCGCCTCGCGCGCCCCGTAGCCCGCCGCGAGTTCGGCGAGCTGCTTGGGCTTGTCCACCGACGCGGCGATGGTCAGGCTCGTCGTGGGCGTCCCGCAGGCGGGCAGGGCCGTCGCCACGTCCGGCGTGGTCGAGGAGGTGTCCCCGGACTTCGGCCACAGCACGATCCCGAGGACCACCAGCACCACGAGCGCGGCGGCCACCCCCCAGCGCGCGGCGGGCGAACTGCTGAACCGCAGGCCCGTCGCGGGCGCCGCCACCGCGGCGGCGGGCCCGGCGGACTTCAGGGCGTGCTCCCACCACGGCCGCCACTGCTCCGGGTTGTCACCGCAGGCCTGGATGTACGCGCTGGTCAGCTCCCAGCTCGGCAGCGTCCGACCGCTCGTGGCCTCTTCCAGGTCGGCCTCGGAGTAGTCGGTCATCGCCGCCAGCTGCGCCGAGGTCAGCCCGATCTCGTCCCGCAGCTTGACCAACCGGTAGGCGAACGCCTCCGCGGGAGGGCCGTCGGGGTTCAGCATCGTGGGCAAACCTCTCGCTGGACGGTCAGGACGAGCCCGAAGTGCGAGGTGGAGTGTCCCCGTGTTCACCGGATCGCGAAGGCCTTTCGGCCAATACCCACCTTCGGCGGCTACCCCCATGATCGGCACATCCGCCCGGCCAGGCCAGTACCGCACCAGGTCGTGACCTCGGTGCACCCGAACGGCCGAAGCGGGCACCCCGCTACGGGGCACCCGCTTCGGCCGTGCGGACTCAGGCGGCGTTGAGGACCACGTCGCCGCTGCCCGCGGACAGGTTCAGCTCGAACTGGCCCGCCGGGTCGTTCTTCACCTTGATCTCCTTGGACCCGCTGTCCGCGTCGACCACGATCCGGTAGCCGGCGTTCGGCACGGTCACCGTGACGTCGCCGCTGGCCGAGTGGGCCTTCACGTTGTGGGCCTTGGCCAGTTCGACCACCACGCTGCCGGAGCTGGCCTCGGCGGACACGTCGCCGTCGGCCTTCTCGACCCGGATGTTGCCGGAGGCGTTGACCACGGTCACGTTCCCGGTGACGCCGGACAGCCGGAAGTCGCCGGAGCCGACCTTGCCGGTGACGTCGCCCGCGATGTCGCTGCCGTCGAAGGTGCCGGACTCGTTGTCGACCCGCACCGCCCCGCCGATGCCGCGGAGCGTGGCTTTGCCCGAGCCGAGGGTCACCTCCACGGACGCGAGGTTCTGCACCTCCAGGTCACCGGAGCCGAGTTCGCCCTTCACCGTGGTCTCCTTGGAGGGCACGGCCACCTCGTAGTACGCCTCGCAGCCGTTCCCGCAGCCGTTGAGGGTGAGCGCGTTGCCGTTGACCTGGTGCGTCGGGCCGGTCGGCTTGTTCGCCTCCTTGCCGTAGCGCAACGTCCGCTTGATGGTCGTGGCGGACGCGCCCTCGACGGAGCGGATCTTGACGTCACCGCCGTCGTTGTCGATCTGGACGGCCGTGATCGAGTCGTTGACGGTGTAGTCGTCGGACGAGCTCTCCTGGGCCAGCCTGACGCAGGACGACAGGCCCATCGTCGTCGCCACCGCCGCGACGACCAGCAACGTGATCCGCTTTCCCACCACTGCCCCCTTGACGACCTGTCCACTCATGGCATGAACGCTAGGGGCCTCACCCCCGACGCACACGAGGGTGGACCCCCGACTCCATACGGGGGCTATCCCTACCGCTTCACGCGAGGTCCTCGACCACCGCGCGCAGCGCCGGAGCGCACCGCTGCGGGTCCGACAGCAGGCGCTGCGAGGCGATCACGTGGTTGGGCGTCATCCGCTCCCAGACCAGGCCCTGGACCGGGACACCGGTGATGACCAGTCGGAACGGCTTCACCTGCCTGCCGAGCCGGATCTCGACGCCGCGGACGACCTCGCCGATGGGCAGAGCCCCCGGTCGGGGGCTCTGGCCGCGGTCCCTCTCCCAGGCCGCTGCGGGTTCCCGAAGCGCCCGGACCGCGGCTCGCAGGGCAGGTCGGGTGATCAACGAGGTCGAGTCCTCGTTGGTCGGGATCGACCGGACGTCCACCGGGGCCTCGGCGCGGGCGTGGTCCAGCACGTCGGCCCACCACCCGAGCCACTCCTCGGTGACGCCCGCGCGGTCGACCCCGTGCGGGATGAACACCGGCACGGACGGGTCGAGGCCCGGCAGTTCCGGCACGGTGTCGACCGAGAGCGCGAGCGTGTCGCGCAGGAAGAGGGCGGTGTTCACCGCCTGGTTGGTCCCATGCCCGACCTGCCACGACTCACGACCGGCGAACCTCATTCACCCATTGTCCCGCCCCGGAGCCGGTCCAGGTGCTGCCGAGGACGTATCAGGTAAGACACAACCGGTTCCAGGTCGGCCACGCTGGGTGGTTCGTCGGCGATCAGCCCCTGCATCAGCAGGCCGTCGATGGCCGCGAGGAACGCCCGGAACGCCACCGGATCGGTGTCGAACGGCCGGACGGCGCGGGTGACCAGGTCGAGCCACCGGCGCGCGGCGGGCCGCAGCTCGGGTCGGCGGGCGGCGAGCAGGTACAGCTCGTACTCGGCCATCGTGCGGCCGCGGTGCGCGCCGACCATGTCGACGATCCGCCGGGTGACCTCGTCGACGTCGGTGTCCGGCGCCTCCGCCAGTCGGGCGATCAGGTCGCTGACGTCCTCGGCGAGCTCGTCCGCCGACCACATCAGGGTCGCGATGAGGAGGTCGTCCAGCGAGGCGAAGTAGTAGGTGGTGGACGTGGTGGGGACACCGGCCTCGCGGGCCACGGACCGGTGGCTCACGCCTGCGACGCCGTCGCGCTCGATGACCCGGAGCGTCGCTTCCAGGATCGTCCGCCTGCGGCGTTCACCCCTGGCCCGTCTGCCGTCCACCTGCTCGCTCAGGGCGCGCTCCCCAACTCGGTAGTGATCGCACGCCGCCGACGACCGCAGTCGGGTGCGGGAACGCGGCGGCGGGTTCCCGTTCGTCGATGGTGAGGGGCGCTCCGGCCCAAAACCGGGAGGCCGGGCCGAGCCGGCAGGTTTGTGACAGCTTGCTTCTCGATTGGTCCGAAATCGTGGAACGATCGTCCCGCTACTTCGGTGTTGATCGATACACTTGTGCGACCCCGGCCACGCCCAAGTGGTTACCGGCGAGTAATGAGGCGTAATCTCCCAAGCCACGTGCTTCTGGAGAAAGGCCGCCACCACATGGGAGCCCTGCAGTTGACCCTCGGCGTCATCGGCGTGGCCGTGAGCGTCGTCGCCTGGGCCGTGTTCGCGTCCGGAGCGGTCCGGATGGTGCGGATCATCCGACTCGGCCAGCCCGACCCGACCCGCACCGGCCCGTTCGCCGCGCGGTTGAAGACGCTGGTCGTCGAGTTTGTCGCCCACACCCGCATGGCCAAGCTGCGCAGCGTCGCCCCGTGGCACTGGATGGTGATGTGGGGCTTCCTGCTGGGCTCGGCCGTGCTGTTCGAGGCCTACGGCGAGATGTTCAACCCGGCGTTCCACTGGCCGCTCATCGGCACCTGGGCGCCGTGGCTGCTGCTGGTCGAGCTCCTCGGCCTCGGCACGGTCGTCGGCGGCGTGGCGCTGGTGATCATCCGCCAGCTCAACCACCCCCGGCGCGCCGACCGCGTGTCGCGCTTCGCGGGGTCGAGCTTCAAGTCCGCCTACTTCGTCGAAGCCGTCGTGATCATCGAGGGTCTCGGCATCCTGGGCGTGAAGGCGTTCAAGCAGGCCAGCGGCCTCGAAGACCCGCCGCTGTGGTCGAGCTTCGTCACCGCCCCGCTGTCGACCCTGCTGCCCGCCGAGCCCGACTGGGTCTCGATCATGGCATTCACGAAGCTGCTGTCCGGGATGCTCTGGCTGGTCGTCGTCGGGAAGAACCTCACGATGGGCGTCGCCTGGCACCGCTTCAGCGCGTTCTTCAACATCTACTTCAAGCGCGAGGACGACGGTGCCGTGGCGCTGGGCGCGCTGCGCCCGATGATGAGCGGCGGCAAGGTCCTCGACCTGGAGGAGGCCGACCCCGACAAGGACGTGTTCGGCGTCGGCAAGGTCGAGGACTTCACCTGGAAGGGCCTGCTGGACTTCAGCACCTGCACCGAGTGCGGCCGCTGCCAGTCGCAGTGCCCCGCGTGGAACACCGGCAAGCCGCTGTCCCCCAAGCTGCTGATCACCCAGCTCCGCGACCACACCTACGCCAAGGCCCCGTACCTCCTCGCGGGCGGCCGCAAGGACATGGCCGGTGACGAGATCGGCCTCGCGGGCGACGAGTACCAGAAGCGCCTGGAGTCCATCGACGTCCTGGCCCTCGCGGAGGCCGAGCGCCCCCTCATCGGCGGTCCGGACGAGCTGGGCGTCATCGATCCCGAGATGCTGTGGTCCTGCACCAGCTGCGGCGCGTGCGTCGAGCAGTGCCCCGTCGACATCGAGCACGTCGACCACATCGTCGACATGCGGCGCTACCAGGTGCTGATCGAGTCGAACTTCCCGTCCGAGCTGGGCGGCATGTTCAAGAACCTGGAGAACAAGGGCAACCCGTGGGGCCAGAACTCCAAGGACCGCCTGGCGTGGACGGAGGGCCTGGACTTCGAGGTCCCCGTCTTCGACGGCGAACTCGGCGAGGCCGAGTACCTGTTCTGGGTCGGCTGCGCGGGCGCCTTCGAGGACCGCGCCAAGAAGACCACCCGCGCCGTGGCCGAACTGCTGCACACCGCGGGCGTGAACTACACGGTCCTCGGCCCGGAGGAGACCTGCACCGGCGACCCGGCCCGGCGCGCGGGCAACGAGTTCCTGTTCCAGATGCTCGCCCAGCAGAACGTGGAAGTCCTCAACACCGTGTTCGAGGGCCGCGAACCGGGCAAGCGCAAGATCGTCGTCACCTGCGCCCACTGCTTCAACACGCTGGCCAACGAGTACCCGCAGGTCGGCGGCCAGTACGAGGTCGTCCACCACACCCAACTGCTCAACAAGCTGGTCCGCGAACGCAGGCTCACCCCGGTGGCCGAGGTCACCGAGGACATCACCTACCACGACCCGTGCTACCTCGGCAGGCACAACAAGGTCTACGACGCGCCCCGCGAACTGCTCGGCGCCTCCGGCACCACGCTCCGCGAAATGCCCCGCCACGGCGACCGCTCCATGTGCTGCGGCGCGGGCGGCGCGCGCATGTGGATGGAGGAGCGGATCGGCAAGCGCATCAACGTGGAACGCGTCGACGAAGCCCTCGGCACGGCCCCCTCGAAGATCGCCACCGGCTGCCCGTTCTGCCGGGTCATGCTCACGGACGGCTTGACGGCACGGCAGAACGAGGGCAAGGCCGGCTCGCACGTCGAGGTCGTCGACGTGGCCCAACTGCTGCTCTCCTCGGTCCGCCGAGGCCTGGAGAAGCCGGACACCCCCACGGACGTCGTCCCCACCGGCACCCCCCTGCCAACGGAGGACAAGGCCCCGACCAACTGAGGCCGTCACCACGAAAGCGCCCCCGGTCCCACTGGACCGGGGGCGCTCCTCGTTCAGGGAGCAGATTGCCCAACTACCGACCACTACGCCTTCGGAGAAGCCGAGAACGCCACCGAGCGACCTTCCTCGGCATCGGGTCGCCTGCCAAAAGGCCCATTCTGCTGTTCAGGGTGTCGGGATGGTCGGGCCCGAGCACGCGAACGCGCGCATCGAGGGTGCGGCGGTCGAGTTCGACGGCTTCGGAGTAGCGGTCCAGGTTGCGCAACGTCATAGCGAGGTTGTTCTGACTGCCCAACGTGTCAGGATGATCGAGGCCGAGCACACGCCTGCGGGCAACCAGCGTTTCGCGCTGCAACCATTCCGCCTCGACATGACGACCGAGGCTGTCGAGCGTTATGGCGAGGTTGTTCATGCTGGCAAGCGTGTCGGGGTGGTCAGGACCCAGTACTCGGATGCGAATTTCACGAGTGCGAAGATCCATTTCCAGAGCTTCGGCCAATCTCCCCAGGTTGCGCAAGGTGATGGCAAGGTCGTTCTGACTGTTGATCGTGTCCGGGTGATCGTTCCCGAATATCCGAGCACGAGCCCGGAAGCTCGTGCGATGCAATTTTTCCGCTTCGACGTAATTGCCCATTCTGTCCAACGTGATGGCAAGGTTGTTCTGACTGCCGACCGTGTTGGGATGATCTGGACCATAAATTCTATCTCTGACCTCCAGTATCTCACGGTGGATCTTCTCGGCTTCCGCGTATCGACCGAGCCCGTGCAGGCTGATAGCCAGGTTGTTCCGACTTCCCAACGTGTCGGGGTGATCAGTGCCAAACATGCGAACACGAGCCTCGAAAGATTCTCGATGCAATTCGGATGCTTCCGCATGGAAACCAAGGCTGTCCAACGTGATGGCGAGATTGGCCCTACTTCCTACCGTGGCAGGATGATCTGGACCAAAAATTCGTTGACGGCTTCCGAGAGTTTCCCGATGCAGTTCCACCGCCTCCACGTAGCGGCCGAGGCTGCGTAATGTGAGCGCTAGATTGTTTTGACTTCCCAGCGTGTCGGGGTGATCCGAACCGAGTACTCGGACACGAGCCTCGAGGGTCCGGCGATGCAGCTCCTCGGACTCGCCGTGGAACCCGAGCTTACCGAGCCTCACAGCGAGGTTGCTTTGACTGTTGAGTGTGTCGGAGTGGTTGGGCCCCAGCACGCGAAGTCGGGCATCCAGCGTGAGGCGATCAAGCAACTCGGCTTCGACGTAGTGGCCCGAACCGCTCAGGGAGACAGCGAGTCGACTTTGGCTTACGAGCGTGTCCGGGTGTTCAGCACCACGTTTTTCCTGCTCCGCAGCAAGAACGTGCTTTCTCAACGCGATCTCACCTGCGGTGTCACCGGACGCCTCCAACTCGTTCGCCACGGAGACGACGGCGTCCCGCACGGAGGTGAACCGTCGGTCATCAGCGCTGGCCAGCCCTTCCAGAGCAATCAGGTGTGGCACCAACAAACGGGTCACCGACCATGCTTCCCTTCCCTGTGCCACCGAAGATTCGACTTCCTTGATGACGTGGAGTTCGACCGACTCGGCCCACGACCTAGCACTCGGATCTTGTCGCAATAGCAATGCGTTCGTCTCTCGGACCAGCGGGTGCAGCACTACTGCACGGATACCAAAAGTGCTCTCGGGAAGGAGCACATCCACAAGTCCATACTGCTCCAAGCTTGCTAGCGCGACCTCCACTGCAGCGCGGCCCGAACCATCTCTCATCCAAGAAGGGATGATTCCGAGTTCCACCAGACCGAGCGGAATTGGAGAATCGGCGAGTAAGGAAAGGCTTCGCAGCAGGGGACGCGCCAGCGGCTTCCCCTCAACTTCGAGTTGATCGAGTGAGACCTCCCACGTATGACCGACCAGCGTTCTCGCTTCTTGGAGGTTGGTCACATCCGGATTCAACGGGAGCACATCGGCGGAGCGGTCGGACAAGGCCTGATGATACGTCTTGAACGTATCCAAACGCCCAGTCGGGCGAACCAAGGTCTTGCCGACCGCGTGCAACGCCAACGGCAGGCCACCAAGCCGTGCCGCGAGTTTCTCCGCCGATTCCCGATCACCGGCGTTCGGCGCGAGGTCTTGCAGAACCCGTGCGCCATCGCGGGCGACCAAGGGTGCGAGTGACACCAGTTCCGCACCTCGACCCCAGGTATCCCGGTTCCTGTCCCGACTGGTCACCAAGAGCAACCCGGCACCGTCAGGTCGAATCCACCCCCTGTGGGCCCATAACGGCTCATCAGGGCTCAGATCACCGGGGCTGTCGACGTTGTCGACCACCAGAACCCATTTGCCGACGACCTCCAGGTGGCCCCACACCAGGTCGAGCAGACTGCCACCAGATTCCTGGACCGCTCCCACCTCGCCGGGGGAGAGGCCGAGGTTGATGGCCATGGCTACGACCTGCTTGGTGAACCTGGCCTCATCCCGCCAAAGGATCCAGAAAACCTTGTGGCCAAGTCGTTCCGCGCGTTCGGCGACCTCACTCGCAACCGTCGTCTTCCCCATGCCCCCCGGACCGCACACGACTGCGAAGCGCCCACGGGGAGAGGCCACCATCTCCAGGAGTCGAGCCAATTCCACATCACGGCCGTGCAGCGCCGTCATGTTCGAAGAGGGACGCCGCAAAGCCGACGGTGTGGACCCGAACTTCGGTCCCGCTCGCACGAGCAACTCCTGCTTCACCGCCGACAAAGCAGCGAGAACCTGGACGAGGACGACCAGCAGCACCAGCACGGTGAACGAGAGCCATGCACGGGCTTCGTCCTGGAACCAGGCGGGCACGCTGTCCGTGACGAAGTTGGTGACCACACCCAGTGCGGCGCCCAAGACCACAACGCCGATCACGTTGATCCACACCTGGCCTCGGAGGGTCATGTGATCACTATCGACCCGTGGGCGACCAACGTTCCGCGAACTGCTCGTGCTTCCCGCGTTTGGCCGCACGAGCAGGCGCAACGGCTCCGGTGCAGCGAACCGCACCGGAGCCGAGAGATCCACATCAGTCCTTGTCGGTGACCTTCTCGTACACGATGTTCAGCACCCAGCCCGTGATCGCGACGATGATCGCGCCCCAGAACGCCGGCCAGAAGCCCGTGACCTCGAACGGGAGACCGACCTCCTCGGAGATCCACCCCGCCAGCCAGAACAGCAGGCCGTTCACGACCAGGCCGAAGAGGCCCAGCGTGAGCAGGTAGAAGACGCACCCGAGGAGTTTCACCGCCGGTTTGATGATCCCGTTGATCAGGCCGAAGACGAGTGCGACCAGGACCAGCGTGCCGATCTTCGCTGGGGTGGACGCCTCGCCGAGATCGATGCCGGGGACCACGGTGGACACCCACACCGCGACCGCCGTCAACAGCACCTGCACCAAGAATCCCATGGCGAAGCCTAACCGTGGTGGTCGATCACCTGCGCGAACGGGGGCCGCCCACGTCCACAAAGGACGCGGGCGGCCTCCCTACCCTTGACCAGCACCTGCTTTTCAAATCCCCACACGTAAGACTCCGCGGACGCCCCGAGTGTTGCCTCCGCGGCCGAATCTCACCCGTACGCACCAATGGGCGGTGACCGGCGCACGGCAATAGGGTTTCCGGCATGGCTGAGGAAAAGGCAGGTCAGGGCGGCGAAAGCACGCTCACGGTGGTGTTGGCGCTCGTCGTGAACCTGGCCATCGCGGTGATGAAGGCCGTGGCGGGCGTCATCACCGGCTCGGCCGCGATCCTGTCGGAGGCCGCGCACTCGGTCGCCGACACGTTCACCGAAGCCCTGCTGCTGACCGCCCTGCGCAGGTCAGACCGGCCCGCCGACCGCAAGCACCCCTTCGGCTACGGCAAGGAGCGGTACTTCTGGTCGCTGCTGGCCGCCGTGTCGATCTTCGCGTCGGGCGCGATGTTCGCGTTCTACGAGGGGTTCCGGACGGTGTTCGGCGAACCCGAGGAGCAGACGCGGCCGCTGGTCGGCTACATCGTGCTGGGGTTGGCGTTCGCGATGGAGTCGGTGTCGTGGGCGCAGGCGATGCGTCAGGTGCGGCGCGAGTCGAAGGCCCAGCAGCGGTCGATCGTCGAGTACCTGAAGCTGTCCGACGACCCGACGGTGAAGACCGTGTTCCTGGAGGACTCGGCGGCGCTGACCGGCCTGGTGATCGCGTTCACGGGCGTCGGCCTGCACCAGATCACCGGCTCGTCGGTGTGGGACGGCGTCGCGTCGCTGGCGATCGGCGTGCTGCTCGTGGCCGTCGCGTACTCGTTGGCGCGCACCAACCGCGACCTGCTGATCGGCCGCCAGGCCGACCCCGTGATGGTCAAGGCCATCGGCGCACGGCTGCGCGAAGCGCCCGAGGTGGACGCCGTGGTCGACCTGCTCAGCATGCTGACCGGCACCGACCACGTGCTGCTGTGCGCCCGCTTGGACTTCGACGACTCCCTGGGCGCCGCGGACCTGGAACGCGCGTGCGTGCGCATCGACGGCGAGCTGCGCGCCGAGTTCCCGGACCTGGACGAGATCTTCCTGGAACCCGTGCCGCGCAACGACCCGGCGATGCGCGAACGCGTCCTGTCCCGCTACGGCTTCACCCTCTAGCGGGTGGTGTCCGTGCGGTGGAAGTTCAGGTAGGCGCGCGACGGCGTGGGCCCGCGCTGCCCCTGGTACCGCGACCCGGCCTGCGTGGAGCCGTACGGGAACTCCGCCGCGCTGCTCAGCTGGAACAGGCACAGCTGCCCGATCTTCATGCCGGGCCACAACGTGATCGGCAGGTTCGCCACGTTGGACAGCTCCAACGTGATGTGCCCGGAGAACCCGGGATCGATGAACCCGGCCGTCGAGTGCGTGAGGAGCCCCAGCCGCCCCAACGACGACTTCCCCTCCAACCGCCCGGCGAGGTCGTCCGGCAATGTCACCTTCTCGAACGTCGACCCCAGCACGAACTCACCGGGGTGCAGCACGAACGGCTCGTCCGCCTCAGCCTCGACCAACGACGTCAGGTCGTCCTGCTGCTGCCGCGGGTCGATGTGCGTGTACTTGGTGTTGTTGAAAACCCGGAAGAACCGGTCGAGCCGGACGTCGATGCTCGACGGCTGCACCATCTCCCCGTCGAACGGGTCGAGGAGCAAACGACCGGACTCGACCTCTTTGCGCAGTTCACGATCACTCAGCAACACGGGCACAGCCTAACCACCTGGCAGGTGCCGCCACCCCACCGCGCCCTGTGTATGATCGGTCCCGCAGTGCAACGCGGGTGTAGTTCATTGGTAGAACGACAGCTTCCCAAGCTGTAGAGGCGGGTTCGATTCCCGTCACCCGCTCCACCACGAAACGATGAAGGCCCAGGTCGGTTGACCTGGGCCTTCATCGTTTCGCAAAGGCGCACAGCGGTGGGGCCGGGTGCAGGCGGCCCCACCGTGTTGTCACGCCTTGACGGCCGCTGGCTCCTCGCCCGCCGGCTTGGACGCGTCGTCGCTGTTGAGCGATTCGAGCAGTTCGTCGCGGTCCTCCGACGGTTCGGGTTTGAGCAGGCCGAACGCGATGTACAGGACCAGCGACACGACCAGCGGTGTCGCCACCAGCACGCCCTTCGTGACGAAGGCGGCTTTCTGGAGCTGTTCGATGTAGAGGAACGCCCAGACGCCCAAGCCGCCGACCACCGAGGCGATCGCCGCCGACGGGCCGAACTTGCGGAACCACGGGAGCAGGCCGAGCATCAGCGGGATGGCGATCGGGCCCATCGTGGCGGCCACCAGGTCGACCACGACTTTGAGCACGAAGCCCTGGCCGCCGGACGTGATCGCGATGATCATGCTGAAGCCGATGAAGAGGAACGTCGTGATCCTGGCCAGTTTCAGCTGGGCGTCCGACGTCAACCTCGTGACGCCCTTCCACAGCTTGGGCAGCATGTCCCGCGTGATGACCGCGGAGATCACGTTCGCGTCCGACGACACCATCGCCATCGTGTGCGAGAAGAAGCCGGCGAGGACCAGGCCGATCATGCCCGCGGGGAGCATCGCCTTGCCCATCTCGACGTACGCCTGTTCGGCGTTGGCCTCCATGCCCGGCACGATCAGCGGCGCCGCCCACATCGGGAAGAACAGGACCAGCGGCCACACGAGCCACAGGCCCGCGGACAGCAGGGCGGAGCGCTTGGCGGCGGCGCCCGACGGCGCGGCCATGTAGCGCTGCGCCAGGTTCCACATGCCGCCGTTGTACTCCAGCGTCTTGATCAGGAAGAGCGCCATGAAGAACGTGAACGTGTAGGGACCGGACAGCGGGTCGCTGTGCGACTCGGGGAGCTTGTCCCAGATCGTCCACATGAAGTCGACGCCGCCGAGGTGCGCGGCGACCGCGACGAACATCGCGATGCCCGCCGCGCCCTGGATGACGAACTGGCCCATGTCGGTGAGCGCGTCGGCCCACAGGCCGCCCAGCACCGAGTAGACCATCGTGACGAGGCCGATCAGCACGATGCCCCACGTGATGGGCACCCCGGCGAACCCGCGCAGCAGGATCGAGACGGCGGCCCACTTTGCCGCGATGTCGACGACCTTGAGCACGGCCCCGCACCACGCCATCAGCTGCTGGGTCGGCACGTTGTAGCGCCGCGCCAGGTACTCCAGCGGTGAGGCGACGTTGTGCTTGGCGCGCAACCGGTTCCAGCGCCCGGCGAACAAGAACGCACCGATGCCCACGCCGATGCCGATGGTCAACGACCACCAGATGTAGACCGTGAGGCCCAACCGGTAGGCCTCGGCGGCGAACGCGACGAACATGACGGCGCTGTAGCCGGACATGTGGTGGGAGATGCCGGACAGCCACCACGGCATCCTGCCGCCCGCGGTGAAGAAGTCGGCGATGTTCTTGACCCGCCCGCGCGACCAAATACCGATGGCCACCATGACGAAGAAGTACCCAGCGACCACTATCCAGTCGAGGGTGCCCATGAGACCTCCTGGTGTGCACAGTGAGTGCGGCCCGTCCGGCTGAGCTGGGCGACACGGGCGGCGGTGCCCAGCTCGTCCACACGGGATGTGTGACGTTGGTCTTACGAGGCTGTTGCGGCCGGCGGAAGGACTTGACAGCGAACTGACTCACATTTGTGACCCTTGTTCACATATGTGGAGATCGGGAGGCTTATCGCCACCCGATCGGAGGTGGCGCACACGTACTCGCGACGGTGCGATCCCGCACAACCGAGTGCCGGGCCTTGCCGGGGTTACTGGCAGGTAATACCCTGTTGTTACCGGTCAGTAGGGGATAGGACAGGCCCCGCACCTTTCGGGAGTGAGTGACGAGATGGGCCACTACAAGAGCAACGTCAGGGACCTGGAGTTCAACCTTTTCGAGGTCTTCAACGTGCAGGACCACCTCGGCACGGGTCCGTTCGAGCAGGCTGACGAGGAGACGGCGCGAGGGGTGCTGGCCGAGCTGAACAAGCTCGCGGTGGGCCCGCTGGCGGACTCGTTCGTCGACTCCGACCGCAACCCGCCGGTCTTCGACCCGAAGACGCACTCGGCGACGCTGCCGGAGTCGTTCAAAAAGTCGTACAAGGCGCTGTGGGACGGCGAGTGGTACCGGCTCTCGCTGCCGGAGGAGCTCGGCGGCTTCGGCGTGCCGCCGTCGGTGCAGTGGGCGGCGTCCGAGCTGATCCTGGGTGCGAACCCGGCCGCGTACATGTACATGGCGGGCCCGAGCTTCGCGTCGGTCGTCTACAACAACGGCACCGAAGAGCAGAAGAAGTGGGCCGAGCTCTGCATCGAGCGCGGCTGGGGCGCGACGATGGTGCTGACCGAGCCGGACGCCGGTTCCGACGTCGGCGCCGGTCGCACGAAGGCCGTCCTGCAGGAGGACGGGTCGTGGCACGTCGACGGCGTGAAGCGGTTCATCACGTCGGCCGACCAGGACCTGACCGAGAACATCATGCACCTGGTGCTGGCGCGGCCCGAGGGCCCCGGCATCGAGGCGAAGGCGGGCACCAAGGGCCTGTCCCTGTTCCTGGTGCCGAAGTTCCACTTCGACGGCGAGTCCGGTGAGCTGGGCGAGCGCAACGGCGCCTTCGTCACCAACGTCGAGCACAAGATGGGCCTGAAGGTCTCCACGACCTGCGAGCTGACGTTCGGGCAGCACGGCACGCCCGCCAAGGGCTGGCTGCTGGGCGAGGTGCACGACGGCATCGCGCAGATGTTCGAGGTCATCGAGTACGCGCGGATGATGGTCGGCACGAAGGCGATCGGCACGCTGTCGACGGGCTACCTGAACGCGCTGGCCTACGCCAAGGAGCGCGTGCAGAGCGCTGACCTGACGCGGATGACGGACAAGGCCGCGCCGCGCGTGGCGATCACGAACCACCCGGACGTCCGGCGCAGCCTGATGCTGCAGAAGTCGTACGCCGAGGGCCTGCGGGCGGTGTACCTGTACACGGCGACGTTCCAGGACCGGATCTCGCTGGGCGGCGAGGACAAGGCGCTGGCCGAGAAGGTCAACGACCTGCTGCTGCCGATCGTCAAGGGCGTCGGGTCCGAGCGGGCGTACGAGCAGCTCGCGCAGTCGCTGCAAACCCTTGGTGGGTCGGGCTTCCTGCAGGAGTACCCGATCGAGCAGTACATCCGGGACTCGAAGATCGACTCGCTGTACGAGGGCACGACGGCGATCCAGTCGCTGGACTTCTTCTTCCGCAAGATCATCCGGGACAAGGGCCAGGCGCTCGGGTTCATCAACGGCGAGATCCAGGCGTTCCTCGACAACGAGGGCGGCAACGGTCGCCTGAAGGAGGAGCGGGCGCTGCTCAAGCAGGGTCTTGAGGACCTGCAGGGCATTCTCGGCGCGATGGTCGGGTTCCTGACCACCTCGCAGGAGGACGTCCGCAACATCTACAAGGTCGGCCAGAGTTCGGTGCGGCTGCTGATGACCGCGGGCGACGTGCTGGTCGGCTGGCTGCTGCTGCGCCAGGCCGAGGTGGCGCTGGCGAAGCTCGCGGGACCGGTGTCCGCCAAGGACAAGGCGTTCTACGAGGGCAAGGTCGCGGTGGCGTCGTTCTTCGCCCGCAACGTCCTGCCGGAGCTGACCGCCCGCCGCAAGATCACCGAGTCGACGGACAACTCGCTGATGGACGTGGACGAGAGCGCTTTCTGAGGCAACGGAAAAGCGGCGGCACCCGTTCTCGGGTGCCGCCGCTTTTCGTTTCAGGAGGTCACTTGTGGGCGCGGGCGGCGGCGAAGCAGTAGATGCCGAAGCCGAGGAACCCCAGCGCGATCAAGGCGAGCAGGAACACGCCGTACGGCTCGGCGGCCAGCGTGTGCAGCGCCTTGTCCAGGCCGCCGGACTGCTCGGGGTCGGCGTTGACCGCGGCGATCCCGACCAGCAGGCCGATGATCGCGTACGCCAGTCCCTTGCCGATCCAGCCGATGCGGCCCGTGCGCTCGACGAACTTGCGCGACCCGTTCGGCAGCTCGCTCATGTTGAGGTCTTCCTCGAAGCTCCTCTTCACGCCCTTGCGGATGACGATGAAGGCGATGACCAGCACGCCGATCGCGACCGCGCCGACGATGAACTGCCCACCGGGCCACCCGAGCACCACAGCGGTCAACTCCTGCTGCTGCGCGCTGGAGTCACCGCCGCCGGAGCCCGAGGCGTACTTGATCGCGGCGAACCCGAGGATCACGCCGGTGATCGCGCGCGAGGCCGCGCCGATGCGCTTGCCGATGCGCTTGCGGTCCTTGCTGATCCACGTGTAGCCGATGGCCGCTTCCAGCAGCTGCCACAGGGCGAACGCGAACAGCCCGATCGCGGTCACCCAGAGGAGGAACGGCCCGTAGGACGTCGCCGCGATCTGCCCGAGCGCGCCCTTCTGGTCGGCCTGCTCGCCGCTGTCACCCAGCACGACCTGCGCCGTCAGGAAGGCCAGGAGCACGTAGAGGATCCCGTAGAAGACCATCCCGACTCGACCGGCGACCTGCACGACCGGGTTCTCGTTGACTTCGCGTGCTGTGTTTTGCGCTGTACCCACGGCGGGCTCCAATCACTCGGACGAGTGATACCCAGCGAACGTGCACTTCACACGCGAAAACCCGCCCGGCTGTGTGCCGGACGGGTTTTCGCGGTGGTTGGAGATCAGTTGCCCGGAGGCTTTTCCTCCGGCTTGGGACCGCACACGATCGTCGGTGACGCGTCGTACTTGACCGTCTGGTTCTCCCGCCGGATCTCGGCGCCCGACATGTCCTTGATGATCCTGGTGTCCACGACCGTGAAGCCCGGCGCGCCGGTGCCCGCCGCGCACGGCTGGGTCTCCTTGTAGATGGTCTGCGGATCGGTGAAGTTCGACTTCTCGCCGGTCACGCCCTCGATCTGGTAGCGCTTGGTGCCCCAGAGGACGACCTTCAGCGTCGACGGCGTCCAGATCGTCTGGATGGACACGCCGGTCTCGGAGTCGTTGGTGAACCGCAGGTCGATGACGCTGGAGCCGTCCGGGTTCTCGAACACGGTGGCCTCGCGCCCCGCCGGGTAGCGGGAGATCCAGTAGCTGTGCGCCTGGTGGCCCGCGTCCTTCATGCCCGCGTAGTACGACGCGTTGTACAGCGTCGTGGCGAACTGCGAGATGCCGCCGCCCACCGCGCGGCCGGGCTGGCCGTTGTTGATGATGCCCGCCTCGACGTAGCCCTGCGCCGCCGAGCGCTGGCCGGTGAAGCCGTTGAGGCTGAACGTCTCGCCCGGCTTGACGATGGCGCCGTTCACCTTGGCCGCGACGACCTTGATGTTCGTGCCGGAGTCCGCCGCGAAGCCACCGGTCTCGAAGGAGCCGATGACCTCCTTGATGCCCAGCTTGTTCGCGGCCTCGGTGGTCACCTTGGCGGGCGTCTTCTTGTACTCGGCCTTGATCTCGCGCTGGTCGGCGCTCTTGAGCACGTCCAGGCCGGTCGCGAGGCTCTTCTCCCAGTCGACGGAGAGGCCGTCGACGGACTCCTTGACGACGGGGGCGCCGCTGTCGAAGACGACCTCGGCGTCCTTGCCCTCCTTCTCGGTCTCCTTGAGCTGGGGACCGGCGACCTCGGCGAACTTGCCGTTGTCGATCTTCGCGTTGAGGGCGCCGCCGTCGGCGGGCTCGAACACGAGGACCGTGGCGAGCTGCTCGGGCATGAGGGTCGCGTCCTTGCCCTCGCCCTTCACCAGCACCGGGGAGGCGACCGCGGGCTTCGCGACCTCGTTCAGCGCCTTCTCGACGCCTTCCTTCGTGGTCTTCACCGGCGTCGTCGTCACGGGCAGCTCGACCTGGCCCTTGGCCCAGTCGGCCAGCACGACGCCGGACGCCTTGTCGACCTCGAGCTTCTGGCCCTGCTTCGGGTCGACCGCGCTGGGCTTCGCGCCGTCGAACTTGATCGTGCCCTCGGCGGGCTCGTGGTCGGTCGTCGCGCGCAGGCCCTCCAGCGCGGCGGTGAGCTTCGCCTTGTCGTTCTGCGTCGCGAACCCGACCTCGCGAGAGGTGAAGAACGAGGTCACACGGGTGATCGGCGACAGCGGCTGGCTGCCCGCGCGGTCGATCGTGGACGACCAGTCGAGCGTCAGACCGGCGGCCTTCGGGTCGATCTCGGTCTCGACGTCACCGGCCTGCGCCTTGAACGGCAGGCTCAGGCGCGGCTCGATCTGCTGGCGCAGCTTCGCCTCGGCCTCGCCGTGGCTCAGACCGCCGACGTCGACACCCGCGACCGTCACGCCGCGCGGCACGTTGCCGCTGGAGATGAGGATGTCCAGGCCGTAGAGCGCGACGAGCACACCGGCGACCGCGCCGGCGATGATGCCGATCTTGCGGTTCCGCTGCTTGCGGGCGGCCGCGGCCGCCTCGGGGTCGCCTTCCCCGGTCTGCTCGACCACCACCGGGCCGTGGACCGCGGTGGTGCCGTCGGCGGGCGGGCCGTTGAACGACGTGGCCATGGGGGGTGGCGGCGGGGGTGGCGTGCCGTTGAACGACGTCGCCTCAGCGGGCGGTGGCGGGGGCGGCGCGCCCAGGAACGAGGTCGCCTCGGCGGTCGGGCCGGGCGGCGGGGGCGGCGGTCCGCCGAAGAACGACGTCGCCCCGTCCTGCGGCGTCGGGGGGACGAACGGCGGCGGGGTCTGCATCGTGCGCACCGTCGGGGCGCCCGCGAACTCGGCTTCGCCGTCGGGCTCGTGCTCGGGCCAGCCGGTGTTCTGCGGTGCCTGGAGCGAGGCCGCGGAGAACTTCGTCGTCTGCTCCGACGCCGTCTCCGGCGGGCGGACCGGCTCGATCGCCATGGTCCGCTCCGCCTCGTACTCGGGTCGCTGCTTGTCCGGCACCGCGCCCCCTCCTGGCTCGTCAAAGGTGGTCTTGCGAGTACTTACCGGAACGCCATCACGCGGTGATCACGTTCGGGGGTGTCACAGGTAAAGACCGGTGCCCTGATCCGTTTGCTCGGTCGCGGTCGCGTGCACGTCCCGCTCCCTCATGACCAGGTAGGCCTGCCCGTGAACCTCGACTTCGAGCTGGTCGTCCGGGTTGAACAGCACCCGGTCCCCGACCTTCACGTGGCGCACGTGGGTGCCGATGCCGTGGACGTCACCCCAGGCGAGGCGCTTCGCCATCTGCGCCGTGGACGGGATCACGATGCCACCGCTGCTGCGGCGCTCCCCGTCCTCGGGCGAGATCCGCACCAGGACGCGGTCGTGCAGCATCTGGATCTCGAGCTTGACATCAGCCACTCGGGGAGTCTACGTGCCAGAACTCGATGACCGGACCAGGTGTCCACCCCTAGGCGTCGTCCAGACCACCCATCATCAGCGGTAGTCGACTCGGACCGCCCTTTGTCACACGAACGGGTACACCCCAGTCCTGACGGGTGAGCCGGCAGACCGGGTGTTCCACCGCGGGGTCATCCGTGCAGCTAGCGGCCTGTGCGACGACGTGGAGCACACCGTCGGTGAACCCCTCCGCGATCCGCAGGGTGCGCGTGAGGTCCGTCGTCACGCCCGCCCCGTCGAGGAGCAATTCCGGTGGCGAACTCGTGACCTCCAGGCGTGTCGAAGGCCCATACCTTTCGTCCAGTTTCGTCCCGTTTGGTGGAGTGAAGACGACCGCCAGCTCCAGTTCGCCGGTCCCGATCTCCGACGGCGGCCTGCGCACCCGGTGCGCCTTGCCCGACACCAGTTCCGCCGCCACGCCGGGGGCGACCGGTCGGTCCAGCCGGTGCGCGGCCGACGCCACGACGACCAGTTCGCCGTCCACCAGCACCGCCCCGGACGGCTCGGCGATGCCGGTGGCCAACGTCGACACCTCGCCCGTGCTCGGGTCGTAGCGCCGCAGGGCGCCGTTGTACGTGTCCGAGACCGCGACGCTGCCGTCCGGCAGCACGGTCACGCCGAGCGGGTGCTGGAGCAGCGCCTCGTCGGCCTTCCCGTCGCGGTGGCCGAAGTCGAACAGCCCCTTGCCGATCGCCGTGTGGACCGTGCGGTCCGCGTCGAGCCAGCGGAGCGCCGACGTCTCGGAGTCGACCAGCCACAGCCGGTCCCCGTCCGCCGCCAGCCCCGACGTCTGGGCGAAGAACGCCTCCAGCGCCGGACCGTCGCTCAGGCCCTCGACCGTGGTGCCCGCGAGGCGGCTCACCAGTCCGGACACCGGGTCGAACAGGCCGAGGGTGTGGTTGCCCGCCAACGCGATGGCGACGCCGTTCGCGGGCGCCCACCACTCGACGTCCCACGGGCTGGTCAGCTCGATCCCGGTGGCCGGACCGTCGGTCGGACCACCGCGCCACTGCTCACCCGTGCCCGCGACCGTGGTGACCTCGCCGGTGTCCAGGTTCAGGCCGCGCAGCAGGTGGTTGACCGTGTCCGCGACGACCACGTGGTAGCCGACCTCGGCCGCGATCCCCGGCGGCAGCAGCGCCAGGCCCGCGGGCTCGGAGAACGTGGGCTCGACGCCGTCCTGGCGACCGCGCAGCCCGGTGCCGAACCGGCGGACCACGGTCTCGCCGTCGGCCTCCAGCTCGACCACGCCGTGGTGCGCGGAGTCGGCGACGAGCAGCGTGCCCGCGGGCGTGACGATCGCCTTCGACGGGAACCGCAGCTCGGTCTCGGCGGGCTCCGGCGCCACGTACGGGCCGTCGCCGCGGTGCAGCGTCCCCTTCGCCCCGTGCTCGGCCACCAGCTCCGCGACCACCTGCCGCAACGCGTCCAGGTGCCCCTCACCAGCGGCGACGTGCACCACGTAGCCCTCGGGGTCCACCACGACCAGCGTCGGCCACGCCTTCACCGCGTACGCCTGCCAGGTCGTCAGCTCGGGGTCGTCCAGCACCGGGTGGTGCACCTCGTACCGCTCCACCGCCGCGGCCAGCGCGTCCGGGTCGGCCTCGTGCACGAACTTCGGCGAATGCACCCCGATGGTCACCAGGACGTCGGCGAACTCGGTCTCCAGCGGCCGCAGCTCGTCCAGGACGTGCAGGCAGTTGATGCAGCAGAAGGTCCAGAAGTCCAGGAGCACGACCTTGCCGCGCAGGTCCGCGAGCCGGACGTCCTCGCCGCCGGTGTTGAGCCAGCCGCGGCCCACCAGTTCGGGGGCGCGGACACGGGCACGGCGGCGCTGGGCGGTGGTCACGACGGAAGTCAACAACAAGTGGTCCGGCGGGTGTTCCGGGTTCCACTCCCTGGGATCAGCTCCGCACGGTGCGCGGGCCGACCACCTCGGCGCCCAGTTCGCCGACGCGGCGGCGGAGTTCGCGGTCCGCGGTCACCACGACGGTGCGCCTGCCCGTGCCTTCGTCGCGCACGACCTCCACGATCCGGTCGTCGCCCTCGCCCGGCGAGCGGACCACGCGGACGTGGTCGACGGACTCGACCCCGTTGGCCTTGCCCTCCACGACGAGCACGACCTCCATCGGGCCGTCGGCGTCGATGCCCTGGGCGGCAACGGCCACGAGCGAGTCGCGCAGGCGTTCGGCGGCGCCCGCGCGGTCGCGCCACCACCCGTCCGGCACGGAGCCGACGACGTTGGCGGAGTCGACGACCAGCAGCGGCAGCGCGTCCATGCGGACCAGTTTGTCAGCTTTGGTTGACACGCGCAGTTTTGTCACCCTAGGTTGACAACCATGGAGTCCGCGACGGAACTGGCGGCCACCGCCAACGGCCAGGAACCGGGACAGGGCCTCGCGGCGGTCGCCGCGCTGCGCCGACTGCTGGAGGAACTGGAAGCCGTGCACGTCCGCAACGCCCGCGCGCAGGGCTGGTCGTGGGAGGCCATCGCCGACTCCCTCGGCGTGACCAGGCAGTCCGCCCACAAGAAGCACGCCAGGAGGTAGCCGGATGTTCGCCAGCTTCGACCCGACCGCCCGCCGAGTCGTGATCCGCGCCGCGGGACTGGCCGCCGAGTACGGCCGCCGCACGCTCGACACGGACCTCCTGCTGCTGGCGCTCGCCGAGGCGCACGCCGTCGACGGCGTCACGGCGGACGCCGTGCGAGCCCGCATCACCGGTCCCACCGACCGGGAACTCCTGGCCACGCTGGGAATCGACCTCGACGTCGTCCGACCGCGCGTGGAGGAGGACCTCGGCGCGTGGCGGCTGCGGCGGTCTCCCCTGCGGCCGTTGCGCGTCACGCTCACCGGGCCCGCGGCGGAGTTCGAGCTGACCGCGCACGCCCGCAAGGTCGTCGAGGTCGCCCACCACTACGCCCGACGCGGTGGCGCGACGATCAAGCCGCCGCACCTGGTGCTGGGGCTGCTCGCGGACGGGCGCAACCGGTCCGTGCGGATCCTGCACCGCGGCGGCGTGGACCTGCGGGCGCTGTGGGGTCGGCAGCTACCGCGGGCGGCGGCGTAGTTCGGCGAGGTCGTCCGGGCCGGGGCCGTCGGAGGTCGCGGCCGACACCGGGGCTTCGACGTCGGCCCAGCGGAGCACCGCGGCCGTCGCCTGGTTCCGTTGCGCCTCAGGCAGTTTCGCGATGTTCGCGCCGTGGTTGCCGCCCGGCACGGTGAAGCTGAACGAGTCCCGCACGCCCTGGCCGACCCGGAACGGCTCCGCGCCCCACGGGTCGTTGCCGCCGTAGACGAACAGGAGGTTGCGGCCCGCGCGGCGGACCCAGTCGTCGACGTCGCGCATGGCGCCCGGCTCGAACCGCATCCGGATGTCCGACGGCACGAACGACCGCGGGACGCTGGAACCGGGGTGGCGCAGCAGGTCCGCCACCGCCCGCTCGTCGGCCTTCGGAGAACCCAGCTGGGTCCCCGCCTGGTAGTAGTACGGCGTGTAGGGGGCGACACCCGCGTCGGTGTAGAAGTCGAAGCCGACCGTGTCGTCCATGAACGCCACCAGCTGCGCGACGGTCGCGTCCGGGCCGGGGACCAGGGCGCACTCGGCCTGGGTCTGGTACTGCCAGAAGGTGAACGGGGTGTCCAGGACCAGGATCTCCAACGCCCGCTGCGGCGTGCCGAAGAGCCTGTCGTAGGTGTAGCCCCTGGCGAGCATGATCGCCACGACCTCGTCGCGGTGCTGGAGGATCTGCCGCTGGACGCCCTCCAGGCGCCGGTTGCAGGAATCGTCGTCGCCCACGTGCCTGATGAACTCGCCGTAGGTGTCCCGGCGGTCGTCCGCGTCGTTCGGGGCCACGTAGGCGATCGTGGCGTCCACGTCGCGCGGGAAGAACCGCCGGTGGTAGACCGAGGTCATCCCGCCCTTGCTCGCGCCGGTCGACAGCCAGCGCGCCTCGTAGATGCGCTTGAACGCCGCGACGACGCGGTGGTGGTCGTTCGCGGCCTGCCAGATGGTCAGGTCGCGCCAGTCCGCGGGCTCCGGGCGGGACGGGGTGAAGAAGCGCTGCTCCACGCTCAGCTGGTTGCCGTCCACCAGGCGGGCGGGCTCGGAGAGCCCAGGGCCGCCGGGGAGGTCGTAGCCGGTGGTGTGGAGGATCATCGGACGGCTCTCGTCCTTGTGCTGCAAGGAGATCCGCTGCTCGAAAGTGCCCCGGCGCGGGTGCCGGTGGTCGATCGGCTGCTGGAAGCCGAGGACGAAGTACTGGTGAGCGCCGACGGTGGACCTGCTGATGACCCGCAAGCCCTGGATCTCGGCCAGCTTGGCTTCCAGGTCCGGGGAAACCCCTACGGCCACTTGGGAAAGGGCGAGGAGCAGGACCACCAGGAACCGCGTCAGCCGGGTCACGTGGTCGAAGGTAGCGATTGGGCGGGGGAAGGGGCACCGGCCGATCGGGGGTTGCCCTGGGTGTCGGTGGGTGCGGGCTCCGCTCGTGTGGGGAACCCTTGTGAGCGTTGGGGGACCCTCGCCTCCGCTCGCGTGGGAACCCTCGTGAGGGATGGGGAACCCCTGTGAGCGTTGGAGGCGCCCTCACCCCCCGCTCGCGTCATTGTCTCGATCTTTGCTCTTCGTTTGTCAAGGCGGGAAAGATGCCTTGACAAACGAAGAGCAAAGTTTGAGGTTGTCCCCGAGAACCGGACACCGGGATTTCATGCCACGAGGGCGAGACCTTGACGATAACCAACACGGACTTCGTGTGGAGTGCGGTAGTCGAGTGTCGAATGTAGACGGTGATGGTTGTAGTAGCCGAGGTAGGCGAACACGTCCCGTCGGGCGTCGTCTCGGGTGGCCCAGACGGTGGTGCCGATCTCGGTTTTGAGGGTGGCGAAGAACGACTCCGCGACGGCGTTGTCGAAGCACGATCCGGTTCGTC